>NZ_JAUOZU010000009.1 GCF_030551875.1 Fluviirhizobium alvei | reverse complement strand
ATCGTCCTCGCAAACGCGTTGCTCCGGAAAAATCAAAAATGGGAGCCAAGACACCCTTGATCAAAACGGATACTCTAGCCGTCGCAAGTCCGCAGCCGTGTAGTCTCGGCGAATATCAAGCGCTGTTCCCATGGCGAAATCTCCTTCCGCCATGTTGAATCATGATTTGCCCGAAATCGGAATCCCGTGAGTCAATTTCAATGAGCGCTGGTATTAACGAGCCGGCCTCCAAACAACTGCACCCGCTCGGAATAGGTTTCCGTTTTCTTTAGCCGATATCTGCAATACGACAGCATCAGGCAAGCGATCCTCAGCCTTCCAGTCGTCGAGCCATTCAATTTCGTTGTTGCTCTTGCGGACAAGATAGCGAAGCCGCATCCCGGCCACAGAGGACAGCAAGATATCTCGTTGGACGGTGCTTGCGTCCTTTGCTCCGGAAACCCGACGCGGCGCTATTGAACGGACCAAATCCCCCCCGGCTTCCATCTCATAGCGCACCTGGCGCAAGCCCCGTGCCTTGAAGCCAGTGGGCACGATAGAAACGAAGGCTATGTGATGTGGTCCTCCAAACAGGAGCGCGCGCCTGTCACCTTCGATTGATGGAAGTGTCAGTGCATTGCGGACATCCGCCATGATTACATCGGCGACGCGTTCGAGCCTGTTCTGCGCCTGCGCCCGCTGCTCAATCGCGACGATCGGGCGCATCTGGATCATCATTGCAAATACCAGGCCTGCCATCACCGACGTCAATGCAAGAACGATCAAGATCTCGATAAGCGTGAAACCATCTGCAGTCGCCTTTGCTACCGGACGGCTCTCATCCAGATCCTGTTGGGACCTCCCGGAACGCGTAAGACCAAGTGTCGATGATAGGAACCGATTGTCGGTCTTCAGCGCGTTCATTGGGGAGCCGAGATGTAATAGCTCTGATATTGCACCAGAGCCCGACCGGACTTATCAGACACATCCAGCCGAAAGGAGATGAGCTTTGTTGGCTGATCTTTGGCTGCAGAAACATCCACTCGCCGGATGGCCCATACCAGCTTTCCATCTGTTCCGCGTTCGGTTTTCTCGGGTCCTGCGGTCCGAACAAAGTGTTCGGCAATCAGCCTTTGGGCCAGTTGCTCGGCGATACGCAAGTCTTGCGCGCGGCGGAACATTTTCATCGCATAGCCAACCGAAACGCTCGTCGCCCCAAGGACCAGCGACAAGATCACAAATGCAACGATCGTCTCGATCAATGTAAAGCCAGCTTCCCTATTCGCCATGGCTGAGCGACCGTTGGCTTAGTCCCGTCAACCAATTGG
The DNA here is from genome assembly GCF_030551875.1 of Fluviirhizobium alvei. Lineage (GTDB taxonomy): Bacteria > Pseudomonadota > Alphaproteobacteria > Rhizobiales > Rhizobiaceae > Rhizobium_E > Rhizobium_E alvei. Next base: position 238,312 of record NZ_JAUOZU010000009.1, on the reverse strand, counting down.
TCACGACGGTTACGCTTCGACCGTCAGGGCCGCTCAGCGCTATTTCAACGCCGGAGGAGGTACCGTCTGGCAAAAAATAGACTTGAAGCAGACGCGTGTCCGTGATCGTTTCTTTTCCCAGCTTCACTGTGAGCCCAAATGCGGCCGGCAACTCAATGACTGGGCTGATTTTGTCGAAGAACTGTTTCCTCTGAAGATCAATCGTTACAGATTGCTCGGTTCCGACATTCAGCGCCCTCGCATTAGCGTCGTTCATGAGGGCTGTGATCTCGGATGCATACTGATCGGTCGCCTTCAGCCGCCGCAACGCCGTCAAGCTCAGCGTTCCGATGGAAAACACGAGGGCTGTTATGGCAAGAACCACCACCATTTCGATGAGGCTGAAGCCGGCATTCCGATCTTCCGGTGAGGGGCGCTTCATTGCAGAGCCACATCGTTGATGCTGAGAATTGCGCTCATGACGGAGACGATCAATCCGCCAACCAGAATGCCCATGCCGATGGTGACCACAGGCGAGATTACACTAACGAGGCGATCCAGTTTCGTCTTCACATCCCGATCCAGCAATCTTGCTGAACGCTCGAGCATATCGGGTAACCGATTGGCTTGTTCACCGACAGCAAGCAGCGCCAGAGTGGAATCATCGAGGAGCCGGACCGATTTTACAGCCTGCAAAAAGCCCTCCCCCTTGACGACCCGGTTCCGGACGTCCTGCAACAGAGGATGGAAATAGGCGACAGGGCAGGCGCGAACCGCAAGGCTCAAAGCCTGACTGAACGGTACACCATTGGCAGTCAGGAGGCCTGCGGCCTGTAAATATCTGGCTAATGCCTGTTGGCGCCGTATAGCCCCAAAGTATGGAAGCCTGCCGATCATTCCGGACCAACGTGCCCTAAAGGTGGGTCGTCGAACCGCCATGACCAGTACCGCTATGATCAGGGCCGATGCTATGAAGATCAAATCAAAATTGCTTCTCACCGCATTGTTGATTGCTGACAGGAAAACCAGAAGGAACGGCTTTTTTTCTTCCGCATTGTCGAAGATCGGCGAGAGGGAAGGCACCAGATAGAATGTCACCATAAAAATGGCCATCACCATGGCGGCGAGGAGGAACAAGGGATAGGCAAGTGCCCCCCAAAGAGCAGCACGACGGGCTTCCTGCTCCAGGAGGTCCGTGGCAATTGCGGAGATCACCTTTTCCAGCCGTCCGGAGTTTTCACCGCTCTCCAGCAGCGGAATTATGCTCTCGGGTAAATTGGGCGCGTTTGCGAATGCCGTTGAAAGCCTGTGTCCCATACGAAGCTCAGCAACAATCTGCTTGAGCGCATCCATCAATCTCGCATTTCGCACGCTGAATGTGAGGGCCGTCAGGGCTGCATCGATGTTAAAGCCTGCCTGCAGCAAAATGCTCAGATCATAGAAAAACTGACCGTACTTGATACGTGTGAACGACGGAAAACCTTGTTTAAAAAGGTTGGTTCCTTTGTCCGGCTCACTGGAAATCTGGTAGGGGTGAATCCCTGCTTTCGCCAGTTTTCGCCCGGCTTCATTCACCGACCCGGCTTCGATAGCACCATCGACCTTCCTGCCATCTTTCACTGCGCGATAATGAAACTGGGTCACGAAGAAACCCCGCTTCCAAGCACTCTCGCCAGCTCTTCAATCGAGGTTTTCCCCTTTTCAACCAGGCTTTTTCCGCATTCCGCGAGCGTCACAAATCCGGCTCTCTTGCACGAGGCTGCGATTTCCGCCTCAGTAGCCTCGGAGGTGACCATCGATGCCACAGTCTCATCAACAGTGAGAAGCTCATGGATGACCGTGCGGCCCGAATAGCCGGACCCACGACAATCTGGACAGGTTGGTTGCGGCTCTGTCCCGCGGCATGATGTGCAATAGGTGCGCACCAGGCGCTGCGCGAGAACACCCCGCACCGTCGCGCCAATCAGATAGGGCTCGATGCCCATGTCGATCAGACGCGTCAAAGCTCCTGCAGCACTGTTGGTATGAAGTGTTGTCAGCACCAGATGGCCAGTCAATGCTGCTCGCATGGCGATCTGGGCGGTCTCCTGGTCACGAATTTCTCCAACAAGGATAACATCCGGATCCTGTCGGAGGATCGAACGCAACGCTGTCGCAAAATCGAGACCAAGTGCGGCTTCGACCTGTAACTGGGTAATGCCTTCGATCCGGTATTCAACCGGGTCCTCGACAGTGAAGATCTTGATGTCTGGGCGGTTTATGAGCGAAACCAGCGCATAAAGTGTCGTTGTCTTGCCGCTCCCCGTCGGACCGGTGATAACAAAAACACCATTCGACATTTTTGCAAAACTCTCGATCTGGCGCCGGGATGGCTCATCATATCCCAAAGACGCAAGTTCGAGGGAAACACCGTTCTTTCTGAGGAGTCTCAGCGCCAGCGTTTCGCCATGAGCGCTGGGGACCACCGAAACACGAAAATCAATTTCCTCGCCCCGTATCGACAACCGCATTCGCCCATCTTGCGGCAGACGTCGTTCGACAATGTTCAATCTGGAGAGAATTTTGATGCGTGAAACAATGCCGGCATGCATGAGTTTCGGTGCCGTTTCAGCGACCCGCAAGATCCCATCCCGCCGAAAGCGGATTTGAACGCGTTCCTCCAGCGGCTCGATATGGATATCGGTCGCATTTTCTTCGAGCGCTCTTTGTATGATGCGATTTACCAGGCTGACGACCGGAGCAGAGAGCGCGATATCCTGCAACCGTTCAAGGTCATCGCTGTGCGCCTCCTCGGCCTCACCGCCAACTGAAGGATCGGCATCGTGGCGAGTCAGATGAAGACGAGCAACCTCTTCCAGTTCCTTGAGTTTGGCTCGTGACGCCAGGACAGTTTGGACCGGGCAATCAAAGAAATAGCGAGTGGCCGCAAAGGCATCCAGATCGAACGGATTGGCGGTCGCGAGCGTCAGCCCGTCATCATCCCGGGCAATCGGGAAGATAGCATTGTCGGTAGCGAAATCGATTCCGATCGTCTTTACGAGCGAAGCCAAATGGTCCGCATCAAAATCTTCCAACAATGGCAATCCGAGAAAGTCTGAGCTTTGCTTCAGGAAGGCATCTTCCTTCATCAGACCAAGTTCCGTGATCACGATGTCGACAGCCTGATTGGTCGCCTTGATGACGGCTTTCACACGCTGGGCGCCTTCAGCGCTCATTGATCCATTCGCAACGAGATAGGCCAACATCCCGTCCACGGAAAAGCCCGGGTCCTTAGTCATTTTTCGGCAATCCCGATCCGAACCCGAGAAGAGCCATGCACTCCGGCAAAGGCACGCGATTTTCGACGGGCGCCTTCGTACCTAAAGTTTCGGCACCTGTCGCGCCGACCGTCGAAACGAGCAATCTGATGTCGCCATGATCGTTTCGATAGGTGTTTCTTAGAGTAACGCCGTCTTTGCCAGACATTTTTACATTGATCAGCACATCGAATGGTTCTCCTTCATCGTCTTGTTCAATTGCATTTTCTGCCAAGGATTGATCGGACAAAATGAAGTCACGCAACTCGGGCTGTGCCGCGTTGATGTTTACGAGCCTGGATCTGCGATAGGCGGAGAAGAAAGAAGGCAATTTGCCGGGCGAGAAACCTTTGACATAAAAGATATCATTCAGCTCTTCGACATTTTCAAATGGCGCTCCCTTGAGTCTCGAGAGCTCCGCCTGCGACAGGTTGCTCTCGGCCGTGGATTGCCCACTCCGATAGCTTTCAACGTAGCCCTGAAGAAACCCGGCCTCCGGCTCGCCAAAGCCCATCGCCCGGAATCCCGCCATCAGCAACGCGGAGCCGGCGTGATTGATATCGATTTTTCCGCTATGCTCCTCGACTGAAAAGATCACCAGATCATTTCCATATCGGCAGTTGGCCTTATTGCCCGGATATTTCTCCTCATGCGTTCGGTCAAACGCAGCCCGGTAAGCAACCGCATCGCTCAAACCAAGTGCGAGAAACTCCAAGCGACTTTTGTCAATGCTGGCGCGCGATTGGTGGCTGGCAGACTGGATCGAGCGTGTGAAACCAATGATGACCGGGATCAGGAAAAGAGAAAACGCCACAACCGCGATCATGACATAGCCGTCACGAGAGTTACCTTTGCTCAGCATTTGTCGCCTCGTAAAGACTGAGCGGATAGGAGCAATTGTCTCGCTTTGCGCCAAGACACGAAAACTCGGCGTGATCCATGGAGGCTTTGTCGAGGCGCCATCCGTTAAATTCATCCCCGGGCTTCAACCATCGGGTTTCACCCGTTTCGCGATTCGTGATCAGAATGACAAACCCGCTGCCCTGCGATGCAACACCCAACAGGCGAAGATTGCGGGGTCGTTCGATGTTCTCTTCCGGCTCTTGTTCGGAGGCTTCATCAACAACCGGAGCGACCACCTCCGGCGCAACATAGGGGCGTCGGCTTGGGCTGAACAGCGGACGCCCAAAGGTCGCCCCAAACTCTTCGTCGCGCAAAACAGAGCTTGTGTCCGAGAGAGCTGCTTTGACTTTCGGTTCCTCCGATGACCGGTGTTCAGGCGCAAGCGGTGTCGTCTCAAACGTCACAAACAGACCGAGGGCTGAGATGCCACCCAGACACAGGAGAACCAGGATCGATTTGAACCATCCGATCATGAGCCCTCTTTTGCATCTGCCACCGGATTGCGGATTCCGGAAAACACAATATGCATGTTCAAGCTCGGCTCCCCGGCTCTGTCGTCATAGTCGTTTGAGACAATGTTCAGATTCTCGACGAATAGAGCCGGCCGTGAGGTCTCAATTCTGACCAGCAGATTCTGGAGCGATTTCCACGAACCCTCTATGTCTGCAGCGACGGAGACCGTGTTTTTCGAACTCATGTTAACGACCTCGGAAGACGCCAGTTGACCGCCGAGTTCATCGACCGTTTCCTGTAACCACGCCTGGAGTTTCGCGCCGACGACATCGCTGTTGGCACCGGTGAAGAAATCCTGGACTCTTTCATTGCCATCAGAAAGCGTAGCCTGATTGAGCGCATTGGCCGCCGCATCCAATCGCTGAAGATTTCCGAGCTGAACTCTAGCGTCCTGAAGCTCGTCGTAGGTACGTGACAGAAGCGAAACACCGCCCCAGACCAACATGAAAGCAGCCAGGCAAAGCGCCAGCGAAATGGACAGCGCCAGATTGCGTTGGAACCGTTGTGATGTACTGAACAATCGCGCCATCAGTTCAGCGACCATCGGAAACCTCAAGCTCAAAGCTGAATTGTTCTCCGTCGCGACCCGGGACCTTCAAAAACGCCGACGTCGATCGAACGGACTTGAAGTACCCATTTCCGCTCAGTTCGGGAACAATGCCAGCGGCAGACCCGGAGTAACCCCTTATGCTTACCTTGTTGCCATTTACCGCCAGGCTGATCAGATAGGTTCCGTCGTCAAGCAATGCGCTCAAAGTCTCGACTGTACGCACGACTGGTTCATAGGCATTTTTCCTGTTGGTGAATGACTTGAAGTTCGAAAGCAGTTCGTCTCTTTGTTTGAATTTTCGTCGAGCTTCTATAGCCTTTGGCTTGAGCGCCTCCACTTGGGCAGTCACGTTGTCCAGGCTTTCGATCATCGCCTGATATGTCTTGATTATCGGAAATAGCATCAGGGTTAGAACGGCGGCATAGAAGGCGAACTGAAGCACAAGCTTCGATCTCATCCGCTTCCGAAAGAACATTGAATTCAATGTGTAGGAATTCAGCGCTTCGGTCCGGTCTCCAACCGCAAACAGGACCGAACTGATCGAAATTCTGTGATCCAAAACCTCCTGAAGGACTGGATTCAGGATTTTTTTTGCAACCAGGAAATAGGCGGTGCCCCCCTCACCAAAACGCGAGGGGAAGAAGATATAGACATCCTCCAGAGCAAAGGGCGTATTCGCTGCAACATCCAACTCCGCCATACGTTGAGCGGTGGCAAAAGGCAGTCGCTGCGCTGAAAGACTGCGCTTGAGGTACCGGTCTTCCTCAAGGTAAAGCGCGACGTTTTTCACGTGGTCCGATTTCAACGATTGAAGCGCATCCTGCAGCGATCCCGCCAAAGCGCCGTCAGGATGAGACTGGGAAACGCCGAGCGTCACACCATTCCGCGCAATCCGGATCGTCGGCAGTCTTTCCCCAGGATTGGAACGATCGACCGTCGTTCGATCAAGCCTCACCAGAGCACTTATCTGACTGCCAAACCAGGCCAAAGCCTCCAACCAGATGGGCGGCGGCGCTGGTCTGCCGATCGCAAGCTCTGCCATTAGGGCAAGTCCTCGTCGAGCTCGCTTCCCCCCTCCCGACCGTCACGTCCGAGAGATTTGACAAGCGCCTCTCCACCATCTTCCGGCGCGCTATAGAGAAAGGCATTACCCCAGGGGTCCTTGAGCATATCCGCGTCCTTGAGGTAGGGGCCGCTCCAAGCTGTAACATCGGCGGGTTTCTTAGCCAGCGCACTCAAACCCTCGTCATTGGTTGGGTAACGTCCAGCGTCGATGTAGAAAAGTTCCAATGCGCTTTGCAGATTCTTGATCTGAATCTTTGCCGTCTCGACCTTAGCGGTCGACAGATAGTTCAACACCCGGGGGGCGACCAGCGCCGACAAGAGGCCGATGATCGCCAGGACGACGAGGAGTTCAACCAGCGAGAAACCGGCCTCTGCATCCGTTGCCCGCCTTCCCGCTCTCTGGATGTCCCGTTCTCGCTGTTCAAAATCCATAGATGGGCTCCCAGCCGGTTGTGGCCATATCGAGCACCCAGCAGCAGATCAGCGCGAGTGCGAGGAATGGGCCGAAGGGGATACGGCGCGTCAGTTGAATGGAACGCGTTGATAAAGACATAGCAAACGCGGCGACCAGAGCCGTTCCGGCAGCCATTCCGATGAAACCCGGAAGTGCGCTGATTGGCAGCCATGCCCCTGCTGCGGCAGCCATCTTCACATCCCCCAGCCCGAGGCCAATGCGCCCTGTAAGGCGCCAATGCAGCGTCCGGATACTCCAGAAAAACAGGAAGAAGGCGAACATGCTGATCATGATCGCTATAAACGGTACCGGACGCTGCAACTGCACCAGAATACCGGAACCGGCCAGCATCAGATTGGCCAGATCCGGTATGGTCTGCGTCCTGAAGTCATAGACAGCAATAAATGCAGACTGGATCGCCAGCAACGCCATCCCGGACACGAATATAGCCGTCATTGGAGCAACCTGTTCGCATCCCGCTTGATGCGTTTTGATGCTGTGTCGGACTGACCGAAATCCATCTTCTGGCGAAACTCATCGGTGATCTGGCGGGCTTCATCAGTGCTCCTGATCACGCGCGGCCGGATGAAGATCACCAACTCCGTTCTGCTGATCGTATCGAGCTTGGATTTGAAGGCATTGCCAACGAGCGGCACATCGCCGAGCACCGGCAGTTTCTTTTCCGTGCGTCCCTTCCGCTCTTGAATGAGCCCACCCAGAGCGAGGCTTTCGCCGTCATTGACCATAACCCGGGTGCTGAGCTTGCGCTGCTGGATTGTCGGAGAATCGATGCCGGAGCTTGTCGTCTGCACGACATCGCTGACTTCCTGCTGAATATCGAGCATAACCCGACCCGAACTGTTGATGCGGGGCGTCACCGAGAGAATGATACCAGTGTCCTTGAGATCGATCGAATTGACGATCGCCGAGGTTCCGGCGGTTGTATTGGCCGTGGTCTGGGTGACGATCGGAACCTGATCACCGACCTGAAGCGTTGCCTTCTGGTTGTTGGTCACCATCAAATTCGGTGAGGAAATGACCTTGACCTTGGTCACGCTCGAAATCGCATTGAGCGCCGACTGAACATCCTTGGCAGACAAGGTCCAGGAGAAGCCGGGGAACGAGGGCGTAGGGACCCCGTTCGATGTATCCGTCAATGTGTAGGCATTCGATCCCTGCTCGAAATACCAGCTCAGGCCAAATTTCAGCTGATCGTTCAGCGTCACTTCGGCTATGATCGCCTCCAGAAACACTTGCGTCGGCATGACATCGAGCTGCTCGAGAATGCGTTCGATCCGGCGATATTCGCGTGCGGTTGTCGAGATCAGAAGCGCATTCTTTTCGACATCGGCGACAATCCTCGGTGCGGATACCTCGCTTTCACTCACGGTGGCAGACTGATCCGCTGCATTGAGCGGCTGCTCGCCTTCACTCGCGTTTGGATCTGCGGTGTAGGAAGCAGGCGTCAGGTTGGGTGCAACATTTGTCGTTTTCTGTGCCGTTTCACCGGTTGCGAGCACTGACTGGAGCACCGTTGCCAGTTCCTGCGCCGGACGGTTCTGGATTTCATAGACAAACAACTGCTCGTCATTGGTTTCCGCTATCCGGTCCAGCTTGCGGATCCAGGCGGCAACCTTCGGCAGATATTCCTGCCGCGACGTGATCGCGAGCACCGAATTCAACCGCTCGTTCGGCAGAAACCGGATTGTTTTCGAACCGGCATCGAGGCCGAAAACCGTGTTGAGTTCGACAACCAGTGCCGTTGGCTTGGCAGTTTTCAGCGGGAAAAGCCCGACCGACATTCCCTTCATGAAATCGACATCGAAAACACCCACAGCATCGCGAACCGATTTCAATTCCGCCGAGTTACCGGCGACCAGCAGGAAATTCCGTTTGCTGTCGATCTTGAGCACAGTCCCCTTCTGGGTGATCGGCTCAAGAATGTTCTTCATTTCCGCCGCCGAGATGTAGCGCAGTTGAACGACCTGCAAGCGCAAACCCGGCCCCTTGGCATCAGTTGCTGAAACATCGATCGTCGGAGCGGATTTCAAGGCTTCCGATTCCGGTACGATATCGTAGCGATCGCCTCGCTTGACGATTGCCGCATGATTGACAGCAAGGGCCGTCTCCAAAACCTCCATCAGCGCATCTTTTGATACCGGATTGGTGGTTTGCAAGGTCACTTCGCCTTTTACCCGCGCATCGACCATGTAATTATAGGCCATGATGTCACCGAGAACGCGTTTCGCAACCTCCGCGATGGGGGCGCCAACCAGATTGAGCGTATAGCCCCCGTCTTCCGGTACGATCGCGTGCGAGATTGCCGCTCTGTTGTCACTGACAAACTGACCGCTGCCGGGAACGATGAAAGGCTCATTCGATGCGAGTTGCTGATTGTTGCGCACGACCTTTGTGCGACTACCATCATTGTGGCTCAAGGCCTTGTTCTGCCCGACACCATCCATCAGCGACTGCCAACGATCTTCCGACTGATCAGACGCGCAACCCGATAGAATTGCAAATGTTAGTATCGTTGCATATTTTGAGTTACGCACATGCTCGCTCCACGAGTACAGCGCAAAGAGTAGGTTTTTCGAACATGGCGGGAAAGCCGGAATCAGCAGAACTTCAGGATTATCAACAGGATTGCCGATCGGGGCGTTTAGAGATGAATCGGAGATGCATTCAATGATCGAAAAACCGCGGCAGTTCGTAACGACTGGCCCGTCGCCTATAACGCAAAACGCTCCCACCAGGGCAGCAACATGGACGGTCGGACGCAACTTCAGGCCTTCATCGACGGGCTGACAAAAAAGTCCGTCCTGCCCCCCGCAAAAAACGAAAGGAAGCAAGCCAACAACAGCGCAAAAACAGGCTTCAGCGCAAAACGAAACACGCGCCGCATGAACCCGCCTCAAGCCGCAGCACTGTCAGGTGAATACCGTCTCTGTAAATCCATCGGTCGAAGAGAATGGACCAATGGCATGTGATCAGAGAGGCGACGCATTAGGCGTAGTCATTTTAGAATGGATAATTTACTAGAAATTTTTGGTCCCAAAGGGCCACCGCCGCGAAATTTTACACATAGACTATTTCTGCTCCGATTTATCATATCAGTTTTTATGTAGAAACTGACGATTACGTTCTTACTTGGTGAACTTAAGATTGAGTCGAAAACACGCCCGTCCATTGATCCGACTTGAAAGATGGAAACATCTTTTACATATAGATCAAGATTATAAATATGAAGCCCTTTGCAATCGTTCAACTCTATAGAGATAGTTGCTGACGATCTACGAGCAGAATAAAGAATATCCTTATCTATGACGGCGTCGTATTTCATCCATGTCGAATTGACGGAAATATCGGGATAGATATTTGAACCCGGCTTACTGTTAACTACACCTACAGGTTCAAATTTCGTGTCAATCATCACTGTACAACCAGCAACCATAATGGCTAATAGTAAAGCGAATGCTAACCTAGTATTGGTCATATAAACACCCCTATTGCGCCTGCATCTCGGTCGTTGACCTATCCACTTCTGGCACACCAACGCTGTTTTCTTTTTTTTCATAAGACCGTTCCAAAATTTCTTTAGCCCCTATAAGATTCATCATAGGACCAAATTGCTCATGGTGCGCATCTGTTATAACATTCCTATCCGCTGTTTTTGTTGGAAGAAACGACACACCCCTTCCCAAATTACCAGCTCTTGCGATTGCATCGCTAAAATTTCCTTTTGGGGGCTTGGCCTCAACATTTACCCAATTATCGATAAAGTTTGGCTTTTTCTTGCCAAGGCCCTCCACGCCAACTGGATCCACAGTAATTAGATTGTCGATCTTTTGCTTTGCATTACGAGCTGCATTCGCCGCGGTTGTCGCCCCCCAACTATGTCCAACAATATTTATCGGCTCATTTTTCTTCGCGATTTCCTTTATTGCTTTTTCTATTTTATCTTTTTCTTTATGATCATAGTATCTTACATCTCTTTTTACGCCAATACTATTATAATACGCCTTATGTTGCTCCGCATATTGTTTGACTATATTTGATATTTCCTTATCCATAAAGCCACCGACAAATATATCAGCGTGCCCATTTGCATCACTATTGTTGACCGGATCATTTTCAGAATAGGCATACCGATTGGTCCCAACGCCCTCCTTTGTCGGTTCCCAATCATCGGGCGAAATAAATCGCGCATTGGCAGACGTGCCGAATGTCACGGCCATCATGCAGGCGGCGATCAAAAGGCAGGCTAGCTTCGATATAATCGACTGTCCCAAATTTCTCATATCAATCTATCTCGCAGATCAAAGTCGTTACGATTGGGTGCGCCGCTTGCAGCTGGCGCGCTCTTTTCGAAGGGAATGCTGGAGGGCACAGGGTCGCACGCATGCGACCCTGGCATCGGCCATCAATGGCGCGGATTATCCGTGTCTGGCGGAATATACCGTCCCGTGACCGGGTTCATGTAGCGGGCGTTGAGATACATGAGCCCGGTATCGACGTCATAACGTTCGCCGATATAGGATTTCTGGGTCAGGAGATCGCTTGCGGAAACGGGCGTTCCCGCGTTGCCGGCCGAACCCTTCGTCGGTTCGCCAAAAGCAGCAAAGATCACATTATCCTCTGTTGCCGCACCGGTCGTCGTTGTCATCCGCACGGAGGCAAGATGATCGCGATGCAGGTAGACCGGGCGCGTGCCCTCGATTTTTACGTCGAGATGGGGATAGCGGGTAAACGTCCAGGAGTTGGCGCCGGGATCATAGGCGACCTCAACATTCGCGTCCGGATAAAGAGTAATCTTGCCGTTGCTGTTATACTGCTTGACGCGCGCGCCATCGCCTCCATAGGCGAAAGTGGTGGTTACGCCATCTTTGACAACAGTCTTCAGGCGATTTGCACCATCCCACGTATAGGTGCGCTCTTTATCGTCTGTGGTGTTGCCGTTGTCGTCATAGACAATTTCCCTACCCTCTATCTCGACAACCGCATGCGGGCGCGTCGTCGTTCCATATGTCAAGTTTAACGGATCAGGAACCGGGCTATTGGGGTTCAGACCGCGGCTACGCTTAGTCATATTGTTGTTGTCGGTATAGGTGAACGTTTCTGTCAGACTAGCGACGTTCTGATTGGTTGCAGTCGCCAGCCGCGAACGCCCATCATAGGTGTAGGTCCAGGATTCTCGCGGCGTATTGCCGGCAATTGCCGTAATCCGACCCACTGCGTCACGCGTATAGACGTTGTCGATCAGTTTGGTTGCGTCTGCCTTCTGGGTTGTCAGACGCGTCAGCCAACGCCGCGTGTCAGAATAGCTGAAATCGGTCGTGACGTTGTTGCCATATTTGATGAAAGCGGTTTGACCATCGATCGCGTAGGTGGTTTCCTTAACGTAGCTCGGAATTGTGAGCAATTGGCCCTTGAGATTGTAGGTCCAGGGATCCTCCGCCGTCCCGACATCGAGAGCCGATCCAGTATTATAGGTGTTTCCATTCTCGATTCTCTGCGCCGAATAAGACTTGCGCATGATGAGTTTGGATGCCGCATGGTAGAAGGTATTCTCCGCATGTTTGATATAGCTACCGGCGGCATAGGAAATACTGGCAACCTTTTTCGTCACATCACCGTTGGCGTTGTAGGTGAACTCGCTCAAGGCATAGTTCAGTGCATTGACATTCAGCCCATTCGCCGTCGAAGTCAGCTGCCCCATATTGTAGGCGCTTGTGGTCGTATCGTCATAGATGTTCTTCGTAATCGTTGCGCCGTCGGCGACTTTGGTCAAAACACGACCAGCGCCGTCGTAGTCGATTGTCGTGATTTTGCCACGAGCATCGGTTTGAGACACCAGCCTGCTGGCGTCGTCATACTGATAGGTCCACGTCCCCATATCGGGATCGTTCGCCGATTTGCGGTTGCCAAGAAGATCATAGGCATAGCTCCATTGAGCCCCACCGGGATCCTTGACGCCAACCAGGCGGCGAAGGCGATCATAGGTCGCGCCATGTATCAGGTTAAATGCCGATTCAGTCGCGCCTTTCCTCCTCACGACGACAACATCACCATCCGTGGAAATGTTTGTTTCTGTCTTATCTCCAACTTCATCTTCGGTAACGATCCTGCTGAGCACAACATTGTCCGTGTTTGCGAGCGTATAACTCGAAGGCAAAGAATAGGTCAGCGTTCGACTGTTATTGCCACCAGGATGGGTCGTTTTCGTCAGACGATTGTCCCAATCATAGGCGTTGACGGTCCAATAGATTGTCGTGGCATTGGGCTCATGTGGCAGGGAAGTTTGTGACACATTGCCACGTCGATCATATTCGGTCTCCACAATGGCGGTCGGCGAGTTGCTGCTGCCCGTCGTCACAGATCGATAGATGCGCCCGAAGCCATCAACGAACTCGGTCTTTTCAGTGGTCCGAGCATCGCCGTTCGCCGCCGGCGGCAATGGCGTCTTTGTGATCACCCTAGGAGCATTGCTGAAGCCGGCATTCAGCAATGCATCGAAATTGCCCTCGCCCTCATAGCTGATGCTGGTCGAAGCACCGGTAACATCGTTTCGTTCCAGAGTGGTCCGGCAATATTCGTCATAGGTGTAACTTATTGTCGATGTGTTCGGTTGGGTCTTGGTTGCCGGCGAAAGGCAAGCCTTGGCTACATCGGTTCCGTAGGAATAAGCCGTCGTCAACCAGAACCCATTACGAACTTTCACCCTCTCCTCGATAGGAAGATTGGTGAAACTGGAGCTGTAACTCCATTCTTTCAGATTTCCGACAGGATCCGTTTCAGTGATCCGATTCCCGAAGGAATCGTAGGTATAGGTCCAAACGGATGTGTTGTAAGCATTTCTCGGGCGGGCGACTTTTGTCAGTCTCGTATTGTTCGGCGGTGTTGTCAGAGGGTCATCATTTTGACCGCTATACCAATTTTTAGTTTCAGCGATTATTTCACCATCACTGCTTGGATTGTCAAACACGGTCTCCTTGTAAGGAAGAGAGACGATATACTTCGTCAGGTTAGGGGCGAACAACCGCTCGGTTCTTGAGCCATCACCTGCGATATTGCTTCCATCATCTGCAACAAGGCCAAAATTTCTCTCAACCGTTGCATTGCCATAGGTGTCGAATTCGCGCGCTATCCTCGTCTTGCGCGCGATACCATCGTCAAACAGTTCGGTGACTGTAGCCGTGTTCCGTGTACGATAGGGTTTGCTGAGTTTCAGTTCCCAGGTTTCCGTGACCTCACGCTTTTTCGCACCTGCGGCATTTAGATACGCAGTGACCTCAGGCATCCCATAGTTTTGCACTTCCTGGCTATAGGTCGTTTTAATCTTGGGATTGGCGTCTTCCTCACCGATCATTGGAAGAACCTTGGTGACCGTTCGGTAGCCAAGGAACTTCTTGCTGCTGATGCCATAAAGGCCACCGGAATACTCGTACTTGGTCGAGGCAAACGTACCCCGTCCGTCCGTGACCTTAACCATGGTCACCGTCGGCAACGAGAACGGGAGATAGCTGTTGGTGAACTGGGTCGATGGCGTATAGGTGAAGGTGGTTGTCGAGCCCATGTCAGAGCGAATAGAGGTCAGCAATCCCGGAAGCGTGTTCGCAACTGACGATTTGCCCGCGCGGAGTTGGTATTGCGTAACGCCTTCAGCTTCTTCGATGGCATTGATATACCCTGTCCGATTGAACCCTACATTGTCATTTGCCCCTTGGGTATAGTTCGCCGTTTTTATGACGACATCGTTATCTCGGAACGCCTTTCTGAATATAAGATCCTGAAGACCGTCGCCGTCGAAGTCACCAACTTCGAATGTTCTCGCAGTCGTTGAAAGATTGGTTTTTGAGATGGAATAACCATTCGAATTCTTCTTCACGCGCAATAGTGCAAAAGGCCTATCTGTGTTCTTTGAATCCCATTCCGCGTTCTTGGCGTCAATTTGCGTGTCGTCTTTAAGACGCGGCTTTTGCAAAAGGATCTCGGAGATCCCGTCTCCGTCAAAATCGCGAATTGCCGCATTCTCCAGAACGAAAGATGATGCTTCATCGGTGAACACTTCATACTCATCGATAATCTGAGCAAGATTATCACCAGTCGCAGATGCCCGGCTTAAATAAACGCTAACCTTAAGATGAACGGGGCAGGGTTGCGGTAAGAGATCCTCGTTGCAAAGACCATTCGATTGGACGCCTTGCACTTCCTTGCTTATGATAACTAGATCGTCTGCACCGTCTCCGTTAACATCGCCAAACTGACATAGCGTATCTGGCGGCGAACAAAAGTTGCCTGAGGCCATCTGGGGATGAGCGACATCCTCGTCGCCAAGTTGTTTGCGGATGAGACGAAGACCCGCGCTTCTCTGAAACACCTGCTGTTGCCGACCATCACCATAAAGATTGACGACGCCCAACATCCCCGCATTGTCGTCATTGTAAAGCGACGTTTGAAGATTATCACGGCCATCAGCGGCATAATCGACAACCTGGGTCCCCGGATAATCTTTATAGCACTGAAGTACCGTCTTCGGATCCAAATTGGTTCCCGAGCAGTTTTTGATCGTCACATCAAACGCCGAACCGTTCTTTGCGAAGATCGCCCACCTTTTGACTTCCGAATCAATTTGGGCACCACTTTGGGTGTTCTCGGGATTGACGTTGTCACCGTCACGGAAAAGAAGCTGTGTTTCAGCCAGATTGCTGCCAAAATGGCCTTGGCTGAATTTGGCCAATGGAAACTTGACTTCATCGTCCAAATACCTTCCAACCCGACCAAAACAGGGCAAATTTGGCAGCGATTGTTTGGATAGAACACTATTCGCATTCAAGCTGTGAAACAGATTGTATTCGCAGTTCAGTGCAGTGTCATCGAAATCGGAAGTGCGATCTTCTTCCAGGATTTCAGTGATCCCGTCCCCATTCAAGTCGAGGGTATAAAGATCGTGGATTGGTCCCTTGAGATTGTTGAGATCGGTGGGTGTTTGCTCAAATCCCTGATAGTCCGCGTAGGTGAACTCGGTGTCCGGTTTCGGGTTGCCACCCGTCACATTGCCAGCCGTATCATCACTACCGGAAACGACGGTTGCACCAATACCGTGGCGCCGGATTTTGGCGAGGCGTGTCAACCCAGATTCAGGAGCGGCTTCATAGAACAGGCGCCATGCGCCGACTGTGATCCCGCTGGTACTAACCTTGATTGTCTTGATCCGCTTGGTGATGGTCGAAATCGTATGACCGTTCGCCATTGTCAGAAAGTCAGGGCGATCTTCCAGGATAAACCGGACGGTCGTGTTGTTGTAGGTCACAGTTGACGGATAGCAGACCGGCAAGCCTTCGCACGCATAGTCGTAGAGAACCGTGTTGCCGTTCGTATCGGTGATCGATGCGACAAGCCACCGCGACCGAAACGCGAGATCATAGGCATCTGTCCCCTCGGAGGCATTCGAACCCGCAAAATCGCCCACCGACTTCAGCACCATCTTTGTGCCTTCTCGATTGGTGATCTCCCAGGTGTTCGCAGCCGAGTTCCGCACGATCCGGAGATAGTTTTCATTTTCGGAAACATGGGTCCCGCCAGCGCTGCAGGAAGCGCTTGTTCCAGAAGCGACCGGGACATCAGGAGTCGCCGCATTTTCATTGCAGAGCAGCATCTCCTCTCCGTTAAGGGCATATACATCATCCGCATCAAATGCCGGAATGTTTCCGTTCTGGCGGACGCGTTCAATAACGTCGAAACCTTTCAAGCCCCAGGCATAACCAAGCCATCCTTGATAAAGGCCGCTCAATTTCGCCTTGCGGTTCGAGGAATAATTGAGTGAAATCTTCGGCTCCAGCCCGCGGAACTCCGGAACATCGATATCGTAACTGTAGTCGAGCGTCCCCGTCCCCCCGATATTCGGCTGTTTCAAGGTTGGCCCAGCCGGCTCCTGCGTGGAGGCCGGAATGTCTTCATTTTCGGCAACCTGCACAAATTCAGCAGAAATTTTTGGCCGCGCCGATATTTGGCGGAGATCGTCGAGCAATCGCCCACCATCAGCATTGCCCAGAACCGACAAACCAGCCTTACCGGCTGGCTCGACATCAAGCACGCTTGTTTTGGCCTGCACAGGCAACGCTAAAACCGATGCAATCGTAGAAGTAATCAGGCCGAGAGCGAATGCATTTTTCGCAATAGTCCGCATATTCGTCATCCTGGAACTGGAAATTGTGTTCAGAAGAAACATTGAAGATGAGCCGGCGTCAGATTTTAGAACCCGGCTTTCCTGGCAGTGGAGTGATCAGACCTTATCCATCAGAGCGCGCACTACTCGCCGGATGATATGTCTTGAGAGTCGGTCGCATTTGTATCCGGAACAACATCACTGCTTGTGTTATCTGTCGCTGTCGTGTCGACAACAGATGTGTCCTCACCCTCCGGCTCAACCACATCCACGTTCGTCGGAGGTGTTTCATCGACCGCCGCTGCGACGATATCGATAGACGTGACATGCGTGGTGCCATCTTCGCAATTGATCCGGATGACCTGGCCAACCACCAGTGAATCGATGGAAATCTCTTCTCCGACCGCGAATATCTCACCCGAAATCAGCGAAACCGTTCTGCCTTCGGCATCGATTGACGACAGTTCACCTTCGATCGATTCAGCGAACGCCAGGTTTGGAGCTGCTGTTAGGAACAAAAGACATATCAGAAGTTTATGAAACACAGAGCCCCCGAATCTTTCCCGTTAAAAATGCGCTTTGATCTTATCGGTTGCACGCATTTCCAATTTTAACAAGATGGAAGCATCCTAAATTTCATCTTTAGTTGAGATTTGTGTTTTCGCACCCTCTAATATGCATCCTCCTTCGCGTGGCGCGGCATCGTGGGAATTCCCTACTTCGCAAGTCCCCTCTTATGAAACAGGTCATAAATCCGTTCAGCCAGCGCATTTACGGGCATGCGGGCAGGATCCAACGCTCCGGAGGAAAGCTCGGACATGAGTTCCTGGATCGCGAACAAATATGTTTCCGTTCGGTTGAGGTTGACGGAGACATATCCCCTGGCTTTGGGGCGGCCCAGCCTGCGCCAGGCATCATACAACTGCTTGAGCAACTCGCGCTTGGGTATGATTTCATATTTCATGGAGCGACGAATCCAGTCGTGATCCGAAAGCCGCAATCGTGGCGGAATGCATCTGTCGAGCACCATAGCAAGCACAAGCGCCGAACCAGGCTCGGTCAATGGCGTTCCATCCAGCCGATGCGAGCTCCGCTGGTCAAGCGCATCCTGCAGGATCAACACATCACGATAGGCGATCGTGTCTTCGAGCTGTTTCTGTTGCCCTTCATACATCGGTCCATGGAAGCGTGGTTCCTGGCCGTGCAGGATTTCAATGTCATCGGGATGTGGCAGCATTTTCTCAACAGGCTCCCTGCGCGCTAGGGACGCTTTCATTCGCTTCGACATGATGGACTTGTAGTCCCGCCAGAATTCGTTGTTTTCCTGAATCTCACGGTTTCTTGCCTGATCCGCCTCACGCATCAGATTGATCGCTATGGATTGCGAGCGCGGGTTTCCCTTCGCAGCATTGGTAAATGTTGCTTCGAGCACGGCATCGGACATGTTGATTTCGTTCATCTCGCCGTTTTGGCGCACCGTTACCTTGCGCGACGCGAGCGACCTTACGGCGAGAAGCACCGGCTGATTACTGTAAGCCAGATCCGAACTGTTTTTCTTGGGTCTGCCGCGCGGATTGCCGGACTGACCTTTTTTGAACTGGTTTTGTTGTGGTGGCTTCGCGTAGCCTATTCCGTTGCCTGTTAGAGCGCCACGGTTCAATTCGTCATCGTCCATTGCTCGTCTCCGCCTCGCCATACAGCTTTTCGGCCGATCGTCGGCGCGTATCTGCGCTTTTTGTTGCAGCCACAGAAGACGTCTGAAGCCGTAGATCGGCAATCGTCTCAAAATCGAGATCGTTTTCGGCCAGCAGGGCATTCTTTCCCGTATATTGCTGCCAGCGCCTGATGATCGTGTCGCAATAGATCGGATCGAATTCGACAAGCCTCGCCTGACGGCCGCATTGTTCTGCGGCGATCAGCGTGGTGCCCGAGCCGCCAAATATGTCGAGGACCGTTTCGCCGCGTCGCGAGCAGTCCCGAATTGCATCTGCGACCAAAGCGACGGGCTTGACGGTGGGGTGCATAGAGAGCTCCTCTATACGATTGGCGCCCACACTGCTGATCCCGGCATAGTCCCAGACATTCGTCCGACATCGCCCGGTGTCGCCGAGCCCGAAACTGTTGGTATGGGGTGCTGTTCCATTCTTGAAGGCAAAGACCAATTCATGCTTGGAGCGATAGAAGCTACCCATGCCGCCATTGGTCTTGTTCCAGACGCAGAGGTTTTTGAGTTCTGAGAACACATCTTTCGCAGCGTTCAGAAGTTCCCCTATATGCCGCCAGTCCATGCAGATAAAGGCGATCGCACCGTCCTTGGCGACAGAGGCGGCATTACTGAGGGTGGTTGCGAGGAACTCGGTGAATTGTGCCTGGCTCATTTCTCCGGAAGCAAAAGCGAATTCCCGATGTCGGATTGCGCCCAGGCCACCAACATGTCCGTCGATCGGAACGTTATAGGGCGGATCGGTGAAGATCAGATCGACTGGGTCATGACCAACGAGATTTTGTACCGTCAATCGATCCCGAGAATCTCCGCAAAGCAGTTTATGTCTTCCAAGCACCCATAAATCACCCGGCCGACTGATTGGTGGGGCGTCCGATAGCAAAGGAACACGATCTTCCGCTGCGCCTATTGCGTTGGGCGATGCATCGCGTGCCTGATCGAGGACCAGATCGACTTCGGCCAGCGTGAAGCCCGTCAGAGAAACCTCGAAATCGAGATCGATCAAGCCTTGCAGCTCGATTGCCAGGATCTCGCGATCCCAACCCGCATTGAGGGCAAGCTTGTTGTCCGCCAGCACATAGGCGCGGCGGTCCACAGCCGACAGATGCGATAGTCGAACACATGGCACGACTGCTTTGCCCAATTGTCTGGCCGCCAACACACGGCCGTGGCCGGCGATGATTTCGCAATCATCACTGACAAGAACCGGATTGGTAAAGCCGAACCTTTGAATGCTGTCAGCAATCTGGTTGATCTGCTTCTTCGAATGTGTGCGTGCATTGCCAGGATAGGGACGCAACGTGTTTATCGGCAGCATTTCGATTGCAGGCGTTTGCAGGGACATGACGGCGTTCCTCGAAAAGAAATCGATCAGACCATGATCGCAGCTTTTCGAGCGCGTTCAACCGGCCCCAAGGGCACCCATTCAACCTGAGGACGCTGGAATCGCTCCGGAATTCCGACGCCTTTAAAACGGCTTCAAACACCCTTTAAGAGGCCTTTCAAAACACCTTCAAAAGTCGGTGTGCAATTTTAAGTAGATTTCGACAAATTGAACCGTCAAAAATAATGCTGTGGATAAGCCTTGATCCTGTTATACCTCTGATTTATCTCGTACTTTTCTCACAAGCGCCTACAGCAGAAGATATTGAGAAGAAACCGAACTTGCCCGCTCGCGAAGACACCAGTGCGCGGCGCGGAAAATCGATTGCGATTTATGCCGGTTTTTCCGCATGACGACGACATGTGTAAGCAAAGAAGCCATGGCCGAGCACCGGCTATATTGCGTTGCGCCAATCACAGTTATCTTTAGTTGTATTTTTCAATTGAAGAGCTATTGGTCAAGTCGACATCCCTGCGAGGCCATCATGAGTTTCGAGACAAGGAAATGGGTCCGCATCATGGCGGATCACGCTGCACACGGCGTCTGGGACGATGAAGGTCTGCCTGGATACCCTGAAGACCTGGCAATTCCGCAAGATCTCGTTGACCGCATTGGCGCCTGGCAGGAATGGTTTGATCGGGACAGCACAGATTATCTTCCGGAGAACAGGCTTGATCTCCCAGCCTTCAGCAAAGAGGGGCTGGAAATTGCCAAAGCGGTTAAAGCAGCTTTGCCCGATTGGACGGTGATCTACTTTGACGACGCCCGATTAAGGGAATTCTATCGACGCTTTCGCCGGAAACAGAATTCGCCTGAGGATCGGGCGTTCTTCGAATATGAGATCCCGACATCATCGATGCCAGACCATGACAGTTGATCGCATCGGGCAGATCTGTTCCTCAGGCTAAACAAGCGCCCCGCCGTTTTAGATGACGATCGAGTTCGGTTATCGGCATCCGATGCCATAAAGGCGCAATCCCCATTCGCTTCGGCGATATGAGCATCCGGAAGAGATCATCCCATATGCGAAGGACGGCATTGGGCAATCACCAAAATGGAGTTCTTACCCGCATAACCGTTGCCGCCTCCCGTTTCATAACAATGCGATCCCAGATGACGGCAATCCTATTCGCTGTTAATGTATGCCACCCTTTGCCACGAGCACTCTTCCATACTTTCTAACCAATTGTTTTTCCGAGAAAATAATCAAAAATTCGCGACTGCCCCAAATTCCCTGTTCCAAGACCGATACTGACAAGACTACGTCCACCACCAAATTTTCCAGCGACGAATCTTCGAGAATAGAGCACACCAAAGAGACGCGACATTTGCGTGGGTTAGCGGACATGCTCGGTGAACAAGTGGACCGTTGTGCGCGTCTTTGCGAGATTCTCCCGCCATTCGGGGCGCGCGTCTCCACGCGCCCTTTTCCGTGTCCACTAACTTTTCCGCAAAGAAGACACCGGCTGGCGATAGCGCCAGCTCGCTCTGAATGAACTGATATTGTTCGGGGAGAGATCGAGTGCCGCCCGTGTCAGATTCCGAGCATTTTCGCCTGCTCGGTCCACAGCGGCGGAACATCCATCAGGCGCGACAAAGTCCTTGCTGTGAGATCAGCCGGCTGCCGGCCGGTCAGGATCGCTTCGGTGATCGCTGGTGCTTCATTGTTACCGTCACGGTGATGACGGTGGTTTCGTCATTATGATCGTCGTCGGGAATCGCAGGATTGGCGGAGCGTTCGAATCTGAATCTCAGATCAATATGAAATCCCCGGCCGAAAGGTCGCTCTTGGCAACATTCTCCAGAGTAATGCTGGTGAATCGGGACAGGGTGATCACTGTATCGTGTCCATCCTGAACCGTATTGTCCAAGATCGCTTCCACCGTCTGGAAACCCCAGTCCCGCGATATTTTCAATCGGTCGCCGCTGGTGATCTCGAAGTCGATTATCGTGTCATGGCCAAGCGCCCGAGTCGTGTGATCCTTGCCCGAAACATCATTGAAGACGAAGATATCGGCTCCGGATCCCCCTTCCAGGGAGTCATTTCCGGTCCATCCAATCAGGATGTCACGTCCTGTGCCACCGCGTAGGCGATCATTGCCAGCCCATCCGTGCATCACATCATTTCCAGCGCCACCATGCACCAGGTCGTTGCCTTCACCAGCATACAAGCGGTCATCGCCTGCGTCGCCCGAAATACTATCCTGCCCCTTGTTACCTCGGATGATATCCGCCCCGTTGCCGCCGTATATCAAGTCATCGCCGTTGGCGCCGCTGATACGGTCGTTGCCACCACGTCCATGGATGATATCGTCGTCGGCCAGGCCATAGATATTCTCGCCCCAGCTCGTGCCATTCAAGCGGTCCGCTTTCGGGGTGCCGATGATATCCTCCTGGACGCCGGTAACGGTGAGGCGAAGTTTGGCTTCGGCAAAATCCTGACCGTCAGAGACGACGTATCGGACGACGATGTTGGCGGTTTCGCCGGGATCGAGATCGGCGCCGGTATAGGTGACCCTGAGCTGGTCGCTATCGAGGATCTGCACCGAGGCATGGCCCGTCGTCACCTGGGTGCCGGTAATGGTCAGGATGTCGCCATCAGTGTCGTCGTCATTGGCCAACACGTCGAAGGTCCGGGATTTGCCCTCGGTGAGGGTGCCGCTGTCATCGACTGCGACGGGGGCGATGTTGTCGGGGGTGAAGATCTTCTGCATGACATCGGTGACATAGACGTTGTCGACCACGGTGGTCTGCTGCCATGTGACGAGGAAACGGCCATCGTCGAGCAGTTCAAGCGTTTCGATCGTCTGTCCGCCACTGCCGGTGTCGTTGACCTGGGTCTCGCCGCCGACCGTGCTGCCATTGGCGGCATAGATCTGCAGATAGGTGCCGCTGAGGTCGCCATCCTGGCCTTCAGATGTCCAGGCAACCGCATAGCCGCCATCCGCAAGGCCGAGGACCCGGGGAAGGCTCTGAAAATCGGCGGTCTCGGTGTTGACCTGCTTTTCGCTGCCGACCCGGCTGCCATTGGCAGCGAATTGCTGCAGATAAACACCGGCAGAATCGCCGTCCTGACCGTCCGAACTCCAGGCCAGGACATAGCCGCCGTCGCGCAGTGCAGTGATCGCTGTCCTCTCCTGGTTGCCGGTGGTGAAGCTGTTGACTAGAACCTCACCGCCCTGTGCGGCGCCGGTTGCATCATAGCGCTGCAGGACCACGTCGGCGGAGCCAGAGGAATAGTCGATCCAGGTCACCACATGGCCGCCATCGGCAAGCGCCG
Source organism: Fluviirhizobium alvei (assembly GCF_030551875.1). GTDB lineage: Bacteria > Pseudomonadota > Alphaproteobacteria > Rhizobiales > Rhizobiaceae > Rhizobium_E > Rhizobium_E alvei. The sequence continues at coordinate 214,997 of NZ_JAUOZU010000009.1, read as the reverse complement.
CCATTTTGGGAATGTACTGGGCCGAGGTGGTTGTCGTGTTGACCAGGGTCTCGCCGCCAATCCTGTTTCCTTCAGAATCATAGAGTTGCCGGTAGATGCCAAGGTTGTCGCCGTCCTGCGTGCCTTGCGAGGCCCAGGAGACGACGAAGCCGCCACCCTCCAGCGCCAGCAGATCGTGATAGATCTTGGTGTTTGTGGTGTCGGTGTTGGCGGCCAGTTCACCAGTGATAGCGGTGCCGTCGGCCGAAAAGAGTCGCAAGCCGATGTCATCATTGTCACTTTGCCAGGCGATCACATAGTCGCCATTGGCCAGTGTGGTGATCTCTGGCGTGCCTTGGCTGCCCGTCGTGATCTGGTTGACAAGAACCTCGCCGCCCAGCGCCACGCCGTCGGCATCGTAGCGTCGCTGGTAGATGCCTGTCGAATCGCCATCCTGCAAACTGGATGTCCAGGCGACGACAAAGCCGCCGGTATCGAGTGCCGCGACCACTGGCAGTACCTGTTCGCTCGTGAAAAAGGTATTGACCTGGCTTTCGCCGCCGCTGGCGGTGCCATCGGCGCCATAGACCTGCAGGAAGACGCCGTCACTGTCCGTATCCTGGTTCCAGGAGCGCCAGGCCACGACGTAGCCGCCGCCGCTCAAGGCGGTCGTGACGGAACCGTCCTGATAGGACGTCGTGTAGGTGTTGACGCGAGATTCGCTGCCGGCGGAGTAGATGGTCATATTTCTGTTCCTGCCACGCGATCCGGAAAAATGGCACGGGAGCTTCTTCGGGCGACAAGATCGCCCGTGCGCCGGATCCAGGTTGGTGTTCGTTGTGCGGTTGTGGCGCCGTCGAACCGAAAAGGCCGAGCGCGCTTCACAGGGTCTAGCGGCTGGGGGGTGCTTCGGCTAGGGGGCGGAAGACGACCGAGTTACAATTGGCGCGATCGTTGCGGATATTGGCATAATCGGCGCGAAAGAACGGGCAAGCCATAAACTATGCGCCTTTGACATGCAGCGTCCTGGCGCAAATTTCTTCGCTTAACCGAATGCACGCCTGTAAAAGCCTCCCCTTTCGCCTTCTCCTCCCCGAGCCCTCGGCATTGCCCTGCGCTCGGGCAAGTCCAGCCGTCAGGGCGGCATTTTCATTGAGGGGCACGGCAGGCGCGTGTGCGCCTGCCGTTTGGGCGGCTACATTCGGGCAAGAAAAAGTAGCCGCCGCGGGGTCTTAAAAGATAAAGTCGGACGCATCGAGCTGCGCTTTGGTGAGATGCGCAACAAACAGCGTGTCATCGCCATTGGAAATCAGGGCGCCGCCACTCTCGAATGTCAGATGGCCGGCCTTGAGGGCTTTGAAGGTGCTGAAGTCGGAACAATCTGACAGGTCGATCTTGTCGACGCCGTTCCTGAAATCGGTGACAGTGTCATCGCCAAAGTTATCGGCGAACACAAATTCGTCCGCCCCGCCTTTGCCGGTCAACACATCGTCGCCATGAAGGCCGGACAGGCGGTTTTTACCGCTGTTTCCAACGATAGCATTGTCGGTGTTGTCGCCCGTGCCGTTGATATTGTTGCTCCCCAGCAGAAAGAGTTTCTCCACGCCATAGGATGTGGTGAGCGCGTAGCTGACGTTTGCGTAGACCTTGTCGATATCGTCGCCGGCGTTTATGTATTCGGCGATAGTGATTTTCTGGCTGTTCACATAGAATGTGTCGTCGCCGTCCCCGCCCCGCACCTCGCCAGCAAAAACGCCTCCACGGTTGTCGAACACATCATCACCGTCATAGAGACTGATGTTTCCCGATATCTTGCCGTGATTGATCAGCTTCTCATCCCCGGCGTCGCCGCTGAAGGAAAATGTCGTGCCGGTCAGGGAGCCGTTGTTGATGGTCGTGGAATCCAGACCGACGTCGTTTTGCCGGCTGATTCCGTATTTGCCGGCGATGATGCTGTTGTCGCCGAGAGAGATCTCGGTCGTGACATTGGTCAGCAAAACCGCGGTCGATGCGGCCTTGATGACGCCGTCATTGTGGAAGTCGACATTGTTGCCGCTCCAGATCACCCCTGCGAAGCTTGATTTGATCGTACCGGTATTGTGGATCTCGTAATGGCCGGAGCCCAGCGAAATCTGGCCGTTCAACAGGCCGGCATTGTTGATTGTCTGGTCATCTCCCTGCAGCGAAATGCTGACCGAGCCCTTGACGGTGCCGCTGCTGGCAATGCTCACAACATCGCCCGTGCCGCCGAGATAAATGCCGCCGCCCGTTTGCGTGGCGCTCGTCACCAGGCCTTTGATCACAAAGATGTTGTTCTGAAAACCGCTTGATTCGTAAATGCCGTAAAATCCGCTGCCGGCCGAAAACGTCACCCCTTTGGCGAGTGTCCATTGGGCGCCGGATTCGCCAATATTGAACTGGTTGGCAAAATTGCTGTTGAGTGCGTATTTCTTCATGACGTCCCCATGGTCTGTCAGCGCACGTGCGGCACCCAAGTCGAGCTTGCCGCCTAGCGTCCTTCTGCTGCTGACCTGATTTATGTTCGGGAGAATCCTAGGCCCAAGCGGTCCTGGCTGAAAGCCGTGCGCCGTCATGGCCAGGCAGTTTGGCGGGATTGTTGCGAAGATTGGCAGGATCGGCGCGAAAGCTCCTAGTATCTATCGCAGGGTACGCAAATCGTATTTAACCGGATCGACAAGCAGCCAGGAGATGTCATGAAGACACCTATTCAGCATTCCGTCGCCATGTTGCTCTATCCGGGGGTGTCGGCAAGCGATGTCGCGGGACCGATGGAGTGCTTCGGACTTGCCAATTATGTTTCGGGCAATGTGGTCTACGCGTTGAACACGTTTACCTCCGATGGCGCGCCGGTGGCAGCCGCGGGTTCCTGGCTGACGCTGCAGCCGAACCACAGTTTCGATACTTTGCCCGATGACGTCGATACCTTACTGATTCCGGGAGGGCCGGCAGCCTTCTCCCTTTCGAAGGATAGCAACGTGATCGCATGGTTGCGCAGCCGCGCAGACCGTGTAGCGCGAATTGGCTCGATCTGTAACGGCGCCTTTGTTCTGGCAGCGCTCGGTGCTGCTGACCAGGGCAAGCTCGCCACCCATTGGCTGTTCACCGATCAACTGGCGCGGCTGCATCCCGATGTTGATGTCGATCATGATGCGATCTATGTGCGCAGCGGTAAGGTCTGGTCATCGGGTGGCATGACGTCGGGCATGGATCTGGCCCTGGCCCTGATCGAAGAAGATTGCGGTCGCACTCTCGCCATGGAGGTCGCCCGACATATGGTTCTTTATCTCAGGCGGTCTGGCGGCCAGTCGCAGTTCAGCATGCATCTGAAGGCGCAGTTTTCAGATCTGCCAGCCATTGGCCGACTGCAACAGTGGATCATCGACAATCCCCAGGCCGATCTTCGCGTGGAGACAATGGCAGCAAGGGCTGCAATGAGTTCGCGCAGTCTGCTGCGCGTCTTCAAGGAACAGACCGGCATGACGCTCGGGAAGTTCGTCGCAGAAACGCGGCTTCGCCACGCCTGCAGCTTGCTCGAAGACACCGATCGCGAGCAGAAAGAGGTCGCAACCCTTTCGGGATTGGGAACCGAGACCAATCTGCGCAAAGTATTCATGAGCCGGCTCGGTATCACCCCTAACCAATATCGCCTCCGCTTCCGCGCCACAGAAACAACGGCTGCGGAACATGAAACGCCGGGCCATATCAGCTATGACGAGGCCTGGCTCTATCGCACCGAAGTGAAGGGTTTTCAGCGTTCCCTAAAATAGATCCTAGAGAAATCGGGCGCTTCCGGCGTATGGTCGGCCATCGTTGGTCTTTCCATCAGGTTGGTCTTCAACAACCCGACCCTACCGGAAATACGCTGGTGACCGTCGATCCCCTGCTACACCACGCACCGGGACACGATCACCTTTAGCGGGGTGACAGGTTTGGTCCAGTGGGTTAGCAGTTCATCGCGCAGGAAGTCGCCCCGAACCGCGATGCGGTCAATCATGTGCTGCCAGTCATCGGTCAGCCCCATCTCAACAAGCGCCTCACTATGGCAAAAAAGCCGACAGGCCCTTTGGCATCATCCAGCTGCTGGCAGAATTCCACGCAAAATGGTCTCGCTGATTGCGGTCGCCGCCGCCTCATAATCGTCAACCTTGAGGCGTGACTTGCCCAATCCATCGGCGGCAACAGGCTCGAATTCCGCATAAAACTGCGTCGATGCCCAAAGCATGATGAAGAGATGCCGTGCATCAACGGGCAATAACTTGCCTGAAGCGATCCAGCCATCGACGACAGTGACATGGCGATCGGTCACCCGACGCATGTGGTCACGGTCCTTTTTAGTCAAGAACCGAGCACCTTGAATGATCTCGCTGGCGAAGAGACGTGATTCCGCACCATTCTTGCGGGCATAGTCGAGCTTGGCCTTGATATAGAGGCGGAAGGCTTCTGCCGGTTCGCGCTCGGGTGAAATGAATTTCAGCGCATTGTCCCAGCCGGTTATCAGATGCTCGATAATGGCGCGGTAGATCTCCTCCTTGGAGGAGAAGTAATAATAGACATTGGCCTTGGGCAGGCCCGAAGCTTCGGCGATCTCAGCAATGCGCGTGCCGTCGAAACCCTTGCGGGCGAAAATCTCGATCCCGGCCTTGAGGATGATCCGTCTGTTGCGCTCGCTGATGCGCTCTTCCTGATCTCTTGCCTTTGCCATGCGGTATCGCTCCCTGTCGCCGCTTTTGTCTTTTCGCAATCCTGCGTGGTGACGCGCCTATCCCTGCAGTTGCCGCTTTTTCAGCGAAAATGCAAGCGCCGACACATCTCGCAGAAAGCTGACGGATTGGTCAATTATTTTTGACGAATCCGTCATTTTTTGCTTTTTGTAAAGTTGACACTTTGGTCAACTTTTGTCTAGTCTCACCATCAAGCGAAAGAGGGGTGGCAAATGCCGACGACGTTGCGAGAGGCCATGGCGGAGACGCTTGCAGGCTGGGAGATGGACCTCCCGGAAGCCTGGCGGACCGCACTCGGCCCCATCGGCGACCATTTCGACAGCATCGATCCCTCGCTTGATTTCGAAGCCTGGGAGCCGATCTTTCCGGTTCGCCGCGGCAGGCATTTTCCCGGCCAGCCAAAGGGTGCGCATGCGCTTGCGGCCTTCGACGGCATCATGCCCGAGGGCGTCCGCTGCATGATCCTCGGCCAGGATCCCTATCCCGAACCCGGTTTCGCCACCGGCCGCGCCTTTGAAGCGGGCAACCTCGCCTCATGGTCCGAACTCGACAAAATGTTCTCCAGAAGCGTGCGCGCCTATATGCAGCTGATTGCCGCCGCACGCACCGGCAACGAGGCGCTCGCTTCGAGTTTCGACAGATGGCCGGACGTGCGCGCGATGCTGACAGACCCGTCCGGCGGTTTCGAAGCGCCTTCCGACATCGGAGACCGCTGGGCTGGCGAAGGCGTACTGCTGCTTAACGCATCGCTGACGCTGTCCCGCTTCAGAGTTGACATCGACCCGCACCAGTCGCGCGGGCACCTGCCCTTCTGGCGCCCCCTGATGTTGCGCGTGATCGAAAGGCTCGCCGCACGCGGCACGCCGATCGTTTTTCTGGGCTTCGGCGGTGCCGCCGATGCGCTTTTCACTGCGGCCGGCATTGCCGAGGGCCATCACGGCCATGTGGCGCGCGTGCAGCGCGATCATCCGGCCTTCGCCGACAGGGTGCTGGGCCAGCCCAATCCCTTCACAGTTTGCAATTCCTATCTGGAGGCGATGGGCGCTCGGCCCATCGCATGGTAAGCCATGAGCGCAACACCGGAATTTGATTTCATCATCGTCGGCGCGGGGTCTGCCGGCTGTGTGCTGGCCAACCGGCTCAGCAAGAATCCCGCCAACAGGGTGCTGCTGCTCGAAGCCGGCGGCAAGGATCGCAACCCGCTCTTTCGCCTGCCGATGCTGATGGGCAAGCTGTTTCACTCGGGCATCTATAACTGGCACTATCACACCGAGCCGGAGCCCTACCTCAACGGCCGTTCGCTTTACTGGCCCCGCGGCAAGGTGCTGGGCGGGACCTCGACCATCAACGGCATGATTTATGTGCGCGGCAACCGCCATGATTATGACCGCTGGTCGCAACTCGGCCTGCCGGGCTGGTCCTATGACGAAGTGCTGCCGGCCTTCCGCCGCTCGGAAGCCCATATCCAGCGCAAGGACGACTTCCACAATGCCGAGGGCGAACTCACCGTCTGCCGCGCGCGCGGCCACAATCCGCTGATGGATGTTTTCGTCGAGGCCGGCCAGCAGGCAGGCTATCCCATGAACGACGATTTCAACGGCGCCTCGCAGGAAGGCTTCGGCCGCTACGATTTCACCATCCGCAAGGGCAAGCGCTGGTCGACCTCATGGGCATTTCTTCGCCCGGCCATGGACCGGCCCAACCTGACCATCATCACCGGCGCCGAAACGACACGGCTGATCCTCGAAGGCAACAGGGCGGTTGGCGTCGAATATCTTCGCAACGGCACACTCGCCGTCGCGCGTGCCGGCCGCGATATCATTCTGTCGGCGGGTGTCGTCAATTCGCCCAAGGCGCTGCTTCTGTCCGGCATCGGCCCGGCCGACGAACTCAGGGCCATCGGCATCAACCCGATCCACGACCTGCCCGGTGTCGGCAAGAACCTTCAGGACCATGTCGATTGCGTCATGAGCTGGGAATGCCGCGAGCCGATCACGCTCTATGGCGAGCTGCGCGCTGACAAGCTCATTCCGGCCGTGGCCCAGGGCATGCTGTTCGGCGAAGGCATCACCACCACTTTCCCCTATGAAGCCGGCGCCTTCATTCGCTCTCATGACGGGCTGGTGGCCCCCGATATCCAGCTGCATTTCATGCCGGCGCTGGAAAAGACCGCCAATCTGCATTTCCCCAATCCGTTCAAGAAGGAGGCGGTGGAGGCCAACCACGGCTTTACCCTGCGCGTCGGCCCGGTCAATCCGGCCAGCCGGGGCGAAATCACGCTTCGGTCGAAGAACCCGACCGACAAGCCGAAGATCCAGGCCAACTATCTGCAATCGGATTTTGACATCCGCACCATGATTTCGGGCATTCGCCTGACCCGCGACATCATCGGCCAGAAGGCGTTCGAGCGCTATCGTGGCAAGGAACTGGCGCCCGGCCCGGCCTCGGTCAGCGATGAGGATCTGACCAAGTGGCTGCGCGCCACGGCCATGACCACCTTCCATCCCGTCGGCACCGCCAAGATGGGCACCGATCCAATGGCGGTGGTGGATGCGAAGCTGAAGGTGCACGGCATCGAAGGTCTGCGTATCGCCGATGCCTCGATCATGCCGATCATTTCCAGCGGCAACACCAATGCACCTGCCATCATGATCGGCGAGAAATGCGCCGAATTCATCCTGAGCGCCTGAGGAGGCGAAGCCATGATCCTTGAACACCGCACCTACACCTTCAAGCCCGGCACGGTCGACAAATGGGTAACGAAATACCAGACCGACGGCCTGCCGGTGCAGAAGCGCCACCTCAACACCTTTGTCGGCCTCTACGTTGCCGAACTCGGCACTCTGCACACGACCGTGCTGATGTGGGCCTATGACAATCTCGCTGACCGCGAGGCCCGGCGCAACGCCATGTATGCCGATCCCGACTGGCAGAAATTCATTTCCGAAGTCTGGGCGCTCGATGCGATCCAGAAGCAGGAAGTGATGATCATGAACCCGACTTCCTCATCGCCACCGCTGTGAGGCGCCTACAGAACGCGATGGCCAGCCATCGCGGGACTGACGCAAGCATACCAGACTCAACCACAAAAAAGGGAACTGACATGACTAAGAACAAGACTGGGAAGACTTCCATCCAGGCTATGGACCGCCGCTCCTTCCTGCAGATCAGTGCAGGTGCCGCCGCCCTCGGCCTAACCGCCAACCTCATGCCGAGCCTCGCAATGGCTGCTGGCGGGCTGGTGGCGCTGGTGCATACGCAGGCCGCGGGCGACAATGGCCCCGTCGATTCAATGATCGAAAAGCTCAAGCAACTCGCCGGCGAACAGGGCTTCGAATACCGCACCGTCTATGCGCAGGATCCGGCCACCTATGAGACCGTGTTCCGGACGCTGGGCGATGCGGGTGCCGCGATTATCGTTTCGACCTTCAATGAAGTGGCGGAGCCCTTCAAGGCGCTTGCCCCCTCCTACCCGAACACCAAGTGGATCCAGCTGTTCGGCGATCCGATCGAACCCTCGCTCCCCAATGTCGTCACCGTTTCTTACGATTACTATCTCGGCTGCTATCTGTCGGGTATCTTCGCGGCCAAGGTCTCGAAGTCCGGCAAGATCGGCTATATCGGCGGCGTTTCGCTGCCCCCGCTCAATGCTGATTTCAACGCGCTGAAAGCCGGCGCGCAGTCGGTCAATCCGAATGCCACCGTCACCGCCGCCTTCGCAGGCTCGTTCCAGGACCCGGCAAAGGGCCAGGAAATCGCCACCCAGATGTATAATGACGGCATCGATTATATCCAGACCGACTCGGCAGCCACCGATGGCGGCATCATCGCTGCAGCCAACGAGAAGGAAGGCCGCATGGTCTCTGCCATCTCGCCAGCCCAGTACAAGCTCGGCCCCGGCTCGGTGATCGCGATCGTGGCACTCGATTTCGGCCAATCGCTCTATAACGAAGTCAGCAAGGCGCTTGCTGCCGACTGGAAGGGCGGTCACTTCAATACCGGCCTCGGCACCGGCGTCATTGATTTCGTCGCCTCGCCGGTCTTCGCGGAGAAGGGTCCGGCCGAGCTTTCCGCCAAGACCAAGGAAGTCTGGGCCGATATCGAAGCAGCCAAGAAGGGTATTCTTGACGGTTCGATCAAGGTTCCCTTCAATACCCAACTCTAACGGCTTCAATCCGCCCTTCCGGGGGGATTGTCGGCGGTTCGCGGCCCTGTCACTAGCCCTGTTCAAGGCCGCGAGCCCACCTCATTGATGCTGGGGAAGAATTGATGTCCAGTCAAACACAGGCCGCACTCGCCTGCCGCGACGTGACGGTTCGTTATGGCGAGGTCGTGGCGCTCGCCGATGTTTCCGTATCCTTTGCGCCGGGGCTCATTCACGCCGTCGTCGGCCAGAATGGCGCGGGCAAGACCACGTTTGCGCGTGTCGCCTCCGGCCTCGTCCAGCCAAGCCAGGGCGCTGTCGAGATTTCCGGCCGTGCCATCCGCACCGGCCATGTCAATGACAGCCGCGCCGCGGGTGTCGAACTCGTACATCAGAGCTTTGCCCTGCCACCATCCTTTACCGTGGCCGAAGCCATGGAATTCGGCGCCACCGGCAAGGGCGGCATCTTCTCGCGCCGTGGCCTGGTCGAAAAGTGGGCCAGCCATCTGAAGAGCCTCGATGTCGAGGTCGATCTCAACAAGGCAATCCGCGACCTGCCGATCGAAACCCAGCAGGGCATAGAAATTGCCCGCGCGCTGGTGACCGATGCGCGGGTGTTGATCCTGGACGAACCCACGGCCGTCCTTTCGCCCTCGGGCATCGACATGCTGTTTGCCCGCGTCCGCCGGCTCAAGGAGCGCGGCGTCACTGTCATTCTCATTCTGCACAAGATCCGCGAAGTGCTCGGCATTGCCGACACCGTCACCGTTCTGCGCGGCGGCCGGCTCATCGAAGGTCCGCTGGCCTGTGCCGACATTTCAGCCGACCGGCTGGCATCGCTGATCGTCGGCGAAAGCGCCAGGAGCTTGAGCCGCGACGATCGCGACGCGCTGCTGGGTGCAGGTTCCGTCCATGCGGAAGACCACGCCAAGACGACCGTTGCTGCCGAACCCGTACTGGCGCTCGCCAATGTCTCCACCAAGGCCGACAGCGAGGGTGCGGCACTTGATGCTATCGATCTCCTCATACGTCCCGGCGAAATTGTCGGCGTGGCCGGCGTCGAGGGCAATGGGCAGAAGACTTTGGTCCGCGCGATTGCCGATCTGGCAGAGCTATCCGACGGCTCGGTGCGCTTTGCAGGGCAGGATGTCACCGCCCTGCCGCTGGCCGCGCGCCGGGCGCTGGGTCTGCGCATCATCCCCTTCGAGCGCAATGTCGAGGGCCTCAGCCTGACCAGTTCGCTCTGGGAAAACTGGAGTGCGCGTTCCCTGCTGCAAGGGCCGCTGCTCAAGCTTGTCAGCCCGTCGTCCATCCGGTCGGAATGCGATGCGTCGCTCAAGAACTGGAGCGTGCATTATCACTCCTCGGTCCAGAAGGCCGGTTCGCTTTCCGGCGGCAATGCGCAGAAGGTCATTCTGGCCCGCGAGGTCGACAGCGACGCAAAACTCATCATCGCGGCCCAACCCACGCGCGGGCTCGATATCGGCGCCACGGCCTTTGTCTGGCAGTCGCTGCGCGCGGCGCGGGACCGGGGTGCGGCCATTCTGCTGATCTCCTCTGATCTTGATGAAATCTTCGACATATCCGATCGGGTCGTCGTGATGCTGTCAGGCCGCATCGCCGGCGAATTCAAGCCACCCTATTACATCTCGGAGGTCGGCTCTGCCATGACGGGCATCCGCGTCACCAGCGCAGAACAAAAACAGCCAGAGGCACGGCCATGAGAGACCGGATCGTTTCCATAGCCCGCAGCCTGGTCTTCGTTGTCTTCGCGCTCGTGCTCTGTGCCCTGGTTTTCCAGTTGGCCGGTTACAATGCGCCGCTGATGCTTGGTTCGGTTGCTGATGGCGCCTTCCTGCGCCCCGGCGCTATCGAACAGAGCCTGCGCTGGGCGCTGCCGCTCTTCATCACCGCTGTGGGCGTTGGCATTTCGTTCCGCGCCGGCTTCTTCAATATCGGCGCGCAGGGCCAGTTCTATGTCGGCGCGATCTTTGCGGCCTTTGCGGCCGAATGGTTGAAGGGTAGCCCTGCCCTTCTGGTCGTGCCCGCCTGCCTTGCCGCAGGCATGTTGGGTGGCGCGCTCTGGGCACTGTGGCCAGGTCTGCTCAAGCTCAAGTCCGGCACCGATGAAGTCATCACTACCCTGATGGGCAATTTCCTTGCCGGTCTGTTGCTTGTCTATGTCACTTCCGGCCCGCTCAAGGACCCGTCCGGCTCCGGCCAGCAGGCGTCGAGCCGGCCACTGGATGCCGCCTACCGGATTTCCAATTCGCTCGGCCTGTCACCCACCATCATTGCCATCGCCATCGTGGTCGGCATTCTGATGTGGCTGCTTGTCAATCGTACGGCCTTCGGCGTTCTTGCGAGCCTTGCCGGCCGCAACGGCACGATGGTGCAATGGCAGGGTGCGAGGCTCTGGCAGCTTGGCCTGTCGAGCTTCATCATTTCCGGAGCGCTCGCCGGTCTTGCCGGCACCATCGAACTGATGGGACCGAATGGCCGCATCGCCTCAGGCTTCCTGCCCACCCACGGCTTCACCGCCATCCTGATTGCGCTGGTCGCCAACCTTTCCGTTGTCGGCACGGCGGTTGCGGCCCTGTTCTTCGGCGGGCTGGCATCGGCTGCGCTTTACCTGCCGATCATGGCCGGCCTGCCGGCGGCGGCTATCGACATCATCAATGCCGCGATCGCGCTGTTCATCACCGCGCGCTCCAGCTTCGTCGACAAGTTCCTGCGGTTCGGGAGGCGTTCGCCATGAATGAGATCATCATTGCCATTCTCCGGTCCGGCACGCCGCTGATCTATGTGACACTTGCAGGCGTAATTGCCCAGCGCGCCGGGGTGTGGAACCTCGGCCTCGAAGGGTTGATGATCATCGGCGCCTGCGCCACCATCCTCGGCATCATGGTGACCAATTCCTTCACGCTTGCGATCCTGATTGCGATGGTCATGTGCGTGCTCGCCTCGATCCTGCTCTGGTTCGTCATCGAAAAGCTGAAGGCAAACCCGATCATTGCCGGTCTGGGCCTGACCGGCCTCGGCATTGGCGGCACGGCACTCGCGGTCGAGGCGATCTTCGGGAGCCAGGCCACCGTCAGCGCCCCCTTTGGCGTGCCGAAGCTTGGGCCCGCCTTCGGCTCCTACGGCGTGCTGTCGATCTTCGTCGTCGCCATGCCCTTCGTGGTCTTCGGCATGTGGCTGCTGTTGCGCCGTACCCGCTTCGGATTGCAACTGGCGGCCTCCGGCGAACATCCCTTCGCTGCGCGCAGCGTCGGCGCCAATCCCACCCGCATGCGGCTGATTGCGCTGATGATCGGCGGCGTGCTCTGCGCCATCGGCGGCGCGGAACTGGCCGGCGGCAGCCTGCAGTTCTTTGCCCAGGGCATGACGGCCGGTCGCGGTTTCATGGCTTTCGCCGCCGTCATCTTCGGGGCAGCGCATCCGATCGGCTCCACCTTTGCGGCGCTTTTCTTTGCCGTGGTCGGCGCGCTCGGCATCCGGGCCCAGCTGATGTTCGGCGACAAGGTTCCGCACGATCTGCTGCAGGCCCTGCCCTATCTCGCCACCATCTTCGGCGTCTGGCTTTCCGGCAAGCTGCGCGGCGGCACCAAGGCTGCGGGCACATTCGCCGAACTCAAGGATCAATAGGAAAGGCCTACAATGGCATTCGCCCAAGTCCATCCGATCCAGGATGTCTGCGTCCTCGTGACCGATATCGAGGCCTCGATCCGCTTCTATACCGACAAGCTCGGCTTCAAGCTCAAACACCGCGCACCGGGATTTGCAGACTTCACCGGCGCGGGCCTGACGCTGGCGCTCTGGGAGCGCGATCATATCGCCAAACATGCCAATGTGCAGGTCAGGCCGGGCTCCTCCTCGGCCGTGCTGATCGCCGTCAAGCTCGACAGCACCGCCATCCTCGATGAAGCCTATGCGGAACTCACGGCTGCCGGCGTCAGCTTCGTCAGCCCGCCCGCGACCTATCCGTGGAACGCCTATTGCGCCTATTTCTATGGCCCCGATGGCGAAACATGGGAACTCTATGCCTGGCAGGATGGCGGCGCCCCGGGTAAGCTGGAGGGTTCGGCATGAGCCGCAAGCTGATCATTCTCACCGATCCCGGGCAGGATCAGGCCGCCGCGATCCTGATGATCCTCGGCAATCCCGATGCCTTCGAGGTGCTCGGCCTTGTCGCCACCGCCGGCAATATCCATCTCGATCATACGATTGCCAATTGCCTGAAACTGATGGAACTGGCCGGCAGGCCTGATATTCCGGTCTTTGCCGGCTGCTCGCATCCCATCATCCGCCCGCTGGTCATGGCCGAACATGTGCATGGCCCGACCGGCCTCGATGGACCCGACCTGCCGGCGCCGTCCATCCAAGTGCAGGAACAGCATGGCGTCGATTTCATCATCGATACGGTCCGCGCCCATCCCGGCGAAGTTACCATCTGCTCGCTGTCGCCGGTCACCAATCTCGCCATGGCGCTGCGCAAGGCGCCCGACATTGCCGGCAAGATCCATGAAGTGGTGGCCATGCTAGGCGCCTATTTCGAGGTCGGCAACATTACGCCCACCGCCGAGTTCAACTGCTATGTTGATCCCGAAGCCGCCGATATCGTGCTCAAGGCCGGCATCCACACGACGCTTCTGCCGCTCGATGTGACGCACCAGATGCGCTCGACGCCCGAACGGCTGGGCGCCATGCGGGCGCTCGGCAATCGCTGCGGTATCGCTACCGCCGAGATGCTCGAATTTTCCGAAGCCTTCGACCTCAAGAAATATGGCTGGGACGGCGCTCCGCTGCATGGCCCCTGCGTGCCCGCCTTCATGCTGGCACCCGAGATCTTTCACGGCCGCCAGATCAATGTATCGGTGGAACTGGCTGGCACGCTGACCGCCGGCATGACGGTGGCCGACTGGTGGCAGATCACCGACCGGCCGAAAAACGTCTTCTATGTCAGGGACGGCGATCCGGTCGCCTACTACGACCTGCTCATCCGATCACTGGGGAACCTGCCATGAGCCAGACATTGATCCGCAATGCGACGATCGTTGCCATGGACAAGGTCCATGGCGCCCGCCCCTTCACCGGCGATATCCTGATCGACGGCGCCAGCATCAAGGCCATCGGAGCTGCACTGACGGCCGAACCGGATACGAAGATCATCGATGGTCGTGGCAAACTGGTCATGCCGGGTCTGGTCAACTCCCACACCCATTCGAGCGAGACCTTCTATCGCGGGCGCTACGAGCGCATGCCGCTCGAAATCTGGCTGCTCTACGCCTATCCGCTGCTGATGAACGATCCCGTCGGTGAGCGGCTGCTCTATCTGCGCAGCCTGTTATTGGCGATGGAATCGCTGCGGAACGGTGTCACCACCTTCTGCGACGACTTCTTCGATCCGCCTCGCCACGATCTCGACCGGCTTTCGACCGTGTTCCGGGCCTATGACGATGCGGGTATCCGCGCCAATGTCTCCAGCGCGGTGATGAACATTCACACGCTCGATGCGCTGCCCTTCGCGCGCGAGGTCATGCCCGATGATCTCAAGGCCCTGCTGGATTTCGGCCCGCCAATCACGGCGAATGCCTATATGGATTATTGCCGCTCTGCCTTTGCCAGCCTGCATGGCAAATCGAGCCGGCTGAATTTCATGATCGCGCCTTCAGCACCACAGCGCTGCGCGCCCGATCTCATGCTGGCCTGCATGGACCTGGCGGTAGAAAAGGGCGTGCCCTTCCACACCCATATTCTTGAGACCAAAACGCAGGCCGTCACCGGTCCGCTTCTCTATGGCAAGACGCTGATCGCCTATATGCACGATCTCGGTTTGCTCCGGCGCAACACGACCATCGCCCATTCTGTCTGGGTCAGCGATGACGACATGCGGATGATGGGGGAAGCGGGCGTCTCGGTGGCGCACAATGCCATCTCCAACCTCAAGCTGGGCGCGGGTATCGCCCCGGTCCGTCGTCTGCTCGATGCAGGCGTTACGATCGGGCTCGGTACCGATGGCGTCTCATCCAACGACACGTCCCGCATCTTCGATGTCATGCGCGTGGCAGGCCTAGTCCATAGCGCGGCTGGCCCCGATTATGACCAGTGGCTGCGCGCCGAGGAAGTGCTGACAATGGCCACAATCGGCGGCGCCCGAACCGCGATGCTGGAACATGTTACCGGCTCGCTCGAAGTCGGTAAGGCGGCGGATCTGCTGATCCTCAACCTGCGCACCTATCCTTTTCTGCCACTGAACGATGTGGCCAAGCATCTGGTCTATGCCGAAAATGGCTCGTCAGTGGAAATGGTGATGGTGGCCGGTCGCGTCGTCATGCAGGACGGCCGACTCACGACGGTCGATGAAGAGGCCATCTTCGATGAGCTGGCGGAACTGATGCCCGCCTATCTCGCCGAACATGCGGAACTCGAACGCCGCAACAAGGCCTTCGAGCCGACCATGGCGGAAATCCATCGTCGGTCGACAGAAATGGATATTGGGCTCAATCGATATCACGGATGATTTTGCGGTCGTATTTTTGCGGTCCAGTGACCGCCCGGACCACAAATGACCGCGAAGTCCTGCCGCGCTGAAAACATCGTCTGTCGAGAGACAAATCCATTGCAGATCAATCTGGCCTCAACCGGATGGACGAGGCGTTGCCTCCGCCAAATCTCCCGCCGAAACGGCAAAACCCGCGCCGAAGCGCGGGTTCCAAGAGCAGGATGGGCGGTTAGCCGGCGCGGTCGATCGCCTTCTTCAGCGCATCCTTGCCTTCGCCGATCGCCTGCTGGGCTTCGCCCTTGCGTTCCTGGATCTTGCCTTCGATGACGAGGCTCGGCTTGTCCATCACATCGCCGGCAACCTGCTTGGCCTTGCCGGCGGCTTCGTTGGCGTAACCCTTGATCTTGTCGGTGGTCGAGGACATGGCATTTCTCCTTGCTGATGAGCCGGCCTTGACCGGCGAGTTGCTGCCTTCCTGGAGGGGCGACAGCGGTGATGGCAGGTCCATGGTTGAGGACCGGCCGATGGGACCACCGGTCCGACTGGAGCGGCGGGATGAAACCGTTGGCCTGCCTGTTACGGGCAGCGGGCGATATAGACGCGGCCGCGGCGATCGCGATAACGACAATGATCCGGCTTGGACGCCTTTCCGAGCAGCACGCCAGCGGTGGCACCGATGGCTGCACCGGCGAGCACGCCGCCCGGTTTGCCGCTGACAACGGCGCCCACGGTTGCGCCTGTCACGCCGCCGACGACGGCATTGCGTTCGGTAGTGGTGCAGCTTGCGAGGGCGAGCGACATCGCCCCGATGACGAGGATCTTGTTCATGGTGAACCTATGGATTGGAAGGGCGGGATTGCCCGAATAGACTTGTTTAGCGCGAAGCGACCAGCATCGATCCGCGTGTATGGTTCGGAACCACCACCAAATCGCCCTGGCTATCGATCCGCCAGGTCAGATCCGACATCGTCACCGACCGGTCTGCGACCTTGAGGCAGGCACCAAAAATCTGCGGTGCGCCTACATTCAGCATATTGTCTTCCAGTGCCTCGTCGCATTCCTGCTTGGAGGCGAAATAGGGGCTCGTCAACGGTTCGGCCTGGCAGCGGCCGAGATCATCGGAGCAGGAAATCAGAACCATAAAGCCCAGAGCAATCGACATGATCGGCTCCCTTTCTTGCCGGTTTTCCTGTCTGTAAAACGCGCCGGCCGGCAAAAAGGTTCCAAAAAAATTAACGCCCGTGTGACCGGGCGTATTTTTCAGGCAAGGGGGAAAGACAACTGATAGACGAAGCGTCCATCCGACGTTTCGTCGAGCACACCGCTGCCGGAGAGCGCCTGCGGGACGATCCGCTGCAGAAGCAGCCGCACGAGCTGGAAATCTTCGCGGCCAAGCGAGACGCCGCCAGACCCGCAATCCTCCCAGCGGAACTCAACCTGGCGGCCACCATCTTCAAGCCGGGAGTGGATTTTTGGCGGCTTGCCGTCAGCACCACCCGCCTCTTCGGCCAATACCACAAGCTCATGCAGGGCCAGCCCCACATGCATGGCGGCTTCGGCCGAGAGCACGATGTCGGCGCCCTCGAGTTTGGCTGTGGCAAAGCGCTGCATGCGGCCACTCCTGAGCTCGCCTGCAACAACATCGGCCAGCCGGGCGCCGCGCCAACCGGAATTGGTCACAAGATCCTGCGTGCGTGCAATCGACTGGATGCGTCCGCGCAGCCTGCGAGAGAACAGGGCGATATCGGTGACATGCCTTTCGGTCTGGTTTGCGATGCTCTGGATCACCGCCAGCATGTTTTTCGAGCGATGATTGATTTCCAGCAGCAGGTTGTTCATCGCATGGTTCGCGCGATGCTCCGCCGTCCTGTCACGAACGATGGTGATATATTGCGCCCTGCCCTCGCTCGACCTGTTGCAGAACAGGCGCACTTCGAAAACCTGGCCGCTTTCATGGTCGATCTCGACACTATGCGGCCCGAGACCCTCTCCGAGCGTCTTGCGCGCGGAGGCCAGGCGATCGGCGATCACCTGGCCAAAGATGCCAAGATCGGTGGGAGGCGCATCTGCCGGCACCCTGAACACGGGCGGCAGGTTGGTCACGCATAGATAATCGAGCGCATCATCCTGCAGAATGAGGCATGCACCCATGTCCAGCAGTGCATTGATCAGGTAGGCGCTGAGCTGCACTTCATCGAGGCCGGGGCGATGCCAGGCAAAACGGTTGACCACGGCGAATGACCTTCCTCAGGCTCCATGCCTGCGCGCAACCAGATCAAAGAACAATGCCTGGCTCAACAAAGCTTTGAGCATGTCGGGCTGGTAGGGCTTGGTCAGAAGGAAGGTTGGTTCGGCTTTCTCGCCGGTCAGGAGACGTTCCGGGAACGCGGTGATGAAGATGACCGGAACCGGCGTATCCTTGACGATATCGTTGACAGCATCGATGCCCGAGCTGCCATCGGCAAGCTGGATATCGGCGAGAATGGCACCCGGGCTGGTGCGACCGAACAGGGACACCGCTTCCGACCGGGTGCGGGCAATGCCGGTCACTTCATGCCCGAGCTCGCTGACCGTCTGTTCGATGTCGAGCGCGATCAACGGCTCATCCTCGATGATCATGATCTTCGTAGCAATCTGGCCGGCAATATCTTCGGCGGCTTCGGCGAGAAGAAGTTCAATGCCCTCGCCTTCGATATCGAGGATTTCGGCGATCTCTTTCGGCCGGAATTCCTC
Organism: Fluviirhizobium alvei; assembly: GCF_030551875.1. Lineage (GTDB taxonomy): Bacteria > Pseudomonadota > Alphaproteobacteria > Rhizobiales > Rhizobiaceae > Rhizobium_E > Rhizobium_E alvei. The sequence continues at coordinate 196,894 of NZ_JAUOZU010000009.1, read as the reverse complement.
GACATGGCGCAGCAGATAGGCCATGCGGGCGTTGGTCGGCAGATTCGCAAGATTGCGGGCAGCAAGACGCTCCCATCCCTCGGCATCGGGATCGGCATCGATCTCGATCGGAACGGTGCGGACGATCGAATGGAAAAGTTTGAAAAGCGCCACGCGATCCGACGAAGCCTGCGGGAAGATGCCGACATCGGCAATCAGGGCCTCGAGCGTGGCCACGACATAGGCATCCCCTGATGTCTGCGAACCGGTAAAAGCGCGGGCGAAACGGCGGAGCATCGGAAGATGCGGTGCAATACGAGTGGTCAGCGGCATGAAATTCCCCGATCTATAACAGGCGCTGTTGCCTGTACCGGACTATAAACGCTGCAACTCGGGTCTGGTTCCATCAACAGTTAAAAAAAGTTTGCCCGGAGATGGGTGGGGAACATCTCCGGGCCGGGCATTATGCGGGCTTGTAACCAACATCCTGAAGGGCCAGTTCGATCTCGCGGAGATCGGCATTCTGTCCGTCATCGGGAATCATTGGTGCCTCGCTTGCTGCCCGCTGCTCGGCTTCGGCAAGATCCCGCATCGCGAGCAGTTTCTTGACGACGGTCCGCTGGCCGAGCGTCCGCGAATGGACAAGCTTGTGGATGTCCTGGTTCTGGTAAGTGCGCATCATGGTCATTCTCCTTGGTTTGGCATCAACCTGCCTCGGCTGGCTTGCCGCATAGAGACGTTCAGATCCGCCGAGCGAGGATATGGGCAGCGGCGGCAACGAGCGCGAGGGTCGCGACCGGATTGGCCCTGAGAAGCGCCGGCGCAAGGGCTGCGGCCCCCTGGATCATCGCGAGCTGGCGCGCCCGCTGTCTGGCACGTGCGCGCAGGACAGCGCCAACGATGAGCAGTATGAGAGCCAGGAGAGCAAAGCCCCCGGCCATGATCAGACTGGCGACCACCGTTCCATAGCTTTCTGCAAGCAGAACCATGAGAGCGGCCGCCACCCAGCCGAGCGCGATGAGCCCGGAGAAAGCAGCGAGCGCCACCACTCCGATCACCCATCCCGCCCCGACGATGCGCTGACGGAACAGATTGCCTATGGCCGCCAGAACGAGGCTCATCGGCCACCCCGGTTTGTCAGCAGTGCCAGCAAGGCACCGGCGCCGGCGGCGATAGCAAGCGCGTGATAGGGATGATCCGAGACCTTCTTGAGAAGGTCACCTTCAATCCGGACAGCCTGCTTGCGCGACGAAGCAGCGAAAGAACGCGTCGTCTCCGACAGGCCGTCGATCAGTCCTTCGAGGCTTTCGCGATACTCGCTCGTCTTGTCGCTGCCCGATTTCTGGATCGAGCTTGCGAGTTCGGCGAGATCCTGGCGCAGTTTCTCGATGCTGGCGGCAATATCTTCCTGGCCAGCGGAGAGATGACTGTTGATCTTCTTGATGGCATCGGTGGGTTTGGAGAGGCTCATGGCACTTCCTTCCTTTTGACTGTCGTTTAGGAGGCTGGCAACAATCAGTACCAACCCATGAAATAGAGCAGGATAATCACGGGGATCGGAACACCGATCAACCAAAGCAAAATCGTTCTCATGGTCATGCCTTTCGATAGTTTTCCTGCGGCAGCCGATTGCACCGGCTTCCTTCAGGGAAGTGTGTTTCTGATCTTTACCCCTGACCCCGCGCTGACAGGCAGCTCCGGGGAGAAAAGGGAATCCCGGGGGCGGAACCGGGATTCCCTTTCGGGACGATGGCGGGTCGTCCCTGTTGCAGGTGGCCACAAGGGGAACCGGCCAGCCTGCTCATTGATAACGCGTCACGCCGAAAAAAGTTCCGCTTACATTCGACGCAAGCCGCCAACCACAAGGCTGACGAGGAACATCACAATGAAGATCAGGAACAGGATCTTGGCGATACCGGCCGATGCACCGGCAATGCCCGAAAGGCCCAGAACGCCTGCAATGATGGCGACGACCAGGAATGCGAGAGCATAGTAAAGCATGATATTCTCCTGTTTTTCGAAACGTCTGCCTCAACAACGCATTGTTTTGGGATATGGTTCCAGAACGACGGGTTTTTCTCGCATTTTCGCGAAAGATTTTTTTCTTCATTTGGATGGAACTATGGGCGTCGTCATGCGTTGATGATCGACCACTTGCATGTATGAAGTCAGGGAAGCGGAGCGCCGGATGGCAAAGGAAAAGAACTCATCTCAAGCAGAGGCTCAATCGACAGCCCAAAGCCGACAGATACCCGATTTGCTCAAAGCCTATTATGCATCGATCGAGGATCAGCAAATTCCTGAAGCCTTCCTCGATCTGCTCGAGAAGCTCGATGCAGCCGAGGCCAAGGCGGCTGCTACTGGAAAAGGTGCCGAATGAACGCGCCGGTGACGACGACCGACACGCCGTTCGATTTCAAGCGCGCGATGATCGCCTGCCTCCCCAACCTCAGAGCCTTTGCCGTGAGCTTGACAGGCAGAGCCGATCGCGCCGACGATCTGGTTCAGGATTGCGTTCTCAAGGCATGGGCTGCAAAGGGCTCATTCGATCCGGGCAGCAACATAAAGGCCTGGCTCTTTACCATCCTGCGCAACGAGTTTTTCTCCCAGATGCGCAAGGCCGGACGCGAGGTGCAGGATTCTGACGGCTTCTTCACAGGGCAGGCCGCAGTCATACCCGAGCAGGATGGTGTTGCTGATCTGAAAGATCTCAAGAACGCGCTCGACCAGTTGCCGGCGGACCAGCGCGAAGCGATCATTCTGGTGGGTGCCTCTGGATTTTCCTATGAGGAAGCGGCCGAGATCTGCGGCTGCGCGATCGGCACGATCAAGAGCCGCGTCAACCGCGCTCGCCAACGGCTGGCTGAACTTCTCGGCGTCGAGGATGAGGGGGATTTTGCCCCGAGCGGCACGATTGCCGCGGTGACACGGCGCTCGTTTCCAGTCGCCTGATATCAGACCAGGGTCAGGTGAACCTCGACCCTGGTTCCACGCTCCTTGCGAATATAGTCGATACCGTTGCCGATCGTCGCAGCCATGGAACGCGTGATCCGGGTGCCAAGCCCGGTTCCCTTCGGCTTGCCGTCTTCCGGCATACCCGCGCCATCATCCTCGACCACGATAAGCGCGTTTTCGGCATCGACGACTTTCAGACCGATGGCGATGCGGCCATGGCTGCCATCGGGGTAGGCATATTTGATGGCATTGGTGATCAGTTCGGTAACGATCATGCCGGCCGAGACCGCCCTGTCCGAGGGGAGTTGGACCGCATCGAGTTCGATATCGATCGGCCGGTCGCTCTCGCTTTCGCCCATCGAACCGCGCAATTCGTTGACCAGCCGCTCGAGATAGATGTCGAGGTCGACGACGCGGACGTCATCGGAGGTGTAAAGGCTTCGATGCATCCCGGCGACCGCATTGATACGGGCCTGGGTTTCCATCAGGGCCGCCTTCACGGCCTGATCCGGTTCTGACGAAATCTGTAGGCGGATGAGGGAGGCAACCAGGGCAAGACTGTTGGCGACGCGGTGATTGACTTCGGCCAGAAGGATTTCGGCCCGCTCCTTGGCGAGCACGATTTCGCGATCCGCCTGCGCCTTCGCCCGCTTGAGAGCCGCGCTTTCAATGGCCTGTTCCACGACATTGGCAAGAAGCGGCCAGAACTCATCGCCCGTCGACTTGATGAAATAGTCGGTCGCACCATTTTTCAAAGCCTCAACCGCAATACTCGCATCGTCTGAGCCGGTAACATAGACCACCGGCGGCAATTCCATATCTCGCGCTTGCGACAGGAAATCGAGCCCGGTCACACCATCCATATAGTGATCAAGCGTGATCGCGTCGAATGTGCCGGCCTTGAGAAGACTAATCGCCTCCTCCGGATCCGCCGCATGGGTAATGATGAAATCGGAAGCCTTGAGTTTGCGCGCAGCGAGAACAGCAAGAGCGGCATCGTCATCGATATAGAGCAATGTTCTGGCCATGCGCGCCGGCCTTACGGAATCTGCATGACAGCAAAGAAGAGGCCCAGTTGCCGGATTGCCGAGGCGAATCCGTCATAATCGACCGGCTTGGTGATATAGACATTCGCACCGAGATCATAACATTTCTGGATCTCGCGCTCATCGTCGGTGGTGGTCAGGATGATCACGGGCTGGCGTCTGGTGGCCGGATCGGACTTGAGCTGTTCGAGGATCGAAATTCCTGACATGTCCGGCAGATTGAGGTCGAGAAGGATCAGGAGATAACGTTCGTTCGCCCCCTCCTCCCGTTCTTCGGCACGACCGAAAATATAGCTAAGCGCATCGGTTCCATTGTCGAACGCCATGATTTCGTTGGAAACGCCCGCACGACGAATGTTCTTTTCGATGAGGCGCGCATGGCCTTCGTCATCTTCGACCATGACGATGGTCACCTGCTTCTGGTTGGCCTTCATACCTGCCTGCTTTCCATATGGTGTTGATTAGCCTGCCCCTTTTTAGGAAGGCGTATCACGAAAGTTGCACCTTGTCCCAGCGCTGATTCAAGCCGCACATTGCCGCCAAGATTACGCACCAGGGTTCTGAGATGAGCAAGCCCGATCCCTTCCCCGGGTTCGTTCTGCTTGCCGGAGCGACGGAACAGTTCGAAGACCCGCTCATGATCTTTCGGGGCGATGCCACGCCCATTGTCAGAGACCGAAATCTCCACATGGGAGAATGACACGGCACGCGCGCGAACGTTGATCCGCAGTGGTCGCGTCTTGTCGCGATACTTGACCGCATTGTCCAAAAGGTTGCCGAGCACCTGCTCGAGCGACATCCGGTCGCTGGTGATCTTCAGATTGCCGCTATCCACGGAGATTTCGCCATCGGCAGCATCGATCTGATGCCGGACCGTTTCGACCGAGCGCTCGATCAGCGCGCCGAGGTCGATTGTTTCCATCTTCAGCAACCGTTGGCCATCACGAGAGATTCTCAGGATGGCATTGATCAGTCCATCCATCTTGGTGCTCGAGGCGCGAATGAACCCGATCGATTCCGGCAGATCCTCGGTCAGGATTTCACGAACCCGCTGTTTCTCCTCATCGGTGCCTTCGAACTGCTCGACCTTGTCGGCGAGAAAGTCGGAATCCTTCGCCATTTCGGAAGTGAACCCCATGATATTGACGAGCGGCGCCCGGAGGTCGTGGGTGACAATATGGGCGAAACTGCGGATCTCTTCATTGGCAGCCATGAGATCCTGGGTCCGTTCCCGCACGCGGATCTCGAGCGACTGATTGACCTGATCTGCAACCTGCCAGGCATTGAACATCTCGCGGACAAAGCGACTGATGATATGAGCGGATGCGCCGATCAGCGCAACCAGCGTCGCGAAGCCCACGGCGGTGACGAATTTCAGGATGTCTGCCAGGGATGTCTGCCAGTCGAGATTTTCCTGGGTGCGATCGTCCGCCATACGGATGGAAAATTCGAGATCGGTCCGGATCTCGTTCATCAGACGCAAGCCGCTTGCATCATTGATGACCTTGATCGCCTCGGACAGATTTCCGGCTTCGACCCAATCGATCGTCCGATCAAGTTCGGCGACCTTCTTCTCGATAAGAAGATGGACGCGGTCCATCTTGACCTCGGGAAGCACGTCAGCCGCGGCCTTGATTGCATCTTCGAGTGTCTGCAGCCGGCCCGGCATGCGGCCGATCGATTCCCTGTAAGGTGTCAGGAATTGAGGATCCCTTGTGATGACATAGCCGCGCTGGCCGCTTTCGGCCGCCTGCACGGCATCGAGAAGATCGGCGGCGGCACGGCGTACATCACGCGCCAGAATGGCATGGTTCGCCACCTCCTGGCTCTTGAAGACGAGATAAAGGTTGGCGCTTGTCATTGCCAAAAGAAAGGTCGATCCCAGGACGAGAGCAGTCACAGTGCTGCGCACGAATGTGCGCCGGCTCGAATTCAGCATGGTCAGGCACTCTCTCCATTCTTCTTGTTGCTTGCGACAAGCGATAGCGCTCCGGCATCGCCGGCCGGTTCCACTTCGGCAAGAATTGCAAGTCGGGCCTTGATCCGCCGGCAGGCATTCTCGGCAGTCAGAACACCAGCCTCGTTGTGGCCAGTCTCCAATGCCATGGAGAGCCGGTCAACCTGCTTCGGCACGCTAGCCAGGCGGCGAGCAAAATAGGCGGATTTGGCCGCCGACGGAGCGTTCATGAAACAGAGGCAAAGAACGTGCGCCTCGACCACGTCTTCCACCGTCTGTAACGATCCGCCGTAGCCGATAGAGGTCAGTGCATGGCTAATTCCGGAAGCAGACAGAAGGGCAGAAAGGATGATCGATGCGGCGCGGTCTTCCGGTTGCCCCGAATGAAGAAGCAACACCGCTCCATCGGGTTTGGCCGAACCGAAAACCGCCTGACAAAGACCATGGAAATGCATCAGGATGTTTTCGAGTTGCGCGCGATCCAGCCCGCCCTCGCGCCAGGTCTCGCAGCAACGGGCCAGTGCCGGTGCCGCAACCTCTTCCAGAAACGTCTCGGCGCCAAGCCGCTCAACTTCGCCCTCGACGATCAGGGAGGCTTCAAGAAAATCCTCGGCGAGCAAACGCTGGTAGAGCCTGAGATCCGGTCCCAGCGGGCGTGATTGGCCGAGCAGTTTCTCAGCAAATTCAAAGCCGGGAATGTAGCGACCCAGAATCGAAAAGGCGATCGTCAGCGGAACGGCCAGTACCAGCCCGACCGCCCCCCACATCGACGTCCAGAAGATTGCCGCGATCACGATCGCAAGCGGTGACAGGCCTGTCATCGATCCGAAGAACAAAGGTTCGATCATGTGGCCAAACAGCATTTCGATCGCCAGGATCATGGCGAGAACGCCAAGGGCCAGCATCCATCCGTCACCCATTGCGGCGGCCACGAGCACCGGAAAGACTGCCGCGAGGATCGAGCCAAGATAGGGCATGAAGCGAAGAATCGCTGTCAGCACGCCCCAGAATGCCGCCTGCGGAATGCCCATCACATAAAGACCGAGGCCGATGGCCGCACCCGCTGAGAGATTGATGACGACCTGGGTGGCAAAGAGCCGGACCAGACGCTGCATGGCTTCGGCGATCGCGGCTGTCGCACGTCCGATCTCGAGAGGCGACAGAACCGAAATAAGGCGATTGCGCAGGTCTTCCCGGTAGGAAAGGAAGAACAGCACCAGCAGCATCACAATGCCGAACTGGGCGATGAGATGAGCCATGGTCGGTACGATCGCCAACATGGCATCGAGCAGACCGCTACCGAAGAAGGCTTCCTTTTCCGACCCACCGCGACTGGCGGCATCCGAACCCGCCTTCGCGACCAGTTCCGACAGCCGATAGACCGGACCTGACGGATCGAGCCCATCCTTCAAAGCCTGAAACTTGGCGCGGATCTTCTGTTCATAGATCGGCAGATCGCTCGCAAGACTGTTGGCGCCGGCCAGAAAGGCCAGAACCGCGCCCGACAAGACGACCGCCGCCAAAGTAACGACGACGGGGATCGCGAGCCGTTTGGGCACGCCGTAAGTCTGAAGCCGGAAGACCGGGATCGAGAGCAGCATGCCAAGATAGGCGGCCACGGCGATGGGAATGAGGACAGACTGGCCGACATAGAGGATGGCGCCGATCGCCAACAGGCAGAACAGCACATAGGCGAGCCTTTGGCTCGTCGGAAGATCGTTGTAGCGATAGCGTTCCACGTCGCATCCCTGATTGGCCAATGGCCGAGGCGCCCCAGCCGGATCTAGGCTGCTGGGATCTGAAACGCAGATCAGACTGTTTTGTTCCTGGCTCCGAACGTTTTTTTTCGGATCCCCACAAGAAAAAAGCCCGGACCGACAGAGGCCAGCCCGGGCAAATCGCAACGGTATCAACCGTGGCGGGGAATTCTTGGCAGGAAGATGGTGAGAAGCCCGAGCAACGGCATGTAGGAGCAGACCTTGTAGACGAACTCGATGCCCTCGCGATCGGCAAAGACGCCGAGAACCGCAGCTCCGATCCCGCCGAAGCCGAAGGCGAAGCCAAAGAAGAGACCGGCAATCAGCCCAACACGGCCGGGCGCCAGTTCCTGCGCGAAGACGACGATTGCCGAAAAAGCCGAAGAAAAGACAAAGCCGATGACCACCACCAGGACCGATGTCCAGAACAGGTTGGCATAGGGGAGCAGGAGCGCGAACGGGATGACGCCGAGGATCGAAAGCCAGATGACGACGATCGAGCCGAAGCGGTCCCCGATCGGTCCACCGAGCACGACGCCGGCAGCCGAGGCACCAAGAAACAGGAACAGGAGAACCTGGGCATGCTGCAGGTCGATGCCGAATTTGTCCATCGAGTAGAAGGTAAAATAGCTCGACAGGCTGGCAATATAGGCGTTCTTGGTCGCCGTCAGGATCACGAGCACGATGAGGGTCGCAAGCACCTTGTTGCGCGAGAATGGCAGGGTCCGGCTGGCCGGTGCGCGCCCGGCATTGCTGCGGCGATGACGGCTGTACCAGAGGCTGACCCAGGACAGGACGGCAAAGCCCAGGAGCGCGATCATCGAGAACCAGCTCAGGCTTTCCTGCCCGCGCGGAATGACGATGAAGGCCGCAAGCAACGGACCGATGGCCGTGCCGGTATTGCCGCCCACCTGGAAGAAGGATTGCGCCATTCCATGCCGACCGCCCGAGGCGAGACGCGAAACGCGCGAGGCTTCCGGATGAAAGATGGCCGAGCCGATGCCGATCAGGCACGCTCCGATGACCAGAACCGGGTAACTGTGCGCGAAGGCAAGGGTGATCAGGCCGGCGCAGGTGGAGAGCATCGCGGTCGGCAGCGAATAGGGCATCGGCCAGCGATCCGTTACATATCCGACAGCTGGCTGCAGGAGCGAGGCCGTGACCTGGAAGGCGAAGGTCAGCAGTCCGATCTGCATGAAATCGAGCGCATAGTTCTGCTTGAGCAGCGGATAGAGCGACGTCAGCAGCGACTGCATGATGTCATTGAGCATGTGGCAGAAGCTGGCGGCTGCGATGATCGCAAAGGTCGTACGATGCGGGTTGAAATCCGCTGCGGCTACGTTGGCCATGGCATTTCCTCTCCATCACCGCGCATTGGCGGTGTTTTTAGCTGTCCTACACCGATTGCCGCTGGCCTGCTTTTGTGATTTGGTCTTCTTTTTTCGAGAGTGGGCCAAATGCGATCGGTGGACCTGACACGCGGCAACATTCAGCCGCAAGCCGACCATGAACACAGCCTCGTGCTGATCGAAGGTGCCAATGACCCGGTTCTGGCGCTGCGGCGCCTTTATGCCGGTGGCCACAGGGTGCCGCTCCACAGCCATTCCCGGATCCAGATCTGGTGCGCGCGCGCCGGCGTGGTGGTGGTGAGCACCGCCGAGGGTCGCTGGATGATACCGCCGGGCCACGGGCTGATCATTCCAGCCGGGCTTGAACATTCCTCCGAGACGATGGGGCCGGTTGAAATGCACTCGATCTATGTGGCGGCGGATGCGCTTGCCGCCCCGGTGCCAAGAGTGGTGGAGGTCACCGCACTTGCCTCGAGCCTGATTGCCGAACTGGTCGACGAGGACGCCAGACCATCGACCGATCGTCGGAAGCATCTCATCCGCCAACTCCTGCTCGACGAGATCCTTCACCTGCCGGACCGACCGCTGGGGCTGCCCTTTCCGGGCGATGCGCGTCTTGCCGCCCTCTGTCGGGATTTTCTCCGGACCCCGGCGGCACGGTCGGAAATAAACGAATGGGCCGATCGCATGAGTGTGAGCCGCCGCACCTTCACCCGGCTCTTCCGCAGCGAGACGGGCGTGAGTTTCGTGACCTGGCGCCAGCAGGCCTGCATCTTCGCCTCCCTGCCCCGCCTGACCGCAGGAGAGGCTGTCACAACCGTCGCCATGGATGCCGGCTACGAGAATATCGCCGCTTTCACCACCATGTTCCGGCGCATGCTGGGCAGTTCCCCGCGCGACTATGTGCGGAATGGAACAGCGGGCTGAAAGGCCTGACCTCGTTTAGAATTTTCGGATGTTCTTGACGTCGATCAAGGCGGACGCGGCGTTCCGCGCTAACCTCCTTTCAGGGTAACGGAACGGAGGCAAGCGTGGACCAGAAGATCGATACGACGACCATTTCCAATGACGAAAACCAGCCGGTTGCAGCAAGCATTGGTGCGACTGAGACTTCGGATACCGCGCCGGTCAGCGATTTGATTGCGGCGCCCATGGTTGAACCCGTCCCGTCGGAACCCATTCCGGTGGAACAGGCGGCGACCGAAGAGCTTGCCGAGCAGCGGATCATGGATCTCAGATCGCTGCGCAAAAATCCCGAGGCCATTCGCCATACATTCGAAACTGGCGAATACCCTTACAAGAACCGGCTCTCCAACAAGATCTACATGGATCAGATGAGCCGCCTGCAGGTGGAACTGCTCAAGGCGCAATACTGGGTCAAGGAAACCGGCCAGAAGATCGTCATCCTGTTCGAAGGACGCGATGCTGCCGGCAAGGGCGGTACGATCAAGCGCTTCATGGAACATCTCAATCCGCGCGGTGCCCGCGTGGTGGCTCTCGAGAAGCCGTCGGAACGCGAGCGGACACAGTGGTATTTCCAGCGCTACATCGAACATCTGCCGTCGGCAGGCGAGATCGTGTTCTTCGACCGCTCCTGGTATAATCGCGCCGGCGTCGAACGGGTCATGGGCTTCTGTTCACCCAACGACTATCTCGAATTCATGCGGTCTGCTCCTGATCTGGAACGGATGATGGTGCGGTCCGGCATCCGTCTCTTCAAGTACTGGTTCTCCGTGACAAGGGAAGAGCAGGCCAGGCGCTTCCAGGCCCGCGAAACCGATCCGCTCAAGCAATGGAAACTGTCGCCGATCGACAAGGCATCGCTCAACAAGTGGGACGACTATACCGAGGCAAAGGAGGCGATGTTCTTCTTTACCGATACGGCGGATTCGCCCTGGACGATCGTGAAATCCGACGACAAGAAGCGGGCCCGCGTCAACTGCATGCGGCATTTCCTCAACGCCCTGCCCTACGAGAAGGATGGCGAGACCGGTGCGGTGGAACAGCCCGATCCGCTGATCGTCGGGTCCTCGCTGCATGTGATCGGTCGTGACGACGCCATTCTCGGCAAGACGATGCATCCGGGCAGCCGCCGCGTCGGGCGCTGAAACAAAAAGGCCGGCGGAGCAAGCACTCCGCCGGACTCTTTTTCGGTTGTCGCCCGGTCAGGTACGGCCGAACGTATCTTCAAGGCGAATGATATCGTCTTCGCCGAGATAGGAGCCGGTCTGCACTTCCACGAGTTCGAGCAGGATTTTGCCAGGATTGGACAGGCGATGCACCTCGCCCTGCGGGATATAGACCGATTCATTTTCCCGCAGCATCTGGGTCTTGTCGCCGATCTGGACTTCGGCGGTACCGCGCACGACGATCCAGTGTTCCGACCGGTGGTGATGTTTCTGCAGCGACAGGCGCTTGCCCGGCTTGACGAACAGCCGTTTGACCTGGAAACGCTCGCCGACCAGAACAGACGAGTATCCACCCCAGGGCCGGTAGCTCGTGCGATGTTCTTCCGTGAGCTTCATGGTGGCCGGGTTGCGCATCATCTCCTTGACCACACGACCGACATCCTGCGCGTCCGATAGCTTGCCGACATAGATCGCATCTTCGGTGGCGATCACGACCGCATCGTCGAGACCGTTGACGGCGACATGCATGCTTTCCGACACGACCATGGATTTGGTGGTGTTGAAGAGATCGACCGGACCGCGCGTGACGTTTCCGGCCTCATCGGCAGCACTTTCCTTCCAGACAGCGTCCCAGGCACCGAGATCGGACCAGCGGATCGGCGACGGAACCACCGAGGCCAGCGAGGTCTTTTCGAAGATCGCATAATCGACCGAAATGTTCGGCGAGGCCGCGAATTCCTTTTCGCCCAGACGAATGAAATCGAGATCCTCACGGGCTGCCTTCACGGCCGCTTCGGCTGCAGCCAGCACATCCGGCGCCAGCGCCTTGCACTCGTCGAGAAAGACGGTGGAATCGAACAGGAACATGCCCGAGTTCCAGTAGAAATTGCCGCTTTCGATCATCGCCTTGGCGCGATCTTCATCCGGCTTTTCCACAAAGCGCTTGACCTGATGGGCACCGGTTTCCTCGCGCGCACCCGCCTCGACATAGCCGAAGCCGGTGGCTGGAGACGTCGGCGTGATGCCGAAGGTAACGAGCCGGCCTGCACGCGCAGCGGCAGCTGCTGTATCGATGGCGGTGATATAGGCCTCATCGACCACGATATTGTGATCCGATGCCAGGATGTGAACGAGCGCCGGGCCGTCCTTGGCCGCAATGATCGTTGCTGCTGCTATTGCAGCAGCCGTGTTGCGGGCCACCGGTTCCAGAACCACATCGGCCAGTTCGACGCCGGCTTCCTGCGCCTGTTCGGCGACGAGGAAGCGATAGTCGGAGTTGGTGACCACGATGGGCTTGGCATAACGGCTGGGGTCAGAGAGCCTCTTCAAGGTCATCTGAAACAGGCTGAGATCGCCGGTGAGCGCCAGGAACTGCTTGGGGCGTTGCGACCTCGACATCGGCCAAAGTCGTGTTCCCTTGCCTCCGGCCAGGATCACAGGAACGATCAGGTTGCTTGTCATCATATGCTCCTCAATTCGGGACAGACCGATCGTGCGGCTATTCCCCATTCTGGCACATTCCAATGCCAGGTCCATTACACCACACCTGCCTTGCTGGTCGTTAATCCGCAGCTAAATTGCCGGACCAGCAGCAGGAAATCTCGCGCTAGCGTTAATTGTCACTCAATGAGCCGCCACATGCGCTGCAGTCGCGACAAAATCGCTAAAATCCTGCAAAACTGGCGAATTGATGATTCGCGGTATTGTGAGGCGGTTTTATGGAGCGAATTGCGGCCCATATGACATTGAGTTCGGGCCTGTACAGGTTCGGGCTGGCTTTCGTCTTCGGCGCCTTTGCTGCCCTGGCCCTCGCACCCGTCAATCTCTTCATAGCGGCATTCGTTTCCTTTTCCGTCCTGCTCTGGTTGCTGGAAGGTGCGGTGGGCAATCCCTCCTCCGGCATCATCGGCCGCAACATGCCGGCTTTCCTTGTCGGCTGGGCATTCGGTCTCGGCTATTTCGTTGCAGGCCTCTGGTGGACGGCTAACGCGCTTCTGGTGGAGGCGGATGAATATGCCTGGGCGCTGCCGCTCGCAATCTTCGGACTTCCTGCCTATCTCGCGATTTTCTATGGGCTGGCCACCATGCTGGCACGCCTGTTCTGGACCGATGGCGGATTGCGCCTGTTTTCGCTGGCAGCGGCTTTCGGCCTCATGGAGTGGCTGCGCGGCTTCGTCCTAACGGGTTTTCCGTGGAATGCGATCGGTCAGGCCCTGATGCCGTTTCCGCTGATGATGCAATCGGTGTTCCTGACCGGCAGTCTGCTGATGAATGTCATCGCGGTTTTCATCTTCGCCTCGCCGGGATTGCTCGTCGGCGGTCGTCGCAGTTCCTGGGCGTTTATTGTCGCCATGCTGCTGTTGGGGGCGCATCTCGGCTACGGGGCCTATCGCCTCAACTTCCGCGAACCGGAAAGCACCCAGCTTGCCGCGGCACCGGTGGTGCGGATCGTGCAGCCGATGATCGACCAGGCCGCAAAGATAAATGATTCCGAGCGAGGCCGGATTTTCGAAGAGCATCTTGCGCTTACGCGCGAGCCCCCGCCGGCAGGAGGCAAGGTCCCTGATATTATCCTGTGGCCCGAAACATCGATCCCTTTCATTCTGACCCGCAATCCCGACGCGCTTTCAAAGATCGCCGATACGCTGTCGGACGGCCAGATCCTGATTGCCGGTGCCGTTCGGGTGGAAAGCGACAATGCGATCGACAATCCGCGCTTCTACAACTCTATCTACATGATCGACTCCCAGGGACAGATCATCGGTGCCGCCGACAAAGTGCACCTGGTTCCCTTTGGCGAGTATCTGCCGCTTGAAACACTCTGGTCCAAGATAGGGTTAACGGCGATCGCAGCCGATATGCCCGGCGGCTACTCGGCGGCGACGAACCGCCAGCTGCTGACAACGCCCGCGGGACTCAAGCTCTGGCCGCTGATCTGCTACGAAGTCGTTTTTCCGGAACTGTCAAGCGATGTGAACGAGAGGGCGGATGCGATCGTCAATGTGACCAACGACGGCTGGTTCGGCAACTCATCTGGACCCTACCAACATTTCCAGCAGGCCCGGATTCGAGCCGTCGAATTCGGAGTTGGACTGATTCGGAACTCCAACAGCGGAATTTCCGCGATCATAAATCCTTATGGCGAGTTACTGAAGGGGCTCGATTATCAGGTCAAGGGGTTCGTGGATGGTCCAATCCCGCACAAAATTTTACCGATTCTGCATGAAAGAACTCGCTTTCTTAACTTCGGGTTGATCGAGCTGCTCATTTTTGCGACACTGCTTTTCTCCCGCGTTAGTTTTATTTTCAATCGCAATTGACCAAAAACCCCTAAAAATGCATAGTAGAAAGCACAGGCGAACACGCGCTAAAGTGAAGTCCGCCGGAAATGAGTGTACAACGCAGCGTTTGGGTGACGCTAACTGGCGCTTCCACACCCGGACATGTGCAATCGACAGGAAAGCGTTATGATAGAGAATAAGAAAAAGCCGAACCCGATTGACATCCACGTCGGAAGTCGGATCAGGCTGCGCCGTACCATGCTCGGCATGAGCCAGGAAAAGCTCGGAGAAAGCCTTGGCATCACCTTCCAGCAGATCCAGAAGTATGAGAAGGGCACCAATCGTGTTGGCGCCAGCCGCTTGCAGGCAATCTCCGGCATCCTGAATGTTCCGGTCTCCTTCTTCTTCGAAGATGCGCCTGACGGCAATCCGGCCAATACGCCGGCCGGCATGGCGGAAGCATCGAGCTCCAACTACGTGGTCGACTTTCTGTCGTCCTCCGAAGGACTGCAGCTCAATCGCGCGTTCGTCAAGATTTCCGACCAGAAGGTCCGTCGCAAGATCGTTGATCTGGTCAAGGCACTGGCGGCAGACGCCGAAGCCGAATAACCAAATCACAGTCCTCCGTGATCACAACATCGGGCCATTCGGCCCGATGTTTTTTTTCGTAAAAATACGATCACCAGTCGAAATTTTATCCGCCGACACTGTTGTCGAAGCGCCAGCGATCCTACATCTCATTTATCTCGTCGAAAAAGGAGATTGACGATGGCGGACGTAAGCAAACTGGTCGATGACCTCAAGCAGACCTATGACGAAATCAAGCTGAAGGCGCATCTCGGATCGAAGGATGCCCAGGACGAATGGGAAGGTCTGCAGCAGAAATGGCAGCATTTCCAGAGTCAGGCCGAGCTGCAGAAAAGCGCTGCCGATGTTGGTGATGCGCTGAAAATTCTCGGCAACGAAATCTCCGAGGCCTTCGGTCGAATTCGCAAGTCCCTCTAAAACTCTCAAAGATTTCAAGCCCGCGGACGCCTCAATTTGGCCGCGGGCTCGGGATGTTTGACGGGAAAACCCCGGCATCATATAAAGATATGCGAATGTCTTTCTTACCTTGTATTTCCCGCACGAAATGAATAGAGAATTTGCAGCCATTTCTTTGAGGGGAATTCCCGCATGCGTGCATCTTACCAGTTCACCAGTGAATCCGTTTCCGAAGGACATCCTGACAAGGTTTGCGATCGTATATCCGACGAGATTGTCGATCTCGTCTATCGGGAAGCTCTGAAGACCGGCATAGATCCGTGGAGCGTGCGCATCGCATGTGAAACACTGGCTACCACCAACCGTGTTGTCATTGCCGGCGAAGTGCGGGTACCACACAGCCTGATGAAGACCGACAAGAATGGCGTCGAACATATCAACCCCTCAAAGTTCAAGGCTGCCGCCCGCAAGGCGATCCGCGACATAGGCTATGAGCAGGACGGCTTCCACTGGAAGACGGCGCGGATCGATGTGCTCCTACATTCGCAATCGGCCGATATCGCCCAGGGGGTCGATAGTGCCGCCGACCAGCAGGGCGAAGAAGGTGCCGGCGACCAGGGCATCATGTTCGGTTATGCATGCAACGAAACGCCGGACCTGATGCCGGCGCCGATCTACTATGCCCACAAGATCCTGCAGCTTCTGTCGGAAGCGCGCCGCAAGGGCGAAGGCGATGCCGGCAAGCTTGGCCCCGACGCCAAGAGCCAGGTAACTGTCCATTATGTCAATGGTAAGCCCTCAGCCGTAACCTCGATCGTTCTTTCGACGCAGCACCTCGATGCAAGCTGGGATTCTGCCAAAGTTCGGTCCGTGGTCGAGCCCTATATCCGCGAAGCGCTCGGCGACCTGCCGATCGCACCGGATTGCAAATGGTACATCAACCCGACCGGCAAGTTCGTGATCGGCGGCCCGGATGGCGATGCCGGCCTGACAGGCCGCAAGATCATTGTCGACACCTATGGTGGCGCAGCTCCGCATGGCGGCGGCGCCTTTTCCGGCAAGGATACAACCAAGGTTGATCGGTCAGCCGCCTATGTGGCCCGCTATCTCGCCAAGAACGTTGTCGCAGCCGGACTGGCCGATCGCTGCACCATCCAGCTGTCCTATGCCATCGGCGTGGCGCAGCCGTTGTCGATCTATGTCGACCTGCATGGAACCGGCAAGAAGGTAACCGAGGATCAGGTCGAGGACGCCATCCGCAAGGTCATCGACCTGTCGCCGACCGGCATTCGTCGCCACCTCAATCTCAACAAGCCGATCTACGCCAAGACCTCGTCCTACGGCCATTTCGGCCGTAAGCCGGGCCGCGACGGCTCCTTCTCCTGGGAAAAGATCGATCTCGTCAAGGCGCTCAAAGAGGCGCTGAAAGCCTCAGCGTGACGGACGATAATGACAGCAAGACCGATGGAGCGCGCAAGTCGCGTTCCACCGAAGCCTTTTTTGGCCGCCGCAAGGGCAAGCCCCTGCGCGAGCAGCAATCTCGGTTGATGCAGGATGGGCTAGAAACGCTCCGTCTCGACCTGGCGCAGCCTGCCCCGGCGGATCTCACCTCCCTTTACCCGGTGCCCGCAACAGCCATGCGGCTCGAAATCGGCTTCGGCGGCGGTGAACATCTGATCCATCGGGCGACCGAACAGACAGGAACCGGGTTCATCGGCGTCGAGCCTTTCGTCAATTCGATGGCGAAGCTGCTTGCGAAGGTGCAGGAGACTGGGCTGCAGAATGTCCGTGTCCATGATGACGATGCGACCGAAGTTCTCGACTGGCTCCCCGCTGCTTCGATCGACCAGATCGACCTGCTTTACCCCGATCCATGGCCGAAGCGGAAACACTGGAAGCGTCGGTTTGTTTCCGACGTCAATCTTTCGCGCTTTCATCGCGTCCTGAAGCCGGGCGGCCTGTTCTGCTTTGCTTCCGACATCGACACCTATGTCAACTGGACGCTTCAGCATGTGGAGCGTCACGGTGGTTTCGAATGGCTCGCCCGCAACGCGTCTGACTGGCTGACACCCTATAAGGGCTGGCCGAGCACGCGCTATGAGGCCAAGGCAAAGCGCGAGGGGCGAAGCTCGGCCTACCTGACGTTCAGAAAAGTCTGAACTGGTTGACCGCTCCCCTAGTCGATACGGGGAGCGACCGGCAGGATATGATCGAGTTTTGCCGGATAAGGCCTTTCGTCCGGCAGCATCTCAAGCGCATCATCGACGCGTCCGGCTTTCACGAGTTGGTCCATCTCCTTAGCCAGAGGCGTGATGTCGGTGATCGTCCTGATCCAATCCTGAACATATGATTTGACCGCGCTTGCGCCGATCCCGATCTGAACGGAGCGATAGGCAAGCGGCTTCAGGAAAATATCCTTTTCCGGATCCCATTGCACTACAACCGGCGACGCATCCTTGCGGCGGCGCCAGTCCTCTGGAGCGACATGGGCAGGACATGCGCTCAGGCAGGCATGCTCGAGCGCCCAGTCGAACCCGGTTCGTGACATATCGATCGCAAGTACGCGCGCCTGGCCGCTGTCTTTCTGCGCCCATCCGCATCTATACATCATCCAGAGGAAGGAAGGCTTGACCCATGTCATCCGCGTCAGGCTGAAAGGGGGACTGACGAAGGTGCCATTGGCGATCGCTGTATTGGCAATCTCGTGGGAATAGGCCTGATAGACGCGAATGGTCTCGTTGTCATAAACCGCGCGAATCTGGTAGGTGGTAACGTCGCTGTTTGTAGAAATTGTTTTTCTCATTGTCTCCCTTATAGGATGCAGGCAGGGATTTGTCCAGCAAGCAAGACGGCCCGGTAGACCTTGCCATCGCTTACATTCCGGACCAGATCGACCTGCTTTACCCCGATCCATGGCCGAAGCGGAAACACTGGAAGCGTCGGTTTGTTTCCGACGTCAATCTTTCGCGCTTTCATCGCGTCCTGAAGCCGGGCGGCCTGTTCTGCTTTGCTTCCGACATCGACACCTATGTCAACTGGACGCTTCAGCACGTGGAGCGTCACGGTGGTTTCGAATGGCTCGCCCGCAACGCGTCTGACTGGCTGACACCCTATAGGGCTGGCCGAGCACGCGCTATGAGGCCAAGGCAAAGCGCGAGGGGCGAAGCTCGGCCTACCTGACCTTCCGGAAAAAATGACCTTCCAATGGTATCGAGCCGCTCTGGATAGCGCGCTCGACCGGCAGGCGGGCACCGCTTCTTCAAGACATAATTTTACTTGAACCTCTCCGGGTCCGGCAGACTGGTTCGCCGACCTGCCCGAACGCATCGACAGGTTGCATTTCGTCAATTTTCGCATAATTTGTTGACACTCTACGCAGGGTCTCGCGGCGACCAATCCTTTATGGCGCGCCACGTTGGCAACATTGGGAGGAGTGCGTTTCCATGGCAGATATCATAGGCGGCGGCACTGGGAGTCCTTTTGCCCTCTACCCCGGGACAGGCGGCACCAACAATCCCTTCGGCAACGGTGGTGCTGGCGCAAGCGTCTACTATTCAGGCGGCGGTGGCGGCGCGGGCTGGCTGGTCGGCGGTGCCGGGGGAACGGCGACATCTCTGTATGGCGGCGATGGCGGCACCGGTGGCGTTCACGGCTACAAGGGCACTGCCTTGCCGGCGGGTCTGACGCAGGGGTCTAACGGCGGGGCCGGTGGAGCCGGCATCACGAACCCGTCGCAGTCTGTTGACAGCGGGGACGGGGGTGGTGGTGGTGGCGGCGGCTATGGCGCCATTCTGGAGGGCACGGGCAATCTCGGCACCCTTTCGTCGAGCGTCCTGGGCGGCGATGGCGGGGCTGGCGGGACATCGGAGCTTTGGTATGGCGGAGGCGGTGGACGTGGCGGCATAGGGCTCTATGTCGTCGGCAGTGCCGCCGTCTCTTTTACCGTTTCCGGAACCGTGGCCGGTGGTAACGGCGGCAAGGGAGGAACAGGAGCGAGCGCGAGCGGCACCAACGGCCTTGGTGGAGAAGGAATTTTCGGTCAGAACATCTCGGTGACGCTTGCCGCGGGCGGTTCGATTGCCGGCGGTTTCAGTGCTTCGGGAATCCGCGCCAACGCAGTCTATTTCGAAGCCGGCACCAACCTTCTCGATATCCAGGGTGGTACCGTCCATGGTGAGATCTTTGGCGGCGGCACGGATACACTTCGACTGAGCGGAAATACGAGCGGCTCCTTCGACATGTCGAAGATCTTCAATTTCGAGACACTGGGCTCGGAAGGCACTGCAACCTGGACGCTGACCGGTACGAACAGTTCCGTGCAGACCTGGACGGCCAGTTCCGGCCAGCTCCTGGTCAACGGAACATTGGCCAACACAGCGGTCTCTGTCGAGACAGACGCCACACTGGGCGGCACAGGAATCGTTGGCGCGGTGACTGTAGAAGGCATTCTCGGGCCTGGCATCGGCCGCGGCGCACTGACCACCGGCAATCTCGGCTTCGGTGCGGACGGTGTGCTTGAAATCGAGATAGCCGGCACGGCGAGCGGCAGCTATGACCAGGTCAAGGTCGACGGCGATATCGCGCTCGCAGGCGAGCTCGACCTCAGCCTGCTCAGGAACTATACACCATCCACGGGTGACAGCTTCACCATCATCGACAATATGGGCGGCAACGCCGTTTCCGGAACTTTCGACAATCTTGCCGAAGGGGCGACCTTCATCATGGGCGGCAAGCGTTTCACGATCACCTACGAAGGCGGTGTCGATAGCAACGATGTCGTGCTCAGTGTCGGTGATCTGGCCTCACCGGCACCGGCCCAGTCGGCCAATACCGGCCTGACAATCGCCGAAGGCAGGAGCCGCGCCATCACCAGCGCTCAACTCAGTTTCAGCGACAGCGACCAGACCGCCGGAAACCTGGTTTATACGATTACCAGTGCGGCCAACCACGGCAAGCTGCTGAAAGACTCTGCCCAGCTTGGCCTCGGCGACACCTTCACGCAGGACGACATCGACAACGGACGCATCAAATTTCGCCACGATGGCAGCGAAACATCGAGTGATGGATTTTCCTTTTCGGTGTCGGATGGACAGGGCAATACGATTACCGGCCAGTCATTCGACATGGACATCACTGCCGTCAACGATGCGCCAACCAGGATCAATGCAACGCCCGTCGGCGGCAAGAGCTTCCGCATCACCGAAAATGTCGCTGGCGCTGTCGTCGCCACGCTTGCGGCCCGCGACCGCGATGACACGGTTTTCACCTACAGGGTCGACGATGCCCGCTTCACGGTGGTCAACAGCCAGCTCAAGCTGAAGAACGGCGTGTCGCTTGATCATGAGGCGGAAGCTTCCGTAACCGTGCGGATCACGGCGATCGACAGCGGCAATCTCAAGGTTACTCGGGAGTTGGCGATAAGGGTCACCGATGTCAGGGAACCGACAAATCAACCCGACACGACCGGCACCCGCAAGAACGACATCATCGTTGGCGATTCCAGAGCCAACGTCATGGACGGTTATGGAGGCAATGACCGTCTCACCGGTCGCGCCGGCGCCGACATTTTCGTGCTCGATGAGAAATATGGCCGCGATGTCGTTACTGATTTCCATCCCGGCGAGGGCGATATGATTGATCTCTCAGGGGCGATCGGCATCAGCAATTACAAGGATCTGCTCAAGCACCATGTGAGCGACATCGGCGGCCATGTGAGTATCGATGCCGACGACGGCTCTGTCCTCATCATTCGCAATTTCGCGATCGCCGATCTGGCCAAAGATATGTTCCTGTTCTGAGCGGATGAAGCCCATCCAAGGCGCGAAGGACTCACGGCAGCCTATCCGACCTTCAGGAAGAGTATTTCGTTGACACGGATCGAAGCAACCATTCACGCCAGCAGTCAGCGTCCTGGCGAAAGAACTGAACCGATCTCGGCCGAGGGTCCCGGAGAACCGCTACCCTCGGCGGATGGTGCAATCAATGCAGGCTGACTGTGGTCAGATCGTCTTCTGCGGCCTTGAAGAAGGTCGAAGAGCGGTTGTCCGTCAGAAGGATCGGCGTACCGTCGGCGCCGAACAGAGCCCAGAGATCGAGACCCGGATTGAGATCGGGCGCTTCTGGGAAAACGCGCGCCACATCCTCGGACCGCATCTTGCGGATATAGCCGACCTTGCCGGCACCGAGATGAGCGAATTCGTTGCGGCTCAAGCGACCGTTGTTCTGCTTGGAAATCATGTCTTGCCTCCTTCATACTCGAAAGGCGATGCAGTGTTGCAGTCACTCATTCTGAGACAGAGATGTTAATTTTTCTCACCAGACGGTCCGGTTCCGGTCGAACAAGATCGATGGCGAGAAGACCATTTTTCAGCACCGCGCCAATCACCTGCATCCCGTCAGCCAGCATGAAACTGCGCTGGAATTGCCGGGCTGCAATACCGCGATGCAGATATTCCCGCTCTTCCTGATCGGTCTGGCGACCGCGGATGAGCAACTGGTTTTCCTCCGTCAGGACTTCGAGATCGTCCTCTGAGAAGCCGGCAACCGCAAGGGTGATTCGCAGTCGATCCGGCAAACCGTTTTTGGGGTCTGCGCGCAGGCGTTCGATATTGTAGGGCGGGTAACCGTCGTTGGTCTTGGCAAGACGTTCCAGCGTCTTTTCCATGGCGTCAAAGCCAAGCAGAAGCGGGCTGGCGAAAGGGGTCATACGCGTCATCTCTTCCATGTCCTTGAAGGCAAGCGACAATTCCCGGACCTCTTCGAGCGCCCGTTGATCCCTATATGGTGGCTGTGTGAAACGAGTGCAAGATGCTTGCACCGCCTGCGCGCCCGGACCATAGTCGCCCGGCTTATAAGGAAGAAGGATCAAATATGGCCAGCAGCCAAAGAAAGATCATCATCGATACCGATCCCGGGCAGGACGATGCAGCCGCCATCATGCTGGCGCTCGGTTCTCCGGATGAACTCGATATTCTCGGCATCACCACTGTGGCAGGCAACGTGCCGCTTACGCTGACGCAGAAGAACGCCCGCATCGTCTGCGAATTCGCCGGTCGCAAGGATATCAAGGTTTTTGCCGGCTGCGAGCGCCCGCTCAAACGCGACCTCGTTACTGCCGAACATGTGCATGGCAAGACGGGTCTCGACGGACCGGACCTGTTCGAACCAGAAATGGCCTTGCAGCCGCAGCATGCAGTGGATTTCATCATCGACACCCTGCGCCAGGAGCCCAAGAGCAGCGTAACACTCTGCACCCTCGGCCCGCTCACCAATGTCGCTGCAGCCATGCAGAAGGCACCTGATATCGTCCCGCTGATCGGCGAGATCGTGATGATGGGCGGCGCCTATTTCGAAGTCGGCAACATAACGCCTGCGGCCGAGTTCAACATCTATGTCGATCCGGAAGCGGCCGAAATCGTCTTCAAATCGGGTGTGCCGATTGTGATGATGCCGCTCGACCTGACCCACAAGGTGCTGACATTCGGCGAACGCGTCGCGGCCATTCGTGCCATCGGCAGCCGTCCCGCGGTGGCCATGGCAGAGATGCTGGAATTCTTCGAACGGTTCGATATCGAGAAATACGGCGCCGATGGCGGCCCGCTGCATGATCCGACGGTGATTGCCTATCTCCTGAAGCCGGAGATCTTCAAGGGTCGTTTCTGCAACGTCGAAATCGAGGTCATGTCACCGCTGACACTCGGCATGACGGTGGTCGACTGGTGGAAGGTCACCGATCGCAAGCCGAATGCGATGGTGATGCGTGAAATCGACGATGTCGCTTTCTTCGCGCTTCTGACCGAGCGCCTGGCGCGCCTCTGACGAAAATGCCCCGGCGATTGGCCGGGGCATCGCATCTTGATCGGTGATACAGGCCTAAGCCCGCATGCGCTGGGCCATGCCACGCAGGTTCTGGGCGCCGGCGCCCGAAACGCGGAAGCGCGACACCAGCGAACGAAGCTGTTCGGCCTGTTCGTTCAGTGCCATGGAGGCCGCCGTGGTTTCTTCGACCATCGCGGCATTCTGCTGGGTCACCTGATCCATCTGGTGCATGGCGACGTTCATTTCCTTCAAGCCCACGGCCTGTTCACTGGCCGATGTCGAGATCATGCGGATCAGGCTGTTGATCGAGGTGACCTGGCTGGCGATAGCTTGCAGGGTGGTGCCGGTCTGGCCAACGAGGGTCACGCCTTCCTGCACCTGCTGCTCGGAGGCGCTGATCAGCGCCTTGATTTCCTTGGCGGCATTGGCCGAACGCTGGGCCAGTTCTCGAACTTCCTGCGCAACCACCGCAAAGCCCTTGCCTGCATCGCCGGCACGAGCCGCTTCGACGCCGGCATTCAGCGCCAGGAGGTTGGTCTGGAAGGCGATCTCGTCGATGACGCTGATAATGTTGGTGATCTGACCAGACGAGGTTTCAATTGCATGCATGGCGGAGATGGCGGTCTCGACCACGGTTCCGGATTTCTCGGCATCGCGGGTCGCGGCCTCGACTGCACCGGCGGCAGACCTGGCGTTCTCGGCGCTTGAATTGACCTGCTCTGTCAGTTCGTTGAGAGCGGCAGCCGTTTCTTCGAGCTGTGCCGCCTGCTGCTCGGTGCGACGCGAAAGATCATTGGCGCTCGAGGAGATCTCACCGGTACCAAGGCCGATATTCTCCACCGCCTGATTGACCATGCGGATGGTCTCTTCAAGACTATCGAGCGCGCTGTTGTAATGCTGCTTCAGTGCGGCATATTCGCCGCTGAACTCTGCCGAAATGCGGAAATCCAGCTGACCGGCCGACAGATGCTCGAGCGCACGGCCGACTTCCTCGACGACAAAGCGCTGGACACGGGCATTCTCGCCACGTTCGAACTCGGTGCGATTCCGCTCCTGCTCGGAACGGTCGCGGGCATCGGATGCTTCTGCTTCCAGTCGCTTGTTGTCGGCGAGTTGATGGCGGAAGCCTTCGAGCGCGCGCGCAACAGCGCCGGTTTCATCACCGCGATCCTGGCCGGCCACCGGCTGGTCGAATGCACCGGCATTCAGACGTTCGACGTCGCGGACAAGGCTCTTCAGCGGACGGCTGACGAAGCTGCGCACCGCCAGATAGAGGCCGCAGAGCACAGCAGCCAGGAGCAAGACGCCACCGATCATCATCATGATCGTCTGTTCGCGAACCGGACCGACAAGGACAGAGTTCGGAACATCGACAAGAAGAACCCAGTTGGCATTCACGCCGGGGAGTGCAAACGGATAGACGAAGCGGGTGAAGGTTTCCTCATCGGCACCGACAAGATCAGGAATGGATGCGGACGTGCCGCTGGCTAGGGCTGCCTTCAGCTTGTCAGCCCCCTCCGCTTCATACGGCTTCATCATCAGGTCGGCATTCGGAGCCACGAGCCAGCTCATGTCCTGCGATACCAGCATCACGCGGCCGCTGCCGAACGGCTTCATTGCTGACAGGCGCTGGGAGAGCGTCGCCAGCGAGATATCGACACCGCCAACGCCGATCAGCTTGCCGCCGGAGATGACGGGATAGGCGAGCGACGACATCGCCGTCGGCACGTCGGTGCCCTCGGCGATATAGGGCTTGGTAATCGCCCCCTTCATGGATTGCGCAGCAAGCGCATACCATTCTGCCTTGTAATCGACCTTGAAGGTGCTGAACATGGCTTCGCCCGCCTTGTCCTTCGACCAGTAGGGCGAAAAAGCGCCGTCCTCGTTGGCTCCGAGATCCTTGCGGTTCTTCAGCTCTTCCTGCTGCCCATCGAAGGCTTTCGGCGCTTCGGCGAACCAGCTCCCGAACGCCATCGGGTGCTGTTCGAGATTGGCCTTGAGCATGTTGATGATGCCGACGCGATCAGTGGATTTCTCGGCATGCATTCGTCCAACCACACCCATCATGGTACGAGCTGCAGAAGCAAGTTCTCCGGTTTCAGCCGCAATGCCCGCTGCAATCGATTTGGCTTCCGTTTCCGCCTGGGAGGAAATGAGACTGCCAACCCGATCCCGCGTCTGCGAAATCACAAGGAAGTTGGAGACGAGGAGCAGCGAACCAATGGTTGCTCCGGTAACCAGAAGAAGCTTGGTCGCAAGCGATTTGGAGCTATTGCGTTTCATTTTGACCTCAGAAGACTTCAGCGTTGCCGCGTTCTTTCGACACGACAGGTTGAGTTTGCCGGCAGCGAACTGAACGGCTTATCTGAGGTTTTAATTTTGCATTCGTTAAATTTAGGCGAAAATTATATACAAATTTTTTACGTCAAGGCCGCGTAAGGGCCGGCTAACCACCGGCCCGGCAAGATATTTGCCCACTCGCCCCTCAGCCGATAGCCACATCTACCTCGCCCGCTTCCGGTATCGATGGCTGGGCACCGTGTCGCGTACAGGCAAGCGAACCCGCGACGGCTGCCCGGCGCAGCGCCCGTTCCAGACTCATGCCGCTTTCGAGGCTCGCCGCAAGATAACCGCAGAACGTATCGCCGGCCCCGACCGTATCGACCGGTTCGATCACCAGGCCCCTGGCGCGCACGATTTTGCCCTCTGCGGTCGCCACGACACCATCCGCGCCCAGCGTCACAATGAGGATCTGGTTGCGCTGGGCAGCCAGCGAAAGCATTTCAGCCTCGCGCGCGATCGCATCGAGGCCGGACTTGCCGCAGAGCAGCTCGAATTCGGTTTCGTTTGCAATCACGATATCGGCCAGAGCAGCCAGTTCGATGGCATCATCAGTCATCGGTGCGGTGTTCAGGATCGTCCGGATGCCTGCCGCCCGGGCTTGGACCAGCGCGGCTTTAATGGTTTCGCGCGGAATTTCCATCTGCAGCATCAGACTATCGCCCGCTTTCATCGCGGCGATTGCGCTCGATGCCTCATCGACACTGACGGTGCCGTTAGCGCCAGCAATGACCGAGATGACATTTTCGCCATCATCGCCCACGAAGATCAGCGCCACACCGGTCGGACCCGGAACGGAGCGGACCAGCGTGAGATCGGCACCGGCACGTTTCAGATGCGACAGCGCCTCTTCGGCGAAGGCGTCCTGACCGCAAGCGCCCACCATTTTCACCACCGAGCCGGCGCGGCGCGCCGCAAGCGCCTGGTTGGCACCTTTGCCACCGGGCGCTGTTGCAAAAGCATGGCCGGTGACCGTTTCGCCCGGTCGCGGCAGACGCGGCACGTTGGCAATGAGATCCATATTGATGGAGCCGAGCACGGTGATCATTTTGTGGATTCCTCGATGTTTCCCATCCTGCTTCTAGAGCCAATCACGCGCCGGACGCAACAACCCTTGAATATGGAAGACAGGCGCGATCATTCCTCATCGACGATGCGGAAACGCAATTGGCCAACATGCCCTTCGTTGCGAACGGAAGCAGCCTTCGCCTCGGAAAGCGGGGCCGACTGTTCCTCCGCCGGGGTCGTGAAATCGAGGCTTTCGATACGCTGGCCTCGCTTGACGATCCTGGAGGTGGAGATGGCAATCTGCTCCACATCGCGCTGGGCAGAGGAGAAATGGCTCTGGAGTTTCTGCACCCGCTCATCAAGCCGGCCAAGATCCTGCATCAGGTGCAGCACTTCGCCCTGAATGACATGGGCCTGCTCGCGCATGCGCTGATCCCGCAATACGGACTGGATTACCTGAACCGAAAGCATCAGCAGCGAAGGCGAGACGATCACGACATGCAGACGATGCGCCTTTTGCACCAGCGCCTCGCAATTCTCATGAATGTCAGCAAAAATCGACTCCGATGGAACGAACATCAGGGCCGTGTCCTGGGTCTCGCCCTTGAGCAGATACTTTTCCGCAATCGCCTTGACGTGAAACTCCAGATCGCGCCGAAACTGCTGGCGCGCCGCACTCGCATCAGCATCCGCATCCCGGATCGCATTCCAGGCCTCGAGCGGAAACTTGGCGTCGATCACCAGCGACGGCTGACCGTTTGGCATGCGGATCAGGCAGTCGGGCCTGCTGCCGTTGGAGAGGGTCGACTGGAATTCGTAGGCGCCCAACGGCAGGCCATCTGCTATGATGGCCTCCATGCGCGCCTGACCAAAGGCGCCGCGCGTCTGCTTGTTGGAAAGAATGGCCTGAAGGCCGACAATATCGCTGGCAAGGGAGCGAATGTTGCTCTGCGCACTATCGATGACCGCAAGGCGTTCCTGCAATGCGCGAAGGTTTTCATGCGTGGCGCGGGCCTGTTCCGACATGGTCTGACCAATCCGCTGGGTCATGCCATCGATGCGGTTGTTGATCCCCTGGTTAAGTTCCGCCTGCCGCGCCGAGAATACCTGGGTCATGGCAGCGATACGGCCCTGCATCTCCATCTGCGCATGCAGGATGCTGGCCAGTTGTGTTTCAGCTTCTTCCGCCCGCCGGTCCTGCCGCCTCCCCCTAACAACAAGAACAACGACGATCAGGACGAGGAGCGTCAGGGCTCCACCCACCACGGCCAAACCGACTGGCGATACTGTCTTGGTCAATGATCCGATCAGTTCCATTGGGTCGCCCGAAAAGAGAAGGTCAATACGTCTAGCATACCGCAGCGGCAAGGATAGATCAAACCGTGAACAATCGTCGTCACAAAGACAATCATACCCGAAACAGGTTCCTCTCAAGAAGCTCCCTGCAAACGCGTGACACTTATTATTTAGCGATTTAGAAGTGCCTCACTCTCTTTATGAGAGTGATTTTTTCGAGGCTGCGTAAGCCGCCGACTTTTTCTGAGTTGTTTTTATTACCTAATTTTCCTTGAACTGACGATTTTCAGTTTTTACTAAGATAACGTAGTGAATTTTAAATACATAATTTACCTCTAATTGAACATTATCGAAACATCGCACAGTGGCATTCGCCGCGCCGCAACCCAAGAGAGTTTCGCCATGCACTCAGAATCGGCAGATCTTGAAACCCTGAAACAACGCCTGGACTTTCTCGGATTGAACGAAGAAGCCGTCGGGAAGCTGCGCAGTATGCAGGGTTTGGTGCAAGAGAGCATCGGGCCGGCACTCGACACATTCTATAAAAAAGTCCGCGCAACGCCCGATACGGCCAGATTTTTCCGAGACGACAGCCACATCTCAGGCGCGAAAAACCTGCAGTCGAAACATTGGGGACTCATTACCAGCGGCTCCTTGAACAAGGACTATGTTCAGGGCGTGACCGCAATCGGCAAGGCACATGCGCGCATTGGCCTCGAGCCTCGCTGGTACATCGCAGGATACGCCCTCGTGCTTGAACAGCTGATCCACAGCACCATGGAGAAGCACTGGCCGGGAATGTTCGGAAAGGGCAAGGCACACGAGCTGGCCGGTGAGGTCTCGGTGATCGTCAAGGCAGCTCTCCTGGATATGGATTATGCGATCAGCGTCTACCTTGATGAACTGGCCCAAAGACGCGAGGAGTCCGAAAGGGCCCGACGCAAGGGCGAAGAGGAGCAAAAGGAGGCACTCGACCGCCTCAGTACCATTCTATCGGCCCTTTCAGGCGGTGACCTTGAGATGCGGCTGCCAGACGATCTGCCGGAGAACTACAGCGGCATGGTTGAAAACTACAACAGCGCGATCGAAGCCTTGCGGATGTCGATATCGACGGTGCGTCAATCCGCGGAGGAAATTCTGAGCACCTCGCGTGATATTTCCCAATCGACGCGCGAGCTTGCCGGCCGAACCGAGCAACAGGCTGCGGGTGTGGAAGAAAGTTCGGCGGCGTTGCACGAACTGTCCGAAAGCGTGACGGCTACGGCCAGTGGCGCTCGGAAGGCATCCGATGTGACGAGCGAGACCCTGACCGTCGCACAGTCGTCCGGAGCAATCGTATCGGATGCCGTGGAAGCCATGGGTGCGATCGAACGCTCTTCGACCGAAATTTCCACGATTATCGGCGTTATTGATGAAATCGCCTTCCAGACCAACCTTCTGGCGTTGAATGCCGGCGTCGAAGCCGCGCGCGCCGGCGAAGCAGGGCGAGGGTTTGCGGTGGTCGCACAGGAAGTGCGCGAACTCGCGCAAAGATCGGCGGCGGCGGCCCGGAAGATCAAGACCATCATAGCCGAGAGCGTCAGTCAGGTGCAAACCGGCGTCACACTCGTCAATCGATCCGGTGAATCGCTCAATGACATCATCAGACGTATCCAGGAACTGGAACAGATCATCTCCGGCATTGCCGCTGCAACGGGCGAGCAATCATCCGGTCTCGGCGAAGTATCGAGCGCCATCGGACAGATGGACACGATTACGCAGCAGAATGCGAGCATGGTTGACCGGACCTCGACACAGATCAAGGAGTTGACGGACGAGGTTGAGCGACTGACGATGGCGTTGCGCGGTTTCAGAACGCGTGACCCCTCTCGCCCGGCGCAAACCCTTCCCAGGGGGCAGGAGCGCCGGCAAGACAGCCGCGCGTACAACAGCAGCCACGCCGCCTGAGGGGATCGTTGATCGGAATACCGGGCGGGAATTGGCGCTCACAAATATTGCATGCCGCCCGGAGCTGTAATATGGAGGCGGCATGACCATCAAGCCGCTTATCATCCTGCCTGATCCGGTGCTTCGCCAGGTATCGGCCCCCATTGAGACCGTCAACGACGAGCTGAAAACGCTCGCCGACGATATGCTCGAGACAATGTATGACGCGCCCGGAATCGGGCTTGCTGCCATTCAAGTCGGCATACCGAAGCGCATGCTCGTCATCGATCTTTCCCGTGAGGGTGAAGACAAGGCGCCGCAGGTTTTCATCAACCCCGAGATCCTCGCCTTTTCGGATGATCGCTCGACCTATGAGGAAGGCTGTCTTTCGATCCCCGCCTATTATGCAGAAGTCGAGCGGCCGGCCCGGATCACCGTCAAGCATGTTGGGCTGGATGGCAAGGAGCATCTTGTCGAAGCTGACGGATTGCTTGCAACCTGCCTTCAGCATGAGATCGACCACCTGAACGGCGTTCTGTTCATTGACCATATTTCGCGGCTGAAGCGCGAGATGGTGATCAAGCGCTTCACTAAGGCTGCAAAGGCCAAGATCTGATCAGACCTGCCTGACTGCGGCTCGTACGGCCAGAGGTCGGCTGGTACGTATGCTGGATGCATTCGAGGGAGCCCGGTATATGAGCCTACGCATCATTTTCATGGGAACGCCGGATTTTTCGGTGCCGACCTTGCGGGCGCTCAGCCATGCAGGACACGAGATCGCGGCCGTCTATTCGCAACCGCCGCGGCCGGCGGGCCGGCGCGGTCTCGAACTCACGCCCTCCCCCGTCCATCGCTTCGCCGAAGAACTCTGTATTCCGGTCCTCAATCCGCTCAACTTCCGCAATCCGGACGATGTCGAGCGGTTCAAGGCCTTTGATGCGGATGTTGCAGTGGTCGTCGCCTACGGGCTTCTGTTGCCGGAAGCCGTTCTCAATGGAACCCGGCTCGGCTGTTACAATGGCCATGCCTCGCTTCTGCCGCGCTGGCGCGGCGCGGCCCCCATCCAGCGCGCCATCATGGCCGGTGATGCCAGGACCGGCATGATGATCATGAAGATGGACAAGGGGCTCGACACTGGCCCGGTCGCGCTGTCCGAGGAGGTCGAGATCCCGATCGATATGACGGCTGGCGAATTGCATGATCTCCTGTCCGAGGTTGGCGCCATGCTGATGGTCGAGGCCATGCATCGTCTGGAGCAGAATGACCTGCCGCTTTCCGAACAAGTGGATGAAGGCGTGCTCTACGCCGCCAAGATCAGCAAGGAAGAGGCTCGACTGGATTTCAACCAGCCTGCAATCGAATTGCATAACCGTATTCGCGGATTGTCGCCGTTTCCCGGCGCCTGGTTCGAGGCCGAGATCGGCGGCAAGGCGGAGCGGATCAAGGTTCTGCGCAGCCAGTTGGCCACGGGCGAAGCTGTGCCCGGCACCGTTCTCGATGAAGGGCTTGCGATTGCCTGCAGCGAGGGTGCAATCCGGCTGATGCGCCTGCAACGCGCTGGCGGCAAGGCACTCGAGACGGCGGAATTCTGCCGCGGGACGACGCTGCCGGTTGGTTCGAGGGTCGGCTGATGTTTCGTTTCCGCATGCTGGTCGAATATGACGGCACGCCCTATGTCGGCTGGCAGCGGCAGGATAACGGTCATTCGGTTCAGGGTGCGATCGAAAAGGCAATCTTTGCCATGACCGGCGACCGGGTCTCTCTCAAGGCAGCCGGCCGCACCGATACGGGTGTCCATGCCTGCGGGCAGGTCTGTCATGCCGATCTCTCGCGCGACTGGAAAGCGCAGACGCTGGCGAATGGGGTCAACGCCCATCTCGCGATGGAGAATGAGCGCGTTGCCATTCTCGAGGCCGAGAAGGTCGACGAGACGTTCGATGCCCGCTTTTCCGCCACCAAGCGTCACTACCTCTATCGCATCGTCAACCGGTTGGCGCCGACGGCTCTGGAAGCCGAACGTGCCTGGCATGTGAAAAAGCCGCTCGATCATGAGGCGATGCATGCCGCAGCCCAGATGCTGGTCGGGCATCACGACTTCACGACCTTCCGCTCCTCCCACTGCCAGGCGAAGAACCCGAACCGCACGATGGAACGGATCGATGTGAGCCGGGTCGGAGAGGTGGTGGAAATCCGCGCCTCGGCACAGAGCTTCCTGCACAACCAGATCCGCTCCTTTGCCGGCACGTTGAAGATGGTCGGCGAAGGGCGCTGGACGCCGGAAGACGTTCGCGATGCGCTCGAAGCGAAGGACCGCACGCGCTGCGGTCCGGTGGCGCCACCCTGGGGCCTGTTCTTTCTCAGGGTCGATTATGGTGATCTTTCCGAACTGCTTCGGTTCGAAGACGACCCGTCATGACGGCGACCACAGGCCCGTCAGCAACATGACGTGGTACTGGGTGTAGAAAGAAACGAAGAACAGCACCAGCACGATGGCGAAGGGCGATAACCGGTCCGGTGCGCTGATGACGGCAAAAACCCGATAATGCGCGATCAGGGACAGGGTCAGAAAGGCCAGGAAGAAGATTCCTGCCGCATCATAGGCGGTCGGGAACAGGAACTGCACCAGATTTTCGATCGAATAGAGCCACTGGATCGGCACTGACAGCCAGTTGCTTGCGACCAGCAGGGCGATGATCGTCCATTCCTGCAGGCGCAATGCCTTGGCAAGCAGCACAATGGCGACGACCGGTACGATCCAGGCGCTGGCCTCAACGAGAAGCAGCTTGAGATAGAAATAGTCCGGCAGCCGGGCACCAGCCGGCAGCTGATCGAGATAGACAATGCGGAAAGCGACCCAGTTAAGCAAAACCGGGGGCAGCACAAACAGCACCGCCCACCAGGATCGCCAGAACCCACGCATGGAAATATCCAGCCAAAGCATGCCTTCGGGATTACCGCGCAGAAGCATAACGATTCCGCGCAGGTAATGTTCGACCTCCTCAAGCCGCGGCATCAGCGAACCAACGCTCGATGAAGGCGAGATAGATGCGGGTCAGCGCCTCGAGATCGGCAATCGGAACCCTCTCATCGACCATATGCATGGTCTGACCGACGAGACCGAACTCGACCACCGGGCAGTAATCCTTGATGAAGCGCGCATCAGACGTGCCACCCGTGGTGGAAAGCTTCGGCTCCTTGCCGGTCTTGTCACGAATGGCGGACGCCAGCGAGGCAAGCAGCCGATCGTCACGGGTGAGGAATACATGGCTCGGACGCTCCGCCCAGACGATCTCATAGCGGGCCGGACCACGGCCACCGCGATGACTGCCGATCGTCTGGGCATCGAGGCGGCGCACGATCTCGGCCATGACACTCTCTGCTGTCCAGGCATCGTTGAAACGGATATTGAAGGCGAAGCTGACTTTGGCCGGGATGACATTGGTCGCACGGTTGCCCGTATCGAGGCTCGTGACTTCGAGGTTCGATGGCTGGAAATCATCCGTGCCGTGATCGAAGGGCGGGTCCATCAGCGCGCCAGCCATGGCAAGCGCCGTACGAACGGGATTATCTGCGAGATGCGGATAGGCAACGTGGCCTTGCACCCCGAAAACGGTAACCGTACCGGAAACCGAGCCGCGGCGACCGATCTTGATCATGTCTCCCAACTCATCGGGATTGGTCGGTTCGCCGACCAGGCAGGCATCCCAGCGCTCGCCCTTCTCATGCGCCCATTGCAGAAGTTTGATGGTTCCATTGACCGCAGGGCCTTCTTCATCGCCGGTGATCAGGAACGAGATCGACCCCTTTGGAGCACCATGCTTTTCAATGTAGCGCGCAACGGCGGCTGTGAAACAGGCAACACCACCCTTCATATCCACAGCGCCGCGGCCATACATCTCGCCGCCGGCAATATCTGCAGCGAAAGGCGGGTGGCTCCAAGCCTCTTCGTCCCCCACCGGCACGACATCGGTGTGACCCGCAAACATCAGATGCGGCCCCTCGCTGCCAAGGCGCGCGTAGAGGTTTTCGATATCGGGCGTATCCTCGTCCTCAGCCACCATCCGTTCGACATGGAAGCCCAAGGGCGAAAGCTGTGCCGACAAGGCCGTCAGCGCTCCACCTTCTGCCGGCGTGACCGACGGGCAGCGAATGAGTTGGCGGAGGTTTTCGATCGGGTCTTTGCTCATGACATGGCCTGTTGCGGAGTTGAAGTTCGGCAGCGGTTCATTGACTTACCAATCGCGGCCGGGTGCATCGGGGAAAAGTCCATAGTGGTTGGGGCCATCGGACGGCATGAAGATCAGCGCGATCATGGTAACAAGGCCGATCACCGGCAGGGCGAGGAGCAACGCCCAGTAGCCCGGAAGCCCGAGATCATGCATGCGCTTGACCGTCAGCATCAGGCTCGACAGGATCCAGCCGAGAATGATCCCGACCAGCGCCAGCGTCCAGAGAGCCAGGGCTGTCTGTTCACCCTCGTTGGCGAACATCTGGCTGATAACGATACCCTGCAAGGCGAACCAGAGGCAGAGCGCCAGTCCATAGGTGCGGCGCGACAGCCGACCGGACGGGCTGAACAACAGCCAGATCATGTCGGGGTTGCGCAACCGTTGCTGCATTGTCAGAGACCGTAACCGAAGATCGCCACGATCCGGTACTCGCCGCCGACCTTGCCGAAACAGACATGATTTTGCGAGAGCGACTGCATGTCGTCGCCATCCTCGAGGTAGCCCTTGACGCCATTCGATGCCTGGTTCAGCGACCAGCCCTCGGGCGCATTCGCATCGTAGATGAAGCTCATCAGCGTATTGGCCGGCACGCGACCGGCTATCTGGGCTTTCGGTGCGGGGCCCTGACGAAGATCGACATCATGGGTAAAGAAGCGCAGCGAGCCCGGACTGTCATCCATTGCCTTGGCGAATTCTATCACCTGCTTGTAATCGAAGCTGTAGGCAGCCGGCGAACAGATGGTCTTCGGGAGACCCTTGATGGTGCCCATAACAGTGCCGGGTACCACCATGCTCTCGAGCTGGCGCAGGAGATCCGGGCGATAGTCCGGCTGGGCGACACCTTCGGGCAATTCTCCCTGCTCCACCAGGACATCGATCATGCCGGACAAGGCTGCCTCGCCGCCATCCTCGATCGGATCGCTTTCCTTCCAGGCCTGCAACGGATCGAGCGAGCGCTGAAACGTGCGGACTTCCGGTGCGAGCATCGCCTGAAGCTGGGCATAGCTATCTTCGCCCGGCTTCGAAAGAACCGATCGCAGGTCCGCGAGAAATGTCTGCAACTCGGCATCCGGCGTCACCGGATTGCGGAAACCCACCGTTACCGAATCAGCATGCGCCTGGCCGAATGCGGCCAGTGATAGACCGACGGCATAGACGAACTTGATGATTCTTTTCATGATTTTCGACCCAGGCTGTGTAACCGGGGTGAACTATAGCGCCGGATGGCCCGTCCGCAAGTGCAATCCGAGCCCCCAATCCGAAAGAACCGGGGCCCGGCAACTGTCAGCGATCAATCGCGCAGCAACTCGTTGATGCCGGTCTTGGACCGGGTCTTTTCATCAACGCGCTTGACGATGACGGCGCAGTAGAGGCCTGGTGCTGGAAGGCCGTTCGGCATGGTCTTGTCGGACGGCATGGAGCCGGCGACCACGACCGAATAGGGCGGCACTTCGCCATAGGTCACTTCGCCGGTCGCACGATCGACGATCTTGGTCGACTTGCCGATATAGACGCCCATGCCGAGAACGGAACCTTCGCGGATGATGCAGCCTTCGACGACTTCCGAGCGGGCGCCGATGAAGCAATTGTCTTCGATGATGGTGGGACCAGCCTGCATCGGTTCGAGCACGCCGCCGATGCCGACGCCACCCGACAGGTGAACGTTCTTGCCGATCTGGGCGCAGGAGCCGACCGTTGCCCAGGTATCGACCATCGTGCCTTCATCGACGAAGGCACCCAGATTGACGAAGGACGGCATCAGCACGACGTTGCGGGCGATGAAGGCCGAACGGCGGACGACGGCATTCGGCACGGCACGGAAGCCGGCCTTTTCGAACTCGTTGGCGCTCCAGCCATCGAACTTGGAGGCAACCTTGTCCCACCAGACGGCATCGCCCGGACCACCCTTGATCACTTCCATCGGGTTGAGACGGAAGGAGAGCAGAACCGCTTTCTTGAGCCACTGGTGCACGGTCCAGACGCCATCATCGCCACGCGAGGCGACGCGGGCCTTGCCGCTGTCGAGAAGGTTCAGAGAATGCTCCACCGCATCGCGGATCTCTCCGCGCGTGCCGGTGGAAACGGCATCGCGGTTCTCCCAGGCGGCTTCAATGATCTTTTCAAGCGAGGCGGCATCGTGAGCGTTCATGGGAATTCCTTAAACTTCGCGGGCTAGTCTATCCGGGAAAGTGCCCGGACTGGTCCGGGGGTCTATAGCGGATGGGAATGACGATGGCAAAGGGGAAAACCGACAGCTTGCGGCGCAAGGACGGCGTCTTCGACGTGTTGCGTTCGAGCAAATCCGACCGGCTGCGGGCGCAGCGAATTCCAGGCACGCCGCAATCGCTCTCTCCCACTTACAAGCTGGCTTACGCGGATACCGATTTCCTGCTGCGCGACGAGCTCAGGCCGGTGCGGCTGCAACTGGAACTTCTGAAACCGGAGATGATCCTGGCGGAGCGCAACATCCGCTCCACGATCGTCATGTTCGGTGGTGCACGCATTCCCGCTCCCGGGGCGGAAGCGACAGCCGCACGCACACCGGTCCAGAAGGCCAACCTCGAGGCGGCTTCGAGATATTACGAAGAGGCGCGGAAATTCGCGCGCGGCGTGGCGGAATGGTCGGCACGTTACAATTTCGAGGAATATGTGGTGACGACCGGCGGCGGCCCCGGTGTGATGGAGGCAGGCAACCGCGGAGCCGCTGAAATCGGTGCCCCGACGATCGGCCTCAACATCGTCCTGCCGCACGAACAGGCGCCCAACCCCTATGTGACGCCGGATCTCAGCTTCAATTTCCACTATTTCGCCATCCGCAAGATGCATTTTCTCATGCGCGCGCGGGCGATTGTGGTGTTTCCGGGCGGCTTCGGTACGCTCGATGAACTGTTCGAAGCGATCACGCTGATGCAGACCGGCCGAATGGCAAAGATACCGCTCATTCTGTTTGCGGAAGATTTCTGGAAAACGATCATCAATTTCCAGCATCTGGCAGATTTCGGGACAATCGCGCCCGAAGATCTGGAGCTGATCCAGTTTGTCGAAACCGCAGAGGATGCGCTTTCGATCCTTGCGGCCTTCTATGCCAACGGCAATGGCGCGGGCGATGCCAAGCCTGCCCCCTGACAGGTAGCACAAAAGGCCCGGTTCGTTTCCCGGGCCTTCTGCATCCATGTCAGAATCGGATCAGGACTTGTAATCGTCCATCGAGATATAGCCGTCCTTGTTCTTGTCGCGGCGGGTGAAAAAGCGATCGGATACTTTGGCGAATTCCGACTTCGTCAGGACGCCATCATGATTGGCATCGAGCTTGGCAAAACGCTTCGTGAGCGCCTTCGGCAACTGGACAGCAGGCTTGACTTCCGTTGAGACCTTGATGGCCCGCAGTTTTTCGCGCTGTGCCTTGAGGGCTGCCTTCTGGGCCGAGAGTTCGGCGAGGCTCAGGCCGCCATCTTTGTTGGTGTCGACCGTCTCGAAGGAGAGTTGCATGGCGGTGGCCATCTCCTGCCGGGAGACACGCTTGTCGCCATCAAGATCCATGCGCTTGATTTTACGCTGAATGCGCATTTCGTTTTTTTCGGGACCGGCCGCGAAAGCCGGCGCAAGCGAAGTGACTGCAAAGACTGCAGCGAGCGAAGAAAGCAGAACAATCCTGGTGTTCATGGGATGACCTTCTGACCTGGGGAATGACGAGAGCGCGCCCAAGGGCGCTGCTCTTTGTCCTCTGGGCGGTCCGGCTAAGCCTCAGGCCGTTTCTCGGTCCGCCAAAGTTGATCCCTTTATAGCGAGACCGGCTGAATGGCGGCTGAATGGTCGGTTCATCTCACGAAATGTGCGGGATTCCACGCCCGATCAAAGCAAGGCGCGCAGGAAATTCGACAAGGAGTCGGTGACATAGTCGACGTGATCATCGTCCTCCGTCATCACTTCCCAGCGTTCGAGCGTGGCACCATCGTTTTCCGGTACGATCAGCACCGTTTTCATTCCGAGAGCCTTGGGAACGACGAGGTTGCGCGGCAGATCCTCGAACATGGCGGCCTTCTTCGTCTCGACCCGGTTCAGGCTGGCAAACTTGTCGTAGGTGGCCCCCGCCGGCTTGGGCACGAAGTCTGCCGCAACGATGTCGAAGATATCCTCGAAATGCTCGAGAATGCCGAGCGCGCGGGCGGCGGCTTCCGCATGGCGGACGGTTCCGTTGGTGAAGATGAACTTGCGTCCCGGCAAGGCCTTGATCGCTTCGCTCAGATTGGCATCGGCATGGATTGGCGAGTAATCGATCTGGTGAGCGGCATCGAGAAAATGGTGCGGATCAACGCCGTGGTTCATCATCAATCCGGCAAGCGTGGTGCCGTGATCGAAATAATACTGCTTCTGCAGCTTGCGGGCCTCTTCCGGCGCCAGGTTCAGAAGATCGGCGACGTAGGTCGTCATGTTGCGATCAATCTGCGCGAACAGATCGACCCGATGCGGATAAAGCGTATTGTCAAGATCGAACACCCATTCGGTCACATGGGCAAAGTCGTCGCGGGATGGCGGGAGCGTTTTGTCTGTCATGCCCGCGTTATGACACGGCCCTCATTTTTGGCAAGCCGGTGGCGCGGAATTTTGCCAAAGAGAGAACGGATTGCGCCCGAAACGACTTTCACGCGTCATGTCCCGGTGCTAGGCAGGCAGCATGCCTACCTGGATCCTTCTCACCTTTGTCTCCGCCTTTCTTCAGAACATGCGTTCGGTGCTGCAAAAGCATCTGAAGGGTCGATTGAGCACCACCGGCGCCACTTTCGTGCGGTTCGGCTTCGGCTTGCCGTTCGCCTTTCTCTATCTCCTGATCTGGATCCTGGGATCGGGACATCCTCTTCCCGTACCCGGTTGGGATTTTCTGGCCTGGGCCATCATCGGCGGCGGAACACAGATCGGCGGCACCTTTCTGCTCGTCCACCTGTTCTCGTTTCGCAATTTTGCGGTCGGGACGGCCTATTCACGGACGGAACCGGCACAGGCCGCACTCTTTGCGCTCGTCTTCTTCGGCGAAGGCATTTCCCTGCCCGTCATCCTCGCGATTGCGATTTCCGTGACCGGAGTAATGCTGATTTCGGTGGCCCGCAGCACGCTGACACCAGCCAGCCTCATCACGTCGGTCCTCACGCCGACAGCCGGGATCGGACTGCTATCCGGCACCTTCTTCGGTCTGTCCGCCGTCTCCTATCGCTCGGCCTCGCTGTCGCTGGCGCCGTCCCTGCCCGCCCCTGATTATGTGATGCAGGCAGGTGTCACACTCGCCGTCGTGATCCTGCTCCAGACCGTCGCGATGGCGCTTTACATGGGCTGGCGCGAGCGGGAACAGTTCGCGAAGATCATTGAAGCCTGGAAGCCCTCGCTTGCGACCGGCTTTGTCGGCGCAACGGCATCCTTCGGCTGGTTCATGGCCATGACCCTGCAACAGGCATCGATCGTCAAGGCGCTGGCACAGGTGGAAATGCTCTTCACCTTCGCTTCCAGCGTCTTTATCTTTCGAGAGCGTATCAACCGCCTTGAAATTGCCGGCTGCTCCCTCATTGTGGTCGGCATTTTGCTGTTGCTGGCCTGAAAGAAAGATAGCGTATGTCGAGCAAGACCGATCTTGGAGATATCCTCGCCAACATGCAGCCGGAACTGCATGACGAATCCTACGTGTTTGTAACGCTGCCGCCAGGAACGCCGATCCCCGCCGGCATCGAACCGCTCGGCACATTCCGCGAGAAGGAAGGCTTGACGCTGATCGTCGAAAAGGAGGTCGCCAATCAGGCCAAGCTTGCCGCCAGCAAACCGATGCGGGCGATCACCCTCAATGTCCATTCGTCGCTGGAAGCGGTGGGACTGACGGCGGCCATCGCCAGCGCTCTGACCGTGCACGGTATCAGCGCCAATGTGGTCGCGGCCTATTACCACGACCATGTCTTCGTCGGTGCCAAGGATGGCGAACGGGCGCGGGAGATTCTCGAAAATCTCGCGCGCCGCAGCCGCTGAACATCTTACATCAAATCGCGCGGCACGACCTTTTCAAAGGTCTTGGCGAAGACCTGATCTTCGCCATCGAAGGCCAGCACCTCACCTGCGATGATCCAGTTGTCGGCATCGCAGATCATGCGCGCCGTCGAAATTGTGCGCACGAACCAGCCCGGCCGCTGCATGTCGCAAGTCCAGACCGACTGGCCCGTCATCGAAAGCGGATCCTCGGGTGAAATCGTCCAGCGCTCGTCGCGGATCTGGCGCGTCGAAAGGCCCGTGGTCGGATGTTCGTGCAGGCCCGTATCCTCGAAGATACGGTATTCGGTGCGGTTGCCCGAGAGATCCCGCGTCACGGAACGCCGCGTCGCGCCCGGCTCATGCTCGATGTAATCTGGCAGCGGCGATGGATTGTCCGGTTCCTTGACCACCACATCCTGCGCTTCGCCAAGTTTGGGAAGGGAAAGTTCGATCGACGCCGTATCGATGGTCAGGCCCGGATCTGAAGGCGGCGGCAGGATCATCGGCCAATAGGCGGTCGAAAGCGACAGGCGAATGCGATGACCGGGCTTGAAGCGGTAGCCGCAAGCATCGAGTTCCATGCGGATTTCCGTCTCTTCGCCCGGCACCAGCTTTTCGGGAAACTCGTTGGACTTGCGATGCGCGAGATTGAGCACTCCGAAGGCCACGCGGTAAGCGGTTCCATCCGGATGGACATCGACGATGCGGGCGCAGAGATTGGCCAATTCCCCCTCGGACTTCACCTTGAGGGTCAGAACCGGCATGCCGAGGCAATCAAGATCGCTGGCGAGCGGCGCGGTTTCGAAGCAGAGCGAGCCTGCATCGTCGCTGCGCTGGTCGATCGCCATTTCGACATCCGGCTTGAGAGTGAAATATTCACCGGCAGCGGTTCCGGTGTCGAGCGGCGACCGCAGGAAAACATCACGCGTGGCGGCGGCTGTCGGCTTGCCGAAGCCGAGCGCGCCAGTGGCACCGACATGCAGATAAGCGCCTTCCGGCTTCGACCAGAGGTCCTTAGCAATCCAGCGACCGGGGTCGAATTCGCGGCGCGGCGCCGGCCGGATGGCTTCCAGCAGATAGGCACGGACTTGCGGCAGGGTTTCGGCGCCATTCTGTTCGCCGCGCAGCCAGCGGTTCCAGAAACGGATGGCTTCGCCATGGAAATCGGCGCGCGGCTTCGGCCAGGCGAAATGCGGATATTTATGCACCCATGGACCGATGATCGCCTTGGCCTTGGGCCCCAGTCCCTCGATCGCCTTGATCGGCGTGTTGCGATAACCGTCCGCCCATCCGGCGATCACCAGAACCGGGATCTCGATATCGGCAAAATTCTCCGACACCGAGCCATGTTTCCAGAAATCGTCACGGCGCTGGTGCTCGAGCCATTCCTCCATGAAGAAGGGTTCTTTCTCCAACCGCTCCAGCCACATGTCCTTCCAGCGATTACCCGTGAGTTCGGGATCCGGCGAGCGAGACTGATAGGCGAGCATGGTCGCAGCCCAGGACAGCTGTGCGGAGAGATGGGTGCCGTTCTTGTAATGAATGTCGTCATTAAAACGATCGACGGTCGAAGCGATCGAAATGACGGCCTTGAGCGCCGGCGGCCGCAGGGCCGCCACCTGCAGCGAGTTGAAGCCACCCCAGGAGATGCCCATCATGCCGACAGAGCCGTTCGACCAGGGCTGTTCGGCAATCCAGCCGATCAACTCGCAGGCATTGGCGAGCTCAAGTTTCGTATATTCGCCATCGATGACGCCATCGGATTCGCCCGATCCGCGGATATCGACACGCACGCCGGCAATGCCTGCGGCCGCAAACACCGGATAGGTCGATTCATCGCGCGGGCTCGTTCCGTCGCGCTTTCGATAGGGCAGGAATTCGAACACGGCCGGGACGGGATCATTTTCGGCGTTGTCCGGCATCCAGATGCGCGCAGCAAGGCGGGTTCCGTCCTTCAGCGTGATCCACTGGTTTTCGATGACGGTGAAAGCGCGGTCGGACATGGAGGTCTCCAGTAACGGCAGGATCAGGGCGGCAGTTCGGACGACCCGGCACTGCGCCTTCTGATATATCTGCCTACCAATCAGCCCGCAATGCTGTTTCCGGCACCGGCTGGACCGCTTGCGGCAGTGTCCATCGGCGCCCATGGCATGAGTTTATAGAGGAACGTGGCCGCGTCGAAGGCCGGTCGGTGGACATCGCGCGAATAGTAGGGGACGATCCCCGCGACCTGATAGCCCGAACCGATATAGAGCGGTTCGCCCTTGTCGCCGCTGCGGGTATCGAGCGTCAGCAGCCAGCGACCGCGCTGCCGCGCCTCCTCTTCGATGGCCGACATCATGGCCCGGCCAATTCCCCGGCGCTGGAAATCCGGATGGACCAGCACCTTCTTGACATCGGCGCGATGTGGCTGGTTCGGCGGCGTATC
The DNA here is from genome assembly GCF_030551875.1 of Fluviirhizobium alvei. Lineage (GTDB taxonomy): Bacteria > Pseudomonadota > Alphaproteobacteria > Rhizobiales > Rhizobiaceae > Rhizobium_E > Rhizobium_E alvei. Next base: position 154,406 of record NZ_JAUOZU010000009.1, on the reverse strand, counting down.
GCAATCGAGCTGGATCGATCCGGCGATCCTGCCCTCCATAACAACCGCGAGAAGCACGAGACCACCCTCCCCGAGACGTGGCAGAACCTTGCGGCGCCAGAAGGATTCCGCATCGGCCATGGTAAATGGTGCAATGAAATTGACGCTTGCGCCTTCGCTGACGCAGGCATGCAGCAGGGCGGCGAAATCGGCGATCCGGGCGTCGAGCTCTTCCGCCGTCAGTCGTTTGATCTCCATGGATTGGCCTCCGCCTAAACGATAAAAAGAAGATAGCAGGCACCGGATTCCCTGCCTGCCTCGAACCGGGTCGGTCCGTTGAGCTGGTAGCGCAGGCAATCACCGGCTTCGAGCGCATGGATTTGCCCATCGACCGTCATCTCGAGCCGGCCCGCCTGCATCAGGAGATGATGTTCAAGCCCACGCCGCGCCGGTGCCGGATAGTCGATCACCACGCCGGGATCGAGTTCGCATGCGATCACTTCACCCGCGAGGCTGTTCGACGGTGGTGAGATGGACCGGCGGCGGAAACCTGTGGCCGGATCGCTCCAGAGCCATTGGTCGGCGGGCCGGACAAGCGGGACGAAATCCTGTTCGACCATGCTGATCAGTCGCGACATTGGAAGCGAATAGACCGGGCAGAGACGGCCAAGCACATGGGCTGTCGGCGACACTTCACCATTCTCGAGCCGCGACAAGGTGGCACGGCTGATGCCGGAACGTTCGGCGAGCTCATCGAGAGACAGGCCAGCATCGTTGCGCAGTTTCTTCAGGCGCACAGCAATCCGGAGATCAAATTCAGTAGCGTCATTTCCCATATGTGAGAAATTATCTCAAATATGGGAAATGTCAACCCGAGCAGTTTCGCGCAGGATGGAAGCTCACCAGCCGGGCAGCATATGACCCGGCTTGAGGCGCGGCATCTTCGGCCAGACCTTGACGTCGCGATCGAGATCGTCGTCGACATTGGCGGGCGTGATATTGTCGAGGCAGGCGCTGATATGGCTGGTGATGGCATTGGTGAGCGAGGTCGAGAGGCCCGGCCGCTTCATGATGCCGATCTGGACCGGTGCCAGCGGCGGGAAGCCATCGGGCTGACCGAGAACCTTCATCCCCGTGCGAAGCGCCGATTCCGGCAGGACCGAAACCGCCATTCCTGCCAGCACTGCCGAGGCGACGACCGTCGAGGACCAGCTGGTGAACAGGATCTGATATTCGCGACCCACCGCATCGAGCGAGGCACAGGCAAGCCGCCGCCACTGGCAATCGCGCCGGCCCACGGCAAGCGGAACCGGCGCATTTTCCGGCAGAGGATGGTTGGCCGATGTGACCCAGCAGAGCGGTTCGGTTCGCACGACCTCGGATTCGCGTTCGAGTGGATTGTGCGTCACGAGCGCAATATCGAGTTCGCCGCGGGCGATCTTCTCCGCCAGATCGACCGATGGTTCGCAAACGATATAGAGCTCGACATTGGGATGCGAGCGCGCGAACCGCTGGATGATTTCGGGCATATACCGGTCCGCATAGTCGTCGGGCGTACCAATCCGGAGAGTGCCCTCAAGCCGATTGTCGTCGAAAGCGGCCAGCGCCTCATTGTTGAGGCGAAGCATGCGCCGCGCATAGTTGAGCAGCTTTTCACCTTCGGGTGTCAGACGGTTGCCGCGTCCATCCTTGACGAACAATGGCTTGCCGATGCGCTCTTCAAGCCGGCGCATCTGCATGGACACGGCTGACTGGGTCTTGAACACCCGGTCCGCCGCTTTGGTGAAGCTGCCGGCATCGGCAATTGCCACGAATGTCTGAAGCTGGTCGTTGTCAAGAGGCGAGGTCATGGCCCGTAACCATAAAGTTGTTTGATGATAATCATTAGAAACATTCGTTGGACTGATCAATATTTATTTTCAATCATACAACCACCGCAACAGACGCAATCCCGCCTTCCTGCGGAGGAAACCAATGTCCACATTCGATCATGCCCCGGAGAGAACCGGGAACGCCTTCATATTGCTGTTTTCCGGGATGCACCCCGGAAAGGTCCTGCGATGGATTGCGAAGCGCTATCGTGCGCTGGTCGGTCGGACGCTGGTGATGGATATGCGCGATTTTGATGATGCGCAGCTTGCCGATATCGGCCTGGTCCGCAGCGATCTGAACCATGCGCTTTCGGCCCCGCTCAGTGCCGATCCGACGCTTCACCTTGTGCGGTCGCGTCGCGATCCGCTTCGGGGCCTCAAGAGGCTCTGACCTTCGTTCCTTTTCCCCGCAGGGTGTCCGCCAAGCATACCCTGCCTTCTTGCCCGGTCCCTTGCCTCCCAGCAAAGCGGCCGGGCTTTTTTATTTCGGCGATCAGGTCGAACGGGATTCGGGCGTGCTGAAGGCAACCAGTTGCGCCGCAATCATGGTCCTGTAAGCATTGAGGATGCCGTCCGCTTCGTCTTCCGGAACGATCAGCGCCAACCGGATGGCACCGAAGGCCAACTGCAGCATCAGGAATGTCACGCGCTCGAATTCGTCCATCATGTCGGGACGAACAAAACCCTTGCCGCGCTCGCAGAACATGCGCGCCTGAATGCGGGTTTCGGCAATATCGACGTTTTTCAATGCCTTGTCGGCCTGTACGGCGACAAGAAGATCAAGGATGGACCGGTCGGACCGGATGCGGATGTGATAATAGTCGAGCAGATCGTTGGCGACCCGGTTCAGGTCATCCGCCGAATGAACGTCTTCCAGCCGCTTGCCCAGCATTTCGGTCAGTTCATTCGCCCACCGGCTGAAGAGCAGGGCAATGATCGCGGACTTGTTGGGAAAATACTGATAGACCGAAGAAATCGGGCCGCCAGCCAATGCGGCAATCTCCCGCATCTTGACAGCATCGATTCCTTTCTCGCCAATAAGCTTCTTGGTTGCGGCAAGGATCTCGTCAACCCTTTCCCTGCTGCGCTCCTGTTTCGGAGGGCGTCTCAGTTGGTGATCAGCAGCTTCGGCCATGCAACCAGTCTTCTGTTATCGGTGCTATTGACTAAGATCTGATCAAGTGTCAGATTTTCGCCATCTCTTTCTTTTAGATCGGGCTAACGTGCAAATGCAAGTAAGTGCGCGACGGATATGACGCAATTTGACGCTGGAACGCCGACTGGCGAGAGTTTTAGCAGCGATTATCCGTTTCGGGCGGTCGCATCCGCACTGTTCATGGGGTCCGTAGGCCTTTTGATCCTCGGGTTGCAGCCCTTGCTGCTTGGAAGCCTGTTGACGGAAGGGCGAATCAGTTTTGATGCGCTTGCCATCATGGCAACGCTTGAAATCATCGCCATCGGCCTCGGCTCCGTGGTCTTTCCGATCTTTCTGTCCGGCACGCACATTCGCCTCAAGGCACTGCTTCTTCTTTGTCTTGTTGCCGCCGGCCATGCGGCAACGGCCATGGCACCCTCCACTGCCACATTGATTGCGGCCCGCAGCCTTTCGGGCCTCGCAGAAGGGGGATTGGTCGCGATCGCCGTGGAAATGATTGCCCGCGCGGCCTCGCCGTCGCGCAGCGGCGGCTGGTTCGTGCTGATACAGACCCTTCTGCAGAGTGCGCTGGCCCTGGTTCTGGCTCTCTGGGTCATTCCGGCCAATGGGTCCGGAGGCGGGTTCGCGGTTCTGGTAGGAGCAACCCTCCTGACCGCCGTTCTGGTACCATTGCTGCCCGCTGCCTATCAGCCTCTTTCCGACAGCACTTCGACTGCCGAAGAGACCAAGAGGAAAACGAACTTCGCCTCCTGGGCTGCGTTGCTGTCGATTTTTTCGCTCTATCTTTTCATTGGCGCCATCTGGGCCTTTCTCGAACCACTCGGCGCGCAGTTCGGCATCGACGCGACCACGGTCGGCGTCATGGTCTCTGCCAGCCTTGCGGCGCAGGTGATCGGCGCCGGCATCGCCACGCTCTTGGTGAACAGGATCGATTTCCGGCTGGTCATCGCAGGGGCAGCCATTGTCGCGATCGTGATTACGGGCCTCTTTACCTCCGGTCCGCCGCTCTGGCTGTTCTGGGTTCTGGTTCTGGCAACCGGCTTCCTGTGGCTGTTCGTCGTGCCATGGCAGATCGGGATGACTATCGAGGTGGATGAGAGCCGCAAAACGGCGCTTTTGGTTCCCGCTGCGCAACTCTTCGGCGCCGCTCTTGGCCCCGCCGGCGCAGCGGCCTTCATAACTGCCACCGATTTTCGCGGAACGGCCTGGTTCGGTCTGGGAGCCGCAATCGGCAGCCTCCTCTTTTTCGTTCTGGCGATCGCGATACAAAGAAAAAACTAGAGGGAACATCAATGGCGGACTGGAAAAACTGGTCGGGCATGCATGCGGCACAGCCGAAGCTCATGGCCAGACCCCAAACGATCGAACAGCTGCAGGATGTGGTCCAAACAGCGCCGGGGCCGGTGCGGGTGACGGGATCGGGCCATTCCTTCACCCAGCTCGTTCCGAGCGATGGCACCATCGTTTCGGTCAACGCGCTTTCCGGTCTGAAGGGGCACGACAGCAGCGCATGCACCGCAACCGTCGGCGCCGGAACGCGACTGGGCGAACTGACCCAGATCCTTCATAGCATCGACCAGGCGCTGGCCAACATGGGCGATATCGACCAGCAGACCTTGGCGGGAGCCCTCGGGACGGCTACCCATGGCACCGGCTCAACCCTCGGCGCGTACCATACGCTGGTGGAAGACGTGGAATTCGTGGATGGCAAGGGTGCAATCCGTCGCTACTCGAAGGCCGACAATGCGGAAATGCTGCAGGCAATCGGGGTTGCGCTTGGCTGCTTTGGCATTCTCACGCAGGTGACGCTGAAAAACATGCAATCCTACCGCTTGCACAAGCGCCGTTATGTGCTGCCCATCAGCGATATGCTCGCCAACTTCTTCCCGATGATGCAGGGACATCGGTCTGCCGAATTCTTCTATGTGCCCTTTTCATCGTCCGCGATTTTCGTCTCGAGCGATCTGACCGATGAACCGGCAACATCCCGGCCGCCCGAAGAAGATGAAGATGGCCTGAAGACGCTGAAAATGCTGAGAACCTATCTGCGTTACATTCCGTGGGCGAGACGCAAGCTGATCGCCGGCGCCTTGCGGAAAATGCCGCGGGAAGACTATGTCGAGGAATGGCTGAAGGTCTATACCAGCGACCGCCGGACGCGCTTCAACGAGATGGAATATCACGTTCCGATCGAGGAAGGTCCGAAAGCGATTGCCGAGATCATCGCGCTCGGCGAGAAACATTTCCCCGAGGTCTATTTCCCGCTCGAAGTGCGCACCGTTGCTGCTGATGAGATGTGGCTGAGCCCGTTCTACAAGCGCCCGACCTGCTCGATCGCCGTGCACCATGATGCGCTTGAAGATCCCTACCCCTACTTTGCCGCCATCGAGCCGATCTTCAAGCGGCATGGTGGACGCCCGCACTGGGGCAAGATGCACACGCTGACAGGCGCCGATCTTGCCCGGCTTTATCCGCGCTGGAAGGATGCCATGGATGTGCGACGGGAGCTCGACCCGGACAATCGTTTCGTCTCGCCCTATATTGCCCGCCTGATCGGACTGGATGGATGACCGATGTCTATTTCGCCGGCCTGACTGCTGCACTCAGGGAGGCCGGCCACTTTCAGCCCACCCTCGTCATCGATCGCGATCGACTGGACAGCAATATCGACTGGCTCAAGGATCGGTTGCCGCCGGAGAAACATCTGAGGCTGGTGGACAAGTCGCTCGCCTGCATGCCGCTGCTGACCCATGTCAGGGACCGGTTGCAGAGCCGCCATATCATGACCTTTCATCTGCCGGTCGCGCGCGCAGTGCTTGAGGCTTTCCCCGATGCCGAGCTTCTGTTTGGCAAACCGATGCCCACAGAAGGGCTCGATCGCTTTCTCGAAGCCATGGCACCTGCCGAACGCGCCCGGTTTTCAGACCAGGTTGTCCAACTTGTGGATACGAAGGAGCGGCTCCAGGCCTATGCGGCGGTGGCGCGACGCTATGGTATCCGGTTGCGCATCGCTTTCGAAGTCGATGTCGGCCTGCATCGCGGTGGTTTCGCGACGCCAGCCGATCTCGCCGAGGCAGTGTCAGAGCTTAACGTTTGCCCGGAACTTGGCGCCGAAGGGTTGATGGGTTATGAGCCGCATATCGGTTCAATTCCCGCCCTTTTCGGCGGACCGGCCCGCGAGGCGCGAAACGTCGACGCGCGTCTGAAGGGCTTCATTGACGCGCTGCCAGCCACCATGCGCAGCATCATCAATACCGGCGGCAGCCAGACGATCACCCGGTATCTTTCGCATGCCGATATCAACGACCTGTCGATCGGATCCGGCCTTTTGAAGCCGACCGATTTCGATGCAGGCCTACCCGCACTTTCGCCGGCACTCTTCATCGCCACACCGATCCTCAAGATGGGGACCGCCCAATTGCCGGGTCCGGAATGGATGACGACTGTTCTGAAAAAGCTGGGGCTTTTTCCGAATAAGGGTTGTTTCATCTATGGCGGCAAATGGATGGCCGAGCCCGTCCATCCGGACGGTCTCGCCGATAACAGCCTTTTCGGCCACAGTTCCAACCAGCAATTCATGGGCCTGCCCTCTTCAAGCCCCGTGAACGTTGGCGATTTCGTTTTCTTCCGCCCAACCCAGAGCGAAGCCGTTCTGCAACAGTTCGGTGCCATTGCAGTCTATTCGGGCGGGATAATCATCGACCATTGGCAACCCCTGCCAACCGGCTGAACGGTTGCCGCAGACCAGCTCCCGATGATAGGGATCGTCCCTCTTGTCGACGGGGGTGACCATGCAGACCATTGCCTTTCTCGGAACCGGGCTTATGGGAGCGCCGATGGTGCGCAACCTTCTTGCTGCCGGCTATTCCGTAACGGTGTGGAACCGCAGCATCGAAAAGGCGCTTCCGCTGGCCGAACATGGCGCCCGGATTGCCGAGACGCCAGCTGCCGCCGTCTCGAAAGCCGATCTCATCTTCACCATGGTGACGGATGGTGCAGCGGTCGGTGCGCTGCTCGAAGATCATGGCGTTGCAGGCGCGGCACCCAAAGGGGCGATCGTGGTGGATATGAGCTCGATCAAACCGTCCGAAGCGGAGGCGCATGCGGCACTCCTCGAAAGCCATGGCATCGACCATCTCGATGCACCGGTCTCCGGCGGCACGCGCGGCGCGACGGAGGCGACGCTCGCGATCATGGCCGGCGGGAAGGCGGAGGTCTTTGCCCGTGCCGAGCCGGTCCTGCGCCTGCTCGGTCGTCCGGTTCTAGTCGGTCCTTCGGGCTCCGGACAACGGGCGAAGCTTGCCAATCAGGCCATTGTCGCAGCAACCATCGGCATTGTCGCCGAGGCCATGTTGCTGATGGCGAAGGGCGGCGCCGATGTCGACCGGTTTCGCGAAGCGCTCAAGGGCGGCTTTGCCGATTCGATCATCCTGCAGCAGCATGGACGCCGCATGGCTGCGGGTGATTATGCGCCGGGCGGACGCTCGTCGCTACAACTCAAGGATCTCAACAATCTCCTCGAAGAAGCCACCTCTCTTGGCCTCGAACTGCCGATCTCGGCGCTGCAGCAGACGCGATACGACCATCTGGTCCACGGGATGAAGGGGGCGGATCTCGATCATGCCGCCCTCTATCTCGAACTGGAGGCCCGGCAACCGAAAGGGTGATCAGTTAGCCTTTGTCCGCTTCGATGGCGGGACGGATGCGCAGACGCGTGATGCGGTTCTTGACCCGCTTCATCACCACAAAACGTTTGCCGTGAAAGGTAAAGGCCTGCCGCTGTTCGGGAATGGTGCGGGATTCGTAGATGACAAGCCCTGCAATGGTCGTCGCGTCCTCATCCGGCAGCGACCAGCCCAAAGCGCGGTTGAGGTCGCGGATGCTGACCGAACCATCGACGACGATCGACCCATCGGCTTCACGCCGCACACCGGCCAGCTGCGGGTCGTGCTCGTCGGCGATGTCGCCGAGCACTTCTTCCAGAATGTCCTGCATGGTGACGATGCCTTCGACCTCGCCATATTCATCGACCACCACGGCGAAATGGGTTTTTCGCTTGAGGAAGGCCGCCAGCTGATCCTTGAGGCTGGTCGTATCGGGCACGAACCAGGGCTTGTCGGCGACCTTGAGGATATCGATCGTCGACGGCGTGGCATCGGTTTCGATCAGGGCCCGCAATAGATCTTTGGCATGGACGACGCCGACGATATTGTCGTTCGAGCCTCGCCAGACCGGCAGCCGCGTGAAGGGACTGTCGAGGATGGCCCGCACATTGGCCTCCGGCGGATCATCGGCATTGATGGCCTGCATGGCGGTGCGATGGATCATGATATCAGAGATTTCGCGCTCGTCGAAATCCTCAAACGGGTTGACCCGATCGCGCGGCGAGCGCCCATTGCCCTCGCCGTTACCCTCGCGGGCTGCCGGGGCAGCCTCACCATCCCCACCGGAAAGCAAAAAGCCGAAGATCCGGCGAAGGAATGCCACGAGGCTCATCGGCTCAGCTCCCGAGCTTTTCCTTCAGGAAGGACAGGACTTCCGATGCCGGAACATCGTCGGCAACGAAGCTTTCGCCGAGGCCGCGGGTCAGGATGAAGGTGAGCTTGCCGCCCTTGACCTTCTTGTCCTGGGTGATCGCCTCAAGCAATTGCTCGGCCGGCGGCAGCTCCCCCGGGATCTGATCCATGGACACCGGCAGCCCGACCGCTTTCAGATGGGCTTCGACGCGCCTTGCGAGATCCGGGCTCGCGAGGTTCATGCGGGCCGAAAACTGGTGCGCCAGGACCATGCCGATCGAGACGCCTTCGCCATGGACGAGGCGAGCGCTGTCATATTGGGTGGCAGCTTCGAGGGCATGGCCGAATGTGTGGCCAAGATTGAGCAGCGCGCGCAGACCGTTTTCGCGTTCGTCCTTGGCAACAACATCGGCCTTGGCCTGACAGGAAACGGCAATGGCGTTGATGCGGGCTTCGCCACCGGCAAACACGGACTGCCAGTTACCTTCCAGCCATTCGAAGAAATCCGGCTTGTCGATCAGGCCATATTTGGCCACTTCGGCATAACCGGCGCGGAATTCGCGCTTGCTCAGGGTATCGAGGACATCGCTGTCAGCGAGAACGAGATCGGGCTGATGGAACACGCCAATCAGGTTCTTGCCATGGCGCGAGTTGATGCCCGTTTTGCCGCCGACCGATGAATCGACCTGCGCCAGAAGCGATGTCGGAATCTGGATGAAGCGGGTACCGCGACGAACCACGCCTGCTGCAAAACCTGTCAGATCGCCGATGACACCGCCACCCAGCGCGATGACCGCATCATTGCGTTCGATTTTGGCTGCGAGCACATGATCGCAAACGGTCATGAAATGCTCGAAGCTCTTGGTCTTCTCGCCGGCGGGAAGCACGAGCGGAAAGGTCTGGATCCCTTCAGCGGCCAGGCTCTCCGTCAGCGGTGCGAGGTAGAACGGAGCGACATGCTCATCGGTAATGACCGCCATGCGCTTGCCCTTGAGGCGCGCGGCAATCTCGCGACCGGCACGGGCAATCAATCCGGGGCCAATCAGAATATCATAGGCGCGATCGCCCAGTTCGACCCGGACGTTCTTTTCGATTTCAGTGTTCATCGGTTTTTGTCACCAGTGTTCCCGCCACAGCCGCAATCACCTCGCTGGCAATGACATCCTTTTTCACATCGCGCGATTTCACCCGCAAATCTGCCTCTGCATAGAGCGGATAGCGCGCAATCATCAGGTCTTCGAGTGTCTTCTTGGGGTTTTCGGTTTTCAGCAGCGGACGATTGTCGCGCTTGATCACCCGTTCCCATAGCGTGTCGAGATCGGCATCCAGCCAGAGCGACAGGCTGTTGGCCTTGATCGCGTCCCGTGTTTCGGCGTTGACGAAGGCCCCGCCACCGGTCGAAAGCACACGCGGTCCGCTTTCCAGCAGACGACCGATCACCCGCTTTTCGAGCTGGCGGAACTCCGGTTCGCCATAGGCCTGGAAGAGCTCCGGAATGGTCATGCGCGACACGCGCTCGATCTCGTGGTCGGAATCGACGAAGGGGATGCCGAGATCGGCCGCGACGATCTTGCCGATCGCGGACTTTCCTGCGCCCATCAGGCCAACGAGGACCAGGTTCCGCTTGCCGAGAGCCATCCGGGCACGATCCGCCATCGTGTGCGTATCGATGTTCTCATGCTCCATCTTGGCCTTTCCCGGCATATTCCGCAGGTTTTTGTCCCCTCCCGTTCCTATGGGAAAAAGAACGCATGGCGTCAAGTCGCAGGCCGTGCTTGCGCTGTGCGATCCACCCGCCCATAAAGGATCACGCATCCTGCAATCGAATCGTGCCTTGAGGGCCATCCGGAACCATGCCGACACTCTTTCGTTTCCTCTACTGGTGCGCGATCATCGCCGGCCTTGTCTATGCTGTGCTTTTTTCGCTCGCCTATCTGGTGGATCCGCGTGAGCGGGAGGCAACGATCGAAATTCCTTCGCAGCGGACAAACCCTCCCGAGACGGGAAACTGAGCCATGCGCGATCTCTCAGCAGCGCATGCGGAAGCGTTTCTTGAGATGATGAGTGCCGAGCGGGGGGCTGCGGCCAACACGCTTTCATCCTACGAGAAAGACCTCGACGAGCTTTCGGCCTTTCTCAAGACACGCAACACCAGCCTTGCAAGAGCCACATCCCAGGATATCGCAGCCTTTCTGTCCTGGATGACAGCCGAGGGCTACAAGGCCTCATCGCAGGCCCGCAGGCTCTCGGCGATCCGGCAATTCTACAAGTTCCTCTATGCCGAAAACATCCGCGAGGATGATCCGACCGGCATTCTCGACTCCCCCAAGAAGGGACGAGCGCTGCCGAAAACGCTTTCCGAAGAGCAGGCGGGCCGGCTGATTGCCCTTGCCGAGGAAGAGGCTCGACAACCTGGTCCCCGACAGCTTGAACGGCTGCGGCTTCTGGCACTCATCGAGCTTTGTTATTCGACGGGCATGCGCGTGAGCGAGCTCGTGAGCCTGCCGGCAAGCGTGCTCGGTGCGGATGGCCGCTATCTCATCATTCGCGGCAAGGGTAACAAGGAGCGGCTGGTGCCGCTTACCCGAACCGCTATTGCGGCTCTCAGGGCCTATGCCGATGCGCTTCGGAACGAACATGGGGAGCGCGAGGAGGATTACCTGTTTCCGGCCGATGGTGAGGCCGGACATCTGGCGCGGCAGGTCTTCGCCCGTGATCTCAAATCCCTTGGCGCGCGCGCCGGAATACCATCTGCCTCGCTGTCACCGCATGTGCTTCGGCATGCTTTCGCGAGCCATCTCCTGGCCGGCGGCGCCGACCTGCGCGTGGTGCAGGAACTGCTCGGTCACTCGGACATATCGACGACACAAATCTATACCCATATATTGGATGAAAAGCTGCGGGATCTGGTGGAAACGCACCACCCCCTTGCAAAACGCGTCAAAAACGGGGATTAGGAGGCCACTTTCACGCTGGCCTTCATTTGCCGGCAGCCGAAATGGGTGATCATGTACAACTATCTCGACTTCGAAAAACCGATTTCCGACCTCGAAGGCAAGATCCTTGAGCTCAAGACGATTGCATCCGAAGACCAGAGCATCGACACGTCGGAAGAGATTTCCCGACTGGAAGCGCGCGCACGCGATGCGATGGTGGAAATCTATGCCAAGCTGACGCCGTGGCAGAAGACGCAGGTGGCACGCCATCCGCAGCGCCCGCATTTCATCGATTACCAGCAGGCGCTGTTCAGCGAATTCACGCCGCTTGCCGGCGACCGCAAATTCTCCAACGACGATGCGATCCAGGCTGGCTTTGCCCGCTTCAACGGCATGCCGGTGGCGCTGATCGGCCAGGAAAAGGGCAACGACACCAAGAGCCGCATTCGGCACAACTTTGGCTCGGCCCGTCCGGAAGGCTATCGCAAGGCCATCCGCATCATGGAACTGGCGGATCGCTTCAACATGCCGGTCGTGACGCTTGTGGATACGGCCGGCGCCTATCCCGGCGTCGGCGCCGAAGAGCGCGGCCAGGCAGAAGCGATCGCACGCTCGACCGAGATGTGCCTCAACCTCAAGGTCCCGGTTGTGTCGGTGATCATCGGCGAAGGTGGATCTGGCGGCGCAATCGCGATTGCGACGGGCAACCGGGTCTACATGCTCGAACATGCGATCTATTCGGTGATCTCGCCGGAAGGTGCTGCTTCGATCCTCTGGCGCGATTCCACGCGTGCGAAGGAAGCCGCCTCCAACATGAAGATCACGGCAGAAGACTTGAAGTCGCTCGGCATCATCGACGGCATCATTGCCGAACCGGTCGGCGGTGCCCACCGCGATCCGCAGGCAGTCATTTCCGAAACCGGCAAGGTGATTGCAAAGGCGCTCAGCGATCTCTCGCAATCGAGCGACCTCAAGGCCGATCGTCGCCAGAAGTTCCTGGCCATGGGCCGGTCGCTCTGAGACCGCCCCAACTCGGCCATAATCACCAGATTGATAGCCGAGCAGGACCAGTGACATTATCGTTAACCGGATGTGAATAGTCCGGTAACATCTTTGGCGCTATAAGCGCCTCAGATTCGTGTCATCCGGCTGGTCCGGATCTACGGGGAAATTCGGAATTGACTGGCATGCGCGTTCTTCCAGCTCTGGCTCTCGTCGCCTCCGCATTGCTTCTGGGAAGCTGCACTCAGGATACGCTTGAAATCGTGTCCGTGCAGGACCGTGTCGCCCATCCACTGCCGCCGAAGATGCAGGAAAAGCTGCGCAAGCTCGGCCTGTCGATGGCCTCACCGATCATGATGCGCATCTTCAAGGAAGAGGAAGTGCTCGAGGTGTGGAAGGCCGACAGCGCCAACCGCTACAAGCTCGTCGCCACCTATCCGATCTGCGCCTGGTCCGGCCAGCTGGGGCCGAAGAAGAAGGAAGGCGACCGCCAGGCGCCCGAAGGCTTCTACAATATCACGCCCGGGCAAATGAACCCGAACTCGAGCTATTATCTTTCCTTCGACATCGGCTATCCGAACAAGTTCGATCGTGCCTATGGTCGCACCGGATCGAACCTCATGGTGCATGGCGCCTGCTCGTCAGCCGGTTGCTATTCGATGTCGGATGCCGCCGTGCTGCAGATCTACGCCTTCGCCCGCGAAGCCTTCAAGGGCGGCCAGAAGAGCTTCCAGATCCAGGCCTATCCGTTCCGGATGACGGCCGAGAACATGGCAAAGCACCGGTTCTCGCCGCACTATGATTTCTGGCAGAACATCAAGACCGGCTACGACCATTTCGAAATCACCAAACGTCCGCCCGAGGTGGATGTCTGTGAAAAGAAGTATGTCTTCAACCAGGTCACCAGCGGCAAGCTGTCGGCATCCGGCAAATGCCCGCCGATGAGCACGCCGCCGGCTCTCGCTTCCGCCTACGCCACCTATTCCAAGTCCTATGAGACTGCCTTCCAGTCCGCCTCCGCTAAATGGGGCGCGAATGACTGGAAGGACATTCCCGAATTCGATCGCAAGGCCGCTGACCGGCTGGCGCGGCGCAAGGGCAAGACGAAGAACATTCCCAACGATGCCGATTACGTGATCGTCGATCCCAAGGCCAAGATCACGCCGACTTCGGATACGGTGACGTCCTACTCCGCTGCCTATGCCAAGATCCAGGCCCGCAAGGCCGGTATCCCGCCGCAGGTCGAGTATATTTCCGTTGCGGAAATCGAGGCCCGCAAGAAGGCCGAAGAGGCCAAGCGCAAGGAAGATGAAAAGCTCGCCAAGCAGCTGGCAAAGACCAGGGTTCCGGTTCCGGAAGCCAATCCGCTGAAGCCGGCTGTCACTGCCGAGGTCAAGGAAGAAAGCCCTGCAAACCCGATCTGGTCGCTGTTTGCCGGTCGCAAGGTCGATGACAACAAGCAGGCCTCGCCGCCTGTCGCTGCCGAAACGGCAGCCGTGACCGCCGGCCAGACGGTTCACAAATCTGATGAAGCCAAGGCCAGCAAGAAGACGAACCGTGGCCTGACGACAGAACCCGAACAGGCTGCCAAGCCGGCCGACACCAATGATCAGGCCGCAGCCGTGCAGCCAATCGCTCCTGCCGAAGAACCAGCAGCCAAGAAGCCGTTCTGGAAGATCTGGTAATGACTTCCGGGACCGGGTCCGGCGCCGTGACACTGGATCTCCGGGGGCTGAAATGCCCCCTGCCCGTGCTCAAGTCGCGTCGGCGCATGGCGGACCTTGCCTCCGGCAGTCTGGTTGAGGTTCTGACCAGCGATCCGCTTGCCGGAATCGATATCCCGCACTTCTGCCACGAGGATGGACACCGGCTCGAAATGCTGGAACGGACAGAAACCGGACATCGTTTCCTGATCCGCAAGGGTTGAACCGGATATCATCACCAGATCGTGAACAGTCGTGGCTTCAGCGTGTGGAAATGCGCTGATAGAGGTTGGCCAGTTTCATGGGGATCCAGCCATATGCTTGAGCATGCGATGACGCGCCGCGCCTTTCATCATTTTCTGGCCAGCGGCCTCTTTGCCGCAGGCGTTGGCTATGCGCCGCAACTCAAGGCAGCGGTTCCGCAATCCTTTGCCGTCACAACGCCCATGCATATTCACTCCGTGTCGCTGCGGGTCCGCGATCTCGCGCGGATGACCGACTTCTACAACCGGATGATCGGGCTCGATATTCTTGTGCGCGAGACTGACCGGACGAGCCTTGGCAAGGATGGTACCGTTCTGCTCGAACTTCAGGCCAAACCCGCTGACGAACCGGACGATCGCGTCTCGGCCGGTCTCTACCATACGGCGTTCCTGATGCCATCGCGACAGGATCTCGGCCGCTGGCTGATCTATGCCGTCCAGAGTGGCGTCGCCTTCACCGGCTTCGCCGACCATCTTGTATCGGAGGCGCTCTATCTCGACGACCCGGAAGGCAACGGCATCGAGGTTTATGCCGACCGGTCGCCGGTCGGCTGGTCCTGGGAAGGTAACCAGGTGGTCATGGGGACCGAAGAGCTCGATATCGACAATCTCGTCGCAGGTCTGTCGCGCGATCTGCTCTTGTCCTACAAGGCGCCATCGGGTTTCAGGATCGGCCATGTTCATCTTCGGGTCGGCGATATCGCGACCGCCGAAGCCTATTATCGTGGCGTGGCTGGCCTCGACGTGACACGGCTGATGCCTGAACGCGGCGCAGCCTTCTTTGCCAATGGCCGTTATCATCATCATATCGGGTCCAACATCTGGCAAAGCCAGGGCGCGGGTCAGCGCAGCGAAACGATGTCAGGCCTCGAGCAACTGGCATTCACCATGGCGCCGGATCTCATGGAAGGCTTGCGCGGACGCCTGTCGAAAGCCGGCAGCGATGTTACCGACAAGGGCGACCGGATCGAGGCGCGCGATCCCTGGGGCACCCAATTGGCCTTTATCAGCGGCTGATTTTAGTAGGTCTTCATTTTCAGATGCGGAATTCCGCCATCGAGGAAGCTCTCGCCATAGGCGGTAAAGCCGAACTTCTCATAGAACCGAAGCTTGTCCGCCTGTGCCGTCAGGTAAAACCGGCCTGAAGCGACATCGGCAAACACCGATAGCGCATGTTCGATTATGGCGGCGGCGACACCCCTGCCCCTCCAGGGCTGGCCAACAGCGACTCTGCCGATCCGCACATGTTCGTCGGTTACGATTATGCGCATCGTGCCGCAAACCTCGCCGCCCAAGATCGCCACGAAATGGCGGGCCGTCAGGTCGGCAGCCTCGAACTCTTCGTCCTCCGGGATCTTCTGCTCCCGAACAAAGATATCGCGGCGCAAGCGGAAGGCTTCGTTGCAGAGGCTCGAAAAGACGGGAACTTCGACAATGACGGGTGCGGACATGCAGATCTCCTGAAGGGGAGGCAGAGCAAAAGCCTCCCCGCGATTCAAAAGCTCCTGTTTCGAGGGCAGAAAATCAAGTCAGCCGAGCTTCGCTTTCAGGAATTCGACTGTGCGTCCCCAGGCGAGATCGGCTGCAGCCTTGTCGTAGCGCGCAGCAGACGTATCGTTGTTGAAAGCATGATTGACGCCGTCATAGAGAAAGAGCTGATAGTCCTTGCCGTTGGCCTTGAGCGCCGCTTCATAATCGGGAATTCCCTTGTTGATGCGGTCATCGAGCCCGGCATAATGCAGCATCAGCGGTGCCTTGATGGCGGGCACCTGATCAGCCGGCACCTGGGCACCATAATAGGCAACGCCGGCACCAAGATCCGGCGCGATGGTCGCAAGTCTGTTGACCCAGCCTCCACCCCAGCAGAAGCCGATCGCGCCGACCTTGCCGGTCGAATGGGCGTGTTCCTTGAGGAAAACCAGTGCGGCGCGCAGATTGGCGCCGGTAATATCGCCATTCAATTCGGAGATCATCGCGCGGGCCTTGTCCTCATCCGAGGGAGTACCGCCTGCCGGCGACAGAAGATCCGGCGCCATGGCCAGGAACCCTTCAAGCGCCAACCGGCGCGTGACATCGCGAATATGGGCGTTCAGGCCACGGTTCTCGTGAATGACGATGACCGCAGGCAGCTTGGCAGCACCCTTGGGCATTGCGACATAAGCGGTGATGGCGGCTGGTGCGCCCGGGAACGTGATCGTGGCCGCATCGAGCCGGTCGTCTCCTTCGGGGATGATCTCGGCAACGGCCGCATTGGCTGAAAGAAGGGGCGCGATCGCGGTGGCAGCGGCTGCGGAACCTGCCAACATCTTCAGTTTCTCCATGAAACCGCGTCGATCCAGTGTCAGGTGAGTGTACTCGTCATAGGCATCAATCATCGCCTGTGTGATTGTGGGCTTGTCCATGGCTGTTCTCCCTTTGGTTGCCAAACGATCTTACGCCGGAAGGTGGCGCTTCGATGTTTGAGAATCATCAAATGGGAAACAGCGCGATCAACAAATTGTGTTCGCGCTTGGGTGACGGACCGTCAGAGCCCGCCACCCACCAAGGGAGGTCACTCGATGTGCCAGCCATGGCTGACGATGACCGACTGGCCCGTCAGCGCATTGGTCTCGAAACCGGCAAAGAAGGCTGCGACTTCGGCGACATCCTCGATGGTGGTGAATTCACCATCCACCGTCTGGCCGAGCATGACGCGCTTGACGACCTCGTCTTCGGAAATGCCGAGCGTTTTTGCCTGTTCGGGAATCTGCTTCTCGACCAGCGGCGTGCGGACGAAACCGGGGCAGATGACATTCGACCGTACACCATAAGCGCCGCCCTCCTTGGCAACCGCGCGTGCCAGCCCGAGAAGACCATGCTTGGCGGTTACATAGGCGGCCTTGAGCGGCGAGGCCTCCTTGGAATGAACCGACCCCATGTAAATGATCGCGCCGCCGCCCTTGGCCTTCATGTGCGGAATGCAGGCCTTGGTGGTCAGGAAGGCGCCATCCAGATGGATGGCCAGCATCTTCTTCCAGTCTGCAAAAGGAAATTCCTCGATCTTGTGGACGATCTGGATACCGGCGTTGGAGACCAGAACATCGACACCGCCCCATTTGGCAACGACGGCCGCGACACCAGCATTGACCTGATCTTCGTTCGTCACATCCATGGCAATGCCGATGGCTTCGCCGGGCCCCATCGTTGTCAGTTCCTTTGCCGCGGCTTCTGCCGCATCCGCCTTGAGATCGGCGATGGCGACGCGGGCGCCCTCAGCAACATATTTCCTGGCGATCCCGTAGCCGATCCCGCCGGCTGCACCCGTAACGATTGCAATCTTGCCTTTGAGTGTCATGATCATGCTCCTTGTTCGGGAACGGGCTGGGCCGTCCCATACTGATGCCGCCAGTGATCGATGGTGACGAAACCGTCGTCAGGGATGCGGCGTTTGGTCCAGGACGGGCAATTGAGGGTCTCCCGCACATCGTCGAAGCCCGCTTTCCAGTGTTCTTCCATGGTGAGGCGGGAAAACTCGTTGTCCATCATGTGGGTTTCATAGGGTTTGCGGCGATAGATAAGGTGGACCACCGTCACAGCGCCCTGCTGGTCGTGATTGCGCAGGAAATGAACGTCTGGATCGTCGTGAAGTTCCTTCGGAAGGCGCGCCAGAAGACGTTTCAGCGCTTTTTCGTAGCGGGCCTTGCGCGCAGCCTCGTCGGTGTTATGGCGCGTCCGGCTCGAATAGCGGATCTCCTTTTCGCGGGCGAGGACGTCGGACATGTCCCGCGGCAGATCTCCGCGCGCCGAAAACAGATCGATCTGGAACACGCAGATATCGTCGGCTATGTCGCGCTTATCCAGGATCCACTGCAGCGGCGTATTGGAGACCAGACCGCCATCCCAGTAAAGCTCCCCGTCGATTTCGACTGGTGGAAAGCCAGGCGGCAGAGCGCCGGATGCCACAACATGATGTGCCGTGATAGGCTTGTTGTCGTGATTGTCGAAATAGGCGAAGTTGCCGGTTGCGACATTGACCGCACCCAGGCTCAAACGCACATCCCGGCGATTGACGAGATCGAAATCGACGAGGGTTTCCAATGTCTCGATCAGCGGCGACGTGTCGTAAAGGCTGATGCGGGCAATCGGATCGGTCACGAACTGCCAGGGCATGAAGGCGCGCGGATAGTAAAAGCCTGCAACGCCGGTCAATGCACTCATCGCTGCGGATTGTTCGTTCATCCATTTGCGCGCTTGCGACGCGAGATCGAACGGTAGCCGCGAGGGGCCAGATGCGGCCATATCCCAGAACCGGCGGAGGTTTTCGATCCGCCGTTCGGGCGGGCTACCGGCAATGATGGCTGCGTTGATGCCGCCGATCGAAATGCCCGCGACCCATTCGGGGCGAATGCCCGCCTGGTGCAGGGCCTCATAGGCGCCGGCCTGATAGGCTCCGAGCGCGCCGCCACCCTGAAGGACCAGCATTTTCCTGTCTTTGCCCAGTTCCATCGTACACTCCCTGGTTTCCCGGAGGCGGCGGGAAAATGATCCCGCCGAGGCTGATGGAGACTATATGGGAGCGATTTGTGCGGTGCACAAATTAAATTCGCGTAACGTCAGGTTAATTCACGGCAAGATGAACCGCGAGCCAGGCCCAAAGAATACCGTTTGCAACGAAACTGATGATGAAAAGCGGGCGACGATGCGGAATATGGTTGGTCCGGATATGGATGAAGGAATGCGCATAGCGTGCTGCGACGAAGATCCAGGCCAGGATTACCGGACCGATTGTCGCCGCACCGGTCACATAAAGCGCAAGGCAGCCGGCATGGAACAGCACCGGCAGTTCGAACTGGTTTTCAAGATTGTTACGGGCAAACTGGCTTTGCTCCGGCTCGACCTGGTTGGAGCGAAATTGCTCTTCGCTGGCCGAACCCTGCTCGACGGCCTTCCTCCGGTTCTTGCTCAACAGATAATAGATGCAATAAACCAGAAAGACATGGGCGATCATGGGCCAGAAGATGGCAGTCGATCCAGTCATCGGCATTCTCCTTCAACTTAAAAGCGCCAACCGTCGACGCTGACTTTCACATAGACGATGGCCCCGACGAGGCAGAGTGTGACGAAATTTGCAGCAATGATCGGCCAGGACATGATCATCAGACCATAGATCGTCCAGAGCGTCACGGTTGCCACGATCAGAAGATTTGTGGTGAGCGAGATCCCGGTGGTTTCGCGCGATCTCAGCGTTTTCACAGTTTGCGGCAACCAGCAGATGGTTCCGATTGCGGCGGCTGCGGAGCCTACCAACTCGGCTACAAGCGACATGCTTCTCCTGTTCAGCCGCCCCTGGGCGAGCGGCGACGAAAAAGGTAAAACCCAGCCATTGCCAGCAGCAACAGGTAGGACAGGGAATTGAGGAGCGACTTTGCGATGGTCGCCGCGCTGGCTCCCGTCACCTGCCCTTCCGTTATACTCTCCGGAACGGCAAGCAGCATGGCGCGTACCGCGCTGTTTTCGGAATAATCGGAATTGGCGCCGGCAAGATTGATCGCCAGTAGCAACACGACCAGCCAGATCGGCAACCGAAGCCCCCGCATGGCGAATTTCCGCGCGAGGAGCAGCTGCCAACCGGACACCATCAGAAAAATCAGCGCGGGAAAGACCCGGTCGAGCCCTTGCTGGACATCGGCATAGTAGAGACGTCCAGCCTCACCCAATCCTTCCAGAATGGCTTTCGCCTCCTCAAAGGAATAGCCGGTTGGCCGCATGTCGAAGACCTTAAGACCACCGGTCAAAGCTTCGAGATGCGGCATGGTTACGCCCAGCATGATCAGCCAGACCGCCACCATCAATGCGGTGACGAGATAGAGTGTCGAGCGGAACCAGACGCTGTTCTCGATCATGCACCGCCCGGATAGTTGGGGCTTTCGCGGGTGATCGTCACGCCATGGGTGTGGCTTTCGCGTAAACCGGCGCCGGAAATGCGGACGAAGGTGGCCTTTTCCTGGAAATCGGCGATATCCTTGCCGCCGACATAACCCATGGCGGCACGCAAACCGCCGGCGAGTTGGTGAAGCACGGCAGAGACCGGACCCTTGTAGGGAACCTGACCTTCGATCCCTTCCGGCACCAGCTTCAGCGTATCGCGCACTTCGGCCTGGAAATAACGATCGGCCGAGCCGCGCGCCATGGCGCCGACGGAACCCATGCCGCGGTAAGCCTTGAAGGAGCGGCCCTGATAGAGATAGGTCTCGCCCGGGCTTTCATCCGTACCGGCCAAAAGCGAACCGACCATGACGGCCGAGGCGCCGGCGGCAATTGCCTTGGCAAGGTCGCCCGAGAATTTGATGCCGCCATCCGCGATCACAGGAATGCCGGACTTGTTGGCCTGATCGACGGCACCCATAACGGCTGCAAGCTGCGGCACGCCGACGCCGGCAACGATGCGGGTGGTGCAGATCGAGCCCGGACCGATCCCGACCTTGATCACATCGGCACCGGCATCGATCAGCGCCTGTGTTCCGGCCGGGGTGGCGACATTGCCGGCCATGATGCGAACGGAGTTCGAGAGCTTCTTGGCGCGGGTGACCGCATCGAGAACGCGCTGGGAATGGCCATGCGCAGTATCGATCACGAGCAGATCGACGCCGGCATCGATCAGCCGTTCGGCGCGTTCGAAACCGTCGTCACCCACCGAGGTTGCGGCAGCGGCGCGCAGGCGTCCCTGGGCATCCTTGGACGCATTCGGATTGAGCTGGCTCTTTTCGATATCCTTGACGGTAATGAGGCCGATGCAGTGGCCGGCATCATCGACAACCAGCAGCTTTTCGATCCGGTGATGGTGCAGCAGTTTCTTGGCTTCGCCCTGCTCGACATTTTCCTTCACCGTGATGAGGTTTTCGCGCGTCATCAGCTCGAACACCTTCTGGTTCGGGTTGGAGGCGAAACGGACATCGCGGTTGGTGAGAATGCCGACGAGGCGGCCGGTGCGACCGCCGCCGTGGCTTTCGACCACCGGAATGCCAGAAATGCCATGCGCCTTCATCAGCGCCAGCGCTTCGGCGAGCGTCGCATCCGGGTTGATGGTGACCGGATTGACGACCATGCCGCTTTCGAACTTCTTGACCTGGCGAACCTGTTCGGCCTGCTCTTCCGGTGTCAGGTTGCGGTGAATGACGCCAATGCCGCCGGCCTGAGCCATGGCGATGGCGAGACGCGCTTCGGTGACCGTATCCATCGCTGCGGACAGGATCGGCAGATTAAGCTCGAAATCCTGGGCGATGCGGGTGGTGATGTTGGTCTGCCCCGGCATGATCTCGGAGTGACCGGGCTGCAGAAGCACGTCATCGAAGGTGAGAGCTTCGTGACCGGTGAAGGTTTCGATGATGCGGGCCATGCCATGTTCCTTGATGTGGGCCAACAACAGCTGGGTGCTGCGCGGCAAATAGCGATCGGAAGATGACGAGGGCTGGTACCATGTTCAGTTGGCGAAGGGAACAGGTGCTTCGATGAAATTTCGATGAAATCGCGGGAAAAACAAAATGCCCCGCATCAGCTGTCTGCGGGGCATCGATTCTCGCGTGGTCAGGGTTGCAGAGGTCGCGGCAGCGGGATCGGAATGCGACCCTGCGGGACAAGCGACATGTCCTCCGTCTCCGTCGCGGCTATGATTGCATCCACCGACTTGGTTGCTGGCACATCTCCAGCAAAGGCAGCGGCATTCACAGCCACGTCCCCGGAGCGACCAAATTCTGCCATTTGCGCCGAGGGCACCGATTTGGCATCGAGCACCACCGCACAGGCCTTCGGCAGATTGTTGAGCGTCAGATAGGTGGGCTTTGTGGGCTTGACCGGCTTCTTCGGCTTGGCAACCGGACGCGGGCGCAGCTTGTCGAACCATTCGGCCAAGGGCTTGCCGCAGCCGGAATCATTGGGCGGATCCACCTGATCCTCGCAGCCGACCGATCCGGCCGGGCATTTCATGCGGATATGGAAATGGTAATGGTGGCCGTAGATGGGCCGTACCTTCGACAGAAGCGAGCGATCGCCCTGCCAGGTATCGCAGAGCTTCTTCTTGATGCCGGGATGAACGAAGACGCGCTCGACATTCGGATAGCTTGCAGCCCGCATGATCAGCCGCGCATGCGCCTTGGTCCACTTGTTGGGATCGACATAGAGCGTTCCCTTGCGAAGCACGGAGTTTTCCGGAAAGAACTCGCGTTCATCGTAGCTCAGCTTGCGATCCGGCATCGGCGTCAGCCAGATATCGGCATCGAGACCGATCTGGTGCGAGGCATGACCCGAAAGCATCGGCCCACCGCGAGGCTGGGAAATATCGCCGACCAGAAGACCCGGCCAGCCATCCTTGGCGCTGGCTTCGCGTGACAGCCTTTCGAGCAGCGCGATCATCTCGGGATTACCCCAGCGACGGTTGCGCGACAGATGCAGCACCTGCCAGGCTGGACCATCGACAGGAATGGCAATGCCGCCGGCGAGGCAGCCCTTGGCATAGAAGCCAAGCGATTGCGCATTTCCCTTCGAGGGCAAGGTCACCGAACCGAAAAGCTTCTTGGCCGGCGTCGGGTCTGCTGCGACGGCATCCTGTGCCGTGATTGACACGAGGCTTGCCAGGATAATGGCAAACCGGAAAATCGAACGTATCAAGCTGTCTATCCCTTCATCGTGCGCGCAAGACGGCACGCCACAGTCTTGCTGCACATTCATCGCAAATCAGTTTTACCCTTATTCGCGAATTTGGTGAATCCATGATCTTTGCGGATTCGACGGAGCGTTGTGGCAATTTTGCCATGAATCTGTTTTGGTCTGAGGAATATTCGAACACAATGATGGAAGGACAGCCACAGATGGTCAGAAAACCGAGACAACTGATGTTCGCATTGGCGGCCCTCTCGGTTCTGTTACCCACGGCAAACATGGCCAGAGCGGCGGACTGGGATATCGGTATCGCCACGATCGGCGAACTCAAATACAAGCCGGGCTTCGTCCATTTCGACTATGTGAACCCGAAAGCGCCCAAGGGCGGAAGCGTCAATCTTTCCGAGCTTGGAACGTTCGACACTTTCAATCCGCTGCTCAACAAGGGCAACCTCGCGACTGGCCTCGGCCTTGTGTTCGAACCTTTGATGAAACGCTCGCTCGACGAGCCTTTCTCCAACTATGGGCTTCTGGCGGAAGCGGTCTCGCATCCGGAGGATTTTTCCTCCGTTTCCTTCCGTCTCAATCCCAAGGCGACCTGGGCAGACGGCAAGCCGGTGACGCCGGAGGATGTGATCTTCTCCTTCAACGCCGCCAAGGAACATGACCAGAGCAAGTACTTCTATTATCAGCATGTGACCGGCGCAGAAAAAACTGGCGAGCGTGAGATTACCTTCAAGTTCGACCTCAAGGGCAATCGCGAACTGCCCAACATCATGGGTGACTTGCTGATCCTGCCGAAGCACTGGTGGGAAGGCACCGATGCGCAAGGCAAGAAGCGCGACATCGCAGCAACGACACTCGAGCCGGTCATGGGGTCGGGGCCCTACAAGATCACAGCCGTTAATGCAGGTGCAACCCTCCGCTACGAATTGCGCGATGACTATTGGGGGCGCGATCTCAACGTCAATATCGGCTATAACAACTTCCGGACGCTGACCTATACCTACTTCTCCGACCGCAATGTCGAGTTTGAAGCCTTCCGGGGCGGTTCTGTGGATTTCTGGGATGAAAACGAAGCAAAGCGCTGGGCAACCCAGTATGATTTCCCTGCCGTCACCGATGGACGGATCAAGCGGGAGACGCCCGACAACGATTATCGCAACTCCGGCGTCATGGTCGGCTTCATTCTCAACCTGAGGAAGGAGAAGTTCAAGGACGATCGCGTTCGCGAGGCGCTCAACTATGCTTTCGATTTCGAAGAACTGAACCGTACGATCTTCTTCCAGCAGTATAAGCGCGTGAACTCCTATTTCTACGGCACCGAGCTTGCATCGTCGGGTCTGCCGCAAGGCAAGGAGCTCGAAATCCTCAACGAAGTGAAGGACAAGGTTCCACAAACCGTCTTCACCGAGGAATACAAGAACCCGGTTGGCGGCGATCCGAAGAAGTTCCGCGAAAACCTTCGCCAGGCCGTCAACCTCTTCAAACAGGCCGGATACGAGATCCGCGGCGGCAAGATGGTCAACACCAAGACCGGCGAGCCGTTTGCCTTCGAGATCATGCTCAATACGCCGATCATCGAGCGGGTGGCGCTTCCCTTTGCCGCCAACCTCAAGCGGATCGGCGTCAGCGCCACCGTCCGCTCGGTCGATTCGTCGCAATTCCAGGAACGCGCCCTCAACCGCGATTTCGATGTGCTCTATTCCGGTTGGGGCCAGTCGCTCAATCCCGGCAACGAACAGGCCGAATATTGGGGCTCGAAATCGGCAGCCACGCCTAGGACGCAGAACTATGCCGGCATTTCCGACCCGGCGATCGATCAACTGATCCAGAAGGTCATCTTTGCCGATACGATCGAGACCCAGCATGCCGCAGTCAAGGCTCTTGACCGGGTGCTACTCCACCACCACTTCGTTGTGCCGAGCTACACGCTCCGCAACAGCCGCCTCGCCTACTGGGACAAGTTCGAGCATCCGGCAGATTATCCGACCTATTCGACCGGTTTCCCGTCGATCTGGTGGTCGAAAGCCCCATGACCGGCATGAATTTGGTGTCACTACACCATGTTCCGGAAAGGCGAATCAGCCAGACCGCAGGAACAATTCCGGGAAGAGCCGTGTTCGCGGCTAGCTTCCTCATGACTGAATTTGACCGGGAGGCCTGATTGGGCGCCTATATTCTTCGACGACTGTTGCTGATGATCCCGACGCTGGTCGGCATCATGCTGCTTTCCTTCATCATCATCCAGTTCGCCCCAGGCGGTCCTGTCGAACAGATCATCGCCGAAATCACCGGTCAGGACAGTGGCGGTGACCGGTTGACCGGCGGAGGAAACGAACTCGGCGTCGGCGGCATGGATGCGGGCGACATGTCGAGCAAATACAAGGGCGCGCAGGGTCTCGATCCTGCCCTGATCAAGAAGCTCGAGCAGCAGTTCGGCTTCGACAAGCCGGCCTGGCAGCGGTTCGGCGAGATGATGTGGAACTACTCGCGCTTCGATTTCGGCGAGAGCTTCTTCCGTAACGAAAGCGTCATCAATCTGATCAAGGAAAAGATGCCGGTCTCGATCTCGCTCGGTCTCTGGATCCTGCTGATTTCCTATGCCGTCTCCATACCACTCGGAATCAAGAAGGCGGTTTCGGACGGGTCCACATTCGATATCTGGACTTCGGGCCTGATCATCATCGGCTATGCGGTTCCGGGCTTCCTGTTCGGCATCCTGCTCATCGTGCTCTTCGCCGGCGGATCGTTCTTCGACTGGTTTCCGCTTCGGGGGATCGTTTCGGACAATTTCAGCAGCCTGTCCTGGTGGGAGAAGATCCTCGATTATGCCTGGCACATGGTCTTGCCGATCACGGCAATGCTGGTTTCGGCCTTTGCCACGACCACGCTTCTGACCAAGAACTCCTTCATCGATGAAATCCGCAAGCAATATGTGGTGACCGCGCGCGCCAAGGGCCTGACCGAAAACAGCGTTCTCTATGGCCATGTGTTCCGCAATGCGATGCTGATCGTGATTGCGGGTTTCCCCGGCGCCTTCATCAGCGCCTTCTTCTCCGGATCGCTGCTGATCGAGACGATATTCTCGCTCGATGGGCTGGGACGCATGGGCTATGAAGCGATCCTCAAGCGCGACTACCCGATCGTCTTCGGCACGCTCTACATCTTTTCGCTGATGGGCCTTGTCGTGTCGCTGGTCTCCGACCTGATCTACACCTGGGTCGATCCGCGCATCGATTTCGACAGAAGGGAGGTTTGAGATGTCATTTCTTCATCCCACGCTTACCCCGATCAACGCGCGCCGCCTGCAGAATTTCAAGGCCAACCGGAGAGGCTATCTCTCCTTCTGGATTTTCATGATCCTGTTCGGCCTCAGCCTGTTTGCAGAATTCATCGCCAACGACAAGCCGATCATCGTTTCCTACAAGGGCGAGATCCTGGTTCCAGTGCTCGTCGATTATCCGGAAGAGAAATTCCTCGGCGAACTCGGCTTCCTTGCCGTTACCGACTACCGGTCGGAAGAAATCGTCAGCGAGATCGATGCCAATGGCTGGATGATCTGGCCGCCGATCCGCTATTCCTACCAGACACCGAACTCGAACATTCCCAAGTCGGCGCCGACGGCGCCCTGGTGGCTGATGGCAGAGGATGAAGTCTGTGCCGGTTATGCCCAAGGCTTGGCCGACCCGGCTTGCCGGCTCGGTAACCTCAATTGGCTGGGGACCGACGACCAGGCCCGCGATGTGCTGGCTCGCGTGATCTACGGCTTCCGGATTTCGGTGCTGTTCGGCCTGTCGCTGACGCTGCTTTCCGCTGTCGTCGGTGTCGCGGCGGGCGCAGTGCAAGGCTATTTCGGCGGCACGATCGATCTTCTGATGCAGCGGTTCATCGAAATCTGGTCCTCGATGCCGGTGCTCTATATCCTGATGATCATGGCGGCGATCCTGCCCTCGGGTTTCTTCGTGCTTCTCGGCATTCTTTTGCTCTTCTCCTGGACGGGCTTTGTCGGCATCGTGCGGGCGGAGTTTCTTCGGGCCCGCAATTTCGAATATGTGCGGGCCGCACGCGCGCTCGGGGTGGGCAACGGCACCATCATGTGGCGGCATGTGCTGCCCAACGCCATGGTCGCCACACTGACCTTCCTGCCCTTCATCCTGTCCGGCTCGATCTCGACGCTGACGTCGCTCGATTTCCTCGGCTTCGGGCTGCCGCCCGGCTCACCCTCGCTTGGCGAGCTGGTCGGACAGGCCAAGGAGAACTTGCAGGCGCCATGGCTGGGTTTCACGGCCTTCTTCACCCTCTCCTTCATGCTGTCGCTGCTGATCTTCGTTGGCGAGGCCGTGCGTGACGCTTTCGATCCGAGGAAGACATTCCAATGACCGAACCGCTTCTGTCCATTCGCGATCTTTCGGTTGCCTTCCATCAGGGCGGCAAGTCCTCGCTCGCCGTTGACAATGTCAGTTTCGACATTCTGAAGGGCGAAGTGGTGGCCCTGGTGGGTGAATCCGGTTCCGGCAAATCCGTGACCGCCAATTCGGTGCTGAAGCTCCTGCCCTATCCGGCTGCCAGCCACCCGTCAGGCCAGATCCTGTTTGACGGCAGGGACCTGATGTCAGCCGATGCTGCCACCTTGCGCGCGGTGCGCGGCAACGACATCACCATGATCTTCCAGGAGCCGATGACCTCGCTCAATCCGCTCCATTCGATCGAGCGCCAGATCGCAGAAATCCTGCATCTGCACCAGATCATGACCGCGGAAGCGGCGCGCAAGCGCGTGATCGAACTGCTGACCCAGGTCGGCATTCGCGATCCTGAAAAACGGCTCGGTGCCTTCCCGCACGAACTGTCGGGTGGCCAGCGTCAACGCGTGATGATCGCCATGGCGCTCGCCAACCGGCCGAAATTGCTGATCGCAGATGAACCGACGACCGCGCTCGACGTGACTGTGCAGGCGCAGATTCTCGAGCTTCTCGCCAAGCTCAAGACCGAACACGGCATGTCGATGCTCTTCATCACCCATGATCTCGGCATCGTGCGCAAGTTCGCCGATCGGGTCTGCGTGATGACCAAGGGCAAGATCGTCGAAAGCGGCCCGACCGCGGAGATTTTTGCCAATCCGCAGCATGACTATACGCGCCATCTGCTTGCCGCCGAGCCGAAGGGCGAACCGCCAGCAGCCGATGCCTCCAAACCCATCATCATGGAGACCCGCGATCTCAAGGTCTGGTTCCCGATCAAGACCGGCTTCCTCCGGCGGGTGACGGATCATGTGAAGGCCGTCGATGGTGTCGATCTCACGCTCAAGGCTGGCCACACGCTGGGCATTGTCGGCGAATCCGGCTCCGGCAAGACGACGCTTGGGTTGGCCTTGACCCGCCTTATCTCATCGAACGGGCGGATTGCCTTTATCGGGCGCGACATCCAGGGCCTCAACTTTGCCGAGATGCGGCCGCTGCGACACCAGATGCAGATCGTTTTCCAGGATCCCTATGGGTCGCTCTCACCACGCATGTCGGTTGGCGATATCGTCGGAGAAGGTCTTCTGATCCACGAGCCGGCTCTGACCGACGACGAACGGGATGAACGGGTTGCCAATGCGCTTGCCGAGACCGGACTCGATCCTGAAACCCGGCACCGCTATCCGCATGAGTTTTCCGGCGGACAACGCCAGCGCATTGCCATTGCCCGTGCCATGGTGCTGAAGCCGAAATTCGTCATGCTGGACGAGCCGACCTCGGCGCTCGACATGAGCGTTCAGGCTCAGGTCGTCGAACTCCTGCGCGATCTCCAGGTCAAGCATGATCTCGCCTATCTGTTCATCAGCCACGATCTCAAGGTTGTTCGGGCCCTTGCTAATGACATCATCGTCATGCGGCAGGGCAAGGTCGTGGAAGCAGGCCCGGCCCATGCCCTGTTTGCCGCGCCGAAGGAAGATTACACGAAGGCGCTGCTCGCCGCCGCTTTCAATATCGAGGCCGTCGCGACGGCCGCCGTTCACCAATAGGACCATCATGACCGAAAAACCCGCCATCATCGTCGATCTCAACTTTCATCCGGAACAGGTCCGCGAGGGCTTGCGGCATGCCTTTTCCGGCCGGGGCGTGATCAACCGGCTCGATCCGGCCAATGATGGTGCCGATCTCTCGAAGGCCGCCTATGCGCTGTTGTGGAAGCCGAAAGCGGATCTCTTTCAGCGCGCGACCGGGTTGAAGGTTCTGTTTTCAGGTGGCGCCGGTGTCGATCACGTCCTTACCCTGCCCGGGCTTCCCGACCTGCCGCTGGTGCGTTTCGTCGATCCGACGCTTACCACCCGCATGAGCGAATGGGTGGTGATGCAGTGCCTGATGCATCTTCGCCAGCAGGTGGCCTACGATCGCAATCGGCGCAAGAAGATCTGGAACCCGCTGGTCCAGCCCGAAGCCTCCGAAATCACCGTCGGCATCATGGGCATGGGCGTGCTGGGATCGGATTCGGCCCGCAAGCTGAAGGCGATCGGCTTCAATGTCATCGGCTGGTCGAAGAGCGGCAAGCCGGTCGATGGCGTCGAAATGCATGGGGCCGAAAGCCTTGATGCCTTTCTCGCCAAGACCGACATGCTGGTCGGCCTGCTGCCCTTGACGCCGGAAACGCGCGGCATCTTCAATGGCGACCTCTTCTCGAGGCTCCGGCGCTCAGGCCCGCTTGGCGGTCCGGTCTTCATCAATGCCGGGCGCGGCGGCAGCCAGGTGGAAACAGATATCATCGCGGCGCTGAATTCCGGCCGTCTGAAAGGCGCGTCTCTGGATGTGTTCGAAACCGAACCGCTTCCGGCGACTTCTCCTCTCTGGGAAATGGACACGGTGATGATGACGCCGCATACGGCTGCCGATTCCGATGTCAGCGCGCTCTTTGCCCATGTCGAACGCCAGATCGAACGCTATGAAAGCGGCCAGCCGTTACAACATCTCGTCGAGCGCGGCGCCGGCTATTGAGGCCGAGGGCTCAAAGGAACGCCATATCCATCGCTTTGGCACCCTCGAAGCGGGCATTTTCGATCAGTGTCAGATGACCGGTCGCAAAATCACGGCTGAAAAGCCGTAGGCCGCCGGATCGCTGATGAGCGACCGCCAGCAGACGGCCTGACGGATCGAGCTTGATCGATCGCGGATAGCCACCACCGGACGGAACCGATCCGACCGGGTGGGGCCAGCCATCGGTCGGCGAAAGGGCGAATTGCGCTATCTGGTCCGGGCCACGGTTGGCGACATAGAGGAAGCGACCATCCGGCGACACCACAAGACCGGATGGATAATTGCGACCATCATACGCCTGCGGTTCGGCCTCGATGCGGCCGACCTGGCGCCCTGCGCCAGTCGTAGGATCATAGTCGATCACAGCCAGTTCGGCCGACAGTTCGCAAGTGACATAGAGGCGGTTCCCGGTCGGATGGAAGGCGATATGGCGCGGACCGGAGCCCGGCGGCATTTCGATCTCGGATGCAGCCTCGAGCCGAGCGTTCATGCGATCAAAGCGATAGAGCAAGACGCGATCGATACCGAGATCGGCTGCCGCAAGCAGGCGATTGTCCGGGCTGAAGGCAACGCCATGGCAATGCGGGCCCCTCTGACGTTTGCGATCCGGCCCTGAACCACGATGTTCCAGTCCCTGTTCACGCCGCTGGAGCGCGCCCTGCGCACCAAGGGACAGCAGCGCAAGTGCGCTTTGATCACGGGATCCATCACCGAGATAGTTCGCAACGGCAAGAAAGGACTGGCTCCTGTCGAGTGCCAGATGCACCGAGGCTTCGCCTGCGGTTTCCAACACTGGCTCCACGATACGTCCTGCTTCTGGATCTATGGTCGTGACTGTGCCGGGACGACCGGACGTTTCGCTGGCGATGTATAGCCGCGCATTCCTTTCGCCAAACACTACGAAGGATGCTGCGGCAACAGTAGGCAATGTCGCCATCTTCGCCAAGGAACCATCGCTCTCGATCCGATACTGGGCAATCTGGAAGGACTTGCTGTTTTTGGCGCTTTCGATGACGGCCAGTTTCATCTTCCGGTCCTCGGATTATGCCATGCAAGTGCCGCATTGCGAACGCGACACCTGATCGGATTCCGTTTGACGCTTACGTAAAAGACATTTAATTGTCGAATTCGCTTGCAGGGGTTGGGATCTTTGCACATGCTACATATATCGGGTGAGGGTTGGCACCCATAGCGGGAGGAAAAAATGACGGTCCATAATCTGTCTCTGGACGGCAAGGCGAGCAACAGGATCTGGCTGAAATCCTATCCCGAAGGCGTGCCCTCCGAGATCGGCGCCCTCACGGTCAATTCGGTCGCCGAACTGTTCGAAAATTCCTGCAAGAAATTCGCGTCCAAGCCCGCTTTTATCAGCATGGGCAAGACGATGACTTATGCCGATATCGACGCCGCCTCAGCGAAAGTCGCCGCCTGGCTGCAAGCCAAGGGGCTGGTCAAGGGTGACCGCGTCGCCGTGATGTTCCCGAATGTGCTGCAATATCCCGTGACGGTCATGGGTATCCTGCGCGCCGGCATGACGGTGGTGAATGTCAATCCGCTCTATACGCCGCGCGAACTCGAGCACCAGCTCAAGGATTCGGGCGCCAAGGCCATTTTCGTGCTCGAGAACTTCGCCAACACCGTTGCACAGGCAATTGGCAAGACCGACGTCAAGCATGTGGTCGTGGCCGCGATGGGCGATCTGCTCGGCTTCAAGGGACTGATCGTCAATCTCGTCGTTCGCAAGGTGAAGAAGCTCGTTCCGGCCTGGTCGATTGCCGGCCATACACCGTTCAAGTCCATCATGGGAGGCAGCGGCGCCTTCAAACCGGTAACGCTGACCCTCGATGATGTTGCCTTCCTGCAGTATACCGGTGGCACGACCGGCGTCTCCAAGGGCGCGACGCTCACGAACCGCAATGTCGTTGCCAATGCCGAACAGAGCGGCGTCTGGCTGAACACCGCCTACAGGCTGCGTGGCGGTCATCCCGATGACATTCTCTATTGCTGCGCCCTGCCGCTCTACCACATCTTTGCGCTCACCGTGAATATGGTGATGGGCATGGCCGATGGGGCTGCCAATCTCCTGATCGCCAACCCGCGCGACATTCCCGCCTTCGTCAAGGAACTGTCGCAATACAGGGTCAACTTCTTCCCCGGCCTCAACACGCTGTTCAACGCGCTCGCCAACAATCCGGAATTCAAGAAGCTCGATTTCTCGAGCCTGATCCTGACGGTTGCGGGTGGCATGGCCTGCCAGAGACCGGTGGCCGATCTTTGGAAATCCGTGACCGGCAGCGTCATTCTCGAAGGCTACGGCCTTTCCGAAACATCGCCGATCGTGACGGTCAATCCGCCGAATGCGACGGAGTTTTCCGGTACGATCGGTCTGCCGATTCCCTCGACCGAAGTGGAAATCCGCGACGATGACGGCAATACGCTGCCGATCGGCGAAATCGGCGAAATCTGCATCCGTGGTCCGCAGGTCATGGCAGGCTACTGGAACCGTCCCGATGAAACCGCCAAGGTGATGAGCGCCGATGGTTTCTTCCGCTCCGGCGACATGGCCTTCATGGACGAGAACGGTTACGTCAAGATTGTCGACCGCAAGAAAGATATGATCCTGGTCTCAGGCTTCAACGTCTATCCGAACGAAATCGAGGAAGTGGCCGCCTCCCATCCGGGCGTACTTGAAGCCGCAGCGATCGGCGTTCCGGACGAGCATTCCGGCGAAGCGGTCAAGCTGTTCATCGTGCGCAAGGATCCCGCCCTCACTGCCGAGGATGTGAAAGCCCATTGCGCCAAGCAGCTGACCAATTACAAACGCCCCAAGCATGTCGAATTCCGCGACAGCCTGCCCAAGACGAATGTGGGCAAGATTCTGCGCAAGGATCTCAGAAGCTGATAAAAGCCAATTGCAGGCACGACAGGGCGACGATGCAGTGAAATGCGCCGTCGCCACTTGATTTACATCGGTTTAAATGGCTATTTTCGCGCAAAATGACCGCGAGGAAAGTTGCATGGATTCCATCGTCGCCAGACTGAAGCAGGCCGCCCACGACACGGCCGCAACCGATATTCGGGCTCATTTCCTGGCCGATCGCGATCGCTTCCTCAGTCACCATGCCTGGTTCGAAGACCTGCTGTTCGATTATTCCAAGACGCCGGTGAACGCGACCATCATGGCGCTTCTCGAGGAGCTTGCCGAAAAGGCCGGAGTTGCCTCACGCCGGGAAGCGATGTTCGAAGGCGGCATCATAAACACCACGGAAGGCCGCGCTGTTCTCCATACTGCGCTTCGCAACCGGTCCAACCGGCCGGTTCTGGTCGATGGCAAGGATGTGATGGCGGATGTGAACATGGTGCTGCGCGCCATGGGAGGGTTCTCGGAGGGCATCCGCACTGGCGCGATCGCCGGGTCGACAGGCAAGCCTATCACCGATGTGGTCAATATCGGTATCGGCGGCTCCGATCTCGGCCCAGCCATGACGACATTGGCGCTCGCGCCCTTCCATGACGGACCGCGGCTGCATTACGTCTCCAACATCGACGGCGCCCATATTGCGGACACGCTCAAGATCGTGAATCCGGAAACGACGCTTTTCATCATCGCCTCCAAGACTTTCACGACCATCGAGACGATGACCAATGCAATGACGGCGCGCAGCTTCATTGCCAAGGCACTTGGCGAGACGGCCGTCAAGCATCATTTCGCTGCGGTGTCGACGGCGCTCGACAAGGTGGCGCAGTTCGGCATCGATTCCTCGCGCGTCTTCGGCTTCTGGGATTGGGTCGGCGGTCGTTATTCGATCTGGTCGGCCATCGGCCTGCCGCTGATGATCGCGATCGGCCGCGACAATTTCCACGATTTCCTGTCCGGCGCCCATGCGATGGACAATCATTTCCGCTCGGCGCCGCTTTCCGGCAACATTCCGATGCTGCTTGGCCTGATCGGCTTCTACCAGCGGTCCATCCTTGGCTACGGATCGCGAGCCGTCATTCCGTATGATCAGCGGCTGTCGCGTTTTGCCGCCTATCTGCAGCAGCTCGATATGGAATCGAACGGCAAGGGCGTGAAGCTTGATGGATCAGCCGTTGATGGCGCCTCCGGTCCAGTTGTCTGGGGTGAGCCCGGCACCAATGGCCAGCATGCCTTCTTCCAGCTGCTGCATCAGGGAACCGATATCGTTCCGGTGGAATTCATGATCGCCAAGCATGGGTTCGAGGCCGATCTGCGGCATCAGCATGAATTGCTGATCTCCAACTGCCTTGCCCAGTCGCAGGCGCTGCTCAAGGGCCGGACGCTGGAGGAGGCGCTCGCCCAGCTTCGCGGCCAGGGCATGGCAGCCGAAAAAGCCGCAGCAATCGCGCCGCACCGGGTCTTCACCGGCAACCGGCCTTCGATCACCTTCGTCTATGACAAGCTGACGCCCTATGCCCTCGGACGGTTGATAGCGCTTTACGAACATCGCGTCTTCGTCGAAGGCGTGCTTTACGGCATCAACTCCTTCGACCAGTGGGGTGTGGAACTCGGCAAGGAACTGGCAACCGGCTTGCTGCCGGTGGTTCAGGGCAAGAAGGGAACCGACGATCTCGATTCCTCGACAGCCGGGCTGATCGACGCACTGCGCATTAGCTAAGGGTGATTGGCGCCGGTCAGCCGGCGCCGGCTATTCCACCGCAAGGATCATGTTGCGGACAACGGGATAGATCTCGTTGTCCCAGCGTTTGCCGGCAAAGACACCGTAGTGGCCGACATTGGCCTGCAGATGATGGCGCTTGAGGTGCGGGCGCAGCGACGAGCAGAGCTCATGCGCGGCGGCCGTCTGTCCCAGCGAACAGATGTCGTCACGGCCACCCTCGACCGTCAGAAGAGCTGTGCGGCGGATTGCGTTGCAATCGACCTTGCGGCCCCGATAGGTAAATTCGCCGGTTGCCAGCTCGGCCTTGTGGAAAATCCGGTCGATCGTTTCGATGTAGAATTCTTCGGTGAGATCGAGAACGGCGAAGTATTCGTCATAGAAGGTCTTGATCTTCTCGGCCTGCTCGATTTCGCCCTTGGCCAGATGATCATAGAGCTTCTTGTGCGCCGAACGATGGCGATCCATGTTCATCGCCATGAAGGCGACGAGTTGCAGGAAGCCGGGATAGACGCGGCGTCCACCGCCCTTGTAGCGCAGCGGAACGGACGTGATCAGCGAATGCTCGAACCAGGCCAGTGACTTGGATACGGCAAATTCATTGACCTGGGTCGGGCTTTCGCGCGGATCGATCGGGCCCGCCATCAAGGTCATCGAGAGTGGGGTGGCGGGATTGTTGTCCTGCGACATGACGGCTACGGCCGCCAGCGTCTGGACGCAGGGCTGGCAGACAGCCAGCACATGTCCGCCCGGTCCGATCGTTTCCAGAAAGCGGATCACGTAGGCGACATAGTCTTCGACGCCGAACTTTCCGGCCGAGACCGGAACATCGCGGGCATTGGTCCAGTCGGTGATATAGACGTCGTGATCCTGAAGCAGGGTTTCCACGGTGCCGCGCAGCAGCGTTGCGAAATGGCCCGACAGCGGCGCCACCACGAGAACGCGCGGCTGTACGACATCGACATTCTTGCGGAAATGCAGGAGTTTGCCGAAGGGCAGATCCAGCGTCACTTCCTGTTCGACATCGGCAATCATATTGCCGGTGCGAACGGTGCGGATACCGAAATCCGGGCGCTCATGCGACAATTCGAAGCGTGTGATCATCTCGAGCGCCGCGAGATATTCTCCGCCTGCGAGCTTGCGGACATCGCAACCGGTGGCGCTGAACAGGTCCAGCCACCCCTTGGCCAGAAATCGGAAGGGGGCGATGAGATCGTCCTGGAACTGGTAGGCCTGATAGAGCATCTGCGCCTCTCGCTGAATTTCCATTGTGCAGCGCGAAAAACTAGTGCATTTTCGCCCTCGACACCAGAGAATATTGAAAATGCCGGTTTTGCAAGGAGGATAGACGATCCATGACGCGCGCGACCCTGACGATATCCTCGAAAAACTATTCTTCCTGGTCGCTTCGCGGATGGCTTCTCTGCCGCATGGCGGGCATCGAATTTGAAGAGGTTCCGGTCAATCTGGACGATCCGAACGTGCGGCGCGAATTGCTGCTTCTGTCGCCTTCGGTGCTGGTGCCGCGTCTCGTCCATAACGGTGTCACAGTGTGGGATACGCTCGCGATTGCCGAATATTGCGCTGAAATCGCGCCCGAGGCCGGCCTGCTTCCCGCCGATCAGGCCACGCGTGCGCACTGCCGCGCGGTCAGCGGCGAAATGCATTCCGGTTTTTACAATCTCCGTTCCGCCCTGCCGATGAACATCAAGGCACGGCATGAAAAGTTTAAGGTCTTTACCGGCGCGCGTCCGGATATCGAGCGGATCCGCGAGATCTGGAGCGAATGCCTCGGCACCTATGGCGGGCCCTGGCTTTTTGGCGCCCATCCGACGCTGGCCGATGCAATGTATGCGCCGGTCTGCTCGCGCTTCCAGACCTATGCGGTTGATCTCGACCCCAAGCTCGCTGCCTATCGCGATCTTGTCCTGTCCTGGCCGCTGTTCCAGGAATGGGCGGCAGATGCAAGCAGCGAGGCCGATGAAATCATCGAACTCGAAGTCGAGTTCTGATCCCGCCAGGGAGTATCAGCAGCTGGGCAGGCTCGGGATGTTGGCTGATTTGAGCACATCCTTGAGATCGATCCCCTGGATCAGAGCCATCCATTCGCCGCCGGCCTCGGTCCTGAGATGGGCCTCAAGCGGCATCTTCTCATTGCCGGTTGGGAACGGACCGTTCCAGCAGGCTTCACGCAGCCCGGCGGAGATCTGCCCACGCCCATCGTTGCCCGCAGCCTTGGCGGCCCGGACCTGCCGCTGAAGATCCAGCAAGGATTCGGCATCCACGGCTGTCAGTTTCAGCACGAAAATCCGGCGCCCCGGCCCAAGACGTGACGCGAGTTTCGGGGCGGTCGCATTTCCAGCCAGGACCTCCAGCGTAAAATCCCGTTTGACGGCTTCCCCGGACTTTGGTTGCCAGACGATCGACAGGATCGCCCCGCTCGGCTTGATCTCGAGCGGTTCCGGCGCGATCACGGCCATGCGAATGTCGGCGGGATTGGCATCGAGTGGCGACATTGCCGCCAGCTGCGCATAGCTCGATGGCGGAACCGATGTACAGGCATTGAGCCCGGCAACCGATAATAGCAGGGCAGACGCAAATCGAACAAGGCGCATGGGGGGCTCCGAAACAATGTTTGACGTCGATTAATTACTGTTATACGATAATTTATGCAATAGAGGCAGTAACAATATTTTGGAGGCCCTTGAGATGGACAGGATCGCGCTCTATGGAAAACTCATGCAATATGTCGCGATCGCAATCGCGACCATCACGACAGGCGCCTATGTCTATGCCGCCTTCATCGGCCTCACCGACAAGGAGATGTTCGAACAGATAATGAGCTCCTATCTCGTGAGCGGCCAGACGAGGCTCACATATGCACCCTTTGCAATGGTCGCGCTCGGTCTATTGGGGCTTGCCAATCTCGTCATCATGGCTTGCGGGCTTCGAGCCGTCTGGAATATCGGCAATCTCTGCATAAGCCGGGATCAGTTCTTGAGCCAAAGCGGTCGCTGGCTTCGGCGGCTTGGCGCTGTTCTGCTGGTCGGGGCCGTGAGCTCGATCGTGTCGCGGACCTTGTCGGTCGTACTCGCAACCACCAATGCCGAAGGTGGACGCATGCTGGTGCTCGGCATCGGAACAAGCGAGGCGTTTCTTGTGCTTGCGGCCCTGATGATGCTGGTGCTCGGCCATGTCATGGTGCTGGCAACCGCAATCGAAGCCGAAAACAGGGCCTTTGTGTGATGCCGATTATCGTCAATCTCGATGTGATGCTGGCGAGGCGCAAGATGCGCTCAAAGGAACTGGCCGAGCGGGTTGGCATCACAGAGCAGAACATTTCGCTGCTGAAGTCCGGCAAGGTCAAGGGCGTGCGCTTCGATACGCTCGAGCTGATCTGCGAGGCTCTTGCTTGCCAGCCCGGCGACATCCTCGAATATGTGCCGGAGAGCTGAGTGCCGGTCCAACAGGCAACGTGCCCGAACAACGGTCCGGGCGCGTCGTTTTCTGAATGCGTCGTTTACTGCGCCGCGTAGGCACCGTCGACGAGATGATAGCTGCCGGTGATGAAGCTGGCCTTGTCGGACAGCAGGAACAGGACAAGGTTGGCCACTTCCTCCGGCCTGCCGAGGCGGCCGATCGGATGTTTGGTGACAAGGAATTCCTGCGTCGCATCATCCAGCGCATTGTCGATCAGCGGCGTCTTGATGAAGGCCGGGCCAACGGCATTCACGCGAACGCCGTGAGCGGAATATTCGATCCCCGCATTCTTCGTCATGCCCACAAGCGCATGTTTCGAAGCGACATAGGCGGGGGCACCGGCGAAGCCGTTGGTGCCAAGGATCGACGACATGTTGACGATGGATCCACCGCCATTCTTCAGCATCGCCTGGATTTCATATTTCATGCAGTAGAAGACCGAATGCAGGTCGACATCGATGACATGTTTCCACTCATCGATCTCGTAATCGGCGATCGGCTTCAGCGGGCCGCCGATACCGGCATTGTTGACGGCGCCGTCAAGCTTTCCATAAGTGGTGACAGCATAGGCGACCATGGCGCCGACAGCGGCCGGATCGGAAACGTCGATCTTGTAGGGCAGCGCTTCGCCACCCTTGGCCTGGATGTCCGCGACGACACGCTCCGCTCCGTCGAGATTCATATCGGCGGCGACAACCTTGGCGCCCGCCTCCGCAAGCTGCTTTGCACAGGCCTCGCCGATGCCTGAGCCGGCGCCCGTGACGATGACAACCTTACCTTCAAATTCCCTGGTCATGACAATCTCCCATCGAAGGCAATCCGGAAAGAGTTCCGGTTGCACGTTCCAACGGGACAATTTTTAGGCTTTTGCCATGTCGAAACCATGACATGGGTCAATTCCGGGCGATTCCAAACCGCCAAAGAGCATATGTCAGAGATCGATCTCATTCGCCCAGGGCGGATTGGCGCCAGCGCGAGAGACGGTGATCGCCGCAGCGGCGGCTCCCAGCTCAAGTGCGGCTCTCACCGCCGCCTCATCGAGATTGGCAACCTTCGCCTTGGTAAGCTTGTCGTCGCGCTTGAGGGAGGCGAGCACACCGGCATCGAAAGTATCGCCGGCACCAATCGTATCGACGACTTCGACGCGACGGCTCGGCACGACGACCTTCGCCTGCGCCGTGTATCCAACGGCCCCTTCCGCACCGCGGGTGATCACCACCAGCTTCGGCCCCATCGCCAGCCATTTGGCAGCCAGTGCGTCCTGATCACCCTCCATGCCGAACCATTCAAGATCCTCGTCGGAGAATTTGAGAATGTCGGAATGCCGCGCCATGCGCAGGATCCGATCGTGGTGGGCCTGCCGATCCTTGATGAAGCCAGGCCGGATATTGGGATCGAGCGAAATGACCCGGGAAGCGTGCTCGCGATGGAGCAGGCTTTCATAGGTCGAGCCGCAGGGCTCGGGAATAAGGCTGATCGCGCCGAAATGCAGCGCTTCGCAATCGTCCGACAGCACCGGCAGATCGGCTTCCGTGATCATTCGGCCAGCCGTCCCCACGTCATAGAAGGCATAGGTCGCGGAACCATTGACCAATTTGACGAAGGCAACTGTGGTCGGGCGCGACGAAATGGCGCAAAGACTATCATCGACGTTCGATGCCTTCAGCGTCTCACGCAGCACGTCGCCGAGCATGTCATCGGAAAGGCCGGTGAAAAAACCGGTCGACACACCGAGCCGACCAAGTGCAATCGCCGTGTTGAAAATGGCACCGCCAGCATAGGGAGCGTAGGCATTTTCCCCCAGCGTCGTCACACGCGGCAACATGTCAATCAGTGCTTCGCCGCAACAAACAATCATCAGAAAGCCTCCCAATCCCAGCTTTCAATCGATTAAATGATTACGAACGGAATTTCCAGCCCTCTTGAGGGCTGGCCATCAACAATTGATGAAAAATGCCGGCGCCTTCAGGCGGCGACGATGGCCTTCGGCTCTTCCAGTCCGAGCAGGAAGTTGATCTGCGGCCGCGATTTGACGAGATCGTCAATCGTGTATTGACTCAGGACATCGAAAAACGCGTTCAGCGCCTTGCGAAGGGCGGAATTCAGGCCACAGCTGTCGATCAGCGGGCAATCCGATTCGCCATCGTCAAAGCACTCGGCCATCGAGAAGCTTTCCTCGGTCACCCGCACGACATCGAGCAGCGTAATCTTGTCGGCAGGACGTCCAAGCCGGACGCCTCCGTTGCGGCCACGGATGGTTTCAACCAGGCCCGCCTTATGCAGCGGCTGCAAAATCTTGAACAAAAACAGTTCGGAAACGTCATACGCCTTGGCGATTTCCGGAATACGGCTGAGCTTTTCGCCGTTGGCGGCGCAATACATCATGATCCGCACTGCATAGTTCGTCTGCTTGGTTAGCCGCATTCATCGCTCCCGAGCGAATTGCCTAGAATGTGCCCTGTATAAACTAGACTCTTGTTTGGAACAATTCCAAAAAACAGTTCGCCTGCAAAAATACTGACAATCACAATCATGTTATCTCTTTCGATTCCGGAGCCTGTTTATTGACAGTCAAAGCTGTCGGGGCGATAGACATCCAAAATAGAAAAACGCATTCAAGTTTGGAGGAAATCCATGACCAGATTTCACCGAAGCAGTGCCATCGCCGCTGTTTTTTCCGCACTCTTCGCTGCAAGCCCCGCCTTTGCGGATGGTGAGGTCAACATCTACTCCTATCGCCAGCCGGAACTGATCCAGCCGCTTTTGGACGCCTTCAACAAGGAAACCGGCATCACCACAAATGTTCTGTTCCTCGACAAGGGCCTGGTGGAACGCTTGCAGGCGGAAGGCGAGAACTCTCCCGCCGATGTGATTCTCACCGTCGATATCAGCCGCCTGACGGAGGCCAAGGATGGCGGCGTGACGCAGCCGCTCGCCGACAACACCATCATCAGCAACATTC
The DNA here is from genome assembly GCF_030551875.1 of Fluviirhizobium alvei. Taxonomy (GTDB): domain Bacteria; phylum Pseudomonadota; class Alphaproteobacteria; order Rhizobiales; family Rhizobiaceae; genus Rhizobium_E; species Rhizobium_E alvei. The sequence goes on along the minus strand of NZ_JAUOZU010000009.1, from coordinate 113,254 downwards.
CGGCCCAATACCGGGACAGCGACAATATGTGGTTCGGCCTGACGACGCGCGGCCGGGTGCTTTATGCCTCCAACGAGCGTGTGCCGGAAACAAACCTGACTTACGAAGAGCTTGCCGATCCGAAATGGAAAGGCCGCATCTGCACCCGTGACGGTCAGCATTCCTACAATATCGGCCTGTTCGCTTCGATGATTGCCCATCACGGTGCCGACTATACCGAAAAGTGGCTCGCCGGGTTGCGCGACAATCTCGTTCGCAAGCCGAACGGTTCGGACCGCAGCCAGGCCAAGGACATTTTCGCCGGCACCTGCGATCTCGCGCTCGGCAATACCTACTATGTCGGTCTGATGCTGACCAACGATAAGGAGCCGGAACAGAAGGAATGGGCCAAGGCAATGCACGTGATCTTCCCGAATTCGGGCGATCGTGGCACCTCGGTCAATATCTCCGGCATGGCACTGGCAAAATACGCCCCCAACCGCGACAATGCCGTCAAGTTCATGGAATTCCTCGCCTCCAAGGAAGCCCAGGAAATCTATGCCGAAAAGGTGTTCGAATATCCGGTGCTGCCGGGTGCCGAGCCTTCCAAGATCGTCAAGAGCTTCGGTACCATCAAGCCGGATGCGCTGCCGCTGACCGAGATTGCCAAGAACCGCAAGCAGGCTTCCGAACTGGTCGACAAGGTCGGCTTCAACGACGGCCCGCAATAAGCAGCTTTTTCGCTCTCAGCATCGATCAACGGCGGCCTATTGGTCGCCGTTTTTCTTTTCGCGCAGCAGCTTGGCATAATCCTCGATCGCCTGACGGCGTTCCGGTGTGCCGGGATGGGTTGATAGCATTGAGGTGTCGGCGCGGTCTCCAAGCTTCTGTTCGAGAAGCGCGAAGAAACGCCCGATGGCCGCAGGATCGTGACCGGCCTTGGCCATCAGTTCCGCCGAGATGCGGTCCGCCTCGGCTTCGGCGGAGCGCGAATAAGATAGCGACAGGAGAGCGGCGCCATCGGTGAGGATTTCTTCCCCCGCCGAACCGATATCGCCGGCAACCAGCATGATGAGACCAGCGGTTCCCGCCGAGCGGTAGAGTTGCCGGAGCGAATGATCATTCTCGACATGACCGATCTCATGGGCGAGTACGCCGAGGATCATTTCCTGGTCCTTGCCGGCAAGGCGGATCAGTTCGTCGGTGATCACCAGAGTTCCATCCGGCAACGCGAAGGCATTGGGACCGATATAGCCACCCTTGCGGAAGTTGAGTTTGTAGTTCGCCGCCCCCCTTGCCGCATGTGTCGCGATGGCTTCGAATTTCGTCCGAATCTCGTCCTGTTCCGACGGGGGAAGCGTGCTGGGCGAAAAGACGGCCTGGTCAAGCGACGACAAGGTGCCTGATGACATCATCTGCGGCACGACCGGCGGCGTTACCAGCACGGCGATTTCGACGAGGACAGGTATCGCGTAGCGATAGATCAGCCATGCGAAGAGAAAGACTGCTGCGGCAAAGGCGATAAGCCGCGGGTGGAAGCGCTCAAGTTCGGCAATCCATCCGCGCCGATCCGCACCATGGGCCCTGAGCAGCATGTCGATAGCTTCGTTGTCCGCCGTCTCGAAGAGCGAGCCATCCATGAAAGTCAACCGTCGTGGAATGCGACCTATGCGGTCGGACACCGTGATCTCGGCGACCCTGCTCTGGAGGGCAACCACATCATCGTCCAGCATGATGCGGATCATCTCACCGGAGGTGACTAGCCTCGCTGGATGGGCAAGGCTGGAGCCGGATGCATGCCATTTGCCAGATGCGATTTCGACACCGTCAGAAGCCAAAGTCAAAACCTTCCATATCCATATATTCGGCGCTGATGGCAGAACCGGATGCCTCTATCGAAGCCATGACGACGCCGATATCGCCATCGATCCGGATACCGGTATGCTCAACCACGTAACGCTGTTCGCGAACGGCTGCCCAGGGGCGCATGAGGCTGAAGGTAACAACCGTCACGGCGAGGTTGGATGTCACGATCCACAAATAACGCAGCCGCGAAAGATCGCTGACCAGTTCATGGGCCGTATCGAACCGCGTGGCGTTCAGAACGATATTGCGGACGCCGACACGATAGAGGAACCCCGCGGCGAGATAGACCAGCACCACGGGAATGAGGATGGCATAGATCAGGACGACGCCAATCATCATGCGCGTTTCCTCGGTTCCATCATCGATATCGGCGGCAAAACCCACAAACATCGGCCAGAGCAACAGCCAGCCGACGATCGCCATCAGCAAGAGACCGATGAACACCATGATCGCGGGCGCGAACCAGGCACTGTAAAGCTTGCCGAGGCGGGGATCGGAGGCGAACGGGCGATCGCCATACTGAAGGTGGTTGAGGACATAGCGGTTGGCCCAACGGCTGGCGAGCGGCGCCAGAATGCCAAGCGACAGGAACGAGACCAGACTTCCCAGCACGATGGCGACAAAGGCTCCCCAGGCCTTGCCGGTAAAATCGAAGCGTATGTTGCGGTAGCTCGTAACCCGCGCATTGAACCGCAGACTGCGGACCACGAACCATGGCAGGATTGTCAGGAACAGAATGGGTGTGATGATGCCGGCCAGCGGGAAAATGGTCGACAGCACGTTGATGATGGCAAGCACGACGAAAACGATCAGCCGGCCGATGAAGATCTGCTTGCCGGTTGCATGGTAATCGAAGGAATCGTTTGCGAGATAGGTATTGCCATAGAAGTAGCGTTTGCGACGCACCTTCGCCCAGGCCGAATAGATGCCGAATGTTACGATCGTCAGCAGGATATTGACGATCCAGATACCGAAATATTCGCTGGCATTGCCCCTGAATTCACCGCGGCTGACAACCGGCGCCGCCTCTTCCACCTCAACAGTCATTCGCCCCTCTCAAGCACATCGATCATGCGGATAACGGTCGATCAGTCCCCACTATTCGACGCGGCCCGCTTGGGATGTTGAACCATGAGCTTGGTGCAACCGCAAATGAAAACGGGCCCTCGAAAGGGCCCGTCCGCAACTTTGATTTGAAACCTGGATCACTTCATCGTCGGGATGACGAATTCGGCGCCGTCCTTGATGCCCGACGGCCAGCGGCTGGTAACCGTCTTGGTGCGGGTCCAGAACTTGATCGAATCCGTACCATGCTGGTTGAGATCACCAAAGGAAGAAGCCTTCCAGCCGCCGAACGAATGATAGGCAAGCGGCACCGGGATCGGCACATTGACGCCGACCATGCCGATGTTGATGCGGCTGGTGAAGTCGCGGGCAGCATCGCCGTCGCGGGTATAGATGGCAACGCCATTGCCATATTCATGCTTCATCGGCAGCGACAGCGCCTCTTCATAGTTCTTGGCACGGACGACCGAAAGAACCGGTCCGAAGATTTCGGTCTTGTAGATATCCATGTCGGGCGTGACATTGTCGAACAGGCAACCACCAACGAAGAAGCCGTCTTCATAGCCCTGCAGTTTGAAATCGCGGCCATCGACGACCAGCTTGGCGCCCTGTTCGACGCCGGAGTCGATCAGACCCTTGATGCGCGCCTGGGCTTCCTTGGTCACGACCGGGCCGAGATCGGCCTTCTCGTCGGTATAGGGACCGATGCGCAGGCTTTCGACCATCGGGGTCAGCTTTTCGATCAGGCGGTTGGCAGTGTCCTCGCCAACCGGAACGGCAACCGAGATCGCCATGCAGCGTTCGCCGGCCGAGCCGTAACCGGCACCGATCAGCGCGTTGGCTGCCTGGTCGAGATCGGCATCCGGCATGATGATCATGTGGTTCTTGGCGCCGCCGAAGCACTGGGCGCGCTTGCCGTTCATGGCAGCCGTGCCATAGACGTAGCGGGCAATCGGGGTCGAGCCGACGAAGGAGACGGCGCCGATATCCGAATGGGTCAGGATACCATCGACCGCACCCTTGTCGCCATTGACGACATTGAGGATACCAGCGGGAAGACCGGCTTCGATCATCAGTTCGGCCAGACGCATCGGAACCGACGGATCACGCTCGGAAGGTTTCAGAATGAAGGCATTGCCGCAGGCAATCGCAGGGGCAAACATCCACATCGGGATCATGCCCGGGAAGTTGAACGGCGTAATACCGGCGCCAATGCCGACTGGCTGGCGGATCGAATACATGTCGATATTCGGGCCGGCGCCTTCGGTGAACTCGCTCTTGGAGAGATGTGGGATGCCAATGACGAATTCGCAGACTTCGAGACCGCGGATGATGTCGCCCTTGGAATCTTCAACCGTCTTGCCATGTTCGCGCGACAGCGTTTCAGCGAGTTCCTGCATGTTGTCGTTCAGGAGTTGCACGAACTTCATGAAAACGCGGGCGCGACGTTGCGGGTTGGTGGCAGCCCAAGCCGGCTGTGCGGCCTTGGCGCTTTCGACTGCGGCATTCAGTTCGGCTTCGGAAGCCAGGGAAACCTGACCCTGCACTTCGCCGGTGGCCGGGTTGAAGATGTTGGCCGTGCGGCCCGACGTGCCGGCAACGCGCTTGCCGTCGATAAAGTGACCGATCTGATACATGGGCTTCCTCCAGGATTTTGATGGCTGGAGTTTACGCTACAATTTGCACATATCAACGCGATGATTTAAGCATCCGTTGTGCAATTTTTGAAGCTGTCCGCGATTATAGTTGATCAAGGATCAGGGATCGATGCGCCGATACGCCTGCCATGAAACCGGAGGCGCTTGCCAAAGTCGCGTTGTGCATCTGGCTGGCGGCATCTCCGGCCGCAAAAATGCCGTCGACACTGGTTTGAGCACCCTCCACCAGGCGTATGTGGGAGCCTGTCATGCCCTCGGCAAAGTCTAGACCGAGCGAGGCCGGAATCTCGGAAGCAACCCTGGTCTTAGGCTGCACGAACAGTCCGGCGGCCGGAATTGTCCTACCATCCGCCAAGCGCAGGGCTTCCAGTTTCTCACCGGTCCCCAGAAGTTCGGTTACGGCGACTGGCTCGATCGTGACGTTTCGGGCAGCGAGTTTGGCCAGGTCGACCTCGGACGGCTCAAAGGTGCCGTGCGTGAACAGCGTGGTCGGCCCCCAGTCCGGAAGCATCAGCGCCTGGTGAAGACCAAGCTCGGTTGGCGACAGGATGCCGATCGGCGCCTGATTGATCTCATAACCGTCGCAATAGGGGCAGTGAAAGACGCTCTTGCCCCAACGTTCGCGAAGACCGGGTATTTCGGGAAGCGTGCGGTCACTCCACAGGCAAGGATGAGCTTTTTTGCCATGACGGCGCGACCATCATCGAGCGCAAGCCGAAATCCCTTCTCTTCCGGTCGCGCGCTCATGACCTCCCGCTCGATGATCGAGAACCCGGGATACCGAGCCAGTTGCGCAAGAGCGGTCGCCCGTATCGCGAAAGGCGAGACGCCATCCTGCCCGAGAAATCCGTGCGATGCATGCGTGAAGCGATTGCGGGGCCTGGCGCCGTCGACCAGCAGAACCTGCTTCCTCGCTCGAACAAGTGGCATCGCGGCCGAAACACCGGCAAAACCGCCACCGATAACAACTACGTCAAAACTCAGCCTCTGCTCGTTCATCATGTATCTTTCTTTGTTACGTGACAAGCGGATGAGATATTATGTAACTCTCCATGTTTCAAGACCCAGATTATCGCTTTCTGTGTGAGGGACCCGATTTGCCAGTCGACAACCGACTTTCGAGGATGCTGCATGTCCTCATCCACATGGACAGGGCAAAGGCACCCATGACTTCGGAAACGATCGCCAGCATGCTCTCGACAAACCCTGTTGTGGTCCGGCGGACGATGGCCGGGCTGCGCACCAGCGGATATGTGATGTCGGAAAAGGGCCATGGCGGCGGCTGGCGGCTGGCGCGTCCGCTTTCAGAGATTTCCCTGCTTGATGTTCATCATGCGCTGGGTGATCCCGAGATGTTTTCGATTGGCTTTGCGCGAGATCACCGGGGCTGCCTGGTTGAAGAGGCCGTGAACGCAACGATCTCCGACGCCCTCGTCGACGCTCAGAAGATGCTTCTCGCTCGTTTTGCCGAGGTCAAGCTTTCCGACATCGCGGATGACTTCGATCGCCGAATGGGGGCGATATCACCGGTAAATCCCGACGGAACCAGCAAGACTTCTGATAGTGGCATGTAGGTTCCGGGAACGGTTTTGGGGAGCGCAACACATCAATTTGCACAACACGGGGCGATGAATTAAGCATCCGTTGTGCATTTTTTTGACAAAAGGACAGCGATATGAACGGCGAAATGGTGCGGATCGCGGAACTGGAGATCGATCCGGCGCAGATTGATGCCTACAAGGCGCTGCTCGCCGAAGAGATAGAGGCATCGATCGCAAAAGAACCCGGCGTGCTGATGCTGCATGCCGTGTCGGAGTGCATCCGGCCCGAACATATTCGCATCCTCGAGGTCTACGCCGACAGGGAGGCATATGAGGCACATCTGAGAACGCCGCATTTCCTGAAATACAAGGCGGGGACGGCGGGGATGGTGCGCTCGCTGCGTCTCGTGGATGTCGATCCGGTGCTGATGCGGGGAAAGTGAGAAATGGGTATGCACGACCACTTTCTACCATGTCAAAAGAACACTCCAATCAGGAGGACATCCGTTCTCGTCTCTGACATCGGAGAACATGTCCGTCCGCTGAAAAGCGATGATATCAAGGAATTGTTTCGACAAGGCGTGCTTCAAATCGTCGAGTATAACACGACAGGGTCTTTGCTCTGGATCTCGCATTCCGAATGCTTCGAGTATTGGAAATGGGCGCAGTCTCACCTGTTTGACGATAGCAAACCCCATACCGAAGACTACCCGGGCAACTTCTATCTGGTACCAGAAGAGTGGATAACTCCCTCTGGTGAGCGCCTAATACTATTCACGAGGTTTCATTGAATGACCTCGCTCTCACCGACCACTGGTTGTGAAAGAGATCTAACCCCCTCCCCTCGTGGGGAGGAGTTTCGGGACGGGGTCTTCCGCACAACAGAGGTTGCACTTCATGAACTGGGATGATGTCCGCATTTTTCTTGCGGTAGCGCGGTCCGGGCAGATTCTGGCGGCATCGCGGCGGCTGGGGGTCAATCATGCAACGCTCTCACGCCGGCTGACATCGCTCGAGGAGGCGCTCGAAACCCGTCTTTTCGTTCGCCGCACCAATGGTTGCGAACTGACGGCGGAAGGTGAAACGTTCCTGCTCTCGGCCGAGCGGATGGAAACCGAAATGCTTGCAGCACAAGCGCGTCTTGGTCGAACAGACGCGGCCATCGCCGGCACGGTTCGGATCGGCGCGCCCGACGGTTTTGGAGTTTCCTTCCTGGCGCCCCGAATGGGACGGCTGATCGAGCGCCATCCCGAGCTCAAGATCCAGCTGGTGCCGGTGCCACGGGCCTTTTCGCTTTCCAGCCGCGAAGCCGATATTGCCGTGACGCTCGAAAGGCCGGAACAGGGTCGGCTGGTTTCGTCCAAGCTCACCGACTATACGCTCGGTCTCTATGCCGCCCGGACCTATGCGGAACATTTCGGCCTGCCGCAGGATGTCGATGCGCTCAAAGGTCATCGCCGCATCGGCTATGTGGAAGATCTTATCTTCTCGCAATCGCTGAATTTTACCGGCGAGATCATGCGCAACTGGGATGCCACATTCGAGATCTCCTCGGCCATCGGCCAGACGGAAGCCGTGCGTGCCGGAGCCGGTATCGGCATCCTGCACAATTACATTGCCCGGCACCTGCCCGATCTCGTGCGCGTGATGCCGGACATTTCGATCCAGCGCACCTACTGGACCATCTTCCACGAAAGCGCCCGCGAACTGGCCCGCATCCGCATAGTGGCGGATTTCCTGCATGAAATCGTCCGCGAGGAGCGCGGCATCTGGTAGCTGGCGCGGCGGTCAGCGATTGGCGGCGGTTTCGAACAGGTCGTCATCGAGATGGACGAAGCCCTGCTCCTTCTGGGTCTTGCGCAGGGTGTTGGGCGTGTAGCCGAAGGTCTCGCGGAACTTGCGCCCGAAATGGCTCGAATTCTCGAAGCCGATGTCGAGCGCGATGTCGATCAGCGGCTTCGATGTCTGGAGAACCAGTGTGCGCGCACGCCGCATCTTGAGCCGGGTGAAGACCGCGGCCGGCGACAGGCCAAGGCGGCGATCGAAGAGACGTTCCATCTGGCGGCGCGACAGGCCGATCGATTCGGCCACCTTGTCCATCGAAAGCGGCTTGTCGATATGATTTTCCATGAAGATCAGCGCCTGGCGCACCCTGGAATCGCGGTGATCGGTGGCCAGCGGATTGCGCGGCTGCACTTCCTTGCCCTCGCGCCGCCGTTCGATCTGCAGGATCTGCAGGGCATTGCGCTCGGCCTTGTTGCCGACATGGCGCCGGACAAGGCTCGCCGCCAGATCAGCCACCGCGCTGCCGCCGGCACAGGTGATGATCTCCTGATCCTCGACATAGAGCTGGTTGGACGTGATCTTGTGGTCCGGGAAACGTTCGACATATTCGTTGTGATGCAGCCAGCTGACGCAGGCTGTCCGCCGCTTCAGGAGGCCTGCCTGGGCCAGCACGAAACTGCCGGTGCAGACACCGATGACGCGCACATTCTCGCGCGTGGCACGCTTGATATAGGCCTGCATCTGGTCGTCGATCGGCTCCTCGACATTGAGAAGCCCACCGACGACGGCGATATAGTCGAACTCTTTTGGATCCGGCAGTCCGACGGCAGGCGCGATCTGTACACCGCAGCTCGAACGGATGAGATGACCATTCGAACTCAGCACCTGCCAGTCGCAATTGCGACGGCTCGACCGATCATCTTCGTCGCTGGCAAGCCGCAGCGTATCCACGAACAGGGCAAAGGCGCTGAGCGTGAAATTCTTGCTCAGCACGAAACCGACTTTCAAAGCCGGTCGAGGCTGTTCGGCTGCTCTGGCGCTGCTCGTCACTCCGCTCATCGGTTCCACCGGTTCGATTCCATGATCCTTTATAACCGAGACGCATTTGTCGCACTTTGCCATAAGCGTCACATTTACGCGTCTGACGTCAGTTTCCGGCCAAATTCGCCGGTCTGGACCAAAATCAATGTCGCATTACGATCTTTCGCGACCCTTTCACGGGCAATCGGCTGCTATATGACAGCTGTTTCCGTCACTTTTGCGACATCATTATCCGCATTTCTCGATGGAAACCGGAGGCTTTCTCTTCGTCGTCCTTCCGTCTAAGACAGGCCGAACCAACCGTGCCCGGAGAGAATCATGACCGCATTGGCATCCATCCCCCTCACCCGCCTTGACGGCACAACAACCTCTCTCGCCGATTATGCTGGCAAGGTTGTGCTCATCGTCAACACCGCATCCAAATGCGGTCTGACTCCGCAATATGAGGGCCTGGAAGCGCTCTATCGCGCCGAAAAGGAGAAGGGACTGGAAATTCTCGGCTTTCCGGCCAACAATTTCAAGGAACAGGAGCCCGGCACCGATGCCGAGATTGCCGAATTCTGCTCGCTGACCTACGACGTCACTTTCCCCATGTTTTCGAAGATCTCGGTCAAGGGCGATGACATTCATCCGCTCTACAAAGAACTCAAGGCAGCCATTCCGGCCGCAGTCGGCACCGAAGCGTTCCGCGAACGGCTGGAAAAGGCGGGCCTTGCCGGAGACGATCATACCGACGTTTTGTGGAACTTCGAAAAGTTCCTGGTTGGTCGCGATGGCAAGGTCATCGGCCGTTTCTCGCCGAACATGGCGGTGACGGATGAGCCGCTTGCCGGCGCTATCGAGAAAGCACTGGCGTCGGCCTGAGGCTGGCGCCTATTGCGGCAGGGGCACAGTGACCGGATTGGCAATCGGCTGATCGGTCATCGGCTTGTTCAGCCTCGTCGCGTCAGCATCCACAGCAGGTGCGGTATTGTCCGGAAGCGGAACGGCAACGGCATTGGCGATGACCTTGCCGTCCTCTTCCGCGGCGGTTGCGGGCTTTTGGGCCTCGGTTCGCCAATCCTCCGCAGCCTCGACCTTTGCCGTCCGGATGATCTTGCGGCGCGGCTTTTCGGGTGTCGGATCGATATCGAGCTTGGCGACCGGAGGCGTAATGCTTCCCGAACCGGCTGCAAACCGCAGCATGTCGATGGTCTGGCTGTTCATATCCTTGAGCGTCAGCGTATCCATCAGCGCCACGATCTGATCCGCTGACAAACCCGGATGGCAGAAACGCAGGCGGATCTGCGCCGAAAGTCGAGAGCGGGTGAGCTTGTCGAACCCGATCGAATCCGCCGGCGTTACGGCTTTTACATGCTGCCAGGCATAGAGGCAGGCTCCGCCGTTGCCATAACTTGCCGTGGCATATCCATAGGTTCCGCGCGAATTCTGACGCAACAACGGGCTGATCGAAGCATTGACGCCCGGCAGCGCCATGCGCATCTCGCGCGCGATCTGGTTCGCCGACGGCGGTCGCATGAAACCAGCCTGATCGCGCCGCCCGACATCAACGGTTAACAGGTTTTCGCCCGCCAGCGCGGTGCGGTTCTCATAGACCACTTCCTGGTGCAGGCTGTCGTGGCTCACCGATTGCCGGACGGTCTGGATCGATCCGGCAAGGCTCGTCAGATAGGCTGCCGCAAATTCACCCGCCACTTCAGTGGCAATGGGGGCGGCGACCGGTGCCACAGCCTGGGTGGTCAGAAATGGATCGGGGCCTGCCGTCGAGCACGCCGCCAGCGGCAGTCCTGCTGCCAGCAACGCGCCATACAGTCGAAGCTTTGCCATCATCGCGGAGCCCCCTGAACATTGCCGAACGTTGCCTCGACGCCACGCCGCACACCGGGATCATCCATATGCTGATCGAGTCGGCGGAAGATTTCCCGTGCCTCGGCCAGATGGCCAAGATTGAAATGGGCCCAGCCACGCAGTTGCGACAGGTTGCCCGGTTCCGGCGCAATTGCGATGCGCGCATTGAGAGCGTCGAGCGTGGCCTGGAAATTCTTGGCATCGAAAGCCGAACGCGCCTTCTGCCAATAGATCTCGCTCAGCACCTCGCGTTTGCGGCTCTCGGTCATCGGATAAAGATTGACCACGGACAGCGCATCGTCCGTCAGTTTCGCCTGCAACAGCACCAGAGTCAGTCCATAGGCTGCATCGGCCTGTGTGCTGCCCTTTCCGGCAAGCGCTTGCGAGAAAGCGCTTCGTGCTTCGGAGGCCCGCTTGAGTCCCAGCAGGCACCAGCCCTTGATCAGGGCCTGATCGGCGCTGAGAGCACCCGATTGCAGCGCCATGAGGCAATCGCCGTACCGCTTGGCCTTGAAGGCGGCGAGATAACCGTTGTCGATTGTGGCCTTCTGCGGCGTTGCGACCGCCGGATCGCGCGCAACCCGGTTGCCTTCCACCGGCGTGACCGCACCGACTTCCATGCGATCGATAAAGCTTGCATTCTCCTTCGGACGCTGCTTGCGGCCCTTGCCGGGCTTGGCAAGATGAATGTCATCCCAGATCGACGGATATTGGGTGCCATAGGCCCGGTAGAGCGCAATCAATCCCTGGCGATCGCCCATCTGGGCCATCGAAAGTGCCAGTCCCTTGACCCGGGCCTCGCTCGCTTTCCAGCCGAGGCTCTTGGTGAACCAGGCGCGCGATGCCTCGTACTGGGCCGAATTATAGGCGTACCAGGCCAGGATCTCGCTGTGATCGGCACTCTTGTTGGCCAGAATTGCTTCGGAATAGGCCTGCATGACGGCCGGATCGATGGCGCCGGTTTCCGGTTTGGCGAACCGTTCAGCAAGCGCGTTCATCAGGAAAACCGGATCGCTCGCCAGCGCCTGGCGATGGGCCAGCGCCACATCGAAGGCCTCCTGCTGACGGTCCTGTTTGACGAGCGCCAGATAGAGACCCTTGGCATGTTCGGCATTCGCTTCGGCGGACAGCGCGCGCCGGAACCAGGCCCCGGCTTCGGCGGGATTGCCGATCTTGAGTTCATACCAGCCGATCAGAGACATATCGGCGGGGCGTTCATCGCGCCGTGCCGCTTCGATGAGCGGGGCGATCTCTTCTGTCGGCAAGGCGTCCTTGCGGCTGTCGTCGCCATTGAAGTCCGCGACGTTGCGACGAACCAGATCTTCCGTCACCTTGCCGAGCCCGGCCGCAATGACGGGATCGGTGGAGAAATGGGCGACAACCGCGCGCACATCCGCAGGCGAGAAGTCGCGCGTCGCCTTTTCGATCGTGGTGATGATATCCTTCTTCGCCAGCACATTCTGCGGCTCGCGGAACAGCATGGAGCGATAGACGGCGGCCAGCCTGTCGGTCTGCTTGAGCGCGGCAAGGGCGTCGATATAGGACCAGAGCAGATCCGGTTCCTTTTCCGTCGCCGGATCCAGCTCCGATCCGGCAGCAGCTACAGCCTGCCAGGCCCTGGCTTTGGTCGCGACCTCGATGGACTTGCGCAGTTTCATGCGGGCGAATTTCCGGCTGAAATCCTCCGATGGCTTCCAGCCGGCGATCGCCGCGGTCCGCCGGGCCATCTCTGCCTCGGCGCCCGTGATATCGCCCTTCTCGTAAAGCACCCAGAGCGCCTTTTCATCGACAGCTTTGGCAGCGGCTGGCATATAGAGATCCGCCGGCATTTCGAACGCGGGATATTTGCGCTTGAGCCGACGGAATTCGGCCTGGACGCGCGCTTCCGCCTTCTGTTCGGCATAATAGTAGATCGCGGCCAGTTCGACCTTGTCCGGCCCAGCGGCCTTTGCCGTTTCCGCTTTTTCAGGCAGAGTTTCCTTGCCGCTCAAGACGGGGGCGAGCGGCAAAGGCTGTTCCGCCACGGCCGGCAACAGCTCTTCAGTCTTGCTTTTCGTATCGACCAGCAGATTGACCGGGTCACCGGCAAAAGCGAAACCCGTGAATGCGGTGACGAACAGTGTGGCTGTCAGGAATGGTCTCATTTCACAGTCCTCGTACCGAGACGGGGAACCAGACGCCCGAGCCATACGGCAAAGAAGCCGACCAGCAGGATGACCGCAACCACATAGACCTGGAAGTTATCCGAAAGCCAGGCTGCTGCTATGCGACGGTAATTGCCGGCGCTATGATCGGTCACCGCCACGATTTGCGGATGGGCAACCGCCAGATTGACAAGTGACAGATTCTTCTCGCGCAGGATTGCGGCACCGCCCTCGAGCCTTGCCCATACATCCGGGTCGGTGAGGCGGTTGACACCCGTGACAAGATCCTCGGCGCTGGCGACACGGATAATGGTTGCCGATGCGCCACCATTCCTGGCTTTGGTCTGGGCCAGTGTCAGCACCGCGTCCGATGTCAACTGAAGCGCCGACATATCGTCTTCATAGCTCAGCCAGTTGCCGAAGCGTTCGCTCATGGACGCGAGGAAACCCTTGAAGCGGGTCGAAAAGGACCGCTCGCCGGCATCCGCCGAGGATTGCTCGAAGGCCTGCATCAACTGGTCTTGCAGTTCGTCGCCATTCGGATTGCCATCGGCGATCGATGCCGTGACTACTGGATCGGTCGTCTGCTGATCGAACAGGGCGAGATGGGCAGCAGGCGAGGCCGCAGCACTTTGGCGATCGGCCACCGTCAGCACAAGCGAGTCCGCGGATGCGTCTTGCGAGGATCCACCAATCTCGATTGCGGCCTTCAAAGGCGCGCCTTCGGCAAGTGCCAAACGGCTCAGAAGCGTCAGGGCCGGGCCAGTAAACCTTGGATCATCCGCATCAACGCGGATTGTCAAAGGCCGAGCGGCGGAGAAGGGAGAGGCAGATCCGGCCAAGGCTGCCAGATCAGGAAAACGCGCCACCCGCGCCAGTTTCGGAACAGACAGGCTCGTATCATTGAGCAGAACATAGCGAGGCTTGGAATCGTCCCGCTCTCCCGGGGCACAGGCCTTGTCGCGCGCGTTCGGCAGTTCGGCAAGAAGCTCGACAGAATTCATCCCCGGCCGGAAGGCGCGCAGTGGCAACTTGATCAGCTTCGCATCGAAAGACTGGCCATCCGTATTGCGAAATGGGAAGGCGTTGACGACCTTGTCATTGACGCGCACGAGAAGCTTGGACGCCGGATCGAGGCCAGGGGCCGTGGCCGCAGACAGTTTCAGATCGATGGTGGCGTAGTCGGCCGGATAGAAATCCGCCGGCATGGCGAGATCAAAATGGGTCCGGAGCAGCCGCCCCGCAAAAGTCGCCGAACGAATACCGGCTTCCGACAGCGGATGATCGTGATCGGGTTCGGCATGGATGATGCCCTGGCCGTTCCTGCGGGTGAGATTATCCTTCAAGCTTTCGGATAGCGGGCCCTTGACGGCTGCGAGCATGAGGGACGCGAGATCGTCGCTGCCATTGGCATTGACCGTTACCCGGAGACGACCGTTCGCATCCATCGGCTGGACATGAATGCCGCGCTCGGGAGCAACCGAAGATGCGGGAGCCCCCCGGCCAACCGATACGAGAAGGTCGATACCGGGCCCTTTGCCTGCGGTGGATGCGACTGTGACCTTGAGATCTTCGCGACCGAGCGCCAGGACAAGTGTTTGCAGCGCTGGCATGGCCTCATTGATCTGCTGCCGCTGATCGCCATCGGCCAGGACAAGCCGAAGGTCCGTCGCACCGCTCTCCAGCCGTCCGACGGCGGACAAGCGTTCAAGCGAGGATGGCACTTGTGCGTTCGCCGGCCGGAAGCCGCTGAGTGCCGGCGAAAGCTGGGTCCACAATTCATAGGTCGCATCGAGAGAGCAATCGACCCGATGATGCTGGATGACCGACACCCGGACCATGTTCCGTCCCGGACGCAAGGCATCCGGTCCGACGGCGATTTCCTGTTTCTGGAAGTCGAATGGAGAGGCAATCGGGAACTCGCCAGCGCTCTTGCCGTTGATCTCCACCGACAGCCGGGCATCATCCGGCAGCACCGAAACCGCATTCTTGTAGGCGAGTTGGAGCTTGCCGCCGGCCCGCGCTTCCTGTTCGGAGACAGAGAAGGAAAGGATCGCATTGTCGGCTTCGCCGATCAGACGAAAACGATCGCTAGGCTCGGCGAAGGGAATGAGGGTCAAGCCCGCCGAAACGGGGTTCGCCTTCACCTCAACGGCAGGCGCATCCTTTGTCGCCGGCTCCGATTGCAGCGCATCGGGAAGCAGCGGGTTGCCGGCAAAAGCGGCGCCGGGCATGAACAGCGCGCACAGAAGCAGAGCACGAAACGTGGACTTATGCATGGCCGTTACCTCCGGCAAGGACAGCCGGGAGCGGCGGTGTTACCGGTGCCACCGTGGCTCCGTTTTCGTTCACCCGGATCGGCGCATCGGGTTGCGAACTGAACTCCTGTTCGCGGATCCAGCCGAGCGAATAGCGCAGTGCCCGGAAGGTTTCGGTGAAGGTCCAGATGGCGAAACGAAACGTGCCGGCGAAATAGCCGATGCGCACCTGGCGACGGTTCAACCGGTCCTGCAACACCGCCTGGTCCGAATACATCAGTTCCGCGATCACCCCGAAAGTCTGTGGTGTCCGCTCGCAATAGGCAAAACCGTAGATGAGATGATCGCCACTCTTTCGCGTGCCGCGCAAGACCATGTCCGCACCGAGCACCTGGCCGCCGCGACGCAGTTCGAGATAGCCTTTCAAGGCTGTTGCGGGATCGAGGGCCGGCTCGCCATCGACGAATTCGACCGCGATACCGCCGCTCGACGCATCGCTGACGATGATCGAATAAAGCTTGTTTTCGATACGCATCAAAGCATGGCGCTTGACCGGAAGGCGCTGGTTGCGCCGCAGTTCGCGCCGTTCGGAGACCACACCGAGAGCCGCGCCGGCGAGCGCGAGATTGATCATGTTCCAGGACAGCACGATCATGAGCAGGTCACCAGCCAGCGGCTCGGTGAAATAGCGCCAGACGCCATAAACGGCAGCAGTCAAGAGAATGAAGAAGATCGCGAAATAGGGCTTGGCGATCGGGCTGATGCCGGACTTGTCGAGCGTCTGGCCCTTGGCCGTGACGTTGAAAGTCGGCTTGCGGGGATTGCGCACAACGGACACGATCGATCCGAACAGCATCACCGACTGCACATATTCGTAAAGTTCCGAAACCCAGGGCCAGCGCACCTTGCCATAGAGGTAATTCTGCATCGCATAGGAGGCGACGAGATAGGTCATGGCATAGGAACCAAACTCGATGATGTTGGAGCGGAACACTTCGAGCGAAAAGAAGATGTAGAGCAGCGGCGAGAACATGAAGGCCAGCCGCGACAGCGGAAACAGCCAGAACAGGTTGATGCCTGCGTAGCAGATACGCTGCGGCAGCGAGAGGCCCTTGGCAAGAAACGGCCGGTTGAGAATGAGGATCTGCAACATGCCCTGGCACCAGCGCGCGCGCTGGCCAATGAAGGAGACGATTGTCTCTGGCTGCAGGCCGGCGATCAGGGGCTTGTCGACATACACCGAGTGCCAGCCCTTGGAATGGAGCGATAGTGCCGTTTCGCAGTCTTCGGTGATCGACTGGCCGGAAAAGCCGTTCACGGTCATCAGCGCCTTGCGCGACAGAACCGCAGCCGAGCCGCAGAAGAAGGAGGCATCCCATTTGTCGAGCCCGCGCTGCAGGATCGAATAGAACATCTCGTTTTCAGACGGCATGCGGGCGAAGGTCTGGAGGTTCTTTTCCAGCGGATCCGGATTGAGGAAGTAATGCGGGGTCTGAACGAGAAACAGCTTGTCGTCGGTCTTGAAGAAACCAACCGTTTCGCGGAGGAAATCCCGCACCGGCGCATGGTCGGCGTCAAAGACAACGACAAGTTCGCCGCTCGAAATCTTCAGGCCCTCGTTGAGGTTGCCGGCCTTGGCGTGGCTGTTTTCCTTGCGCGCGTGATAGATGACGCCCATGGCTTCGCAGAGCGCCTTGAGCTCCTCATGGCGGCGGATGGCCGCCATGGAGACGCGCGGATCACGATGATTACGCTTGGCTTCGGTACCGCCATCATCGAGCAGATAGATCTTCAGCTTGTGGCGGGGATAGGCCATGGCCTTGGCGGCCGCAAGCGTCGACGCCAGAAGCTCCGGGTCCTCGTTGTAAGAGGGCACGAAGACGTCGACGGTCGGCAGTTCATCGGCATTGGAGATCGGCGGCGAAGACCGCTTCAGCGGATCGGCCAGCATGAAAAGGCTGACGGCCAGCATGGCCAGGCAGTACATTTCGGCGAGGTAGAGCAGGAAACCTGGGATGAAATTCCAGGGCTCGTAAATCGAAGGCAGCGTGTCAGCGGTTCGCCAATAGGCATAGCGTATCGCCAGGATTCCGACGAGACAGTAGGTGACAATCCGGAAAACCTTGTTGTCGGGACGACTCATGGTGATGAACATGATGCCGAGGACACCGAAGCTCAGCACGAGCTGTGCCTGCAGGCTGATAGGCAGAAGAATCAGCGCAAGGCCCGCAAGGCCTGCTGCCGCTGCCAGCATGTTCAGCATGAATTTGACCATGTAATCCCCGTGACACTGCTTACGTCATCATGACGGAAGGTCTCGAAATGAGACGAAGCCGATCCTAGAGACCCAATCCTTGCGCAAATGCTAAAACCGGGAAATGCCGATGGATTCGGATGCGAAACCAATTTTCTTGGTAAACGATCGCCTAATGATTTCCGGCCCTTATTCGTGCCGGCGATAGGTGCGATCTGAAAATGCCAACTTGCCGATAGCTCAGGAGAAGACTAATGTTTGGTCAATCGATCAAACAGGGAGGAGCGATTTTGGACGCGAAAATGCGGGGGAGCCGGCTGGCCGGAAAGAATGCCGTTGTGACCGGGGCCGGCCGTGGAATCGGCAAGGGCGTTGCACTGATGATGGCCAGACAGGGGGCCCGAGTGCTCGCCTGCGATATCAACGCCGGATCTCTCGATCAGTTGAAGAAGGAGGCCCTTTCCGAAGGGCTGTCCAATCTTGACATCCATGCCGCCGACCTCACGGACGAGGCAGGCGCAAACGGTCTCGGCGACAAGGCCGAAGCTCTTTTCGGTTCGGTCGAGATCCTCGTCAATGCGGCTGCCATCGTCGTTTTCAACTGGATCGACCAGATGAGCTTTGCGGAGTGGCGCAAGACGATCGCAGGCGAACTGGACACGGTCTTTCTGGTGACGCGGCGGATCTGGCCGCTGATGAAGATCCGCGGCGGTTCGATCATCAATTTTTCCTCCGCCAACGCCCATGTTGCGCTCGACACATCCCCGGCCATTGCCCATTGCGCCGGCAAGGGCGGCGTGCTTGCCATGACGAGGCAGATGGCGATGGAAGGTGGCAAGATCGGCATCCGCGCCAATTCCATCGCACCGGGCTTCATCATTACGGAAGAAACCGAGCGGCACCTCTCCAATCCGGAGATGATGCGCGCTGTGAAGACCAAAGCCATGGTCGATCTGCTGGGGACGCCCGACGATATCGGCTATCTCGCCGTCTATCTCGGATCCGACGAAAGCCGCTATGTCACGGGTGCGGACCTGTCGATCGATGGTGGCGCTACAGCCTGGTGAACCGGATGGCGCGGGGTACCCGCGCCATTCTCAACCGCCATCGGTGATGATGGTGCCGCCATCGACGACGATGTTCTGACCGGTCACGAAGGCGCCACCGGGTGAGGCAAGGAATAGAGCCGTTGCGGCAATCTCATGCGGTTCGCCGACCCGACGAAGCGGGGTCATGGCGAGCCGCCTTGCCATAAAGGTCTCATCCGCCATCAGCCGCTCGGAAAAGGGCGTTCGGATCATGCCCGGTGAAATGGCATTGGCGCGAATGTTTCTGGGACCCCACTCGACGGCAATGTTCCGGGCCATCTGGGCCAGGGCTGCCTTGGTCATCGCATAGGCGCCGATCATCTTGTTGCCACGCAGGCCGGACAAGGACGACATGAGGATGATCGAGCCACCGCCCTGTTCCGCCATCACCGGTGCGGCTTGACCGACCAGCCAGAGCGCACTCTTGAGATTGATGGCAACCAACCGGTCGAAATCTTCTTCGGCATAGGTTCCGGTCGCACCCTTTGGTCCCTCGATCCCGGCATTGGCGACAAGAATATCGATGCCGCCCAAAGCCGCAAGCGTCTCCGCGAACAAGTTGTCTACCTGTTCCTTCCTCGACAGATCCGCGACGATGCCATGCGCAACCCCGCCGGTCGCGCGAAGTGCCGCCTGCGTTGCCAGGCAGGCATCCTTGTTTTCGCTGGCCACCACGACATGAGCGCCTGCTGCACAATAGGCCTCGGCAATTGCAAGGCCAATTCCGCTCGTGCCGCCGGTCACAAGCGCACGGCGTCCCTTCAAGTCAAACAGATCCATCGTATCCTCCCAACCGATCTGGCGATTATCAGGCGCGCTTGTATCCGGAAAATTGATATGCAAGATTGTTCACATTGACCGCATCGATAACGGAGGAAACAGGATGCGATTCCAGGGGCTGGATCTCAACCTTCTCGTTACACTCGATTGTCTGTTGACCGAGCGCAATGTCTCGCGCGCTGCCGACAAGCTTTGCCTGAGCCAGTCAGCGGCATCCGGCGCACTTGCCCGCCTGCGAGACTATTTCGCCGACGACCTGCTCGTTCAACTCGGTCGCTCCATGGTTCTGACGCCCCGTGCGCAGGAACTGGCCGGCGCCGTCCGCAATGTCCTGCTGCAAGTCGAAGGCACAATCATCAAGCGGCCGGAATTCGATCCGAAGACCGCCAAGCGCGAAATCCGTATCATTGCTTCCGACTTCATGACCATCACGGCCTTTTCGCCGGCGCTCCGGGCGATTTCGCAGATGGCGCCGGATCTGACCTTTTCGCTCATCCCGCCGCAGACCGATCCGCGTGAAATGCTGGAGCGCGGTGAAGTTGATTTTCTCGCGATGCCGGATGTCTATCATTCTCCGGATCACCCGTCGGCGCATCTTTTCTCGGATGACTATCGGGCTGTCGTCTGGGGTGGCAATACACAGGTCGGCGACACCGTTACCCTTGAGGAATTTCTCAAGCTGAAGCATGTCGCGGTGCGCTTTTCCAATGTCGGCCCATCGTTCGAGGGCTGGTTCATCGAACGATTCGGAAATGATCGTCTGGTGGAAATCACGGCCGGGTCCTATTCGGCGGTTCCGTTCCTGCT
The DNA here is from genome assembly GCF_030551875.1 of Fluviirhizobium alvei. Classification (GTDB taxonomy): domain Bacteria; phylum Pseudomonadota; class Alphaproteobacteria; order Rhizobiales; family Rhizobiaceae; genus Rhizobium_E; species Rhizobium_E alvei. The sequence continues at coordinate 93,140 of NZ_JAUOZU010000009.1, read as the reverse complement.
CAACGGAACCAATCGCATCGCCCTCATGCACCGCAAGCTGGCCGAAACGTTCGCTGCCATGATGCCTCTCAGACTGCTGCCGCCGCCGGTGGAGATTCCGCATGTCAACGAGGCGCTGCAATGGCATGTCTACAATGATTCCGATGAATGCCTGCGCTGGGTCCGCAATCATCTCATTCGACTGATGGGCGAACATCCGCCAAGCTGAGGCGGATGCATCGGTTTCATCGATAGTGCCTATCGAAAGCCGTTGTTTGAACATACGACCAATCAAGGCTATCTCCTGCCACAGATCATGACGGAGGAGATAGCCATGGCACGTTGGCTCAAGCAGGGCGCGGAAGCGTCCAGCATCGCGGAGAATGACCGCAAGGTTCGGGAAGTTGTCGAAACCACGCTGGCCGATATCGAAAAGCGCGGTGATGCGGCCATTCGCGAGCTTTCGATCAAGTTCGATGGCTGGGATCGCGAGGATTACCGGCTGTCGCAGGCGGAAATCGACGAATGCCTGGGCAAACTTTCCAAGCGCGATATCGCAGATATCGAATTTGCCCAGACGCAGGTGCGCAACTTCGCCCGAATTCAGCGCGAAGCCCTGAAGGATGTCGAAGTCGAGACCCTGCCCGGTGTCATCCTTGGCCACAAGAATGTGCCGGTCCAGGCCGCCGGCTGCTATGTGCCGGGCGGCAAATATCCGCTTCTCGCATCGGCCCATATGTCGGTCATCACCGCCAAGGTTGCCGGCGTTCCGCGTGTCATCACCTGCGCACCGCCTTACAAGGGTGGGCTGGCACCGGCTATCGTGGCCGCGCAGCACCTTGCCGGCGCCGACGAAATCTACGCGCTCGGCGGCATTCAGGCCGTCGGCGCCATGGCGCTCGGCACAGCATCCATCGCCCCCGTCGATATGCTGGTCGGTCCCGGCAACGCCTTCGTGGCGGAAGCCAAACGGCAACTCTTCGGCCGCGTCGGTATCGATCTCTTTGCCGGTCCGACCGAAACACTCGTGATTGCCGACGAGACCGTCGATGGTGAAATCTGCGCGACCGACCTGCTCGGCCAGGCCGAACATGGTCCGGACAGTCCGGCAATCCTGCTGACCACCTCGGAGAAGCTGGCTCGTGACACGATGGCCGAAATCGAGCGTCTGCTGACCATTCTGCCGACGGCTGAAATCGCCCGTAAATCCTGGGGCATGTACGGCCAGGTGATCGTGGCCGACAGTGACGAGGAGATGGTGAAGATCGCCGACGAAATCGCCTCCGAACATGTTCAGGTGATGACGCGCGATCCGGACTATTTCCTTGCCAACATGACCAACTACGGCGCCCTCTTCCTCGGCGCCCGCACCAATGTCGCCTATGGCGACAAGGTGATCGGCACCAACCACACGCTTCCGACCAAGAAGGCAGCCCGCTATACCGGCGGCCTCTGGGTCGGCAAGTTCCTCAAGACCTGCACCTACCAGAAGGTCCTCACCGACGAAGCATCGGCACTTGTCGGCCGCTACTGCTCGCGCCTGTGCGATCTCGAAGGCTTCTCGGGTCACGGGGAACAGGCCAATATCCGCGTCCGCCGCTATGGCGGCGACAATGTGCCCTATGCCGGTCGGGCGGAAGAGTTGGCATGAGCGCTGTTGCCTTACCCACGACGCCTTCCTTCCGTCTTGACGGCAAGAAGGCGCTTGTAACCGGCGCAGGCCGCGGACTAGGAATGGCTGCGGCCGCTGCGCTTGCGCAGGCCGGCGCCGAGGTGGTGCTGGCGGCCCGTTCGCGCGGTGAAATCGACGAGGCCGCCGCGGCGATCGTTGCCGCAGGTGGCAAGGCGAGCGCGATCGTGCTCGATGTGACCGACCGGGCCGGCATGGAGGCCGCCGTTGCCATGAGCGGCCCCTTCGACATTCTCTTCAACAATGCCGGCACCAACCGACCGAAACCGATCTGGGAGGTTACGGAAGAGGATTATGACGCAGTTCTCGACCTTAACCTCAAGGCCTCCTTCTTCGTTGCACGTGCGGTTGCGATAGGCATGCGGGATGCCGGTATTCGCGGCTCGATCATTCACATGAGCTCGCAGATGGGCCATGTCGGCGGACCGAACCGATCGCTCTATTGCGCCTCCAAATGGGGGATGGAAGGCATAAACAAGGCATTCGCGCTGGATCTGGCGCCCTACGGCATCCGCTCCAACACAATTGCACCGACCTTCATCGAAACGCCGATGACGAAACCCTTCTTCGAAAACAGGGCGTTTCTCGACAGTGTGCTCGCCAAGATCAAGCTCGGACGGCTCGGCCAGGTCGAGGATATCATGGGAGCGCTTGTCTTTCTGGCTTCGGATGCCTCGGCACTGATCACCGGCACCTCCATCCTTGTCGATGGCGGGTGGACGGCGGATTGAGACAAACCCGGCCCTGATTTTGGGCAAGACGACCAACGACAACGCATTCTAGGTGAGGAAAAGACCATGTTCGAACCATTTCCCGGGAACTATGTGTGGAACCTTTCCACCAACCTGGCACTGATGTGCGGCGGCAATTACGGCGAGCTTGACGAAGCCTGCCGTCCGATCCGCGAGGCCGCTTCGCGGGGCGAGGATGCCGGAACGGCACTCTTTTTCGATTCCTGGGTGAATGTGGCGCGCAAGGTGCTTGCACTCGGCGATCGCGATCTGGAGATGGGCCGGCCGCTTTCGGCGGGCGTCAAATATCAGCGCGCCGCCGGCTATCTTCTCGCGGCCGAACGCATGCAGAGCCGCGACTACGCACCACGCTGGGAAGCCTATAACGACGGCCTTAAATACTTCCGCAAGGGCGTCGAACTGCAGGGCAAGAATGTCGAGTTCGTCCAGATCCCCTATGAGGGTAGATATTACACGGCGCTCTTCGTGAAGGCCGAACCGGGGCCGGATGGCCGTCCGGCGCCCTGCGTCGTGTCCTGCAACGGTCTCGATTCCATGAAGGAGCAGATCTACAGCGCCGGCAATCCGGAGGCCTTCCGGCTGCGTGGCGTCTCGACGCTGGTGATCGACCAGCCGGGCACCGGTGAAGCGCTTCGCAACCTCGGGCTCGTCGGTCGCCACGATTCAGAAGCCTGGGCGTCGGCGGCCCTGGACTATCTCCTGACGCGTGCGGATGTCGATCCCAAGCGCATTGGCATGTTCGGCCTGTCGCTTGGCGGCTATTTCGCCCCCCGAGCTGCGGCAATGGAGCCGCGCTTCGCGCTCTGCGCCGTCATGGGTGCCAACCATAACTGGGGCGAAATGCAAAAGCGCCGCATGGCCCGTGAAGGCGACCGGCCGGTTCCGCATTACTGGGACCATGTCATGTGGGTATTCGGTAAGAAGACGATCGAGGAATTCATGGACTGGGCGCCGGCGATGGATCTCAATGGTGTTGTCGAGAAGATCCGTGTGCCCTTCCTCGTCACTCATGGTTCGGGCGACCGGCAGATTCCGGTCGAATATGCCCACCAGAGTTACGACCAGGCCATCTACAGCCCGAAACGCACCCTCTTCATCACCACCAGGGACGATTTCGAAGTCGAACATTGTGGCGCCGACAACGGCACCATCCTGCGCGACTATATCGCCGACTGGATCGGCGAGACGTTTGCCGACATGTAAGGCCGCTTTACACGGGAGGTACAACGGCGCCTCCCGCCCGCTTCCGCCTATTCCACAGCCACAATCGAAGCATGGTCAGCATGCGCTGGATGGGCAGGTCCGGCGAGGATCGTCTTTTCGTTATCGCTGGACGTCAACGAGGTGCAAAACCTTGTCCGAACCCCTTTCGCGCCGCGGCTTCGTCATTTATGACACTTTCATGACAAAGCCAGAATGGATGCGCAGATGATCGGTTTGTTCAAGAAATTGCTCCCGAGAGAAGACAAGTTCTTCGAGCTGTTCGAACAGCATTCCGAAACCGTTGTCGGCGCTGCTGGCGCCTTGCGCGCGCTCCTGGCCGGGGAAGGCGATCTCCAGGCCCATTGCCAGACGATCGTCGATCTTGAAGACAAGGCAGACCATATTACCCATGACGTGATGCAAGCCATACGCTTGAGCTTCATCACACCTTTCGACCGCAGCGACATCAAGGATCTGATCCAGTCGATGGATGACGCGATCGACATGATGCACAAGACCGTCAAGACCATTCGGCTTTACGAGCATTATTCCTTCGAGCCCGGTATGAAGGAGATGGGCGAACTGATCGCCGAAGCCGCGCGCCTCATTTCGGAAGCCATTCCGCTTCTCGAAAAGATCGGCGCCAATGCGACACGTCTGTCACAGATCGCCGTCGAGGTGACGAAGGTCGAGGGCCGGTCGGACGAATTGCATGACAAGGGTCTCAAGGATCTCTTCACCCGCTATGGCAAGACCGATCCGATGGCCTTCATGATCGGCCGGGAAATCTACAGCGAGCTCGAGAAGGTGGTCGACCGGTTCGAAGACGTTGCCAATGAAATCAGCGGTATTGTGATCGAGAACGTCTGATGGACGCCACGCTCGCCTTTCCGCTGCTCGTCGCGCTGATTGCCGTGGCGCTGTTCTTCGATTTCCTCAACGGGCTGCACGATGCCGCCAATTCGATTGCGACGATCGTATCGACCCGCGTGCTCAAGCCGCAATATGCGGTGTTCTGGGCTGCATTCTTCAACTTCATCGCCTTTCTGTTCTTCGGACTGCATGTGGCTGAAACCATCGGCAAGGGGATCGTCGACCCGACGATCATCACACCGCTGGTGATTTTTTCGGCCTTGATGGGCGCCATTGTCTGGAACATCGTCACATGGCTGTTCGGTATTCCCTCCAGCTCCTCGCATGCGCTTGTGGGCGGGCTTGTGGGCGCGGGTCTTGTCGCCGGCGGCGGTAACGCCCTGGTTCTGACGGGCCTTCTGAAAACTGTCGGCGCCATCTTTCTTTCGCCGATGATCGGCTTTTTCCTGGCCCTGATGCTCGTTCTTGCCGTCTCCTGGATCTTCGTGCGCCAGACGCCCTTTGCGGTGGATTCGACCTTCCGCGTGCTGCAATTCGTCTCGGCCTCGCTCTATTCACTCGGCCATGGTGGCAATGATGCGCAGAAGACCATGGGCATCATCGCCGTTCTGCTCTTTTCGCAGGGCTATCTCGGCGAGACCTTCTATGTGCCCTTCTGGGTGGTGATCACCTGCCAGGCCGCCATTGCGCTTGGCACCCTGTTCGGTGGCTGGCGCATTGTCCATACAATGGGTTCGAAGATCACGCGGCTCAATCCGATGCAGGGATTCTGCGCCGAAACCGGTGGCGCGATTACGCTCTTTGCCGCCACCTGGCTCGGCATCCCGGTTTCGACCACGCACACGATCACCGGTGCCATTGTCGGTGTCGGTGCGGCTCGCCGCGTCTCTGCCGTGCGCTGGGGCATTGCCGGCAATATCGTGATCGCCTGGTTCGTTACAATCCCTTCCGCCGCGATCATCGCGGCCCTGTGCTACTGGCTGGGCAGTCATATCGGCTGAACCGGTCAGACAACCCAGATATCTGTGGCCGTCAGTGTTGTACCCGGCACCAGTTTTGCAATGAGTTGGTCGTCTCTGCCACCTTTGCCGTCTTCATCATAGGAGAGATATCCCGTTCCGGGATTGTAGATGATATGCTCGTCGCTATTGGTCGCGCTGTGGGCAATGACGAAACTATCTCGGTCGAGAACACCTTTCGGCAACGACAGGAACCCGTCCCGGTCCAGCGTAATCCGGTCGACCGCATGGGTGAAGTCCTTAACAGTGTCGAATGCGGGCATCATTTCGATTTCTGCGAAATGGAATGTGTCCCGGCCGCTGCCGCCGGTCAATACATCCTTGCCCTCGCCACCCGCAAGCCAGTCATTGCCGCCGCGGCCATCGATATGATCATTGCCGCCAAGGCCATCGATCTCGTCGCGAAGCATCGAGCCCCGCAGTTGGTTCGCGTGCTTATCCGGGCGAATGTAAGCCGGATCGCCATCATGCGTTTCCGTCAACTGGTTGAGCTCGCGATCCGGCGCCGCGAACGGAATGAACCCGTCTTCCAGAGCGAGCTTTTCGAACCGAGCGACCTTTTTCGGATCGTTGATGTAATCGACCACGAAGACCGGAATACCCTGATCGAGAAAGTCGCGTTTCAACACCCGGATGGTCGCTTCATCGGGGCGTAGAACATTGTTTTCGTCCTTGCCGCCGCGGAAATAGAGGTCCTCGATAGCAATGGCGCCGATGGCATCGCGATAGGCCTCGATCCTGGTCTTGTCGATCGTACCCGTTTTCAGGGCATCGATGATCCAGGCCCCATTCTGCGGGATCATGAAGAAATCGGGATTGGTTTCCTGCGCATGCTCTGCCATGTCGACCACAAAATCGACCATGCGCTGGGCGGCCTGCTTTTCGTTTTTCGGATCACCCGGCTGGCGCTGGCTGTTGGCGACTTCTTCGCCCCAGAAGTAATAGGCATCGACGATATCGAGATAGGCCGCGTCGAAACCAGCCTTGACGATTGCGTCGAAATCGCCGGTCCCTTTGCTGTTGAACATGAGGTTCTGCCAGTCATCATCCCAATAACGTACCTTGCGCGATTCCGGCCAATCGGGATTGAGCGGCCCCAGCCAGTCCGGCGCCAGATCTGTGAGACGCCCTGACGCCTTGCCGGTGGTGGTCCAGTCCGGATCCCAGTAATCGCGAAAATCAGACGCTTCGCCGATCGAGATGTAGGAGGCCACGACCGAGAGGCCGCCCATACCATCCTTCATGCGGGTAATGTCGTTCGCGCTGAAGCGCGTCGCATTGGTGCCGTCGCGGGTGGAATCGATCACCAGCAGGTCATGGCTCGCCTGGGAAAGAAGCGTTGCATCGAGGGGGCGGTTCATGCCCTGCAACTGGTAGCCCCAGTTGTTTACGGTAATGGTTCCGGTGGATGTCTTGAATTTCGGCATGAAAGCTCTCGATTACACTTGAAGGCTGCCATCGGATGTCAGGAACAGCGGCGCTAGACGATCCCGATAGGTGACAAGATTGGAATGGTGGCGCAGCGCATCGAGCATCGGCCCGGGAAAAGCCGGTTCGAGCGCCGCCGTCAGAAATGCCAGGACGGTTGCATCGGATGCTGAGGGCCTGTCACCGAGGAGATAGGGCTTGTCTGCGAGGAACAGCGCCAAGGCTTCGAAATCGGCGATCGCGAGAGCCTCGATTTTTTCGACCGGCAGCCGCCCCGTGCCTTGCCCGATCAGCGACCGGACAACCGAGCGGCGTGCAATCGGCGGGACGATCATCGACAGGGGAAACGGAAGGGTGCCGAACGCCGCCTGCCGAAGAACGGGCCAGCCGGATGGTTGTGCCCAGCGCCGGTGCAAGGCCGTAAAATAGGTTCCTTCTTCAAGCATCCGCTCGACGAAATGTCCCTGCGCCAGCGTTGCGCGATCATACCCGCCGGTAAAATCGATCCCGCGCGCCTCCTCGAGATATCTGCGGATGAAGCGGCTGTCAGCGATGATCGTCTCGCCATCACGGATGTAGGGAAGCTTGCCGAAGGGGGCGCCGCGGACCGCTTTCAAACCATGTTCGACCTGAAAAGGCAGCCCCGACATTCGCAACAGCGCCATCACCTTCATGACGAAGGGGCTGAGATCGGGCTGACCGAGGCCTGGGCCGAATCCATAGAGGGTGATCATGCGAGGCTCCTGATGGTGATTTGGCCAAGCTAGATCAATGAAGGTCAAAATGGAATTGTCTCACCGCGCTTCAGGTTTTAAGGAGTCGTCATGAAGTTTGCCAGAATCCTGATGATCGTACTCAGTCTCCTTGCCCTGCCTGCCGCAGCAAGGGCCTGGACAGCAACTGAAACCGTTCAACATTACAGGATCGAAGGCCAGTCCGCCGGCGCTCTCTATGCGTCGATCGGTGAGAACGGTCCCAGGGTGGGCCAGACGCGCGCCATTGCTTTGACGACCTTCAAGCTGACCTGGCGGCGCAACTATGTGAAGCAGGGACAGGCGTGCGTGCTGGAATCCGCGATTCCCCGGCTGGTCATCACCTATCACCTGCCGCAACCGCGCGGCAAACTGGCCGCTCCCCTCGACGCCCAATGGACCGTCTTCAACGACGGCATCCTCCGGCATGAAAAGGCGCACGGAACCCATATCATCGAGATGGTTCGAGCCATCGAAGCGGCGACTGTCGGCTTCCGACAGGAGAACGATCCCGGCTGCAAGGTCATCCGGCAGGCGATCCAGCTGCCGCTCAAGGCGCTGTCGGACCAGCAGCGGACAAGAAGCCGTGAGTTCGATCAGCAGGAACTGACGGATGGCGGCGCCGTGCACCGCCTGATCCTCGACTTTCTCAATTCTGGCCGCTGATATTCTCGACCGGACGCCCGGATCTCTCCGGGCGTCTTTGGCTCAGCTTTTCGGTTTGCTCTTCGAAAAGATGAAGGGAACGAGCTTGAGAATGGTGCTGAGGCCGAGCAGTTTCAGCCCGGCTCGCGCTTCTTCCGGCGTCAGTTTCGCGACCATTGGCATCGCACCGAAAATCTTGCCGCGAATGACGAGTTCGCCATCTTCGAGCTCGACCTTGCGAACCGTCATCAGTTCCTTGTTCTGGGCGTCGAGAAATTTCATACGCGTGCCCCCATCACCTTGTCATAGTCGATGTTCATGTCGTCCATCATGCGGATGGCCGTCCCACGCCCGGCGCCGAAAACGCCGCCACCCGGATGCATGAAGGGGCCGACGAGATAGAGCCCCTCGACGCCGGGAACAGCGTACTGGCCGTAATCCGGGGTCGGGCGATGGCCCACCGTCTGGTACATGTAGGGCGCGCAACCGTGAATATCGCCGCGCAGGAAGGAATTCGGGCTGTCCCGTTCCATGTCGAGCGGGCTCTTGACCACACGGGCGAGGATGTTGCTGTCCTCCATGCCATTGAAGAACTTGCGATAATAGGCAAGGCTCTTGTCCGCCACCTCTTCCTTGCGCTCGTCCCAGAGCGACGGATTGCCTTCGAGATCGTAAGGAGCGAAGGTGACGCCATAGAATGTACCAGAACCGGCCGGCGCGCGGCTGGGATCGCCAACGGCGATGTCTGAACCGGCGCAGAGCGGAACCGTCGGAACCCTGCCCTGCTTGAGTTCATCGAAGCTCTTTCGCATGTCGTTCATGCGATCCGACGTCATGAGTTCGGTCATCACGGCATCGTCAAGATCACCGCCGGCCTTGAGCGTCGCCTTCTCCTTGAGTGCATAATGGCTGAGCATGATCGAGAAATGCGATTGGGTGATGCGCTGCGCCCGCTCGTCCACCCGCGGTGGAATGCCATCGACAAATTTGCCGAGGACTTTCGGATGGATGCCGGCAATCACCGCATCCTTGGCCTCGAACCGCTCGCCTGTCGACAGTTCCACGCCCGTGATCCGGCCTGACGAGGTCAGGATCCGCCGAACCTCTGAATTGCAGCGCACTTCGCCGCCGAAATGTTCGATCGAGCGGATCATTGCCTTGGTCAGTTCGCCTGAACCGCCGATCGGTCGCGCCACGCCGAACTTGTGAATGATGCCGGGCATGAGAAACACACCCATGCCGGTCCCCAGATCATCCGGCGCCTGCAGGTTTTCGGTCACCATACGGACCAGATGGACCTTGAGACGTTCGCTTTCGAAGAACTGGTCGGCGAGATCCACTGAAGAACGGCTCATGAAATCGAGAATTTCGCGACCTTCGTCGGTCTGGTCCATCATCGCCATGAAGGCGCCCATTGGAAACGGCGGTGCATAAAGGCCCGACATAAACATCGGAAGGAAGGCCATGCTCTTCTGCGCGAAACGGCGATAGGCTTCGGCATCCCGCGGCGAGAATTCCGCAATCCCCTCGCAGGTCTTGTCGAGATCCTTGTAGAACTTGACGGAGGTTCCATCTTCGAAAACCGTCGCTGACGGCAGTGGCGAATAGTGATACTTCAGGCCGAACTTCGAAAAGAGGCCGAGCTCGTCCTCGGTGATCATCGGATTGCCCTGCAACATGATGTGCACATTGGAATGTTCGTCATGCCAGAAGCCGGGCTTGGTCAGTTCGCGCGTGGACACGCCGCCGCCCGGATGCCCCTTGCGTTCAAGCACGAGCACTTTCTTGCCGGCCTTTGCCATATAGGCTGCGGCAGTCAGGCCATTGTGCCCGCCGCCAACGGAAATCACGTCAAAACGATTGCTCATTTTCCTCCACTCTCTCCCATCTGGCGCCAGCGATGGCGCGATCTTGTTTGGTCGATCGACCATGGCCTAGCAAGGGAACCGCAAACTGGGAAGACGGCACATTTTTGTGCGTCGATCCTGCGGGCGATTTCGCGGGGATCGGTAACGCTAACTCTCGTAACACGCTTGACTTTTTCTCTGCGTTCATTGATTAGTCGGTCGTACAATCAATTGGTGACAATCAAGCGCGCAAGCGCCTGTCGCCAGCCGGGCGGCCGGGGGACCAAGCCGCCCGGATCTATCTGGAGCGCAGGACATATGATCAATCCGCTGGTCGGCTTTTCCGTCGAGACGAAGGATATCGGCTTCATCGGCGAGGACCTCGAACGTCCGGAATGTATCCTTGCCGAGCGAGATGGTACGCTCTGGGCAGCGGATGGTCGGGGCGGTGTCATGCGCATCGAGAGAAACGGCCGGCAAACATTGATCCTGCAGACAGGTTTGGAAACCAACACCGCCTCATCGTTCGAGGACCGTTATGTCAACACGAAAGGCTCGCTGCCAAATGGTCTCGCCTTCGACGAGAACGGCGACTTCCTGATTGCCAATTTCGGTACCGACCGTCTCGAACTGATGAAGAGGAATGGCGAAACGCGTGTTCTGATCGACCAGATCGAAGGTCGGCCGATCGGCAAGGCCAACTTCGTTACCCGCGACAGCAAGGGCCGCCTGTGGCTGACGGTGACAACGCAGACGATACCCTGGACCGACCATGTGAAAACCAACAGCCGGGATGGCTATATTGCGGTCATCGATGAAAAGGGGGCCCGCATCGTCGCAGATGGATTGTGCGGCACCAACGAACTGCGGTTCGATCCGAAGGAAGAATGGCTCTATGTCGCCGAGACCACATCGCGCAACATCACGCGGTTCCGGCCTCAGGACGACGGCTCGCTGACCCATCGGGAAATCTACGGTCCGAGCAATGTCGGCGGCTTCTGCGACGGTATCGCTTTCGATTCCTTCGGCAATCTCTGGACGACCCTGATCATGGCCGACCGGCTGGTAGCGATTACGCCGCAGGGGGATCTTCTCACCATCCTCGATGACGGAAACCCGCAAGCCACCGCAGAACTCGACAGAGCCTGGGAAGAAGGGCGAGTGACGCCCGATCTGATGACGGCGGCAACTGGCACGCTCTGCCCCTGGATGGCATCCCTGACCTTCGGCGGCCCCGACCTCAAGACCGTCTATCTCGGCTCGCTCCGCGGCAAGCGCATTCCCTATTTCCGCAGCCCCGTGGCAGGCCTGCCGCTCATGGGTTGGTAACGCCTCCCCTTTCCGTCGCCCCTGCCGCGTGCTAACACCTCGGCATGAAAAAAGGTGATCATCTCTTCCTCGTCGACGGTTCCGGTTTTATCTTCCGGGCGTTCCATGCCCTGCCGGCCCTGACACGCAAATCCGACAAATTGCCGGTCGGTGCCGTGGCCGGTTTCTGCAACATGTTGTGGAAGTTGCTCACCGATGCGCGCGACACATCGGTCGGGGTGACGCCCACCCATTTCGCGGTGATTTTCGATTATTCGTCCAAGACGTTCCGCAAGGAAATCTATCCCGACTACAAGGCCAACCGGCAGGCGCCTCCTGAGGACCTCGTGCCGCAATTCGGCCTTATCCGAGAAGCGACCCGCGCCTTCAACCTGCCCTGCATCGAACTCGAGGGCTATGAGGCCGATGACATCATCGCCACCTATGCGCGGCAGGCCGAAGCAATCGGCGCCGATGTGACGATCATCTCCTCCGACAAGGATCTGATGCAGCTTGTGACGCCGAACGTGCATATGTACGATTCGATGAAGGACAAGCAGATCTCGATTCCGGAAGTGATCGAGAAATGGGGCGTGCCTCCCGAAAAGATGATCGACCTGCAGTCGCTGACGGGCGATTCGACCGACAATGTCCCCGGCGTTCCCGGCATCGGCCCGAAGACGGCCGCCACCCTGCTCGAGCAATTCGGCGATCTCGACACGCTTCTGGCACGTGCCCATGAGATCAAGCAGGACAAGCGCCGCGAAAGCATTCTGGCCGCCCGCGAAATCCTGCCGCTCTCGAAGATGCTGGTGACGCTGAAAACCGATACGCCGGTGGGCGTTCCGCTCGGCGATCTCGAACTCAAGCCGCAGGACGGACCACGGCTGGTGGCCTTCCTGAAGGCGATGGAATTCACATCGCTCACCCGCCGCGTCGCCGAAGTCTGCGGCTGCGATCTGGCCAGCATCGAACCGGCCGAGGTTCCGATCGAATGGAACGGCAAGGCGCATGGACCGGATCTCGACGATCCTGCCGCAGAAGCCAAGGCAGCCCCGGTCACGACGCCAAAGGAAAAGTCCCCGGGGAATGGCGCAGGCGAGATCGGCCAGGACGCCGCGCATCTGCCGAAGGCATTTGCGGAAGGGCGGGCTGCAGCGCTTGCCGCACGTCCGGTCGACCATTCGACATATGAGACCATCCGCGATCCCGCCCATCTCAATCGCTTTCTCACTCTCGTGCGAGAAACGGGACTGGTGGCTTTCGATACGGAAACGACGTCGCTCGATGCGATGCAGGCCGAGCTTGTCGGCTTTTCACTGGCGACGATCGACAATCGGACCGATCCTTCAAGCGGTACGATCAGCGCCTGCTATGTGCCGGTCGGCCACAAGTCCGGAACCGGCGATCTTCTGGGTGGCGGACTGGTCGAGAACCAGATCCCGATCAAGGATGCGCTGGCGGCGCTCAAAGACCTGCTCGAGGACGAGACGATCCTCAAGATCGGCCAGAACCTCAAATATGATGCGCTGCTGATGCGGCGTTATGGCATTGCGGTTCGCGCCTTCGACGACACGATGCTGATCTCCTACGTGCTCGATGCCGGCAATGGCACGCATGGTATGGATTCGCTGTCCGAACGCTGGCTCGGCCATACGCCGATCGCCTTCAAGGATGTCGCGGGCTCCGGCAAGGGAGCGGTGAGTTTCGACCAGGTCGACATCGCACGAGCGACAGCCTATGCCGCCGAAGATGCGGATGTGACGCTGCGGCTCTGGCTGCTGCTGAAACCCAGACTGGCGGCCGAAGGGCTCATGCGGGTCTATGAACGGCTCGAACGACCGCTCGTCGATGTTCTGGCGCGCATGGAGGAACGCGGTATTTCCGTCGACCGGCAGATCCTGTCACGGCTTTCGGGCGAGCTTGCCCAATCGGCAGCCCGTATCGAGGATGAAATCTACGAACTCGCGGGCGAGCGCTTCAACATCGGTTCGCCCAAGCAACTCGGCGATATCCTGTTCGGCAAGATGGGACTGTCGGGCGCAACCAAGACCAAGACCGGCCAATGGTCGACCTCGGCGCAGGTGCTTGAAGATCTCGCCGCCGCCGGCGAACCGCTGCCAAGGCGGATCGTCGACTGGCGCCAGCTCACCAAGCTCAAGAGCACCTATACCGATGCGCTTCCGGGCTACATCCACCCGCAAACGAAACGAGTGCACACATCCTATGCGATGGCGGCGACCACAACCGGCCGCCTGGCGTCTTCGGAACCCAACCTGCAGAACATTCCCGTCCGCACCGCCGAAGGCCGCAAGATCCGCACCGCCTTCATCGCCGAACCGGGCAATCTGCTGGTTTCGGCCGACTACAGCCAGATCGAACTGCGCGTTCTTGCCCATGCGGCAGAAATTCCGCAACTGGTGCAGGCTTTCGCCGATGGTATCGACATTCATGCCATGACGGCTTCCGAAATGTTCGGCGTGCCGGTGGAGGGAATGCCGTCCGATATTCGCCGCCGCGCCAAGGCGATCAATTTCGGCATCATCTATGGCATCTCCGCCTTCGGGCTTGCCAACCAGCTCGGTATCGAGCGGTCCGAGGCCGGCGATTACATCAAGCGCTATTTCGAGCGGTTCCCCGGCATCAAGGCCTATATGGAAGAGACGAAAGCCAAGGCGCGCGATCTCGGCTATGTCGAAACCATCTTCGGACGCCGTATCCATTATCCGGAGATCCGTTCCTCCAACCCATCGGTCCGGGCTTTCAACGAGCGGGCGGCGATCAATGCGCCGATCCAGGGCTCGGCTGCCGATGTCATCCGCAGGGCGATGATCCGGATGGAACCGGCGCTTGAGGAAAATCGCATCAACGCCCGCATGCTCCTGCAGGTGCATGACGAACTGATCTTCGAAGCGCCCGAGGCCGAATGCGAAAAGGCCATTCCGGTGATCCGGCAGGTCATGGAACATGCAGCCATGCCGGCGATTTCGATGAAGGTTCCGCTTGCGGTCGACGCACGGGCGGCAAAGAACTGGGACGAGGCCCATTGAGATGAGCGAGCCGGTGCTTCTCCTTGATGTCGAAGCGGCCGGTCGCCACCTCTCGCAAGCCTGCCCGGTGATGGCGGATCTGGTCGAGCGGCATGGGCCCTGCCGGCTGTCCGATGGGGCCTATCGCCCTTTCCAGACGCTTGCCGGCTCCATCATTTCGCAGCAACTTTCGGTCAAGGCAGCCGACACGATCGAGGCACGCGTACTGGCCGTGATCGGCGAGATGGCCCCTGATGCAATCCTTGCCGTCGAGCCGGACGCCCTGCGCGCGTGCGGCCTGTCCGGCGCCAAGGTGAAATATCTGCGCGCACTGTCCGAACGCAGCCTGTCGGGCGAGATCGATTTTGCGCTTCTGACCCAGGTTTCGGAGGAGGAGGCGGTCAAGATGCTGGTCGCGCTGCCCGGTATCGGTCCCTGGACTGCAGAAATGTTCCTGATCTTCGGTCTTCAGCGACCCGACGTGCTTTCGATCGGCGATGCTGGCCTGCAACGTGCCAGCCGCCAGCTCTATGATGCGCCACTGGAAGCGATTGCCGATCGGTTCCGGCCCTTCCGTTCGGTCGCCAGCTGGTATCTCTGGCGCCATCTCGATGCGACGCCGATTACCGGCTGACGGTGACGAGATCATCTGGTGTGAAAAGCGCCATCGTGCCGAAACCGCGTATTTCATGCTCGCCGAGCGGACGGAGCGGATAGTTGCTTTCGCCAGCGGCTTGAGGGCCGATGCAGGTCTGTGTACCGAGAAACTTGTTGGCATCCTGAAGGCGGGCCGCCAGATTGATGGCATTGCCATGGGCCGTATAATCCAGCTTGCCGCCGGTGCCCACCTCGCCCAGAACGGCCATACCGGTTTCGATGCCGATGCGCGTGCGGCCGAAATCCTCGCCCTTGAATTCTGGGCGCAGACGCATCTCTTCGGTCAGCCGGACGATGGCAAGCGCGCAGGCAATCGCCTTGTTGACATGATCATCGAGATCCTCCGGCGCATTGAAGAAGGCATGCACGGCATCGCCGACAATCTTGTCCACCATGCCGCCATGCTTGTGCACAAGGCCTGTCACTTCGGCGAAATAGATATTCAGCAGGCCGACCAGCGTCTGCGGACTGACGCGCCCCGCGAGCGTCGAGAAACCTTCGATATCGGTGAACAGCGCCGTTACCTGGCGCTCTTCCGCCTGTTTGCCGGACAGTTCCGGATTGTCGATGAACCGATCGACCACCGATTGCGGCAGATATTGCGAGAAGCGCTGACGCGCCACCTTTTCGGCGCGTCGGGTCTCGGCAAACTGCGAAAAGGCGGTGATCACCAGCACGATCGACAACAGCAGGGCGACGGAAAACCCATCGGTCAGACGATAGGTCATCGCATAGATGGCATAAGACAGGACCAGCGTGGCGAGAATGAAGCCGACACCTCCGAGCGCAATCAGACCGGGTCGGAACCGCACCGTCATGAGCGCGATCAGCAGGCCACCGAGCAGAACATAGCCCGCTTCGCCATAGGCGAGCATCGGATCGCGCGTCGGCACAGCATCCATGACGAGCGTGTTGGCAAGGTCGGCATGGATCTGCACCGAAGCGACCAGAGGCTCAGCCGCGCTTTCGCGCAAACCTCCGAGGTTGGGCAGAGACGAGCCTATGAATACGATGCGGTTCGTGAACCGTCCAGGCGCCAGCCGACCCTGCATCACCTCATCAGCGGAAACCGTCCGCGCATCGATCGCCTCGCGTCGGCTCGCCACGAACCGCAGCGAGCCATCTTCCGCCAGACTGAAAAGCGACCGGCCCAGCTTGAGCCAGGGCGGTGTGCCGCCCAGAATCGGAGTCCGGACATCGAGATAACGCCGGGCCGCCTCCAGCCCCAGTGCCGGATAGGGATCGTCACCGATGATCGAGAAGGCCTGAACGCGGCGGACGCGCGACCCTTCATCGCCGATCAGGAAGGCCGCACCGGCGCTTGAAGCTGCCGTCTGGAATTCTACACAAGCAGCTTCGGCACCCGGAAGGAACCAGATTTCCGGGACGGTCAGCGTCCGTGTGATCGCCAAAGCCGGGATCGGCCTTGGTGGAGTCCCTTCAATGTCCGACAGCAGGAAACCGAGAATGACCGGCGCTTCCCGTATGGCCGCGACAAGCGTCCGGTTGGCGGGATCATCGGCATTGCAGTCGGTTGAGAAGACGAGATCGAAAGCCACCGCCGCAGGCTTGTCGGCCGCGATCAGCGACAACAGTCGGGCGGTATCCGTCCGCTGCCATTTCTGATCCTTGACGCCCGCATAGGCCCTGCGGTCGATATCGACCACAACGATATCGGGTGACTGGGGAATGGA
This sequence comes from Fluviirhizobium alvei, assembly GCF_030551875.1. Taxonomy (GTDB): domain Bacteria; phylum Pseudomonadota; class Alphaproteobacteria; order Rhizobiales; family Rhizobiaceae; genus Rhizobium_E; species Rhizobium_E alvei. The sequence continues at coordinate 76,264 of NZ_JAUOZU010000009.1, read as the reverse complement.
GACCAGTTGGGTCAAGCGGTCGAAATAGAGTTCACGGCCGGACTCCAGCCAGTCTTCCGGCACGAGCAGAAGCGCCAGCGCGACAACCAGGCTGGCCACGACGCCGACATGCAGGGGGCGCAGACGAAACGTCATGGATCCGGCGCTCCCTTGCCGGTAACTGCGCCGAGGGACCCACCTTTCGGGTAGAGCACCATTCTCATTCCTCGTCCGGTTCGGCGAAGGCGAGGAGGCGGCCGATCCGGCAGTGAATCACATTCCCCTGACGGGTGATGGCGCCTTTCTCTTCAAGCGACAGGATGGAGCGGTTGATCTTCGGCCGGCTGGCCCCAAGGATGCCGGCGATTTCGGTCTGCGACAGGGCAATCTGCAGCGAGGCTTCGTCGGGCAGGTCATCGCCATGAATCGTGCGCAGCGTGGCAAGAAAGAAGCGAGCAACGCGACTGTCGAGATCGTAAAGGGCGATCGTTTCAAGCTGCTCGGTCGTGTCGCGCAAGCGGCGGCAGAGATAATGGATCACCGCTTCGGCGGCTTCCGGATTGCGTTCGAGAAAGGCCATGAAATCGCTGCGGCCGATCACATAACCTTCCGTAGCGATCGATGCGGTGGCATCAGCCGAGCGCGGTTCGCCATCGAGCACCGCCATCTCGCCCAGAAGCGTCCCCGCTTCCAGGTGGCGCAGCGTCAGTTCCTTGCCCTGAGATGTGATCAGCGACAGCTTGATGCGACCGTCGGTGACCAGGATCATGTTGTTGCCTTCATCGCCGCGCTGGAAAATCACGGTTCCGGCCGGCCAGCGACGGATGATGGCAAGATCGGCGATTTCGGCGACCTGTTCCTTGCTGAATTCCTCGAAGATCGGGAAGGATCGCCAGAATGCCGGGCTCCTGTTGATCTCAGCCATGACTTGCCCTCGTTACATCTTTGCCGCCTTGCACCTAAACTATAGCAAGCGAGGGAAATGTTAAGGGGAAAGCGCATCAGAGACTTGCATCCGGCCATTCGGCAATCCGGCCATCAGGAACCGACAGGCAAGTATGGACATATCTGCAGCAAATTCGCTCCAGGTTCGGTCTTCAGTAGCGATTGCAAGCGGTTGCCTGGTAATCCGATGCCAGGTCGCCGCAAAAATCATTCTGAAGCAAAAGGTCGCTTCAATCCTCAGCGGTTCTGCGACTTCAGTCTGTAGACCAACCAGAAGCGAAGCGACGAAAGCACTTTCTATCTTCTGGCAGGAGATTTGTCCGCGCTCGGCGGCCTGCGGATTGCTGTTGTCCATCTGAATCAGCGATCGGAGAACTGCCTCGTACTTTTCGACATGGCCGCAATACATTTTCACGGCATAGTCAATACGTTCTTGCAGCGCCTTCCCGGAAGTGTCGGCAAAAAGGGCAACTGCTTCCGCATCCATTTCCGAAAGAACGCGGTCCTGCAAAGTGAGATAAATTATCTCCTTTGCTCCGAAGCGCTGATAGATCGAGCCGACCGAGACGCCAGAACGTTCCGATAATTCGGCGACCGAAAACAGAACCCCCTCGCGCAGCAATGCGACGCCTGTCGTCATCAACTGCTCGAAACTGGCATGGCTGCGCTTCTGGCGTGGTTCTTTGACCGTATCCTGCATCACCGCCTCATAGCGCCTCAAGGCCCGGGTGCCAACTGCATTGTATTAGAATTCATATTCTAGTATTATGATTCTTATTTTCTTGGAGGAGAATGGAATGAATCACAGTTGGCGGAAGGGAAAACGGGTCGCGATCGTCGGAGCCGGACCGGGAGGGGTATCGGCAGCTTTGGCGCTGATAAGAAGCGGTTTCGATGTGCGGATCTATGAACGTATGCCCGAGCCCAAACCTTTAGGTGGAGCGGTCCTCCTGAGCACGCCGGTGTTGGCGATCCTGAGGCACTACGGTATCGATATTCACAATTTCGGCTCATACACGGTCACCGAGTTCGGCAACAGCAAAGGCAAGCTACGAGCTACCCTGCCCTTCAATCGCGAAGTCGAGCGAAGCTTCGGGATCCCTGGCTGGCATTATGGCGTGCTGCGCGCCTCTGCATTTGCCCGCATGCTTGAACTGTTACCCGGTGGCATATTGGAAGCGGGCCACAGCTTCGCCTCTTATTCGGAAACCGAATCCGACATTCGCATCGAATTCGAAAATCACGCACCGGTTGAGGCCGACATTCTCATCGGAGCAGACGGGGTCCATTCTAAAGTGTCCCGTCAAGCCTTTGGCGACCCGGAGCTATTTCATGCCGGCGTGCGCGTCTGGCTTGCCTGGTGCGACTACTTTGACGGTTTGCCGCCGAACACAGGCCGGATATCGCATTCGCGAACCTATCAGGCCAGCTATTTTCCGATGCTGCATGACGGTCGCCCCGGTTTTGAATGGTGGGTCGTCGAACCGTCATCCGATAAGGCCCCGGTTCCCGCCGATGCCAAAGCCCATGTCTCGAACATCGTGCGGCAATTTGCCGATCCCATGTCCAGGTTCCTTGACCGGACGGACTTTTCGACCCAGATGTTCCGTTGGGAGGTCTATAACCGACCGTCTCTCAAGTCCTGGAGCAGCGGGCGGGTCGTTTGCCTCGGCGACGCCGTTCATCCGGTTTCACCCTACGCGGCATACGGAATGGGCATGGCAATCGAGGACGGCTACTTCCTCGCCAAATTCCTCGCAAACAGGGATCTCAGTCAAACCGAACAGGTCAGTCAGGCCTTTCGGCAGTATGAGATGCAGCGGGTCGATTACTGCAATCACCATGTCGAGTTTGCCAGAACACTCGGCAAGGTGTTTCACCATCTGCCGGCGCCGCTGGCCTTCATCCGGGATCTTGTCTACGACCATACCCCGCTTCTGCAGAAGACGTTGAGCAAGGACTATCTCGCCGATGCCGAAAAGGCGTCGCTGGCGCTGAAAGAGCTACACGTAAACTCCGCATAGACATTCCAATACGAAGCGGCGGCGCTTCCGGTCTGGAGACCTATGGCCAAGGCTGCTATTGCTTCGGCCAGGCCAACCAATGGATAGACCCATGACCGACGCTGCCGCCGACCCTCTTAGCCAAGACGAGCTTTCCCGCTATATGCGTCACATCCTGTTGCCCGAGATCGGCGGATCGGGGCAGCAGAAGCTCAAGGCTTCTCGGGTGCTGGTGATCGGTGCCGGCGGGCTCGGTTCGCCGGTGCTCGAATATCTCGCCGGTGCCGGCATTGGGCGGATCTCGATCGTCGACAACGATATTGTCTCGCTTTCCAACCTGCAACGCCAGATGATCCATACGACAGAGACGATCGGCCAGGCCAAGGTCGACAGTGCCAAGGCGCGCATTCGCGCCGTCAATCCGCATGTCGACGTCTTTGGCATGGCCGTTCGGTTGACGGCGGAAAATGCCATGGAACTTGCCGCCGATCACGATCTGATCGTCGATGGATCCGATAATTTCGCCACCCGTTACCTTGCCGCTGACATTGCCGAAGAACTGAAGGTGCCGCTCGTTTCCGGCGCTGTCGGGCGCTTTGATGGCTCGGTGACGGTGCTCAAGCCCTACGAGCTGAACAAGGACGGTAAACCGAACCCGCGTTATCGCGATCTGTTTCCCGAGATCCCACCGGAGGGCATGCTGCCCGCCTGCGCCGAAACCGGCATCATCGGAGCCCTGACCGGCGTCATCGGCACGCTGATGGGTATGGAAGCCATCAAGCTCATCACCGGCGCAGGCGAACCACTGGTGGGACGATTGCTGATGTATGACGCGCTGGCGGCCCGTTTCGACACGATCCGCTACCGCCGCAAGGACTGATCAGTTGCGTCCGGGCAGGACGCGGTCGGGCGGACGATGGCCATCGAAATAGGTTCGGATGTTGATGATCACCTTTTCGCCCATCTCGATGCGGCTCTCGATGGTGGCCGAACTCATATGCGGCAGGAGCACCACTTTGTTTTCATGGGCGAGCTTGAGCAGCTTGGGATTGACCAAGGGCTCGTTCTCGAACACGTCGAGACCGGCACCGGCAATCGATCCTTCACGGATGCATTTGATCAGCGCCGTCTCATCCATGACGCCACCGCGCGCGGTGTTGACGATGTAGCTTCCCGGTCGCATGAGGGCCAACCGGCGGGCCGACATGAGGTGATAGGTCGCCGGTGTCGACGGGCAGTTGATCGAAACGATATCGACGCGAGCCAGCATCTGGTCGAGACTGTCCCAATAGGTCGCTTCCAGTGCTTCCTCGGTCTGCAGGCTGACGCGATTGCGGTTGTGGTAATGGATCGAAAGGCCGAAAGCCTTGGCGCGCCGGGCAACGGCGGTGCCGATGCGGCCCATGCCGATGATGCCAAGCCGCTTGCCGCCGACGCGATGACCCAGCATCCAGGTTGGCGACCAACCTTCCCAATCGCCCTTGCGATCGGTCAGGATGCGGGCGCCTTCGGCGAGCCTGCGCGGCACGGCGAGAATGAGCGCCATGGCCATGTCGGCGGTGTCTTCCGTCAGCACGTTCGGCGTATTGGTGACGGTGATACCGCGCCGCGATGCCGCCTCTATGTCGATATGGTCGGTGCCGTTGGAGAAAGTCGCGATCAGCTTCAACTGCGGACCGGCTGCCTCGATGAGGGCCGCATCGATACGATCGGTGACCGTCGGCACCAGCACATCCACGCGCGCGACGGCATTTTCGAGTTCGGCGCGGCTGCGCGGCCGGTCATCGACATTCAGTTCGGCATCGAACAGTTCGCGCATGCGGGTTTCCACGACATCCGGCAAGGTGCGTGTAATATAGACTGTCGGTTTTTTCTTGTTCGTCATGCCGTCTTTTGCTCCGGATGTTGACCGCCCGTTAACCAAGTTAGGCGACACTGGGCGCCGGTAAGCCTATTCATAATCAGACGCGCGTGCGAAGACAATCCGCCCCCGGACGAACTCGGCAACCATCGGATGTCATTCCACATATTTGCGGCTGAATGGGGATCGATCATGAGTTTGCGTAACGAGACCAGATATTTCCGAGCACCCATCAAGGCGAAACTGATCGCGGTTGCGCTTGCGATCGGCTATTCGCTGTCCGCCGGCATGGCCATGGCCCAGAGCGCCAACAAGCCGCCGCTGCCGCGTTTTGTGTCGTTGAAATCCAAGAAGGTCAACCTGCGCGTCGGCCCGAGCAAGGATTATGCGGTTTCCTGGATGTTCCTGAAGCCCGGTCTGCCGGTGGAAGTGATCCAGGAATTCGACAACTGGCGCCGCGTACGCGATGCCGACGGCGCCGAGGGCTGGGTCTTCCACTCGCTTCTTTCCGGCGAACGCGCCGCAATCGCCGCACCCTGGATGAAGGGCAAGGGCGACAATATCTTCGTCAACATGCGCAGCGATCCGCGCGACGGCGCCAGCATCGTCGCCAAGCTCCAGCCGGGCGTCGTGCTCAAAATAACCGAATGCAATGGCGACTGGTGCCATGGCGAAACCGATGGAACCGACGGCTGGGTAAACCAGGCCGAAATCTGGGGCGCCTATCCCGGCGAAGCCTTTACAAAATAATACCGGCCTCGACAGCGGCCTGGCGCAGCGGCGTCAGGCTGCGTGGACCCATCTGCTGGATGATCAGTCCCGCAGCAAGGCTGCCAAGCCGCCCGCAATCGGCCAGTTCAAAACCTTGCGTATAGCCGAAGAGGAAACCGGCGGCATAAAGATCACCCGCACCGGTCGTATCGACGACGCTGTTGATCTTGAGGGCATCGACCCGAATGCGACGGTCACCCGAAAGGATGATCGAGCCTTCCTCGCCCATCGTCACGACGGCAAGCTTGCTGTCTGCCGCAAGCAGCGTCAGCGCCAGATCGAAATCGGAGGTCTGGTAAAGAGAGAGGGTTTCGTGGCGATTGGCAAAGACGATATCGACCGTCTTGCTGCGCATCAGTTCGAGGAACTCATCCCGGTAACGGTCGACACAGAACGAGTCCGACAGCGTCATCGACATTTCGCGGCCATTGGCGTGCGCAATCCGGGCGCATTCGCGGATGGCTTCCTTGGCACGCGGCGGGTCCCAGAGATAGCCTTCGAAATAGGTGACCTTGGATTCGGCAACCACAGCCGCATCGACATCCTCGATGCCCAGTTCGACGCAGGCCCCGAGATAGGTGTTCATCGAGCGTTCGCCATCCGGCGTCACGAAAATCATCGATCGCGCGGTCGGCGGAAAGCCTTTGAGCGGATCGGTTCCGAAATGCACGCCGATGGCATGCATGTCGTGGGTGAAGATCTCGCCAAGCTGGTCGGACGAAATCTTGCCGAAATAGGCGGCCTTGCCGCCGAAGCTTGCGACGCCGGCCGCCGTATTTCCGGCGGAACCACCCGACATTTCAATCGCCGGCCCCATGCGCGAATAGAGAAGTTCGGCGCGGTCTGCATCGATCAGGTTCATGGCGCCCTTGGCGATTCCATTGTCGACGAGAAAGTCATCCTCGCAACGTGAGAGAATATCCACGATTGCATTTCCAATCGTCAGGACGTCGAAAGTCGCCATTACCAAGCCCTAGTTTGTTTCGGGCAAGTCATGGCGGAAAAATCTTCCGCCGAAAAGAGCGAATTGGCGCGCGCGACGTTCTTACCCAGAAAAAGTAGGCCCCAAACCGGTATTCGGCCTGTTCCGGTGAAACTCCGGTTCGTCCGCTCAGGCAATGATCCGGGATCGGAGCTCCAGAACTTCACATTTCTGAAATTGCACCACACATATAGGAAAAGACTGGGCAGGCGTCGGTACCTCCATTACTCTTTTGGTGAGGAAGAGGAGGAGAGATACCAAATGGATTTCGCAAAATAGCATTTGCGCCGCACCGACGGCGCCTGCGGCGTCAACCAAACTGCTGATCATGCAGACAGGGATGTCTTTGCACTCGATTGCAGGAGCCGCGGAACGCCAGATCAAGCGCGATGTCGGCCGTAGCCGGCGGTCGACCCACCCCAAACATCAAGACCATTCACAACCGGCATGGCATCGCCCTGCCGCAAGGCTGACCTTTAAGCCGGCCGAACAAGGAGGATCATGACATGGAATTCGGAACTTTCATTCTTGCGGCCCAGCGCGGCTACCACCAGACATCAGACCAAGTCATCCGCAACTCGATCGAACAGACGGTTACCTCTGAGAAGGCCGGCTTCAACGCCGCCTGGTTTGCGGAACACCATTTCAACAATTACAGCCTCGTGCCTTCGCCGCTGATGATGGTTGCGGCCTGCTCTGGCGTCACCAAGACGATCCGCCTCGGAACCGCCGTTTGCGTTCTGCCGCTTTACCAGCCACAGCGCCTGCTGTCGGAAATCGGCTTTGCCGACATCGTATCGAGCGGTCGTCTCGAGCTCGGCGTGGGCTCCGGCTACCAGCAGTTCGAGTTCGAGCGTTTCGGCGTCAATGTCGATGAGGCACCGGTCGTCTTCTCGGAATATTTCGATATCCTGCTCAAGGGCCTGAAGCAGAAGATCTTCGAACATGATGGCCAGCACATCAAGATTCCGCCAACGGCAATCTCGGTTCGCACCGTCCAGCAGCCGACGCCGCCGATCTGGATCGCAGCCGGTTCACCGCGTTCCATGGGCCGCGCCTATCGCGAAGGCCACAATCTGTTCGTCACCGCCTTCCATGGCGGCACCGATCAGGTCCGGACCCTGCGCGGCATGCTGGAAGAAGCTGCCAGCAGTGAAGGCAAGGTGGTAAGCGATCGCAAGGTGGCCCTCCTTCGCTGCTGCTACGCCAGCGACGATGAGGCCGAGATCAACTCCTATCTCGACAATGCCCGCTTCCAGCGTCGGCTTTCGGAGGCCCTCCACAAGCGCAAGCAGCAGAGCGAGGACGGCTATCTGCTCCGCGAAACGCCGACCGAACAGGATCTGTCGTTCGACACATTGCGCAAGAACCTGCCTGTCGGCAGCGTCAACTACGTGATCGACAAGCTGCTGGAAGAAATCGAGGTCCTGAAGCCGGACCAGATCGCCGTCCAGACCCAGCTGGGCGATTTCGACCAGAAGACCATGCTGCGCCAGATCGAACTCTGGGGCGAGAAGATTATCCCGGCCGTCAACAAGGCCCTGTCGCAGCCGACCAAGATTGCCGTGAACCAGTAATCCTCCCAAGCGGCGGCGTCGTTCCATTGGGAGGAATGGCGCCGCCCCGCTGAAGCACAGCTTTCGTCCATGTATCAACAAACGAAAAACCGGCCATTGCAGTGGCCGGTTTTTCTCGTGGAGATTTCTGCAAGACGGGTTCAGGCAGATTTGGCGAGCAGGCCATAGACCGGATCATGCGGCCATTGGGCGCCAATCGGCTGGCGAACACCGAAGCGTTTCGCCTCGCTTTCAGCCGGCAAAGGTTGTTCTTCTACCCAGTCATAGATGACCTTGCGGCGGGCGACGCGCCATTCGCCATTCCGCTTTTCGAACCAGTCGACATAACGCCCCATCAGGAAGAACTGCTGCAGGGTGCCGCTTGCATTCGGCGAGCGTTGATAGGCGGTGAACTGCGATTCCACGATCGCGCCATCAGCCTGGAATTCGATCAGCACATTGGTGATCTGATGGATGGAGCGTTCGTAGCTCTTCAGAGAAGTCAAAGCCCAATCGATGAAGCCGGTCGCCGAGCCGTTATAGGGGCCGTGCTGATCGGTGGCATCCTCCCAGTAGGAGGAGCGTAGTGCTGCCTCATCCGCCCGGTCGATGCCGCGGCAATAACGATAAAGACAATCGCGGATCGCCTCACGGTCCACGAGTTCGGTCAGCTTGTCGTTGTTGTCCGGCATGGTCTCCTCCCGCATTCAAAAAGCAGCGCACCTTAAGAGGGGCGCTCCCCGGCGGTCAAAGCAAACGGCAAGATCGGACACCTTTTCACATCCATGAAAAAGTGGGGGCTTGAGGCGCTCGTCTTCCCTTCTCTCACGTCCCCGGCATGATGGGATCGAATTGGGAGGAAAATCATGAGCGCACTCTTTTCGCCGGCCCGCCTTGGCGGGCTGCAGCTGAACAACCGTATCGTCGTCTCGCCCATGTGCCAGTATAGCGCCCGGGATGGGATCGCGCAGCCCTGGCATCTGATCCATATCGGCAATCTGATGATGTCCGGAGCCGGTTTAGTGATCATGGAAGCAACCGGCGTTGATGCGCAGGGACGCGGAACGTTGGGCTGCCTCGGCCTCTACAGCGACGCTCAGGAGGAAGCCCTCGCCGAACTCGTACGGCAGGTGCGTCCGCTCTCCTCCGCAAAGATCGGGATCCAGCTGCAGCATGCCGGCCGCAAGGCTTCGACCCGCTCGATTGCAGAGCGATGGAAGGGCGAGCCCTTGCCCATGGATGAGGGCGGCTGGCCGGTCTGCGGCCCTTCATCGGAGCCGTTCGACAAGGATTGGCAAGTGCCGCAAGCCATGAGCCATGCGGATATCGGGCGCATTATCGACAGCTTTGCAGCTGCCGCCGTCCGCGCCGACCGGGCCGGCTTCGATCTCGTCGAAATCCACGCGGCCCATGGCTATCTGATCCACCAGTTCCTGTCACCCCTCACCAACCGGCGGGAGGATGCCTATGGCGGTTCGCCGGAAAACCGAATGCGCCTGGCGCTCGAAATCGCCACAGCCGTGCGCGCAGTCTGGTCGCAAGAGAAGGCACTCGGCTTTCGGTTGACCAGTACCGACTGGCACGAGGACGGGCTGACGCTCGACGATGCTGTTGTCCTTGCTGGAAAGCTCAAGGCGATCGGCATCGACTATTGCGTCATGTCGGCCGGCAACATTGCGCCGGGCATCAAGATACCGCCGGCTTCCCCCGGACATCAGGTGGACTTCGCGACCAGGGTCGGTCGAGAAACCGGGCTGACCGTGATGGCAGTGGGCATGATCGGACAGCCGAAAGAGGCAGAGGCGATCATCGCCGAAGGGCGTGCCGACTTTGTCGCCATCGGCCGCGCCATGCTGGACGACCCGCGATGGGGCCTTCATGCGGCTGCGGCGCTCGGCGTCGATGTCGACTACCCGCCGCAATATCTTCGGGCGAGGCCGAACAACTGGACCGGCTATCGCCATATCCATCCCGAAACCCCGCATTTCCAGGCTTCCCGGCAAGCCGACAGACCAGCCTCTATGCTCTGGGATCGCCCCGACGACGGGCCGCAACCGGCCACGGAAGAGGTCGTCGTTTCGCCGAAAACTTCACGCTTGTGAATTTAAGCTTCGAGAATGAGTTTGATTTGACAAGTGGCAAGTGGCTGACGACCATCAAGGGCAAGAACGGACGGCTGGAGGAGCTGTCCTCGAAGCGTAATTTGGGAGGTTTCATGCGCGCCTTGATGCAGGAGCGGCAGCTGCTTATTTCGACCCTGATCGAACATGCCGCTCGTTTCCACCCCACTGTCGAAATCGTCTCCCGGACCTGCGAAGGCGAAACCGTCCGCAGCAACTACCGGACCCTGCGTTCGCGTGCTGCACTGATCGCAAAGGCCCTTATCGGGCTGGGCGTCAAGCCGGGTGACCGGGTCGGCACACTTGCCTGGAACACCCATCGCCATATGGAACTCTATTTTGGCGTTTCGGGCATCGGCGCCGTTCTGCACACGGTCAATCCGCGGCTGTTTGCCGAGCAGATCGAGTATATCGTCAACCATGCCGAAGATAGCGTTCTCTTCTTCGACATCACCTTCGCCGAACTGGTCGCAAAGCTGTGGCCGAGCCTGACGACGGCGAAGACGCTGGTGGCCATGACCGATCGCGCCCATATGCCGGCTGGTCTTGAAGGGTGCCTCTGCTACGAGGATCTCGTGGCCGCCGAAGCCGATGATCTCGTCTGGCCGGAATTCCCCGAAACGGAAGCCTCGTCGCTCTGCTATACGTCGGGCACGACCGGCAATCCCAAGGGCGTCCTCTACAGCCATCGCTCGACCGTCCTGCATTCCTTTACGGCCTGCGCCAGCGACGGGCTGCAGCTGTCGAGCCGCGACAGCGTTCTGCTGGCCGTGCCGCTGTTCCACGTCAATGCCTGGGGCATTCCCTATGCATCGGCCATGTGCGGCGCAAAAGTGGTGCTGCCGGGCCCCTGGCTCGACGGCAAAAGCCTGTTCGAGCTGGCCAGCGCCGAAGAATGCACGATGTCGCTCGGCGTTCCGACCGTCTGGCTTGGTCTCCTGAAATATATCGAGGAAAACCCGGCTCTCGATCTCGGCCAGATCAAGATCCGGCGCGTGGTGATCGGCGGCTCGGCTGCCCCGCGTGCCGTCATCGAGAAGCTGCATCAAAAGCTGGGTGCCGAAACGCTGCATGCCTGGGGTATGAGTGAAACCAGCCCGCTCGGCACGATCGGCAATCTCCTGCCCAAACACCAGTCGCTCGGCATCGACGACCAGATTTCCGTCCGCACCAAGCAGGGTCGGGCAATCTATGGCGTCGAATTGCAGATCACCGATGGCGATGGCGTTGCCCAGCCGCATGATGGCAAGGCGACCGGCGATCTGAAGGTGCGCGGCCCCTGGGTCACGTCCGGTTACTTCAAGGGTGAAGGCGGTCAAGTGCTCGACGAGAACGGCTGGTTTGCGACCGGCGACGTCGCCGCAATCGATCCGGACGGATATGTGCAGATCACTGATCGTTCCAAGGATGTGATCAAATCCGGCGGCGAGTGGATCTCCTCGATCGATCTTGAAAATGCAGCCGTTGCCCATCCTGCGGTACAGGAGGCTGCCGTCATTGGGCTACCGCATCCGCGCTGGCAGGAACGACCGCTGCTTCTGGTCGTGCCCAAGGCCGATAGCACTGCAACCGGCCCGGAAATCCTCGATTTCCTCGCCGGCCGCGTCGCCAAATGGTGGCTTCCCGATGATGTCGTCTTCGTTGACGAACTGCCGCACACGGCCACCGGAAAACTGCAGAAGACCAAACTGCGCGAGCAGTTCCGGGACTTTACTTTCAAGAACTGACCGACCGGCCCACCGCGACCGGCATGCGGACCAACCGCTGGAACACTGGAGATACTGATGCCCCAAATGGTTTTGGATGACGATGATGGTGTGATTGCCATGCTGCGCGAAAGCGTGGCTGCCTTTGCTGAGGGACGCCCCGGCCCGCAGACCGTGCGGTCGATCCGCACTGCGGAAAGCGACATGGACAAGGCGCAATGGCAGGAAATGGCTGAGGCCGGATGGCTTGGCCTGATGCTTCCGGAAGCGCTCGGCGGCGCTGGTCTCGGCATTCGCGAACAGGCCGTCATCAGCGAAGCGCTGGGACGCGCGCTCGTGACCGCACCGATGGCAACCGCTTCGGTTCTCGCAAGCGCGCTGATTGCGGGCAGCCAGGATAGCGAGGAGCGTTCGCGTTTGGCCGCGAACCTTGTTTCCGGTTCGTCCATCATTGCAACAGCGATCACCGACGATATCGAAGCCTCGAAACTTATAGCCCGGGCTGCTGATGGCGCAATTTATCTTGATGGTCGCCGCGAATTCGTGGAAGCGGCGCATGCTGCGGTCGATTTCCTCGTCCTTGCCCGTCTCGGCGACGAGGATCTTCTCTTGAGCGTACCGGCAGGTAGCCAGGGACTGCAGCTCATCGACCGACCCGGTGTGGACGGTGCAACGATCAGCAGCCTGATCTTCACCGGATGCCGGCTCGACATGTCCCGCATCCTGGCGCGCGGCGATCTCGGCGGACTTGTCGAAAAGGCGATCGACCTCGCCCGCCTGGCGCTTGCTGCCGAACTGTCGGGCATTGCCAGCAAGGCGTTCGAGATGGCTTCCGACTATACCAAGGAGCGCGTGCAATTCGGCAAGCCGATCGCCAGCTTCCAGGTCATCCAGCATCGGTTGGTCGATCTGTGGACGGAAGCCGAATTTGCCGGATCTGCGGTGGTCAATGCCATCGAGCGTCTCGGCGAAGGCGATGAAAAGGCTGCCCGGCTTGCGATCCTGGCTGCCAAGGCACGCGCCTCCGACGCCGCCTTCCTGATCGGCCGCCGGGCGATCCATCTCTATGGCGCGATGGGCTTCACCGACGAATGCGACATCGGCCTTTATCTCAAACGCGCCGTCAATCTCGGCGCCATGTTTGGCCAGGCGGAGAAGCTCCGCCGCCAGTTCGTATCGCTGGAACGGGCTGCCTGAGGCAGCGAGGGAGACAATTATGCAGAACAATCTGATCAAGACCGAAATCGCCGACCATATTGCGGTCGTGAAGATGGACAATGCTCCGGTCAACGCCTATTCGCGCGATTTTGCCGAGGAACTGATCGAGGTCTTCGATGAACTCAACGACTCGCCGGATGTGCGCGTGATCGTCATCACCGGCCGCGAGAAGATCTTCTCCGCCGGTGCCGATATCAAGAACCGCGCCAATATCGGCGACATCAAGGGCGAGACCTACCGGCATCTGCGCCGCACCCGTGAAGTGGCCAACTGCATTCTCGAATGCTCCAAGCCCGTCATTGCCGCCGTCAATGGCCCGGCACTCGGCGCCGGCATGGGCCCGATCGTCAATGCCGATATTATCCTCGCATCCGAGAATGCCGTCTTCGGCCTGCCGGAAATCGACATCGGCCTGATGGGCGGCGCCAGCCACACGATGCGGATTTTCCCGCATTCGCTGGCCCGCCGCATGATCCTGACCGGCTACCGGGTTCCGGCGGAAGAAGCCTATCGTCGCGGCATTATCGAGGCCTGCGTGCCGCTCGAAAACCTGATGGAAGAGGCGATGAAGATTGCCCGCACCATTGCCTCCAAGAGCCCGAAGGCGCTCAGCCTCGCCAAGAGGGCGATCAACACGGTCGAGCACATGCCACTGCGGGACGGATACAGGTTCGAACAGAACCTGACGGTTGAAATGACCCGCCACGAAGATTCCAAGGAAGCCATGCGCGCCTTCATCGAGAAGCGTCCGGCCGTTTTCAAGGATGTGATCTGATGGTCGAGGATTGGAACAGCCTTTCCGATGAGGAATTCCGCGCCATTTTCCGTGAATGGGTGGAAGCCAATTGCCCCGCCGAACTGCGCTATATGCGCAAGCAACGCCCGCTCTATGAAGAAGTGAAGGTCTGGTACCAGGCGCTTTCGAAGAAGGGCTGGCTCGCGCCGGTCTGGCCGAAGGAACATGGTGGCATGGGGCTGTCGCCCGCCAAGCACATGATCTATGTCGAGGAATGGGGCCGTCTCGGCTGCCCTCGCATTCCCGATCACGGTATCGGCCTGTCCGGGCCACTGCTCATCCAGTATGGCACCGAAGCGCAGAAGGCGGAATTCCTGCCGAAGATCCTGTCGGGCGAACATATCTGGTGCCAGGGCTATTCCGAACCCTCCTCCGGTTCCGATCTCGCAAGCCTTCGCACATCGGCGGTTCTCGAGGACAACCATTTCGTCATCAATGGCCAGAAGATCTGGACCACACTCGCCCATTGCGCCAACTGGATCTTCGTCCTTGTGCGTACCGACAAGGAAGCCAAGCCGCAGCGCGGTATTTCGGTGCTTCTGGTCGACATGACGCTGCCTGGCGTTACGGTCCGCCCGATCGCCAATCTGCGCGGAGAAACCGATTTCTGCGAAGTCTTCTTCGACAATGTGAAGGTGCCTGCAGAAAACCTCGTCGGCGAGATCAACCAGGGCTGGACGCTGGCGAAATCCGTGCTCGGGCATGAGCGGATCTTCCTTGGCGCCCCGACGCGACCCGAATATGCGCTGGGACGACTGGACAAGCTTGCCGAGGCCCGCGGAGCCTTCGATGATCCGGCCTTTCTGTCGCGCTATGCCAAGCTTCGGCTCGATCTTTACGATCTCGGTTCAAGCTTCGAGCGTTACGCAAAGGTGCTGCGTTCGGGTGGCGAACTTGGTGCCGATGTATCGATGCTGAAAATCTTCACCACCGAGCTCTACCAGCGCATTACCGAAGAGATGCTGATGTTGGCCGGCGAAGAAGCCCGCTATAATGACGATCTCGAGGCCGGCAACGGACATGTGGATGCGATGAACCTGTTCCTCGATTCCCGCGCACCGGCTATCTTTGGCGGGTCGAACGAAATCCAGCGCAACATTCTCGCCAAGGCTGTCCTGGCGCTGCCGGGATAAGTGAGGCGAACCGGGCCGGAGCGGAGGTGCCGGCCCGGTCAAACGAATTTGGGAGGAAAAGATGCTACAGGCAGCTTCGGCGATACCAGCCGCTGCGGGTCAGCCCACAGACAATATTCTCGTCGCCGAAAACGTCTCGAAACGTTTCGGCGGTTTTCTTGCTGTCAGCAATCTCAATCTTGCTGTGCGGCGCGGCTCGATCCATGCGCTGATCGGCCCGAATGGCGCCGGCAAGACCACCTGCTTCAACCTCCTGACCAAGGCGCTTGCGCTTTCGTCCGGCCGGATCATGTTCAATGGTTCGGATATTTCCGACCTGCGCTCAGCAGCCGTCGCCAAGCGGGGCCTGGTCCGTTCCTTCCAGATTTCCGCGACCTTCCCGAACCTGACGGTGCTCGAGAATGTTCGCGTCGCGCTGCAGGCCAAGCATGGAAAGTCCTATCATTTCTGGCGCTCGATCCATTCGATCGACAGTCTGAATGCGCGCGCGCTGGAGCTCATCGGCGAAGTCGGTCTGTCCGCAAGCCAGGGCGTCACGGCGGCGGAACTGTCCTACGGCAAGAAGCGGGCGCTCGAAATCGCCACCACGCTTGCACTGGAGCCTGAACTGCTCCTTCTGGACGAGCCGACCGCCGGCATGGGTCATGAAGATATCGAGCCGATCACCGATCTCATTCGCCGCGTGGCTGTCGGACGAACGGTGCTGCTGGTCGAACACAATCTGTCGGTCGTTTCCACACTCTGCGACCGCATCACCGTTTTGCAGCACGGACAGATCATCGCCGACGGAACCTATGCCGAAGTCTCGGCCAATCCGCTGGTCCGGACTGCCTATCTGGGAGAAGACGATGCGTGAGGCCGCCCTTTCCAACGCACAAGCGGGAACCGCACCCGTCATGCTGTCGGTCAACAATCTCAATGCCTGGTATGCCGAATCCAAGGTCCTGCATGGTGTGTCCTTCGATTTGCGCGAAGGCGAACTGCTGACACTGATCGGTCGCAACGGCGCCGGCAAGACAACGACACTGCGCTCGATCATGGGCCTCCTGCGCAAGCGCACCGGCTCGATCCGCTTCAAGAACGAGGAGCTGATCGGCCGCCGGACATTCGAGATCGCCCGCAAGGGTATCGCCTACTGCCCGGAAGAACGCGCAATTTTCTCTTCGCTGTCCGTGCGCGAAAACCTGCTCCTGCCGCCGGTGCTGCAGCCGGGCGGCATGAGCGAGGACGAGCTGCTCGCGACATTCCCCAATCTCAAGGCACGGGCATCCAGCCAGGGAACCAAACTCTCCGGCGGCGAACAGCAGATGCTTGCGATCGCCCGCATCCTGCGCAACGGATCACGCCTGCTGCTGCTCGATGAACCGAGCGAGGGGCTGGCGCCCGTGGTGGTGCAGGAGATCCGCGACCTGATCCTCAAGATCAAGGAGAAGGGCTACACGATCCTTTTGGTGGAGCAGAACCTGCGCTTTGCCCGCCGGGTGGCTGACCGGCATGTGGTGATCGAGAACGGCAAGGTTGCCGACATACTCACCGCCGCAGAGCTCGAGAAATCTGCCGACCGCATCAAAACCTATCTGGGGGTCTGACCATGACAGTCCAACTGCTTGCCGGGCAAATGCTGCTCGGCCTGATCAACGGCTCCTTCTACGCCATGCTTTCGATGGGCCTGGCCATCATCTTCGGCCTCATGAACGTCGTCAATTTTACGCATGGGGCGCAATATATGATCGGCGCCTTCCTGGCCTGGCTCCTCTTGACCACCGTCGGTGTGCCCTACTGGGCTTCGCTCGTCATCGCTCCACTGATCGTGGCAGTGCTTGCCATGGTCATGGAGCGCTTCCTTCTCAGACCACTCCAGAATCTCGACCATCTCTACGGGCTGCTTGCGACCTATGCGGTTGCCCTGATCGTCGAGGGCCTGATCCGGCAGAAGTACGGCGCCACAGGTATTCCCTACGCAAATCCGATCCCGGGCGGGGTCAGCTTGGGTTTCATGTTCGTGCCCTACTACCGGATCTGGGTCGTCGTCTTTTCGCTGTTTACCTGCTTCGGCACCTGGTACCTCATCGAACATACCAAGCTCGGTGCCTATCTCCGTGCGGCCAATGAAAAACCGCAGATCGTCGAAAGTTTCGGCATCAACGTTCCGAAAATGATCACGCTGACCTACGGGTTTGGCGCTGGCCTCGCTGCGCTTTCAGGCGTACTCGCTGCTCCGATCTACCAGGTCTCACCCTCGATGGGGTCGAGCGTCATGATCGTGGTCTTCGCCATCGTCGTCATCGGCGGCATGGGTTCGATCCTGGGCGCGATCGTCACCGGCTATTTGCTCGGCCTCGTCGAAGGCCTGACCAAGGCGATCTATCCCGAGGCGGCAAGCGTGGTCGTTTTCGTCTTCATGATGGCGGCCCTTCTCTTTCGTCCATCCGGCATGTTCCAGTCCAATCGCGAGGGCACGGCATGAACAGAACCATCCTGATCGGAGCCGTGGTTGCGGCACTTGCACTGGTCGCTCCGTTTTTCGTCTATCCCATCCTGTTGATGACGGTGCTCTGCTTCGTCATCTTCGCCTCGTCCTTCAACCTGCTCCTGGGCTATGCGGGGCTACTCTGCTTCGGCCATGCGATGTTTTTCGGCATGTCCGCCTACATCACCGGTCAGGTGTTGAAGACGACTGCCATCTCGGTTGAGCTTGCGATTATCATCGGCATGCTCGCCTCCTCGGTTCTCGGCCTCCTCGTCGGCGCGCTTTCGATCCGCCGGCAGGGGATCCAGTTCGCGATGATCACGCTGGCTTTCTCGCAATTCGTCTATTTCATTCTGCTGCAGGCCGAGTTTACCGGCGGTGAAAACGGGATGCAGAGCATTCCACGCAATGCGCTCTTCGGTTTGGTGGATGTGAAGGACAGTTTCAGCTTCTACTACGTGATCCTCGGCTTTACCGCACTTGCGATCTTCGCCTTCTACCGGATCGTTCATTCGCCCTTCGGCGAGATCCTGCGCGCCATTCGCGACAATGAACCGCGGGTGGAATCGCTCGGCTTTACGCCCGAACGGTTCAAGCTGGTCGCCTTCATCCTCTCAGCCTCCCTCGCCGGACTGGCGGGTGCCATGAAGGCAACCGTCTTCCAGTTCGCAACCTTGACCGATGCATCCTGGTCGATTTCCGGCGAAGTCATCCTGATGACGCTGCTGGGCGGGCTTGGCACCTTCACCGGCCCGATGTTCGGGGCGGCGATCATCATCCTGATGAACGATCTTCTGGCCGGCCTGGGAGAATGGGCGCTGATTGCACAGGGCGTCGTGCTGCTGGTCGTGATCGTCTTCTTCCGCCGCGGCTTCGTCGGAGAAAGTGCGGCCCTCATCCGGCGGCTCAAGTCAGACCGCAAGTCAAAGGCAAACGATGCTCAAGCCCCTCTTGTGGTCGCAGACCAGAAAGGCTGAGCAAGCCGATACGACGTTAGACGCCCGGGCGGATTGCCCGGGCACTTTCGTTCAGATCTCCAGTTCGATCGGCTGATCGAACGGATCACGCGGCTCGATGGACTTCGCCGCTCGCTGCAACACCGCAAGATAGCGGTCATGGTTCTGCCGAATGCGTTCGACCGCTCCACCGAGGCCGAGAACGACCGGCTGGCCCTGGATGGTGATCGGCAGGAGCACGCAAATGGTCCCCCCGCCCAGAAAAGGCACGTTCTCCGCCGAGCAATAGCCCTTGCCACGGATGGAGCGGATTTTCTCCATCATGTCCTGCAGCTTGACCCGGTCGGCCGCCTTTTCAGTCGCGATATTGGCGCGGCGAATGACATTGTCGATCATATCGTCGTTCATGGTCGACATAAGCAGCCAGCCGACGGCCGATCGTGTCAGCGGCCGCATCTCGCCTTCATCGACATGAAACCTGAGCGCATGCACAGACTGGATGATCTGCACATATTGCAGGTAGATGTCGTTCTTGGTGTTGATCGACACCGTCTCGCCGGTCGCCGCATGAACGTCCCTCATCGCCTCGATGACGCGGCCCGTACCAAAAAGCGCCTTTGGCACCCAATCGCCAAGCGAGGTCACTTTCACCGTCGGGAAATAAAGTCGCTCCCGTCGATCGAAATTCAGGTAGCCAAGCGAGATGAGTGTCTTGAGCAACACCGTGGTGCTCGACTGCGGATAGCCGAGGGCAGAGGCGATCTCGGACATCGCTCGCGGCTGCCTAACCTTTTTAAAAAACTCAAGAATTTCCAAAGCGCGCATCGCGGACTTCACTTGCGACGATTGCATGTCGTTCCTCCTCCCTAGCGGTCCGAATTTCACATTTATGAAAATGGGCCGCACATACGAATTGCAATTGTTCAATTCATAGCTGGCGTGACAGGATGCGTTCAGTCAAGTCCACCGATGAAATTTTCATTCGGCGGCCCAGAGGCGGGAGGAGATCCGCCACTGCGACAGGAGGAGAAAACCATGAAAAGACTGGCCGGACAGGTCGCACTCGTCACTGGTGGTGGACGCGGAATCGGTCGCGCCATCAGCCTCGCCTTCGCTCGCGAAGGCGCAATCGTCGGCGTTCTCGACCTCAAGGACGAAGTCGCAAACGATGCCGTCCGTGCAATCGAGGCGGAAGGTGGCAAGGCGATTGCGATCGTCGGCAATGTTGCCAAGCGTGACGATGTTTTCAACGCCGTTGCGGTGCTTGAAGCTTCGGTCGGCGCGCCGACCATTCTCGTCAACAATGCCATGTGGAACCGTTATGGACCGCTCGAAGACCAGACCGAAGAGATGGTCGGGCGCATGATCGATGTCGGTTTCAAGGGTGTCGTCTGGGGTTACCAGGCCGTGCTCGACGGCATGACCAAGGCAGGTGGCGGGTCCATCATCAACATCGCATCGCCCTCGGCGATGATCGCGATGCGCCATGGCATCATGTACAGCGCCGTCAAGGCTGCCGTACTAGGCATGACGCGCTCCGGATCAGCGGAATTCGGTCCGCGCAACATTCGCGTCAATGCCATCGCTCCGGGCTCGACCCCAACCGATGGCGCCAATCTCGTCGTCACCGAAGAAGCCTGGGAGCGTCGGCGTCAGCGCGTGCCGCTCGGCCGGCTGGGGGCGCCGGATGATATCGCCAAGGCAGCCGTGTTTTTGGCAAGCGACGAGTCAAGCTTCGTGACAGGCGATATGCTGTTCGTTGATGGCGGCATGACCTTCGCATTTTCCTGAATTGCGCAGCCTTCAAGCCTGCGTAAAACTGTGAGCAACGAATCCGGCAACGGTTGGAGGACCGCCCGGTTCATCAATGGGAGAGAGAAATGAAAAGCACCAAAATGCGCATACTGACAGCTGGCCTGATGGCCGCCACCATGATGGGCGGCATGCAGCCTGCGTCAGCTGCCGGAATTTCCGGCGACGTCATTCGCATCGGCGTCATGAACGACCAGTCGGGTCCCTATGCGGATAATTGCGGCCCGGGCTCTGTAGCTGCGGCCAAGCTTGCGGTGGAAGATGCCGGCGGCGAGATCGATGGCAAGAAGATCGAGATCGTGATTGCCGACGACCAGAACAAGCCGGATGTCGGTGTCGCCGCTGCCATGAAGTGGGTGGACGAAGAAGGTGTCGACACGATTGTCGGCTGCTCGGCCTCCTCGATCGCGCTCGCCGTTCAGGACATCATGAAGGATCGCAAGAAGCCCTACATGCTGGCCGGCACCGCTTCGTCTGCCTTCACCAACGACAAGTGCACGCCGATGACCACGCAGTGGGTGCAGGACACCTACGCGCTGCCGAAGGCGACGGTGAAATCGCTGCTGTCGCAGGGTCTCGACACCTGGTACTTCGTGACCGTCGACTATGCCTTCGGCAAGGCCTGGCAGACCGACGCGACCAAGTTCATCGAACAGGGTGGCGGCAAGGTTCTCGGCTCGGTTCTGCATCCCCTGAACTCCTCCGATTTCTCCTCCTTCCTGCTGCAGGCGCAGGCCAGCGGCGCCAAGGTGATCGCGCTTGCCAACTCCGGCGCTGATTTCGCCAACGCCATGAAGCAGGCGCAGGAATTCGGCATTGCCGAAGGTGGACAGAAGATGGCGCCGCTCGGCCTCTTCCTCAACCAGACCCACGGGATCGGCCTCGACATTCTCCAGGATGTCCGTCTTTCGACCCCCTTCTACTGGGATCGTGACGACGAGACCCGCGCCTTCGCCAAGCGCTTCATGGCTGCCTTCAACGATCGCGCCCCGAACGAGGCCCAGGCAGGCACCTATAGCGCCGTCAATCACTATCTGAAGGCCGTCAAGGCAGCCGGAACCGATGACGGTGAAGCCGTCATGGCCAAGATGCGCGAGACGCCGATCAACGACTTTGAAATGAAGGATATCAGCATCCGCGCCGACGGACAGGTCATGCGTCCGCTGCTGTCGGCCCGCATCAAGAAGCCGGATGAATCGAAGTATCCCTACGACTATTACGAAATCACCGGCACCGTTACGGCTGAAGACGCCTGGCGCCCGGCTTCGGAAAGCGCCTGCGAAGCGCTGAAGTCGCAGTAATCTCCCAGGAGCCGGTGGCAGGCGGGGTTTGCCTGCCGCCGGCTCGCACCTTTCCAATCTTTCCTAAATTCTCCAGGGCAACAGACATGTCGCTTGCGATCACACGCGTCTCCGACAAACCGGACCTTCTCGGCGAAAGCCCTGTCTGGGACAGCGAGAATGGCTGGCTTTACTGGGTGGATGGTGTCTCCTGCCTCATTCGCCGCTATGAGCCGCAGACGCAAACGTTCCGCGAGTGGAAGGCGCCCTCGATGGTCGGTTCCGTCGGTCTTGCGACCGGCAACCGGCTCGTTACCGGGCTTGCCGACGGTATTTTCCTGCTCGATCTCGAGAGCGGTGCGTTCACGCCGATCGTGCAGCCTGTCCCGGCCGATCCGCTCGTGCGTTTCAACGATGGCAAGACCGATCGCTCCGGCCGCTTTCTCTGCGGCTCGATGGGTGTGCATGCCGATCCGCGCGGCGCGCTCTACAGGGTCTGCGACAGTGGCGAAACCGATATCCTGGCCAATGGTATCCGGATTTCGAACACGCTCTGCTTCAGCCCCAACGGCGACACGATGTATTTCTCCGACAGCCTCGATCGCATGATCCGGGCTTACAAATATTGCGCCGAAAAGGTTCCGCTCACCGAACCGCGGGTATTCGTCGACACCGAAGTGTTCGGTTCGGGACCCGATGGCGCCACCGTCGACGCCGAAGGCTATGTCTGGGTCGCCCTCGTGCAGGTCGGCAAGATCGCCCGCTTCTCGCCAGCGGGAATCGTCGATCGCATGATCAATGCACCGACCGACATGCCGTCCTGCCTCGCCTTTGGCGGGGAAGACCTATCGACGCTCTTCGTCACCTCGATCAAGAATTCCGGCTCCGGCCGCGCAATTTCCCGCCATCCGCACGGCGGCTGCCTGTTTGCCATCGATGGATTGGGGGTCAAGGGGCTTCCCGAACAGCGTTTCGGCGCCTAATCCCCGCACTGAAATGGACCAACCATGACTGCCAGCGCTCTTTCCTCCCTTCTCGCTCCCCGATCGATTGCGCTTGTTGGCGCGTCCGAGAATGCCGCCCGCATTGGCGGCCGGCCCTTACGTTATCTGAGGGAGGCCGGATTTGCTGGCGCTGTCTATCCGGTCAATCCGAACCGAGACACCGTTCAAGGCTTCCAGGCCTATTCTTCGATCCAGGCGCTTCCCGAATCTCCGGATGTTGCCATTCTGGCAGTTCCCGCTGCGGCGACCGTCCAGGCCGTTCAGGATTGCGCCGATCGCGGCATCGGTTCGGCCATCGTCTTTTCCGCCGGCTTCGCCGAAACGTCCGATGAAGGCCGGGTGATGCAGGAAACCATCGCTGGTATTGCGCGCGAAGCCAACATGCGCGTGCTCGGGCCGAACTGCCTCGGCGTCTTCAATACGCGGCAAAACTTCTACGGCACTTTCTCGGCCATCCTCGATACCGGTTTCATCCAGCCGGGGCCGGTTTCCGTCGTCTCGCAGAGCGGTGCCTATGGGTCGCATATCACCCATCTCGCCCGGCAGCGGGGCCTCGGTATCGACCATTGGGTCACGACTGGCAACGAATGCGATATCGATGTGGCAGAAGCCCTTCACTGGGTGGTCGCCCAGCCCGACGTCAATGTCGTGATGGCCTATGCGGAAGGAATCCGCAACCGCGACAAGTTCATCGAAGCTCTCGAGATCGCACGCGAGCGCGAAACGGCGATCGTCTTCATGAAGGTCGGCCGTTCGGAAGTGGGCCAGCATGCCGTCAGTTCCCACACAGCAGCACTCGCCGGTTCGGATGCTGTCTTCGATGCCGTGCTGCGCCAATATGGCGTCTATCGTGCTGCTACGACGGCAGAACAACTGGACGTGGCCTATGCCGCCTCGCGCGGGATCTTTCCGCGCGGCAACCGGCTCGGTATTTTCACGCTGTCCGGCGGCTTCGGCATCCAGATGGCCGATGACGCGGCCGATGCCGGTCTCGATGTCGCGCCCATGCCCGAGGACGCGCAGACCGAACTGAAGGAAATGCTGCCTTACGCATCGCCACGCAATCCGGTCGATGCAACCGCACAGGCGCTGACCGATCTGCCGCTGATGACCCGCTTTATCGATGCGATGCTCGACAAGGGCGGTTATGACATGTTCGCCGGTATCTTCGGCAGCGGTCCGGCCAGCCCCACCTTTGCCGCCTCGCTGCGGCAGGCGCTGGAGGATGCCACCGCCGGCAAGCAGGACTGCATCAAATGCGTGACCATGACGGCGCCGACCGAAATCGTCCGCTCCTATGAAGAGAAGGGCTTCCTGATCTATGAGGACGGAACCGCGTTGACGAACGCGCTCGGCGCGCTAGTCAAGTTCCGCCAGAATTTCGACCTTGCCAAGGCTACGAAACGAACCAACGCCCTAGCGGCACCGGCGGCCATTCCACAACGCGCGATCAGCGAACATGAAGCCAAGGCTATTCTTGTTGCCGCCGGAATTCCGTTCCCGGAAGAGCGGCTTGTGGCGCCGGGCGAAGACCCGACTGCAGCGGCAGACACTGTCGGTTATCCGCTTGTTATGAAAATCGCGTCGGCCGATCTGCCGCACAAGACGGAAGTCGGCGGTGTCGCGCTCAATCTCCGATCGCCGGAGGCCGTTCGCGAGGCGATGACGAAGATGCTGGCATCGGTCCGAGAAAAAGCGCCAGACGCGCATCTCGATGGTGTCATTCTGGCGCCGATGATCTCCGGCGGCGTCGAAACGATCGTCGGCGTCTTCAACGATCCGGTCATGGGGCCGGTGGTGATGTTCGGTCTTGGCGGCGTCTTCGTGGAAGTGCTGAAGGATGTGACGTTCCGTGCCGCACCTTTCGACGAGGACGAGGCCATGCGCATGATCCGCGACATTCGCGGCTATGCGATGCTGGAAGGCGTGCGCGGTGCCCAGCGTTCAGATGTTGCAGCGCTGGCAAAGCTGCTTTCCCGATTGTCCCATTTCGCTGCGGCCAATGCCGATGCGATCGCCAGCATCGACCTCAACCCGGTCATGGTCATGCCGGAAGGTCAGGGTGTCCGGCCGCTTGACGCTCTGATTGTTGCGGCTGCCGGAGGGGAAATCTCTTCACATGCGTGAATCATTCGTTCAGCTATCTGAAGCGATTGATTTCACGGCAGGATGGGCCAGACTGCAAAAAGCGACAAGCCCGAACTGCAAGACTCGGGAATAACGGAGGAGAGACCGATGTCAGCCAGCCAGGAAGCCCGCAGTCACGGACGAGATGAGGGAGCCGATACAAACGCACCCGCCAATGTCGATGCAGCCGAATTCAAGATGGCCATGCGGCAGCTCGCTTCTCCGGTGGGCGTGATCACCGCCCGCAACGGAAACATCCGCAATGGACTGACGGCAACGGCAATCTGTTCGGTATCCACCGAGCCGCCGACAATGCTCGTCTGCGTCAATCGCAATGCCAGCGCCGAGGCAATCATCGCGGCACGTGGCGCCTTTGCGATCAACATGCTGACCGACGAGCAGCACAACATCGCCCGACTGTTTTCGACATCCAAGTTGAGCCCGGATGAACGGTTTGCCGGTGCCACCTGGTCTGAGATGGTGACCGGATCGCCGGTTCTCGAAGGCGCTGTTGCGGCCTTCGATTGCGTCGTCGAGGATTGCATTCCATCGGGCAGCCACAATCTTTATATCGGGCGTGTCGTCGGCGTTACATCGGTCGATCACGATGTCCTGCTTTATCGGGACGGTCTGTTCAGACGCTTGCAGCCGGCCGGTTAATCGTCATTCGGGAGGAGACCACAATGATGATGAGCAAGAAGGTCGCGATCGTGACCGGTGCTGCGGGCGGCATTGGCCGTTCGCTCTGTGCGCTTCTGGCCGAAGACGGGTTCCGCATCGCCGCCGTCGATCTTGAGGGCACCGACCTCAATGGCGCCCTTTCGAGCCTGGACAAGGATGACCATGAAGCCTTTACCTGCAATATTGGCTCCGAGGCGGAGATCGTCGCCACGATCGCGGCCATCCACCAGCATTTCGGGCGCATTGATGTACTCGTCAACAATGCCGCACTCGGACCGACCATGGCAGCGACAGTCGACACGACTGCCGATGGTTTCCGGGCCGCGCTGACAGTCAATCTTGTCGGACCATTGCTGCTCGCCCGCGAAGTGGCGCGCCATATGGGCCCTGAAGGTGGCGCCATCGTCAATATCGCTTCGCTTGCCGGTATCGTTTCCAACCCGAAACGCAACGCCTATGCTGCGTCCAAGGCTGGGGTGGTTTCGATCACCAAATCGCTGGCTTGCGAACTCGCGCATCGCAACATTCGCGTCGCAGCCGTGGCCCCCGGTTACGTGCGCACGCCGATGGTGGCCGGGCTCGAACGCGACGGCAAGGCAGACCTCTCGAAGGTTCGCCAGCGTATTCCGATGGGGCGTATGGCCCGACCGGACGAGATCGCAGCCGCAGCCCGCTTCCTGGCCTCCGACAAGGCGCGTTATGTGACAGGTAGCGTGCTTGCGGTCGATGGCGGCTGGGCAACCTTCAACCAGCCGGGCGAAGCGCATCCGCCGGTTTCCGGCACACCCGCAGCCGAACTGGGAAAGCCTGCACCGTCCGACAATTTCAAGGTTGTTGTGGTGACCGGTGGCGGCCGCGGCATCGGCAAGGCGATTGCGATGGCGTTTGCGGCAAAGGGCGACAAGGTCGTCATTCTGGATCGCGACGAGACGGAACTCTGCGAGACCGAAAAGGCTCTTGGCGACCGGTGCCTGTCGCTCAAGGTGGACATGGCGGACGAGCAGGCAGTTATCGACGCTTTTGCAGCGATCAAGACCCTCCATGGGCGCATCGATGTGCTCATCAACAATGCTGCAATTGCCGACCGGTTCATGCCGGTGGAGGAGCAGGACAGCGCCTATCTTATGGGCCTGCTCGATATCAATCTTACGGGTGCCTTCCTCGCCTCCCGCGAAGCGCTTCGGTTCATGACGAAGCCGGGCGGCGTCATTCTGAATATCGGTTCGATCAACACGTTCCTGCCCTTTGCGCCACGGCATGCCTATGGCGCCTCGAAAGCCGGCATCGACATGCTTACGCGCTGCCTCGCCGCCGAACTCGGACCGGACGGGATCCGCCTCGCGACGATCGCGCCGGGCTATATCCGCACGCCCGGCGTCGCGGCACTGGAAGCCTCAGGCAGCATCGATTCCGGCAAGATCCGCCGGCGCATTCCGATGGGCGAGCTCGGCAAGCCCGAGGATATCGCCGACGCAGCCATCTTCCTCACTTCGGACGATGCCTCCTACATCAATGGTGCCATTCTCTATGTCGATGGGGGCTGGACGGCGTTCGGAAATGCCGGCGATGCTGCCGAAATCGAAGAAAACTCAGTCCGGGAGGCTGCACAATGATCGTTCGCAAATCTGGCGATGAGACGCTGGCGCTCGACGAGCGCGACAATTTCAAAGCCTTCAAACTGCAGTTTGAGCAGCTTGAAGCCGGCTCGCAGCCGGCAATCGCCGGCATTCGCTATATCGCCGACGATCACGCCTATATCGATCAGCAGACGGTTATCGACCTGGCTGGCGACGACCCGGATGGGACCTGGCGACAAGGTTTCGATGCCATGGTGACGGCAGCTGCAAAATATGGCTGGATCGATGCCGAATCCCAGTCGATCAAGGCGCATATCGAATGGAAATGACAGCGCACGAAGAAAAGGATGTTGTGCTGGTCCGGCGCGAGCCCGGCTATGTCGTGATTACGCTCAACCGTCCCGACAAGCTCAACGCCTTCACCGTTCCGCTCCATCGCGAACTCAAAGCCGCTTTCGATAGCGCGGCAGCGGATCCTGACTGCCGTGCGATCGCTCTGACGGGTGCAGGGCGCGGCTTCTGCGCCGGACAGGATCTGAAGGAACGCAAACTTGAGCCCGGCAAGGCGCCCGATCTCGGCCTTTCGCTCGAAACCTATTACAATCCACTCATCATGGCGATCCGCTCGGCCCCAAAGCCTGTCCTCGCCGCAGTCAACGGTGTGGCCGCAGGCGCCGGTGCCAACCTGGCACTTGCCTGCGACATCGTGATTGCTGCCCGCTCGGCCCGCTTCATCCAGTCCTTTTCCCGCATCGGCCTGGTGCCGGATGCCGGCGGCAGCTTTACCCTGCCCCGATTGATCGGAGAGGCCCGCGCCCGTGCGCTCGCCATTCTGGCCGAACCGGTTTCGGCCGGACAGGCATTGGACTGGGGCATGATCTGGGATGTTGTCGATGACGATGTCCTGCTTTCCACCGTCGAAACCATGGCCGCCGATCTGGCCCAGCGTCCGACGCAGAGCTTTGCCTTGATGAAGCAGGCTTTCAACGCTTCCGCCGGCAATGACCTTGCAGCGCAACTGAGGCTCGAGGCCGAGCTTCAACGCCAGGCGGGACAGACAGAGGATTATATGATCGGCGTCGAGGCTTTCAAGGCTGGCACCAAGCCGCAATTCAAGGGCCGCTAGGCCAACCCCTCTTGCTTCGGACAATTTGCAAGACGAAAAGGCGCGGTTGATGGCCGCGCCTTTTGGTTGTCAGAGCAGAGATCGACCGGAAGCGGCTGCTTCGACGAGACGCGGCGATGGCACCGACGACGGACCGCCAGCCGGTTGGGCATCGATCACGTTCTTCAGGATGCGATCCCATCCGATCTTTCCAGCCGCATGCATCGGACCGCCCTTCAGGCGCGGGAAACCGTAGCCATTGACGAAGACGAGATCGATATCGGCGGCTCGACCGGCAATACCTTCATCTAGAATGCGGCACGCCTCATTGACCATGACCGCAAGAAGACGCAGCTGGATTTCCTCATCCGTAAAGGGGCGCGGCGTGATCGCACGTTCGGCGCGGACCCTATCGATGAGGTCCGCAATAGCCGGATCATCCTCGCGTTTGCCTGCCGCACCATAGGCATACCAACCGGCCCCGGTCTTGCGGCCAAGCCGTCCCATTTCAACGATGCGATCGCCAAGCACGCTATAGCGTTCGGCGGGATCACGGGTCGCCGCCCGGCGTTTGCGCATGGCATAGCCGATATCGAGACCGGACATGTCGCTGACGGCAAAGACACCCTTGGCAAAGCCGAACGCCTCAAGCGCTCTATCGATCTGGTCGGGCGTGGCACCATCTTCGACAAGATATTCGGCATGCCGCCGATAAACGGCATAAATGCGGTTGCCAATGAAACCATCGCAATTGCCGGCCAGGATTGGCAACTTTCCGATCTTGCGACCGATCGCAAGGCCGGTGGCGATCGCATCCGCCGAGGTGTGCGATCCCCGTACCACTTCGAGAAGTTTCATCACATGGGCGGGCGAGAAGAAGTGCAGACCGATGACATCTTCCGGTCGCTTTGTCGCCTGCGCGATGGCGTCGATATCGAGATAGGATGTGTTGGTGGCGAGAAGGGCACCGGGTCGCGCGATGGCATCGAGCTTGCGGAAGATCTCCGTCTTCACATCGAGATCCTCGAACGCAGCCTCGATGATGAGATCCGTTTGCGCCAAGCTCTGCCAGTCGTCGGTGATCGTTACAGAGGCCCGTCGTTCGGCACGATCGGCTTCGCGGAGCCGGCCGGATTCCGCCTGACGGTCGAAAAGCCCGTCGATGCGGGCACCGGCCGCTTCGATCGCCGTCTGGTCGCGTTCGATTATGGTCACCGGCAAACCGCTCGACACGAAGGCCATCGCGATGCCCGCGCCCATGGTGCCGCCGCCGATGATGGCGACGTTCGTGGCGGTGCGGCTGTTCCCAGTCATGCCGTCCGGCATGCGGCCAGCGCCGCGTTCAGCCAGGAAGAGATGGCGCAGTGCCGCTGCCTCATCGGTGAGCCGCAGCCGCACCGAGCTTTCCCGCTCCATTGCAAGCGCATCGTCGAAGGACAATGTCAGGCTTGCCGCAACGATTGCCGGCACTTCGAGGATTGCTGGAACGCCGCGGGCCTTCTTGCGAACGGCACTGGTGGCCGCTTCGATCTCAGCCTCCGTCGCGGGTGGAGCCGGCATTTCCGACAGACGCCTTTTCGGGCAGCCCTGCGCGCGACCGATTGCAGCCTCAAGCAGATTTTCCGCAATCACCGCATCGAAAATTTCGGCGGTAACCGCCTCCTTCGCCTTGAGAATCGTGGCGCTGCCGATAAGGCGGATCGCCTCCGGAACACCTGTAAGGCGCGGCAGCCGCTGGGTGCCGCCGGCGCCCGGAACGATGCCGAGATTGGTTTCGGGAAGGCCGGCTAGCGCCTTTGGTCCCGCGAGCCGCAGATCGCAGGCAAGCGCGATTTCGAGCCCGCCACCCAGCGCCGGGCCGTCGATAGCCGCAACGACCGGAATGTCCATCGCATCGATGACCCTGACGACCTCAGGAAGAAAGGGCGGCTCCGGAGCAAATTCGAGCTCGCGAATATCGGCACCGGCGACGAACCTGCCCTCTCCGCCCCAGAGAACGACCGCACTCGCCGTGGCTTCCGACCGTATCTGGGCAAAGGCAGCGATCAGTCCTTCGCGGACGGCCTTGGAAATGGCATTGACCGGTGGGTTGGACAGGGTGACGATCGCGACCGTTCCGCTATAGGACAGTGCGACAGGCTGAGGGAAATTCATCGACATCGGCTCCTCCCGTTTGGAACCGCTTCGCATGTCCTGGCGCCGGCATCCAGACCGCCGCCGCAATTTCAGATTCGTGAAAATGCGTTGACGTCCCGGCGTCATGCGCCGGGATCCGGATATTGGATTGAAGGTTTGTCTGCGGTCAGTTCCGCTTCGTCAGGCAGCGCGACACGCTGTCATGCCAGCCGGCGATTGCCTCGCGGCGATCATCGGCCTGCATGGCCGGCTCGAAGCGACGATCACGCTTCCAGCGAGCGGCAAAGCCCTTGGCATCGGGCCAGACGCCGGCTTTCCAGCCTGCAAGCCAGGCCGCACCGAGCACGGTGGTTTCGAGAAGCGTCGGCCGGTCGACAGACGCATCGAGAATGTCGGAGAGCCGCTGCATGGTCCAGTCGGAAGCCACCATGCCGCCATCGACGCGCAGAACCGTGGTTGCACCATGGCCCTGCCAGTCCTTCTTCATCGCTTCCAGGAGATCGTAGGTCTGGTAGGCGACACTTTCGAGCGCCGCACGGGCAAATTCCGCGGGACCTGTGCTGCGCGTGAGGCCGAAGATGGCACCGCGCGCATCGGCATCCCAGTAGGGTGCCCCAAGACCGGTGAAAGCCGGAACCAGATAGACCCGTTGCGCCGGATCGGCCCCTTCCGCCAGCGCTCCAACCTCGGACGAAACCTTGATGAAGCCGAGCTCATCCCGCAGCCACTGCACGGCCGCGCCGGCGATGAAGATCGAGCCTTCCAACGCATAGGTCGTCACGCCATCGAGGCGATAGGCGATCGTCGTCAGGAGCCGGTTGGTGGAGGTCACGCGATCGGTGCCGGTGTTCAGAAGCGCAAAGCAGCCGGTGCCGTAGGTGGATTTCATCATGCCGGGTTCGAAGCAGGCATTGCCGATCACGGCAGCCTGCTGATCGCCGGCAACACCGAGGATCGGGATCGCGGCACCCAGAGTATCGGGATCGGTGATACCGAAATCGGCGGCGCAATCCTTTACCTCCGGCAACATTGCCTTCGGAATATCGAGGATCGACAGGAGTTCGTCATCCCAGGTGTTTTCGGCGATATTGTAGATCAGCGTCCGCGAAGCATTGGTGGCATCGGTAACATGGGCGCGCCCACCCGTGAGCTTGTAGATGAGCCAACTGTCCACCGTGCCGAAGCAGACTTCGCCCGCAGCGGCGCGCGCCTTCAAGCCATCGACATTCTGCAACAGCCAGGCAAGCTTGGTGCCGGAGAAATAGGGATCGAGCAGCAAACCGGTCTTGGCCGTGAAGGTCGGCTCGAGACCGCGGCCTTTCAGTTCATCGCAGAACCGGGCCGAACGACGGTCCTGCCAGACAATGGCATGATGCAACGGTTCACCCGTCTTGCGGTCCCAGACGACGACGGTTTCGCGCTGGTTGGTGATGCCGATCGCAGCAATCCCGGCGGCGGTGATGCCGGCCTTGGCGAGTGCTGTTTCAATGGTCGCCAGCACGCTTTGCCAGATTTCGTTCGCATCATGCTCGACCCATCCGGAAGCGGGAAAATGCTGTGTGAACTCCTGCTGGCCCACACCGGCGATGGCCATGTCGGCATCGAATACAACCGCGCGGCTTGATGTGGTGCCCTGGTCGATAGCAAGAATGTAACCAGCCATGACGATCTCCCTCCTGTTTTCCGGACAGCAATGTGGCCGGGGCGGTTTGCCGCCCCGGCCATCGACTTCTAGCAATCAGCCGTTACTTCTGCCAGCTCTTGACGAGTTCGTCATAGTTGACCGTCAGCGGCTTTTCCTTCTCGTTCTCGATCTTCAGCTGCGGCGCGAGATGGCCGTTCTTGACGGCATCGGCGTTCCAGTAAGCGAGATCATGCTCTTCGGCGAGCTTCGGTCCGATATCGCCCTGAACGCCAGCACGCTCAAGACGCTGCAGCACCTTCTCCTGTTCGGCGCAGAGCGAGTCCATAGCTTCCTGTGCGGTCTTGGCACCGGAAGAGGCATCGCCGATCGCCTGCCACCAGAGCTGAGCCAGCTTCGGATAGTCCGGAACGTTGGTACCGGTCGGCGACCATTGCAGGCGGGCCGGCGAGCGGTAGAACTCGATCAGACCACCGAGCTTCGGTGCACGTTCGGTGAACGACTTGTGGTCAAGCGTCGACTGACGGATGAAGGTCAGGCCGACATGGCTCTTCTTGACGTCGACCGTCTTGGACGTAACGAACTGGGCATAGAGCCAGGCTGCCTTGGCGCGATCGTCCGGGGTCGACTTCATCAAGGTCCAGGAACCGGCGTCCTGATAGCCAAGCTTCATGCCTTCCTTCCAGTAGACGCCATGCGGGCTCGGTGCGAAACGCCACTTCGGGGTCCCGTCGGCGTTGACGACCGGCAAACCTTCCTTGACGAAATCAGCCGTAAAGGCGGTGTAGGTGAACATCTGCTGGGCGATTTCACCCTGCGAAGGAACCGGGCCGGATTCCGAGAAGGTCATGCCATTGGCCGCAGCCGGAGCATATTTCTTCATCCATTCCAGGTACTTCTCGATCGCATAGACCGAAGCCGGGCCGTTGGTGTCGCCACCGCGGGCAACGCAGGAACCGACCGGGCGCGAATTCTCGTCGACCTTGATGCCCCATTCATCGACCGGCAGACCGTTCGGAATGCCCTTGTCGCCATTGCCGGCCATCGAGAGCCAGGCGTCGGTGAAACGCCAGCCGAGAGACGGATCCTTCTTGCCGTAGTCCATGTGACCATAGACTTTCTTGCCGTCGATTTCGCGACCGGTGAAGAATTCGGCGATGTCTTCATAGGCCGACCAGTTGACCGGCACGCCGAGATCGTAGCCATACTTGGCCTTGAAATCGGCCTTGTTCTTCTCGTCGTTGAACCAGTCGTAACGGAAGAAATAGAGGTTGGCGAACTGCTGGTCGGGCAGCTGATAGAGCTTGCCATCCGGCGCAGTCGTGAAGGACTTGCCGATGAAGTCATTGATGTCGAGGTTCGGGTTGGTGACGTCCTTGCCTTCGTTGGCCATGAAATCGGTCAGCGAACGGGCCTGCTGATAACGCCAGTGGGTGCCGATCAGGTCGGAGTCGTTGATGTAGGCGTCATAGATGTTTTCGCCCGACTGCATCTGGGTCTGCAGCTTTTCGACGACGTCGCCTTCGCCGATCAGGTCATGGGTGATCTTGATGCCGGTGATTGCCGTGAAGGCAGGTGCCAGCACCTTGGATTCATATTCGTGCGTGGTGATGGTTTCGGAAACGACCTTGATTTCCATGCCCGAGAACGGCTTGGCCGCATCGACAAACCACTGCATTTCCGCTTCCTGGCCCGCGCGGTCGAGCGCTGACAGGTCGCCAATTTCCTTGTCGAGGAACTGCTTGGCCTCGTCCATGCCGGCAAAGGCGATGCCGGTCATCGCCAGAAGCATGGCGGCAGTCGTTGTCAGAAGTTGCTTTCGCATGATTGTCCTCCCTAAAGGTTGCGATTGCAGGTAGATTTCAGTCCCAGGATGGCGACCTCCCGCCGCCATCCGCCTTTTCCAACCCTAGACGAAGCGGAAAACGCCGATGGCGTAGACCACTGACAGGGCAAGAGCCCACCACAGGTTCGGCCCGATGAGGCCCAACCAAGCGAGATGTATGAAAGCCGACCCGAGCAACGACACGAACAGGCGGTCGCCGCGGGTGGTTTCGAACTTGAGAATGCCGACCCTTGGATTGCCGCCGGGCGAAACATACTCCCAAATGGCCATCGACAGGATGAGGCCGAGGATCACCAGAAAGAAGATCGCCGTCGGCAGCGTCCAGGCCATCCATGAGAAATCCATCGAACCCTCCTCAGACGCGGCCCAGGGCAAAGCCCTTGGCGATATAATTGCGGACAAAGTAGATGACGAGCGCACCCGGAATGATGGTCAGCACACCGGCCGCGGCCAGAACACCCCAGTCCATGCCCGAGGCGGAGACGGTGCGCGTCATGGTCGCGGCAATCGGCTTGGCATCGGTTGTCGTCAGGGTACGGGCGATCAGAAGCTCGACCCACGAGAACATGAAGCAGAAGAAGGCAGCCACACCGATACCACTTGCGATCAGAGGCATGAAGATCTTCACGAAGAAGCGCGGGAACGAATAACCGTCGATATAGGCGGTTTCGTCGATCTCCTTCGGTACGCCCGACATGAAGCCTTCGAGGATCCAGACTGCCAGCGGCACGTTGAACAGGCAGTGGGCCAGCGCAACCGCGATATGGGTATCGATCAGGCCGAAGGCCGAATAGAGCTGGAAGAAGGGCAGCGCGAAGACGGCCGGTGGCGCCATGCGGTTGGTCAGGAGCCAGAAGAACAGGTGCTTGTCGCCCAGAAAACGGTAGCGCGAGAAGGCATAGGCTGCCGGAAGCGCCGCCAGAACCGAGATCACCGTGTTCATCACCACATAGATGATCGAATTGATATAGCCGTTATACCAGGACGGATCGGTAAAGATGACGGCGTAATTGCGGATCGTCGGGCTTTGTGGCCATAGCGAGAAGGTGGAGGTGATCTCGTTGTTGTCCTTGAAGCTCATGTTGACGAGCCAGTAGATCGGGATCATCAGGAAGATGATATAGAGCGTCGGGATCAGGAAGCCGAACCGCGCGTTGCTGCTGTTGTTGTTCATCGCGCGCCCCTCACGCCTGCTCGGCGTCGCTGTTGGTCATCACGGTATAGAAGACCCAGGACATCAGAAGAATGATCAGGAAGTAGATGATCGACATGGCTGCAGCCGGACCGAGATCGAACTGGCCCACAGCCATCTTCACAAGGTCGATCGACAGGAAGGTGGTGGAGTTGCCGGGCCCACCGCCGGTGACGACGAAGGGTTCGGTATAGATCATGAAACTGTCCATGAAGCGCAGCAGCACGGCGATCAGCAGCACTCTGTTCATCTTCGGCAGCTGGATGAAGCGGAATACAGACCAGCGCGAGGCACCATCGATCTTTGCTGCCTGATAATAGGCGTCCGGGATCGAGACGAGACCGGCATAGCACAAGAGCACCACGAGGCTGGTCCAGTGCCAGACATCCATGACGATGACCGTCACCCAGGCATCGACGGGATCCTGCGTATAGTTGTAGTCAAACCCAAGCTTGGTCAGATAATGACCGAGGAAGCCGATATCGACACGGCCAAAGACCTGCCAGATCGTACCGACGACATTCCACGGGATCAGAAGCGGCAGCGCCATCAAGACGAGGCAGACCGGGACACCGAGACCCTTCTTGGGCATGTTGAGCGCGATGACGATTCCGAGTGGCACCTCGATCGCCAGAATGATGGCAGAAAAGATCAGGTTGCGGCCAAGCGCATTCCAGAACCGGTCGGATGCGAGCATTTCCGCAAACCAGTCACTGCCGGCCCAGAAGAACTCATTATTGCCGAACGTATCCTGTACCGAATAGTTCACCACCGTCATCAGCGGAATGACGGCAGAGAAGGCGACCAGCAGAAGCACCGGTAAAACCATGAACCAGGCCTTGTTGTTCCAGGTCTTGTTCATTGTCAGCCCTCCTGCCCGACACGCCAGCTATCGGCAAAAATGCCGATCGCATCCGGTTCGAATGTGATCTTCGGATCGGCCGGAATATCGTCATCCTCGCCGAGCACGATCGACAATGATTGGCCGCAGAAGCTGGCCCGTACGATCTTCTGACGACCGATATCTTCGATCTTCGCAATGGTGACCGGCATGCCTTCGCGGCCCATACGAACGAATTCCGGGCGAATGCCAAGTTCCAGCTTTGACGCACCATTCAGCTTGGGCGCGCCTTTGAGCGCAATCGACTGATCGCCGACCTTGGCGGTGGATCCATCGATCGCTACCGGCATCAGGTTCATGCCCGGCGAGCCGATGAAATAGCCGACAAATGTATGGCTCGGGCGTTCGAACAGCTCTGCCGGCGTTCCGATCTGGACGATCTCGCCATCATGCATGACGACAACCTTGTCGGCGAAGGTCAGCGCTTCGGTCTGGTCGTGGGTGACATAGACCATGGTGAAGCCGGACTGGCGATGCAGCATCTTGAGCTGCGAGCGCAACTGCCATTTCATATGCGGATCGATGACGGTCAGCGGCTCGTCGAACAGAATGGCGTTGACATCGGAACGAACGAGGCCACGACCGAGTGAGATCTTCTGCTTCTGGTCGGCGGTCAGCCCCTGGGCCCGGCGCTTGGCCATGCCTCCAAGATCGATCATCTCGAGAATTTCGGTGACACGCCGTTGCACCTCTGCCTCCGGCACATGGCGGTTGCGCAGCGGGAAGGCGAGATTGTCAAACACCGTCATCGTGTCATAGACGACCGGAAACTGGAACACCTGGGCAATGTTGCGATGCTGGGTGGAGAGTTCGGTCACATCGAGGCCGTCGAACAGGATCCGCCCGTCGGATGGATGCAGAAGGCCCGAAATGATGTTGAGAAGCGTGGTCTTGCCGCAGCCCGATGGTCCCAGCAGCGCGTAAGCGCCACCATCGTCCCATTCGTGATGGACTTCCTTCAAGGCATAGTCGCCGGCCGCCTTGGCCTTGGCGCTGTAGGCGTGCCGGATATGTTCGAGATTGATGCGTGCCATCTCCGCCTCCTCAGGCCGCGGCCTGGAACGCGCTGCCGAGCGCACGTCCGGTCAATTGATCGAAGGCCATCAGGTGGCGAGTATCGAGATGAACGGTCAGGTCCTGACCCGGGTCGATATCGTGAATGCCATGCGCCAGCATCACCCAGCGCGCGCCGGCAAAATCGAGATGCACGAAGCTTTCCGAGCCGGCGATCTCCGAAACCTGGGTGCGGGTGGAAAGCGGCGTCGTATGGCCATTGGCAGGCTTGAGAAAGAGATGGTGCGGCTGGAAGGCAACCGTCACCGATCCTTCGGGAATGTTTTCAAGATGCGCCGGCACCGGAATGACGGCGACGCCGTTGAGCAGGAACTGGTTGCCTGACCGAACGAGATTGACTGTATTGAGGGGCGGATCGGCGAAAGTCCTGGCCGTCAGGAGATCGATCGGGCGGCGATAGACATCGATCGTCTTGCCAAACTGGGTGACACGGCCTTCCGAAAGTGTCACCGTATTGCCGCCGAGCAGCAGCGCTTCCGATGGTTCGGTCGTCGCATAGACGAAAATGGCTCCGGATTCGGCAAAGATCTTCGGCAATTCCAGCCGCAATTCCTCGCGAAGTTTGTAATCCAGATTGGCGAGCGGCTCATCCAGAAGCACGAGATTGGCATTCTTGACGATGGCGCGGGCAAGCGCCGTGCGTTGCTGCTGACCACCCGAAAGATTGAGCGGCGTGCGATCGAGATAGGGTGTCAGTTTCAAAAGATCCGCGGCCTTGCGGACTTCGCGGTCTATGGTTGCGGCATCGCGACCGGCAATCCGCATCGGGGAAGCGATGTTTTCATAGACGGTCAGCGCCGGATAATTGATGAACTGCTGATAGACCATGGCGACGTTCCGCTTCTGCACCGGCATGCCGGTGACATCGATCCCGTCAAAATGGATGGTTCCTTCGGTCGGCCGGTCGAGGCCCGCCATCAGCCGCATCAGCGACGTCTTGCCAGACAGCGTCGGCCCCAGGAGCACGTTGAGGCTGCCGCGCTCCAGCGTGAGGTCCGTCGGGTGGATGTGGCTCGAGCCCCCCACCGTCTTGGAGACGTTCCGCAGTTCAAGCATTGTTATCCAAAGCCTCCTCCAGCCTTTGGAATGATCGTCAACCCGCTTTCAGGCGGTCGACGGCTCCCTCCAGATAATCCTCAAGTTTCGCAACGTCTTCCGATGTCAGATACAGGCCCTGCTTGGTGCGACGCCACAATATGTCCGCCGCCGTCAGCGCCCATTCGCGTTCGATCAGCCAACGCACTTCCACCTCATAGAGCGTGCCGCCGAAATGGCGCCCAAGGCCGGCAACATCGGTCGCCCCAGAAAGAAGTGCCGTCGCATCGCTGCCGTAGCAGCGGATCAGCCTTTCGGCATGGCGCGGATCAAGGAAGGGATGGCGCGCCCTCAGCGAAGCGACCAGACTTTCCTGTCCGCCAGCGGCGAAATCACCACCCGGAAGATGCGAACCGGCCGTCCAGGGCCTCCCCCGGACACCAATCGCCTCGCCGATCTTCTCGAGCGCACTTTCGGCCAAACGACGATAGGTCGTCAGCTTGCCGCCGAACACATTGAGGATCGGCGCCTGACCCTCTTCGGCTTCGACCTTCAGAACATAGTCGCGCGTTGCTTCCTGCGCCTTGGAGGCGCCGTCATCGAAAAGCGGCCGCACACCCGAGTAGGTCCAGACGATATCCTCCGGCTTGACCGGCTCGGCAAAATATTCGCTCGCAGCATCGCATAGATAGGCGATTTCGTCGCCCGATATCTCCACCTTGCGCGGATCGCCTGTATAGTCGCGATCGGTCGTGCCGATGAGCGTGAAATCTTGCTCGTAGGGAATGGCAAAGATGATCCGCCCATCCGGGTTCTGAAAGAAATAGGCTCTCGGATCTGTGAACTTGCGTTTGACCACAATATGGCTGCCCTGAACAAGGCGCACATTGTGAACATTGTTGCGCCCGAGCACACCGGCAATCACATTGTCGACCCAGGGTCCGGCCGCATTCACCAGCATGCGCGACCAGTGGACCGCGCGCTGACCATCGACGTCGCGTGTTTCGATGCGCCAGAGCGAGCCCTCGCGCCGCGCTGAAACAACCTGCGTCCGGTTGAGGATCAAGGCGCCGCGACTTGCGGCATCACGCGCATTGAGGACCACGAGGCGAGCATCATCCACCCAGCCATCGGAATACTCGAAAGCGCGGGTGAACATCGGCTTCAACGGCTTTCCTGCCGGATCCCGTTTCAGATCGACATTGCTGGTGGGCGGCAGAAGCTTGCGACCACCCAGATGATCGTAAAGGAACAGGCCGAGACGAACGAGCCAGGCCGGACGCAACCCACCCTTCTGCAGCGGCAGGACGAAACGCAGAGGCCAGATGATGTGCGGCGCCATCGACCACAGCACTTCGCGCTCCATCAGCGCTTCGCGCACGAGGCGGAATTCGTAATGTTCGAGATAGCGTAGGCCGCCATGGATGAGCTTGGTGGCGGCTGAAGAGGTACCGGATGCGAAGTCGTTCATTTCGGCGAGGGCTACGCGGTATCCGCGGCCGGCTGCATCACGTGCAATGCCGCAACCATTGATACCGCCTCCGATCACGAACAGGTCGTGAGCTTCCTCGTTCGACATACATCCTCCCCGAGCTTTCATACCGCTTTTGTTACCGGCTTTGTTGAAAGCGTGATCACTGTATTTCGAATGCAAAACGAATGTCAAACGAATATTTCATCGACCAATTCGAAAACAGGTCAGAGGGCAGTCTCGATCAGACGAACATCGTTGTCGGCACATGCAGCCCGGAACCGTTCGCTGGGACAGCGATCTGTGACAAAGGTGTGCACCTGGGAAATATGGCCGATCCGCACCGGAGCGGCACGCTCGAACTTGGACGAATCCGAAACCAGGATGACATGGCGCGCGTTCGAAATGATGGCCTGGGCTACCTTGACCTCGCGAAAGTCGAAATCGAGCAATTCGCCATCTTCATCGAGGGCGGAGACACCGATCACCGCGAAATCCACCTTGAACTGGCGAATGAAATCGACGGCCGCCTCCCCCACGATCCCACCATCCGAATGGCGGACCACGCCGCCTGCAATTACGACCTCGTTGCCGGAAGACAAGCGCAACCTGTTGGCAACATTGATGTTATTTGTGATGACCATGAGATCCCGATGGTCGAACAACGCCTCACCAACCGCTTCCGTCGTCGTCCCGATATTGATGAACAGAGAGGAATTGTCAGGGATGAGGGCAGCGGCGGCGCGACCGATTTCCTGCTTTTCCGCAGCAGCGATGGCGCGGCGCGCTTCATACTGGACATTTTCGTTGCTGGTCGGAAACACCGCACCACCATGAATCCGATTTAGGAGCCTTGCATCGCACAGGTCATTGAGATCCTTGCGAATTGTCTGCGGCGTTACGCCGAAACGAGCTGCCAGATCATCGACCGTCACGCGCCGGTTTGCCCGGGCGAGCGCCAGAATATCATCCTGTCGCGGCGTTGGCAGCATCGGGAGCTCCTTTCGTTATTTTCGTTTTTATGGAAAAACGAAGGCGCGGGTGATGTCAAGTCGAACGACTTCTTTCTGCAAATCGAAATCGAAAACCGGCGAAGTCGCAACCACCGCAAAACTCAAAGAGCGGTAGTTTTCACGCAAATTCTACTTTCACGAGTGTTTTTGCAAGATTTTCAGGCAGACCCGTTCCATGGGCATTTTTTGCACAGAACGGTCCACGCCTTAGGCGAGCGATGAGCATTCAAACAGAAACAGCCGGACGAACCGCCCGGCTGCTCCAGAACCGATGGGCGTCAAGACGCCCGCTTGTTCCTTCATTCGGGATAGATGCCCGTTTCGGATGCGACACGGCGATAAGCGGCGCCAGCGGTGAAACCACCATCGATGACGAAATCTTCGCCGGTGATGAAACCCGAAGCATCGGATGCCAGGAAGAAGACGAGTTCGGCGATCTCCTCAGGCTTACCGGCCCGCTTCATCGGCGTCATCCCGATCATCGGCTTCAGATGCGGGCTCGTGGCATTGAGCCCGGTCACCACCAGTCCGGGGCATACTGCATTGATGCGGATGTTCTTGGGCGCCAGTTCCATGGCAGCGGTCTTGGTAAGGCCGCGCAAGCCCCACTTGCTCGCCGTGTAGGCCGGATCATAGTGGCCCGAATAGCCGCTGTTGGAAGAGATGTTGACGATTGAGCCGCCACCGCTTTCCGCCATCAGGCCACTGGCTGCCTGAATGCCGAGAAAGGCACCGGTGAGATTGACCTTCAGCACCCGCTCCCAGGCTTCAAGCGGCGTCGTTTCAACAAGGGTGCGGTTGATGATGCCGGCATTGTTGACCAGCACATCGAGACGACCCTTCCAGCTTTTCGCAAGCTCGATGACCGCCGCCCAGCTCTCCGGGCTCGTCACGTCGAGACGGATGAAACGGGCTTCCTGACCAGCCTTGACCAATTCGGCCGCCAGAGCCTCACCCTCGTCTACCAGCACATCGGCGATGATGACCGCAGCGCCTTTGGATGCGAACAGGCGGGCTTCTGCCTCACCCTGTCCACGCGCGCCACCGGTGACGATTGCAACCTTGCCCACGAAATCGCTCATCGTTCAGTCCCTCGCTTCAATCGTCTGCTGACGCTGGCTGCCCAGCCCATCGATTCCGAGCGTCATCACCTGCCCGGCCTTGAGGTAGACCGGCTCCGGCTTGATGCCCATGCCGACGCCAGGTGGCGTGCCGGTGGCAATGATATCGCCGGGTTCGAGCGTCATGAACTGGCTGATATAGCTGACGAGATAGCGAACGCCGAAGATCATGTTGGCCGTCGTGCCGGTCTGGCGGCGCACGCCATCGACATCAAGCCAGAGTGCGAGATTCTGCGGATCCGGGATCTCGTCGCGCGTGACAAGCCAGGGGCCGATCGGTCCGAACGTGTCGTGGCTCTTGCCCTTCGTCCATTGACCGCCGCGCTCCGACTGGAAGGCCCGCTCGGACACATCGTTGACGACGCAATAGCCGGCAACGTGATCGAGAGCCTTGTCTTCGCCAACATATTTCGCGCGTTTGCCGATGACGATACCGAGTTCGACTTCCCAATCGGCCTTGACCGACGTGCGGGGAATTTCGACCTCGTCATTCGGGCCGATGATGGCACTCGTCGCCTTCATGAACAGGATCGGTTCTTCAGGCGGCGTCTTGCCCGTTTCGCGGGCATGGTCGACATAATTGAGGCCGACGCAGATGAATTTGCGCGTGCCGGCCACACAGGGGCCAATGCGGCCCGGCGTCAC
Source organism: Fluviirhizobium alvei (assembly GCF_030551875.1). GTDB lineage: Bacteria > Pseudomonadota > Alphaproteobacteria > Rhizobiales > Rhizobiaceae > Rhizobium_E > Rhizobium_E alvei. Next base: position 34,106 of record NZ_JAUOZU010000009.1, on the reverse strand, counting down.
TTCCGGCAGGCTCGCAGGATCGATAGAAGCGATCCGGGCCAGTGCCGCATCGGAGAGCGCCTCACCAGCAATGTCGGCGACAATGCCCGAGAGATCCCGGACCTTGCCGTCAGCATCGAGAAGGGCGGGCTTTTCGGCGCCCGCCGGACCATGACGCAGAAGTTTCATCAGGCGCGCCGGTAGCCGACCAGGATGGAATCATCGACATCCGGAAGGTTGATGACGATATTGTCAGGCGTGCGCGTGGTCATCCACACGAGCTCTTCGGTGGTCGACATGTTGACTTCGATATGCGGCCAGTAGGGCGGCACGAAGATGAAGTCGCCTTCTTCCATGTCGTAATATTCCTGCCAGTTCTCACCGTAATAGATCCGGGCCTTGCCCTTCAGCACATAGCCGCCGGTTTCGGCTTCGCCGTGATGATGGGGGTAGGAACGGTAGCCGGGCTCGTTCGACACCTTGCCGAACCAGATCTTGGTGGCAGGCGTATGCTGCGGGCCGACGCCCGAGACGCGGACGCAGCCGCCGGACTGGCCGGTATTCTTGTCTTCATGGCCTTTGCGGGTGATGACGGGCATTACGGTAGCAGTCATGGTTTCCTCCTTGGGTTTGATTGTCAGACGACGACAGCGTTCATTCCGGAACGACGGCGAGCGCCTGGATTTCGATTTTTGCGCGATCTTCCATCAGGGCGACGACCTGAACTGCAGCCATCGGCGGGAAATGACGGCCGATGATCTCGCGATAGGCCGCGCCGATTTCCTTCATCCGCGACTTGTAGGCGTGGCGATCGGTGAAATACCAGGTGAGCTGGATGAGATGCTCGGGACGGGCGTCGGCCTTCTCGAGAACGCGGACGATGTTGATGAGCGTCTGGCGAACCTGATCGACGAAGTCGTCGGATTGGAACTGGCAGTTTTCATCCCAACCGACCTGACCGCCGACCTGGACGATCCGGCCACGGGCGCTGATGCCGTTGGAATAGCCGACGGGTTTTGCCCAACCATCGGGCTGGATAATTTCATGCATCATTTCTTGGCTCCAGGTAACGGGTCAGGCCGGCGCGGATATCATCCGGCCAGGCACGGGATTTGTGGTCTTCAGTCGAGGTGAGAACGATGCGCTGCCGGACGGTCCAGATCATGTCCTCGCCAACGCGAACATCGGTTTCAAGATCAAGCGAGGAGCGGCCGATCGCACGAACATGGACCGAAAAATCAAGCACATCGCCATAGACGGCCGGCTTCATGAACTGCAGGTTCATCGATACTGTCGGCAGGCCCATGCGGCGCTCGAACATGATCTCCTTCCAGGTGATGCCGAAAGAGGCAAACATGGCCTCGTTCACATCGACCAGATAGCCCAGATAGGCCGGATGATAGGCGATCCCCGTGAGATCGCAGTCGCCGAAGCGCATAGGCTTGGATATCTTGAATGGCATCTTCTCTCCCTCGTTATCCTTTTTCTCAGCCCGCCAGCACTTCGCCACCGGCGACCGCAATAGCCTGGCCGGTAATCGAACCGGCGCCCGGCCCGGAAAGCCAGGCAACCGTGTCGGCAACCTCTTCAGGCCGGACAAGGCGGTTTTGCGGATTGTGTTTGGTGAATTCGGCGAGCGCCTCTTCGGGCGTCCGGCCGGTCTTGGCGACGATCGCCTCGATCGAACGGCTGATGATCGGCGTATCGGTGAAACCCGGGCAGACGGCATTGACCGTAACTCCCGTCTTCGCCAGTTCCAGTGCAAGGGCGCGCGTGAGCCCGACTACACCATGCTTGGCAGCACAATAGGCCGAGACATAGGCATAGCCGGTCAGGCCCGCCGTCGAGGCGATGTTGACGATGCGGGCATCGCGCCCGATCGCCTTGAGATCCGGCAGCACGGCCTTGATGACGTTGAAAACGCCGGTCAGATCCACCGACAGAACCTTTTCCCAGAGATCAAGCCCCGTCTTGTCGAAGGGTGCACTCGGAGCCTCACCGGCATTGTTGATCAGGATCGATACCGGTCCGAACCTGGCATGCGCTTCTTCCAGTCCCCGCGCGATTGCTTCCGGATCGGTGACATCAAAACCGGCGATGGCATGGGACCGGTCAAGTCCGAGTTCGGCGGCGACGTCCGCCAGCGGCGCGGCCCTGCGGCCCGCCAGCGAAAGTCGCGCGCCTTCTCGGGCGAGGCGGCGCGCAATCGCCGCGCCGATGCCGCTGCCGGCACCGGTCACCAGAACATGCCTGTCGGCGAGAGAGCCGGTCATCTGAACCTCACTTGGCAGCGACTGCCGCGCGGGCAAGGTTGGATTCGTACTGATACTTGCCCGACATATATTGCTTCGGCCAGGGCACCGATTTCAGACCGATCTTGGCTGCTTCATGCAGCGCCCAGGCCGGATCGGCCAGATGCGGGCGGGCCACAGCGCAGAGATCGGCACGGCCGGCTGCGATGACGGAATTGGCATGGTCGGCTTCCGAAATTGCACCGACGGCAATGGTCGGCACATGGATCTCGTTGCGGATCTTGTCGGAGAACGGCGTCTGGAACAGGCGGCCATAGACAGGCTGTTCCTCCTTCCAGACCTGACCCGACGAGCAGTCGATGAGATCGGCGCCGGCGTCCTTGAACATGGCCGCGAAAATCGCCGCATCATCCGGCGTGTTGCCACCTTCGAACCAGTCATGGCAGGATAGACGAACCGAAATCGGCTTGTCGGCCGGCCAGGCATCGCGCACGGCACGGAAAACTTCGAGCGGATAGCGCGCCCGGTTCTCGTGGCTGCCGCCATATTCATCTTCGCGCCGGTTGGTGAGCGGCGACAGGAAGCTCGACAACAGATAGCCGTGAGCGGCATGGAATTCGAGCCAGTCGATACCGGCCTCGGCGGCCCGCTTCGTCGCGGCGACAAAATCGGCCTTTACACGATCCATATCGGCGCGATCCATCGCCTTCGGAACCTGGCTATGCTTGAGATAGGGCAGAGCCGAGGCCGAGATCAGCGGCCAACCGCCGGTTTCCAGAGGCTGGTCGATGCCTTCCCAGGCCAGTTTCGTCGCACCCTTGCGACCGGCATGGCCGAGCTGCACGGCAACCTTGGCATTGGTGTTGGCATGGACGAAGGCGACAAGCCGCTTCCAGCCCTCCATCTGCTCGTCGTTCCACAGGCCAAGGCAGCCCGGCGTGATGCGCGCATCCGGCGAGACGCAGGTCATTTCGGCAAAGACGAGACCGGCACCACCCATGGCGCGGCTACCGAGATGGACCATGTGGAAATCATCGATCAGACCATCCTTGGCCGAGTACATTGCCATCGGCGAGACGACGATACGATTGGCGAGGGTAACGTTGCGCACCTTGTAGGGCGTGAACATCGGCGGCAGGCAGCGTTCGCCTTCCTGGACATTGAGACCCTGCTTGGCCGCGAACCAACGCTCGTAACCTTCGAGCCAGGTCTTGTCGCGCAGACGCAGATTTTCGTGGCTGATGCGCTGGGAACGGGTGAGCATGGAATACATGAACTGTTCCGGCTCCAGCGTATCGGCATAACGCTGGCCGACAACTTCGAACCATTCCATGGCATTGCGTGCCGCGTTCTGGATGCGGGCGACATCGACGCGACGGATTTCCTCGTAGGTTTCGAGAACCGCCGGAATCGTCTCCTTGCCGTGGCCGGCAATATTGAACTGGTTGGCAAGCTCGATCGCATCATCGATGGCGAGCTTGGTGCCGGAGCCAATGGCGAAATGAGCGGTATGGGCCGCATCGCCCATAAGCACGACATGCGAATTGCCGTTGAAATGGCTCCACTTTCCGCAAATCAGGCGATTGAAGTTCAGCCAGGCCGATCCGCGCAGATGGCGCGCATTGGTCATCAGCGAAGCGCCTTCCAAAGTTTCCGCGAAGAGGTTCTCGCAGAAGGCGATCGACTGATCCTGTGACATTTCACCGAGCTTGTGGGCCTGATAGGCCTCCTCGGTGGTTTCCACGATGAAGGTCGAAGTCTGGTCGTCGAACTTGTAGATATGCGCCTGGAACCAGCCGTGATCCGTCTTGCGGAAATCGAAGGTGAAGGCATCATAAAGCTTGTTGGTGCCGAGCCAGATATAGCGGTTCGGGCGAACCAGGAGATCCGGCTGGAACACGTCGGCATATTTGTTGCGGATCCTGGAATTCAACCCGTCCGAAGCGATGACCAGATCGGCATCCGGGAAGTCGAGATCACTGTCGACTTCGGTTTCGAAGGCCAGTTCGACGCCGAGCGCTTCGCAGCGTGCCTGCAGGATGTTGAGAAGCTTCTTGCGACCGATGCCAACGAAACCGTGGCCGGTCGTGCGCTGGCGCGTGCCCTTGAAGAGAAGCTCGATATCATCCCAATGGTTGAATGCATCTTCGATCTCGGCTGCACTTTCCGGATCCCAGGCCCGCATCGACTGCATGGTGGCATCCGAGAAGACGACGCCCCAGCCGAACGTATCGTAAGGCTTGTTGCGCTCCACCACCGTAACGTCATGCTCGGGATGAAGTTTCTTCATCAGCAATCCGAAATAGAGACCTGCCGGACCCCCGCCGATACAAACGATGCGCATGTGTCGTTCCCTTCATGCCTGAATTTATTTTAAGATTAAAATATCTCGAGATGTTTTAAGCGTCAAGCAAAAAGTGGCACCCCGAGACAATGAAAAATGCCCTTGTCAGGCCGATCAGACAGACAAGCTTTCGGCTAGAAGGGGCCGATAGGAACCCTGCCAATAAACGAGGGCCGCAGAGGGATCCCCGATCTCGACAGCCCGGACGCGGCCGATCAGGATCGAGTGGGTTTCGCGCTCGATCATGTCCTCGATCGAGCAATCGATGGAGACGGCGGCATCCTCGAGAAGCGGCGCACCGGTGACCGCCGTGGTCCAGCGGCCGAGTGCATAACGATCCTGCCCTTTCACGCCGCCGCGACCCGAAAAGCGCTCGGCAATCGCCTGCTGGTCAGGCGTCAGCGAGTTGACGCCGAAATGGCGATAGCGCTCGAAAAGCGGCCAGGAAGACGCACCCCGGTTGACGCAAACAAGCATCATGGCGGGGTCGACGGAGAGGGACACGGTGGATGTGGCAACCAGACCGGACCGGTCTTCGCCGCGGCCGACCGTGATGACGCTGACATTGCCTGCGAAGCTGCGCATGGCGCGCTTGTAGAGGTCTGGAAGTGCATTAACATCCTGATCGAACTGCATGTTTGCCTCGCTGTATGGATGCAGGAAACCGTCGCGGGCTTCAACCCGACGTCCAGATTTCCGGTTTTGAAAGAGAAATGGGGCGGCGATCACGCCACCCCGATGCAGACCGATCAGGCTGCCGCTGCTTCCAGCGTCACCGAACGGCGGATACCGGCGGCTTCCAGGATCGGCAGCACATTGTCGCGGAAGTAGGGGAACTCCTCGGCATAATCCACGAAGGACAATGTCGTTCCGTTGAAGCCCGCCTTGTGAAGCGCAATCAGCCCTTCCGCCACCTGTTCCGGGGTGCCGACGAGCGGAAAGCCGCCATGGCCGGCTGCCATACGATCGCGGATCAGCGCCAGAAGATCATGCGGGAAGGAATGGGCATGGGCGAACTGCAGGCGCACCAGATTGTCGACGGCGTCCCAATCGGCATTGTCCTGGCCGAAATGCTGCAGATAGTCCTTCGCTTCCTTCTCGGTCGGACGGCAGACGACATGGCTGAAGGTCAGAACGCCGACCTTGCGACCGACATCGGCAGCCTGCTGCTTGAGGGCAGCGATCTCTTCGCCGGAGCGTGATAGATCGATAGCCGGCGTGAAGAGGAAATCGGCGTTACGCACGGCAAAAGCCCTGCCCTCACCCGAACCGGCGGCATTGAGGATCGGAATCTTGCGCGAGGGTCGCGGGTCGCCGAGAATATTCTTGAGCTTGAAATGGGCGCCATCCCAATCGAAGGCCTCAGTCTTGCTCCACAATGCCTTGATGACATCGAACCATTCCTGCGCATAGCCATAACGGTCCTCATGGCCGGCTGGCAGCGACAGACCAAGCGCCTCATATTCGGGCTGGTTCCAGCCGGCGACGATGTTGAGACCGATGCGGCCATGGCTGATCTGGTCGATCGTCGCGATCTGCTTTGCCACCACGGCGGGATGGTTCGCGGCCGTGTGGATGGTCGCGAACACATTGATATTCTTGGTGCTTGCGAGCAGGCCGGCGGCCCAGGTCATGGTTTCCAGCACGCCGCCATGAAAGTTGGTTTCGCCGCCATAACCGATCCAGCGGGCGATCGGCAGCATGAAGTCGATCCCGGCATCATCGAGCAGCCTGCCAAGTTTCAGATTGTTGTCCCAGGAATTGACCCAGCGCTCCGGCACTTTCGTCACGGACATGCCGCCTGAGCAGTTGGAGGCGAAGGTTCCGAGCACGAATTGTCCTTCAGCGAACATCGAGTTCTCTGTCATGGTAGTTCCCCAAATATTTGTTAGAATTTACGATAGAAATTTTATTTGAAACATAAAGTTTGTCAATGGACATTTTCCGGTGCGGCCCTTTTTTTGACTGCAGCAGGGGATGGTTCTAAGCAGGTGCCGACGACAGTGAGCATGCCCCTCGAATCGGGACGGGAGTATCAGATGCAGGACAAGAGCCAAGACAACGGCAGAGACGGCGAGGAGGGTCTCGATCGCCACTGGCATCTGGCACGCACCACGGCGGAAATGGATGTCGCCGAACTGGAATATGCCCTGATGCGCGCCTTCGAAGCCTTCGGACGCTGGCAGGCGGAATGTCTGGCCACCGTGATCGACCTGACGGCCAGCGGTCCGGAAAATGCCATGCTGCACATCATCCGCATGAACGACCGGCCGAAGACGCTGAAGGATATTGCGCGGCTTTCCAACCGCGAGGACATTCCCAACATGCAATACAGTTTGCGCAAGCTTATCGGTGCGGGCCTTGTCGAGCGGACCGGCAGCGGGCGTTCGGGCGTGACTTACACCGTTACCCAGGCCGGCCGCGACGTGACCGACCGTTACGCCGATATCCGCGCCTCGTTGCTGGTCAAGGCCGTACAGTCGGTCCCCAACCTTGCGCACCGGCTGGAACAGGCCACCGAAACGCTCGACCTGATGACGGGCATCTACGAACAGGTGGCAAGGACGGCGGCAACGCACAGACGCCTGCCGAAATAGGCCCCCTCAGCGTCCAAGTAACCAGCTTCGCAAGATGTTCATAGCGCCGCAGCCCGCCCACCGTCATGCTCGGGCTTGTCCCGAGCATCTGCCCTCGCACAATTCCTATAGCTACGTGGATTGCCTGGCCGCCTCAGCAGATCCTCGCGACAAGCCCGAGGAAGACAACAAGCAGCGTTGTTTATAACGGCGGACCTTCCGCGATTGTGTTCGCTGAGCAGTCACAAGCGCTTAGCGAAAGTGGAGCAACCCGCGGCATTCTTTGCCTTAAACAAAAAAGGCCGCGTCGAAACGCGGCCAAGGGTTCGCCTGAATGCAGACGATCCTTACGCAGCAAGGCGCGTAAGATAGGCATCCGCCTCTTCCGGTACGGCGAACCAGGGGAAGAAATCCCGCGGATCGTTGAAGCCGTTGGCAATGCGCTTGGCCAGTTCCGGATAGGCCTGGGCAGAGCCCATGATATTCAGCACATGCGGCGGCGGCGGCATCAGAAGCGCATTGGTCCAGCCGACGACGAACTGGGCGTATGACCAGTAGGCTTCGAACGTATCGACCATGAAGGCCTCATCGAATGCCTTGTCGCCATGTGCCAGAATGGCATCCATGTAGCATTTTGCCGCCTTGGAGGCGTTGTTCGAGCCCTGACCGGTGATCGGATCGTTGAGGCAGACGGCATCGGCCATGCCCAGCACGATCGCACCGGACGGAAGACGGCCCACCGGCTTGCGAATGGTCGGGGCGAAAGCGCCGGCCAGGATGCCGTTATCGTCGGTCAGCTCGATATCGGTGCAACGTTCGGCTTCCCAGGGGGTGAAGGTTTCGAGGATCCATTTGGACTTGGCCAGATGTTCCTCCGGTGTCTTCACATCCTTCCAGCAATCCATCGGGCCACCCGGGATGCCTTCGAACACCATGATGTCGCAGGCACCCGTGGTCGTGTAGGCCGGGAAGGTGAAATATTCGCCGACCGTCGGGATGAGGTTGAAGTTGACGGCCGAATGGTCGGAGCGCTTCTTCATGCCCTTCACATAGGTCAGAGCCAGAGCGCGCTGCGGCTTGTCGAACGGCGAACGGCTGGCATCGCGCTCGAACATCTTGGCGATATCGCCCTTGCCGGCTGCGACGATCACCAGATCGCTCTGCTTGGCATAGGTTTCGAGATCCGCAATGCCGGCATCGTGGATGACCATTTCGCCACCGAGACGGGCAAATTCCTGCATCCAGCGCGGAATTTTCACACGCTGGTCAAGGCTCTGGGCGGGCTTGTCGAGCTTGCCGTTCCAATCAATGGCCTTGGCACCGGCGACTTCGGGATGAGGCACGGTGAAATTGATCGAATCGACGGTCGGGCAAGCAGCTTCCCAGAAATTGATGCCGAGATCGCGCTCGTTCTGCAGCGCCACATCGAACATGCACTGGCTCGACAGAACCTTGCCTTTCTCGATTTCTTCGCCGGTGCGGTTCTGCACGATGCGAACGGCATGTCCCGCCTTGAGCAGGCCGATGCCGAGTTGAAGGCCGGACTGGCCGCCGCCGACGATGGTGAAATGTCTCGAATTCGTCATGTCATTCCCCTTTGTTTGAGTTTCTTGAAGTTTTCAGTGTCAGTCCATCAGGCGCGGGATAGCCGGAACGTTGGTTTCCGGACCCATGGCCGTGTAACCGCCATCGACGCGGATATCCGTGCCGGTGATGAAGCTCGCATTGTCAGAAAGAAGGAAGGCGATGGCCTCGCCCACTTCGCTCGGGCTGCCGGTGCGGCCGAGCAGATGGAAATCCTTGGCGACGGCGTCTGCCTTGGCACGCGTGTCATGCGTCAGTTCCTGCATGATGTTGGACCAGGTCCAGCCCGGCGACACTGCGTTGACGCGGATGCCATCGGGGGCCAGATCCATCGCCTGGTTGCGGGTCAACTGCAGGATCGCGGCCTTGGAGACCGGATAGACCCAGCGACCGGTCTGCGCGACACGTGCCGAGATCGAACCGAAATTGACGATCGCACCCTTGTTGGCGGCCAGATGCTTGCGCGCTGCCTGCATCAGCATGACAGAGCCGACGATGTTGACATCGAGCGCCTTCAGCCAGTCACCACGGGTCGTTTCGGCTCCATTGTCGAGATAGGTGCAGGCGACGTTGACGAGAAAATCGAGACGGCCGGTCTTCTCGACGGTCCTGGCGACGAGTGCAGCTATTTCATCGTCGTTCGTGATATCGGTGGCGATGAAATGCGTGTTGCCGCCAACATTGGCAGCCGCCTTTTCACCGGCTTCCTTGTTGATATCGGCAATGACGACGGTGACGCCGTAGCCTTTGAGCACCTCGGCGACGCCCTGCCCGATCAGCGTCGCGCCGCCGGAAATGATCGCAGTTTTACCGTTCAATCCATTCATGATGGCTTCCCCTTGTTTCTTCGTGGATCTTGATTGGATCAGGCGGCCGGCGCAGCCGCCGGGGCCTGACGGGCGGTGAGGAATGCGCCGCCGCCATAGATCAGCGGCGAGGCCTCTTCACCCTCGACACGCGTGGCCACCACTTCGCCGATCAGGATCATGTGCGTGGCGAATTCGTGGATTTCGGCCAGCCGGCAATCGAAGCTGACGGCAGCGCCGCCGAGCACCGGAGCACCGGTCTCAGCGATACCCCAGTCGCCGATCGCGAACCGGTCCTCGCGGGAATGGCCCGTGCGCCCGGCAAAGGTTTCGGCGACAGGCTGCTGGTCTTCCGCCAGCACATTGACCGCGAAGACGCCGCGCTGCTCGACGACGGCGGCAATCGATGTCGAGCGATTGACGCAGGCAATGAGCGATGGCGGCTCGGCTGCGAGCGAACAGACGGCCGTTGCCGTGATCCCGCAGCGCCGACCTTCGGCATCGACAGAGGTGATGATGGTGACGCCCCCGGCAAGACGACGCATGCCGGCGCGAAAAAGATCGCTTCCCATTGTCCGGTTCCCATTTTGCGAATGGATTTTCCATTCATTTTATGTTTAAACTAATCATGAACCGAAGTTGACGATCGGCAATCCGCTTTGCGCAATGCCTTGTCCGTTTTCGGCAGATGTGGTTTGATTTCGGCTCTCGACCGGGAAACCGCCGATGATCGATGCGATTGCAAGACCCCTACAGCATCACGGACTGGTGGATACCCGTGCCGTCGATGAAGCGCGCGATGCGATCGGGCGCATTTTCTGTCCACATTTCCTGTCGGTGAACGGGCGTTCGCATGATGGATTTCACGCCGTGCACAATGCGGTCGAGCAGCCCGGCTATTCCGTCAACTTCGTCGCCTATGGTGCCGAAGTGGAAATCGATCCGGGTGAATTGTCCGATTTCTTCCTGCTGCAATTGCCCGTGCAAGGCGCAGCCAGCGTTCGTTGCGGCACACGGATTGCCGAAACCTCCGCCGGCCAATGCGGTTCGCTCCTGTCGCCGACGCTCGCTTCGCGGATGGTCTGGAAGGCCGGCTGCGAAAAGCTCATCGTCCTGATGCGCCGGAGTGTGGTGGAGGATTTCTACGAGACCCTGACGCATCGCGCCCGCGGCCCGATCGAGTTCGATCCAGCGATCGATCTCACCAGTTCGGTCGGGCGCAGCATCTTTTCGCACACAAGGATGATGTTCGAAGCCGCCGAAGGTGGGGCCGCGCTTCCCGACACCTACCGAACCATGCTGCGCGATGGGCTGATTTCGCTGCTGCTCACCGGGCTTGCGAACAACGGCGCATCCCTGCTCGGCCAAGCCTCGAGCGATGTCGGATCTGCGCCCGTGCGCAAGGCGGAAGACTATATCCGTGCCCATGCGATTGAAAACATTTCGATGGCCGATATTGCCGAAGCGGCAGGCATTCCACTCCGGACATTGCAGGAGGCCTATCGCAAGGCGCTCGGCCGCACGCTTTCGGACGGCGTTCAACTGGCCCGTCTCGAAACATTACGGCGCCTGCTGTTGAAACCCAGTGCAACGCTCAGCGTCGCCGATGCCGTGTTGGCATCCGGCTTTGGTCACCTCGGACGGGCTGCTTCAGCCTATCGCGAAGCCTTCGGGGAAAGCCCCTCTGAAACGCTGCGGCGGGTTCGGGGAAGGTGATTTATCCTGGACGGTCGTTGTCCTCGAAAAAGGCGTCGATGTCTCGATGTCCTTCCAGGATGTTGACGACTTCAAACCGGTCTTCGATGTAGCGAAAGAGAATCACATAGCCTCGAAATGCGAAGCTGCGGATATCGTCTCGCAATTCGGGGCGTGGGCGCCCCATAAGACCCGGCAGATCTGCCAGTTTACGGCATTTTTGCCGGAGTTCTGCAACGAAGTCCTGACCTTGCGTCAGTGATCCACTTTGCGTGGTTATGTAGCGCAGGATCTGGACGAGGTCCGATTTGGCACTATCAAGAAAACTGAGGCGCGCCACGTTAGTAGCCTTTGGCTACCAACTGCCTGGCTTCCTCTGCCAACGCGGCGTCGACCGCCTCGTCATTATTGTCGCCTCCCGAGGAGATCGATATATTCAACTGCGTCCGCAGGGCATTCAGGCGAATCTCGCGCTCCTCGACCAGACGGAGGCCTTCGCGCACGACTTCGCTCGCCGAGCCGTAGCGTCCTTCACGCACAGTCTGCTCGACGAATTTTTCCCAGCGTTCGCCCAATGATACATTCATTGCAGAATTCTCCTTCGACGCAGTACATTATGCGTCAATAACGAAAAATGCGCAATAATTGTTACTGTCGATGACAAGTCTTCACATGCCCGGCTTTTCGGGATTCCAGAGCCGGACAGGGCTGATCGCCTCATAAGCCATGCCGTTGGGATAGCTGATCGCCTCGAACTGAAGACCCCACGGCGCCTGGAAATAGAGGATCGACTGGCCGGCAATCGGGCCATCCTCGATCGGTAGCGGACCGAGCCGTGTCGCGACACCCATGGCATCGAGATAGGCTTTGGCAGCAGCGATGTCGCGCACGTAGAAGGCGATGTGGAAGGCGCCGATATCGCTGTTCTTCTGCTGAAGATCGCGTTGATCGGGTGCGGAATATTCGAACAGTTCGAGATTGGAACCATTGCCGCAGCGGATCATCGCCACGCGTTCGATCCGGGCGCGTGGATGGACGCCGAGCGCATCCGTCATGAAACTGCCTTCGGGATCCCCGATCGGACCAAAGGTCAGCACATGGGTGCAGCCGAGAACCCGATCGAAGAAATCGATCGCTTCATCGAGATTGGGAACCGTAAGCCCGGTATGGTCGTGACCGACGAGACCGGGCAGACCCTTGGTTGCCGATACGGAAGAGGTCATGGTCATGCTCCTGATCAGGCGGGTTCGAGAGCGGGTGCCGGTCGCGTCAGCCAATCGGGATCGATTTCCGGCAGTGGAATGGCGTCGAGCAACAGGCGCGTGTAGGAAGATTGCGGCGCATCGAACACGGTTTCGCACGGACCCTCTTCGACAACCTTGCCAAAGCGCATCACATAGACGCGATCGCAAACGGCGCGGATAACCGACAGATCGTGGCTGATGAAGGCCATCGCGAGGCCCATTTCCTGCGACAGCGCCTTCAGAAGATTGAGGACCTGCGCCTGGGTGGAAACATCGAGGCCGGAGACGATCTCATCGGCGAGCACGAAATCCGGCTTCATCAGCACTGCGCGGGCAATGCCGACACGCTGGCGCTGACCGCCCGAAAGCTCGTGCGGCGCGCGATCGAGCACGACCGGCAGCAGCGAGACGCGATCAAGGATGGCCCGAACCTGCCGCTCTGCTTCTTCTCGGGTCTTGGCAAGACCGTGAAGGAACAGGGGTTCGGTGAGGATCTGGCGGATGGAGTGGCGCGGATTGAGCGACGCCATCGGGTCCTGGAAGATCATCTGCATGCGGCGGCGCAGCGGGCGCATGGCCGCTGCTGGCATATTGGTGATGTCCTGTCCGTCGAAACGGATCGAGCCGCCGGAAATCGGCACGAGTTTCAGAAGGGCCCGCCCGAGCGTGGTCTTGCCGGAACCGGACTCGCCAACAATGCCGATCGTTTCGCCACGGCGGATGGAGATGTCGACGCCGTGAAGCACGCGGACACCCTTCCATCCCCGACCGAGCAGACCACTGGCCTTACCATAGGTCACCTCGATGCCTTTGGCTTCGAAAAGTGGTTCACTCATGTCAGATCCTCCTTTCGGCGATGCCGATTTCGGCACGCAACTGCCGGAAGACGGATTCGGGCACCGGCTCGAGCCCGGCATTCGGCTGGTCGTAACGTGGCCCGGCAGCGATCAGCGCTCTTGTGTAGACATGCCTTGGCGCCGTCAACAGTTCGGCCGTCGGCCCATCTTCGATCACCTTGCCGGCATAGAGCAGGGTCACCTGATCACAGATCTTGGCGACGACACCGAGATCGTGTGTGACGAAGATAACCGCCGTCCCATGGGCTTCCTGCATACGACGGATGAGGCGCAGGATTTCCTTCTGCACGGTCACATCGAGGGCCGTTGTCGGCTCATCGGCGACGACCAGCTTGGGATTGAGCGCGAAGGCCGAGGCAATGAGGATACGTTGGCGCATGCCGCCCGAAAGCTCATGCGGATAGGCCTTGAGCACCCGCTCCGGATCGCGGATCTGTACCTCGTCGAGCAATTGCAGGGCGCGTTCCCGCGCCGCCCCCTTGCCCATGTTGAGCTTGAGCCGCAAGCCATCGGTCAATTGCGCTTCGATCCGCCGGGTCGGGTTGAGGGCCGTCTGCGGATCCTGCGGAATGAGGGTAATGTCGCGCCCCATGATGGCGGAAAGATCGCGCGGCGCCATCGCCAAAAGATCCCGGCCTTCAAAGCGGATCCAGCCGCCCGTGACCTTGACGGTCGATGGCAGGATGCCGAGCAGCGCCTTGGCAATGGTGGACTTGCCCGCACCGGATTCACCGACGAGACCGCGCACCTCGCCCTTTTCAAGGGTGAGCGAGACATCGCGCAGCACCGGCTGGCCGGCATCGCGGGTGGAAATGGCGCTGAGCGCCTCGATGGAGATTAGAGGATTGGTCATCGGCGCATCACCGGGTCGAGCGCCCTGCGCAAACCATTGCCCAACTGGTTGAAGGCGAGCACGGTGGCAAACAGCGCGATAAGGGGGAAAACGAAAACCCACCAGCCCTGATGGATCATCTGGCGGCCCTGTGCGATCATTCCGCCCCAGGTCGGTGTATCGGAAGAAAGAGATAGGCCGACGAAGGAGAGAATGGCTTCGACGATCACCGCAATGCCCATTTCCAGGCTGACAAGCGCGATCAGTACCGGCGCCACATTGGGCAGGATTTCCCGCCACAGGATGTGGGACCGGGAGAAGCCGATCGTCTCGGCTGCCGTTACATAGTCAAGCCGCGCCTGTGCCATGGTTTCGGCGCGCACGACACGACAGAAGCGGGTCCAGTCGATAATGACGATGGCGGCAATAACCGAATGCAGGCCCGATCCCATGACGGCAACGAGCAGGACCGACAGCAAGACCGGCGGAAAGGCCATCCAGATATCAACGAGCCGGGAGATGATGCGATCGGCCCAGCCGCCATACCAGCCTGCAGCCAGACCGAGAAGGGTTCCAATGAGCGCCGAGAGGCTGGCCGCCACGAAAGCGACCGTAAGCGCGATGCGCGTCCCATAAAGGACGCGGGACAAAACATCGCGTCCGAGATCGTCGGTCCCCAGCCAATAGCCAGGCTCTGCATCCGGATAATTGGCCGGCGGCATGGTGCCGAGCATCAGATCCTGCTCGAGCGGGTCTTTCGGCGCGATGAAGGGCGCGAAAACCGCTATCAGCAGCAGGAGCAATATGAAGCCGCCGGCGATCACCACGCGGGGCTCGCGAAGGAGCGGTTTCAGTTGCTTCATCGGCAGGCTCCGGGAATGGACGGGGGCTTGAGAGGTCGCGACTTCAGCCATGGGCCTGCCTCGGGTTCAGCCAGGCGGCGATGAGATCGACGACAATGTTGACGAGAATGAAGATGGCGCCGAAGGTCAGCACGATCCCCTGAATCAGCGGCAGGTCGCGGTTGATCACCGCATCGATCGCCATGTTTCCGAGACCCGGATAGGAGAAAATGCGCTCCACAATCACGGTGCCGCCGATCATGAAGGTGAACTGGACGCCGGTCAGCGTCAGCGTCGGGCCGATGGCATTGCGGAGCGCTTCCTGCAGCACGAGACGCATCGGCGACATTCCCTTGAGTTTCGCAAGCAGCACATAGTCCTGCACCATAGCTTCGGCGAGCGCTTCCTTGAGCGTGCGGATGACGATGGCCGCAAGCGGCAGGCCAAGCGCCAGCATCGGCATGACAAGATGCATGAAGAGATCGGCGAAGGCTGCGAACTTCAGGGTCAACAGGCTCTCGATCAGATAGAAATCCGTGTAGAAATCCGTCGAGAGAGCAGGATCGATACGACCCGAGAGCGGAAAGAGCGGCCAGAACACACCGAGGATGAGCACCAGCGCGAGCGCCCAGACGAAATCCGGCACCGCGAGGAACAGGCCGTTGACGAAATCGAGCGTCGGATCGAGCGCCGTGCGGCGGGCAAGCGTGCCGAGCGTGGCAATCACACCACCGGCAATGACGCCGAAAACGAGCGCGGCAAAGGCCAGTTCCAGCGTTGCTGGCAGGCGCTCTCCGATAAGCTCCATGACATCGCGGCGCTGGGAAATCGATATACCGAAATCGCCCCGAAGGACATCCTTGGACCAGATGAAGAACTGTTGCGGCAGGCTGAGATCAAGCCCGTAATGGGCGCGCAGGGCCGCGATATCGGCCGGCGTGGCGCTCGGCGAGATCATCATGGCGATCGGATCGCCCGGCACGATGCGCAAGAGACAGAAAACGACGACAGCGACACCGGCAAGGGTGAGCACAGCCATGAAGAGGCGATTGAGAAGATCGGAAGCGGTCATGATAACCCTCCTGCTGCCTTCGAAGTCTTGAGATTGGGAGATCGCAGCAGTGCGGTCTCTTTGGCCGCAATGGCCCTATGGGAACCCTCATCCGGCGCTGCGCGCCACCTTCTCCCCATGGGGAGAAGAGGGAGCAAGCCGCAGCCTCTTGGACCTCTCCCCTCGGGGAGAGGTCCGCCGAGCGCAGCGGAGGCGGGGTGAGGGGTCGACGCGGCAAGACATTCAACGAAGCCCCGCGCGCACCCCCCTCATCCAGCCTGCGGACCACCTTCCCCCCATGGGGGAGAAGGGGAAACCACCTCGGCTCAGGCCTTGGAGACGAGAGTCGGCTGGAGCGCGCTCGAAACGTTCGGCGTTACCTTCAGCGAAGACTTGAAGACGATCGGCTGCACATACTGCAGGAGCGGGATCACGTAGCCCTGCTCGGCGATGTATTTATCGACAGCCTTCCAGCCGGCGATGCGCTTTTCTTCATCCTTTTCGCCCCAGAGCGGGCCGATGAGGGCATCGACATCGTCCGTTTTCCAGCCGGAATGCGGCGACTTCGAGAACATCGCAAAGCCTGTCGAAGTGGTCGGATCGCCGATCGCATTGCCCCAGTTGTAGAAGGCAGCCGGCGCAAGTTTGTGGCCGGCACGCAGTTCGAAATGCTTGGCGATTTCGTAGACTTCGATTTCCGCCTCGATGCCGACCTTACGCCACATGCCGACGATCGCCTGGATCATCTCATAGTCCTTCGGCTTGAGGCCGCGGGTGGTCTGGATCTTGAACTTGACCGGATTTTCCTTCGAGAAGCCCGAGGCTGCGAGCAGTTCGACAGCCTTGTCGGGATTGTACTCGACCTTGATGGACGGATCGAAAGCCGCATATTCCGGTGCTTCGAGCGTATCGATCGGCACGCCATAGCCGCGCAGGAGCTTCTTGACGATACCGGCCTTGTCGATGGCATGGTGGGCGGCCAGACGCACATTCTTGTCCAGCATCGGCTCGACATTGGTGATGAAGATCATGCCGATATCGGAGATCGGGGACGAGACGCCGGCCAGGCCTTCCATCTCCTTCAGGCGGTCGAATTCCTCGAAGGGAATTTCGAGGGTCACGTCGGACGAACCGGATTCGATTTCGGCGACGCGGCTCGTCGCATCGGTCACGAACTTGAAGATCACGGTCTCAAACGCCGGCTTGCCGCCCCAATAGTTCGGGTTGGCCTTGAGGCGCAGGAAGGAATTGCCCTCGTAAGCGTCGAACATGTAGGGGCCCGTGCCGATCGGCTTCTTTTCGAACCCTTCAGCGCCAACCTTTTCATAATAGGCCTTGGGCAGAACGTAGCCGGTGAGGAACGCCATCCATTTGAAGATGGTCGGATCGAATGCCAGCACATCGGCGGTGATCCGCGATCCTTCAACCTTATAGTTGCCGATGCCGGCCCAGACGCTGGCGACCGGGTTACCGGTTTCAGGCTTGGCGGCGCGCGTCAGCGACCAGACGACATCTTCCGGGGTGAAATCGGACCCGTCGTGCCACTTTACGCCTTCGCGCACATCCATCCATACCTGCGTCTTGTCGTCGTTCCAGCCCCAGGCCGTCAGGAGGCCAGGCTCGAAGGCGAGATCCGGCTTCTGGCCGATATACTGATCGTAGATCGAGCGATAGATCGCCTGGATGGCGGGATTGACGCCCGAAAGACCAACCGTGCCGTCGAAAGACGGCAGATTGGCATTGAAGGCAATGGTCAGCGTATCGGTTTCGGCGGCCTGCACGGGCAGACGGCCTGCAAGAATGCTTGTCAGCACCGTTGCTGCACCCAGCCCCAGTACGCCACGACGCGTAATGTCAGTCATGTTGGACTCCTTCGTTCCCCTTGCGGAATTCCGGTCTCTTCCGGATTTTTGATTGTTTTAAACTTAAAATGAAAAATTGGCCTTTGACAAGAGGTGCGAAGGCGGATTTTCGAATTAAATATGTATCGGAATATTTTTCAACACGTATAATTCAGGGGGAATAGGCGCTTGATCGGCGTCGATTTATGCAATTGACACATTCGAACTGGCATTATATGCATTTGCATACAAATTGCCAACAAGATGGGGAACGTCATGGCAGAGCGATCATTCGCACGTGAAGTTGAGGATCTGAAACTCAAGGATGGCGACATCTTCCGTGGCGAGGGCATTCTCGCCATTACGAAAGCGCTGCTGCAATCGGGCGTGTCCTATGTCGGCGGCTATCAGGGTTCACCGATCTCGCACCTGATGGACGTTCTGGCTGATGCCAAGGATGTCATGGAAGAACTCGGCATCCATTTCGAGACGTCCGCCTCCGAGGCCGCAGCGGCAGCCATGCTGTCGGCCTCCGTCATGTATCCCGTGCGCGGTGCGGTCACCTGGAAATCGACGGCAGGAACCAACGTTGCTTCCGATGCGCTTTCCAATCTTTCCTCAGGCGGGGTGACAGGCGGCGCTCTCATCATCATCGGCGAGGATTTTGGCGAAGGTTCCTCGATCATGCAGGAACGCAGCCACGCCTTTGCGATGAAATCGCAGATGTGGCTGATGACGCCGCGGCCGAACCTGCCGTCGATCGTCGAGGCTGTCGAAAAGGGCTTCGAGCTTTCCGAAGCCTCGAACACGCCGGTCATGCTGCAGGTCGGCATCCGGTCCTGCCATGTCCACGGCCATTTTGTCGCCAAGGACAACAAGCGTCCCGAATATACGCTCAAGGAAGCGCTCGAAAATCCGCGCCGTGACGTCAATCGCATCGTGCTGCCGCCGGCCTCTTTCGTGCACGAGAAGGAAAAGCTCGAAAAGCGCTGGCCGGCCGCTGTCAACTTCGTTCGCGAAAACCGGCTTAACGAGTTCTTCGGTCCCGACGAGGGCGAAATCGGCATCGTGCTTCAGGGTGGCGTCTATAATGGTGCCATGCGGGCGCTCCAGCATCTCGGGCTGGCCGATGTCTATGGCAACTGCCGGGTTCCGCTCTATGTCATGAACGTCTCCTATCCGATGGTGGATGAGGAGCTGATCGCCTTTGCCGAGGGCAAGAAGGCAATCCTCATGGTCGAGGAAGGCGCTCCCGAATATATCGAGCACACGCTGCATGCGCTTTTCCGTCGCCGCGATATCGCGACAAAGATCTCCGGCAAGGACGTGCTGCCGCTCGGCGGTGAATATACGACGCCGGTTCTCATCAAGGGTTTCGGCACCTTCATCGAAACCCATGCCCCTGCCCTTCTTGGCAATCGACCGCCGGTTCCCAATCCCGAGCCGGTGCTTTCGGATCCGAAGGTCAAGGCCCTTGCCGAGGTCGTACCGCCGCGGCCGGCCGGCTTCTGCACCGGTTGCCCGGAACGCCCGATCTTCGCCGCCATGAAGCTTGTCGAAAAGGAACTGGGAGAACATCACGTCTCGGCCGATATCGGCTGCCATCTCTTCTCCATCCTGCCGCCCTTCAATATCGGCGGCACGACGATGGGTTACGGGCTCGGGCCGGCCTCCGCATCCGCTTTCAATGTCGAAGCCGGCAAGCGTTCGATTTCCGTCATGGGTGATGGCGGCTTCTGGCACAATGGCCTGGCAACCTCGGTCGGCAATGCCGTCTTCAACAAGCAGGACGGTGTCATTCTTGTCGTCGATAATTACTACTCAGCGGCAACGGGCGGTCAGGACATCATGTCCTCGCGAGCGCTCAATCCGCGACGCAAGACCAACAATTCCATCGTCAATGCGGTCAAGGGTATCGGAGCGACCTGGGTGCGCCAGATCGACCGCACCTATGATGTGGCCAAGATGCGCGACACGCTGAAGGAAGCGCTGACGACAAAGGAACCGGGACCGAAGATCATCGTCGCCTCCTCGGAATGCATGCTGAACAAGCAGCGCCGCGTGAAGCCGCAATTTGCGAAAGCCGTCAAGGACGGTAAGCGCATGGTCAAGGAACGGTTCGGCGTCGACGAGGATGTCTGCACGGGCGATCACGCCTGTATCCGTTTGTCCGGCTGCCCGTCGCTGTCGGTCAAGCATACGGACGACCCGCTCAAGGACGATCCGGTCGCGGCGATCGACAATTCCTGCGTCGGTTGCGGCAATTGCGGCGAGGTCTCGGAGGCAGCCGTCCTCTGTCCTTCCTTCTATCGCGCCGACGTCATCCACAATCCGACCGGTTGGGACCGGTTTGCCCACCGTATCCGCGCAGCCGTCATCGGCTGGCTACAGAAGCGCCGCGACGCCGGCCGCATCGTATTTGCAGATTGAGGGGACAGCATCATGAACGTACATGTCGAAAACACGTCTGCCATGCTGTCTCAGGACAAGCCGCTGGCGCTTGCCATTCTCGCCATGGGTGGACAGGGCGGCGGCGTCCTCGCTGACTGGATCGTCGATCTCGCCGAAGGTGAAGGCTGGGTGGCGCAGACCACCTCGGTTCCCGGTGTCGCCCAGAGAACCGGCGCCACCATCTATTATCTCGAACTTCTGAAAGCCCGCGAGGGTGTGGAACCGGTGCTAGCGCTGATGCCGACACCAGGCGATGTCGATGTCGTGCTCGCCGCCGAGCTGATGGAAGCCGGACGCTCGGTGCTGCGCGGCCTCGTCACCCCTGAAAAAACGATGCTGATCGCGTCTACGCACCGTTCCTATGCGGTGGGCGAAAAGGAGAAGCCGGGTGATGGCACCGGCAACCCGACTGTGGTTGTCGATGCCACCGATTTTGCCGCGAAAAAGACGATCGCTTTCGACATGGATACGCTGGCGGTGAAAAATGGCAGCGTGATTTCGGCCTCGATGTTCGGCGCCCTTTGCGCCTCAGGCGCCCTGCCCTTCACGAAGGAGGCTTTCGAAGCCACCGTGCGCAAAGGCGGCAAGGGTGTGGAAGCCAGTCTGCGCGCCTTCAATGCCGCCTATGAGCGCGTGCTCAAGGGCGGTAACGACAAGCTCTCGGCCGAGCCGGGCAAGACATTCGCACCACTACCGGCCAAGGCGGGTCATCCGGCCCTCGACAAGCTGCTTGCCCGCATCCGCAACGAGTTTCCGGCAACCATCCATGCCATGCTCTATGCCGGCGTTAAGAAGTTGACCGATTTCCAGGATCCGGCCTATGCCAATGAATATCTCGATGAGGTCGCCCGGCTTTACAGTGCCGACAGGACCAATGGCGGCGAAGCCAAGGATTTTGCCTTTACTGCACAGGCTGCCAAATATGTGGCGATCGCCATGGCCTATGACGACGTCATCCGGGTCGCCGATTTGAAGACACGAGCCACGCGCTTCGACCGCGTGAAGAAGGAAGTCGGCGTCAAGGCCGACCAGCTTCTCTACACCACCGAATATATGCATCCGCGGATGGAAGAAGTTTGCGGCACGCTGCCCAAAGCGCTCGGACGCTGGATCGAGAACAGGCCCGGACTGTTCAACTGGCTCAATCGCCGGATCGACAAGGGTCGTCGCGTCAAGACCGGTACGCTGTTCTGGTTCACCGGGCTCTATTTCGTCTCGGCGCTGCGCCGGTTCCGACGCGGCAGCCTGCGCCATGCCATCGAGACCGAACATCGCCAGGCGTGGGTTGGCGAAGCGCTGCGGTTGCTGCCGAAAAACTATGATCTGGCTGTCGAGATTCTCGGTAACCGCCGGCTCGTGAAGGGCTATTCGGATACCCATTCGCGCGGCCTCTCCAAGTTCGATCGCGTGATGTCGGCCTTGCCGAAACTCGCTGACCGCGAGGATGGCGCCGCTTGGATGCGCCGGTTGCGGCAGGCAGCTCTGCTCGATGAAAACGGCACGGCGCTCGATGGTGCACTGAAAACGGTGGCGACGCTCTGAATGATCAAGGCCGCCCTTTCGGGCGGCCTTGATGTTTATACGCGCGGCGGCAAATCGGTATGGCTTGACCGCTCAGATCTCGTTCTTGCGGACGTTGCGCAGGATCTTGTGCAAAGTGGTGAGAAAGGCACGATATTCGTCGTCATCGATGTCGCGAAACATCTGGCGCAAACCATCATACATCAGCGGCCAGATTTCGTTGAAGACGTTACGGCCTTCCTCGGTGATGGAAACATCGCGCACACGCAGATCGTCAGCACGCGGCGTACGGCTGATCAGCCCCTGCTCTTCGAGAGAATCCACCGTGCGGCTCATGGTCGACTGTTCCGTCACGCCGAAGACAGAGAGTTCATTGATCGTCAGCGATGTCGAGACCGAAAGGACGGCAAGCGCCCGCATCTTGGCCGTCGTGATGTCGCGCGCGCGCAATTCATCGGCCAGGTTGGCGTTCCAGCGCGCCATGATCCGGTTCATGATGTAGGGCGCAAAGTGGTTGAGCCCCATTTCGCCGAGGCTCGGCATGCGACCGTCCTCGGAGCCGGGCGGCCCGAGAACCTCGCCGGAAAAACCGTTCTCCATCCCGCGTTGCTCCTCGTTACTTCAATGAGGATGCCAGCAAGAAGCCAGATCCTCCGCCAAGGCCGGGCCCCGGATGGGTGGACGCTCCGATATGATAGAGCCCCGGCACATGCGTCATGTGGTTATTCGGTCTCTTGAACGGACGCCAGAGGAAAAACTGGTCCAGCCCGCAGAATCCACCGTAGGGGTCGCCGCCGACCAGATTCATGTTCATGGTTTCGAGATCGGCGGGCGAATAGACGCGGCGGGCAATCACCGCTTCGTCGAAATTCTCTATATGGTGGCGCAGCATGTTTTCGACGCGATCGGCAAAGGATTCGCGCAGAGCCTCGGTCCAGCGACCATCGGTCGGGCAATCCAGTTCGCCGGCTGCATCGCCCTTGATGAAGCGCGGCGTGTCTGGCAACTGAAGCCAGAGGATGGATTGCCCTTCCGGCGCCCGGCTCGGATCAAACGAAGTCGGCTGTCCAACGCAAACCGTCGGCTCGGCGGGAAGCATGCCGCGCTCCGCCTCGTTGGACGATTTCGATACGCCATCCAGCCCCGGCGTCAGATGCAGGAGGGCGACCTTGCCGAGTTCTTCGCCTGCCTTCCAGCGCGGCGCTTCTTTCAGGGCGTAATGGATCTGCATGTTGCCCTTGCCGTATCGGTAGGTTTTTAAACCATCCGAAACACTTTCCGGAAGCGGCGTTGGCGCCGATTTCAAAAGACGGGTATAGATCTGGTCCGGGGTCATGGAGGCGATGACGCCCGATTTGCTGGTGAACTTGCGGCCATCGGCGAGAACGACGCCGGAAGCGCGTCCGCCTGCCCCAACCGTCACCTGGTCGACATCGGCGCCGGTCAGGATTTCCCCGCCCTGGTCGCGGATCAGGCGCTCGAATGCCTTGACGAGATTGGCAGCACCGCCCTTCACGATCGGGCAGCCCGCAAGTTCGATCGCAAAGCCGATCACCTTGGTCATCTCGGCCGAATAGCTGCTCTCCGGACCGAGCCCGCAATGCAGAGCCCAAGGCGCCCAGAGCGCCCTCATTTCTTCGGAGCGGTAGGTGGTTTCGAGATAGCCGCGCGCGGGAGCCAAGGCTTCGCCAAAGAAGGCGGCCAAGCCCTTGAGGCCGCGTTTCCAGGCTTCCTTCGCTACCAGTTTTGCGGTTGCCATCGACCAGAGATTGCCACCCAGGAGCCCGAAAACGAAGCCGGCATTGCCGCCGAAACGGTTCATCTCGCGATCGAACGCCTGGCCATCGCCGCTCGCGAGAGCGTCGAAGCGGGCAATGTTGTCTTCGCGCTTCATGCTGAGGATGGCATGCGTTCCGTCCGGACGCAGAACCCCCGTGGGCAGAGCCGAATGGCAGAATTCGAGGCCTCGCGCTTCCAGATCCTTGCCTAGCGCAGCAAAGGCCGGCGATGTCATGAAGAGCACCATGGTCGTTGCCATCACGTCATGGACGAAGCCGGGGACGGTCGCTTCTTCCGTGCGCAAGCAGCCTCCGAGCTGGGCGTTACGCTCCAGCATCAGAACCTTCTTGCCCTTCTTGCCGAGCATGGCAGCGGCCACCAGCGCATTGATGCCGGAACCAACGACGATGTAATCGGGAACGCTCATGGGTCGCCTCCAGACGTAAAGCCAGCGAACGCATGGCGCTCCCGGCAGCTTCCATGGTGAGAAAGAAAGAGCCTGCAGGCAAGAGGCGGCGAACCTTGTCCGCCGCCTTTGCTGCAATCAGGCGATCAGCGCCAGGGCACGCACCGGCGAACCGGTGCCCTTGACCAGCTTCAGCGGCGCGGCAATGAGGATTGCACCCTTGGCAGGCAGCTGGTCGAGATTCGACAGGCTGGCGAGGCCGTATTTGTTGGCCTTGTGCATGAGATTGTGCGCAGGGAACGGCGGGTTCATGCCGCCAGCGGAACCGGCATCGGTTCCGATCGTCTCCTGGCCCCAGCCGATGATGCCCTTCGACAGAAGATATTCGATCGCTTCTGCCGTCGGACCCGGCGAATGGGGGCCATTCTCATCGGCATTAAGGAAGGTCTCGGTGGAGCCGTTGCGCTTGTACCAGTCGGTGCGCATGAGAACCCAGGTGCCGGCCTCGATCTCGCCGTTCTCGGCTTCCCACTCCTTGATGCTGTCGACAGTCAGGAGATAGTCCGGATCGGCTGCAGCCTCTTTCGACCGGTCGATGACATTGACGGGCGCGACGAAATTCTGCGGCGGAATGGTGTCGGTCGTGTTCTGCGGATTGTCCTTGCCGGTGATCCAGTGACAGGGCGCATCGAAATGGGTACCGGTATGTTCGCCGAGCTCAAGCCAGTTCCAGGCCCAGAACGGACCGTCCTGGTCATAGGCGGAAATGGTATGGACCTTGACGTTCGGCGTATTCTTGCCGAACTGTGGCGGCAGATAAAGAACCGGCGTCTCAGGGCCGAGCGGCGCAGTGAGATCGACGACCTTGACCGAGCCCGTCAGCAGGCCGGCAGCGAGTTGATTGAGCGAGTTTGCCATGGCGTTCCCCTTGTTGGCAGCAGGTGGCCGGCCGGACTGCCGGCAAGGTCCTGCATTACCGGAAACGCTATTTCATAAAATATGTAAATGCAAGCATTTTCATGATGCGATTCTTGCACTCCATCTCAGCATGCGCGCGACAAACCGTCCATCAATTGCACTATTAACACTTCCTTCTGGCGGATTTCGACCCATGAATACCCGCCAGGCAATGAGATTGGGCTTGAGCCTGTTTTGGAAAAATGTATGCATACAAAAATAATTCCGAAAATCGGGGGATCCTATGTCTGAATTCGATGCCGTGATCGTGGGCGCCGGCCACAATGGGCTGGCCGCAGCGATCCATCTCGCAACAAAGGGCTGGAAAGTCGCCGTTGTCGAGACCAAGCCGACCGCCGGCGGCGCCGTCAAGACCGAGGAACTCATCGAGCCCGGCTTCAGGCACGACCTCTGCGCCATGAACCTTTCGATGTTTGCCGGTTCAGCCTTCCACCAGCTCTATGCCGGCGATCTTGCCGCGCACGGGTTGAAATTCGTGCCGGCGCCGCACTGTTTTGCGAGCGTGTTTCCCGATGGGACCCATCTCGGGATTGGAACCGACGCTGCGGCGAACCGGAGCGCCATTGCCGCCCTTTCGTCCAGGGATGCGGAAAGCTTCGCCTCCATGTCGTCGGCCTTTGGCACCATGGCGCCGCATCTCTTCGGGCTTCTGGGCGCGCCGATGCCCTCCTTCGCCAGCGTGAAAACGGTGTGGAAAGCCTGGCGTGCCGGCGGCCTGCCGCTGCTTCACGATCTCCTGCGTCTGCTTATGTCTTCGCCGCGCGGCTTTCTCGATCGCCATTTCGACAATGAAAAGCTGAAGGCGATGATGGCTGCCTGGGGACTGCATCTCGATTTTCCGCCGGATGCCGCCGGCGGCGCGCTGTTTCCCTATCTCGAGACCATGACCAACCAGGCCTTCGGCATGGTCATCGGTTCCGGCGGTGCCGATACGATCATCAAGGCCATGTCGGGCCTGCTGCTGGCCAAGGGCGGCACGCTTCTTCTCAATGCCCCGGTTCAATCGATCGAACTCTCGCAGGGTCGGGCAAAGACCGTGGTCCTGTGCGACGGAAGACGGCTGACCGCGCGCAAGGCCGTGATTTCCAACGTACATCCGAAAATCCTGTTCGGCGGCATGGTGCCAGCCGCCTCGTTGCCGGCGCGCTTCTCGGAAGGGCTGAAAGCCTATCGCTCCGGACCAGGCGCCATGATGATCCACCTGACGCTCGATCGCCTGCCGGACTGGGCTGCGTCACCGGCGCTCAAATCCTACGCCTATGTCCATATCGCCCCCAACCTCTCGATGATGAACCGGGTCTATGACGAGGCGATCTCCGGACTGCTACCGCGCGAACCGGCGCTCGTTGTCGGCCAACCGACGGCCCTCGATCCGTCGCGCGCCCCGGATGGCAAACATGTGCTCTGGGTGCAGGTGCGCGTGCTGCCCGCCGATATCAAAGGCGATGCAGCGGGCGAGATCACGGTGACCGACTGGGCCTCCGCCAAGGAAGCCTACGCCGATCGCGTGCTCAAGATCATCGAGGCCTATGCGCCGGGTCTTGGCGGGTTGGTCCGTGGTCGGTCGGTCTGGTCGCCTGTCGATCTCGAGCGGGAAAACCCCAATCTTATCGGCGGCGACAGCCTGTCGGGTTCGCACCATCTCGACCAGAATTTCCTGTTCCGGCCGGTCGCAGGCTATTCGCGCTACAAGAGCCCGATCGACGGGCTTTACATGTGCGGCGCCGCAACATGGCCGGGTGCCGGAACCGGTGCGGGTTCCGGCTTCCTGCTGGCGCGGATGCTGGCCGGCTGACAGCAAACAACAACCCCGCCATCGGCGCCTGGCACAAGCCGATGGCAACTGTTTCAGGCCTCAAGGATTTCACTTGACGCAGAGTTGCACTTCCATCAGTTAGGGACCGGAAATATAGTAGAAGACGGAACCAAGATGGATCTCGAATTCGTTGTCAGCGACGCCCAGGAGGGCAAGAAACAGGAACTGAAGCTGTGGCTGCGGCTTCTGGCGACGACGAAACTGATGTCGCAGGAGATCCGCCGCCGGCTGCGCAGCGAGTTCGGCGCGACCCTGCCGCAATTCGACCTTCTGGCGCAGCTTTACCGGGAGAAGGACGGACTTCGGCTCGGGGAACTTTCAAGCCGGACGATGGTGACCAATGGCAATGTCACGGGGCTTGTCGAACGGCTAGAGGCAGACGGCACCATCATTCGGGAACGCCTGCCGGATGACAAGCGTGTGACTGTGGCCCGCCTGACGGACAAGGGGCGCAGCTATTTCGAGGGCATGGCAGATGCCCATGAGCGCTGGATCAAGGAAATGATGGCGGATGTCGATCCGGTCGTGATTTCCGGCCTGCTGACCCATGTCGGCCATGTCAAGGCATCCGCCCAGCGGCACCTTTCGGAAGACTGATACCAAGCGTCGATGATTGATCGGGCGCCTCGTTGCAGGCACCCATTCCATGCTTTCATCAAACGCAAAGTGGGCGGTTTTCACCGCCCACATAACTTGTTGCGTCTTTACGATCAGGCAGCGAACTGGCCCATCGTGTTGTGGATGCCACCGGCCTTCAGCGCGGCTTCGCCAGCGAAATATTCCTTGTGGTCGTCGCCGATATCGGAACCAGACATGTTCTGGTGCTTGACGCAGGCGATACCCTGACGGATTTCCTGACGCTGGACGTTGGCGACATAGCCGAGCATGCCCTGGCTGCCGAAATATTCCTTGGCAAGATTGTCGGTCGACAGAGCCGCGGTGTGGTAGGTCGGCAGCGTGATCAGGTGATGGAAGATGCCGGCGCGCATGGAAGCATCGGCCTGGAAGGTGCGGATACGCTCGTCAGCTTCCTTGGCCAGTTCGCTTTCGTCATAATCGACGCTCATCAGCTTGGCGCGATCGTAGGCCGAAACGTCCTTGCCTTCCTTCTGCCAGGCATCGAAGACCTGCTGGCGGAAATTCAGCGTCCAGTTGAAGGACGGCGAATTGTTGTAGACCAGCTTGGCCGTCGGGATGACGTCGCGGATCTTGTCCATCATCGAAGCGATCTGCTCGACATGCGGCTTTTCGGTTTCGATCCAGAGCAGGTCGGCGCCGTTGTTGATTGCGTTGATGCAATCGAGAACGCAACGGTCAGCACCGGTGCCTTCGCGGAACTGGTAGAGGTTCGACGGCAGGCGCTTCGGACGCAGGGTGCGGCCGCCACGGGTGATGAGGACATCGCCGTTCGACGGGGTCTGGCCGGTGACGTCATCGCAATCGAGGTAGGAGTTGTAAAGGTCGCCGATGTCGCCTTCCTTAGCGGAGAAAGCGATCTGCTTGGTGAGGCCGGCGCCGAGCGAGTCGGTGCGGGCAACGATGATGCCGTCATCGACGCCAAGTTCGAGGAAGGCATAGCGGCAGGCGCGGATCTTGGCGACGAAATCCTCGTGCGGAACGGTGACCTTGCCATCCTGGTGGCCGCACTGCTTTTCGTCCGAGACCTGGTTTTCGATCTGCAGCGCGCAGGCGCCGGCTTCGATCATCTTCTTGGCGAGCAGGTAGGTTGCCTCTGCATTGCCGAAACCGGCGTCGATGTCGGCGATGATCGGGATGACATGGGTCTGGTAGTTGTTGACCTTGTCGAGGAGCTGACGTTCCTTGACTTCGTCACCGGCGTTGCGGGCGGCATCGATATCGCGGAACAGCATGCCGAGTTCGCGGGCATCGGCCTGACGCAGGAAGGTGTAGAGTTCTTCGACGAGGGCCGGAACCGAGGTCTTTTCATGCATGGACTGGTCCGGCAGCGGGCCGAACTCCGAGCGCAGCGCAGCAACCATCCAGCCCGAGAGGTAGAGGTAACGACGGTCGGTTGTGCCGAAATGCTTCTTGATCGAGATGACCTTCTGCTGGGCGATGAAACCGTGCCAGCAGCCGAGCGACTGGGTGTACTTGGCGTGGTCGAGATCATAGGCAGCCATGTCGGCCCGCATGATCTTGGCGGTGTACTTGGCAATATCAAGCCCGGTGCGGAAACGGTTCTGCAGGCGCATGCGAGCGACGGCTTCGGCCGAGATGCCCGACATGTTGTTGCTCTTGCCGATCAGCTTGGAGGCTTCTTCGAGGTAGGTCTGGTAAGACATGGTCATCTCCGCGAGTTCATGTTCGATGAAGCCGGGATAGCCTGCCCGATCACGCTCCGGAAGGCCTGTCGGTGTGACGTTGTATATCTTTACAAACAAATTCTGTAATGTTGTAATGTTAGTATGGAAAAGCTCGGAAACTATATCGGCCCCCGTCTGCGTCGCCTGCGCAAGGACATGGGCATTACCCAGGCCCAGATGGCGAACGATCTCCAGATCTCGCCCTCCTATATCGCACTGATCGAACGCAACCAGCGTCCGGTGACGGCGGAAGTGCTGCTGCGGCTTGTCAAGGCCTACAAGATCGATCTCGCTTCCGCACTCGAAGATCATGGCGGAGAGCTGACCGAGCGGCTGCGGGTTGCCATGCGCGATCCGATTTTTGCCGAAAGCGATGTGTCGCCGCTCGAAGTGGCCGATGTGCTCAGCAGTTTCCCCGGTTTCACCGAGGCAATGCTGCGCCTTTACACCGCTTACAAGGAAGCCCAGTTCGTGCTCGCCGACCAGCGACAGGTCGCCGCCGACCAGGGCATCGAGATGGGAGCCGATCCCGTCGCGGCGGTGCGCGGCTTCCTCACCGCACGCCGCAACTGTTTTCCGCTTCTCGATACCGCCGCCGAGAAACTTGCCAATGCCGTTCAGCAGGCCGGTGGTTTCAGCGCCTACTTCAAGCAGAAGCATGCCTTGACGGTCAGGCGCCTGCCGGTCGAGGTCATGACCGGCAGCCTCAGACGGCTCGATTGGCACCGGCGCGAGGTGCTCCTCGACGACAGTCTCGACACTGCCAGCCAGAATTTCCAGCTCGCCCAGCAGCTCGCCTATATCGAGTTCGGCGAAGAGATCCTGAAAACGGTCGATGAGGGCAATCTGAAGTCCGAAAGTGCGGCCCGCCTCGCGCACCGCGCGGTCGCGGCCTATTGCGCCGGCGCCATCATCATGCCCTACACCGCCTTTGTCCGGATGGTCGATACGCGCAAATATGATGTCGAGGCGATCGCGCGGCATTTCGGCACCAGCTTCGAACAGACGGCCCACCGCCTGACGACACTGCAGAAGCCGGGACAGGAGCGGGTACCGTTCTTCTTCATCCGCGTCGATGCCGCCGGCAATGTGTCGAAACGGCTCGACAGCGCCAACTTCCCCTTCGCCCGCCATGGCGGCGGCTGTCCGCTCTGGAGTCTGCACCAGGCCTTCGCGAAGCCTCGTACGGTGCTAACACAGCTTCTCGAACTGCCGGACGGCCAGCGCTTCGTCTCCATTGCCCGCACCGTCAGTTCCGGCGGCGGCGGTTTTGGGCTGCCGACCGTTACGAGAGCAGTAGCTCTGGTCTGTGAGGCGAGTTTTGCCGATCGCCTCGTCTATTTCAACCAGCAGGCCGCGACCACGACCCCGACACCCATCGGCATTACCTGTCGGCTCTGCCAGCGCACCGATTGCCGGTCGCGTTCAGAACCGCCGATCGGCCGCCAGATCCTTCCCGACAACTATCGCCGCACCGACACGCCCTACGGCTTTTCCGACTGATACACCCTGTCTATGGAATGCAATTTCGTCGGCACCTTCCGAACCAGCGGGCATCCTCCAGCTCGGGGTCATTTGCAGGAGCGCGTCACCTGCTCTCCTAAGCAGCCTTATGGCACAACTGGCAATCAGAGTATCATCTGTTGCTTGATCTGGAGAATGTGTTTTTTCGGCATGGGAACGCGCTTTCTCCGGCAATTCAACTGAAACGGAGCTGGCCAATGCGAGGCGATGTCCAGAACTAACATCTTTTCAAGGAAAGAATGGTGCAAGAGACAGTCGGCTTCGAACCGGTCTCCGTTCGCGCCTTGCCAAAAACAGGGAAAAATACAGGGAAAGCGAGAGAACTGCGGAAAAGTATGACATCGCCCAGAGAAGCCAAACGGCCAAAAGCTTAATCGATCCGCAAATCCATCAAGCGCCGAAGTTCAGTCAAAAACCGGCACGGTGTCATCAGCCGGGTTCCATTTTCTGGAAAAACGCGCTGTAGCAAAACTCCAGCGACGCAGTGCCGGGACGATCTCGGCGCAACCAGCAGAAACAGTACAGGCACGGGAGACGTGTTTCTGAAGATTTTCTGCAATTTAGGATAGAGGTGTCATGCTGGAAGTCAAGCTCGTCGATATCGACATTTTAAGGTCTCACCCAAAGAACGCCAGAACGCATTCGAAGAAGCAGCTGAGGATGATTGCGTCATCGATCAGCAAATTCGGATTCGTCAGTCCCGTCATCGCAACCGTCGACAATGTGATCATCGCCGGCCATGGCAGGGTCGAAGCGGCAAGGTGTCCAGGATCAGCGCCTTCGAGACCAAACTGGCTTAATTGAGAAGAGAGGATTTTCGGCTCATCGTAGCTCTATCAAAGGAAGCGAAGATGAGACAAAAATCCGGGCCGCAGACATCGGCGGCAGAGAAAACGATCAAGGACATCCGCCGCGCGACGCGCAAGCACCATTCAGCCGAAGAAAAAATCCGCATCGTGCTGGAAGGCTTGCGCGGTGAGGACAGCATTGCCGCGATCTGCCGCCGTGAAGGGATCGCCGAGAGCTTGTATTATAGCTGGTCCAAGGAATTCCTCGAAGCTGGCAAGAAGCGCCTTGCAGGCGATACCTCCCGTTCAGCAACGAGTGACGAGGTGAAAGCGCTGCGTAAGGAGAGCCGCGACCTGAAGGAGGCGCTAGCCGACCTCACTCTGGAGAACCGCCTGCTCAAAAAAAGCATGATCGGGGATGGGGGCGACGAAGAATGAGATACCCCGCCTCAGAGAAACTGGAAATCATCCGGTTGGTCGAGCAGTCTCATCTGTCGGCCACGCAGACACTCGACAAGCTCGGCATTCCCAGGCCAACCTTCTATCGCTGGTATGATCGGTTCATGACCCATGGCGTCGAGGGGCTGGAGGACCGAACATCCGCGCCGTCACAGGTGTGGAACCGCATCCCCGACGATGTCCGGGACCGGATCGTCACCATGGCGCTCGATCACGCCGACCTGTCGCCGCGCGAGCTGGCGGTGAAGTTCACCGACACGGAAAGCTATTTCGTCTCAGAGGCTTCGGTCTACCGCCTGCTCAAGGCCCATGACCTGATCACGTCCCCGGCCTATATCGTCATCAAGACCCATGACGAGTTCAAGGACAAGACCACGCGGCCGAACGAGATGTGGCAAACCGACTTCACCTATCTGAAGGTCATCGGCTGGGGATGGTTCTACCTGTCGACCATTCTCGACGATTATTCCCGATACATCATCGCCTGGAAGCTATGCACCAGCATGAAGGTAGATGATGTCACAGCCACGCTCGACTTGGCGCTGGCCGCCTCAGGCTGCGACAAGGTCAAGGTGGAGCACCGGCCGCGCCTGCTGTCCGACAACGGCCCGTGTTACGTCGCTGCCGATCTCGGTGAATGGCTGGAGACATACAAGATCAACCAGGTTCACGGCGCTCCCGGCCATCCGCAGACACAAGGGAAAATCGAACGCTGGCATCAGACGTTGAAGAACCGCATTTTGCTGGAAAACTACTTCTTCAAGGAAGACCTCGAAGCCCAGATCGCGGCCTTCGTGGAGCATTACAATCACCGACGATACCACGAGAGCCTCGACAATCTCACGCCCGCCGACGTCTATCTCGGGCGCGGCCATACCATCCTGCTCGAACGCGAAAGGATCAAACGCGACACCATCAAACAGCGCCGCTTGAACCACCAGACCAAAGCAGCTTAGATCAACCCGCAAACCGAGCCGGAAACTCCACTCTTCCAAAGCCCAAAAAGTCTCAAATCATTCGACGACGGACATGTTCGACGGCATCGGCATCACCTCTTTCAATGCTGCAGGGATGATATGGGCGGATCAGCAAAGCGTTGGTGAGTAGACGATAATCGTATTACCGGGTCCAACGAGGCTAACGCGTTCAGCAGTCCGATGGGACCAGACAGGTTTCTTTCGCCGGCAGCGTGCGGCTATGCCTCCGGCGCGTCGGATTGAGGGCCGATCAAATCCATCTCAGCTACTTTCTGAAACTCCCCGAGATACTCCTTGCGATATTGCGCAAGCCAGCGCTGATCCAACTGTTCGCGAGCAGCTTGGCGACATATCTCCGCCGCGCATTCTATCATCCCCGAAGCCCGTTGATTCAGTGCATCACCCCCAGCCCCATCAGGCGAGAGCCTTTTTCAACAGCCTGCTAGGTGTTTAGCCTCACACAAGCATTGAACCGCCCCGGGTTTGCCGGAGACCGTTTGGTTTAAGCTATGCCGCCATGGCCGGCGCGTCCAGCATGCCGTAGCATCGTTCTTCTGCCTCTGCTGGCGGGATGTTTCCGATGGGTTCCAGAAGACGTCGGTGGTTGAACCAGTCGACCCATTCGAGTGTGGCGAACTCTACCACTTCGGAGTTGCACCATGGTCCTCGTCGATGGATGACCTCTGCCTTGTAAAGGCCGTTGATCGTTTCTGCGAGAGCATTGTCGTAACTGTCGCCGACGCTTCCGACAGACTGCTCGATGCCCGCCTCCGCCAGGAATACTTGATCGACACGTATTGCACGCCCCTGTCGGAATGGTGCATGAGCCCGCCGCGATGGATGGGCCGCCGATCATGGAGTGCCTGGTCCAGTGCGTAGAGGACAAAACCCGCTTGCGCCGTCCGGCTTGCCCGCCAGCCAACGATGCGGCGGGAGAAGGCGTCGATCACGAAAGCAACGTATACGAAGCCCTGCCAGGTCGCGACATATGTGAAATCGGATATGGTACCGCCCGTCAACCGGATGAGATTGAGCAGAAGATCGCCGAACTTTGGCGCCGGCTTAGCTGAACGATGCTGTCGCAGACATTCCTGCAGCAGTTCACAAGATGAGGAGCGCCTGACGCTCGATGCAAGGAGAACACCAATGAAACTATCCACCGTCTCCATCGCTGGCCGCA
>NZ_JAUOZU010000008.1 GCF_030551875.1 Fluviirhizobium alvei | reverse complement strand
AACCCTTGTCCGCCAGAAAACCCGATATCGCAGCGACAATGCCGCGGGTGGACACGCAGGTGACAGTCAGAACATAGCTTTTCATGGGGCGTCTTTCAGAAATGGTCCGCTCGATTGTTGGCGACACCTAGCCGGTGCCTTTGGGTTACCGTCAGCCTCGCCTCTCCCTCGCGAATTGACAGCCTCTCTTTGCGACAAAACCGGCGCAATGCAAGCCGGTTTCATCACCTGAACCAAATGCTATTGGTTTTTTTGCGGCACCCAATTCCAATCGCGACAGCCAATACCATCCAACCGTCAAATGTCGAGCGTGTTGGCCCTTTCCCATTCGGTGAAATGAGACGCATAGGCATACCATTCCCGGTTTTTCAGCTTGAGATAGGCCTTCGAGAATTCTTCGCCCAACGAAGCCTTGAGAACCGCATCATCATCGTAGGCACGCAAAGCGTCGAGCAGGTTCAGCGGCAGGCGTTTTGCATGGGTCGCCAGATGGCCTTCCGCATACATGTCGAGGTTCGAGCAGGGACCGGGATCGGATCGGTTGGCCAGACCATTGAGGCCAGCAGCGATGATGACGGCCTGGAGCAGATAGGGATTGACCGCGCCATCGGGAAGCCGGAGCTCGAAACGGCCCGGACCCGGAACACGAACCATGTGGGTCCGGTTGTTGCCTGTCCAGGTGACGGTGTTCGGCGACCAGGTAGCACCCGATGTCGTGCGCGGCGCATTGATTCGCTTGTAGGAGTTGACGGTGGGGTTGGTAATGGCCGCCAGCGCTGTCGCATGGTCCATGATGCCGCCGAGGAAGCATTTGCCTTGCTGCGACAGGCCGAGCTCCGCCGAAGGATCGGCAAAGGCATTCTGCGATCCGTCTTCGTTCCAGACCGAGATATGGCAATGGCAGCCATTGCCTGTGAGGCCCTTGAAAGGCTTGGGCATGAAGGTTGCCTTGAGACCGTGCTTTTCGGCGACAGACTTGACCATGAACTTGAAGAAGGAATGCTTGTCGGCAGTCGCCAACGCATCGTCGAACTCCCAGTTCATTTCAAACTGGCCGTTCGCATCTTCATGGTCGTTCTGATAGGGCTTCCAGCCCATTTCGAGCATGTAGTCGCAGATCTCAGCGATCACGTCATAGCGACGAAGCAGGGCTTGCTGGTCATAGCAGGGCTTTTCCGCCGTATCAGCCGCATCCGAAATCGACAGCCCGTCCGGTGTGATCAGGAAGAATTCAGCTTCGACGCCTGTCTTGACGCGCAATCCTTGCGCTGCGGCCTCCGAGACCAGCCGCTTCAGCGTCACGCGCGGTGCCTGCGCCACAAGCTGGCCTTCCATCATGCAATCGGCCGCCACCCAGGCGGTTTCCTTCTTCCAGGGCAGCTGGATCACAGAACTCGGATCCGGGACGGCAAACAGATCCGGATGCGCCGGCGTCATGTCGAGCCAGGTGGCAAACCCGGCAAAACCGGCGCCTTCTTCCTGCATGGCACGGATGGCAGCGGTTGGGACCAGCTTGGCGCGTTGTGCCCCGAAGAGATCGGTATAACTGATCATGAAGTATTTCACGGCCCGTTCCTTTGCCCAGGCCTCGAGATCGATCGTCATTCGTACGTTCCCCTGTTTTTATTGACGCACTTGAATGCTGTTTCAAGCACATGCGCCTGCGACCCTGCTCGCCTCCCTCGAGAGAATGCCCTTGCATGTGGAATAGACGGCGCGGCGTACCCACAGGGGCCGCGCCGGATAGGTCAGAAACCCCGCTTGCCCGGGATCCAGTCCGTGCCTGCCAATGGCACCTGCGCCATGGCCGCCGCCTCGATCGTCAGTGCGCAGAGATCTTCCGGCTCGAGATTATGGACATGGTTCTTGCCGCAGGCGCGGGCAATGGTCTGTGTCTCGAGCGTCATGACCTTGAGATAGTTGGCCAACCGGCGGCCAGCCGCCACCGGGTCAAGACGCTTCATCAGCTCGGGATCCTGCGTCGTGATGCCGGCCGGATCGCGGCCCTCATGCCAGTCGTCATAGGCGCCGGCCGTTGTGCCGAGCGCATTGTACTCGGCCTCGAGCGCCGGATCATTGTCACCGATCGCAACAAGGGCCGCGGTCCCGATCGACACTGCATCGGCACCGAGCGCCAGCGCCTTGGCAACATCGGCTCCCGACCGGATGCCACCCGACACGATCAGCTGTACCTTCCGATGCATGCCGAGATCCTGCAGTGCCTGCACCGCCGGACGGATGCAGGCGAGTGTCGGCATGCCGACATTTTCGATGAACACTTCCTGGGTTGCCGCTGTGCCGCCCTGCATGCCGTCGAGAACCACGGCATCGGCGCCGGCTTTGACCGCCAGCGCTGTATCGTAATAGGGCCGCGCACCGCCGACCTTCACATAGATCGGCTTTTCCCAGTCGGTGATCTCACGCAACTCGCCGATCTTGATCTCGAGATCGTCGGGCCCGGTCCAATCCGGATGCCTGCAGGCGGAACGCTGGTCGATGCCCTTGGGAAGCGTCCGCATTTCGGCAACGCGGTCGGAGATCTTCTGGCCGAGCAACATACCGCCACCACCGGGCTTAGCCCCCTGGCCGACAACCACTTCGATCGCGTCGGCGCGACGCAGATCACGAAGGTTCATGCCATAGCGCGACGGCAGATACTGGTAGACGAGAATTGAAGAATGGCCGCGCTCTTCCTCGGTCATGCCACCGTCACCGGTCGTCGTCGAAGTCCCGGCCATCGAAGCACCACGTCCGAGTGCTTCCTTGGCCGGACCGGACAACGAACCGAAACTCATGCCGGCGATGGTGATCGGAATCTTGAGTTCGATCGGCTTTTTGGCAAAGCGCGAACCGAGCACGACATTGGTGTCGCAGCGCTCGCGATAGCCCTCGAGCGGATAGCGGGAAATTGAAGCCCCGAGAAAGAGAAGATCGTCGAAATGCGGCACCTTGCGCTTGGCGCCGCCACCACGGATGTCATAGATCCCGGTCGCTGCCGCACGCCGGATTTCCGAAAGCGTGTAATCGTCGAAGGTCGCCGATTTGCGCGGAACGGTCGGAGGATTCTTGTAGGTCATGGTCCGCCTCAATACTGATCGGCATTGTCGATGTTGAAATTGTAGAGCTTGCGAGCCGAGCCATAACGCTTGAACTCTTCCGGCCGGACATCGGTAACGCCAGCCTTGTCGAGAAGCGCGCGTATCTGTTCCAGATGCTCGGGCCGCATCTCCTTTTCGATGCAATCGGCGCCCAAACTCTTGACCGCGCCGCGCACGAAGAGATGTGCCTCATAAAGCGAATCGCCGAGCGCCTCACCGGCATCGCCAAGCACCACCAACGTTCCCGATTGCGCCATGAAGGCCGACATATGTCCGATGCTGCCGCAAACGACGATATCGATGCCCTTCATCGAGATGCCGCAGCGCGAAGCCGCATTGCCCTTGATGACCAGGAGACCACCGCGGCCGGTGGCACCGGCATACTGGCTGGCATCGCCTTCGATCACCACGGTTCCGCTCATCATGTTTTCGGCGACGCCGGGGCCAGCCGAACCATGTACGGTAATGTTGCCGCCATCATTCA
The DNA here is from genome assembly GCF_030551875.1 of Fluviirhizobium alvei. Classification (GTDB taxonomy): domain Bacteria; phylum Pseudomonadota; class Alphaproteobacteria; order Rhizobiales; family Rhizobiaceae; genus Rhizobium_E; species Rhizobium_E alvei. The sequence goes on along the minus strand of NZ_JAUOZU010000008.1, from coordinate 358,174 downwards.
TGCCGGCGCAATAATAGCCGACCGAACCATGGACCTCGACCGTCACCGGCTGGTCGATGCCGACGGCGACCGAATGGCTGCCATTGGGGTTGAGGACGTCAAAATGAATGTCGTTGCTGCCAGCGGTCACGGCGTGAAGCTGGCGATTGAGTTCGCGCAGGGGCGTTTCGCTGAGATTGATGGATGCCATGATGTGCCTTTGCCCTGATTTTCAATGTTCCCAGAAGTAAACGGTCGCCGGTTCCGGCTCCCAGATCCGGGCTGTCTCGATGCCGGGCAGGCCGACCAGCGCCCGATATTCCGAGCCGAAAGCCACATAGCGATCGGTCTCGGCCATCACTGCAGGTTTGCAGGCGATCGGATCGCGCAACACGCCGAACCCGTTTCTGGTGCCAACGACGAAGGTGAAGAAGCCGTCGAGATCGCGCACCGCACTTTCGAGCGCTTCTCCGAGGCTTTTACCCTTGCCCATTTCGGCCGTCAGATAGGCGGCCGCCACTTCGGAATCATTGTCGGTCTCGAACACCATGCCGAGACGCTTCAGTTCGCGACGCAGGTTGTTATGGTTCGAAAGCGAGCCATTATGGACCAGGCACTGGTCCGGCCCGGTCGAGAACGGATGCGCGCCAAGCGTGGTCACCGCACTTTCGGTCGCCATGCGGGTATGTCCGATCCCATGCGTTCCCCCCATCGTGCGGATCGAAAACCGGTCTATGACATCCTTGGGAAGGCCTGTTTCCTTGTAGATCTCGATTGTCCCACCGACACCCATGATCCGTACGGCTTCGGAAATTGAAAGCAGGCTGGCCTTGGCTTCCTCGAGGCTGGACTGATCGACCGTCACGACCGCATGACTATCCTTGAGGGTCACATCGCGCGGCGAGATGCCGCTTCTGGCGAGCGCCGTACCGATTTGAGGGAAATCGCGATCGGGATTGGACGACTGCACCGTAACCTTGGCATATTCGGCCTGCGCCGGTCCATAAATGGCGATGCCGGCGCTATCGGGGCCGCGATCGGTCAGGGTGACGAGCATGTCCGAGAGCAAGCGACCGAGGTCGGGCTCAAGGGATTTGTCTTTCAGGAACAGCCCGGCAATGCCGCACATGGTTTCTCCTTTCCAGGATCACGAACGCTTGCGCGCCGTCACCTCGATCTCGATCTTCATTTCAGGTTTGTTGAGCTGGCAGATGATCATCGTCGCTGCCGGACGGATCTCGCCGAAATACTCGCCCAGGATCGGAAAGACGGTGTCCACATAATCCCGGTCGGTCACGTAATAGTTGGCGCGCACTACATCGTGAATCGAGAAGCCTGCCTCATCGAGCGCCTTCTTGATTGTTTCAAGCGTGTTGCGGGTCTGGGCCTCTACACTCTCGGGCATTTGCATCGTTGCATAGTCGTAGCCGGTGGTGCCGGCGACCCAGCAGAAATCCCCATCGGTCACAGCGCGCGAATAACCGGCCGTCTTTTCGAAGGGTGAGCCGGACGAAATCAGTTTTCTCATGGACAGCCTCCCGTTGCGATTGAGAGGGACGCTATCACCCATAAGAAACTATTTCAACTACCGGGAAATTTTTTAGTCGCGTCCACCGCGTGCCTTTCCCTTGTCGGGATAGGTGATGATCGAGAGGTATTTTGCCGGTAGTTTGACCAGCACTTCCGGACCATGCGGGGCATCGGCATCGAAGAACAGACTGTCGCCCGGCTGCATCGGATAGAGACGGTCGCCATGGCGGTACTGGACCTCGCCTTCCAGCATGTAGAGGAATTCAAGCCCCTCATGCTGGAATGTCGGAAACACATCCGAATCGGCTGTAAGCGTAATGAGATAGGGTTCGACCATGACGCCCGAGGCATTGTTGCCGATATGGCCGAGCAGATTGTATTGATGGCCGGACCGCGTTCCCCGCCGCTCAATCTCCACGCCCTCGCCGGCCTTGACGAAAACCGCGTTGCGGACCTCTTCAAAGCGCCGGAAAAAGGCCGTGACCGGAACGCCAAGCGCCTGCGCCAGGGACTGAAGCGTCGTTAACGACGGCGACGTATTGCCATTTTCAATCTTGGAGAGCATGCCAAGCGAAATTCCGGTGGCGGAAGCAAGATCGGCACCGGTAATGCCCAACTTCTTGCGTAGAGTCCGAACCTCGTGGCCAATCGCCATCTCAAGGTTGTTTTCCTTGGCGTCTCGCACGGCATGTGGATCCTGAAAGGGGATGCCGTTCTTGGCCGAATTTGCCCGCAAACGTCCGGCCCTTGTCCCAGCATCCTTCTCATCCGTCATGACGCTTCCTTCTCCACAATTTGCAGACCATGACAAAAAATCCCCCCTGAGGAAACCACTTGCGGACCTATTTGCGTGTTTTTCCGGGATTTTCACTAAAAGCCTGGCGATAGGCCCGCGAGAAATGGGAGGCATTGGCAAAGCCGGTGGCATAAGCGATTTCGCTCACGGTCATCGCGCTTTGCCGCAACAGAGACCGCGCACGCTCAAGCCTTATTCTCAGATATTCGGCACGAAAGCCGGATTTGAGATGCAAAGCAAACAGCCGGTCGACATGGCGCTCGGAGATACCCGTTCTGACTGCAATCTCGCGCCGGCTCAGTGGCCGTTCGATTGTCGCTTCCATCATTTCCAGCATCAGGGCCAGCCTGCCATTGTGAACCTGGTAGCGCTCGCTGACGGATGCTCTCTGGGGACCGGCCGCAGCATCGACATGGACATGCAGGAACCAATCGCTGACCCGCTGGGCGAGGTCTCCACCATGGTCAGTCCCAATCAACTCGTGCATCAGATCGAGAGGCGCAATACCGCCGCCGCAAGTGATGCGATCGCGGTCGATCACATATCTGACCTTGAGCGGCACGAGGTCCGGCATCATCTCGGTCAGTGCCGCCGCATGTTCCCAATGAATGGTGAAACGATGATCGGCAAGAAGGCCGGCGGCGGCCATTACCATCGGTCCGCCGGAGACGCCGGCGATCCGTACACCCTGCCTCGCCTGTCTGCGAAGCGCTGCCAGCAAGGCAGGATCGGTTGCCTGCACCTGCGGATCCCCGCCAATCACAACGAAAAGCAGATCCGAACGATCGTCCGAAGAACCGATGGGAACCGTCTCGATCAAGGCCCCGCAGGACGCCTGTCGCACACCACCGGTGATGGAGAAAAAAATCGTGTGATAGAGCTCTCTGCCGGCAACAAGATTGGCGGCGCGCAACGGCTCCACCACTGAAGCGAAAGACATGAGCGCAAAACCGTCGGCGACGAGAATCCCGATCACTTTCGGAGGGGTATCACCCGCCATAGGCGACGTCAGCGGAAGGCGCCCGAGACGCTGTCGAGCGCCGCTGTCAACCGGGTGAAATTCTCCCGCAGGCGCCGCTGCATCGCTGCGGCGATGTCGGGATATTCTTCCAGCATCCTGCGAAACAGCGTGCGGGTGATGCGCATGACTTCGCTTTCGACAGATGCCGTCGCGGTAAAATGGCGATCAGCCTCAGAAATCATGGCGATCTCCGAAAGAATGGTGCCGGGACCGGCCTCGTCGATCGGCTTTTCGCCCTGGGTCGTGTGGCGACTAAGCCGCAAATGGCCGGAGAGAACTATGAAGGCACTGTCCGCCGCCGCTCCTTCGCGAAAGAGAACATGACCCTTTTCGAGTTTCCGGCGCTCGGCTCCGAAGGCAAGCAGCCGCAGATGCTCCTCCGAGACACCGTCGAAGATCGGCAGTTTTGCGAGCAGAACGATGTCGTCCTTGAGTGCCATACGCCTCAGGCTCCGTCAGGGAATGATCTTGTAGCCGCCATTTTCTGTAACCAGGATCTCGGCATTGGATGGATCCCGTTCGATCTTCTGGCGCAGGCGATAGACGTGGGTCTCGAGCGTATGAGTCGTGACGCCGGAATTGTAACCCCAGACTTCCTCGAGCAGTTCGTCACGCGTGACGGCCTTCTGGCCGGCGCGGAACAGATAGCGGATGATCGAAGCTTCCTTTTCCGTCAGCCTGATCTTCTTGCCATCGCCATCGACCAACAGCTTTTGCGCTGGCTTGAAAATGTAGGGCCCGACCTGGAAAGTCGCGTCTTCACTCTGCTCGTACTGGCGCAGCTGCGCCCGGATGCGCGCCAAAAGCACGGCAAACCGAAAGGGTTTCGTCACATAATCATTGGCACCGGCCTCTAGCCCGAGGATCGTATCGGCATCGGTGTCATGGCCCGTCAGCATAATGACCGGGCTCTTGAAACCGCCCTTGCGCAACAGCTTCACGGCCTCGCGCCCGTCCATGTCCGGCAGACCGACATCCATGATCAGAAGATCCACCTGCCCGGCACGAGCGGTCTGGATCCCCTTGGTTGCCGATGCCTCCTCACGGACCTGGAACTCTTCATAGAGCCCAAGCTGCTCCACCAGCGTCTCGCGCAGGTCGGCGTCGTCGTCCACCAGTAGGATAGTCCGGGCTGTCATGGTCGGCTTCTTTTGCTTTGACACAGATTACATGCTTGATATGCCAGATTTTCAGGCAGATGCACAAGCCCGCGAAATCCTGGCTCAGCCAATGCCGAAACCGCTCTTCACCTGCAAGACAACAGAATGTGATGATGGCCAAGAGAGACAAGACCTTGATCACCGTGCGCGCAGCTCCCGGCCAACCCAGGAAGGCGCTTGTCCAGGCGGGACCCTTGACCTTCCGGGCAGCCATCGGTCGTTCCGGCCGATCGAGCCGCAAACGGGAGGGTGATGGCGCCACGCCGATCACAGCGATGCCGATCCTCTATGGCTTCTACCGCGCTGACCGGCTGGCCCGGCCCTCAACCAACCTGCCAATGATCCCGATCCGGTCCTCAATGCTCTGGTGCGATAGCCCTGACGATGCGAACTACAACCGGCTCGTCCGGACGCCCTTCTCTCCGAGCCATGAGAAGATGATGCGTGACGATCATCTCTACGACCTCTGCCTCGTGATGGACTGGAACATCTCGAGCCGCAGGCGTGGTGCCGGTTCGGCGATCTTCTTCCACCTCGCAAGGCCGGGCTACAAGCCCACGGAGGGCTGCGTCGCTGTTCGTCGCGGCGACATGCTGCGCCTTTTGAAACTGATCCGGAAGGGAACGCTTGTCCGCATCCTGTAATCGCCATCCCACCCGGGACTGACACAATAGTTCTGCAAAACTCCGCTATGCCGCTCCCGACATTTAAGGAGCCGTGCATGAACAGGATCGTCGATATCGCCTTCTGGAAGGCATTGGATCAGTTGGTCGAGACCAGCCAGGTCATCATCGACCGACCGAAGGGGAGCGCACATCCGCGCTTTCCCAAGATGATCTACCCGCTCGACTACGGCTATCTCGAAGGCACGCGCAACGCCGATCAGGGCGGCGTCGATGTCTGGATCGGCACCGCTTACGATCGCCGCGTCAGCGCCGTCGCCTGCACCGTTGATCTGATGAAATCGGACACCGAACTCAAGTTGATTGTCGGCTGTACCCCAGACGAGATCACCGAAGTCGGCCGCTTTCACAACGAGCGCAGTTTCATGAAGGCGGCGCTGATCATTCGTTGAGTGTTTTCGGGGTCACGAAGGCATAGAGACGCCCGGTCTCCGGGTGAAGGTCGCTCCAGTGATCGATGGCAAGATCGATCATGGCAAGAGCAGCCGTCGGGAACTTTGTTGCCAGCCGGGCGGCCGCATCCGAATGATCCTCACCGATCAAAGTCAATGCCAGCGCTTGCAGGCCCGGATTATGGCCGATCACGAGCAGCGTTTGAACCTCATCACCAACCTTGCGAAGCTCAGCCATAAGATCTTCGGCGGACGCTTCGTAAATCGCCGATGTTTCGGTGCTGTCCAGGTTTGCGGCGAGGTACGGCCGAACCTCTTCCCAGGTTGCCATGGTCCGCTTTGCCGTCGAGACAATCACCCCGTCCGGCCGTGGATCGAGCCGACCGAGATAAGCGCCAATGATCCGGCTGGCCTTCTCTCCCCGAGGGGCTAACGGCCGGTCATGATCATCGACAAAGTCGGGCCAGACCGACTTGCCATGGCGAAGCAAAAGAAGCCTCCGCATTTTTCCCATTCCCGCCATCCGTCCTCACCCTGCTCCATGCGACAAGGCTGACGGTAACAGAGCAGGAAGGCCAACCACATCCAACATTTTCGGTCATCCCCCTTTAAACCCCGGATGAAGTGACCGATATTGGAGACCCATTCCATTCCGCCCCTTCGGGCCGGTCTCCATTTTCAGACAAATCAGCAGGAGAGACCCTTGAGCACGCAACCCTCAATCCAATTCAACGACGGTCACTCGATCCCGCAAGTCGGCCTCGGCGTCTGGCAGACGCCGAACGATACGGCGGCAATGGTCGTCAAGACTGCGCTCGATGCCGGTTATCGCCATGTCGACACCGCCGCCATTTACGAAAACGAATCCGGTGTCGGCGAAGGCCTGATCGCTTCCGGCCTTCCCCGGTCGGAGATCTTCCTCACCACTAAGCTCTGGAACGATCGCCACAGCTTCGATGACGCGTTGACGGCATTCGACCAGAGCCTGGCGCGCCTGAAGACCGACTATGTCGATCTCTTTCTCATCCATTGGCCGTCGCCGCATCGCGGTAAATATGTCGAAGCCTGGAAGGCTTTGATCCGTCTGAAGGAAGAAGGCCGTGCCAATTCGATCGGTGTGTCGAACTTCTATCCGGAGCATCTGGAACGCATCATCGGCGAAACCGGCGTGGTCCCCGTCCTCAACCAGGTCGAACTGCATCCGGATTTCCAGCAGAAGCCTCTGCGCGAGTTCCATGAAAAGCATGGCATCAAGACCCAGTCCTGGAGCCCGCTCGGCCAGGGTCATCTGCTGGCCAATCCCGTCATCACCGAAGTCGCCGAACGGCTCGGAAAGTCGGTGGCGCAGGTTATCATCCGCTGGCACATGGAAAAGGGTCTGATCGTCATCCCGAAATCAGTGACCCCGTCGCGCATCGTCGAGAATTTCCAGGTCTTCGATTTCGAGCTCGGCGAAGCGGCGACCAAGGCACTCGATGCGCTCGATGGGCCGGGAAATCGTGTCGGGCCCGATCCGATGACGGCAACCTTCTGATCGGTTCCTGACGCTCATCGCAATAGGGTCGCCTCGACCGAGGGAACCACCACGGAGGAGAAGCGGAGCCATGGTACGAATCCTGTCCTTGAATGCCTGGGGCGGGCGTGTCCATGAGCCGCTGATCCCCTATCTGGCCGGCGCTGGAGCCGATATCCTGTGCTTGCAGGAAATCGTGCACACGCCGGCAGCACCCTCCGGATGGCTCGACTATCGCGATGGCGATCTCGTCTTGCCGCAGCGCGCCCGTCTCTTCGAGGAAGTCGCAGCCGCGGTTCCGAACCATCGCGGCTGGTTAAGCCCATCGGCGCGCGGCACGCTGGAGGATGAAGTGGGCCGGCCCTATCCTTCGGAATTCGGTATCGCCACATTCGTTTCCAATCGTCTATCGGTCATCGAGCAGGCGGTTGCGTTCATCCATGGCGATTTCTCCGCCTCGGGATGGGGCGAACATCCGCGACCGCGCAACGCCCATGCCTTACGGCTCTATGACGGTTACACCGGAAGAATTTTCACCATCATCCAGCTGCATGGCCTGCGCGATCCGGTCGGCAAGGCGGATACGCCAGCGCGGACGGCCCAGGCCGAACGGCTCGCAAGCTTGGTCGATCGTTTCCGCCGTCTAGGCGAAGCCATGATCGTCTGCGGCGATTTCAATCTGCTTCCTGACAGCAAAACGTTCGAAATGCTTTCAGAACGTGGATTGACCGAGCTCATCACCACGCGTGGCTTTTCCGATACAAGAACGTCCTATTATGCCAAGGCCGGGCGCTATGCCGACTATCTGCTCGTTTCGCCAGAAGCCGCAATCGTCCGTTTCGACGTGGTTGCGGAACCGGAAGTCTCCGATCACCGGGCCCTGGTGCTGGATTTCAACTGAAGGCGCAGCACGACACTGTTTTAACCGTTGGTTTACCACCGCAAAGGGTTGGAACTGACAGAGCGGCCAAACAGGCGGAGAATGAGAGGCCTCGGAAACAGGAGGTGGTGTCATGAGGAAGACAGCCTGGAAGCCAGCCATCGTCGTCGAGGATCCCCAATCCGGCACCCGAACGACGGTCAGAACCGTGAGGCAAGCCTTTAAGACCCTGCACGACCATTGGCCCGATACGAGCGGAAGTCGCTATCGTCTCGCCGACCATGTGTGTGATGAAGTGCTGCACGGACATCTTGAACCGGCAGAAGCCCGCAAGGCCTTTATTGCGGCGGCGATCGAAGCCCATCTGCATTTGGGCTGAATCGATAGCAGAGACAAGAAAGCCGCCCGAAGGCGGCTTTCTCGGAATCGGTTATTTCCAGTCGCGAATATCGACGAAGTGGCCGGCAATCGCGGCTGCCGCCGCCATGGCTGGCGACACGAGATGGGTGCGGCCCTTGAAGCCCTGACGGCCTTCGAAGTTGCGGTTGGAAGTCGACGCGCAACGCTCGTAGGGCTTGAGGCGATCATCGTTCATGGCGAGGCACATAGAGCAACCCGGCTCACGCCAGTCGAAACCGGCTTCCTTGAAGATCTTGTCGAGACCTTCGGCTTCCGCCTGCTCCTTGACGAGACCCGAACCCGGCACGATCATCGCATTGACGGTCGAGGCAACCTTCTTGCCTTCGACCACCTTGGCGACGGCGCGCAGATCTTCGATGCGGCCGTTGGTGCACGAACCGATGAAGACGCGGTCGATCGCGATGTCGGTGATCGGCGTACCGGGCTTGAGGCCCATATAGTCGAGCGCGCGCCACTTGGAGGTCCGCTTGTTTTCGTCGGCAATGTCATCCGGATTCGGAACCGTACCCTGAACCGAGATCACATCTTCCGGCGACGAGCCCCAGGAAACGATCGGCGGCAGGTTGGCTGCATCGAGAACGACGACGCGATCGTAATGGGCGCCTTCGTCGGACTGCAGCGTCTTCCAGTATTCGATCGCCTGTTCGAGCTCTTCGCCCTTGGGGGCGCGCGGACGGCCCTTGATATATTCGAAGGTCTTTTCGTCGGGAGCGATCAGGCCGGCGCGGGCGCCGCCTTCGATCGTCATGTTGCAGACCGTCATGCGGCCTTCCATCGACAGCGAACGGATCGCTTCGCCGGCAAATTCGATGACATGGCCGGTACCGCCTGCGGTACCGATCTCGCCGATGATGGCGAGAATGATATCCTTGGCGGTGACGCCCGGCGGCAGCTGGCCGTCAACGCGCACCAGCATGTTCTTGGCCTTCTTCTGGATCAGCGTTTGGGTCGCGAGAACATGCTCGACTTCCGAGGTACCGATACCATGGGCAAGCGCGCCGAAAGCGCCATGGGTGGATGTATGAGAATCGCCGCAGACGATGGTCATGCCCGGCAGGGTGAAGCCCTGTTCCGGTCCGACGATATGGACGATACCCTGGCGCTTGTCGTTTTCGGAGTAGTACTCGACGCCGAACTCGGCAGCATTGGTGGCAAGCGCCTCGACCTGGATGCGGCTTTCCTCGTTCTTGATGCCGAGATGGCGATCGGGCGAGGTCGGCACATTGTGGTCAACGACGGCGAGTGTCTTTTCCGGAGCGCGGACCTTGCGATGCGCCATGCGCAGGCCTTCGAATGCCTGCGGGCTCGTCACTTCGTGGACGAGGTGGCGATCGATATAGAGAAGACAGGTGCCGTCCGGCTGGGTATCGACAACGTGATCGTCCCAGATCTTGTCATAAAGGGTGCGAGGTGCGCTCATGGTGTTCACCGACTGTTTTTAAGGGAAGTTGGGCATGCATCTTGGCCCCGGATTGCCGGAGCAACGGGAAGATCAGCCAAGATGGGCAGTCGCGCGGCCGGAAAGGGCAGCAAAAAAGCGCTGCGGCAGGCGCTTGCGGTCCTGCAGCACGACGAAATAGCTTTTCGATGCGCGTTTGCTCATGGCGGGCTCTTTAGCACTATTCCAAAGAGCGGGCAATGGAAGAGATGGCCTGACAATACCGGCAAAACAGGGTCCGGCAGACCGGCCGCCAGACAGGACCAATCAGCATGCTAGTTGGCGGCAGCCATCGGTGCTGGCCGGTTGATCTGCTTGGAAGCCTCGATCACGAGCGGCTCGAGCCCTTCGCCACCGGCATCGATGATCGCAAACAGTTCACGCCGCATGCGCGGTTCCCAGAACTTGTTTATGTGGTTTGCCACACCTGCGGGCGCCTCTGCCGCCGGCTGCGACTTGAAGAAAGTGGCGATCTGGTTTGCCATCCGGGCGAGCTTCTCAGGCTGCATCGGCCTTGTCCTCCATTCTGATCCGGCCATGGCCGGTAAAAATCTCAAAATCCTCACCGCGGGCGAGCGCAACCAGCGTCATGCCGGCCTTTTCCGCCATCCCGATGGCCAGCGCGGTCGGCGCGGAAATGCCGACCAGAAAACCCGAGCCGAGCTTGGCCGTCTTCTGCACCAGCTCCACCGATAGCCGCGATGTCATGATCACGGCCCCCCTGGCCCCATCGACACCCGTCCGCGCCAGATGCCCGATCAGCTTGTCGAGCGCATTGTGACGGCCGACATCCTCACGCACGGCAATCATGCCCTTTCCGGGCACGAAGAAACCGGCCGCATGCACCGAACGCGTCTCGGTATTCAGAGCCTGAGCTGCCGACAGCTCAGATAGCGCCGCCGCAATATCGGAGGCGCTACAGACAAGATCGACATCGGCAACATCGGCCGCCGGCTTCAACGCCTCCTCGATCGATTCGACGCCGCAAAGACCGCAACCAACCGGACCGGCCTTGGCACGGCGGCGAACTCTCAAAGCCTGATCGAGCCTGTCGTTGAGCGCGATCTGCAGATCGATGCCGCCAGACGCTTCGACAATCTCGATGCCTCGCACATCATCAATCGATGCGATGATGCCTTCCGACAGCGAAAAACCGATGGCGAAATCCTCGAGGTCGGCCGGCGTCGCCATCATCACCGCTTCCGTCGAGCCGCCATAGGAGAGCGCGATTGCGCATTCTTCTGCGACGATGCGGCTGGATTCGCTGAATCGTCCGCCGCGAAAGACGGTTTCCGGGACCGAGCGGGAGGACGCAAATGTCATGGCGTCCTCCTGTCTCTAAGATTGCCGGATACCGCCAGCACGTGCTTACTCCGCCGCTTCCAGCTTGCCGATGATACGGCGCGACTGCTTGGCCTGGGCGTTATAATCCTCCTGCCATTCGGACGGACCGTTGGAAGGCGACACCTGGACTGCCGTCACCTTGTATTCCGGGCAGTTGGTCGCCCAGTCCGAGAAGTCGGTGGTGATGACGTTGGCCTGGGTGTCAGGATGATGGAAGGTCGTATAGACGACGCCCGGCGCCACCTTTTCGGTGACCAGCGCCCGGAGCGAGGTTTCGCCGGCGCGGGAAGCGAGCCGCACCCAGTCGCCATCGCGAATGCCACGATTTTCGGCATCGTGCGGATGGATTTCGAGCCGGTCTTCCGGATGCCAGGCAGTGTTACCGGTGCGGCGCGTCTGCGCGCCGACATTATACTGGCTGAGCACGCGGCCGGTGGTCAGAAGCAGCGGGAACCGCGGCCCGGTCTTCTCGTCAGTCGCCACATATTCGGTGCGGATGAACTTGCCCTTGCCGCGAACGAACCCGTTCACATGCATGATCGGCGAGCCTTCCGGCGCCTTTTCATTGCACGGCCACTGAACAGACCCCATCTTCTCCAGATAGTCGTAGTTCACTCCGGCAAAGCTCGGCGTCGTAGCAGCAATTTCATCCATGACCTGCGACGGATGACTATAGGCCCAGTTGAGGCCCATGGCCTGCGCGAGCTTCTGGGTCACTTCCCAGTCGGCCAAGCCATTCTTCGGCGACATTACCCTGCGCACGCGGTTGATGCGGCGTTCGGCATTGGTAAACGTGCCATCCTTCTCGAGGAAGGTCGAACCCGGCAGGAACACATGCGCATAGTTGGCCGTCTCGTTGAGGAAGAGGTCCTGAACGACGACGCATTCCATCGCGGCAAGCCCGGCAGCGACATGCTTGGTATCCGGGTCGGACTGCAGGATATCTTCGCCCTGAATGTAGATGCCCTTGAAGGAACCGTCGACAGCGGCATCCAGCATGTTGGGAATGCGGAGGCCCGGCTCCTTGTTGAGCTCGACGCCCCAGAGCTTTTCGAAGATCGCGCGGGTGGCATCGTCGGAGATGTGGCGATAGCCCGGCAGCTCGTGCGGGAAGGACCCCATGTCGCAGGAACCCTGCACATTGTTCTGGCCGCGCAGCGGGTTCACGCCGACGCCGCGACGGCCGATATTGCCGGTCGCCATCGCAAGGTTGGCGATCGCCATCACGGTCGTTGAACCCTGGCTGTGTTCGGTCACGCCGAGACCATAGTAGATCGCACCGTTGCCGCCGGTGGCATAGAGCCGGGCTGCACCACGGATCGCATCCGGATCGACGCCGGTCAGCGCCTGGATCGCTTCGGGACTATGCTGTTCGGCTGCGACGAACTCGGCCCAGTCCTGGAATTCGGACCAATCGCAGCGCTCGCGGATGAAGGCTTCGTCATAGAGGCCTTCGGTAACGATCACATGCGCCAGCGCCGTCATCACGGCCACGTTGGTGCCGGGCTTCAGCGGCAGGTGATAGGAGGCCTTGATGTGGGGCGAAGAAACGATCTCGGTCTTGCGCGGATCGATGACGATCAGCTTGGCGCCCTGGCGGAGCCGCTTCTTGAGGCGCGAGCCGAACACCGGATGACCTTCGGTCGGGTTGGCACCGATGACGATCACGACATCGGAATCCTCGACCGAATCGAAATCCTGCGTGCCGGCGGAGGTGCCGAAGGCCTGGCCGAGGCCATAGCCGGTCGGCGAATGGCAGACGCGGGCGCAGGTATCGACATTGTTGTTGCCGAAGCCGGAGCGGATCAGCTTCTGAACCAGATAGGTTTCCTCGTTGGTGCAGCGCGACGAGGTAATGCCGCCGATCGATTCACGGCCATACTGGTACTGGATCCGGCGGAACTCGCTGGCCACATGGGCAAAGGCTTCATCCCAGCTCACTTCCCGCCACGGATCGGAGATCTTCTCGCGGATCATCGGGTTGAGAATACGGTCCTTGTGGGTGGCGTAGCCCCAGGCGAAACGGCCCTTGACGCAGGAATGACCGCGATTGGCCTTGCCGTCCTTCCAGGGCACCATCCGCACCAGTTCCTCGCCACGCATCTCGGCCTTGAAGGAACAGCCGACGCCGCAATAGGCACAGGTGGTGACTTCGGAATGTTCCGGCTGGCCGATCTCGATGACCGATTTTTCGGTCAGCGTCGCGGTCGGGCAGGCCTGCACGCAGGCGCCGCAGGAAACGCATTCCGAGGCCAGGAACTGTTCATGCATGCCGGGCGAAACGCGACTGTCGAAACCGCGGCCCTCGATCGTCAGCGCGAAGGTGCCCTGCACTTCCTCGCAGGCCCGCACGCAGCGCGAACAGACGATGCATTTCGACGGATCATAGGTGAAATAGGGGTTGCTCTCGTCCTTCGCCATCCAGCGGGCGTTGGCCTCTCCCATGCCGTCACGGGCCTTGACGTGATTGTCGCCTTCATAGCCATAGCGCACATCGCGCAGGCCAACGGCACCCGCCATGTCCTGCAGTTCGCAGTCGCCATTGGCAGCACAGGTCAGGCAGTCGAGCGGATGGTCGGAAATATAGAGTTCCATCACGCCCTTGCGGATCTGCTTCAGCCGATCCGTCTGGGTATGGACGACCATTCCCGGCGCGCAAGGGGTGGTGCAGGAGGCCGGCGTTCCGGCCCTTCCTTCGACCTCGACCAGACAGAGCCGGCAGGAACCGAAGGCATCGACCATGTCGGTGGCGCAGAGTTTCGGCACCTGAATGCCGGCTTCCATCGAGGCGCGCATCAGCGACGTGCCTTCCGGCACGGTGATCTGACGACCATCGATGGTGACGGTAACGGTGTTTTCGGATTTCGAGGCGGGCGTGCCGTAGTCGATTTCGTGAACGAGGCTCATAGATTTCCTCCGGAAAGCACAGGCGAAAGGATCATTTCCTTAAGCCTTTTTCTGTTCTGCTAGGACGTGGGCGACAATCGCGTTGGCATGACCGTGGCCCAGACCATGTGCATCCTTGAGATGGGCGACGATCTGCATGTGACTCAGCCCCTGCTGGGCCTTTGCAACATCAATCCAGTACGCAATCGACTGGCCGTACTTCTTCTCGATTGACGGGAAGTAGCTGGCAGGCCCCCTGACCGTGGCATCGCCGCTCATTCAGCCGCCTCGCGAACGACTGCCGGACGGAAATCGTCCGGGAAATGGGTAATCGCACTCATGACCGGATAGGGCGTGAAACCACCCAACGCACAGAGCGAGCCGAACTTCATCGTGTTGCAGAGGTCTTCGGCCAGCGCGAGGTTCTTCTCGACCTCGATACCGCGAATGACCTTTTCGATCACCTCGGCGCCGCGGGTCGAACCGATACGGCAGGGCGTACATTTGCCGCAGGATTCGACAGCACAGAATTCAAAGGCGAACTTCGCCTGCGCTGCCATATCCGCCGTATCATCAAGCACGGTAATCCCGGCATGGCCGATCAGGCCGCCCTTGGCTGCAAAAGCCTCGTAATCAAACGGCGTATCGAAGAGCGCGGTCGGGAAATAGGCGCCAAGCGGCCCACCCACCTGCACCGCCTTGACCGGACGACCTGAAGCTGTGCCGCCGCCGATTTTCTCGATGATCTCGCCCAGCGTCAGACCGAATGCGACCTCGTAGAGGCCGCCATGCTTGATATTGCCGGCAAGCTGCAAGGGAATGGTGCCGCGCGACCGGCCGAGGCCAAAATCCTTGTAGAAGGCCGCACCCCGGTCGAGGATGACCGGCACGGAAGCAAGCGATATGACGTTGTTGACCACCGTGGGCTTGCCAAACAGGCCCTGAAGGGCGGGAAGTGGCGGCTTGGCGCGCACAATCCCGCGCTTGCCTTCGAGCGAGTTGAGAAGCGACGTTTCCTCACCGCAGACATAGGCACCGGCGCCAACCCGCACCTCCATGTCGAAAGCGCGGCCGGAACCGAGAACCGATGCGCCGAGGATACCGGCACCGCGTGCAATGCGGATCGCTTCGCTCATGATCGCGATTGCATTCGGATATTCGGATCGCGTGTAGATGTAACCGCGTGTCGCGCCGGTCGCGAGACCGGCGATCGCCATGCCTTCGATCAGCACGAAGGGATCGCCTTCCATGATCATGCGGTCGGCAAAGGTCCCGGAATCTCCTTCATCGGCATTGCAGACGATGTATTTCTGGTCGGCGACGGCATCCGCCACCGTTTTCCACTTGATGCCGGTGGGGAAGCCCGCGCCGCCACGGCCACGAAGGCCCGAATCGGTGACTTCCTTGACGATATCGCCGGCATTCATGGCGATCGCCCGCTTGAGGCCGGTCCAGCCCGCATGCGCTTCGTAATCGGTGAGTGATAGCGGATCGATGACGCCGCAACGGGCAAAAGTCAGGCGCGTCTGGCCTTTGAGGAACGGAATCTCGACCGTCTTGCCGAGACAGAGCGGATGCGCCTTGCCTTCGAAAAGGCCACCAGCAATCAGGCCCGCCACATCGGATGCCTTCACCGGTCCATAGGCGATACGGCCTTCCGGCGTTGCGACTTCCACCAGCGGCTCGAGCCAATGCATGCCACGCGAGCCGTTGCGCACGATTTCGACATCGAGATTGCGTTCGTCGATCACGCTCTGGAGCGCTGCGGCAACCTTTTCGGCACCGAGTGCAAGCGCTGCGGAATCGCGCGGGATATAGATCTTGACGGTCATCGACGTGCCTCCCGGATGATTTCCGACAGCGTATTCTTGTCGAGACGACCATGAAGCTCCCCGTCCAGCTGCGCGGCGGGAGCGATGGAACAGAGCCCGAGACAATAGACGGGTTCGAGGGTGACTTTGCCGTCGGGCGTCGTCTCGTGCCAGTCGACCCCCAGCGAATCGCAGGCATGCTCGGCGATGTCGCGACCGCCCATCGCCTGGCAGGCTTCGGCGCGGCAGATGCGCAGCGTGTGGCGTCCGGCGGGATGATTGCGGAATTCGTGGTAGAAGGTGACGACGCCATGCACTTCGGCACGCGACAGGTTGAGTTCGCTCGCGACCAGCGGCAGCGCCGCCTCCGGCACATAGCCAAACTCTTCCTGCAGCGCATGCAGGATTGGCAGAAGCGGTCCTTCGAGACGCTTCATTTCGGCGACGATCGCGAGCGTCCGCTCGGCAACCGCGTCAGCTTTCACATGAACGTTCATGCATCTCCACCCATAAGAGGCCGGAAGTGCTGATCAGGAGGCTGGAAAGGGTTCGTTTCCGGTCTCCGCGCACTTCTTCGAATTGTCCGGAGTCCTCTCGTATGGCCGGAACCCTGTCGGTCACACGCAAGTCATGCAGGGAGGATGAAGAAACCGCAGCCAAAGATCAATATCGGCGATCCGTCGGTCGATAGAAATTTTCTATCAAACTCCATCCTTGTGCCAGAGATTGCGGGCTGCATTCAAAAGAGCCGAAACAAGCGGCGTGTTCGGTTCACGCTCGAGCGCGATGAGGCCGACGGAGTGATGGGCTTCGGGATCGATCAGCGGAATGATCGCCACCCTGTCGGCAAAACCGAACGAGCGCGCGGCATCAAGCGGCATGATCGAGGCCCAGCGCCCGGTCAGGATATGGGTAAACAGCACGATCATCGAATTGGATTCGAGTTTCGGACGCACCGATGCACCGGCATCGGCAAGATGGCGGTCGATGATCCGCCTATTCTGCATGTCCGGCGTCAGGAGGCAGAGCGGCAGTTCTGAAGTCTCCCCCCAGCCGATCGATTTTCGACTGGCGATCGGCTGATCACGTGACACGACCAGATAATAGCTCTCTTCGATCAAGGGAACCGTCACGACGCGGCCGAGCGGCTCGTTGCCAAGATAGGTGATGCCGAGATCGGTCTCGAGATTTTCGAGCTGGTTCATCACCTGCAGCGAAGTCGCCGACTGGATCGAGAAGGTCACATCCGGATGTTTTTGCTGGAACGGCGCGGTGATGCGCGGAATGATCGACAGCGCCGTCGGAATGGCCGAGATCCGGACATGGCCGGAGAGGCCCGTCTTCACCGCCCGCATTTCCTCCTTCATGGTGCGGGCATCGCCGACGATGCGGCGCGCCCATTCGAGCACGCGCTGGCCCTCGGGCGTCAGTCCCTGGAAACGCGAGCCACGATTGACGAGCATGACGCCGAGTTCGTTCTCAAGCTGGCGGATGGCAGCCGAAAGCGTCGGCTGGGTGATGCCGCATTCCTCGGCCGCCCGGCCGAAATGCTGCTCCCGGGCCAAAGCCAGGAAGAACTGGAGTTTGTCGATCATCGCCACCTCGCGCGCGTCCGGTCCATCCATGGCCAAAGCCGGGAGCGAATGCAAGATTCCCCTTCAAATTGCCGGGAAACTGCGCTAGAGCCTCTGCCGAACCAAATTCGGACTTCGGAAGGCCAGACCCATGGACAAATTCACCAAGCTGACCGGCATTGCCGCACCCTATCCGGTGGTCAATATCGACACCGACATGATCATCCCGAAGGATTACCTGAAGACGATCAAGCGCACCGGTCTCGGCTCGGGCCTCTTCGCCGAAGCCCGCTACAAGGAAGATGGCTCGGAAAATCCGGAATTCGTGCTCAACAAGCCGGCCTATCGCAGCGCCCAGATCCTGGTTGCCGGCGACAATTTCGGCTGTGGCTCCTCGCGTGAGCATGCTCCGTGGGCCCTGCTCGACTACGGTATCCGCTGCGTGATTTCGACCTCCTTCGCCGATATCTTCTACAATAACTGCTTCAAGAACGGCATTCTGCCGATCGTCGTCTCGCCGGAAGAGCTGGAAAAGCTGCTCGATGACGCCAGCCGCGGTTCGAACGCAACGCTGACGGTCGATCTCGAAGCCCAGGAAATTCACGGCCCCGATGGCGGCGTGATCAAGTTTGATGTCGATGCGTTCCGCAAGCATTGCCTGATCAACGGTCTCGATGATATCGGCCTGACGCTCGAAAAGGCCACGTCGATCGACACATACGAGAAGAAGGCATCGGCCTCCCGTCCCTGGGCTGCCTGATCCCTGACAGGAAACCAGAAGGCGCATGTGCTTGCCGCACATGCGCCTTTTTGCTGAAAATTTGACGCCAAACGATCCCCGCTTTGCTATCCTTTCGCGAGACCCATGCGACCCTTTCTTCCGAAACGCTATGAACATCTCGCCTTTGGCTTCATGCTGTCCTGCCTGATGTCTCTTATGGTTTCAGGCTTTGCAACGCTGATGGCACTCGGCATTACGGCTGAGTTTCCGCTGCACTGGTTGAAAGCCTGGCTTCCGAGCTGGGCCATGGCCTTCCCCGTCGTGCTGGTGGTCGCGCCGTTCGTTCGCCGCACCATCGCCCGCATCACCATCCAGCCCTAAACGGGCAGTCAGACGACTTTCTTGCCCTGCGCAATCAGCGCTTCACGAACGGCTTGGGCGGGTGGCGTGGTCTTGATCTCTCCCAGAAACGACTTGAGCTTGGCATTGCTGAGCGAATGCGCCGTGAACCAGAGATAGCGCATTTCGTGAAGTGCAGCGAGGATCGGCTGGAACAGGCCCATGAGCCTGATGGCAAACCACGGGACGCCCGCCGTCTTCAATTTGCGGCCTACCGCCTTTTCCACCAGGGCCTGGAACTGTTTTCCATCGAGCGTGTGCCCCTCGAAAGTGAACTCGTCATAGACAGGCAGATCGGCCATCCGCTCGGCCAGCGCCACGAAGGCTTCGGCAAGATCGGGTGTATAGGCAAAGGCGTGCGGCAGGTTGACCGGTCCGGGCCAGGTGAAGGTGCCCTTCTCGATCTTGGTGATCATCATCTGGTCGAACCATGAGCCAGTGCCCTCGGTCCCGTAGAAATCGCCAGCGCGCAGGATCACGGTCTTGACGCCATGATCCATCGCCTCGCGGCGAAACAACGCCTCCATCTCGATGCGGATCTTCGCCTTGCTGGTTTCCGGAAACTGACGGGTTTCCGGCGAGGCATCGAGCGGGATCTGCTTTCCATAATTATAGACATTGCCGATGAAGAGATGCGGCACGCCATGAGTGCGGGCGGCGGCCATGACGGCGCGTGCCATCGGCATCACAAACTCCTCCCACTTGTCATAGGGCGGGTTGAGGCCGTTGAAGATCAAATCGACGCCGCTTGTGGCCGCAATCAACTGCTCGGCGCTCGTCGCATCCGCCGCCCGAAACTCCACCTTACCGGCCAGCCCCTTTGCCTCGCCAGTACGGGTCACCGCCACCACGTCATGACCGTGGGCGAGGAAGGCCTTGGCGACGATGTTGGACACGCGGCCATTGGCCCCCAGAACTGCAACTTTCATGTCTTTCTCCATCGGAATATTTTGTTGATGAAGATAGACTAACAGACATATTTCTATATTAAATGGACATATTTCTATCTTTGATATAAAATATTTTATATGTCAGATCTCGATTGGAACCAGATAAACACTTTCCTTGCTGTGGCAGATACCGGCAGTCTCGTGGCGGCGGCGCGCAGCCTTAGGATGACGCAGCCCGCGCTGGGTCGCCAGATCTCCATGCTGGAAGAAAAGCTCGGCTCCAGCCTGTTCATCCGCGGTCGTAGTGGCATGAAGCTCACCGAAACCGGGCTGGCGCTCGTCGACGAGGCCCGCGCCGTCAAGAACGAGGTCGACCGCTTTCTCCTCAAGGCCGCCGGCCATGATGAGCGTATCTCTGGCACGGTGCGAATTACTGCGAGCCGGGTCGTCTCCATCTACATCCTGCCTGCCATGCTGGCGCGGCTCAAGCAGGCGGAACCCGCGATCGAAATCGAACTGGTGCCGGACAACGCCGTCGCCAACCTGATCGCCCGCGACGCAGATATCGCCATACGCATGGTGAGGCCGCTGCAGAATGACCTGATCGCCACCAAGATCACCGAGATACCGTTGGGGGCCTATGCCCATCAAAGCTACATCGCCCGGCGCGGCAGACCCGAGACCATTGACGATCTGAAACATCACGACGTGATTGGCTACGACCGCGAGGACCGAATGCTGGTGGCGATGCGAGAACTCGGCATTCCCGCCGAACGCTCCTTCTTCTCCATCAGGACCGACGATGAGGTGGCCGCCTGGGAAATGGTCAAGGCCGGCGCCGGTATCGGATTTGCGCAGCAACATCTGGCAGCCGACGCCCCGGGAATCGTCAGGGTAGTGCCTGACCTGCCGATCCCCACCCTTCCGGTCTGGCTTACTGCCCACCAGGACCTGCGGACGAGCCGCCGCATCCGACGGGTGATGGACTTCCTGACCGAAGAACTGAAGGCGCTGGCCGCAAGGATCTGAGGATCAGGCCTCGCCGGCCTGCGCCTCGATCGCTTCGATATCGTCGTCAGACAGACCGAAATGGTGGCCAATCTCATGGATCAGCACATGGGTGATGATATCGCCCAGCGTTTCTTCGTTTTCGGCCCAATAATCGAGAATCGGTCGCCGATAGAGCGAAATCCGGTTCGGCAATTCACCATTCTCCACCGAAAACCGCTCGGTTACGCCGCGACCCTCGAAAAGTCCCAGAAGGTCGAATGGCGTTTCGAGCGCCATGTCTTCGAACACGTCGTCGGATGGAAAATCGGAAATCTCGATGATGAGATCATTGCAGAGCGCACGAAAATCCTCGGGCAGCTGCCCATAGGCTTCGCGCGCCAGCTGTTCGATCGCTTCGAGCGAAGGGGAATAGCGGTCGCGCCATTCGTCGGTTTGGTCAATACTGGCCATGCAAACTCCTGTCGCGCCCTATATAGAGCGTGTTTCAGGTCTTTGCGAGAGCCGAATTTCGAGTTTTCCGCCGACTTTGGCCCTCAGGACTGTTTGATGATCCTGAGCAGGACCAGCAGGATCACCGCGCCGATCGTGGAATGCAGGATAGCCCAGAAAAAGCCGCCGCCAACCCCGAAGCCGAGCCGCGGAAACAGCCAACCAGCGATGAAGGCGCCAATGATGCCGACAACGATGTTGCCCAGCAAACCAAATCCGTAACCCTTGACGAGTTGCCCGGCGAGCCAGCCGGCAATCGCACCGACGATCAGAAAAACGAGCAGGCTTTCGATACCCATTTGGGTCTCCCTTTGAAACGCGTGGGCCGCCAGTATCGGCAAGCCCGTACGGCCCTGTTAATCTAGGCATTCAAGTTTCATTTGTGAACGCAGAACTTGGCCTTAGGTTCCATCATCGTTCATTTTGCAACCTTCCAACGGGACACCACCTCTGATATTGACCTTTGCCAACTTGAAGAAGCAAGACGACCGAGACAGCAATGACCGATCCATTGGAAATGCGCCCCGTTACCGCTGAAGGCGAGACATTCGAGATATTCGATGTCGGCGCAGGACGACCGGTGCTCCTCTTGCATGGGGCTGCCGGAGACTGGCGCACCCTTGCCCCGCACTGCCGCATCCTGTCGGCCGACCGCCGCGCCATGACCTATACCCAGAGGCATTTCGGCACCCGCGCCTGGAAAGCGGAGAGCCATCCTTTCGGCATCGAAACACATGCCCGCGATCTCATCGGGATCGCCGAAGCGCAGGCGCTCGGTCCCATTCACATTGTTGCCTGGTCCTATGCGGGTCATGCGGCCCTGCGCGCCGCCCAGTTGCGTCCCGATCTTTTCAAAGCGATGTTGATTTACGAGAGCGGCTTTCAGACCTTCATGACCGACCCGAAGGAGATCGATGCTTTCAAGACATCGATCGAGAGCATGTTCGGGCCCGTGTTCGAGGCCTACAGAACCGGCGACCATGTGGGTGCTCTCAAGGCGCTCGTCGATGGATCGGCAAATCGCCACGGCTTTTTCGATACCCAACCCGAAGAAAGCCGGAAGATCCAGCTCGACAATGCCCATACGATGGCACTCTTGTTGTCGCAGACGCCGCCGCCACGCATCACAGCGGAAGATCTGGGCAAGCTTGAAGTTCCCGTGACCATCGTCACCGGTGAACAATCGCTTCTGGCCTACCAGCTGGTCGCAGCCGCGGCGATGCGGGCAATCGGCGGCGATCATCACAGGAAATTGCCGGGCAAGAACCACTTCTGGCCTGATGAAGATCCCGAAGGCTTTGCGCGCTTCATCGCTGAATGGATGGACAGCAACTGAACGACGGACCCATCCTTACCGGGATTTTAACAATCAGCATCACATGGTTAATCGTCGTTTAACCCCTCGCCGATAATCTTCCGCCAACATGTCCGCAATCCACGCGGACCATCGGCAGCATGAATGGCGGGTTGAACGAACATGGCAAGAAGCATTTCGACGGATTATCAGGCGCATTCCGTCCGCTTCACGGTGACCAGCTTCCTGTGGCGGCAGGCCAAGGTGATTCTCGGGATCGGCCTGATCGGTCTTCTCGGGCTGGCAATCGCGGCGCTTTCGACCTGGAGCGTCCTCGATCCGTCCTATTCCAACGCAACATCGCGTGAACCCGATAACATCCTGGGCACCGGCGGCGCCTATTTCGCCGATCTCATGATGCAGTTCTTTGGCCTTGGCGCCGTTCTCGCCCTGCTGCCGGTATTCTCCTGGGCCCTGATGATGATCCTCAATGTGCCCGTCTATCGGCCGCTGCAACGTGCCGGCGGCTGGTTTGCCGGCTCCGTACTGGCTTCCGCTGCCCTGTCCTGCTTTGCCCCGCCGGCAACCTGGCCGATTCCGAATGGGCTTGGCGGCGTCTTCGGCGACCTCATCCTCAAGTTTCCGGCCCTTTTTCTCGGCAGCTATCCGGAAGGCATCGCCGCGATCGTTATCGGCTCTGTTCTGAGTGTCCCCGCACTCGGCCTGCTTGCCTTTGCCGCCAACCTGATTGCAACCTCCGAACCGCCGCGTCGCGAAGTGCCGCGCGAAGGACCGGTGATGCCGATCCGCACTGTCCGGACACAGGCTGCTGTGCCTGAGCCGGAGGAGGAAGAGGAACGCGATTCTCCCTTCGCGTTCGTGGCCGGCTATGCGACCCATGCATGGTATTCAGCGCAGGCGCGGCTGCGCCGCCTTACGGGTATAAAGGCCCGCCAGCCCGCCAGTCGTCATTTCGAGGCGCCTTACGACCTGCATGACGACGAATTCGGTCTTCGCAGCGAGGAGCCGACCGAAGATTACGACGACGATATCGACATCGATGATGGCGAAGCGCCCGTCGTGATGGCAGATCCGCGCCCGGTACAGGCGGCGCAGCCGGCGACACGCCGTATCGTGACCGCTCCCCCGATCGCGACGCACGATTTCGATGACGATCCGCCATTCGATATCGATGAACCGCTTCCGTCCGGTATCTTGCCGGAAGACGATGATGACGGCTGGATGGTCAAACCGGAAATCCGCAGCCCGCGCCGTCCCGCACCGAGCTTGCGTGCGCCGGTCGAAGCTCCGGTTCCGCCGCCCGTGGCCGGCGCCATGCCGCAGCCCGCCCGCCCGGGTGCCATGGTTGCGCGGCCGAAACCTGCCGCCGTTGAGCCGCCGCGCCAGGAACGCATTGCCGCACCGCGACGCGACGGCGGCTTCGACCTGCCTCCGATCGAACTCCTGAGCGAACCAAAGAAAGCCGCCAAGGATATGAGCCTCAGCAATGAGGCGCTCGAACACAATGCCCGCATTCTCGAGGGCGTGTTGGACGATTTTGGCGTCAAGGGCTCCATTCTGCATGTCCATCCGGGCCCGGTCGTCACGCTCTATGAGCTTGAGCCGGCCCCCGGCATCAAATCCTCGCGCGTCATCGGCCTTGCCGATGATATCGCCCGTTCGATGAGCGCGATCGCCGCCCGCGTCGCCGTCGTGCCGGGCCGCAATGCGATCGGTATCGAACTGCCGAACAAGAACCGCGAAATGGTGTTCCTGCGCGAAATGTTCGCATCGCGCGATTTCGACGGTTCGAAAGCCAAGCTGGCCGTGGCGCTCGGCAAGACGATCGGCGGCGATCCCGTGATCGCCGATCTCGCCAAGATGCCGCATCTGCTCGTCGCCGGCACCACCGGTTCGGGTAAATCGGTCGCCATCAACACCATGATCCTGTCCCTGCTCTATCGCATGACGCCGGAACAGTGCCGCCTCATCATGATCGACCCGAAAATGCTCGAACTCTCGGTCTATGACGGCATTCCGCATCTTCTGTCGCCGGTCGTCACCGACCCGAAAAAGGCAGTGGTCGCGCTCAAATGGACCGTCCGCGAGATGGAAGAGCGCTACAAGAAGATGTCGAAAATCGGCGTCCGAAACATCGATGGCTTCAATACCCGCGTCAACCAGGCGCTCGAAAAGGGCGAGGTGATCACCCGCACGGTCCAGACCGGCTTTGACCGGCAGACCGGCGAAGCGATCTACGAGACCGAAGAATTCGACCTGCAGCCGTTGCCCTATATCGTCGTCATCATCGACGAAATGGCCGACTTGATGATGGTGGCGGGCAAGGATATCGAAGGCGCTGTCCAGCGCCTCGCGCAGATGGCGCGTGCGGCAGGAATTCACGTGATCATGGCCACCCAGCGCCCGTCGGTCGACGTCATTACCGGTACGATCAAGGCGAACTTCCCGACGCGCATATCCTTCCAGGTGACATCGAAGATCGATAGCCGCACCATTCTCGGCGAACAGGGCGCCGAACAGCTGCTCGGCATGGGTGACATGCTCTATATGGCCGGCGGTGGCCGCATCCAGCGCGTCCACGGCCCCTTTGTCTCCGACAACGAGGTCGAAGAAGTGGTCGCCTTCCTCAAGACTCAGGGCTCGCCGCAATATCTCGATGCCATCACCGCCGACGAGGATGAGGACGGTGAAGGCGGTGGCGGCGGTCCGGCCGGCACTTCCAACCTCGCCGAATCGGACGATCCTTACGATCAGGCCGTGGCTGTGGTTCTGCGCGACGGCAAGGCATCGACCTCCTACATCCAGCGCCGGCTCGGCATCGGCTACAACCGTGCGGCATCGATCATCGAGCGCATGGAGCAGGAAGGCATTGTCGGCCCGGCAAACCATGCCGGCAAGCGCGAGATTCTCGTGCCGACGGAAGAAGATGTGCTCGCCCGTTGAGTGGCCCAGGCTTGGAATTGCCTTGAAGCCGCCCCACTTGAAGGCCATGAGACGGCAAAGACAAAAGGAGACCGGAATGAGCAATTTGGCTGAGAACAAGACCGCGATGACCCGCCGCCACCTTCTGGCCTGCGCCGGTTCGCTCGTCCTGTCGGCGGCTCTTCCGGTTCCCGCCGTGCTGGCGCAATCCAACCAGGTTGCCCAGAAGATCGCCGACCATTTTTCCTCGGTGAAGACGATGGCCGGCGAATTCGTGCAGTTCGGCCCGCGTGGCGAACAGACCGGCGGCAAGTTCTTCCTCGAACGGCCCGGCAAGATCCGCTTCAACTACGATCCGCCGTCGCCGCTGCGCGTGATCGCCGATGGCAAATCGGTGGTTCTCGGCAACCAGAAACTCAAGACCTGGGATCTTTACCCGCTGTCCAAGACTCCGCTTGCCCTGCTGCTCGATGACAAGATCGACCTCAAGGGCAAGATGGTGCGCGAGGTGAAGGAAGAGCCGGATCTCATCACCATCACCCTTGGTGACAAGACGATTTTCGGTGACCAGACCATCACCATGCTGTTCGATCCGGCAACCTACGAGTTGCGGCAATGGACGATCACCGACAATCAGGGCAAGGAAACAGCCGTGATGATCACCAATGTCCGCACCGGTCTTGCCTTCGACAAGCGCGTCTTTGAAATTCCCTATGAGCAGGTTCGCAACCAGCATTCCAACCCGCGCTGAGGCAGGATGACCGGCGACAATTCGCCGGTGGATTCTTGCCCATGCACCGGTTTTCGGGTTCTTCCCCCGCCACGAACTTGCTAAGGTCCCGCCGCAAGAGCGGAGAGACCTGATGACGTTGAGCCTGGCCACCTGGAATATCAATTCGGTACGGTTGCGCATGCCGATCGTGGAAAAGTTCCTCGACGAAAAGCAACCGGATGTCCTGTGCCTGCAGGAAACCAAGTGCCAGGACGATCTCTTTCCCGCCGAGCCCTTCGCGCAGAGGGGTTATGTGCATCAGGCCATCCATGGCCAGAAAAGCTATAACGGCGTGGCCATTCTCTCCCGCCTGCCGCTGGCCGAGATCGATAGCCGCGATCTTTGCGGCGTCGGCCATGCGCGGCATATCTCCGCGGTTTTCGAAGCCGGCGGCAAGGTGATTCGCCTGCACAATTTCTATGTTCCGGCCGGAGGCGACGAGCCCGACCGCGAGGCAAACCCGAAATTCGGCCACAAGCTCGATTTCGTCGAGGAAATGAAGCTCCTGCATTCGGAGGCCGAGGCCGGCCGTTCCTCGATCCTGGTCGGCGATCTCAACATTGCGCCCCTTGAGCATGATGTCTGGTCACACAAGCAACTCCTCAAGATCGTCAGCCATACACCAATAGAAACCGAAGGGCTGACGGAGGCGATGCGCAAGGGCAACTGGCTCGATCTGATGCGGCAGCACACGCCAGAACCCACCAAACTCTATACCTGGTGGAGCTACCGCTCGGCTGACTGGTCAGCCGCCGACAAGGGCCGCCGTCTCGACCATGTCTGGTCCTCCCACGATCTTGGACCCCATCTTGAGGCAATCGAGATTCTCCGCGAAGCCCGCGGCTGGGACAAGCCCTCCGACCATGTGCCGGTGATGGCGCGTTTCGCATTCTGAACAGGAGAGCATCATGCTGACCGGACGCGTCGATGAGCTCAAGAACAACAAGATCTATGGCTGGGCCTTCAATGCCGACAATCCGGATGAGCATCTCATCATCCGGGTGATGCGCGGCACCCAGGTGCTGGCAAGCGGCGTCGCCAACATCCTGCGCAAGGATCTGCCCGAGGCTGGCGTCGGCAAGGGTGACCATGCGTTCGAATTCGCCATGCCACCGAACATCACCTCTTTCAGCGGCCTGATGGTGATTGCCCAGTCGGTGCGCGCCGGAGAGATTGCGCTGCCGATCGCCAGCAATGACGAGCGCATGCTGGACGAGCTTTTTTCGATCTTCTCCAACCGCTATGACGAGGCGCTGATTGCCTTCAAGAAAGAGGTTGATGGCTTGAAAGCGCAGGTGGCCGATATCGATGCCGCCGGTCCGGCCACGCAGGCCAGCATTCCCGATGATCTCGAGGAGCGCCTGGCAAAACTGGAAGCGCGAATGGAAGCCACCGAAATCTTCGTCATGCGCATCGATGAAACGATCCGCCGCCTGGAGGAGACGCAGAAGGCGGGAAAGCGCAAGCGGCTGTTCGGCCTGTTCTGAGGCGCGCCGATGAACATCCTTTTCGTCCATCCCTATTTTCCCGGCCAGTTCGCCTCCATCGCCCGCCATTATGTCCGCAGCGGCCAACACCGGGTCGTGGCGCTTCATCGCGATCTCAGGGATGGTCGGGAAAGTGCTCCGATCCCCGGCGTCGAACTCGTGCGCTATGGAACCGAAGTGGTGGCCGACCGTCCGTCACAGCATGTGCTCTATGGCACCGAGCAGGTAATCCGCGAGGCCGGCAGCGCAGCAATTGCCGCCGATGGCCTGCGCCGCTCCGGCTTCGAGCCTGATCTTGTCTATAGTCACAGCGGCTGGGGCCACGGCGCCTTCCTGCAGGATGTGTTTCCCAAGGCCCGCTTCGTCAAATATTGCGAATGGTTCTACAACAATGATCCTGCCAGCACGGAGTTCCTCGCCCCGGCGAAGGGTTTCGAGCAGCGGATCATGACCAGCCTTCTCAACTGGCCCGTGCTCGCCGATCTCGCCCGCGCCGACCGGATGATTGCCCCGACCGAATGGCAGCGAAAGCAGTTTCCGGCCGCCATCCAGTCCGATATCCGGGTCTGTCCCGACGGGATCGACACCGATCTCTTCTGCCCCGATAAAACTGCCCGTTTCGAACTGCCGGGCGGCCGGATCGTGACTTCGTCCGACCGTATGGTCACCTATGTCACGCGCGGCGCCGATCCGTTTCGCGGCTTTGGCCGGTTCATCGCGGCGCTTGGCCAGCTGCAGGCGGAAGATCCTTCACTGGAAGCGATCATCGTCGGCAGCCGCACCGCCTTTTACGGGCCGACCCATGGGTCCGAACGGCATTTCGAGACGGTGATGGCTGAGGCCAGGATCGACCCTGACCGCACCCATTTCACCGGCACCCTGGCCTACGAGGCCTATCGGAGGGTGCTGCAGATTTCTGCCGCGCATGTCTATCTCACGGTACCCTTCGTGCTCTCCTGGTCGGCGCTTGAGTCGCTCTCGACCGGCGTCGCCTTCGTCGGTTCCGACACCGCACCGGTGCGCGAATTCGTGACCCACGGCGACAATGGCCTGCTGGTGGATTTTTTCGACAGCGACGCATTGGCCGGTGCGATCCGCACTGCCCGTGCGGGTGGTCCTGCCATCGACGCGATGCGCGCGAAAGCGCGCCAGACGATCATCGAACGCTGGTCGCTCGACCACGCTCTGGCCATTCATCTCGCGCTGATCGATGACTTGATGAAGCCTCCTTATAGAGGGAGCTAATTTGGAAAATCTATCGAGTCTCGCCTTCAATCTATTTAGAGCAACGCATTGTAATTCACAAAAGGCGGGGCACTCAATATGCTAGGTATTAGGTTTTCTTTTTAGGTTCTCTTTTTAAAAAATTTCGTGGCGTTAAATATAAATAGTTGCTATTTCCACATAACATCACGAGGGTTTTTCTATGCCAGAAGATTTTGATCCAGAAAAATTCACAAAAGATGATCAAAAGGAGTTTTCGTCCGAAACTGCAATATTTATTGCACTCTCCGTTTCTTTTATTTGTTTTTTTGTTGTTCCTTTTGTTTCTAGCAAAGAATTATTCCCCTGGATTGAATTTTTAAATAAATATCAAACTTTAATTGGCGGGGTATTAGCCATTTTTGCAGCGATCCTTACAATTGGGCAAATGAGAAAAAGTGATGAAGTTAATCAAAAGCGACATGATCAACTAATCGAGTTAAGCCTGAGAGGCGAACATTTGCAGGTTGCGAGAGCGATAAACCCAAGCCTCCCGAGATTTTCTTCATCTCTGAGAGAGCTAAAGAACATATACCTAAAAATGGAAAATAACTTCGAAGGAATTGAAGGGATTATATATAGTTATTGCGAAGAAATTAGCGACCCACTGTTTGAGATGATTTATATATTTGAAAGCGAGTCATTTAAAATGGGGAAAATTCATCTATACGGAGAAACGTTGTTTTTGATTGATTTAGTAGAGAGAGGATCAAGACAAATTTTAGATTTAATGGGATTTAACAAAGAAAATTCCTACAACATAGATGATATGGACAAAAGAAACGCTTACATTATTTACCCTGTACTTCAGATATTGATAAATAATTTATCGAATTTGGTTGATGATTTAAATGATATAGAAAAAGAATTCAACTTAAAAAGATTTCGAAGGAAGCAATATGTTTTCAAACCGATAGAATAATATACATGAATACATTTATTTAATACCTGATATTATTTATCAAATCATAAACAGGCTCGTCTAGAACTGGAACTATTTTAGAACTTGCCAAACATCATAGCCGAAACGCTTGAAATCCTCGCCATAGATGGAACGGACGAGCGCTGCTTCCTCCGGACCGTAGTGGCTGGCGATCTGTTCGGCCGCGCAGGTCGAATGGGCCGGCGGGCTCGGCGTCCGGTCGATACCAAGCCGGTCGCAGACATACTCGAGATCGGCATCGAAACGCTCCATCCGACCGATGAAATCGTAGGGGACATGGTCAGGCTGGAGCAGCCAGGCCTGCGGCGCCCAATGCACATCATGGTCGGGAACGGGCGTTACGGCAATCGCTTCGAGGAAGGTCCTGAAATCGGGCACACCCGCTTTCGGGTCCAGTCCGAGAATCGGCAACAGACGCATGCGTTCGGGAATGGAGTTGACGATCTTGTCGAGATAGCAGGACAGAACCCGGACGAACGGATTGCGCACGAAGGTGAACCGGAACCAGCCCTCGCCACTGCCCGGTTGACCATTCATGACCGCATCAAAGAGGTCCGGATCATCCAGCGGCGCCAGCAGCGGCGACAGGACAGGATTGTGTTCGTCGCCGTAACGACGATAAGTGAGCCGTCCGCCCAGTTCGGCCTGCTGCAGCATATGCTTGATGGCGGTGCAGCCCACTTTCGGCGTCGCGACATAGAGCAGGCGGTGCCGGCGTGACAGGTGGCAGAGGTAATTGGCAAGCCGGAATGGCAGGTTCATCCGTTCGCCGACGGCCGCCCGAATGGCGATACCCTCCGCGGAACTCGCGTCGAGATAGGCAAAGTCGTGCGTCTGAACCGATTGCTGCAGGTCCCGCCGCGCGCCCAGCATCAGAAAGGCGTCAGCCAGATCGGGCTCACTGGAGAGTTCGCTCCGCAAAGTCAGAAAAACATCTTCGGCGGAGGGGCGTTCCTGCCCATTGAACAGGGCCAAAAGATTTGGGTATCGTTCGGCGAATGCCTCATCCCCCAGCGCACCGCGAACGCGGCGCATGATTTCTGTGATCTGAAGCAGCTCTATCATCGGCGCTCGCGAAACGTCACGGTCCGAAATAGAAGCGGCCATAGGCTTCGAAAAGATCGGCCACATCCGGTATCGGGCGAGAGGGGCGGAGTTCGAGCAGGCTCCGATCCGAAATCACCTTTGCCATAGCGTCCGCCAGCGAAGCGGGATCGGAACTGTCGGCCAAAATGCCAGTGCCGTAGCGGGCAAGGATTTCCGGGGCACCGCCATGCGGATAGGCGAGAACCTGGCGCCGATTGTAGAGCGCCTCATAGACGACGAGCGGGGCATTTTCCCACCAGATCGACGGAAAGACCAGGCAATCGGTGCGAGCGATCAGGCCCGCCATCTCGTGGGCCTGATACTGGCCGAGAAAACGGATCCGGTCACCAAGCGTCTGGCGCGATGCCTGCATGCGCTCGTAAAGCGGCGCATCCTCATAAAGCTGGGCGCCATGCACATGAATGCGAAAATTGTTGATCCCGCGCGCCTTGAGCAGATCTGCGGCATCGAGCAGATCCGGCAGCCCCTTCACTGCCGAGATATTGCCGAAATAGCCGAACACGACCGTATCCTCGTCGCGGAACGCGGCCTGATGACCGGCCTCCACCGGCTGGCCGATATAGCCGTTCTCCACCACCTCGATGCAGCCCAGTCCCGGCATGGCCTGCTCGAACTTCTGCTTGAGAAATTCCGATGGCGATACCAACCGGTCGACGCGTGAAAGCGCGTTCCGGATTGTCAGGGCCCGTTGGGCAAAATCATTCGGGCTGCGCTCGGGAAAGCATTTGAGACACTGATCGAGCGTCGGACCGGGACAACGCGTACGGCTCTCATGTTTGAAGAGCTGGCCGTGGTTGGCGCAGATCAGGTAGAAATCATGCAGCGTCATGACAATCCGCGCAGTCGGCAACATCTTGCGCAACGCAAACAGCCCTTCGAGGCCGAGGCCGAGCACATGATGGACATGGACGACATCGGGTTTCAGCCAGGCGAGATAATTCCGGAATTCCCTGAGAATGCCGTAATAATCGTCCTGTGCCAGTTCGAAGCGACGAAAGCCGCTGGCAAACAGGGCAGCCTCGCGCTGGTCGTCCGAAAGCGCCAGCATCTGGGTTCCCGCATTCGCCTTCGTCTGGCTGTCGTCGAGCGTGCCCAAAAACCAGCTGTCATGCCCAAGCGCCAGCGCCTGCCTGTGCAATGCCAGGGCTGTCAGTTCGGTCCCGCCGGGATGATAGCGGGGATGGTTGTGGGCAAGCTGCAGAATGCGCTTGCCGTCGCGCGCCGCCCCTCCCGTCTCCGCTATCGGCCCGCCAATCATATCAGCACCAGATCCTGGAACCATGGGCCGGGCCCGCCCCGCCAGCGGCCGGGACGGATATCGGCCTTGCGGCCGGTACAATCCTCGACCAGCGCCGCAAAATAGCTTTCCTTGAAACAGACGGCGGCAAGCGGCGGAAACCCGTCGACATGCCAACGGTGCGGATAGTTGGGATCGCTGATATTGAAGGCAAGATGCGGCCAGGCATTTTCAGCCGGAGCGTCGCCGTCGAAAAGATAGGCGGTGGCGAAGATGCGTCCCGTGGGCTTCACCACGCGCTTCAATTCCCGCAGATAGGCGGCGATTTCCGGTTCATAGAGATGGGTGAAGACCGAAGTAAGGACGGCAAGATCGGCGAACGCATCGTCCGCCGGAAAGCGGAAACGGGTGGCGAGCACACTGCCTTCCGGCCGGTAGAGTTCGTTATAGAGATCGACCCAATGGAAGGAAAAATTCGGCTTGTCGGCATAGGCTTTGACGCACCAGTCGATGCCCGGCCGCACGGGATCGAAGCCGATATAGCGTCCCTGCTCGGGATCGAGATAGCGGCTGAGACCCGCGGCCATGCGACCGATGCCACAGCCGACATCGAGCACGTTATGCGACGGTTCGAGACCGGCAATTTCGACGAAGTAACGCAGGAATTCCTGTGAAATCTGGAGATAGTCCCCGCCGCCCACAAAGGCTTCTTCGGGCGGTGGCGAAGGCGCCAGACCTGCGCGCAGATCGCTTTCGGCCTGTTTGAGACGGTCAAGCGACATCGATGACTTCTCCGAATTGGCGCATGAGTTCGACGATCCTCTCCGACCAACGGGCACTGTGGAGCGCCCGGTTGAAGACGGTGGATCCATTGTCACTCTGGGCCTGGTTGCTCGCCATGGACTGGCGCTCGAAATGAAACAGGGTAACCGAAGGCAGGTAGATGCAAACACCCCCGCGTTCGCGCAATTTGAGGCAAAGATCGCTGTCCTCGTAGTCTCCCACCACATAATCGGCGGTGAAGCCGCCAACATCGCGATAGGCGGCACGATCGAGGATCATCAGGGCGCCGGTCACTGCCGGCACCTCGCGCTCTGTCAATGCCTCTGGAAAATCGCGACCATAGCCTTTCCAGTAATGCATGTTCTGCCAGTAGCCCTGCGCGAGCTTGAAGAAGAACATGCCGGCATGCTGAAGCGAATGATCGGCATAGAGCAACCGGGCGCCGATGACGGAAGCATATGGAAGTTGGTCCAGACGCGAAAGCGCTGGTTCGAGCCAGCCCGGCGCCTCCGGCACCACATCGGAATTCATCAGCACCAGCCGATCGCCCGAAGCCGCCTCGACGCCGAAGTTATTGGCGAGCGCATAGCCGCCATTGCGGGCGAGCGTCACCATCAGGATGTCGAGCGCATGGAGATAATCCAGCCCGCCAAGAATATAGTCGACCTCGGACTGGATAAGCGGATCATCGACCACATAGACGATCTCGCAATCGGCTGCGACCATCGGATCGATGGCAAAGGCCATCAGCTGGGCGCGCATGAAAGCCGTCGTGCCATAAAGAGGAATGATGATCGAAACCTTGCGATTGCCCTCGCGACCGAACCGCTTTGTCGCGGCGATCGATTGCAGGCTGTTGATCCTGCTCTGAAGATCAGAGAGCGCCGGTCGATAGCAACGATCGCGCAAGGCATCGTCGAATGTGCTTTGCGAGAGCGCATTGAGGATCGCTTGCCGTTGCCCCAATCGGTCCTCGCGGGACTGGGGCAGACGGAACCGGTGTCGTTCGCCATTGACGAGCATGAGGTCCACGGCGGCGGTCAAGGGCGTGAGACCATCCGTCTTGCGCGGCAGAAAGGCCGTGAAATGCGTCGCCGTGGCCAAGGAATTGCGAAACTCCACCCGGCCCGGATGCGTGATCCAGCAGGCAGAAAGATCGGTCTCCACCAGCGTATGATGGATCACCCGAACCGTCTCGATCCGGTGGTCGGGATCGCGAAACCAGCCTTTGATGAAGGTGCCATTTTCGAGCGACACCGCTGTTTCGATCCAGAAATGGATATCGCTTCCTCGAAGACGCAGGCCACTTTCACCCGTCTCTCCGCGCGAAAGAACATCCAGCGCCGAACGCGCTTCGTTTGAATGGCGGTAGAAGAGCGAGAAAAGATCGGGCTCGTCGCGAAAAGTCGCGGCATGAAAGGCGGCGGGATCGGCGTGATGATCCACGGTGATCGCCATGGCTGCTAGCCCTGCGCCGGTGAGAGCCAGGCCCACGCCGGTTCGCGGCTGCCCCTGAAGCATGAGCGCCACGAGTTTGACACCGGCAAGACCGGGATCGATCGGGCGTACCGTTTCGGCGACGGACGCTACATCAAGACCCGCCTCGGTTCCCAGAACCAGGAGATCTCCGTCCTCGATCGGCATCCGCTCGGAGACGACCAGAACCGCGGTGGCCTGACCTGCCACCGAGACAAGTCGACCGGAGCCACGTGGCAGGTTTCCGCCTATAAGCAGGTCGCGCAACAGAGGCTCAAGCGTTGTCAGGCGCTGGCGCCCGAGCATCGGCAGGAAGGTTCCGAACAATGATTTGAGAAACGAAGCCTGTTCTTCAGGCGAAAAATTGCGAGCGGCAAAGAACTGCGCCAGCGCGGTAAAACCCCGATCTGCCCCCACAAGAGCCGCCGGATCACCGACATCATTCATAAGCCAGAGATGAAGCTTGCTGCCGGACCAATCGAAGGCGAGTGCCCGGCGCGATGCCTGATCGATCTCTGCGATCACACCTTTATCAGCAGGAGCGCCATCAAGACCCAGCAGGCAATCTTGCGCCAGTCGGCAAAGAAACAGAGGGCGAGCACCGCGTTTCATCGGTCGCGTCATTGCTCACGGAACGCGCGGTTGAAGCTGCGCCGCAACGGTTCGGCGAGATAGTCGAGCGCTGTCCGGTTGCCGCTGACCAGATAGACCTCGGCCGACATGCCCGGATAGAGGAAGAGATTGGGCTGCTTGGCCATCTCCTTCTCATCGATTGTCGCCCGGAAGGTAAAATAGGATTCCCCGGTCCGCTCGGAAACGACGCTGTCGGGTGCGATAAAGGTGATGTTGCCGTAAAGCGGCGCATATTCATCGGCGCCAAAGGCGGAGAGATGGATTTCGGCGCGCTCACCGACATGAATCGTATCGATATCCATGGCCCGAGCCTGCCCCTCGACGATCATCGGCTGGTCATCGGGAACGATGTCCATGATCGGCGATCCGGAAATAACCGCCGAACCGGGCGTCCGCACGCGGATATTGGCAACAAGACCGGTCTGCGGCGAGCGGATGACGGCTTTGGCAACGATATCTTCAGCAGACACAATCTGCTGGCGCAGACGTGCAATTTCAAGCTGCGCTGCCTGCGTCTGTTCGGAGATCTCGCGGAAATGCTCATTGCTGCGGTTGGTCAGCGCCAGTTCGAACTGCGCCTTCTTCTGCGCATTCTCAGCGATCGCTGCATTGGTCTCGGCAATCCGCGCCAGAACTTCCATCAGCTGCAGTTTGCGATCGTTAAGAGCGGCCTTGGTCGCCAACTGCTTGGCCTGCAACTGCGCAATGACATCGTGATCACGCTGGATGACGGCAGATTGCTCGGTATAGGAGCGCTGGCGTGCTTCCAGTGCCATCCGCTGGCTGTCGAGCTGGGAAATACCGGCGCGATCAGCCGCTATCTGATCCCTGTAGAGCCGCATTCGCTCATTGAAAAGGCGACGTTCGGTCGCCACCACATTGTCGGCATTCACCGGAGCAACGCCTTCCGGCACCGTCACATCGGGATCATATTGCTGCCGTTCGTCCTTTTCGGCGATCAGGCGTGACAGCCTCACGCTCGTGGCAAAGAACTGTTCGCGCAACTGGACGAGGCTGGATTGATTGCGCGTGGCATCGAGAAGGACGATCGGCTGGCCTTCGGTGACCTTTTCGCCCTCCTTCACCAGCAATGTCTTCAGCGAACCGCCATCAAGATGGGTCACCGTCTTGGTGTTGCTCTCGACGATAATCCGGCCATGCGCCAGCGACGCTGAGGAAACTTTCGTGGTCGATGCCCAGGCATAGAAGCCGCCAATACCGAAAATAAGCGTGAAAGCACCGAGCAGCATGGGGCCGCGCAGGCTGGCCACAGGCGCCTTTTGCTCCATAGATTGTTGGGTGCAGGCCTGATTGCTGGAGAGCCGGATATATTCGGCTGCCGAGAGCGTGACAGTGTCCTTCATCAAGTCTCACCCCTGCCGCGTGGCGCCCGTCGCCGCTTGTCGTCGGAGATCTTGGCGCGCGCATCCGGAGAGATCATCGAGATCACCTCCGTCTTCGGGCCGAACTGCTTCAGGACACCATTTTCGATCACCATAAGCTTGTCGGCGACGGCCATGACGGAAGGGCGATGGGCAATCATGATCACGATAGCACCCCGGGCCCGTGCCATCTCGATAGCGGCAATCAGGGCTTGTTCGCCAGCGGTATCGAGGTTGGAGTTCGGCTCATCCAGAATAAGCAGCTTCGGTTCGCCATAAAGAGCGCGCGCCAGCGCCAGCCGTTGCAATTGGCCGCCAGAGAGGAAGTGTTGCCCATCCCGCACCGGCGTATCATATCCGTGCGGCAGACGGCCGATCAGATCATGGATGCCGGCCTGCTGCGCAGCCCGGATCACATCGCGCGGATCGCCTTCCTGCATCCGCGAAATCGACTGGCGAATGGTTCCATCGAGCAGCGAAATCGCCTGCGGCAGATAACCCACCGCCTTGCCGAAGGATTCCCGCTCCCAAAGATAGGTCGAATGACCATCGAGATAGACGCCCCCAACCGTGGGCTTGATGATACCGGTAAGGCAGCGGGCCAAAGTGGATTTCCCCGCACCGGACGGTCCTGCTATGCCGAGGACTTCCCCCGGCGACAGCGTGAAGGAAATGCCGCGCAGAACCGGAATTTCACGCCCGTCCGGTACATAGGCAAGATTTTCCACCACGAGATCGCCGTCCGAAACCGGCGCCGGCATCGTCTGGCGACGCATGTCCCGGCTTTCGAGCAGGTCCCTGATCCGGCCCCATGCAGCGGCGGCATCCACCCATTCGCGCCAGCTCTCGATCATATTCGAATAGGGCGCAACAGCCTGCGAGGTCAGCACCATGCCGGCGAAAAGGACGCCCGAAGATATCTCCCCTGCCAGCACCAGAAAGGCACCCGTTGCCACGGTCGCCATCTGCAGCCCCTTCTGGACGCTTTTGGACAGGGCAAGGATCATTCGTGCACGCATGTCGGCTGCGTCCGAATAGGACAGCATGATGGCCTCGGACCGCCGCCACTGGGAGGCTAGCGCTGGCAACATGCCCATGGCCTCGATCACCTCGGCATAACGAAGGGAGCCTGCAACCTCCTGCGCATGCTTGAACTGCGCCTCGTTGGCCGCATTGATCGCAGGCCGGGTCAGAACGTCTGTGATGAAATTCAACACTAGCATGAACACGATGAAGCCGACGGCAACGATGGCATAGACCGGATGGATGAGGAGCAGCGCTGCAATGAAGACAATCGACCAGAGCGCATCGAGCGGCGTCGATATCGAGTGCCCCCCAATGAACCGGCGCAACTCGGTGATGTCCCGCATTACACCGCCGCCTGCGGTCGCCCCACCCTCGATCGACTTGAGAACGCCGGCCTGCAAGGCCGGCATATTGACCCGTTGCGCCAGGCCCTGCGCCATCACCGAATAAGCCCAGTTGCGCGTAAAATCGAGTAGGCCGAAAATGATGATGCCAACCACGCCGATCACGATCAGTCCATAAAGCGTATCGTAGCTCTTGGTCGGTATCACGCGCTGGTAAACCTGCAGCATGAAGATCGGGCTGATGAGAATGCTGAAATTCAGGAAGAAGCTCACGATCGCCGCAAAGCCGAAGCCACGCAGGAAGGACCTGCGGACATTCTGGAGCAGAATATGGGTCGGGGACAATGCGTTCATATGATTCTTGCCTTACGCGCTAGCCGTTTATAGCGTAACTGGCCTGTAGTTTTAAACCCGTTACCGGCGACGAATTCGCCACCCGAATCAATTTCTGTCTGAATCTGAAGCAGACAACCAGAACGGTAGCGGCGAATGGTAACGGGACAGCGCTGCATGTCACTGACGGCAATCGCAGCCGAATGACTTAACGGATTTACCAGCACGAATTCAGGACAAATTCCCAGGTGTTACTTTTTTGGTTCGTACGAATTTCAAATATTCATCCGAATAAACCTCCCATTCTGGATACTTAATTCCGCAGGATCTCTTCAAATGGAGCCGTTACAATAATTACGTTGTCGTTTTTCATTTTTTTACACAAAAGGAGATTTTTAAATTGTTATTACTCAGAGTTTTCTCGTACGACTAAGTTTATATCGAGCGAAAAAGAATTTTTTTCACGTCGAACTGAAGCGGAATCTCAATT
Organism: Fluviirhizobium alvei; assembly: GCF_030551875.1. Classification (GTDB taxonomy): domain Bacteria; phylum Pseudomonadota; class Alphaproteobacteria; order Rhizobiales; family Rhizobiaceae; genus Rhizobium_E; species Rhizobium_E alvei. The sequence continues at coordinate 319,724 of NZ_JAUOZU010000008.1, read as the reverse complement.
TCGGACAGCGAATACAAATGATTTATTTCGATACATTCGAAAGGAGTATAAATATTGATTCTCTGAGAGGAAATAAAAAACAAATATGACTAAATTTGCCTTCGTATATTTGATGTTTTTAATAATTATATAATTTTTTAACCAAGGATAGAATCGATCTCTAGCCCATATGAGTCGTGTCAAGAGTTAATTAATCTTCATAGCAAAGCTACAAGAATTCACGGGTTGCGTGAATCAGTCGCGCATGAGAAAAGAGATTCGGCGTAATTTGTAAGTTCTACACTCTCAAGGGGTCCCCACATGGCAACGAATATTGGTACCAACGCAGTCGATACGATCAACGGCAAGTCCTTCGCGGATCTGCTGTTCGGTCGCGGCGGCAACGACATTCTCAACGGCAATAACGGCAACGACTATCTCGATGGCGGCAAGGGCAATGACAAGCTCTTTGGCGACGCTGGCAACGATGAAATTGAAGGCGGCGCTGGCAACGATACGATCGATGGCGGCCTGGGCAACGATATCCTCTCGGGCGATGGCGGCGCCGATACGTTTGTTTACAAGACCGGCTACGGCAAGGACACGATCGAAGATTTCGAAATCGGCACAGACAAGATCAAGCTGACTGCGGGTCCCAAGTTTGACAATCTCAAGGAAGTTGCGGCCAATGCCAAGCAGTCCGGCAAGGACGTCGTCATCAAGCTTGACGCCAACAACACGCTGACCATCAAGGGCATGACCCTCAAGGATTTCAAGGCCAACATCAAGGACATCATTTCGTTCTGATCGGTTTATATCGTACGAAAAAGGCGCCCTCGGGCGCCTTTTTTGTTTGGGAAGATCGGTTCGATCACATATGGCCGGCACAGAACATCGTATGCAGCGCCCGGACCACAGTGACGATCTCGGCACGCGCGATGGAATAGTAGATCTGCCGCCCTTCCCGCCGGGTCTTGACGATCTCCTCGGCACGCAACCGCGCCAACTGTTGGGATACGATCGCCTGTGGCTGCCTGACTTTCGCTTCCAACTCGCTCACGGTCTTCTCACCTTCTGAAAGAAGGCACAGAATCATCAGCCTTGTTTCGTGCGCCAGCGCCTTGAGAAAATCCGTCGCCTCCTGCACATGGCTGGAGAACTCACTGATGTCTTCTCGAGACAGACCATCGAGATCGATCGTTTCCTGCATCATCATCCTCGAAAACTACCCTGTCGCCTATATGTAGCAAAAACCATATATAGTGGCAAAGAGATGGCGATCCAATTGCGATCGTCAATTTCGACGATGGAATTTTCAGATCGCGTGCGCCGGAACTGATAAAGCAATGCCGGCGTTTCGAAAAGATGGGCGTTCAATCATTTCGCCAGACGCATAATGCGGTCGGCAAAAACAGCGATGTCAGCCTCGCTGACATCCCGAATCGTGGATCGCCGCATGGGCTGGTTTTCCGGCGCCAGCATTTCGCGCGCAAGATCATCCCAAGAATAGGCCGCAAAGGCCGCGGGAAGGCGCCGCTCGATCGCGCAGGCGTCCATTAACCCGCTGACAAAGGCCGGCAAATCGAATGCATCAGCAAGATCACAGGCCCAGGCGGCCTCTTCCAGATCTTCCGTCGGCTGTTCCACCAGCCAGCCGATCGTTGCCTCAAATCCCAGCGCCGTTGCATGGCCATGATGGATCGGCGCAAGACCTGCCAGCGCGTGGCTGACATTGTGGGCGATCGCGGTTCCACAATTGTCGATCGCAATGCCTGCATAGCAGGAACCAAGGAGGACATGGCCGCGCGCTTCGAGATTGCCGCGTTCCTTTACGGCCGTTTCGAGATTTTCCGCGATGAGGCGCATGGCTTCATGGCCGAAAAGCTTCGCGGCGGTATTTGTGTTGCGGTTCGTGCTCGCCTCGAACGCATGGATGAAGGCATCCATACCACACCAGGCCGTCAGATTGGCTGGCAGAGAGACGGTCAGGCCCGGATCGAGGATCACGAGATCGGCCTTGCTTTCGGCACCCCAGATCCAGAGCTTCTTGCCGGCTTCCCCGGTAAAGATGTTCGTTGCCGATGTCTCCGAACCCGTTCCCGCCGTCGTCGGCACCATGATCTTCTTCAAGGGATTGCGGGGCAATGGATTGGCGGCCAGGGCATAATGCATCGGATCTTCGCCGGAAGCGGCCGTGCAGGCGACGATCTTGGCAATATCGAGCGCCGAACCACCACCGATCCCGATGACCAGATCGGCACCCTTGGCAATCTCGGTTGCTGCCCGCAGGTGCACAAGCTTCGGCTCTCCGGAAAAATCGGAAAACAGACTACTCGCAATCTCGGCTTCGCCGAGCAGCGCCATCACTTTTTCTCCTAGACCAGACGAGGCAAGAAAGCTGTCCATCACGATAGCCGCACGACCGACACTCCCGAGGGATCGTGCGTGCGGGCCCAACTGCTCGATTTCATCTACGCCAAAGCGGATATCGGGAATCGTGGACAGGGAAAACTTCATCGGGCGCTCCAACCGGTTCTGACGGCACCGTTCGGGCCGTTCCGGTGGGAAACTAGCGCGATACGGGCGCCATTTCAGCGATCAATTGCGACATAAAACCAGCAAGATCGGGGGCAAAAAACAAAGCCCCCGCTTTCGCGAGGGCTTCAAATCAGTGCGATCATCGAGGCTCAGGCTGCGACAGCCGAAAGACCCTTGAGATCGGAAATCAGCTGCTGGATCTTGGTCCTGCCTTCATCGCTCTGGGCATTGGCCAGATCAGACTCCGCAAGCGCCACGCGCTTCTCCAGCACGGCCTTGGTGAAGTCGGCCATTGCATAGGCTGATTCGGCCAAAATGGTGCAACCGCTTGGCAGCACATCGGCAAAACCGCCGAACACCACATACTTGCTGGCCTGTCCGGCAGCATCCTTCACCGTCAGGACACCCGGACGGATCGTCGTCATGAAGGGCGAATGATTGGCCATGACGCCCATTTCGCCTTCCGTCGCCGGCAGGACGACTTCGGTCACCTTCGCCGAAACGAGCAGGCGTTCGGGGGAAACCAGTTCAAAATTGAAGCTATCAGCCATGGTCTACCACGCTTTCATACAGGAGACGGGTGGACGCGGAAATATCCGCGCCCGAACCCTGTTCATCAGGCGGCTTCGGCAGCCAGCTTCTTCGCCTTCTCGACGGCTTCTTCGATGGTGCCGACCATGTAGAAGGCGGCCTCCGGAAGATGGTCGTATTCGCCGTTGACGAGGCCCTTGAAGCCCTTGATCGTGTCTTCGAGCGAGACGAACTTGCCCGGTGCGCCGGTGAAGACTTCAGCAACGTGGAACGGCTGCGACAGGAAGCGCTCAACCTTACGGGCGCGGGCGACGGTCAGCTTGTCTTCTTCGCTGAGTTCGTCCATGCCGAGGATGGCGATGATGTCCTGGAGCGCCTTGTAGCGCTGCAGCGTAGTCTGCACCTTGCGGGCGACTTCGTAGTGCTCTTCGCCGACAACCATCGGGTCAAGCATACGCGAGGTCGAGTCAAGCGGGTCAACGGCCGGATAGATGCCCTTTTCAGCGATCGAACGGTTAAGAACGGTCGTTGCGTCAAGGTGAGCAAACGAAGTTGCCGGTGCGGGGTCGGTCAAGTCGTCGGCCGGAACGTAAATGGCCTGAACCGAGGTGATCGAGCCCTTGGTCGTGGTGGTGATGCGTTCCTGCAGAGCGCCCATGTCGGTAGCGAGCGTCGGCTGATAGCCCACGGCCGAAGGAATACGGCCGAGAAGAGCCGACACTTCCGAACCTGCCTGGGTGAAGCGGAAGATGTTGTCCACGAAGAACAGCACGTCCTGACCCTGGTCGCGGAAGTTTTCAGCGATCGTCAGACCCGACAGAGCGACGCGGGCACGGGCGCCCGGCGGTTCGTTCATCTGGCCGTAAACGAGGGCGCACTTGGAGCCTTCGCCGCCGCCCTTCTTGTTGACGCCGGATTCGATGAATTCATGGTAAAGGTCGTTGCCTTCGCGAGTCCGTTCACCCACGCCAGCGAACACCGAATAACCACCGTGCGCCTTGGCGACGTTGTTGATCAGTTCCTGGATGAGAACGGTCTTGCCGACGCCGGCGCCGCCGAACAGGCCGATCTTACCACCCTTGGCGTAAGGAGCGAGAAGGTCGACGACCTTGATGCCCGTGACAAGGATCGCGGCTTCGGTGGACTGTTCCACATATTCCGGAGCCGGCTGGTGGATGGCGCGACGGGCGCTGGTGGCAACCGGACCGGCTTCGTCAACCGGCTCACCGATCACGTTCATGATACGACCGAGCGTTTCATCGCCAACCGGAACCGAGATCGGAGCACCGGTGTCGCTGACCTTCTGGCCGCGGACGAGACCTTCGGTCGAGTCCATGGCGATGGTGCGAACAGTGTTTTCGCCGAGATGCTGGGCAACTTCGAGAACGAGGCGGGTGCCGTTGTTATCGGTTTCCAGTGCATTGAGGATCGGCGGCAATGCGCCTTCGAAAGCGACGTCGACGACGGCGCCGATGACCTGGGTCACCTTGCCTACGGAGCCTTGAGCTGCATCAGCCATTGTGAATTCCTCTTTCTTTCGATCAGAGCGCTTCCGCGCCCGAAATGATTTCGATCAGTTCCTTGGTGATCTGCGCCTGACGCTGGCGGTTATAGCTGAGCGTCAGCTTATTGATCATCTCACCGGCATTGCGTGTCGCATTGTCCATGGCGCTCATCTTGGCGCCCATCTCGCCGGCGACATTCTCGAGCAGAGCCCGGAAGATCTGTACCGTGATGTTGCGCGGAATGAGTTCGCCGAGAATGGCGGAGGCATCCGGCTCGTAATCGTAGATCGCCGCACTTTCCTGTTCGCCAGCCACTGCCGGCGCACTGGCCGGGATCAGCTGCTGAGCGGTCGGGATCTGCGAGATGACCGACTTGAACTCGGAATAGAAGAGCGTGCAGACATCGAACTCGCCTTTTTCGAACAAGCCGATAACCTTGCGGCCGATCGATTCAGCTTCCGCATAACCGATCTTCTTGACTTCGCGCAAATCAACGCGGTCAATGATCAGGCTGTTAAAGTCACGACGCAGAATATCGTAACCCTTCTTGCCAACCGTAACGATCTTGACCGTCTTGCCCTGAGCAAGAAGCTTGCGGGTATGATCGCGCGCCAGACGCGCGATCTGGGAGTTGAAGCCACCGCACAGGCCGCGTTCAGCCGTGCAGACCACCAGAAGGTGGACCTGGTCCTTGCCGGTGCCCGTCATCAGGGCCGGAGCATCACTGTCACTGCCAACCGCCTGGGCGATGTTGGCAAGAACGGCGCCCATGCGCTGCGAATAGGGCCGGGCGGCCTCGGCCGCCTCCTGCGCACGCCGAAGCTTCGCCGCGGCGACCATTTTCATCGCCTTGGTGATCTTCTGCGTCGCCTTGACGGAGGCGATCCGGTTTTTCAGATCCTTGAGAGAAGGCATCCGTTTTCCGTCCTAGCTTGGGTTCGATCAGGCGAAGGTCTTCGAGAAGGTGTCGAGAGCTGCCTTCAACTTGGCCTTGGTGTCGTCGGTGATCTGCTTGTCGGTGCGGATCGCATCGAGGATCGCCTTGCCTTCCGTGCGGAGGTAAGCGAGCAGAGCCTGCTCGAACTTTCCAACAAGGTTGACGGCGAGCTTGTCGAGGTAGCCGTTGACGCCGGCGAAAATCACCGCAACCTGCTCTTCCGTCTTGAGCGGCGAGAACTGCGGCTGCTTGAGAAGTTCGGTCAGGCGCGCACCACGGTTCAACAGACGCTGCGTCGCAGCATCCAGGTCCGAACCGAACTGGGCGAAGGCGGCCATTTCGCGATACTGGGCGAGTTCACCCTTGATCGAGCCGGCAACCTGCTTCATGGCCTTGATCTGGGCCGAAGAACCGACGCGCGAAACCGACAGACCGACGTTAACGGCCGGACGGATGCCCTGATAGAACAGGTCGGTTTCGAGGAAGATCTGGCCGTCGGTGATCGAGATCACGTTGGTCGGAATGAAGGCCGACACGTCGTTGCCCTGGGTTTCGATGACCGGAAGAGCGGTCAGCGAGCCGGCGCCGTTGTCGTCGTTGAGCTTGGCAGCGCGCTCGAGCAGACGCGAGTGCAGATAGAAAACGTCGCCCGGATAGGCTTCGCGGCCCGGCGGACGGCGCAGCAGAAGCGACATCTGGCGATAAGCAACGGCCTGCTTGGACAGGTCGTCATAAGCGATGAGGGCATGCTTGCCGCTGTCGCGGAAATATTCGCCCATGGCGCAGCCGGCGAACGGTGCGAGATACTGCATCGGAGCCGGGTCCGAAGCGGTTGCTGCAACGATGATCGAGTACTGCAGCGCGCCGCGCTCTTCCAGAACCTTCACGAACTGGGCGACGGTCGAGCGCTTCTGGCCGACAGCGACGTAGACGCAGTAAAGCTTGTCACCTTCCGGACCATTGTCGTGGATCGACTTCTGGTTCAGGATCGTGTCGAGCAGGATAGCAGTCTTGCCGGTCTGACGGTCGCCGATGACGAGCTCGCGCTGGCCACGACCAACCGGGATGAGGGCGTCGATAGCCTTGAGGCCGGTCGACATCGGCTCATGAACCGACTTGCGCGGGATGATGCCCGGAGCCTTCACGTCAACGCGAGCGCGCTTGGAAGCGTTGATCGGGCCCTTGCCGTCGATCGGATTGCCGAGCGCGTCGACGACGCGGCCGAGCAGTTCCGGTCCGATCGGAACGTCCACGATGGCGCCGGTCCGCTTGACGGTGTCGCCTTCCTTGATGTCGCGGTCCGAACCGAAGATAACCACACCGACATTGTCGGCTTCGAGGTTGAGCGCCATGCCACGGATGCCGCCCGGGAATTCGACCATTTCACCGGCCTGAACGTTGTCGAGACCGTAAACACGGGCGATACCGTCACCAACGGACAGCACCTGACCGACTTCGGAGACCTGAGCCTCCTGGCCGAAATTCTTGATCTGGTCTTTGAGAATTGCGGAAATTTCCGCGGCCCGGATATCCATCAGCCGACCTCTTTCAGTGAAAGCTTAAGGGTAGAGAGTTTCGTACGAAGCGACGTGTCGATCTGACGCGAGCCGACCTGAACGATCAGGCCGCCGAGGATCGACGGATCAACGGTAAGGTTGATGGTTACGTCTTTTCCGGTGACGCCCTTCAGCGCCGCCTTCAATTCCTGTTCCTGCGCCGAAGACAGCGCATGCGCCACGGTGACCGAGGCCGATATTTCGCCGCGATGACGCGCATGGATCGCCTTGAAAGCGGCGATCATGCCCGGAACCGCAAACAGACGGCGGTTCGATGCGGCGACCTTGATGAAATTTCCTGCGAGGCCGGTAATGCCTGCCTTGTCCAGAATGGCGCTGATTGCGTTCAGCTGATCTTCCGACGAGAAGACCGGGCTCTTGATCAGACGCTTGAGATCGTCCGAACCGTCGATCATTCCCTGAACAGCATCGAGCGACGCTTCAACTTCGGCGACGGCGCCGCCCTCAAGAGCGAGCTCGAAAAGTGAAGCGGCATAACGCTCGGCCACGCCGGAAACGGATTGCGAAGAATCTGCCACGCCTTGAGTTTCCCTGATCTTCACAAAATCCTAGTGTTACGCTCTTGCGCTTCACTAAGACTCTGAAATTGTTGCATTTTAAATGGACGCGAAAGACCCCTTGTCCATGCCCCCATAAAACCCGCTTGCCGTCTAGCATAGCTCGTTTGGACTCGCAACACAGGAAATTGGCGAATATCGCCTCACTTTCGCATTTCTTTGCCATGGGAAAGCATCGAAGATTCCCGCTCGCGCAAAATTATTTCGCAGGGGCGTTCAAAACGCGATTACATCATCGAGGAAACATAACGGACAAAGATTGCCGCAACGACAACCTGAAGAAGAAGTGCGGCCAATCTGTAACCGTAGTAGCCGCGATCGAAAATCAGGCCGACCAGGCGGCCGACGACGGCCAGCAGAAGTGCACCCGCCATCCCGAGCTCTGCCATCGGATTGGCAAAGAGAAGACCCGAAAACGCCAGACCGACGAGGAATCCACCGCCTGCCCGGATCGAGGACAGCCGCACCGCTTCTCCTCCTTCACCCACGAGGCCTGTTGCTCGGGCGGCAATTCCGGGCGCAACCAGCATCAGCAGGCCGAGCGTCACAAGCGCCCAATAGGCAAAGAAGACCAGCAGTGCAGCACTTTCTGCCGGCATGATGATCGCCTGCTCAGGATCGTAGATATCGAAGAAGGATTGAAGTGCGGCAACAGCCAGGCCACCCTGCAGCACAAGCATAGCAAGGTCGGCAACGGGCGTCTGGCGATCGATGATAAGCGAGACCATGCGACCAAAGAATGACGCGGCTAGCGCGCAGCCGACGACCACATAATTTACCGGCTGATCGAACATCAGGGCGATGAGGCCAAGCCCCAGAATCAGGGCGCCTGCAGCCCGAAATTCGCTCATGCCGGTAAAGGGTGGCAGACGGCGCTCCAAACCGACGAGACGCCCGAACAGGCCCGGCACGACCAGGAGCAGAAGTCCGATCACCAGCAACAATCCCATCGCGATGAAAGCGACCTGCGCGCCTGTCTCATCCGGAAAGACCGGCAAGGAAATTTCCATCGGCGACCCTCTTAAATGCCCGATTATCCACTCTATATGGCATAGAGCCAACCAAGGGGGAATCTCTGTTGCGTCGACCTTTGCAAATTCTCGCAAGCATCGTTTTCGTTCTGACGACGATGTCCATCGCCGCCGCCGCCATTCCGGGACCCCAGCGGATGTTGGCGCCACAGCTCTACGGAATGACCGAAATCGCACCTGGCGTCTACGCCGATCGACCGGAACGATCTGATGAAAAGTTAGCGGCGATCCGCTACGCGGAAGAAAAGATGCGGGGATTTTTCGGGACGCTAAAAGCCTCACCACGCTATGTTCTCTGCAGCGAAATGGGCTGTGAGAAGACCTTCGGCTTCAATGGCAATACGGCGCAGGCCTTCGGATGGCAGATCGTCCATTTGCCACCGCGCGCCTTTGCAGAGAGGGGGCTCGACCGGATCCTGATGACCCACGAACTGTTTCACGCCGAGTTACTGGTCCGTTGGGGCCCGACGGCATTGTGGGATGAAAAGATCCCCAACTGGTTCAACGAAGGCATGGCCTCCTATCTGTCTGGCGACCACCGGATTTCGCTTTTCCATGATGAGGAGACCAAGGCCTGGATCCGCAAATCCCGCGGTTTCTATGATTGGTCGACATTCCTGGCTGATCGCGGATGGAAACGCGCCTATGGCGCCGCGGCCGCCAATGTAGCCGATATTGATCATGCCATCGGCAAGGACGGCCTTCTGACATTGATCGACCGCACTATTGCGGGTGAGGATTTCGATACCGTGCTCACTGAGATGAAAGCACATCGGAGCCGATGAAAAGGAGATGTGTCCCCGACTACAAAAAACTCTGAGGATCGATGTCGATCTGGACATGGAGCGAGGCGCGCTCCTTCGGACCATTCTGGATCATGGTACTGACGAAGCCCTGCATATCTGCGCCACGGCGGCCGTGAACCAGCAACCGGAAGCGATAGCGACCGCGCACCAGCGCCAGCGGCGCCTCTGCCGGACCCAGGACCGAGATGCCCGATACCGGCGGTGCTGCCTGACGCAGCCCACGGGCATGCGCTTCGGCATCGGCGCGACTGTCTGCCGAGATGATGATGGCCGCCAGCCTTCCGAACGGCGGCATCAGCGCCTTTTCCCGTTCGACGATCTCGCGTTCGTAGAACATTTCCGGATCACCTGAAACGATCGCCTGCATGACCGGATGCAGCGGCTGATAGGTCTGGATCAATCCGTGGCTCTTGAGACCTGTTCGACCAGCACGACCCGTGACCTGCGATAGTAGCTGGAACGTCCGTTCAGCCGCGCGTGGATCGCCGTTGGCGAGGCCGATATCGGCATCGACGATGCCCACCAGCGTCATGTTCGGAAAGTTATGACCCTTGGCAACCAGTTGCGTGCCGATGACGATGTCGGCCTCGCCTTTGGCAATCGCCTCGAGCTCCAGCCTCAATCGTTTGACCCCGCCGGACAGATCCGACGACAGCACGATGATGCGGCTTTCGGGAAAGGATTTTTCCACCTCCTCGGCGATCCGCTCGACCCCCGGACCGCAGGCAGCCAGATGATCGAGCGTCCCGCATTCTGGGCAGGCATCCGGTGTCTTTTCGTTATGGCCGCAATGATGGCACTGCAAGATGCCGCGAAAGCGATGTTCGACCAGCCAGGCCGAGCAATTGGGGCATTGGAACCGGTGCCCGCAAACCCGGCAGAGCGTTAGCGGCGCATAACCGCGCCTGTTGAGGAACAGGAGCGATTGTTCGCCGCGTTCGCGCGTCTTTTCCATCGCGCGCAGCATGACGGGTGAAAGAAAGCCGCCACGCGCCGGCGGATGGCGCCGCATATCGACAAGATGCAGATCGGGAAGCGCGGCTCCACCGAAACGGCTGCGCAGATGAATGTGACTGTAGCGGCCCTGATCGGCATTGACGCGGCTTTCGACCGATGGTGTTGCCGACACAAGGACCACCGGAAACTGACCGATGCGCCCGCGAACCACCGCCATGTCGCGGGCGTTATAGAAAATCCGGTCCTCCTGCTTGTAGGCAGGATCATGCTCTTCATCGACGATTACAAGACCGAGATTGTCGAACGGCAGAAAGAGCGCCGAACGGGCGCCTGCCACCACGCGGACCTGGCCTTCGCCCACCTGACGCCAGACTTTTTCGCGGGTACGCGGCGCGAGATCGGAATGCCATTCGGCCGGCTTGGCGCCGAAGCGGTCCTGAAAACGCTCGAGAAAAGCTGGGGTCAGCGCAATTTCGGGCAACAGGATCAGAACCTGGCGCCCGAGCTTGAGAGCCTCGGCCACCGCCTCGAAATAGACTTCCGTCTTGCCCGAGCCGGTTACCCCGTCAACAAGAGAAACGGAAAAGCTGGCCGAACGGACCGCAGCAACCAATTGATCAGCCGCATCCCGCTGGTCGCCCTCAAGCGGCGCTGCGCCATAATCGGGATCCGGCAAGGCGGTGACCGGTGGTGGCGGCAGAAAGACCGGCTCGAACACGCCCTGCGCGACGAGCCCGTCGATAACGGATGTCGAGACGCCGGCAGCATGGGAAAGGCCGGAACGTGTCCAGGCGGGTGCCTCTTCGGCAAGCGAAATCACCCGCAATCGGGCAGGTGTCTGCCGCTCGGGCCGCTGGTCGGTGAGCCGCAACCCTTCGATCATCGGCTCCGGATCGAAGGCCGCCGGTGCCCTGAGCGCCATGCGTGCAACAAGGCCGGGCGGCGACAGCGTATAGGAAGCCACCCAGTCGAGAAAACTGCGCATGTCTTTGGTCAGCGGATGGCAATCGAAAGCGGCGGTAATCGACTTGAGTTTCTTCGGATCGACCTTGTCGTCACTTTCGCCTGCCCAGACGACCCCGAACACCTGACGCGGACCGAGCGGCACCTGCACGATGGAGCCGGCCTCCACATGCATGCCATCCGGCACCACATAACTATAAGGCTTGGCGACCGGCAATGGCACCATAACCGGCACCACCCTGACCTCACGCGGGGCGCCAAACAGATCGAGCGAATCTTTTCCCATGGCTGGCGACCTTGCACTTGCTTTTGACGAAAGAAAACCGCAAAGAGGTTTTAAAACGATCCAATAGATAGGGAGTGCACGGTCATGAAATTCTTTGTCGACACCGCCGACGTGAAGGACATCAAGGAACTCAACGACCTCGGCCTTCTGGATGGCGTGACCACCAATCCGTCGCTGATCCTGAAATCGGGCCGGGACATTCTGGAAGTCACCAAGGAAATCTGCGGCATCGTCGAAGGCCCGGTTTCCGCTGAAGTGACGGCCATGGACTATGACGGCATGATGCGCGAAGCCGCCGTTCTCGCAAAGATCGCCGACAATATCTGCATCAAGCTGCCGCTGACGCTCGATGGCCTCAAGGCCTGCAAGAACCTCACTTCGGACGGTCACAAGACCAACGTCACGCTCTGCTTCTCGGCCAACCAGGCCCTGCTGGCCGCCAAGGCCGGCGCGACCTTCATTTCGCCCTTCATCGGTCGTCTCGACGATATCGCAATCGACGGCATGGACCTAATCCGCGAGATCCGTCAGATCTATGACAATTACGGCTTCGAGACCGAGATCCTCGCCGCCTCGATCCGCACCGTCAATCATGTCAAGGAAGCCGCCCTGATCGGAGCCGATGTGGCCACCGTTCCGCCGGCAACGCTCAAGGCTCTGGTCAAGCATCCGCTCACCGACAAGGGTCTCGAGCAGTTCCTCGCCGATTGGGCCAAGACTGGACAGAAGATCGGCTGATCAACCGACATAGCGCATAGACAGGAAACCCGGATGGTCGCCATCCGGGTTTTTTCATGCCCTGGGAGAGCGTTCGAACTGGCAGGAAGTGCTCTAAACTTGGACAGGAACGATTCTTAGCCGAGCGTCGCTTGTCACATCAAGCCGAAGCGAGAGATAATTCGGAACCGTGCCATGCATGGTATCGAGCGGATGCTGATGGGTCGCGGTTATGACCATGACATCGGCGCCGGCCGCTTCGGCCGCCGCAATACCCGCCGGCGCGTCCTCGAACACCAGGCAATCGTCGATTGCCACGCCGAGCCGTTCAGCGCCGAGAAGAAAGCAATCCGGTGCCGGCTTGCCATGCACCACATCCTCACCGCTGACGATCGTTTTCGGCGGATGAATTCCCGCAGCTGCCAGACGCTTCAAGGCAAGATCGCGTGTCGCCGAGGTGACGATCGCCCAGCGGTCTTCTGGAATCGCGTTGAGGAAATGCATGACCCCGTCGATTGCAAGGATACCGTCTGTATCCTCCATTTCGCCGCGCGTGACCCATTCCACCTCGAGATCGAGATCGATATCGGGCAGGTTCTGACGCCGGATGGTTTCCCTTGCCTTCACGCCGTGAATGGTCGGCAGGAAGGCAGCCACATCCAGACCATGGCGTCGCGCCCATTCCCCCCAGACACGTTCGGCTGCCGCGATCGAACTGAGCAGGGTGCCATCCATGTCAAACAGGAAGGCGGAATAGGATTTGCCGGCCAGGAGTGCGTTCATCGATCGATCCTCGTTAGGGCTTCCGATTGGCCCTCGAACTGAAAAATGTCAAGCCCGGGCACTTTTTCGAGCCCGGCCGGACGCCTGTTCCCGAAGTGACAGCGCGTGGACTGCGAATATGGGACAAACACATCAACAGAGGGCGTTGATCCAGCCCGGATCGCCCGGCAAACCTGAGGAGAATGTCATGAAAAAGTTCCTGATCGCCGCTACCGCAGCCGTCATCGGCACCCTGTCTTTCGCATCCGTTTCGGAAGCCGGCTGGCGCCACCACCACCGTCACCATGGCCATTTCGGCATCGTTGTCGATCTCGGACCGCGTTACATCGTTGACGCCTACCCGACCTGCTTCGTCAAAAAGACCGTCCGGTTCGATCGCTGGGGCAACCGTTACATCAAGAAGGTCAAGTACTGCAACTGAGACCGATAGCACACGGTCATCCCCAGACCCGAAGCTTCAAGACAAGGCCCGAGACCTCCAGCTCGGGCTCTTGTCTTTTCAGCGTTGCATAGGAGCCTGGCGCATCCGCTTTTCGACCTGGCGAAGAATGAGCGAGAGGCCGATCGTCAGCACCAGATAGACATAGGCCACGATCGAATAGGTCTCGAAGAAGCGAAACGATCCCGATGCATAGACCTTGCCCATCTGGGTGATATCGGCAACGCCGAGGACGGAGACGAGCGAGGAATCCTTGACCATTGCCACGAAATCGTTCGAGAGCGGCGGAAAGATGACCCGCAGCGCCTGCGGAAAGATGATAAAGCGGAAGCGCTGGAACCGGCTGAGACCGAGCGCCTTGGCCGCCTCGATCTGCCCCTTGTCGACAGACTGGATACCCGCACGGAAAATCTCTGCAATGAAGGCGGAATAGGCAATCATCAGCGCGATGATGGCGCGCCACATCAGCGACACGTCCCGCACCAGAAGCGCATCCAGATATCCATGCGCGATCAGCGGCGCAATGGCCGCGTTATAGGCGTAGACGAAGCCCGGCGCGCCGACGAAGGCGATGTAGAACAACAGCACCAGGACCGGAATGCCGCGGATGACTTCGACATAGAAGCGGGAGAACTGTCTGAGGACGAGATAGTCCGACAGGCCGAGAAGGGCGATCGCCAGCCCGAGCGTTGTCGCCAGAACGAAGCCGACGAGCGTCACGAAGATGGTGATTCCCAAGCCCTTCGCGACGGTATTGAAGACCTGCACGTAAAGATCGCTCGCAACGATGGCGAGGCCGACCCCTGCGAACAACGCGATAAGGGCGATCAACCACCATGGAAAATCGCCCTCGGAAGACTGTTTTGAACCGTGTTGCACGGCCATTGCTTAGGGCCGCAAGCCCTATTGGCCCATCTTGTAGTCCAGGAACCACTTCTTGTTCAGAGCATCGATGGTTCCGTCAGCCTTCATCGAAGCAATTGCCGCGTTGATCGGCGCGACCAGATCCGAGCCCTTGGGGAAGATGAAGCCGAAATCTTCAGTGCCGAGAGGCCCACCGACCAGCTTCAGGCCGCCGTCAGACGCATCGACATATCCCTTGCCGGCGGTTCCATCTGTCAGAACCACGTCGACATCGCCAGCCTTGAGAGCCTGAACAGTGGCGCCGAAGGTCTCAAACAGCTTGATGCGCGAATTCTGCTCGTTGCCATCCAGCACCGAATAGACTGCAGTGTAAAAGGGTGTCGTGCCGGGCTGGGCACCAACGAGACCATCCTTGAATTCCGCAAAGGTCTTGGCATCGCTGAAGCGGCTCTCATCGCCACGGACCAGCATGAACTGCTCGGAGCGCATGTAGGGTTCGGAGAAATCGACCTTTTCCTTGCGGTCTTCCTTGATGGTGATGCCGGTCATGCCGATGTTATACTGGCCATCGGACACGGACTGGATCATCGCATCCCAGGAGGTGTTCTGATATTCGACCTTGAAATTCAGCCGCTTGGCGATTTCGTTCATCGCATCATATTCCCAGCCAATCTGCTGGCCGGTCTTGGGATCGACGAACTGCAGCGGCGGGTAGGCATTCTCGGTCACCACGACCACCTTCTTGCCGCCGAGATCGGGCAGATCGGACGCAAAGGCGGCAAAGGGTGACAGGGCGAGAAGAGCAAGACCGGCAAGCATGCCGCGGCGAAGGATCATGATACTGACTCCGAATTTTTTGTGGCGAATGAAACTGTCACAATCATCCGCGCGATTGCAAGGGAAGATTGGTTCGAATCTCCGGCCATTTCCGCACTGTTTTTCCCATAGGCGAGAAGAAACCGAAAAGGACCTCAGCCAACCCGGCCTGTCAGCCGTGTTACATGGCCCATCTTGCGACCCGGACGCGGCTCTGTCTTGCCGTAGAGATGGATGAGCACATCCTTTTGCCGCGCCCATTCCTCGACTGAAAAGATGTCATCGCCGATCAGATTCTGCATCACGCAGGCGCTGTGATGCGACGGATCTCCCAGCGGGAGGCCTCCGACAGCGCGGATATGCTGCTCGAACTGCGAGATCACGCAGGCAGCTTCCGTCCAGTGGCCGGAATTGTGCACTCGCGGTGCGATCTCGTTGGCGATCAGGCTGCCATCCTTGCCGACGAAGAATTCGATGCCGAGTACGCCGACATAGTCGAGGGCGGCAAGCAGACGTTCTGCAGCCGAACGGGCCTCGTCGCGCACAGACTGCGGCACCGAGGCGGGCACGGTGGATGTGTGCAGAATGCCGTTTCGATGGACATTCTCGGCCGGTTCGAAGCAGGCAATGCTGCCATCGACCGCCCGCGCGGCAATTACCGAGATTTCACAGGCAAACGGCACAAAGCTTTCGAGAATCATCGGCACAGAACCGAGCGCCGCAAAGGCGCCATCCGCCGTATCGCCCTTGCGAAACACGCGCTGGCCTTTGCCGTCGTAACCGAGCCGTCGGGTCTTCAGGACGCCCTCTCCGCCAAAATCGGCCAGGCCGGCTTCAAGGTCTGCCTGGCTGTCGATAGCGTGAAAGCGCGCCGTCATAATGCCGGCAGCATTCAGGAATCGCTTCTCGACAATACGATCCTGCGCAACTTCCAGCGCCTTGGACGGTGGATGAACCGGCTTCAGGCCCTCAAGAAAACGCGCCGCTCTGACCGGGACATTTTCGAATTCGTAAGTAATGACGTCGCTGAGATGGGCAAGCTCGGCGAGTGCAGCTTCATCATCATAGGCCGCGACGATCTGCGCATTGGCCAGCTGCGAAGCCGGGCAATCGGCCTGCGGTTCAAGCACAATGGTGCGGAAATTCAGGCGGCTTGCGGCAATCGCCAGCATGCGGCCCAGTTGGCCGCCGCCAATAATGCCGATGGTCTTGATGGTCATGTCAGTTATCCACGGGATAGTCGGCAACCGAAGCGGATTGCTGATCGCGCCAGTCGTCGAGGCGGTCGGCCAGGTCTTCGTCATGCAGCGCCAGAACAGCAGCAGCAAGGAGCGCCGCATTGACAGCGCCGGCACGGCCGATCGCCAATGTGCCGACGGGAATGCCGGCCGGCATTTGCACGATCGAAAGCAGGCTGTCCTGACCGGAAAGCGCCTTGGACTGCACGGGAACGCCGAACACGGGAAGCGGTGTCATGGCAGCCGTCATGCCCGGCAGATGTGCAGCACCACCAGCACCGGCAATGATCACCTGAAACCCTTCGTCGCGTGCCGTCTTGGAGAAACTCACCAACCGGTCGGGCGTGCGGTGCGCGGATATGATTCTCGCTTCGTAAGGCACTTCCAGTGCATCGAGCGTGTCGGCCGCATTCTTCATGGTTTCCCAGTCGGACTGGCTGCCCATGATAATGGCAACAGGCGGCTTGCGATAATCCATAACGGCAGCCTCAGGCGATGATGTCGGGAATGATCTGGTCTTCGATCTTGCTGAGCTTGTCCTTGATGGCAAGCTTCTTCTTCTTCATCCGCTGGATCCGGAGCGCCTCACAGCCAACGGCAATCATGGCATTGATGGCAGCATCGTAATCCTCATGCTCCTGCCGCAGTCTTGCCGCATTCAATCTGAGTTCAGCCTGTTCCTGATCCGCCATCTGGCACTTTTCCCCTTCTCCTGTCGGCATGCAACTGCGTGATGTGCTTGCCGTCGCATCATCCTGCTCCTATCACATAATTTCCGTTTACGGGAAGTTTTCCTTTCGTGACATTTAAGCTTCGCAAACCTCTAATATCATGGCACACTCCCCCTGTTACAGCCTGAGACATCCGGCGGATGGATGGCCGGATGTGGGCAGAAGGGAAGGAATCGTCTATGACCATTGAGGCTCATATCTCGACGCTCGAAAAAAAGCATGGAGCGCTGGAACAACAGCTGCACAACGCAATGCTACATCCCTCGACTGGCGACACATTCATCGCCGAACTCAAGCGACAGAAGCTTCGTCTGAAGGATGAAATCGAACGCCTTCGTAACAATACCGAACATTGAAAATAAGTGAGGATGGGTCGCCGGCGCTCGGGCTCTTGTGTCGATCGTTGCTGAGCCGGGCGTTGCCGGCGACCGTTCCATTCAGGACCAGAACTGGTCCAGCCAATAGCCGATCTTCTGGAATCCCTGAGGGTTGACCGCGTAAATCCTGCGAGTCCCCTGATTTTCCACCGTAACCAGATTGTTATCCAGCAGCGCCTTGAGATGCTGCGACACGGCCGGTCGGCTGACTGGCAACAGCGACGCCAGTTCATTGACAGTGCGGGGGGAGCGTCGCAACTCCTCAAGGAGAAAGCGGCGGTTCGGATCGGCTATCGCGGCAAAAGGATCTGCACTCATGACCGGAAGCTAAGACAGGACTGTGAAACCGACAAGCGTTTTTGTGCAATGCAAATTCACTTTTTTGCGATGCCGCATAAAACTTAAGTATGAAAATCCGACTGGACATCCCGGAGATGGCCAGCTTCACCGGAATTCGTCTGACCGGAACGGATTTCGGGCGTGATTCGAATGGCACGGTTGATCCAGGCCTCGTCCCGGTCTATCGGAGACAGAGGCAGACGGTCGCCGGAACCGCTGCGCTGCGTGACAAGCCTGCCGGCACAAGAGGATTGGGCGGAACCACCATGTCTAGAATTGAAAAGCGATGCCGCCTGGTCCTGATCCTGCCGGATGTCGGTGAGCCAGAAGAGATCACGCGTTGGGTCGGTGATGCCTTGCGCGGCGGTGACGTGGCCTCCGTGATCATTCCTCAATATGGCCACGATGATTCGCAGTTCCAGAAACGCGCTGAAAAGCTGGTTCCTGTGATCCAGGACGCCGGAGCTGCGGCTCTGATTTCAGGCGACAGCCGCGTCGCCGGTCGCACCCGTGCCGATGGTCTGCATATTGCCGGCAACAACGAAGAACTGGCCGATGCGATTGAAAAACACGTTCCCAAGCTCATTGTCGGCGGCGGCAATGCACAGGATCGCCACAAGGCGCTCGAGATCGGCGAGTTGCAGCCCGACTATATCTTCTTTGGCAAGATCGATGGCGATATCAAGCCGGAGGCACATCCCAAGAATGTCGCGCTTGGCGAATGGTGGGCCTCCATGGTCGAGATTCCCTGTATCGTGATGGGCGGGACCGATCCGGCATCGGCACTCACGATTGCGCAGTCGGGAGCCGAATTTGCCGCCCTCAGGCTGGCAGTCTTTTCCGAGCCCGAGCGCGCTGGTGCGATCGTGCAGGAAATTAATGCCCTGCTTGACGAAAAAGCGCCACGCTTTGACGCTTAACAGGCCGTCATGACAATCATCGATCGCCGCATCCGCATCTTCGCCCTGCTGTCGGCAGCCTGCCTGACGGGGCTGTTTGCCTGCGGGACTGCGGCGATTGCAGACGAGACAGCCTCGGACAGCCCGCAATCGGTGGTCAAGCGCGGTCGCCTGATGCAGGCCGTGGAGAAGGGCAAGACGCCCAAATTCGCCCGTCCCGGCGAAAGCCTCATCAACGAATCGAATGCCGGGCTTGACCTTTATGCCCGCATGGGCGCCGAGCTTCCTGATCTACCCCCGGAAAAGCCGTTTCTCGGCAAGGTGCAGCGCGCCTTTGGTGCTTACCAGCGCGGTTTCTACAAGACAGCGCTCGATCTGGCGTTGCCGGATGCGCAGAAAGGCGATGTGGCTTCGCAAACACTTGTCGCCGAACTGATGATGAACGGGCTTGGTACAAGGCGCAATCCCACCGATGCGTCCTTCTGGTTCGAGCAGGCGGCCAATGGCGGAGACCCCAACGCGCAATACCGCTTCGCCCTGATGCTGATGGAAGGCAAACAGGTCAAGCGCGACATGAAACGCGCCGACGAACTGATGCGCAAGGCCGCCGAAGGCGGCAACAAGGAAGCCCAGTTCAACCTTGCCCAGGTTCTCGTCGCCGCGAGCCCGGGCGAAAAGGGTCTGTTGGATGCACTCCCCTGGTACGAAAAATCGGCCAAACAGGGCGTTCCAGATGCGCAATATGCGCTCTCGCAGCTCTATTCCAGCCTGATCCTACCGCCTGAAAAGCGGGAGCAGGCGCGCTATTGGCTGCAAAGAGCCGCCCTCGCCGGCTTCGACACGGCGCTCTACGATATGGGCGTCTGGCTGGTGAATGGCATCGGCGGCGATCGCAACTACGAAGAAGGTTTCCGCTGGATGTTGCGCGCTGCCATTCGCGGCAATATCGCCGCACAGAACAAGGTGGCCCATCTCTATGTCAACGCGATCGGCACCCGACCCGATCCGGTCGAAGCCGCCAAGTGGTATGTCCTGTCGCGCCGCGCCGGCTATGCGGACCTCGATCTCGAGGATTTCTTCCTCGGCATCAATGACGAACAGCAGCAGGAAGCGATCAAAAGGGCGGACGCCTTTCTGGCAAGGTGAGCCGTTGCGGCGTCCGATCGTCGAATTGGCTTGAAAAATGCCCATTTTTATGGTCTTGAGCGGCCAAACATCGCTTCCGGACCCCTGAGGTCCCGTAACTACGCTCACGGCCCCGCTTGGGGCCGCTTCACTTTGAAGGATTTCCGCCGATGGCCCGTTCCGCCCTCTTGAATGTCATGGTCCAGGCAGCGCTGAAGGCCGGCAAGTCGCTCGCTCGCGATTTCGGCGAAGTGCAGAACCTGCAGGTCTCGCTGAAAGGCCCCGGCGATTACGTGTCGCAGGCCGATCGGAAATCGGAAAAGATCGTCAAGGATGAGCTCATGAAGGCCCGTCCGACCTATGGCTATCTCGGCGAGGAAACCGAAGGCGAGATCAAGGGCACCGACGGTGCGCATCGCTGGATCGTCGACCCGCTCGATGGCACCACAAACTTCCTGCATGGCATTCCGATGTTCGCGGTTTCGATCGGCCTCGAGCGCAATGGCGAGATGGTTGCCGGCGTCATCTACAATCCGGCGACGGATGAACTCTACACTGCAGAAAAGGGCGGCGGCGCCTATGTGAACGACCGTCGTCTGCGCGTTTCCTCGCGCCGTAGCCTGTCCGATTGCGTGATCGGCACCGGAATCCCGCATCTCGGCCGCGGCCAGCACGGCAAATATCTGATCCAGCTTCGCCATGTGATGGGCGAAGTTGCCGGCGTCCGCCGCATGGGCAGCGCGGCACTCGACCTCGCCTATGTTGCCGCAGGCCGGATGGACGGTTTCTGGGAAGAAGGCCTGTCAGCCTGGGATATCGCGGCCGGCATCGTGATGATCCGCGAGGCGGGCGGTTTCGTCTCCAATCTCAGCGGCGGCACCGACATTCTGGAGTCCGGCTCCATTCTCGCCGGCAACGAACATACCCATAAAGCACTTCTCGACGTCGCCAACCGTCCGATTCCCAAGGCCTGACAGAAGGCCCGATCGGCCGGATCCATATTGCGGGGCCTCCCCGCAATATGAGCATCAGTCATAATTTCGCATATCGAGTGATTGCCTTCCCAATCCGCTTCCATAAAATGGTTGCGGAAATGGGAGGAATTGCTGGTGGATTGTGATGTTCTCGTCATCGGCGGCGGACTGGCCGGCCTCGTGGCAGCAGCAGAAGCTGCCGACCGAAATCTGAAAGTCATCGTGCTCGACCAGGAAGGCGAGCAGAATCTCGGCGGCCAGGCCTTCTGGTCGCTGGGCGGACTTTTCTTTGTCGACAGTCCCGAGCAGCGGCGCATGCGCATCCGCGATACTCTGGCGCTTGCCCGCCAGGACTGGATGGGATCGGCCGCCTTCGACCGTGCCGAGGATCATTGGCCACGCCTCTGGGCCGAAGCCTATCTCGATTTTGCAGCCGGTGAGAAACGTAGCTGGCTGCACCAGCAAGGCATGCGTTGGTTCCCGGTGGTTGGCTGGGCCGAACGCGGCGGCGCGCTGGCCAGCGGCCATGGCAATTCGGTACCGCGCTTCCACGTCACCTGGGGCACGGGCCCGGGGGTGTTGGCCCCATTCATTCGCCGGCTAAAAGATCATGAAGCCAACGGCCGGGTCGAGTTCCGTTTTCGCCATCAGGTCGACGGCTTGACCGTGACGAACGGCACGGTCACCGGTGCGACGGGTTCGATCCTCAAGGCGGATCCGGTCGCGCGGGGCCAGAAGAGCAGCCGCGATGTGATCGGCGCCTTTGATCTTTCTGCCGGTGCCGTGATCGTTGCTTCCGGTGGCATCGGCGGCAACCATGATCTGGTGCGCAGGAACTGGCCGGTCGAACGTCTGGGCAAGCCGCCTGGTTTCATGGTCGCCGGCGTTCCGGCCCATGTCGATGGCCGCATGCTGGCCATCACGGAAGCCGCCGGTGGCGCCATCATCAATTCCGACCGGATGTGGCACTATACCGAAGGCCTGCGGAACTGGGATCCGATCTGGCCCAATCACGGTATCCGCATTCTGCCGGGACCATCCTCGCTCTGGTTCGATGCCGAGGGTAATCGCTTCCCTGCACCTTACCTGCCGGGTTTCGATACGCTTGGAACGCTGAAGGCGATCATGGCGACCGGATATGACTATTCCTGGTTCATCCTCACCAAGGCCATCATCAAGAAGGAATTTGCCCTGTCCGGCTCGGAACAGAACCCCGATCTGACCGGCAAGGATATCGGCCTGTTGATGAAACGGCTCGGCAAGAACCCGGCGCCGCCTGTGCAGGCCTTCATGGACAAGGGAGCCGATTTCATCGTTCGCGATCGGCTTGAGGATCTGGTGGCGGGCATGAACGCATTGCCTGATGTCAGGCCGCTCGATGCAGGAAAGATCCGTACCCAGATCGAAGCGCGCGATCGCGAGATCGACAACAGGTTCAGCAAGGATGCGCAGGTGACCGCGATCCGTGGCGCGCGGAACTATCTTGGCGACAAGATCATGCGGACTGCCAAGCCGCACCGTATTCTCGATCCGTCAGCCGGCCCGCTGATTGCGGTCAAGCTCAACATCCTGACTCGCAAAACCTTGGGCGGATTGCATACCGATCTTGAATCACGCGTGCTCGATGGAACCGGAAACCCGGTTCCCGGCCTCTGGGCAGCCGGCGAAGCGGCGGGCTTCGGCGGCGGCGGCGTCCATGGCTACAATGCGCTTGAGGGAACGTTCCTCGGCGGCTGTATCTTCTCTGGCCGCAATGCGGGCCGCAGCGTCGGCCGCTGAGCGGCCTCGTCCCTAAAGGGGAGCACTCTCGCCTATTCGGCGAGAAGCCGCTCCTCCCGCGCCGCATTGAACTGCAGATGGGCAAGGCGGGCATAGATGCCGCCCTTTTCCACCAGGCTCTGGTGGGTGCCCTCCTCAACCACGCGACCCTGATCCATGACGAGGATACGGTCGGCCTTGAGAACCGTCGCCAGGCGATGTGCAATAACAATGGTGGTACGACCCGCCATCAGCGTATCGAGCGCCGTCTGCACCAGCGTCTCGCTTTCGGCGTCGAGCGCCGAGGTGGCCTCGTCAAGCAACAGGATCGGCGCATTGCGCAGGATCGCGCGGGCAATCGCGATCCGCTGGCGCTGGCCGCCCGACAACATGATGCCGCGCTCGCCCACTTCCGTATCGAACCCATTTTCCAGCCGGAGAATGAACTCCTCCGCATGGGCAGCGCGCGCCGCAGCCTCGACATCGGCGCGCGTGGCACCGGTAGCGCCAAAGGCAATGTTGTCATGGATGGAGGCGGCGAAAATATTGACATCCTGGGGTACGATGGCAATGCGGGCGCGGAGATCTTCCGGATCGGCCTGGGCGACATCCACACCGTCAATCAGCACCTGACCGGAGACAGGATCGTAGTAGCGCAGGATCAACGCAAACAGCGTGCTCTTGCCGGCGCCGGACGAACCGACAACGGCGACGCGCTCGCCGGGCTTGATGGTCATGGTGAGACCGTTGAGAGCGCTGACGGTAGGGCGAGTCGGATAGGCGAAATTGACGCCAGCAAACTCCACCTTGCCGAGCGGCGGCTCGGGCAGCCGCACCGGTGCCGCCGGCGCTCGGATGGCCGGCACTTCGGCCAGAAGCTCAACGAGGCGGGATGCAGCACCCGACGCATGGCTGATTTCGCTCCAGACTTCAGACAGGGCCCCCAACGCACCTGCTGCCATGACCGAATAGAGCAGGAACTGGCCGAGCGTACCGCCGCTCATCGTGCCTGCGAGAACGCTTTGCGCGCCGTACCACAGCACCGCCACGACCGATCCGAACACCATGGTAATGGCAAAGGCGGTGAGGAAAGCCCTCTGGCGGGTGGATGCACGCGCAGCATCGAACGCTACTTCGGCTGCCTGCCCGAACCGGCCGCGCGCCAGTTCACCGGCATTGAATGCCTGGACCGTACGGATCGCACCGATCGCTTCGGATGCATAGGCCGTTGCTGCAGCGAGCTGATCCTGGGCGGTGCGCGAACGCTTGCGCACCGATCGACCAAAGCCCACCAGTGGGAAAACGATCAGCGGCAGCGCGATCAACACCAGCCCGGACAGTTTGGGGCTGGTATAGACCATCATCGCCATGGCGCCGAGACAGAGAATGAGATTGCGTAGCGCAAGCGAGGCCGATGCGCCGACAGCGGATTTGATCTGCACGGTATCTGCGGTGAGACGCGACACGATCTCACCGGTCTGGTTGACGTCGAAAAAGGCGGGCGAGAGACGGGTCACATGGGCAAAGACATCGCGCCGGAGATCCGCCACGATACGTTCGCCGAGCGTGATGACGAAATAGTATCGCAGGGCCGAAGCAAGTGCCAACACCACCGCAAGCGCCATCAACATCATGAAATAGGTATTGATGAAGCTGGAATCGGAATGGGTGAACCCATGGTCGATCATGCGCCTTACGGCGAGCGGCAGGATCAGCGTGGTGGAGGCCGCAATCACCAGAGCGACGATCGCACCGGCGACCAGCTTGCGATATCGCAGAATATAGGGGAACAGTTTCGTCAACGGGCGGAACTTGTTGCCGCCCGACCCTTTGTTTTCTTCCGACACCGGCGATCGCCTCCAGTTTGACGTCAACCCGCGAGGAATCCTGACCGCAGGCACTTGTTATCATGGGCCGCTTCATGTATAGGCCTCGCCATCAAACGGAGCCGTATGCCAAAACGGAATGCGGCTTCATGTATTCGTTTGGCTCCGAAGCTGCAAGCCATGCGGCAAAAGACCACTGACCTCTGCAGGACAATGTCATGAAAGCCCAAATTCATCCCGACTACCACATGATCAAAGTGGTCATGACCGATGGCACCGAATATATGACCCGCTCGACCTGGGGTTCCGAAGGCCAGACCATGAACCTCGAAATCGATTCCAAGTCGCATCCGGCATGGACCGGCGGCAACCAGCAGCTGATGGACCGCGGCGGCCGCGTCTCGAAGTTCAACAAGCGCTTCTCGGGCCTCGGCATCTGAGCCGACCGATAGCGACTGTTTTGAAAGCCCGGCTCGTCCGGGCTTTTTTATGCTCGCTTTTGTTGAGCCTACCGCACCTTCAGGCCGAGTTCGGCCAGGAGCTGGCTTGCCTGATCCCGCGAAATCGTAGCACCCCTGAAACGACAGGCATCGTTGAGGCGGATACCGCCAAGATCGGCGCCTCTGAGATCGGCTCCGTCGAAACGGCAATCTGTCAGGTTTGCATCCTTGAGACTGGATTGTTTGAAGATCGCATCGCGGAAATCGCAGCGAACGAGATCCGCATTGCCGAAATCGACCCTGTCGATCACATCCTTGCGGAAATTGAAACCGATCAGTCGCGCATTGTTCAGAAGCGTTGCGGCGAAGCTGGCGGAAAGAGACTTGGTTTCGGTGAAGTCCGCGCCGGTCAATTTGCAATCGCGAAACGCAGCGCCGTTCAATGATGCACCGATGAAGCTCGAATTGTTGAAATCCGAACTCTCGAAGCGGCTTTCAGACAGATCCGCTCCCATGAAATTGGCAAACGCGCCGCGACAACCGGTAAAAGAGGCATCCTCAAGCCGGGCACCGTTAAACCGCGTCTGCTTGAAATGACAATCGCGAAATTGCCAGTTCACAAGCGACAGGTCAGAAAGATCGACACCGTCGAGATCGCAATTGAGGAGTTCGACACCCCCAAAGCGAAGGCTCAGATCACCAACGGCACCACGATCAAGCTGCTGGTCCTGGATAATGGGCCTCGTATTCAAGTCGGCCTCCCTGCGCCATGAACGAACGCTCTGAAAGCGGAAAAGAAAAAGGCGGCACCCGGAGATGCCGCCTTTCGAACCGGAAGACCGGTTGACCTTATTCTTCGGTCTTGGCTTCAGCAGCTGCGGCTGCAGCAGCTTCAGCAGCGGCCTTTTCGGCAGCCAGAGCCTGGGCGGCAGCGATCTTTTCAGCTTCGATGCGAGCCTTCTCGGCCTGGGCAGCCTGACGCTCGCCTTCATTGAGCTTGCGGGCACGGGTGTTGGTGTTCTCGATGATGCGGGCCTTCTTGCCGCGCAGGTCGCGCAGGTAGTAAAGCTTGGCGCGACGGACCTTACCACGACGAACGACTTCAACGCCTTCGACGAGCGGCGAGAAAACCGGGAACACGCGCTCGACGCCTTCACCGTAGGAGATCTTGCGAACCGTGAAGCTTTCGTTCAGGCCCGAGCCGGAGCGAGCGATGCAGACGCCTTCATAGGCCTGCACGCGGGTACGCGTACCTTCGACAACGCGGACGTTGACGCGAACGGTATCGCCCGGGGAGAAATCCGGAAGGGTGCGCTTGGCGGCGATCTTGGCGGCCTGTTCGGCTTCCAGCTGCTGGATGATATTCATGTCTTCAACCTCATTTGTGGTTCGACAGCCAGAGCGCTCGCGGAGAACCTTTGGATCAAAGCCTCGGGTCCGGCCTTTCGACTGGAGCGGATACGTCCGTCATTCATTGCTGGTTGATGGGATAGACCCATTCCGCGCGCGGACATACATGAACAAAGCGGCCTTGTCACCCCCTCACCGGCCAAAAGCTTCATATCTTGCCACCCGGGATCCGAAAAGATAAGCCGATAGCCTGCTCAAGCACCGGATCACACCATGTCGCTGTCACTCATCGCCCTCATGTTCGTCGCCGCCTTCCTTTCCGGCGCCATCAATGCCATCGCCGGCGGCGGCACATTTCTGACATTCGGTGTGCTGACGCTCATCGGCCTGCCATCGGTGACAGCCAATGCAACCTCTTCGATCATCCAGTTCCCCGGCTACATTTCCTCTTCGCTCGCCTATCTGAAGGAGATCCGCCAATTCTGGAAGGGCGCGGTCGCATTGGCAATCGTGTCGATTGTCGGGGCTCTGTGCGGCGCCCTGTTTCTCATGTCGCTCTCCAATCCCTCGTTCCGCCGGCTGGTGCCCTGGCTGCTGCTTGCCGCAACCGCCGTCTTTGCCGCTGGCCCCTGGCTGAAGCCGAAGAAGACCGGCGATCACCCGGCCACACCGCTCGGCCTCTTCATCCAGACGCTGACAGCCTTTTATGGTGGCTTCTTCGGCGCCGGCATGGGCATCATGATGCTGGCGTCGCTCGGGCTTGCCACCGGCGGCGATTACCACAGACTCAACGCGCTCAAAAATTTCCTGTCGATCATCATCGCGCTGGTCGCGATCATCGTCTTTTCGACGGCGGGTGCCGTATCCTGGCTGCATGCGTTGATCATGATTCCGGGCGTAGCACTCGGAGGCTGGGCAGGCGTCCATGCGGCCCGCAGAACTCCACAGGCCTTCTTGCGCTGGATCGTGGTCGCTGCCGGGCTTGGGCTGGCGATCTATTACTTCGTCACAGGCTGAGGAAGCAAGTCCGGTCGGCGTTCAGCGGTCAACTCAAGTGATCGCTCTCGCCGCCATTTGTCGATGAATGCGTGGTTTCCGGACGTTAGCACCGCAGGGATCTCCTGCCCTTCGAATACTTGCGGCCGCGTGTAATGCGGATGTTCGAGCAGGCCATTCTCGAAACTTTCATGGGTTCCGGATTGCGGATTGCCCATGACACCGGGCAGAACACGCACGATGGCGTCGAGAAGGATCATCGCCGCCGGTTCGCCGCCCGACAGGATGTAATCCCCGATCGAGACTTCCTCAAGCGCGCGTCCATCAATCACGCGCTGGTCGACACCCTCGAAGCGGCCGCAGACGATGACGACACCGTCGCCAGCCGCCAGTTCGCGAACCTTCGCCTGGGTGAGCGGTCGACCGCGCGGACTCATCAACAGGCGCGGACGCGGATCGTCAGCAATGGAATCGATTGCCCGGGCCAGCACATCGGGCCTCAGCACCATGCCGGCACCGCCGCCAGCCGGCGTATCATCGACGCTCCGGTGACGATCGGTGGCGAAATCGCGGATCTGCACCGTCTCGATCGCCCAATCGCCGCGCGCAAGCGCCTTGCCGGACAGGGATTCACCCAGGAAGCCCGGAAACATCTCCGGATAAAGCGTCAGCACCGAAGCCTTGAAGGCCATTATTCGTCCCCGTCACCGGGTTTTTCTTCGGTGTCGATTAGACCGGCCGCCATCGGATCGATCAGGATCGTGCCGCCCTCGAAATCGATCTCAAGCACCGACTGTTCGGAAAAGGGAATGAGCTGCGAGCGCTTGCCCGGCCGCGTGAGTTCGAGAATGTCGCCGGCGCCGAAATCGAAGATACCGGAAATGATGCCATAGGAATTACCGTCCGCATCGAGCGCTTCGAGCCCCTCGAGATCGGCGTAGAAATATTCCTCTTCGTCCAGTTCCTCATCCGGAAGGCTGTCGCGATCAACGAACAGTTCGCGGCCATTCAATGCCTCTGCAGCATTGCGGTCGTTGATGCCGCGGAAACGGATCACCACCATGTTCTTGTGCTCGCGCGCATCGAGGATCTCGTAGGCGCGACCCTCGGCATCATAGAGCGTACCATAGTCGGAGATTGCCATGACGTCGTCGGTGAAGGATTTGACCCGCACTTCGCCGCGCAGGCCCTGTGCTCCGCCGATCACGCCCATCAATACGGGATTTTCGAGTTTGGTTCGGGGTTTTCCGTCCACCATGCCTATCGTCCGCTTTACAATCTCTGGCCGTTCTTTTCATTTTTGCCGGAAAAAAGAAAGTCCCCCGCGCCGGAACCGGCACGAGGGACCCTCATATTCCGTCGAAAACGGATTATTCAGCAGCAGCTTCGGCAGCCTTGGCAGCCTTTTCCTTGGCACGTTCCTGGGCCTTCTTGCCCGGGGCAGCCTTTTCCGGGTTGTTGCGGGCTTCGCGAGTGGCAAGGCCGGCGTCGGCGAGGAAGCGCAGAACGCGGTCGGTCGGCTGGGCGCCGGCAGCAATCCAATGCTGGATGCGTTCGTTGTTCAGGCTCACGCGGCTGGCATCATCCTTGCCGAGCATCGGGTTCCAGGAACCGAGCTTCTCGATGAAGCGGCCATCGCGCGGCGAACGGGCGTCGGCAACGACGACATGGTAGTACGGGCGCTTCTTGGAACCACCACGGGCGAGACGAATCTTCAGGGACATCTTATTCTCCTTGGGTCACTGTGTCTGTTTTCTGTTTCGGGCCGCCTCATTGCGAGGCGGTATTCTCTCAATCCGCCATATCGGCGGCGATGGCTTCGTGATGCCGGATCACTTCCTTGATGATGAAGTTTAAAAACTTCTCGGCGAAATCCGGATCGAGATCGGCATCCCGCGCCAACTGGCGCAGACGGCTGATCTGGTATTCTTCCCGAGCCGGATCGGCCGGGGGGAGACTGTATTTGGCCTTGAGAACACCCACCGCCTTGGTGCAGCGAAAACGTTCGGCCAACATATGGACGAGTGCCGCATCGATATTGTCGATCGACTGGCGATACTGGGCGAGTTCCGCCTTGATCTGCGGATCAACCATGGTTTCTCATCCTCACTTCTTCTTCGGCAGGCCGGGAAGGCCCGGAAAACCACCGCCAAGACCCGGCAGCTTGGGCGCACCCAGACCGGGAAGACCACCACCCGGCTTCAGGCCAGCAGCTTCGGCCTGCTTGGCGAGCGCTTCAAGCTGCTTGGGATCCATCTTCGAAAGATCGGGCATGCCGCCCATTCCACCCATGCCGCCAAGACCCATCTTGCCGGCGAGGCCGCCCATCATCTGCTTCATCAGGCCGGCACCCTTGCCGCCGCCCATTGCCTTCATCATGTCGGCCATGCCGCGATGCATCTTGAGAAGCTTGTTGATTTCCGCAGCATCCGTACCGGAACCGGCTGCTATGCGCTTCTTGCGTGAATGTTTGAGAAGATCCGGATTGAGCCGTTCGGCCTTGGTCATCGACTGGATGATGGCGATCTGGCGCTTGATGGTCTTGTCGTCGAAGCCGGCGCCGGCCAGCTTGTCCTTCATGCCGCTCATGCCGGGCATCAGCCCCATGATGCCGCCCATGCCACCCATCTTCTGCATCTGCTTGAGCTGCTCGGCGAGATCGTTGAGGTCGAACTTGCCCTTGGCCATCTTCTGGGCCATGGCCGCCGCCTTTTCGGCGTCGATCGTCTCGGCAGCCTTCTCGACCAGCGAAACGATGTCGCCCATGCCGAGTATGCGGTCGGCGATACGACGCGGATGGAATTCATCCAGATCCGTCATCTTTTCGCCGGCGCCGATGAGCTTCACCGGCTTGCCGGTGACGGCACGCATCGAAAGCGCTGCACCGCCGCGGCCATCACCGTCCATGCGGGTCAGCACGAGACCGGTGATACCGACGCGATCATCGAAATTGCGGGCGAGATTGACGGCATCCTGACCGGTCAGCGCATCGGCCACCAGCAGGATTTCATGCGGATTGGACTTGCGCTTGATCTCGGCCATCTCGAGCATCAGAGGCTCGTCGATATGGGTACGACCGGCGGTGTCGAGGATCACGACATCATGGCCGCCGAGCTTGGCAGCCTGAACGGCGCGGGCGGCGATATCGACCGGCGACTGGCCGGCAATGATCGGCAGCGTATCGACGCCGGTCTGAACGCCCAGCTGGCGCAACTGCTCCTGTGCGGCAGGACGGCGCGTGTCGAGCGAGGCCATCAGGACCTTCTTGCGCTCGCGGTTAGTCAGGCGCAGCGCAATCTTGCCCGTGGTCGTGGTTTTACCGGAACCCTGCAGACCGACCATCATGATAACGACCGGAGCTGCGGCATTGAGATCGACCGACGAGCTTTCGGCGCCCAGCATCTCGACCAGTTCGTCATGGACGATCTTGACGACCATCTGGCCGGGCTTGATCGATTTCAAGACTTCGGCGCCGACGGCCTTCTCGCGAACGCGATCGGTGAAAGAGCGCACCACTTCGAGTGCGACGTCGGCTTCCAGAAGCGCGCGGCGAACCTCGCGCAGCGCCGCCGAGACATCGGCCTCGGAAAGCGAACCGCGGCCGGTCAGCCCGTTCAGAATGGCGCCCAAGCGCTCCTGGAGATTTTCAAACATCCATTTATCCTCTTGCCCAGGGAGTTTCCCGGAACATCGGTATCCTTGCCGCCGAAAACAAGGGCATAAGCCGAAAAGCACCCGAGGGCGCAACGCGCTGTCGGATGTTGACCTCCGGGATCGACGTCAAGACGCGTCCCGGTCGGCTGCTGTCACCTGTTACGGACGGGCAGATTGGCGGGGGGTAAACATCAAATGCCCGCCAATGTCAAGCCTTGCAGCATTTCGGCTCAGAAACTGTAGCCGAAAAGATCGATCACCAGCCGGTCTCGACGGGCAACCAGATCGCGAAGTTCATCGCTGTAATAGTCACGGTAAGAGGCAAGACTACGTTTGGACAGGTTCTTGTGATCGGCGGCCATTCGGTCAATGATCGCCACCGCATTGGGCTTGAACCCGAGAGCCGGACCATTCGTTTCCGCCAGACGGCGCAGATCGTCATCAAGTGTTTCAGTCTTGAGGACGCTGTCATACATCGCCCACCGCTTCTGAAAAGCGATCGCGCCATCCATCGAGCGGACAAAAGGCCATCGCAGCAGGATTTCCGGCGAAGGCAACGTCACTTTCATGAATCGATAAGTGTAGAAACCCATGAAAGGGGTCAAGCCGGTGCGCGGCAACCTGAACTTCTTGAGCGCTACGGCGAGAAAAGCGGGATCATGGATTGACCGCAGCCAGTCGGAGAATGCAGCTTTCGGATTGTCGGTATCGTAAAGAGCGGCGTGCCTCTCAGGCCCGAGCGCATCGAGAATATGTTGGTAGAGCGGGTTTTCCGTTGTGTGGCCATAGGCCCACATCGAGACATACCAGTCCCACGGATTGCGGACCGTCGCGAAGGTAAATTTGCCCGGCTTGCCAAAATTCAACAGCCCGCGCCGCAACGGAGAATGCCTGCTCTTCGTGACCGCGCGCCCCGCTGTGACCCGCTTCAGGAGATCGACGACATGAGTACTACCCGTCTTGTAAACATCCAGATAGATGAAGTTTTCGTACTCAATCATGCGCGACACCATTGGAAACAGCCGGCGGCGTACCATATGGCCAAAAGACGCGCAATCGCGGGACAGCCAACTCCGAGAAAGTCGACGCCAGCCCATGACAAACGAGACCGTCCGCAACCCATATTATCAAGGGCCGAAAACCGACCATTACAACGGCACCCGCTTCTTCAACCCGGGCGGGATTCGACCAGCCGGTTTTCGCGATCTCCTCAAATGGCAATTTGGTGATCGAGGCACGAAATGGCCGTCGCGGATCGATAGCCCCTTTCCAAATTCCAAACCGGAAAGCCGGCTAGATGCGGCTAACCTCAGGGTCACGATGATCGGCCACGCCAGTCTGCTGATCCAGACGGCTGGCCTCAACATCCTCACCGATCCGGTCTGGTCAAACCGTGTCAGCCCCTTCGCCTTTGCCGGACCGAAGCGCTTCAATCCGCCGGGAATTGCCTTCGATGATCTGCCGCCGATCGACCTCGTTCTGGTGACGCACAACCATTATGATCATCTCGACGTCGCGACTCTGAAGAAACTGCAGGCGCGGCACAAGGCGCCGATCATCACACCGCTTGGCAACGACACGATCATCCGCAAGGCGATACCGGATGCGGCGATCACCGTCACCGACTGGGGTGACGCCACCCGTTTCATGGATCGCATCACG
Organism: Fluviirhizobium alvei; assembly: GCF_030551875.1. GTDB lineage: Bacteria > Pseudomonadota > Alphaproteobacteria > Rhizobiales > Rhizobiaceae > Rhizobium_E > Rhizobium_E alvei. The sequence goes on along the minus strand of NZ_JAUOZU010000008.1, from coordinate 287,069 downwards.
ATCCATACCGAACCGTGCCATCATTGGTCTGCGCGCGGCTCCCGCGATCGCCGCATGGCACTGTGGGCGGCCTTCGTGATCGAAACCCCTCATGGCTCCATCTATCATATCGGCGATACCGGTTTTCACGAAGGCATCAACTATCGCGCCGCAGCGGAGAAACATGGTGGCTTCCGGCTGGCGATTCTTCCCATCGGCGCCTACGAACCCCGCTGGTTCATGCAGGGGCAGCACCAGAATCCGGATGAGGCCGTCCAGGGAATGAAACTCTGCAATGCCGCCCATGCCGTTGGCCACCATTGGGGAACCTTCCGCCTCACCAATGAGCCCTGGGACGAGCCGCGTGCCGCGCTCGCAAGAGCCCTGAGCCACCATGGTGTCGAAGTCGAACGGTTTCGCGCAATGCATCCGGGCGAGTGGCTGGATATACCCGCCCTCTAGGCCGGAAAACACTGGAAATCGGGCGCCTTTTGCTCCATATACAGGCGAAATTCTGACGACTGGACACGAGATGGCCGAGACTGCGCAATTCGCCAAGATGAACGGACTGGGAAACAAGATCCTGGTCGTGGATATGCGCGGCCGCAAGGACAAGGTCGCCCCGGCAGCGGCGATCGCACTGGCCAGCCAACCCGAGACCAGCTTCGATCAGATCATGGCGATCTACGATCCGCGCGCGGAAGGCACCGATGCCTGGATCGACATCATCAATTGCGATGGCTCGCTCGCGCAGGCCTGTGGCAACGGCACCCGTTGCGTGGTGCAGGCGCTCGCCGCCGAAACCGGACGCAAGCGTTTCACTTTCCTCACGATTGCCGGAGTTCTCAATGCCGAGGAACATGAGGATGGGCTGATCTCGGTCGATATGGGCAAGCCGGTTTTCGAATGGAACCGCATTCCTCTGTCGGAAGAGTTCCACGATACGAGCCGCATTGAATTGCAGATCGGGCCGATCGATGCACCGGTGCTGCATTCGCCTTCAGTCGCATCGATGGGCAATCCGCATGCGATCTTCTGGGTCGACAAGGATGTCTGGGACTATGACCTCGGTCGTTTCGGACCTTTGCTCGAAAATCATCCGATGTTCCCGGAACGCGCCAATATCTCGATTGCCCATGTCCGCTCGCGCGAAGCGCTCGATCTCAGGACCTGGGAGCGCGGCGCTGGCCTGACGCTCGCCTGCGGCTCTGCCGCCTGTGCGACCGCTGTTTCAGCCGCACGGACAGGCCGCACCGGACGGCAGGTGACTGTGACAATGCCGAGCGGCGGCCATCTCATGATCGACTGGCGCCAGGACGACCATGTGGTGATGACCGGCCCCGCCGAATGGGAATGGTCGGGGCTTCTTGATCCGGCCACCGGAAGCTACCGCCGCGACCAGAGCGAGGCTGTGGCGCGGTGAAGGATGTCGAAGTCATCACCTTCGGCTGTCGTCTCAACATCTATGAATCCGAGATCATCAAGGCCGAGGCCGGCAAGGCAGGGTTGGAGAACGCCCTGATCTTCAATACCTGTGCCGTCACGGGCGAAGCGATGCGGCAGGCGCGTCAGGCCATCCGTCGTGCCCGGCGCGAAGATCCCGACCGGCGCATCATCGTTACCGGTTGCGGCGCCCAGACGGACGGCGCCGGCTTTGCCGCGATGGCAGAGGTGGATGCCGTGCTCGGTAACGAGGAAAAGCTCACGGCCCAATCCTACCGCGCGATCCCGGATTTCGGCGTTGCGGCCGAGGAAAAGCTGCGCGTCAACGATATCATGAGCATCCGCGCCACCGCGCCCCAGATGGTTGATGTGATCGACGGGCATGTGCGCGCCTTCATCCAGGTCCAGAATGGTTGCGACCATCGCTGTACCTTCTGCATCATTCCCTATGGACGCGGCAATTCGCGATCGGTGCCGATGGGTGCGGTAGTCGAACAAGCCCGTCATCTCGCCGAAAACGGCTACCGCGAAATCGTCCTCACCGGTGTCGATGCCACGAGTTATGGTGCCGACCTGCCCGGCCGGCAATCGCTCGGGCAACTGGCGCGCGCCATTCTCGACCATGTCCCGGAGATCGCACGCCTCAGATTGTCATCGATCGACAGTGTCGAGGCCGATGATTACCTCTGGGCGCTGATCGCAGAAGAACAACGGTTCATGCCGCATCTGCATCTATCGCTGCAGCATGGCGATGACCTGATCCTCAAGCGCATGAAGCGGCGCCATTCTCATGACGACGCGGTCAAATTTGTCGAACGGGCCAGGATGCTTCGTCCGGACATGACCTTTGGCGCGGACATCATCGCCGGCTTTCCGACCGAAACCGAGGCGATGTTCGAAAACTCGGTCCGGCTGGTGGAGACCTGCAACATTACCAGACTGCATGTCTTTCCCTATTCGCCGCGTCCGGGCACACCGGCAGCCCGCATGCCGCAACTCGACCGTGGCGTGATCAAGGAACGGGCCGCAACACTGCGCGCCCTTGGCGAACGGCTCCATCATGCCCATCTGCAGAGCATGATCGGTTCACGCCAGATGGTGCTTGTCGAAAACAGCGGTTTGGCGCATACGGAAAACTTCACCCTGGTGGAGGCCAAGGGCCTGGCCGCCGGGACGCTGACGGAAGCGGCCATTACCGGCCACAATGGCAGACACCTTCTCGCCCGCTTTGCCCACCAGAGCGCGGCCTGAGACTGAGGACGAAAAGTAATGGCGCTCGGCTTCATCAAAAAGATCTTTTCCTTCGGCAAGGACGAGCCCTCGCCCGGCAATGAGGCACCGGCAGTGCCGGAGAACGACGGCGCGCCGGAATTCACTGCGGAAACGACCGAGGCGCTCTCAACACCGGAACCGCTGGAAGCCGAATTCGGCGGCGAACCGCCGATTGCCGATGAGAGCCAGCAGCACCATCCCCAGACCATTGCCAACGAGGCGGAGGCAGACGGCGATGAGATAGCGCAGACCGATCTCGACATGACCGAGACCGTGCTCGAAGCCCTGCCGGAACAGGCCGAGACCGACGAGAACCCGCCAGTTGCAGAACGCGAGCCGGTTGCCGGCATTACGCCAGGCGAGCGGCCGAGCGCACCCGAAGGTTTCGCCTTTTCGACCGGATCGAAAGAACCGGAACCGGTTGCGGAAGAGCCGGCCAGGAAACTCTCCTGGCTGCAGCGTTTGCGACAGGGGCTTGCCCGTTCCTCCGCCCAGCTCGGCGCCCAGATCGCCAGCCTCTTCACCAAGCGAAAGCTGGATGACGACACGTTGCAGGAGCTTGAAGATCTGTTGATCCAGGCCGATCTTGGCGTCGAAACGGCCATGCGGATTTCCGACACGCTGGCCGCGGAACGTTATGGCAAGGATGTGAGCGGCACCGATGTCGCCCGCATCATGGCCAGCGAAATCGGCAAGGTCCTGCAGCCGGTTGCCCGTCCGCTGGAACTCGATCTCAATCACAAGCCGCATGTCATCCTCGTTGTCGGTGTCAATGGCACCGGCAAGACGACGACCATCGGCAAGCTGGCGGCGAAACTGTCGCGCTCGGGCCTCAAGGTCATGCTGGCGGCCGGCGATACGTTCCGCGCCGCGGCCATCGAACAGCTGCATATCTGGGCTGACCGGACCGGATCGGACATCGTATCGACCAAGCTCGGCGCCGATGCGGCGGGCCTCGCCTACGATGCGTTCGAAAAGGCGCGCGCCAAGGGCAGCGACGTGCTGATCATCGACACGGCCGGTCGGCTGCAGAACAAGACCGAACTGATGGCGGAGCTCGAGAAGATCGTCCGCGTGCTCGGTAAGCTCGATCCGGACGCCCCGCATACGGTGCTGCAGACGCTCGATGCAACAACCGGCCAGAATGCGCTCAACCAAGTAGAGATCTTCCGCAACATCGCCGGTGTCTCCGGTCTTGTGATGACCAAGCTCGACGGCACTGCCCGCGGCGGTATTCTGGTATCGATCGCCGCCCGGCACAAATTGCCGGTCTATTTCATCGGCGTTGGCGAAGGCATCGATGATCTAGAACCCTTCGACGCCCAGGATTTTGCCGAGGCGATTGCCGGCCTTTCGGCTGAGAACAGATAAACTAATGCCGCCATGGCGCGGCGAAATCGGCCTTGTGCCGCGTAGTGATTGGACCAGTCCCAGATGAGCGGAAACAGCGACAGCCAGAGCCAACCGGCCGAACATAAGGAAAATCCGGCGCTGAAACTGGCGCTTGAGCTTGGGCCGCTTCTCGTCTTCTTCTTTGCCAATTCCTATGGCGACAGGCTTACGAAGCTCCTGCCGGCGCTGACATCGCTCGGCGGCCCGCTTTTCATCGCCACCGGGCTTTTCATGGCCGCGACGGTTGCCTCGCTGATCGCCTCGAAGATCCTGACCGGCAAACTGCCGCTGATGCCGATGGTGTCTGGCGTCATCGTGCTGGTGTTCGGGGCGCTGTCGATCTGGCTTCAGGATGAGGTTTTCATCAAGATGAAGCCAACCATCATCAACAGCCTGTTCGGTGTCGTGCTCCTGGGCGGCATGTTCTTCGGCAAGTCGCTCTTGGGCTATGTCTTCAATTCGGCCTTCCAGCTTGATGCGACCGGCTGGAACAAGCTGACACTGCGCTGGGGCCTGTTCTTCCTGTTCCTTGCCGTCCTGAACGAAGTGGTCTGGCGAAATTTCTCAACTGATGCCTGGGTCACCTTCAAGGTCTGGGGCACGATGCCGATCACCTTCCTCTTCACGCTCAGCCAGATGCCGCTGATCATGAAACATTCGATCGAGACAGGCACTGAATGAAAAGTCCCGGGCAGTAACGGCATTCAGGCTGCGACTTCGATCTCCGGAATTGCCTGAAGCTCCTTGCCAAGCGCATCCTGCGCCATTTTGATATCGTAGCTTGTTTGCATGTTCAGCCAGAACTGCGGCGTTGTCTTGAAGTACCGTCCAAGACGCAAAGCGGTATCTGCACTGATCCCGATCTTTTCAGCCACTATGCGTTCGATGCGCGTGCGCGGGACCTTGAGTTTCTTGGCCAGTGCATAAGGCGTCATCTTGAGAGGTTCGAGATATTCTTCGCGAAGAATCTCACCTGGATGAATGGCAGGGAGCAGCGAACGTAACGTGACTTGTTTTTCACTAAACATGGTAATCGACTATCTCCACGTCTCTCGGCCCGTCTTCAGTCCAAACAAAACAAGTGCGCCATTGATCGTTGATGCGAATTGAATATTGTCCTTTGCGATCACCTTTCAATGCTTCAAGCCGATTACCCGGCGGAGAAAGAAGATCGGCAATTTCGCCCGCTTCATCAAGCATCTTTAGCTTACGTTGCGCAGAACGTACGACGTTTGCGGGGAAACCCTTGGCAATCTGCCCTTTCGCTACCAAGGCAGTCATTTGCCCCTTGAAAGAACGGATCATCTAATCTCCTGACTGGTATCATATAGAGATACCAGTCAGGAGATCAATGCAACCATTTTTCAACCTGAAGTCAGGTCCGCAACCGGGCCCTCAAAGACTTACTGCCTTAAGGCCTTTTCGATCGCCGGCAGCAACTCGTTGCGCACGGAATTGTCGTCGAAGGGGCCGACATGCTTGTAGAGGATCTCGCCCGTCGGGCTGACGAGGAAGCTTTCCGGGATCCCATACACGCCCCAGTCGATCGCTGCGGCTCCGTTGGGGTCGACACCGATCGCGCCGAATGGATTGCCGAGCTCGCCAAGAAAGGCGAGCGCCGCATCGTTCTTGTCCTTGTAATTGATGCCAACCACGTTGAGCCGGTCATCTTCTGACAGACCGAGGATGATCGGATGCTCCTGACGGCAGGGAACGCACCAGGATGCCCAGACATTGACGAGCGTCAGCTTGCCCTTGATGGCAGACGACGTCAGAGCCGGGACCGGCTGACCGCGGCGAACGGCACCGGACAATGGTTCTAGTTCAAGCGCTGGAGCAGGCTTTCCAATCAATGCTGACGGAATAACGGAATTATCCTTGCCCGAGGTTAGCTGGTAGGCAAAAACCCCGGCAAGCCCGATGAACACGGCCAGCGGCAGCAATGCGACGACGATACGCCGCCCGCGCCCGGACGGGCCTGTACCCTGATCCGCAGCACTCACGCTGTTTCTCCCTGTGCCGCCCGCTCCGAACGACGACGAATGCCCATCGTTTCAAGACGCTTCAACTCACGCTGGAGCCGGCGGCTTTCGATGAAATAGTATCCGGTGACGATGGTCAGCGCGACCACCGTCACGCCCCAGGACGCATAGATGTAGAAAGCGTGGTTCATGGCTCAGCCCTCCGCGCCGGCTTGCGCCGCACGGGCGGCATTGCGGCGCATGACCCCGATGCGGCGGCGCCAGATCTCGTTGCGGATCGCCGTCAGATGCAGCGCGAAAAACAAAAGCGTAAAGGCAATCGCCATCACCAGCAGCGGGCGCAGGAATTCAGGATCGATGGTCGGCCCATCGAGCCGCATGACGCTGGCCGGCTGGTGCAGCGTATTCCACCATTCGACCGAGAACTTGATGATCGGAATGTTGACGAACCCCACCAGGATCATGATGGCGCTGACCTTGGCCGCGCGGCTCGGATCATCCATCGCGCGATTGAACGCAATCAGGCCGAGATACATCAGGAAAAGCACGAACACCGAGGTCAGCCGCGCATCCCATTCCCACCAGGTGCCCCACATCGGTTTGCCCCAGAGCGAACCGGTGATCAGCGCCAGGAAGGTAAAAATCGCGCCAATCGGTGCAGCAGCCTTGGCCGAGACATCGGCGAGCGGATGGCGCCAGACGAGCGTTCCGAGTGCGGAGATCGCCATGATCGAATAGCACATCATCGACAGCCAGGCCGAGGGCACATGGATATACATGATCCGCACCGTCTCGCCCTGCTGGTAATCGCCCTCAGTGGTAAAGCTGAGGTAGGTCCCGATCGCCAAAAGCAGCAGCGTAACCGCCCAGAGCCATGGCAGGACCTTTCCCGAAAGCGCCAGAAAGCGCGTGGGATTGGCGAGTTCGGTCAGTTTGGTCAGGGCGAGGCTCATCGTCGTCATGGGCGTTTCCATAGCGGTTTTGCCGAACTGCTGCAATTGATCCCGGTCAAACTGGGGCTCACAAAAGCGTCATTCTGCCGAGGATCGCAGCGCCAGCGCTGCAGCAAAAGGACCGATGACGGCGAAAAACAGGCTGAGTGCTATCAGGGCCAGAAACGGCGGCAGGAAGGGCGCTGGATCTTCGACCGCTGCATAGACCGCCGAAACGCCGAAAATCAGCACCGGAATGGTGAGCGGCAAGACAAGAATCGAAACGATCAGACCACCGCGCGGCAGCGACACGGCCACCGCCGCCCCCGCCGCCCCGATAAAGGTGATGGCGGGCGAACCAACCAGAAGCGTCGCGGCAAGTGCGCCGATCTGCACCTCGTTCATGTTCATGAAAAGGCTGAGAAGCGGCGAGGCTATGATGAGCGGCAGGACCGACGTCGTCCAGTGCGCCAGGCATTTGACGAAGACGATCAGCGTCAGTGGCGTTTCCTGCATGGTCAGGAGATCGAGCGATCCATCCTCGCGCTCGGCCTGAAACAGGCGATCGAGCCCGAGCAATGAGGCCAGCAGCGCCCCGGTCCAGAGGATGGCCGGACCGATTCGGGAAAGCAGATTGAGATCGGGCCCGACACCGAACGGAATGATGGTGACCACGGTCATGAAGAAAAGCACGCCGGTCATGGCGCCACCGCCGGCTCGAATGCCAAGCTTGAGATCACGGAGGAACAGCGAGATCATGCAAGCTCCTCCTGATAGGTAAATCCCTGCATGACAAGCGATTGGATCGCTTCGAGCCCGAGCGGCTGGTGCGTCGCCGCAACGACGATGCCTCCGGCTGCAAGATGGCTGCGCATGAGATCCGCAAAAAGTGCTTCCGATTGCACGTCGAGCGCTGCCGTCGGTTCGTCGAGAAGCCAGATCGGCCGCCACGCGGTCAACAGCTTTGCCATCGCCATGCGGCGCTGCTGGCCAGCGGAAAGATAGCCGAATGGCAGATGCAAAAGGGCGGCCAGTCCAAGCCTGTCTGCAGCCTCTTCCGGCTCAAGACCCGATCCGCCTTCGAAATCACCCATGAACCGTTTCCAGAACGCGAGATTTTCCTCGACGCTCATTTCCCGCTTCATGGCATTGCGATGGCCGAGATAGTGACAGGCTTCGGCCGCACGCGGGCAGACCGCATCACCGACCGTGACGATCGCCTCTCCCTCGTCAGCCGGCAGCAGCCCGGCGATTGCCCGAATCAGGGTCGATTTTCCCGTGCCGTTGCGCCCGGTAATCACCAGCGCCTCGCCGGCCGCAAGACGAAAGGAAATATCGGAGAACAGGCGCTCGTCGCCGCGCTTGACCGCCATTCGGTGGACTTCCAAAGTCAACACGCTTGCCTCCGGGCGGCGTTCCTCGCCGCAATGCAAAAAAATATTTGTCTTAGAACCTTAGTGGGTCTGGCACCCTGTTTAGAAATTATCTATAAGGCCCGCAACCACGCCAGCAGCCGGCGTGATTATCATCCTTGTGCCGAACTTGGAATTGCGGAGGGCAATTTCGCGTGCGGACAGCGGAAATGGTTGCACCCGCATCCCATAAAGCGCTTTCGGGCGCCGGGCGTTCGCACGTCAGTTCAGCTGATCAGACGAGACGGGTTATTCCATGTCCAAATCTCTCGATAGTTTCAATTGCCACTCGATCCTCGAGGTCAATGGCAAGAGCTACGTCTACTACAGCCTGCCCAAGGCGGAAGCCAATGGTCTCGCCGGCGTTTCCAAATTGCCCTATTCGATGAAGGTTCTGCTCGAGAACCTGCTGCGCAACGAAGATGGCCGTTCCGTCACCAAGTCCGACATCGAGGCTGTGGCCGAGTGGCTGGTGAACAAGGGCCTCAAGGAGGCCGAAATCGCCTATCGCCCGGCGCGCGTGCTGATGCAGGACTTCACCGGCGTTCCGGCCGTCGTTGACCTGGCTGCCATGCGTGACGGCATCAAGGCGCTCGGCGGCGATCCGGAAAAGATCAACCCGCTGGTGCCCGTCGATCTCGTCATCGACCACTCCGTTATCGTCGACGAATTCGGCACCCCGCAGGCCTTCGCCCGCAACGTCGAACTGGAATACCAGCGCAACGGCGAACGTTACCGCTTCCTCAAGTGGGGCCAGCAGGCATTCAAGAACTTCCGCGTTGTCCCCCCCGGCACCGGCATCTGTCACCAGGTCAACTTCGAATATCTCGGCCAGACCGTCTGGACCAAGGAAGAAGATGGCGAAACGATCGCCTATCCGGACACCTGCGTCGGTACCGACAGCCACACGACCATGATCAATGGTCTCGGCGTTCTCGGCTGGGGCGTGGGCGGCATCGAAGCCGAAGCAGCCATGCTCGGCCAGCCGGTTTCCATGCTGCTGCCGGAAGTCATCGGCTTCAAGCTGACGGGCAAACTCAAGGAAGGCGTGACCGCCACCGACCTCGTGCTCACCGTCGTGCAGATGCTGCGCAAGAAGGGCGTTGTTTCCAAGTTCGTCGAATTCTTCGGCCCGGGCATGGACAATATGCCGGTCGCCGACCGCGCAACGATCGGCAACATGGGTCCGGAATATGGCGCGACCTGCGGCTTCTTCCCGGTCGATGCCGAAACCATCAGCTACCTCAACATGTCGGGCCGCACTAAGGATCGTATTGCGCTCGTGGAAGCCTATTCCAAGGCGCAGGGCATGTGGCGCGACAATGACGGTGCCGACCTCGTCTTCACCGACACGCTCGAACTCGACCTCGGCGACGTCGTTCCGTCGATGGCCGGCCCCAAGCGTCCGGAAGGCCGCCTGCCGCTCGAAACCATCGCTCCGAACTTCGCAACCGCGCTCGAAGGTGATTACAAGAAGCCCGGCCAGCTTGCGACCCGCTATGCCGTCGAAGGCGAAAACTATGATCTTGGCCATGGCGATGTCTGCATTGCCGCCATCACCTCCTGCACCAACACCTCGAACCCGAGCGTGCTGATCGCGGCCGGCCTTCTCGCCCGCAACGCCGTTGCCAAGGGCCTGAAGTCCAAGCCCTGGGTCAAGACCTCGCTGGCACCGGGATCGCAGGTCGTCGGCGAATATCTCGCCAAGTCCGGCCTGCAGAAGGAACTCGATGCACTCGGCTTCAACCTGGTCGGCTTCGGCTGCACCACCTGCATCGGCAATTCCGGCCCGCTGCCGGCGCCGATTTCGAAGACGATCAACGACAAGGGCCTGATCACCGCTGGCGTTCTGTCGGGCAACCGCAACTTCGAAGGCCGCATCTCGCCGGATGTGCAAGCAAATTACCTCGCTTCGCCGCCGCTCGTCGTCGCCTATGCGCTGGCCGGCACCGTGCAGAAGGACCTGACCAAGGAGCCGCTCGGTATCGGTTCGGATGGCCAGCCGGTGTTCCTCAAGGACATCTGGCCGAGCTCGCACGAAGTCCAGGAATTCATCGCCAAGTATGTGACCCGCGAACTGTTCGAATCCAAGTATGCCGACGTGTTCAAGGGCGATGCCAACTGGCAGGCCGTGCAGGTTCCGGAAGGCCAGACCTACGCCTGGGACGACGATTCGACCTATGTGCAGAACCCGCCCTATTTCGTGGGCATGCAGAAGAAGGGCGCTGGCCTTTCCGACATCAAGGGCGCGCGCGTCCTCGGCCTGTTCGGCGACAAGATCACCACCGACCACATTTCGCCGGCCGGTTCGATCAAGGCCGCCTCGCCGGCCGGTGCCTACCTCATGGAGCATGGCGTCGGCGTTGCCGACTTCAACCAGTACGGCACCCGTCGTGGCAACCATGAAGTGATGATGCGCGGCACCTTCGCCAACATCCGCATCCGCAACCACATGCTCGGACCGAACGGCAAGGAAGGTGGCTACACGATCCACTATCCGTCCAAGGAAGAGATGTCGATTTACGATGCGGCCATGAAGTACAAGGAAGAAGGCATCCCGCTCGTCATCTTCGCCGGCGTCGAATATGGCAACGGCTCGTCGCGTGACTGGGCGGCCAAGGGCACCAACCTGCTCGGCGTCAAGGCCGTCGTCGCCCAGTCCTTCGAGCGTATCCACCGTTCGAACCTGGTCGGCATGGGCGTGGTTCCCTTCACCTTCCAGGAAGGCACGACCTGGGCTTCGCTCAACCTCAAGGGCGACGAAATCGTCACCATCGAAGGCCTCGAAGGCGATATCAAGCCGCGCGAGACCAAGATCGCCAAGATCACCTATGGTGACGGCACCGTGAAGGAAGTCCCGCTGCTTTGCCGCATCGATACGCTTGACGAAGTCACCTACATGGAGAATGGCGGCATCCTGCAGACCGTTCTGCGCGACCTCGCGGCCTGATCGGCATCGACGAACAGACATGGCCGCCGGGAGCGATTCCGGCGGCTTTTTATTTCAAGAAAGCTGTTTCGTGGATTCCAGGTCAGAAATTGCTTTGCGCGTCGTATCAAGAGCGTGCTGCAGTGTCACATTCTGCGGATCAAGGGAGTGAAGCCTCTCGTCCAATGCAAGACTGGCTTGAAAGGCACTAAGGGCGGCAGCCTTATCGCCAAGCCTCAGCAACAGGTTTCCCATGCTCTTCATTCCAGACGCGAACTCTGTCTGATCGTACGAATCCAGATCATTTTTGCTGGCAAAGGCGATCACGCGAGCCAAGCCGGTCTCAAAATATGGAGGCAACGCGTTGTCATTGCCTTCCGCTGCAATCAGATCTCCGATCATTTGGAGGCGAAACAAAACATCGAGGTATAAGGACGCTTTGTCCATCTCAGTCGAGGCCATCTTTTCCTCGATCGGCAGGGCCGCCTCGCAAGCCAGGCGCGCGCTAACCGAATCACCTTCTGCAATGCAGAGACGGTACATTTTATCATAGCTGGAAACGAGATCGATCTGTCGGTCTTCATTCTCAGGATCGGCGGAAAACAAGCGCTGGCGGATTGCAAGACTGGCTTCGTATGCGCTGCGCGCGACCACAAAATCATGTTCCTGCATTGCCATATCGCCGAGCCTGAAATGACAGATTGTAATATCACGTTGCCACTGTGTGTTTTCAGGGGCACTTGCCAAAAGCTGTTCCGCTATGGCGAGTGCTCGTTCGTGGCAGCCGCGCGCAGCCGGCAGGTCTCCTTGCTCCATGGCGGCATCACCGAGATTGTTGTAGCAAATCAGAAGATCGCGTTTCCTTTCCAAGTCATCAGGTGCAGTAGCGACCAACTGTTCGCTTATCGCGAGGCTAGCCTCATAGGCTGCGCGAGCGGCAACGATGTTCCCGTCTCTGAGATGGACCCTGCCGAGAGAATCGTGGCAAATGGCAACATCACGCTGCAACTGCTCGTCGCCCGGATTTTCCTCCAACATTATCTCCGTCAGGGCAAGGCTGTTTTCAAAGGACGTTATGGCAGCAGATAAATTACCAGCCCGCTCCGTCAGTACCGCGATCCTGTCATAGCCCGTCACGAGGTAGGTGCCGTTCTCAATCGCCTCAGCCTTTGCACATCCAAGTTTATAAGCGGCTAGTGCCGCGTCCGATTGCCCCCGGCTCTCAAGCAGGTCGCCATAGATATACCATTGGCAGGGTGTAGCTTCGTCGAGACTTGACGCATCTTCAGACTTTCCGGCCATTTCTCACTTCGCTCCTGCGCACGCTTGGTGTCCCCTAAAAGCCAAAAAGCCGGATCCTTTCGGATCCGGCCTCGATTTCCCGAAGAGGAAAGTCTGAAGATCAGGCAGCTTCTTCCTGATCGTCTTCGTCGGTCGCCTTGCTGCGACGCGGGCTCTTGGCCAGGTGCGTTTCCACGAGGCGGACAGCTTCGGTTTCCGACATCTTGTTGACGGCAGCAATTTCGCGCGCCATGCGATCAAGCGCCTGCTCATAGAGCTGGCGTTCGGAATAGGATTGTTCCGGCTGGTTTTCGGCACGGAAAAGGTCGCGCACCACTTCTGCGATCGAGATCAGGTCGCCCGAATTGATCTTGGCATCATATTCCTGCGCGCGACGCGACCACATGGTGCGCTTGACGCGGGCCTTGCCCTGGACAACCTTCAGCGCCCGATCGACGAAATCGGTCTCGGACAGTTTGCGCATGCCGATGCTGACAGCCTTGGCCACCGGAACCTTCAGACGCATCTTGTCCTTTTCGAAATCGATCACGAAAAGCTCGAGCTTCATGCCCGCCACTTCCTGCTCCTCGATGGTCACGATCTGCCCGACGCCATGCGCGGGATAGACGATGGACTCACCGGTCTTGAAACCATGGCGCGCGGCGGTTTTCTTCATCTGGGTTGTCATGCTTTTCACAAACTCCCTATATGCTTCCGGAGGGTCCGGGGCGGCCGGGAATGGCCGAAAATTGAGGCGATGCTGCCTAGCTGCAGACCGAATCCGCGATTTTCAAATCGAAACAATGTCTTGGGCAGACACGAGCTGAAAGCTGGCAGCCTGAAGGGTGCATTTTGTGGAAAATCCGCTTCAAGGGATCGTAGCTTTCGTGATTTACGGGCAAAAAGCCCCATCTCGGGATCAGTGTCCGCTTACCTAACACAAAAAACAGTGGAAATCAATAATTTGCTTTGACCTGACGGCAAGGCGCGTCAGGTACGGATTCCTATGGTGAATCGCGTCGCAAAGACCGGAGGGCGATTTGTGATCATCATCACGTTTCCCGGCCCGGTGGGCAACTGCAGCGGCCGGATCAAAGCCCGTCCGCTGCCCGGGCCGATATCAATCGCCCGTACCGGGCTTCTCTGAAAAATACTTCTCGAACTTGCCTTCGACGCCGTCCATGTCCTTGGCTTCCGGCAGGGCATCACGCTTCTGGGTGATGTTCGGCCAGATCGCAGCATATTCCGCGTTGACTTTCAGCCACTTGTCGAGACCGGACTCGGTATCGGGCTTGATGGCTTCGGCAGGACATTCCGGCTCGCAGACACCGCAGTCGATGCATTCATCCGGATGGATGACGAGAAAATTCTCGCCCTCGTAAAAGCAGTCGACAGGGCAGACTTCCACACAATCCGTGTATTTGCAGCGGATGCAGTTGTCGGTCACGACATAGGTCATGAAGCGCTCCGTAAGTTCGCGTTGGGCCGCCAAGGCTTCGCCCGGTTTGCGCCCGTCACTAACGACTTTGAGCGGTCTTTGCAAGAACCGAGAGCGTGATATGAGCCATGCAGGATTTGCAATTCTGCCCTGCTCGCTTCATGGATCTTCAAACGGGGAAAAACGATTGCGCAGACGATCGATCTCGCGACGGTCTTTCTTTTCCGGCCGACCGGATCCTGCCTCGCGAATGGCCTGCTCGTAGGGCGTGGTCTTCTGGCGCGGAGGGCTCTGGTCTTCATAGAGCAACCGAGCCTCCTCATAAGGCCCCCGCCGTTCGCCCGGCGCCTTGACGATCAGAACCATGTTCCGGTCCCGATCCACGACCTCGACCCTGTCCCCGACTTTAACTTCGAGGCTCGAGCGCCGGACCTTGTCTCCGTTGACGGCGACATGTCCGGCTTCGATCCAGGTCTGAGCAAGGCTTCGGGATTTGGCCATTCGGGTAAAGAACAGCCATTTGTCGATGCGTTGGCGTCCCGGGCCCTGCTCCTCGGCCATGTTACTTCTTCATCTGTTCCTTCAGGATCGCGAGTTTTGCGAAGGGCGAATCCGGATCCATCGGCTTGTCCTTGCGCGGCTTGGCTTCAAAATGAGCCGGCTGTGCGGGCTTGCCCTTGTTGTCACGACGCGGCGCTTGCGGACGGTCGGAACGATCCTGGCGCTGGTCGTTGCGCGGTGGCCTATCGCCACGCTCGCCGCCCCGCCCGTCCCGATGACCATCGCGATTGTCCTTGCGGCCTTCGCGCTTTTCCTCGCCCCGATTACCGTTCGGCTGACCCTGGCGATTGTCATTGCGGCGGCCATGCGGCTGCTCGCCGCTGCGTTCGCGACGCTGGCCCTGTTCGCGTTGGCCCTGTTCGCGGCCGCGCTCATTCTGCGGCTTGCCGCCACCCGGACGCCATAGGAGGACGCGCTTCTCTTCGACCGGCTCGGCAGCAGCCTGGTCAATAGCAGGAGCCTCGACCGGTTCGACTGCAACGGACTCCACTTCGGTGGTCTCGCTGCTGTCTGCTTCGGCCTCAGCGCCTTCGGCGGGTGCCTTTTCTTCCGATGCCGCAGCCCCGGGCGCAGCCGGAGCCATCGCCGCAAGGTGAGCTGCAGCCTCTTCCGCCTTGACGCTGTCGGCGCGATAACCGAGGCCCTTCAGGATTTCCTCGATATCATCGGCCGTGGCGCCAAGGATCGAGAGCATTGCAGGCGTCGTGGTGAAGCGGCGGCCATCATAGGCGCCGTCAGGACGCGCAGCCGAACCCGGCTTCCATTGCAGCAGCGGCCGGATAATGTCGGCCAGACGCTCGAGAATATCGATGCGCACCGCCCGCTTGCCCAGGAACCGGAAACCGGCCAGTTTGTAAAAGTCGCGTTCGAAGCTCGGATCGGTCACGATCGACGTGCGACCGGCGGCGAGCGCAGGAATGAGATCGCCATAGCCGGGGCTTGCCATCATGTCGTTCTTCAGCGCCCAGAGCAGGGTAATCAGTTCGGCCGGCGCCGGCTTCAGAAGTGCTGGCATGAAGATGTGGTAGGCGCCAAAACGGATACCATACTTGCGCAGGGAAGCGCGGCCGTCCTGGTCGAGCGCCTTGACATCATCGGCAACGTCGCGACGGAAGAGCACGCCGAGGTTTTCAGCGATCTGGTAGGCAATTCCCTTGGAAATGCCCTGCAGATCTTCCGCACGCGTCAGATCGTCAAGCGGCTTGAGGACCGTAGCAATATGATGATTGACGAAACGTTCGATGCGCGCCTGAACATGCTCGCGGGCATGACCGGACAGAAGTTCGTCAGCCAGCAGGATGACGCGCGGACGCATGATGTGATCGGATGCGGCGAGACGGGCGATCGGCTCGCCTACCCAGCGCACGACACCATCGCTGCCGATCGCGAGATCGCCATTGCCGGCAGCATGAAGCCGCGCGGCGCGCGCTTCGAACTCGAGCGCAAGCGCCTTGCCAGCGGCATTTTCCACCGCCTTCAGGTCCTGACCATCGGCGGTGCTCGCCAAGGTAAACCGGAAGCCCGACAATTGCCCCACATGATGCCCTTCAACAAAGACATCGCCATTCACACTGATTTCAGCTTCCAGCATAGCATTCTCTCTAAGTCGCCTCATGAGCACAGACGTCCTGCGATCCACAAAGCGTTTCGTCAACCGTTCATGCAGCGCGTCGGAGAGGCGATCCTCTATTTCGCGCGTTTTTTCCTGCCAGTGTGCCGGATCTGCCAGCCAGCCCGGCCGGTTTGACACATAGGTCCATGTTCTAATCTGCGCAATACGGGCCGATAGCGTATCAATCTCGCCATCCGTCCGGTCCGCGCGCCTGACCTGCTCTGCCATGAAGGATTCATCGACAGCACCCTTTCGCACGACATCCTTGTAGATTGCCGCGATGAGGTCGGAATGCTGGAGCGATGTAATCCGGCGGTAATCCGGCAGTGCACAAATCTCCCAGAGCTTTTCCACTCTTTCGCGCGTTGTGGCAAGGTCCAAAATGTCCGGATAACGCGACAGATGCTCGAGAGCCTGCATGTCGTCCGCCGGAAGGGCCTTGGTGAGACCCACAACCCGCGGCGCCGCATCAAGACTGTTGCGGAGCGACGCGAGCGAGGAGAAGTCGAGCGCGGGCGATCGCCATTGCATGACCTTGACCGGATCGAACTCATGCGCCTCGATACGCTCGACCATTTCATCGTCGAACGGCTGGGTGTGGCCCGTCACCCCGAAGGTGCCATCGCGGGTATGGCGGCCGGCACGGCCGGCGATCTGGCCGAGTTCGCCCGAATTCAGATTGCGATACTGGAAGCCGTCGAACTTGCGATCCTGGGCAAAGGCGACGTGATCGACATCCAGATTGAGGCCCATGCCGATCGCATCGGTCGCCACCAGATATTCAACATCGCCCTCCTGGTAGAGCGCAACCTGGGCATTGCGGGTGCGGGGGCTGAGCGCTCCGATCACGACAGCGGCGCCGCCGCGCTGGCGCTTGACCAGCTCGGCAATCGCATAGACCTCATCGGCGGAGAAGGCGACGATCACCGAACGATGCGGCAGACGCGTGATCTTCTTCTGGCCGGCATAGAAGAGCTGCGAGAGGCGCGGCCTCTCAAGCACATGAATGCCCGGCAGGATATGCATGAGGATCGACTTCATCGTGGCCGATCCGAGAAGCAGCGTTTCCTCGCGTCCGCGCAGTCTCAGAATTCGATCGGTAAAGACGTGGCCGCGTTCGAGATCGCCTGCCAACTGCACCTCGTCGATGGCGACAAAGGCGGCCCGGGTTTCGTCGGGCATCGCCTCGACCGTGCAGACCGAATAACGCGCATTGGGGGGAGCGATCTTCTCTTCGCCGGTAATCAGCGCCACATTCGCGACCCCGACCTTGTCGACCACACGGCCATAGACCTCACGCGCCAGAAGGCGCAACGGCAAGCCAATGACCCCGGAAGAATGGGCCACCATACGCTCGATGGCATAATGGGTCTTGCCGGTATTGGTCGGGCCGAGAACCGCGGTTACGCCGCGGCCACTCAGGATCATGGGATCGGAGGTCAAATTATCCAGTCCAGCATCGTGATCGTTTCGGCGGCATGGATGCACCCCCGCCGGAGGAATTGCAAGCCGCACCCCAACATAAAGTCTGATGCTGCTCTTTCCGGGAGGCGCTGGAACAGGCTCGGAACGAATCGGCGACGAATCGATGACTCCATCTCGTTCATCAAACGTTCTATACCATATATTGTAGTTTGTGCCGTTTCGGGATCAAGAATCGACAAAAGCTCACTGATCCGGCCGTCCCGAGCCCCAAACGCGGAAAAACAGGGAAAAATGCCGTCAAAGCGCAAGCGAAAACATGGTTAATAAATTGTAAATATTGAAAAATGAAGCTCAACGAATCGAGCCGATATTCATCGGAACCGACCCTGAACGAATCGCTGACGAATCGGAATGGTCACTGTATTCCCGTTTTGTTCACGACTATATATTGTGTTTTATGAAATTATTAACCATAAGAGTTTCTGAGTGGTTTTCAGCATGAAAACGAGAGCGACGCCGGAGGCGCCACCGTTGCAATTCGAAGAACACGGATCCGGGAGTTGGGCGTCTGTGGCAGGCCAACCATGTCCATAGGCGGCCCCATTTGAATTCTACATGTTCAGACAGAAATCTCGCTGCGGCGGGAAAGCAGGAACATCGACGAGTACCGGTATAAAGACGGAACGAATCATCGACGAATCGGAATTGGCACAGTGTTCTGGACCTGTTCACCACAAAATATTGTTGAATAACAATTTGTTAACCATAAAATAACCAGCTTTCCCACTCATGTCGTAAGGAGGAAACCCTTGGTCTCAGGACATGTTTTCATCGCAACAAGCCTCGATGGCTATATCGCGCGTACGGATGGCTCGATTGATTGGCTGATGCGTCAACAGGTTGAAGGCGAAGACCATGGCTATGATGCCTTCATCGCCGATATGGATGTCATCCTCATGGGCCGCCAGAGCTACGAGACAGTTCTGACCTTTGATTCCTGGCCATACAGCAAACCGGTGGTGGTTCTGAGCTCGACATTGAGGAGCGAGGAGCGTCCTGAAGCGCTGGTCGACAAAGTCCAGATCAGTGCACTTGGCCCGCGTGATATCATGCGGGACTTGACGGAAAAGGGAATTCGGAAGGCCTACATTGACGGCGGCAGGATCATCCAGTCCTTCCTGCGGGAAGGGCTCATACAAACAATGACCGTGACACGCATTCCCGTGCTCATTGGCAAAGGTCGCCCACTTTTCGGTGATCTCGCCCGGGATATCGATCTCGACCATCTCGAGACACGACATTTCCCCTCCGGCCTGGTCCAGTCGACCTATCGGATCCGGACGTGAAGTCCGGCGGGTTTGGCCACCCGCCGGATTAAAAGCGCGCAATCAGGCGAAATACTGGCCGCCGTTGGCCGAAATCGTCGAACCGGTAATGAATCCGGCATCGTCGGCCGCCAGGAAAACGACGCAGCGCGCAATCTCCTCAGGCTCGCCGAGGCGGCCAACCGGGATCAGTGGAATGATCCGCTCGTTGAGCACCTTCTCCGGCACGGCGCGCACCATTTCGGTGCCGATATAGCCCGGGCAGATGGCATTGACGGTGATACCCTTGGCAGCGCCCTCCTGCGCCAGCGCCTTGGTGAAGCCGAGATCGCCAGCCTTGGCGGCGGAGTAGTTCGCCTGCCCCATCTGGCCTTTCTGGCCATTGATGGACGAGATATTAATCACCCGGCCGAACGAGCGATCCCGCATGCCGTTCCAGACCTGATGGGTCATGTTGAACAGGCCCGTGAGATTGGTGTTGACCACCGCATTCCACTGATCGGGCGTCATCTTGTGGAACATCGCGTCGCGGGTAATGCCGGCATTGTTGACCAGCACCACGACCGGACCAAGATCGGCCTCGACCTTGGCAATTCCCTCGCCACAGGCTTCATAGCTCGAAACATCCCACTTGTAGGTCGGAATG
Organism: Fluviirhizobium alvei; assembly: GCF_030551875.1. Taxonomy (GTDB): domain Bacteria; phylum Pseudomonadota; class Alphaproteobacteria; order Rhizobiales; family Rhizobiaceae; genus Rhizobium_E; species Rhizobium_E alvei. Next base: position 267,440 of record NZ_JAUOZU010000008.1, on the reverse strand, counting down.
CCTGTTTCGGCTGTGAATGCCTTTGCGGCATCGTCATTGCCGGCATAATTTGCAGCAACGCTGTAGCCCGCATTCTTGAGTGCGACCGAAATGGCGGCGCCGATACCGCGCGATCCGCCAGTGACCAATGCTACCTTGCTCATCCCCTGTTTTCCTCCCTCTGCAAGTTTGTTTGGGGTCGGCCCTACCCATCGCCAGGGCCGACTCATAGATCAAATGATGATCACATGGCCTCGACGCACATGGCGATGCCCATGCCGCCGCCGATGCAGAGCGTGGCAAGGCCCTTGGCAGCGGAACGCCGCTTCATCTCGAACAGGAGCGTATTCAGCACGCGGGCGCCCGATGCGCCGATCGGATGGCCGATGGCAATCGCACCGCCATTGACGTTGACGATATCCGGGTTCCAGCCGAGATCCTTGTTGACCGCCAGCGCCTGGGCGGCAAAAGCCTCGTTGGCTTCCACCAGATCGAGGTCGCCGATCGACCAACCCGCCTTTGCGAGCGCCTTGCGCGATGCCGGGATCGGACCCGTGCCCATGATCTTCGGATCGACGCCGGCCGTCGCCCAGGATGCGATGCGTGCCATCGGCGTCAGACCACGGCGAACCGCTTCCTCTTCGGTCATCAGGAGAACGCCGGCGGCGCCGTCATTGATGCCGGAAGCATTGCCCGCGGTCACGGTGCCTTCCTTGTCGAAAGCAGGACGCAGCTTGGCGAGTGAATCGAGCGTGGCGCCGTGACGGATATATTCGTCGCTATCGACGGTCACGTCGCCCTTGCGGCCCTTGATGACGAAAGGCACGATTTCATCGGCGAAACGACCGGCCTTCTGGGCTGCCTCTGCCTTGTTCTGCGAAGCAAGTGCAAAGGCATCCTGTTCGTCGCGGCTCAACTGCCACTGACGGGCAACATTCTCGGCGGTGATGCCCATGTGATAGCCATGGAAGGCATCCGTGAGACCGTCCTTGATCATCGTGTCGACGAGTTTGACATCACCCATCTTCACGCCGGCGCGCAGATACTGGCAATGCGGCGACATCGACATCGATTCCATGCCGCCGGCAACGATGATCTTGGCATCGCCATTGGCAATCTGCTGCAAGCCGAGTGCTACGGCACGCAGGCCCGAACCGCAGAGCTGGTTGATGCCCATTGCGGTTGCTTCAAGCGGAAGGCCGGCCTTGACGGCGGCCTGACGAGCCGGGTTCTGGCCTTCGCCGGCCGGCAGCACCTGACCGAGGATGACCTCATCGACATCGGCGGCATCGACGCCGGCTCGGGCAAGAACAGCCTGGATGACGGCCACGCCGAGTTCATGGGCCGGTGTGTTGGCGAATGCGCCGTTGAAAGAACCGACGGCCGTGCGGGCCGCGCTGGCTATGACGATAGACGTGCTCATGGTTGGATCCTCCTGAACCTGTTGGCGCGACAGTGGCAAACCGACCTGCCCCTGTCAATGCGACGCTGCCGCAGGCTGTCCCCGCGACCTCTCCACTCCCGCTTTCACATTGCCGCAAACCACAGGCTTTGTGGAGACCATCCGCACTTCAACTTTAGCCCTAAGACGGAAGAGCAAGTACAACCGTTCCATGTTGCGCAAAAAGGCTGCAGCAAATCCCGCGCCGCATTGCACAAAAGCGATTGTGTTTGTCTTTTGATTTCGCTTAGACTGCAGCGGGCGCTGGATTGCAAAATCGGGGAGCGGCGCCCAACGTGTTGTTTTGCATCGGATCAGGAGGAATAGATGGCCAAGAATGATGGGCAGATCGTCATCAAGAAATACGCCAACCGGCGGCTCTACAACACCGGCACGAGCACCTATGTGACGCTTGACGACCTTGCCCATATGGTCAAGCGCGGCGAGGATTTCGTGGTCCAGGACGCCAAGAGCGGTGACGACATCACCCACTCTGTGCTGACTCAGATCATTTTCGAGCAGGAATCGAAGAACGGCAACACGCTTCTGCCGATCTCCTTCCTGCGCCAGCTGATCTCCTATTATGGCGACCAGATGCAGACCTTCGTTCCCTCTTACCTCGAGCAGTCGATGCATGCTTTTGGCGAACAGCAGTCGCAAATTCGCGAGCATATGGCCAAGACGCTCGGCGATACGCCGCTTGCCAAGAACCTGCAGATCCCGATGCAGCTGATGGAAGAGCAGATCAAGCGCAACACGGAAATCTTCCGTCAGGCGCTCGAAGTCTTCTCGCCCTTTTCGGTAACGGCGCCCAAGGCCGAGCCGACCGAAGGCCGCAAGGCGGAAGCCAAGGATATCGAGGAACTGAAGGAACAGCTCCGCGCCCTGCAGACCAAGATCGAGAATATGTAATGCGGAGCGGTCACTGGCGCAGGCGCGCCCGTGACAATGCCGTTGCGATCAAAGGCCGATCGCAACGTCCCGGCTGGCGGACTTGATCGAGATGATGAAGCCCGCGATCACGTCGATGAACGCAATCAGCATCAGGATGAAGAAGATCTGGGTCGCCGCACTTCCGACCAGCAGGAATTCGACCAGAAACACGATGAAGAGCAGCATCGACAGAAGGTGATCGAGGATCGATGCCGAAGCGCGTCGTGTCGCCTTGAAGATCTCGATCAACAACACGAAAAGCCCGATCACGATCAGAAGATCGCCGAGGCTCATGGTCCAGGTTGTCCCGGACATCATCGCAACGCTCGTGATCTCGCGATTGAGAGATGCGATACCTCCCTGCCCCATCAGGCCGAACATGGCCAGATTGTAGAGAACGAACGGCACGATCATCAGCGGTATGGCAAACATTGTTCTGTCCCGATTGGCATCTTGCGACGGTGCGCAGATTAGGAGCGGTTGTCGGTCGAAAGCAAGGTTGCGTCAACAGAAACGCAAAAGAAAAGGCCGGTTCACACCGGCCTTTTCCAAAACACCATTGCGGCTTGATCAGCCGTTTTCCTTCGGCGTCAGCACCTGGCGGCCGCGATACATGCCGGTCTTCAGATCGACATGGTGCGGGCGGCGCAATTCGCCGGAGTTCTTGTCTTCGACGTAGGTCGGTGCCTTCAGGCCATCGGCGGAGCGGCGCATGCCACGGCGGGACGGGCTGGTTTTTCTCTTCGGTACTGCCATTTTCTTACTCCAATCTTGGCCGGGCAACACACCGGTCGGCCCGAACGGCCGGATATGGCTTGTGTTTTATGCCGGAAAATTTGGCGCGCTTATACATGCGCCCTGAGGCTTTGACCAGTCCCCCAACGAAAATTTGTTGAAAAACTGGGGTGAGCAAACGATTACGCCTCGTCCTCCGGAACGATCCATGATTCCTTGGCAGCGTCAGCGGCCCATTCCTGCCAGGCGGGATGCGCCTTGACCGCAGCGATATAGGCCAACGAAACAGGATGTTCGGTCAGGCAATAGGCCTCGAACCGGTTTACCACCGGACCGAACATCGCATCCACTGCCGAAAAATTACCAAAGAGATAGGGACCACCGCTCTTGGCCAGGCTGCGATGCCAGATCGTTTCGATCCGGTCGATGTCCTGTCGCATCTCGTCCGTGATCGGCATCGGCTTCTGCGGTCGCCGGAGATTCATCGGGCAGGCATTGCGGATCCCGCGAAAGCCGGTTGCCATTTCCATGCTATAGGCGCGGGCGAGCGCTCTGTCCTTACGGTTCGAGGGCCAGACAGCGTTTTCCGGAAAGAGCTCGGCGACATATTCGATGATCGCCAGCGATTCCCATAGCTTGAAATCACCATCGATGAGAAGCGGAACGCGACCGGTCTCAGAAATGGCGCGGATGGCGGGATTGCCCGCCGGAAAATCGAACGGGATCACCTCATCGGTAAAGGGAATGCCTGCAGCCTTCAGCGCAAGCCAGGGGCGCATGGACCAGGACGAGTAGTTCTTGTTGCCGACATAGAGCTTGAGCATGGACGTTCTTTCGGTTGACCAGACCAGAGATTAAACCAGGCCAGAGCATCCGGACAATCGCATTGAATTGCTGTCAGCTATAAAGACATTTGATATATGGACCGGCAGCACGGGCCCGTCTTTCGATTACGCTTGCGAGCCGCTTCATGCCGCGCGAGGGCTTGGAGGCGATGCGGGTGATCGGATTGGGCAGCGAAACGGCCAGAAGTGCGGCCTGTCTGCGCGTCAGCTTTTTCGCCGAAACCTTGAAATGGTGTTGCGCCGCAGCTTCGATCCCGTAGATACCCGGCCCCCATTCGGCGATATTGAGATAGATCTCCATCAGCCGCCTCTTCGACCAGACGAGATCGGCCCCTAGCGCCAGCGGCAGTTCCAGCCCCTTGCGGATGAAGGACCGACCGTTCCAGAGGAAAAGGTTCTTGGCCGTCTGCATCGGAATGGTCGAGGCGCCGCGCGTGGCTTCACCTTCGAGCGCATCCTGAATGACGCCGTTCATCTGCACCCAGTCGACGCCGGAATGCATACAGAACTGGCCGTCTTCCGATACCATGACCGACTGGACCAGCGCAGGGGAAATGTCCTCGAACTCGACCCAGCGGCGATCGTAACCCTGGAATGTCGCAAGGTCCCACAGCATCAGCGTCGAGACCGGTCGGACAAACCCGATGGCATAGAACAGGATGAGGATGTAGGGCAGGACCAAAAGGGCAGCGACGCCCTTCGCAATCCGACGGATCCAGAGCTTCATCGTCGCCGTCCTGCCATCATTTGCGGCCAGAGGTGCTGCATCGCGGCCGAATTCGGCCGGAATGACTGGCATCTCTGTTTCCTGTGCGACGTCCAAATTTCAAGGCCCCGGCGATCCCTGCTTCCAGAAGCCTTCATAACTTTAAGGCGGGTTCAATGCCAGCTTCTTGACCAATAATTGTTAACGCGGGCAAGGATTGCCCGTTGCATGCCCTTTTCACCCATGCCAAAGAGCCAATCATGCAGGACGAAGATTTCCACAATCGCATCAGGGCCAACGCAGCTTCGGTGGAAGCGCTGCTGGCAGATCTGCTCTCAGATATTTCCCGGCCCGGCGAGATCGCCAGACCGCCGCGGTTGATGGCGGCCATTCGCCACGGCGTGCTCAATGGCGGCAAACGCCTGCGGCCCTCGCTCGTGCTGGAATCGGCCGCCCTGTTCGGCGCTCCGAAAGAGACTGCACTTCGTGTCGCCGCCGCGCTCGAATGCATTCATTGCTATTCGCTGATCCATGACGATCTGCCGGCCATGGATGATGATGACACCCGCCGCGGCCAACCCACCGTGCACAAGGCTTTCGACGAAGCCGCAGCGATCCTGGCAGGCGATAGCCTCCTCACCATCGCTTTCGAAATCGCAGCCGCACCGGAAACCACAGCCGACGGTTCGATCCGCGCATCCCTGGTGCTTGCGCTTGCCCAGGCGGCCGGTATCGGCGGCATGGCCGGCGGCCAGGCACTGGATCTCGAGGCCGAGACACGCCAACTGAGTGAAGCCGAGATCATCACACTGCAGGCAATGAAGACCGGGGCGTTGATCCGTTTTGCCTGCGAGGCCGGTGCGATCGCCACCGGCGCGTCCGAAGCGGATCGCCTGCGCATGCGCCGGTTCGGCGAAGTGGTCGGGCTGGCATTCCAGTTGCGCGACGATCTTCTCGACCTCACAAGTGATGCCGCGACCCTGGGCAAGGCCACCGGCAAGGATGCCGCGCGCGGCAAGGGAACCTTGCCTTCGCTCCATGGCATCGCCTGGACCCAAGCGCGCCTCGGCGAGCTGATCGAGGAGGCCAAGACGCTCCTCGCCCCCTATGGCGAAAAGGCCGCCATGCTGCGCGCACTCGCCATCTATGTTGCCGAACGGGAAAAATGAAATGAGCCGCTTCTGGTCGCCGATCGTATCGACGCTCAAACCCTATGTCGCAGGTGAACAGCCGCGCATTGCCAATCTCATCAAGCTCAACACCAACGAAAACCCCTACGGGCCCTCACCGAAAGCGATCGCCGCAATCAAGGCCGCCGCGGATGATCGGCTACGGCTTTATCCGGATCCGGTTTCGACCGGTCTCCGGCAGGCGATCGCGAACCGCTTCGGCGTCGCGATAGAGGAGGTCTTTGTTGGCAACGGCTCCGATGAGGTGCTGGCGCATGTGTTTCAGGGCCTCTTGAAGCACGAAAAGCCGCTCGCCTTTCCCGACATCACCTATTCCTTCTATCCGGTCTACAGCCTGCTTTACGGCATCGAAACCCGGATCGTGCCGCTCGATGAACAATTCCGGATTCGTACGGCCGACTATGGCGACGATCTCGGCGCAATCATCCTGCCCAATCCCAATGCGCCCACCGGCATCGGTCTTCCGCTAGCGGAAATCGAAGATCTGGTCCGCGCGCATCCCGATATTCCGGTGGTGATCGACGAAGCCTATGTTGATTTCGGTGGCGAAAGCGCTGTTCCGCTGACCCGGAAATACGACAATGTCCTTGTCGTCCAGACCCTGTCAAAATCCCGGTCTCTGGCCGGCATGCGGCTTGGTTTTGCCATCGGCCAGCGCCCGCTGATCGATGCGCTCGAACGGGTGAAGGATTCCTTCAATTCCTATCCGATCGACCGGCTGGCGGAAGCCGCCGCGACGGCAGCCATCGAGGATGGCGCCTGGTTTGTCGAGACCTGCGGCAAGGTCATCGCCTCGCGCGACAAGTTGATCGGCGAGCTTGAGGCGCGCGGTTTCGAGGTGCTTCCCTCGCAGGCCAATTTCGTCTTCGCCCGCCATCCGGATCATGACGGCGCTGCCCTCATGCAGGCGCTGCGGGATCGCGCGGTACTTGTGCGCCATTTCGCCAAGCCGCGCATTGCTGATTTTCTGCGGATCTCGATCGGAACAGACGCTGAATGTTCAGCCCTTGTGGCCGCGCTCGACGATATCCTGAAGGCCCGTTGATCAGGGGCGAATGACGCAGACCCCAGCTTCCATGGAGCAGGGGCTTTTCGTCAGGGCCGAACCGACATCGATGATCTTGGCGCTCGGGATTTCGAGTGCCGGGCGAAGAAGCCGGCCGATATAGCCATAGGACCAGCTGCCGAGCCCCGGAACCTGAATGATATTGACGTTGCCCGAATAGGTTCCATAGGGCCGCTTTGGCAGGCGGCGATCCCTGATGTTGATGTGAACCACCGTTGTCGGCCGATTCTTGACGATTTTACGGTGCCGCTCCGCAGCCGGCGAAACGAAAGGTGCTGCCGACAAGGAAATTGCAACCACTGCAAGAAGAAACCCGAAACGCTTGAACATGAGGGATCCCGAAAACCAAGTACGAAAGTTAACAAAAAGTTAACACTGCATTCACCATCCGGCAATCCGGATGCAGGCCAGCGCCGGCCATTCTTCATTTATCGTTAACATCTTGGCATCGGCGCGCTGAGGCTGCCGAGCAAATAATCGATTTAATCAGAAATTGGCCTTTCGCAGGGCTTGCGGTGGCGCAATCGCACGATTAAACACCGTTTTGACGCAATGCACACAGTCCTGCTGCAACATTGTTCCACGACATTGCCTGAAATATTGGCGACCCAGCTTGCCCCTTGGGAGGTTTCACGATGGCGAACGCGGCTAAGAACCGGCCTTTGTCTCCTCATTTGCAGATTTACAAGCCCATTCCGACGATGATGAGCTCGATCATCCACCGCATTACTGGCGGTGCGTTGTATTTCGGCACCGTTCTCGTCGCCTGGTGGTTGATCGCCGCCGCAACCGGCGAACCCTATTTCGATCTCGTCAATGCCGTCTTCGGCTCCATCATCGGCAAGCTGATTCTGTTCGGCTATACCTGGGCTCTCATCCAGCACATGCTGGGCGGCCTGCGCCATTTCATGTGGGACTTCGGCTACGGGTTCGAAAAGCATTTCAGCACCCGCCTCGCCAAGGCAACCTTTGCAACCTCCATCGTGCTGACGATCCTGCTCTGGGTCATCGGCTATCTGGTTCGCTGAGTTAGGAGAGATTCCATGGATATGCGTACGCCTCTCGGCAAGGTTCGCGGCTTGGGTTCGGCAAAGGAAGGCACCGATCATTTCTGGCGCCAGCGCCTGACGGCTGCTGCCAACGTGCCGCTAATGATCTTCTTTGTCGGTTTCATCATCTGTTATGCCGGCGCGCCCTATGCGGAAGTCCGCGCCGCTCTCTCCCACCCGCTCGTCGCCGTTCTGATGGGCCTGGTGGTGATTTCGGGCCTCGTTCATATGCGGCTCGGCATGCAGGTGATTATCGAAGACTATGTGCATCATGAAGGCCAGAAAGTGGTCCTCCTGATGCTGAACACGTTCTTTACGGTCCTGGTCGGCGCGCTCTGTCTGTTCGCCGTGCTCAAGATCGGTTTTGCAGGATAATGGTCATGGCAGCAGCTTCCACTCCCGCCGCCGGCGGCAAGGCCTACGAATATGTCGATCACGTCTATGACGTCGTCGTCGTCGGTGCCGGTGGCGCCGGCCTCCGCGCCACGCTCGGCATGGCCGAACAGGGTTTCAAGACCGCCTGCATCACCAAGGTGTTCCCGACCCGCTCGCACACCGTCGCAGCCCAGGGCGGCATTGCCGCCTCGCTCAAGAACATGACGCCGGACTCCTGGCAGTGGCACCTTTATGACACCGTCAAGGGTTCCGACTGGCTCGGTGACGTCGATGCCATGCAGTATCTCGCCATGGAGGCTCCCAAGGCCGTCTATGAGCTCGAGCATTACGGCGTTCCCTTCTCGCGTACCGAAGACGGTCGCATTTACCAGCGCCCGTTCGGTGGCCACATGCAGAATTACGGCGAAGGCCCGCCCGTACAGCGCACCTGCGCTGCCGCCGACCGCACCGGCCACGCCATCCTGCACACGCTTTATGGCCAGTCGCTGCGCAACAATGCCGAATTCTTCATCGAGTATTTCGCGCTCGACCTGATCATGGAAAATGACGGTCGCTGCACCGGCGTCGTCGCCTGGAACCTCGATGACGGCACCATCCATCGCTTCTCGGCAAAGATGGTCGTGCTGGCGACCGGTGGCTATGGCCGCGCCTACTTCTCGGCTACCTCGGCCCATACCTGCACCGGTGACGGTGGTGGCATGGTTGCTCGTGCCGGCCTGCCCCTGCAGGACATGGAGTTCGTGCAGTTCCATCCGACCGGCATCTACGGCGCCGGCTGCCTGATCACCGAAGGCGCCCGCGGCGAAGGCGGCTACCTCGTCAATTCCGAGGGTGAGCGCTTCATGGAGCGCTACGCGCCGAACGCCAAGGACCTCGCCTCGCGCGACGTCGTATCGCGTTGCATGACGATGGAAATCCGTGAAGGCCGCGGCGTTGGCAAGAACAAGGATCACATCTTCCTGCATCTCGACCATCTCGATCCGGCTGTGCTCAATGAGCGGCTGCCGGGCATTTCGGAATCGGCCAAGATCTTCGCCGGCGTTGATGTGACCCGCGAACCGATCCCGGTCCTGCCGACCGTGCACTACAACATGGGCGGCATCCCGACCAATTTCTGGGGTGAAGTGCTCAATGCCGACAGCCAGAACCCGGAGCGTCTGGCACCCGGCCTGATGGCCGTCGGCGAAGCCGGTTGCGCCTCGGTGCATGGCGCCAATCGCCTGGGCTCCAACTCGCTGATCGACCTCGTCGTGTTCGGCCGCGCCGCTGCCATTCGCGCCGGTGAAGTCATCAACCGCGCCGAGCCGGTGCCGCAGCTCAATGTCGCTGCCTGCGACAAGATCATGGAGCGCTTCGACCGCCTGCGTCATGCCAACGGCTCGACGCCCACGGCTGTGCTGCGCGAAAAGATGCAGCGCACCATGCAGGAAGATGCAGCCGTGTTCCGCACCCAGGAATCGCTCGAAAGCGGCTGCCGCCGTATGTCCGCGATCTGGAAGGAACTGCCGGACGTCAAGGTAACCGACCGTTCGCTGATCTGGAACTCGGATCTGGTCGAAACGCTGGAACTCGAAAACCTGATGGCAAACGCCATCACCACCGTCTATGGCGCCGAGGCCCGCAAGGAAAGCCGTGGCTCTCATGCTCGCGAGGACTATACCGATGGTCCGTTCGCTGGCCGTGACGACGAGAACTGGCGCAAGCATACGCTGGCCTGGGTCAGCGATGCCGGCGAGGTCAAGCTCGACTACCGCCCGGTCCATACCGACCTGATTGCCGACGGCATCGATCCCAAGAAGATCGCGCCGAAGGCTCGTGTATATTGAGGCAGCGCCATGGTTGAACTCGCTCTCCCGAAGAACTCGACGATCTCCGAAGGCAAGGTCTGGCCGAAGCCGGCCGGCGCCAAGAACCTGCGCGAATACCGGATCTACCGCTGGTCGCCGGACGACGGCAAGAACCCGACCATCGATACCTATTACATCGATGTCGATGATTGCGGCCCGATGGTTCTCGATGCGCTCATCTACATCAAGAACAAGATCGACCCGACGCTGACCTTCCGTCGCTCCTGCCGTGAAGGCATCTGCGGCTCCTGCGCCATGAACATCGACGGCACCAACACGCTTGCCTGCACCAAGGGCATGGATGAGGTGAAGGGGACGGTGAAGATCTATCCGCTGCCGCATATGCCGGTGGTGAAGGACCTGATCCCGGACCTCAACAACTTCTATGCCCAGCATCGCTCGATCGAACCCTGGCTGAAGACGGTATCGCCGACGCCGGCCAAGGAATGGAAGCAGAGCCACGAGGATCGCCAAAAGCTCGACGGCCTCTACGAGTGCATTCTCTGCGCCTGCTGTTCCACCTCCTGCCCCAGCTACTGGTGGAACGGCGACCGCTATCTCGGTCCCGCCGTTCTGCTGCAGGCCTATCGCTGGCTGATCGACAGCCGTGACGAAGCCAAGGGCGAGCGCCTCGACAATCTCGAGGATCCGTTCCGGCTCTATCGCTGCCACACGATCATGAACTGCGCCCAGGCTTGCCCGAAGGGCCTCAATCCGGCCAAGGCGATCGCAGAAATCAAGAAGATGATGGTCGAGCGTCGGTTCTGACCGATGAAAAGCGATCTGATCCGGAGCGGCTTTTCCGCCGCTGCTCTGGGAGAGATCGAACAAAGACTGGAGCAGGTTCGCGCCGATGGCGTGAACCTGCTTTTTGCTATTGAGAGCGGCAGCCGCGCTTGGGGATTTCCATCACCTGACAGCGACTATGATTGTCGCTTCGTCTACATCAGGCCTCCTGAACAGCATTTCGTCTTGCAGGTTCAGAAGGATGTGATCGAGTTCCCGATCGAAGGCGATATCGATGTAAGCGGCTGGGATTTGAGGAAGGCGCTGCAACTCGCACTCAAGGGAAACGCCGTCATTGCCGAATGGGCGCATTCACCGCTTGTCTATCGGGAAACGCCTGGCTTTTTAGCCACATTTCGAGACCTCTTGAATGACATCGTCCCGGTTGAACTGACGGCGCAACACTATATTGGCCTGGTCAGGAGACATGTTCCGGAAGACTTATCCGAAACGAAGCGGAAGAAACTTCTTTATGGGCTTCGGCCAGCGTTGGCGTTGAAATATCTTGAGGAGAGAAATTTCAACCAGCTTCCACCGATGGACATCGCGGCCCTTCTTGACGGCATTGAAATCAGCGCTGATCTGCGAAATGAAATCCACGATTTGATCGAAGCGAAGAAAGTGACTCGCGAGATGGGTTCAGGGAAAGTCCCGGATGCAATCGCCCAATTCATTGGAATGACCATTGAACGTTATGCAGCCAAGCCGCCTGGTGTTTCCGACCACGTGCGTTCAAAGCAGATGGATCGCTATCGACAGGCCGAAGAATTCTACGGCAGATCGGTGCCCTCACATGGCGCTCATGGAGAGTAATGGCTTGTTAACCATGGCAATCTACGCTAATTCCGCCATATTCGCCGGGTTCTTGAAGAACTCGGCTTGTGTTTGAAGGAGAGGGAAATGCGGATTTCCAGCTTGGCTGCGGTCCTGTCTGTGGGTGTGTTTGTCGCCGGCTGTGCCAGCAGCGACCGCATGGAAACGCCAGACACATCGCTCAGGCCCGCCCCGCTCGAGGCGCAACCGGTCGCTCCCGTCGAAGCCGGCCAGTTGCCGGATCCGGCGACCGACACCTCGCAATTCCCGACCAAGCCGGTAACCGACCCCGCATTGGGCCAGACGCCAACCGATGTCGCACCGGCCACAGCCATGGACATCAAGAAGGAAACGATGGTCGGCGGCTGGAAGGTCAATGCCGGCGGCGCGAACTGCGACATGTTCCTGACCCTGACAAACCTAGGATCCGGCTCGCGCGGCGGCACCCGCGGCTGCTCAGGCGAGTTGCAGATGATGGGGTCCTGGGAAGTCGCCGGCAAGCAGGTCGTTCTCAAGGATCGTGACGGCAATACACTCGGCCGCCTCTACAAGACCGCGGACAATCGTTATGACGGATCGCTCGCTTCGGGTCAGCCCCTCAGCCTGTCGCGCTGATCCGCCTCCATCACGACCGGATATTTCATGGATGCCATCCCCGACTACAGCTCAAGCGTCGAGGAAAAGCTGAGCTGCCTCGTCGCGGAAGGCAAGATCACCCGCGACCCTAACCAGTTCGAGATTGCCCACAAGCTCGATGTCGTCATCGAAGCCTTGCGCACGCGTCACAAGGCGTCGAAATCGAGCGCACTCGGCTGGCTGTTTGCCAAGCGGCGCCGCACCGGCGATCCGATCCACGGGCTCTACATTCACGGCAGCGTCGGCCGCGGCAAGACCATGCTCATGGACATGACCTTCTCGCTCGCACCGATCGAGCGCAAGCGGCGCGCCCATTTCCATGAGTTTATGGCTGACGTCCATCAGCGCATTCACGAACATCGCCAGAAGTTGAAACGCGGCGAAACAAAGCAGGCCGACCCCGTACCGCCGGTAGCCGAAGCCCTGTTCAAGGAAGCCGTACTTCTCTGCTTCGACGAATTCACGGTGACGGATATCGCCGATGCGATGATCCTGTCACGACTCTTCACCGAACTCTTCGCGCGCGGCTGTGTTCTGATCGCCACCTCCAATGTCGAGCCGGACAATCTTTACCGGGATGGTCTCAACCGCCAACTCTTCCTGCCCTTCATCACTCTGCTGAAAGCCAATGCCGATATCGTCAGCCTCGATACCGACACCGACTACCGCATGGAGAAAACCAAAAGCCTGCCGGTCTGGCTGACGCCGCTCAACGATGCCAACCAGAGGCGCATGGACGAAGCCTGGCGTGCAATTTCGTCAAAAAACACAGTCCATCCGGACCGCATCGAACGGCAGGGCCGCTTCATCGAGGTCCCGATGGCGGCGGGAAATGCTGCCCGTTTCAGCTTCCGCGATCTCTGTGCCACACCGCTCGGCGCGGCCGATTTCCTTGCGATCGCAGAACGCTATTCAACGCTCTTCGTCGAGAACATCCCGGTGATGACACCGGAAATGCGCAACGAAACCAAACGGTTCATCATTCTGGTCGATGCGCTTTACGATGCCGGGATCAGGCTTGTCGCCTCTTCTGAAGCCATGCCAGAGGATCTTCTCCCGGTCCGGCGTGGGACGGAAGGCTTCGAATTTGACAGGACAGTTTCGCGCCTGTTCGAAATGCGAAGTGAAGACTATCTCTCTGCGACCGGGAATCGGTCTGTTTCCTCGTGAAAATACATCCAATTATTTGACGTTTACGTAAGAGTTTCTTGTTCTAACCGATTGAATTTTCTCGCTTGAAAATTATCGGTTGAATTTTTAACTTTTTATGTTTAATCCGTCGCCCCAACTAGGGAGGCGGATGGTTGCCTGTGCTCTCTCGGTTCAACCAAACGAAGGATTGATTTCCATGGCGCGTAAGAAAATCGCACTCATCGGCTCGGGAATGATTGGCGGCACGCTGGCTCACCTCGCCGGCATGAAGGAACTCGGCGACGTCGTCCTGTTCGACATTGCTGATGGCATTCCGCAGGGCAAGGGTCTCGACATTGCCGAGTCCTCGCCGGTCGATGGCTTCAACGCCAATTATTCGGGCGCGAGCGATTATGCCGCCATCGAAGGCGCCGATGTCTGCATCGTCACCGCCGGCGTGCCGCGCAAGCCGGGCATGAGCCGCGACGACCTTCTCGGCATCAACCTCAAGGTCATGGAACAGGTCGGTGCCGGCATCAAGAAGTACGCACCGAACGCATTCGTGATCTGCATCACCAACCCGCTCGACGCGATGGTCTGGGCCCTGCAGAAGTTCTCGGGCCTGCCGAAGAACATGGTCGTCGGCATGGCCGGCGTGCTTGACTCGGCCCGCTTCCGCTACTTCCTCGCCCAGGAATTCAACGTCTCCGTCGAAGATGTCACCGGCTTCGTGCTCGGCGGCCATGGCGACACGATGGTTCCGCTCGCACGTTATTCGACCGTCGGCGGCATTCCGCTTCCGGACCTCGTCGAAATGGGCTGGTGCACCAAGGAGCGCCTCGAAGAAATCATCCAGCGCACCCGTGATGGCGGCGCCGAAATCGTCGGCCTGCTCAAGACCGGCTCGGCCTACTACGCTCCGGCTGCGTCCGCGATCCTGATGGCTGAATCCTTCCTCAAGGACAAGAAGCGCGTTCTGCCCTGCGCGGCTCACCTGACCGGCCAGTACGGCGTCAAGGACATGTATGTCGGCGTTCCGACCGTGATCGGTGCCGGTGGTGTCGAACGCATCATCGAAATCGACCTCAACGCTCCGGAAAAGGCTGCCTTCGACAAGTCCGTCGGCGCCGTTGCCGGCCTCTGCGAAGCCTGCATGAACATCGCTCCGGCTCTCAAGTAAGCCGACCCTGAAACAGGAACGATCAACATGAACATTCATGAATATCAGGCCAAGGCCCTCCTCAAGGGCTATGGTGCGCCGGTCGCCGAAGGTGTGGCGATCCTGAAGGTGGAAGAGGCCGAAGCCGCTGCCAAGAAGCTGCCGGGACCGCTCTATGTGGTCAAGAGCCAGATCCATGCCGGCGGCCGCGGCAAGGGCAAGTTCAAGGAACTTGGCCCCGATGCCAAGGGCGGCGTTCGCCTGGCCAAGTCGATCGACGAGGTCGTCTCCCATGCCAAGGAGATGCTCGGCAATACGCTCGTGACCGCCCAGACCGGCGAAGCCGGCAAGCAGGTCAACCGCCTCTATATCGAAGACGGTGCCGACATCGAGCGCGAACTCTATTGCTCGCTGCTGGTTGACCGCTCGGTCGGCCGCGTGGCCTTCGTGGTCTCCACCGAAGGCGGCATGGACATCGAAGCCGTTGCCCACGACACGCCGGAAAAGATCCACACGATCGCCATCGATCCGGCAACCGGCGTGACGGCTGCCGACATTGCCAAGATTGTTTCGGCCCTCGCCCTTGAAGGTGCGGCCGCCGAAGATGCCAAGTCGCTGTTCCCGATCCTCTACAAGGCCTTTGACGAGAAGGACATGTCGCTGCTCGAGATCAACCCGCTGATCGTGATGAAGAACGGTCACCTGCGCGTTCTCGACGCCAAGGTTTCCTTCGACGGCAACGCGCTCTTCCGCCATGACGATGTCAAGGCACTGCGCGACGAGACCGAAGAAGATGCCAAGGAAATCGAAGCCTCGAAGTGGGACCTCGCCTATGTGGCGCTTGATGGCAACATCGGCTGCATGGTCAACGGTGCCGGTCTCGCCATGGCGACCATGGACATCATCAAGCTCTACGGCAAGGAGCCGGCAAACTTCTGTGACGTCGGCGGTGGCGCTGGCAAGGAGAAGGTTGCGGCTGCGTTCAAGATCATCACGGCTGATCCCAAGGTCGAAGGCATTCTCGTCAACATCTTCGGCGGCATCATGAAGTGCGATGTTATTGCCGAGGGCGTGGTCGCGGCGGTGCAGGAAGTCGGCCTCAAGGTTCCACTCGTTGTCCGTCTCGAAGGCACCAATGTCGAGCTCGGCAAGAAGATCCTCAACGAGTCTGGTCTCGCGATCACGGCCGCAGACGATCTTGACGATGCGGCGAAGAAGATCGTCGCGGCGATCAACGGATGAGGACAATGACCGAAGCCCAAATCCCGCTCTGGTTTGTTGGCGCGGCACCCATGGTGGTGTTAGCGGGCATGACCATCGCTGCGAGACTTGGGCTCGGTCTCGTACTCTCATTGTGCTTGTCAGCTTTTGCGTTGGCCGGTGGTGTCTGGATGCTGATAAGTGGCGTCAATGCTTCATGCGCCATTGATGAAAGCGAATGTGTCGGCGCCACCGCTACAGCATATGTGATCGGCTTTATTTGGCTTATGGCCGCTGCGTTGAGCGTCGCATCTCAGTTGCGCGCCGGTATTGCGGGAAAACTCGGATCGGAGTCCACAAACTAATGTCAATTCTCGTCAACAAGAACACCAAGGTCCTCGTTCAGGGCCTGACCGGCAAGACCGGTACCTTCCACACCGAACAGGCGCTTGCCTATTATGGCACCCAGATGGTCGGCGGTATCCATCCGAAGAAGGGTGGCGAAAACTGGACCGGCTCCAAGGGCGAAACCCTGCCGATCTTCGCCACCGTCGCCGAAGGCAAGGAAAAGACCGGCGCCGACGCGACCGTGATCTACGTTCCCCCGGCAGGTGCCGCTGACGCCATCATCGAGGCGATCGAAGCGGAAATTCCCTTCATCACCTGCATCACCGAAGGTATTCCGGTGATGGACATGGTGCGCGTCAAGGAAAAGCTCGACAAGTCGAAGTCGCGCCTGCTCGGACCGAACTGCCCGGGCATCCTGACCCCGGAAGAATGCAAGATCGGCATCATGCCGGGCTCGATCTTCCGCAAGGGTTCGGTCGGTATCGTCTCGCGCTCCGGCACGCTGACCTATGAGGCCGTGTTCCAGACCTCGAACGAAGGCCTCGGCCAGACCACCGCTGTCGGTATCGGCGGCGACCCGGTCAAGGGCACCGAGTTCATCGATGTGCTCGAAATGTTCCTCGCTGACGAAGCCACGACCTCGATCATCATGATCGGCGAAATCGGCGGCTCGGCAGAAGAAGACGCGGCCCAGTTCCTCAAGGACGAAGCCAAGAAGGGCCGCAAGAAGCCGATGGCAGGCTTCATTGCCGGTCGTACTGCTCCGAAGGGCCGCACCATGGGCCATGCCGGCGCTGTCGTTTCCGGCGGCAAGGGCGATGCGGAATCCAAGATCGCCGCCATGGAATCGGCCGGCATCCGGGTGTCGCCGTCGCCGGCACGCCTTGGAAAAACCTTGGTTGAAGTCCTTAAGGGCTGACGAAATCGGGGGCGGTGGCAAAGGCCTCCGCCCTCTCGGATTCTCCGGGCGAGACCCGTAAACGTGACGATTGGGAGGCGGGTCCGAACCCGCAAGGATATATGGCAAGGCAAGAGGCCAATCAGCAATTTCTGGCGACGTCCTTCCTCGATGGATCGAACGCGCATTATATCGAACAGCTTTATGCCCGCTTCCAGGATGATCCCGCCTCCGTGAACCCGGAATGGCAGGATTTCTTCCGGGCATTGCAGGACAATCCTTCCGATGTCGCAAAGGCCGCCAACGGCGCCTCCTGGCAGAAGAAGCACTGGCCCCTGAGCGCCAATGGCGAACTTGTCAACGCGCTCGATGGCGACTGGCCGGTGGTCGAGAAGGCCGTGTCCAAGAAGATCGAGGTCAAGGCCGAAGCGGCAGGCAAGCCGATGAGCCCGCTCGAAATCCAGCAGGCCGCACGCGATTCCGTCCGTGCCATCATGATGATCCGCGCCTATCGCATGCGCGGCCATCTGCATGCCAATCTCGACCCGCTCGGCCTTGCCGATCCGGTCGACGATTACAACGAACTTTCGCCGGCTAACTATGGCTTCACCGAAGCCGATTATGACCGCAAGATCTTCATCGATCACGTGCTCGGCCTCGAATATGCGACCGTGCGCCAGATGATCGACATCCTGAAGCGCACCTATTGCGGTAATATTGGCGTCGAGTTCATGCATATCTCGGACCCGGAAGCCAAGGCCTGGATCCAGGAACGCATCGAAGGCCCCGACAAGGGCGTCGAATTCACCGCCAACGGCAAGAAGGCCATCCTCTCCAAGCTGATCGAGGCGGAAGGTTTCGAACAGTTCATCGATGTCAAGTACAAGGGCACCAAGCGCTTTGGTCTCGATGGCGGCGAATCGCTGATTCCGGCGCTCGAACAGATCATCAAGCGCGGCGGGTCCGAAGGGCTCGAGGAAATCGTGCTCGGCATGGCCCATCGTGGCCGCCTGAACGTTCTGACCAACGTGATGGGCAAGCCGCACCGCGCCGTCTTCCACGAGTTCAAGGGCGGCTCCTATGCCCCTGACGATGTCGAAGGCTCGGGTGACGTGAAGTACCATCTTGGCGCCTCCTCGGACCGTGAATTCGACGGCAACAAGGTACACCTGTCGCTGACGGCCAATCCCTCGCATCTCGAAATCGTCGATCCGGTGGTCATGGGCAAGGCGCGCGCCAAGCAGGACCAGCTCGCCAAGGTCTGGGAAGGCGACATCATTCCGCTGCGCGAGCGCGTCAAGGTGCTGCCGCTGCTGCTGCACGGAGATGCCGCCTTTGCCGGCCAGGGCGTGATTGCCGAAATTCTCGGCCTGTCGGGCCTGCGTGGTCACCGTGTGGCCGGCACGATGCATTTCATCATCAACAACCAGATCGGCTTCACCACCAACCCGCATTTCTCGCGCTCGTCGCCCTATCCGTCCGACGTCGCCAAGATGATCGAAGCGCCGATCTTCCACGTCAACGGCGACGATCCCGAAGCGGTGGTCTATGCCGCCAAGGTGGCCACCGAATTCCGGATGAAGTTCCACAAGCCGGTCGTCATCGACATGTTCTGCTACCGTCGCTTCGGCCACAATGAAGGCGACGAACCGTCCTTCACCCAGCCGAAGATGTACAAGGTGATCCGCAGCCACAAGACCGTGGTACAGCTCTATGGCGAGCGGCTGATTGCCGAAGGCCTGATCACCCAGGGCGAACTCGAGAAGATGAAGGCCGATTGGCGCGCCCATCTCGAACAGGAGTTCGAGGCTGGCCAGACCTACAAGCCCAACAAGGCCGATTGGCTCGATGGTCTGTGGTCGGGTCTGAGGACCGCCGACAATGCCGACGAACAGCGTCGCGGCAAGACGGCGGTTCCGATGAAGGGGCTCAAGGATCTCGGCAAGAAGCTGTCGACGATCCCCGAAGGCTTCAAGGCGCACAAGACGATCCAGCGTTTCATGGACAACCGTGCCCAGATGATCGAAACCGGCGAAGGGATCGATTGGGCCATGGCCGAGGCACTTGCCTTCGGTTCGCTCTGCCTTGACGGTCACAAGATCCGCCTGTCCGGCCAGGATTGCGAGCGCGGTACCTTCTCGCAGCGCCACTCGGTCCTCTATGACCAGGAAACCGAAGAGCGTTACATTCCGCTTGCCAATCTCTCGCCGACCCAGGCGAAGTATGAAGTCATCAACTCCATGCTTTCCGAAGAGGCGGTGCTCGGCTTCGAATATGGCTATTCGCTGGCGCGTCCGAATGCGCTGACGCTCTGGGAAGCCCAGTTCGGCGATTTCGCCAACGGTGCCCAGGTTGTGTTCGACCAGTTCATCTCGTCGGGTGAACGCAAGTGGCTGCGCATGTCCGGTCTCGTCTGCCTGCTGCCGCATGGTTACGAAGGCCAGGGCCCGGAACACTCGTCCGCCCGTCTTGAGCGCTTCCTGCAGCTTTGTGCGGAAGACAATATGCAGGTTGCCAACTGCACGACGCCGGCGAACTACTTCCACATCCTGCGCCGACAGATGAAGCGCGACTTCCGCAAGCCGCTGATCCTGATGACGCCGAAGTCGCTTCTGCGCCACAAGCGTGCCGTCTCGAGCCTTTCGGAAATGGCGGGCGAAAGCTCGTTCCATCGTCTTCTCTGGGACGATGCCGAAGTGATCAAGGACGGCCCGATCAAGCTGCAGAAGGATGCGAAGATCCGTCGCGTCGTCATGTGCACGGGCAAGGTCTATTACGATCTGCTCGAAGAGCGCGAAAAGCGCGGCATCGACGATGTCTACCTGCTGCGCATCGAACAGCTCTATCCGTTCCCGGCCAAGGCACTGATCAACGAGCTCTCCCGTTTCCGTCAGGCCGAAATGGTCTGGTGCCAGGAAGAGCCCAAGAACATGGGGGCATGGTCCTTCATCGATCCGTACCTCGAATGGGTGCTGGCCCATATCGACGCCAAGTACCAGCGTGTCCGCTATACCGGACGCCCGGCAGCAGCTTCTCCGGCAACCGGCCTGATGTCCAAGCATCTGGCCCAGCTCCAGGCCTTCCTGGAAGACGCACTCGGAGGCTGACGCCGAACGATGGCCTATTTCCATCTCAAGCTCGTTGCACCCAGGCCAAGCTTTCCCTTCGACACCACCGCGGCGGAGGGAACGGCAATGGGAGAGCACCAGATCTACTGGGAAGAGCTTGCAGAGCGGAAGATTGCCATTGCCGTGGGACCGGTCTTCGATCCGAAGGGGCCTTTCGGGATGGCGATCGTCGAGGCTGAAAATGAGGCGGAGGCCGAGGCTCTTGGCGCCGCCGATCCCGTGATCATGGCGGATCTGGGCTTCCGTTACGAAACGGCACCCATTCCATCGCTCATTCTCCGGTGAAGCTGACCGGAAACAACCGCAACATTCAACTTCAGGACTTCACGCACATGGCAACCGAAATCCGCGTTCCGACCCTCGGAGAATCCGTCAGCGAAGCCACGATCGGTACCTGGTTCAAGAAAGTCGGCGATGCCGTCAAGGCCGACGAAATTCTCTGTGAGCTCGAAACCGACAAGGTAACTGTCGAGGTACCGGCACCCGCTTCCGGCGTGCTTTCCGAAATCACCGCCCAGGCGGGCGACACCGTCGCTCCGGGCGGCCTGCTCGGCCAGATCGCTGAATCCGGCGCAGCCGTTGCTGCCTCGGCCGCTCCGGCTGCCGCCAAGGTGGAAGCCGCTCCTGCTGCACCCGCCGTTGCGGCTGGTTCGGCCTCCTCCATGCCGCCGGCACCGGCTGCAGCTAAGCTGATGGCAGACGCCAACCTTGCCGCCGGCTCCGTCGATGGCTCGGGCAAGCGCGGCCAGGTTCTGAAGGAAGATGTGCTCGCCGCCATCGCCAAGGGCCCGGTGGTTGCCGCACCTGCTGCCGCTCCGGCGTCGGTTCGTGCACCGTCGAGCGCCGATGATTCGGTTCGCGAAGAACGCGTCCGTATGACAAAGGTACGCCAGACCATCGCGCGTCGCCTCAAGGACGCCCAGAATACCGCTGCCATGCTGACCACCTATAACGAGGTCGACATGAGCGCGGTCATGGACCTGCGCAACCGCTACAAGGATATTTTCGAGAAGAAGCACGGCGTCAAGCTCGGCTTCATGGGCTTCTTCACCAAGGCTGTGACCCACGCCCTGAAGGAACTGCCGGCGGTCAATGCCGAAATCGACGGCACCGACATCATCTACAAGAACTATTGCCATATCGGCGTCGCCGTCGGCACCGACAAGGGCCTCGTGGTTCCGGTCGTCCGTGATGCCGACCAGATGTCGATCGCGGGAATCGAAAAGGAAATCGGTCGCCTCGGCAAGGTTGCCCGCGATGGCCAGCTTTCGATGGCCGACATGCAGGGCGGCACCTTCACCATCTCCAACGGTGGCGTTTATGGTTCGCTGATGTCGTCGCCGATCCTCAATGCGCCGCAGTCGGGCATTCTCGGCATGCACAAGATCCAGGAGCGCCCCGTGGTCGTCGGCGGCCAGATCGTGATCCGTCCGATGATGTATCTGGCGCTGAGCTACGATCACCGCATCGTCGACGGCAAGGAAGCGGTAACCTTCCTCGTGCGCGTCAAGGAAAGCCTTGAGGATCCGGAACGCCTGGTCCTGGATCTCTGATAAGCAAAGCCAGGCAAGGCCGCGTCAACCGCGGCCTTGCTCATTCCACCATCGGGATACGTCATGACGATTGAATTATATTGCCTCCTGTTCAGCACGGTTCTGGGCTTTCTGCATGTGATGACACAGGTCGTCACCCAGGCACGCGAACGCAAGACGCCTTATGATCCCAATCGTGACAATCCGGTCGTACTGGGCCTCTATGGTGGCCGGGCCCAGCGGGCGCTGCAAAATTTCCTCGAAACCTATCCGCTGTTCATTGCAGCCATCGTGGTGCTGACATTCGTTGAGGAAGAAGGCTTCATAAGCAATCTTGGTGCCATGCTTTATCTTGGCGCCAGAACGGCCTATCTTCCGCTCTATATTGCCGGTCTCGGACCAATCCGGTCGATCGCCTGGGGTCTGTCGCTCCTCGGCCTTGTCCTTTTGTTCCTGACGCCGCTTGTCTGATCGAGATTGGGACCGCCATGGATCTGTCGCGTTACGCCTTTGAACTGATGTCGCTGATGGCGATTTTCTCCTTCGCCATCGTCTCGCCGGGTGCGGATCTTGCGATGGTCATCCGCCAGTCGATCACCCATGGCCGCAAGGCAGCCGTGATCACCAGTTTCGGCATCGGCACATCGCTGATGTTCCATGTAACCTACACGATCCTGGGCTTGGGCCTCGTCATTTCGCAGTCGATCCTGCTCTTCAACATCATCAAATGGTGCGGCGTCGCTTACCTGATCTATATCGGCATCGCCTCGTTGCGCGCCGGATCCGTCGATGTCGAGGCCGGAAACGAAATGACAGCCGGCAGCCGCGACCAGTCACCTCTCAAATCCTTCGGCCTCGGCTTCATGGCCAATGCGCTCAATCCCAAGCCGGTCTTCTTCTTCCTGTCGGTCTTTTCGGCTGTCGTCAGCCATGAAACGCCCGGTCTCGTGAAGTTCGGCTACGGAATGGTCATGGCGTCGGCGCTGATTGCCTGGTTCGTCGGCGTCTCCTATTTCATGACGACGCCAGCGATGCGGGCTGCATTCGGCCGCATGAGCAAGTGGATCAACCGCGCAAGCGGCGTCGTTTTCATCGGCTTCGGCCTCAAGCTGGCGACCGAAAAGGCAGGCTGAACGATGCTGAGGGCTCTGGCAGCTTTGCTCATCGCATCAAGCGTCCTGCCGGCGCAGGCAGCCAGTTGCCGTCAGGAACATGCCGTCTATCGCGATTCCGACAATGCCTATGAACTCGCCTTCGAGCCGGTCGATTCTGAAGCCTCTTCTTCCAGCCATCGTTTCACGCTGAAGGTTTTGAACAAGCCGGTCGTGCTCGAGGGCTACGTGCTGCCGTCCGAGCCGGTCAACCGGCCAAACGGCATGATCTTCTACAATTGCCCGGAAGGCGACGTGACGGGGGCGGATCTTGCCGCCTGCACCGTGTGGCAGGGCGTGATCTATGCGCATTACGATGCCCATATCGATCTTCTGCCACCGCAAGGGTCCGCAGCTGCGGCCCAGATTCTCCTGCCAGGCTTCGGACCGTCCGTTCGGGCCTCGAACGTCTGGGGTAAAGACAAGGCGATGGTTGTCCCCTGGGACGTGCTGACGCTGAAAGACTGCAACAAGATGGCGGGATAATCCGCCCAACTATCGGGACAATAAAATGGCTTATGATTTGATCGTGATCGGTAGCGGCCCGGGCGGCTATGTCTGTGCGGTGAAGGCGGCCCAGCTTGGTCTCAAGACGGCCGTTGTCGAAAAGCGCGCTACTTACGGCGGTACCTGCCTCAATGTCGGCTGCATTCCGTCCAAGGCGCTGCTGCATGCCTCCGAAATGTATGCCCATGTCGCCCATGGCATGGATTCCCTCGGCGTCGAGGTGGCAGCACCCAAGCTCAATCTCGGCAAGATGATGGGCCACAAGGATGCCGTGGTGAAATCGAATGTCGATGGCGTCGCCTATCTGTTCAAGAAGAACAAGATCGATGCCTTTCAGGGCACCGGCAAGGTGCTCGGTCAGGGCAAGGTGGCCGTGACCGGCGACGATGGCAAGGTGACCGAACTCGAAGCCAAGAGCATCGTCATTGCCACGGGTTCCGATGTTGCCGGCATTCCCGGCCTCTCTGTCGATATCGACGAGAAGGTCATCGTTTCCTCGACCGGCGCGATCGCGCTCGACAAGGTGCCGGAGAAGCTGGTCGTCGTCGGTGGCGGTGTCATCGGCCTCGAACTCGGCTCGGTCTGGAACCGTCTCGGCTCCAAGGTAACCGTGGTCGAATATCTCGACACCATTCTTGGTGGCATGGATGGCGAGGTTTCCAAACAGTTCCAGCGCATGCTCGCCAAACAGGGCATCGATTTCAAGCTCGGCGCCAAGGTGACCGGCGTCGAAAAGGCCGGCAATGGCGCCAAGGTCACGTTCGAGCCGGTCAAGGGCGGTGAAGCCGTCACGCTCGATGCCGATGTCGTTCTGGTGGCAACCGGCCGCAAGCCCTTCACCGAAGGCCTCGGCCTTGCCGAAGCCGGCGTGGTTCTTGATAACCGTGGCCGCGTCGAGGTCGATGCCCATTACCAGACCTCGGTCGCCGGCATCTTCGCGATCGGCGACGTCATCAAGGGGCCAATGCTCGCCCACAAAGCCGAAGATGAGGGTGTGGCGCTGGCCGAGATCCTCGCCGGCCAGCATGGCCATGTGAATTACAACGTCATTCCCGGCGTTGTTTACACCCAGCCGGAAGTGGCGTCGGTCGGCAAGACCGAAGAAGAGCTCAAGGCCGCCGGCATCGCTTACAAGGCCGGCAAGTTCCCCTTCACGGCCAACGGCCGCGCCCGCGCGATGGAAGCCACCGAAGGTTTCGTCAAGGTCCTCGCCGACGCGGCGACCGACCGCGTGCTCGGTGTCCATATCATTGGCTTCGGCGCCGGTGAGATGATCCACGAAGCAGCCGTGCTGATGGAGTTCGGTGGCTCCTCGGAGGATCTCGGCCGCACCTGCCACGCCCATCCGACCATGTCGGAAGCGGTCAAGGAAGCCGCCCTCGGTACCTTCTTCAAACCGATCCACATGTAACCGGCTAAAATCGGCCGCAACGTAAAATTCGGTAAAGTTTCGAAGCGCGCCCTGTTATCCAAGGCGCGCTTCGTCTATTCTGGAGTCATCCCATTATCTACTTGATAAAAGGCAATTAAAATGGCTCCGCTCTCCTACTCCATCCCGCAGCGCATCGTGCATTGGCTGACTGTTCTTCTCGTCTTCTTCAACCTGCTCCTGCCGGGACAAATCGAGCGTGTGGCTGACCTTCTGGGCGGCGGCAAGGTTCCGACGCCGGAAGAGTGGAGCTCGGCCAATCTTCACATCTATTCCGGCTTTGCCATTCTCGCGCTCACGGTCATTCGCCTGATCCTGCGGGCGGTTCAGGGTGCTCCGGCCGCGCCGGCCGATGAGCCGGCCATTTTCAAGCTGATCGCCAAAGCTGTTCACGGCCTCATCTATCTGCTGCTTTTCACCATGCCGCTTTCGGGTATCGCCAAGTTCTATTTCCATGTCGATGTTGCCGGTTTCGTCCATGGCGGTCCGATGAAGCTGCTTCTCTGGATCATGCTCGTGGCCCATATCGGCGCGGCGCTGGTGCACAAGTTCTACTGGAAGACCGACGTCATGGACCGCATGACCAAGGGCGTCTGATCAGCGGCAGATACCGGAATCGAAGGCCGGTGGCTCGCCACCGGCCATTTCCATGAGGCCTGAGATGCTTCCAGAAACACAAGCGTTCGTGAACGATGCCGATTGGCGGGACCGCTTCGAAGCGGAACTGACATCGCCGGATCTGACGGCCAACGAGATTGCCGTCATGCTTCTGGCCAACCCGCCTGGCTGGATCCAGGGGCTGATGCGCCTGCGCAATGCCGTGGTAACGCTTGTGGGTCTGAAAACGGTGAGGATGGCGGCAGGGGCAAGCGTCGGCGGCTTTCCTGTCGTCGAACAGTCACCCAGCCATATCGTGCTTGGCTTTGACGACAAGCATCTTGATTTTCGGATCATCGTCGATGTCTTCGAGGATGATCCGAACAAAAAATCCTTCGGCGTTTCGACCTATGTCCGACGTCACAATCTGCTTGGCCACATCTATATGATGTTTGTGGCGCCGTTTCACCGCCGGATCGTGCCGGCCACCATGCGTCCGGTCGGGCGCAACATTCACCCCGTTCAGAAGATCGGCGTCACCGTATAGCCCTGCTTGCGCAGCAGCGCGACCAGACCCTCATCACCGATGAGGTGCAGAGCACCGACAGCCATGAACACATCCCCCTTGGCGAGCGTTTTCGCTGCCCGGTCCGCCATATTGTGATTGCGTTCGGTGATCAGCTTCTGTTCGAAAAGCGCCATGTCTTTCAGATCGGAAGCTCCCTTTTCGGGCGCGAAATAGGCTGCAGCCGGAAAAACGAGACCGATCTCGCCCCGCAGATAAAGTCCGAGCGTGGTCTCCATCATGTCGGCGGTGTAATCCGGATAGCGGGCGGCTGCGACCAGAGACCGGACATGGAATTCGATCGGCAGGCTGTTCATCGCCTCGATCTGCTCGGCCAGCGTTTCGAGCCCCACAACTTTCTTGCCGGCCTTGGCTGCATCCTTGGCCAGTTTCATGTCGAGGAAGGCCGCACCACCGTTCTTGCGGGCGATCTCGCAGGTTGAGAGCGAGACCATCGAGGACAGGACCCAGGGCTTGAACTTGATCATCGAGGCGAAGGAGACGCCACGCTTGCCGAGCGTTTCGGAGACGACCTTCTGATCCTCCGCCGACATGTGATCCTTCAGCGTTTCGGAACCCATGAAGAACATCAGGCCCGGCTTTGCCATCAGCCTTGCCGACGCCGTCTTCTGGTCAAGGATCTCATCCGATTCGAGAATGATCGTCGACGATTTGCGATAGGCCGCCTTGGCCGCGTCAGGCAGATTGGTTACACGCGGGTCGGAAAGGTGGAAGGTCCCAAGCAACCAGTCGGGAGATTGCCCCGGCTTTTCGAGTTTCCAGAATCGTGCCTGCGCATTGGCGATCTTGTTACCTTCGACACGCAATTTGGCATATTCGGACGGATTGTTCTTCTCGAGTTCTGCCATCCGGTCACGCGCACCGCAGGCGAGATCGTCGGCGGCCTGCGCCGGCGTAGCGCTCGCAAGCACAAGAGCGAACCAAAGAAACGCCAACACATGCAGAAATGCGATGAAACCCATGGCCCAGCGTGCCAGCCTGTCAGCCGGCAGTTCCCGGATCGGGTTCGGCGAAAGTGAGGCAGCGTGGGTCATGAAAACTCCGAAATGAATGATCGCGCGAAACCATAGGATCAAGCCGCTCACATTCCCTTAACCAGCATGGTTAACCGGCGCGGGGATGGGCACGTTCGAAGGCATCGAGCAGGCGTTTTGCATCGACACCGGTATAGACCTGGGTGGTCGAAAGACTCGCATGGCCAAGCAGTTCCTGAATGGCGCGCAGATCGCCGCCAGCGGAAAGCAGGTGCGTGGCGAAAGAATGGCGCAGAGCATGCGGCGTCGCATTGTCCGGCAGGCCGAGCGCCGAGCGCATGCGCTGCATTTCACGCTGGATGATGGCCGGCTGCAGCGGTCCACCGCGAGCGCCGAGAAAGAGCGGCTGATCGGCCGCGATCGCATAGGGGCAGGACTTGCGATAGTCCGAAACAGCCTCGACGGCGGCCTCGAGAAGCGGCACGATGCGGGTCTTGCCACCCTTACCGGTGATGCGCAGAGTGCGCGCGCCCGGCGGAAAATCCGCCGGCGTCAGGCCGAGCGCTTCGGAAATGCGCAGGCCCGATCCATAGAGCAGGGTGAGAACCGCGGCATTGCGCGCGGCAATCCATGGCTCCTCCGCCAACTGTCCGAGGTCGGATGTCACAAGCAAGGCCTGTTCCGAGCTGAGTGGCTTGGGCAGGCTTTTGGGTTGTTTCGGCGTGCGCACGGCGCGGGCACCGGTGGCATTGGCGAGGCCCTTTCGCTCGAGATAGCGCAGGAAGGAGCGGATGCCCGCCATGCCGCGGCCGAGTGTCCGCGCTTCCACCCCTTCCCTGCGACGGGAGGCGAGAAAGGCGCGCAAACCGGCAGGCCGCAAGGCGCTGAGATCGCTCAATCTGGCCGGGCCACCGGCATGCGCCGTGAGAAAATGAAGAAACTGTCGCGTATCGCGCTCGTAGGCCTCAACCGTCAGAGGCGAAAGGCGACGCTCGCCGGCGATCGCATCGAGCCATGCCTGTCGCTCGGCCATCAGGTCCGGGCTTGCGATGATGAGAAGTTCGTTCATGGCATTCTCCTTGCGCCGGAGAGTGCCACAGGCTGGTTAGCAATGGCTGAAGGCCGTGCTATCGACGCTAGGTATCAGCCCAGGAATTCCCAGACGATGGTCTTCTTGACCTCGGAATCCTCAAGCGCCCGGGTAACCGGTACCATGTAAGTCGCAAGCGGCTGCATGCGGTCGCGCGGACAATAGGAGCGTCCGGGATCGCCCACGATCACCCGCATGCCGCTGGCCCGCAGGGCGGTGAACCAGGGAATCAGCGCATTGGCAAAGGACTGGTCATAGAAGACATCGCCAGCCAGCAGCACATCGCCTGCAACCATCGTCCCGACGATATTGGCGGACGTAAAGCCGATCGCAACATCGTTCAGCTTCGCATTGAGCCGGATCGCGGTTTCGGTCCAGGGATCGATATCGGCGGCCAGAACGTTTCCCGCGCCCGCCTTCATTGCCGCGATCGCCACCAGACCGGACCCGGAGGCGAAATCGACCACCTTGCGACCCTGGACAATCTCGGGATGATCGAGAACGAACCGGGCCAGACCCTGCCCTCCCGCCCAGGCAAAGGCCCAGAAGGGCGGCGGCAGGCCGATCTCTTCCAGTTCCTCCTCGGTCTTCAGCCAGAGATCATGCGCCTCATCGGCGAGATGGAGCGCAATCTCGGGCACATGCGGCGGCCGAAGCACGCCGGTATTGGCGAGGATGAAGGTTTCGGGATCGGTTTTCACGGGTGGCTCATTTGGGTGGATTATCGAGCCCGCCCATACGGCATACCTCGAGATATTCGTCTTCGGTGACGGGTTGCACGGAGAGCCGCATCGACTTCACCAGGGACATTTCCGACAGGGCCGGATTGGCCTTGACGTCGGCAAGGGTGACTGGCTTCGGCATGTCGCAAACCGCCCGGATATCCACACATTCCCAGGTCGGGTTGTTGGCCGTGGAATCGGGATGGGCCAGCGCACAGACTTCAACGATACCAACGACGGCAAGGCCTTCGTTGGAATGATAGAAGAAGCCCTTGTCGCCGATCTGCATGGCCCGCATGTTGTTGCGGGCCTGGTAATTGCGGACCCCGTCCCATTCCTGGCCGGCGGCACCCTTGGCCTTCTGCATGTCCCAGGAAAACTTGAACGGTTCGGATTTGAACAGCCAATAGGCCATTTACGCCTCCGGCTTGTTGAAGACCCAGTTCCAGGCACGAACCTCCACGGAGGCGAACAGGCCGGCCTTGGCGTAGGGATCGGCATCGGCAATCGCCTTGGCAGCCTCGATCGTCTCGGCCTCGACCACCACCAGGCTGCCGTTCGGCTTGCCTTCGCCATCGAGGAACGGGCCGGCAAATTTCAGAGTACCGGCTGCGTTCAGGCCGTTGAGATAGTCGACATGGACCGGGCGGGTATCGAGCCGCAACTGAAGCGCACCGGGCTTGTCCTGGCAGATCATGGCATAGAGCACGGGAGTTCCTTTCATTCTGTGGTGATAGGGCGTGTCATGAGCGAGGTGATGGCGGTCCGCACATCCATGCGTCCGTCGATGATGGATGCAACCGCGTGGGTGATCGGCATGTCGATGCCGCGTTCGCCGGCGATCCGTTCGGCAATCGCGGCGGTAAAGGCGCCTTCGACGAGTTCGCCGGTCGAAAGCCCGGCATGGCCGGTCCGACCGGTCTCGATGCCGAAACGAAGGTTGCGCGACTGGTGGCTCGTGGCCGTGAGCACCAGATCGCCGAGGCCGGACAATCCCTTGACCGTCTCCGCCTGGCCCCCGAGCCCGGCCACGAAGCGCGACAGTTCCGCAAGGCCGCGCGAAATCAGCGCAGCGCGCGCGGAATCGCCAAGGCCCGCGCCTTCCACGATGCCGCAGGCAATCGCCAGCACATTCTTGAGCGCGCCGCCCAGCTGGACGCCGATCCGGTCGGTCGAGGGATAGAGCCGGAAACTCGGCCCCGAAATAGCATGCGCAATCCGCTCGGCTTCGCGGTGATCGGCCGAAGCCACCACCATTGCCGTCGGCAGGCCCTTTGCAATGTCAGCTGCAAATCCCGGTCCGGAAAGAACCGAGATCGCATGGTTCGGCAGTTCTTCTTCCAGCACATGGGTGAGGAGGCGGCCACTCTCCTTCTCGATCCCCTTGGCGCAGGTGACGATCAGTTGCGCGGAATGCAGACGCGGAGACAGCATCCGGGAAGCCTCGCGATGCGCCTGGCTCGGCATGGCAAAGAGCACGATCGAGGCCTCTTCCAGAACGCTCGCCTCTGTCGTGTAACGAATGCCGGAAGGAAGCGTGATCCCGGGGAGATTGCGAGAATTTGTCCCGGTTTCTGAAAGTATCCGGGCCTGCTCGGTCGACCGGCACAGAAGCGTTACTTCAGCCTTTCCCGAAATGGCCGTCGCCGCCGCAAGCGCGGTTCCGAAGGCACCCGAGCCGGCGACAACGATCCGTTCCTTCATGCCTTGGCTCCCCGCTTGCCCGATCCGAGCAGCGTGGCGGCATTCTCATCGAGCGGCCAGCGGGACCGCGGCGCGACATCAAGACCGTCAGCTGGTAGGCCGAGCGCCAGTCGCTCAAGCCCGGCCCAGGCAATCATCGCGGCATTGTCGGTGCAAAGCGCCATCGGCGGTGCGATGAAGGCGAACCGGTTCGCCGCACAGATGGTTTCGAGCGTCGAGCGGATCTCGGCATTGGCGGCTACGCCACCCGCAACCACGAGCGTCGGCTTTTCGACGCTTTTACCGAACCGCTCATGAAAGCGGGCAAGACCGCGACTGATCCGGTCCTTCATCGTTCGAGAAACAGCATTCTGGAACGAGGCGCAGATATCGGCGATATCCTGTTCGCTGACCGGTGCGATCGCCTCTGCCGCCTGCCGGACCGCAGTCTTGAGACCGGAAAAGGAGAAATCGAGACGCGCCTCACCCACCATCGGGCGCGGAAAGGCAAACCGTTCCGCATTGCCGGTCCGTGCGGCTCGCTCGACGGCAGGACCGCCGGGATAGGGCAGGCCGAGCAGCTTTGCTGTCTTGTCGAAGGCCTCGCCCAGGGCATCATCGATCGTCGTACCCCAGCGTTCGTAGTCGCCAACGCCCTTGACGAGAATGAGCTGGGTATGGCCGCCCGAGACCAGCAGCAGCAGATAGGGAAAGGCAAGCCCGTGCGTCAGCCGCGCCGTCAGCGCATGGCCCTCGAGATGGTTGATCGCATAGAGCGGTTTTTCCGTCGCCATCGCAATCGCCTTGCCGGTCATCAGCCCGACCAGCAGGCCGCCGATCAGGCCCGGACCTGACGTCGCCGCGATCGCATCGACATCCGAAAGCCGCATCGAGGAGCGATGCAGCGCCTCCACGATCAGACCATCAAGGGCTTCGACATGGGCGCGTGCGGCAATCTCCGGCACCACGCCGCCGTAAACCGAATGTTCATCGAGTTGCGAAAGAACGACATCGGCAAGGATCCGCCCTTCGCCGTTTTCGTCCCGTTCGACGATCGAAGCGGCTGTTTCGTCACAGCTCGTTTCTAGTCCGAGAATTCGAAGAACCGGCACGATGGGACCTTTTGCCTGATTGCGGTGGACAGGAAAGATGATTACTTGGAAGCCAAGTACAACGGATTGAGGCGAATGCAAACAAAAGCTTTCAGAATCGGTACGCGCGGAAGCCCTCTCGCTCTGGCTCAGGCCTATGAAACGCGCGATCGCCTGATTGCTGCGCATGGCCTTTCTGCGGACGATTTCGAGATCGTGGTTCTCTCCACCAAAGGCGACCGGATCACCGACCGGCCGCTCGCCGAAATTGGCGGCAAGGGTCTCTTCACCGCTGAACTGGAAGAGATGCTGATCTCGGGTGAACTCGATTTCGCCGTCCATTCCTCGAAGGATATGGCGACTGCCCTGCCGGCTGGACTTGAAATTGCCGCCTACCTGCCGCGCGAAGATGTGCGCGATGCTTTTGTCGGTAGCACGGCAGCAAACCTCCTGGATCTTCCGGAGGGTGCGATGGTCGGAACCGCCTCGCTCCGTCGCCAGGCCCTGGTGCGCAAATTGCGGCCGGACCTGCAGGTGAAGATCTTTCGCGGCCTCGTCGACACACGCCTGCGCAAGCTTGCCGAAGGCGATGCCGATGCGACGCTTTTGGCCTATGCCGGGCTGAAGCGGCTCGGCAAACCGGATGTTGCAACCGAAATCCTCGATCCCGACCTGTTCCCGCCAGCGCCGGCCCAGGGCGCGATCTGCATCGAGGCGCGCATCGGCGACGCACGAATCGGCGAACTGCTGGCGCCGATCAATCACGCGGACACATTCGTCGCCGTTTCTTGCGAACGGGCGTTCCTCTCGGTGCTCGACGGATCCTGCCGCACGCCGATTGCCGGTCGCGCGACGGTTGATGGCGAACGCCTGCATTTCTACGGCATGATTCTGACGCCCGATGGACAGGAAAGCCACGATATCCGTCTGGACGGCACAATCGCTGACGCGGCTGCCCTTGGCGCCCGTGCCGGGCAGGACATCAAGAACAAGGCCGGCCCTCAATTCTTCACCAACTGGCGGTGACCGATGCGTGTCCTGATCACCCGACCGGAACAGCAGGCCCGCAAGACCGCAAGCAAGCTTGCAGCGCTCGGGCATGATCCGGTTCTGTTTCCGCTCTTTGCGCCGGAGCATGATACCGACGCAGCCCGAACGGCACTTTCCAATCCGCATGATGCGATCGCGTTGACATCAGCGGAGGCCGTGCGCTGTCTCGTCAAGCTTGGCGAGGCGCTCGATGCGCATTTCGACATTCCGGTGTTCGTGGTTGGGCGTCAGACCGCAGAGGCGGCCGAACAGGCCGGTTTTCGCCGCGTCCTGACAGCCGGTGGCAACGGTCAGGTTCTGGGCGATCTGATCGCCAACTATTTCCGGGCCCGACGAGAACAGTCGGTCACTGTGCTCTATCTTGCCGGACATCGCAGATCGGGAGGCCTCGAAGGTGCACTCGAAGGCCACGGCCTATCGCATGTTACCGTCCCGATCTACGACATGAGACCGGTGGACTATTCTCTCGAGGAACAGCAGGCTGTTCTCGTCAACAGGCCGGTGGATGCTGTCTTTCTGTTTTCGCGCGAGAACGGACGCCGTTTCTTCGAGCTCGACATCTTCAAGCACAGCCGCGAACCGTTGAAGAGAACCCTGTTTTTTTGCCTCAGCCGCAATATCGCCGAGTCTGTTCCCGAGGAATACAAGCATTCAACGCTCGTCAGCGCCAATCCCGACGAGGATGAACTGATCGATCTTCTGTGATGCGGCCGTGTCGCAGAAAAACCTTGCGGCCATGCTCCATCGGGCTAAGGTCGCAGTGAAAACCGAGAAGAAAGAGGAATTCCATGGAACCGGCAGATCCGACCCGCCATTCCAAGACCAGGCCAGAGCCGGTCACGATCGACCTGGCAGCCGAGGAGGTCAAGGACAGTCCGGCAAGTGAAGCCGAAGGCACGGAAGAGGATGTAACGGCCTCCAACAGTGGTGAAGCCGAAAGCGTCGTGACACCGGCCGAGCCTCCTTCCGAACAGCCGCGTTCGCCTGCAGCGGAAAATGTCAGCGTCAAGTCCGGCCACGGCAGCCTGTCGCTGGTTGCGGCCGGCCTCATCGGTGGCTTGATCGTGCTGGGTGGAGCCGCAAGTCTGCAATATTGGGGTGTGTTGCCGGCACTTGGTCGCGATGACGCCGACGCAAAATTGATGGCGATGACGGCGGATGTCGAATCGCTGCGTGCGCAACTGTCGACCCTTGCCAGCGCCAAGCCGGAAGTTGACCTCGGACCGATCAACGAGAAACTCGCCACTCTTGAGAAGAAGGCGGCGGACATGCCGCTGGCCAACGGCCTGTCTGCCGATGCGGATGCGCGCATTTCTGCGATTGCCCAACAGGTGACAGACACAGCCGCCAGGATCGACAGCGGATTTGAGAAGGCGGAAACCGCCCGCGCGGCACTCGAACTGAAGCTCGAAGCGCTCGAGAAGAAGGTCAATGCCCCGCGGGACGATGTGGCGGTGGCCGTGGCGATTGCCGCAGCCGGACTGAAGGCCGCAATCGATCGCGGTGGCCCGTTCCTCGCCGAACTCGACACGCTCGCGGGCATCAGCCCGGATGATCCGGTAGTCAAGGAGTTGCAGACCTACGCCGCTGTCGGCGTTCCGTCGCGCTCGCAACTGATCGGCCAGTTCCCGACCGTCGCCGATACGATCCTTGCTTCCCTCGTCGAGGAGGATCCGAACCAGAGCCTCACCGACCGGTTGATGGAAAGCGCCTTTTCGGCGATCAAGGTCCGCCCCGTGGGCAATGTCGAAGGGGAAGGACCCGGCTCCGTGGTCGCCCGCATGGAGCGCAAGCTGCAGGACGGCGACCTGAAGGGAGCCGCGCTCGAATGGGATACGCTGCCCGAGAAGGGCAAGGCTGCCTCCTCGAGCTACAAGAAATCGCTCGATGCACGCATTAAGGTCGAGGAGCTGGTTGGGTCGACCCTGTCCCGCGCCGTCTCCAAGACCGGCAATGCAGGGTAAGGAACAGACGATGATCCGGATTATAGCTTTCCTCGCTGTCGTCGTTCTTCTTGGAGCCGGTTTCTCCTGGCTCGCGGACCGACCAGGCGAACTCTTCATCATCTGGCAGGGCCAGCGCGTTGAAATGACGCTGATGGTTGCTGCCGTGCTGGTTGTCGGCCTGATCGCCATCGTCATGTTCGGATGGTGGATCGTCCGCTCGATCTGGACGTCGCCGCAATCGATCTCGCGTTACTTCCGCGCCCGCAAGCGCGATCGCGGCTATCAGGCGCTGTCGACCGGCCTGATCGCCGTCGGTTCAGGTGACGCACCGCTGGCACGCAAGATGCTCGATCGCACCAAAGGCCTGCTGCGCGCCGAAACAGAACCTCTCGTCCTGCTGCTCGATGCCCAGGCCTGCCTGATCGAGGGCCGCACCGACGAAGCGCGCCAGAAGTTCGAGAGAATGGCGGAAGATCCGGAAACCCGCGAATTGGGTCTGCGCGGCCTCTATCTCGAAGCCATTCGGCTGGGCGCCCATGAGGCGGCACGGCACTATGCTGAAAAAGCCGTCGAAAAGGCACCGCACCTGCCCTGGGCTGCAGAGGCAACGCTGGAATATCGGGTTCAGGCGGGTCGTTTCGACGATGCGATCCGGCTTCTGGAAACCCAGCGTGTCCTCAACGGCATGGATCGCAAACAGCATGACCGCAAGAAGGCCGTTCTCTTGACCGGCCGCGGCCTGTCGAAGTTCGAGACCGATCCGAAAGGAGCCCGCGAAGACGCGGTGCAGGCCCTGAAGCTCGATCCGACGCTCATCCCGGCAGCCACTCTTGCCGCCAAGGCCTATCTGCGTGAGAACAATCTTCGCAAGGCCCAGAACGTGCTGGAAGCAGCCTACAAGCTCAACCCGCAGATGGAGCTGGCGACCGCCTATGCCCATGCGGGCGGCGGCACCTCGCTTGAGCGCCTGCGTCGGACCGAAAAACTCGAAGCAATGCGTCCTGACGCATATGAAACTCTCTATACGGTCGCGGCCGCAGCACTCGATGCACGCGATTTCATCAAGGCGCGCGCCAAGGCGGAAATGGCGGCCCGCATCGATCCGCGGGAAAGTATCTATCTGTTGATGGCCGATATCGAGGAAGCCCAGACGGGTGATCAGGGCCGCGTTCGCTACTGGTTGGCCCTGGCATTGCGCGCCGAACGCGATCCCGAATGGGTGGCCGATGGCCAGGTCTCCGCCCATTGGCTGCCGATTTCCCCCATCACAGGCCGGCTTGACGCTTTCGAATGGAAGAAAGCCTATGCTCCGGTCGCAGGTCGCCTTGAAGATGGAACGACAGCAACCGCAGCCGATGCCTTCGGTGCGCTTCCCGATGTTTCCGCACCCGCCGAGGATGCCGAAGAAGCCGAAATACCGACACCTGTCGCCACTGTTGCAGTGGTAGAGCCGGTTACTGCTCCGGCCAAACCGGCTACGGTCACACCAGTGGAAGCCGCTGTAGAACCGGTTCCCTTCTTCGGCCGACCACCGGACGATCCCGGCGTGAAGAAGCAAACCGCAGAAACGCCTTCGAACGGCTTCAAACTGTTCTGATCGAAACCCGGGCCGGGAGGCTGTTATGTTCGAAAAGTTGATGGCCTTCCTAGGTTCGCTTGGCGCCGAGGCCGAAAAGCCCGATCAGACGGATGACCCATCGGTTGCCGTGGTCGCGCTTGCGCTGAGCGTTATCAATGCCGACGGCGTTGTCGATCCCAAGGAGCGCCAGGTTCTCGAAGATGTGATCCGGGCGCGTTTCAATCTCAGCAAGGTGGAATTCGAGGCGAAGCTTGCGGCTGCCGAGCGCGCAGAGGAGCGAGCGGTCGATCTCTATCATTTCACCTCGCGGCTGAACCGTTCGCTGGACGAGCGCCAGAAAACCGAGTTTATTGGCATGCTGTGGCAGATCGTTCATGCCGACAACGATCGCAACGAACTGGAAGACCATCTGATCTGGCGGATCGCCGAACTGATCGGCGTTTCCGGACGCGACCGGGTGACGCGCCGGATGGATGCGGACAAGAATAGCAACGACCAAGAGAACTGATGCCGGACAAGACCGCGAGCCTCGCCGAAGACGACAGACCCGTCCTGATCATCCTTCATCAGGAAACATCGACGCCGGGCCGTGCGGGCCAGATGCTGCTCGAGAAAGGCTATCGCCTCGATATCCGCCGCCCGGTACTGGGCGAGCCTCTGCCCGATACGCTTCAAAACCATGCAGGCGCCATCATCTTCGGCGGCCCGATGAGCGCCAACGACCCTGAACCCTATGTGAAGGCGGAGATTGACTGGATCTCGGTACCTCTGTCTGAAAACCGGCCCTTCCTTGGCATCTGTCTCGGCGCCCAGATGCTGGTGAAGAACCTGGGCGGCAAGGTTGAGGGCCATGCCGAAGGTCTTACGGAAATCGGCTGGTATCCGATCGAGGCGACCGAGGAAGGCAAGGGACTGATCGAATGGCCTTCGATGGTCTACCACTTTCATCGCGAAGGGTTCGATCTGCCGGCCGGGGCGCGCCTTCTGGCCCGCGGCGATACCTACGAGAACCAGGCGATCCGCTATGGTGACAATGCCTGGGGCATCCAGTTCCACGGTGAGCTCACACGCGCGATGATGCATCGCTGGGTCGTGCGCGGCGCTCACCGTTTCGAACTGCCCAATGCCCAGACGGGTGATCGGCATCTGGAAGGGCGCATGCTGCATGATGCCCCCTTGCGCAACTGGATGTCGGAGATGCTGGATCTGGTATTTCGCCGTCCAGCTTCAGCGGGCTAAGCTCTCCGGCACATCCAGCGTATCGATCTTGCGCAACGATGGGAACATGCCCGCCCAGGCGATCGAGACCAGCAGGGTGCCGATACCACCGATCACCACGGCCGGAACGGCACCAACGATCGAGGCCATCGAGCCGGCGCGGAATTCGCCAAGCTCGTTTGAGGCACCAATAAAGACCATGTTGACGGCGCTGACGCGTCCGCGCACCTCATCCGGCGTCCAGAGCGCAATCAGCGTTTCGCGCACATAAACCGAGATCATGTCCCCGGCTCCCATCACGATCAGGGCCGCAATGGAGAGCCAGGTCGTATTCGACAGGCCGAAGACCAGCGTGGCGAGGCCGAATATGCCGACGCCGATGAACAT
Organism: Fluviirhizobium alvei; assembly: GCF_030551875.1. Lineage (GTDB taxonomy): Bacteria > Pseudomonadota > Alphaproteobacteria > Rhizobiales > Rhizobiaceae > Rhizobium_E > Rhizobium_E alvei. The sequence goes on along the minus strand of NZ_JAUOZU010000008.1, from coordinate 229,612 downwards.
GATCGCTCCGGAATGGTGGCGGATCGGAAAACTTGCAAGATAAAGCGCCATCGCGATGGCACCAATGCCTGGCGCTGCGCGAAGAAGCCCGAGGCCGAGCGGACCCAGAACGAGAATCTCCGATGCAAAGATCGGCATCAGAGCAACCGCTCCACCCAGAAGCACGGCAAAGAGATCCAGCGAGATCGCGCCGAGAACCACCTTTTCCGAGCGGATGAACTTGAAGCCGGCCAGCACATAGGCAAGGCTTTTCGGCTCGCTTGCGGTGCGCTGGGCAGGCTTGGGAATGAAAAAGACAAGAATGGCGCCGGCCGCCATGAAGGCGAGTGCAACCGAATAGGCCCAGACAGGTCCGAGCCCGTAAAGGAGGCCGCCGGCGACCGGGCCGGTGATGGATGCGGTCTGCCAGGAGGACGCATTCCAGGCGAATGAATTCGGCAGATCCTTTTCCGGCACCAGATTGGGCGCGAGCGATTGCACCGCCGGGCCCATGAAGGCACGCTCGATGCCGAAGACAGTCAGAATGCCGAACACGAGAAGCGGCGAGAAGAGATCGCCGATCGTGACGAACAACAGGGCAGCCGAGCAGAGAGCACTGACAATCAGGCAGATGGAAACAATCCTGCGCCGGTTATAGCGATCGGTGATCGTGCCGGTGACGAGAAAAAGCAGGAGCGAGGGCAGGAACTGCACGAGCCCGATCAGGCCGAGATACCAGGCACTTTTCGTTTCGTCATACATCTGCCAGCCGACCGACACCGAGATGATCTGGGTGGCGAAGGCGGCCAGGAAACGGGCGAAGAAGAAAAGGGTGTAGGATCGATGGCGAAAAGCAGCGAACCGGTCATCCGCCGTTTTAAAATTCATGTTCATTACTTTCGTGGATGGTTTGCGCGTTAAGTATGAAACAGGTCTCATCATCGGCGCTCTTGCCCCATAAAGAGCCAATGATTACATCTCTGTCAATGTCAAATCCCTGCCGGTGCGCCGATCCGCGGCAACTGGTTCTCGAGGAAACCCATGCTGATCGTCATTCTGTCCACGCTGAACTTCATCATCAATATCGTCTGGTTCATCATCATCGCCTCGGCCATCTTTTCCTGGCTCTATGCGTTCAACGTGATCAACACGCGCAACCAGTTCGTCAACCAGATTGGCAGCGCGCTTTACGCGGTTACCGAACCGCTCTACCGGCCGATCCGTCGTTTCATGCCCAACCTCAATGGCCTTGACCTGTCGCCGCTTGTCGTTCTGGTCATTCTGTTCTTCCTGCAGCAGGTGATCGCCCAGGTCGCCATGAATTATGGCTGAGACCGCATCCTTTCGGCTAGCATTGCGGCTGACCCCGAACGGTGGCCGCGACAGCCTGGATGGATTCGAACTTGACGAGAATGGCGAGCGCTATCTGAAGGCGCGCGTCACCGCCGTGCCGGAGGATGGCAAGGCGAACAAGGCACTCGTCGCCCTGCTTTCGAAAAAGCTCAAACTGCCGAAATCGGCAATCTCGATCGTTTCCGGCGAAACGTCGAGAAAGAAAATCCTCCGGATCGATGCCGACCCGGAGGATGTATTTGAGCGTTTGCGATCCCTCGTCGGGGATGGCTGAAGCGCTTACTTCTGCGCCTTGTAGCGCTCGACAGCCTCGACGATCAGCTTCTTGGCAACGTCGACATTCTGCCAGCCACCGATCTTGACCCACTTGCCGGGCTCAAGATCCTTGTAGTGCTCGAAGAAATGCTCGATCTGCTTGAGCGTGATCTCCGGCAGATCCGAATAGTTCTCGATCTTGTCGTAGCGACGGGTCAGCTTCGGAACCGGCACGGCGATGATCTTCTCATCCTTGCCGCCATCGTCTTCCATTATCATCACGCCGATCGGACGGACATTGATGACGCAGCCCGGCACCAGCGGACGGGTGTTGGCGATCAGAACGTCAATCGGATCACCATCTTCAGACAGGGTGTGCGGCACGAAACCGTAGTTCCCCGGATAGGTCATCGGGGTGTAAAGGAAACGGTCGACGATCAGGGCGCCGGCTTCCTTGTCCATTTCGTACTTGATGGGATGGCCGCCAACGGGAACTTCCACGATGACGTTGACATCTTCAGGGGGGTTCTTGCCGACGGAAATGGCGTCGATACGCATGCTGTGCCTCCGGGTGCATGATTTTGCACCGCAATAATCGAATTCACCCGCGCTGACAACCGATGTTTTCGAACTAGCCCTGCGCCCTTGGTCGAAGCTGCCGCGCAATGTAAGGAATAAGACCGAAGAGCCGAACGTTTCCGCATGAGGAGGACCTGACCATGATGCGATTGCGACCCGCCGTTCCCGCCTTGATACTGCTTCTGGCTTCCTTCGCTTCCACACAGGCAGCGGAAAGCACCTATACCGATCTCGATCTCGACAAATGCGAGACGCTGGCCCAGGGCTCACCGGACGAACCGGGTGGCGACTGGATTTCGCTCAAATGCGGCGGCTACAGGAACTATCCGGTCTATTTCGACGAGGGAGACCTGCGCCAGAGCGTCTATTTCGGCCATCTGAGCCAGAAGATCCTCGATGAGGCTAATGAAACCTTCGGTCCTTTCAATCATGTCGGCAAAAAGGTCGAGTGGCGCATCGGCGCCAACGGAAAGCCCTATGCTGCCATCCTTCGTTTCTTCATCGAGAATGTCGATGAAAACAGCGGCATGCCGACCAAGGCAAGCGAAGGTCAGGTTCTGGTGATCTCACGCGTCGGCCAGCCGGAGGACAAGACCGGTTGTGTGGTGGGCTATGTCGATGCGCTCGCCAATCCCGATGCCAATATTCTCGCCCGCGGCATCGCAGACGAGATGGCAGCGGGCTTTCGCTGCGGTCGCGACAAGCCGGATTATCATGGCGTGAAGGGCCCGAAAGCCGGCGAGCCGGCCTATGTGTTTCCGACGCAGGATTGAAACTGGAAATCGCAGCCGGCCAGGCTTTTAGCGCTGCCAGATAAAGCCGATCTTCTTCAGCGCGGTGCCGCCGAAATCTTCCATGCCTTCGGCGACATCGAGCCCGCCGGTAGCACGGAAGAACGTGGAGGCATTTTCGCTATCCTCCAGGCACCAGGCGGCAAGCCCCTGAAAGCCGAGACCGCTCAGCATTGCCCGGCACTGACGGAACATGTAGCTGCCTAGGCCGATACCCTGATATTCCGGCAGCAGATAGAGCTCATAGATCTCGCCATCGACCTTCAGGGCTTCCGTGCGGTTGAGCCCGATCGTGGCATAACCGGCAATCTTGGTACCGGTATCGAGAACCAGCAGCGTCGAGGTGCCATTGGCCGCCCTTCGCCACCAGTCTTCGCGACGACGCTCCAGCATGGTCAGAAGCGGCTTGTGTGGAATGAGGCCGCCGTAGGCATGGATCCAGGTCTTGCGGTGCACATCGGCAACAGCGTTGCAATCTTCGGGCTCAGCCCTCCGCACCTCTATCGACATCGTCTTCATGACGCGCATTACACCTGAGCCACTTTAAACTTCCAGACGAAATTCGGTTACGCTGCAGGTTTACCCACAGTTACATTCCGGCAGAACTAAGCCGAAGCGACAACTACGCTGACCGATTTCTCAGGGAGGTTAACGATTGTTAATGACTCATTGCAAGGGCAGTCTCAGTGTCATCCATAAAAAAAGCCGGCGCTTTGCAGCGCCGGCTTTGATATTCCCAAATCGGTACAGAACCGGTCAGCCGGCAACGGCAGCCTTGGCCTTTTCCATACGCTTGCGGTCGTTGGCATCGAGATACATCTTGCGCAGACGAATCGATTTCGGCGTCACTTCCACCAGTTCGTCGTCCTGAATCCAGCTGAGCGCGCGGTCGAGCGTCATGCGGATCGGCGGCGTCAACTTGACGGCTTCGTCCTTGTTGACCGAGCGGATGTTGGTCAACTGCTTGCCCTTGAGAACGTTGACCTCGAGGTCGTTGTCGCGGCTATGGATGCCGATGATCATGCCCATATAGACCTTCTCGCCCGGATCGATGATCATCGGGCCGCGGTCTTCGAGGTTGAACAGGGCATAGGCCACGGCTTCGCCCGGCGCATTGGCCAGCAGAACGCCGTTAACCCGGCCGCCGATCTGACCCTTGAAAGGCTGATAGTCGTGGAACAGGCGGTTCATGATCGCCGTGCCGCGGGTATCGGTCAGCAGCTCCGACTGGTAGCCGATCAGGCCGCGGGTCGGGGCAAAGAAGCGCAGGCGAACGCGACCGCCGCCGGAGGGGCGCAGCTCGACCATTTCGGCCTTGCGCTCGCTCATCTTCTGCACGACGACGCCCGAATGTTCTTCATCGACGTCGATGACGACTTCTTCGATCGGCTCCATCATGGCGCCGGTGGCTTCATCCTTGTGCATGACCACACGCGGACGCGACACGGCCAGTTCGAAGCCTTCACGGCGCATGGTCTCGATCAGCACGGCAAGCTGAAGTTCGCCGCGGCCGGAAACGTAGAAGGAATCCTTGCCCTCGGCTTCTTCGATCTTCAGCGCGACATTGCCTTCGGCTTCCTTGAACAGACGGTCGCGGATGACACGGCTGGTGACCTTGTCGCCTTCGGTGCCGGCGAGCGGGCTGTCGTTGACCAGGAAGGACATGGTCACGGTCGGCGGGTCGATCGGCTGGGCATGCAGCGCCTCGGTGACCGAGGGGTCGCAGAACGTGTCGGCGACGGTGCCCTTGGAGAGGCCGGCAATGGCGACGATATCGCCCGCATGCGCTTCCTCGATCGGCGTGCGCTCGATGCCGCGGAAGGCGAGGATCTTGGAGATACGACCGTTTTCGATCAGCTTGCCATCCTGGCCGAGCACCTTGACGGGCTGGTTCGGCTTGATCGAGCCCGAATGAATGCGACCGGTAATGATGCGGCCGAGGAAGGGGTTGGCTTCGAGGATGGTGCCGATCATGCGGAAGGCGCCATCTTCGTCGCCGACGCTCGGTGCCGGCACGTGCTTGAGCACGAGGTCGAGCAGCGGCGCCAAGCCTTCGTCGGTCGGGCCATCAGGATTGACGTTCATCCAGCCCGCGCGGCCCGAACCGTAGAGGATCGGGAAATCGAGCTGCTCGTCGGTGGCATCGAGATTGGCAAAGAGATCGAAGACCTCATTGACCACTTCTTCGTGGCGCGCATCCGGACGGTCGATCTTGTTGATCGCGACGATCGGCTTCAGGCCGACCTTCAGCGCCTTGCCGACAACGAACTTGGTCTGCGGCATCGGGCCTTCCGAGGAGTCGACGAGAACGATCGCGCCGTCCACCATCGAAAGGATGCGCTCGACTTCGCCGCCGAAATCGGCGTGGCCTGGCGTGTCGACGATGTTGATGCGGACGCCCTTCCATTCCACCGACGTTGCCTTGGCGAGAATGGTAATGCCGCGTTCCTTTTCGAGGTCGTTGGAATCCATGACGCGTTCGGCAACGCGCTGGTTTTCGCGGAACGAGCCGGACTGCTTGAGAAGTTCGTCGACAAGCGTGGTCTTGCCATGGTCAACGTGTGCGATGATCGCGATATTGCGAATGTCCATGTGATGATCTCTGAAGTTCTGGCGCGCAAGGAAAAAGGCGCGCTCATTTCTTTGCGCGCCTCATACCTGCTTTTTTGCAATTGCGAAAGGGGGAGGCCCGACAAAGTCGAAAATGTCAGGCTCTTGGTGAATCCCGGCCCGCTTTTGCGGCCAATCAGTGGCCAATTGCCCCATGCAACGCCGGACCATTGGGGCGCCGGACGAAGAAGGCGGCAATGATGGCGATGACGGATATCGCGGTGCAGTAGAGCATGGCCGTCGAGATACCACCCGACAAGGCTGTTACCGGTTCTGCGCCGTCGGCGGCAAACTTCGACGAGGAAAGCGTCATGATCGACACGAAAAGCGCAGTGCCTGCAGCCCCACCCACCTGCTGCACGGTGCCGATGACCGCCGAGCCATGGGAATAGAGGTGCGGCGGCAGCGAACCGAGGCTTGCCGAAAAGAGCGGCGTGAACAAAAGGCCCAAACCGCCCATGAACAGGAGATGCGATGCCAGAACGAGATACCATTGCGTCGTTGTTCCGAGGCTCGCGAGCGCCAGTGCCGAAAGCGTGAGCAGGATCGATCCAGCAATCACCAGACCGGTCGGACCATGACGATCGCTTGCCGCACCGACGAAGCGGGCCATCAGGCCCATGAGAAGTCCGCCGGGCAGAAGCAGAAGCCCCGTGGTCAGCGCATCGAAATGCAGCACATTCTGGGTATAGATCGGCAGAAGGATGATGACGCCGAACATGGCCATCATCGAGATCGCCATCATGATGGTTGCGACCGTAAACACCGGTGACAGGAAGGTCCTGAGATCGAGAAGCGCGCGGTTCTGTTTCTGCAATGCCACCTGGCGGAGCACGAAGAGGGTGACAAACGCAACTCCAACAATGATCGGCAGCCAGACGGGGTAAGCGCTTTCATGCCCGGCGACCGCACCTTCGCCAATTGTCGACAGGCCATAGACGAGTATGCCGAAGCCCGCTGCAGCCAGGGGCACGGAAATCAGATCGAGCGGGGCCGGACGCGGAGTCCCGACATTGCGGATCTTCGAAGCGCCCAGAGCAAGGGCTGCCAGCGCGATCGGCAACACGAGCCAGAACATCCAGCGCCAGTCGAACATTGACAGGATGAAGCCGGAAATCGTCGGACCGATGGCCGGTGCAACGGAAATGACGATGGTGATGTTGCCCATAGTGCGACCGCGCGTTTCCGGTGGCACGAGCGTCATCACGGTCGTCATCAGAAGCGGCATCATGATTGCGGTGCCGCTGGCCTGGACAATACGGCCGAGGATGAGCACTGTCAGACCCGGCGCGACGGCGCCAATCAGTGTGCCGATCGAGAAAAGTGACATCGCCAGGATGAAGACCGGCCGCGTGTTCAGCCTCTGGAGAAGGAACCCGGTGACGGGAATGACAACTGCCATCGTGAGCATGAAGGCTGTCGTCAGCCATTGGGCCTGACCAGCGGTCACGCCGAGATCCTTCATCAGATGCGGCATGGCAACGCCGATGATCGTCTCGTTGAGAATGACGACAAAGGCGGAGATGAGCAACAGACCGATGACGAGATTGTTGCGCGATTGCAGTTGGCGGGCATCAAGACCCGATGCGTCCTTACGGATTTCGCTCATAGGATAAATTCCCAGAAATGGATGCGCGCGAAAGCGCTGGCATTCGCGACGACGGCGAACGAAACTTGTGCGGTGCAGGATCAATCGGCTGTTCGCGAGGCCAAGTCAATTTAGAAAAATTGATGGCTGTCATTACGGTTGTCGATCAAACAACCGCCTCGCTGGTTTCGTTGCGGGCAGTTTTCGCGCGGAACGCCTCCACGGCCCCATTTCGATAGAGAAGATTATAGGTCTCGAACGGAATGATCTGACCGGCGGGTGTGACGAAATGAATGCAGGATCGCTTGACGTTACCGACGTCGAAATCGTGACGATCCATGAAATTGACGATCACAACCCGGAAGATGTTCTCGTAGGAAAGCCCTTCGGGCACCGGCACCTGCGGCAGACAGCACAAGAGATCGCCCAGCCGCCCGGCGACATTGGGCTCGATGGTCGAGAGCGAAAAAAGGTCAAAGATCTTCTGCTTGAGCGATGGATAGCGTTCGAAATTGACGGCGTTGGGCACGGCTTCGACGAGTTCATCCTTCGGGATCATCGACGTGACCGGCACCACGATCCGACCGTTGCGCAAACCATAGCCGATCGATATCGCAGTGGGATTGCAGGGGAGCGGAATCATGTCCGCTTCTCCGAAAATACCGGAATCTTCGACAATGCGTCGACGAATGTCCGAAAGCAACGCACGGTTGGTCCGCAGATCGTAATCCTCGTTGCGGCCTGTATCCTGGATCGGCTGGAAGGTGACGCCGCGGACGCAGGAAAAGCCGAGCGCATGATCGATGATGGCCGCCATCTCGTGATCGTTGACGCCCTTCTTGACGGTGGCGACCAGTGTCGTGGAAATGCCTCGCGCCTCCAGCGCTTCGAGTGCCTTACGCCTGACCTTGGAGAGATCGGCGCCGCGCAGGTTGCGGATTGCTTCCGGCTCGAGACTGTCGAACTGGAGATAGATCTCGAGCCCCTTGCGGCGCTCGGCCAGGGCATCGGCGAAGGCCGGGTCGGTCGCAATCCTGAGCCCGTTGGTATTGATCATCAGATGGCGGATCGGGCGTGCCTTCGCCATATCGATGATCGTCAGGATCTCTGGGTGGATCGTCGGCTCGCCGCCCGAAAGCTGCAACAGATCCGGTTCGCCCTCGCTCTTGACCAGAGCGTCCATCATCCGGCCGATCGTTTCGAGATCGCGATGGCTCGTCAGATCCTGTGACGACCCGGCAAAGCAGACCGGACAGGTAAGGTTACAGGCTTCATTGACCTCGATGATCGCAAGACAGGAATGCTGCTCATGGTCGGGGCAGAGGCCGCAATCATAGGGGCAGCCGTAATCGGTCCGGGTCTGGACATCGAGCGGCCGGTCACCGGGCTTCAGAAAGGAGAGTTCAGCCTTGTAGTAGGCGGCATCCGACGAAATGCGCACTTTCTGGACGCCATGCGTGCGACAGCGCTTTTCATAAAAGACGTCGTCACCTTCGATCAGGATCTTGGCCGGCACAACGGCAAGACATTTGGAACAGAGTGAACGGGTTTCGCCATAGAAGAGATAGGGCTTGGATTTGCGGACGGAATGGGCAGTCGCGGTCATGGATTCTATCGTCCGGATCAAAGTTCAGGCGGTTGGTGCGAAGAGCGGTTCGCCTGCCAATGCAGGAAAGGTGGCACGGCCGCGAGGCCGAGACCCGCAAGGCTGAATAACAGGAACATCAGAACATCGCCGACATTGCCGATTCCCAGTTCCGGGAGCAACGCAAGGCCGGCGACCGCGGTAACGGAAACCGCGATGATGGAAAGGACAAGGCTTGCCTGTGGCGCCGCTTTCCATGCGGCAAATCGCAGAAGAATGCCGAGGAGGAGGATGGAAAGCCAGATCGAGGGAACCGCGACGATCAGGAACGCGCCGGAATAGTTTTCATGTCCAGAATAGCTGAAACCACGACTGACCCAGTCCGCGAGCGAAGCCAGGTAGAAGAAACCGCCACAGAGACCGGGCAACAGGAAGATGAGAGCCAAAAGAATGCGCAAGGCAACCATGGCCTGATTGGGCTGCTGCTGGTTGCCGGCATTGTTATCGTACATTGGAACCTCCCACAAGAACCGCTTTACGGACCCTATATGTCACAGCAAAGCCAATGCCGTCCGCTTTGGCAAGGCGGAATGTTGAACCGATCACCAAACCGGTTCTCCGACAACATCTGTTCTCGGCACGCGAAGCATCAACTGTTCCATGTTCAGAAGCGACAGGCTTGCGCTACCACTCAGCGCCCAATGCTTTCGGCCGACCGGCTTTGCTTCCACGGGTTGCTCGCAATCATGGCCACGCCATAGGCCAATAACAGGATCGATAGATACTGGAAGACGCCGAGACCTGCCATCAGCGCCCCATAGGGCTTCAGGAATTCGAGCAGAAAGCGCTCAAAACCGTAGAAGCATACAAGAAGATAGAAACCGTTCTGGCGCCAATAGTCCGATCCCTGTCTGATCCGGTGGGCGTAGATCAGGGCAAAGGCAAACATCGCCACACTCTCATATAACGCGACAGGATGGCGATTTATTCCGTCACCAAAGTCCCAGCCCCAATTGGCACCGGTCGGAATGCCGTAGGTATTGTCCTCGAGCCCCGAGAGCAGGCAGCCGATGCGACCGACCGCAATACCGAGCGCGACCGGCAGCGCGTAGATAGCGCCGGTTCGGGCGCTGATGCCGTAGCTGCGCTTGTAGAGCTCGATCGACAGGATGGCACCCGCCAGGGCGCCCTCGATCGAGCGGCCGAATTCATGGATCCCCGAGACCCAGAGATTGAGCGTGCCGAACAGCCAGGCTCCTGTCGCGGCCCCAAACAGTACTGCGCCGAGATATCCGAACCGCAGCTTTTCGGACACCGGGCTGACAGGAAACCAGGTACGGCGGAGGATGAGGATCGTCGCCAGCGACGTCAGCCAGGCCAGGACGTCGAAGATCAGATGCAGCAGCATTCCGACCGGCCTTTCGACTTGGACGAAAACAGCAGCACCCTCGTTTCAGGCTTGGTCAAGATCCGGCCTCCGGTGCCTTCGTTTCTGCGGCGATTTTGAGCGCCGGGCGGCGGCCAGCTCTCAGCCAATGCAGGAAGGGCGGCAGCGGCATGACGAAGAGACAAATAAAGGCCAGCACCTGCACGACGAAGATTTCGATCGGCGCCAAGGCACCGTCAAGGCTGGTATAAACCTCGTATGTTGCCAGGATGAAAAGGGTCGAGATAATAGCCAGCACCAGGCTCAGCAGGGGCGCGCGCTCCCAACGGAGAAAGCGCAGGACGACGCCGATCACAATCATGCCCGATATCATGGCGCCGGCGCCGACCAGGCCAACGGTCCAGACAATCATCGCCAAACCCGAAAAGGAATAGGAGCCGTCGATCCATTGATCGATGCCCATAAAATAGAACATTCCGCCAATGACGATGGCGCCCGCAGCAAGGGCCGCGAACAGGGTCAAGATCACAATGCGGATCCAGCTGATTTCGGTTTTTTCGGTCAAGCGATCGGTCTCCCCTCCTGCTGACATAGCGGAGCTGGTTTTCTGTAGCATTTCCTTGCGGGAACGTGCAGCCGGGATCGCCTATTCACAGGGCTGTCAGAGGAGACAATATAAAGGCGCGCCGGGGCGCGCCTTTACCGAAGGTTGGGTGTCGAAAAATCAGGCCTGGCGGGTCGGGTCGAGCGTGACCTTCCAGAGTTCCTGATCGTCACGGTTCATGAGACGGACCGTCAGCTGCTCGGTCGAACCGTCGATATCGACAAGACCGAAGAACTGCAGACCGGCCGACGGTGGCAGGTTCTGACCCTGCTCCTTGGAGGGAGCCGCCACAAACTTCACTTCCGGGCCGAAGGTCATATCGAGATCGTTCGGGCCGAAGGTGCCGGCATGCAGCGGACCGGAAACGAACTCCCAGAACGGTGCGAAATCCTGGAACTGCGCCTTGGACGGATCGTAATAATGCGCGGCAGTGTAGTGCACGTCGGCGGTCAGCCAGACGGTGTTGGTGATGCCGGCATTCTTGATGTAGCGCAGAAGGTCCGTGACTTCGAGTTCGCGACCGCTGGCCGGACCGTTGTCGCCATTGGCAACGGCTTCCGAGCCCTTCATTTCCTTGTAGTTGTCCCAGACGATCAGGCCGATCGGCATGTCGCAGGCAATGATCTTCCAGGTGGCGCGGGAGTTGGCGAGTTCGCGCTTCAGCCAGTTGACCTGTTCGAGGCCGAAGATGCGGCTCTTTTCGCTCAGTTCCGGCTGCTTGTTGTCATCGTTCGGACCACGATAGGAACGCAGGTCGACGAAGAACACATCCACCAGAGGACCATAGGCGATCTTGCGGTAGACGCGGCCCGGCTCGGCAGGCGTATAGCGGATCGGCGTCATTTCATGGAAGGCGCGGGCGGCACGGGCCGATAGCATATGCACCGACTTTTCGGTGTAACGGTCATCCTTGGAGAGATCCTTGGAGTCGGACCAGTTGTTGACCACTTCATGGTCATCCCACTGGAAGAAGGTCGGACAGACGGCATTGAGCGCGCGGACATGCTCGTCCATCATGTTGTATTTCCACTGGCCGCGATATTCGGCAAGCGTCTCGGCAACCTTCATTTTTTCCGGCACCAGGACCTTGTTGACCCATTTGCTGCCGTCCTTGAAATCGACCTGTTCGACCAGCGGACCATCGGCATAGATTGTGTCGCCCGAATGGATGAAGAAATCCGGCTGGTGCTTGGCCATCGTGGCATAGGTCTTCATGCCGACCTCATCGATGCCCCAGCCCTGACCGGCCGTGTCACCCGACCAGGCGAAGCGGATATTGCGCTTGGAAGTCGGCGCCGTACGAAACCGACCGACGACCGGCTCGGACGTGACATTGATATCGGCAAGATCGGCGGCCACGAAACGGTAGAAGATTTCCTGGTCGGACGGCAGGTTCTCGAGCAGCATCTTGGCGGCGAGATCGCTTTCGGGAAGCGCGGTCATCGGCGGCAGCTTGACGGCATTCTTGAAGCTTTCGACGGTCGAATATTCGACCTGGATGCGCGAAGGGCGATCAACCCGCGTCCAGATCATCCCGGACGTGGAATCGACGTCGCCGGATTGCACGCCATGCGTGAAGGCCGGACGATTGGCCGCGCGGGCATAGAAGGGCATCGGCAAGACAGTGCTGGCAGCGAGGCCGGCAGTGCCGGCCAGCAGGCCACGGCGGCTGATGGTTGGCAATCGATAGGTCATGAATCTCTCCTGTTTATCCGGTGGCGATCGGTTCGCCGCCGCCGGAAATTTTCAGGGATTCATGTCAGGCTGATTGCGTGCCAATGACGGTTTGATGATGATGCCGTCAGGCAGCCAACCCCTTCTTGCGCAGCATCGCATCCGGGCTCGGCAGTTTGCCGCGGAAGGCCTTGTAGGCCTCTTCCGGATCGACCGAACCGCCCGAAGAATAGACGAACTGCTTCAGTTTTCCGGCCATGGAGGGATCGAACGCATTGCCGGTCTCCTCGAAGGCCTCGAACGCATCGGCATCGAGCACTTCCGACCACATGTAGGAATAGTAGCCTGCGGAATAGCCGTCGCCCGCGAAGACATGGCTGAAATGCGGGGTACGATGGCGCATGACGATGGACGCAGGCATACCGATCTCGGCCAGAACTTCCTTTTCGAGCACCAGCGGATCGCCGTCTGGCGTTCGTGTATGGAAAGCCATGTCGACCAGCGCCGACGAGGTGAATTCGACCGTCGCAAAACCGGTATTGAAGCTGCGCGCCGCCAGCACCTTGTCGAGCAGATCCTGCGGCATCGGCGCGCCGGTCTCGTAATGGACGGCATATTGCTTGAGAATTTCGGGAACCGTCAGCCAATGTTCGTAAAGCTGCGACGGGAGTTCGACGAAGTCGCGCGAGACACCGGTACCCGAAACAGACGGATAGGTGACGTTCGACAACATGCCGTGAAGCGCATGGCCGAATTCGTGGAACAAGGTACGCGCATCATCGAGCGATAGCAGCGCCGGCTTGCCATCCGCCGGTTTGGCGAAATTGCAGACATTGTAGATGATCGGGATTTCACCAACCGTACCATTCTTGAGCGGCAGCTTGTGCTGGCTCTGGAACGAACTCATCCAGGCACCCGAACGCTTGGAAGGCCGCGCGAAATAATCGCCCAGGAACAGGGCAACCAGCGCACCGGCGCCATCGCGGATCTCAAAGACGCGCACATCGGGATGATAGCCGGTCACGTCGGTGCGGCGCGTGGCGGTAATGCCAAACAGCTTGCCGGCGACGGCGAAGCAGGCCTCGATGATTTTCTCAAGCTGCAGGTAGGGCTTGAGCTCGCCTTCCGAGAAGTTGAACCGCACGGCCCGCAGCTTCTCGGCATAATGGCGCCAGTCCCAGGGCATGACCGGATGGTTCTTACCTTCGGCAGCGATCAGGCGCGCCAGTTCGCCCTCTTCCTCGAGCGCCTGCCGGCGGGCCTTTTCCCAGACCTGCATCAGAAGCGCGTTCACATTGGCCGGCGTCTTTGCCATCGTATCGTCGAGCTTGTAGGCCGCGTAGTTTTCATAACCGAGCAGCAGCGCCTTTTCATTTCTGAGCGACAGCGTCTCGCGAATGATTTCGCGATTGTCGGTCGCGCCGCCATTCTCACCGCGGGCGATCCAGGCCGAAAAGGCGGTTTCGCGCAGATCCCGACGATCGGAAAAGGTCAGGAACGGTTCAATGATCGAACGCGAAAGCGTAATGGCATATTTGCCATCCTCCCCGCGCGCGGTTGCTGCGCCCGCCATCGCATCGAGCAGAAAATCCGGCAGGCCAGCCAGTTCCTCGGGTTCTGAGAGATAGAGAACCCAGCCTTTTTCGTCGGCAAGCACATTCTGTCCGAAATTGGCACCGAGCCCGGCCAGTGCCTCGTTGATGCCGGCCAACCGCTGCTGCTGCTCCTTCGGCAACTTGGCGCCGGAGCGGACAAACCCTTTCCAGTGGCGCTCAAGCACACGCTTTTCCTCAAGCGTCAGGCCCAGCTTGTCCTTCTCGTCCCACAGCGTATCGATCCGCCGGAAGAGCACTTCGTTCTGGCCGATCTTCGAATAATGCCGTGACATTTTCGGCGAGATTTCACGCTCGAGTTTCTGGATATCCTCGTTGGTGTGGGCGCCGGCGCGGTTCCAGAACAGGGCAGAGACCCGCGAAAGATCATCGCCGGCAATTTCGAGCGCGATGATCGTGTTGGCGAAAGTCGGCGCCTCGGGATTGTTGGCGATCGCGTCAATCTCGCGCTCGTGTTCCGCCAGAGCCCAGTCGAAGGCCGGGGCAAAATCGCTGTCGGCAACGGTATCGAAACGCGGCAGACCGTGGGGCCCGTTCCAGTTGAAGATCGCGGAATTGAGGTCGGCGGGCAATGTCATTTCGGTTCCTGTCAGGCGAAAGCGAAGCAAAGAGTTCATTTGGCAATATAGGGTATGCGTCCATGGATGAAAGGGGCTCGACCGGAATTCCGATCGCCACGGTTGATTAATAAGTCAGGCTTATTATATACGGCACTTACTGAAAGGATGAAGCACATGTCTCTCAAGGTCGATCCGGACTCGCTCGGATTTTTGATTGCCGATATGGCCCGGATGATGCGTCTGGCGATGGAACGGCGGATTGCCGAAGCCGGGCTTGGCCTGACTGCGGGAGAAGCGCGCGCCCTGCTGCAGATTGCCGCTCACGAAGGTTCGAGACAGAACGTGATCGCAGAGCATATGGGCATCGAGCCCATGACCTTCTGTACCTATGTTGATCGCCTGGAGCGCGTGGGGCTTGCTGAACGGGTCGCCGATCCGGGTGACCGCCGCGCCAAGCTGATCCTCACGACAGCCAAGGCCGACGACATGATCGTGCTCATTCGCCAGCAAACCGGCGCCGTGCTCGAGGAAATCCAGGCCGGACTTTCCGCAGACGAACGCGTGATGCTGCTATCGATCATGAAAACCATGCGCGCTTCGATTTCCGCCATGGTGGGCAATGAAGCAACCGTTGCCGCACCGCAGGCTGCCAAGGCATGACAAAGCCGGTCATGTCCGAGCGCCGCACCAGCATGATCGGCGCGCTGCTGGTTGCGCTTGGCCCGGTGTCGATGGCGCTCTACACGCCGGCCATGCCGGAGCTCGCACATGTGTTCGCCACCACAGAACCACTGATCAAGATCACGCTGTCGCTCTATTTCGGCGGCTTTGCCTTCGCGCAACTGATCTCGGGACCGCTTTCTGATGCGCTCGGTCGACGTCGAGCGTCGATGATTTTCCTGTCGATCTTTCTCGCCGGCTCGCTCCTGTCGGCCCTCGCCCCGAATGTCTGGATTCTGATGGCGGGTCGCCTGATCCAGGGGATTGGCTCCTCGGTGGGCCTGACCGTTTCGCGCGCCATCGTCCGCGATCAGTATACCGGCCCGCAAAGCGCCAGCATCATGAACATGATCGGCATCATGCTGGCCATCGGGCCAGCCATTGCGCCGACAATCGGCGGCCTGTCGCTGGCGGCCTTCGGCTGGCAATCGATTTTCCTGATGATGATCGGGTTCGGCGCAGCCGCACTGGGCATCGTGCTTGCCTTCATGCCGGAGACGACGACACCCGATCCGGACCGCATGCATCTGAAACCGTTGCTATCGGCCTATCGCGATATCGTCACCAATGGTCATTTCGCATCAGCCGCGCTGACAATCGCCTGTTCGGTCGGAGCGCTTTACGCGCTTGCGACCATTCTGCCCTTCATCCTGATCCACACGGTGGGTCTGAGCCCTGCCGAATATGGCCTCGGAATGCTGGCACAGACCGGCTCCTATCTCGGCGGTTCGCTGGTCTTCCGGCAACTCCTCAAAAGTCATACCGCCGAAGCCCTCGTCCTTCCCGGGCTCGGCTTCATCGCGCTTGCAGCCGTCATGACCTTTCTTTCGGTGGCGCTGCTGCCATTCTCCTACCTGTCGATCATGATCCCGGTCGGTGTCTTCGCCTTCGGCATATCCTTCGTGCTACCGCATCTGACGACAGCGGCACTCGTGCCCTTTCCGCATATCGCCGGCTCGGCATCAGCGGCGATGGGCTTTGCCCAGATGGGGTCGGGCCTGGTGACCGGGTTGATCTCCGCTATCATCGGCGTTCCAAGCCTTGCCTTTCAGTATGTGATCCCCGGCATGGGCCTGATTGCAGTCCTGAGCTACGCCTGGCATCTCAGGATCGTGGCATCGACCAGACATGCGAGCGGCGACACCGCACCGATCGATCATCCTGGCGCATAGACCGAAAAACGCATTATCCCACATGCACATATGAAAACGGCGGACCCTGGGGCCCGCCGCTTTGACAGTCTGGATCAGGCCGCGCTCAGCCCTTGAGATTGCGCTTGGCGAGCGTGCGCAGACGCAGTGCGTTGAGCTTGATGAAGCCGGCCGCATCCTTTTGGTCGTAGGCACCCTGGTCGTCCTCGAACGTCACCAGCTGGTCGGAATAGAGCGACTTCGCCGATTCACGGCCAATGACCATGACATTGCCCTTGTAGAGCTTCAGCGTCACTTCGCCTTCGACATTCTTCTGGCTGAGGTCGATCGCGGCCTGCAGCATTTCGCGTTCCGGCGAGAACCAGAAGCCGTAATAGATCAGTTCGGCATAACGCGGCATCAGCTCATCCTTGAGGTGGGCTGCACCGCGGTCGAGCGTGATCGACTCGATCGCACGATGGGCGGCGAGCAGGATGGTGCCACCGGGCGTTTCATAGACGCCGCGGCTCTTCATGCCGACGAAGCGGTTCTCGACCAGGTCGAGACGGCCGATGCCATTGTCACGACCGAGATCATTGAGCTTGGCGAGAAGCGTTGCGGGCGATAGGCGCTCGCCATTGATCGAGACGGCATCGCCCTTTTCAAAACCGATCTTGATGATCGTAGCCTTGTCGGGGGCAGCTTCCGGCGAAATGGTGCGCATATGCACATATTCCGGGGCTTCCTGGCTCGGATCTTCCAGAACCTTGCCCTCGGACGAGGAGTGCAGCAGGTTGGCATCGACCGAGAAAGGAGCTTCGCCCTTCTTGTCCTTTGCGACCGGGATCTGGTTCTTCTCGGCGAAATCGAGCAGGTCCGTACGGCTCTTGAACGACCAGTCGCGCCAGGGAGCGATGATCTTGATATCCGGATTGAGTGCATAGGCCGACAGTTCGAAACGAACCTGGTCGTTGCCCTTGCCGGTGGCGCCATGGGCAATCGCATCCGCACCAGTCTTCTTGGCGATATCGATCAGATGCTTGGAGATCAGCGGGCGCGCAATCGAGGTGCCGAGCAGATAGACGCCTTCATAGACAGCATTGGCGCGGAACATCGGGAAAACGAAATCGCGAACGAATTCCTCGCGGACATCCTCGATGAAGATTTCCTTGATGCCCAGCATTTCGGCCTTCTTGCGGGCCGGCTCGAGTTCTTCACCCTGGCCGAGATCGGCGGTGAAGGTGACGACTTCGGCACCGAGTTCGGTCTGCAGCCATTTCAGGATGATCGAGGTGTCGAGACCGCCGGAATAGGCAAGCACGACCTTTTTAACGTCTTTGGGGAGCGCCATGGAATGTTCCAGTTCGTTGTAACCGTTGGGTTAGCGGTCTTTTAGCGCGATTGGCGACAGTTGCAAGTGCGCAAGATCAAACGGGTCCGCGATTGACGGCGAAATTGAAATCAGCCGACTGGATTGTCGCCGTCCGGAAGCGTAAAAGACCGCTCATAGTCGTATGGGAGAGGCAGACATGGCGAGTGACCAGATCCATCCGGTATTCAAGACAGGCAACACCGCTGTCATCACAGGTGCCGCCTCGGGCATCGGGCTGGCCGCTGCAGGCACATGTGCACGCCTCGGTATGAATGTCGTGCTGGCCGATCTGGCCGGCGAACGCCTGGATGAGGCGGCTCGATCGGTCGCATCCCTCAGCCCGCGCGGCGATGAGGCTGTGGCGGCCATTCCGACCGATGTCGGCCGGCTCGATGATATCGAAGTGCTGGCTGAAGATGCGGAAGCCCGCTTCGGCAAGATCCATTTCGTCATGAACAATGCCGGCATCCAGCCGGGAAGTGCGCTGTTCGGCCCCCGCGAAAACTGGGAGCGGGTGTTCGCCGTCAACCTCTGGGGCGTCATCGACGGGTCGCGGACCTTTGCGCCGAAAATGCTTGCGCATGGCGAACGTGCCGTGATCGTCAATACCGGCTCCAAGCAGGGCATCACCACACCGCCCGGCGATCCTGCCTACAACACGGCCAAATCCGGCGTGAAGGTGTTCACTGAGGCGCTTGAACATGAGCTGCGCAATGCACCGGGTTGCGCCGTCTCGGCCCATCTGCTCATTCCGGGCTTCGTCTTCACATCGCTGACCGCCAATGGTCGCAGCGAGAAGCCGGCTGCCGCCTGGACGCCGGAACAGACGGTGGATTTCATGATGGCGTCGCTGGCACGCGGTGATTTCTATATTCTCTGCCCGGACAATGATGTTCCCCGCGCGCTCGATGAGAAGCGGATTTTCTGGGCTGCCCACGACATTATCGAAAACCGCCCGCCCCTCAGCCGCTGGCATGCGGATTACGCCGACCGTTTCAAGTCATTCGTCGACAAGGATTGAGAGCATGTTCGAATTCCTGCCCAGCCTCGCCACGCTGATCACTTTCACGGGCATGTGCTGGATTCTCGCCATCACGCCCGGACCGGACATGACCATCTCGATCAGCCGTGCGCTTTCCGACGGCAAGGCTGGCGGCATCATGGTGGTGCTCGGCACCTCCTCAGGGATCGTCATTCACACGATGCTGGTTGCCTTCGGCATTTCCGCTCTCATCATCGCCTCACCGACTGCCTTCATGATCCTGAAAACCGGTGGCGCCGGCTATCTCGTCTGGCTCGCCATCCAGGCGATCCGCAACGGATCGAGCCTTTCGGTGAAGAAGGCCGATGGACCTGCCAAGTCGGGGCTCGCCAACTTCCTCTCGGGCTTCATGATCAACTTGATGAACCCGAAGGTCATCATCTTCTTCATGACCTTCCTGCCGCAATTCGTGAACGCGTCGGACCCGCATGTCACCGGCAAGCTGCTGTTCCTCGGCGGCTGGTTCATCCTGGTGGGCATGCCGGTCAATCTGATCATCGTGCTGACAGCGGAAAAGCTCGCGGTCTGGCTGGCGGCCAACCGCAAGGTCCTGCGTGGCATCGACTATACCTTTGCCGGTGTCTTTTCGCTCTTTGCCGTCAAGATCTTCATGACCCAGGCGCGGTGAGCGCGTCACGTTTGCGGCTGAGAAAGGCCTGCTCGGCCGGCGATGCGCTGAGCGCGATCGCCCGATCGTAGGCAGCGCGCGCTTCCTCCGGTTGGCCGGCGCGGCCGAAGAGGTCGGCCCTGACCGCATGATAGGGCTGATAGTCGGCAAGCGATTCTGCAAGCCCATTGAGCGCCTCGAGGACGAACCGGGGATCGAAGGCATAGGAGAGCGCCACGATGCGGTTGAGCCGGAAGACGGGGTTGGGCGAGAGTTCGAGCAACCGATCATAGATGAGCACGATCTGACGCCAGTCGGTCGAAGCGAAATCCGCCGCTTCAGCGTGAATGGCAATGATGGCGGCCTGAAGCTGATAGCTCCCGGCGCGGCCCCGGCGCAGCGCCTGTTCCAGCATCCGGATCGCTTCGGCAATCCTATCATGTTGCCATAGCGAACGGTCCTGTTCCTCAAGGGAGCGGAAGGCGCCATCGGCGCTCAGCCGGGCCGGGCGGCGCGCTTCGTGCAGCAGCATCAGCGCCAGCAATCCCTCGACTTCCGCTTCATCCGGACAAAGCGCCGCCAAAAGCTTGCCCAACCGGATCGCTTCGCTACAGAGTTCACCGCGAATGTAATTCTCTCCCGATGAAGCATAGCCTTCGTTAAAAAGGAGATAGATGACGCCGAGCACGCTTTCCAGCCGATCGGCCCAGCCCTCCGGACCGGGAACCGCATAGGTAATGCCGGCCTTGGCGATCTTGTGGCGAGCCCGGACCAGCCTCTGCGCCATCGCATCGGAACTGTCGAGAAAGGCATCGGCAATCTCATCCGTCGTCAGGCCGCAGACCGAACGCAAGGTCAGCGCCATGGCCGTCTTGCGGTCGATCGCAGGATGACAGCAGGTGAAGATCAGCTTCAGGCGCTCATCCTCGATCGGATCGGGATCGTCCCAGTCCGGCGCACTGTTTTCGATTTCAATCAGATGGGCGATCGCCGTCGTCTTCGACTGAAAGTTTGCAGCGCGCCGGAGACGGTCGATCGCCTTGCGCTTGGCCGTCTTCATCAGCCAGGCATGCGGTGCCACCGGAAGCCCGTTCCGGCTCCAGTGGCGCAAAGCTGATTCCAGGGCATCCTGGAGGCTGTCCTCGGCAAGCTGAAAATCACCGAGGCTGCCGACCAAACCTGAAAGCAGACGTCCCCAGTCATGGCGCGTGATGGATTCGATCGCCGCCTGTACAGAGGACGCCGCCGGCATAGCGTCACTCAACGGTCAAAGACCATCACCGGCCGGAGTTCGACAGCGCCCGATGCCGCACCCGGGATCAGCGACGCATAGCGGATCGCCTCATCGAGGTCCTTGCAGTCGAGAATATAGAAGCCCGCGAGCTGTTCCTTGCTTTCGGCAAACGGGCCATCCATGCTTTCGGTCTTGCCGTTGCGGACGCGAATGGTGGTGGCAGTGGAAGCCCCCTGCAGCGCATCACCGCTCACATAGACGCCGTCGCGATGGTAGGTCTCATTGGCAATGCGGTAACCCTCCATCATCTTGCCGAAATCCGGCGTGCCCGGAGGTGTCATGGTGGTGGGGTCGTTATAAATCAAAGCCATGAATTTCATGATCATTCCCTTCGTCAAGGCAATCGCGTGATTGCGATTGGTGACCGATAACGACCGGAATGCAAGCAGATCGACATGGTCCTCGAAAAAAAATGGCTCCCGACGGAGCCATTTTTCAAATCATCCGATCAGAAGCGCGTCATCATCGAGCGTCTGGCCGCGAATCTTGCGGAACATGGCAATCAGGTCTTCCACCTGCATGTCCTTGCGACTGTCGCCGGCAACATCAAGGACGATCTCGCCACCATGCAGCATGATCGTTCGGCTGCCGAAATCCAGCGCCTGCCGCATCGAATGGGTCACCATCATGGTCGTCATCTTGCGTTCGGCAACGATCGACTGCGTGAGTTCCATGATGAACTCGGCCATGCCGGGATCAAGCGCTGCCGTATGCTCGTCCAGCAACAGCACCTCGGATCCGGAAAGCGTTGCCATGACCAGCGACACGGCCTGACGCTGGCCGCCCGACAACAGATCCATCCGGTCCGCCATGCGGTTTTCGAGCCCGAGCTTGAGGGCTGCAATCCTGTCACGGAAATAATCGCGCCGTTTGCCGCCGAGCGACGGACCTAGCCCGCGCCGCTTTCCTCGCATATAAGCAAGCGCGAGGTTTTCCTCAATCGACAGCGGGCCGCAGCTGCCGGCGAGCGGATCCTGGAAAACGCGCGCCACGAGACCGGCGCGGCGAGCGGTCGGCTTGCGGGTCACATCCTGACCACCGATCGTCACCTTGCCTTCGCTCGGCAGGATATCGCCGGCTAGCACGCTGAGAAGCGTCGATTTTCCCGCACCGTTCGAACCGATCACAGTCACGAAGGAGCCGGTGTCGATGGTCAGGCCGACACCATTGAGAGCCGTCTTTTCGAGCGGTGTGCCGCGGCCGAAGACGACCTTGCATTTTTCGACGGAAATCATCAGGCACCTCCCCGACGCAGGCGCGGCAGAATGAGGGCGATCGCCACCAGAACCGCGGTCACGAGATTGAGATCGGAGGCTTCGAGACCGAGAATGTCGGTCGAAAGCGCCACCTGGATCGCGATACGGTAGAGGATCGAGCCCACCACACAGCCGATGAGCGCGACGAGCAGGCCGCGATTTCCAAACAGCGTTTCGCCGACGATCACCGCGGCAAGGCCGACCACGATCGTTCCGACGCCGGCCGTCACATCGGCAAAGCCATTGGTTTGGGCAAAGAGAGCGCCGCCGAGCGCCACCAGCGCATTGGAAAGCGCAATGCCTAGATAGATCTGGAAGCCGGTTTCGATTCCTTGCGCCCGCGCCATCCGCGCATTGGTGCCTGTGGCCCGCATCGCAAGCCCGGCATCGCTTTCCAGAAAACGCCAGATCACCAGCACAACGATAACGGCGAGAATGCCGATGAACAGCGGCCGCGTCAGATAATCGGGAATGCCCTGGCCATAGAAAGGCGTCAGCATGGTTTCCTGATTGAGAAGGGCCACATTCGGCTTGCCCATGACGCGGAGATTGACCGAGAAAAGCGCAATCATCGTCAGGATCGAGGCCAGAAGGTTGAGGATCTTGAATTTCACATTCAGCGTTGCCGTCACCAGCCCGGCCACCGAACCCGCGACCATGGCGATCGCAGTCGCAAGCCAGGGATTGAGCCCGGCGATGATCATGACGGCGGCCACAGCGGCGCCGAGCGGGAACGATCCATCGACCGTCAGATCGGGAAAATCGAGAACCCGGAATGCGAGATAGACGCCGATGGCGACAAAGGCGAAAACCAGCCCCAGTTCGACAGCGCCCCAGAAAGCGATTTGGCTCACGTCAGAATGTCCTATAGGTCTTTGCCGCATCCCGTTGAGAGATGCGGCAAGGGTCTGCCCCGGAGTTTAGAACCGGGCCATTCCGTTTATTCGATGGTGCTGGTGGCGCGCTTCAGCACGGCTTCCGGGAAGGTCACGCCCATCTTGGCAGCAGCCTTCTTGTTGATCACGAGATCGGTGCCTTCGGCAACGCGAACCGGGATCGAACCCGGAGCTTCGCCCTTGAGAACCCGCACCACGACGGCACCGGTCTGCTTGCCGATATCGAAATAGTTGAAGCCGAGGGCGGCAACCGCGCCACGCTTCACTGAATCCGTATCGCCGGCATAAAGCGGGATCTTTGCCTCTTCGGCAACGCCGACGGCAGCTTCGAGCGCCGAAACGATCGTGTTGTCGGTCGGGATATAGATGACATCGGCACGACCGACGAGCGAGCGCGTTGCTCCCTGCACTTCAGCCGATTTGGTCGCTACCGATTCGACCACCGTCAGGCCGGCCTTTTCTGCTGCCGCCTTGAAGGCAAGCAGGGTCGCAACCGAATTTGCTTCGGCGGAATTGTAGACAAAGCCCACCGACTTTGCGTTCGGGGTGATTTCCTTGATCAGCGCGACATGGCCGACGACCGGCGACATGTCCGACAGACCGGTGACATTGCCGCCCGGTTCTTCCATGCTCTTGACGAGCTGTGCGCCGACCGGATCGGACACTGCGGTGAAGACGACCGGAATGTCACGGGTGGCGGCAACGACGGCCTGGGCCGACGGCGTGGAAATCGGAACGATGACGCTCGGAGCCTCGCCGATGAACTGGCGAGCGATCTGCGCGGCGGTACCGGGGTTGCCCTGGGCCGATTCATAGACGAACTTCAGGTTTTCGCCTTCCTTGTACCCGGCTTCGGCAAGGGCTGCCTTGACACCGTCACGGGCGGCATCGAGCGCCGGATGTTCGACGATTGCCGTCACCGCAACGGTGACTTCCTCTGCCTTGGCCGGCATGATCAGTGCTGTCGCAGCGGCGAGAGCGATGAGCAAAGCGCGCATGTCAATTTCCTCCTGACGATTATTGCTTTGAATTCTTTACGGATGTCATAGGCAGGCGCACCGTCGAAAGCAATGCTCCGATCGATTGAACCACGCAGGCTGCGGCAATTTCGCCTGCCCTTTTCGCCCAACCCCCGTACGGTTGCCTGCGCTGGTCACTCCATCAAGGCCTTGCGGATCTTGCGGATGACTGCCGCCTTCGCCTTGTCGTCAGCGGCTCTTTTCAGCTGTTCCTGCAGATCGAGAAGCAGGTTCTGGTAATCGTTATGCCAATCGCGATGACCGGGCTGTCCGGGATCGAGGCGCGGCGGTGGCGCGAGTTCGGAAATGTCCCGGGCGCCGGTGTCGGTCAGTTCAAAAGCCGAATCGATACGGGGAATGAAGATGTGATCGGCCGGCAGGATCTCGGCAACGCGGGCGCGCATGGCCACAAGTGCCTCCTGTTCGCCATGGACGAGAAAGACACCCTTCCTGACCGGCATCCGTTGCCTGACCCATTGGGCCAGTTCGGGCCCATCGGCATGACCACTATAGAGTTCGAGCGTACGGATGCGGGCGCGGACCGTGATTTCATCGCCCTGGATGCGGACGGTTTCCGCACCCTGCTCGAGGATACGGCCAAGCGTGCCCTGCGCCTGGTAGCCGACCAGGAGCACCGTCCCCTCCTCACGCCACAGCCAGTTTTTGAGTCGATGCCGGATACGACCTGCCTCGCACATGCCGCTGGCGGCAATGACGATGTGGAAGCCCTTCATGAAATCGATCGCCTTCGACTGTTCGACAGATTCCGTGAAACGGACATTGCGGGAATTCATGGCGCGCTTGAGCAGACCGCCATCCTCAAGCTCGCCGGCATGGTTGAAGAAGATGCGGCTAGCCTTGGTCGCCAGGGGTGAATCGATGACGATCGGGCATTCGGGAATTTCATGCCGCTCCATCAGCCAGACGAGATCGGCAAGCAGTTCCTGCGTGCGTTCGACCGCAAAAGACGGAATGAGAAGCGCGCCGTTCGGTTTGAAGGCTTCGGAGATGACGGCCTTCAATGCGCGGCGGCGGCTGTCTTCGCTGGCATCGATGCGATCGGTATCGCCATAGGTGCTCTCGCAGATCAGATAGTCGATATCGGCGGGGGCTTCGGGATCGAGCTGAAGCAGTTTATGTTCCGGCCCGATATCGCCAGAGAACAGGAACCGCTTGCGGTTTTCGCCTTCTCCCAACTCGATCTCGACCGATGCCGAACCGAGAAGGTGCCCGGCATTCCAGAACCGGAAACGGAGACTGTCCGAGATCCGTGTCCAGCTTTTCAGTTCCGCCGGGCGGAAGAGAGTCAATGCCTCAACAGCATCATCGGCCGTATAGATCGGCTCCACCACATCGCGACCACGACGACGATTGCGACGGTTGAGCTGTTCGACTTCCATTTCCTGGATATGGCCGGAATCCGGCAGCATCACCGAGCAGAGATCGATCGTTGCCGGGGTCGCATAGATCGGTCCCGCATAGCCGGCTTTCGCGAGCTTGGGGATGAGTCCCGAATGATCGATATGGGCGTGGGTGAGGATGACCGCATCGAGTTCGGTCACATCATAGGGGAACTGGCGGTAATTCAGCTCCTTTTCCGTTTTCGAACCCTGAAACATTCCGCAATCGATCAGGATACGAAAACCGCCGCTCTCCAGCAGAAAGTTCGAGCCTGTCACAGTGCCGGAGGCGCCGTGGAAATGCAGTACGGTCTGGTTATTGTCGCTACCCATTGGACTGTCTCCTCACTCTTTCCACAAATCTAGCAGGCTTTGCGGAGGGGAAACAGAAAATCAGGCAGGTTCAGGCGCGACAAAGTTTCATTAGCCGGCGAACCGATAATGCCCCGTGATCGGAAAGGCTGGCAACACATCTTCGAGCCGAGCGCCCCAGCCGATATTGTGGATGGCGAGCGGGCCGGTTTCCTCGGCATTCATCTGATCCGAAACCAGAACGATATGGGTCTTGTTGCCGGGTAGCGACTGGGTGACGATATCGCCTGGGCGATAGTCCGGTCCCGGAGTTCCGGGCTTCACTTCCGCACCCTGCCGGGCAAGGAAAGTCCTCAGGTTAGGAACAAGTCGATGATCGATGTTAGGGTCTGGCGCTGCAAGACCCCAATTGCTCGGATAGGATTTGAAAGCGCGCCGCATATCGGCATGAACGAGCGCCTGCAGATCGATGCCGAGACCATCGCGATAGGCGCGGATGATCACATCGGTACAGACGCCTTTGATCCGCGGCACGTCGCCGCCGGGAAAAGCGATGCGCGTGTAGGCCGGATCATATTGGATTGTCACACCGATCTGGCTCTTGGCGGCATCCACCAGCTTTTGCGCCCAGGGTTCCGCCGCAAGCGTCGCGGCCGAAACCGGCTTTGCCAGTTTCGAAATGGAGACGCCACCGCCCGCCAGGGCAAGGGCTCCGATCAGGATCGCGCGCCGAGATACAACCATAAGAACAGTTTGCCCGAAATTGCGGCCAAATTTCGGGCGCTAGCGAGCCGATCAATCTTCGCCGTGATTGGCGATCATCATGGCTTCGAAAGCAAGTCGTTCGGTCTTGCGCATGCGTTCGGATTCCGATTTCAGCTGACCGCAGGCAGCAAGAATGTCACGGCCGCGCGGTGTGCGGATCGGAGAGGCATAACCGGCCTGATTGATGAAATCGGAGAAGGCTTCGATCGTCTCCCAATCCGAACATTCGTATTTCGAGCCCGGCCAGGGATTGAACGGAATGAGATTGATCTTGGCAGGCACGCCCTTGAGAAGCTTCACGAGATCGCGGGCATCGGCAAGCGAGTCGTTGACGCCTTTCAGCATCACATATTCGAAGGTGATCCGGCGTGCATTCGACAGGCCTGGATAGGCCTTGCAGGCTTCCATCAGTTCCTTGAGCGGGTACTTCTTGTTGATCGGCACCAGTTCGTCGCGCAGATCGTCGCGCACCGCATGCAGCGAAATTGCCAGCATGACGCCGATTTCCGAACCCGTCCGATAGATTTCCGGAACCACACCGGATGTCGACAAGGTCACACGACGGCGCGACAGCGACAGGCCGTCGCCGTCAGTTGCAATCAGAAGGGCGGCCTTCACGTTGTCGAAATTGTAGAGCGGCTCGCCCATGCCCATCATGACGATGTTGGAGACCTTGCGACCATCGAGCGGAACGATGGCACCCTGCGGCGTCTCCTTGTCCGGGAAGTCGCCCAGACGGTCGCGGGCCAGCAGCAGCTGCGAGAGAATTTCCTCCGCAGTCAGGTTGCGCACCAGGCGCTGCGTGCCGGTATGGCAGAAATCGCAAGTGAGCGAACAGCCGACCTGCGAGGAAATGCACAGCGTGCCGCGACCTTCTTCGGGAATATAGACCGTTTCGACCTCGACCGGCCGGCCGGCACCGCGCGGCGGAAAGCGGAGCAACCACTTGCGGGTTCCGTCATTGGAGATCTGCTCCTCGACCACTTCCGGTCGGGCGATCGTGAAATGCGCCTTGAGCAGCGCCCTGAGATCCTTCGAGACGTTGAGCATGTCGTCGAAATCGGAAATGCCGCGCACATAGAGCCAGTGCCAGATCTGCTGCACGCGCATCTTGGCCTGCCGCTCGGGCACGCCCTTTTCCACGAGCACCTTGGCCATGTCCTCCCGGCTCAACCCGATCAGGGAAGGCCGGTTCTCGAACGCCAGGTTCGGCGGCGTCGGTCTCGTCTCAATGGCGATGGCTTCTGTTGCCGTCATGGCCCTATCCTTCAAAACGCAAAAATCCGGACGGATGAACCGCCCGGCTTGCGATCTCTACTGTTGTTGGGCTCCCATATCATCATCAGGAGCCAAAGTCACCACGAACGCTCGGTTTGCGGTTCTTACGGTTACTTGCAGCCTTCGATCTTTTTCAGCGCAGCCGAAATGCCCGACAGGCTATATTCGTAAGACGTACCGGTGCCACGCTTGGAGGTGGCTGAGACGACCATCTGCTTGCCGGACTTCATCGATGCGACGAGAGCCGGTTCTTCGGCCGCATTCTCCAGCCAGGCAGACTTGCCCTTGACGAACATCGAAAAGGCACGCTCGTCGATCTTGATCGTGACCTTGGAGTTTGCCTGCAACTCGTAGCTCATCATGGCCTGCGGCTCATAGGAAATGTTCTGGCCGGGACGCTGGGACACTAGGAAGAAGATGTCACCGTGATCGACCTTTTCCGGCAGCTTCTTCACCGGAACGGACAGCACATAGCAGACCTTTCCATTGGCGCCCTGGTAGAAATAGGAGCCCCAAGCCTTGAACTGTTCGATCCGCGTCGGAGACTGTGCCTGGGCGGATGTAGCAACAGCCATGACGGCCAGGAGGGCGGCGGTCAGTTTTGTCTTGAACATGTTTTCCTTCCGGTCTCGGTCTGGCCAGCGCGTTGGGAGGCGGCCGCATTGTTCCGTTCATTCTGCCTTAATTGCGGTTACCAAATCGTCAACATATCCACGCTTTTGCAGGAATAGTCTCGCTTCAGAACAGAGTGAACGCAGAGGCAGCGCCGTTCATCCATGACGATTCAGGCGAGAATTTGGCACACGACCCGTCGCGGCGTCTCGAATGTTAGATAAGCCCGAAGCTTACGAATCTTGTTCAGCCAGCGCCGTATCGGCCTTGTCGTAATGCTCGGCTTTCAGATGCGCTCGCACGGTACCGATCGCAGCGGCGAGCACGGCAATATCGTCAGAAAAACCGACGAGCGCCAGAATGTCCGGAACAGCATCGAAGGGAAGTACGAAATAGGCAAGCGCGGCCAGAAGAATGGCCTTGACGCGGGTGGGCGTTGCCGGATCGAAAGCGCAGTAGTAGCAGGCCACCACATCGCGCGAGAACGGGATCTGCCGGAAAGCCTTGCGGAAAACCGGCCAGAAGCGTGACTGCACCTTTCGGGCGCTTTTTTCACGGTCGAAGTCCTCGCCCGGAAGCAGGATCTCACCAATCTTGACGTCGTCCATCTGTCGTTCCCAACAATACCGATTTCGATATGGTATCGGCGTCCGCAGATTCAATGCCGCCGCGCCACCTCTTCCATGTATTTCGCAAGATCCCGGTCAAGTTCGGTGATTCCATGCGCCGAATGCGTGGTCAGGCGCACCTCGACGGTCTTGTAGACATTCTTCCATTCGGGATGATGATCGATCTTGTCGGCAAAGATCGCACATTCGGTCATGAAACCGATGGCTGATGCAAAGCTCTCGAACCGGTATGTTCTCAAGAGCCCGGTTCCCGCAGCATCGATGGACCAGTCCGGGAGAGCTTGAACAATCTCGGCGATCTCGCTACTGCTCAGCCTCTGTCTTGCCATGGATTCCTCCGCCGGATCTCAATCGCTCATGGATCAAACACGAATTCTGTTCGTTTGTCTCGGCAACATTTGCCGATCGCCGCTTGCCGAAGGTATTTTGCGCCACCGCGCTGCGGAAGGCGGCTTCGGTGATCGCTTGATCGTCGATTCGGCCGGAACCGGCGGCTGGCATCAGGGCGAAGGTCCGGACCCGCGTTCGGTGGCAGCGGCGAGAGATAACGGCATCGATATTTCGGGCTTGCGGGCCCGGCAGGTCAAGACCGCCGATTTCAGCCATTTTGACATGATCTTTGCGATGGACCGCGCCAATCTGCGCGACCTCGTGCGCCGCACGCCGCATGATTCGTCTGCCGACCTCCACCTGTTCATGGATTTTGTCGGATCCGAGCCACGCGACGTGCCCGATCCCTATTACGGTGACGCGCAGGATTTCGACCGGGTCTTCCGCATGCTGGACGAGGGCTGCACAAAGCTTCTCGCGACACTCTTCCGCCGTCAGGGACAAGCTGGCGCACGGCAGAGCGAAACCAAGTGACGATGATGGGCAAAGGTAACCGATGGAACCACTGATCGACATCGCACTGGCCGCGAGCCGTCGCAAGCGTGCAGCAGCAGGCTTCGATCCTGCCAACGGCTTCCTGCTTGATCTCGCGGCAGAAGAGCTGGCGCTCCGGCTTTCAGCTATGGAGCGCCATTTCGATCAGGGTGTCGAACTGTTTGGCGCCGATGGCAGCGTCGGGCGCCAGTGTCTGGCGACCGGTCGCATCGGTACGCTCGAACGTGTCGAGATTGCCGGCCGGTTTGCTCCCGACATTGCGGTTGAGAGCTATGAGGACGTTCCGCTGGAACCACACTCGAAAAACATCGTTCTCGCGCCGCTTTACATGCATCTCGTCAACGATCTCCCGGGCTGCCTGATCCAAATCCGGCGGGCGCTCAAGCCCGATGGCCTTCTGCTTGCCGCCATTCCGGGAGCGGGAACCTTGCAGGAACTCGGTGAAGTGCTGATTGAAACGGACATCGCCTTGAATGGCGGCATGAGCCCGCGCGTGATGCCATTTGCCGATATTCGCTCGGTGGGGAGCCTTCTTCAGCGGGCGGGATTTGCGCTGCCGGTCGTGGATGTCGAGACCTACACCGTCCGCTATGGATCGTTGTTCTCGCTGATGCGCGACCTGCGCGCCTTCGGCATGACCAACATGCTGATCGACCGCTCGCGCCGGCCGCTCGATCGTCGCTTTTTCATGGAAGCCGCACGCATCTACCAGGACCGGTTCGGCGATCCAGACGGCAAGATAAGAACGACATTCTCGGTGATTTATGTCTGTGGGTGGGCACCGCATGAGAGCCAGCAGAAGCCCCTGAAACCAGGCTCCGCGAAAATGCGGCTCGCCGATGCGCTGAAGGCAGCGATCGACGACAAGCCGGTCGAATGACCGGCTTTCCAATCAGCAGCCGTTGCGGCTGCCGTCCGGATTGATGATGCAGACTTCGCCGGGCTTGTCCTGCAGGATGCTGCGGCGGATCGTATAGCGCTTCACCTTGCCATCCGGAGTCGGAATGGAGCCGGTGGTGATATTGTCGTAGTCAATCGTG
Source organism: Fluviirhizobium alvei (assembly GCF_030551875.1). Lineage (GTDB taxonomy): Bacteria > Pseudomonadota > Alphaproteobacteria > Rhizobiales > Rhizobiaceae > Rhizobium_E > Rhizobium_E alvei. The sequence goes on along the minus strand of NZ_JAUOZU010000008.1, from coordinate 198,777 downwards.
CTCGCCTGCATCTGCCCGTCATCTTCCGGCGCCAGAACCGGTGTCAGGATCAGCGTGAGCGCGATTGCGGCGGTACCGAACAGCAACGCCATGTTGAGCGCCCCGATACGGTTGCGCTTCGAATAGGTGGGGGCAGGTTCGCCGGCCTGATTCCAGAACTCATCGTCCATTTTCGCAGTCCTGCTTAATCTTTTATTTTTCGTTTATGCTTTGATACTTGCCACAGTACCCTAAACGAAATCTTAACAGGACGTTTTTCCACAGGCCTCAGGGCAGGAGATCGACCAGAAATGGCACAAGCGGCTCGTCGGCCGGTGGCATCGCATAGTTGCGGAGATCCTTGGCGCGGACCCATTTGATAGCCTGGCCCTCGCGGCCATGGGCAATGCCTTCATAACGGCGGCAGATGAAAAGCGGCATCAGGAGATGGAAATCATCATAGCTGTGGCTGGCAAACGTCAGCGGCGCCAGACAGGGAACGCGGGTCTTGATGCCGAGCTCTTCCTCAAGCTCGCGCACCAGCGTTTCTTCCGGCGTTTCGCCCTCTTCGACCTTGCCGCCCGGAAATTCCCACAATCCGGCCAGTGACTTTCCTTCCGGCCGCTGGGCGATCAGAATGCGATTGTCGGCATCCACGAGCGCGCAGGCAGAGACCAGCACCATTCGTTTCTTCTGCTCGGACATCATGCCTCCAGGCGCCAGTAGCTGTAGGCGTAAGCTGGTTTGAAACCCATTGTCTCATAGAGCGCCAGCGCCGCGTCATTATTGGCGAGAACCTGAAGCCAGGCCTGCCGGGCATTGCGCACCCGCGCCCAGCGCAGCGACGAACAGACGATTTCGCGCCCAAGCCCCCGGCGTCGCATCTCTTTCGAAACGACAATCTGCTGCAAGCCGGCAAGATCATTGTCCTGCACACAGATGCCGACGGCGCTGGGACCGTTTTCCCCTTCCATAAGGAAAAGGCCCGCTGTGGGCTGGATGCGTCCGATAATGGAAGCGATCGTTGCGGCATTTGCGTCGCGACCATCATCGATGCGCGCACAGGCTTCCGCAAATCGTTCGACATCGTGGATCGGCAGATGATCGATCGACGTCCCGAACTCGACCTTGTCGAGATCGAGAACCAGGACCAAGGTGCGGTCCGCTTCCGCAAACCCCTTGTCCTTCAGTACATCGGGCAGGCCGGGCGGGCAAAGCGGCGACTGTTTGACTGTCGGCCGGATGCCCCTGGCGCGAAAGGTCTCGATCGCATTGTCGATCCGTGCGCCCATATCCCGGGCATCATGCGGATCGAGCGGAACAAGACTGTTGAGCCGTCGCGACGGATGGCCTTGGGTCATCCGCAGGAGCCAGCTGCCATCATAAACAACGGTTTCTGCCGGCCAGGCCCGGAAGCCGGCAGCTTCGAGCCTGCGAACAAGCGGCAGGAAGGGAACCGGCATATCAGCTGCGGTAATCGCCATTGATCTCGACATATTCCTTGGTCAGGTCGCAGGTCCAGACGGTTGCCGATCCGGATCCGAGACCGAGATCGACACGGACCGGAATATCCTGCTTCTTCATAACGGTCGATGCCGCCTCTTCCGAGTAATCCGGATCGCGTGCGCCTTCGACCGCAACACGCACATCACCGAACCAGATCGCCAGCCGGTCCCGATCCGCGGGTTCGCCGGCCTTGCCGACGGCCATCACGACGCGACCCCAGTTGGCATCCTCCCCGGCCACAGCCGTCTTGACGAGCGGCGAATTGGCGATCGACAACGCGATCCGCTTGGCGCTTTCGTCGCTGTCGGCACCCGTGACAGTCACTTCCAGCATCTTGCGGGCGCCTTCGCCATCGCGGGCGACCTGCTTGGCAAGATCCTTGAGAAGATCATTGAGCGCGAGCGCGAAGGCCGCAACATCGGCAGCATCCGCATTTTCGATCCGCGCCTGTCCCCGCGCCGCTGCTGCACCGGTCGCGAACAGGAGAAGAGTATCCGACGTAGACGTATCACTGTCGACCGTGACCGAATTGAAGCTCGGGCCAACGCCGCGCGCCAGAAGCGTCTGCAAGGCGGACGGAGCGATATCGGCATCGGTAACGACGAAAGACAGCATCGTCGCCATATCGGGGGCAATCATACCCGCGCCCTTGGCAATGCCGTTGATCGTCACGGTCACGGCGCCGATCTTGGCCGTGCGGGTCGCCACCTTGGGATAGGTGTCGGTGGTCATGATGGCCTTGGCCGCCTCGACCCAGAAATCGCCGGTCACGCGGCTGGCGAGATCCGCCATCACCGCTTCGATCTTGTCGGCATTGAGCGGCTCGCCGATCACACCGGTGGAGGCGAGAAACACTTCGCTCTCCTTGGCGCCGATGGTGGCAGCGGCAGCACGTGCCGTCTTCGTGGTCGCCTCGACACCCTTGCGGCCGGTGAAAGCGTTCGCGTTACCGGAATTGACGACGACGGCGCGAGCCACGCCATGCGGGAGATTGGCGCGGCAGAAATCGACCGGAGCCGACGGGCATTTGGAGCGGGTGAAAACGCCGGCAACGCTCGCCGGCCGGTCGAACACCATCAAAAGCACATCGGTACGGTTCTTGTACTTGATGCCGGCTTCGGCAGTCGCCATGGCAACGCCGTCAATGACCGGCATGGCAGGATAGGATGTGGGAGCGAGCGGAGAAACGCCGTGCGACATGATCACCTCGCAAACGAAACAACTGCGGAAAAGTGAAAACCGGTGGTCGCCCACCGGTTTCGTTGGAATTACTGCTGCGCCTTGTTGGCCTCGTCATAGGCCTTCTTGAGAGCCTCGTCGGTGATCTCGACCTTGGCGCCGCCCTTGGACGACTTCAGAAGCTCCATATACTTGTCGCGCATGACCATCTGGCGGACCTGGTCCTTGACCTGGTCGAACGGCGGCGGCGGTGCATCGCGCTTGTCCTCGACCTTGATCACATGGAAGCCGAACTGCGTCTTGACCGGAACCTTGCTGACTTCGCCCTTTGCCATTGCGAAGGCTGCGGCTTCGAATTCCGGAACCATCTGGCCCTTGCGGAAATAGCCGAGATCACCACCATCCGACTTGTTCGGATCGGTGGACTTGGCCTTGGCGAGCTCGGCGAAATCCTTGCCGGCGGCCAGTTCGGCGATCACAGCCTTGGCCTCATCCTCGGTCTTGACGAGGATGTGACGGGCGTGAACCTCTTCCTGCTTCGGCAACGCGGCAACTTCCTTGTCGTAGCGAGCCTTCACTTCCGCATCCGTGACGGTGTCGACGATGTGCTTCTTGAAATAGGCGTTGTGCAGTTCGCGATCGGAAAGGAACTCCATCCGGTTCTTGAAATCGTCCGTGCTTTCAAGACCTTCGGCACGAGCCTTGGCCGCGATCAGCTTGGCATCGATGATGGCGGTCAGCGCGGCAAGACGACGCTGTTCCGGCGGCAGCTGGGCCAGCTGCGGATCGATGGAACCTTCGGAGAGATCAAGGTCGGACTTGTTGATCGTCACGCCGTCGATGGTGGCAATGACAGGGTCCTTGGCATCCTCGGCGGCCACCGGGCCAGCGAGGCCCACGATAGCAATAAGCGCCGTAGCAGCAAACAAACGCGAACGAAGCATGAGGATCACCAATTCTGTTGAGTGGTCGAAATTCGGATCGGGATTTGCATTTTTCAAGCCAAAAGGCAATCGGAAAAGCGAGACTTGCCGTGCCTCCGGTTGACATGCATCTGGCCCACTCTTATCTGTCTCGCAACTTGAGCGCATGTCCGAAGGCCTGCGCCCTAGCCGCTTGCCTGACGAGGACTGGCGGTCAAAACAGGTCAAAATTTGGAAAGGACCATTCGATGGTCAGTCTCGGCGGGATCGCCCGTAAACTGTTTGGCTCGGCGAATGAGCGCCGCATCCGTTCCTATGGCAAGCGCATCGCGCAGATCAATGCGCTCGAGGCGGAAACCAAGGCCCTGACCGACGAACAGCTGCGCGGCAAGACCGCCGAGTTCAAGGCCATGCTTGCCGATGGAAAGACCCTTGAGGACATTCTGCCACAGGCGTTCGCGGTGGCGCGGGAAGCCGCCCAGCGCGCGCTCGGCATGCGACCGTTCGATGTCCAGCTGATGGGCGGCATGATCCTCAACGAGAATGCCATTGCCGAAATGAAGACCGGTGAAGGCAAGACGCTTGTCGCCACGCTGCCGGTCTATCTCAACGCACTGTCCGGCAAGGGCGTCCATGTGGTGACGGTCAACGACTACCTTGCCAGTCGCGACTCGGCGCAGATGGGACGCATCTACAGCTTCCTCGGTCTGACCACCGGCGTGATCGTGCATGGCATGGATGACGATGAGCGCCGCGCTGCCTATGCCTGCGACGTGACCTACGCGACCAACAACGAACTCGGCTTCGATTATCTTCGTGACAACATGAAGTACGAGAAGGCGCAGATGGTCCAGCGCGGCCATAACTATGCGATCGTCGACGAAGTCGACTCGATCCTGGTCGACGAAGCCCGCACGCCGCTGATCATTTCGGGTCCGCTTGACGACCGTTCGGACCTCTACAACACCATCGATGCCTTCATCCCGATGCTCGACGAGGGCGATTACGAACTCGACGAGAAGCAGCGTTCGGTGAACTTCTCCGAAGGCGGCACCGAAAAGCTCGAGAACCTGTTGCGCTCTGCCGGCCTTCTCAAGGGTGAATCGCTTTACGATGTCGAAAACGTCGCCATCGTTCACCATGTCAACAATGCGCTCAAGGCGCACAAGATGTTCGCGCGCGACAAGGACTATATCGTCCGCAACGGCGAGATCGTCATCATCGACGAATTCACCGGTCGCATGATGCCGGGCCGCCGCTATTCGGAAGGCCTGCACCAAGCACTCGAAGCCAAGGAAAAGGTTCAGATCCAGCCGGAAAACCAGACGCTGGCCTCGATTACCTTCCAGAATTATTTCCGCATGTATTCCAAGCTGGCCGGCATGACCGGTACGGCTTCGACCGAAGCCGAGGAATTCGGCAATATCTACGGTCTCGAAGTGGTGGAAGTGCCCACCAACTTGCCGATCGCCCGCAAGGACGAGGATGACGAGGTCTACCGGACGGTCGAGGAGAAGTTCAAGGCGATCATTCAGGAGATCATCGAGTCGCACAAGAAGGGTCAGCCTGTTCTCGTCGGCACCACCTCGATCGAAAAGTCGGAATATCTGGCCGACCGGCTCAAGAAGGAAGGCTTCAACAATTTCCAGGTGCTGAATGCCCGCTATCACGAGCAGGAAGCCTATATCGTCGCCCAGGCCGGTGTGCCGGGTGCCGTGACGATCGCCACCAACATGGCCGGCCGCGGCACCGACATCCAGCTCGGCGGCAATCCGGACATGCGCATCAGCCAGGAACTGGGCGACATGCCCGCCGGTCCCGAGCGCGACGCAAGGGAAGCCGAGATCCGGGCCGAAGTGAAGGTGCTCAAGGAAAAGGCGCTTGCCGCCGGCGGACTTTACGTTCTTGCCACCGAACGCCATGAAAGCCGCCGCATCGACAACCAGCTGCGCGGCCGTTCCGGCCGTCAGGGCGACCCCGGTCGCTCGAAATTCTACCTGTCACTTCAGGATGATCTGATGCGCATCTTCGGCTCCGACCGCATGGATTCCATGCTGGTGAAGCTGGGTCTGAAGGAAGGCGAGGCAATCGTCCATCCCTGGATCAACAAGGCGCTCGAACGGGCGCAGAAGAAGGTCGAAGCCCGCAACTTCGACATCCGCAAGAACCTGCTCAAGTATGACGATGTGCTGAACGACCAGCGCAAGGTGATCTACGAGCAGCGCCTCGAACTGATGGAATCGGAATCCGTCAGCGAGATCATCGAAGACATGCGCATGGAAGTGATCCAGGCGATCACCGGCAAGCATATTCCCGAGAAGGCCTATGCCGAACAGTGGGATGTGAAGGGTCTTCGCGAAGAGGTGCGCCAGCATCTGGCACTCGACCTGCCGATCGAGGAATGGGCCGCGGAAGAAGGCATCGCCGAAGACGATATCGTCGAGCGCATTCGCGCTGCCTCCGATGCACTCGCCAAGGACAAGGCGGAACGCTTCGGCCCCGAACTGATGAATTACGTCGAGCGCTCGATCGTTCTGCAGACGCTCGACAATCTCTGGCGGGAACATATCGTCAATCTCGATCACCTGCGTTCCGTGGTCGGCTTCCGTGGCTATGCCCAGCGCGATCCGCTGCAGGAATACAAGCAGGAAGCCTTCGAACTATTCCAGGCCCTGCTCGCCAACCTGCGCAACACCGTAACCGGGCAGATGGCGCGGGTCGAACTGGCGCAGGGCAACCAGGAATCCGAAGATCTGCCGCCGATGGAAGGCCATCACATCGACGCCTCGACCGGCGAGGACGATTTTGGCGAGGGTTATCCTGTCTCGGCATTCGCCGCGCAGGAAACCACACGCGACCCGAACGATCCGTCGTCCTGGGGCGAAGTGGGCCGCAACGAACCCTGCCCCTGCGGTTCGGGCAAAAAGTACAAGCATTGCCACGGCGCCTATGAGACGGCGTAAGAGATGCGCTGGAGTTCAAGAAGCCGCATATTTTAGCGTGTGACTTGTTTAAATTGCTGAGGTCTGGGTTGCATTTCCACAACCGAAGCTTCATTGAATATGGACGGGCGCAACAGCGCCCGTTTTGTATTCAGTGCGCGGAAGGCAACCCGAAAATGAGATTTTGGAAGATCGTCGTATTGTCCACGATAGCCCTGACACTGTCGGGATGCGTCATCAATGAAAAGAACTTCTATGCCAGCCGGTCCTATCTCCGGAAACATCCGGGAGAGCACGCCAAGGCAATAGCACAATGTGAAAGCAAGCTCCGCTATATGCATATCGAAGCAAAGCGGATGATGAGCGGCTACATGCACACCAATTTGGAATCGATGCCAACAGCGGCTTGCCGCCGACTGTTCAAGGGATATATCAGCGGCAGCATGCAGTGGAGCGATGTCAAGGCACTTGTAGAGCGCAAGATGTTTACACCGCGCATGACTCAGATTCTGAGAGGTAACTGATTAAGGCGGCCTTCAGCCCCGCTTGGCCAGCAGCATGTAGTTCACATCCATATCCTTGGACAGGTTCCACTGGTTCTGGATCGGGTTGAAGAAGACACCCGTGCGTTCGATGACCTGCATGCCCGCCCGGCCGAGCGGCGTTTCGATCTCTTCCGGTCGCACCAGCTTTTCATACTGATGCGTGCCGCGCGGCAACCAGCGCAGAATGTTTTCCGCCGCCACGATCGCCAGCGCCGCCGCCTTGAAGGTGCGGTTGATGGTGGCGATGAACATCAGGCCGCCAGGCTTGACCATCGATGCACAGGTTTCGATGAAGAAGGGTACATCGGCCACATGCTCGACCACTTCCATGTTGAGCACGATGTCGAACATCTCGCCCTCGGCCGCAAGCTGCTCGGCCGTAACCGCACGATAGTCGACCGGAACCCCGGTCTGCGCCGCATGGGTCGAGGCAATGCCGATATTGCGTTCGGACGCATCGGCACCCAGCACATTGGCGCCCATACGCGCCATCGGCTCGGACAGGAGACCGCCGCCGCAGCCGATATCGAGCAGACGTAACCCTTCGAGCGGCCGGTGTGCTTTCGGGTCACGCCCGAAATGCGCCGATGCATGGTCGCGAATATATTGCAGCCTGACCGGGTTGAACTTGTGCAGCGGCCGGAACTTTCCGGTCGGGCTCCACCATTCCGCAGCCATGGCGGAAAAACGGTCGACTTCACTCTGGTCGATGGTGGTCTTGGCGGCTTCGGTCATGGTCATGCTCCGGCTGTGTTCCGCTTCTATATAGGATCATCGCTTCAGCGCGACAATTCTTTTGCCGCAGCCTCAAGCCCGCCGAGGGTGAGCGGATACATGTGGCCCGCCATCAGATCGCGCATGATCCCGACGGACTGGGTATAGCCCCAATGGGCCTCCGGTAGCGGATTGAGCCAGGCCGACTTGCGAAAATGACCGGTGACCCGGTTCATCCAGATCAGCCCCGGTTCGCGGTTCCAGTGCTCGACCGAACCACCCGCCATCATGATCTCATAGGGGCTCATCGCCGCGTCGCCGACAAAGATCACCTTGTAATCGGGCCCATAGGTGCGCAGCACGTCCTCGGTCGGCATCATCGAGGCTCTGCGGCGGAAATTGTCCTTCCAGACGCCCTCATAGATGCAATTGTGGAAGTAGAAATATTCGAGCTGGCGAAACTCCGATTTGGCAGCGGAGAACAGCTCTTCGGCGATCTTGATGTGATCGTCCATCGAGCCGCCAATATCAAAGAACATCAGGAGCTTGATCTTGTTGCGCCGTTCGGGCCGTGTCTGAATGTCAAGCCAGCCATGTTCGGCTGTTGCGCGGATCGTATTGTCGAGATCGAGCTCCTCGTCGGCACCATCGCGCACCCAGCGTCTCAGACGCTTCAGCGCAACCTTTATGTTGCGGGTACCGAGTTCGACGCTGTCATCGAGATTCTTGAAGGCCCGTTCGTCCCAGACCTTGACGGCGCGACGGTTGCGGCTTTCATTCTGGCCGATGCGCACCCCTTCGGGATTGTAGCCATAGGCGCCAAAAGGCGAGGTGCCGGCCGTGCCGATCCACTTGCTGCCGCCCTGGTGGCGCTCCTTCTGTTCGGCCAGACGCTGTTTGAGCGTCTCCATCAGCTTTTCGAAGCCGCCAAGGCTCTCGATCAGCTTCTTCTCGTCGTCGCTCAAGTGCTTGTCCGCAAGCCGCATCAGCCATTCGGTCGGAATCTCCGCCACATCGACCGGGGATCCCTCGTTGCCGCCGATGGCACCGACACCCTTGAAACAATGGGAAAAAACGCGGTCGAATCGATCGATGAAACGCTCATCCTTGACCAGCGCCGCGCGGGCAAGGAAATAGAAAGCCTCGAGATCATAATCGGCTATATGCTGGTCCATCCCCTCCATCAGCGTCAGGAACTCCCGCAATGTAACGGGAACCTTGGCTGCCTTGAGTTCGAGGAAGAAGGGGATGAACATGTCAGTAACTCCAAAGCTGTGGAGTGTGGCGGAACCAGAGAAGCGGCATATACAGCGGTGTAATCTCGGGTTGCTTGATTCCACGCGCCCTGATCAATGGCCTCAGATCACCATCGTCCTCCGTTAGAATATCACGCAAGGCATGCAGCCAAACAAGAGTTTCATGGGCTACATCGCTCAGATCGGGACCAATGGCTTCAGCAACGGCCACCAAGGCGCTGATAACCTCAGAAAACTCGTCGGGGGAGGCCAGAATAAAGCCTATATGGTCGAGTTCATGAAGCGCAAAGCCAATTGCTGCGCCTATTCGAGTAAGTTCAGCGAACTGGCAACGTGGATTGTTTGGCTCCAGCATAAAGGCAATATCGGAGCGCCATTCCAGTTGGCCATGAAGTGGGTAAAGCCAGGCGTTGACGTTTTTTGGCTCTCTTTGGCGCCACTCCTCGAACATCGGAGAGACCAACTTTTGCTCAATGTTGCCCGGAAATAGCCAACCGCGCCCCGCTGGCCACGAGTCCCAATAGGGTTCGGTGCACCGGAACAATTCCCAAAAGACCCTTTGCCTGATCTCGAATGGATCATTCTTGTAGAAACAGACAAACTTTTCTGCGGAAGCGAGAGCTTGTTTCCTCAACCCCCGACGCCTCAAATCAAGATAGTGTATGTAGTCAGAGAAAAGGTCGGCCTGGGCACTTTTGGCAAGGTTCTCGAGTACGATCTCCAGCCGATCGTAACTGTCCTTTCGCCAGTAGTCGTCCAAACCAACCAATTTTCCTTACGCCTCTTCCTGCGACTGGACCTTTATCCCAACCTTGTCGAGGTCGTACTCGGTCGTCTGATAGACCTGGTTGATCCAGTTGCCGAACAGGAGATGCGCATGGCTGCGCCAGCGGTTGAGCGGCACCTTGGACGGATCGTCATCCGGAAAATAATTGGCCGGAAGCTTGATGTCGACATCGGCCGCCTTGTCGCGAAAATACTCATCCGCAAGCGAGGTCGAGTCATATTCGACATGGTTGAACATGTAGAGGCGATTGCCGCGCTTCTCATGCACAAGGCATACGCCGGTCTCATGTGAGGTCATCAGCACCTCAAGGCCACTCGACGGAGTGATATCCTTGCGCAGGATTTCAGTCCAGCGGCTCACCGGCACGGCGAAATCATCGGAAAAACCGAGCAGATAAGGCGATGCCGGGTTGAGGTTCCGGTGACGATAGACGCCGAAGGCTTTTTCCGTCAGCGTATATTTCGGCACCTTGTGGAAGTGATAGATCGCCGCCATCGCCCCCCAGCAGATGTTGAGCGTCGAATGGACATTGGTTTCCGTCCAGTCGAAGATCGCCTTCATCTCGTCCCAGTAGGTCACGTCCTCATAATCGAGCAGTTCGACGGGAGCGCCGGTGATGATGAAACCGTCGAACTTGCGATCCTTCACCTCGTCCCAGGTGCTGTAGAAGGACAGGAGATGGTCCTCGGACGTGTTTTTCGACCGATGACCACCGATCCGGATCAGCGACAGTTCCACCTGTAGCGGCGAAGCGCCGACAAGACGCGCGATCTGGATCTCGGTCTTGATCTTGTTGGGCATGAGGTTGAGCAGTCCGATCTGCAGCGGACGGATATCCTGCCGGATCGCAACGGAATCCGTCATGACAGGAACGCCTTCCTGCAGAAGGGTCTGGAATGCGGGCAACTGGTCGGGAATCTTGATGGGCATCGGGTTACTCCAAGAATGCCGGCGTCAAACAGATCGCGACTGGTCCCCGGATGCGGTGGCCCTATTTAGCGATTTGTTTAACGTGGCTGCAAGCCGGCCGGCAAATCACCACGGTTCTTCTCTATACCGGGTGAAAGCGAATATCAATCTGGTGGAAGCAACGCGTTACGGGCGAAAAGCTTGCTCAGGGCTCCCCGCCCTAGCGCATCTCGCGCCGCGCCATGAAGGCCAGGCGTTCGAACAGATGCACATCCTGCTCGTTCTTCAGAAGCGCACCATGCAGTTTGGGCAGCGCATTCTTGTCGGAGGCGGCAAGGGTCTCGGGCTCGACATCGTCGGACACGAGCAGCCTGATCCAGTCGAGCGCTTCGGATGTCGACGGCTTCTTCTTCAGCCCCGGCGTTTCCCGGATCTCGAAAAAGCGGGTCAAGGCTTCACTCAACAGACGCTTCTTGATGCCCGGATAATGAACCTCGACGATCGCCGCCAAAGTGTCGGCATCCGGAAAGCGGATATAGTGGAAGAAACAGCGGCGCAGAAAGGCATCCGGCAGTTCCTTCTCGTTGTTGGATGTGATGATGACGATCGGACGCACATCGGCACGGATGGTTTCGCCGGTCTCATAGACATGGAACTCCATCCGGTCGAGTTCCTGCAACAGATCGTTGGGAAACTCGATGTCGGCCTTGTCGATCTCGTCGATCAGCAGGACCACCTTGCGACCGGCCGCAAATGCCTCCCAGAGCTTGCCGCGACGGATATAGTTGGAAATGTCGTGGACGCGCTCGTCCCCCAGCTGGCTGTCGCGCAGGCGCGAGACAGCATCATATTCATAGAGACCCTGATGCGCCTTGGTGGTGGATTTGATGTTCCATTCGATGAGTTCGAGACCAAGCCCCTCGGCGATCTGCCGTGCCAGCTCCGTCTTGCCGGTACCCGGCTCGCCCTTGACGAGCAACGGCCGCTCCAGCCGGATGGCGGCATTGACGGCAATCATCAGGTCCTTGTCGGCAATATAGTTGGCAGTCCCCTGAAAATGCATCGTCTCGTATCCGTTAAGCATGGTCTGTCTTAGATCGGCGGCAAACGCCGGGCAACAAAAAAGGCGGCCCAATGGCACCGCCTTTCATCGGCCTGGGCGCACCCGGCCATGTCAATCACATGTCGATGATCGTGCCCTTGCCATCGTTCCAGACGCGCATGTCATCGCGTTGTGTCCGGCGGCTGCGAGCGTAAACGCGCACGGGACGCGCATCTCCGCCTGTCAGCACCGTCGACAGCCATTGACCGAGGATCAGAACCGAAACGATGCCGGCGATCGCAAGACCAAGCGAGGCAGTAAAGAGCGCGGTGACGGCAACGAATGTCAGGCCCGCAAGTGTCAGCAAGAAAGAACGTATGCTTTTCATGGGATTCACCCTTTCCATGACCACAATGTGGGACAGGAACGGCTCTTTTGCAAGAGGCTTGCCGCTCACTTATCCTTGAAGTCGGTCGAAAATCCGGCCATAGAACGGTTATGGTGACTTTTTCAGACATGCATCCCGCACGCCCGCGCCGCTCCGTGCTTTGCCTGCCGGCCTCCAATCCGCGCGCCATCGCCAAGCTGACGAGCCTTGAGGCCGATGCCGTGATCCTCGATCTCGAGGATGCTGTGGCCGAAGACATGAAGGAAGAGGGCCGACGCAATATCCGCGACTACTTCAGCAACCGGCAGGATGGCGACCGGGAAGTGATCGTCAGGATCAACGATGCCGCCTCCCCCCACTATCGGGCTGATTGCGAGCTGATCCTCGAGGTGCGCCCCGATGCGGTGCTGCTGCCGAAAGTCCGCGCGCGGGACGATATTCTCGACATGGCATCCTATCTAGCGGAGAACGATGCTCCGGAGACGTTGCGGATCTGGGCGATGATGGAAACGCCGCTCGCGATACTCAATGCCGGTTCGATCGCAGAAGCCGGTCGGACGTCGGGCGGGCGGCTCGATTGCCTGGTCGTCGGTCTCAACGATCTGCGCAAGGATACCGGCGTCCTGCCGGATCCGGCCCGCACCTATCTGATCCCCTACCTGATGCAGGTGGTGTTGGCGGGCCGCGCATTCGGCCTGACGGTTATCGATTCCGTATCGAACGAATTCCGCGACCTCGGCCCCTTTGAAGCCGAGTGCCTGCAGGGCCGCGCGATGGGCTTTGATGGCAAGATGCTCATTCACCCGGCCCAGATTGCCGGTGCAAACCAGCATTTCCGCCCGTCGGACCGCGAAATCGCCGAAGCGGAATTGATCGTTGCAGCCTTCTCACAGCCGGGTAACGAGAAAAGCAATGCAATCAACATCAACGGCAGCATGGTCGAACGGCTGCATTTCGAACAGGCGCTGAGATTGCTCGCGCGTGTCAGGCAAATCAACAAGGGGATGAAATCGGAATGAAAGTCTATCGGTTCCTGACCGGCCCGGACGATTCAAGCTTCTGCCACCGCATCACGGCAGCCCTCAACAAGGGCTGGGAGCTTCATGGCTCGCCGAGCCTGACCTTCAACAGCGTGACCGGCCAGATGATCGCCGGTCAGGCCGTGGTGAAGGATGTTCCGGGCAAGGACTATGATCCCGAAATGAAGCTCGCAGACCAGTGATCAGTAACCCTTGAGATCGGGTTCTGCCGAAGGGATGGTGGACGCCCCCTCGCCGAGTTCGATCTGCATGATAACCGTATCGAGCCATTGGCCGAATTTCAGCCCGGTAGCCGGCATGCGGCCGCAATGCTTGAAACCCGCCTTTTCATGCAGGGCGACAGAGGCGGGGTTGGGTCCGCCGATCACGGCCACCATCTGCCGCAGGCCGAGTGCTGCCGAGCGGCTGAGCAGGGCGTCGAGCAATTGTCCGCCGACATTCATACCGCGCGCATCCGGCGCCACATAAATGGAATCTTCCGCCAGATAACGATAGGCAGGGCGGGTGCGGAATGGCGATGCATAGGCATAACCCATGACCACGCCCTGATCGTTTTCGGCGATCAGATAGGGAAAATTCTGCCCGGTGATCGAGGCGAAGCGCTTTGCCATTTCAGCCTCGTCGGGTGGATCGAGCTCGTAGGTCCCGACACCGTTGAGCACCGATTCGCGGTAGATTGCAGTAATCGTAGCCACATCCGTGGCAGCCGCATCGCGGATATTGATCTTCATTGATCTGTTCCCATGCAAAAGGGCGGCATCGCTGCCGCCCCTGTAAACCATATCTTGTCGTAGCTTATTCGCGGTCGCCGAGGAAGCGAAGCAGGAACAGGAACAGGTTGATGAAGTCCATGTAAAGCGTCAGTGCGCCCATGATGGCCTTCTTGCCCATCGTCTCGGAATCATCCGATTCGAGGTACATTTCCTTGATCTGCTGGGTATCCCAGGCGGTCAGGCCGGCAAACACCAGCACGCCGATCACCGATACGGCGAAGTTGAGTGCCGACGACTGCAGGAAGATGTTCACGACCGAGGCGATGATCAGACCGAACAGGCCCATCATCAGGAACGTGCCCATGCCCGACAGACTGCGCTTGGTGGTGTAGCCGTAAAGCGACAGGGCGCCGAAGGAGGCTGCGGTCACGGCAAAGGTCTGCACGATCGAGGCGTTTGTATAGACCAGGAAGATGCTCGACAGCGATGCGCCGACCAGCGCCGCATAGATCCAGTAGGTGATCTGGGCGGCAGCCTCACTCATCGCATGCAGGCGGAAGCCCATGAAGAAGGCAAGCCCAAGCGGCGCAAGCAGGATGACCCAGCGCAGCGGGCTCATGTAGATCGCCTGACCGAAGGCGGTAAGGTTCGTGGCCGTTCCTGCCATTTCGGCGAAGGCATAGGCGACGAGACCGGTGAGCGCGACGCCAAGCGCCATAAGGTTGTAAACCTTGAGCATATAGGCGCGCAGACCCTGATCGATCTCAGCGGCACTGCGAATATCGATGCCACTCGTCGTCCGGGTTTGGAAATCCCTGAAATCAGACATGTTTTCCTCTCTCAAAGCCCCGATTGAACGCACGGAACAGGATCAGTGACCCGGAATTGCGGTCAGCACCCGTGTTGCCGCTGCGGAGCTCCAGCTAGCATGGACCGAATATGGGTCTTTGCAAACACGGTGGCAAGGGCTTTTGCATGACAAATGCGAAAGCAATTGCATCCCTGAATTGCCGTTCGGAACACTACATCAAAGTTCCCGGAGCATCGGCGCCGCCTTCTGTCCGAGAACCGTCCATGTTCCGGCAAGCCCCGTCCCCGCCGTAACTGCAAGCGCGATCACAAGCGTTACAAGCGCTGTCGCCGGCAGGAAGGTGAAGGGCAGATCCATGATTTGCGTCACCACATACCAGGATGCAGCCGTGGCGGCACCGAGCGCGAAGACCGATGCGGCGAGCCCAAGCAGGACATATTCGATGAGATAGGCGCGAACCAGCATGGATCGGCGGGCTCCGAGCGTTTTCAGCACCACCGCATCGTGAATGCGCGCCCGGTTGCCGGCAGCGATCGCACCCGCCAGCACCAGAACCGAAACCACCAGCGCCACCGTCGAGGCAGCCCGGATCGCCACAGCCAGCTGCCCGACGATGGTCGCCGCCACATCCAGCGCATCCTTGACGCGGATGCTGGTGATGCCGGGATAGGCATTGGCGACCGCGCGCATGACTTTGGCATCCTCCGCAGCTGTCGCGCCTGGGGCGGTCAGCGTCGCCAACCACGCATGCGGCGCGCCGCGGAACGTATTGGGCGAAAACACCATGACGAAATTGATCGACATCGACCGCCATTCGACATGGCGGAAATTGGCAATGCGCGCCGTGATGTTGCGCCCGAGGACATTGACCGTCACGGTATCGCCGACCTTGAGCCCGAGTTCTCCGGCTTCCTGGGCCGCAAAGGAGACGAGCGGCTCACCGCTATAGTCGGGCGCCCACCATTTGCCCTCGGCCAGCGAGGAATTGACCGGCATTGTCTCTGCATATGTAATGCCACGGTCGCCCTGCAGCACCCAGCGCGCTTCCGGCGGCACATTGCGCTTCTGCACATCCTGGCCGTTGAAAGCGAGGATACGGCCACGCAACATCGGCACTTCGACAATGTTGCCTTTGGGCGCGTTTTCCCTGACGAGCGTTCGGAAACCGTCGACATCCTTGCTCTGGATATCGACGAAGAAGAAGTTCGGTGCCTTCTCGGCCAGCGCACCAGACAGATTGCCGCGGAGATTGCCTTCGATGAGGGCAAGTGCAGCAAGCAAAGTCAGGCCAAGCCCAAGCGAAAGCACGACCGGCGCCGTCAGGGCACCCGGCCGGTGGATGTTGCCGAGCGCCAGCCGGAGCGATGGCGAGCGGGTCCGTGGCGCCCGGCGCGCGAGCAATGCCACCAGCATCGCCACCAGCCGGAGAACGATGAAGGCGAGGGCCGTCGAACCGATGAAAACAAGCGCGATGAACCGGTCGCCGGAGGTTACGACGGCAAGGCCCGTGATCGCGAGAAAAGCCATCGCCGCGGCCACATAGTAGCGTAGCGGCACACTGCGCCAGCCTTCATAGCCTTGAGCGCGCAGAAGTTCGGTCGCGCGGATGAGACGGGCGCGGCCGAGCGGCAAGATTGAAAAGGCAATCGCTGTCAGATAGCCGAAGAGCGCCGCAGCACCCAGTGCCGAAGGATAGATGGCAAGCCCCGTATCGACCGGCAGGTAGGAAGCAAGGAAGTAGCCCGCGACCGGCGCGATCATTGCTCCAAGCACCAGACCGATGAGAATCGCGATCGTCGCAATGGCCAGGATCTGGATCATATAGATCGACAGGATCAGATGGCCCGGCGCGCCGAGGCTCTTGAAGGAGGCAATGACCTGGCGCTTGCGATCGAGAAAGGCGCTGACCGCATTGGCGACGCCGACACCGCCGGCAGCAAGCGCTGCCAGGCCGACGAGGGTCAGGAAATCCGAAAAGCGGTCGATATTCTGCGTCAGCGACGGCGCCGCATTCGCAGCCGAACGGATCGACCATCCGGCTTCGGGGAATTTCTGGTTGGCCTCCTGCCGGATCAGCCGTGCCGGCAAGGCGGGGCTGTCGAGCTTGATACGGTAATTGTTATCGACCAGGCTTCCGGTTCGCACAAGTCCGGTCTTGGCAAGTGCTTCACGTGAAACGAGAAGCCTCGGGGCAAATCCGAAACCATCGGAAAGCTGGTCAGGCTCGTTGACCACCGTGCCGCGGATGACGAGTTCGAGGTCGCCCAGCAGGATCCTGTCACCGATCTTGAGGTCCAGACGGTCGAGCAGCATCGGCTGTGCGAGGGCGCCGAACGTGCCGTCCTTCTCGCCGATCAGCTCCTTCAACGGCTGGTTCGGCTCTGCCGTGAATGTTCCATAAAGCGGATAGGCCCCGTCAACTGCCTTCACTTCCGCGAGAGCCTGGTTGGTCTTGTCGGAACGACGAACCATGGAGCGGAGGTTGGAGGCGACGGCAACCTGGCCGAGACTGTCGAGCCAGGCCCGTTCATCGGCCGATGCTTCGCGCTGCTTCAGTTCGAAACGGATATCGCCGGCCAGGATTTCGCGGCCCCGCGAATCGATCGAGCTGGTCATCGAACGCGCCACGGAATTGACGCCGGCAATCGCTGCCGTTCCCAGCACGATGCAGAGAATGAAGATATAAAAGCCGCTGACCCCGCCGCGCATTTCGCGCAGGGCCAGTCTGAGCGCCAGCGGCAAGCTCGCAATGATCCGGATAAGCTGCCGCATCAGACACCCGCATCCACGATCTGGCCGGAACGGATGCGAATCTGGCGTTGGCAGCGCGCGGCGAGTGCAGGGTCATGGGTGACAAGAACCAGCGTCATGCTGCGCTCCGCCTGTTTGGAGAAGATAAGATCGGCGATTTGCCGACCGGTTTCGCCATCGAGATTGCCGGTCGGCTCGTCGGCGATCAACAGGGTGGGCGACGGTGCGAGCGCGCGCGCAATAGCGACGCGTTGCTGTTCGCCACCCGAAAGCTGGCCCGGATAATGGTCCAGCCGCTCGCCAAGGCCAACGGCTTCCAGTTCCTTGCGCGCAATCGAAAAAGCATCCGGAACATTGGCAAGTTCAAGCGGAACAGCAACATTTTCGATCGCGGTCATGTTCGGAATGAGATGGAACGACTGAAAGACGATACCGATATTGCGGCCACGAAAGGCTGCGAGCGTATCCTCATCGGCATCATGCAATGCCTGTCCTGCAATATGAAGCTCACCGCGATCGAGCCGTTCGAGGCCGGCAAGCACCATCAGAAGCGTCGATTTTCCCGAACCGGAAGGACCTGTGATACCGTTTGATGTCCCCTTGCCGACCGAGAGATCGATGCCCTTCAAGACATGAACGGCACTTGCGGCTGTGCCGAGCGTCAGATCGGCAGCCTTCAGTTCAATGACGGTTTCATCCACGCAAAGTCGTCCTATATAACCGGAATATCGATGGTAGTGGGAAGGTAGGAGAACCGGCATGCGATTTAAAGTTCTAGCGGCAGCTATATTTTCGGCCTTGCTCACGATTGGAACCGCTGAAGCCCGGACGTTCAACCTCGTCGGCTTCGGGGATTCGCTGATGGCTGGCTACGAGTTGCCGCCCGAAGAAGCCTTTCCAGCCCGTCTCGAAACATTGCTCAAGCAGAAGGGTCACGATGTCGTGATCGCGAATGCCGGCGTTTCCGGTGACACCAGCGCCGATGGGCTTGCCCGGATCGACTGGTCGGTGCCGGACGGCACCGATGGCGTGATCCTGGAGCTGGGCGCCAACGATGCCCTGCGTGGCCTTTCACCGGAAGAGAGCCGAAAGAACATCGAGGCCATGATCCTCAGGTTGAAGGAGCGCGGCATTCCGGTGCTCCTGGCCGGAATTCTGGCGCCACCCAACATGGGCAGCGAATACGAAGCCCGCTTCAACCCGATCTTCAAAGAGCTTGCCGAAAAACATAACCTCACCTTCTACCCGTTCTTTCTCGATGGCGTGACGCTCAAGCCTGAGAACCAGCTCAAGGATCGCATGCATCCCAACGGGGCTGGAACAGCCGTGATGGCCGAAAAATTCCTGCCGACGGCGGAAAAATTCCTGGCGACGCTCAAACCCTGATCGCCCTGCTTGCAGTGCAAAATAAATTTCGGGGATTGCGCTGCAGCAGGATCAATGATTCGCTGAAGGCTCAAGAAGCGATTCGAGGAGCTCGTCATGCCGAGATTGTTCATCGCCCTCGAAATTCCGCAGAGCGTGGCCATGAGCCTTTCGCTGTTGCGGGGCGGCGTGCCGGGAGCCCGGTGGATCGATCGCGAGAATTACCATATCACTCTCCGCTTCATCGGCGACATCGATCATCGGACGGCAGACGAAGTCGCCGCCGCACTCGACAGGGTCAACCGGCGGCAATTTTCGCTGACCCTCAGCGGCACCGGCTTTTTCGGCTCCAAGAAACCGCACAGTATCTGGGCTGGTGTGATGTCCTCGCCGGACCTGATGGCACTGCAGGGCGAGATAGAACGGATCTGCCAGCGGCTGGGTCTGTCGGCTGATCCACGCAAGTTCACTCCGCATGTCACGCTTGCGCGCCTCAAGGGTGCCCGCGTTGATGATGTGGTTCATTATCTGACCGGACGGGGAAATTTTGCCGCAGGCCCCTTTGTCGTTCCGCGGTTCGTGCTGATGTCCTCCCGCGATTCGGTTGGCGGCGGACCCTACGTCATCGAGGAAGCCTATCCCCTGGCGCCACCGGCTGCGCCAAAACCCATCGCACTCGAATTACATCCCTGACGGTCGCGTTTCCTGGAACGGGCCACCAATCAATTGCCGATTGCCAATTGCAAATCCCGACAAGGCGTGAAAAATGATCTGAACGCCCCTGTCTGGCGTAAGATCCTCTGTTCAGAAATTCGAGTTCGTTCTCATGAAGAAAAGCTTTCTCCTCCTCGCCCTGCTGGCGGCCGGTTGCGCCAAGATGCCGGATGATATCCAGGCTGTGGCAGTTTCAGCCGATCCGTACATGGCTATGGAGTGCCCGCAACTGTCGTCCGAAAAGGTCGCCGCGGCTGCCGAACTCGCAAGAGTCGAGGAAGCGCAGTTGCGCGCCGCCCAGCAGGATCAGGCTGCGATGGCCGTGATCCACGTGCCGGTGGCCTCCATGCGCGGCAAGGATCAGGAAGCCGCGGTGGCCTCTGCCAAGGGCAAGGTTGACGCTATCAACCAGGCTTATGCGGCCAAGGGCTGCAGCTAAACAGGATAAATGCGGCTGGACGGAGAAACCAAACAGAGCCTCGGATCTGGCCTGGCGGATCGGTTCCGCAAGAGCATCTCCTTTGCCGCCCATCCAATTGCTGATTTTCTGTTTCCGCCCGCATGTCCCTCCTGCGGGCGCATGCAGGCCCAACATGGCGCACTGTGTCCAACCTGCTGGTCTGGCCTGACGCTGATCGAGCGACCCTTCTGCGATGTGTTGGGTACACCCTTTCCCTATGATTACGGCGGCGGTGCGCTGTCGCCGGAAGCGATCGCCAACCCTCCGGTTTTTAGCCGCTTGCGCTCGGCTTGCCTTTTCGAGGGTCCGGCGCGCGAACTGGTCCATGCACTGAAATATGGTGACCGGACCGAACTCGCGCCAATGATGGCGCGGTGGATGCAGCGCGCCGGTACCGACATTCTGGCCGATTGCGACGGGCTTGTGCCCGTGCCGCTGCATCGAATGCGGCGCCTTTCACGACGCTACAATCAGGCAGCCGAATTGAGCCGCGCCCTTTCCGCTCTCACCGCCATTCCCGCGCTCGATACGGTTCTTTATCGTTCCCGCTCCACCGAACGGCAGGTCGGCTTGCGCAAAACGGCACGGCAGCAGAATCTCAAAGGCGCATTTTCGGTTCCGGAGCAAGCACTCCCGAACATCATCGGTCGTCGCCTTGTTCTTGTCGATGACGTCTATACGACGGGAGCCACAGCCTCCGCCGCAACCAAGGTTCTGCTGCGCGCTGGTGCAGCAAATGTCTCGGTCCTGACCTTTGCAATGGTCGCACCAGGGATTATATGACAGGTCGTGACAGGCTAAGGCCCATTGTCGCGGTCAAACAGGAAGGTCCTATGGCACAGGTGATCATCTATACACGCCAGTTCTGCGGCTATTGCGCATCCGCCAAGGCTCTTCTGGCGGACAAGGGCGTGGATTTCGTCGAACATGATGCCACGGGACGCCCGGAAATCCGCTCCGAAATGATCGAAAAGGCCCATGGCCGCAACACCTTCCCGCAGATCTTCATCAATGGAGACCATGTCGGCGGTTGCGATGACCTGCATGCGCTTGATCGCGCCGGCAAGCTCGATCCGATGCTGGCGAGGTAATCATGGTCAAAGTTGCTGCCGTTCAGATGTGCTCGGGTGTTGATCCCGAGATCAATGCCGATCGCATGGAAGCGCTCGTGCGCCAGGCAAAGGCCGAGGGCGCCCTCTACGTCCAGACGCCAGAGATGACCGGTGCCGTCCAGAAGGACCGCAAGGGACTGCTCGCGGTTCTGCGGTCTGAAAAGGACGATCTTATCGTCGCCCGCGCAGTAAAGCTTGCTGGTGAACTCGGCATCTATCTCCATATCGGCTCGACAGCGATCGCGCTTGATGACGGCAAGATCGCCAATCGCGCCTTCCTGTTTGCGCCCGATGGATCCGTGCTTTGCCGTTACGACAAGATCCATATGTTCGATGTCGATCTCGACAATGGCGAGAGCTGGCGCGAAAGCGCCGTCTATCGTCCCGGCGAAAATGCGGTCAGCATTGGGCTTCCCTTTGCCCGTCTGGCGTTTGCGATCTGTTACGACCTGCGCTTTCCGCAACTGTTCCGCACCGAAGCACTCGCCGGCAGCCAGATTCTCACAGCCCCGGCCGCCTTCACCCGTCAGACCGGTGAAGCGCACTGGCACGTTCTGACCCGGGCCCGCGCCATTGAAAACGGTGCCTTCCTGATCTCTGCGGCCCAGGCGGGTCTGCACGAGGATGGGCGCGAAACCTATGGCCATTCGCTGATCGTCGATCCCTGGGGCCGCATCCTGGCTGAGGCTGGAGGCACGGGTGAAGCGGTGATCACGGCCGAGATCGATCTGGCCGAAACCGCCGATGCGCGCGCCAAGATCCCCAACCTCAAGAATGCCCGCGATTTCAGCCTGCAGTCGCTCTGATCTGAACGGTACAGAACGGTGATTCATTATTCGCTTCAATGTGATCGCGATCATAAGTTCGAAGGCTGGTTCGCCTCGAGCGCCGATTACGATTCCCAGACGGAGCGCGGGCTGATCACCTGCCCCGCTTGCGGCTCGGCCTCTGTCTCCAAGATGCTGATGGCGCCGAATGTCACCACGGGACGCCAGAAAGAGGCAACGCAGGCCCTTGTGATGGACAATGCTCACAAGGAAATGATCGGACGCCTGCGGGAGATCGTCAACGAGATCAAGGCCAATGCCGAAGATGTCGGCGAGCGGTTCCCTGAGGAAGCTCGAAAAATCCATTATGGCGAAGCCGAAGCCCGCGGGCTGATCGGCAAGGCGACACCGGAAGAAGCCGAAGCGCTGATCGAGGAAGGGGTCGAGATCGCGGCCCTTCCAATGTTGCCCGACGATATCAACTGACCAGGTTTTCCGTTCGGGAACTCGCCCGTGGCACGCTGTCGAACCGTTTCTTAACTTCGATGTGGCAGAAGGGGACAGTCCTTTTTGCGTCAACGAATCGAGTATCGCGTATCATGACCGTGGTCCAGGCATCCGAAGCGGATCTGCCGGAGAAGAGCATTCGGCGAACCTTCGCCCTTGCCTCACGTCTGCGTGCGCGACTGGGCGCGAAGGACGCCAATGGCGCCGCCAGCCGCATGGCGCTGATCGCCTTCGTGATCCGGGTCATTTCAGCAGCCATTGCCTTCGTTTCGCAGATCATCATGGCCCGCATGATGGGCGAGCATGAATATGGCATCTTCGTCTTCGTCTGGGTTCTCGTCATTCTCGTCGGCAACCTGTCCTGCCTGGGCTTCCATTCAGCCCAGATCCGCTTCCTGCCAGAATTCGTCACCAACAACGATATCGATCAGGTCCGCGGGCTGACAACGACGGCGCGGATCTTCGCGCTGGTTTCGTCCAGCACCGTCGCGCTTCTTGGCTATTTCGCCCTGTCGCTGTTTGGCGAAACAATCGAATCCTACTATCTCATTCCATTGACGATCGGCCTCTTCATCCTGCCGATGATCGCGCTTGGCGATACGATGGAGGGCACCGCCCGGGCCAACTCCTGGGCATTGATTGCACTCTCGCCGACCTACATCATCCGTCCACTGCTCATTCTCGTCTTCATGATCGGTTTTGTCCATTTCGGCGAACCGAAGACTGCCGTGACGGCCATGACCGCGGGGCTTGCCGCAACCTACCTGACGACGGTCGTGCAGTTCTTCAACATCGATCACCGGCTGAGGAAGACCTTTGAAACCGGCCCGAGACGGGTGGAATTTGGTGCCTGGGTGCGGGTGGCCCTGCCGATCTTCCTCATCGAAGGCTTCGGCTTCCTGCTTACCAATTCCGACACTGTTGTCACTGGCCTCTTCCTACCGCCCGGCGAAGTGGGCATCTATTTTGCCGCCTCCAAGACGATTGCCTTCGTCCAGTTCGTGATGTTCTCGGTCAAGGCGGCATCGGGACCGCAGTTCTCCGCTCTCTATGCTGCAGAAGACCGCTCCGGGCTCGCAAGATTCGCGCTCAGCAGCACGCGCTGGACCTTCTGGCCGGTCCTTGCGGTGGGGCTAACGGCCCTGCTGTTCGGCAAATTCCTGCTCTCCATGTTCGGATCGGGTTTCGTGAGCGGTTTCGATGTGATGGTGATCCTGTTCCTGGGCGTGCTCGGACGATCGCTGGTCGGGCCGGCGGAATCGCTTCTCACCATGGCCGGTGAACAGATCCTCTGCGTCAAGCTCTATGCCGTCGCCCTTGCCGCCAACATCATCCTCAACCTTCTTCTCGTTCCGATGCTCGGGATCGAAGGTGCGGCTCTCGCTGCAGCAGGTGCGATGTGGATCGAGGCAATCATGCTCCATCTTGCGGTGCGCAACCGGCTTTCCATTACCCTCTTTGCCTTTGCCCGGCATCCTGTCGCGGCAGACGGTTCGAAGGAATAGTGCTCATGGCTCACGCTCCCACCTTTCACGAAGAAGCGTTCAATGCTTCGCTCGAATTGGCTCATGGAGAGATCGGCCGCCCCGAACCGCGTCCGATACCGCTGCAGACCCTTGAAACGACCAAGGCAGGCCGCACGCTTTCGCTCTATCCCGCTACCGCCGGCTATGGCCTGCAGGAAGAGCTGGACTTTCTCTCCAATCGTGCGGTGGAACCGAACGTGTTCTTCACCAGCCGTTTCCTTGCCCCGGCCATGCCGCGGCTCGAGGACAAGGATATCAACCTCGCCATCATCCGTGATGAAGACGGCGCCCGCAGCCGGCTGCGTTTGCTGATGCCGTATTCGATCGAAAAGCCGGGCTTTTCCATTGGAACACCGATCATCCGGGCCTGGGCCAACCCGTTCGGCCCGATCGGAACCCCACTCGTTGATGCGGAAAATGCCGCCGAAACCCTCGACAACTTCTTCGATGCACTCGGCAAGGCCGGCAACCGGCTGCCCAGGGTATTGGTTCTACCGGATATCCGTTTGGGGGGCATGTTCGCACGCATTGCCAAGGCGATCGCGATTTCGCGCAACATGCCGATCACGGTGACCAACCAGCATTGGCGGCCGATGCTCGAAAGCCTCGCGGATGGCGAAACCTATCTCAAGCGCAATGTTCGCTCGTCCCACATGCGAGAAATGCGGCGCCAATGGTCCCATCTGGAGAAGCTGGGGCGCACCGAATATGTCGTGGCACGCCAGCCGCAGGAAATCCGGGCGCGCATGGAGGAGTTCCTGCTTCTGGAAGCATCCGGCTGGAAGGGCAAGAAGCGTTCCGCCATGCTGTCTGATCGTTATCGAGCCGCCTTTGCCCGTGAGGCGGTCAACAATCTTGCCGAAATCGATGCCGCCCGCATTCATACGATCGACCTCGAAGGTCAGGCGATCGCCTCCATGATCGTGCTGATGATGAACGGCGAAGCCTACACCTGGAAGACGGCCTATAACGAAGACTATGCCAAATACTCGCCCGGCAAGCTTCTGACGGCGCATCTGACCGAATGGCATCTCGACGACGCCAATATCGTCCGGACCGATTCCTGCGCCGTGCCCGATCATCCGATCATGAGCCGGCTATGGTCCGAGCGCGAGGAGATGGGAACGTTGGTGATCGGGCTGACGCCGAACTCCGACCGCGACACCCGTCAGGTCGCAACCCAGCTGCACCTCTACAGCAACACCCGCAACATGGCCCGCCTCATTCGCGAAAAGATCATGTCGCTCGGCCGGAAATAACAAGAAAGCCGAACGCGCCCGGCAAAGTCAATTGCCGCCTTTGATGTGACGGCCGAAATCGGGAGCGGCAGTATCCTGCCCGGCCTCGATGATCGAGCGGCGCACGGCGCGCGTCCGGGTGAAGAGATCGAACAATTTGTCGGCTTCGCCCCAGCGGATCGCACGCTGGAGATAGGCGAGATCTTCCGAGAACCGGGCCAGCATTTCCAGGATGGCGTCCTTGTTGTGCAGGCAGACGTCGCGCCACATGACCGGATCGGAAGCGGCAAGACGGGTGAAATCGCGAAAGCCCGACGCGGAATATTTGATGACTTCGGATTCGGTCACCGTTTCGAGATCCGCTGCCGTTCCGACAATATTGTAGGCGATGATGTGGGGCAGATGCGAAACGATCGCCAGCACCTTGTCGTGATGCTCGGGCTCCATCTCGTCTACTTTCGAACCCAGCGTTTCCCAGAACAGCCTCAGCCTAGCCAGGGGTTCGAGCGCAGTACCGGCAACCGGTGTCAAAATGCACCAGCGCCCCTGGAAAAGATCGGCAAACCCGGCATCAGGGCCCGAATGTTCGGTACCAGCGATCGGATGGCCCGGAATGAAATGGACGCCATCCGGCACGTGCGGAAGCATCTGCTGGATCACCGATGCCTTGGTCGAGCCGACATCGGTCAGGATCGCACCCGGCTTCAGGGCGACTGCGATTTCGGCAGCCACGGCACCCGATGCACCGACCGGAACCGAAACGATGACGAGATCGGCCTCTTCGGCAGCTTCGGCAGCACTTGTGTGATAGCTCGTACCGAGCCCCAGTTCCTCGGCCCGCTTCAGCGTCTCCGAGCTGCGGGTTGAAATGGCAACCTCGCGCGCAAGCCCTTTCTCGCGAATGGCCCGCGCGATGGACGATCCGATCAGGCCGATGCCGATCAGGGCGATCTTTTCGAATTGCATGTCAGTCATGGCGCTCTGTCCGAGGTTTTTCGGTTGGCAGAGCCAATAGACAAGGCCATGCTATTTGTCGAGTGCCCCAAGCCGGGCCGAAGGGATGCCTTGCGGCGACAGGACAGGTGCAAAGACGCGGCGCGATGCTCGCGCGAAGACCGGCAGTCCCTGATAGAGGCGCTTTTCAGCCTCCACCGCAATGACACCCGAGAAAAAGGGCATGATCCGGCGACCGATCCGCTCCATCCGGAAGAAGAGATCGGGAAAGGGACGCGTCCGGTAGGGCGGAAAGAAAAGCGCATCCGTAAAGGCGCCCGGCGTAAAGTTGGTTTCCCTGAGCAGCGTCACCAGCTGACCGCGCGAATAGGGCCGCCCCGCCCCGAAGGGCGTATGTTCGAAACGGGCCCAGACGCCGCGCCGGTTCGGCACGACGATGACCAACCGCCCGCCGGGCGCGAGTGTTCGCCAGATTTCCTTCAGCATCTCGCGCGGATTCTCGGCAAATTCCAGCGAATGGACGAGCAGGAAACGGTCGATAGAGGCATCCGGCAACGGCAGTTCCTCATCGAACACCAGCGCCGTTGCCGAAAGCGAACCGGGCGGCCAGTTGATGGCACCCTGACCTGCCGGCATGAAGGCGAAAGTGCGTTCTGCGCCTGCCTTGAAATGTTCGAGATAGGGCAGAGCATAACCGAGCCCCACCAGCCGCTCTTCCGGCAATCGCGTCCAGAGCCGGTCGAGTGCGGCATTGATCGACGCTTCGGCAAAGCGGCCGATCTGGGAATTGTAAAACTGCCTGAGGTCGACAATATCGGTATGCATGGGCGGAATGTAGCCGTCGCGGGCTGGACTTCAAGTCTCGGGCCACTACTTTCAGGCCCCAACAATGAATCAATGCCGCCCTGGCCCTACGAACATATCAAGGATCGGAACGATGACGGAGCTTGCAATTGAACTCTTCCGCTGCCGCAGCGACAATTACGGCGTTCTCATGCATGATCCCGTGAGCGGGCGGACGGCATCGATCGACGCACCGGAAGAAGCGCCCATTCTTGCCGCGCTCGAGCGCCGGGGCTGGCATCTGACCGATATCTTCACTACCCATCATCATCCCGACCATGTCGAGGCCAATCTGGCACTGAAAGCGGCGTTCGGTATCACCATCACCGGGCCGGTCAACGAGAAGGACCGGATTCCAGGTATCGACCGGACTGTCGGTGACGGCGACCGCTTCGATTTTGCCGGTCATCCGGTGGATGTGATCGAGACTCCCGGCCATACGGCCGGCCATGTCTGCTACCATCTGCCGCAGGACGGGCTCCTCTTCTCGGCCGATACCCTGTTCGCCCTCGGCTGCGGTCGTCTGTTTGAACGCCCTGCCCGTGACATGTGGACGTCACTTGCAAAACTCGCAGCGCTGCCGGATGAAACGAAGGTCTATTTCGGCCACGAGTATTCGCTGTCGAATGCCCGCTTCGCCCTGACGATCGAACCCGGCAACCAGGCCCTTGTCGACCGTGCTGCCGCTATCGAAAGCGCCGTTTCCCAGGGTAACTTCACTGCTCCGACCACGATCGGGCTCGAAAAGGCAACCAGCCCGTTCCTGCGGCCGCAATCAGGCGAAATCCGGACCCTGCTTGGGATGGAGACGGCTGAAGACTGGGAAGTGTTTGCAGAGGTCCGGGCGCGCAAGGACCGCTTCTGAGTGGGCTCGACACTGATCCTGAACGAGACCGATCTGGCCGATGCGATTGATCGGCTGATTGCAGCAGTGCCCGAATTCCGCCATGTCGCCAACCTCGCAGGCACTGTCCCGCTGCGCAGCGCGCCGTTTGATTATGAAGGTCTGGCCTATTCCATCGTCGCGCAGATGGTGTCGCGAGCTTCGGCCGATGCGATCTGGCGGCGGCTGGTGGCAGCGGTCGCTACAGTTGCTCCGGGCGACATCCTTGCCCTCGATGATGGAGCGATGCGGGCGATTGGCCTGTCCGGTGCCAAGGCACAGGCGTTGCGCGCCTTGGCGGAAGCCTGTTCCGGCGCGATCGATTTCGACGAATTGCGTCATCTCCCGTCCGAGGCAGCCATTGCAAGATTGAGCGCCGTGCGCGGCATTGGCGCCTGGACGGCGGAAGTCTTTCTTCTGTTTGCCGGCGGCCACCCCGACATCTTCCCCGCCGGCGACGTCGCACTTCAGGCCGCCTACGGCCATGCCTTCACGCTGGAGAACCGACCAAACACTGCGGCAATGCGGAAGATCTCGGCCGCATGGCAGCCGCATCGTTCGGCTGCGGCACGCCTGCTCTGGGCCTATTACGCGACTTGCGTCCGTTCCGACGCAAGCCCCGTTGCAGCGCGACAAAAAACTTGAAACTCCGTTAACGTTCAGGGCTTCACAATCTTGTTGCAATACGCCTAGTATGAAGGGGCAGGGAATTCGAATCGTTCAGGAGACTGACTTGACGATTGCAGTATCACCCCAGTCTCTTCCGGCGTTGGTTCTGAATGCTGACTACCGCCCTCTGAGTTATTATCCTTTGTCTCTATGGTCTTGGCAGGATGCAATCAAGGCCGTGTTCCTCGATCGCGTCAACATCATCGCCGAGTATGACCAGTCGGTCTCCTCGCCGAGTTTCACGATGCGACTGCCGAGCGTTGTCTGCCTGAAATCCTATGTGCAGCCATCGCGCTTTCCGGCCTTCACCCGTTTCAACGTCTTTCTGCGCGACCGGTTCGAATGCCAGTATTGCGGCTGCGAGGATGATCTGACCTTCGATCACGTGACACCGCGTGCGCTCGGAGGACAGACAACGTGGGAAAATGTCGTGACGGCCTGTGCACCCTGCAACCTGCGCAAGGGCTCGAAACTGCCACGCCAGGCGGGCATGATTCCGCGTCAGACCCCATATCGGCCGACCGTGCAGGACCTGCACAACAATGGCCGGCTGTTCCCGCCAAACTATCTGCACGAAAGCTGGATGGACTATCTCTACTGGGATACCGAGCTGCAGCCCTGACTTCGACCCGGGTTTGTCAGACCTTGCGCCGCGCCGTCACGAAGGCATAGGCGGCCAGCGCCAGCGATGTCAGCACGTTCCAGCCGGCGAAGGAGAGGCCGAGCACCCGAAGGCTCGCTTCCGTACAGGACGGACCATGCTGGCTGGAGAGATCATCAAGCAATCCGCCTGTATCCTTGGCAATGGCATTGACCGAGGTCGAGCAGGTCACTGGTCCTTCCCAGAAGCCCCACTCGACACCAGAATGGTAGACGCCGAGCCCGGCTGAAACCACCATTATGATGGCAATCAGGCCGATAAGGCCGCGCACCACCACCGGCGGCGCGTCGAGACCGGCGGCAAGCGCCGCCGCGAGCCCGATCGGCACGCCGATATAGTAGGGCCAACGCTGCAGCAGGCAGAGCGCACAGGGCACATAGCCGCCGATATGTTCAAACCCGAGCGCCGAAAGAACAACAACGGCAAGGCCGGCTGTCAGCAGGAGTGCGGGAAGAAGCAGGGGACGCGATGATAGGCCGGACATGGCAGGATCTCAGTTCTTGAGGGCGAGATAGAGGAGATAGGCGAGGATCAGCGCCATGGCAGCGCTACCGGCAAGCAGGTTGAGGCGTTTTTCGATGAAATCGCGGATCGGCGTGCCGAATTTGGCGAACAGCCACGCAAGCAGCATGAACTTGCCGCCACGGGCGATCACGGCCGCAATGAAGAACATCAGAAGATTGACATGCAGGACGCCGGAGAGAATCGTCACGATCTTGAGCGGCGGCAGATGCGCCACGCCGGACGTGAACAGAAAGAGGGCGATCAGCTCCTCCGACACGGCGGACTTCAACTGTTCGAATTCGCCGAGCTTTCCATAGAATTCGAGCACGGGCCGGGCAATCGCCTCGAAGGCGAAATAACCGATCATCCAGCCAGCCACCCCACCCAGGATCGAGCCGAGCGAGGCGATCAGGGCATAACGCCAGACTTTCCTCGGATTGGCGATCGCCATCGGCAGGAACAGCACTTCGGCGGGAACCAGAAACACCGAACTTTCGATGAAGGAGATGATGAAGAGCCAGATTTCGGCTGACGGGCGTTCCGCGAGCCGCATGGTCCAGTCATAGAGGCGTTTGAGCATGAAAGCGTCCGCAATTCTTTTGAGCGTGTTTAGGCCGGGCCATTTCGTTTTGCAAATAGGCGTTTGGCCGCGGTCAACACAAGCGCGTGAACGCCGCCTGGCGGGGCAGGATGCTTTTGTGTTTTGAGGGCGGCAATTGCGAAAAAGAAATTGACCACCGCACCATCATTCGTATAGTCCGCCGCATTGTCTA
Organism: Fluviirhizobium alvei; assembly: GCF_030551875.1. Taxonomy (GTDB): domain Bacteria; phylum Pseudomonadota; class Alphaproteobacteria; order Rhizobiales; family Rhizobiaceae; genus Rhizobium_E; species Rhizobium_E alvei. The sequence goes on along the minus strand of NZ_JAUOZU010000008.1, from coordinate 168,316 downwards.
TTGCTGCTGGCCCCATTGGCGGAATTGGTAGACGCGCTCGACTCAAAATCGAGTTCCGAAAGGAGTGCTGGTTCGAGTCCGGCATGGGGCACCATCTTGTTTGCGCGATGCCGTCCACAAACCCATCGCTCAGGCGCACCACAACTCTTCATCGAAACATTACCCGAGACGCTGCCATTCCGGCAGACCGGCATCGTCATGCCTGCGCTGGCCTTTGAACGTTCAAGGCTAGGTGCGGCTCAAAACACAAACGGCCGCAGGCGGCTGCCTCCGGCCGTTTATACTATGGGTCAGGATGGGTTACATCCGGACGACGACACGAGCGCGCGGATGGCGATAGCCACGCGGGCAGGAATCGATATAGCGGCGGCCGAAGCGGTCGCGATAGTAGCACTGGCCCGGCTGGGCAGCCACAGCGCCGAGAACACCGCCAACAACCGCACCGAGGGCTGCGCCACGGACATTGTTCGTGAGAACGCCACCAATCACGGCGCCGGATGCGGCACCGAGCGTTACGGACTTTTCGGTGCGGGTGCAGCCGGCAACGGCCAGGCCTGCAAGAAGAATAGCGACAGCTTTGTACATACGTTTGCCTCCGTTAGGGACCCTTTTGGGAAATTGGGATCCGAACAACATGCGTCACGGTGAGTGCCAGACTGGATGATCCCCCGGCCCCCTGTCAGCCCTTATGGCGCAATATGGTTTAAAATATGGAAAATCCGGAGAGCGCCAGCGGGAGCCGGTCGGGGCCGGTTTTCTGGCACTGTCTCATTCATGCGTCAGTTGCCACTTCGCAGAAAAATATTTTCGAAGAGCAGGCTTGGAAGCGCTTTAAAAACTGGGCAACATCGTCGCGGGTTCTACCCTAGGGAGGATATGATGACGAAAGTAACTCTTACGGTGAACGGCCGTCGCGTGAGCGGCGAGTGCGAGGACCGTACGCTGCTGGTCAATTTCATTCGCAACAATCTTGGATTGACGGGAACGCATGTCGGCTGCGACACGACGCAGTGCGGCGCCTGCACCATTCACATGGACGGCCGCTCGGTGAAGAGCTGTTCCATCCTCGCCGTTCAGGCCAACGGATCCGAGATCGTCACGATCGAGGGACTGGCCAAGGACGGCGAACTGCATCCGGTTCAGGCTGCCTTCAAGGAAAATCACGGCCTGCAATGCGGCTTCTGCACGCCGGGCATGGTCATGACCGCTGTCGACATGATCAATCGTCATGGCGGCGAACTCGACGAGACAACGGTTCGCCACGAGCTGGAAGGCAATATCTGTCGCTGCACCGGTTACCACAATATCGTCAAGTCGGTGCTGAGCGCAGCCGACTCCATGAAGGTCAAGCAAGCTGCCGAGTGATCTGGTGCGCCTCTGGATGCCCCCGCCCTTTTCGCATGACGAAACGGCTGGGATGATCCGGGCGCAGGATTGATTGTTCGCTATTTATCGGAGGAGGAACCGATGGGCGTTGAAGGCATTGGAGCGCGCGTTGCGCGCAAGGAAGACAAACGGTTTTTGACCGGCAAGGGCCGGTATACAGACGACATGACCGCACCAGGCATGCGATATGCGTTCTTCGTACGCAGCCCGCACGCGCATGCCAAGATCAAGAGCATCGATGTCAGCGAAGCCAAGGCAATGCCGGGCGTGATCGATGTTCTGACCGGAAAACAACTGCTGGATGACGGTATCGGCAACATTATCTGCGGCTGGATGATCCATTCCAAGGATGGCTCGCCGATGAAGATGGGCGCCTGGCGCCCGCTGGCTGTCGATACCGTTCGCTATGTCGGCGATGCTGTGGCGATCGTGGTCGCCGACAGTGTCGGCGAAGCCCGCGATGCGGCCGAACAGGTCTCCGTCGATTACGAGGTACTCGATGCGGTGATCGAAGCAGTTGACGCCCTGAAACCCGGCGCCCCGCAGCTTCACCCGGAAGCGCCCCACAACCAGATCTTCGACTGGGAAATCGGCGATTCGGCTGCAGCCGATGCCGCGATTGCCCGTGCCGCCCATGTCACGGAAATCAGGATCGTCAACAATCGTCTGTCGCCAAACCCGATGGAGCCGCGTGCCACACTCGGCATCTATGACGAGTCGGAAGACCATTACACCTGCTATACGACATCGCAGAATCCGCATGTCGCCCGTCTGGTGATGAGCGCCTTCTACAATGTCGCGCCGGAAAACAAGCTGCGCGTCATCGCACCCGATGTCGGTGGCGGCTTCGGCTCCAAGATCTACATCTATCCGGAAGAGATCGTCTGTCTCTGGGCGTCGAAAAAAACCGGCGTGCCGGTGAAATGGACCTCGGACCGCACGGAAGCCTTCCTCACCGATGCGCACGGTCGCGACCATGTCTCGACCGTCAAGATGGCCTTTGATGCCAACAACAACATCATCGGGCTCAAGGTCGACACGATCGCCAATCTCGGCGCCTACATGTCGCTGTTTTCGTCGTCGGTTCCGACCTATCTCTATGCGACGCTGCTGTCGGGCCAGTATGCGATCCCGGCAATCCACTGCAACGTCCGGACCGTTTATACCAACACGGTCCCGGTCGATGCCTATCGCGGCGCAGGCCGGCCGGAAGCGACCTATCTTCTCGAGCGGACGGTGGAAACCGCGGCTCGCGAACTGGGCGTGTCACCGGCAGAGCTGCGTCGGCAGAACTTCGTCCGCACCTTCCCCTACCAGACCCCGGTCATCATGAACTACGATGCCGGCGATTACGAAGCTTCGCTCAATGCGGCGATGACAGCAATCGACTGGAACGGCTTTCCGGCCCGCAAGGCGGAATCGAAGGCGCGCGGCAAACTGCGCGGCATCGGCATGAGCTGTTACATCGAAGCCTGCGGCATCGCGCCGTCGGCTGCAGTCGGTTCGCTCGGCGCCGGCGTCGGCCTGTGGGAATCGGCTGAAGTGCGCGTCAATGCCGTCGGAACGATCGAGGTCTTGACCGGCTCGCACAGCCATGGGCAGGGCCATGAAACCACCTTCGCGCAATTGGTGGCGGAGCGGCTCGGAGTTCCGATCGAGAATGTCAACATCGTCCATGGCGACACCGACAAGGTGCAGATGGGCATGGGCACCTATGGTTCCCGTTCCGGTGCCGTCGGCATGTCCGCCATCGTGAAGGCGATCGACAAGGTCGAAGCCAAGGCCAAGAAGATCGCCGCCCATCTGATGGAAGCCGACGAGAGCGACATCGTCATTGAAAATGGCGAACTGGTGGTGGCCGGTACCGACAAGAAGCTGCCCTGGTTCCAGGTGGCGTTGGCGGCCTACACCGCTCATAACCTGCCGGCCGGCATGGAGCCTGGCCTCAAGGAAAGCGCCTTCTACGATCCGTCCAACTTCACCTTCCCGGCCGGCTGCTATATCGCCGAAGTCGAGGTCGATCCCGAAACAGGAAAGACCGAGATCTGCCGCTTCGTGGCTGCCGACGATTTCGGCAATATCATCAACCCGATGATCGTTGAAGGTCAGGTGCATGGCGGTATCGCCCAGGGTATCGGCCAGGCACTTCTCGAAGGTGTGCGTTACGACGAAAATGGCCAGCTTCTGACGGCAAGTTACATGGATTACGCCATGCCACGCGCCGATGACCTGCCGAGTTTCGAAGTATCGCATCAGTGCACACCCTGCCCCGGCAATCCGCTCGGCATCAAGGGTTGCGGTGAAGCCGGTGCCATCGGTTCGCCGCCGGCACTCATCAATGCGATCACCGATGCGATCGGCAACAACAAGCTCGACATGCCCGCGACCCCTGAAAAGGTCTGGGCACTGGCGAACGCCTGATTGGGGGGAGAGACCATGTACAATACCAACTACCACCGCGCGTCTTCCGTGGCCGATGCCGCCAAGCTCTTCGAGCAGGGCGACGAAGCCAAGTATCTCTCGGGCGGCATGACTCTGATTGCGACCATGAAGCAGCGATTGGCCGCGCCTTCCGATCTCGTGGATCTGCGCCATGTTCCGGAAATGAAGGGCATTACCGTCTCGGGAACCAAGGTTCGGATCGGTGCAGCAACGCCGCATTTCGACGTCGCGACCTCGGCGGCGATCAATGCTGTCTGCCCGGCGCTCTGCCGTCTGGCGAGCATGATCGGCGATCCGCATGTCCGGCATATGGGAACGATCGGCGGCTCGGTAGCCAACAACGACCCGGCAGCCGATTATCCCTCTGCCGTTCTTGCCCTCAACGCGACGATCATCACCAACCAGCGTTCGATCGCGGCGGATGATTATTTCCAGGGCCTGTTCGATACCGCGCTCGAACCCGGCGAAATCATCGTCGCTTTCGAGTTCGAAGCTCCCGCCAAGGCCGGTTATGCGAAGTTCCCGAACCCGGCCTCGCGATATGCAATGGCCGGCGTCTTCGTGGCCAAAGGTCAGGACGGGTCGGTTCGCGTCGCGGTAACCGGGGCCGGCTCCGAAGGCGTGTTCCGCCATGAGGCGATGGAGGTAGCACTCTCTGCCAATTGGTCGCCTGACGCCGTTGCTTCGGTGGAAGTCGATTCTTCCGACCTGATGGCGGACCTGCATGGTTCGTCGGAATACCGGGCGAATCTGGTCCGCGTGATGGCCAAGAGGGCAGTCGCGGCATCTTAAACGCCTGCCTTCGATCTCATCTAAAAACTGAAACGGTACCCGCGTCTTTGAAATGAGGCGCGGGTATTTTTATTTAAATGGATTTAAATCAATGGTTTCAGCATCTTTTATTTTAGATAATTGAAATTGACATTTAATAAATATTCATTCTTCGCCGATAGGAAAAGAGGACTATCGATGACTCAAAAATTTTCATCGCATACCCTTTTACGAGAGGCCCAAAGAATGAATTCCCCCCAATCCGTGAACCAAGCTGACATCGAGCGCCGACTGGAGTTCATGCAACTCGATTCTGCGAGCAGAGCCAGGATTGCAGCGATAAAGCCGATCGTCGAAGCAGAGCTACCGGTGGCACTGGACCATTTTTACAATGCTGTCCGCAAAGCGCCGGAAGTCAGCCGGTTCTTTCAGTCCGACAACCATATCGCCGGCGCCAAGAAAGCGCAGGTGGGGCACTGGGCCAATATCTCCTCTGGCAATTTCAACCAGGATTATGGCCGTAAGGTCCAGGCGATCGGCGCCATGCATGCCAAGATCGGCCTTGAGCCTCAATGGTACATTGGCGGCTATGCCATGATCCTTGATCACCTGGTGAAGGAGGTTATCAAGGCCCATGTGCCGAAGGGCGGCTTGTTCTCGAAGAAAACCTGTGACGCCGATGCTCTGGGTGAAAGTCTCGGCAGCCTGATCAAGGCTGTGCTTCTGGACATGGACCTGGCGATTTCCGTCTATATCGACGAGAAGGAAAATGCGTTGCAGGCCTCGCAGGCGCAGGTCATGGAAGAAGCGCGCACGGTTTCCAGCGTCTTCGGCAAGGCGATCACCGCGCTTGCCGATCACCGACTTGATCACAGGATCACCGAGGACCTGCCGCCGGCCTACAGCGCCATGCGCGATGAATTCAATCGTGCCTCCGAACAGCTTGCCAACACGATCGCCAATCTGGAAGAATCGGCCCGCGCCATTCATGGTGAAGCCGAAGACATTCGTTCCAGCGCAGCAGACCTTTCCCGCCGCACCGAAGGCCAGGCTGCATCTGTCGAACAGACCGCAGCGGCCCTGGAGGAAATCACCACCACCGTCAAACAGTCGTCTCAACGTGCACAGGAAGCATCCGAACTCGTGTCGAGAACGCGCGAAGGTGCGGAAAAGTCCGGAGAAATCGTCAAGCTTGCTGTCAATGCAATGAGCGGCATCGAGCAGTCGTCACAGTCGATTTCCAACATCATCGGCGTGATCGACGAGATCGCTTTCCAGACCAATCTTCTGGCTCTCAATGCAGGCGTCGAGGCCGCTCGTGCCGGTGAAGCCGGCAAGGGTTTCGCCGTCGTTGCTCAGGAAGTGCGCGAACTCGCCCAGCGGTCGGCCAAAGCCGCAAAGGAAATCAAGGATCTGATTACCCGTTCCGGCGAGCAGGTGAAAAACGGGGTCTCGCTGGTTGACCAGACCGGCAAGGCGCTGGGTGCGATCGTCGAGGAAGTCGGCGAGATCAACCAGCATGTCCAGTCGATTTTCGAATCTTCGCGGGAACAGACGATGGCGCTCGCCGAGATCAACTCCGCCGTCAACAACATCGACAAAGGCACACAAGAAAACGCGCTCATGGTCGAGCAGACCAATGGCGCAAGCCGCAAGCTTGCCGATGAAGCTGCCCATATTGCCCAGCAGTTGGGCCAGTTTACCACCGGAAGGGCGCGACCAAGCACGATCAGCGCGCGGCCGGTGGCAAAAATCCAACCTCCTGCCAAGAACCCGGCGCCCGTCAGGGCGCAGCCCAAACTCCGCACTGCAGGCAATGCGGCCTTGGCTGTCGATGCAAGCTGGCAGGAATTCTGACGAAATCGTTCAGAGACCACGTCTTTTTGCCCGGCCTTGATTTGTGTCAAGGCCGGGCAAGCTTGTTCCGGTAGGACTCTTTTCGAAGATCACTGTAAGGTGATGCGTTCTAACGCCGCGGCAAGGGGCAAATTTACCTGCCGGGGGTTGACGATTGGAATGATTCAAAACAGAACAGTCGTCGAAAGTCTGGAGACCGGAATGAATTTCGAAGCTTTTTTCAAGGACGCGCTGGACGGCCTGCATCAGGAAGGCCGCTATCGGGTCTTCGCCGAGTTGGAACGCCAGGCCGGCAAGTTTCCGAAGGCCGTTCGCCACACCGAAAACGGTACGCAGGAAGTGACCGTCTGGTGCTCGAACGATTACCTTGGAATGGGCCAGCATCCCAAAGTCATCGCGGCAATGAAAGAGGCGCTTGATCACTGTGGCGCCGGTGCCGGTGGAACCCGCAACATCTCCGGAACCAACCATTATCACGTGCTTCTCGAGCGCGAACTCGCCGATCTGCACGGCAAGGAAGCCGCGCTTCTATTCAATTCCGGCTACATGTCCAACTGGGCATCGCTGACGACGCTCTGTTCCAAGATTCCCGGCATGATCGCCTTTTCCGATGCCGGGAATCACGCTTCCATGATCGAAGGCATCCGCCATTCCAAATGCGAACGCGTCATCTGGAAGCATAACGACCTGCAGGATCTCGAAGCAAAGCTCGCAGCAGCCGATCCTTCCGCCCCGAAGATGATTGCCTTCGAATCGGTCTATTCGATGGACGGCGATATCGCCCCGATCAAGGAGATCTGCGATCTCGCCGATAAATACGGCGCCATGACCTATCTCGATGAAGTGCATGCGGTTGGTCTTTACGGGCCGCGTGGCGGCGGTATCGCCGAGCGCGACGGCCAGATGCATCGCCTGACGGTGATTGAAGGTACGCTTGGCAAGGCCTTCGGCGTCATGGGCGGATATATCACTGGCTCGACCTATCTCGTCGACTTCATTCGCTCTTTTGCATCCGGTTTCATTTTCACGACCTCGCTGCCGCCCGCGATTGCCGCCGGCGCACTGGCTTCGATCCGGCATCTGAAGGAAAGCCAGCTGGAGCGGGCCCGCCACCAGGAACGCGTCCGCAAGCTGCGGGCTGCACTGGACGCCAATGGCATTCCGCACCTCAACAATCCGAGCCATATCGTGCCGGTGATGGTGAAGGATGCGGCCAAGTGCAAGTGGATCTCCGATCTGCTCCTCGACAATTTCGGCATCTATGTGCAGCCGATCAATTATCCTACGGTTCCGAAGAAGACCGAGCGCCTGCGCATCACGCCAGCGCCCTATCATTCGGATGGCGATATCGAACATCTGGTCAATTCGCTTCATTCGCTTTGGGCCCAATGCGCCCTGGCGCGCGCCGTCGCCTGATCGGCGCAAACACGCTTGCCTTCTCAATGCGGATCATGGACACATGGTCCGCATTTTGATTTTGGGCATCGACAATGACACTTGAAGACCGTTTGAACCGCATCATTGATACCGCAATCGAAGCCGGGCGGATCGTGGGGACGGCAATTCTGGTGCGCAAGAATGGCGCGCCTGTCTTTACCCGAGCTGCAGGCATGGCAGATCGTGAGGCTCAGATCCCCGTCGAACTGGATACGATCTTCCGGTTTGCCTCCGTCACCAAGCCTCTGGTGGCAGCAACGGCACTGGCGATGATCGAGAAGGGCCTCTTTTCACTCGACAGCCTCATATCAGACCATCTGAACTGGTTTCAGCCTCCCAACCCCGACGGGACCCCGGCCCAAGTGACCATTCGCCATCTGCTGACTCATACGTCAGGAATGGCTTACGATCCGGAACTGGAGCGACTGCCGCCCGACCTCGCCATCAATTGCGGCCTGTCGAACACCGATCTCGATTTCGACACCAATTTCAGTCGGTTCAACAAACGCGGACTGGCTTTCGAACCTGGAAGCCAATGGGCCTATTCCCCCTCGACGGATGTGCTCGGCGCCCTGATTGCCAAGGTGCATGGCGGAACGCTGGAGGAAGCGGTCTCGCACTATATTACCGCGCCGCTTGGCATGGTCGATACCCATTTCCACGTCACGGACATGAAGCGGCTGGCAACACCCTATGCGGATGGTGAAACAGCAGCCATTCGCATGCCCGATCCCTGGGTTGGCCGTGATCCCGACGGCTGGACATTGTCCTTTTCCCCCGCCCGCCTGTTCAACGCTCGCGCCTATCAGTCGGGCGGCGCCGGCATGGTTGGCACGGCCGGGGATTTCATGACTTTCCTTGAGTGCCTTCGTACCGGCGGAGCCCCTGTTCTGGGCAACGAGATCGTTTCGGCCGGCATGTCGAACCAGATCGGCCTTCTGCCCTACGACCCCGGCATGCGCTTCGGTTTCTTCGGCGCGGTTGTCACGGATTCAGCCCTGTCTGGCCAGCCCTCTTCGCCCGGAACGGTGCGATGGGGCGGCGTCTATGGTAATAGCTGGTTCGTGGATCCGGCCAACGGGCTCTCTATGGTGCTGATGTCGAACACGGCGCTTGAAGGGTGCACCGGCGCTTTCCCGGTCGACATCACCAACGCAATCTATGCCTGATCCCGAAAAGGGATCAGGAAGAGCGGTTATACCAAGCGTCGATGATAGGAACTGATTGCGCCGGAGCGATTTTGGTTTCCGGCGAGGAGAAAACCACAGACGGACCAGAAGGTCCGGCGCGGATTTTCGACGACGTCCGGAGGGCAAAAGCGCCCGGTCCTTCGGATGGGCCGGACATCCTTCCCCGACTTTGTCGCAATCCTTGACCGATGCCTAAGCATCGCTCTCCGGTCTGCTCCGCGTCGGATGAAGGTGTCGGGTCCCACGCAATCGGTTTCTATCATCGACGCTTGGTACTAGCAATCGTTTGCGCGGCAATCCGTCGTGCTTCGGCATCGGCGGCGAAAACGGCCTCAATGTCAGTCGCCGCCGACCAATCGACCATTGCATCCATTGTCTGTTCGGTGACAACGGCCATATCCAGAAATCCGATCCTGCCGTCGACGAAAGCGTGGAACGAGGTCTCCTCAGCCGCGTTGAGGATCGCGCCTTGCAGACCGCCCCGCGCAAGCGCCAACCTGGCAAGCCGCAGGGCCGGGAAGCGCTCTTCGTCCGGCGCCTCGAAATCAAGCCGCGCCAGACGCGCAAAATCCAGCCGCTCGACATTCAGGTCGGGCCGCACGGGATAAGTGAGCGCATAACCGATCGCGGTCCGCATATCCGGCGCGCCGAGCTGGGCGATTACCGAACCATCGCGATAGCCGACCATCGAATGAATGATCGATTGCGGATGCACCACCACCTCGATCTGATCCGGTTCGACATCGAACAGATGCTTCGCCTCGATGATTTCCAGCGCCTTATTGAACATGGTCGCGCTGCCGATCGAGATCTTGAGCCCCATCGACCAGTTCGGATGCACCCGCGCAATGTCGGCCGTAACGTTGGCCATCTCTTCGCGGCTCCAGGTCCGGAAAGGCCCGCCCGAAGCCGTCAGCACGATCCGCTCGAGGGCGGCCCGGTTCTGTTGCTCCAGGCACTGGAAGATCGCCGAATGTTCGCTGTCGACCGGCAGCAGGCGTCCGCCCGCGGTTCTGATCGCCTCAACGAACAACGAGCCTGCCGAAACCAGGCATTCCTTGTTGGCAAGCGCAATATCGGCACCACGCGAGGCGGCGCGCAGTGTCGGCGCAAGACCGGCCGTGCCAACGATGGCCGCCATAACCCAGTCAGCCTCGAGATCGGCGGCTTCAAGAAGACCGGATGGGCCAGCGGCAACGGCAATGCCCGTCCCGGCAAGCGCGTCCTTCAGTTCGCCGTAGCGGGTCTCATCAGCGGTTACCGCCATGCGGGCACCTGCCGCGCGCGCCTGCTTGGCGAGGCGTTCGATATTGCCGGCTCCGGTGAGGGCGAGAATCTCGTACTGATCTTGTTGACTGGCTTGCGATAGCACATCGAGCGTGTTCACACCGATCGATCCGGTGGAACCGAAAATGCTGATCTTGCGCTTGCTCATTGTCTGTCCTGCCTGGTGATCCTGCGATGCTCTACAGAAGCTTCCGCAGGCCGGCAAGGCTGGCCGGCAAGTTTGTGCCGGCCAGCCCCGTTGTCATGCTTCGATATCGATATGCTGGGTTTCTTCACCCAAAAGCAGGGCCAGAAACGTGATCAGCGCCATCACTGTGAGATAGACGCCGACATAGAAGGGGCTGCCGCCGCCATAGCTCCAGAGAGCGACCGCGATGAAGGGGGCGACAGCGGCGCCGAGGATCGAGGAGACATTGTAGGAAATGCCGGAACCGGTGTAGCGAAGCGCAGCCGGAAACAGTTCCGGCAACAGCGCACCCATCGGCCCGAAGGTCATGCCCATCAATGCAAAGCCGATCACCAGCCAGGCCATGACGCCGACTGTGCCGAGCGAGAGCAGCGGCACCCAGGCCAGACCAAAAAGTGCAATGCCGGCGGTGACCCAGAGCAGCGTCTTGCGTCGACCCCAGCTATCCGCCCAGGGACCGGAGAGGTAGGTGAAGATGCCGAAGAAGACCACGCCGCCAATCATCATCAGCACGAATGTCCGGTAGTCGTAACCCAGACCGGCAACCGGTGCATCGATCGCCGCTCGCCCATAGGAAAGCGAGAAGGTCGTCATCAGATAGAACAGAACATAGGTTGCCAGCATATAGAACGTGCCGAGCAGCAGCTGCTTCCAATGGGTTCGGAAAACGGTTGCGAGCGGCAGTCTCTGGACCTTGCCCTGCGTAACCGTCTTTTCGAAAGCTGCGCTCTCGACGAGATTCAGCCGCACCCAGAGACCGACGACCACCATCACTGCAGAAAACAGGAACGGAATGCGCCATCCCCAGCTGAGGAAGGCTTCGGACGGCATCGACGGATCACCCGATGGCATCAGGGCAGCGATGATCAGAAAGAGACCGTTGGCAATGATGAAGCCGATCGGAGCGCCAAGCTGGGGGAACGTGCCATAGACGGCACGCTTGCCCTCCGGCGCATTCTCTGTTGCGACGAGAGCCGCACCCGACCATTCGCCGCCGAGCGCGAAGCCCTGTGCCAGACGCAGGATCACCAGAAGCAGGGGGGCAAGCCAGCCAACCATGGGATAGGTTGGCAAGGCACCGATCAGAAAGGTGGCAATCCCCATGGTCAGCAAGGCGCCGACCAGTGTTGCCTTGCGGCCCTTTCGGTCACCCAGATGCCCGAAGACGATCGCGCCGAGCGGACGGGCCACCATGGCCGCGCCGAAGATTGCAAAAGATGCCAGCAGTGCCGTCGTCTCATTACCCTTGGGAAAGAACAAGTGCGGGAACACCAGAACAGCGGCGGTTGCGTAGACGTAAAAATCGTAAAACTCGATCGTCGTACCAACCAGGCTGGCAAGAATGACGCGTGCACGCGAATTGGAGGGGCGACCGGCAGACGCGCCGGCGGACACAGAATTGGACATGGGAACTCCGTTTTTCTTGTTGGCCGGAGGCCTACACCATCTGGTTCCGCTGCAAAAGAATGAAAATTATCAACTTATCAAAAAGTATGACGACACAGCGTTCATCATCGCCAGTGTATCCACTTGGCTGACGGGATCAATGGGCACAAACAATGCCGTGCGACCGCATGGCCGCCAAACGGAAGCGACAAAAGTCATAGGAAACCAGTTGCTTACATTTTTCATTAATTTTCTAATTTTATAAAAACCTTGACGAATATTCGTCGCCCTCCCCAAAGCCGCAACCGGCTCCCTCCTGCTACATCATGGGTCTGTCGTGCAAAAACTGAAAATCTCCTTCCGGCTTTATGGTCTTGTCGGCCTTGCGCTGATCATCCTCGCCGGTACACTGTTGGTAAGTTTGGACGCAACGAAATCGGAAATGATCGCCGAACGTAAGAGCCAGCTCAGCGCTGTCGATGATTCTGCCGCCGCAATCGCCGCACATTTTTACGAACTAGAACAGAACGGCGCCTTGAGCCGAGCGGATGCCCAGGCGCGTGCCATTGAGGCCATCAAGTCGGTTCGATATGCAGACAGTGGCTATGTCTGGATCAACGATCTCGATCATAAAATGATCATGCATCCGATGAAGCCGGAGCTGAATGGCAAGGATCTGACTGACATGAAGGATCCGGATGGCAAGCAGATCTTTGTCGAATTCGTCAGCGTGGCAAAGGCCAGCGGCAAGGGCTTCGTCGAATATCAATGGCCAAAACCTGGTGAAAAAGGTTCTAGCCCGAAGCTCTCCCATGTCACCCTTTTTGCACCCTGGGGCTGGGTCATCGGTAACGGCGTCTATATCGACGATATCGATGCGCGATTTGCCGATATCGCATTCAAGGAAACCGCCATTGTGGCGAGCGGCATTCTGCTGATGCTCATCTTCGCCTTCGGCATCATTCGTAGCGTCACGCGTCCGCTCGCGGCTCTCGGTCAGGCCATGCGCCGCATCGCCGAAGAGGATTTTACGGCCCCCATTCCCGGCACGGCCCGCGGCGATGAACTGGGCGATATTGCCAGACGGCTCGAAATGCTGCGCGATTCCGTCAGCGTGCGCGTCCAGGAGCGCCTGGGCATCTCAGCCCGCCAGAGGGAAGAACTGGACAACGAACGCAGCCAGAACGAAGCGGAACGCGCCCGTCAGGCCGACAACCTTGCAATCGTGGTGGCACAGCTTGGCGCAGGTCTGCAACGTCTGGCGGATTGCAACATTCGCATGACGATCGACGAGCCTTTTGCCGAGGATTTCGAACGCATGCGGCACGACTTCAACAATTCGATTGCCGCTTTCCAATCCGCACTCGAACAGGTTCTCGAGAGCACGGCTCGCCTTCGGGCCGATGGCCTGGAGATGCGGGAGGCTGCAGACAATATGGCCAAGCGGACCGAACAGCAGGCCGCAGCGCTCGAACAGACTGCGGCAGCGCTGGAGCAGGTGACAACAACGGTCTCGAACTCCTCCAAACGCACGCAGGAAACCCGCAAGCTCGTTCAGGATGCCCGCGAGAATGCCCAATCCTCGGGCAAGGTGACCCGGGAAGCCATTTCGGCAATGGAGCGGATCGAGCGCGCTTCTGGCGAAATCAGCCAGATCATCAACGTCATCGATGAAATCGCTTTCCAGACCAATCTTCTGGCCCTTAATGCCGGTGTTGAGGCGGCGCGAGCCGGAGAGGCCGGCAAGGGTTTTGCTGTCGTCGCCCAGGAGGTTCGCGAGCTCGCGCAACGTTCCGCCAATGCCGCAAAGGACATCAAGAGCCTGATCGTCAAATCGGGTGAGGAAGTCGCCACCGGTGTTACGCTCGTTGGACAAACCGGCACAGCCCTGGCCAGCATCGAAAACTTCATCCTGACGATCGATGCGAATGTAGATGCCATTGCGACTTCTGCACGCGAGCAATCGACCGGGCTGCTCGAGATCACCCGCGCCGTGCAGAGCATCGACCAGATGACCCAGCAGAATGCAGCTATGGCGGAAGAGACCAATGCCATCAGCCATCGCTTGACCGAAGGTTCGGAAGAACTTTCCCAGCTCGTCCAGCGTTTCAAGCTCAATCGTCGCAAGACCATTCGCGAACCGGGCCAGGTCTATTCGCACAAGGCAGCGTAAACTTCCAGAACCAGAGCCAAAAGCGGAGGCGGGGCGATCCCGCCTTTTGCGTTTCAATGAGGGTCGCGGACCGTATTTTTCAGGTGAACGGCAGCTGAACAGCCGGTTCAGCGCCGGTTCGAAGAGCGCATGCTTTAATCACCCCAGATTGGCACCCATGGGCGGGGGCCGAATGTGGGGGCTTCCGGAATGCGGCACTATTTCTTCGATCTCGTGATGGAAGATGAACGCGTCGTCGATGAAGACGGTATCGACTATTTCGACGAAGGCTCGGCGCTTTACTATGGCCAGATGGTCGCTGACCGCCTCGCCCGGGATGACGCTGCAACCGCAATCAAGGTCCATGTCCTCACCGATTCCGGCGCCCTGCTCGCCGTTCTTGACGCGCGACCAAGTCGTCCGATCCAGCGTAAGACGGTGCCGGCACGGCTTTATTGAAGACTATTCGCAAACGAAAAATGGTGATCCCGACTGGATTCGAACCAGTGGCCCCCAGATTAGGAATCTGGTGCTCTATCCTGCTGAGCTACGGGACCCTCGGTTTTTCCATACAGAATGACCGACCGTTCGCCAAGCGGTTTCTGACGCGTTGACGGGCTGTCCTTCCGCTGCAAACGCCAACGTCGAGAAGAGAGAAACCCGATCATTCCGGAATGCGGCCTTGCCTCTGATCGCGATGCCGGCTTAACCGGCGCTCGAGGACAAACGCGGGCGCAATGGCCGAACCGGCTTGTCTTTAGCCTTCCAGTTCTTCCCGCAGCATTTCGAGTTCCAGCCATTCCTCTTCCATGCGGCCAAGATCGGCGCGCAGCGATTCGAGCTTGGCGGCAGCCTTGGAGAAGCCGTCCGGGTCTTTGGTGAAAAACGCGGGATCAGCCATCCGCTTTTCGATTACAGCGATTTCCGCTTCTTTCGCGGCCATTTCCTTCGGTAGGTTTTCAATGGCGAATTTCTGTTTGTAGGATAGCTTTCCTTTACCCTTGCTCGCCTCACCTGCGCTATTGTTTCGTTCTGCAGGCTTTTCGCGGCTCTCGCTGCGACGCCGTTCCTCGACCGCCTCGCCCTTGCGCTGGGCCAGCATATCACTGTAGCCGCCGGCATATTCGATCCAGCGCCCATCCGGCGCATCGGGATTGGCCGGTGCGATCGTCGAGGTCACGGTGCGATCGAGAAAATCGCGGTCATGGCTGACGAGAATGACGGTGCCTTTGTAGGAGGCGACGATTTCCTGCAAGAGATCGAGCGTCTCGATATCGAGATCGTTGGTCGGCTCGTCGAGGATGAGCAGATTGGAGGGACGCGCTAGGATGCGCGCCAGCATCAGCCGAGCGCGCTCGCCGCCCGACAGGTCGCGGATTGGTGTTCTTGCCTGCTCGGGCTGGAATAGGAACTCTTTCATATAGCCGGTGACATGTCGCTGCACCCCATCGACAAGCAGGTTCTCGCCGCGGCCATCGGTCAGATAATGGGCAAGCGTGTCATCAAGATCGAGGTCTTCGCGCCGCTGATCAAGGGTTGCGATTTCGAGCTTGGTGCCGAGCTTGATCGTACCGCTATCCGGCTCCAGTTGGCCGGTCAGCATTTTCAGCAGGGTCGTTTTGCCCGCACCGTTCGGCCCGACAAGACCGATCCGGTCACCGCGATGGATGCGCATGGTGAAGGGCGCCACGATCGCGCGGTCACCAAAGGTCTTGGTGATCTTGTCCGCCTCGACCACGAGCTTGCCGGATTCTCGCGCTTCGGCAACGGTTGCCTGCGCCGAACCAAGCGCTCCCCGGTGACCGCGATGGCGCTGCCGCATGTCCTGCAACTCACCCAGCCGGCGCATATTGCGCTTGCGTCGGGCGGTAACGCCATAGCGCAGCCAATGTTCCTCGCGCTCGATCGCCTTGCCAAGCTTGTGCTGCTCCAGTTCCTCTTCTTCCAGCACGCGATCGCGCCAGGCCTCAAACTCGCCGAACCCGCGATCAAGTCTACGAGAGAAGCCACGATCAAGCCAGACTGTGGCCGTCGACACTTTTTCAAGAAAACGGCGATCGTGCGAAATGACGATAAGCGCGCTCTTGGAGCGCACAAGTTCGCCTTCGAGCCATTCGATCGTCGGCAGATCGAGATGGTTGGTCGGCTCGTCCAGCATCAGGATATCGGGCTCCGGTGCCATGACCTTAGCAAGTGCGGCACGCCGCGCTTCGCCACCCGAAAGCGTCGAAGGATCGGCGGAGCCATCGAGCCCGAGATGTTCCAGCAGATAGGTGACCCGATAGGGATCATCCGACGGGCCAAGGCCGGCTGCAGCATAGGCCTCGACGGTCTGGAATCCGTCGAAATCCGGCGCTTGCGGCAGATAGCGCAAGGTGGAAGACGGATGCCGGAACACTTCGCCCGACTGCGCTTCGGCAAGTCCGGCGGCAATCTTCATCAGCGTCGATTTGCCGGAGCCGTTGCGTCCGACGAGACAGATGCGATCACCCGGCTCCACCTGCAGGCCGGCGCCTGCAAGAAGCGGCGTACCGCCGAAGCTCAGATGGATATCGTCGAGTTTGAGAATGGGCGGTGCCAAGGTCACACTCCTGAAAAATCATAGGGTCTGGCAAGGATGATCGCGCGTCCGGATCCAAGACGGAACCGAACGGTTCCTCGAGCGACGTTCGAAATGGTGCGCGATGATCCGAAAGGCAGGCTGAAGTTCGTCAGCGGATAGCGGACATTCTCGATCGTCAGTCCTTCGAGATCGTCAAATCCGATGATCGAGAGCAACGAGCGATCCGGTAAATCGAGGCTCATCAGTCCAGGCAGCAGGGGGTAAGCCTCTTCGTCACCGGAGGTCAAGAAGATCGGCATGCCGGATCGGGCCAGGCTCAAGGCATGAACCAGATGCGCCAAACCATGATCGGTCCTTGCACCGCCCATGGCACCTGCCAGGATCAACCGATCTGCCCCCGCTTCGCGGCGGGCGGCCTCGATGGCGATCTCGCCATCCGTCAGCGCTTTCTCGGCCGGATAGACCTGTCGCGGAACGGAAGAATAGCGATCGAGCAAAGTTTGATCGGCGGAATCGAAATCGCCCACCCAGAGTTCGGGTGTAACACCGAGCAGGTCGGCATGACGAATGCCGCCATCCGCAGCGATGAAACGGGCTCCATCCAGCTGCGAAATCAGTCGGTCGGTGCGGCTCAAATGGCCACCGAGCAGGATCACGAATGAGGTCATGCGCAGGCTTTAGAACAAAGTCGGCCCGAAGGAAATGTCTGCATTGTCGATTTGCGGGGCGACGCGAACCTGAATCCAAGCACCAGGTATCAATTGCGCATCCGCGACAAAGAAGACGGCGATCGGGGAGGCATGCAGATCTCACCTCATGACCTTAACTTGGCATTTCAACACTGAAACCAGACAACCAAAAATCGAACTTTCGCAGATATCTGGCAATATTTCAATTTTCAAGCTCCATTTTCGCAATTTATCCGGATCGACAAGTTATTAAACCGTTCGTTAATACTAACGCAGTATTTTTATCGAGTAGTTTCTTTCGGGGGAACTTCAGAGCTTGTTCAAAAAAGTCATACCTGAGTTGAGGCGCGTAGAGAAGCGAATAACAAGCTTATCTTTTGTATTTCCTGATAATTGAAAAATTCCGGAGGGATTGAAATGGTCGCATTTTCGTGGTCTGGGAACAAGAATGCCGCCGCTATCATTGCGGCCCTGGATAAATCAAATGCAATAATAGAATTTAATCTGGACGGTCAGATCCTCAATGCGAATGAAAACTTTTGCAATGCGCTCGGTTACAGGCGCGAGGAGATTATTGGCAAGCATCACCGGATCTTTGTTGATCCCGCAGACGTGGCAAGTCCAAGCTATGCCGAATTCTGGGCGCGCCTCCGCGATGGCAAATTCGATCGCAACCAGTATCGGCGCATTGGCAAGGACGGTCGCGAAGTCTGGATCGAAGCATCCTATAATCCTGTATTTTCAGGCAACAAGCCTTTTAAGGTGGTGAAGATCGCCACCGATATAACCGCCCAGAAGATGAAGTCCGCCGAAGATGCCGGCAAGATCGATGCTCTCTCACGCGCTCAGGCGGTGATCGAATTTTCGCTCGACGGAACGATCCAGACCGCCAACAAGAACTTCCTCGATGTCATGGGCTATCAGCTCTCTGAAATCGTGGGCAAACATCACTCGATGTTCTGCGATCAGAAAATGATCGCATCGGAGCAATATCGCCAGTTCTGGAAAGATCTGGCCAGCGGCCAGTTCAAGGCCGACGAATTTCTGCGCATCGGCAAAGGTGGCAAGGAAGTCTATATTCAGGCCAGCTACAATCCGATTTTCGATCCGATGGGCCGCGTCTTCAAGGTCGTCAAATTTGCAACCGATGTCACCGCGCGTGTCATGGCCGTCAAGAGCCTTGCGACCGGCCTGACGGAACTCGCCCACGGCAATCTCGAGCAGCGGATCACGACCCCGTTCCCGGATAATCTCGAGCAACTCCGGAACGATTTCAACGAATCCATCGACAAGCTGCGCGCCGCCATGCAAAGTGTTGCGGAAAATGCTCGCGCAATCGCCGCTGGTGCTGCCGAGGTGCGGACGGCCTCAGACGACCTTTCCAAGAGAACGGAGCAACAGGCAGCCTCGGTGGAGGAAACAGCCGCAGCATTGGAAGAGATCACGACGACGGTGGCCGATTCAAGCCGCCGTGCCGAGGAGGCGGGCCAGCTCGTGGCGCGAACCAAGGATGGCGCCGAACAATCCGGCATGGTCGTGAAGTCGGCCATATCCGCCATGGGCGCGATCGAACAATCCTCGCACGAAATCTCCAATATCATCGGCGTGATCGACGAAATCGCCTTCCAGACCAATCTGCTGGCTCTGAATGCTGGTGTTGAAGCGGCACGAGCCGGCGAAGCTGGCAAGGGTTTTGCCGTCGTCGCGCAGGAAGTGCGGGAACTGGCCCAACGCTCGGCGGGCGCCGCCAAACAGATCAAATCGCTGATCAATACCTCTGCCGAACAGGTGAAAGTCGGTGTCGAGCTCGTCGCCAAGACTGGCACTTCGCTTGAGCGGATCGTCTCTCAGGTGCAGGAAATCGATATCAATGTCTCTGCCATCGTCGAGAGCGCGCGTGAACAGGCCGGCGGTTTAAAAGAAATTAACCAAGCAGTGATAACCATGGATCAGGGCACCCAGCAGAATGCCGCCATGGTCGAACAATCGACCGCCGCCAGCCACGGCCTAGCCAGTGAGGCGGAAAGCCTGAATCGTTTGCTCGCGACCTTCAAGACGGGCGCAGCGGTTCAGAAGCCGGTGGTGGCAATGCAGAGCGTATCCCGGCCGGCCGCGTCACCGGCGCCAAAACTGATGAAGAACACTGCAAGGGCATTGGTCTCGCGGGGCAATGCTGCAACAGCGCCGAGCGCCGACAACTGGGAAGAGTTTTGAGATGACAGCCCCCACCTCAACCGCCATTTTCGAGACGGATACGATCGAGATCATCGCGTTTCGCTTGCATGACCAGGAATTCTGCGTCCGGACCACCACGATCCGTGAGATCCGCGGTTGGGCGCCGTCCACCCCAATCCCGCACTCTCCGAAAGAAGTCGTCGGGGTAATGAACCTGCGCGGCACGGTGATCCCGATCATCGATCTCGCCTACAAGCTCGGCATGCCTGGAACCGCTGCCAACGAGCGTTCCGCCATCGTCGTCACCGAAGTCAAGAACATGATCATCGGCATGCTGGTCGATCGCGTCTCCGACATTCTCACGATCAAGAGTATCGAAGTTCAGCCGGCTCCGGAAATCACGACATCGTTCGATAAATCCTTCACGGAAGGTATCATTGCTCGCGAGAACGGCATGATCTGCTTTCTCAATCTTGCAAAGATGTTCCAGGACCAGGAAGCCCTGGCTGCCTGAGCTTGAAAACGAAATAAAAGCCAATAAAAAACCCTCGAAACTTTCGCTTCGAGGGTTTTTTCATTCTTATCGCGTAGCGCCTATTCAGCCGGCTCTTCGGCAGGCGCTGCAGATTCGGACACAGAAGCCTCAGCACTGTCACCGGATTTGCGCGGCGGACGACGCGACCGGCCGGAACTGCGGCGACGCGACGATGCCTTGCCCTGTTCGCCAGCGTCGCCAGACGCAGTTTCCTGCTCAAGCTGCACTTCCACCGGCGTACCTTCGATCACCGGCTGCGGTGTCGAGGAATCGATGACGGGCTGCGGAACCTCAGGCTGCGGCGCAATCTGCGCGACCATTGGCTGAGCGATCGTTTCCTGTTCGTCCTCGTCGCGATCGACCTGATCCTGACGATCATTGTAGTCATTGCGATCGTTGGGCTCGTTGCGATCATCGCGCTGATAACGCTCCTGATACATCGCCTGTGCAGCGGCAATGATCCGGTTGTAATGTTCGGCATGCTGCAGATAATTCTCTGCCATGACGCGGTCACCAGAGCTGGTGGCATCACGAGCAAGTGCCATGTATTTTTCAGCAATGGTTTGCGCGGTTCCGCGAATCTTCACGTCCGGGCCTGAGCTGTCATAGGTCCGTGTAAGCGGATTCTGGCCCTTGCGCTGGTTATTATTGTTATTGTTGTTGGGATTGCTGCCACCGCCGTTGCTGCTGCGTCCGCGGCTGCGCTGCTTCTGTTGTCCAGACCTCATTAAACATTCACCCGAAAACGACCGATCCCTTACCCGGCGGCCAGAGTCCTCATCGAGCCGGGCTTCGGCACACACCGAATCCCGGCACACTCGTTGCCGGACACCGCTGATCCCGGATCAAATCCAAAAATCCAGAGTCCTGCACCAGGGCTGTTAAAACCGGCGATTTGTCTTGAGAAATCAAAAAGCCCGACAGGTTAATCGCGAATCTACTCAATTCGGTGTCTGTCGCCCGGTGCTTGCCTCGGAAACTAGACTGCTTTGCTGGGGATTCCAAGAGCTTTCTTGCCACATGCAAAGAAAAATGCCGCTATTGCTTATCCATTGGGCGCTCGAAGACAAGAACACGGTCATTTCCACCGAAATCCTTGCGTTCAACACGAAAGATCCAGCCATTTTTCTCAAAAAGCGCTTTGACCGCAGCATTCTGGTCATAACCGATTTCCACCGCAAGAAGCCCACCGGGCGCCAGATGCTCTGCCGCATCTGTCGCCAGGATCCGGTAGGCATCGAGCCCGTCCGGACCGCCATCGAGAGCAAGAAGCGGATCATGCTCGCGCACCTCGCGATCGAGAGACGCGATGATCGCGGTGGCAATGTAGGGCGGGTTGGAGACGATGACGTCGAACCGACCCGAGACATGGTCAAACCAGTTGCTTTCAACGGTCTCGAAACGGTCCCCCAACCCATTCGTAACGGCATTGCGTCGCGCAGCGTCGAGCGCTCCTGCCGCCAAATCGACGCCGGTTCCGCGGGCGGCTGGCAGGGTAGACAGCAAAGCAAGGCAGATTGCGCCCGTTCCCGTACCAAGATCAAGCACCGAAAGCGGCTCCTTCCGCCGTTCCGCCAGAATGTCCAGAACCGTTTCGACCAGAATCTCGGTATCGGGACGCGGTTCGAGCGTATGGGGGTTGAGCGTCAGATCGAGACCGAAAAAGCTGCGCATACCGAGAATGCGGTGGGGCGGCTCACCCTGCAGGCGCCGGTCGACCGCAGCTTTGATCCGCTCCTCATCCTCTTCCGACAGGAAATCACCGTCGCGTGTCAGAAGCCCGGTGCGATCAAGCCCCAGCAATCCACCAACGAGAATGCGCGCTTCGGCCGCGGGGTCTTCGATGCCGCCCTTGCGAAGAGCATCCCGGACAGAGACCAGGACTGCGCCAACCGTCTTGGTCACAGGGCACCGTCTTCAGCCAGACGCGCGAGCTCGGCAGCCTGGTGGTCGGCAATCAGCGCATTGACCACCTCATCGAGCTCACCTTCGATGATGCGATCAAGCGAATAGAGCGTCAGATTGATCCGGTGATCGGTGAGCCGGCCCTGCGGAAAGTTATAGGTGCGAATGCGCTCGGACCGGTCGCCCGAGCCGACCTGGCTCCTGCGATCGGCAGAGCGGGAGCTTTCCGCCTTCTGCCGCTCGATGTCGTAAAGCCGGGCCCGCAACACCGCCATTGCCTTGGCGCGGTTCTGGTGCTGGCTCTTCTCTGAAGAGGTGACAACCAGCCCGGTCGGCAGATGGGTGATGCGAACGGCCGAGTCGGTTGTGTTGACATGCTGCCCGCCGGCGCCGGAAGCGCGCATCGTATCAATGCGGATATCCTCGGGGCGGATGTCGATGTCGATCTCTTCGGCTTCCGGCAGGACGGCGACGGTGGCAGCCGATGTATGAATGCGTCCCGAGGCTTCGGTTGCCGGCACGCGCTGGACCCGATGAACGCCCGATTCGAACTTGAGCTTGGAAAAGACGCCACGTCCGGTGACATTGGCGACAATTTCCTTGTAACCGCCCGCCTCGCCTTCGCTTTCGGACAGGATCTCGACTTTCCAGCCATGCTTGGAGGCAAACCTCTCATACATGCGGAAAAGATCGCCAGCGAACAGGGCAGCTTCGTTGCCGCCGGTGCCGGCGCGAATTTCCAGAATGGCGCTCTTTTCGTCGGCAGCATCCTTTGGCAGCAGCAGGATCAGCATATCCTGCTCCAGCGCTTCGATCCGTTCCTCGAGCTCCGGGATCTCAAGCGCGGCCAGATCCCGCATTTCCTTGTCGGTTGTGCTGTCGGCCAGAAGCAAGCGCAGGCCTTCGAGATCACTTTGCGCCCGCGCCAGATCGCGTATCTTGGTCACGACCGGCTGCAACTCGGCATATTCTGCAGCCAGGCGAACATAGACGTCCGCCGCCGGTCCTTCGGACATGCGCGCCTCGACCTCGCCGTAACGGCGTTCGAGTTCGCGCATCTTTTCAATGGGAAGCTTGGCCAAGATGAGTGTCCGTATCAGAGCGGGATATTGTGCGTTTCGGCGAAACGATTGAGGATTTCCCGCATCGGAACCTGCGACACCGTATCATCAAGCGCCTCGTCCATCACCTGGCGCAGCACACCGGTGTCGAGCCCGAGCAGCATCGCCTTGACCGGACCGATCGAGGCTGGCGACATCGATACGGACCGGAAACCGAGGCCGAGAAGCGCCATTGCCGACAGTGGCTTGCCCGCCATTTCGCCGCACAATGTCACCGGCGTTCCTGCCCTTTCGCCTGCGCGAACAATATCGCGCAGGATGCGCAGGAACGGGCGTCCAAGAATATCGAACCGATCAGACACCCGCGCATTGCCGCGATCCACCGCCATTGCGAACTGGAACAGATCGTTGGACCCGACCGAAACGAAATCCGTTTCCTCCATCAATTCGTCGAGCTGCCACATCAGTGACGGCACTTCCAGCATGGCGCCGAACTGCAGCTTATTGGGCAGGGAATGCCCGAACTTGGAAAGATGCTGAACCTCTTTGGTTAAAAGGGCGCGCACCTGCCGGAGTTCCGAAACCTCGGTGACCATCGGGATCATGATCTTCAATTCGGTGCCGGCGCAGGCCTTGAGCAGTGCCCGCAGCTGCGTGCGCAGCAAGCCCGGCCGGTCGAGCGCCAGGCGGATTGCCCGCCAGCCAAGGGCCGGATTCTCTTCCTTGATCGCCTGGAAATAGGGAACGACCTTGTCCGAGCCGATGTCGAGCGTCCGGAAGGTTACGGGCCGTCCACCAGCCTGCTTCATGACACTGCGGTAGAAGGCTTCCTGCTCCTCACCCTTCGGCATGGTCGAGGCGATCATGAATTGCAGTTCGGTGCGGAACAGGCCGATGCCCTCGGCGCCCGCTTCGGAAAGCTGCGGCAGATCGACGAGCAGGCCGGCATTCATGTTGAGGCTGATGCGGCGTCCGTCGCGGGTCACCGGCTCGACCGAGCGCAGGGCACGGAACTGCTCCTGCCGGCGCGCGCGGAAGCGAGCCTTTTCCTCATAGGCCTTCTGAACATCCTGGGCGGGCCGCAGATGCACTTTGCCGTCATCGCCATCGATGATGATGGCATCGCCCTTTTCCGCCAGCGAAACGGCACTTTCCGCCTGCCCGACCACCGGGATGCCCATCGCCTTGGCGACGATCACCACATGACTGGTCACGGCGCCTTCCTCGAGCACGAGGCCGCGCAGGTTGGCACGCGGATAATCGAGCAGTTCTGCCGCACCCATCGCACGCGCAATCACGATGGCGTCTGCAGGAAAGCCATCGCCTGCCGCATGGGCACCATATCCGGCCAGCTGGCGCAGAAGCCGGTTGGCGAGATCGTCGAAATCATGCATCCGCTCCCGCAGATAGGGATCGGTCAGACGCATCATGCGGGCGCGGGTTTCGCTTTGTACGCGTTCCACCGCCGCTTCTGCGGTCAGACCGTTGCGGATCGCTTCCTCGAGCTTGCGCACCCAGCCACGATCGTGGGCGAACATGCGATAGGCCTCGAGCACCGCGCGATGCTCGCCTTCCATCGACACTTCGCGGCGCGAGAGCATGTCATCGATATGGATGCGAAGGGAGCCGAGCGCCTCGCCGAGACGGTTAAGTTCGAGATCGGCATCGTCATTGAGCAGGTTGGTCACGACCACGCGCGGATCATGCAGCACGACATAACCGAGCCCGATCCCATCGCCATAGGGCTCGCCGGAGATCGTCACCGGTCGCGAAAGATCGAGTTCCTGGCCCGGTTTGGTGAGTTTCTTGAGTTCGCCCGAAGCCACCATCTCGGCAAGCAGCATGGCAACGGTTTCGAGCGCCTCGAGCTCGTCGTCAGAATAGTGGCGCTGGGCTCGGTTCTGCACGACGAGAACGCCGAGCGCGCGACCAGCGCGAAGGATCGGCACGCCCAGGAAGGAATGAAACAGTTCTTCGCCGGTTTCAGGCAGGTAAGCGAAGGCCGGATGGCTCTGGGCGTCGGAAAGATTGAGAGGCTGCGCGGAAGCCGCAATGGTACCGACGAGACCTTCGCCCATCTTCAGTTGGGCGAAGTGGACCGATTCCTTGTTCAGACCCTCGGTGGCATACAGCTCGAGAACACCGTCGGCACGCAACACGTAGACCGAGCAGACCTCGGCAACCATGTTGCGCGCAATCTGACCGACGATCCGGTCCAGCCGCTCTTGTGGTTCCAGCGGCTCGGCCGAGAGTTCTCTGAGCCGCCGCAGGAGAATGCGCGGTCCGGCAGCAATGTCTCTCACCACTTCGGCGCCCTTTCGACAAACCTATCCCGAAAGAAGAGCGTCCGCAGAATCGTCAGAGAATCACCGGGCCGCCAGCCCCTCCGGGCAATGATTATTTCTTATCCAGTCCGTAGGCGGAATGCAAAGTGCGAACTGCCAGTTCTCCATAGGCACCATCGATCAAAATAGAAATCTTGATTTCAGATGTCGTGATCGCCTTGATGTTGATGCCCTTGCCAGCCAGTGCCGAGAAGGCGGTTGCCGCAACGCCGGCATGGCTGCGCATGCCGATACCGATGACGGAAACCTTCACCAGACCCGATTCGGACTGGATCACGTCAAAGCCGACGGTCTGCTTTTCGCCTTCCAGCACCTTGAGTGCCTTGTCGAGATCGCCCGATGGAACCGTAAATGTCATGTCGGTGCGCGAACCATCTTCGGAGATGTTCTGCACGATCATGTCGACATTGATGTGGGAGGCCGCCAGCGGCCCGAAAATGGCTGCCGAAACACCAGGGCGGTCCGCCACACGGCGAAGAGAGATCTGCGCCTCATCCTTGGCGAAGGCGATGCCGGTTACGACTTCCTGTTCCACGATTTCTTCCTCATCACAAATCAATGTACCGGGCGGGTTCAAGAGGTCGCCCATGCCCGGCGCATCGGGATCCTCGAATGACGAACGAACGAAGGTGCGCACCTTGTGCACCATGGCGAGTTCCACCGAACGAACCTGCAGAACCTTGGAGCCAAGCGAGGCCATTTCGAGCATTTCCTCGAACACAACCTTCTTGAGGCGGCGTGCCTTCGGCTCGATGCGCGGATCGGTCGTATAGACGCCATCGACATCGGTATAGATATCGCAGCGATCGGCCTTCACCGCGGCAGCGATCGCCACGGCCGAGGTATCGGAACCGCCACGACCGAGCGTTGCAATGCGATTGTCCGGCCCGAGACCCTGGAAACCGGCGACCACGGCCACCTGACCCTCACCCATGCGGCGGATGATGTCTGACCCGTCGATTTCCATGATACGGGCAGCGCCATGGGCATTGTCGGTACGGATCGGGATCTGCCAGCCCTGCCAAGAGCGGGCATTGATGCCCATCGATTGCAGCGCGATCGCCAGCAGTCCGGAGGTCACCTGTTCGCCCGATGCCACTACCGCATCATATTCGCGCGCATCGTAGAACGGGCTCTCGGAACCATTCGCCTTCGGCGTGTCCTGAACCCAGGCGACGAGTTCGTTGGTCTTGCCCGACATGGCCGAGACGACGACCGCGACTTCGTGGCCGGCATCGACTTCACGTTTCACGTGGCGCGCGACATTATGAATGCGTTCAAGATTGGCGACCGAAGTGCCGCCGAATTTCATAACGATGCGTGCCATGCCAGTCTGTTCCGGTTGCAGCGGACGGCAGGAAAGCCAGCCCGCGTCATTGTTGCTTCCGCCGTCGGGACGACGGATTTTGGCGGTCTCTTAAAGGAAGTGGCGGATGGTTTCAATGGGGCGTTGCGAACAGGATCCATTCGCCGGAATCGAGACGCTCCGTCCGGCGCCAAACAGATGCCCGATCAACTCTGGACGACGTCGATCTGCGGAACGCCACGGATTTCAAGCCGGATACGGCCGCGCTCGGGTCTTTCGATCCTGATCGGCCCACCCTTTTCGTCCAGCCGCCGCTTGAGCAGGATCAGTCGTGTTTCGAGATTGTCCTTGAAATCGGGCAAGGCGATCGCCCTGTTGCGGCGGATTTCCCGGTTCGAGAAATCCTGCTGACCGTGAGCCAGGTAACATTCAAGGAAATGATGGAGCAGGCGCCCGGGCACACCGCGGATGACATAGTCATCGTCGATGAACAGGCTTCCGTCATGGGCAAAATAGCGCACGAGGAAGCGGCTGGCTGGCCGTTCGATCTCTGGCGGAGATGGAGGAACGACAGCGGGCTCGCCATCGTGGGAATCGCGTTCGGCAAGCAGCAAACCGGTCGCCAGTTGCGTCGCAATGATGGTCAGCGCCTCTTCATCGCGATAATCGAAGGCGAAATTCCGTTCAGACTCAACGAACAGAACCCCCATCAGACGCCCCCGCACCATCATCGGCACGGCAAGCTGGCTGAGCGGTGCAATGAGAAGCGGTAGCGGAATGACGGCATCCGGCATCGAGCCCGCAGTGGCCTGGACTGCCGTGACGTAGCGCAGTCCCCGACTGAAATCGGAAATCCTAACCGGTTGCCGCGAGACCGCAGCGACACCGATCGCCCCCTCGCCGAAGGGGATTTCAGAGCCGAAACCATAGTCTCGATAGCCCATGCTGGCGATGGTGACGAGCTTCTGTTCATCTTCGTTGGGAATGGAGACGAGCGCGTAGGGATAGCCAAAGCGCTGATTGAGACCTTCAAGCGCCGTGTCGAACATCCTTTCCGGATCCAGTTCTGCGCCGATGTCACGAACGATAAGGGCGGCGCGCGAAAGATGATCGCAACCGGGATCCTCTTTGGCCGGATCCGGCAATTCCAGGGGCGCAACCGGCGTCACCAGCCTACAATCCTCAACATGAAAGATATCGATGGCGCGCAAGCGCATCACCTCCTCCATGCCTGCGGCATGGCCCATGGCCTTCAGATGCGCCGACAGCCGGTCAAACAGCGGGCCTGCCTGCAGTGACTCTTTGAATGTGATGTCGAGAATGTGCTGGACACCCGTCCGGCCACTGACCACCATCGCACTCGCCCGGTTCGAGTTGCGGATATTCTCGGAGGTCTTGGAGAAGAACTGGTTGGAAAGGGCGACATGCCGCTCATCGATGTAATAGATGTGCGACAGATAGGAGATGTTGGGTTGTCCGGACGCATCCATCGTTGCGATGACGGACGGAATGACCCCTTCGAAACTGTCGCGGATGCTGCTGAGCCGGATCATCGCGGCTCTCCCATCGGCAGGCGCTGGCCCGCAAGTGGCCCCGGGGTCTGCGCGAACAGATCGGTAGGCCAGAAACGAATGCGCTGCAGATCGCGATCACAGAGCGTGCTGGAAAGCTGGATCCGGCTCACGCCCAGAGTGCGCATTTCTTCCAACATGTCTTCGACATAGCGGGTTCCCCGGGCGGCTTCTTCCGCATTGGCCGGGCAGACCTCGGCGATCACGCCCTTGATCTGGTAGGCGCGATAGTCCGAGGGGCGAACATAGGTGCTGGCGATCTTTCGTCCAGGCAATGCATAGCGAGAGACTTCCGGCCACTGGCTGGCCGAAACCAGGAGCTCGACCTGGCCGATTGCCGCGTTGAACCTGGCCCCGGTAGCGCGTCCGATCGTCGGGCGCGCGCCCATGCCCGGGGTTGAGACAAGTATCATCACCCGCGATTCAAGAATTGATGCGACTTCCTGTTCGATCATGGTTCCCTTCCGCCCCACCGTGACTTTTATGGCGTTAGGATATTCTTAGCAACGGGGTCGAAGGCTTAAGAGCCATTTAGGAAGCAATGGCCCAGCCGTGACGATACATGCCTCGCAAGCCGAAGGGAAACCGGCCGGCTCATCACAATCGAGGAAACCATCATGTCTCATCATATCGCTTTCGATCAGGTCCCACCGACCAACGGTCGTTATGATCTTTACGGCGCCGTTCACAAGGGGCTGCGTCGCGCGCAATGCGACCTTCTCGGTCGATTGGGCGCCGCCGATCGCAACAACGCCACAGAAATCGCCGATCTCATGTCCGAGCTTCGCGGTCTGCTCAGGCTTGCCGCTGCCCATGTCGTGCACGAGGATCGTGAAATTCACGGACGCCTCCAGAGCCTTTCCGTTTCGACCGCGACACTGGACGACCAGCACGAGGATCACCGCATCGCTTTCGGCAAACTCGAAGCCATGATCGTTGACGTCGAGAAGGCACCCGCTGAGCGCAAGCAGGAAAAGCTGCGACATCTCTATCTCGCTTTCGCTGCCTATGTCGCAGAAGATCTGGAACACATGCATGAAGAAGAAACCGTCACCGCACCGGCTCTATGGGCCAATCTCGATGACCAGGCGCTGGCCGAAATCGAAATGCGGATCGTTGGCTCCATGGCGCCGGACATGAACATGGCTTTCATGCGGATCATGATTCCGGCGATGAATCCGGACGAGAGGTTGGCGCTGCTTGCCGGCATTCGGAAAGTCGCGCCGCCGGAAGCTTTTCACGCCGTGCTCGAATTCGCCGCCCGTCCCAGCCTCAGCGTCGAAGCGTTTCGCAATCTCACCAATTCGCTGGAGCAGGCAGCATGAGCAATCAGAAGACCCCTTTCGGATTTCAGGCCGCCATCTCCACCCTTCGCAACAGCCTGCTTATCCTGACATTTCTGGCAACACCGACACTGGGCGCCGACAGACCCGAGCCGGCTCCCAGCGGCCACTATATCGCCGATATTGCCCATACGAGTGTGACCTGGAAGATTTCACATTTCGGCCTGTCCAACTATACGGCCCGCTTCGTGATGGCGAAAGCAGTCCTCGACTGGAACGCGGAAGAGCCAACCCAGTCGAAGCTGGAAGTCTCAATCGATCCATCCTCCGTCCGGACCGATTTCCCGGCGCCGCAGGAAGAGGATTTCGACCGCAAGATCGCGACCGACAAGGCTTTCCTCGCTGGCCAGCCGATCACCTTCGTCGCAACGTCGATTGAGAAGACCGACGATAGAAATGGCCGCGTCACCGGCGATCTCACGTTCCGAGGCCAGACCCACCCGGCCACGATGGAGGTGACCTTCAACGGCTCTTTTGCAAAGCATCCGATGGAGAAGGTTGCCAAACTCGGCTTTTCCGGCACGCTCGTGATCGACCGGACCAAATGGGGTCTCGATTTCGCCCTTCCGGCGCTCGGTCGCGATGTTTCGGTAACGATCGAAACCGAGTTTTCGCAGGAGTGATTTCTCGTGGCGACGGCCTTCCGTCGCCACGGCTCCAGGCGACGATCAAATCATGACGTCCGCCTTGTCCAGTGTCCGGATCCAGAGGTCCGAAAGCGTAATCGTCGCACCGGAGCCGGCATCGATCACCACATCGTCACCGACCTGCCGCATATGGTGGCTGGTGAGGTCATTCCAGCTGGTGATCGATTTGATGCTGCTGATGTCGAGAAGATCGTGGTCGGATCCGACCGCGTCAAAATCGGTAATCGTATCCTTGCCGAACGAGCCGGAGAAGACAAACCGATCGCTATCACCACCGCCGGAAAGCCGGTCATGGCCGGCCCCACCGTCGATCCTGTCCTTGCCGGCGCCACCTGAAACCCGGTCGGCGCTGTCAAGCCCCCTGATCACATCGGCCCCCATGGTTCCCGTTAAGCGATCGCTGGCCGAAGTTCCGATGAACCGGTCGACGCTGTCGGTCACATCGATCCGGAGTGTTGCCGAAGAAAGGCTGCGATTTTCACCATCGTGGCTGCGACCGCCGTCATCGATGACCTGGTAGGTGAAGGATGCAAGGTTTTTTCCGCAGGCATTGACGGCTGGCATGTAGATGAGTGATTCGAGATCCGCTACCGCCACTTTCTGACCAGCCGTAACTGCGGCACCGTCGAAGGTGAGACTGCCGGATGACGGCAGCGCCGAAATTACCACATAGGCCAACTGATCTCCGTCGGTATCGCTGAACCCGAAATCATCGGACGAGAAGGCCCTCGCCTGGTCTTCGCTGATCGTAATGGTCTTTCCAGTAGCAGAAGGTGCATCGTTGACATCCTCGACATCAAAGGAAAGCACATAGTCGGATGCAGAAACCGCGCCACTATCGTCGTGGACTGTAAATTTCAGCTGCGCGACATCCTCACCGCTGAGATCGGCATCAGGGGTCCAGACCATATGCGCGATATCTGCGGCGAGGATGTCGTCACCCTCCTGGATCGCAACCCCATTGAGGGTGAGGCTTCCAAGGGTAGGCAAGGCGGTGATCGTGATGGAAGAAAGGGCGTCACCATCGGCATCAGAAAAGCCGAAGTCCGCAATCGAAAAGCTGTAAGACAGGTCCTCGATCAGCGAGACAGTTCGGTCCGTCGCTTTCGGCGCATCAGCTTCGGCTGAGAGATCGAACGTGATCTTGTGGGTCTCGCTGGACGTGGTTCCATAACTGTCGGTCACGGAAAAGGCAAGGGATGCAGCGGCGACGCCGTTCTGATCCCGATCTGGCGTCCATTCGAGCCCTACTATATCCGCGGCCGCTATGGCCTGCCCCTTGCTCACCGAAACGCCGTTCAGCGTCAGGGATCCGCTTTCCGGAAGCGCCTCGATCGTAACGAAGGCGAGTGTGTCTCCATCGGCATCCGAAAAACCGAAATCGTCAACCGAGAAGGTATGGGTATGATCTTCAGCGAGGGCGACCGTTTCATTGGACGCTTCCGGCGCCGTGATCGAAACCTTTCCGCCATCGGCATTGTACCGCTGCATATACACATCGAAGGAAGAGCCGCCCTGGTAAGACCGCCAGGTAACCACCCACCCGCCATCGGCAAGAGCGGTGACCGTCGAGTAAGACTGCTCGCCCGTCTTTGTCGTGTTGACGAGCGTGGCTGCACCCATTGCTTCTCCGTCGGCATCGAACCGCCGCATGCGAACCCCGATCGACGTGTCTCCCGCGGCTCCGTCAGACCATGTCATGACAAACCCGCCATCCTCCAGAACCGCAATCGAGAGGTTCGCGGCGTCGCCAATGTCCGATGCGGCTGTCACCGTGCCGATAGCGACCCCATTGGCATCAAAACGACGAAACAGGTTTTTCCCGGACAGATAGTCCATGAAGCCGACGATGAAACCACCATCGTCGAGCGGCACGACAGTGCTCTTGATCTGTTGGGAGTCGGTATCGACATTGACCCGCGACGGGATGCTTCGTTCAGCACCGGAGGCATCATAGATCCGCATGTAGATGCCGAAGCCGTAGCCGTCCTGCCCATTGCTGGACCAGGTGACCACCCATCCCCCATCAGCAAGGCCCGTCACACTCGCATCGCTCTGGCCATTGGTCGTATAGTAGTTGACTTGGGTTTCGTTGCCGACAGTGTTACCGTACTTGTCGTAGCGCTGCTGGTAGACGCCGAAAGAACTGCCATCCTGCAGATAACTGGTCCAGGCAACCACGAAACCGCCATCTTCCAGCGCGGTCACTGCAGCACCCGATTGCTCTCCTGTCGTATAGCTGTTGACCCGAAACTCGTTGCCAACCTGAACGCCATCGGCATTGAAACGCATGCCGTAGATGCCGAAACCGCTGCCATCCTGGCCATCGCTCGCCCAGCAAATGATAAAGCCGCCATCGTCAAGCGCGGCGATGGTCGGTTCATACTGGTCCGAAGGAAGGTAGGAGTTGACCAGAAACTCGTCGTCCACGAGGCTTCCGTCAGCCGCATAGCGCTGGGCGAAGATGCCATAGCCATTGCCATCCTGATCGGCGCTCATCCATGTGATAACCCAACCGCCATCGGCTAGTGCTGCTATCGCCGGTAGATTCTGGTGATTGTTGGTCTGGGTATTGACGAGCGTTTCGGTATAGCTGGTCATCTCAGATCTCCTTTGCGTTTCGCCAATGGCTGCAGAGTGGCGATTGACTTGTAGCGATGCGGGGATCGGTGAAAACTGCAGAAATTTGGTTCACCTCGTCGAGTGTCGGCCATGCCGCCGACCGGATTTCGGCTTGGGCAGAGCCGGCAAAGCCGAAATCCGCTTCGAAATGCGATAGACGATGCATCGCTCTTGCGGCTAATGAGACAGAGAACCCGCTTGAAGTCTTGAACTAGAGGAGCACACTCCGTCCTTGTCGAACGAATTGCGCCATACGCCGAACCAGCAAGGCATCAGTCTCGACAGGGCCGCCTACGCGGTGGCGGGCAAATTGATCCTGTCGGACCTTTCCTTTGCGCTTTCGGAACGGCGGATCGCCATCATCGGACGCAACGGATCGGGCAAGACGACGCTGCTACGGCTGATGGCCGGGCTGGTTGCGCCGACATCCGGATCCGTCCTCGTCGACGGCATCGATCCGGCCAGGGATCGCAAGGCGATGCTCGATCGCATCGGCATCCTGTTCCAAAACCCGGACCACCAGATCATCTTTCCGACCGTTGCCGAGGAGCTCGCCTTCGGCCTTCAGCAGCAAGGCCGGACCAAGGCGGAAGCCGCTTCCATGGTGGAGGATTTGCTGGCCCGCCATGGACGCAGCCATTGGCTGACAGCAACCGTTCATTCGCTCTCGCAGGGCCAGCGCCATTTTCTCTGCCTGCTTTCTATCCTCGCCATGAAGCCGGATAGCATTCTGCTCGATGAGCCGTTTGCGAGTTTCGATCAGCCAACGGTCACGCGGATGGCACGCATTTTCGATCAGCTGCAGCAACGCCTCATTTTCATCACCCATGATGCGAGGACAGCATCAAGCGCACAAAGGGTTCTATGGCTGGAGGCGGGGCAGATTCGCGCCGACGGGCCACCGGCGAGGGTGCTGCCGGAATTCGAAGCCGAGATGCTACGGTTGGGTTCGATCGATGCTGACACTGACATCGCCTTTTAAAACGCGGTATCACGCCATTCAGGCCGGGGCGAAACTGGCGCTCCTTGCTGCAGCCACGCTTGTGGTCATGCCTCTGTCTGCGCCGGTTCCAATCCTCTGTGCCTTTGGAGCGGCGGCCGCACTTTATCTTGCGGAAGGGTGGCGCTTTGCCGTCCATGGGCTGAAACATCTGCGGCCGCTCTGGCCATTCGTTGTCGTCCTCCTTGTCTGGCATGGACTTTCCTCCGGCTGGCAAGGGCTCTGGGCAGGCATCGCCATCAGCGTCAAGATGCTGACGGCTGTGGCCCTGGCAAACCTCGTTACCATGACGACGCGGCTCGATGACATGATCGCGGTGATCGAGCGCCTTGCGGCGCCTTGCGCCCGGCTCGGCCTGTCGCCGCGCGTTCTCGCGATTTCGATAGCACTTGTCATCCGCTTCGTTCCCGTGCTTATGCAGCGGGCAAACCAGCTGGCGGAAGCCTGGCGGGCACGCAGTTTTCGACGGCAGAACTGGCACATCCTCGTACCGATGACGCTCGCCGCCATTGATGACGCTGAACAGATTGCCGAAGCGCTGCGGGCGCGCGGCGGCTTATAGGAGAGATCCCATGGAACGTAATGTTGCCCTGATCGCGCTTTTTGCGGCGCTGATTGCCCTTCTCGGACTGGTGCCGAAGATCGATCTCGTTTCTGGCGTTCCGATCACCGCCCAGTCGATGGGCGTGATGATGGCCGGAATCATTCTCGGCGCCAAGCGCGGCTTCCTGGCAGGCGCCTTGTTGCTGGCGTTGGTTGCCGTCGGCCTGCCGCTTTTGGCCGGCGGTCGTGGCGGCCTGGGTGTCTTCGTGGGTCCCACGGCCGGCTTTGCCATCGGCTTTCCCTTCGCTGCCTTTGCAGCCGGCTGGCTGATGGAGCGTATGAAAGCGCCGATTGCGATTTCCGCTTTCGTATCGGCCCTGTTCGGTGGCGTCGTGGTTCTCTATGCGATGGGCATCGTCGGCATGTCGCTGGTGCTCGGCAAAAGCCTGTCCGAAGCAGCGCTTCTTTCAACACCGTTCCTGATCGGTGACGTGATCAAGGCTGCAGTGACCGCACTCGTCACAGATCAGCTGGCGCGCCTGCGTCCAGGCGCGGTTCTGTCGCGCAACGCGAGCCGCTAACGTTCAGGATTGGGGGAGAGGCGCGGATATCTACGCGCCCTCTCCTATCGCGGCCTTGATCAGCGCCTGGGCATCGTCGCCCTCCCAGGCCGCCGGTCCATTGAGCGAACCGAGCATGCAACCTTTGCCGTCGAGCAAGACCGACGCCGGCAGGCCGAAGGCGACGCCAGCGGCCTTGAGGGCGTTGAAGCTCGATAATGTTGCGTCGTGATAGAGCGGCAATGCATCGATCTTCGTTTCTTCGAGAAATTCCTTCGGCTTTTCGTCACTGCCGGTATCGAGATTGATGGCGGTGACCTGGAACCTTTCGCCGCCGAGTGCCTTCTGCAGCCCGTTCAGGGCCGGCATTTCCTCACGGCAGGGCACGCACCAGGTGGCCCAGAGATTGACGAGCTGCACCTTGCCCGAAAAATCCTCGAGCCGCGCGTCTTTCCCGGTCGCCGTCTTGAAGGCTGGCAGCGACAGAGCCTGTGGATCCTTGTTGACGATGAAGGCCGCAACATCACCGCGGGCAAACGGTGTCAGCCGGGCTACGGTTGCCTTGGCGGGCGTGCAATCGACGGCCACCGTCTGCTCTTGCCCATTGCCTTTTGCCGCCTCTTTCAGGTAAACGGCCACTGCACCGGCAATGAGGCCCGCTCCGGCGGCAATTGCCACCAGCTTCATCGAGGGGAAGAGGGATCTTTTCTTTTCCTGCATCGTCTCACTCATTCACCGGTCAGGGCATGGTCATGGCAGAAGATTCTTCGAATTCCTCTTCGAACCAGATGTGGGGCGGCCGTTTCGCCGCCGGTCCCGCCGCGATCATGGAGGAGATCAACGCCTCGATCGGGTTCGACAAGAAGCTTTACGCCCAGGATATCGAAGGCTCGATTGCCCACGCCACCATGCTGGCAGCCAACGGCATCATTTCCGAGACCGATCGCGACCAGATCATCACTGGCTTGAAGCAGATCAGGCAGGAGATTGAAAGCGGCGCGTTCGAATTCTCACGCAAACTTGAAGACATTCACATGAATGTCGAGAGTCGTCTTGCCACGCTTATCGGCGCCGCCGCCGGCCGTCTGCACACGGCGCGTTCGCGCAACGATCAGGTGGCGCTCGATTTTCGCCTCTGGGTCAAAGCCGAACTCAAGAAGACGGAAGCCATGCTGACGGCCCTGATCGGCGCCTTCCTCGACAAGGCCGAAAAGCATGCCGATACGGTCATGCCGGGCTTCACGCATCTGCAGACTGCCCAGCCGGTGACCTTCGGCCACCATTGCATGGCCTATGTCGAAATGTTCGGCCGCGACCGGTCGCGCGTTCGCGATGCCATCGAGCGGCTCGATGAAAGCCCGATCGGTGCTGCGGCACTGGCCGGCACTCCCTATCCGATCGATCGCCACATGACGGCAGCCGCACTCGGCTTCCGCGAGCCGACCCGCAACTCGATCGACACCGTGTCGGATCGCGATTTTGCCCTCGAATTCCTGTCAATTGCCGCAATCTGCGCCGTTCATCTGTCGCGCTTTGCCGAGGAAATCGTCATCTGGACGACGCCGCAGTTCGGCTTTGTCCGGCTTTCGGATGCCTTCTCGACCGGCTCCTCGATCATGCCGCAGAAGAAGAACCCGGATGCCGCAGAACTGGTGCGCGCCAAGACCGGCCGCATCAATGGTTCGCTGATCGCACTCCTGACGGTAATGAAGGGCCTGCCGCTCGCCTACTCGAAGGACATGCAGGAAGACAAGGAACAGGTTTTCGATGCCGCCGAAAATCTCGAACTCGCCATTGCTGCCATGACCGGCATGGTGGCCGACATGACGGTCAATGTCGACAATATGAAGAAGGCCGCCGGTTCGGGCTATTCGACCGCGACCGATCTTGCCGACTGGCTGGTGCGCGAACTCGGCCTGCCCTTCCGTGAGGCCCATCACGTCACCGGTCGCGTCGTGGCGCTCGCCGAAAAGAATGCATGCGATCTTTCGGCCCTGCCGCTCGATCAACTGCAGGCTATCCATCCCGGAATCACCGACAAGGTCTATGATGTGGTGACCGTCGAAGCTTCTGTTGCCTCGCGCAAGAGCTACGGCGGCACGGCACCTGACCGGGTCCGCGAACAGATCGCGGCCTGGCGCAACCGGCTCTGATCACGGCGATTGATGCCGGCTTCACCAGAATCTGGGTGCACAAGCCGCAGGATTTTCGCTAAGAAGCGATAAAGAAGAGCATCGCCGTTGCAGATACGGCAGGGCGTTGCTGTCGATACTCAGGGAAAGATGACCGTGAACCTGTCGAAACAGCAGATCCTGCCCGTTGCTGCTCTCCTGGCAACCGCGCTCCTTGTCTCCGGCTGCGGTCGCAAGGGTGATTTCGATACGCCGAAACCGGCATCGACAGACGTGACCGTTAAGCCGGGCGATCCGGTCCAGCCGAAAAAGCGCACCGTCAGCGATCGCCCCTTCTTTCTCGACCCGCTGCTTTGACAGGATGATTCCGTGAACCATTTCGAATACAGGGATGGCGTTCTTTACGCCGAAGGCGTGGCAGTGCCGGAAATTGCCGAGAAGGTCGGCACACC
This sequence comes from Fluviirhizobium alvei, assembly GCF_030551875.1. Lineage (GTDB taxonomy): Bacteria > Pseudomonadota > Alphaproteobacteria > Rhizobiales > Rhizobiaceae > Rhizobium_E > Rhizobium_E alvei. Next base: position 130,772 of record NZ_JAUOZU010000008.1, on the reverse strand, counting down.
TTTTTATTGCTATTCGACTGCCACGCTCGAGCGTCATGTGAAGGTTTTCCAGGAAGCCTTCTCCGATGTCGATTCGCTCGTCTGCTATGCGATGAAGGCCAACTCCAACCAGGCGGTTCTGAAAACGATCGGCCGTCTTGGTGCCGGCATCGACGTCGTTTCCGAAGGCGAGCTGCGCCGCGCGCTTGCGGCTGGCATCCCCGCCTCCCGCATCATGTTCTCCGGCGTCGGCAAGAAGCCGCGCGAGATGGACCTGGCTCTGGAAGCCGGCATCTATTGCTTCAATGTCGAAAGCGAGCCCGAGCTTGAAGTGCTCAACCAGCGCGCCCTCCTCAAGGGCAAGCGCGCGCCGGTCTCCTTCCGCATCAACCCCGATGTCGATGCCAAGACGCATGCCAAGATTTCGACCGGCAAGAAGGAAAACAAGTTCGGCATTTCCTACGAGCGGGCCCGTGCCGTCTATGCCCGTGCGGCCAAGCTGCCGGGCATCGAAGTAACCGGCATCGATATGCATATCGGCAGCCAGATCACCGATCTCCAGCCTTTCGACGATGCCTTCCGCCTGCTCGCCGAACTGGTCGAGACGCTGCGCAAGGACGGTCACCTGATCGAACATGTCGATATCGGGGGTGGTCTGGGCATTCCCTACAAGCTCGACAATGATCCGCCGCCGCATCCGGAAGAATATTCCCGCGTGGTGAAAAACCAGCTGCGCGGGCTCGACTGCAAGATCGTGACCGAACCGGGCCGCCTGATCGTCGGCAATGCCGGCATTCTGGTCACCGAAGTCATCTATGTGAAGGATGGCGGCGAAAAGACCTTCGTGATCGTCGATGCGGCGATGAACGATCTCATTCGCCCGACGCTTTATGAAGCCTGGCACGAGATCATGCCGGTGCGGATCTCTGCCGCCCACGAGCCGCGCATTCGCGCCGATGTCGTCGGCCCCGTTTGCGAAACCGGCGACTATCTGGCGCTCGACCGCGAAATGGCGATGCCGAAACCCGGCGATCTGATGGCGGTCGGCTCCGCCGGCGCCTATGGCGCCGTTCAGGCCGGCATGTACAATTCCCGCCCGCTTATTCCGGAAGTGCTGGTTCACGGCGATCGGTTCCATGTCATCCGCGCCCGCCCGACCTATGATGACATGATCGGCATGGACGACCTGCCGGATTGGCTTGACTGACCATCCGGCCAGTGCTTGCCTCAATCGATTGTGATGGGGCGGGGGCTTGCTTGCCTCGCCTTTGCCCAAAAGCATGCTAAGGTTCTGCTTCGATTTATCCGCAAAGGCAGGGTATGGACGATTCTGTGAGGCAGGACCCCGATCTGGAGAGATTGCGTCGGCGTATCGGACGGATGCGGGGCCTCGCATTCCTGGTGCTTTCGGCTGAGAGGCTGATCATCGCAGCGCTTCCGGCGCTCGCCGTGCTTGCCCTAACCGCGATTATTGCCTGGTTCGGCCTTGCCCGTGAACTCGGCACCTATGCCAGGATCGCGATGCTCGTCGTCCTTCTGGCAGCCTTTCTCGCAAGCCTCCTGCCGTTCCGTAAGTTCCGCTGGCCGGATGGGAACGAGATCAATCGCAGGCTTGAAAGCCGAAGCGGCGTCGCCCATCAGGCCATCGCTGTTCAGACCGAACGGCCCGCAGGTGACGATCCCTTTTCGCTGGCGCTCTGGCAATTGCACCGCAAGCGCATGGCTGCCGAGATCGGCATCCTGTCGGCGGGCCTGCCGGAACCGGATCTCGTGCGCCGTGATCCCTATGCCTTGCGGGCGCCGATCGTGCTGCTTTTGGTGATTGCGGCAAGTTTTTCGCTCTCCAACAATGGCGGCAGGCTTGGAGATCTCTGGTCCTTTTCCACGCCCCAGAATGGCGAAGAGCCGCTGCGCGTCGATGCCTGGGTGACGCCTCCTGCCTACACCGCCCTTGCACCGGTCTATCTGAAGACGGTCGATCCGGGCGCGACGATCCGGGTACCGCAAGGTTCGGAACTGACCATCCGCATGAGCGGAACCGATGCGGGCGATCGCGTGACCTTCAAGTCGGCAAGCGGCAACGAAACAATCGCGCTTGCCGCCGACAAGCCGGTTGAGCCGCAGAGCAATGCAGCCGATAAGGCCGCCAGTTTCCGCTTCAAACTTGTCGCCAACGGCACGATCACCATCGACGACCTTGCCTATGATTTTGACCTGATCGAGGACAAACCGCCGTCGATTGCCTTTTCCAAGGAACCGAGCCGGGCCGTCAATGGCGCCCTTGAGATCGCCTTCGAAATCAAGGACGATTATGGTGTCGGGGAAGCCAGTGCAGAGATCGTTCCGGTCGCCAAGGACGACAAGGCCATACCGCTCTTCGATCCACCAACCTTCAGGCTCGATCTTCCGGGAAGCGATGGCAAGTCGATCAAATCCACCGTCAGCCGGGATCTGACCGAACATCCCCTGTCGGGCAAGAAGGTCAAACTGACGCTGATTGCCAAGGATGCCGCCGGCCATGTCGGTCGCAGCGAGACGAAGGAAATCGTGCTGCCGCAGCGCTTCTTTTCCGAACCGCTTGCGGGCTCGATTGCCGAGCAACGCCAGGTCTTCGCGCTCGATGTCAACCGGATCCCGCATTCGCTGGCGCTCGCAGACGCAATATCCATGCGGCCGGAGGAACAGATCCCCAATCTCGCCCATTTCCTGATGCTGCAATCGGTCACCAACCGCTTGAAAATGGTGGGCAATTTTCAGGATCTCGAAGAGGTTGCCGCCTATTACTGGGATGTCGCCCGCTTCATCGAGGATGGCGATCTGTCCTCTGCGGAAAAACGCCTCAAGGATGCGCAGGACCGCCTTGCCAAGGCGCTCGATCGCAATGCATCGGACAAGGAAATTGCCGCACTGATGAAGGAATTGCGCGATGCCATGGACCAGTACATGGCCGAGCTTTCCAAGCGCATGCAAAATCCCGATGCGAACCGCATGGCCAACCAGAATATGCGGATGCTGCGCAGTCAGGATATCGAGAACATGCTGAGCCAGCTCGAAAATCTGGCGCGCTCCGGCAACAAGGATGAGGCTCGCCGACTGCTCTCCGAAATGCAGCGGATGATGAACAACCTGCAAACCGCGCGTCCGCGCAACAACCAGCAGCAACAGCCGAGCCCGATGCTCGAGCAGATCGACAAGCTCGGCGAGCTGATGCAGAAGCAGCAGAAGCTGATGGAAGAGACGCATAAGCTTGAACAGGCGCTGCGCGACCGCATGCAGCGCGGCGATCCGCTCGATGAGGATGGGCTGGCACCCGGTGAAGATCCGTTCGCGCAGGAAAACCCGCCGGTGACCGAGGATCCGGAACAGGGCCAGAAGCAGGACCAGCCCGGCAGCGAGCAGGACGAGATGACTGCCGACCAGTTGCGCGAAGCGCTGAAGGAACTGCGCAGCCGCCAGGACCAGTTGTCGAAGGATCTGCAGGCATTTGAGAAGGGTCTCAAGGATCTCGGCATGAAACCGGGGCCGGGTTTCGGCGATGCCGGCAAGGAAATGGGCGAATCATCGCAGGCGCTCGGCAAGGCGCAGGGACAACGGTCGGCGGATGCGCAAGGCCGCGCACTTGAAGCCCTGCGCAAGGGCGCCGGCGACATGATGCAGCAGATGATGCAGCAGGCAGGCCGCAACGGCCAGCAGGGCATGCCGATGCCGGGCGACATGCAGGCGCAGGGCAACGATCCGCTCGGCCGCCGCAGCGGCGAGGTTGGCAACGAGATCGACGAGCAGGTGAAGATCCCCGGCCAGATCGATATCCAGCGTGCCCGCGAAATCCTCGAACAGATCCGTCGCAAACTGGGTGACGGTCCGGCGAGCCTGATCGAGCGGCAATATCTGGAACGTCTGCTGGAGAATTTTCAGTAACGGAGTGAAGAGCGCCGTGACCGGCGCAAGCCCTTCATCGGCGGATCAAGCCGCCAGTGCCAGCGCCACCGCCTTGCGGATATCAGGTAGCGAGAAGGGTTTGGAGACGACGTCGACGATCTTTTCCATGAGGTCGTCGGCGCGCTCGCGCTGTTCGGCATAGCCCGTCATCAGCAGGATCTTGAGGTTGGGATGATTGGCCGAAGCGCGATGCGCAAGCTCGATCCCATCCATAACCGGCATACGGATATCGCTGAGAAGAAGATCGAAAACGCCTTCGCCGAGGGCTTCGAGCCCTTCGGCGCCATCCGCCGCCTCGACAGTGTCATGACCGTCCAGCCTGAGTGCGCGCGCCACGAAGGAGCGCAGCGAGTCCTCGTCTTCGGTAATGAGAATGCGAGCCATATTGTTTACCTCGAATTAATCCGTGTCCCACCTAACAACGGCGGCGGTTTTGGAAGGGTAAACAAGGCGGCAAGCAATAGCCCTATCTCGAACTATGCTTGCTCATTCCTTTACGGAGCGCGTCACGCCTCGCCGGTGACGACCCCCACGAAGGGTAGTTCGCGGAAGGCATAGGCCACGTCCATGCCATAGCCGACAACAAAGTGATCGGGACATTTGAAGCCGACGAAATCAGCCTCCAGCGCTGTCTGCCGCTTGTCGTGCTTGTCGAGCAGAACCGCGATGTTGACGTTGCGGGCACCGCGTTCGATCATCAGCTCCTTCGCATAGGTCAGCGTCCGTCCGGATTCGAGAATGTCGTCGATCAGGAGGATATCGCGATCCTTCACTTCGCTGTCGATGTCCTTGATGATTCGGACGCCCTGCGACACGGTGCCGGTACCGTAACTGGACAGCGTGATGAATTCCACTTCCGGCGCAAGCCCGACATGATGCAGAGACCGGATGAGGTCCGCGGCGAAGATGAACGATCCCTTGAGGACCGCGATCACCAGCAGGTCCTTGACCGGACCGGCAGCAATTTCCTTTGCCAGTTCGTCATTGCGCTTGGCAATCATGTCCGCCGTAAACAGGGGCTCGATGGTTTTTCCGCGAATGACATGCATGTCCGGACTCCGCTTTCAGTGGGTTGAGCGAGAGCCCTAGCACATGGTTTTTGGCCTTGCATCAGTCGCTTTGCGCCAGAACGGTGATTTTAGGGGTTTTCCCGCCTTCAAACCGCAAGCGTCCGGCAAAGCGCATGGCGCCGCCGGCTGGAACCTCGATACCGGCCAGTCGAACCGTTCCGATTGGCGCGCCGCCTTCGCGTGAGAGGACAACGAGATCGGGCGCAGGCAAGCTGTTTCGGGTGGCATTCTCAAGGCGCCCGCGCACCTCGAGAACGGACAGACCGTTGCTTTCCATCCGGCTCGCCGACACGTTCTCGATCCGGAAAGGTGTGGCCGGTTCCTGGACGGGACCTTTGGCAAACAGGCCGGACAGGCCGCCGAACATCCAGAGATTGAGAAAGAACAGAGCACCGACAAGCGTCATCAGAGCCTGGGGCGACAGCGCAGCGATCCATGCCAGTACCGGGCCCGGCGATTTCGACGCCGGCGCCTTGCGGTTGGGCCGGGTGCCAAAACTGTTGTTGTCATTGTCGCGCCGCAATCGGGTTGCTGGAATCTCTTCGAAAACGGCATCCTCTATGTCGGAGGAACGGGGCGCGCGATCGAAGGCAGACCCTCTACGGGCGCCGCGTTCAGGCAGGAGCAAGTCCTCGGCGTCATAGATACGATGTACGTTTCCGGCCTTACCCTGCATCGGTCCGCCTCTCGAATGCGGGCCGCATCTCGCGGCCATTGAACTTGCATCGGAGCAGAAGTAAACTGATATGGTTAATGCTTTGCAAATCAGTCAGGAACCGCTTTTCGTCAGAAGATCGCGCGAACCAGGACAAGCCCTTGATTCATTTTGAAAATGTTGGACTCCGATACGGAATGGGTCCGGAGATCCTGCGCGATTTGACCTTCGACATTCCCAAGAAGTCGTTCCAGTTCCTGACCGGCCCGTCTGGAGCGGGCAAGACCAGCCTGCTCAAGATGTTGTTCATGTCGCTGCGTCCCACGCGCGGCCTCATCCGCGTGTTCGGCCGTGAGATGGGCGATATTCCGCAGGCGGAATTGCCGATGCTGCGCCGGAGAATCGGTATTGTCTTTCAGGATTTCCGCCTCCTTGACCATCTGACGACCTATGAAAATGTCGCCCTGCCCTTACGCGTGCGCGGCAAGGAGGAAATCAGTTATCGCAATGACGTGATGGAACTGCTCAAATGGGTCGGGCTCGGTGATCGTATCAATGTCCTGCCACCAGTCCTCTCGGGCGGCGAAAAGCAGCGCGTGGCGATTGCGCGCGCGCTCATTGACCAGCCGGAACTGTTGCTCGCTGACGAGCCGACCGGCAATGTCGATCCACCCATGGCGCGCCGCATTCTCAAACTCTTCATGGAACTCAACCGCTTCGGCACGGCTGTCGTCATTGCCACCCATGACCTGACCCTGATGGATCAGGTCGAAGCGCGTCGCATGATCCTTACTTCCGGGCGGCTCGATCTCTATGACTGAGGGGCGCAAAGGAGCAAGAAAGCAGGCTTCGCCGCTCCGCCGCGGCCTGACGCTGCGCAAGACCGCATCCATCGTTCCGCAGCAAAGCGTGCAGGGCAGGGCGCTGCTTGCCGTCATCGTCATCATGTCTTTCCTCGCCTGCCTGACCATCGGCGCCGTCTCGATGATCCGCTCGACCGCCTCGGCTTGGGCCAGCCAGATCTCCCGCGAGATCACCATCCAGATCAAACCCGACGAAGCCATCGACATCGAGAAATCACTGCTGGAAGCCCGCCAGCTGGCCCTCAATTTTGTCGGCACCCGCAGCGGCAAGATTATGGACAAGGATGCGACGGCACGCCTGCTCGAACCGTGGCTGGGGCCGGGCCTCGATATCGATGAGCTGCCGGTGCCGCGACTGGTGATCATCACCATCGACGAACAGAATCCGCCCGATTTTGCCGCTATGCGCGCGGAATTGTCGAAGCGAATTCCTCAGGCCTATCTCGACGATCATCGCACCTGGGTCGATCGGTTGGTTTCAATGGCGCGCACCACCGTCGTCATCGGTTCGGCCGTTCTGGGCCTCGTCTTCTTCGCCATGGTGCTGACGGTGATTTTCGCCACCCGCGGTGCCCTTGCGGGTAACCGTCACATCGTGGAGGTGCTGCATTTCGTTGGCGCCGAATCGGCCTTCGTCGCACAGGAATTCCAGAAGCATTTCCTGATGATCAGCCTCAAGGGATCGCTCGCCGGCGCGGCCATGGCCGCCTTCTGCTTCGCAGGTGCTGCCTGGTGGCAATCGCGGACGCTTGCCACACCCGAGGCCGATCAGGCAGCAGCCCTCTTCGGCACCTTCTCGATCGACTGGACCGGCTATCTCGGCATCTTTCTGACCATGCTGGTGATTGCGGCGCTGACGACGTTGACAGCGCGCTTCACGGTGATGCGCACCATCAACGAAATCGACCATATCCGTTCGGATCCCGGTCGCATGGACCAGTTTCAGGCATGAAAAATCTGCGATCCTGGCCGCCCTTCGGCCAAAAAGCGCGGCTATGATACCGGAATGATGATGAGTGAAACGAGGATGAGCGAGGAGCTTGACGACGAAAAGCCGGCACGCGGTCGTCTGCGCCGCCTTGCGAGCTACGTCGCCCGGTTGCTCTTCATCATCATCGCCGCAGGTCTTTTGGCCTTTGGCGGTGGCTTCCTCGTCTTCTACCAGCATGTCGCCACAATGCCGGTACCTGACGCGCCGCAGGCGGATGGCATTGTCGCGCTTACGGGTGGTTACCAGCGCATCGACCAGGCTGTGCTTCTTCTCGGCAAGGGTGCAGGAAAGCGGCTGTTGATTTCCGGCGTCAACCCGGCGACCACAGGCAACCACATCCGCCTTCTGACGCGCAGCACCACCAATCTCTTCACCTGCTGCGTCGATATCGGTCACGACGCAGTGGACACGACCGGCAACGCGGTTGAAACCGCGCGCTGGATCGACCAGCAGGGTTTCGCGAGCGTCATTCTCGTTACCAACAATTACCATATGCCACGCAGTCTGGTGGAACTCGAACACGCTTCGCCATCCACCACCTTCATTCCCTATCCGGTGATGACGCCGCTGGATCTTTCCGCAATTGCGGCCAATCCGCTGGTGTTGCGAACGCTCGCCTCCGAATATGTGAAATTCCTGGCCGTTCATATTCGCAACTGGTGGGACCATCCGGCCTGATTCGCCGGCTTTCCTCCAGCCGGTCTTTGCTCTACAGAGAAGCGCTCACATCCTTGCGGACTTTCTGATGGCCTATCTTCGTTCCGGTCTTTTCCATATTGCCTTTTACACCAGCTTCATCGTTCAGATGCTGGTCTTCACGCCGATCTACTTTTTCCTGCCACGCAAGACAGCCTATTTCGTCCCGAAAAACTGGGCGCGGTCCAATCTCTGGATCGCCAAGACATTTCTGGGACTGACCTTCGAAATCGAAGGGCTTGAGAAGCTGCCGAAAAGCGGTTTCATCCTGTCACCGAAGCATCAGTCCTTCTGGGATACGTTTGCGCTCATTCCATCGCTGGATGATCCGGTCTACATTCTCAAACGGGAGCTTCTTTGGATTCCGCTCTTTGGCTGGTACGCCGCCAAGCAGAGGATGATCCCGATCAACCGCGCTGCGAAGAGCCGGGCCATTCCGGAAATGCTTGCCCGCGCGCGCGAGGAAATGGATGCCGGTCGTCAGCTGATCATCTACCCGGAGGGCACACGCAAGGCGCCCGGTGCACCGCCGGACTACAAGATCGGCATCGCGCGGCTATATAGCGATCTCAAGGTTCCGGTCGTTCCGGTGGTGATGCATCCCGGCCTGTTCTGGCCACGGCATGGCTTTCTTCGCTTCGGCGGCCACTTCAAGGTCCGTTTCCTCGATCCGATCGAACCCGGACTGTCGACGGATGCCTTCTTTCGCCAGCTGGTGGAAACGACAGAGCGGGAAAGCGACCGTCTTCTGCTTGAGACGGTGCGTGCCAACCCGCATGTACCTCTGTCGCGCGTCACCGCCCAAAAGGTAGCCGAGCTCGAACTGGCCGAACGACACGCTCAGTCGGCGGCCTGAAGCAGATCGATCCGCTCGGCGACAGCTTCCATCCAGCTGTCGCGGATGCCGAGTTCGCGAAGATGGGCAACGGTGTTGCGCAGATAGTCCGTATTGGGTCCGGATTTTCCCTGAGCGCCCACCACCGTTTCAGCCGCATGATCGACCGTCAGGCCCGACACATACTGATGATGGTGCCGATCAGCGGTATAGGTCAGTGCCGTTTTGCGGGAACCGTCAGAAAATCTCACGGGAATGAGACGTTCGACATAGACATTGGTGACAAGCTCGCGTTCGCGGAGATAGGCAACCACCCACTCCCACTTCTCCGGCGCAATGCGAAACGCAACACCGCGACAGGCGCCGCCACGATCCAGACCGAGAACGAGACCCGGTCTTTCCTGTGTTCCCCGATGCACCCAGGAGCGGATGCATAGCGCGCGATGGAAGCCATGGGCGGTCACGATCTGTCGTTCGAGATAATCGAAGCCCGGATTCCACATCAGCGATCCGTAGCCAAACACCCAAAATTCGTCCATATCCGCAGGCACTGGCATGTTCATGTTCGGTTTGATTCTCGAAAAGGATTCCTGAATGGCAGCCCCCGCAAGTGGAGCCACATCCACCGCGTCGCGCAAGATCAGACGGCTGGGAATCGGTGTGATCCTCGTCACCGCGCTCTACTCTGCCGGTTGGTATTACGCCGCAAACAGGATCGAATCAACGTTGCACGACATGCTCGGCAGAGGCGGCTTCGGCTCGCTCGATATCGCTTGCAGCAACCTCAAGACCGGGGGCTTTCCATTCCTGATCGGCTTCACCTGCGACAAGACTGCGGTCGAGGAGCCGGCGATGGGCCAGACGCTGGAAGCCGGCGCCCTCAATGTCGCTGCCCGGGTTTACAATCCCGGCACCGCCCTCATCGAACTCGAAGGGCCGAGCCGGCTCCAGCTCGAAGACGGCTCGACGATTGAAGCCAGCTGGAAACTGTTACGCGCGAAAATCGACGCAGGCTTTTCGGGCCTCAACAGCCTTTCCCTTTCCGGCAACGAGGTGAAGGCGGAAGCTGTCGTCGCGGCACTGTTCCAGTCATTTTCACTGCAGGCGAAGGCCGCCGAAGCTCATTTCCGCACGGATGGCGACGCACTCGATAGCGCCCTGCTTCTTCGCGAATTCCAGTGGCAGGAGACGGGCGGTGAGCCACTTCTCCCGCCGCTTTCTGCCAGTGTTGAAGCGGTTCTGAACGAGCGGGCGGGACTGCTGAAAGGACGGCCGCCAGTCGGAAAGGCGATGACCGGGATCATCACCAGCCTGAAGTTCGAAATGCCGGGCGGCCTCTTTGGCGAATTGTCCGGACCCTTCAGCATTAATGATGCCGGATACATGACCGGTACGTTCAAGACGAGGCTGGAGAAGCTTGGACTCTGGGAAGAAGTTCTCAACAAGGCCTTTCCCGAGGCGCAGTCGACCATTTCAGGCATGAAGGCGATGCTGCAGGGCTTGGCTTCGGGAGGCGATGCGGTCGATGTCCAGCTTCAGGTCACCGATGGGCTGATTACGCTTTCGATGATGCCGCTCGGCCATATTCCACCGATCTGACGGGTCAAATCTCTCGCCTAACCGACCAGTTGCGATCTCGGTTGATCCGGCAGGATTTCCTGGCGCGCCGCGTCGCGCAACTGCCGACGGATCACCTTTCCGGTCGTTGTCATCGGCAGATCGTCGACGAAAGCCACCTCGCGGGGATATTCGTGCATCGACAGCCGTTCCTTGACCCAGTCGCGGATTTCCGCAGCCAGTGCGTCCGAAGGGCTGAAGCCATCGGCCAGTACACAATAGGCCTTGACGATCTCGGTTCGTACCGGATCGGGCTTGCCGATGGCGGCTGCAAGCCGCACGGCCGGATGGGAGATAAGGCAATCCTCAATCTCTGCCGGACCGATCCGATAGCCGGATGAGGTGATGATATCGTCGTCGCGGCCGAAAAACTCGACAAAGCCCTCCTGGTCCATCACACCCTGGTCACCCGTCAGCATCCAGTCGCCGATGAACTTCTTCGCGGTCGCTTCCGGATTGTTCCAGTAACCGAGAAACATCACGGGATCCGGACGGCGAACGGCGATCTGTCCTGCGCGCCCGCGCGGTAGTTCGCGACCGTCCTCATCGATGATCGCGACCCGGTGGCCCGCCGTGACCTTGCCGATCGCACCGGCCCTGGTGACACCAAGACCGGCAATCGACCCCAGCACGATGTTGCATTCGGTCTGGCCGTAAAACTCATTGACCGTGATGCCCAGTTCCCGGCGCGCCCAGTCGTAGGCCTCGCGGCCGAGCGTTTCACCCGCAGAGCCGATCGCTCGCAACTTGAGGGCAAACCTGTCCCGCGGTCGAGCCACGGCCAGCATCAAACGCAACGCCGTCGGCGGAATGAAAGCATTTGTCACCCCGGTTTCCGCCATGATCCGGAAAGCGAGCAGGGGATCAAATTTCTGAGCCGGCGAACAAACGACCGGAACACCCATCATCAAGCCGGGCAGAAGACAGTTCAGGAGACCGCCGGCCCAGGCCCAATCTGAGGGCGTCCAGAACTTGTCACCCGGTTGCGGCATGAATTCCTGCGCCATTTGCACGCCCGGAACATGGCCGGCGAGAACGCGGTGCGCATGAAGCGCGCCCTTGGGCGGACCCGTGGTTCCCGACGTATAGATCATCAAGGCCGGATCGTCCTTGGAAGTGTCGGCTGCGACAAGAACAGGCGACGAGGCTTCCACGAGCGCATCGAAGACAAGCGCATCGTCAGTTCCGGAAGGCGTCGACGTATCGTTGCCATCCACCACGATGACATTGAGAAGGTCGGGAAGAGCAGATCGTAACGGAGCCAGCTTCGCCAGACCGAACCTGTTGGTTACGACGAGCCTGGAGCCCGAATCCCTGAGCCGGTATTCCAGCGCGTCCTCGCCGAACAGGAGTGCGAGTGGCAAGGCAATGGCGCCGATCTTGTAGATCGCAATATGGGCAATGACGGTTTCGAAAGATTGCGGCAGCAGCAACGCCACGCGGTCTCCGGCATGAATGCCGAGCGATATCAGTCCATTGGCAAAACGATTGGAACGGTCACGCAATTCGCCGTAACAGAGCTTTGCGTGATGTCCATCGGGCGAATAGGCTTGAAGTGCAATTCGATCCGGCTCTCGGTCGGCCCAGTCATCGGCAACCGCACGGCCCATGTTGAAACGATCCGGGATCGCCCATTCGAAATCACCGATCAGGGCTTCATAGTTGTCGCGGATGGGCAGAAACATCGATGAACCTCGAAACTTTCGCGCCGCAATAGCATTTTTCCGCAATGCGGAAAAGCACTTTGCTCGAAAGCGCCCTCATGGTCAGTCGTAGAGTTTCTGGATCTTGTCGAAGAACTTGAGGACCTGTGCGAGTTCATGGCCGCGTTTGAGGATGCGTCCCTGCGTGTTGACGATCGAAAAGGCACCCTGTTTGGCGGCCAACTTGGGGTTCTTTTCGATCTGGTAGAGGGGAAGATCGCCCGAACGCTTGAAGACGGAGAAGATCGCCTTGTCCTTGAAATGGCCGATCGCATAATCGCGCCATTCGCCCTCGCCGACCATGCGCCCATAAACTCTCAGGATCTGGTTGAGTTCAAGCCGGTGAAAGGTAATCGGCATGGCATCGCGCGGTTCGCGATAATCCTTGATGTCCACGACGATTCGGTTCGATTTCGTAGCCGTCTCGTTCTGTTCGATCTGATCCGACATGTGACCCCATTCGCCCACTGCGATGCTTCGTCGCGAAGCATGACGGTTCGATGACAGTGTGCCCGATCATCAAGGAATTGCAAGATGGCTTCGTCTCGCCTCTAGCGCTCAGAGGGCTGCAGCGCCGAGAATACGACCAGGATTTCCGGCCTTGTCATGGGTCTGGAGAAGGATAGCGCAGCCATCATAACCGCGTTTGGCGAGCATGGCCGATGGCAGTTTCACCGTCAGCGATTTTCCATCCCACATGCCCACAGTCTCGAGACTCGTGACTGCATTGCGGTAGGTGACCGTCCGCCCCTTGTTTTCACCGCGGTCGATATCGACGATCGTTTCGCGTCGGAAATAGGCAATCACCACATCGGCCTTGCCCTGCCCGGCACCGATCTTGATCGTCAGGTCGTCACTCGAAAGCGTGGCGTCGACGGGGACGGTAACGCCCTCTCCCTGGTTGCGCATGGTCTCCAGCCTGGAAACCAGCGATTCCTGATTGGAGAACTTGATGTCGCGAATGCCATTGAGAACAATCTGGGGCGTATAGACATTGCTGTTACCCAGCGAACGCGCGTAATTATACTGGCGATCGGTGTTTTCTTTCGCGCTCAACGTGTCTTGCCAGCCGAGATAGTTCCAGTAATCCACATGGTAGGCAATGGTGACCAAGTTGGGTTCCTCGGACAGCTTTTCGAAAGCGGCATCAACCTTCGGGCAATTCGAGCAGCCTTGGGATGTGAACAATTCGATCACGCCGACGGGCACGGACCTGCGCAGCTCTTCCGCCCAGGAAGAGCTTTTCATTGCAAAGGCCGCTGCGATAAAAGCCGCTCCAATGATCCAGGGTCTGATTGATCTCATGATCCATCCTGCATGGCTTGCAAGGGCGCGGAACAGCACCCCTTCATGATGCTTATAGTCGAAGGACCCTTCACATATAAATCAAAATCCGTTGAGCGGTACGATAACACCCATCCGGATCACTCAGCGATGGCGTCGTGTACCGAGGCTGAAAACTCCACGCCCATCCCTATGGTTTCATGAGTGAATCTTTATTTTATCTTAAGGTGCATTTTTCTCTGAATAAGTTTGAAAAGATGCCTTGAATTGTCAATATTCGCACTATCGATGTATGATTTTTATCATTAGACCTATGCAGATGCATGACACAGAGAAGCGGGGAAGAATGAGCATTTTGGACGAAACGGATCGCGGGCTCCTCGCCCTGCTTCAGAAAAATGACAGGCTTTCGCTTGCAGAAATCGGTCAGGAACTGAAGCTTGCACCTTCGACCGTGAATGACCGTATCAAGCGGCTCGTTCGCAACGAAATCATTTCAGGCTTTCACGCGAAGGTGAACCCCGAGAAGGTTGGCCTCGATCTGCTTGCCTTCGTCTTCGTCGGCTGGAACGAACCTCAGGTGGAAACGGCCTTTCTCCGAAAGGTTGCAGAAAGCGACGCGGTTCTGGAATGCCACCATGTCACGGGCGCCTGGAACTACCTGATCAAGGTGCGTCTGGCCAACACACGCGATCTCGAGAAATTCCTCGCACAGGAACTCAAGAGCATCGATGGGTTGATGCGGACGGAAACGCTGATCGTATTGTCCTCCGCGAAGGAAGTTTCATCACTCGGCGTCTGATCCCATTTGAAAAAAATGCGATCGCTTCGAATAATCTGCCGAGCTGAAGCGTTTTGACTTCGTAGGCCGTTTCTATGGGCTGTAACCTGGGGAACGGCAATGCTGCGCGCGGTGCCATAGAAGAAATCCATCGAAACACATTCCGACGGAGGCCGACATGGCAACGACGATCAGAGGCACGAACCGCAACGACACGCTCCAGCAGAACGGCCGGCCTGAGGTCCGCATTTTCGGGCTCGACGGCAATGACAAGATCGGACTGGATCGCGACGACGATCTTGGCGGCAACAATTTCGTCGATGCCGGCAGAGGCAGGGATCTGGTGGCAAATGCATTCGAAGGCGGCAACCGCATCCTTCTCGGCGCGGGCGATGACAAATATGTCGGCCTGGGTTTCGATTTCAATTTCGCCGACCGTGTCGAAGGCGGCGATGGGAATGATCAATTCTTTCTGACCACCAATATCAGCACTTATGTGGGTGGAAAGGGCAACGACATTTTCCACTCCGAAGGCCACAAGAACGATTTCATCGGCGGCACGGGCATCGACACCATCTCCTACAAGTTCCGCCATGAGAGCAGCGTTGTCGGCGACGAAGGCGTGACGATCAGCCTTGGGGAAAACGCGGCTCAGACCGGATCCAACTCACTTGAAGAGTTGATCTCGATCGAGAATGCCATCGGCTCTCTCAATAGCGATATCATCGGCGGATCCAATGGAGCCAACAAACTGTCGGGCCTGGCTGGTGATGACGATGTTTTTGGCTTCGGTGGAAACGATGTCCTCGATGGCGGCGCCGGTATCGACTTTCTGTTTGGCGGGGCCGGTGCGGATCGGTTCGTGTTCTCCAGCCTCTCGCACAGCCAGTTGAACCGCCCTGACGAAATCAAAGACTTCTCGCAGACCGAAGGCGACAGGATCGACCTCTCTGCCATCGATGCCAACCCGAACCTCGTGGGCAATCAGGCGTTCGAGTTCATCGGCTCTGATTTCTTCTCTGGCAACGGCGGCGAAGTGCGCTTTACCAAGGGCATGCTGCTGGTCGATATCAGTGGCGACGCTGATTCCGAAATGGCATTCAGGGTCTTTGGTGTCTCCGACCTGCAGCAATCGGATTTCATTCTGTGATCATCTCGAGGGATCGATCACCACCCGGCCTTTGACCTGGCCAGCCAGAATGGCGCGGCCGAGTTCGGGCAGCTCCGACAGGCCATGTTCGGTGACCATCGCTTCGAGCATGCCAAGTGGCAGGTCGGTGGTGATCCGGTTCCAGGCTGCCACGCGCTCCGAATAAGGCCGCATCACCGAATCGATCCCGAGAAGGCTGACGCCGCGCAGGAGAAACGGGATGACCGTAAAGGATGGAACCGCCGCGCTCGCTGCCAACCCGATCGAGGCAACCGCGCCATCATATTTCATCTGCTTGAGCACCCGGCCCAGCATTTCGCCGCCAACGGAATCAACGGCACCAGCCCAGCGCTCGCTTTCGAGCGGCTTGGGGCTCGGATCGGCAATGTCGGCGCGGGGAATGATGTCGGAGGCACCGAGCGAGCGGAGATAGTCAGCGGTTTCCGGCCGACCGGTGACGGCGGCCACCCGGTAGCCGAGCCTTGCCAGAATGGCGACCGCAACCGAGCCCACACCACCAGCAGCACCAGTGACCAGCACCTCACCCTTGTCGGGCGTCAGCCCCGCCTTCTCAAGCGCAATCACGGCCAGCATGGCGGTGAGGCCGGCAGTGCCCACGGCCATGGCCTGCCGTGCCGTCATGGCATCGGGCAGGGGCACAAGCCATTCGGCCTTGACGCGGGCGCGGGTCGCATAGCCGCCCCACCAGGCCTCACCGACGCGCCAGCCCGTCAGGACCACCCGGTCGCCGGGCTTGTAGCGACTGTCGGCAGAGCTTTCGACCGTGCCGGAGAAATCGATCCCCGGCACATGCGGATAGGTGCGGACCAGACCACCCTGGCCGGTGAGGCAAAGGCCGTCCTTGTAATTGAGCGTCGAATAGTCGACGCGGACCGTGACGTCGCCATCGGGCAGGCGCGAATCATCCAGCTCCTGAATGCTTTGCGAAATCGCGCCCTCGGCCGATTTCTCGACCAGCAATGCCCTGAATGTCATGTCCTGCCTCCCAATGCCGTGTTTATGTGCCGACTTTAGGGATTCGGAACGACCGAAGCAATCAGACGAAGGTCACTTCATCCGCCAGCGGCATCCGCCTTACCCGTTTCCCGGTCAAGGCGAAGACCGCATTGGCAAGCGCCGGCATGACTGGCGGCGTACCCGGTTCACCCGCCCCACCCATATGTTCGGAATTCGCGAGAAAGGCGATCTCGATCGCCGGAGTCTGGTACATGCGCAGTCCGTCGTGATCGGAGAAATTCATCTGCTCCACCATTCCATCGGCAAAGGTGATTTTCTGCCCGACGGCGGCGGAAAGGCCAAACACGATGCCTGACATCAGCTGGGCACTGAAATTCCGCTCGTCAAGCACAAGGCCGGCATCGGCTGCACAGAACACTTTCTCGATGCGGATGCCGGCTTCTTCCTGCGCCACCTGCACGACCTGGGCAACCCAGGTTCCGAAAGCCACCGTGAAGGCAATGCCGCGCGCCTTGCCTTGCGGTAGCGGCGTCGACCAGCCGGACATGTCCGCCACCTTGTCGAGCAGCGCGGTTGCCACGGGGTAGGGCGCCATCAGCTTGCGACGCAAGGCCAAAGGATCAACCTTACCCGCAGCCGCAATCTCGTCGATGAAGCTTTCATGCATGAAGGCGTTGTAGGAATAGCCAACCGAACGCCAGAAGGTCATTGGAATTGGCAGTGCAACGGCACGACCGTCGATCCTGTGGTTTTCAATCGCATAGGGCTGGTTATAAGCGCCGTCGATCATCGTATTGTCGGGGCCGCCAGCAGGCAGGGACGGAAAGAAACGACCGAGAACATTCTGGGTGAGGGAAGGCGAGGCGACGGATCCCAGAACTGCCTTCGGACTGCCATCCTTGTCGAGCACAGCGCGATATTTCGCCTTTGCCACCGGGCGGAAGGGGCTGTGGGTCATGTCTTCTTCACGGGTCCAGATGGTCTTGACCACCTTGCCCGGCATCGCAAGCGCCAGCCGCACTGCATAATCGACAAAATCGAGTTCCGCCCGGCGACCGAAACCGCCGCCAAGGAAAGTCACATGAACGCGGACCCGATCCTCTTCGAGACCGGCAATCGAGGCGGCCAGGGTTCGGGCCAATGTCGGTGCCTGGTGGGGGATCCAGAGATCCAGCCAACCATCCTTGATCCGTGCCGTCGCATTCATCGGCTCCATCGCCGCATGCGACAGGAACGGCGCATAATAGTCCGCCTCGATGATCTGGTCCTTGGATGCTTCGGCGAAAGCCTTTTCCGGATCGCCCAGGGTGCGCAGCACGAAACCGGTCTCGCCAGCCAGTGCCACGTCGAGCTGCTTCTCGATGGCTTCGCTGGTTTCCGGGTAGGTGGCTTTGCCCCAATCGGCGACGACAGCATCCGCAGCCTGGAAGGCGCGCCATGTATTGTCGGCAATCACCCCATAGCCCTCGCCGAGCGGGCTTCGGATTTCGATGATTTTCAACACACCGCGCATCGATTTTGCAGCAGAGGAATCCAGCCCGTTCAGCTTACCACCCAAATGTGGGTTCATGCGCACCGTTGCGTGAACCATATCGGCGCCTGCGACATCCATCCCGAAGATCGGTGCGCCGGTAACTTTGGCCAGCATATCCTTGCGCGGCTGGCTCTTGCCGAGAATCTTCCAGTCCCTGGCATCCTTGAGCTTCACCTCGTCGGGCGGAGTCAGGACTGCCGCTTCCGCTGACAATTCTCCATAGGTGAAGCTCTTGCCGCTTTTGGGATCGGTGACCTTGCCGTCCGCCGTGGTGAGCGATGCCGCATCGACAGTCCAGCGCTTGGCGGCGGCACTTTTCAACATCTCGCGCGCCGCTGCACCGGCCAACCGCATCTTTTCGAAATGGTCGACTGTGGATTGCGAACCACCGGTGAGCTGGATCGCGACGAACTTCGCGACCACACCGATTGCGGCCCTTGTCGATTCCGCCATCATACTGTCATCGAACAGCGGGAAAGGCGCACCTTCCTTGAGCGAAGCGGTGTTGTAGTAGGCGGCTCCCGGCGGACCATGTTCGATGGCGATCTGATCCAGCGTGACGTCGAGTTCCTCGGCCAGCAACGCGCCGAGCGTGGTAAAAATCCCTTGGCCCATTTCGGCGCGCGGCGCGATGACCGTGATCCTGTTGTCCGATCCGATCTTCAGATAGGGATTGAAGGTCGATTCACCCTCGGCCAGATCGTCCTCGAGCGGATTTTCAAATGGCTGCCTGTACTTGTAATAACCGAAAGCAACGCCACCGGCCACGGCCACGGCGCCGAGAAGCAAGGTGCGACGGGTAATCTTGGCAATCGTTCCCATGATCAGGCTCCTGCAATGTCGGCGGCGGCACGCTTGATGGCGGCCCGAATGCGGGGATAGGTTCCGCAGCGACAGAGATTACCGCTCATCGCCTCATCAATGGCGGCATCATCCGGGTTCGGGTTCTTTGCCAACAGGGCCGCAGCGCTCATGATCTGGCCGGCCTGGCAGTAACCGCATTGCGCAACCTGCTCTTCGATCCAGGCCTTCTGCACCGCATGCAGGCTTTCGCCGGTCGCAAGTCCGTCGATCGTCGTGATCGCGCCGGCAACAGTGCCGACCGGCGTGGCGCAGGAACGCACCGGCTCACCGTCGATCCACACGGTGCAGGCGCCGCATAGGGCCTGACCGCAGCCGAATTTCGGCCCCTTGATGTCGAGTTCGTCGCGCAGCGCCCAGAGGAGGGGCATTTCCTCCTCGACTTCGAGCGTGTAGGCTTTGCCATTGACGGTGAGTTGCATCCGACTCTCCTATTGTATGATCCTTGACAAAATAACGAATAATGTCAGAATGTCAAATATGAGCGAAGCAGAAAATTCCAACCGTCGCAGTACCATTCTCGATGCCGCCTTTCGAACCTTCGTTGCTTACGGTTTCAAGCGCACCACCATGGCCGATATCGCCGCGGCAGCCGGGATTTCGCGGCCAGCGCTCTATCTCGAATTCAAATCAAAGACAGATATCTACCGCGCCGAGTTCGTACATCTGCTGGACCGAGCGAACCAGGCGACGCGAGATGCGCTGATGGGCGAGGGTGATTTTTCGAGCCGCCTGACGCGCGCTGCCCTGGCTGGTACCATCGATGCGCTGCGGAATATCGTCGATACACCGCACGGCGCCGAACTGTTCGATGTCAAACAGGAGATCGCCGAGGATCTTGGCCGTTTGTGGTTCGACCGCATGGAAGACGATATCGCCCGCGCGCTGGTCGATGCGGAAGCGAAAGGGGAAATCACACTGGCATCCTCAAAGATGGATCCGACAACCTTTGCACGTTTGCTTGTCTCAGCAATCGAAGGCATCAAGCTGCGCATGACGGATTGCGATAGTGCCGAAGCCGATATCCGGCGCCTGGTCTTTCTCATGACGCGACCGCTCATCAATTGAGCGTCATCAAAAAGCCTAAGGATTGACATTGCACTGAGGCTGCGTCACCTCCATCTCATTGCCATGTTCGACCAAGAGGCTTCCATGACTTCCCCTCGCTCCTATGATCCCAAGCCGCGCCGCGCCTCTGTCGCCGTCGAAGTCGGCGGTGTCATTGTCGGCGGCGGTGCGCCTGTGGTGGTTCAGTCGATGACCAATACCGATACGGCCGATGTCGATGCGACGGTCAAGCAGGTTGCCGATCTGTTTCGATCCGGCTCCGAACTTGTCCGCATCACGGTCGATCGCGACGAAAGTGCCGCTGCCGTGCCGAAGATTCGCGAGCGACTGCTCCGCCTTGGCATGGATGTGCCGCTGATCGGCGATTTCCACTATATCGGTCACAAGCTCCTGGCCGATCATCCGGCCTGTGCCGAGGCTCTGGCCAAGTATCGCATCAATCCCGGCAATGTCGGTTTCAAGGACAAGAAGGACAAGCAGTTCGCCGATATCATCGAAATGGCGATCCGCTACAACAAGCCGGTTCGCATCGGCGTCAACTGGGGGTCGCTCGATCAGGAACTTTTGACGCGCCTGATGGATGAAAACCAGAAGGCAGGCTCGCCGCTCTCCGCCCGTGATGTTACACGTGAAACGGTCGTGCAATCGGCACTTCTTTCGGCAGAACTGGCCGAGGAGATCGGGCTGCCGCGCAACCGCATCATCCTGTCGGCCAAGGTCTCGCAGGTGCAGGACCTGATTGCGATCTATTCGATGCTATCGGAAAGGTCTGATCATGCCCTCCATCTCGGCCTGACTGAGGCCGGCATGGGCTCGAAGGGCATCGTCGCTTCGTCCGCGGCCATGGGCTATGTGTTGCAGCAGGGGATCGGCGACACGATCCGCGTCTCATTGACACCGGAGCCGAATGGCGACCGCACCCGCGAAGTGATCGTGGCGCAGGAATTGCTGCAGGTTATGGGCTTCCGCCAGTTCCTGCCCGTTGTCGCCGCCTGCCCGGGCTGTGGCCGGACCACCTCCACCGTCTTTCAGGAACTGGCCCAGAAGATCGAGCAGGATCTGCGCAAGAACATGCCGGTCTGGCGCGAGAGATATCCCGGCGTCGAAGCGCTCAATGTCGCCGTCATGGGCTGCATCGTCAATGGGCCCGGTGAAAGCAAGCATGCCGATATCGGCATCTCTCTGCCCGGCACCGGCGAAACACCAGCCGCCCCCGTTTTCATCGATGGCCAGAAGGCATTGACGCTACGTGGTCCGAAGATCGCCGAGGAATTCGAAAGCCTCGTGATCGACTATATCGAAAAACGGTTCGGTAAGGGTGCCGCTGCGGCAGAGTGAGGCTTTGCCTTTCCCCCGCAAGGGGAGAAAGAGACCTGGATCACGCCCGCAACAACAAGAGCTTCAAGCCGGCAAAAGCGAAGAAAGCGCCCATGGCGCCCTCGATATAGCGCCGCGCCTTGCCATAGCCCCTGACCACCGCCGAAGCCGAGAACATCAGCGCCATAAGATTGAGCGTGATCAGGCCGATCAGCTGGCAGCCGAGAATGAAGATCACCATGACGCTTGTCGGTGCGCCGACGGGCAGGGCCAGCGAGACCATGGAGATCCAGACAAAGATGGCCTTTGGATTGGTGACATGCAGCAGGAAGCCCTTGAAATAAAGGCGTCCCAGGCTTTCGGTGGTCGTTGAGACCTGAGCCATTGTCGCGTCGTTCGCCGAAGATGCGGCCCTGAAAGCCTTGTAGGCGAGGTACAGTAGATAGAGCCCACCCGCGATCCTGATAATGATCAGCAGTTCCGCATAGGTGGCAATCACCGCCGCAAGTCCGATGGCCGACAGGGTGGCCCAGACCAGCGAACCGGCCATGATCCCGGTCGCAAAAGCCACCCCCGCCTTGCGGCCTCTTGTCATTGATGTGTTGATTAGTGCCACCACAGCAGGGCCGGGGCTGGCCACGGCAATGAAATAGGCCATCCAGGCGACGACTAGATAAGAGAGATAGGAGCTGTCGGACATGCTGGCCTCGCCTTTTCAAGTTGCAAGATAGACAGGAAAAACAAAACGAAAAGTGACATTTGTTGAAGAGCCGATCACGGGAACTGATATCTGGCCATCAGGGGCGGATGGCATCGATATCGGCGATCGCATCGGCGAACACAGCGGCCGGACGCAGGAAGAAATTTTCGTCGGCCACCGAAGCTTTCTGAATCCGATCACAGCGAAAACTACGGACCGCCTGTCGGCCATGATCCCAGGCGATGACATACCAGACCGGCACATTGAGCAGCAGCAATTGCGGTTCGATCCTGCGATGCGACAGGCGGCCTTCGACGTCGCGATAGCTGAACTCGACGATCCGCTGCTCGAGAAATCCGGACAGCACGGCATCGCTGACAGTGTCATTCAGCCCGGAGAAAGTCTGCAGCACCGAAGTCGATGCCGCATTGCCGATCAGAATCCGGCTACGGAGGCTGGAAATCCTGTCCTTGAAGGAGGGCGAAAAGGAAGCCGCAATCTTGCTGCGGATCGAGGAAAGACTGGTGATCAGCCAGGGGAACGGCAATTGCTCGGCGATTGCGAGGCTGATCAGCAGTTCCACCGCCTCCCGATGGGTAAGGCTCAGACGACCGACACCCCAGTGACGCGGCAGACGAATGCCGCCGCCGCGCCCACGATCGGCTTCAATCGGCAGGCCCCGCTCCCGCAACAATGCGATATCGCGCGCGATCGTGCGGATGCTCACGCGCATCTCGCGCGCCAGATCCTCGATCGTCAACGGATCGTCGCCCTTCAACCGGGCCGTTATGATATCAAGCCGCGCAAGGCGGGTGCTATCGGACTGTTTCATCTGACAAATATGACACGAAATGGCTTATTTTCCGATAGGTCTTGTCACGTGAAAAGGAGCCACACATGCAAGACACAATCATTGAACTGGCGCGGATCAAGCTCAAGGACGGCATTGACGAGGCCAGATTGGTCGAAACATCGGAGCGATTTCAGCGCGCGTTCCTCGATAGGGTCCCGGGCTTTCTCGGTCGCGAACTGATGAAGGCGGATGACGGAAGCTATATGGACCTCGTTCACTGGCAGAGCAGCATCCATGCGGATGCCGCGATGAAACAGGCTTCGGAATCAGTGGAATGTAGAGATTACTTCGGCCTCATGGACATGTCGGACGATGATCCGCATTCCGGCGTGCGCCTGTTCCAGCTGCTCGCAGACTATCCGGCGCACTGAGATGGAGCCGCTCAAAAACCTCTTTTCGGAAGAACTGGTTCGCTGGATGGTGTACCACCTGGCGCGGCAGCTACCCGCAACCGATTCACACCGTCTGTTCCATTCGATCATCGATGCATTTCCAGCACTCGAACTGAAGGCACGTGCGCAATGGATCGCCGACCGGCTTCACGAGGTCTTGCCGAACGATGCAGGCGAGCGTCTGGCAATTCTTGAGGCGATGCTTCATCCGGACGGGCTTGACCATCATGACGAGGGGTCCGACGAAAAGGGTCTCTGCGGCTGGGCCGTGATGCCGCTGACCCTTCTGGTTGGTCAGCGCTGCCTGACGAACTTCGATGCGGCGATGCATTCGCTCAAGGTGATGACACAGCGTTTCAGCTCGGAATTCGGCATACGCTACTGCCTCCGTCAGGATCCGGAACGGGCCATTTCCATCATGGCCGGTTGGACAGGCGACCCGAACCGGCATGTCCGTCGGTTAGTGTCTGAAGGAGCGCGACCGCGATTGCCTTGGGCGATGCAATTGCCGAGCCTGATTGCCGATCCTAGCCCCGGTCTCGATCTGCTCGAACGGTTGAAAGACGACCCGGACCAATATGTTCGCCGATCCGTCGCCAATCATCTCAATGATATCTCGAAAGATCATCCAGATCTGGTCGTCGAAAGGGCAGAGGCCTGGATGGCGGGAGCGACCGACGAACGGCGATCCCTCCTGCGGCACGGCCTGCGAACCTTGATCAAGAAGGGCGATCCGCAGGCACTCGCCCTGTTCGGCAAAGAGCCCGGACAGGTGCGGTACGGCCCGCTGGAACTCAAGGGCACCCTTGTCCGGTTTCCCGGCAATCTGGATTTTGCGATCGAGCTGCAATCCATCGCCGACCGCCCGGCCAGCGTGAGTGTCGATTACGTCATCCATCTCCGTAGGGCGAATGGGAGCCTCTCGACAAAGGTTTTCAAGGGCGGAGAATGGACCCTCGCACCCTTAGAGAAACGGTGCTTTCGCCGCAGCCATGCGTTCCGGCCGATCACAACCCGTCGATACTATCCCGGAGAACACCAATTGCAGATAAGGATCAACGGCATCGATACGCCAGCCGTGGTGTTCGAACTCGAAATCTAGACGTTACTCGGCGACGATCTTCACCCGGTCGCCGGGTTTCAGGCTCGCTGCAATCGGCAGGCCGTTGAGCAGACGGAACAGTTCGACCTTGCGATCGGTCCCCAGCATCTTGTCCGCCAGCGTCTGCAACGTATCACCGGGCTTGACCACGACGACACGGATGCGCAACGGCTTCAGATTGGCGGCTTCCGTCGGGCTCATGCGCCGGAAAGAGCCGCGAAGCTGATTGGCGGTCGCCTCAAGCGCCGCAATATTGCCTTTCGGCACTGCTGTCAGGAACCGGTAGATCTGCGGTCCGCTGCGGATGACCGTCACGTCGAAATCCCACTTGTCGGCGGAAGCGTTGGCCACCGCCGCCGGCATGCCGTTCACGAAAGTCGAGCGGATCGTTTCGGGTCGCAACCCGGTAACCCAGCCGCTGGCGATGTAGTCGGTCAGGCTGCCGCCCGCCTTGTCATCGACGAGGTCGAACCGCACCGCGATATCGTTCGGACCAGTTGCCATGACGGCTTCGGCCTTGTTGTCGATGCTGAAGCCCTGCGGAACCTCGAACCGGATGCCGAGATTGCCGTGCAGGAACGTGCGTCCGCGGACATAGCCTTCCTGCGGGCTGTCGCCGAACAGCAATCCGTCGATACCGTCGAGATAATAGTCGCGACCCCGGTCGCCGGCTTGACCTTCCATGCCGAACTGGCGCGCATGGCGGCGCGCAAGATCGACACGCTGTGGCGTGGACGGATGGCTGGACAGGAAGTCCATTGTCGGATCCGCATCCAGGTCGGCCGCCATGAAGCGGCCATAAGCGCCCATCGAATCGAGGAAGCGCGCCGCTGCATAGGGATCATAGCCCGCTTCGCCCAGCATCCGCACGCCAATGACGTCGGCCTGGAGCTCCTGGTTGCGAGAGAAGGCAGCGAGCCGCAGTTTCGAACGTGCAAGTGCCTGCTTACCGGCGAGCTCCGAAGACAGAACTTCGGTGACGACGCGGCTGGCAATCACTTCGGCTTCCTCGCGCTGCTGGCGCTCGATACCGTGATTGGCCGTCACATGCGCCATTTCATGGCTAAGCACGGCAGCCACTTCGCTGGCATCCGTCGCGAGCGCCAAAAGACCGCGGGTGACGTAGACATAGCCCCCCGGCAGCGCAAACGCATTGATTGCCGGCGAGTTGAGAATGGTGATGCGATAGGATTGTGCGGGATTTTCCGAAACAAGCGTCAGCGCGCCGGTGATGCGCGCAACGAGTTGTTCCGTCTTGAGATCGCGATATTCGCCGCCGTAGCTCGCAACGATGCGCGGATGTTCGCGTGCACCCATTTCGGCGCGCGGATCATTCTTCTGCACCTCATCAACGATCTGTGGCGATTTTGATGGCGCGATCTCGGCTTCATAGCTCTGATCAAGCAGCGACTGGCAGCCGGCGAGAAATATAAATGCCAAGCCTACAGAGGCGACTCGGGCGGGAAATTTCAACCACGGATGAACGCGCCGCCGGGCTGGCCCCAGTGGAGCGAGGCCGGCAGCGGAAACGGTGGCGCAGTGGTTGCCTGAGATTGCGTCCTTCATCCGTCTCGCCATGATACTCTAGCGCGGCTCACCCTTATCCGATTTCGTCGGATTTTGCATAGCACAAATTGGCGCCGGAATGAGGCAAAGATCGTTCTGAAATCAGTCTATTTCAAGATCAACTTTCCGGTTCCGGCGGTTCGCCTGGCAAATACCAGGCCGCTGTCGGTCCGCAATAGGTCACTTTTCCGTCCTCGATCGCGATCACATGGTCGGCAAACCGGCGCACTTCGGTTCGATCATGCGAGATCATCAGTGCCAGCATGTTTCCATCGCGGACCATATCGAGAAGCAACGATCCCATCGAAAGCCTGAGGTCCGGATCGAGACTGGCGAAGGGCTCGTCGAGCAGAAGAAGGGGGCGTTTGCGGACTAGCGCGCGGGCAAAGGCCACACGCTGCTTTTCACCGCCGGATAGCGCTTCCGGCATACGTTTGGAGAATCCGCCTAATCCGACACGGTCAAGCGCTGCCTCGACCGCCTCTTTCTGTCCGGCTCCGAGCCTGAGATCAGGTGCCAGGCCAAGCGCGACATTGGTAAAGACATCAAGATGGGCAAACAGGTTATGATCCTGGAAGACGAGCGTGACCGGCCGTTTCCCGGGCGGCAAATCTGTCAGGTCCTGCTCGCCAAAGCGGAGGGTTCCGGTTTCCGGCGTCGCAAATCCGCTCAGGATCTGGAAGAGGGTCGATTTTCCCGCACCGGACGGACCGGTGACCGCCACCAGCCCGGGAGACGAAACCGAAAAGCTGTAACGGAAAGCACGACCTTCATAATGAATGGTCAGATCGTCGGCTTTGAGGGCAGGGCTCATCGGAATTCTCCGGGTTTTGTACGTTCGCGCATCAGGGCCGGCACCATCAGGAGCAGGCTGAGGCCGGCGAGGATCAGCGACAGACCTGCAGCATCACCGGAACGGTAGCTTCCGAGTCGCGCATAGAGGAGAGAAGGAAGCGTGATGAAGCCATCGCTGGAAAAGAGCGCGATCGCGCCAAGATCACCGAGCGACAGCGCCATCGCAAAGCCGAGACCTGCCAGAACTGGTTGGCGCAGCACGGGCCAGTCGATAATCTTAAGCCGGCTAACACCACGAATGTCGAGGCTCTGCGCCAGGCGATCCGTGCGTTCGAGATGGGTGGCGATTGCCGGGCCCACAAGCCGCATGGCAAAGGGCATCGCCATCAGCGCGTTGATCACCAGCACGACCAGCGGCGCCAGATGATCTGCGAGATCGACCGCCAGCAGGATGAGGAACCAACCGGAGCCGAGCGCCAAGGGCGGCAGCACCAGCATCAGATCCGGTAAACGATAGAGGAGAACGAGGGATTTTGCCCATCGCATGCGCGCATCCTGCGCCGCATAGGCGATCGCCACGGTCAGGGATGCCGATAAAAGTCCGGCACCGAGCGCAATCGTCAAGCTGGTGCCAAGCGCCTGCCAGAAGACCGGCTGCGTGAACAACGATTGCAGGCCCGATCGAAGGCCGAAAAAGAAAATCGCGAGCAGGGGTGCCGCTACCAGACCCACAAATGCAACGAGCACGGTTGTGAAGCCTGTGCGTTCGACCCACCCTGCAGGAAGGCCAATGAAAGAAGCGCCGGCCTGCGCCACCTTTTCTGTCTCCGGTCTCGAAAACAGCGCCAGCAGCCGGAAGACGGCGATTGTCAGGACCAGTTGCAACAGAATGAGGATTGCGGCACGCGCCGGATCAAACTCGAATTTCAGCGCCTGATAAAGCGCCACTTCGAGGGTCGAGGTCGAGGGTCCGCCACCGAGCGTCAGGACAATGGTGAAACTTGTCATGCAGAGCATGAAGATAAGCCCGGCAATACCCGGCAACACCCGCAGCATGGCTGGCCACTCCACGAAACGGAACAGGCTCAGGCGCTGGAGATCAAGGCTGGCGGCCAACCGCCATTGCTGCGCCGGGATCGCATCGAGCGCCACAAGAAGCAATCGCGCCGCCAGCGGCAGGTTGAAGAAGACATGCGCCAGCAGAATTCCGGAAAGCCCGTAGGGAGAGAAGGGGGGCAGGCCGAACGCCTGAAGGAGCTGGTTGAGGCTACCCTGCCGGCCCCAGATTTCCAGAATCCCGAAGATGCCGGGCAAAACAGGCAAGCCGAGTGGCACGAGCATCAGTGCGATCACCAGACCCCGACCAGGAAAGTGCCGGAACCGGGCCATCGCGAGCGCCACAGGCAGAGCCCCGGCCACTGACAGCAGCACGGAAAGACCAGCCTGTTTGAGCGTGAAGCCGAGGATACCACCGAGATAGGAGAGGGGAGGCAAGGCATCGCCACCGCCGGTGCGCGCCAGCAAGGCGGCAAAGGCGAGGCCCGCAAAGCCGATCATGAAACCGACGGCCAGAAGACCAAGAATCTGTACTGGCCGCCGAAGCATAGCTTCCTCTTACTTCTTGGCCAGTGCGGCCAGCCATTCATCGATCCAGGCCTTGCGGTTGGCCGCAATGGTTTCGGGATCGATGGTCAGTGTCTTGGCCGGGTGGACGAGCGCATCAAAGGCAGCGTTGAGCGGCGCGCTTGTTTTGCCCGCCGGCATCATCCAGTTGTTTTCCGGAATGATATCCTGAAAGGCCGGGCTCATCATGAAGCTGAGAAAGTCCTTCGCAAGATCCGGATCGTGGCTTGACTTGACGATACCGGCCACCTCGATCTGGATCGGATGCCCCTCGGCAAATTCGGCCGCCTTGTAGGTTTCCACCTTCTCGGCAATCACATGGTAAGCCGGCGATGTCGTATAGGAGAGCACCATGGACGCCTCTCCACGGGTGAAAAGCCCATAGGCTTCCGACCAGCCGGGCGTGACGGTAAGAATGCGCCTGGAGAGTTTCGTCCAGGCCTCGCCCGCCTTGTCACCATAGACCGCCTTCATCCAGACGAGCAGACCGAGACCGGGGGTCGAGGTCCGCGGATCTTCAATCACGATCTTTTGCTCCGGATCACCTTCGACCAGTTCGGCAAGGCTCTTCGGCGGGTTTTGTAGCGCCGATGAATTGTAGATCACGGCGAAGTGGCCATAGTCGTATGGGATGAAGACCGGATCGGCGAAACCACCGGGGATCGTGAGGCCTTCGGTCGTCAGTCCATGCTCGGCAAACAGACCGGTTTCCTTGGCTTCGGCGATCAGGTTGTTATCGAGCCCAAGCACGATATCGGCCGGCGACTTTTCGCCCTCCATCTTCAGCCGGGTCAGAAGTGCGACGCCATCGGCGAGGCTGACGAACTTGAGATCGCAGCCGCATTCCTTTTCAAACGCAGCCTCAACCTTGGGACCCGGGCCCCATTCCGAGGTGAAGCTTTCGTAAGTATAGACCGTCAGAACCTTGTCAGCCGATAGGGCTGGCGAAACGGTTCCAAGAGCGACGAGCAGGGTGGAATAGAAAGATATCTTGCGCATCAGCGCCTCCTTGTTTCAAAAAACGGGAATAGGGCGCTGAATGACTTCATTTGCCGTCTAATCCCTCCGCCGGTACGAGCCGGATCAGGTTCTGCGGGTCGGTTTAAAACCTCTCAGCCAAGCACCGTTTCCGGCACAGGGCACCCCGTTAGAGCAAGGCGATATTTAGCCTCCTGTCATGAAAATGACAAGCGGTAAAGAATGCGCTTCCGAAAACGACGACGAGCGGGAGGCGCGGTCTGTTTGCGGACGCTACTCGGGCTGGCCTTCGTCGATACGAAAACAACCCCAACCATCGATCTCGCCGCCAAGCGGCTCGGCAAGAGATTGAAGGTGATCCTCGACGGCAACGATATCTCCATATCGGGGCACCATGTGCCGGGTTGCCGTGACATCCCAGGGAAGACGCTCATCGACGTCGGATTTTCGATAGCGAGGCACGAAGCCTTCCCGATCGACCTGCTCGCAAAAGGAGATCGCTGCGCTCTCTTCAGGAAAAATGACGGAAAAATCGATGTTGCGCGGCGACGTCAGACGGTCGCCGCTCGCCAGCATCCTGCGCAGCGCAGCGCCGGTTGCGTCGCCTGGAATATCTTCACCGTCGGTCATCACACTCTCCTTACGAACCGCTGTTCCGGCAGTTCGAAACCCCATTGCGCCCCGACCCATTCCTCGGCCAGTTCGAAACCGAAGGATTCGTAGAGTTTTCGGGCCGCGTCCAGCCCCCTGAACGTCCAGAGATGGATTTCCGCAAAACCGTGGTCGTCGCAGAATTTCACCGCTTCCGCCACCAGCCGTCGCCCCGTGCCCGTCCCACGCAGGTCGTGCTCGACGATCACCCATCTCAGATGCGCTCTTCCGCCGCCGAGATCCTCGCCGTCGATGGCCGCCGAGCCCTTGATCTCGCCGTTCTGCAGCGCGAGCCACAGCCGGTTGGCCGGCCGCTTGAGCCGCGGCACGAAATCGGCGAGGCCTGCTGCGACCTTCGCCTCGAAGATCGGCGGAAAGCCCCATGCGCGCGCATAATACCGGCCGTGCATCTCGGCGATCCGCCCGATCGCACCCGGCAGAAAGCCCTCGAGAATCTCCGAATCGGCCACATTATTTGTCGGCCCGTTCCCCGGATGATACAATTGCGCGCCGCCTCGCATTTGCGCGAGCGCGCAGGCATAGGCATCAAGCCCCTCGACGACGACCTGGCGCTTGTCGGCATTCAGGGAATGCAACGCTCTTCCGACCTGCAGATTGGCGAACCGGTCGATATCGGCGAGCAGTGCAAGACCGGCCTCTGTCAGGGAAATCAACTTCGAGCGACCGTCGCCGTCATGGACGCTTTCGGCGATCAGGCCGCGTTCCAGAAGACGGGCCAGCAGCCGGCTTACCGTCGATTTTTCCAGCAGGAGGATCTGCGCGAGGCGGTTGGCGGTCAGCGATCCGGAGGCGCCGATCTCGATGATCGCATGTACCGCCGACGGCGAAAGCTCGGTCCCGGCCAGCGTTTGCTGCATGAAGCCGAGGTGACGGACCATGCGACGCGACGCATCGCGTACCGAATGAATATCGGAATGCTTGAGCGACGCTGACATGAAATGCCCCTCTATATGGTTGCATATTGCAACTATATGCCAAAACGGAGGGAAGAAAAGCCCTGATTGTCGGTATCATCAAACGGCACATGACTGTGGATCCGTTAGGCCGAGCATAATCCCGTCCTGACCCCTGGCAGGCGCCGGCAACCACGCCCGCCAGTTTGCCGACTCGACCACCTACCCACCAACTTGCCGTACCGGATTGCGGCGGAATGGCTTGAAATGCAGGCATTCGGGCTTTATGGGATCTGCAACTTCAACCCTCTTGATTGGAAAGTTTGGCTATGTCGGTACGCAAGCTCTTTCTGTTGCCCGGGGATGGCATCGGCAAGGAAACCATGGCGGAAGTCCGCAAGTTCATCACGGCGATGAACGAAAAGTTCGGCTCGGGCTTCGAGACCGAAGAAGGCCTTGTTGGTGGCTCGGCCTATGACGCCCATGGCGTTGCCATTTCCGAAGCGGATATGGAAAAGGCGCTTGCTGCCGATGCTGTGCTCTTCGGCGCCGTTGGTGGCCCGAAGTGGGATAGCGTTCCTTACGAGCACCGGCCGGAAGCCGGCCTCCTGCGCCTGCGCAAGGATCTTGCCCTGTTTGCCAACCTGCGCCCCGCCATCTGCTATCCGGCGCTCGCCAATGCGTCGTCGCTGAAGCCGGAGATTGTCGAGGGTCTCGATATTCTTATCGTCCGCGAACTGACCGGTGGCGTCTATTTCGGCGCCCCGAAGGAAATCATTGATCTCGGCAATGGCCAGAAGCGCGGTATCGATACCCAGGTCTATGACACCTACGAAATCGAGCGCATCGCTTCGGTCGCCTTCGAACTTGCACGCACGCGCAAGAACAAGGTCTGCTCGATGGAAAAGCGCAACGTCATGAAGTCCGGCGTTCTCTGGAACGAGGTCGTCACCGCCACGCACAAGGCAAAGTACTCTGACGTTCAGCTCGACCACATGCTTGCCGATGCCGGCGGCATGCAGCTCGTCCGCTGGCCGAAACAGTTCGACGTCATCGTGACCGACAACCTGTTCGGCGACATGCTTTCGGATATCGCCGCCATGCTGACCGGTTCGCTCGGCATGCTGCCATCCGCGTCACTCGGTGCACCGGATGAAGTGACCGGCAAGCGCAAGGCCATGTACGAGCCCGTCCATGGTTCGGCGCCCGACATTGCCGGCCAGGGCATTGCAAACCCGATCGCCATGATCGCCTCCTTCGCCATGTGCCTGCGCTATTCGTTCAACATGATCAAGGAAGCCGACGATCTCGAAACGGCAATCGCCAATGTGCTGGAACGCGGTATCCGCACCGGCGACATCATGGCCGAAGGCTGCACCAAGGTCGGTACGGAAGCCATGGGCGACGCCATCCTCGCCGAGTTCCTGGCACTCGCGGCCTGAACCGAAAACCCGGTAAAGCCAAGATCGAGCCCGCCTTGAGCGGGCTTTTTCGTGTCCGGATCTCAGCGTCAGACGCAAAAAACCCGGCGCTTGAGGCGCCGGGTTCTGTTTCCGAACGAGGCCGATCAGGCGTCGTGGATGCTGTTGTTCTTGGTTTCCCGCAGGAAGATCATGCCGATGATGAAAGTGATCGCGGCAATGATGATCGGGTACCAGAGACCGTAGTAGATGTCGCCCTTGGCTGCGCTGAGAGCGAAGACCAGCGCCGGGAGCATGCCACCGAACCAGCCGTTGCCGATGTGATAGGGCAGCGACATGCCTGTGTAGCGGATGCGGGTCGGGAACATTTCGACCAGCATGGCGGCGATCGGGCCGTAAACCATGGTCACATAGATAACCAGCACCGTCAGGATGGCGATGACCTGGAACCAGTTGACCTGGGCCGGATCGGCCACGATCTTGAAGTCACCGCCGCCGGCAACCTTGTAGACCGGCATTTCGGTTGCGTCGCCGAGATCCTTGGCGGTCGCATACTTTTCGCGGATGATCTTGGCGGCAGACATCGCTTCCGGAGCGTTGGCACGAACCGCCGCTTCATCGAGGCCGAGTTCAGGATTACCAGCGATAAAGGCCGCAACCTTGACTTCCGGCACGAAGGCAGCGCCACGAGCGAGCGGATAGCCGGCATCCTTCAGCGCGAAGAAGGTGCTCTTCTGGAAGGCGGCTTCGAGTGCCTTGCCCTGATCGCCTGCCTTAACAGTATCGACGCTTTCGATGACCTTGTCGCCAACCTTCACCTGCGCAGTGGAGCCCGGAGCGCCAGCGACGAAGGTGTAGGGGATGGAGTTCTTGGTCAGGAAGGCGGTCGCCACGTCGCACGAAGTGGTGAACTTCGATGTGCCGGTCAGGTTGAACTGGAAGTTACAATCGGCCGGGTCGGCGGTAACGGTCGCCGAGATGGTTTCCTGTGCCTTGGCAAGTGCTGGGTTACCGGCCCAGGTGAGCGCCTTGAACAGCGGGAAGTAGGTCAGCGCTGCCAGAAGCAGGCCGGCCATGATCACCGGCTTGCGGCCGATCTTGTCGGACAGCCAGCCGAAGACAACGAAGAACAGGGTGCCGATGGCGAGCGAGATCGCAACCATGATATTGGCATCCTGAAGGTCGATCTTCAGAACGTTCTGCAGGAAGAAGAGCGCATAGAACTGACCGGAGTACCAGACGACGGCCTGACCAGCGACGGCACCGAAGAGTGCAAGAAGCGCGATCTTGGCGTTCTTCCATTGACCGAAGGCTTCCGAGATCGGTGCCTTGGAGGTCTTGCCTTCTTCCTTCATCTTCTTGAAGGCCGGCGATTCGTTCATCTGCATACGGATCCAGACGGAAACGCCGAGAAGACCAACAGAGATGAGGAACGGAATGCGCCATCCCCATTCTGCGAATGCGTCCTTGCCCAGCATGAGCTGAACGCCAAGAATGATGAGAAGCGACAGGAAGAGACCGAGCGTTGCGGTGGTCTGGATCCACGATGTGTAGAAACCACGACGACCCTGCGGTGCATGTTCTGCGACGTAGGTCGCTGCACCACCATATTCACCGCCGAGCGCCAGACCCTGCAGGAGGCGAAGGCCGATCAGGATGATCGGAGCGGCAATGCCGATCTGCGCCGATCCGGGAAGGATACCGACGAGGAAGGTCGAAAGACCCATGATGAGAATGGTCACGAGGAAGGTGTACTTGCGACCTACAAGGTCACCCAGTCGACCGAACACAAGCGCGCCGAACGGGCGAACCAGGAAGCCGGCCGCGAATGCGAGCAACACGAAAATGTTACGCGTTGCTTCCGGATAGGAATTGAAGAATGCGTGACCGATATAGACCCCGAGGGAGCCGTAAAGATAGAAATCGTACCACTCGAACACGGTGCCGAGCGAAGATGCAAAAATAACCTTGCGCTCTTCCCCGGTCATCGGACGCGACGAGCTTGAAGACGCTGCGACGTCAGCCATTGAAGTCCTCCACATTTTGACAGCCACTGCGGCACCCCTCCTCAAGGGCCCTCACCGCAGGCTTGAGCATGAAAATGACAGAATTCATCTGTGCGCCACAGAGCTTCTTTGGATTTATGACTAAGGTATTAGGTGCGTCGCAGCAGAAACAAATGCGGCCCAGGCGATGGAAAGTCTTGACTCGGCGGCAATTTTGGCTAGAGCAGGGGCCGTCAAGGGAAATTCGTGATGCGCGCTTGCCTTCCAGCCCGATCCGTCATGAACCGTCCGGATGTTTCATCCGGCGCGGGCCTCTCCTTGTCTCCTGAAATCAAAACCAGGGCCACCAAAACGAAGACGAAAACCGTCTGAGTTCTCGGCCCGCCGCTCTCTCCCCGGCTTGAGGCCGGGAACGAAACCCGCGCGGTTAGCCGCAAAGGGTTCTCCTCCAAGCAATCCGCGGAGAGAAGAAAGAGACGAGATCACAATGGGTTTCAAAGTCGCAATCGCAGGCGCTACCGGCAATGTCGGTCGTGAAATGCTCAACATTCTCTCCGAACGCGGATTCCCCGCCGACGAAGTCGTGGCGCTGGCGTCCAGCCGTTCGACAGGCACCGAAGTCTCGTTCGGCGACAAGGTGCTGAGCGTCAAGAATCTCGAGACCTACGACTTCTCCGATACCGATATCTGCTTGATGTCTGCCGGCGGCGATGTTTCGAAGAAGTGGTCGCCGAAGATCGGTGCGCAGGGTTGCGTCGTCATCGACAATTCTTCCGCCTGGCGCTACGATCAGGACGTGCCGCTGATCGTTCCGGAGGTCAATCCTGATGCGATTGCGCAGTTTACCCGCAAGAACATCATTGCCAATCCGAATTGCTCGACAGCCCAGCTCGTTGTGGCGCTGAAGCCGCTGCACGACAAGGCAAAGATCAAGCGCGTCGTCGTTTCGACCTATCAGTCGGTCTCCGGTGCCGGCAAGGAAGGGATGGACGAACTGTTCAACCAAACCCGCGCCGTCTTCGTTGCCGATCCGATCGAAGCCAAGAAGTTCACCAAGCGGATCGCCTTCAACGTCATTCCCCATATCGATGTCTTCATGGAAGATGGCTATACAAAGGAAGAATGGAAGGTTCTGGCTGAAACGAAGAAGATGCTCGATCCAGCCATCAAGGTCACCTGCACCGCCGTTCGTGTGCCGGTCTTCATCGGCCACTCGGAATCGGTGAACATCGAGTTCGAAAACGAGATCACTGCTGATGAAGCGCGCGAGATCCTGCGCGAAGCACCGGGCTGCCTCGTTGTCGACAAGCATGAAAACGGCGGCTATGTCACGCCGTACGAATGCGCTGGCGAGGACGCGACCTATATTTCCCGCATTCGCGAGGATGCGACGGTCGAAAACGGTCTCAACATGTGGGTCGTCTCCGACAACCTGCGCAAGGGTGCAGCGCTGAACGCAGTGCAGATTGCCGAACTTTTGATCAATCGCGGCCTGATCAAAGCAAAAAAGAACTGACAAGCCATCAGCTCTCGTAAATTGAATAAAGACCCCGCTTCAAACGTTCGTGAAAGCGGGGTCTAATATTGAGCATCCTGAAAAAATACTGGTATAGGCCAGAAAGAAGTTGATTCCGGTTCGGTTGCGCCAACGTCGGCGGCCCGCCGGAGCGAGCGGAAACCATATCGAAGCGATAAGGCCGAGAGGGAAAAATGAAGGCTGTGCGTCCATTCCTTGCAGTTCTAGCCGTCGGATTGTCGTCGCTTGCGATGACTGTTCAGGCCAACGCCGCCTCTTGCGGCAAGACATCGGCCGGCTTCGAGGCCTGGATCGATGAATTCAAGGCTGAGGCGGCGACCAAAGGCATCGCGCCGAAGGTTCTCGACAATGTCTTCGCATCGGTCTCCTACAACAAGGCAACCATTCGCGCTGACCGTGGCCAGAAAAGCTTCAAACTCAGCCTGAACGAATTCCTCAACAAGCGCGGCGCAACCACCATCGTTTCGCGCGGACGCAAGATGAAATCCGCCAATGCCGCCCTTTTTGCGCAGATCGAAAGCCGGTACGGCGTTCCGGCCGGACCGTTGATCGCCATCTGGGGCATGGAGACCGGTTTCGGTTCGTTCATGGGCAAGGAACACACCCTTTCGGCGGTCGCCACCCTTGCTTACGACTGCCGGCGCAGCGACTATTTCACCGATCAGCTCTATGCTGCTCTCAAGCTCGTCGAACGGGGCGATCTGGGTATCAATGCCCATGGCGCGGCGCATGGCGAAATCGGCCAGACGCAATTTCTGCCCAAGAACGTGCTGCTCTATGGCGTCGACGGCGACAATAGCGGCCATGTCGATATGGTTCGCTCCCGCGCTGATGCTTTGATGTCGACCGCCAACTTCCTCAAGGGGCACGGTTGGCGTGCTGGCGCCGGCTACCAGGTCGGCGAACCGAATTATTCCGCCATTCAGGGCTGGAATGCCGCTTCGGTCTATCAGCAGGCAATTGCCCTCATGGGCGCCCAGATCGACGGCATTTCCAACTAACCGTCACCACTTTAAAAACATAAACCGCCGAACGGATCGTTCGGCGGTTTTTTATTGGCATTGCCAATCAAGGGCGAGACAACAGTCGACCCGAGCCGATGTTTACCGGTAGCGCTCAGCCCTGCTCTTCGGGCGCCTCAACAGCCATGTTCGGTCGGATGAAATCGCCGGTCTTGGAATCCATGACCCAGAGCTCGCCGGTCGAAATGTCGAACCAGGCACCGGACAGGGTCAGCTTCTTGGCTTCATGCAGGATTTTGACACAAGGGAACGTCAGCAAATTGTTGATCGAGTGGCGGATCGAGATGCGCTCCAGTGCGCGCTGACGTTCGGCCGGCGTCATCGACTTGTACTGCGTCACTTCCTCGGCTGCAGGGCGCACCATGCTCATCCATTTGCCGATGAAGTCGCCCGGCGACAGCGGATTGCCGTCATTGTTGAGCGCGGCATGGATGCCGCCGCAGCGACCATGGCCCATGACGACGATTTCCCGGATTTTCAGCCCCTGGACGGCAAATTCGAGCGCCGCAGACGTTCCATGATAGTTTTCGTCCGGCGCATAGGGCGGCACCAGATTGGCAACGTTGCGCACGACAAACAGTTCGCCCGGGCCGCAGTCGAAAATGGTTTCAGGTGCCGAGCGGCTGTCACAGCAGGCAATCACCATCGTCTGCGGCGTCTGGCCTTTTTCGGCCAGCGTGCGATAGCGGTCGGATTCGTGCGAGTAGCGGTTGCGCATGAAATTGCGGTAACCGTCCAGAAGGTGGGCGGGAAACATATCCATCTTTTCTCCTACTCTACTTCTTGGTTCTGCGTGACGGATGCAGCAATTGCCGCATCTGCACCATCGCCATCGGCGTCATGAAACTTGCGTGATCTTCATGCAGCATCAATTCATCGGAACCGCGCTTGACCGAGCGGGCGAGGATCTCGAACACGGCCGCGGTCGCCATCTGCAGCGCCCGCTCCTCGCTTTCGCCCTTGACCAGACGTGACAGGAAGAGAGAAGCCGTCAGATCACCAAGACCGTTCGGCGCATCTTCAACCAGCCGATGTTCGGCCAGAAGGGCCAATCGTTCGGTCAGCAACAGGTTACCGGTTCCACCCGCCATCATGGGAATGGCGGAAGTTACGAGCATGCGGCGTGGACCAAGGGCCAGAGCCGCATCGATGATCTGCTGGTTACTCTCCAGTGGCGCACCGCTCAACCAGCCGAGTTCGAACCGGTTCGGCGTCGCAATATCGGCAAGCGGCAGCAGACAGTCGCGGATCGCTATCGCAATCTCCTCGCGCACATAAAGCCCGCCGCTGTCTCCGATCACAGGATCGCACAGATAGAGGAAGTCCGGGTTGGTTGCCTTGAAGCGGGCAATCATTTCGGCAACCGCCTTGACCTGGGCGACGCTGCCGAAATAGCCGGTAATCGCGGCCTTGACGGTGGATTTCCAGCGCGAACCGGCCAGATCCATGAGAGCCGAGGCAAAGGCCTCTTCCGGCAACGAGATGCGCGTCGATGGGCCATGTCCCGGATGCCATGGAAGGATCACCGTCGGAACCGACCAGACCGGATGCCCCATCGTTTCCAGACTGAAAACCACGGCACGATTGCCCACCGATCCGCGCGCGACATGGCTGGAAATGGCGATAATCGCCCCCGGACCTTCAATCTTCATCGTGCCGTCCCTGGCAAAACCCGCCCCTTGTTTGACGCAGTGCGGAAGAAAGTCAATCAAAATCCCGCCGAATGCACCGGCCAATCCCGTCTTGAAACTGTCAAGTCAAAGTGCAACAGTGCTGCAAACAGCATAAGGGGTGGGGCAAGTGGCTGAAATTGCAATGGTTCCGAGACCGACCGTAGCCCGACGCGCCATCTTTGGCTGGATGATGTTCGATTGGGCCGCGCAGCCTTTTTTCACCGTCGTCATTACTTTCGTCTTCGGCCCCTATTTTGCCGCGCGGATGATCGCAGATCCGGTGGCAGGCCAGGCCGCCTGGAGCAATGCCAACACCATCTCCTCCTTCGTCATCGCCATCCTTTCGCCCGTGCTGGGATCGATCGCGGATGCGACCGGCAACCGCAAACGCTGGATCGGGTTTTTCGCGATCATCAAGATCCTCGCACTCCTCGGCCTCTGGCAGGCGGCACCAGGCAGTTCGGCGGCCTATATCGGCGGCCTGATCATTCTGGCCTCGATCGCAGCCGAATTCTCGATCGTCTTCAATGACTCGATGATGACCAGGCTGGTGGACAAACGCAATGTCGGCACCATTTCCAACATTGCCTGGGGACTTGGCTATGTCGGCGGTCTGATCGCGCTGTTTTTCGTGCTGCTTTACCTGGCTGCCGACGTAACAAGCGGCAAGACACTTCTGGGCAACGCGCCGCTGTTCGGACTCGATCCGGCACTCGGCGAGGATGCCCGTGCAACAGGACCGCTTTCGGCGATCTGGTACCTCGTCTTCATCCTGCCAATGTTCTTTTTCACCCCCGACACGCCGACCGGAATGCCGATCGGCAAGGCAGTTCGCTCAGGCCTCCGCGAACTCGGACATACGATCGGACAGCTGCGTCACCGCAAAGCCATTCGCCGGTTCCTGATTGCCCGCATGATCTATCAGGATGGCGTCAACGGACTTCTGATCCTCGGTGGCGCCTTTGCGGCCGGCATGTTCGGCTGGCAGACAACCGAGATCGGCATTTACGGCATCATCCTAATTGTCGTGGCGATTTTCGGCTGCCTCGTCGCGAGCTTTCTCGATTCGCTGCTGGGGTCAAAGCGGGTGGTCATCATATGCCTGATCATGCTGACGGCCGCCACGATCGGCGATATTTCGACCGCGCCCGGCTCGACACTCTTTGGTCTGGTCCCGCTCGCGACCGAAGACAGCGGCGGCCTGTTCGGCACCATGGCCGAGAAGGTCTATGTTCTCTACGGACTTCTGATTGGCCTTGCCTTCGGCCCGGTTCAAGCTTCTTCACGCTCCTATCTCGCGCGTAGCGTCACCGATGCCGAGGCAGGTCGCTTTTTCGGCATCTATGCACTTTCAGGCCGTGCAACGGCATTCGTAGCCACCGGCTTGAATTCCATCCTGATCTGGTGGACGGCATCGGCACGGATCGGCATGGGATCGCTGATCCTGTTCTTTATCCTCGGTCTGATGTTGCTCCTGGTAACGCCCTACCCGGCAACAGATGAGTGATTGCGAGAAGCACGCAGCGATAGGAGCCTGACTGTCAGCGGCAGTCCGGTGGCCGGAAAGCGCATTTCAACGGCAAGACCGAAGGATCGTTGGAACCAGGCTGCGCGCATTGCCCGCAGCCTGTCTTGCGTGATTAGTGCCGGAAATGACGCATGCCGGTAAAGACCATGGCAATGCCATGTTCGTTGGCTGCGTCGATCACTTCCTGGTCGCGCATGGAACCACCAGGCTGCACCACCGCCGTCGCTCCGGCAGCAACAATCGAGAGAAGCCCGTCCGCAAAGGGCAAAAACGCTTCCGACGCCGCGGCTGAGCCCTTAGTGAGCGGCTGCGGCCATCCGGCAGCACGCGCAGCATCCTCAGCCTTGATGGCAGCAATGCGGGCCGAATCGACCCGGCTCATCTGCCCGGCACCGATGCCGGCCGTCTGTCCATCCCGCGCATAGACGATCGCATTCGATTTGACATGCTTGGCGACGGTATAGGCGAATTTCAGGTCTTCAAGCTCGCGATCGGTGGGCGCCCGCTTTGTCACCACCTTAAGCTCAAGATCGGCGATCCTGCCATTGTCGCGCGCTTGAACCAGAAGACCACCAGAAACGGTCTTGGCCATCAGCCCAGGCTGGGCGGGATCGGGAAGACCTTCGGTCACCAGCAGGCGAAGGTTCTGCTTGGCGCCGATGATCGCTTGCGCTTCTTCGGTTGCGCCTGGCGCAATGATGACCTCGGTGAAGAGTTTTACGATCTCTCGCGCCGTCTCGGCATCGAGTTCGGAATTGAGCGCGATGATGCCGCCGAAGGCCGAGGTGGAATCACAGGCCAGCGCCTTGAGATAGGCTTCCCGAAGGCTCGTGCCGGTGGCAACCCCACAAGGGTTGGCATGCTTGATGATGGCACAGGCAGGCCCCGTGGCGGGCGAAAATTCTGCCACCAGCTCGAAGGCGGCATCCGTATCGTTGATGTTGTTGTAGGAGAGCTGCTTGCCCTGCAGAAGCCGGGCATTGGCCACACCGGGCCGCTGTTCGCCGGTCACATAAAACGCGGCCG
Source organism: Fluviirhizobium alvei (assembly GCF_030551875.1). Lineage (GTDB taxonomy): Bacteria > Pseudomonadota > Alphaproteobacteria > Rhizobiales > Rhizobiaceae > Rhizobium_E > Rhizobium_E alvei. Next base: position 89,664 of record NZ_JAUOZU010000008.1, on the reverse strand, counting down.
ACTGGTGCGGGTTCTCGCCATAGCGCAGCGCCTGGCGCAGACTGCCGCCGATGGTGCGGTAGGCCGGCGTCTCGATCTTGAGCTCATCCGCCATCCAGTTGGAGATGGCCGTGTCATAGGCGGCGGTCCGTGCAAATGCCTTCTGGGCCATCTGCTGGCGGAACGGATAATCGGTCTGACCATCCTTGCCGAGCCGTTCTGTGAGGGCGGCATAATCGGAAGGATCGGTAACGATGGTGACATAGGCATGGTTCTTCGCCGAAGCCCGGATCATCGCCGGTCCGCCGATATCGATATTCTCGACGCTTTCGGGATAATCCTCGCCACGTGCGCGAACGGCTTCGAACGGATAAAGATTGATCACCACGAGATCGATCGCACCGATGGCATGTTTCTCCATCGCTTTGACGTGATCGGCGTCATCGCGGATGGCAAGAATACCACCATGAACGGACGGATGCAGCGTCTTCACGCGGCCATCCATGATTTCCGGAAAGCCGGTGACGTCGGACACGTCCGTCACCGCAATGCCTGCATCGGCGATTGCCTTGTGGGTGCCACCGGTCGATAGAAGCCGCACACCCAGACGATTGAGTTCTCTTGCCAGTTCCACAATACCGGTTTTGTCGGAGACCGACAGAAGTGCGGTCTTGACGGCGACCTGATCCGGAACGGGAATTCTCTTGGAATGAACGGCCATCGCAGGCTCCTTTCGGGGATCGGAATTTGCTGCAGCCGTTAGCACAAGCCTTCGCGGTCCGAAACCGAAAACAGGCCGTTTGACGGAGCAATTCAACCTTCTGCTGATGGATGCATCCGGGGCAACGCGGCGGGCCCGTTTTCGGGCCGCGATGGAGCCTTGATTATTGTGGGCCGGATGGCTTGCGCGTTAGCACCCACTGCAACTCGGGCAGATCATCGATATCGATCACCATTTCGAGCTGGCTGGATCCGCGAATTCCGCTTGGGTCGGCGAAAAAGACATCATCCTCGATCGAAATCCGGCCATCCAGCGTCGATAATGTCCATGTCTCGCCATCGGGAGCCACGAGATCGACTTCATTGTCCTCGATTTCATGGATGGCGATCTGCGGATGGATGTGAAAGCGAATGACAGCGATAGCGCCCGTGCCGGCAGGCGGATCCTTGCGATCTTTCGTCATCAGCCGGTCACGACCGCGAACAAGACTGCCCGCCGCATTCACATAGAGACTGCGCTCATGGATGAGGCCGAACGGTTTCAGGTAGCCATCATGGCTGGCAATCAGCGTATCGGCGCCGTCATGGCTTTCCTTCCGATCCACTGAAACCTGCTCCACCCCCTCGCCAAACATCAGGCTGCCATTGTTCGACAGGACCCTGCTGGAGGACGTGTCATTGACCGTCACCGTCGAATGGGCAGCCGTTGCACGCGCCAGCTGCCGATAATGGTCGCCGGCAAAGCGGGGTGAGCCGGAATTGACGATGAACCGGTGCTTTCCGGATGACATTTCAAGCGAAAGACAGCCGGCATGAGCCGTGCGGGACAGTTCCCGCGTCAGCGGCAATCCTGTGTCGACCAGGATGACCGTATCGCCGATGGCCAGGCGTTGATATTGGGTGTGAGGCAGGGCCTTGAAAGGTTTGCCGGAGGTTTCGTCATATCGAAGGATAGACAGAAGCTCGTTGGCATGGGTGGACGTGGCGCCATTGAACAATGCAAGTTCACCGCCCTGATGCCGGAAGAAGCGCAGGGCGGGATACATGCGATCGATCGTCTGGACGAGGCGCGAAGGCAGGTCCTGGCCAAGATTGACGTAAGTCTGGCGTAACGGAAGCAGGTCGAACAGCAATTCGAGACCTGCCCGCGGATTGCGGGAAACATGCCCCCCATCAGGCAGGATCTGCGCCTCGAGTTCACGATCGAGAAGCCCTGCGGCCTTGCTTATTTTTCGGGCGGAAGCCGGCAGCGCAAGCGTTGCCATCGCGAGCGCTATCCGGCCCCTCAGGCGACGTTCGTCATCGCGAATGTGCGTCACCGTGCTCTCGAGAAATCGAATCTGGGCCGAAAGGCTGCGGAGAAAGCGCTTGTAGAAGCCGATTTCGGCATTCTTGAGCAGGATCGTGGAATGCGAAATCCAGGCAATGATCCGCTGGGCAACGATGTCGGGATCCCATGCAATACCGCCCGGTCTGCGACCGTGGCTGACAATCCAGTCTTCTGTCAAAAGGCGGGCCGCATCAAAAATCAGGTCGGATTTGCTGGCGCGTACATCCCTGAGCCAGGTGAAGGCATGAAGACGAGAAGCGAAATCGCGAGACGGCATTTCGAGCGAAAAGGGTGACCGATCGCCCGCCTCCAGCAACCGTCCGGCGAGATGATACCGACCTTCGAGAATCTGTTCGGCAACAAAGGGATCCGCGGAACGAAGATCGGTCGGAGCAACGATCAGCCGGTCGGGAACCGGCGAAAAGGGCTGGAGCACTATCAGCCGCAAACCGGCAAGCCGGCGCGACATCTGTCGACGGGCATCTCCGAGATAGCTGGATGAGGTCCTTGGCCGTCGGGTCACATTCACGCCGCTAATATAGTCAACTATTGAATAGGAGTTAGCTACAATTCAAAGTCAGGGTCAATTGATGGCGGCACTCAAAAGGCGCTCATCCCCGGTAGATTGCCCCGCCTTGTTATTTGCGTCGAATGACTGCGGCGTAAAAACCGTCCATGCCACCGAGCATCGCTGGCGTCGTGCGCATCTCTCCGCGGCCTGTTACCGCAGTCTCAAGACCCGGCCAGTCTGCAGGATCAATCGCGACCAGTTCGGCCTCAGCATGCTCGGAAAGAAAGACTGAAATGAGATTCTCGCCTTCGATCGGATCGAGCGAGCAGTTGGAGAAAACGAGTTTCCCGCCTGTTGGCAAACGCCGGAAAGCCTGTTCGAGCAGACGGCGCTGAACGCCGGCCAGCTTTTCGATATCCTCTGGTCCCTTGCTCCACAGCACATCCGGATGGCGGCGGATTGTACCCGTCGATGAACAGGGCGCATCGAGAAGAATGGCGTCGAGCGGCTGGTCCGGCTCGAAATCCTCGAGCTTCGAAAGATGCGTCGCACAGGAGAGACCGAGGCGGCCGAGATTTGATTGCAGTCGCTTGAGCCGGCTTGCCGACTGTTCGACGGCGGTTACCTGCGCACCCTGCAGCACGAGCTGCGCGGTTTTGCCACCCGGTGCCGCGCAGAGATCGGCAACCTTTTTTCCGCGGATATCGCCCATCAGGCGGGCCGGAATCGCGGCCGCGGCATCCTGAACCCACCATTCGCCTTCTGTAAAACCCGGAAGAGCGGTCACAGAGCCTTCGAACGTTCCAAGCCGGACCGTACCGGTCGCCAGCACCGTCCCGCCCAGACGTTCCGCCCAGCCCTGCGGATCCGATTTCACGGTCAGATCGATAGGGGCCGGCGTTGCGCAAGCTATCGAAATCGCTTTGGCAGCCTCGATTCCGTAAGCAGAAACCAACCGTTGCATGAACCAGCCGGGCAGAAGATCCACCTCCTGCGAAACGGCAGCGAGAACGGAATCCTTTTCGCGCCCAAGCCGGCGCAGAAGCGCATTGACGAGATTGGCAAACCGGGCCGAGCGTGGATCGCGGCGTGCCTGCTCGACGGCAAGATCGACGGCAGAATGATCCGGGATATCGAGAAACAGAATCTGTGCGGCGGCGATGGCGAGGATATGGCGAAGATTGCGGGCGCCATCCGGCAGGGGCTTGTCGAGAAAGCGTGCGAAAATCGACTCGATCCAGGTCAGGTGCCGAAGGCAGGAATGGAGGATGGCCTTGACCATCGCCCGATCGGTAGGATTGAGCGCGACAAAGGCCGGATTGCCGTGATCCTCATCCAGAAGCCCGTCGAGCGATGCCTTCTGCTCCAGAACCGCCGCGAGAAGCTTTGTCGCTGCCATACGCGCCGAAAGGCCCGGCTTGTCGGAGTGGCGGTCGATAATCGGGCGCGGTTTCTTGTTTTGTTTGGCCGGGCGTTTTTCGGATGGAGTCAAGACCAGGGTCCTTCAGGCGGTTTGCGGTCGCCACGGCCCCATCGGACATCCGGTACGCTGCGGCCTTTGCGCGTCGCTCTATCAGGCTCCGACGGCGGGGTCGAGGGCATAACCGGCGTTTCTCTCCGTTCGGGCGAGGGAGAATGTTGACGCCCCTGCTGCGGCTGCGCGGGATTGGACTGCCATTGATGTGCCAGATCCTGCAGCGCCTGGATCCGGTTTTCTGTGTTCGGATGGGTCGAGAAGAGATTGTCCATCCGTTCACCCGAAAGCGGATTGATGATGAACATGTGCGCGGTCGCAGGATTGGCCTCAGCCCGTTCCATCGGAATGCGATGGGCTGCAACGGCAATCTTTTCAAGCGCTGACGCAAGCCAAAGCGGATTGCCGCAAATTTCTGCGCCCCGACGATCGGCTGCATATTCACGCGTGCGGCTGATGGCCATCTGAACGAGCATCGCGGCGAAGGGCGCGACGATCATCGCAACCAGAACGCCGATGAAGCCCAGCGGGTTGGACCGTTCTCCATCGCGGGAACCGCCGAACAGGAAGGCAAAGTTGCCGAGCATGGAGATCGCACCGGCCAGCGTGGCGGTGATGGTCATGGTCAGCGTGTCGCGATTCTCAATATGGGCGAGTTCATGCGCCATCACGCCCGCAACTTCTTCGGGCGTCAGGCGCTGCAACAGGCCGGTGGAGGCCGCAACGGCAGCGTTCTGCGGATTGCGACCGGTGGCAAAGGCGTTCGGCTGATCCGAATTGATGAGATAGACGCGCGGCATCGGCAGCCCGGCCCGCGTTGTGAGATCGCGGATCATGCGGTAAAACTCTGGCGCATTGGCCTCGTCCAGCTCCTGGGCATCATAGGAGGCCAGAACCATATTGCCGGAATTCCACCAGGAAAACAGGTTCATACCCGCGGCAACAACCAGGGCAATCATCATGCCGCCGCGTCCGCCGATCAGGTACCCGACCACCATGAAGAGGGCTGTCAGGAACGCCAGCAGCATCGCTGTACGCATCACGTTCATCAATTTCTCCCGTTACCGAGGCTTTGGTCTGTTCAAATATCTCCTAAAATGGATATAAGCGGCAATAAGTTCAATATTTCCCGGAGTTTCCGGATATGGATCCGACCGAGCAGAACCAAGAAACATCCCCTGAGCCCAAGAAAGAACTGTCGCCTGCAGCACTTCGTGCACTTCGGGAAGCTGAGGAAAGACGCAAGGCCAACCAGGCGGCGTCGATGCCGACCGAAATCGGTGGCCGTGGCGGAGCAGACCCGGCCCGATTCGGCGACTGGGAAATCAATGGCCGCGCCATCGATTTTTGATCGGAAATAATTCCTATTTTATTCTGCGGTTTCATGGAATATATTCCTTTCATGAAACCGATTCAGATAGGTACGACGATCTTTGCTCTGCTGGTCTTCTGGCGTCCCATGCCAGCGGAGGCCGCAAGTCTGGCCCGCGAGGAGATTGCCGGTCCGATTCCGGCTGAGCTGGTTTCGGTTGTCGACGGCGATACGCTTCTCGTAACGGCGCGGCCCTGGCCGCAACATCGTATTGCGGTGCTTGTCCGAATTCGCGGCATTGATACGCCGGAACTGAAATCGAAATGCAATGGCGAACGCGCGCTTGCCGAACTGGCGCGCAAACGGCTCACCGATTTCCTTGCCGAGGGCGAAGGGCGGGGCTTGGCACTCAGCCAGATATCGGGCGACAAATATTTCGGGCGCGTTGTGGCGGATGTATCGAGATCCGATGGAAGCGATGCCGCATCGATGCTTTTGAGCGCCGGCCTCGCTGTGACCTACCAGGGCGGAAAAAAATCGAGACCCGTCTGCACGGATTGAACCAGCAAAACCGTGTGCACCGGTAATTATACATCCTTTGGATGCAGCCGGTTCGTTGACCGGTTCGACCGGAATATCGTCCAACATCGCAAAAGCGATGATTGGAGTGGTGATGTTGGAGTTCATTTTGGCGGCAATGATGGCTGGTCAGCTATCGCTAGTGCCACCGAGGCAGGGATTTTTGCCGATTGTCGCACGCACCTGCAAGCAGGTTTCCAGTTGCGAGGAGGCTGTTGAACTCTGGTGTGACGGATACAAACGCGCTGATGGCGATCAGGACGGCATTCCTTGCGAGAATGTGTGCGACAGCGTCGCCGAAGTCGATGCCATTCGGTCCCGGATCGGGTGCTGAGACCGCAGATGGCCCGGCTTTGCCGGGCCATGTTGTATGTGGCGTCAGGCCTTTTTCTTGTTCTGACGGTTCTCGATCAGCTCATCGACCACGGCCGGATCGGCGAGTGTCGATGTATCGCCGAGCGCCCCGAAATCATCTTCGGCGATCTTGCGGAGAATGCGGCGCATGATCTTGCCCGAACGCGTTTTCGGCAGGCCGGCAGCAAACTGGATCTTGTCCGGCGTCGCGATCGGGCCGATTTCGGTGCGCACATGCGCAACCAGCTCCTTGCGCAACTGGTCGGTTCCTTCGACATCCGCCATCAGGGTCACGTAGCAATAGATGCCCTGGCCCTTGATGTCATGCGGATAGCCGACAACGGCGGCCTCGGAAACGAGATGGTGCGAGACCAGCGCCGATTCGACTTCCGCCGTCCCGAGACGGTGGCCAGAAACGTTGAGAACGTCATCGACGCGACCCGTGATCCAGTAATAGCCGTCCTCGTCGCGACGGCAGCCGTCACCGGTGAAATACTTGCCCTTGTAAGTGGCGAAGTAGGTCTGGATATAGCGGTCATGATCGCCATAGACCGAGCGCGCCTGGCCAGGCCAACTGTCGGTGATGCAGAGATTGCCGTCCGTCGCACCTTCGAGCGTCTTGCCCTCGGCATCGACCAGTTCCGGTTTGATGCCGAAGAAGGGCCGGGTTGCAGAACCGGGCTTGAGATCGGTCGCGCCCGGCAGCGGCGTGATCATGATACCGCCGGTTTCGGTTTGCCACCAGGTGTCGACGATCTGGCAGCGAGCCTCGCCGACCGTGTGGTAATACCATTCCCAGGCTTCCGGATTGATCGGTTCGCCGACCGAACCGAGCAGCCTCAGGCTGGTCCGTTCCGAGCGCTTGACGAATTCGTCACCGGCACCCATCAGCGAACGGATCGCCGTCGGCGCCGTATAGAAGATATTGACTTTGTGTTTGTCGATGACTTCCCAGAACCGACCCTGGTCCGGGAAGGTCGGAATGCCTTCGAACATCAGGGTCGTCGCACAATTGGCGAGCGGCCCGTAGACGATGTAGGAATGGCCGGTGACCCAGCCGACATCGGCGGTGCACCAGTAAATCTCGCCATCGTGATAATCGAAGACATATTCATGTGTCATCGAGGCATAGACGAGATAGCCGCCCGTCGTATGCATGACGCCCTTCGGCTTGCCGGTCGAACCCGACGTATAGAGAATGAAGAGCGGATCTTCGGCCTTCATCTTCACCGGCGGGCAATCCGGCTTCACGCTGGCCATTTCCTGATGGTACCAATGGTCGCGGCCCGGCGCCCAGCCGATCTTGCCACCGGTGCGGCGAACCACCAGCACATTGTGGACGATCACATAATTCTTGGCGGCGATATCGATAGCGATATCGGTGTTTTCCTTGAGCGGAACCGGCTTGCCGCCGCGCACGCCTTCATCGCAGGTGATGACGAAGGTTGATTCACAGTCGACGATGCGGCCCGCCAGAGCTTCCGGCGAGAACCCACCGAAAACGACCGAGTGGATGGCGCCGATGCGGGCGCAGGCGAGCATCGCATAGGCCGCTTCCGGGATCATGGGCATATAGATGGTGACGCGATCGCCCTTCTTGACGCCATGCTTCTTGAGCACATTGGCGAGCCGGCAGACATGATCGTAAAGCTCGTTATAGGTAATCTTCTTGTCGATATAGGGATTGTCACCTTCCCAGATGATCGCAACCCGTTCGCCGTGCGTCTTCAGATGGCGGTCGATGCAATTGTAGGAAACGTTGGTCAGACCATCCTCGAACCACTTGATCGGGATGCGACCCTTGAAGGAGGTGTTCTTGACCTTGGTATAGGGCTTGAACCAATCGATTCGCTTGCCATGCTTGCCCCAAAACTTGTCAGGGGTCTCGATGCTTTCCTCGTACCACTTCTGATATTTATCGCTGTCAATCAACGCACGGGTCTTGGCGGATTTCGAGACAGGGTACACTTTTGAAGACATGATTTTCCTCCCATGCCACGCAGAAATAAGCGCTCCTCACGCACTCATGGTGCGAACATAGCAGCTTGCATTGCACCGGCAATGAGACTTTGGTCAATTGATTCGTGAAGAATTGCAATTACGCGACAGATCCGTTATAAGGGCGCCGAATTCCCGGACATTGTGGATCTAAACCACGGCCTGCGGCACCGGTGCAGGCGGTAAAGAAGGACTCGTATCTATGGCCCAGCAGCTTCTCATGCCGAAAGCAACCGCCGTCTGGCTCGTCGACAACACGGCGCTGTCGTTCGACCAGATTGCCCAATTCTGCAAGCTGCATCCGCTCGAGATCAAGGCCATTGCTGACGGCGAAGCTGCCCAGGGGATCAAAGGTCTCGATCCGATCGCTACAGGCCAACTGTCGCGTGAGGAAATCGCGCGGGCCGAATCCAACCCGATGCACAAGCTGAAGATTTCCGAGCCCAAGGTTCGGGTTCCCGAATCCAAGCGCAAGGGTCCGCGCTATACTCCGGTTTCGAAGCGCCAGGATCGTCCGAACGCCATTCTCTGGCTGGTCCGCAATCATCCGGAACTCAAGGACGCGCAGATTTCGCGCCTCGTCGGCACCACAAAATCGACCATCCAGCAGATCCGCGAGCGTTCGCACTGGAATTCGGCCAATCTGGCTCCGATGGATCCGGTAACGCTCGGCCTCTGCTCGCAGATCGATCTCGACATGGAAGTGGAGAAGGCAGCCAAGAGCCGTCCGTTCCAGACCGCAGAAGAGGCCGGCGCCACCCTGCAGGCTGCGACCGAAACCGAGCGCCTGCACAACGAGCCGGAAGAATTCAAGGAAATCGATGCCGACGCCGTCTTCGCAAAGCTGAAGTCCATGAGCGCCAAGCCGGTGGACGAGGACGAAGACGACCGCTACTGAGCCAAAGAACAGCTCTACGACGAAGGCCTGGAACGAAAGCTCCAGGCCTTTTTATTTGGAACAAGATGCCGCGTCATCTCACATCGAAATCCACGATCGGGTAGGTTGTCAATGCAAATTCACGTTTTGGCTGTGGTAAGTTCCTCGACAGGTTACGGTCGCAATAGTCATTGGCACAGTGATTCGATGTCAGGAGAGCATGATGAACACGACAAACGGAACATTCTTCTATCCGTCCGGCGGTGAGGAACGCTATTTTGACCGTCTCAACGAGATTATCCAGAAACATCCTCACGACATCCGGCATTATCTTGATCTGTTCACCGTTTATGCCAGTCGCCGCAGTTTCATACGCCAGCTGGCGCATTACGAACTCTTTAAGCTGACAATCGATTTGCCCGGTCACTATCTGGACTTCGGCGTATATTTTGGAAAATCATATTTCAGCTGGCATAAATTCTTGGAAGTTCTCACTCCAACCGCCACTCATAAGAAAGTGTTCGGTTTCGACACCTTTGCCGGATTTCCGGAACTCGCGGCAGAGGATGGTGCCGAGGATGAAGCCGTTCAAAAGAAAGCGGGCGGACTGAACTCGGCTAGCTTTCTTGATGAATTCCGGCTCCTGCTGGATCTCCACAATCAGGATTCGGTAATCCCCGCCAATCGCGGAGCCATTATTGTCGGCGATGTTACGCAGACGCTGCCGGATTGGTTAAATGTCAATCCTGAAGCGAGATTTTGCCTCATCAACATCGATGTCGATATTTATGATCCGACCACAGCCATCTTGGAGCATTGTTGGGAGCGGCTGGTTCCCGGCGGGGTACTTGTGCTTGACGAGTATGGGACGAGCAAGTGGCCAGGCGAAACCCGTGCATGGGACGAATTCGCAAAGAGGAGCGGTATTTCAGCGCAAATCAAGCGCTTCCCATGGGCAAATGCGCCCGGCGGCTACGTCGTCAAATCATAGAGTAGCAGGGCATTGTCAACTTAACGGATCGCCGATTTCGATGTGAGATGCCGGGGTATGACAAACCGTATCCCGCTTTACTGCGACCACTATTTTGCCTTCTCCAGCAAGGTCCGACACCGGTCGGCTCACAAACAGGCGGCCAAGTGTTTGATGCGAAAATCGCTGAAGGGCCACGGTCGCGGCCCGAGGGCGTAACGCTTGAGCACGGGCTTACCCGATGTAACTGCCGGACCGGCCTTCCGGCCTGATCCGGCAGTTCGCGGATTGGTTCTGCGATCAGCTCTCTGTCACAGGCACTGGTTAGTGGCCATGAGCACGCAGTGCTTCGGTGATTTCGTCGAGAATGGCAGGATCGTCGATGGTGGCCGGCATCTTCCATTCCTGGCGATCGGCGATCTTCTGCATCGTTCCGCGCAGGATCTTGCCGGAGCGGGTCTTCGGTAGCCGCTTGACGCACATGACCATCTTGAAGGCGGCAACCGGCCCGATTTCCTCGCGCACCAGCCTGACCACTTCCTTCTCGATCTCCTTGGCTTCACGTGAAACATTGGCCTTGAGAACAAGGAAGCCGCAGGGAATCTGGCCCTTGAGTTCGTCGAAGACGCCAATCACGGCACTTTCGGCGACATCCGGATGCATGGCGCAGACTTCCTCCATCGCACCGGTCGACAGGCGGTGGCCGGCGCAATTGATGATGTCATCGGTGCGCGCCATGACGAAGACATAGCCTTCCTCATCGAGAATGCCGGCGTCCGCCGTCTTGTAGTAGCCCGGGAATTCTTCGAGGCAGGATTTGCGGAACCGTTCGTCGGCATTCCAGAAGCTGGTCAGGCAACCCGGGGGCAGGGGAAGCTTGACGACGATATTGCCGAGCGTACCGGCCGGCACTTCGTGGCCGGCATCATCGAGGATCTCGATCTTGTAACCGGGCATGGCGTGCGTCGGTGAGCCATATTTCACAGGCAAAAGTCCGAGACCCGCGGGATTGCCGGCTATCGCCCAGCCGGTTTCCGTCTGCCACCAGTGATCGACAACCGGAACGGCGAGATGATGTTCGGCCCACTTGATTGTTTCAGGATCCGCCCGTTCCCCGGCGAGAAACAGAGTGCGGAGCGATGGCATCGGATATTTCTTCACGAACTCGCCATCGGAATCGTCGCGGCGAATAGCCCGGAATGCCGTCGGCGCAGTAAACAGAACCGAGACGTTATGTTCTGCGATGACCCGCCAGAAGGTCCCGGCATCGGGCGTACCGACCGGTTTGCCTTCAAAGATGACAGTGGCATTGCCATTCAGGAGCGGGCCATAGACGATGTAGGAATGGCCAACGACCCAGCCGATATCGGAGGCGGCCCAGAACACCTCGCCAGGCTTCATGCCATAGAGATTTTCCATCGACCATTGCAGGGCAACCATATGGCCACCATTGTCGCGCATGACGCCCTTGGGCTGGCCGGTGGTGCCGGATGTATAAAGAATATAGAGCGGATCGGTGGCTTTGACCGTCACGCAACCATTCTCTGCGCTGCCTGTGGCGCGGGCCTGCTCGAGCGCCGTTCTAAAATCCACATCGCGATCGGCATGCATGTCTGCCTGCAACTCCGGACGCTGCAAGACGAGGCATTTCTCGATCTTGTGATGCGCCATCTCGATCGCATGATCGATCAGCGGCTTATAAGCAACGGTGCGGCCGGGCTCGAGGCCACAGCTTGCGGTCACGAGCACCTTGGCGGAGCAATCGTCGATGCGGGTCGCCAGTTCGTGGGCGGCAAAGCCGCCGAACACGACGGAATGGACTGCGCCAAGACGGGCGCAAGCCAGCATCGTGAAAACAGCCTCTGGGATCATCGGCATATAGATGATGACCCGATCGCCCTTGCCGACGCCAAGATCGCTCAGAGCACCGGCGATTGCCTTGACCTCGCTAAGGACCGCATCGAAGCTGTAATCGCGCTTCTCGCCGGTCATCGGACTATCGTAGATCACGGCCGTCTGACTGCCGCGCCCGGCTTCGACATGGCGATCAAGACAATTGTAGCAGGTATTCGTTTCGGCATCGGGGAACCATCGACCATAGACACCGGCCTCGGCATCGAATGCCTTTGTCGGCGCCTGTGTCCAGTCGATCTTCTCCGCAGCCTTCATCCAGAAGGCTTCAGGATTCGCTTGCCATTCGGCATAAACTTCAGGATACCGCGATGCCATGTTCCTGCTCCTCCCGCATGATGAACTGCAGCCCACTATCATTGTTGGGCGAAAAGGTTCAATCAGACCAAAGCGTTAGGTGCAGCGCAATACAATCGGTTGAAATTGGAATTCGTCAATATCTTCAGCGGGATCCGAAAATTGCTGACCCGACGCGCACGCTGGTGGCCCCAAATTCGATTGCCGTTTCGTAATCGCCAGACATGCCCATTGAAAGTTTCGTCAGCCCGGCTTCCTTCGCAAGCTTGGCCAAAAGCGCAAAATGGGGTCCCGGATTCTCGTCCGCCGGCGGAATGCACATCAATCCCTCGATCACAAGGCCAAGCTCGTTTCGGCAGAAATCGACGAAGGCGAGCGTGTCATTCGGGGCAATTCCTGCCTTTTGCGGCTCGAGGCCGGTATTGACCTGAATGTAGCAACGCAAAGTGCGATCCGCCTTCTCCATCGCAGCCTTGAGCGCGCGCGCGATCTTCTCGCGATCGACGGTTTCGATCACATCGAAGAGGGCAACCGCATCCTCGGCCTTGTTCGATTGCAGAGGACCGATGAGATGCAATTCGATATCATTGAACTCGCTCCGGAGCGCCGGCCATTTCTGTTGCGCTTCCTGGACGCGATTCTCGCCGAATAGGCGGTGCCCGGCTTCGATAACCGGCCGGATATGATCGACGTCAAAGGTCTTGGTGACCGCAACCAGATGCACATCCTCCGGCTTCCGCTTCGCAGAGCGAGCTGCCTTGTCCATTTTTGCCCGTATTTCGCGGTATTGTTCGACGACCGACATGACACACTCCATTTCTCAGATTCGCGGCTCGGCGGGAGCCAGCCATTGAGCGCCGGGCAGGGCCGATAACCTTGACGCAAGGGCGCTTTCGTGGTGAAGGTCTGGCCACATTTTGATCGGGAATTCAAGCTCCGGGAACGGTTAGTCAGATGGCAACAGAACGCTACAACCCGCGCGAAGTCGAACCGCGCTGGCAAAAACAATGGACTGAAGACAAGATCTTCGAAACCCAGAATGACGACCCGCGCGAAAAATATTATGTCCTCGAAATGTTCCCCTATCCGTCGGGACGCATTCACATGGGCCATGTGCGCAACTATGCCATGGGTGACGTGGTTGCCCGCTTCAAGCGCGCGCGCGGCTATAATGTCCTGCATCCGATGGGTTGGGACGCGTTCGGCATGCCGGCTGAAAATGCGGCAATGAAGAACAAGATCCATCCCAAGAACTGGACCTACGAAAACATCGCCACCATGCGCGGCCAGCTGAAAAGCATGGGCCTGTCGCTGGACTGGTCGCGCGAATTCGCAACCTGCGACGTCGAATACTACCAGCATCAGCAGGCGCTCTTCATCGACATGATGGAGAAGGGGCTCGTCTATCGCAAGAATTCCAAGGTCAATTGGGATCCCGTCGACATGACGGTTCTGGCCAACGAACAGGTCATCGATGGTCGCGGCTGGCGCTCCGGTGCCTTGGTAGAACAGCGTGAACTGACGCAATGGTTCTTCAAGATCACCGATTTTGCCCAGGATCTTCTCGACCAGCTCGACCATCTCGATCAATGGCCGGAAAAAGTGCGGCTGATGCAGCGCAACTGGATCGGCCGTTCGGAAGGTCTCACCCTGCGTTGGGCTGTGGTTGCTGAAACCGCGCCCACCGGCATTGACGAAATCAGCGTCTATACGACCCGGCCGGACACGTTGTTCGGCGCATCGTTCCTGGCCATTTCCGCCGATCATCCGGCAGCAAAGGCTGCCGCAGAGAAAGATCCGGCAATTGCTGCCTTCTGCGAAGAATGCCAGCACGCCGGCACCTCGCTCGCGGCTCTCGAAACAGCCGAGAAAAAGGGCATGGACACCGGTATCCGCGTGACGCATCCCTTCGATGACAACTGGCAGGTCCCGGTCTATATCGCCAACTTCGTGCTCATGGACTATGGCACCGGCGCCATTTTCGGCTGCCCTTCGGGCGACCAGCGCGACCTCGATTTCGCCAACAAATACGAACTGCCGATCGTGCCCGTCGTGCTGCCGACGGGCATGTCAGAAGATGCGTTCACCGTGACGACCGAAGCCTATGCCGGCGACGGAACCATGATCAACTCGCGCTTCCTCAATGGTTTGGACACCGAAACCGCCTTCCAGACGGTGGCGGACAAGCTGTCATCCACCCTGTTGAACGGCGCGCCGCAGGCCGAGCGCAAGGTCAATTTCCGCCTGCGTGACTGGGGCATTTCGCGCCAGCGCTATTGGGGCTGCCCGATTCCGGTCATCCATTGCGAAGTCTGCGGTGTCGTGCCGGTGCCGAAGAAGGACCTGCCGGTCAAGCTGCCGGATGATGTGACTTTCGATGTGCCGGGCAATCCGCTCGATCGCCATCCTACCTGGCGCCATGTCGGCTGCCCGCAATGCGGCAAGCCTGCGCGGCGCGAAACCGACACGATGGACACATTCGTCGATTCCTCCTGGTATTACACCCGCTTCACAGCGCCGTGGGAGACGCAGCCGACCGATGTGGCGGCGGCGAACGCCTGGTTGCCGGTCGATCAGTATATCGGCGGTATCGAACATGCGATCCTACATCTGCTCTATTCGCGCTTCTTCACCCGCGCCATGCGTGAAACCGGGCATGTCGGGCTGGCAGAACCTTTCAAGGGTCTCTTCACCCAGGGCATGGTGGTGCACGAAACCTATAGCCGCGGCGAAGGTGCCCAGCGCGAATGGATCGAGCCGGCGCAGATCCGGATCGAGGAAATCGACGGCAAGCGGCGCGCGCTTTTGCTCGACGGCGGCGATGAGGTCGCGATCGGCGCCATCGAGAAAATGTCGAAATCGAAGAAGAATGTCGTCGATCCGGACGACATTATTGCGTCGTATGGCGCCGATACGGCACGCTTTTTCGTTCTTTCGGATTCTCCGCCCGACCGTGATGTGATCTGGACCGAAGCAGGTGTTGAAGGTGCCCATCGTTTTGTCCAGCGCGTATGGCGTCTCGTCTCGGAATCCGCCGAACAAATGATGTCGGTCGTTTCGAATCCAGCTAAGGAAGGTGAGGCGCTTGCGCTTTCGCGTGCAGCGCACCGCACACTGATGCAGGTCCAGGGTGACTATGAGCGCCTGGCCTTCAACAAGGCTGTCGCGCGCATCTATGAACTGGTGAATGCGCTGGCACAGCCCCTGACCACCATAGCAGCCGGCAAGGCCGACCAAGCTATGGTCGAGGCAGGAAAGAACGCCGTCGAAATCCTGCTGCACATCATTGCCCCGATGACACCGCATCTGGCGGAGGAATGCTGGCGCGTGCTGGGCAATAGCGGCCTCATCGCGCAGGCGACTTGGCCCAGCTATGATGAGAGCCTGGTTGCGGAAAACGAGATCACGCTTCCGGTACAGATCAATGGCAAGAAGCGGGCGGATTTGACAATCGCGCGCGATGCGGGTCAATCTCAGATCGAAGAGGCCGTTCTGGCCCTCGACAGTGTCAAGGCTGCGCTCGATGGCAAGGCGCCGCGCAAGATCATCGTCGTGCCGCAAAGGATCGTCAATGTCGTGGTTTAGGCCCAGCACGCCGTTCCGTCTCGCAACTGCTCTGGCCGGCAGCCTTTTGCTGCTCGGCCTTGGCGGCTGTCAGGTGAGACCGCTTTATGCTACCGATTCCAATGCGCGTGCAGCACTGTCATCGATCGAGTTTTCCGATGCGGATGACAGGGTCGAGCAGGAAGTCCGTAACCAGTTGATTTTCATGACATCCGGTGGCGCAGGTGAGCCCGCTAAGCCGGATTATTATGTCGATCTGGACGTAACCACCCGCAATATCGGTGTGTTGCTCGAGCTTTCCTCCGATACGCCGCGCGCCGGCCGGATCGAGGTGAAGGCACAATACACGCTCAAGAAGGTCGCAACCGGCGAGGTTCTCAGGACAGGCAGACGGATGTCTGTCGCATTGGTCGATTTTCCGACCCAGGAATTTGCAAAAATCCGGGCGACGCGTGATGCCGAAAACCGGGCGGCCCGGGAACTTGCAGAGTTGATCCGCGCCGATCTGGCGAGCTGGCTCGGACGCTGACATGGCCGAGATCAAGGCGCATGAATTCGACGCCTTCCTGAAACAGCGGGCGCAAACCTACCGCTGTTTTCTCATCTATGGGCCAGACCGTGGCCTTGTATCGGAACGGGCATCGGCAATCGCAGCCATGACCGGTATCGCCCAGGATGACCCTTTTTCCTTTCTCAGGCTCGACGCGAGCGATCTTGCCGGGGATCCCGGCCGGTTGTTTGATGAGGTCAATTCTCCAGGTCTCTTTGGCGGCGGCAAGCTGATCTGGCTCAAGGGAGCGGGGGCAGACAAAGGTCTGGCGGATGCGTTCTCTGCCCTGTTCGAAAAGCCGGTTGAGGAAAGCTATGTCATCGTCGAGGCTGGTGATCTCAAGAAGGGAGCCAATCTCCGAAAGGTCTTTGAAACCGAACGCGCGGCCATTGCGGTCCCTTGCTATGCCGATGACGCGCGTGCCCTCAATGGCTTGATCGACAGTGAAATGCAGGCGGCAGGCCTCCGTATCACCCCATCAGCGCGCGCATTGCTGCTGTCGAGCCTCGGTGGCGATCGTATTGCCTCCCGCAACGAAATACAGAAACTGGCGCTTTACGCTCGTGGCCTTGACATCATCGAAGATCATCACGTCACCGAAATCATCGGCGATGCGAGCGCCATTTCGACCGATGACGCCGTGGATGCCGTGCTGACCGGCAACCGCGCCCAGCTTCTACACGCTGTACAGAAGGTAACGGCATCAAAGACACCGATCTTCCTCATCCTGCAGGGATGCCTGCGGCAGTTTCAACTCATCGATCAGATGCGCGCCGAGATCGAGGAAAAGAACAGTTCTGTCACCGATGTGATGGGTTCTATGGGCCGCCATATTCATTTTCGACGCAAGCCGATCATCGAGGCGGCTTTGCGATCCTGGAACGCCCAGGCCATCAGTCGCGAGATGAACAGATTGCAATCGGCAATTCTCCAGAGTCGCCGTCGGGCTGCCTTGGAGGACTCGATTTCGATGCAGACGTTGCTTTCGATCACGCTCCAGGCGGCTAGGCTTCGGAAGGCCTGAGTGGCTTCGCCTTAACGGCGCTCCAGGAGACGGCAAATCTCTTCCAGCTGCTCGATCGACCGGTAGGAAATCGTCAGTTTGCCGCCTTCACCCTTGTGCGCCACCTTTACTTCCAGGCCAAGACTATCGGTAAGGCTACGCTCGAGCGCCAGCGTGTCCGCATCCTTTTCTGGGCGCAATGAACCGGGCTGCGGATTGTCGCGTGCCCTGATGTCATTCTGGGCGATTCGCTCGGCATCGCGCACAGACATTCCCTTGGCGACGATGGTTCGCGCCAAGGCGACAGGATCCGATGTCGGAATAAGCGCGCGGGCATGGCCAGCCGAGAGCGTGCCGGAGGAAATCATTTCGCGGACAGGTTCCGGAAGTTTCAGCAAACGCAATGAGTTCGCAACATGCGACCGGCTCTTGCCAATGATTTCTCCGAGATCGTTCTGTGTGTAACCATGTTCGGCAATCAGCTGATCGTAACCCAGCGCCTCTTCAAGCGGATTAAGATCCGCCCGCTGCACGTTTTCGACGATGGCGAGTTCGAGAGCAACACGATCGTCGACCTCACGAACCAGCACCGGAATATCGACAAGGCCCGCCAGCTGCGCTGCGCGCCAGCGTCGTTCGCCGGCAATGATCTCGAACTTGCCATCAACCACGGGGCGAACCACAACTGGCTGCACGATTCCATGTTGCCGAATCGATGAAGCCAAATCCTGCAATTCCGCTTCGGCGAAATGCTTGCGCGGATTGCGCGGATTGCGGAGAACCATTTCGATCGGAACCCGGCGATCGGCCGAAACGGCCGGGCGGGCGGCCATCGCATTGATGGGCTGGTCCATTTCTCCGATCAACGCAGCTAAGCCGCGTCCGAGACGTCGCTTTGAGGGATCATCGTTCATCGCATCGTCCAATTGTTACGCCTTCGAAATATTATGCAGCACAAGCCTGTCGCTCGCGCTGTATCACTTCAGAGGCGAGTTGCAAATAGGCCTGGCTTCCGGCGCATTTCAGATCATACAGGATCGCCGGCTTGCCATAAGAAGGCGCTTCGGACACCCGCACGTTGCGGGGAATCAGTGTTGAATAGACCTTTTCGCCCAGATGCTCACGAACATCGGACACGACCTGTTGCGCGAGATTGTTGCGAGAGTCGAACATGGTGAGCACGATACCCTGAATATCGAGCGACGGATTGATCGTTCTGCGCACCTGATCAACCGTTTCCAACAACTGGCTCAAGCCTTCAAGTGCGAAGAACTCGCATTGCAGGGGCACCAACACGGATTGCGCAGCTGCCAATGCATTCATGGTCAGAAGATTGAAAGAGGGCGGGCAATCAATCAGGATATAGTTGTAGCTGGATGCATCGCTGCCTTCCAATGCCTTGCGCAGCCGATAGACACGGTCGCTTTCGCGCCCGATTTCCATCTCGACGCCCAGAAGGTCCATGGTTGATGGTGCGATAAACAAGTTCGGAACAACGGTTTGCATGGCCACATCCGCAACGCCATGGGTTCCGACCAGCAAATCGTAGGTCGACATCTTGCGTTCGCGGCGCTCGATACCGAGGCCTGTCGAAGCATTCCCCTGGGGGTCAAGGTCGACGATCAGAACGCGTTCGCCAATGGCAGCCAAAGCGGTTGCAAGATTGATGGCAGTGGTCGTCTTACCGACGCCGCCCTTCTGATTGGCAATGGTGATAATACGGTGTTTTGGCTTGTTCATGCCTTTACCCGGGGAGAGTTGTCTTCGCCTGAAGCCCACAGATTTCCAGGATAACGGAATCTGGCTCAATGGAGCTTGGATGTTCTACCAGATCGAATTGCCAACGCCTATGGCTATTCGCCAACTCGCTCTGGTAATCCCGGCCTTTATGCAGGAAGGCCTTGAGTTCCGGGTTGCGAAGGGACCAGGGATGGATAAATTCCAAGAGTTTCGAGAGATCCGCCAGAGCGCGCGCCGAGACATAATCGGCGTGATCGATCTTGCTGGGCATAATTTCGATCCGTTCGCAATGAACGCTGGCGCGAGCGCCGGTTGCAAGGATGGCAGCCCGCAGGAACGAGGCCTTCTTGTTGTTGCTTTCGATCAGATGGACCCAGCCAGTACCCTGCTCAGCAAGAAAAATCGCCGTGACGAGGCCAGGAAAACCGGCGCCACTACCCATATCGATCCAGACACCGGGCTTGGCCCCCAGTTGATAGATCTGGGCACTGTCAGCAATATGCCGTTCCCAGAAATCGCCCTTGGTGGAGTTCGCAACCAGATTGATTCGGCGTGACCATTGAACGAAAGTTTCCTCAAAGGATTCCAATCGCTCCATCGTTTCACGTGAAACATCCTTGCCGTTCAGGTTGCGAACGGGACTCTTCAAACGCGAATCAGTCATAGCTCAAGTTCCCGTCCTGGGACGATCCTGTTTGCGCAGATGCACCAGCAACAATGCGATGGCCGCAGGTGTCATCCCATCGATTCGTTCCGCCTGGGCAATGTTTTTAGGACGCTTCTGCACGAGTTTTTGCTGCAGCTCGATCGAAAGTCCCGGGAGCATCGAATAATCGAAATCCGGTGGAATTTCGTGGCTCTCTGCCCGCTGCATGTCAGCGATATCTGACTTCTGACGCTCCATATAGACCGCATATTTCGCTTCGATTTCGAGTACGTCCCGATCCTTAGTGGAAATCGCCGCGAGATCAGGCCAGATGCGCATCAGATGGCTGAAATCGATCGTCGGATAGGAAAGGAGTTCGTAAGCGCTCCGTCTTTTGCCATCCTGGTTCACCTGCAGCCCGTGGTCCTTCGCTGCTGATGATGTCAGAACATTGCCATTGAGAACGGATCGCGCCTCTTCAAGCCGATCCATCCAATTCGTAAAGCGTTGGCCACGGTCAGACCCAACGAGGCCCAGGGATAGGCCCAAGGGAGTCAACCTCTGATCCGCATTGTCCGCACGCAAGGACAGCCGGTATTCCGCGCGCGAAGTAAACATGCGATATGGCTCATCGACACCGCGGCTCGTCAGATCGTCGATCATGACGCCAATATAGGAATCGGTGCGGCTAAAAACATGAATGTCCTGGCCGCCGGCGCGGCGCGCCGCATTCAAACCGGCAACCAACCCCTGTGCAGCTGCTTCCTCATAGCCGGTTGTTCCATTGATCTGGCCAGCCAGAAAAAGACCCGGTATCTTCCGAACCGCCAAGCCAGCATCAAGCTCGCGTGGATCCACATGATCATACTCGATCGCATAACCCGGCTGCAGGATCCGAACATCTTCAAGCCCCGGAATTGTTCGAATAAACGCATCCTGAATGTCCGCCGGCAGAGAAGTGGAGATCCCGTTCGGATATACCGTCGAATCATCGAGTCCCTCGGGTTCCAGAAAGATCTGATGCCCATCGCGCTCACCAAACTTTACAATCTTGTCCTCCACCGATGGACAATAACGTGGGCCGACACCTTCAATCTGGCCGGAATACATTGCGGACCGGCCAATATTGTCACGGATGATTCTGTGTGTTTCCTCTGTTGTCCGTGTCACTCCACAATCGATCTGCGGAGTCGTGATCCGATCTGTCATAAAGGAAAAGGGGATTGGATCTTCATCGGGGCCCTGGCGTCCAACGCGGTCCCAATGGATCGTTGTTCCATCCAGACGCGCCGGAGTCCCGGTTTTCAGGCGCCCCAGGCGCAAGCCGTAGTGGGCAAGCGTGTTGGACAGACCCAAGCTCGGAGCCTCACCCATGCGACCGGCTGGTATCTTGACGTCGCCAATATGTATCAAGCCGCGCAGAAAGGTACCCGTTGTAAGCACGACAGCGCCACTCTCGAGAACTCGGCCATCTGCCAGTTTCAAGCCGGCAACATGATCATTCGCGATAATGAGGTCGACTGCGTCACCCTCAACAATCGATAGATTTCCAATGGCGCTGATTTCTTCCTGCATCGCTTCGCGATAGAGCTTTCGGTCGGCTTGCGTCCTTGGGCCTCGAACCGCCGGGCCCTTGCGGCGATTGAGCATTCGGAACTGGATGCCACCTCGGTCCGCTACCCGCCCCATGAGCCCGTCCAACGCATCGACCTCGCGGACCAAATGACCCTTGCCCAGGCCACCAATGGCCGGATTGCACGACATGACGCCAATGGTCGATCGTTTGTGCGTCACAAGTGCAGTTCGGGCACCAACACGTGCCGCCGCAGCTGCAGCCTCGCAACCGGCATGTCCGCCACCAATCACAATCACATCAAACTTCATCGGTTTGCTCATATTGTTCCAGAGACGAATCGTTTCGTCTCTATGTTTCACGTGAAACGCCAGACTCTTTTCGCGTGTGTTATTTGCCGATACAAAATTCGGAAAAAATCACATCGAGCAGATCTTCCGTATCCACAGAGCCGGTCAATCGTCCAAGAAAGCTACCAGCCTGCCGCAAATGCTCAGCTATGATTTCGAGACTGTCCCGATCTTCGGTTAGGGCCAGGCCTATCGCTACCTTTGTCTTCCGAAGCAAATCGACCTGTCTTTGCCGAACCGCGGTGGGTCGGATAACACTCGTCGTCGACAATTGAATGCTCTCAGTGATTCGTTTCGTTAGAGAATCGAATCCCATTCCGGTCCTAACCGATAGTCCGATCTCGCCAGTTTCGACCGTTGTATCAGGCAAATCCAGCTTGTTGGCAACCCGAATCGTCGGCTTCAGGATCGGGATATCGGCATATCCCTGAGCTTCTCGAGCATCACGAAGCAGGATCACGAGATCAGCTTCATCAATACTGTTTATAGCACGACGAACGCCTTCTTTCTCGATCGAATCGTCGGTCTGCCGCAAACCGGCTGTATCAGAAATATGAACCATAAAACCGTCGAGATCGAGATCGACAGACAGAACGTCGCGTGTTGTTCCAGCCTGCTCTGAAACGATCGCAATATCACGTTTGGCAAGCGCATTCAGGAGGCTCGATTTCCCTGCATTCGGTTTTCCGGCAATTACGATATGATAGCCATCGCGGATAAGCGCGCCTGAGGCCGACGCTTCGATATGAGAACCAATGCTCTGGACTAGGTCCTCGAGTTGGGGAAAAATCTGCGCAGACACCGAGCCTGGAACATCGGCCTCGTCCGCAAAATCGAGTTCGGCCTCCAGAAGTGCGCGATAGCGCGTCAAACGAAAGGCCCAATCTTTGTACGTATCGGAGGCTTCACCAGATGCCTGTTGCATCGCCAACCGGCGCTGCATTTCCGTTTCGGCAGAAAGGAGATCCGCAAGCCCTTCCGCCTCGACCAGATCGATCTTGCCATTGCGGAACGCACGCTGGGTGAACTCACCAGCATAGGCTTGGCGCGCGTTACCGTTCTCAGCGAGCGCCCGCTGCAGTTCATTCACGACAGCTCGGCTCCCATGGCAATGAAATTCGAGGCAATCTTCTCCGGTAAAGGAATCCGGCGAAGGAAAATAGAGTGCCAGCCCTCGATCGATGATCGTGCCACCGGAATTGCGAAAATTGGTGAGAACCGCCTTCCTTGGCGCTGGGAGCGATCCAAGAATAGCCTTTGCAATCAACGCAACCATACTTCCGCTCACCCGCACAACCGCAATTCCGGCCGGAACCTGTCCGGATGAAAGGGCATAGATCGTATCAGTGGTCAGAGAAGCCATGGTTCAAATCCCAAAAGCCTATAGATCGGAAATGAAATAGCCCGTTCGTCCTTGCGGTCGAATCGGGCTAAGAATCCGGCTTACGAAAAAACACCCGTTATCAGGTGTTCATCGAATCGAAGAAGTCGCCATTGTTCTTCGTCTGCTTCAGCTTGTCGATGAGGAACTCGATCGCATCGGTCGTGCCCATCGGCCCAAGTATCCGGCGAAGAACGAAGACCTTCTGCAGATCCTGCCGCGGAACCAGGAGGTCTTCCTTGCGCGTGCCGGATTTGAGGATATCCATGGCTGGGAAAATGCGCTTGTCGGCAACCTTTCGATCAAGAACGATTTCCGAGTTGCCCGTACCCTTGAACTCTTCGAAAATAACTTCGTCCATGCGGCTGCCGGTATCGATCAGCGCTGTTGCGATAATCGTCAACGAGCCACCTTCCTCGATATTGCGGGCGGCGCCGAAAAAGCGCTTCGGACGTTGCAGCGCATTGGCGTCGACACCACCGGTCAGAACCTTGCCGGAGGAGGGCACAACCGTGTTGTAGGCTCGACCAAGACGGGTGATCGAATCGAGCAGGATCACAACGTCACGGCCATGTTCCACCAGGCGCTTTGCCTTTTCGATCACCATTTCGGCCACCTGCACGTGGCGCACAGCCGGCTCATCGAAGGTAGAGGAAACCACTTCGCCGCGAACCGAGCGCTGCATGTCGGTCACTTCTTCTGGCCGCTCATCAATCAGAAGCACAATCAGATAGCATTCCGGATGATTGGCCGTGATCGAATGAGCAATGTTCTGGAGAAGAACGGTCTTACCGGTGCGCGGCGGCGCCACGATGAGGCCACGCTGGCCCTTGCCAAGCGGGGCAACAAGATCGATCACCCGCGGCGACATGTCCTTGCTGGTGGGAACATCAAGTTCCATCTTGAAGCGTTCATTCGGGTAGAGCGGCGTCAGATTGTCGAAATGCACCTTGTGGCGGATCTTTTCAGGGTCATCGAAATTGATCGTATTGACCTTGAGAAGAGCGAAATAACGTTCACCTTCCTTGGGGCTGCGGATCGGTCCTTCAACCGTGTCGCCGGTCTTCAGCGAGAACCGACGAAGCTGAGAGGGTGAAATGTAGATATCGTCAGGTCCCGGTAGGTAATTCGCATTGGCAGAACGCAGGAAGCCGAAACCATCCTGAAGCACTTCGACAACACCTTCACCAATGATCTCGATATCCTGGGAAGCAAGCATCTTCAGGATTGCGAACATCAGCTCCTGCTTGCGCATGACGCTTGCATTTTCAACGCCGAGCGATTCGGCAAAGGCTAGGAGATCGGTCGGCGTTTTATTCTTGAGTTCTTGGAGCTTCATTTCAGCCATGAAGGAAACCACTATCCGTGCTGTATGAGGAGAAACCTGTACCGGGAAACAGAAGGGCAGGTCGGAGGGGATGGGACATGCCGCAAGTCTCGACGCATCCAGAAACCTGTTCGAACGCCGTCTGAAAAGCGCTCTGCCAGAATTCCCGCCGTTTGGCAAGATATATCAGAAAGGCTTCAGAACAACCATCAAAACGATGACGATCATCAACACAGCCGGCGCTTCGTTCATGATCCGCCAGTGGCGTTGGCTTTTTGGGCGTTCGTCGCGATTAAAAGCCTTGGCGGCGCGACCGTAATAGACATGCACGATCGTCAGCAGGACGACAGAGAGAAGCTTGGCATGCAACCAGCCTCCCTTCATTTCAAAACCGGTCCACGCCAGATAGAGACCGAAAGCCCATGCCATCATCATCGATGGATTCATGATCACCCGATAGAGCCGCTGCTCCATGATCTTGAACAGGTTCGAAGCGTCCGAACCCGGTGCGACATCGAAATGGTATATGAACAGGCGCGGCAGATAGAAAAGCCCAGCCATCCAGGCGATCACCGCCATGATATGAAAGGCTTTGAACCAGGAATAGACATCGTCCGACAGAAAAAAGACGCTGCCGGCAACAAGGAGAAAAACCGCAATCGCTGTTGCCGCCCGTCTCCAGGCCTTACCTCCCGATGACGATTTTTCGATCGACTCTGACATCTCAGCGGGCCCGAATATGATCGACGAGGAAGCGGACATTGTCGGGAGATGCTTCCGGTGTGATCCCGTGTCCGAGATTGAATATCAACGGTCCATTGCCGAGTCGATCCAGAATCCGGTCGATGCCTTCTTCAAGGCTCTTGCCACCAGCAATCATCAGAAGCGGATCGAGATTTCCCTGGACCGCCCCTTCCTTCTGCAATTCGGCCGCAAAACTCAAGGGCACCGTCCAGTCAAGGCCGATGGCATTGGCATCCGTCCCAGCGCGGTAGCTTTTAAGGTTTGCGCCTGCACCCTTGGCGAAGGCAATGATCTTCGCACCCGGCCGCTGGCGGCGCACGCCATCCACGATACGACGCACCGGTGCCACGGCAAACCGTTCGAATTCCGCTTCACCAAGAACACCAGCCCATGAATCGAATATCTGGACCGCATCGGCCCCAGCATCAAACTGGGCGACCAGATATTCGATCGACGCATCCGCTATGAGATCGAGGAGCCGTGCGAATTCCGTCGGATGACGGTAGGCGAAGAGACGGGCCGGCGCCTGATCCGGCGTGCCGTGCCCCGCAATCATATAGGTGGCAATCGTCCAGGGCGCGCCACAAAAGCCGAGCAGCGTCGTCTCCTCCGGCAGTTCGCGACGAAGCCGTCCCACCGTCTCAAGGACCGGCGCCAGCTTTGTCTGAACATCTGGAATGTTGAGTTTCAGAATCCCGTCGCAATCGATCGGATCGAGAAGAGGGCCTTCACCCTCCTTAAAGCGAACATTCCGATCCATCGCATCCGGAATAACGAGAATGTCTGAAAACAGGATTGCTGCATCAAACGCAAATCGTCGGATTGGCTGTAGCGTCACCTCAACGGCCAGGTCCGGCGTATAGCAGAGATCGAGAAACCCGTTCGCGGTTGCCCTTGTCTTACGATATTCCGGAAGATAGCGGCCAGCCTGCCGCATCAGCCAGATGGGTGGAGGGGTTATGGTCTGTCCTTCGAGGACCTTCATCACCTTGCGTTCAGACTTACCCACAGGCCACCTATTAAAAGAAATTCAAAGCGCAGCTTTTTCTATTTCTTAAGAGTCGGTGAGATTCAAGGATTAATCCCCATCCCCAAATAATCCCCATCTTTCGGCAGCAAGAAACTGAAAGGGATAAAGATCGCGATTTTTGTGCTCTTTTGTGGATGGTTTGAATTTATTGTATGATATCAATGAAATAATGTGACCACCAGCCGCACTGTGAAATGAACAGGATGTGGACAGAGCGGGAAAAGACAAGCGCACCGAACTTTTTCCACATGGCGGCGCTTTCCCTTTCCCGTCATGCTAACACTGTGGATAAATCGAGGGTTTTCCCAGGACGCCGGGTCGATCGGTCCGAAATGTGGTCTTTATCCACCACCGTCAACAGGGCAGGCATTCGAACGTGGAAAACAGGAAAAAGTTCTTTCACCTCCATCTCATTTCCGATTCGACCGGTGAAACACTGATTGCCGCCGGGCGAGCCGCGGCATCGCAATTTGGTGATTCCGTCGCTGTCGAGCATGTTTATCCCTTGGTTCGCAATCGAAAGCAGGTCTCGGACGTTCTGGCCGAAATCGACAAGGCACCCGGAATCGTTCTTCACACAGTCATCGACCAGGATCTTGCGGCTACGATCGATGAGGCTTGTGGACAGATGGGTGTCCCTTGCGTTTCGGTGATCGAACCGGTGCTTCAAATCTTCCAGTCCTATCTCGGGGCACCGACCCGGCGGAGGGTCGGGGCGCAGCACGCGCTGAATGCAGGCTATTTTGCCCGCATCGAGGCACTGAATTTCACCATGGATCATGATGACGGCCAGTTGCCACACAATCTCGATGAAGCGGATGTCATTCTTTTGGGTGTCAGCCGCACATCGAAGACGCCGACCTCGATCTATCTGGCAAATCGCGGCATCAAGACGGCCAATGTCCCGATTGTCGCCGGCATGAAGCTGCCGGAGAAACTGTTGATCGCCAAGAAACCTCTGATCGTTTGCCTGATCGCATCAGTCGATCATATTTCCCAGGTTCGGCAGAACAGGGTGCTCGGCTCGACGGTTGGCTATCAGGAAACCTATACGGACCGATCGATGATTGCCGAGGAAATCAAATATGCGCGTCAGCTCTGCGCGCGCTACAATTGGCCAATGATTGATGTCAGCCGTAAATCGATCGAGGAAACGGCAGCCGCCATCGTTGCCCTGAGGCCGAAGCTCAGATAGTCCTCGCTTGTTCCAATCGGAAGACAAAGATGCAGAAACCCCTCATTCTGGCCTCGGGCAGCCAGTCACGTAAAGTGGTGCTTTCGGGCGCTGGTCTCCAGTTTTCGATCGAACCGGCTCGTATCGATGAACGCGAAGTGGAAGAATCGCTTGAAGAGAGCGATCAGAATCCAGCTAATATTGCCCGTTCGCTGGCTATGGCAAAAGCGTTGGATGTCTCATCGCGCAATTCCGGTGCCTATGTGATCGGCTCTGATCAAACCCTATCGCTCGGCGCACATATCTTTCACAAACCGAAAGATATGGTGGAAGCCGCCAATCATATCCGCGCCTTTTCAGGCCAAACGCATCATCTCAATTGTGGCTTGGCGATCGCTTTCAATGGTTTGATCGTCTGGTCCGGCGTTTCGATCGCGGCCATGACGATGCGCGCGATTTCCGAGGACTTTCTCGCCCGGTATCTCGAAATGGCGGGACCGGGTATTCTGCAGTCCGTGGGCGCCTATCAGTTCGAAGGTCCGGGCATCCAACTGTTTGAGAAAATCGATGGCGACTATTTCACCATCCTCGGTCTGCCGCTTCTCGATCTCTTGAAGGCGTTGCGCGCATTGGGAGCCATCGATGCATGATTCACGTGAAACACTGTTAACGAAAGCTTTCGTCACCGGCTTTCCGGTCAAGCATTCACGCTCGCCAAAGATCCACAATCACTGGCTCAAGGAATTCGGAATCGCCGGAGACTATAGCGCCGTCGAAGTGGCACCGGATGATTTTGCCGCATTCATTGCGGGAGTGAAGAGCGGTGCAAGCGGGTTCTCTGGTGGCAACGTCACGATACCGCACAAGGAAAAAGCGTTCCAACTGGCTGACCAACCGGACGAACTAGCGCTAGAACTTGGCGCGGCCAACACGCTCTATCGCCGGGATGGACAGCTTTTCGCCACCAATACGGATGGATATGGCTTTCTGGCCAACCTCGATGATCGGGCACCCGGTTGGGACAGTACGAAACGCCAGGCGCTGGTTCTCGGCGCAGGTGGTGCCAGCCGTGCGATCATCCAGGCTCTGCGAGATCGCGGTTTTGCAGAGATCCATGTCATCAATCGCACGCACGTCAAAGCACAGGAACTAGCCGACCGGTTCGGCGAGCGCGTCCATGCCGCGGGTATGGATGCTCTTTCCGAACGACTTTCAGGCGCCGATCTCTTCGTCAACACCACATCGCTAGGTATGGATGAGAGCGATGCTCCGGACATCGATTTCAGCATTATGGCCAGCGGCGCCTTGGTCACCGACATCGTCTATGTCCCGCTCGAGACGCCCTTTCTCGCCAAGGCAAAGGAGCAGGGACTGCGCACCGCCGATGGGCTTGGCATGCTGCTTCACCAGGCTGTTCCCGGGTTTGAGCTCTGGTTCGGTAAGCGGCCGATCGTAACGGAAGAATTGCGATCACTGATTCTGGCCGACATCGGAGCGCACTAAAATGATCAGACTCGGTTTGACCGGTTCCATCGGAATGGGGAAGTCGACAACCTCGGCCATGTTCGCCGAACATGGCATCCCGGTGGTGGATGCCGATGCGATCGTCCATGCTCTTTACAGAGGTGCCGCTGTCGCCCCGATCGAGCAGGCCTTTCCGGGATCGACGAAGGACGGAATGGTCGATCGTGCTGCACTTTCTTTATTGTTAGCCAGAGACGAATCCGGCTTCAAAAGATTGGAATCGATTGTCCATCCTTTGGTAAAGGCTGAACAGGAACGTCTCGTTGATGAGGCAAGACACAACGGTGCGCCGATTATCGTTCTTGATATCCCGCTCCTGTTCGAGAATGGTTCGGAGGGACGTGTCGACAAGGTTGCGGTGGTCAGCTGCGATGCTGATATCCAGCGGCAAAGAGTGCTCGCCCGACCGGGCATGACCGAAGCAAAGTTCGAGATGATTCTGGCGCGCCAAATGCCCGATGTGGAAAAGAGGCGGCGGGCGGATTTCATCATCGATACCGGCAAGGGGCTTGATCATGCGAGAAGCCAGGTCGAAGCAATCATTGCAGCATTGAACGAGGAGGCTCGTGGCCATGCGTGAAATCATTTTCGATACGGAAACCACTGGTCTTGATCCGCGAGAAGATCGAATCATCGAACTTGGGGGAATCGAGCTCAAGGACCATTTCCCGACCGGCCGCACCATCCACCTCTATATCAACCCGGAGGGAAAGAAGGTTCATCCCGATGCCCTCGCTGTGCACGGTATCAAGGACGAGTTCCTAGCCGACAAGCCCGTCTTCTCTTCTGTCGTCGATGAGATCCTGGCCTTTTTCGACGGCGCCAAATGGATTGCCCACAACGCGACCTTCGACATGGGTTTCGTCAATGCTGAACTGGCGCGGCTTGATCTTCCGCCAATTCCCAACAGCGAGGTGATCGACACGTTGCAGATGGCGCGTCGGAAACATCCGATGGGACCGAATTCGCTCGATGCGCTCTGCCGTCGGTACGGGATCGACAATTCGCACCGGCTGAAGCACGGCGCTCTTCTCGACTCCGAGCTTCTCGCCGAAGTCTATATCGAGATGATCGGGGGCCGTCAGACGGCGTTGGGACTGGCAGGACCCGAGATAAAGCGCGCTGTGAGCGAGGAAGTTGAAGTCGAATTCGTGGCCACCGTCACCAGAAGCCGGCCCCTGCAGTCGCGGTTGACCGAAGTCGAACGGGCTGCCCATGAAAAGCTGGTCATGGGGATAGGCGATAAGGCGATCTGGAAAAAGTACGGTTTAGCGGCAGGCGAGAAACAGTAACGGTTGCCGGTCGCTAAAATGCAAAAGGCCCGCATCCGTGATGCGGGCCCTTTTTGATAGAGGATCGAAGTGATCAGTTGTTGGCGGCGACGCGAGCCTTGGCCTGTTCTTCGGCCATGCGCTGGGCAAACATCTGGGCAAAATCGATCGGGTCGATCATCAGCGGCGGGAAGCCGCCGTTACGGGTGGCATCGGCAACGATCTGGCGCGCGAAGGGGAAAAGCAGTCGCGGGCATTCGATGAACAGTACCGGGAGCATATGTTCCTGGGCAAAGCCCTGAATACGGAAGAGGCCACCATAGGCCAGTTCGGCATGGAAGACGACCTTGTCGCCATCCTTGGCGGATGCGTCGAGCGTCAGAACCACGTCGAAATCGGTTTCCGACATCGGATTGGCATTGACGTTGACCGAGATGTTGATGGCCGGAGCCTTGTCGCGCGACTGCAGCGAACGCGGTGCGCCCGGATTCTCGAAAGAGAAATCCTTCACATATTGCGCAAGGATATTGATTGCGGGCTGCTTGCCGGCTTCGGCGCCGTTGCCATTCTCGTTTGCCATTTGGGTTCCTCTCGGCGGGGCAGACTGCGACTGGATCGGATGGTATCTGCCAATTGGAATTGATCGTCTCGGAAAGCCATCGGCAAGGCGGGGCCTTTGATTGGGCGACGTCCGGCCGGAGCGGCATGCACCGAGGGTCCTGCCCTCTAGCATTTCGCCGATACCCTTACAACCCTCTCGGATCGCGTGGCTCGCCATCGTCGCGCAATTGGCGATCCGGCCCGGTTGGCTCGCTTGTTCTCTGATAATCCTCTTCCGTCAGATCGATCACATCGTCTGGCCCCGACCGACGAGGTTGGCGAAATCCGCGCGCCGAATAGCTCGCCGAGACTTTGACATGGCGGCGGATGCTTCGACGCAGCAATGCCCGGACGGGTGGAAGCAAAAGGCAAAGACCGACAAAATCACTGATGAAGCCGGGTATGATCAGCAAGATCCCGGCAATGGCTATGAAAAGACTATCGGCGATTTCGGCCCCGCCGGTTTCGCCCCGGTTGAGGCTCTGGCGGATCCGGCGCACGCTCGAAAGACCGCCGACGCGCAGCACAAGAAGGCCGAGCACCATCGAAAGCAGCACCAGTCCCACGGTCCGGAACGCGCCGAGCCACTGTCCCACATAGATGAATCCGAAAATCTCGAGAATCGGAAACAGCAGGAACAGGAGGGGCAGAATTGGCAAGGGCATGTGGTTCCTCGATTTCCGACATTTGAATGCTGGGCAATTCGCGACTATATGGGTTATTCATCTGCTTTGTTAAGAGACAAGCCAAGGGCATCTTATGAGTACGGACAATATCGTTACGCTCTTCTTCCTCATCGTTGCGGCGCTGATCTTCCTCAATCTGCGCAGCGTTCTGGGGAAACGGACAGGGCATGAGAAGCCGCCTTATGATCCCTTTTCTCCGCGCCCGGGCGAACCGGTCCGGCCGCCGATGGACGATGGCAAGATTATCACGCTACCCAAGCGCGGTCCGGCACCGGGTGAGAATCGCTATGAAGTGATCGACAGTTTTGCCGAACCGGGCACACCGATGAACGGCTCTCTGCGCAGCGTCTTCGATGCCGATCCGACCTTCAATCCGAAGGAATTCGTCGACGGCGCAAAGATGGCTTACGAGATGATCGTGCTTGCCTTTGCCGAAGGCGATCGCAAGACGCTTCAGAACCTGTTGTCCGCAGAGGTGTTCGATGGCTTCAACCGGGCCATCACCGAGCGCGAAAAAGCAGGCGAGAAACAGCAATCGACCTTTGTCGGCATCGAAAAGGCCGACATCGTTTCGGCCGGTCTCGAAGGCAGCGAAGTCTCGATCACGATGCGTATCGTCAGCCAGTTGATTTCGGCAACCTTTGACAAGGCTGGTACACTGGTCGATGGCAATGCCGAGGAAGTGGCCGAGGTGAAGGATACCTGGACCTTCGCTCGTGACATCCGCTCGCGTGATCCGAACTGGAAGCTCGTGGCGACCCAGGCCGAGGCCTGATCGCCATGGATTTCCGCCTGACCCCGGTCGATTTTGCGCAATTGCCCGGTTGGGCTGAAGATGATCCATCGGTCCTGTCCGGGCCGATGGCACGCTGTCTGAAACAGATCAGAGACGTCAAACCCTACAAAACCGGGCGGTTCGGCCTTCAGGCTTCGGAGTTGGCCGATCTCTTTTCTGCCGCCGCCACAGCCGATTTTTCAACAGCAATCGCGGCGCGTACATTCTTTGAACGGCATTGCCGGCCATTCAGAGTTCAGCCAGTCGGTGCCGAACATGGGTTCGTCACGGCCTTCTACGAGCCCGAAGTCGAGGTCGACAGCACACCGTCTGCCGAGTTTGCCTACCCATTTTATGCGCGACCCGCCGATCTCATCGATATCGATGACAGCAACCGCCCGGAGGGATTCGATCCAACATATGCATTCGGTCGGTCCACACCGAACGGGATCGAGCCCTATCCTGACCGGAAGGCAATCGAGCAGGGCTTTCTTGTCGGTCGGGGTCTCGAGATTGCCTGGGCGCGATCCCGCGTCGATCTTTTCTTCGCCCAGGTTCAGGGGGCGGCAAGGCTTACCTATCCCGACGGTTCGATGAAGCGGATCACATATGCCGCAAAAACGGGCCACCCCTTTACCGGTATCGGACGGCGGTTGGTGGAGATGGGCGAAATCCCGCTCGAGTCCATCTCCATGCAGGCGATCCGGGATTGGTTGGCGCACCATCCGGAGCGCGCCGACGAGATCATCTGGCAGAACCAATCCTATATCTTTTTCCGGGAAGCGGAGGTCGATGATCCTGCTCTCGGCCCGATCGCGGCCGCGAAGGTGGCACTGGAACCGATGCGGTCGATTGCGGTCGACCGGCTCATCCACACATTCGGCTCGCTGTTCTATATCGATAGCCCGTCATTGAAGCAGCTTTCGAACGGCAATTCGTTTCGCCGGTTGATGATTGCGCTCGACACCGGTTCGGCGATCATTGGTCCGGCACGCGCGGATATCTTTACCGGGTCCGGTGCGCTTGCAGGTGATCTCGCGAGCGCCGTCCGAAATGCGGCCGACTTTTACATCCTCATTCCCCGATCCGCGGCGGAGCGGTATATCTGATGGCGGATGGGCGTAAACTTTCCGGCGAAGACCGCATTCTCTGGGGCAAGGTTGCGCGTTCGACGCGACCCATGCCGGGGCGAATGGACGAGCTTTACGAACTCGAAGCGGAAATGACGGCCATCCTCGACGCGCGCGAAAAGGCCAACGCAACAGCCCAACCCGCCAAGGTTCACAGTCCGGAAGATAGGCCGGCACCGAAGCCCGCGAGCCGACATCATCCGCTGGAGCGGCCGGTCAAGAAAAAGCTGTCCCGCGGCAAGCTCGCGCTCGAAGCCCGTCTCGATCTTCATGGGCTGGTTCAGTCGGAAGCGCACGCGCTTCTGCATTCCTTCCTTGTCCGGGCCCATGAGCGAGGCCTCCGCCATGTGCTGGTGATTACCGGCAAAGGCTCATCCATGGGCAGCGACGGCGCGCTCAAGCGAGCCGTTCCGATGTGGTTTGCCAAGCCGGATTTTCGTCCGCTCATTTCTTCCTATGAGACTGCAGCGCAAAACCATGGTGGCGAAGGGGCGCTCTATGTCCGGCTCTCCCGTGTGCGGGGAGAGGATCGATGACGACGCCGTTCGGAGAGGCCGTGCGCCGGATCCGGCGTGAAAAAGGTTTGACCCAGAAGGCAATGGCCAAGGCCCTGAACGTTTCGCCAGCCTACCTCTCGGCACTGGAGAGCGGCAAGCGCGGACAGCCACGCTTCGATTTTCTGCAAAGGGTGGCAGGCTACCTGAATATCATCTGGGACGAAGCGGATGAACTCTTTCATCTCGCAGCAATTTCGCATCCGCGTGTTGTTCTGGACACGTCCGATATGCCGCCCGAACATACAGCATTTGCCAATCGCCTGGCGCGTGAAATCCGGCTGGTCGACTGTGAAACCATTCGCGAACTCGACCGTGTTCTGCAAGAGGCGAGCAAAGCACTGGATAACCGCCGCTGAAGGCCGGTTTTATGCCGCATTCTCCTGCCAGTCTTTGGCGTTCTGATCAAAAAACCTATAGTTATGTTGGCTTGATCGCATTGATTCGCCAAACAACGGCCAATGCCCCCACGATGAAAAGAGAAAACGACAGATGAGCGGATCTCCCGAGGAAACCTCTCAGCCGAATACCGAATATGGTGCCGATTCCATCAAGGTCCTGAAGGGGCTGGATGCAGTGCGCAAGCGCCCCGGCATGTATATCGGCGACACCGATGATGGTTCGGGTCTGCATCACATGGTCTATGAGGTCGTCGACAATGCGATCGACGAGGCGCTCGCCGGACATGCCGACCTTGTGACCGTGACCCTCAATCCGGATGGGTCTGTCACTGTTACCGACAACGGGCGCGGCATTCCGACCGGGATGCATGACGAAGGCGTGTCAGCCGCCGAGGTCATCATGACCCAGCTTCATGCCGGTGGTAAGTTCGACCAGAATTCCTACAAGGTTTCCGGCGGTCTGCATGGCGTCGGCGTTTCGGTCGTCAACGCGCTGTCGGTCAAGCTGCAGCTGAAGATCCGCCAGAAGGGCCAGATCCATGAGATGAGCTTCACCCATGGTGTCGCTGATGGGCCGCTGACGGTGACAGGAAGCTGTGCGGTTGAGGAAACCGGCACCGAAGTGACCTTCCTGCCGAGTACCGAAACCTTCACCAAGACCGAATTCGACTATGCCACCCTTGAGCATCGT
The DNA here is from genome assembly GCF_030551875.1 of Fluviirhizobium alvei. GTDB lineage: Bacteria > Pseudomonadota > Alphaproteobacteria > Rhizobiales > Rhizobiaceae > Rhizobium_E > Rhizobium_E alvei. The sequence goes on along the minus strand of NZ_JAUOZU010000008.1, from coordinate 54,638 downwards.
CTTCGCGAGCTGGCCTTCCTGAACTCCGGTGTCCGTATCGTTCTGACCGACCGCCGCTCCGCCGATCCCCGCATCGAAGAGCTGCTCTATGATGGAGGGCTTGAAGCGTTCGTGCGCTACCTCGATCGTGCCAAGAAGCCGCTGGTCGACAAGCCGATTGCCATCCGCGGCGAAAAGGACGGTATCACGGTCGAAGTCGCGATGTGGTGGAACGACAGCTATCACGAAAACATGCTGTGCTTCACCAACAACATTCCGCAGCGGGATGGCGGCACGCATCTGGCCGGCTTTCGCGCGGCGCTCACCCGTCAGGTGACGTCCTACGCCGATACGTCCGGTATCCTGAAGAAGGAAAAGGTGTCGCTTACCGGCGATGACTGCCGCGAAGGTCTGACGGCCGTCCTGTCGGTCAAGGTGCCCGATCCGAAATTCTCGTCTCAGACCAAGGATAAGCTGGTTTCGTCGGAAGTCCGACCTGTCGTTGAAAACCTCGTTAACGAGGCGCTCAATCAATGGCTGGAAGAACATCCGTCCGAATCCAGGGTTCTGGTCGGCAAGGTCGTGGAAGCGGCCGCGGCACGCGAAGCCGCGCGCAAGGCGCGCGAACTGACTCGGCGCAAGGGCGCACTGGACATTTCCTCGCTGCCGGGAAAACTGGCGGATTGCTCTGAGCGCGATCCTTCCAAATCCGAACTTTTCCTCGTCGAGGGTGACTCGGCAGGTGGCTCGGCCAAGCAGGGCCGTTCGCGTGAAAACCAGGCGATCCTGCCGTTGCGAGGCAAGATTCTCAATGTCGAGCGCGCGCGGTTTGACAAGATGCTGTCAAGCCAGGAAATCGGCACCCTGATTACGGCGCTTGGCACATCGATCGGTAAGGACGAGTTCAACGCCGAAAAGCTGCGGTATCACAAGATCATCATCATGACCGATGCTGACGTGGACGGCGCCCATATTCGCACCCTGCTTCTGACTTTCTTCTTCCGGCAGATGCCGGAACTGATCGAACGCGGCCATCTCTATATCGCCCAGCCGCCGCTCTATAAGGTCACGCGCGGAAAGTCCTCGACCTATCTCAAGGATGAAAAAGCACTCGAAGACTATCTCGTGACCGCAGGTCTCGAAGATGTAACGCTGACCTTGTCGAATGGTGAGGTGAGGGCGGGGCAGGATCTGCGTGAAATCATCGGCGATGCGATCCGTCTGCGCACGCTCGTTGATGGTCTGCATTCGCGCTACAGCCGTTCGCTGATCGAACAGGCGGCAATTGCCGGTGGCCTGAACATTGAAACCATGAGCGATCGTTCCCGTGCCGAGCCGGTGATCGGGGAAATTTCCCGACGTCTGGACCGGATTTCGGAAGAGACCGAGCGCGGTTGGGGCGGTATCTTCGGTGAAGATGGCGCTCTGCGTTTCGAGCGCACCGTCCGTGGTGTGAAAGAATCGCTCTTGATCGACATGGCCCTGATCGGCTCGGCGGATGCCCGCCATATCGATCAGATGAGCAAACGTCTCGGCGAAATCTATGGCATTCCGCCGGTGTTGACCCGCAAGGATGGTGGCACCGAGATTTCCGGCCCCAAGGCATTGCTGGATGCAATTTTCACGCTCGGCCGCAAGGGCATTTCCATGCAGCGCTACAAAGGCTTGGGCGAGATGAATGCCGACCAGCTTTGGGAAACGACGTTGGACCCCAACGCACGTTCGCTCCTGCAGGTCAAGGTCAGTGATGCTGTCGATGCCGATGGTCTGTTCGCCCGTCTTATGGGCGATGAGGTGGAGCCGCGGCGCGACTTCATTCAGGAAAACGCGCTCAGCGTCGCCAATCTGGACATCTAACGCTAGGAGGAATCCAGCTAACGCCGACTTCTTAGTCGGCGTTAACGATGATTCACGTGAAACATCAGGCCTTGAAATTGCCGTCGAAGGTGATTTCGCCAAGGTCCATGCGCGGGGACGGCACCTCACGAGTACGGAAGTTTTCAGGCAGATTGTCTGCCGGCGCAAGATGCCCGATCGCGATTGCCGACTGCACTTCGTAACCTTCGTGCGGGATACCGAAAATCTCCTTGGCCTTGTCGCCCTCGATGCCGCCCATCGGGTGGGCCTGATAACCAAGATTGTTGGCCTGCAAGATCAGGCTCAGGGTCGCAGCCCCGGTATCATGCGCATGCCAGCGGGCAAATTTGGCCTCGGTCTGGCCGGGTGCTGCGATATGCGTCTTTGATACTGCAATTACAAGCGCACCGGCATTCGGGGCCCAGGCCTGGTTAAACCCCATGAGGGTTGAAGCGATCCGGTCGAACTGTTCCGTTCCCTTGATACCGTAGATGAAACGCCAGGGCTGTGTGTTGTTTGCAGAAGGCGCCCAACGTGCGGCTTCAAGGATCGTTAGAAGATCTTCAAGCGGCAGTGCCTCACCGGTAAAACTACGCGATGACCAGCGTTCGATGAACATCGGATCAATGGGATGGGCGGCCTTGCGATGGGCAGTCTCGGTCATTCTCTTCCTCGTTATGATTCAGGATCGGGTCCAGTTGAATTCAAGCGTCTCGCGAAAAGCAAAACGCGCGATATGTTCGGCCACCACGCCCTCGAGCCTGTCGAGCATGGCCGGGTCGTCGTGTTCTATGGTCAGCAAAAGAACGGCAGGCTGCGCTTCAAGGTGCAGGACCGCGCCTGAGGGAAACTCGACCCGGCCTCGTTGCGGATCGAATTCCGTCGCCATCTTATGCGTCCAATGTTTGCAAAGCTGTTGCAGATATTTGCTCGCATGTTCGGTGCTGACATCTGCGCTTGATGACGCCATTGGTTGATTCCTTCAATGTTGGTTTGCCAGATAGGGTCGTTCGGAAGTGATTTCCAGAATCCACGAGGAGGACACTCTGTTCATCTGGAGCGCCCGGTCCCTTCGCATTCGCTCTAACATAACGTCACCGCCCCTTCCCAATTGGCATTTCGGATGCCAGCTCACCGGAAATCTGGTCAGCTTGCCGCAATGCACATCCTGTTAGCTCGTACGAATATTCCGATCTGTCCGACGGACACGCTACTTTTTGGGGCCTTGTTAATCGTGGCGTGTCAGGATCAGATACGAAATCGGTAAGCGCAGGCCTGGGAGAGGGCTGCTTTGCCGACATGGGAAGGAGACCCGCCAGCCATGTTCTATCAGTTCTATGAGCTCAATCATGCAATGATCGCGCCGTTTCGGGCTGCGGCGCAGTCCATGCGTCTTGCCACCGAAAACCCGTTCAACCCGTTTTCGCGCACCACCGCCGGGCGATCCTTTGCAGCCGGTCTCGAAGTGTTCGAGCGCGCGACGCGTCGTTATGGCAAACCGGAGTTCGGCCTGACGGTGATTGTGGATGGCGAGAAGGTTCCCGTTGGCGAAAGGGTCGTTTGGTCCAAGCCGTTCTGCGATCTTCTGCATTTCGAGCCACCGGTAACGGCAGTCGCCGCCAGAAAGCCGAAACTGCTGATCGTGGCGCCGATGTCAGGCCACTATGCCACGCTGCTGCGCGGCACCGTCGATACGCTGCTGCCGGAAGCGGATGTTTACATTACCGACTGGAAGGACGCGCGCATGGTGCCGCTCGCCGATGGCCGGTTCGATCTCGATGACTATATCGATTATGTGATTGCGATGATCCGCCATCTTGGTCCGGATACGCATGTGATGGCCGTCTGCCAGCCCTCGGTTCCCGTTCTGGCGGCTGTTGCGGTCATGGAACAGGATGGCGATCACCTGTCGCCGTCTTCCATGACATTGATGGGCGGGCCGATCGATACCCGCATCAATCCCACCGCCGTCAACCAGCTCGCGCAAACGCGACCGCTGAAATGGTTTGAGGACAATGTCATCATGAATGTTCCCTGGCCGCAGCCGGGCTTCATGCGGCCGGTTTATCCGGGCTTTTTGCAATTGTCGGGTTTCATGTCGATGAACCTTGATCGCCATGTCATCGCTCACAAGGATTTCTATCTCCATCTGGTCAAGAACGATGGCGACTCAGCCGAAAAGCACCGCGACTTTTATGACGAATATCTCGCGGTCATGGATCTGGCAGCCGAATTCTATCTGCAGACTGTCGATACCGTCTTCATCCGTCACGCCTTGCCGAAGGGGGAAATGACCCATCGCGGTCGCCTCGTCGATCCCGGCAAGATCGTCCGGACAGCGCTTTTGACCGTCGAAGGCGAGAACGATGATATTTCGGGCCTCGGCCAGACCCATGCCGCACAGACGCTCTGCAATGCCATCTCCGATGAACGCCGTCTGCATTATGTTCAGCCGGATGTCGGTCATTATGGGGTTTTCAACGGCTCGCGTTTCCGCCGCGAAATCGCGCCGCGCATCATCTCCTTCATGAAGGCAAATGGTCGTAGCAACGGCTAGGGAGAAGGTCCGAACGACCGATCGACGGCGAAATTGTGACGCGGGGCAGGGGATTATCTTCGCCAGACGAGAAAAGGCTCCGAAATAACAGAGCATATCCAGACGCATATCCGAATATCCAAGGGAAATGCTTGATCGCGGAAAAATGCATCCCACATCGATTCCACCGGCTCGCATAGGGCGAGACGGCTTAACAAGGATCGAAAAGATGTACCGCACTGCACTCATACGGCCTGACTGGACCCCGGCCACCATCGCTTTGATGGTGCTTGGCTTCATCGTCTTCTGGCCGCTTGGACTGGCGATGCTCGGCTATATCCTGTTCGGTGAACGGCTGCATGCCTTCAAGCGCGAGGCGAATGAACGGATGGATGGTTTTCAGAAGAGCTGCCGCTCGCACGGCTGGCGTCGCCATCACCATCACCATTTCTCGACCGGCAACATGGCCTTCGACGACTGGCGCAAGGCCGAGCTCGATCGCATCGAGGAAGAACGCCGCAAGCTGGATGAAATGCGCGCCGAGTTCGATGGCTACATGCGCGAACTGCGTCGGGCTCGTGACCAGGAAGAGTTCGATCGTTTCATGCGCGAACGCGAAAGCCGCCGCAACATGCCGACTGACCCGCAGAACGGTTTCAGCGGCTGATCGTGGAACGGACCGGATCGCTTTGACAATGACCCCGGCGCTGCAAGGCGCCGGCTTTTGCAACCGGCCTCGAATCGGTTAGATCTCTCGGACATGTTATCCCGGCTCACGTTCCTGCAGAAACCTGTCCGTCCGTCGGATCCCAAGATCCGGACGATCGATGTATCGGGGAAAGCCGTGCCTCTGACCATAAGGCCAGATGCGCGCGCCAGACGTATGACGCTGCGGATTGTTCCGGGTGGTCAGGCGTTGACATTGACGGTTCCCAAAGGACTGCGCCAGCGCGAGATCGATGATTTTCTGTCGCGGCACCAGGGCTGGCTCGAATCCCGCCTGTCTCGTTTTCCATCGGTCACCAAGCCCATGTCCGGGCGCTATCTGCCGATCAGGGGTGTGCCACACCGGATCGTTTCCACCGGCAAGAGCCGCGATCGAACCGAAATCATGGAGATCGGCGGCGAAGCAGTTCTCAGCGTTGGTGGCGAGGAGATCCATCTCGGGCGCCGAATCCGCGATTTTCTGAAGCGGGAAGCCAAGCTCGATCTTGAAGAGGCGGCCAGACGTCATGCCGCGACTGTCAACCGCAAGGTCAACGCGATCGCGCTCAAGGATACCAAGAGCCGTTGGGGCTCCTGTTCGCATGATGGAAACCTCTCCTTCTCCTGGCGTATCGTGATGGCGCCGCCCTATGTGATCGATTATCTCGCGGCACATGAGGTCGCCCATCTGGTGGAAATGAACCATTCGCCTCGCTTCTGGTCGATCTGCGAACAGCTCAGCCCTTCGATGCTCGAGGCCAAACATTGGCTGAAGCGCAATGGCGCCATGCTGCACGTTCACGATTTCGGGTCCTGAACTGGCGCGTATCCTCCGATCGATGGCGCAAAATCACTCGACTCAAGCGGCGTTTCATGTCAGTTGGGCAAGCCATGACGCTCGATATTAAAATCTGTGGCCTGACGACGGTGGAGTCGGTGGAACGTGCCGTGTCTCTCGGTGCGACCCATGTCGGATTCATTTTCTTTGCCAAGAGCCCGCGCCATATCGAGCCTGCCGATGCCGGTCGAATTGCTGATCACGTGCGTGGCCGTGCCAAGATCGTATCGGTCTCCGTCAATGCCACCAATGACGATCTCGACGAGATCATCGATGGCCTTTCGCCCGATATCCTGCAATTGCATGGCAGTGAAAGCGCTGAACGGGTTCTGACGGTCAAGGCAGTGACCGGTCTGGAGATCTGGAAGGCGCTCTCGATTGGCGATGCAGACGATCTCAAGCGGATCGACGCCTATGAGGGCATTGCCAACCGCTTCCTGTTCGATGCCAAACCGCCGCGCCATTCGGAGCTTCCGGGCGGAAACGGTGTTTCGTTTGACTGGTCTTTGCTCGACGGTCTCGACGAACGGATCGACTATCTTCTGTCGGGCGGCTTGAACAAGGACAATGTCGGCGAAGCGCTTGCTGCGATCCGCCCCGCCGGAATAGACGTATCATCAGGTGTCGAGAGCGCCCCCGGCGTCAAAGATCTACAGATGATGGAAGAGTTTTTCGCAGCCGTGCGCCGTGCCCGGCAACCGGCTTGAAGGAGATAACTGTGAACGAGGCACTGCTACCCAATTCCTTCCGCTCAGGACCAGATGAAGATGGTCGTTTTGGCATTTTTGGCGGACGCTTTGTCGCCGAAACGCTGATGCCCCTCATTCTTGATCTTCAGGATGAATGGAACAAGGCCAAGACGGATGCGGAATTCCAGGCGGAGCTGAAATCGCTCGGCACGCACTATATCGGACGGCCGAGCCCGCTCTATTTCGCCGAGCGGCTGACGGCCCATCTCGGCGGTGCCAAGATCTATTTCAAGCGCGAAGAGCTCAACCATACCGGCTCGCACAAGATCAACAACTGCATCGGCCAGATCCTGCTTGCCAAGCGCATGGGCAAGACCCGCATCATCGCTGAAACCGGCGCAGGTCAGCATGGCGTTGCCTCGGCAACCGTGGCCGCCCGCTTCGGCTTCCCCTGCGTGGTCTATATGGGCGCCACCGACGTCGAGCGTCAGGCCCCGAACGTGTTCCGCATGAAGCTGCTCGGTGCCGAAGTGGTTCCGGTGACCTCCGGTAACGGTACGCTCAAGGATGCGATGAACGAAGCGCTGCGCGACTGGGTAACCAATGTCGACAGCACCTATTACCTGATCGGAACGGCCGCCGGCCCGCATCCCTATCCGGAAATCGTCCGCGACCTGCAGTCGGTCATCGGTTCGGAAGCCAAGGCGCAGCTGATGGAAGCCGAAGGCAAACTCCCCGATCTCGTGATTGCGGCTGTGGGCGGTGGTTCCAACGCGATCGGGATCTTCCATCCGTTCCTCGATGATCCGTCGGTCAAGATTGTCGGCGTTGAAGCTGGCGGTCGCGGTCTGCAGGGTGTCGAACATTGCGCCTCGATCACTGCAGGCTCGCCTGGCGTCCTGCACGGCAACCGGACCTATCTCCTGCAGGATGGCGACGGCCAAATCCTCGAAGGCCATTCCATTTCCGCCGGTCTCGATTATCCCGGCATCGGTCCTGAACATTCTTGGTTGAGTGATATCGGCCGTGCCGAATATGTGCCGATCATGGATGATGAAGCTCTGGAAGCCTTCCAGCTGCTGACCAAGCTTGAAGGCATCATTCCGGCGCTCGAGCCGAGCCATGCCGTGGCTGAAGTGATCAAGCGCGCGCCGAAGATGGGCAAGGACGAGATCATCCTGATGAATCTCTCCGGCCGCGGCGACAAGGACATTTTCACCGTCGGCAAGATTCTGGGAATGGGGCTCTGACATGACCGCACGTATGGACAAGAAATTCGCGGATCTGAAGGCTGAGAACCGTCCCGCGCTGGTCACCTATTTCATGGGTGGCGATCCGGATTACGATACGTCGCTTGCGATCATGAAGGCGCTGCCGGGTGCCGGTGCCGACGTCATCGAACTCGGCTCGCCCTTCTCTGACCCGATGGCGGACGGTCCGGCGATCCAGATGGCGGGTCACCGCGCGCTCAAGGCGGGCCACAGCCTCGCCAAGACGCTTCAGATGGTTACCGAATTTCGCGAGACCGACGACACGACGCCGATCGTGATCATGGGCTATTACAACCCGATCTATGTCTATGGTGTCGATCGTTTCCTCGATGAGGCCGAAAAGGCGGGCGTTGATGGTCTGATCATCGTCGATCTGCCGGCGGAAATGGATGACGAGCTGTGCATCCCCGCACGCGCCAAGGATATCAACTTCATCCGTCTTGCAACGCCGACGACCGACGACAAGCGTCTGCCGAAAGTGCTGACCAACTCATCGGGATTCGTCTATTATGTGTCGATGAACGGCATCACGGGCTCTGCTCTGCCGGATCCGTCGCTGATCTCTTCGGCCGTCAAGCGGATCAAGGGACATACATCCTTGCCGATCTGCGTCGGCTTCGGCGTCAAGACGGCCGAACATGCGCGCCTGATCGGTGCATCCGCAGATGGCGTCGTGGTCGGTACCGCGATCGTCAATCAGGTCGCGACATCGCTCGACAAGAACGGCCAGGCGTCTGCCGATACCGTTCAGTCGGTCGTGACCTTCGTCAAGGGGCTTTCGGCCGGCGTTCACGCTGCACGCCTTGCGGCAGCAGAGTAACGTTGCCATATCATCCGGATAACGGAGTTTAGAAAACCATGAACTGGATCACCAATTTCGTCCGCCCGAAAATCAACTCGATGCTCGGTCGGCCCACATCCGATGTTCCGGAAAACCTCTGGATCAAGTGCCCAGAGACCGGGGAAATGGTCTTCCACAAGGAACTCGAAGCCAACAAATGGGTCATTCCGGGTTCGGGCTATCATATGAAGATGCCGGCGAAGGAACGTCTCGCCGACCTTTTCGATGGCGGCCAGTATGAAGCTTTTCCCCAGCCGAAGGTGGCGCAGGATCCGCTCAAGTTCCGCGATTCGAAGAAATATACCGATCGCCTTCGCGATGGTCGCGCAAAGACCGGGCTCGAGGACACGATCGTCTCGGGTCTCGGCACGGTTCGTGGTGTCAAGATGGTCGCTGTCGTCCATGAATTCAATTTCATGGGTGGTTCGCTCGGCATCGCCGCCGGAGAAGCGATCATCAAGGCCTTTGAACGCGCGATCGCCGAACATTGCCCGCTCGTCATGTTCCCCGCGTCCGGTGGCGCGCGCATGCAGGAAGGCATCCTGTCGCTGATGCAGCTGCCGCGGACGACCGTCGCGGTGGAGATGCTGAAGGAAGCAGGCCTTCCCTATTTCGTCGTTCTGACCAATCCCACCACCGGTGGCGTCACCGCCTCCTACGCGATGTTGGGTGATGTCCATCTGGCAGAACCGGGTGCCGAAATCTGCTTTGCCGGCAAGCGAGTGATCGAGCAGACGATTCGCGAAAAGCTGCCGGATGGCTTCCAGACATCCGAGTATCTTCTTGAGCACGGCATGGTCGATATGGTGATCGACCGTCGCGAGATCCCTGAAACGCTCGCCCGCATGGCACGGATGATGTTGAACCTGCCGCCGCAGGCTGCCATCGCAGCCTGAGACCTGCCGGACAGCGAGCGCCTCGAAAGACGATATGATGACAGACCTTGGCGCCAGCCCGGCAACGCGGGAAATCGAACGGCTTCTCGGCATTTTTCCGCGCGGGTTCGACCTGTCGCTGGATCGCATTCGCCGGCTTCTCGACCAGCTGGGTCGTCCGCAGGACCGGATGCCGCCGATCATCCATGTCGCCGGCACCAATGGAAAGGGATCGGCGACAGCTTTCAGCCGGGCCCTGATCGAGGCCGCGGGCCTTTCGGCGCATGTCCATACATCGCCGCATCTCGTGCGCTGGCACGAACGCTACCGCCTCGGCGTTGCCGGTGGCAAAGGCCAGCTGGTGACGGACGAGGTGTTGCTTGAGGCGATCCTGCGAGCCGAAAAGGTCAATGCCGGTGAAAAGATCACCGTATTCGAACTTCTGACGGCGGTGATTTTCATCCTGTTTTCCGAACACCCGGCGGATGCGGCCATCGTCGAGGTCGGTCTGGGTGGGGAATTCGATGCCACCAATGTCATCGAACAGCCCGCCGTTTCGCTGATCATGCCCATTGCCATGGATCACCAGTCCTGGCTTGGCGCGTCCATTCAGGACATCGCAAAGGCAAAGGCCGGGATCATCAAGCGAGGTTGTCCGGTGGTGATCGGGCGCCAGGATTTCGAAGAGGCGCGGCAACTGCTTGTCGATATCGCTGAACGAATGGGAGCGCCCGCTCTTGTCTATGGACAGGATTTCCTTGCCTACGAGGAAAATGGCCGGCTGATCTATCAGGATGGCGATGGGCTGATGGATCTGCCCCTGCCGGCCTTGCCGGGGCGTCATCAGTATGCCAATGCGGCTGCGGCGATCCGTGCTGTCAAATCAGCAGGTTTCCGGCTGGATGACGAGATCTGCGCCAGGGCCATGCGTTCGGTTTCCTGGCCGGCGCGGTTGCAGCGATTGAAGAGCGGCTCTCTGGTGGATCTGGCGCCGAACGGATCGGAAATCTGGCTCGACGGCGGCCACAATCCGCATGGCGGCAAGGCGATCGCCGAAGCGCTCGCCAATTTCGAAGAAAAAGATCCGCGGCCACTCTATCTCGTGACCGGTATGATCAACACAAAGGACCCGAAGGGCTATTTCGACGCGTTTCGCGGCCTGGCTCGCAAGGTCTTCACTGTGGCCATCCGCAATTCGGATGCGGGTCTTGATCCGGTCGCGCTTGCGCAGGATGCGGCGGACGCCGGTCTCGAAGCCGCTCCCTGTCTCGATACGGCGGAAGCGCTTTCCCGGATTTCTGACGATGTTCGTCCAAACGAGATCCCACCGCGTATCCTCATTGGCGGCTCGCTTTATTTCGCCGGCGATGTTCTGGCCGAAAACGGCACCATTCCCGAATAAAAAACCCGGCGCTGGAGTTCGCCGGGTTGCAATCTTTTGCCAAGGAAGTGGCGCTGCGGATTACTCCGCAGCAGCCTTGATGCCGGGTGCTGCATCGAGCACCGAACCATCGACATGTTCTTCGAACTTGGCGAAGTTGGTGACGAACATGTCGACCAGCTTCTTCGCCTGTGCATCATAGGCAGCGCCATCGATCCAGGTCGAACGCGGATCCAGGATCTTGGTGTCGACGCCATCGACGGCAACCGGCACTTCGAAGCCGAAATTCGCATCCCTGCGGAACACGGCCTCATTGAGCTTGCCGGAAAGGGCAGCCGTCAGGAGCGCGCGCGTGGCCTTGATCGGCATACGCGAACCGGTGCCATAGGCGCCGCCGGTCCAGCCGGTGTTGACGAGCCAGCAATTGACGCCATGCTTGGCGATCAGCGCCTTGAGAAGGTTGCCATACTCGGCCGGATGACGCGGCATGAACGGTGCGCCGAAGCAGGTCGAGAAGGTTGCTTCTGGCTCGGTCACGCCCTTTTCGGTGCCAGCCACCTTGGCGGTGTAGCCACTGAGGAAGTGGTACATTGCCTGTTCAGGCGTCAGGCGGGCGATCGGCGGCATGACGCCGAAGGCATCGGCCGTCAGCATGATGATCGTCTTGGGATGGTTGCCGGTGCCGGTGTCGGATGCATTCGGAATGAAATGCAGCGGATAGGCGCAACGGGTGTTTTCGGTCAGCGACGCGTCATCGAAGTCCGGCATTCGGTTCACATCGAGCGGAACGTTTTCGAGCACGGTGCCGAAACGTTCGGTCGTTGCGAAGATTTCCGGTTCGGCTTCGCGCGACAGGCGGATGGTCTTGGCATAGCAGCCGCCTTCGAAATTGAAGACGCCGGTTTCGCCCCAGCCATGTTCGTCATCGCCGATCAGCGTGCGGTTCGGATCGGCCGAAAGCGTGGTCTTGCCGGTGCCCGACAGGCCGAAGAACACGGCGGTATCGCCTTCCTTGCCCATGTTGGCCGAGCAGTGCATCGGCATGACGCCCTTTTCCGGCAGCAGGTAATTGAGGACGGTGAAGACAGACTTCTTCATTTCGCCGGCATAGGAGGTACCGCCGATCAGAACCAGACCGTTGGTCAGGTCGCAGGCAATCACCGTTTCCGAACGAACGCCGTGACGAGCCGGATCTGCCTTGAATTCCGGCAGGTCGATGATCGTCAGTTCCTGGATGAAGTCGGTGAGCGTTTCGCGGGCCGGACGGATCAGGAGGTTGCGAATGAACAGCGAATGCCAGGCATACTGGGTGATGACCCGCGTCGGCAGGGCATTGGCACGATCGGCGCCGCCGATCAGGTCCTGAACATAGAGGGATTTGCCGCGGGCATGTTCCAGCATGTCGGCCTTGAGGAGAGCGAACTGCTCTGGGCTCAGAGCCTTGTTGTTGTCCCACCAGATGCGGTTCTTGGTATTGTCGTCGCTGACGACGAACTTGTCCTTCGGTGAACGGCCAGTATGCTGACCCGTCAGTGCCCGCAGTGCGCCATGGGCGGTCATAACGGCTTCGCCGTTGCGGATCGCCTCTTCATAGAGCTCCGCCTCGGTCAGGTTATAGCGAACCGAAACAAGCTCCTGAAAGCCCATTGCTTCCAGACGATTGTTCGGGTTCGTCGTACCGAGCTCCTCCATGGTGTGTCCTTTCTCCGTTAGACCAAGCCAAGTTTCGCGGGACATAGACATAAAATTTTTTAAAAAACAAGCGCCATTTTCCCGATTATATTAATAGTATCAATGTATTAATCGATTTAACCGGATGGGCGTCAAATTTAATCGTTTAAACCGGCAGGTGTTTTATACCCTTGTTACGCGGCCAGGCTCCGAAACTGCCGATTCGGCAAAAAACAACCACCTGGGCTCTTTGCCACAATTTGTTCCACCTTTATACTCATAGGGGGCAATGCGCCGTTCCGGCGCATGAGGACCCCGTCGGAGATTCACTTATGCAGACAATTGCTCTCGTCGATGACGACCGCAACATCCTGACTTCTGTTTCCATCGCGCTCGAGGCGGAAGGATACAAGGTGGAAACCTATACTGATGGAGCCTCGGCGCTGGATGGCCTGCTGCAGCGACCGCCGCAACTGGCAATCTTCGACATCAAGATGCCGCGGATGGATGGAATGGAACTGCTGCGCCGCCTGAGGCAGAAGTCGGATCTGCCGGTCATCTTTCTGACGTCGAAGGATGAGGAGATCGACGAGCTCTTCGGTCTCAAGATGGGGGCCGATGATTTCATCACCAAACCATTCTCCCAGCGCCTGCTGGTCGAACGGGTCAAGGCCGTCCTGCGCCGCGTCGCCAATCGCGAGGCGGCCGCATCGGGAACGGCACCGGCCAAGGGCAGCGTGGTGCAGACAAAATCGCTCGAGCGCGGCCAGTTGGTGATGGATCAGGAACGCCACACCTGCACCTGGAAGGGCCAGCCGGTCACGCTCACCGTCACGGAATTCCTCATTCTTCATGCGCTTGCGCTGAGGCCCGGCGTGGTCAAGAGCCGCGATGCGCTGATGGATGCCGCCTATGACGAACAGGTCTATGTCGATGACCGCACGATCGACAGCCACATCAAGCGGCTGCGAAAGAAGTTCAAGATGGCCGACAATGATTTCGACATGATCGAAACGCTTTATGGTGTCGGTTATCGCTTCCGGGAAGCGGCAGGGGCCTAATCTTGCCCCGCCTCGGGCGAGGCGGGTCCGAAGGATAGAGAATGAACGCAGTCGACTCCGGGATCGCTCCATCCAGAGAAGCATCCGGTCGCAATGGCAAGGGCCGACGCCGGTCCCCGTTCAGCCGCGCACTGACCTTCGTGCGACGGATTTTCGGTCATGCGCTTTTTTCCAGCCTGACGCGGCAGATCCTGTTCTTCAACCTCGTGGCGCTGGTCATTCTTGTTGCCGGTATCATGTATCTCAATCAGTTCCGCGAGGGGCTGATCGATGCCAAGGTCGAAAGCCTGCTGACCCAGGGCGAAATCATCGCTTCGGCCATCTCGGCCTCCGCTTCTGTCGATACCAACTCGATCACTATCGATCCGCAGAAGCTGCTGGAGCTGCAAGCGGGCCAATCCATCACGCCCGTCCCCAACGACGAGGATCTTGAATTTCCAATCGATCCGGAGCGGGTGGCGCCGGTGATGCGACGGCTGATTTCGCCGACCCACACCCGCGCCCGAATCTTCGATCCCGATGCCAATCTCATCCTGGATTCGCGCTTTCTCTATGCGCGGGGCCAGGTGCTGCGCTTTGATCTGCCACCGGTTACCGGAGAGTCCAAGCCCTTCACGGACCGGGTTTCGAGCTGGATCAACCGGATGCTGCAGCCCTCCAACCTTCCGGTTTACAAGGAAAGCCCCGGTGGCGACGGCATGATCTATCCGGAAGTCAAGAATGCCTTGACCGGGGTTCGCGGCGCCGTGGTTCGTGTCACCGAGAATGGCGAACTCATCGTTTCGGTGGCAGTGCCGGTCCAGCGTTTCCGCGCTGTTCTCGGTGTCCTCCTCCTGTCGACCCAGGCCGGCGACATCGACCAGATCGTCCATAGCGAGCGGCTCGCCATTCTGCGGGTGTTCGGCATTGCAACACTTGTGAACGTGGTCCTGTCGCTTATTCTCTCCTCGACAATCGCGAACCCGCTCCGGCGCCTGGCGGCCGCTGCAGTTCGTGTCCGCCGCGGCGTCAAATCGCGCGAGGAAATCCCGGACTTCTCGTTCCGCCAGGATGAAATCGGCAATCTTTCGGTGGCGCTGCGCGACATGACCAACGCGCTTTACGACCGGATTGCCGCGATCGAGAGCTTTGCCGCCGATGTCAGCCATGAGCTCAAGAACCCTCTCACATCGCTCCGCAGCGCCGTGGAAACCTTGCCTCTGGCCAAGAGCGATGAGTCCAAGAAGCGGCTGATGGATGTCATTCAGCATGATGTCCGCCGGCTGGACCGCCTGATCTCGGATATTTCGGATGCCTCCCGCCTCGATGCCGAACTGGCGCGCGCCGATTCCAAGCCGGTCAATCTCGAGACTTTGCTGACCGACCTCGTCAATATCGCCGGTGAAGTCAGATCGCGCGGGAAGACGGTTGCCGTCGATCTGGAGATCGAACGAAAGGGTGCGGCCAAGAACAATTTCGTCGTCAATGGTCACGACCTTCGCCTCGGGCAGATTGTTACCAATCTGATCGAGAATGCCCGTTCCTTCGTTCCGGTACAGGGCGGCCATATCGCGGTGACGCTGCGTCGTACCAAGAAGAACTGCATCATCGAGGTCGCCGATAACGGTCCCGGAATCGATGCCGAGAATATCGATCGCATCTTCGAGCGTTTCTATACGGATCGTCCCGAAAGCGAGGGCTTCGGGCAGAATTCCGGTCTGGGCCTCTCCATCAGTCGGCAAATCGCCGAAGCCCATGGCGGCACGCTCAAGGCGGAGAACATTATCGATGAGGAAGGCCGCCGCAAGGGCGCACGCTTCATCCTGACCTTGCCCGAAAAGGGCAAAGCCTGATGGAACCCGAACTGGTCCATGCCACCGCGATCGTTATCGGGTCCACCGGCCTGCTTCTGGTCGGCCCATCGGGAAGCGGAAAATCCACAAAGGCGCTGCAGCTCATGAGTACGGCTCGCCGGGCTGCGCATTTTGCCGCACTTGTGAGCGATGATCAGGTTTTTCTCGAGATCCGGAACGACAGGGTGATTGCAACGGCCCCAGCAACGATCCGGGGCAAGATCGAGGTCCGCGGAACCGGAATCGCGGCGATCCCATCCATAGACCTGGCCGAATTGAATTACGTCGTCCGTTTGGAATTCATCAATGCTTCCAACCGGATACCGAACGACGATGCGATCTGGACCTCCGCGGGGGGAATTTCGCTGCCCCTCATCACGCTCGATCGCTCGACGCCGGATCCCTATGCGGTGCTTGAAGCATTCCTGCCCGGATTTCCGGTCCTGACACCCAATTCATGACCAACCTTAGGCCTAGGGAGAGCATTTTGTGCTTGAACTTCCGCCTTTCCTTGCCATGATGGCCGCCCGGACAGTGGACGAGGCAGGGGAATTGGGCTAACAGCAGCGCCCAATCGTCACCTGAGGGAATTGAGGAGCTCACCCAAGCATGATCGGACTGGTGCTGGTAACGCATGGCCATCTGGCCGACGAGTTCAGATCAGCCTTGGAGCATGTGGTTGGGCCGCAGAAGGCGATCGAAACCATTTCGATCGGCCCGGAGGACGATATGGATGTCCGCCGGCAGGATATTCTCAATGCCGTCACCGCCACGGATGACGGCAATGGCGTCATCATTCTGACCGACATGTTCGGTGGAACGCCGTCCAACCTCTCCATTTCGGCCATGTCGCGCGGCAATATCGAAGTGATTGCCGGCATGAACCTTCCGATGTTGATCAAGCTTGCCGGCATTCGCGGCGAGAACAACATGCAGAAGGCGCTCGTCGATGCATCCGAAGCCGGTCGCAAATATATCTATGTCGCCAGCCGCGTGCTGAACGGAAAGTAAGACGAACGATGCGTTTGGAACGCGAAATCCCCATCATCAACAAGCGCGGCCTGCATGCGAGAGCATCGGCAAAATTTGTCCAGACCGTCGAAAATTTCGATGCGGAAATCCAGGTCTCGAAAGACGGGATGACCGTCGGTGGCACGTCCATCATGGGACTGATGATGCTGGCGGCGGGCCCTGGATCCTCTATCATGGTGTATGCATCCGGCAACCAGGCTGAGGAAGCGCTGGATACGATCACGGCACTGATCGCCGACAAGTTCGGCGAAGAGATGTAGTCGCCGGCCGCATCTTAAGCGGCTGGATGGCCACCGACGATCCAAACAAGAACATAGAAGACAAATCCGGCGATCTGAACGGAAGGTCAGGCCGAGTAACGGCGCCTGCCATGCGTTGACCCTTGGCATTAACCGACGGTTCAGGACATATAAAGACTTCTTTATGTCCTTATTGCCTATCCATGAATTTCCTGATAGATGAGGCCATCCCGCATTCTGGGGCGCTTCAGGCTGCGCCCGGCGAACTTGTCCCTTGGGACCATTCTGGAGATTCACATGACTGCAAACAAAGACTATCTGGTCGCCGATATCGGTCTTGCCGATTTTGGCCGCAAGGAAATCGACATCGCTGAAACCGAAATGCCGGGCCTGATGGCCGCTCGCGCCGAATATGGCGAGAAGAAGCCGCTCAAGGGCGCCCGCATCACCGGTTCGCTGCATATGACGATCCAGACCGCCGTCCTCATCGAAACGCTGGTTGCGCTCGGTGCGGAGGTGCGCTGGGCCTCGTGCAACATCTTCTCGACCCAGGACCACGCCGCTGCAGCGATTGCCGCTGCCGGTATCCCGGTGTTTGCCGTCAAGGGTGAAACGCTCGAAGAATACTGGACCTACACCGACCAGATCTTCCAATGGGCCGATGGCGGCTTCTCCAACATGATCCTCGATGACGGTGGTGATGCCACCATGTACATCCTGCTCGGCGCTCGCGCCGAAGCCGGTGAGGATGTTCTCTCGAACCCGGGTTCGGAAGAAGAAGAAATCCTGTTCGCCCAGATCAAGAAGCGCCTCAAGGCTTCGCCGGGCTGGTTCACCAAGCAGCGCGATGCGATCAAGGGTGTGACCGAGGAAACCACCACCGGCGTTCATCGTCTTTACCAGCTTTCGGAAAAGGGCCTGCTTCCTTTCCCGGCCATCAATGTCAACGACTCGGTCACGAAGTCGAAGTTCGACAACAAGTATGGCTGTAAGGAATCGCTGGTTGACGGTATCCGCCGCGGCACCGACGTTATGATGGCCGGCAAGGTCGCCGTCGTCTGCGGTTACGGCGATGTCGGCAAGGGTTCGGCAGCCTCGCTGCGCGGCGCCGGCGCCCGCGTCAAGGTCACCGAAATCGATCCGATCTGCGCGCTTCAGGCCGCCATGGACGGTTTCGAAGTCGTCAAGCTCGAGGATGTCGTCTCGACGGCCGATATCTTTATCACCGCAACCGGCAACAAGGACGTCATTCGTCTCGACCATATGCGCGAGATGAAGGACATGGCGATCGTCGGCAACATCGGTCACTTCGATAACGAGATCCAGGTCGCAGGCCTGCGCAATCTGAAATGGACCAACATCAAGCCGCAGGTCGACATGATCGAGTTCCCGAAGGGCAACCGCATGATCCTGCTTTCGGAAGGCCGTCTCCTCAACCTTGGAAACGCCACCGGCCATCCGTCTTTCGTGATGTCGGCATCGTTCACCAACCAGGTTCTCGGCCAGATCGAGCTGTTCAACAACACCGGCGAATACAAGAATCAGGTCTATGTTCTGCCGAAGCATCTCGATGAAAAGGTCGCGCGCCTTCACCTTGAAAAGCTTGGCGTAAGCCTCACCGAACTTTCGGACGAACAGGCCGGCTATATCAATGTCGAAAAGTCGGGTCCGTTCAAGGCGGAACACTACCGCTATTAATTCTGTCGATAACAGATACAACATATTGACGGCCGCGCAGAATCGCTTCTGCGCGGCCGCTTTTTTAGGTCAATGCCTTCCCGCTCCCGGGGCAAGATAGTATGGTTTTAACCATGATTCGAATGGCGCCATCATCCGTGGGCGAACGGAGATGGTGCCAAGCCCGAACGAGGCGGGACGGAATCATCAGCCCGTGAATGAGTTGCGAGGCGAACGGGATGACGGTTCATGAAGCCGTCGTGGAACGCGTTGAACCAGCGCTTTTCGATCCCGGTCAGGACGATTGAGCAGATGGCGGACAATGCGGGGACTGGCCTGATGAATTCGGGATGCGAACAGGATTCGGCACAGCGAAACCGGGTGGATTGCATGGGCAATCGCACGATTTCACAAAAGACCGGACGACTTGCATGGATGCGAGCGCTGATCGGCGCGAGCGCCTTGATGCCGTTGCCCGCTTTGGCGGCTGAACCTGCAGCGCGCCGGTGGTTCTCCACCATCGATATTGTCGGCATGGCCACGGCAGCTGGGCTGCTGTCGGTATCCGTCATCGCGGCCTTCGTCTTTCTCCGTAAACGCAACGTCGTCGAAAACCAGAATCGCGAGATCCGTTCTGCCCTTTATGACGCCCAGTCGCGGATTTCCCGCTATGAGGCCCTGATCGCCGACAAGAACCGCCGCATTGTCATCTGGGACGCGGTCACCAACCAGCCTGAACAGATCGGCCAACTGCCCCTGGAAACCGGCGCTCCGGCGGGCGAGAGCGAATTTCTGGCCTTCGGCCGCTGGATCAAGCCACGCTCGGCCGGCGAACTGGAAAATGCCATCGAGAAGCTCCGCAGCAACGCGACGGGTTTTGACCTGATGGTCGAAACGCAGCGCGACGAAGTGCTGGAAGCGCAGGGCTGGGTCTCGGGTGGCCGCGCCTTCGTTCGTTTCGTCGCACTCAACAATCTCCGGGCTGAGGTTGCCGAACTGCAGATCGAATGCGGGCGTCTGAAATCCTCCATCCGCAGCTTCGAGGCGCTGCTCGACACCGTCGATATGCCAAGCTGGCAGCGCAATGGCGAGGGCGAACTGGCCTGGGTCAATGGCGCTTATGCCGAGGCGGTGTCCGCAGCCAGCCCGGGCGAAGCCGTCGCGGCCCGCAAGGAACTGCTCGAAACGGCAACGCGGGAGAAGATCCGCGCCCTCAGCAACCCCGTTTCGCCCTTTCACGACAAGGTCGCCACCGTCGTTCATGGCAATCGTGCCTTCTTCGATGTTGTGGATGTGAAGACTCCCACCGGCTCGGCTGGACTGGCCGTCGATGTCACGCAGTCGGAAGCCGTGCGCGACGAACTGAGCCGTACGATCAAGAGCCATGCCGAGACGCTCGATATGCTTGCCACCCCGGTTGCGATCTTCGACGATCGGCAGGTGCTGCAATTCTATAACCAGGCGTTCCGGGAATTATGGTCGCTCGACGCCGCTTTCCTTGATTCGCGCCCCGGTCATGGCGAATTGCTCGATCGACTTCGCGCGGCATCGCGCCTTCCCGAACAGTTGAACTGGAAGAGCTGGAAGGAAAACATCCTCTCCGTCTATCGCTCCTTCGAAACGCTGACCGATGTCTGGCATATGCCGAACGGCCAGACGCTTCGGGTGTTCGCGACGGCAAGGCCCCAGGGTGGCGCTACCTGGGTGTTCGAAAACCTCACCGAGCAGGTCGATCTCGAGACGCGCTACAACACGCTTCTGAAAGTCCAGGGTGAAACGATCGACCACCTCGCCGAAGGCGTGGCGGTGTTCTCGCCCGATGGCCGTATCACTTTGTCCAACCCCGCCTTCCGCGCCATCTGGGGCGTGACGGCGAAAGAAGCCGAACCGGGCACGCATATTCGCGATATCGAAGTGGCTTGCCAGGCTTCGCATGACGGGCCGGACGGATGGAAATATTTCTCCCGTATCATCACCTCCTTTGACGACGAGCGGGTGCAGTCCTCCGGCAAACTCGAACTCAAGACCGGCCTGGTGCTCGATTTCGCCGTTATTCCGCTGCCGAATGCGCAGACGATGCTGACCTTCGTCAACGTCACCGATTCGGTTCTTGCCGAGCGGGCGCTCAAGGACAAGAATGAGGCCCTGCGCAAGGCGGACGAACTCAAGAATGCCTTCGTGCAGCACGTCTCCTATGAACTGCGGTCCCCGCTCACCAACATCATCGGCTTCACCGATCTGTTGCGGACACCGGGCATGGATCCGCTGACCAACCGGCAGGCGGAATATCTCGACCATATCTCCAACTCGTCGTCGGTCCTCTTGACGCTGGTCAATGATATTCTCGATCTTGCAACGGTCGATGCCGGCATCATGGAACTCAACTACGAAACGGTTCGTATCGGCGATCTGCTCGATGAAGTCTCCCTGCAGATCGCGCACCGCCTCCAGGAAAATGACGTCACGCTCAATATCCTCGCGGACAATGATCTCGGCACCATTCTGGCCGATCATCAGCGCCTCAAGCAGATCTTCATCAAGCTCCTCACCAACGCGGCGAACTTTGCCCCCGATGGTTCGATCATCGGCCTGCGCTGCTGGCGCGAGGACGATGATTTCGTCTTCAGCGTTTCCGATTCCGGTCCCGGTATGACACCGGAAATGCAAGCCAAGATATTCAATCGATTTGAATCCGATGGACGCGGCGGTCGCAAGTCCGGCGCCGGACTGGGGCTTGCAATCGTCGAAAGCTTCGTCAACCTGCACCGTGGGTCGATATCGGTCGATTCGGCGCCGGGTCTCGGCACCCGAATCACGTGCCGGATTCCGGCCCTGGGAGGCCTGAGGGCTACGGCAGCTGAATGAGTTTTGGATGACGCGTTTTTCGATTTTTCTGGCTGATGAAGCAGCCACCATCAATCTTGGCGAGGATCTGGCCCTGACCGTTGGGGTCGGGGATTGCCTGGCGCTCCATGGCGATCTCGGTGCCGGCAAGACCACGCTGTCGCGTGCGCTGATCCGCGCGATGGCCGGCGATCCGGCTCTCGAAGTTCCCAGTCCGACCTTTACGTTGGTTCAGACTTACGATGCGCGCATTCCGATTTCGCATTTCGATCTTTATCGCATCGGCTTTGAAAGCGAACTCGATGAATTGGGTCTGGACGAAGCGCTCGAGCGTGGTGCCGCTCTCATCGAATGGCCGGAAAAAGCCGGTTCGCGACTGCCGGCAAACGCAATCCATGTCGAGATCGTGCACGAGGGCGCTGGTCGCCAGCTGACAATCACCTGCAATGCCGGTCGATTTGCCGAGCGGTTTGAACGCGTGCAACTCATTCGCGCCTTCCTCGATCAGCATGGCATGAAGGGCGGTCATCGGCGGTTCCTGACCGGCGATACCTCGTTCCGCTGTTACGAGCGATTGACGAGTGTCGATGGAAAGCCGTTCGTTGTCATGGATTCGCCGGCCCGCCCCAACGGACCGCCGATCAGGGATGGCAAGCCCTATTCGCAGCTGGTCCATCTCGCAGAAGATGTGAAACCATTCATCGCGGTTGGCAATTATCTGCGTTCGATTGGGCTTTCGGCGCCCGAGATTCATGCGACCGACATCGATCAGGGGATCATGCTGATCGAAGATCTCGGATCCCAGGGCGTGCTCGACGCCGAGGGTCGGCCCATTCCGGAGCGGTATGAGGAATCCGTCCGCTGCCTTGCGGATTTCCATCGCCGTCAGCCACCGGCCGACTTGCCGGTCGAAGGCGGGCTCATGCACCCCTTGCCGCATTTCGATCGGACCACTCTGAAATTCGAGGCTGAGGTGCTCCTGGACTGGCATCTGCCCTGGCGCCGCGGAACGCAGGCGACCGAAGCCGAGAAACAGGAATATCTGGCAATCTGGGACCATCTGATCGACGAGCTCTCGGATGTGGAAACCAACCTCGTCCTGCGCGATTTCCATTCGCCCAACATCATGTGGCTTGCCGAACGGCAGGGGTTCGACCGCGTTGGTATCATCGATTTCCAGGATGCGATCATCGGCCCATCGTCCTATGACGTGGTTTCCATCGCACAGGATGCCCGCGTGACCGTCGAACGTTCATTGATGGACCGCCTGCTTGAAACCTATCTTGCAACGCGCGAAGCGCAGGGCCAGGGTTTCGATCGCGCACTGTTTCTCAAATCCTTCGCGATCATGTCTGCCCAGCGCGCCTGCCGTCTCAACGGTCTCTGGGTGCGCCTGAAGGAACGCGACGGCCTGAACGGCTATATGCGCCATATGCCGCGAACGCTCTGGCATCTCGGTATGGCTTTCGAACATCCGGTGACAGCACCGCTCAAGGACTGGTGCCAGAAGGTCGGCATTACCACCAACGCCACGCCGGAAGGCTGAACCATGGTGGTCGAAAACGCCATGGTTCTGGCAGCTGGTCTGGGAACGCGCATGCGCCCGATCACGGACAGGATGCCTAAGCCGCTGGTGCCGATCGCCGGAAAGCCTCTCATCGACTATGCGCTTGATCACCTTCGCGAAGTCGGTTGCCGGCAGGTCGCCGTCAATGTCCATTACTTTGCCGAGCAGATGGAAGCGCATCTTAGCGCCATCGATGATCTCGACATCGTCATTTCCGATGAACGTTCCGAGCTCTTGAATTCCGGCGGCGGCCTGGTGAAGGGTTTGAAGCTGCTGCCCGTTGGCCCGACCTTTGTTATGAATGCGGATCTGTTCTGGGTCGGCGAAGCGCGAGGTGAGCCATCCAACCTCGCGCGGCTGGCTTCCTTTTACGATCCCGCGACCATGGATATGGCCATGCTCGTGGTTCGCAACGAAGACACGACTGGGCATAATGGCAAGATCGATTTCTCGATGGATGTCGACGGGCGGTTGCGCCGTTACGACGGAAGCGGGGAAGGCGTTATCTATGCCGGCGCCATTCTTCTTGATTCCGGTCTGTTTGCCGATGCGCCTGAGGGGGCGTTCAACCTAAATATCTATTTCGACCGCGCAATTGCGGCCGGGCGTCTCTATGGCTTGATGCTGGAGGGGCATTGGATCACGGCCGGTACACCCGATGCCATCGGTCCCGCCGAAAATGCCGTCCGACGCTTTGGCCGGAGTGGATGATCATGGCTGCGGGCAGGATTTTCACGATCGGCCCAAGCGAAGATTTTCTCGCTGTGCTGGCGCGCTCCCTCCTCGATGGGCGTCTGGTGAAGGGGTTTCGCTACGATCCAAGCGATCCGCTTCAGCTCGCAAAGGTCAAGATATACTTACCTACACGACGAGCCGCCCGTGTGCTGCGCTCAGAGTTCGTATCCCTGCTGGGTGGTCGTTCGGCTATCTTGCCGGAAATCCGGCCGCTCGGCGAGGTCGATGAAGATGCGGGCTTCTTCGATGAAACCTCACTCAGCGATGATCTTTCGCTGCCGCCGCCGATTTCGCCTTTGGCAAGGCTGGTTGAACTCGGCGTGCTGGTTCTCGGCTGGCGCAACAGCCTGCCCGATGCCATTCGCGATATCCATCAGGATTCACCGCTGGCGGCCCCAGCCAGTCCGGCCGATGCGATCTGGCTGGCCAAGAGCCTTGCCGATCTGATCGACGGTATCGAAACGGAAGAAACCGGCTGGCAGGGTCTTGATGCGGTCTCCTATGACAATCAGGCCGTCTGGTGGCAGTTGACCGACCGGTTCCTCCGGATTGCGCGCGACTATTGGCCGGCGCGCCTGGCGGAACTCGATCGTTCTTCGCCTGCCTTTTACCGCAATGCCCTGTTGCGGGCGGAAGCGGAGCGTCTGCGCAACCTGCCGGCGATGGGGCCGACCATCGTTGCGGGCTCGACAGGCTCCATTCCGGCGACCGCGGATCTGATGGCCGCCATCTTCGGCCACGAGCAGGGAACGATCGTTCTGCCCGGCCTCGATCTGACACTCACGGAAGCCCAGTGGAGCCTCGCGGGCGCGCTTCAACCCGATGGCAGCCGGAACGGTGATCCATCGAGCCGCAGTCATCCGCAATATGGCCTGCATCAGTTGCTATCGAAGCTAAAGGTCACGCGTGCCGATGTCGTGGATCTCGGTACATCTCTTTTCGATATGGCTTACAGAGAAAACGCACTGTCGGTCGCTTTTCTGTCAGCCGATGCGGCAACCAATCAGCATGAATGGCGAACCTCGCTTCCCGAAAAAGCACTGGAAGCCGCAAGTGCCGAACTGGCTCTGGTCGAGGCTGCCAATGAGCGTGAGGAAGCGTTGGCGATCGCCATTGCACTCAAGCTGGGTCTTGCTGCCCGCAAGGATAGCCAGGTGGCCCTGATCACGCCGGATCGCGATCTGGCTCGACGGGTCTCCGCTGAACTGCGCCGTTTCGGAATCGAGGCTGACGATTCAGCCGGTGCACCGCTCATGACCTCGCACCATGGCAATCTGGTTCGGCTGGTTTTGGAAACCGTATTGCGGCCGGGCGATCCGGTGGCTCTTGCAAGCCTGATCAAGCATCCGCTCGTCCGCCTTGGCAGGCCGGCGGAGGAAATGTCCAGATTGGCCGACAGACTGGAATTGCTCTGCCTGCGCGGCGGCACAAGCCCGGCAGAGATTGCCGATCTGCAGCAGCTCGTGCGCGATTCCCATCAACGTCTGACCGAGGCAAGTTACAGCAAGATCTGGCAACAGCCGCTCAAGGATCCCGAGACGTTTGAAAGCATCCTCGCGCTCGCCCAAGATATCGAAAGTGCCGTCGAACCGCTCGCAAGCAAGCTTGCCTCCCTTTCAGGTCTTTATGTTCGTCCCGACTTTCCATTCTCGGAATGGGCGTCCGCAACGGGTAGGGTGCTTGAAGCTCTTTGCCGGGACGAATTCGGTAATCTCGCCAATCTCTGGGCCAATGAGGCAGGTGATGCTCTCGCTTCGATGCTAGGCGAGCTGATGGACAATGGTGGTGCCATGACGGCGACGGGCCCGCAATGGGTGGATGTCATGACGGCGCTTCTTGCCGGCCAGGGCATCAAGCCGAAAGCGATGTCGCATCCGCGCGTCTTCATCTGGGGGACGCTTGAGGCGCGCCTGCAACGTGTCGATCTCCTCGTGCTGGGTGGTTTGAACGAAGGCATCTGGCCCGCAAAGACCGCCAACAATCCGCTGCTGTCGCGGACGATGAAGACGGGAATCGGTCTTGAACCGCCGGAACGCCGTATCGGCCAGTCGGCCCATGATTTTGTCATGGCCCTCGGGACGGAGAATGTGGTTCTGACCCGCTCGCTGCGCCAGTCCGGCGCCCCTTCGGTGGCCTCTCGGTTTCTGCAGCAGCTGTTGTCCGTGTTCGGCGATGATATCGCAAAGGCGATGAAGCAGCGTGGCCAGCTTTATCTCGATCATGCCGAACAGGTCGATATCGGCCCTCGGCAGGAATTTGCAACAAGGCCGGATCCTCGCCCGCCGGCTGAAAAGCAGCCGACGCGCTATTCCTTTTCGGAAGCCGGTAAATTGCGCCGCGATCCCTATTCCATCTATGCCCATCGGGTGCTGCGGCTCGATCCGGTCGATCCCTACAATGTCGATCCCGGCGCTGCCGAACGCGGCACGATATACCATGCCATCGTCGAGCGTTTCATCAAGGAGGAGCATGATCCGGCTTCACCGCAGGCGATGGATATCATGCGGAGGCTGGCCGAAGAGGTATTCTTTGAAGCCGCTCTTCCAGCCCATGTCGAAGCGATCTGGAAGCCGCGTTTTCTGGACGTTGCTGCCCCCTTCCTCAAGGCTGAACGGGAGCGGCATCCGACCATTTCCAGAAGCGTCGTCGAGGCGCGTGCGGGAATTGCGCTGGCTGGCGGACAGATTTCCCTGACCGGTCGTGCCGACCGGATCGATATCCGAGAGGATGGCAAGGCGGATATCATCGATTACAAGACGGGATCTTCGCCATCCTCCAAGGAGGCGCGCACACTTCTCGATCCGCAACTCTCTCTCGAGGCGGCAGCGCTGAGACTGGGTGGCTTCAAGGATCTACCCGCGCTCGAGACCGAGGACCTTCTTTACTACCGTCTGCGTCCCGGTGCCGGCTTCCGGATCGATACGGTCAACAATGAGAAAAGTGCGCGAACCAAGGAAGAGGATCGCCGCTCTGCCAATGATCTCGCCGATCAGGCCCTTCTGCAGATGATCCGGCTGACGACGTCCTTGCGGGAAGGCAAGAATGGCTTCAAGTCGCGCGTTGCTCCCTTCAAGGATCGCGACTATGGCGGCGAATACGACCATCTGGCGCGCGTTTCCGAATGGTCATCGGCAGACAGCGATGAAGCCGGGGAGGGCGATGATGTCTGAACCCGGTTCAGCCCCGCCAATGCAAAAGGACGAAACGGCGCGCTTGCAGAATCTCGCGTCCGATCCGCGCCGCTCGGCCTGGGTGTCGGCCAACGCCGGCTCCGGCAAGACCCATGTTCTCACCCAGCGCGTCATCCGTCTGATGCTTGCCGGTGCCAGACCCTCGTCCATCCTCTGCCTCACCTATACGAAGGCCGCGGCGTCTGAAATGTCGAACCGGGTCTTTGATCGCCTGTCGCACTGGACATCGCTCGACGATGTTGCGCTGGGTGCCGAGATTGCGGCCATGGAAGGGAATGAGGCGACTCCGGCTAAGATTGCCGAGGCGCGCCGCCTGTTCGCGCGCGCACTGGAAACGCCGGGTGGGCTGAAGATCCAGACCATTCACGCTTTCTGTGAATCCCTACTGCATCAGTTTCCGCTCGAAGCCAATGTGGCCGGGCATTTTGAAGTGCTGGATGATGTGCGCCAGCAAAGCCTTCTCGCCGAAGCGCGCCGCACATTGCTCACGGCAACGCAGATGGAGACCCATAAAGCGTTAGCCAAGGCTTTCCATGAAGTCCTGTCGATCGCCGATGAAAGCGGGCTCGAGCGGCTGCTCGATGATATCGTTGGACAACGCAGCGCGATTTCGGGATTCCTGGGCTGGGCGCGGAAGCAGGAGAGTCTCAAGTCCGCGTTGGCGCGCGCGCTTGGCCTTCATCCGGACGATTTGTCCGAGGAGGCAATCGCGGTTCGCGCTTCCAGTCTTCCTGGTCTCGAGGATCACCGGCTTCAGGCCTATATTGCTCTGTGCGAGGAGAAAGGCGGCGCTAAGGTCAAGGAAACGGCAACGAAACTCGCTGCCGCGCAAAGAGAGCCTGACGCGGTTTCCCGTTTTCTGATCCTGAAGGACGCGTTTCTCAAGAAAACGGACGAACAGCCCTATGCGGACGGGTCCCTCTTTTCCGCCGCGATGGCGAAAGCGGATCCGTTGCTCTGCGAAACGATCGGTGCGCTGCGTTATGCGATCTTCGACCTCTGGCAGTCTTTCAAGACGGCGCGAATGGTCAAGGCAACGGAAGCAGCCCTCGTTCTGGCGGATACGTTAATTTCCGCTTACGAAAAACTGAAACGCGAACGTGCCTTCCTCGATTTCGACGATTTCATCGCCAGTACCGTGGCTCTGCTCGCCAAGCAGGATATTGGCACCTGGGTCCATTTCAAGCTCGACCAGGGTATCGACCATATTCTTGTCGATGAGGCGCAGGATACCAGCCCGCCGCAATGGGACATCATCCGCTCGCTTGCGTCGGAATTCTTTGCCGGCGAAGGAGCAAGGCCTGTCAACCGCACGATCTTTGCTGTCGGTGACGAGAAACAGTCGATCTATTCCTTCCAGGGAGCCCGGCCGGAGCGTTTCGCGCTCGAGCGCGCGGGCATGGAGGCGAGGGCACGCACGGCCGAGAAGCCGTTCGAACCGCTCAATCTGAGAATATCCTTTCGCTCGACCGACGACGTCCTGTCGGCTGTCGATGGCGTTTTCGAATCCCCCGATCATGCCCGTGGTCTCAACGCGCTGGGTGAACCGATCCAGCATGTCTCCAACCGCATTGGTCACGCCGGCGCGGTGGATATCTGGGACATCATCGCCGAGGAGGCCTCCGATGAGGAGGACGAGGATTGGCTGGCTCCTTTCGACCGGTTGCCCGAGACCTCTTCCGCAAGCGAGCTTGCCCGCCGCATGGCGGCATGCATTGGCGAGATGGTTGGCCGGCAGGTGATCGCATCGCGCAAAGGGCCAAAACTGGTTTCCGCCGGCGATATTCTTGTACTGGTGCGAAAGCGGGATGCCTTTGCCGCAGCGCTTGCCAAGGAACTGAAGCGGAGCACCAATGTACCGGTCGCCGGAACCGACAGACTTGTCCTGTCGAGCCATATAGCGATCCAGGATCTGATGGCGCTTGGGCGTTTCGTCACGCTGCCGGAAGATGACCTTTCACTGGCCGCCCTCATCAAGAGCCCGCTTCTCGATCTGGGCGAAGCCGATCTCTATGAACTCGCCGCCGAACGTCAGGAAGACGAAACCGTCTGGCAGGCGTTGACGCGGCTGAGCGAGGGTTCAGAACCCTGGCAACGCGCCTTTGTGCGCCTCAATCGCTGGAAGGTACTGGCGCGCCTGGCTAGGCCGCATGATTTCTATGCCGATCTTTTGGCGAGGGATGGCGGACGCCGGCTGTTTCTCGCCCGTTTCGGTCACGAAGTCAGCGATGTGCTCGATGAATTTCTCAATTTCGCGCTGGCTCATGAACAGGCCGGCCTGCCGGGACTTACGAGTTTCATTGCCACGCTCGAAACCGAATCGCCCGAAATCAAGCGCGAACAGGACAAGGGACGCGAAGAAGTCCGCATCATGACCGTTCATGCCTCCAAGGGGCTTGAGGCGCCGGTCGTTTTCCTTGTCGATGGCGGCTCAAAACCGTTCGACAAGACCTTGTTGCCGAAGCTGCGCGTGGTGAAGACAAAAGGACCGATCAGCGAAATACCGCTCTGGATTCCGGGAAAATCCTACCAGAATCCGATCAGCGACGAAGATGACGAACGGTTGAAGGCAAGCGCCGAAGAAGAATATCGCCGTCTTCTCTATGTCGGCATGACGCGAGCATCCGATCATCTCATCGTCTGTGGCTATCGCAAGAAGCGCGACAATGAGGGAACCTGGGCCAAGATGGTCACAACCGCACTTTCGCAGCGGTCTGATGTTTGCGAGCCAGTGGAATTCACGGCAGGCTCGCATTGTTGGGCAGGCTGGAAATGGCGTAAGTCGAGGGTGACAGATCAGGGTGCTGTTCAAAGCGAGACGAAAACGGCACTCCGGACCCCCATCGACATCAAAGCCCTGATGGCACCCTTGCCGAAAGACCGGTCGCTGCCGCGTCCGCTGGCCCCGTCCGGCTCTGGGCCGTTTGTCGACGAAACCAGCGGCGACATGATTGTCGGTTCGCCGCTTTTCGATTTCAAGCCGCGATCCACCGGTTCCTTCGTTGCCGGACGAATCACCCATCGTCTTTTTCAGACCTTGCCGGATCTTCCGGAAACAAAACGGGCCGCAGCGGCAGAAACCTATCTCAAGCGCGCGCTGCCGCTCTGGCCGGGGAGGGAGAGGGAGGCGCTTGCGACGCGGATCCTTTCGATTCTCGCAGACCCCCTGCTTTCAGCACTGTTCAGCGGCCCGGCGCGATCGGAAGTCTCGATCATGGGCACCGTCCATCTGGCCGGACAGGAATTTGCTGTTTCCGGTCGGGTCGACCGGCTGGGACAGAACGAGAAGGACGTGTTCATTCTCGACTACAAGACCGGGCGGCAGCCGCCGCGCGACCGTTCCACGATCCCTCTGATGCACAAGTCGCAACTTGCGCTCTACCGCGAGGTATTGCGTCCTATTTATCCGGGCAAGGAGATCCGTTGCCTGCTGCTCTATACCGCCGGCCCGGATCTTTATTCTCTGAACGATGACGAACTTGAAAAAGCGCTGCTTGATATTTCGCGGGATTGATTTACCCCATTGAAAAACGGCATCCGCATACACACATAGCAAACTACCGATATTTCAAGCGCCAGGCGCAGGATCGAAAGGAGCATCCCAATGGCAACTGTAAAGGTTGACAGCAACAATTTCCAAACCGAAGTTCTCAACTCCGCCGAACCTGTCGTGGTTGATTTCTGGGCCGAATGGTGCGGCCCCTGCAAAATGATCGCGCCGGCGCTCGAAGAAATCTCCAACGAACTCGGCGGCAAGGTGAAGATCGCCAAGCTCAATATCGATGAGAACCCGCAACTGGCTGCCCAGTTCGGTGTTCGCTCCATCCCGACGCTCGCCATGTTCAAGGGCGGTCAGGTTGCCGATATCAAGGTCGGCGCTTCGCCGAAGACGGCTCTGTCGGCCTGGATCAACGGCGCGGCCTGATACGTCGCCCGAAATGCTCTCTCTTCAGAAAGCCCGGATTCCGGGCTTTCTTTTATGGTGATCCTGGCCGATAGACGGAGAGATTGTTTTTTGGGAGCAAGCCGTGGCCTCCGACCCGCTCTATATCGATGACAGGATCGTGATCGCCGGTTGGGAACTGACCGAGTCCTTCGTGTTGGCCTCCGGACCGGGCGGCCAGAATGTCAACAAGGTTGCCACCGCCGTCGAATTGCGTTTCGACCTGCGCAACTCCCCCTCGCTCAACGAACGAATCAAGTCCAATGCCAGTCGCATTTTCGGCTCGAAGCTCACCAAGGACGGTGTCGTCGTTCTCTTTTCGGCGCGCTTCCGTTCCCAGGATCGAAACCGGGACGATGTGCGCGAGAAGCTCAGGGATCTGATCACCAAGGCGAACGAGCCACCGCCGCCACCGCGCAAGAAGACCAAACCCACGCGAGGTTCTGTCGAGCGACGTCTGAAAGCCAAGTCGGGTCGCGGCGAGGTCAAGAAAATGCGCGGCAAGATCGAATCGGATTGAGCGATCCATCGCAATGTCGAATCCGTAAGCATCGAGGGCGAAAGTGATTCGCCACATGATCGTTACGAACCCATCACTGAAACGGTGTTGCCATGCTCGTGCTGCCGAAGGGAATCCGCCATATTCCGGGTCTGCTTGCCCGTGATGACCAGGAAGCCCTGCTTGCCGATATCCGACAGGTGGTTGCCGATTCCCCGCTTTTCACGCCTGTCATGCCGAGAAGCGGTCAACCGATGTCGGTCCGGATGACCAATTGTGGGTCGCTCGGATGGGTGACGGACAAGGAACGCGGCTATCGTTATCAGCCTACCCATCCGTTCACCAACAGGCCCTGGCCGGCAATCCCCGATCGGCTGCTGAAACTCTGGGAAGACTATTCCGGCTGCGATCTCGCGCCGGAGGCCTGTCTTGTCAATTATTATGGGCCCGAAGCCAAAATGGGCCTGCATCAGGACCGCGACGAAAAAGAACTGTCGGCGCCGGTGCTGTCCATCTCGCTCGGCGATGCATGCCTCTTCCGGGTCGGTGGCTTGCGCCGCGAGGAACGCACGGTTTCCTTCCGGCTGGAAAGCGGCGATCTCGTCCTGATCGGCGGCGAAAGCCGTCTCGCCTTCCATGGTGTCGACCGGATCTATCCGGGCACCTCGGCGCTCCTCAAGGCGCCAGGCCGGATCAACCTGACTTTACGACGTGTCAATCCATCCTCCGTATAAGTCTCCTCATGCCGATGCCGCTGAGGAAGACCCGTGCAAGAAAGTGACTGGAAGGGCGATTTTGAAACGCTGCCCCGTTTGCGCAGCAGCGCCGACATCCGTTTCGCATTTCTGGTTGTGCTTGCTGGCCTTCTGATCGGCATCCACTATCACATCGGCCTGTGGACCTTGCTGGACAATGGCTTCTCCGAAATGTCGGAGCGGCTTCCCTATTGGGATTTCACCAATCTCTGGGCTGGCGGCCTGATGGCAAGACAGGGCCATGCCGATTGGCTTTTTGATGTCGAGCAATACCGCTCCGCGCTGCGATCCATGTTTTCTCCGGATCTGCCGAATCAGGAATGGAGTTATCCGCCTTCGATTCTCCTGATTGGTGTTCCTCTGAGTTATCTGCCTATCGGCTGGGCCTATATTGTCTGGATCCTCGGCAGTTTGATCGCACTGGCATTTGCGCTACAGTGCCTCAAACTGGACTGGCGCCTGTTGCTTGTAGCCCTTCTGTCGCCCGCCGCTTTCATGAGTGCTCTTTTTGGCCAGAATGGAATTGTCACGGCAGCCCTTCTGATTGGCTGCTTTCACTTCGCCGATCGCCGTCCCATCCTTTCCGGAATCCTTGCGGGCCTGCTCACGGTCAAGCCGCAACTCGGCATCCTTATTCCCTTTGTCTATATTGCCAGCGGAAATCTGCGCGGTTTTCTCTCTGCCTCCGTGACCACCATCCTGCTGGTTCTGATTTCGGGGTCGATTTTCGGTTTCGCGATCTGGCAGGGCTTCTTTCTGGAAACGCGGCCGTTGATGTCCATGATCATGGAGGCACCCTATCCGCAGCTATACCACGCCAACGCACTGACATTCTTCATAATGGCGCGCTCACTTGGTCTGGACCTCTTCTGGTCCTACACATTTCAGGCGTTGATCTCGCTCGTTGCCATTCTTGCTGTCTGGCGGCTTTGGAGTATCAATCCGCGGGATAATCTGGCGCGACAGTCTCGAATCGTCTTCACGGCGCTATTGGCCCTGCTCGCAACACCCTACGGCTACACCTATGATGCGGTCCCATTCTCCATCGCGGTCGCATGGTGGTTCCTGATCGGACGCTCGCCCAACCGCATTCTCTTCTGTCTTCTGTGGCTGTTTCCCGAATTCACCCATCTGGCCAACTATTTCGGCATCGGTCTTGGAATTCTGTTTCCAGCGGGACTGGCTCTTTATGCCTGGCACGACATGCGGAAAGAGACACCTGTGCTACAACTTGCGTAGCGATACCTTCTCGACCAGGTGATTCTCACCTTTCTGCAGGATGAGGTCGGCGCGCGGACGTGTCGGCAGAATGTTCTGCCTGAGGTTCTTGAGGTTGATGTTCTGCCAGAGCCCTTCGGCAATCGCACGTGCCGATGTCTCGGAGATCGTCGCATAGCGATTGAAGAAGGATTGCGGGTTCTTGAACGCAGTCTGCCGCAGGTCCATGAAACGCTTGACATACCAGTTGTGGATCAGTTCCTCCTCGGCGTCGATATAGATCGAGAAATCGAAGAAGTCCGACACCATCGGCACGATTTTGCCATCGGCCGGCAGATCACGCGGTTGTAGCACGTTGATACCCTCGAAGATCAGGATATCCGGCCGGTCGACGATCTGGAACTGGTCTGGCAGCACATCATAGGTCAGGTGGGAATAGAGCGGTGCCGGCACCAGCGCCTGACCGGCCTTGATCGCCGACAGGAATTTCAGCAGCGCCGGCATGTTGTAGCTCTGCGGAAAACCCTTGCGATCCATCAGGTTTTCCCGTTGCAGCACGGCATTGGGATGCAGAAATCCATCGGTGGTGATGAGATCCACTTTCGGGCTTGATGGCCAGCGCGACAGAAGTTCCTTCAGAACGCGGGCGGTCGTCGACTTTCCGACGGCAACCGATCCGGCAATGCCTATGACAAAAGGGGTCTTCTGATCGTCGGCCAGATTGAGGAATCGCTTTCGCTGTTCGAACAGGATCTGCGAACTCTCGACATGGGCCGACAAAAGCCGCGACAGGGACAGATAGATGCGCCGCACCTCGTCCAGATCGATCGGGTCGTTGAGCGAGCGCAGGCGCCGGACTTCGTCTTCCGAAAGCGTCAGTGGTGTGTCGGCGCGGAACTTGGCCCATTCATCGGCGGAGAAGAACCGGTAGGGTGAGTAATCCTCGTTCTGAAGATGATCCAGCGGAATGCCACTCTCTTTCAGTTTCGTTTCCCTGTTCATGACGGTGTCCGGCTGTTCTTCTCGGCAATACCGGATTGGCCGGTTCGCCGGGCAAGTTCGTCCATCACATCCGAAAGCGGGATTTTGGCAATCCCGAGAACGACGAGCAGGTGATAGAGCAGGTCTGCGGCTTCTGCCGTCAGATTGGAACGGTCATCCGCAATCGCTGCGATCACTGCTTCCACGGCCTCTTCGCCAAGTTTCTTTGCGGCCCGTTGCTGTCCCGCAGCATAGAGTTTCGCGGTCCAGGATTCCTCCGGCGATGCCTTCGCACGGGAGGCAACGATCGCTTCGAGGTCGGCAAGGCTGAACTGGCTCATTCGCAGACTTTCGCGTTAGTCGAGACGCATGGCGATGCCGTGCTCAGCCATGTATCGCTTGGCTTCGCCGATCGTATAGGTTCCGAAGTGAAAAATCGAGGCTGCAAGTACAGCCGTTGCATGGCCATCGCGGATGCCTTCAACCAGATGGTCAAGCGTTCCGACGCCGCCCGAAGCGATGACCGGCACATGCACGGTATCGGCGATCGTCCGCGTCAGGCCGAGATCATAGCCGGTCTTCTGCCCGTCCTGGTCCATCGAGGTCAGGAGCAGTTCGCCGGCGCCGCGCTCCACCATCTTGTGGGCAAACTCCACCGCATCGATGCCGGTCGGATTGCGACCGCCATGGGTGAAGATCTCCCACCGGTCCGTCTCGCCCGGCTTGGAAACTTTCTTGCAATCCAGTGAGGCGACAATGCACTGGTCGCCGAACTTGTCGGCGGCTTCGGCAACGAAGTCCGGGTTTTTCACCGCAGCCGAATTGATCGATACCTTGTCGGCACCGCAGAGCAGCAGCTTGCGAATATCGGCAAGTGTGCGGACGCCACCGCCCACCGTCACCGGCATGAAACAATGGTCCGCCGTGCGGGCGACAACGTCGAAGATGGTCTCGCGATTGTCGGAAGAAGCGGTAATGTCGAGAAAGCAGAGCTCGTCAGCGCCGGCGGCATCATAGGCGATCGCCGCTTCGACCGGATCGCCGGCATCGATGAGATTGACGAAGGAGACGCCCTTGACGACGCGACCGTCCTTCACATCCAGACAGGGAATGACGCGGGCCTTGAGTGTCATCCTTTGCCTCCCTTGAGAATGTTCAGCGCTTCGGCCGGATCGATACGGCCATCATAGAGCGCCCGGCCGGAAATGGCGCCTTCGAGGATGGCGGCATCCGGTTCGGCAAGCCGGCGAATGTCATCGAGCGAAGCAAGCCCACCCGAAGCGATGACCGGAATGGAGACGGCGCGCGCCAGCTCAAGCGTCGAGGCCCAGTTGATGCCGGCCAGAATGCCGTCGCGATCGATATCGGTATAGATGATCGCTGCAACGCCGGCACCTTCGAACCGTTTTGCCAGTTCGATCACGCCGAGTTCGGAGGCTTCTGCCCAGCCTTCGACGGCGACCTTGCCACCCTTCGCATCGATACCCACGGCCACGCGCCCCGGAAAGGCCTTGCAGGCTTCGATGACAAGCGCCGGATCACGCACGGCGACCGTGCCGAGAATGACGCGGGCAAGGCCTTTCGACAGCCAGGCCTCGATATGATCGAGGCTGCGGATGCCGCCGCCGAGCTGAACCGGGTTGCGCGTCGCCTTCAGGATGGCTTCGACCGCAGCACCGTTAACGCTTTCGCCGGCAAAGGCACCGTTGAGATCCACCACATGCAGCCACTCGAAACCCTGATCCTCGAAAGCCTTTGCCTGCGCGGCCGGATCGGGATTGTAGATCGTTGCCTGTTCCATATCGCCGAGCTTGAGGCGAACGCACTGGCCGTCTTTGAGATCAATTGCCGGAAAGAGGATCATGTCAGGGCGTCCAGGTCAGGAAGTTGCCGATCAGGCGAAGGCCAAGTGACTGGCTTTTTTCGGGGTGGAACTGCGCGCCGGCCATATTGTCGCGCGCAACGAAGGCGGTCACCGGCCCACCGTAATCGGTGGTCGCCACGATATCGGCGGCCTGTTCGGCGGCGAGGTGATAGGAATGGACGAAATAGGCATGCAGGCCCGCTTCGCCGGTGGTGATCCCGTCAAACAGCGGATGCGGCCGCTTGAGGTCCAGAGTGTTCCAGCCGATTTGCGGAATCTTGAGCGACGGATCGTTGGGCTGCATCAGCACCACGTCACCCTTGATCCAGCCAAGGCCTTCGGTGACGGTCTTTTCGAGGCCGCGGCTCGACATCAGCTGCATGCCGACGCAGATACCGAGGAAGGGGCGTGCCTTGTTTTCGACCACGTCCCGCAGGGCTTCGACCATGCCCGGCACGGCATCGAGGCCACGGCGGCAATCGGCATAGGCCCCGACGCCGGGCAGCACGATCCGGTCGGCACTTGCCACGCGCTCGGCCTTGTCGGTCAGTTCGACTTCATAGTTGAGGCCTGATTCACGTGAAGCACGTTCGAAGGCCTTGAGCGCCGACCGCAGATTTCCAGATCCGTAATCGATGATTGCCACGCGCATGTCAGCGTCCTCCGTAAGGCCCGATCAGGCCAAGAGCGAGCGAGGGTCTGTCCGTGCCACTGGGCGACCGGCCCTTTTGTGTCATTGCCGGGGCGGCTTCCTCGCTTTCGCTTTCCTCAACGCGGCTGAAATAGGAAAGTTCGGCGTCATCGAGCGACGGCGCCAGCACGACATCATCGAGGATCCAGCCCTTGCGGCGCAGGACTTCGGCCCGGATATGCCCACCTTCAAGACCGACCCAGAGACTGATGATTACCGAAAAGGCAAGCGGCAGGATTTCCATATTGTAGAGGTCGGCCGCCACGATGGAAAAGAGGTAGAGAAGGAAGACAAACGCTGCCGGCCACCAGAGCCGTCGGAACAGGAGCCAGGGCAGCGGCAGAAGAAACCGGATCCAGGAGAAGCCATCGCGAATGAATTTCGTCTCAAGTTCCTTCCGCCAGGATGCGGTCGGAACGAGCACATAGTAACGCTTCATCGTCACCTCCTAGAGGGTGCCCTTGGTCGAGGGAATCCGGTCCGCCTGGCGCGGATCGATTTCGGTCGCGGTGCGCATCACGCGCGCTACTGCCTTGAAGCAGGTTTCGGCAATATGGTGGTTGTTGGCGCCGTAGATATTCTGCACATGCAGGGTGATGCCGGAATTCATCGCAAAGGCCTGGAAGAATTCGCGCACCAGCTCGGTGTCGAACGTCCCGATCTTGGGAGCGGAAAAGGCAACGTTCCAGACCAGGAACGGTCGACCGGACACATCCACGGCCGCGCGCGTCAGCGTCTCGTCCATAGCGAGATCAAGCGAGGCATACCGGGTGATGCCACGCCGGTCGCCCAGCGCCTTGGCAAGGGCGAGCCCGATCGCAATACCCGTATCCTCGACCGTGTGATGGTCGTCGATATGCAGATCGCCGCGCGCCGTGATTTCCATGTCGATCAGCGAATGGCGCGAAAGCTGTTCCAGCATATGGTCGAAAAAGCCGACGCCGGTCGAGATCGTCGATTTTCCGGTTCCGTCAATGCGGACGCTGACCGAAATCTCGGTTTCGTTGGTCTTGCGGGTAATCGTGCCCATGCGCTCGGAACCGGCTACAGCCATATGCCCTTACTCCGTCAATCTCGGCATCTGCGGGCTCATTATCAGGGACGATCGCAAATATCCAGCTTCGCGCCTGCGAAAAAGCAACCGAAATGGCAGCTTGCGGGCCGGTGATTGTATTTCGCCGGCGACGGCCTACATAATCCCCAACGAGCCGGACAGGACGGCAATTCTAATTCAGAGACATGGAATGAGCGAACACGATCCCTATGGAACTATGCATGCCACCACGATCATCACCGTCCGCAAGGGCGGCCAGGTGGTCATGGCCGGCGATGGTCAGGTCAGTCTTGGCCAGACAGTCATGAAGGGCAATGCACGCAAGGTGCGCCGTCTGGCGAAGGGCGAAGTGATTGCCGGTTTTGCCGGCGCCACCGCCGATGCCTTCACGCTGCTCGAGCGGCTCGAGGCCAAGCTCGAACAGTATCCGGGCCAGTTGCAGCGCGCCTGCGTGGAGCTTGCCAAGGATTGGCGCACCGACAAATATCTCCGCCGGCTCGAAGCCATGATGCTGGTCGCGGACAAGTCGATCACTCTGGCCGTGACGGGCAACGGCGATGTGCTGGAACCTGAACATGGCACGATGGCCATCGGTTCGGGTGGCAATTATGCCTATGCAGCGGCACGCGCCTTGATGGACAGCGATAAATCGGCAGAGGATATTGCGCGCAAGGCGATGCAGATCGCCGGCGATATCTGCGTCTATACCAATCACAATGTGGTCGTCGAAACCCTCGACGCCGTCAATTGAGCCGGGCGAACCGGCTGGTGGAATCCTGATGAGTACTTTTACACCCAGAGAAATCGTTTCCGAACTCGATCGCTATATCATCGGTCAGAAGGACGCCAAGCGTGCAGTCGCAATCGCGCTCCGCAACCGCTGGCGCCGCCAGCAGCTCGATGGCGAGTTGCGCGACGAAGTGATGCCGAAGAATATCCTGATGATCGGTCCGACGGGCGTCGGCAAGACCGAAATCTCCCGCCGTCTCGCCAAGCTGGCAGGAGCGCCTTTCATCAAGGTCGAAGCAACCAAGTTCACCGAGGTCGGCTATGTCGGCCGTGACGTCGAACAGATCATTCGTGACCTCGTCGAAGTCGGCATCGGTCTGGTGCGCGAGAAGAAGCGCGCCGAGGTCAAGGCCAAGGCCCATCTGAATGCCGAGGAACGTGTTCTCGACGCTTTGGTCGGGTCGACGGCGTCGCCGGCAACCCGCGACAGCTTCCGCCGCAAGCTGCGGGACAACGAGCTCGATGACAAGGAAATCGAGGTCGAGGTCGCTGATTCGGGCAATTCCGGGCCGGGATTCGAACTGCCCGGGATGCAGGGCGGCACGGTCGGCGTCTTCAATATCGGCGATCTGCTCGGCAAGGCGATGGGCGGACGCACCAAGAAGGTCAAGACAACGGTCAAGGACTCCTACGGCCTGTTGATCGCCGACGAATCCGACAAGCTGATCGACAGCGATCAGATTGCCCGCGAAGCGGTCAGGTCGGTGGAAAACGATGGCATCGTCTTCCTCGATGAGATCGACAAGATTGCGGCTCGCGATGGCGGCGTCGGTGCTGGCGTCTCGCGTGAAGGTGTCCAGCGCGATCTTCTGCCTTTGGTCGAAGGAACAACGGTTTCGACGAAATATGGCCCGGTACGCACCGATCACGTCCTTTTCATTGCTTCCGGCGCCTTCCATGTCGCCAAGCCGTCGGACCTGCTTCCGGAACTGCAGGGCCGCCTGCCGATCCGCGTCGAGCTCAAGGCACTGACGAAAGAGGATTTTCGCCGGATTCTCACCGAAACCGAAGCCAGCCTCATTCGCCAGTATATCGCGCTGATGCTGACCGAAAACGTCAATCTCAGCTTCACTGAGGACGCGATCGACGCGTTGGCGGATGTGGCGGTGAAGCTCAATTCGACGGTCGAGAATATCGGCGCGCGTCGCCTGCAGACCGTGATGGAGCGGGTGCTCGATGAGCTGAGCTTTGAGGCGCCCGACCAGCCGGGCCGCGAAGTGCTGATCGATTCGGCCTATGTCGAAAGCCATGTCGGCGAACTTGCGGCCAATACCGACCTGTCGCGTTACATCCTCTAGCACAAGCGGCCGCTAAAAAATCGGGAGCCGGACAAGGGCCGGCTCTTGATTTTGACACGATTGCGGGCCATTCGCTACCAACGATTTCCACCCTGTTCGATCGGGAAATGCCCGCCTTGTTTCGTTTCACCTCGCTCGCCCTGCTCACGCTGATGATCGGCTTGTCGCCAGCCATGGCGGAAGCCGTAACCAAGGTTCCGGCAGGCAATCGCCATGTCGAGCAACCGGCGGTTCCCGGCGCATCGAAGCGCCGGACCAAGGCAGGAAAGACGACGTTCGAAAACAAATATGCCAAGGTTCGCGATCTGCTCGCCAACGACACGGCGTTGATCGGCAAGATCAAGTCGATTTCCCGTCAGTATGGCATTGCACCCATTCATATGCTCGGTGCCATAGTCGGTGAACATACCTACAATGTCGATGCCTACGACCGGCTGCAGAGCTACTATGTGAAAGCGGCTGCCTATGCCGGAAATTCCTTCCGGTTTGCCCATGAGGGAATGTCCGTCACCGATTTCGTTACCCGGCAGGAGTTTTCTTCCTGCGAGGCCAAGTCCGGTTCCTATGCGATCTGGACATGTCGCGAGCG
The DNA here is from genome assembly GCF_030551875.1 of Fluviirhizobium alvei. Classification (GTDB taxonomy): domain Bacteria; phylum Pseudomonadota; class Alphaproteobacteria; order Rhizobiales; family Rhizobiaceae; genus Rhizobium_E; species Rhizobium_E alvei. Next base: position 14,136 of record NZ_JAUOZU010000008.1, on the reverse strand, counting down.
CGTCTGGGACCAGTCGTTTCGTGGAAAGTCGGTCGATGGGATCGACTGGCCGAACAATCGCTTTTCGGCCGTCTTCTTCCAGCCTTTCTATGCCGGTCAGACATTCGGCCTTGGCCAGATCAATCCGCTGACGGCGCTGGAATTGTCGGATCTCGTCTCAAAGGTTTCTGGATATCCCGCCCTCGATGCGGCCGATGCCAACGGTGTCTATGAGGCGATCATGGATCCGGATAAATCGCTTGCCTTCATGGCTGCCTCGATCAGGATGTCGATCGATGATTATCGGAAGATTGCGGGCATGGATATTTCCGGCAATCCGGGTTTGACCGCCACACTTTTCAATGTCGGCAATTCTGCCGATCGTGCGGCAGCGTTGGCCGCCAAAAACCGAGGGCGCTCGGGAGCCGATCTCATTCTGCCGGAAGAAAACTATTACGGCTGGCTGGTGAACTACAAGCTTGCCGAACTGGAAAATCTGCTTTGACGGAGAAGGGGTTCGGGCATGCAGGAAGAGAGCAGTTCCGAACCGTTTGAAGCGCCGGCTCCTATCCCGAGAACAGTGCCGCCATCGCGGCTCGAAATCATTCGTGTTCTTTTCCGCAATCCGCTCGAACTCTGGGGCGAACCGAGCTACACGCTCCCCGTCATCCAGATCAGCTTCTTTGGCCAGAAGACCACGATCGCCAACCATCCGGGTCTGATCAAGCATGTCCTGGTTGACAATGCCTCCAACTACGGCATGCAGACTATTCGCCAGCTGGTGCTGCGGCCAATCCTTCGCGATGGATTGCTGACGGCCGAGGGCGATACCTGGCGCCGTTCGCGCAAGGCGATGGCACCTGTTTTCACGCCCCGTCACGCGCGTGGGTTCGCCTCGCAGATGCTGCGCAAATCCGAGGAGTTCTCCGCCCGCTATGAGAAGGCGGCGGCCTCTGGCGCGACGGTCAATATTGCGACTGACATGACCGAGCTTACCTATGAAATTCTCGCCGAGACGCTATTTTCCGGTGGTATTACCACCGGAACCGAGGGCTTTGCCGATAAGGTCGACCAGCTTCTGCATTCGATGGGCCGCATCGATCCGATGGATCTGCTGCAGGCTCCGAGCTGGGTTCCGCGGTTTACCCGGCTACGGGGCCGACGCTCGCTGGCCCTCTTCCGCGGCATCGTTGCCGAGACGATGGCCGCACGAAAAGCGAAAATGGCCACAGGCGAAGCGGTGCCGGATGACTTTCTCACCCTGCTCCTCAATCTCGAGGGTGACGACGGGCTGAGCCGCGACGAGATTGAAGACAATATCCTGACATTCATCGGGGCCGGGCATGAGACGACGGCTCGCGCTCTTGCCTGGACATTCTATTGCCTTGCCGAGACGCCGGCTTTCCGGGCGAAGATGGAGGAGGAGATTGATAGCGTGATCGGGACCGGTGCCGAGCCGGTCGAATGGCTGGAGCGCATGCCGCATGTGCGCGCCGCTTTCGAGGAGGCGCTACGGCTCTACCCGCCAGCGCCTTCGATCAACCGGATGCCTTTGAAGGACGATCGCTGGACCGACGAGAATGGTCGTGTGTTCGAACTCGCCGCGGGCACGTCAGTGCTGATCATGCCTTGGACACTGCATCGGCATAAGCTCTATTGGGATCGTCCGCGTCATTTCATACCCGAGCGTTTCCTGCCCGAAAACCGTGATCGTATACACCGCTTTCAATATCTGCCGTTCGGTGCCGGACCCCGGATCTGTATCGGCGCGACGTTTGCCCTGCAGGAGGCGGTCATTGCGCTGGCGGTGCTGATGCATCGCTATCGCTTCGATCTTGCGGGCGATCAGAAGCCCTGGCCTGTCCAGAGGCTGACCACCCAGCCGGTCAACGGGATTGACCTGAAGGTGTCGGCGCGGAAAGCGTCCCCGTCGGTTTCTTGATCGACTTGATGCGGGCGCAGGTCGATTCGCCGACATTGTCGCAAGGCCGGTAGGTAACGATCTCGCTGCCTGAACCGTCGGCCCACACCACCTGGATCGAAATCGTCTTCGCCTGTTCGTGCTTCAGGTCGAGATAGATATATTTGTTTTCAGGATCATCGGCCGGAATATTGAACGGTTGTTGCGGATCGCAACTGCCCAAGGGAAAGCGCTTGTCGAGCGCATCGGAATTGATCGAGTAGCGGATTTCCGACAATCGGCAGCGCATCGTCTGCAACGCCGTGAAATAGACGAGCTGGCGGTTGTCATAGTTACGGAACTGGATCCAGCCACTCTGCTTGTTGGCATCCAGCATGGCCTGATAGATGGCCATGTCAGGCAGCTGCGGCGCATATTCGTCCTCTTCGGCTGATGCCGCCGTGCACTGGGCAAGCACTGCAAACCCGATGGAAGTCAGGACCTTTAGCCCAGATGCACGCATGCCATGCCTGTCATTCGTCAATTTCCGCTTCATTCTGCCGCTTCCTGCTCTTTCTATTCGTTTGTGAATACCATAATCCGAGGGTCGGTGCGCCCTGTCTCGAAAAGCGTGCCAACATCGACAGGTTGTTTCATCAGGTATAACGGCGTGGCATCCCAATTTCTTCTCGGCATCGATACTGGCGGAACCTATACCGACGCAGTGCTGTTCAGCCCCGCAGAGGGCGTTACCGCCCGGGCAAAGTCTCTGACGACCCGCCACGATCTCGCCGAAGGGATCCGGGGTGCCGTCGACAATGTCCTCAGGGACACGGGAACGGACCCGAGGGATATTCGCCTCGCCTCGCTTTCGACGACGCTGGCCACCAATGCGCTTGTGGAAGGGCAGGGCGGTCGCGTCTGTCTGGTCATGATCGGTTTCGGACCCGAGGATCTCGAGCGCGACGGATTGAAGACTGCGATCGGCAGCGATCCGGTTCTGTTTCTGCCGGGCGGCCACAATGTCCATGGTCATGAGAACCCGCTCGTTATGGCCGGGCTTGAAGCCGAAATCGATGGCCTGTCGCAGTCGGTTTCCGCCTTTGCGGTCGCGGGCTATTTTGCCGTCCGCAACCCCGAGCATGAGTTGCGGGTGCGCGATTTCATCCGTTCTCGCACCGGATTGCCGGTCACCTGTAGCCATGATCTTTCCTCCAAGCTCGGCGGGCCGCGTCGTGCCCTGACGACTTTGCTCAATGCACGGCTTGTCTCGATGATCGATCGGTTGATCGGCTCCTGCGAGGATTTCCTGCGCAATCGCGGTGTCGATGCTCCCCTGATGGTCGTCAGGGGTGATGGCGCGCTGATCTCATCCGGCGAGGCGCGCTTGCGCCCCATCGAGACCATTCTGTCCGGCCCCGCAGCAAGCCTTGTCGGCGCCCGGTTCCTGACCGGCCTCGACAATGCCGTCGTCTCCGACATCGGTGGTACGACGACCGATGTCGCTATTCTCGACAATGGCAAGCCGCGGCTTGATGAGAATGGTGCCGTCGTCGGCGGCTATCGAACGATGGTGCAGGCGGTGGCCATGCGTACCTACGGCCTTGGCGGCGATTCCGAAGTGCATGTCGATATCCGCAGCCTTGATGGTTCCCTCAATCTCGGTCCGCGCCGCATCCTTCCCTTGAGCCTGATCGCCCATCTGCATGGCGATGGCGTGGTCGAGATGCTCGATCGCCAGCTGAAGGCGGCCCATGCCGGCCGGTACGATGGACGCTTTGCCGTCCGCTCCGGCCTGCCGGACCGGTTTGCGAGCGGCCTTTCCAATCCCGACCAGGCGCTTTATGCCCGCATCGGCCAGGAACCCATTGCCCTCAACGATCTGCTGACGACGTCAATGCAGAAGGCCTCGCTCGATCGTCTCGTCGCGCGCGGTCTCGTGCATCTTTGCGGTGTTACCCCCTCCGATGCGATGCATCTTGTTGGCCGCCAGGGCCAATGGCGCAAGGATGCTGCCCGGCTGGGGCTCGAGATCCTGGCGCGCTCCCGCGATGCGAGCGGCAAGCCGATTGCCGATACACCGGAAGAAATGGCGGCCAAGATCGAAGCCCGCATGACGCTGCAATCATCGCAGGTCATTCTCGCGGCCGCTCTTGGTGAAGATGGGGTCGAGGGCGTCGATCCCGCCCGGTCCGTCCCTGTGGCGCGCTCGCTCGCCCGGACACCGGGTGTCGTGCGGTTTTCGATGGCACTCGACCGGCCCCTGATCGGTCTCGGAGCATCGGCGCATGTCTATTACCCGGCGATTGCCGCAATGCTTGCAGCCGAATCGGTCATTCCGTCGGATGCCGGCGTGGCCAATGCGATCGGTGCCGTTGCCGGAGAAATCAGCCAGACGGTGACGGTTGTCGTGACCTCGCCGGAAGAGGGGATCTATATCGTTTCCGGTGGTGGCGAGACCCTGCGGCGAACCGGTGAGGCGCAGACCCTGGCCATGGCACGCGAGCGAGCGCTTGAAGCAGCCCGGTCCCTTGCGATCGCGAGTGGGGCCGAAGAGCCGGTTCTCTCGATGAACGAGGTCATCGAAGCGCCGGAGATCGAAGGCAGCCGCAAGCTGGTTGAGGCACGTTTCGTGGCTACAGCATCGGGTCGACCAAAAATCACCTGAGATTTGTTCCAGAAGGGAACAAATCTTTGCCGATCGCGCGGAATTGACTGTGATCGGCCGCTATCGCAGTGTCGTCCCGACATTCGATAGATGCGGGAGACAAAGATCATGGCAATGATCGAAAAGAACGGCCTCAAGATCGACAGCGAGCTTCACAATTTCATCCTGACGGAAGCATTGCCGGGAACCGGCATCGATCCGGAGCGGTTCTTTTCCGGGATGTCGGACATCATCCATGATCTGGCGCCGAAGAACCGGGCTCTGCTGCAAAAACGCGACGCGCTGCAGCTGCAGATCGACGATTGGCACCGCAAGAACGGTGCGCCGACCGATCTTGCGCGCTATGAGGCGTTCCTTCGCGAAATCGGCTATCTGCTGCCCGAGGGCGATGCCTTTTCGGTTTCCACGGACAATGTCGATCCGGAGATTGCGACGATCGCCGGTCCGCAGCTCGTCGTTCCGGTGATGAATGCACGCTATGCACTCAACGCCGCCAATGCCCGCTGGGGCTCGCTCTATGATGCGCTCTACGGCACCGATGCGATTGCGGAAAGTGATGGCGCGGAAAAGGGCAAGGGCTACAATCCGGTGCGCGGCGAAAAGGTCATCGCCTGGGCGCGCGCCTTTCTCGACCAGGCGGCACCGCTCGCCGGCGGCAGCTGGGCGACGGTCCAGTCCCTGACGGTGAAGGATGGTGTCCTGCACGTGACCAACGCCGAGGGCGCGACCGGATTGAAGGATCCGGCCCAGTTTGCCGGCATCAATCAGGATGGCCAGGGCATCTTCCTCGAAAACAACGGCCTCCTGGTGGAAATCCGCCAGGATCCCGAGAGCGCGATCGGCAAGACCGATCCGGCGCATATCTCCGATGTTCGTCTCGAATCGGCCATCACCGCCATTATGGACTGCGAGGATTCGGTGGCGGCTGTCGATGCCGAGGACAAGGTGGTCGTCTATCGCAACTGGCTCGGCCTGATGAAGGGCGATCTCACCGAGGAGGTCTCGAAGGGAGGCCGTACCTTTACCCGCAGCCTCTCCGATGATGTCGCGATCACCCGGCCAGACGGCAGTTTGGCAGCGCTCAAGGGCCGTTCGCTGATGCTGGTGCGCAATGTCGGGCACCTGATGACCAACCCGGCGATCATCGACAAGCACGGCAACGAGGTTCCGGAAGGCATCATGGATGCCTGCGTGACAGCGCTCATTGCGCTGCATGATGTCGGCCCCGGTGGTCGGGCCATGAATTCCCGCAAGGGGTCCATGTATGTGGTCAAGCCGAAGATGCACGGTCCAGAAGAGGTGGCCTTCGCCGTCGAGATCTTCACCCGTGTCGAATCGATGCTTCAGATGCCGCGCAACACGATCAAGATGGGCATCATGGACGAGGAGCGGCGCACCACCATCAATCTCAAGGAGTGCATTCGGGCCGCAGCCGAACGCGTCGTCTTCATCAATACCGGCTTCCTCGACCGGACCGGCGACGAGATCCATACCTCGATGGAAGCCGGGCCGATGATCCGCAAGGGTGACATGAAGCAGGCGGCCTGGATTGCAGCCTACGAGAACTGGAATGTCGATATCGGGCTCGAATGCGGCCTGTCGGGTCGGGCGCAGATCGGCAAGGGCATGTGGGCCATGCCGGATCTCATGGCCGCGATGCTGGAACAGAAGATCGCTCACCCGAAAGCGGGCGCAAACACCGCCTGGGTCCCGTCGCCGACGGCCGCCACGCTGCATGCCACCCACTATCATCGCGTCGATGTCGCCGAGGTCCAGAAGGGGCTGAAGAGCCGGGCGCGGGCAAAACTCTCCGATATCCTCAGCGTCCCGGTCGCCGTGAGGCCGAACTGGACAGCCGAAGAGATCCAGCGCGAGATCGACAACAATTGCCAGGGCATTCTTGGTTATGTCGTGCGCTGGATCGATCAGGGCGTCGGTTGCTCGAAGGTTCCGGACATCAACGATATTGGCCTGATGGAAGATCGCGCCACCCTTCGCATCTCCGCCCAGCATATGGCCAACTGGCTGCATCACGGCATCATCAGCGCCGATCAGGTCATGGAAACGATGAAGCGCATGGCTTCGATCGTCGACAAGCAGAATGCGGCCGATCCGCTCTATCGCCCGATGGCTGCAGATTTTGATGGCTCGATCGCCTTCCAGGCGGCTCTGGATCTTGTATTCAAGGGTCGCGCGCAGCCGAACGGCTACACGGAGCCGGTGCTGCACCGCCGTCGCCTTGAACTGAAGGCTGCCAGCTGATCGTTGGCCCATAATCATTGCCGGCTATGGATCGCCGGCAATGAATCTCTCCGTTGGATTTTGAGACACGAAAAAGCCGCTGGTATTCCCAGCGGCTTTGATGTTTTCGGTCCGGAAATCTCAGAGAACGATGACGCGCGCGGTCTTGCCCGGGCGGACGCGCGAATAGAGATCGATCACGTCCTGGTTCATCAGACGGATGCAGCCCGAAGAAGCCGCAGTCCCGATCGAGTTCCATTCGGGCGTTCCATGCAGGCGGAACATCGTGTCGCGACCCTTCTCGTCGAAGAGATACATGGCGCGAGCGCCGAGCGGGTTGCGCAGGCCAGGTTCCATGCCCTTTTCGACATATTTGGCGACTTCCGGCTTGCGATCGGCCATTTCTGCCGGCGGATGCCAGGTCGGCCATTCCTGCTTCCAGGCCACATAGGCCTCGCCCTTCCAGGCAAAACCCTGCTTGCCGACGCCGATGCCGTAACGAACAGCCTTGCCGCCGCCCAGAATGTAATAAAGGAAGCGCTTCTTCGTATCGACGATGATGGTACCGCGACGCTCGCTGGTCTCGTAGTTCACGATCTGACGATGAAACTGCTTGTCGACCCGTTTGATCGGAATGGCCGGAAGGGCATAACCGGAGTCGGTTACCTTGCCGTAGGCGTCCGAAAAGATCTGCGTGGTTTCGACCTTGCTGTCCGTCGAGGAGCTGGTCGTGGTCGTGGAGCAGGAGGCGAGTGCAATGGTCAGCAACAGGCCGGCAGCTGTTGAGGCGTGGCGGAGGCGCATGTGTTTCTCTTGATCTGTAGGCGAATTACACTGGATGGTTCGACCATCGACAATTATGGTTTATTTTCGATTAACAGCTGATTTGCAAGCATATGCGCTGCAACATCGGCGACCTGCAGGGCAATTAAATTCGGCATGACTTTTTTGCAACAATATCCGCGAGCTGGCGAAAGGTTATCATGGGATTAATTTCGATTCATGGTGACCATCCTCTTAAGGATGGACGCCAGTCCGAGCGCGCACTCGCTGTCAGACGCGGCATGCAGCGGCTTCTTGCCGATATGCGGCATGTCTCGCTTCCGGAATTAAGCCTGCCAACCGGAAGGCGGGCGGATCTGGTGACAATTTCCGACAAGGGCGAGATCTGGATCATCGAAATCAAGTCTTCGATCGAAGACTTTCGCGCCGATCACAAATGGTCGGATTACCGCCCCCATTGCGATCGTCTGTTCTTCGCAACGCTGAGGGATGTTCCGGCGGAGATCTTTCCGGAAGAATGCGGTCTCTTTCTCTCCGATTCCTATGGCGCCGAAATGATCAGGGACGCCCCTGAGCACAGGCTGCCGCCCGCGACCCGCAAATCGATGACCCTGAATTTCTCGAGGATAGCAGCAACCCGCCTGATGCATGCCGAATGGGCCTCAGTGACGCTCGGTCTCGAAAATCCGAACCAGGATTAATACCAAGCGTCGATGATAGGAACCGATTGCGCCTATTTCGGTGCCCGTTTGGCTAGAATACGTTGCAGCGTGCGCCGATGCATGTTGAGCCGCCGTGCGGTTTCCGAAACATTGCGCTCGCACATTTCATAGACGCGCTGGATATGTTCCCAACGCACCCGGTCTGCCGACATCGGATTTTCCGGCGGATCGATCTTCTCATCCCCGCGTCGGGTCAGCGCCGCAAACACTTCGTCCGCATCGGCCGGCTTGGCGAGATAGTCGACCGCACCCAGCTTGACCGCCGTCACCGCGGTGGCGATGTTGCCATAACCGGTCAGGACGATCATACGGCTATCGTCGCGCTTGGTGCGAATGGTTTCGATGACATCAAGACCGCTGCCATCGGCCAGACGCAGGTCCACCACGGCATATTTGGGTGGATTGGCTTTCGCCTTGGCAATGCCTTCGGCCACCGATTCAGCGGCCTCGACGCGAAAACCACGCCCCTCCAGGGCACGGGCCAGACGTTTGAGAAACGGCGCATCATCTTCCACGATCAACAAAGACGCGTCCGGTCCAATCAGGTCCGCTGATCCTGCTTTCGTCTCCAACTCAGCCATCTCTCCGCCTTCCCTGCCTTTGCGGCTTACAGATTACACGTCTTTAATATAGAAAGCCGGTGCGATTGACCAATATGAAATCAGTCCTTCGCCTCCATGTTTTCCCGATCCCAGGTCACGCAGATACGGGCGCCGGGCGCATTTTCAAAGCTGATCGTCGCACCGGACCGTTCGAGAAGTGTTTTGGCAATGAACAATCCGAGCCCGAGCCCACCGGCCTTCGCCTGCGGTGAGCGCCGCGTCACATAGGGATCGCCGATTCGCTGCAAAATGTCGGGCGCGAAACCCTCTCCATCATCCTCGATGCAGATGCGGACGCGATCAGCCGTATGTTCGACCGAAATCGTGACAGTCGAACGGGCATAGTCGACGGCGTTTTCGATCAGATTGCCCAATCCGTAGATGATTCCGGCATTGCGCTTGCCCATCGGCTCGCTCTGACGCGGGCTTTTTTCCTCGATCCGGATATCGATGCCGAAATTGCGGTGGGGCGCCACCACTTCCTCGATCAGGGAGGAAAGGGAAAGAAGCCGCAGATGCTCTTCATTGCCGCTCGAAAGCGTCGTCAGGCGTCGCATAATATCACGGCAGCGTTCGCTTTGGCTGATCAGGAGCTGGACGTCGTCGCGGAGCGGATGTTCGGGCCCGATCTCATGGGCCATTTCCTTGGCGACCAGTGAAATGGTGGCGAGCGGCGTGCCAAGTTCATGGGCAGCTGCAGCCGCCAGGCCATCAAGTTCGGACAGGTGCATTTCCCGCTGCAATACCAGTTCGGTGGCGGCAAGGGCATCGGACAATTGCCCGGCTTCAAGCGAAACGCGGTAGGAATAGAATGCGGCAAAGGCGGTGGTCGAAACGATTGCGAGCCACATGCCCATGAGCAGCAACGGGTCATAGGGAACCGAAATCCCCGGATACCAGGGAAGCGGAAAGGGCGAGAAAGCGAGCGCCGTGATGCAGAGCATCGAGATTGCCACCAGCCCGAGACTGTAGCGCAGCGGCTGGGCGGCACTCGAAATGATGACAGGGACCGAAACAAGCGGTGCAAACGGGTTAGACAATCCGCCGGTCACGAACAGCAATGCCGTCAGTTGCAGAAGGTCGAAACCAAGCATGGCAAGGGCAGCTTCCGGCTCCAGTCGCCAGCTCGCGGGGAAGGAGAATTGCAGCCAGGCATTGACGCCTGCAAGGGCGGCAATGAAGACCAGGCACAGCCACAGGGGCAGTTCGAAGCCCAGGAACCCGGCAACGATCAGCACCGAGACGGCCTGACCGCCCACGGCAAACCAGCGCAGCCGGACGAGTGTCTGGTTGCGAAGCTTGCGGCTTTCCGCAACGCTGCCGGTCATGTCTCTGGCCATGTCATTCCTCCCGTCAGGTGCCGCGCGGCTTGGCGCGACTGGTCGGTATAGCGTCGGCCGGATCCTCCGGCCAGGGATGTTTCGGATAGCGGCCGCGCATATCGGCTCGCACATCCTTCCAGGACCCTGCCCAGAAACCGACGAGATCGCGTGTCGTCTGGATCGGTCGATGGGCCGGTGATGTCAGCTCAAGCAACAGAGGAATACGCCCGCCGCCAATGGATGGATGTGTCTTCAGGCCAAAAAGTTCCTGCACCCGCACCGTGAGCACCGGTTCATCGCTGCTATAGTCCAGGGCATGACGATTGCCCGCCGGCGTTTCGAAATGTGTCGGTGCCAGACGGTCGAGGTCGCGGCGAAGATCGTAAGGCACGAGGCTCATCAGTCCCTCGTAGAGCCCGCCCGGATCGATCTCCGAAATGGAACGGACACCGCTCTGGTAGGGTGTGAACCAGCTTTGCATCGATCCAAGCAGCTGTTCGTCACCGACATCCGGCCAGGGGTCACCGAGGCTGCGATGGAGGAAACCCAGCCGTTCGCGCAGTTGCAGCGCCGCCTTGGAAAAAGGAAGAACGGCAAGGCCGAGATTTTGAATTCCCTCAATGAGAGCCGCTTCCGCTGCTGGTCCGGATGGACGGGGCAGCGGAGCCTCTTCGAGGATGATCGCGCCCAGCCGGGTGACGCGACGGGCCCGAACCTGGCGGCTCGCGGCATCAAAGAGGCACTGATCCTCCTTGACGATCGCATCCGGCAATTCCTCTTCGATTGCGGCGCGCGAAATTTCGGCGGCGGAGAGAATACGCTGTGCGCCTGCCCGTCCGGTCAGATCGGCAACCACCAGCATCTCCGCATTGGCCAGTCGTTCACTGTCCGGCAGTTCGCCGCCGCGACCATTGGCGAGCACGAACCGGCCGCGACCGCCGCGACGAAAGGCAATTCGGTCCGGAAAGGCATGCAGGAGCAGGCGTCCGGGCAGCGCGGCGGCGGCCTCCCTTTGCTGGCCAGGCAGATTGGCCGCCATGGAACGCGCGAGGCGCCGCGCCTTGTCCGCCCGTTCGCCGCGCTCGTGGCGAAACCGGCTCAACCGTTCCTCGATATCGACGGCATTGCCGCCCAGCCCCTGTTCGGTCAAGAGAACGGCAATCTCGGTTGCTGCGAGACCCTGTCCCTGATGCGATGCAGCGACGGCCATGGCGGCCAGTCGCGGCGGCAGGCCGAGCGCCCGGATCGCGCGCCCATCGTCCGTCAGACCACCTTGTGCATCGATCGCGCCAAGCGCTTTCAGCAGGTTCCGGGCTTCACTGATGGTCGATTCAGGCGGATGATCGAGCAGTCTGAGATCCTGCGGTGACGCGACGCCCCAGGAGAGAAGATCGAGAAGGAAGCCTGAAAGATCGGTCGACAGGATTTCCGGTGGTGTGAAGGCTTCCATCGCCGCATTCTGTCCCTCGTGCCAGAGACGAATGGCGATGCCGGGTTCTGTGCGGCCGGCGCGGCCGGCGCGCTGGTCGGCCGACGCCCGCGAAACCTTTCGGGTTTCCAGCCGTGTGATGCCGGTGGCGGCCTCGTAGACGGGCAATCGCTGCAGGCCACTATCGATGACAATCCTGACCCCATCGATGGTGATCGAGGTTTCCGCGATTGATGTCGCAAGCACGACCTTGCGCTGGCCAGCGGGCGGCGGCCGGATGGCCTGATCCTGGCTCTTCTGATCAAGATTGCCATAGAGCGGCACCACGAGCGTATCGGCACCGAGACTGGTTCCGAGCAGCTCCACCGTGCGCTGGATTTCGCGCTGACCGGGCAGGAACGCGAGAATCGAACCGGCTTCCTGTCGATGGGCAGCCGCAATCGCGCGCACCATGCTGACCTCGATTGGCTCGGAGGCCTCGCGTGGTTGATAGCGATAGTCGATCGAAAATGACCGCCCGAGGCTGCGAATGACAGGCGCCTGCTCAAGCAGGGCCGCAATCCGCTCGGTATCGAGCGTTGCCGACATGACGAGAATTCTCAGATCCTGCCTAAGCGCCCCCTGCACATCAAGTGCCAGCGCCAGGCCGAAATCGGCATCGAGCGACCGTTCGTGGAATTCATCGAAGATCACGCATCCAATATCTGAAAGTTCCGGATCGTCGAGGATCATGCGGGCAAAAACCCCTTCCGTCACCACCTCGATCCGGGTCTGGCGCGAAATGCGATTGTCGAGCCGCATCCGGTAACCGACCAATTCGCCGACCGACTGGCCGAGGATCGACGCCATGCGGTTGGCGGCAGCACGCGCCGCCAGCCGGCGCGGTTCGAGCAGGATGATCCGCTTATCCTGACGCCAGGATGCGCTCAGGAGATGAAGTGGGACGATCGTGGTCTTCCCGGCCCCGGGTGGAGCGGAAAGCACCGCGACATTGCCCTTGTCGAGCGCGACCGAAATCTCGTCCAGAACCTCGCTGACGGGCAATGGCGGCAATGGCATCGGCATAATCGAACTCAGCCCTCGCCGTCAGGCTGCAGACTATGGCTCTCAAGTGCGAAAATCGCACCGGCCAAATCTTCGAGGCTGGCGCCAACCGATTTGAACAGCGTCATGGTGTCTGGGCTTGATCGTCCCGGGTGCCGCCCGCTGACGAGATCCGCAAGGTCCGCCCTGATGTCGACTGCGCCGATGATGCCGGCTGCCATCGGCTGTAGCAGGTCGCCGGCTTCCGAAAGCGCCCCGGCGCGCGTGTCGACGAAAATGTCGGAGCGCTGAACGGCATCATCATCGCTTTCGCGCATGGTCGGCTTGTAGGCACCGATAAGATCGAGATGCGTACCGGGTCGCAACCAGGCCCCATGGATGAGCGGTTTTGAGGAGAGAGTCGCGCAGGAAATGATGTCGGCACGACCGGCCGCCTCCGCGAGATCGGTCACGACGTCTGCTTTAAGCCCGAGGGCTTCGGCGCGCAGGGCAATCGGTCGCGCCTTTTCGGCATCGCGCCCCCAGACGAGAACATGCTTGATTGGCCGTACGGTTCTATGGGCTTCGATGAGGTTTGCTGACAGCCGACCGGTTCCGCATACGAGCAGGGTCGAGGCGTCGGAGCGCGAAAGATATCGGCTCGCAAGCGCTGATGCCGCTGCCGTTCTGCGGGCGGTCAGTTCACCGCCATCGATGACGGCGAGCAATTCGCCTGTCACGCCCGAAGAGAGAAGATAGGAGCCATAAATTGAGGGAAGACCGCGCGCGCCGTTGCCCGGAAACACCGACACCATCTTCAGACCCACATAGCGACCCGGCAACCAGGCCGGCATCAGAAGAAGCGTCGCATCGGCTTCGCCAGGAACCGCCACATCATGATGGTGGCGCGGCGGCGCCACGCATTCCGATGCGAACATTTTTGCGAGCGCATCGATCAGCCCGTCGAAGGCCAGCGCCTTGCGCGTTTCAACTTCATTGAGAACCAGCATACCATCACCATTAAGAGAGAAATCGATCGGAAGAGATGTCTTTCCCTTTCATAAACCATGCCGAAAGGCGAACGCAGCCAATTCCACCCGCAAAGGCCGCAAATTCCACGAATTTCAGCATCGAAACAGGAGCCAACAAGCCCCGCTTCACATTTACATCCATATTTTCAATAACTTAGAGAAAAAATGAATTTCTTGAAAAAAAGCGCGTTGACAAGGCCGAGACCCCCGGCCTATAAGCTGCGTCAAGACGAGGGCGGCGGGCGCTGCTGGCGACCAAAGAACTCGCTCTTGAGATTGACGAAAAAATTGACCGGTTTCGGTTGATCCTAGTCAACGAAATTTTGGCCTTTTGGGCTAATGTAATGGACAGAATTTCTGTCAGTTCTTTGAGATTGTAGGATAGGAAGAAAGAGAGACGTGGACGGCGGGTGTCTGCGGTGGCTTTAGGCTTTAG
>NZ_JAUOZU010000007.1 GCF_030551875.1 Fluviirhizobium alvei | reverse complement strand
GAAAAACAGGCCGCATGAGGCCAGATTAGAAACCCGAGACTCTCCCGAAAACTGGAGGGAATTTGGGTCTCAGGTCACGACGCACAAAAATGTGCCTTCTTGCCGGGTCGCCGAGGGCCCGCTAACCCAAGGGAAACAGGGGAGGAAGAGCATGCTCGGACGGTTGTCGCTCGAAAATCAGGTTGCCATCATCACCGGGGCCGGAGGCGGACTGGGCAGTGCCACCGCACGCCTGATGGCGGCGCGCGGCGCGAAAGTGGTTCTGGCGGATTACATTCTTGTAGCGGCGAGATCCGTTGAGGCAGAGCTGGCAGCGACCGGCGCGACTGCGTTGGCCATCCAGTTCGACCTTGGCGATGAAGCATCGATCAAGCGCATGGTTGCCGAGACGATCGACCGGTTCGGTCGGATCGATATCCTGCACAACAACGCTGCCGATCTTTCTCCCGAGGTCGGGCAGAATGATCACGACATTCTCCATATGGATACCGCACTCTGGGACCGGGTGTTCCGGGTGAATGTGCGCGGCACCATGATTGCCAGCCGGGAAGTGCTGCCCCATATGCTGGCGCAGGGAAGGGGGGCAATCGTGACGATGACGTCGAGCCTCGCCTTGCAGGGTCATATCGTCCAGAATGCCTATTCGACCTCCAAGGCGGCGCTGATCCAGTTGGTGCGCAACATCGCGGCCGCGCATGGTCCAGATGGTATCCGTGCCAATTCGGTTGCGCCTGGCCTGACCTTGACGCCGGCGGTGCGGCGCGTCTTCCCGGAGGCCGTCCGGACGCTTGTTGAAAAGGAAACGCTGCGGGACCAGATGGGGGAACCGGACGATCTCGCCGAACTGGTCGCGTTCCTGGCGTCTGATGCGGCGCGCAACATCAACGGCGAACTGATCGTCTGCGATGGCGGTCTGACGTCGCATGTGCCGGATATCGCCGGCTATCGCGCCCTCGGCAAGAAGGCAGCACCCGATCAGGTCTGATCGGTCTGCTGCCGGGACCCGGCGGGTCCGTGCTTGGTATCAGTCCCCGGTCTTGAAATGCTTGGAGAGTTTCAGGCCCTGGGCCTGGTAATTCGATCCCAGAACCGTGCCGTAAAGGGCCTGCGGCGCTTCCTGCATATGCTCATAGACCAGCCGGCCGATGATCTGGCCATGGTCGAGAATGAAGGGCACATCGTGGCTGCGGACTTCGAGAACGGCGCGCGCGCCGGCGCCGCCTGCGCTGGCATGGCCGAAGCCGGGGTCGAAGAAACCGGCATAGTGAACGCGGAACTCGCCGACCAGAGGGTCGAACGGTACCATTTCCGCGGCATAGAGCGGCGGCACATGCACGGCCTCGCGGCTGACGAGGATATAGAATTCGTTGGGATCGAGGATCAACTCGTTGCGGCCGCGGCTATAGAGCGGCTCCCAGAAGTCATAGATGTCGTGGGCGGCCTTGACGTCGACATCGATGACGGCGGAATGGCGCTTGCCACGATAACCGACCAACCCATCCGAACCGCTGCCGACAAGATCGATCGAGAGCGCGATCGAGGAGCCGGAAATAACCGGGCTTTCTGCCGCCACCAGCGTTTCCGCGAGGTGAAGCGCCAGCATTTCATCTTCCCGCAAAAGCGACTGGCCATCGCGAAAGCGGATCTGCGACAGCCGCGAGCCGCGACGGACGACGACCGGGAAGGTTTTGGGCGAGATTTCCAGGTAAAGCGGACCCTTGTAGCCGGCCGGTACCTTGTCGAACTCCTGCGCATAATCGGTGATCACGCGTGTGAAGATGTCTAGCCGACCGGTCGAGCTTTTCGGATTGGTCGAAGCCGACAGTCCATTCGGCAGGTCGAGACTTTCCAAAAGGGGCACGATGTAGACGCAGCCGGTCTCGAGAACCGCACCTTCCGAAAGATCGATCACATGCAGGCTGTGGCGCGACAGCTTGTCGGCCACGCGGCGATTGGGACCGGGCAGAAAGGAGGCGCGGACGCGGAAGGCGCGCGCACCCAATCGCAGATCCAGACTTGCCGGCTGGATCTGATCCGCATCCAGCGGCTTTTCGGACGCCAGGCGCCCCTCTTCAAAAAGCGCCCTGATGGCGCGGTCTGCCAAAATTCCAGCCATAGATGTCTCCCGCGGGGGAACCATAGGAAGGTGGAATGATTGACGCAAGCGCCGAGATCAGCTATGTCGCCTCTATCCCGTGGTGATTTGGCCGGCCGGCTTGCAGCCACGTAAAACAAGTAGCTAAAAAGGCCGGGTTCAGTGGAAACCGGCCTGCTTTTGCGGCCGGTTTTTGTATTTGAGGTGACCGGAAATGACCAAAAATTGGCGGCCTGCGACCAAACTCGTCCATGGTGGCACTCTGCGTTCGCAGTTCGGCGAAATGTCCGAGGCGATCTTCCTGACGCAGGGTTTTGCCTATGAGACATCCGAAGCCGCCGAGGCGCGCTTCAAGGGTGAGGCCGATGGTTTCATCTATGCGCGCTACGGCAGTCCGACCAATGACATGTTCGAAAAGCGGATGTGCCTGCTCGAAGGCGCAGAAGATGCGCGCGCCACGGCTTCGGGCATGGCAGCCGTCAGTGCGGCCATTCTCTCTCAACTCAAGGCCGGCGACCACATCGTGGCGGCGCGGGCGCTTTTCGGTTCCTGCCGTTGGGTGGTGGAAACGCTGGCGCCGAGATATGGCATCGAATGCACGCTGATCGATGGCAAGGACCTTGCCAACTGGGAGCGCGCCATTCGCCCCAACACGAAGGTCTTCTTCCTTGAAAGCCCCACCAACCCCACGCTTGAGGTGGTGGATCTGATCGGTGTTGCCAAGCTCGCGAACCAGATCGGTGCCAAGGTCGTGGTCGACAATGTGTTTGCGACGCCGCTGTTCCAGAAGCCACTCGAACTCGGCGCCCATGTGGTCGTCTATTCTGCGACCAAGCATATCGATGGACAGGGTCGCTGCCTGGGTGGCGTCGTTCTGTCCGACAAGCAATGGATCGATGAAAATCTGCACGACTATTTCCGGCATACCGGACCGGCCATGTCTCCCTTCAATGCCTGGGTGCTTTTGAAGGGACTGGAAACCATGGCTCTGCGCATCAAACAGCAGACCGAAAACGCCGCAAAGATTGCCGATTTCCTCGCGTCGCACAAGGCTGTCGCCAAGGTTGTCTATCCGGGCCGCAAGGATCATCCGCAGGCCGATATCATTGCCAAACAGATGACGGGTGGATCCACGCTCGTCGCCTTCGAACTCAAGGGTGGCAAGAGCGCTGCCTTCGCGGTGCAGAACGCGCTTGACGTGGTGACGATCTCCAACAATCTCGGCGACGCCAAGAGCCTGATCACCCATCCGGCCACCACGACGCACAAGAACCTGTCGGATGAAGCCCGCGCCGAACTGGGGATCACGCCCGGTATCCTTCGCCTTTCCGCCGGGATCGAAGATTGCGACGATCTGATCGAAGATTTCGACAGGGCTCTATCGGGCCTGGCCAGCTAAAACTTTATTCGACCCCGGCTGCGATCCGTGGCCGGGGTCAATCGTCCTGACGTTCGAAGCGGCTGCGAGCCGCCTCGATATCCGCCTCATGGCTGCTGATCCAGCCGATTAGCATGTTCATGAGCTTCTGCAGCTCCTGTCCGAGTGGGGTAAGCGCATAGTCCGTGCGCGGAGGAACCGTTGGGGTCACGGTCCGAACCACCAGGCCGTCGCGCTCAAGCGCCCGCAATCTCAAGGTCAGCATGCGTTGGGAAATGTTCTGCTCGGATGCGAGAATGCAGACGAGACGGCGCAACTCGGCGTAACGGTAGGTCCCGGTTTCGAGAATGACGAGGATCAGCGGGCTCCAGCGGTCACCCAGCCTGGCCATGATCTCGCGAACCGGCGCATCGCGATCATGGCGCGATCGTGACATGCGTTCGGCGAGGTCCCCCAGTGCGCGATAGACCTCCTCCCGGTCTTCGCGCTGTGCCAGTGTTTTTTCAATGTTCCGGCGCTTGCCTTCGAGATCGAAGTTCAATGGACGCTCCCCTGATCCATGGTCACCGCCTGATCCGGCGATGAAAGATCTAGAGGCTATCGGTTGTCATCGCAAGAATGCCGATGAGAGACGGTCAAGCCGGGAAATCGGAACGATTGAGGATCTCGATCAAAGTGCCCCAGGGGTCGGTGATGAAGATCGCGGTTGCCGGTTGCCGGTCGCCCGTCAGGTGAGGGTCTTCCTCCCGCGACATCGGCTTGCCCTTTCCACGGGCGATGCCCACGATCTCGATCCCGGCCGCATGGAGTGTTTCTGCAGTCGCCTGTGTATCCTCCACGGCAAAACAGAAATGCTTCATGCCCTGCGTCTTGAGGTCCGTGTTGGGGAGACGACGTTCCTCGGGCACTGCCGCAGAACCGGCAATCTCGAACAGTTCCAGACGCATGCCGCCGAGGCGGATGAAAGCGCCTCTGGCCGATATGTGGGCGATTTCGAAGGAGAATTCGTGCTCGAAACCGAAAACCCGTTGCCACCACTCGATCGCAGCTTCGCGATCGGGGACGCTGATGCAGAAATGGTGCGGCGTCACGGCAATCAATGGGTCAGCCATAGAATCCTCCCGGAAGCTGATTGAACGAATGACTAAATAAGCGTCGAGCCCGTTGGTGTCAATCGACCCGACGGACGCGGCGAAGTCATCCCGGAACGACCGTCACGCCGCTTCCTCAACTCTGCGGACGCTGGCGCTCCGGATCAGCCCAAGCCCGAGCACCGCTGCCACGATCGAACCTGCAAACATCCAGGGAGCCGGTCCGGTCAACTCGAAATGATGTGACAGATAGACGATCCCGGCGCCTGAGCCACCAATCCCGAGATAGAGGGGAATATGGCCATAGGCCCACAGGCGGAGGCGACGCCCCGATGCCGCATCTCGCACCCGCCTTTCTCCGATCGCATCGGCGCTACGGAAATAGCCGATCCAGTAGAGGAGCCCGATCGCGACGCC
This sequence comes from Fluviirhizobium alvei, assembly GCF_030551875.1. GTDB lineage: Bacteria > Pseudomonadota > Alphaproteobacteria > Rhizobiales > Rhizobiaceae > Rhizobium_E > Rhizobium_E alvei. The sequence continues at coordinate 562,473 of NZ_JAUOZU010000007.1, read as the reverse complement.
GAGGAGCGCAGCTACAAGAGTATCCAGGTGAAGTTCGGAGCCATGATCCAGCGCATGGACGGATGCGGCGACCATTTCTCCGAGCATGATCAGGGTGAAAAGGCCGAACCGCTCGGGAAGATGTTCGGGATGCGGCGGCGCGCGATGCGTTTCGGAGGCCACGATAAAGGGCGTGACCACATCAACGCCGAGCGCCAGAGCCCACATCCAGACCCGGACGGAAGGATCCATTGCGATCGACAGGAGCCACAATGCGCTTTGGAGCGCATAGAGGGCAGCATAGAGGTTTACGAGACGACGCAAACCAGGCCTGTGGATTTCCCTTAGATAGTTGATCATGAGCAGGATCTTGAAAGCGCCAACGCCACCTGCAAAGGCCCAGGCGCGATTTCCGAAGGCGTCGCCCGTACCATAGGCGATGAAGACCACCGCAACGATCTGCACAAAGCCGATCAGGCGCTGATCCGGTCGATCGCTGTAGAACCGACTGGCATTGAAACTGTTGCCCAGCCACAGCCACCACAAAACTAGAAAGAGAAAGGCAAAGGAAAGCAAGCCGTTGAAATCATAATGTTCGGCCAGACGTGACGTCAGGCCCGCCACCGCCACAACGAAAATCAGATCGAAGAAAAGTTCGAACCAACTCACCTTCTTGGGTTCGGCATGGGTCGTAGTGTCCGACATGGATATCTCTCCCTTTATTTGACAATGCGCTGGCTAGACCCGGGATGATACCCTGACCGATGCAGGTGTCCCCGGCTGCAGAATGGTTTCAGCGGCCGAGAGCTTCGACCACCAGAGCGGCTGCGGCGGCGCCGGAATATTGTTGCTGGCCTGTGATCAGGTTGCCATCACGTACCGCAAAGGGCTTGAACATGCTGTTGACGATGAAGTTTGTGCCGGTGATCTTGCGCGCCTCTTCCTCGATCCAGAATGGCTGGATGCGCTTGCCGACGAAATTGTCAGCAAATTGCTCCTCGCTGTTGGCGAAGCCCGTCCATGTCTTGCCATTCACCAGCAGTTCGCCGTTCGAAAGCCGTATCTTAAGCAAGATGCAGGTTCCGTGACAGACGATCGAGACGATCTTTCCGCGTTCGTAACTCTGAGCGATGAAGCGATGCAGCGCCTCGTCATCGATCATGGTGACCATCGGCGATTGTCCGCCGGCGAGAAAGATGGCGTCGTATTTCGCGGGGTCGACCTCTGTAATGGCGCGCGTTCCCTTAAGAAGGGCTGCATGGGTCGGCGAGGTCTTGAATCCGAGCGACAGGATGTCGTGAGCCGAATAGCCGGAGGCATCGTCCGGATCGGAAAAACCGTCGGCCACGAGATCGCCTCCCTTCGGACTGACGATATCGATTTCATAGCCGGCTTCGGAAAACGTCCAGTAAGGATGGGTTAGTTCGGCCCACCAGAAGCCGATCGGCCAGCCTGTCGTGGGCGATATTCCGGGATTGGCCGCAATCAGCAGCACCTTCTTGCTGTTGTGGACGTCGATGGAAGCAGACATGGTTTGCCCTTTCAGATGGTTTTGTTTTTTCGGATAAATGAAATGCCTCGGCAGCGTGTGCTGTCAGCGGTTAGAGCGAGGCCTCCTATTCCGTTTCGCAACCGGGATTGACTCGACGCCGCATGACAATTGTCGCGGTTTCAGACATGGCGGTTTCCGAATTCATGATAGTCGGGAAGAGGGGCTCGGCCCTCGACGGCGGCGAACGCCCAGTTGCGGCCCTTGCCGCGAAAGAGAGCCTGATTGATCCAGACCATGGCGAAGGGTTCGAGCAGTCGGGACTTCGTGATGTCGCCTGCGTCGAGTGGTGCAAAACCGAGATCGGCGAGCAGGGCTGCAGCCTTTTCTTTCGCTGTCTCACTATTGCCGGCCATCAGCATGGCCGGTCGATGGGGCAGATGATCGTTCTTCGCCATGATTTCGGCCCCGACCTGATTGAGCGTCTTGACCACATGCGCTTCGGGCAGCCAGGTCTGCACCATTTCCCCGCCACTGGACGTGTGGCCGACGACGAGGCCAAGAGCACCATTGACCATGCCGATAGGGTTCATGCAGTCGATGACCACCTTGCCGACTAGATCGCCGAGGCCTTTTGTTGCCGCTTCGGCCGCTTTCCAGGGCAGGGCAAAAATGATGACATCCGACATTGCAGCGGCATCGGCGGGAAGAGCTGAACGACTTCCCGTTTCCGACGCCAGTTGCTTCGCCTCTGCCGCGTCCGGATCTCTCGTGCCGATGATCATTTCGTGTCCCTTGCCCTTAAGGCCATGGGCGATAGCTGAACCGACATTGCCCGTTCCGATAATTGCGATCCGCATGGACATTCTCCCTGTTGCTTTCCGTTCGGGTAAGGTATGACGAAGCGGAATGTAGAGAAAACGAATTCGCCTAATGTCTGATTTAAGTGATTCTCAACTCAGAAGGCTCGATCTGAGCCTGCTCCTGGTGTTTCTCGGCCTTCTGCGTCACCGGAAGGCGGCACTGGTCGCGGCCGAACTCAGCCTCACGCAATCGGCCATCAGTCAGGCCTTGAAGCGCCTGCGGGATGTCTTCGGGGATCCGCTTTTCCTTCGCCTGCCTCATGGCATGGAGCCAACGGCAACGGCTCTGGCGCTGGAATTGCCAGTGGCCCAGGCGGTCTCGGCGCTGCGTTCGGCTCTCAAGTCAGCGCGTGCGTTCGAGCCGACACTGGCGGAAGGTGTTGTTCGCATTGCCGCGCTCGATGCGGAACAATCCGTGTTGGTGCCACGGTTGGTCGAACGTGTGGCGCATCTGGCACCAAAGCTGGCTTTCTCGGTGATTCCGCTTGGTCGTCGCGCGGCGGTCGAAGCGCTGGTGGATGGGCGGGCAGATCTGGCACTCGGCTATGTCTGGGAGGCGCCGGACGTCCTTATCCGCAAGAAAATCTATGATGAGTCGTTTCTCGTTGTCGGAAAACCGGCAATACTGCCGGACGCGCCGGATTTGTCACTGGATGCCTATTGCGCGGCAAACCATGTTCTCGTTTCTCCGGGCGGCGATTTGCGCGGGGTGGTAGACGACCGGCTGGAAGCGCTTGGCAGGACGAGGCGCATCGTGCTCGGACTGCCCTCGTTTTTGCCAGCGTTTGCGGTCGTTGCCTCATCCGATGCCATCGTAACCGTTCCGAGCCGGATTGCCCGGGATTTCGCGCCCGGCTTCGGGTTGGCGGTAGCCGAGCCTCCGCTCGATATACGACGCTTTCCGGTTTCGGTGTTCTGGCATCGCCGCAACGACCAGGATCCGCTGACGCGTTGGTTACTGCAATTCTTGAGGGAGTGATTGTGCGGCAAGACGCATCCGCGTCGCGGCATAATGTGGCTGAATTCTTTGCATAAAGAGTGGTACGGTTGGGTGGATTCGAACCACCGACCTCAGGAGCCACAATCCTGCGCTCTAACCAACTGAGCTACAACCGCATGACTGTCTGCGACAAATCGCATTCGTGGGGGTCACATACGGGGCGACGGATTTTTTTTCAAGCCCTTTCGTCAGGATTTTTGTCTCGAAGACGAATTCCACAGTTTGCCTGGGACCTGAAACGCGAAGGGCCGGAATGAACCGGCCCTCCGAAATCGATGCGGTCTTGCCGATCAGCCGTTGAGCTTCATGGACGACATGGCCTTTTCGGCAGCGTCCTTGCCCGGCTTGGAAACATTTTCGGCAACCTTCTTGGAGGTCTCCTGCAATGCCTTGGCCTGTTCGACAGCGAGCTCGGCCTGCTTGCGCAGGAAAGCGGTCTGCAGTTCGAACAGTTCGGAAACGGACTTCACGCCGAGCAGGGCTTCAAGATGGCTGAAGGAGTTTTCGGTGTTGGTGCGCAGCATTTCGATTGCCTTGAGGCCGAACTCGACCGAGCCCGCCTGAGCGTTCTGCACGGTGGCTTCAACCGTCTTGGAGGCTTCTTCGGTGGCTTCCTTGACCTTGGCGAGCGTTTCCTTGGTCTTCAAGGAACCCTTTTCGGCGAATTCCTTGAAGCTCTCGGTGAACTTGCTCGGGTCGAAGCTGGAGAAGGAGAAAACGTCATCGGTCTTGAACGTGGACATGCTATTACCTCTCGATAGGGCGATGGGTTGGGACGCCAAATTAATCACTGTGATTATTCTTATAGCACGGTTTATTGTGCAGCGCAACATAATAATGCGATGCAGCATGATTAACCCTTCGCAGCGATAGGTCCCGTGCCGTTCTGGACCGCCGTGCGGCGAAGGAGTATTAAGAATGCGTTAACGATCGCGCGAATGCGGCAGTTGACGTTTGTTCAGGTTCCGCGTTTTCAGGTCCGCCATGCCCCAGGTGCAATACCCATTCATCGACATAGCCGTGCATCCGGATGTTCGCGAACGTTTTGCGGCCGGTGAGGCGATCGTGCTGTTCTCCGAGGACATGAACGACGTGCTCTGGGCCAATGGTCGCGGGGCGAAACTGTTTGGCGAAAAGTTTATCTATGACCTGCTGGACAATGGACCCGACAGGAACGGGGTGGCGTTCCGCCAGCTTTCCTCGGCCGTCGGTCAACTGGCCGGCGTCGGAGATCGGCTGGGCTTTGCCATGCGCGTGGCCTCCGGCTTCCGCAGCACAACGACGCCAGCTGAAGTGAGCCGCATTGCCATCCGGCCGGGCGAGACTGTGATCATGTTTTCGGCACCGATGGCGGCGGGAGGAAACAATCCTGAGCACCGCTATTCCGCCATGCTCGAAGGGTTCGATGACCCCGATACGCACATGGCCGTGCTTGATGGAGAAGGTCGTGTTCTGGCCGCTTCGCCGCGCTTTGCAACGCTCGGCATTTCCGAGGCGACTGCGAAAAGCCTGATCGTGGCTGCCGATCGGGATGCCGATCGTCTGATCAAGCGGCCGATCCCTTCGGGTGCGGGCTATCTTCCGGCTGCGATCGGCAAACTGTCCGATCAGCCGTCGCTCAACCTGATGTTCTGTGTCGAAACCGTGCTTGGCCTGATGGATCCTCCCGAGGCGGATGCGATTTCCGCACCTGCCGAACCGGTGTTCGCGCTTGCTGAACCTGAGGATCATCCGGTTGTCGAGAGCATCCCTGAATGGAATAGTGTGGTCACCGACCAAGTCGACATCGTTGAAGCGCTGCCAGCCGATGCTGCCGCAGACGTGATTGAATTGCCGGAGACCCTGGTCTCCGAGGTGGCGGCCGACGGCATGACGGCGGAACCCGTTGCCGAGGAAACCGATGCGTTTCCGGACTCTGACATTCAGGGCGAGGCACCGCAGGCCGATGATGTTCTGGACGATGTGGTAAGTCATGCAGTTCAGCGCGAGGATGATGCATCGGCCGAGATGGTTGCCGCTGACGAAGCCGTCGCGGATGAGCCATTCGAACCCGTCGCTCAAGCCGAAGACGTGACGGAGACGGCAGCGGACATCATTGCCGATGCGGCCGCGACGGCGCCGCAAGCACATGAGACGATCGATGCGGAAAGCCCGCTCACAAGCGAACCGTTCCGGTTCGAGCCGCAGAACCGGCCGATCCGGTTTGTCTGGAAACTCGGTGCGGACGGTCGCTTTTCCGAAGTGTCGCCGGAATTCGCCCGCACTGTGGGGCCGGTGAGCGGTGATATCAATGGCAAGAGCTTTGCGTTGCTTGCCGAAGATTATGGGTTCGATCCGAACGGAGAGATCCGCGGTCTTCTGGAACGACGCGACACCTGGTCTGGCCGGACCATCCGCTGGCCGATCGAAGGCACCAACCTGATGGTTCCGGTCGATCTGGCGGCGCTGCCGACCTATTCGCGCAATCGCGAATTCGACGGGTTCCGCGGTTTCGGCATAATTCGCGTCAACGACGCGGAAATCGACAACCGCGCTATAGGCCTGTCGATCGCGGCTGTAACGGGCGGAGAGGCTTCCGAGGCTTTCGACATTACAGGCGATGGTGAACCGGTGGTCAATGCATCGATCGCGACCGAAGAAGAGCCTGTGGCTGACGATGGCGAACAGATGGCGGGTGATTCCGGTTTCGATCATGCCCGGCCTGATGAAGACGTTATGGCGGATACGCCAGATCCTTTTGCTGGCGAAGTTCCGGTATTCGCCGCGACAAACGAGGTGCCGCCTCTGGTGCCCGGCCTCTCCGAAAAGGTCGTGCTGCTTGAAGAGCGCCGCGCCAAGGCGCGTGACGGTCTGAGCCAGGCCGAACAGGCCGCGTTCCGTGAGATCGCGCGCCAGCTTGAGACGGTGGGTCGTCCTTTCGAGGATGGCGATGAGGTTGATGGCGATTTCGAGCAGGATGATGATTTTGTCTCCGTGATGGAGGAGGTCGAGGCCGCTCCCGTTTCGGCATCTGACGAAGAGCAGCCCGGTCCTTCCACCGAAGAAGGTGAGGCAGAGCAAACCGCGCATTCCGCCACTGACGCCGATGTCATCGACCTCTCGGACCGGGAGCGCGGCCTGACGGCTGCTTCGATCGATATGGTGCCGCTCGCCATTCTCATTCACGCCGGCGATGATCTGATTGCGGTGAATGCGGAATTCCGCCGGCTGACGGGTTATGACGGGATTGCAGCGCTCCAAGCTGCCGGAGGTCTGGATGCGCTTATCCTGCGCCGCGAGGGCGAAGAGGCGGGCGTTTATCTCATTCGTGCCGATGGAACCCAGTCGCCGGTGTCGGCGCGGCTGCAATCAATCCGTTACGAGGGTGTGGCGGCCCTGCTTCTGGCACTTGTGCCGATCCCGTCGGTTGCCAAACCAGTCGTCGATGATGGCGCCGATCGCAGACGTCTGGCGGCACTCTCGGTCGAGGTCGACGAGTTGCGCTCGATCCTCGAAACGGCAACGGATGGCGTCGTCCTGCTCGATACCGAAGGGCGTATCCGCTCGATGAACCGTTCCGCCAGTGCGCTGTTCAACTATGACGATGCCGAAATCAACGGCCGGCCCTTTGCCATGCTCTTTGCCCATGAGAGCCAGCGTGCGGTGCAGGATTATCTCGCGGGCCTGGCCGGCCATGGCGTGGCCAGCGTGCTCAACGATGGCCGTGAGGTGATTGGCCGCGAGGCTTCGGGCGGCTTTATCCCGATGTTCATGACCATGGGGCGGATGCCGGGATCGGACAGCTATTGTGCCGTGATCCGCGATATCACCCAGTGGAAGCGTTCCGAGGAGGAATTGCGCGCTGCCAAGCGTTCTGCGGAAACGGCCAACCAGCACAAGAGCGATTTCCTGGCCCGCGTGAGCCATGAGATCCGCACGCCGCTGAACGCGATCATCGGCTTCTCCGACATGATCGCCAGCGAGCATTTCGGTCCGGCGGGGCATGCCCGTTATGTCGAATATGCTGCCGATATCGGTCGGTCGGGGCGGCATGTGCTTGATATTGTCAATGACCTTCTCGACATTTCGAAAATCGAAGCCGGCGAGATGGATCTCGATTTCGTTGCCGTCGGCCTCAACGACTGCATTTCCGAGGCAGTGTCGCTCCTGCAGCCGCAGGCCAATACCCAGCGGGTGATCGTGCGCACCTCGTTGTCGCAGTCCGTCCCGAACGTAGTGGCCGATCTGCGATCGGTGAAGCAGATCGCGATCAACATTCTGGCCAACGCGATCCGTTTCACCCAGCCGGGTGGACAGATCGTGGTGTCGACGGCCTACGAACCGTCGGGATCCGTGTCGCTGAAGATCCGCGATACCGGTGTCGGCATGTCGCGGGCCGAGCTTGAACAGGCGATGAAGCCCTTCGGCCAGGTTTCTCCGGGCAGTCGCAAGCGTGGTGATGGAACCGGGCTCGGCTTGCCCCTGACCAAGGCCATGACGGAAGCCAATCGGGCGCTCTTCTCGATCCATTCCGCGCCCAACGAGGGAACGCTGGTGGAAATCACCTTCCCGCCGCAGCGCGTTCTTGCGAATTGAGGCTGGTGATATTAGAGCATGATGCTCAACTTTACCCGCGATTGATGGGTGGTCGGCGCCGGGGCGAATGGCTTAGGCGCCGAGAACATGAAGCCGGACGAGAGCGTTGCCAGATCAAGCAAGCCAAGCCTTTGCGGTGAGCCCGCAGCCCCTTCGCCGGTGGCGGTCTCCTCTGTTGCAGATCGCTGTGATCTCGGTATCCTTCTTGATTGCGCTGCCGATGGCCGCCATTCTCTGGATGGGCGTAACGGCCGGCACGGATGATCTGCCGCATCTTGTCGAGACGGTCCTGCCGCGCGCGCTTGGGCGGACATTGACGCTCATGGTGCTGATTTCGCTGGCGACAGGCATCACCGGCATCCTCACCGCCTGGCTGACGGTGGCCTTCGATTTTCCGTTCCGGCGTATCCTCACAGTCGCTTTGGTTCTTCCGCTGGCGATGCCGACCTATCTTGCCGCCTATGCCGCCGGCGAGGTGTTCGATTATGCCGGCCCACTGCAGAGCCTCCTGCGAACCGTCTTCGGCTTCCACTCGGCGCGGGATTACTGGTTTCCCGATATCCGCACGACATCCGGCGCCGTCTTCATCATGGGGTCGGTGCTCTATCCCTATGTCTATCTTTCCTGCCGTTCGCTGTTCCTGCTGCAGGGGCGTTCAGCGGCCGATGTTGCCCGGACCCTGGGCGCATCGCCAATGAGGGTTTTCTTCACCGTGCAATTGCCGATGGCGCGACCGGCGATCGCCGCCGGCTTGACGCTGGTGGGCATGGAGACGCTGAACGACATCGGTGCGGTCGAATATCTTGGCGTCAACACGCTTACATTCGCCATCTACGACACCTGGCTCAATCGCGGCAGTCTGGCCGGGGCGGCGCAAATTGCTTCCTTCATGCTCGTCTTCATCGGCGCCCTGATCGTCATAGAGCGCCATGCACGTCACCGGCAGCGGTTTCATACCGGCAAAGCCGCCCAGGCGCTGATCGACAGCACCCGTGTTCGCCCGGCAAAAGGCTGGGGCTGGCTGATGACGCTTGCGTGCCTCGCACCTGTGATCGGCGGATTCCTGATGCCGTTTCTGATGTTGTCGAGCTATGCGATCAAGCGTCTCGACCTCTTCGGGTCGCCCGCCTTGTGGAATGCGCTCGGCAACACGGTGCTGGTCGGTTGTGCGACGGCAATCATCTCGGTCGGCTTTGCCTTCCTGCTTGCATATTCGGCTCGCTTGGGTCGCAACCGCGCGACCGGCATTGCCGCGAGGATTGCGGCATTCGGCTACGGTATCCCGGGAACCGTACTGGCAATCGGTGTGCTGATCCCGCTTGCGGGGATCGACAATCTCGTTTCCGCGTTTCTGCGCGATGTCTTCGGTTTGCGGCTTGGCCTGCTTTTGTCAGGCACGATGTTTGCCATCGTTTTCGCACTCACCGTGCGGTTTCTCACCATGGCGGAAGGAACGGTGGAAGCAGGCTTCCAGAAACTGCCCGTCAATCTCGACCATGCGTCGCGTACGCTCGGCCGCACAAGTAGCCAGACACTCTGGACCATTCTTGTCCCGTCCATGCGCCCGGCAGTGCTGACGGCGGCCCTTCTGGTCTTCATCGAAACGATCAAGGAACTGTCGGCCACGATGCTGCTCAGGCCGTTCAACTTCAATACGCTGGCCACGCTCGTCTATGAGGACGCGTCCCGCGCAAAGGTCGAGGATGCCTCTGTGCCGGCCATGATCATCATCCTGGCCGGGCTCATTCCGGTGATGATTGTCTTGAGGTCACTGGAAAAAGGTCGCTAGGCCGCCGCCAATCAGGTCGGCAGCAGCCCCTTCAGACCTGCGGCTGTGTATTTCAACAATGTCGAATAGGCGTTGTCGAGATTGTTGGCGGTGAAGCGGCCGCCGGACAGGGAATCGAGGCGGCGATTGGAGGAGACGGCCTGCAGCATCAGCTGGAGGCTGAAGGAGAAGCCGCGCATCAGTTCTTCCTCACTCAATCCGGGCAGAAGCGGGCGCAGCCGCTCGATGAAGAGATTGGCCGTCTCGTCGAAATATTCCTTCAGCAGGTCTAGCCAGCGGTTGGTCAGCGCCAGTTTGGAAATGACATGAACATAGGCGCGCCAGCCATCGTCGCCGCTTTGCATTTGCTGAAACAGAGGCAGCATGAAGGCGTCGAGCAGGCTTTCGACCGTGACATTGCCGCTTTCTTCAAGCGCACGCAGACGCTCGCGACGCATGTCGTTGAGCAGGTGAACGCGTCTCGCCACCACCGCGGCAAAGAGATTGTCCTTGGTGCCGAAGTGATAGCTCGCAAGAGCCAGGGTGACATCGGCGCGGTTGGTGATATCGCGCAGCGATACGGTGTCGAACGTCTGCTCACCGAACAGTTCCTCGGCCGCATCAAGGATTTTTTCCTTGGTCTGGTCGCCGTTGGCGCGTGTCATAGGTGCGGTGCCGCCCCGCTTTGCTTGCTTCAGACCTGCCTTCGACACTGCGGACTCCCTTGATCAATGTGATTCGATTATGCCTTCGGGCGCGTTTGGTTTCAATCGTCCTATAGACGAGTGCTCTTTGGATGTATCGATGGAACCGATAGGTGCTCTCAGACACAAATCGCTTTACCGCAATTGGTTGAGTGTTTAAATAAGCTCATGAGGCGTCGCCGGTAGGAGGGCGGTGCAGGTGTAAGGGCTAGCGCCCCATCGCCGACGAAACATGGGGGGAATTCATGACTGACAAGATTCTGTCTTCAATCATCGATGGCCAGATGAGCCGCCGTTCTGTGCTCAAGAGTGCGGGCAAGGTCGCGGCTGCATCTGCCGCCATGAGTTTGCCGTCGTTCAACATCGTGCGGGCGCAGGAAGCGACGATCAAGATCGGCTTCATCGTGCCGCTTTCCGGTATTCGGGCTTCGTTCGGCGAGTCGACGCAGTTCACAATCGACAGCGTCCGCGAACATCTGAAAGACGGTATCGAGGTTGGCGGCAAGAAATATGCCGTCGAGATCATCGTCAAGGACAATCAGTCGACCCCGACCCGTTCGCTTCAGGTTGGCAACGAACTGATCCTCAACGACCAGCCGGATATCATTCTGGTTTCGGATGCCGAAGGCGGCACGGCGATCGGCAACCTCTCTGACGCGCGCGGTATTCCGCAGATTTCGACGGCAGGTCCCTGGCAGGGTTGGGCCTTCCAGCGTGGTTACGATCCGGCCAAGGGCTTCCCCTTCACCTATCACTTCTTCTGGGGTGCGGATGAACTGGGCGCTGTCTATGCCAACATGTGGAACGGCATGGAGACCAACAAGAAGGTTGGAACCCTCTATGCCGACAATGATGGCGGTCGTGCGATGTCGGATCCGGAGCGCGGCTTTCCTGTCGCCTTCAATGCGGCAGGTTTCGAGGTTATCGATACCGGTCTCTTCCGCATGGATACGGATGATTTCTCCACCCAGATCGCGAAATTCAAGGAAGCCGGTGTCGAAATCGTTGCCGGTCATGCCTTCGAAAATCATCTCGCAACCTTCTGGAACCAGGCGGCGCAGGTCGGCTTCCAGCCGAAGATCTGCACCATTGCCGCCGGTCTGCTGTTCCCATCGTCTGTGAACAACCTCGGTGTGCGCGGTGATGGCATGTCGACCGAAGTCTGGTGGACACCGGCCTTCCCGTTCAAATCCTCGCTCACCGGTCAATCCGCCAAGGATGTTGCCGATGCCTATACGGCAGCGACCGGCAAGCAGTGGACCCAGCCGCTCGGCTATGACCATGCCTTGCTTGAGGTGGGTATTGCGGCGCTGAAAGCTTCGGGCGATCCGAAGAACAGGGTGGCGATCCGCGATGCCATTGCCGGCCTGACGCTGGATACGGTTGTCGGCAAGGTCGATTTCAAGAATACGCCGCTGAAGAATGTCGGCCTGACGCACATTACCGGCGGCCAGTGGCAGAAAACCGGGGATGCGAAGTTCCCCTTCGATCTCAAGGTCGTTGACAATTCGACGAATCCGGATGTTCCGGTTTCCTCGCAGTTGCTGCCGATCGCTTATTGATGAGATAGTTGTTGAGGTTTGGCGGGCGGGTGCCTGGTGCATCTGCCCGCTGCCATGGATGCAACTGAATTTGAATGGACGATGATCGTGCCGCTTCTCGAAGTCAGGGATCTCAACAAGAGCTTTGGGGCCATTGTCGTGGCCGACCATGTCGATCTTGTCATTGAAACCGGCGAATGTATCGGGGTCATTGGCCCGAACGGTGCCGGCAAAAGTTCGCTCTTCGGCCTGATCGCGGGCAGCTTGACGCCGGATTCCGGCCGGATTGTTCTCGATGGTCGCGACGTAACTGCCTTGCCGGCCTTCAAGCGCGTTCATCTCGGCGTCGGGCGGGCTTTCCAGATTCCGCAGCCTTTCGTCGGTCTCACCGTCTATGAAAACATCCTTGCGGCTACCGGCTTTGGAGCAGGATTGTCCGGCAACGTCGCGCGGCAAAAGGCGCGCGAGGTGGCGGAGAGAACGGGACTGGCCGCAAAGGCCGATATTCTCGCCGGTTCGTTGACATTGCTCGATCGCAAGCGGCTCGAACTCGCCAAGGCCCTGGCAACGGGTGCCAAGTTGCTGATGCTTGATGAAATCGGCGCCGGCCTGACCGAGCGTGAGGTTCTCAATCTCGTCGAAACGATCCGGGATCTGAAGCGCGACCATGGCATCATCTGGATCGAACATATCGCCCATGCGCTCAAATCCGTCGCCGACCGCATCATCGTGCTGCATTTCGGCAAGAAGCTCCTGGAAGGTGCGCCGGAGGAGGTGATGGGCTCGGCCGTGGTCAAGGAAATCTACATGGGGCTTGCTGCCGATGCCGATCATTGAGGTGGAAAAACTCGAGGCCTTCTATGGCGACATGCAGGCGCTGTTCGGCATCGATTTCGCGCTCGGCGAAACGGAGTGCCTTGCTCTTGTCGGTGCCAATGGTGCGGGTAAATCGACGACCCTGCGCTGTCTGACCGGGCTCATCCGCAAGCTGCGCGGCGATATCCGCTATGACGGCAGTTCCACTCTCAAACTGACAGCCGAGAGCCTGGCGCGGGCGGGCATTGCCATGGTGCCGGAAGGTCGCATGCTGTTTGCTTCGCTGACCGTCGAGGAAAATCTGACGATGGGGACCCTGACGAGGCGAAAGGGTCCCTGGTCGCTCGAGCGGGTCTATGGCCTTTTCCCGATCCTCAAGGAACGGCGGAACCAGATGGCCACGACGCTTTCGGGTGGCCAGCAGCAGATGGTGGCGATCGGACGTGCCCTGATGTCCAATCCGCGCGTCATGCTCTGCGACGAGATTTCACTTGGTCTTGCCCCGGTCGTGGTCGGGCAGATCTACGATTCCTTCGGCACGATCCGCCAGGAAGGCACGGCGCTGGTGGTGGTCGAGCAGGATATCAATCGCGCGCTTTCGGTTGCCGACAGGGTCATGTGTCTGCTCAAAGGCAAGATCACGCTCGAGGGCCGCTCGCGCGAGATCGACATGGACCGGCTGACGGCCGCCTATTTCGGAGAGTGAGCCATGGTCTGGCTGGAAACCATCATCAACGGCATCCTGCTTGGCGGGCTCTATGGCATTCTGGGTCTCGGCCTGGCGCTGGTCTTCGGCGTGATGCGTGTCATTAATGTCGCCCATGGCGAATTCATTGTCGGGGCGGCCTTTGTCGGCGTCGTTTTCGGCTGGCTGCTGCCGGGGGTCAATCCGCTCGTCACGCTCATCCCGATCATGGTTCTCGCCTTCGGGGCCGGGTGGCTGTTTCAGACGGTGTTGCTCAATCGCGTGGTCGAATCCCGCAACATGCTTGTGCCGATGCTGGTGACCTTCGGTCTGTCGATCGTCATCCGCAACCTCATGCTGGCGGAATTCGGCTCCAATCCGATGGCGATCGATGCCGGGCCGATTGCCAAGGCCTCGCTTGAAATCGCCGGCGTCCATATCGGTCTCCTGCCGATCATCACCCTGGCGATTTCCATCGTGCTGTTCGGATTGCTGCAATATCTGATCAAGAGCACGATGTTCGGACGCATGGTACGGGCGACGGCGGACAATCCGGAAATCATGCGTCTGATGGGCGTCAATCCGAAGCGGGTCTATGCGCTGGTGATGGGGCTTGCCTTCGTCATGGCGGCCGTTGCCGGTGTGCTTCTGTCGATGCGCACATCCTTTTCGGCAACCTCGGGCACCGATCGCATTCTCATCGCCTTCGAAGTGGTGGTTCTGGGCGGGCTCGGCTCCTTCTGGGGCGCCCTGATTGCCGGCATCCTTTTGGGTGTGGTGCAGCTTCTGTCCTTCCAGTTCGATGCCAATTCGGGCCTGCTTTACGCCCATCTGCTTTTCTTCCTGTTCCTCGTCATCCGACCGAACGGCATTCTGGGAGCGCGCGCATGACCGCCACCATTTTGAGGGGTCTTCCCTTCGCCGCCTTCCTCCTGTTCCTGGTTGCCTCCCCCCTGTCCTTGTCGGATGGCAGCCTGCATCTGGCGACCGAAATGTTCGTGATCATCGTGATTGCCTCGATGTGGAACCTGCTTGCCGGTTATGCCGGGCTGATGTCGCTCGGCCATCAGGCATTTTTCGGCGCCGGCGGCTATGTGCTGTTCATCTTCTCCAACAAGACGGGCCTGCATCCCTATACCGGGCTGATTGCCGCCATGCTGTTCGGTGCGCTGGTTGCCGCGCTGATCGCTCCGGTTCTCTTTCGCCTGCGCGATGCCTATTTCGCGATTGCGACCTGGGTTCTGGCGGAAATCCTGTCGATCGCTGTGCAGAAGACCGATGCCTTAGGCGGGATTACCGGCGTTTCGCTGGAGCGGATCGATCTCATCGATTTCATGCGCTTTGAATCGCAACTGTTCATCATCGGCGGCATCGGCGTGCTGGTGACCGTTCTTGGTAGCCTCTGGCTGCTGCGTTCGCGGCTCGGGCTCGGTTTCATGTGCGTGCGCGACAATGAACTGGCGGCTGCAGCCATCGGCGTGGATGTCTGGCGCAACCGTTTCATCGTGTTCATTCTTTCGGCTGCGGGATGTTCCTTTGCCGGGGGGCTGTCGCTGCTCGGTGGCCTCGTGGTGCAGCCCGGCAATGCCTTTTCCGGCGAATGGTCGGTGATCATGACCTTCGTCGTCGTGATCGGCGGCATCGGCACACTGGAAGGGCCGGTGATCGGAACCCTGATCTATTTTGCACTGAGACAGTTGCTGACGGTCGTCTTTCCGCTGTCGGGCACCTGGTTCTGGGTCGCGATGGGTTCTGTTGCCGTTGCCACCATGCTCTTTGCGCCGCAGGGTCTGTGGCCCTGGCTGCGCGACCGGTTGCGGATCGACTGGATGGTCGTGCGCCGCAGGATGCCGAGCTGAGACCAAGTCTCACCTATCATGTTTCGAGAGGCCGCCCCTGTGGCGGCCTTTGTCGCTCGAGCAAGGAATAAATTCACAATTTTGAACCTTGACTCTTTTTTGATCCTCTGGAATCTATAAGAACATAACAAGAACAAATATAGGAGCGCCCGCCATGGCAACGTCTGTCCTGGCGCAGGAGACGCTTTGCGCCTTGCGCACAGAGATCAACCGGCTGGAAAATGAAAAGACCTCCACTCTTGGCCGCAAGGCGCGTCATGGTGAGGGTTGGCAATCGCCTGAGACGATCCCGAACCTGATCCGGACCGGGGCCGAGCCATTTGACCATGCGTTGGGCGGCGGGATCGAGAGAGGCGCGCTGCATGAGATCCGTTCGGCGGAATCGCGCGACAATGGTGCGGCAAGCGCTTTCGCCCTGGCGCTCGCGCTGATGGCGGTCAGGCAGGGGCGCGCAGGCAGCGGCGCCCGCATTCTCTGGATTGCGGATCGGCTGCAGGCAAACGAAACGGGCCGGCCTTACGGACCGGGCCTAGTCGGCTTTGGCATGAAGCCGGGTGGCATGGTGCATGCGACGCCGCGCAATCTCACCGATGCGTTGATGATCGCCGAAATGGCGCTGACGGTCGATGCCTTTGCCGCCGTGATCCTCGAGGTCAACGGCAATCCGCGTGGCCTCGGCCTGACGGAAAGCCGCCGGCTGCATCTGAGAGCCCGAGCCTACCGGCGGCCGTTGCTGCTGTTGCGGGAGAGGGGCGAGGAAGAGGCTTCGAGCGCGCTTTTGCGGTTCCGCGCCACGCCTGCGCGCGCCGCACCTTGCCGGCTTCCGGATGGAACGTCGTTTGCCGCCAGCATCGGGCCGCCGGTTTTCCGCATCGATATCGAGAAAAGCCGCACCCCGATTTTCGAGAGTTTTTTCCTGGAGTGGAATGCCGATGACTGTCTTCTGTCCCGATCCGAGCCGGACCCTGTTTTCCACACAGGGGCAAACCCGCCTGCTGGCGTTGCACTTTCCGCATCTGGCGACCGACCGGATCGCCCGGGCACGATGGGGACGATCCTGGCGTTCGACCGGGCGTCCTGATCATCCGCCGATCGTCTGTGCGGCCCGCAGCGGCAATGCGATGCGCCTGAGCGCGCTTGACGAGGCGGCGCGCGGTGTCGGGCTGAGACCAGGCCAGGGTGTGGCCGATGCCCGTGCCATGATCCCCGGCCTCGATGTGGTGGCAGCCGAGCCCCAGGCCGATCGCGCCTTTCTCGAAGCGATCGCCGACTGGTGCGATCGTTACACGCCGCTGGTGGCGATCGACGGCGAGGATGGGCTCTATCTCGATATCACCGGCTCGGCGCATCTTTTCGGCGGCGAGAAGGCGCTCCTCGATGATGCCTTGAACCGGCTTTTCCATATGGGGATCAGCGCCCGCGGGTCGATCTCCTCGACGCCGGGCCTGTCGCACGGGCTGGCGCGGTTCGGTCGCCGCGAGATCGTGGTACCGGAGGAGGAAAGCGAGGCGCTTGCGCCGCTGCCGGTCAAGGCGCTGCGGCTGCCGGTTGTGACCGTGGAACTGCTGGTCAAGGCCGGCCTGCGGCAGGTGGGCGACCTGATGGACCAGCCGCGGGCACCGTTGACGCGGCGGTTCGGGACCGAACTGATGCTCCGGCTCGATCAGGCGCTCGGGCTGGAGGAAGAGGCGATTTCACCGCGCCGGCCGGTTGCCGCACTCTCCTGCGAGCGCCGTCTGGCTTCGCCCGTCGTGTCGGAAGAGGATATCCTGGCCCTGATCGGCAAGCTGGCCGTACCGATGCGCCAGAGCCTGGAGGCGCGCGGCGAAGGTGGTCGCCTTTTTGAGATGCTGCTGTTCCGCGTCGATGGCCGCGTCTTCCGCATGACTGCGGGCAGTTCGTCGCCCTTGCGCGATGCCGAGCGTATCAGCGCGCTCTTTTCGGCTCGCCTCGCCGCCATCCATGATGATTTCGATGCCGGTTACGGCTTCGAGACCTTGCGTCTCAATGTTCTGCAAACGGCGGAATATCGCCAGAAGCAGGGTGATTTTTCCGGCGGCGGCCAGCAGGACGAGGGGCTCAATGATTTTCTCGACCAGATGTCGGCCCGCTTCGGCCCGGGCGTCTTTTCACTGCCTGTGGCCGTTGCGAGCCATATGCCGGAGCGCGCGGGCGCCATGGTTCCGGTCGAGGAGATCGATCTCGCCGGGATCAGTGGCTCCTCCGGTCCGGCCAGTCGGCCGCTGCGTCTCTTTGAGCATGCCGAACCGGTCGAGGCGACCGCCAGCGTGCCGGAGGGGCCGCCTGCGACCTTCCGCTGGCGCCGCGCCTTCTTCCGCGTCAAGCGGGCGGAGGGGCCGGAACGCATCGCGCCCGAATGGTGGGTGGACGGCGAGGATGCCCGAACGCGCGACTATTTCCGGGTCGAGGACGAGGCCGGCCGCCGCTACTGGCTCTATCGCGAAGGGCTTTACGAACGCGAGACGAACAGTCCGCGCTGGTTCATGCATGGGGTCTTTGCATGACCTATGTCGAGATTGGCGTCCGCAGCAATTTTTCCTTTCTCGAAGGCGCCTCCCAGCCTGAGGAACTGGCCGTCGCCGCCCATCGGCTTGGGCTTGCAGGGGTGGGGCTTGCCGATCGCAACACGGTCGCGGGGGTAGTGCGGATGCACCAGGCCGCAAAGGAGGCGCGTCTGTGCTACCAGCCCGGTGCGCGGCTGGTCTTTGCAGATGGCACGCCGGACATTCTCGCCTATCCGCGTCATCGGGCCGGCTGGGGAAATCTCTGCCGTCTCTTGAGCCTCGGCAATCTCAGGGCGGACAAGGGTAAGCCGATCCTCAACCTGACCGATCTGCAAGACTGGGGCGAGGGGATGATGCTTGCGGTCATGCCCGGTCGCATTGAACAGCCGGACCAGCAGGCAGCGCTTGCCAGCCTGCTCGCCGGCCTGCGGCAGGGGTTTGGCGATCACGTTCATCTCGGCCTGTCACCGCGTTACGACGGGCATGACCGGTTGAATTTTGCCCGCCTGCAGGTGCTGGCCGAACAGGCGTCTATCCGCCTGGTCGCCACCAACGATGTGCTGATGCATGAGCCGGCACGCAGGCCGCTTGCCGATGTCGTCACGGCCATTCGCGAGCATGTGACGATCGACAATGCCGGTCTGAGGCTGGCTGCCAATGCGGAGCGGCATCTGAAGGGCGAAAAGGACATGGAGCGGATTTTCCGGCAGTATCCGCAGGCGCTCACGACGGCATCGGAATTTTTTGCCCGCCTTTCCTTCTCGCTCGAGGAATTGCGCTACCAGTATCCGGACGAATCCCTCAATGGCGAAACCCCCGCGATTGCCCTGCGGCGGCTGGCCTGGGCCGGGGCCGAATGGCGCTATCCAGAGGGGATCCCGGAGAAGGTTTCGCGGCAGATCGAGCATGAGCTCGCCATCATCCGCGAACTCGAATACGAGCCCTATTTCATTACCGTTTACAACATCATCACCTATGCCCGGTCGCAGAACATTCTCTGCCAGGGCCGGGGTTCGGCGGCCAACTCCACCGTCTGCTTCTGCCTCGGCATCACGGAGGTCAATCCGAACCTGACGGATCTGCTGTTCGAACGGTTCATTTCGCCCGAACGGCGCGAACCGCCCGATATCGACGTCGATTTCGAACATGCCCGGCGTGAGGAGGTGATCCAGCATATCTATGAGCGCTATGGCCATGCCCATTCCGGTCTTGCCGCCACCGTCGTCACCTACCGGGCACGCTCGGCCGGTCGCGAGGTTGCCAAGGCTTTCGGCCTTTCCGAGGATGCCCAATCGGCCCTGTCCGGTGCTGTCTGGGGCTGGTCGACGGCGGCGCTGAAGGAGCGGGAGGCAACGGCTGCGGGCCTTGATGTGCGCGAGCCGCTGACTCAGCGCGTCTTGACCTATGCCTCCATGCTGATGGGCTTTCCACGCCATCTGTCCCAGCATGTCGGCGGCTTCGTCATCACCCGCGACCGGCTCGATGAAGTCGTCCCGATCATGCCGACGGCGATGGAGGGGCGCACGATGGTGGAGTGGGACAAGGATGATCTCGATGCGCTCGGCATTCTCAAGATCGACATTCTGGCACTCGGCATGCTGACCTGTATCGCCAAGGCGCTGAAATTGCTCGAACTGAATTATGATCGCAAATTGTCGCTGGCCACGATCCCTTCGGAAGAGCCGGAGGTCTATGACATGATCTGCCGGGCCGATACGCTCGGTGTGTTCCAGATCGAAAGCCGGGCGCAGATGACCATGCTGCCACGCCTGAAGCCGCGCAAGTTCTACGATCTCGTCATCGAGGTGGCGATCGTCCGGCCGGGTCCGATCCAGGGCGATATGGTGCATCCCTATCTCAGGCGGCGGCAGGGCAAGGAGCCCGTCACCTTCCCGAAGCCCGAGATGGAGAAGGTGTTGGGCCGCACTTGCGGTGTGCCTCTGTTTCAGGAACAGGCGATGCAGATTGCCATCGTCGCGGCCGGGTTTTCGCCCGCCGAAGCTGACAAGCTCAGGCGTGCCATGGCCACCTTCCGGCGCGTGGGCACCATTCATACTATGCAGCGCAAGATGGTGGAGGGCATGGTCGCCAACGGCTATGAACGCGATTTTGCCGAACGCTGCTTCAAGCAGATCGAGGGTTTCGGGGAATATGGCTTTCCCGAAAGCCATGCGGCCTCCTTCGCGCTCCTCGTCTATGCCTCCTGCTGGCTGAAGGCCTATTATCCGGATGTCTTCTGTGCGGCCATCCTCAATTCGCAACCGATGGGCTTTTATGCGCCGAGCCAGCTGGTGCGCGATGCACGCGAGCATGGGGTGGAGATCCGCGAGGCGGATGTGAATCTCTCCTTCTGGGAAAGCGGTCTCGAGCAGGGCGTTCATGAGCCGAAGCGCATTGCCCCCCAGCATCGAAGCATGGCCTCCGTGATCCGGAGCCGGCATGCGGTGCGGCTGGGCTTCCAGCAGGTGCGGGGTCTCGGCGAGGCCGACATGCAGCGGCTGGTGGCGGCGCGAGGCGATGGTTATCGCAGTGTCCGCGATCTCTGGCTCCGCTCAGGCCTGACGCGGGCCGTCATCGAGCGGCTCGCCGATGCCGACTGCTTTCGTTCCATGGGGCTCGACCGCCGGGCGGCGCTCTGGCAGGTCCGCGCGCTCGATCAGAAAGCCGCCTCTGAGCGGTTACCCCTGTTCGAGACGGTGGGCGAAGAGGTGAACGAGCCGGCCGTGCGCCTGCCTGTGATGCCCAAGAGCGAACATGTGCGGCATGATTACCGGACGGTGGGCCTGTCGCTGAAGGCGCATCCGCTCTCCTTCCTGCGGCAGGATTATGCTGCGCGGGGCTTCATCCGTGCCGGCGATCTCGAAACGGTACCGGATGGTCGCCGGGTCTCGATAGCCGGCCTCGTGCTCGTGCGCCAGCGGCCGGGCTCGGCCAAGGGCGTGATCTTCATGACGATCGAGGACGAGACGGGCGTTGCCAATGCCATCATCTGGCCGAAAGTGTTCGAAACCTATCGCAGCATCGTCATGGGCGCGAAGCTCACCGGCCTTCGCGGCCGGGTGCAGAAGGCCGATGGCGTCATCCATGTGGTGGCCGAACATGTCATGGATCTGTCCGAGCATCTGGCCGCACTCGGAGAAAGCACGCGCTGGTTCCAGAGCCTGGCCAATGCCGACGAGGTGCGGCGGCCGGTGCCGGAAAGCCGTATCCGTCCCCGCACCGGGGCTGCGGCGACCAGTCTGTTTGCAGAAATACCCGAACTCAAGGAGGATCTGAAAGCCATTGCCGATCGGGCACGGCAGGCGATGCCGGGTGGCCGCAACTTCCATTGACGATCACGCAGGAACAGACCGGATCGGCCTATCCCTCGGCGCGTGGCAACTGTCCATAGCGTTTGCGCAGGTTCTGCGAGGCAGCCGAAATGAGGCGATCGGCGATGATGGCGATGGCGGCAATTGCAAGGCCGGCCACCAGTCCGCGGCCGGTATCGGCCTTGGTCAGCGCCGAATAGGCTTCCTGGCCGAGGTCGCGGGTACCAACGAGGGCGGTGATCACGAGCATCGAAAGCGCCAGCATGATCGTCTGGTTGAGCCCGAGCATGATTTCCGGCAGCGCCAGCGGCAGGCGGATGCGGGTAAGCAACTGCCGCTGCGTGCAGCCCGAAACGATACCGGCCTCGATGATCTGCGGATCGATGTTGCGAATGCCGAAGGCGGTATAGCGCACGGCCGGCGCCAGCGCGTAAAGCACGATCGCCACCATGGCGGTAAAATCACCGACCCGGAACAGCATGACGACGGGAATGAGATAGACGAAGCTCGGCAGGGTCTGGAGCGTATCGATGACGCCGCCGATGATCCGTCCCGCCATTGGGCTTACGGCTGCCCAGACGCCGAGCGGGATGCCGATCAGACAGGCGATGATCACCGATGCGCCGCAGAGATAGACAGTGACCATGGCAAAATCCCAAAGGCCGGTCACAGCGAGGAACAGCGCAAGCGCCCCCATTTTGACGGCCATCCGGAAGCCGCCAAACGTGTAGCCGGCTGCCAAGATCAGCAGCACAACGAAGGCCCAGGGCAGCGACAGCAGGAACTTCTTGATCGGCAGCATGAAATTCTGCAGCAGCGCCACCTTGAAGGCCTCGAATGCATCGAAGAAGTTCACGTTCAGCCACTCGATCTGATGTTCCCAGAAGGAGCCGGTGGAAAAGGTCAGGCTTTCGGGAAAGCTCTGCGAACCGGGCAGCAGAAAACTCAGGCCCATGGTAAGCGCAAGCACGATCACGGCCGGAGTCCACTGCGGATAGCGCTCCATCAGCGGACCGCCACGTTTTGCCTCGGCGCTCAGCCGGCGACGGGTGGCGAAAGCCTGACTGATGCGGTCGAGTGCCACTGCCAGCACGACGATCGCGATGCCGGCCTCCAGTCCCTCGCCGATATGCAGGCGTCTGAGCGCCGTCAGGACATCGTATCCCAATCCTCCGGCGCCGATCATCGAGGCGATGATCACCATGTTGAGCGACAGCATGATCACCTGGTTGACGCCGATCATCAGGCCGGGTTTGGCAGCCGGAAGCAGAACCTTCCATAGCATCTGGCGATCGGTGGTGCCGACCATGACGCCGAAATCGTGGATTTCCGGATCGACATCCTTGAGTGCCATCAGCGTGATGCGCACCATCGGCGGCAGGGCATAGACGATCGTGGCCACAAGAGCGGCGACCGGGCCGAAGCCGAACATGAAGAGGATCGGCACAAGATAGGCGAATGTCGGGATCGTCTGCATCAGATCCAGCACCGGGCGCAGGATCCGTTCCGCAAAGGTCGAGCGATAGGCGAGTACGCCAAGCCCGACGCCACCGGCAATTCCAAGCGGCACGGCAATCGCGATCGATGCCAGCGTCACCATGGCACTTGTCCATTGGCCGAACAGCGCCAGATAGAGAAAGGCGGCGCCCGAGAGAAGCGCAAGTCCGACGCCGCCGGCATAATGACCGATCATGATCGCGACGACGATCACTGCCACCCAGGACAGTTGCGGCATCCAGAGCACGGCGTCATCCCCGAAACCGCTTCTGAACCCTGTTGCCAACAGCGAAAGCACGAACTGATAGGGCAGGTCGATCAGCCATGCGATGGCACGGGTGAGATCGGTAAAGGAAAAGAGGCCGAAGGAGGCATCCTCGATCAGCCATTTCATGGCCGCCGACAGCCATTTGGCGAGTGGAATGACGGAAGACTTGGGATATTTGGCGAAGAAGCCAAGTCCGGCCGCATTGAGGAGATCGCGCCCGTAGAGGGCCATCACGACCGTCAGAAGCCCGAGCGCAATCCACATCCATCGGGTGAGATTGCGAGAGGAAGGGACGGATTGCGCCATCACGCAACCTTCCGCCCGATCAGCACATCGATGACGGCCCCGGGCGATATGGCACCGATGATCGTGCCGGTCTCATCGGCGACCGGCAGGTCCCGGCCACCGGAAACGATCCGCTCCGAAACCGAGGCGATCCGCGCATTGGCGGCAACGGGCTCGCCTTCGGCAACGCCAGTATGCATGATCGAACGCACGGTCAGCACTTTTTCGCGCGGAATATGGCGGGTGAATTCCTGGACATAGGAATCGGCGGGCTCGAGAACGAGCGTTTCCGGTGTCGCAACCTGAATGATCTGGCCATCCTTCATGATGGCGATCCTGTCGGCCAGACGGATGGCTTCGTCGAAATCATGGGTGATGAAGACGATCGTCTTCTTCAGCATTGCCTGCAGGCGCATGAACTCGTCCTGCATCTCGCGACGGATCAAGGGATCAAGCGCCGAGAAGGGTTCGTCGAGGAACCAGATTTCCGGTTCGACGGCGAGCGAGCGGGCAATGCCGACGCGCTGCTGCTGGCCACCCGACAACTCGTGCGGATAGCGATCCTCGCGGCCTTCGAGACTGACAAGCGAAATGACCTGGCGCGCGCGCTCTTCCCGCTCCTTGCGACCCATGCCCTGGATGTCGAGCGGAAAGGCTATATTCTCGAGGACGGTCAGATGCGGCAAAAGCGCAAAATGCTGGAACACCATGCCCATCTTGTGACGGCGGATGTCGATCATCTCCTGCCGGCTGGCCTTGAGCAGGTCGCGGCCCTCGAACAGGATCTCGCCGGCCGTCGGCTCCACCAGTCGTGAGAGACAGCGCACAAGCGTCGATTTCCCGGAGCCTGAGAGGCCCATGATCACGAAGATCTCGCCCTCCCGGATTTCGATATTGGCGGC
This sequence comes from Fluviirhizobium alvei, assembly GCF_030551875.1. GTDB lineage: Bacteria > Pseudomonadota > Alphaproteobacteria > Rhizobiales > Rhizobiaceae > Rhizobium_E > Rhizobium_E alvei. The sequence continues at coordinate 538,406 of NZ_JAUOZU010000007.1, read as the reverse complement.
GCGGACGGCGGCGACCACGCCAGCCTTGTTCAACGCGTCGCTATCGGGTGCCGTTTCGCCGCCGAGCAGGCTCGCGGCATTCTCGCCGTAGATCTTCCATACATTGCGGCATTGAAGCTTGGGGATCATAGGCGTTCCGGCAATTCGGAATGAAAAGGTCAGTCCCGCAAATATGCCACGGAACCATAAGGATTGCTGGGAAAAAAGCCGGCGGCTGGGCCGCCGGCAGCTTCACGCGGGGATTACTTCAGCCATTCCTTCCAACGGGCTTCGTTGGCGGAGATCCAGGCTGCGGTGACATCTTCAACCTTCTTGCCGTCGAGGTCGACCTCAGCCACCAGTTTGTTCATTTCGTCGGTGGTCAGGTTGAAGGCCTTGACGGCCTTGTAGGCGCCCGGCCACTTGTCCTTCATGCCAGCCCAGCCAGCCTTCCAGATCGGGCCCTTCGGCTTGCCGCAGTCATAGGCCTCATCCTTGTTGATGCCCCAGGAGGGATCTTCGTAGCAGGCCTTTTCATAGGGCGGGAATTCGACGAACTCACCTTCGAACTTGGCCGGTGCCCAGTGCGGAGAATAGATCCAGAGAACGATCGGCGCCTTGCGCTGATAGGCCGATTCCAGTTCGGCAAACAGCGCGGCATCAGTGCCGGCATGGACGACTTCGAAATCGAGGCCGAGAGCCGCAACGCGTTCCTCATCGAACCCGCCCCAGGTCACCGGACCGCCAAGATAACGGCCCTTCGGCGCGGTTTCAGCCGTCGAGAAGGCTTCGGCGCAATCCTTCAATGCTTCCCAGTTCGGCAGGCCCGGGCACTTTTCCTTCATGTAGGATGGGTACCACCATTCCTCGCGGGCCAGCATGCCGGTTTCACCGAGATTTTCGACTTTACCGGAAGCGGTGGCTTCGTTCAGTGCTTCCTGGCCGGTGGTGGCCCAGATTTCCATGGCGACAGTGAGGTCGCCCGTCTTCAACCCTGCGAACTGGGCAAGGTAATCGGCCTGGACGAGTTCGACATTGTAGCCGGCCTTTTTCAGCACTTCGGCCATGATGTTGGAGGACAGAAGCTGCCCGGTCCAGTCGTTGAGGGTAATCTTGATCGGGTCCTTCGATTCCGGCTCGGCAAAGGCCGGCTGGGCCGCGGCGAGCGCCAGGAAGGATGCCGCAATTCCGCCTGCAATCAATTTTTTCAGCATTGCCTGTTTCCCTCTGTTATCTTTTCGGGACGACATTGCCGGACCTCGAGCGATCCAGCTGTCCGTCGGTTTGAAGCCCGATCGATGGACCTTCTTTTGGGTCGCTGTCGTCCGGTCCGTCAAAGGTTCTTCACATCGCCTGACCTGTCAAGAAAATTCCACATAAACAAACGAAAATTTGGGAATTTGTTGAATTTGCTTCGGCATGGCGACGGACGCGCAAAATCTGCCGGCAACCAGCTGCCGGCGATGGCCTGTCTTGCGTCCGGATCGGTCTAGCGCGCGCCCGCCGCGATGGTTTTCACGTGGCGAGAAAAGGCTTCTGTCGCCATCAGCGCCTTGCAGCGTTCGAACCTGTTCAGCGCATAGGCCCAGAAATCATCGGCGGGATTGTCATTCGCATGCTGGATCAGGCCCCAGAGCGTCCAGAGCAGATCGCACATGGCCTTGTAGATCACCATGCGCGCCTCTTCCTCGGCCGTCGGTGCGCCGCCGGCCCAGGCCTCGAGCATCTCGCGGTCCTGCTCTGCATCGAAGCCGGCTTCCACCGACAGGTCGCCGAGGTCCCAGAGCGGATCGTTCATGCCGGAATATTCCCAGTCAACCATCCACATGCGCTGGCCGTCGTCGAGGAAATTCTCGCAGAGCGGATCACAATGACAAGGCGCCAACCGACCGGGATTGGCTGCCAGTGCGGCGCGGACCGGGTCGGAAGCCTTGACGACATCGTGATAGCCATCGGGCAACGTGATGTCCTTGGTGGACAGGACCTTGAGATAGTCCGCAATCATCGAGAAGAGTTCGAACCGGAAGCGGAATTCAAGCCCGGAATCATGGAGCCTGCGGAAGGCGAGACCAGCCCGTGCCGGCGATCCGGTTCGTTCGCGAAATCCATCCGGTGTCATCGTTGCCGCACCATCGACAAACCGCGTCACCATGAAACCGGTGGCCGGATCGGCATGCAGAACGGCAGGCGAAACGCCAGCCTTTGCAGCGACCTCTGCATTGTGGGCTTCGACACTGCGGTCGATATAGTCGGAGGTTCCGGCGCCGGGCAGGCGGGCTACCAACCGGCCGCCGAGCGCGGTTCTTGCCTTTTCCGTTTCCGGTTCGATCCGGAAGACGAGATTGGTCAATCCGCCGAGACGATGCGCTGAATAATCGCTTGGGCTAAGCCCTGCAAACATCGTCAGGGCATTGAGTGCACGAAAGATTTCGTCCTGCATCCGGATCCCCTTACGCTTTCAGCCTGAGGTTTTCCGGATCGTAGAGCGGCGATTTTGTCCTGACAACCGGATAGATATTGCCGAATGTCTCGACCGTGAAATCGGTCCGATCCGCCATTTCCACCGGCAGGTAACCGTAGAAGATCGTCTTCTGCAGCGTATGGCCGAAGGAAGCGGCAGAGGCGAGGGAGACGACCTTGCCATCGAGCATGATGGTCTCGCCGCCATAGACGGGCAGCATGCCATCGGCCACGAAGGTGCAGAGCGTGCGCTTGATCCCGTCGGCTTTTTGTTTTTCGAGCGCAGCCCGCCCGATGAAATCGCCCTTCGATTTCAGATGAACGCGTCCGCCAAGCCCGGCTTCATAGGGTGTGTAGTCCGGTGTGATATCCGAACTCCAGTAGAGATAGCCCTTCTCGACGCGCAGGGATTCGATGGTGCGATATCCGACATCGATGATGCCATGGGCCTGACCTGCCTTGGCGAGAGTTTCGTAGACATGGGCGGCATATTCTGTCGGCACATGCAGTTCCCAGCCGAGTTCACCGACATAGCCGATACGCACGGCGCGAACTGGTGCGGCTCCCACAATGATGTTCTGTGCGGTGGCAAAGGGGAAGGCATCGTTGGAAATGTCTTCTTCCGTTACGCTCTGCAGCACGTCGCGGGCCTTCGGTCCGCAGATATTGATGACGGCACGGGCCGAGGTGACTTCGATCAGATGTACGGAGCCGTCTTTGGGCATGTTGCGACGGATCCAGTCGCTGTCATGGATGCCGAACGCACTGCCTGTCACCAGATAGAAGTGGTTCTCGCCAAGGCGCGTGATCGTCACGTCTGCTTCGATGCCGCCGCGCTCGTTGCAGAGCTGGGTGTAGATGACCGATCCAACCGGCTTGTCCATGTTGGATACGGCAAGGTTCTGCATGGCGGCAAGCGCGCCGGGGCCGATCAGTTCGAACTTGGAGAAGCTCGTCTGGTCGATGAGTGCCACGCCTTCACGGATCGCCTTATGTTCGAGAGCGGCATATTTCTTCCAGCCCGGCTCGAGATAGTCGAGCTGGTCGACCGGTTCCACGCCTTCGGGCGCAAACCACAAAGGACGTTCCCAGCCATTGCGGGAACCATAAACGGCACCCTTGCGCTTGAGGATCTCATAGAGCGGGCTGCGGCGGATGCCGCGGGCAACGGCGCTTTCGCTGCCGGGATAGCGCATCTTGTAGTGATGGGCGTAATGTTCGACGGCGCGCGCATACATGAAACTCTTGGTGCCATGATGGGGGCCGAAACGACGGATATCGAGTGGCCAGAGATCGAGGCTCGGCCGGCCATTCAGGATCCATTCGGCGATCATTTCGCCGGCACCGCCGCCTGCGGCGATGCCGTAGAGGAAACCGGTCGAAACAATCAGGTTGTCGAAGCCGGGCGGCCGGCCCATGACGAAATCGCCATCGGCGGAATAGGGGATCGGACCGTTGATGACGGTGCGGATGCCAACTTCGTTGACGATCGGCGTCACCTGTCCGGCAAGCTCTGCCAGCGGCGCGAAACGGTCCATATTCTCCGGCAGCAGCTGGCGGACGAACTCACCGGGAATGCCGTCATCGCCGAAGGGCAATGTGCCTTCCTCGTAGCCGCCGATCACCAGCCGGCCGCCGGCATCCGGCTTGTAATAGACAAGCCGGTCAGGATCGCGCAGCGTCGGCAGATCTTTGGGAAAGCCCGGGATCGGTTCGGTGACGATATATTGATGCTCGACGGCGCAGGCCGGGATCATGATGCCAAGCTTACGACCGATCTCGCGGCTCCACATGCCGGTGGCGAGCACGATGTTTTCGGCCTGATAATCGCCATCTGAGGTGATGACGCGGGTAATGCGGCCATTGCTGACTTCGAAATCCAGCACTTTCACGCCCTGTTTGAGCGTTGCTCCATGCAGGCGGGCACCGGCGGCCACGGCCTGGCAGAGGCTGGCCGGATCGACATGGCCGTCGGACGGAATGTAGGCGGCGCCTTCAAGCCCCTTCGTTTCGATATAGGGGAACAGGTCCTTGGCTTCAGAAGGGGTGACGACCTGCAGTTCCAGCCCGAAGCTTGCGGCCATCGTGGCAAGGCGCTTGACTTCGAGCATGCGATCCTTCGAGGCAGCAAGCCGCAGCGAGCCGACCTTCTTCCAGTCGGTCGCCATGCCGGTTTCTTCGCCGATCCGGTCATAGAGCGCGATCGATTTTTGCAGCATGCGCGTGGTGTTGCGCGAGGATCGCAATTGCCCGACCAGGCCTGCTGCGTGCCAGGTAGCGCCTTCGGTGAGGTTTGCCTTTTCCAGGAGAACCACATCCTTTTCGCCATTGCGGGCCAGATGGTAGGCGATCGAGCAGCCGATCATGCCACCGCCGATGATCAAATGCTTTGCAGTCTTCATGTTCAGCCAGTTCCCCTTTGCGAGATCGATTCCGGCCGGTTGCCGATCGGATCGGTCCCTTTCCTGCATTCATCCGGCTGCGATGCTGCAATGGAATGGGGCGAAAAACAACATAAATGTTCATTTGTGTTGTTTTTTGTTGGATTGTTGCGTCAACGCTGAAAAACATATGTTCCCGGTGCCGGGCCGAGAATGGGATAGCCGGCCGCGACATTGCCGAGTGGCGGCAAGCCGACATCGGCACCGGAGAGCGTATTCAGCCAGTCGGTCCAGCGCGGCCACCAGGAGCCTTCCTGGAGCGGCGCTTCAGCATGGAACCGGTCCGGATCCGGATTTCTGCTGCCATGTGGATGAAACAGTGTCTGGTAGCTGCGGTGCGGATGGCCGGGCTCGGATACGATGCCGGCGTTATGGCCGCCGCTGGTCAGCACGAAGGTCGTGTCGGTGTCCAGCAGATGGATCATTTTGAAGACCGACCGCCAGGGCGCGACATGATCCGAGACCGTTGCCACCGAAAAGACCGGCACAGTAATGTCTTCGAGATAGACCGGTCGCCCATCCACCCTGTAGCGGCCCTCGGCCAGTTCATTGTCCTTGAAAAGATGGCGCAGATATTCCGAATGCATGCGGTAGGGCATGCGTGTGGCATCGGCATTCCAGGCCATGAGATCGGTCATGGCTGCCCGGTCACCCATCATGTAGTCGCGGATCATGCGCGACCAGATCAGGTCCTGGCTCCGCAGCATCTGGAAGGCGCCGGCCATGCGGCTCTGGTCGAGATAGCCATCGCGCCACATCAGGCTTTCGAGAAAGGCGATCTGGCCTTCGGTGATGAAAAGGCCGAGTTCGCCCGGCTCCTCGAAATCCACCTGTGCTGCGAAAAAGGAAAGGCTGGCGAGACGTTCATCGCCATCCCGTGCCATCGCGGCAGCTGTGATCGCCAGTTTGGTGCCGCCGAGGCAATAGCCGGTGGCATGGATCTTCTGTCCCGGAACAGTGGCCTCGATGGCATCGAGGGCGGCCAGAATGCCCTTGGTTCGGTAATCGTCGAAGCTGATATCGCGATCCGTTTCGTCCGGATTTCGCCAGGAGATCGAAAAGACCGTGAAGCCTTGGTCGACCAGATGGCGGATCAGGGAATTCTCCGGCGACAAGTCCAGGATATAGTATTTCATGATCCAGGCCGGCACGATCAGGACCGGTTCCGGCCGCACCGTCGGCGTTGTCGCCCGGTACTGGATGAGCTCGATCAGATCATTGCGGAAAATCACTTCACCGGGTGTCACGGCAACCGTTTCGCCGGGCTTGAAGGCCTCAGTGCCCTCGGTCGGCTGCCCGGTGGCCTGACGCATCAGATCTTCGGCGAAGTGAGAGGCGCCGCGCAGAAGGTTGGCGCCTTGTTCTTCGGCCGTGCGTTCAAGGATTTCCGGATTGGTCAGAAGATAGTTGGATGGCGAGAAGACATCGAGCCATTGGCGGCCGAAGAACTCGACCAGCCGCTGGTTCTCGGGCATCACGCCGGCAATGGAATCCGTAGCATTGTGCCACCATTGCTGGGTGAGAAGAAAGGACTGGCTGAGCACATTGAAAGGAAACTGCTTCCAGCCTTCATGCTTGAAACGGTGATCCTGCGGCAGCGGATCGATCACGCAGTCCGGCTTGTCAGATGTGGCGCAGGTCATCAGGAAATGCTGCAGCCGAACGAGCTTCTGCGTGCCCTTGATGCCGATCTGCTGCTGGCGGCCGGGCGAGGCCAGCAGATGCAGCATCCAGTCGGAAAAGGCCTCATACATGGCGATCGGCGACAGGCCGCCGGTGAGTTTGGCGACGAATGCATGGATCTCGCGATCCAGGTCCTCGAGAGGTAGAGCCGGGTTGGGCGAAGGCGGTTGCGCAGGGAGCGAGGGTTCGTTTGCCGACACGGTCGTCGTCGCTTGCATATCCGGCGTGGCAACGGGTGTGAAATCGGTCCGATCATCCATTCGCAGGTCTCCTGACGCGCGCTGCGGTTTTCGGCATGCTCCCCCGACTGCCGATCTATGGCTAGCATTGGCAGGTCAATACGACAAGACAGTGACCTCCGGCCGGGCTGCGGCAAGTCGTAGCCTTGCCGGTATTCCATGCCGCGATATCAGGAAATCAGGAAGGCGCGGAAATCGTTGACATTGGTGCCTGTCGGGCCCGGTTCGAACAGATCGCCGATGCAATGGAAGGCCGACCATGCGTCATGTCCAGAGAGATAGGCGCGGGCATCGCCGCCAGCGGCTCTGATCCTTGCCGTCGTGGTTCCGTCGGCGAAAGCACCGGCGTTCGTCTCGGAACCGTCGATTCCATCGGTATCGGCGGCCAGGGCTACGACATTCTCAATGCCTTGCAGATCGATCGCGGCCGAGAGGAGAAACTCGCTGTTGCGACCACCCTTGCCGTAAACACCGGTTCCGATCGTCACCGTCGTCTCGCCGCCGGAGATGAGGACCATCGGTTTGCTCGAAGGGGCGCCATGGAGCGCGAATTCGCGGGCAATTGCCGCATGAACCCGGCCAACATCGCGCGCCTCACCTTCGATGCAATCCGACAGGACCATCGGCGTGAGGCCAAGCTCGCGGGCCTTTTCGGCTGCGGCCTCAAGCGAAACACGGGCAGAGGCGATCACATGCACCTCGTTGTTGGCAAAGACCGGGTCGGACGGTTTCGGTGCCTGGGCAGAAGCGATGCTGGCAATGATCGGTTCGGGCAGATCGATGCGATAGTCCCGGATCAGGCGCAGCGCCTCTTCGGCATCCGTCATATCCGGAACCGTCGGGCCGGAGGCGACCATGGCGGGATCGTCGCCCGGGACATCCGAAACGATCAGGCTCACCACCTTGGCCGGATGGGCGCGCGCGGCAAGCCGTCCTCCCTTGATGCGGGAAAAATGTTTGCGCAGCGTGTTCATGGCGGAAATGGGGGCGCCGGAGGCCAGCAGCGCCTGGTTGAGGGCTACTTCATCAGCCAGAGAAAAGCCCACCGGCGGGGCGGGGAGCAGCGCCGAGCCACCACCGGAGATGAGAGCAACGACGAGATCATCGGACGTCATTCCCTCGACCGTCTGCATCAGGGCGTCCGATGCGACAAGGCCCGCGTCATCCGGCACAGGGTGTGCCGACTGCAGGATCTTGATTTGCCGGCAGGCTTCCACCGGCCCATGCCGGGCAACCACGAGACCTTCGACCGGTCCATCCCAGGCGCGTTCGAAGGCTGCGGCCATCTGGCTTGCCGCCTTGCCGGCCCCCACCACGATGGTTCGCCCCTTTGGCCGGTCCGGCAGATGCCGGACGATGGACGCATAAGGATCAGCGGCCGCCACGGCCGCCTCGAAAAGGGATGTCAGGATGGCGCGCGGCGGCAATGACATGTCAGGACCCGGCGATCTCGATATCATAGACGAAAATGCCGCCGATACCGTCGATGGCCGCAGCCACGATCTTGCCGCCGGTTTTCTGGTGGCCGGGATCGGCGAGATAGATATCGCGGCTTTCGGCATCGCTGAAATCGACGATGAAGCCTTCGGCATAACCTTTGTCCATGCCGGTCTCGGGGCTGACATTGTCACCGACATGAACGGCGAGAATACCGGGCAGTCGGTCCTTGAGGTCGCTGATTTCCTGGTAGATTTCCGTTTTTGCCTCGGCTGAGGTTTCTGGGCGGAAGCGGATGAAGACGCAATGGCGGATCATGTTCAGCGGACCTCTGCTCGGGCTCTCGGACGGGTATCGTTGCGTTCGTTCTGGAAAATCGCCGGCGGCAAGGGCGGCAATTCCCGGATGATGTCGGCTCCCTTTTCACCCACCATGATGGTCGGCGCATTGGTGTTGCACGAGGGGACCCTCGGCATGACCGAACTATCACAGACGCGCAGGCCCTCCAAGCCCCGCACCCTGAGATCGAGCCCCACGACGGCATCCTCTCCGGTGCCGATCCTGCACGTGCCGACCGGATGGTGATCGGTCTTGGCATTGGCGCAGGCATAATCGAAGAGTTCGTCGTCCGACATAACCTTCGGTCCCGGCAGGCGCTCGGCCAGCACATAGGGTTTGAGGGCTGCCTGTTGCATGATTTCACGCGCCAGCTTCAGGCCTTCGATCGACATCTTGCGATCATGCGGATCGGACCAGTAATTGGGATCGATCAGCGGCGCCTGAGCCGGATCGGACGATCGAAGCCGCACGGTTCCACGCGAGCGCGGATGCAGATAGGCCGAGTTCAGTGTGACGCCGGCATTTTTTAGTTTCTCGACGCCGGCCTCGATGCCCGATCCGAGGCCCAGGTGGAATTGAATGTCGGGTGATCGTGCATCGGGGTCGGCATACCAGAAGCCGCCGGTCTCGAAGAGGGAGGAGGCGACAGGTCCGGTGCGGAAGAGTACATACTGTATGCCGGCCCAGAGTGTCCGGTGCAGCTTTGCGACGCCGTCATAGGTGTGGTCGCCGGTGCATTCCGAAATCACGAACAGATCGAGATGATCCTGCATGTTGGAGCCAACGCCCGGCAGATCGTGGCGCACGTCGACGCCGACCGCGCGCAGATGATCGGCCGGACCGATGCCCGACTGCAACAGGAGCTTCGGCGAGCCGATGGCGCCCGAGGAGACGATGACCTCGCGTTCGGCGCGAATGATCTCGGAGCCCGAACCCGTGATCACTTCGACGCCAGTGGCGCGCTTGCCTTCCAGTACCACCCGCGCAACACGTGCGCCGAGCCTGACGGTGAGGTTCTTGCGATTGCGGATCGGCGAAAGATAGGCGAGCGAGGCCGAAGAGCGGCGACGGTTGCGCTGGGTGAGCTGATAGAAACCGACGCCAGCCTGCTGGCGGCCGTTGAAATCGTGGTTGTAGGGAATGCCGAGTTCCTGGCCGGCCCGGATATAGGCGTCGCAGATCGGCAGCGGCGACACCGGCATCGAAACGCCGAGCGGACCGCCATAGCCGTGATAATCATCGGCGAAACGCTGGTTATCCTCGGCACGCTTGAAATAGGGCAGCACCGAGCGATAGTCCCAGCCTTCGCATCCCTCTTCGGATGCCCAGAGATCGTAATCGGCAGCATTGCCGCGCGTATAGAGCTGGGCATTGATCGATGAGCCGCCGCCGATCACCTTGGCTTGCGTATAGCGCAGCACGCGGCCCTTCATATGTTTCTGCGGCACGGTTTCCCAGCCCCAGCTGGCAACGCCCTTTGTCATCTTGGCGAAACCGGCCGGCATGTGGAAGAGCGGGTTCCAGTCGCCGCCGCCCGCTTCGAGCAGCAGCACCTTGACGGACGGATCCTCGGTCAGGCGGTTCGCAAGCACGCAGCCAGCCGGTCCCGCGCCCGTGATGATATAGTCGTAGGTCATGAAAACTCCTGTCACAAACGGGGGATCGAGAGGCCGCCATCGGCATCGATCACAGAACCGGTCGCAAAACCGAACTTGCCCGAGGCCAGCGCGCTGACCATGGCGCCGATATCGGCCGGTTCGCCCCACCGTTTCATCGGCACCAGACCGGCCTCGATCAACGCATCGTATTTGGCAGAGACGCCGGCGGTCATGTCGCTGCGGATAATGCCCGGGCGAAGCTCGAAAACGGCGATGCCCGTTTCGGCGAGCCGAAGCGCGAGGCCCTGGGAGAAAGCGGAAAGGCCAGCCTTGGTGACGCAATAGTCGATCCGTTCCGGCGAACTCATGCTGGAGGAGACCGAGGTGATGTTGACGATCGTGCGGGCGGCAGCTGTCGCCTTCGATGACAGCATGGTTTTGACGACGGCCTGGGTGAAGAAAATGGTTCCGCGCAGGTTGGTGGCGACGATCGTATCGAAATTGGCCGGATCCAGTTCGAGAAAATCACCGCGCACGACCGAGGCGATACCGGCATTGTTGATGAGACAGTCGATCCGGCCGAACCGTTCGACGATCGTATCGACAGCCCTTGTATGGGAGGAAAGATCGGCAAGATCCGACTGGACATAGATGGATTGGGCGCCGAGCCTTTCCAGTTCGGTCAATGTCGGATCGCCATCGGTTGCCGCACCGATGCCGGTGAGTGCGATGTCGTAGCCATCGGCGGCGAGCGCGCGGGCAATGCCGAGGCCGATGCCGCGGCGACCGCCGGTGATGATTGCAACGGGACGCTTTCCGGTCATGTCGCGAACTCCTTGCTGGCAATATGATCGGCGACGCGTAGCGCCTGTGCCGCGATCGTCAGGGCAGGATTGACGGCTGCGGATGTCGGCAGGAAGCTTGCATCGACGACGAAAAGATTGGCGTGATCGAATGACCGGCACCAGATATCGAGCGGTGCCTTGCCCGGATCATCGCTAATCCGGATCGTGCCGCACTGGTGCGAAGGTGTGCGCTTGTCGAAGGCGCGCGACAGCACGATCGGGAAGCCGGCCTTGCGCAACACGGCCTTCAGTTTTGCAACCAGATCGAGATGGGCCTGCCAGTTGGTGCGGTGCCATTTGAGGATGATGCGATCGCCATCGACCATCACCCGGCTTTCGGGATGCGGAATGTCCTCGCTCATCGCGTAAAAATCCACGGCATGGATCGAGACCCGGTTGAGCAGCCATTCGGGCACTGATGGCATGTTGGCTTTCAGGATCTTGCCCGAGACGCGCCCAAGCAGCTGCACATTGCCGAGCGGCGGGCCGCCTGCGCCATCCGACAGGTAGAAGTCATTGAAGCCGAAAGTCTTCTGGTAGGTCGAGCGGTTGACGAAGAAGGGTGAGAGTGCCAGCACCGCGCTCGAATTATGGTTCATGAAGTTGCGACCGACCTGATCGGACGAATTGGCCAGCCCCCGGGGATGGTGCTCATTTGCCGAGCGAAGGAGGAGAGCGGCCGATTGGACCGCGCCGGCAGAGAGCACCACAAGCCGGGGGCTGAGGCGATGTTCGGCACCGTCCTTGCGATAGACAATACCGGAGATGCGATTGCCGTCGGTGGCGGTTTCGAGCCGCACGACCCGGGCGTTGGTCATCAGTTCGACATTGGGGTGCTTGAGCGCTTCGGCAAGTGCTGTCGTTTCGGCATCCATCTTGCCGTCAGCCCGATGCGGATGTGCATCCCACGGGGTTTTGCCACCCTTGAGCCAGGCATCGATATCGACGCCAAGCGGTAGCGAATAGGGATGCATGCCTGCGGCCTTCAATCGGGCGCGGACACGCGCAATCACCTTTTCCTCCCGCACCGGCGGATAGGGGTAGGGCGTTGAATGTTCGGGCTCGGTTGGATCCTCCCCCAGGGTGCCGCGGACCTTGAAAAGGGTCTCGGCGCGGCCATACCAGGGTTCGAGCTCCTCGTAGGGGAACGGCCAGGCGGGCGAAACACCTTCGCGATGCCGGAGTTCGGCGAAATCTTCCTTGCGGTAGCGCGTCAGGACGGCGCCATAGAATTTCGAATTGCCGCCGACATTGTAATAGTTGCCGGGATTGAAGGGCGCGCCATCGGCCTCATACCAGACTTCCTTCGGCCGGAAGAAACCGCGCTGGAAGATGGCGCGCTGGTCGCGATTTTCCGGTCGGTCGATCAAATGATCGCCCGCTTCCAGAATGAGGATCCTGGCGCCGGTCCTGGCAAGTCCGGCGGCAATGGTTGCGCCACCGATACCGGAGCCGATGATGACGATGTCGGGAGCCCTGGTCATGATGCGATCCGTCCTCAGGCAATCCGGCCCTGGCTTTGCGGATCGAAGAACACCGCCTTGTCGAGGTTGAAGGCCAGCCGTGCCACCTGACCGGACTGGATGCGCGCGTCGGCGCGCAGCCGCGCCACCACTTCCTTGCCGCCGAGTTTGGTGACGGCGAACGTATCCGAGCCGGCGGGCTCGACCACCTCGATCAGGCAATCGCCTTCGGCGACGGTTGTCGCATTGCGGTCGGCACCTTCGATATCGGTCAGCGCTTCGGGCCGAATGCCGAAAATTACCGGCTTGCCGAGATGCTGGCCTACAGCTTCCTTTCCGGGCGCGACCGGCAGCAGGATTTCCTCGCCGGAAGCTCTCGCCAGAGCCACGCTGAAACCGCCATTGTCATTCTTGCGGACGGTTCCATTGAGGAGGTTCATCGCCGGCGAGCCCATGAAATCGGCCACGAACATGTTGGCCGGATTGTTGTAGATCTCGGCCGGTGATCCGAATTGCTGCAAAACGCCATCCTTGAGCACGGCGATCTTGGTCGCCAGCGTCATGGCCTCGATCTGGTCGTGCGTCACATAGACGATCGTCGTTTTCATGCGCTGGTGCAGCCGCTTGATCTCGGTGCGCATGTCGACGCGCAGCTTCGCATCGAGGTTGGAAAGCGGCTCATCGAACAGGAAGACCTGCGGATTGCGTACAAGCGCACGGCCCATGGCCACGCGCTGGCGCTGGCCGCCCGAGAGCTGGCTCGGCTTGCGATCAAGAAGATGACCGATCTGCAGGATTTCGGAGACATCCTTGATTGCCTTCTCGCGGATCTCCTTGGGCACTTTCCGGATTTCCATGCCGAAGGCGATGTTTCCGGCCACCGTCATGTTGGGATAGAGCGCATAGGACTGGAAGACCATTGCGATGTCGCGCTGCGACGGCGGCAGGTTGGCGACATTGCGGCCGTTGATCGAGATCTCGCCCGAGGTGATCGGCTCAAGCCCGGCGATCGTGTTGAGCAGGGTGGATTTGCCGCAACCGGATGGGCCGACGAGCACCAGAAAACCGCCCTGTTCGATCTCGATGTTGATGTCTTTCAGGATTTCAAGCGCGCCATAGGATTTGCGCAGGTGCGAAATTTTGAGGAACGACATGATTTATCCTTTCACGGCGCCGGACATCAGTCCGCGGACGAAATAGCGGCCGGAGACGATGTAGACGATGAGTGTGGGCAGGGCGGCGAGGATCGCACCGGCAAAGTGGACATTGTATTCCTTGACGCCGGTGGAGGAGGAAACGAGGTTGTTGAGCGCCACGGTCATCGGGGTCGAATAGGGGCCCGAGAAGGATGCGCCGAACAGGAAGTCGTTCCAGATGTTGGTAAACTGCCAGATGACCGACACCACGATGATCGGTCCCGACGAGGGCAGCAGGATGCGCCGGAAGATCTGGAAAAAGGATGCCCCGTCAATCTGGGCCGCGCGCACCAGCTCGGTCGGGAAATTCTCGTAGTAATTCCGGAAATAGAGTGTGGTGAAGCCGAGGCCATAGATCACATGGACCATGATCAGGCCCCAGATCGAACCAGCCAAGCCCAGAATGCCGAGGATGCGCGCCATCGGGATCAGCACGATCTGGAACGGAATGAAACAGGAAAGCAGCAGCATGCCGAAGAAGATGTTGGAGCCGCGGAACTGCCATTTGGTGAGCACATAGCCGTTGAGTGCCCCGATGATGGTGGAAATGGCCACGGCCGGCACGACCATCAGGATCGAGTTCAGGAAGAAGGGCTTGAGGCCCGTTGGCTGGACGCCGATCTGCGCTGTCGACCAGGCCGAGATCCACGGTTCGATCGTCCAGGTTTGCGGCAGGTTGAGCATGCCGCCCTGGCGGATTTCCTCCAGCGGCTTCAGCGAATTCACCACCATCACATAGAGCGGCAGGAGGTAGTAAATCGCAAAGAAGATCAGGGCCGTGTAGATCAGTGCGCGGGTGAGACGGCCGTGCGAGATCGCATTTTCGGGATTGGAACCGCCACTCATCAGCGTTTTCCTCCGCGGATTTCGGAATAGAGATAGGGCACGATGATCGAGAAGATCATGATCAGCATGATGATCGCCGACGATGCCCCGATGCCCATCTGGTTGCGGGTGAAGGTGTAGGAATACATGAAGGTCGCCGGCAGTTCGGTCGCCTGGCCCGGTCCGCCGCCGGTCAGGGCAACGATCAGGTCGTAGGCCTTGATGGCGAGATGGGCGAGTACCACGAAGGCGGAGAGAAAGACCGGCCGCATCAGCGGAATGATGATGCGGCGATAGATCGTCACCGTGCTGGCCCCATCGACCTGCGCCGCCTTGATCATCTCGTTGTCGACGCCGCGCAGACCGGCAAGGAACATTGCCATCACGAAGCCGGACGATTGCCAGACGGCGGCGATCACGACGCAATAGATCGCGAGCTTGTTGTCCTTGATCCAGGTGAAGGAGAAACTCTCCCAACCCCAGAGATGCATGGTGTTCTCAAGACCGATGCCGGGATCGAGAAACCACTTCCAGGCTGTGCCGGTGACGATGAAACTGAGTGCCATCGGATAGAGATATATCGGACGCAGCACACCTTCGCCGCGGATCTTCTGATCGAGCAGGATGGCGAGAAACAGGCCGAGAACCGAGCAGATCGCGATATAGAGCGTGGCGAAGATCGCGAGGTTGCTGATTGCCCGCCACCAGTGCGGCAAGGCCCAGAGTTTCGCGTAGTTCGAAAACCCGACGAAGGTGTAGTTCGGCAGCATCTTGCTGCCAGTCATCGACAGATAGCCCGTATAGGCAATGAAGCCATACACGAACAGAACGATGACGACGAAGCTTGGTGCCACCACGATCTTCGGCAGCAACTCCTGGAGCCGGTTGCGACTGTTCATCGCTCAACATCCCCGATGTGCGTTGTGATGATCGGCCGATTGTCCGGACGATCGATAGCCGACATCAATGCTCGTCCCGATGGACAAGGTGATCCGAAGGCAGTGGTTCTGAAAGAGACAGGAGCCGCGATAGTCACGGCTCCCGTCATTGCGCTTACTTTGCGCCTTCGACGGCCGACACGAGTTCCTTGACGGCATCCTCGGAGGAAAGCTCGCCGTTGAACTGACGGGTGACGACGTCATAGATGGCGTTCTTCACAGCTGCCGGATTGGCATGGCCATGCGCCATCGAACCGAACAGACGGCCGTTCTTGTCGGCGTCGGCGAGGTCGGCCATTGCCTTCTTGCCGCAGGCGTCAAACGCATCGTTCGGAACGTCGGTGCGTGCCGGCGCCGAGCCCTTGACGACATTGAAGGCCGACTGGAAGGTCGGGTTCTCGATAGCCGAAGCCATCTGCAGCTGAGCCGGCACCTTGTCGGCAGAAACCTTGAACATCGCGAACTGGTCGGAGTTGAAGGTCACGGCGCCCTGGGTGCCGGGGAAGCGCATGCAGACGAAGTCGGTGCCCGGCGTCTTGCCGGCCTTGATGAATTCGCCCTTGGCCCAGTCACCCATGAACTGAACACCGGCCTTGCCTTCGATCACCATGGCAGACGCCAGGTTCCAGTCGCGACCGGAGAAGTTGTCGTCGACATAGGACCGCAGCTTGGTCATGCGGTCGAAGGCTTCCTTCATCTTGTCGGAGCCGAGGGTCGCCGAGTCGAGATCGATGAAGGCCTTCTTGTAGAAATCGTCACCGAGCGAGAGCACGACGGCGTCGAAAAGGGTCGCGTCCTGCCAGGGCTGGCCACCGGCTGCAATCGGGGTGATGCCCTGTGCCTTGAAATTGTCGAGCATGGCAATCAGTTCGTCCCAGCTCTGCGGCTCCTTGCCACCGGCCTTGTCGAGCGCGGCCTTGTTGATCCACAGCCAGTTGGTGGAGTGGACGTTGACCGGAGCGGCGATCCAGTGACCGTCATATTTCGAGAACTGCTGCAGGGCACCCGGGATGACCTTGTCCCAGCCTTCCTTGGCGGCGATCTCGTCGAGATTGCCAAGCGCACCTTCCTTGGCCCAGTCGAGAATGTCGAAGCCGAGCATCTGCACGGCCGTCGGTGCGTTGCCGGCAGTGACGCGGGCGCGCAGGACGGTCATAGCTTCGGTGCCGCCGCCGCCGGCGACGGGCATGTCTGTCCAGGTGATGCCCTTGCTTTCGAGGTCCTTCTTCAGAACGTCGAGAGCGGCAGCTTCGCCGCCAGATGTCCACCAATGCAGGACTTCAACATTTTCCGCGGCCCGTGCGGCACCCTGGGATACGCCAAGGGCGAGCGCCATGGCGGCGGTTGTCATCAAAAACTTGCGCATCGTATTCCTCCCGTTTGCAAGTTGTCCGGCGGATTGTCCCGCCATTCCCAAACCCGTCATCGACCCTTCGATGCCGGGGTATTTCGCTGCACTTTAACCTGTGCATGGCTATTTAAAACGTTATAAATTTTTTTCTGTCAAGAACCTCGTCGCTTTTTGCGTTTCAAAATAAAATCATATAATTCAATAGCTTGATTTATAGGTTTCGCTGCGTTGCACAATATATCGCAATTGCAAACGTTTCAAAATCAACAGACTGCGCTTGCTGCTGGTCAAGCAACGGGCTAGCCTGTGTCGCGGAAAGCCCGAAATGCGGAAGAGAGAATGACAACCATCCTGGAGAGCGAACGGAAGAGGGGCGCTGGCAAGCCGACGTTGAAGACGGTGGCGCAGGCAGCCGGACTTGCTGTCGCAACGGTATCGCGGGCGCTGGCAGACGATCCGCTGATCAGCCGGACGACGCGTGATCGCGTGCGTGAAATTGCCGGACAGCTCGGTTATGCGCCGGATCGCGCCGCCCAGAGGCTGAAGACCGGCCGAACCAACGTCATCAGCGTCCTTCTGGATCCGCACGAGGAAATCCTCGGTTTTGGCACGTCGCTGCTCTATGGTCTGACCAAGGCGCTCAAGGGCACGCCCTATCATCTCATCGTGATGCCGAACTTCCTCGAAACGTCGAATGTCGAGGCTGTCGATTACATCATCCGCAACAACCTCGCCGATGGGATCATCTTCACCCGCACGGAAACGTTCGATCCGCGGGTCCGGCGTTTGATCGAGGCCGGTTTCCCCTTCGTCAGCCACGGAAGAACGGAATTCACGACGCCGCATCCCTATGTCGATTACGACAACTTCACCTTCGCCCTTGAGGCTGCCAGGCGCCTGATTGCCAAAGGACGTAAGAAACTCACCATCATCCTGCCGCCCAAGCGGCTGACCTTCAGCCAGCATATGTTGCATGGCTTCATGACCGCCGTCCGCGAAGCGGGCATCGCGTTCGAGATCGACGATGGTATCACGCTCGATTCCACCGCCGGCATGGTCCGGGATCATTTTCGGACCCGCCTGACGCAGCCGGAACCGCCGGATGGGCTGATCTGTCCCGGCGAAGTCTCGGCGCTTGCCGCCATTACCGGCCTCAATGAAGGCGGCTGGGTGCTTGGTCGCGAATTCGATATCGTCGCCAAGCGCACGTCGCGTCTGTTGTCCGATATCCAGCCGATGGTCGAGACGATCTATGAAGATCTGACCGAGGCCGGCGAAACGCTCGGCAAGGTGCTTCTGCGGCGTATAGCCAACCCGCAAGCCGCGGGCCTTCAGGTGCTGCTCGAACCGCCGGTGCAATTCGAACCCATGCCGCGTTGAGGCAGCCTGCCTGTTCGCGAAACCAACCATGACTGCCTCCTTTCCGTTCGGGTTGCTGTCGTCTGACTTACCGCGGCATCCACCAGTTGGTGCGATTGCCGATATGCATGTTGAGCGTCTTGGTTTCGGTATAATCCTCGACCGCATGGCGCCCGAGTTCGCGACCGAGACCGGATTGCTTGTAGCCGCCGAAGGGCAGTTCTGAGGCGCCATCCATGAATGTGTTCATCCAGACGGTGCCGGCACGCACCTTGCGGCCAATGGTCAGGCAGGTGTCGAAATCGCGACTCCAGACACCGGCGGACAGGCCGTAATCGATCGAATTGGCAATCTCGATCGCCTCTGCCACCGTTTCGAAGGTCAGCACGGAGAGAACCGGGCCGAATACTTCCTCGCGGGCGACCGCCATATCCGGTCTGACGCCTGAGAGGATGGTCGGGGCCATGAACTGGCCCATGCCGAGATCGAGCGCGTCGCCGCCATGGGCGATTTCGGCACCGCCGGCTCGGGCACCCGAGACGTAGGAAGCGATCTTGTCGAGATGCTGCGGCGTGATGATCGCACCGACCTGTGTTTCGGGATCGAGAGGATCGCCGACCTTCACTTTCTTCGCCAGTTCTGCGACCCGCGCCACGACATCATCGGCGATGCTTTTGTGCAGGATCAGCCGCGAACCGGCATTGCAGCATTCGCCGGCATTGAAATAGGCGCCGAAGACGGCGGCATCGATGAAGGCGTCAAGATCGGCATCTGGGAACACGATTTGTGGGTTCTTGCCACCCAGTTCGAGCGAGACCTTCTTGAGCGTCTGGGCAGCATTGGACATGGTCAGGCGGCCCACCCCGGTCGAGCCGGTGAAGGAAACCATATCGACCTCTGGATGCGAGGTCATGACCGCGCCGACCTCCGGTCCTGTGCCGGTGACGATGTTGAGAGCGCCCGCCGGCAGGCCGGCTTCGAGAAGGATCTCCCCGAGCAGCACCGTCGAGCCCGATGTCAGTTCGGACGGTTTGACGACGGTCGTGCAGCCGGCCGCCAGTGCGAAGGGCAGCTTCTGGCTGACGATCAGGAAGGGGAAGTTCCAGGGCGTAATGATCGAGACGACGCCAACCGCCTCTCGCAGGACGACCCCAAGCGTGCCGTCGCCCAGCGTATTGTAGCTCTCGCCATGGAGATCACGCGCAAGGGCGGCAGCATAGCGCCAGATGTCGACGGCACCGGCGATCTCGCCGCGCACCTGGCTGATCGGCTTGCCGGCCTCGATCGCATCGAGGAAAGCGAGTTCGTCTGTGCGCGCGGCAATCAGATCGGCGGCCTTGAGCAGCACGTTCGATCGTTCCGCTGCCGTCATGGTCGGCCAGGGGCCAGTATCGAAGGCCTTGCGGGCAGCGCGAATGGCGGCTTCCGCATTGGCCCTGGTGCCAGAGGCGAACCGGCTCACCACGGTGCCATGGCTGGGAGCAATACGCTCGATCGGCGCGGCATTGCCATTCAGCCATTGGCCGCCAATCAGCATGCGAAAATCGCGGATCGTGTGGTTTGCGAGCGTCTTCGGGGTGACAAGGATCGTCATCACCATTCTCCCTTGAATTGAGCCGGGCGTTTTTCGCCAAAGGCGGTTACGCCTTCTTTCAGGTCGCCAGTCTTGGCGACGAGGATGGAGCCGAGCGCTTCGGCGGCCGATCCATTGTCCTCGCCATTGGCCATGGCGATCATCATTTTCGTGATTTCAAGCGCGGCCGGACCGCGGTCGGCAATCCGCATCGCATAAGCGCGGGCGGCATCGACCGAGCCGCCGGTTTCGACCACGGCATCGACAAGACCGAGTGTGCAGGCTTCCTGGGCAGAGAAGATTTCGCCACCCAGTGCCATGCGGCGGACCAGTTGCGCCCCGAAACGCTTGACGAGCCGCTGGGTGCCCGACCAGCCCGGAACCATGCCCAGACCGGTTTCCGGCAGGCCGATGCGGATATGGTTCTCGGCGATGCGGATATCGGCAATGCCGGCGAGTTCGAGACCACCGCCCAATGCATGGCCGTTCAATGCTGCGACCAGCGGCATCCGCAATGTGGCAAGTCGTTCGAACACGCGATGACCGTGGCGCACCCAGGCATGACCAAACTCCTGTGGCTGCATGCCTGCCCAGGCCTTGATGTCGCCGCCGGCGGAAAAGCCCTTGCCCTCTCCGGTCAGAATGGCTGCGCGAACCGCCGGGTTGGCTTCGATCTCATCTGCAGCAGACGAAAGCGCGCTCAGCATATCGAGATCGAGTGCATTGAGCTTTTCCGGACGCGAAAGCGTCAGGATTGCGACCGGACCCTCGAGGGTGATCTTGACGGTGCCGCTGCTCATGCCTGACCACCCTTCAGCGTGCGGAATGGCTTGGCGGGCAGGCTCAGCCCGATGCGCGCTTCAGCGAAGAGTTCCGCATCCATGGTCTTGAGCCTATCGGAAACGATCAGCGGAAATTCCGACTGGTCGAGAATGTCGCGCTTCAGGTCGATGCCGGGGGCGATTTCGGTGAGCATGATGCCGTCGGCCGTCAGTTTCATCACGGCACGTTCGGTCACATAGGTAATGTCCTGGCCTTGCGCGATCGCGCGCGGACCCGAGAAGGTCACATGTTCCACTTCATTGACGAGTTTCCTGAGCTTGCCTTCCTTGTCGATCACCAGCTTGCCATCGGAGAGTGACAGCTTGGCGCCGGCATTGAACATGCCCGAGAAGACGATTTTTCTGGCACGCGCCGTGATATCGACAAAGCCGCCGGCACCAGCCGTGACATGCGGTCGGAATGCGAGCTTGGAGACATTGACCGAACCATCCTTGCCGATTTCCAGAAAGGACAGCAGCGAAGCATCAAACCCGGCACCCTGGAAATAGGTGAACTGGTAGGGTGATGGCATGTAGGCATCGGCGTTCGAGGCGCAGCCGAAGGCAAAATCGAGTAGCGGTACGCCGCCAACGGCACCCTGTTCGATGACCCAGGTCACCGCGCCATGCAGCCCTTCCTCGAGCAGGATGCGCGGAACATTGGCGGAAATGCCGAAGCCGAGATTGACACAGCTTCCTGCTTCAAGCTCCTGCGCCACCCGGCGGGCAATAACCTTCTGGATCGAGAATTCCTGTAATTCGAACGTCTCCAGCGGCCGGAAGATCTCGCCCGAGATGGCGGGGTCATAGGGCGTCTGCGTGGTCTGCTTCTGGTCCGGATCGACGACGATGTAATCAACCAGCATGCCGGGCACCCGCACATCGTGCGGCTTCAGCGTTCCATCCTTGCAGAGACGCTTGACCTGGGCGATGACGATGCCGCCATTGTTACGGGCTGCAAGGGCCTGATCGAGGCCGCCGAGATAGGCGCCCTCATGTTCATATGTCAGGTTGCCGCGTTCATCCGCCGTGGTGGCGCGAATGATTGCCACCTTGGGAATGATCGAGCGGAAATAAAGCCAGGTCTCGCCATCGAACGTGACCTTCTCGACGATCGGCTCGGCGCTCGCGCGCTCGTTCATCGCGCAGCCCTGGCGCTCCGGATCGACAAAGGTTTCGAGCCCGACCTTGGTGAGCACGCCCGGCCGTTTGGCCGCCGCCTCGCGATGCATGTCGAAGAGAATGCCCGACGGAATGTTGTAGGCCGGGATTTCGTTGCCGGTCACCATTTGCCAGATCAGCGGCGGTTCCGAGGAGGAAGGGCCTGACGGATAGGAGCCGGCCAGGATCTTCTTGAGCAGTCCCTTGCGGGCGATATGGTCGATCCCCTTGATCCCGCTCATGTCCCCGGCGGCGATCGGGTGCAAGGTGGTGAGGTCGCGCGGATGGCCGGTGGTCTCAAAGCGTTCGCCGATGGCTTTCAGCATCGCATCCGGGCAGCCGAGGCCGCTCGACGAGGAAACGGAGACGATGGCGCCATCGGGGATGAGATCGGCGGCTTCCTGGAGCGTGATATGTTTCTTCACCGTGATAGTCCCGGATTGATCTTGCAGGCTTCGTTCGTTGTTGCGGATGTGAGGACGGCAAGCCCTGTCGCAAGCGACCAGATACCGTCTTCGCCGCTGGCCGCGACCGTGCCCTTGCCGAGGATCGCGCCATGGAAGGCAGAAAGTGCGGTCTCGTAAAGATTGGTGCGGTCGATCTCGAGTTCGGCCTCGCCATCGGCATTGCGCAGCAAAACGCTGCCCACCGGCTTCTGGGTCATGACATTGCGGGCCACCAACGAGCCCTCGCTGCCATGGACTTCAAAGCCGGTTTCGGCGTAACGCGCGGTAAACGCATCGTGGAACTGGGCGATCAGGCCTGATTTGAACCGCAAGACGCCCATGACGCCATCCTCAAGGCCCGATTGCCCCATGCCGGCCGATTGCTTCATCGCCACAGCCTCGACCGGATCGTCACCGAGCACGAAGCGCAGGGTGTCGGCGTCATGGACCGTGATGTCGAGGATCACGCCACCACCGGCCTCGGGCCGGTCGAGCCGCCATCCCTGCAGATGCGGTGGCAGATAGACGGCATGGAAGACGCGGGCGGCGAGGGGGCGGCCGATGCGGCCATCTCGAATGGCCTGGCGCATGGCGCGGTGTGTTCCCGCATTGCGCAGATGATGGTTGGTGGCAAGAACCACGCCGGCCTCACGCGCTGCCGTCACCATGGTATGGGCATCGGCAAGGGTGAGCGCCAGCGGCTTTTCGCAGAGAATATGCTTGCCTGCTTTGGCTGCGGCGAGCGCCTGCGGCAGATGCAGTTCGTTGGTGGTCGAGATATAGACCGCCCTGATTTCGGGATCGGCGAGCAGGGCATCGAGATCGGTCGTCGCGTTCGCGATGCCGTTTTCCTGCGCATAGGCTTTTCCGCGCTCGGCATTCGAACTCATGACGGTGCGGATTTCACCGCCGGTCGCACGGATGGCGCCAATGACCCATTCGCGCGCGATCGTGCTTGCGCCGATCAATCCCCAACCGATCGTCATGCTTTTTTCCTCATCTGTTCGACATCGACCGGGCCGCGATGGGCGCCGCAGCTTTCGCGGACGACGAGCCGAACGGCGGTCACGATCGTTTCGGGTTCCGGTTTGCCGGCATTGATCTGCTTGAGTAGCAACTGGGCGGCGCGACGTCCCATCCCTTGCGGGTCGACAGCGACCGTGGTGAGAGCGGGGACGGCGGTTCCGGCCTCTATGACGTCGTCGAAACCGATCACGGCAAAGTCTTCTCCGGGCTCAAGGCGGCGGGCGCGCAATCCGTCGCAGGCACCGAAAGCCACAGCATCATTGAAGCAGAGCGCTGCGGTGGGGCGGTCCGGCATCGCCATGGCGCGGCCGACAGCATCGACGCCGCCGGCGCGCGATGGTGCCGATGCGATGACAAGATCCTCGCTGAAGCCGAGCCCCAGATCCTCCATCGCCTGTCTGTAGCCGGCAAGGCGCTCGCGGAAGACTTCGGTATTGGCAAAGCCACCCATGAAGGCGATGCGCTTGTGGCCGAGTGTTGCCAGATGGCGCACGGCCTCGATCGCCCCTTCCATGTTGGCAGAAAGAACCGACGAAATCCTGGCGCCAGGCAGGCCGCGGACCACGGCCACGACAGGAATGCCCGCGGCGACAAGCGGCTTGAAATCGGCAGCGGCGGTGCCGCGCGCCGGCGACACGATCAGCCCGGAAATGCCATGTTCGCGCATCGAAGCGATGACCTCTCGCTGGCGGTCGATGCTCTCGCTTGTGTTGGAGAGGAACTGCACGAAGCCGGCCGACTGCACGACCATATCGACGCCCACCGCCAGTTCTGCAAAGAAGCTGTTGGTGAGGTCGTTGACGACAACGCCGATGATGCGGGTCTTGCTGCCGGTCTGACGCAGGTTGGCAGCGCCGCGATTATAGACGTATCCGAGATCGCGCATGACGGCGCTGACCTTCGTTCGTGTGCTTTCATTAACGAGAGGGGAGCCTTGCAGAACCAGCGATACGGTCGATTTCGACACGCCGGCGGCTTTTGCAATATCAATAACGGTCACCCGCTTATCGCTCATGCTGCCCTCCCAGTTTCATCCTCAAAACAGCGTTTAATTGGAACGTTCCAAAATGTCAATGCGAATGGCGGGGATTTTTGTTGATCGGCGCTCGAAGCTCAGACTTCCGAAAAATAGCTAATAATAACAATATTAAGACGCGTAAAAACATCGCAAGGCCGAGTAATATCGTGCAATGGTGGCTCAGGGATGGGCGAAAATAGACTTGAAAATTGGAACGATCCAAATTATTGGCAGGACAATCGTTGGAGGAACCCATGGCCTTGACCCTGAAATTGCCGGGCGCCGATGGCGCGGTGACAAACTATGCGCTCGTCGGTATGCCGCTGTCGCGGCCGTCCGCCCCGCCGCAGTTCAACCGGATCGCCTATGCGGCGGCCCATGTCGTCTCCGATCCCATCAGGGAGACCGATCCCTGGGGCAAGCCGGCGATCGATTGGGAGACCACCATGGCCTTCCGGCATCATCTCTGGAGCCTCGGGTTCAAGATCGCCGAGGCGATGGATACGTCGCAACGCGGCATGGGGCTCGATTGGGCCGGTGCGCAGGAACTGATCCGGCGTTCGCTGGCCGAGGCGGCCACCGTACCCGGCGCCGATCTCGCTTGTGGCGCAGGCACCGATCATCTCGCCCCCGCCGATGCACGCTCGCTCGATGATGTCATCCGCGCTTATGAAACGCAGATCGAATTCGTCGAGAAACATGGCGGTCGTGCGATTATGATGGCGAGCCGGGCTCTGGCCCGCATTGCCCGGTCACCGGATGACTATGCGAAGGTCTATGGAAGGATCCTGTCGCAGGCGCAGAACAGGGTGGTGCTGCATTGGCTGGGTGACATGTTCGATCCGCAGTTGGCCGGCTATTGGGGCAGTAACGAATTCGGGCAGGCTCTCGATTGCGTGCTCGCAATCATTGAGGCCAATCAGGCCAAGGTCGAGGGGATCAAGATCTCGCTGCTCGAAAACAGCAAGGAAGTCGAACTCCGCAATCGCCTGCCGGCAGATGTTCTCTGCTTTACCGGCGACGATTTCAATTATGCGGAGTTGATCGAGGGCGACGGCCAGAAATATAGCCATGCGCTGCTCGGGATCTTCGATGCCGTGGCGCCATCCGCCTCCAAGGCGCTGGCAGCGCTTGCCGCTGGCGATGTCGGTACATTCCGGTCCGTCATTGCGCCGACCGTGCCTTTGTCGCGCAAGATCTTCGAGGCACCAACGCAATATTACAAGGCTGGTGTTGTGTTCCTCGCCTGGCTGAATGGTCACCAGAGCCATTTCAGCCTGCCGGCCGGGATGCAGAGTGCCCGCGGTCTCAACCACTATGCCGAGATCTTCCGGCTGGCCGACCAGGCGAATGTGCTCGATCAGCCGGAACTTGCCGTGAAGCGGATGAAGAATTTCGTCGGGGTTTATGGTATCGAGCCGTGATGCCCGACCCGTGATCTGCGGTCAGATAAAGCCTAGGGTCAAGACTCAATCAGGTTTCGGGCGTGGCGCGAGACGGATTTTGATTCTGAACAGGAGAAAAGCCTGCCGTGGAGCGCAACTCCACAAAGGGTTTTCGACGCCTTCAGAACAAAAATCCGCCGCGTCCCGAAGGGATATAGTGAAAATCGCCCGGTTTGGCGTCGCAACTCCTCGATGGATGATCGATCCATCTTCGGATCTGCTTCTAAAACCGAACGATTTTCCCGCATACCACGCGCCAAATCCTGATTGAGTTTTGACCCTAATGCTTGTCCTGGCGGAGATAGGTCGCGCCCAAAGCCTCAGGCTCACCGGATCCTTTCCCCATCAAGGCGGCGAGGAACAGCATCGCCAGCGTCAGTGCGTAGGGCAGCATCATCATCAGATAGACCGGCACATCGGCACCCACGGCCTGCAGCCTCGGGATCAGCGCATCGGCACTGCCGAAGAGAAGCGCACCGAAGATGGCGCGTCCCGGGCTCCAGTTGGCGAGGATGACGAGGCCAATCGCAATCCAGCCGCGCGCGGCAATCATGTTTTCGACCCAGACATGGCTGGTGGCGACGGTGAGATAGGCTCCCGAAAGGCCGCAGAGAAGTCCGCAGACCAGAACCGCCGCGAGCCGCGTCCATTGAATGTCGACGCCCGCGACATCGGCGGCGGACGGGTTTTCGCCTGTGGCCCGCAATCGCAGACCCGCTCTCGTATAGCCGAGCCACCACCACAGAAAAATTGCCAGCAGCGGTGCGAGCAGCGACACGATGTCTTGCGCGGCGAGGAAGCGGCCGAGGCTCGTCTGCTGGTCGAAGGAGAGCATCTCTCCGAATTTCGGAAGTCCAGCAAAGGTTTTCTGGGTGAATGGTCGCCCGACAACGCCGGTTATGCCGAGGCCGATCGCGACAACGGCAAGCCCCGCCAGGGTTTGATCGACCCGGAACACGACGACAGCCAGCCCAAAGACCAGTGACAGCGCGATTGCTGCGCCGGCGCCGGCGACAAAGCCGATGAGTGGATCATGACCCGAAAGCACGGTCACAGCCGCCGCCATGGCACCCAGCGCCATCAGGCCTTCGGCTCCGAGGTTGAGCACGCCGGCGCGTTCGCTGATGATCAGGCCGAGGCAGGCCAGCAGCAGCGGTGTCATGTAGCTGGGTACAATCGCGGCCCATCCGACCAGAAAATCCGTCATGTTGGTTCCCCGTCGCGTTGCGTCCTGTCAGGAAAATGGATCACGTAGGTGCTGAAGAAATTGGCCGTCAGGACCGACATCAGTACCGTGCCCTGCGCCAGCACGATGACGGCTTCGGAGACGCCGTAAAACACCTTCAGCACATTGCCGGCCGTATAGACGGCGGCGAGCGCCAGCGCGACGAAGACGACCCAGAAGGGGCGTGAACGGGCGAGATAGGCGATGACGATGGCGCTGAACAGATAGCCGGAACTCAGCGCCTGGCTGAGCCGATGCTCGGTTCCCGAAAGGATGACTGCGCCGGCCAAGCCGGCAAGGCCGCCCGACGACAATGTCACGATCATGGAAACGGCGGCGACCGGTAGGCCGGTCTGGATGGCCGTGCGGCGGTTAAAGCCGATGGCATTGGCGATATAGCCAAGCGGCGATCGCTCGAGAAGAACATAAAGAATGACGGCAATGATCAGGGCAAGCACGAGACCGGTATGGATCTGCCCCCAGCCGAGCGTGGAAAACTGGCTGGCTGGGGGAAACTCCACCGTGATCGGAAAGCCGTTGGCCGGATCGCGCCAGAGACCAAATAGCAGATGCTGCACGAGCAGGAAGGCAATGTTGGCAGACAGCAGCGTGGTGATCACCTCGTTGACGCCAAAGCGTGCCTTCATCCACATCCATGGCCAGATGAAGAGTGCCCCGGCACAGAATGCGGCGATGAGCCCAAGCGGCAGGCGCAGGGCTTCGGGGCCGACATGGTGTAGCGCCACCCAGGTCGCCGCAATCGCTCCCATCCACATCTGCCCCTCGATGCCGATGTTCCAGAAGCGGATGCGCATGGCAATGGCCGATGCCAGCCCGACAAGGATCAGGGGTGCGGAGGCTGTCAGGGTCTGGGCCAGCCCATCGCTGGTCATGAAGGTCTGGATCACGAATTCCTGCAGCAGATCGGCTGGCGGAACACCGACCCAAACCAGAATGGCAGCCGAAAGGCCAAGGCCGATGAGCAGCCCGAACCCATAACCAAGAGCGGTGCGCCATGCGCCCGGATCCTGTCGGCGAATGAGAAAAGCAGTATTAAGCATGACCGGCCAGCAGGCCTCCGATCCAGTCGAGGGTTACATCGGCAATCGCTCTCTCACCGGCAATGGCGCCGCCGTTGATAATCGCAACCCGATGCGATAGCGCGAGAATTTCCTGCAGGTCTTCACTGATGAGCAGGCACGCGGCCCCCTGTTCCACGGCTTTGGCAATGGCGCTGCGCACGAAGGCGCTCGCCTTGACGTCAAGCCCGCGCGAAGGCGAGTGGGCAATGAGGATCTTCATGCCGGGATCGAGCTCGCGCGCGAGCAGAACTTTCTGGGCGTTGCCGCCGGACAGAAGCTCCGTGCGGCGGTCTGGTGCTGCGCCCCGGATATCGAAATGCGTGATCGCCTGTCTGGCGTTCTCAGTCATTTTCTTGCGATCAAGCAGGCGAAGGCGGCCTGGAACCTCGCGCGCAATCTCCGTCATGACCAGATTTTCCGCCACCGTCATTTCCCGGATCAAGCCTCCGGCGAAACGGTCGGCCGGGATCAGGCGAAGCCCCATCGCGCGTCGCGCCTTTGGTGGCAGATCGTCGATCCGCTCGCCAGCGATGGTGATGGTTCCGGAAACCGGCTTCAGTCCGCCGGAAAGGCAGGCGACCAGCTCTTCCTGTCCGTTGCCGCCGACGCCCGCGAGGCCGAGCACTTCGCCCGCTCGCAATTCAAGGCTCACACCCTCACGCGATTTCTGCCCGGAAAAACGCAGATCCTTGACCGCAAGGCGGATGTCACCCGGTTGACTTGCGGGTCGTTCACTTGCCGTAACGGTTTCACCGACGATCAATGTTCCGATCTCCGCTTCCTGAACCTCTGCCATCGGCGCGGATGCCAGGACCGTTTGTCCATGACGCATGATGGTGATCTTGTGCGAGAAGTCGGCGACTTCCTTCAGCTTGTGCGTAATCAACACGACGGCCAAACCCTGATCGGCGAGGCGGCGGGTGAATTCCAGCAAGGCGCGGGATTCCTCTTCCGTCAGCACTGCCGTCGGCTCGTCGAGGATGAGGATACGGGCGCCCAGGAGCAGCACCTTCAGGATCTCGGCGCGCTGGCGCTCGGCGATCGAAAGCGTCGATACCTTGCGGGCGGGATCGATCGTTAGTCCTACCGCTTCGGCTTTCTGCCGCAGGAGCATGGAGGCCTCTTTGAGCGACCGCGCCTGCGCGCCGAGCGTGAGCAAGGCATTTTCGGCCACCGTGAAACTCTCGACCAGGCGAAAGTGCTGATGGACCATGCCGATACCGGCACGGGCCGCGTCTGCGGGCGAGTTTGGCGTATAGGCAATGCCGTCGAGACGCTGTTGGCCGGCATCGGGAGCATAGATGCCGGCCGCAATATTCATCAGCGTCGACTTGCCGGCACCATTTTCACCGACAAGGGCATGAACTTCGCCCCAGGACAGCGTGAAGCCGGCATGGTGTAGCGCCGGCTTGCCGTCAAACGCCTTGGCAATGCCAAGCATTTCCAAGGCGCAAGGTGTTCCCGGCGGCAGTTTGTGCGGAAGGCCTGGCGTCATTGGGCCGCGGCAGGCATGGTGCCGGTCACGCCTTCGACGAAATAGTCCATGTTCCAGAGCGCGCCATCATCCACTTTCTCGCCCGCCTTGACCACAAGCGTGCCGTCCTGCTTCTTCAGCGGGCCTTGGAACGGATCGAGTTTTCCTTCGATCATCGCCTTGCGGGCCGCTTCGATCTTGGCTTTGGTTTCGGCTGATACACTTGGCCCGAAGGGGGCGAGGTCCACGACGCCGCTTTCAAGACCTTCGAAGGCGCCATATTCCTCTGGCGTCCACTTGCCTTCGGTGATTTCCTTGATGGTCGGGACGAGGTAGCGATCCCACTGGAAAATGACCGAGGTCTGGATGCCCTTGGGTGCGGCAGCACTCATGTCGATCTGATAGCCGAAGGATTTGGCGCCGCGTTTTTCGGCAGCGTCCAGCGCCGATGCCGCACTCAGATCGGTTGCGACCACATCGGCCTTCTGGTCGAGAATGGCTTCCGAAACCTGCCCTTCCTTGACCGGGTCCCACCAGGAATTGGTGAAGACCGCGACCGTCTCGATCGACGGATCCACGGAGCGCGCGCCTTGCGCGAAGGCATTGATATCCCAGTTCACGACACCGACCGGGAAGCCTGCGAGCATGCCGATCTTCTTGCTTTTCGTGGCATCGGCAGCGGCGATTCCCGCCAGATACCAGCCCTGATAGGTGCGGGCATAGAAACTTTCGAGGTTCGGGCCGTTGGTCGTGCCGGACGCATTGAGGAAGGCGACGTCGGGATAGGCTTTGGCGGCATCCGCGATGGGGGCGGAGTAACCATAGGTTGTACCGACGATAATGTTGAATCCACGCTTCACATAGAGGTCGATCGCGGCCCGGAGCTTGGTCGCGTCCTCCGGAATGTTTTCTGTTACCGCCACCGTCAGTCCCAGTTGCTCCTCGACGGCCTTGCGTCCCTTGTCGATGGCTTCGTTCCAGCCGCCGTCATTGACGGATGCGGCGTAGATGAAGGCGACTTTGGGTTCGCTTTTCAGGCTAAAGGCAAATGCGCCTTCGGTGCTGAAAGCCAGACCGGCAATCAGGGCTGCGGCGCTGAGACAGCCGGCGCTGCCCCGAGAGGTGAAAGTCGTCATCATGTCTGTTCCCTTGTTTTTATTAGGCTATTTCTGAAATTTCGTCACAGGTCTCCGCTCCGTGCGAGCTTGTGGCCTGCGCTGGCGAAATTGGTTCATGCGGTGCGGAATTTTCATTCCTAACTCTTGTGCGGTGCATTAAAGCCGATTACCGTCGTTCATGCAACATAATTAATCATGGTCAATTTTTGGGCATATTGTCCAGAATTGTGGACGAAACAATGGACGTCGATGCACTGGACGCATTTCTGAAAATCGCCGAACTTCGGTCGATGTCGGCCGCCGCCAAACTCTACGGGTTGCCGAAATCGACGCTCAGTCTGCGTTTGAAGCAACTTGAGGGCGAGTTGAGCACAAGCCTGTTCCTGCGCGAGGGACGGGCGCTCGTCCTGACCGAAGCCGGCCAGACGTTACGCATCCATGCGGCGGATATTCTCGGCCGATGCGAGGCGGCCCGCATGGCGGTTGCTGAAACGCTCGATGATGCGGCCGGCATGCTGAGGATCGGCGCGACCGGCGAATTCGGCACGGCTTTCTATTCGCAGATGCTTTATGCCTTCCGGCGCCGCTATCCGAAGGTCCAGCTCGATCTCAGTTTCTTTTCGCCGCATACGCTCTATCTGCCCGAACGGCAGGAGATGATGGATGCGATTATTTCCTGGGACGATGGCAATGCCGCCCAGGGCGGAGCCGAACAGCTCTGGACCGATTGCTTCTGCCTTTATGCAAGCCGCGACTACCTCGCCAGGATGGGCGTTCCAGAGACGCCCGACGATCTCGACAATCACCAGGCCGTGATGTTCCGCCAGCCCTCTGGCCCGTTGCCCTGGCTGTTGCAGAAGGATGCCGAAACGGTGTCAGTGCTGCCGCGTTGCGATCTCTTCGCCAACGAATACTGGACGGTGAAATACTTCGCGGTCGCAGGCGAGGGCATAGCCTATCTGCCATCCTTCTTCACCCAGATCGAATGCGGGCGCGGCGATCTCGTTCCCGTTCTGCCAGGTTGGACCTCGGCGCAGCAATGCGTGACCCTGCGCGTGATGCGACCAAGTGCGATGTCGCGGCGCATGGGCGCCTTCATCGAGTTCTGCCGCGACTATTTCTCGCCGAGCTATGTGTTCAACGGCCCGCGCTATTACGTCGAAACCATCTTCAATCCCACCGACAATAACCAAAGAGGAGAACAGCAATGAAAGAATTGCCGACAGGAAACGGTGCACGTCTGATCAAGTCCGGCCTGGATCCGGTGAGGGTCCCTTTCGACCAGATCCCGGTCATCGATCTGGAGCCCATGTTCAGCGGCGATGCGGATGCCAAGGCCGCGTTGGCGGAGAGCCTGCGCCATGCCTGCACGCAGGTGGGCTTTCTCTATATCAAGAACCACCATTTTCCCAAGGAGGCGCTGGCGGCGGCCTTTGCCGAAGCTGAGCAGTTCTTCGCCCAGCCTGATGAGGCGAAGATGAAGAACCATGTCTCCAAATCGTCCAACCTGCGCGGCTATGCCGCCATGCTTGAGGAGAATACCGATCCTACCGCCCGTGGCGACCTGCATGAATCCTTCGATATCGCGCTCGATGTGCCGGCCGATGATCCCGATGTTCTGGCCGGGAAAGTGCTCTACGGCCCCAACCAGTGGCCGGAAGACCGCCCGTCCTTCCGCAAGGCGCTCGAATCCTACCATGCCGAAATGATCAAGCTCAGCCATCACCTCCTGCATGCTTTCGCGCTAGCGCTCGGGCTTGAGGAAACCTATTTCGATGCCATGGTGACGAAGCCTCTGGCTACCCTCCGGGTGCTGCACTATCCGCCGCAATTCGGCGAGATCGACGAACGCCAGATCGGCATCGGTGCCCATTCCGACTATGAATGCTTCACCATTCTTGCGCAGCAGATGGGCATTCCCGCGCTACAGGTGCTCAACGCCGCTGGCGAATGGATTGCGGCCGATCCGATGGAAGATTGCTTCGTCGTCAATGTCGGCGACCAGATGGCGCGCTGGACCAATGACCTGTTCGCCTCGACAGTTCACCGTGCCATCAACCGGTCCGGCAAGGAGCGTTATTCGATCCCGTTCTTCTTCGGGCCGAACTACGACACGATCGTCGAAGTGCTGCCGAGCTGCGTCGATGAAGATCATCCGGCAAAATATCCGCCGATCAGCTCGGGTGACTATGTCAATGGCCGCTTCACCGCGACCTTTGCGAGCTATGCCGAACAGCAGAAGGATGCAGCTACTGTTGTCTAAAACCCGATCCCGCGTGTTCGGGTCGGGACGACCAAACAGGCGGCAGGGGAGCCCTGCCGCCTGTTGCGCTTTCATGCGCGGACTTTCTTCTTTCTCCAGGGCGCGTCCTTCTGCCAGTCGCCGGCCATGATGCAGCCATAGGGGATCACTTCATCGACCACTTCGGCAAGGCCGTAATGCTCGATCTGTGCCCGCACATTGGCGGCATTCTTGTAGGCGCTCGGCAGTTCCGAGACGTCGGGTGCATTGGAGAAGAACCGGACATCCAATCCTTCCGTTTCCTTCGCCATGATCGCGGCAATGTTGTTCGGGCTCAATCCACGGCTGTCGGCACCATGTTCTTCACCCAGCCGACGGATATGGCTCGTCCGCGAGAAGTTGCGCCCGGCGCCGTGCGGCGAAAAGCCAAGTCCGTTTGCGGCATTCGATCCACGCGCAATCAGGATCGGTTCCGCCATGTTGAGCGGTATGAGCGTCAGGTCCGTCGCATCCTCCGCCCAGCCATCGAAGGCCGGTGTCGCACCCTTGCCGTGATAGAAGAGCCCGTCGGACTTCCGGAACACGAAATTATGTTCGTTCCAGAAGCGATCGGCGACCTTGGCGGACAGCTTTTCCGCCGCCATGTCGTGGATGGCCAGATGGTTCTCCTTCGTCCACTGGCGGATTGCCTGGAGCGCCGCCCAATAGGCCTCACCATCTTCGGTGTCGGCCGGAATCCAGGCATTGTCCTTCAGCGTTTCCGGCGAAAGCTGCTCGCGGTAGCGATTGGCGGTCTTCATGCCCTTGTCGTAGAGGCGCGCGCCAGGTGCCCGCGATCCATGGTGGGTCACAAGCGCGGCCTCACCGGTCGATTTCATCTGGCCAACATAGGCAAAATGGTTGCCATCGCCCTGGGTGGCGAAATGCTCGATAGCCACGGCAATGACGTCCGTCAGGAACGGGTTCTCGCGAAAGGCCGAAAGCGTCGCGTCCGACGGCCTGATCTGGGCACCACGCGGACGACCACCCGGGCCGAAATGCGTCACGCCATGGACGGCATCCAGAAGGTCCTTCGGTGCCACGCCCGGAAAGATCGAAATCGCCATCGAGCAGCAGATGTCTGCCGAGTGCATGCCTGGATGGATCGCTTCGGATGCGACGACGCCGCCAACGGGGATCGTGCCGACCGGACCCGAAGGGCAGGCGTCGGGCATGATCGCTGCGGCCTTGACCACCGGCGTGCGTGCCAGTGCCCGCATGGTCGCATTGACCTTTTCGACGTTGTCCCGTTCGAATTCGTCTTCGGCGCGAATGTTCATGTGGATTTCCACGTCGTTTTCCAGCTTCAGCGGCAAGGTCGGACCCGGCGCGAATGTGCGCGCCGTCGCCAGCGCATCGGCCATCGAGCCGCCTTGCTCCAGCACCTTGTTGGCCGCCACAAGGGCATGGCGAAACCACTTGCCCTGGCTCATGCCGGCATTGATCAAATCCTGTCCGCTCACTATCTCGATCATTTTCTTTTCTGCTACTGCAGTCCTTCTCGTATTGTTTCAAATCTCTTCGACCCCGGCGACAACGGGTGGCAAGACATTTTCCTGAGCTACGCGTTCCGTTACCGGAACCGGGATGGTTCGATCATCCGACCTCTCCTGCAATTGCAGAAGCGCTCTATCCATGTAGTCCTGCCGGCATTCGCCGGGGGTGTTCCTGAGCAGCGGCGACGAGGATGGACGAAACCGGAATGGTCCCGCTCGTGCCAGAGAGCGTATGCCGAGGAGGAGTCGAACCTGCCAGACCATCCCAACGTTGGAGGCTGTAGTTCCGTCGGGCATTCGCCGCTGCATTTCAGGTCATGACGACAAAGTATTTCGTGGAAACGCCTTGCTCTACCCGTTGAGCTACAGGGCGAGTGCCCTGGCGGGACTCGAACCCGCTACACAGATGTAGTTCCCTTTCGCATTCGTCATGTATTTCACTCTTTTCCTGTTCAACCAGCCATGGCGACGAGGGTTGAGAAACATCTTGCTCGCCGTGAGCTTCGAGGCTTTCGCCCCGCCGGGAGTCGAACCCGAGACGGAGATGTAGTTTCTCTTGCATTCGCCATGCATTTCGTATGCTCGCCGTGACGACGAGAGTTGGAGAAACGCCCTGCTCTGTCCACTGAGCTACGGGTCCATGTTGCGCGCGCAGGGTTGGTGTGGCGGCTGCGCGCAAACAAGTATGGGGGACCCGACGGGATTCGAACCCGCGACCTGGAGGGTGATAGCCTGTAGTTTCTTCCGGCATTCGTCACGGCCCTCCACGCCGGTCACGACCCGGCGTGGAGTATGTTTCAAAGGGCAATGTCCTCGATTGTCTTCACCCAGCTTTCCGTTCCGGACTTGCCGGCGGCGAAGGCTGCGATGGCGCTGAAGACGGCATCCGAGAAGCCGCCGATATTCAGCACATCGGCCGATGTCACCGCCTGCGACGTCGCGTAGGGCTGGATATCGAGGCAGACCAGCTTCGCAGCCGGGTTCTGCGTCTTGATCCGCGCCCATTCGACCATCATTGCAGACGCCTGCCCGTTCGGCCGCGCATCCATCCAGGACTGGTTGTCCGAGATGAACAGAACAAGGTCGACCTTCGCCTTCTCGTCCGCGAGCCGCTTCAACGGAGCAGAGCAGTTGGTTCCGCCACCGCCGATTGCCGCCAGCTTCTCGGCATTGGTCATCACCGAGTCGCGCCGGTTGAGATCCACGTTCACGACGTCATTCTCGAACGGCAGCACGCGTGCCTTCGGGTTGCGCTCCAAGAAAGCCGCCGTCAGCAGGCCAGCCACGTCGATGCAGCGCACCGCCGACGTGGCCCCCTTGCGGTAACCCGTCACCGGCCAGCTCATCGAGCCAGATACGTCAGGGCAGAGCACGACATTGCCGGGCACGACCGGCACATTGCCGATCGCCACCTGCATTGCATCCTGCAACGCATCGCGCACCACATGTGGCACCGCCGGGTCAACCATCTTCCACGCTACCATCAACTGGTAGGGGAAGACTTTCGCCTTGCGGATCTCATCGGGGTCAGCCAGCCGCGCCGCCAGCTGTTCGGCCACCCCCGCAACCTCAAACACGCCATGGCGTGCAAAGGTGTTGAGGTTCTGTCGCACCATCTGCCAGCTGCCCTTGCGGGCGATCGCGACCCATTGCTCGCGCGTCAACGCAAGCGAGGTCAGCATCTGGAACGGCACATCCGGTATCGGATTCGTCTGGTCACGCCGAAACGCTTCCAGCGCCTTGACGAGATCGGGCAACTGCGCCTGATCATGTGGCCTTCCGATCGCCCAGGCATAGAGCGCCTTGCGCTCCGCTGTTGCAGGCTTCGGATGCACCATCCGGATCACATCGGCGAGCGAGGGATCGTTGCCGACCATGGCGCGCAGGATCTGCTCGGTGCTTGCGCGTTCGAGCCAGGCCTGGACCATTTTTTTCGGTCGCGTTCCCAGCGACTTGCGACCAGCGGCACCCGAACGCATCACCTGCACGAAGGTCCGCAGCATCTTGCCGCTCTTGACCACACGCGGGAAGGCACGGGCGAAGGCATCGCTCTGAAGACCCGAAAGCAGGGCCAGCAAGGTCACCGGCATATCCTTCATATGACCTTTCTCGGCGGCGTGGATCGCCACCTTCGCCAGGAACTCCGGTTCGACTTCGAGCGCCAGGTACATCACCGCATCGAGCTGTTCGGCGCCATCGGCGTAAAAGGTGCTGTTCAAGGTTCCAGTGACCGCATACTGCGCCAAGGCCTCGCGCTGCGTCAGCGCATAAGCCGTTGCTGCCTCTGCGTTTTTGGTGTCCGTGCCCGGAAGCAGTTTTCCGGGATAGGATTTGAAGATTGCCTTGTTTGCCATGACAGCACCTTTTCGGTTGTTCATGCCACTTCATTTGCAGGCAGCGTGCCAGATTGGCTGAAAGCGCCTGTCGTCGATCTAAAAAATTCAATATCTATCTGATATTGTTGACGATTAAATTTTGCGTTTCATATGAGCCGCCAACTTGTGTTCAAGCAGGCATGCCAATATTCTATCCATAGTTAGCGCAGATTATAAAAATGGATAAAGCATGAAGCGCCGCGTTGCCATCAGCATCCTTGGAACCACGCTCGACATGGGCAAGCGCGAAGACCGCTGGACACGGTGGCGGCCGAATGTGGCGCTCTGCCAGCAGACAGGTCTGTTCATCGACAGACTGGAAATGATCCATGATACCCATGCCGGTGCGCTGGCTGCCCGCATCGTCAGCGACATCGAGATCGTGTCGCCGGCAACTGATGTGCGCCGCAATGTGATCAACTTCCGGGATCCCTGGGACTTTTCGGAAGTCTATACCAAGCTCCGCGATTTCGCCCGAACCTACCCTTTCGATCTGGAGAGCGAAGACTATATCGTCAACATCACTACCGGCACCCATGTGGCGCAGATCTGCTGGTTCCTGCTGACCGAGGCGCGCATCATTCCCGCCCGCCTGTTGCAGCTTTCACCGCCGCGCGACCGGAGCAAGTTCGATGACTATGCGGGCACGCACACGATCATCGATCTTGATCTCTCCCGTTATGACGAAATCGCCAAGCGTTTTGCTGTCGAACAGGCTGAGGCAACGTCTTTCCTCAAATCCGGCATCTCGACGCGCAACGTCGCCTTCAACCGCATGATCGATGAAATCGAGCGCGTCGTGGTGCGCTCGAAAGCGCCTGTGCTTCTCACCGGGCCGACCGGTGCGGGCAAATCGCAGCTGGCGCGGCGCATCTACGAACTCAAGAAGAGCCAGCACAAGATCACCGGTGCGTTCGTGGAAGTGAACTGCGCCACGCTGCGCGGCGACCAGGCCATGTCGGCGCTGTTTGGTCATGTCAAAGGTGCTTTCACCGGTGCGGCGGCAGAACGCGCCGGCCTCTTGAAAGGGGCGGACAAGGGGGTTCTGTTTCTCGATGAAATCGGTGAGTTGGGACTCGATGAGCAGGCCATGTGCCTGCGCGCGATCGAAGAGAAGCGGTTTCTGCCTGTCGGAGCCGACAAGGAGGTCTCGGCCGATTTCCAGCTGCTTGCCGGAACCAACCGCGATCTCGGCGAGGATGTGCGCAAGGGCAAGTTCCGCGAGGATCTCTATGCCCGTCTCAATCTCTGGACCTTCCGGTTGCCCGCGCTCAGCGACCGCAAGGAAGATATCGAGCCGAATCTCGAGTTCGAACTGCGGCGCTTTCTCGAGAGGGAAGGGCAGGCGGTCACCTTCAACAAGGAGGCACGGCAGCGGTATCTGCAATTTGCTACCAGCCCTGAGGCGGTCTGGAGCGCCAATTTCCGCGATCTTTCGGCTTCCGTGACAAGAATGGCGACGCTTGCGCCACAAGGCCGTATCACGACCGAGGTGGTCGATGCTGAGATTGAAAGGCTGCGGTCATTCTGGAAGCCGGCCGCCGCGGGCGAACTTATCCTCTTGAAAGAGGTTCTGGGGGAGGAGGCCAGCGAACGGCTCGACCGGTTCGATGCCGTCCAGCTAGCCGATGTGCTTTCTCTTTGCCGCCAGCATGCGACGGCAAGTGCAGCGGGCCGAGCATTGTTTGCGCATTCCCGGCTTGAAAAGAAGAGCAGCAACGACGCCGACCGGCTGGTGAAATATCTCGCGCGTTTCGGGCTTCGGTTCGAGGATGTGCGGGCCTGAAGCTGCGGAACAGGAGGTTGTCGCCGCTCATCATCTGGTGCCAGCAGTAAATTGGAAAAAGTCTGCAAGGCGCAATCTTGCCGCAACGGTTAACCCGGAATCAGGGAGAAATTGTTTTGGCCGAAATCAATCTGCTGCTTGATACGATCGAGTCCAACAGGCGCGAATTTGGCAATGAGCGCCACTGATGAACAAGCCCGCCGGTGAAAATCGGCGGGCTATTGATTGCCATTTAAAGCCTTAGAAATGAATCTTTGCTCTCTTTTCGCGAATCGAGGGCGACGGATGCATCAGCAATGAAAAGACCGATTGTTCAAATCGCCGTCGGCATAGTGATTTTGGTCATCTGCGCTGTAATTGCCGTTATGGCGCTTCGCTACTTGGTCGAGGCGGTTGCCACCGGTGCAGTGTATATGCCGGGGAAATATGCGCCAAGCGGATATCACCGTTTGGGCGACGAACCAAAAAGATTTTACTTCGGGCTATTGCATTGGACGTCTCTTCTGCTCGGCAGCGGCGTTGGTTTAACTTGGTGCTTCGTTACACTGCGAAGCGCATTACGCAAACGCGAGGCCGGCCGATAAAGATCACGGGCTGCTTCATGAGTGTTTAAAGTTGGCGTAGCGCTTCTAGCTCGGGGAACGCCTGCCACTTCAACGACGGACTGTTACATGCGGGGCTGTTCGGCAGGTTCCCGACTAGCTGACCATTCCGCACCACTACCTCTACCGCCTGCCGACCGGTATAGCCGCCCATCCGGTTCTTGGCGTTCGCCTTCACGCATACCCAGTGCAATTTGCTATGCTTGTTGAATTGCATGTAGGATATTTCGGCATCCCTGACCGAATAGGGATCAACGAGGTAGTCGCGGGCGTCACGCACGATCGCGGCCTTCACCGATGCTGGGGCAGGCTTCGCCTCGGTCATCGCGGTTTGTAGTTCGGCCTGCGTCTGGCAACCCGATAGAGCCATTCCAGCGATGGCGAGCGTTAGCAACTTCTGTTTCATGAGATTCTTCAGGTATGGGGTTATTGACGCGCGGAACCTAAACGCGCCTTCCGGAAGTTGCAAGTTAGTTGCCGATCGCCTCGTAGCAGCTAGTACAGCATAAAGCATGCGGAACCGTTATGGTTCCATGCACTGGAAAAATGTTTCGGCTGCGATTTCCGCCAAACGCCTAAGTAATTGTTTTATTGATAAATAAGTTATGGCTGGGGAACCTGGATTCGAACCAAGATTGACGGAGTCAGAGTCCGCTGTTCTACCGTTGAACTATTCCCCAGCAGGGCCGGTCGCTTGCGACCGGTGGCGGGCTTATAAACAGATTGTGCCTGCTTTGCAAAGGCCCTTTCGTCATTTTTTCGCGAAAAAATTCAATCGGGGTCGAGCGGCGGACTTGCCGAATTCGCCATCGCGTCCGCAAAAACAAATTGTCGATTTCATGGCGAACTGTTACATTCGGCCCAACATTGAAAACAAGCAAGTGCCTGCTGCGATCCTAGAGGTCTGCGCGGCGCGATGGAAAAAGACAGTGAGTGACCCCGATTCCGGCAGCAAGCCGGCCACGAACGGGGCGCATGAGACGGCAGGCCCGGCGGGATCGAAGCGATCGTCGCGGGGAAAACGCAAGCGCAGGAGAGGCAACTCCAAGGCGCCTGCGGCTGTTACGGTCAATGCCGGTGGGACTCCGCCGGCGCCCGTGCGCACCGAGTCGCAAAATGTGCCTGATGGCGAACGCAAGAAGCGGCGTCGCAAACGCTCGCGGTCCGGCAAGGGCGCACAGCAGGCGAAGCCAGCCGATGTTCCGGCGCGCAGCGAGGCAGCTGTTCGCGATCCTTCCCGGCAATCGAAATCCAACAAGAGACGACGTCTGCAGGGGCGTCCGCTGCCAAAAGTGCAGGCGGAAGACCACAAGGCCGCGGTAGCGCCAAAGCGCGAAGAGCGGCCGGAAACGTCCGCGCCCGCCGTTGTGCGCAGTGAAGCGGCGGCCGAACCGCTTTATGCGGCGCTTGATCTCGGCACCAACAATTGCCGTCTCCTGGTGGCGCAGCCGACGCGTCCGGGCCAGTTCCGGGTCGTTGATGCCTTTTCACGCATCGTGCGGCTGGGCGAGGGGCTGGGCGCAAGCGGCATGCTGGCGGCCGAAGCTATGGACCGGGCCGTCGATGCGCTGAAGGTCTGCGCATCCAAGCTCAGCACCCGACCGGTTCGTCGGATGCGGCTGATTGCCACCGAAGCCTGCCGCGCTGCCGGCAATGGCGAGGAGTTCCTGTCGCGGGTGACGGTGGAAACGGGGCTGGAACTCGAGATCATCAACCGCGAGACCGAGGCCAGGCTGGCGGTATCCGGTTGCGCCTCGCTGATCGGACGCGAAGCGCGTTCGGCGGTGCTGTTCGATATCGGCGGCGGCTCTTCGGAGATCGCCGTCCTGCAGATCAATGGCCAGCGCTCTCCACGGCTTGCCAATCACATCACGCACTGGACCTCGCTTCCGGTCGGCGTTGTGACCCTGTCGGAACGGCATGGCGGCAAGCATGTGACGCCGGAAATCTTCGAGGCCATGGTCTCGGAGGTCGAGGAGATGCTGTCGCGCTTCGATTCGCCGGCGGCCCATGAATTGAACGGCGTCGATTCCGGTTTCCATATGATCGGCACGTCCGGAACCGTCACCACGCTTGCCGGCGTCTATCTCAACCTGCCGCGCTACGATCGCCGCCAGGTCGACGGGCTCTGGATGTCGTCCGACGAAGTGACGTCCATGCAGGACAAGTTGCTTGGTCTTGATTTTTCGGCACGCGCCGCCAATCCCTGCATCGGGCCGGACCGCGCCGATCTGGTGCTCGCCGGCTGCGCGATCCTCGAAGCCATTCGTCGCCGTTTTCCGGCCTCGCGCATGCGGGTGGCAGATCGGGGCTTGCGCGAAGGCCTTCTCACGGAAATGATGGCGGATGACGGCGTGTGGCGGCGCATCCGGTCCCGGCCACACCATCACCACAGGAGCTGACTATGGCCAAGACCCCCGAGGGCGGACGTGGCGATGCAAGCCGCAAGGGCCTGACCCAGAAGATCCGCAAGACGAAGCTGAAGGAAAGCTCGCGCCGCTGGCTCGAGCGCCATATCAACGATCCCTATGTCCAGCGCTCCAAGCGCGAGGGCTACCGGTCGCGCGCCGTCTACAAGCTGCTCGAGATCGACGAAAAGCACCAGATCCTCAAGGGCGCCCGCCGCATCATCGATCTCGGCGCCGCTCCGGGCGGCTGGTCGCAGATCGCGGCCCGCGTCACCAATTCCACCAATGACAGTATCCGGGTAGCGGCGATCGATTTTCTCGAGATGGATGCCATTCCCGGCGTGCATTTCATCCAGATGGACTTTCTGGAGGATGGTGCTCCGCAAAAGCTGATCGATGCGATCGGCGGCACGCCGGATCTCGTGATTTCCGACATGGCGGCACCGACCACGGGCCATCAGCGCACCGACCATATCCGGACGATGCATCTTTGCGAGGTCGCGGCGCAATTCGCCATTGAAGTTCTTGCCGAAGGCGGGCATTTTCTAGCCAAGACCTTCCAGGGAGGAACGGAACGCGACCTGCTCAATCTGCTCAAGCAAAATTTCAAGCAGGTCATCCACGTCAAGCCGGGCGCATCGCGCCAGGAATCGGTGGAAATGTTCATTCTGGCAAAGGGCTTCAAGGGAAGGGCGGCGGCATCTCCAGAGGAGGAATGAGCATGCTGCTTTATGTGACGGTCGGCACCAACAATCTTGAGCGGGCCATCGAATTCTATGACCCGGTTCTGTCAACGCTCGGCTATGTGCGCGTGAAAACGTCCGAAGACGAGGCGGGCTATGCGGTCAACGCGAATTCGGCTGCCGAATTCTGGGTGCTTTACCCCTATGACAAGCAGGAAGCGTCAGCCGGCAACGGTTCGATGATCGCCTTTGCCGCAGCGGATCGTGCTGCCGTTTCAGCCTTCCATGCCAAGGCTATGCTTTATGGCGGCCATGATGAGGGGGCGCCGGGGCTCAGGCGCTACACGCCGCATTTCTTCGCGGCCTATATCCGCGA
Organism: Fluviirhizobium alvei; assembly: GCF_030551875.1. Taxonomy (GTDB): domain Bacteria; phylum Pseudomonadota; class Alphaproteobacteria; order Rhizobiales; family Rhizobiaceae; genus Rhizobium_E; species Rhizobium_E alvei. The sequence continues at coordinate 495,857 of NZ_JAUOZU010000007.1, read as the reverse complement.
TCCGGACGGCAACAAGCTGTCGGCCGTTTTCGACCAGCCGGAATAGGCATCACTCCGTTTCGCGGATCCTGTGACCGGACACGCCGGCCCCGGCATCGGGCGCGAGCGAGAAGACCGGAATGGCTGCGACGAGGTTCAGCGCGGCCACGGCAAGAAAAGCGATGTGGAAGCTCGAAAGCCCGAGCGATTGACCGGTCAGAAGCGCGTGGATTTCGAGAACGATGCCGGCAAAGGCCACACCCAGCGCGCCTGAAATCTGCTGGATGACCGAATTCAGCGCGGTTGCCTTGCTGGTGTCCTGATGGTCGATATCCGCAAATCCCAGAATGTTGATGCCGGTGAAGTAGAAGGACCGGACAAAGCCACCGATCGCCAGAACGCTGATGAGTACGAGATACGGCGTGTCGGGATAGAAAAACGCATTCGCCACAGTGCCGAGCGTCGCCGAAAGGGCAGCCACAATCAGGGTCCTGCGGAAGCCGAACCGGGCAAAGACATATTTGGCAACGAATTTGGTGATCAGCGCGCCGCCGGCACCGATGAAGGTGACAAGGCCCGAATGAAAGGCGGAAAAACCGAAGCCCAGTTGCAGCATCAGCGGCAGCAGAAAGGGCACGGCACCCATGGCGATGCGGAAGATGGTGCCGGAAATCACGCAGATGCGGAAGGTGGCGACCCGGAAAAGGCCGAAATCGAGAAGCGGGTGCGGATGTCGCCGTGCGTGGCGCAAAAAGAGGATTGCCGAAACCAGGCCGATGGCAACGGATATCAAGCCATAGGAGGCTGGCAACGCCGGCAGGCTGACCACCGAAAGGCCGAACACAAGCCCGGCTGCGGCAACGCCGCTCAGGAAGAAACCGCCGATATCGGCCGGTGGTGGCTTGGCACTCGGGACATCAGGAATATGGATGGCTGACAGTACCATGCCGAGCGCGCCGATCGGCAGATTGATCAGGAAGATCCATTCCCAGCTGAAATAGGTGGTGATGAAGCCGCCGATCGGCGGGCCGACCAGCGGGCCGATGACGGCGGGAATGGTGAAGAGCGACATCGCCGCCACCAGTTCGGATTTCGGGGTTGCCCGCAACAGAATGGTGCGCCCGACCGGTGTTGCCATCGAGCCGCCCATGCCCTGGAGAAAGCGGGCAAGCACGAAGGATGTCAGATCGGTGGCCATGGCGCAGAGTGCCGAGCCGGCCATGAAAACGCCGATGGCGATGATGAACAGCCGCTTGGCGCCGAAACGGTCTGCGGCCCAGCCACTTAGGGGAATGAAGATGCCGAGCGCCACGAGATAGGATGTCATGGCGAGTTTGAGCGTGATCGGTCCGACGGCCAGATCCTGCGCGATCGCCGGCAGCGATGTCGCGATCACGGTCGAGTCCATCTGCTCCATGAAAAGCGCGATAGCCAGAATGAGGGCGGCGTTGCGATGCACGGCGGATTCCAGAGACGGGTTCAATGAGCGCCGCGCATGGATATCGTCGGATTGAAAGCCTGTCACTGGCAAAATCCGGTCTTTGTATAAGTTTATGAATGTGCAGCGCTGGTTGCGCGCTCACGCTCCTGCGAGACGTTGGGCAACGGCCGCATCGAGTTCAGCCTTGTGCTCGGCTGAAAGAAGCCGCCAATCCTGGTCGGCGATTGCGCCGGCCAGCGCATGCAGCATGTTGCGGGAAATGCTGCGGCCAAACTGGAACCGCAGCCTTGCATAGGCTTCGACGGCGCCGATTTCGCGCAGGGCATCGATGTCCGTAATGCCGATTTCCGCCAGCCACGCCCGCGATTTCGGTCCGAGATTGCGAAGCCTGTCGTCCGGCTCCGGCATCGGCTCAGGCCTGGCGGAAACGGGCCACCGCGCTGCGTTCGATGGCGGCAGCGGTCAGCTTGTCGATGTCGAGGCGGGCGCGCAGATGCTGAAGGAAGCGAAGTTCTTCCATTTCCAGCCGCAAATCGGCGGTCGCGACTTCGACAGCCAGCGCATAGGCCGTGTCGTAAAGGCGGGGCGGCAGGGTGTCGCGGATGATCTCGAGCGCAATATCCATACCTTCGGGACCGGCGAGGATCTCCTGGATATCCTTGGAGGTCGGGATGATCTGCTCTTCATCGAAACCGTCGAATACCGGCAGGAAGCGCGCCAGGCGCCCGATCCGCTGAAGTTCGCTGTCCGGCATATCGCCGTCGGCGGCGGAAACCATCACCATCGCATAGATCAGGGCTTCGGGGATCGAGATTTTCTTGGCCATTGCATCTTCCTGGATATTGCCTGCGCAGACAGTTAGGGCGGGCGGGAACGGAAATCAAGGCAATGTCGGTGAGACGTCGCGCTTCTCGGGTCTAGCCCCCGAATTCATCGTTTGATTTCGATGGCTCCATCTTCGCTATATGGCTGAAAAACGGAGAGATTCGGCACGATGCGTTTCAGATCGAGCAATGCGGAAGCGATCGCCTGGGTGACCATGGCGACGGCGCTGTTCTCGCTGATCTTTTCGTCAGGGAAATTTGCAGGCGAAAGTGCCTCCGTTTTTCAGTTGAACTTCCTGCGCATGACGGGTGGGCTGGCGACCCTGCTGATCCTGGTTCTGGTCAATGGCGGCGGGCTTCTTCAGTATCGCAGCCGCAGGCCTTGGGCCCATTTTGCCCGTACCGTTTTCGGCGTTGTCGGCGCCCTGTCGATCATCCAGGCTTCGGCCGATATGCCGATTGTGGATGCGACAGCGCTCAGCCTACTCTATGTGGTCTTTGTGATCATTCTTGGCGTGGTGATTTTTCGCGAAAGGATCGGGGTGCGCCAGGGTGGCGGCATTCTGCTTTGCCTTTTTGGTGCCATCGGCATCATGGCGTCGCGCGGGGCCTTCCTGACCTTCGATCCCGCCTATCTCATGCCGGCTGGGCTTGCCATCCTGGGGGCGGTGCTGTTTGCTCTTGAAGGGATACTGATCAAGGTTCTCGCCGAAGCTGAAAAGCCGCTTGCGGTGATGCTCTATGTCAACACGTTCGGTGTTTTGTTGCTTGCATTGCCGGCTATTGCGACCTGGAACACGCTGCCGTGGGGCGAATATCTTGCCTACGCGCTGCTCGGCCCGCTGGGAACCCTTGCGCAATATTGCGTCATCCGTGGCTACAGGATGGCTGATATCTCGGTCGTCGGTCCGGTCGATTATTCCTGGCTGATCTTTGCGACGCTCATCGGTTACGTCGCCTTTTCGGAAGTGCCGAGCCTCGGCGTGATTGCCGGTTCGGTTCTGATTGCGGCGGGCGGTATCGTTCTGGCCACGGTCAAGCCCGCCCGCGAAAAGCAGCCTGTCATCGAATTTCAATAGAGGTTTCGTTACTGGCTCGCCCAGATGATGCGGGCAACCCAGTCAATATCGGCCGTTTCGATCGTTCGACCGGGATGTTCCGGATTGAGGGAGACGAGTTCGATTGCGCGCGGCGTTTGGCGGAGCAGCACCTTGGCCATAACCTCGCCCTCGCGTGTGCGCACCACGACGCGGTCGCCACGTCGCACGGCCGCCCCCGGCTCGACGATCAGCACATCACCATCGCGATAAAGCGGCAGCATGCTCTCGCCCTGCACTTCCAGCGCATAGACGCCCGCTTTCTGGCCCGGTGCCACCGGAAATTCCACCACATCCCAGCCCTGGCCGACCGGGAAGCCACCATCGTCGAAAAACCCGCCGGCGCCGGCCTGGGCAAAACCGAGCAGCGGAATCGTCCCGGTCTGGGCGGGAAAGGCGCCGTCCGGCAAGCCGGCATAACGTTGACGCCCCTGCAGGATGGAGGTGAATTCATCAATGCTGGAGCCGGTTGCCTCGAGGATCTTGTGGATCGATTCGGTCGAGGGCCAGCGCAACCGGCCATCGGCGGACAGGCGCTTGGACTTGTTGAAGGATGTCGGATCCAGACCTGCCTTGCGGGCGAGGCCCGAAGGCGTCAGATCATGGCGTTCAGCCAGCGCATCGATCGCATCCCAGATTTTCTCATGCGAGAACATTGGCGGTTCCATTCAGGACGGGCGGCAATATCCGGCACGCAAGCACATGGCTTTCGCCAGGTCCGGATTCTCAGGGCGCGACCATAATAACTGTGGCAGAAGTGAGAGTAAAGGAATAAAATCCTGTCTCAGGGTCGATGCCGGTCCGTCATACCTGCGCGGCGGCGCCGATTTTCGACATCTGGATGACCGCTTGCGTGCGGCTGTCGACATTGAGTTTCAGGAGGATTGCCGACACGTGAGCCTTGATCGTGGCTTCGGAAACACCGAGCTCATAGGCAATCTGCTTGTTGAGGAGACCTTCGCCGATCATGCCCAGCACCCTTGTCTGCTGCGGCGTCAGCGTTTTGAGCCGCGCAATGAGGCTTGCGATTTCCGGATCGTTCTCGCGGTCGGAATCGTAACCGGGTGGCGCCCACATGCCACCTTCCAGCACGGTGCTGATCGCCTCGCGGATCTCCTCGATACCGCTCGATTTGGAAATGAAGGCTGAGGCGCCGAGTTCCAGCGCGCGGCGGACCGTCACCGTATCATCGCTGGCGGAAATGACCGCCACCGGAATGTTCTGATGTTCGGCCCTGAGCATGATCAACCCCGTCAGGCCGCTGACGCCGGGCATGGAAAGATCAAGCAGCAGCAGGTCCGCATCGGGATTATCCTTGGCCGCCTTGCGCGCCTCGTCGAAATCTGCCGCTTCGATGATGGCCGGGTGCCCCTCCATGCTGGAGAGTGCCTGCTTGAGAGCACCACGAAACAAGGGATGGTCATCGGCGATGATGATTGTCGTGGCTACGTCCATTGGCCCCCCGGCGGCGAAAAGCTCCCTTTCGCCCAGTATTCTTCTTTTGGAATTTAGATTACCGTTCCCGAAAAAAGCAGGAGTTGCAAGAAAAAAATCCCGTATTTCCTATGTTTCGGGGGCTCTGTCGTCAGAGGGCGGTCTTGTCCTGTTCTTCGCGCGCCATATCCATGAACCGGCGCATGAACTTCTCCATCGCCGAGAGTGCCTTGTCGAGATCCTCGCTGTCCGGAACGGTCAGGCTGCGCTCTTCCAGCATGTCCAGTCGCTGCTCGAGCTTTGCAATTCTATCGGTTTCCGATGCAGGTGCCTGTTCCTTCGTTTCCGTGCGGGTCACGGCAAGCGGGCTGCAGGAAAATGTTTCCCCCAGGTTGGTGCAGGACACCATGTCGCCGGTTGTCGTATCGAGCCGGACGAAGCCGCCATCGACGGATAGTAGGCTGTAGCGCCCGGGTGGATTGTCTGCTGCCAGGGAAGGGGCGGCAAACATGGCCGCAAGGCTGGTCATGATGATCATCCGCATCTAGAGCACTTCCTGCCAATTCGGGGTCATTCTGACGGAGCGATTTTGTGACAAGATCAAGCAAAGGCCCGCAGGGCATATCCAAAGATACGTTCAAGGGCCTTTGCGCAGGGATTGGCGCAATAGCGCCCGTCCCTTCGGGTTTCCGATTGGTGGGTGCCCGATGGCGATCCGGTCTTGCCCGATACTTCTGTATCGCGCTTCAACCGGCTCACCACCGGATCACGCGCACCAATCGAGAAACAGAACTGACCCCGAATTAGCAGGAAGTGCTCTAGAATCCTCCATCTTTCCGGTTTGGACGCCTTTGGTCTTTTCCCTGCCGGCCAAAAAGGTTATCGAGCAGCCGATAGCCGTAGCAGCCACGAACAGGGCAAGGATATGAGCAACATCGTCTATAAGATCGTTCCAGCGGATTTATGGCGCAAGGCGGAAGAAGACGGAAGTTTTCGCGGGGCATCGATCGATCTGACCGATGGTTTCATCCATCTGTCGACCGGCGCGCAGGCCAAAAAGACGGCCGAACTTTATTTCGCCGGGCAGGATGATCTGCTACTGGTTGCTATCGATGGCGACAGGCTCGGTTCGGCGCTGGTCTACGAACCGTCGCGCGACGGCGCTCTCTTTCCGCATCTCTATGCGAGCCTCGACCCGGCGTCGGTCCTTTGGGCTCATCCACTCGTGCTGCGCGCCGATGGCGGCCATGACTTTCCGGAGGATTTCGCATGAAGGATCTGCTCTGGCCGGTCCTGCGCACGGGCCTTTTCCGGGTCGATCCCGAACAGGCACACAACCTGTCGATTGCGGGTCTGAAAACCGGCTTGCTGCCGGCCTGCGATGGTGGAGCTGATGCGCGCCTGGCCGTTGCGGTCGCGGGGCTAAGGTTCCCGAACCCGCTCGGCCTTGCAGCCGGTTATGACAAGAATGCGGAAGTGCCGCTTGCAGCGCTCAAGCTTGGTTTCGGCTTTACGGAAATCGGCACCGTCACGCCCAGGGCGCAGCCTGGCAATCCCAAGCCGCGCCTGTTCCGCCTGGTTGCCGATGAGGCGGTGATCAACCGGTTCGGTTTCAACAATGAGGGCCATCAGGCGGCTTTGTCGCGGCTGCAATCCCTGCCGGCCAATGCACTGGTTGGGGTCAATATCGGCGCCAACAAGGATACAAACGACCGCGTGGCCGATTATGTTGCCGGTATTCGGGCCTTCTACGGTGTCGCCCGCTATTACACGGCCAACATTTCTTCTCCCAATACGCCGGGCCTGCGTGACCTGCAGGCGCGCGACAGCCTGCGCGAACTCCTGTCTGCGATCCTTGATGCCCGCGAAAGCGAACGGCAGCGGTCTGGCCGCATGGTGCCGGTTTTCCTCAAGATCGCGCCGGATCTGACCGAGGAGGGGCTCGATGATATCGCGGCGGAGATTGCTGCAAGCCCGCTTGACGGGTTGATCGTCTCCAATACGACGCTGTCACGCGACGGACTTCGCGACCAGCGACAGGCGGGCGAAGCCGGCGGCCTGTCCGGCAAGCCGCTCTTTGCCAAGGCAACCACAGTGCTTGCCAAGATGCGCAAGCGTCTGGGAGCGGATTTTCCGTTGATTGGTGTCGGCGGCGTTCATTCCGCGGAGACGGCGGCGGAGAAGATCCGTGCCGGGGCCGATCTTGTGCAGCTCTATTCCGCGATGGTCTATGAGGGTCCCGGCCTGCCGCAGAGGATCGTCCGCGGCCTTTCGGATCTCTGCACTCGCGACAAGCTCAAATCGATCCGCGAGATCCGCGACAGCCGGCTTGAGCATTGGGCCAGTCAGAAGATCTGATCGCGCAGCCGCGGCAGTCCGGCTGCCAGCAGAACGCCGCGCAGGATCAGGAAGACATTGAGCGACAGCCAGAGCCCCTGATTGCCGAGCCAGGGCACCAGGAGGGCAAGCGCCAGCAGGTAACCGAGGAAGGCCAGCAGCATGCGGTTGCGCATGGCGTGCGACCAGGTGGCGCCGATGAAGACGCCATCCATGTGGAAGGCGAGAAAGCCGCAGACCGCGGTGGCTGCCGCGAGCGGCAGGTGCTCATAGGCCATCAGCCGCACTTCAGGCACCGTCGTCAGGAAATCGATGATCGGGGCGCCAAAGACCAGGAAGAACAGGCTGGTGAGGCCCGCCAGCACAAGCGACCAGACGCCGGTCAGCCAGACGCCGCGATCGAATGCCGGTTTGTGGCCGGCGCCGATCGCCCGGCCAATGATGGTTTCGGCGGCATTGGCCAGCCCATCGAGCCAGAAGCCGGCAACCATGAAGAAATTCATCAGCACGGCATTGGCTGCCAGTACCACCGGCCCATAGGCATTGCCGATCCGGGTCATGACCATGAAGGCACCCAGCAATACGAAGGTGCGGATCATGATGTCCGAATTGAGCGCGAAGAGAGCCTTGAGCTTGGAACGGTCGAGGAGATCCGGGCGATGGAACGGATTTCGAGTCGCAAAGCCCCGCAGCACGATGACGAGACCGACGAGCATGCCGATCGTCTCGCCGGTCACGGTGGCAAGCGCGATGCCGCCGATGCCACCCTTCATCCAGAGGCCGAACAGAATGCAGCAGAGAATGTTGATGCCGTTGATCAGGGCCTGAATGGCAAGCCCGGTCTTGGCCTTGCCGCGTCCGAGCAGATAGCCAAGCACGGCATAGTTGGCGAGTGCCGCCGGGCCTGACAGGATGCGAACCGAAAGCCAGTGGCTGGTCGCTTCGGCGGCGGCCGGTTCGGGCGCCATCAGCAGCAGGCCGAGCTTGAGGATCAGCGGCGAGAGAACCACGATTGCGATACCGAGCACGATCGCGGTGAGCAGGGCGCGCCAGAATACGGCTTCCTGCTCGTCATGATCGCCACGACCCCAGGCCTGCGCGACAAGTGCAGTGGTGGAGGCGCGCAGGAAGTTGAAGGTCGTGAAGATGAGATCGAAGAGAACCGCGCCGATCGCAAGTCCGGCAAGAGCAGCCGCATCGCCGAGCCGTCCTGCAACGGCCGTATCCGTGATGCCGAGCAGCGGAATGGTGAGGAAGCCGAACGTCATCGGCAGGGCAAGGCCCAGCACCATCCGGTGCGTGACCACGAAAGCGGGCTGTGGCTGGTTGTGCCCCGACATCAATAGAAGACGATGCCGAAGGGCGCCCGACCGCGCGGCGGATGCGGCTTGGAAGAGAGCACCATGGCCCAGAAGGGACGGCCATCGGCCCCGTTTTCGGCGCGGACCACACCAAGCCCCTGATAGTTGCCGACCATGTTTTCATAGTGTTTCGGCGAACTGATCCAGGCGGCCACCGCCGCCTCGACGCTTTTCTGGCCGGCGGCGATGTTTTCCGAGGCGGGCAGCGGAACGCCCATGCGGATCATCCTTTGTCCGAAGCTTTCGCGCGACAGCTGGTGGGCCATTTTGCCCTGGCTTGCCATTCGCATGGCCTGATCGCGCGCAGCCGCAACCGCGACAGGATCGACGGCAAGCGGTGGCAGTCCCTTCTTTGCCCGGACCTGGTTGACGATCGGCAGAGCCTGGGCAGTAAAATCGGCAACCGGGCCGGCCGGGGCGGGCGGGGAGAGTACGGTAGTGGATGTACAGCCGGAGACTGCCAGCATGACCGTGCATCCCACAAGGAAACGCAGGGCACCACGGCGATCGGAAAGGGAAAGGACAGTCACGATTTGCGCCAGCTCAGAATTCTCAGGATGATGAAGACGGGAATGACGATGGCGGCACCGAGCAGCAGATAATCGCCAACGCGGCCGAGTGCAGCAAAACCGGAACGCCAGAGTTCGACAAAGCTCGCCCGGATCCAATAGACGACATCCATCGGATAGATGCCGAAGGCGCTCATCACGAAGCCGACCACGACTGACACGACGACCAGCTTGATCAGGGTCCGGCCAGGCGTATCTCCCAGGAACCGGTTCAAACCGTCTGACATGTTCGACATCTCCAATTGTTGTGCGGAATCGCTTGACCGGCACTTGTGGCAGAAATTAGAGCAAAGACCAGTCGATATAAAGAAGCACCATGGCCAAGAGAAACCTTTCTTCCGGCGATCCCACTGCCGATCGCCGCGCCGACTATGCCGCCATGCTGGCGGAAGGGGGCGAACATGCCGCCGCAGCCGAGCTTTTGGGGCAGGCGCTCGAGCTGGTGCCCGGGTGGGCTGCCGGCTGGTTCCTGCAGGGCAGCTATCTCGAGAAGGCCGGAGCGCAGGAGGACGCGATTGCTGCCTATCGCAAGGTGGTCGCGCTCGCTCCGGACGATCTGTTCGGCGCTTCGCTGAAACTGGCAAGTCTGGGGGCCGGTTCCGTGCCGGCTTTGCCGCCAAGCGCCTATGTCGAGGGTCTGTTTGACGATTACGCCGACCGTTTCGATACGGCGCTGGTGGAAAGGCTCGGCTATACGGTGCCGGAAAAGCTTTCGGTACTTGTGATCGAACAGGCCGGCGAGACGGTCCGTTTCGGAACGGTGGTGGATCTGGGATGCGGCACCGGCCTCTTTGCCGCTGCTTTCGCCGACCACGCCGCTCGGTTCGAAGGGTATGATCTCTCCCAGGCCATGCTCGCCAAGGCGCGCTCGAAAGGTCTCTATACGCATCTCGGTCAAGCGGATCTGTCGAAAGAGCCTGCGGCGTCAGGCCTGTTTGAAGGCTCTCCGGAGGCACGGGCCGATCTCGTGGCTGCTGCCGACGTGATGATGTATCTGGGCGATCTCGAGGCTGCTTTTGCCAACGCCGCCGCCTTGCTCAATGCCGCTGGCCTGTTTGCCTTCTCGGTTGAAAAGGCAAGGGCTGACACCGGGTATGAACTGCGTGAGTCCCTGCGTTACGCCCATTCGGCCGATCATGTTGCAAAGGTTCTGAATGCCAATGGAATGCACATCATCCGCCAGAGCGAAACCACCATTCGCATGGATGCAGGCCAGCCGATCATTGGTCTGCTGTTCATCGCGATGAAAAGCTGAAGCGGTCATCGGGACCAACTTTCTATCTTTTGTGACGCTTTCTCTACTTTAGCCTGTTGCAGTGATGATGCAAAATATGTCAGTGATACTGACGTATTTCAATGGAACGCTGATCATGCCCAAACTCGGAATCTGGAACACGGAGCCGGCCAAGCACTCGCTTTTTGAAGATGCGCAGGGCCTTTTCACCGGCACCGTGCTGGCCTCGCTCGGTGTCATGTTGTTGACCAAGGCCGGCCTGCTGACGGGCGGCGTGGCCGGCATGGCATTCCTTCTGCATTACGCCTTCGGCATCAGCTTCGGCCTCGGCTTCTTCCTCATCAACCTGCCCTTCTACTGGCTTGCCTATCGCAGGCTTGGCATTGCCTTCACGATCAAGACTTTTTCGGCGATCGCACTTCTGTCGGTTCTTTCGGAATACCAGCCGAAACTGCTTGAAATCGGCTATGTCCATCCGATCTGGGCCGGCATTCTGGGGGGGCTTCTGATCGGCATGGGCATGCTGGCACTCTTTCGTCATCGGGCAAGCCTTGGCGGTGTCGGCATTCTGGCGCTTTATCTGCAGGAACGTTTCAAGTGGCGGGCCGGGCTGGTGCAGATGGCGATCGACCTCGTCATTCTAGCGCTCGCCTTCTGGGTAACGACGCCTTACATCATCTTCTGCTCGGTCATTGGTGCCATTGCGCTCAATTTCTTCATCGCCGTCAATCATCGTACCGATCGCTATATTGCGATGTGACGCCAAGGGTCTATTTTCCGGTTCCAGGCAGGATGGAATCAGGAATGGAAGATCCCGGCAGACAAGCGGAAGCGATTGCGGCATTGCCGGTGCCGTTTGCGCGCTGGTTTGCGGAAAAAGGCTGGGCGCCGCGACCGCATCAGCTGCAGCTGCTGGACAAGGCGCGGGCAGGGCATTCGGCTCTGCTGATTGCGCCGACGGGTGCCGGCAAGACGCTGGCTGGCTTCTTGCCGTCGTTGGTGTCGCTGCACGAGCGCGGCAAGCGGAAGCCGGGCAGCGGTTTTCGCGGCATCCACACGCTCTATATCTCGCCCTTGAAGGCGCTCGCGGTCGATATCGAGCGCAACCTCGCCCGGCCCGTCGCCGAAATGGGGCTGCCCTTCTCCATCGAAACGCGTACCGGCGATACGTCGCAGGGCAAGCGTGCCCGCCAGAGGCTCAACCCGCCCGATATTCTGCTGACGACACCGGAACAGCTGGCACTGCTGATCGCGTCGAAGGAAGCCGAGCGCTTCTTCAAGGATCTGCATTACGTCATCTTCGACGAACTGCATTCGCTGGTGACCTCCAAGCGCGGCCATCTTCTGTCGCTGGGGCTGGCGCGACTCAGGAAACTTGCTCCGTCTCTGCAGACGATCGGCCTCTCGGCCACGGTCGCCGAGCCGGATGACCTTCGACGCTGGCTGGTGGCGCAGCAGGACGCTCAGGATAATCTCTCGGCCCTCGTCACCGTTTCCGGTGGCGCGCGACCGAGGATCACCATTCTGAGGACCGAGGAGCGCATTCCCTGGTCGGGCCATTCGGCCCGCTATGCGATGGGCGAGATCCTGAGCGCGATTGCCGATCACCGCACGACCATCGTCTTCGTCAATACCCGTTCGCAGGCCGAGCTGATCTTTCAGGAACTCTGGCGGATCAACGAGGAGAACCTGCCGATCGCGCTCCATCACGGTTCGCTCGATGTCGCGCAACGCCGCAAGGTCGAGGCCGCGATGGCGGATAACAGGTTGCGGGCAGTGGTTGCTACCTCCACGCTCGATCTCGGTCTCGACTGGGGTGATGTCGATCTCGTCATCCATGTCGGCGCTCCCAAGGGCGCTTCCCGGCTTGCCCAGCGTATCGGCCGTTCCAATCACCGCATGGACGAGCCGAGCGAGGCGATCCTGGTGCCGGCCAACCGGTTCGAAGTGATGGAATGCCAGGCGGCGCTCGACGCCAACTATGTCGGCGCCCAGGATACGCCTCCGGTGGGTGAGGGCGCGCTCGATGTTCTCTGCCAGCACATCATGGGTCTGGCCTGTGCCGATCCGTTCGATGAAAAGGCGGTCTTCGCCGAGATCCGGACAGCCTCGCCCTACCGGCATATCGATGAGGATCTCTTCCTCCGTGCGCTGGAATTTGTTGCCACCGGTGGCTATGCGCTCAAAAGCTATGAGCGCTATGCCAAGATCCGCAAGACCAAGGACGGGCTGTGGCGGGTTTCGCATCCGGACTATGCGCAGCAATATCGGCTCAATATAGGAACCATTCTGGAAGCGCCGGTGCTGAATGTGCGGCTGGTCAAACAGGGCCGGGGCACGTCCGGTCGTGGTGGGCCGGTGCTCGGGCAGGTCGAGGAATATTTTCTCGAAAGCCTGTCGCCGGGCGATACGTTCCTGTTCTCGGGCAAGGTACTGCGTTTCGAAGGTATCCGCGAGAACGAGTGCCTGGCATCGGATGCCTGGTCGCAGGATCCGAAAATCCCCGCCTATGCTGGTGGCAAGTTTCCGCTCTCCACCTTCCTGGCCGAAGGCGTGCGCGCCATGCTCGATGATCCGGCAAAGCGACAATCGCTGCCCGAACAGGTGCGTGACTGGCTTGCGATCCAGGCCGAAAAATCGGTTCTGCCCCGTCGCGACGAATTGCTGATCGAGACCTTTCCGCGCGGCAACCGCTATTTCATGGTGCTCTATCCGTTCGAGGGGCGGCTTGCCCACCAAACGCTCGGCATGCTGCTCACGCGGCGGCTTGACCGGATCAGCGCAAGGCCACTCGGTTTTGTCGCCACCGACTATGCGCTCGCAATCTGGGGGCTCGAGGATATGGGCGCGATGCTCGCGGCTCGAACCCTGTCATTGCCGCGGCTTCTGGACGAGGACATGCTGGGTGATGATCTCGAAGCATGGCTCAACGAAACCTGGCTGCTCAAGCGCACTTTCCGGGCCTGTGCCGTGATTGCCGGTCTCATCGAGCGCCGCCATCCCGGCAAGGAAAAGACCGGCCGGCAGGTCACTGTCTCCGCCGATCTCATATACGACGTGCTGCGGGTCCACGAGCCCGACCATATCCTCATGCAGGCAACGCGGGCGGATGCTGCCCAGGGGCTTTTGGATATTCAGCGGCTTGGCGATATGCTGAAGCGAATCAAGGGCCACATCCTTTACAAACGGCTCGATCAGGTGTCCCCGCTTGCCGTGCCGATTATGCTGGAGATCGGCCGCGAGCCTGTTGCGGGCTCAGCCGACGAGTCCCTGCTGGCCGAAGCGGCCGATGCGCTGATCGATGAGGCCCTCGGATAACGGAAACGGAACGAAGTGCATGAATCGCATGGCGATGGCGAACAGGACGGACGTGAGCGAGGATATCGGCCTGACGGAGATTGAGGTCGCCGGTGTTGCTGCCTTGCTCGATCCGGATGGTGCGCTTTATCTGCCTGATATCGGGCTGCTCTGCATTTCCGATCTGCATCTGGAGAAGGGTGCTGCCTTTGCCCGTCGCGGGCAAATGTTGCCGCCATGGGACACGGTGGCCACGCTTCGGATCCTGTCCCATGCCGTTGCCCGCCATGATCCGAAAATCATCCTGTCGCTTGGCGACAATTTTCATGACCGGCGTGGTTCGTCGGAAATGCCAGAAGCCTTCCGTGCCATGATCGGTCAGATCGCCAGCGGACGCGAGATGATCTGGGTCACGGGTAATCATGACCCCGATGGCGTCACCAACTTGCCGGGCCTTTCGGTCGATGAATTGTCGATTGCCGGGCTGACTTTCCGGCACGAGCCGGGCAAGGCCGGGGAAGGTGAGGTTGCCGGGCATCTGCATCCCGCCGCAACGCTCTACAGGCGGGATCGCGCCGTGCGTCGCCCCTGTTTTGCCAGCGATGGCAAACGCCTCATCATGCCCTCGTTCGGGGTGATGACTGGTGGCCTCGATCTCAGGCATCAGGCCTTTCGCGGATTGTTCGAGCCGGCATCTCTCGTGGCGCACATGCTGGGCAAGGGCCGGCTCTATTCTCTGCCTTTCACCCAGTTGCGCTGATCAATCGCGCCGGAACATCAGGCTCGCCGTCCAGCCGGTAATCACTGCCAGAAGCACCGAAAACAGGCCGTAAAGAAACGGACTGTTGAAGGCCGCTTCGGTGATGAGCTGTTCAAGGCCGGTCTTGACGACCCGAAGCTTCAATTCCTTCACGGTCACGAAATCACCGCTCCGGAACAGGAAGGCCTTGATCGTATGCACGCCGTTCGGGATGTCGGACGGAATGTGAATGTTGGCCTGGAACAGCGAATTCGAAATGAAGGTCACGCCGCCGGGGTTGGACTGGAACAGGCCATGCTCGCGCTTGAGGCGGATGAAGGCATCGCGATATTCGCGAAGCGTTTCGGCATTGCTGGCAATCCCTGTCGCCATAAGCTGGATGTAGTTGATGCCGACACCGTTGGCGAACAGCTGCGAGGCCGGCGCGATATTCTCCACGAGTCGGGTCGACGCGATCGAATAGGATTCCGGCGCCCATTGGAAGGTTGCGGAACGGCGGTTCAGCCAGATGCCAAAGACGCTCTCCTTCTTGCGCAGGGTCACATGGTCGCGCGGCCCTTCGAGCGCGACGACGATATCGTAAGCGCCGATTGCAAGCAGATAGGGATCGACATTGTCGAGCGCACCGAAAACCGTGACATCGGTTCCGGCGAAATCCGGAGCGATGGCAATTTCTTTCGAACTGACACCGATATTGATCGTTTCCTTGAAGACCTTGGTCGTCGTCTCGATCGGCTCGGCTTCCTGGGCTTCGGCCGGCAGGGTCAGGAGCGCGAGAAGAAACAGGTGCAGAACCCTCTTCATTCCGCCCCTCCGCGCGCGATCGAATAGATCTCGGTCGGAGGAATGAAGAGGTCGAGCGCCAGACGTACGCCAACCGCCAGGATCAAGAGAGCAAGAAGCGCGCGCAGCTGTTCCGCCCGCAATTTCTGCCCGGCTCTCACGCCATATTGGGCGGCCACCACCCCCGACATCATCAGGATGAAGGCAAGCACGATATCGACCGAATGGTTCGTGATGGCCTGGATGATGGTCGAATAGGTCGAAACGAAAATGATCTGGAACAGCGACGTGCCGACAACGACATTGGCCGGAACGCGCAGGAGATAGATCATGGCCGGAACCATGATGAAGCCGCCGCCGACCCCCATGACTGCGGTGAGGATGCCGACGCCAAAACCGAGGGTGACCACCGGGATGACGGACAGATAGATGCGGGATTTCTTGAAGCGCATCTTGAACGGCAGGCGATGTACCCAGTTATGCTGACCGGTGCGTTTGAAACTGATTGTTTCGTTGCGGGCGGCGCGACGCAGCGCATTGACGCTTTCCCACAGCATCAAGCTGCCGACGGTCGACAGGAGTGCGACATAGAGGAGCGAAATGATCAGGTCGAGCTGGCCAAGGGCTCGGAGCGCGGAAAAGATCCAGATGCCGAGTGTAGCGCCAAGCAGGCCCCCAACAAGCAGAACGGAGCCGAGTTTCACATCGAGCGAGCCACGCCGGAAATGGGTGATTGCACCGGAGATCGAGGAGGCGATGACCTGGTTTGCACCGGTCGCAACCGCAATGGCCGGCGGCACATTGTAGAAGATCAGGAGCGGGGTGATGAGGAAGCCGCCGCCGACGCCGAACATGCCCGAGAGGAAGCCGACAGTCGCACCCATGCCGAGGATGATGAAGATGTTGACCGACAGTTCGGCTATGGGAAGGTAAATGCTCACGCGCTGGATCCTTGCCGACAAATGGATAAACGACAGACCCGATCTCTCGGGTCTGTCGCTATGGTCCGGCTTTGATTGTGAGAAAACCTTGCGCGTCCGTTCATGGGCTGTCAACCGGACCACTCGCCATTTCCGAGGCGAAATCGATAATCAATACAAGCGTTTCCATCCTGCAACAACCTCCAAAACCCTAGGGGGGAAGTCGAGTTTCGGCCGCAGTTCCTGCAGCCATCGGCCGCCGCGAGGGTGCTGACCGGAATGTCCGGTCAGGATTTCTTGTTACGTGCAAGCAGCGCCCGCACCAGCGCGTCATCGATGCGGCCGGTCGGCTGCTGGCCAACCGACTTCTGGAAGGCCTTGATGGCGGCAACCGTCTTCTTGCCCATCGAGCCATCGGCCGGTCCGGCGTCAAAGCCGTTATTGTTGAGGATCGCCTGAATGTTGCGGATCGCCCGCCGCATGTCGATCGTTGCCGTGGTGTTACCCTTGGCGATCCATTCGTCGGGAACGATCGCGGTGTTGGCATTGTCGTTGAGCGGGGTCGGCTGCCAGAGATCGAGCTTGGCCTTGGCGGCGGAAAGCTGTTCCGGTGTCAGCGCATTGGCGACTTCGTCACGCTTTTGCGCTGCATCCTGGTCGCCCTCGCGGGCTGCGATCGCGAACCATTTGTAGGATTCGCCGAGATCCTGTTTCACGCCGTTGCCGCGCGCATAGAGGATGGCGAGATTGAACTGACTGTCGCGCACATTATGCTCGGCTGCGGCCTGGAACCATTTGGCCGCTTCGTTGAAATCCGGAGCGCCGGCGGTGCCGGTGGCAAAGATGACCGCGAGATTGTGCATCGCGCTGGCATTGCCCTTGTCGGCTGCCGACAGATAAAGCGTCTTGGCCTTCTCGAGATCGCGTTCGACCCCGGTTCCTTTTTCATAGAAGTTGGCAAGCCGGTATTCGGCAGGTGCCAAGCCCTTCTCGGCTGCTGCGGCATACCATTTGGCTGCCTGGGCAAGATCAATCTTGACTCCACGGCCATCGGTGAAGCGCGAACCGATTTCGAAATAGGCCAGCGCATCGCCGCGCTTGGCGGCTTCAGCGAGCGATGCCGGCTGCAGACCTTCCGGGAGTTCAATGGCGGCGGCGGGGACTGGCTCGGGCGCTGTCTTGGCGTCGGTCGCAGCGGGGACATCCGGCGTTGCGGCAAGCGGCTCGGCCTTTGCCGCATCGGTGTCTGCGGGCGGCGTCAAGGCGCCGTTTTCGTTCGGCGTGTCAGGCGTTTTCGGCGGAAGATCGGCCGGCGCGAGCATATCGCTCTCAGGCGCCTTCACCGTACTTTCGGTCGTCGCGGGAACATCCGTCGTTGCCTTGTCGGTTGCGGCAGGCTCCACCGGTGTGACGGACGGATCCATGTTGGCCGGAACTTCATTCTGTGTCGCCTGCGGCAGTTCTGGTGCCGGTGCTTCGCTGCGTCCGCCGATCAGGTTGGACACGAGCGGATAGGACATAACGACAAGCAGAACAGCGGCTGCCGCGAGCAGGATCGGCCGGCGATTTTCGCTGGCGGAAACACCGCTCGCTTTTGCATTCTTGTCCTTGGCCGCAGGTTTTGCTTTGTCCTTGCTTGTGGGTGCCTTGCTCTGGCTGGCTTCGGCAACAGCGGCCTGGGCGGCGCGACGCGCAGCTGCGATGACATCCGGATGTCCGCCAGCGGGAGTGCCAGCTGTTTCCGGCTGGCGACCGGCACGGACTTTCTCCATGATTTTCTTGACGTCCGGAACCCCGGAGCCCGGTTCGAGCAGGAGGTTCGGCTCGTCTTCGACGACCATGTCAGAGGCGTCGAGCGCCGGCGGGGGTGCCACCGAAACCCGATCCGTGGTAGCGGCCTTGTCCTTTTTGCCCGGTTTCAGCTTTGCCGCCAGTCCGGCGAGCAGGTTCTTGGAGGCCGGTGGAACGGGTGCGGCAGAGCGATTGGCGTCCTGCTTGATGTCGGGAACATCGGCGCCGACATTGCCAAGCTCGAGTTCGCTTTCATCGAAGACGGCGACCTTGGGATTTTCGGGCGCCTTGCGAGGCGGTTCGGGCGATAGGGCAAGCGGCTCGTTGAGAAATTCGGGCTGGCTCGCCTTCGGCATTACGGGGGCGGCCGCACGTTCCCGTTCAAACTCGTATCGATCATCGTTACGGGGAACGGGCTGTGCCGCCGCTGCGGGTGCCATCACTGGTGCCGGCTGTTGGCCGAGATTGTCGAGACGGCCGGCAATCTGCACCAGCGTCTGGTGCAGTGCCTCGAACGTTTCGTGGGTGCGCTCCTCGCTGGCGCGCGTATGTTCCTCAAGTGCCCGGAGATCTTCAGCAAGGCCAGCGATTGCGCTGATATCGGCATTGCTGCCGGCATTCGGCACGCCGCCGCGTGAATAGGCTTCAACGACGGCTTCGGCAGCCTGACGCGCCGCCTCGACGATGAATTCATCGGATGTCGCCATGTAATCTTCGAGGGCGGCCATACGATCGGCCACGTGATCCGGCAGCCCGTTGGCGAGGGAAGCGTCGGGACGCGCCAGCAGGGAGGAGAGCGATGCGATCTGCTGCTCGAGACTGCGCAGCGCTCCCGTATCCGCCTGCGGTGCGGCAATGCTTTCGTCCAGCCGGTGGGCGATGTCGGTGAGGCGATGTTCGAGCCGCGCAATGGCTGAGGTATCGATCGCCGAAGCCGGATGTGCCGGTGCCGGGATTTCGAGTTCCTCGATCCGGCGGGACAGCATTTCCAGCCGATCGACCAGATTGTCGATCTGGTTGCCGCCAAGTCCGTCGATCTTGCGGGAAATATCGGCAAGATGGTTGGAGAGGCCCGGATCGGATTGGCCCTGGAAGCCGCGTTCGATCATGGCCGTGAGGTTGGCGATGCGACCTTCGAGATTGCGGGCCGCCTCTTCGTGGGCAATCTCGTCGATGCGGGCTGTCAGGCCGGCGATGCGATCGGCGATTTCGGCTTCCGGCGATTGGCGTCCGAGAAAGTCGATATGTTCGGCGAGTTCGACAATGCGGTTTTCCAGACGCTGCAGAGCCGGTGAATCCTGAACCGTATTCTGGCGAGCGCTTGCCGCAATGGCGCGCGAGATTTCATCCAGCCGCTGGTCGAGGCCGGCGAACTGGTCGACCAGAACATCGCGGCCCCGGACTTCATGACCGAGCGTTTCGATCGCGTTGGCAATGGCGATCAGTTTGTCTTCCAGCGCGCGCACCGCCGGTGCGGCACTTAATTCTCCCAGGCCGGATTTCAGTCCATCGATGCGCCAGGCCAACTGAACCAGTTCCTCGCGGACGGCATTGGGATCGAATGCAGCAAGATGATCTTCGGTGCTCGCCCAACGGCGTTCGAGGGAGCGGACGCTCTCCTCCCGGGCGGTGGAGGCGAGGATAGAGCGCAGTTCGTCGAGATCGGCGCGAAGATCCTGCGAGCGGTTTCCGTATTCTGCCGCTTCCAGCCGTTCGATGCTGTCGGCAAGCCGCAGCAGGTCGTTGCGGATGGCGTGACCGCCTCCGGCAGCGGCCGCCGACTTGAGGTCCTGCATTTCGCTATGGATGATGCCGAGATCGCGGCTGATGCCATCGGCGAATTCATGCTTGAGTTCGGCGCGCAACTGGGCAAGCGTTGCGGTGATTTCGCGCAGCGCGGCATTATCGACCGGTGCCGGTGTGGGGGCGGCAGGTGTCGCCTGGACCCAGGATGCGGGCTGCTGCGGCTGTTCCATGCGCGGGCGGCGCTGTTCCATCACGGCATTGACGCGCTCGCGGGCGCCACCGAGCGCTTTCTGGCGCTCAAGGATTTCGGTCATCGGGTCTGCGGCGCGGCTGGGCATGCGGTTTGCCGGCGCCCTGCGGTCGCCGATCAAGCCCTGGATTCTGGCCTCCAGCCCCTCGATGGTGCGATTGAGCTGGTCCAGCGAAGTGCCGGCGCCATTGTTTGGGGTATTCGATCGCGATCCATTCATGTCTCAAGCCCGCCCGGCATGCCGGTTCCCTGTCCGGCGTTCACATGCGGTGCCGCCCTGCCGCAAACCGGAATCTTCCTTGCCTAACCTTTCGGACTTTCGCCGGGCTGACCACGCAAGGTTGTTTCCGTTCGCAAATCGAACCGGGCACCGCTTTTCCTTAATGAGGTTTTACAAATCGTGGTAAACAACCCGTTAACCGAGGTGAAAAAGCCTTTAATTCTGCGTTCGATTTTTCATCCCCAACCGCTTGAGGCATTAACGGATTGGTTTGGAGTGGCGGCTAACCTGCTGGGGTCCGATGCGCGACAAATTTTCCGTCACGTAATTTTTGACGTTTACGCAAACGTCAAAATTCTGTAGTAAGGTGACATCGAAAATTCCTGGAATTTGGTGAGGAGACACCCATGCCGGTCTATAAGGCCCCCGTCGAAGACACGCTTTTCGTGCTCAAGGACGTCCTCGGAATCGAAAAATTCAACAATCTGCCGGGTTTCGCCGATGCGACCGGCGACATGGTGGATGCCATTGTTGGCGAAGCCGCCAAGCTGGCCGAAGAAGTTCTGTTCCCGGTCAATCTCTCTGGCGATCAGGAAGGCTGTACGCGCCATGACGATGGATCGGTAACCACGCCCAAGGGCTTCAAGGAAGCCTATCAGACCTACCGCGAAGGCGGCTGGATCGGTCTTTCGGTGCCGGAAGAGTTCGGTGGTCAGGGTCTTCCCTATGTGCTGCATACCGCTGTCGGCGAATATATGTCGTCGGCGAACATGGCGCTCACCATGTATCCCGGCCTGACATCGGGCGCGATCGCCGCCATTCTGGTCCATGGTTCCGACGAGCAGAAGTCGACCTATCTGCCGAAGATGGTCGAGGGGACCTGGACCGGCACCATGAACCTGACCGAGCCGCATTGCGGCACCGACCTAGGCATGCTGCGCACCAAGGCTGCTCCGCAGCCGGACGGCAGCTACAAGATTTCCGGCCAGAAGATCTTCATCTCCGCCGGCGAACACGACATGAGCGAGAACATCATCCATCTGGTGCTCGCCCGTATCGAAGGCGCGCCGGAAGGCACCAAGGGCATTTCGCTCTTCATCGTTCCGAAGTTCATCCTCAATGCCGATGGCACGCCCGGCACCCGCAACGGTGTCTCCTGCGGGGCGATCGAGCACAAGATGGGCATTCACGGCAATGCGACCTGCGTTCTCAACTATGACGAGGCGACCGGCTATCTGATCGGCGCCGAGAACAAGGGTCTTGCCGCCATGTTCGTCATGATGAACGAGGCCCGTCTCGGCGTCGGTCTCCAGGGTCTGGCGATTTCCGAAACCGCCTACCAGAACGCAGCCAACTATGCGCGCGAACGTATCCAGGGCCGCGCCCTCACTGGCCCGAAGGCGCCGGACAAGAAGGCCGATCCGATCATCGTCCATGCCGATATTCGCCGTGCGCTCCTGCAGATGCGCGCGATCAACGAGGCAGGCCGTGCCTTCTCGCTCTATTCGGCTCTGCAATCCGATATCGCGCATCGTTCCGCCGATCCGGCCGAGCGTCAGAAGGCTGACGATATCCTGTCGATCATGACCCCGGTTCTGAAGGGCGTGATGACGGATCGCGGCTTTGAGAATGCGGTCGCTGCCCAGCAGGTCTATGGCGGTCACGGCTATATCGAAGAACATGGCATGAGCCAGTATGTTCGCGATGCCCGCATCGCCATGATCTACGAAGGCGCCAACGGTGTGCAGGCGATGGACCTCGTCGGTCGCAAGCTCGCTGCCAATGGCGGCCGTGCCGTCATGGCCGTGTTCAAGGAAATCGGTGATTTCTGCGAGGAAAACCGTGCCGATGAGCGGCTGGCTCCCTTCACCAAGGCGCTGAAGAAGGGCCTCAACGATCTGCAGGCGGCCACCATGTGGTTCATGCAGAATGCGATGGCGAAGCCCGACAATGCCGGCGCCGGCGCGACCGACTACATGCACCTCTTCGGCCTTGTGATCCAGGGCTATATGTGGGGCCGCACGGTCAAGGCCGTGCATGCGCTGCAGGATGCCGGCGACAGCCGCACCGAGTTCCTCGCCAACAAATTGGTCACGGCGCGCTTCTTCATGGAGCGGCTGATGCCGGAAACCGCTCTGCGGAAAGCCCGCATCGAAACCGGTTGCGACACGGTGATGGCGCTCGACGCCGCCGCATTCTGACCTTTCCCTTGAGCCCCGTACCAACGCGTACGGGGCTTTGCTTCATGGAAATAATCGTTCGCAGAGATTCTGCGCCAGGGAGATGAGACATGACTGAAGCCTATATTTTCGACCATGTGCGGACGCCGCGCGGCCGCGGCAAGAAAGACGGTTCCCTGCACGAAGTGCCGCCGACCCGGCTTGCCGCCCACACGCTGTCGGCCATTCGTGACCGCAACGGTCTTGATACGAAAACCATCGATGACATCATTTTCGGTTGCGTCGATCCCGTCATGGAAGCCGGTGCGGTCATTCCGCGCGGTGCAGCCTTCGAAGCGGGTTTCGACTATACTGCCCCGGGTATCCAGGTCTCGCGCTTCTGCGCTTCCGGCCTCGATGCGGTCAACCTGGCCGCCGCAAAGGTCGCCCAGGGTGCGGATGATATCGTCATCGCCGGCGGCGTTGAATCGATGAGCCGCGTCGGCATGGGCATGGCCGGCGGTGCCTGGCCGGTCGACCCGTCGGTCGCAATCCCGGCCTTCTTCATGCCGCAGGGCGTGTCGGCCGATCTGATTGCCACCAAATACGGATTCACTCGCGATGATGTCGATGCCTACGCGGTCGAAAGCCAGAAGCGCTCGGCGCATTCCTGGGAGCAGGGCTATTTCAAGAATTCGGTCATCCCGATCAAGGATGTCAATGGTCTGACCATTCTCGACCGCGACGAACATATGCGTCCGGGCACCGACATGCAGTCGCTCGCTTCGCTGCAGCCGTCCTTCCAGATGATGGGCGAGATGGGCGGCTTCGACGCTGTCGCCATCCAGGCTCATCCGGATGTCGAAAAGATCAACTATGTGCACCATGCCGGCAATTCGTCGGGCATCGTCGATGGCGCCGCAGCCGTTCTTATCGGCTCGAAGGCCGGCGGGGAAAGCATGGGCATCAAGCCGCGTGCCCGTATCCGGGCCTTTGCCAATATCGGTTCGGAACCGGCGCTGATGCTGACCGGCCCCGTCGATGTGACGGCCAAGCTCCTCAAGCGTGCCGGCATGACGATCGCTGACATCGATCTGTTCGAACTTAACGAAGCCTTCGCTGCCGTGGTTCTGCGCTACATGCAGGCCTTCGACATTCCGCACGACAAGATCAACGTCAATGGCGGCGCGATCGCGCTCGGCCATCCGCTCGGCGCAACCGGTGCGATGATCCTCGGCACAGTTCTCGACGAACTGGAACGCCGTGGCCTGCAGACCGCGCTGGTTACGCTCTGCATCGGCGCCGGCATGGGCACGGCAACCATCATCGAGCGCGTCTGAGATCAGGGAGAGAGACATGAGCTACAAGAATTTCACTGTCGAAACCGACGCAGACGGCCTCGCCCTCGTTACCTGGGACATGCCGGAAAAGTCGATGAACGTCTTCACCATGGAGGTGATGGACGAACTTGATGCAATCATCGATCAGGTCGTTGCCGATGCCGCGATCAAGGGTGTGGTGTTCACGTCTGGAAAATCGTCCTTCTCGGGCGGTGCGGACCTGACCATGCTCAAGGCCATGTTCACCATGATCGAGGAAGAAAAGGTCAAGGATCCGGCGAATGCGACGAAGAAGCTCTTCGATGCAGCCGGCCGCATGACCTGGCTCTATCGCAAACTCGAAACCTGCGGCAAGCCGTGGGTCGCCGCCATCAACGGCACCTGCATGGGTGGTGCGACCGAGCTTTCGATGGCTTGCCATGCTCGCGTCGCTTCCAATTCGAAGTCCGTCAAGATCGGTCTGCCGGAAGTCAAGGTCGGCATCTTCCCGGGCGCCGGTGGCACCCAGCGTCTGCCGCGTCTGATCAACACGCAGGATGCGCTGCAGATCATGACGACCGGTTCGGATCTTTCTGCCTCGCGCGCCAAAGCGCTCGGTCTTGTCAGCGAAGTGGTTGAACCGGAAAATCTCGTCGCTGCTGCCAAGGAGCTGCTCAAGAAGGGCGTCGACGCCGTTCAGCCGTGGGACAAGAAGGGCTTCAAGGCCCCCGGTGGTGCCATCTGGTCGCCGAACGGTATTCAGCTGTTCTCGGCTGCCAATGCCATCCTGCGCCGCGAAACCAACATGAACTATCCGGGCGCGCTTGCGATCCTGAAATGCGTCTATGAGGGCCTGCAGGTTCCAATCGATACGGGCCTTCGGATCGAACAGCGCTATTTCACCCATGTCCTGTCGACGACGCAGGCCTTCTCGATGATCCGCTCGCTGTTCGTGTCGATGCAGGAACTGGGCAAGGGCGCGCGCCGCCCGGCCGGCATTGCGCCGACCAAGTTCAAGAAGGTCGGCATCGTCGGTGCCGGTTTCATGGGTGCGGGCATTGCCTATGTCACCGCGAAGGCCGGTATTCCGGTCGTGCTGATCGATCGCGATCAGGCGGCGGCCGACAAGGGCAAGTCCTATTCGGAAGACCTCGTCAAGGCAGGCATCTCCAAGGGCAAGACCACCAAGGAACAGGGCGAAGCGCTTCTCAACCTGATCACGGCAACCCCGGATTACTCGGCGCTTGAAGGTGCAGACCTCGTCATCGAAGCCGTCTTCGAGGATCGCGGTATCAAGAAGACCGTAACCGAGCAGATCGAGGCCGTGATCCCGGAAACGACGATCTTCGCTTCGAACACCTCCACGCTGCCGATCACCGGACTGGCCGAGAACTCCAAGCGTCCGAACCAGTTCATCGGCGTGCACTTCTTCTCGCCGGTCGACAAGATGATGCTGGTGGAAGTCATTCTGGGCGAAAAGACCGAAGACAAGGCAATTGCGGTTGCGCTCGACTATGTCGCCGCGATCAAGAAGACGCCGATCGTCGTCAACGACACGCGCGGCTTCTATGTCAATCGCTGCGTGTTCCGTTACATGAACGAGAGCTACGACATGCTGCAGGAAGGCGTGCCGGCGATCATGATCGAGAATGCCGCCAAGTTTGCCGGCATGCCGGTGGGCCCGCTGGCGCTCAACGACGAAGTGGCGATCGATCTCAGCTACAAGATCCTGAAAGCGCAGATCGCCGATCTCGGCGAACACACGGTCGAAAAGCACCATATGGCGATCGTCGACAAGATGGTCAACGAACTCGGACGTCTGGGTCGCAAGAACCAGAAGGGCTTCTATGACTATCCGCCGAAGCCGGCCAAGAAGTCGCTGTGGCCGGGCCTCAAGGATCTCTTCCCGCAGAAGAAGGCCGAAGAGGTGGATTTCGAGGAGCTCAAACAGCGCTTCCTCGTCACGATCGCTCTTGAAGCCGCACGCACCATGGAAGAAGGCATTGTCACCGATCCGCGCGAAGCTGATGTCGGTTCCATTCTCGGCTTCGGTTTTGCGCCATGGACCGGGGGTGCCATCTCCTACATCGACGGTATGGGCGTTAAGGCCTTCGTTGCACTGGCGGAAGCACTGGCGGCCAAATATGGCGCTCATTTCAAGCCGACGCCGCTGCTTCTCGATATGGCAGCCAAGGGCGAAACCTTCTACGGACGTTTCGATCCTTACCGGGTTGCAAACGCTGCCTGATCGCGAATTTATATCTCGAAGATCATGAAGGCCGGGAGAGATCCCGGCCTTCTCTCGTTCTAGCCATTTTGTCGCATCGTTTGTGCTCAACAGCCGCCAGAACGCGCGGGAATAGAAGCAATTCTAAAGACTCTCTTAAGAGTATGTGTGCATGTTCTAATCGTAGAAATTGTCTCAAATTGGATAGCGACCGCTTTCATTAACGATCCGGGATAGATATGGCGACGACGGGCAAAGGCGCACGAGCGGGGAATGCAGAATTCTCCCAAACCGCCCTGTTTCACTATCTGCCAGCCTTGGTTGCGCTTGCGGCTCTCCTCGTCGTCGGATTTTTTGCCGACTGGCAACGACAGAAAAACGAATACAATAATCTCCGCAATGTCACATCTGAGCAGCTCGGGCTGATCAAGGCCAAGCTTGATGCGAATATCAGCGGCAATCTCAAACTTGTTCAGGGATTGGTCGGCACGCTCGAGACCGAACCCGACATGGCGCAGCCTCGCTTTGCCGAACTCGGTTGGCGCATCATGCGGCGAGCCCCGCAGATTCGGAATGTCGCGGCCGCCCGGGGCTTCGTCGTCAATCTCGTCTATCCCCTGCAGGGCAACGAGAAGGTTATCGGGCTCGACTATCGGAATGTTCCGCAACAAAAGGAAGCGGCGTTGCGCGTCCGATTCTCCGCACGACCGATCGTGACCGGGCCGGTGAATCTGGTTCAGGGTGGTACCGGGCTGATCGCGCGCTTTCCCGTCTACTTCGACACTGCATCGGGCGTACAAAGGTTCTGGGGAATCGTTTCGGCGGTCATGGACCTCGAAAAGCTCTATCGCGATAGCGGCCTTTCAAGTCAGAGCCTGCCGATCAGGGTGGCGATCGCCTCGGAAATGCCGGATGGGCGGCTGAACCCCGCTTTCTATGGCGAGGATGAGATATTCAGGCAGCGTCCGGTCGTCATGCGGATCAAGCTGGGGCACGAGGATTGGCAGCTATCGGCGATTCCCAAAGCAGGCTGGGAAATGCCGCGAAGCGACCTTTGGCAATTCCGTGCGGTGCTCCTCAGTGGAGGGATCCTTATTCTGGCGCCGATGCTTTGGGCGGGTCGGCTGATGCAGGAGCGCGAGCGCAATATCAGAACGTTGCAGGATCGCGAAGACGAACTCACGGCCCTGTCGCACCGCCTGCAAGTGGCTCTGGAAACATCGAAAATCGGTATCTGGGAATATGACATAGCCACCAATGGTCTGATTTGGGATGACCGCATGCGAGACCTTTATGGTGTCGACCCAAGCAAACCCGTTGCAGGCTATGAAGACTGGGCAAGCGTTCTTCATCCCGATGATTTCGAAAAGGCCGAACAGGAATTCGCTGCGGCAAAAGCCAATGACGATCAATATGAAAGCAAGTTCCGGGTCATCAGCAGCTCGGGTGCCATTCGGCATATCCGAGCAATCGGGGCGCCCTACAGGGACTCGAAAGGGCACAAGAAGATTGTCGGCGTCAACTGGGATGTCACTGCTGACATTCACCTTCAGGATGATCTGAGGACGGCAAAGCTGCAGGCGGAGCTACAGAATATCGAGCTTGAACAGGCGCGGATGCGTATGGAGAGCGCCGCATTGCACGATGCGCTGACTGGTCTGCCGAACCGTCGCTACCTCGACCAGATCATGGTCGAACGGGAGCGGGTGGTCACAGATGTAAAAGAAGCCAGCGTGACCATCCTGCATATCGACCTCGATCGGTTCAAGGATATCAATGATACGCTTGGCCATGCCGCTGGCGATGTCATTCTCAAGCATGCTGCTGCCGTTCTTCGCGAAAACATTTTCCCCGATGATTTCCTGGCGCGGATTGGCGGCGATGAGTTTGTCATCATTTCCAATGGGACGCATGACGAAGAAGAGTATGGTGCCCTGGCCGCTCGCCTTGTGGAGGCCATGAGCCGTCCGATCGATTTCGAAGGGCATGAATGCCGCGTCGGCGCTTCCATCGGCCTTGCAAGCCGCAGCAACGATGACGGGATCGATCAACTCCTCATCAATGCCGACATCGCGCTTTATGAAGCCAAGCGACGCGGCCGTAACAGGGTCGAACGCTTTACTGACACGTTGCGCCATGTCGCCATCAATACCAAGAGAACGGCGGACGAGATTCTGCGTGGCCTCGAGCAGAACGAATTTGTTGCCTGGTACCAGCCGCAATTCGATGCCCAGACGCTCGAAATCGTCGGCTTGGAGGCTCTTGCCCGTTGGGACCATCCATCAAAGGGAATTCTCGGTCCGGATTCCTTCCTGCGCATCGCGGAAAACCTGAAGGTCGTCGCCTCGATCGATGAGATCGTCCTGCAACAGGCGCTGATGCAGCGCTATCGCTTGGCCGCAAGTGGTTTCCACATCCCCAAGGTGTCCGTCAACATTTCCGCCCAGAGGCTGGCGGACGAAAGCCTGGTGAACAAGCTCAAACAGCTGACCTTCCAGCCGGGGAGCCTGTCCTTCGAACTCCTGGAATCCATCTCCTTCGATGGGGATGACGAGGAACTGATCCCGCAGATCGAGAAACTCAAGGAACTCGGGGTCGATATCGAAATCGATGATTTCGGCACCGGTTATGCCTCGATCGTGACTTTGCTCAAACTTACACCGCGCAGGCTCAAGATCGATCGTCAGCTCATCCGTCCGCTGTCGGAATCTCTTGCGCAGAGGCAATTGGTGAGCTCGATCATCGAAATCGGTAAGGCGCGCGGCATCGAGATCGTCGCCGAAGGCGTCGAGACCAGTGCCCATGCCGAAATCCTGCGGGACCTCGGCTGCGATACGCTGCAGGGCTATGCGTTTGCGCCTGCCCTGAGTCCGACTGATATCCTGACTTTCGTACGGGAGCGGAAATGGTTCGACAGGTTCGATTTCGTCTCAGCCAAATCAGCCCAGAGCGCCTGACGATCGTTTGACGTTTAAGCTCTTCGTTACACGAGATACGGTGTGGAACCCGCTTGCCCGCTGTTTGAAAGGCGTGCTGCTGCCATCAGACGAATGATGAAATCGATCTTCGCCATCACCTCTCCACTGAGAACGAACGGATAGAGATCCGGCTGGCCGAGGCTGCGGTTCATCGAATTGATGGCGACCGTTAGCGGAATCCATGCGGCAATCAAGTCGTGGGCATTCTCGGCGTGGTAGGGATCTGAAAGAGAAGTCGTGTCGACCGAGTCCGACCCGGTTCCGCCAAAGGCGAGACCGAGGCACTGCGCCGTTTCAAGCCCGTCCGTCATGTGCATGCAATGAGCCCATGTCTCGGCGAAATCCTCCCAGGGGTGACTGCTGGCATAGGCGGAAATAAAGTTCTGCTGCCAATCGGGCGGGGCCCCGTTCGTATAGTGGTGGTGCAGGGCCTCGCCGTAATTCTGATCGGGATCGCCGAAGACTTCGCGGAATTCGGCGATCTTGCCCTGATTGCGAACCAGAAGATCCCAATAGAAATGGCCAATCTCGTGCCGGAAGTGACCGACCAGAGTGCGATAGGGCTCGCCCATGGAAGCCCGTCGGCGTTCGCGCTCCGCATCGTCGGCTTCGGCAATGTTGAGCGCGATCAGCCCGTCAGAATGACCCGTGAGGACTTTTTCGATCGAACCATCGACGTTGGCGACGTCGGCGAGAAACTCGAACGCCAGCCCGCGATCAGGGTCGTCGATGCGATTGGGCAGGGGAAGTCCCAGCCGCGTGAGCGAATAGATCAGATGCTTCTTGGCCTGTTCGATGCGTTGCCATCTGTCGAGATTGCCAGCCTGGGACAGATCGGGAATCGTCAGATTGAAGCGGCAGGCCATGCAATAGCCGGGTCCGTTTTCGGCATCCACCAGCCAGTTGCAGGCAGCCTGTTCGGCATTCTGGCAGAGATAGTAGCTCTTTCCGGTCTTCGTCGATGGCAGCCAGATGTCGTCATCGGGGACGAGCGATACCATATCGAACAGTTGCGGATCATATCCGACGCGATACCCGCACTTCAGGCAGACATCATTGTTGAAATGAAGCTGGTTCGAACAATTGTGGCACTGGAAGATTTTCATTTTTCTCACCTGAGGCGTCATCAGCCACCATAAACCCATTCGCCGCAGAAATGTTCCCGATTGTGGTGCAGCCGATGAAATAGGTCGAAGATGGTGCGGCAAGCGCCTCGTGGGGCTGGAAACTTGCTGGCTGCTGTGGTTTGCATGCCGCTCGGCGGCCAGAGCGGTTGGCAGGCAGGGATGGGACGTTCGGGAAATGGAAACACTGGCGGCGGTGTCGACCTATGAGCAGGACATCAAGAAAAGCGTTTTCCGAGCGTTTGCCGGCCCCGTCTCGACAGAACAGGATGCCAAGGCCTTCATCGCCAGTCATGGGGATGCGAGCGCCAACCACAATTGCTGGGCCTGGAAGATCGGCGCGATCTATCGTTTCAGCGACGATGGTGAGCCAAGCGGTACGGCCGGAAAGCCGATCCTGCAGGTCATCGAAGGGCAGGGGCTCGACCATGTCGTCGTGGTGGTGACCCGCTGGTTCGGCGGCACGCTGCTCGGGGCTGGCGGGCTGGTGCGCGCCTATGGCGGCACGGCAGCAGCCTGTCTGAAGGCCGCCGAGCGCAAGCGCGTCATCGCAACCATCGAAGGGCGGCTCGTCTGTACCTTCGCCGATCTTCCGCGGGTCAGAGGCCGTCTGAAATCGATTGCCGATCTTGCAGTTACCGGAGAAGAGTTTCTCGCCGATGGCGTGGCGCTCAGCCTTGCAGTTCCGCTCGCGATGCAGGACGAAGTGGGAAGGCTTCTTTCCGACCTGACGGCGGGTCGCCTCAAGGTGATCTGGCCGGATTGAGGTCAGTTCGATCCGGCCAGGATCTGGATTCCGACCGATTACGGCAGCATAGATCCGGTTTCGACGAAGCGCTGGTGCCATGAAAGGGCTTCGTTGAGCAGGGAGGGCGATTGCAGTCCGTAGGAGCCTTTAAGCGCACGCCGATAATAATCGGCAAGCATCGGGCGATAGTCCGGATGGGCGCAGTTTTCGATGATCACCTCGGCCCGTTGCTTGGGTGAGAGACCACGAAGATCGGCCAGCCCCTGCTCGGTCACGATCACCTGCACATCCTGGGTGATATGATCGACATGGCTCGCCATCGGCACGATCGCGGAAATCTTGCCGCCCTTGGCGGTCGATGGCGTCATGAACACGGAAACATAGGCGTTGCGGGCAAAATCACCCGACCCGCCGATGCCGTTCTGGATGCGCGATCCCATGACATGGGTGGAGTTCACATTGCCGTAGATATCGGCTTCGATCAGCCCGTTCATGGCCAGGCAGCCAAGCCGGCGGATGAGTTCGGGATGGTTAGAAATCTCCTGTGGCCGCAGGATCATCTTGTTGCGGAACTTCGCCATGTCGGCATTGACGCGTGCAGCGGCTTCCGGCGAAAGCGAGAAGGCGGTGGCTGATGCCATGCGCATCTTGCCCGATTCCAGAAGGTCGATCATGCCATCCTGAATGACTTCCGTATAAGCCGTCAGATTGTCGAACGGGCCATCGAGAAGGCCGCTCAGAACGGCGTTGGCAATGTTGCCGACGCCTGATTGCAGCGGAAGCAGAGAGGCCGGAAGTCGGCCCATCTTCACCTCTTGGGCGAAGAATTCGAGAAGATGGCCGGCAATGGCACCGGCAACCGCATCGGGTTTGGCGAAGGGTGCATTGCGATCGGGCGCATCGGTCTCGACAATGGCGACGATCTTGTCGGGATCGCAACGGAAACCGGTCTCTCCGATCCGATCGTCGGGCCGGACCAGCGGAATCGGTACGCGATTGGGCGGCAGCGCCGTGCCGTAATAGATGTCATGCATCCCGTCGAGTTCGGAACTCTGCCAGGCATTCACCTCGAGAATGATGCGGGATGCCCGCTCAAGCCAGGTCTTGTTGTTGCCTACGGAGGAGGAGGGAATGAGGGTGCTATCGGCGCGAATGCCCGAGACTTCCACCACAGCCGTATCCAGAGGACCGAGAAAGCCCTGCCAGGCCATCGGCGCCACCTGGCTCAGATGCATGTCGAAATATTCCATCTGGCCCTTGTTGATCTTTTCGCGGGCGATGGGATCGGAATTATAGGGCAGGCGAAATTCGATCCCGTCGGCCTTGGCAAGAGCACCATCGAGTTCCGGTCCGGTCGATGCACCAGTCCAGACCTTGAGGCGGAACGGATTGCCTGCCTTATGTGCGGTTTCCATGCGCGCGGCGAGCGCGAGCGGAACTGATTTCGGGTAGCCGGAACCGGTAAAGCCGCTCATGCCGACGGTAGAACCGTCGGAAATCAGGCTTGCGGCATCGTCGGCGGTCATGATCTTGTTGCGAAGAGAGGAAGGAGCAATACGGGACGGGCTCATGGCGTGCCTCTTTGTTCTTGCTGTTGGCGGCCGGGAGGGGGAGGACTGTTACGCGTGGCCGCAAAGTGCGCATGCCGACCGTGATAGCGCCACAAGAACGGCTTGCAAGCCTCTTTCGGGCTGATTTGCCTCAGACTTTCGGACAATGGCAGCTCACAGCTCGAGTAGCCGGCATCGGGAGAGGATATGTGCTGCTCGGGACTCTGGCTGATTCAAACCGAAAAGATCCACGTTCCGCCGCCGATTGTATCGCGCTCGTTCATGAGGCGCTTTCGGCAATCGTCTCCACGCGGCCCGCAACGGTGAGGGCAAGAATCTATGAGCGGAGCGGTGCCTGCCCGATCTGACCTGCCTGAAGGCTCCATGGCTGGCCGACGGAAGCTTAGCGGCGGGAAAAGTGTAGATTTGCGTATCAAAGAAACAGATGGCGGAGAGGGTGGGATTCGAACCCACGGTACCCGTGAAGGTACTCCGCATTTCGAGTGCGGTGCAATCGACCACTCTACCACCTCTCCGCAGTCCGTTTCGCCCGAGTGGAGAGCTGGTCGAGGGCTCATGGGCGAAGCGTGCGCGGGATATAGCGACGATTTTCCGGGATGGCAAGATGGAAAAACGGGGTTTGGGGCGGTTTCTTCAGGTCGTTATCCCGACCGCCTGGCAGCATCCGCAGAGGCTCATTGTGGCGCGGTTACGCCTATTCGTCACTCGCAGCCACTGGTGCTGCAAGACCGAGAACGGCGCCCAGTTGCAGGCCATCGCCTTCTCTCAGCCAGTCCAGGTAACCTGTCGAGCTCCGGCCTTTTACCAGCGCGGACGCCGGAGACGGCTTGGAGAAAGGAATGTCGCGCCTCAGATCGAGATGGTCGCCGTTGTCAATGAGGTCGCCGTCCGCAATCAGCTGGTCACGAAGTTTCCGGACATTCGCGGGCAGGCTATCGGTCGTCTTCGCATTGATCCTGGACCCAGCCAGCAATGTATAGGCGCCATCCGCGTATCGGAGAAAGGCCTTGTCCTGGGGACGTTTGGGAAGGTGCGTATAGAGGTTGAGGGGTGGGCTTGCGGTCCCAGCAACCACCTCATCATTCCGGCGAGACGCTTGAGGCGACGCCGATGTCCGCTCCTCAACGGAAAAGAAGTCATAGCCCAGGGCCTCGAGGACATAGATTAGATTCCCCAGATAATAGGTCCGCATTGTTGCGATATCGGCGCGCGGCAGGTTTGATCCCGTCGGCGTGTTGCTGTTGGCGACCAGCGCCTTGCCGCTGTTGCGCTTGAGGATCATCCACAATTCGCGTTCCAGCCACTTCACATGCGCGCGCGTGAGATTGTCGTCCTTGCTGGTGAAAATCAGGAACGTATCGAACTCGATCGGAAATTTTCCGCTCGTATAGCGCTGCGAAAAGTCGTCGCTTTCGCCAACATAGATTTCCGGCAGATCATCGTCGGCGCTGGATCGGATCAGGAGATAGACGCATGATCTGGCGAGAACTTCGGCTTCAAGCGCCTTCTTGAAGAACTCCGGCTGGCCGGTGATTGCGACGCCGGTCCAGTTGTCGAGTTCGACCGTCCGCAGACTGCGCGGATCCTGACCGGTGATAAAGATCTTGACGACGCGACCGACCGGATCCACGACGTTCCTCTCCTTGCAGAGCATCAGAGCTCAACTTTATGATGCAACTTCTGTAACACGCCTCTATGGCTTAGTGTCAAACCGACTCGAGTGATTATTGGGATGAAACAGCATGCTCACAGGTGATCCGCTCGAAGGTCGATGAGGTCTGGAATGCCTTCTGGGCGGGCGGGATCGCAATCCGCTCACGGAGATGGCGCAACTTTTGCTTAAAGTTTAGATCTTTAGATTGTGTGTAGCTTATTGGTTGATACGCACGTATAGCATCGGGGATGCTATGCCGCTCGGCAGCGATGATTGCCCAGAACAAGGACGCTGAAATTGACCAATAGCGCAGCAGTCGTCGGGGGCGATCTCACAGGGAATGTGAAAGAGGACGAGATCGTCACGGCATCCGGTCAGTTGACCATCGACGATGTTGATGGAGAGCGGGAGTTCAAGCCGCTTGTCAACGTTCAGATGACCTATGGTGTCCTTTCGCTGACCAAGGACGGCGCCTGGACCTACCAGATGAACACGGTCGATTCCATGCCTGACGGTTGGAATTACGATGACAAAATCGCGGTCGAAACGCTGGACGGGACATTCACATGGCTCACAATCAACGTAAAAGGGACCAATGACGCGCCGACATTCACAACCGGTCAGGCGCTCGCCGGTACTGTAGTTGAAGAGGGAATAGTAACACCGACCGTGTTGGCGGCTGATGTCGACGACGCTGTCTCCTTACTCAGCTTCACATTCAGTGCCGAGCATGGAACAGCCGTTTCTTTGTCTGGTGGCCAGTTCCAATACACGGCCGCTACGGATTTCTATGGAACTGATACGGTGACTGTCACCGTCACCGATCAAAGTGGCGCGTCGGCAACGACAACCTACAGCGTCATCGTGTCGAACGAGTGGGATGCGCCGTTCGGGTCTGACAAAACGGTGACGATAGCGGAAG
Source organism: Fluviirhizobium alvei (assembly GCF_030551875.1). Classification (GTDB taxonomy): domain Bacteria; phylum Pseudomonadota; class Alphaproteobacteria; order Rhizobiales; family Rhizobiaceae; genus Rhizobium_E; species Rhizobium_E alvei. Next base: position 461,112 of record NZ_JAUOZU010000007.1, on the reverse strand, counting down.
ACAGCAGCCATACGCTTGCAGTCGATGACTTTGGATTTTCCGATTCCAAGGATGCGGGTTCGCAGGTCAATCAGTTCGATGCGGCCATCATCTCTGCGGTGAGCGGCGATGGCGAACTCTGGCTCGGCGATGTCGAACTCGATTTGTCTGGCGGCCCCGTAACGGTATCGAAGGCCGATATCGAAGCCGGCAAGCTTGTTTGGAAGCCGAGCAGCAACGCGACTGGCGAGGCGCATATCACGTTCAATGTGAAGGACGACGCTGATCCCTTGGTGCAGGAGAACACCACATCGGCAGACGCGAACACGCTGACGATCAATGTCACTGCCGTCAACGATGCCCCTAAATTGACCAGTGCGAATGCGGATGCCGAGATCCGCGCCGGCGAAAGCCTGTCATTGAAGATCGGTGATACGCATTTCACCGATGTTGAAGGCGATGACTTGGCCTATGCGATCAAGGTCAATGGCAAAACCATGCCATCATGGATGACGTTCAACACTGCAACCGGCGCGCTTAAGGTCAAGCCGGGCTCGCAAAATGTGGGCGATTATGAAATCACTGTCACGGCATCGGATGGTACGGCCAAGGCCCGCGATACGTTCGAACTCACCGTGCTATATCCAGCCACATCCGGCGACTCCATCGCGCTGTCGAACAGAGCAATCGCTGAGAATTCCAAGGCTGGCGCAGTGATTGGCGCGCTCTCCGGCAAAGATGGCGATGGCCATGACTTCGCCTCGTTCGAACTCGGCAACAATCCGGACAAGATGTTCAGGATTGTCGACGGCGACCTCGTCGTCAACAAGGGGGCAAAATTCGACTTCGAGACAAAGTCGACCTATGCCGTCAAGATCCTGGCGACCGACGACGACGGCATCACGGTGCACAGGACGTTCACGATCACGGTCAAGGATGTCAGAGAGGATCCAAATGGCACCACGGGAAATGACATCCTGTTTGGTGACGCGAAGAACAATCTCGTCGACGGCGGGCTCGGCAACGACAAGCTCACGGGCGGCGAAGGCGCCGACACATTCGTATTCGGCAAGGCCTATGGCAAGGATGTCATCCTGGATTTTCATCGCAAGGAGGGCGATATCATCGATTTGTCCGACGCTGCCGGCATCGACAATTACAGGGATCTTGTTGCCCATCACGCCAGCGAGGTCGGCGACACCGTCAGGATTACCGCTGGCGACGGCTCGGTGTTGATCATAAACCACATGGACCTCGACGAACTGACCAAGGGCATGTTCCAGTTCTGAATGTGCGGCAGCGCTCCGCAGCCGTAGCATCGGATAGCGCACGATTTTCAGAGCGAAGACAAATAGGCCCCGATGCATCGGCGAAAGTCGTTGTCGCTGCGAACAGCGTCTCCCCAGGGGCGTGCTGCAAAGACGCTGTGTTTAGGCGCCAACCACTCCGAGAGTGGCGTCCAGCTGAGACAGACTGCGGGGAGGCAGCCAGGCAGTTCCCACATCTCGGTAGGCTTCCCAGTTCTGATATTGAAACTGTTGCACTCGCTCACCCTGGAAAGGCCAAATGCCGTTTTCTGGCAGCCGTGCGGCTGTTGCTCGAATGATTCTGGCAGAATAATCGCCAAAATGAAAACCAGACGTTGACATTGTGGGTCGAAGCCTCTATTTAGAGTTTATCGATATTTGCTCGCTAGCTTTGGTTACCGCACGATTAGCACCGTGCCTTGAACGAACCTTCCTTTCAAAAATCGCTATCATCATCCGCAGCGCACAAGCGTTGTGGTTTCTCTATTGCTATTGAAAGGGTCGATCATGACCACTGGCACAGTTAAATGGTTCAATTCCACCAAAGGCTTCGGCTTCATTCAGCCTGACAATGGCGGTCCGGATGCATTCGTTCACATTTCCGCAGTCGAACGCTCGGGAATGCGCGAGCTCGTCGAAGGCCAGAAGCTTGGCTACGAGATGGAGCGGGACATGAAGTCCGGCAAGATGTCGGCCTGCAATCTCCAGGCAGCCTGAAGGGTATCTGCTTTCCCTTGACCACGGATGTACTGGCACTGCGAGAGCAAAATACCAAGCGAGGTCAGGCAAATAGCCTGGCCTTTTTTATTGCGGTTTGCCCGGCAAACGGCAGATCAGGAGACATCAATGACTCAAACATACAGCAAGGCGCGGCAAGAGGCCGAAGCCGCTTTCGGCCTGGAGCAAACCGAGTTCTTTGCGCGCGGCCAGGCGATGGAAGCCTTGGATTCGATCGCTTCCGAGCGTGATGCCAAGACCATGCGTTTGCGCGAAGCGCGCAAGGCAAAGGAACTTGCCGACGGCCTGTCGGCAACCGCCAATACCGTCCGCAAGCGGACCGCCAAAGTCTAAGCCTCACCTCACCAGGATAAAGATTTGAAAAACCACAGAAACAACGACCTTGTCGATCGCCGCGCCGCCGCAGCGGAGGCAAAGGCAACACTTGTCAACGTCTACCGTGCCACAATGGAAAACCTGCGGCCGGAACAGATCGCGAGACAATCGGAACGTCTGGCTGCCGCTGCGGCGCGCGAGCAGAGGCGTGAGGAAAAAGAGGCGCTGAAAGCGGCTGAGCGTGCACGCGCGGAAGCGGCGGCGCTCGCGCTTCAAGCTGAAATCGAAGCCGCAAAACACGCTGAAAGTGAAGCGCGCGCTCTGGCGGAAAAGGATCGTATTGCACGCGTGATCGAGGATGAGGCGGCGCGAAAGGCCAAACGCGACCAGCGTTACGCAGCCCGCAAGGCGCGCCAATCCTGATCTTGCGACGGGAGTGAACGGGGTCGATGACGATCCCGATCCTTCCCTAGGGTCAAGACCGGCGGCTCGGCAGCCGGAACAGCGCCGATTGAGGCAAAAGAGCCGCACCTCGGCGGATATTTCCTGCATTGAGTGCCCGGAAGCGGCCCGGTCTGCCTTGACAGATCGCAGGGCGAGGCGTAGAGCCCTTGTCCGATAGTTGCGGATAGTCATGTTCGCGGCATAGTCTTTTTGTTCCTTGGAGCCAGAAGACGTCCACCGGCGGCTTTGTCGCCAGAACCAACCGACTGACAAAAAGACCGTCCGGTCCAGCCTTCGGGCAAAGGATCGAGGCCGGTTCAGAGAACATGAAAGGAAAACAAATGTTCGCAGTCATCAAGACCGGCGGAAAGCAGTACCAGGTTGCTGCCGACGACGTGATCTCCATCGAGAAGCTGGACGCCGAAGCCGGCGCCACCGTTGAATTCAAGGAAGTCCTCGTCGTTGGCGAGGGTGCAAATGCCAAGATTGGCGCTCCGTTCGTCGAAGGCGCGGTCGTTACCGCTGAAGTCGTCGAGCAGGGCCGTTCGCGCAAGGTGATTTCGTTCAAGAAGCGTCGTCGCCAGAACTCCAAGCGTAAGCGCGGCCATCGTCAGCATTTCACCACTGTCCGCATCGTTTCGATCGCGGCGTAAGGCAGTTTCAGAGGACTAAGGAGAAAACCCATGGCACACAAAAAGGCTGGCGGTTCGTCGCGTAACGGTCGCGATTCCAATTCCAAGCGTCTGGGCGTGAAGAAGTTCGGCGGCGAAGTTGTTATCGCCGGCAACATCATCGTGCGTCAGCGCGGTACCCAGTGGCATCCGGGCGCCAATGTTGGCCTCGGCAAGGACCATACGATTTTTGCTCTCACGGAAGGCACGGTTGACTACCGTACGAAAGCCAATGGCCGAGTGTACGTGTCCGTCATGCCGAAAGCGGCAGCAGCAGAGTAAGCCGGCAGCTCTTGAAACCAGCCGGCGCCCCATCGGCCCGGCTGGCTCAGTAGGTCTTTGAAGACCTCCAGGTTCAAAAGGGAAGATGGGTCAAAATCCATCTTCCCTTTTGCTTTTCAACCTAGGAGGCAGTCATGCAAAGTCAATTACTGAAGGAAAGCCAGAGTGGCTTTCCAAGTGAGTTGCGGCCTTTGCCGCAGGAAGCCCTCAGCCCGCTTCTGGTTTCGGAGCGGCTCGTACTGCGCGCACCGGAACAGGCCGATGCGCACGCAATTGCCCATCTCGCCAACAATATCAATGTCGCGTCCAAAGTGTCGCGCATGCCGCACCCCTATACCGCCACGGACGCCGACAATTTCGTCGCCCGCGCGGCTTCGGGCGCGATGGGCAAATGCGTCTATGCCATCACCCGTATCGAAACGCGTGACTTTATCGGCTGCTGCGCTCTTGCAGAACAGCCCGGCGGTCATGGGCTCGAAATCGGCTACTGGCTGGGAGAGCCCTTCTGGAACAATGGCTATGCCACCGAAGCGGCTCAGACGCTGATCGATTTCGGCTTCCGCAATTTCGAGGTGGATTTCATCGATGCCCGAGTCCGGGTGATGAACATTGCCTCGCGCCGGGTCATCCAGAAGTGCGGTTTCCAGTTTCAGGGAACCGGCATGGCGGATTCGCTCGCGCTTGGCGGCATGGTTGCCGTCGAATGGTTCCGGCTTGATCGCAAGACCTGGGATTCCTTGCGGCACTGGGGAGGTGCAAGATGAACGCGCAGGCAAGAATGGCAGCGCCCGCTGCTTACGATGCAAGCCTGACTGGCTTGTCGAACCTGCTGGCGCCGAGTGGAGTCCTGACTGCGGCGAACCAGCCACTGATCCGGACCGGACGGCTTGCCCTGCGGAGACCGGTTGCCTCTGACGCGCCGGCAATCGCCGCGACGCTTGAGAATGGCAAGGTTGCGCGCATGCTGGCCAGGGTTCCGCAACCCTACTATCGCGAGGATGCGGAAGACTGGCTGGCTTCGATGTCAGAACCGGATGCGAAGGGGTGGCATTTTGCCATCACCCTGGGTGGTGTTCGTTCGATATTGACGGCACCGACCCTGTCGGCCAACGGCAATGTTCCCGATCGCATGATCGGCGTTGTTTCGATCGAGTGGAAGGATACAGGTGCTGATCGTGGCTGGCATCTCGGCTACTGGCTCGACGAAGCGCATTGGGGTGAGGGGATCATGACGGAAGCGGCCAATGCTGCGATCGCCCGGTTCTTTTCCGCCAATATGGGGGCGGTCCTGCATGCCGGTGCGCTTGCGGACAATCCGGCTTCGTTCCGGGTTCAGGAAAAGCTGGGCTTCGATGTCACGGGCGTTGGCGAAGCCTGGTGCCAGCCGCGCGCCGAGATGGTCAAGATCATCGAAACCGAACTGACTTTCGGCGGCTATATGCCGATGTGATTGTGTGGGCGGCCTTCGGGCCGCCCACACAATTTGTGGATCAGCCGATTTCCAGCCAGACCGGCTTGTGGTCGGAGCCCGCCGCATCGACATCCACCCAGCCGCCCTTGAGGCGGGGAAGGAGCGTCGGGCTGACGAAGAGATAATCGAGATACTGGCGGATTTCGGGGTGCCCCGGCTCCTCCCAGGTATAGTCGCCATCCTTGCGCCTGCCGAGATGGGCGATCGCATCGATTGGGTCGGTGGCGCGCGGCGTACGGCCGTAATAGAGGTCTTTCGCCCCCACCATCGCGAGATATTCCGGCTGTTCTGGCATCATGTTGAAATCGCCCATGATGACATAATCGTCGGCATGCGGCGGATCGACGAAGCCGAACTCGGCCGTGCCGGTGAGGGCGCCACCCTCGATCCCGTACTGGATGACGCGGTCCTTGAGATAGCGGATCTGGCTGATCCGCTCTTCGGGATTGCGATGGTCAAGATGGACCGAATAGACCCGCAAGGGACCATCGGGGGTGGCAACCAGGCATTCGAGCGCCGAGCGCTGCATGTTCATCTTGTCGAAGGTTCGTGTGCGCGGCAGCAGGATGTTGCGGATGGCAAGGATCGGATAACGCGAGAGAACCATGTTGCCGAATTCGAAATGCCGCATATGCATGCGGCCATCGACGATTTGAGATCCGGCATCCGTTGCAAAGCCGGCACCAAAAGCGTGATGGAATTCGGGGAAAAGGCTGGACATGATGGCCGGAAGATCGACCATCTCGTTGCGGGGAAAGCCGCGGGTGACTTCCTGCAAGCCGATGATGTCGGCATCGCCGAGTTCGGCTGCAATGCGCTGAGGATCGTATTTGCCGTCGAGTCCGATGCCAAATTGAATGTTATAACTCGCAATTTTCATGATATTCTTTGACCTTTCGCAGTGGCCGCTATATCGAACACGCCAAGCGGTTGATGGCAAGCCGTAACCTTTCCGAATGGCAGTCAGATGAAATTTCTCGATCAGTGCAAAGTCTATGTTCGCGCAGGCGATGGTGGTGCCGGCTCGGTATCGTTCCGCCGCGAGAAATTCATTGAGTTCGGTGGCCCGGATGGTGGCGATGGCGGCCGCGGCGGCGACGTCTGGATCGAGACCGTCAATGGTCTGAACACGCTCATCGATTATCGCTATCAGCAGCATTTCAAGGCGCAGACCGGCGTGCATGGCATGGGCCGCAACCGGCATGGCGCCAAGGGCGACAGCGTCACTCTCAAGGTTCCTGCCGGTACCCAGGTGTTCGAGGAAGATGGCGAGACGCTGATCTGCGACCTGACCGAGGTGGGCCAGAAGTTTCGCATTGCCAAGGGCGGCAATGGCGGCTTCGGCAATGCCTATTTCAAGAGCTCGACCAACCAGGCGCCGGACTGGGCCAATCCGGGTCAGGCTGGCGAAGAGAAAACCATCTGGCTCAGGCTGAAACTGATTGCCGATGCCGGTCTGGTCGGGCTGCCGAATGCCGGGAAATCGACATTCCTGGCAACCTGCACCCGCGCGCGGCCGAAGATCGCCAACTATCCGTTCACAACGCTGCATCCCAATCTCGGGGTCGCAACGGTGGACGGCAAGGAATATGTGCTGGCCGACATTCCGGGCCTGATCGAAGGCGCCCATGAAGGGGTCGGTCTCGGCGACCGGTTCCTCGGCCATGTCGAACGGACCCGCGTTCTCCTGCACCTGATCTCGGCGCAGGAAGAAAATGCCGGAAAAGCCTACAAGACCGTGCGGGCCGAACTCGAAGCCTATGGCGCCGGACTTGGCGAAAAGCACGAGATCGTTGCCCTGTCGCAGATCGATACGCTCGATGCCGACAGCCTGAAGAAGAAGAAGGCTTCGCTCAAGCGTGCCTGCGGCCAGACACCGTTTGCCATTTCCGCGGTGACGGGCGCCGGCATGAATGAGGTTCTGCGCGAACTCGCCCGCATCATCGAAGAAAGCAAGGCCGAGGATCCCGATCTGCCGAAGGCCGAAAGCGCCATCATCCCATCGAAGAAAAGGAAGATGGAGCCGATGGACGACGAAGACGATTGGGATAACGAGTATGAAGACGAATAGAAAAGCGCTGACCGACTGCCGCCGGATCGTGATCAAGATCGGTTCGGCATTGCTGGTCGATCGCAAATCCGGTCTGCGCAAGGCCTGGCTCGATGCAATGTGTGCCGATATCGCCGCTCTTGCTGGCCGTGGAATCGAGGTCATGGTCGTCTCCTCGGGCGCCATCGCCATGGGCCGTACCGTTCTCGATCTTGCTTCTGGAACCTTGAAGCTCGAGGAAAGCCAGGCTGCTGCCGCTGTCGGCCAGATCGCGTTGGCCCGTGCCTGGTCGGAAAGCCTGTCGCATCACGAGATCGTCGCCGGCCAGATCCTGCTGACGCTCGGCGATACCGAGGAGCGTCGACGTTATCTCAATGCGCGCGCCACGATCTCGCAATTGCTGAGACTCAAGGCCATTCCGGTCATCAACGAGAATGACACGGTGGCGACCACCGAAATCCGCTATGGCGACAATGATCGTCTGGCTGCTCGTGTGGCAACGATGGCGGGTGCCGATCTTCTCGTGCTGCTCTCTGATATCGACGGGCTTTATACGGCGCCGCCGCATCTCGATCCTCAAGCCGAATTCCTGCCCTTCATTCCGGCCATTACGCCCGAGATCGAAGCCATGGCGGGTGGTGCTGCTTCCGAACTGTCGCGCGGCGGCATGCGCACCAAGATCGACGCCGGCAAGATCGCTACGACGGCAGGCTGCGCAATGATCATTGCCTCCGGTCAGGTCATGAACCCGTTGGCCGCGATCATGAATGGCGCCCGGCACAGCTGGTTCGCGCCATCGGCCGAACCGGTGACTGCGCGCAAGACCTGGATTGCCGGGCAACTGCTGCCGGCCGGGCGGCTTGCGGTCGATGAGGGGGCCGAAAAGGCGCTTCATCAGGGCAAGAGCCTGCTGCCTGCCGGGGTTCGCTCCGTCTCGGGCGAATTTGCGCGCGGCGATACGGTGGCGATCCTGTCGCTGGAAGGACGCGAAATCGCACGCGGTCTTGTCGGTTACGATGCCAGCGAAGCCCGGCAGATCGTCGGCAAGAAATCGTCGGAAATCGAAGCGGTGCTCGGCTATGCCGGCCGGGCTGCCATGGTGCATCGTGACGATCTCGTCATGACGACGGCGCGCCGCAAGAAGGAAAAGCAAAGGGAGGATACCGATGCTTGATGTCGCCCAGGAAAATGTCCGTGACCTGATGCTCGAGATGGGCCGCAAAGCGCGTGCCGCGAGCATGAAGCTAGCCATTGCCACGGCCGAGCGCAAGCATGCGGCACTGGTTTCGATGGCACAGGAAATCATCGCCCGGCAGGATGCCATTCTGGCTGCCAATGCGATCGATCTCGACAATGCGGCAAAATCGAACATGGCACCGTCGATGGTGGATCGGCTGACGCTGAACGAAAGCCGCATTCGCGCGATTGCCGATGGAATCCGCGCGATTGCCGAACTGCGTGATCCGGTCGGCGAAATCATCGCCGAATGGGATCGTCCGAATGGACTTCATATCGAACGCGTGCGTACGCCGCTCGGCGTCATCGGCGTTATCTATGAAAGCCGTCCGAATGTGACGGCGGATGCCGGTGCGCTCTGCCTCAAGGCGGGCAATGCGGTCATCCTGCGTGGCGGCTCGGATTCGCTGCATTCCTCGCAAGCCATCCACCAGTGCCTGGTGAAGGGCCTGAAGGATGCCGGTCTGCCGGAAGCATCGATCCAGATGGTGCCGGTCGCCGACCGTGCGGCCGTCGGCGAACTCCTGACCGGGCTCGATGGTTCGGTGGACGTGATCGTGCCGCGCGGTGGCAAGAGCCTGGTGGCCCGCGTCCAGTCGGAAGCTCGTGTGCCCGTCTTCGCCCATCTCGAAGGCATCTGCCATGTCTATGTCGATGCATCGGCCAATCTCGACATGGCGCGCACGATCGTTCTCAATTCCAAGATGCGGCGCACAGGCATTTGCGGTTCCGCCGAAACGCTGCTGGTGGACAGTGCCGCCATCGGCACGCATCTCATGCCTATTCTCGAAGCGCTGACGGAAGCCGGCTGCGAGATCCGGGCATCGGCGGCCGTTCTCAAGGTCTTCCCAGCCTTCAAGCCGGCGACCGAGGCGGATTGGAGCACCGAATATCTCGATGCCATCATCTCGGTGGCGATCGTCGATGGCGTCGGTGGTGCGATCGCCCATATCAACCGCTATTCGTCACACCATACCGAAGCGATCATCGCCGAGGATCCGAAGGCTGTGGAGCGGTTCTTCAACGAGATCGATTCCGCCATCCTTCTCCACAATGCCTCGACGCAGTTTGCCGATGGCGGCGAATTCGGCATGGGGGCTGAAATCGGCATTGCTACGGGCAAGATGCATGCGCGCGGGCCGGTCGGTGTCGAACAGCTGACTTCGTTCAAATACCGGGTTCGCGGCAACGGCCAGACAAGGCCCTGACAGCGTGGAGCAGGGCGGACTCGATCGGCGCTATCTGATCATGCCGCATGTCGAGCCAGGAATGGTCGTCGGCCTGTTCGGCGGATCCTTCAATCCGCCGCATGGTGGACATCGTCTGGTGGCGGATATTGCGTTGCGCCGGCTGGCACTTGATCAGCTCTGGTGGATGGTGACGCCGGGCAATCCGTTGAAATCGCATCGGGCGCTGGCGCCGCTCTCCGAGCGGCTGGCGCTGTGCGAAGATTTTGCCGAAGATCCGCGGATCCGTGTGACGGCCTTCGAACGGACGCTCGGCTCGACTTACACTGCCCAGGTTCTGGCTGCCATCCGTGCCCGCAATCCCAAGGTCCGGTTCATCTGGATCATGGGTGCGGACAATCTCAAGAATTTCCATCGCTGGCAGAACTGGGAAAAGATCGCTCGGACATTTCCGATCGCTGTGGTCGACCGGCCGGGGGCTACCCTGTCCTTCCTGTCCTCCAAGATGGCGCGTACGTTCGATTACGCGCGGATCGACGAGGATGATGCGCCGCTCCTGGGCCATATGGCGGCTCCCGCCTGGACATTCCTGCATGGACCGCGTTCGATGCTGAGCTCGACCGTGCTCAGGCGCCAGAAGGGCATTATCGGTTAGAGCCGTTGGCTATTCGTCAAGCCTTCGCGCTTCCGATTCGAGCATGATTGGGATGCCGTCGCGGATCGGGAAGGCGAGCCGGGCCTTGGCCGAGACGAGTTCATTGCGTTCGCGGTCCCAGGTCAACCGGCCTTTGGTGAGCGGGCAGACCAGCAACTCCAGCATTTTCGGGTCGGGTTTTGAGATATTCTCGTCCATGACAATCACTGCAGGGTCTTGAGGCCATCGCCGAAGGCTTTTGCCAGCACGATCTCGGTCATGGCCACCAGCGTCTCTGCGCGCGTCTTCAGGTCGTTGGCTTCGAGCAACGCCTGCTTTTCGCGCGGGCTGAACGGCGCCATCATGGAGAGCGAGTTGACGAGCTTGCGGTTCGGGGTCCGCGTCACCGCATCCCAGTCCACCTCGAGCTTGTGGGCATCGAGATAGCTGCGAAACGCCGTGAGCAGACCTTCGCGATCGACCGACGGATCATCATCCGGTTCGCTCAGATCCTTGATGAAGGGAGCGATGCGCACGCGACGGAACGGTTCGGTCTGCGGCAGTTCATCGATCAGACGAAACCGGCAGACGCCGCTCACATCGATCACATAGCGGCCATCGCCTGTTTCACCGAAGGTGGTGATGCGCCCGATCGTGCCCACCTGGCAGAGGGCCGGGTTGCCCGCGGGGCTTTCGGCCTCTTCCGAGAAAACCGGCTGAACGAGACCGATCAGGCGATCGCCCTTGAGCGCATCGTCAATCAGCGCGAGATAGCGCGGTTCGAAGACATTGAGAGGCAGATGGCCCCCGGAGAGCAGCAGGACCCCGGTCAGCGGAAAGATGCCCAGGGTCTTTGGAAGGTCGCTTTCTCCGAGATAGCGGGCGTTACCGACTTGCATGGCATCTCCTCTTTGCGATGCCCAGCATATAGGTTTCTACCAGCCGGCCTTCAAGAAAACAGGACGGCGGAAAGACGCCGGCGTGCCGAAATAGTTGCCGGATCCTTAGGGCCCCAGGCCTCGAAGAACTGCAGCAGCTGGCGGCGCGCGCCATCATCGTCGAAGGAGCGATCCTTTTTCATGATGTAGAACAGATGCTCGACGGCCCCGTCCTTGTCGCCTTCGACATTGAGGATCTTGGCGAGCTTCATCCGCGCTTCGTGATGATCCGGGTTGAGCGCCAGCTCATGTTCGAGCGCGCGCGGGTCGCCGAGCTTGCGGGCTTCCTCGATCTGCGCCAGACGGGCGGAGAGAACGCCGATGGCGGCATCCTTCTTCTGCTCGTCGGTCAGAGCGGCGAGAAGATCGCGCGCCCGTTCCCACTGTCCGGCGGCAATCATGCATTCCGCCATGCCGGCAAGGGCGCCGAGATTCTCCGGATCAGCCTGCATGATGGCGCCGAACATATCGGCGGCGGTGTTGATGTCACCGGCGGCAAGGGCAGCCTTGCCCTGTTCGAGCACGGCGGCAATCTGTTCGGCCTGGTCATCGGCCCCGGCAGGGCCTGCGCCACCGATCTTGTCGATGAAGGCGCGGACCTGGCTCTCCGGCAGCGCACCCATGAAACCATCGACCGGCCGGCCACCGACGAAAGCGACGACGGCCGGAATGGACTGGATGCCGAGCTGGCCGGGAATCGCCGGATGGTCATCGATGTTCATCTTGACGAGCTTGACCTTGCCCTTGGCCTCGTTGACCACCTTTTCGATCACGGGGGTCAGCTGGCGACAGGGGCCGCACCAGGGGGCCCAGAAATCCACCAGAACCGGCTGCGCCATCGAGGCTTCGAGCACGTCCTTCTGGAAGCCGGCCGTCGTCGTATCCTTGATATGGTCGCCCTTGGCCGCACCATTGTTGGCGGAGGCGGTCATCTGGTTGCCGAAGCTGGCCCCGAAAGGATTGTCATAGCCGGTCATGATTTCGTCTCCACAATGATTGGCGGCCCGTCAAAGCCGGAATATCCTGCCCCAATGTCGTATGTCAAACCGTGACTTTCAAGACATTCGCCTTGTGACCGGTTGCCTCGATGAAGCGGATGAGATCCTCGCGCCGGATCGAGGTCGTCGCATCGTTTTGCAACGGATGGCAGTTGATGATCTCGTTTTCCATCAGATCGGCATCGAGAACGATGGTGACATTGTTGCCCTTGTCGTTGAAGACGCCGAACGCGGTCACTGCGCCGGGGATGACGCCGAGATATTCCATCAGCTTTTCCGGCTTGCCGAAGGAGAATTTCGAAGCGCCGCCGACGATCGTATGCACGGTCTTCAGATCCACCGTGGCATTTTCCTCGACTGTTAGCAGGAAATACTGGTCCTTCTTGTCCTTCAGGAACAGGTTCTTCGTATGGCCACCGGGGATCTCGTCGCGCAGCGCGACCGATTCTGCGACCGTGAAAACCGGCGCATGTTGCTTGTTCTGGTAGGCAATGCCGAGCGTATCGAGGAACTGGAAAAGGTCTTCCGCTTTGCTGGGCGAACTTGCATCCATGGTGGCGACTCCTGAGGCTGTTGTGGCGCCTTGATATCCCTGTTCCCTTCGGTCCGCAATGGCGCGGCGTTTTCTTTTGTGATCAAAAAATTCATACAAAACAAATAGATGGAATGTTTTTGTATTTTTTCTGAGAGAAAATGTCATTTCCCTGTTGCATTTCAAAATGGCTTGGGCCATATAGCCCCCGTCGCCGCCGGAACGGCAGCGAACTTCGGTCCAGCCTACCCCGGATCGTCGTAAGTGAGCGGGTGTAGCTCAGGGGTAGAGCACAACCTTGCCAAGGTTGGGGTCGAGGGTTCGAATCCCTTCGCCCGCTCCAATTTTCCAAAAGACGCTTGATAGCCTCGGTTCGCCGGGGCTTTTTGCATTTCTGGTGCGGTTGAAATCGCAAGCGGAAAATAGCTGAGCGAAGGTGCTGGTTACCGAAGGGTTACAGATTCAAAGCGCAGCGGTGATCGAAGTCGCGGTGTCAAGCCGGTTCGTGCCATTTCCCGGTTTGGCGTCGGAGATACCCGATGGATGGTCGATCCATCTTCGGATCTGCTTTTAAAACCGAACGATTTTCCAGCTTACCACGCTCCAAACCTCGATGAGTCTGACCCTAGAGTCGGGCCAGCCGACCGAGGGTGATGCTCATGGTCATTCTGCGATGGATGGCGGTACTCAGTCTGCAACATCCGAGAGAAAGAAAGCAACAGGGGAGAATTTGCCCCTTCTCGTCTCACAGGTTTTCCTTGAGCAGGATTTCGATGCGGATCTTTTCCTGTGCTGCGAGCGGCTCACGGGCGTCTGATCGGGCGCGCATGATGCGAATGGCGCTGCGCACTGCATGGCCCGGATCCTGCGCGATCACGGCATCGATCAGGTCGTCGCGTAGCGCCTGCTCGGTAAAGGGCGTCCGCTCATGCACCACCACGGCAATGCGGCTGAGTTCTACATTTCCGGCAGCAGCAAGGATCGGCACCCGCGCCTCCGAACTCAACACATAGATGCCGGCCACATCGCGATTGCCGGCCAGCACGCGACCAACCACCTGCCGCGTGCGCGCCTCGTCGGCATGGGTTTCGATCGAGGGCAGGCAGGTAAGGTGCGGAAAAGCGCTGTTGATGACTTGATCGAAACCGAGGCGACGCTGAATGCTGTCGAGCGACTGCATGGTTTCGGCAATGACCAGGACTTTTCCTGGCTGCGGTCCTGCAAGCATGCCCATCAGCTTGCCGGCGGTTGCGCCTGCCGCGAGGTTGTCGATGCCAACGAAATCAGCCTCGGGAAGTTTTTCCTGACCGGAGAGAAACTGCACAACCTTGATATTGCGCTCCAGAAGCCGGGCCATCGCATCGCGCACCTGTGGCGACTCGGGTGCCATCAACGCAACACCGTCAACAGCCTCCTTGTCGAGGCCCGAGAGGAGCTTCGCCACACCATGCGCATCGTCAGCCGCAATCTGGCGGCAGGTGATTTCGGTCAGGTCGCCTTTCAGCGCGGCGGTCAGTTCTTCCACATGGCGCAGAAGTTCAGCAAGATATAGATCGCCGCTGGCCGGCAGCAGGAAGAGGAAGCGGTATCGCTTGCTGCGCGCAAGGCTGACGGCTGCCGGGTTGCGCACGAAGCCGATCCGTTCAATAGCGTCGTTGACCAGCCGAGCGGCCTTCGGGCTCACGTTCGGCCGGTCGTTCAAGACACGGTCGACGGTCGCAAGACTGACGCCCGCAGCCTCGGCCAGATCCTTCGCTGTTGGACGCATAATGCCTTCCTGCTGATTTCTTCCCCGCACAGCTTTCCTTCAAAATGCAGCAGAATGCAAGAATTGATGTGCGCACCTCAAAAATAGCTTGCTTTGAGGTGCGCACATCAATTAACGTCGCCCTCGGTTCTGGGAAGCGCGAGCGATTGCGGCCCGTTCCGCTGGAGGAGGTCGGCGAGGGATGAGGGTCCGCAGCCGGCATTTGGCCCGCAAGGGCGTTTCGCCGTCCGCAGGAGACCGGACGGCGCTGGGAGGATGACATGATGAAATCGCTTTACGTGAAAGGCCTGCTTGCTGCCGGAACGGTTGTATCTTCAATGAGCTTCGGCGCTCTCGCGGCGCATGCCGACGAAAAGGAACTGACACTCTGCTGGGCTGCATGGGACCCGGCAAACGCGCTGGTCGAACTCAGCAAGGACTTCGAGGCATCGTCCGGCATCAAGATGAAATTCGAGTTCGTGCCGTGGCCGAACTTCGCCGATCGCATGCTCAATGAACTCAATTCGGGTGGCAAGCTTTGCGACCTCATGATCGGCGACAGCCAGTGGATTGGCGGCGCGGCCGAGAACGGCTGGTATGTGAAGCTCAACGACTTCTTCGACAAGGAAGGCATCAAGATGGATGCCTTCGTGCCGGCGACCGTCACCGGCTATTCCGAATGGCCGAAGAACACGCCGAACTACTGGTCTCTGCCTGCCTTCGGTGACGTTGTCGGCTGGACCTACCGCAAGGACTGGTTCGAACGCCCTGAAATCCAGGCAGCCTTCAAGGAGAAGTTTGGTCGCGACCTGACGCCGCCGGCCACCTTCGACGAACTGAAGCAGGTCGCCGAATTCTTCCAGGGCCGCCAGATCGACGGCAAGACCGTCTATGGCGCCTCGATCTATACCGAGCGTGGCTCGGAAGGCATCACGATGGGCGTGATGGACGTGCTCTACAGCTACGGCTTCAAGTATGAAAACCCGCAAAAGCCCTACGACATGGAAGGCTTCGTCAATTCGGAAGGCGCCGTGAAAGGCCTCGAATTCTACAAGTCGCTCTATGATTGCTGCGTCGCGCCGGGCACGTCCAACACCTACATGGGCGAAGGCATCGACGCCTACAAGTCAGGCCAGGTCGCCATGCAGATGAACTTTGCCTTCACCTGGCCGGGCTTCGAGGCCGATCCGAATGTTGGCAAAGGCAAGACCGGCTACCTCGTCAATCCGGCCGGCCCCGGCGGCGAGAAGTTCGCCCAGCTCGGCGGTCAGGGCATCTCGATCGTCGCCAATACTGACAACATGGACGGCGCCCTGGCCTATATCAAGTGGTTCGCCCAGAAGGACGTGCAGGACAAATGGTGGTCCATGGGCGGTTTCTCGTGCCTGCGTGCCGTGGTCGAATCCCCCGACTTCGCAAAGAGCCAGCCCTATGCGCAGACCTTCCTCGACAGTATGGCGATTGTGAAGGATTTCTGGGCCGAGCCGTCCTATGCGACGCTCCTGCAGGCATCGCAGAAGCGGTTCCATGACTATGTCGTCGCGGGCAATGGCACTGCGAAGGAAGCGCTGGACGGACTGATCGCCGACTGGAAGGAAACCTTCGAGGACGAAGGCAAGCTCTGACCTGAGAAGGGCCCGGCCCCAATCTCTTCCCCGGCAAGGCCGGGGAAGAACCCGAAGCCAGCCGGCACCTCTCTGAAACCCCGAAGCCCGCCGGCGCAGCCCGCGCCTTGCCTTGGTGCCTGAAGGAGCCAGCCATGGCATGCGGCTGCCCTTTGCAAATGTCACACGGATCCGGACGATGATCGACACACCTGCAGACCGCCTCGCCCGCGCCACACCCGAACCGGTCGCAAAGAGAATCCGGGGTATGAGCGACAGGGCCATTGCCTGGATCTTCGTGGCCCCCACGATCTTCCTGCTTCTGTCGATCAATATTTTCCCGCTGATCTGGACAATCCGCCTGTCCTTCACGAACTTCGCCGCGAACAAGCCGAATGCGGAGGTCAAATGGGTCGGATTGCGCAACTACATTCGAATTCTGACCGACGCCGACACTTGGGCGAACATGCAGACGACGGCCCATTTCCTCATCTGGACGATCGTCTTCCAGGTGCTGATCGGCTTCTCCCTGGCGTGGCTGATCAACCGCAAGTTCAGGGGCAATGACCTGGTGACGACACTGATCGTCATCCCCATGATGCTCTCGCCCGCCGTCGTCGGCAATTTCTGGACCTTCCTCTACCAGCCGCAGATCGGTCTCGTGAACTACGCCGTCGAATTCCTGACCGGCATTCCAGCCGACAGTTTCTCGATGCTTGGCCCCGGCGGCTGGGCGCGCTGGGCAATCGTTATCGTCGATACATGGATGTGGACGCCCTTCGTCATGCTGATCTGCCTCGCCGGCCTGCGCTCCATCCCCGATTACATCTATGAGGCAGCGGAAGTCGACCGCGCATCGAAGTGGCGGCAGTTCTGGACGATCACGCTGCCGATGGCGCTGCCGTTCCTGATGCTCGCAGTCCTGTTCCGTGGCATCGAGAATTTCCGCATGTTCGATCTCGTTGTCCTTTTGACCGGCGGCGGGCCGGGCGACGAGACGCTGCTCGCCTCGATCGACCTCAAGCGCGAAGCTTTTGAGAAATGGCGAACCGGCTATTCCAGCGCCTACGCCATTGTCCTCTTCGTCACGGTATTCGGCCTCGCCTCCATCTACGTGAAGGCCCTGAACAAGGTTAAGGAACGATGAGCGCCCATTCCGTCACCGAACCGTCGCCCGCCTCGAAGTGGATTGCCGGCATCCTGGTCGGATTCTACGCGGTGGTGACGCTGATTCCACTGCTCTGGATCATTTCGACCAGCTTCAAATCCGGTCCGGACTCGATCAGCTATCCGCCGAAGGTCGTTTTCCAGCCGACGCTGGAAGGCTATGTGAACCTCTTCACGACGCAGGCGCGCCCCTCGGCGGAAGAACTCGCAAAGCTGCCGGCGCCCACCACCTGGTATGACAAGATCACCCGCGAAAGAGGCATGATCATTTCGGGTCCCTCGCGCTTCGGACAGCGGTTCCTGAATTCGGTCATCATCGGCTTCGGCTCGACATTCCTGTCGATCTTCCTCGGAACGCTCGCAGCCTACGCCTTCAGCCGCTTCAGGGTGCCGCTCAAGGATGACCTGCTGTTCTTCATCCTGTCGACACGCATGATGCCGCCGATTGCCGTTGCGATCCCGATCTATCTGATGTTCCGCCAGCTCGGCCTGTCGGATACCCATCTCGGCATGATCCTGCTCTATACGGCGGTCAACCTGTCGCTGTCGGTCTGGCTGCTCAAGGGCTTCATCGACGAAATACCGCGCGAATACGAGGAGGCGGCACTGATCGATGGCTACACCCGCTTTCAGGCCTTCTACAAGGTGGTGCTGCCGCAGGCGGCAACAGGCATCGCCTCGACTGCGATCTTCTGCCTGATCTTTGCCTGGAACGAATATGCCTTCGCGGTGCTGCTCACCAGCGGCAATGCCCAGACGGCACCGCCCTTCATCCCGACAATCCTGTCGGTTGGCGGCGGCATCGACTGGCCGGCCGTTGCGGCAGCGGCGACCCTGTTCCTGTTGCCCGTGGTCATCTTCACCATCTTGCTGCGCAAGCATCTGCTCCGCGGCATCACCTTCGGAGCCGTGCGCAAATGATGAACTTCCTTGCCCGCCTCAGCCGGTTCCGCCGCTCCGAATGGGAAATGCTGGCCTCGGGCCTGATCGCGCTCGGCGTGGTCATGCTCATGCAACCGCTGTCGCTGACCCTCTTTACCCTCTCCTTTCCGGTGACGCTGATCGGAACCGTCATGTTCATCGTCGTCAGTCACTTTCCGGAGTAAGCCATGGCCCAGATTCGCGTTGAAAACCTGCGCAAGGACTTTGGAGCCTTCAATGCGGTGAAGTCGTCGACATTCACCGTCGAGGACGGCGAATTCTTCATGCTGCTCGGCCCGTCCGGCTGCGGCAAGACGACGACGCTTCGGATGATGGCCGGCCTGGAACTGCCGACCAGTGGCGAGATCTATATTGGCGGGGAAGAAGTCGGCATGAAGCGCGCAAGCGAGCGCGACATTGCCTTCGTGTTCCAGATGTTTGCGCTTTATCCGCACATGAATGTGCGCAAAAACATCTCCTATCCGCTGGTCAGCCAGGGCGTGTCGCGTGCCGAAACCGATCGCCGCGTCGCTGAAGTCGCCCGCATCCTGCAGATCGAACCGATCCTCGACAAGCCGGTTGGCGGGCTTTCAGGCGGCGACCGTCAGCGCGTCGCGCTCGGTCGTGCGATCGTGCGCCAGCCGAAGGCCTTTTTCATGGATGAGCCGCTCGGCGCACTTGATGCCGAGTTCCGCGAACATATGGCAGAGGAGCTGCGCGCCCTGCATGACCGTATGGGGGCGACCACCGTCTATGTTACCCATGATCAGCTCGAAGCCATGCAGATGGGCGACAAGATCGTCGTCATGAACCATGGCGTGATCGAACAGTTCGGCAAGCCCCAGCAGATCTACGACTGGCCAGCCACCAAGTTCGTGGCGAAGTTCATCGGTTCGCCGCCAATGTCGTTCTTGGAGTTCGAAGGCGCGATCGAGGAAGGCGGCAATGCCGTCATGATCGGCGGTTCCCGCATTGAGGTTCCAACCTCCCGCGAGGGCCGCAAAGGCGCGCTTACGCTCGGGGTCAGGCCGGAACATGTCCGGCTTTCGGATGCCGCCAGCCTTCGCGGACGGGTGGCCGCCGTCGAATATCTCGGCACGACGCAGATCGTCACGATTGAAACTGCCTATGGCGAGATCAAGGCGCGGACACTATCGAGTGATGCCATCCGAACGGACGCATCCGTTGGGCTCGAGTTCGATCAACGCTCTCTCACCCTGTTTGATGCGAAAAACGGAAAGGCCCTCCTATCCGCAGCCAATGAAGGAGTGCTCACCCGTGGCTGAAGTTGTCCTCTCCAGCATCAGCAAGTCGTTTGGCGACACAAGCGCAATTGACGATGTGACGATGACCATACCGGACGGTGCATTCGTGGTGCTGCTCGGTCCGACGGGTGCCGGCAAGACGACGCTGCTGCGTCTGGTTTCCGGCCTCGAGACGCAGGACAGCGGCGACATCAGGATCGCCGGCCAGTCCATCGCAGCGCTTACGCCGGCGCAACGCAATGTCGCTATGGTCTTCCAGCAATATTCCCTCTACCCCCACATGACGGTGCGGCAGAACCTCGAGTTTCCGCTGAAGTCGCCGCTTCTGCGCACGCCACAGGCCGTGATCGACCAGAAAGTGAAGGCGATTGCCGAGGTTCTTCAGATCGCCCACAAGCTGGACAACCGGGCAACGGCCCTGTCGGGTGGCGAGATGCAGCGCGTGTCGATCGGCCGGGCATTGGTGCGCAATCCTGAGATCTATCTCATGGACGAGCCACTGAGCTCGCTCGACGCGAAATTGCGCGCCGATCTTCGGGTCGAACTGAAGAATATCCAGGCGAGGTCCGGCGCCACTTTCCTTTATGTGACGCACGACCAGATAGAGGCGATGACCATGGCAACCCATGTCGGGGTGCTCAAGGAAGGGCGCCTCGTCCAGTTCGGATCGCCGCGCGAGATCTACGAAGCGCCGGTCAGCATCTATGCCGCGACCCGGCTTGGCCAGCCGCGCATCAACGTGCTTCCCGCCGACATCTTCCCCGGAGCACCGGCCGGAGCCCATTCGATCGGGCTGCGACCCGAACACATTCGCCATGGTGAGGGCCAGGAAGCGAAGGTGATCCGGGTCGAGCAACTCGGGGATCAGACGCGCCTTCATCTCACCATCGGGGAATACCCGATCATCACCGTCACCGATGCCCACACCGCCCTGAAGGGCGATGGCATCATCAAAATCCTGCCGCACCAGCCGCTTTATTTCGATGCGGCCGGAATGCGCCTCGTCTAAGGGAGGGTTTCATGCCTCAATTCCTCAACAGCAGGGAAAATGCCGTCACCGAGGCAATCGATGGCGTGCTCATGGCCTCGGCCGGAGCCCTGAGCCGCCTCGACGGCTATCCGCATATCCGTGTCGTGGTGCGATCGGACTGGGACAAGTCAAAGGTCGCGATCGTCTCTGGCGGCGGATCGGGCCATGAACCGGCCCATGCCGGTTTCGTGGGGCGCGGCATGCTGACGGCCGCCGTCTGTGGTGATGTCTTTGCCTCGCCGAGCGTCGATGCCATCCTGGCCGCAATCCTTGCGGTCACCGGCCCGCTCGGGTGCCTGCTGATCGTCAAGAATTATACCGGCGACCGGCTGAACTTCGGCCTTGCGGCCGAGCGAGCGCGGGCTTTCGGGCTCAATGTCGGCATGGTGATCGTCGACGATGACATCGCACTTCCCGACCTGCCGCAGTCGCGCGGGGTGGCGGGCACGCTCTTCGTTCACAAGATCGCCGGTGCGATGGCGGAAAACGGCGCCAGCCTCGATACCGTCATCGACACGGCACGTCGGGTGATTGCCAATATCCGCTCGATCGGCATTTCGCTCGATACCTGCACCGTCCCTGGCTCGCCCAAGGAAGCGCGCATTCCTGAAGGCCGCGCTGAACTCGGCCTTGGCATCCACGGCGAGGCGGGTGTGGAGCAGATCGAATATGACGGTGTGCGCGGTGCCGTGGCTGCGATGGTGGAACGGCTTGCCGCGGGTATGGAAGACAAGCCGCATGTCGTACTCATCAACAATCTCGGCGGCACCTCGGTGCTCGAAATGGCCGTGGTCGTCAACGAGCTTGTCCAGTCGGCGATCGGCGCACGCATCTCCCATATTGTCGGGCCCGCTCCGCTGATGACCTCGCTCGATATGCAGGGCTTTTCGATCTCTATGATGCCGGCGGACAAAGCCGATCGCGACCTGCTTGCCAAGCCCGTCGATCTTGCCGCATGGCCGGGCGTGACCGCCATCCGGCCTGTCAACGTCATCGCCCTGCCCGACGGACTGACCCCGATCGCGCCGCTTGCCTCGCAGCATGTGCCGACCCGGCAATTCCTCACCGAGTGCTGCAAGCTTCTGATCGATGCTGAAAAGGAACTCAATGCGCTTGATGCCAAATCCGGTGACGGCGATACCGGCTCAACCCTTGCAAGTGCCGCCCGCGCCCTGATCGAGGCGCTGGACAGGCTGCCGCTGGCCGACCATACCCAGTTGCTGCGCGCCATGGGCCAGGAACTGAGCCAGACGATGGGCGGCTCCTCCGGTGTCCTGCTCGCCATCTTCTTTGCTGCGGCCGGCGACGGCGCCTCAAGCGGGCTGGGGATGCGCGATGCGCTGAAAGCCGGTCTTATGCGAATGCAGGAAATCGGCGGAGCATCACTCGGCGACCGCACGATGGTCGATGCGCTCTCACCCGCACTCGATGCCTACGACAAGGGTTTCGCCGCCGCCGCGAGTGCAGCCAGGGCAGGCGCCAACCTCACCGCCACCTATGTCAAGGCTCGAGCCGGACGGGCCGCCTACATCAATGCGCAGCAGCTCGAAGGACATATCGATCCCGGTGCTGAGGCTGTCGCGCGCCTCTTCGAATTCCTCGCGCGACGCCATGGATGATCGCGGTGCAAGGCCGCCGGGTGATTGAACGCATCCGGGGCTTTTTGCATTTCGGGGATTTGGCTAGCCGTGAGATGAAGTTCAGGTGACGGCAAGCCCGCTCAAGCCTCTGGCGATTGCAGCTTGCAGGGTTGCTTGCGGCGGATACGTAGAGGGCGACCGCCAGCGTGATCGATTTCGAATGCCTGCGTGTTCCGGATCAGCTCGCTCAGTTTCTTTGCGCCATAGGTTCTCGGATCGAAATCTGAAGCGAGATTCGATAATTGAGAACCGACCGGACCGAGATGCACCCAGCCATCTTTCGATTCGATCTGGGCGATTGCCTTGCGGATCAGCGGCGTGGCCGCACTTGCGGGCTTCAGAGGGGCGGTCGATTGCGCAGTGCCTGTGGCGCCTGTGGCGCCTGTGGTGATCGGTCCGCCAAGATTTTCGATGGAAATGAAACGACGACAGGCCTTGCGGAAGCCTTCCGGCGTTTGCTGGTTGCCGAAGCCGAACACATCCACGCCCTGTTCGCGGATGCGGGAAGCGAGGCGGGTAAAATCGCTATCGGAGGAGACGAGGCAGAAGCCGTCGAACCGACCGCTATGCAACAGGTCCATTGCATCGATGACGAGCGTGATGTCGGATGCGTTCTTGCCGGTCGTATAGGCGAACTGCTGCTGGGGGATGATGGCGTAACGCGCGAGCACGTCGGTCCAGGCCTTGGAGCGCGGGTGGGAAAAATCGCCGTAGATGCGCCTTACGCTCGCTTCGCCGAGCTTGGCGATTGCCTCGAAAAGACCATCGACGATCTTTGCCGAGGTATTGTCGGCATCGATCAGGACGGCCAGTCGTGGCGCTTGCTTTTCAGCCATCGGATGCTCCCTGGCAACTTCTTTCTATACTTGGTGTGGTTTTTGAAAGTCTGCAATCTATAGTGCAGTTTTTTTGCGGTCATACCTAAGATGACGGTTAACAATTCTTTGCATATTAGCGGATCTAGATCCGAATAACGATGTTTCTATTGACTAACGACTCAGTTGGTAATTTAGTTTTTGTTAATTAATTGGGAGGGAGTTCGGGATGGCGACGTCGACGCAAGGTGCTTTATCCAGCAATTCGATGATCAATGGCTTGCTGTGGAACGGCTGGAGTTGGGATCAAACAAGCCTGACCTATTTTTTTGCCGACGACCATTATGCCTGGACGCAGGAGGAGAAAGACTCCTACGCGAACGCCATCCAGTCCTGGGCTGCCGTGAGCAACCTGAGTTTCAGCGAGGTAACGTCGCGTGCCGCGGCCGATTTCGTCGAGCTGCAGGTCAACTCCGCCCAGATGGTCAGCATTTATAACCAGGCGGGTAGCCAGGCCTTTCACGAAACACCGGATCCGTCCCTCTGGAGCCTTGCGAATTCCAGTCAGAATTCCAGCATCGGTTCCGGCGAAGTCAATGGCGTCTATAGCTGGCAACTAGGCGATGACGTTGCCTGGACCGGCAATCCGCTCCTGGCGGGTGGTTATGCTCTGCGTCTCTTCGTGCATGAGTTGGGCCATGCGTTGGGTCTGAAACATCCGCATGACAGTTTTGGGGGCGTTCCCTACTTCCCGGGCGTCACCTCTTCCACAGATCTGGGCGACAATAACCTCAATCACATGTTCTCGACCGTGATGTCCTACAATCGCGGCTACACGTTCGATTCAAACGGCGAAGTCGTTGTGCAGAATACCAGCGTCATCCCCAAGGCTGGCGTCGTCCTCTGGGATTATGGCTACGTTGTCGGTCCGATGGCGTATGATATTGCCGCTATCCAGCACCTCTACGGGGCTTCCTATACCAATTACGGCGACAACACCTACCTTTTGCCCGAGGCGAATACGGTCGGAGAAGCGGTGTGGCGCTGCATCTGGGATAGCGCCGGCGTCGATACGATGCGCTATGACGGATCGAATGGCGTCATCATCTCGCTCCATGCGGCAACGCTTCAAAACGATGCCGAGGGTGGCGGTGTGCTCTCCTATGCCCGCAACATCTATGGCGGCTACACGATTGCCAATGGCGTCGCGATCGAGAATGCCACCGGCGGCAGCGGTGATGACGAGATCGTCGGCAACAACATCGCAAACTATCTCTGGGGTCGTGCCGGCGCCGATATGCTGTTCGGCGAACTTGGCGACGATATTCTCGATGGCGGCAATCAGGACGCGGCCATCGATACGCTGACGGGTGGCTACGGCTACGACACGATTTATGGCCAACTCGGCGATGACAGGATCTATGGCGACTACCAGGACGTCTACGATGCCGGCGAGGACGACGAGCTCTATGGCAATGGCGGCAAGGACATTATCCAGGGCGGTGGTGGCAACGACAAAATCTACGGCGACGATGGCACGAGCGAAAGTTACACGCTCGGTGACGATGACGATTTCATCCATGGTGGGATTGGCGACGATATCGCCTATGGCGGCGGTGAAGACGATACCATCTATGGTGGGCATGGCAACGATTCGCTCTATGGTGGTCAGGGCCTCGATTCCATTCGCGGCGAAAACGATAACGATTACATCAATGGCGGTAGCGAAGCCGACCTGTTGTTCGGCGGTTCGGGTCTGGACACGATCCATGGCGGTGATGGTGCAGATTTCCTCTATGGCGAAGACGATTCCGACTATCTGAGCGGCGCCAATGGTGTCGATCAGCTCCATGGCGAGAATGGCAGCGACTTCCTCAATGGCGACGGCGGCAATGATTCCCTCTTCGGTGCCGCTGGTGACGACACGATATGGGGCGGCGGCAATGACGACGACTATATCGAAGGCGGCGCCGGCTACGATACGATTGATGGTGGTCTGGGTGACGACGATATCTGGGGCGACAATGGTACGCTCCAGTCAGCAGGTCTGACCGACAATATCAAAGGCGGTGGTGGCAAGGACACCGTCCATGGTGGTAGCGGCACTGACTACATCTACGGCGACTATTCCTGGGATGATGGCGACGATCCCGACAAGTACAAGCTGGGCGCAGATAACGACGTGTTGCTTGGCGAAGGTGGGAGCGACAATATCTATGCCGGAGGCGGCAACGACAAGATCTATGGCGGCGATGAGAACAGCAGTGGTGATGCGCTGTTCGGCGGCGATGGCAACGATACGATCTATGCCGGAATGGGCAATGACCTGATCAATGGCGGCAGCGGCCGCGACTATATGGAAGGCAGCCTCGGCGACGACACCTATTATGTCGACGACAAGAACGATGTGATCAAGGAAGGCAAGAACCAAGGGTCGGATGTGGTCTATTCCGACACATACAGCTTTACGCTGTCGGATAATGTCGAAATGCTGGTCATGACCTATAGCACGGTCGCGGTCCGGGCATTCGGTGGCGATACGAGCAACAGCATATATGGCAACGGTAAGGACAATCTGATCGAAGGCAATGGCGGCACCGATTATCTGATCGGCTATGACGGTAACGATGTCCTGAAGGGCGGCGCCGGACAGGACTATCTCATCGGTGGCAAGGGTGAGGATTCCTACTATGTCGATGCCGAGGATATCAACACGCATCACGGTGCGGGCTATATCAGCATCTCGGAATTTGCCAATGAGGGTACCAGAGACACAATCTATACGTCGACCAGCTTCAATCTCTCGAACGATCAGGACATCGAGACGATCTATCTGCAGACCGATGCCGTGAATGTAAACGGCAACCTCAATACCAACCGGATCGTCGGTAACGGCGTCGCGAACCTGCTCAATGGCATGAATGGCAATGACACGCTTTCAGGTGCCGATGGCAACGATACATTGAATGGTGGCGATGACCAGGATTTCCTCTATGGTGAGGATGACAATGACGTTCTCAATGGCGGCAAACACCAGGATGAACTGACGGGCGGTCTCGGGCTTGACAAGCTTGTTGGTGGATCCGATGGCGACGATTTCATTTTCAGTGCTATCCAGGAGAGCGGCAAGAATAAATCGACCGCCGATGTGATCGTCGATTTTGGCGGTGGCGACAAGATCGATCTGTCGGATTTTGCCGGCAAGTTCGGCTGGTGCGGCAAAGGGGATTTTTCTGGCAACGGAGCGCAGGTGGGCTATGACAAGGTTTCCGGCGGCGTGCTCGCGCGCATCGATGCCAATGGTGACGGCACACTCGATATGGCCGTTTTCCTCCAGCGCCTGACATTTCTCGACAAGGGCGATTTCGTTCTTTGAGGAAAGCCAGAGCGGCAGCGTAAGGTTTCAGTGGCCGCCAGGGATCGGCGCCTTGTGGTGCCTTTGGTTGGTAAATCCTGTATCAGGCGAGGCCGACGGTCCAGGCTCCGGCTGCAGCAAGGGCGCAGATCACCAGCAGACCGGCGAGGTAGGTGCTTCTGGCACCCGAGAGCACCGAGCCCAACCCGCCTGCACTGTTGCGCGCGGGCTTGGGCTTGGCCCATGGGCCAATCACGATATGGCTCTGCTGGCGTTTTCCGAATGTCTTCATATCCATGAAATGACTCTGCTGGTTGGTTGGCGCAACTTCTCCCTAATCCTTTGGTTAATCTGAAAGAATTTCTCCGGCTCTTGTGAATGTTGCGTCCCGGTTCGATACGATAATGGTCGGGAATGGCACATCGGACCGTTCCGGCTTGTCCTATCGCCTGCGCTTTCCGGGTGGATGGCTTGCTGGAAAGATTACATGAATTTAATAGTCATGTTTGCCGCTCGCGGGTTGAAAGGCAGAACCGTTTGGGTTAGCCATGGACATCATTGGCGTGACCGGACGAACGGTTACGGCACGTAAGCGTTAACGTCACTCAACGCGTATGATCGAGCGGTCGTCCGTCCCGGTCTGCGCGACTGTGTCCTGCAGGCTGGGCGACGGCCCGAAAGGACAATGAATGCAGATGCTTGAAACCAATTCCGCCGCTGAAGAGCCGATCATTCGCCGGGTTCGGCATGACCTCAAGCGGCGCATGCTCGCGGTTGCCGCAGTCGAGCGGATCACCCCCAACATGATGCGGATCGTGCTTACAGGCGACGATCTTGCGGATTTCCCGAGTGCCGCGCCCGACGACCATGTGAAGCTCTTCGTGCCGGATGGCGAAGGAACCGCAATGCGGGACTATACGCCGCGGCGGTTCGATCGCGCGGCCTTAACGCTCACGCTCGATTTCGCCCTGCATGAGGCCGGACCAGCCACGTCCTGGGCGCTTTCCGCCAAGCCGGGCGATCAGCTCCAGATCGGTGGTCCGCGTGGTTCAGCGATCCTGTCGGACAAGATCCGTCATCTCGTTCTGATCGGCGATGAAACTGCGCTTCCGGCCATCGGGCGGCGGATCGAGGAGGCGGGTGCCGATTGCGAGATTACCGCGATCGTCGCAGTGACCGATGCGGCCGAGCGGCAGTCGTTTGAAAGCCCGGCCAGGCTTGACCTGCGCTGGGTCTATCGCGATGCCGCGCAAGCCGACGTGGCTGAACCCCTGCTTGATGCCGTCGGGGATCTGGCGCTCAAAGCCGAGAGTTTCGTCTGGATCGCTGCCGAGGCTCAGGTGGCTCGATCGTTGCGGGCGCATTTTCTCGACCGGCTCGGCCATGACCGCGGTTGGGTCAAGGCTGCCGGATACTGGAAGAAGGGCGTGGCCGACGGTCACGAAAAATTCGAGGATTGATGCCGACGCCGGGTTCGTTCGAGCCCGGTGCCTCCCACGCGGGCCTAGGCACGGCTGAGAAGATATTCGCCTTCCGCGCGGTCAAAACCGCTGATCCGCAATCCCGCTGCAAAGGCGCCCAGAAGCCGGTCCCTTATCGCGAGCCGGATCTGCCGCGCCTGCTCCGGATCGTTGTCGAGCAACGTATCGATGTCGCCTGGAACGCGGACGCGGTCGATGATCTCTGCGGGCGGCAGCGCAGTTCCTTCAGCCCTTGCGGCGACCGCTGCCGAATCGAGATCCCAGCGGGCCATCAACCTGTCGGAAGCGATGCCCTGGTTGATGCCGCCCATTTCGCCATAGAAATCGACGAGATAGGTATCCGACGTCGCGCCCAGACGGTGAATGTTGAGCGCGGCATTGACGGCCCGCAGCGGATCGAAGGTCCAGCGGACGGTTCGGATGCCGCGATCGAGGCACCAGCGGCGCTGGTAGAATTTCAGCTGCGCGCCGAGCCCGAGTCCCCTTGCGGAGGGCAGTACGGCGAGCCGATGCGAATGTTGGATATCGGGATCGCGGGTCGGAAAGCCGAAGACATAGCCGAGAAGGTTGCCATCGGCAAAGGCGCCGCCGACCAGGCCGCCCTCGGTCTGGATGACCATCATCAGATCGGCCGGATCGGGCATGTCGCCTTCTCCCCAGACAGCGCGCTGGAGTTCCTCGGCCTTGCGGAATTCGACCATGCCTTTGAGGTCGCGGAACTCGATGTCATTCATGCCTTGAACGTTTCCTCGGTCAGGGTTGCCGCCTTGAGAGCGACCGGATCGATCGTTACGCCAATGCCGGGTCCGTGCGGAACGGGCATGCGGCCATCGACGGTCTCGAGCCTTTCATTGACGATATCGCGATGGAAGTAGCGGCTTGCGGAGGATGTATCGCCCGGTTTGGTAAAGTTGGGCAAGGTCGACAGATGGATATTGTGGGCGCGGCCGATGCCCGATTCCAGCATGCCGCCGCACCAGACCGGAACGCTGAAGGCAGAGGCGAGATCGTGGATCGCCAGCGAGGGGCCGTAACCACCGGAACGGCCGACCTTGATGTTGATGACGCGGCAGGCGCCGATCGTCAGTGCCTTGCGGGTAATGTCGACGGTGCGGATACATTCATCCAGGCAGATGGCCGTATCCATCCGTGTCTGCAGGATCGCGTGATCGTGGATATCATCCCAGGCCAGCGGCTGCTCGACATAATCGAGGTCGAAACGGTCGAGCTGCTTCAGCATAGCCGTATCGGCAAGGCTGTAGCAGGAGTTGGCATCGACCGTCAGATGCGCATCCGGGAAGGCTTCGCGAACCGCCTCGATCATGCGTATGTCGTGGCCCGGCTTGATCTTGAGCTTGATGCGCTTGTAGCCCTGTTCGAGATGGGCGCCGACCCGCTCGATCGTCTGCGGGATCGGCCCGATCCCCAGTGAAACGCCGACATCGATGGCCTCGCCACGACCGCCGAGTATGGTCTGGAGCGGCAGGTCGAGCGACTTAGCCCAGAGATCCCAGAAGGCCATTTCCACGGTTGCGCGCGCCATCTGGTTGCCGCGCCAGCGGGAAAGCAGGGCACCCACTTCCTGCGGGTTCGAAAAACTCTTGCCGATGATCTGCGGCAACAGCAGTTCGCGGATGACATGCATGGCGCCGGTGACGGTTTCGTCGAGATAATCCGGTTCCGGATCCATCACGCCCTCGGCGTAACCCTCGATGCCATTGGCGCGCAGAATGAGGAGCGGGAAGACCTTTTCGGTCATCGTACCGGTCGAAATGACAAAGGGTGTCACGAGCGGCAGGCGGACGATCCTGAGTTCGGCAGAGTCGATTTTCAGCGGTGCGCGAACGGTCTTGGCGTCTGGGTGATTGGCCACTGGGTCCTCCCTCGAAGTTCGGGGACGATAGCTTGACTAAATATTTATTTCAAGATTGACGATGTGAAAGAAAACTGTCACGAATATCGCATTCATCTTGGGGAAGGCGATCTTGGCCGAACAGGACCAGAGCAAAGATGTGGGCGATGCTGAGGCGAGCGGCGATGTCCGCCAGCGCCTGTCGCGGGCTGCGAGCCTCGGGACGCCGGTGGAGCGGTCGATCGCCAGTTATCTGCTTGCCAACCTGCAATCGCTGCCGTTCGAAACCGCCTCCACCGTGGCGCAGAAGACCGGCGTGTCCGAAGCCTCGGTCGGTCGCTTCTGCCGTGGCATTGGCTATCGTCATCTCAAGGAGCTGAAGGCCAGCCTGCAGACCGATCTCGGCGACAAGGCCTGGCTGATCGGCGACCGGCTCGAGGATTTCCATCGTCGTAGCAAGGAGGGCAATGCCGAACTGGCTCGGGCACTTGAGCGCGAAATGGCGGCGCTGGTGCAGGTCTATGAAACGGCGGCAACCGAAGCGTTTGCGACCGCCATTGCCCGGCTGGCGCATCGTCCCAATGTCTGGGTGGCCGGTTTCCAGACCGAGCGGGGCCATGCTGCCGAACTCGTTCATAACCTGCAATATCTCAGGCCGGGCGTGCATCTGGCCGATGTTTCGGGCGGGCATTTTGCCGAGATCCTGCTTGCCGATCCCGATAAGACGGCGCTGGTGCTGATCGATGGTCGCCGCTATTCGCGGCTGACGCGTGATCTTGCCGTCGAAGCGCGCAAGGCCGGCATTCCGGTGACGCTGATCACCGATCCCTATTGCGACTGGGCGCATGACTGCGTTGACGAGATCTTCGCGGTCCAGACCGATCTCAACCATTTCTGGGATACGACCGCGGCGATGTCTTCGTTGATCGGCCTGATGGTCAACGGCGTTTTCCGCGAGCTCGGCGCCGGCGTTGAAGACCGGATGGCGCGCATCTCCACGCTTTATGGACGCTTCATCGGTCATACCGACGGGTCGCGCCCATGATCATGACTGACCAACTACGCACAATCAAAACAAACAAGAGGAGAACATGATGTCCTATTTCTTTCGCAAGATGATCGTCGCTGCCGGCGTCAGCATGGCCGCCATGATGGCGCAGGCAGGTCATGCCTGGTCGCAGGAGGCCACCTTCGTGCTCGCAACGGCCGAAGTCGGCACGCCGACCTATAACCCGATCAAGGCATCCAACCTGAACGTTGCCACGACGCTGATCTTCGACCGGCTCGTGACCCAGGCTGCAGACCTCTCCTATCACCCGGGTCTCGCCGAAAGCTGGGAAGAAGCGCCCGACGGGATGGCCTGGACCTTCCACCTCAAGAAGGGTGTTACGTTCCACAATGGCGAACCCTTCAATGCCAACACCGTCGCCAAGTGGCTCGAACTCTTCAAGAAGAGCGAAAACGCCTACATGACGGAAGCCGTTGCCAAGGTCGAAGTCGTCGATGACTCTACGGTCAAGCTGGTCATGTCGCGGCCGGAGCCGAACCTGATCTACAATTTCTCCTCAACCTTCATGAGCGTAATCGAGCCGAAGTCGTTCGAGGCTCTGGGCGACAATTACGGTGTGACCGAAGTCTACGGCACCGGCCCCTTCAAGCTCGAATCCTTCGAAATCGGCAAGGAAACCGTTCTGGTTCGCAATGACGATTACAAGTGGGGTTCGCCGCTCGCCAAGAACCAGGGTCCCGCCAAGATCGCCAAGCTGACGATCCGCGAAATCTCCGAAGACTCGACTGCGTTTCTCGAACTGAAGACGGGCGGTGTCGATCTCCTGTTCAGCGTGCCGTCCGATCTGCTGAACGAAGTGAAGGCTGAAACGAGCCTGACCGTTCTGACCCGTCCGGGCCAGGACGTCTATTACATGCCGATCAACGTGACGAAGGAGCCCTTCACCGATATCAAGGTGCGTGAAGCCGTCTCCAAGGCGATCAATCAGAAGGAAATTCTGGCTTCGGTCTTCGGTGGCATCGGCAGCGTGGCGGATACGTTCCTGATCTCGGCTCTGCCGGAATCAAAGGTCTCCGACAAGGCCAAGATCAGCTACGATCCGGATCGCGCCAACGCACTTCTCGATGAAGCCGGCTGGGCAAAGGGTGCCGATGGCGTTCGTGTCAAGGATGGCAAGCCGCTCAAGGTTACACTCTGGACCCAGAGCGACTCGATCTTCCGCCGTCTGACGGAAGTCGTCCAGGCCCAGCTCAAGGCCGTCGGCGTCGATAGCGAAATCACGACCTTCGACAGTTCTGCCATTCGCGACCAGTACAAGAGCGGACAGCAGCAGCTCGCCGTTCGTTCCTACAACTGGGACAATGCCGATATCGTCGACTGGTTCTTCGGTGGCGACCGCCTCGGCTATCCGAACGTGTCGATGTTCAACGATCCCAAGGCTGAAGAGCTGCGCACGGCGGCGATGAAGGGCTCCAAGAACATGGCGGAGCGCGTGAAGAACTTCACCGCCTATCATGAGTATGTCCTGACGCAGTTCCCGATGGCACCGATCTATCAGCCGGTCACCATCGTCGGCTACAACAAGGATCGGCTCACTTTCCCTGCTGAACTCAATGCTTCCACGGTCGGCGCCATCGCCGTCATGGATATGGAGGTGAAGGACTAAGGATCAGGAAACGCGGGAGACATCGACATCATGCTCGCTTACGCCATTCGACGGACGCTGATGCTCGTGCCGGTGTTTCTCGCCGTTTCGCTGATCATCTTCCTGATCCTGCATCTCATCCCGGGCGACCCGATCGACAACCTCCTAAAGGTCGGGTCCTCACCCCAGGCGCGTGCCGAAATGGAAGCCCGCTACGGGCTCGATAAGCCGCTGCCGCTGCAATATGTCCTCTGGCTCGGGCGCCTGTTCACCGGCGATCTCGGCACCGCCATCATCGCGCGCCGACCGGTCACAGATCTGATCGCACAGGCGCTTCCCCATTCGCTGACCCTCGGCGTGCTGGCTCTGCTTTTTTCGACCGTGGTTGGCCTCGTCCTGGGGGCAATCGCTGCCGTGAAGCGCGACAGTCTGCTCGATCGCATGATCATGGGGGGCGTGCTGGCGGGCTCGGTCATGCCGTCCTTCTGGCTCGGCCTCGTGCTCATGCTCATCTTTTCCGTCTGGCTCGGCTGGTTTCCGGTCTCGGGTGCTCGCAGCTGGTCCTCGCTCGTGCTTCCGGTTCTCACCGTCGGGCTCGGCGGAACCGCACTTGTGGCGCGCATCACGCGGGTCTCGATGATTGAAGTGTCGCGCAGCGATTTCGTCATGCTTCTTCATGCCAAGGGCCTGTCGCCCCTCTATATCCAGCTGGTCCATGTCCTTCGCCATGCGCTTATCCCGGTCGTCACGATCCTTGCTCTCCGCATCGGCTGGATCCTGGGCGGTGCGGTCACGGTCGAAGTCGTGTTCGCCCGACCTGGGCTTGGTACGCTTCTGATCAAGTCTCTCAGCCAGCATGATTATCCGGTGGTTCAGGCGAGTCTCCTGATGCTGGCGATGGCGGTCATGCTCGGCACCCTGATCGGCGATCTCATTCTTGCGGCCATGGATCCGCGCATTCGGGCAGCACTCGCATGAGCTCAGCCACACAACAGAAACCAGCGCTCCTCAGAGCTTTCCGACGGCCACTCGGCATGATCGCCGGCGGCTGGTTGCTTGCCATGGTGTTCGTGGCCATCTTCGCGCCCTGGCTGACACCGTATGACTATGCGGTCCAGTCGCTGAGGGAAGCCTATCAATCTGCATCGGCTGCCCACTGGCTTGGAACCGATGAGTTTGGTCGCGATCTTCTGACCCGGCTTTTCTATGGCGCGCGGACCTCGCTTTCGGTCAGCGGCATCGCCATTTTCCTGTCAGTCTCCGCGGGTATGGCGCTCGGCGCTGCCGCCGGCTATTTCGGCGGGCGTTTCGACCGGTTCGTGACCATGGTGGTCGATCTTTCCTGGTCGTTTCCCGAGATCCTGATTGCGCTCATCCTTGTGGCGATCATCGGCCCTGGTGTCACGGGCACGATGGCGGCCATCGGCGTTGCCTATCTCGCCCAGTTCACCCGGCTCGCCCGCGCGCAGATCATGACGCTGAAAGGCGAAAATTTCATCGAAGCGGCCCGCAGCCTGGGCGCCGGCGATGCCCATATCCTGTTTCGGCATCTCATTCCCAATGCTCTGGCGCCCGTGATGGTGAGCGCCATGCTGGCGACGGGTGATGCCATCATCCTCGAAGCGACGCTCGGCTTCTTCGGTCTGGGGGCACAGCCGCCAACCCCGTCCTGGGGTGCCATGATGTCTGCCGGATCGGCGCTCGTCTTCAAGGCGCCCTGGATCATCCTCTTTCCGGGACTGGCGGTGGCGATCACGGTTGTTGCGATCAACCTCTTCGGCGATGCGCTGATTGCCGAACTCGATATCCGCAATCGCATGAGGACCCAGGCATGACGGCCCTGCTCCAACTTGATCGGGTGAGCGTCGAGATCGGTGGCGTTCAACTGCTACAGGATCTGAGTCTATCGCTGGAGCGCGGCCAAATTCTCGGGCTCGTCGGCGAAAGCGGTTCCGGCAAGTCCTTGACCGCCTTGACCGCACTCGGGCTTCTGCCGCTTATCGGTGGCCGCGTCAGCGCCGGAACGATTTCCTTCGATGGCGTCGATATCGCTACGCTTGGCGAGAAGGGCAGGCGCGCCCTGCGCGGGCGGCGGATCGGTTTCGTGACGCAGAACCCGATGACGGCGCTGGATCCCGTGCAGAAAATCGGAGCGCAGATCGATATCGTCAGCCGCCAACATCTGGGGCTCGATCGGCGCAGCGCACGTGCACGCACGATCGATCTGATGACGCAATTGCGCATTCCAGAGGCTGCAGCGGTCGCCGAAGCCTATCCGCATCAGCTCTCGGGCGGCATGAAGCAACGCGTGGTGATCGCCATGGCGCTGGCCGGCGATCCCGAAATGATCGTGGCGGACGAGCCCACCACGGCGCTCGATGTGACGGTGCAGGCGCAGATCGTGCAGATCCTGGCCAATCTCGTTCAGAAGCGCAATCTCGGCCTCATGCTGATCACCCATGACATGGGGGTTGTGGCCCAGATCTGCGATCGGGTCGCCGTCCTCTATGCTGGGCGACTGGCGGAGGAACGGTCGGTCGGTTCGGTCTTCGCCGCTCCTGCCCATCCCTATACAAGTGCGCTGATCAACTGCATCCCGCAGGAAAACATGGCTGCGGGCAGCCTCACCGGCATCCGGGGCCAGGTGCCGTCGGCATCGGATTATCCCGAGGGCTGTCGGTTCCATCCGCGCTGTGCTGCCGCCGATGCTCGGTGCCGCAGCGAGCGACCGCTGCCGCATCAGCTGCAAACGGATGGCGTCGTGGCATGTCACCATCCTTTCGGAGGCTTGGCATGAATGAGACCTTTGTCCGGATCGAGGGGCTTTCGAAGCGTTTTTCGGCAAGCGCAGGCCTGTTTTCGCGACCGAGAAGCCTGATGGCGGTTCGAGACGTGTCGCTGGATATCAAGCGTGGCGAAGTTGTCGGTATCGTCGGGGAATCCGGCTGCGGCAAATCTACCCTTGCACGTCTGGTCCTCCGGCTGATCGAACCGACGTCTGGCTCCGTCACGCTCGATGGAACCGAACTCGGGAAGCTTTCGGCATCGGAACTTCGCCTGATGCGGCGACGCATGGCCATGGTGTTCCAGGATCCCTATTCGTCGCTCGATCCGCGCTACACGATCGCTGAAGTACTTTCCGAACCCTTCCGGGTGCAGGGGCACAAGGTTACGACTGATGCGATCGGCGCCATGCTGGAAGCCGTCGGACTTCCCGCTGCGACCGCTCAACGCCATCCGCACCAGTTGTCCGGCGGCCAGAGGCAGCGTGTCGGTATAGCGCGTGCGCTTGCGCTCTCTCCGGATTTCGTCGTGCTTGATGAGCCGACCGCGTCGCTCGACGTTTCGATCCAGGCGCAGATCATCGAGCTCCTGTCCGGTCTCAGGCAGACGCTCGGCCTTACTTACCTGTTCATTTCGCATGATCTCGGTCTGGTGCGCTACTTCTGCGATCGGATCGTGGTCATGTATCTGGGCTCGGTGGTCGAGATCCTGCCGGATGCGAAAACGGAGCCGCGTCATCCCTATACGCACGCGCTGATGGATTCGGTTTTCGCCCCGGATCCGACGCTGCGGCGCTCGATCGCACCGCTCAGCGGTGAAATACCAAGCCCGTTCAATCTCCCGCCCGGCTGTCCCTTCGCGTCTCGTTGCGAGCGCAAGACGGATCGCTGCCTGTCCCAACGCCCGGATCTGGCGCAGGCCGATGGCCATGCGCTTGCCTGTTTTAATCCTTTATGAGGTATTGCCTTGGCCTTCCATGTTCTGACCGCCGAATTTGTCCATGAAAGCAACAATTTCAAGAAAGGGACGACGGGGCTTGCCGATTTTCGCGACAGCGCGCTTGATCTCGGCCAGGCGGCCATCGACCGTTTCGGCGATGTCAATGCCGAGCTGGCCGGCTTCCGGGATGCCGGAAAGGAAGCCGGATGGACGATGACCCATGTCGTCTCCGCCCATGCAACGCCGGGGGCACCTGTATCGCGTGAGGCATTCGATCATATTGCGGGCCTGATCTGCGAGGCAGCGCAGACCCATCGTGACAGTCTCGACGGCATCCTGCTGGCACTCCATGGCGCGATGGTGCCGGAATTCTGCGACGATGGCGAAGGTGAATTGCTGACGCGTCTGCGCGCCATCGTCGGGCCGGATCTGCCGATCGCGATCACGCTCGACCTGCATGCGATCGTGACGTCGAAAATGGTCGCGCTCGCGCCGGTCTATGTCTCCTACAAGACCTATCCGCATGTCGACATGCGCGAAACGGGACGCATGGCCGGCCGACTTCTCGACCGGGTCATGCGTGGCGAGGTCAAGCCGGTAACGCTTTGCACCCGCTTGCCGATGCTCGAAGAAGCCAATTCCGGTCGAACGGATGTCGAGCAGACACTCGCGCTTTACGAAAGCACCCGCCGCTACGAAACCGAACCCGGCATTCTTGCCGTGTCCATCAACGCCTGCTTTGCGGAAGCCGATGTCGTCGAAACCGGCGTGACCGTTCTCGTGACCTATGACACCGGAACCGAAGGGGCGGAAGCACGCGCCAAAGCGATCGCCGACAGCATTGCCGATACGATCTGGAAACAGCGCGGCCAGGTTTCCAACCAGTTCCTGACGCCGGCAGAAGCTGCAGCCCAGGCGCGCGATTTCGATTATTCCAAGGGCCCGCTGGTGATTGCAGACTATGCCGACAATCCCGGAGCCGGCGCCTATGGCGATGCGCCCGGTCTTCTCAAGGCCCTGATCGAAGCCGGAGCAACCGGTGGCGCCTTTGCGCCGATGATCGACCCGGAAGCTGCGGCCATCCTTCATCAGGGCAAGGTCGGCGATGTGGTGACGATCGAACTCGGCGGCAAGCAGGATCCGACCTTCGGTGGCGGGCCGCTGCGGCTCGAGGGCAAGATCATTCATCTGTCCGATGGTTCCTATACGGGCAAGGGTCCAATTCTCGGCGGTATCACCCACAGTTTCGGGCCGACGGCGGTGTTCCGCACCCATGGGATCGATGTGCTGGTGGTGACGATTTCGGGCCAGATGCTCGATCTCGAACAGGTGCGCGCCTTCGGCATCGAACCGACCGAGCAGCGTTTCCTGGTGGTCAAGTCGATGCAGCATTTCCGCGCCGATTTCGAACCGGTGGCGGGCAAGGTCATCGTTGCCGATAGTGGCGCGCTTGCGACCC
Source organism: Fluviirhizobium alvei (assembly GCF_030551875.1). Classification (GTDB taxonomy): domain Bacteria; phylum Pseudomonadota; class Alphaproteobacteria; order Rhizobiales; family Rhizobiaceae; genus Rhizobium_E; species Rhizobium_E alvei. The sequence goes on along the minus strand of NZ_JAUOZU010000007.1, from coordinate 423,617 downwards.
CACAGGCGCATCTTCGCCCCTATCGCAAAGTGCCGCGGCCAATGTGGCCGCTGGATCGCGAGTTCGAGCGATAGGGCGAAGCCAGCCATCCAAACTGTCAGTCAAGGCCGGTCGTCTCAACGTGACGGCCGGTTTTTGTTGCAGGAACGCGACAACCTGCCTTTATCACCGTCTTCTCACGGATGGACGTAACACGGCACGCCGTGGCTTATCTCCCGCACGGACCCAGGTCGGGTTCAACACCAGGGAGGAATACCATGCTGCACCAGAAAATCGTCGAAACCCCGTTCAAGACCCGCTATGGCAATTTCATCGGCGGCGAATGGGTCGAACCGGTTGACGGCCGCTATTTCGACAATACGACGCCGGTGACCGGCGGCAAGCTGTGCGAAGTCGCCCGTTCCAACGAAAAGGATATCGAACTCGCTCTTGATGCCGCCCATGCGGCGAAGGACAAGTGGGGCCGCACCTCGGTGGCCGAACGCGCGCTGCTGCTCAATCGTGTCGCCGATCGTATGGAGGCCAATCTCCAGCTGCTCGCTCAAGCCGAAACCTGGGACAACGGCAAGCCGCTGCGCGAAACCATGGCGGCCGATATTCCGCTCGCCATCGATCATTTCCGCTATTTCGCTGCCTGCGTCCGCTCGCAGGAAGGTTCGATCGGCGAGATCGACCACAACACCATTGCCTATCATTTTCACGAGCCGCTCGGCGTTGTCGGCCAGATCATTCCGTGGAACTTTCCGATCCTGATGGCGGCCTGGAAACTGGCTCCGGCCATTGCCGCCGGCAACTGCGTCGTCATGAAGCCGGCCGAACAGACCCCGGCCTCGATTCTTGTACTGGCGGATCTGATCGCCGACATCCTGCCGCCTGGCGTGCTCAACATCGTCAACGGTTTCGGCCTTGAAGCCGGCAAGCCGCTTGCTTCTTCGCCGCGGATCGCCAAGATCGCCTTCACCGGCGAGACCTCGACCGGCCGCCTGATCATGCAATATGCATCCCAGAACCTGATCCCGGTGACGCTCGAACTCGGTGGCAAGTCGCCCAACATCTTCTTCTCGGATGTGATGGCCGAAGATGACGATTATTTCGACAAGGCGCTCGAAGGCTTCGCCATGTTCGCGCTCAATCAGGGCGAGGTCTGCACCTGCCCGTCGCGCGCACTCGTGCATGAAAAGATCTATGACCGCTTCATGGAAAAGGCGATCGCCCGCGTCGAGAAGATCAAGCAGGGCAACCCGCTCGATCTCGAAACCATGATCGGTGCGCAGGCCTCGTCCGAACAGCTGCACAAGATCCTGTCCTATATCGAGATCGGCACCCAGGAAGGCGCCAAGGTTCTGACCGGTGGTGAGCGCAACCTGCTGTCGGGCGACCTTGAGCATGGCTTCTACGTCAAGCCGACGGTCTTTGAGGGCCATAACAAGATGCGGATCTTCCAGGAAGAAATCTTCGGGCCGGTCGTTTCGGTCACCACCTTCAAGGACGATGCCGAGGCGCTCGAAATCGCCAACGACACGCTCTATGGTCTGGGTGCCGGCGTCTGGAGCCGCGATGCCAACCGTTGCTACCAGTTCGGCCGTTCCATCCAGGCCGGTCGCGTCTGGGTCAACAACTACCATGCCTATCCTGCCCACGCTGCTTTCGGCGGCTACAAGCAGTCGGGTATTGGCCGCGAGACCCACAAGATGATGCTCGACCATTACCAGCAGACCAAGAACATGCTGGTTTCCTATTCGCCCAACGCGCTTGGCTTCTTCTGAGACGAGGCGGTCATCCACCGCTTCACGCAATGAAGATATCAGCAACGACAGGCTCCCGGTTCTCCGGGGGCCTTTTTCGCGGAGAAAAGCACATGCCTGTCACGATCGACAAGGAAATGGTCACGGCAACGCCGGCGGCACTCGACCTGATCCGGGAAATCCAGCGCGACCATCCCGATATTCTCTTTCATCAGTCGGGCGGCTGTTGTGACGGTTCATCGCCGATGTGCTACCCGGCCGATGATTTCATCGTCGGAGATAGCGATGTGCTTTTGGGACATATCGGCGGCGTGCCCTTCTATATCGGTGCGGCCCAATATGAGGTCTGGAAACAGAGCGAACTTCTGATCGATGTCGTGGAGGGACGCGGTGGCATGTTCTCGCTCGACAATGGTCGCGAGAAACGGTTTCTGGTGCGATCCCGGGTCTGCAGCCTGCCATAAAGACGGAGAAACCCCTGCCACAGCAGGCTGCGACGCCTGCTTAAAGGGTGGCTTCGGTTCACACAGACAACCGGATCCACCGTCCTGTCAGGGCCTGATCAAATAGCGCTGCAAGACATTATGCGTCACTGCCTCGACCCCGGCATCCTTGCGGATCAGGCCCGCAAGCCATTCGGCGCTGCCGGCGTGAAACACTTCTCCCTTGCCGCGGGTGAAATTCACCATCATGCCAGCGCCGCGCTTGGATTTTTCCAGCGTTTCGGCGTTGCATTCGCCATAGAGAACTTCGGCGATGAATTCCGCATCGCTGGTGCCGATGAAGCCGTCGCTGACCCGATAGGCGTCGCCTTCCTCGACATTACTTGCCATGCCGAGCGCCAGGATGCTGAGATCTTCGGGAACGGGATCCTCTCCACCGGGATAGGGCAGGCCGTGCTTTATGACATAATCGAGCCCATCGACCTCATAGCCAAAGACATGCGCGGCGGCACCGAGAATGTCGCCGTAGCCCAGTCCAGTGCCGGCAAAGCACCAGTGCTCCGGCCGATAGATCGGAAAGCCGCGGGCGCCGCGCGTCACGCAGCCCGCCCAGCCGGTATAGATGCCCCGCGTGGCATTGAGCCCGAAGGTCAGCGATCCGGGACGGCCCACGGCCTTATGCTCCCAACTCGTCGTCAAAAGATGAGCGTCGGCGGTGCCTGCGACCGGATCTTCCGCGACGGCTCGGTATTTGTAACAGATCTGCCGCCGTCCTTCGTCTTCCAGCCGGATCTGCCACATGAAGTTTCCGGCAAACCGGGCGACGCGGCCACCGCCTTCGACATAGGCATCGACGGCATCGCGCATGGCCCAGCTCCAATATTCGTCATGGCCAGCGAACAGGACCAGCGGATAAGAAGCGAGCAGATCCGGTCGGTAATGCAGGTCAGTCTGGCTTATCACGTCGACGCCATAGCCGTAGCGTTCCAGCCAGTGCAGCATATGCCGGTCATAGCTCGCCCAGCCGGACGACGCATATTTCTTGCTGTGGCCGGTTCTGAAAGCCCATTCCATATGCGGATAGCGCGGCGGCGCCATCAGATCGGGCACATGGTCGAGTGCGACGCGTGGTGCATCCGGGGGCAGGCTGACGAAGCCTTTGGCGAAGGGACGATCTGCCGCGACGATGGGCGAATAGAGGTCGCGGTTGGGGCCCGTGATACCTTCATAATGGTTCGATCCTCCCCAATCATTATAGGCCGACCAGGTTGCTGTCGGCGGAATGAAGAGGATGCGACCTTTTCCCTGTCCGGATGCCGGGCGGAGAATGAAGATGGTCTCTGATGTGATGCGGGCATTTTCCTCCGACCAAAGGATCAGCTTGTAGCCACCCGAGGGCCAGTCGGTGCCCGGTTTGAAAGAGAAGGCCACCGGCCAGCCGCAGCCTTCCACCGAGGCCTGATCGGGCGTTTCGTGCCGTGCGCCCTGAATGCCGGTGAGCGTGAGCATGGCCTGCGGAATCGCGCCATCCCTGAGGACGATCGCCCGCAGGTTCCGCTCGGAACTGTTGAGATGGACCGAGACTTCCTCTCCGGGCGCGTAGGTGTGGCGATCGACATAATGCCAGAGATAGGCGGCGCCCGCAGCCAGATTGGCCGGGCTTTCGAAATAGCGTCCGATGACCGCCTGATAATGGGCATTCGTCGATGCATCCGCCGTCATTTCACTGCCTCCTGCGCGCGGGCAAAGGCCACCGCCTCCTTGATTGAAGGGACCAGCATCGAAACGATCTCGCCCAAAGTCTCTTCGGTTGCATTGTAGGGCGGGGCAAGAATGAGCGTGTCGCCCGCCGTGCCACCGACATTGCCGGTGCAGGGATAGCAGATCAGGCCGCGCTCGAGTGCGCGGCGGCCGATATCGGCATGAACCATCAGGTTCGGGTTGAACGGGGCCTTCGTTTGCCGATCAGCAACGATCTCGAGCCCGATGAAAAAGCCACGCCCGCGAACATCGCCAACCTCGGCCACATCGGCGAGCGCCGTTGCCAGCTCCTGCTTGAGGCTGGCGCCACGGGTTCTGACATGATCGATGAGGCCGTCGCGCTTGATGATCGTCTGCACGGCGACGCCGGCGGCACAGGCGGTCGTGTGGCCGGTGAATGTATGGCCGGTCTGGACGCCGCCATGGCGCGCCATCAGCACATCATGGATATTATCGCCATAAAGCGCCGCACCGAGCGGAACATAGCCGCCGGCCAGACCTTTTGCGATGCTCATGATGTCGGGAACGATCCCGTCCTGTTCAAGCGCCCGCCAGGTTCCGGTGCGGCCGGAACCGCACATGACTTCGTCGCCGATCACCAGAATGCCGTACTTCTGGCACACCGCCTGCATGGCCTTTGCATAGCCTTCCGGGGCGGGAACCACGCCACCTGCGGCCCCGACGACGGGTTCGAAAATGAAAGCGGCGAAGGTTTCGGGACCAAGCCTCAGGATTTCCGCCTCCAGCTCGGCAGCGAGCCAGGGAACGAGCGCTTCTGGAGCAACGCCTTCGGGCGGTCGATAGGCGTTTGCCGAAGACAGGAAGGAGACGTCGAGCAGGCTGCCTTCGAAAGCGTCCCGGCGGGTCTTGAAGTCCGAGATCGACAACGCGCCCAGCGTATTGCCATGCCAGGACCTGCGACGCGAGATGAAGCGGCGGCGGCTCTTTTCGCCGCGCGCACTGTGATATTGCAGTGCGATCTTCAGGCAGCTTTCGACGGCCTCCGATCCCGAGGAGACGAAAACCATGTGGCTGAAATGGCCGCCGGTGCGATCTGTGACGATCTCCTGCAACTGCTCGGCCGCATCGCTGCTGAAATGGTAGCGATAGGCATGCGCGACCTTTTCGTTCTGGATGCGCATCGCTTCATTGACTTCGGGGTGGGTGTGGCCGAGGCAATAGACTGCCGGTCCACCCGATCCATCGAGATAGCGTTTGCCATTCTTGTCGAAGAGATAGCTGCCGGATGCATGGTCGACGCGCGGCAGGCTATCGGAAAGATCACGGTAGTCGGCGGATGGGGTGGCTTTCATTGTCATTCTCATGTGAAGAAGGGAGCGAAGCCCGACCGTCTGGGCTTCGCGATTTGTCTGGTTACTTGCGCGGCAGCCCATAGATGTCGAAGGCAAAGTAGGGCTTGGCAATCCTGTCATACTCGCCGCTTTTCAGCACGGCGGCGATCGCCGCATTCATCTGTGCCAGAAGCTCGGTGTCTTCCTTGCGGATACCCGCGCCGGCGAGGGTCGGGCCATCGGCGGTCACATCGGCCAGCATGCCGAGATCTTTCGCCGCATCGCTCTTGAGGAACTCGTTGAGGGCGACCTTGTCTGCCAGAACCAGATCGACGCGACCCGAGACGAGATCCGCGTTGGCTTCGTCCTGAGTGGCATAGGTGCGGATTTCGGCCACATCGCCAAAGTTCTTTTCGGCATAGTCGGCATGGGTGGTGGCCACCTGGACGCCGATGACCTTGCCCGACATGCTTTCCTTGGTCAGCTCAACCTTGGTGCCCTTCGGGCCGATGAAGGCCGGAACGGTCGAGTAGTAGGGGTCGGAGAAATTGATGGTCTTCTTGCGTTCTTCGGTGATCGACATCGAGTTGAAGATTACGTCGATCTTCTTGGCCTGCAGGGCCGGGATGATGCCATCCCAGGCAATCTCGACCAGAACGCAGTCACGCTTCATTTCCTTGCAAAGCGCCTTGCCGAGATCGATCTCGAAGCCTTTCCAGGTGCCATCGGCTTCCTTCCATTCGAATGGCGCATAGGGCTCCGGCGCAAGACCGAGTTTCAGGGGCTCTTCGGCCCTGAGCATGGTGGTGGCAGCTAGCGAGAGGCACGCGGTCAAGGCAAAAGTCAGCAGGCGTTTCATCGGCACACTCCGTTGGGCTCGATTGCAGTGTTTGCAATTACCCGCGCAGACAAGCACAAGAAACGAGCGATGACAATAGAAACTTAACGATCGTTCAGTTTCTCGCGATGCTCGCCAACAATCGCGGCATCTTGCCGGAAAAGAGCGCATCCACCCAGCTCTCGCACATCATGACGGCTTCCTCGGGTGAGAAGGTTTCAGGGTTGATGCAGCCTTCGAGCCAGAGGCCGTCGAGCATGGCGGTGAGTGCTATCGCCGCCAGCCTGCCGTCGATCGGCGGGGCACCGGCCTGGCGGCCCGCAGCTTCGATCAGCGAGGCGAGGAGGGCTCTGTAGGCGGCATAGGTCCGGTCGTGGACATCGAGCATTGGTTTGGAGTTTTCGATGATGCTCCAGAACACGACCCAGATCCGAAGCGTTCCCCGGTCCATCATCGGCGCGGAGAGCAGGCCCTCGATATAGGCATGCAGGCGGGCCCGGGGATCGTCTCCCGCAGCCTCGATCCGCTCGCGATTGCGATCGAGATGACCAAGGGAAAAATGCTCGTAGGCGGCGCCGACCAACTCGTCCTTGCCGGCATAATGATGGTTGATCAGGCCGATGGAGATGCCGGCCTCCTTACTGATCTTGCGGATGGAAAGACCGGCAGTCCCCTCGCGCGCCAGGCAGGCCAGAGTCGCCTCGATCAGGGCCTTGCGCCGGTCATTGGGTAGCTTGCGTTCGAATTTCCCGAGTTCGCCCATAGGGTCCTGTCCAACCTCATCCTGTCACAGGTCATAGCGCGCCTGCGTGGATCCCGTAACCCTCTATCTCGTCAGTCGAACGGACGCTATCGCGGCTTCACAGAGATGTGACCAGATGTCACCCGGCCGGTCTGGATGGATGATGGCGGCATTCCCATATTGTTGTCGATGGAACTTTTTCGATGCCGAAGCGTATCGGAATAAAGCACGCGTTAGGACCGTTTTTACGTCGAGCCTCTAGGGTGAGACCAGGGAGAACAGAAGGAGGAAGCCATGACTGTCTATCAATCGAGTCTGATCATCGCTTCAGCTATTGCCTTCGAGGGCGGTTGGAACCGCCTGTCCCGTTCGATGCTGCGTTTGTCCGGCCATCTGCCAACGAAGAAGAAGCGGCGCAAGCCGGATCTCAAGTTCAGCGAGCGCGGCGCACTTCTCAGCAGCGTCATTCATGACGACTGGCTCGAATAAGCCAGCCGTCGCAATCGGTTTATCGTGACGCGGCCTGATCCTGAAGCCCACCATAGCGACGGAGATAGTCGACGACAGCATCGACGCCGTCGCCATGGCGCATATCGGTAAAGACGAACGGTTTTCCCGCGCGCATACGGTCGGCATCCGTCTCCATCACATCGAGATTGACACCCACATACGGCGCCAGATCCTTCTTGTTGATGACGAGCAGGTCGGACTTCGTAATGCCGGGGCCGCCCTTGCGCGGGATTTCTTCCCCCTGGCAGACCGAGATCACATAGATCGTCAGATCGGCGAGATCCGGCGAGAAGGTGGCGGCGAGATTATCTCCACCGGATTCAATCAGAACGACATCGAGATCGGGAAAGCGGCGATTGAGATCGGCGATCGCGGCGAGATTGATCGAGGCATCCTCGCGAATGGCGGTGTGCGGGCAGCCGCCAGTCTCGACGCCAACGATGCGGTCGGATGTCAAAGCCTGCATGCGCACCAGCGCTTCGGCATCCTCCTTCGTATAGATGTCGTTGGTTACGACAGCGACGGAGAACTCGTCGCGCATCGCCTTGCATAGCTTGTCGGTGAGTGCAGTCTTGCCCGAGCCGACGGGTCCGCCAATTCCGATTCGAAGGGGGCCATTGCGTGATGTCATCTGTCAAAATCCCGATATAAACGTAACGAAGTCGATGCCGGCCAGGCATAAGAGCCGCCTTTGAAGCGGCGGTCCAGTTTTAAAAAGGGTTGATCCAAGGTCAAGCGTAGCCGGGCCACCGTCATGAGCGGAAAAGCCTTGAATGCTGAACCTCATGCTGCATCGCCATGATATCCGCGATGATCGTCTGAGAACCAAGGTCGTCCAGGCTTGCTTCAGACCCCCGCGTTGCCAGATCGAGGATCATGTTTTCGCTGTCGGAAAGCAGCTTTACGCCCTGGATCTGTCCGATCACCGACAGACGGATAGCAGCGGATATTTGTTGGGAAACAACCGCATGAAGGTAGGCGACCAGGGTCTGGAAAAGCGGTATCTCATGGGCGCCTGCAACAGCACCAACCGCAATGCAGTAAGGCGTGTCGCTTCCCAGACTGTCGAGCAAGGGGTGCGGCCAACTGCGGGCAGCGGCAACAAAGGCTCCACCCAGCTGGCTGATCTCAGCCAGGCGCTCAGACGAACCGGCCAGCGCAAGCGCAAGCTCAGTCGTGGTCCGCAGGCGCTCCGGATCTGACGTCGAATTCCAGGCTTCGGCCAGCAGAACGATATCATTCCAGAAGGCGCCCTTCTCCAAAAGGGCGGCAAGCCATTCTCCGAGGCTTTCGGCATTCCTGACGATGCCATGATGGGTGGCGGCTTCCAGAGCGGACGAATAGGCAAATCCACCGACCGGGAAGGCGGGCGACAGCCAGGATTGCAAACGAAGAAGTGCCAGTCCCGATCGATCAGTGGCCATGCCCGTGCCCATGGTCGTGACCGTGCCCATGATAGGCGCCGTGTAACGGATGGAATGGTTCGCAGACATCCCGCACGCTGGCGCCCAGCCCTTCCAGCATCGCCTTGATCACATGATCGCGCTCGATCAGGATGCGACCGGTCTCGAACTGGGCATGCAGATGCCGATTGCCGAGGTGCCAGGCCAGTTCGATCTGGTGCCTGAGATCCCGCGGCGTGACTTCGTAAAGCTCTTCTTCGGCAGCAATCACTTCGACATGACCTCCGCCCTCCAGAGCCAGAAGATCACCATGTTCGAGCATCACCGGCTCCTTGAGATCCAGCATCACGACATCGCCATGCTGCATATGCAGGAGCTTGCGGCGGATGTGACGCTCGTCATGCTTGAGAATCAGAATGTCGATGGGAGGTGCATCGTTTGATCCGGATTTGTCGATCCGCGTCGAACGGTATGGCATCACATGATCTCCGAACTTTATGCTGTCTGGGCTGAACGGACTATGGCATGGCGGCGCAATCGGGTCCATCGCCGAGACGGATCAGGCGGAGGCCCGGCCTCTACGAAAACAAAACCCCGGGAACCGAATGATTCCCGGGGTTTCACGAACTCTGTTGCTGGCTTCACGCCTCAATCAGGCGGCCTTTTTCAGGGCGCGCAGGTTCTCAAGGATGTTCTGCGGCGAGGACTTTCCATAGGGGTCCGAATCGCAATTGTCGGAGAAACCGTCTTCTTCGAACCACTGTTCGACAACGCCATCGTTGACGATGGCGCCATAGCGCCAGGAACGCATGCCGAAGCCGAGATTGTCCTTTGCGACAAGCATGCCCATCTTGCGGGTGAATTCGCCCGAACCATCCGGAATGAGCTTGATATTCTCGATGCCCTGGCTCTTGCCCCAGGCGTTCATGACGAAGGCGTCGTTCACCGAGATGCAATAGATCTCGTCGATACCCTCAGCCTTGAACTCGGGATAGAGCTTCTCGAAGTCCGGCAGCTGGAAGGTCGAGCAGGTCGGGGTAAAAGCGCCCGGCAGCGAAAAGAGAACGACCTTCTTGCCGGAAAAATAGTCAGCCGTTGTCTTGTCTTCCCAGCGGAAAGGATTGGGACCGCCGATCGATTCATCGCGGACGCGCGTGCGGAAGGTAACGTCAGGCACTTTCTTGCCAAGCATCTCTGTCTCCATCAATTTGGGCGGCAAATGGGACGCCGCTAATGAAGAACAATTCTAATCAGAAACATCCCGCATTGCAGCAATAATTCCGTTCGATTGCTGCAATGCATAACAGCTATGCGCTTGATGCATGGCTTGCGGACGAGGCCGTTGAATAACGATATTCAAAGCCCGTTCGGGAAATAGCGAAGATAGAGTTCGTTGAGGCGACCGTTGCGCGCGAGTGCGATCAGCGCATAGTCGATCGCCTGGGTAATCTGCGGCTGGTCCTTGCGACTCATCAGGGCAAGACCTTCCCCGAGGTAATGGCTGGAATAGTAGGGCTCGCCAAACAGGCGGCAGCAATCTTCAGACGCTGGCGCTTCAACCCAGAAAGAGAGCTGAACGGCATCGCCAAAGGCGGCTTTGATCTCCTTCTTGCGCAAGGCTTCCAGCAAAGCGGCGCGATTGGCGTAGGGCCTGGGTTTCAGGTCCGGAAAGAAATGCTCGGCCATCGTCTGGTGCAGCGTATTGCCAACCACGCCCGCATCCCCTGGCTTCAGATCGCTCGGGCCTCCCGTTTCGGCCTTGGCGGCAACGAAACGGGCCGGCAACATCATATAGGGGCGCGAAAAGGCAAATCGCTCCCGAAGCTCGGGCGTGATACGAATGCCGGCGATGCTGGCATCCACAATGCCTTTCTCAAGTCTTGCCTGAAGGTCGCCAAATGGCATGGCCTCGATCTGGCATCGTTCGGTGATCTTGAGTTCGCGGCAGATCTCGCGAGCAAGCTCAACGTGGAATCCCAGAAGTTTGCCGGATTGATCGAGATAGTTGAACGGTGGAAAATCGACGGTTGTGGCAAACCGGATCCCGGGGAGGGTTGCAAGATCCGGCGGAAACGCCTTGTCTCTCGGATCGAAAAGCGATGGAATGGATATTCCGCCCTGTTCCTCAGCAGAAGCCGTACGCCCAATAGTCGTCAGACAGAATATTGCGGTCACAAGCAAAATAAAGCGTGACACAACCAATGGCTTCATTATGATTGCAGACATCTCGATACTCGTAATCGTTTGTGTGTTTGTAGCAGAAGTTATGACGATTGGGGAATATGAAGGCGCCGATTTACCACGACAGGCGATGGCCCGGCCAAACCCGGCGGCGCCTGGGCTCCGGATTCTTCCTCAAATCGGCCTTTCGGATGATGAGACGAGCGAAATCGCGGTTTTGCGCGAACTCGGTTTTTCAAAGCCATTCATTGCGCTTCTGTTACAGCGCGCCCGCGCACACGGAACGACGCTCGAAGCCGAACTGATCGTGCATGGTTCGGTGGATGAAGAGGCCTATTATGGCGCTTTGGCAAAGGCGCTCGGGCTTGCCTTCGTCGAACGGATCGAACCGCAACAAGTGCATGTCAATGCAAGCCTCGATAGCCAGTTGAAGGCGCCCCATTGCCTGCGCCTCAACCCTTCCGATCGTGCGCCGCTCCTCGCCATCGTGCCGACAGCATTGAACCTCGAGAACGAGCGGCGGCGGCTTGCAAAAATGCCAACGCTGGCGAAACGGATCGTCGTGACAACACCCACGGCAATACGTTCGGTGGTTTGGCAGATCGGATCGGCGCGGCGGGTCAACGAGGCGGTCAACCAGTTGTTCGACAGCCGACCCGACCTCAGCGCGCGGATCGTCTTTCAGGGGAACCAGGGCTTCTGGGCCGGATCGCTGTTGGTTGCACTGATCGCGTTTGGCTGGATGGCGCCGGAACCGACGATGCTGGTGATGCATCTTTTCCTGTCGGCCTCTTATCTGTTCCTCCTCGCCATCCGTTGGCTCGCTGTCAGCAAGGGTGCGCGGCTAACGCGCCCAAGGCCCCTTGCCGAGATTGAGAACTATCCGGTCTACACCGTCATGGCCGCCCTTTACCGGGAGAAGGAGGTGGTGCCGCAATTGATCGATCGGCTGCAGCGGCTGAACTGGCCTCGATCCCGCCTTGACATCAAACTGGTCTGCGAGGCCGACGACGCCGACACGATCGGGGCTCTGGAAGCGCTTGATCTCGGCAAGGAATTCGAAATCGTGCGCGTACCGCCGATGCAGCCGCGCACGAAGCCCAAGGCGCTGAACTATGCGCTAGCCGGGGCGCGCGGCGAGTTCCTGGTTCTCTATGATGCGGAAGATAGGCCGCATCCGGACCAGTTGCGCGAAGCCTGCCAGCGTTTTCGCAATCGGCCGGAAACGGTCGTTTGCCTTCAAGCACCGCTGATCATCTCCAATGGTGGCACCAACTGGATAGCTGGCCTGTTTTCGATCGAATATTCCGGTCTGTTCCGGCGCCTGTTACCGCTGCTCGCTAGCGCCAACCACCCGTTGCCGCTCGGTGGAACTTCCAACCATTTCCGCACCGATGCCCTGCGCTCGATCGGAGGCTGGGATCCGTACAACGTCACCGAGGATGCCGATCTCGGCCTTCGCCTGCGTCGTCTCGGCTATGCGACCGAGGTGATTTCGCGGCCCACTTATGAGGACGCACCGACCGAAATAGGCATATGGTTCGGGCAAAGGGGACGCTGGTTCAAGGGCTGGATGCAGACCTGGCTGGTGCATATGCGCGATCCGCGCCGGCTCGTCGACGAACTTGGCGCGTCGGGCATGCTGATGTTCCATATGATGATCACCGGCATGCTGGTGTCGGCGCTGGTCCACCCGTTGCTGATCGGTTTCATGGTCTGGTTCAGCTGGTGTCTGCTCGCCGCGAACACGCTCAACGGCCTGCAGTGGTTTCTGTTTGCGCTCGACTGGATCAATGTGATCGGCGCCTTTCTGCTTTTCGCCATGCTCGGTTACAACGCCATGTACCGTTTGGAGCGCAAGCGCCTGGGGCGGAGCTGGCTTTTCATTCCACTCTACTGGTTGATGATCTCGGCGGCGGCCTGGCATGCGGCGATCGAACTCAAGCGCCGGCCATTCTTCTGGAAGAAAACGCCGCACAGGCCGTCGGGGCAGGGCGGATAAAGCCGGAAGGCGCATGACCATATGTCAGAAGTCAATCAGTTGTAGAGGTCTACCGAGAGCGCCAGTGATTGCGGCAGCGGGTTCCACAATCCTGTACGGACGCCGGCCTCTCGCAATGCCGATGCGGTCCAGGTGTTGCAGCCCAAAAGCGCATTGAAGGAACCGGTCGCTTCAAAGAACGCATCGGTATCATTGTATCCCGCGCCGGCAATGCCGACCGGTTGTCCTGAGTTGCGCACGAAACTCGTTTCGATATAGCGCAGCATCCGTTCGAACCCTGCCTCCGAGACGTCGATCCGGGTTGCGGCGGGATGGTTCTGAAGCCGTGAGCCCGCCAGATCCACATGCAGCACGGATGCATCGATGGTCAGTGCCTTGAAAACCGGCGCGGGCTTCAGCTCGGACCAGGTGGGCGTTTCAAGATAGAATGACCGTCCGCCCCAACCGATCACCAGGTAGGCTGCACCCGGATGATTGATCTCGATACCAAAGGGCTCGAGATCTGCGAAACGCTGCCTGATCGCGTCGGTCAGGGGAATGGCGATATCGGTATGGATCGGGTTTGCCAGCAGATAGATCGTCTGGCCTTGTCCAACTCCGGCCTCTGCCGGCGCAAACAGCGGCCGCGGGATCAGACTGCCGGCGGCCATCGCGATAACGACGATCACAATGAAGGCGAGGAGCCAGCCGATGCCGCGCAGCAGAAGGCGAAGAGGTTTGAGCATCGTTGCGCCTCTTCGCCCTTGCCGTCAGAAAAGGAAATAGCGCTGTGCCATCGGCAGAACGGTCGCCGGCTCGCATGTCAACAGCACGCCATCGGCCCGCACTTCGTAGGTTTCCGGATCGACTTCCACATGCGGCGTCAGGTCGTTGTGGATCATCGACTTCTTGGAAATGCCGCCACGGGTATTCTTCACCGCGAGAAGCTGTTTCGACACGCCGATCTTCTGGGCGAGACCGGCATCGAGAGAAGCCTGGCTGACAAAGGTGACCGACGAACTGGTGCGGGCCTTGCCGTATGCGCCGAACATGTGGCGATAGTGAACCGGCTGCGGGGTCGGGATCGAGGCGTTCGGATCGCCCATCGGTGCGGCAGCGATCGAGCCGCCCAGCAGCACCATGTCCGGCTTGACGCCGAAGAAGGCCGGCGACCAGAGCACGAGATCGGCGCGCTTGCCGACTTCCACCGAACCGATTTCGTGGCTCAGACCATGCGCGATTGCCGGGTTGATCGTGTATTTGGCAATGTAACGCTTGACGCGGACATTGTCATTGTCGCCCTTTTCCTCGGGCAGGGCACCGCGCTGGCGCTTCATCTTGTCGGCGGTCTGCCAGGTGCGGATGGCGACTTCACCGACGCGACCCATGGCCTGGCTATCGGAGGAAATGATCGAGAAGGCGCCCATATCGTGCAGAATGTCTTCGGCTGCGATCGTTTCCTTGCGGATGCGGCTTTCGGCAAAGGCGATATCTTCCGGGATCGACGGGCTCAGATGGTGGCAGACCATCAGCATGTCGAGATGTTCGGCGAGCGTGTTGAGCGTGTAGGGCCGCGTCGGGTTGGTCGACGACGGTATCACATTGAGAGACCCGCAGACCTTGATGATATCCGGCGCATGGCCGCCGCCGGCACCTTCGGTATGGAAGGCGTGAATGGTGCGGCCCTTCATGGCGCCGAGTGAATCCTCCACGAAGCCGCTTTCGTTGAGCGTGTCGGTATGGATCATCACCTGCACGTCATATTCATCGGCCACCGTCAGGCAGCAATCGATCGCCCCCGGCGTGGTGCCCCAGTCCTCATGCAGTTTCAGCGCCGAAGCGCCGGCGAGGATCATTTCCTCGAGCGCGCCGGGAAGAGACGCATTGCCCTTGCCGGCGAAGGCCAGGTTCATCGGGAAGGCGTCTGCCGCCTCGATCATCCGCTGGATATGCCAGGGGCCGGGCGTGCAGGTGGTGGCAAGCGTGCCATGGGCCGGGCCGGTGCCGCCGCCCAGCATGCAGGTCAGCCCGCTCATCAGGGCTTCCTCGATCTGCTGCGGGCAGATGAAATGGATGTGGCTATCCATGCCGCCGGCGGTGAGGATCTTGCCTTCGCCGGCGATGGCTTCGGTGCCGGGACCTACGATGATGTTGACACCCGGCTGTGTGTCTGGATTGCCGGCCTTGCCGATTGCGGCGATACGGCCATCCTTCAGGCCCACATCGGCTTTCACGATACCCCAATGGTCGATGATCAGCACATTGGTGATGACCGTATCGACGGCGCCATTGGCGCGTGTCACCTGGCTTTGTCCCATGCCATCGCGAATGACCTTGCCGCCACCGAACTTCACTTCCTCGCCATAGGTCGTGAAATCCTTCTCCACCTCCACGAACAGTTCCGTATCGGCGAGCCGGAGCTTGTCGCCGGTGGTTGGGCCGAACATCGAGGCATAGGCGGCGCGGGACATTTTATAGGACATTCGGAACTCCTGAGCGTCTTGGGAGGAAGCTATAGTCGTTTGAGGCGGCCCGAGCTGGCAAGCGCATCCATCCAGGCCTTTTCGGCCTGCCAGGGATGCCACTCCCAGCCTTCGTGGCTGAAGCCGGCAATGGTCAGTTCATCGTCATTCTGGCAATGGTTGTTGAGCAGTTCCGCAACAACAATGGCACCACTCGACGGCGTGACGTAGGGCACCGGTCGGTACTGGGCCAAAAGGTCATCGACCTGGTCATAAGTGGCTGCGGAAATGCCATGGAACTGTTTGTCGGACGACCGACAGAATTCAATGAAACCGTCGGTGTAGTCGTCGCAGAAATCATCAAGTTCAGGATGGGTGGTCGCCAGCACCCCGCGCATGGCGCTGAATTTTTCCGGATCGCGAACGCCCCAGATGGCGTCGGCCTCCAGAACGGCCCGGTTTTCGCGCCAGTCCTTCTCTTCCAGCATCCGCTTGCCAGGACGACCCGTATTGCAAACGGCGACGATGCTGGTCTTGACACCGCCAGCGCCAAACGAGCGGCAATCGTTGAAACGAACGACAAGATCGGCCGCGTCGATTCTGTTGCCTATGCCCGCTTCGATCTGCCCGTTACCCACCACCATGATCCTGCGTCCCATCTCAGCTCTCTCCAACCGGTTCCATGTTTTTGTTCATGGTTATACGCGGTTGGCAGGAGAGGGGTTCAGATAAAGGGCGAAAGCGCAGGCAATCGTCGCCTACCGCTATCTTGCGATCAGTCGTGACGACAAGTGCGGGCCCGTTAGCCCGATCTGTCATCCCGTCCTGTTCGCAGCGGTGGAGCATGGTTCAGTTTCCAGTACCGGAGATCAGTTCCTGCAGTTCCTTGGTGCGGGCCTGGGTGAGCTGGTCCTTGCAGCCGGAGACCAGCATGGGCTCCATCGATCCGCCGCGCGCCTCAAAGCCGACGCCGGTGCAATGGCCGTCGCGATAGTCGATCCAGGCACGCTGTGCCTTCTTCAGCGCATCGACCGCGCCGACATAGTCGGGGCCCATCTCGGCTGCGGATTTGTCGGCATCGCGGGCCGCTTTCATGGCCTTTTTATAGGTGCGGTTGAGTTCGGCATCCGATTTCTCGAAATCCATTTCGGCGCAATAGTTCATGTCCTGCTGCGCCATCGCGTTTTCGCAATCGACTTCGGGCGCTTCCTCGGCAAAAGCGGGGGCTGCCGACAATGCCATGAGCAGAGCCACCGCACTGCCGAGTTTGCCGATCCCAAGCCCCAAGATGTTTCTGGTCATCGTCACTGGATCCCGTCGATCAGATCTTTGAGTTCGGCTGTCCGCTTGCGCGTCAGGTCTGCAAGGCAGAGTTCGATCACCGAAGGCCGCATCGTGCCGCCATAGACCGAGAAGCCATCGGCATCGCAATGGCCGTCACGATAATCGATCCAGGCACGCTGCGACTTCAAGAGCGCCTTGACGGCGCCGCGCGATCCCTCGTCCTCGATTGCCGCATCCCATTCGGAGACGGCCTTCTTGGTCTCGGCCCACTGGGCGTTCAGCTTCTTGTCTTCGATCTCGAACTCGTTATGGGCGCATTCGATCATCTCGGCCTCGGTGACCGCATCCTTGCAGAGCAGCGGCGCCGCTTCTTCGGCCCACGCAGCGCTCGCCGAAAGGCTTAGCCAAACAGCGGCAACCAATGTCCATTTCATTCCGGCACTCCCAATCCGTGTCACAGTTTGCCCATCACCAGCTGGCGGAAACCATAGACCTCGCGCTTGCCCGAAAGCGGGATCAGCGTCACCGTACGCTTCTGGCCGGGCTCGAAACGGACGGCGGTTCCCGACGGAATGTCGAGCCGCATGCCGCGCGCCTTGTCGCGGTCGAAATCGAGCCCCTTGTTGGTTTCGAAGAAATGATAATGGCTTCCGACCTGGATCGGCCGGTCACCTGTGTTGGCGACATCGATCGTCACCGTCGGCAGGCCGGCATTGAGTTCGATTTCGCCCTTGGCGGGGATCAGTTCACCGGGAATCATGGTTGCCTCCTCAGCGGATCGGTTCGTGAACGGTCACCAGCTTGGTGCCATCGGGGAAGGTCGCTTCGACCTGCACGTCATGGATCATTTCGGCGATGCCCTCCATCACCTGGTCGCGAGTGATGACATGGGCGCCGGCTTCCATAAGTTCGGCCACCGAACGACCGTCACGGGCGCCTTCGACCACGAAATCGGAAATCAGCGCAATGGCTTCCGGGTAGTTCAGCTTGACGCCGCGCTCGAGCCTGCGACGGGCGACCATCGCGGCCATCGAGATCAGCAGCTTGTCTTTTTCGCGGGGGGAGAGGTTCATCGCATGCTCCGCAAGGGTGAAAATCGGTCGGTTTCAAATCGTTCCGCTCTCGATGGCGCGCGGCCCGGGATCGGATCTGACAATCAGAGATGCCACACTTTCGGCGGCGCATCGCCATTTCGCAAGAGCGAAATTATCGGGATCAGGATTTTTCTGAGCTCGAACCCTTCCGAGGCGATGATCCGCACCACGAGCTTGTCCTTCCAATGGCTTGCACCGGCGATCTGCCCCTGCGCCAGTGTCCGGATCCTCTCGAGTTTGGCCTCACCGTCGGGTGCGCAATAGAGCAGGGTCGCAAAGGCCTGGTGGCCGGCGAGCGTCGCCCGCGACGCCATCCTCTGATCGATCGCCCCCGACAGATCCAGTTCTTCGGCATGGATCAGCTGCCCAGCCCGGCGGATACGCCAGCGATCGCGAAACTGGCCGGAGGCCACGGTTTCGCCCATCGCCTTGCGGCCCAGAAGCACGGCCTCGAGCCCGATGAAGCAGGCATCTTCGGCAAGCTCGACATCGAGCCTCCGGCGCAGCGCACCCTGGTCGAACAGGATCGTTTCCTGCGGCAGCCAATGGAGTGTCGCGCCTGCACCGACCGACAGGGTGGAATTCACCTCGGCATGGCCGCCGGAGGATTTGTAGACCCGCTCGCAGGCCTGCGTCGTCACCGTCACATGGGTCCCGGCACCGGCATCGACCTGCCAGTTTACGCGGTCGCCGCCGGTCAGTCCGCCGGATGTGTTGATCAGGACGGCTTCCAGTCGACCATCGAAGGATTCGGGCATGCGGATCTTCGCGGCCCCCTCCTGATAGAAGATGTCGAGCCGGGTTCTGCCGGCAACCTTTTTGGTCGCCAGCCGCCCCGTTCCTCGCGTGCGTTGCGGCTGGATGGCCGACGCGGTCGTCATGATGTTCACAGGCGATCCTGATGTTGGCGTCACACCGTCAGGTGACGGCGCGCTTCCGGCGTATCGAGCGTTTCGGCAGCCCCTTCATGCACGATCTCGCCGCGGTCCATGATATAGACATGGTCGGCGAGTTCGCGGCAGAAATCAAGATATTGTTCCACAAGCAGAATTGCCATGCCGGTGGAGTCGCGCAGATACTGGATGGCCCGCCCGATATCCTTGATGATCGAGGGCTGGATACCTTCGGTCGGCTCGTCGAGCACCAGGATCTTCGGCCGCGTGACAAGCGCACGACCGATGGCCAGTTGCTGCTGCTGGCCGCCGGAAAGATCGCCGCCGCGACGCCCGAGCATGGTTTGCAGGATCGGGAAGAGACTGAAAATATCATCCGGAATGCTGCGCTCATTGCGCGTGAGCGGCGCAAAGCCGGTTTCGAGATTTTCCTTCACCGTCAGAAGCGGAAAGATTTCGCGTCCCTGCGGCACATAGCCGATGCCGAGCTTGGCTCGATTGTAGGGCGCCATGCCGTTCAACAACGTGTCGTTGAAGCTGATCTTGCCAGCGCTTAAGGGATGCTGACCGGTGACGGCGCGCAGCAGCGAGGACTTGCCGACACCGTTGCGACCGAGCACGCAAGTGATCTTGCCCATCTCGGCCTTGATCGAAATTCCGCGCAGCGCTTGTGCCGCACCGTAATGCAGGTTGGCGTTATCCACAGTCAGCATGGCTTCCCTCTCAGTTCAGCAGGACCCTCCTGAGGGCCTGCAAGGCATTGTTTTGTTCTGTGGTCGGTTCGCCCGCAATGCGGATGACCTCATCGGCGATGCCGACCAGTTGGCGACGCTCATCGAAATTCAGGTTTGCGAGCCAGAGATCGCGAAAACGCCGGACCGGATCTTCAAGGCTGACGACACGTTTCGCTGTCCATTCGGCGAAGACGAGCACATCGTCCATGTCACGTGCAGCTATGATACCGTTCATGCGCGATCGGATAAGCGTTCTGGCCTCGTCCATACCCGTCGGCTTGTCTTCGGCCAGCACCATAAAAAAGGTTACGGCAGCAATTGCGGGATCCTTGATCGAAGTCAGTGGAGCTGCTTCCGCTGCCTTGCGGTATTGCCGGCGCTTATAGGCGCCGCGCATGCGTTCGACCGAATCGATCATTTCGCTTCCGACTTCCTTGAGCATCTTCAGGCGCCACCACCATACGGCAGCTCCCGCCGCCACCACCAATATGAAACCGATAAAAGGCATATCTTGAACTCCCTGGTTGCAACCGGCGCAATGGAACCGGTTTCATGGTGACGTTCAAGCCTGAAGTTTCATTCCCTCACCGTCCCAGATAGTTTTCGATGACTTTTGGGTCATTCGAAACAAAATCGATCGAGCCTTCGGCCAGCACCGATCCTTCGGCGAGGCAGGTGACCTTGACGCCGAGATCGCGGATGAACCCCATGTCATGCTCAACCACCACGACCGAGCGCGTTTTGGCGATCTCCTTGAGAAGGATCGCGGTTTCAGAGGTTTCCGCATCGGTCATACCGGCCACGGGCTCGTCGACCAGCAGGAGTTTCGGTTCCTGCGCGAGAAGCATGCCGATTTCCAGCCACTGTTTCTGGCCGTGGCTGAGATTGGCGGCATAATCATCCTTGCGATGGGTGAGCCGCACGGTTTCGAGGATTTCCTCGATACGGGCCCGGTCCTTGGCTGTCAGTGTGTAGAAGAGAGTGGCAAAGACACCGCGTTTGCGGTTGAGCGCCAGTTCGATATTGTCCCAGACTGT
The DNA here is from genome assembly GCF_030551875.1 of Fluviirhizobium alvei. Taxonomy (GTDB): domain Bacteria; phylum Pseudomonadota; class Alphaproteobacteria; order Rhizobiales; family Rhizobiaceae; genus Rhizobium_E; species Rhizobium_E alvei. The sequence goes on along the minus strand of NZ_JAUOZU010000007.1, from coordinate 403,217 downwards.
ATGGCTTTCGAAAACGGTGGGCTTCTGGAACTTGCGGCCGATGCCGAGCTGGGCGATTGCCGCCTCATCCCTTTTCGTGAGGTCGATTTCGCCATTGAAATAGACCTCTCCCGAATCCGGCCGCGTCTTGCCGGTGATGATATCCATCATCGTCGTCTTTCCGGCACCGTTCGGGCCGATGATGGCACGCAGCTCGCCGGGTTCGACGACGAAGGAGAGCGAGTTCAGTGCCTTGAAACCATCAAAGGCTACCGATACGCCATCGAGATAGAGAATGCTGCGCGGCTTGAGATCTGCGTTGACGACACTGTTCATTCGGCTGCTCCCGGCTCGGCTGCGGCAAGGGATGCCGCCTGTTTTTCCTTGGATGCTTCATCGGCATATTCCTTCCGGCGCGCCATGAACTGCTGCCAGGTGCCGACGATGCCCTTGGGCAGGAAGAGCGTCACGAGGACGAACAGTCCGCCCAGCGCAAACAGCCAGAATTCGGGGAAGGCACCGGTGAAGAAGGTCTTGCCGGCATTGACGAGCACCGCACCGATGATCGGGCCGATAAGCGTGCCGCGGCCGCCCACCGCCGTCCAGATGACGACTTCGATCGAATTGCCGGGCTCGAATTCACCCGGATTGATGATGCCGACCTGGGGGACGAACAGGGCGCCGGCAATGCCCGCCATCATGGCCGACACCACGAAGGTGAAGAGCTTGATGTTCTCGACCCGATAACCGAGGAAGCGGGTGCGGCTTTCGGCATCGCGGACGCCGATCAGCACCTTGCCATATTTCGAGCGGACGATTGCCGAGGACAGGAGCAGGCAGAGCGCCAGCATCAGCGCAGACATGGCAAACAGGGTCGCACGCGTTCCATCCGCCTGGATCGAGAAGCCGAGAATATCCTTGAAATCGGTGAGGCCGTTGTTGCCGCCGAAACCCATATCGTTGCGGAAGAAAGCGAGGAGCAGCGCATAGGTCATCGCTTGCGTGATGATCGAGAGATAGACGCCGTTGACGCGAGAGCGGAAAGCGAACCAACCGAAAATGAAGGCGAGCAGGCCGGGCACGACGAGAACCATGAGCATGGCGAACCAGAACATATCCATGCCATGCCAGAACCAGGGCAGTTCCTTCCAGTTCAGGAACACCATGAAATCGGGCAGGACCGGGTCGCCATAGACGCCGCGCGGGCCGATCTGGCGCATCAGATACATGCCCATCGCATAGCCGCCCAGCGCGAAGAAGGCCGCGTGGCCCAGCGAGAGGATGCCGCAATAGCCCCAGACCAGGTCCAGCGTCAGCGCGAGAAGCGCATAGGTCAGATACTTGCCCATGAGGGACATGACATAGGTGGGGATGCGGAAGGTGCTATCGGTCGGCAGCAGCAGGTTGGAAGCGGGCACCAGCACGGCCACGGCGAGGATGATGGCGATGGCAATGGTGATGCGCCGGTCGAGTGCGCGAAGAAGAAAGCCGGTAATCATGCTTCGATCGCCCTTCCCTTGAGTGCGAAGAGACCACGGGGGCGCTTCTGGATGAAAAGGATGATGAGAACCAGAACGAGAATCTTGCCGAGCACGGCGCCCACGGTCGGTTCGAGGAACTTGTTGAGAATGCCGAGCGAGAGTGCGCCGACGAATGTGCCCCAGAGATTGCCGACGCCGCCGAACACCACGACCATGAAACTGTCGATGATGTAGGACTGGCCGAGGTTCGGCGACACATTGTCGATCTGGGACAGTGCCACGCCGGCAATGCCGGCAATGCCGGAGCCGAGCGCGAAGGTGAAGGCATCCACCCAGGGTGTGCGGATGCCCATCGAGGAAGCCATGCGACGGTTCTGGGTGACGGCGCGCATCTGCAGGCCGAAGGCGGATTTCTTCATCAGGAACAGAAGCGCGAAGAAGACCGAGAGCGAGAATGCAACGATCCACATGCGGTTCCAGGTAATCGTCATGCCGCCGAGCGGGAAGGAACCCGACATCCAGGACGGATTGCCGACTTCCTGGTTTGTCGGTCCGAAGATGGAACGGATCGCCTGCTGGAGGATCAGCGATATGCCCCAGGTGGCGAGCAGCGTTTCGAGTGGACGTCCATAGAGAAAGCGGATCACGCCGCGCTCGATGGCAAGGCCGACGATGGCAGTGACGAGGAAGGCGACCGGCAGGGCGATCGCCAGTGACCAGTCGAAGAGGTTGGGTGCATTCGAGCGGATGATATCCTGCACCACGAAGGTGGAATAAGCGCCGAGCATGACCATTTCGCCATGCGCCATGTTGATGATGCCCATGACGCCGAAGGTGATGGCGAGACCGATCGCGGCGAGCAGAAGCACCGAACCCAGCGACAGGCCGTACCAGACGTTCTGGGTCATGTCCCAGAGCTGCTGGGTGCTTTCGATCCGCGAGATCGCTGCATCGAGATCCGCCTTGAGTGCAGGATCGATGGTTGCGGATGCGCCCATCAGAATACCGGCCGCGTCACGACCGCCGATCTTGTCGCTGATCATCTCGATGGCCTGGCGCTTCTCATCGATGATGCGATCGGAGCCGAGGATCGATACAGCGCGGGCTGTTTCCATCCGCATCCTGACGACGGTATCCGTTTCCTTTGCGATGGCTGTTTCGAGCAACCCGAGATTTTCGGCGCTCGGAGATTTCAGCACTGCATCGGCGGCCGAAAGGCGCACAGTGCGGTCCGGGCTCAACAAGGTCAGCCCGCCGAGCAGGGAGCGAATGGTTCGGCGGAGATTGTTGTTGACCTTGATCTTGCTCAGCGCCCCCTTGGCTTCCTCGCCGACGGTTTCGCCCGATACCGGGTCGACAAGCGAGAGATTTGAACCGGAGGCCTTGGTCAGAAAGACGAAATTATCGGATTTGCGGAAGTAAAGATTGCCTTCGGCAAGCGCTTCCAGAAGCGGAACGACGGCGGGATCGCCGGTCGCTGCCAGGGCCTCGATCTTCTCCGGCATATCGGGCAGCTTCGCGGTGGCTAAAGCGTTGATCTGGGTCTTAAGATCGTCTGCTGCGCTGGCAGCGGCGATAAAGGGCACGAAAAGAAGGGCAAATACCAGAAAGACGGTTTGAAAGGCGCGAAATACCAAGCCTCGATGATAGGAAGCAATTGCGTGGGACCGGACGCCGTCATCCGACGCGGAGCAGACCGGAGAGCGATGCAAAGGCATCGGTAGAGGATTGCGACAAAGTCGGGGAAGGATGTCCGGCCAATCCGAAGGACCGGACGTTTTTGCCCTCCGGACATCGTTGAAAATCCGCGCCGGACCTTTGGGTCCGACTGTGGTTTTCTCCTCGCCGGAAACCAAAATCGCTCCGGCGCAATCGGTTCCTATCATCGACGCTTGGTGTAACATATCGGGTCCAGTCAGTCAGGTCTTGGAAACGAGAGCGGGCAGTTCATCACCGCCCGCTCCCAGGATCGTCATCTCATGGGGTTTGAGATGATCAGGAGCCCTTGCCGCCGCACTTGCCGGTCACGACGTTGAAGTTGCCGCACGACATCGGCTTGCGCCAATCGGAGATCAGATCCTTGGAGTCCGGCAGGTAATCGGACCATTCATCGCCGACGACCGACGGGGTCTGCTGGACGATATCGAACTGGCCATCAGCCTGGATTTCGCCGATGAGAACCGGCTTGGTAATGTGGTGGTTCGGCATGACGGTGGAGGTGCCGCCCGAGAGGTTCGGCACGGAGACGCCGATGATCGAGTCGAGAACGGCATCCGTGTCGGTCGTACCAGCAGCTTCGACAGCCTTCACCCAGGCGTTGAAGCCAATATAGGCAGCTTCCATCGGGTCGTTGGTCACGCGCTTGTCGTTCTTGGTGTAGGCATGCCAGGTCTTGATGAACTCGGCATTGACCGGAGCATCGACGGACTGGAAGTAGTTCCAGGCAGCCAGGTGGCCGACAAGCGGGCCGGTGTCGAGGCCGGCGAGCTCTTCTTCGCCGACCGAGAAGGCGACGACCGGAATGTCTTCGGCCTTGATGCCCTGGTTGGCGAGTTCCTTGTAGAACGGTACGTTGGCGTCACCGTTGATGGTGGAGACCACAGCGGTCTTCTTGCCGGCCGAGCCGAACTTCTTGATGTCGGAGACGATCGTCTGCCAGTCGGAATGACCGAACGGCGTGTAGTTGATCATGATGTCCTCTTCCTTGACGCCCTTGGACATCAGGTAGGCCTTCAGGATCTTGTTGGTCGTCTGCGGATAGACATAGTCGGTGCCCGCAAGAACCCAGCGCTCGACACCTTCGGTGTTGGCAAGGTAATCGACGGCCGGAATGGCCTGCTGGTTCGGAGCCGCACCGGTATAGAAGATGTTGCGGGAGGATTCTTCGCCTTCGTACTGGACCGGATAGAAGAGAATGGAGTTCAGCTCTTCGAACACCGGCAGGACCGACTTGCGCGAGGACGAGGTCCAGCAACCGAACACGGCGGCAACCTTGTCCTTTTCGATCAGGTCGCGCGCCTTTTCGGCGAACAGCGGCCAATCGGAAGCCGGGTCGACGACGACGGCTTCGAGTTTCTTGCCGAGGACGCCGCCCTTCTTGTTCTGCTCTTCGACGAGCATCAGCATGGCGTCCTTGAGGGTGGTTTCGGAGATCGCCATCGTACCGGACAGCGAATGCAGGACGCCGATCTTGATGGTGTCGTCGGCTGCGAATGCACCGTGGAACGCGGTGGCGGACATCATGCCGGCCAGAAGCGCGCTCGAGACCAATTTCGTCAGTTTCATTGGAATTCCCCTCTCTTGTTCGTGGCGCAACGGTTTAAGAAAGCCTTAATTTCCGTTGTCTGAGGGGACTATCCGCCGCCATGCTGCATTGCGACATACGTCATTTGACGTATGCCAAGGGGGGAAAGGGGGAATAAGGTGTCGCTGCTTCCTGCGACGGGCTCTTGAAAAACGTTCGCCGGTCGTGGTTCCAAAGGAGCCGAACGTTCGGGAAATCCGTTGCTTCTGGCTGAAAATTATTCAATATCGATTGTTGCTTCCAAATTGAGCAATCCGGAGACCGTTGAAGTCGTATGACCGCACGCCAGCGCATCATCCCCGTCCGCCGCGACTACAATCGCTGGGTCGCCGACCAGACGCTGGAAGATTACGCGCTGCGTTTTACGGCCAAAAGTGCCCGGCAGTATTCGCCTGCCCGCATTTCGCAGACGGCGATCGGTGCGATTTCCTTTCTGGCGCTCGAAGCTGTGGGCGGCACGATCACGCTCTCCTACGGCACCACCAATGCCATTTTCGCCATCATCGTTGCCTCGATCGTCTTGCTTGTCATCGGCATCCCGATCAGCCGCTATGCGATCCGCCATGGCGTCGATATCGACCTTTTGACGCGCGGAGCCGGCTTTGGTTATATCGGCTCGACGCTCACATCGCTGATCTATGCGAGCTTCACCTTCATCCTCTTTGCCATCGAAGCATCGATCATGACGGGTGCGCTCGAACTGGTGTTCGGCGTTCCACTCTGGCTCGGCTATATCATCAGCGCGGTGGCCGTCATCCCGCTCGTTACCTACGGCGTGCGGATGATTTCGAAGTTCCAGCTCATCACGCAGCCGGTCTGGATCATCCTCAACATCCTGCCCTTCATCTTCATTGCCTTTTCGGACTGGCAGAAGTTCGATCTCTGGCTCGGCTTTGCCGGCAAGGGTGCGGAATCCGGCGAGATCGGCACGATTGCGCCCTTTGATCTGGCAAAATTCGGCGCCGCATCCGCCGTCATCCTGGCGCTGATGTCGCAGATCGGCGAGCAGGTCGACTTCCTGCGCTTTCTGCCGGCGGATCATCGCCCGCCATCGCTGATGCAGCGCTTCCTGCGTTTCCTGGCCGGTCCGGGCTGGGTGGTGGTGGGGGCGCCGAAACTGCTCGCTGGCTCCTTTCTGGTGGTGCTCGCGCTCAGTTCCGGCATTCCGGCCGATCAGGCCGCCGATCCGGCCCATATGTATGTGACCGCCTTCGGCTATATGGTGCCGAACCATACGGTGGCGCTGGTGCTGACGGCAGCCTTCGTGGTGGTGTCGCAGCTGAAAATCAATGTCATGAATGCCTATGCCGGGTCGCTCGCCTGGTCGAATTTCTTCTCGCGCCTCACCCATTCGCATCCGGGCCGCGTCATCTGGCTGTTCTTCAATGTGGCGATCGCGCTGCTTCTGATGGAACTCGGCATCTACAAGCTGCTTGAGGAAACACTGAGCGTCTTCTCCATTATCGCCGCTGCCTGGCTCTGCACGATTTCGGCCGATCTCTTCATCAACAAGCCGCTTGGCCTGTCGCCGCCGGGCATCGAGTTCAAGCGCGCCCATCTCTATGATATCAATCCGGTTGGCTTCGGCGGCATGCTGATCACGGCGGCCATCGCGCTCTCGGCGCATTTCGGCCTGTTCGGCGACTATGCGGCCTCGCTTGCCATCTATATCGCGCCGATCGTCGCCTTCATCACCGTGCCCCTGATCGCCTGGGCGACGGATGGGAAGTATTACCTCGCCCGCAAGCCGCGCCGGCAGTGGAAGAGCCTCAGCACCATCACCTGCTCGATCTGCGAACATCCTTTCGAGCCGGAGGACATGGCCTGGTGCCCGGCCTATTCGGCGCCGATCTGTTCGCTCTGCTGCTCGCTCGACAGTCGCTGTCACGATCTCTGCAAGCCGAAGGCGCGGCTCAATTACCAGGTTGCCGAAGTCGCAAGCGCGGTTCTGCCGGAACCGGTTCTGGCGCAGCTTTCGACCCGTCTGGGTCGTTATTCTCTGATTACCTTCACGGTCATTGCCGCCATCGGTCTCATCCTCTGGATGGTCGCCATCCGGGCCGGAAACCTGTCGCCGGAGACTGCCGATGTCGTCAACCGCACGACCTGGGTTGTCTTTCTGGTCTTTTCGATTCTCTCGGGCATCGCGGCCTGGTTCTTCGTGCTGGCCCATGACAGCCGCGTGGTGGCCGAAGAGGAAAGCTCGCGCCAGAATACGCTGCTGCTCAAGGAAATCGCCGCCCACAAGAAGACGGATGCAGCACTGCAGCAGGCCAAGGAAGTGGCGGAATCCGCCAACCGTGCCAAGAGCCGTTACGTCGTGGGACTGACCCATGAGCTGCGCACGCCGCTGAATGCCGTCCTTGGCTATGCCCAGCTTCTCGAACGCGATGAACAGGTGCCGGAAACCAAACGTTCCGCGATCAAGGTGATCAAGCGCAGCGCCGATTATCTCTCCGGCCTCATCGATGGTCTTCTCGATATCTCGCGGATCGAATCCGGTCGGCTCCAGGTCTATTCCAACGAAATCAACACGCATGATTTCTTCGAGCAGATCAGCGGGATGATCCGGCCGCAGGCCGAAGCGAAGGGGCTCGAATTCTCGGTGCGCCGCGATCCGGCTTTGCCGCAATATGTGCGGGCCGATGAGAAGCGCCTGCGCCAGATCCTCATCAATCTCTTGACTAACGCGGTCAAATATACCGAGCGGGGCCGGGTGGAGCTGGCGATCCAGTATCGTAACCAGGTCGCGACTTTTTCGATCAGCGATACCGGGTCCGGCATATCGCGCGAGGATCTCGAGGTGATCTTTGAACCGTTCCAGCGCGGATCGGGCAGCCAGTCGCAACTGGCGCCGGGCCTCGGTCTTGGTCTCACCATCACGCGTCTCCTCACCCAGACGCTCGGCGGCGAAATCCGGGTCGACAGCGAAGAGGGCAGGGGCACCACCTTCCGGGTCAAGCTCATGCTCTATGGGCTCGATCGACCGGCGACACCGGCGCCGGACCGCAAGATCCTCACCTATTCCGGGCCGCGTCGCACGGTCATGGTGGTCGATGACAATGAGGAGCATCGCGAATTGATGCGCGAAGCTTTGGTGCCGCTCGATTTCGTGGTGTTGACGGCCTCGTCCGGTCCTGAATGCCTGACGCTGCTCGAAGGCGGTCGACCCGACATATTCCTCGTCGACATCTCGATGCCCGGCATGAACGGCTGGCAACTGGTGAGCCGTCTGCGCGATCTCGGTCAAACTGCACCCATCATCATGCTGTCGGCCAATGTCGGTGACAGCGGTATGGCGCCGAGCGGTTCGGATGGTCATAACGATGCCCTTGCCAAGCCGGTGGATTTTCGCCAGTTGCATGATCGTCTGGCCGCCTGGCTCGGTTTCGAATGGGTCTATGCAATCGCCCCGATGGAAACGATGGACGAGCAGGGGGGCGAGATGCGGACGCCCGGCATCCACCATGTCGAGGAGTTGATCCGGCTCGGCGAGATCGGCTATGTCCGCGGCATCGAGGCAAAACTGGCGGAACTCGCCAAGGAGCCGGATAACCGGCATTTTGCCGAAGTCATGTCGGCCCATGTGCGGGCTTTCAACATCGATGCCTTTCTGGCAGACCTGCGCAAGATTGCCCGCGAGGAGGCGGTGTCATGAACCCTGCCCAGCAACCCCGCGATATCGTTCTTCTGGTCGATGACAGCCCGGACTCGTTGAGTTTTCTCACCGACGCGCTCGAGCAATCGGGCTATTCGGTGCTGATCGCGACGTCGGGATCCTCCGCGCTTTCGATCGTCGAACGAATCACGCCGGATCTGATCCTGCTCGATGCCGTCATGCCGGCCATGGATGGGTTCGAAACCTGCGCGCGGCTCAAGGCGCTGCCGTCGGTGGCGCAGATTCCGGTAATCTTCATGACGGGTCTTACGGAAACCGAACATGTCGTGCGGGCATTGGGTGCGGGTGGCGTCGATTACCTGACCAAGCCGATCAATATCGAAGAGTTGCGGGCCCGTATCCGCGTCCATCTTGCCAATGCTCGTTCGGCGCAAAGTGCGCGTGTGGCGCTCGATGCGGCGGGTCGCCATCTGCTCGCCACTCGACGCAACGGCCAGACGCTGTGGTCGACGCCGCAGGCCGTCCGCCTGATCAACGCTGCCATGGGTTCGGACGACGGGCTTGAAACCGTGTCTGGCCGGATCCGCGCCTGGCTCTTGCAGCGCGAGAATGGCAGCCAGCCGCAGGACCAGGGCATATCGATCGAGGCAACGGGCGGGGCGGTTCTGGTCCTCTCGTTTCTGGGATCCATCGGTCAGGACGAGCATCTCTTCCGTCTTACAGGACAGACGCAACAGAATGATGGCGAAAAGCTCCGGCAGACCTTTGCGCTGACCGGGCGGGAATCCGAGGTTCTGGTCTGGATCGCCAAGGGCAAATCCAACCGGGATATCGGCGATATTCTCGGCCTGTCGGCGCGCACGGTCAACAAGCATCTCGAGCAGATCTATGTTAAACTCGGCGTCGAGAACCGGGCATCGGCTGCGGTGAAGGCTGCGAATGTGCTGATGCAGACTTGATGACCGTCAATCGGAAAACCGCCGAACATACCGTTGTGCTAACACTCTTTTAACCATAATGGAGTCTTAGTGACTTCACTCAAGTTTTGTGCAGCGCACGCCTTCCTTTTACCAAATTTGGCAGCAAGAAGGCTAGCATGTGCAGACATGGGCCGGTTTATGCCAAAGGCTGCAGATCCAGCTGACTAGCGACGAACATTACGATCAACGCCGCCCGGGCTGGGAACTTTCTCATGGCCGGCTATTTGGATTCGGGGACTGGAAATTATGGAAACTGCAAATCTGGCAGCAGCGCATACGGATGTGAGCCTCTGGGCTCTGTTCATGCAAGCCAGCTTCATCGTCAAGCTGGTCATGCTGGGATTGCTCGGCGCATCGGTCTGGACATGGGCCATGGTGGTCGACAAATTTGTCAATTACGGGCGTTTCCGTCGCCAGCTCGACAGTTTCGAGCAGGTCTTCTGGTCCGGCCAGTCGCTTGAAGAACTCTATCGCACTTTGTCGGAACGCCAGGTTGCCGGAACCGCCGCCATCTTCGTTTCGGCCATGCGGGAATGGAAGAAGAGTTTCGAGCGCGGTGCGCGTTCGCCGATCGGACTGCAGATGCGTATCGATCGCGCCATGGATGTCACGCTCGCACGCGAAACCGAAGTGCTCGAAGCGCGGCTTTCCTCGCTCGCGACGATCGGTTCGGCTGGTCCGTTCATCGGTCTTTTCGGTACCGTCGTCGGTATCATGACCTCGTTCCAGGGCATTGCGGCCTCCAAATCCACCAACCTCGCAGTCGTCGCGCCGGGTATTGCCGAAGCGCTTCTGGCAACGGCGATCGGTCTGGTAGCGGCAATTCCCGCGGTTATCGCCTACAACAAGTTCTCCGGTGACGCTGGCAAGCTCGTTGCCCGCATGGAAGGCTTTGCCGACGAATTTTCCGCCATTCTCTCGCGCCAGATCGACGAGCGGCTGCAGCCGCGCGCCGCGGCGCAGTAAGCGGGGACCTGTCGGATGGGTATGGGTGCAGCTCCTCAAGCCGGATCGTCCGGCGGTCGTGGCGGACGCCGCCGCGGCGGCGGCAAGAAGGCTCCGGTCAGCGAAATCAACGTGACGCCGCTCGTCGACGTCATGCTCGTGCTTCTGATCATCTTCATGGTCGCGGCGCCACTGATGACGACCGGCGTGCCGATCGATCTTCCGGAAACCCAGGCCAAGGAAATGAATTCGGATACGAAGCCGATCACCATTTCGGTCGACAAGGACGGCAAGATCTTCTTCGGCGACGAATCCGAAGTGGCCGTCGCTATCGACGAAGTGGTGCCGAAGCTTCAGGCCATCGCGAAGGCGGGTGCCGAGGAGCGCATTTTCGTGCGCGGCGATGCGGGCACCGATTATGGTTCGATCATGTCGGTCATGGGCCGCATTCAGGCCGCCGGCTTCAAGAATATCGGTCTGGTGACACAGCCGGAAACGGGGAACTGACGGTAAGGTGATGAAGGGCAGCATTGTCACATCGATCGCTTTGCACAGCATGCTGCTGGCCTACCTCCTGCTGTCGTTTGGCTCGCCGGAACCCTTCGAGCTGACCATGTCGGAGGCGCTGCCCGTCGAGCTTGTGCCGATCGAAGACACGACCCAGATCCAGCAGGGTGACAAGACTGCTCCCAAGAAGGAAGAGTCTGCCAAGGAGCAGACCAAGCGCGAAGATGTCAAGGACAATGCCCAGAATGTCGGCGAGAACGATTTCGATCTCGAATCCGTTCCGACCCCGACGGAAAAGCCTGACAATGTGCAGAAGGCGGGCGCTCCCGAGAAATCGGACCAGGTGACGCCGGAAAAGGCGGAAAAGCCGGTCGAGATCGAAGAGATCATCAAGGAAGAGCAGGTCGAGCCCGCGACACAGCTTGCTGCCAAGGCCGAACCGCAGGCTGAGGTGAAGCCCGAGCCGCGCCCCGATGCCAAGCCGACCGAAGACAAGCCTGCCGAAGTTGCCAAGGAAGAGCCTGTTCCGGACAATGTGCCGGTTCCTGCAACGCGACCTGAAATCGCCGAGGTGAAAAAGACCGAGGAGAAGAAGGAAGAAAAGAAGGAAACCGCCAAGAAGTCCGAAGAGAAGAAGAAAGAGGACAAGAAGGAGGTCGAGGTCGCCGAGGCCAAGACCGCCAAGACGCAGGACCGCAAGAAGACCGAGAAGAACAAGAAATCGGCCAAGTCCACTACGTCCAAAGAATCGGACTTCAATACCGACCAGATTTCTGACCTTCTCAACAAGGTCGATAGCGAAGCGGGCGGCGCCAAGCGCAACAAGAAGACCAAGGCCTTTGGCGGAGATACGCCCACCGGCGGCGAGAAGCTCTCTCAGGATGAGTTGAATGCGCTGCGTGGCATCATCGAGAATAACTGGTCGATCATGCCCGGTCAGGTCACGTCGAGCGACATCGTGATCACGGTGCGGTTCGAACTGGATGAAAATGGCGAAATCATCGGCCGTCCCGAAGCCAAGGGCACCGGCGGCGATGATACCGCCCGGCGCGCGCTCGAGGGCGGCGCCATCCGCGCGGTCATGAAGTCGGCGCCCTTCGACAAGTTGCCGAAGGACAAGTACGAGACCTGGAAGGTCGTCGTCGTCAACTTCAGTCCCGGCGACATGATGTGAGAATTTCCATGGCGGCACATGCCGTTTCAACGAGAACAAGTAGGCTGAAAGGCTGACAGAGGATGACAAGACACCCAATTCTCAAGGCGCTTTTGATGTTCGCGTTCGTCGCGGTCTTCGGAACGGCTGCCAGCGCAGAGGTGCGCATCGATATCCGCAAGGGCAATGTTGAGCCCATGCCGATTGCCATCACCGATCTTCTGTCGGGCGATGGCGTCGGGGCTCAGGTTTCGCAGGTGATTGCGGCCGATCTCAAGCGTTCGGGGCTGTTTGCGCCGATCGACAAGAAAGCCTTCATCCAGCAGATCTCCAACCCGGATGCGCCGCCCCGCTTCGAAGACTGGAAGACCATCAACGCCCAGGTTCTGGTCGTCGGTCGCGTCAGCAAGGAAGGCGATGGCCGTCTTCGTGCCGAGTTCCGCGTCTGGGATACTTATGGTGGCCAGCAGCTGATCGGCCAGCAGTTCTACACCCGGCCGGAAAACTGGCGCCGCCTTGCCCATATCATCGCCGACGCGATCTATGAGAAGCTGACCGGCGAAAAGGGCTATTTCGATACGCGCATCGTGTTCGTTTCCGAAAGCGGCCCGAAGAATGCCCGTCAGCGCCAGCTTGCGATCATGGATCAGGACGGGTTCAACGTCCGCACGCTCACACGCTCGAACGACATCGTGCTGACGCCGCGTTTCTCGCCGAACCAGCAGGAAATCACCTACATGTCGTTTGAGGGCAACCAGCCCCGCGTCTATCTCCTGCAGCTCGAAACCGGGCAGCGCGACGTGGTCGGCAATTTCCCCGGCATGACCTTCTCGCCGCGCTTTTCGCCGGATGGCCAACGCGTGATCATGAGCCTCTCGGTCAAGGGCAACGCGAACATCTATACGATGGACCTGCGTTCGCGCACGACGACCCGGCTTACCTCGACGGCCGCAATCGATACTTCGCCGTCCTATTCGCCGGATGGCCAGAAGATCGTGTTCGAAAGCGACCGTGGTGGACGTCAGCAGCTCTATGTGATGAATGCCGACGGTTCGGGACAGACCCGTATCTCCTTTGGCGATGGCGCCTATTCGACGCCGGTATGGTCGCCGCGCGGCGATCTGATCGCCTTCACCAAGCAGTCGGGCGGCAAGTTCTCGATCGGCGTCATGAAGCCGGATGGGTCCGGTGAGCGGATCCTGACGACCGGCTTCCATAACGAAGGTCCGACCTGGGCTCCGAATGGACGCGTTCTGATGTTCTTCCGCCAGCCGGCTGGTTCCGGCGGCCCGGCGCTCTATTCCATCGACCTGACCGGTTACAACGAGCAGCGGATTCAGACCCCGGCCTTCGCTTCCGATCCGGCCTGGTCGCCCCTGATGGAGTGATCGATAGGGTGGAAATCCTGCCGGTTTGTTGCAAATCGGTGCGGATTTCCGCTTTGTTAACCATAAATGTTGAACCGGCATTAATCTCAACCGGTTACAGTCCGGCAACCTTGATTGTTAAGACTTAGGAGCAGGCCATGAGCCACATCGCAACCTATCAGCCCGGCCATATGGCGAAGCTCGCACGCAATCCGTTCGTTATCGCACTGGTTGCAGGCATCGCACTTGCAAGCTGCGCCAACAAGAAGAACAAGTTCAACAGCGCCGATGATCTCGGGTTGAACAATAACAACAGCGTCGCGACGCCGGGTTCCCAGCAGGATTTCACGGTCAATGTCGGCGACCGCATCTTCTTCGACACCGATTCGTCGGCGATCCGTGCTGATGCCGCCCAGACCCTGACCCGCCAGGCTCAGTGGCTGAACCAGTATCCGAACTACGCGATCACGGTCGAAGGCCATGCCGACGAGCGTGGTACCCGCGAGTATAACCTTGCACTTGGTGCCCGTCGTGCCGAAGCGACGCGCGACTTCCTCGCTTCGCGTGGCGTTGCTGCCAACCGCATGCGCACCATTTCCTACGGCAAGGAAAAGCCGGTGGCCGTTTGCGACGACATTTCCTGCTGGTCGCAGAACCGTCGTGCGGTTACGGCGCTTTCGGGCGGCTGATAAGCAAACGCCTATTCTTTCTCAAAGACGGCCCTGGTGGCCGTCTTTTTGCGTTTTTCCTTACTTTAGCCCGACTCCGTTGATTTTTTGTCTCAAAATTGAAAGATGACGTCAGTTGCGCCGCTTCGGGGCAACGTCTCCAATCGAACGGGAATGCACGAGATGAGAAAAATGGTGATGGCCGGCATGTTTGGCTTTGCCGCCACTCTTGTCTGGGCAAGCGGTTCCAGTGCCATGGCGTTTGATCTTTTCGGATCCAAACACAAGGCACCCGCCGTCCAGGAAGCGCCGGTAATCCTCGCCCAGTCGGCCGATGCCGAAATGCGCGTCCAGCAACTGGAAGAGCAGGTTCGGCAGTTGACCGGTAAGGTCGAGGACATGACTTTCCAGCTTCTGCAGATGCAGGAACAGTTGCGAAAGGCGCAGGAAGACAACGAATTCCGATTCCAGGACCTCGAAGGCGGCAAGAAGAAAAGCTCGCTCGAGACGGTTCCGGGCGCGGAAACCCAGACCACCGACACAGCTTCCGGCGAGATTTCGCCGGAAGCCGTTCCTGATCCGGCCCTTGAGCAGCCGATGGATTCTGCCGCCAACGAAACGGCAAGCGACCCGGCGCTCGGCAAGCCGCCCGGCGATCTCGGCTCGATCCAGTTCGACAGCAACGGCAATGTCGTCGGTGCCGAGACACCGAATCCGGATTCCATCGCCACCACCGATCTGCCGCCGCCGGATACGTCGACGGCGAAGGAAACCGCTTCTCTCGATACGACCTCGGAAGGATCTCAGTATCAGGTTGCCTATGAGCAGATCCTTGCCGGCGACTATGCTTCGGCAGAGCAGGGCTTTGCCGGCTTCATCAGCAGCCATCCGGATAGCAAGAAGGCTGCGGATGCCAATTTTTGGCTTGGCGAAGCGCAATACTCGCAGGGCAAGTATAACGAATCGGCCAAGACCTTTCTGAATGCCTACAAGACCTATGGCAAATCCAACAAGGCGCCCGAAATGCTGCTGAAACTCGCCATGTCTCTGGCAGCCCTCGACAGCAAGGATACCGCCTGCGCCACCCTGCGTGAAGTCTCGAAGGCCTATCCCAAGGCATCGCGCGCCATCATCAACAAGGTTGCCAGCGAACAGAAGCGTCTGGCCTGCTGAGATGACGATCCCCTCGCGCTCTGCTGAACCTGCTCCGCATCTGATTGCGTCGAGCGGTCCCGGGCCCGAGGATGTGATGCGGACATTCGTTGCCGCGCTGCCACCCAATACGAAAATCCTCGTTGCCTTTTCTGGCGGGAGCGATTCCACATCGCTGCTCGCCGCACTTCAGGCGGTTGTCATCTCCGGGCTTCGTTCGGATGTCGACGTCATTGCCGCGACAGTCGATCACGGGTTGCGTACCGAATCGGCGGAAGAGGCGTTTGCCGTCGGGCAATTTGCCAACCAGCTTGGCATTCCACATTCCATTCTGCGCTGGGAGGGCGAAAAACCCTCCGCCTCGATCCAGGAACGGGCGCGAGAGGCACGGTATGGCCTTCTCAGCCGCCATGCGGTTGATCGGGGTGCCGATCTGGTGCTGCTCGCGCATACCGCCGACGATAACCGGGAGACGCTTGCCATGCGCCGGGCACGTGACCCCGATCATGCGTTCGGAATGGTGCAATCGGTGCTCGTGGATCGGCGCGTCTGGTTCCATCGCCCGTTTCTCGGGCTCGAACGCGCCGCATTGCGCGACTATCTCGAGAGCCGGGCGTTGCCCTGGATCGAGGATCCGTCCAACGAAAATCCGCTTTTCGAACGGGTCCGCATTCGCCAACAGCTTGGCAGAAAGCCCGGCTTCGATATCGTGCATCCATGCACCCGAAGCGCATTGGCGCATCAGGCTGCCGCATGGCTTCACGCGAACGTAACGCTTCATTCGACGCTTGCGGCCGAGATCGATCTAACCGGCTTCGCGTTCGATGATCCCGCCGTGATGCTGGGCCTGACGTCGGTGATTGCCGTCATCGGCGGGCGACCGCACCGCCCGGGGCAGGAGCAGCAGATGAGGCTCGGTCACATGCTCCGAAACAATATGCCGTTCCGGGTGTCGTTCGGCCGTTGTCTCATCGAGCGGCGCCGGCACCGTCTTTCGGTGGTTCGCGAAGCGCGCGGTATCGATCCTGTGACGATCGAGCCTGGAACAGAGAAAATCTGGGATGGGCGCTTTCGGATCAAGAACGTTGGGGAGGTTTCGGCGATAATCCGCGATGCTGGCGAGGGCATCGCCCTTGTTGCTCCCCTGTTGGATTCGGGGCTTGGCAACCGGGCGCAAAAGGCGGCAAACGCAGCCCGCCCAGCCCTTGCAACGGGATCTGCGGAGGAACTCACGATAGAGCCAATACTGGCACCCTATGATCGTTTTCTGCCGATCGATCTTCTTCCGCTCGCGGCAACTTTGGCACAAAAGGCGGGTTTGAGCCCATTTGTCGCGCCGCCCACTCCGCTTCTCGCGCGTTTTTGATTGGGCGCGGCTTGGCAATCGGGTGCTAGGTGCCTATGTTAGGGATTGAAAAAGCCCGTCAAGCGGTCAACCGTGGGCGAACTATCCGGTGAGGTCAATGAACCCGAATATCAGAAACATCGCCCTATGGGTTATTATAGCCGTGCTGCTGGTCGCGCTTTTCAGCATGTTCCAGTCACAGGGCGAACGCGTCAGTTCCGGTGAAATTCCCTATTCCGATTTCGTCAAGGCCGTCGATGACGGTCGCGTGGCTCAGGTTGAATTCACCGGTAACAAGGTGCGCGGTACATTTGCCGATACCCGCCAGGTGTTTCAGACCTATACGCCCGAGATCGATGCCAGTCTGATCAACCGTCTGCAGGACAAGAATGTCACGGTTTCGGTGCGTCCGGAAACCGATTCGTCCTCCAGCCTGCTGGGCTATCTGCTCAATCTGCTTCCTGTCATCCTGATCATCGGCGTCTGGCTGTTCCTGATGCGGCAGATGCAGGGTGGTTCGCGTGGCGCCATGGGTTTCGGCAAGTCGAAGGCCAAGCTCCTGACCGAAGCGCATGGTCGTGTGACGTTTGAAGATGTCGCCGGCATCGACGAAGCCAAGCAGGATCTCGAAGAGGTCGTCGAATTCCTTCGCGATCCGCAGAAGTTTCAGCGCCTCGGCGGTCGCATTCCGCGCGGGGTGCTGCTGGTCGGCCCTCCGGGTACCGGTAAGACGCTGACCGCACGCGCGGTGGCCGGCGAAGCCAATGTGCCCTTCTTCACCATTTCCGGTTCGGATTTCGTCGAAATGTTCGTCGGTGTCGGTGCTTCCCGCGTGCGCGACATGTTCGAACAGGCCAAGAAAAACGCCCCCTGCATCATCTTCATCGATGAAATCGATGCCGTGGGTCGTCATCGCGGCGCCGGTCTCGGCGGCGGTAATGACGAGCGCGAACAGACGCTTAACCAGCTTCTCGTCGAGATGGATGGTTTCGAGCAGAACGAAGGCGTGATCATCATTGCCGCGACCAACCGTCCCGACGTGCTCGATCCGGCTCTGCTGCGTCCGGGCCGTTTCGACCGCCAGATCACGGTCCCCAATCCGGATGTGCTCGGTCGCGAAAAGATCCTCAAGGTGCATGCACGCAATGTGCCGATGGCGCCGAATGTCGATCTGAAGGTGCTCGCTCGCGGTACGCCGGGTTTCTCCGGTGCCGACCTGATGAATCTCGTCAATGAAGCGGCCCTTCTGGCTGCGCGCCGCAACAAGCGTGTCGTGACGATGTCCGAGTTCGAGGATGCCAAGGACAAGGTGATGATGGGTGCCGAGCGCAAGTCGCTCGCCATGACCCAGGATGAGAAGCGCAACACCGCCTATCACGAAGCTGGTCATGCCATCATCGCACTCAAGCTTGCCGGTAATATCGACCCGATCCACAAGGCAACGATCATCCCGCGCGGTCGTGCGCTCGGAATGGTCATGACGCTGCCGGAAAGCGACCGTTACAACTGGACCTACGAGAAGGCTCTCGCCCGTCTGACCATGCTGTTTGGCGGTCGCGAAGCGGAAATCCTGACCTTCGGTCCGGAAAAGGTTACGACCGGTGCATCCGGCGATATTCAGATGGCGACTAACCTCGCCCGCTCGATGGTGATGGAATGGGGCATGAGCGAAAAGCTTGGCCGCGTACGCTATCGCTCGAACGAGCAGGAAGTGTTCCTCGGCCATTCGGTCAGCCAGTCGACCAACATTTCGGATGAGACGGCAAAGCTGATCGACCAGGAAGTGCGCCGTCTGATCGAAGAAGGCGAACAGTCTGCCCGCCGGATCATCACCGAGAACAACGAGCAGTTCACCGCAATTGCAGAGGCCCTGCTCGAGTTCGAAACCCTGACCGGTGACGAACTGCGGGACCTGATGAACGGCAAGCCGCCGTCACGCGATGTCTTCGACGATAGCTCGACGCCGCATCGCGGCTCGGCTGTTCCCTCGGCAGGCCCGAAAAAGGATGACAGCCGCGGCAAGGGTGGCGAAGCGGAAGGCGATCTCGAACCGCAGCCGCAGCCCTGATATCTACGATCTAAATAGTTCTGTATGACCCGTCGGACGATTCCGGCGGGTTTTCTTTTGGTTCCGCCAAACGAATCCCGGTTTGCCCACAGGGTGAGCTGTCATTGATTTCGGTTTTTTTGGGGCGCCAATTTTGGTTGGGGTCTGTGGCGTAATTGCCTCATCGGAGTAATTGGGGAGAAAAATCTCCTAATTCATGCATCGTACATAGTCGCTTTTTGGAACAAAATTGCTTTTCGTTAAATTCGTAGTGAGCTTATGAATTCTCTTACGTAAATCAGTCAACGAATTCAGTCTGTTGGCGTGAATCCGGGTGAGTTGAACAGGAAAAAAACCTGACTAAAACTGCCTCCATCGTGGTTCATATGGAGGGGGATTTAACCATGACCTATCTGAAACTTGGCCTGGCTGCTGCGGTTGCCTTGGCTGCGCTTCATTCGAATGCATTTGCGGGCGGCTTCTCGCGGGGCGACGCAAATATTGATATTCTGTTTGAGGATGGAAAAGCTGCGATCGACGCAGGTGTCACCTATGTGGCGCCGAAGCGGCAGTTCGACACGATCGATGGCGTACAGTCCAGTGACGATCCTATTTCGAAATCCTATTTCGTTCCGAATCTCGCCATCAAGGCCAGCATTTCCGATTCGTTCAGCTGCGCCCTGACCTATACGCAGCCGTTCGGCGCCTCATCGGTCTACGGACCGCAGGCCAATGCAGCCGAAGCTGCGCAGATTGGCAACTATGCAATCGAAAAGGGCTTCACGACGAACGAATATGGTGGAACCTGCGCCGTGCGGTTTGATGCCGGCCCAGGCCGCATCCATGTGATCGGCGGCGTCTTCCTGCAGGACTTCCGTTACAAGGCCGAGACTTTTTACGGCACCCTGCGTCTCGCTGATGATTCTGCCTTCGGCTATCGTTTTGGTCTGGCCTACGACATTCCCGAATATGCCATGCGGGCACAGCTGATGTACCGCTCGGAAGTCGAGCACAAGGTGTCTGGCGACTTTACGCCGGATGCGCTAATCCCGGTCGTGGGCACGACGCCGCTTCCGTCGGATGGTGTGGGGACACTGCCGCAATCGATCAAGCTCAGCCTGCAATCCGGCATCGCGCCTGACTGGCTGGTCTATGGTTCGGTGGAATGGACCGACTGGAGCATTCTCGATGCGCTCAACTACGATATCGCGGTCCTCGGCCCGCAACATGATGTCTATAACTGGCGTGACGGTTGGACCGTGCAGGCGGGTATCGGCCACAAGTTCAATGATCTGTTGTCCGGTACCGTGAACCTGACCTGGGATCGTGGCGTTGGCACCGGTGCCGACATCATGACGGATACCTGGACGCTCGGCGTGGGCGGTGCCCTCAAGGCAGGACCGGGTGCGTTCCAGCTTGGCGTCGGCCTCAGCTACCTAACCGCAGGCGAGCAGTCGACCGCAAATGGCGCCACCTATGATGCGACCGCGGGCGGGGACTGGGCTCTCGGCGTCTCGACATCCTATCGCATCAAGTTCTGAGATCACTTTCGGGGGGCGAAGGCCTCGTGATCGCATCCATCGGAGCGATCACGAGGCCTTTTGCCGTTTTACCAAGCGTCGACGCTTTAACCGCAATGACATAGTGTTGCGACATTCGAAGAATTTGATGTGGTTTCGCCAGCATTTTGTGGCATGAGATCAGAATTCGGTCCGCATGGGCAGCAGGTGCAGCTTTGTGCGGGGCAGGGCCTATCGGCGGACATTCTTTGGCGGTGGCGATTGTTGCGCTCACAGCATGGCCGACGACGGTGCCGCGCGACAGGTGCGATGTTCACCAGACACTAGGAAAACAATGAGCAGACGATATTTCGGAACAGACGGCATTCGCGGTCAATCCAACCTCTTCCCGATGACCCCCGACCTCGCCATGCGGGTCGGCACTGCCGTGGGAACGCTCTTCCGACGGGGCGGGCATCGCCACCGGGTTGTCATCGGCAAGGATACGCGCCTGTCCGGCTATATGCTCGAGAATGCGCTGGTGGCGGGTTTCACGGCTGCCGGGCTCGATGTGTTTCTTCTGGGCCCCATTCCGACGCCGGCCGTGGCCATGCTCACGCGTTCGCTGCGCGCCGATATCGGCGTGATGATCTCGGCTTCGCACAATCCCTATCAGGATAACGGTATCAAGCTGTTCGGCCCGGATGGCTACAAGCTTTCCGATGAGCTCGAAAGCGAGATCGAAGCCCTGATGGATCAGGAGATCGGTCCGCAACTGGCGAAGTCGGATGAAATCGGCCGAGCGAAGCGTGTCGATGGCGACATCTACCGCTATATCGAATTCGTTAAACGCACCTTGCCGAAGGACGTGACCCTGTCCGGCCTGCGCATCGCCATCGATTGCGCCAATGGAGCGGCCTACAAGGTCGCGCCCGCCGCGCTCTGGGAGCTAGGGGCCGAGGTGGTGACGATCGGAAACGCACCCAATGGCACCAACATCAATCTGGAATGCGGCTCCACCCACCCGCAGACATTGCAGCGCAAGGTGCACGAGGTGCGCGCCGATATCGGTATTGCGCTCGACGGCGATGCAGATCGGGTGATCATCGTCGACGAGAAGGGCAACCTCGTTGACGGTGACCAACTGATGGCGCTGATCGGCGAGACCTGGGCCAATGACGGCATCCTGCGCGGGCAGGGCATCGTCGCCACCATAATGTCCAATCTCGGGCTTGAACGGTTCATGCAGGATCGCGGCATGACGCTGGCGCGCACCAAGGTCGGGGATCGCTACGTGGTCGAGCATATGCGCAGCCACAATTTCAATGTCGGCGGCGAACAGTCCGGCCATATCGTTCTGTCGGACTTCGGCACCACGGGTGATGGACTTGTGGCAGCCCTCCAGGTTCTTGCCGCAGTCAAGCGCACGGATCGCACCGTGAGCGAAGTCTGCCACCGGTTCGAACCGGTGCCGCAACTGCTGAAGAATGTCCGTTTCAAGGGCGGCAAACCACTTGAGGACAAGGTGGTGAAGGCTGCGATTTCGCAGGCCGAGAGCGAGCTCAACAATCATGGACGCCTGGTCATCCGTCCGTCCGGCACCGAGCCCCTGATCCGCGTGATGGCCGAAGGCGACGATCGCGGCCAGCTCGAACGGATCGTCGACGGTCTCATCGAAGTGATCGGCAGCGTCAAACCCGCGGCTTGATTCTTCCAGCATCCAAAGTCAAAGGCCGGCCAAACGCCGGCCTTTTTGCGTCTGGCGATTCCGTTACTAATGAAATCAGCGGTTTAAACAATTCTATGGTAAATGTTCTTGGTTAAGTGGGTTTTAACCTTTCCGCTCCATTATCCATGATGATCAGGGAATTCTCAGACCGGTGATTGAGTGCCGGCCAAAATCTATGTGGAGCGTATCATGAAGAAAGTTTTGGCATTCGCATCCGTGGCACTCGGGCTGAGTGCCCAAGCGCACGCCGCAGACCTCTACGAGCCCGCACCGGCAGAGCCGGCGCCGATTGCCGAACCGGTGGTCGCTGCCGCCAATGGCTGGTATCTCCGTGGTGATGTTTCCTACGACCTGATGCGTCTGAAAGGCGCCCATTATTTCCAGGGCTCCAACAGCAACCTGCACGATTTCGACAGCGCCAAACTCGACAATACCGGCAATCTCGGTGTTGGCGTCGGTTACCAGATCGATGAACATCTGCGTGTCGATACAACGCTCGACTATCTCTTCTCTGCAAAGTTCCGCGGCTCGACCTCGGGCACCTGCGGCAACAGCGGCAATGCCTGCACCTCGAGCGACGTTTCGGCCTTGTCTGCCTGGGGTCTGATGGCAAACGCCTATGTCGATATCGGCCACTGGGGCATCGTCACGCCCTATCTCGGCGCCGGTATCGGTGGCACCTACGTGAAGTGGGATTCGCTCAAGAACACCAACGATGATGGCACGTTCGAGCATCACGGTCGTGAAAGCTGGCGCTTCACCTACGCGCTCATGGCTGGTGCATCGGTCGATATTACCTGCAACCTGAAGGCCGACGTCGGCTACCGTTATCGCCATGTCGCCGGCGGCAACATGTTCGGCTACCGGCTCAATGGCGGTCCCGGCTACGACAAGGGTTTTGATATCCACGAAGGTCGCGCTGGTCTGCGCTACAACTTCGGTGGTTGCGAGGAGGCCGCATATCTGCCGCCGGCCGAAATTCCGCAGCAGCCGGCTGTTTTCAAATAAGGCCGCCTTAAAATTGTTTCTTGCAAGCCGTCCGGTTTCCGGGCGGCTTTTGCGTTTGGGGCTCGGCTCATGGTCGGCTCGGCCTTCCGCTTGATTTTGATCAAGGCTAAGAACGGACGAAAGATTTAGCCAAGAGCATCATCTGGTCGCAAAGAGAATGCCCATGTCCGTCATTGAATTCGTTTCCGGCGTCTTGCTGCTGTTGTTGACGCCGGGGCCGACCAACACACTGCTGGCTCTCGGTGCGTCCAGAAATGGCTTCGCCCGTTCGCTGCCCCTGATGGTGGCCGAACTTGTGGCCTACCTTCTTATCATTACGCCACTGGCAACGGTGGCGGCGCCTTGGCTTGAACAATTCCCGACTGTTACCAGGTTGTTGAAAGCCTGTGCCGCTCTGTGGATCCTCTACCTGGCCCTGAAATTGTGGTTGCCCGAGGTTGGCGCCGTGCGCATGGTTAGCGTCACGCAGGTATTTGTTACGACCTTGCTCAATCCCAAGGGCATTGTGATTGGTCTTGTTTTGATGCCGCAAGGCAGTTTGTTGTCGATATGGTTTCATCTCGCCATTGCTGCGCTCTTGATCATTCTTGCATCCGTCAGCTGGCTGTCCTTCGGAGCATTCGCGCTCGGACGCATCGCCGATGGCAACAGGTTCGATCTTCGCAGGATCGCGTCCGTCGCCCTCTTTGGGTTTTCCCTATTGCTCACATCGAGCCTGTTTGCCTGATGCGACATGGCGAAGCCGAATTTATGGTGAATCCTTGACAAAGGAACATGCTTAACTGCGGGTTAACCCTCTCTTGGCATAGTGGCGTAAAGAACATCGGGCGGTTCGATCCGCTCCATGGAAGGAAACGCCATGAAACCCCAGATACTCGCCGCCGCACTGCTTTTCGCCACAACTGGTACCGCATCCGCCTTCGATCTTCCGCCGGAGGTACAGGCGCCGGAATATACCGGAACGATTGCGGCCGCTTCCGGCTGGTACATCCGTGGCGACCTCGGCTACAATGCCTCCTCCTCGGCCGGTAAACCGAGCTGGAAGAACTACAATTCTGCCACGGACACCTATTCGAGCGACACATTCGACAGTGCCCGCCTTGAGGGCGATTACAGCCTTTCGGCAGGCTTCGGATATCAGTTCAACGACTTCCTTCGTTCCGATCTGACGGTCGACTATTTCAAGTCCAATTTCAGCGGTAACTCCTCGACTGATTCGCGCTGCTCTTCACTGCAAAATGGCGGCACCGGCTGTGCCTTCACCCACAAGCAGGCACTCGCCGTGCTCGATGTGATGGCGAACGGCTATATCGATCTCGGCACCTACTGGGGCCTGACCCCCTATCTCGGTGCCGGTGCCGGTATCGCCAACATCGATTGGGGCGACCAGCATGTTTCCAAACATTGCACCAGCGGCACAAGCGGCTGCAACAACTGGGTCAAATACAACGCCAAGGATTATGCCGGCGTCGAAAGCTGGCGTTTCGCCTACGCCCTGATGGCCGGCGTTTCCTATGATATCGCAACGAACTACAAGCTCGATTTCGGCTATCGCTATTCCGATATTGCCGGTGGCGACATGTTCGACTGGAGCAAGGGCGAAAGCAGCAAGGGCGCGAGCGGCGTCAAGGGCACGGACAACGGGTTCGGACGCCACGAAATCCGCGTCGGCCTGCGCATGACCGGCTGGTAAGCGATAGCGTTTAACTGGAACTCATACAGAGGGGCGGCTCGAAAGAACCGCCCCTTTTGCCTGCGTCAAATTATCTTCCGTTTGCGTCACTTCCGGCTTGACTGTGAATAGGCGATCCCATATTCACAGCGGCGGGACACCTCTCCCCAACGAGAGGCCATATACCTGGAAGGGTAGCTTAAAATGGTAGATATCGCCGCGCCGGCATTGCGCCCGGCAAACCCCAATTTTTCTTCTGGCCCCTGCTCGAAGCGTCCTGACTGGTCGCTGGATGCGCTCAAAGATGCAGCGCTGGGCCGTTCTCATCGTTCCAAGCTCGGCAAGAACAAGCTGAAGCAGGCGATCGACCTCACCCGCGATGTTCTGGAAGTGCCCGCCGACTACCGGATCGGTATCGTGCC
The DNA here is from genome assembly GCF_030551875.1 of Fluviirhizobium alvei. GTDB lineage: Bacteria > Pseudomonadota > Alphaproteobacteria > Rhizobiales > Rhizobiaceae > Rhizobium_E > Rhizobium_E alvei. The sequence goes on along the minus strand of NZ_JAUOZU010000007.1, from coordinate 378,340 downwards.
GGCCTCGGACACGGGTGCTGTCGAAATGGCGCTGTGGTCTCTGCTCGGTGCCCGCGGCGTCGATATGGTCGCCTGGGAAAGCTTCGGCTCTGGCTGGGTTTCCGATGTCGTCAAGGAACTCAAGCTCGGTGACGTCCGCAAGTTCACCGCCGATTACGGCAAGATCGTCGATTTCTCCAAGGTCGATTTCGACCGTGACGTGGTTTTCACCTGGAATGGCACGACCTCGGGCGTCCGCGTTCCCAACGCTGATTTCATTCCGGCGAACCGCCAGGGCCTGACGATCTGCGATGCCACCTCGGCGGCTTTCGCGCAGAACCTCGATTTCGCCAAGCTCGATGTCGTCACCTTCTCCTGGCAGAAGGTGCTCGGCGGTGAAGGTGCCCATGGCGTCATCATCCTCAGCCCGCGCGCCGTCGAACGGCTTGAAAGCTACAATCCGGCCTGGCCGCTGCCGAAGATCTTCCGCATGACCAAGGGCGGCAAGATCATCGAAGGCATCTTCCAGGGTGAGACGATCAATACGCCGTCGATGCTCTGCGTCGAGGACTATATCGATGCGCTTCTTTGGGCCAAGGAGCTCGGTGGCCTGAAGGCGCTGATGGCGCGGGCCGATGCCAACGCCAAGGTACTGTTCGATTTCTGCGAAAAGAATCCCTGGCTCGCCAATCTCGCAGAAACGGTGGATACCCGCTCCAATACATCGGTCTGCCTGAAGATCGTCGATCCGGCTGTGACCGCGCTCGATGCCGATGGGCAAGCCGCCTTTGCCAAGGGCATGGTCGCGACGCTCGAAAAGGAAGCGGTTGCGCTCGATGTCGGCGCCTATCGCGACGCTCCGTCGGGTCTGCGCATCTGGTGCGGTGCCACGATCGAAACGGCTGATCTCGAAGCCCTGATGCCATGGCTGACCTTCGCTTTCGAAAAGCAGAAGGCTGCATTAGCCAAGGCTGCGGCCTGAGCCCTTTGCCTTCCGTCTCGGGCGGAAGGCTCCATTCCCGATTTGAATCCCCATTTCAAGGAGCCCACTCATGGCACCGCGCGTACTCGTATCCGACGAACTGTCTGAAACCGCCGTCCAGATCTTCCGTGATCGTGGCGTTGAAGTCGATTTCCAGCCGAAGCTCGGCAAGGACAAGGAAAAGCTCGCCGAAATCATCGGCAATTATGATGGTCTTGCCATCCGCTCCGCCACCAAGGCGACCGAGAAGCTGATTGCGGCTGCGACCAACCTCAAGGTTATCGGCCGCGCCGGCATCGGTGTCGACAATGTCGATATCCCGGCAGCCTCGCGCCGCGGCATCATCGTCATGAACACGCCGTTCGGCAACTCCATCACCACGGCCGAACATGCGATCGCTTTGATGTTTGCCGTCGCCCGCCAGCTTCCCGCCGCCGATGCCTCGACGCAGGCTGGCAAGTGGGAAAAGTCGAAGTTCATGGGTGTGGAAATCACCGGCAAGACGCTGGGTGTGATCGGCGCCGGCAATATCGGTTCGATCGTCTGCGCTCGCGCGCTCGGCCTCAAGATGCATGTGCTGGCCTATGATCCCTTCCTGTCGGCTGAACGGGCGCAGGAAATGGGCGTCATCAAGGTCGAGCTCGACGATCTGCTCGCGAAGGCGGATTTCATCACGCTTCATGTGCCGATGACCGACAAGACCCGCGGCATCCTCAATGCCGAAGCCATTGCCAAGACCAAGCCGGGCGTGCGTATCATCAACTGTGCCCGTGGCGGCCTTGTCGACGAAGCAGCACTCGCCGAAGCCATCAAGTCCGGCCATGTCGCTGGCGCCGGCTTCGACGTGTTCGAGGTCGAACCCGCCACCGAAAGCCCGCTCTTCGGCCTGCCGAATGTGGTCTGCACCCCGCATCTCGGAGCCTCGACCACCGAAGCACAGGAAAATGTCGCACTTCAGGTCGCCGAGCAGATGTCGGACTACCTCATCTATGGTGCTGTTTCGAACGCCATCAACATGCCCTCGATCACGGCAGAGGAAGCGCCACGCCTGAAGCCGTTCATCAGGCTTGCTGATGTGCTCGGCGCCTTCGTCGGCCAGGTTACAGAGAGCGCCATCAAGGAAATTGAAATCCTTTATGATGGCGCGACCGCGAACATGAACACCAAGGCGCTGACCTCCGCACTGCTGGCTGGCCTCATCCGCCCGCTGGTTGCCGACGTCAACATGGTTTCGGCGCCGATCATGATCAAGGAAAAGGGCATCATCCTGAGCGAAGTCAAGCGCGACAAGACCGGTGTCTATGACGGCTATATCAAGCTGACGGTGAAGACCGCCAACCAGACCCGTTCGGTTGCTGGTACCGTCTTCTCGGATGGCAAGCCGCGCTTCATCCAGATCAAGGGCATCAACATGGATGCCGATGTTGGCGCCAACATGGTCTATATCGCCAACACCGACGTTCCGGGCATGATCGGCTTCATGGGCACGACATTCGGTGAAGCGGGCGTCAATATCGCCAACTTCCAGCTGGGTCGTGACAAGCAGGGTGGCGATGCAATCGCGCTTCTTTATGTCGATGGTCCGGTCAAGGAAGAGGTTCTTGCCAAGCTGACGGCCAATCCGGCCATCCGCCACGCCAAGCCGCTGGTCTTCAACATCGACTGATTCTCGATCTCGAGCGCACAATCGAACGCCTCCTCCGTTTAGCGGGGGAGGCGTTTTGTTATAGCAGCGCGGCAATCAGCTCCGTCTTGCCGTATCCGAACTGAAGTTCGGCGGCGCCGTGATGCTGCAGGGCAAGCCAGCTTCCCGCCTCAAGCCAGGCGATCGCGGTCGCTGACTGGCTGTAACTGGCACTGCCCGAATCAAAATCGCGAATCGTGAGAATGGTCACGCTGCCATCCTTGAGAAGGCTGACCGTATGGCTGGCCGCAGCAGTGCAGGACACATTGACCGTGACCAGATAGGGGCCGGTCACCGGAACAATGAGCCGATTGCCCGATCCCGAAGGAATCGCGCTGCCGAGCGCAAAGCCACCCTGGTTGAAATGCAGCGTGCCGAATCCGCTCAGGGTGCCGTCCGGCGGTGTCATGGCCGTTTCGCCATAGGAAGCGCGCACCAAAGGGCGCGTGGGCAAGAGAACCGCGCCTTCGGGGCTGATTGTCAGAGCTGTTGTCCAGCTGGAACCGTCGGAGGAGGTCTTCAATTGAAAGGCATCGCTGCCGCTCAGGCCCATCTCTGTACGTCCGGACCAGGCCGTCTGGAACAGCAGGGATGCCGTATCGGCTACACTGGCCTTGTTGAGTTTCAACTGGTGACCTGCGCCGGCATGGTTGAACAGAGAAGCGTCGGCGGACACGGCGAGCCGGTTGGTCTCATCGGCCGTCGCATGGATGCCCAGCCGTTCAAAGGCCGAAGGAGCGGGGAGAAGAGACCATTCTGTACCGGTCCAGTATCGCTGCACGCCTTCGGTGACAAACCAGGCGCGCCAGCCTGGTTTCGGCGCAATGAAGATCCAGTCTCCATCGATATAGGCCGTCAGGGCGCCTTCCTGTCCCGTCCAGTCGCCGCTTGCGGTGGCAATGACCGCATGGCAATCGCCTTCTTCCGGATCAGGCGGCGGGGAGGCTGCTTGCGAGGATACGACCAGCTGGACGATCGCGTCCAGCAATTGCAGCGCCTCATTGTGCGTGACATGTTTCTGCGCCTGCGACGGCAGAATATAGGGAAGGTCGAGATTGGCTGTTGTGTCCGACATGGGCTTGTCCGTGCTGCTGGAATTGATCGTCAGCAATCAGGATAGGTCCGGACGGAAAAGCGGGGATGTAACGGGCTTGGTCTTATGCCGGAAAACAAAAAACAGGCCGCATGCGGCCTGCTTTTTAAAACACGAAAAGATTCAAGTTTAATGGCGGTACTGCTGGATGCGGGTGGTGCGGAGACCTGCCAGACCATGCTCGGAAATGGAGCTTTGCCAGGAAAGGAACTCTTCCACGGTCAGCGTGTAACGTTCACAGGCTTCTTCGAGGCTCAAAAGACCACCCCGAACGGCGGCAACGACTTCCGCCTTTCTACGGATCACCCAGCGCCGCGTATTGGAGGGCGGGAGATCGGCAATCGTCAGGGGGCTGCCATCGGGACCGATGACATATTTAATTCTTGGACGCATGACTTCGGTCATTGGACTCTCTACACTAACAAAGACCAGATGTAGGCAGATTACGGCTGCAGTTTTAAAATTGACTAAACGTCCCTGATAAAATTTGCTGAAAATGCAACGAAAACAGAATTCTCGTTTCTCGCGCCACAGGAACTCCTGATTCTCTTGGCTTGATACGGGAATATTTTGCTCCTATATCGTTGAAAAAGGCCGCTCCGCCTCAGGCGTTTGGCCGCAGATCAATCCAGAAAGCGCAAAGAGTGGCCGTGAACAGCCTCGATTTCGACAAGCCTCCGGAACAGACTCGCGTGGTCGTTGCCATGTCGGGTGGTGTTGATTCGTCTGTCGTGGCCGGGCTGCTCAAACGCGAAGGCTATGATGTTCTCGGCATTACGCTGCAGCTCTATGATCATGGCGCCGCCGTGCACCGGGCTGGATCATGCTGCGCGGGGCAGGATATCGACGATGCCCGCCGTGTTTGCGAAACGCTCGGCATTCCCCATTACGTCCTCGATTACGAGCGCCGTTTTTTAGAAACCGTCATCAATCCGTTCGCCGAAAGCTATGTGGCCGGCGAGACGCCGATTCCCTGCGTCGCCTGCAATCAGACCGTCAAGTTTGCCGATTTTCTGATCACCGCCAAGGAATTGGGCGCTGATGCGCTGGCAACCGGGCACTATATCCGCTCGCGTCCGAATCCCGTTCCGGGACATCCCGAACGGCGGGCGCTTTACCGTCCGGTTGATGCCGAACGTGACCAGAGCTACTTCCTCTTTGCCACCACGCAGGAACAGATCGATTATCTGCGCTTTCCGCTCGGCGGTATGTCAAAGGCGGCTGTGCGCGAACTCGCCGCCGAAATGGGGCTGGTTGTTGCCGCCAAGGCCGATAGCCAGGACATCTGCTTCGTGCCGCAGGGAAAATATTCGGATGTGATCACCAAGCTCCGGCCCGATGCGGCTCTGGCTGGCGATATCGTGCATCTGGATGGCCGGGTTCTCGGTCGTCATGAAGGCATCCTGCATTACACGATCGGGCAGCGTCGCGGCATCGGCATTGCCACCGGCGAGCCGCTTTATGTCGTCCATCTCGATGCCCGTGGCAAACGGGTGATCGTGGGACCGAAGGAAGCGCTCGAGACACGGCGTCTTTTCCTGCGCGACGTGAACTGGCTCGGGGATTTTCCGTTGACCGAGACGCCTGCGGACGGGTTTGACTGTTTCGCCAAGGTTCGCTCGACCAAGCCGCCGAAGCCGGCCAAACTGCATGTCGGATCGCTGGGAATCTATGTGGAACTGGCCGAGGGCGAGCCCGGCGTCGCCCCGGGGCAGGCCTGTGCGCTCTATTCGGCCCCGGGTGAGGACGCGCGCGTCTATGGCGGCGGATTCATTGACCGGTCTGAAAAGGAAGTGGTGGCGGAAACCATGCTCCGCCAGTTGCTGACCGCCCCGGCTGCCGCCTGAGATTCCGGGAAACTGCCGAAATTTTCCGGCAACTTGCTGTTTTTCCACAACAGCGCTTGACAGGGCAACGGGGGCAGACATATAAGCCGCCCGTTCCTTGGGGCTCAGGCCTCGGGATCATGTGGCGGGGTAGCTCAGGTGGTGAGAGCGTGGGATTCATAACCCCAAGGTCGGCGGTTCAAGTCCGCCTCCCGCTACCATTTCATTCAGCGACAATTCCCTGAATAAAACGGAAAAACCTGAGACGAGCTTCGGTGCCCGAAAATGAGGGCGCTCGCCTGGTTCGTTAAGTTCCGACCAATGCTTAGGTGCGGTCGTGCCCAAAAGGAACTATCCGACCTTGTTTTCGCCAGCCGCTGAACCAGTGGATGTTCTAGCGACACCAGGCGATGGGTCGAAAAAATGATTGGTGATCATAAAGCGCCTACATTCGTAAATTTTATTAGCTTTTCAGCAAATTAAGCGACTTTGCACCTTGCGTTGCATGGTATGTGGAAATTATTGATAGGGCAATTAACAACGTAGCGCTGTACCGGCGAAAATAGGGGCGATGGATGGCTGTCGGGGACATCATTGTCATTACCGGATCGATTGTTCAACCTGTGGCGTTGGAAAGCATTGATTCCGGCCATAAATCGATACCAATTTCCATCCGCCAGAATGATGGAACCGTCGTAGATATCGACAATCTCTATCTCGATGCTGCAGTGCGCGCTGAACTTTTGGTTGAAACGGTGGCGCTCTATTGTTTCAAACATTATGCGCCGGCGAACCTTCACTTTCTTCTCGCAAGCAAGCACGACGATAATACAAGGCTTTTCGAACCTATCTCCCTTTTCTACCTGTTTGGATTGGTGGTTGCGATCATTGCAGCCAATCTCATCACCATTCCTGCTGGCAAAGTGATCATGGAGCATTTCTTTGTTTCGACGCTCAGCCGTCTGGTTTTGATCTGTGCCTATATCGGTGCCATGGGATATGCAGTCTATACGCTCGTACATATCACGTCGCTCTACATGGCCTCCCGCCGTGTCCGGCAGGTGGTGGAGTCCGGCTGAGTTTTTTGACCTTAAGGTTCGGTCCTGCTGAAGGCCTGCGCCTCTTCTTCCAGCCAGTCGGCGAAGGCGACCAGCGGCGGGTGCGATCGCCGCGAGATCGGATAGACGAGCGAATAGGTGCTGTTGCTTTCGATCTCATGCGGCCAGGCGCGCACAAGCTGGCCCGAAGCCAGTTCCGAACGGATCAGAAAGGCCGGCATCAGGCCAATGCCAAGCCCCGCCACGCAAGCCTGTTCCACGTTCGAGAATTGTTCGAAACCCATTCCACGTCCGGCGGGCGGTGGCAGATCGAGGCTTGCAAACCAATGGTCCCAGGCGCCGGGACGCGATGCCATATGCAGAAGCGGCAGGTCACGCAGATCGTTCGGGCTCTCAATCGGATGGATGTTTAGGAAATCGGGGCTGCAGACCGGGAGAACCGTTTCGTTCATGAGGAAGCGGGATTCGGTTCCCGGCCAGGGACGCGCGCCGACATGGATCGCGGCATCGAGCGCTTCGCTTTCGAAATCGAACTGTCCGATCCGGGTTGCGAAATTGAGAATGATGCCGGGATGGCGGGCAATGAAGCCGGAAATCCGCGGCATCAGCCAGCGCGTGCCAAAGGTCGGCAGAATGGCGAGATTCAGCGTGTTGCCATGCATTCGCGTCATGGCCTCCAGCGAGGCGGAGCGTATGATCTCCAGCGCCGAGGCAATCGATCGCGCATAGATCTGGCCGACCGGCGTCAATGTGGCGCGGGTTGAGCGTTCGAACAGGCGCACACCCAATTGCGCTTCGAGACCGGCAATCTGGCGGCTGATGGCACCCTGGGTCAGCGATAGTTCCAGTGCGGCGGCGGAAAAGCTCGCTAGACGCGCCACCGCATCGAAAGCGGCCAATGCGCTGGTGGAGGGGAGCAATCGGCGTTGGATTTTCTGCATGCATTATGAGTAAATGGAATAATCCTGTGAGTAAATATGGTTTGAAATGTTGGGCGAAGCGCGCGAAAACTGCGCATCCAATCTGGAGGATATGACGTGAGCGACAAATCGCCTTTTTCCTGGAATGATCCTTTCCTGCTCGATGAACAGATTTCCGAAGACGAACGCATGATTCGCGATTCGGCGGCTGCCTTTGCCAAGGCCGAGCTTCTGCCGCGCGTCGAGGAAGCCTATCTCGAGGAGAAGACGGATCCGGCTCTGTTCAAGCTGATGGGGCAGGCGGGTCTGCTCGGCGTCACGCTTCCGGAAGAATATGGCGCGGCCAATGCCTCCTACGTGGCTTACGGGCTTGTGGCGCGCGAAGTGGAGCGGATCGATTCCGGTTACCGCTCGATGATGAGCGTGCAGTCCTCGCTCGTCATTCACCCGATCTATGCCTATGGCTCCGATGAGCAGCGCAAGAAGTATCTGCCGGGTCTCGTCTCGGGCGATCTGATCGGCTGCTTCGGCCTCACCGAACCGGATGCCGGTTCGGATCCCGGCGGCATGAAGACGCGCGCGGAAAAGATTGCCGGCGGTTATCGCCTGCGCGGCTCCAAGATGTGGATTTCCAATGCCCCGATCGCCGACGTTTTCGTCGTCTGGGCGAAGTCCGAAGCCCATGACAACAAGATCCGTGGTTTCGTGCTCGAAAAGGGCATGAAGGGCCTGTCGGCGCCGAAGATCGGCGGCAAGCTGTCGCTGCGCGCTTCCATCACCGGCGAGATCGTCCTCGATGGCGTCGAAGTCAGCGAAGATGCGCTGTTGCCGAATGTTTCGGGTCTTGCCGGTCCCTTCGGCTGCCTCAACCGTGCCCGCTACGGCATTTCCTGGGGCGTCATGGGGGCTGCCGAGGATTGCTGGTTCCGCGCCCGCCAATATGGTCTGGATCGCAAGCAGTTCGACAAGCCGCTCGCCGGCACCCAGCTTTACCAGAAGAAGCTCGCCGACATGCAGACCGAGATCGCGCTTGGCCTGCAGGGATCGCTGCGCGTCGGTGAACTGATGGACCAGAAGAAGCTGGCGCCGGAAATGATCTCCATCGTCAAGCGCAACAATTGCGGCAAGGCGCTCGATATTGCCCGTGCTGCCCGCGACATGCATGGCGGCAACGGTATCCAGATCGGCTACCATGTCATGCGTCACGCCCAGAATCTCGAAACGGTCAACACCTACGAGGGTACGCATGACGTTCACGCGCTGATCCTCGGCCGGGCGCAGACCGGTCTTCAGGCATTCTTCTGAGGTTCCTGACGATGGCCAGGCTCTTGCGAATTTCGGGATTGTACACGGCCATCGTCTTCCTCCTCGGTTTTGCCATGGGCGCGCTCAGGATCTTCTTCCTCGCGCCCGTCATCGGCGATCTCGCAGCCGTGGCGGTCGAGATCCCGATCATGCTGGCCTTCTCCGCCTTGGTCGCGGCACGGGTGGTGCGTCTATCCGCTCCGCTGTCGATCGGCGATGGTATCGAGATCGGCCTGTTCTCGTTTCTCTTCCTCCAGATTGCCGAAAGCCTGCTTGCTGGCCTGTTCGGTCCTTACGTCTTTGTCGACAACATGCTTGTCTACTGGTCCGATCTGACGCCGCCGCGCCTTCTCGGCCTGTTCGGTCAGGCACTCTTTGCCCTTCTTCCGCTTTTTCATATCCTGAGGTCGCATCGTCATGAGCGCTAACCACCCGCTTTCCGGCATCAAGGTGCTTGAGCTTGCCCGCATTCTCGCGGGCCCCTGGGCCGGACAGGTGCTGGCGGATCTCGGTGCCGACGTCATCAAGGTCGAGAGCCCGGAAGGGGATGATACCCGCAAATGGGGCCCTCCCTATATCGACAACGGTGGCGAGCGCGCTGCGGCCTATTTTCATGCCGCCAATCGCGGCAAGCGATCGATCACCGCCGATTTCACCGCCGAGGAGGGGCGTGCGCTCGTCTTGCGTCTCGCTGCCGAAAGCGATGTGCTGATCGAGAACTTCAAGCTTGGCGGTTTGAAGAAGTATGGGCTCGACTACGACAGTCTCAAGGCTGTCAATCCGCGCCTGATCTACTGCTCGATCACCGGCTTTGGTCAGGACGGCCCCTATGCGGCGCGCGCCGGCTACGATTTCATGATCCAGGGCATGGGCGGCATCATGGACCTGACCGGCGATCCGAACGGCGAACCGCAGAAGATCGGCGTCGCCTTTGCCGATATTTTCACCGGCGTCTATTCCGTCATCGCCATCCAGGCCGCTCTCCTGATGCGTGAGCGGACAGGCGAGGGCCAGCATATCGATATGTCGCTGTTCGATTGCATGACCGGCGTTCTCGCCAATCAGGCCATGAATTTTCTTGCTTCCGGCAAGGCGCCGCGGCGGCTTGGCAATGCCCATCCCAATATCGCGCCTTACCAGACCTTCCCGGTTAGCGATGGCCATCTGATCATCGCCTGCGGCAATGACGGACAGTTCGCCCGGCTTGCCGAGCTTCTCGGTCTTGGCGAGATGGCAGCCGATGAAAAATTCACGACCAATGCGGCGCGTGTTGCCAATCGTGTCGAGCTGACCGAGCGGATGGAAGCCCGCACCCTGACCTTTGCGCGCGACGATCTTCTTTCCATGCTCGAAAAAGCGGGCGTCCCCGCCGGCCCGATCAATACGGTCGCCGATGTTTTCGAAGATCCGCAATTCATCCATCGCGGCATGAAAATCGAGCCGGACGGCATTCCGGGCCTAAGGTCCCCCATCCGTTACTCGAACGCGGAACTGGCGCTCGACCGGCGCTCCCCAAAGCTCGGCGAACATTGTGAGGCAATCCGCGCCGAACTCGAAAGACCAAAGGCTTGAGGGAATAGGCCTAAAGGCTGAAATCTCCGCTCACCAGATCGAGTTCACCTTCCAGTTGGAGGGAAAAATCGGCCTTCTTGTCACCGTTGGTGTCGGCCAGAACAACCGTGTCGCCGTTGCTGTGGTGGTAGCGCAGTTGCCCGGCTTTGCCCGTGAAGGCTGTTTCGCCCATCAGCACGAAATCCTGATCGCCATTGCGACCGGAATTGGCATCGATCGCGGAGAGGTCGATGATGTCGCCTTGCTTGCGGATGAAATCGAAAATGACATCGCGTCCCGAAGCGCTTGGCTTTGAATCGCTCAATGTAAGGAAGATGAACTGGTCGGCGCCCTTGCCTCCGTTGAGGTTGTCGGCACCGCCGCCGCCGATCAGCCGGTCCGCGCCGCCATTTCCGAAGAGAGAATCGGCGGCTCCCAGACCCGAGAGCGTGTTTTCGCCCGCGTTTCCTGTGATCTGGTTGGCGAGTTCGTTGCCGGTTCCGTTGTTGGCGCCGCTGCCGTTCAGCACGAGATTTTCGAAGTTTGCCCCGAGGATCCAGCTGATCGAAGCGGATACGGTATCGGTCCCCTGGTCAGACAGTTCGGTCAGGACGTCGCCGGCATCGTCAACGATATAGGCATCGTCATCGGCGCCGCCGCTCATCGTATCGGTGCCCAAGCCGCCATCGAGCACATCATTGCCAGCACCGCCAACGAGAATGTCGTTCCCCTCGAGCCCTGACAGGCTGTTGCCAGCATCGTTGCCTGTGATTTCATTGTCGAGATCATTGCCGGTGCCGTTGATGGCCGCAATTCCGGTGAGGACAAGATTTTCGACATGATCACCAAGTGTCCAGGTCACCGAGGCGGAAATGCTGTCGGTGCCACCGTCCTCCTCCTCGATCACGGTGTCGTTCAAATCGTCGACGATGTAGCTGTCGTTTCCGGTGCCACCGGCCAGCGTATCGGCCCCTTCGCCGCCATCGATCTGGTTGTTGCCCGCGTTGCCGGCGATCTCGTTGGCAAGCGCATTGCCCGTGGCACTCAGGTCTCCGGAGCCGTTCAGGATGAGATGCTCGACATGATCGGCGAGTTCCCAGTTCACGGTCGCGTAGACGATGTCGGTCCCATTGCCGGCGGCCTCGGTGGCGCTGTCTCCGGCATCATCGACGAAATAGATGTCATCGCCGGCGCCACCCGCCATCGCATCGGCGCCGCTTCCTCCGTCCAGCGTGTCGTTGCCGCCATTGCCTTCAAGTTCATCGGCGTCATTGCCACCATTGATCGTTTCGTCGCCGATGCCGCCACGCAACAGGTCAGCTCCGGCATTGCCATAGACCACGCCATCGACGCGGCCGAGACGTCCGCCATAGATGTCTTCACCATCTCCGAGCAGAATGTCGCCGATCATTACGCCTTTGTTGGTAATGTCATCAACGCCGCTCGACAAAGCATTGGCGTTGTACGAACGCGAATAGCCCTTGATGAGACCGGTATTGATGACGACCATCTCCTCCGAACCGAGATGGACAATGCCGGCATGATAATCGTTGGACGGGTTGTGCATGTGGCCGACAATCGAACCACTGTTGGTGATGGTGGTCGTCGTTGCGCCGGAACTCGCATGGACAAAAAGACCGTAGCCGCCGGCGATATGACCGGCATTGGTAATGGTGTTGCCATAGCCAGTAAGGAGCATTCCCTCAATCGTGGACGAAAGCGTTCCGGTCGTGCCGACTGTGAGTGTGAGCCCCAGAAGAGTGCTGTTGCCATTCGTCATTGACAGCGAACAGAGTTGACCGAAGACCGTACCATTCACTTCAATGCTCTGGCTGGTTCCAGAGGCGGCAATTCCGTATCCTGCGATGCTACTTGTGGCAACGACGACGGCGCCCGTGTCCACAAGGAGGTCGCTGTTGGTGATGCTTGTCCCGGTGAATTCTCCGTAGGTGAAACCGGTGATGGTCACGAGGGCCATGGTCAAATCCTCTTGGCTGGAAACGTTGCAGCATTTCGCCTTCGAATTTGCCAAATCGCAAGTGAAGAAAATTGGGTTGGCTAGCCATTCATCGAAGCAACCGCCGTTTCACATCCCTTTGTCGGGATCGATCCTCCCATCGCTCAAGATTTTTCGCTGTCCGCTTGCAAAGACTCCCATATTTGAATAGATTATTCACATAAGAAGGAAATGGGAGGCGATGGCTGAAAATCAGCCGTCCATAGGGTCTGGAAGCATCATATATGAATAATGTCGTTGAAATGCCGCTCGAGGGGCTGCTTGTCGTGGACATGAGCCAGTTTCTGTCCGGGCCCTACTGTTCGCTGAGGCTGCAGGATTTGGGTGCGCGGGTGATCAAGGTCGAGCGGCCGGATGGTGGCGATCTCTCGCGTCGGCTCTATCTGAGCGACACCGAAATCGGCGGCGATTCCACGATTTTTCATGCGATCAACCGCGGCAAGCAGAGCCTCGCGATCGATATGAAGAACGAGGCGGACATGGCGGCGTTGCGCAAGCTGCTCGCGCGTGCCGATGTGATGATCCAGAATTTCCGCCCCGGCGTCATCGAGCGGCTCGGCCTCGATTATGAATCGGTCAAGGCGATCAATCCTTCGATCGTCTATGCTTCGATCAGTGGTTATGGCGAGGAAGGGCCCTGGGTGAAGCGTCCGGGCCAGGACCTTCTGGCGCAGGCGCGTTCCGGCGTCATGTGGCTCAACGGCGATGAAGGGCAGGGGCCGGTGCCGTTCGGCCTTGCTGTGGGTGATATGCTGGCCGGCGCCGCGATCTGTCAGGGCATTCTGGCGGCACTGGTCCGCAAGGGCATTTCCGGCAAGGGCAGCCATGTGGAAACCAGCCTGCTCGAAGCGCTGGTCGATTTCCAGTTCGAAGTGCTGACCACCTATCTCAATGATGGACGACGGATGCCGAAGCGCTCGGAATTCCGTTCTGCGCACGCCTATCTTTCGGCGCCTTACGGCGTCTACAAGGCCGCCGATGCCTATATCGCCATTGCCATGACGCCGATCTCGCGATTGCAGGATCTCATGGATATCGGGGATCTCGCGCCCTATCGTGACGATCCTTCCAGCTGGTTCGGCGAGCGCGATACGATCAAGCGCATCATTGCCGACAAGGTTGCGACGAAAAGCGTGGATGAGTGGCTTTCAATCCTCGAGCCGGCCGATATATGGTGCGCGCGCGTCCTCAATTGGGAGGAGCTTATGGCGCATGACGGTTTCAAGGTGATGGACATTCTGCAGACAGTCGAACGGGAAGACAATGTGTCGATCCTGACAACATCTTCGCCCATCCGGGTGAATGGCGCGCGGCCGCATGGCAATCGCGCTGCTCCGCTTGTGGGTGAGCATTCCGACCTTATTCGTTCGGAGTTCGGCCTGTGAGCGCGCCGGTGAAGCTGAAAGGCATGACCTGGAGCCATCCGCGTGGCTATGATCCGATGGTGGCCTGCGCGCGTCTCTGGCAGCAGAAGACCGGCGTCGAGATCGAATGGGACAAACGCTCTCTGCAGGATTTCGAAAGTTTTTCGGTCGAGGAACTGGCGCGTCAATACGATCTGATCGTCATCGATCATCCGCATGTTGGCCAGATCACCGACGAAAACTGCCTGGAACCGCTCGATATCGATGGTCGTGAAGCCGAGCTGCAGGCGCTTTCGGCCGGTTCGGTGGGCGAATCCTTCCGCAGTTACAATTGGCAGGGCCGGCAATGGGCCTTTCCGATCGATGCGGCCACCCAGGTTCAGGCCTTTCGCGACGACCTTGCCGATCCCTGCGAAACTTTCGACGATGTGCTGGAACTTGCAGAGCAGGGCGGCGTTCTGCTCGCGCTGCGGCCGCCGCATTCGCTCATGACCTTCTATACTTTGTGCGCCAACCTGATGGCACCCTGCAGCACTGAGGCCGGTGGCGATCTCGTCGATACGGAAACCGGCATCGTCGCCTATCAGATGATTGCCGAACTCGTGTCGATGATCGATCCGGCCGCTTTCGAGATGGATCCGATCGCGGTTTCGGAAAAGATGGCTGAGAAGGGTAGCGTCATTGCCTGCTCGCCCTATATATACGGCTATGTCAATTATGCGATCGAGGGTTTCCGCCCGCATGTGCTGAGCTTCACCGACATTCCGGAAGCCGGCGTCATCGGTCCGGCGGGGTCAGCACTCGGTGGCACCGGTATCGCTGTTTCGGCATTTTCCGCGGCAAAGCAAGCCGCGATCGATTTCGCCTACTGGATCGCCAGCGGCGAGGTTCAGCGCGGCCCCTATGCCGCTGCCGGTGGTCAGCCGGGCCACGCCGCGGCCTGGGAAGATGAAACGGTCAATGATGCGACCGCGGATTTTTACATCAACACGCGTCCGACGCTTGAAGGCGCCTGGGTGCGCCCACGCCACAATGGCTATATGGCGTTCCAGCATGCTGCGTCGGTGCGGCTCAATGCGGGGCTGAAATCCGGCGAGGCGGCGGAAACCGTGGTGGCCGACCTCAACCGGATGTTTCGTCTGAGCGGGACTTGAGCGACGAAGGAGGGCGAGGGATAGTCGTCGCCCACTTTCCATCCAGTGCTCCCTTTGAAGATCCGCGGCACGGCGCCTCAGTCTTCACAAAGTTGTGGCGTGTCTTCCCCATTGATTCTGCTCGCTTGACAGCCTTAAGTTTGGCTTTGTCGAAGTATGCTGATGCTTGACCGGACTGGGGTGAGGGCATACACAACGCAAGGCTGCCTTGTGGCGGGGCATGAGTTTCTGGAGACCAATATGGCCAATCCCTATAGTAAACTGGATTCGTCGAAATACTGGCGTAGCGGCGTGGCTGATGTTCATGCCGTGAATATGAAGAGGCTCTACAAAAAGAAGTTCGATATCGATTTCGACGCCAACATTGCCACCGCCGGTTCCTGTTTCGCCCAGCATGTGGCTCGAAGCTTGCGCAAGAACGGGTACCGGACCATCGATATGGAACCGGTGCCGGCCTGGGTCGATGCCGGTCTGGCGAGCGATTTCGGATACGGCATCTATTCGGCGCGTTACGGCAATCTTTATACGGCGAGGCAGTTGTTGCAGCTGATTGAGGATTGCGAAACCGGGACGGTGCGCGAGACCGATGTTTGGGAAAAGAATGGGCGCTATTACGACGCGTTGCGACCTGCTGTCGAGCCGGAAGGCCTCGATACGATTGAAGAAGTGCTCGAACATCGAAAATATCATCTGGGCCTCGTTTCTCAGATGTTTGCGAAGACCGATGTGCTTATCTTTACGCTCGGCCTGACCGAAACCTGGGAGCGGATCGACAACGGCATTGTCTATCCCACCTGTCCGGGTGTTATTGCTGGAGAATTCGATCCTGCGATTTTCCGCTTCCGCAATCTCAAGTTTTCAGATGTTCATGGCGACATGGTCAAGGTGCGCGAAAAGCTGTTGGCGATCAATCCCAACATGCGTTTCATCTTGACGGTTTCGCCCGTGCCGCTGACGGCGACTGCATCTGAAAACCACGTGCTGGTGGCAACGATGCGATCGAAATCGTTGCTGCGTACAGTCTGCACCGAACTCAGCGAAGAATTCGACAATGTCGATTATTTTCCGTCCTACGAGATCATCATGGCGCCGAATGTGCGTTCCTATTTTTTCGAGCCGAACCTGCGCTCGGTCAATCCGACGGGCGTCGAGACCGTGATGGCCTCATTCTTCGCCGAACACCCGGCGCGGGCGGGAGCGGCCGAACCGGTCGCCGAAGATGGCGTGCAGGCCGGATCGGATGAGGCTTCCGAGGGCGGAAAACGCAAGGGTAGCGGGATGAGGGCGAGACGCCGGTCGAAAGACGACGTTGTCTGTGAAGAAGCATTGCTTGAGGCATTTGGTCAATGAATAAACAGGTTTGCTTTATCGGGGACTCCCATGTCGCCAGCCTTCGGCTCGGGCTCGATACCGACGGGGGGGCTGAATTCAAAGACCAGATCGACATCTTCGGAGCACGTGGCCGAGGGCTGTTTTCGACGCGGATCGAGGAGGGGCAACTCGTCTCTGATGCACAGGAGGTTCGTGACAGCTTCGTCATGACCGGTAAGGCAGATCATATCGACATCGCCAGATATGAAGCCATTTGCGTGGTGGGATGCCTCGGCGGCTGGCCACGTTTCGAGAATGTTTTCAAGCATTTCTCTCCTTTGGGGGAGCGCGTGAACGAGACTGCGCTTGTATCGAAGGGCTTTATGGACAGGTTGCTCAAGCGACAGATTGAACAGACGATGGCAGTGGCGGTGATGCGGGAACTGGCGGAAAAGGCCGGAAAGCCGCTTTTCTATATTCCGAACCCGCTCTTTTCGAAATCCATTCTGGAACATCCGAAAGGTTTCTTCTTCAGGCGTGCGATGCGGACCGGCGCGGCCGGGCCGATGATCGAGCGTTTTCGTGGTGCGGTGCGCGCGATGATTGCTCCCTATGCGATGGTGCTCGATCAGCCGGTGGAAACCATCGTTCCGCCTTGCTTCACGGATGAGCGCTTCTCTGTTGGGTCCGTCCGCCTCTCTGAGCGGGCGCCGAAGCACAAGGACGATGATTTCGCCCATATGAATGCCGATTTTGGCGCCATTGTCATTCGCGACGCGATGCGTCAGATCCGTCAGGCAAAGGCCGCCTGATGCACGACGACACAGTTGGGTGACCGGTCAAGGTCAGGCTTCTGCTCTTGGCCGATATTTCACCGTCTGAATATGCTCGCAATAGAGCACCAGTTCGCCTTCGCCCTTGAAGACCTCGTAGGATGCGCGGATCAGGCCGAGTTCCGCATATTTGGGCTCCTTCGAAAGATTGGTGCGGATCGTGTAGATCGTGTCGCCGATGAAGGTGGGCTTGATGAAGCGCAGCTTGTCATAGCCATAAGAGAAGGCATTGACGCAGTTGGTGGCGACGAGCCCGAGCCCGGCTGAGAAGACGAAGGCACCCGCGACCAGCCGCTTGCCGAACAGGCCTTCGGTTTCGGCAAAGATCTGGTCGCCGACATAGGGATGCATATCGAGCACGAGCGCATTGAACTGCATGCTCTCGCCTTCCGATATGGTGCGGCGAAGCGAGCGGATCTTGTGACCGATCTCGAAATCCTCGTAGAACCAGTTTTCCGCATTCCACACGGGCAAGCGGGCATGATCTTCGGGCATGGTGCGGGGGAATGTGCTTTCGATTCCGACAGTGCTCATTACGATTGCCTTCTTCAGACAGACAGGTTCCAGAGCTTTCGGGCATTGCCCGAGAGCAGCTTTGCTTTGTCTTCGGGCGATACGCCGGAAAGCAAGGCATGCGTTGCGGCAACCCAGGTCGAAAGAGACCCAGCGAGCGTGCAGACCGGCCAATCGCTGCCCCAGACCATGCGATCGAAACCGAAGCTGCCGATCGTGTGCTCGACATAGGGGCGCAGTGTTTCCACCGACCAGTTTTCGCCATCGCCATAGATGGAGATGCCGGAAAGCTTGCCAATCACGTTGGGGCGCCGGGCGATTTCGGAAATTCCCTTATTCCAGCCATCAATGTTGCCGCCCTTGATATCCGGGACACCACAATGATCGACGATGAAGGTGACATCGGGTGCGAGATCGACGAGGGCGATGGCCCGCTCCATCTGGTGTGGAAGAACGCAAAGATCGAAGGTCAGGCCGGTGCCGGAAAGACGCTTGATGTTTTCGCGAAAGAGCGCGCTTTCCGACAGATCGTCCGGCATCACATGCAGGACGCGGCGAAAGCCCTTGACGATGGCCTTCTCACGGACGAGATCGAGATAGCGGGCAAAGCCATCCTGCTCCGGACGGCAGGAGGCAATGGCGCCGACCAGCAGGCTGCCCGGTTGCGCTGCAAGGCCCGAAATGTAATCCGATTCGGCAACGATCTCCGTTTCGGCAACGTCGACCTCCATGTGAAGCGTCGCTGCGATACCGACCTTTCGTGCTTCCGCCGCATAGGTCTCGTAGCGGAACATCCGGTTGAGCGCTTCAACGCTGCCCAGCCATGGATAATGCAATGCCTCAAGGTCGATGATGTGCAGATGCGTGTCGATGATCATCCTGTTTCCTCCCTGCGATGCGTCGTTGCGCACCGCTTCCGTCACGGCTTCTCCGCCCTGATCCATTCGGAGCCTCATGCCGTTTGACTGGCTTCCGAAATGGCAAGGTCATCCCGGCGGTCATGCTGGCATGCGCGGCCCTATTATTCAAATAGAAATTATATCTTCAAATAAGAATTATGCGATCGGGGTAATGTCTAATCCAACCTGGTGCGCGAGCTTGTGGCTGGTGGCCAGCAGCAACTGGATCGTTTCCGACATGTCGGGCGCATCGGGCGTGTTGATCAGGGTAATGTAGGGAACCGTCAGGGCCGCGATTGCCCGTCCATCCGGCCCCAGGATCGGAGCTGACAGGTTGACGACGCCGGCGGTCTGCGATGAGGGCATCATTTCGTAGCCGCGCTCGCGGATCTGGTCGAGCCGGGTGAAGAATTCCGGTTTCAGTTCCGGTGCCGCCTCGGCCGACCCCTCATATTCCTGCATCATCATGGCCCGCTCGTCCGGCGAATGGAAGGCGAGAAGGATATGGCCGGAGCCGGTATTATAGAGGCTGATATGGGAGCCCACGCGAATGGAAATGCCCCAGTATCCGGGCGCCTCCTGCTGGGCGATCACCACGGCGGCACCACGATCGAACACCACGAGCTGGTTGGCCTGGCGCGTGGCATCCGCCAGCGCCCGCATCAATGGCGTGGCATAGGAGGCGAGCCGGCGAACAGGCGCAATCAGCTGTGCCAGACCGAACAGCTTGAGCGACAGCGAGTAGCGGTCTCCATCGAGACGGGTCACGTAGCCGCGGCGAACGAGCCGGTCGAGCATGCGGTAGAATTCATTTGCGTTCTTGCCGAGGCGCTTGGCGATTTCCGCCTGGGTCAGGCCACCTTCTATACCTGACAAGAGCTCGATGATGTCGAGGCCCTTGTCCAGTGCGGGTGCGCGATAGCGATCATTGTCTTCCGAATCCATGCGCCCCTCCAGGTGAATTAGCATCTTCATATGCGAAGATCGGATTTGAATCAACGGCGGGCTTGACGGCTTGTGAATGAACTGTTTATATATGAATGAAACTCTCATGGGTGAGAGTTTTGTTTGTGGCCCCAAGGCTGGTGGCCGAAACGGATTTTGGGAGGAAGTCATGAAAAAATTGCTTGCCGGCGTTTCCGCCGGCGCCATCGGTCTGATGGCCTTCGGGGCGGTGGCGATTGCTGCCGAGCTTCCCGGTAAGTTTGACGGGGTGACGATCGACGCCAAGTTGATCGGCGGCCAGCAGTATGAGGGCCTTTATGCCCGGATCGGCGAATGGGAAAAGCTGACCGGTGCCAAGGTCAACATTCTGTCGAAGAAGAACCATTTCGAACTCGACAAGGAAATCAAGTCGGACATCGCATCCAACAGCATCACCTGGTGCGTTGGGTCGAACCATTCGTCGTTCGCGCCGCAATACCCGGACATCTATACCGATCTCAGCGCACTTCTGCCGCAGTCGGAAATCGATGGTTTCGTGCCGGCCACGATCATGGCGTCGACGCTCGACAACAAGCTCGTCATGCTGCCGCGCGCGCAGTTCGACGTTTCCGCTCTCTACTATCAGAAGAGCCTCTATCAGGACGAAGCCAAGAAGGCCGCCTTCAAGGCCAAGTATGGCCGCGATCTCGTGCCGCCGGATACCTGGGCCGATCTCGCCGACCAGGCCGAGTTCTTCTCCAATCCGCCGGATTTCTACGGCACCCAGTTCGCAGGCAAGGAGGAAGCTATCAACGGTCGCTTCTACGAAATGCTGGTTGCTGAAGGCGGCGAGTATCTCGATGCCGAAGGCAAGCCGGCCTTCAATTCGGAAGCCGGCGTGCGCGCGCTCGACTGGTTCGTCCGCATGTACAAGAACAAGGCAGTGCCGGCCGGTACCACCAACTATCTCTGGGACGATCTCGGCCAGGGCTTTGCGTCGGGCACCATCGCCCTCAATCTCGATTGGCCGGGTTGGGCCGGGTTCTTCAACGATCCGAAGTCGTCCAAGGTTGCCGGCAATGTCGGCGTGAAGGTGCAGCCGGCCGGTTCGTCGGGCAAGCGCACCGGCTGGTCCGGTCACCATGGCTTCTCGGTCACCGAATCCTGCGCCAACAAGGATGCAGCTGCTTCGCTCGTCTGGTTCCTGACCAACGAAGACAGCCAGAAGCTGGAATCGGCCGGTGGCCCGCTGCCGACCCGTACGGCCGTCTGGGAATACAACATCAAGCAGGCCGAGAGCGATCCGTTCCGCAAGGAAGTCCTGTCGGCGTTCCAGGAAGCTGCCCAGCATGCTTTCCCGGTACCGCAGACCCCGTCGTGGATCGAAATCTCCAACGCCGTCTATCCGGAACTTCAGGCTGCCATCCTTGGCGACAAGACCTCCAAGCAGGCTCTTGATGACGCTGCCAAGAAGGCAACAGAAATTCTCGAGGAAGCCGGCGCGCTTTAAGATCCTCCCCCAGTCGGGCGTATTCCGTCTGGAATGCGCCCGACTTTTTTAGGCGGCCCGACTGAGGTCGCCATTCGCAACGGAAAGCCATTGCGCTATCTGTTTATTCTGATCTGAATTTGCCGGAGTGCCACGGATGAGAGGATGGAAATCTTCCGCGCCGCTATTATTGCTTCTGCCCGCGGCGCTGGTTCTTGCCGCAGTGGTCATCGTACCGCTGATCCTGTCCTTCTATTCGAGTTTCACACCGTTCAGGCTGACCAAGCCTGAGACGATCTGGACTTTCATCGGGTTCCGCAACTACGCCAAACTGCTGGCGGATTGGGATTTCTGGGTGGCATTCCTGAGAACGGTCGTGCTGCTGACAGTGGCTCTGAACCTCGAAATGCTGCTCGGCCTCGGCCTTGCCATGCTTGTCGAAAAGGCGACCAGCGGCCAGCGCATCCTGCGTACGCTGATGATGTTCCCGATGATGTTCTCGCCGCTGCTTGTCGGCTTCCAGTTCAAGTTCATGTTCAACGACAATGTCGGGCTCGTGAACAATGCGTTGCAGGCGCTCGGGATTACCAACACGGCCATTCCATGGCTCATCGACGGCAACCTTGCCTTCTTCTCGATTGCCGTAGCCGAAATCTGGTCATCGACATCGGTCTTTGCGATCCTCATCCTGGCGGGTCTGCTCGCCATGCCGAAGGAACCGATCGAGGCCGCGAAAGTGGATGGCTGCACGCCGTTCCAGACCTTCCGCTATGTCACCTGGCCCTTCATCATGCCCTTTGCCTTCATTGCCATGACGATCCGCTCGCTCGACGTCGCCCGTGCCTATGACATCGTCAAGATCATGACCGATGGCGGTCCGGCCGGTCGCACAGAACTGCTCTGGACGCTAGTGGCGCGGACCGCCTATTCGGATGCGAAGATGGGCATGGCCAATGCCATGGCCTATTTCTCGATTCTGCTGTCGATCGTCTTTACCGTCTATTTCTATCGCAAGCTGGCCGCAGCCCGCCTCCAGGTCGGTACGGAGTGGTGACCATGGAAAACAACAATTCCCACCGACTGCGTCGCCGCCTCCTGAAGATCGGCCATTTCATCGGCCTCTTCCTGGCGATGACGGTCATCTGCCTGCCGGGCTTCTGGATCGTTCTGTCCTCGCTCCGGCCGACCGTTGAAATCATGGCCAAGCCGCCGGTCTGGATTCCGAACGAACTGTCGTTCGATGCCTATGTCGCCATGTTCTCCGGCGTCGGCAAGGGCGGTATCCCCGTGCTCGATTATTTCCGCAACTCGCTGATCGTGTCGGTTACATCGACGGTGATTGCCATCGCCATCGGCATGTCCGGCGGTTACGCCTTTGCCCGGTTCCGCTTTCCCGGCAAGGGCGGCTGGTTCCTGGGCCTGATGCTGACGCGGACGGTGCCCGGCATTGCGCTCTCGCTGCCGCTCTTCTTCGTCTATGCGAAACTCGGCCTTCTCGATACGCATTTCGGCCTCATCCTCGCCTATGTCGCGCTCAACGTGCCCTTCACCATCTGGCTGATCGACGGCTTTTTCCGGCAGGTGCCGAAGGATCTCGCCGAAGCTGCCCAGATCGATGGCTGCACACGCTGGCAGGCCTTCTGGCAGGTCGAATTCCCGCTCGCGGGCCCCGGCATCGCGTCCTCGGGTATCTTCGCCTTCCTCACGTCGTGGAACGAGTTCGCCCTCGCTTCGAACCTCACCCGCTCGGTCAATTCCAAGACCCTGCCGGTCGGGCTCCTCGATTACACCGCCGAATTCACCATCGACTGGCGCGGCATGTGCGCGCTCGCCGTCGTGATGATCATTCCGGCACTGCTTCTCACCTTCGCTGTACAGAAACATCTCGTATCCGGATTGACCTCCGGCGCCGTCAAGGGTTGAAAAAATGGCCACAGTCTCTCTGAAAAACCTGGTCAAGCGCTACGGCGCCCTGGAAGTCGTCCACGGGATCAATCTCGAGGTCGCAGATCGCGAATTCATCGCGCTTGTCGGCCCGTCCGGCTGCGGCAAGTCGACGACGTTGCGCATGATCGCCGGCCTCGAAGATGTTTCCGGCGGTGCGATCGAGATTGGCGGCACGGTGGTCAACGACCTGCCGCCGCGTTCGCGCAATCTCGCCATGGTGTTCCAGTCCTATGCGCTTTATCCGCATATGACCGTGCGCGAGAATATGGGCTTCTCGCTCAAGATCGCTGGCCAGTCGCCGACTGAAATAGCAAGCCGCGTCGACGATGCGGCGAAAACGCTCGACCTCACCCATCTGCTCGACCGGCGGCCGGCACAGCTTTCCGGTGGTCAGCGCCAGCGCGTTGCCATGGGCCGCGCGATCGTACGCAATCCGGATGTCTTCCTGTTCGACGAGCCGCTGTCCAATCTCGATGCCAAGCTCAGAACGCAGATGCGCACCGAGATCAAGAAGCTCCATGCCAAGGTCAATTCCACCGTTGTCTATGTGACGCATGACCAGGTGGAAGCGATGACGCTTTCGGACCGGATCGTCATCATGCGCGACGGTTACATCGAGCAGGTCGGAACGCCGGATGAGGTGTTCAAGCGCCCCGCCACCCGGTTCGTTGCCGGCTTCATCGGTTCACCGCCGATGAACCTCGAAGAGGGCCAGATCAGCGACGGACGGATCGTCTTCGCCAATGGCGATAGCCTGCCCATTCCGGCCCAGTTCCGCGATAGCCTCGTCAATGGACAGAAGGTCGTTTTCGGATTGCGCCCGGACGATGTCTATCCGACGGGGCACGGACTGCATTCCGGTGAAGCGCATGAAGTCCATCAGGCCGATCTCAAGGTCTCAATCACCGAACCG
This sequence comes from Fluviirhizobium alvei, assembly GCF_030551875.1. Taxonomy (GTDB): domain Bacteria; phylum Pseudomonadota; class Alphaproteobacteria; order Rhizobiales; family Rhizobiaceae; genus Rhizobium_E; species Rhizobium_E alvei. The sequence goes on along the minus strand of NZ_JAUOZU010000007.1, from coordinate 354,578 downwards.
CTCGGCAACGAGACGCTGGTCTTTGCCGAATTCACCGGTCGTGACTGGGTGTCGCGCATGCTGAATCCGCGCAATCTCCGTCCGGGTGACGTGGTCAACATGAGTTTCGACCTGTCGCAGGCGCATCTGTTTGACGCCCAGACCGGCAAGACCCTCAGGACCTGATCATGGCAAGGATCGAAAAAGTTGACATCCGGATGGTCGACCTGGTGCCGAAGGTCAAGCGGACCGACGCGATCCAGAGTTTTGTGAGCCAGGAAACGCCGATCGTGACCATTACCGATAGCGATGGCGCTGTCGGTACCGGTTATTCCTACACGATCGGAACCGGTGGTTCGTCGGTGATGCGGCTGCTTGCCGATCATCTGATCCCACGGATCATCGGCCGTGATGCCGACTGTATTGAAGCGATCTGGCATGATCTCGAATTCGCGACCCATGCAACCACGATCGGCGCGATCACGGCGATCGCCCTGGCGGCGATCGATACGGCACTATGGGACCTGCGGGCGAAAAAGCAGGCACTGCCGCTCTGGAAGCTTGCCGGCGGCGCCAAGGATCGCTGCCCGCTTTATACGACCGAAGGCGGCTGGCTCCATATCGAGACACAGGCGCTGGTGGACGATGCGCTCGCCGCCAAGGCCAAGGGCTTCAATGGCTCGAAGGTCAAGATCGGCAAGCCGCACGGTTCTGAAGATCTCGCGCGGCTGGAAGCCGTCAGGGCCGCGGTCGGCGACGGTTATGAGATCATGACGGATGCCAACCAGGGCTTCCGGCTGGATGAGGCGATCCGCCGTGCCGAGCGGCTGAAAGCGATCGATTTGGCCTGGATCGAGGAGCCGATGGCGGCCGATGACATCGATGGCCATACCAGACTGAGTGCCTCGACCGCGACGCCGATCGCAGTGGGCGAATCGCTTTACTCCATTCGCCATTTCCGCGAATATATGCAGAAGGGCGCATGCTCCATCGTTCAGGTCGATGTCGGCCGGATCGGCGGCATCACGCCCTGGCTCAAGGTGGCGCATGCTGCGGAAGCCTTCGACATTCCGGTCTGCCCGCATTTCCTGATGGAACTGCATGTGAGCCTCACCTGCGCGGTGCCGAACGGCAAATATGTCGAATATATTCCGCAGCTCGACGAGATCACCGGTGCGAAGATGGCGATCGTGGATGGCCATGCGCTGGCTCCGTCGGAGCCGGGTATCGGCATCGACTGGGACTGGGAAGAAGTGCGCCGCCGATCGATTCCGGAATTCACCGCGACGTTCACAGGGGAGGTGTGAGATGGAGCGCAAGGGCAGTGTCATCGGTCTTAACGCCGAAAAGATCGCCGAATACAAACGGCTGCATGCGGCCGTCTGGCCAGATGTGCTGAAGATGATTTCGGCCTGCAACATCCGCAACTATTCGATTTTCCTTAAGGAGCCGGAGAACCTGCTGTTCTCCTATTTCGAATATCATGGCAGCGATTTTGCCGCCGATATGGCGAAGATGGCGGCAGACCCCACCACGCAGGACTGGTGGGCTGTGTGCATGCCCTGCCAGAACCCTCTCTCGACCCGCAAGGAGGGCGAGTGGTGGGCCGAGATGGAAGAGGTGTTCCATCATGATTGAGCCGGTGGCCACTCACGGTTTTCACCCCTCACCAAGCGCGTCCATGCGCTCGACTTCGTCTTGCGCGGACTTGCTATCCTCTCCCGCAAGGGGAGAGGTAATCCTGCCGCGACCTCTCGTAAAAGGGGCGACCGAGCGCAGAGGTCTATACCTCTCCCCTTGCGGGAGAGGATACGAAGGCCGGGTGAGCATGGCGAACCCTTGGCCGAAGTTGGTGAGGGGTGAAAAATGACGGCTCTGTTCGACCCCAACTCTCTCGCCCAATCCTGGCCGCTGCCGAGCAATCCGCGCCCGATCGTGACGTTCGGTGCCGGCTCGATCGTTGGAGATGCGCATTTCCCGGCCTATCGCAAGGGTGGCTTTCCGGTCGCCGGTCTTTACGATCCGGATTTCGACAAGGCTTCGAGGCTCGCCGAAACCTGGGGTGTGACCGCTTTCCGCTCCGTCGAGGAAGCAATCGCAGTCGAAGGCGCGATCTTCGATCTGGCAACCCCGCCGGCCGCGCATGCGAAGGTTCTCGAAGCGCTCCCGGATGGAGCAGCCGTGCTGATCCAGAAGCCGATGGGGGCTGATCTTGCTGCGGCCACCATCATTCTCGAAATCTGCCGGCGCAAGAACCTGAAGGCTGCGGTGAATTTCCAGTTGCGGTTCGCGCCGATGATGCTGGCGCTCAAGGATGCGATCGCCAAGGGATTGCTGGGTGAGGTGGTGGATTTCGACGCCTGGCTGGCGCTCGACACGCCGTGGGAGCTGTGGGCCTTTCTCAAGGGGCTGCCGCGGATCGAAATCACGATGCATTCGATCCACTATCTCGATCTCATCCGCCAGATACTTGGCGATCCCAAGGGCATCCATGCCCGTTCGCTCGGCCATCCCAACCACGAGATGGCGCAGACGCGCACCAGTGCGATCCTCGATTATGGCGATCGCGTGCGCTGCGCGCTCTCGATCAATCATGACCACAAGTTCGGCCGCAAATACCAGGCCTGCGAATTCCGCGTCTGTGGCACGGAAGGCGCTGCCTATCTTCAGCTTGGCGTCAATCTCAACTATCCGAAGGGCGAACCGGATATTCTGCAGATCCGCCCCCAGGGTGGGGATGACTGGATCGACGTGCCGCTCAAGGGCGCCTGGTTTCCGGATGCCTTCGTTGGACGCATGGCCAATCTGCAACGGTTCGCAACCGGTGAAGACACCGAACTCGTAAGCTCCGTCGAGGATTCCTGGATGACCATGGCTCTCGTCGAAGCAGCCTACCAATCGAATGCCACGCCGGCGACGCCGCTGGCCGAGAGACCCTGAGACCATGGAACAATATATCTATTTCGAAGATTATGAACTCGGCCATGTGCGGCTGACCACCGGCCGTACGATCACCGAAACCGACTTCGTCGTCCATGCCGGCCATACCGGCGATTTCTTTCCGCATCACATGGATGCGGAATTTGCCAAGACGCTGCCCGGCGGCCAGCGGATCGCCCATGGCACGATGGTCTTCTCGATCGGTGTCGGGCTCACGGCCTCGCTCATCAATCCTGTTGCCTTCTCCTATGGATATGATCGTCTGCGCTTCATCCGTCCCGTGCATATCGGCGATACGATCAAGACTCGGGTGACGATTTCCGCCAAGGAAGATGATCCCAAACGCGCCGATTCCGGCCGGGTGGTGGAACGCTGCGAAGTGATCAACCAGAAGGGCGAGGTTGTGCTCGCTGCCGATCATATCCTGATCGTCGAACGCAAGATCAAGACGGCCTGAGCCGATCAGAAAGGACGAACAATGAGCAAGGATTTCTCCGGCAAGACAGTCGTGGTGACGGCGGCGGGGCAAGGCATCGGACGGGCGATCGCCGAAGCCTTCGCACAGGCGGGCGCGACCGTGCACGCGACCGACATCAACACCGAGCTTCTCGCCAAGCTGACGGCGGAAACCGGCATCGCCACCACCAAACTGAATGTGCTCGATGATGCGGAAGTCAAATCCGTCCTCGGCGCAATCGGTCCGGTCGATGTTCTGGTCAATGCGGCCGGTTTCGTTCATGCCGGGTCGATCCTCGAGATGAAGGACGAAGATCTCGACTTCGCCCTCAACCTCAATGTCAAGTCGATGGTGCGGACGATCCGCGCCGTGCTTCCGGGCATGCTCGACCGCAAGGATGGTACGATCATAAACATCGCCTCGGTCGCCTCCTCGATCAAGGGTGTGCCGAATCGCTTCGCCTACCAGACTACGAAGGCGGCCGTGATCGGACTGACGAAGTCGGTCGCCGCCGACTATGTGACGCAGGGCATCCGGATCAACGCGATTTGCCCCGGCACGGTGGAAAGCCCGTCGCTGCAGGATCGCATGCGGGCGCAGGGCAGCGATTTCGAGGCCACCCGGGCTGCCTTCATGGCGCGCCAGGCCATGGGTCGTCTCGGCACGCCGGAAGAGATTGCCGACCTCGCCGTCTATCTCGCCGGCGCCACATTCACGACCGGTCAGGCCTATGCCATCGATGGCGGCTGGACGATCTAACAGACAGGAAGATTGATATGAAACTCATGCGCGTTGGTGCTCCGGGCGCCGAAAAACCTGCAATTCTCGCCGCCGATGGCACGATCCGCGATCTTTCCGCCCATGTGGCCGATATCGGCGGTGCCGCGATTTCTCCTGACGGTCTGGCGAAGATCGCTGCGATCGATCCTGCGAGCCTGCCGGTCTTGTCGGCTGGGGAACGGATCGGGGCCTGCGTCGCCGGAACCGGCAAGTTCATCTGCATCGGTCTCAACTATTCGGACCATGCCGCCGAAACCAATGCGACTGTTCCTTCCGAGCCGATCATCTTCATGAAGGCGACCTCGGCTATCTGCGGTCCGAATGACAATGTGCTGATCCCGCGCGGTTCGGAAAAGACCGACTGGGAAGTCGAACTCGGCGTCATCATCGGCAAGACGGCGAAATACGTCTCCGAAGATGATGCCCTCGACTATGTCGCCGGCTATTGCACCATCAACGATGTGTCCGAACGCGCCTTCCAGACCGAGCGCCAGGGCCAGTGGACCAAGGGCAAATCCTGCGACACATTCGGCCCGATCGGCCCCTGGCTGGTGACGAAGGACGAGATTGCCGATCCGCAGGCGCTTCCCATGTGGCTCACCGTCAATGGTGAAAAGGTGCAGGATGGCAATTCGAAAACCATGGTCTATGGCGTCAAACATCTCGTGTCCTACCTCAGCCAGTTCATGAGCCTGCATCCCGGCGATGTGATTTCCACCGGCACGCCGCCGGGCGTCGGTCTCGGCATGAAGCCGCCGCGCTTCCTCAAGCCCGGCGATGTCGTCGAACTCGGCATCGAAGGACTTGGCACCCAGAAGCAGACCTTCATCGCTGACGTCTGAGACAACCAGAAAAACAAGAGAACTGCCCGTGACCCGGATTACTGACCTTAAAAGCCTCGATCTGCGCTTTCCCACATCCATGGGCCTTGATGGCTCCGATGCCATGAATCCGGATCCCGACTATTCTGCCGCCTATGTCATCCTCTCGACCGACAAGGAGGGGCTGGAGGGTCACGGGCTGACATTCACGATCGGTCGCGGCAACGATATCTGCTGCGCGGCGATCAACGCCATGCGGCATCTGGTTGTCGGGCTCGATCTCGACTGGGTGCTGGAAAATCCGGGCCGTTTCTGGCGCCATGTCACCTCCGACAGCCAGTTGCGCTGGATCGGACCCGACAAGGGGGCCATGCATCTGGCAACCGGTGCGGTGGTCAATGCTGTCTGGGATCTCCTGGCAAAGCAAGCCGGCAAGCCGGTCTGGCGGCTGGTGGCGGACATGACGCCGGAACAGATCGTCGATATCGTTGATTTCCGCTACTTGACCGATGCGATCACGCGGGACGAGGCACTCGCCATCCTGCGCAAGGCCGAAGGCGGCAAGGCCGAGCGTATCGCCCAGCTCGAAGCGACCGGCTATCCCTGCTACACGACCTCGGCCGGCTGGCTCGGCTATGACGATGCCAAATTGCGTCGTCTGTGCCAGGAGGCTGTCGATGCCGGCTTCAAGCATATCAAGATGAAGGTCGGTCGCGATCTTGAGGATGATATCCGCCGTCTGACAATCGCTCGCGAAGTGGTTGGTCCGGACCGCTACCTGATGATCGACGCCAATCAGGTCTGGGAAGTCAACCAGGCCATCGACTGGGTCAAGAAACTCCAGTTCTGTAAGCCGTTCTTCATCGAAGAGCCGACAAGTCCCGATGATGTTTTCGGCCATCGTGTCATCCGCGAGGCCGTGGCCCCGGTGAAGGTGGCGACTGGGGAAATGTGCCAGAACCGCATCATCTTCAAGCAGATGATCGCCAATGGCGCCATCGACATCGTGCAGATCGATTCCTGCCGCATGGGCGGTCTCAACGAAGTACTGGGCGTGTTGCTGCTGGCCGCCAAGTTCAATCTACCGGTCTGGCCGCATGCCGGCGGTGTGGGGCTGTGCGAATATGTGCAGCATCTGTCGATGATCGATTTCGTGGCCGTTTCCGGCACGATGGAGGGACGGGTGATCGAATATGTCGATCATCTGCACGAGCATTTCATCGAGCCCTGCGACATCCGCAATGCGGCCTATATGCCGCCGAAGCTGCCGGGCTTCTCCATCGAAATGAAACCGGCCTCGCGAGAAGAATATCTGTTCCGCGGCTGATGTCGCGGACAGGAGCGCCGGCGGGCGAGCGGGCGGGCTTGCCACCGGCGTTCTTCGATTCTACGTCCTTTCCGTAGACCAAGCGGGAGGAATTCGTGCCGCGTTTTGCCGCCAACCTGACCATGATGTTTACCGAGCTGCCATTCCGGGAGCGTTTTGCCGCTGCCCGGATTGCCGGCTTTAATGCGGTCGAGTGCCTTTTTCCCTATGAGCTGGAGGTGAAAGAGTTCGCCGAACTCCTGTCGTCGAATGGTCTGGAGCCGGCGCTCTTCAATCTGTCGCCCGGTGACTGGACGGCTGGCGACAGGGGGCTGGCCTGTCTGCCCGATCGTCGCGAGGCGTTCGAGCATTCGGTCGATCAAGCTTTGGACTATGCGGTGGTCAGCGGCACGAGGCGACTGCACATGATGGCGGGAATTGCCGATCCGGCTGATCCGCGCGCTGTGGACGCCTATCTGTCCGCGCTCGAATATGCGGCGCTTCGCGCGTCCCGGCACGGTATCTCGATCATGATCGAGCCGATCAACAATCGCGACATGCCTGGCTATTTTCTCAACGCCTTTCCGCTCGCCCTGTCGATGATCGAAAGGGTCGGACTGCCGAATGTGAAGCTGCAATTCGATATCTATCACCGGCAGATCCTTCATGGCGATGTCACGCGCGCGCTCGAGCAGTTGATGCCGGTCATCGGCCATGTTCAGATCGCAGCCGTGCCGCACCGGCATGAGCCGGGAAGCGGCGAACTCGACGATTTTTTCCTGTTCCGGACGCTCGACGCCCTTGGTTATACGGGTTTCGTCGGGTGCGAATATCGTCCGGAAGCGGGCACGCTTGCCGGCCTTGGGTGGTTCGCGAGGGCGCGAAAAGAACAAGGATTCGGCGGGCGTGATGGGAGCTAACGCGAAAACGGATTTGCTTTCTTTGTTTGGTCGAGTGATCAATTGCGCAGCCAAGGAGGAGGCAAATGAAGAGAGATCAATTCGATCAATATATCCGGCGTTTCAACGCGGAAGACCCGACCGCCTTTGACGATTTCATCGCACCGGATATGAAAATGCTCAATGGCGCGTTGGAGTTTACCGGCATTGCCGGCATGCGCGACCACTATGAGAACAAGATCTGGCCGTTCTTCAAGGAAGAGCTTAACGTGCTGCGCTTCGTCAGCGACGAGAAGCATATCGGCATCCAGATGTGGACCCATTTTACCGCGCGGGTCGATGGCGACACGCTTTTCGGGCCGGTCCGCAAGGGCGATACCTACGATTATCGAGGCCTCATCATGTATGACATCAATGAGAGCGGCCGTTTCAGCAGCATCATCGTATCCTACAACAGCTTCGTGAATACCAAAGTGTCGGGCGAAGTGATCGAGATGGGGCTGCCGCACTGAGGCAGGCGTTATACTGCTATCTCTGGGTTTCCGTTTCGATCAGCTCGATATCGTTTTCGCGACAGATGTCGCGAAGACGCTCGCTGGGACAATTGTTGGTGACGAAGCTGCCGACCTGCGACAGATGCCCGATCCGCACGGGTGCCGTGCGTTCGAACTTTGTCGAATCGGCGACCAGGATCACATGCCGGGCATTGGCCATGATCGCCTGCGCCACCTTCACTTCTCGGAAGTCGAAATCCAGGAGTGCACCGTCCTCGTCGATCGCGGAGACGCCGATCACCGCATAGTCGACCTTGAACTGGCGGATGAAATCGACGGCTGCCTCGCCCACAATGCCGCCATCCGTGGAGCGCACCACACCGCCGGCAATGATGACTTCGATTTGCGGATGAACGCGCAGATGGTTGGCGACATTGATGTTGTTGGTGATGATCATCAACCGGCGATGGCCGACAAGCGCCTGGCTGACGGCCTCCGTCGTGGTGCCAATATTGACGAAGAGAGAGGCTTCGTCCGGAATGAGAGCGGCTGCCGCCCGACCGATCGCTTCCTTTTCCGAAGCCGCGATCTGCCTTCGCTGCTCATACTGAACATTTTCGGTTCCCGAGGGGAATATGGCGCCACCGTGAACCCGGTTGAGAAGCTTGCGTTCACAGAGATCGTTGAGATCCTTACGGATGGTCTGCGGCGTCACTGCGAAGATATTGGCAAGATCTTCCACAACCACCTTGCCGCGGACCTTGGCCAGATCGAGGATTTCCTGATGCCGTGGTGGTAGAAACATGTTATACCAAGCGTCGTTGATAGGAACCGATTGCGCCGGAGCGATTTTGGCTTCCGGCGAGGAGAAAACCACAGTCGGACCAAAAGGTCCGGCGCGGATTTTCGACGATGTCCGGAGCGCAAAAGCGCCCGGTCCTTCGGATGGGCCGGACATCCTTCCCCGACTTTGTCGCAATCCTCGACCGATGCCTTTGCATCGCTCTCCGGTATGCTCCGCGTCGGATGACGGCGTCCGGTCCCACGTAATCGGTTTCTATCATCGACACTTGGCATTAGCCCCGGGTTGTTCTTTGGCTTTGACTATATACTGGGCGTGTGATTTTCCAATCGAAAGCTCGCCATGATCCTCACGGATTCCTTTACGTGTACGACTTTAGATGGAACGGACTTGAGGGTCGTCAAGACACTGACAAAAAGTTGAATTTGCTTGCTTATTGGAACCTAATACACCAGTTTCATGCCGTTTGATTTGGATGGGTGAAAAGGGGTAAGAATGGACGGTGGCCGACGGGCAGTTCCTGCAGTTTCTATTCGCGATGTTGCTGAAAAGGCGGGTGTGTCGCCGGGTAGCGTCTCCAACGTTCTCAATGGGCGCAGAAGTCGTGAAGACGAAATTGGGCTTGCGGTTCTGGCTGCAGTGAAGGAACTGGGCTATCGCCCAAATGCCATGGCCTCCAACCTGCGCCGGACGAACAGCCGGCTGCTGGGGGTGGTGATTCCCGATTTCCGCAACGGAATGCATGCGGGCCTTGTTTCCGCATTCGAGCATCGCGCTGCGCAGGAAGGCTATCGCATCGTGACGGTGTCCTCCCGCAATGATGTGGATGTCGAGGCAACCGAAATCGATGAATTGCGCTGTTGGAAGGTGGCGGGCTTGCTGGTCGTTCCGGCATGTCAGTCCAGTCTCGATGTCCAAACCTACTATTCCGATGATACGCCAATCGTGCTGGTCGATCCGTCGTCGAGCGTGGACGGGATCGACTCGGTCGGGGTCAATCATGCTCACGCCGCGACCAGCCTGATTGCGGATCTTGTGGCACGCGGGTTTTCGCGCATTGTGGTGTTGCATCCTGCCATTCACTCGCCTGTCGTGGGGCGACGAATCGAAGCAATTCGATCCTTTGCAGGACAGGCGGCGGATCAGTGCAGAGTAGAATTTGCCATCTACCCGAACGAGTTGGAAACGGTTGGCCCTCTGCTGGGTGACCTGTTGAAAATGGACGGTATGCCGACCGCGATTTTGGCGCTAGATCGTGGTTCGACGATCTTTGCGATGGAGTTCCTCTGCAAACGCGACAAGCCTATCTATCTTGCGGGTTTTGATGCCGAGGACTGGATGTCGCATATCGGAATGGATGCGGAATTCGTGCGCCATCCGATGGATGGGATTGCCGCCGAGGCCTGGACATTGCTGATGAAACGCATCGAGGGAAAAACAGGGCCGGTGGCGCATATCGACGTGCCGTGTGATTGGTCTTAGAAATCCATCCCTATTTGCTGAAATGGAGGGGAGGCGCGTCATGCCGCAATTGATCGGCTTTCTGGAACTGGTGGAGGTGGTACGCCAGCGCGGGAGCGAGCGGCGCAGTCTGACTGCAATCGCCGGCCCACCGGGCGCGGGCAAATCCACGCTTGCGGAAAGTCTGGCCGACCACCTGAATGCGGACGATCCGGGCAGTGCCGCCATCCTGCCGATGGATGGCTACCATTTCGATGACATGGTTCTGGTGCCGCGCGGGCTGCGCGCACGAAAGGGGGCGCCGGAAACCTTCGATATTGCCGGTTTTTCGGTAATGCTTGAGCGGTTGCGTCGCAATGTCGAGCCGGAGATTGCCGTGCCTGTCTTCGACCGCAGCATTGAAATCGCGCGCGCCGGCGCCCGCATGATCCCCGACACGGTCCGGCACCTGATCGTCGAAGGCAACTATATCCTTCTCGATGTCGCGGGCTGGCGCGACCTGGCACGGCACTACGATACGACGGTGCTGATCGAGGTTGCCGAAGAGGAACTACGGCAAAGGCTGGAAGATCGATGGAAAGCGCTGAGCGCAGAAGAGCGTGTTGCCAAGATCGATGGCAACGATCTGCCAAACGGGCGTCTCGTGCTCGAACGCAGCCAGTCGGCCGAATTCGTCGTGGTCTGACGCCTGCCTTTCGCAGGCAATAAAAAGCGCCGGTCGATTGCTCGACCGGCACGATTTTTGTTGGGAAATCCGAGGCTCAGGCGGCGCTCAGGTTGCCAGCAGAGGACTTGCCCGTGCGGCGATCGGCGAGAATTTCGAAACCGAGCTTCTGGCCTTCGTTGAGCGTGGTCATGCCGGCGCGTTCAACAGCAGAGATGTGGACGAAAACGTCCGGGCCGCCATTGTCGGGCTGAATGAAGCCATAACCCTTCTGGGAGTTGAACCACTTTACGGTGCCGGTGTTCATGCGAGTAATCCTTTCGCGGTATCGGTCTTTGGTTTGCTGGTCAGGGGACCAGCGGGTCTATCGATAAATTTGTCTGGTAGAGGTCGTGTGCCGCTTTCCCGCGATGAAAGGAAGTGGGCGCCAAGCCGTTCGGCCGAAAAAAAGATCGATGGCCCTCAATGGCAGAAGACGGCCACAAAAACAAGAGTCTCCGTGCTGCAACCATCTCGGAAGGCTTGCGCTGTGGGGTTTTGTCGGTCGGACGACGAAAGATCGCGACCTTAAAAAGCGCTCCATCTTCCAACCTGGGATTGGTTTGTTTGATCTCTGCCATCGCATTTGAGGCGCCATGATCCAATTCGATCAGGGCCAAGAGGTGACAAGTGGCCGGCGAACGGGCAAATATTTCGCACAGCGGACCAACCGCTTTGAATGGGAGGAAACATGCTCAAGGGACTGTCACCTTATCTTTCGCCGGACATCTTGCATGCGCTGGCCGCCATGGGCCATGGCGATTACCTGATGCTGGTCGATGCCAATTTTCCGGCTGTCGCCTGTGCTCAGAGCACGATCGTCGGTCGTCCACTGATGATTGCCGCCCCCACCGCCGGTGCGGCAGCGGAAGCGATTCTCAGCATCATGCCGCTCGATGATTTCATTGATTTTCCAGCGCACCGCATGGAAGTGGGCGGCGAGCCGGATACGATCCCGCCGGTGCAGCAGGAAGTCCAGGCGGCTATCGACCAGGCCGAGGGACGAAAGAGGACGATGGCGCGGATTGACCGGTTCGATTTCTACGACAAGTCCAAGCAGGCCTTCTGCATCATCCAGTCGGGTGAACGCCGCTTCTATGGCTGCTTCATGCTGACCAAGGGCGTGATCGCGCCGGAGGCGACTGTATGAGGAAGGGCATCGTCATTCTCGGGATCTTCGTCGCCGATGCGGCCTTCAGGGCGAGCCGCCAGCCGAAGATCGGCGAGACCATTCTCGGCAGCGGTTTCGCGCTCGGGCCGGGCGGCAAGGGTTCCAACCAGGCGGTTGCGGCCGCGCGCGCCGGTGCGCCGGTTACCTTCATCACGCGGCTGGGTGTCGATGCCTTCGCGGACATGGCGCTTTCGCTGTGGAAGGATGCCGGGATTGCGGTTCTGGCCGAGCAGGATCCGGCCTCCTATACCGGTGCTGCCTATATCTTTCTGGACGAAAACAGCGGAAACAACGCGATCATCGTTGCGCCGGGCGCTGCTGCGGATGTTTCGCCGGCCGATCTCGAGGCGCACCGGGACGCGATATCCTCGGCATCCATTTTCGTCACGCAACTGGAGCAGCCGCTTGAGGCTGCTGTACGCGGGCTGGAGATCGCAAAGCAGGCGGGTGTCACGACGATCCTCAACCCAGCACCGGCGCGAGCGCTGGATCGTTCCGTGCTGGCTCTCTGCGACTACCTGACGCCGAACGAAAGCGAAGCGGAGATCCTGACCGGTTTGCCCGTGACGACCGTGGACGAGGCGAAGCTGGCTGCAGACAGGCTGATGGAGATGGGGGCGGGAGCCGTCATCATCACGCTTGGCGACAAGGGCGCCCTCTACAGGACCACAACCGCATCGGTGCATGTGCCGGTCTTTTCGGCGGGCAAGGTGGTCGATACGACGGGGGCTGGCGATGCGTTCAATGGTGGTTTTGCCGCCGCGCTCGCGGAGGGGATGGATCCGATCGATGCGGTCCGCTTCGGCGCGGTTCTCGCCGGCATTTCGGTCACGCGCGCCGGCACGGCACCTGCCATGCCCTCGCGGGCGGAAATCGACGCGCTGATTACGGCATCAAGAGATCGCTGAGGGCCCGACACAGATTCGCGACCCCGGTGCCACAATTGCTCCGGGGTCGCATCTAGAGGTTCACAGCTCGGGGGTCAGGCCCTGAGCCGGGTGTCACGCTCTTCGAGCGCGGCGGCCTTTTCGAATTCTGCCTGAAGCTCTTCAACAACGGCTTCCGCCGCATCCTGCTGAGCCTGCAACTCCTTGATCGAGACCTGCAGATTGTCCGAACGCTGGCGTGCAGCCTTGGCGAAAGTCGAATAGGCAAAGTGGTTCGGGTCGGTAATGCCCGACTTCTTTTCCTCGTACTGGATCTGGTTTTCCAGATCCTTCGCCATACGCTCAAATTCGGACATCATCATTTGAAGCTGCTTCAGCTGACGGCGTTTTTCCTTCAGCTGGAATTCCTTGAGGCGCACTAGGCTTTCACGCGATTTCATACGCAATACTCCGTGGATAGCGTGATCCCGGTTGACACAAAGCCCGCCATTCCAAGGCTCGAACGGAGCCTGTCGAAAAAAATGGATGTCGGCGTTAACAAATCCTAACGGCGGTAACCATTCGTTTACGGGCATCGTTAATGATAGCGGTCAGGTTTTAAGGGTCAGTAAATATGGCGAAAAAAGTTTCGCACTGGCCAATGAGCGAGTCTCGTGAATCTCTTAGCGAGATTTCTTAACCTGAAATGTTAAGAGGTGTGAAAAAGATTCATGAGGAAATTCAGGAGCATGGAAAAATAATTTAACACTTCCGATACATCTTGCCAGGATGAATCAGAATTTGTTAACCATTAGATGTCATCCTGCAAATCAGGCACTAGCTCACGTCCTAAGCCTGTCGGGGTGAATTTTCCAAGGCGGCGGAAAAGGGGAAAAAGATGCGGGTTCTACTGATCGAAGACGATAGCGCGACAGCGCAGAGCATCGAGCTGATGCTCAAGTCTGAAAGTTTCAATGTTTATACCACCGATCTCGGTGAAGAGGGCGTCGACCTCGGCAAGCTCTATGATTATGATATCATCCTTCTCGACCTGAACCTGCCGGACATGTCCGGCTATGAAGTGCTCAGAACGCTGCGTCTGTCCAAGGTCAAGACTCCCATTCTCATTCTGTCGGGCATGGCTGGCATCGAGGACAAGGTCCGCGGTCTCGGTTTCGGTGCCGACGACTATATGACCAAGCCGTTCCACAAGGACGAGCTTGTCGCGCGTATTCATGCGATCGTACGTCGCTCCAAGGGCCATGCCCAGTCGGTCATCATCACCGGCGACCTGATCGTCAATCTCGATGCCAAGACGGTGGAAATCGGCGGCCAGCGCGTTCACCTGACCGGCAAGGAATACCAGATGCTCGAGCTGCTCTCGCTGCGCAAGGGCACGACGCTCACCAAGGAAATGTTCCTCAACCACCTCTATGGCGGCATGGACGAGCCTGAACTGAAGATCATCGACGTCTTCATCTGCAAGCTGCGCAAGAAACTGGCTGCGGCTGCCGGCGGTGCCAACTACATCGAAACCGTCTGGGGCCGCGGCTATGTGCTGCGCGAGCCCGACGGTTCCGAATATATGGAAAGCGCCTGAGCGGCTGCTTCCAACTGAGCATGAAAAGGGGCGCGGTCGTTCGGATCGCGCCCCTTTTTTCATGTGTCGTTGCAGTGGCGCTGCAAGCGGATCGACCTGCCGCCGGATACCAGCGTTTATTCTTCTGACGAGAAGTCTCTTCTTAGGACACGGCGAAGGCCTGGCGCGCCTCGAGCTTCAGATCCGCGAGTGCCTGGGCGAGCCCCTTCTGTTCGAACGGTTTCAGCACGAAATCATCGGCGCCGGCCGCCTTGGCTTCCATGAGACGGCGAAGATCAGCCTTGTCGAGCGCATAGAGAATGCGCACCGTGCGGCCCTGTGGCATGGCGCGGATGCTGACAATCAGTTCCAGAGCGGAGCCTAGCCGTCCATCGACAATCATCGCACGCGGCATTTCATTGCCGCAGGCGGCGAGCGCCGTCAGGGGGTTGTCGGCCATCTGCACATCAAAGCCGAACGGCTTGAGGATCGTGGCTGCGGACTGGCGGGAGGCGTCATTTTCATCGACGACGAGAAGCCGGATCATTTTCACACCAAATTGGATACTCGGAACTATCCATAAGATTAGGCGGAAAATGGATAAGAGACTGTTACCGCGGGAACCGTTTCGAAACGTTCCCCGGGCTTCAGGTGGCGGCTGTCGCCATGGTTGCCGTGAAGATGATCTCTTCCGGCGTCTGTTCGGCTTTCAGCACCATGCCGGCTTCATCGGCCAGCATTACGGTATAGTAGGGCTGGATCGAATGGGCATCGATCGCCTCTTCGACCTGTCCGGAATTGATTTCCATGAATTTCGGCGGCAGGCGCATCATCCGGCCCTTGGCGACCAGCGTGAACTTGGCGTCGAATTCCGGATTTTCCAGCGTGACATCGACCGAACCGCCGCGCGGGATCGAGCCATAGGCAACGAGGAACAGGTTCAGAAGCAGCTTGACCCGGTTTTTCGGAATGATGGCGCGTGGCCCATTCCAGATCACTTCCGTCTTCTTTTCAGCAGCAGCGAAATCCTTGGCGGCCTTTTCGGCTTCGCCAGTATCGATCGAGGCGCCGACGGAACCGGATGCTCCGAAGGCGAGACGGGCAAGCTTCAGCCGCACCGAAGCGTTGAGCGCGGAGGTTCTGATCAGATCGAGCGCATCTTCGTCGGCGCCACCTTCATCGAGAAGTTCGAGGCCATTGTTGATGGCGCCCACCGGCGAGATGACATCGTGGCATACGCGGCTGCAGAGCAAGGCAGCGAGATCTGAGCCGGCAAGCGTCAGGTTCGGGTTCTTCACCATTCATTCCTCCTGGTCGTCCAGTTGCGCAAGCCAGCAGCCTCGACACGAGCATTGTCGTGAAAGCGGGTGGAATCGCCGCCATCACTGTCTTCGCCATAAAGACAACATATTTGGTAAACCGATTGTTAATCGGATCATTCCACAATGAAGATAAATCGGTTTGCTGCGCTTTTTCAATGAAGACTCGCAGCCGAATGGCGAGGAAACACCGGAGGTGAGCCAGAAATGACAAGATTCACGGATTTTTTCGTTCGCAAAGTCGCTCTCGTGCTGGCCGCGCTCGTCGTGGCGCTCTCTTTCGCCAGCAGCGTGCGGGCCGCAGGCGCCGAATATACGATGCAGGAAATCGTCGATGCCGGCCATGGGTTCTTCGGGTCGACGACCGGCGGCATCGCCAAGGTCATCGAGCGCGCCTTCAAGACCTATGGCCTGCCGAATGGTTATATTCTGGGCCAGGAAGGGGCAGGCGCCTTCATCGCGGGTGCCACCTATGGTGAAGGCGACCTCTACACCAAGAATGCCGGCCAGCATAACGTCTTCTGGCAGGGGCCATCGATCGGCCTCGATTATGGTGGCCAGGGCAGCCGGGTCATGATGCTCGTCTATAACCTGCCGGATGTCCGCAATCTCTATTCGCGGTTTGGCGGCGTCAGCGGTCAGGCCTATGTCGTGGCAGGGGCCGGCATGACCGTGCTCAAAAGCGGCAATGTGGTGATCGTGCCGATCAGAACCGGCGTCGGCGCTCGTCTCGGGGTCAATGTCGGCTATCTGAAGATTACCAGAAAGGCGACCTGGAACCCGTTCTGAGGCCCAGCCCTCCATTGTCCAAGTTGTTTCGGCAAGAGAACATGTTGCGCCGCAGCGAAAGCGGCGGTTCCTGCTGAAAAACTCGGCTGCGGCCTCTTGAATGAGGCGTCTTGTTTCCTGCGTAACTTGCAGTCAACTATCCATCGTGCTTTAAGCACGCCATGCACTGTTAGAATTTCTTAACGGATCTGCCGTGATCGAGTATGCGTTGCTGTTCGGATTGGGGTTTGTCACAGCCGCCCTTGCGGGGTTGCTGCTGGCGCCTGCAATCTATCGACGGATCGTGAAATTCACCGAAGACCGGATCATGGCGACCATGCCGGTATCGCCGCAGGAACTCAGGGCACAGAAGGACATGGTGCGGGCCGAAATGGCCGTCGCTGTTGCCAAGACCGGGCAGGAGCTGAAGGCCGAGCGCGACCGTGTTGTGACCCTCAGTCTCGCCAACGAAGGCATCTCCGCCGAGGTGCAGCGCCTCCATGGCGAGAATGACGATCTTCGCCGCCAAATCGGCGAGCGTGAGACGGAGGCTGCCGAAATGCGCGCGGCGTTGCGTCAGGAAGAGATCCATATCGACAATCTCCGGCAGTCCCTCGCTCAGGCGCAGCATTCCGACCGCTTGAAGGATACGCGCGTTCTCGAATTGCTGCAGCGTGTCCAGCGGCTGGTTGCCGATCTCGACAATATGCGGATCGACCTTGCGACACGAGATACTGAAATTGCCGGCATGCATGCACGGATCAATGCGCTCAGGGATGAGCGCGAGACGCTGCGCAACGATCTCCGTCTGGCCTCGCAACGCGCGAAGGATGCCGAGTTGCGGCTGGCTCGCGAGGAACACAAGGCGATCCGCCTTGAGGAGAAACTGAACCGGGAAATTTCCGGCAGCGTCGACAAGGACACTGTCATCGAGCGCCGAATCAGCGAGATCAACCGACTGAAGGAACGGCTCAAGACGGCCAATGCGAGCATCCGCGAAGCGACCCGGACTCCGAAGTCACCAGCTTCCGCCAGGGTGACGACGCTTTCCAGAAGCCGGTCGAGCAAGGTGGAGCCTTTGGCCGAAGCGACTGAACCCGTGGACGAACTTGCCGATACGCCCGTGGCCGAAACAATCACCGCACCGCCCTCGATGATAAGCGAGGAAGCTGCTGTCAGACTGAGCGATGAAGCGCGCAGCCAGGCCAATGCGGTTTCCGATCAGTTGGTGTCCCATGATGGCGCTGGCGTCGATGATGATGCGGTCCGGGCCGAAATTGCCGATATTGCCGCCAAGATGGTCGCGGTCGTCGCACAGAAGGAAGGCCGTTCGTCACCGATCTGGCCGATGATTTCCGCCAACCAGCCCGATGCCGGGCTTGATCGCGTTTCTCTCGCGGAGCGCTCGGCGCTTCTTCTCAAGCCCGGACGGGCTGAATAACAGACAGAAGACTAAAGCCGTCCCATAGCGCTTGCGATCGCGAAAAGCGCTATGCCCGTCGCGGTTGCCGCATTGAGGCTGTCGACCCCCGGGGCCTGCGGAATACGGGCGGTCTGAATGGAGTTGAGGATCTCTGCGGGGAGACCTTCTCCTTCCGCACCGGTCAGGAGGGCCATCCGCCCGGTGGGGCGGATCTGTCGAATGTCGACCTGGCCCTGCGGCGACAGTCCGTAAAGGGAAAAACCGGCTTCATTCAAGGACGCGATCAGATCATGATGGCTTCCGCCGAGCACGAAGGGCAGCTTGAACACCGTTCCGACCGAAACGCGGATCGCCTTGCGATAGAGCGGATCGCAGCAGGTTTCATCGAGCAGCACGGCATCGGCCCCGAAGACTGCGGCATTGCGGAAGATCGAGCCGATATTATCGTGGTTGCTGATCCCGCCTGCGACGACAACGAGCGCACCGGCGGGCAGATGGGCCAGAACCGTTTTGGCATCGGGATGACGCCGGCGCATGCCGATCGCTAGCACTCCGCGATGAATGTCGAACCCGGCAATCGCGTTCATCACGGGACGACTGGCGACATAAAGGGGCACGTCGGCCGGAAACTTCGCCAGGACCGGCTCCAGCCCCGCGAGGCGATTTTCAAGCACGAGCAGAGCCTCGGCGCCGAAATCGCCGTCATTGGCGTGGCTTTCGGCCAGCAATGACAGAACGACCGTGCCTTCGGCGATGAACCGGCCCTGTCGCTGGACGAGATCCTTTTCCCGGATCTGGCGGAACCCGGCGATACGCTCATCGTCGGGATCCTCGATCCGGATCGGTAGCGCCGCCGGGCTCACGGCTGGGCCGGCTTCACATCGATTTCTGTCAAGCGCTTGCCGGTGCCGATATCCTGGATGATGATCTTCCTGGAGCCATCCGCCATGTGGCCGGAAAGCATGAGGCGGTTGCCGCTGAGCGAAGTGCTGTCGATCGTAAAGCCTGTGGGCAGTTCGAGCTCCTGCCGGGCGGCAGGGATGGCTTCAGACGCTGCCGTGCGATCTGCTTGCGCGGAGGAGGCGGTCGAACTGCGGTTGGCCTTGTAGACAATCGAGCCGAGGACGGTCATAAGGGCGAGCACGATTGCCGAACTCGAAATGAAAAGCAGACGCACCATCTTCCGGCGGACTTTTTCCATGGCCGGGTCGAGTGGCTTTTCTTCTTCTTCATCGGCGAAATTCGGATTGCTCATGTGTTTCCCTTGCTGGACGACTGATGACGGACACCTTTAGCGAAGAGTTTGACGAGACGAAAGTCCTTCTCGCCGATGGTGACGCTTCGGGCCGGCTGGATGCATGGCTTGCGGCCCGGTTTGCCGGCGAATTCTCGCGTAGCCGCATGAAAAGCCTGATCGAAGACGGTCATGTCAGCCTCAATGGCAAGGTGGTGCTTGTCGCACGCCAGGCGATCCAGCCGGGCGACAGGATCGAGATCCGCTTGCCCGAGCCGGAGAATGCCGTTCCACGCGGTGAGGCGATCCCGCTCGATATTCTTTTTGAAGATGAAGACCTGATCGTGCTCGTCAAGCCGGCCGGGCTGGTGGTTCATCCCGGCGCCGGCAACTGGACCGGAACCCTGGTCAATGCGCTCATCCACCATTGTGGCGACAGCCTGTCGGGGATCGGTGGCGTCCGCCGACCGGGCATCGTGCATCGTCTCGACAAAGAAACCAGCGGCGTCATGGTGGTCGCAAAGTCCGACCTCGCCCATCGCGGTCTTTCGGCGCAATTTGCCGATCACGGGCGAACGATGAAGCTGGAGCGGGCCTACCACGCCGTGATCTGGGGTGTGCCATCGCCGGCACGGGGAACGATCGACGCGCCGCTCGGCCGATCCGCCGACAGGGTGCGGCGCGCGGTGACGACGCTTTCCAGTCCCGATGCCCGTCATGCCGTGACCCATTACGAAGTGGTTCACCGCTATCACGAGCAGGGCGCCGGCGAGGCGCTCGCCTCTAGCGTTCATTGTCGCCTGGAAACCGGACGCACCCACCAGATCCGTGTTCATATGGCCCATATCGGCCACCCGCTTCTGGGCGACCAGGATTACGGCATGGGTTTCCAATCGAAGATCAATCGTCTGCCGGAGCCGGCGCGCCAGGTCGTCAGCCGCTTCAAGCGCCAGGCCCTGCATGCGTTTCTCTTGCAGTTCGAACATCCGAGAACCGGTGAGCTGATGCGTTTCGAAGCGCCGTTGCCGGCCGATATGGCCGCTTTGGTGCAAGCCCTGGACGCCTGAGGCGCTTTTCAGCGGCTTATTATAAGGGATCCTTATTATTTTCACGCTATCGTGATCCTGGCGCCTTGAAACGGACGCAAGTGCTGCCTAAATCTCGCCTTTGTCGGAGGGGAATTTTCCGACCGGAAGGCTTGCCTGGTAGGAAGCCAACAAGAGGGGTGCTTTATGGCCCGTAGTTCGTTGCCGATGCTGACCGCCGGAGAAGGCGGACTTAACCGTTATCTCGACGAAATTCGCAAATTTCCGATGCTTGAGCCGCAGGAAGAATACATGCTGGCCAAGCGTTATGCCGAACATGAAGATCCGAAGGCCGCCCACAAGCTGGTGACGAGCCATCTGCGTCTCGTCGCCAAGATCGCCATGGGCTATCGCGGCTACGGCCTGCCGATCGGCGAAGTCATTTCGGAAGGCAATGTCGGCCTCATGCAGGCTGTCAAGAAATTCGAGCCCGATCGCGGCTTCCGTCTCGCGACCTATGCGATGTGGTGGATCAAGGCTTCGATCCAGGAATATATCCTGCGTTCGTGGTCGCTGGTCAAAATGGGCACGACCGCCAACCAGAAGCGCCTGTTCTTCAACCTCCGTCGCCTCAAGGGCAAGATCCAGGCGATCGACGAAGGTGATCTGAAGCCGGAGCAGGTAGCCGAAATCGCCACCAAGCTGAATGTCAGCGAGGAGGAAGTGATTTCGATGAACCGTCGCCTCGGTGGCGATGCATCGCTCAATGCGCCGATCAAGGCTGCAGAAGGCGATTCCGGCCAATGGCAGGACTGGCTGGTCGATGACCATGACAGCCAGGAAGAGGTTCTGATCGAACAGGACGAACTCGAACAGCGCCGCAGCCTTCTGGCCAATGCGCTCAAGGTTCTGAACGATCGCGAGAAGCGGATTTTCCAGGCCCGCCGCCTGCGCGAAGATCCGGTCACGCTGGAGGAACTGTCCGCCGAGTTCGACATCAGCCGTGAGCGCGTGCGCCAGATCGAAGTTCGTGCCTTCGAAAAGGTACAGGACGCCGTGCGCCAGGCTGCACTTGATCAGGCCAAGGCCTTGCGCGTGGTCGAAAATGCCTGACCGTTTGGTGTCGCAATAGATAAAGAAAAGCCGCCGGACGACAAATCCGGCGGCTTTTTCGTGGACAGTTACCCGGTCAGTTTTTCTTGGCGTCGCCGAGAGCGGCCCATTCCGCCAGCACCTTGTCGAACACCGCCGCCCCGGTCGCGCCCTTTTCGATGGTGATCAGCGCGCGGCGTCCGTTGCGGTAGGTGATCGGAATGTCGATCCAGGAACGGGTCTTCATCAGATCGAGGTTGGTCTTGATCGCATTAGGTTCGTCGTTCAGCGCGATCATGTGATAGTCGTCGGTCACCTTCACCGGCACGCCGATCAACGCGTTGCCGCGATCCTGCTCGGTCTGTTTGAAGGTGATGCGCTGGACATTCTCGATGCTGCCTTCTTCGAAGTCTTTCGGCAGATCGAAAATGACTTCGATGAAATGGCTGGCCGGCAGAGACGCATCCGTGTTGCGGTTGAAGGTCACCAGAACCTTCATCTTCCGACCCGGCACTTCCAACTGGGCAACCACTGCCGGTTCCGGCGTGCCCTTTTCGGTTTGCGCCTCGTTCTTTTCCCGCCAGTTCACACTTCCCATGACAGCGACCGGCGAGGTCTGGCCGAGCCGTTCCTCATAGAGGAACATCTTCTGGGTCGCGACGGCCGGCGCCTGTGTCGTGTCTGTGGTGGCGGGCTTTTCTTCCGCCGCGGGAACGTTCTGGGCGACTTCCGTCTGGCCGGCAACGGTCTTGCCTTCCGGCAGCGCCTTGTCAACGGAGACCGCGGTCGGATCATCCTTCTCGGTACCGTCCGGCAACAGACGCTGGGTAAACTTCGACGGGACACTCGCATCCGCAGGGGTCGTTGGCTCGGTTGCCTTTGCCGCATCGGTCGCGTTATCTGCCATGTCCGTCGCAGGCTTGTCAGTC
This sequence comes from Fluviirhizobium alvei, assembly GCF_030551875.1. Classification (GTDB taxonomy): domain Bacteria; phylum Pseudomonadota; class Alphaproteobacteria; order Rhizobiales; family Rhizobiaceae; genus Rhizobium_E; species Rhizobium_E alvei. The sequence goes on along the minus strand of NZ_JAUOZU010000007.1, from coordinate 332,530 downwards.
GCTGTCGGCGTCTTGGCGGCATCGTCCGCCGGTTTAACCGGCGGTGTCGCGCTGCCTGACGTCAGATTGGTAACGAAGGCCGAAATCTGGTCGCTATATTGCCATGCCGCAAAACCAGCGCCGCTAACGAGCAAAAGGCCGACGATTCCCAGCGACAGCGCCAGCGGAGACACGCCGCTCTGCGGCCTGCTCTTCTGGACGCGGTAGGATTTGCCCTCGAGTTTCGAGACGGCCTTGCGTGCCTCGGGCGGAACGGCCGCACCTTCGGCGATTGCCGGCGTGGCCGCCGACGAGGTGGAAGGTGCATCCTTCCTGGCGCTTTCGGCGCCGATCAGTTGTTCAAGCTCGGCACGCGCATTGCGGTTCTTGCGCCGCTGCTTCTGCCGTTCCTGCTTCGTGTTCGTTGCAATTTCGCTCTGCTTTGCAGCAAGCGCTTCCTCGAACGCGACCGGGGCGGGAAGCTCCGGCAGATCGTCAAACGGCGCATCCCAGGAGAAGCCGTCATCTTGCGTCTTCTTGCCGGGCGGCGGTGGAACGGCCGGTTCAGAGAACTCGTCGCGAATGAATTCATTGAAGCCCGCGACGACGTCCTGTTCGTTCATCGGAACCTTGGGCATCTGCGGCTCGTCTGCTGCCGGCTCGAAAGCCGTCGGCGGCTCGATCGCCCAGGGATCGCTCGCAAGGGTCTCGTGTGAAACATAGAGTTCCGGTTCTGGAGCCGGGGCACTTGCGCTCGGTTGCTGCGGTTGCAGGTCGAACGGATTGTAAGGCTCTTCTTCCGGCTCGGGAACTATTTCCGGTTCGGGAGCGGGAACCGGATCTTCCGGCCAATAGGGTGCAACCGTTTCGGCAACGACCGGTTCGGCCGCAACGGGCTCAACAACAACCGGTTCAATGACGGCCGGAACGGGTTCCGGCATGCTGGCGGACGCCGGTGCGGTCAGGAACGCATCGAGAGGGTCATAAGGGACCGGCTCTTCGACCTGAACTTCGGCCGGGTGCTGCGGTTCAAAGGCCTCGGGCTCGTCGGCAGGCTCGTCAGCGGCATGGAGCGGCACATCTGCTTCAGCCGGCGCGGGCGTCTGTTCCTGCTGCCAATGATCGGCTGCGGCGATATCGCTGCGGACCGTGTGATCGTCATGATGATGCGACCAGACCGGTTCCGGCTCCACATGAGCCGGTTCCTGATAGTGGTCTTCGGTTACAGCAGGCTGAACCGGTTCTTCGACATGGGTCGCTTCGGGCTCAGAATCCCAACCGGTCGCGGGCGCTTCCGCCGCTTCAGGCTCGGACGCGACAACGGGCTCAGGCTCGAAAACCGGTTCCGGTTCGGCAACCCGCTCGGGTTCGGAATAGGCGTGAGCCTCGGGTGAAGGTTCGTCAACTGCCGCCTGTTCCGGTTCCGCCACAAACGGTGCCGGTTCGGGTTCCTGCGCCACGGGTTCAGGCTCGACAGGTTCGGAAACGGAACTGGCAACCGGTTCGGCGACAACAGCTACCGGTGCAGCGGCGACCGGTTCGGCAGTGTCTGCCGGAAGCGCTTCGCCGTTTTCTTCTTCAACCTGGCGGATTGCGGCATCGAGCTTGTCGATCTGACGCTGAAGCATAGCCTCGGGAGGCTGCGGCTTCATATTCTCGAGCTGGCGTATCACCGTCGAGCGCGCCCGTTCATAGACCCGGGCTCGCGCCTCGGGCGTGTTGTCGGTTAGGCCGTCAACGGCGCGTCTGATGACTGCTACAAAATCCGCCATATGGTTTTCTCGTACTCCTACTGTACGACCGCCGGGAGAATCGTCCGGCGGTCGCGACTAAAGGATTAATCTTCAAACGGATCGGTCACAAGTATCGTGTCGTCCCGCTCCGGACTGGTGGAGAGGAGCGAAACCGGTGCTCCGATCAATTCTTCCACCTGCCGAACATATTTGATCGCCTGCGCCGGAAGATCCGCCCACTTGCGTGCTCCAACGGTCGATTCCTTCCAGCCTTCGAGCGTTATGTAGACCGGCTCGATCCGCGCCTGGGCCGCCTGGCCGGCCGGGAGATGATCGATTTCCACGCCATCCAGTTTGTAGCCGGTGCAGATCTTCAGTTCATCGAGCCCGTCAAGCACGTCGAGCTTGGTGAGTGCGATACCGGTGATGCCGTTGGTTGCCACCGACTGCCGCACCAGTGCCGCGTCAAACCAGCCGCAACGACGCTTTCTACCGGTAACTGTGCCAAATTCATGACCACGTTCGCCGAGGAACTGGCCGATCTCGTCCTTGAGTTCGGTCGGGAAAGGGCCTTCGCCAACGCGGGTCGTATAGGCCTTGGTGATGCCGAGCACATAATTGAGTGCCGAGGGGCCCATGCCCGAGCCGGCAGCTGCCTGTCCGGCGACCGTGTTCGACGAGGTCACGAAAGGATAGGTGCCATGATCGACGTCGAGAAGCGTGCCCTGCGCCCCTTCAAACAGGATGCGTGCGCCCTTGCGACGCTCGCGATCGAGCAGAGCCCAGACGGTTTCCGAATAGGGGAGGATCTTTTCAGCCACCGAGGTCAGTTCTTCCATGATCGCGGCATGGCTTATTTCGCTTTCGCCGAGGCCACGGCGCAGCGCATTATGGTGGGTCAGCAGGCGATCCACCTTCATGGCCAGCGAGCCCGGATCGGCGAGATCGGTCACGCGAATGGAGCGGCGGCCCACCTTGTCTTCATAGGCCGGGCCGATGCCGCGGCGCGTGGTGCCGATCTTGGTTCCGGAATTCGAAGCGGCATCTTCGCGGATGCCATCCAGCTCGCGATGCAGGGACAGAATCAGTGTCGCATTGTCGGCGATTCGCAGGTTCTCCGGCGTAATCATGACGCCCTGCTTGCCGAGCTTGTCGATTTCAGCGATCAGGGCATGAGGGTCGATGACCACGCCGTTGCCGATCACGGCCAGCTTGCCCGGCCGAACGACACCCGACGGGAGAAGCGAGAGCTTGTAGCTCACGCCATCGATGACGAGCGTATGGCCGGCATTGTGTCCCCCCTGGAAGCGCACGACGATATCGGCACGCTCGGAGAGCCAGTCGACAATCTTGCCCTTGCCTTCGTCACCCCATTGGGAACCCACGACCACAACATTCGCCATTTCGATTTCCTGTCAAAGATCACTGGCGGAGACCGCCGTTGCGCAAACCCGCGCACATATACTTGCTTCAAATGCGGAAAGCGACCCTGTAATTGCGCCGGAATCTGCTTTTTGCGTGGCAATGCCACGGTAAAATCGCTATTGGCCTGACGAATTGCGGAGGAAAAGTGTCCATGCCGGATTCGGTCAAAGCCTATATCCTGCTGATTATCACGACGATCGGCTGGTCGGCAAATTCGGTTGTCGGCAAATATGCGGTCGGCCATATCAGTCCACTTGCGCTTACTTTCTTCCGGCTTTGCCTTGCGCTTTGCGTCATTCTGGCGATCTCGATTCCGCAGATCCGCGCCGACTGGCCGCTCCTTAAAAAGAACTGGCTTCTGCTGCTTGGCTATGGCGTGTTCGGCTTTGCCGCCTTCAATGCCTTCCTCTATTCCGGGCTCAACCACACTTCGGCGATCAACGGTGTGATCGAGCAGGCTGGCATTCCCGGCCTCATTTTCATCGGTAACTATCTGCTGTTCCGGACGAGAATCAGCCCGGCACAGATTCTTGGCTATGCAGTTACGCTGTCGGGTGTTTTTCTGACGGCTGCCAACGGCTCGCTCGACACGCTGTTGGGTCTGAAATTCAACATTGGCGATCTGATGCTGATGGGAGCCTGTGTGGTCTATGCCATCTATACGGTGGGCCTGCGCTGGAAACCGCCGGTGCATTGGAAGAGCCTGATGGCGGCCACAGCCTTCGGCGGCGTGCTCGCCTGTCTGCCGCTGCTCGGCTGGGAGGTGGCGACCGACAGTTTCATTGCGCCAGACATGGTCGGGTTCATGACCATCGCCTTCACCGGGCTGGTGCCGTCCCTCGTGTCGCAGATCCTCTATATTCGAGGAATCGAGTTGATCGGTCCCAATCGTGCCGGTCTTTTCATCAATACGGTTCCGGTCTTCGGTACGCTGCTTTCGGTGGCCTTTCTGTCGGAACCATTCCACACCTACCATCTGGTCGCGTTGATCATGGTTCTGGGCGGCATCGCCATCGCTGAGCGAGGCAAGGCATGAGAATGGCCATCGCGATCTGTCTGGTCCTGGCGCCGATCTTCTTCGCGCTCGGAATCACGCTGCCGCTGCTGACATTCGAAAAGCTCTATTTCTTCGAGGAAAACCCGTCGCTCGTCGGCATGGTGGGGACTTTGTTCGATAATGGTGATTATGCCCTGGCGCTGGTGATCGCGCTTTTCTCCATCGCCTTTCCGCTCGCCAAGATGATTGCGGTCATGCTTGAGGCTGTGACGCCGACGGCTGGCGAGGGTGGCTGGATTGCTTCCCTCATTCCGCTCCTCGGCAAGTGGTCGCTGATGGATGTGATGCTGGTGGCGATCGTCATTGCCGCCGCCAAAACCTCCGGACTTGCCAATGCCTTCAGCGAGCCCGGCCTATGGTTCTACGCCGGGGCAACCCTGATGATATCGCTGGCGCAGGCGCTGATCGCCCGCGCCCGCAGGCAGGCCGCCTGATCAGCGGTCGTTGCGCTTGGCGAGATGGGCTTCCCAGTCGAGCGCGGTTCGGACAATGAACTCCAGATCGTCATGTTCCGGCTTCCAGCCAAGTTCCTGCTTGGCGAGCGCCGGATTGGCGACGATCATGACTGCATCGCCGGGGCGGCGATCGCCATAGCGGATCTCGAAATCCTTGCCATGAACCTTGCGCACCGTATCGAGCACTTCCAGTACCGAAAAGCCGCGACCGTAACCGCAATTGGCCACCAGCGAGCCGCCGCCGGCGCGCATGCGCTCCAGCGCCTTCAGATGCGCATTGGCGAGATCGGTCACATGAATGTAGTCGCGCACGCAGGTTCCATCCGGCGTCGGATAATCGGTGCCGAATACGGAAATATGGCTGCGCTTGCCGAGCGCTGCTTCACCCGCAACCTTGATCAGATGGGTCGCGCCTACTGTGGATTGACCGGTGCGACCGCGCGGGTCGGCGCCGGCAACATTGAAATAGCGCAGGGCTGTGTAGGTGAAGTCGTGCGCCGCTGCCGTATCGCGCAGCATGATCTCGGTCATCAGTTTCGACGAACCATAGGGCGATTCGGGGTGCAGGCCTGCCGTCTCGTTGACCGGTTCGGCACTTTCGGGCGTGCCGTAAACGGCAGCGGTCGAGGAGAAGACGAAGCGGGGCACCTTGTGGCGAACGGCGGCCGCAATCAGGCTGCGCGATTTTGCGGTGTTGTTTTCGTAGTAGGACAGCGGATCGGAGACCGATTCCGGCACAATGATGGAGCCTGCGAAATGGATGATCGCATCCACCGCATTCTCGGTGAAGATCCGTTCCAGCAGCGCTTCGTCGGCAATGTCACCCTGATAGAACTTGGCTTCCGGCGCAATGGCCCAGCGGAAACCCGTCGACAGACGATCGATGACGGCAACATCCTCGCCAGCATCAATGAGCGCCCAAACCATGTGGCTGCCAATATATCCGCCACCACCCGTAACCAGAACCGTCATCGCAAAAGTCCCCGACCTCTGTTTGGGGCCGTCTTCTACAGATTTACGCCGGGACCGTAAACGACAGGATTGCCATTTCGCGCGAATTTTCGCGGAAAAGTCCACCGATCCCAACTGGCCTATTTCCTTGTATGGCTCGGACCATTATCCTGTCGGCATGATGATGCTCCCCGCAGATGCGATGAATGAAGCCGAACTGGCCGCTCTTCTGCTCTTTCATGCCGATGCCGGTATGGAATGGCTGATCGAGGAAGCGCCGGTTGATCGCTTCGCCGAATTTGTCGAACAGCAGAGCCGGGCGCGATCGGCGGCGCCGGCTGCGAGCGCTGCCCCCGCGCAGGAGCGCCGACGTGAAACGGCTCAGACACCGAAGCGGATGGAGCCTGTTGCCGCCCTGCCGGATGAAGAGGTTGTGGCTCGGGCGGTCGCGGCCGCCGCCGAGGCGACGACGATCGAAGCGCTGAATGCTGCCGTGAAGGCTTTTACCGGCTGCAATCTCAGGAACAGCGCGCGAAACACTGCTTTTCTCGATGGACAGACGACGGCACCGGTTCTCGTCGCCGGAGGATTGCCCGGTCCCGATGATGATCGTGATGGACGCGTGTTTTCTGGCCCGGCCGGACAAATGCTTGAACGTATGCTCGGCGCGATCGGGATCAGCATGGCCGAGGTCTGCCTCATCAATGTGATTCCCTGGCGGCCGCCGGGCAACCGTCCTCCCACGGCCAAGGAACTCGAAATCTGCCTGCCGTTCAGTCTCCGGCTGATCGAGCTCGGTCGCCCGGCGAGGATTCTTGCGCTTGGCGCTTATCCGGCGCGTGTTCTGACGGGGTCGACGGACGGAATTCATGCCATGCGTGGAAAGTGGTTCGATGTGCGGGCTGGAGTAGTGGAAAGCAGGCTTCTCGCAACATTCCATCCTCTTGAACTGCAAGCGGCGCCGTTGAACAAGCGCCTCGCCTGGCAGGATCTTCTGGTCTTTTCTGGTGCGATTGCCAATCCGGCATCACAAAGGTGACATGATCGATCAATAGAAGGCGGGGTAAGTCGAAATGTTGCATTGCAAAATAATTGCGGCAATGCGATATTGGATTCGGCTTGGGAGGATCGTTAAAGGAACCTTTACCATGCGAGATAGAATCCGTCCGATCCATTCCAGTTTCGAAACATTGCGGATCAGAAGTTCAGGCGGCCGCGGTGATGTCTACTTCAATCGCCGGGGTTTTCCGACCCACGAGCAGATGACGGCACTCGGAATGATGTCCTGTGGCGGCTGCTGCAATCTGCATGAAGCCGGAGTTTCAAGATAAATGAATGAGCGTAACGCTTTGTAAGCGTTGCTTTTGCGCCCTTTTTGCCTCACAGGGCAAAAAATTGGGTGCGACGAACAAATCCGAATAGGGATTCGTGAGGGAACCGGCTTTTCTTTGCTTAGCGAATATGCAAGAGATTTGGTTCAAATTCGGACAGCGAGACGCGTGGCGTTTCGTATGAGGGGAATCTGAATGACAGCGCTTTGCGGAATATTCAGATTTTCGTGGCATTGCCGGAACAGTTGTGCGTAACGGGCTCTGCCGGAGGGACTTTGAATAACATGCGTCACAAGGCATCGACCGTTAAATTGGCAACTTCGCCGATGAAGGGTATGCTGGGTCTGTCCGTCGGGCTCTCCCTCATGCTTCTTGCAAGCTGTAGCGCTGTTCCGAGCGACGGGCCACTGGCATCCGAAGTCGAGCGTGCGGCTGCGACAAAAAGCGATTACACAGTACCGAAGACTGAGATCATCTTTGATGTTGTGCAGGTTGATCAGCGTGTCGCAAATCTTGCGACACAGCTTGGCCAACCGTCGCTGGTGCAGACTTTTGGTGTCGGCGGAGCGCCGGGAACGCCGGTCATCGGCGTCGGTGACGAGCTTGCGATTACGATTTTCGAAGCAGGGCCGGATGGTCTGTTCTCGACGGCAGATCATAAATCGACATCAATTCCGGTGATTGTCCAGCCGGATGGACATGGTCAAATCCCTTATGCCGGTTCAGTCAAATTTGCTGGCCTGACACTTGAACAGGCCCGCGTAGAAATCGCTGATGCTCTGAAGGCCAAGGCGGTCGAGCCGGATGTGATCGTCAGTATGGCGAAGAATGCGTCCCGGACGGTTTCGGTTCAGGGTGCGGTGAATACGCCGCAGATCGTCCTTCTCGGTCTGTCGCCGGTGCCGCTGACCAGTGCGATCGCCATGGCCGGAGGCGCTTCCAAGCAGCCCTACGATACCTATGTGACGCTCACGCGCGGCAAGAAATCCTCGACCGTTCGGCTTCAGAGCGTGATCGAGAATCCTCGGGATGACGTGCATGTCCGCCCTGGCGACAAGATATTCCTGACATTCGATCCGCAGACCTTTACGGCGCTCGGTTCGACAGGCAAGGCCGGCAAGATTCCGTTTGAAGCCAGCAAGCTCAGCCTTGTTGAAGCTGCAGCCCTCTCAGGGGGCTCCCGTGTCGATCTCGCCGATCCAAAGGGCTATTTCGTCTTCCGTTATGAGTATGAAGCGGTCTATCGTCAGATCGTTGGCGAAAGCCGGTTCCGCGACCTGATTTCCAAGGGAATGATGGCCGACAAGGAGGGCAAGTATCCGGTCGTTTATCGCATCGACATGACGGATCCGCAGAGCTACATCGTGACCCAGTCGTTCCCTGTCCGGAACAAGGATGTCATGTACGTGTCACGTCACCCGTCGACCGATTTCGTCAAGTTCTTGTCGATGCTTGGCTTAACTGCACGTGTCGTGCGCGATGTTGACCGTGCCGTCAACTGAGTGCGGCTTTGCGGGCGGCATCTAGCATAATGCAATGCCGGCTGGCCTTGCGGAGCGTCGTCCATGTCAGATTTCAACCGGCGGCCACGCTATCTTGTGACCTCTCGCGGACTGTGGCAACAGCGCGCCGATCTCGGCGTGCTCCTGCAGGCTGAAATCGTCTTCCATCCATTTTCTCAAATCGATGCGGTGGTCGGCTGGGGCCAGCGTCCATCTGGCCTGCGTGCGGAGCGGATTGCTTCCCGCCGGAAGGTTCCCGCAATTGTGTTGGAAGATGGGTTCATCAAGAGCTATGCGCCCGGACGTGGCGAGCCGGCCCATTCCTTCGTTGTCGATCGGAGCGGGATCTATTTCGATGCCCGCCGACCCGGTGATTTGTCGAGCCTGATTGACAGTGGTGATGCGGATACCGCGCGCATGGAGCGGGCGAGAGATGCCATTGCCTTTCTCCGGAAACACCGGCTTTCGAAATACAACAATGCCCCCATCCGAACGCTTTCCGAGCTTGGGCTCGATGCGGATCGCCCCTATGTGCTGCTGGTCGATCAGGTCGGTGGCGATGCATCCATCCGTGGAGCGCTTGCGGATGATTTCCGGTTCGGGGCGATGTTGGACCATGCGCGCCAGACCTATCCAGAAGCACGACTGGTAATCCGAGCGCATCCGGCAGCGGGCGATCGCAGCCTCCTTGTCAACGCGGCGCGTCGCTTGGGTCTGGATTACCAGGTGCCCGGTCGCGGCAATCCCTGGCCTTTGCTTGAAAGTGCGCAAGCGGTTTACACGGTTTCGAGCCAGCTCGGCTTCGAGGCGCTGATGGCGGGGCGCAAGGTTCACTGTTTCGGTGTGACCTATTACTCTCATCGCGGGCTGACCGAGGACCATTGCGAGGCGCCCGCACCGCGGCGATCTGCGAGCCTCGAACAGATCTTTCACGCGGCCTATATCGATTATTCCCGCTATCTGGATCTGCATGACCGGAGCCCGGTCTCGCTCGAGCGGGCGATGGAACAGGCACTGGTGGTGCGCGAGCAGCGCAACCGCATTCCTGCCCGCATGCTGACCGGCGGTCTTTCGCCATGGAAACGGCGGGCGCTGGATCCGTTTCTGATCGGGCCAGAGGGGCCCGCCATCCATACGGGCCGTTTTGCCAAGGCTGTCGAACGCGCGAAGGAATCGGGCGCTGCCATCGCGGTCTGGGGCTCGGCCCGGCCTTTGCCTTCTGCGGTTCAGTCCTTTCGGATCGAGGATGGATTCATCCGTTCCCGCGGGCTCGGGGTCAATCTTGCTTATCCCTGCTCCATCGCGATGGATGGCGAGCATGTCTATTATGATGCGCGCGGGGAAAGCCACCTGGAACGGTTGATTGCCACCCATCCGTTCGAGCCGGACCTGCAGGCAAGGGCCGCGCGTCTGATCGACACGATTATCGGCAATGGAATTTCCAAATACAATGTCGGCGATGCGGTCGATCTTCCCGCGGTAGCGGATGGTCGCCTCCGGATACTCATCCCCGGGCAGGTGGAGAAAGATGCCTCCATCCGGTTCGGTTCGCCGGTGACACGAACCAATCGTGATCTGGTCGCCGCGGTGCGTTTGCTCTATCCGGATGCCTTTCTCGCTTACAAGGAACATCCGGATGTAACTTCGGGTCTCCGGTCCGGGGGCGCCGAGCCCGCGGATGCGGACCTTATCGTCCGCCAGGGCGATATCATGCACTGGATCGGATGGTGTGACCGTCTCGAAACGATGACATCGCTCGCCGGCTTCGAGGCGCTGATCCGCGGCAAGCCGGTCGGTGTCCACGGCATACCCTTCTATGCCGGTTGGGGCCTGACCGACGACCGCATCGAGGTGCCGAGGCGCACCCGAAGCGTCAATCGCGAGATGCTGGCGGCTGCCGCACTCATTCTCTACCCGTTCTACATTCATCCGCTCAGTGCCATGCCCTGTACGGTCGAGGATCTCGTGGCCGAGATTGCGCTCAAGCGACAGGTCTCCGTTTCGGCGACGAGACGCCTGATGTTACGATTGACGCAATCAATTAATCGCACAGCCGTCAAAATTCGTGATGGCCGGAATTGACGAAGGCGTGGTTTGCGCGCCTTCGTTTCGGTGCTCCGAAACGGAACAGCAAAATCCCGAAAAAGGAACGGTCGAATTAAGCGAAAGTTTCCATATGGTTAATTCAGGTCTCCCGGCGAACATTCTGCCCTGGAGCCACTGATAACGTGGGAAAGGGAATGTCGGTTGCGGCTTACTTTCCTGTGGCAATGTTGCACCAGGATCCGACATACCCATTTCGCTGAGGTTGAAATGATGTTCACCTTATGTAAAGACCATTCCAGCTGGTTGTGAGTCCTCATGAAGAATAAAGCCTGTCTGCCATGAACACACCAATAGATCCGCGCAACGCTCAAGGCTCCGGTAACCGGAAGCGTCATCGTATTGACACTGCGAGCGGGCCTGGTCTGATCAATCTGCCTTTCATCCGTCGTGCACGCCGCAAGTTTCCCAACAAGAATGGTCCCCGCGTTCTCTTGTTGCAGGGTCCGGTTGGAAGCTTCTTTCTCCGTATTCAGGACCATCTGAACGCGAACGGCTACGATGCCTGGCGCATCTGTTTCAATGCGGGTGATCGGCTCTATTCCCGCAAGGAAAAGACGATCAACTTTTCGAGTTCGCTCGAAACATGGCGTGCCTGGTTCATCGAGCTGTTGCGTGACAATGGTTTTGATGCCGTCGTGCTGTTCGGGTCCGAACGTATCATTCACAGGATCGCGGCCGAATGTGCCGAACAGGCGCGCATTCCGGTCATCTGTCTTGAAGAGGGCTATATCCGCCCCGGCTACATCACGATTGAACGGGGTGGAAACAACTGGCGGTCCCCGATTGCCGGTCTGCTGCCGCCGGAAGAATTCAACGCGCCGCGTAAGGATGGCCCGGTAGCAGTGCCTGCACCCGGTTCGTTCAGCGCCATGGCCTACAATGCCTTCAAATATTTCACGGTGCGTGCACTGGCATCGACGCCCGGCGAACGCAAGCTGTTCCACAAGCACAAGCGGACGCTGATTTCCGAAGGGTTCTACTGGTTCAAGAACTACTATCGCAAGTTCGCCCATGTCGGCCGGAACTATCATATTTCGGAGCGACTGCTCGAACATCACGACAAGAAGTTCTACATTGTCCCGCTCCAGGTTCATGACGATACCCAGCTTGGCCGTGCGGCCAACAGCTGGAATAACCAGAAGCTTATTCTGAAGACGATTGTTTCCTTTGCGCGCAATGCGCCATCGGATCGGCAGCTGGTTTTCAAGATCCATCCGATGGAACGCGGCCATACGCGCGACTGGAACTTCATCCGTCAGGTCAGCGCGCTGAATGATGTGAAGGATCGCGTCCATGTGCTCGACGGCGGATCGCTGTCGTTGCTGACGCGTCATTCGGCCGGCATGATCACCATCAATTCCACCTCCGGCCTGTCGGCGCTGCACCATGGCGTGCCGCTTGCCGTGCTCGGGCAGGCGCTTTACCGCCACCCGGAACTTGCTTTCTGCGTCGAACGCGGGATGGATCTCGACCGGTTCTGGCTGGAAGGCAAGTCCGCGCCGGAAAATGTCCGCCATCGCTATCTCAGCTGGATTCATCATGAATGCCTGGCCGGCGGCGATTTCTACGCCAAAGATGCCATGGCGCCGGCAATCGAGGCGCTGCGCAAGAAAATCGATGCGGCTCTTGAGGAAAAGCGTCCTGCCAAGGATACTGGCGGCGTTGTCGTCAATGTGCCCTTCGGGCCGGGTTCGAAGATCGCCGGTGGCGAGCGTAACTGATCCGCTCGCCCATTTTCCAGATCACCTGATTGTAACGGCCAGCGATTCGGCATCGTTGGAACCAATGTTGCTTTAAGGCACGCACGTAACCAGTTTGGCCTTATGCTGCCTTGGCATGCATTCACAAGGCGCCGTTCTCCGAATACATCTTTATCTGTTGCTGGCAGATGGAAGCCAGGATGCGATCTGCTTGTCCGTGAGGTTGCCGCCACAGAGGATCGTCGCAACGCGGCGTGCTGTCCAATCGCTCCGTTCCGCCAGAATGCCGGCAAGACCGGCAGCACCCGCCGGCTCTACGACGCGTCCCCAGCGTTCATGGGCAAAACGCATCGCGGCAATGATCTGGTCGTCATCGACAAGCACCACGTCGTCAATTGTGTCCTGAAGCCATTCGACAGCCTGCGGCACCGGAATCCTGACCGCAATGCCGTCAGCAATTGTGCGCGCTTCCTCCGTCGAGATCGATTGGCCCGCCCGGTGGGAAAGGGCCATGCAGGGCGCGCCGCTTGCGGCGACAGCGATAATCCGCGTGCTGGGCGATTGCATTCTGAACCAGCAACCGATGCCGGCTGCAAGCGCGCCGTTGCCAAGCGGTATGTAGATGGCATCGATCGCCTCGCCATGATCGGTGAGTTCCGCCGCGATGGTTCCGGCACCTTCGGCGATCGCCGCTTCTGCGCCATCTTCAACGAAGCGCAGTCCCTTTTCTTCGGCGTGGCGTTTTGCGGCCGCCTTTGCGGCGTCGAAATCGTCGCCGGCGAGCATGACCTCCGCCCCGAACCGCCGCATCGCATCGATTTTCACCGGGCTGGCGTTGACACTCGCAAAGACGATCAGCGTGCGACCATGCTTGCCAGCATTGTAAGCGAGACCCTGGCCGAAATTCCCTGCGGATGCGGTGACCAGCGGTGCCGTGTCGTGGGCGTTCTCTGCAAGATAGAAGCTGGTTCCGCGGCCCTTGAAACTGCGGATCGGGTTTTCGGTCTCATCCTTTGCGAGGATCGAGAGACCGTTCAGGTTCGCCTGCAATAGCGGCGTGTCGAGAAACAGAGGATCGATCCGCGTTCTGGCGTCCATGATCCGGCGAGGGGAGAGTGGTGCTTGTTTTGTCATCGCGTGATGATAGCGATTAATCATGCAGAAAAGCCGCGCAATATGTTATTCTGGAGCCGATAATACGCATAACAATGGAGATGCACGCTATGGACGATGTGGATCGCGCAATCTTGTCCCTTCTGCAGCAGAATGCAGATGTCCCTTGCAAGGTGATTGCCGAAACGATCAATCTTTCGGTTTCTGCCACCGAGCGGCGTATCGCGAAGCTGAAGCAGGAAGGCGTAATCGAAAGGATCGTCGCGGTCGTCAGCCCGCAGGCCGTGGACCGGACACTTTCGGTACTGGTCGAACTGGAGATCCAGAACGAACATCGCCATACGCTGCAACAGCTTCAGCAGTGGCTCGATCGCGCTCCGGAGGTGCAATCCTGCTGGTACGTGACCGGCGATATGGATTTTGTGGTACTGGTCGTTGTCCGCAATCTGCAGGAATATAATGCATTCATCGATCGGCTGATGACAGATCAACAATCGATCGTTCGAAAATATAGAAGCCTGATCGCGCTAAAGACGATCAAGCATGGATTGAGCCTCGATCTGGAAGCCTGAATTGCGGGAGCTTTCAGGCGAGGCCGACACTCTCCAGATAGAGGTCCATAGGCGCTTTCCAGAGAGCAGGCTTGAACATCAGGGCATGCCCCATGCGTGCAGCGACGAATGTTCCCTTACCGCCGGCGGCAACGAACCGGTCGAAGTTGGCCCGGCAATGGCCGATGCGATAATATTGGTCGTGGCTTCCGTGCAGCCAGAGCGTCGGAATTCCAGCCGATGCGCCGCGTTCAAACAGCTGAGGATTGACAGTCTCGTGGCTCGGACAGGCTCTGCCCAACCAGCCGCCGTTGAAATTGATGGCTGCGCGAAAGATATTCGGCCGCATGCCGGCATAGGCGATCGACAGGATGCCGCCGCGCGAGACGCCGGCAATGGCGAGCCGGTTCTGGTCGATATCGGGGCGGGCGCGCACATGGTCCATGACCGAATCGATGTCTTCGATTGCCCGTTCGAAGCCGGCAATGGCGATATCTGCATTGCAGGAATAGCCGGAACCATCGGGAGCCAACGCTTCACCATAAAGCCCGCCCGATTTTCCGCGTCCGCGACGCTGCGGAAACAGTACATTCCAGCCGCGCGCAACGAAGTGGTTGGCGATTACTGCCGGGCTGATCGTCCTGCGATAGATTGCCTTGTTCTGGCCACGGCCAGTCGAGCCATGGTTGAAGATGAGGGTCGGGTGCGGACCGTCCGCCGATGGTGTTGCGGCAACGACCTCCAGTTCGGCGCCACGCTCACAGGAGGGTATGAAATACTTCTCAAGCATCATGGTTGATCACGTTCCCTCTGGCGGCAAAGACCTGCCGTCTTGTCTCCTCGCGAAGGTTCTCGCAGATCCGGCAGCAAAAAGCCCCCGCTTTTGGCGGGGGCCCATGAATGAATTGTGGAGCATTCCCGAGGTAGATCAGGGAAGCCGGTTCCAGGCGATGAAATGGCCGTTGGCGAAGTCGCTGTCGCTGGCTTGCTTCACCTTGCCATAGAGGAACGGGTTGCCGTCGAGATCGACGGTGATACCGCCTGCGGCGCGCAGAACGGCATCGCCGGCCGCCGTGTCCCATTCCATCGTGCGTCCGAACCGCGGATAGACATCGGCGGCACCTTCGGCAACGAGGCAGAATTTCAGCGACGAACCGACCGACTTGATCGATGTAATGCCCTTCTCGGAAAGGAAGGCTTCGGTCTCAGGCGAATTGTGCGACCGGCTGGCGACAGCGGTCAGTTCACCCGAGGGAGCCCGGCAGGCAATGGGCTCGCGATGCGTGATCGCAAAATCCGCACCGATCGTCAGCTTCTCGGCCTTGCCGGCCTGTCCGGTATAGGCCACGCCCTTGGCCGGGGCATAGACGATGCCGGCAACGGGCACGCCCTTTTCGATCAGCGCGATATTGACCGTGAAGTCATCGCGCTTGTTGATGAATTCCTTGGTTCCATCCAGCGGATCGACCAGGAAGAACCGGCCTTCGGAAATATCCGGAACACGGCCGGCTGCCACCGATTCCTCGGCGACCACCGGAATATGCGGATAGGCCTTGGCAAGACCGGCGAGGATGATCTCTTCGGCCTTCTCGTCGGCTTGCGTGACGGGGGACGAATCCGCCTTCACGCTCACTTCGGTCGTGCCGTGATAGACCTCGAGAATGGCCTTGCCGGCATCAAACGCGATGATTTCCAGAACTGCGAGCATGGATCACCGCTTGTTCAGGAAGGTTTCGATCTGGATCGCAAGCTCTTCGGCCGAATGACCAAGCGTGCGCAGATGCACTTCCGGTGCTTCCGGCGGCTCATAGGGCGAGCTGATGCCGGTGAAGTTAGCGATCTCGCCGGCACTTGCCTTCTTGTAGAGCCCCTTCGGGTCGCGCTTGATGCACTCTTCCAGCGGCGTGTCGACGAACACTTCAATGAACTCGTGTTCCGGGAACAGTTCGCGCGCCATGCGGCGCTCGGAACGGAACGGCGAGATGAAGGAGACGATCACGATCAGGCCGGCATCGGTCATCAGCTTGGCGACTTCGGCGACACGGCGGATGTTTTCAACCCGATCCTCGGCAGTGAAGCCCAGGTCGCGGTTGAGCCCGTGACGGATGTTGTCGCCATCAAGCATGAACGTATGCTTGCCCTGGGCGGTCAGCAGCTTTTCGAGATTGTTGGCAATGGTGGATTTGCCCGAACCGGAGAAACCCGTGAACCAGAGCACGGCCGGCTTCTGGTTCTTGAGCGCCGCGCGGGCTTCCTTGTTCACTTCCATCGCCTGCCAGTGCACGTTGGATGCACGACGCAGCGGATGGTCGATCATGCCGGCACCGACCGTCGCATTGGTGAAGCGATCGATGAGGATGAAGTTGCCGGTGACGCGATTGGTCCGATAGGGATCAAAGGCAATCGGCGACTGGGTGGAGATGTTGCACTCGCCCACTTCGTTCATGTTGAGGTGCTTGGCAGCCTCGTGCGCGAACGTGTTGATGTTGACCTGGTGCTTCAGCGCGGTCACGGTTGCCGAAACGCTGTCGACTTCGGTGCGCAGAATGTAGGAACGGCCCGGAATCATCGGCTGGGCATCGAACCAGATGATATGCGCCTGGAACTGGTCGGCCACATGCGGACGGTTTTCCGGATCGACCAGCATGTCGCCACGCGAGATGTCGATCTGGTCGGCGAGCACGATCGTCACGGCCTGGCCTTCGATGGCCTCGTCGATATTGCCGTCGTGGGTGACGATTTCCTTGACCACGGACTGCTGGCCGGACTTGGCAACGGTCAGCTTGTCGCCTGCCTTGATACGGCCGGAGGCGACCTGACCGGCAAAACCGCGGAAATCGAGGTTCGGGCGAACGACATATTGAACCGGGAAGCGGAAGGCCTTGTCGAGATATTCGTTCTCGACGGGAACCGTTTCGAGATGGCTGAGCAGCGTCGGACCCTTGTACCAGGGCATCCGGCTCGACTGCATCGTGACATTGTCGCCGAAACGCGCCGACATCGGGATCGGCTGGATCGAGGTGAAGCCGAGATCCTTGGCGAATTCCATGTAGTCGGCAACGATCTTGTCGAAGACCTCCTGGGAATAATCCATCAGGTCGATCTTGTTGACGGCCAGCACGATGTTGCGAATGCCGAGCAGCGAGGCGATGTAGGAGTGGCGACGCGTCTGCTTGAGAATGCCCTGGCGGCTGTCGACCAGCACGACGGCGAGATCGGCGGTCGAAGCGCCGGTCGCCATGTTGCGCGTATATTGTTCGTGGCCAGGAGTGTCGGCAACGATGAACTTGCGCTTGGCGGTTGCAAAGAAGCGATAGGCGACGTCGATGGTGATGCCCTGTTCGCGCTCGGCTTCAAGACCATCGACCAGCAGCGCGAAATCGATGTTTTCGCCGTCGGTGCCGTGTTTGAGGCTGTCGCGTTCGAGCGTGGCAAGCTGATCTTCGAAAATCAGCTTGGTGTCATAGAGCAGGCGACCGATCAGGGTCGATTTGCCGTCGTCGACCGACCCGCAGGTCAGGAAGCGGAGCATGGATTTCTTTTCCTGCTCCTTGAGATATTCGATCATGTCGCCCGAAACGTCGACCTGTTCTGCAATGCTCATCAGAAATACCCCTCGCGCTTCTTCTTCTCCATCGAGCCGGCTTCATCCTTGTCGATCAGACGGCCTTGGCGCTCCGACGTACGGGCGGTAAGCATCTCGCGAACGATATCCTGAAGATCGGCGGCATCGGATTCGATCGCGCCAGTCAGCGGATAACAGCCGAGGGTACGGAAGCGGACCAGACGGTGCTCGATGACATCCTCCGGACCGATCGGCATGCGGTCGTCGTCGACCATGATCAGCATGCCGTCCTTTTCGACGACCGGACGCTTGGCGGCGAAGTATAGCGGCACGATCGGAATGTTTTCCTTCATGATATACTGCCAGATGTCGAGCTCGGTCCAGTTCGACAGCGGGAAGACGCGGATCGATTCACCCTGGCCAACGCGTGTATTGTAGGTCTTCCACATTTCCGGGCGCTGGTTCTTCGGATCCCAGGAATGCTGTGCATTGCGGAAGGAGAAAATGCGTTCCTTGGCGCGGCTCTTTTCCTCGTCGCGACGGGCGCCACCGAAGGCGGCGTCAAAACCATACTTGTCGAGCGCCTGGCGCAGGCCGAGCGTCTTCATGACATGGGTATGGACGTTGGAGCCGTGGGTGAAGGGGCCGATGCCCTGTTCAACGCCATCCGGATTGACGTGAACCAGAAGATCGATGCCGAGATCTTTCGCCATCTTGTCGCGAAATGCCGTCATTTCGCGGAATTTCCAGGTCGTATCGACATGCAGGAAAGGGAAAGGCGGTTTGGCAGGATAAAAGGCCTTCATCGCCAGGTGCAGCATGACCGACGAGTCCTTGCCGATGGAATATAGCATCACCGGATTGGAGAATGTCGCCGCCACTTCCCGAAAGATATGGATGGCCTCAGCTTCAAGACGCTGAAGATGTGTAAGGGACATGGTAGATATTTGCTCCGCAAAATACGCGTTGTCGCCAAGTGTCGTGTGCGTTTAGAGAGTTTGTTTCTGTCTGGCAACCTTTTTGACTGCAAAGCCCACGCTTGGCTTGCGTTTGCAGGCCATCTCCAAAGGTTGCCATCCTCTTCGTTGGCGAATGTGGCCGCTTTGCGACAGTCCGTCCGCATCTATCTGGTCTCCACCGCAAACATGTCTCAAAAAGCAAAGCATCGGTCCCCTCAGGCGTGGTAACACGCGTTTGTTTCTGCCAGATTGATGCAGTGCAAAAAGCGGCCCCGTCCGCTGCCATGCTTGTTGAATGGAAGGTCCATGCGGTTTTCAGCTTTATCTGTGTTCTTGGAAGGACTTCGGGGAAACCGTGGCTGGAAGCCGGCCTGGCGCAACCCTGATCCGAAACCGCATTATGACGTGATCATCGTCGGCGGCGGCGGGCATGGTCTTGCGACCGCCTACTATCTCGCCAAGGAATTCGGCATCACCAATGTCGCGGTTCTGGAGAAGAGCTATCTCGGCTCAGGCAATATCGGCCGCAATACCACGATCATCCGCTCGAATTACATGCTTCCTGGCAATGAACCTTTCTACGAACTGTCGATGAAACTGTGGGAAGGGCTGGAGCAGGACTTCAATTACAATGCGATGGTGTCGCAGCGCGGCGTCATAAATCTCTATCATACCGACGGTCAGCGGGATGCCTATGCGCGGCGCGGCAATGCCATGATGATGGAGGGCGTCGACGCGGAGATGCTGAGCCGCGAACAATTGATGAAGATGGCACCCTATCTCAATTTCAACCATGCGCGCTTTCCCATTCAGGGCGGGCTCATTCAGCGGCGCGGCGGCACTGCCCGGCATGATGCCGTGGCCTGGGGCTATGGACGCGGCGCGGACATGCGGGGCGTCGACATCATCCAGAATTGCGAAGTTACCGGCATCCTCAAGAAGGATGGCGTCGTGACCGGGGTCGAAACGACGCGCGGCACCATCGGCTGCAACCGTCTGGCACTCGCCACCGCCGGGCATTCGACGGTGACGGCCGATATGGCGGGCCTCAGGCTGCCGATCGAAAGCCATGTCCTGCAGGCCTTCGTAAGCGAAGGGCTCAAGCCTGTGGTCGATCAGGTGATCACCTTCGGCATGGGGCATTTCTATATTTCGCAGTCCGACAAGGGCGGGCTCGTCTTCGGCGGCGATATCGACGGTTACAATTCCTATGCGCGCCGCGGCGGCCTCGCGATGGTCGAACATGTCTTCGAACAGGGGATCTCGATGGTGCCCGGCCTGTCGCGGTCCAAGGTTCTGAGAACATGGGGCGGTGTGATGGACATGAGCATGGACGGTTCGCCGATCATCGACAAGACGCCGATTTCCAATCTCTACCTCAACACCGGCTGGTGTTATGGCGGCTTCAAGGCCACGCCCGCTTCGGGCTTCTGCTTTGCCCATCTCATCGCCAAAAACGAATCCCACCCGGTTGCCCGGGAATTGCGCCTTGACCGTTTCGAACGCGGCTATGCCGTCGACGAAGGCGGCAAGGGTCCGCAACCCAATCTGCATTGAGAGCTGACCCCTATGGCAAGCCTGATCACCTGTCCGCATTGCGGCAAGAGACCCACCGAGGAATTTTCCATTCGCGGCGATGCCAGCATCCGCCGGCCCGATGCCAATGCGTCGGAGAAGGTGTGGTTCGATTATGTGTTCATCCGTGACAATCCGATGGGGCGTCATCTGGAATATTGGCAACATGCGAGCGGCTGCCGGCGCTGGCTCATTGTCGAGCGCGATACGGTGACCCACGCGGTGCATTCGGTGCGCGATGCCGCAGACGTGATTTCGGGAGAAAAGGCATGACTGCCCATCGTCTCGCTTCCGGCGGTCTCGTCGAACGTGGCCGTCCCGTCTCCTTCAGTTTCGATGACAAGCCGTTCACAGGCTATGTCGGTGATACGCTGGCCTCCGCGCTGCTTGCCAACGACGAACTGCTGGTCGGGCGCAGTTTCAAGTATCACCGTCCGCGTGGCGTCTATACAGCCGGCTCGGCCGAACCGAATGCGCTGGTCACGATCGGGCAGGGCGGTCGCGCGGAGCCTAATGCGCGCGCGACGATGGTCGAGCTTCACGACGGGTTGATTGCCGCAAGCCAGAACCGCTGGCCGTCGCTGAAATATGACATCGGCAGTTTGAACGCGCTGCTGTCGCCCTTCCTGAGCGCCGGCTTTTACTACAAGACTTTCATGTGGCCGAAAGCGTTCTGGGAAAAGCTCTACGAACCCTTTATCCGCAAGGCGGCCGGGCTCGGAAAACTGTCGATCGGTGAACTTGATCCCGACAGTTACGAGAAGAGCTGGGCCTTCTGCGATCTTCTGGTCATTGGTGCAGGCCCCGCCGGTCTGATGGCCGCGCTTGCGGCTGGTCGAGCCGGCCTCAGGGTCATTCTTCTCGATGAAGGCACTGCCTGCGGTGGTGCATTGCTGTCGAGCCGCCTGTCGATTGCTGGCAGGAGCGCGGTCGATTTCGTCTCCCAGACGGTCGCAGAGCTTGAAAGCCTCTCGAATGTCCGGATCCTGACCCGAACTACGGCCTTCGGCTGGTTCGACGATCAGGTGTTCGGCGCGGTCGAGCGGGTGCAGAAACATGTCGCGCTGCCGGCTTCGGACCGACCCGTCGAGCGCGTCTGGCGCATCGCCACCCGCCGGGCCATCCTCGCCACCGGTGCGGAAGAAAGGCCGCTGGTCTTTGGTGGCAACGATCGGCCCGGCATCATGACGGCGTCGGCCATGCGCAGCTACCTGAACCGCTATGGCGTTGCGGCCGGCAAGAAGGTCGCGATTTTCACCAATGGCGATTCCGGTCATGCAACAGCCCGAGATCTCGTTGCGGCAGGGGTCGAGGTCGCGGCCATCGTCGATAGCCGCAATGCGGCTTTCGTTCCCGAATTCGCCAACGCTCCGGTCTATGCCGGCGGAGCCATCCTAAAGACGTCGGGCGGCGCGCGCCTGAAATCGATGACCGTGTCGCGATCGGGTTTTGAGGAAGAGATTGCCTGCGATGCGATGGGCGTTTCGGGTGGTTGGAGCCCGATCGTGCATCTTCTCTGCCACAAGGGCGCCAAGCCCGTTTGGTCGGAGGAGAAGGCCGCCTTCCTCGCGCCGGACGTCGATCCGGCCTTCGTTCCCGCCGGCTCGGCCAATGGCGTTTATGGCACAGCCGAGGCGCTGGCCGATGGCTGGCGCAAGGCTGTCGATGCCATCGAGGCGCTTGGCGCGACCGCGCCGGCCTATGCCGGCGTCGATGTCGAAGGCGAGGCGAACCCGTCCTTTACGCCGATCTATTTCGTGCCCGGAGCCCGTGCGAAGGCCTTCGTCGATTTCCAGAACGATGTCCATATCAAGGATCTCGGGCTCGCGGTGCGCGAAGGCTATGGTCATGTGGAGCTTGCCAAGCGCTATACAACCAACGGCATGGCGACCGACCAGGGCAAGCTCGGCAATGTCAATGCATCGGCCATCGTGGCCGCCATGCGAGGCATTTCTCCGGGTGAAGCCGGAACGACGACCTTCCGGCCCTTCTATACGCCGGTAACGTTCGGGGCGCTCGCCGGTTCTGCGCGGTTCGAACATGCCCGCCCGATCCGCTATTCGCCGCTGCACAACTGGGCGAAGAAAAACGGCGCCGTCATGGTGGAAACCGGTCTCTGGTATCGTTCGAGCTGGTTCCCCAAGGCCGGCGAAAAGACCTGGCGCGAAAGCGTCGATCGCGAAGTGATGACGGTGCGCAGCCGCGCCGGTCTCTGCGATGTCTCGACGCTCGGCAAGATCGAGATCGCCGGACCGGATGCAGCCGAGTTCCTCAACCGCATCTATTCCAATCCGGTTCTGAAGCTTGCCGTCGGCAGGGCCCGCTACGGGCTGATGCTGCGCGAAGACGGCATGGTCTATGATGATGGCACGATTGCCCGCTTTGGCGACAACCATTTCTTCATCACCACCACCACGGCCTATGCCGCCGAAGTGATGGCGCATCTCGAATTCTATCATCAGACAGCCTGGCCGGAGCTTGATGTTCGTTATGTCTCGGTCACCGACGAATGGGCGCAGATGTCGATCGTCGGTCCGAAGTCGCGGACGATCCTCGAGCAGCTCATTGCGGACGACCTTTCGGATGCGGCTTTCCCCTTCATGGCAGCACGAAAAGTGACACTGAAGGATGGTCTATCCGCCCGGCTGTTCCGCATCTCCTTCTCCGGTGAACTTGCTTATGAACTTGCGGTTCCCGCCGGTTACGGCGAGGCGGTTGCCGATGCGATCATGGATGCGGGTGCGGCTGACGGAATCTGCGCCTATGGCGTGGAAGCCCTCAATGTCATGCGCATCGAGAAGGGCCATGTCACCCATTCGGAACTTGACGGCCGCGTGACAGCCGACGATGTCGGGCTCGGCAAGCTCGTGTCGCAATCCAAGCCGGATTTCATCGGCAAGCGTATGCTCGACCGTTTCGGCCTCAAGGCCGCCGACCGGCCGCAGCTTGTCGGCCTGAAGCCGGTCGATCCGAAGGATGAGATCAAGGCAGGAGCCCATATTCTCAAGGCGGGCGCGACCCCTTCGACGCCGAACGATCAGGGCTGGGTCTCTTCCGTCTGCTATTCGCCCAGCCTCGGGCATATGATTGCGCTCGGCTTCGTCAAATCCGGACACGAACGGATGGGCGAAACTGTGGTGATCTGGGACAAATTGCGCGGGTTGGAATGCGAAGCGGTGATTTGCCCGACCGTGTTCATCGATCCCGACAACAGCAAGCTGAAAGGTTGATGAGATGGCCTCTCTGACCGCCCGCCATCCCCTGGCAGAACGCGCGACCCTCGGCATCGAGATGCCGGGTGCGACGCATCTCGAACTGATCGATGGCGCCCGCATCTTCACCGTCATGCCGTTTCGGGGCCAAGGCAAGGCGCTTCTTCAGAAGTTGAAACGCTCCAAGAGCCTTTCGCTGCGCACCGTCGGTCCGGATGACTGGATCGTCGTGGCTGCCGACAAGGTTCCGGATATTGATCCGGCGCAGGCGCTTGTCGTCGACCAGAGCCACGGTCGTTGCCTGTTCAGGCTTGGCGGACCGCGGGCGCTCGCCCTGCTGATGAAGGGTGTCGGCGTTTACCTCGATGGGGCATTTCCGGTCGGTAGCTCGGCCAACATGCTGTTCGGCCATATCAGCATCAACCTGGCGCGCATCGATGAGGAGAGTTTCGAGCTGATTGTGATGCGCTCCTACGCCGAAAGCCTCCTGCACGATCTCAAGCTGGCTGGACGCGAGTTCGGCCTGTCCTTCGCCATCTCTGAACGCTGAGCCAACAGTCGCCACAAAAACTGCGAACGAAATATATCGTCGCCCCGCCGGTTATGCCGCGCGGGGTTTTCCGTTTTTGAGCGGCTGTGACGGCTTCGACATCCCTGTTCATCGAACGGCAGAAACATGGCGCAAACAGGATGAAAATTATGTCGAAAACGACAAAGTTCGTTTCGCAGACGGGCCAGTCGATGTCGGGTGCAGCGACTAGGCTTCCTCATCTCATTCAATGTGCAGGCCCATGCCTTCACAATTTCCGAACTGGAGCGTTCAGATGAAAAGTCATGCCAGGGTAGTGGTCATCGGCGGCGGTGTTGTCGGCTGTTCGGTGCTCTATCACCTCACGAAATTCGGCTGGACCGATGTGGTGCTTCTGGAGCGGTCCGAACTGACTTCGGGATCGACCTGGCACGCAGCCGGTGGCATGCACACGATCAACGGCGACCCGAACGTCGCAAAGCTGCAGAAATATACGGTGGAGCTCTACAAGGAGATCCAGGACTATTCCGGCCAGGACGTGGGTCTGCACATGACTTCCGGTCTGATGCTGGCAGCGACCAAGGACCGTTTCGACTGGCTGAAGACCATTCAGGCCAAGGGCCGCTACGGCGGTCTCGACACAGAATTGCTGACGCCGCGCGAAGCGATGGAATTCATGCCGCTTCTCGATCCGGACCAGTTCGTCGGCGCCCTTTTTGACCCGGTCGAAGGCCATCTCGATCCCTATGGTACGACCCATGCCTATGCGAAATCGGCCAAGAAGAACGGAGCCGAGATCTATCTCCACACCAAGGTCGAGGATCTCGTGCAGCGTGAGGATGGCATGTGGCGCGTCATCACCGACAAGGGCGAGATCGTTGCCGAGCATGTCGTCAATGCCGCCGGTCTCTGGGCCCGCGAAGTCGGCCGCATGGTGGGCCTCGAGCTTCCCGTGCTCGCCATGGAGCATATGTATCTCATCACCGAGGACATGCAGGAAGTCGCCGATTACAATGCCGCGACCGGCAAGGAAATCGTCCATTGCGTCGATTTCGACGGCGAAATCTATGTCCGCCAGGAACGGGGCGGCATGCTCATGGGCACCTATGAGAAGGATTGCCGTCCCTGGTCGCCGATCACGACACCGTGGAACTTCGGTCATGAACTGCTGGCGGAAGATCTCGAGCGCATCACCGGCGAACTGGAAGTCGGTTTCCGGCATTTCCCGGCTTTCAACAATGCCGGTATCCGCAAGGTCATCAACGGGCCCTTCACCTTCTCGCCGGATGCCAACCCGCTGGTCGGCCCGATCCGTGGGCTCAAGAATTTCTGGTCGGCCTGCGCGGTTATGGCCGGTTTCAGCCAGGGTGGCGGTGTCGGTCTCGCGCTGGCAAACTGGATCATCGAAGGCGATCCGGGCTTCGACGTGTTCGCGATGGATGTTTCGCGCTACGGCGATTATACCACGATGGCCTATACCAATGCCAAGGTGCGCGAAGGCTATTCGCGACGCTTTTCGATCCGGTTCCCGAACGAAGAGTTGCCGGCCGGGCGGCCGCTGCAGACAACGCCGATCTATGACCGGCTCAAGGCGCTCGGAGCCCAGTTCGGCGCCTATTACGGGCTCGAACAGCCGCTCTGGTTCGCACCGGCTGGCGTCGAGGACAAGTTCTCCTGGCGCCGCTCGACCGACTTCGACCATGTCGGTGCGGAAGTGAATGCCGTGCGTGCCAGCGTCGGCATCATGGAGACATCCGGCTTTGCCAAATACCGGGTTACGGGCAAGGGCGCGCGCGCCTATCTCGACCATATTCTCGCGGCCCGTATTCCGGCCGAAGGCAAAATGACGCTCGCGCCGATGCTGAAGGAGGATGGCAAGCTGATCGGTGATTTCACCCTGGCGACGATGGGCGAGGACGATTTCCTCGTCATCGGCTCCGGCGTTGCCGAGAACTATCATATGCGCTGGTTCGAGAGTCATTTGCCGGCCGATGGATCGGTTCGGTTCGAGGCGATCGGGCTCGGCCTGACGGGACTTGCGATCGCCGGGCCGAAGGCGCGCGATGTGCTGGCCAAACTCACCCATCTCGATCTTTCGACCGATGCCTTCCCCTTCATGGCCATTCGCAAGATGGATATCGGCATGGCACCGGCAATTGTCGGTCGCGTCAGCTATACCGGTGATCTCGGTTACGAAATCTGGATGAAGCCGGAATATCAGCGTTACATCTTCGACGAGCTGATGGAAGCCGGCGCGGAATACGGTATCCGGCCTTTCGGTCTCCGCGCACTCAATTCGCTTCGGCTCGAAAAGGCCTATGGCAGCTGGTCCCGCGAGTACCGCCCGCTCTACGGCCCGGTGGAAGCCGAGCTCGGTCGGTTTGTGGCAACCGGCAAGGTGGCCGATTTCATCGGGAAGCAGGCGGCCATCCGGGAAAAGGCCGAGGGCGGAACCCTCCGCCTGCGCACCTTCATCATCGAAGCGAAAGATGCCGATGTGGTGGGCGACGAGCCGATCTGGTACAAGGGAGAAGTGCGCGGCTGGGTGACTTCAGGCGGCTATGCCCACGGGCCCGGCGTTTCCGTCGCGATCGGTTATGTCCCTAAGGAGATTGCCGATCAGAATGACGGATGGCAGGTGGAACTTTTAGGCGATATGCTCGATGCGCGCCTGCAAGCAACGCCGCTCTTCGACCCGGACAGCCAGATCATGCGCGGCTAGCCAGCAGGGCTTCCTGAACGACCTTCGACGGCTGTTTCGGAACGTTTATTTCAAACTGAAAACATTGTCGGGCCCGAAAACGGCCCGACAAACGATGTGAATTTGTTCGTTTTTGCGTCTCATTTTGGTCATTTTTAGCTCAGTTTGCGCCAAAAATGGCCGATTTCACCGTTTTTGCCAAAGTTTCTCTGCATTGCGCACTTTTCGTCTTCACATTTTAGCCGAAAGCGTTATGGAATCCCCTGATCAACAGAGCTCTTGAAAGAGCCGGTCCAAAAATGACGGTGCCAAAAAGGCATTCGCGGGGAAAAACGGATGGAATATTTTGTCCAGCAGCTCGTTAACGGGCTGACGCTTGGGTCTATCTACGGTCTTATCGCAATTGGATACACGATGGTCTACGGCATCATCGGCATGGTGAATTTCGCTCACGGCGATATTTTCATGCTCGGTGGCTTCGTCGCGCTCATCGTGTTTCTCGTTCTCACATCTGCCATCGCCGGTATTCCGGTTGCCGTGGCGCTTCTGGTGATGATGATCGTCGCCATGGCGGTCACCAGCCTCTGGAACTGGACGATCGAAAAGATGGCCTATCGGCCGCTGCGCGGCTCGTTCCGCCTTGCGCCGCTCATCACGGCCATCGGCATGTCGATCGTGCTTTCGAACTTCGTGCAGGTCACCCAGGGCCCGCGCAACAAGGCGATCCCGGGCATGATCACCTCGGTCTATGAGATCGGCGGCATCTCGATCTCCCTGAAGCAGATCGTCATCGTTGTCCTGACGGCCGTGTTGCTGGCTGGCTTCTGGTACATCGTCAATCGCACCGCTCTGGGGCGCGCCCAGCGTGCGACCGAGCAGGACCGCAAGATGGCCGCGCTCCTCGGCATCAATGTCGACCGCACCATCTCCATCACCTTCGTGATGGGTGCGGCACTCGCTGCCGTCGCCGGGACCATGTATCTCATGTATTACGGCGTCATTTCGTTCGCAGACGGCTTCATCCCGGGTGTGAAGGCATTCACCGCGGCCGTTCTTGGTGGCATCGGTTCGCTTCCGGGCGCTGTGATCGGCGGTTTGCTGATCGGCCTGATCGAGAGCCTCTGGTCTGCCTATTTCACGATCGACTACAAGGACGTCGCGACGTTCTCGATCCTGGCGATTGCGCTCATCTTCAAGCCTTCGGGCCTCCTGGGCCGACCGGAAGTCGAAAAGGTCTGACGACATGCAAAACACGAATTCGAGTAACAAGGCGGCCGGCGGAAACCTGACCGCCATGGCAATCCGCGAGTCGATTTTCGCCGGCATCATTGCCTTCGGACTGTTCTTCCTCTTCATCGGGCTTGAGACGACGCAGAACATCCACAACGAGTTGATCGTTGCCACCCATTGGACTGCACTGGCCGTCGCCGTCATCCTGACGATGGTCGTTCGGTTTGCAATGATCGCGGTCGTACGGCCCTGGCTCGCGGCGCGTTCTGCATCAAAGACCAAGGAAGCTCCCGGCGAACAGAGCTTCCTCAAGAAGCATTTCAACAAGATCGGTCTTGCGATCCTTGTTCTCTATCCGCCGGTTTGCGTTGGCCTGCTCGGCTTCCAGCCGTCCCTGAAATATATCGACAATTTCGGCATCCAGATCCTGATCTACGTGATGCTGGGCTGGGGTCTGAACATCGTCGTGGGTCTGGCCGGTCTTCTCGACCTCGGCTATGTGGCCTTCTACGCGGTGGGTGCTTATTCTTATGCGCTGCTGTCACAGTATTTCGGCTTCTCCTTCTGGATCCTCCTGCCGCTTGCCGGCATTCTCGCCGCCTTCTGGGGCGTGATCCTCGGTTTCCCGGTTTTGCGCCTCAAGGGTGACTACCTGGCGATCGTGACGCTGGCCTTCGGTGAAATCATCCGACTGGTGCTGATCAACTGGAAGGAAGTCACGAACGGTTCCGCCGGTATTTCGGGCATTCCTAAGGCATCGATCTTCGGGATCTGGTCGTTTGACGTCGGGGCGGAGAACAATTTCGCCAAGGCCTTCGATCTGCCGATGTCGTCGGTCTATTACAAGATCTTCCTCTTCTATCTCATTCTCGCACTGTGCCTGCTGACCGCCTATGTGACGATTCGTCTTCGTCGCATGCCGATCGGTCGTGCCTGGGAAGCGCTGCGTGAAGACGAGATCGCCTGCCGGTCGCTCGGCATCAACACCACCAACACCAAGCTGACGGCCTTTGCCATCGGCGCGATGTTCGGCGGCTTTGCCGGCTCCTTCTTCGCCGTTCGCCAGGGCTTCGTTTCGCCGGAATCCTTCGTGTTCCTCGAATCCGCCATCATCCTTGCCATCGTCGTTCTGGGCGGCATGGGATCGCTGGTCGGTATCGCGGTCGCGGCCGTTGCTATGGTTGGCGGTACCGAACTCCTGCGTAACATGGAATTCCTCAAGGCGATCTTCGGTGACAACTTCACCCCGGAACTCTATCGCATGCTGATCTTCGGCCTCGCGATGGTTGTCATCATGGTTTGGAAACCGCGTGGTTTCGTGGGTAGCCGCGAGCCGACCGCCTTCCTGTTCCAGCGTCGGGCGGTGTCCGGCAGCTTCACCAAGGAAGGGCATGGTTGATCATGTCGGGATCGGACAAAACAATGAACAAGAAGCCTCTGCTCGAGCTCGAGCACATCTCGATGAAGTTTGGCGGCCTCATGGCCATCAACGACCTGTCGTTCAATGCCTATGAGGGTGAAATCACTGCGCTCATCGGCCCGAACGGTGCCGGCAAGACCACGGTCTTCAACTGCATCACCGGTTTTTACAAGCCGACGATGGGCATGATCCGGCTCAATCACGATGACGGAAAAGTCTTCCAACTCGAGCAGATGCCGGATTTCAAGATCACGGCGCATGCCAAGGTAGCACGCACTTTCCAGAATATCCGACTCTTCTCCGGCCTGACGGTGCTCGAAAACCTGCTGGTGGCGCAACATAACCGCCTTATGAAGGCGTCCGGCTTCACCATTCTCGGGCTGATGGGTATCGGCGGCTACAAGAAGGAGGCCAGTGAAGCGATAGAGCGCGCCCGCTTCTGGCTCGAAAAGGCCGATCTCATCGATCGCGCCGATGACCCGGCCGGCGATCTTCCCTATGGCGCCCAGCGCCGTCTGGAAATCGCGCGCGCCATGTGCACCGGCCCGAAGCTTCTGTGCCTCGACGAGCCGGCCGCCGGTCTCAACCCCAAGGAATCGCTGGCGCTCAACGAACTGCTGCGTTCGATCCGCAAGGATACCGGCACCTCGATCCTGCTGATCGAGCATGACATGTCGGTGGTCATGGAAATCTCCGACCATGTCGTGGTTCTGGAATATGGCCAGAAGATTTCCGATGGCACGCCCGACCACGTCAAGAACGATCCCAAGGTCATTGCCGCCTATCTCGGTGTCGATGATGAAGAAGAAGCCGCCAAGATTGCCGGAGGCAATGCCTGATGTCCCAGCCACTGCTCTCAGTCAAAGGGGTGGAAACCTTCTATGGCAATATTCGCGCACTCGGCGGCGTGGATGTCGAAGTCAACAAGGGTGAAATCGTCTGCCTGATCGGTGCCAACGGCGCCGGCAAGTCAACGCTGATGATGACCATCTGCGGCAGCCCGCAGGCCCGGACCGGCTCGATCGTGTTCGATGGCAAGGACATCACGCGGATGCCAACCCACGAGATCGCCCGCCTGCGGATCGCCCAGTCGCCGGAAGGTCGTCGTATCTTCCCGCGCATGACGGTCTATGAAAACCTTCAGATGGGTGCCGGACTCGATAACCAGAAATACTTCAACGAGGACGTCAAGCGGATCTTCGAACTTTTCCCGCGTCTTGAAGAGCGTCAGGCCCAGCGCGGTGGCACGCTTTCAGGTGGCGAACAGCAGATGCTGTCGATCGGTCGTGCCCTGATGGCGCGCCCGAAGCTTCTGATGCTCGACGAGCCTTCGCTCGGCCTTGCGCCGCTGATCTCCAAACAAATCTTCGAGGCAATCGGCAAGCTCAACAAGAGCGAAGGGCTGACGGTGTTCCTGGTCGAACAGAACGCTTTTGCGGCACTCCGGCTCGCCGACCGTGGCTATGTCATGGTCAACGGTCTGGTGACGATGAGCGGGTCCGGCAAGGAACTGCTGGCCAATCCGGAAGTGCGCGCTGCCTATCTCGAAGGCGGACACCATTAAGATGACAATTCGTTTGGAACTTCTTGCACTTGCAGTGCAATCGGATAGAGTTCCGGCGAGGGAGTTTTGATATGCAAGGAATTCTCTACGAAGAAGGGTTGTGGCCGTTCATCATGATCTCGATCGTGATCGGCGGCTGGACTGCCTGGATGACAGGCAAGGGCGTTGCCGAAAGCTGGGGCAAGGTCTGGCCGCAGATGGTGATCTACACGCTGCTGCTTGGCATCGGCGTGCGGTTTATCCACCATGCATTGTTCTTCGGAACGATGTTCAGCGCCTACTACTATGTGATCGATACCATCATCCTGATGGTCTTCTCGTTCCTGGGTTTTCGCTATACGCGGGCGAACCAGATGTCCTCGAAATATTACTGGCTTTACGAAAAGACAGGTCCTTTCGGCTGGCGCCTTAAAAATGCCGGCCAGGGCAGCCACTGAATTATAAAAGTTTTCTTTCCGCCGAGAGGGATCGGCGAGAGGAATATCCTCCGGTGCTAAAGGTGAGCGGCCGGTGGCAGAACAGGAACCAGCTCACCTCAATTTTGGGAGTCAAAAATGAAAAAGATGCTTCTCTCAGCCGTGGCAGTGTCGGCCATGGTCGCTTTCGGCGGATCCGCCTGGGCCGATATTCTCATCGGCGTTGCAGGCCCGCTGACGGGACCGAATGCCGCTTTCGGTGCCCAGCTCCAGAAGGGAGCCGAACAGGCTGCAGCTGATATCAATGCTGCTGGCGGCATCAATGGGGAACAGATCAAGATCGTGCTCGGCGACGACGTGTCGGACCCGAAGCAGGGTATCTCGGTTGCCAACAAGTTCGTCGGTGACGGCGTCAAGTTCGTTGTCGGTCACTTCAACTCGGGCGTTTCGATCCCGGCATCGGAAGTCTATGCCGAAAACGGCATCTTCCAGATCACCCCGGCTTCGACCAACCCGAAGTTCACCGAACGCGGCCTGTGGAACACGTTCCGTACCTGCGGTCGTGACGACCAGCAGGGCGCTGTTGCCGGCCAGTACATCAAGGACCATTTCGCTGACGCCAAGGTCGCTGTCGTTCACGACAAGACCCCGTACGGCCAGGGTCTCGCTGACGAAACCAAGAAGGCCATGAACGGTCTCGGCGTGACGGAAGCCCTCTACGAAGGCATCACCCCCGGTGAAAAGGACTACTCGGCTCTGATCGCCAAGATGAAGGACGCCGGCGTTTCGCTCGTGTACTTCGGCGGTCTGCACACCGAAGCTGGCCTCATCATGCGCCAGATGGCCGACCAGGGCCTGAAGGCTACGCTGATGTCGGGCGACGGCATCACCTCCAACGAACTGGCCTCGATCGCCGGCGACGCCGTCAACGGCACGCTGATGACCTTCCCGCCGGATCCGCGTAACAACCCGAACGCTGCCGACGCCGTAAAGAAGTTCCGCGACGCTGGCTTCGAGCCGGAAGCCTACACGCTCTACTCCTATGCTGCCGTGCAGATCATTGCCGACGCTGCAAAGGCTGCTGGCGACAACGACCCGATGAAGGTTGCTGAAGCTGCCAAGGCCAAGGGTCCGTTCAAGACCGTTATCGGCGATATCGGTTTCGACGCGAAGGGCGACATCACCCGTCCGGACTACACCATGTACACCTGGCAGAAGGGTGCAGACGGCAAGTACACCTATCTCGAGAACAAGTAAGCTTTCTTGTTCCACGAGTTGCGAGGCCCGGGAGCGATCCCGGGCCTTTTTTGTTTGGGACTTCTTGTCAGAGACAAAAGATCAATGCCAGAGCGGATGTCGCGATGATCAACAGTGACATGACGCAGGCCCATTGGCAGGGCAGGGTATCTTTCTCTCGGTTCTGGCTGTTCAGGGCAGTGCGCGCAAGCGACATGGCAATCTCCTCGATCAAGTTTCGGATCGAGAGATACGGAACGTACCGTCAACCGTCTCGGCGTCCGGTGCGCGCCTGTGCATCCGGCGAACTCGATTGCTTCGTTTTCTGCCTTGTCAGTACCGCTCAGGAAGCCGCAGCGTCGCGGAACTCGCTCGGAGTAACGCCAAAATGGCGGCGGAACGCGCGGTTAAATGTCGACAGGTCGGAGAAGCCGGAATCGAAGGCGATCCGGGCGATGGGCGAAACCTTGTCATTGCGGAGACGCGACGCCGCATGGTCGAGGCGGCAGGCGCGCAGACAATCGGAAAAACTGGTCCCGTCGGCAGCAAGAAGCTGCTGTACATAGCGGGGCGTCACAGATTGGGCGCGGGCGACAGCTGCAATGGTCAGGCCGAGATCGGTGCAGCGGTCGGCAATCATCTGGCGGATCGCCGCCGTCCGGGCGAGACGCAGATCCTGTGCGCCGGCATCAACGCGCTGGTCCGGGAGCAGGGCAGCGAGGTCGACGAGATGCCGACCGCCAATGAGCCCGGTGGCTCCCTTCGGCGTCACATGGCGCATGAGGAGGTCGGCATAACCGAAGAAGACACGCGCCTGCTCGCTCCGGCCCGAATAAAGGGCGTGCGCATTGCGGGCGAGTGACGGAATTCTGGTCTCCAGTGCCTTGCGGTCGAAATAGAGCACATCGACGCTGGTTCTCGGCAGGTGGAACTCCGAGATCACCGTATCACTGACGATGAGCACATCCCCCGCACGGACCCGGAACGGGGTCCGGCCAGCAACCGAGATTTCGTGGTCATGGCGATGTCGGGTCACGAGATAGCCGTCGCGATTGTCGGCAAGCGCTGCTGCAGTGCGCCTGCCGATGACCGGAGAATAATTCGCCCGTCCCAGAGTGACATGGTCCGCAAAGGACGCCACCGAGATCCGGGTCTCGAACTCGAAATCACCGCGCGCAGAAAACTCGCGCGTTCCCACATGGGCGGCAATCGCCTTATGTGCGAGTTCGAACCGCCGCGCGACAGCGTTCACCTGGGCTGAGTTGAAATGGTCCATGGTCGGAAAACGTTTGAGAGCGTTGGTTTATTCTTTGACCGGAGCTTTTTGTAACGAAAAGGCGGGCCCTGAGAGCCCGCCTTCCTGATGAATGTCCGAGGCTTACTTCAGCGCTTCGTTGGTGATGTCGAGCGTGTAGGCGCCTTCCGGCTTCTTGGTGATGACCGGATCGGAGCCACCAGCCAGCAGCGTTGCGACAGTGCGCTCGAAGTCGGCCGGGTCGAGAGCGCCGTTCGAGCCAGCAGTCAGCTTGGCAACTTCGGCCATCATCGTCTTCTGGTGGGCTTCGGTCTGGGCGCCGGAGGCGTCGTTCTCGAGCACGATGCCAGCGGCTTCATCCGGGTTGGCTTCGGCATACTTCCAGCCCTTCATCGAAGCGCGGACGAACTTCACCATCTTGGCCTTGAAGGCATCGTCCTTCAGCTTGTCTTCCAGCACATAGAGACCGTCTTCGAGCGTTGCGACGCCCTGGTCTTCATATTTGAAGGTGATGAGATCGTCTGCCTTGACGCCAGCTTCGAGGATCTGGTGATACTCGTTGTAGGTCATGGTGGAGATGCAGGCTGCCTGCTTCTGCAGCAGCGGATCGACGTTGAAGCCCTGCTTGAGAACCGTCACGCCTTCCGCACCACCATCGGTCTTGATGCCGAGCTTGCCCATCCAGGTCAGGAACGGATACTCGTTGCCGTAGAACCAGACGCCGAGCGTCTTGCCCTTGAAATCTTCCGGCTTGGTAACGCCGGAATCCTTGGCGCAGGTCAGCATCAGGCCGGAATGTTTGAACGGCTGGGCGATGTTGACGAGCGGCAGGCCCTTTTCGCGCGTGGCGAGAGCGGACGGCATCCAGTCGACGATGACATCGGCGCCACCACCGGCGAGAACCTGGGCCGGAGCGATATCCGGGCCACCGGCCTTGATGTCGACATCGAGGCCTTCCTCGTCATAGTAGCCCTTTTCCTTGGCAACGTAGTAGCCGGCAAACTGGGCCTGCGTGACCCACTTGAGCTGCAGCGTCACCTTGTCGGCGGCTTCCGCGCTGAGGGCGCCCATCGAAAGCGCGGAGGCAGCCAGAAGCATAGCGATCGTTTTTTTCATTTTTCGTTCCCTCTTTTATTACGTCTGCCCACCACGGACAGACGGATGCCAGAATGTAACCCGCCGTTCGATGAACGCAACGAGTCCGTAAAACAGTGAGCCGACCAGCGCGGCAACCGCGATTTCGGCCCAGACCATGTCGACATTCATGCGTCCCACTTCCGTGGAGATTCGGAACCCCATGCCGACAATGGGGGTGCCGAAGAACTCGGCCACGATGGCGCCGATCAGCGCCAGGGTGGAGTTGATCTTGAGTGCGTTGAAGATGAATGGCCAGGCGGCGGGCAGACGCATCTTGACGAGGCTCTGCCACCAGCTGGCGGCATAGGTATGCATGAGATCGCGGTCGATCGGGGTCGATGCGGCCAATCCGGCGACCGTGTTCACGAGCATCGGGAAGAAGGTCATGATCACCACGACGGCAGCCTTTGACTGCCAGTCGAAGCCGAACCACATGACCATGATCGGGGCGACGCCGACAATCGGCAGCGCCGAGACGAAATTGCCGAGCGGCAGCAACCCCTTCTGCAGGAAGGGCGAACGGTCGATCAGGATCGCTGTAAGAAAGCCC
The DNA here is from genome assembly GCF_030551875.1 of Fluviirhizobium alvei. Classification (GTDB taxonomy): domain Bacteria; phylum Pseudomonadota; class Alphaproteobacteria; order Rhizobiales; family Rhizobiaceae; genus Rhizobium_E; species Rhizobium_E alvei. The sequence continues at coordinate 297,278 of NZ_JAUOZU010000007.1, read as the reverse complement.
AAGCCGCAGCCGAGAATATAGCCCGCGAGCACGGCCTTGAAGAAGGTCTGTTGCACATCGGCCCAGAGGATCGGCAGCGAATTGACCAGTCGATGCGCAATGGCCGATGGCGGCGGCAGAAGAACGCCAGGCACATTGAAGCCGCGCGTGAGACATTCCCACAGCACGAGAATGGTGATGCCGAACAGAGCCGGTACCACCAGCGAGGCTAGCCGCTGGGCGGAGGGGTTTTTGAACCTCTTGCGCGACAGCCAGTCGTTGAACGCCCAGGCGGCGAGCCAGAAGACGATCGCGAAGATGACGAGAGAGAGGTTCATGGGCGGACTCCTGCCGGTCGTGCGCCCATGGCAACCGCCGTCACCTTCTCGGCGACGCCGACCAGCATAACGAGGATCGCTGCCACCGCCGATGCCATCAGCAGCGCTGCCCAGATCTGTGCTGTCTGGCCGTAATAGGAGCCCGAGAGAAGCCGGGCGCCGAGGCCCTCGACCGCACCTGTCGGCAGTTCACCGACGATGGCACCGACCAGAGATGAGGCGATTGCCACCTTCAGCGACGCGAACAGGTAGGGGATCGAGGCCGGCCAACGCAGTTTCGTCAGCGTCTGCCAGGACGAGGCATTATAGGTATGCATGAGATCGAGCTGGATCCGTTCCGGCGAGCGAAGGCCCTTGACCATGCCGACAACCACCGGGAAAAAGCTGAGATAGGTGGAAATCACGGCCTTCGGCAGCAGGCCCGAAATGCCGATCGCATTGAGCACGACGATAATCATCGGCGCGATTGCGAGGATCGGGATTGTTTGGCTGGCGATCACCCAGGGCATCAGCGACTTGTCCATGGCGCGATTGAAGACGACGCCGACGGCGAGCACGATGCCAAGCACGGTGCCCATGGCAAAGCCGAGCAGGGTGGCCGAGATCGTTACCCAGGAATGATAGACGAGGCTGCGCTTGGAGGTGGGCTTCATTTCGAAGGTGGTCTTGTACCATTCGGCAAAGACCTGGTGCGGGGAGGGCAGCACCGGCCGTTCCTGGTGCATGGTGACGGAGACCAGCTCGGAGAAGGTGAGTTCCTTGCCGTCCTTCGCCGCCATATCCCGTGCGAAAGGTGCGTTCAGATAGACCGTGCCGGCATACCAGATAGCGATGATCGCAAGCACGACGACAGTGACGGGGAGGATCTTTTCGCGCCAGCTCATGTCGAGCCTCCCTGTGGCCACATCAAAAGCGTCATCGAGGCGATGCCGAGGACCAGACCGCTCATCTGCATGGCCGTCAGCCTCTCGCCATAAAGGGCGAAGGCGACCAGATTGACGAGCAGCAACTGGGCGATGGCCGAAATGGAAACGGCGAGGCCGAGGCCGCCTTCGCGCATGATGCGAACCATCACCAGGTTGCCGACGACATAGAGCGACAGCGACAGCAACAGCCAGACGATGTTGTTGTTGCCGACATAGTGGCGGGTGGCGGTTGCGGCGGCGAGAAAGATCACCGAGGAGCCGGCGAGCCAGAGCAGGACTGTAGCCCTCATGTGCTGCACCTCCCCAGCGAGGAAATAGCGAGCCTATTCGTCATAGCTATGCCCCGCTCTCAGGCCTTCGCGCACGCGGTGGGCGATTGCTAGGAATTCCGGCGTCTCGCGGATATCGAGCGGACGCTCGCGCGGCAGCGTCGATTCGATCACGTCGGTAACGCGGCCGGGGCGCGGGCTCATCACCACGATTTTGGTCGAGAGATAGACCGCTTCCGGAATGGAGTGGGTCACGAAGCAGATCGTCTTGTTGGTGCGATCCCAGAGCTGCAGGAGCTGTTCGTTCAGATGGTCGCGGACGATTTCATCGAGAGCACCGAACGGTTCGTCCATCAGAAGCAGGTCGGCATCGAAGGCGAGTGCGCGGGCAATCGAGGCGCGCTGCTGCATGCCACCGGAGAGCTGCCAGGGGAATTTCTTGCCGAAACCGGCAAGGTTGACGAGATCAAGCGTTTGTTCGATGCGTGCCTTCTGCTCGGCGGCCGAATAGCCCATGATTTCGAGCGGCAAGGCGATGTTCTTTTCGATCGTCCGCCAGGGATAGAGTGCTGCCGCCTGAAAGACATAGCCATAGGCGCGCTTTTGGCGGGCCTGTTCCGGCGTCATGCCGTTGACGGTTATGGTTCCCGATGTCGGCTTTTCGAGATCGGCGATTACCCGCAGAAATGTTGTCTTGCCGCAGCCGGACGGTCCGATGAAGGAGACGAAATCGCCCTTCTTCACCTCGAGATTGACACCGGTGAGGGCGGTCACGGGACCGTCATTGGTCGAGAAGACCAGACCAAGATCCCTGGCCGAGACCACGTTATCGTTCGTTTTTGACATTGCTACCCAGTTTCATGTTTATTCGTTCCCCAAGGCGGTTTTCCGCTCGTTCTCTGGCAGGAGTTTGTCTATGTCATCATCCCCGCATCCCGAATGCAAGTTGATCCGGCCGGCCATCCCCTATGATGGCAAGCAGGGCTTCTCCTATATTGAAGGTATCTGTGCCGAAAGCAGCGGCTCGAGCGGCATTGCGATGATGCTGCTGACGGTTCCGCCGGGCGGACGTGCCAAGGCGCATATGCATGAGGGTCACGAAACGGCGATCTTTGTGCTTTCGGGCGAAGTCGAAACCTTCTACGGCACCAATCTCGAACATCGCATCACGGCGCGCGCCGGCGACATGTTCTATATTCCGGCCGGTGTGCCGCATCTGCCGGTCAATCGTTCGGCGACAGAGAGCTGCTCGGCGGTGATTGCGCGGACGGATCCGAACGAGCAGGAGAGCGTCGTCCTGCTGCCGGAGCTGGAAAAGTTTGCGGATTGAAGAAGCGACCGCAGCAGGCTTACCTCTCCCATTGCGGGAGAGGATACGAAGGCTGGGTGAGCGCAAGCGAATCCTTAGCCGAAGTTGGTGAGGGGTGATTATAGCTTTGCGATGCCCGGCCGGGACGTCAAAATGAGGCATCATCCCAACCTCCATCGACCAAACCCGTATCCCATTCCGATCGCACCGAAAATGTAAGCAGCTGCGAGACCGGCAGGCGGAGTCAGCAGAAAGAGGCCCGCCGCATCATCGATAAAAGTAGTCAATCCGTTCCAGCCGAAAAACAGGACTAGCGATACGGCGGGGCAGAACATGCCAGTGACAAGAAAAGCCAGCCTGCTGTGAGGCCATAATTGCTTAACGGCAACAATACCCAGAACAGTGTATGGGATGCCAAAGATTGCAGCCGTCAGGTAGTCCGAAAGCAGCTGGTACGGTACGCTCAACTCGCTCAAAATATAAGAAGTTTGGTGTGGTTCGAGCGGGTTTCCAGGCCAAACACGCCACATAAACACAAAGATGGCATATCCAACGGCAACGGCCAGCAAGTAGCCGATCAGCCGACGGATAACCACTCTGGATTTCGCGGGTGCCCTGGTCTCGTTCGTCGTCGGTGCCGACTGCGCCTCTAGCATCGCTTCATCGGCCCCCATTTTCCGCCATCCTTGAACGTCACCATGAACCCGGATTGAGCATCGCCCGTGAGTTCGGCCTCGTCCTTGTAGTCATCCTCCGGGCCGGAGCCCTCCGAACTGCAGGCCAGCTTAAGACTAGTGACGTTCCCTTTCTTCTCGATATGTTCGAACGAGCAGGCCCACATCATCGACAACAGGCCATCGGCGCTGAGCACGAGCTTGTCGCCACGTTCGCTATACTCGCCGGTGCGGTGCAGCTCGCAGCTAACCGCATCGCCAAAGACGCCATCAATCGGCAACGTCTTTGCCGCCAGCCCCGCAGGCGCGGCGCCCAGAAATATCACTATGGCGAGGGCGCCGCCTTTCATCATCAGACTCCCGTGGCCGGGATGCCGGTGCGTTCCACCTTGCGGGGCGCGACCAGTTCCTTCCAGGTCGACAGCGCCTTGTTGACCGCCTGAAACGGCTCGCGGCGCACGAATTTGCCGTGGCCTTCCTTCGTCTTGACGGTCGATTCCTCGATGGCGACTTCGCCGCGCGTTAGCGTATAGCGCGGCAGGCCCTTGACCTCCTTGCCCTCGAAGACGTTGTAGTCGATTGAGGACTGCTGGCTCTTTGCCGAGATGGTCTTGGACCGGTTCGGGTCCCAGACCACCAGATCGGCATCGGCGCCGACCATCACAGCACCCTTCTTCGGGTACATGTTGAGGATCTTGGCAATGTTGGTCGAGGTGACGGCGACGAACTCGTTCATCGTCAGGCGGCCGGTATTGACGCCATAGGTCCAGAGCATCGGCAGGCGATCTTCAAGCCCGCCGGTGCCGTTCGGGATCTTGGCGAAATTGCCGACCCCGAAGCGCTTCTGTTCGGTGGTGAAGGCGCAATGGTCTGTCGCCACGCAGGAAAGAGAACCTGCCTGCAGGCCGGCCCAGAGACTGTCCTGATGCTGCTTGTTGCGGAAGGGCGGGCTCATTACGCGACGGGCGGCGTGGTCCCAATCCTGGTTGAAATACTCGCTTTCATCGAGCGTCAGATGCTGGATCAGCGGCTCGCCATAAACGCGCATGCCCTTCTGGCGGGCGCGGCGGATGGCTTCATGCGCCTGTTCGCAGGAAGTATGAACGACATAGAGTGGGACGCCTGCCATATCGGCCAGCATGATGGCGCGGTTGGTGGCTTCGCCCTCCACTTCCGGCGGCCGCGAATAGGCGTGCGCCTCGGGACCGTTGTTACCCTCGGCGAGCAACTTCGCCGTCATCGATGCGACGACATCGCCATTTTCGGCATGGACGAGCGGCAGGGCGCCAAGTTCGGCGCAACGCTGGAAGGAGGCGAACATCTCGTCGTCATTCACCATCAGCGCGCCCTTGTAGGCCATGAAATGCTTGAAGGTGTTGATGCCCTTGTCCTGGACGATGGTCTTCATCTCGTCAAAGACACGCTCGTTCCAGCCGGTGATGGCCATGTGGAAGGAGAAGTCGGCATTGGCGCGCGAGGTCTTGTTGTCCCACATCTGCAGCGCTTCGAGCAGCGACTGGTCAGGCCCCGGCAGGCAGAAATCAACCACCATTGTGGTGCCGCCGGCCAGACCCGCGCGGGTGCCGCTTTCGAAATCATCGGCCGAATAGGTGCCCATGAAGGGCATTTCGAGATGGACGTGCGGATCGATGCCGCCCGGCATGATGTAGCAGCCGGTCGCATCGAGCACTTCGTCGGCGGAAAGATTGGGGCCGATCTCGACGATCACGCCGCCTTCGATCTTGACGTCCGCCTTGTAGGTCAGGTCGGCGGTGACGATGGTTCCGTTCTTGATGACTTTGCTCATGATGCTGTTCCCGTTTCGAGTTTATTGGATGGCTGGTGCCTGAGTGCTTCGAAGGCTGTATGTTGGTCGCTATGGTGCGCAGAGACCTTGCTACGATTAAAAGAACCCCTCATCCGTCCCTTCGGGCCACCTTCTCCCCAAGGGGAGAAGAGAAGCCAGCCTCGCCGCCGAACTTCTGAGTTAAGGGTCGGCGAAAAGGTTGCGTTACGGCGAACGGGCGCCGCAGTCTCCCTCTTCTCCCCTTGGGGAGAAGGTGCCCGAAGGGCGGATGAGGGGTTGCACACACAAACTGCCCTCATCCCCCGCCTACCTCATCGAACCCACGCAAGGGGCACCCCGGCGAAAATCTCAGCACGTCATCCCGCGCAAAGATCCTGCCATCCAATGCAGCGAGGATCGTGTCCAGAACGGCACGGCGCTCTTCAAGCACTTCATGGTTCCAGAACCGCAAGACAGAATAGCCATGGTCGTTGAGCCATCTGGTCCTTGTCGTATCATGGTTGCTTTCGGCATGCTGCGAGCCATCGAGTTCGACGACGAGCCTCTTCTCGCGACAGACAAAGTCTGCGACATAGGGACCTAATGGGACCTGACGCGCGAACTTGTGGCCATTGAGCAGGCGGTTTCGCAATTCGCCCCAAAGCCGATACTCAGCTTCGGTTTCGTTTTGTCGCAGGGTACGGGCTTTGGTGGTCGCTCCACGCCAGCGCTTGCTCGCGGCCGTCTTGGGATTTTGCATGCGCGACACCCCCTCATCCGGCCCTTCGGGCCACCTTCTCCCCGCTGGGGAGAAGAGATACCAGACGCGCCCTCGTGAATCTCTCTTGGCCGTGGGTGAGAGGAACGCCTTGTATGTGGGCGTTGCAACGGCCTCCCTCTTCTCCCCAGCGGGGAGAAGGTGGCCCGAAGGGCCGGATGAGGGGGCTTTGCTGCCACAACGGAGCATGGAACTACTCCACGATCCCCGCCGTCTCCACCACGGCGCGCAGAAGCACGTCGCAACCGGCAGACGCCCATTCCTTCGAGATGTCCTCGGCTTCGTTGTGCGAAAGCCCATCGACGCAGGGGCACATGATCATGGTCGCGGGCGCCACCTTGGCGGCCCAGCAGGCATCGTGGCCGGCGCCGGAAATGATGTTCATGTGGCTGTAGCCGAGATCTTCGGCCGCCTTGCGCACTGACGCGACCAGCGTCGGATCGAAGGTGACCGGGTCGAAATGGCCGACCGCCTCGACCGAACAGCCGACGCCCAGCTTGGCGCAGATCTCAGCCGCTTCCTTTTCGATGCGGGCCCGCATGCCGTCGAGCTTGGCCTGTTCCGGCGAGCGGATATCGACCGTGAAGATGACCGTGCCCGGCAGAACGTTGCGGGAATTCGGTGAGAAATTGACCTGGCCGACGCCACCGACACAGCCCGGCTGGTTTTCCATCGCCACCGTCTGCACCATTTCCATGATGCGCGCCATGGCAAGCCCGGCATTGACGCGATGGTTCATCGGCGTCGAGCCGGTGTGTGCCTCCTTGCCGGTGAGGGTGAATTCAAGCCACCACAGACCCTGGCAGTGGGTAACGACACCGATCTGCTTGTTTTCTGCTTCGAGAATCGGGCCCTGTTCGATGTGATATTCGAAATAGGCGTGCATCTTGCGGGCGCCGACCTCTTCGTCGCCCTGCCAGCCGATGCGTTTCAACTCGTCACCATAGGTGAGGCCTTCGAGATCCTTGCGGCCGTAGGCGTAATCGAGCGTATGAACGCCGGCGAAGACACCGGAGGCGAGCATTGCTGGCGCAAAACGGGCACCCTCTTCGTTAGCCCAGTTGGTGACGACAATCGGATGTTTCGTCTTGATGCCGAGATCGTTCATGGAGCGGACGACTTCGAGCGCGGCCAGAACGCCGAGCACGCCGTCATATTTGCCGCCGGTCGGCTGGGTATCGAGATGCGAACCGACATAGACCGGAAGTGCATCCGGATCCGTGCCCGGCCGGGTCATGAACATGGTGCCCATCTTGTCGACGCCCATGGTCATGCCGGCTTCGTCGCACCAGCGCTTGAACAGATGGCGGCCTTCGCCATCGGCATCCGTCAGGGTCTGGCGATTGTTGCCGCCGGCAATGCCGGGGCCGATCTTCGCCATTTCCATCAACGAATCCCAAAGACGATCGCCGTTGATGCGCATGTTTTCGCCGGGTGCAGTCACGATTAGTCTCCCATGCATTCAATGTCATGCGACCCGGTTAAGGCCGGGTCATGGTTGTTCCCGCGTGGTCTTCGGGGTTGATTTTTGTTATTCCCCGAAATGGACAGTTGCCAACTGGAGTGGAATTGTCCAATAATTTGACCGTTTGGTAAACATTACAACTTCTTTCGCCGCACTCAAGCCGAAAAACGGGAAAGAAGCGGAGAATTTTGGGGAGCGTTGCCTAACGCACAGGCAGAGCTTAAAAAGCGGACATTCCTTACGACTTTGGTTGTGCAGGTGAAGGAGCGACAGGCACGATGGCCATACCCAGGGCGGCGAAAACCCAACGGCGCACACGCATCCAGGAGGAGAAGGAAGAGCTGATTCTGGAGGCTGCGCTGGAAGTGTTTTCCCAGAATGGCTTCAAGGGCGCCACCATCGACCAGATTGCCGATGTCGCCGGCATGTCGAAACCGAACCTTCTCTATTATTTCCGCACCAAGGAAGCCATTCACAAGGCTCTGATCCAGCGCGTCCTCGATACCTGGCTCGATCCGCTACGGGAATTCAATGCCGATGGCAATCCGGAAGCCGAAATCCGCTCCTACATTCGCCGCAAGCTGGAAATGGCGCGTGATTATCCTCGCGAAAGCCGCCTGTTTGCCAACGAGGTGCTGCGCGGTGCGCCGCTGATCGAAGATGAGCTCAAGGGGCCGCTCAAGCAACTGGTCGATGAGAAGGCGGAGGTGATCCGAAGCTGGGCCAAGGCCGGCAAGATTGCCAAATGCGATCCCTACCACCTCATCTTCTCGATCTGGGCGACGACCCAGCATTATGCCGACTTCGATGTTCAGGTGCGAGCTGTGCTGGGACAGGAGAAGGCGGGCGAGGGCAGGTTCGAAGATGCGGCCCGCTTTCTGGAAGGTCTCTATATGGGCGGTCTTTCGATCCCAAACAAATAACCGGGGCGTTTCCGCCCCGGCTCAATTCTTCTCTCCGGCTCAGAACTCTTCCCAGCTGTCGGCGGCCGGGGCAGTTGAGGCTGCGCGCTGCGGCGCCGAGGACCGGGCGACTGCGGGCCGCGTTACCGGCTTTGGGCGCGTGGCCTGCGCTTGTGGCTGGGCAGCGGAGCGCATCCGGCTTGCGGTATCCCGCAAGGCGGCAGCGCCGTCGCCAAGCTTGAAGCCGGCCAGGAGCGCATAAAGCTGGTTGCTTTCTTCTGCGAGCGTCGAGCCCGCAGCGCTCATTTCCTCGACCATGGCGGCATTCTGCTGGGTTGCCTGGTCCATGTGGTTGACGGCAGTGTTGACCTCCGCCAGACCGACAGACTGTTCCTGCGCTGCTGTGGCAATGGCGTCCATATGTTCGTTGATAGTCACCACAAGTGCCTCGATCGCGCCAAGACCTTCGCCCGTATCGTTGACCAGCTTGACGCCTTCGCTGACAGCATGGGCCGAGTTGGCGATCAGAGACTTGATCTCCTTGGCGGCATTAGCCGAACGCTGGGCGAGTTCGCGCACTTCCTGGGCGACGACGGCGAAACCCTTGCCGGCTTCACCGGCGCGTGCGGCTTCGACACCGGCATTGAGCGCGAGCAGGTTGGTCTGGAAGGCGATTTCGTCGATCACACCGATGATCTGCCCGATCTGGCGTGAGGAGGATTCGATCCGTTCCATGGCGCCCACTGCATTGCGGACAACTTCGCCCGACTGGCCGGCGGTGGTTCTTGTCGTCTGCACTACCTGACGTGCTTCAGCGGTGCGCTTGGTGGTGGCGACCACATTGGCGGTGATTTCCTCAAGCGCTGCTGCCGTTTCTTCGAGGGATGCGGCCTGCTGCTCCGTACGTTTGGAGAGATCCCCGGAGGCATTGGAGATTTCCGAGCTGCCCGAATTGACCGAGGCGGCGGTGCGACCGACAGCGGACAGCGCATCGCGCAACTGCTGGACGGAACTGTTGAAGTCGTGGCGCAGCGGTTCGAATTTCTCGGCGAATTGCTGGTGGATTTCGCAGAGAAGATCGCCAGCGGCCAGTTGCTTCAGCCCGGTCGCCAGTGCGCCCGTCGCCTGGGTCAGGCGTGCTTCCGCTTCAACTTCCGCTCGTTGCTGCATCTCGATCCGTTCGATCTCAGCACGCTTGCGGTTTTCTTCAGTTTCTCTCTCAAGGTCGCGGTTGCGGATTGCCGCCTGCCGGAAGATCTCGACAGCATGGGCCATTGCACCGATCTCGTCACTCCGGTCCGTATTCGGGATCGCTGCCGCCGTATCTCCTTCGGCCAGGCTGGTCATGCGGCCGGCGAGCGACCGGATCGAAGAGGACAGGGTGCGGGCCACGAAAGCGCTCAGGACAATCATGATGACGGCGAGGGCTGCCTGGGCCGCCAGCACGATCCTGAGATTGCTGGTCGCAGCAGCAAGGGCGGTCTGCATGTCCGACGAGATCCGATCACCCGCTTCGTCGATGATCGTTGCAGCGACTTTGCGGCGGGCAACATTGGCGCTCTTCCAGGCCGATGCTTCCTCTTCGCTTCCGGTATAGGCTTCGTTCTTTTCCATCAGCCCGCGCAGGCGCTTGATCATGGCACCTTCAGGCGTTTCGAAGAAACTGTCATAGCGATCGACCAGATCCTTCGGCATTGCTTCACGGTAGGCGCGTTCGTAGGTGAGGATGAGGTTGTGTGCGCGCTGGAACGTGGCATAGGCCGGAAGATCGAGCTGTCCTTTGGTGATGTAGGTCGTGCCCAGACGATTGAACATCTGGAAGCCATCGTTGACCTGCATGAAGGCATAATATCCTGTTGTCGCGCGCGACAGGATGCGGTCATCCGTCATGACCGCGATCGTGCGAGTCAGTTCAGCGCTTGCACCGGAAATCGGCTGCAAGACCCCGAGCGCGAGCAAGGGGTCGGCGGTCCCGGCGTCGATAGCCTGGCGATAGCCCTGGATCTTGCCGAATTTTTCCGTGAGGTTGTCGATAGCGCCGGCGATCCTGCTCGTATCGATACCGGCCTCCTTGACATCGCCGTAGGCCGAAAGGATGGCCTGGTAATTGTCATCCACCTTCTTGCGGGTATCGATGAGATCGGTGCCCGTCGCAGCGCCTTCCACAGGCAGCAGGAGAATGAGGCTGCCGGCGCCATGAACGAGCTTCTGCAGTTTGGCTGCGTCATTCAGGGAGGTGTAATTCTTGTAGGCATCCCAGGACAGCATGCCGCCGAGTGCAATAATGCCGAGAAGGGGGATGATGGCGAGAACGGCCACAAGTTTCTGGAAGGCAAGACGCGAAAGAAACTTCATTTTAGAAGCCTGTGCATGGTCGGAGTAAATCGCAGGATTTTCGCCACACGCCGACGGTTCGCCGGATAGCGCTGGCAGAATAAAAGCGTCATGCTTTTATTGTGGCCGAGGCATTTGGACGGCCTTGATCAAGTATTGCCTGTTTTTTGAGCAATAGTTTAGCGTTGAACAATATTGGCGGAGGAAACTATCGGATTGATGAAGGTCCTGCCTATAAGAAATTACAGGTACGTCTTCGCAATATATTAGAGACTTGATGTGGCGTGGGTGGTCTTGCGATCATCAATCCGGCAACAGCGCCATGACCACGAGGCCGAGCGCTGTGACGGCGGCGCCGGCAAAGACCGAAGCGGACACCCATCCGTGGCCGATCATTCCTTCTACCATGATGATGAAGGTCGGGGTGAGATAGCCATAGGCGAGCACCTTGGATGCCGGCAGGCGCATGGATGCATATTGCAGCAGCATGAAGGTGATCGCGGTGGTGGCGATCGCGAGATAGAAGATCGCGACCCAGGCAATCAGCGGAAGATTGGTGATGCCACTTTCGGCGATGGCGGGCACGCCGGGAATGAGCAAGATCACACCCGTACAGGCCACGCCCCAGAAGCCGAAGGTGAAGGCGCTTTCGCCGCGATTGAACTTGCGCAGCAGTGGCGCATAGGCGGCATGGCAGATCACGCCGATGAAATAGATCAACTCGCCGCGTCCGACATCGAAAGACAGGATGGCGTCGATATTGCCGCGGAAAATCACCCAAACGGCACCCGCAGCGGCCAGAATGAGACTGGCCAGCACGGGTGGCCTCGTCTTCTGGCCGAGAAACACGAGGGCAAAACCCGCGCTCATCAGCGGCATGAGCGTGAAGACTGCACCCGTCGAAACCGGGCTGGTGAACTCCAGCGCCTTGAACATGGTGAACATGTAGACGGCCATCAGCATGCCAAGAATGACGAAACGCCAGAAGGCGGCCGGAACGCGGATCTCGACCCGAAGCACGAACAATCCGAAAAGGCCCATGACGGCAGTGCCGATGACATAGCGGATCGCATTGATCGCTGCTGACGGCATCACGCCAGCCGCCAATCCGCCCAGCGAGAAGGAACCGGCAATCAGGATGGCAAACAGCAACATGGCGCCGTGGGCCTTGAGCTTTTCGTAGCCTTTGGCGTGAATATTTGCGGAAGCTGCCATGATTGCGAATTCCAGACGAAGAGGATTGCCTGTGTGCCCGAGATGGCCGATGAAAGCAATCTCTGGTCGGTATCGAATGGCGGTTTGACGTGCAGTTTGCCCAGGAATTCATCCAGTCCCTGCTTCCCGGCCTCTCAGCGGGGATGCTGGCCATGCTGGCTCTGACAATTTTCGTTGCCGGATTGGCGCGGGGATTTTCCGGATTTGGCGCCGCGCTGATTTTCATACCACTCGCGAGCGCGCTCATCGGTCCGAAGCTTGCAAGCCCGGTTCTGCTTGTCATCGATATGGTGGCTGCAGCGGGATTGCTGCCGAATGCGGTGGCGAAAGCCAATCGTCGCGATGTCGGGGCAATGACCGCCGGCGCGCTGCTCGGCGTTCCGGCCGGTGCGGTGCTTTTGACGATGGCAGATCCGACGCTTGTCCGCTGGATCATTTCGTTGACCGCAGCCGCATTTCTGCTGCTTCTGATGTCGGGCTGGCGCTATAGCGGCAAGCCCTCGGTGCCGGTCGCCTCCGGTGTCGGACTGGTCGCCGGCCTCTATAGCGGTGCCGCGCAGCTGGGTGGGCCGCCGGTCGTCGCCTACTGGCTGGGCGGTCGCAGCAATCCCGATATGGTGCGGGCCAATGTGGTTCTTTATTTCGCCATTTCGTCGGTCATTTCCGCCGTGAGTTATGCGTTCGCGGGCCTACTGGTTCGCGATGTCTTTATTCTCGCACTCGTTTGCGGGCCGATTTACGCGCTCGGACTGACGATTGGCGCTCGTCTGTTCGGTCTGGTCAGCGACAGGGTCTTTCGCTTCATCTGTTATGGACTGATCGGCCTTGCCGCGCTCACCAGCCTGCCGCTTTTCGATCCGTGGATTCGTGGCTGAACAGAGTGGTGTATTGATATGGCCGACAGAAAAATGTGACATCTTATCATGTATAAGAGAATTCTGATGTTAATTTTTTCATCAAGATGTTGATATTGCTATAATTCTTGTTTTGCACGGGTGCTTGCGTTTCCGGTCGTTTGCCGAACATACTATCACGGTTGGTCTTGCTCCATCGAGCCGAATGTCCCGAGGAAACTTTTCCGGCTCGAGCGACAGACCATGCAAACGCCTGGCTTTGACAGAGGCCATCGCATGACCGAGTTTAATCGCGCCTGGAACAGACATCATGGCTTCATCTCACCTGAAATGGGTTGCCCGCGCCGCGTGCAGGCTGCCGCTCCCGATCATGAAACTTCTCAGCGGCAAACCGGCACAAATCGATGGCCGGCAACTCGATCCCGTCGTCCAGTTCATGGTTCGCTATTTCGCCGAGCCACCGGGCACGCTTGCATCCGTTCAGGAAACCCGCGACGGTTTTGATGTGCAGGGTAACTGGCTCACGCATCCGCCGGAGCCCAGTGTCCGGATTGAGGCCTGGTCTTTCCAGGGGCCTGCGGGCGAAGTCCGGTGCGAGATCCATCGTCCGGCGTCTCTCCCGGCCAAGGATGCACCGGTCCTGATCTTCTTTCACGGTGGCGGCCATGTCGCCGGTTCGCTCGATTCCCATCGCGATGTCTGTCGTCAGCTGGCGCATGACGGTCGCTGTGCTGTCATTGCCGTGGACTATCGCCTCGCACCCGAACACCGGTTTCCCGTCGGTATCAATGACTGCATTGCCGCCTTCGATTCGGTTGTCGCCAATGCCGAGATGCTCGGCATCGATCCGGCGAGGATTGGGCTCGGTGGCGACAGTGCGGGCGGAAATGCTGCCGCGGTTGTGGCGCAGCAGCGGCGCAAGGCCGCGTTCCCGCCGCGCCTGCAGATGCTCTGGGTGCCCTGGCTCGACATGAGCAAGCAGTCGCGTTCCTACCAGCTCTTTGCTGAGGGCTTCTTTCTCGAAAAGGCAAAGATGGAATGGTACACCGACCTCTATCTCAGCAAGCCCGATGACGCGCTCGATCCGATGGCATCACCGCTTCTTGGTGATGTGGACGGCGTATGCCCGGCCGTGTTGCTGATTGCCGGCTTCGACCCGCTACGCGACGAAGGACTGGCCTATGGCGAAAAGCTGAAGGCGGCCGGTGTGCCGACCGTGGTGAGACTGTTCGATGGTCTCGTCCATCCCTTCATCAATGTGGCTGGGTATGTGCCTGCGGCCAATGCCGCCTTCAGCGAAGCCACGCGATACCTGCGGGAACGCCTCTAAAGGGGCGTTCTTCCTCAGATTTCATCAATGGCTGACGGATTTCGACAGCAGATTGATGATCAGCACGCCGGCAATGATCAGGAAAAGACCGAAGATGGCCGCAAGATCGAGCTTCTGGCCGAAGAGAAGCCAGCCTGCGGCAGCTACGAGCACGATACCGGCGCCGGACCAGACGGCATAGACGATGCCGACCGGCAGCACCCGTGTAACGAGCGACAGCAGGAAAAAGGCGAAGCCGTAACCGATAATCGCAATCAGGCTCGGCCCGAGGCGGGTGAAGCCCTCCGTCTTTGGCAAGGCGGATGTTGCAATCACTTCAGCGACGATGGCGGCAAACAACAGGATGTAGGTCATACTGCGTCTTAGCCGGCAGCGCTTTCCAAGGCTAGCGGATTCCCGCCGGCGCCTGCCGTCCGAAGACCAGTCTTGCCGTCAAGCCTCGGGCACCCTACTTGATGGCCGGCAGGGGGAGATAAACATGCGGCTGAAGGTACGCGTCGCGGCGCTTTATGAATCGAAGTCGGGAGATGCGAACATCTTTCGCTACACTTTGCTTCTGATCGATATCGCCACGATCATTTTCCTCGTCATCAGCACCTTCATGATGGATGAACCCTGGGTCATCTGGGTCGATGTTGCGATCGGTATTTATGTGTTGCTCGATTATCTGGCGCGGCTTTGGATTGCGGGGCGCAAACTCGAATTCATTCGCCAACCCCTCAATCTGGTCGATCTGCTCGTCATCCTGTCGCTGTTTGCACCATTGTTCAATGCAAGCCTCTCCTTCCTGCGCAGCCTGAGAACGCTCAGGCTCCTCAGGTCCTACCGGCTGCAAAACAAATTGCGCGAGGATTTCGATTTCTATCGACGCAACGAGGATGTCATCAATAGTGCGCTCAATCTGCTGGTGTTCCTGTTCGTCATGACCGAACTGGTGTTCATGAGCCAGCACCGGATCAACCCGGAAATCGGTAACTTTCTCGATGCACTCTATTTTACGGTGACGACGCTGACGACGACCGGTTTCGGCGATGTGACGCTGGTGGGCGATGGCGGCAGGTTGCTGGCCATCTTCATCATGGTCATCGGGGTGTCGCTGTTCCTGCGGCTGATCCAGACGATTTTCCGGCCATCGAAGGTGCGCTACACCTGCGAGGATTGCGGCCTCTTCCTGCATGATCGCGACGCGGTCTGTTGCAAGCACTGCGGTTCGGTGCTGCATATTCCGAACGAGGGCGATGTTTAGTGTCGCGATATCGCACCTCTTGCATTCGTCGCGGATCGGCCTACATTGATCTCATGTTCAACGAAACGAAAGGAAGGTGATCCGATGTCTAATGAGTTTTCGGTACTCGCAGCTGGCATGGGAGTTCAGGTGAAGATTGCGGGGCAGCCCTCGCTCTGAACCAGCCTTCCAGGGATCGCCCTTCGGGTGATCCGGCCTGACACGAGGCCAGAATTCATGGGGGCCACCGAAAGGTGGCCCTTTTGATTTTCAGAGCTGATTTCTTTGTGGGAACGCTATTGGGACAGGGACGCGACTTCCAGCTTTACCGAACCCGGATGCAGGGCGTGGAGGCGGTGATGGCGAACAGCAATCGCGCTTTCGCCCGCCATACGCATGACCAGTTCGGCATCGGTATCGTCCTGCGGGGCGGCCAGACATCCACAAGCGGCCGAGGGCTCGTGGAGGCTGTTGCCGGCGATCTCATCACGGTCAATCCCGGCGAAGTGCATGATGGCATTCCGCTCAATGCCGATGGCCGAAGCTGGTCGATGCTCTATTTCGACTGCAATTTGATCCTCGATCATTTCGGGGACCTCGCCGAGGGGCGTTCCTATGACGAATTGCATTTCCCGGTTCTTAGGGATGACCGTGCTTCGTCGCTGTTTCTTCATCTCAAGGATGCTTTGACCGATGCTGGCTCCGTGACAGGCATGGCGGCCCAGAGCCTTCTCATCGAACTTCTTCATTGTCTGGTTTCAGCTGTGCCGTCTGAAAAGACCACGGCGGTGCCTCTGGCTGTCGAACGGGCGAAAGCACGGATCGATGATTGTCCTGTCGGTGAATATTCTCTGGGTAAACTTGCGGCGCAAAGCGCTCTCAGCCGTTTCCAGTTCCTGCGCGCCTTCCGGCGGCTGACTGGACTTACCCCGCATGCCTATATCCTGCAGAAGCGGGTACATCTGGCGCGGCGCCTGATCGGTTCGGGCGTCGGGTTGGCCGAGGTCTCTGCTGCTTCCGGTTTTGCCGACCAGAGTCATATGACCCGAGCCTTTGCCGCCCGCTACGGTATTTCGCCGGGAAGCTTTGCGGCGGCGATTGCCTGAACTGCAATTTCGTTCAAGACCGCAAGGTGCTGGTTGGCTAGTTTTTCGGGGATTGAACCCGGGAAACCAGCATGAGCCTCGAATTTCTGATCACCGCTTTTATTGTCGTTGCCTCACCGGGCACTGGCGCCATCTTCACCATCGCAACCGGGCTGACGCGGGGAGCGCGATCGAGCATCATCGCCGCCTTCGGCTGCACATTGGGCATCGTGCCGCATCTGGCTGCGGCCATCGGGGGGCTCGCGGTCGTGCTCCATACGAGTGCGCTCGTCTTTCAGCTGTTCAAATATGCCGGGGTCGCTTATCTCATCTACATGGCTTGGAACACGCTTCAGGAACAAGGAGCGCTCAGCGTCGATCCAACAAGCGCAGGCCCAGGCGGACGGAGAATCATTCCACAGGCGATCCTCATCAATCTGCTCAATCCAAAACTGTCGATCTTCTTTCTCGCCTTCCTGCCACAGTTCGTTCCTCAGGACGCCGCTGACGGGCTGGTGACGATGCTGCTGTAGAGCGGCGTCTTCATGCTGATGACCTTTGTGGTCTTTGCGATCTATGGCCTGTTTGCTGCGGCCGTGCGGGATCATGTCATTTCCCGGCCGCGGATCATGCTGTGGATGCGGCGCAGTTTCGCCGCAGCCTTTGTGGCTCTTGGCGCGAAGCTGGCGCTTGCGGAACGATAAGGTAGCCGGGCGGGTTGAAAAGAGGCTGCAGCAGGTTATCTCTTGCTCATGCGCGCTTCAGATCTGCTTTGCCCGATGCCGAAGGGGCTCTATTGTCCACCCGGCGATTTCTATATCGATCCGGTCGCCCCGGTGGAGCGGGCGCTGATCACCCATGGGCATTCCGACCATGCGCGGTCGGGGCACGCCCATGTGATGGCGACCGCCGAGACGCTCGATATCATGGGGCTGCGCTATGGTGCGGGGTATGCGGGGTCGGTGCAGATCGCGCGGCCGGGTGAGACGACAGCGATTAATGGCGTTTCCGTGCGGTTCGTACCCGCTGGGCATGTGCTGGGTTCGGCGCAGATCGTGGTCGAACAGGACGGCACCCGCATCGTGGCGTCAGGCGATTACAAGCGGCGGGCGGATGCGACCTGTGCGCCCTTCGAGCCGGTCGAATGCGATGTCTTCATAACCGAGGCGACGTTCGGGCTGCCGGTGTTCCGCCATCCAGACAGCGGCATGGAAATCCGGCGGCTCCTGCATTCCGTGGCGCAGTTTCCCGACCGGACGCATCTGGTCGGCGCCTATGCGCTGGGCAAGGCGCAGCGGGTGATCCGGCTGCTCCGAGAGGCTGGCTATGATCGCAAGATTTTCATTCACGGCGCCCTGCAGACATTGTCGGACTATTACCATAGCCAGGGCATCGATCTTGGCCCGCTCGGGCCCGCGACATTGGAGAAGGGGAAAGCCAGCGATTTCGCCGGCGAGATCGTGATCTCGACACCCTCTGCCTTCTCGGATCGCTGGGCGCGACGTTTTGCGGATCCGGTGACCTGCTTTGCCTCTGGCTGGATGCAGATCCGCCAGCGGGTGCGCCAGCGTGGTGTCGAACTGCCCCTGATCCTGTCGGATCACGCCGATTGGGACGAACTGACGGGCACGATCCGTGAGGTGAAGGCACCGGAAGTGTGGGTGACCCATGGCCGCGAAGAGGCGCTGGTGCGCTGGTGTTCACTCAACGGCATTGCCGCCCGGCCGCTCCATCTCGTCGGCTACGAGGACGAGAGCGAATGAGAGCATTTTCCGAACTTATCGACCGGCTGGTGCTGATGCCTTCGCGCAATGGCAAGCTGACGCTGCTCAAAAGCTATTTTGCCGAAACACCGGACCCCGATCGCGGGTTGGCGCTCGCGGCACTCACCGATGGCGGGCTCAACATTCCCGCCATCAAGCCAGCGGTGATCCGCGGGCTGGTGGCCGAGCGGGTCGATGAGGTATTGTTTGCATACAGCTACGATTATGTGGGCGATCTGGCCGAAACGGTGTCGTTGATCTGGCCGGAGCCGGCGGATGCCCAGGCCAATGACGAAGATCCCAGCCTCGGCATGGTGGTCGAAAGCCTGTCACGGGCCTCGCGCAGCGAAGCGCCGGCGCGCTTTGCCCAGTTGCTCGACCGGCTCGACCCGCCGGGCCGCTATGCGCTGATCAAGCTGGTGAGCGGTGGCTTGCGCATTGGAGTGTCGGCGCGGCTCGCCAAACAGGCACTGGCCGATTTCGGGGCCAAGGATATCATCGAGATCGAGGAGCTGTGGCATGGGCTGAAAGTGCCCTACACAGACCTGTTTGCCTGGCTGGAGGGCAGGGCGGAGAAGCCCAGCAATGCAGCACGTGCGCTTTTCCGGCCCGTGATGCTGGCCAATCCGGTCGAGGAGGGCGATCTCGACGGGCTCGACATCGCCGATTTCCGCGCCGAATGGAAATGGGACGGTATTCGGGTGCAGGTGAGCTGCGAAGGCGGCGTCAAGCGGCTCTATTCCCGCAGCGGTGATGATATTTCCGGCGCCTTTCCCGATCTGCTGGGCGCGGTGTCGGCCGAGGCTGTTATCGATGGCGAGTTGCTGGTTGGCGATCCCGCAGTCGAGACCGGCACATTCTCGGATCTGCAGCAGCGGCTGAACCGCAAGAGCGTATCGGCCAAGGTGATGCAGCAATATCCGGCCTTCGTGCGGGCCTATGATCTGCTGATGCTTGATGGACGCGACACGAGGGCCTTGCCGCTCGATGAGCGCCGGCAATTGCTGGAGGGGCTGGTCGCACGGCTCGATCCGCACCGGTTCGATCTCTCGCCGCTGGTGGCTTTCGACAGTTGGCAGCATCTCGACGAGATCAGGCGGGCGCCGATCCACCCCATCATCGAAGGGGTGATGATCAAGCACAAGGGCTCGCCTTATCTGCCCGGCCGCAAGAAGGGGCCCTGGTTCAAATGGAAGCGCGATCCGCATACGGTGGATGCGGTGTTGATGTATGCTCAACGCGGCCATGGCAAGCGATCGAGCTTCTATTCCGACTATACGTTCGGCGTCTGGAAAGAAGAGGCGGGAAACCTGCAACTGGTGCCGGTGGGCAAGGCCTATTTCGGCTTTTCCGATGAGGAACTGGCCCAGATCGACAAGTTCGTGCGCGACAATACCATTGATCGTTTCGGCCCGGTACGCTCCGTCAAGGCAACCGAGACTGAGGGGCTGGTGTTCGAAGTGGCGTTCGAAGGTTTGGCGCGCTCAAGCCGCCACAAATCCGGCGTCGCCATGCGCTTTCCCCGCATCTCGCGGCTCCGGTGGGACAAGCCGCCCGGCGAAGCGGACCGGCTCGAGACGCTGGAGAAAATGCTGGATGAGATGATCCGTTGAGGGTCAGGCGGTCCAGGGGTTGATGACGGGGACGCCGAGAGCTTCGAAAGCCGCTTGATCGCGCGTTGCCACCGAAAAGCCGTTTACTCTTGCGATGGATGCTATCTGACCATCGGCCATGCTCGTGTTGAAGCCATTTTTTCGGGCGTGGGCGACCGCGGTCGCATAAATTCTGGCGGCTTCGGTCGTGAAGGGTAGTATCCGGGGGCCGAACAAAGAATCCAGCAGCATCTCCATTTGGGCAAACATGGCGCGCTTCCGCTGACCATCCGGAACCAATTCCACGCCCACCAGCAATTCTGCCTGACTGACAGATGTAAGAAAAAGAGTTGCAGGCGGCTGATCGTTTAGCCATTGCTCGACCCTGGGATCGGGCCGTGAGCGCATTGGCTCGGAGATGATGTTCGTGTCGACGACGATCATTCAAAAGTCGCCGGTTCGATCGGGTTCTGATCCCGTTCGAAGTCGATATCTATTCCGCCGAACTTTACACCGAATTCGCGCAAAGCCGTCCCCAGCTTGATGGGCTCTTCCGGCTTCATGGCCTCGTCCAGAATGGCGCGGATTTCTGCTTCGGTACTACGACCATGCTTCTCCGCGTGCAGTTTCAAGGCGCGGTGCGTTTCATCGCTGAGATTGCGAATGAGGACATTGGCCATGGCATTTCTCCTTCAGGGCCTTGATATCACATTCGGCGATTTGATATCAATATCGGCGGGCGCCTTGAAAGAGAATGTACGGGAGCGAGTGGATAATGGCGCTCTTATGCAGCGCAAAATAAGGGCCTTGTTGCTGTGCACAGGTTGGCTGCCGGAAAGCAGATCTATTGCGGCTAATGCCCGTAAAAGATGCGCTTTTGCGGTTCCGGAAAATATCTTAAGCTTCGACAGTTGAGCCAGAGAAAGTAAGTCCAATGCCTCCATCGATCGATATGCGCGGGTATGAATTCAAGCGACGGGGCAGGTCTCTGAGATATGGCCAGCGGTCGGAACTTCGCGTGATCGATGTCATGACTGGAGAGTCGGAGGTGGTTTTTTCTAGCTCCGAACTAATCGAAGCTCCGAACTGGACGCCAGATGGGTCATTCCTGATTTTCAATGCCGGGGGTGAGATCTTCAGAATTGCTGTTGACGGGAAAGGCTTACCCGTGCGTATCGACACCGGTGATCTGGACGACCTCAATAACGACCATATCCTGTCCCCGGATGGGGCTGAACTCTATGTCAGTTCCGATGATGGGCATCTCTATGCGGTGCCGGTAACAGGAGGTATGCCAAGGCGCGTTTCCAACCATCATTCGTCGCCGTTTCACTATTATCTCCATGGGATTTCGCCGGACGGAACGACACTTGCCTACGTTGCTGTGGAAGGTGAAGGCAACGACAGGCGCATCAATCTCTTCACCATTCCTTCCGTCGGCGGAGCTGATCTGCGTTTGAGCGATATCGACAGGCCCAATGATGGGCCAGAATTCACGCCAGACGGCCGTTGGATTTACTTCAATTCCGAAAGAGAGGCGTTGCAACCGGGCCATTCGCAGATTTTCCGTATGCGACCGGATGGATCCGCAATCGAGCAACTCACGTTCGATAAACGGGTCAACTGGTTTCCGCATCTGTCGCCGGATGGCGCGCATATGGTCTATCTCAGCTATCCTTCCGGAACGCTTGGACACCCCGCCGACAAGGATGTCATTTTGCGTCTGATGGCGGCCGATGGCGGAGAACCGCATGATCTTGCGGCCTTTTTCGGCGGTCAGGGAACGATAAACGTCAACTCCTGGGCTCCCGATAGCCGCCGGTTGGCTTATGTCGCCTATCCGTTGTACGATTCAAGTCTATCAAGAGACTATTTAGGGCGTTGCGCCTGTTGAGACCCAGATGGTGAGAGAAGGGTTCTAGGGGATTAACCCCTCCCCCTTGCGGGGGAGGGGAAGCTGTTATTTGCGTCACGCCTGTTGCACCATGGTCAGATACTCGGGACAAGCCCGAGCATGACGGCAGTGACGGATTACTCCGCAGCCTCTTTGGCCATCGGGTTGTTGGGGTGCGTGGTCCAGTTGGCGTAGCTGTCGGAGACGACCTTGCCGGTGCGCTTGTCGGTGGTGCCGGGCGCCTGCTGCACCATGGTGATGCAGTTTTCGACCGGGCAGACATTGATGCAGAGGTTGCAGGCCACGCATTCCTCTTCGATGACCTCGAAATGGCGCTGGCCATCGAGCATCGAGGTGATGGCCTGGTGGGACGTGTCCTCGCAGGCGATGTGGCAGCGACCGCACTTGATGCAGGCGTCCTGGTCGATGTGGGCCTTGGCGATGTAATTGAGGTTGAGATACTGCCAGTCGGTGACGTTCGGCACGGCGCGGCCGCGGAAATCATCGAGGGTGGCATACCCCTTCTCGTCCATCCAGTTCTCAAGCCCGGTGATCATTTCCTCGACGATCTTGAAGCCATAGGTCATGACGGCGGTGCAGACCTGCACATTGCCGGCGCCGAGCATCATGAATTCGGCCGCATCGCGCCAGGTCGTCACGCCGCCGATGGCGGAGATCGGCAGGCCATGGGTCGCCGGGTCGCGGGCGATTTCCGCCACCATGTTCATGGCGATCGGCTTGACGGCCGGGCCGCAATAGCCGCCATGGGTGCCCTTGCCGTCGATCGACGGGGTCGGCGAGCAGGTGTCGAGATCAACGCCGGTGATAGAGTTGATCGTATTGATCAGCGACACGGCATCGGTGCCGGCCTCGTGCGCGGCGCGGGCCGGGCGGCGGATATCGGTGATGTTGGGTGTCAATTTGGTGATGACCGGCATGCGGGTATATTGCTTGCACCAGCGCACCACCATGGCGACATATTCCGGCACCTGGCCGACGGCGGCACCCATGCCGCGTTCGCTCATACCGTGCGGACAGCCGAAATTGAGCTCGATCCCATCGGCGCCGGTCTCTTCGACGAGCGGCAGGATGGCCTTCCATTCGTCCTCTTCGCAGGGCACCATGATCGAGGCGATGAGGGCGCGATCGGGCCAGTTCTTCTTCACCAGCTTCATTTCCTGCAGGTTCACCTGCAGGGGGCGGTCGGTGATCAGCTCGATATTGTTGAGGCCGAGCAGGCGACGGTCAGCGCCCCAGATGGCGCCATAGCGCGGGCCATTGACATTGACGACCGGCGGACCTTCCGAGCCGAGCGTCTTCCAGACAACGCCACCCCAGCCGGCCTTGAAGGCACGTTCGACATTGTAGGCCTTGTCGGTCGGCGGCGCGGATGCGAGCCAGAACGGGTTGGGGGATTTGATGCCAACGAAATTGTTACGGATATCAGCCATGGAATTGCTCCTCGCGCACGAAATCAGGCCAGAGCCTTGTGGATGGATTCGGCAGCGTCGCGACCCATCGCGGCGGCTGATACTGTGAGGTCGTCTCCTCCCTGGGCACAATCGCCGCCGGCCCAGACGCCGGAAAGCGTCGTGCGGCCTTCTTCGTCGATGGCGATCTTGCCACCTTCGATCTTGAGGCTTTCGATGCCGGTAACGTCGAGTTTCTGGCCGATGGCGGTCAGAACCTGGTCGCAGGCAAGCGTGATCGTGTGACCGGTGCCCTTGAGCGCGCCATCCTCGATATGGGTATATTCAAGCTCGATCGCGGAGACATGGCCATCCTTGTGGAAGATCTCCTTCGGCTTGACCCAATGGCGGATCAGAACGCCCTTCGATGCCGCGAGATCCTGCTCATATTCGGATGCGTTCATCTGCTCCTTGCCGCGGCGATAGCAGATTGTCACCTCTTCGGCGCCGAGCAGCTTGGACTGGATCGCGGCATCGACGGCCGTCATGCCGCCGCCGATGACGACGACGCGGCGACCGACCGGCACATCGGCCTTGCTGTCGGCAGAGCGCAGGGTTTCGATGAATTCCACCGCATCCATGACGCCATTGACGTGATCGCCGGTGGTGGCGAGCGCATTGACGCCTCCGAGGCCGATGCCGAGAAACACGGCATCATGCTTCTTCTTGAGATCATCGAGCGTGAAATCGCGGCCGAGCATCTGGCCGTCGAAAATGTCGATATTGCCGATGCCGAGAATGTAGTCGACCTCACGCTGAGCAAAGTCGTTGGGGGCCTTGTAGGCGGCAATACCATATTCGTTGAGGCCGCCAGCCTTCGGGCGAGCGTCGTAAATGGTAACCGCATGGCCCTTCATGGCGAGGCGATGGGCGCAGGCGAGACCCGCCGGACCAGCGCCGACGATACCGATCGTCTTGCCGGTCGAAGGAGCTGGCTTGTAGAACTGCTTGCCGGCGTCCATGGCCTTGTCAGTCGCATAGCGCTGGAGGCGGCCGATTTCGACCGGACGCTCTTCGGCGGTGTTGCGCACGCAGGCCTGTTCGCACAGAGTTTCGGTGGGACAGACGCGGGCGCACATGCCGCCCAGAATGTTCTGGTCGAAAATGGTCTTGGCGGCGCCGATCGCGTTGCCCGTCGATATCTGCCGGATGAACAGCGGAATATCGATGGAGGTGGGACAGGCCGTCATGCACGGCGCGTCATAACAGAAATAGCAGCGATCCGAGGCAACGAGCGCCTCGTGCTTGTCGAAGACCGGGTGAAGGTCGGAGAAATTCGCCTCGTATTCCTCGGGCGTCAGCCGCCCATGATGGATTCCGGGTGCGAGATTGGCCATCGTGCAGTTCCCTCTGGTTTTCTTGTTTATGGAGGGAGGATAACAAAGGAAAAAAATTTATCAAACGGTAAAACTTTTCCGGCCGAAGATTTTTTAACGGCTCTAAACTTGCCTCAAAAAGTCGAGAAATGCCGTGTGTTCGGGATCTGCCGGTCGGGGGAGATGAGGTGGAACCCAGATCAGATCTCGCCCAGTTGCCGGCGTTCCTGTTCGCGGAACTGGCGCGGTGTCACTCCGGCTTCGCGGGTGAAGAAGCGGGTGAAGTAGGCGGGATCGGAAAATCCAAGATCCCAGGCAATTTCCTGCGCTGTCATGAAGGTGAAAACGAGGTCGCGTCTCGCCTGACTCATGATCCTGTCCTTGAGCAGTTCGTTCATGGAACGGCCGGTTTCGTTGCGGCAGATGCGGTTGAGATGGGTGGGCGAGACGCCGATCTCGCCGGCATAGAATTCGACGGGGTAGTGCTGGCGAAAATGGGCGCCGATGAGGTCGTTGAGCTGGTCGATCCGGCTTTTATCACGGCTCGCGGTCATGTCGGACCCAGGCTCGCGGGATGCCAGGAGCGTCAGCACGATCTCGACATAGGCCTCGATCAGGCTCGATCGTGCGCCGAAACCCACGGCAAGTTCGTCGCCGATCCGATCGAGGGTCGTCGCCAGATAATCGCCATCGCCGGAGCCTGCGGTCAACCTTGTCACTGACGGCTGCGACATCAGTGACCGCCAGCCCGAACCCGGCCGCCGAGCCGGCAGGCGGGATGTCATGAGCGTGATCACCTGGCCATCGATATCATGCGAAAAGCGGAAGCCGTGGGTGAGTTTTTCGGGGACGGTAACAATGGTGCCGGGGCTCAGCCGTTCGCGGCGCTCGCCCAGCGCGGCATCGCCGGTTCCGTTCCTGACCTGCAGGATCTGGAAGAAACTCTCATGCCGGTGCTGACGGATTTCCCAATTGTAGAGCTGGCTGCGCGAAGCGATGGATTCGGCATGGATCCAGAAGTCGGGCGATCGCGCATCATCCTCGCCATAAAGACCGTAGGTGGGGACCTTCGCTTTCGGTCGCGACATTGATGGGGATCCTCCGTCATGTTCGGAAAGTGCAAGTTTATGATTGAAAACTGCATTCTTCAAGCCCCGGTCACGACTTATCATTTGCCAGAAATCCGGCGCCATAACCCGAACCGCCGGATGCCAATCATGGGGAGGAAAACCATGCGCACTCAAGTCTGCATCATCGGCTCTGGTCCGTCGGGCCTCATTCTCGGTCAATTGCTGTCCAACGCCGGCATCGACAATGTGATCCTCGATCGCGTCGACCGCGACTATATTCTCGGCCGCATTCGCGCCGGCGTTCTCGAAGTCGGTGCTGTCGAATTGCTCGACAGGGTGGGAGCTGGTGTGCGTATGCACAAGGAAGGCCTCATTCACGACGGGTTCGAACTGTCGTTTTCGGGCCGCCGCCACCGTATCCGGCTCAAGGAACTCACCGGAACCTCGGTGATGGTCTATGGCCAGACCGAACTCACGCGCGATCTGATGGATCATCGCGATGCGACCGGCGGCAAGACGATCTATGATGCGGCCAACGTGACGCCGCACGATTTCGACAGCGCCAAGCCCTATGTCACCTATGAGAAGGATGGCGTGACGCACCGGATCGACTGCGATTTCATCGCCGGCTGCGACGGTTATCATGGCGTCTGCCGCGCGTCGGTGCAGGACAAGGGCATCCAGAACTACGAGAAGGTCTATCCGTTTGGCTGGCTCGGCATTCTCGCCGACGTGCCGCCGGTGCATCACGAGCTGATCTATGCGAATCACGCGCGTGGTTTTGCGCTCTGCTCGCAGCGCTCGCTCACCCGGTCGCGTTATTACGTTCAGGTGCCGCTCACCGACAAGGTGGAAGAATGGTCTGACGATGCGTTCTGGGATGAGATCCGTCGCCGGCTGCCGGCCGATGTCGCCGAGGCGATGCAGACCGGTCCGTCGATCGAGAAGTCGATCGCGCCGCTTCGCTCCTTCGTGGCCGAGCCGCTGCGTTTCGGCTCGCTGTTCCTGGTCGGTGATGCCGGCCACATCGTGCCGCCGACCGGTGCCAAGGGGCTCAATCTTGCGGCGTCTGACGTGCATTATCTGTTTGAAGGTCTGCAGGAATTTTATGCGGACAAGAAGACGGCTGGCGTCGACGCTTACTCGCAGCGGGCCTTGAGCCGCATCTGGAAGGCCGAGCGCTTCTCCTGGTCGATGACGATGCTGATGCATCGGTTCCCGGCTGAAGGCGAGTTCGGTCAGAAGGTGCAGGAAGCGGAACTCGACTATCTGTCTTCCTCCACGGCGGCGCAGACGTCGATGGCCGAAAACTATGTCGGCTTGCCTTACTGATCCCGTCCGGATCGAGAAAAACGGCGCCCGATTGGGTGCCGTTTTTCTTGACTATAATCATCAAGTTTAATCTTTACTCTTTTTATCAAGTTATGTATCTGTCTTCCCACGGCGCCGATGAAGGGCGCGGCAAGATGCAGGGATGGACAGATGGCCAAGAAGAATCGCAATCGCCCGACGGCGCAGGCGAAGACTGTTGAGGAGACGAGCAAGCCACGCGAGGCTGCGCGCCTCAATGGGCGCGCCATTCTTTATGTCGGCGGTCGGGATTGCCAGGTCGCCCATTTGCGCCAGATCGCCGAGAATTTCGGTGCCGAACTGATCCATCACGATGGTGGCCTGCGCGAAGCCGTTTCCCGCATCGATACCGTGCTTCCGTCAGTCGAATGCGTCTTCTGCCCGATCGACTGTATCAGCCATGATGCCTGCCTGCGGGTGAAGACCGGGTGCAAGAAAACCGGCACGTCTTTCGTGCCATTGCGTAACGGTTCCAAATCCTCGTTCGAGCGGGCTCTACAGGAAATGAGCGAGCGCGCGCGACAATGAGCGACCTGACAAGAGATGATTTCATGATGATTGGCCTGCACAAGCTGGCGGCCGAACGTGGTGACGGACTGGTGCCGGAACTTCTGGCCGCGATTGCCGAACGCCGGCAGATGTTCAACGATCAGGTGATCATTCTCCATGCCGGCGAAAAAGTTGAGAAAAAAAGGAAGGTTCTGACTGGCAACGCTGGCGACAATGTCGTAGCGTTCCGGCGTCCCGCTCAGGGACGCAACTGACTATCGAGGAAGCTCCCATGTATATCGCCATGAACCGCTTCAAGGTCGCCGTCGGGCGGGAAGCGGAATTCGAATCCATCTGGAAGAACCGCAGTTCGAGCCTGCATGAAATGCCGGGCTATATCGAATTTCTGCTTCTGCGCGGCAAGACCTTTGCCGAGGATGGCTACACGCTCTTCTCGTCGCATACGAGCTGGAAGACGGAAGAGGATTTTGTGAACTGGACGCGATCGGAGAATTTCCGTCAGGCGCACAAGAATGCCGGCGCCAGCCGCGATCTCTATGTCGGACCACCTGTCTTCGAAGGCTTCAATACGATCGAAGGCGTCTGATTGATGGAGCAGGATGATCGGGTCGAGGTTTTGCCGATGCTTCCGTCTCTCGCTATTGAGGAGACGGAGGTTTTTTACCGGGACCGGCTGGGTTTCGACGAGACCGTCTATCGGGATGAAACCTACCTCATCCTCCGACGGGATTTCCTCGGAGGCAGGATCGAGATCCACTTCTGGAAAACCGACGACAGGCATCTCTGCGAGAATTCCGGTGTCTACATCCGTGGCGGCGGGATTGACCGCCTCCATGCGGAGTTCACTGAACGGGGTGCTGAGAAACTCTCACCCATGCTTCTGCGCCCCTGGAACATGGAGGAATTCTATGTCTGGGATCCGCACGGCAATATTCTGAAATTCGGGCGGATTCCGAAAGCCTGAGCCCCGTTCTGTATTTCGTTCAGCGGCGCGCCGGAAGTAGCGCGCCGATGGCGAGAATGACCCAGCCCAGGATCATCATGGTGCCGCCGGTCGGTGCCGACATCGGGAACAGGCCTTGCCCGGCTTCGGTCCGGTAGAGAAGATCACCCGCAAACAGAAGGCAGCCGAGGCCGATCAGCAGACTTGCAGGCACTGCAGTCCGGATCCTGTCGAAGCCTGCATAAAGGCCAAGCAGGGCAGGGGCATGCGCGAGGCAGATGCTGGCCGCCGTGCCGATGAGATGCGGATCCGCCCCATGGGCCGCCATGGCCGAGAGCGCGACGCCGGCAGCCCCGATCAATCCGGCGAGAAAGAGTGTCAGGCGCGCGAACCCAGCCGTCATGCCGGCCCTCCGTTTTCGTCGCGGTTCTGCATATGGTGGGCAAGGCGCTCGATCGGATCCCAGATGATCTCGCGCAGCTTGGGATGCTCGACCGTATCGGCAAGCGCCTGCCGGAAGCAGAGGATCCAGCCGTCTCTTTCTTCGGGTCCGATTGCTGCGGGAAAATGACGAGCCCGCAGGCGCGGATGGCCGTATTTCTCGATATAGAGCTGCGGACCGCCAAGATAGCCGGTCAGATATTCGTAAAGTTTCTGTTCGGAGCCGGCGAGACTGGGCGGATGAACATCACGACAGGCCTTTGCCTCCGGCAATGTATCCATCAACTCGTAGAAACGGCGCGTCAGCTTGCGAATGGTGGCATCGCCGCCAATCGCTTCGTACAGGGTAATTGTCTCTTCCGACATCTTGGCCTCCGGTCAATCGCTGATAAAGGGCCTGCGTTGGGCGGTCAATGCGGCATTTGCTCCGCAGTCCGTGGTTTTTAAAGCGCTCGTCATGGAGGCGGCGGCAGGCGAATTCAAACGCGAAAAATAGCCCTTGCGATGCGGGAAATTGCCAATTAACGTATCGATAAATTGAAAGCGCTTTCAAAATTTGGAGGAGATATCTATGACGATCCGCGCGCTGGTCTGGGGCGAAAACATCCACGAGAGAGTGAACACGGTTGTTGCCGGCCTCTATCCGGATGGGATGCATACGACGATCGCATCGGCACTGAACGCCGATGGCGGCATTTCGGCTAGCACCGCGACCCTTCAGGAAGCCGAGCATGGATTGACCGAGGCGCGATTGGCCGAAACGGATGTGCTTTTATGGTGGGGACACAGGGATCATGGTGCGGTGGCCGACGAGATCGTCGAGCGGGTCGCCCGCCGGGTCTATGAAGGCATGGGGTTGATCGTGCTGCATTCCGGCCATTTCTCGAAGATCTTCAAGCGGCTTATGGGCACGCCCTGCGCGCTCAAATGGCGCGAGGCCGGCGAGCGCGAGCGGATCTGGACCGTCAATCCCGGCCATCCGATCGCAAGCGGAATTCCGGAGCATTTCGTGATCGACAACGAGGAAATGTATGGCGAACATTTCTCGGTGCCGGAACCATTGGAAACGGTGTTCATTTCCTGGTTCGAGGGCGGCGAAGTGTTTCGCTCCGGCATGACCTGGAGGCGCGGCGCCGGCAATATCTTCTATTTCCGCCCCGGACACGAAACCTACCCGACCTACCATCATCCGATGGTCATGAAGGTCATCACCAACGGGGTCAAATGGGCGCATAACCCGATGCCGGCCCTGACGAGCGTTCACGATGCGCCGAATGTGCCGGTCGAAAAGGCGCTCGAACCGATCGTGCAGAAGGGGCCGACCCTGCACGAAGCCGGCGAGGAGGGCTTCAAGTGAGCGCAGCAACGAAGAAGCCTGTTCGCCTTCTGGTTCTGGGCACCGGAGGCATGGCGAACAGCCATGCCGAAGCCTTCGCGGCAATCGATGGTGTCGAGATGGTGGCCGCGGTCGATGTCGACCAGGCCCGCGTCGATGCCTTTGCCGCCAAACATGCGATCGCCCGCACCTTCACCTCACTTGAGGCTGCCATTGCCTGGGGTGAATTCGATGCCGTTACCAATGTGACGCCGGATCGGGCCCATTACCCGACCACGATGCAACTGGTTGCAGCAGGCAAGCACATGCTGTGCGAAAAGCCGCTGGCGGAGAATTACGACAAAGCGATGGAGATGACTGTGGCTGCCGAACGCGCGGGCCTCATCAACATGGTCAATCTCACCTATCGCAATGTGGCACCGCTGCAGAAAGCCCGTTCCATGGTGCAGGCCGGTGAGATCGGCCAAGTCAAGCATGTCGAAGCCTCCTATCTGCAAAGTTGGCTGATCTCGAAACAGTGGGGCGACTGGCGGACGGAAAGCCAGTGGCTCTGGCGTCTTTCGAGTGCGCATGGTTCAAACGGCGTGCTGGGCGACATTGGCATCCACATCCTCGACTTCGCCTCCTATGGCGCAGGGCTCGAGATCTATCATGTGTTCGGCCGTCTGAAGACCTTCGACAAGGTCGAGGGCGGCCGGATCGGCGACTACAGGCTGGATGCCAATGACAGTTTCACCATGTCGGTCGATTTTGCCAACGGCGCATTGGGCGTCATCCATGCGACGCGCTGGGCGGCCGGACATCTCAACGATCTGAAGCTGCGCATCTATGGCGACAAGGGTGGCATTGAAGTGCTGCACACGACCAAAGGATCCTGGTTGAAGGCCTCGGTCGGCGCCAATGTCGAAACGGCAGTCTGGGAGGATCTCGATGCCGGGGTGACGCCGACCAACTACCAGCGCTTCATCGATGCGGTGCGCACGGGACGCAACGGCGAGCCGGATTTCCGCCATGCGGCGCAGCTGCAGAAGGCGCTCGACCTGGCTTTCATTACCGAAAGGGAACGGCGCGAACTGTCGCTCTGAGCGGGCGGCGCTGTTCTTCGACTATCGGGTGATGCGGCCCAGCAGCTCCAGCAGGCGGTCCCGTTCGGCGGGGCCGCCGAGTTTTTCCACCAGCCTGTCTTCGTGGATGCGCCAGGTGCGCAACATACCGCGGGCAAATTCTTCGCCGCGTTCGGTGAGATAAAGCGCCTGCACACGGCGATCGGTTTCGGATTTACGGCGTTCTGCCAGTCCGCGCTGTTCGAGACTGTCGGCGATCGCCACGAAATTGGCGCGCTGGATGCCAAGCGCTTCGGCAACTTCGCTCTGTTTTAACCCGGGATTGGCCGAAACCACCAGCAGCACGGAAAAATCCGCCGGGCGCAGACCCTCGTTGGCAAAGGATTCGTGAAAGTCCTGGAAGACGGTGAGCTGGGCGCGCCGCAGCTGGTAGCCGATGGCTTCGACCAGAATCGAGAAATCGATCCTGCGGCCGTCATTCTGCATTTCGTCCTGTTCGAAAACGGCCATCGTCCCGTCCCGTCGTCTGGTTGTTCAAAATGCTATAGGGAATAATTGCTTTTAACGCAAACCATCTGCTTGCGGATCTGTCGAGAAAGTTATATTGCATAACTATATTGAACCGGACTGAAACCGGCGGGAGGAAAGATGAGCGAGCAGACCCCCAACATCGCGATCTCTGTCGAAGGATCGATCGCAATCCTGACCTTTTCGCGTCCGGAGAAGCGTAACGCGATCAATGACAGAACGCTAGCGGAGCTCGATGCTTTCTTTTCAACGCCGCCGGCTGGCGTGCGCGTGGCGGTGATCCATGGCGCAGGCGGCAATTTTTCCGCTGGTCTCGATCTTTCCGAAGCGGTGGAACGGGATGCGACGGCCGTTTTTGCCCATTCCCGCCATTGGCATGGTGTGATGGAGAAAATGCAGTTCGGCGGTCTGCCGATCGTTTCCGTCATGGAAGGTGCAGTGATGGGCGGCGGTCTTGAAATTGCCGCGGCTACGCATGTTCGGGTTGCCGATCCGACCGTCAAGTTCCAGCTGCCGGAAGGCAAGCGCGGCATTTTCGTCGGCGGTGGCGCAACGGCCCGCATTTCCCGGATCATCGGGCCGGACCGGATGACAGAAATGATGCTGACCGGTCGCATCTATGGCGGCGAAGAGGGAGTACGGCTCGGTCTGGCGCATTATCTCGTCGGCGAAGGCGAGGGGCTAGCGACCGCAAAGACGCTTGCGACCAACATCGCGTCCAATTCCTCGCTGATCAATCAGATGGTGATCCAGAGCATTTCGCGGATCTCAGACATGGGCCGTTCGGACGGATTGCATGTCGAGAGCCTGACGGCAGCGATCTGCCAGACGGGACCCGATGCTCGCGAAGGGCTCAAGGCGTTCCTCGAAAAGCGCAAGCCGAACTTCAGCTGATTGCTGTCAGCTGCCCTTGTTGGCCACGGCCATCAGTTCGGGCGGCAGCGCATAAGGCGCGTCGATCAGGCCGAGAAGCTGCTGGCGGTAGGCGTGGAGCGGCGCCATGTCGGGCGCTTCAAGCGTGATCGTCTTGCCATCGTAGCGATAGCCAAGCGCTTCGGCGACAATGCGGTGCCGATCCCAGATCGCCTGCCGCTGCGCTTCGTCATAGATCTCGAGCGCATGATAGGGATAGCCGCGCCAGAAGAAGGGATTGACGCTTGAGATGTTCTCGCGGAAGCCGACTTCCTGCTCGCGGGCCTGCAGGCGGCCGAAATCGCTTTCCTCGATTGCCTTGTCGATCTTGGCCTGGTCGCGGATGCCCAGCACCTGGCGGGCAAAGTTGCCGAACGCCGTTTCCTTGTCGAAATACATATCCTCATAGCGCATGAGGAAGACCGGGATTTCGGACTGGGTCAGCCAGGACAGGACGTTGAGATCCCAGCTGCCAACGCTGATCATGTAATGCGAACGGTTGCGGTTCGACAGCGTCATGAAGGGGTTGGCAATCAGCTTGATCCCCATCTCCGGCGTCGTCGTCATGTAATTGGCAAAGGAAGCCGCGACATCGATCGGGTTGCGGACAATCACCACGGCGCGCAGCGAAACATCCGGAGCAATGAGCGGGTTGCCATCAATGGTGCCGAAGCGGCTGTGGGTCTTGCAGAAATGACGGGAAGCGCCCACGCGGGCGGAAATCTGCCGCTGCAGCGGCGCCCGCCAGGCCATGTCGGGCAATACTTCCGGCATCGGCTGATCGCCATAAAAAAGCGCACGGGCTTCCGACGAGTTGCAGGTCGAGGTAAAGCGGGCAAACGCGCCCTTGTCATTGATAGTGCCGAGACCCAGGATCGAACTGATGAAGGCGCGCAGCCAGGTGTTGCCCGATTTCGGATAGCTTGCGAGCCAGATGATGTTTTGCGGCATGGTCGGCACTCTTTCTCGATGATGCCGCATCTCTCGCATGCCTGACTTGCCCGAACCTAGGGACAAAGGCGGTCAGGTCCCATGCCGGGCCGAAGCCGGATCGGATCTCGCCACGGTCCGTGGAAAAAGCGTTTTGGTTGGATGGAACTGAATTTTGCCATTGATGGCATCAAAGCTCTAGGCTAAAGGAGGGCTGTCGTGCTGCTTCGTGCGGCAACCGGCATGCGCACCCGTAGCTCAGCTGGATAGAGTGTTGGATTCCGATTCCAAAGGTCACAGGTTCGAATCCTGTCGGGTGCGCCAAAACACTTCATTGAAATAATTGAATAGTTTATTCCTCAGGGATTTGGCTGACACGGAAATACGCCGGCTCGGTTGCGCTTGCGCCTGACATTTTCGTTGCCGAAGTGAACGCCAAGGGAGATGCAAGATCAACGGCGAACGTGGTGGATTGCCTGCCTTTGAGCCGGTCAGACTGGTTGCCTTTGATTAACCGTACTGATTTCCACGATTGTAAGGACCTGTATGTTAGGAAACGTTCATCTGGCGATGGGCGGGCCTATGAATTTCAAGATTATACAACGCAGAATCCGAGACTTCATGTCGGTACAGAGCGAAAATCCTGAGCTTCTCAAAGCTCAGTATCGGGCTTTTACCCGTCAGATGCCGATGATGTATTTCATTCTGCTGTCTAGCACCTGGGCACTCGCCATGACCCATGTCAGCCTCGCCCCAGTGTGGCTGACGATCGGCGTGCCATCCGTACTGACATTCGGCTGCCTCCTTCGCGTGCTCTTCTGGTTCCGGACCAGAAATGTTACGCCATCACCCGAATTTGCCCATGCCGCACTTCAGCGTACCAACCGTCTCGCAGGTTTGATCGCGGTTGCCTTTACGCTCTGGTCCTTCGCCCTCATTCCCTATGGCGACGCCTACACGCGCTCGCATGTTGCCTTTTACATGGCAATCACCGTCATATCCTGCATCTTCTGTCTGATGTATGTCCGCTCGGCCGCCTTCATCGTGACGCTGATTGTCAACGGTGCCTTTATTGCTTTCTTCGTCTCGACGGCGCAGCCAACATTCGTCGCGATAGCGATCAATATCCTTCTGGTGTGCGCAGGGATGATGACCATTCTGTTGACCAACTACCGGAACTTCGAAAGCATGGTGGTTGCAAAGCAGCGGAGTGACGCGCTGAGTTGCGAGAATTTCAGGCTCGCCAATCTCGACAGCCTCACGGGTCTCGCAAACCGGCGCGCCTTCTTTGCGGACCTAGAATACGAACTGGAAAAGGCGCGGGCGAGCGGAAACCGCCTGGCGCTCGGGGTCATGGACCTGGATGGCTTCAAACCCGTCAATGACCTTTACGGTCATTCGGTCGGCGATCGTCTCCTGATCGAGGTCGCCAATCGCCTGTCCAACACTTTGACCGCCAGCACACCCTACAGATTGGGTGGTGACGAATTTGCGATCATTGCAGCGCTGCCGCCTGAGGATGCGCAGCTCGTCATAAATGCGAACAGGGTGTCTGCGCGGTTGCGGGAGCCGTATCCGATGCCGGAAGGCACGGTCCATGTCTCGGCGTCCATGGGGATCGCCGTCTTTCCCGACCTGGCCCTGAACCGCGAACAGCTTTTTGACCGGGCCGACTACGCGCTCTACCACGCCAAGAAGAGATTGCGTGGTGGTGCTGTTCTCTTCAATACCGACCATGAACATCAGATCAACCTTGAGGCCCGGATTGAAAGTGTGCTGAAGCAGGCCGATCTGGAAAAAGAGCTCTCGGTTGTTTTTCAGCCCATCGTGGATATCCGCGACGGCTCGACGATCGGGTTTGAAGCGCTGGCGCGATGGGATAGCCCGACTTTGGGGAAAGTGTCTCCGGCGAGCTTCATCCCGATCGCTGAGAGGGCCGGCATGATTGGCTCGCTGACGCGGCCCCTTTTCCGGAAGGCACTTGATGCAGCCATCTCATGGGATGCGCCTTTGCGCCTCTCGTTCAACCTGTCTGCGCATGACCTGAATGCTGCCGATGGTGTTCTGGCGATTATCGGCATCATCGAGACCAGCGGCTTCGATCCGAAACGGCTTGACCTCGAGATTACGGAAACCGCCTTCACCCACGACTTCGAGCAGGTGACGCAATCCGTCGAGACCTTGCGGCGCCTTGGTTGCGGAATCTCGCTCGACGATTTCGGAACCGGCTATTCGAGCCTCACTCGGCTGCATGCGCTGCCCCTGACGAAATTCAAGATCGACAGGAGTTTCGTCACGAACCTGCACCAGAGCCCCGCAAGTTACAAAATCGTCAAATCTCTCCTGACCCTCAGTGCCGACATGGGATTGGATTGCGTGATCGAGGGTGTCGAAACGGAAGAAGAACTCGAAGCACTCAAAGCCTTGGGCGGCACCAGCGTTCAGGGTTATCTCTTCTCGCCTCCGCTGCCGGAGGAGCAGGCGATGGAATTTGCGGCTCGAACCAGCCGCGAGGACAGCAAGATCGCCGTCTGATGGCTCAGGAGCAATATTCATTCATCCCGTTACGGCTAAAGGTTTCGCCGGCGCTTTAAACATAACGGCTGCGATCGCACCTGCGCACCCGCGCCCTGAACGCGTCTTGACCTCCCTTTTGGGCCTCGCCAGACGAACCCTACGCGCAGCGGATTGATTCCGGACTGCGCATTATTTAAATGCAGGATC
Organism: Fluviirhizobium alvei; assembly: GCF_030551875.1. Taxonomy (GTDB): domain Bacteria; phylum Pseudomonadota; class Alphaproteobacteria; order Rhizobiales; family Rhizobiaceae; genus Rhizobium_E; species Rhizobium_E alvei. The sequence continues at coordinate 260,967 of NZ_JAUOZU010000007.1, read as the reverse complement.
CGGGCGCGGTGCGGAGCATTTCCGGACTTGCGGCTTTCTCCTTTGCCACGTTTCTGCAGCAAACGTTGCTCAACTCGACTGTTCTGAACGGACCGTTCTGACGATGTGGCATCTCTTAGCCAAGCTCAAGAGCTTTATCGTGTTTGGGGGCGGTTCGCTTCTGGGGGCGATCATCGATTATTTCATCACCCTCTCTCTGCACAATCACTATGGTCTGTCGCCTGGCGTCGCCCTTGTCCTGGCCATGGTTGTGAGCTCCCTTGTCGTCTTTCTCTACCACGATCACATCACCTTCCGTGTAGCCGAAAAGGGTGCGCTTGTGCGCTACGGGCGCTTTGCCCTGTTGACGGTCCTTGTCTTCGGTCTCCGCTTCGTGGTTCTGAATGGACTGATGGCCTGGGGAGCGTCGACCGAGATCGCGGTCATCGTCGCCATCGTTGCCGTCTCGATCATCAATTTCGGAATTTCCTCCGCCTTCATCTTCCTGAAAGATCGCCCATGACGTCCCTGTCGATCATCGTGCCCGTCTATAATGAGACGCCCAATCTTCAGATGCTGATCGAGCGTCTCGACGCGATCGCGCGTCGGCTCGAAGCCGAATATGGCATGGAGGTCCGCTATGTTTTCGTGGATGATGGCAGCCGGGACAATAGCTACGATCTTCTGCGGCAGCTCGATTTTGGCGGTCGCAAGGCCCGGCTTCTGCGGTTCTCGCGCAATTTCGGCAAGGAGGCTGCGCTGACCGCAGGCATCGATGCCGCAACCGATTGCGACGCCATCATCATGATGGATGCCGATCTTCAGCATCCGCCGGAAGTGATCGAGGAGATGGTCCGGATCTGGCGCGACGAAAAGGTCGACACCGTCTATGCCTACAAGGAATCGCGACGGGTCAGCGACGGTGTCGCAAAGGCGGCTCTGAGCCGGATTTTCTACAGGATCATGAACCAGGGTTCGCGCTTCCAGATGACCGAGAATGCCGGCGATTTCCGGCTGATCAGCCAGCGTTACGCCAATGCCTTGCGCATGTTGCCCGAGAGCGAACGGTTCATGAAGGGGCTTTACGGCTGGGTCGGCTTCTCGCAACGCGGCATCCCGCTCCCCCATGTCGAGCGCGAACGCGGCCAATCCAGCTTCAGCTCCTTGCGTCTGCTTGCGCTCTCCTTCGATGCCATGACCAGTTTCACGACGGCGCCGCTCCGGATCATGGCGTTTGCCGGGCTGCTGATCGCCTGTTTCAGCGGTCTTTATGGCCTCTATATCATCATCGAACGTCTGTTCTTCCCCTCCAGCAGCATTGGCCTTGCCTCGATCCTGACGCTGATTTCCTTTTTCGGCGGTCTGCAGATGGTGTTTCTCGGCCTGATCGGGGAATATGTCGGCAAGATCGTCTCGGAGGTCAAACGACGGCCGAGCTACGTGATTGCCGACGACAATCAGGTGACGGGTGACGGCAGGCCATCGCAATAAATCCTCTGCGTCTGTTGCCCCTGCATTTCCCTAGTTGAAAGAGTTGCCTGTGTCGCCCAAGTCTATCTGGTCAAGGCCATCCGTCTTTATCCTCATTCACTGCCTGGTCTGGTGGGTGATGACGATCAGTGCCAAGAGCACGCTCGATAGCTATGGCGATATGGTCGAAGTCTATGCCTGGTCGCAGCACTGGCTTCTGGGGTCCGACAAACATCCGCAATTTCTGCCGTGGATGGCAAAACTCTGGTTCCTGGCGGCTCCCAAATCGGTTGCCTCGTTCTATTTCCTGTCCGCCATCAATCTCGCCATCGCGCTGTACGGGATCGTGGCTCTCGGTCGCGCGCTCAAAATGAGCGAACCTGCCGTTTCGCTGGCGCTGGCTTTGACGGTGCTGGCGCTTCCCTATCTGACGCTGCCCGGCAAACTGAACATGAATGCAATCTGCCTGTCGGTCTGGCCCTGGGTGGTCTGGGCTTTTGCGAAGGCGCTGGATGGCAGAACGGAAAGTCGCAGAGTGCATGCGGCTGCGTTCGGGGTGCTGGCCGCAATCGCGATGCTGAGCAAATATTACTCCATTGTTCTGCTGCTTCCGTTGTTTGCCTATGCGTTCCTGCCATCCCAGCGCGGGATCTGGCGAACGGCCACGCCCTGGCTGGCCGTGGCTGTTTTCCTGCTTGCCTCTGCGCCGCATCTTTACTGGCTCGTGACGCATTCCGAAGCACTCGCCTATGCCAGCGAACAGGGCACCGACGACACCGCAGGGCAGCATGTCAAATACATCCTGAAGTTCCTGGCTGCCCCGCTCATCTATTGGCCGATCCCGCTTCTGGTTGCCTTTGCCTTTCTCGCGCGCGGCTCCTTGGCTGGGCGCATCCGGCAAATCCTCTCGCCCCGTTTCGTGCCGGGATTGCTCTTGTTTGCGGCGCTCGGTCCCTGGCTGACGACGATCCTTTTTTCCGTCGTTGGCCTTGTCGAACTCTCGATGCCCTGGGCGATTCCGATCGGTTTTGCCTTCACGCTCTATATCGCAACGAACGTTCCGCCGCAGATGCTTGCGGTTCGCTCGGCGCAGCTCGTGTCGGCGTTCCGCTTCCTCTGGCCGCTCATGATCGTGGCCGGTCTGGCAATTGGCGCGGTTCAGGGCCTCAAGGGCAGGCCCGGCTTCTATGTGCCGAATGAGGAAGCGGCGGCCGCCATTCTTGCCAACTGGTCCAAACGTTCGGCCTTGCCCCTGTCCTGGACGGCCAAGGGCAACAGCGCCGCAAATCTCGCGTTCTTTTCCGATGGTGCGGTCGAGGCTTTGCCAAACCTGCCCGACCGGATGCCATCCTACTATCCGCCCCGCACCAACTGGCGTCAGGAGGCCGGCGTGATCATCTGCTCGCTGGAGCCTGTCGGGAATGTCGATCGCGACTGTCTCAAAGAGGCGATGAACTGGGCGACGACCGTCGGTCTCAACAGTGCGGAAGCCATCCTTGAAACACGGCGGACTGGTGTGCGTTTTCCGCACAAGGTCCCGTTTGAAATGGCGGTTGTCTATGTCTGGCCAGGCTGACGCGATCGCGCTCACAATCGCTGACGATTTCGGCCTTGGTCGTGGACATGACCGCGTGATCCTGTCTCTTTTGGCGAGCGGCCGGATCGACGGAACCTCCGTCATGATCGACGGGGACATGGACATGGCCGATGTCAGCGCCTTGAAGGCGCTCAGAGAGAAGGGCGCAAAGGTCGGGCTCCACCTCAATCTCACGCATCCGTTTGCCGCCATGTCGGCGCATGCGCCGCTTTCGTCACTGATGCGGGAATGTCTGCTGGGCAAGGCTCCCGACTGGGCGCGAACCGAACTCGTCCGGCAAACGGAGGCGTTCCGCAAGCTCTTCGGAACGCTGCCGGATTATTATGACGGTCACCAGCATTGTCATTGCCTGCCGGGGATCGCTGCTTTTGCGGCCGATCTGCCGAGGGAGGAAGGGACATGGATGCGTGTTCCGCTTCCGGCCCATCTCCCGGGGCTGATCCTCAATGTGCGGGCAGGTGGGCTCAAGGTCCTGGTGGTCGCCGCAATGGCATGGCAGGCGAGAGCTGTCTTCGCCCGCAAACATTGGCGGATCAACAGCGATTTTTCCGGCTTTCTGAGACTGGACCGGCCGGACGCCGTTGCCCGATGGCTGCCGAGGCTGCTTGCGCGACGAAAAGACGATTGCCTGATGATGGTCCATCCGGGCGCCGTTGACGATCCGTGCCAATGTCCGGGCCACGATCCCGGCAGCAGGAAGGTCGAAGCGGTGATGCTGTCGCAGGTGGGTTGAAGACCGGCTGATCGATCCGGACGCATGGATTTTGCTGGAAAAATGGTAGTACTAGAGAGGATTAAAAACTGGAAATCTCCAAACTAAAGCATCATAAATACATGATATTATTACATTTTCATTATTTGATGAAACGCCGCTTTGTAGCAAGCTTTGCTTGCGGCTTTGTGGACGCGCGAAAGTTGGAAACGGACCAAGAGGCTATCCAAAAGCACAAATCGAGTTGCGCCAGCAAAAATACCCCTGCATTGCACTCCAATGCTAGTGAAGGCGATCAACATTCAAGCTAAAATTGCATATGGCGCTGAGTCGTGATTGAGCCGTATTTGACGCGCAATTGATGGAGTCTTGGGTGGCAATGGACATCTCGCAATACGCTAATCCGCTCAACAAGCTGCAACAACTCCTTACTGGTGCTAGCCCGGGCCTGTTAAATCCTAACAACAATTTTGAGGATGAATTTAGAGCGGAAATCAACAGAATGATTTACGCCAAAATTGAAGAAGAAGTGCCGAATTTAGTAAGAAGCGCTTTAGATCAATCGCAAATTCGTCTCGCAAAGCTTGACGGGCTTGTAGAAAATATCTCGCAATCCGTGTCCAGCGCCCAAGCAGAGTTATCCTCACTTGAGAACAAGAGTTCAAATATTAATCAAACTATTATCAATGTAGAAACGGATATCGAAGGGTTTAAGAACAGTGTCTTAGAGAAATTGAAGCTGGAGAAAGCAAGAAAATTGTGGACGACAAGGTCACTGAAATTTCGAGATTCATTTCGAAATTCTTCAATTATTATAGCAGTATTTTTGATATGCCCAATAATTTTTATCGCTACTGCAAATTTTCAAATACTACAATTCTTAAATAATATTGAAGCCGAAATGTTGGAAGTGGCGTCCGGTAAAGATATTGCCGGTGGTTTAGTATACGTAATAGCGTTAGGAAGATTGGTTGTCGTCACGTTGCCAATTGCTCTATATATTTGGATTATAAAATTGTTGATCAGATACAATGCAAGAACGCTGATTTTGCTGGATGACAGCGAGCAGCGTCATGCAATGCTCGAAACATATCTATACTTGGTTGAACAAGATGAAGGAACTAACTCGGATAGAGCAATTGTCCTAGAGGCGCTGTTTCGCGCTATGCCGGGGCACGCGAATGACGGAGGGGAGCCCTTCGCGATTGCGGATTTATTAAAGGCCGCTGGCAATCAACCTAGATAGTGGTATCGATCAAAGCCCGCCGATCTTCGCCGGCGGGCGTCGTTGTCAATCGCGACCATCGCCAAATTCGCGCCTGATGCTTTCCGGGATGTCGGGCGGCACATTGATTTTGCGGGCTGTAAGTTGTTGCTCTGCGGATCTGGAATTCTGGCAGTTCACGCCAAGTCGGTCGCTAGACTGGCTCGAATGCAAATCAAGGTGCTTGCCAGGTTTCTCTAAACTTGCTCAACGCAGCTAACCGGTTTCGCCTGAAGCACCGCTTCAAAGCAATTCACAACAATATCCAAAGGAAAAAATGGTGCTGCTAGAGAGATTTGAACTCTCGGCCTCTCCCTTACCAAGGGAGTGCTCTACCCCTGAGCTATAGCAGCATCGTGACCGGCGGGGCAAAGCCCGTAACCCGGTGAGCGGGCTGGCTATTGCCACAGCTAAAACCGAAGCGCAAGCGCCAATTCGTCTCTTTTGTGAGAATTGCCATGCTTTTTCAAAGTGGCCTTTGCCGGTTTGCGGGATTTGCAGTATCTGGAGCCAAAGACCGGGTGTTGATTTTTTTGGAGAGGCCGGAGGGTGATTTTGGAAAAAGAAGCAGATCCGACGGGAGCAGCGACGCCGGTTTCCGGCGAAAGGAAGCCAAATGCTGCGGCGAAGGCCAAAGAATCGCGTGATGAACGGTTAAAATCGCAGTTGCGCGCCAATCTGCAGCGGCGCAAGCAGCAGGCGCGGGCCCGGCGCGAAGGCCGCGAGGATGACAGGCCGGGCGATCTCGCGATTGGCGACACCAGCCGGGACCCGGAATAGGGCTTGCGTTTCGAGCGCCGCAATTTCCCCCCATTTACCGGATTTACCGCGTTTTGCGGCTTTTCTTGAATGTCGATCTCCAATCGTCTAAAGGGGCCGGATGGACGCGGGCGGCGCCCCCTTGGGCGCATACGGGACGGGATAACAGGACATATGGATCGAATCAGGATTGTGGGCGGACGCCCGCTCGAAGGCATCATTCCCATTTCCGGCGCGAAGAATGCGGCCCTGCCGCTGATGATCGCCTCGCTGATGACCAGTGACACGCTGACGCTCGAGAATGTTCCGCATCTCGCCGATGTCGAGCAGCTCATTCGCATTCTCGGCAACCATGGCGTCGATATTTCCGTCAATGGTCGCCGCGAGCATCAGGATGGTTCCTACGCGCGCACGGTGCACTTCACCTGCCGCACGGTGGCCGATGTGACCGCGCCTTACGAGCTCGTTTCCAAGATGCGCGCGAGCTTCTGGGTCATCGGGCCCTTGCTGGCGCGTGAAGGCAAGGCACGGGTATCGCTTCCGGGCGGTTGCGCCATCGGCACGCGTCCGGTGGATCTCTTCCTAGAAAGCCTCAAGGCTCTCGGCGCCGAAATGGAAATCGATGGCGGCTATGTCAATGCCACCGCGCCGAAGGGCGGCCTGATCGGCGCCCGCTACACCTTCCCGAAAGTTTCGGTCGGCGCCACCCATGTGATGATGATGGCTGCCTGTCTGGCTCGCGGCACGACTGTAATCGGCAATGCGGCGCGCGAGCCGGAAGTGGTCGATCTCGCCAATTGCCTCAATGCCATGGGTGCGCACATTTCCGGTGCCGGCACCTCGACGATCACCATCGAAGGTGTTTCGCTTCTGTCAGGCGCGCGCCATCGCGTGATGCCGGACCGGATCGAGACCGGCACCTATGCCATGGCCGTTGCCATGGCTGGCGGCGATGTGGAAATCATCGATACCAGCGTCGATTATCTCGAGACCGCCATCGAGGCGATCCGCCGCGCCGGTGCCGAGATCACAGTCACCGATCGCGGCATCCGCGTGCGTCGCAATGGCGGCCCGATCAAGCCGGTCGATGTCGTCACTGATCCCTATCCGGGTTTTCCGACCGACCTGCAGGCGCAGTTCATGGGTTTGATGACGCGCTCCAACGGCATTTCGCACATTACCGAGACGATTTTCGAAAACCGCTTCATGCATGTGCAGGAACTGGCCCGACTCGGCGCCAAGATTTCGCTCTCGGGCCAGACCGCCCGCATCGAAGGGGTGGAGAAGCTCAAGGGCGCGCCGGTGATGGCGACGGATCTGCGCGCGTCGGTGTCGCTGGTCATCGCCGGTCTTGCCGCTGAGGGCGAAACCACGGTCAGCCGTGTCTATCACCTCGATCGCGGCTTCGAACGGCTGGAAGAAAAACTCACCCGCTGCGGCGCCATTGTCGAACGTGTCAGCGAATAGGTTGCGCCGGAGGCTGGCACTTCTTATCTGAAGGACAGAAACAGTGCGGCGCCCCGGTGGGCGCCCTTCCATGTCTGGATGCGACCATGACCTTGAAATTGCTTGCCCTCGATGAAGAAGATCTCAGCGTCGTTTCGGCGCATATGCAGGATGCCGTCTTCAAGACCGCCGATGTCAGCTACCTTCAGAAACAGAAGCAGCTGACGATTGCCGCCAACCGTTTTGCCTGGGAAGAGACAAGCCGGTCGGAGCAGAATTTCGAACGGCACCGCACGGTTATTGCTTTCAAGCAGGTCAAGTCGGTCCGGTCGATCGGCATAGACCGCCGCGCCGGCGACAAGGTGCATTCGCTTCTTGCCGTCGTCTACGAAAAGGATGGCGACGGACCGGAAGGATCGATCGAACTGTTGCTTTCCGGCGACGCTTCGATCCTGCTAAATGTGGACTGTATCGAAGTTCAGCTTGCAGATACCGAGATTGCATGGGAAACGGGTCGCAGGCCGCGGCATCCCGGCGTCGGCTGAAGGATAGCAAGCAGGCAAGGGGGCATTCTTGGCAATCTGGCTCAATCAGCAGGCAGCGGATTTCGAGGCCCGTTTCAAGGCATTCCTGACGACCAAGCGTGAAGTCTCCGAAGACGTCAATGCCGCCGTCAAGTCCATCATTTCCGATGTGATTGCCCGTGGCGATGTCGCTCTTGCCGATTATTCGCTGAAATTCGACGGTCTCGATTTCAATCGCATCTCGATGCGGGTGACGGCAACCGAACTCGACGAGGCCTATCGCGATCTCGATCCGGCCATTCGCGATGCCCTTCATCTCGCCGCCGAGCGGATCGAGAAACATCACCGCCGGCAATTGCCGAAGGACGATATCTACGAAGATGCCATCGGTGTGACGCTCGGCTCGCGCTGGACGGCGATCGAAGCCGTCGGTCTCTATGTGCCGGGCGGCATGGCCTCCTATCCCAGTTCGGTGCTGATGAATGCCATTCCCGCCCGTGTTGCCGGCGTGCCGCGCATCGTCATGGTGGTTCCGGCACGCGAAGGCGCGATCAACCCGGCCGTGCTTGCAGCTGCCAAGATTGCCGGCATTGACGAGATCTACCGGGTCGGTGGCGCCCAGGCCGTGGCGGCTCTAGCCTATGGAACCGAAACGATCGCGCCGGTCGCCAAGATTACCGGACCGGGCAATGCCTTCGTGGCAGCCGCCAAGCGCCAGGTGTTCGGCACCGTCGGCATCGACATGATTGCCGGTCCTTCCGAGGTGCTGGTGATTGCCGATCGCGACAATGATCCGGACTGGCTGGCGGCGGATCTTCTGGCCCAGGCCGAACATGATACCGGCGCGCAATCGATCCTGATCACCAATGACGAGACGTTTGGCCGTTCGGTGGAACAGGCGGTCGAGCGACAGCTGAAGCGCCTGTCGCGCAACGAAACCGCATCGGCCTCCTGGCGTGATTTCGGTGCCATCATTCTCGTGCCCGATCTTGAGGCTTCGGTGCCGCTTGCGGACCGGATCGCTGCCGAACATCTGGAAATCGCCACCGACAATCCGGAAGCGCTGATGGCAAAGATCCGCAATGCCGGCGCCTTTTTCCTCGGACGCCATACGCCGGAAGTGATCGGGGACTATGTCGGCGGTTCCAACCATGTGCTGCCGACAGCGCGTTCGGCGCGGTTCTCGTCGGGTCTTTCGGTGCTCGATTACATGAAGCGCTCGTCGATCCTGCGGCTGGGTGCCGAACAGCTGCGGCAACTGGCGCCGCCGGCGATCACGCTCGCCAATTGCGAAGGGCTCGATGCCCATGCAAGGTCTGTCGCGATCCGGCTCAATCCGGAGGCGTAAGGATGAACGCAAAGAGCGCCTTCCGCCTGACAGACGTGACCCTCGATGAATCGATCGGCCGCTCGACGCCCGATGTCGAGCATGAGCGGGCAGTCGCGATTTTCGACCTGCTGGAGGAAAACTCCTTTACGCCCGAAGGCCATGCCGGCGGTCCCTATCATCTCAGGCTCTCCCTCGTCGACCAGAAGCTCGTCCTGACGATCATGACCGAGGCCAAGGAGCCGGTCGCCACGCATATCCTGTCGCTCACCCCCTTTCGCCGGATCATCAAGGACTATTTCATGATCTGCGAGAGTTATTATCAGGCGATCCGGTCCTCGACTCCGAGCCAGATCGAAGCGATCGACATGGGCCGTCGCGGTATCCATAATGAGGGGTCGCAGACGCTGCAGGAGCGCCTCAAGGGCAAGATCACACTCGACATGGATACGGCCCGGCGGCTGTTCACGCTGGTCTGTGTTCTCTACTGGCGGGGCTGAGCCCGATGGAACAACCGGGGGCCTCGTCCGGCAAGCAACCCGGCGCCATCCTGTTCATGTGCGGCATGAACTCCATCCGTTCGCCGATGGCCGAGGCGCTGGCGCGCCAGATGCTGCCCAACAGCGTCTATATTGCCTCTGCAGGGGTGCGGCGGGGCGAGCGCGATCCGTTTGTCGATGCGGTGCTGGATGAAGTCGGGCTGAGCCTCGGGCGCCACCAGCCGCATGTGCTGGAAGATCTCGAGGACGACTATTTTGATCTCATCGTCACGCTGGCGCCCGAAGCGCACCATGCAGCGCTCGATCTCACCCGCACCTGGGCGGTCGACGTCGTTTACTGGCCGACGCCGGATCCGACCGCAGCCACCGGGACGCGCGAACAGATTCTTTCGGCCTATCGCGAGGTCCGCGATCATCTTGCGCGGCTGATCCGGCAGCGGCTTGCGACCACAGTGCCGGCCACCGGTTCGTGATCGATCCGGCCTTTTGCGCAGAAAAGCGCCTGGAATGCTGCAATCAACGGTTTGCGGCTTCAAAAAACCGTTCCTGCCCTGTTCACAAACAGCAACGTTTTGTGTAGGTTCCGCGCCAATCGCGGGGCAGGGACCATCCGCCGCCGCTCTATCTAGGAAGATCATCCGAATATGCCGAAAGAAGAAGTACTGGAATTTCCGGGCGTCGTGACCGAATTGCTGCCCAACGCCACGTTCCGCGTCAAGCTCGAGAACGAGCATGAGATCATCGCGCACACGGCGGGCCGCATGCGCAAGAACCGCATCCGCGTTCTGGCCGGCGACAAGGTTCTGGTGGAAATGACCCCCTATGACCTGACCAAAGGCCGCATCACCTACCGCTTCAAGTAAACCTGGCCTGGAGCGGCGACCGGAATGCTCAAGCAAAGGCTGATACTGGCATCGGGCTCTCCGCGCCGTCTGGATCTTCTGGTTCAGGCCGGGATGCGGCCGGACCGGTTGATGCCGATGGATCTCGACGAGACGCCGAAACGCGCGGAGCATCCGCGCTCGCTGGCGCGGCGGCTGTCCGGCGAAAAGGCCGAAGCGGCCTTCCAGGCGCTCAAGGGCGATCCGCAATGGGCCGGCAGCTATATTCTCGCTGCCGATACCGTAGTCGCCGTGGGGCGGCGCATTCTCGGAAAGCCGGAATATCTCGAAGAAGCCTCATCGTCGTTGCATCTTCTGTCGGGTCGCAGCCACTGGGTCTATACCGGCATTGCAATCGTTACCCCGCTGGGCACCGTGCGCCAGAAGGTGGTGGAGACCAAGGTTCGCTTCAAGCGGCTGACCAATGTCGAAATCGCCGCCTATCTCGAATCGGGCGAATGGCGCGGCAAAGCGGGTGGCTATGCCATCCAGGGCTTCGGCGGAACATTCGTTCAGAAACTGGTCGGCTCCTACACAGCCGTAGTCGGGCTGCCGCTCTACGAAAGCATCCAGCTTCTCGTTGGCGAAGGCTTCCGCTTCCATGACAGCTGGAAAGAGGGCGGTGCGTCGTGACCGCAACTGTCGAACCGTTGCGCAAGGCAAGGCCTTGTCCGGAATGCGGGCGGCCATCGACCCGTGAGTCCTATCCCTTCTGTTCGGAGCGTTGCCGCAATCTCGACCTGTCGCGCTGGCTGAAGGGATCATACGCGATTCCCGTGGCTGACGACGAAGCGCTGGCTGAGTCTGAATCGGTGCGTCCTGAGCGTGGGGATGATTAAAACTCCCTTTATTTTCAGAGAGTTGGAAAAAGAATAAAAAAAGCGACCAAGGGGGTTGCACGTCTCTCCGAAGATGTTATAACCCCGCTCGCTTCCGGGGCGAACCAAGGTTCCGGTGAGGGTGAAAGCCCCGAGCAACAGGATGCCCAGGTAGCTCAGTTGGTAGAGCAGCGGATTGAAAATCCGCGTGTCGGTGGTTCGATTCCGCCCCTGGGCACCATTCATTTCCTGTGTATAGAAGCTTTACAGAGATTTGCGCGCTTTCTATCCGAGAATAGAAAGGTTTGTGTGCTATTGGGGATGTTAGGCGCACGCGCTTCGAGTGCCTGGGGCTTATTTCTTCGTAAATTCGACTTCAGGCCCATTCTCGCCTATTAATCGAAATGTGATAGGTATGGGTGCTTGTGATTGATCAATTCTACGTGCCTCTGCGAATAGACTGTCAATTTCATCTATCTCGGGAGTAGCTTCAGCGAGTTCGCCCATTTCCAAAAGGTTTTGTCGGCAAATTGAGTAGGCATCTGCCCCACATTCCGCGTGTGCTGTTACCATGGCATCAAACATCGTCTTGCGGTCTGACAGAAGGAAGCAAATTTGGAGAAATGCTGCCCAAGGCTTGGGGTTTTGTGGTGTCAAAAGAGCAAGAGCTAGAAGCGCAAAATGGGCGTCAATCAATGCTCCTCGCTCAATTGCTTGGACCATTATGTGATGGAGTTTTTCAGCCTGATGTGGCTTTGCTTGGATGCTATTGTGGAGAAACCACTTTGAAAGTTGAGCCTTTAATCTGACTTCTGCGGCAAGATTTTCATCTACAACCTTTTCAAGGTCCTCAAATGCAGTAGCGGCCTCCTCAAACGATCCCGCGTAAAGTTGGGCATCTGCTAAGCAAAACTGAAGTTTTTCCGTTTGTTCTAGCGACAATGCGGCTCGGTATGCGGTAACGGAGCATCTATATTTTCTAGAGAAAAACAACGATCCTCCAAGCTCACTCAAAAAATAAGATCTGGATAGGTAACTCGGCTCCAATTTACGAGCGCGGTTAAATGAGCGAACTGCCTTACCGTACAATCCGAGAGATGCCTGACTATTTCCTAGAGAATAAAATATGGCCGATGGATTTCGGCCCTGACTCGTTGCAGCTTTAGCGGCCTCCCGATTTAGCTTTTCTAGGGCTCGTGAATAGCGTTTGTCATTCCTCCCGTTATTCAGCAGTGAGATCACAAAGTTGCTGTAATTATAGTCTTGTTCTAGATGAATATTGTTCAAGATTGCTAGGTTTGTGGCCTCAAGGGGATCGCTCGCGAGCGCGCGGCAGGCTTCTGTTGCTAACTCTTTCTGTGGGGAAGTTAGATATTCTCTGAGGCAAAAAATCGCAGCGGACTTGGCGTGTGAATGAAGATTTATTCTAAGCAGAACGGCAGGAAGCCCATACAGAATTGTGGCTGATATTTCTTCATGGCTATAATTATTAATGCCGATATCCAGATTTCCTACGTCGGCCAACTCGATTCGAATGAATTTATCCCAGAGCTGAATGCTTAACTTGATGTCGTTTAGGCCTGGTTTGTTGAGATTGATGAAGGGGAGTGCGTATGAGACTCTGCGAAGTATCTTCTCGCTGTCAGAATAGTACTTGAACTTTCCCGTGTGATTTTGAAGCTCTATAAATATGTCTTCATTTTGTCTTGCAGATTGCAGTCTTCTAATAGCAATGAGGTGATTTTCAATTCTAGAAGGAGTCTCTTGCGTCCAATCGTTTGATAACGCGAGGGTAACGGTTTGGGTATCAGGCCGCATCACCTGGGCCAGCGCCTCTTGGTTCCAAATCCATTTCCAAGCACCGATTGGATCGCAATATCTGGCGATTAATGCAGGAACGTTCAGCGACGCTAAATAGTGTAATCTATCTGTTTTGATAGAAACTTTGTCGGATCTGCCTGCGTCATCTGTTGCCTTTAGTTGAACATTGAAGAAATACCCGGTTGCTTGACCGTCATCCCCAAAAATCTCAACCTCTAAGTCGACACCGTAGTCGCGACCTTTTTCCCTGCATACCCACTGTTCTGGAAGGAGCCTCTTAAACTCATTGATCGATTTATCTTCGAGCTGATGTGTTCTGGAGCGTTTGGGCAACTTGGATTCCAATAGAGGCTAAACATAGGACCTTCATTGATACATCGACTTCAAATTGCGTCCCATCGCAGACATTCTTTTTCCACTTCTTTAGGTTTACAGAACTCCAGCACCTCGCGGCAAACAGCCTTCTTACCTCTTTCTCGCCCGCTGATCCCTTCATCCACCGCCACGATGCGCGAGGTTGGTGCGACTTCGCCAGCTCCGGGCACTTCTTCGGATCGCCGGCTGCATAGCGCAGTCCTCACACTTTCCCTCAACCTGATAGGCACTCAACCTCATCATGTCCAAAAGCAAAAGGCCCGGAGTTTTCGCTCCGGGCCTTTCGGTCTTCTTAAGGTGAGGGGCCGCCGGAGCGGCCCTTTCGATCTTAGATTGCCTGGTAGGCGGTGATGACGGCGTTGACCTGGTCGCTATCCATGGCCTGGATCTGCTCTGCGGTGATCGCCTGCAGCTGGGTGCTCGAGAGGCCTGCGATATCGTCGGTCGACAGACCCGCCACAGCGCTGGTGCTGATGGCTGCGATGTCGTCGGTCGAGAAGGTCGCGAGATCTTCCGATGCCAGTGCTGCGATCGCTGCGGAGCTCAGTCCACCAACCTGCGTCGAAGACAGGGCCTCGATCTGTGTCGAACTCATTGCTTCGATCTGGGCCGTTGTCATGGCCGAGAGCGACTTCGAGCTCAACGAGGTGATCTGGTCGGTCGTCAGGGCCGCGATGCTTTCGGTCGTCAGCGCTGCGATCTGCGAGGAGGTCAGCGCTGCGATCTGCGTCGAGGCCAGAATGCCGACCTGATCGGTGGTCAGGGCCGCGATCTGGGTGGTCTTCAGGCCGACGATCTGGCCGGTCGAGAGTGCTGCAGTCTGCGAGGTCGACAGGACTGCGACACTATCGGTGGAGAGACCGCCGAGCGCCGTCAGGCTGATCGCTGCGATATCCTCGTCAGCGAAGGCTGCGATGTCTTCCGTGCTGAGCGCGCCGAGCTGGCTGGAGGTCAGAGCGGCCACCTGGGTGGAGCTCAGGGCCTCGAGTTGCGTCGAGCTCATCGCGGTGATCTGGGCTGTCGTCAGCATCGACACGGCCTTGGAGGTGAGAGCACCCACCTGGTCGGTCGACATTGCCGCGACACTGTCGGTCGACAGGGCCCAGATCTGGGTCGAGGTGATCGCCTTGACCTGATCGGTGCTCAGAACGCTGACCTGATCGGAGGACATGGCGCCGATCTGGGCGAACTTCAGAGCCGCGACCTGTGTCGTGGTCAGGGCCGCTGCCTGTGCCGTCGACAGGGCTGCGATGTTGTTGGTCGACAGGCCCGAAAGCGCCGTGATGCTGATGGCTGCGACATCTTCGTTGGCGAAGAGGGCGATGTCATCGGTCTGAAGGGCGCCGAGCTGCGTTGCGGTCAGAGCGCCAACCTGACTGGAGCTGAGGGCCGCGATGAGATCAGAACCCATGGCATCGATCTGAGCCGTGGACAGGCCGCCGAGGATCTTGGTGCTGAGCGCCGAGACCTGATCGGTGGACAGAGCCGCGATATTGGCGGTCGACAGCGATGCAAGCTGCGTGGAGCTGAGGGCGCCAAGCTGGGTGCTGCTGAGGACAGCGACCTGATCGGTGGACAGAGCCGCGATCTGGGTTGCCTTGAGCGTCGCGATCTGGGTGGAGGAGAGCGCCACCACCTGGTCGGTCGAGAGGGCTGCGAGGCTGTCGGTGGACAGTCCCGGCAGGGCCTTCACGTTCAGGGCTGCAATGTCGTCGGTCGAGAAGGTGGCGATGTCTTCGGTCGCGAAGGCTGCCAGCTGCGTCGAACTCAGGGCATTGACCTGCGTCGTGCTCAGGGCCGCGGCCTGTGTGGTGCTGAGGGCCGCGATCTGGGCGGAGCTCAGGGCCACCACAGCCTTGGAGCTAAGCGCCGTGACCTGATCGCTGGACAGGGCAGAGATCCCATCCGTGCTCATCGAAGACAACTGTGCCGAGCTCAGGGCCGCGATCTGGCCGGTGCTGAGGACGCTGATCTGATCGGTCGAGAGAGCAGCAACCTGGGCAGCGCGGAGCGAGGCGACCTGGCTGGTCGTCAGTGCGGCGGCCTGTGTGGTCGAGAGCACTGCGATATTGTCGGTCGCAAGACCGGCAAGAGCCTTATCGTTGATCGCCGCGATGTCGGTGGCGTCAAAGCCGGCCATATCCTCGGTCGCCAGGGCTGCGAGCTGGGTCGCGCTGAGGGCGCCGATCTGGGCGGTGGACAGGACGTCAACCTGATCGGTGGACAGAGCGCCGATCTGGGCGGTCGTCAGGGCTGCCAGAGACTTCGAGTTCAGCACCGAGACCTGGTCGGTCGACAGAGCCGCGATGCTGCCGGTCGAAAGGGCCGAGAGCTGCGAGGAGCTGAGAACCGCGACCTGGGTCGAGCTCAGAACCGCGATCTGGTCCGTCGACATTGCGCCGATCTGGGTCGACTTCAAGGCTGCGACCTGGGTGGTCGAGAGGGCGACTGCCTGATCGGTGGAGAGTGCGGCAATCACATCCGTCGAGAGCGAGCCAAGTGCCTTGACGTTGATGGCAGCGACATCATCGGTGGAGAAGGTCGCAATGTCATCGGTGGCAAGTGCCGCGATCTGGGTGGCGGTCATCGCGCCAACCTGGGCGGAGCTCAGGGCGCCGGCCTGGGCCGTGCTCAGGGCTGCGATCTGGCCAGATGTCAGGGCGCCCATCACTTTGGTGCTGAGCGACGTGATCTGGTCGGTCGAGAGGGCCGCCATGCTGTCGGTGGAGAGCGAAGCGAACTGGCTCGAAGAGAGGGCGCCAATCTGCGTGGAGGTCAGCACACCGATCTGATCGGTGGTCAGTGCCGCAACCTGCGTACCCTTCAGCGCCGCGATCTGGGTGCTGGAGAGGGCTGCAGCCTGATCGGTCGAGAGAGCGGCGATGCTTGAGGTCGACAGCGAGCCGACGACCTTGACGTTGATCGCAGCAATCTCGGTGGTCGAGAAGGTTGCAATGTCTTCGGTCGACAGGGCTGCGATCTGGGTGGCGCTGAGGGCGGCAACCTGGGTTGCGCTCAGGGCCTGTGCCTGATCAGAGGACAGGGCATCGATCTGGGCGGATGTCAGGCCGGCGAGGGCCTTGGTTCCGAGCGATGCGATCTGGTCTGTCGAGAGCGCTGCGATGCTCGAGGTCGATAGGGCTGCCAGCTGCGACGATGTCAGAGCGCCCACCTGGGTGGAGCTCAGAACGCCGATCTGGTCGGAGGTGAGGGCTGCAACCTGCGTTGCCTTCAGGGCGACCAGCTGAGCGGTCGTCAGGACGGACGCCTGGTCGGTCGACAGGGCCGCGACAGCTGCGGTGCTCATGCCGCTGATCGCCTTGGTGCTGATCGCGGTGATATCGGAGGACTGGAGGCCGACGAGATCTTCGGTCTGCAGCGCGCCGATCTGGGTCGCACCCAGGGCTGCGATGTGGAGCGAGCCAAGCGAGTCGATCTGGTCGGTGGTCATAGCGCTGATCTGCGCCGTCGACAGGGCGACCACCGCCTTGGTGCTCAGGTTCATGACCTGCTCGGTCGTGAGCTTGGAGATGTTGTCCGTCGAAAGTGCTGCCAGCTGGCTGGAGGACAGGGCGCCGACCTGGGTCGAGTTCAGAACCACGAGCTGATCGGAGGTCATGGCCGCAATCTGCGTCGACTTCAGCGCTGCGACCTGTGCCGTCGTCAGCGATGCGGCCTGATCGGTCGAAAGGGCTGCGATGTTGGCCGTCGAGAGGCTCGTGAGCGTCTTGATGCTGATTGCAGCAATTTCGCTGTTCGAGAAGGTCGCGATATCTTCGGTCTGAAGCGCACCGATCTGGGTGGCGCCGAGAGCTGCGATCTGCGACGAATTCAGAACATCGACTTGGTCGGTGGAGAGAGCGCCAACCTGGGCGGTCGTCAGCGCGCCGAGCACCTTGGTGCTCAGAGCCGTGACCTGATCCGTCGACAGGGCGGCAATCGCATCTGTGCTGAGAGCCGCGATCTGCGCGGAGGTGAGAGCGCCGATCTGGGTCGAGCTCAGGACTGCAACCTGGTCAGTGCCGAGGGCCGCGAGCTGCGTGGCCTTCATGGCAGCGATCTGGGTGCTGGACAGTGCGGCAGCCTGATCGGTCGACAGGACGGCAATGTTGGCCGACGAGAGCGAAGCGATCGACTTGGCGCTGATGGCAGCGACATCCTCAGTCGAGAAGGTGGCGAAATCCTCCGTAGCCAGCGCTGCGATCTGGGTTGCGCTGAGTGCAGCGACCTGCGTCGAGCTCAGGGCCGCGGCCTGGTCGGTCGACAGGGCGTTGATCTGGGCGCTCGAGAGGGCGCCGAGCACCTTGGTGCTGAGGGCGGCGATCTGGTCGGTCGACAGCGAAGCGACGGTGGTCGTGCTGAGTGCGCTCAGCTGTGCGGAGGTCAAGGCGCCGATCTGGGTCGAGGAGACGACTGCGAGCTGGTCGGTCGACAGTGCATTGATCTGCGCGGCACGCAGGGCTGCGAACTGGGTCGAGGTCAGCGCTGCGGTCTGGTCGGTCGAAAGTGCGGCAATGCTGTCGGTCGAGAGGCTGGAGAGCGCCTTGACGTTGATTGCGGCGATTTCGGTATCGAGGAAGGCGGCCATGTCTTCAGAGGCAAGGGCCGCGATCTGGGACGCGCTCAGTGCCGCGATCTGGGTGCTCGAGAGCATTTCGATCTGGTCGGTGCTCATCGCCGTGATCTGGGCCGTTGTCAGGCCAGCCATGACCTTGGAGCTCAGATAGGTGATCTGCGAGGTCGAAAGGGCGGCGACCGTATCCGTGCTGAGAGCCGCAATCTGGGTCGAGGAGAGTGCGCCGATCTGGGTCGAGCCGAGGACGCCGATCTGGTCGGTCGACAGGGCTGCGATCTGCGTGGCCTTGAGGGCTGCGATCTGGGCGGTGGTCAGAGCTGCTGTCTGGCTGGTGGAGAGGGTCGCCAGCGTGGTGCTCGAAAGGCCGGAGAGCGACTTGACGCTGATGGCGGCCACTTCCGCATCAGAGAAGGTGCTGAGATCTTCCGAAGCAAGGGCGGCAATCTGAGTTGCGCTGAGGGCGGCGATCTGGGTCGAAGACAGGGTTTCGACCTGATCGGTCGACAGCGCGCTGATCTGGGCCGAAGACAGTGCAACAATCGCCTTGGAGCTCAGCGATGTGATCTGGTCGGTCGAAAGGGCAGCGATGTTGGTGGTGCTGAAAGCTGCAAGCTGCGAAGAGGACAGCGCTGCGAGCTGGGTCGAGCTCAACACGCTGACCTGATCGGTGGAGAGGCCGGCAATCTGCGTGGCCTTCAGGGCAACGATCTGTGCCGAGGTGAGGGCTGCAGTCTGGTCGGTGGACAGTGCGCCGAGCGCCGTGCTCGAGAGACCCGTCAGAGCCTTGACGTTGATGGCGGCCACTTCATCGTTGCTGAAGGTGGCGAGATCTTCGGTCGCAAGCGCGCCGATCTGAGTGGCGCTCAGGGCTGCGATCTGGGTGGAATTCAGGACTGCAACCTGATCGGTGGAAAGAGCAGCGATCTGTGCCGTCGTCAGAGCGCTCATCACCTTCGAGCTGAGCGACGTGATCTGGTCGGTCGAAAGGGCAGCAATGTTCGTGGTGCTTATGGCAGTCAGCTGTGCCGAAGTGAGAGCACCGATCTGGGTCGAGCTGAGTACGCTGATCTGGTCGGTCGAAAGCGCTGCGACCTGGGCCGCGCGAAGGGCTGCAACCTGGGTGGAGGTGAGGGCCGTGGCCTGATCCGTCGAAAGGCCCGCGATCGAACCGGTCGAGAGGCCGGCGAGCGACTTGGCGCTGATTGCGGCGATTTCGTCGTTCGAGAAGGTCGCGATATCATCGCTGGCGAGAGCTGCAAGCTGGGCCGAGCTCAGGACGCTGATCTGGCGGGAGTCGAGGACATCAATCTGGTCGGTGCTCAGTCCGCCGATCTGGGTCGCGGACATGGCCGCAATCTGGGTGGTGCCCAGGCTGCTCATCTTTGCGGTTTCGAGAACGGCGAGCTGATCGAGGCTCAAGCCGGAAATCGAAGTGGATGCGATCGCGCCGATCTGGTCGGTCGACATGACCGCGAAATCTTCTGTCTGGATGGCCGCAATCTGGGCCGCCGACAGGGCCTTGACCTGAGTAGTGGACAGCGCCGCTACATCTTCCGTGGTCAAGTTGGCGATCATTGTGGTGGAGAGTGATCTGATCTGCGTCACAGACAGAGAGGAAACGATCGAAGTCATTGACACGGCCTTTGATGTTAACGGGTTACTATCGCCTTTCCTCTCGCACTGCCGGAGCCATAACCCGGTGCCGCATGGCCACGACAAAACGTCGCCCATGACTGACTTGGGTTTTGCTGCCGTCCGAGACCGTCTGTCTCTATCGCTGGACGCGTCTTCAGATGTGGCAGTGTTCTGAGGGACATGGCTCTCGAGAGCCTGGGTGCGGGAGTGGCCTCATGCATGCAGGGTTACCCTGCTTCCCACACCAGTATGTCAACATGTCTCGCGAGGGAGACCTTGCATTCCAAACCGTATCAGGCGCAATCATCTGCAGCCTTCAGATACAGCTATCTCGCCATAATGTTTAGGCAGTGCGTTTTAATATTGAGTTAACAGCACCACCCCTGATTTGCAGTGGCTTTCCACGATTTGTTTGGTATCGCTCCACGGACAGTCAATCGGTGCATTTTCGAAATGTTGCGGCGATTGATCTTTGCAACAATTGTTAATCACCAAGGTTCAGACGTCTGACCGTCTTTGGGAACTGTTTCCTTCCTCCAATTGCGATGACGCAAAGCTTTCATTGAAGAAAGCAATAGGCGCGCGAACTTGTCCGAGCCTGTAATTGAATAGGCGCCGGAGTACTTGTGCGGCGATCGACCGGTTCTGTTCACCGATCGGGTGCTGTTTGCTCTGGCAAGCCCAAAGCAAGCTAGCGGCTTTACATGTGGCCATCGCCCAATCTGCCGAAGTGCCGGCCAAGCGCCGCTCGACCCTGGAATATAAATGGCCACATCACCCCAATCCGCTGCCGAGACCGTTTCACCGCTGGTCGGAATCATTGATCGCGCCCGCAACCAGACGCTACCGCTGGGAGAATTGTTCCAGGTCGCCGAGAGCCTGAACGCGGCCGGGCACAGGGCGCAGGCCGCGGAAATCTACAAGGCCTGGATTGCCTTCAACGAAACCAATCCGCTCGTCCATGTCGTTTACTTTAACTATTCGGTAACCCTCAGGCAGCTTGGTGATGTGACCGGCGCCATTCATGCGCTGCGCGCCTGCCTCAGGGCCGAACCGAAGTTCGGTCAGGCCCACATCAATCTCGGTCGCGCGCTTGAAGACTGCAGCCTGATCAATCAGGCCGTTTCCGCCTGGCGCGTGTATCTCGACCAGACCGCTGATGTCACCCCGGACCGGTTGAGCCATCGTCTGATGACGTTGCAACATCTGGGGCGTGTGCTTGAAAATGCCAATCTGCTCGAAGAGGCCGAGAACATTCTCTGGCAGGCGATCGAACTGCGGCCGGACAAGCCGGAAGCCGGCCAGCATTGGACCTCGATCCGTCAGCGCCAGTGCAAATGGCCCGCGCTCGTGACTTCAGATCATGTCAGCGCCCGCCAGCTGATCGATGCGATGTCGCCGCTGACGCTTGGCTGCTATGCCGACGATCCGATGTTCCAGCTCGCCAAGGCCTACCGCTATAACCGCCAGCTCGTCGGACGACCGGACCTTTCGGCCCATCCCCGACCGGCTGCGAAGCTCAAGACGGGAACCGGACAGCGGTTGCGGGTCGGCTATGTGTCCTCGGATCTGCGCGATCATGCCGTCGGTTTTGCCCTGAGCGAAGTCTTCGAACTGCATGACAAGGCCAAGGTCGAGATCTATGCCTATTACTGCGGCGAACCGCGCGTCAATGATGCGACGCAGGACCGTATCCGTGCCGCCGTCGATTGCTGGCGGGATATCAGCAATCTCGACGATGCGGCTGCCGCTCTCACGATCGCTGGCGATGCAGTCGACATTCTGATCGACGTCAACGGCTATACAAAGCATGCCCGTACGAAGATTTTCGCCTACCGACCGGCTCCGGTCATCGTGAACTTCTGTGGCTATCCGGGGTCTATGGGCAGCCCGCACCATCAGTACATGATTGCCGACGGCCAGATCGTGCCGCCGGAAAACGAGATCTACTATTCGGAAAAGCTCTACCGGATTGCCTGCAACCAGCCGGTTGACCGCAAGAGGGTGATTGCGCAGAAGCCGACGCGCGCGGAAGCCGGCCTGCCGGACAATGTGTTCGTCTATGCCTGCTTCAACGGCATGCAGAAGATCAATGCCAGCTGCTTTGCGCGCTGGATGGCCATTCTTGCAGCGACGCCGCAAAGCGTTCTCTGGCTGCTTGCGGGCGGTGCCGATGTCGAACAGCGCCTGCGTCAGTCGGCTGCTGCGCTGGGTGTCGCTCCCGAGCGGCTGATTTTTGCCCCCAAGGCGCCAAATCCGCACCATCTGGCCCGCATCGCGCTTGCCGACCTGTTCCTCGACACGTTCCCCTATGGTGCGCATTCGACTGCAGGCGACGCGCTGACGATGGGTCTTCCGGTGCTGACGGTGCCCGGCAACAGTTTCGCTTCGCGCTTCTGCAGCAGCATCGTGCTGGCCGCCGGCGTGCCGGAACTGATCTGCACTGGCCCGGAGGATTTCGTCCGCAAGGCAATCGGTTTTGCGCGTGATCGCGACAGTCTTGCCCGGATCCGGCAGAGCCTGGCGGACAAACGCGAGACCAGCGTTCTCCGCGACATTCCGGGTCTGGCGCGTCGTCTGGAGGAAATCTACTGGCAGATGCAGGGCGAGGCCGAACGCGGCGAGACGCCCGTTCCGGATCTTTCCAATCTCGACATCTATTACGAGATCGGGGCGGAAATCATCAAGGATCGCACCGAGTTCTGGAACCGCGACGAGTATCACGCGATCTACAGAAGCCGGCTTGCGGAATGGGACGCGCATTCGCCCATCGCTGCCGACAGGCGTCTCTGGTCCGGCCCGACCGGCTGACCTAAAGTTAACTATTCTAGGAGGGGTGAATGGCTCCCGTCATTCTTGTTACTTTTGCCGGCCGCCAGCGACGCATGGAACTTCTGACGCGCTATGTGCGTGAAGCCATGAATGCCGGCATCATCGATGAATGGCATATCTGGGATTTCACCCGTTCGCCGGAAGATCACGAATGGGTGACGCGTGAATTCGGCCCGGTGCGTTTCATGGGCTCGACGGCCCCCTATGAAGCCAAGGGCAGCGTTTCGCCGCGCGCCTCTTTCCGCGCCAGCGCACTCATTGCCAACGATCTCCATGTCGCTGTGCTGCCCAAGACCGATCCCGACCACTATCTCGAGCTGGTCGTCGGTGGTTGGGCCAACCAGCATTCGGTCATGCGGCGCCTGCCGCGGAGCGAACTGCAGACTTTCGATCGCAACAATGTGCAGCACAACTGGGCGCGATCGACACCCGGAGTTCTTTCTCCCGGCAAGGCCAACGAAATCGTCCTCGGCATCGATGCGAAAGGCGTTCTGACGCTCAATGTCAACGATGTGGCGATCGGCAGCTGGCCGGAGATCGATCTGTCCGCCGGCGCAGAAGTGATGATCCGTGGTGGCTGGGGCGCCAATCTCGAGCTTTGCGATGTTCGCGAACGGATCATGCGTTACATCGGCAACCCCTATGAGAAGATGCCATACTGGCAGGCCTATGATTATTATGCCCGCCGGCTCGACATGTTCAAGGATGCGCTGTTCCTCAAATGTGACGACGACATCGTCTATATGGACAACGACAAGCTCGATGCCTTCATCGAGTTCCGCCGCGCCAACCCGAAATATTTCGTCGTCTCGGCCAATGTGGTCAACAATGGCGTCTGCGCCTACTGGCAACAGGTGGCGGGATCGCTTCCCTCCCATATCGGCCAGTTCGAATATCCGCCGGGCGGCTTTGGCGGCACCCTCTGGCAAAGCGCCGGCAAGGCGACCGATCTGCACGATTTCTTCCTGACCACGCCGGAAAAACAGCTGCCGCTGCCGAACCCGGTCATCGAATGGACCGAGCGGCAATCGATCAATTTCATCTCCTGGCTCGGTCGCGACCTTGTCCATATGGCGCTGCCGAAAGGCGACGACGAACATATGCTGACGGTCGAACTGCCGACCATGCTGGGCCGGCCGACGGCGATTTTTTCCGATTTCACCGTCAGCCATCTCAGCTTCGGCCCGCAGGAGGCCGGGCTCGATCCGGATCGCCTGATCGATCGCTATGAAGAACTGATGAACCTCAAGCTCGCCTCGTGAGGGCAGGAACCGGAACGCAGGTTTCCGGGTGAACCATATCCGTCGGGAGGAAAGATCCGCCATGGTCCATAAGGGAAACATCGCCGTCGTTGGGGCAGGGCTCTCGGGCGCCGTCATTGGCCGCGAGCTGGCGGAAGCCGGTTATCAGGTGACAGCCTTCGACAGCCGCGATCATATTGCGGGCAACTGCCATACCGAGCGCGATGCCGATACCGGGGTGATGGTGCATGTCTATGGACCGCATATCTTCCATACCGACGATCAGGAAGTGTGGGACTATGTCAACCGCTTCATGCGCTTCATGCCCTACAAGAACCGGGTGAAGACCACCAGCCAGGGGCAGGTCTTCTCGCTTCCGGTCAATCTGCACACGATCAACCAGTATTTCGGCAAGACCTTCAGGCCTGATGAGGCGCGTGCGTTTCTCGAAAGCCTGGCCGACCGCTCGATTGAAAACCCGCAAACCTTCGAGGAGCAGGCGCTGCGGTTCGTCGGCAAGGATCTCTACGAGGCGTTCTTCAAGGGCTACACCCAGAAGCAATGGGGCTGCTCTCCCACCGAACTGCCGGCTTCGATCCTGAAACGATTGCCGGTACGCTTCAACTATGAGGACAACTATTTCTTCCACAAGTTCCAAGGCATGCCTGAGCATGGCTACACGGAAATGGTGGCAGGCATTCTCGATCATCCGGCCATTTCCGTTCGACTCGGCCAGAATTTTTCCCGCGCCGAGGTGGCCGATTTCGATCATGTTTTCTATTCGGGGCCACTCGACGGATATTTCGATTATCAATCCGGTCAGCTGGGTTACCGGACGCTGGATTTCGAACGTTTCACCTATGATGGCGACTATCAGGGCTGTGCCGTGATGAACTATGGCGATGTCGAGGTTCCCTATACCCGCATCACCGAGCACAAGCATTTCTCGCCCTGGGAGGAGCATCAGGGCTCCGTTTGCTACCGCGAGTTCTCGCGGGCCTGCGAGCGTGACGATATTCCCTACTATCCGATCCGGCTCGTCGAAGAGAAGGAACAGCTGGCGACCTATGTCGCATCGGCCGAGCAGGAAAAGGGGATCACCTTTGTCGGTCGTCTGGGGACCTATCGCTATCTCGACATGGATGTGACGATCCGCGAGGCGCTTGATACCGCAAGGCTCTACCTCACGGCAAATGCCAGCGGCCAGGCCATGCCGGCCTTCCTGCGCTCGCCGCTCTAGGTTTCGCCTCGCGGCGTTGATCTTCCGTTTTCCGGGCGATCGCAAACCTGCAAATGCAGGTGTAATTTATTAGCTTGATTGAATTCTGTTTTTCCTTCAACCTAACTTCTGCTTGATTGCAGGAGGGACGTTGAAGAAATCGAAGGCGAATACTTTCAAAAGCAAGGAAGCGCCCCGGTTCTTGTATGACCGGGCCCATGAGAAACGTTTATCGCTCGCCTATCAGGCTGCCAGTATCGCGCTCGTTCTTTTCGGTGCAGTTTGGGCTGTGTGGATGACGTTCGAGGGCGAGCCTTTGCTCGTCCTTCTCAACCTCTTCTACATGCTGGCAGGGCTTGTTCTCTGGTGGCGGATCCGCAGCGGAAACTTCATCACGGCGGCCACCATCGTCCACGCAGCCTTGACGCTCGTTCTCTTCGAAATCTGTCTGAATTTCGATATTCCGTCTGCGGCAGCGCCACGGGTGACGCATCTCTATTTTCTTGCTCTGGCCTTTCTGGCTTACGTCACCTTCCGTGACAGCCATCCTCGCATGACGATCACAGTCGTCCTGTTCTACCTTGCATCCTTCATCGTCTTTTCCAGCACCACCTTCGGCACATCCTATGCCACGCCCTTGCCGGATCATGTGCGCATGCTCGGTTCATGGGTGCACAGTTTCGTGGCGATCGCCATCATGTGTATCAGCGTCCTTATCATGCAGGCGGAATTTGCGGCGCGGTCAGACATGGGGCGCCAACTGATCGCCGCGCTGACGGGTGGTCAGTTTGAACTCTACTACCAGCCACAGGTTGACCGGATAGGGCAGGTCAAGGGTGCCGAAGCCCTGTTGCGGTGGAAGCATCCCACACGCGGGATGGTCCCTCCCGGCGAATTCATTTCGGTTGCCGAGCAGTTGAACATGATGCCTGCAATCGGGCGCTGGGTGTTTGAGGCAGCCTGTTTGCAGCTTGCCCAATGGCAGTCGGACGAACGGACGCGGTCATTGACCGTGTCGGTCAATGTCAGTCCCCAGCAGTTTCTTGATGCCGGTTTCGTCGCGGAATTAAGGGACATCATCGCCCGCCATGGTGTCGACCCGCGCCTTATCAAACTCGAACTTACGGAAAGCGTGGTCGTGGATGATATCGAGGATGTGATCGGCAAGATGAACGAACTCAAGGCCCTGGGGCTGACACTGGCGCTTGACGATTTCGGAACCGGCTATTCCTCGCTGCAATATCTCAAGCGCATGCCCTTCACGCAGGTGAAGATCGACCAGAGTTTCGTGCGCGACATGCTGTCGGAGGCGCGGGGTGCAGTTATCGTGAAAGGGATCGTGCAGATGGGGCGGGACCTCAATCTGTCGGTTCTGGCGGAAGGCGTAGAGACGGTGCAGCACCGCGACCATCTACTCGCACTCGGCTGCACCGAATTCCAGGGCTATCTGTTCGGGCGACCGGTTCCCGCCGACCGGTTTGCGGATTTTCTCGTCGCGCCAGAGCACCAGGCGGCGGGGTGAGATTGGCTGTTACGTGGCAGCGAATTGATCGCCGGGGCCACCTTCCTATTTGATGCCGCTTGGCATAGGTTGCCGGCCGAAACGATCCTTGCCACAGCAGTCCGAGCCCATGATTCTGTCCCACGAGCACAAGTTCATCTTCCTCAAGCCGCGCAAGGTCGCTGGCACCTCGTTCGAGATCGCACTGTCGCGCTTCGTCAATCGGCCGGATGACATCGTAACCCCGATCTCGCGCAAGGATGAGGCGATCCGCCGCTCACATGGATTTGCGGGGCCTCGCAATTTCCAGTTCGAGTTCCTCAAGCGGTTCAGCAATGATCCGCAACGGCCGGCCAGATTGTTCGGCTACGAATTGCCGCTGAAATTCTACAATCACATTCCGGCCGCGCGGGCGAAATCGCGCCTGCCGGCCGAAGTCTGGCGCGATTATCAGCGCATTTCTCTCGTTAGAAATCCGTGGGATCGGGCGGTGTCTCTGTTCTTCTGGCGCAACAAGGGCAGCGAGAAGCCGGATCTCAAGGACTTCACGACCTATTTCAAGAACAATCAGAAATATCTCGAAATCAATTACCCCAACTATCGCGTCGGCGGTCAGGATGTCATCGACCGCTATTTGCGCTACGAGCATTTCCAGGAGGACATGCTGGCGCTCGAAGCGGAACGTCCGGCGCTGTCCGGGCTCTGGGAGACGTTCAGCGGCATCAACGCCAAGGGGGCTGCGCGTGACCGGTCGGTTACGACTGCTGAGATCTTCGCCAGCCATCCCGAAGTCAACGCCATGGTCGAAAGGCTGAATGCCTGGGAAATCGAGAAATTCGGCTATCGCCTTCAATAGGCAGAATTGGCCAAGGCAGCGCTATTTCAGATAGACCTTGACGGTGGCCGCCCGGCCGATCGCATCGATGACCGTCAGTGTCGAATAGCCGGCGCCATCCGGTATCCATTGAAAATTGCGCTTGCGGATCGCATCCGGCATCGCCTTGCCATTGGCGAGCCAGCGGAAGGGCGGGCGGCCTCCTTGAAGTTTCAGGGCGAGAGGCAATGTCTCGCCGCTGTTCAGCCCGAGTTCCACTTCGGCACCCTCGGGCGGATAGACGATCTGTGGCGCCGGTTCGCGTGCACTGAAGGATATGAGGCCCGTGCGCGTCATGGCAAAACGCTTGAGGCTCGCCGGCAATTCGGCTTCCGTGAGCCGCAGGGCTCCCGGGGGAGCCGCCGGCATCGATTCGATCGCGACGCCCGACTTGACGAAGGCTTCGAACAGGATCGGCGCTGCCGACTGATAGCCGCTGATGCCGGGAACGGCCGCATTGTCGGCTCGGCCGACCCAGACGCCGATGACATGGCGCCCGTCGTATCCCACCGACCAGGCATCGCGGTAGCCGTAGGAGGTGCCCGTCTTGTAGGCGATGTTGCGATCGACGGCGCCCTGTGGCGGGCGCATGCCGGACAGGATATCGTTGACCTGCCAGGCGGCGGCCGGTGTGAGCAGTGGTTCGCCGGCAATGGCTTCGGGCTGTTCATGCACCCCGTCGCCGAGCTTCACCGGCGCGCCGCCATTGGCTAGGGCGGCATAGAGCTGCACGAGATCCTTGAGCGTGATGCCGACACCGCCGAGCGCGATGGCCAGTCCCGGCGTCTCGTTCGCCGGCAGAACGGGTTTAACCGCGGCGCGGCGGAACCGCACCATCAGTCGTGACGGTCCGACCGATTCCAGCAGTTTGACCGCCGGAACGTTGAGGCTCATCTGCAAAGCCTGGCGAATGGTGACATCGCCCTGATAGGACATATCGAAGTTGCGCGGCCGATAGCCGTAGAAATCCGCCGGACGATCCTCGATGATCGTCTGCTGCGCAATCATGCCCTCTTCGAAGCCAAGACCGTAGATGAAGGGCTTGAGCGTCGAGCCCGGCGAGCGCAGCGACCGCGTCATGTCGATGAACCCGGCCCGGCTGGAATCGAAATAGTCCGCCGATCCCGTGGCGCCGATGATTTCGCCGGTGCTGGCATCTGCCATCACGATCGCGACGGAAATCTTGGGGCCGAGCTTGCGCGCCGATTGCGACGCCACGGCTTCCAGCGCCGCCTGCACATCGCGGCGCAGGGTGGTCGGATGGATCTGCTTCTGCTTGTCGCGGCTCACGGCCATCTGCGCCAGGTGGGCGGCATAGGATGGAAGCGCGAGGCGCTTGTTCGGAACCGCCACCAGCCCGGCGCGCTCGACCTCGCCTTCGCCGATCACGGCGGAAACGGCCATGCGATTGAGCACGCGGGCGCGGGCTTCCGTCGCCGCCTTGTGATAACGATCCGGGCGGCGGCGTTCCGGCAATTGCGGCAGGGCGACGAGCAGGGCCGATTGCGCGACTGTGAGCTTGGTTGGTTCCTTGCCGAAATAGGCGAGGCTTGCGGCACGCACGCCTTCGAGATTGCCGCCATAGGGGGCGAGGTTGAGATAGAGATCGAGGATCTCGTCCTTGCTCAGGCGCCGTTCGATCTGGGCAGCCCGTGCCATTTGCAGGAGTTTGGAGCCAATCGAGCGGTCCTGACGCGGTTCGAGCAGTCGCGCCACCTGCATCGACAAGGTCGAGCCGCCGGAAAGAATGCGGAGATTGGTCGTGAACTGGTAGGCTGCGCGACCGAGTGCCAGAAGATCGATGCCCCTGTGTTCGGCAAAGCGCCGGTCCTCATAGGCAATCAGCATGCGTTTATATTGTGGGTCGACGAGCGCGCCATCGACTTTCAGGCGCCACTTGCCATCCGGCGTGGTGAAGGCCCGTAGCAAGCGGCCGTTGGCATCCACCACTTCCCTGGAATAGACCGACGCCTTTTCAAGCGGCGGCGGGAAGGCGCGGTCGGCAGCCTCGATGCCCCAGGTAATGCCGGCGGCAAAGGCCACCTGCATGCCTGCGAAGATCAGAAACAGCCGTGTCCGCGCCATCCGTGTCATTGCCTCAGTTCTTCACCACCTGCATGCGACCGGCGGCCGTGCGGGCAGAGAGTTCCGGACGATACATGTCCTCGACGGTAGCGGCCGGATGGGCATAGGTGCCGGGATTGACCGCGCGGACCACGTAGGCCAGCGTGAATTCCCGTCCGTTGCCCGGCGCGTAATCGAGTGCCGCCGTGAAGCGATCATAGCGGAACTCGAGATGCGCGGCCTGGGTTTCCGGCAGCCAGTCGAAATTGCCGAGCGAGGCCGAGTTGACCAGACCCGGATTGTCGATGGTGAAGCCGGCCGGCAGCAGGTCGTTGACCATCAGACGGGTTGCCCAGTCGTTGGTCTGCTTGACCGTGAGGACGACGACATAGCGTTCGTTCTGCACCGCTTCGCTGACATTGGCTTCCTCGCCGTCGAGCGTGTAGTAGGCGCGGCTGATTTCAAAGCCGTCGCCACCCGCCGTCAGCGGCTCCTTGGGCGCTGCAACCGTGGTCAGAACCGCCGTGACCGGCTGATCGGACTCGTTTGAAACGCTGATCGGATTGACGAGCAGATCCTCGCCCGTCACCGTCGAACGGTAGCCGCCGGATTTCAGTTCACCATTGACGCTGACCCGGATCGACTTGTCCTGTTCCTTGAGCGCGCGCGCTGCCAGAACCATCCAGGTCTGTTCCTGGGTCGAGAGGTAGCTGCGGCGCTGCCATTCCTTGTCGACCAGTTGCGCCATCATGTCGATGATCGGCGGTTGCGGCCGGCTTTCGGCAGCAAGCGCAAGGATCGCGGCATCGTCACGCAGGGCCGAACCATAGTCGGAGCGTGCAAGGCTGACATTGACGAGCATGCTCGACATCTGCGCCGCACCGGCAAAGATCTTCTCGGACCGTTCCACATCGCCATAGAGCGCCAGGGCCGCGGCAATATGGGCCTTGGCAAGCTGGGTGGGGAACTGTTCGAGCATCGTGTCGGCATAGTAACGCAGATCGGAGATCGCGGCGCGCTTGTTGCGGGCCAGCACATAGAGCGCATAGGCCATCTCGTTGCCACGCACGGCGACATTGTCGTCGTAGCCCAGCACGTTTTCGAGATTGTCGAGTGCCGAAACCATCGCCTGTTCCGGAACCAGATATTTCTGTTCGCGGGCGCGGGTGAGGAAGTCGGTGACATAGGAATCGAGCCAGAGATCACCCGAGCCTGGGCCCCAGAGGCCGAAGCTGCCCGCCGACGACTGGTAGGACAGGACGCGATAGATCGCATCCTGCACGCGTTCGCGCACCTTGTCGTCATCCGGCATGCCGGCATCCTTCGAAAGCTGGCTCAGATAGAGCAGCGGCAGGGCGCGGCTGGTTGTCTGTTCGGCGCAACCATAGGGGTAGCGGTCGAGTGACATCAGAAGTGCCGGAATGTCGAAGGCGGGCGAACGGGTCAGGTTGAGGCTGATCGAGGCACCCTGCATGATCGAACCGGCAAGCAGCTGGTCATCGACGGTCAGGCTGCGACCCGGCTCCAGCCGCACCAGACGACGCTCGGTCATCGGCATGGTCTGCGGACGCACCAGCACATCCAGCGACTGGTCGATCGTCATGCCATCGGCGCCGCGCAGCGTGACGGTAATCGTGCCGCTTCCGGGAACGCCGGCCACGATCGGCAGCGTCACGTCGGCCTTGGCGCCGGCTTCCAGACGGATGGACTTGGGTGCTTTCTCCGCATCGACTTTCACCAGATCAGATGCGCTGACGGTGAGGGCATAATCGCCCGCCGGTGCATCGGTATTGGCAATGTCGAGCCGCATTTCAGCCTTGTCTTCCGGCGCGAGGAAGCGCGGCAGCGAGGCGGTGACGACGATCGGATCGCGGATCACCACATCCTTTTCGGCATGACCGATACCGGCCTTCGACCAGGCAACCGCCATGACGCGAGCCGTGCCGTTGAACTGCGGAATATCGAAGCTCACGGAGACATTGCCATCGGCATCGACCTTGAGCGGGCCGGAGAAGAAGGCAACGAGCTTTTCGGTCGGCGGGTTGCCCGACAGAGGCTCCTCGCCGCCGTCACCACCGGTCCGGAGCTTGCCGGTCGCACCCAGCGAGCCATCGATCAGGCGGCCGTAGAGGTCGCGGATTTCAAGACCCAGCCGGCGCTGGCCGAAATACCAGCCTTCCGGATTGGGCGTCTCGTAGCGGGTCAGGTTGAGAATGCCGACATCGACGGCCGCGACCGTGACATAGGCTTCCTCGCCGGCCTTGGCATTGGCGACCTTCACCGAGATATCGAGCGGCTGGCGGGGCAGGGTCTTTTCAGGGGCCGTGATCGCCAGCGACAGCTTGCGGTCGCCCGGATCGACGCTCAGCCATTTCAGGCCGATCGCCCGCATCGGCATGCGGCTTTCCTGGGCATCCCCCGGGCGGAAGAGCGTTGCCGTCACATAGGCACCTGAACCGAAATCGGAGGTGACCGGGATTTCCACCACGGTTCCTTCAGCAGGAACGGTGGCGGTCACCGTCTTGACCACGCTTTCGGTGCCGATATTGATCAGGGCCTCACCGGCAAAACGCGGCGAGATATTGAGGCGCATCGTATCGCCGACATGATAGGACGGCTTGTCGAGCGCGATTTCCAGCCCATCCGGCGTTTCCGTGGAGGTGGCTTCGACATACCAGCCGGCATCGAATTCGACGCTGGTGGTGGGGCCATCCGGCGCCATCGTTTCCACTTCGAGGCGGTACCGACCCCAGGTCACCGGTGCAGAAATCTTGGCGCCGTCTGCGGTCGGGCTGATCGTGCCCGTCGCCACCTGCTTGGTGGTGGTGATGGGTTCATAACGCCAGGACGAACCGTCGCGATACCATTGATACTGACGTTCGACGCTCAGGAGCTTCCAGACCAGATCCTTCATCGCAACGCGGCTGCCGCCGCTGTCGAAACCGGCAACATGGAAGTTGGCGATCGAGTTTTCCGGCAGGGCGTCGGCGAATTCCGGTTTGATGCCGATCATCGGACCTTCAGGGCGAACCGGCAGTGCAATTTCGCGCTCGACGGCCCGGCCACCGGCCTCGCTCATGCGAACCACGATGCGGGCATCGAGGAGCTGGGTGGTCGAGGGCAATTCGGGAAGGTCGACATCGAAGGCAGCCTTGCCTTCCTCATCGAGCGGTTCGAGGCCGGCAATGGCCGCACGGGTTTCTTCCTGGGCTTCCTCATCGGCAAGGCCGAAGAAATAGCCGGGAATGCTTTCGCGGGTGCGGGTTGGCTTGACGACCACATCGCCTTCGATATCGAGGCCGGCCGCCGGGGCGCCATAGAGGAAGCGTCCGTCAACGGTCACCTTGGCGGGTTCAGTGCTTGCAATATCCTTGGAGGTCGTGGCGAGATCGAATTCGATGCGATCCGGCACGAAGTCGTCGACCATGAAGGTCTTTTCGGCGATCGCCGTCTGGTTGGGGTCGGTATGGACCCGCATGGTCCAGGTGCCGCGCATGGCGTTCGACTGGATCGGCAGGTCGAGCGTATGGCCGCCCAAGCTGCCGCCATCAGACACCATGCGGCGTTCTTCCACGCCATCCGGGCGCGAGAAGATGAAGGTCAGCGGCAGTTTCTCGATCGCCTGGCCGGCAATGTCGCGGGCAAGGGCCGAGACATGCACCGTTTCGCCGGGACGATAGATGCCGCGTTCGGTCCAGGTCAGGACATCGACGGCACCCGGTGCCGGACGACCCGTCACGCCGCGATCGGAGAGATCGAAGCCGGCGCGGGTCATGTCGAGGAACACATAGTCCTTGTCGGCATTGGCGGCCGTGATGACGGCTGGCGTCATGGCGGCGGTCCCGCGCATCAGGCCGGCATCGAAGGTGGCGCGACCGTTGGCATCGGTCGTTGCGGTGCCCAAGATTTCGTTGTTCTTGGCCAGAAGCTGCAGGGTCACATTGGCGAGCGGCTTTGCGGTGGCGAGTGAGCGGACGAAGACGTTCAGCCCATCCGTGCCGGCATAGGTGGAAATGCCGAGATCGGACACCACGAACCACTGCGTAGCCTTGGAATCCCAGTAGTTGCCCTGTTCCTCGGAGGAGACCGCAGTCAGCACATAGACGCCGGGCTTGCGCTCGGGCAGGGCCTCATCGACCGGGAAGGAGGTGATGACTTCCTTGTTGAGTTCGTTGCCGACATCGATCGAACCCTGCCAGACCAACTGGCCCTGTTCGTCTTCGATCTGGCTGGCGCGATAGCCGTCGACCTGGGTCAGGAACTGCGAGTTGGCGAGCACCGAGGCGATGTTGCGGTCGCCGATCCGGTAGAGTTTCAGCTTTGCGCTCGAAGAATTGATCGAAACGATCGGGATACCGCGACGCGCAGTCGAAGGCAGCACGAAACTGTCGCCGGTAAAGCGCACGCTCGGGGTGCGGTCGCGGACATAGATCGACAGATCGACCTGGGCGCTGAGCGGTTCATCGACGGCGGACGGAAGTCCTTCGCGTAGCGAGATCTTGTAGCGCTGGCCGTGCTGGAGGCCCTCGACGCAGAGTTCGGCCTCCTTGGCTTCGATGGCTTTCGGGGCCTGCCCGTCGACCAGAACGTAGGAGGCGTAATCGACCCCGGCCTTGACGAGCTGTTCGGAGAACTGCACGCAGGCACGCGGATTGGAATTGTCGTTGTCGAGCGTATTGCCGACCACCCGGAAACCCTGGCGAAGGCGAAGATCGTCAAGGGCGGCGCGGACCGTGCCGTTATCCACCAGCTTGAGGCTGGCCTTGTAGGCGTTGATGCCGGCCCGGTAATACTGGTTGTTTTCCATCGACTTGGCCATCAATGCCAGGACGCGGGCGCGATCGGGAGCCGTGCGCGTCAGCCGATAGGCGTTGATGGCGGCAGACATTCCCTGATTGTTGATCGTGTAATTGTCGCTGACGCGGTTGGCGGCCTCTACGAGACCGGTCCAGAGATCGAGATTGTCGGGAGAGGATACCAGGCCTGACTGATAGGCTGCGATGGCGCGATCGATGGCGCCCCGGTTCAACTCTTCCTTGGCGGCGGCCTTGATGCCGTCAATGCCGAGGGTTTCGTAGCCAAGCGAGACGGCCAAATTCTGGCGGAAGGTCGTGGCATCCACTTCCTGCTGCTCGGTCAGGAAAGCGAGCGTCGGCGGTGCGCCGATATCGGGAGCGGATGCGGCCTGGACGACGACCTTGCCGGCGACGGCGCCCGCGAACGGGTTCATCGTCTTGAAGTCGGATTTCAGGAAGCACCAGCCGGCCTTGGTGTTGAAGGTGAAGGCCTTGCAGGCGTTGTCGTCGATGCAGGCGGCCTTGCACTCGTCCAGCGTCACGTTCTGGACGGTTCTTAGGTCGAAGCCGAAATAGTCGGCATCCTTGACGGTTACGATCGTGCGTTTTCCATCCGCCGCATGCGATGTGGCGGCAAAAGGTGCAGCAAGAGCGAGAAGCACAAGGGATGACCGGATGAGTGCGCGCATGGTCTCTTTCTCCCGATGGTGGCCCGGACGTCGTTTCCGCGGCGATTGCGCCGCAGCCCTCCAGGATCCTCAAGCAATGTTTCCACGTCATTGCGGACGTGGTCAACAATATCTTCAGATGATTCGATGTCAGCGCTTTTCGGTTACTTGCAAAAAGCAAAATACCGCAGAAAAGCACGGTCAAGTAAATCCGCTGGCGAGCGTGAAAACGCAGGGCGCCAAAGATTGTCCTTGCCGTGTGATGAGACGCGCCGGTTCCCGATTTTATTCGGTTGCAGAGCGCCTGCTTTTCTGTGGATGGGGGTCAGGCGTTCGGCTTGAACGCGAGCACGTGGTAACCGGCGACCATGACAAGGCCGACATTGTAGCCAGCGACGGCAAGGCCAAGGCTCATGAAACTCGCGCCGGTGAAGATGTAGGCAATGAGGAAGGCAACCACCAGCAGGAACGCGACGAGAATGATGGAGACCACCGAGCGCAGAAGAGCGGCGCTCACTCCCAGCATCATGGCGGTTGCAAAAATCATCTTCGATCTCCGTCGGCGTTATCGGACGACAATGCCACCGGCAAACTAAATTAGGTTTAGACCGATCGATTGCATTTTAACGATCGGTCGAAGTTTCGTCCACCATCAGGGCTGCACGCACCGAATCTGGCAGGGGCACGGCCATCAGTCGCTCCGGATCGTCCGGATAGCGCCCGGTCCAGACACGTTTTTCGTGGCCGCGAATGGCTTCCTTGCCATCCTTCAGGATACGGTGTTCGATCGAGAAGCTTGATCGGCCGAGCTCGCTGACTTTCGAATGGATTGAGACGACATCGCCATAGGTGCAGGGATTGCTGAAGCTCGCCCCCGTATCCACCATCGGTATGCCGACAATGCCATAGGCCTTCGTCCAGGCGGCTTTCTTCATGCCGAAGGCCTTTTCGAGAAGATAGGCCGTTGAGGCATCGAAGATGGCGAAATAGCGGGGATAGAAAACGATGCCGGCGGCATCGCAATCTCCCCACTCGATTTCGACGGTCCGGGTGTTTTCGATCATCCGGTTATTTTGGCTGCATGCGCAGTGCGCCGTCAAGCCGCACGGTCTCGCCGTTCAAGTAGGGATTTTCGATCATCGACTGGACGAGGCGTGCGAAATCCTCCGGCAGGCCGAGACGCGAGGGGAAGGGAATCGAGCGGCCAAGGCTTTCCTGGATCTCTTCCGGCAGTTCGTCCATCAGCGGGGTCTTGAAGAGGCCGGGGGCGATCGTGAGAACGCGGATGCCGATGCGTGCAAATTCGCGTGCTGCCGGCAGGGTGAGGGCGACGATGCCACCCTTGGAGGCAGCATAGGCAGCCTGGCCGATCTGGCCTTCGTAGGCGGCCACCGAGGCGGTGGAAATGATGACGCCGCGTTCGCCATCGCTGTTCGGTTCGTTGGCCTGCATGCGAGCGGCGGCCAGACGCATCATGTTGAAGGTACCGATGAGATTGACCCGGATGACCTTGTCGAAAGCCGAAAGCGGCATCGGTCCATCCTTGCCGACGATGCGGGCGGCGGTACCGATGCCGGCGCAGTTGATGAGCGCATTTGGTCCGCCGATGGTTGCGGCCAACTGGTCGAGTGCAGCGATTGCGCTCTCCTCGCTTGCCACGTCGCAACGGGCAAAGGCGCCGCCAAGTGCGGAAGCCAGCGCCTCACCGGCATCCTGGTTGAGATCGAGAATGCCGACCTTGGCGCCGAGAGCTGCAAGATGCCGCGCCACGCCGGCACCGAGGCCCGAGGCGCCGCCGGTGATATAAATCGTCCTGCCTTCAATATTCATCCGTTCCTCCTCTGATGCCGGTAAATCGGCGCCGATCGCTCTTCAGCCCTTGCGATCGGCCACGAGCACATGGGCTTTGATCGTCTTGTCGTAGAGATCGTCCACCAGGTCCGGATTGTTGGCAATGACGGCCTTCTGGTTGATCGATCCCTTGTCGGTGATCTCATTGCGGGCCGGATCGGGCAGCCGGTCGATGATGATCGCTCGCGCTAACAGTGTGGACGAGCCGGTGGAACGGCGCGCCAGATCGTTGAGACCTGCCTGGATGCGGGCGCGGATCTCAGGATTTCTGGCGATGACGACTTCATCTTCGATGGTGGCGAGGGCCGGCACGACCTTGCGGCAGGCGTCGGCATCGAGATAGAGGAACGCGCCGATATGCGGGCGGTCGAGGCCGGTCAGGACCATATCGCGCACGAGCGGCGCGAGGCCCGAGATGGTGGCCGCGCGGACAGCTGCCATATTCACCCAGGTGCCGGTGTCGAGCTTGAAATCCTCGCTGACGCGGCCATCGAACAGGAGCCCCTTAGACGGATCGTCCGGATCGACGAATTTCAATGCGTCGCCGATCTTGTAGAAGCCTTCCTCATCGAAGGATTCCGCCGTCTTGTCCGGCTGCCGCCAGTAGCCTGGCGTGATCGAGGGACCGCGCAGGCGCAGTTCGAGCTTTTCGGCATTCGGAACCAACTTCATTTCGAGCCCGGTGGCCGGCAGGCCGATTTCGCCCGGACGTCCGACCGGCCAGGTGGTGGTCGCGGCAAAGGGAGCGGTTTCGGTCGAGCCGTAACCGGTGATGATCATCACCTTCTTGCCGATCGTCTGTTCGGCGAGCCCCTCCAGCGCGTCCCAGACATGCTTGGCGAGCGAAGCGCCGGCATATTGCAGGATGTTGAGACGGCTGAAGAATTTCGTCCGCAGTTCGTCATTGCTGGTGAGATGCTCCGCCAGCATTTCATAGCCCTTGGGCACATTGAAATAGAGCGTGGGCTGGACATCGAGCAGGTTGCGGACCGTCTTGAAGATGCCTTTAGGCGTCGGTGCGCCGTCATCGATATAGAGCGTGCCGCCATTGAACAAGGCAATGCCGAAATTGTGGTTGCCGCCGGCCGTATGGTTCCAGGGCAGCCAGTCGCATAGGACCGGCGGCTCCTCCTTGAGGAAGGCCATGGCTTCCCGGATCATGACCTGGTTGCAGCAGAGCATTCTCTGCGTGTTGATGACGGCCTTCGGCAGGCCCGTCGAACCCGATGTGAAGAGGAATTTGGCGATCGTATCGGGCGTCAGGGCGGCGATCGATTGATCGACTTCCGGGCCGGCAGGCGTCTGCGTGATTTCATCGAGACTGTGTGCCCGCGGCAGGGTCGAAAGGTCGCCGGTGCCGAAGACGGGTGTCGCTTCCGGCACGGTGGCGCGGATGGCTTCGGCGAAAAGCTCGATATGCTCGGCGAAAATCATGCCGGGCGTCAGCAGGCTGACGACATGGCGCAACTTCTGAAAATCGTGCGTAACGGTGGAATAGGCCGGCGCAATGGCCGAGTAGGGCACGCCGGCTGCCATGGCACCGAGTGCCACGAGTGCGTGATTGACGGAGTTGCCCGACAGGATCAGGACCGGATGATCGACCGAGAGATTATGGCCGAGAATCCAGGCGGCGACGGAACGCGTCATCCGCCAGGTCTCGGCATAGGTCAGACGCCGCCACTCGCCGTTTGGCAACCGGTCGGCAATGAAGATCCGGTCGGGTTCGGTTTCAGCCCAATGACGCAGCATGTCGATGTTGGTGCGCGGAACGTCGGTGAGTTCGGCCACGGATCGAACATACTGGACGCCGTCCTCGGCCTTGCGGACGGTAACGCCCATATCGCCCATCAGAACAGGACGCAGACCCGGCAAATTGATTTGTGGCATGATTTCCTCCCAGAATTAGTTTTATGATATAACAATTATCTGGGATATCAAGAGGCATCGCGTCGAATATGTCGGCGTACGATTTTCAAGCCTTGGCAGTGTTGCCATGCGGCCGGGCATTGGAAGCGATTGGCTTTTCGGGCGGGGAGATGGAGTACAAACAAAAAAGGCCAGGCGTTTGCCTGACCCTCCTTGCAGCTCGGATCTTCGACGGTGCCAGTACATCCGTGGTCACCGGAAAATCCGAACGCTGTCGGTTTAACCGTTCATGATGACAGTTAAGCAACAGATTGGTTAATATTTGGTTAAGATCCGAAAAATATCAAGGGTCCGAATGAAAAAACTTTCACAGGACGCAAGATGCAGAAAAGGGAGGCGCATTTCGGCGCCTCCCTTGACTTCATACTCATTCTAGCCGGACGCCTGCGAACGGGCATCGGCGAAGATCAATGGCTGTCCTTGCCGACAGCGCTGCCGCGACAACCCTTGAGGAAGTCGAGGTCGGCGCCGGTATCGGCACCCTGCACATGCTGCTGGTGCAGCCAGGCATATCCCGACGTCGGCAATTCGTGGCTTGGCTTCCATTCGGCCAGACGACGTGCCAGTTCCTCGTCGGAAATGTCGAGATGCAGGCGCCGGTTCGGTACATCGAGCTCGATCATGTCGCCATTCTTCACCACAGCCAGCGGGCCACCGACAGCGGCTTCGGGTGAGGTGTGCAGCACGACAGTGCCGTAGGCGGTGCCGGACATGCGGGCGTCAGAAATGCGCACCATGTCGGTGATGCCTTTCTTCAGCACCTTGGGCGGCAGGCCCATGTTGCCGACTTCTGCCATGCCGGGATAGCCCTTGGGTCCGCAATTCTTCATGACCATGACGCAGGTCTCGTCGATATCGAGATTGTCGTCGTTGATCTTGGCCTTGTAGTCGTCGATATCCTCGAACACCACGGCGCGACCGCGATGGACGAGCAGGCTCGGCGTCGCAGCCGACGGCTTAAGCACCGCGCCCTTGGGGGCGAGGTTGCCGCGCAGGACGACGATACCACCAGACTGGGTGAGCGCCTTTTCGGCCGGCAAGATCACGTCTTCGTTCCAGTTGACGACGTCCTTGACCTCGTCCCAGACCGTTTCGCCCGATACGGTCATCGCATCCTTATGCAGGAGACCCGCCTCGCCGAGGCGCTTGAGCACGACAGGCAGACCGCCGGCATAGAAGAACTCTTCCATGAGATATTTGCCCGAGGGCATCAGATTGACAATCGTCGGCACATCGCGGCCGCAGCGATCCCAGTCGTCGAGCGTCAGGTCGATACCGACGCGGCCGGCCATCGCGAGAAGATGGATCACGGCATTGGTCGAACCACCGATCGCCGCATTGGTGCGGATGGCATTCTCGAAGGCCTTCTTCGTCATGATGTCGGACGGCTTGAGATCGTCCTTGACCATCTGCACGATGCGGCGGCCGGTGATCTGCGCCATTGCCTTGCGGCGGGAATCGACGCCGGGGATGGCGGCATTGCCCGAAAGTGCCATGCCGAGCGCTTCGGCCATCGAAGCCATGGTCGAGGCGGTCCCCATCGTATTGCAGGTGCCTGACGAACGGCTCATCGAGGCTTCGGCTTCGAGGAATTCGGCCTGGGTCATTTCACCGGCCTTGACCATCTCGGAGAACTTCCACAGATGGGTGCCGGAACCGACGCGCTCGCCGCGGAAATAGCCGTTGAGCATCGGACCGCCGGTCACCACGATCGAAGGCAGGTCGCAGGAGGCCGCGCCCATCAGAAGCGACGGGGTGGTCTTGTCGCAACCGACCAGCAACACGCAGCCATCCATCGGCTGGCCGCGGATCGCTTCTTCGACCGCGAGTGCCGCCAGGTTGCGGTACATCATCGCGGTGGGGCGGAAGGTGTTTTCGGAGGCCGAAAACACCGGCACTTCGAGCGGGAAGCCACCGGCCTCCCACACGCCCGCCTTCACCTTTTCGGCAAGTTCGCGGAGATGGCCGTTGCACGGCGTCATATCCGACCAGGTATTGAGGATACCGATCACCGGGCGTCCGTCGAACAGGTCGTGGGGATAACCCTGATTCTTCAACCAGCCACGATGATAGATGACGTCACGGCTCGTGCCGCCATACCATTCCTGAGATCTCAACCGACGCGGCCATTCCGCTTTCTTGCTCATTGACGTCTTCCTTGGAAGGCTTGGCCCGCTTATCAGGCCAAGGTGTAGGATGTTTTCACCGAGGTGTAGAACTCGGCGGCATATTTGCCCTGTTCGCGCGAACCGAAGGAGGAACCCTTGCGGCCGCCGAAAGGCACGTGGAAATCAACACCAGCGGTCGCGACATTGACCATCACCATGCCGGCTTCGACATTGCGCTT
This sequence comes from Fluviirhizobium alvei, assembly GCF_030551875.1. Lineage (GTDB taxonomy): Bacteria > Pseudomonadota > Alphaproteobacteria > Rhizobiales > Rhizobiaceae > Rhizobium_E > Rhizobium_E alvei. The sequence goes on along the minus strand of NZ_JAUOZU010000007.1, from coordinate 219,964 downwards.
GAAATGGGTCGCGTGCTTGAGGCTGGTGGTGCAGATGCCGGCCGACAGGCCGAACGTCGTGTCATTGGCCGTGGCCAGCGCTTCGTCGTAGTCCTTGACGCGAATGACGGAAGCCACCGGTCCGAAGATCTCTTCGCGGCTGATGCGCATCTGGTTGGTCGCTTCGGTGAAGAGCGCGGGCTTGAGATAGAAGCCGGGCGTTTCGCGGTTGAGACGCTCACCGCCGGAAACCAGCTTCGCGCCTTCCTTCTGGCCGATCTCGATATAATCCTCGTCCTGCTTCATCTGGCTGGCATCGACCACCGGACCGATATGAGTGCCGGCTTTCAGCGCATTGTCGATCACGAGGCCATTGAGGCGTTCGGTGACGGCGGCAACGAAACGGTCGTGGATGCCTTCGGTGACGATCAGGCGCGAGGAGGCCGTGCAACGCTGGCCGGTCGAGAAGAAGGAGCCGTTGACACAGGCCTCGACAGCATTGGCGAGATCGGCATCATCGAGAACCACCATCGGGTTCTTGCCGCCCATTTCGAGCTGGTACTTGCGGTTATGCTCGACGGAGGCAAGGGCGACGCGCTTGCCGGTGCCGGTGGAGCCGGTGAAGGTGATGCCGGAAAGCAGCGGGCTGTCGAGCATGACCTGGCCGACGACCGAGCCCTTGCCCATGACGAGGTTGAGGACGCCCTTCGGCAGGCCGGCGCGGTTGAGAATGTCGACGATGGCCCAGGCGCAGCCAGGAACCAGTTCGGCCGGCTTGAAGACGACCGTGTTGCCGTAGCAGAGCGCAGGAGCGATCTTCCAGGCCGGGATGGCGATCGGGAAATTCCATGGCGTGATGATGCCGATGACGCCGAGCGGATCACGGGTGATTTCGATGCCGATGCCCGGGCGGACCGACGGAAGGGTTTCGCCTGCCAGACGCAGTGCTTCGCCGGCAAAGAAATCGAAGATCTGGGCGGCGCGGATCGTCTCGCCGATACCTTCGGCGAGCGTCTTGCCTTCTTCGCGCGAAAGCAGGGCGCCCAGTTCATCCTTGCGGGCCAAGATTTCGTCGGCGGTCTTCTTCAGGATCGCGTGGCGCTCGAGGATGCCGGACCGCGACCAGGCCGGGAAGGCGGCTTTGGCAGCGGCAATCGCATCCTGCATGTCCTGGGCCGAACCGCGCGCATACTCGCCCACGACATCGTTGGTGTCGGACGGATTGATGTTGGCGATCGCGTCGCCACCGACCCATTCGCCGGCGATAAGGTTCTGGTGCAGTGCCATGTCGGTAAACTCCATTTCAGGCGGGGAAAGCGACCGGAGCGGGGACTCGGTCCGGCGCGTTTAAAGAGACCGGATGGTTATTTCCTCTTTGGCTGCTATTTTCAACGGATTACGCAGGGCAAGCCCGAATTCCGGCACCTCGATTTCGAAGACATCGCCTTCTTCCGGCTTGATGCCATCGGCAAAAGACAGCGTCGCGGTGCCGAACATATGGACATGCACATCGCCCGGCTGGCGGAACAGGCCATATTTGAAATGGTGATATTCGAGGTTCGCGAAAGTGTGGCTCATGTTGGCCTCGCCCGACAGGAACGGCTTTTCGAAGATCACCTGATCGCCGCGGCGAATCCGCGAGGTGCCGCGGATATCTTCCGGCGGCGCGCCGATGCGGATTTCGGGGCCGAAGCTTGCCTGCCGCAGCTTGGAATGGGCGAGATAGAGATAGTTGATCCGCTCGGTCACGTGATCGGAGAATTCGTTGGAGACGGCAAATCCGACCCGGTAGGGTACGCCATCGTCACCGATCACGTAGATGCCAGCCATTTCCGGCTCTTCGCCGCCATCGAGCGCGAATGACGGGGAGATAAGCGGCTGCTCCGAGGCGATCGCCTGGGTGCCGTTGCCCTTGTAGAACCATTCCGGCTGCACGCCGGTTTCGCCCGGTGCCGGCTTGCCATTCTCGAGCCCCATGCGGAACATCTTCATGGAATCGGTCAGGGTTTCTTCTGCCGCTTCCGTTGTCTTCTTGTGCATGGAATCGCGTGTGGCCGCTGAGCCGAGATGCGTCAGGCCCGTGCCCGTCAGGTGCAGATGCGCCGGATCGGGATGGGTGATGGGTGGCAGGAAGCGGCCTTCGTTGCGAACGGTTTCAAGGTCGATTTCCATGCCGAAGCCACGGGCTTCGATAACCGAGACGAGAGACTGGCCGGTGCGGGCCGCTTCGAGTGCGAGCGCCCGAACAGATGTGGTTCCCAGCACTTCGCGTGCCTTTCCACCCACTTCGCGCGCCGCAACGATGGTGGTGCCTTCCGGAGTGATGATCTGCGAAATGAGCATTGCTTATCCTTTCTGCGGTCGCTTGAGGACGCAACAGGGCATCCATCGGTTTCGCGACGGTCAAACTGGTCGTTCGGGAGGGGTTGAACGCGTAGGTAAGCGCTCAGCCCTTCCGCTTGTTGTAGACGTCGAAATAGACTGCTGCGAGCAGCACCAGGCCCTTGACCAGCTGCTGGTAGTCGATGCTGAGACCCATGATGGACATGCCGTTGTTCAGCACACCCATGATAAAGGCGCCGATGACAGCACCGGTGATCTTGCCGACGCCGCCGGAGGCCGAGGCGCCACCGATGAAGCAGGCGGCGATGACGTCAAGTTCGATGCCGACACCCGCCTTCGGGGTCGCCGAGTTCAGACGTGCGGCAATGATCATGCCGGCCAGCGCAGCCAACACACCCATGTTCGCGAAGGCATAGAATGTCAGTCGCTCGGTATTGATGCCGGAAAGCTTGGCCGCCTTCTCGTTGCCGCCCATTGCATAGATGCGGCGGCCGATGGTCGAACGGCTGGTGACGAAGCTGTAGAAGGCAATCAGAACCGCCATCAGGACGAGAACGTTCGGCAGGCCCTTGTAGGTCGAAAGCTGGAAGCCGATGAAGATGGCGACGATGCTGGTGAGACCCATCTGCAGTGCGAAGAAGACGACCGGCTCGTTTTCGGTGCCGTGCGCATCGTTGAGTTTCCGCTTCCGGAAACCGGCATAGATCATCCAGCCGACGAGAGCGACAACCACGATCAAGGCGAACCAGTTCTTGATCAGGCTCGTTGCCGGATCGCCCTGCAGGAAGGAGAAGAAATCAGGGATGAAACCGGTCGAGAGCAGGCCGAATTCCTTCGGGAAGGGACCAACCGGGCGGTTGGACAGGACCAGATAGGTGAGGCCGCGAAACACCAGCATGCCGGCAAGCGTGACGATGAAGGCGGGGATCTTCTGGTAGGCGGTCCAATAGCCCTGTGCGGCGCCGGCGATGCCCCCAAGCACCAGACACAGCGGGATCACGATAACCACGGGAAGCGGCGGCAGGCCGAGCCAGGGAACGCCCTTGATGATCAGGATGCCCGACAGGCCGCCGACGAGGGCCGCGATCGAACCGACGGAAAGGTCGATATGGCCCGCCACGATGATCAGCAGCATTCCGAGCGCCATGATGACGATGAAGGAATTCTGCAGCACGAGGTTGGTCAGGTTGACCGGGCGAAAGAGAACCCCGCCGGTGATGACCTGGAAAAACAGCATGATGACGATGAGTGCGATCAGCAGGCCGTACTCACGGATGTTCTTGCGGAAATAATCGCCCACCGAAGGCTGGGTCTTTGCGTTGCTGCTGGTTTCCGAGACCATTACTTCTTCTCCCCGGAGCGCATGATGGCGCGCATGATGGATTCCTGGCTTGCCTCTGCCTTCGAAAGTTCGGCGACGATGCGGCCCTCGTTCATCACGTAGATGCGATCACAGGTGCCGAGCAGTTCGGGCATTTCCGACGAGATCATCAGAATGCCTTTGCCGTCGGCGGCAAGCTCGTTGATAATGCTGTAGATTTCATATTTCGCGCCGACATCGATGCCGCGCGTCGGTTCATCGAGAATGAGCACTTCCGGGTTGGTGAAGAGCCATTTCGACAAGACGACCTTCTGCTGGTTGCCGCCGGAAAGATTGACGGTTTCCTGATAGATCGAATGGGAGCGGATGCGCAGCCGCTTGCGGAAATCGGTCGAGACCCGCATTTCGGCATGGTCATCGATGACGCCCGAGCGCGATACGTCGTCCAGATTGGAAAGCGTGGTGTTGTGCATGATCGAGTTGATCAGCACGAGGCCGAGATGCTTTCGGTCTTCCGTCACATAGGCGAGGCCGGCATCGATGGCCTTGGGAATGGTGCTGACATCGACCGTCTTGCCGCGAACCTTCACCTCGCCGGTGATTTTGTGGCCCCAGGAGCGGCCGAAGATGCTCATCGCCGTTTCAGTACGGCCGGCACCCATCAGGCCGGCGATGCCGACGACTTCGCCGGCGCGGACGGTAATGTTCACATCATGCAGGAACTGGCGGTCGCGATGGTTCTGGTGGAAGACGTTCCAGTTGTTGACTTCGAGAACCGTGTCGCCGATCGGCACGTCGCGTGGCGGATAGCGGTCTTCCATGTCGCGCCCGACCATGCCCTTGATGATGCGGTCTTCGGAGACTTCCGTCGTATGGCAGTCGAGCGTCTCGACCGTGCCGCCGTCGCGCAGGATGGTGATCTGGTCGGCGACCTTGCGGATCTCGTTTAGCTTGTGGGAGATAATGATCGAGGTCATGCCCTGCTTGCGGAACTCAATCAGGAGATTGAGGAGGGCATCGGAATCCTTTTCGTTGAGCGAGGCTGTCGGCTCGTCGAGAATGAGCAGACGGACTTTTTTCGACAGCGCCTTGGCAATTTCGACCAGCTGCTGCTTGCCGACGCCGATATCGGTGATCAGCGTTGTGGCCGGCTCCTTGAGCCCGACCTTCGTCAGCAGCTCCTGGGTGCGCGCGAATGTCTGCGGCCAGTCGATGACGCCGTTCCTGGCGATCTCGTTGCCGAGGAAAATGTTTTCTGCGATCGACAGGAGCGGCACGAGCGCCAGTTCCTGATGGATGATGATGATGCCGAGATCTTCGCTGTCGGCGATGGTGGAAAAGCGCCGCACCACGCCATCGAAATAGATATCGCCATCATAGGTACCGGCCGGATAGACGCCGCTCAGGACCTTCATCAGCGTCGATTTGCCGGCGCCGTTTTCGCCGACCAGCGCGTGGATCTCGCCTTCGCGTACCTTCAGATTGACATTGTCCAGCGCTTTCACGCCAGGGAATGTCTTGGTGATGCCGCGCATCTCGAGAATGATCTTATCCATATGCAAGCATTCCAGAAACCAGGCGCCGGTAAAGGTCGGCGGGGAGCTTCGTCTCAGATGTGATCGGGGCCCGCGGCTGGCGCGGACCCCTTTGAAGGTGAAAGAGAGATCAGTTGTTGATCTGGTCTTCCGTGTAGTAGCCGGCGCCGACCAGGATGTCCTTGACGTTGGACTTGTCGGCAGCAACCGGGGTCAGCAGGTAGGACGGAACAACCTTGACACCATTGTTGTAGGTCTTGGTGTCGTTGATCTCGGGCTCCTTGCCGGTCATGATCGCGTTGACCATGTTGACGGCGACCTTTGCCAGTTCGCGGGTGTCCTTGAAGACGGTCGAGTACTGTTCGTTGGCAAGGATGGACTTGACCGACGGCAGTTCTGCGTCCTGACCGGTGACGACCGGCATGGTCATGTCGCCCGAGCCGTAGCCGACGCCCTTGAGGGCCGACAGGATGCCGATCGACAGACCGTCATAGGGAGCGAGAACGCCATTGACCTTGGCATCGGTGTAGGTGGAGGAGAGCAGGTTTTCCATGCGGGCCTGGGCAACAGCACCATCCCAACGCAGGGTGCCGACCTGGTCCATGCCCATCTGGCCGGACTTGATCACGATGTCGCCGGAGTCGATCATCGGCTGCAGAACGCTCATGGCGCCGTCATAGAAGAAGAAGGCGTTGTTGTCGTCCGGCGAACCGCCGAAGAGTTCGACGTTCCACGGCTTCACGCCCGGGAACTTTTCCTTCAGGCCCTGAACGAGCGAGTTGGCCTGCAGGACGCCGACCTGGAAGTTGTCGAAGGTGGCGTAGTAGTCGACATTGCCGGAATCACGGATCAGGCGGTCATAGGCGATGACCTTGACGCCAGCATCGTGAGCCTTCTGGAGAATGTCGGAGAGCGTGGTGCCGTCGATAGCGGCGATCACGAGCACCTTGGCGCCCTTGGTCACCATGTTCTCGATCTGCGAAAGCTGGTTCGGGATGTCATCGTCTGCGAACTGCAGGTCAGGCGTGTAGCCGGCATCCTTGAAGAGCTTCTCCATGGTCTCGCCGTCAGAAATCCAGCGGGTGGAGGTCTTGGTCGGCATGGAAATGCCCACCATGCCCTTGTCTTCGGCAAAGGCCGGGGCGACGAAGGACGCCACGGTCATGGCAGCTGCAGCAAGCAGCGAGGTAATGATTTTCATTTGGTTCTCTCCCTAGGTGAACTTCAGACGGCAAAACCGCCTGATCCCGAAACGCGAGGATGGAACAAGGTCGTCGCCAACATCCGCACTTAAACGGTGCTTTAAATCGATGCAAATGGCCACGTATCCTCCGCATCCCTCCCATGCGTAGCGGCAAACTGCCTACAAACTCATATAACTGTCAAATAGAATAGATGTAGCTATATATACCGAAATTGGTATAATATCCAAAAAGTCATACTTTTCAAAGGGTATTGGAATGGACCAGAGATCGGGCGGCCCGAATTTTCCCCAACTACTGCGCCCAAGCAGCCATCCGCCTGAAAGCGTAAACGATTCTCTCGTCAAATCCGGTCTCAAGTTGAACCATCTCCGGTTGATTGCGGCGGTGGCCGATACAGGCCAGGTAAGCACGGCGGCCGAAAGGATGAACATCTCCCAGCCGGCCGCTTCGCGCCTGTTGAGCGAGGTGGAGGCGATGCTGAAAGCGCCGCTGTTCGAAAGAGCGGCGCGCGGCATGGAGCCGACCCGTTTCGGCGAGGCGATGGCCCGGCGCGCCCGATCCATTCTTCTGGAGGTGCGCGAAGCAAATCGCGAGATTGCCGAATTGAAGTCCGGGTTCGGCGGTTCGGTCAGCCTCGGCTCGGTCACCGGGCCGGCGATCGGTCTGGCTGTGCCGGCGATCCGTAAGGTGCGGCGTCTCTACCCTGCGATCCAGGTTCATTGCCAGGTCGAAACCAGCAACGTTCTGGCCCGCGACCTGCTTGCCGCGCGTTACGATTTCGTCATTGGCCGTATTCCGGACGATCTCAATCCGAAAATCTTCAATGCGAAAATGCTGGGTGTCGAGCGTGCCTGCCTGATCGTGCGCGCCGGTCACCCTCTTCTCACGCGCGCGCCGGTGCGTGTAGCGGATCTCGCCGAATATGACTGGGTCTACCAGCCGCGCGGATCGCTGCTGCGCCGCGCCGTCGAACAGCTGTTCCTCCGAAACGATGTGCCCCTGCCAGAGAATGTCGTCAGCACTTCTTCCGTGCTTTTGACCATGGCGCTGATTTCCGAAACCGATACGATCGCGCCGATCGCGGAGGATGTCGCCCGGTTCATCGCCAGTCGTTCGGCGCGCGTTGGCGAAATCGTCGTCCTCGAGACCGATTTCGAGATTGCGCTCGATCCGGTCAGCCTCATCACGGCGCAGGGGCGTGACCTGCCGCCGTCCGCCAAGATGCTCTATGACATGATCCTTGAGGAGAACCTTTCACTTACGGGCGACCAGCTTCGCTAAATCCAGGTCTGCTTTGCTGGGGGCGAAGGGAGATGCCATGCCCGTATTCGGCAAGACCGTGTTTCAGACGCTTCTCGACAAGGCCGAGGATCAGAGCGAAGACGAGGATGACGAGGCATTGACTCCGTCATCGCCGCAGGTGCGTGGCTTCAACTCGGGTTTCGTGCATGCCGGCTGGAATCCCGTCCTTGAGACCGATCCCGTCGAAATGCAGTTCGGCTATGATGATTACATCGATGCGGAGGATCTTGGGTCCGAGCCGCCGGTTGAGCCGGAAACCCTCATGGATCTGTCGCGCATGCTCAAGCTGACAGCGGAGGACATCGCGGCCGAACTGGATCTGGCGAGCGTGACAGATATCGCTGCCCTGCGCCGGTTGCGGCGGGATTTCGCCCGCGCCAATCATCCCGATCGGGTGCCTGCCGTCTGGCGGCAGGAAGCAACCATCCGGATGATGATCGCCAACCAGTTGATCGACAAGGCGCTCAGGGCTCTTTCGAGGGCGTGATGTCCTGATCCGGCTTTTCGTCGCTTGCAGCCTTATCCTCTGGCTCATCGGCAGGGCGCGCAGGTGGAGGCTCAGGCGGCTTGTAGGCGATCAGCAGCGTGAAAACGCAATAGACTGCGGTTGCCCCGGAGATGACCAGCCAGAAGGGATCGCGACCGTAGATCTCGAGCGCCAGCCAGAGAGCTGCGCCGATACAGATGCCGATGCGCAATCCGATCGGGCGATAGAATTCGCTTGATGTGTCGATCAGGTAAAAGGGCGTTGTGCGTTTCTTTTCGGTCATGGCTCGATTTTGATCGATTGAGACAATGTCCCATGGCATGCGCCAGCGCTTTCGACAAGCCGGACCGGGCAGATTGACGATTGTCATGCCCTGAAGCGATGTCGAACGGTGAATTGTCGATGCCGCTCCCGGAATATCTCCTGGCAACTGGATTTGAGCGAGAAATCATTTAAACGTTTCAGTCATTCAAGAAGGATTCGAACATGACTGAAGACAAGGGCAAGGCGCTGCCCAAGAGCGGCGACCTCGATGAGCAGGCACTTTTCTTTCACCGCTATCCGCGCCCCGGCAAGCTTGAAATTCAGGCAACCAAGCCGCTCGGCAACCAGCGCGACCTGGCGCTGGCCTATTCGCCCGGGGTTGCCGCGCCCTGTCTTGCCATTCGCGACAATCCCGATGCCGCTGCCGAATATACCTCGCGCGCCAATCTGGTCGCGGTGATTTCCAACGGCACGGCGGTTCTCGGTCTCGGCAATATCGGTCCGCTTGCGTCCAAGCCGGTCATGGAAGGCAAGGCCGTCCTGTTCAAAAAATTCGCCGGTATCGATGTGTTCGACATCGAAATCGAAGCGCCGGAAATCGATCGCATGGTCGATGTGATCTCCTCGCTCGAGCCGACCTTCGGCGGTATCAATCTCGAAGATATCAAGGCGCCGGAATGTTTCGAAGTCGAGCGCCGGCTGCGCGAGAAGATGGCGATCCCGGTCTTTCACGATGACCAGCATGGTACGGCGATCATCGTGGCGGCCGCCATCCTCAACGGTCTCAGCCTCGCCGGCAAGGATATCGCCAACGTCAAGATCGTCGCTTCGGGTGCGGGCGCAGCGGCACTTGCCTGCCTCAATCTGCTCGTCAATCTCGGCGCCAAGCGCGAAAATATCTGGGTCCATGATATCGAGGGACTGGTCTATAAGGGACGCGAAGTCCTGATGGATCCGTGGAAATCTGTCTATGCGCAGGAGACCGACAAGCGTGTGCTCGCCGAGTCGATCCCCGGCGCCGACGTATTTCTCGGTCTCTCTGCGGCGGGCGTGCTGAAACCCGACCTGCTCGGGCAGATGGCGGAGCGGCCGCTCATCATGGCGCTCGCCAACCCGACGCCAGAAATCATGCCGGATCAAGCGCGGGCCGTGCGCCCTGATGCGATGATCTGCACCGGGCGTTCGGATTTCCCCAATCAGGTCAACAACGTTCTCTGCTTCCCCTACATCTTCCGCGGTGCGCTTGATTGTGGTGCCACCACGATCAATGAAGAAATGAAGATGGCGGCTGTGAAGGCGATCGCGTCGCTTGCGCGCGAGGAAGTCAACGAGGTCGCCGCCAAGGCGATCGGCGGCGATACGCCGATTTTCGGGGCCGATTATCTCATCCCGTCGCCGTTCGACCAGCGGCTCATCCTGCGCATTGCGCCGGCAGTGGCCCGCGCGGCGGAGGAAACCGGCGTCGCCAAGCGGCCGATTGCCGATTACGACGCCTATCTCGACCAGCTCAACCGCTTCGTCTTCCGCTCCGGCTTCATCATGAAGCCGGTTTTCGCAGCGGCAAAACTGGCCAGCAAGAAGCGTGTCATCTTCGCCGAGGGCGAGGACGAGCGCGTGCTGCGGGCCGCCCAGGTTCTGCTCGAGGAAAACATCGCCAAGCCGATCCTGATTGGTCGCCCGTCGATCATCGAGGCGCGGCTGCAGCGGTTTGGTCTCAAGATCCGGCCGGAAATCGATTTCGAACTGGTCAACCCGCAGGACGATCCGCGCTTCAAGGATTATGTCGACGACTATTTCAATCTCGTCGGCCGCAAGGGCGTCATTCCGGAAGCCGCTCGCACGATCGTGCGCACCAATGCCACCGTCATCGGTGCGATCGCGGTCAAGCGCGGCGATGCCGATGCACTGATCTGCGGTGTCGAAGGCCGTTACGCCCGCCATCTGCGCGATGTCAGCCAGATCATCGGCAAGAAACCCGGGGTGCTGGATTTCTCTGCCCTCAGCCTGCTGATCTCGCAGCGCGGTGCCACCTTCTTCACCGATACCTATGTGACCTTCAATCCGTCGGCTGAAGAAATCGCCGAGATGACGATCATGGCGGCGGCGGAAATCCGCCGGTTTGGTATCACGCCGAAGGCAGCGCTGGTTTCGCATTCCAACTTCGGCAGCCGCGATTCCGACAGTTCGGAAAAGATGCGCAAGGCGATCTGCCTGGTGAAGGAGCTCGCGCCCGATCTCGAGGCCGATGGTGAAATGCACGGTGATTCGGCGATTTCGGAAGTGCTTCGCAAACGCGTGATGCCGAATTCGACGCTCACGGGCGAAGCCAACCTGCTGGTGTTCCCCAACATCGATGCGGCCAACATCACGCTCGGCGTCGTCAAGACGATGACGGATTCGCTGCATGTCGGTCCGATTCTTCTTGGTGCTGCCCTTCCGGCGCATATCCTGTCGCCGTCGGTCACCTCGCGCGGTGTCGTCAACATGGCGGCGCTGGCGGTGGTCGAGGCGTCCTATCCGGAACAGGCATAACGAAAAGCCGCGATGCAGGTGTCTGCATCGCGGCTTCAATTGCGGTTTCTATAGAATTATTGCTGTTCGACGCTGACCGTCACCGAGATCATTTCGGGCGAGTTGCCGAGGCGCATGCCGGAAACCGGTGCGGTATCCTCCGCGTCAAGTCCGTGCGCGACCCGCACATAGCGCTGGTCGGGGCAGATCTTGTTGGCAGGATCGAACCCGACCCAGCCGAGGCCCGGAAGATGTGCCTCCGCCCAGGCATGCGAGGCGGCGGCCATGTCGGACGTGTCGAACATGTAACCGGCCACGTAACGGGCCGGCAGCCCGAGCATGCGGGCGATGCCGATGAAGACATGGGCATGATCTTGGCAGACGCCGGCACCCTGTTCGAGCGCCTGTTCGGCCGTTGTCTTCGAATCGGTGGCGTTCTTGCGATATTCGAGGGTGGTGTGAACAAGCTCCATCAGCTGATGCATGCGGGCAAGATCGCCGTCCGCATCGATTTGTTTGCCGAGCTCGCGCATGAACTTGCCGGGTTTGGTGAGTGCGGTCTCGCGCTTGAAAAGCCAAAGCGGCACATGACCGATATGAGCGCCGAATACACCGTTGAGCTCTTCGGTCTCCACCTCTCCCATCGCCATGATTGAAATGCGCTCGGCGCCATCGATCACGCTGACAAGTTCGACGATATTGCCGAAATGATCTTCGTACTGGGCTTCATTCTGCACGCCTGAGACGGTGGTCATCCAGGAGATCACCTTTTGGCCGGGCCCGTCCTTGGGCGTCAGTCGCAGGCGCTGCAGCGCAAACTCCACCGGCTCGTCATAGCTATACTCGGTCATATGGCTGATTTTCAGACGCATGCTGTCAACTCACTTGTAGAACCGGTAGCCGTCGGAGATTTCCTGGGCGAGCTTGTCGTTGGCGATGATGAAATTCTCGATGAATTCATGCAGGCCGCTTTCCATGACCGCATCGATCGATGTGTTCATCAGCCGGTCGCGGGTTCTCGCCGCCGTCTCATGCGCATCCACCTGGCAGCCATAATCGCGCGCGATATGGGCGAGGTTGCCGCTGAGCTGCTCGTAACAGAAGGCGAGCGACCGCGGCATGCGCCGGTTGAGAATGAGGAAGTGGGCGATATTGGCCGGCTTGTACTCGGAGTCATAGACCCAGGAATAGGAGCGCAAAGCCGAGACGGACCGCAGGATCGACTGCCATTGGAAATTGTCCATGGAAGTGCCGACATGCATGAGCGATGGCAAGAGCACGTAGTACTTCACATCGAGGATGCGGGCCGTATTGTCTGCCCGTTCGATGAAGGATCCCAGCATGGCGAAATTGTAGATTTCGTCGCGCAACTGGGTGCCGGAGAAGGTGCCGCGCATCAGGGCGACCCGCCGTTTGATCGCGTCGATAACATCGGGCAAGGTCGCTTGTGTCACCTTGCGCGACAGAACCTGGCGCAGTTCCAGCCAGGTTTCGTTGACGGCTTCCCAGGTTTCGCGCGTCAGCGCCGTGCGCACCATGCGGGCATTGTTGCGGCCATATTCCAGGCAGTTGATGATCGACGACGGGTTCGATTTGTCGCGCAGCAGAAAATCAAGCGCATCCGCGCCGGTGACCCGATCGGATTTCTGCGCATAGAGTTCGCGCATGCCGGCACTTTGCAATACCCCGTCCCAATCCTCGTCGGAAGCGACGGATCGGGTCAGGGACATACGAAAGCCGGCATCGATCAGGCGAGCAGTGTTTTCGGCGCGTTCGATGTAGCGGGACATCCAGAACAGGCCTTGAGCGGTTCTTCCTAGCATCATCGATCAGTCCTCCAGAACCCAGGTATCCTTCGTCCCGCCGCCCTGGCTGGAATTGACAACCAGCGAGCCTTTCTTGAGCGCGACGCGGGTCAACCCGCCGGGGATGATATGAACCTTGTCGGAGACCAGCACATAGGGGCGCAGGTCCACATGGCGCGGAGCGATGCCCTTCTTGACCATGATCGGCACGGTGGAGAGCGAGAGCGTCGGCTGGGCGATGTAGTTGGCCGGCTTGGCCTTCAGCTTTTCGGCGAAAAGGGCAATCTCCTTGCGGCTTGCAGTGGGCCCCACCAGCATGCCGTAGCCGCCCGAACCATGGACTTCCTTGACCACCAGTTCCGGCAGATGCTCCATCACATATTTGAAACTGTCCGGCTCCGAGCAGCGCCAGGTCGGGACATTCTCCAGCATGGCCTTGCGGCCGGTATAGAATTCCACGATTTCCGGCATGTAGGAGTAGATCGCCTTGTCATCGGAGATCCCGGTGCCGGGCGCGTTTGCGATCGTGACGTTGCCGGCGCGATAGACATCCATGATGCCGGCGACGCCGAGACAGGAATCGGGCCGGAAGGTGAGGGGGTCGAGGAAATCGTCATCGACGCGGCGGTAGATCACATCGACGGGCTCGTAGCCCTGCGTGGTGCGCATGCAGACCTTGCCGTTGATGACCCTGAGATCCGACCCTTCCACCAGTTCGGCGCCCATCTGGTCGGCCAGAAAGGCATGTTCATAGTAGGCCGAATTGAAGATGCCCGGCGTCAGCACCACAACGCGCGGCTTGCCCTTGCAGCCTGGAGGGGCGAGCCGGTCGAGGCTCTGGCGCAGTTTCGACGGATAATCCTCCACCGGTCGTACCCGGACCTTGTAGAAAAGCTCCGGGAACATCTGCATCATCGTCTCGCGGTCTTCGAGCATGTAGGAGACGCCGGAGGGGGTACGGGCATTGTCTTCCAGCACATAGAACTGGTCTTCACCGGTCCTGACGATATCGGTGCCGATGATATGGGTATAGACGCCGCCGGGCGGTTTCATGCCGATCATCTGTGGCAGGAAGGCGAGGTTCTTCTCGATCAGTTCGCGCGGGATGCGACCAGCGCGGATGATCTCCTGCTTGTGATAGATGTCCTCGAGGAAGGCGTTGAGCGCCAGCACGCGCTGTTCGATGCCCTGGGCAAGCTTGCGCCATTCGGAACCGGAGATGATGCGCGGGATGAGATCGAACGGGATGAGCTTTTCGGTCGCATCCTCATGGCCATAGACTGCGAAGGTGATACCGGTTTTGCGGAAAATGTTTTCTGCATCCCGGGCCTTGGCTTCCAGATAAGCCGGGTTCTGCTCCTTAAACCACTCGAAATATTGCTTGTATGGCCCTCGCGGATTGCCATCCGCGTCAATCATTTCATCGAATGCCAAGTGTTCGTTCCCCAATGTTATGCCTGCATTTGAGCCCAATGTTTGGATCAATGCAAGAAGCATGCACAATTGCGGGTTAGGATTTTCGTCGATGAAAAAATCCGGCAAATGAACGGGCAATTGACGTTTCTGGTGGCAACAGTCGCAATTGCCTCTCCCAGAATTGTTCAGTGCTCTACAGATTTCGTCCAAAAAATAGGCGTATTGAGCAAACTGTCGGCAGAAATAGTCATTGCATTCAGTTTGCGGTACCGGGATGACGGAATATCTTGAGGCCCTTCAACCAGAGACGCAGTGCCTCGTAATGAATGCCGGCGATGACCTTGAGCGTCATCAGCGGAAATGCGATGAACTGCCGCAGCAATTCCCGGTCGGTCAATGGCCGCCGTTTCATCGCCATGGTGGCGGTCAGCACCAGCCCATCGCGATCACGGTCGCGGATGGCGATCGAGAAATCGTCTTTCGGTGGATGAACGATAAAATCGTAGGCGAGATCCATCGGCAGGAACGGCGAGACGTGGAAGGCTTTTGCGCAGGTCTGGGTGATCGGCAAAGCGGCGGACGCATCGACGGGCAGGGCATAGATGTGGCGTTCGCCGAACGTGTTGTGGACTTCATAGAGGATGGCGGCGAGCCGCTTGTCCGCCGCATAGCAGAAATGAACGGTCAGCGGATTGAATGCATAGCCGAGAAGGCGCGGCATCGTCATCGACCGGATCGTTGCATCTGGACCAAGCGCGATCCCTTCGCGATCAGCCAAATCCAACAGACGCTCCTTCAGCGTTCCCAGCCCGTCGGGGCCGAAATCCTTCTCATGGATGGAGAAGAGGTTGAAACGGCCGACCGAGAGAAGGCGCAGTCTTCCATCAAGCGTTTCGAGCTCATCGAGATCGATCAGCAGCTGGAACAGGCTGTAACGCAGGAAATGCCGCTTCGGCTTCAGGCGGCGATGCGCCACCGAACCATAATAGACTGCGGACTGGCCTTCCTCGCGTCTGCTCATTCCGCTGCCATTGCCTCCGCATCGGCATGATCGCCGAGCACGATTCTACCGGATTCGTTGGCGACCGACCATGGACGGCGCACGTCACCCAGTTGCTCGGCGACCGCGAGGCCGGCCTGAAGACCGTCTTCATGGAACCCGGCGCCGAAATAGGCGCCGGCAAACCACACTCCGCCGTGGCCTTGCAGCGACCATAGGCGTTGCTGGGCCGAAATCGCATGGTGATCAAACATCGGATGCTCATAGGTCACACGGTAATGGACCTGGGCGGGATCCGGATCGGTCAGCGGATTGAGCGACAGGAAAAGCGGATTGTTGGGATCAATGCCCTGCAGGCGGTTCATCCAGTAGGTGACGCTCAAGGCATCCGCCCGCGACCTGTCGGCGAGATAGTTCCAGCTCGACCAGGCCCTTTTCCGCTTTGGCATCAGGCGGCGATCCGAGTGCAGGACGGCTTCGTTGACGCTGTAGCGGAAGGCACCGAGAATGCTCTGCTCGGAGGGTGTCGGGCGGGCAATCATGGCGAGGGCCTGGTCGGCGTGGCAGGCAAGAACGACATGGTCGAATATTTCGGATTGGCCGGTCTCATCGATCACCGAAACGCCATGGGGCTGACGAACGATCTTGTGAACGCCGCAGTTCAACCTCGGACGTTCGCCGATTTCGGACAGCATGCGGTTGACATAGTTGCGGCTACCACCCTTGACCGTTTTCCAGATCGGTCGACCGGAAACTTTAAGAAGTCCGTGATTTTCGCAGAAGCGGACGAAGCTCTTGGCCGGATAGGCGCCGACGGATCCGGCCGGCGTCGACCAGATCGCGGCCGCCATCGGGTAGAGGTGGTCGTCGCGGAAAGCGCGGCCGTAACCCTTGCGGTCGAGATAGGAATCAAGGCTTTCCAGCCCCATCAGCTCGAGGTCGGCCGGGGCCTCGCGATAAAAGCGCAGGATGTCGCGCAGCATGCTGAGGAAGCGCAGGTTCACCAGATTGCTTTTCTGCGCGAAGATGCCGGCAAGATCGGTTCCGGAATATTCGAGCTTGCCGTGGTCGAGCGACACCGCGAAGGACATCTCCGTATCGACCGTTTTCACATCGAGATGTTTGAACAGCGCCGTCAGGTTCGGATAGGTCACTTCATTGAAGACGATGAAGCCTGTATCGACGGGAACCGGACCCATTGCGGTCTCGGCAACAACGGTATTGGAATGCCCGCCCGGCCGGCTGTCGGTTTCATAGAGCCTGACGTCATGCTTTTTGGAAAGCAGCCAGGCGGCTGACAGCCCGGATATGCCGGAGCCTATGACCGCGATCTTGAGTGGTGGTGTCGTTCCGGTCATCCGCTGCAGCAAGTGAGCTTCCTTTCGCGATAGATCGTTTGTTTTTTCTGGGTTATGTACGAAGCACGTGCGGGGGAGGATCACCGGGCGCCGGAGAGTTTTTTGTCAGTCTTCTGTGATCCGTCAAAACAGCACATGCGTAATTGGGGCTATGAATGCGAAAACGTCAAAAGACTCGAGGGACATCGGTCCCAGGCCCGCGCTCCGGACGCTCTTCATGAGTGGATCGGATGATCGCGCATGGATGCCGACGGCCAGTGATCTGGCTGAACTGCTGGGGCTAGTCGCCGTCCATCAGGACCGACAGGCTTTCGCGGCCCTGTTCCGATTCTATGCGCCTCGTCTGAAGTCCTTCCTGTTGCGGCAGGGCTTTTCCGACAGCGAATGCGAGGATCTGATTCAGGAAGCGATGCTCAATGTCTGGCGTCGTGCCGCAAGCTTCGACATTGCCAAAGCCGGTGTATCGACCTGGATTTTCACGATTGCGCGCAATGCCGGGATTGATCGGCGCCGGCGCGAGGCGAGGGCGTTGCAGCCAGCCTATGAAGATCCGGTCGAGGAGTCCGATCCGGCGCCCAGCGCCGAGGGAGAGCTTATCAGTCGGCAGAGCGAGCAGCAGGTGCGGGCCGCACTGGAACGTCTGCCGCCCGATCAGGCGACGGTCATCCGGCTGTCCTACTATTCGGACAACCCGCAATCCGAGATCTCGAAGGCGCTCGGCATTCCCCTTGGTACGGTTAAATCGCGCATGCGGCTGGCGCTCCAGCGCTTGCGCCAGCTGATGGAAGAGCGCGAATGACGATGACCCAACATATTGCGAGCGACGACGTTCTTTTGCGTCATTCGTCGGGACGTCTGTCGGCCGCCCATGCGCTCGTTCTGGATTGCCATCTGGAAATGTCTGCCGAAGCAAGGTCGCGCTATTCCCATATGGAGGCGCTCGGCGGGATGCTGCTGGAAGAGTTGCCGCTGGCACAGGTTGGCGACGACCTGTTCGAAAAGACGCTTGCGCGCCTGAACCAGCCGGTCGTTGCAACGCCCCGGCGTGTTCCGCATTACGATCACCAGCGCCTGGCCATGGGGGTGGATGTTCCCACACCGCTGCGGCATCGGCAGATCGGAAACTGGCGGTGGATGGGCCCCGGCATGCGCTTTGCCCGGATCGAAATGCCGGAAGACCCGACAATCAACCTGGTTCTGTTGCGGATTGCCGCTGGCCAGCGAATGCCGGAACATGGGCATTCCGGCAAGGAACTCACGCTCATTCTCAAGGGGGCCTTCAGCGATGAAAGCGGCCGCTACACGGTGGGGGATCTTGCCGAAGAGGATGGTGAAACCGAACATCGGCCGATCGTCGATACAGATGGGGAATGCATCTGTCTTGCCTCGATCGAGGGGCCGATGCGCCCGCACGGCTGGGCCGCGCGGCTCTTCCAGCCTTTCATCGGGCTTTGAGCCATGACCGTGGCGATCATCATCGCCGCGCTGTGGATGGTCCTTGCCATGGCGATCCTGTGGAGCCGCTCGGAAAAGAGCGGCGTTTCCGGTGAGATCGATGGCGGCTGGGCGCTTTCGACCGGGATTGCCTGCCTCATCATGGCCCTCTGGCCCGGAGAGGGCTGGCTGCCGGAACCGCGACAGGTGGTCGTGGCAATTCTTTCTTCGATCTGGTCCTATCGGCTTGGCCGGCACATCTTTTCGCGCAATGGACCGGCGGGCGATGATCCCCGTTATGCCGCCTTGCGTCGCCAGTGGCAGGAGCGGGCTTCGGTCCGCATGTTTCTCTTTCTGCAAAGCCAGGCCGTTGCTGGTCTCATTCTCGCTTTCGCTGTCTATGTCGTTGCTCATCGGGACTCCGGGTTTCCCGATCTTTTCGATCTGATCGGAGCCGGGGTCGCTATCTTTGCACTCGTCAATGAAGCGCGCGCTGATGCACAGCTTGCGTCCTATCGGCGTCAGAAGGACCGAGCACCAGTTTGTGAAATCGGCTGGTGGGGGCGCAGCCGTCACCCGAATTACTTCTTCGAGTTTCTGTTCTGGTTCGGACTTGCCTTGATGGGCGTCGACTGGCGGCTGGATGAATTGATGGGATTGCTTGCTTTCGTCGCGCCCGCGATGATGTACCATCTCCTGACGAAGGTCTCCGGTATTCCGCCGCTGGAAGAGCATATGCTGGCCAGCCGCGGCGAAGCCTATCGCGACTACATGGAGCGGGTGCCGCCCTTCTTCCCGAAATGGTAGAAGAGCGGCAGAGATGTGGGCCTATCCGCGGTTCGTGAACCAGAGTGTCACAAGCGTGCCGACATAGGCGGCAATGGCGCTTGCGATCATGCCCCAGGCCATGTCGAGAACAGTAATCGTTACCGGCCAGTTCTTCAGCGTCGCCTGGTTGGTGAGATCGTAGGTCGCATAGGCGATGAGACCGAACAGGCCGCCATAGACAAGTGCCATCACCGGGCGGCCGGATGTCAGACCGGACTGAACCCCGAACACCACCAGGCCGACGCCATAGATCAGATAAAAAAGCACTGCGGGCAAAAGCAGGAAGCGATCGAGCACCAGGTCACCCATCAAAGGCTTATAGACCCTGGAGGCCATGGTGCCGAGCCAGATGGCGTCGAGAACGAGGAAACTGGCTAGAGAAGAAACATAGGCAATGACTGCATTTCGCATGGAAACCTCCGTGGTGTTTGTCTTGATACGTAGCGAAGCTGGAGGTGGTTCAAAATGCGCGGTGGTTACGTGTTTTGACCTTCGTCAGCCAATGGTATAGGGCTGCGCCGGTCATCGTTTTCATTGCAAAGGCCCTTCCTTGTCTCTTGAGCGTCTTGCGCCGGCCTTGTTCGTGCTTCTCTGGTCGACGGGCTGGATCGCGCCCGTCTATGGTATCGGCCATGCTTCCGCGGAAATCTTTCTGGTGGTGCGTTTCGCGCTCGCCGCGCTTGCCTTTGCCGGCTTGAGCCTGATCATGGGCGCGCGCTGGCCGCGTGAACCGAAAGCGATGCTGCATGCGACGATCTCGGGCATGCTGCTGCATGGTGTCTATCTCGGCGGTGTCTGGTGGGCGATCTTCAATGGCGTCCCAGCATCGGTATCTGGCGTCATCGCCGCTCTGCAGCCTCTGATGACGGCAGCGCTTGCGCCGTGGCTCGTGCGGGAACGCCTCTCGCTCGTGCAGATCACGGGCCTGGTGCTGGGACTCGTCGGCATTCTGATTGCGCTTTCGCCCAGCATGGCGGGCGTGACGGCGGAAACCTTCTCTGCCCAGGGGCTGCCGATCCTGATCAATGTCGGCGCGATGGTCGGCGCCGTTCTCGGAACACTCTACCAGAAACGTTATCTCCAGGTCGGCGATCTGCGCACGATCGGCACCTTTCAATATCTCGGAGCATTTCTGGTCGTGGCGGTATTGGCGCTGATCGTCGAGGAGCCGCATTTCGATTTCAGCCTGCCGCTGATGGGTGTTTTGCTCTGGTCGGTGTTCGGCCTGTCTATGGGGGCCGTCGGGCTTCTGCTTTATCTGGTGCGGCGAGGTCAGGTCGCGCGCGCCGCCTCCCTGATCTATCTCATCCCGCCGACGGTCGCGGTCGAATCCTTCCTCTTGCTCGGCGAACCGTTGCAGCCCATGATGATCATCGGGACCCTTATCGTCGTCGTCGGCCTGTGGCTGGCCGGACGCAAGACGAACGCAACCACCTGAAAATCTTTAATCGGCGCTCGTCCTCCCGCCCTTTCGGGCGGGTGCCTTCGCACGTCCCGCATTTGCTGAATTTTGCAATTGCCAATCCGAATTGCGAGTCTATATTAAGAATAATTCTCAATAGCAGAAAAGTCGATCATGGACGCGCGCAGCAAATCGAACGACGGATGGAGAGTGGATCGTGGCGAGGCGCCGCTTGCGGATGTGCACCGCTCGATCAAGGTGTCGCCCAATGCGAGCTGGCTCAAGCGCATGTTGTCGTTCGTCGGTCCTGGCTACATGGTCGCGGTCGGTTACATGGATCCCGGCAACTGGGCCACCTCGCTCGCGGGCGGTTCGAAATTCGGTTATATGCTGCTGAGCGTGGCGCTGATCTCCAATATCATTGCCATCATCCTGCAATCGCTTTCCGCCCGGCTGGCGATCGCCTCGGGGCGGGATCTGGCGCAGGCCTGCCGCGATGCCTATCCGAAGCCGGTCGCCTATATTCTGTGGCTGCTGGCTGAACTGGCGATCATTGCTACCGATATTGCGGAAGTGATCGGTACTGCGATTGGCCTCAACCTGATTTTCGGTATTCCGCTCGAACTCGGAGTCATCATCACGGCGCTCGACGTCTTCCTCATCCTTTACCTGCAGAAGCTTGGCTTCCGCTGGATCGAAGGTTTCGTAGTGGCGCTCCTCGCCGTGATCGCCGTCTGTTTCGCGATCCAGATCGCCATGGCCGATCCTGTGTGGGGGGATGTGATCCGCGGCTTTGCACCGACGGTCGAGATCGTGAATAATCGCGACATGCTCTTTCTGGCGCTCGGCATTCTTGGCGCCACCGTGATGCCGCATAATCTCTACCTGCATTCGGGCATCGTGCTGACGCGCGATTTCGGCGACACGATCCCTGAAAAGCGGCAGGCGCTGACCTTCGCGACCATCGATTCGACCGTGGCGCTGATGTTTGCGCTTTTGATCAATGCCTCGATCCTGATTCTGGCGGCTGCGGCCTTCCATCACAATGGTCGGACGGATGTCGCCGAACTGGGCGATGCGCATACGCTCCTGGCGCCGCTTCTCGGTTCTGCGATCGCTCCGACGCTCTTCGGCATCGCGCTGCTTGCCTGTGGGATCAACTCGACCGTGACAGCAACCCTGGCCGGCCAGATCGTGATGGAGGGTTTCATCCAGTTCAGGTTACCCGCATGGATGCGGCGACTGATCACGCGCGGTATCGCCATCGTGCCGGCCGCTGTCGTGACGATCTTCTATGGCGAAAGCGGTACGGGCAAGCTTCTCATTCTCAGTCAGGTTGTTCTCAGCCTGCAACTGTCCTTCGCGGTCTTTCCGCTGGTGTTGTTCACGGCCGACCGCGCCAAGATGGGCGCGCTTGCGGCGCCCCGCTGGCTGGTCGTCCTATCTCTTTTGATCGCCATCTTCATCGCAGGGCTGAACATGAAGCTGCTCTATGATGTATTCTCAGTTCTTTAGGGCCTCAATCAGGCCATCTGGAGGGCGATGCGGTTGCCTTCGGAATCGCTGATTTCCGCGACATAGATGCCGTTGGTCGCGAGTGTCTTGG
The DNA here is from genome assembly GCF_030551875.1 of Fluviirhizobium alvei. Taxonomy (GTDB): domain Bacteria; phylum Pseudomonadota; class Alphaproteobacteria; order Rhizobiales; family Rhizobiaceae; genus Rhizobium_E; species Rhizobium_E alvei. The sequence goes on along the minus strand of NZ_JAUOZU010000007.1, from coordinate 198,168 downwards.
GAAAAAGGATTTCGCTTCCCTGGGCGATCGCCTTTTCGATTGTTGCATCGATATCCTTGACGACGAAGTAGAGAATGGCACCATTAACTGTGGGGACATAGGCCGGTCCTTCGCAGAGCGCGCCGCTGGCGCCTTCGCGCGTTTCGTCGAACGGAAAAAAGGCCATGCGACTGTCGTGAAGCAGGACGGTGTCGGAAAATTCGATATCAAACAGGGTTGTATAGAAACGGACGGCTCTTTCCAGATCCGTGACCGCGATTTCCACGTGGGAGATGATGTTCATCCGATTGTCTCCAAGTTTGAGCTTATATAGGACGCAAAAAGGGCCCGGCGAGAGGCCGGGCCCAAAATCACTCGCTCTGCGGCAAAATTAGAGCAACAGAGCGTCGCTCACCGCAAATTTACATTATTTTACAAAGGCTCACCCTTGGGTGCCGGCCTTGCGGCCGCCGCCATTGCCACTGCGCTGGCGATAACGCTGCTGACCGCCGCCGCGATGGTCGGTACGCTTGTCACCGCGCTTCTCTCCCGGCTGCTGCGGACGGGCGGGTTTGCGGGCTTCGGCGTTACCGACGAAATTGTCGTCGTTGGCAAAACCGGCGAGCCGGGCCGGCTGATGGCGATTGGCGCCGGACGCAGCCTTGTCGCCGACTGCAGCTTGCTTGCGCTCCTGGCCTTCGGGCCGTGGACCACGGTGGCGGTTGTCCTTGCGATTGTCGCCTCGGGCCTCGGTGCGCGCGTCACTCCTGCCTTCCGCACGGTTCTCCGAGCGGGGCGCGCCTTCGCCGCCAAACGGCTTCTGGCGCTGCTCATTTGTCTGGGCACGGTCCTGACGGTCAGCGAAGCTGCGACGATCCGGACGCGGACGGCGTGCCTTGCGGCGACCGGCGAAATCGGGATCTTCGGCCAGATCCTTCACGACCACGAATTCGGCGTCGGCCTTGGCCTTGCGCTCTTCGGCGCGCTGGCCGGCCTGCTCGCGTTCCTCGCGCGGACCACGGCTTTCCGGACGGCGACCGCGATGACCTTCGCCGCCGCTTGCCGCCTTTTTCTTGCCTTGCCATTCGTGACGATCGCCGCTGGCGACCGGGATGGCGATGCCCATCAGCTTCTCGATATCATAGAGAAGCTTGATATCCTCGGGACCGCACAGCGCAATCGCCTGGCCTTCGCGGCCGGCACGTGCGGTACGGCCGATGCGGTGGACATAGGTGTCGGGAACGTTGGGCAGATCGTAGTTGTAGACATGGCTGACGCCTGGAACGTCGATGCCGCGCGCAGCGACGTCCGTCGCCACAAGGGTCGCGATCTCGTTTTCGCGGAAGGCCTTCAGAGCCCGGTCGCGCTGGCCCTGGCTCTTGTTGCCATGGATGGAGGCGACAGAGAAGCCGCTGTGATCCAGGTGGCGCGACAGTTTTTCGGCACCATGCTTGGTCTTGCAGAAAATCAGCGACAGGCCCTTGTTGGCCTTGAGCAGGTCCTTCAGCAGGGCGGTCTTGTGATCGCGGCCAAGCACGAAATGGACCTGCTGATCGATCCTGTCGGCGGCCTTGCCCGGCGGGGTCACGGAGACCTGCACCGGATCGGTCAGGTAGTTTACAGAGAGATCGGCAATCGCTTCCGGCATGGTGGCCGAAAACAGCATCGTCTGGCGACGCTTCGGAACCATCTTCACGATCTTCTTGAGATCGTGGATGAAGCCGAGATCGAGCATCTGGTCAGCTTCATCGAGCACGAGATAGCGGGTTGCCGAAAGATTGAGTGCCTTGCGATCGCAGAGATCGAGCAGGCGGCCCGGGGTAGCGACGAGAATGTCGACGCCCTTTTCGAGGATCTTGGCCTGCACGTTGATCGAGGCGCCACCGACGACAGCCGTCTGCTTGAGCGGTGATTTGCGGGTGAAAACTTTCAGGCTTTCGGCGATCTGGTTCACCAGTTCGCGCGTCGGCGCCAGAATGAGGGCACGACAGGCCTTGGGTTCGGCCTTTACGCCTTCCTTGATCAGGCGGGCAATGATCGGCAGGCCGAAACCGAGTGTCTTGCCGGTGCCGGTCTGGGCGAGGCCAATGAGATCGCGGCCTTCGAGGAGATGGGGAATTGCCTGCGCCTGGATCGGCGTCGGTGTTTCGAAGCCATTGGCTGCGAGCGTATCGAGGAGATATTGCGAGAGGCCGAGCGTTTGAAAGCTGGACAAATTGGTACTACCTTTCGGGGTGCCAAACGACCTTACCGGACAGGCACCATTGCCTTCCGGTTCGTCTGGCCCAAGAACCCCGCGTGAAATGGGAACTTGCTGTTCGTTTATGGATATGCTTTCCGGCACTGGGCCGCCGTGTCGGCGGTCATAAATGATCCGTGCTTTGCCTCTTCAAACGAAATCCTTGGCTCGTGCGGGCAGCTCACGCGGCGCCCTCGAGGGGAAAGCTGGTGCTCATGTCGTTCATTCGCCCGACAATGTCAAGGGGAAAGGCGGAGGATGATTGCCGCTCATTTGAGCGCATGCTTACCGAAGCGGCACCGAAACCCGTGCCTCGAAGCCGCCTTCCGGCCGGTTTTCAAGTGTGAGATCAAGCCCATAGACATCGATGATCTCACGCACGATCGACAGTCCGAGGCCGCTGCCGGGCTTTCGATGATCGAGGCGAACACCACGCACGGTCAGGCGTGCAAGGTCGTCGTCCGGAACTCCTGGACCATCATCGGCAATCTGGATGGTCCAGCGATCGGGCAATGTTTCTGTTGCGATCCGGATGCGGCTCCTCGCCCATTTGCTGGCATTCTCGAAAAGATTGCCCAGCATTTCTCGCAGATCATTCGGATCGATCGGCAATTCCGGATCGGCATCTAGTTCCACCGACCAGTCGAGACGTTCGCCGGCTTCGGTCCGGTTCAGCGTCTTGACCAGGTCGCGGACGATCTTTCCGGGCTGCACATCGGAACGCCGCTGGTCGGGCGTGTTGGCAATGCGGGAGCGCGCCAGTTCATGGTCGATATGAGCGAGCATCGAGCCCGCCAGCATGTCGAGTTCCTCGGCGATTTCGGTTTCGCCGCGTTCGCGCAGGGTCAAGGCATCGTTGGAAATGACGGTCAGCGGGGTCTTCAATCCATGCGCCAGGTCGCTCGCGCGCTGGCGTGCGCGTTCGATCGCCTGTGCCTGGCTCTCCAGAAGCTGGTTGAGCCTTGCGACCAGCGGTGCCAATTCGCGCGGATAGGGGCCGGGAAGCGCCTTGAGCTTTCGCTGCCGGACGTTTTCCAGATCGTCTGCCACCTTGTCGAGCGGTTTGAGGCCGATCTTGAGCTGGACCAGGGACATGATGACGAGAAAGGCGGCCAGGGCCGTGATATAGGGCAGGAGATCACCGGCAAAATCGCGTTTGGCACTGTCGAGCGCTGCGGCATCAAGGGCTACCGCGATCCGGATCAGGCGCGTGCCGCCGGGCGCCACCACCTGCAGCGCCCGCTCAAGCACGATCACTTCGGCGCCTTCCGGCCCATTCAGTCGATAATGGTGGATGGTGCCGGCGGGATGGCCGTCGTTGGGCAACGGCAGCGCATAGTCGAAGAGGGAGGGCGAGCGGAGTTCTGTGCGTTGGTCGGCATCGAAGACCTGCCAGTAGAGGCCGCTATAGATCTGGAAGAAGCGGTTGTCGGCCGGGCTTGCCGGTGCAAGCAGCTTGCCAGTGGCATCGAAACGCAGATCGCCCGCCAGTCGGCTGATATGGCTGCTCAGTTCGGCATCGATCCGACGGCGGTAGCTCTCTTCAAACAGCGCGATCAGGAACCAGGCGGCAAAGACGAGTGCGATCGTGACGCTGGCGAGAGAGATAAGCGCGAAACGGACCCGGATCGACATCATTCCGGATCGTCCTGCGCTATCTGATAACCGAAGCCACGCCTTGTCAGGATGGCCTCCTTGCCGAGTTTTCGACGCAACCGCCCGATCAGAACCTCGACGGAATTGCTCTCGCGCTCGAAATCCTGGTGGTAGAGTTGCTCGGTCAGTTCCGCCTGCGATACGGCGCGTGTCCGGTGCTGCATGAGGGTGGCGACACAGCGATATTCGAGAGGGGTGACATCGACCTGCTTGCCATCGATGCTGACGGTCTGCTGGCGCATGTCCACCGAAACCGGACCGCTGCTCATCACCGGGCTTGCCTGGCCGGAATAGCGGCGCAGAACTGCCCGCAGGCGTGCCAGAAGCTCCTGCATCCGGAACGGCTTGCCAAGATAATCGTCGGCGCCGGCATCGATGCCTTCGACCCGTTCCTCCCAGTTGCCGCGTGCAGTTAAAACGATGACCGGCATGTTGCGGCCCGCAGCGCGCCAGCGCTTGAGAATGGCGAGCCCGTCGAGTTTCGGCAGCCCGAGGTCGAGCACAACGGCAGCAAAGTCTTCACTGTCGCCGGCATACCAGGCATCCTCGCCATCCGGTGCATGATAGACGTTGAAACCCGCAGCTTCGAGATGCCGGGTGACATCGCGGGCAATCATGGGATCATCTTCGGCCAGCAGAATGCGCATCAGGGTCAAGACTCAATCAGGTTTCGCGCGTCGCAGATACTCGATGAATGATCGATCCATCTTCAGATCCGCTTCTAAAACCGGACGATTTTTCCGCATACTACGCTCCAAATCCTGATTGAGTTTTGACCTAGTCGTTCTCGACCTCGAGGACCTTGCCGCTGCGGGCGTCGACTTCCACTTCGATCAGGTTGCCGTTGGCGGCTAGGATCTTGATCTCGTAGATGACTGTTCCTTTCTCCCCGTCGATCGAAAGATCGACGATTTCGCCGGGCCAGGCGGCCAGCACTTTCTGTTTTATGCTTGCGAGCGAGAGAAGCCGACCGGCGCGAACGCCTTCGAGCACGTCATCATAGTCCATGTCGCCATCATCGAATTGTCGATGATCGTCGCCATCTGCCCGCACATGCAACGGCATCGCCGCGCCCGCGAGGGACGCGATCAGGATTGCTGCAAGGCGGGTCCGTATCTTCTGCATGGGCAATGTTTACGTTCGTGAAGCTGACCGAAGCCTGACAGGACGGGTCACCCCTCTGTCAGGTTCGGCCGCCTAGGGTGCATTCAACGGTTCGGGCAATCAAGTCCGCCGCGTTGATCCAAGGAGATCCCGATGAAGTCAATCGTTCTCGCCGCCACCGTAGCACTTGCAGCTCTCGCGTCCACCGCTCATGCCGAATCCGACAAGTGCGGCAACGTTCCGAAGGACAAGTGGATGACGGAAGATGCGATCCGCGAAAAGGCCAAGGGCATGGGTTATGACGTCCGCAAGATCAAGATCGAGGACGGCTGCTACGAGGTTTACGCGATCGATGCCAAGGGCAGCAAGGTCGAGAGCCTCTTCAATCCGGAAACCGGCGCAGTCGTCGGCCAGGACGGTGACGACTGATGGTTGCCAACGCTGATGTGGTCGCAGGGGACGGCAAGAGCCCGTCCCCGACCGTGAAGGTCTGGGACCCGTTTGTCCGGATCTTTCACTGGTCGCTCGTTGGCCTGTTCGCCTTCTCGTTCCTGACGGGTGACGAATGGAAATCCGCGCACATCTATTCCGGATATGCCATCGGCACATTGATCCTGCTGCGGGTGCTTTGGGGGCTGGTCGGTTCCCGGCATGCACGTTTTTCGGATTTCATCTTCAGCCCAGGCACCGTTATCGGCTTCCTCTTCGATACGGTGCGGATGCGGGCGCAACGGTATCTCGGTCACAATCCGGCAGGGGGCGCCATGGTGGTGGCTCTGCTTCTGATGATCGCAGGCATTGCGACCAGCGGATACATGATGACCACGGATGCCTATTGGGGCATCGAATGGGTCGAAGAGCTGCATGAAACCCTGGTCTATCTGACCATCGGCCTTATTGCCCTGCATGTGGCAGGTGTCGTTCTGGCCAGTTTCGAACATCGCGAAAATCTCGTTCGCGCCATGTTCACCGGACGCAAGCGCCGGTCCTGAGTTCCGTAGCGTCGCGGCCTTGCACAAGCCGCGGCGAAGAGGCCCGGATGTGCTCCCCGCATCCGGGCCTTTGCCTGTGCTTCGATCAGAAATCGGTCGGCACGCCACCTTCTGCCTTGCGGCGGGCAACGAAGGCGTCGAGTTCTTCTTCGATCGCCGGATCGATGGCGGGGCGTTCATAGGCGGCAAGCTTTTCCTTCCAGACCCGGTTGGCATGATCGAACGTCGTCGGCTTGCCGGCTTCCACCCAGGTTTCATTGTTGCGCCAATCCGACAGGATCGGCGAATAGAAGGCCGTTTCATAGCGGTCGAGCGTGTGCTGGGTTCCGAAGAAATGGCCCCCCGGTCCGACATCCCGGATCGCGTCGAGCGCAAGCGTGTCGGGGCTTACGTCCAGAGGCTTGAGGAACTCTGCGACCATCTGCAGAAGGTCCACATCGAGAATGAATTTCTCGTAGGATGCGGTCAGCCCGCCTTCGGTCCATCCGGCCGAATGCATGATCAGATTGCCTCCGCCTTCGATCACGCCCCAGAGCGAGAAGACCGATTCGTACGCAGCCTGAGCATCGATCGTGTTGGCCGCATTGGTGTTTGAGGTACGGTAGGGAATGCCGTAACGGCGCGCGAGCTGGCCGCCGGCGATCACGGCCTTCATATATTCCGGCGTTCCAAAGGCTGGTGCGCCACTCTTCATGTCGACGTTGGAGGTGAAGCCACCATAGACGGCCGGCGCACCACGCCTCACCATCTGGGTGAAGGCCAGCCCTGCAAGAGCTTCGGCATTCTGCATCACGAGGGCGCCTGCGACGGTCACTGGCGCCATCGCACCTGCCAGAGTGAAGGGTGTCAGCACCACCACCTGGTTGGCGGACGACATTTCGATGATGCCCTGCATCATCGGTGCATCGAGCCGGAGCGGCGACGAGGAGTTGATGATCGTGAAGAGCGACGGTTCGCTTTCGAGTTGCTCGCGGCTGATGCCGCGGCCGATCCGGGCAATCTCGAGCGCATCCTGGTTGCGTTCCTTGCCGAGCGAATAGGCATGAAACACCTTGTCGGTGAGCTTGACGAGATCCGACAGGCAGTCGAGATGGCGCACCGATGCGTGGACATCGACCGGTTCCACCGGATAGCCGCCGGTCATATGCACGACATCGTAGCATTGGGCGAGCTTGACCAGATTGCGGAAATCCGCCTGGTTTCCGGTGCGGCGACCACCTTCCATGTCCGATACGAAGGGAGCGGATGCGATCTGCGCGAAAACGAGATTGTTGCCGCCGATGCGGACATTGCGGACCGGGTTGCGGGCATGCAGGGTAAATTCCGACGGGATGGTCGAGATCATGTCCATGATCAGGCCGCGGTCGAAACGCACGCGCTCGGTGCCCGCCTCAACATCGGCGCCGGCGGCCTTCATGCGCTCGCGCGCCTCGGGCAGGATCACATCGATGCCGATTTCTTCAAGAACGGTCAGCGATGCATTGTGGATTGCCTCAAGCTGGTCCTCGGAAATGAGATCGACCTTTTTACGGTCATTGATCAGGTTGAGATAGGACGGGCCGCTCATACGACGGGTACGATCCCCGCCGCGTCCGGACCTGCGACGACGCTGCTCTCCGACTTCTGTTTCGGTCAAGACTGTCTTGTTTTCTGCGGTCATCCTGGCTCCCCGGCATTCATGCTTGCATGGTTGGATCATCGCAGAACTGCTGCCGCCTGACAGCGGGCAAATACGACACGATTTCTTCGTTCCTTGGCGCAGGCAGCAAAGAGACTGCCCCGAATGCGGCGCGAACTCCGCGCAATGTTGGAGCAATAGGAGAAACAATCGGAGACGGTTTTCGGTGGGGAAACCGACCGGCGTTCCCCAGTCGAAATTTCGTTATGGTTAACCGATTGTTTATGACGCGAGTGCTAGAGCAGAAACACGCCTAGGGAGACGTGAGTGATCTATTACAGGGACCCGCTGCTCGAGAAAATCTGCGACCGCATCAACGGTCTGCCGACGCCTGCCTTTATCAAGAACAGCGAACTCGTCTATGTTGCGGTCAATCAGGCCTTTGCGGACCTGTTCAATGGAACGATTTCGGACTTCGTCGGCACGTCGAGCAGCGATCACGAGGAAATCGAATCCCTTCTGGGGCTTTATGACCGCGAGCGCGCCTGTATCGTCTTCGGAGAGGACCAATCCAGTCACTATGCCGATCCCTATGGACGTGGGCGCTACCGCGTCGAGCTCGAGCGCTTCACGCTCGCGGATGGCCAGACCTATCTCTATTGCATCTTTGGCGATCTCTCGGCGGTCTCGTCGAGTCTGTCCGACCATCAAAAACGCGATGAACCGGTCCTTGATATCGCTCCGGAACCTCCGGTAGCCGAAGAACAGCCAGAGCCGCAGATCAAGGGGGCGGGCGGCGGTATCGACATTCATCAAGCTGAACAACTGATCCGAGCCTTTGATGTCGGCATCTGCATCTGGAGCGCAGATGGAAGGCTGACCTACTATAATGAAAAGCTGGAAGAATATTACGGCCATGTCATCGGCCAGGTCTACCTCGGTATGCAAATCCGGGAGATCGCCGAGCTTGCCTACGACCGTATCATGCAACACTATCCGGCAACCCTCGCAAACTACACTGGCAGCCGCGAAGAGTGGATCGAGGCCCGGCTGAAGACCTATTCCAGCACCGAAAGCGAAGAATTTCTAAGATTGCCCAGTGGCATCTGGATCCGCAGTGTCAACCGCCGCCTGGATGACGGCAGCCTGGTCGGGCTCAGGATCGATGTCACCGAAGCGAAGAACCGGGAACTCGCGCTCGAGAAACATATCGAGGATGTTTCACTATACCGGACGCTTCTGGATCATCTGCCTGTCCCTTCCTACGCTCGTGATTCCGACCATCGACTGCTCTATGCCAATCCAGCCTTCGGGGACTTTTTCAACCTGCCGGTCGATACGCTCATCGGCACAACGGAACTTGACACCTATGGGTCGGTCGGTTTCGCGGTATGGGATGCGAACCAGAAGCTGCTAAATGACGGGCAAGCCTTCGAAATCGAGCGGCAAATCCGGACCGGCGACCAAAAGCTTGTCGATACAATCGGCAAGGTGTCGCGCCTGGTCACCGAGACAGGTGCCCGTTATGTCGTCGGCTCCTTCATGGATATCTCCGAGATGCGCCGGCATGAGCGGCAGATGCATGAAGCCAATGCCAAGGCAGAGGCGTTGCAGCGAGACTTCGAGCATATCGTCTCGGGTATCAATGTCGGCCTCATCCTTCTCGATTCTGACCTCAACATCCAGCTGGTCAACGATGCCTATCGCACTCGGATCTGGGGGGGCGCCGCCGATAGCTGGCAGGGCGAACTGGTCGGTCGCCCATTCGAGGATCTGCTTCGCCACAACTTCAAGGCGGGCCATACGCCGCAGAGCCATCCGGATTTGGAAAGCTACTGCCGCGACCGTCTGGAGGAGATCCGCCGCGGTCCGATCGATGCCAGAGAAGTCGTTTTCCACGACGGAACCGTGACGCTTTATTCCGGTATCAAACTGTCCAGCGGAAGCTATGTCCTGTCCTATGTCGACCTGACCGAGATGCGGATGCGCGATCTTGAGGCGCGTGAGGCGCATCTCGCTGCGGAACGCGCCTACAATCTCGTTCGGAACGCGACGGATGCCATGCCCGAGGGGCTGATGGTGCTCGAAGGCGATCAGATCATCCTCGCCAACCATTGCCTGGCCGACGTGATCAATGTGCCGGACCAACTGCTGGTGCCCGGTGGTCGCTGGGTCGATGTCTTCATGGAAACATCACGCCAGAACCCGGATCTGGATGAGCAGCAGATCGAGCAGCAGTTCCGCCGCTTCGAAGCGGCGGTCAATGAACGTCGCGCTGTTTCCTATAAATTTCGTCTCGATTCAGAGCGTTGGGTTCAGCTCGACATGCGGCCGCTGAGCAACGGCCAGATGGTCATTCTTTGTGACGACCATACCGAGGTCGTACGACGCGAAGCGGAACTGAAGCATCTTCTGGCGAAGGCCGAGGCTGCCGATAGGGCCAAATCCGAGTTTCTTGCCAATATGGGCATCGAAATCCGCACCCCGATGAACGGCATTCTGGGGATGGCGGAAATCCTCTCGAAATCGGGTCTCGATGCGCGGCAGAAAGCCTATGTCGACATCATCCAGAAATCCGGCAATGCGCTTCTGACGATCATCAAGGATATTCTCGATTTTTCGCGTATCGATTCCGGGCAGGTCCAGATCCGTTCGGCTCCGTTCGACCCATTTGCTGCCCTTGAGGATGTTGCAGTCCTGCATGCCGCCGCAGCCAGCGAAAAGGGCATCGAATTGATCATGCGCCACGAGGGCGAATTGCCGGCCGTCATCCTCGGCGATGCGGGGCGCTTTCGGCAGATCCTCTCGAACCTGATCGGCAATGCCGTCAAATATACCGAAAGAGGCCATGTCGTCGCCACCATGCGCAGCAGGAGCAGTGGCGACAACGAGGCGATGCTCGAAATCGATGTCGAGGACACCGGTATCGGTATCCCAGCAGAGAAGATCGAGCGCATTTTCGAAAAGTTCTCGCGGAGCGGTGCGGCTGGCCACAAGGAAGGGGCCGGTCTCGGACTGGCGATCTCGCAGCGTCTCGCCAATCTTCTGGGTGGCAACGTGACCGCCAGAAGCCAGGAGGGGCAAGGCTCCGTTTTTACGCTGACCCTGTCCGCTCCGGTGACCGCCGATCGTCCCAGGGTCGCTGATTTGCCAGCCATCGTGGAATCGTCGTCCGTTCTTCTGCTCGCAAAGAACCCGGTAAGCCGGACCTATCTCCAGTCCGAAATCCAGAGCTGGGGTTTCGATTGTGCTGCGGCAATGGATGCCTCTGTTTGCCTTTCGACATTGGCGTCAGCAAAGGCCGACCAGGTTCCGGTCGATGCCATCGTCCTGGATATCGATGCGACGGGTGGTTTCGGTCCCGAAATTGTCCGCCAGATCCGTCAGGATCGTTCCAACGATAGCACTGCGATCATCCTTCTCTCATCGCGCGAAACCTCCTCCCCGGACGGTTACATTGCCGTCCATGATATCGATGCGCATATCGCAAAACCCGTGCGTAGCGCCGTGCTCCGGGAAACGCTGATCGATGTCATTCGCAGCCGCCGGCGTCAAAACATCTGGACCAACCGGACCGGTTTGCCTGTCGCACGGACATTCGCGACCAAAGAACCGAATCCTGCAACGACTGCGCCTGCAGTAGCTTCGCCTTCGATCGCGATTGCCGATGTCGAACCGCCACCAGCCTCTGTCGAGGGGGCCTTCGACGTGCTTGTTGCCGAGGACAACGAAATCAACAAGATCGTTTTCGCCCAGATCCTCGACGGGATCGGCATCCGATATCACATCGCCTCAACAGGCATTGAGGCGATCGAGGCCTGGAAGCACGGCCGGCCCCTGATCATCTTCATGGATATGCTGATGCCTGAAATGGATGGTCTGGAAGCCTCCCGGCAGATCCGCGGCCTGGAACAGGGCAGCGGCGACCGCGTACCGATCATTGGCGTCTCGGCGGCCATATGCAACGGAGATCGCGATATGTGTCTGGAAGCCGGCATGGACGACATGATCGTCAAACCCTTGAGCCCCGAGCGGCTGGAAGAAAAGATCCGCATCTGGCTCGAGGATCGTCACAACGGCCTGCTCTTCGGAGAGCATGGTTAGCGCAAACCGCCGTGGGGCTGGAATTTCCTTCCTTTAGCAGATAAGAGCGTGGATCCGGTCGATCGTGATCGAGGCTTCGGTCTCCGCGCCGCCGGATTGTGCAATCAATCGCCGGCAATTGGTCGGAAGGCAGAAACATGGCTTTATTCGTCGCGGGGCTTATCCTCTTCATCGGACTTCACCTCATGCGGGTCCTGGCGCCCGGATTGCGGGAAAACCTGATCGCGCGCTTCGGAAAGACCGTGTTTCAGGCTGTCCACGGCATTCTCTCGATCGTTTTCCTTGCCCTGCTGGCCTACGGCTTCGGCGAGGCGCGGCAGGAGACCGACATTCTCTATGTGCCGCCGGTTTTCACCGCGCATATCACACTTCTGCTGATGCTGTTTGCAGCGATCATCTTTGCCTCCGGGCTGATGCCGGCCGGCTACATCAAGACCTACACGAAATTTCCGGTGACGCTGTCAGTGAAGATCTGGGCATTTGCGCATCTGCTTGCCAATGGTGAAACCGTGCAGGTCATCCTGTTTGCCGCTTTCCTGGCCTGGGCGGTGGTGTTGCGGATCTCCTACAAGCGTCGCGTTGCCTCGGGCGATATCGCGTTGCCGGTCTACAAATCCTGGATCTGGGACATTGCGGCGCTGGTGATCGGTGCTGCCTTCTACCTCGCCATGTTCAAGGGCTTGCATGAATGGCTCATCGGCGTGCCAGTGCTCGTCATGTGAGTTTCTTGAGCCGCCCCCTTACACGGGCGGTAAAATCGGTTAGAAGCGGTTAAACGACAGGCCGCAGGAAGACGGAACGAGCCATGACAATGATGAATAACGATGACAGCTTCATCCGCGAGGTGAACGAAGAACTGCGTTCCGAACAGATGAAAGCCGTCTGGAAGCGCTTCGGGCCGGTCATCATCGGCATTGCGGTGCTGATCGTTGTGGGCGTTGCCGGCAATGTGGCCTACCAATGGTGGGAAAACACCCAGAAGTCCGCCTCAGGCGACCGGTTCATGTCAGCCCTGCAGGCCGCTGGCCAGAACAATCTCGATGAAGCGCAGAAGCAGCTCGAAGCCCTGTCCAAGGACGGGTTCGGCTCCTATCCGCTGCTCGCCCGCATTCGCCTTGCCAGCCTCAAGGCCGATAAGGGCGATGTCGCTGCGGCCGTCTCGGATTTTTCCGCGATCGGCAAGGATGGCACCATTCCCGAGGCGGTTCGCAATGCTGTCAGGCTGCGGGCTGCCTGGCTGCTCGTCGATACCGGCACCTACGAGCAGGTTGCCGCCGAAGTCGAAGAACTTGCCGTTCCGTCCTCTGCCAACCGGTTCGGCGCGCGCGAAGCGCTTGGACTTTCGGCCTGGAAGGCTGGCGATTATGCCAAGGCGCGCGACTGGTTCCAGCTGATCGTTGACGATCAGGCATCGCCGTCCGGCGTCATGAACCGTGCCCGCACGATGCTGGATCTCATCACGGCCAGCGGCAAGCTGTCGTGATCCTGGTGAACCGGCGATAATACGGAGAGAAGAATGACATTCACCGTGGCTATTGTCGGTCGTCCGAATGTTGGCAAATCGACTTTGTTCAACCGACTGGTGGGCAAGAAGCTGGCGCTGGTGGACGATCTTCCCGGCGTCACCCGCGATCGTCGTCCCGGCGAGGCCAAGCTGATCGATCTCCGGTTCCGGATCATCGATACGGCCGGTCTCGAAGAGGCAGGCGAGGAAACGCTTCAGGGCCGCATGCGCGCCCAGACCGAAGCGGCCATCGATGAGGCCGATCTGACATTGTTCGTCGTCGATGCCAAGCTCGGTCTCACGCCGCTCGACAATACGCTGGCGGAAATGCTGCGTCGTCGCGGCAAGCCGGTGGTTCTGGTTGCCAACAAATCCGAAGCGCGCGGCTCCGATGCCGGCTTCTATGATGCCTATACGCTCGGGCTTGGCGAGCCTTGCCCGATTTCTGCCGAACATGGCCAGGGCATGATCGATCTGCGCGATGCGATCGTGGCTGCGATCGGCGAGGAGCGGGCGTTCGAAGATGACGATGACGTTGCAGAGACCGATGTCGACCTGCCGATCGACCAGGATCTGGTCGAAGGCGAGGAAGATGAGGTCGAACCGCTCTATGACGAAACCAAGCCGCTCAGGATTGCTGTCATCGGACGGCCGAATGCCGGCAAGTCGACGATGATCAACCGGTTTCTCGGCGAGGACCGTCTGCTCACCGGGCCGGAAGCGGGCATCACCCGCGATTCGATTTCGGTCGAATGGGAATGGCGTGGCCGCACGATCAAGATGTTCGACACTGCCGGCATGCGGCGCAAGGCGCGCGTGACGGAAAAACTGGAAAAGCTTTCGGTGGCAGATGCGCTGCGCGCGGTTCGCTTTGCCGAAATCGTCATCGTGGTGTTCGATGCGACGATCCCGTTCGAAAAGCAGGATCTGCATATCGTCGATTTCGCCGTCCGCGAAGGTCGCGCCGTCGTGCTCGCCTTCAACAAGTGGGACCTGATCGAGGACCGCCAGGCGGTGCTTGCCGATCTGCGCGAGAAGACGGAACGGCTGTTGCCGCAGATCCGTGGCGTGCGTGCGGTGACCGTGGCCGGCCAGACCGGTGAAGGGCTCGACCGGCTGATGCAATCGGTCATCGAGACCGACAAGATCTGGAACAAGCGGGTTTCGACGGCCAAGCTCAATCGCTGGCTGGAGTTCCAGACCCAGGGTCATCCGCCACCAGCTGTTTCGGGTCGCCGGATCAAGCTCAAATACATGACGCAGATCAAGGCCCGCCCGCCGGGCTTCATCATCAATTGTTCGCGGCCGGAAGCGCTACCGGAAAGCTACACCCGCTATCTCATCAACGGGTTGCGGCAGGATTTCGGGCTTTTGGGCGTGCCGATCCGGATCTCCTATCGCAGCAACGTCAATCCCTATGACGACAAGCGCAAGAAGCGCTGATCTCGGGGTCGACACCTGCCTTCTGTCCAAGTGAGAGGTTTTCAATGAGCGGCGATGGACCGGACAAGGGATCGACGGGCGTTGTCGCCAACCGCAATGCCGGTTGGCGCCCCGAAACGCAGGCCGTCGATGCAGGGCTGGTGATTGATCCGCTGACGCGCTCGATCGCTCCCAACCTCTCCTTCTCGGTCAACAATGTCGTGGTTCCGGGCGAGGGGGCCTTCTCGGCCGCCGGGGTCGATGATCTGGCTGATTTGCCCTATCTCTATGCGCGCTGGACCAACCCGACTGTTCGGCAACTCGAACAGCGCGTTGCCGCCCTCGAACAGACCGAAGAGGCCCTGGCATCGGCAACCGGCATGGCGGCGGCCGCCGGCGTGTTCTTCACCTTTCTCAAGGCCGGCGATCATCTGATCGTCTCGGATGTCTGTTATGCCGGTGTCGCCGAACTGACGCGCAGCATCCTTCCCGATTACGGGATCGAGGTGTCGGTGGTGAATATGTCGCGCATCGATGCGGTGGAAAAGGCGATCCGACCCAATACCCGGCTCATTCATTGCGAAAGCCCCTGCAATCCGCTGATGCGTCTGACCGATATAGCCGCCGTCAGCGCGCTTGCCCGGTCCCGCTCCATCCTCGTTTCGGTCGATTCGACCTTCGCGACGCCGGTCGCGACACGGCCGGCATCGCTGGGTGCCGATCTGGTCATTCATTCGCTGACCAAGTTCATGAATGGTCATGGCGATGCGCTGGGCGGTATCGTCTGCGGCTCAAAGGCGCTGATCGCCCGCATTCGCGCGCGCACCGGGGTCTATTTCGGTGCCGCACTCTCCGCTCACAGCGCCTGGCTGATCATGCGCGGCATCGACACGCTCTATCCCCGCATGCGGATGGTTTCGGATAGCGCGTTGAAGGTCGCGCGCTTTCTCGAATCCCATCCGAAGGTTGGGCGGGTCATCTATCCCGGTCTCGAAAGCCATCCGCAGCGCGACCTTGCCGCACGGCAGATGGAGATTTCCGGCGGCATGATCTCCTTCCAGGTCAAGGAACGGGCGAAAGATCACGCCATGGCCATGGCAAACAATCTCAAGGTCGTGCATTACGCCTTCTCGCTTGGCCATCAGCGCAGCCTCGTCGTGCTGCTCGATACCGATGAGATGATTGCTTCGACCTTCCGGCTGACGGGGGAAGATCTGGACGATTATCGTGCCTGGGCTGGCGATGGCACGTTCAGGCTATCGATCGGGCTGGAGCATGTCGACGATTTGATTGCCGATCTCGATCAGGCGCTCAATTCGGTTGCCTGAAGGGCAGGGGTTTCTGTCTTATACCAAGCGTCGATGATAGGAACCGATTGCGCCGGAGCGATTTTGGTATCCGGCGAGGAGAAAACCACAGACGGACCCAAAGGTCCGGCGCGGATTTTCGACGACGTCCGGAGGGCAAAAGCGACCGGTCCTCCGGATGGGCCGGACATTCTTCCCCGACTTTGTCGCAATCCTCGACCGATGCCTTTGCATCGCTCTCCGGTCTGCTCCTCGTCGGATAAAGGTGTCCAGTCCCACGCAATCGGTTTCTATCATCGACACTTGGTATTAGGTGCCATGCCGTTGGCATACATGACATTGCCGAGAAACTGAGCCGTTGCTGCTTCCCAGGTGAAGGATGTGCCGTGGCGGCGCGCATCCTCGGATGTTTTCGTCAAAGCCTCAAGGCATGCCGCCCGCAGGTCCTCGTTCAAGGCGCCGGCTTCGCCATGGCCTTCGAGAATATCGGCCGGACCGGTGACCGGATAGGCGGCAACGGGCGCGCCCGAAGCAAGCGCTTCGAGAATGACATTGCCGAACGTATCGGTTCTGGACGGGAAGACGAACACATCGGCTTCGGCATAGTAGTCGGCGAGTTCCTCGCCGAACTTGGCGCCGACGAAGACGACGTCCGGAAAGGCGGCGGCAAGCTTTTCGCGATCAGGACCATCGCCAACCACCATCTTAGTACCGGGCAGATCGAGTGCCAGAAAGGCCGGCAGGTTCTTCTCCACCGCGACACGTCCAACCGAGAGGAAAAGCGGACGCGCATGACCGAACGGCTTTTCGGTGCGCGCCTTGGGCGAGAACAGCGATTGATCAATGCCACGCGACCAGCGGCGGAGATTGCGGAAACCCTTTTCCGTCAATTCCCGCTCGAGACTTGCGGTCGCGACCATGCAGACATTGCCGGCATTGTGGAAACGGCGCACCAGCCGGTACAGCAGCGATTGCGGGATGGGCAGGCGGGCCGACACATATTCCGGGAAACGGGTATGGTAGCTGGTCGAGAAGGGCATCTTCTTCTTCAGGCACCAGCGACGTGCCCAGAAACCCAGGGGGCCTTCGGTCGCGATATGGACGAAGGACGGCTGGAACCCGTCGATGGCGCGCGCCACCGTGCGGTATCCCACAAGGGCGATACGGATTTCCGGATAGGATGGCAGCGGCAGATTGCGGAACTTGTCCGGCGTCACGAGCATGATTTCGTGGCCGAGCCTTCTCAATTCGGCGATCGTATTGTCCAGCGAGCGGACGACGCCGTTGACCTGGGGATGCCATGCATCCGTAACGATGGTGATCTTGGCCATGGGGCGCCTGTCCGATGGCTCCGTGCCGGAGCGGTTGTCAGGCTTTTGCAACGGCTCTGTTACAGACGTGTGACGGTCGGTCTGAGACACTTGGTTTGAGAACCGCGCACCGCTTTGCTGACCCAGGTGCGGTTTACGGAATCGGTTGCAAACGCTAAAGCAGAATTGTGTCCCCTGCCGGCTTGGAGAATGCGATGACAAAGGCCAGTTTCCCCTCGAAAGCCGGTGCAGACTGGTGGCGTGGGGCGGTGATCTACCAGATATATCCGCGCTCCTTTCAGGATAGTCGCGGAACCGGCAGCGGCGATCTTGCCGGCATCGTCAGGCGGCTGCCCTATGTCGCCTCGCTCGGGGTTGATGCCATCTGGCTCTCGCCCTTCTTCAAATCGCCGATGGCCGATATGGGCTATGATGTTTCCGATTATTGTGCGGTCGATCCGATGTTCGGTACCCTTGCCGATTTCGACCGACTGGTGGCCGAAGCGCACCTGCTCGGCCTGAAGGTGATGATCGACCAGGTGATCTCGCACACGTCCGATCAGCATCCCTGGTTCAAGGAAAGCCGGTCGAGCCGCGATAATCCGAAAGCGGACTGGTATGTCTGGGCGGAGCCGAAGCCGGATGGCACGGCGCCGAACAACTGGCTGTCGATCTTCGGCGGGCCGGCCTGGGAGTGGGATGGTGTCCGCCGACAATATTACATGCACAATTTCCTGACCTCGCAGCCGGATCTCAACTTCCACAATCCGGAGGTTCAGGATGCGCTTCTCGAAACGGTGCGCTTCTGGCTCGAACGCGGGGTCGATGGATTCCGGCTCGATACGGTGAATTTCTATTTCCATGACCGGCAGCTGCGCGACAACCCGCCGCTGGTGAAGATCGAGGGTGCGACGAGCGCCGATGCGCCGGATGTCAATCCTTACGGCATGCAGAACCATCTCTATGACAAGACCCAGCCGGAGAATATCGATTTCCTCCGGCGGTTTCGTGCGCTTCTGGACGAATATGGCGACCGGGCAACGGTCGGCGAGGTGGGCGATGGCGCACGGTCGCTGTCGACGGTGGCGGCCTATACGGCCGGCGGCGACAAGCTGGACATGTGCTACACGTTCGATCTCCTGTCTGAGAATTTTACCGCAGACCATATCCGGCGTTGTGTTCAGGCCGTCGAGGCGGAGGTGGCCGACGGCTGGATCTGCTGGGCCTTCTCCAACCATGACGTGATGCGCCATGTCAGCCGATTCAGCCGTGATGACGACGACCGGTCCGAGGTTGCCAAGCTGGCAATCGCCGTGCTCGCCTCCCTGCGCGGCTCGATCTGCCTCTATCAGGGCGAGGAACTGGCGCTGCCGGAAGCCGACCTTGCCTTCGAGGAGCTGCGCGATCCCTATGGCATCCGCTTCTGGCCCTCCTTCAAGGGCCGCGACGGGTGCCGCACGCCGATGGTGTGGGAGAGCACCCTTGCCAATGGTGGCTTCTCCGACGCCAGGCCCTGGCTGCCGGTGCGTTACGAGCATCAGGTGCTGGCCGTTGACGCGCAACTGGGCGTCGAGGGTTCCGTGCTCGAACATTACCGTCGCATGCTGGCGTTCCGCCGCGCGCACCCGGCGATGGTGACCGGCGATATCGCCTTTGTCGCGACCAATCAGGATCTCCTGGTCTTCACCCGCCGGCTTGAAGGCGAGGCGCTGCTCTTCGTCTTCAATCTCACCCGCGAGGAGCAGTCCTTCCAGCTTCCCGCCGGGCTCGTTGCGCGCCAGATCATCGAACTGCCCGGCTATCGTCCAGCATTCGATGGAAAGACCGTCGTTCTCAAGGGCCTAGATGCCTTCGTGGTCGGCATCGATTGATCTCCATGGGACCGATTGCGAAACTTTCGGTCATCGGCGGCGTCCTGGTGCTGATCCTCATCGGCATTGGCTTTCTGCTGACCGAACGTGTGCGGCAAGTATGGCCTGAGGACATGGAATGCCGATCCGAAAAGCTGATGCTGAATTCGAAGGTCACATTCGGCCTGTTCAGCGTCAGGACGGACGGCAAGGATCTGGTGATCGATCTCAGCAAAACCGACCGCAGGGCCGGTACCATTGCGATGGCCGAATACCAGCCGATCGCGAAAGCCGCCTACTGCCTTGTCGAAAAACAGGGTGGCAAGGTCCGCATGGTCCTCGCGGGCAACGAGGTTGGACGCTTCGAGGCCGGTCATTGGATCAGTTCGGTCGCGCCTTGAAGCTGACCAACATCAAAAATCCGCATTTTCGCCATTAGGTGAAAGCCATCTTGCAAGCGGATTGATGTCATGCGTTTTTCAATTGTTGCCGCTGCCCTTCTGGCGGCTCTTCCTTCTTTTGCCTCTTCGGAGCCGAAACCGAAGCAGCTTGTGCTGATTTCCTTCGATGGGGCGCATGACAACCGGCTGTGGGACCGGTCGCGCTCGATGGCCGCGCGAACCGGCGCCCGCTTCACCTATTTTCTCTCCTGCACCTATCTGGTGAAGCCCGCCGATCGCAAACAGTATCAGGCGCCGCATGAGAAGGCTGGACGCTCGGCCACCGGCTGGGCGCTGAGCGAGCATGAAGTGCAGGTGCGGCTCGGCAACCTCTGGCAGGCGCATCTCGAAGGCCATGAAATCGGCTCGCATGCCTGCGGTCATTTCGATGGCAAGGACTGGAGCAGGGCGGACTGGTCGAGTGAGTTTGACGCCTTCGATCGGGTATTAGCGGGTGCCTGGAAAGCCAATGGCGTCGGCGATCGCGAACCGGACGGATGGCAGGACTTTGTTCGCGATGACATCAAGGGCTTTCGCGCGCCCTATCTCTCGACCGGGAAGAACCTTCTGCCGGCGCTCAAGGCGCATGGCTTCCGTTACGATGCCAGTTCCGTCTCCAAGGGGCCGGCATATCCCGCGCGCGAAGACGGGATCACCCGTTTTGCCCTGCCGCGGATTGCCGAAGGTCCCGAAGGCCGGCTGATCATCGGCATGGACTATAATCTCTTCATCCGCCATTCCGGCGGGCTCAATGCACCCGGCCGCGCGGAAACCTTCTCCGCCCGCACGCTTGCAGCCTTTGAGAAAGCGTTCGACGAACAGTACCACGGCAATCGCATCCCGCTGCAGCTAGGCTTTCATTTCGTTGAAATGAACGGCGGCGCCTATTGGGATGCGCTGGAGAAATTTGTGGCCGATGTCTGCGTGCGGCCCGATGTTGCCTGCGTCACCTATTCGGAGGCGATGACGCAGGCGGAGAAGCCGGACGGCTCGGCGTTCTAGGAGCGGTTGTTGCTGCGCAAAGGCGGACTTCGGCGACCTTACGTCACCATTGATTCCACCTCAGTTTCTGGCAATGGCATGTCTTCAATTGCAAGTTCGAAGGTTTTCAATCGCTTGTAGATCGATATCAGTTTGACGATATCGTCCCAGGAATTGACGAGATACTGGAACGACCCGGACACATTTCCGAATGCCGTCCCGATTTGCTGAAAGACACCGAGGCTGAAAGCGCCGGCGCTGAGTGATGGGACAAGGAGAATGTATGAGAATACGTTGTCCGCATTTATGTAAACGCGTCGGACTGCGTTGAAATACAGGTAGTTGAAATAGAGCTTGAAGTAGTTGGTCCTGACATCGCCGAAAAGGGAATTCACCGTTGAGACGTGAGCTCGCTCATGGTTGTCTTCACCATGAACCAGCTCTTTTCTATAGGCAGCCTCGACTTTTTGATTGTTGAACTCCAGACCGGGCAAGCGGATGCCAGTCAGCCAAAGCAGAATCGTACCGAAGAGCGACCAGAATATTGCTGCGGTGACCAATGGGTGCGGGATTGCGCCGACGATTGGCAATTCTTTGACAAACCGTTCTAGCTCCAGGAGGATCGGCAGGAATGCCAACAAGGTCATGAAAGCTTCAACGAAATTCGACCCTAGATTCTCGGTCATGTTCGCAAAGTTCATCGTGTCTTCTTGGATGCGCTGGCTTGCGCCTTCGACCTTCCGCAGTTTCTTCCAATGTTCTGAGTAGTAATCGTTCATGGCGTGACGCCATCTGAACAGATAGTGGCTGAGGACGAAACGAAAGATCGAAAAGATGAAAACTGCCACGATCGCGATCTGCGCAAAGATAATGAAGAGCTCGTAAAAATCCCAGACCGGTACTGTATTCGGTTTGGTTAGAGCCTCCTGAATCTTGTCGAAAAGCGGTCGTTGCCAGTTGTTGATGCAAACCGATACGTCGACCGAGTATTTCGTAACGATCAGCAGGAACGCCGTTCCCCAGACGGACCAACGTTTCCATCGGCATTCCCGATCGAAGACCTGCCAGAAAGCGCAGAACAAGGCTGTAACAGCAAGAAAGTAGCCGTAGAACCACAAGGCATCGTTGGTTACAAAGAAACCGAGACCAATGGGCTTCTGGAATTCCTCTATCGGTCCCATCCCAAATGTCGTGCCGAAATCGCGCCAGAAGCCGTACCAAAGCGCGAGACAGATGCCGGACCAGATTGCCGCGCTCGAAAAAAACATCTTCGGCTTCGGGAAGAAGGATTTGAACAAGGCTGCAAGTCTCCTGAATGCATCACGCTTCGTCCGAAGCGTTGATTTTTCCGGACCCTAGTTGAGAAAATATGGCCTCGCAATGGTGCCAAGCGCTTATGACGAAAATGTAATTTTTACCGGGTTTCCAGCCTCCGCGCGCCGTCATCCAGTCCTGCCGTTTAGATCCAGCCCGGTCCGTTCAGCAGGCCGGTAAGGCGGATTTGATGTCGAAGCGGAACCAGCCCGAAGCGGCAAAGGCCGCAAACCGCTTTTCGACATCGACCCGCGAAAACAGGCTGCAGGTGGTTTCGATATCCTGCTGCCGGTCGTCATCCAGCCGCACCACCAGCAACGTATCGCCCTGGCGAATGCATTCGGCGTGGATATTGGCTTCGCGTTCCTCGAGCCCGTGCGTCATGAGTACGGAAACAAGACAGGTTTCGGCGCCGTCGCTTTTTTCCGTGTCTGCAATTTGCCGGGCGATCTTGCCGGCAACGGCAGCAGGGCCAATACCGGGAATGTTCATGACGCCGACGCCTGCATGCAGGTCCTGCAGCTGTTCAGCCGCATTCGTTCCCTTTGTCTTTCCGGCTTGAGATGTGGCTGAAAAGGCCCCCTTGATGCAACGGGTCACAAAGCTGATATCGGCCTCGGCAATGCAGATGGCCTTGAGCGCGCGGATGGCCCGTGCCGCGTCATCGAACGTCTCAAAAAGTGTCGTCAGAAAGCGCATGATCGTTCCCCAGAGTTGTAACGCCGGAGGCGGGGGAATGGTGCCTTTCATCCTTGTTTTTGGGGCACCTGATGAGGTGCCTATATGCGATGAAATTCGGTATGTTTGGCCGGTATTGGCTTTTCGCCATTCCTTCTTCCGCCAAACACACCTGCAACACTGCCTGTTCGCCTCTCAACCATCCCTCGCGGGACAATTAAGAAACGCACAATTTAACATTAGACGCCAGCAAAATTTGCGAATCGTCAATCAACGAGCGTGAGAATGATCGGCCCGTTGCGCGATGCGACGATCGTGTGTTCATACTGCACGGTCAGTGCTCGCGGCTCGCTCACCAGCGTCCAGGGATCATCGGTTCCTTCCGCCCAATGGCCGCCGAGCGACAGGAACGGTTCGATCGTAAAGACCTGTCCTTCCTCGATGATCCTGCGTTCGGAAGGGTCAGGCCAGGTCGAAAGTTCGGTCGGCTCTTCATGCAGCGACCGGCCGATGCCGTGGCTGGCGAGGTTTTCGATCAGCGTATAGCGGTTCTTGGCCGCAAATGTGCCGATTGCCTCGCCGATCTTGGCGAAGGGGCGGCCCGGCTTCACCTGGTTGAGGCCGACCCAGAGCGCCCGTTTGCCATCTCGGCACAGCTTCTCGATCTTGCTCGCTGCCGGTGGAATGACGAAGGATGCACCGGTGTCGCCGAAGAAGCCATCCTTGACGGCGGACACATCGATATTGATCAGGTCACCCCTGGCGAGAACGCGCGCGCCCGGAATGCCGTGCGCAACTTCCTCGTTGACGCTGATGCAGGTGGCGCCGGGGAACTGGTAGCAGAATTCGGGCGCGCTCTCGGCACCTTCCTGCTCGAGAAACTTGCGGCCGATCGCATCGAGCTCGGCTGTGGTCATGCCGGGCTCCATGGCGGCGGCCATGATCTGGACGGCACGACCGCAAATACGGCCGATCACCTTCAGCTTTTCAAGTTCCTCGTCAGTGGTGACGATCATGGCAGGCTCCGATTGGCGACTCACAGGCTCGGTTTTCGAGGTCCCTGCCATGTCTGCCGGGACGGGTCAAATCAGGGCATGTTACCGGCTGAAACCGGACCGGTTCACGAGCCGATGGCGTCGCGGACGATCGGCGCGACCTTGGTGCCGAAGAGTTCGATGCCGCGCATCAGCTGATCGTGCGGCACAAGGCCAAGGGCCATCTGCAGCAGGAAGCGATCGTTCTTGAAGATCTTGTGATGCTCGATGATCTTGCGGGCCACGCGCTCCGGATCGCCAATGAACAGCGGTCCGCGATCGCTGGTCGACTGGTTGTAATGGGCACGGCTTTGCGGTCCCCAGCCACGTTCGCGGCCGATGCGGTTCATGACCGCCATCGAAGGTTCGTAATACTGTTCGATTGCCGCATCGTTCGTATCGGCGATGAAGCCATGCACGTTGATCGAGGTCTTGAGGGCTGCGGGATCGCGCCCGGCCTTGAGGGCGACCTGGCGGTAGAGATCGAACAGCGGCGCAAAGCGCGCCGGTTCGCCACCGATGATCGCGAGCGCCAGCGGCAATCCATAGGCAGCGGCGCGGGCGACCGATTGCGGGGTGCCGCCCACGGCGATCCAGAGCGGCAGCGGGTCCTGCAGCGCGCGCGGATAGACGCCGCGATCATTGATCGACGCGCGCGTCTCGCCCTGCCAGCTTACGGTTTCGTTGTTGATGATGTTGATGAGCAGGTCGAGCTTTTCCTCGAACAGCTTGTCATAGTCGCCGAGATCGTAGCCGAAAAGCGGGAAGCTTTCGATGAAAGAGCCGCGGCCTGCCATGATTTCGGCGCGGCCGTTGGAAATCAGGTCAAGCGTCGCATATTGCTGATAGACCCGCACCGGATCATCCGAACTCAGCACCGAGACCGCACTGGTGAGTCTGATCTTTTTCGTCTTTGCCGCGATGGCCGCCAGGATCACGGCCGGCGCCGAGGCGGCATAATCCGGCCGGTGGTGCTCGCCCAGACCGAACACATCGAGGCCGACCTGATCGGCAAGTTCAATCTCGGCAATCAGTTCGCGAATGCGCTTTTCGCCGTCGCGGCCACGCTCGCCGGGGCCGGGATTGGGGTTGACGTCGGCGAAGGTGTAAAGACCAAGTTCCATCAGCGGTATCTCCGTTTTGCCCGATATGGCAATTTCAACCGCAGAAGGAAAGATCCTGCCGCTTTACGCTGTGTTCAGTTCTAAGCGATTGCCGAGGCGTTGATCTGCAAACCGTATTGGCAGATCCATCCCCTGTTCAAAATTTGACCAATTGGCAAAAATCACCTCTTGCGATTTTTTGCATCTGCGCACAGGCTGCGGATCAAACCAACAAGAGCCGAACGAATGCCAGACCAATACCGCAACACGATCGAATTCATGCTGAACGACCGCACGGTCGAGATCAGCGCACTCTCGCCACGCCAGACGCTTCTCGACTGGTTGCGGCTTGAAAAGAGGCTGACGGGCAGCAAGGAAGGCTGCGCCGAGGGCGACTGCGGCGCCTGCACGGTGCTGGTGGGGCGGCTGGTCGAGGGGCGTCTGCTCTACGAATCGGTCAATGCCTGTATCCGTTTTGTCGGTTCGCTTCATGCAACCCATGTTGTCACGATCGAACATCTCAAGGCCCTCGATGGCAGCCTGCACCCGGTACAGAAGGCCATGGTGGATATGCACGGGTCGCAATGCGGCTTCTGCACGCCCGGTTTCGTGATGTCGCTCTATGGACTCTGGCTTTCGGAAGATAATCCGTCGCGCGAGCGGATCGAGCAGGCGCTGCAGGGCAATCTCTGTCGCTGCACCGGCTACGAGCCGATCGTCAAGGCGGCCGAAGCTGTCGCCGCCTTGCGGCCAACCTCCGTGTTCGATCCGATCGAAAAGACGCGTGTTGCGGTGGAAGCCTACCTGCGTGGGCTCTCCGGCGGCCCGTCGGTGCATGTCCATCACGAGGGGCTCGATCTCTATGTGCCGACCCATCCCGGCGATATCGCCGAGTTGATGGCGCGGCATCCGCAGGCAACCATCGTTGCCGGCTCGACCGATGTCGGTCTCTGGGTGACCAAACAGATGCGCCCCATCAATCCGGTCATCTTCATCGGCGGCGTCGAGGGGCTGCAGAAGATTGCGGCGAGCGAAGCCGGAATGACGATCGGCGCCGGCGTTACCTATTCGCAGGCGCTCGCGCGGCTTGCGGCCTCCTATCCGGCGCTCGGCAAGCTTCTACCGCGCATCGGCGGCGAGCAGGTGCGCAACATGGGCACGATCGGCGGCAACATTGCCAACGGTTCGCCGATCGGCGATACGCCGCCGGCCCTGATCGCACTCGGTGCTGAACTGACGCTGCGCTCTCGCGAGGGTGCCCGCTCGATGCTGCTTGAGGATTTCTTCATCGATTATGGCAAGCAGGACCGCCAGCGCCACGAATTCGTCGAGAGCGTTTTCATTCCGAAACTCGCCGCCGACGCGCATTTTGCCGTCTACAAACTGTCCAAGCGCCGCGATGAGGATATTACCGCCGTGCTCGGCGCCTTCTATCTCAGGCTCGATGCGCAGGGTCGCGTGAACGAGATCCGGCTGGCCTATGGCGGCATGGCCGGTACGCCGAAACGGGCAGCCGCAGTGGAAGCAGCGCTTGTCGGTCAGGTCTGGAACGAGGCGAATGTGCGTTCGGCAGCCGAAAAGCTTGGCGATGACTTTTCGCCGCTCACCGACTGGCGCGCGACCGCCGAATACCGGATGCTGACGGCGCGCAATCTTCTCACCCGCTTCTATCTCGAAAGCCAGGGCGAGACCGCCGAACTCAAGCGTTTTGCCGAGGGAGCGCGCTGATGAACAAGATGGATCTCTCCTTCAAGACGGAAATCTCCGGCCCGATGCATGCGGAACTGAGGCACGATTCCGCCCACAAGCATGTGAGCGGCGAGGCCGACTATATCGACGATATGGTGCTGCCTGAAGGTGCGCTGCATATGGCGGCAGGCCTTTCGGATCGGGCGCATGCCGATATCCTCTCGCTGGATCTCTCTGCCGTGCGCGCAACGCCGGGCGTCGTCGCCGTCTATACGCATCACGATATTCCGGGTCACAATGATATCGGCCCCAACCACCGCGATGACGAGCCGCTGCTTGCCGAAAAGCGGATCGAGTTCCATGGCCAGATGGTGTTCGTGGTGGTGGCCGAGACGCGCGAAATTGCACGTGCGGCTGCCCGCAAGGCCAAATTCACCTACGAAGACCTGCCGCATGCCACCGATCTTCTCGAAGCCCGGCAGATGGGCTACGATCTGGTCACGACACCACTGACGCTGAAGCGCGGCGATGCCGATGCCGGGCTTGCCAAGGCGCCACGCCGCCTCAAGGGTGCCATGCGCATTGGCGGGCAGGAGCATTTCTACCTTGAAAGCCATATTGCGCTCGCGATCCCGGGTGAGGATGACGAGGTGACCGTCTGGTCCTCGACGCAGCATCCGAGCGAAATCCAGCATATGGTCGCCAATATTCTGCAGATTCCGTCGCATGCGGTGACGGTGAACACTCGCCGGATGGGCGGCGGCTTTGGCGGCAAGGAGACGCAGGGCAACCAGTTTGCGGCGCTTGCGGCGATGGCGGCCAAGAAGCTCAACCGCGCCGTCAAGTTCCGCCCCGATCGCGACGAGGATATGGTCATGACCGGCAAGCGGCATGATTTCCTCGCCGAATATGAGGTCGGCTTCGATGACGAGGGGCATATCCAGGCGGTGAAGGCAAACTTTGCCGCGCGTTGCGGCTTTTCCTCGGATCTGTCCGGACCGGTTACGGACCGGGCGCTCTTCCATGCCGACAATGCCTATTACTATCCGGACGTACTTCTGACCTCGGAACCGCTCAAGACCAACACCGTGTCGAACACCGCCTTCCGCGGTTTCGGCGGACCGCAGGGTCTGGTCGGCGCCGAGCGCATGATCGAAGAGGTCGCCTATGCGGTGGGCCTCGATCCGCTCGAAGTCCGCAAGCGCAATTTCTACGCCATCGATGGCGACGAACGCTGCCTCACCCCCTACCACCAGAAGGTGGAAGACAATGTCATCCACCGGGTCGTCTCGGAACTCGAGGAAAGCGCGGACTATCAGGCCCGCCGCGCGGCAATCATCGACTTCAACAAGACGTCACGCGTTATCCGCAAGGGTATCGCGTTGACGCCGGTGAAGTTCGGCATCTCCTTCACATTCACGCCCTACAATCAGGCCGGAGCGCTCGTCCATATCTACCAGGACGGGTCCATTCATCTCAACCATGGTGGCACGGAGATGGGGCAGGGGCTCTATACCAAGGTCGCCCAGGTGCTGGCCGATACGTTCCAGGTCGATATCGATCGGGTCAAGATCACGGCAACGACGACGGCGAAGGTGCCGAATACCTCGGCGACGGCGGCTTCGTCCGGTTCCGATCTCAATGGCATGGCGGCCTACGATGCCGCCCGTCAGATCAAGGAACGGCTCTATGCCTTCGCGGCCGAGAAATGGGGCGTGCCGGCGGCCGAAATCGAGTTCCTGCCGAACCGGGTTCGGGTCGGCCAGGAGGAAATTGCCTTCCCTGCGTTCATCAAGCAGGCCTACATGGCCCGCGTTCATCTGTCGGCGGCCGGTTTCTACAAGACGCCGAAGATCCATTGGGACCGCGCCAAGGGCATGGGACGACCGTTCTTCTACTATGCCTACGGCGCTTCCTGCTCGGAAGTTTCGATCGATACGCTGACCGGCGAATATCAGGTCGAGCGCACCGATATCCTGCATGATGTCGGCAAGTCGCTCAATCCGGCGATCGACAAGGGCCAGGTCGAAGGTGCTTTCGTGCAGGGCATGGGATGGCTGACGACCGAGGAATTGTGGTGGGATGCCAAGGGCCGGCTGCGCACGCATGCGCCGTCGACCTACAAGATCCCGCTAGCCTCCGACCGCCCGCGCATCTTCAACGCAAGGCTCGCAGAATGGTCGGAAAACCGCGAAGTGACGATCGGGCGTTCGAAAGCGGTCGGTGAGCCGCCGTTCATGCTTGGCGTTTCGGTTCTTGAGGCGTTGTCGATGGCAGTCGCTTCCGTCGCCGATTATCGGGTTTGCCCGCAGCTTGATGCGCCGGCAACGCCGGAGCGGGTGCTGATGGCGGTCGAGCGAATGCGGAAGGCCTGACCGAGCGCGTGCGGAAGGCGGGCGGAAGGACTATGAACATGGAAATTCCGGCGGATTTCCTGTCGTCGCATGAGCGATGCATCCTGATCGAGGTGATGGCCACATGGGGCTCGACGCCGCGCGAGGCAGGCGCCTTCATGTTCGTGTCGGAGCGGGCTCTCTCGGGCACCATCGGTGGTGGTCGCATGGAACATGCGGCCATCGCGCTTGCGCGATCGATGCTCGGCGATGGGCGCGAGAAAGAGACGCTGGATGTGACGCTTGGGCCCGATAGCGGTCAATGCTGCGGCGGGCGGGTGTCGTTGTCCCTCAGCCTTGCGACGGAGCAGGTCATGGAAGACCTGCGTCTGAGAAGCCGGCTCGAGGCCGATGCCTATCCGGATGTCTTCATCTTTGGCGCCGGCCATGTCGGACGAGCGCTCGCGCTCGCACTCAAGCCGCTGCCCTTCAACGTCATGGTGGTGGAGACGCGCGAGGACGAGGCGGTTCAACTCGCACCCGGGATAGACTACCGGATCGAGGCAATCGCCGAACGGGCCGTTTCAGATGTGCGCGCCGGTGGGGCGGTCGTCATCGTCACCCACGACCATGCGCTCGATTTCCTGATCGGGACCGAAGCGCTTAAACGCGCCGATCTATCCTATGTCGGCATGATTGGCTCCAAAACCAAGCGGGGATTGTTTCTCCATCATCTGCGGGACCATGGCGAGGACGAACAACGGATCGATCGGCTGATCCTGCCGATCGGCGGCAAAGCCGTGCATGACAAGCGTCCGCCGGTGATTGCCGCGCTCGTCGCAGCGGAACTCCTTACGCACTATATCGGGTCCGGCTGACTGGGGGATTCTTGACGCGTCAGAAGGATGAACCCGGCTTGATGTCTATGCCGGCGGCCTCCAGCCGTTCGATGAGGGGCTGCAACCCGTCCGCATAGCGCCAGGCGCGGTCGTCGGCGCCCTTGTAGAGACCCTTGCGCACCTGGCCGGCGCTGAGAGTGCGGACAGTGCGGTCGGTGTTGTGGAAATCGAGGCAGGCCGGATCGAAATCGAGCTCGAGAAAATCGAGAAGCTTGCGCGTCTGCTCTTCCTGGTTGGCGATCAGCGCCTCGTAGGAGAAATCGAAGATCGCATCCGCCGCGACATCGTGCCAATGGTCCATCAGTTCGCGATAGGCGAGGTAGTAATCGGCGATATCGTTGAGATCCCAGCTGTAGCGCTGGGCCTGTGACGGCAGAAAGCTCGAATAGAGCGAGAAACAGCTCGAGAGCGGCGCCCGCCGGCAATGGATGATTTTTGCGTTGGGCAGCATCAGACGGATGAAGCCGACGAGCATGAAATTGACCGGCATCTTGTCGGTATTGCGCGGCTTGTCCTTCATGGCGGGTGCGATGGCGTCCAGATAGCGGCGGCCCAGAATCTTGAAAGCCTCAGCCGTCGGTTCGGTCGCGAAGTCGCCATCGGCAATCAGGAACTGCTGATCGAGAAGCGAGTGCAATGGATGAACAAGATCCAGCTCGCCGGCGCCATGGATGTCGCGGTGGCTGGCAAGGATCTGTTCGGTCAGCGTGGTACCCGATCGCGGCAAACCGACGATGAAGATCGGCGCGCGTGAAGGATCGCCGGCGTTCCGGTGCCGTTCGAGCCGCTCTTGCGAGTAGATTCGCTCGAAATCGCGCATCCGTTCGACATCAGCCCGAACATCGTAATCGAGTGTGCTGCGCTTTCTTAAATTGGCCTGGTCGAGCCGGTCGAAGGCACGATCATCGCCAATCGCGTCATAGGCACGGAAAAGCGCGAAGCCAAGCGGAACCGATTGCGGATCATCCGGTGCCATCCGGCTTCCAAGCGCTTCCAATTCTCGGATATGCGGATGGTCGTGCGTGTAGGTCGTGAGCAGCCCGAGCAGGCGATGGGTCTCGGCATTGTCGGGCGTGATCTGGCTCAGGCGCAGAAAACTGTCGCGGGCGAGCTCGAGTTGACCGGCTTCCTGGGCAATCAGGGCCATGCTGCGCAGGAGAACGGGATTGTCCGGCAGGGTTGCAACGGCGCGTGTAATCAGCGCCTGGGCGCGCTCGATCTCGCCCCGGTTCAAAAGAAGATTGGCAAGATTGTTGGCAATGCCGGCATCATCGGGCCGCAGTTCATGCGCCCTTTCATTGGCTGCGATGGCTTCGGGGACGCGCCGTTCCTGGATCAGCGCCATGCCGAGCCTTGCAAAGGCATGGCCATTGTCGGGTTCGATCTCGGTCAGCGCCTTGAGGTGGGTGATCGCCCAGTCATTGCGTTTGACCGCCTGATAACTCGCGACCAGCTTTTCGCGCAGGGCCGTGTGCCCGGGGTTGAGATCGAGAAAGCCTTCGACAAGCTCATGCGCCAATGGCCGCTTGTTTTCCCTGACAAGCCTGTCGAACTGCAAAATGCAGGCATCGCCGATCGTTGCCAGCATCCGGGCTAGACCGTCCAGCAGATCGGGATTGCCGCCCGAGGCATCGCGAATGCGTCGCGCGGTGGCGAAGGCACTGCGGATCTTCTCGGTCTGGGGGTCTGTCATGCGGAAAATTCAGCTCCGTCGGAATGTCTTTCTGGAATCAACGTTGCGGCGACATTGGCACCGCCGGCGAGATGAGACAACCGATCGGGTCTTCGCATCGTTAAATTTGCTTTGCCCGTCTCGCAAGGGCAGGTATTTGTTGACGATTGGTCCGCTGCCCATTGCGCTTCGGCGCAAGTGTGGTGATATTTTTCCGGGCGGAGAGAAACGGGGAACAGAATGTATGAATTTGCCATAGCCTGGGAATGGCTGGCCTTCGCGGTGCGTTGGCTGCATGTCGTGACCGCGATCGCCTGGATCGGCTCGTCCTTCTTTTTCATCGCGCTCGATCTGGGTCTGGTCAAGCGGCCCGGCCTGCCGGACGGCGTCTATGGCGAGGAATGGCAGGTCCATGGCGGCGGCTTCTACCATATCCAGAAATATCTGGTCGCGCCTTCCAACATGCCCGACCATCTGACCTGGCACAAATGGGAAAGCTACACGACCTGGCTTTCGGGCTTCGCCCTTCTGGCGGTCGTCTATTATGGCGGTGCGGATCTCTTTCTCATCGATCGCAATCTGCTCGATGTGTCGTCTAGCACCGCAATCCTGATCTCGATTGCGTCGCTCTCGATCGGCTGGATCTTCTATAACCTTCTCTGCAAGTCGCCGCTGGGCAAGAACACCTGGGGGCTGATGGCACTGCTCTATGTGCTCCTCGTCATCATGGCCTGGGGCTATACGCAGATCTTCACTGGTCGCGCCGCCTTCCTGCATCTCGGTGCCTTTACCGCCACCATCATGTCGGCCAACGTCTTCTTCATCATCATCCCCAACCAGAAGATCGTTGTCGCGGACCTGATTGCCGGCCGTACGCCCGATCCCAAACTCGGCGCCCAGGCCAAACAGCGGTCGCTACACAACAATTACCTGACGCTGCCCGTCATTTTCTTCATGCTGTCGAACCACTATCCGCTGGCCTTCGCCACGGAGTTCAACTGGATCATTGCCGCACTCGTCTTCCTGATGGGGGTGACGATCCGCCACTGGTTCAACACCGTTCATGCCCGCAAGGGCCATCCGCACTGGACATGGCTGGTCACGACGCTGCTGTTCATCGCCATCATGTGGCTTTCGACGGTGCCGAAGGTGCTCACCGATGCGCTTGAGACCAGCGAAGTGGCGCCGGCCTTTTCGCAATTTGCGAGCAACGCCCATTTTTCCAATGTGGTCGAGACGGTCTCCGGTCGCTGTTCCATGTGCCATGCGGCGGAGCCGGTCTGGGAAGGGATTGTGCGTCCGCCGAAGGATGTTGTGCTGGACAGCGAGGCGGCGATTGCCGCCCATGCGCGCGAGATCTATCTGCAGGCCGGCCGCAGCCATGCCATGCCGCCGGGCAATGTGACAGAGGTCACGCCGGAAGAGCGTGCCTTGCTCGTTGCCTGGTATGAAAGTTCCGTCGCCTCGAAATGAGGTGTGATCGTCGCGATCATGCGTTCAGATAGGCGGAGAAATCGCCCTCGCGGCGGTATCTGTGGAAGAAATCCTCGATACGCTGACGGTTGCGGCTGGTAATCTGCTCGCCGCGGCCGGCCACCGCCTTGTTGACATTGAGGTTCATGCCGTCTTTTTCTGAGAGGCCGACCGCGAGTTTGAGAATATCCCCCAGCGGACGTTTCAGCTTCTCGCCGATGCGCTGAGCCAGTTGCGTCTTGTCGCCGAGGATGTCGCGCTCATAGACGATCCAGAGCGGATCGACGAGGCCGCTCTTCTCGCAGGCCTGCCAGGTGGACATGTATTTCATGTACCAGGCCAGTTTCATATCGATCAGCACGTCGATCCGGTCATCGAAATCGCGCTCGAGATAGTCGCTCGGCATACCATATCGCATGAAGGGATTTTCGCGGCTGTTGGAAAGCGCGCGGCGGAAATGGTCGTCGTAACTGATCAGCGTATCGAAGATGTTGCGGACCGACAGGATCGGCACGACGTTGTAGAGCTTGAGATAATTGGCGGTCAGCGGCGTGCAGGCAATGTGATGCTGGGCATAGACCCCCTGCGGCAGCAGGCACGACCCCAGGAGCGCCATTTCATCGATATTGGCTTCGCGAATGGCGCCGCCGAAATTGACGTCGCCCATCGAACTTGCGGAATAGAGCGTCATGCAGACGCGGATGAGATTGAAGGCAACGCCGATCTTGTGCGAAACGAAGGTCGAGCCGGATTTCGGTGCCGAGGAATAGAGCACCTTCGTTGTCGTCGAGTTGGCGGCTGCGAGCCGGGCCATGGCGATGCATTTGCGATAGGCATCGGCATTGAAGACCTTGGTGGGATCGAGGCCATCGCGGGCTTCCGGCACGAAGAACGGGTTGATGGCATTGCCGGTGACGAAGAAATCGATCTTCTGCGGATTGTCGTTGGCATAATAGATGCTGTTGGCGATTTCGCGGCTGGCATCGAGCGCCGTCTGCTTCGATGCTTCCTGAATCAAGGCTTCTTTCGTGCGAATCGCGCTCATAGGGTCCATCCAAACAATCCAATCGCGAGACGCTAGGCGGGTCGGCTTGCCCGAGCCTATCATCGACACTGGGTATAATGCCCGGTGGAAGTTTGATCTTGAGATCGCCGATGCATTCACGCTATCGTTTTTCGACTTCCAAGACAGTTCAACCAAGACAGTTCAACCGGGATGATTTGATGACATCGACGCTGCTGCGGGCCCGCCTGCTTTCCTTCCGCGCCTTGCCCGAAGGGCTCGATGATCATGCCAGCTATCTTTATCTCGAGGATGGCGGCCTCCTGATCCGTGATGGTGTGATCGCCGATATCGGACCCTTTCCGGACGTGAAGGCGCGCGCGGGAGACGGGGTTTCCGTCATCGATCATCGGCCGCATCTCATCCTGCCGGGCTTCATCGATACGCATCTGCATTTTCCGCAGATGCAGGTGGTGGGCTCCTATGCGGCCAATCTTCTGGAATGGCTCAATACCTACACATTCGTCGAGGAGCAGAAGTTCGTCGATCCGGCGCATTCGGCGCGGATTGCCGTGCGTTTCTTCGACGAACTCGTCCGCCATGGCACCACGACGGCGGTCGCCTATTGTTCGGTCCACAAGGCATCCGCCGATGCCTTTTTCGCCGAAAGCCTGCGTCGCAACATGCGCATGATCGCCGGCAAGGTGATGATGGACCGCAATGCGCCCGAGGGCCTGCGCGATACGCCGCAGAGCGGTTATGACGAGACAAAGCAGGTCATCGCTGACTGGCATGGCAAGGGGCGGAACCATGTCGCGATTACGCCGCGGTTTGCCATCACCTCGACGCCGGAGCAGATGGAGATGGCGCAAGCGCTGGCGCGCGACTATCCCGACCTGCATATCCAGACCCATCTTTCGGAGAACCATGGCGAAATCGCCTTCACCCGCGAGCTTTATCCGCAGGCGAAGGACTATACGGATGTCTATGCTCATTATGGTTTGCTGGGGCCGAAGAGCCTGTTCGGCCATTGCATCCATCTGTCGGATCGCGAGGCCGATGCGATGAGCGAGACGGGATCGGTGGCGGTGTTCTGTCCGACCTCCAACCTCTTCCTCGGCTCGGGCCTGTTCGGCCTCAAGCGCTTGTCCCAGCGCGAGAAGGCGGTGCGAATTGCGGTGGCGACCGATATTGGTGGCGGCACCTCCTATTCGATGCTGCGCACGCTCGATGAAGGCTACAAGGTGCTGCAGTTGCAGGGCGAGCGGATGACGCCGCTCGAGAGCTTCTACCGCATGACGCTCGGCAATGCCGAGGCGCTCGGCCTGGCCGACAGGATCGGCACGCTCGAGATCGGTTCGGATGCCGATCTCGTCGTGCTCGACGCGCGTTCGACGCCGGCGATGGCGCTCAAGATGGAAGTGGTGACGACGCTCGCCGAAGAACTGTTCCTCATGCAGACCATGGGGGACGATCGTACGATCACGGAAACCTATGTTGCAGGTCGTCCTGCCAAGTCGGGCCTGATCTGATCGGAACGGCGACCCGCGGAAGCGGGCCGCCTTTTAGCCTCAAGCGACCGGCAGATGCACCATCATGCCGCTGACCATGTGGTAGAGATGATGGCAGTGGAAGGGCCAATGGCCCGGCTTGCCGGCATCGAAGGCGATCGTCAGCGTCTGCATCGGCGGAACGAGCACCGTATCGCGCAGTGCGCCCGAAAAGCGTCTGCCGTTGATGGCAACGACCTGGAAATCATGCCCGTGCAGATGCATGGGATGCGCCATCATCGACATGTTCATCATCGAGAACTCGACCCGCTCGCCGCCTTTCAGGGCAAGGTCCTCGATACCCATCATCTGCCAGCGATAGCTCATCATGTCGCCGGTCAGATGCACCATGGCCTTGACGTCCGGGGTCCGTTGGGCGAGGGGATTTGTCGCCGAAAGGGTCTGTTCCAACGCGAGGTCCAGTACCGGCCCTTTCTGATCCGCCAAAGCGCTGAGCCTGCCGATCATTGCGCCAGCGGTCGCCAGAACGATGCCGGTTCGCTGCGCAGCACCTTCCCGCAGAGCGAGGATAGGGAAGGCACCACCCGAAGATGGAACATCGAGGGCGAGATCGATCCGCTGGCCCATGGTCATCGGAAACAGATTGCCGGCAACGGGCGCAACGGGCTTGCCATCGACGGCCACGAGTTTCGCTGAAAGTGCGCCGGTGTCGATCGAGAAGGCGGTGGAGGAGGCGCCGTTGATGAATCTCAGCAGAACCCGGCCACCCTTTTCGACCTGATGGACCTCCGGATCATCGAGTGTACGGTCGTTGGCGAGATAGGCGTCATAGTCGATGTCGTTGAGATCCATGGCCATGGAGCCCATGGCACCCATATCCTGCATGTTGCCATGCATGTTGCCCATGGATTCTGACATTGCGCCCATATCCATAGTGCCCATGTCCATGGCGCCATGGTTCATGCCGTGATGCATGCCGCCGTTGCCGCCGGTGAGCTTTGCCAGCAGTTCTTCAGCCGGTGTGAACGAGAAATCGTGCAGAAGAACAACGATCTCCTGCCGGTCCGCCGTCCTGTCGTCCTGCGAATGGACGATCAGCGGTGCGGCTAGAAGGTTCTGCTCCTGCAGAGTATGGGCATGCATCCAGTAGGTTCCCGGGGCGTGAATCGGGAAATCATAGGCGCGTGTCTCGGCACCTTTGAGCATGGGCAGTGGATTGTCCGGCACGCCATCCTGCTCCACTGGCGGCAACAGCCCGTGCCAATGGATGATCGTCTCCTCTTTCAGACCATTGACGAGATCGACGGCAAAATCGGCACCAGGTTCTATCGTCAGACCCGGTTTTCCATCGGCGCCTGTCAGCCCATAGACGGTGGCGGCCCGTCCGTTCACGTCGAGTGTGCGGGTGCTGATGGTGAGTTTTTGTCTTTGGGGTGCGGCGTAGGCTTTGCCGAAGGGACTTGCAATGAAGGTGGATGCGGCAAGGCCGGTTGCGGCCGCCAGAAATTCGCGTCTGTTCATCGGATCGTTTCCTTGTTGCGAAAGCGCTGGAGAGCGCTGGTGCAGATCAGGCGGAAAGGGATCTTGGCGGATCGAACAGTGGCGGAACCACGCGACCGAGAAGTGTCCGCATCGGCTGCGGCGGCGCATGCCGGGTGAGCAGATTCGACGCGTTTTCGCCATCGAGGAGCGGCAGGGCGATCTTCGCCATCTGGCAGAGGAGCGAACAGAGGTCTTTCTTCAGAACATCGCCACGATCGGACTTATGGTGGGTGTCCGGCACCATGGCCATATCGTGTTTGGTCATAGAATGCGTATGGACGGATTCGGAGATCGCCGGATGGCTTTGCGCCTGGCGGCAATCGGCGGCAAAGCCCTGTCGCTGCGGAAGGATCGCAGCCAGCAGCATGGCAAACAGAACTATGAGAACCTTCAGTCGCTTCATGATATCCGCCACATCTCGTTCCACAGCATAGTCCGCGGCTGTCGACAGTCCAAGTCACAATTCCTTGAGGCGCACAACGGGCAGATCTCCTGCCTCAGTACGGTCCGATCAGTTCGAACCGGTCGACATCCACCAGCCCCTTGTCGGAGATCTTGAGATGCGGGATGACTGGCAGTGGCAGGAAGGCGAGTTGCAGGAAGGGCTCTTCCAGTGTCGAGCCCAGCGCATAGGCCGCCTGCCGCAGATGGTGCAGGGTTTCGCGCACTTCCTCATAGGGGGCGAGACTCATCAGGCCGGCAACGGGCAGCGCGATTTCGCCCGTCACCTTGCCATTTTCCACCACGACGAAGCCGCCACGGATTTCGGAAAGCCGGTTGACGGCGACGGCCATATCCTCGTCGGACACGCCGACGACGCAGATATTGTGGCTGTCATGCCCGACGGTCGAGGCAATCGCACCTTTCTTGAGGCCAAAGCCCTGGACGAATGCCGTGGCGCGGTTGCCGTTCTTACCATGCCGCTCGACCACAGCGACCTTGAGGATGTCGCGGTCGAGATCGACGGCGGTCTGGTTGCCCGAAACCGGCAGCCGATAGCGCCGATGCTCGGTGATGATCTTGCCCGGCAGGACGCCGAGCACCGAACTGTCCGTATCACGGGCGGGGACCGTAAAATCGGCGGCCGTCACTTTCGGTGCATTGACGCTGTCGAGACCCACGGGTGCGACCGGCTTGCGGGTCGCAAAGAGTTCTTCATCCACCAGCCGTCCGCCGGAGATGACCTTGAGTACCCGGCAGGATGCGAGTTCATCGATGACCACGAGATCCGCGCGGCGTCCCGGAGCGACAAGACCGCGATCGGCGAGACCGAAGGCGCGTGCGGCCGAGACCGATGCGGCGCGATAGACGGACAGCGGGTCGGCCCCATGGGCGATCGCCCAGCGGATCATATGATCGAGGTGCCCTTGCTCGGCGATATCGAGCGGATTGCGGTCGTCGGTGCAGAGCGCGATGAAGGGCGACAGCCGTTCGGTGAAAAGCGGCAGAAGTGCTTCGAGATCCTTGGAGACGGAACCCTCGCGGATGAGGATATGCATGCCCTTGCGGATCTTCTCCAGTGCCTCTTTTGCCGAGGTGCATTCATGGTCGGTGCGGATGCCGGCAGCGAGGTAGCCGTTCAGCCCATAACCGGAAAGAAGCGGCGAATGGCCGTCGATATGGCTGCCCTGGAAAGCCTCAAGCTTGGCCATGCAGACCGGGTCCTTAGCGATTACTCCCGGAAAATTCATGAATTCGGCGAGGCCGATCACTTTCGGATGCTTGCGGAAGGGCAGGAGCCGCTCAATCGGCAGATCGGCGCCCGAGGTTTCCAGATGGGTTGCCGGAACGCAGGAGGAGAGCTGGACGCGAATGTCCATGATCGTCTCAAGGGCTGAATCGAGGAAGAACTGCAGACCTTCGGTTCCGAGCACGTTGGCGATCTCGTGCGGATCGCAGATCGCGGTCGTCACCCCATGCGGCAGCACGCAACGGTCGAATTCATGCGGGGTGACAAGCGAGCTTTCGATATGCAGATGCGTGTCGATAAAACCGGGAACCACGATCTGGCCCGAAATATCGATCTCGACCTTGCCGGCATAGGTTTCATAGGTGCCGACGATCCGGTCGCCGGAGATCGCGATATCCGATTCGATCAGTTCGCCCGTCACCAGATCATAGAAACGGCCACCCTTGAGCACGATATCGGCCGGTTCGCGTCCGGTTCCCTGGTCGATCATCGCTTCAAGTACGCTCATGCCCTGCTCCTGTTTACTGCTCCTGCCGACTGTATCGCTGTCGGCAGGAGAGGGGAATATGCGAGGGTGATGATCGGCAAATGGTTTCAGTTGCCGTACCGTCAGGCCGCATTCCTGGCAGCGTGTCGATGGGTGCCGGTTGCGGTTCCCGAAAGCTGGAACCGGCCGATCTGGTCGCTAAGATACTGGCTTTCGTTGGCAATCGAATGGGTCGCCGCATTGCTCTCCTCAACCATCGCTGCATTGCGCTGGGTGAGTTGATCCATCTGCCGGACGGCCGAGGAAATCTCCGAGATTGCACCGGCTTGCTGACGGGATCCTTCGCCGATCGTCATGATCTCCTTGTCGATGGCGAGAATGTGGGACCGGATCTCATCCATGGTACGACCGGAGTTCTGGACGAGATCGACCCCCTTCTCGATGGCCTGCACAGAGTTCTGGATCAGGGTCTTTATTTCCCGGGCGGCAGAAGCGGAACGCTGGGCCAGTTCGCGGACCTCCTGGGCCACAACGGCAAAACCCTTGCCGGACTCGCCCGCACGCGCGGCCTCGACACCGGCATTCAGCGCCAGGAGATTGGTCTGGAAAGCGATTTCATCGATGACACTGATGATCTGGACGATCTGGCCCGACGATGTCTGGATGCGCGCCATGGCGTCGACCGTTTCAGAAGTAATCTTGCCGGATGTTTCTGCAGAGGTGCGCGCATCATTCGTCATCGATGTCACCGTGCGCATGCGCAGATTGGTTTCATCGAGCGTTGCCTCGACCTCCGTCAGCGCAGCGGAGGCTTCCTCCAGCGAAGCCGCCTGGCGCTGGGTCCGTTCGGCGAGATCGTCGGCGCCGACGCGCAATTCGGAGACGCCATTCGTCAATGTCACAACAGTCGAGGCGACGGTCTGCATCGTATCCCGCAGACCGCGCATCGAATCGTTGAAGGCCTTTCTCAATGGCTCCAGTTCCGGCATGAAGGGCGGCGCGATTTCATAGGCAAGATTTCCTCTGGAGAGATTACCCAGACCTTCGCCGATATGGGTGACAGCAAATTCGACCTGAGATGCCCGCTGTGCCTCTGCGGCATAGCGCTTCTGATCGTCCTGCCGCTGTTGCTCGGCAACCAGACGCCGGGCTTCCTCATCCTCGCGGGCTTTTCGGGCATGGTTGTCGAGGCACTGGATGATCGCGCGGATCAGGCGGCCGATTTCATCCCGGGCATCGGTCGCTTCAAGCGCATCGGCTGCCTCTTCCCTTGCATGCTGCTCGACAATGTTCAGCGTCCGGCGCAGCGGGCGAACCACGGTTACCAGAGTGCCGAAGGCAAGTGCGAGCGTAATCAAGGTCGAAAGTGCCGCGACAATCGTCGAAACGATCAGTGCCTCAGTCCGTTCGGCGGCGATCTTTTCCGACGCGGCACGGATTTCGGCGAGTTCGGCCAGCGCTGCCTCATGGATGAGGTTGATGCGGGCCGTGGTTTTCTCGAACCATGTCTTTGCGTCGAGACCGTCGAAGGACTGGGTCCCGTCGTTGCGGAGCAGCTTCATCCGATATTCGTCCACGAGCGCGCTGTCGGCATTGCCGTGGAGTTGTTGCAGTTTGCCGGCCATAAGGCTGCCATCGAGCTTTCCGAATTCGCGAAGCAGCGTCTCTTCGCCGCCGGAAAGCTGGGCGAACGGCAGATACTGGTTTTCCGGTACTTTTCCCGCTGTGATGAAGCCATTGGCCAGACCGCGCTCCTGCCCGGCCAGTTCCTTCGCCAGACCGAGATAGAGAAAGGCATGCAGACGTATCGCAAGTTGATCCTCGGAGCCGGATGATACGAGCGTGCGCGTGACATTTAGTAACTCATCAATCAACCCAGTGTAGTAGTTGAATGACTGTGATGCCTTGATCGACAGTTGGTCGATCTGACTACGGAGTCCTGTGATCTGGCCTATGCTGTCGGCGATCTTTCTTGTTTGCTCTGGATCAAGACCCCACACCTGCAAGTCTTCCATAACCGACGTCAGGCCAGCTATGCTGGCGTCGGTTTTCTTGCGCACCGTCGCCAGGCTTTCTCGATTTAAAGCGCCTTTTGAGCCGATGAAACCAGCGCTTTGTCCACGTTCGGCCTGGAGTTCATGGATAAGGTGGCTGATGATTTCAATGTCGTGCGTCGCCGCTGTGATCCGTTTGGCGGCATTGTATGCCGCGCTCTCACGTTGGATCACTGTGAAAGACAGAAACGCAACCGCCAGAAGAGGAGCCAGACTCGCTATAATCAGGCGTGTCGAGATCGAGATGTTTGAGTAACGCATTTGCATACCTCCGATCCCGCGATGGTTGCATTTTGAAATAAATTTTCCCTTAATTATAAATGCAATTCTAATATTATGCTCGTTTTCCGCGAAAACGTCGATATGTCAAATGTTTGCACCCAATTGCCGTTACGGGTTTCGGAATTCTGGCGTCTTGAGAAAGAAGCAATTGGATCGCGCAAATGAAAACGGCGCCCGATCGAGCGCCGTTCCATGTCGAAAACCCGATGGTGATCAGATGTTGTTCATCAGAACCTTGCGCAGCTTGGCAAACAGTTCGTCGATCTGGGCCTTCGTGATGATGAGCGGGGGCGACAACGCAATGATATCACCGGTGGTGCGGATGAGAAGTCCATCTTCATAGGCCTTGAGGAAGGCGTTGAAGGCGCGCTTGGTCGGCTCGCCATCAATCGGCTTCAGTTCAATGGCGCCAATCAGGCCGATATTGCGGATGTCGATGACATTCGGGCAATCGGCCAGCGAATGAAGCTGCTCTTCCCAGTAGGGGGCGAGTTCAGAAGCGCGGGTGAGCAGTCCTTCGTCGCGATAGGTATCGAGTGTACCAAGACCGGCTGCCGAAGCGATCGGGTTGCCGGAATAGGTATAGCCATGGGCGAACTCGATCAGATGCTCCGGACCGGTCATGAAGGCGTCATGAATCTCGGCGGTCACGAACACGGCACCCATCGGAATGACGCCGTTGGTCAGGCCCTTGGCGGTGGTGATGATATCCGGCTTCACGTCGAAATATTGCGAGGCAAACGGTGCGCCGAGGCGGCCAAAGCCTGTGATGACTTCGTCGAAAATCAACAGGATGCCATGCTTGGTGCAGATTTCGCGCAGGCGCTGCAAGTAGCCCTTCGGCGGAATGAGAACGCCGGTGGAGCCAGCAACCGGCTCGACGATCACGGCCGCGATGGTCGAGGCATCATGCAGGGCGACGATACGTTCGAGTTCGTCTGCCAGTTCCGCGCCATGCTCCGGCTGGCCCTTGGTAAAGGCATTCTTGGCGAGAAGATGAGTGTGGGGAATATGATCGACGCCGGTCAGCAGGGTGCCGAACATCTTGCGGTTGCCGA
Source organism: Fluviirhizobium alvei (assembly GCF_030551875.1). Lineage (GTDB taxonomy): Bacteria > Pseudomonadota > Alphaproteobacteria > Rhizobiales > Rhizobiaceae > Rhizobium_E > Rhizobium_E alvei. Next base: position 155,840 of record NZ_JAUOZU010000007.1, on the reverse strand, counting down.
CGATGCCGCCGACCGACATGCCGCCAAAGTTGATGCCGTGGTAGCCGCGTTCACGGCCGATCAGGCGGAAGCGGGTGCCCTGACCCTTCACACGCTGATAGGCGAGTGCGATCTTCAGCGCAGTATCGACCGATTCCGAACCCGAGTTGGTGTAGAAGACATTCGCCATGCCTTCCGGCGCGATGTCGATAAGGCGGTTTGCCAGTTCGAAGGCTTTGGGATGTCCAAGCTGGAAAGCGGGTGCATAGTCCAGTTCACCGGCCTGTTCGCGAATGGCTTCGGTGATCTTGGGGCGGCAGTGACCGGCGTTCACACACCAGAGGCCAGCCGTGCCATCGAGCACCTGGCGGCCGTCATGGGTCTGGTAGTACATGTCCTTGGCGCCAACGAAGAGCCGGGGCTCCTTCTTGAACTGGCGGTTGGCGGTAAATGGCATCCAGAACGCCCGCATATCATTGGGCGTGGTATTCATGCGGTTGGACATTATATTCTCCGGAAGGTTTTCGGCTATTCGTTCGACGCCGCTGATCCTTTTGAAAGCGATCGTGGCGTTTGGCGGTAGCCGTTTAATAGCATCAGACTAGCAAGCGCGCGATGGCGGTCAAGGCGCCGAAAATAATTTCATAAGAGATCACAGGAATTGATTCTGCCAGCCAGACGCAAGACTCGTGTGGTTGAAGGAATGTGAGGAAAAGCTTGAATGGCAGGCCGGGGCAATGGACTGCATCGAAAGCGCTCCTCTGCTATCCTACAAGCTCCGTTTCCCAATGACCGGGGAAGCGGAGCTTATTGGTTGTAGATAGCTCTAATTCAACCGAAAGAATGCGAGAGTCTCGATTTCCGTTGATTTTTGTCAATGATTTCTGCTGCTGCTGTGCTAGACACGATCCATATAGAATTGGCGATCTGTGGCGGAGATTTTTTTGGAACTGCATCTCGACGATAGTCTCAAGACCGACGGACGGGCAGATCGTCTTCGCACTGGTGTCAGCGATGCCGAACTCATCGAGCTTGCGTCGAGTTTCAGGCGTTTCGGCTTCTGGCGCGCCTCGCTGGATACCGGCCATTGCTACATGTCGGGAGTCCTGTGCGGTATTTTCAACCATCCGCTAACATCGGGACCGATCGACCAGACAACCATTCGCAATTCAATTCACCCGGATGATGTCGCAATCGTTTATGGCACCATGGAGGAAGCGGCGAGAGAACGTTCGTCTGGCCATGTGATCTATCGTGTCCGCTCTGACGATGGTGGCTACAGGCCTGTCCGGACGGTCTATGCCGTGCGTGAACAGGAGGGTTCCGCCGGTGAAATCATCGGCATTACCTACGATCTTTATGTCAAGCAGCCCACACTCGTCATGGTGGAACCCACATCCTGACCGGTTGGATAAATTCGGGAGCGGCGCTGACTGTTTGGCGCAAGACCATTGGAGCGAGATATTGAAACTGGATTTTGTGGCTGGTTTTGACAGCAGTCAGGATTACTCTGACCTTGAGCTCTCAACTGCCGAGGTTGCTGATCTCATCACCGCTCATCGCGCCTATGGGGTCATCCGTTTCGACGTGGCCACTGGCGGCCTGTTCTACTCGGAAGATGCCTGCAATATTGTCGGCATTCCCCCGACCGAAGGATCAGTGAATGTGGCGGATCTCTTGCGCCATACGCATCCGGACGATGTCCAACTTGTGTCTTCAGCCTTTCCCGCCGCGATCCGCTACAAATCGGGTTTCCACGCGATCTTTCGCTATCAGCGCGATGGGGAATACCGCTTCCTGCGGATCGTCGCAAAATGGCGCGACGGAGGGGATGCCGGCGAACTGATCGGTGTCATCTACGAATTTTACGATCACCTACGCGTTGCCGGCATGTGATACCAAGCGGTTCCTATCATCGACGCTTGGTATGACGCCCCGGATCGCTTAGCGATCTAGAACGTCGCGGACTTCGATCAGGTTTGAACGCGCCCGCAGGATATAGAAGCCCTGGGTGGCAAGATGCGTCGGCATGATCCAGCCATCTTCCCGACCGTTCGAGATGATCGCGGGCTGAATGTTCAAGGCCGCCCGGAACTGGGCCAGCATGCCGGTCCAGAGGGCGCCGACATTCTTTTCGGCGATGGTTCCTGAGAAATCGGTGCGGGCTGCCGACAGGATGCCGTAATAGCCATAGAGCTGGCCATAGGCGAACCAGAAGCGGTCATCGGCGCGGGTATCGAACCAGCCGGCATTGTAGTTTTCGGAGCGCTCGCGCAGGATTGCGGAGGTGCTGCCGAGGTCGTTGGCGATCCGGTCGAGGAATTCGAGCAGGTTGTCCGCGCGACCGTCAAAGGTGGCCTGGCAGGAAGCCAGTTCGGTATTGAACTTCCGCAGTTCGGTAATCGCCGTGCGATAGGTGCTCTGCGAAGTCGGGGGGAAGCCAAACGGCGAGAAATTGATGTACCAGGCCGATTCCGAATATTGCATCGCTTCGCGCGCCGTCTGAAGCGTGCGATTGATGCCGGAGGTGCCGCGGACGCGGGCGAGTGCTTCAACCAGCTCTACGGACGTCCGGCGGATGGTCTGGTTGACGCCGCGCTGGAACGAGGCCTTGTTATCGAGCCAGGGCGTATTGTCCCAGTCCATCCCGAACAGGCCCATCTTGTAGAGCGGCGACGATGAGATCCAGGTATTCTGGTTCACTTCCATATCGATGAGGTCAGCCGTGACTTCGACGATTGCCGAAGTCGTGCAGGTCAAAGGCGTGCCGGTGTCGGATTTCGTCAACTCGAACCCGGCGGGGTTCTTGCGCTGCTCAAGCTTGTATTTCGCGACATAATCCGGGTCAAATCCATACCAGACCTGGGTCTGGTAGATGAAGAAGCCATAGGCTACCATAAGAAGAACGACAATCGCTCCGACCACGATCTTCAGGATGGCGCCGCGCGAAGCATACCAGCGGCTGGCGCTGAGGAAGGGAAACAGGATCCAGGCAATCACGATGCCGACGCCGCGCCCGATCGCGCTGAAGATGCCCTGTATGAATGCGATGATCGGATCAAGCATGGTCAGTCCTCATTGATGGCGTACAGGCGGCGGCGGAATTCGCGCTTGTCTTTCAGATATGTTCTTTCGAGCGTCTTCACAACGTATTCGCGGAACTTTTCGTCGTAGCGCTCGTAGCTATCGTAGAAGCCCTGCTTGTCGAACACGAAGCGCGAGACGAAGTCGAACGGGATCATCTGGGAAATCAGACGATTGACCAGCCAGTGATCGGGATGGCGCGCATCGGCGCGGATCAAAAGGAAACGCAGGCGTGCCGGCACATCCGGCATGCGGATCTGGCCGATCGAAGTCAGTTGCCGGTACATCTCGTTCAGGAACGGAAAGCTGCCTTCGGCGCTCACCAGGCCGGCATTGAGATGGGCCCAGGTCTGCAGCCATACAGCATCGGCCTTGTCAGGATCGAAATCGGGTTGCTTTTCGCGCGCAAGACCGATGAGGGTCATGGTCATACGGTGCTGGTAGAGGCCGGAATCCAGCACCCACGACGCCTGCGGCAGATCGATGCGCTTGGTGCGGGCGAGAAAGCCGTAGATCGTCTCATAGTCGTTTATGTCGATATAGGAGACCTGCCAGGGCCGCGCCTTGCGAAATCCGGGCACGTCGGAACGGCAGATCACCGTTGTGTTGCGTCCGTCATGAAACACATAGACGCCGCCGAAATGATTGGCCCAGAAGGCATCATGGCGGAAAACCAGCTGATCGGGAACCAGCGTGTTCTGCCGGATGTCGCCTGTCTGTTTCACCAGGTCGACCATCCGGTTCAGGAGCTCGTCGTCGCGCCAAGCGTCCGGTTGGGACTGCACGCGATCGGCCAGCTGGCGCAGTTCCGCGGCCTTGCCGAGAATGTCGTCGGCAGAATAGACCTTGAAATTCACCTCGTTGATCGACAGCAGATCCTCGATATGGTCGACTTTAGCGACCGTATCCTCGATCTCGCCGTAAAGCGCATCCTTGATCGTCACGGCAGAGATGGCGCGCGCATTGGCCGTGAAGAATTCATGCATCAGCCCGGCCGTATTGGAAAAGCTCGTATGGACGACGGGCAGGTTCTCCTGCTCGGGTGTCAGGATGATGAAACGGCGGTTGACCTTGTTGGGGTCGAGATAATCCCAATCGCCAAGTTCGGCGGCGATCTGCGGCGAAAAGCCGGTCATGTCGATATCGAATTCGGCAAGCGCGGTTTCCCGGAGCCCGAACCCCTTGAGTGCCTTGTTGTAGCGCGCAATCAGATGGGGTTCGTTCACGGTCAGCAAACGTCCGTAAATCAGTTCTGCTTCAAGAAGTCGTTCCATGCGGTGCTTGCTGCTTTATTTGTAGATGTCGCGGCGGTGGCCGAGTTTGATAACGAGGATGACGAGGCGTTGGTCTTCGATCCTGCAGATGATGCGATAGTCGCCAACTCGATACCGCCAGAGATTTGCAAATTGCTTCCCAACGAGTGCCTTGCCGAGCCGTCTTGGATTCTCATCTTTGGCAACGCGTTCGCGCAGATGTTTTAGAATTCGTTTGGCGTCGTCAGGCGCCAGTTTTTCCAGTTGTTTTTCGACGCTGCTGTCGAGCTCAATTGCCCAAACCAAGCCGCCGCTCCACTTCCTCCAGCGAATAAGTCCTGCTTTCGCCGGACTCAATCTTTCGAAGAACCTCTTCTGCTACTGTCACGTCGTCCAGATCCTCAAGATAGTCGAGAATGGCCTCCGAAATGATGTCGTCAGTAGAAAGACCACTGGATGCGGCGAGGTTGCGCAATCGCTCATAGACCTCATCAGGCAGTTGGATCGCGGTTTGGATTGTCATGATCAGACCTTTCGGAACAGATGCTTACAAAGCTACCTTATTTGTAACTACCCCGCAAATCAGCCATTCCACCGCCCATCCTTCCGCATCGCCTCGATTTCGCGGATCGCCCTTTCGCGCTGGCGTTCACGGCGAATGATGTCGTTGACGGCCACATCGTCGGATTTGTCGGTGTAGCGGAATTCGCTGTCGGCGTAGCGGTTGATCTCCTGCAGGATCATATCGATGGTGATCGGGCCGCGCAGTTCGGCGATCATCGCTCTCTTGTCATCATAGGACTTGTGCATGAAGGCTTCCGGGGTCTGGAACCATTCGTCCGGCAACTCGACATCCATCGCCCGCATCTTGATCGCATCGGTGATGTTCTTGATGGCGCGACCGGTGAAGCGCGGTTCGGCCTCGCGGATCATATGCAGGTAGGTGCCGACATCGGCGATCGTCTCGAGATGGCCGACTTCCTTCTGGAAGCGTTCCCAGACGGTCATCAGCCCTTCTTCCTTCGGCGTCTCATGCGCCTCGTAGCTGGTCGCGATTGCCCGCTTTATCTCCTGGTTGGCATAGAGCTGGTGCTCGCCAAGCGGAATCGAATGGTTCTTGCCGGCGAGCAGCGCGAAAATGTCGATATAGTCGTCGCGGCTTTGCGGGCCATCGACCAGCCAGCGGGCGCCGGCGCGCTGGCGCAGTGCGTCGTCGACATTCTCCGGATAGTTCGAGAACATGCCGAACGTGGCGTTGCCGCGGACGACGGTCGAGGCGCCGGCGAAACTTTCCATCAGAACGGCGGTCACTTCCTGCTGGCCGGCCGAAGCGCGGTCATCCGAACGTTTGGCGGCGACCTGATCGACATCGTCGATGGTGCCGAAACCGATCGCCTTCGGATTGAGGATGTTGTTGATGAATTCCTTGCAGTTCTGGCCCGATTTGCCCTGATAGGAGGAAATCTGGTCGACGCCGAAATTCTCATAGTGGAAGGCATAGCCTGCCACCTGGCAGTAATCGTTGATCAGGCCGGCGATCATCTGAATCAGCGTCGTCTTGCCGGTGCCGGGCATGCCGTCGCCGATGAAGGTGAAGAGGAAGCCGCCAAGTTCGACGAACGGGTTCATCTGGCGCTCGAAATCATAGGCCATGATCATCTTGGCGAGCTTCATGCCCTGGTATTTGGCAATGTGGTTGCCGATAACTTCTTCCGGCTTCTTGAAGCTCATCACTAGCGGCTTGCGCTTCTGGCCCGGTGCGACATCGAAGCCGTTGAGGTCGAAGTCATCCTGTTCGATGCGGATATGGACATTTTCGAACGCGGCGAGACCGGTAAAGCGCGCCTTGCGCGACACGAGGCCCGCTATCGAACCGCGAGCGAAGGCGCGTGCGCGGCTGATGAGCGCCAGATCGTCGGGAGCGCCGGCGATGGCGCGGTCGAGACCGGCGACCATGCTCTTGAGTGCATCCTGCGCCGTATCGAAAAGGTAGTCCGGCTCGGTGACATCTTCGGCCGGTTCGCCTTCGCCGGGCAGCGTGGCGCCGAGATAGGCGGCAAAGGTTAAGGCTGCCACATAGGCGGCAGCCGCCAGCAGGCCCTTGAAGTTCTCCGCTTCCGGCCCCGAAAGCGGGCTCGATGCGTTGCGCGATTGCAGGGTTTCCAGGTTGGTCTGGCGCCCGAAGACATCAGCGACTGCCAGCCCGACCATGATGGCGCGGCGGGCGCGGAAGAGCAGGCTGTGCTGGTTGGGTGACAGCATCTGATCACCGGCGCGCACCGACTGGATGGTCCGGACAAGTTCGACCTCGCGCGTGCGCCGCATGCCCGATGTCGTGACCGTCGAGACGAAGCGGCGACCGGTGCCGGCAAGGGCGGTGCCGGTGGGACCTCCATCGCTTTCGAGCACGACGAGTTTGGTCACGAAACTCTGCGCCACCGCCATGTGTTTTGCGATGTCATCTTCGGGAATGGTGGTCAGTCCGGCGTTCAGTGACATGGGTTCCTCATCGTGAAACTGTGAATTGAGGAGATTTCACCCCTCATCAAGCGGGTCCAGAATTCGATTTTCGATAACATCCTGGCCTAAGTTGGTGAGGGGGGCTCCTCCAGCGCCCCTCACACCGCACTCGTCACCTGGTTGCCGGAAATCACATGCACCTTGTAGCCGGCAAAGATCTGTTCGGCCTCGCCGGATGCATAGAGCGCCGTATAGGCTTCATGTGGAACAAGCGCATGTTTCTCGAAGGCGCTGACACCCATGCGCGCAGCCTCGAGATCATTGGTGTCGATATGGAATTCCTGTTCGGCCGGGGTCGAGGAGAAGAAGCCCTTGACCGCCGGTTTCTCGCGACGGGAAAACACTTCCTGCACCGTCCAGGTCAGAAGCCAGGCATTTTCCGCCTTTTTCACCCGCGACAGGATGCCGTTGATGACGGCATTGTTCTCGGTAATCCCGGCCGAGTAGAACGGGCCGATGACGATGCGGCGCATCTGCTTGGGATGCAGCGTCGGAAAATCCTTGTCGAGATTGGTGGCAACCGTAATCGGCGACAGCGCATAGGACGAATTGCGGATGACGAAATCATCGAAACGCGGCGCCAGTTCCGGATTGAGCAGGCCGCCGACCGGCAGTGGCACCTCGATATCCTTGTTCAATTCACCGCGCCCGTCGACCAGCATCCGCACCATATTGTCGGAGGAATCTTCGATGCGGGCGACATAGATCATCGGCAGAGTTTGGCTGCCATCGAAGGCGGCCCAGTTGACGATGCAGACCGGTCGGCGCGTTTCGGGATTGACGGAGATGGCCGAGGTTTCGGGCAGGATAAAGGGCGAGAAGACCTCGCCTTTCACCACCTGCTCGAGATAGAGCCGTTCGGAAAGGCGCGACTGGATAGCGCCCGGGAAAGCCTTGTTGCGCAGAATGAAATCGACCATCTCGGCCTTGAGACGTGCGCTTTCCGGAATGGAGGCCAGACGTTCCGGCGCGGTCTTGCGATCGTTTTCCAGTTCCAGAACGTTCTGGAAAACAGGAAAGCCCGATTCCGCCCGCGAGATGCGGAACCTGTCCATGAAACCGATCTTGTTTTCCCAGCAGCCGATCGAGGTCTTCAGCCGGTCGACATATTTCATCACCAGTCCGGCGGTCAGGTCGCGGATACCGTTCGAGCGATTGAGATCGTCAAGATAGAGCTCAAGCCCCTCGAAGGCAGCGCGAACGGTCTGGAAATACTGCTGGACCGCGGGTTCGATCGCATTCATGTCTGCGAGACGCTCCTATTTCAGGCCGATGAAGGGCAGGGCGGAACCTGGCACCATGGTGTTGGGCAGTTTGCCGTCCCACTTTTCCGTCGCTGTCAGGCTGACGAGACCGGGATTGTCCTTGAGTGCCGCAGCCTTGGCCCGGATTGTGTCGGCTTCGGCCATGCCGCGGGCACGGATGATATCGGCTTCGGCCTGACCCGCGAGACGTGTGGCCGCCGCATTGGCTTCCGCTTCCGCACGAATGGCATCGGCCCGGGCGTTGGCCTGGGTCACGGTAATTTCGGCCTGAACCTTTTCACGTTCGGCATTCTGGCGCAGTTTCTGGACTTCGACTTCCGCCAGCATGCGGTTTTCGATCGATTGCTCATAGGCATCCGAGAAATCGATATTCTCGATCTGGACGCTTTCGATCACCACCGGCCCGGCAATGAACTTGCGGATGGCCTCTTCGGTCTCGGCATTCAGGCGTGCGCGTTCCTGTATGGCGGTGACGGCGTTGAAGCGGCCAAAGACATTCTTCATCTGCTCATAGACGCGCCGATCGATCAGGCGGCTGACGATGCCTTCCTCGCCACCATATTCGGCATAGATCTTAGCGACCTGGTCGGGTGGCAGGCGGTAGTTGACAGAAAGCGTCACTGAGGCCGGCTGCTGGTCGCGCGAATAGGTTGAGACATTCTCGTAGACCTGGGCCCGGCTCTGGACTGTGATCTTCACCACCCGGTCGATCAGCGGCAGCTTGAAGCCAAGGCCGGGGTCAGCGGTGCCAACGACTGCGCCGTAACGCAGGATGACGCCACGTTCGCCCTGATCGATCGTGTAGAAACTGCCGCCGAAAATGAAAAACAGGGCTGCGAGAACGATGACGATCAGGCCGAGCATGCGCAAGGGCCGGCGTCGCGCCTCGGCCGGTGCGGTGATTTGTTGGGGCATCGATACCTCCCGTGTGGTGGCGCTCGCCGATGCGAGGCCACCAAGCTTCCGGTTCTGCTTACGAAGGTTTCACGTAGTTGGCGGAATTGTGCTTGTCGAGCACGGACTGGAATCGACGTGCGAAGGCATCGTCTGCCAGCTTCTTGCGGCGCTGGATATCCTGTGTCGCGAGCATGTTCTTCTCATGCATTTCGAGAAGATCGCCGATATGACGCTGCGAAGCGGCACCGATGCCGGCCATCGTCTCTTCCGCCGCCGTATCGACCTGGCTGCCGAGGGTATTGATCTTGTGGGCGACATCCTGCTGAGCCGCGGTCTTCAACGAATCCTCGAGCGCCTTGTAGAGCACGATGCGCTGCTCGGTATCGATCGTCAGCTTGTTGATCAGCGTGTTCTGGGCGGCCAACTGGTTGTTGAGCGAATCGACGAAGGTCTGGAACATCGAGGTGTAGCGCTCGAGCGTCTGGCTCTCGGCGAGCAGTTCCTGCTCCTTGGCCTGCTTTTCGTTGTACTCGGTCGCAAGCTTGGAGCGTTCGGCCTCGAGGTCAGAGCGAGCAATCTGGTCGGTGGTGGCCGCAATCTTGTTCTCGATATCGAGCAGCAGGGGATTGAGCTCCTCGATCCGCTTCTGGACGGCTTCAAGATTGGTGATCGTGTTCTTGCGGCGCTGGATCACCTGGATGAGGTTGGTCTCGGAGGATTTGTAGCGGTTCTCGAGGATCGACTTCTGCTCTTTCAGCATACCGACGATCGTGTCGGACTTGGCAAGCAGTTCTTGCAGGTTGCCGGCCAGCGACATGTTGCGAACGCGTTCGGTGCGCATGCGCTGGGCGCTCTGCTTGGAGAAGATGCCGACGAACTTTTCCCAGCCGGTCTGACCCTTCATGCTTTCGAATTCGCTGCCGAATACGTTGGTCGCATCTTCGAGGCCGATGATCAGATCGGCAATATTGCCTTCCATGACCTTCTGCTGGTTGATGACATCCTGGATGCGGGCATTTTCGATGTCAAAATTGACATCGCCGATCTTGGCATCGGCCTGCGCGAACTTGTCGAGAATTCCCGTCGACTGGTCGAGCTTGCCGCGCATGTCGGAAACGATCGAGCGGGTTTTTTCGATTTCGGCATCGAAGGACTGAAGCGTGGCCATATTTTTCCCCTGGGATCGCGCATTCTGGCGCGGTCGGTTGAGACAATTTCGTTCGCGACGACAATAGCCGGTTTGAGGTTTTTTGAAAGCCTCAACCGAAGTTCCTGCCGCAGACGCAGTACATTTGGTGCTCAATTGCCAACGCGCAAGGGCGGGCCTTTATTCACATAAAAATAGCGGACATGCCGGAGCATGCCCGCTCGAGAAAAGACCCGACAGATCTATCACTTGGCCTTGGACGGGTCCTTGAGATAGGTGATGACGTTGACGATGTCTTCGGGTTTCTTGAGGCCGACGAACGCCATCTTGTTCTTCGGAACAGCCTTTTTCGGGTCGGCGAGGTAGGCGGTCAGGTTCGCTTCGTCCCAGACCTTGCCGTCAGCGCCGTACTCGATCATGGCCGGGGAATATTTGAAGCCCGCTTCGGTCGCGACCTTGCGTCCGACAACGCCGACCAGCGCCGGGCCGACCTTGTTCTTGGCTTCGGTCGCGGTGTGACAGGCCATGCATTTCTTGAAGACGGTCGCACCGGCCTTGGCATCACCATCGGCATGGGCGGCACCGGCGAGGCTGAGGGCCGCGCCTGCAATCATAAGCATTCTGATTTTCATCCGTAGTCCTTTCCTGGAACCTCCGCATGCAAAGCCGCCGGCCAGATGCGAGAGTGCACGATCGCCATTTAGCGTGGCGAACGGGACGCAACATTGTCTTTGATCAAAATAAAGCAAAAAACATGCGCGAATAGACTAATGTTCAGGTCTCTTCGACCGCCTCCATCAGGTCCTGCCAGTGCCGCCGGCAATAGGAGACATATTTCTCGTTGCCGCCGATATCGACCTGGGCGCCCTCGCGGATGATCCGGCCGTTCGAATCAAGGCGTGCGACCATGGTTGCCTTGCGTCCGCAATGGCAGATCGTGCGGACTTCGCGCAGTTCATCGGCAATTGCCAGCAGCTCCTGCGAGCCCGGAAACAGCTTGCCCTGGAAATCCGTCCGAAGCCCATAGGCCATCACCGGTATACCGAGGCGGTCGGCGATGCGTGCAAGCTGCCAGACCTGATCGCGTTCGAGGAACTGGGCCTCATCGACAAAGACGCAGGCGATCGGATCGGCATCATGCATGTCGTTGACAAGCGAAAACAGATCGTCGCCGGGATGAAATGCGATGGCTTCGGCCTCAAGGCCGATGCGGGAGGCGACTTTTCCGAGGCCGGCGCGGTTGTCGAACGAGGCGAGCAGGATCACCGTCTTCATGCCGCGCTCCTGGTAATTATAGGAGGCCTGCATCAGCATGGTGGATTTGCCTGCGTTCATCGCCGCATAGGAGAAATAGAGTTTTGCCATGGTCGGGTTCCGTTGCCGTTCATCCGCTTTTGCGAAAAGACGGCGATTGGTGCCAGATGGCCTGTGCTGAAACCACAGATTTCTTGTTCGCACCTGCGCACAAATCATAGGATAAATCTTTATGCGGCATGGAAACGTCGCTAATCGGATTGTTGGCGACGCCTATCCGCTTGAATGTGTCCGGAAATGGTGCTTGGCTAGGTTATCAAATAAGAGGGAGAACATCATGAAATCCAAAATGCTCCAACTCCTGCTGACCGCGACGGTCTCAGTCTTCGCGGTAACGGGTTTGGCACAGGCTGCCGAACCGGACAGCTGTGCGACGGTTCGCTTCGCCGATGTCGGCTGGTCCGATATTGCGGCCACCACCGGAACAGCTTCCGTCATCCTCAAGGCGCTCGGCTACGAAACAGACGTCAAGGTTCTGTCAGTGCCGGTGACCTACCAGTCGATGGCCAACAAGGATATCGACGTCTTCCTCGGCAACTGGATGCCGACCATGGAAGCCGACCTCAAGCCCTATCGCGAAGCCAAGACCGTGGATGTGGTGCGCGAGAACCTTGAAGGCGCCAAGTATACGCTGACGACCAACGAAGCGGGTGCAGCTCTCGGCATCAAGGATTTTGCCGATATCGCCAAGCACAAGGACGAACTGGAAAACAAGATCTACGGCATCGAGCCGGGCAATGACGGCAACCGTCTCATCCTCGGCATGATCGATGCAGACAAGTTCGGCCTCAAGGGCATGGAACTGGTTGAATCCTCCGAGCAGGGCATGCTGGCGCAGGCCGCCAAGCTCGACAAGGACGGCAAGCCGATCGTCTTCCTCGGCTGGGAACCGCATCCGATGAACGCCAACTTCAAGCTCACCTACCTGACGGGCGGTGACGAAGTGTTCGGTCCGAACCTCGGCGGCGCGACCATCTACACCAACACGCGCGCCGGCTATGTTGGCGAATGCAGCAATGTCGGCACCTTCCTCAAGAACCTCAAGTTCTCGCTGCAGATGGAGAACGAGGTGATGAAGAAGATCCTCGACGACGGCATGGAGCCGGAAGCAGCCGCTTCGGAATGGCTGAAGGCCAACCCGGATGCGATGACCCCGTGGCTTGCCGGTGTGACGACCCGCGACGGTGCTGATGCCGCTGGCGCCGTCAAGGCTGCCCTGGACCTCTGATCAACGCATTACGACGGGCAGCTTTGTGCTGCCCGTTTTGCTTATCGTTGCGTGAGAGGGGAACCGCATGATCACTCCGCATGATCTAATGCCATGGCTGTTCGACGCCAGTAACAAAATCATGATCGGACAAGGGGCTAAAAGCTTCGTCGATTGGTTGACGACGAATCTCAAGTTTCTGTTTGATTTTATTGCAAAGGTACTCAGTGAATCCATTGAGGCCATGCTATTCGTGCTTCAGGCTCCTTATCTGAAGGACCACGCGCTTGAACCGGCCTATCCCTTCTTCATGATGCTGGTGTTTACCGGAATAGCCTATTGGATCCGCCGTTCAATAGGTGTGTCGCTTTTCGTCGCGCTGGGATTGCTGCTGATCTACAATCAGGGATATTGGAAAGAGACGATGGAAACGCTGGCGCTGGTGCTGGCTGCGACCGGCGTTTCCATGGTCGTAGGTGTTCCGATCGGCATTGCCTGTGCGCGTCGCCCCTGGCTCTATTCCATGGTACGGCCGATCCTTGACCTGATGCAGACGATCCCGACCTTCGTCTATCTGATCCCCGCGCTCATTCTCTTCGGCCTCGGCATGGTGCCCGGCCTGATCGCGACGGTGATTTTCGCCATTCCGGCTCCCATCCGGCTGACCCGCCTCGGCATCATTTCGACGCCGCCGTCGCTCGTTGAAGCCGCGCAAGCCTTCGGCGCGACCAAGCGTCAGGTTCTGACCAAGGTGGAACTGCCGTTTGCCATGCCGCAGATCATGGCGGGCCTGACCCAGACGATCATGCTGTCGCTGTCGATGGTGGTGATCGCAGCACTCGTCGGCGCAAACGGTCTTGGCGTGCCGGTGGTTCGCGCGCTCAACACCGTCAATATCGCCAAGGGCTTTGATTCCGGCCTCTGCATCGTCATTCTCGCGATCATTCTCGATCGTATCTTCCGCTCTTCCGACGATGGAGATGTTGCATGACCGCCGTCAAGTTCGACAATGTCTCGATCGTCTTCGGCTCCGGCCCCGAACGGGCGCTTGCCATGGCCGATCAGGGCAAGACGCGCGACGAGATCGGTGCCGCTACCGGCCTGGTGCTGGGCGTCGCCAATGCCTCGCTCGAAATCGAGGAAGGCGAGATCCTGGTTCTGATGGGTCTCTCCGGCTCGGGCAAATCCACGCTCCTGCGGGCCGTGAATGCACTTGCGCCGGTCGTGCGCGGCGACGTGCAGGTTTACGACAAGGGCAAGGCGATCAATCCCTACAAATGCAGCTCCGAGGAGTTGCGGCAACTGCGCATGAATACCGTTTCGATGGTGTTCCAGCAGTTCGCACTGCTACCCTGGCGCACGGTCGCCGAGAATGTCGGTTTCGGGCTCGAGCTCGCCGGTGTTCCGGAAGCAGAACGCAAGAAACGGGTCGGCGAGCAGTTGGAGTTGGTCAACCTGTCGAAATGGGCTGATCGAAAGGTTCAGGAACTGTCCGGCGGCATGCAGCAGCGTGTCGGCCTTGCCCGTGCCTTTGCCACCGGCGCGCCGATCCTTTTGATGGACGAGCCGTTTTCCGCACTCGATCCGCTCATCCGCACGCGCCTTCAGGACGAACTGCTGGAATTCCAGCGGCGCCTCAAGAAGACGATCCTGTTCGTCAGCCACGATCTCGACGAAGCCTTCCGCATCGGCAATCGCATTGCCATCATGGAAGGGGGACGCATCGTGCAATGTGGAACTCCGCAGGACATCGTGCGCAATCCGGCCGACCAGTATGTCGCTGACTTCGTTCAAAACATGAATCCGATCAACATGCTGACGGCTTCCGATGTCATGCGACCGGGGACGGACAACAGTGTCAGCGTATCGGGAACCGCAACGCCGGACACCAGTCTGGTGACCATCCTCGATGTGATGGCACGCCAGCCCGGTGTGGTGGGCGTGGTGGACAATGGCGCAGTCATTGGCGTCATTACAGCGCAGGATATCGTTGCGGGATTGACGCGCCACCGCCGCGTCTGATTGGAATTGCGCGACAAGCGGCAGGCATGGATCATGGCTGCCGCCCCTCGGGGACCATGCGCAATGACTGAAAAACCGGAACTTATCCGCCCAACCGACGATCAGGCCCGCACCCTCGCCAGAACATTGGCGCGCGGGGCGCGTTTTGCGGCGATCGCGGTCATCGACCCCGAAAGCGGTGCGCCCCTCTCCAGTCGGGTTCTCGTGGCAACCGATATCGATGCCACGCCTGTCATTCTGATTTCGCGACTGGCGCAGCATACGCAGGCACTGCTTGCCGATCCGCGCTGCTGCCTGTTGCTTGGCGAACCGCAAAAAGGTGACCCGCTGGCTTGGCCGAGGCTCAGCCTCCAGGGGAGGGCAGAGCGAGTCGAATCCGATAGCGAATCACATTCCTGTGTTCGGCGACGGTTTCTGAGACGGCACCCAAAAGCCAAGCTTTATGCCGATTTTCCCGACTTCGCCTTCTTCCGGATCATGCCGGAAGGCGCCAGTTTGAACGGAGGATTCGGAAAAGCCTATAAAATTTCAGCGGAAGATCTGATCATCCGTTCGAATTTGACGCCCATACTACTTTCGCATGAGTTGCAAGTTATTGCTAATATTTGCGCGCTTGGCGAGAATGTTCCCAATCAACTCGCGCGTCATTTTTTTAAAGGAAAAACAGGCGATTGGGAGATAAGTGGACTGGATGCCGAAGGTATGGAGCTCGCGCAAAACGAGAGTCTAATCAGAATTGAAACCGAAAAGCGTCCTGAGGATTTAAACGGCCTGATTGCCGTATATTCCGAACTGCTTACATAAGTACGCTAAATTTAGTAATATACAGAAACAGTTTCCTTTGCTTATGTTTTTCCATTCTGTTTCAAGCTGCTGCACGCTTGTTGGGCAGGCGTGCAAGAACGAGGGGCGAAAGATATTTCATATGAACACTCATGTAGTCTCGGAAAACTCGAATGCTGCCGCGGCACTTTTGTCGGCAATGGCCAACCCTAAAAGGCTCCTGATCCTCTGCAATCTCGTGAATGGAGAGGTGCCGGTCGGCGTTCTGGCCAATCAGGTCGGTCTCAGCCAATCGGCATTGTCTCAGCATCTCTCCAAGCTGCGCGCGCAAAAGCTTGTGCGCACGCGTCGTGATGCCCAGACCATCTATTATTCCAGCAATGCGTCTCAGGTTCTCGAACTTCTGCGCGCGCTGGAATCGATTTACGGTGAAACCGGGCTGAGCAAGTCGGCAGCTTGAAACCTTCGTCTGGGTCCGACAGGATGTTGCGTCGGATCCATGACATTGGTCTTGCCGCCTGGTGCGGCAGGATCAGCTAATAAGACGCATCCGCAATGCTTTGGCGACGAGTTGTGTCCGGTTGGTGCAATCAAGCTTCCGGATCGCATTGTTGAGGTAGGCGTTGACCGTATGTTCCGAAAGGCCGACGATCCGGCTGATTTCCGAAGTTGTTTTCCCCATTGCAGTCCACCGCAACGATTCAAGTTCGCGCTCTGTGAGTCCGACGGGGTTGGCCGTCATCGGAAAGCGCTTGCGATCGTAGGAATCGAAGAATCGCATGGTCAGTGCGACGAGATCGTTCAGCGAACGGCGCGAGAGTTTCGGAGCAACGCCATCAAACCGGGCGATATGGCGTGAGCCGTCCAGCGATGTCAGCGGCAGAAGTGTGGTCGCGCGAAGTCCGGTATCGAGATAGTGCTGCAAGACAGGATTGACAGTTTGAGACAGCCTGGCGTGATGTTCCGCCAGTTGATCAAGAGCCCAATAGCTCGGCAGAATGGTGCCGCGCGCCGCCTCGTAGAGGGGGCATTTGCTGACATCGCCCAAGCTGTCGCACCGCTCGAAGAAATCGCGCGTTAACTCGCTTTCGAGAATGAGTTCGGCCACGGTATGGTCGGTGCGCGACGGCAGCTTCAACAACGTGGCCGCCTTGAAACCAAACTCGGCACTGACCCGGAAAAACGCCGCGACAAGAGTCTCCTTGCACGACGCGCTTTCAATAGCGTCGTAAAGCGGCATGAGGAAACCTCTCAAAACAAGGAAGGACCATGTCCATCCGGCATTGCGCTAATATATCAGTCCTATTCAAAAGGACTTGAGCGCGCAATTCAATTTTTGTTTCCGGGTGCGCTCCATTTCCGCACACCGCGCGACGAGGTGGTCAGATGGGCAGGCGTGATGCCGACTTCACTTCCTCCATGACAGCATAGGTATGGGTTTCGCGTACACCGGGAAGGGGCAGGATCACTTCGCTGAGAAACTGGCGGTAAGCCTCCATGCCGGCCACCCGCGCCTTGACCAGATAGTCGAAGCCGCCTGCCACCATATGGCACTCCATCACGGCGGGACTGCGTCGCACAGCCGTCGCGAAGGCTTCGAATACGTCGGGGGTGGTGCGGTCGAGCTTGACCTCGACGAACACGAGAAGATTGAGCCCGAGCGACGCAGGCGAAACGAGCGCCATGTAACCGGTAATGAACCCGTCACGGGTCAGCCGCTTGACACGTTCGGAGGTTGCCGTGGGAGACAGGGCCACCTTTTCCGCCAGTTCGGCATTTGTCAAACGTCCGTCGAACTGCAGCAGATTGAGGATTTTTCGATCGATCTTGTCGAGATCCTTCATGCGTCATGCTCCGGTGCGATTTCCACTCTAATGCTCGCCGTCGTCCTTGCCGGTCGTCGATTTCAAACCCGACATGATCCGTTCGAGGAAGCCAAGCATCAACGCGGAGATAACGAAGGCAAGATGGATCAACGTCAACAGGATGAGCTTCATGTTGTCGTACTGGCCGGAATTGAGGAATACCTGCAGCAGATGGATCGAGGAGATGGCCACGATGGAGGATGCGACCTTGATCTTGAGGCTGCCCGAGTCGAGCTTGCCGAGAAATGAGACCTCGGCATCGTCTTCATCGAAGCGGCTGACGAAGTTTTCGTAGCCGGAGATCATCACCATCACGATCAGGCTGGCAACAAGTGCGGCATCGATCAATCCCAGCATGGCGAGGATCATCTCGGCCTCGGTGTAATCGACCACATGGGTCACCACCTTCAGGAACTTGAAAATGAACGAGACGCCGTAGACGAGCAGCGCAGCGGCCAGGCCGATGTAAAAGAGGACGAGGATCCAGCGGCTGGCCAGAAGGATACGTTCGATTGTCAGTTCAATCGCTTTCATTGCTTCCTGTCTCCGGAGATATTTCAGTTTCCATAGAAAGGCGCGCTCGCGAGCGCAACAAGATTCCGCGCTCAAGGGCGTATAGAGGCAGTATTGTTGCAGCAGCATGTCGCCCCGGGAATGGTGCCGGGCATTTACAAGCGATAGAGCTGGATCAATTGCCGTCCATCGAGGTCCCCATGATCATACGACCACGACCGCCCCTCTGGAAACTGTTCTTCATTCTCAAAGGGTCGATCATCCCCGATATCGTGGGCCAGCTCGTTGGCGTCAGTATTCTTTCCCTCCTGGTGGTGGCGGCCCATCACCATTGGCCCGATTGGGTGCCTTCCATCAATGGCGCGCCCTTCGCGCTGGTCGGCATCGCCCTGTCGATCTTTCTCGGGTTTCGCAACAATGCCTGCTACGACCGCTGGTGGGAGGCGCGCCGCCAATGGGGGGAGCTGATTGCGGTGTCCCGGCATTTCGCCCGCCAGACCCTCGTTCTTGACGGGATCCCTGACGGGCTGTCGGTTCGAAGCGATCTTGTCCGTCTTACGATTGCCTTTTCGCACGCGCTGAGAGGACAATTGCGGGCAGGAGGGCCAGATGGCGACAGGTGGCGTTCCTTCATACCGGACCGCTTCAAGACAGAGGTCGCCGGGATGCGCCGACCCACGGATGCCTGCCTGCGGATGATTTCCGGCGAACTGGCCCGCCTGCGCGCCGAGGGTACCTTATCCGATATTCTCTACCAGTCGCTCGACCAATCGGTCGGTCGCATGGGGCTGGTGCAAGCGGCCTGCGAACGCATCGCCAATACGCCGGTGCCATTCGCCTATACGCTTCTGCTTCACCGCACGGCCTATCTCTTCTGCGTGCTGTTGCCGTTCGGCTTTCAGGATTCGCTCGGCTGGTTTACACCGGTTGCCAGCGCCATCGTCGCCTATGCCTTCTTTGGTCTTGATGCCTTGAGTGAACATCTCGAAACACCGTTCGAGACGAATCCGAACGGGTTGGCGTTGCAGGCGATGACGAAAATGATCGAGAATAACCTTCGCGAGAGCCTCGGCGAGAAAGATGTCGATCCGCTGCCATTGCCGCAGGACTTTCTTCTCATGTGAAGAGGCTATTCATCGTCGATGTCGCATTTTGTCCAGTTCGCGACAAAACAGGCGCTGCATGCGGATCGATGATCAGGCTCATATCGTTACAGGCCGGCTTTTTGACTGAGCGAAATCCAGCGTGTTCAGGAATTGCCGAATGTCAAAATGTTCAGGGAGGAAGTCAATGGCAGAAGTCAAATCCGATATCGAGATCGCTCGCGCGGCTAAAAAGAAGAATATCATGGAAATCGGCGCCAAGCTGGGCATCGGTTCCGATCATCTTCTTCCCTATGGCCATGACAAGGCAAAAATCTCGGCCGAATTCATTGCCCAGCAGCAGTCGCGTCCCAACGGTCGCCTGGTTCTGGTGACCGCGATCAACCCGACGCCAGCCGGCGAAGGAAAGACCACGACCACCGTCGGTCTTGGCGATGGCCTCAACCGCATTGGCAAGAAGGCCGTTGTCTGCATCCGCGAAGCCTCGCTCGGCCCCTGCTTCGGCGTCAAGGGTGGCGCTGCCGGCGGCGGTTACGCCCAGGTCGTGCCGATGGAGGACATGAACCTCCATTTCACCGGCGACTTTCACGCCATCACCTCTGCCCACAATCTGCTTGCCGCTCTGATCGACAACCATATCTACTGGGGCAACGAACAGAATATCGATATCCGCCGCATCGCCTGGCGCCGCGTCATGGACATGAACGACCGCGCATTGCGTGAAATCGTCTGTTCGCTGGGCGGCGTTGCCAACGGCTATCCGCGCGAAGCCGGCTTCGACATCACGGTCGCGTCGGAAGTGATGGCGATCCTCTGCCTGTCGATGGACCTCAAGGATCTCGAAAAGCGTCTCGGCAACATCATCATCGGCTACCGCCGCGACAAGAGCCCGGTTTTCGCCCGCGACATCAAGGCCGATGGTGCCATGACCGTGCTGCTGAAGGATGCGATGCAGCCGAACCTCGTGCAGACGCTCGAGAATAATCCGGCCTTCGTGCATGGCGGTCCGTTCGCCAATATCGCGCATGGCTGCAACTCCGTCGTGGCGACGACCACCGCGCTGAAACTTGCCGACTATGTCGTCACCGAAGCCGGTTTCGGCGCCGATCTGGGTGCTGAAAAATTCTTCGATATAAAGTGCCGCAAGGCGGGCCTGAAGCCTGATGTGGCTGTCATCGTCGCCACCGCGCGTGCGATGAAAATGAACGGTGGCGTCAAGAAGGACGACCTTGGTCAGGAAAACATCGAAGCCGTCAAGAAGGGCTGCGCCAACCTGGGCCGCCACATCCAGAACGTCAAGAAGTTCGGCGTTCCGGTGGTGGTCGGCATCAACCATTTCGTCTCTGATACCGAAGGCGAGATCCAGGCGATCAAGGACTATGTCGCAACCCTCGGCGCCGAAGCCGTTCTTTGCAAGCATTGGGCGCAGGGTTCCGCCGGCATTGAGGAGCTCGCCAACAAAGTCGTCCAGCTCGCCGAATCCGGCCAGTCGCAGTTTGCGCCGCTCTATCCGGATGACATGCCGTTGTTCCAGAAGATCGAAACCATCGCCAAGTCGATCTACCATGCCGGCGAAGTGATCGCAGACAAGTCCGTCCGCGACCAGCTCAAGGCCTGGGAAGATCAAGGTTATGGCAATCTGCCGATCTGCATGGCCAAGACGCAATATTCCTTCTCGACCGATCCGAACCTGCGTGGTGCCCCCTCGGGCCACACCGTTCCGGTTCGCGAAGTGCGCCTGTCCGCAGGTGCCGGCTTCATCGTCGTCATCACCGGTGAGATCATGACCATGCCTGGCTTGCCCAAGTCGCCATCGTCGGAGCGGATTTTCCTTAACGACATGGGGCAGATCGAAGGTCTGTTCTGATTTGCGTCGTAATACCAAGCGTCGGTTCCTATCATCGGCGCTTGGAATAAATCGGGGGCGTTGCCGGTGTTTCGCCCCCGAATGATCTGAATATCGGAGCTTTCCAAAACGTTTCTTCTTCGACCGGCGGGAATGCGGGGGTTCTTGCTTGTTTTATTGGCGCAGGCAAGATGCATCCGATGATTCTTGCTGCTCATATCTTCGAAGAGAAAGTACTTCCATGGCTCAATTGACAACGAAGGACCTGAATACGGGTTCTATCCCCCAGAGCGGGGTGAAGCTGCTGAATGCCATCACGGCAAACAAGATCTGGGGAGAGACCAGTCTCCAGTACGGTTTTGGCACCCAAAGTGCGCTGACGCTCGACACAGAGTTTGCGGCCATGTTCAAGGCCATTTTCGGTAACGGCGCCAAGCCCGATGCAACATTCGCGTTCGCGACTTTGTCTGAACGTGCCTATGGCATGATCGATTCCGTCAGCCAGCTGGATTTCTCCTTCACGAGCAATGTCAACCAAGTCGATTTCGTTCTGACCAGCACGGATGACCGGCCGGATTCCACCACGGAAGGTTTCTTCCAGTTTCCCGGTAACGCCATGCACGGCGCGGGCAATGCCTGGTCGATCGGCGCCTTCAACAGCGCGCTTTCGCAGATGACGGCAACGCCCGAGAAGGGCGGCGGGGAGTATGCCAACTGGACCGTCATCCATGAGATTGGTCATAGCCTTGGCCTCAAGCATACACACCAGGAGAAAACCGGCATACCGCCCTTGCCGGAAGTCGGCCAATACATGGACAACGAGATGTACTCTGTCATGTCCTATAAGGGGGCTTCGGACGGGGTTAAGTACGGTCACGCCGTGTCGATGATGGCGCTTGATGTTGCCGCGCTCCAGGGGCTTTACGGCAAGGAAGCCTATGCCGAAGGCAAATCCTTCTATACGCTGATGGACGCCAAGGGTGGAAATCTGCAGCTTGATGAGGGCGATGTCATGATCGGCCGCGCTTATTACTGCATCTGGGATTCCGGTGGGGAGGACACGATCCAGTATTCGGGTTCAGGCAAATCGTCGATCATCAATCTCAATGATGCGACGCTCAATACGGCAGGGATCAGCGCGGATTTGAAGGCACTCTTTGCCCAGCTCAAGGCTGTCGATCTGGTTTCCTATTTCGACAAAGATCTGAAAGCAGGCATATTTGATCAGTGGCATCACGCCGGTGGCTTCTTCTCGCAGGTTCTGGATTTCTCGAACAAGAAACTTCACGCGATCGATGGTGGCTTCTCGATTGCGCATGGTGCCGTGATCGAAAATGCGGTTGGTGGCTTCGGTGCCGATTTCCTCATCGGCAATGAGCAGGACAATATGCTGATTGGCGTGGGCGGTGACGATACTCTGCTGGGTTCGTCCGGACGTGATGAACTCGTTGGCGGGGCCGGCGAGGACTGGCTGGATGGCGGCTTCGGCAATGACGCTCTGACCGGCGGCAACGGCGGAGACTTTTTCATGTTCTATGCCGGCGGCGGGACGGATACGATCATCGACTTCACGCATGCCGATTACATCGATGTCAGCAGACTCTCCGGCATCGATACATACAACGAGCTCAAGTCCAGAATGAGCAATGTCGATGGCGATCTCGTGATCAAGGTCGGCACCGCACAGATCGTGGTGGATGGATTCCAGATCAACGATATGCAGAAGGGTGATTTCCTGTTCTGAGAGAACAGGCAAAGCCAGCGCCGCTTGTCGCGGCGCTGGCTGTTCATGAAGATCAGGCAGCTCGATAACCCATATCAGCATTGCGACGCAGTTGCTGGGTGCGGCTGCGTTCATCGTCCGTATCGCGCGGCCGATTACGCCGGTTGAGCTGGAAGCGGTTGACGAGATCGGTCAACTGGCCTGCATTGTCGGCGAGTGCATGGGTGGCGGCGGCGGATTCTTCCACCATGGCTGCATTCTGCTGGGTGATCTGGTCCATCTGGTTGACGGCCGAGGTGACTTCCGAAAGGCCCGTCGCTTGCTCTTCCGTCGCATGCGCCATCGCTTCGACATCGGAAGTGATATCGGTGATATATTTCTCGATCTTGTTGAGCGCCTCGCCGGTATTGCGGACGAGATGCACGCCGCCCGATACTTCCTCGTTCGACTTGGCAATGAGGCTGCTGATTTCCTTTGCTGCATGGGCGGAGCGCTGGGCGAGCTCACGCACTTCCTGGGCAACGACGGCAAAACCCTTGCCGGCTTCACCAGCACGCGCCGCTTCAACGCCGGCATTGAGAGCAAGCAGGTTGGTCTGGAAGGCGATCTCGTCGATCACGGTCGTGATGGTGCCGATCTGGCGCGAGGCATGCTCGATCCGCTCCATCGCGGCGACGGCGTTCTGGACGACATTGGTCGAGGCGATGACATCGCGACGGACATCCTGCGCCCGGTTCCGCGTTACATTTGCCCGCTCGGCGGAGTTCTTGACATTGACCGAGATCTCTTCAAGCGCCGCTGCAGTCTCTTCAAGGGCTGCCGCCTGCTGTTCGGTGCGCTTGGACAGTTGATCCGCGGAGGATTTCATTTCGCCGCACGAGCGGTTGATTTCGAAAGCCTTGTCTAGAACCTGTGTCAGGGCCTGCTGGAAAGTCGAGATCGATGTGTTGAAGTCCCGGCGGAGAACTTCGAATTCGCCTTCGAAAGGTTCATCGAGCGTCATGCGAATGTTGCATTGAGACAGGCGTTCGAGACCGGCGCCGAGTTCCTTTACGACCTTTTCGAGGGCTGCAGCCTGGCGGTTCTTCTCATCGAGCCGCAGGTTGCGTTCGGCATCGGTGAGAGCCGATTGCTGGCGGTTGGCTTCCTCGAGCTCGATCTTTTCCAGGCCAGCCTGACGGAAGATGTTCACGGAAGCGGCCATCTCGCCGATTTCATCCTGACGGCTGACATAGGGCACGGCTTCCGAATAGTCGCCGGCCGCGAGCTTCTTCATGTAGGCGGACATGCGCTGGATGGCCACGACGGCGCGGCGGTGGGCAAAGGTGACACCGATGATCAACAGGACAATGGCGACGACCGACATGAGCATAGCCATGCGCTTGAAGAATATGGCCGTCACATTGCCTTCGTCCTCGGCGGCGGCAAGCTCCGTATTTGCCATCTTCACCAAGGTTTCGACGGAAGCCTTCTGAGCCCTGTAGAGGCCGCGCAGATCCATGAGATGGGCGCGAAGATCGGCCGCATCCCCATTTTTCGCGGCAGGAATGAAGTCCGTACGCAGAGCGTTGAAGAATGTCTCGGTTGCGGGAATCAGGTTATCAGTAAGATAGCGCTTGAACTCCGGCGAAAGCGTGGATTTGTCCCAATAGGCAATCCGGCCGCGGTACTCCTGTTCGAGTTCCTCCATGCGCTTGATGTGGCTTGTGGCGAGCGAAGGGTCTTCGGTCAGCTCGTTGGCAAGCATGTAGGTCTCGACGATGAACATGGGCGGCGGAAGGATATCAGCGACGAGATCCTTGCCGTTGACGATACGCTCATAATACGGACCGTTGATCTTGAGTTGTTCGAGTGCGAAAGTCATGACGCCGACTGCGGCAAGGAAGCCGACCATTACGATGGCGCCGAACATGGTGATGCTGCGAGCAATCGTCAATTTCATTGAACTGTTACCCCTGGTCTGAATACTTGATTTCTGGTTGTGTGTTGTTGTTTTCGGGTGGGAAAATTCAGTTTTGGTTGAATTTCCGTTATTGTTTCATGCGAAAATTATCAGGTAATTAAAAACTAAAAAAAATTTGAAGTTTATACGAAAGTTGTATTTTGTCATGAAATCGGAATCGGACTGTCGCCCTTGCAGGAGGTGCCGAGATTTCCCGCTTGCAACGGCCAAAACGCCGCGATAAGAGAAACGTCATGAACACGTCTTCGATCATGAACATCTGGTGGTGGGCCCGCTAAAATCGCGGCCTCGACCAGTCATGTGACAAGACAAGTGACGAAGCCGCCCCAACCGAGGCGGCTTTTTTCTTGTTTGGCCAAATCGGGGAACGGGCCACAACGGAGAGACTTCATGGGAACGCGGATACTGGAAGACGGAAGCGAGCAATATGTCACCAAGGGAGGCGTGACGGTTTCCCGCTCTCGCCGGGCGGTCGACTATTCGGATGCCCTTTCCTCCTATGTTGACCGGCTGGACGAGCGGCGTGGAGCTGTATTGTCGTCCAACTACGAATATCCGGGCCGCTACACGCGCTGGGATGTCGCGATCGCCGATCCGCCTGTGGGCATCTCCTCCTTTGGCCGCGATATGTGGCTCGAGGCCTATAACGAACGCGGCGAAGTGCTTCTCGACATCCTTCAGGCGCATCTTTCCGGTGTCGAGGATGTCGAACTCGGTCAACGCCAGGGGCGCAGGCTCGATCTCAAGGTTAGCAAGCCCAACCGGGTGTTCACCGAAGAAGAACGGTCCAAGATCCCGACAGTCTTCACCGTGCTCCGGGCCATTACGGGCCTTTTCCATTCGGCGGAAGACTCGCAGATCGGCCTCTATGGCGCTTTCGGCTACGATCTCGCCTTCCAGTTCGATGCCATTGACCTCAAGCTCGAACGTCCGGCGGACCAGCGCGACATGGTGCTGTTCCTTCCCGACGAAATCCTGGTCGTCGACAATTATTCTGCCAGCGCCTGGATCGATCGCTACGAGTTCGAGAAGGATGGCGCCACCACGCTGGGCAAGCAGGGCGACATCGTGCCCGAGCCGTTCAAGCCGACGGCGACCATTCCTCCGCGTGGCGATCATCGCCCAGGCGAATATGCCAACCTTGTCGTCAAGGCCAAGGAAAGCTTCCGGCGCGGTGACCTGTTCGAAGTGGTGCCGGGTCAGAAATTCATGGAACGCTGCGACAGCAAGCCGTCCGAGATTTCCCGCCGGCTCAAGGCCGTCAATCCGTCGCCCTATTCCTTCTTCATCAATCTCGGCAATCAGGAATATCTGATCGGTGCTTCGCCGGAAATGTTCGTTCGCGTATCGGGTCGTCGCATCGAAACCTGCCCGATTTCGGGTACGATCAAGCGCGGCGAAGATGCGATCTCGGATTCCGAACAGATCCTGAAGCTTTTAAATTCCAAGAAGGATGAGTCCGAACTCACCATGTGTTCGGACGTTGATCGCAACGACAAGAGCCGTGTCTGCGAACCGGGCTCGGTCAAGGTCATCGGCCGCCGCCAGATTGAAATGTATTCACGTCTGATCCATACGGTCGACCATATCGAGGGTCGCTTGCGTCCCGACATGGATGCGTTTGACGGTTTCCTCAGCCATGCCTGGGCCGTCACCGTCACCGGGGCGCCGAAGCTCTGGGCTATGCGATTCATCGAGGCGCATGAAAAGAGCCCGCGCGTCTGGTATGGCGGCGCCATCGGCTGGGTCGGCTTCAACGGCGATATGAATACGGGTCTGACGCTTCGCACCATCCGCGTCAAGGATGGCATTGCCGAGGTGCGGGCCGGGGCCACGCTGCTTTATGATTCCATTCCTGAAGAGGAGGAGGCCGAAACCGAACTCAAGGCTTCGGCGATGATTGCCGCCATCCGGGATGCCAGATCGGGGAATTCGTCCATGACCAAGCGCGACGTTGCCAAGGTGGGCGAGGGGGTCAATATCCTGCTCGTCGATCATGAGGATTCGTTCGTCCACACGCTCGCCAACTATTTCCGCCAGACCGGCGCCACCGTGACCACGGTTCGCACGCCGGTGCCGGAAGAGGTGTTCGACAAGATGAACCCGGATCTCTTGGTGCTGTCGCCCGGACCCGGTTCGCCGTCGGATTTCGATTGCAAGGCAACGATCAAGAAGGCACGGGCGCGGCAATTGCCGATCTTCGGCGTCTGCCTGGGGCTGCAGGCGCTCGCCGAAGCCTATGGCGGCGAGTTACGGCAACTGGCGATCCCGATGCATGGCAAGCCGTCCAGGATCCGCGTTCTCGAACCGGGTGTGGTCTTCTCGGGTCTCGGCAAGGAAGTGACGGTCGGCCGCTACCATTCGATCTTCGCCGATCCGGCAACGCTCAGCCGTGATTTCATCATCACCGCCGAAAGCGAAGACGGCACCATCATGGGCATCGAGCATGCCAAGGAACCGGTGGCCGCGGTGCAGTTCCATCCCGAGTCGATCATGACGCTGGGTTCGGATGCCGGCATGCGGATGATCGAGAATGTCGTGGCCCATCTCGCCAAACGTTCGAAGGTGAAGGCCGCTTGATGCGGCCAATCTCCGCAACTTAGAACGCGACAGGTCCTGAAACGACAAGCTCCTCAGCCGATGCGGTTTTCGCAAAGGTTGGGGAGCAATGCCTTGTGATCCTATCTAGGCTGTACAAAGACGTAGCCGTATGGGAAGCCTACCTCAGATTGCTGTGGTTTGAATGAGGTTGTTTCGGTGCGTTTCGGATATTTGATCGTTTTCGGCTTGTTCGTTTCATTACATTGGGCGGTGCAGGCTGAGGCATCCTGCGGCAATACCGGCACCCTCGCGACTGCACGCTCTTCGTTGCGTCAGGTTCTCGTCGCCCGTGGACTGGAAAAGAAGGAACGTGATTTTCTTCTCTCCGGCATCGATCGTCGTCTCGCCGAAATCCATGACAAGGATCTGAACGCACAAGGTGCCGGTTGTGGCATCAAGGCCGTTCGGGCTCTGGTTCTGAGTTGCATTCGCGAGACGCTGCCGCCATTTCCGCCGGCGAAGACGGTGAACAAGACGCTTTGGGGCCGCAAAGGCCTATCGAGCGGGGCGGCTGTCGTTATCGCCATGACCCATGCATGCAAGGCCAGTGCGATGGACGCGTTCGGGAGATAGGGGCGCACGTGCGTGGCGGTATGCAGATGATCGAGTATGTGGTGGCCCATCTCGCCAAACGTTTAAGGTGAGGGCTGCTTGAACGCAATGAATGTCCCTGCGAGTGCGTCGTTATCACGGTGCACCCGCGCTACCAGAGGAGGGAGACGAGGTGTTCTGGAACCGACGAAAATCTTTCTCCTATGTCTGCGGTTGCTGTGGCAGGACCGTAACTGGCTCGCCGTCGTTCAGCATTGGATTGCCGCCATTTTTCGGCCACCTGTCCGACGAAGAGGTCGAATGCCGGGTTCATTTCGACGATGATCTCTGCCATGTCCGGCAAACGCCTGGTACGATCTCAGACGACGATGTCTTTGCTATTCGAGCCCTGTTGGAAATTCCCATTCACGGGGTAGACGAGCCGTTCTCGTGGAGCGTCTGGGTGACCCAATCCAGACAAAACTTTTGTGACTACGTCGAGACAGCGGGCACGGACCAATCCGGCACCATGACATTCGGGTGGCTGCCCATCACGCTGCCGGGATATCGTCGGACAGGCGACGGCGAACCGGTCGAGAGCCTCGCCTGCGATGTGCAATGGCAAAAAGAAGGACTGCGACCCGTGATCACGCTGCACGAGTGCGATCATCCACTGTTTCTTGATCAGAGGAATGGTATGACGTGGAAGCGGGCGATCGAGATTGCCGAGCCGCTCAACCGTCGGGCGCATGGTCGAGATTGAGGAGTTATGTTCTCAGATCATCTGCAACGCTGCGCGCGGCTGGATCGTCGCGAGTTCCACGTTGATCTCTCGCCGGCGCTGCATCAGGTCATGATCGTTCTGCAGCCCTAGAAAGAAGCCTTCGCTGATGCCGAAATAGCGCGACAGCCGCAGATCGGTGTCGGCGGTGATCGCGCGCTTTCCCAGCGGCCATGGCAATCAACCCATTCAAGTCGCCAGCCGGTTGTTTGTAAATCTTGATCCGAACTCGATGGGTCAAATCGCCGCCGTTCCTGCCATGATCGAGGCTGAGCCCCATGCTCGGCTAGCCAAACATAAAGTCACCTCTTTCAAGGTTAGACAGCCGCACCTCATCTAGCCTGATTGTATCTCCATCTGCCAAGTTAATGAGAAGGAAACCGTCTTTCCGCGTTATGTGGTTATCTATAAGATCGTTGAAATTTTTGATTTCGGTTCGGAATTCCAAATTGACAACATCGTGGTCGTTGCCGAAGGCGTCAAAATCGAAAATTCTGTCATTGCCTGAGTTATTGAAAAACTTGAACTCATCGCCGCCTTCGCCGCCCCACATCTTGTCATTGCCTGCGCCGCCATAGAGAGAATCCTGCCCAGCGTTACCATAGAGACTGTCGGCTCCTGCGAAGCCGTCCAGGCGGTCATCGAATGACGAACCCCTAATGGTGTCATTTCCTCTGAAGATGACGGCAATGAGCGCATCATCGTCATCCTGACCTTCCGTAAGGCCAGCCTGATACATCGCCTTGGCGCTGTAGTTAAGGTCTTTCATTATATAGGGCTTTTCGCCACCAGAACTGAAAGTGCAACCCGTAATCGTGCCGCTCTTCAGAACGCCGCTGGCGTCGTACCAGAAATTCGTTCCGTAGAAGGTGTCGATATTGCCGCTGGAATAAACAACATCAAACTTCGTCGCGCTTCCATTGTAATCGCTACCACGGAAAAAACTTGAAAAATCAAAGTTAAACACATTAAATGCTTTAGTTGCGGTAACGACTGACACTTTTTATCCTCTCCTTTTTCATTTTTTCTCGAATTATATTAAATCGAATTTTTACAAAATACAATATATAAATCTATATAATTACAGTGGGATCTATTTTGAATATCTATTTCTATAATAAATATATTTTTCAGTTTTTATAATATATAAGGATTGTATCTCTGAGTTAATATTCAATTTAACGTCCGGTTTCTCGCGCAAATTACACCTTTTAAACGATGGGTTCGGTTTCAATTTTTGCAATGTGCGCCATTGCATAATCTTATCTTTTTTAACAAAAAAATACGTCGAACTTTCGCTAGACCGCGCTTTCCGGTAGATCAGCTCGCCGTTGATGGACGTTGCCTTTATGTTTCGATTTTCCGGCGTGCCGATTGACGGCTGAGGTGTTTTTCGGCATAGGAGTTTAAGAAGACAAACCGCGCGAACGTTCCCTCGTTCGCGCGGTTTGTCGTTTTGAAACATGCACTTGCTAATCATTCGCAATCGCGGGGCTGGCCATGGAAAAGTCAATCATCCTTGTACGCAGGCTGGCCTTCTGGGGCATGCCGCTGTCGCTTGGCGTCAT
Organism: Fluviirhizobium alvei; assembly: GCF_030551875.1. GTDB lineage: Bacteria > Pseudomonadota > Alphaproteobacteria > Rhizobiales > Rhizobiaceae > Rhizobium_E > Rhizobium_E alvei. The sequence continues at coordinate 125,875 of NZ_JAUOZU010000007.1, read as the reverse complement.
GGGGCTGAAGCTCATGGCCTGGTATGTTACCGGCTCGGTGGCGCTCCTGTCGGATGCGCTGGAATCGACGGTCAACGTGGTTGCCGCCGTACTCGCCTATTCGATGGTCAGCTACGCCGCCAAGCCTGCCGATGACGATCATCCTTTCGGCCACCACAAGGCGGAGTATTTCTCTGCCGTCATCGAAGGTGTGCTCATCATGGTCGCTGCGATCATGATTGTTCAGGAAGCGGTGCCGCATCTCTGGCAGTCCGAACTGCCGGATGCACCGGCGCTGGGCCTATCGATCAACCTGCTTGCCGGCGTGATCAATGCCATCTGGGCGACCATACTGGTTCGGGTCGGTCGTTCGCATCGTTCGCCAGCTTTGGTGGCGGATGGCAAACATATCTATTCCGATGTCGTGACCTCGGTCGGCGTACTGATCGGGCTTCTGCTGGCGCTCGCCACCGGTTACGCCATTCTCGATCCGATCATGGCGATCGTGGTGGCGATGAACATTCTCTGGGAGGGCTGGAAAGTCATCTCCCAGTCTGTCGCCGGCCTGATGGACAAGGCGGTGACACCGGAAGAAGAGAAGCTCATCAAGGATGCGATCGCCACCCACGCGACGGGCGCTCTAAACGTTCATCACCTGCGCTCGCGGCAAGCGGGACGGGCAACCTTCATTGCCTTCGATATGGTGGTGCCGTCCAACATGACGGTCGCGGAAGCGCACGACATCTGTGACCGGCTGGAAATGGCGATCCAGGAAGCCCATCCGGGCTCGCAATGCACGATCCATATCGAGCCCGAAGGGGAGAAGGCGCACGGCGTCCGCATCAAGATGCAGAAACGGGCGCCTGATAGCGGGCCGCTGTTTCTGGCCTGATAACCAGCGCGAGATGCAAAAGGCCGGCGCTGGGCCGGCCTTGAATAGCAAGCGTGATGGCCGTGTGGGATCAGCCAAACGCAATGGCGGCGCCGCCAAGCACGGTGAGGGCGCCGAGGATGCGGGTGACGACGCCACCGAAACGAGTCGCCGACATGCCGATGGCCACACCGGTCGCATGAAGGAGCGCTGTCGAAAGCATGAAGCCGACGCCGAACTGCATCGCGGTTGCGGAACCGAGTTCACCACCATGGGCATGGCCGTGGAAGAGCGCGAAGGCTGCGACGATGACAGCGCTCGCAATTGCCGGGATCTTGACGGCGAGAGCGACAAGCAGGCCCAGGCCGATGACAGAGGCGAGGATCGCCGGCTCGACGTAGGGGAGGTGAACCCCGCCGACGGCGAGCAAAAAGCCCGCGCCCATCATGATCACGAATGCTGCCGGAACGCCGAAGCGGGCCTTGCCGCCCAGTTGCGCGGCCCAGAGGCCAACTGCGACCATCGCCAGGACATGATCAGCACCGGCGAAAGGATGAAGAAGGCCGGACAAGACAGAGCCATGATCCGCTGGGTTGATGTTGGCGAAGGCCGGCATGGCGGTTGTCGCCAGGGCGGCGATGGACAAGGACAGGCGCTTGAACATGAGATCCCCTTCAGAATATTCCATTCGATGAATGGCCCACTATCGCCGAGCCTATCCAACCTGTCCATACGCTGTTTGCCGCAATGCAACAGAAATAGGATGTCGGTTTTCTGACGCGGAAAGGGTGTGCAAGCTCTGCAAACTTTACCGGCAATTCACCGGTTTCCCTTATTTCGCGTTTGTTGCATTGTCATTGCATGTGAGTCGCCCTATTTCAGGGCTTGAGATCGCAAATCTGGAGAAATGAATGCTCGACGACGAAGACGACGACAAGGAAAAGAAACCCGAAGCGCCGATGGGCAAGGACATTGAGTCGAACCTTTTCAAGTCGCGTTCGATCTTCATCTATGGCGGGATCACGCAGGAACTGGCTCACAAGGTCTGCGCCCAGCTCGTAGCCTTTGCTGCGGCAAGCGACGACGATATCCGTATCTTCGTCAATTCTCCGGGCGGCCATGTGGAATCGGGCGATTCGATCCACGACATGATCAGGTTCATCAAGCCGAAGGTCTGGATCATCGGCACAGGCTGGGTCGCCTCTGCCGGCGCGCTGATCTATGTCAGCGTTCCCAAGGAGCGCCGCCTCTGCCTGCCGAACACGCGTTTCCTTTTGCACCAACCGTCGGGCGGCACCCGCGGCATGGCCTCGGACATCGAAATCCAGGCCCGTGAAATCCTGCGCATGAACGATCGCCTCAACCTGATCTTCGCCGAGGCCACCGGCCAGCCGGTCGAAAAGATCGCCAAGGATACCGATCGCGACTATTGGCTCTCCGCCCAGGAAGCCAAGGATTATGGTCTGGTTTCGCGGATCATTTCGTCGCAGGCCGACATCTGATCGAAGCGACTGCAATTGCCTGAGGTCCGCGGTGAAAGCCGCGGATCTTTTCATTTCATGCAAGTCGTTTGACTTGGATTGCGCAAGTGCACCGCTTGTATGCGCCGCAAAATCCGCCTAGCATTTCTGAAGTTGACGTGCAGATGCGGAGTTTTCATGATTGTCCTGGCACCATCCACCAGCGGTTCCTTCCTTCGCTTGCTTGGAAAGAGCCTGCCGAAACTTGGCGGTTTGCTGTTCGCGAGCCTCATGTTCACCCTGCCGGCCAAGGCGGCAGACCAGTCCCTGGTTCTCGAAGGTGGTATCGCTGCCACCCTGAACATGCCCGACCATGTCGATCCCGTACCTGCGGTGCTGATGCTGCATGGCTTTGGCAGTTCGCGCAACGAGGTCGGCGACATGTACAAGCATGCGGCCGCAGCCCTCGCCCAGAAGGGGATCGCCTCGCTCAGGATCGATTTCGCCGGTTTCGGCAAGAGCGACGGCGATACCGGTATGACGACGGTGGATTCGCAACTCGCCCAGGCCAAAGCCGCACTCGATGTCCTGATGAAGACTGATGGCATCGATCCGAAACGTATCGGCGTTCTCGGTTTCAGCCTTGGCGGTGGCGTCGGGACCTTGCTGGCGTCTGACCGCGCGGCCGACGTGAAATCGCTCGTGACCTGGTCATCGGTGGGGGATTTCCAGAGCGATTTCCTCGCCTCGCTTGGCCAGAAGGCGTTCGATCGCGCCAAGGAAGATGGTGTCGTTGGGCTCGATCTCGGATGGCGGACCATCGTGCTCAAGCAGGATTTCTTCGACAGCCTGCAGAACCGCAAGATCGACGATGCGATTGCCTCCTATCCGGGCGCCTATCTGACGATTACCGGCGCCAAGGATTTTTCCGCCGCCTATTCCGACCGGTTCATCGGCCTGTCCAAGAGCCAGACCAAGGAAGCGCTGGTGATTCCGGATGGCGACCATATTTTCGGTGTGCTGAGTGCCGACCAGAGCATGGCCAATTCGGTGATCATGAAGACTGCCGAGTGGTTTGCGAAAACGCTCTGAGGTTGATATTGGTTTGACTACGACTGGCGGCTCTTGGGCCGCCACATTTTTTTCGGTTTGGGCGGGGACCCATGTTTAAGGATTTTTCCATCCAGAGCCTGATCATGGGGCTTCTGGTCGCTTTCGTCGGGTTTGCCGGGTCTTTTGCCGTTGTCCTCCAGGGGCTGCACGGTGTTGGAGCCACGGATGCCGAGGCCGCCTCCGGCCTGATGGCGCTCTCGATTGCCATGGGTGTTTGCGGACTGCTTCTGTCGGTGTGGAAGAAGATGCCAATTTCGGTCGCCTGGTCGACGCCCGGTGGCGCCTTTCTGGCATCGTCCGGTGTGCCGGAGGGCGGCTTTAGCGTTGCCGTTGGTGCTTTCCTCGTCTGCAGCCTTCTGATCGTCGTCGCTGGTCTCTTCAAGCCGCTCAGCAAGGCGGTTGCCAATATTCCTCCGGCGCTTGCCAATGCCATGCTGGCCGGGGTTCTGGTTGGCCTCTGCTTCGCCCCCGTCAAGGCGGTCGCCTTCAATCCGGTCTGGGGGCTTGCCATTGTCGTGGCCTATTTCGCGGCCGGCGCCATCAATCGGCTGGCTGCAACGCCGGCGGCGCTCGGCGCTTTCGTGCTGGTGATCCTCTTCGGCGTCCAGATCCCGGAAGGCGCGATGGCCGAGGTGGCGGCCCGTGCGGTGCCGCATCCGGTCTGGGTCATGCCATCCTTCTCGCTCGCAACCGTGATCTCGATTGCGGTGCCGCTCTTCATCATCACCATGGCATCGCAGAACATCACCGGAATCGCGGTGCTCAAGGTCAACGGCTACACACCCAATCCGGGGCCGGTCTTCACCATCACCGGCCTGTTCTCACTTCTGAGCGCGCCTTTCGGCGGCCATGGGGTCAATCTGGCGGCGATCACGGCTGCGATGTGTGCCGGCGAGGATGCGCATGCCGATCCGGCGCGCCGTTATTGGGCGGCCATCGTTGCCGGCATCGCCTATGTGGTGCTGGGCCTCTTTGCGGGCGGGGTGACCGCTTTCGTGGCACTCGCACCGAAGATCCTCATCGAAGCCGTGGCCGGATTGGCGCTGATCGGCGCCTTTTCCGGCTCGCTGCTTGGTGCCTTCCGGGAAGCCGAGACGCGAGAAGCGGCGGCTGTAACCTTCATCGTCGCGGCTTCCGGTGTTTCGTTTGCCGGTGTCTCGGGAGCCTTCTGGGGCCTTCTTGCCGGTGGTGCTGTCATGGCAATCGCGCGTTTGGCAGCCGGATTGCGCCGCGGATAGGACCCGCGCAGTTGCGCGCGGGCCACTTGCTGGTCGCGATCAGATGAAGTCGAAATCGGATGCCTTGAGATCGGAAAGACGGGTGTCGTCGAGCCGGAGCTCGTGCTTGCCGAAATCGATCAGCACATCCTCACCGCCATCGACCTGACGGGCGAGCGCCATCAGTTCGTCAAACGTATCGACGCCGAGCGATGTCGAAATCTGGACCGTATCGTCGGCGGAAAAATCGTCGATCTCCGTTATGCCGGTGCGGAAGATGAAGGTGTCGGCGCCGAGGCCGCCCTCGAGATCATTGCGACCGCTGCCGCCATCGAGAACATCGTTTCCGGCATCGCCTTCGAGATCGTCGTTGCCTGCACCGCCATAAAGGCGATCATCGCCTGCGCCGCCCTCAAGATCGTCGTTGCCGGCAAATCCATACAGGCGATCATTGCCGGCGAGACCGTGGATCTCATCGGCCTGCGATGTACCGTCGAGACGATTGTTGTTCTTGTTGCCAGTGATACGAGCCATTGGTCACTCCTTTGGTTGCGAATGGCCCTTTCTGGCATCCGACGCCTTTTGCCTCGCTTTCAGCCAATGTCAGTCAAATGAAAGTTTCGCTGTGGTAAGGAAAGGTCATGCCAAGATTCCGAAACCCGATAGCGCTGGCGGCCCTCGTTCTGCTGGCAAGCCTGATCGCCATTCCTGCGGTCGATGCCCAGGACGACGAAACCGTCGAGGATCCTTCCTCGACCCTTTTGCATGACGAGGCGCGCCAGGCGTTGAAATCCGGCCTCGTGCTGCCGCTCGACCAGATCCTTGCAAAGATACGCAGCGATTTTCCCGGTGACATTATCGAAATCGAGTTCGAAAAGGACCGGGGACAGTATATCTATGAGATCGAGATTATTCGTCCGGATGGTCGGGTGATTGAAGTCAAGGTCGATGCCAAGACCATCGAGGTTCTCGAAGTGGAAGACGATTGATGCGGCTGCTGCTTGCCGAGGATGACAGAAAGATCGCCGGCGATATCGCAAATGCGCTCACGCAGGCCGGATATGCGCCGGACGTGGTTCACGACGGCGAGGAAGCCTGGTTTCTGGGCGATACCGAGGATTATGATCTCATCATCCTCGATATCGGCCTGCCGCAACTGGATGGACTGACCATCATCAAGCGCTGGCGGCAGAATGATCGCCATATGCCGGTGCTGATGCTGACGGCGCGGGCCAGCTGGGCGGAGCGCGTGGAGGGCATCGATGCCGGAGCCGACGACTATCTGCCGAAACCGTTCCAGTTCGAGGAACTGATCGCCCGTGTCCGCGCGCTGATCCGGCGTTCGGTCGGCATCGGTTCAGCGGTGATTGCTGTGGGTCCGCTGAGCATCGATCCGCGCAGCATGCGGGTCAGCCTCAACGGCATTCCGCAATCGCTGACACCGCTCGAATATCGGCTCGTGAGCTATCTCGGTCATCATCAGGGGCGGATTGTTCCCCCAACGGAACTGCAAAGCCATGTTTATGGCGACGATTTTTCGCGTGATGCCAACGCGCTGGAAGTGCTGATCACGCGGCTGCGCAAAAAGCTCGGGGCGGAAACGGTCGGAAACCGCCGAGGCTTTGGCTACTATATCGGGCAAGAGCCCTGACATGGTCTGGCGCGGCAATTCGCTCCGTTTGCGGCTGTCGGTGGCCGGGCTCATGCTCTTGCTTGTTGCCTGCATCATCAGCTTTTTCGGGCTGTCGTTGCTGTTCGAGCGCCATGTCGAACGGCGGCTGACCCAGGAGCTCGAAGTCGATCTGGGCCAGATCATCGCCAAACTCGAGCGCAATCCGTCCGGTCGGCTGGTGCTGGCCGGTCAACCGGTCGATAGCCGATTTGCCGCGCCTCTGTCCGGCCTCTACTGGCAGATCGAGAGCGGAGACGAGGTGCTGCGGTCGCGATCGCTCTGGGATGGGGAACTCGAAATTCCGGCACTCGAACCGGGTTCGTCGGTGGTGCGCTATGTCGATGGGCCGGGTGAGCGGCCCGTTTTCATGGTTGCACGCGAACTGGCCGGCGGGGTGCGTCTCGGGGATCGGCCGGTGCTCGTCGCCGTGGCCATCGACCGGGCCGAAATCGATCGGGCAAAAACGGAGTTCCGGTCCGATCTTGCCCCCTTTCTCACAGTCCTCGGCATCATTCTCCTGGTGGCCAACTTCATGCAGATCCAGCTGGGGCTCATGCCTCTGGCGAGTGTTAAGCAAAGGATCGCCGAAATCCGCTCCGGTCGGGCCCGGCGCATGGATGGCGCCTATCCGATGGAAATCCTTCCATTGACCGAGGAGGTCGACGGACTGCTGGCCTCACGCGAGGCGCAGCTGATCAAGGCACGCAAGCAGGCGGCTGATCTGGCGCATGGGCTGAAGACGCCTCTGCAGGCGCTGGCCGGCGATGTCGAACGGTTGAAGGCGGAAGGAAAGCCGGAATTGGCACGCGAGGTGGGGCTTTCGATCACCGCCATGCGCCGGCATGTCGACCACCAGCTGGCGCGGGCACGGCTTGCAGAACGCGGGCAGGCCAAGCCGGTTGCAATTCTTACCGTCGTCGAACGGGTGATCGCCGTTCTCGAACGCACACCGCGCGGCCAGATGCTCGACTGGACAATCGATGTGGCGGCCGATCTTCAGGTCCGGATCGAGGCGGACGATCTCGCCGAACTCATGGGCAACCTTATGGAAAATGCCGTGCGCTATGCGTCTGGTGGTGTCGCCATCACGGCCGAGCGGGATGGGAACCATGTCTGGTTTCGCATTACGGATGATGGTCCCGGTATTCCTGCCGACAAGATCGAGACAATCACCCGAAGAGGCGAGCGGCTCGACCAGTCGAGCGGCGGGGCCGGGCTTGGCCTTTCGATCGTCGAGGAAATCGTCAACACTCATGGCGGCACGCTTGCCTTCGAGAACGCCAATCCCGGCCTATCGGTGACGGTTCGCCTGCCATCGACTTGAAAACCGCTTGCGATGACGAAATGTCATGTTATAAGCGCAACCATGATCAGAAACGCGACACATTCTTTCTTGACCGGATTCGGCATCGCTGCCGAAGGTCGGGTCGCGTCTGCAAACTCGCTTCTTCTTCTTAGCCTTACTCGCGGTTGCCGGGTCTGCTGAGGAGCGCCCGGCGGCCGGGTAAGCCGTCAGGGCCAATCGCTCCTCGCGACATCCGAAATTTCCATTTCTGCTGATCGTCTTCATTTTCCTGTCGTCAGAGACGACGAAAGGCGTTATCAGCGAGGCCAATTGCCGAGGTTAAAGCGACATGATCATCAAGACCCATCCCATCCAGAACGGCATGCCTGACGCGGCCATCAAGTACCAGCCCTATCCGCAGATTGCCCTGCCGGACCGGACCTGGCCGTCGAAGACCATCACCACGCCGCCGATCTGGTGCTCCGTCGACCTGCGCGACGGCAACCAGGCGCTCGTCGATCCGATGGGCCATGACCGCAAGGCGCGCATGTTCCAGCTGTTGCTCGACATGGGTTTCAAGGAAATCGAAATCGGTTTCCCCTCCGCCTCCCAGACCGATTTCGATTTTGCCCGCTGGTGCGTCGAGGAAGGCAATGTGCCCGACGACGTATCGCTGCAGGTGCTGGTGCAGTGCCGCCCCGAGCTGATCACGCGCACTTTCGAAGCCTTGCAGGGTGCCAAGCGTCCGATCGTGCATTTCTACAATTCGACATCGGAACTGCAGCGCCGCGTTGTGTTTGCCAAGGATGTTCCGGGCATCAAGCAGATTGCCGTCGATGCCGCCAAGATGATCACCGACATGGCCGAAAAGGCCGGTGGCGGGTTCCGATTCGAATATTCGCCGGAGAGCTTCACCGGTACGGAGCTCGACGTTGCGCTGGAAATCTGCAACGCCGTTATCGCTGAAGTGAAGCCGACGCCGGACAACAAGCTGATCATCAACCTGCCGTCGACGGTCGAGATGGCGACGCCGAACATCTATGCCGACCAGATCGAATGGATGTGCCGCAACCTCGACAATCGCGAGAACCTGATCATCTCGCTGCATCCGCACAATGACCGCGGCACCGCGATCGCTGCCACCGAACTGGGTCTGATGGCCGGTGCCGACCGTGTCGAAGGCACGCTGTTCGGCAATGGCGAGCGCACCGGCAATGTCGATATCGTGACGCTGGCGCTCAACATGTACACGCAGGGTGTCGATCCGCATCTCGATTGCACCAACATCGAGCGCATGAAGGATGTCTACGAATATTCGAACCAGATGAAGATCGGCGAGCGGCACCCTTACGTCGGCGAACTGGTCTATACCGCCTTCTCCGGTTCGCATCAGGATGCGATCAACAAGGGCATGAAGGCCCTGAAGAAGGCTAACAAGCCGCTGTGGGAAGTGCCCTATCTGCCGATCGACCCGCAGGATGTCGGCCGCACTTACGAGGCGATCATCCGCATCAACTCGCAGTCGGGCAAAGGCGGCATTGCCTACATCATGCAGGAAGATTACGGCATCAACCTGCCGCGCAACCTGCAGGTCGAGTTCCGCGACGATATCCAGCGCATCACCGACGAACAGGGCAAGGAACTGCCGTCCAAGGCCATCCATGCCCGTTTCATCGAGCGTTATGTCGATCAACCGGGTGCGCGCTTCAAGTTCGTCGACCACCATACCTATCCGGATCCGGAACAGAAGGGCCGTCGCATTCTCGCTGCCGAGATCACCGATGGTGGCGTGCTCAAGCGCATCGAAGGCCACGGTACCGGCCCGATCGACGGCTTCGTCAATGCGATGTCGATCTATCTCGGTCAGGACATTTCGGTGAACGATTATTCGGAACATTCGCTCCAGCATGGTTCGAATGCTGCCGCCATCGCCTATGTTGAAATGAACACGCCGGTCGGCAAGCTCTTCGGCGCCGGCATCAATACCAACATCGTCGCCGCCTCGCTCGAGGCGATCGTCTCGGCGGTCAACCGCATGCTCGAAGAACAGAAGGCGAAGTAAGCCCTGTTATAGGCATCTTGCGATATCCCGGCTCCGGCCGGGATATTTTTTTGCCGATCCGGGACAGGAAAATCGCAGGCCTGATACTCACCTGTCCATTCTTCCCAGGATGAGCATGGCGATGGTCTGACGCTCCCGGTTCGTGGGGGTAATAAAAAGTTCGTGCGCCTTAACCACGGCCTGCCGGTTCAGGTCGGATTGAAGCCTGTTGATCAACGGCGCGATCAGCGTCTCTTCGTCGTGGGTGATGTCGAGCTGCGGTTCATCGCGGATTGCGTCATGGAGAAGCCCCAGGTCCCTGGAAAGGCCGATGAGGTCGATCAGTTCCTTGGATTGATGGGCGAGCGCAGTAAAACCTGCCGGCCAGGCAGATCTGAGCAGAAGGGCCTGCATCCAGCGATCCTGGCACCGTTTGCGCAAGTCATGCAGGGCTGCCGGATTGTTACCCTCTTTGGAAATCGTCATCAATCCGAGCGCGGTACGGGTTGTCTTTTCCCAGCGGCTGGCGAGCTGGATCGCGAAACCATGCCGGTCCTTGTCGATCTCGAGACTTGCCAGAGCCTGCCGCGATTTTTCCAGCGCACGAATTGTCTCCGGTATTGTAGCGGCCAGCGCTGTCTCTTTGGATGTCAGCCGGTCCCGGCGTTCAACGAGAGACGCTTCGACCTTGCCGATTGCCTCGCGTTCCTCCGGAGTGATGGTGTGGTTCTTGAGGGCGGCGACCGTTTCCACCAGGGCCGCCGCATCGCGCGCATGGGCCAGCCCATGCTGAATGGTGCGAAGGCGATGGTTTTCGCTGCGTTGAAACGATCGATCCGTGTGGGCGGCGAAACGATAAAGTGCGCGAAGCCGCTTGATGCGCTTGCGGGCCGCGTGAACGGCAAGGTGCGGCCCATCGGGCTGTTCGGCGAGCAGAAGGATGGCCCTGGCGATTTCAGCTTCGGCAATCCGCCGGATGTCCTTTCGTGGACTGACATCGAAATCAAACCGATAGGACATCGCGCCAGTTTTCTCCAAGGCTACCTTCGGCAAGGGCCTGGTTGGTGAAGCGGGGATCGTCGGTCACCTCGCGTCCGAGCCAGTCAGGCAGATCGGGCGAAAGATCCTCTTCTTCCATCTCGACTTCGGCGATCACCAGCCCCTCGAGCGCGCCTTCGAAACAATCAATCTCCCAGACATGGCGGCCATGGTGGATTTCGTAGCGGGTCTTGGCAATCTCGGAACCCAGCGCCATGGAGAGCATTTCGGCGGCATCCTCGGGTGGTATATCATATTCGAATTCATGCCGCCGCAGCGCGTCGATGCCGACCTTGACGGTCAATCTGGCGCGACCGTCACCATAGAGCCGCACCCGCATCATATGGCGATCCTGCGTCAGGATGACAGCCTGCCGCATCCGAATACCCGAGCCGGCTTCAAACCGCCAGGCATCCGACGTGATGAGAAATTTGCGTTCGATCTCTTTTGCCATTGGGTCCCTGCAGATTGCCTTCGTGACGGCATTAACTGTAAGGGACCGCAAAATCTCAGCAATTGCAACCGGGCATTCAGTCGCCCGGTCAACGGGATCAGAGCGCGCCGATGGTCTTTTCGGCGATCGGGGTCAGTTCTGCCAGAGGCTTCGGCGAGACCACGAACCACGCCGTATTGTTCTTGGTTCCGGCGAGAATGCCTTCCTTGCCGGCGACGCGGCTGACATTGTCGACCGATCCCTTGACGAAATAGATCGCCGTAACTGCGCCGTCCTGTGACTTGTAGAACAATCCACCGGTCGGCTTGCCTTCGAGCGAAATCAGACGGGCCCCCTGGAATACGAGTCCTTCGGCCGTCAGATCCGGGACAACGAATTCCACATTGGTGGCGCGGCGCAACCAGTTGGTCAGCGCCTTTTCGTCACCGGCCTTGAATTCGACAAGACGATCTTTCTGGCGTGCGAAGATCTCGTGCGTCGCAATGACCTTGTCGGCAAGGTCGCTTGCGGATTGAGCCGGTTCGGGAGCCACTGGCGCGGCATCGAAGGTGAAGCCCCTTGTCTTGGTTTCGCCTTCCGGGGCCTCGGCGACGATGCCTGTCGTTTCCGAGATCACCGATGGCTGTTCCCCGGCATTCTTGCCGACGAAGTAACCCGAATAACCGCCAGCGAGCAGAAGCACCGCCGAGGCGGCGATGGCCTGCGGAATGTAACGGAAGAAGGAGACCACGTTGGTATCCTTGGCCGGGCTTTCGATGCCCGAAGCGCTCGGATGGGTGGGGGCGGCGGCTTTCGGCTCCTTGATGGCCCGAACGAGGCTCAGGGGTACCGGATTGCGCAGCATTTCCTCGAAAGCATTGTTGCCGAATTCGGAACCGGCTTTCAGCGTTTCCAGAAGCTGGCGTGCCGCCTCATCCGACGCAAGCAGCGCCTCAAGAACCTCGCGTTGATGCGGCTCGACCTGCCCATCGAGATAGGCAGACAGGCGCACTTCCAGCGGCAGTGATTCAAATTCATCCATCGTCATGCCCTCGCTTCACCGGTGCCGTTGATCATGGCAGCCAGTCTCAACCTTGCAGTCGAGAGCCTGCTCATGACCGTGCCGATCGGGATGCCGAGAATTTCAGCCGCTTCCTTGTAGGAATGGCCTTCGACATTGACGAGTAGGAAGACGGAAGAGAGTCCTTCCGGCATCGATAGAATCATGGCGTGGATCTGATTGGCATAGATCGCCTTCTCAGCGCTTGCCTCGACGATCAGTTCGTCCTGCTCGCCTGCGTCGACCGTGCCGCCGCCTGTACGAACCTTCCGCTTTCTGATCTCATCGACCCAAAGATTTCTCGTCATTGCGTAAATCCAGCTTTCCAACCGGCCCTCTCCATTCCAGAGATGGCTTCTTGTAATTGCCCGTTCACACACTTCCTGCACCAGATCATCTGCATCCGATGCGTTCCGTGTCAGGGTCATGGCAAATCGTCTCAGCTTCGGCAGCAGAGTCACCAATTCGCGACTGAGATTGTCTGCCTTCGCCTGATTACTCATGACCCTCACGCATTATGACGTCGCTTGTCGCCGGATTATTCATTGCAAAATTAAAATATGTCATCCCGGCCCCGGTTCTGGCCATGTCGACGGGAATTGGTATGGAGCATTTTGCGCGTCGTTCGCAAGTCCCTTAAGGAAATTGGGCGCAATTGCTTGCGCCCAAGGCAACTATGTCGTTATTTTCCCACAGCGTTGTTGTGGGTTGTGGCTTTCGCTCAATAGGTCATTTTTCTTTTGAGTGCCTGATAAAGCGACGAATAGGCATAGGTATCCTCGCCGCCGCGATCGCGAATCTCGACCAGTTGCATGCGGGCGCCTTCAATGTCGCCATCCAGAATCAGGGCCTGGCCCATGTAGGACCGCGCCAGGAGATAGTTTCCGTCGCGGGCAATCGCCTTGCGGTAATAGGTCATGGCGAGATCGACCCGACCCGCCTTGCGGTTGGCAAAGCCAAGATAGTTGAGAATGCGGGGATCATCCTGATTGCGGGCAAGTTTCAGGATCTTGATGGCATTCTCATATTGGCCGGCATAAGCGAGTTCGCGTGCAGCCTTGTAGAGATCGGTATCGTTGAATCCGCTCTTCTGCGGATCGACGCATTCCTTCTTCTTTTCGTCCCAGACCTTGCCATCCTTGCATTCGGTGGTGGTCTTGGTGGGCTCGGGCGGCGTTCCTGAATCGGATCCTGCAGCCTGGGCCCAGAGCGGGGCAGACAGGAACAGAACAGCAATTGCTGCCGTCAGGGTTCCCTTTGAAAGAGCGGATTGCAGCATTTCAGTTCTCCTCTTCCTCACGAATTCGGTTTGTGCCGGTTGCCGGCGACCACAGGCGTAAGCCTCCTTCCGAATTTGCTAAATCGCAAGTGATTTCTTCGTGATTGGGGTCTTCCGAATTGGGGGAAAATGATTTAATCAATCATTCGATTAAAAACTGGAGATGGATGATGGATCGACCGATCTCAGGCGCGGAAGTCACGCGCAATACACTCGTGGAATCAGCGATCCGGCTTTTCGGCGACAAGGGCTATGATGCCGTTTCCACCCGCGAGATTGCCGATCTTGCAGCGGCCAATATCGGATCGATCGCTTATCATTTCGGTGGCAAGCCGGGTTTGCGGGTCGCTTGTGCTGAACATGTGATCACGATGATCCGCGGCATTGTCGGCCCGTCCTTTTCGCGCCCACTCCCCCGGCTTGGCCAGAACGAGGCGCTTTCGACGATGGAAGAGATGTTGCGGGTCTTCTGCAATTTCTGGCTCTGCAATCCTGACAGCCGTATCTATGTCAACTTCGTCCTGCGCGAACTCCTGGAAGTGAACAATGTCACCGAGGTCTTCTATGATGGCTGGATGAAGCCGATGCATATCCGCTTCTGCGAATTGTTCGGAATGGCAACCGGGCTCGATCCCAATTCGGACGAAGTCAAGATTGCCGTCTTCTCCTTTGTCGGGCAGGTCTTCCATTTCCGCGTCGGGCGGCCGCTGATCATGCGCCGTCTTGGGTGGACAGAGATCGGTGACCCGGAGGTGAAATCGATCATCGATGGCCTGATCCGCAATACGCGGGCAATCGTGCTGGCCTACCGGGGGCAATCCTGATGGATTTCTTATGCAGCATTCCCCTTTTCGTTTCCCTGATCGGTGGCTGCCCGGCGCCGCAACCGGTCGCCACCGGCTATGTCGAAGGGGAATATGTGCTGCTGGCTCCCGTTGAGACAGGTCGGATCGAGACGATCCTCGCCAAGCGGGGCGATCGCCTCAAACGTGATCAAACCATCGTTTCAATGGAAGCGCAGGACGCGGAGATCGCCGTCGACGAGGCGGCTGCCGCCATCGACCAGGCCCGCGCCCAGCTGGCGAACCTCAAGGAGGGACGGCGTCCGGAGGAAATCGCGGTCATCACAGCCGCGCTCAATTCCGCCCAGGCGCAGGCCGATGAGGCGCGGCGGGTCTATGAGCGCCAGAAAGACCTTCTGGCACGTGGCATCGCCCCGCAATCGGATTTCGATGGTGCCAAGACCCGTTACGATCAGGCAAAGGCGCTCGTGGAGCAAAGTTCGGCCAATCTCGAGGTAGCCCGTCTGCCGGCGCGGCCGGAAGAGATCCGCTCTGCCGAAGCGCAGGTGCGGCAGGCCGAGGCGCGGCTGGCCAATGCGCGCTGGCGGTTCGACCATCGTCAATTGAAATCGCCGGCCGATGGGGTGGTGGACGACGTCATCCGACGGGTGGGGGAAGTTGCCGGTCCCTCGCAACCGGTCCTGTCGATCCTGCCCGATGGGGGTGTGAAGATCCGCCTTTATATACCCGAAGCCATGCTGTCGCAGCTCGCGCCCGGCCGCAAGCTCGCCGTACGGTGTGATGGCTGCGCGGATAGCCTGACCGCGACGATTTTCTACATCGCCGATGGTCCAGAATTCACGCCGCCGGTGATCTACTCGCTCGAGAACCGCCAGAAGCTCGTCTATTTGATCGAGGCGCGGCCCGATGATCCGCATTCCGCCCTGAAGCCGGGGCAGATTGTCGATGCGGTACTGGCGGACAAGCCGCAATGAACGCGATCGAGGTCAGGGGTCTGGTCAAGCGTTTTGGCGACCGGGTTGTCGTGGACAATGTGTCGATGAATGTCGAGGTCGGCGAGATCGTCGGATTTCTCGGGCCTAACGGATCGGGCAAAACCACGACCATCCGCATCATGTGCGGTCTTCTGAAGGCCGATGCCGGCAGCGGCAGCGTGCTGGGCTTCGATCTCTCCAGCGAGGCGCTCAAGATCAAGCGCGAAGTTGGCTATATGACGCAGAAATTCTCCTTCTACGAGGATCTGTCGATCGAGGAGAACCTGCTCTTCGTCGCTCGCCTATATGATCTGAAGCCGGCGCGGAAATATGTCGACGACACTTTGGCGGATCTCGGCCTTACCAGCCGGCGCAAGCAGCTTGCCGGCAAGCTTTCGGGCGGCTGGAAACAACGGCTGGCGCTGGCGGCCTGCATCATGCACAAGCCGAAGCTTCTGCTGCTGGACGAGCCGACAGCAGGCGTCGACCCCAAGGCGCGGCGGGAGTTCTGGGACGAGATCCACCGGCTGGCGGCACGCGGGCTCACCGTGCTCGTCTCGACCCATTACATGGATGAGGCGGAGCGCTGTCACCGCATCCATTATATCTCCTACGGCAAGCTGCTTGCCAGCGGCACGGTGGAAGAGGTGGTCGCCAATGCGGGTCTGATTACCTTCGTTGTCGAAGGCGAAAATGTCTCCGCGATTGCGGATGACCTGAGACAACAGACGGGTGTCGATCAGGTCGCCCCCTTCGGCAAGGCGCTGCATGTGGTCGGGCGCGAGCGGGTGACACTCGAACAGGCGCTCGCGCCCTATCGGAACCGGACGGATCTGAAAGTGGCGGAGGGTCGCACCAGCCTCGAGGATGTCTTCATCCAGTTCATGGCAACGTCACGGGACAATATGGAATGAGCGCGATGTTCTCCATCTCCCGCCTGATGGCGATGCTCTACAAGGAGTTCATCCAGATGCGGCGCGACCGGCTGACATTTGCGATGATGCTCGGTGTGCCGCTTCTGCAGCTGGTTCTGTTCGGCTATGCCATCAACAGCGATCCGAAAGGATTGCCGGCGGCGATCGTCACCTCTTCGTCGGATCGCTATGTCCGTGCCATGGTCTCGGCGCTCGAACTGACCGGGTACTACCGTTTCGTCAAACCCAGCGTCAGCGCTGCCGAAGCCGAGGCTCTGCTTGCCAGTGGCGAGGTTTCCTTTGTTGTCACCATCCCATCGGATTTCGCTCGTCGGGTGGAGCGCGGCGATCATCCGCAGATCCTGATCGAAGCGGATGCGACCGATCCATCGGTGGCATCGGGCGCCATTTCCACGCTTTCGACCGTCACGAGCCAGGCCCTGTTGCGCGAGCAGGGTCTTGAGCGACAGGCCGCCGAAAGCAGTGCCAATGCGCTCGAGGTCGTCGTCCATCGCCGCTACAATCCCGAAGGCATCACCCAGTATAACATCGTGCCGGGCCTGCTCGGCGTCATCCTGCAGATGACGATGGTGATGATGACCTCCATGGCGCTGACGCGGGAAACCGAGCGTGGCACGATGGAAAATCTGCTGGCGATGCCGGCAAGCCCGCTGGAAATCATGCTCGGAAAGATCCTGCCCTATCTTGCCGTCGGGGCAGTGCAGGTTTCGGTGGTCCTCATTGCGGCGAAGATGCTCTTTCATGTGCCGTTCGTCGGCGACATGGTGCTGCTGCTCTCCTCGATCCTCGTTTTTGTTCTGGCGCTGGTGCTGCTGGGCTATACGATCTCGACGGTGGCCCGCACGCAGATGCAGGCGATGCAGCTGACGTTCTTCTTCTTTCTGCCGTCGATATTGCTGTCGGGTTTCATGTTTCCCTATCGCGGCATGCCGGATTGGGCGCAGCTGTTCGGCGAGATCTTTCCGCTCACCCACTTCCTGCGCATCATCCGGGCGGTGATGCTGAAGGGCGCCGATTGGGCCGGCATTGCCCATGAAGTCAGCGTTCTCTGGCTGTTCGTCTTCGCCTATGCCGGGCTGGCACTCCTGCGCTTCAGGCGGACCCTGGATTGATCAGCGCATCCTGATGGGCGAGCGCGATCGTCTTGCCATCATCGCCGAGGCTGTAGCGTTTGCGATTGAGCGACCAGGCGCCCGGCTCGCCGTCGATCTCGAGAAGATTGTATGCGGCATTCGGGCGGTTGCCGCCCGGTCCCTGGCTGGCAGACGAAATGCCGACCACGGGCACGCGGCGTTGCTTGCCATTGAGCCAGTAAAGCGTGTTGAGATGGGTGTGTCCGTGCAGCACGAGTTCGGCGCCTGCCATATGAAGGACGGCGGCGAAGCGTCTTATGCCGATCATGCGCTTGTAGCTGGCGATAGCGCCGCGGATCGGCGGGTGATGGATCATCACCACCCTGAAGAAACCGCGCGCATCGAGGTCTTTCAGGTGATTGGCGAGTTCGCGGGCCTGCCGGTCACTGAAAAAGCCCGAAGCCATGAAAGGCGGCGTTGCCGTAGCAGTCGAAACGCCGATGAGGGCCACCCGATCGCGGATCCGCACATAGGGAAAGGTCTGGCTCGGGGTCAGGGTCGCGCTTTCGAACCCGTCGCCCCGCATCCAGGGCGCCCATTTGCCGCAGGTCTTTTCGATCGCACCCGGCACATAGGCGTCATGATTTCCCGGTACGACGGAGACGGTGGCCGGGTCCGGCAGGGTCGAGAGCCAGCGCGAGGCTGCTTCGATCTCGATATCGGTCGCCAGATTGACGAGGTCACCGGTAATCGCCAGATGGTCGGGCTCATGGGTTGCGATGTCATCGATGAGCAATTCCAGCGTATCGCCGAAAAGGTGCTTGCGCCGATTGCGGTGCCAGTTCACATATCCGGTAATGCGCTTCGACATCAGTTGGCGCAGCGTCAGGTCCGGCAAGGGGCCGAGATGCACATCGGAGATATGGGCGAGCTTGAACATGCCCTTCCATAAAGGCAGGTATCAGCAGGAGCAAGAGCCATGGACGATGTAACGCCACCGGAGATGAGCGCGATCCGTTACCGGATCCTGACGAAGATCGCGCATACGGTCTATTTCTTCATCAAGGGCATGACGGTGGGGGTGCGGGCTGCCTGTTTCGATGAACAGGGGCGCATCTTTCTCGTCCGCCATTCCTACATTCCCGGCTGGCACATGCCTGGGGGCGGGGTCGAGCGTTACGAGACCGTGCGACAGGCAATCGCCAAGGAGATCCGCGAAGAGGGCAATCTCGAACTTCTGGCGCCGCCCGAGCTCCTGCATGTCTATTACAATCGTCGCACATCCAAGCGCGACCATGTCGTTTTCTTCCGCTGCCTCGTCCGGCAAACGCATCCGCGGCTGGCCGATCGCGAGATTGTCGAGAGCGGCTTTTTTGCGCTCGATGCGCTTCCGGAGGCAACGACATCAGCCACCCGCCGCCGATTGGCCGAGATCAGCGGCGAGAAGGATTATGACGAGCTCTGGTGAGGCGGTCAGGCCTGTGCTCGCGCACCGTCATTGAGATGCTGCGACAGTTCCGTGATATGTTCGGGCGAGATGCCGCAGCAACCGCCCACCATCGTTGCGCCGGCATCGACCCAGCTCCTGGCCCAGCGCAGATAGCCGGGCGGGGTCAGGTCGGCACGAATGCCGTGCAGCGTTTCGTTCGCCGCCGCATCGTCTGCTTCGCTGGTGAAGGCGTTGGCATAAACGCCGATTTCCATCGGGATTGGTCCCAGTGCTTCGCGCGCGGCCCTGACGGCTGCTTCCATCACTTCCGGCTGGCTGCAGTTGAAGAGAAGCGCGGAGGCGCCAAGTTCGGCGGCGAGACGCGCGGCATCGGCAACGCTTTCGCCGGAGCGCAGGCGCGGGGCGTCGCGGCCTTCAAGCACCGCTTTGGAGTCGTGATCGTCAAGGGTGAAGGAGAGCCAGAGCGGACGCGGATCATCTCCCAGAAGGTCGCGAACGAGGCGAACTTCTGCCAATGAACTTTGCGTTTCGGCCAGCCAGTGGTCCACGGAGGGCGAAAGACCATCGATCAGCACTTCCAGGATCGGACGCGCCTCCTCGACCGTAAACAGGTCCGGACGGTAGGAGCCGAGAACGGGCGGCAGTGAGCCGGCGACCTTGATGCCATGCCGGTCGGCGACAGAGCGGGCCAGTTCGCCGGCCAGACGCGCCAGCCTGAGACCATCGGTTCTGAAACGCTCCTCTCCGATATGGAAGGGAACGACCGCATAGGAATTGGTCGTGATCACACGGGCGCCGGCGGAGGCGAAAGCATCATGGGCGCGGGCCACATGCTCAGGCGATTCAATCAGCGCCAACGCAGACCATTCCGGCTGCTTGAAGGGGGCGCCGGAACGTTCGAGTTCACGGCCCATGCCGCCGTCCAGAATTGTCACCACCATGATCGAATGCTCCTCCGCTTTCCCGTTTGTGGGTTGAGCCTTTAGTAGCCGATCGTCTAGTGGTTAGGCAAGGTCGATCTCCGGGCCGACAGGGACAATTCCCGTCGGGTTGATCGTCTTGTGGCTCTGGTAATAATGCCGCTTGATGTGATCGAAATTGACGGTCTCGGCGACACCGGGATGATTGTAGAGATCCTTGAGATAGCGCGTCAGAGCGGGGTAATCTGCAATCCGCTTCAGATTGCACTTGAAGTGGCCGACATAGACGGGGTCGAAGCGAACAAGTGTCGTGAAGAAGCGCCAGTCGGCCTCGGTCAGGCGATCGCCGAACAGATAACGGTTGGCACTCAGCCGTTCTTCCATGGTATCGAGGGCTTCGAAGAGCTTGCCGAAATTCTCTTCATAGGCCTCCTGCGTGGTGGCAAAGCCGCATTTGTAGACGCCATTGTTGATGCTGTCGTAGATTTTGGCATTGAGCGCATCGATATCCGCGCTCAGATCCTCGGGATAGAAATCCAGCCGGTTGCCGGTGATGTCATCGAAGGCGCTGTTGAACATGCGGATGATTTCCGCACTTTCGTTGGACACGATCGTACCGGTCTTCTTGTCCCAGAGCACGGGCACGGTCACGCGGCCGGAATAGGTCGGATCGGCCTTGGTATAGACCTGCCAGAGGGCCGATGAACCGAACAGATGATCGGTTGTGGCCGCGCCCTCGTCACGGAATTCCCAGCCATTCTCCAGCATCAGGGGATGGACGACCGAAACATCGATATGGTCTTCCAAGCCCTTGAGCTTGCGGAAGATCAGCGTGCGATGCGCCCAGGGACAGGCCAGCGACACGTAAAGATGATAGCGACCGCTCTCGGCGGCAAAGCCACCTGTTCCCGTCGGGCCGGCGCTGCCATCGGCGGTCACAAAATTGCGGAACTGCGAAACCGATCGGACGAAGCGGCCGCCGCTCTTGGATGTGTCGTACCAGACATCGTGCCACTGGCCGTCTACGAGCATGCCCATGATGAATTCCTTTCCTTGCTTGCCGGCAATGTGGCGCGTCTTGAGGCTAAAATCGATAGCGGATCGTTGAACGCTGCGTTTTTGCCCTTGGCGAAGCAATTTTTTCCTGCTATCGGCGCCGTCACATTTTCTGAAAAGGTCAGATAACGCTTATGACATTCCTGCGACGACCACGATGACGATCTCTGGGTTCCAGCAAGTTCCTTGCCGGACCGTCCGTTATCCTGTCTGTTGCACTCCGGAATTGTCTCCTCATGAAAAAGCATGACCTTGTCTATCTGACCGAAGACGCGTCCCACGATCACGCCATCGAAATCATCAATGACGAAGCGTTCGGCCCCGGTCGTTTTGCCCGTGCCGCTGCGCGGATCCGGGAGCAGGGACCGCATGACCGGTCGCTCTCCTTCGTCTGCGCCGACCGTGGCGAAACCATTGCCTCGGTGCGGATGACGCCGGTCTCGGCCGGTTCGGTCAAGGGCCACCTGCTCGGACCGCTTGCAGTCCGGCCGTCGCACAAGAATATGGGGATCGGCCGCGAACTGGTGCGGATTGCCATCGAGGCGGCCAAGCGCAAGGGCTCGGAGGCGATCATTCTTGTCGGTGATCCGCCTTACTATATGCCGCTCGGTTTCGAGAAGGTCGCCTATGCGGCGCTCGAATTTCCCGGACCTGTCGATCCCGCCCGCGTGCTGGTGGTGCCGGTCGGCGAGGAGATCCATTCGAGGCTGAAGGGCAAGATCGGCTGGCGGCCGGAAGCGGCCTAACGGCCCTCGCGCCACCAGGTGGCACCGAAGCCGAGAAGCAGCAGGCCCAATCCGAGCAGGCCGCCGAAGAGCGGCAGGGACGTGATGCCCTTCAACACCGTCTCGTCGGTCATGCGGATGACCATGCGGTTCGGATCGTCGATCCGCACCTGACCGCGCACGGTGAGGATCTGCGGCAGACTGATCGTTCCGCTGCCGTCATCCAGCCGATGCACGATGCCCTTGCTGGCTTCGGCCAGGGGCTTCAACTTGTCTTCGGTGGAAATCATCTCGCGGAATTCCGGCGCATCGACCGCCCCGACATGGACGAGGGTGGCGAACTTGTCATTGCGGACTTCAAAGAGACCGGTCGAGCGCGTCTTGAAGGTGCCGCGATAGAGGCCGGGCTCGGCTTGCTTCAGGGCGAGCGTCGTCTCCGTGCCATCGGGCGCCCGGATGATTGCCTCTTTCGGCGCTGGACCGAGCGTCTGGCGGGTGACCTCGATCTCGCGGCCACGGCCACGGGCCGTCAAGGCTTCCTCTTCGAGTGCGGGTTCCTTCATCAGCCAGTGGGCGATGCGTCGATAGAGATCGACATGCGGTCCGCCGCCTTCGAAGCTGCGGGCCCAGAGCCAGCCCTGATCGGAGAGCAACATGGCGATGCGCCCTTCGCCGACGCGCGAGAGAACAAGAAGCGGCGACTTGTCGGGGCCATCCATGATGACATTGCCATCCGGCGGGTTGACCGCAACCGAGCGGAACCAGCGGCCCCAATGCGGTGGTTCGCTTTCTGCGCCATGCAGCCCCCTTGTGACCGGATGCTTGGCTCCAAGTTCGGAAAGGCGCGGGAAGAACGGTTTCACGGTCATGTCGCCGGTCGGCATGGCGGGCAGCACGCTCGACAGCGGCGTATAGGCAATGGAATCACTGCCGGCATGTTCGGGACCGGAGACCAGAAGCAGCGCGCCGCCATCGCGCACATATTGGGCGATATTGTCGTAATAGAGGATCGGCAGCACGCCGCGATGCTGGTAGCGGTCGAAGATGATCAGGTCGAAATCCTTGATCTTCTCGACGAAGAGTTCGCGGGTCGGGAAGGCTATCAGCGACAGTTCGTTGATCGGCGTTCCATCCTGCTTTTCCGGCGGCCTGAGAATGGTGAAGTGGATGAGATCCACCGACGTGTCGGATTTCAAAAGGTTGCGCCAGGCGCGCTCGCCGGCATGCGGCTCGCCGGAAACCAGCAGCACTCGCAGATTTTCGCGGATACCATCGATCGACTGCACGACGCGATTGTTGATCGGGGTGATCTCGCCGGCAATCTCTTCCACCGAAACTTCGACGATGTTGGTCCCTGCGAGCGGCAGGGAGAAGCGGATACGGCGTTCCTGGCCGACCTGGGCATCGATCCGTCCGGTCAGTTCACCATTGATCTTGAGCAGGATCTCGACCGGTTCGCCGGCGGGACGACCATCGTCGATCACCCGCAGAACCATCTCCTGTTCCTGATTGACGATGCCGAAACGCGGCGCTTTGACGATTTCGATCCGCCGGTCATATTCGCCCTTCCGGCCGGTTATCAGACCATGCACCGGAGCATCGATGCCAGCCAGCCGGTTGTCGCGCGGCAGGTCGTGGATCTGGCCGTCGGTGACGGCAATGACGGCGCCGATGCGGGCGGGCGGCACGTCCTGAAGGACGCCGAGGACCGAGCTGATCAGCCGCGTCGAATGGGTGTCGCTTCCGTCATCGCGAGCGGCATCGATCACGCGCGGCTCGATGCCCGGGTAGCGGGAGAGTTCCGCCTTCAATTCAGCAATCGCCTTGTCGGTTTCGGCGGTGCGGCCCGCCACATCCTGGCTCTGGCTGCGGTCGGCGGCAATGGCCACGATGGTCGAAAGCGGTTCGCGTTCCTCGTTGAGGATCAGCGGATTGACGAGCGCGCCGAGCAGGAAGGCAAGTGCGAAGCTCCGGATCAGCACGCCGCGCTGGCGCCGGTAGAAGCCGAGCGCGACGAGCAGGGCGGCCAGCAGGGCGGCAAGGCCGATGAGCGGCAGCGGCAGGAAAGGATCGATCGTGAGCGTCATGTCACTGTCCCAACCGTTCGAGCAGGGCCGGCACATGCACCTGGTCGGCCTTGTAGTTGCCGGTGAGCATATACATCATGATGTTGACGCCGGTGCGGTAGGCCATCTCGCGCTGGTTCTCGTCCGGCGGAACGAGCGGCAGAAGCGGCGCGCCCATGTCATCGATCGCCCAGGCACCGGCAAAATCGTTGCCGGTAATCAGGATCGGCGTGACGCCATCGCCCGCCCGCGCCGGGCGGCCAGGATCCGGCTTGCCATGCGGCTGGG
Organism: Fluviirhizobium alvei; assembly: GCF_030551875.1. GTDB lineage: Bacteria > Pseudomonadota > Alphaproteobacteria > Rhizobiales > Rhizobiaceae > Rhizobium_E > Rhizobium_E alvei. The sequence goes on along the minus strand of NZ_JAUOZU010000007.1, from coordinate 102,137 downwards.
CTTCGATCCAGAGCGGACTGCCGGCATAGCGGCCCGGATAGGCTTTCAGGAGATAGAAGCTCTTGGTCAGCACATGGTCGTTCGGAACCGGTTCCAGTGGCGGAATGTCGATGCGGGCGAGAATGGCGCGCAGCCGCTGGGTATTGGCGCTCACAGCACCTGAGGCCGAAAGCGCGGAGAACTGGTCGCGCGTGTCAAAGAGAACGGTGCCGCCCGAGCGCATATAGGCATCAACGCGGCTGATTGCGTCTTCGCTCGGCATCGGCGCGGTTGCCGTCACCGGCCAATAGAGGATCGGGAAGACCGCCAGTTCATCCTTGGTTATATCGACGCCGACCGGGTCGCCCGGTTCCAGCGTGGTGCGGTAGAAGAGATAGTCGGTGAGGCCGGCGAGACCGCGTTCCGAAATCCGGTCGACCTCCTGCTCGCCGGTGATCACATAGGCGAGATGGGTCTTGTCGAGCCGTGCCATCAGCTGTTCGTCGCCGGGGCGGCTGTCATCGGCGCGCGCGAAATCCGGTGCAGTTCCCGAGACGATGAAGGCGGCAAGCAGGGTCAGCGCAGAAGCACTGATACGGCGGCTGAAGGCGCCCGAGAAGACGAGCATTGCAAGTGTATCGGCAAGAGCAAGAATCATGGCGGCGATCAGGAACCAGGGGGTGAGCGACCGGCTTCCATCGCCGACAAGCCCCGCCTCTTCGTAGGCAAGCCCTGCCGGAATGGAAAGGGCATTGAGCGGCGTGTCGGCATCGAACAGATTGACGGCCTGGAACCCGTCTTCGGACCCATAGAGGCCGGGCGGGCTTGCCGAGGAAATTGCCGGTTTGCTGTAGGCCTGGATGGGCTTGGCCGAACCCGTTTCCGATGTCAGCGCTCCATCGGCATCGAGCAGCCGGTAAGGCTGCAGCAGCGAGGCTTCCGCCCCCTTGCCATTGCCCTGCAGGCTGGTGCGCGCCAATTGCACGATCCGGCGCAGCATTTCCACGAAACTGCCGGACAGCGGCAGGTTCGACCAGCTTGTCTCGGCACTGACATGGAAGAGAACGATCCGGCCGGCACCGAGGTCGCGGGCCGTCACCAGTGGTGTCCCATCCTTGAGGCTTGCCCAGGTGAGGTTGTCGAGTTCGTCGGACGGTTCGGCCAGCACCTGGCGATTGACGAGCACGCCGTCGGGAACCGGAAGACCTTCGAACGGACTGCCGGTGCGGAAGGCATCGAGAGGCTGCGGCTCTGCCCAGGACATGGCGCCGCCGAGCGCACGCTCGCCGGTGCGCAAGCGTACCGGGATCAACGGATCATCGGCCGATGCCGTGGCCAGCCGTGGTCCGGCAAAACGCACCAGCGTACCGCCGGCCTCGATCCAGTTCGTGAGCGCGGTCTCGGCACTCGTCGGCAGGCGTCCGATATCGGCGAGCACGATCACGGACGGCTTGCTTTCGATCAGCTTAGGAATTGCGGTGGCGAGGTCGACACCCTGCGCTTCGCCAAGATTGGCATAGGGAGCAAGCGCGCGGTTGATATAGTAAAGGGGCGACAGCAGCGGCTGACTGCGATCGCCGACTTCGCCCGAGACCAGGCCGACGCTGCGGCGCTTGAAACTGTCATCCAGCAGACGGGTGCCGCCGGCGGTCTTCTCGCCATCGAGCGTCAGGCGCGCAAAATCGTTACGCAGTTCGTAGGGCGTCTCGAGCGTCGCGCTCTTGCGGGATTCATTGACCGCAAAGGCCACCTGGGTCTGGTCGATGATGCGGCCCTGCAGATCCCGCGCCGAGAGATTGACCACCAGAGGGGCACTCGCATCGAGACGACGCAGGTCGACCGTCATGCGGTCGGCACTGTTGGCGGCATCGGCAATCACGATCGCATCCTGATTGCTGCGGCCGATGAGATCGAAACGCGAGGGGCCGAGCCTTTCGATCGCCTGCAACAGCGGCCCATCCCCTTCGCTGGCGATGCCATCGGTGATGAAGGCGACGAGGCCGGGTTTCTGTCCGGCAAAGCTCGCTTCGAGTGCTGCGGCGGTGCGTTCGCGCAGGCTCGGCAGGGGGCGCGGGCGGGCCGCGGCCAGCAGGCGCAGTGCCTCGTTTGCTGCCATCGGCGTTGCATCCTGGCTGTCTTCGGCGGTCAGGAGAAGGCTCACAGGCAGATCCCGCGCTGCGGCTTCCGAAATCAGCTGCGCGGCCGTCTGCCGTCGCTTTTCGAAGGCCGGTGCCGTGGACCAGCCATTGTCGAGCAGAACCACCAGCGGCCCATCGGCCGGGATACCGGCCGTGCGGGGATTGAGCACGGGTCCTGCGAGCGCGATGATGATGGCTGCGGCAAGCAGAAGCCGCAACAGGAGCAGCCACCAGGGCGTCGTCGCCGGCGTCTGCTCGCGGCGGCCGAGTTCGAGCAGCAGCCGGAAGGGCGGAAACACTTCGCGCTCTGGCTTGGGCGGCGTGAGCCGCAGGAGCCACCAGATCACCGGCAGCGCTGCGAGGGCCAACAGAAGAGCAGGCGTCGTAAAGGCGAGGGCACCCATCACGGCGCTCCGCCAATGGCGCGGCCCGGCTGGCCCGACAGATACATATGAACGGCGACGAGTGCCTCGGAGGCCGGTCGCGACGTGTTGTGGGCGATGTAGTTCCAGCCCATATGGCGGCACCCATCACGCAGGGCTTCACGCCGGGCGAAATAGAGCTGGCGATATTCCTCCCGCAATCCCTCGGACCGTCCCGAAAGGAACTTCTCGCCGGTGGCCGGATCGGTGAACTCGACCCGTCCCGAATAGGGGAAATCTTCCTCGACCGGATCGGACACTTCGACGATGTGGCCGCGAAGTCCGCGCTGGGACAGGGGCTGCAATTGCTGGAGCGTCTTGTCCGGCGGATCGAGGAAATCGCCGAACAGGACGATTTCGCTGGCGCCACGGATCATGCCCGTATCCGGCATCGACCCTTCGAGATCGGCATGGATCAACGCATGCGCCAACCGTTCGGCGGCATTGCGGGCGGTAATCGGTTCCATGACGCCCGGGCAACCGATGCGCTCACCGGAGCGGGCGACGATTTCCGCCGTTGCGAGCATCAGCACGAGCGCGCGACTTTCCTTGGAAACCATGCCGAGTTTCGAATGAAACATCATCGAGGGCGACATCGAGGCCCAGAGCCAGATCGTGTGGGCTGCCTCCCATTCCCGATCGCGGATATAGGTGTGGTCGTCGCGCGCCGAGCGCCGCCAGTCGATGCGGGTAATGCTGTCGCCTTCGACGAAGGGGCGGAACTGCCAGAAGTTTTCGCCGATGCCGCGCTTCTTGCGGCCATGCCAGCCGGAAATCACCGTATTGGCAATCCGACGGGCCTCGACCAGGCAATCGGGCAGCAGGCGCGCCCGCTCGCGGGCACGTGACAGGGCCGCCGCCGATGGCGTTGGCGAAACTTTATGGCCGATGGGCGCCACGATACCGTTGCCCGCTTATCCGCGACCGAGGGGCTCGACGAGCCGCCCGATCACTTCGCGAATGGTCACGCCATCGGCGCGGGCGGCAAAAGTCAGCGCCATACGGTGCTGCAGCACAGGTCCGGCCAGCGCCATCACATCATCGATCGAAGGCGCGAAGCGGCCATGATAGAGCGCACGTGCACGCGCCGTCAGCATCAGCGCCTGTCCGGCGCGGGGACCGGGACCCCAGGCCACCTTGGCATTGGCAAAATCATTGCCGTTTCCGGGGCGGGCGGAGCGTACCAGCGACAGGATCGCATCGACAACGCTTTCCGGCACCGGCATGCGGCGGATCAGCGACTGGATCTCCATCAGCCGGGTCGAGTCGATGACGGCACTGACTTCGGCTTCAGTGGTGCCGGTCGTCTCCAGAAGAATGCGCCGCTCGGCAGCAAGATCGGGATATTCGACGTCGATTTCCATCACGAAGCGGTCGAGCTGGGCTTCCGGAAGCGGATAGGTGCCTTCCTGCTCCAACGGGTTCTGCGTCGCGAGCACATGGAACGGCTGCGGCAGGTCATAGCGCTTGCCGGCAATCGTCACATGATATTCCTGCATGGCCTGCAGCAGGGCAGACTGGGTGCGCGGGCTTGCACGGTTGATTTCGTCGGCCATCAGAAGCTCGGTGAAGACCGGCCCCTTGATGAAGCGGAAACTGCGACGGCCGGCCTCATCCTGGTCCATGACTTCCGAGCCGAGAATGTCGGAGGGCATAAGGTCGGGCGTGAACTGGATGCGGCTGGTGCCGAGCCCCATGACGCGGGCGAGCGTGCCGACGAGCTTGGTCTTTGCCAGACCCGGAACGCCGACCAGAAGCGCATGGCCGCCCGAAAGCACGGCCAGAATGGTCTGTTCGACCACGTTCTCCTGGCCGAAAATCACCTTGGCGGTTTCGGTCTTCATGCGTGCGATATCGGAAAGGGCCTGTTCGGCCAGGGCTGCCACTGCTGCTTCGTCCAGTCGGGCATCCGCCGGTGTGATTGCGCCCATCATATCCTCCGGTGATAATGCCGTTGTCCGGGTCGAATCGGGTTTTGGCTTGTCTTGAATGGAGATAACACCTTACAGGGGTATCCCCGACAGACAAGCGAGATTCCGATCACGTCTTCGTCACAGATGGAATGAGAAGAGGTCAGAAGAATGGCAGACAGCGGAATGGGCCGTCAGACCGACGCGGGCAACCTGGCCGCGCTCATTGCCCGTGCCGCCGAAGATTCAGGCGGCCCGCGCGGACTGCCGCCTGTGGAAAAGTGGAACCCGCCCTTCTGCGGCGACATCGACATGGAAATCCGCGCCGATGGTACCTGGTTCTACATGGGCACACCGATCGGCCGCCAGCCTCTGGTGCGCCTGTTCTCGACCGTTCTTCGCAAGGATGAGGATGGCAATACCTATCTGGTGACGCCGGTGGAGAAGGTTGGGATCCGGATCGAGGATGCGCCGTTTCTGGCCGTCGAAATGAATGTCGAAGGCGAGGGGCGTGATCAGACACTCACCTTCCGCACCAATGTCGGCGATGTGGTCGTTGCCGGTCCGGACCATCCGTTGCGCTTTTCCATTGTCGGTGAAACCAACCAGCTCAAGCCTTACATTCACGTGCGCGGACGGCTGGAGGCGCTGGTGAGCCGGGCGGTGATGTATGATCTGGTGGCGCTTGGGGAAACAATGCCGATCGACGGGCGCGACATGTTCGTGCTCCGCTCGTCCGGCTCCGTCTTTCCGGTGATGCCTGCCGATGAACTGGACCGATTGTCACGATGAGCCAATTTACAGCGACCGATTTCCAACGCCGGGCCGAAGCCCATCTGGCCGGCAGCTATGGCGGCTTTCTCGACTATGGCGATTATCGCGCCAATCCCGGCATGAGCGTCATCGACAATCTGAACTTCCGGGATGCCGCCGTGCTGGTGCCGGTGGTCGATGAGCCGGCGGGTGCCCGGATGATCCTGACCAAGCGGACCGATTCCATGCGCAAGCATTCCGGCCAGATCGCCTTTCCGGGCGGCAAGCTCGATCCGGATGACCATGATGCCGCATCGGCGGCACTGCGGGAAGCGGAGGAGGAGATCGGGCTGCCGCGCCATTTCGTCGAGATCGTCGGAACCTTGCCGTCCTTTCCGGTGCCGACCGGCTTCCGGATCACGCCTGTTCTGTCCGTCGTCCGGCCCGGCTTTGCGCTGAAGCCCAATCCGGATGAGGTGGACTATGTTTTCGACGTGCCGTTGTCCTTTCTGATGGATCCGGACAACTACAGGCTTGGCCGGGCCCAGTTTTCGGGCCGTGAACGCAATTTCTACGAAATTCCCTACGAGGGGCATCGGATCTGGGGGATTACCGCCGGCATCATCCGCTCGATCTATGAAAGGTTCTACGAATGACGTCGGTTGCCGATGAGCCCTGGTTTGCCGATGAGGCGCTGCAGAAAATCCTCGCCGTGCTGAATGGCGAAGGTGGCGAAGCCCGCATCGTCGGGGGGGCGGTGCGGAATGCGTTACTGGGGTTGCCGGTCTCGGACATGGATATTGCGACAACGCTGGAACCCGAAGCGGTGCAGGCCCGCGCCGAAGCCGCAGGCATCCGTTGCGTGCCGACCGGCATCAAGCATGGCACGGTGACATTGGTCCTCGACGGACGTCCGTTCGAAGTCACCACACTCCGGACCGATGTGGAAACGGATGGGCGGCATGCCGAGGTGGCCTTCACCAAGGACTGGCAGGCCGATGCCGCGCGCCGCGACCTGACGATCAATGCCCTCTACGCTGATCGTTATGGTGTCGTGCATGATTATGTCGGCGGGCTTGAGGATATCCGGACGGCCACCGTGCGGTTCATTGGTGACGCGTCCGAGCGCATTGCCGAGGATCATCTGCGGATCCTGCGCTTCTTCCGTTTCTTCGCCCATTACGGAAGAGGTCGGCCGGACGCCGAAGGTCTCAAGGCCTGCGCGCGCGCAAAGGGCAAGCTGAAACTTTTGTCCGCCGAACGGGTCTGGTCGGAACTCAAAAAGCTCCTGTCGGCGCGCGAGCCGGGCAAGGCCTTGCTCTGGATGCGCACCACCGGCGTTCTGACGGAGATCCTTCCCGAGAGCGAGAAATGGGGCATCGATTCGATACCAGCGCTCATGCGCGCCGAAGCCTCTTTTGGCTGGCCGATTGATCCTCTTTTACGGCTTGCAGCGATCGTTCCGCCGGATGCCGAGCGATTAAGCGCCATGTCCAGCCGCCTGAAGCTTGCCAATGTCGAAAAGGATTTCTTCCAGACCTGGGCGCGGGCCAAACTGATCGCGGAAGAGGCGACCGAAACGGCGCTGAAGCAGGAGATCTACCACTTTGGTCCGGTTGGCATCGAAACGCGCCTGAAGCTCGCTCTCGTTTCGCTCTCCGCCGATCCGGAGCCGGATGTCGCAACGCTCGCTAAAATCGCCGTCCGTCAGAAGCAGCTTTCCATCGTCCAGACATGGCCGATGCCGACCATGCCCATCAGGGGTGCGGATCTGATCGAAGCTGGCTATGCGCCCGGACCGGCTTTGGGGGCGAACCTGGCCAAGCTCGAGGCGCTTTGGGTCGCATCAGGATTTTCCGCAACGGCTGCCGAGCTGATTGCCACACTGGGCGACAGCTGACCTCGATAGGGCAGCGGAACTGCCCGTTCTGACGCTCAAAAGGGTCGGTCAGCGAATGTGGTCGGGCATGGCCCAAGCTTCGAAGCAGGATGCATCCCGTTTCCTGTCGGTCGTGCCGCGATTGTCGTTGTCCGCATCGGGCGTCGTCAGACGTTCATAGTAGGAAATCTGGTCGATGAAATCCAACGTCCGCGGATCGACGGGCGCTGCAGCCGTTTTCGTCGCCTTGTCGTCAAGTGCCATGATACTCTCCTCCAGACCATCAGGACTGAAGGAATCTAGCATGATTCGTTTGGCGTTTGTATGACGCTTTGAGGTAAATGGCCTGAAAAAGGCGAAATATGTTCGTTTTGCGACAACTGTTTGTGTGCCACTTCCCCTTGTTTCGCCTTGGTCAATCTTTCAAGCTGACAAAACCAATGGTGCAGCCACGATTTACGGCCAGCGAACCACTGGCGGCAGCGAGGAGAGGATGGATTCGACATTGCCGCCGGTCTTGAGGCCAAAGGTCGTGCCGCGATCGTAGAGCAGGTTGAACTCCACATAGCGACCACGACGGACGAGTTGCTCGTCGCGATCCTCTTCGGTCCAGTCATTGTTGAAATTGGCGCGCACGATGCGCGGATAGACCAGCGAAAAGGCGCGGCCGACATCGCGGGTGAAGGCAAAATCGGCTTCCCAGCCACCCTTGTCGTCATCTGAATGCAGCCAGTCATAAAAGATGCCGCCGATCCCGCGGGGCTCGTTCCGGTGGGGTAGGAAGAAATACTCGTCGCACCAGGCCTTGTAGCGTGGGTAATCGGCAACAGCGTGGCGCGCGCAGGCAATCTCCATTGTCCGGTGGAATAGCTGGCTATCGGGGTCGTCCTGGGTCCGGCGACGATCCAGCACCGGCGTAAGATCGGCGCCGCCGCCGAACCAGCAGGAAGATGTGACCACCATGCGCGTGTTCATATGAACGGCAGGAACATTGGGATTGACGGGATGAACGATCAGCGAAATGCCCGATGCCCAGAAGCGCGGGTCTTCCTCGGCGCCCGGAATCTGTTTGCGGAACTCGGGCGAAAACTCGCCATGGACGGTGGATGTGTGAACGCCGGCCTTTTCGAACACGCGGCCTTCGAGCATCGACATGGTTCCGCCACCGCCGCGGCCCTCATCCCTGAGCCAGGGCTTGCGCACGAACCGACCGGGAGGATGGTTTGAAAGCGGTCCTTCGAGTTCTTCCTCCAGGCGTTCAAACTCGGCGCAGATCGAATCCCGCAAGGTTTCGAACCACTGGCGCGCCAATTCCTTCTTTTCCTCGATATCATCTGGCAGCCCGGGGGGAAGGTGCGGTCGTTCCATGTCGAATGGCATCCATGCTTGGTTTTAGCCATCGTTGTTATCAAGAAGTACCCTGAATCGAAAGGGAAAATAAACCATTGGAGCAGGTTCAGCCCCGTTGGCGGGCCAATGGTTCTGGGGCGGACATCACATTCGCGAATTTTTACCGAAAAGTCAGGATTATGAATGACGGTGTGCCAAAACAAGGACCCGGTGGGTGAAACGGGCAGAAATTTGACATTTGTCATTCCTCGTGAGCAATTTCGGGTCAATGATGTGTGAAATTCTGCCAGTCTCAATCCACGCTGGAAAAGGTGCAACGCGGGCAACAGGGCAAGATCAGGATCAAAATGTTTTTTGAGCGGTTCATGAGACGACATCCGGAAACTGGAGGGCTTGGCCTGTCCGGTCGACCGGGTGCGTCTGACAAGGACCTGCTCGGAAGCGGTGAAAAGTTCGACGTCAACAAGGCCTTGTCGCAGTATAACGCCCGCCGCGTGAAGCAGATGATCGTTGCGATCAACCTGCTTGCTGTCCTTTCGATCGCCAACAATCTGATTTTCGAGCGTGGTCTCTGGCTCAGCCTTTCGGCGGCGCTCGTTTTTGCGGTCATGTTCATTGCGCGCAGGTTCTATGACCGGAACCTGCCCGAAGCGGCGCAGTTCCTGTTCCTCTGGACAATTTTTGCCGCCGTCACCTACATTACCTGGCAGGGAGACGGTCTGCGCGACCAGATCATCCTCGGCAATTCGATCGCACTCGTCTTCACCGCTATTCTCGCGACGCCCAAGCATTTCTTTGTCATGTACCTTGCCGTCATCGCCAATGCGGTGGCGCTTGGGGTGGCAAACGAAAATGGCTGGGTCAATTACAGCCAATTCGCCTTTGATTGGGCGAATGTCGGCGATGCCGTGATGCTCTATTCCGTGACGGCCGTGACGGTGTTCATTCTTGCCAATGACATGCGCCACCTGCTGTCGCGCTACAATCACGAATATCGTAAGGCAAAGGCCTCGGAAGACGAGATCTTCCGGTTGGCAAACCATGATGCCTTGACCGGCCTGCCCAATCTGTTCATGGCCGAGAAGCTTTTTCGCGACGAGGTCAATGCCCGGCGCGGCGTCAAGATGAGCCTGGTCCTGATCGGTCTCGACAATTTCAAGTCGATCAACGATTCGCTCGGCCATGTGTTTGGCGACGATGTCTTGAAAATGATTTCGACCCGTCTCAAGGATCGAGCGGAAGAGGGGGATAGCCTGTTCCGCGTCAGCGGTGATGTGTTCGGCATCCTGACGAAGAGAGCGACGACGCCGGAAAGCCTTGCGGAAATGGCGGACTGCATACGGAAAAAGATCGCCGAGCCGTTGGAAAATGGTCATGAATTCTTTCTCCTGACCTGTTCGATCGGCGCATCGATCCGCCTCGATGTCTCGACCAGTTTCGAGCAATTGCGTCGTGAGGCCGACATTGCGATGTATCGGGCGAAAGACGTGGCGGCCAACAGCTATCGTCTGTTCGACGAAACGATGAACAATCAGGCCATCGAACTGGTTTCCATGGCCGCCAAGCTCAAGACCGCCATCGAGAAGAATGAATTCTCGCTTTATCTGCAGCCGAAAATCGATTTCAAGACCGGAAAGGTCAGGGGAGCGGAAGCCCTGTTGCGCTGGTTTCCGGACAAGGGGCCGCCGGTGCGGCCGGATCTTTTCATTCCGATTGCCGAGAACACCGGCATGATCGTGGAAATCGGCGAATGGGTTGTGCGCGAAGCCTGCCTGATGGCCAAGCGCATCCAGGATCTCGGCCATCCGGATTTCGCGGTCGCCGTCAATGTTTCCGCCGTGCAGTTCAAACATGGAAATTTCGAGCATATCGTTCTTGATGCGCTCTATGTCAGCGGTCTGGAGCCGCAATTCCTCGAGCTTGAACTGACGGAGTCGCTCTTTCTCGAAGATGAATATGACATTGCGGGCCAGATCGGTCGGCTGGCGGCCAAGGGCATCTCCTTCTCTGTCGATGATTTCGGCAAGGGCTATTCGAACCTCGGCAATCTCGGCCGCTTCGATATCAAGACGCTCAAGATCGACCAGGGCTTCATCTTCACCATGTTCGACTCGCCGAAAAATACGGCGCTTGTCGAGGCGATCATCGGCCTTGCGAAATCGCTCGGACTTTGCACGGTCGCTGAAGGCGTGGAAGACGAGAAGACGGCCGCCAAACTGCGCGAAGTCGGCGCCGACTACGGACAGGGATATCTCTGGTCCAAACCCTTGCCGATCGACGAGTTCATCGATTTCGTTTCGCCAGCCCGCAATTCGGCTGCCAGCTGATCTCTCCACCGATCTCGCTCAGCTTCATAGCAACATCGCGAAAGCGTCTGGCGATCTACGCTGGTTCAGGCTGCCAGAGCCTCCAGCCATTCAACGCCAAAGCTGATACAGCCAAGGCGGATCGCGATGCGCCTGAAGGAACGCGCTGTTCTTCGCTGAGTGCCCCTCTGGTCCGTGAGCGGATTTGCGCTCGAACAGAGACTGGACACTTTAGCTTTCTGCTGTGAAGCGTTGACAGCGTCACTCTCCTGTCCTCAGGGCCAGGGATGGCCGTTCACGACAGCGACTGTGTTTCCGGCCTCGCAGCCCATCCATCCTCCAATAAACTGAAGGGGGTAAAGCAACCGCCTGCAAGTCGTCAGACGGACCAGATTTTGGGACCGTCAAGCGCGGGCTCCCGGGCCATGATTTCCCAGCCTTCCGCCGGATGCTGGAGGAAACGAAAAAGGCGCCTCCCATGGGAAGGCGCCTCTCGAGACAGGAAGAAACCGGACGATCAGGCGAACAGCTTGCGGAAAGCCGTCGGATCATTGTTGGCAATGTTCAGCATCATCGTCAGCAACTGGGTGCGAATGTCGGTTGCCTTGGTCTCGGCATCGGCGTCTTCGGTTTCTTTGGCCGACGTCAGTTCGAGACTGTCGATCAGTGTGGGGATGGTGTTGTCGTCTTCGGCGAGTCGATCCTGAACAGCGCCAACACGCTCGCCGGCTTCGCGAAGGGCAACCCGGATCCGGTCCGCAACCTCGATCATGCCGGAAATTTCGTCGTGCGAATGCTCGTCGGTCACTGCGATCTCGTCGGAAATCGCGCCATTGTCGATCAGGTGGTAGGAATAGAAATCGCCGGAGCGGCCGAAGACGTCATAGGTGGATGTGAGAATGCCGTCCTCGGGATTGTCGTCGGAAATCAACGCCGTGCCGGTCGTGTCGAAATCGATCGTCTTGAGTTCGGCGGTTCCGTCTTCGGCGAGATTGACGGCGGACACGAGTTCCACCGGACCGGGCGTGCGGCCGACATCAAGCTTCAGCCAGTTGTCGCCGGAGATGGCGGCGGATTCGGCGAGCGAGCGAAGCTGTTCCTTGTCTTTTGTTATGGCGCTGTTCAGCCGATCGCGGTTAGTCGACGTGGTTGCTGCGAGCACGAGCTTTTCACGGATGTCGCCGACAATCTTGTTCGCGGCCGAGAGACCCTCCGCCGATTTTGTCGCAACGGAGTGCGCGTGCGTTATGGCGTTTCTCGGCATGTCGTCAGATAGGACCGAATTCTGCCTGTCGTTGTTCGCCGACGAAAACGTCCGCGAAGGTCTCGTTCCATCGTCTGACATGCGCGATGTCTCGCGGGTCTGCTGTTCGCGTTCGATCATCGGCTTTGCGGGTGCAAAGCTAGCGTTCATGGGACGCTGAACTGAAAATGCCGGAAGCTGCATGGTTTTCTCCCTGTCTTTGGGAGCATATTAGCCAAAGGTTGTTTGGCTTCCGTTGCGCGAACAATTACAATTTTATCGAACTGTGCCATTTTGATTGCCGGAGCGCTTCGCCGGCAATCATGGCCGCCGACAGCGCCACATTGATGGAGCGCGCCCCCTCGACCATCGGGATCAGGACGCGTGCATCGGCGCTCTCATGCACGGTCTCGGGAACGCCTGCACTTTCGCGCCCGAACAGGAGAATATCATCCGGACGATAGGTGTACTTGGTATAGGGATCTGCTGCCCGCGTTGAAGCCAGCACGAGACGCCGCCCGGAAGCCTTGCGCCAGTCCTCGAAATGGGACCAGCTCAGATGCCGGGTCAGAGGGGCGATTTCCAGATAATCCATCCCGGCACGGCGCAAATTGCGGTCGGAAGCATCGAAACCGGCAGGCTCGATCAGTTCCACCGACAGTCCGAGACAGGCGGCGAGCCTGAGAATTGTGCCGGTGTTTCCGGCAATGTCGGGCTGGTAGAGGGCGATCGAGAGACCGGTCATGGGCAATTCCAGGGCTAGGATAAGGTTGTGCCTATTTGGCAACATTTCCGGCGGTTTTCTGCAACAGTCTTGGCTTCTGTCATTCCGGGGCTAGATGATTTGAAGAAATCAGTCTACTAGAAGTTATCTTCAACGCGAACAGAGGAGGATGCCATGGATAACATTGCCGAGCACACTCTTCCCCGTCTGCTGGTTCGCGCCTCCTGATCCATTAGGATCATCTGAATTTTCTCAATAATCCAGTTTCGGGCAACAGGCCTCTTCTGCTTGACCTAGCCCTGACCTTTCTTCGCGAGATCGCTCTCGCTATCGGAGCATTCCATGTTTGCTTGGTTTGAAAACCGCATCAATCCCTATCCGACAGATGCGCCGCAACTGCCGCCCAAGGGCCTGTTCGCCTTCTGCTGGTATTATACCAAGCCGGCATGGCCCTGGCTGGTCGTGCTCGGTCTTTGCTCAATGGGCATCGCCGTAATCGAAGTGTTTCTCTACCAGTTCCTCGGCAATATCGTCGACTGGCTGAGCAATGCCGATCGCGCCACCTTCCTTGCAAAAGAGGGCTGGCGGCTGGCCTGGATGGCGGCACTGCTGCTGATCGGCATGCCGATCATCGGCTTGATTCATACGCTGACCATGCACCAGGTTCTGGCCGGTAATTTTCCGATGATCGCCCGTTGGCAGATGCATCGGTTCCTGCTGCGCCATTCGATGACCTTCTTTGCCAATGAATTTGCCGGGCGGGTGTCGACGAAAGTGATGCAGACCGCGCTCGCCGTGCGCGAAGTGGCGATGAAGATCATTGACGTCTTCGTCTACGCCGTCAGTTTCTTCGTCTCGATGCTGGCGCTGGTGGCTGCCGTCGACTGGCGTCTCGGCCTGCCGCTGCTCGTCTGGCTGATCATCTATATCCTGATCCTCCGGCATTTCATCCCGCGGCTGCGCCAGCTTTCGAGTGCCCAGGCCGATGCCCGCTCGATGATGACGGGCCGGATCGTCGACAGCTATACCAACATCGCGACGGTGAAGCTTTTCTCGCATGCCGGCCGCGAGGAGATCTATGCCAAGGAGGGCATGGACGAGTTTCTGGGCACGGTGCATGGCCAGATGCGGCAGATCTCGCTGCTCAACATTGCGGTCGATATCAACAACGTACTCGTGCAGTTCTCGGTTGCAGCTCTCGGCATCTGGTTCTGGCTGGGCGGCGAGGTCAGCATCGGCGCGCTGGCGGTCGCGATCGGCCTGTCGATGCGCGTCAACGGCATGTCCAACTGGATCATGTGGGAAGTGGCGGCGTTGTTTGAAAATATTGGCACCGTCTATGACGGCATGGGCATGATGACCAAGCCGCACGATATTCTGGACAGGCCGCAAGCCAAGGCGCTTGCCGCACCGCGCGGCGAGATCGTCTACGAGGATGTCCGCTTCCATTACGGCAAGCAGAAGGGTGTCATCGAGGACTTTTCGCTGACCATCAAGGCGGGTGAGAAGGTCGGACTCGTCGGTCGCTCCGGGGCCGGCAAGACGACGCTGATGAACCTGCTGCTGCGTTTCTATGACGTCGAGCGGGGACGCATCCTGATCGACGGCCAGGATATTGTGCATGTCTCGCAGGACAGTCTGCGCGCGCTCGTCGGTGTTGTCACGCAGGATACCTCGCTTCTCCACCGTTCGGTGTGCGACAACATTGCCTATGGCCGGCCCGATGCCACGGATGCCGAGATCATCCAGGCTGCCAAGCGGGCCAACGCCTGGGAGTTCATCGAGACGCTGGTCGATCCGCAAGGTCGTCGGGGCCTCGAGGCCCAGGTCGGCGAGCGTGGTGTCAAGCTCTCGGGCGGCCAGCGTCAGCGGGTGGCGATCGCACGCGTGTTCCTCAAGGATGCGCCGATCCTCATTCTCGACGAGGCGACGTCTGCGCTGGATAGCGAAGTCGAGGCGGCGATCCAGGAAAACCTGTTCCAACTGATGGAGGGCAAGACCGTGATCGCGATCGCTCACCGACTGTCGACGCTCACTGAAATGGATCGTCTGATCGTGCTCGACAAGGGCGTGATCCGCGAACAGGGCACGCATGGCGAACTGGTCGCTAAAGGCGGCATCTATGCTGATCTCTGGCGGCGCCAGTCGGGCGGCTTCATTGCCGACGATGCCGTTGTGGAAGCCTGATCATTGATGACGACAGACCCTGCGCCGGCGCGTTCGGCGCAGGCTGTCTTTAGATTTCCTAAAGTCATTTCCAGCTTTTCTCGATTCCCATCATCGCTTGTTGGTGTAAATCCGGAAAGGACTTTGAAAACCGGGGCCGCTTGCGCGCCGGCGTGAAGAAGAGGGTATGTGCGTGGCACGTTTCGGTGACTGGGTTCTGGCCATTGCCTCGGGTGGCATGCTGGCCGGCATGATCAAGATCAACAGCACTTTGGCACAGGAAACGACCGCGCTGACGGCATCCTGGACAGCCCATGCCGTTGGTGCTGCCGCTGCCGCCGTTTTCGTGCTCGCCAATCGGTCCTTTTCCGGTTCGATCGCACCTTCCGAACCTGCCGATGCGGGAAGGGCGCCATTGTGGTCCTATCTTGGTGGCGTGCCGGGTGCCTTCGCCGTGGCCCTGAGCGCCATGGCGGTCAACAGCGTGCTCGGCCTTTCGACTGCGCTGGCCTTTCTTCTGGCCGGACAGTTGCTGTTCGGTCTGTTTTCCGATGCGATCGGACTTCTGGGGACCCCGCGCCGGCGGCTTGGACTACTTGATCTCCTGTCCGTCATCCTGGTCGGGCTCGGCAGTTTCATCCTTCTGGAAGCGGGGAGCGCGTCATGATTTCTGCCATCCTGATTGCGCTTTGTGGCGGCGCCTTCGTTGCCGCCGGACGATCGATGAATGCGCGACTTGGTGAAGCCAAGGGTGTTTTCCAATCCTCGTTCTGGAACCATTTCGGTGGAGCCGTCTTCATTCTGCTTCTGATCCCGCTGTTCGGTTCGATCGAGTTTTCGGCGCTGGCAAAGGTACCGTTCTGGACCTTGACCGGCGGCGTGATCGGGGCTGGCTTCGTTGCGATCAGCAGCTTCGTCTTTCCCAGGCTCGGCGCGACGCGGTCGGCGCTGCTCATCATCGGCGGGCAGATGGGGGCAGGTCTCGTCATCGATATGGTGCTTGCCGGAACAAAGCTTGCGCCGATGCACTTTCTCGGCCTGGCTCTGATCGTCGCCGGCATCGTCGTTGCAAGGCTGCGGGGATAATGAGGTTCGAGGGCAGAAGTGCCTTTCGTATGACCAAGGCCGGCCCTATATAGACGCATGGCCATCACACGACTCTTCAAGCGCTTTGAATCCTGGATCGACCCTTTCCGCCGCAAGACTGATCTTCGCCCGCCGGGGTCTGTGCTCGGTTTTCTCTGGTTCTACGTCTCGCAAGCGAAATGGCCGTTTCTGGCCATGCTGGTGGTAGGCGGCCTCGTCGCCGTCATGGAGGCGTCGCTGTTCTGGTTCACCGGCCGCATCGTCGACATCCTCGATGCAACGCCCGCCGGCGGCGGTTGGAGCGGCCTGATCGCGAGCCACGGTTACGAGATTCTCGGCATGGCGCTCGTCATGCTGGTGGTGCGCTTTACCATCGTCGCCCTCAATGCATTGCTCGAAGAGCAGACGATCGTGCCCGGCTTTTTCAATCTCGTGCGCTGGCAGGCTCATGCGCAGGTGTCGCGGCAATCGCTTTCGTTCTTCCAGAATGACTTTGCCGGCCGGATCGTCACCAAGGTCTGGTCCGCCGGACAGTCGACCGGCGACCTCATGGTCTCGTTCCTGCAGGTGGTCTGGTTCATCATCATCTATGCGGCGACCACCATTGGCATGGTTTCGGGCCTCGACTGGCGCCTGGGGGTGACGGTTCTTGTCTGGCTCATCGTCTTTCTGCTGCTGGCCCGCTTTTTCGTACCGCGCATTCGCAAACATGCGCGCGAAACGGCTGAAGTCTCCTCCATGCTGACTGGACGGCTGACGGATTCCTACTCGAACATCCAGACACTCAAGCTCTTCGGCCGGGAAGAGGATAATGACCGCTACATCCGCGACGGCTTTTCCCTGTTCTATAAATCGATCATTCCCTTCACCCGGCATCTGACTGGGGTGCGCATGTCGCTTGCTTTCGTCTCCGGCCTGATGATCACGGCCATGGCAGCCCAAGCGATCGATCTGTGGCTGAGGGGCGAGATCTCGGCCGGGTCGGTGGCGTTCTCGCTGGCACTCATCCTGCGCCTGAACATGCTGCTCGGACGGCTGATGACCCAGTTCAACGGCATCATGCGCAATATCGGCACCATCCAGAATGCGGCGGAAATGATCGCCCAGCCGATCGGACTTGCCGATCGTCCGGATGCGACCGAGTTCCAGCCCGCCGCTCCGTCCGTATCGTTTGAAAATGTCAGTTTCCATTATGGAAAGGGCAGCGGTGTCATCGACAATCTGTCGCTTGTTGTTGCGCCGGGTGAGAAGGTCGGCCTTGTCGGTCGTTCGGGCGCCGGCAAATCGACGCTCGTCAATCTGCTCCTGCGCTTCTACGATGTTGAAGGCGGACGCATTCTGGTTGGCGGGCAGGATGTGCGGTCGGTCACCCAGCAGTCTCTACGTAACCAGATCGGTATGGTCACGCAGGATACCGCACTGCTGCACCGGTCGATCCGCGACAATATCCTGTTCGGCCGGCCGGATGCCGACGATGCGGCTCTGATCCGCGCGGCGCGGGAGGCGGAGGCGCATGATTTCATCATGGCGCTTGAGGATCATCGTGGCCGCAAGGGTTATGATGCTCATGTCGGCGAGCGTGGAGTGAAACTGTCGGGCGGCCAGCGACAGCGTATCGCGATTGCCCGCATGCTGCTCAAGGATGCACCGATCCTCGTTCTCGACGAGGCGACGTCCGCACTCGACAGCGAGGTCGAGGCCGCGATCCAGCAGAATCTCGACAAGCTGATGAAAGGCAAGACGGTCATCGCCATCGCGCACCGGCTGTCGACGATTGCCAGCCTCGATCGGCTCGTTGTCATGGACGGGGGCAGGATCGTCGAGGAAGGCAGCCATGCGGCGCTTCTGGCCCGCGATGGGCTTTATGCGCGCCTCTGGGCCCGCCAGTCCGGCGGCTTCATTGGGGCGGATATGTAAGCGTCTGGTCCTCAAGCACGACATCGGCAATCAGGCCGAAATGGTTCGAGCCGAGCGCATCGTCGAGCCGGTGCAACGATTTGAAACGCAGAGTCAGCGGCATGTCGTTACGGACGAAGACATGGTCGATGGCCATGCCGGCTTCGACGAAGTCGACCGGCCAGGTTGCCGGCTCCTTTTCCGCCGTCATGAAGCCGTTGACCCGCATGAAGTTGCGCACGCCCGGCGACAGGATCGATGAATTGAAATCGCCCGCCAGGATCAACGGTCCGGCAATCGGCTTGATGAACTGCGTGACACGGGCCATCTCGTGGTTCAGGAAACCGTCGAAATAGGGCTTGGTGAAATGGGCGTTGACGAAGGTCACCACCCGTCCATCGAAATCGATCGAGGCATAGAGCAGGCGATCGCGATAGATCGGGCTTGCGGTCTTCAATTCCGCCATCACGAAGGGGCGTTTGGACCAGAGGCTCTGATCGCAGGTGATGGTTTTGGCGCCGCAGCCGAGCCGGTAGGGATAGGTCTGCTTGATCCGGTCGATTTCCGGCCCGATCGGGGCGGATTCCTGGATGAAGATCACATCGGCGCCGGAATTGATCATCGCATCGGCGACATCCTTGCCGTGCGGATTGTCCCCCATGATGTTGACCGACATCAGGCGGAAGAGCGGTTTGGCATCGGGATCAAGGAGGCCGGGCTGCCGGAAGCTTCCGAGCATCATGTAACCATGCACAGCCAGACCGACAGAGGCGAGCACCAGCAGGAAGCCATAGAGGTTGCGGTAGATCAGAAAGCCCAGTGCTGCCATGAGGAAAGCGAGTGCTGCGCCCTGGATCTGGAAGCTGGCGAATGTGTGAAACAGCCAGTGACCCGTGACATAGCGGGCCGAAAGCACGAGGACGAGACAGGTCGCCAGGGTCGCGATGATGGTGGAGAGGGTCTTTCGCATGAGGGCCTACTGCTTCAGGGGCGTGATTACATCGACACCGATCCCGGCTAACATGCGAAGAGTCGCCTGACAATCGGAGCGAAGGCACATCGTTTGAGGTTCGGAGGCGGGGGCTTCCTCTTGACTTCGCTCAAATCGGGGTGGAAAGCGTCAATCAAAAGAAGTGCATGGCGCCAGAGAACAGATTTCCCGCGACATTGTGCCCACCTCCCCTTGCCAACACTGGACATAATCTGCAATCAAGCTTAGAACGCGCCCGAAAGTGGGGGATTCCTAGGCCTAATTGTGGCCTGTCAGGACCACTTGAAGGTTAAACGACACATTCGCGCAGAGGATAGAAAAGCCGTGAGCGGACATGAGACGACTAGCGGGGCAGAGGGCGGACCTACCCGCCGCGATTTTCTTTATTTGACGACGGGTATGGCGAGCGCTGTTGGTGCCGTCGCCGTTGCCTGGCCTTTCATCGACCAGATGCGTCCGGATGCTTCGACCCTGGCTCTTGCCTCGATCGAAGTGGACGTTGCTGCCGTCGAGCCGGGAATGTCGTTGACGGTCAAGTGGCGCGGCAAGCCGGTCTTCATCCGCAACCGCACGCCTGAAGAAGTCGAGGCCGGCAAGAAGGTCGAAATGTCCGACCTCAAGGATCCGGTCGCCCGTAACGCCAATCTTCCGGCCGATGCAACGGCAAGCGACATCGATCGCTCCGCCGGTGAAGGCAAGGAAAACTGGATCGTCATGATCGGCTCGTGCACCCATCTGGGTTGCGTGCCACTCGGTCAGGCAGGTGATTTCGGTGGCTGGTTCTGTCCCTGCCATGGTTCGCATTACGATACGGCCGGTCGTATCCGCAAGGGTCCGGCACCGCGCAACCTCGATGTGCCGGTGTTCTCCTTCGTTTCTGACACTGTCATCAAGATCGGCTAAGGGGGCATCTGATCATGAGTGTTGAACATCATTCCACATACGAGCCGCGAACCGGCGTCACGAAGTGGATCGATTCACGTCTGCCGCTGCCGCGGCTCGTCTATGATTCCTTCATTGCCTATCCGGTGCCGCGCAATCTGAACTTCGCCTACACCTTCGGCGCCATGCTGTCGGTGATGCTGGTCGTGCAGATCCTGACCGGCGTCGTGCTGGCGATGCACTATGCCGCCGAAGTCACGGTTGCCTTCTCGTCGGTCGAACAGATCATGCGTGACGTCAACCACGGTTGGCTCCTGCGCTATCTGCATGCGAACGGTGCCTCCTTCTTCTTTATCGCGGTCTATCTCCACATTGCCCGCGGCCTCTATTACGGTTCCTACAAGGCGCCGCGCGAAATCCTCTGGATCCTCGGCGTGGTGATCTACCTCCTGATGATGGCGACCGGTTTCATGGGCTACGTTCTGCCCTGGGGCCAGATGTCCTTCTGGGGTGCGACCGTTATCACCGGCTTCTTCTCGGCCTTCCCGTGGGTCGGTGATTGGATCCAGCAGTTCCTGCTCGGCGGCTTCGCTGTCGGCAACCCGACGCTGAACCGCTTCTTCTCGCTTCACTACCTGCTGCCGTTCATGATTGCCGGCGTCGTCGTCCTGCACGTCTGGGCGCTGCATGTCGTCGGTCAGACCAACCCGACCGGCGTCGAAGTGAAGTCCAAGAGCGACACCGTTCCGTTCACGCCCTATGCAACCATCAAGGATGCGCTCGGCGTCGTGATCTTCCTCCTGGTTTATGCCTGGTTCGTGTTCTACCAGCCGAACTTCCTCGGCCATCCGGACAATTATATCGAAGCCAACGCGCTGAAGACCCCGGCCCACATCGTTCCGGAATGGTACTACCTGCCGTTCTACGCAATGCTGCGCGCCATCACCTTCAATGTTGGCCCGATCGACTCCAAGCTTGGCGGCGTTCTGGTGATGTTCGGCTCGATCATCATCCTGTTCTTCCTGCCGTGGCTTGATACGTCGAAGGTGCGCTCGGCTGTCTACCGTCCGTGGTACAAGCTGTTCTTCTGGATCTTCGTGGCCAACGCGATCATGCTGGGCTGGCTCGGTGCCAAGCCGGCTGAAGGGCTCTACGTGGTGCTGTCGCAGATCGGCACGCTCTACTACTTCTCCTTCTTCCTGATCATCATGCCGTTGCTCGGCCTTCTCGAAACCCCGCGGCGTGTTCCCAACTCCATCACGGAAGCCGTGCTGGAAAAGAGCGCCAAGGCTTGAGAACCGGCTGAGAGGATAAAGATATGAAAAAGCTTTTCACGAGCATCGTCCTGGCCGCGGCCCTTGCTGGCTCTGCTGCCACCGCCGTTTCGGCGGCGGAAGAAGCCCACGACCTGAAGGCACAGGTGGAACACGCCATTGCAGGCGGCCACTTCCCTGTCCTGAAGCCGGTGGAACAGAAATGGTCTTTTGCCGGTTTCTACGGCAAGTATGACAAGGCTGCGCTGCAGCGCGGCCTGAAGGTCTACAAGGAAGTCTGCTCCGCCTGTCATTCGATGAAGCGGGTCGCCTTCCGGACGCTGACGGATCTCGGCTATACCGAAGCGCAGGTCAAAGCCTTCGCTGCCGAGTATGAAGTGCAGGACGGCCCGAACGCCGACGGTGAAATGTTCACCCGCAAGGCCGTTCCGTCCGATTACTTCCCGTCGCCGTTCCCGAACGAAGAAGCTGCCGCTGCCGCAAATGGCGGCGCTGCTCCGCCGGACTTCTCGCTGCTCGCCAAGGCGCGCGGCGTGGAACGCGGCTTCCCGCAGTTTGTCATCGACATGTTCGTTCCCTACCAGGAAGGCGGCGTCGACTATATCTACAACCTGATCACCGGTTACCAGGAAGCGCCGGCTGGCGTGGAAGTGGCTGAAGGCACGCACTTCAACCCGCACTTCATCGCCGGTATCGCGCTCAAGATGGCGCCGCCGATCTCGGCTGACCAGGTGACCTATGACGACGGCACGCCGCAGACGGTCGAGCAATATGCGCACGACGTCTCATCCTTCATGATGTGGGCTGCTGAGCCGCATCTCGAAGAGCGCAAGCGTACGGGTTTCATGGTCATGGTGTTCCTGCTCGGTCTCGCCGCGCTGGTCTACCTGACGAAGAAAGCGGTCTACGCCAACAAGCATTGATGCTTTGGTGCCATGAACAGGAAAGGCGGCCTCGTGCCGCCTTTTTGCTGTCATGGCGCCGGTTTTGTTCTATTGTCCCGCCAGGCCAAAAAGGCGCGGCGAAACTATATGGAAGCACAGATGGATACGCTCAAGGACACGCTGATTTCAGCCATCCGCACCATTCCGGACTATCCCAAGCCCGGCATCCTGTTCCGTGACATTACGACCCTGCTTGGCAATGCCAGCGCCTTCCGGCGTGCGGTCGATCAGCTGGTCTATCCCTATGCCGGTACCAAGATCGACAAGGTGGCGGGCATGGAAGCGCGCGGCTTCATTCTGGGCGGCGCGGTGGCGCACCAGCTGTCGGCCGGGTTCATTCCGATCCGCAAGAAGGGCAAGCTGCCGCATGAGACGGTGCGCATTGCCTATAGTCTCGAATATGGCATCGACGAAATGGAGATGCACAAGGATGCGGTCCAGCCGGGCGAAAAGGTCATTCTCGTCGATGATCTGATCGCGACCGGCGGCACTGCCGTGGGTGCGGTTTCGCTGTTGCGCCAGATGGGTGCCGAAATCGTGGCGGCCTGCTTCGTCATCGATCTGCCCGATCTCGGCGGCCGCAAGAAGCTTGAGGAAATGGGCGTCAAGGTTCGCACTCTGGTCGAGTTTGCCGGACACTGATCGATCCATCTGGGAGGAGTGGAGAGGATGAAGCAGGCATTGATTTTCTGGGGCGGCTGGGAAGGGCACACACCCGAGCGCAGCGCCGCAGTCGTTTCGCAGATGCTGGCGGCGAACGATTTTACTGTTACCGTCGAGGCGGGAACTTCGGTTCTTGCGTCGGCTGACCTCGCCCGCTTCGATCTCATCGTTCCGATGGTGACGATGTCGACCATCGAGAAGCCGGAACTTTCGGCCCTGACGGCGGCGGTTGCTGCCGGCACCGGCCTTGCCGGCTTCCACGGTACGATGGGAGACAGTT
Organism: Fluviirhizobium alvei; assembly: GCF_030551875.1. Lineage (GTDB taxonomy): Bacteria > Pseudomonadota > Alphaproteobacteria > Rhizobiales > Rhizobiaceae > Rhizobium_E > Rhizobium_E alvei. The sequence continues at coordinate 79,251 of NZ_JAUOZU010000007.1, read as the reverse complement.
TCCGCAACGAGACCGAGTACCAGTTCATGGTGGGTGGCCAGTGGGTTTCCCATCCCGGCAACATTATCGACTACCGGGTCAACATCACCCGGCCGGACGATCCGATTGTCGCGGGAATCGGCGATTTCGCCTATCGCTCGGAACAGTATTACATGCATGTCGATCCGGCGATCGAGGTCCTGGCCACCACGACCTTCAATGGTGATCATCTCGATTTCATCGATGGCGCTGTGATGCCTGTGTTCTGGAAGAAGCGCTATGGCAAGGGGCGGGTGTTCTATTCGGCACTCGGCCATACGGCGGATGAGTTCGCGGTTCCCGAAATGCGCACGGTGTTCGAGCGCGGCGCCCTTTGGGCGGCGCGCTGAAGCCAACGCCTATTCGAATTCGACCACCGAACAGTCGAACGTGGTAACGAGCTCGCCCTGTTCATTTTCCGCCTCATAGGTGAGGTCGGCAATGAAACGGCCGGGCCGGCTCGGAACCGGGCGATCCGAGTTGAAGCGCATGAAAATGCGGATCGTATCGCCGGCGAAGACCGGTTTCAGCCATTTGAGATTGCGGATGCCGGGCGCCGGTCCCAGTTTGGGCGGTGTGCCGCCGGCCTTTGCAACAGCCTTGGCCTGGGCGACGATATTGTCGACATTGGCGCGCATGATGGCCGCACAGACATGCCAGCCGGAAGCGCAGAGGCCACCGAAGACCGAATCCTTGGCGCGTTCGGCATCGGTATGGAAATATTGCGGATCGAACTTGGTGGCAAAGTCCATGATCTTGTCGGCATCGAAATGATAGGTGCCGATCTCACGGCGCTCGCCGGCGGGGAGCAATTCGGACAAACGCATCAGGAGGCCTCCCGCATCCGGAACATGGCCGGATGTTCCATGATCATCACGGTCTCGCCGCGCTGGTTGGTGATTTCATGGCGGAACCGCACGAGGCCTATTCCGGGACGGGACCGCAGTTCGCGCGCTTCGAGCACTTCCATCCGGCCACTGAGACGGTCACCGGCAAGAACGGGCTTGCGCCACTCGACGAGATCGATGCCCGGAGCGCCCTCAGACGATGACGACAGGAGCATCGTATCGCAGAATTCGCGCATGGTGATGGCGCAGGTGTGCCAACCGGAGGCAGCGAGGCCGCCAAGAATGGAGGCTCGACCGGCTTCTTCCGACAGGTGGAATGGCTGGGGATCGAATTCAGCCGCAAAATCGATGATTTCCTCTGCCGTCACCTGACGCTCGGGATAGGTGAAGATCCGCCCCGGTGGCAGATCCTCGTACCAGTATTTGATTTCCTTCATTGGCTCATGCATCTTCCGTGCTAACAACGTTGCGCAAGAAAAGACTTTCCGGGAGCCAGTGCAAGTGCAATTCGACCTTTCCGATTGGGAAAAACGCAAGGCCGCGTTGCTTCCCCTGTTGCAGGATGCCACGAGCCGTGGCCTGCTGGCTTCCGAGCAAGCCGTCAAGCTCACCGATTATCTCGTGTCGCGCGGGCTGGATGCAAGACGGTTGGCGGCCGCTTCATCGGTCGAAGGCGAGGGACTGTCAGCGCCACGCGATGACAGTGCAGGCCCGAGCGAAGTTGCAGAAGCGCCGCGCTTCATTCGCGGCTTCCACGATATTCTGATCACGATCGGTATTCTGGTGCTGATCGCAGGTCTGGGTGGGTTGACGCGTGTCTATGTCATTCCGGTGGTCGCCATCGTGCTGGCGGAAATCCTCGTCAAGCGGCAGCGCCTGGCCTTACCGGCCGTGGTTCTCACGCTTGCCTTCGGGGGCTCGGTGGGTTTTGCGGCGGGAACCTTCATCAATGCCGGTTGGCCGGGAATGATGGAAGATCTACTGCTCACGCTGAGCGCGCTTTGCGCGGCCGTATGTCTGGCACTCTTCTACTGGCGTTACCAGGTGCCGCTGGCGCTGAGCGCCGTGATCGCCCTGGCCTTCGCCGTCGTTGTCGAAGGCGGCTCGCTCCTGATCTGGTCCGCATCGGCAGATCCGCTCTTCTATAGCAAGAGGCCATGGCTGGTGGCCTTCTATATCGGTGTTTTCGCTGTGCTCACATTCGGCATGGCGCTCAGGTTCGATCTTGCTGACCGGATGCGGGTTACCCGCCGGTCCGATGTGGCCTTCTGGCTGCATCTCGTGGCAGCGCCAGCCCTGCTTTATACGCTGATCGCGGTCATCTATCTGTCGCGCGGCAACCAGATCTTCGGGACGGAGCCGAGCCTCTGGCAGGCCGTCGCCATCGTCTTTTCCGTTGCGGCTCTGATGCTGACGGGGATTGTGCTCGACCGGCGCGCCTTCGTGACCTCCGGTCTGGTTTCGCTGGGGTATGCGATCAACATTCTCCTTAGCAAGGGTAGCCTGGAAGGGTTGCTCAAATCGGCGGATTCGCTGTTCTTCATCATCCTGATTGCGATCGGCGTCGTGGTTCTATCGCTTGGCATCGGCTGGCAGCCCTTGCGGCGGATCGTTGTCGGTGCCTTGCCGGAAAACCTCTCCGGCCGCCTGCCGCCGGTGGCGGCCTGAGGCCGGCCATGACAGGCTCGACACCCAGTTCCTGGCTGATGTCCTCGGTCTTCAGCGAACCGCTGGAGCCTCAGGCGCAGCGCGTTCTTTCTGACCTGCGGCCGCAACTGATCAAGGCGCGGTCGGTTCTCTTCCATCCGGGGGTGCGGCCGGAAGGGTTTCTGATCGTCATCGATGGCCGGGTCGGTGTCTATCTGGTCGGCAAGGGCGGGCGCGAGCTGTTGCTCTATTCCGTGAGCCGCGGCGAGACCTGTATCCAGACCACGCTTGGCCTTCTGGGCCAGGAGCCCTATTCGGCCGAAGCGGTGGCGGAAACCGATCTCGTGGCGGTGATGGTGCCGCAGGCGGTTTTCGAAACGCTGGTGGCCACGTCAGGCGCTTTTCGCGGCTTTGTCTTCCGCGCCTTTGCCGCGCGAGTGGCTGATGTGATGTTCGTTCTCGAGCAGGTCGCCTTCGTAAAGGTGGAAAGCCGGCTGGCCCATGTCCTGCGCGAGCGCGCCGATCCATCCGGCACCGTGAGTGCCACGCATCAGGAACTCGCCGTGGCGATCGGTTCGGCGCGCGAAGTGGTGACGCGTCAGCTGCGGGCGCTCGCCAGTCGCGGGCTCGTTGCGCTTGAGCGCGGGGCGATCGAGATCGTCGATCCGGCAGAACTTGCGCGACTGGCCGAGGAAATCGCCTGATCCGGTGACAATGTCACCGACGGATGCGCAGAAAGGGGTTATCGTCTGTTCATCAACGACACCATTGGGGTGTCATCGAAGGAGAGACGTCATGTTTGCCAAGAATATCGGAACCATCGATCGTGTGCTGCGCATCGCCGTCGGCCTGGCGCTGCTGGCGGCATTCTTCCTCACGCCCAACACCGGCGGCTGGCACTATGCCTATCTGATCGGCATCGTCCCGCTTCTGACGGGCCTGATGTCGTCCTGCCCGCTCTATTCGATCCTCGGCATCTCGACCTGCCCGGTCAAGCACTGATCGCGCAAGCGTCAAATGAAAAACCGGCGAGCTTGGGGCCCGCCGGTTCCATTGTCCTAATGATGTCTGACGCTTCGATCAGGTATTGAAGCGGAAGTGGATGACGTCGCCGTCGTGGACGACATATTCCTTGCCTTCGTCGCGGGCCTTACCGGCTTCCTTGGCCGCCACTTCGCCGCCGAGGGTCACGAAATCCTCATAGGCAATGGTGAAGGCGCGGATGAAGCCGCGTTCGAAATCGGTATGGATGACGCCGGCAGCCTGCGGGGCCTTGGTGCCACGCACGATCGTCCAGGCACGGCATTCCTTCGGGCCGACCGTGAAATAGGTGATGAGGTCGAGCAGGTGATAGCCGGCGCGGATCAGCCGGTCGAGGCCCGCTTCCTCAAGCCCGAGGGCGGAGAGGAATTCCTTGGCCTCGTCTTCCGGCAGTTGCGCCACTTCCGCTTCGATCGCGGCGGAAATGATCACGCATTCCGCACCCTGTTCGGTAGCCATCTTCGCCACCGCTTCGGTATGCTTGTTGCCGGTCGCCGCTTCTGATTCCGCAACATTGCAGACGTAGAGAACCGGATGCGAGGTGAGAAGGTTGAGGCCCTTCAGGATGTCGATCTCGTCGGCGCCGAGCGTCTTCAGCAGCAGGCGAGCCGGTTTGCCATCATGCAAGAGCTTGATGACGGCTTCCATCACCGGCAACTGGGCCGTGGCTTCCTTGTCCTTGCCGGTGGCGCGCTTGCGCGTCTGGTCGACGCGGCGTTCGAGGCTTTCGAGGTCGGCGAGCATCAGCTCGGTCTCGATCGTATCGGCATCGCCCACCGGATCGATACGGCCTTCGACATGGGTGATGTCGGTATCTTCGAAGCAGCGCAGCACATGCACGATCGCATCGACTTCGCGGATATTGGCGAGGAACTTGTTGCCCAGGCCTTCACCCTTGGAGGCGCCACGCACCAGACCTGCGATATCGACGAAGGAGATGCGGGTGGGGATGATTTCCTTGGAGCCGGCGATTGCCGCCAGCTTCTGCATGCGCGGATCCGGCACCGCCACTTCGCCGGTATTCGGCTCGATGGTGCAGAAAGGATAATTGGCAGCCTGCGCTGCGGCGGTCTTGGTCAGCGCGTTGAAGAGTGTGGACTTGCCGACATTCGGCAGCCCGACGATTCCGCATTTGAAGCCCATGATGCGATCCGGTCCCGGCAAATTGATTTGCCCATGCCTATGGGCAATGGGGTCCGCGAGGTCAAGCCTCGCGGACGAAATGCCGACAAAATAGTCGTTTCAGCCTCAGCCGATCGTCATCAGATTGGCATTGCCGCCGGCGGCTGCGGTGTTGATGCTGATCGAACGTTCCTCGACGAGGAGATCGATCGGATAGGCGCCATTGTCCGAAACCGGGTGGAGGGGAAGAATTGCCCCATTCCGACCGGCCGCTGCGGCTCCTGCCGCCAGAAGCGCATCCGCGCTTCCGCTGAAGAGGGCTGCGGCCAGATGCGGTTCCGTTGCCCAGTCCGTCGTCCGATCGATGCGGGCTGCGATGCTGGCGGGCAGGCCGGTCAGGCTCTCGGCATCGGAAACCGGTAGAACGATCCGGTTTCCGGTTGCCAGGATGGCGGCGATCTGTTCGAGACTCGCCTCGAGACTGTCGGCGAGGCTGAGGATGCGGCCGCGCGGCGTCAACCGGTAGAGATTGGTTTCCCCCACCGGTCCGGGCAGTTCCATTTCAGCGCCAAGGGCAGAGCCGGCAATATAGGTCGCGGCCTGCCTTGCGGCGCCATCCTGTCCGTTGGCCTTCAGCCACGCCAGAAACTGGGCCGCATCGGGGTCGACCGCGCCGCCGCGCACGGCAGGACGGTTGTCGTTGCCGGCATGGCGGAGCCGGGTGAGGTAGAGCGGGCCGCCGGCCTTCGGGCCGGTTCCGGACAGGCCTGAGCCGCCGAAAGGCTGAACGCCGACGACCGCACCAATGATGTTGCGGTTGACGTAGATGTTGCCGGCTTCGACTGTGCTGGTCACGCGCTCGATCGTCTCGTCGATGCGGGTATGCAGGCCGAATGTCAGGCCATAGCCGGTGCCGTTGATCGCCGCGATCAGGTCATCGAGTTCCTCGCGCCTGTAGCGCAGCACATGTAGCACCGGGCCGAACACTTCGCGACCGAGTTCGGCGATCGCGTCGATCTCGATGATGGTGGGGGCCACGAAGGTGCCGTTGGCGGTGGCACTCCCCAGCGGCAGGCGATGGATCGTCTTGCCGCGTTTGCTCATGGCGTCGATATGCGCCTCGATGGTGGCTTGCGCCTCGGCTGTGATGACCGGACCGATATCGACCGCAAGAGCGGTGGGAATGCCGAGCTCCAGCTCGTTGAGCGCGCCCTTGAGCATGGTCAGCGTCCGGTCGGCGATGTCATCCTGCAGGCAGAGAATGCGCAGGGCCGAGCAGCGCTGGCCGGCGCTGTCGAAGGCAGAAGCGATGACATCGCCCACCACCTGTTCGGGCAGTGCCGTGGAATCGACGATCATGGCATTCTGGCCACCGGTTTCGGCAATCAGCGGCACTGGGCGCCCTTCCGGTGTCAGGCGGCCAGACAGCTGCTTCTGGATCAGGCGCGCGACTTCGGTCGACCCGGTGAACATCACGCCGGCGCAGTCGGGATGGGCGACGAGAGCTGCGCCAACGGCACCAGCGCCCGGCACCAGCTGGGCGGCGTCAGCCGGAACACCGGCACTATGCAGCAGACGGATCGCTTCGGCAGCGATCAGTGGCGTTTCCTCGGCCGGCTTGGCGAGAACGGTGTTGCCGGCGGCCAGGGCTGCGGCGACCTGGCCGGTGAAGATGGCGAGCGGGAAGTTCCACGGGCTGATGCAGACGACCGGACCGAGCGCGGATGCGCCCGGCGCCTTTTCGGCTTCGTCGGCATAATAGCGCAGGAAGTCGACGGCCTCGCGCACTTCGGCGATGGCATTGGGATAGGATTTGCCGGCTTCGCGCACGATGAGCCCGATCAGAACCGGCATGCGGGCTTCCATGTCGTCTGCAGCCTTGCGCAGGGCATTGGCGCGCAACTGGACGGGGCTCCTACCCCAGCTTTCAGTGACCGCCATGGCCTTGACGAAAGCCGACGTAATATCGTCCGGCGTCGCATAGCGCGCATGGCCGACAATGTCGGTGCGGTCAGCCGGGTTTGTGACGGTGAGATCGGTGGCGGAAGCGGCCGCGGTTCCGGTCGGTTCCGCCGTCCAGGTCTGCCGGGCACTTTCCGCCAGAGCAGAGCGCAGCGTTTCGAGCACGGTTTCGTTGGAGAGATCGAGGCCGAGCGCGTTCTTGCGGTTGTCGCCATAGAGGTTGCGCGGATGGCGGATTTTGTCGTGCGGCTTGCCGACCGGTGTCTCGGCGGCCACGACATCGGCCGGATGGACGATCAGTTCCTCGACGGGCACGGCTTCGTCGGCGATGCGGTTGACGAAGGAGGAGTTGGCACCGTTTTCGAGCAGCCGGCGCACGAGATAGGCCAGAAGCGTTTCATGCGTGCCGACCGGCGCATAGATACGGCAGGGACGGTTGAGATTTTCAGCCCCGACCACCTGGTTGTAGAGCGGTTCGCCCATGCCATGCAGGCACTGGAATTCATAGTCGCCGATCGCGAAATCGGGTCCCGCCATGGTCATGATCGAGGCCAGAGAATGGGCGTTGTGGGTGGCAAATTGCGGGAAGATCTCCGCCCTTGCCGCAAGCAGCTTGCGCGCGCAGGCGAGGTAGGACACATCGGTATGGACCTTGCGTGTATAGACCGGATAGCCATCCAGACCATCGAGCTGGGCGCGCTTGATTTCGCTGTCCCAATAGGCACCCTTGACGAGCCGGATCATCAGCCGGCGGCCGGATCGGCGGGCAAGATCGATCAGCCAGTCGATGACGAACGGGCAGCGCTTCTGATAGGCCTGGATGACGAAGCCGATACCCTTCCAGCCGGCGAGATCGGCATCGAAGGCGAGGGCTTCCAGAAGCTCGAGCGACAGTTCGAGTCGGTCGGCCTCCTCGGCATCGATGTTGAGGCCGATATCGTAGCTCTTGGCGAGGGCTGCCAGTTGCTTCACGCGCGGCAGCAGTTCGGAAAGCACGCGATCGCGTTTGGCGCGGGAATAGCGCGGATGCAGCGCCGAAAGCTTGATCGAGATGCCGGGGCCGGCATAGACGCCACGACCGGCGGATGCCTTGCCGATCGCATGGATCGCGGCGACATAATCGGCGAGATAACGGGCCGCATCGGCAGCCGTCGTGGCCGCTTCGCCCAGCATGTCGTAGGAATATTGAAAGCCCTTGGCTTCGAGCGGCTGGCTGCGCTTGAGCGCTTCCTCGATCGTCTGGCCGGTGACGAACTGCTCGCCCATCAGCCGCATGGCGATATCGACCCCCTTGCGGATCACCGGTTCGCCACTGCGGGCAATCAGCCGCGTCAGGGCGGACGAGAGCGAGGCTTCGCTGGTGGTCGATGTCAGCTTGCCGGTCACGACGAGGCCCCAGGTGGCGGCATTGACGAACAGGGATGGGCTCTTGCCGACATGGGCATGCCAGTCGCCGCCCGAAATCTTGTCGCGGATCAGCGCATCGCGCGTCGCCGCATCGGGAACGCGCAACAGCGCTTCGGCGAGGCACATCAGCGCCACACCTTCCTGGCTCGACAGGGAATATTCATGCACCAGACCCTGCACGCCACCGCGATTGACATTGGCGCGAAGGCCTTCGACCAGCCTGCGCGCAAGGTTGGCGGTGCTGTCGCGATCGCTGTCCGTCATTTTCGCGAGATCCAGAAGCGGCAGCAGGCATTCTTCCTCGGGGCGACGGTAGGCGGCCGTGATTGCCTGGCGCAGCGAATTGCGCTCGATGCTGGCGGCAAAATCGGCAAAGGGGGTCGCTGCGGGAATGTCGGTGGTCAGGGGCAGGGTGGCCATGGCGTCTCGCTTCGAAAATGTGGGAAGGCAACGGATTTTTGACCCGTCATGTCGACGTTATATCGCGGAATATGCGGGATAAATAGCGAAAAAATAGGAGAGTATTTAGTTATAGTCACTGCCGGAGAGGCATAATGCGGTGAAAAATACAGATGCGGGTGAGTGCTGTCCTGCTCTTTCATCAATTCTTCATTCGATGGCATCAGCATGGTGCCACAATGGACACAATTGTCACCAATCTTCTCTCGGTCTGGTATTATGCGATCGCTGGCCTCTTCCTGCTGGTCATCGGTGCCGTGGCTCATGTCTTGCGGGCGGTGGCCAACCCTTTTCCGGACCGGCTTTCGGAAAATGATCGCGTCGATATGTTCGTGAGTTCGGGCTACGACTATAAGGATCGGCTTTTCGGCACCGAATATGACGAAGCCGGCTTCTACCGGCTCGACAGTCTGAAGAACCTGCGCAACTCGATGATGCTGACGCTTGCGGGAGGATGGCTGTTGATGCTGATCACGCCGGGCCTGTCGACACAGGTGGCTCAGGCGATCGACTGGCTCTGGGTGACGGTCTGGGATCTGTTTTTATACAGGATCGCCAATCTCGAATGGCTGTGAATGCGGCCGCGTCTTGAAATCCGCCGCCCGGCTCATCATAATAGAGAAACCTGAGCGCGACGGCGTTGCTGCCGGGTATTCCTGACATTTGCGAAGACAGAGGCACGCATGGGCCAGAACGATATCGTTTCGACACCCCAGACAAAGGTCCGGCCGAAAATCGAAAAGCCGCGCCTCTACAAGGTCATTCTGTTCAACGATGACTACACGCCGCGGGAATTCGTGCAGATGATCCTGCAGGCGGTATTCCGCACCGGCGATTCCGTCGGCTATCACATCATGATGACGGCGCACCGCAAAGGCTCCTGCGTCGTCGCCGTCTATACGCGCGATGTTGCCGAGACCAAGGTCAAGGAAGCGATGGACTATGCCAAGGACGCGGGCTTTCCGCTGATGTTCAAGGCCGAGCCGGAAGAGTGATCATTTCTTCTTCGGTTTCTTGACACCAAGCGCATCGGCAGTGATCCAGAACACCTCGCCCTGACTCTCCTCTGTATCAAGCCAGAAGAATTCGAGATCGGGGAATTCCTCTTCCAGAAGCTCGCGGCCGGTGCCGATCTCGCAGATCATGCCGCCGCCGGGATTGAGATGCTTCGGCGCTTCGGCCAGAAGCGTACGGACGAGATCCAGTCCATCCGGCCCGCCGTCGAGCGCCATGGCCGGTTCGCGCTGATATTCTTCCGGCAGCACCGCCATTTCCTCGTGATCGACATAGGGCGGATTGGTGATGATGAAATCGTACTTGCGGCCCTTTAGCGGGGCAAACAGATCGCCCTGGAACAGGTTGATCCGGCCTTCGAGATCATGGGCGGCGACATTCTTGCGGGCGACTTCGAGCGCATCGGGCGACAGATCGACGGCATCGACCTCGGCATTGGGGAAGAAGCGGGCGGCGAGAATGGCAAGGCAGCCCGAACCGGTGCAGATATCGACGGCACTTTCGACCGAATAGGGATCGGGAAGGAACAGCGAATCCTCTTCGCCGGAATATTCCGAAAACAGGATTTCACCGATGAAGGAGCGCGGCACGATCACCCGCTCGTCGACGAAGAAGCGAATGCCCTGGATATAGGACCGGCCGGTCAGATAGGCCGACGGTTTGCGGGTCGTCACGCGCGCCTCGATCCGTTCGGCGAGCAGGGTCCGTTCGGCGAGCGTCAGCCGGGCATCGAGAAAGGGATCGAGAAGATCGATCGGCAGGTCGAGACTGTCGAGAAGAAGGAAGGCGGCATCGTCGACCGCCGTCGTGGTGCCATGGCCAAAAGAGAGTTCGGCGGCCCGGAAACGGGAAATGGCATAGCGCCAGAAATCCCTCAGGGTTACCAGTTCGTTGGCGATATCTGCAGGGCTTGGCATGGTCGCGACTCCGTCTTTCCTTTGTTTATACCAAGCGTCGATGATAGGAACCGATTGCGCCGGAGCGATTTTGGTTTCCGGCGCGGAGAAAACCACAGTCGGACCAAAAGGTCCGGCGCGGATTTTCGACGACGTCCGGAGGGCAAAAGCGCCCGGTCCTTCGGATGGGCCGGACATCCTTCCCCGACTTTGTCGCAATCCTCGACCGATGCCTCTGCATCGCTCTCCGGTATGCTCCTCGTCGGATGACGGCGTCCGGTCCCACGCAATCGGTTTCTATCATCGACACTTGGTATTAATCCTCTACATGGGCTTCAGGCGCCTGACCAGCCTCGAACGAAGCGGGTTGTACAATCGGTTCAGAAGCGCATCTCAAATCCGGCCTTGGCGCGTTGAAAGCCTGTCTCCTGATAGAACGCGTGGACGGCAGGATTGTCGAGCCCTGTCAGCAGCATCAGCTTGTAGCAGTTGGCTTGCTGTGCCCGCGCCACGGCTTCTGCGATCAGGGCACGTCCGATACCCGTCCGGCGGTGCGCTTTGGCCGTGACGACATTTTCGAGGAACGCATAGGGCCGGGCGCTGCGTGTGAGGTTGGGAATGACGATCAGCGTCAGACTTCCGGCCGGCACGCCATCCCGCCGGGCGAGGAGCAGATCGACGCCCTTGCGGTTGAGGATGTCATCAAATGTTGTCGCAGCCACTGCCGGATCAAGGGCCGGATCGTCCGGATTGAACTCGGCATAGAGGGACAGGATCGCGCCGAGATCGGAGGCTTCGGCTGTTCGAATGGTGGTCGTCATGGATCGTCTCGTTCAATGGAAAGCCTGAATGCCGCCGCACGATGACGGTATGATGACGCCGTGCCTCACGACACGGCGTCTTCCGCTGTTCTCAGAGCCTGTAGGTTCTGATGGCATTGCCGCGTTCGAGGTCCTTGTTGGCCAGAAAAAGGTTGCCACGCGCTTCGGCCTGCCGTTCGTTCGTCAACAGTTGCAACAATGATTGCAGGCGGTTGATGGCCGCTGCCTTGTTGCGATGTTGCGACCGTTCGTCCCGGCAGACCACGGAAAGCCCGGTCGGGATATGGGTCGCCCGGATCGCGCTGTCGGTGGTGTTTTGGTGCTGGCCACCCGGTCCGCCAGCGCGAAAGGCTTCGAAACGGATCTCGGCTGGAAGGATCTCGGGTGCCGAGCGTCCGATATCGGCAAGATCGACGCGCTGGACACCCACGAACCAGTTCTGTCTCTTGTGGCCCAGTCGAACCGGGCTTTTGAAGATGAACCGGATCGTGCCTTCAAAGGAGGCCGCCAGCCGCTCGGCCTCTTTTCCTGTCAGCGTCGCGACCGCCGATTTCGGCCCGAGCCGATCCGGCGCAGGGCTTGGCGTTATGTCGCAATCGACCGACAGCGCTTTTGCCTCCTTCTCGAGAATTTCGATCAGCCGGCCGAGCGCGATGCGGCATTCCGCCGGGCCATTGCCGGATGTCAGAAGCAGTGTCACCTCAGTCATGGCGCAGCCTCCGTTCTCGGCTTTGATCGCGTCGGCGCTCGCGGGCCCTGCGTTCGTCCTTGCGTTTCACCTCGGCACCGCCTCCTGCACTCTTGTAGGTGATCAGCGGTTTCATGCTGGCCATCGGTCGAACGAGGCCGAACTGGACGAGATCGTCCACCACGGTTGCGGCATTCTTGTATGCGGTTGCCGCTTCCTCGATCAGAAGCGCGCGATCGTCGCAGATCACGCGGCCTCCAAACGAATTACCAGTCAGTGCCTCCCTCTCGGACCGGTTCAACCCAACCCGCCCATGCATGGCCTGGCGGTCGTATTTTCGCCCGGCGCCATGCGAAATGCCGCCGAGAGAAAATTCCGTCCCCGGAAGGGCCTCGACGATATAACTCAGCGTGGCCCGGGATCCCGCAATCGGCGCCAGCGCTCCGACGCTCACGGCTGCCGAACCTTTGTGGTGAACGAAGGCGCCAGCATCGCTGCGGACGAGATTGTGCGGAACATCGACGACCAGTCTGAGGTCGGCCCGCAGGCAGGCGGCCGCCCGTTCGGCGATGATACGGCGGTTGAGTTTTGCCCATTCGACTGCGCTGTCATGGGCGGTGAGCCAGACGGACCCCGCTTCATCGCCAGCGTCGAGCCCTTCCGACAGGGATCCAGCATGTTTGATCGTGTCGTGGACGATCAAGGCGCCGAGACTGCGCGATCCCGAATGGATGAGCAGATAAAGCCTCTGGCGGTCGATCGTTGCGTGCGTGTCGGCGCCTATCAGGCCGTGGACCGCCTGTAGTTCGCAGAAGTGATTGCCGCCACCCAGACTGCCGAGCGCATGTGGATGACAATCGGCAGGAAGGCCGCATTCTTCCAAGCGTTCTTCGAGGCTGGCGATTTCGATGGTCTCGAGCTGGCGAAACTGTTCGATGGCCTTATCGAGGCTGAGTTTGCGCAATGGCATGTCGAGTTCGAAAAGGGCCATGCCGCAGCCGATATCGTTGCCGATCAGCTGCGGATAGAGCCGGTCAGCGCGGGCGGCCATGCCCACCGGCCCATATTTGCCGGGATGGAGATCGGGAAAGGCAGCGACGGCTTGCATGGAAGCAAGTCGCGCGACCTGCTCAAGTTGAACTGTAGCCGCGCCTTCGATCCAGCTTGCGGCGGTGAAAAAGTGATGGATGGCGGCCATACGCACGCCATCGTTGGTCATGGAGACATTGTCTCCGGGAAAAGTGCCCATGTGTGATTTTCCAGAACAGGGTCAAGCGTCCGGCTGTGTGCCGGATCATATGGCCAATGAGCGCAAAGACGCTGATTAGACAGAAAGCCCGTGGGGGCGCAGGGAAATGCAGGTCATGTTCCGCTCCCGTTCCAGAGTATTGATGGCGCCTAAATACCGCTTGTGCTTCATGCGTCAAGCGCGATTGCAGCCTTTCGCCTCACGCAACTTTTCATGTTGCTTTGTCGCAACATCCATCTGAAGGGGTGTTTCGGCCGTTTGATGCAGCTCTCAGTCGTCTGACTTGCCTAGCAGTTTTTTCAGCATGTCAGCCATCGGCCCTGTTGCGGGAATGGCCGGCTTTCCGCCGCCACGGGCCTGGTGGATGTGGGATTTGCCCGGTGATGCCGGCTTGGCTGGCTTGGCTTTCGCCGTATCTGCCACGGGTGCTCCGCCGGTCAGCTTGTTCATGAACTGGCTGCCGTCGCCGGTAAAAATCAGGCCGGCATTGAGCGCAATGTCATCCAGAAGCGGATCGAGCCAGCTCTGGTCGGCCTTGGAAAAATCGCCCAGCACATGGTTATGCACCATTTCCTTGACACCCGGATGGCCGATGCCGAGGCGGATGCGGCGATAATCCTTGCCGCAATGGGCATCCATCGAGCGCAGGCCGTTATGGCCACCATGACCGCCACCATTCTTGATCCGCACCTTGGCGGGCGGCAGGTCGAGTTCGTCATGGAAGACGGCGATATCGGCCGGGCCGAGCTTGTAGAAGCGCATGGCTTCGCCGATCGCCTCACCCGAGAGGTTCATGAAGGTCTGCGGCTTCATCAGCAGGAACTTTTCGCCGCCGATCTCGCCTTCCGAAATTTCGGATTTGAACTTCTTCGACCAAGGCGAAAAGGGGTGTTTGCGGTAGATGGCATCGACTGCCATGAAACCGATATTGTGCCGGTTATCAGCATATTTGGCGCCGGGATTTCCCAGGCCGGCAATGATGCGCATGCCTTCCTCACTCGATCGAACCACGCTTCACGCGCAGCGCTGTCAGTCTGCCAGAGCGGCTTGAGAGTCAAGTATTTTCAGGAAAGGGCGGGAGCGAGGCTCAACCGGGAAGACTGCGCGGACGAAAGCCCGCGCAGTCTGGAAGAGATTACTCTTCGGTGCCGGACGTGCCGCCAGCCGGGGCAACGATCGTGGCGATCGTGAAGTCGCGATCGGTGATCACCGGGGTCACGCCAGCCGGCAGCTTGACATGCGAGATGTGCAGGCTGTCGCCGATCTTGTGGCCGGAAAGGTCGATCGTGATGAATTCCGGAATGTCGTTAGCCGGGCAGTGCAGTTCGACTTCGTGACGAACGATGTTGAGCACGCCACCGACCTTGATGCCGGGCGACTTTTCTTCGTTGATGAAGTGAACCGGAACTTCAACGGTGACGGTCGAGTTGCCCGACACGCGCAGGAAGTCGACATGCATGGTGAAATCACGCACCGGATCCAGCTGGTAGTCCTTCGGCAGGACGGAAATCTTCTCGCCGTTGACGTCGATCGTTGCAACGGTGGTCATGAAACCGCCGGCATGGATGCGAAGCGTCACTTCCTTGGAGGGAAGGGAGATCGACAGGGGGGCCTGCTTGTCACCATAGATGACGGCAGGGATAAGACCGTTGCGACGAAGTTCACGGGAGGACCCCTTACCAACCCGTTCGCGCAGCTCGGCCTTGAGCTCGTAAGTAGCGTGGCTCATGGCTATTCCTTTCAAGTGTTATGGAGGGCCAAGGAGCCATGGTCGGCTCGGTTGACCGGCATGCCTTTCGGCATGCCTCCGCCGTGCCTCCAAGGGTGTCCGGGCGGATGGCGGCTCATAATCCATCCATCCCGCGAATGCAAGCCTTGCCTGAAACGTTCCGACATTGACGCCCGATTGCCAAGCGGGCAAACATGCCGACAACAGATGTAACGGAGGATGAATTCGATGCGCAAGGCGCTCTATTCCACGGTCGCGGTCCTGATTGCAACCAGCCCAATTGCAGCCGGCGCTGCGGAAGTCACCCCGGAAGGGGCTCAGGCCATCGAAAAGTCCCTGACTTATTATCTGCCGCAATCGGTCATCGATACCGGCTTCCTGAAAGTGACGCCCGGCAGCAAACGCTATGAGATGAGTGTCGATCTCCAGAAGCTCGTCGACATGTTCAAGAGCCCGGATTTCACGATTTCCGGGCTGAAGCCGTTTGTTCATTATTTGACACCGCAGGATGATGGGCTCTGGAAGGTTGAGCTCAACGACCATCTCAATGTCAGCGGCAGCTTCATGGCCGAAGGCACGAAGAACGATTTCACCTACACGATCGACAAGATGGTGTTCGATGGTCTTTACGATCCGACCATCTACAATTTCCCCAAGGCAACGCAGACATTCGAGAAACTGCAGTTCAAGACCCAGGGAACCAACCCGAAATCGATTCTGGCCACCATCGATCGTATGGTTTCGGACAGCAGTGCCGTCAAACGTGCCGATGGGCTGGTGGATTTCGATGGCACATTTACTGGCAGCAAACTGTCTGAAGTCATCGAAGATCCGACTACCGGTCAGGTGACGATGGCGGCTGGCGCCATGAATGGAACGGTATCGGTCGATGGCGTCAATACGGTCGCGCTGCGTGATCTGATCATTTTCGTTGCCGATCTCGCACGCGCCAATCCGCAACAACTGACCGTCGATCAGGACCGTCAGCTCAAGGAGCTGATCAAGGCGAACATGCCCTTTGTCGAAAACCTGGCGGAGACCATCGGGTTCAGCGACGTCAAGATCAATGCTCAGGGCATGGACGCGTCGCTGGGAGAACTCACCTACAACATCGCCTTCAACGGCATTCGCAATGACAGCGAAGTCAGTTTCGGCATGAGCGCGCGCGATCTCGTGATGCCGGCCGGCATCCTGCCGCCGGGCACCGAGCCGGCGGTGCCTGAATCGGCAAGCTTCGGGGTGGCCGTCAAGGGGCTCGATCTCAAGGGCATGTTCGACTATCTGGTCGCCAATGCCGATTTCAGCAAGAACGAGCCGCTCACGAAGGAACAGTCCGACGAACTGGGTAAGATCGTTCTCGGCGACGGCATGATCAAGGTCGATTTCCGCGACGTGACCGTCAAATCGGCCAACTATGACATGGCGCTGTCGGGCACCATGCGGGTCGATCCGAACAAGAGCGACAAGCCGGAGGCGGATATCACCATCACCGCGCGTGATTTCGACAAGACGGTCGCCTACCTTCAGCAGACCGGGCAAACCGTTCCCGAATTCGGCCAGGCGGCCTTCATGGCGCTGGCGTTCAAGGGCTTCGGCGCGGCGCAGCCGGATGGAACCGTGATCTGGAACATGAAAATCGATGCTGCCGGCGATGTGACCGTCAATGGCCAGCCGATGAAGTTCTAGAAAGCAACTGACGCAGGATTGCGACATATTCTGCATGGGCGCCCGGGGCGGCCCTTGATCCTTGCGGATCGATGGTCCTTCATGAAATAGTGATATTTCGCTATGCACCGGGCGCAAGCATGTTATTCTTGCGTAATGGCCACCAGGACTGACGCTTTGGGAGGAGCAGATGCTTGGAATGAACCAGCATGCAGAGAAGGTCTATTCATCGGCGCGTGACAAGTCAGGCGCAGCCAGTTCACCGATCGCCGCATCCTGGCGCCGTTGCCTGACGCGACATGGTCTGGCTCCGGAGGAAAACCGCAAACCGGTGCAACTTTCGGGACGCGAGTTCAACGAAGCGATGGACCGTTCCGGCCATCTTATCCAGGCCGCTTCGAGCGAACTGGACTGGCTTCTGGGCATGGTCGGTAAAGCCGGCTGCTGTCTCGTCTTCACCGATTCCGATGGCGTGGTCATCGATCGTCGCGGTACGGCATCCGAAGACAAGGATTTTCGCGATCTCGGTCTTTGGATGGGTGCGCTCTGGAGCGAAGCCTCCGTTGGAACCAACGGCATCGGAACCGCACTTGCGGATGGCCGCATGGTCACGGTGTTTCGTGAGCAACATTTTCTGTCGAGCAATATCGGACTGTCCTGCGTCTCCGCGCCGGTGCGCGATCATCAGGGGCAGATAGCCGGTGTCATCGACATTTCGACCGCACGCCGCGATGTGACCGAGATGATGTTGCCGGTTCTGGCGCAGGCGATCCGGGACTCTGCTTCTCGCATCGAGATCAACCTGTTCCGTCAGGCCTATAGCGATTCCCGGATCGTGCTCGTGCCCTCGGCTGCGCATGGCGGCTCGGCGCTGCTTGCGGTCGATCGTGACGATATGGTTCTCGGCGCCACACGTGCGGCGCGCCTCGTGCTCAAGCTCGATGACAGAATGATTGAAGCCGGGGTGCCGGCCTCCGATCTTCTCCATGACGGGTTCAACAAGGATGGCGAGGATCTGCTCGAGGCCGAACGGGCTGCCCTTCGCCGCGCGCTGTCGCGAAACAACGGCAACGTCTCTTTGACCGCACAGATGCTGGGGATCAGTCGCGCAACCCTGCATCGAAAGATCAACAAGCTCGGTCTGGCCTGAACCGATCGCGGAAGAAGCGAATTTGCCTGAATTCATCGGGCTCAGTGCTGTTGGGTTCAAGTATCCTGAGTTGCGACCGCCGGTGAGATCTATTGGTCTTGTTTAAGCCTCGTTTAATGTAATCCTGATATCACGGATCTCTAACGTTGGGGATCCTTGATGCTTGCCGCATTGAAAAACGTCTTTTCAATACCCAGTGACCAACCGGAGCTGGTGGTTGCGCAATATTCTGCGTTTCGCAAGCAGGTGCCGTTGCTCTATGTGATGCTTGTAGCGAACACGCTCGCGCTCTCCCTGACGCACATCGTGGCTGCGCCGCTTTGGCTTGCGGTCGGGGTTCCGATGGCCTTCTACGTCATCTGTTTCGTTCGTGTGGTCCATTGGCTTCGCCAACGAAACGTGGTGATTTCGCCAGAAGAAGCCGCCGCCGGGCTTCGCTCCACAACGTTGCTTTCGATCGCTCTGGGATTCGCCTTCTGCGGCTGGGCCCTCAGTCTTTATGGCTATGGCGATCAGTTGCATGACAGCCACATTGCCTTCTATATCGGCGTCACGATCATCGGATGCATGTTTTGCCTCATGCATTTGCGTGCGGCGGCATTCATTCTCGGTATCGTGGTGTTGACGCCGTTTGCGCTTTTCTTCCTGATGACGGGTGTCGTGGTCTTCCAGGCGATTGCGATCAATCTACTGCTGGTGATCGCCACCGTCATATATGTCCTCAATGCCAACTTTCGCGATTTTTCCCAGCTGATCGATTCCCGTAGAAAGGTTCTGCAGAAACAGCAGGATATGCAGAGATTGCTGGCCGAAAACCAGAAGCTGGCCAATTCGGACAGTCTCACGGGCCTTGCCAATCGTCGCTGGTTTCTTGCCCAGCTCGATATCGAGCTCGAAAAGGCGCAAACCAGCGGTGGCCGGCTCGCTGTCGGTATCTTCGATCTTGATGGCTTCAAGCCGGTCAACGATGCCTATGGCCATGCGGCAGGCGACAAGGTTCTGATCGAGGTTGCGCGGCGACTGGAAAACCATTGTGGCAATGCAGTGCATATTGCGCGTCTTGGCGGTGATGAGTTCGGTTTCATCGTTACCAATGCCCCGGCAGATGCGACCCTGCAGGAGAATGTGGCTGAAGTCATTCAGCAATTGAGCCAGCCCATTCATCTGCCAGGCGTGGCGGCCCGCGTTGGTGCGTCTGCCGGCTTTGCCGTTTTTCCGGATGGTGGCCAGGCAGCGCAGGAGCTGTTCGAGCGTGCCGCACATGCGCTCTATCATGCCAAGCAGGCGGGACGGGGAACGTGCGTTCTCTTCACGCGCGCCCTTGCTACCGAAATCGCCTATCGCAGCCTTGTCGAACAGGAGTTGCGGGCGGCGGATCTCGACAAGGAAATGTCCGTTGTCTTCCAGCCGCTCTGGTCCGTCCGGGCCAACGGCATCTACGGTTTCGAGGCCCTGGCGCGTTGGACGACGCCGGCGCTGGGTTCTGTCCGCCCCGATATCTTCATCGCGGTTGCCGAACGGTGCGGCCTGATGGGCGGGCTCAGCGAGGTCATGTTCCGCAAGGCGCTGGTTGAAGCGGAACGCTGGCCATCGCATCTGTTGCTCAGCTTCAATCTTTCGGCCAAGGATATTTCCTCGACGCAGACCCTGACACGGCTTCTGACCATTCTGGAGGAGAGCCGGTTCGATCCGCATCGCCTCATTCTCGAACTGACCGAGACGGCCATGCTGGAAAATCTCAACGAGGCGTTTCGCAATCTCGAACGGATCCGAGAGCTCGGCATTGGGATAGCGCTTGACGATTTTGGCGTCGGACAGTCCAGCCTCGGCCAGGTTCACCGTTTGCCGATCTCGAAAATCAAGATTGACCAGAGTTTCGTCCGCGAGATCGACAGCAACGGCGTGGCGCGCAACATTGTCCGTACGATCATGGACCTTGCCCGCAACCTCGATTGCACCTGTATTGTCGAGGGGATCGAAACGGCTGAACAGGCCAATATCCTCAGTTCGCTCGGCTGCGAACTCATGCAGGGATATTATTTCGGCAGGCCGCTGGAGCCGACGGCCGCGCTTGAACGCGTCCAGTCATCAGAGCAGGCAAAGCCTGCCCTGAAGGCGATCGGCTGAGCGTTCGAAATCAATCGAACAGGCTCGAAACCGATTCTTCGAGGCTGGTGCGGTTGATGGCTTCGCCTATCAGGGATGCCGTCGAGATCACGCGGATATTGTTGGCCGAGAGAACCGCGGTGGTCGGCTGGATCGAGTCCGTGATCACCAGTTCCTTGAGCTTGGAAGCGGCGACGCGGTTGACGGCACCGCCCGACAGAACACCATGCGTGATGTAGGCCGTGACGCTGCTTGCACCATTGGCGAGCAGGGCATCGGCGGCGTTGCAGAGGGTGCCGCCGGAATCGACGATATCGTCGATCAGCAGGCAATCCTTGCCTTCCACTTCACCGATGATGTTCATGACTTCCGATTCACCGGCGCGTTCGCGGCGCTTGTCGACGATTGCAAGATTGCGGTCATTAAGCCGCTTGGCAAGCGAACGGGCACGGACCACACCGCCGACATCCGGCGAACAGACCATGACATTGTCAAGGTTGTAATGGGCCTTGACGTCGCGGGCCAGGATCGGAACCGCATAGAGATTGTCGGTCGGAATATCGAAGAAACCCTGGATCTGGCCGGCATGAAGATCGAGCGTCAGAACGCGGTCGGCGCCGGCTTCCGTGATCAGGTTGGCAACCAGCTTGGCCGAAATCGGGGTGCGCGGGCCGGGCTTGCGGTCCTGGCGGGCATAACCGAAATAGGGCAGCACGGCTGTGATGCGGCGTGCCGAGGATCGACGGAAAGCGTCGATCATGATCAGCAGTTCCATCAGGTTGTCGTTGGCAGGATAGGAGGTCGACTGGATGACGAACACATCCTCGCCGCGCACATTTTCCTGAATTTCAACGAAGATTTCCTGATCCGCAAAGCGCCGCACGCTTGCCTTGCCAAGAGGGACGTTCAAGTAGGAACAGATCGCCTCGGCCAGCTGCCGATTGGAGTTGCCCGCGAAAACCTTCATTTTGGCCCGCCTGTTTTTGTGCCGGATGGCGGCTTAATACCGGGCTTTCCCGTGAATGCAAGGGGCGTTGCGGATTTTCCTTAAGTTTCCCTCATGCTCTTTCGACTTTACGACCAATCGGCAACAGTCGATTTCATTGCGCCGCAACATCGCCAAGCGTGTCGGGCGAGCAGGTGGTGAAACGAAGGTCGCATTCGAGCCCCTGTCCTCGGCATTTTGCCAGCGCACCGGCAGCCGATGTCTTGGCATTCTTGTGCACCACATAGCCGAAATTGTCATTGGCCGGTCCTTCGCCCTTGAAGCGCGCCAGACTGAAGCATGCATCGGCGAATGTGGACAGCGGCTCGCAGGAGGAGTTGGATTTGCCCTCGCAGATCGCAACCGCATTTTCACGCGCCACTTTTTCCGAGATCTGGTTCTGGACGGCGTAGATGGTGCCGTTGGCATCAATGGCAGTCGCGCCCCAAAGCGGACGTTTCGACTGGATTCCGTCGCTCTGTGAAGAGGCGTTGCCTGGCGCCGCCGAGGCGAGTTTCTGTTCGGCGATCTTCTTTTCGCTGATCACGGAGGCCAGCTTGGCCGTCACCGCTTCCAGCTCCTTGGCGTAGAGATCCCGTTCCTTCTGCAGTTGGTTGAGCTTTTCGTCCGACGCCCCATTATTGGCGGCCGGAGCGGAGGCGGCTTCGGCACGGCTGTCGGCGAGTTCCTGATAGCGACGGGTGGCGGTATCGACCTGTTCGCGGGCTTCCGCCAGCATGTCCTGCGCTTCGGCAAGCGCCTTCTGGCGTTGTTCGAGCTCGGTTTTGTTGGCTTCGATGGTCTGGTTGAGCTGTTCGAGCTTTTCGGCGAGAGCAGTCTTTTCGAGATCGGCGCCGGTCGATTTCGCGGCAAGCGTTTCGAGCGTCTGGATCTGCGCCTGGGCGACGGAAAGCTTGGCAGTCTGGTCTCTGAGCTGCTGTTCGGTCTCGGCGAGCTTGGCATTGGCCGTATCGCGCTCGCTGTTGGCAGCCTTGATGGCTTCAGCTTGTTCAGCATCCTCTGCCGCTGCCGCTTCGTCATTGCTCTTGCGGAGCGCGGCGAGTTCGGATTGGGCGCTGGCAAGATCGGCCTTCGCCTTCTCAAGCTCTGACTGGCGCGTGCCCAACGCTTCCTCACTCTGCCGGATCTGTTTTTCGAGTGCGGCGATTGTCTGAGCGGCGTCACTGCTTTCGCCGGACGCCATCTTCTCCATCGCAGCCTTCTGTTCCAACAGGGAGGCTTCAAGCGTCGCTGCCTGCGCCTTCAGATCTTCTACCTGCTTCAACGCTGCATCGCGTTCTGCGGTGACGGTCGCAAGGGCCCCACTTTCATCAGAGGTCGTATCCGACGTCGCTTTCGGCTCGATGAGGCCGGCGGCCTGCTTTTCCTTTTCGTCGAGCTTGCTGATCAGCGACTGGCGTTCCTGCTGCCAGGCCCGTGATGCGGTCTGCACGGCCTGTTCGATTCGCCCGGCAAGGCCAAAATAGGCGATGCCGGCGCCGATCACGAAGAACAACGATGCCGCGATAGCGAGGGCTGGCCAGGAGAACCGCTTTGTGGAGGCTGGCTGTTCCGGAAAAGCATCCAGAGCTGCAGGATCCGGCGCATCGGATTTGGCCTCTGCCTTGTCGGAACTCTCGAGAAGATCGCCAAAAATTGAGGGTTCGAGCGAATCCACGGCCGCATCGATCGCGCTGTCGGATTTCTTGTCACCAGCCGATGCGCTGGATCTGTCCGCCTCCGTCTTGGCGGCGGTTTCATCGCTTGCGGCGGGTGTTTGATCCGCCGTGTCATCGGCTGCCGCGTGGCTCGCATCGGCTTTGGAGGGTTCGGTCTCCGGCTGGCCGGTCTCTGAGGCGGCTTCGTCGTCCGCGTTAGCCTCTTCAGATTCGTTCTGAGTTGCTTCGCCTTCGGGGCGGGCCGGCCAGGTGAATTCGAATTCCTGTGCGCTGTTGGTTTCGGACAGAACGAGAGCCGTGTCGCTGGCAATTCGGGCGACCAGATCGGCTGCGATCGTAAGCGTCACGCGATCTTCGGTTCGCTCGATGATTGCTGGCAGGGCGGTCGCGTTCTTATTCCAGCCGCGACGGCTGAGATATTTGCCGCTTTCCTTGTCACGCAACTGAAAGACAGCGCCTTCCGGAATGTCGCCGGATATCTCGATTGTGGCGTTCTCGCCTTCGGGGTTACGCCTGATGCTCGCCTGGATCACGACTGATCGCCTCCGAAATTACCAAAATTTAACGAGCGTTAACGAAGCAGCTTGTCAAGAATTGGACCGCATTGGCGCAAAAATCGGGCGATGTTGACCGTCAGCCGGCCGAACTCTTCCATTTCATATATTCGGCGATCGTTGTGACGCCGATGCCCTGCATCAGTTCGGCGGGAATGGCCGACCAGGGATCGTCCCCGGAAGCCGGCACGCTTTCCTGTCCCTGGATGCGGTGAAGCCGGTTGCCGGCATCGTCCAGCACATCCCAGACATAGGTCACGGTCACATTCTTGCCATCGACGAAAGCGGAGAGATAGCCTTTCAGCACATGCTGGGCGCTGTGATCGCCCGAACTCTTGATCGTCAACCCGTTCGATCGGGCGGCATTGCCGAGCTCGCGCGACAGCGGCGTGACCGCCTGAACCGGTGCACCGATGATCGGCAGGAAGCGGATCGTTCCCTGAGCGGCGATGCGATTGGTGGAATAGATGCTGCTCGACGGTTTCGTTTCGGTGGTCTTGTAGAGATTGGCGCCCAGACCGCCATTGTCTTCGGGCGGCGTTGCAGACGGGTTCGGCTCGCCCCGTTCGAGCGCCTGCGCCTGCGCCTCGAACGTGTTTTGCGGCGGCAGACTGTTGGTGGGCGGATCCTCGCCAAGCGTCGCATTGTCTTCAGCAAGAGAAACCGGTTCCCGTGCCGGTGCGACGGGCTGGTTCTCCGTCACCTGCTTTTCGGCCTTGGTGTCCTGGCCGGGGATTTCGGCCTGCGGCGTCAGCGCGTCGGTGCTGTTGCAGGCACCCAGCACGGTCAGAGCCAGTATCGCGACGAGGTGGCGGATGCGCAGCATGGATCCCTCACTCCCCGGCGACGGATTCGCCGCCGATGACAACTTTATGAAAGCGGTGCGCGGATCCTGTCAATTCCTCAATTCTCGGTGTCAGACGGTTATCATGTCGAGGGGCAGGGCCGAGAGCCGGCGGGCAGCGTCATCGGTTGTCAGATAGGTCTGGCCAAGCGTCATCGCGGTTCCGGTTTCTGAATCCATGATGATCATATGCACGAACAGCGACATGCCGGGCAGGATCGGCTCGGGATTGCCGGCATAGAACATCTGGTGTTCCATCCATGACGGCGAGAAACGGGCGCCAAGAGAATAGCCGCAGGCATTGAGACGATGACGGGCAAGGCCGCGCTCGTCCATGATGCGGGCGTGTGTATCGAAGACCGTGCCGAACGTATTGCCGACGATCAGCACCTGTTCGATCGCCTCGATCGCGTCGCGTGCCGCAGCGTAGAGCTCCTTCTGGCGATCGGTCGGTTTGCCGATCACGATCGTGCGCATCATGGCGGCATGATAGTGCGCATAGGTTCCGGCCCATTCGAGCGTCAGCTGATCGACAGGATCGAGCTTCCGCCTTCCGGCCTTGTAGCGGCAGAGAAGCGCATCGGCTCCCGAGCCGATGATGAATTCGTTGGCGGGATAATCGCCACCGCCCGAAAAGATCGCACCCTGCATGGCGGCCAGGATATCAGCCTCGTCGGCACCGGGCTTGACGAGTGGCAGTGCTGCGGTCAGGGCCGCGTCAGCCAGTTCGGCGGCTTTGATCACATAGTCGATCTCCGCCGGGCTTTTAACCAGTCTGAGGGCGCTCACGATGTAGGATGCATCCACAGCCGTGCCGAACGAGGCCAGCTGGTGATCGAGAAGCCGCGCATTGCGGCCAGTCAAGCCGTGGGTGTCATATTCGACGCCGATGCGGCAGCCGAGAAGATCGAGATCGACCAGCAGGTTCTTGAGGTCGATGGAGGGATCGGCATTGGTGCGATCGACCCAGATACGGATATCCTCGATGATCGATGTCTGGCGCGCCTGCCGGAGATCGGCCGAGCGCGTGAGCAGCACCAGCTGCCCGTCCGCCTTGACGACGAGGGTCTGGAAGAAGCAGTAGCCGAACGTATCGTAACCGGTCAGCCAATACATGCTTTCCTGCGCGAAAAGCAGCATGGCATCAAGTTTCTCCTCCTTCATCCGTGCCGTCAGAAGGTTCAGCCGGGCCGAATATTCGTCGCGCGAGAAATGGAGTGCCATTCACGCCTCCCTGATCATGATTGCGGAGATCTGTCGTCCATAATCGGGTTCGCCCCGATGGGTGGTCCGGCGATAGGAATAGAACCGAGCTTCGTCGGCATAGGTGCAGGTATCGAGATGCTCGGCCGAAATGCCCGCCTTTTCGAGGCGCCAGATGGTGAGTGCCGGAAGATCGAACATCTTGTGGCCCTCCTTGTCCGATGGGGTGAAGAAACGTTCGAGTGACGGATCGGCTTCGATGAAGCGGGCGAAGAATTCCGGGCCGACCTCGTAATTGTGGCGAGTGATCGACGGGCCGAGCGTTGCGACGATATTGCCGCGATCGGCGCCGAGAGCCACCATGGCTTCGATCGTATTCTCCAGGACACCGCCGAAGGCGCCCTTCCAGCCGGCATGGGCGGCGCCGATGATGCCCCGTTTGGGATCGGCAAACAGAACCGGTCCGCAATCGGCAGTCAGCACACCCAGCACGATGCCGGGACGGTCGGTTACCTGGCCATCAGCCTTCGGTCTGTCTCCGGTCGGTTCCGTTACGGTCACCACATCGTTTGAATGGATCTGGTGCAGGGTTGCGAGACTGTCGAGTTCGCGACCAAACCAGCGTGCAACACGGGTGCGATTGGTTCGGATATGGTCTGGGTGGTCGTCTGAACCAAGGCCGACATTAAGGCCGGAATATATCCCTTCCGATACGCCACCCTCACGGGTGAAAAAGCCATGCGCGATGCCATTGTCGACAGTCTGTTCGAGAAGGGAGCCGCGAAGGGGCGAGAGCCCGGACGGGTTGCCGCTGTCCATAAATCCGTATCCCCATTCCATTGATTCGCGCCGAGCGGCCGGGTTCCATCGGTCCGTCACGGCAGCAGGGCGGATGATGGCAGGGCTATGCGCGCCATGTCAACCGCCGTCCCCGGTGATCAGCTTTCGAAGGGCTGCAGCTTCACAGCCGGACTGGAAACCGAAAGCACCTTGAAGAGTTCGCCCATGCCGCCATTGTCGGGAGAGACGAGCCGCATCACATCATGACGGATGGCCTCCTGTCGTTCCGCATCCTTGCCTTGCCCGAGGCGTCCGGCGCGTTCGGCGATTCCAAGCGCGATCAGGAATTCGCCCTGGCTCATGGCGCCGTTGACATGGATGGAGCGGGCAAGGGCGATTTCGGCCAGCGACTGGAAATCGACATGGCTGGTCAGGTCCGCCTCGCCGGGATGGGCAAGCGGCGGATCGAATTCATGGCGGTAGACGGCCTGTAGCGTATCGCCGAAACCGGTCTGCAGATGGCCGTAATCGATGAAGAGGGCGCTGCCGCCCGAGTTGAACAGCCGGTCGGCAATCATCTGCATGATCGCAAGCCGCGCCGGCGCCACTTCGAAGACGGTTCCGTCCGGCATATGGCGCCAGTTTTCCGGCAGGTAGGACGGATCGATGCCGGCGGCGCCAACGGCAAAGGTCAGCCGGTCGGCCTCATCGAGCCCGACGAAGCGCTCGCGGAAAGTCGCGCCGAGCTTGACGAACTGGCGGATCGGTACGGCATCGAAAAACTCGTTGGCCACCAGAAGCAGAAAGCCGTTCGGCAATTCATCGAAACTGTCGTGCCAGGTCACACGGCCCGCATGGTTCGCAAGCGTCTCGGACTGGATCTGGCGCAGGCGAGGGCTGGTCTCGACCAGATGAACGCTCGCGATTTCCAGAAGCTCGGGTGCCAACCGGGCGATGGTCCTCAGAATGTCGGCCATCATCGTGCCGCGACCCGGTCCGATCTCGGCGATCCGCACATCGCGCTTCGGCTTGAGATGCTGCTGCCAGGCATGGACGAGGTAGACGCCGATCATCTCGCCGAACAGCTGGCTGATTTCGGGAGCGGTGACGAAATCGCCGCCGCGGCCGAATGGATCGCGCGTCTTGTAATAGCCGTGATCGGGATCGGCGAGGCAGAGCGCGAAGTAATCGGTGATGCCGATCGGACCATTGGTCCGGATCAGCGCCTTGATCCGGGTTGCGAGTGGCGTCTCCTGAGCGCCGATCTCGTTTCTCGTCGCTTCACTCATGCCTGCGATACCGTCGCTCGTTTCGCCCGCCAGATTGCCCAGAGGCCGAGAAGCAGCATGGGCACCGAGAGCAGCATGCCCATGGTCAGCCAGTCGCCTAGGAGATAGCCGAGTTGCGCATCCGGTTCGCGAACGAATTCGACCAGGATGCGCGAGGCGGCATAGAGGCTGACGAAAACGCCGGTGACGAAGCCGGGTGTCTTCAGTCCGCCGCGGCGGAACACCAGCCAGGCGAGGACGAGGCCGGTCAGTAGCCCTTCCAGTCCGGCTTCGTAGAGCTGGCTCGGATGGCGGGCGAACGGGTCCTGACCCGGAAAGATCACGGCCCAGGGCAGGTCGGTGACCTTGCCCCAGAGTTCGCCATTGATGAAATTGGCAATCCGGACGAGGAAGAGGCCGGTCACGCAGACGGCCGAGACGACATCGAACAGCGACCAGACCGGCAGGCCGCGCTTGCGGGCAAACAGGATCATGGCGATGGTGGTACCGGTGATGCCGCCATGGAAGGACATGCCGCCATTCCAGATTTCGAGCGCGCGCAACGGATTGGCGGCATAGACCGGCAGATCATAGAACAGCACATAGCCGATGCGGCCGCCGAGCACGATGCCGATGGCAGCCCAGAGCACGAAATCATCGAGGTCGGTGACGCTGATGGGGGATTTGCCATCGCGCCACAGCGACGGGGCCGTGACGATGCGCCGCGCATAGAGCCAGCCGAGCGTGATCGAGACGACATAGGCAATCCCATACCAGCGGATGTCGATCGGTCCGATCGAAAAGGCGATCGGGTGAATGTCCGGGAAGGGCATCAGGGCGAGCAGGTCTGCAATAGGTGGCACGACGATCTCATCGGTTTTCAAAAGACGGGCGCTTATACCACGGAAGTCAATCGAGGACAGGGTAGAGCGTGTTTCGGGGCGGAAAATCGTCGCGGCGCGGGGATTTTTCTTGCAACCGGGCCTGCAAGCTCCTACCTCGAAAGCCATATCCAACGCATCCCCGGAGACCGTCATGACCACTGGCCCGAACCGCATTCTCGATGATTTCGCAAAACTGATGACTGACGCTGCCGGAGCCGTGCAGGGCGTCGGTCGCGAATTCGAAACAGCCTTCAAGGCGCAGGCCGAACGCTGGCTGAATGGCATGGATCTCGTCAAGCGCGAGGAATTCGAAGCCGTCCGCGAAATGGCGGTCAAGGCACGTGAGGAAAACGAAGCGCTTCAGGCAAGGCTTGCTGCGCTTGAGGAAAAACTCGCGGCTTCGGCCAAGTAACCGGCCTGCGGAATGGGGCCTGGCGTTATCCACAGCCCCATTTTCTTCGTTATGCACATGCAATGCGGGCCTGTGGAAAGGCCCGAAAAACCATTGTGGCGGAGTCATTTAACATTCGCTTTTGAATCGAATTATGAGAGGCGTCCCAGGGTCGGACACAGTTTTTTCCGTCCGCGCTACTGTTATCCTGAATCCGCCGTTATACACTGATTTTACAAGATGATTCGAAGCGGATCACGCAAGTTCCGGGCATGCTAGAGCCTCTATCATGTCCAAGTCGATACGCGGATCATTCCAGTTCAGTTCCGGGTTCGCCGGTCGCGCTCTATTTTCATGGTGCGCGATGGTGTTGGATTCCGTTTTTTAGGTGGTGCATGAGCCTTTTTGACTTGAAAGCCGAGCGACAGTCCCATCCCGTGGACATGATCGAATTCGTCGCCGACACCAACGACTGGACATTTGAACGTTCCGCGGACGATGAAATTTCCATGTCGGTCGAAGGCAAATGGGCCGATTACCATGTCTCCTTCTCCTGGATGGAAACGTTCGAGACACTTCATCTGTCCTGTGCCTTCAACCTCAAGGTTCCGGATGCGCGCCTGAATGAGGTGATCAAGCTGATCGCTCATATCAATGGCGAGATCCTGATGGGTCATTTTGATGTCTGGCCGCGTGCCGATACCGTCATTTTCCGGCAGTCGTTGCTTCTGAGTGGTGGCGTCGAACCGACTGGCCGCCAGGTCGAAGTGCTGCTGTCGTCGGCGCTTGATGCCTGCGAAGCCTATTTCCAGGCATTCCAGTTCGTTGTCTGGTCCGGCATGGATTGCGAATCCGCGGTTGGTGCCGTGATGTTCGAGACCGTGGGGGAAGCATGACGATCGTCCTGACCAATCCGATCATTCTCATCGGCGCTGGCAATATGGGTGGCGCCATGGCTCTCGGATGGATCAAGGCGGGCGTTCCTGCGGACAAGATCATCGCTATCGATCCCAACGCGTCGGGTCCGATGCAGTCGCGTCTCGTTGATGCCGGCGTGACTGTCGTCGCCGAGCTGCCCGAAAATGTGACAGCCTCGGTTCTCTTCGTTGCCGTCAAGCCGCAGATGCTCGATGCGGTGCTGCCATCCTATCGTTCGGCCGTCGGGGCGGAAACGGTTGTGGTTTCGGTCGTCGCCGGCAAGACGATTTCCTCCTTCCAGTCGCATCTCGGTCCGGTGCCGATGGTCCGGACCATTCCGAACACGCCGGCGATGGTCGGGCGCGGCATTACCGGTGCTTTTGCGAGTGCCGGTGTGGATGCGGCGCGCCGAACGCTTGTCGATACGTTGCTCAAGGTCACGGGTCCCGTCGAATGGGTTGACGACGAGGCTCTGATCGATGCTGTGACCGCCGTTTCCGGTTCGGGTCCAGCCTATGTGTTTTACCTCGTCGAGTGCATGGCGGAGGCAGGCCGAAAACTCGGTCTGCCGGCGGACCTCGCCATGCGTCTCGCACGGGCCACGGTGTCGGGCGCTGGTGAATTGCTTCACCAGTCGCCCGACGACGCCGCGCAATTGCGCAAGAATGTGACGTCGCCGGCCGGAACAACGGCGGCCGCTCTCGCTGTGCTGATGGCAGAAGACAACGGCATCCAGCCTGTCTTCGATAAGGCGATCGCTGCGGCGCGCACCCGCGCACAGGAGCTTGCGAGCTGATCCCATGGCAGAGGAGATAACCTACGCCGATTTCGAGCGCGTCGACATTCGTGTCGGTACAGTGGTGGAGGCAATGCCTTTTCCGGAAGCGCGCAAGCCGGCGATCAAGCTGGTGATCGATTTCGGGCCCGAGATCGGATTGAAGAAATCCTCGGCTCAGATCACCGTCCATTACACGCCGGAAAGCCTGGTGGGCCGTAAAGTGCTGGGTGTGGTGAACTTTCCGCCCCGGCAGATTGGGCCGTTCCGGTCCGAAGTGCTGACTCTGGGCTTTGAGGATGCCGACGGTGCCATCGTTCTGGCGCGACCGGATCAGGATGTCCCGAACGGGCGCAAGCTGATCTGACTCAATTTCGGCCAATTCGGCTGGCTATCCTGTCCCGGGATGAAGAGGGGGCTTGATCAAATGCCGATCAGAACGATTTCCGAACGCATCCGGGTATCCTGTCTGCCGCGCGCTTCCGATATTGCGACCGAATGGCGAGCGACCCACGTCGTCTCCCTGCTCGATCCGGAACTGGATGATTGCCATATTCCGGCGATCATGGGTGCCGAACATATCGTTGCGCGTCTGCGCGATCAGGAAAACCGGGAAGCGACCGGGCATTTCCCCAGCCTGATCGAAAGCCTGTTTGAAACCGTCCGCCCGGCGCTCGATCTGCAGACCTCAAGGATTCTCGTTCATTGCCATGCCGGCGTTTCGCGCTCGACGGCATTTGCCTATGCGATGGCGGCCTATCTGGCAGGTGAAGGGCGGGAAGACGAGGCTTTTTCGGCCTTCATGAGCATCGTCCGCAAACCCTGGCCCAACCGCCGGATCATCGAGATCCTCGATCAGCACTGGGAGCGAAACGGCGCTTTACTTCAGCCTCTGGACCGGATGCGGGCTCTCTATCCGCGCCGGATCGAAGCCTGGCGGCGGTTCAATGAGCGGCGACGTTTCCACGAGCTGGTTCCCTCCAGCCGGTATCAGCGCTAGCGTTTCCGATCAGATCGGGATGCGGATAATGGCGCGAAGGCCGCCGAGCGGACTGTCGGCAAGGGTGACGTTGCCGCCATGGATGCGGGCAATGTCCCGGGCGATCGCAAGGCCGAGCCCGGTTCCGGTATCATCGAGATTGCGTGCTTCGTCGAGGCGGAAGAACGGCTTGAACACTTCCTCCCGCATGGATTCCGGAATGCCGGGCCCATCGTCATCGACGGTGATCGTCAGGAAACGGTCGGTCCGCCGGGCCTCGACCCGGATATGGTCGGCATAGCGCCAGGCATTGGCAACGAGATTGGTGACCAGACGACCAAAACTGTTGGGGCGGACGATGATCTGCGTCGGTCCGTAGATCGCGCTCTCATAAGTCTTGCCGTGCAGTTCCGCGCCTTCCCTCAGCTGGTCCAGAAGGGCGGCGAGATCCAGCATACCCTGCTGTTCGTCCACCTGTCCGCGGGCAAAGGCCATATAGCCATCGAGCATCTGGTTCATGTCATCGACATCGCGGTTGAGGTTCTCGATGTCTTTGGGCGTCTCGGCGATCGCGAGCTGCAGCCGAAAGCGCGTCAGCACCGTTCGGAGATCATGGCTCACGGCCGTCAGCATCGCGGTGCGCTGCTCCATCTGGCGTTCGATCCGTTCGCGCATCTGCAGGAAGGCCAGACCCGCGCGACGAACCTCGTCGGCCCCGCGCGGAACGTAAGGCGTTTCCGGCTTCTGGCCCTTGCCGAAACTTTCCGCGGCTTTGGCCAATGCCAGAATGGGTCGGATCTGCCCGCGCAGGAAGAGAATGGCAATCGCGATCAGGACCAAAGAGGCGCCGACCATCCAGATGAGAAAGATATGGGTGTTGGAGGCATAGGTCCGGTCGCGGCGGGTGACAACCGTCATGACCCGGTTGTTGTTGAGCTGGATCCGGATCTCGACAAATTTCGATTCATCGCTGGTGTTGAGCCAGAACGGACGTTTGATCTGTTCTGTAATCTGGCGGGCCAGCGTCGTGTCGAGAATGGAAAAGGGCGGGACCGGCTTGGGGGCGGGAAGGGTTGCATTGTCGGTCAGCGTCACGGTCAGGCCCATGCGTTTCTGGGCAATCGAAATCAGTTCGGCCTCATCCACCGGCGTTGTCTTGGTGTGCAAGAGATCGATCAGGGCGCCGATGTCGCTGGTCACGGCCCAGGACAGGCGCGTGGTGACCATCTGCCAGTGGCGTTCCATGAAGACTGCTGCGACGATCGTCTGCAACAGGATCATCGGCAGGATGACGATCAGCAGCGAACGGCCGAACAGGCCGCGCGGCAGGTTGCGCCGCATGATGCGGGTGAAAACGGAATAGCGGCTGGGTCCCTGACGTTCCTCCTGGATGTCCTGGGGATCGAGGCTCATGCGCTCTGGTCCAGCGACAGTTTGTAACCGATACCGCGCACGGTCTGCAGCCAGACCGGATTGCCGGGATCGTCCTCGATCTTGCGCCGCAGCCGGTTGATCTGCACATCGATGGTCCGTTCGCCCACATCCGCGCCGCTGCCGGACAGCTCATGGCGCGGAATGGTTTCGCCGGCCTTTGCCGCGAAGATCATCATGATGTCCTGCTCGCGGCCCGTCAGCGGAATGAGCGTGGGGCCCTTGCGAAGCTCGCGCCGCACGAGGGAAAAGGTGTAGGGACCGAAAATGAGCTGGTCGATCTTCGGCTTGGACGCGTTGATCGAACGCTTGAGAATGTTGTTGATCCTGAGCACCAGTTCGCGCGGATCGAAGGGTTTCGGCAGATAATCGTCGGCGCCGGCTTCGAGCCCGGTGATGCGCGATTCCGCTTCGGCCAGTGCCGTCAGAAGAATGACGGGAATAGCGCGCACCTCACGGAGTGCGCGGGTGAGCGAGATGCCGGTTTCGCCGGGCATCATCACATCGAGTATCAGCAGGTCGAATTCCAAACCTTCGAGCTTGCGCCGCGCTTCCCCTGCATCAGCTGCGACGGTAACGCGAAACCCTTTTCCGGTCAGGAATTTCTGCAGCAGTTCGCGAATGCGTCTGTCATCATCGACGACCAGAAGGTGTGGCGCATCATCCTCCGTAGCCACGATCTCATTCATTTGTCTCCTCCATCGCGCATTCCACCCAGAAAACCGAGAACGGTTTCGCGCATATCCTTTTCGCGGCCCGACATTGCTTTTGCAATACGGCGCGATTGCGGCTTGGCGAGTTCAAGTGCGAGCGCTCGGCCGGCTTTCGTCGGATAGAGCCGTCGCTGCCGGCGGTCTTCGGGACCCTCAAGCTGGCAGATATAGCCGCTATCGATCAGTTGCTTGAGGACACGCGCCAGCGACTGTTTGGTGATCCGCAAAGTCTCCAGCAGATCCGCCACCGTCATTCCGGGATTGCGATTGACAAAGTGCACGACCCGGTGATGGGCGCGGCCAAACCCTTTCTTGAACAGAATGGCATCCGGATCGGAAATGAAGTCGCGATAGGCAAAGAACAAGAGCTCGATCAGTTCAAAATCGATCTCCTCGCCGCCGGTCATGCGGTCGCGGACGATCTCCTGTTCGCTCGATTTTCCGTCTGCCATGGCTGCCACGCGTCAAAAGCCTTCCGTTGCGGCGGAGCCTTCCGCCCATTCCGTCAATGCGTCAGTCTTGCTGACCTATCTTTAGGATAGATAGCGGCAAATGCAGTCGGAAAACAGCGTTCTCCTCAGAAATATTCCTCCCATGCCCTCTTCGCTTCCGTGGGTTAGCCGAACAGGGCTCATAATCCCATTCAGTGAACGATTTTACGGATTTCGCAACCGGGAAAGCGTTTCCGAGTTCCCTCGGGAACATCCTGGCGGGCCCATTCGTTATAGACCGGACCAATCAACACAGTTCACTCGGGGAACCATCATGCAAGCCAACGTCACCGCACATCCGCTCCGTCCCGTCGCCACGCTCGTGGTCTGCTGTTCGTTGGCTGTTGCCGGATTGCTTATCGCGACGGTCAGCGTCGGCGCCTCGCCCTCGCAGGGCCAGCAGTATGCCAGCCTCAGGTAATACCAAGCGTCAATGATAGAAACCGATTGCGTGGGACCGGACGCCGTCATCCGACGAGGAGCATACCGGAGAGCGATGCCGGGGCATCGGTCGAGGATTGCGACAAAGTCGGGGACGGATGTCCGGCCCATCCGGAGGACCGGGCGCTTTTGCCCTCCGGACATCGTCGAAAATCCGCGCCGGACCTTCTGGTCCGTCTGTGGTTTTCTCCTCGCCGGAAACCAAAATCGCTTCGGCGCAATCGGCTCCTATCATCGACGCTTGGTATAAGTGCTGCCCATAGGAAACGGTTCGTTGCCCAATGATGGCGTGACAAGGCACTCCGATTCACTATGATCCGGCCCATCTTTTGTGACAGGACCAAGGATCAGGACATGGCCAGACTGCAGGCGGGGATTATTCCCGTCACCCCTTTCCAACAGAATTGCACGGTGCTTTTCGATCCCGACACGATGGAAGGCGTCATCGTCGATCCGGGCGGGGATGTGGAAACGATCCTTCAGACCATTCGTGAAAACAACATCGTTCTCAAAGAGATCTGGATCACCCATGGTCATCTCGACCATGCCGGCGGCGCCATGGAACTCAAGGACGCTCTTGGTCTTGAGATCGTCGGACCGCACAAGGCGGATCAACCGATCATGGATCAGATCGAGGCGCGCTCGGGTGCTTTCGGCGCCAGCGGCATGCGCAACTGCACGCCAGACAAATATCTCGAAGACGGTGACCGCGTATCGTTCGGCGAGCATGTGTTCGAGGTGTACCACACGCCCGGCCATTCCCCCGGCCATGTTATCTTCTTCAACCGGGAACAGAACTTCGCCCATCTTGGCGATGTGCTGTTCAACGGTTCGATCGGCCGCACCGATCTGCCGGGCGGCAATCACCAGCAACTGCTCGATTCGATCCGCGACAAGGTGTTTCCGCTTGGCGATGAGGTCGGTTTCATCTGCGGTCATGGTCCGGGTAGTCGGATTGGCGACGAGCGCCGCACCAATCCCTTCCTGCGCGGACTTTGAAACGAAACGGCCGCCCTCGCAATGGAGGGCGGCCGTGTTCCTTGATCGATGATCAGCCGGCGGTGCAGAAATGATCGCGGCTGTCATAGCCACGATAGGTCCCAGTCGACGGGTTGAAGGAGCGATAGCGTTCCGCACACCAGGCGCGCCAGCCCGGCGTCCATGGTTCGAGCGCGTTGCTATCCGCAACATTAGTGCGGGTCATGCGTTCGCGGGCAGGGGCTTCCGGAAAGTAATCACGGGCCTGATCCTGTCTTTCGACGATCGGGGCTTCATCGCTGTCAAAATCCTCAACAGGTCCTTCAAGTCTTGCCTCCGGCTCGACATAGACCGGTTCGACCTCATCATAGACCGGTTCGACCTCATCATAGACCGGGCCTTCATCGACGATGACGGTGCGGGGTCTGTAGACCGGGCGCGGCCGGTAAACCACACGCGGTTCCGATGCAATTGCATTGCCGATAATGACGCCCGCCGTTAGGCCGATAACGCCTGCGGCAATCGCGGTATTGTTGACATGGCGGCCATGCGGGTGGCGCCAGTAGCGATCGCGGGCGGAGGCAAATTCAAAGGACGATGCCAGGACGGCAATCGATGCGGCGGACAGAATGAGGGTCTTGCCGAACGCGTTCATGATCTTTCCCTGTTCTCAGCCGGTTCCATCTGCCGAAACGGCCGGTCCGATGGTGCCGGGTTCAACTCGATAGACCTGGACTGGCCAGAATGACCGGTCTCGAGATCTGATGCCGGACGCTAAGACCGGCTGCCTGAATGTCATCTGAACGGAAGAGGGCGACAATGTGGCATGCGCCGCGGTCGCTGGTGTGTCATTCCGCGCTCCGCGCTTCGGACGCGGGCGTAGCGCAGGCTTTGGCAATGTGCAGCAAGAGAAAGCAAATAAAAAACCGCTGCTGGCAAGCCAACAGCGGCCAATACTTCAAACTGTCAAGAGATCAACCAGTGACCTGCAGATTAACAGCCTTGGGACCCTTGCCGCGACGATCCGGTTCGGTGTCGAACGAGACCTTCTGGTTTTCGGTCAGGCCGGTCAGGCCGGAAGCCTGCACAGCGGTGATATGTACGAAGATGTCGGAGCCGCCCTTGTCCGGCTTGATAAAGCCAAAGCCCTTGTCGGCATTGAAGAATTTTACGGTGCCCGTTTCGGCCATAGTCGATTCCTTTCCTTGCCGCCAACCGCGGCTCAGTGTCGTCAGTTATGCCCAATATGGGCGTAAACAGGCAGATTTCGACATGAGAGGAAAGGTCCTACTATCGTGTTTACTTTGCAGTTCCCTGCAAAGCATACACCCGGAGTTTTTCACGCCCCCGGCGCGCTATTCTCAAGGTCTTCCCGTTGTTCGCAAATTGCCCGAACGACGCTTACACTGATTGTTTTACCGCGCTTTGGCAAGCAAAACTTTCGGCGTTACTGGAAATTGTCGTTCAGGTGGCCATGTTGTTGAAAGTGCTAAAATACCCCCGCCGAATGCAATGCGATCCTGACGCGTCTAACCTGTTGTAGATACGCCATTTTTGGAATTTTTCCGCAATTCCGGGACCACTTCGACGATAATCATGGCGACGAAAATCATCCCGCAACCGACATAGCCCATCAGACCAATCCGCTCTCCCAGTAGGATCGCACCGAACAGGGCGCCGAACAGGGATTCGCTGGAAAGAAAGATCGCCGCCTGCGGTGCCGTCGTCCAACGCTGGCCGATCACCTGCAGGATGAAGGCGACGCCTGAGGAGAAAACCCCGGCATAGAGGATTTCCGGCAAAGCCTGAATGACCCCGTCGAGGCTCACCGGTTCGAACACGATCGCCATCAGCAAACCGCCGAGACCGCAAACGAGAAACTGGATCGCCGAAAGCGCCATCGGGCGACGGCTACCCGGTGCAAAAATGCCGACCAGAAGGACCTGCAAACCCCAGAAGAAGGCACAGACGACCGTCAGGAGATCGCCCGTGGTCAGGCTGGAGAGTTGACCGCCCGAGAGGAAATAAATGCCCGATACGGCCAGAATGGCGGCGGGCCAGATGATCCAGTGCGGCATTTTCCGCAGGAAGATCACGCTCATCAACGGCACGATGATGACATAGAGCCCGGTCAGGAAACTGGAATTGGTCACCGTTGTGGTCAGAAGGCCGAATTGCTGTGTGGTGGCTCCGGCGAGCAGCGCCAGACCGATTGCAAAGAAGGTCAGGGCTTCGCGACCGCGGAAAGGTTCCTGCACCCGACGGTCTTCGAAGATCGCCAGAGGCAGGGCGACGAAGAATGCCACCAGAAAGCGGGTGCCGACGAACCAGAGCGGCCCCATCGTCTCCATTGCCTGGTTCTGCGCCACGAACCCAGCCCCCCATATGGCGGCGGTCAGCAGCAACAGCATATTGGCTTGGATACGGGTCATGATGGCCTCTGGGTTTAAAAAGCAATGAGAGAGGCACTATAGACTTGCTGCCGTCTGCACAATTTTACGTTTGTGTAATTTTCGATCGATTTCGATCACGGGAATTGATGGATTGCAAATCCATGTTCTGCGATACAAATGCCCGGTCGGTGCTGTAAGCCTATCGGCTGATGCGCAGCAGTTTGCCATCGTCGTCATCGGTGAGGACGAGAAGGGAGCCGTCGAGGTCTTCGTGGATGTCACGCAGGCGACCATAATCATCCTCGAGGAAGCGTTCCTCGCCGATGATGTCGCCAGCCGGGCTGCGAATAAGCCGGGAGATGAGCGAGCCTTTGAGGGCGCTTACGAGGAGATCGCCATTCCATTCCGGAAACATGGCGCCTCGATAGACCACGAGCGCACTTGGCGTGATCGAAGGCACCCAATAATGTTTCGGCTGTTCGAAACCGTCGGCGGAGGTGCCGATGCCGACCGGCGTATCATCATAGTTGACCCCATAGGTCACGACAGGCCAGCCATAATTCTTACCGGGTTCCGGTGTGTTGATCTCATCGCCACCCTTCGGGCCATGTTCGACAGTCCAGAGCTTTCCATCCTGTGCATCGAAGGCAATGCCTTGCGGATTGCGGTGTCCGATCGACCAGAGTTCGGGTAGGGCCGCGAGATTGCTGTAGTAGGGATTGTTTGTGGGCACGCTGCCGTCGCGATTGAGGCGAATGACGGCGCCGCGGTCATCCATGAGATCCTGTGCTGCTGGTGGCACACCATGGTCGCCAATGGTGACGAACAGATAGCCATCGGGAGAAAAGGCGATGCGCGAGCCGAAATTGTAATCGGCCGGATTGGGCGCGCTGAAGCGAAACAGAATTGTCGTCTCTTCGAGCGTGTTGAGATCGTCGGCCAGCCGCGCCGAGAACAGGATGACGCCGACGCCCTTTTTCTGCGCCTGTGTGGCTGTGAAGTAGAGCAGCCGGTCTTTTTCGAAATTGGGGGAAAGTGCGACGTCCAGCAATCCGCCCTGGCCATGCACATAGAGTTTCGGCAGGCCGGGAAGTGGAGCGGAGAGCGTTCCATTCGAGAGGATCCGCACATGGCCTGAACGTTCGGTGATGATGTAGCCGAGCCGGGCGACAGGCATGACGGACCATGGATAATCGAGGCCGGAAGCGAGCGTCTCGACGGTGATGCTCACATCCCTGGTCTGGTAGGACTCATTGGCCTCAACGGAAACGGATTGCGCAAGCAGCAGCAAGGTGAAAAGGCCGGCCCGCGGCCGAAAAGGCATTGGCATATTCTCTCCCGACGACACGCAAGCTGTGAAGCGCCGGAGAGGTCGCCACTGCCCTGTCTTTTGAACTGGCCTGGCGTGCCTCCAGATGATTGGGTTTGGCCCGGCAGGTTGGCTCCCGCTCGTTCATTTGTAGCGGGTTGCCATGATTGCGATTTCACGTATCTCTTCAGCAAGAGAAGAGCGAATCTCTCAAGTTTATCCCGAACGGAGAGAGGGTGGCAACGCCAACGCTACCGACTCGCTGCCAAAGGAGGCACGTCTGAAATGATGGCGGCGTCAGGTGCGGGTGCGCTTCCCAAAAGCCGCTGTGCGTCGATTGGGGCTCGCTGGCAGGGGCGAATAGCCAGAGCGCGGCATGTGGATTTCTGGATTGTAGGGCTCCAGCGTCTGATTGCCGACCGGTTGGAACTTCGTCGGTTCCATGCCGATTTCGGGAAACTCTTCGTTGAAGCTCGTCGGGGCAATCTGCGGCCGCGCCAGCGCATAACCCTGCAGAAGCGGCACATCGAGTTCCCGACAGAGATCAACCTGGCGCAGATCCTCGAGACCTTCGAAAATGGCCGTGACACCCTGTTCGCGGAACTGCTCCACCATTACGCGCAGCAGGGCCGAGCCGGCGGAGTTTTCTAGAAAATCCTTGACCCAGGTCGCTTCGAATTTCACATAGTCCGGCTTCAGCAACCGCAGGCGTTCCGCGTCGCG
The DNA here is from genome assembly GCF_030551875.1 of Fluviirhizobium alvei. Lineage (GTDB taxonomy): Bacteria > Pseudomonadota > Alphaproteobacteria > Rhizobiales > Rhizobiaceae > Rhizobium_E > Rhizobium_E alvei. The sequence goes on along the minus strand of NZ_JAUOZU010000007.1, from coordinate 39,690 downwards.
TTCTTCGGCGCCATATTCGTCGATCGCGATCCTGAACCCATGCTGGCGAAGATCCCGGACGAAGAAGGACAACATGTCGGAACTGTCGTTCTGCTTCTGGGTGATCTCGCAGGCGAGCTGGTCGTTTGTCAGACCGGCTTCGCGGACTGCCAGGCGGATCTTGTCGACCTCGCGGCGAATGTCGTTGATCGTGACGAAAAGACCGGGATGGAAGTTGACAAACAACGAGACCTTGCGGCGGCCGAGCAGGCCGGTGTTGAAAATATGCAGCGTTCGGCAGAGGCTGTCGATCATCGCCTGGTCTTCAACGGCCACCTGCGGGAAAAACTGAGCCGGACGGACCTGCTCGCCATTGAGGCTCGGACGGATCAGTCCTTCGAAGGCCTGAAGCTCAAGAACGCCCTCCTGATCCTGACTGAAGATCGGCTGGAGTGCAGATTCCAGAGTAAAGTCGCGATAGGTCGCGATCCACGCGCCTGTGTGCGAACGTCGCAATTTCGAAAAGATACTGTCAGCGTTCATGACCATTCCCTGCGAAGACGAATTCCGCTCCTACCAAGACATGATAGATATTCATGTCTTACCATTGACTTAAGCCAGATCTGCAACTTTGCAGCATATGAACTAATAGGTCGGATGCGGGACTGCATGGCGTTGCGGGCGCTGCGTGGAACGCTTGATAGCGGGTGGGCATTCCCCTATAAGCGCTGCCGAAACCGCATGGCCACCATCAACCAGCAAGGATCCTGACGCATGGCCTTTCTCGCCGACGCTCTTTCCCGTGTGAAGCCCTCCGCAACCATCGCCGTCGCCCAAAAGGCACGCGAACTGAAGGCCAAGGGGCGCGATGTCATCAGCCTTGGGGCAGGGGAGCCGGATTTCGACACGCCGGACAACATCAAGGCTGCCGCTATCGAGGCCATCAACCGCGGCGAGACCAAATACACGGCCGTTGCCGGGATCGTTGAACTGCGCGAAGCCATTGCCCGCAAGTTCAAGCGCGAAAACAATCTCGATTACACAGCCAATCAGGTCATCGTCGGCACCGGTGGCAAGCAGATCCTTTTCAATGCCTTCATGGCGACGCTGAATGCCGGCGACGAGGTGGTCATCCCGGCGCCGTACTGGGTCAGCTATCCGGAAATGGTGGCGCTGTGCGGCGGCACGCCGGTTTTCGTTCCGACGACGATCGAAAACAATTTCAAGCTCCAGCCGGAAGATCTCGACAAGGCGATCACGCCGAAGACGAAATGGTTCGTCTTCAATTCTCCGTCCAATCCGTCCGGTGCAGCCTATAGCCATGATGAACTCAAGGCGCTCACGGATGTTCTGATGAAGCATCCGCAGGTCTGGATCCTGACCGACGACATGTACGAGCATCTGACCTTCGACGATTTCAAGTTCGCCACACCGGCGGAAGTTGAACCCGGCCTCTATAACCGTACGCTGACCATGAACGGGGTCTCGAAGGCCTACGCAATGACTGGCTGGCGCATCGGCTATGCTGCTGGCCCGCTCGAACTGATCAAGGCAATGGACATGATCCAGGGCCAGCAGACCTCCGGTACAAATACGATCGCGCAGTGGGCTGCCGTGGAAGCCTTGAACGGTCCGCAGGATTTCATCGTCAAGAACAAGAAGGTTTTCCAGGGGCGTCGCGATCTCGTCGTCTCGATGCTGAACCAGGCCAAGGGTCTCCATTGCCCGACGCCGGAAGGCGCCTTCTATGTCTATCCGTCCTGCGCCGGTCTCATTGGCAGGACCTCGCCCTCCGGCAAGGTGATTGCAACGGACGAGGATTTTGTGACCGAACTGCTCGAGGCAGAAGGCGTGGCGGTCGTCCACGGGTCGGCTTTCGGACTGGGTCCGAACTTCCGGATTTCCTATGCGACTTCGGAAGCGCTGCTGGAAGAGGCTTGCCGCAGAATCCAGCGTTTCTGCAACGCCTGCCAATAATTTGTCGCACCTGATTCCTGAAGCCGCGTCCGGATTGCCCGGGCGCGGTCTTTTTTTGATTTTTCCGCCCCGGTGCAGAAATTAACGGTTTGTTAAGCATTTTCCGGTTGCGGTTCAATTGCGCGTATCCAGTGTCGCATAAAATCCGTAAAAATCTTAATATGACATAAAATATACGTTCTTGAGTTGTCTGTCGCGATGATTTTCCGGTGAGAAAAGATTAAATATTCCGGATTTTTTGCCGCAAGATTCGCATGACGCAAGCTTCAGGTCGCTTTCGTGGGTTATGGCCACTCAAAGTTGGCCTTGGTCAAACCCTCGGGTGCGATGCGGCTATGTTGTGGCTGTTTCTTTGACGCAATACCAAATTAAGCGTAGTATCGAGTCGCACAAGTTCTAAGGTATGGGGTTAAGGACGAGGCAGTTGTTATAAGCCTGACAAGGGGGCTTGCATGACTACAGTATCGTCAAGTTCTGGCACTTATTCTGTTTATTACGCTTCTCGCCGCGTTGGCGTCGGTCGGACAAACCGCGACGCGGAAGATCAGCCCGCAACCGATGAATCAGGCTCGTCATGGCCGCGTGAAGCCTCAGATGATCAACGGGCGATTGTTCGCGAAAAATCGGAAGAGAAATCGACAGAAGCGGTTTCCGACGACGTTTTTCGCAGCCTGGCTCAGCCGCAGGTGGCCGGCGGTGATGCGCCCGAAAATCTAGTTCCATCCGAAGCGCTCGATGTGCTTGTGCAATTGCGTCCGCAGGCCGGCATGGTCACGAGCGTCGAAGCCGCCCTTTCCGCCAATGCGCAGCCGTCCTTGAGTGCGCGTTACGAGAATGCGGAACTGTTCGGACCCGGTCTTGTGGCTAACTACAGTGCGCCCGATGCGGATGACCGGGCGGCGCTTATCTCGCAGCCAGCTGCACCGGTCGTGGACGAAGCTCAGGTAGTCGAGGACCTGACCCTATCAGAGCCGATCTCTGATGCTGCCGATCTCCTGAACCTGCTTTCGACCTGAGTAGCGTCACTCAGGAATTGCTAATGCCCCTGCATTGCACAGTTGACCGTCGATCACATCCCATGCTCTAAAAGAGCGCCGGGCTTGTGCTGGCTTCTATTTGCCATCGACTCTATGGGGGCCAATGACATTGATCGAAGCAATGGGTCTGTCTGCCTGGACGCCTTATATCGCGCTCGGCCTCATTTTTCTTCTCATCGTTTCCTTTGCGACGGAAAAGGCGCTGCCAGTGGTGGTTGCCATTGCCGGAATGGCCCTATCGCTCATTCTCGGGCTGATCGACAGCAAGGATATGTTGGCGTCGCTATCGAACAGCGCGCCCTGGACGATCATCGCGATGTTCATCCTGAGTTCGGCGCTTGTCCGGACGGGGATCCTCGATTTCCTGACCGACAGGCTCAAGAGCATCGCAGGCTATGGCGCGACTGTTGCAATCGGCGTCTTTCTTGTGCTGGTGATCCTGGCATCGGCGGTGATGAACAACACGCCGCTGGTCGTCATGATGATGCCGCTGACAATCGGGCTTGCGCGCGTGCTCAACGTTTCGGCATCGCGGCTTTTGATGCCTCTGTCGTTTGCAGCGATCCTCGGAGGGACCATGACCCTGATCGGGACCTCGACGAACCTGCTTGTCGATGGCGTGGCGCGCGAACAGGGTCTGGCGCCGTTCGGTCTGTTCGAAATCTCCTCGGTGGGCATTCTCGTGGCCGCCACCGGCGCGATCTATCTGGCCGTTGCCGCGCGCTACTTCATTCCGGAGCGCGGCGTGGCCGCATCGGCACTTGCCAATCGGCCGAAGAGCCAGTTTCTGGTCGAGGTTCTGATCCCGCACGACAGTCCCATGATCGGACGCAGTCCCAAAGATGTCAGTCTGTTCAATGGCGACGACCGGCGCATCATCGATGTCGTGCGCGGCAACCATTCCATTCGGAACGAAATGGCCGACATTACCCTTGAGGCCGGTGATATCGTGGTAATCAAGTCGCCAGTCGCTAATGTGATGGCGATCCGCGACCGCAAGGGGGTCGAGGTGGCCTCGAGCGTCGATGCCGGCAGCGACGATGATGTCGAAGCCGTGGCATCGCGCAGTTCCTCGGTGATCGAGGCGTTGATCGGCCCGGGCTCGCGGCTGATCGGTCGCACCCTGCGCGAAGAGCGTTTCCGCCGCCGTTATGGCGTCTATCCGATGGCGCTGCACCGGGCTGACATGAATTTCAATCGCCGGCTTGAGGATGTGCGGCTGCAGATCGGCGACCGGCTTCTGCTCGAAGGGGCGCCGGAAGATATCCAGCATCTGGCAGAGACCTCCGGTATCATCAATCTCAATGCGCCGGCAGAGCGCGCGGTGCGCACCACGCATGCGCCGATCGCGCTTGGAACGCTCGTTGGCGTCATGCTCCTGAGTGCGCTGGGTGTGATGCCGATTGCAGCACTTGCCTGGATCGGCGTGGCAATCGTGTTGGTCACGCGATCGATCGATCCGGATGAGGCCTTCGAGGCCGTGGACTGGCAGATCATCATCATGATCTATGCAATGCTCGCGATCGGGAAGGGGCTGGAATCCTCCGGCAGCGTCAATCTGCTCGTGGATGCCGCCTTGCCCTACCTGCAAGGCCTGCCGGTCATTGCGGTGCTGTTGGGCGTTTATCTGCTTGCCTCGGCCCTAACGGAGATCGTTACCAACAATGCCGTTGCTGTCGTTGTGACGCCGGTCGCGATCGCGCTTGCTCAGGCACTCGGGCTGGATCCGCGCGTGTTCGTCGTTACCGTCATGTTTGCCGCCAGCGCCAGTTTCGCGACCCCGATCGGCTATCAGACCAATACGCTCGTCTATTCGGCTGGCGGCTATCGTTTCATGGATTTTGTCGTAGTCGGCCTGCCGCTCAATATTCTTGCGGGATTTGTCACGGTTTTCGGCCTCTGGCTGTTCTGGCTGTGATAGAAATCAGGGCGAAAAAAAAGGGCCACGGAAAGCCGGGCCCTTGAAGTTATGAAGGTTATCAAACCTCCAGAGGGGAACAGCTAATGCGGCGGCACTGGGAGGAAAACCGCCGTGTGCATCAGCTATGTGCGATATGGTGTTTTTTTGTGCATAGCGCAACAACCGGAGATGCATGCCAGCTATGCGCCTTGCGCAATGGTGGCTGTCGAGACATGCTAAGCGCTTATATTAATTCACGAATTAACATTTGCCAAAGCCGCTGTGCCGGCGTGAATATATGAAAAATCCTTCAACAAGCAGCCTGATCGCCCTTGAAATGGTCAAAACGTCCATTCCGTGCGCATGCATTCAAATGCATGGACATGCTGATCGGGGCGTTGTCTCTGCCGAGATTCGCGCGACTGACAGCAGATGTTTCGTAAAATCTGCGCACTGAAGTTGCGTTGAAACTCTTCCTAGAAGTTCCAGTTGCGCGCCTTGGCGACGATAAAGTCGCGGAACACTTTTAGCTTTGCGGCGTTCTTCAGTTCGTCCGGATAGCAGAAATAGGTATCGAAGGACGGCACATCGGCGCTGGTCACCAACTGTACCAGGCCCGGATCGCGGCCGACGATATAGTCCGGCAGCATCGCAATGCCGATGCCGAGCAGGGCGGCGCGCTTGATCGAGGTCAGGCTGTTGATCTGCAGGACCGGCGTGCGCGGACTGTCATCGGGCCGACCGGCGATTTCGAGCCAGTTGACGTCGAGAAGATAGTTCGGTGCCGGTTCGCCGAAGGAAATGATGCGGTGGTTGTCGAGGTCTTCGAGCGTCTGCGGTTCGCCGTGCCGGCTGATATAGGACGGGGCGGCATAGACATGCATATGCACGGTAAACAGCTTGCGCTGGATGAGATCCGACTGCTGCGGCTGGCGCAGGCGAATGGCGCAATCGGCATGGCGCATGTTGACGTCCAGTTCCTCGTTGTCGAGGATCAGCTGTACCTGCATGTCCGGATAGAGGCTGAGGAACTCCTGCACCTTGTCGGTCAGCCAGCCCTGTCCGAGGCCGACCGTGGTGGTGATGCGCAGCTTGCCCGAGGGCTTCTCGGTCGTTTCCGTCAGCTGCATCTTCACCATTTCGAGCTTCATCAGCACCTCATGAGCGGTGCGATAGAGCAGTTCGCCCTGTTCGGTGAGGATCAGGCCGCGGGCATGGCGGTGAAACAGCTTGGTGTTGATTTCCGCCTCAAGCGCGCTGACCTGGCGACTGATGGCCGATTGCGACAGATGCAGTTTGTCTGCTGCATGGGTGAAGGAACCTGCCTCTGCCGCCGCGTGGAAAATGCGCAATTTATCCCAGTCAAGCGGCATTCGGTTCCCCTCTCAATCGTGGTTGGGCTGCAGATTACTCTGCAGCCTGCGCAACATGCAAATGGCCGGCGAGATATCGTTCGGCCTCCAGCGCGGCCATGCAGCCCATGCCGGCTGCCGTGATGGCCTGACGGAACGTGTCGTCGGTGACATCGCCAGCGGCGAAGACGCCTTCGATGCTGGTGGCCGTCGAATCCGGAGCGGTCCAGAGATAGCCGTTTGGCTTCATCTTCAACTGCCCCGCGAAGAGTTCGGTCGCCGGAGCATGGCCGATGGCGACGAAGACACCATCGATCGGCCTTTCGGCGATCTCGCCCGTCTTGACATTGCGGATCTTGACCGAGGTTACGGAGGCGGGCATCGGCGGATGCAGCTGTTCACCCTGGAATTCGGCGATTTCCGAATTCCAGAGAACGTTGACATTGGCCTGGGCGAACAGGCGTTCCTGCAGGATCTTTTCAGAGCGGAACGAATCCCTCCGGTGCACCACCGTGACCGATTTTGCGATATTGGAGAGATAGAGCGCTTCTTCGACAGCCGAATTGCCGCCGCCGACCACGATCACATCCTTGTTGCGATAGAAGAAACCGTCGCAGGTCGCGCAGGCGGAGATGCCGAAGCCCTGATAGCTCTTCTCGCTTTCGATCCCCAGCCACTTGGCTTTCGCACCGGTGGCAATGACGACCGTATCGGCGGTCCAGTCCTGACCGGAATCCGTCTTGAGGCGGAAGGGACGAACGGAGAAATCCACGGACGTGACGAGATCGCTGACGATTTCGGCGCCGACATGCTTGGCCTGGTTGAGCATCTGCTCCATCAGCCACGGGCCCTGAACCGGATCGGCAAAACCGGGATAGTTTTCCACATCGGTGGTGATCATCAGCTGGCCACCCTGTTCCATGCCGGCGATCAGAACCGGGCTCAGCATCGCGCGCGCAGCATAGATCGCAGCGGTGTAGCCGGCCGGTCCGGAACCGATGATCAAGACTTTAGTATGACGCGCAGACATGGGGTTTCCCTTGCATTTCGTGTGCCAACTGCCAAACAGGCAGACTAATGACGTTATCTATGATCGGAGGGTGCGACTATTCAAGTGCATAGTCGCTTTTCCACCGATAGAGTGCAATGTCAGACGGCGGGCAAAGCCCGAAGACTATCAATCAAAGGCCTGTTCGTTTAAACAGGTTAAAAAAATCAGGGGAACTGCGCAGAAAGCGCAATGCTGGGAGGTTCAATGGAAGCTCTACTGTCTTTCAGTCGCGGCATCGATGCCGTCTCCAGGAAGCTTGGCCAATTTGCTGATTATCTTGTTCTGCTTTGCAGTCTCATCAGCGCAGGCAATGCGATCGTCCGCTATCTTTTTTCCTACAGCTCCAACGGCTGGCTGGAAATCCAGTGGTACATGTTTGCCGCGATCGTTCTTCTCGGCGCCTCCTATACGCTCAAGATGAACGAGCATGTGCGCGTCGATCTGTTTTACGGATCAGTCAGTGACCGCACGCGGCTTTTCATTGATATCTTCGGCATCATCTTCTTCCTTCTGCCGGTAACCGCCTATTTTGCCTGGGCATGCTGGCCCTTCTTCTATGGCTCTTATCTCGAGGGCGAGATGTCGCCCAACGCGTCGGGGCTTATCCGGTGGCCGGTCAAACTCGTTCTCGTCATTGGTTTCGCCTTCCTGTTTCTCCAGGGCGTTTCGGAACTGATCAAGCGGCTCGCAGCCCTGTTCGGCAAGGTTGCGATCGATACGAAATATGAAAAACCGCTGCAGTAACCGAGCGAGGAGAACCTGACATGTTTGATTTCGGTATCATCCCGCCGCTGATGTTCTTCGGCATGGTTGCCTTCATGCTCTACGGCTTTCCGGTGGCGTTCTCGCTGGCGGCAGTCGGCCTGTTTTTCGGCGTGATCGGCATTGCGACAGGGCATTTCGACGCCGTGTTCCTCGAAGCGCTGCCATTTCGCTTCTATGGCATCATTTCCAACGAGCTGCTGCTCGCCATCCCTTTCTTCACTTTCATGGGCGCCATTCTCGAACGATGCGGACTGGCGGAAGATCTTCTTGAGGGAACGGGCAAGCTGTTCGGTGGTATTCCAGGTGGCCTTGCTTTTGCCGTCATCATCGTGGGTGCCATTCTCGGTGCCATCACCGGCACGGTTGCCGCATCGGTGATCACGATGGGCATGATCTCGCTTCCGATCATGCAGCGCTACGGCTACAACATGAAGCTCGCGACCGGGGTCATCGCGGCCTCCGGCACGATCACCCAGCTCATCCCGCCTTCGCTGGTTCTGGTGGTGTTGGCAGACCAGCTCGGCAAATCTGTTGGCGACATGTATGCCGGTGCGATCGGCCCGTCGCTGCTGCAGGTCGGCATCTTCATTCTCTATGTCGCGATCCTGGCGATCGTTCGTCCGAACATGATGCCGCCGCTGCCGAAAGAGGCGCGTGGCGATCTCGACGGCAAGCTGATCATCAAGGTTCTGATGGGCATGATCCCGTCGATCGTGCTCATCTTCCTCGTGCTGGGGACGATCTTTATGGGGCTGGCGACGCCCACCGAGGCCGGTGCGCTCGGTGTCGTCGGTGCCATCGTTCTGGCTGCCATCAACCGCCGTCTCACCTGGCCGTTGATCCGCCAGGGAATGGAATCGACCATGCGCATCACGTCGATGGTGGTGTTCATCCTGATCGGTTCGACCGTATTCAGCCTCGTCTTCCAGGGAATGGATGGATCGCGCTGGATCGAACATATGCTCAGCGGCCTGCCGGGCGGGGCCATCGGCTTCCTCATCTTCGTCAATATCTTCGTCTTCATCCTCGCCTTCTTTCTCGATTTCTTCGAGATTGCCTTCATCATCATTCCGATGCTGGCACCGGTTGCTTCGGCTCTGGGCATCGATCTGGTCTGGTTCGGCGTCCTTCTCTGCGTCAACATGCAGACAAGCTTCATGCATCCGCCCTTCGGCTTTGCCCTGTTCTATCTGAGAGGCATTGCGCCGCCATCGGTCAAAAGCTCCGATATCTATCTCGGTGCGCTTCCCTGGGTCGGTTTGCAGCTGATCCTGGTGGCGATCGTGATCTTCTGGCCGGAGTCCGTGACTTACTGGCTCGACAATGGTCCGAAGGTCGATCCGAATTCGATCGAGATCAAGATCGACCTGCCGACACTTGGCGGAGACCAGAACGCACCGGGCGGATTGCCGGGAATGCCGAATCTCGGTCTCCCCCCGATCGGCAACTGATCATATTCCGGCCCGGGAGACCGGGGCGGGCAATCGTTCAACAATCGCGGGAAGGCGTCAGCTTCGGGGCTGGCGCCTTTTCAGCATGCGGGCGAAACGGCGCTTATGGCGCCAGGCGAGGATCTTGTCCTGCATCAGCCGCGATTGTTTGGCAAAACCGTAATACCACATGCGATTGTCACGGCTGCGGTTCTTGGCCGCCGATGCCTCGATCAGGCTTTCCGTATCGCTAGTGATGACCGGCGACGGCAGAAAGGCGTAGCCATGGCCCGCACGCGTCAGCCAGTGGCGGAAGTAGTTGTCGATGGGCGCGAAGATCTTCTGATGGCGATCGACAAACTGCTGTGCGCCCTTGCGTGACCAGACGATCGCGCTCGTCAGCATTGGGAAATAATGGGCAGCCACCAGAGCATGATCCGTCTTATCCTGCGTGTAGGAGGCGATGGGGGTGACGAATTTGGCACGCGGATTGCCGATATTGATCAGGATCCAGTCCGGGTCGATGGCGTTCAGATCCGGGATCGCGGCTTCCAGCAATGGGAGCGGATTGCTGAGTGGCAGTGCATCGTCTTCGAGGATCAGGGCATAGTCGGCGTCTGAGGCGAGGAAGGCGCGTGCTGCCTTGAGATGGCTATGGAAGCAGCCGATTTCGCCGCCGATCAGTGCCCGGCCCATGTACCGGCTGGCGGCCACGGAATCGTAGTCGGCGATCTTGTCGAGATCGAACTTGCGCCCATCGACGGCCGAAACGCGTTCGAAGCCGATGCCAAAGCCATCGAGAATGCCGCGCAAGGATTGAAGCCGCTCCGTGCTGCCGTCGAGGTTGATGACATAGGTGTTGAGACGAATGGTCATTGTCGTTCCTGGCCGGTCGTATCCCGGATGCTCAAAGGGTTCTGGCGATTTCGAAATCGAACCGGCGGCCAAAATGATCGGCGGCGAGATCGAGGAAGGACCGTTCCGGTACGCGGCCGCCACACTTGTCGCGCAGATGGTTGCGCAGCGCCTTGCCCCAGAGATGAACGGCGAGCGTTTCCTCCGGAAAGGATGTGAGGCTCAGATCGTCGGGCGTCGCGAAGCGTTTCGCCTGTTCGAAGGCAATCGGATAGAAGGCGTTGATGCCAAGCGCCTCCCGGATCTCCCCCGTCTTGCCGAGATGATGGGTCAGCGCGCGCGGTCCCACGGAGCCCCAGGGCCAATCGGAAATATGCAGGCCCATTCCGAGCGATTTGACGATGTACTTGAAGCGTCGGAACCCGCGCAGCGTGGCCGGATAGCCGCGCGTGTCAACATTGTAGAGCGACAGCTCCCGCAATGCTGCCGAGCTCTTGGGAAGGCGCAGGACCGCACCGTTGACCTCGTTGGCACTTTCATAGCCGAAGAGATAGGGCTTGTCGGAGGGCAGGGGGCGCAAGAGAACGATATCGAGATCGACCCAGGTGGCATCGGTCTTGTTGAGGAGCGCATAACGGAAAAGATCCGAATGAAGTGCGGCACTGCCCGTCTTGCGGTGGCGGACGATTTCGCTATCGAGGATCTCGCGGGCCGGGCGGATCTCGATGCCGGGTGGCACCCCCTTCAGCTCATCCGTCGTGTAAATCACGAGCTTGTGGCCGGCGGCGATGACGGAAAGCGCGCTGATCTGTTCGATAATGCCGAGTGGGGCACCGAACCAGAACGTCGCCAGCGTATCGGTCATGGTCTTTCCTTCTTTTGCCGGGTCGCGTGTCCTGCCCGTGTGCATATACATCAAACGAGGCTGGAATAGATCGCTCCAAGCGAGCGCGCTTCGGTTTCAATCGAAAAATTCGCCAAAACATTGCGCCGCCCGGCATTTCCCACAGTCTGGCGCAAAGGCGCGTCATCCATGTAACGGGCCGCAGCTTGCGTCATTCCGTCAAGGTCGTCGATCGCAATCAGGGTGCCGGTTTCGCCGTCTCGGTTCTGAAGCTGTTCGGAAAAGGCGCCGACATCGGTCGCCACCACCGGGACTGCGGTTGCCATGGCTTCGAGCGGCGTCAGGCCGAAGCCTTCCCAGCGCTGCGGGGCAATGAACAGATCGAGGGTTCGGTACCAGTCGTTGATGTTGGTGTGCTCGCCAACGAAGAGAATGCGATCGGAAAGGCCGGCTGCCGCGACGCGGGCCCGCAACCCATCCTCGAATGCCTGATGCTTGCCGACGGCGCGCCCGGCGATGATGGCGCTCCAGTCCGGACGATCCGGCAGCAGGCGGATCATGCTTTCGACAAAGAGATCAGTGCCCTTCTGATGGCGAACCCGGCCGAAGCAACCTGCATAATGTCGCGTGGGATCGAGCCCGAGCGTGCTCTTGGCAAGCGCCATGTCCGTCGGCGGACTAAAGCGTTCCGGGTCGATTCCATGCATGATCACGGTCGATGGCCGTTCGAGATAGGTTGCGGTCTTGGCGCTGGTGGCAATCACCGCATCCATTTTCGAGATGAGGAACTTCGTCCAGCCGGAATGCTTGCGCTGTGAGGCGGAGGTGAAGACGAGCTTCAATTTCATGCGCAGAAGATCGCGCATCACAAGACCCGGCAGCATCTCGATATTGCGGCGGGCATGCCAGACGCGGTGATGTTTTCCGGCGGGCGGGCTCCAGAGAGCCAGAAGATCCCGCCAGCGCAGTGCGGGCAGGGACGCAGGCAGACCGGGGCCGATCGTTGCAATCTTCTGCCCGAGCCGCGTCTGTACCGGCACGAGCTGAATGATTGTCGATGTGACCCCGGAAAGCCGGATCTTGAAATTGGGTACGATGACCTCGACGTTGCCTATGTCAGGCATGGTGCGCATCGGCGGGCGTTCAGCCCCACTGCACCGCGAGGACTTCGTAAGCCTTCGAACCGCCGGGTGCGTTGACCTCGATGGAATCCCCCACTTCCTTGCCGATCAGCGCACGCGCGATCGGAGAGGAGATCGAGATACGACCGGACTTTACGTCGGCTTCCTGGTCACCGACGATCTGATAGGTCTTTTCCTCTTCGGTATCTTCATCGACAAGCTTGACGGTGGCGCCAAACTTGATCTTGGAGCCGGACATCTTGGAGAGGTCGATCACTTCGGCACGGGCAATGAAATCCTCGAGCTCGCCGATGCGGCCTTCATTGTGGCTCTGGGCTTCCTTGGCGGCATGGTACTCGGCATTTTCCGACAGGTCGCCATGGGCGCGCGCTTCGGCAATCGCCTCGATGATCCGGGGACGCTCCTCCTGCTGGCGCCAGCGAAGCTCTTCGTTGAGCTTCACAAAACCGGACTGCGTCATCGGTACCTTTTCAACCATTTCCTTACCTCGGTATTCGGTGTCCCATTCGATCGGACACAAAAAGAAAACGGTCCCTGAAGCGTGAACTTCAGAACCGTTGCGAAATAGAACCACGCTTATAGCAGAGTCCCGACCTGATTTGCGAGCTTTTTTTAGTTGGAGCCGATAGGCGGCCGGAACCGGCCGCCAGGATGCTGCCGTCGCAGCAATATCGACAGTCTTCAACGCTAGAGATAACGCGTGATCCTGGGTTCGTTCCACCAGTTGTTATCGCGGCCATCGAAATAGCGGATCGGAAGTGTCGCGAGCTCTTCAGCCGAAAGATCATCGATGCAGGCGATCGCCACGCTTCTGAAGGCGCCACCCATTTCCGGAACATCGCCGCTGCCATAGGCATGCAATCCACAGGTCTTGCAGAAACGGTGGTCCACGCTGTTGGAGCCAAAACGATAGGTCGAGGTCGTCTCCACCTCATCGCAGAGCAGGCGGAAATCGTCAGGTTTTACTGATATGCTCCAGTTGCGCACCTTCTGGCAGTAGCTGCAATTGCAGCGGCCGGTCCCGGCTTCGAGATCGGCATCGACTTCAAAACGAACGCCGCCGCAATGGCAGCTTCCCCGGTAGGTCTTTTTCATGGCGGTATCTCCTTTGCGTGGGAAACCTATCATCTATGCTGCCAGAAATTGTCAGTAGTGATTGTGGCTGCTTGTGGCCCGGCAAGGCCATGTTCGCCGCTGACTGGCCGGAATGGCGCCACAAGTCTGCATGGCGGATGAACGGACCATTCAAGGCCAATTCAGAGCGGATGACCTAGAGATGTCATCACAGCGCATTTCCGCGCATCCGGAGGTTCCCATGAAGAAACTCGTTCTCGCTGCCGTCGCCGTCGTTGCCGCCACAATGTCGATAGCCGGTTCTGCAAATGCCTATGATCGCAACGGAGATGACGGCGAATGGCGCCGTCGCCCGCATGAAGAACAGCGTGACGGCGATTGGCGTGGCCGTGATCGTGATCGTGACCGTCCGGGCTTTGATGATCGCCGCGGTGACGATCATCACTGGCGCGAGGATCGCCCGCGCGACCATCATCGTCGCGATGGCTGGCGTCACGATGGTTGGCGCTACAATGGCTGGAATGGCGGCTATTGGGGCCCGCGCGTGATCATTCGCCCCGGCTATTACGAACCCGTCTGCTTTATCAAGAAGGTTCGTCGTTACGACGCCTGGGGCTACCCCTATGTGAAGCGTGTCCGGATCTGCCGCTGATCACAGGTAGAAAGCAAAAGGGCCGGTTCGCACCGGCCCTTCGTCGTTCAGGCAAAATAGGCCTGCAGCGGCTTGACCTCGAGTTGACCGTCCTTCAGTGCCCGGATCGCTTCGGCTGCCGAAAGCGCACCCGACATCGTCGTGTAATAGGGCACCTTCTGCATCAGCGCGGCGCGGCGTAGCGATTTCGAATCCGAGATCGCCTTGTTGCCGTCGGTGGTGTTGATCACCAGCTGGACCTGACGGTTGCGGATGGCATCCTCGATATGCGGACGGCCTTCCAGCACCTTGTTGATCTTGGCGGCCGGAATGCTGTTTTCCGCCAGGAAGCGCTGGGTGCCGCCGGTGGCGAGCACCTTGAAGCCGATATCGGAAAGGATGCGGATCGCCGGCAGGACGCGTGTCTTGTCATCATCGCGAACCGACACGAACACCGTTCCCGAGCGCGGCAGTTCGACATTGGCGCCAAGCTGGCTCTTGGCGAAGGCGAGCGCGAAATCGGTATCGAGACCCATGACTTCGCCGGTCGAGCGCATTTCCGGGCCGAGAAGCGTATCGACCCCCGGGAAGCGGGCGAACGGGAACACGGCTTCCTTGACCGCAATATGCTTGAGATCGCGCGAGTTCGGCTTGACCGGTGTATAGGCAGTGAAGGCCGTATCCAGAGCTTCGCCGGCCATGACACGTGCGGCGATCTTGGCGATCGGCGCGCCGATGGTCTTGGCGACGAAGGGAACTGTACGCGAGGCGCGCGGGTTGACTTCCAGAATGTAGATCACGCCGTCCTTGATGGCATATTGCACATTCATGAAGCCACCGACATTGAGCGCCTTGGCCAGCGCCTTGGTCTGGACCTCGAGTTCGTCGACAATGTCCTTCGGCAGCGTCTTCGGCGGCAGCGAGCAGGCCGAATCGCCCGAATGGATGCCGGCTTCCTCGATATGTTCCATGATGCCGCAGATATAGACATCCTTGCCGTCGGACAGGCAGTCGACGTCCACTTCGATCGCGTTGGTCAGGTAGCTGTCGAACAGAAGCGGGTTCTTGCCGAGCAGGGTGTTGATCTGGCCGGTCTTGTCGTTCGGATAGCGCGCCTTGATGTCTTCCGGAACCAGTTCCGGCACGGTGCCGAGCAGATAGTTCTGCAGCTGCGTTTCGGAATGGATGATCTGCATGGCGCGGCCGCCAAGCACGTAGGACGGACGCACGACGAGCGGGAAGCCGATCTCGGTGGCTACAAGGCGCGACTGTTCGACCGAATAGGCGATACCGTTCTTCGGCTGCGTCAGATCGAGCTTCATCAGGAGCTTCTGGAAGCGGTCGCGGTCTTCGGCAAGGTCGATCATATCCGGCGCAGTGCCGAGGATCGGAATGCCCGCGCGTTCCAGCGCATCGGCGAGCTTCAGCGGCGTCTGGCCGCCGAACTGTACGATCACGCCGAGAAGTTCGCCCTTCTCCTGCTCGATCTTGAGGATCTCGATCACGTCCTCCGCCGTCAGCGGCTCGAAATAGAGACGGTCGGACGTATCATAGTCGGTGGAAACCGTTTCCGGGTTGCAGTTGACCATGATGGCTTCGAAGCCGGCATCCTTGAGCGCGAAGGCTGCGTGGCAGCAGCAATAGTCGAACTCGATGCCCTGGCCGATACGGTTGGGGCCACCGCCAAGAATGACGACTTTCTTGCGATCGGAAATCTGCGCTTCGGACCGTGCTGCGCCGACGAAGGGCGTCTCGTAGGTCGAATACATGTAGGCGGTCGGCGAGGCGAACTCGGCAGCACAGGTATCGATGCGCTTGTAGACCGGGCGCACATTGAGTGCGTTGCGGATCTCGGCCACTTCCTTCGGCCGCTTGCCCGTCAGCGTGGCGAGGCGGGCATCCGAGAAGCCCATGGCCTTCAGCATGCGCAGGTTTTCAGCATCGTCCGGCAGGCCATGTTCGCGGATGCGGGCTTCCATGTCGACGATGCCCTTGAACTGGGCGATGAACCAGGGGTCGATCTTGCAGCCGGCATGAACTTCTTCCGGGCTCATGCCGAGGCGGAGCGCCTGGGCGACCATGCGCAGCCGGTCCGGCGTCGGGGTGCCGATTGCCGCACGGATGGCATTGTGATCGTCGCCTTCACCGAGGCCGGGGATTTCGATCTCATCGAGACCGGTGAGGCCGGTTTCAAGGCCGCGCAGCGCCTTCTGCAGGCTTTCCTGGAAGGTGCGGCCGATGGCCATGACTTCACCGACCGACTTCATGGCGGTGGTCAGCGTCGGCTCCGCGCCCGGGAATTTTTCGAATGCAAAGCGCGGGATCTTGGTGACGACATAGTCGATCGACGGTTCGAACGAAGCCGGGGTGGCGCCGCCCGTGATGTCGTTTTCGAGTTCGTCGAGCGTATAGCCGACTGCGAGCTTGGCCGCGATCTTGGCGATCGGGAAACCGGTTGCCTTCGAAGCCAGTGCCGAGGAGCGCGACACGCGCGGGTTCATTTCGATGACGATCAGGCGGCCATTTTCCGGATTGACGGCGAACTGCACGTTCGAGCCTCCGGTTTCGACGCCGATCTCACGCAGCACCGCAATCGAGGCGTTGCGCATGATCTGGTATTCCTTGTCGGTCAGCGTCAGCGCCGGCGCGACGGTGATCGAATCGCCCGTATGGACGCCCATCGGGTCGATGTTTTCGATCGAGCAGATGATGATGCAGTTGTCCGCCTTGTCGCGGACCACTTCCATTTCATATTCCTTCCAGCCCAGCACCGATTCCTCGATCAGCACTTCGGTGGTCGGCGAGGCATCGAGACCGGAATGGACGATGTCGAAGAATTCCGAACGGTTATAGGCAATGCCGCCGCCGGTGCCGCCAAGCGTGAAGGACGGACGGATGATCGCCGGCAGGCCGACGAAATCGAGCGCCTGGGCGCCGATTGCCTGCGCATGGCTCATATAACGCTGCTTGCGGTCGCTTTCGCCGAGGTTCCACTGGTTTTCGAGATCATCGAGCGCTGCGTCGAGCGCAGCACCGGAAAGCTCGGCCTTCAGCTTGGCGCGGGCGGCCTCATGGCTCTTGCGGTCGGCTTCCTTGATTTCCGTGGCATTGGCCAGCATCGAACGCGGCGTTTCCAGGCCGATCTTGGCCATGGCTTCGCGGAAGAGGGCGCGGTCTTCGGCCTTGTCGATCGCTTCCGGCTTGGCGCCGATCATCTCGACATTGTAGCGTTCCAGCACACCCATGCGCTTGAGCGATAGCGCGGTGTTGAGCGCGGTCTGGCCACCCATGGTCGGCAGCAGCGCATCGGGACGTTCCTTGGCGATGATCTTGGCCACCACTTCCGGTGTGATCGGCTCGATATAGGTCGCATCCGCCAGGTTCGGATCTGTCATGATCGTCGCCGGATTGGAATTGACGAGAATGACGCGGTAGCCTTCTTCCTTCAGCGCCTTGCAGGCCTGTGTGCCGGAATAATCGAACTCGCAGGCCTGGCCGATGACAATCGGTCCGGCGCCGATGATGAGAATTGATTTGATATCCTGGCGCTTCGGCATCGATCCATCCGTCATTTCAGCCTGCAGCAAAGCCCGGCGCGCGGTATCGTACCGGCCGGTGCTCAGGCGTTGGGTCTTTTAAGGCTAGGTGGGCCTTATAGGGAAATGTTCGGGCGAACGGAACCCCGCAAGCGAAAGTTTTTTAGCGGATCGCCAACTTTTGCCCCTCTTATTTGAGCACACGCGATGGCAAATGAAAACGGCGGGGAAAACCCCGCCGCTCGCAAATCATATGAATGCTTTCTGTCGGCTCAGAATTCTTCCCAATCGCCCGAGGGTGCCGGGTCGGAAGCCTTGGAGGCGCCGAAGGCCGATGTCAGCTTACTGGTCAGCGCATGCGCCGGCGAAGGACGGGGGCGGGCGGTCTCTGCTGCCGGTGCAACGCGCGGCTTCGGCTTGAAGGTCGAAGCGGTCGACGCGGCAGGACGGCTGGGCGCGAAGGACTGCGTCGAAACCGGACGCGACGATTCCGATGTCGACGCAGAAGCCATTCTGGATTGCTGGCCGCCGAGATTGAACTGGGCCAGGCGGTTGGAGAGCGAGGTGACTTCGCCAACCAGCGTGTGCGAGGCGGCGTTGGTCTCTTCGACCATCGCGGCGTTCTTCTGGGTTGCCTGGTCCATCTGGTTGACGGCTGTGTTGATTTCCTGCAGGCCGACCGACTGTTCACGGGCGGCCTGGACGATGGCCTGGACGTTGCGGTCGATTTCCTGCACTTCGCTGACGATGTTGGTCAGAGCCGAACCGGTCTCGTCAACCAGATCGACACCGCGCTTGACCTGCTCGCCCGACGAGGTGATCAGGGTCTTGATCTCCTTGGCGGCATTGGCCGAACGCTGGGCCAGTTCGCGCACTTCCTGGGCAACGACGGCAAAGCCCTTGCCGGCCTCACCGGCTCGTGCCGCTTCAACACCAGCATTCAGCGCCAGAAGGTTGGTCTGGAAGGCGATTTCGTCGATGACGCCGATGATGTTGGAGATCGACTGCGACGACTGTTCGATCGCGCTCATTGCTTCGACGGCCATGCGGACAACTTCGCCGGATTTTTCGGCTCCGTTCTTGGTGCGGGCCACCATTTTGCCGGCATCTTCGGCGCGCTTGGTGGAATCCTTGACCGAGGTAGTGATCTCTTCGAGAGCCGCGGCGGTTTCCTCGACGGACGCAGCCTGCTGTTCGGTCCGACGGGCAAGGTCGTCTGCCGCCGAACGGATTTCGCCCGAGCCGCTTTCGATGACCTTGGCGTTCTCAGCAAAGGAGAGCATGGCGCCCTGAAGTTTTTCGACCGAAGCGTTGAAATCGGCTCGGATGGCTTCAAGCGCACCGGTGAAGGGGCGGTCAAGCCGCACGGTCATGTTGCCTTCCGAAAGGGCGGCGAGGCCATTGGCGAGTTCGGTTACGGCGAAGCGGATTTCCTCTTCCTGCGCGTTGGCGAGGCGAAGACGTTCGGCCTGGTCGCGCGCCTGGGCCACACGGCTCTGTTCGGCTTCCTGCTCGAGTTCCATCTTGCGGCGGTTGGCATCGAGAAGCACGCCGAGCGAACGGGAAAGATCGCCCAGTTCGTCAGCCTTTTCGCGATCGGTCAGAACGACATCCATGCGGCCGTTGGCGATGGCGGTCGTCTGATCGACGATTCCAGAGATGCGGCCCACGAAGCGCCGAGCGATGAGCCAGCCAATGAGGGACAGAAGAACGGCAGCCAGGACGATCACGCCAGCGGAGATCCAGGCCATGGAGTTCAAGCTTGCCAGGACCGTTTCCGACGGAACGGCGACGACTGCGAACCATTTCGTGTCATTGGTAATCATGACCGGAACGGCAACGGCAAAGTTTTCGATGCCATCAGCATCGACGATCTTGTTGATCTTGCCTGGCGATGCCATCAGATCGTTCCAGGACTGGCCTTCCTCGCCGACATCCTTGAGGCTCTTGCCCTCGAGTTTCCGATCATGATGGGATACGATGTTTCCGGATGCGGTGACCAGGCCGACTTCACCCGTTCCCATCGGCTTCAGCTTGGCCAGTTCTTCGCTCAGGGATGCGAGAGACAGATCCATGCCGGCAACGCCGACAACCTTGTCGCCATCCTTGATCGGCATGGCAACGGAGGTCATCAGCACGTCTTTTCCATCGACCGGATAGACATAGGGTTCGATGACGACGAGTTTGCCTTCATCGTGGGGGCGGATGTAATAGTCGCCAGCGCCGGGTACGGTATAGTCGACCAGTACTTCCTGGATGACCTTGTCGCCGCTGCGAACCCAATAGGGCATATATCGGCCGGTCGCGTCGTGGCCCTTTGCCGAAACGAAATCCTTGTCCTTGCCGTCAAAGGCATCCGGGTCCCAGCCGGTCCAGACGCCCAGCGCGAAACTGTTGTCGGCGAGCAGCTTCTGGAGAAGCGCATCGGCCTTTTCGCGATCGGTAGCCTTGGTAGCCTTCATGCTGGCCAGCGAGGATTGAAGGTCGCCGACCAACTGCTCGGTGCGCCGCATCTGGGTTTCGATGTTCGACGCCGTTGTTTCGGCGATCGACCGCATTTCGCCCAGGCTTGCCTTCTCGACCGCCTGATAGGAGATCGTAAAAAGAGCGGTTGCGGTTGCAAGCGTTGCGATCATACCGCAGGCAACAATTGAAAAAATGTTCCGACTTGTCGCTGACTTGAATATCACGGACTGCCCCCTCACAATGGCTTTTCAACGGAAATTGCTTCGTTTGGTCGAAAAAACTACAAAAAAATCGGTAGTTCGAGCCAAAATCCAGCAAATTGACTCGAATTTAGGCTGGCTTCGTTAAATATGTCTTGCGTCTGATCGATAATGTCATTTTCTCCTTACCTATCGTCAGGCAAGGAAATCGCGTACGGCATCTTGGTGGGTTCGACTGACGGGGATGGAGCCGCCATCCTTCAGTTGAAGGGTCAGACGACCAGCGTCACGCGAAAGCCCGGAAATGAAGTCTTTCGCCACCCAATGCGAACGATGGACGCGCAAACCGATGGCTGGTTCGGTTTCGCGAATGGCATCGGAAAACCGCATCAGCAGCATTTCGCGGCCGCGACTGGTCGTGACGACGGTGTAATGATCTTCCACAGAAATATGCAGCAGAGCACCCCGGTTTTCCGGGCGCAGACGCGCGATGAGCGGTGGCGAGCCCGACGAAGGTGGGGCGCTATCCTGTGTTGATGCAGTCGTAGCCTCGGAGGCGACAGAGGCCTGGGCGTCATCCGGCGGACGCGTCTGCGGTTCGATAATGCCCTTGAGCGCATGCGCGTTCTTGTCCGAAGATGTCATGGCCATTGCGGTGATCGCGCAGAGGATCAGGTTCAGGGGCAGCGTATTGCCGACCGCACCGAGATAGTTTTGCCAGGTGAACGGTTCGCCGTGCCAGGAATATTCGATGAGTGCGATCGCCGCGCCCGAAGGGAGGGAGGCGACGGTGGCGCCAGCCAGCATGCGGGCAAGAAGAGATGACCAGTAGGGTCGAAGACCGACATTGAAACTGACAACAAAAAGAATGGCGAAGCTCCAGGCGCAGAAATGGACCAGGAGCCAGTAAGCCAGACGCGGACCGAACTGCAGCTTGCTTGATGTATCGAACGGGCCCGTCACCCCAAAGAGAAGCACGACGGCGGCGAATGTTATCCAGAAACGACTGGAACCCGTGAAGATTTTCAATTCACGAAGCGTGGATTGCAAGAAGCTGTCGTTCACGAATTCGATCCGGCGTTCCGCGAAATGGGATTTGAACTTCCGACAGAGATGGCGGAGACGAACGGTGAATTCAACCTGCTTTTTCGGATTGTCCCATGAACCTTGCTCCGCTGCTCGCTGCTCCTCTCGCCATTCAGGTGCATGTCCTGACCGTTGTTCCGGCTGCCTTCCTCGGCGCCGCGATATTTCTCATGCGCAAGGGAACCGCGCAGCACCGCCTGCTCGGACGCATCTGGCTTTTGCTGATGATCGCTTCCGCGCTCTCGTCCTTCTTCATCCATTCGATCAATCTCGTCTATGGGTTTAGCCCGATCCATCTGCTGTCGCTGTTCGTTCTCTTCGGCGCCTATCGTGCCTATTCGGCAGCGCGCCGCCGCCAGATCAGCGAGCATATGAAGTGGATCTTTGGCATCTATCTCGGCGGTATCGTCGGCGCCGGGCTCTTCACCTTTCTGCCAGGACGGCTGATGAACGAGATGCTACTCAACAATCTCGGTTTCGACAGTGCCCCAAATACCTCTCAGTTGATCACCCTAGCCTTCGTTCTCATGGTGTTTGCCGCGCTTGCCGTGATCGCCAGACGCGCCCTGCCGACTGGAACGCGCCTTCCCGCCCGGGCATCTTCAACAAAAGCAATCTGATCCGGGCCACTCCCGTCGCCAAGGTCCGCCATCTTTATGCTGTTGTCTTCCCATAAGCGATGTTGCAAGTATAGCGGCATTGGCAGCATGCAAGGGAGCGGATCATGGATTGGAAGGGGCGTCGCCAGTCGGACAATATCGAGGACCGGCGCGGTTCCAGCCCCGGTCCGATGGGAGACAGTCCGTTTGGTCGCCGCGGCCTCAATATCCCGATCGGCGGCGGCAAGGGCGGTATCGGATCGATCATTCTCGTCATCGTGATCTTCGTTGTTTTGCAGATGATGGGCGTCGATGTGACGTCGCTGATGAATGGCGGTTCGCCCTCCGGCTATGATCAGGGCGAGCAGACGACCAGCAATGCGCGTCCCGGCGCGAATGACGAGATGAAGGCTTTCGTAGCGACCATGCTGGCGGAAACCGAGGAAACCTGGAGCGGCATCTTCTCGGCTGCCGGAAAGTCCTATCGGGAGCCGAAGCTGGTGATGTTCTCCGGCTCCACCTCATCGCCCTGCGGCACGGCCAGTGCGGCGACCGGCCCCTTCTATTGCCCGACCGATGAGAAGGTCTATCTCGATACGGACTTCTTCAATGAAATGGCGACCCGGTTCGGCGCCTCGGGCGATTTTGCCGAAGCCTATGTGATTGCGCATGAGGTGGGCCATCACGTCCAGAACCTGATCGGTGTTCTGCCCAAGTTCAATCGCGCCCGCCAGTCGATGAGCGAAAGCGAAGCCAATGCCATGTCGGTCCGTGTCGAACTGCAGGCGGATTGCTTTGCCGGTATCTGGGGCAAGTTTACCGACCAGAAGGGCATGCTTGAGCGCGGCGATCTTGATGAGGCGCTCAATGCGGCGGCCCAGATCGGCGATGATGCGCTCCAGAAGCGTAGCCAGGGCTATGTGGTGCCCGACAGCTTCACCCATGGAACCTCCGCGCAGCGCGCCAAATGGTTCAAACGCGGCTACGAAAGCGGCAAAATGACCGCTTGCGACACATTTAGCGGCAATATCTGAGCGAATTTCCATCAGATGCGTGACATTTCGGCACCGCCCGGGCGCAAACGTGCTCGGGCGGCTTGATTCCGACCAATCGGTCGGATAGAACGGCTGTTCCTTATATGTTCCCGCGGTGGCCGTCGGGAGTAATTTCGGTGCAGTCATGATCGATGAAAAGCGCGCAAGACGCGGGCTGATGCTCGTTTTCGTTATCCAGTTGATGGATATGATGGGTATTGCGCTGATCATGCCGGTCATGCCTGCCTATCTGAAGGAATTGACCGGGGCAGACATGAGCCATGCCTCAATCGAGGGAGGCTGGCTGTTTCTCTCCTATGCCGCCATGCAATTCCTGTTCGGAACCCTGATCGGCAACCTGTCAGACAGGTTTGGCCGACGACCGGTGCTGCTCTTCTCTGTCTTCACCTTCGCGATCGACAACCTCATCTGCGCGCTGGCGGGAAGCTACTGGATGCTTTTCGTCGGTCGTGTCCTGGCCGGCATTTCTGGAGCCAGCTATGCGACTGCGGCAGCCTATATCGCCGACGTTTCGACCGACGAGAACCGGGCTCGAAATTTCGGTTTCGTCAGCATTTCTTTTGGGGTGGGCTTCACACTCGGGCCCGTTGTCGGCGGTCTTCTTGGGGAATTCGGCCCGCGCGTGCCGTTTTACGTCGCCGCCCTGATCGCCTTTGCCAATTTTGCGATCGCCTATTTCCTGCTGCCTGAACCGCTTGATCCGGCCAACCGGCGTGCATTCGACTGGCGGCGCGCCAACCCGCTCGGTGCACTACGGCAGATGCGCAACTACAAGGGCATCGGCTGGATCGTCGTCGTGATGTTCCTGTTCTGGCTGGCACATGTCTCCTATCCCGTGGTCTGGTCATTCGTCTCCGCCTATCGTTACGGCTGGGGCGAAGGCATGATCGGCTTTTCGCTCGGGATCTATGGCGTCTTTACTGCCCTTGTTCTTGGCCTGGTCCTGCCCGGAATGATCCGCCGCTTCGGAGAGTGGCGGGTCGCGGTCATCGGTCTTGTCTTCTGTATTCTGGGCTTTCTCGGTTACACCTTCGCCAGCGAAGGCTGGATGGTGTTCGTCGTGATCGTGCTCGCCTCAATCGAATGCGTGTCCGATCCCGCGCTGCGCTCGATCTCCGCCGCTGGCGTACCATCTTCCGCGCAGGGGGAGTTGCAGGGAGCGTTGACCAGCCTGTCGAGCATCACATCGATGATCGGTCCGCTCCTCTTCTCCGGCTTCTTCAGCGGGTTCAGCGGTCCGGGCGCAGTTTTCGAGATGCCGGGCATGCCCTACCTGTTTGCGGCGGTTCTCTCGGTGATTGCACTTGTGGTGTTCATCCTCAAGGTCCCGCGAACTTTGCCGGCAGTTTCGCAATAGGGCTTGGGGCAATCCATCACTCAAACCCATGGGACTCATGAATTTTTTATGATTTTTCCCGGCGTCGCTGGCCTTGCGGCATGACTTGCACTAAATGCGACGCCTTCAATCAGAGGTAAGAACGTGGCTGAACGGATAGAAACGAATGGCATTGTATCGACGAATGGCTGGATGAGCCATGTCCGCGAAACGCTGTCGCTCGGCATTCCGCTGATCGGCGCGCAGCTGGCGCAGCTCGGCATCCATGTCACCGATATCTTCATTATCGGGCGATTGGGCACGGTCGAACTTGCGGCCATGGTGCTGGCCGGACAGTATTTCTTCACCGTCTTCATTTTCGGCTCGGGTTTCGCGACCGCAGTCGTGCCGATGGCGGCACATGCCTTTGCCCAGGGCGACAAGGTGATGGTGCGTCGCTCGGTGCGCATGGGGCTCTGGGTCATCGTCGGCTATGCCGCCATTCTGTCGCCGGCGATCTGGTTTGCCGAATCCGTCCTCATTGCTGCCGGCCAGAAGCCCGAGGTGGCGGCTCTTGCCGGTCATTATGTGAACATTGCCGGCTGGGGCATGATCCCGGCGCTCGGTTTCATGGTTCTGCGCTCCTTCCTGAGCGCGGTCGGCCGTGCGAGCTTCATTCTCTATGTGACGATCATCATTCTGGTTCTCAATGCCATCTGCGCCTATGCGCTGGTGCTCGGACATTTCGGCTTGCCGGCGCTCGGAATGACCGGGGCGGCGATTGTGGCCCTATTCGTCAATATCGTCGGGTTTCTCCTGACCATTCTCTACATTGAATGGCGGCCTGACCTGCGCAGCTATGAACTCTTCGTGCGTTTCTGGCGTGCCGACTGGCATATGCTGCGGGAAGTCTTCGTGCTCGGCCTGCCGATCGGCCTGTCGATCCTGGCGGAAGTCAGCCTGTTTACCGTCGCCTCGCTTCTGATGGGCTGGATCGGAACCATTGAACTCGCCGCACATGGGATTGCGCTGCAATGGGCGTCAGTGGCCTTCATGATCCCGCTCGGGCTTGCACAGGCGGCCACTGTGCGTATCGGTGTCGCCGCGGGCGCTCGCGACCGGGTTGGCATGATCCGGGCAGCCTGGGTGGTGGTGGCGATGTCGGCTGGCTGCGCCATGCTTGGCGGACTGCTCTATGCCTTGATCCCGCGCGAACTCGCTTCCCTCTATCTCGATGCGTCGAAGCCGGATTCCGGTGCGGTGCTCGATTATGCCGCTTCGCTTGTGGTGATTGCCGGCATCTTCCAACTGGTGGATGGCCTTCAGGCGATTGGCCATGGCCTGCTGCGCGGCATCAAGGATACGACGATCCCGCTGATCCTGGCGCTGATTTCCTATTGGGCGATCGGCTTTTCGCTCGCCTATATCCTGGCATTCCCGCTCGGTTTCGGTGGTATCGGCGTCTGGATCGGTTTCCTGGCCGGCCTGGCAGCCGCCTCGGTTCTGTTGCTCTGGCGGTTTGCGCTGCTGGCGCGACGCGCGGTGCCGGAACTCTGATCCAGATATGAAAATGGCGGGCACTGCCCGCCATTTTCGTAAGTCTCAGCGCTCGGCCAAAGCCGGCTCGCCGTTACGTTCCTTGATCAGGTTCAGGAACCGGCGGAAGAGATAATGGCTGTCCTGCGGACCGGGCGATGCTTCCGGATGATGCTGCACGGAGAAGACCGGCTTGCCGACCATGCGCAGGCCGCAGTTCGAGCCGTCAAACAGCGATACGTGCGTTTCCTCGACACCGACCGGCAGCGACTTGGAGTCGACCGCAAAGCCGTGGTTCATCGAAACGATCTCGACCTTGCCGGTCGTGTGGTCCTTCACCGGATGGTTGGCGCCATGATGGCCCTGATGCATCTTCTCGGTCTTGGCACCGAGGGCGAGGCCAAGCATCTGGTGACCGAGGCAGATGCCGAACACCGGGATACCGGTTTCGATCAGCTTGCGGATTTCCGGCACGGCATATTCGCCGGTTGCGGCCGGATCTCCCGGACCGTTCGACAGGAAAATGCCGTCCGGCTTGTGGGCGAGCACGTCTTCGGCCGTCGTGCGGGCGGGCATCACCGTGACCTTGCAGTCCAGTCCGGCAAACAGGCGCAGGATGTTGCGCTTGACGCCGTAATCGAGGCAGACGACGTGATAGCGTGCATCCGAAGCGCCGAGCGTCGAATAGCCCTCGTTCCAGACCCAGGGCTTCTCGTCCCAGGTCGAGGTCTGACCGGATGTGGCGACCTTGGCGAGATCGAGGCCGACGAGGCCGGACCAGGCGGCGGCTTCCTTCTTCAGCGTCTCGATATCGAAGACGCCGACCGGATCATGGGCGATGACCGCGTTCGGCGCGCCGTTTTCGCGGATCCAGGCGGTGAGCGCGCGGGTGTCGATGCCGCACATGCCGATGATGCCGCGGGCCTTCAGCCAGGCATCAAGATGCTGGAGCGAGCGATAGTTGGACGGATCGGTAATGTCGGCTTTGAAGATGACGCCGACGGCGCCATGGCGGGCGGCGGGTGTCAGGTCTTCGATATCTTCGTTGTTGGTGCCGATATTGCCGATATGCGGGAAGGTGAAGGTGACGATCTGGCCGAGATAGGAGGGATCGGTGAGGATTTCCTCATAGCCGGTCAACGCCGTGTTGAAGCAGACCTCCGCCTGGGTTCGGCCCGTGGCGCCAATGCCCTTGCCTTCGATGACAGTGCCATCGGCAAGAACGAGAAGGGCGGTGGGCTTTTCTTTGGTCCAGGCTGGGGTCGTGCTCATGGTGCTCCGTTCCGGCGCTTGAGGGAGGATCAAGGCCTTGCTGTCGCGTCGAATTGCGCGCGGATTGTGGCCCGCCGCGTCAACGTTTATCAAACTTTGTGCTAGGAGCGGGAAAATAGTGAAGAGAAGCTGATAGGTCAATCCCGACCGGGTTTTTCCCCGATTAATAAAGTGCTTCCGGATCAAGGTGTTACGCCGGTGGATTGCATTTCTGCGGGCGAGGGGTCATAAGCGCGGTCACAGTCTAGGAGAATTTCGACATGCGCGAAAAATTGATGAGTGCTCTCAAGGAGGCAATGAAGGCCAAGGACAGCCGTCGGATGACCACCATCCGCATGGTCCAGTCGGCCATCAAGGATCTTGAAATCGCCAATCGCACCAAGCCCAATCCGGAAACGACGGACGGCGATATTGCCGCCCTTCTTTCGAAGCTGGTCAAACAGCGCGAGGAATCGGCCAAGATGTATGTCGAGGGTGGCCGGCCCGAGCTGGCGGACAACGAGCGCGCCGAAATTGCCATCATTTCCGAGTTCATGCCGAAGCAACTCTCGGAAGATGAAGTGATCGCAATCATAAAGGGCATCATCGCCGAAACCGGTGCGAGCTCGATCAAGGACATGGGCAAGTGCATGGCACTGCTCAAGGAACGCTATCCGGGCCAGCTGGATTTCTCCAAGGCATCGGGCCAGGTCAAGACGCTTCTGTCCTGATGAAAGGGGCCGGCGCGAAAGCGCCGGACCGTCCGCTGCGAACACCATTCAGTTGGTGGCTGGAAACCCGGGCGATGGGCTGGTTTGGCAGGAGCTAATGCGACGCTGTCGCTTCTCCCTTCGGGGAGAAGATGTCCGAAGGACAGATGAGGGGGAGCCCTCCCATCCAACTGTTACATCGCCGCAATCCCCCTCATCCGGCGCTATCGCGCCACCTTCTCCCCGCCGGGGAGAAGAGGCCACCGAGCTCTATCCTCGTCACAAGCCTTATGGCGGGCAGTTTTCAGCGGCTTGCTAAAGCGCGTGCGCAGCCTTCAGGCGCTCGTCATGCGCCTCGAACGCGGTCTTCAGAGCCGGATCCCAGGTCCCGTCCGTCAGAATGAAGGCCATGCGGGCAATCGTGTTGGTGCGATTGGTCCAGGCATGGATCGTCCCGCGCTGCACCACCACATCACCCGGCTTCAGCACCACTTCCGAATCATCGAGCAGCAGCACGATTTCGCCGGAAATGCAGATGCCGTAATCGACCGATTCCGTTCTGTGCATGAGCGGATGGCGACCCGGAATGTGATGATCGGCATTCTCGGCGAGGCCGACATGTTCGAACAGCTTGCGGGCCTGATCGGCATCGAGATCGGGGCCCTTCTGGCCTTCCGGCGGGATATCGACGAAACGGATCACGGTTCCGCCGGCAGGCGGCGCGGTCACACCCTTGTGGGCGAATGTCGGCTCCTCGCAGGTGGCGGTGACGAGGCAAGGTGTCGGATGGGTGTTCCAGACCTCGTAGAAGGCGAGGCCCTCCTGCATCGGATTGCGGATGATCATCGGCGGTTCGCCATCCGAAAGAACGATCGCCTTGCCGGTTTCGTCATGGCCGGTGACGATGCGCCTGAGGCTTCTTTGACCCATGATCGATTTCCTCCCTGAAATAATTGGTTGGTCGATCAATAAAATAGAGATCCATGGCTGTCAATCGACGCATCCCCTGTGAATATCTGTGGGCGGACGAGTATGATTGGCGGTGGCGGCCAACAGTGGTTATATGACCTCGACCGAGGTGAGCATGCGTTTTTCAAACAATTTCCTGGACGAACTCAGAGACCGCGTTTCGATATCGGACGTGATCGGTCGGCGTGTGACCTGGGATCGCAAGAAATCCAATCCCGGGCGGGGCGATTTCTGGGCCTGCTGCCCGTTCCATGGCGAAAAGACGCCGAGCTTTCACTGCGAGGATCGCAAGGGCCGCTACCATTGTTTCGGTTGCGGTGTCACCGGTGATCATTTCCGGTTCCTGATGGAACTGGACGGCATGAATTTTGCCGAAGCGGTTCAGCAGGTGGCCGACATTGCCGGCGTCGCACTGCCGCAGCCGGATCCCGAAGCGGAGCGGCGTGAGCGCGAACGTCATAACCTCTTTGATGTCATGGAACTGGCCACGTCCTTTTTCCAGGACCAGTTGCAGACGGCTTCCGGGGCGAAAGCGCGTGCCTATCTGAGGGAGCGCGGACTATCCGGTCGCACGATCGAAACCTTCCGGCTTGGCTATTCACCCGACAGCCGCAACGCGCTCAAGGAATATCTCGCCTCCCGCGGGGTGGCGAAGGATCAGATCGAGGCCTGCGGCCTCGTCGTGCACGGGCCCGACATTCCCGTTTCCTATGACCGTTTTCGCGACCGGATCATGTTCCCGATCCTGTCGTCGCGCGACAAGGTGATTGCCTTTGGCGGCCGCGCCCTCAATCCCGATGCGCCTGCGAAATATCTCAATTCGAACGAGACCGAACTGTTCCAGAAAGGCCATGTGCTTTTCAATTTCTCGCGTGCCCGCAAGGCCATTCAGGGTGCGGATGGTGCGGGTACGGTGATCGCGGTCGAAGGCTATATGGATGTGATCGCGCTCCATCAGGCGGGAATCGAAAATGCGGTGGCACCGCTCGGGACGGCGCTGACTGAGAACCAGCTGGCGCTTCTCTGGAAGATGACGCCGGTGCCGGTGCTCTGCTTCGATGGCGATGGTGCCGGTTTTCGTGCCGCTTCACGGGCGGTGGATCTGGCGCTACCGCATCTGAAGCCCGGCTATTCGCTCAAGATCGCGCTGCTGCCGGACGGCAAGGATCCCGACGATCTCGTGAAGATCGAGGGACGGGCGCCGTTCGACCGGGTGATCGCGGATGCGCGCCCGCTCGCCGACATGGTCTGGCTGCGCGAAACCTCCGGCACCACCTACGAGACGCCGGAACGGCGGGCCGAGCTTGAGGCGCGGCTGAAAACCGTTACGCAGGTGATTGCCGACGAAAACGTCCGCCGCCATTACCAGCAGGATATGCGTGACCGCTGCTATGCCTTTTTCCAGAAGCCGACCCAGAACGGCCAGCCGACCGGTGGTGGTCGCGCTCGCGATGGGGGACGCAGCGGCAACAAGGGGGGGCAGCGGCCCGGCAGCCGGCTGGCGCCGGTCTCTGACAAGCTGGCGAAATCGGGTCTCGTCAGCGGTTATCGCTCGGCGGCCTCGCTCCGCGAGAGCGTTCTGGCGCTGACCATCGTCAATCATCCGCAACTGTTCTTCGAGGATTATGACGAAATCGCCCTGATCGAGTTCGAGAACCGCGACATGCAGCGCTTCTGGCAGACGGTGATGGGGGTTGCCGCAGCCTCGGGTCCGGGCCTGACGCGCGACGAACTCATGCATGCGCTCGAGGTGCAGGGGTTCGAGAACCTGTTGCAGGCCCTCGAAAAGCAGATCCGCTTTGCCCGCCTCTGGACGGCAACCGAACAGGCGGCGATGGAGGATGCGCGGGAAGCCTATCAGCAGGCGCTGGCCCTCCACAATCGCGCCCGCGCCCTTACACGCCAGAAGCATGAGCTCGAGCGGGCCATTGCTGACGCGACCGAGCGGGGCGACGAGGCCGAGGTGGAGCAATTGATGCTGGCGCTCAACGAGGTGCAGATCGAGGCGGTCCGGCTCGACAAGCTCGAAGCGCTGATCGACGGTTTCGGCGTCATGTCCGGCCGCATCAAGGGGCCTGCGACCGGACATTGAGTGTCACGACAATACCGAGCGTCGATGCGCCGCGATCAAGCCAGCGTCTCGTCGTTGCCAGCGTTGGCGTACATCTTCCGCCTGGGATAGGCTTGTGGAAACCTGGGAGCTTTTCATGACCGTCAACCGCACTTTCATCACCGAACCCGCCCGCCGGGTCGAAGTCATTCACACGACGGATGTGCTGGTGGTCGGCTCAGGCCCGGGTGGTTTGGCCGCAGCCCTTGCGGCAGCGCGTGCCGGTGCAAGTGTTGCGCTTGTCGAGCGGTTCGGCTGTTTCGGTGGCAATATCACCGTTGTCGGCGTCGAGGGTTTTGCCTGGTATCGCCACGAGAAGACGATTGAAGCCGGCGGCATCGGCTGGGAATTCGAAGAACGCGCCAAGGCCATGGGGGCTGCCGTGCCCGAAAGCCAGTCGCTCTCCTATGAACTCGATTCCGAAGGGTTCAAACTGGTCGCCGACCGGCTGGTCGAAGAGGCCGATATTCACCCGATGCTGCATCGGCAGTTCGTCGCCCCGATCATGGAAGATGACCGGATCGTCGGCATCATCACCGAATCCAAGGCCGGTCGCGAGGCGATCCTGGCCACTGTCGTGATCGACGCCACAGGCGATGCCGACATTGCCGAACGGGTGGGGGCCACAACCATCAAGACGCCGGTCGAGCAGATGCAGGCGGCCAGCGTGATGTTCCACCTTGCCGGTGTCGACAAGAAGGCGTTCATGGAAGGGGTCCGCTCCGATCCGCAGACCTACGGCGACTGGTCGACCGGTGAATGGCAGATCGAGACCTCGGGCAAGGAGGACAAGATGTTCTCGCCCTTCCTCGGCAAACCCTTCGCGCAGGCCATTCGCGACGGCATCATTCCCGCCCATCTCAACACGATTGCCGGCACCTGGGGGGCGCTGCACGATACCGGTGAACTGACCTATATGAACCTCGTGCATCTGGCCGGCTGCGATGGCACCGACCCCGACAGCATGACCCGTTTCGAAATCGAAGGCCGCCGGCAGGCGATGCTGGCGATCGAGGCGCTCAAGCGATATACGCCTGGTTGCGAGGCGGCCCGGCTGCGCAATTTCGGCATGACGATCGGCATCCGCGATACGCGCAAGATCGATGCCGTCTACAACATGACCGAAGGCGATGTGCGCAACGAGGCGCGGTTTGAGGATTCGATCGGCATCTATCCGGAATTCATCGATGGTTATGGCGTCCTGATCCTGCCGACGACCGGTCGCTACATGCATATTCCCTACCGCTCCATGCTGCCGAAGGGTGTGCGCAATCTTCTGGTGGCTGGGCGCGCCATCGGCGGTGACCGGATCGCACATGCTGCCACCCGCAACATGGCCTGCTGTGCCGTTGCCGGGCAGGGGGCCGGCGTGGCTGCAGCCATCGCCGTTCGCACCGGTCGCGATGTCAGTGCGGTCGATATCGCCGCAGTCCAGGTGGAACTGCGGCGTCAGGGCGTGCGGATTCACTGAATTTCTTCTGCCTCTGCTGTCTTTGGCTTATGGGATGACGTAAGGTTAGAGTACGAGCCTGACGAACAGGCGATTGAATGTGAATGCGAGGATAGGATGAGCGAGGCAATCGTACTCGGTGCGGGCATGGTCGGCGTGAGTGCCGCCCTTTCATTGCGCGACAGGGGATGGAACGTCACGCTCATTGACCGCAAGCCGCCGGGGCAGGAGACCAGCTTCGGCAATGCCGGCATCATCCAGTCGGAATCGGTGGAACCCTATGCAATGCCGCGCGGCATCCGCGACCTGTTCGACATTGCCACTTTCCGCTCGAACGATGTCTATTATGCCTTCCGCGAGCTGCCGCTGCATGTCAGTTCCCTGCTCCGATACTGGTGGTATTCCGAAAGCGGCCGTCATCGCGAGATCGCCCGTCATTATGCGACGCTGATCGCGCGGGCGGCCGGAACCCACGAACCGATTATCAGGCGCGCCGGCGCCGACAATCTCATCCAGCGATCGGGCTACCGGACGCTCTATCGCGATGGCGCCAAGTTCGATGAGGCTCTGGCACGCGCCAAGGATATCGAGCGCGAGTTCGGAACCCGATTCCGGGCACTGGATCCGGCTGAAACGCGCAAGGAAGAGCCGGCGCTCACGAATGCCGGTCTTGGCACGATCCACTGGCTGGAACCATGGACGGCGGCCGATCCCGGCGCGCTGGTCACCGCCTATGCCGAGCTTTTCGAGCGCGAGGGTGGCCAGTTCCTGATCGGCGATGCCGAGAGCCTGAAGGCGTTGCCGTCGGGCAAGGGCTGGTCGGTGAGGACGCGTGCGGGTACTGTTGAGGCAGAACATGTGGTCGTTGCGCTCGGCGTCTGGTCGCGTGGCCTGCTCGAGCGCTTCGGCGCCCGTTTTCCGATGGTGCTCAAGCGTGGCTATCACGCTCATTATTCTTCGCCGGTGGCGCTCAACATGACGCTGATGGATTCCGATCGCGGTTACGTGATGGCGCCGATGCGGGCCGGCACCCGCATCACGACGGGTGCGCATCTGGCCCGGCCGGGCCAGGCGCCGGTCTATCGCCAGCTCGAGCGGGCGGAAGCATCCGCCAACGAGCTCCTGTCGCTCGGCAATCGGGTTGAGCAGGAACCCTGGTCGGGCACGCGCCCCTGCATGCCGGATATGTTGCCGGTCATCGGTCCGGTTGGCGGCCAGAAGGGGCTGTGGGCCAATTTCGGTCATGGCCATCAGGGTTTCACCCTTGGTCCGGCTTCGGCAGAATTACTGACGGCGATGATTCTGGGTGAAAAGCCGCCGGTCGATCCGGCTCCGTTCCGGCCCGGACGATAGCGCACGTCCGGTACCATTGTCCGTTTCGCGCTAGAATTTGTCCGGTTGCATAGAAGCGGCTGCGCCATTTCCAGAGCAAATTGCACCGATTGCAATCGGGCGCATGCGCTCACAAAAGGGATGGTACAATGACACAATTGCAGGTGGTCAGCTTTGATGTCGCGATCGGAGATCTCGGCGAAGTCAAAACATGCATCGATGCACACGCGCGCCAGATCCGTGCCAGACAAGGATGCTTGTCATATCAGCGCTATCTCGACAATTCCGGCGCGGTGCTGGTTTTCCAGACATGGGAATGCTCTGCGGATTTTGATGCCTATCGGGCAAGTGCCGAGTTTGCCGCTCTCAATGCGAGCCTCAAGCCGCTGATGATTGCGCCTCCGAGTTCGCTAACCTATGATGTTGTCGCTCGAGTATCGAAAGTGAATGGATGAGCGGACCCGCGAATGCCGATCCCGATGCTTACAGTTTCCGGGCGTCGCTCGGGCCGGAAGCGTCCGGGACTGTTCAGTTCGATCGCCATTATCTTGTTTATTGCGCGCAAGGCCTGATGCGCGTCGGCCTGTCGGATCGTCAATGGTTTCTGCCGCCCTCGATGGCGGCCTGGATACCAGCCGGTCTTCAGGTCGAGGTCGAGATCCGTGCGCCAGTCTCGACCTGCTCGATCCTGTTCGAGCGCAATTTCCTGGTCCGGCCGCCGACAGAGACCAAGGTCTTTGCGGTCACGCCTCTTGCACGTGAAATGATCCTCCATTGCGGTCGCTGGGGCCGGTCGGCAGGATCGCTCGATGCCGATGCTGTGGCCTGCTTTTCCGCTACAGCGTTCATATGTCGGGAACTTGCCGAACGGGAAAGTGCGATGTGGTTGCCTGCCATCGACGCTGGTCCGCTTCGCAAGGCGATCGATCTTGCCGAGCGGGACCTGGCGGCAGATCTGGGCGTCGAGGTGGTGGCTGCCGCTGCGGCTCTGACGCCAAAGACTTTTTCACGACGCCTGGCAGCAGAGACCGGAATGAACTGGAGCGAATTGCGCCGACGTCTTCGGATGATCCGTGCAATGGAACAGCTCGCGCAGTCGGACGAGCAGGTTGTTTCAATCGCGCTCGGTGTTGGCTATTCCAGTCTCAGCGCGTTCAACAGCAGCTTTCGGCAGCATGCCGGCGAAACGCCTTCCGGGTTCCGGTCGCGGGTTCGACGAAGCGGAACGACGCAATAATCGACGCATCAGAAAATCGATGTCATTTCGGAAGCAGGTCGAAATGCGTATGAGGAGCGCCGGATCGGCGGAGCATCAGACAGGGTTGTGTCGAGCTTTGGCAAGCCGATAGTCTCAAAGCGGCATTGTTCTGGCGTGCTTTTGGAAAGTCATGCGGGCTTGGTTCTGTTATAAGGTCCCGGATGTTCCAGTTCTCACAGTCAGGAGACACAGCCTGCGATGACCGACGCTTTTCTTACCCATCTCAGGACAGAACTCGAACTGTTGAAGACGGCCGGACTTTACAAGTCCGAGCGGGTGATCACCTCCAAACAGTCGGGCGCCATTGACGTTCAGGGCGGGGCGCATGTGCTCAATTTCTGCGCCAACAATTATCTCGGCCTTGCCGACAATGGCGAGATTGCCGAGTCTGCCAAGCAGGCGCTCGATCGCTACGGCTATGGCATGGCCTCGGTGCGGTTCATCTGCGGCACGCAGGAGGAACACAAGCAGCTTGAAGCGCGCATTTCGAGCTTCCTGGGGATGGAGGACACGATCCTCTATTCCTCCTGCTTCGATGCCAATGGCGGTCTGTTCGAAACGCTGCTTGGTGAGGAGGATGCGATCATCTCGGATGCGCTCAACCACGCCTCGATCATCGATGGCGTGCGTCTCTCCAAGGCCAGGCGCTTCCGCTATGCCAACAATGACATGGCGTCGCTCGAGGAAGAGCTGAAGAAAGCCGAGGGCAGCCGTTTCAAGCTGATTGCCACCGACGGCGTCTTTTCGATGGACGGCATCATCGCAAATCTCGGTGGTGTCTGTGATCTTGCCGAAAAATACGGTGCCATGGTGATGGTCGACGACAGCCATGCGGTCGGGTTTGTCGGCCGGCATGGTCGCGGCTCGGCAGAATATTGCGGCGTCGAAGGAAGGGTGGATATCATCACCGGCACGCTCGGCAAGGCGCTCGGTGGGGCATCCGGCGGCTATACTGCTGGCAAGGCCGAGATGGTGGACTGGCTACGCCAGCGTTCGCGGCCCTATCTCTTTTCCAACACGCTGGCGCCGGTGATTGCCGCTGCCTCGCTCAAGGTCTTCGACTTGATCGATCAGGGCGATCATTTGCGCGCGCGGCTTTTTGCCAATGCAGACCTCTTCCGGCGCGAGATGACGAAGCTCGGTTTCACGCTGGCAGGCGAGGGGCATCCGATCATTCCGGTGATGCTGGGGGATGCGCAGCTGGCGCAGGATATGGCGGCGCGCATGCTGGAAAAGGGTGTCTATGTGATCGGCTTCTCCTTTCCGGTGGTGCCGAAGGGACAGGCGCGCATCCGCACGCAGATGTCGGCGGCCCATTCGACCGCGGATGTCGAAAAGGCAATCTCGGTTTTCGCCGAGGTGGGAAGAGAACTGGGAGTGATCTGAGGGGACATTTCCAGTCCCCACAAGGGGGAGGGGTAAACGCCCCTGATAACGTCATCGAGAAGGAAGATACGCATGTCCAACATGATGCGGGCGCTCGTAAAAGCCAAGCCGGAAGTCGGTCTCTGGATGGAACATGTGCCGGTGCCGGAGCCGGGGCCCAACGATGTGCTGATCAGGGTGCGGAAATCGGCTATCTGCGGCACCGACGTCCATATCTGGAACTGGGACCAGTGGGCGCAGAAGACCATTCCGGTGCCGATGGTCGTCGGCCATGAATTTGTCGGTGAGATTGCCGAGGTCGGATCGGCGGTGACCAAGTATCACGTTGGCGAGCGGGTGGCCGGCGAAGGCCATATCGTCTGCGGCAAATGCCGCAACTGCCGGGCCGGCCGCGGCCATCTCTGCCGCAACACGTTGGGCGTCGGGGTCAACCGACCGGGCTCGTTCGGGGAATTTGTCTGCATGCCCGAGCATAATGTGGTGCCGATCCCGGATGATGTTCCCGACGAAGTGGCGGCGATCTTCGACCCGTTCGGCAATGCGGTCCATACTGCGCTTTCCTTTGATCTGGTGGGAGAGGATGTGCTGGTGACCGGTGCCGGGCCGATAGGCATTATGGGGGCAATGGTGGCGCGGCGGGCTGGCGCCCGCAAGGTCGTGATCACCGATATCAATCCGGTCCGGCTTGATCTGGCGCGCCTTTGCGGGATCGATCATGTCGTGGATGCCTCAAGCCAGGATCTTCGCGAAGTCATGTCGGAAATCGGCATGACCGAAGGGTTCGACGTCGGTCTCGAAATGTCCGGTGCTCCGCCGGCCTTCCGGTCGATGATCGAGACGATGAACAATGGCGGCAAGATCGCCATTCTCGGCATTGCGCCGGAAGGGTTCGGGATCGACTGGAACAAGGTGATCTTCAAGATGCTGACGCTCAAGGGCATCTATGGCCGCGAAATGTTCGAGACCTGGTACAAGATGATCGCCTTCGTCCAGGGCGGGCTCGACCTTTCGCAGGTTATCACCCACCGGATCCCGATCGAGGAATTCCGCGACGGGTTCGAAGCCATGCGTTCGGGCAATTCCGGCAAGGTGGTGATGGACTGGCCGTGAGGCTGCAACTCTCTGCATTTTAAGATAGAATATTGGTTGGTTGCAACTTTAAATATTGATGCTCTAATCAAGCCCTCACGGGAGGGCTTGATATGGTTGAATTCGCAGGCAAGGGGCGGACGCTTTCATCGGAAGCCGTCGAGCACGGAATCTCTCTTCTTAAAATCGAACCTGCTGCCTTCTGGGCGGTTATGGCGGTCGAAACCCGCGGCTTCGGGTTTCTCAGCGACCGGCGTCCGCTCATTCTCTACGAACGTCACGTCTTCCATAAACAGACGCATGGCGCCTATTCCAAGACCCATCCGCATATCAGCAATCCGGTGGCGGGTGGCTATGGGGCCGGCGGCGCCAACCAATATGCCCGGCTAAAGGATGCCTGCAGTCTCGATCGGGTTGCCGCGCTCAACAGCGCCTCCTGGGGGCTCGGGCAGGTGATGGGCTATAATGCCGCCAGCGCCGGCTTTGCGGATGTCGAGACGATGGTCGCCAAGATGGCCGACGACGAAGATGCGCAGGTTGCCGGCATGGTTGCCTTCATTGCCGGCCATGGTCTTGCGAAATATCTCCAGACCCAGCAGTGGGCAGAATTTGCGCTGCGCTACAATGGCTCGGGCTACAAGAAAAACCAGTACGACACCAAACTCGCCAAGGCCTTCAACCTCTATTCGGTGCATCCGACCCCGAACCTGATGGTCAGGCGCTGCCAGGCTGCCTTGCTCTATCTCGGGTTCAATCCGGGTGGTGTCGATGGCGTGTTCGGCATGGGATCGCAGAAGGCGCTGATGGCCTGGGAGAAGGCGCGCGGCCTTCCTGTCGACGGCAAGCTTTCCGACGAAAATATCCGGCAATTGACCCAGGAAGCCTTTCCCAACTGAGGAGGACGTGATGGCTATTCTGCTTGCGCGTGGTGCGAAAAACATTCCGGCCGAGGTTCAGCGATGGCAGTACTTTCTGCTGAAGCAAGGGATCAGCCAGGTCGGCGCGATCGACGCCGATTTCGGCCTCAAGACCGAACAGGCAACCAAGTTCTTCCAGGTCAAGGTCGGCATCACGACGACCGGCAAACTCGACCAGAAGACGCATGATGAAGCTGTGGCGCTTGGCTATCGTGACCTGACGCCGGCCTACTACGCGGCGGCGGCCGGCGCGAGTTGGCCACCGAAACCCGCCTTTCCGCCGCCCAGCAATGCGAGCCGCAATGCCGCCTTCGGCGCATTCGATTTCATTCTTTTGCCGGAAAAGAACCGCCCCGATCACGAAAGCATCGTCATCAAGGGAGCATCGGGTGGTGGCGCAAAAGACTGGGTGGCGGCCAACATCATCGATATCCAGATCCCGCAACTGGCCCATGTTCCGGGCTATACCGGCCGCTTTCGCTGCCACAGGCTGGTGGCGCCGAAGGTGAAGGAACTTTTCGAGGCCTGGGAGCAGGAGGATCTCCTGCATCTGCTCCTCGGTTATGCCGGCGCCTTCGTGGCCCGCTATGTGCGAGGAACGACGCTTCCTGCGGCAGGTCACGGGCTTCAGTCGAGTGCCAGTGTCGGCTCTCTAAGCAACCATGCCTTCGGATCTGCCTTCGATATCAACGTCGCCTGGAACCCGCGGGTGACCGCTCCGCCGCCACCGGATGCGCTCTCCAAAGGATCGGTGCGATTGCTGGTGCCAGCCGCCAACCGGATCGGGTTCGGCTGGGGCGGACATTATACGCCGCCGACGAAATATGACGGAATGCATTTCGAGTTCGCCGATTTCTCGAAACTCTGAGCCACCCCGGATGCGGGCTTTGCGACTACGTAAGGCCCGTTCCCGGCTTGACTTCGGTTTTGCTACCCCTTAAGAACAAATAGAGAACAAAACGACGGGGCGAAGACATGCTACATTACGGAAGTTGCCATTGCGGACGGATCGCTTTCGAGGTCGAGGGCGAATTTCGTCAGGCGATCGATTGCAATTGTTCGCTCTGCCGCCGCAGAGGCGGGCTGCTCGCCTTCGTGCCGCGTGAGAAACTGAAGCTGAAGACGCCGGTCGAAAACCTGTCGACCTATACGTTCAACAAACATGTCATCCGCCATCATTTCTGCTCGACATGTGGCACGGCCCCCTTCGGCGAGGGGCCGGAGGGGCAGATGACGGCCATCAATCTTCGCTGTTTGCCGGATTTCGATCTCGAAAGCGTCGAGATCGTCAAATATGACGGCAGGAACCATTAGAGTATCCGTTTTGATCAAGGGTGTCTTGGCTCCCATTTTTGATTTTTCCGGAGCAACGCGTTTGCGAGGACGAT
>NZ_JAUOZU010000006.1 GCF_030551875.1 Fluviirhizobium alvei | reverse complement strand
AGAAAAGCTCCGCTTCGCTATCCGCGAAGGTGGCCGTACCGTCGGTGCAGGCATCGTCGCCTCCATCATCGAGTAATCTCGGCTAGAATTTGCGAAAGGCCTCGCCGGAAACGGCGGGGCCTTTTGCGTTTCGACCGATGCCGCATGCTTCGCCCTGTGAATAGTATGATATTTTGGGTCCCAGCCCTTGCCAGTTTGTCTGTTCGCACGTTGGATAGATCAGGAGGACCAAATATGAAAAAGCGAATTCTATTCACCGGTGGTTCGGGCAAGGCGGGTCGCCATGTGGTGCCCTGGCTGGTGAATGCCGGTTATGAGGTGACCAATATCGATCTCGTGCCGCTCGACAGCCCTGGCGTCGCCAATATCAAGGCCGACATCACCGATCTCGGTCAGGTGTTCGGTGCCTTGTCGATGCATCGCGATTTCCCGGATCTCGAAACCGGCAAAAGCGTTCTGCCCTATGATGCGGTTGTTCATTTTGCCGCCATCCCGCGCATCCTGATTACGCCCGACAATGAGACCTTCCGGGTCAATGTGATGGGCACCTACAATGTCATCGAAGCGGCCGTCAAACTCGGTATCCGCAAGGTCATCATTGCCTCGTCGGAGACCACATACGGCATCTGCTTTGCCGATGGGCATCGGGATTTTCATTCTTTCCCGCTGGAAGAGGATTATGACGTCGATCCGATGGATTCCTATGGTCTGTCGAAGGTGGTGAACGAGAAGACGGCGCGTGCCTTTGCCGAGCGAACCGGCGCAGACATCTATGCGCTTCGTATCGGCAATGTCATCGAACCGCATGAATATGACCGGTTTCCGCATTATTTCGCGCATCCGGAAATCCGCAAGCGCAATGCCTGGTGTTATATCGATGCGCGCGATCTCGGCCAGATCGTCCATCTCTGCATCGAGAAGGATGGGCTCGGTTACCAGGTCTTCAATGCCGGCAATGATACCAATTCGGCGAGCCAGCCGACGCGCGAACTAGCCGAGCACTTCTTTCCGAATGTGCCGTTCACACGCGAGGTCGGCGAATATGAAGCGCTGTTCTCCAACCGCAAGATCCGGGAAATGCTCGGCTTTCGCGAAGAGCACGACTGGCGCAAATATGTGAAGATCTGAGCGGATCGCCCGGCGATCAGGCGGGCTGGTCCTCGAAGTCCAGCCTAGCCTGCCGGATCCGGTCATGATTGGTTTCTGCCCAATCGACGAGCATGGCGAGCGGCTTCATGAAGGACTGACCGAGCGGTGTCAGCTGATATTCCACACTTGGTGGTTTGGTGGGAAACACGGTGCGGCTGATATAGCCGCCGCGTTGCAGCTCGCGCAATGTCTGGGTCAGCATGCGTTGCGAGATATCGGGCACGCTGCGCCTCAGGACGCCGAATCGCTTGGGACCGGAAGCCAGTTCCAGCAGCATCAGCATCGACCATTTGCCGCTTATCTGATCCATGACATCGCGCACCGGACAGTCAGCCGGATTGAAGCCAAGCCGTTTGTAGTCGTTCAGGCGATTGCGAACGAGTTCGGCAGGCGAGGGTATGTCATTCATGCCGGTTCCCTTTTTGTAACCTACTGAGAAAATAATGCCTCCTTTACAAGAGGCTGGCAAGCTATAAATAAGAGCAAGTCTCAAAAAGAGACCTTCATCCATTCGCGGGCAAGGATGCCCGCCGACAGGCCACACAAAGGAAACACCATGGCTCAGAAACTCCTGCTCACCGGCGCGGCCGGTCATCTCGGCAAGCTCACGCTCGACAGCCTTCTGGCCCGTGGTGTTGCCGCAGGCGATATCATCGCGACCACCCGTGACCCTTCCAAGCTGGCCGACTATGCCGCCAAGGGTGTTGAGGTCCGCCAGGCCGATTTCAACGATCTCGAAGGGCTGACCAAGGCTTTTGCCGGCGCCGATCGTCTGGCAATCGTATCGACCGATGCAATCGATGGCATCGGCACGCGCCTCAAGCAGCAGACGAATGCAGTTCAGGCCGCCAAGGCTGCCGGCGTCAAGCACATCATCTATACATCGATGCCGAACCCGGGACCGGAATCGAAGATCACCTTTGCCGGCGACCATCGCGGCACCGAAGAAGCGGTCAAGGCTTCCGGCCTTTCCTTCACGATCCTGCGCAATGCCTGGTACCAGGAAAACCTGTTCATGAGCCTGCCGCAGGCCTTTGCCTCGGGTCAATGGTACACGTCGGCTGGCGAAGGCAAGGTCACCCATGTCTCGCGTGCCGATTGCGCCGATGCTCTGGCTGCGGCCCTTTCGGCGACCACTACCGAGAGCAAGACCTACACGCTGACAGGCCCGGAAAAGTTCACCACCGCTGAAATCGCAGCCCTTGCCAGCCAGATCGTCGGCAAGCCGCTCAACGTGGTTCATCTGACCGACGAACAGCTTGCCGGTGGCATGAAGGCGGCCGGCGTGCCGGAATTCATGATCCCGTTCCTGGTCGGTTTCGATGCCAACACGCGCGAAGGCGGCATCGATCTCGTCACGGATGACGTCGAGACCCTGACCGGTCACAAGGCAAGCCCGCTCAAGGCCTTCTTCGAAGCCAACAAGGCCGCCTTCGGCTAATTGGTCGAAGCGTAGAAACAAGCCCCCGGAACAGCCGTTTCGGGGGCTTTGGTGTTTCTGGGGCTTTGTCTTTTGACGATCAGCTCACGGTCTTGACGATCTTGAAGCCGCGCTTTTCCAGTTCCGGGAAGTAGGTTTCGGCATCGAAATAGCCTTCCGGTGCATAGACGCCGGCTTTCTTCGGATATTTGAGGATCAGCTGGGCGGCGATCGATGCATTCATGGAAGTGCAGGCATCGACATAGCCGTCATACATCGCGTTCGGCGTCACGATGACATCCACCCGCGCAGTGGCCGGTTTGCCATTCTTGCGACCCTGACCGATCGCGAAATGGATCTCGTGGCTCGACTGATCCGGGATACGGTCGCGATTGCGCTCGATATTGCGGGCGATGACTTTCGACAGAACATCGATCGGCTTGACCTTGGTGCCGTTGACCTCGACTTCATCGGCAAAATCACCGAATCCGGCCTTCACCAGCCCGACCCAAGCCTCGTGCTCGCGATGCGGCAGATGGAGTTTCCAGGTGAATTCCTTGATACCCTTTTCGCGGATGCCATCGGCGAGCGGGACTGTCAGCTGCTCGGAATGGGGCGAATACATGAATTCGCATTTGCCCCAGGGTTCCGGCAGTTCCACCACTTCCACACCGGTCATCGGTGCGCAGGTGACATGTTTGCCTTCAAGGAACTGCGTCGAGGGATGGGCATATTCGGCGAGCACGGTGGAAATCGAGTAGGGCGGCACCAGAACGGGATTTTCGTCGCCGACAAATTCGGCTGCCCAGTAGAGATTGATGCGATCGATTTCGTCGAGTTCGTCGGCAACCGCGCGGCAAATGACGTTCGACATACCGGGATCGGCACCGACGCCGGTCACCGCGGTAACGCCAGCGGCCTTGAAGCGCTCATGCTCGGCGATCTGCTTGACCGTATAGGTGCCGAGGCCGCCGAGATCGACATAGGGAATGCGGGCTTCAAACGCGGCTTCGAAGATCGTCATCTGGAAGCCGAGCAGGGTCGGCACGCAGTTGATGATGATATCGGAACCGGCAATAGCGCCTTTCAGGCTCGCTGCATCCGACACCTGCAGATCGACAGCCACCAGACGCTTGTCGCCAAGCTCGGCGATCAACGCTTCGATCCGCTCGCGCGAAACATCGGCAATACGGATGGTCCTGATATCGATGATGGCGCGATCGGAAATCAGGTCGCGCACGACGCCGGCGCCCATGAAACCTGCGCCGCCGAGGAGGGTCATAATCATTTTCTCTGCTTTCGTTCGTTGTCGAAACTGCGCTCAGACATGCTTGCGTCCGCCAGCGTCATAGAACCAGTCATCGGGATAGGGGTACCACCAGCCCTGGCGCACCGGCTTGTGATCGACAATCACCATCTTGGAACGCCGGAACGTATCGAGGCCGAGGCGGGAAAGTTCGCGGCCGATGCCGGACATTTTCCAGCCGCCGAAGGGAAGGGCGTCATTGTCGATCAGCGGATTGTTGACCCAGACCATGCCGGCTTCGAGTCTTTCGGCCGCTTCCATCGCCTCTTCCAGCGAGGTGGTGAAGACCGAGGCGCCGAGGCCGAATTCGCTGCGGTTCGCGAGCTCGATCGCTTCGTCGAAATCCCTGACGCGAACGACGGAGGCGACGGGGCCAAAACATTCCTCATGCATCACGGCCATATCCATGGTGCAATCGGTAAGGATGGTCGGTTCGAAGAACCAGCCGACCGGCTGATCGGCCGGAATGTTGCCGCCGGTGACGACCTTGGCGCCCTTGGATTTCGCGTCCTCGACGAGGCGGATCACCTTGTTGCGGGCCGCTTCGGAGACGAGCGGACCGATTTCGGCGCGGCTGAGCCCGGGGCCGACGCGGAGCCTACGGGTTTCTTCGACAAAGGCCTCGATAAAATCGTCATGGACCGCATCCACCACGAAGAACCGTTCCGCCGAGGTGCAGACCTGGCCGGACATATGGAAGGCGGCGGTGACGGCACCGGCGGCCGCAATGCCGAGCGGCGCATGTTTCGTGATGATCAGCGGATCGGAACCACCGGCTTCGATGACCGCCGGCTTCATCTGGGCAGCTGCAGCCATCGCCACGGCCTTGCCGGCCGCAACCGACCCGGTAAAGGCTACGGCATGGGTCATGGGTGACGCGATGAGGGCCTGGGCAACATCGGCACCGCCCGGCAGGCAGGAGACGAGCCCATCGGGCAAGGCTTCGAACACCCCCATGAATTGGAGCGTCGAAAGCGTTGTGGCCAATGCGGGCTTGATGATGCAGGCATTGCCAGCCGC
The DNA here is from genome assembly GCF_030551875.1 of Fluviirhizobium alvei. Classification (GTDB taxonomy): domain Bacteria; phylum Pseudomonadota; class Alphaproteobacteria; order Rhizobiales; family Rhizobiaceae; genus Rhizobium_E; species Rhizobium_E alvei. The sequence continues at coordinate 613,030 of NZ_JAUOZU010000006.1, read as the reverse complement.
AAGTGATGCGGCCACCGTCCAGCACATGAGCAGGATCGGGAAATTGAACGGCATGATATGGACCGAGACGCCGACCGGCTCATAGCGGGCATATTGGAACGAGCCGGTCTGGGTGGTGCCGGCAACCTTGCCGCCGTCATCGCGCGCCATTTCCGCAAAATAGCGGAAGGCTCCGGCGCAATTGGCGACTTCGCCGATCGCTTCGGGGTAAGGCTTTCCCATCTCGCGCACCATCAGTTCGGCGCAACGGCGCATATCCGTGGCCTCGATCTTGTTGGCGACGCGATGTAGCAATGTCGCGCGGGTCTTGGCATCCAGCTGTTTCCAGCCCTTCTGCGCCACGGTCGCCGCCTTAAGAACAAGCGCGATTTCATCCGGCGTCGTATTGGCAATTTCGCCTTCGATCGTCAGAGAGGCCGGATTGATGATTTCCATCCGTGAACCGGTCGAGGGCAGGTAATGCGGATGAAGGTAATGAACGGGCTTTTCCGGATCGAACATGTGTTTTACTCGCATGAAAGGGGTGGGCCCGCATGGTGCTCCATGCGGGTCGCGGTCGAGCGATCCTCAGCGGATCATGTAGACTTTCTTGATCGTCTCATGGACGGTGCAGACGCCCTTCCAATCCTTCGGGAAGAAGGCGGCTGTGTCCGGGGTGATCTCGATCACCTCGCCGCTTTCATGCACATAGGTCGAACGACCTTCGAGGAAGTGGCAGAATTCGTCGCGGGTCACGTGGCATTCCCACTTGCCGGGCGTGCAGACCCAAAGACCGCATTCGCTTTCGCCGTTCGGTCCCTTGTGGATCAGTTTGCCGGATACATGGCTGACACCTTCGATCATGGTCGGGATGGTGCCCCAATCCACGAGGTTTTCCTGCTCCAGCGGCTTGTACATCAGGGGTGCGGAGGTCATGTTTATTCCTTTGAATTCAACGGCTCATGAAAGCCTTGGACAGTGTTTCAGTAATGATGGACGTGCCGGTCCAGCCTCCGGGAAAGAAGACAATCGAACCGGCTTCAACGGCGATTTCCTCGCCGCTTTCGTGAATGTAGAGGCCCTTGCCGCCGAGAAAGACGCAGAATTCGTCGCTGGCGATCGTAATCGTGCGGGTGCCCGGCGTGCAGGACCAGATGCCGCATTCGCTCGACCCATCCGGGTTGGCGCTGAGGATCTTGCCAGCCATGACGGGATTGCCCGCAGTGGCGGTCTTGGAGGGACCCCAGTCTTCGAGTTCGACTTTTGCAGCATTTACCCAGAAGGGTGTGGTCACTAACGGTGTCGTCATGGCGATCAAACCAGCATGTAGATGTTTCGCATCGTCTCATGGACGGTGCATTCACCGGTCCATCCGGCCTTGAACATCACCGCCGTACCGGGCGAAACTTCGACCACTTCACCATCATCCGAACGATAGGTCGCGGAGCCTGAAACGAAATGGCAGAACTCGTCGCGCGGGATCGACAGGCGCCAACGCCCGGGAGTGCAGACCCAGATGCCTGTCTCCGGCTGGTTGTTCGGCCCCTTGAAGAGAAGGCGGCCGGTGGATTTCGACACGCCTTCGATCGCATCCGACTGCACCCCCCAATCGACGAGGTCATCGAAAGTGGTGGCATTGTGGATGTGGGGTGCGGTGGTTTTCAGTGTATCGGTCATGAGTATCTCCCAATATGAAGTATCCCCCTCATCCGGCGCTCTGCGCCACCTTCTCCCCGTCGGAGAGAAGAGGGAGTTTGCAGCGCCGTTGCGGGTCTCCACTCCCCAGCGGGGAGAGGTCCGCCGATCGAAGCGGAGCCGGGGTGAGGGTGGTCAGGCCCGGTAAGCCCCCGTCTTGACCAACTCGTCCAGGATCTTCGCCGCCTTCTCCGGGCCGTTCTGCGCCTGCATGTGCGCCGAAGTGGCGGCAAGTTTCGCCTTCATCTTCGGGTCGTTGATCATATGGTCGAGCTTGGCGGCCAGTTCTTCATCGGTCCAATCGTAGCGCGGCATCTTGAAGCCATGACCGGTCTCGTCGACGCGGGTCGCATTGTCGTGACCGTCCCAGACATAGGGCATGATGATGGCGGGCTTGCCGAAATAGAGGCATTCTGTGAACGAGTTGTTGCCGCCGTGATGGATGACGGCATCGACCTGCGGAATGACCGACGGCTGCGGGAACCAGCTTTCGATTACCACATTGCCCGGAACATTTTCGTACTGGTCCTTATAGTCGCCGACATTGACGAGCGCGCGATAGGGCAGTTTGCCGATCGTTTCGATCAGGCGCTTCAGAAGATCGGTATCGCCGGCACCGAGCGAGCCGAACGAGATATAGATCAGCGGCTTGTCGTTGTTGGCGGCAAAGGTCGGCACCTCGTAGGGCTTTTCCTTGCGGACGCAGCCTTCGAGATACTGGAACTGGTTGGGATCGAGCGGATGTTCGCGATCGAACTTCGCCGGCTCCGGATAAAGCAGCAGGTTCATGAATGGCGAGGCTTCGAAGAACTGGCCGATCGGATAGGCCGCTTCGCCGGTCGAGGCAAGGAAGGCGTTGTAATCGTCATGGATCGGCTTGATCACCTCGTTGAAGTGATCGCGATAGGCCTTGTGGCCTTCGTAATCGTCCTGGCGGCAACCGGAGAGATGCGGCGGGATCTTGGGATCCTCGATTTCGTTTTCCGAGCAGGAAATGATGCGCACCCAGGGCTTGCCGAAATGCTTGATCGCCGGAAACAGGATGACATTGTCGACGCAGATCATGTCGGGATTGATTTTGGCCAGCACGCCCGGCAGGTCCTTTTCGGCCCATTTGGCGCTGTCGACGATCGCCGTCCAGCAATCCTTCACATAATTGTCGATCTGGTCGTAAGGGCTCTTGCGGAAGTTCGGGATATGGCCGTTGATGAAATCTTCCCAGAACTTTGCCATCTGTTCGGGCGGCATCGGCTCGGACAGATTGACCGGATGGGCTTCAAATCCATAGCCCTGATAGACCGACACGAAACCGGGATCGGACAGGAAGACTGCCTTGTGGCCGAGCGCTTCGACAGCCTGGGCGATGCCGACAGAGTTGAGGGCCGGCCCGAAGGCGGCCTCCGGGAAAAATGCGATGGTTGCCATGGTCTAGTCCTCCGTCAGAAGAGTCTGCATTTGTCTGGATTGAAAATCAGCGAGACGGTTTGTCCGGCCTGGAACTTGTGCCCGTCACCGGCAGGAACGCGCACGAGGATCGGCTGGGCCGATGCCGGGCTGCGCACATGCAGAACGCGATCAAGCCCGTGATAGGCGATATCCGCAATCGTGCCCTTGAGGCCGTCACCATCCGGCGACAGGCTGATATTCTCGGGGCGGATGGCGAGCACTGCTGCGCCGGGCGCTCTCGTGGCACCGATTGCCAGACGATAGCCATCGGCGACAAAGTGGCCGCCAGCTTCGATCGTTCCCTCGATGAAGTTCATGATGCCGATGAAATTGGCGACGAAACGGTCATTCGGCCGTTCGTAGATTTCTTCGGGACTGCCGACCTGCAGCAGCTTGCCATCACGCAGGATCGCCATGCGATCGGCCATCACGAGAGCTTCCTCCTGGTCGTGTGTGACGATCACGAAAGTGATGCCGGCCTCATGCTGCAGGCGCTTGAGCTCGAGCTGCATCTTCTCGCGCAGCTTCTTGTCAAGCGCGCCGAGCGGTTCATCTAGCAGCAGTAGCTTTGGCCGTTTCACGAGAGCACGGGCCAGAGCCACGCGCTGTTTCTGGCCACCGGAAAGCTGGTCCGGCTTGCGCTCGGCAAATGTCGTCAGATCGGTTGCGGCGAGCGTCTCATCGACACGACGACGGATTTCCGATTTGTCGAGCCCTTCCATTTCCAGACCGTAATTGAGGTTCTGGCGCACCGTCATGTGCGGGAAAAGCGCATAGGACTGGAACATCAGGTTCAGCGGCCGCTTTTCCGGCGGCAGCCGGGTGATATCGCTGCCTGAAAGCAGGATCGCACCGGAGGTCGGCACTTCAAAGCCCGCCAGCATGCGCAGAAGCGTGGTCTTGCCGCAGCCGGACGGCCCGAGAAGGGCGAAGAACTCGTTTTCCATAATGTCGATCGACACGTCATCGACCGCCCGCACGGGGCCGAACGTCTTGACGATCTTCTCGATCCTGAGAAGCGGTTTCTTGGTGTTTTCCGTCATGGGGCAAGCTGTTCCCGGTTGACCCACTGCGAGATCAGGAGAGCGGTAGCGCTCACCCCCATCACCAGCGTGGCAAGCGCATTGATTTCCGGAGTGATGCCGAAGCGGATCATCGAATAGATCTGCATCGGCAGCGTGATCGAGGAACGGCCGGCACCGGCCGTGAAGAAGGCGATGATGAATTCGTCGACCGAGAGCGTGAAGGCGAGCAGCGCGCCGGCAACGATCGCGGGCAGGATCACGGGAAAGGTGACCCGCCAGAAGGTTGTCCAGCCGGACGCGCCGAGATCACGCGAGGCTTCGACGATCGAATAATCGAAATTCTTAAGACGCGCCCGCACCACCGAGGAGACGAAGGCGAGGTCGAAAATCACGTGGCTGACGATGATCGTATGCAGGCCCATCGTGACGTTGAGGCGCGACAGGAAGGAGAGAAGCGCTACGGCCAGTACGATATCGGGAATGACCATCGGAGCAAAAGCCAGCGCCTCGAGCGCATTGGACTTGCGCCGGCGGCTTTCCATCCCGAGCGCCAGCATGGTGCCGAGAGCGGTGGAAATCAGTGTCGCGAAGACTGCCACGACGAGCGTGTTGCCGGCGGCTTGCAGGATGTCCTTGTTGGCGAAAAGCGCGCTATACCATTTTGTCGAAAAGCCTGACCAGCTGGTCGGCAGGCCGCTATCGTTGAAAGAGAGCCCGACCAGCACCGCGATCGGCAGATAGAGAAAGCCGAACACCAGAACAAGCGTCAGACGGCCATAGAGTTTTTCGCGGGTCTTATGCATCGGCCTGCACTCCCGCGCGTTCGCCCGACGCATGCGATGTGGCGCGTGCCTGCAGAAGCAGAAGGATGACCATGACCGCGATCAGCACCATGCCGAGCGCGGCACCGAACGGCCAGTCGTTGGCGGTGAGGAACTGGTCGTAAACGAGGTTGCCGATCATCTGGAAACGACCGCCACCCAGAAGCGCCGGAGTGACGAAATTGCCGATCGACAGCACGAAGACGAAGACTCCCCCGGCGGCAACGCCCGGCATGGTCAAGGGCAGGGTCACGCGGAAGAAGGTGCGGATCGGTCCGGCACCAAGGTCACGCGAGGCTTCCATGAGTTCGGGATTGAGGCGGCTGAGCGTCGAATAGATCGCGAGGATCACAAACGGCAGATAGTTGTAGACGAGGCCGGTGATGACTGCCCCCTCTGTATAGAGCATGCTGAGCGGTTCGCCGGTGTAGCCGAGCGTGGACAGAACATTGTTCACCAGGCCTTCGCGGTTCAGGAGAACGATCCAGGCATAGGTGCGGATCAGGTAGTTGCTCCAGAAGGGCAGAACGGCAAAGAAAAGCAGGATCGGCTGCGAACGGCGCGGGGCTCGCGAGATGGCATAAGCGGCCGGATAGGCGATCAGAATGGCAATCAGCGTCGCCGTCAGCGCAATCCGGGCAGAGGTCAGGAAGATCTTGGCGTAAAGCGGATCTGCGACCCGTTTGAAATTCTCGAGCGTGAAGACAAATTCGATCCCGCCCCACATGCCGCGTTCGAAAAAGGCATAAACCAGCACCAGTGCACATGGAATGACCATGAACAGGACCAGCCATAGGATCGCCGGTGCGGCGATGAGATTGGGACGGGCGGCGTTAAAGGACATCGGGGTTCCGCTGGGTCAGGCAGTCATCGAACCGCTGGAATGAATGCGGTTTCTTGGCGAAAGCGATGCGGAAAACCGTTTCCGCATCGCCATTGTCAGTTGGTGATCCGGAACCGACTTGACGGCTCCGGAAGAGGCAGATCAGTTGGCAGCCTTGATTTCGCTGACAGCGCGCGAATAGTCTTTCATCGAAGAACCGAGGTCACGCAGCAGTTCGTATTTCACCAGATCCGCCGGTGCCATGGCCATGTTGGGATACTGGTCGGCGAGTGCGGGATCGAGGCTTTCCATCGCCGGCTTGTTCGGAACCTTGTAGAGAATGTTGGTGGCCGCCCAGGCATGGTTCTTGGCATCGAGTATGTAGTTGATGAACTTCATCGCCGCTTCCTTCTTTTCGGAAGCCTTCATCACCACGATCGTATCGACCCAGAGGTCGGAACCTTCCTTCGGAACGGTGAACTTGATGTCCTTGTTTTCGGTGATGCCGTAATTGCACCAGCCGTCCCAGGCGTGGACGAGGGAGGCTTCGCCGGAGACGAGCTTCGAATAGAAGGTCGTGTCATCGTAGGCGAGCAAGGATTTCTTCGCTTCGATCAGTAGGTTCTTGGCTTCATCGATCTTCGCCGGATCCTTTTCGTTGACCGAATAGCCCTTGGCGAGCAGGCCTGCTGCCATCAGCCAGCGGTCGGTGGCGAGCATCGTTACCTTGCCCTTGAGTGCCGCATCGGGCGCAAGCAGGTTCATCCAGCTGTCGACCGGGGTCTTGACGAGATCGGAACGATAGCAAAGGCCGGTCGTGCCCCAGGTATAGGGAACCGAATAGACATTGCCCGGATCGTAAGCCAGTTCGGCTGCTTCCGGATAGAGATTGGCAAGGTTGGGGATCGCAGCATGATCAAGCGGCTCGACCATACCCTGGCCATTGAGGATTTCGGCGAACGGCGACGAGACGAAGACGACGTCATAGCCCTTGCCGCCGCCGGCCATGATCTTGCCCATCACCTCTTCGTTGGTCGCATGGTTGACGACCTCGATTTCAATGCCCGTTTCGGCCTTGAAAGTCTCGGCGATATCCTTGGCCATATAGCCGTCCCAATTCGAAATGACGAGATCGGCGGAGAAGGCGGCACCGGCCGAAAGGGCAAGGCCGGAGATCGTGGCGGCAACGATGCGGTTAAATCGTGCGAATGCGGACATCGCGATAAGTCTCCCATGGTTGGCGCCACCATCCTGGCCGGCGCAAAACGGACAAGGGCAAACGGCGATCACCCCGGAGGTGGTCGGACCGCTTGCCAGCAATTGCGGTTCCCAAGCGCCTGGTCGTTTTCGATCTCGTCGTTCTCGATCCAATCGGCTCGATCTTCTCGGTCGCTTTCCCTGTTAGTATTATTTGAAAAAAAAATACGTCAACCATGAATCGATCGGATTCAGAATTTTATCGACGGCACTTGCGGAACGCGCCTGGAAAAGGCAGCATGAGCATCGGTCTTGGACGAGTGGAAAGCCACGCTTCATGGAAGAAAACAGCGGCAAAGTCCGCCATCGGCATGTCGAACTGGCGCAAAAAATACTCGATTACATAATCGAACGCGGTCTGCCGCAAGGGGGGCGGCTGACCGAGCAAGCCCTGGCATCTCATTGTAATGTTTCAAGAACGCCGATCCGGAAGGCGCTTTCCATTCTCGCGGACAAGGGAATCGTGCGGCCGGAACCGGAAGGCGGATACCAGCTGGCGATCGATCCGGCATCCTTTTCGGGCCTCGCTGAAGAAACGATCCCGGCCGAGGAAAACGAGATCTACAGCGCCATTCTGCGTGATGTCGGTGCCGGGCGGATCGGCGATTCCCAGACGGTGGCCTCGCTGCAACGGCGCTACAATGCCTCCAGAAATGCTGTACAAAACGCGCTGATGAGACTGGCTGAGGAGAATCTGGCCGAACGGGCGCCGGGCCAGCAATGGCTGATCAAGCAATTTGCGATCTCGGGCGATGCGGTGGCCAAGAGCTATGAATTCCGCCTGGCCTGCGAACCGCTTGCGCTGACGATGCCGGGCTTTCGTCGCGATGCGGCTGCCATGATGTCGCTCCGCCAGTCGATGGAATTTCTCAGGGCCCAGAGCGAAAGCCAGTTCGATCACAAGCTGTTCGAGCGAACGGATTTCGATTTTCACATGCTGATTGCCAAGGGATCGGGCAATCCCTTCATGTCGGAGGCGCTGATCACGCATCACAGGCGGCGCAAGACCTCGCAGCCGCAGATGCATGTCAATCTTTTCCGGTTGATGCAGTCCAATCTCGAACATCTGCAGATTCTTGAGCAGATCGAACGGGAGCAGTTCGATCTTGCCGCTGATCTCCTGAGAGTGCATATCCAGCTTTCGCATTTCGAGCGGCCGCGCCTTGCCGGGCGTGGTGTGCCGATCGCCTTCCGCATTGCAGGTTAATCCGTCCCCATGAGCCAGCCCAAAATCATTGCCCTTTTTCCCGAAGCCAGTTTTGGTGCGGCGCTCAACTGTATCGGGATTGCCCAGGAACTGCGGCGGATGGGCGCGCGTCCCGTTTTCATCTGTCATGAGAATTTCCGGGGCGTCTTTTCCGAATATGGCTTCAGCGAATATAGCCTCACGACCTCGGACAATCAGGGCGAGGTGGCCTGGACCGATTTCATCAACCGCCACAAGGATGCCTTTCGGCAGACACCCGAAGAGCAGATCTCCAGCTATATCGTGCCGACCTGGGATGCGATCGTCGATACCGCTATCCGGGCCGAAGAACCGCTGAGGCGACTTCTGGCGCAGATCCGGCCTGCTGCGATCGTCATCGACAATGTGGTGATGTTTCCGGCGGTGGCGCGCTCCGGCGTGCCATGGGTTAGGGTGGTCTCCTGCGCCGAGACCGAACTTCCGGATGACACTGTTCCGCCCTATCTTTCAGGCTGCAGCGGCACAAGGGATGAAAGCTGGGACCGTTTCTCCAATCGCTACAGTCGCGAAATCCAGGCCGTTCACAAGCGCATGAACGCCTTCCTCGGCGAAAGCGGTCTCAAGCCCTATGCGGCCAACGAATTTCTGGAAGCATCACCCTACCTCAATCTGCTTCTGTCGCCGGAGATCGTGCGGTTCAATCGAAGCAAGCCCTTGGATCCCAAGCGGTTCGTTTATCTCGATGGCTGCGTGCGGCGTGAAGCGCCCTATGCGATGCCGGTCTTCGCCGCCCATAACGACAAGCCACTGGTCCTGACCAGTTTCGGCAGTCTCGGCGCCATGGATGTGCCGATGATCAAGCGCATGATCGCCGTCTTCGCGCAGTTGCCGTTCCGTTTCATCGTCAATGCCGGCCCCTGGCGCGACGATTATGATTCGGTGCCGGATAATGTGCTGCTCGAAAGCTGGTTTCCGCAGCCGTCGCTTGTCGAACAGTCGAGCGTCTTCATTCACCATGGCGGCAACAACTCCTTCTGCGAGGCGCTTTATTACGGCGTGCCTTCCTTGGTGATGCCCTATTGCTGGGACGGGCATGACAATGCCACCCGCGCCGAGGAAACCGGCGTCGGACGCAAGATCAACCGCTATCTGTGGCAGGAGGACGAACTGGCCCGATCGATCCTGTCTCTAGCCGGTGACGCCAAGATGCGGGCGCGGCTCGAAGACAATAGCGCAAGAATGAAAAAGGCAGCCGGTGTCACCGTCGCTGCCAAGGCCATCCTAGATCTGCTCTGAGGGAACCATGCAGGACAAGCTCTTTATCGATGGAAAATGGTGTGCGCCGGCAAAGGGCGGCATGCTCGATGTGATCGATCCGGCCACCGAGGCGGTCTTCCACAAGATCCCGGCCGCAACGGCAGACGATGTCGATCTGGCTGTGAAAGCCGCCCGCAAGGCTTTCGACGCCGGTCCCTGGCCGAGAATGACGGGAGCCGAGCGTGCGTCCTATCTGCGCCGCATGGCTGAGAAGATCCGCGAGAAGAAGGATTTTCTCGCCCGCATGGAAGTGCGCGACAATGGCAAGCCCTTGCCGGAAGCAGCCTGGGACATGGATGACGTTGCCGGCTGTTTTGATTTCTACGCCGGTCTCGCCGAAGAGCAGGATCAGAAGCCGCAAGAAGTGATCCCGCTCGGTGATGCGCGTTTCTCCTGCAAGGTGGTCAAGGAACCGCTGGGGGTCGTCGGTGCGATCACGCCCTGGAACTATCCGCTTCTGATGGTGGCCTGGAAGGTTGCGCCCGCGCTTGCCGCAGGCTGCACCATGGTGTTGAAGCCCTCGGAACTCGCTTCGCTCACCACGCTGGAACTCGGCGTGATCGCCGAGGAAGTCGGGCTGCCAGCCGGGGTTCTCAACATCCTGACGGGCCTCGGCGTCGATGCCGGACAGCCGCTCACCGAGCATCCGCTGGTCGACAAGCTCGCCTTTACGGGATCGGTCGCCACAGGCCGCAAGGTCATGATCGCCGGTGCCCAGGACATCAAGAATGTCAGTCTCGAACTCGGCGGTAAATCGCCCTTCGTCGTCTTCGCCGATTCCGATATCGAACAGGCGGTCGAATGGATCATGTTCGGCATCTTCTGGAATCAGGGGCAGGTCTGTTCTGCGACATCGCGCGTGCTCATCGAGGAAAGCGCCTATCCGAAAATCCTCGCGCGCCTCTGCGAAGAAGCCGCCAAGATCAAGATCGGCAACGGACTGGACGACGGCACCCTGCTGGGACCGATCGTTTCGAAGGGCCAATATGACAAGATCCTCGCGGCCATCGAACGCGGCAAGGCCGAAGGGGCGACCGTTGCTTCGGGTGGCAAGCGACCGGCAGGGCTCAATACGGGCTATTTCCTCGAACCCACCGTTCTGACGGATATGAGTGAGGAAAGCTGGGTCTGGAAGGAGGAGATCTTCGGGCCGGTCGTCTGCGTCAAGCCGTTCAAGGACGAGGCGGATGCGATCCGCATGGCCAATGACAGCCGGTTCGGCCTTGCCGCCGCCGTGATGTCGAAGGACAAGGCGAGGGCGGAGCGGGTCGCACGTGCGTTCCGGGCCGGCATCGTCTGGGTCAACTGCTCGCAGCCGACCTTCACCGATGCGCCCTGGGGCGGCTACAAACAATCCGGGATTGGCCGCGAACTTGGTCGCTGGGGGTTCGAGAACTATCTCGAGACCAAGCAAATCACCGGTTTCGACAGTGACGAGCCCTGGGGCTGGTACATCAAGTAACGATTGGTATTATCATCATTTGCCGGCCGAGAGTGTTTCTGCTTCGGTCGGCATTTCCTTGAAGGCCGCTGCGATCGCCGCATGGATCACCCGGTAGCCTGGACGCCGGAAATGACCGAGATCATCGGCATAGTTCTCGCAGAGCGAGCGCGTCTTGCCATCACGAATTTCCGCTGCCTTTCGCCCCTGACCATATAGACCGCAGGTCAAAAGGTCCGGATCGATCTCTATAAACCTAAGGCCCGGCTTTCCGTCTGCCCATCGGCTCACGGTCCGGTTCAGCGACAACCGTTCGCGATCGAGAAAATGAAAATCCGAACCTTTCGGCGGGACACCGACGATCATGATCGCCAACCGTGGCCAGATCGCTTGCAGTCGATGGACCGATGCCTCGATGCCGGCGGCGATGGCGCAGGTGGGTGGTGCCGGTTGATTGAGATTGTTGGTGCCGATCAGCAGGATGGCGCGTTTCGGCTGCGGTTTCCGTGCCGGCAACTGATCGAGGAGCCAGAGGAGGTTCTGGGTCTTGCTACCGCCAACCGCGAAATTCCACACCCGTTGTCCGGCGAACTGGTTGGCAACCATATCCTCGGGCCAGTAGGCGAGCAGCGAATCGCCGATCAACAACAGGTCGGTTGCGTCCGGAATGGAGGCCATCCTGTCCTGGAGTCGGGTTTTCCCCGCATCCCAATCGATCGGCGCCGGCGTGGTTGCTGTGGCAACCGCGGTTGCTTCGCAAGCATGCGCCCCCGCTGCTGCAAGAAGCGAGCCCAGCAGCGACAGCAGCAAACAGCCTTTTCGAAAACCGATCGTCACAGGGCCTCGGATAGGGCGCGGAAAAGAGACAGTATCTCTTGGTCGAGCGCTGCATCGACCGGCAACGGCTGGCAGGATTGCTTGACCGCGACGACGGATTTTTCCCGATCGATGTAGATCCACTGACCATGGATCCCGATGGCAAATAGCGTTCCGGGCCAGGCGGCCGGCCGATACCATTTGGACCGGTAGGTCGCCTTTGGGAAAAGGGTGATCATGTCGCCGCGGCTCCAGGCCTCCGAATCGCCGCCGCTCGTAATGTCTTCGATCCAGGATGCCGGAATGACCTGACGACCATCGACCTGGCCAAGGTTGCACAGCATGTTGCCGAAGCGGGCGAGGTCAGCAATCGTGGTGCAGATGCCGCCGGCGGTGCGCGCCGCTCCATGGCGGTCGACGGTTACCAGCGCATCGGATTCGGAGCCAAGTGGCTGCCACAGACCCCGGCTCATCAATTGAGCCAGCGTTTCGCCCGATGCCCGCTCGAGGATCCAGCCGAGGAGATCGGAATTGGGCGAAACATAGTGAAAGCGATGGCCGTGCGGTTCGGTACCACGCTTGAGCGTCGGCAGGAAATCATGCAGACCGCCCTGATAGGCAAAATTGGTGGGCGGGTTCCAGTCCATGGCGACACGGTAGCGGGCGACATCGCCGAGCGGATCGAGATAGTCCTCGATAAAGCGGATCGACACCGTCATGTCGAGTACATGACGCACCGTCGCATCTTCATAGGCCGAGCCCGCGATTTCAGGCACGTAGTGGCTTACGGGTGCGTCCGGAACAAGCTTGCCTTCCGCCACCAGTACGCCGGCGAGCGTTGCCGTGATCGATTTCGAGACCGAGAAGACGATATGGCGGTCGGAAGGTTCGACACCGGGTCGATAATAGTCGGCGACAACGGAACCATTTTTCAAGACCATGAACGCATCGGTATAGCTGCCGTTGAGTAGATTGGTGGCGGTCGTCTCTCCAACGGTCAGCGTGTCGAGATCGAGCCTTTCGCCCTTTGGCTGCGGCGAGGCCGTTCCATTTCCGGCAGCAATGTTATGGCATGTCACCAGACGGTCGACATGGCGGAAGGACCAGCTGTTCTGGGGATGAAGGCGCCAGTTGGAGAGGTCGGCGGGCATTTCGGTTTCACTGGTCATGATTGCCTCGGTCTCGTGGGGAACTTGCCGTTCAGCTCTTGGTTTCGATACCGGCTTCAAGCGCGGCCGCCACGAAGGCGCGCCTTGCATCTTCGGGCGATTTCTTGCCTTCGGCAACGGCTGCACAGATGAGGAGCGCGCGGTCCAGCGCCGGCCCATCCTCCAGCGGCCAATCCTCGATCATGGCCCAGGAGGCTTCGGTTGCGTTATGGATGGTCGTGAATTTTCCCGGGGCTTCGAGCGCCAGAATGACGGGTTTGGTCCAGGTGTCGCGCATGATTTTCTTTCGCTGTTCGTGACCAGCGATAGCATTGGCATCAGGCGTGATCCAGAGCCCTCCTTGTACGATTTTGACCGAAATGACGGCTCTTTGCCTGAGGCTTGCGGATTGCCTATCGGAGCGTCAGTTGACCCAAATCAATTCCAGTGCAGGAGTTTCGAATAGCAATGAGCCATTCGCTCGATCTGATTTGATTGAACCCTATTGTCTCAAATGCCTGTTCGTCACAGCCCAGAGGATAGTCGATGACCACTGAAGATCGATCTTCGCCTTTGCCCGCGGCTCCCTGGGCCATGGAATGCGATCGGCTTTCGGAAGCGATGCAATCCGATCCGCATAGTGGCTTGAAAAATGACTGTGTATCCGAACGGTTGAGGCAATTCGGACCCAATCGGCTCGCAGATGCGGCTACCGTTCCGGCCTGGCGAAAATTTGTCGCCCAGTTTGCCGATACGCTCGTGTTTCTTTTGATCGCCGCAGCGATCATCTCGGCCATCATCTGGTTCCTCGAAGGGGAAGGCGGATTGCCATTCGAGGCCTTGGCGATCCTTTCGATCGTCTTCCTCAATGCGATCATGGGTTTCGTGCAGCAGGCACGCGCGGAGGAAGCCTTGTCAGCCTTGCGCGAAATGTCGGCGCCGCAAGCCAATTGCGTTCGCGATGGCGAACGCCAGCGCATCGCTGCCGCCGATCTGGTTCCCGGTGATATCATCCTTCTCGAAGAGGGCGACACGGTGGCCGCTGATGCGCGGCTGCTTGACGCTATTGCGCTCAAGGCTGCGGAGGCATCCCTGACCGGGGAAAGCCTTGCCGTGCAGAAGGATATCACGACCCTCAATGCCGACACCGTTCTCGGCGACCGGTTGAACATGGTGTTTTCAGGAACCGCGATCGTCGGCGGTCATGGACGTGCGATCGTCACGGCCACAGGGATGCGGACAGAAACAGGTCGCATCGCCGCAATGCTCGAAACCGCAAAGGACCAGCAAACGCCGCTGCAACGGGAACTCGATCGCGTCGGGCGCATGTTGGGTCTGGTGGTCCTTGTCATCGCGGTCGCCATGATCGGGGCTCTGTTGCTCATCAATCCCGCCCAATCGCTCTCCGAACTGTTCGGTATTCTGATCTTCGGCGTTGCGCTTGCCGTTGCGGCCGTCCCGGAAGGATTGCCGGCGATCGTCACCGCCGTTCTTTCCATCGGGGTGCAGCGCATGGCAGCCCGCAATGCAATCGTCCGCAAACTCGCCTCCGTCGAAACGCTCGGCTCCGCCAATGTGATCGCCTCCGACAAGACCGGAACCCTGACCAAAAACGAAATGACGGTACGGCAGATTCTGACTGCCAGTGGCCGGATCGAGTTCGACGGGTCAGGCTATATCCCGGATGGGGCCTACCGCATGGAGGCAGACGATGAGGCGGACCTTGAAGCGGAAATGCTGGAAGCGCTTGATGCCGCCAGATGCGCCAACAATGGCGTGCTCGAACAGCAGGCCGATCGATGGGTTATCGAGGGCGATCCGACCGAACTTGCCCTGCTGACGGCAGCCCGCAAGGTGGAACCCGAATTTGCGCCACGTTTCGAGCGCGTGGGTGAAATTCCGTTCTCCTCGGAACGCAAGATGATGACCACGTTGAACCGCGAGCACGAAAGCGGCCATCTCGTTGCCTTCTCCAAAGGCGCACCCGATGTGCTGCTCAAGCATTGCCAGCAGGAAATCATCGGCGGCGAGGCGCGTCCGCTCACCGAGGCGAGACGGCTCGAAATCCTTGCAGCCAACGACCGGATGGCGGCCGATGCCTTGCGGACGCTTGCGGTTGCGAGCCGCCGGTTTCCGGCAGGCAGCATCGGCACAGACGATGATCCGGAACGCGGGATGGCCTTCCTCGGCCTGTTCGGCATGATCGATCCGCCACGCCAGGAAGCCATGTCCGCCGTGGCGCGCGCCCGTGAGGCCGGCATCCGGGTGGTGATGATTACCGGCGATCACCCCAAGACGGCGGCCGTGATTGCCGCCAAGCTCGGCATCGACGATCACCATGTGGTGACAGGTGCCGATCTGGCGAAGATGGAGGAGATAGAACTCGACCGGACTGTCGCGATAGCCTCCGTCTATGCCCGCGTCGATCCCGCCCACAAGCTCGCCATCGTCGGTGCCCTGCAGCGCCAAGGTTCTACTGTCGCCATGACCGGTGACGGCGTCAATGACGCGCCGGCCTTGAAGGCCGCAGATATCGGCATTGCCATGGGCATTACCGGAACCGACGTTTCCAAGGGAGCCGCAGACATCATTCTCGCCGATGACAATTTTGCAACCATCGTCGCGGCGGTGGAGGAGGGGCGGGCGATCTTTTCCAACATCCGGAAATTTCTTCGCTATCTCCTGTCATCGAATGTCGGCGAGGTCATGACCATGTTCTTCGGCGTGGCGCTTTCCGGCTTCCTCGGCCTGACCGAAGCTGGTGGGGGCGTCGCGCTGCCCTTGCTGGCCGCCCAGATTCTGTGGATCAATCTGGTCACGGATGGTGCGCCCGCGCTTGCGCTCGGCGTCGATCCGGCCTCGCGCATGACGATGCACCGGCCACCGCGGCCGATGGGCGAGGGGGTCATCACGGCGGCGATGTGGCGGGGGATTATCCTGGTCGGCTTTGTGATGGCGACTGGCACGCTCGGCATGCTCGATGCCTGCCTTCCCGGTGGATTGATCGCTGGAACCGGCACGATGGACTATGCGAGAACGATGGCGTTCACCACCTTGACGCTCTTTCAGCTGTTCAACGTTCTGAATGCCCGTTCGGATGATCGCAGCGCCTTCGACGGGCTGTTTTCGAACCGCATTCTCTGGGGCGCCATTGCCTTTTCCGTCAGCCTGCATGCCATTGTCATCTATGTGCCGATGCTGCAGCAGGCTTTCTCGACCGTGCCTCTGCGTGCCGACGACTGGCTTCTCTGTGCCGCGGTCGCCAGTTCGGTTCTGTGGCTGCGCGAGTTGTCGAAATGGATCGAGCGGATTTGGCACCGAAACATGGGACGGAGCTAGAACCAAGAACTGCCACCATCAATGAGCGGCAGGAGGGCTGACATCAGCCTATTCGACCGGTTTCCAAACAATCTTTCGGGTCTGCCCATTCCACAGAATGACAACGGCCTTGCCCAGGATAGCCTGCCGGTCGACGAAGCCGAACTCTTCATACCGGCTGTCGAGGGACAGGTTTCTGTTGTCGCCCATCAGAAAATAGCTGTTGTCCGGCACTAAATAGTCGCCCTTACCATCCGAATTGACGCTCTCATCCATCAGGATTTGATAGGAGCGGCCATTGGGTAACGTCTCGGTGAAGGGTGAAATGGTTCGGGCGCCAACGGCCCCCGCATTCGAACCGCCTTTGACAGCCTGAAGGCTCACCTGCACGCCATTGATCGACATCAGACCATTTTCGAGACGGATCCGGTCACCAGGCAAGCCCAGGATCCGCATGTTGTAGGAGTATTCGCCCTTTTCGAACACGATGACATCGCCGCGTTCGGGCTCATCAAAGACATAGGCAAACTTTTCGACAACCAGATGATCGCCAACATTCACATTCGGGCTCATGGAGCCCGAAGGGATCGAGAACGGTTGGTAGCACAGGCCGCGGAAGGCGACGACGAAAATCTGGGAGGCAGCCAGGATCGCAATCAGCGAATACCAACACGAGTAGAATTTGAATGGCACCGGATAGGCGTTTGTATTCGCGAGCCAGTATGCATGGAATGCTCCAACGACGTTGAGGCTCAGGATGATGATCAGCATGGAATCATCCGCCAACGAGAGCGGCAGGCTCATGACATGCGCGACCAACACCTTCCCGCCGACCAGAAGAAATGGCGCAAAGATGTATGCAACGGCGAGCCACCCCCGATTAAGATAGCACATGCCGATAACCGGCCCGAAGACAAGTGTCACGAATGCCGTAGCCCAGGGTTTCCTTGTCTTGAATGCCTGCATTATCAATGCCACCCACTGGCTCGCGCGGAAAATCAATCCGATATATGATTGAAACTCATGTTTTGTCGCCCCGCCGAACAAAAAGCCAGCACGATTTTTGATATGCCCAACACAACTGAGCATTGTCTGGTTCGAAACAACATTTCTGATGAAAAACGAGAGTGATTGTGAGCGTGCAAAGCACCTGGCGGATGGGGTGGGATTCGAACCCACGGTACGGTTTCCCGCACGCCGGTTTTCAAGACCGGTTCCTTAAACCACTCGGACACCCATCCAAGAAATTGAATTGATTACGGAAAGACTGTTTTCAGTCAATATTGAAAGCGTCGTTTTATGCCGCTTTGCTACCAACTCAATTCTGCGAGGTCTTCTTAGCAGCTTTGATTGCAGCGTCAACCTGTCCGACGGCGTCATTCTTCTCTCCTGGCATCGCCAGATCCCTTCTATTGGCACGATGCCAGCGGAGGCGTCTTGACCGATCGGCTTAGCAAGAACGATATCGTCATCCAGTAAAGCCCGCCATTGCTGCAGCGCCACGACGATCCAATGTCGGAAGCCCGGCGGCCAAATAGACCTGCGACATTCTGTCCACCTGTGTACGGATCTGGGTTGCACTAGTATTGCGCCGATAATGAAAAGTTTAGGTGCTTTGATGAAGCGAGATTTTCTTGAGACGTCCATAAATGAGCAGTTCAAGAATCTTCTTTTGGACTCGATCTGGCAAAATGGAGAGATGACGCGGGAGGAGATTCTCAATGCCGTGTTCTGCTCGCTAGAAGAAGCAATAGGTCAGCTTGAAACCGGCGGCTATATCGAGATCGAGCAGGCTCCCAACCGGGAAAGCCATCTGGATGTCTTCAGACCGGCCATGGGCCGTGCACTTTCAGCCTGATCTTGTAAAATCATCCTGCCTGCAGAAAACGGATCGCTTCATCACGGCGGAAGAAGTAGAGAAGCGTCCGCAGCGCCTGGCCGCGCTCAGACATAAGCCCAGCATCGGTTTCCAGAATATAGTGGGCGTCATTGCGGGCGGTCTCGAGAAGGTCGGCATGCGCTTCAAGGCTTGCAATCGCAAAGCCGGGCGTGCCGGATTGGCGCGTGCCGAGCAATTCGCCTTCGCCACGCAGTTTCAGGTCCTGTTCGGCGATGATGAAACCATCTTCGGTCTCGCGCATGATCTTGAGCCGCGCCTGGGCATTTTCGCTCAGCTTGCCCTTGTAGAGCAGGATGCAGCTCGATGCCTCGGCGCCGCGTCCGACCCGGCCGCGCAACTGGTGCAGCTGAGCGAGCCCGAACCGTTCGGCATGTTCGATCACCATGATCGTCGCATCCGGCACATCAACGCCGACCTCAATGACCGTGGTGGCAACAAGCAGGCGCGTTTCGCCATTTTTGAAACCGAGCATAACGGCATCCTTCTCGGCTCCGGTCATGCGGCCATGGATGAGCGCAACATCCTTGCCGAAGAATTGCGTGAGGACCGCGTGCCTTTCCTCGACACTCATGAGTTCGCTTTCCTCGGTTTCCTCCACCAGCGGGCAGATCCAGTAGATCTTGCGGCCCTCCGATAGCGCTACCTTCATCCGGTCGATGAGATCGCCGATCCGTTCGGCGGGCATGATCACGGTCTGGATCGGTTTGCGGCCAGCGGGCTTTTCTGTGAGACGCGAGACATCCATGTCGCCGAAGGCGGCGAGCACCAGCGTGCGGGGAATGGGGGTGGCCGTCATCACCAGCATGTGGGGCGAAATGCCCTTGGCGGTGAGCCTGAGACGCTGATGGACGCCGAACCGGTGCTGTTCGTCGACGACTGCAAGGCGAAGATCCTTGTAGGTCACATTGTCCTGGAAGAGCGCATGGGTACCGATGACGATGTTGGTCTCTCCCGAGGCTATGCGCCCGAGAATATCGTCGCGTTCGCGGCCCTTGGCGCGGCCGGTCAGGATATCAATTTTCAACCCGGTTCCTTCGGTCATCGTGCCAAGGGTGGCCAGATGCTGGCGGGCAAGAATTTCCGTCGGCGCCATCAGCACCGCCTGACCACCACTTTCAACTGCGGCCAGGATCGCGGCCAGCGCGACGACCGTCTTGCCGGCACCGACATCGCCTTGCAACAGCCGCAGCATTCGCATGTCACCGGCCATATCCTTCAGAATATCGGCGATTGCGGCTTGCTGGCTGCGCGTCAGCGAGAATGGGAGTTTCGCGAGAACCGGTCGAGTGAGCTTGCCTGTGGCGATCACCGGCTTGCCTTCCACCTTTCGTAAAGTCGAACGCACCAGCGCCAGCGATAGCTGGCCGGCGAGGAATTCGTCATAGGCAAGCCTGCGGTAAGCCGGTGCCTGCGGATCGAGATCGGCGGCATCGCGCGGATTGTGGAGTGCCCGGACGGCCTCGGCAACCGCGGGAAATCCCTGTTTGGTGACAAAGGGGCGATCCTGCCATTCGGGAAGGTCGGGCAGGCGTGCCACCGCAGCCTCGATGGCTTTGCGCAAAAGCTTGGGCGAGAGGCCCGCGGTCAAGGGATAGACCGGTTCGACCAGAGGCAGGCTTTCGCCTTCAGAGAGACGGGCGACATGGTCCGGATGCACCATCGTCGGCCGGCCATTGAACCAGTCGGCCTTGCCCGACACCATAACCATCTCATCAATCGGCAGTGCCTTTTCGAGCCAGTTGCCCTTGGCGCGGAAAAAGACGAGCGAAAGTTCGCCGGTATCGTCCTGCAGGAAGACGCGGTAGGGAACATTGGCCTGGCCGCGCGGCGGCGGCTGGTGACGATCGACGCGAGCGGTGACGGTGACTATGCCGCCCTGTGGCAGATAGGCAATGCCGGGCTGCTGGCGTCGGTCGATCAGTGAATGTGGCAGGTGCAGGACGAGATCGATGACGCGGCAGTCCTCGATCGATTCGCGACCGAGCAGGCGCGCATAGAGTTCGCCGCTCTTGGGGCCGATGCCCGGGAGCGAGGTCAGGGAAGCAAACAGGGGATCGAGCAGGGCAGGGCGCATGGTGCCATTTCAAACTGCAAAAGCGCCCTTGGCAAGGCTGACAATCCGGAATTCAGAAGATATAGAGAGCGCCAAAGCAAAGGTGATCGATATGACTGGCCCGACCCGCTCCACCGCAGACCTTGATCCCCGCCGTCGGCGCATGCTGTTTCGCGCCTGGCATCGCGGCATTCGCGAGATGGATCTGATTTTCGGTCAGTTCGCCGATCTGGAACTTGCCGGTCTCGAAGGCGAGGATCTTGAAGAGTTCGAACGCATTCTTGCCGAGGACGATACCGATCTCTTCAAATGGATCTCGGGCGAAAAGCCGATGCCGGATCATCTCAAGACGCCGCTCTTTGCCCGCATCGTTGCCTTCCGGCCGGAAGAAGCCTTCAAGCCGGTGACGGACCTCTGACATGATCGCCGGCTTCAATGCAAAGGCCGTGCTCGCCGACCGGCAGGGCACCATCATCGGCAATGTGCCAGCGGGCGTGGAAGCGCTCGTGCTGGCAGACCTTGCCCGGACCGGCCAGCCGATTGCCTATATCGTGTCCGACGGCCAGCAGATCGTCGATCTCGAACAGATGTTGTCCTTCCACGCGCCGGAAATACCGGTGCTGGTGCTGCCGGGCTGGGATTGCCTGCCTTATGACCGAGTGTCGCCCGGGACCGATGTCTCCGCCCGGAGACTGGCGGCGCTGTCTGGATTGATCCAGCATGCGAAGAAGCCGCATCCCGCCATTCTCCTGACGACCGCCAATGCGCTTCTGCAACGGCTGCCGCCGCGCTCGGCGATCGCCTCCATGGCCTTTTCGGCCCGTCCCGGACAGACGATCCGGATGGAAGAAATCGCGCTGAAACTGGAGAAGAACGGTTTCGAGCGGGTAGCAACCGTTCGCGAAGTCGGTGAATTTGCCGTTCGCGGCGGCATCCTCGATGTCTTCATGCCCGGCTCCGAGCAACCGATGCGGCTGGATTTCTTCGGCGATTCACTCGAGACGATCCGCTATTTCGATCCCGCGACCCAGCGCAGCACAGGCCAGGCCAAATCGCTCGATATCAATCCGATGAGCGAAGTGGCGCTCGATCCGGATTCGATCAGCCGTTTCCGCAAGAACTATCTCGGTCTGTTCGGCGCCGCCACGCGTGACGATGCGCTCTACCAGGCGATCTCCGAGGGCCGCCGCTTCGCCGGCATGGAACATTGGCTGCCGCTCTATTTCGAACAGCTCGAAACCCTGTTCGACTATCTCGACGGCTTCCGGATCGTGACCGACCACAACCTGCTGCAGGCCGCTGGCGAACGGTTCACGCTGATCCGCGATTACTACGAGGCGCGTCTCGAAACCGGTAATGCCAAGAAAGGGCTGAGCCAGGGCACGCCCTACAAGCCCGTACCGCCCGACCAGCTCTATCTTTCCGATGAACAGGCTGCCCTTGAGCTGAGACGGCACGCCGCAATCCGCATCACGCCTTTCAACGAGCATGAAGGCGAGAGCCGCAAGGTCATCACACTTGAAGCACGGCCCGGCATGCGCTGGGCGCGCGCTGGCGAAGTCGAAGCCGATACGCGCGTCAATGTCTTCGAAGCGGCGGTCCGCCACATTGCCGATCACCGCGCCCGTGGCGACAAGGTTCTGGTTACGGCCTGGACGGAAGGTTCTCTCGACCGGCTCCTGCAGGTGCTTGGCGAGCATGGTCTTGAGAAGGTCGTGCCCATCAGCCGGCTTGACGATATCGCCAGGCTCAAGACGGGTGAGGCGGGGTCGGCTGTCCTCAATCTCGAGAGCGGGTTCGAGACCGGATCCCTGATCGTCATCGGCGAACAGGATATTCTCGGCGATCGTCTTGTGCGCCGGTCCAAGCGGCGGAAGAAGAATTCCGACTTCATTTCCGAAGTGACCTCGATCGAGGAAGGTTCGCTCGTCGTCCATGCCGAACACGGGATCGGCAAGTTCATCGGGCTCCGGACCATCGAGGCAGCCGGTGCGCCGCATGCCTGTCTCGAACTGCAATATGCCGGTGGCGACAAGCTGTTCCTGCCGGTCGAGAATATCGAACTGCTGTCCCGCTACGGATCGGATCAGGAAGGTCAGCTCGACAAGCTTGGCGGCGTGGCATGGCAGGCGCGCAAGGCCAAGCTCAAGAAGCGTTTGCTCGATATGGCCGCCGGCCTCATCAAGGTCGCAGCCGCCCGCACCATGCGGCATGCGCCGGTTCTCGGGGCGCCGGAAGGGCTTTACGACGAGTTTGCCGCCCGCTTCCC
The DNA here is from genome assembly GCF_030551875.1 of Fluviirhizobium alvei. Classification (GTDB taxonomy): domain Bacteria; phylum Pseudomonadota; class Alphaproteobacteria; order Rhizobiales; family Rhizobiaceae; genus Rhizobium_E; species Rhizobium_E alvei. The sequence goes on along the minus strand of NZ_JAUOZU010000006.1, from coordinate 590,536 downwards.
CTATGATGAAACCGAAGACCAGGCCAATGCGATCGATGCGGTTCGCGACGATCTCGGCGCCGGCCGGCCGATGGATCGGCTCATCTGCGGCGATGTCGGCTTCGGCAAGACTGAAGTCGCGCTACGCGGCGCCTTCATTGCGGCCATGAACGGGGCGCAGGTGGCGGTGGTGGTGCCGACGACACTTCTCGCCCGCCAGCATTTCAAGACCTTTTCCGAACGGCTGCGTGGCTTTCCGATCAAGATCCGTCAGGCGTCGCGTCTGGTCGGCCCCAAGGAACTCGCCGAAACGAAGAAGCTTCTCGCCGAGGGCAAGATCGATATCGTCGTTGGCACCCATGCGCTCTTGGGCTCCGGCATCAAGTTTGCCAATCTCGGCATGCTGATCATCGATGAGGAGCAGCATTTCGGCGTCAAACACAAGGAGCGGCTGAAGGAGCTGAAAAGCGACGTGCATGTGCTGACGCTATCGGCAACGCCGATCCCGCGCACCCTGCAGCTGGCCTTGACCGGCGTGCGCGAACTGTCGCTGATCACCACGCCACCGGTCGACCGTATGGCGGTGCGGACTTTCGTGTCGCCCTTCGATCCGCTCGTCATCCGCGAAACGCTGATGCGCGAACACTATCGTGGCGGCCAGAGTTTCTATGTCGTGCCGAGGATTGCCGATCTCTCCGAAATCGCCGATTTCCTGCGCGAAGCCGTGCCTGAACTCAAGGTGGCGACAGCGCATGGCCAGATGCCGGCCGGCGAGCTCGACGACATCATGAATGCCTTCTATGACGGCCAGTATGATGTGCTGCTATCGACCACGATCGTCGAATCCGGTCTCGATGTGCCGACAGCCAACACGCTGATCGTGCACCGGGCCGACATGTTCGGCCTCGCCCAGCTCTACCAGATCCGCGGCCGTGTCGGCCGTTCGAAGGTCAGGGCCTTTGCGCTTCTCACGCTGCCGGCCAACAAGACCTTGACCGGTATGGCCGAGAAGCGGCTGAAGATCCTGCAGTCGCTCGACACACTCGGCGCAGGCTTCCAGCTCGCCAGCCACGATCTCGACCTGCGCGGCGCCGGCAATCTTCTGGGCGAAGAACAGTCCGGCCATATCAAGGAAGTGGGTTTCGAACTCTACCAGCAGATGCTGGAAGAGGCAGTCATGGAGATCAAGGGCGAGGAAGAGATCGAGGATAGCGGTTGGTCGCCGCTGATTTCGGTTGGCGCCTCGGTGATGATTCCCGAGACCTACGTTCCGGACCTGCATCTGCGGATGGGGCTTTACCGCCGGCTCGGCGAATTGCGCGATCTCAAGGAGATCGATGGTTTCGGCGCCGAACTCATCGATCGCTTCGGCTCCTTGCCGGAGGAAGTCGAGCATCTGCTCAAGATCGTCTATATCAAGTCGCTCTGCCGCACGGCCAATGTCGAGAAAATCGAGGCCGGGCCGAAGGGCGTCGTCATCCAGTTCCGCAACAAGCTGTTCCCGAACCCGGCGGGTCTAGTCGGCTATATTTCACGGCAGGGAACGCTGGCGAAGATCCGGCCCGATCATTCGATCTTCCTGGCACGCGACCTGCCCAAGCCGGAAAAGCGACTGGCAGCGGCAGCTCAGGTGATGATGCAACTGGCGGAAATTGCGGGGCAGGGCTGAGCCCTGCCTCAGTTCATTTCATGTCGGCGATCTGGTTGAGCGCGTTGGCGAAGACCTCGACATTCTGCGCGCCGGAAATGGCATATTTGCCATCGACGACAAAGAAGGGCACGCCGGTGATGCCGAGCGAATGGGCGCGGTCCATGTCGGCTTTCAATTCGGCAACATCCTCGTCACTGTCGAGATAGGCAGAGACGCGGTCTCCGGGCAGGCCGGCATCCGCAGCTATTGCGAGCAGCACGTCGCGATCGGCAACGTTCTTGCCTTCGACGAAGTTGGCACGGAACAGCGCCTGGGCAACCTTGTCCTGCACCGCAGCGCCTTCCTGGCCGGCTAAGTGCAGGAGACGATGGGCGGCAAAAGTGTTCGGAAAAACCTTTGCCTTTTCAAGTTCGAAGGGCAGGCCGATTTCCTCGCCGAGCGATTTCAGCATTGCATGCGAGCGGGAAACCTGGTCGCGACCGCCGATCTTGCGGGCGAGATAATCGAACGTATCGTAACCTTCGTCCGGCACATTCGGGTCGAGCTGGAAGGGGCGCCATTCGATCTCTGCAGCGATCTTGTCGGAAAGTCCCTCCAGCGCAAGCTGCAAGCGCTTCTGCCCCAGATAGCACCAGGGGCAAACCACGTCGGAATAGATGTCGATCTTCAGGCTTTTCATGAACTTTCCTTACTGCGCGCGGCGATCCCACCACGTCTGATACTGGACGCCATAGAGTGGCAGAACTTCCGGATGTTCGATATGCTTCCAGCGGGCAACCCACTGTTCGCCAATATGATACAATGGCAGCACGTAATGGCCTGACACCAGCAGCCGGTCATGGGCCCTGACGGCGGCTTCGAATTCTTCCATAGATCCGGCGGTCAGAATCTTCTGGATCATGGCATCGATGTCGGGGTCGGCGACACCAGCGAAATTATCCGACCCCTCGATGTCGCGGGAGGATGAACCCCATCGCGTGATCTGTTCCAGACCCGGCGAAAGCGACGCCGCATAGGTCTTGATCACGAGATCATAATCGAAACGTTGGGTCCGCTCCTGATATTGCGCGTCCTCGACCGTGCGGATCGTCATCTTGATTCCCAGCGCTGCGAGGCTGCGCTGATAAGCAATCGCAAGCTTTTCCTGGTCCTGGTTCTGCGAGAGGAGTTCGAAAGCCAGCGGCGATCCGTTTGGCAGCAGCATCGTGCCACCTTCGATATGGCAGCCCGCCGATTTCAACAGGTCGAAGGCGCGCTTGAGCACCTTGCGATCCCGCCCGGATGCATCAGTCACGGGCAGACGATAGGTACCGGCGAGAACCTCGGGATCGACCTTGGCGATGGCACTGCCCAGGAGGCGCTTTTCGAGATCATCGGCGGGGCGATCAAGATAGGACAGTTCCGAATTCTGCCAGTAGCTCTGGGTGCGCGTGTAGGTACCTTCGAACAGGTTGCGATTGACCCACTCGAAATCGAAGGCCAGCGTCAAGGCTTCGCGAATGCGCTTGTCGGCAAAGATCGGTCGCCTGGTGTTGAAGACCATGGCCAGCATGTTGGCCGGCAGGCGGGGCTCGAACGTCTCCTTGATCACATCGCCCTTGCTGACCGCCGGGAAATCATAAGCGCGGTTCCAGTGCGCCGGAGACCCCTCGGGATAGATATCGACCTCACCCTTCTTGAACGCCTCGAAAAGCGTGTTGGCTTGCAGGAAATATTCGATCGATATCTCGTCGTAATTGTCGAAGCCGATCTTGGAGGGCAGATCCTTGGCCCAGTAGTTTTCGTTGCGGCGATAGACGATTCGCTCGCCCGGCTTGATCTCCTTGACAAGATAGGGACCCGAACCAAGCGGTGGCACGAGCGTGGTCTGTTCGAACGTTTCGGCATTGGTGGCGTGTTTCGGCAGCACCGGCGACAAGGCCAGCAGAAGCGGAAACTCGCGATCGGTGCCAGGCTTGAAGGTGAAGCGGACAGCGTTGTCGCCAACTTTTTCCATGCGTTCGACCTTGTCGAGACGGGTCGAAAAGGGCGGACGCCCGTGTGCGCGCATCAGTTCAAAGGTGAAGATCACGTCTTCGGTCGTGACCGGTTTGCCATCCGACCAGCGCGCCTTCGGATTGAGATTGAACTGGATGAAGGTTCGGTTGGCATCCCATTCCACCGTTTCTGCGAGCAGCCCATACATGGTGAAGGGTTCATCGCGGGAACGCGTCATCAGCGATTCGACCACGAGGTTGCCGAAATCCGGATCCCACATGCCGCGTGCGGTGGTGCGCTTGGCCTTGAGAATGAAAGGATTGAAGTTGTTGAAGGTTCCCACCACGCCATAGGCAATGCGTCCGCCCTTTTTGACCGCCGGGTTCACATAGGAAAAGTGCTTGTAGTCTGCCGGCAGGGCAGGATCGCCATACATGGCGATGCCGTGCAGCGGCTCTGCATTGGCCATGGCAGTCAGAAAAACGAAGCCTATCATGGCCGAAATGGCTTTGATCACGTCGGCGATCCTTTCGGTGGGGGCTGAATCACAAGGCGAGAGTAGCAATAGTGCGACCTATATCCAACGCTGGCAGAAAATATTGGGCGGATGGCGGCAAAGCCCAAAGAAGTACTGGATAATTGCCCATCGGCAATGTAACAGGATCGCAACGCTGGGTCATGCTATTGCCTCAATTCGACGGCAGGACGACGCCAATTGCATGGGATCGACGGTGTCGGTCATCGTTATCAGGAGACGGGATCAGTTATGAGCTTCGAATTTAAATCCGCCGCACGTACCACTCTCGGCGCACTGGCCGTTGCAGCCATGGCCGTCGCCGGTGCCGCAGCTCCGGCCTTTGCCCAGAACGCCCCGCAGGGCTGGTTCAAGGTTTGCGACAAGGACGGCGAAAACGAAGTCTGTTCGGTTCGCAACATTCGCACTGCCGAAACCGGCGGCCCGCAGCCGCAGCTGATCACGGCGGTTGCCCTGATCACCGTGACCGGCAAGGTCAATCGCAAGTTCATGCAGGTGTCGGTGCCGACCGCGCGTCTGATCCCTCCGGGCGTCCTGATGCAGATCGATGGTAGCAAGGGCCAGAAGATCGATTACGGCGTCTGCATGCCGGAACTCTGCATTGCCGAGCTTCCGCTGACCGACGGCATTATTGCCAACCTCAAGAAGGGCAATGAAGTGGTGTTCACCTCCGTCAATTTCCAGCGTATGCCGAACCCGATCAAGTTCTCGCTCGAAGGCTTCACCGGCACTTTCGATGGCAAGCCGATCGAAAAGTCGGCCATCGAAGAGCAGCAGCGCGAGCTGCAGGCCAAGGAACAGAAGATCCGCGAAATGGGTCTGAAGAAGCTGCAGGACGCACAGGACAACGCCAAGAACGCTCAGTAAGCGTTTCAGGCCTTTACTGGAACTTCAAAGCCCGGATCAGGCGACTGATCCGGGCTTTCGTATTTTGGTGATGGCAGCGCTTCGATGTGCCGGTCGAAGCCGGATGTGTGGTCAGGCAATCTGACGCGAGCGCAGGGTGCGGCGATCGGCTTCGTTCTCGCGCATGAAATTGACGAAGGACGAAATGGCGGTGGCGACGAACATCGCCGAGATCAAAACGGCCATACCGATGAGAAGCAGATAAATCATGTCAACCTCCATTCATGCGACGAACCGGACAGGGTTTTGATGCGTCCAGCCCTGTCCGGCCGTCGTTGGGGCGGTGCTGCCCAAACCGGCGCGACCGCTAACTTGTGTCCAAGATGGTCGATCACCGCTGAAATGGCGCTGAATAGCCCGTTCATCGGCCATTCATCTTTCGCCGAAACCGGTTGCGCCCGACCGGTTTCCGTGAGAAAAGCGGCGCAATCCATCCAGGCGAGGACCATGACGACCGCATTTTATCCCGGATCTTTCGATCCCATGACCAACGGCCATCTGGATGTTCTCGTTCAGACACTGAACCTTGCCGACAAACTGGTCGTCGGTATTGGTGTCCATCCGGGAAAGGCTCCCATGTTCAGTTTCGAGGAACGGGCGGATCTCATCCGGGCAGCGCTTTCGCAAACCTTGCCAGCGCGCGCCGGTGATATTTCCGTCGTTTCCTTCGCAGGACTCGCTGTCGATGCGGTCCGGGCCAATGGGGCAACCATCCTCATCCGCGGATTGCGCGATGGCACCGACCTTGATTATGAAATGCAGCTTGCAGGCATGAACCACCAGCTGGCGCCTGACATCCAGACGGTGTTTCTGCCGGCGGGAACCGCATCGCGGCCCATTACGGCCACATTGGTGCGCCAGATCGCCCAGATGGGCGGGGATGTCAGCGCTTTCGTGCCGGCCGCCGTTCTGGCCGCACTCAAGGCGAGATTCTCATCCTGACCACCCGAAAAAGGGACAACGGAGACATTATGAACTTCTTCAAGTCTATCGCACTTGGCGCCATTGTCGCGCTCGGCCTTGCTTCCGGCGCATCGGCCAATCCGAACCAGCTGACCATCGAGCTCAAGGATGGCCCGGTCGTCATCGAACTGATGCCGGATGTCGCACCCAAGCATGTCGCGCAGATCAAGTCGCTCGCCGAGAAGGGCGCCTATGACAATGTTGCCTTCCATCGCGTGATCGAAGGTTTCATGGCCCAGACCGGCGATGTGCAGTATGGCAATATGGAAAAGAACTTCCAGCCCGAGATGGCCGGCATGGGCGGTTCTGATCTTCCCGATATTCAGGCGGAATTCTCCAGCGTTCCCTTCGAGCGGGGCGTTGTCGGCATGGCGCGGTCGCAGGACCCCAATTCCGCCAACTCGCAGTTCTTCATCATGTTTGCACCGGGACGCTTCCTCGATGGTCAATACACCGTCGTCGGCAAGGTCGTTTCGGGCATGGAGTTCGTCGACAAGATCAAGCGTGGCGATGATGCCAACAATGGCAGCGTCACGGATCCGGACCGGATGATCAAGGTCACCGTCGGTAAATAATCGTTCAAACCAAAGGAGATAGCCGGATGGCTGAAATCAAGGACCCGGAAAACACTCTCGTGATGGAAACCACCCAGGGCAAGGTGGTGATCCAGATGCTGCCGCAGGTGGCACCCGGCCATGTCGAACGCATCAAGGAACTGGCACGCGAAGGTGCCTATGACGGCGTCGTTTTCCACCGCGTGATTGCCGATTTCATGGCCCAGACCGGTGACGTCAAGTTCGGCAAGAAGGGTTCTGCATCCTTCAACCCGTCGCGCGCCGGCATGGGCGGTTCCGACAAGCCGGACCTCAAGGCCGAATTCTCGGCAACGCCGCATGTGCGCGGCACCTGCTCGATGGCCCGTTCGCAGATGCCGAACTCGGCCAACTCGCAGTTCTTCATCTGCTTCACCGACGCACCGTGGCTGAACAAGCAGTATTCCGTCTGGGGTCAGGTCATTGAAGGCATGGACAATGTCGACAAGATCAAGAAGGGCGAGCCGGTCCAGGATCCGGACTCGATCATCTCCGTGAAAGTTGCAGCCGACATCGCCTGAGGCTTTTCGTTGGACTTTTACCGCCTCGGCCTATATGGCCGGGGCGGTTTTTATTTGAGCGAAGCCTCACCCAACCGGTGCGGCAACCGGAACGACAATGCGCGTAGACCAGTTCGATTTTGACCTTCCCGAGGAACGGATTGCCCTGAGACCGGCAAATCCGCGCGATACGGCACGTCTGCTCGTGCCGCAAGCCGACGGTCGCTTCATCGACGCTGAAGTGAAGGATCTGACCGATTTCGTTTCTCCCGGCGATATTCTCGTCTTCAACGACACCAAGGTCATTCCCGCCCAGCTTGAAGGAATGCGGGTGAGGGGAGACAATGAGGCTTCGGTCTCGGTGACCCTCCACATGCGCACCGCACTCGATTGCTGGAAGGCGTTCGCCCGTCCGGGCAAACGCATCAAGGTTGGCGATCGGCTGGTGTTCGGTCCTGCGGCCGAAACCTGCTTGCTTGGCTCGCTTTCGGCCCTGGTCGAGGAAAAGGGCGACGGCGGCGAAGTCACGCTGCGGTTTGAACTGTCGGGTGCGGCGCTGGATGAGGCAATTGCCGCGGTCGGCCATATTCCGCTGCCGCCCTATATCGCCTCCAAGCGCCCGGAAGACAGTCGGGATCGTTCCGATTACCAGACGATTTATGCGCGCGAGGAGGGGGCGGTGGCCGCTCCCACGGCGGGCCTTCATTTCACGCCTGACCTGTTCGACCGGCTCGATGCAATGGGTGTCGAGCGTGCCTTCGTGACGCTTCATGTGGGGGCGGGGACCTTCCTGCCGGTCAAGGCCGACGATACCGACGATCATGTGATGCATTTTGAGATCGGAACCATCAATGCTGCCGCAGCCGAACGGATCAATGCCGTACGCGCCCGCGGCGGCAAGGTCATTTCGGTCGGAACGACATCGCTCCGGCTTCTCGAAAGTGCGGCGGCACCGGATGGGACGCTGAAAGCCTGGTCGGGGGCGACCGATATCTTCATCACGCCCGGTTACAAATTCCGGATCGTCGACCGGCTGTTCACCAATTTCCATCTGCCGCGATCGACGCTGTTCATGCTGGTGTCTGCCCTGGCCGGTCTCGACGAGATGCGGGCCACGTACGAGCATGCGATCAACACCGGCTACCGTTTCTATTCCTATGGCGATGCCAGCCTGCTGACGAGGAAAGACTGATGCATTCGGAATTCAAGTTCCAGGTTCTGACCACGGATGGCGAGGCCCGGCGTGGCGAAGTGTCGATGCCGCGCGGCGTGATCCGCACACCGGCCTTCATGCCGGTAGGGACCGTCGGCACCGTCAAGGCGATGTATCTCGATCAGGTGCGCGAGACCGGCGCCGATATCATTCTCGGCAATACCTATCACCTGATGCTGCGTCCGGGTCCGGAACGGGTGGCGCGCCTCGGTGGTCTGCATGAACTCATTCGCTGGCCGCATCCGATCCTGACGGATTCGGGCGGCTTCCAGGTCATGTCGCTGTCGGGCCTTCGCAAGCTCGACGAGAAGGGCGTGACCTTCAAGAGCCATCTCGACGGACAACTGCATTTCATGTCGCCGGAACGGTCGATCGAGATCCAGGGTCTCCTCGATTCCGATATCCAGATGCAGCTCGACGAATGCCTGGCTCTGCCGGCCGAGCGCAAGGAAATCGAACGTGCCATGGAAATGTCGGTTCGTTGGGCGGAGCGCTGCAAGGTGGCGTTCGGCAACCAGCCGGGCAAGGCGATGTTCGGCATCGTCCAGGGCGGCGACCAGCCGGATCTGCGCGTGCGTAGCGCCGAAATGCTGCGGGCACTCGATCTCAAGGGCTATGCGATCGGCGGCCTGGCGGTCGGTGAGCCGCAGCATGTGATGCTGGAGATGATCGAAACCGTCAATCCGCATCTGCCGACAGAGAAGCCGCGTTACCTTATGGGCGTCGGGACGCCGGATGACATTCTGAAATCGGTCGCCCGCGGAATCGACATGTTCGACTGCGTGATGCCGACCCGTTCGGGCCGTCACGGTCTGGCCTTCACGCGCCGCGGCAAGGTCAATATCCGCAATGCCCGTCATGCCGAGGATATGCGCCCGCTCGACGAGGAATCGACCTGCCCGGCGGCCCGCGATTATTCCCGCGCCTATCTGCATCATCTCGTCCGGTCCAACGAAGCGCTGGGCGGAATGCTGCTGACCTGGAACAATCTCCATTATTACCAGGAACTGATGAGCGGCATCCGCAAGGCGATCGAAGAGGGCCGCTATGCCGATTTCATGGCGGAGACGCAGGAAAACTGGCAGCGCGGCGATCTTCCTGCGCTCTGACTGGACCAATATCGGCGGTCTGGCATGCGTCAGGCGCATTTGCCATGCCGACAGCGCTATGCGATAGGGGACCCTCAACCAGAGACGGTGAGGGCGATGCTGCGCGCGAATGTTGATGAGGCCTTGCTGGCCATGCGGGAACTGTTTCCCGAAACGCCACTGCAACTGAACGAACATCTGAGCCGGCGCTATGGCGCCGAGATCTGGCTCAAGCGCGAGGACCTGTCGCCGGTCCGTTCCTACAAGATCCGTGGTGCCTTCAACTTCATGCGCAAGGTCATTGGCAGCGGCAAGGGTGATACGACATTCGTCTGCGCCTCAGCGGGCAACCATGCCCAGGGCTTTGCCTTCGTTTGCCGGCATTTCGGTGTTCAGGGTGTCGTGTTCATGCCGGTGACAACACCGCAGCAGAAGATTGACAAGACTCGAATGTTCGGCGGCTCCTTCATCACCATCAAGCTGATCGGCGATATTTTCGACCAGTGCTACGCCGCGGCAAGGACCCATGCAGAAACCACAAACGGCTATATGGTACCGCCGTTCGACCATGCGGATATCATCGAAGGGCAGGCGACCGTTGCCGCCGAATTCGTCACCCAGTTGCCGGAGGGCATGATGCCCGATCTCGTGGTGATGCCGGTCGGTGGCGGTGGGCTTTCCGCGGGGATCACCGGTTATCTCGGTGATCAACTGCCAAAGGAAGCCTTCGTCTTTGCCGAACCGACAGGAGCGCCCAGCCTCAAGAAAAGCCTCGAGGCACATGCGGTTGTGACATTGCCGAAAGTCGACAATTTCGTCGATGGTGCCGCCGTAGCCCGGATCGGCGATCTGAATTACGCGGCACTTAAGGATTTCTCCCCCGATCAGGTGCTGCTGATCTTGGAAAATGCCATCTGCGTTCCGATCATCGAGATGCTGAATGTCGAAGGCGTCGTGCTTGAGCCTGCCGGCGCGCTATCGATCGCCGCGCTTGAGGCGATCGGACGCGATAAGCTTAAGGGAAAGACCGTCATCTGCGTGGTCTCCGGCGGCAATTTCGATTTCGAGCGGCTTCCGGATGTCAAAGAGCGCGCCATGCGCTATTCGGGGCTGAAGAAGTACTTCATCATGCGGTTGCCGCAACGTCCGGGAGCTCTGCGCGATCTTTTGAACCTGTTCGGACCCGACGATGATATTGCGCGATTCGAGTATCTCAAGAAATCCGCCCGCAACTTCGGCTCGATCCTGATCGGGATCGAGACGAAGGACCGCGACAATTTCGTCGGTCTGATGGAGCGTTTCGAACAGGCCGGTCTCGGCTATGAAGACATTACCAACAATGAAATCGTCGCCAACCTGATCATCTGAGGCCGGTTGGCCGATAGAACAGGCCATTTCGGCCTGTAAATATAATTTGAATTCAAATCATTTATATTCTAACCAATGTGAATGACGAAGAATTCCATAGTATCACGCGCCCGTTTCGGCTTTGCCCTTGTCGGCCTTGCTCGTCGCTGGCGGCAAGCCCTTGACGAACGGCTCTCCGATATCGGTCTCAGCGATGCTGTATGGCCGCCACTCGTGCATCTTGACCGGTCGGGCGATGCTGTTTCCCAGACCGAGCTCGCCCAGCGGTGTGGCGTGGACAATTCGACGCTGGTGCGCTTGCTCGATATTCTGGCCAGACAGGATCTGGTCGAGCGTCGGGTTTCGGAGCGGGACCGGCGTTCGCGGCTTATCATCCTGACGGACAAGGGGCGCCAAACGCTTGTCTCTGTCTATGCGATCCTCGAAGAGATCGAGACGGCCATGCTGGCCGACGTGTCCGATGAGGAGATCGATCAGAGCCTCACCATGTTTGACCGGATCGAACGGGGGATTGTTCGGACGAGGCGCGGGACGACCGAATGAACGTTCTTTCCTCCTGCGGTTTTGAAACGTCACGGCTGCCATTCGCTTTCCGCACCGCTTTCGCAGCCTGCCTCGCGCTTCTCTTTGCCTTTCTGCTTGGTCTTGAGCATCCGCAATGGTCTGCGATGACGGTATGGGCCGTATCACAGCCATTGCGCGGCCACTTGTTGGAAAAGAGTCTCGCCCGTCTTCTCGGAACGCTGATTGGCGCCGCTTTCGGACTTTGCCTGATGCTGGTTGCCGGAAACGCGATTCCCTTGATCGTTCTCGGCATGGCGATCTGGATGGCGCTTTGTGCCTTCATTGGCAACATGCTGCGCGGCTATGCATCCTATGCCGCGATGCTGTCTGGTTACACGGCCGGCATGGTAACGCTGCTGGATGCCGCGCATCCGACCCATGTTGCGGCAATCGGCATCGACAGGCTGCTGACGGTCGCGCTCGGTGTGCTGGCGGCCCTGGTGATCGGCTGGATCTTTGCCGATGATGGTGGCGATATGAGCCCGGTCGAACGGGCGCGCGCATTGACACGGCGCATCCTCCTCGATGTCCAGAACGTCCTGGCAGGCTCCCCCGATGGATCCACAGCGTCGCGGGTTTCGATTGGAGAATTGGCTGCGCTGGAAGGCATCCTCGATGCCAATGCCTCGCGATCCCGCAAAGCGCGACAGGAAACAAGGAAGGTGAGGGCGCTTCTTGCCACACTGACGGCAGTGGTTCTCAAGTTGCAGCATGTGTCCGCCGACGGAACCTCCGCCACAACATTTCCTCTGAATGACGACACTGCCGACACGCTTCTTGCGATGGCGCAACTCGAACGCAGAGCGAGCGACCGCGCTCTGCAACGCACGTTGCATGACCTTACGGAAGCCTACCGCGCCCTGGACCAGATTGACGTTACGGGAGCCGCTACGCCGATTCATCGGGACGGGCGCATGGCGGCCCGATCCGGCATCCGCATATTCATCGCCATGGCCGCCGTTGGTGGCCTCTGGTTCGTCAGCGGTTCTGAAATTGGCGGATTCATGCTTCTCGGCACGGCGATCATGCTGTCGGTGTTTTCGACCTTCGAAAATCCGGTGCTGACGCTACGATGGATCTTTGCCGGCCAGTTGCTGGGTGCGGTTGCGGCGCTCGTCTGCCGCTGGATCTTCTGGCCGTGGGCGGACAGTTCCGCAGGAATGATCGGATGGATGGTTCCGGTCATCCTGATCGGAGCCTTGTTGGTTGCTCACAGGAAGACAGCCCGTCTGGCGTTCGATTTCAATATGGTCGCGCTTCTGCTTCTGCAGCCGGTCTGGCCGCAGACGATGACTGTGCCTTATTCGATTGTCTCGGCGATTGCCGTGCTGACCGGGCCTCTGATTGCGATGGTCGCTTTCAAGCTTGTCTTTCCGGTCGATGTCGGCCGGCGCTACTGGTCCGTTCGTATCGCCATGCTCGATGATCTGGCCCATTTCGCACAAGCCGGTTTGCAGCCGTCTCGGGTCGCCGTCTGGCGCAGTCTCTTTCTGCATCGCGTGCTGATGGTTTTCTATTGGGGCGAACGTGCCGGACTGTCCGAAGCGAAGCTTCTGCGCGATGCCGCGGACATGGTCGCGATCGTGGACGCCATCGACCACCTGCGGTCAACTGACGACGATGCGTCGGGAGCCCACGCGTCGCGTTGGCGGAAAACGGCTCTGGCGCGGCTGCAAAACTTCAGGACAGCGCCGGAAAAGGTGAGCGAGCGCCTGGAAAAGCTCACCGGAATGTCCATAGATCCACTCGATCAGCAGATTCTGCACCGTGCGGCGCTGGCGATCGTCAATCAGGCCGGACGTGATATGGACCAACGGATCATCGGATAGCTCAACAGTTTAGTTCCATAATCTATCTTATGCGATAATGATCTGTAAGCGGGTACGTCCCATTTCCCAGTGCGCCATGCCCCACTGGCAAGGACTTCCATGACATTCTCCGGGCCCTTGTGATACGACCCTAAAACCTCTCGGAACCGGATGGAGCTGGCTCGATGAAATGTCTCCGCATCTTCTCAACGTCGGATGGAGAATCGCATTTCGACGAGGTCGATCTGCCGACATCGCCTGTTGCGGTTCACCCTGACGCGACACCGTTTGAAGTGACAGCCAGCTATCCTGCTTCACGGGTTCGCATGACATTCATTCCGGCGGGCATGCGCGAAGTGTCCTGGCATACGGTTCCAGAACCGGTCTTGACCGTTCGTCTCAACGGTTCGGTCGAGTATGAAACAAGCGATGGCGACAAGCGCTTCGTTTCCGCCGGCAGTTACGTTCTGGTGGAAGATACGCATGGCAAAGGCCATCTGTCGCGCCATTCTCCGGAAGCGCAGACGGTTCTCTGGATCTCCTTGCCAAACGGACTCACGTTGCCAGAAGCCTGATCGTTCATCTATCCCGCAGCCAAACGGCAGCGCTTGCGCGCCAACTTATCGCCATGTGCAGAAAAAATTTCGCCATGCGGGAACTATTCCATGGCCTGTGCCGTTTATGCATCAGGTGAATGGCAAATGAACGGGCCATTCAGGGCTCGATCAGATGGTCTGTGGTTATATCGGGTCAAGTTAGACGGACAGGTCGAAACCGCACCTGTTCCCCGAGTGACAGACGCAAAGCGACGGATGTGAGAGAAGCACATCCAGACCGATGCAACGAAACGAAAGGCAACCGAAATGATGTACATGACCCTGACCTTCATGGCTGGCCTCATCGCCGTTATGTTCGTCGCCACCGCCGTTTCCTCCATCCTCAATTCGATTCGCGAAAGCGAAGCCGATAGGCTTGCGAACGATCGCCGTCTCGCATTCTGACCTCCTCCCCGACGCGAGGATCTGATCCTCCCCGTGGATCCTCGCATTTCTTGAACCGGACGGACCTCCAGCCGTCCGGTTTTTTCGTCAGCGTCGCTCAAAGTTGGTTTGCCACTCTCCGACGATGACCGACGATGAAAAAGACAGACTGCAGGCTGCCCTGGCGGCTTACCGCGAAGGCGCATGGGACCTGGCACTCACCAGATTACTGCAAGGCCGCGACCGCGACGATATCCAAAATCCGCTGCACCTGGCGCTGCTCGCCAATCTTCATGCCAAGCTGAAACAACCGCGCCTTGCCGCGACCGCGTTTCTTGCACTTGGGCACCATACGCTCGATCCGAAGGAACGCGCTGGCAGCCTGAAGACCGCCGCCCTGCTCTATCTCCAACTCGCAGACCAGAATGCGCTGGCCGATATGGCTGTTGCCTGCATTGCGGCAAATCCGCAGGATCTCACCCTTGCATTCCGCATCCTGCGCATGGTTCATCAGGCAGGTCGCAAAGAGATCGTTACAGCCGGATTTGCCGAGATCGACCCCGCGAGCGCCGACTATCATCGCAGGTCCGGCAACTTCTTCGATCGCATCGGCGAACCGGAAAGCGCCTATAGAATTCTCCAGGACGGCGTGAACGCTCATCCGCAGGATGCCAGATTGCGGGCCCGATTGATCGCGCAGGCACGAAAGGTGGCGGATTTTCCGGTGCTGCGACAATTCGATCTCGCCATGCAGGACCTGCAGGTTCCGGCCAATCACGCCGTTTTCGCCGCAGAACAGGCGCTTCAACGTCTCTACTGGTGCGAGAACGAAGCACAGCTTGCCGCGCCCGCCCTCGATACGCCGCAAGGGACAGACAACGCTCAACGGCCAACGCGTCGCGCGCCTCGTCCCGCCGGCGAAAAACAGAGAATCGGCTACGTGTCGGCCGATTTCGGCAACCATGTCATGCTGTCGGTGATGGCGGAAATCTTCCGCAACCATGACCGGCAGCGCTTCGATTTCCGGCTCTATTGTCACACGCCACCCGAATTGCGCAAGGTGCAGCAAGGATGGCCACCCGCCCTCAAGGACAGGCTCTGCCATATCGACCGGATGAGCGATGCCGAAGCCGTGGCCAGAATTTCTGCCGATGGAATCGATCTTCTGGTCGACCTCAAGGGCCATACGGCCGAAGCCCGGCTCGGAGTTTTTGCGCTAACCGATGCACCGGTCACGGCAACCTATCTCGGCTATCCGGGAACAGTGACCGGCGTCGATATCGACTATCTGATCTCCGATCCGATCGTCACGCCGACCACTTCATTCCCGCACTACCACCAGAAAATCTGCCGCCTGCCGGATGTGCAGATGCCGAATCCGGCGCTCTCTTTCTATCCTGATGCGACCACGAGCCGTGCCGACTGGTCGCTGCCGGATGACCGGATTGTTCTCTCCGCCTTCAACGCGCTCTACAAGATTACACCGCGAACGATCGATCTCTGGAGCCGCATCCTCAAGCAAGCACCAGAGAGCAACCTCTGGCTTCGCTGCGCCGAGCCTGAAGCACAGCGGCGCTGCCTCGACGAGTTCCGCCGCCAGGACATTGCCGAGGACCGGATCATCTTCTTCACTGCCAAGCTCGGCATGTCAGATTATCTCGCGACACTGGGCCTTGCGGATCTGGCACTCGATACCCTGCCCTATAACGGCCATTCGACGACGGCGGATCTGCTGCGCGCCGGCGTCCCGGTTGTCACCGCTCAGGGACAGGCCTATCAGGCCCGCGTGAGCCAGAGCCTCCTGCATTCGGTCCGGCTCGACGAACTCGTAGCTCCGGATGATGAAGCCTATGTGGCTCTCGCGATCAGGTTGGCAAGCGATCATGGCTATCGCGAGGACATCCGCAGTCACCTAGCGACTGCGCGCGAAACATCGCCTTTATTTGATCCGGTCCGCATGACGCGAAACCTCGAGCGCGCCTATCTCCTCATGCTCGACCGCGCCCGCTCCGGCCTGCCGCCGGACCATTTCGATCTCACCTGAACTTTAGAAAATGAAAAGGCCGGCATCCACGAATGGAGCCGGCCTTGATTTTCGATCTCCGGTTCAGGGATCAGGTCTGGTCAGACTCTCCACCCATTCCCTCGCCTTCGGCTTCATCATCGCCTTCGGGTTCGCTGATCCGTTCCACCGACACGACCTTTTCATCGGCGGCGGTCGAGAAGATGGTGACGCCCTTGGTGGCACGGCTGGCGATGCGGATACCGTTGACCGGTACGCGGATCAGCTGGCCGCCATCGGATACCAGCATAATCTGGTCGGCATCCTCGATCGGGAAAGCCGCCACCAACTGACCGATCTCGTTGGTCTTGGAGGTATCGGTGGCACGAATACCCTTGCCACCACGGCCCGAGGTGCGGAAATCGTAAGACGAAGACCGCTTGCCATAACCACGCTCGGAAACGGTAAGCACGAACTGCTCGCGCGCCTTGAGTTCCTGATACCGCTCCTCTGTGAGATCGCCGACTTCGCCGACATCCTCACCGACAAGCGCGATATCTTCTTCATCGACGCCCAGAGCCCGGCGCTCAGCCGCAGCGCGCTTGAGATAGGCCGCCCGCTCGGAAGCCTCCGCATCGACGTGATGCAGGATCGTCATCGAAATCAGCCGGTCGCTTTCGGCCAGCGTCAGGCCGCGGACACCGATCGAGTTACGGCCGGCAAAGACGCGCACTTCATCGACCGGGAAGCGGATTGCCTGGCCGAGTGCCGTGGTCAGCAAGACGTCGTCGAATTCCGTGCAGGTTTCCACCGAGAGGATTTCATCGCCCTCTTCCTCAAGTTTCATCGCGATCTTGCCGTTGCGGTTGACCTGGATGAAATCGCTGAGCTTGTTGCGCCGGACGGTGCCGCGGGTGGTCGCGAACATCACATCGAGGTTGGCCCAGCTATCCTCGTCTTCCGGCAGCGGCATGATGGTGGTGATGCGTTCGCCGGGTTCCAGCGGCAGCATGTTGATAAGCGCCTTGCCGCGGGATTGGGGTGTGCCGATGGGCAGGCGCCAGACCTTTTCCTTGTAAACGATACCGCGCGAAGAGAAGAACAGAACCGGCGTATGCGTGTTGGCGACGAACAGGCGCGTGACGAAATCCTCGTCGCGCGTTGCCATGCCGGACCGGCCCTTGCCGCCACGGCGCTGGGCGCGATAGGTGGCGAGCGGAACGCGCTTGACATAGCCCGCATGCGAGACGGTGACCACCATATCCTCGCGGGCAATCAGATCCTCGTCATCCATGTCCGGACCGCCATCGGCGATCTCGGTCCGGCGCGGGGTGCCGAATTCATCGCGAACGGCTGCCAGTTCATCCTTGACGATGGTCATGATGCGCAGGCGCGAGCCGAGGATTTCGAGGTAGTCCTTGATCTCCTCGCCGATCTTGTTGAGTTCGTCGCCGATTTCGTCGCGACCGAGCGCCGTCAGGCGCTGCAGGCGCAGGTCGAGAATGGCGCGGGCCTGTTCCTCGGAGAGATTGTAGGTACCGTCCTCATTGATCCGGTGGCGCGGATCGTCGATCAGCCGAACCAGCGGCTCGACATCGCCGGCCGGCCAGCGGCGGGTCATCAACTGTTCGCGAGCGGTGCTCGGATCCGGCGCGCGCCGGATTAGGTTGATCACCTCATCGATATTGGCAACGGCAATAGCGAGACCAACCAACACATGGGCACGATCACGCGCCTTGCGCAGAAGGTATTTCGTGCGCCGGCTCACCACTTCCTCGCGGAAGGTGATGAAGGCCTTGAGCATGTCGATCAGGGTCAGCTGTTCCGGCTTGCCGCCGTTCAGCGCCACCATGTTGCAGCCGAACGAGGTCTGCAGCGGCGTGTAGCGATAAAGCTGGTTGAGGATCACCTCGGCATTGGCATCCTTCTTGAGCTCGATGACGACGCGATAGCCATCGCGGTCGCTCTCGTCGCGCAGGTCGGAAATGCCCTCGATGCGCTTGTCGCGCACCAGCTCGGCCATCTTTTCGATCATCGTCGACTTGTTCACCTGATAGGGAATCTCGGTGATGATGATCTGTTCGCGGTCGTTTCGCATCGGCTCGATGCGGGCCCGACCGCGCATGATGACCGAACCGCGACCGGTCTCGTAAGCCTGACGAATGCCCGCGCGACCGAGAATCATGGCGCCGGTCGGGAAATCCGGACCCGGGACGATTTCCATGATCTTCAGAAGGTCGAGCGCCGGATCATCGATCAGCGCAATGCAGGCATTGATGACTTCGGTCAGATTGTGCGGCGGAATGTTGGTGGCCATGCCGACGGCGATGCCACCGGCGCCATTGACCAGCAGGTTCGGAAACTTCGCCGGGATGACGACCGGTTCCTGCATGGTGCCGTCGTAGTTATCCCGGAAATCGACCGTTTCCTTGTCGAGATCGTCGAGCAGCGAATGGGCCACCTTCTGAAGGCGGCATTCGGTGTAACGCTGGGCGGCTGGCGGATCGCCGTCAACCGAACCGAAATTGCCCTGACCATCGATCAGCGGCATGCGCAGCGACCAATCCTGCGCCATGCGGGCCAGTGCGTCATAGATCGCAGCATCGCCGTGCGGGTGATATTTACCCATCACGTCGCCGGTCACGCGCGCCGACTTCACATATTTCTTGTTCCAGTCGAGCCCCAGCTCGTTCATTCCGAAAAGGATGCGGCGATGAACCGGCTTGAGGCCGTCACGGACATCGGGAAGCGCACGCGACACGATCACGCTCATGGCGTAATCGAGATAGGAGCGCTGCATTTCCTCGACGATGGAGATTGGCTCGATGCCGCTCGGGCCCTTGCCGCCTGGTGTTGTCAGTTCAGTCAAGTCGTTCACATTCTTCGATTGCAGGAATCATCTTGTCCTTATAGCCGATAGGCTTCAAAAGGGCCAATTTTCGGGCACCTTATGAACAGTTCTTTTACCCGCAAAAGCTTGAAACCAACGGATTTCGGCACGCTTGTCGAATGCTGGCCCAGCCTCTATAGATTGTTGAACGGCAGGGGGACGCCATGGCAGGACTGGATCAGCTCATCAACGCCTTCACCACGCTTCTGGTGACCACCGATCCTCCCGGGCTGGCGCCGATCTTTCTCGGTCTGACGGCCGGCATGAACCGGGCCGAACGGCGGCAGACCGCCCTGCGCGGCACCATCATCGGCTTCTTCATCCTGGCCGTTTTCGCTGTCACCGGTGCGGGACTTCTGAGCCTGCTCGGCATCTCGCTGCCAGCCTTCCGCATCGCCGGCGGCTTGCTGCTCTTCTTCATCGGCTTCGAGATGATCTTCGAAAAGCGGCAGGACCGGAAGGAAAAGGCGTCGGAAACGGCGATTACCCGCGACCATATTCACAATCTCGCGGTCTTCCCGCTCGCCATCCCGCTGATATCCGGACCCGGGGCGATTTCCGCCACCATCCTGCTGGCCGGCAATTTTCCGGCGCCTCTGGAACGCATCCAGCTGCTCGGCGTCATCGCCGTGGTGTTTGCGATCATTTTTGCAGCGCTGGTGATTGCCGACCGGCTCGACCGCATCCTCGGCCAGACCGGGCGCGCGATCATGACGCGCTTGCTCGGCGTGCTTCTGTCCGCCCTCGCCGTCCAATTCGTGATCGATGGATTGCGGGCGACATTGACCGTCTATTCGGGACCTTAGGGACTGGGCGCCGGTCTCAGCCGACCATCATCGCCAGCACGGCATAACGGGCGAACTTGCCGACAGAAACCAGGGCCAGAAACGGCCAGAACGGTTCGCGCAGGATGCCGGCCACCACTGTCAACGGATCACCGACAATCGGAAGCCAGGCAAAAAGCAGCGACCACTTGCCGTAGCGACGATACCAGCGACCGGCGCGCGCCAGCTTTTCGGCATCGGCTGGAAACCAGGGTCGATCGCGATAATGTTCGATGCCGCGACCGAGCAACCAGTTGATCACGGAGCCGAGAATGTTCCCTGAGGACGCCACAAGCACCAGAAGCCAGACCGGATAGTCTCCGGTCAGGATCAGCCCCGCAAGAGCAGCTTCCGACTGCATCGGCAGAATGGTCGCCGCGACAAGTGACGCCAGAAACAAACCGCCATAGACGCCGATTTCAGCGATCATGGCGCGCGCTCAAGGCCGTCGGGTTCTCAGAACGGGATATCGTCATCCATGTCGCGCGAGAAAGACGGGGCCGGTGACGACGAACGACCGGACGGCTGTGCGCTGCGCGCCGGCGGCGTTCCATAATCGTCGTAACCACCCTGGTCATAACCGCCCTGCCCGCGACCGCCCGAGGCGCCGCCGCCTTCGCCGCGACCATCGAGCATGGTCAGGGTCGAGTTGAAGCCTTGCAGCACCACTTCGGTCGAATAACGATCGTTGCCGTTCTGGTCCTGCCATTTGCGGGTCTGCAGCGCGCCTTCGATATAGAGCTTGGCGCCCTTCTTCACATATTGTTCGACGACCTTGCAAAGGCCTTCGTTGAAGACAACGACCGTATGCCATTCGGTCTTTTCACGGCGTTCGCCACTGTTGCGGTCGCGCCATGTTTCGGACGTCGCAATGCGCAGATTGGCGATCGGTCGACCATCCTGCGTGCGGCGAATTTCAGGATCGGCTCCGACATTACCGATCAGAATGACCTTGTTCACGCTACCCGCCATCGTCCCATCCTCAAAAAGCGGCCACTGGCCGCGCGTCACATTCGAACCAGCCATAACGGTTCAGTCCGGTCTCTGCGCCCCCGTCCTGCCGTCATCCACAGCTTTAGTCCAACCATCGAGATTGTTCTTTATTTGTTCTATGGCTTGCGCTAGGACTTGTCAACAGAGTCGAGCCGGCAGGCCTTTGGCATTGGCGTCAGCCCTTGCCAATCCAAGGCCACAGGCACTACGTAGAAGGTATCGCACCGCACCATATCACCGGTCGGTGAACCCTGTCATCGGACGAGCTTCCATCTCATGAGCGAATTGAAGACCATTTCCATCCGCGGCGCGCGCGAACATAATCTGAAGGGCGTCGATATCGACCTGCCCCGGAACAGCCTGATCGTGATGACTGGGCTTTCGGGATCCGGCAAATCCTCGCTTGCCTTCGACACGATCTATGCCGAAGGCCAGCGTCGCTATGTTGAGAGCCTGTCTGCCTATGCGCGGCAGTTCCTCGAGATGATGCAGAAGCCGGATGTCGACCAGATCGAGGGTCTGTCGCCTGCCATTTCGATCGAGCAGAAAACGACGTCGCGCAACCCGCGCTCGACCGTCGGCACGGTCACCGAAATCCATGACTATATGCGTCTTCTCTTTGCGCGCGTCGGCATTCCCTATTCGCCGGCCACCGGGCTTCCGATCGAAAGCCAGACAGTGAGCCAGATGGTCGACCGTATCCTCGCATTCGAGGAAGGAACCCGTCTCTATATCCTGGCGCCGATGGTGCGCGGTCGCAAGGGCGAGTACAAGAAGGAACTCGCCGAACTGATGAAGAAGGGCTTCCAGCGCGTCAAGATCGACGGCAAGTTCCATGAGATCGCCGATGCGCCCGCGCTCGACAAGAAATACAAGCACGACATCGATGTCGTGGTCGATCGTATCGTCGTGCGACCCGACATGGCGGCCCGTCTCGCCGACAGTCTCGAAACCTGCCTGACACTCGCCGAAGGCCTCGCGGTCGCGGAATTCGCCGACAAGCCGTTGCCGCCGGAAGAAACGGCGGAAGGCGGCTCGGCCAACAAGAGCCTCAACGAAACGCACGAACGCATTCTCTTCTCGGAGAAGTTTGCCTGCCCGGTCTCCGGCTTCACGATCCCGGAAATCGAGCCGCGGCTCTTTTCGTTCAACAATCCGTTCGGCGCCTGCCCGACCTGCGACGGTCTCGGCAGCCAGATGAAGATCGATCCGGATCTGATCGTGCCGGAACCGGAGCGGACGTTGCGCGACGGCGCGGTGGCGCCATGGGCGAAATCGGTGTCGCCCTATTACAACCAGACGCTAGAGGCGCTCGGCAAGGCCTATGGTTTCAAGCTTTCCAACCGCTGGAGCGAGTTGAAGCCCGAAGCGCAGGAGGCCATTCTCAATGGCACCGGCGCGCGTGAAATCACCTTCAACTATGCTGATGGCGCCCGGTCCTACCAGACCACCAAGACCTTCGAAGGCGTGGTGCCCAACCTTGAGCGCCGCTGGAAAGAAACAGATAGCGCCTGGTCGCGTGAGGAAATCGAACGTTACATGAGTCAGGCCCCCTGCCCGGCCTGCTCCGGCTTCCGCCTGAAGCCGGAGGCGCTCGCGGTGAAAATTCACGGGCTGCATATCGGCGAAGTGTCGAACATGTCGATCCGGATCGCCAACGAATGGTTCAAGACGCTTCCCGACCATCTCAGCCAGAAGCAGAACGAGATTGCGGTGCGCATTCTCAAGGAAATCCGCGACCGCCTGCGCTTCCTCAACGATGTCGGCCTCGAATATCTGTCGCTATCGCGCAATTCTGGCACTTTGTCGGGCGGCGAAAGCCAGCGGATCCGACTGGCCTCGCAGATCGGATCGGGCCTGACGGGCGTGCTTTACGTTCTTGACGAACCGTCGATCGGCCTGCACCAGCGCGACAATGCGCGGCTCCTCGAAACGCTCAAGCATCTGCGCGATATCGGCAACACTGTTATCGTGGTCGAACATGACGAGGATGCGATTCTGACGTCCGACCATGTGGTCGATATCGGACCGGCGGCCGGCATCCATGGTGGCAAGGTGGTAGCAGAAGGTACCCCCGCCGATATCATGGCCAACCCGAACTCTCTGACCGGCAAATATCTCTCCGGCGAGATGGGCGTTCCGGTTCCCGCCGAGCGCCGCAAGGCCAAGAAGGGTCGCGAGATCAAGGTGATCGGCGCCCGTGCCAACAATCTCAAGAATGTCACGGCCTCGGTGCCGCTCGGCATTTTCACTGCGGTGACCGGCGTTTCGGGCGGTGGCAAATCAACCTTCCTGATCGAAACGCTTTACAAGGCCGCTGCCCGCCGCGTCATGGGCGCGCGTGAAAACCCGGCCGAACATGACCGGATCGACGGTTTCGAACATATCGACAAGGTCATCGACATCGACCAGTCGCCGATCGGACGCACGCCGCGTTCCAACCCCGCGACCTATACGGGCGCCTTTACGCCGATCCGTGACTGGTTTGCCGGCCTGCCGGAGGCCAAGGCGCGCGGCTATCAGGCCGGGCGTTTCTCATTCAACGTCAAGGGTGGCCGCTGCGAGGCCTGCCAGGGCGATGGCGTCATCAAGATCGAGATGCACTTCCTGCCGGATGTCTATGTCACCTGCGATGTCTGCCACGGAAAACGCTACAATCGCGAAACGCTCGACGTGCATTTCAAGGGCAAGTCGATTTCCGACGTGCTCGACATGACGGTCGAAGAAGGCTGCGAGTTCTTCTCGGCGGTTCCCGCAGTGCGCGACAAGCTGATTTCGCTTCGCGATGTCGGCCTCGGCTATATCAAGATCGGCCAGCAGGCCAACACGCTTTCGGGCGGCGAAGCCCAGCGCGTCAAGCTTGCCAAGGAACTGTCAAAACGCTCGACCGGCCGCACCCTCTACATTCTCGACGAGCCGACGACAGGCCTTCATTTCCACGACGTCGCGAAGCTGCTCGAAGTGCTGCACGAACTGGTCAACCAGGGCAACTCGGTCGTCGTCATCGAGCACAATCTCGAAGTGATCAAGACTGCGGACTGGATCCTCGATTTCGGACCCGAAGGTGGCGATGGTGGCGGCGAAGTGATCGCCCAGGGCACACCGGAAGAGATCGTCAAGGTCGAGCGTTCCTATACTGGCCAGTTTCTCAAGGAACTGCTGGAACGGCGGCCGGCGCGGAAGGCGGCAGCGGAATAGCGCCGCTTAAATTGTCATAAAACTGTCACATATGCCGCGATGGGAACAGTCGCGACGCAATTGTGATTGAACGCCGACTGGAAAGGTCCGATACAGTTCAAGGTGATAATTCTCAAGTTCGCGTAGCGATCTTTTCTATCCCCAGGAGGGGCAGGCCTTGAGCGGTTCGATCATTTTCATCAATCTCGCCGGCGCGGTTGCCCTGTTGCTGTGGGCAACCCGCATGGTTCGTACCGGTATCGAGCGCGCCTATGGCGAGGTGTTGCGGGAGCGGATGCGCTCGGCGCTGAGCAATCCGTTCAAGGCGGCCGTTGCCGGTTTCTTCCTGGCCATTGCATTGCAGAGCGCGACGGCAGTCGCCCTCATCGTCTCCGGCTTCACGGCCTCGGGCTACGTGGCTGCAACCATCGGCATTTCCGCCCTGCTCGGTGCCGATCTCGGTTCGGCTTTCGTCACCCGAATTCTCCGGCGCGATCTGTCGCTTCTGGTGCCGATCTTCCTGATTGCCGGAACCATCGCCTATCGCACCACCGCGCGCCGCTGGCAGGAAATGGGGCGCATCTTCTTCGGCCTCGGCCTGCTGCTTCTGTCACTGCGGCTGATCGGCGAAGCCTCGCAGCCGCTCAAGGACAGCCATGTCCTGCCGATCATCATGGGATATCTCGAGCAGGACTGGGTCACCGCCTTTGCGCTGGCGGCGCTTCTGGCCTGGCTCTTTCATTCGAGCGTGGCGACCATCCTGCTGTTGGCGTCGCTTGCCAGCCACGGTCTGGTTCCCCCGGTCCTGATCATCCCCTTCGTGCTCGGCGTCAATTTCGGCGGCGCAGTGATAGGCGCCATGCTGACGCGGGGCGATGAAAAGGCGGCTCGGATCGTGCCGCTCGGCAATGTGCTTATCCGCGGCTTCGGCATGGTCTTTGCGCTTGCGCTACAGCTCGTGTGGAAGTTCGATCTGACCGTTCATTTCGCTACGCCGGCCGATGCGATCGTCTGGCTGCATGTGGCTGCCAATGCCATCGTCATGGTTCTCGGCCTGCCCTTTGCTGGAACGGTGGCCGGATTGCTCGACAAATGGATTGCCGATCCGAAAAAGGACGATGGCGAGGAGATGACGCAACTCAGCGCGCTCAATCCATCCGATCTCACCAATCCGCCACGTGCGCTCGACAACGCTACCCGCGAAATCATCGGCATGTGCGACCGGATCGAGGTGATGCTGACACGCATCTTCGATGCCTTCCTGCATCCCGACGAGCCGCAGATGAAGCAGATCGAGCGGCTGGACGATTCGGTCGACCGCTTCAATCGCGAGATTAAACTCTATCTGGCGAAAATCGCTGCCGGCGATCTCAATGCCGATGCAGCGCGACGCCAGCAGGAACTGATCGAGGCCACCATCAATCTCGAGCAGGTCGGCGATATCATTTCGCAGAGCATGCTGATCAAGGCCCGCAAGAAGCAGGCGCGCGGCGCCAGTTTCTCCGAACAGGGCCTCAAGGAACTGACAACCATGCACCAGCGCGTGGTGCGCAATGCAAGGCTTGCCTTCAATCTCATCGTCAATCGCGATCTCGACCATGCCCGACAGTTGGTGGCCGAAAAGGAAATCGTGCGCGAAATGGTGCGCAACAGCGAGGAAAACCATATCCGGCGGCTGGGCGGCAACGTCACAAGCATCGATTCCTCGTCGATCCACATCGATACGATGCGGGATCTCAAGGAAATCAACTCGTTGCTCGTTTCGATCGCCTACCCGGTGCTGGCGCAAGCCGGCCAGTTGCGCACCAGCCGGCTCCTCTGACGTCCGTCTGTGGCGCCATCAATTTGCCGGGCTCGTCGTGCGCGAGAACCAGGCCGGATTGACGACATTGAGGATGAGGCCGATCACGATCAGGAGCGCGGCAAGGACCCGGAGTGGGCCGAACGCTTCGCCGAACACGATCGCCGAGGATGACATGCCGAAAATCGGAACCAGCAGCGAAAACGGTGCGACCGTCGCGGTTCCATAGCGCCGGATCATCGCCCCCCAGACGGCAAAGCCGAAAATGGTGGCGAAATAGGCGATATAGGCAACGGCCCCGATTCCCTGCCAGGAAAGATGCGACAGCGCCGCCATATCACGATCCCAGCCTTCGAAGGTCGCCGAAATCAGGAAGAGCGGCAGTGGCGGCACCAGACTGACCCAGACCATCAACTGTAGCATATCCACCTTGCCAGCCTTGCGCATCAGCATGTTGGAAAAGGCCCAGGCAATGGCGGCGCCAATAGCCAGGGTGAGACCCGTCAACGTGAAGCTCGCATCCACCGTCGAAGCGATGACGGCGATACCGGCAAAGGCAACCAGCATGCCGACGATCTGCAACGGGCGCGGCCGATCGCCATAGACCATCATGCCGAGAATGACAGTGAAGAAGGCCTGCGATTGCAGGAGCAGCGAGGCGAGCCCGGGGGACACGCCGATATCCATGCCGATGAAGAGCAGCGAGAACTTCACCACGCCCAGGACGAGGCCGATGCCGATGATGATCCTCAGCGGAACATCCGGTTTCCCGATGAAGAAAACGAGCGGCAAAGCGGCAAACAGGAAGCGCAATCCGGAAAAGAGCAGTGGTGGAAAACTACCGATCCCGAGCTTGATGACGACAAAATTGAAGCCCCAGACGGCCGCAACGCAAATCAAGAGAAGAATATCCAACGGCCGCATGCGCTTCTCCATTCCCTGCCCCAGGAGTCGGTTCTTTCTGGTCTATCAGGTCTGGCGAAAGGCCGTACGCGAGTTTTTCAAATTCACGTTTCAATAAAATTGATCAATCTCTCGGCTGTCAGGCCGGCGCCTGCCCTTTGTGCCGCATCGCCGTGATGCCAGACGGCGGCGCAGGCAGCCGCGAAGGCGGGATAATTCTGTGCAAGGAATGCGCCACACAAACCGGCCAGCACATCGCCCGAACCGGCGGTGGCAAGGCTCGGCGGCGCATTGATATTGATGGTCGCCCGACCTGCCGGATCGGCGATCACTGTGTCGGCTCCCTTGAGAATGACGACCGCATGGGCTCGTCGGGCAGCGTGTTGGGCGCGCTCGACTTTCGAAAGGGCTTGATTGGCAGCCAGATCCGGAAAGAGGCGCGAAAATTCTCCGTCGTGCGGGGTCAGGATCAGCCGCGTCTCGCCCAAGGCGAAGGCATCGAACAGATCCTCAGGTCGATCCCGGAAGGAGGTGATCGCATCGGCATCGAGAACCAGCCTGCGCGTCGCAAGCGCCAGCGCAAAGTCGCGAGCCTTGTCGCCAACACCGAAGCCCGGCCCGAGAATGAAGGTCTGCAGGCGCTTGTCTTCGAGAAGCTGCGCAAGATCGTTTTGATCATCCACCTCCCTTAGCATGATCGCCGTCATATGGTTGGCATTGACTGCCATGGCCTCGGTCGGGGCCGCGATGGTGACGAGCCCGGCGCCAGCCCGTAATGCCGCAGCGGCAGCGAGCCTCGCTGCCCCCGACTGGCTCGCGCCGCCGGAAAAAACTGTCAGCGCGCCGTGACTGTACTTGTGGGTATCGGCCGCGCGCGGCCCCGAATAGATTTGCCAAACCGCCGGATGGTTGATGCCGGTCGACGACGCAAATCTCTCCAGCAGGCGCAGCGGCGTTCCGATATCGATCACCTCCAGACGACCGCTATGGATCCGGCCCGGAAGCAGCATCTGACCGATCTTCGGCGCCATGAAAGTCACCGTCAGATCGGCATGAAGGGCGCCCGCCAGAATACGACCGGTGCGGCCACAGACGCCACTGGCAATATCGACCGCGATGACGGGCAGGCCAGCGGATTGGACCTTGTCGATACAGGCGATCAGGGACGCCGGCAGGCCACGGGTCAATCCGGCCCCAAAGACCGCATCGATCACCACATCGCCTTTCATGGGGACATATTCTTCAAGCTTTTGAACCGGACACGCGCATTCGGCCGCCGCCCTTTTCGCATCGTCAGTGGTCGGCTGACCGTCAAACAGCCGGAAAAGCGCCACCGTCGCACCGGCCTCGATAAGGGCTTTGGCGGCAACATAACCATCGCCGCCATTGTTGCCGGGACCGACCAGCACGACATAACGCAGAGCACCGGGATAATCCCGCAGGGCGGCCGCCGACACCGCCCTGCCCGCTACATTCATCAGGGCAAAGCCCGGAATGCCGGAGGTGATACAGGCGGAATCAATCTTGGCGACAGCGTCCGGTTCGATGAGAAGCATTTTTCAGCCTTTGCCCTTATTTTAATCAAATCAGCAAGATGCCCAAACATATACCAGCTGCAAGGATGCCTCACCAAGGGCATTCGTCGCCCAGTAATGGTGATATTTTGTGCATATGCAATTATTTTGACCTCGCCATTTCCTTCGCCCGACCGGCGTTTTACGTCCCCTCAACCAAACGCGCGACTGCGGCAAAAAAGTTCGGCTTTCTCTCACGAACATACTGGTTTTTTGTCGGAATTTGCGCATGATCGCAAATGTCGCGCGGTTTCTGTTGGCAAAAAACAGAGTTTGCAGCCGGAGTCTGGCACATATTGTGCATGAATCACGCGGGGCGGGCTAGACCCGCTTAACGGGAGAGAAGCAGAGAGATATTTTCTCATGAAAAAGATCGAGGCGATCATCAAGCCGTTCAAACTTGATGAAGTGAAGGAAGCCCTTCAGGAAGTCGGATTGCAGGGTATCACCGTCACCGAAGCTAAGGGTTTCGGTCGTCAGAAAGGCCATACGGAACTCTACAGGGGTGCCGAATATGTGGTCGATTTTCTGCCGAAGGTGAAGGTGGAAGTCGTGCTCGCGGACGAAAATGTCGAGCGCGTCATCGATGCGATCCGCACCGCAGCACAAACTGGCCGTATTGGTGATGGAAAGATCTTCGTGTCGAATGTCGAGGAAGTCGTTCGCATTCGCACGGGTGAAACCGGCGTCGACGCCATCTAAACGCCCCGCCGCAAGTGCGGGGTGAAATCGTCATAACATTAGGGAAGAAACACATGGCGACCGTTAAAGAAATCATGAAGCAGATCAAGGATAACGACGTGAAATTCGTCGACCTTCGCTTCACCGATCCCAAGGGCAAGCTCCAGCACGTGACGATGGACGTCGTAGCTGTGGACGAGGACATGTTTGCCGATGGCGTCATGTTCGACGGCTCTTCGATCGCTGGCTGGAAGGCCATCAACGAATCCGACATGGTGCTGATGCCCGATCCGGCAACCGTCCATATGGATCCGTTCTTCGCTCAGTCGACCATGGTGATCATGTGCGACATTCTCGATCCGGTCTCCGGCGAGGCCTATAACCGCGACCCGCGCGGCACTGCCAAGAAGGCCGAAGCCTACCTGAAGGCCTCGGGCATCGGTGATACGATCTTCGTCGGCCCGGAAGCTGAATTCTTCGTCTTCGATGACGTCAAGTATAAGGCCGACCCCTACAACACCGGTTTCAAGCTCGATTCGTCGGAACTGCCCTCGAACGACGACACCGATTACGATTCCGGCAACCTGGGTCACCGTCCGCGCGTCAAGGGCGGCTATTTCCCGGTTCCGCCGATCGACAGCCTGCAGGACATGCGTTCGGAAATGTTGACCGTGCTTTCCGAAATGGGCGTGGTCGTTGAAAAGCACCACCACGAAGTGGCTGCTGCCCAGCACGAACTCGGCATCAAGTTCGACGCACTCGTGCGCAACGCCGACAAGATGCAGATCTACAAGTATGTCGTCCATCAGGTCGCCAACGCCTATGGCAAGACGGCAACCTTCATGCCGAAGCCGATCTTCGGCGACAACGGCTCGGGCATGCACGTGCACATGTCGATCTGGAAAGATGGCAAGCCGACCTTCGCCGGCGACGAATATGCCGGCCTGTCGGAAAACTGCCTCTTTTTCATCGGCGGCATCATCAAGCACGCCAAGGCACTGAACGCTTTCACCAACCCGTCGACCAACTCCTACAAGCGTCTGGTCCCGGGTTATGAAGCACCGGTTCTGCTCGCCTACTCGGCCCGCAACCGTTCGGCATCCTGCCGCATTCCGTTCGGCTCGAACCCGAAGGCCAAGCGCGTCGAAGTCCGCTTCCCGGATCCGACCGCCAACCCGTACCTCGCCTTTGCCGCCATGCTGATGGCCGGCCTCGACGGTATCAAGAACAAGATCCATCCGGGCAAGGCCATGGACAAGGATCTCTACGACCTGCCGCCGAAGGAACTCAAGAAGATCCCGACCGTCTCCGGCTCGCTGCGCGAAGCGCTCGACAGCCTCGACAAGGATCGCAAGTTCCTGACCGCTGGCGGCGTGTTCGACGACGACCAGATCGACAGCTTCATCGAATTGAAGATGGCGGAAGTGATGCGTTTCGAAATGACGCCGCATCCGGTCGAGTACGACATGTACTATTCGGTCTGATCGCCAGGCCTTAAATGAAAGAGCCCGCCGGACTGGTTTCCGGCGGGCTTTTTGCTGGGCGACGGTTGCCCGAAATCATGTCACTTGTGGCGGTAGACGAAACAGGGATCCTGGTTGGGCGTCAGGGCTTCCGGATCCCGCCGCGCGCCCAATCGTTTGGCCAGCGCGATCGATCGCCGATTGGGCTGATCGATATACGAGACCAGCCTTTCGACCCGGGCAGCTTCCAGTGCAAAACGGCGGGCAACCACGGCCGCCTCATAGGCGAATCCGCGCCCCTCGAAGCCGTCAAACACCAACCAGCCAAGTTCGATCTCGGGATAATGGGGCGGCTGGTGGATTGCGACTTCTCCCGCCAGGAGACCGGTTGCCCTCTCCTCGACAGCCCAGCCGCCAAAGCCGCGCAGCGGCCAGTGACCGATGCAGCTCATGAAACCATCCCAGACTTTCGCCGGCGGCAGACGGCCGCCGATAAAGGCGGCGCGATCCGTGTCATAGAGCGCCACCAGAGCCAGAAAGTCCTCCATACGGTAGGGCCGCAGACGCAGGCGATCTGTGACAATCTCAGGGGCAACCTGATGAAGCACCTTCGTCATCCGTCCATCAGTTCTTCTTCAGCCGCTCCTTGAGCAGCTTCAGATAGTCATCATTCTCGCCGCCCTCGTCAGACACAGGCGCCTCGGCCTTCGCCGTGCAGGCTGGCTTGTAATCGGCCGCCATGCCCTCCTTGACGCAGACGCCGACCTTCCAGCCGGGCGGCAGCGCCGTCAGATCCACCGTCTTCCATTTCGGATGGCCGGTTGACTGCAGCTTGTCGAGATTGTTGAGGATGAGGCTGGAGAAATCCGCCACCGCACGGCAGCTGTCGCGATGATAGGCATTGCGCTTCTTGTCGTAATCATAGGTCATGAGCACGGCCTTGACCGATACGACATCGACAGGCTCTTTCTGGAAAGAATAGGTGCCGGCATCGATCTTGCCGGGAATGTAGGTCGCCATGAGCGGCGCCTCCTTCATCGGCAGGAGATGCAGTTTGGTGCCATCGATGCTTGTGCTTTCGAACAGGGAAGCCGGGGCGCCGGCGACATAGAAGAGCGCATCGATTTCACCGGACTGCAATTTCGGAAGTGCTGCGTCCGGCGCGATCGTTTCGCGGACCACATCCTTGATCTGGAGAATGTCGAGAATCAGCGTCGCAGTGAGGTAGGTACCGCTGTCCTTAACGCCGATCGCAACCTTCTTGCCGGCAAGATCCTCGAGCTTCGAAATCTCGGTCTTGGCGAGAACATGAACTTCCTCGTTATAGAGCGGGAACATGATCCGCACGCCCTTCACGGCCTGCTGCACATCGGCATCATTGGCTTCGAAGGTCTTGAGATATTCGAGAACGTCGTTCTGGACGATGCCGAACTGGGTGTTCTTGCGGTTGCGGACACCGAGGAAATT
The DNA here is from genome assembly GCF_030551875.1 of Fluviirhizobium alvei. Classification (GTDB taxonomy): domain Bacteria; phylum Pseudomonadota; class Alphaproteobacteria; order Rhizobiales; family Rhizobiaceae; genus Rhizobium_E; species Rhizobium_E alvei. Next base: position 558,636 of record NZ_JAUOZU010000006.1, on the reverse strand, counting down.
CTCAAGCGAACCGGCACTTTCGACTACATTGAGGGTCTGACCGCATTCAACGCCGAGCGCGGCAATGTCGCGCCCGATCTTGATATAGGTGCCCTTGGCACCACCGGTCATGATGTTCTTTTCGAGTTCCGCTGCCGGTGCGGTTGCAGCAACCGAAAGGATGAAGGCTGCGGCCAGGGCCAGTGTCTTGAACATGTTTTCCTCCAGTCGGTTCAGCAATCGCTGTCGAGATCGCGCATCAGGCTGATCAGCGCCAAGGGCGGAACCTGTTTGTAAACCAGTTTAAGCGAGTCGGTCACGCAGCCGCCCCGTTCGAGCCCGTCGCGCAACTTGGCCTGCTTTGCGTCCGAAAGGCGTGAAAAACCGGGCATGCGGTTGAGTGCACCATCGACTGCATCAGGCTCGCGCGGGCCGGCTACGACCGGGTTGTCCTTCGGCTCGTCATTCTTCGGCTCGTCAGTCTTCGTATCATCGTTGGGCGACACGAGGGGGCGATCCAGCCGGTCGATCTGCGCCTGCAGGTCGGCATTGGTCGCCTTGAGCTTCTTGATCTGCGCATTGAGCGCGGCAATCTCGTCGTTTTGCGCCTTCAGATCCTGGCGGCTCTTCGCGAGCTGGCCTTCGAGCGCGTTTGCCTCGCGGTCTCGGTCCTTGAAGCGATCACTGAGCGAGATCACCTGCCGCTTGAGATCGGCGATTTCCTGTGTCAGGCGCCCCGCCTCGTCCGATCCGCTTTCGGCCCGGCGTAGTTTCGCCTCGAGTTCGGCGACTGTCTTTTCCAATGAGGCGATGCGGCGCTGCGCCTCACGATCCGCATCCTCGGTGCGGGTTGAGAGCTGCTCCTTCAGCGTTGCGATCTGGTCCTCAAGGACAGGAATCGTCTTTAGCCGTACGCGCGCATCGGCAAGGGCCTTTTCGAGCTCGGCATTGCGGGCAGCCAGCGCATCGCCGCTTGCCCTGCCCTCTCTGAGATCATCAATGCTGCGCTGCTGGGCCGCGATCTCCTTTTCGAGATCGATGATCTGCAGTTCCGACACTTTCAGCGATTTCCGCAACCGGGTCAGTTCGCTGCTCGTATCTCCAGCTTCGTCGAGCGTTTTCTGCAGCGCTTCGATCTCGGCCTGAAGCGAGGCCTTGCTGTCGTTTGCTGCGATAAGATCGGCTTCAAGGCCGGAGATCTTGTCTTCCAGCGCTTTCTGATTGCCGTCACTGTTCTGGCTGTCGAACTTGAGTTCGGAAAGCGTCTGCTGCAATTCGGCGATCCTCGCATCCCGAGCGGCAAGCTCGGAACTCGAGCCACTGCCGAGGAAGCGGGTCGCGCCATAGCCGGCACCGAGACCGACCGCCAGCATCACGACCGAAAGGATGATTGGCCCGGCCGACGATCCTTTTGACGACGTCGCCAGATTGCCGTCCCTACCCCACTGATTGACCACAGAAACTCCTCGTGTCGCTTGTTCGCTGCTATAAATAGGATTTAGCAGCGAAATTGCACCGCATGGCTTCGATGTTCAATCGTATTTGCGCGCAATTGGCAAAAAAGCCGCACTTGGGGGAGACAAACAACGCATCAGTCCGCCCGATTGCTTGATTATGATCAAGGTCGCACCAATATGTTAACAGAAGCGAGGTGTAGACATGCGTGAACGACAGGCGAAATTTCAGATCGGACAGGTGGTACGTCATCGGATCTTCCCGTTCAGAGGTGTGATCTTCGATGTCGATCCCGAATTTGCAAATTCGGAAGAATGGTGGAATTCGATCCCCGCCGAGGTGCGGCCATCCAAGGACCAGCCCTTCTACCATCTCTATGCAGAGAATGATGAAAGCGCCTATGTCGCCTATGTATCGGAGCAAAATCTCGAACCGGACGAGAGCGGCGATCCGATGAAGCACCCCGCCGTTGCCGAGAAATTCAGCCCCGAAGGCAAAGGGCGCTATCGCCCGAAGGCTTTGCCGGTTCACTGAGGCGGCACGATTGCCGGGGATTGCGCCCGGCAGGCAAAGCTTTCCCTTGACCTTTCGGATATTGGCTGGTTTACCCGCCTCAACCGATCATAGGGGTGTGCGCGATGCCGAGCCTGCCAGTTCTCTCCGATGCCTACATTGCCGAATTGCCGAACTATTACAAAGGCAAGGTGCGTGACAACTACGACCTTCCGGATGGCAGCCGCATCATCATCGCCAGCGACAGGCTCTCGGCCTTCGATCGCGTACTCACCGCCATTCCCTTCAAGGGGCAGGTCCTGACGCAGACGGCACGCTTCTGGTTCGAAAACACCCGCGACATCTGCCCCAATCATGTGATTTCCTATCCCCATCCCAATGTCGTGATCGGCAAGCGGCTGGAAATCCTTCCCGTCGAAATCGTCGTCCGCGGCTATCTCGCCGGCACCACCTCGACCTCGATCCTGACCAAATACAAGACCGGCGAACGGACCATGTATGGCATCACCCTGCCAGACGGGATGGTCGACAACCAGGCCCTGCCGGAACCGATCATCACGCCGACGACGAAGGCCTTCGACGGCGGCCATGATGAACCACTGTCGGGTGCCGAAATCCTCGAAAAGGAGCTTCTGACGGAAAGCCAGTGGCAGACCGTTTCCACCTACGCCCTCGCTCTCTTCAAGCGCGGCCAGGAGATTGCGTCGGCCAACGGTCTGATCCTTGCCGATACCAAATACGAATTCGGCACAGATGAGAACGGCACCATCATTCTAGCTGACGAGATCCATACGCCGGATTCGAGCCGCTTCTGGTTTGCCGAGAGCTATGAGCAGGCGATGGCGACCGGATCGCGTCCGAAAAGCTTCGACAAGGATTTCATCCGCGCCTGGGTGGCCGAGCGTTGCGATCCCTACAAAGATGAGATTCCGGTAATCCCGGATGAACTGGTTCGCCAGGCATCGGACATCTATATCCAGGCCTATGAGATGATCACCGGCAAGAGTTTTACGCCGGACCGCTCGCCTGAGCCGCTCAAGGCCATTCGCGAAGCACTGATGCCCTATTTCACCTAAATGGCATCCAGGAAGGATAATCGCCATCAGAGCGTAAATTCTAGCGCCATGCCGTCATAGGCCGGTTCGATATGATCCGGCGTCTCGTTGAGAACGGCTTCGTAATCGAGCGGGATGTGCATGTGGGTGAGGATGGCGCGCTTTGGTGCAATTCTCTCGATCCAGCCCAGAGCCTGTTCCAGCGACAGATGGCTCGGATGACGGCGATATTGCAGGCAATCAATTACCAGCACATCCAGCCCGCTCAGCTGCGCCACGCTTTCTGCAGGAAAATCGCTGACATCGGTACAATAGGCAAAGTCGCCGATCCGATAGCCGATCGAATGGCTGTCTCCATGCTGCTGCATCAGCGGCAGGAAGGGAATGGCGCCGCCCGGTCCCTCGACCTCGAATAGCTGTCCGATCTCGGGAATGGTGTAGGCGCGGGCGATCGGCGGATAATTGCTGCCGACCGGCGTTTCGAAACAATAACGGAACCCTTCGAGAACCCGCTCCATCGTCACCGCGTCGGCCCAGACCGGCATCCTATGCTGGTTCTTGTAGACATAGGCGCGAATATCGTCGATGCCATGCAGATGGTCGGCATGGGCATGGGTCAACACGACCCCATGCAAATCCGATACGCCCACCGCCACCATCTGGCTGCGGAAATCGGGGCCGGTATCGACGACGACGACGGTTTTCTGACCATCATCGGCCGTCTGCTCTACCAGCATCGCTGCCCGCGTGCGGCGGTTTTTCGGGTTGGCCGGATCGCAGGCGCCCCAGTCTCCCGTAATCCGGGGCACGCCCGGCGAAGAGGCGCAGCCGAGAATGGTAAAGCGCCGCGTCACCATCAGGCCACCAGTCGGGGCATTCTCGAAAAGCACCGGAAGGCGTTTTCGGTTGTGATCTCGGCAATTTCGGCGAGGCTGACGCCCATCGTGTCGGCGAGAAACTCCGCCGTATTGGTGACGTAGGACGGCTCGTTCCTTTTGCCGCGCCATTTCTTCGGTGCAAGATAGGGTGCATCGGTTTCGACCAGAAGTCGATCACGCGGAACATCCCGCGCGATTGCCCGGATATCTTCCGATTTCGGGAAGGTCAGGATGCCCGAGAACGAGACGTAGCCGCCAAGTTCGACCCCGGTGCGCGCCAGATCTGCGCCCGAGGAGAAGCAGTGCAAAAGGAACGGAAAGGCTCCCTTTTCATGCTCGTCGCGCAGGATTGCAGCCATATCGTCATCGGCCGCGCGCGAATGGATGACGAGCGGCAGGCCGGTGATGCGGGCGGCCGCAACATGCCGGCGCAGCCCCCTCGCCTGTTCTTCCGGCGTGGCATAGTCGTAGAAATAGTCGAGACCGGCTTCGCCGATCGCGACGCATTTCTCATATTCAGCGAGTTTCACGAGTTCTTCGGTCTCGATGTCCGGCTCTTCGTGGGCGCTGTTCGGGTGCGTGCCAACCGAGCAGAAAACTTCCGGGTAGGCTTCCGCAACGGCCCGAATCCGGTCGAATTTGCGAACCCTGGTGCAGATGGTGATCATCTGGCGGACACCGGCATCGATGGCCCGCTTGACGATCTCATCGCGCTCCGGCTCGAAATCGGGAAAATCGAGATGGCAATGGGTATCGATCAACATGCCGCTTACTGTTCCTTGGGCGGGAAATATTTCGGGAACACCGGCACCGGCTTGTCGAGCGGCGTGCCTGATACCAGCCGGCCTGCTTCGCCGAGCGAAGCAAAACTGCGGGCATCCGCTGCAATCGCCAGAAGGTCGAGCATCTTGTCCGCCGAAGCCGGCACGTAAGGCTGCAACAGGATGGCGATCTGGCGGACCACTTCTGCCGTAACGTAAAGCACCGTCGCCATGCGATCGAGATCCGATTTTGCCAAGACCCAGGGAGCCTGGGCGGCGAAATAGCCGTTCGCCTCGGAACTCAGGGCAAAGACGGCGCTGACAGACTTGTGGATCTGCTGACGGGCCATTTCCTCGCGGCAGGTTTCCACGGTCCGGTCGGCAAGAGCGAGCAACGCCTTGTCGTCATCGGTCAACGGACCCGGGGCCGGGATCTTGCCGTCGCAGTTCTTGACGATCATCGACAGCGAGCGCTGGGCGAGATTGCCGATATTGTCGGCGAGATCGGCATTGATGCGGTTGGCAATCGCCTCCTCGCTATAGGAACCGTCCTGGCCGAACGAGACTTCACGCAGGAAGAAATGGCGCACCTGGTCACAACCAAAATGATCGACGAGGGCGAAAGGATCGACGACATTGCCGACCGACTTCGACATTTTCTCGCCCTTGTTGAGCAGGAAGCCATGCGCATAGACGCGCTTCGGCAAGGCCAGCCCCGCCGACATCAGGAACGCCGGCCAATAGACGGCGTGGAAGCGAATGATGTCCTTGCCGATGATATGCGTCGCCGGCCAGAACTTCCAGCGCGCGCTCGTCTCGTCGGGATAGCCCGCGGCAGTGATATAGTTGGTCAGTGCATCGACCCAGACATACATGACGTGCTTCGGGTCGCCCGGCACCGGAATGCCCCAATCGAAGGTGGTGCGCGAAACCGAAAGATCCTTCAGGCCTGATTTGACGAAGGAGACGACTTCGTTGCGCCGCTCGTCGGGACCAATGAAATCGGGATGCGCCTCGTAATAATCGAGAAGCTTCTGCTCATAGGCGGACAGGCGGAAGAAGTAGCTTTCTTCCTCGACCCATTCGACCGGCGTGCCCTGCGGTCCGTAACGGGTGCCGTCGCGCACTTCCGTCTCGCCTTCCTGATAGTAGGCTTCGTCGCGCACGGAGTACCAGCCGGAATAGCTGTCCTTGTAAATATCGCCCGCGTCGACCATCCGCGTCCAGATATGCTGGACCGAGGCATAATGGCGCGGTTCCGTCGTGCGGATGAAATCGTCGTTCGAGCTGTTGAGCGCCTCTGCCATGCGCTGGAATTCGCCCGAGTTGCGGTCGGCCAGTTCCCGCGGCGTGATTCCCTCGTTGCGCGCCGTCTGCATCATTTTCTGTCCGTGCTCGTCGGTACCGGTGACAAAGAGCACTTCGCGGCCGTCAAGCCGCTGGAATCGCGCCATGGCATCGGTTGCCAGAAGCTCGTAGGCGTGGCCGATATGCGGCTTGCCATTCGGATAGGAAATCGCAGTGGTGATGTAGAAGGACGAATTGTCTTTCATGGAGGGAAAGCCTCTCATAGATACGGTCTTGTGCGGGCTTCTAACCCATGTTGTCTCCGGGGGAAACAGCAAGTTTCCGATCCGGCTGCGAAAGTGTCATGCAATCGCGTTACATAAGGTTCGACAACTTGGAAATCCACCGCTCTGAGGCGCAGGCTACTTGACCGCTTGTGGCTGCAGGTGCTTATAAGCACGTCTTCTGCATGAGGAATTGTCTTGGATTTCAGCTCTTTTAATCCGCTCTTCTCCGTTTCCGGGCTTCTGGTTGGCATTCTGGTCGGCATTACCGGGGTCGGTGGCGGATCATTGATGACGCCGCTTCTGGTCGTCCTTTTCGGAATTCACCCGGCCACTGCTGTCGGCACGGATTTGCTCTATGCAGCGATCACGAAATCCGCAGGCACCGCCGTTCACGGCATGAACAAGACCATCAACTGGAAAGTGGTGGGATTGCTTGGCCTTGGTAGCATTCCGGCGGCGCTCATTACCCTCTGGATGATGGCCGGCGTCGACCGCAAGAGCCTCGGCGCAGTGTCGTTTCTCACCTATTCGCTCGGCTGGATGCTGTTTCTGACAGCCTTCCTTCTGCTGTTTCGCAAGCCGATCGTCGACAGGGTGGCGGAAATGCGCCGCCACAGGCCGCCAGTGCGGGCGTCCACGGTATCTGCGTTGACCGTTGTTCTCGGTCTGGTGCTCGGAACGCTCGTGACCCTGACTTCGGTCGGAGCCGGTGCCCTCGGCGTGACAATTCTTCTGATGCTCTATCCGCGGCTCGAGATCCGCGACGTCGTCGGTTCCGACATCGTCCATGCCGTGCCGCTGACGCTGGTGGGCGGACTTGGCTACTGGATGATCGGCGAGATCGACTGGATGATGCTGATTTCGCTGCTTGCAGGTTCCATCCCGGGCATCATCATCGGCAGCCATATCGCGCCCCGCATGCCCGACCGTGTCATTCGTCCGATTCTGGCTGTGACCCTATCGCTGGTTGCCCTGAAACTCGTACTCAGCTGATCACCCGGACGATCTCTTCGAGCAACGACAGAATTGTCTGCTTGCGATCGAGATTATAGGCTTCGGACTGGGCGACCCATTCGGCAATCCGGCCATGCTGGTCTGCGATCGAGGCCGCTTTTGAGGTCGAACCGCTCAAGGCGGCTTTTCGGGCTTCGCTGACCAGCAATTCACCGACATGGTCGATGAAGAAATCGAACAAGGTGTCGTTGTCCTTCTGGGACACGGCATCGGCGACCCGATGCATCGCACGCCGTTGCGCTCCGCCCTTTGACGTCAGGATTGCATCGAGCGCTTCGATGATCTCGAGCCCGCCGTAATTGACGAGTTTGAGGAACTGTCCGACGCTGCCACCGGATTCCGACACACCGCGCTGACCGGCCTCGGCAGAGATCCCCAGGTGACCGATTGCCTGCAGGAGATCCTCATCTCCGAGCGGGCGCAGCATCAGGGGAAGGCAGCGCGAGCGTATGGTTGGTAGCAGTTTGCCCGGCGCATGCGACAGGACGAGGAACAGCGATCGGCGCGGCGGCTCTTCCAGGATCTTCAGAATCGCATTGGCGGCATTGCGGTTGAGATCATCGGCCGTATCGACAATCACAATCCGCCAGCCGTCAGATCCCGTCGTCTGGGCGAAGAAGCGGCCGGCGCGGCGCACTTCGTCGACGGTGATGGCCGTCTTCATCCGCCCTGTCTTGCTGTCGACCGGACGCGTGAGATGCAGGAGATTGTGCGAAGCGCCGGCGGCAATCTGGCGAAATTCGAGCGCCTTGGGGTCCGGATCGGCGATCCGTTCGGGCGCCTTTGCGGGATCCGGGTGCGAGAGCACATGGTGGGCAAAGCGGAAGGCGAGCGTCGCCTTGCCAATTCCCTCCGGTCCTTCGATAAGAATCGCATGGTGCCCTTTGCCCGAACGATAGGACTGGGCGAGAAAATCCTCTGCCGCATCGTGACCGAACAGGCGCGTGTTTTCGGCAGGCGCAATCGCTCCATCCAGAAGGCCGGGGGTCTGCTCGGACATCAGGCGCGACCCGTTTCGCGCAGCCGCGAGGGCTGGATCGGCAGCAACGGTTCGACGACCTCGAAAACCCGTTCGGCGATCGTCTCGGGTGTTCCCGAAGCATCAATGACCCGGCAGCGCAGAGGATCTTCAGCGGCGATATCCAGATAGGCTTCGCGCCGCTTTTCGTGGGTGTCGATCTTTTCCTTCTCGAACCGGTCCGGCTCGGACGGCGATGCGGATCCGGCCATCCGGCTCCTGGCACGCGCCAAGCCCTCTGCCGCCGGAATATCGAGAATGATCGTGCAGTCGGGCACCACGCCATTGATGGCGATGCGCTCGAGATTGCGGACGAATTCGGGTTCGAGATTGCCCGTAATGCCCTGATAGACACGCGACGAATCCATGAAACGATCACAGAGCACCACGGCACCGCTTTTGAGCGCCGGACGGATCACTTCCTCGACATGGTCGTTGCGAGCGGCGGCAAACAGCAGCGCCTCCATGCGGGTGCCATATTCCTCGGCGGCACCGGAGAGGATGACATGGCGAACAGCTTCGGCGCCCGACGAGCCGCCCGGCTCACGCGTGACGAGCACATCGACGCCAGTCTTGCGCAGACGCTCGGCCAGCATGCGGATCTGGGTGGACTTTCCGGTCCCCTCGCCGCCTTCGAATGTCACGAACAGGCCTTGTCTTGTCGGCACTGGCTATCCTTGTCTTCAGTTCCATTGCTCCGTCTTCAAAGCCAGAAGAACAGCAATTCCTTCAGCCCATCAAGGGCTTTGCTCGTCAGCGTCCCGACACCCACATCTGCAGCCGCATGGACCGGCACTTCCCTCACCCGTCGCTCGCCAACGGAGACGCTGAGGATGCCGATCTCCTGGCCGGCGGTCACGGGCGCCTTCAGGGGCCACTTATAGGCGATTCTGGCACGAATTCTGTCCGGATTGTCGACCGGGATGAAAATATCGACAGAGCTGCCCGCCTTCAACGGTACATGGCTGCGATCGCCACCGAACACGGGGGCTTCCGCGATAACCTCATCGGCCTTGAAGACCGTCCGACTCGCAAAACTCGTAAGACCCCATTCGAGAACCCGTCTGGCCTCTTCCGTCCGTTCCTTGTCGGTCTTCAGGCCAGCCAGAGCAAGAAATAGCCGGCGTCCGTCACGCTCGACCGTGGTGACGATCGCATAGCCGGAGTTTTCGGCAAACCCGAGCGCCATACCATCGACGCCGATATTCAAGGCGAGAAGCGGATTTCGGTTGCGCTGGAAGATCTTGTTCCACTCGAAATCCTTCTGCGCGAACAGCGGGAAATATTTTGGATATTTCGCCTCGATCTGCTGGGCCAGCAGGACCATTTCGCGCACAGTCGTCTTGTTTTCCGGATTGGGGAGGCCGTTGGAATTGGCAAAGACCGATTTCTGAAGACCAAGGAGTCGTGCTCGTTCGGTCAGTTTGGCGGCGAAGGCAGCCTCGCTTCCTTCCAAACCCTCGGCAAGAATGATGCAGGCATCATTGGCCGATTGAACGGCCAGGCCCTGCAGGAGATCGATGACCCGGATTTGCGAGTTTAGCGCCGCGAACATGGTCGAGGTCCGCGAGAGCGCACCGCCCGTTCGCCAGGCATATTCGGAAACCTTGTAGAGCGTCTCGTCGGCGATGCGACCGGATGCGAGCTCGTTGAACACATATTCGGCCGTCATCAACTTGGCGAGAGAAGCCGGAGGAATAATCTCGTCTTCGGCCTTGGCAAACAGCACCGTACCCGTGGTCGCTTCGATCATATAGGCCTGCTTGGCCTTGGTATCGAACGCGGCCACCGTCTGAGCCAAAGCCGAACCGTCGGAGAGCAAAACGGCAAGGGCCATAAACGCCGTTGCCCGGAATATGTTCAGTTTGATCAAGTCGGCTGTCCCGTTCGATCCGCACGCCGCCCCATCATGGCGTCATTGACGCCAGGCATCAACCCACAGGACGCATTTGCCTATGGCTTCTTTGCCGCCAGGCGCTGCGCTGCCGCATTGCGGATGGTTTCGATCCTCTGGCGATCATTCTCGACCATGATCGCATCAAAGGGAGAGGATGCACTTTCGATACGGATTTCGGCATAGGCCGAGAGCGCGCCATTGACGCTCTGCAGACGGCTCGGCCGCTCGCGCGGGATCGGTCCGATCAATGGCAACTCGGCAAACTGCTGAAGCGCCCCGAAGGCGTCATTCGACGGGCTCTTGTCTGCCACAAGCGCTGTCGAGGTCGAGACCGGCTCAAAATCCGGCTGCTGACGCGGAACCGGGATCCGATCATCGGCGGAGGCAACCAGAACGCCGGTCGCGATCTCGCCCTGCGGATTGAAGCGCTGCAGGCGGTCGCCCTTCTTGGTGTAGGAGGCCATCAGGTATGGCATATCCTTGCCGTCCATCCGGGCCTTGCCGACATACTGCACCCGAACATTCGCGGTGCCGTTGCGGCGAATGTCGAGCATTTCCGCTGCCTTTTCCGAGACATCGATGATGCGGCCCGGATGATAGGGGCCGCGATCATTTACGCGCACGATCACGGAATCGCCGGTATCGAGGTTGGTGACGCGCGCATAGCTCGGCAGCGGGAATGTCGGATGGGCGGCGGAAAGATGATACTGGTCGTAGACCTCTCCGTTGGCTGTCAGCCGACCATGGAAAGCCGATCCATACCAGGAGGCCAGCCCCTTCTTGTCGTAATTCTTGTCTTCGCGCGGTTTGTAGACCTTGCCCTTGACCACGTAGGGCTTGCCCAAAATGAAGCGTCCGCCACCTTTGGGCACGTTGTTCTTGCCGAAATGAACGCGAGGACTGGCTTTGACGCCATATTCCTTCTCGGAGAAATACTCCTTGGAACGCTTGTTGTGCACGCCATCGTTCTTCTTCGATGTCGTCGAACAGGATGCCGCCGTTACGCACAGCAACGCCAGAACTGTCCAGCGCATGCCAGCCCAGCGGTCGGCTCGTCGAATTCCGATCATGTGTCCCCGTGTCCCGCAATCATATGGTCATGATGGCAAGCAAACCATCGCGTGGCTTCTTCATTAACCACACGCATGAAAATCATGCCAACATTGGGGCGGAAATACGAGCGTTAAGGCTTCCGTGCCAGAGGAATTAAACGTTATGGTTTACAAAGGGTTAAGCGCAGTCTCGTCTCGTTGCCCTTCCGGCTTGGGTTTCCATTCCGGAGCAACAAGACCGGCGGAAATCATCAGCTTTGCGGCATCCTCGACGCTCATGTCGAGCTCCATGATCTTGCGCTTTTCGACAAAAACGAGAAAGCCTGCCGTCGGAACCGGTGTCGGTGGCAGAAACACCGTCACCATCTCCAGGCCCTTGTCGTTGAAGCGCGAGGCGATCTCGCCCTGGGCGTCGGTGGCGATGAAGACGATCGACCACAAGCCCGGCGACGGATATTCGATCATGCCGACTTTCTTGAACGAGTTGCTGCGTTCACGCAGCACCGATTCAAAGATCTGTTTCAGCGCCTTGTAGATCGAACGCACAAGCGGCATCCGGTCGAGGATGTTTTCGCCGAAATCAACCACCGTGCGACCGATGAGGTTCTTGGCGAAGGTACCCACCATGGTGATGAGGATCACCGCAATCAGCAGGCCGAAGCCCGGGATAGCGAACTGCAGATAGCTTTCCGGATCGATCCGGGCGGGAATATAGGGCTTCACCCAGGAATCGGCCCAGTGGATGAAGCTCCAGGTCAGCCAGATCGTGATCGCGATCGGCGCACAGATGATGATGCCCGTCAGAAAGTTATTCCTGAGCCTGACGCCGATTGTCGGCTTGTGCGGTGTTTCATCCATCGGCGGAACCCCGTTCATCCTCTGGGTTCCACCTTTATCGCGTCATTTCCGCACTGCACAAGCGCCAAATCACTCGACGGTCACGGATTTTGCCAGGTTGCGCGGCTGATCCACATCGGTGCCCATGAACACGGCCGTATGATAGGCGAGAAGCTGGATCGGCAGGGAGAAGATCATTGGCTGGATCGCTTCGTCGACTTCGGGAAGCACGATCGTTGCCATGGTCGGCAGTTCGGAGGCTTTTGCGCCCTTGGCATCGGTGACGAAAATGATTCTGCCGCCGCGGGCTGCCACTTCCTGCATGTTCGAGACGGTCTTTTCAAAGAACCGGTCGTGCGGCGCAATCACGATGACCGGCATGTTCTCGTCAATGAGCGCAATCGGTCCATGCTTGAGCTCGCCGGCGGCATAGCCTTCGGCATGGATATAGGAAATTTCCTTGAGCTTCAGCGCGCCTTCCATGGCGATCGGGTAGCTCGTGCCGCGCCCGAGATAGAGAACATCCTTGAACTTCGACAATTCGCGCGCCAGGCCTTCGATCTGCGGCTGAATGCTGTTCAGGACACGGCTCATCACGCGCGGCATTTCGGCGAGATGGGCGACCAGTTCCTTTTCCTCAGCCGCCGTCAGGGTGCCACGCTGGCGCCCTGCCCTGATCGCAAGCGATGCGAGAACCGTCAGCTGGCAGGTAAAGGCCTTGGTCGATGCGACGCCGATCTCCGGACCCGCCAGGATCGGGAAAATCGCGTCGGACTCGCGCGCGATCGTCGATTCGCGAACATTGACGACGGCACCGATTTTCAGACCTTCCGCCTTGCAGTAGCGCAGCGAGGCGAGCGTGTCGGCGGTTTCGCCGGACTGTGAGATGAACAGAGCCGCAGCCGTTTTGGGCAGCGGAACCTCCCGATAACGGAATTCGGACGCGACATCGATCTCGACGGGAAGGCGCGCATAGCGCTCGAACCAGTATTTCCCTGTCACACCAGCGAGATAGGCCGTTCCGCAGGCGGAGATCGCGAGATTCGTCAGCTTTGAGAAATCGATCGTATCGTCGAAAGCGCCGATCGTGCCATCGGTAAAATCGATATAGTGACTGAGCGTGTGGGAAATCGCCTCCGGCTGCTCATGGATCTCCTTTTCCATGAAATGGCGATGATTGCCCTTGTCGATCAGGAAGGCCGAAGCCGTAACCGTCTGCGGCGGACGCTCGACCGGGTTGCCCTCATGGTCGAAGACATAAATGCTGGTACGGCCGATGACCGCCCAGTCGCCATCCTGCAGATAGGCGATGCGGTTGGTGAAGCTGCCGAGCGCGATCGCATCGGAGCCGAGATACATTTCACCATCACCATAGCCGACGGCAAGCGGCGGACCGGAGCGCGCTGCCATGATGGTCGAGGGATCATCCGCGAAGATCACGGCCAGCGCGTAGGCGCCGGTAACGCGCTTGAGCATCGCATGCATGGCTTCCCGGCGGCCCAATCCGGCCTTGCGGTAATGCGCGAGAAGCTGAGCAACCACTTCGGTGTCGGTCTGCGTGGTGAAAACTGCACCCTCTGCGGCAAGCGCCTGCTTGATTTCGGCGAAATTCTCGATGATTCCGTTATGGACGACCGCGACCCCATCGACGATATGCGGGTGCGCATTGGCTTCGGTCGGCGCACCGTGGGTCGCCCAGCGCGTATGCGCAATGCCGATCGTCCCGGCGAGCGGGGCTTCGGAAAGAACCGTTTCGAGATTGACGAGCTTGCCTTCGGCACGGCGACGATCGAGCTTGCCATCGTGGATGGTCGCAACACCGGCGGAATCATAGCCACGGTATTCGAGCCGCTTGAGCGCTTCCACCAGGCGTCCGGAAACGGCCTTGTTACCCACGATGCCGACGATACCGCACATGCAGACGATCCCCTGTTACTGTCGTGCCGTTAGTTACCGAAAAATCGAGGCTTCGCAACGGCAGCGCCATCACTTTCGGTTTCTTGCGTTAACAGCGCTATTTCTTGCGGGATTCCTTGAGGGCCTTGTTCCTTGCCATGATCTCGGCGCCATATCCGTCCTTGACGGATTGTCTTGCGCGACCGAAGGCAGCGGCCTGCGCGGGAACATCGGCGGTAATCACGCTGCCCGACGCGACCAGCGCGCCATCGCCGATCGAAACCGGCGCCACAAGCGAGGAGTTCGATCCGATGAAGGCATCGGCGCCGATATGGGTCTCGAACTTGTTGAAACCGTCATAGTTGCAGGTGATGGTACCCGCGCCGATATTGCTGCGAGCGCCGATCACGGCATCGCCGATATAGGTCAGGTGATTGACCTTGGCGCCCTCGCCGATGTCGGCCTTCTTCACTTCGCAGAAATTGCCGACCTTTGAATTGCGGCCAAGGTTGGCGCCGGGCCGAAGTCGCGCGAACGGACCGACCGTGGCACCGCTGGCGACATGGGCCCCTTCGAGATGCGAAAAGGCATGGATCACGGCACCAGTCTCGACCACAACGCCCTCGCCGAAAACCACGTTCGGCTCGATCGTCACATCGGGTGCGATTTTGGTATCATGCGACAGGAACACGGTTTCGGGCGCGATCATCGTCACGCCGGAAATCATCAACTGAAGACGCTTCTTGCGCTGCCAGATCGCTTCGAGTTCCGCAAGTTCAGCGCGGTTGTTGCAGCCCGCGACCATATCGGCGGGCGCTTCCACCGTTGCGGCCTTGCCGCCGGCGGACCGCAAGACCTCGACGATATCGGTAAGATAAAATTCCTTCTTGGCATTGTTGTTGGAAATCGCCGACAGCAATGCGAGCGCCTTTTGGCCGTCGATCGCCATCAGCCCGCTGTTGCAGAAGGTAACGGCGCGCTCGGCTTCGGTGGCATCCTTCTCTTCCCGGATGGCGACGAGATCGGCACCGTCCTGGAGCAGACGACCGTAGCCAAAGGGCTTTTCGGTGTGAAAGCCGATCACCGCCGCATCATAGCCCGACCGAACCTTGTCGAGCGCTTCGACAAGCGGTGCCGCCTCGATCAGCGGGCCATCACCATAGGCAATCAGGATCTGGTCATAGCCACGTTCAAGTGCCGGCCGCGCCGCAAGAACGGCATGGGCCGTACCCAGCCGCTCTTTCTGCTCATAGGATTCGATGGACAGGCCTTCCGACGAGGCTGCGGCGATGACCGATTCAGCATCGCGACCGACCACGACGGCGACGTCGCTGACGCCGGTTTCAGCCAAAGCACGAATCACATGCGAAATCATCGGCAGATTGCCGATCGAATGCAGAACCTTCGATTTCGAAGACTTCATTCGCGTGCTTTCGCCAGCCGCCAGCACGATCGCCAATACACGTTCCGTCATGATCCCACTCCGTTTGCCTGGCCATCTCCATAACAAGTCCGCCATCGCCGTCAACGGTCCGCGGCGGTTCGCCAACAACCGGACATCAGATTCCTGATCTCCAGCGCATCACCGCGATCTCTCAATGCACATGATCGATGGTATTGTTACCGAGGAGAATTCAGAGTCCGGGATCGCTATCGTTGTTCATCGACAGCGACATCAGAATCTTGTCGATCCGTCGTCCATCCATGTCGATAACCTCGAATCGATAGCCGTAGGCTTCGAACCAGTCACCTTCGGTTGGGTTCTTGCGCAGGCGCTGGACAATGAAGCCGGCGATGGTTTCGTAACCGTCCTCGGTATCGAGCCTGTCGAGGCCGAAGCTCAACTGCATCTCGTGGATCGGCGTGCGACCGTCGATCAGCCAGGATGTTTCGTCCCGGCGACGGATGAGGATATCCTCGACGTCATCATAGTTGGACGGCAGGATGCCAACGATCGCCTCCAAAAGGTCGGCCGATGTCACGATCCCTTCGGTGGATCCATATTCATCGACGACGATCGCCATGTGAATATTCGATTCCTTGAAGATCTCGAAGGCGCGCAGGCAGTTCGTCATCTCGGGCAGAGTCGGCAGATCCTGGAGGATCGCCTTGAGGCTGAAGGTCTTGGGATTTTGCGATGCGATCAGGATATCGCGGGCCGAGACGGCGCCGATAACCGTATCGGTATCACCCTCGACGACCGGATAGCGGGAATGGCCAGCTTTCGCCACCACCGCCGTTACATCCTGCAGCGTATCCTTGATATCGAGCGAGACGATTTCGGTGCGGTGGGTGATGATCGATTTCACCGACCGGTCGGCGAGGCTCATGATCCGCCGGAGCATTTCATGTTCGGATTTCTCGAACACGCCGCTTTCCGCGCCCTCGGCAAGAACGGCATGAACTTCCGCTTCCGTGACCTCGTCGCTGTCGGCGCCCGACAGTCCGAAAAGGCGCGACAGGATTTTCGCCGACATTTCGAAGAGATAGACGATCGGCGCCGCCACCTTCGACAACAGGCTCATCGGGCCGGCAACGAACATGGCGATCGTCTCGGCATGACGCAGAGCGAGCTGCTTGGGAATAAGTTCGCCGACAATCACCGAGAAATAGGTGATCATCGCCACAACAATGGCACCGGCGAGTGCATGGCCATAGGGGGCGATGATTTCGAAACTGTCGAGTTCGGGGCCAAGCTTTTCGGCAATCGAGGCACCGCCATAAGTACCGGCGAGGATACCCACCAGCGTGATGCCAACCTGAACGGTGGAGAGAAAGTTACCCGAATCCTCGGCAAGCCGAAGCGCCGTCACAGCCTGACGGTTTCCCTGTTTGGCTTTCTGGCGCAGAAGGGGGCGACTTGCGGATACGATTGCCAGTTCCGACATTGCAAAGAATGCATTCAGAAGCAGCAGAAAGAAAATGATGATGATTTCAGTCACAACTTGTGGCCAATGGATTTCAATGACGCCAAGTTAAGCCCTCACGCTGTAATCTTCAAGCGCAAGACGGAAATTGGCTTTGAAACTGCGTTATTTTGCCAGATTGGCACGGATTCTGTCGCGCCCTGTAACGATAACCTGCCGCATGGCTTCGGCGGCGGCAGCAGGATCATGCTCGGCGATGGCATCGACGATCCGTCTGTGGGTGGCTGCGACTTCGACCATCCGCTTTTCACTGGCGGCCGGTGAACTCAGCTTGAAGATCCCGACCAGTGCAGCTTCGATCAGACTGCCGACATTGCGCATGAAGGGATTGCGCGAGGCTTCGGCGATGGCAAGATGGAATTTCAGATCGGCAAAAGCCATGGTTTCAGGCGTATGGTTGCTATCGGCCATGGCATCGGCCAGCGCATAGAGTTCGGCAATATCGGCTTCAGACGCCTGTCCGGCGGCAAGCGAGGCCGCATAGGGCTCGAACGCCATCCGGATCTGGCTCAGATGCTCGAGAAACTCGGGATCGACGCCGATATGGAAATGCCAAGTCAGGACATCGCTGTCGAACAGGTTCCAGTTGCTCTTGGGCGTGACGCGGGTTCCGATGCGCGCGCGCGGCACGATCATGCCCTTGGCTGCGAGCGTCTTCATCGCTTCGCGCAGCACCGTCCGCGAAACCTTGAAACGCTGTGCCAGATCCTGGTCGCCGGGAAGCGTCGTGCCGACCGGAAACTCTCCTGTAATGATGGCTCTGCCCAATTCATCGACGACCTGCGCATGGCTCGTCCTCGATTTCCTTCCGGAAATGACAGTGTCCAGAAGCCCTCTTCCCAAAATGGTTCTCCTCGAATCCCTCTGCGAACCCACCCAATCGATAGCTCGAAACATATGTATAAGATAGGAAGCAATTGGCGAAAGCAGAAGATGAGAATACGACGGAAAGAGCGTTCCGAACCGCTTTTTCACAGTATGGCGGCGAACAGAGCCGGGATCGATGAAGAGCCGGGAAAAATCTGCTTGCCACGCTTGCGGGCCGAAGTCTAAAAGCGGCATTCCCCGGCTGCTACGGCGCCAGGGGCGGACAGCCATGCCTGTCGTCAAACGGGAACTGGGAGTGATTGGGAAAACATGCTCGAACTGTTGCGAAAAGCCGGACAAACATGGATCGCCAAGGCCCTCCTCGTCCTTCTCGTCGGTTCGTTTGGCATATGGGGCGTGCAGAGCTCCATGTTTGCCGGCGCCTCCGATGCCGTGGTCACGGTTGGCGACCAGAAGGTCTCCAATGTCGAATTCCAGATCAATTTCAACAACGCGATGGGAAACATGTCCCAGCGTTTCGGCACGAGGCTGACGCTCGAACAGGCCAAGATGTTCGGTGTCGAAAATCTGGTGCTCAGCCAGCTCGTTTCGGGTGCGACGCTCGATCAACTGGCTGAAAACATGAAGCTCGGTCTCTCCGAGGAGCGGCTTCTGCAGCTCATCCAGGACGAGCCGGCCTTCAAGGATTCGACTGGCGCCTTTTCGCGCACCCTGATGGAACAGCGCCTCCAAAACGCTCGCATTCGTCCGCAGGATTTTGTCATAGCAAAGTCGAAGGAAGCCGTGCGCAGCCAGGTGGCCGATGCGCTCGTCGGTGGCTTCAAGCCGTCGGCGACGCTGCTCGACGCGCTCAAATCCTACGCGACCGAAACCCGTTCGATCGACTATATTCTCCTCGGCAAGGCAAATATCGATCCGGTTGCCGCTCCGGACGACAAGACGCTCACCGATTGGTTTGCCGGTCAAAAGCAGAATTACAAGGCGCCGGAATATCGCAAGATCACCTATGTGAAGCTTGAACCGGCAGATATTGCCGATGTTTCGGCCGTTTCCGACGCGGCCGTCGCCGAAGATTACGAGAAGCACAAGAACAACTATCGGACGCCGGAAACCCGGACTGTCGAACAGCTGGCCTTTACCAACCAGGCGGATGCGGATGCTGCTGTTGCCAAGCTGGCGGCGGGAACGACATTCGACCAGCTCGTCACTGAGCAGGGCAAGACGGCAACCGACGTTCTGCTGGGTGACTTCACCAAGGACAAGCTGCCGAACCCGGCCATGGGCGAAGCCGTGTTTGCCGTCAAGGCCGATGGCGGCGTGACGCCTGTTGTGACCGGCCTTCTTGGTCCGGTTATCCTGCGCGTGACCAACATCCGTCCGGAAGTGACCAAACCGCTCGACGAGGTCAAGGACAGTATCCGCAAGGAACTGGCACTCGTGCTTGCCAATGATGAGATCCAGAATGTCTATGACCGGTTCGAAGATAGCCGGGCATCCGGCGCAAGTCTTGTCGATGTCGCCAAGCAATTGCAGCTGAAGGCTGTGATCCTCGATGCGGTCGATGCCCAGGGCAAGGATATGAAGGAAGCCGAAATCAAGGATATTCCTTCCGCCGACAAGTTGCTGGCCGAAGCCTTCCAGACCGAACCCGGCGTCGAACCGCTGCCGCTGACGATCGAAAATGGCGGCTACCTCTGGTTCGAAGTCGATGGCGTAACGCCGGCCCGCGAGCGGACGCTGGACGAGGTCAAGGCCAAGGCCGTCGCCGACTGGACCGCCGAGCAGGAACGCAACGCGCTGGCCAAGAAAGCGGAAGAAATCGTCAAGCAGGTTCGCGATGGCACCACAATGGCCGATGTTGCGGCAAAACTCTCCTTGGCGGTGGAAAACAAGAGCGGCATTCGCCGCGGCATGACGGATGCTGTTCTGAGCCCGTCGGCCATTTCCGCCACGTTCGGCGGTGCCAATGGTCATGTTGCGAGTGCGGCGGGTGCTGATGGTGACGGCCAGATCGTCCTCAAGGTGACCGATGTCCAGGAAGGCACGCTCGACGATCCGAACAGCGACCAGCAGATGACAGCGCTGGCCAATGCAGCTGGCGACGATGTACTTGACCAGATGGTCAACCAGTTGCAGACGGAATATGGCGTGCGCCTCAATCGGACGCTTGCCAATCAGTTGATGGTTCAGCAGTAAGGGAACGCTGGCAATGGCCGATCTCAAGCCTCTTCTCGCCAAGGTCGCCAATGCGGAAGCACTGACCAGCGAGGAAGCCCGCCAGGCTTTCGATATCATGATGTCCGGTGAAGCCACGCCGACACAGATCGGCGGCTTCCTGATGGCGCTCAGGGTCAGGGGCGAGACGACCGACGAGATCCTGGGCGCGGTTGCGACCATGCGCTCTAAGATGTTGAAGGTCTCCGCTCCGGCTGACGCGATCGATATCGTCGGAACCGGCGGAGACGGTGCCCACACCTACAATATCTCGACGCTCGCATCGATCATCGTTGCTGGTGCGGGCGTTCCGGTCGCCAAGCATGGCAACCGTGCGCAGAGTTCGAAATCGGGAACGGCGGATGCGCTTTCGGCTTTGGGCGTGAAGCTCGATCTCGCCCCGGAAACGATCGAACGCTGCATCCTCGAAGCCAATATCGGCTTCATGTTCGCCCAGGCGCACCACAGCGCCATGCGCTTTGTCGGCCCCAGCCGGGTCGAACTCGGCACCCGTACCATCTATAACCTGCTCGGTCCGCTTTCGAACCCGGCCGGCGTCAAGAAGCAGATGATCGGTGTTTTCGCATCGAAATGGCTGCGTCCGGTCGCCGAAACTCTCAAGGCATTAGGGTCGACCGATGTCTGGGTGGTTCACGGCAGCGGGCTGGACGAAATCACAACAGCGGGCACCACCGACGTCGTCGCGCTCAAGAATGGCGACATCACAGAATTTACACTGACGCCGGCCGATTTCGATATGCGTCCGGTAACGCTCGAAGAACTTCGCGGCGGCGATGGCGAGCATAATGCGCGCGCCCTGCGCGACGTGCTTGCCGGGGCTCGCAATCCCTATCGCGATATCGCTGTTGCCAATGCGGCTGCGGCACTCGTCGTGGCTGGCAAAGCCAATACGCTCACCGATGGCGTCGCCCTGGCAAATCAATCACTCGAGAGCGGGTCTGCCGCTGCTGCCCTCGACCGGCTCATCGCCGTCTCCAACGCTTGAGGTTCTGTGATGACCGACATCCTTCGCAAGATCGAAACCTATAAGCGTCAGGAAATCGCGGCCGCCGAGGCCGCCCTGCCGCTGGCCGAACTGCGTAGCCTCGCCGCCGATGCGCCCGCGCCGCGTGGATTTCTCAACGCCCTGAAGCGGAAACAGGCTATCGGCCAAATCGGCCTGATTGCGGAGATCAAGAAGGCGAGCCCATCGAAGGGCCTGATCAGGCCAGATTTCGACCCGCCGATGCTTGCGAAAGCCTATGAGGCAGGTGGCGCCGCCTGCCTCTCGGTGCTCACGGATACGCCGAGTTTCCAGGGCAAGCCGGAATTCCTCACAGCGGCCCGCTCGGCCTGCAGCCTGCCTGCCCTGCGCAAGGATTTCATGTTCGTGCCTTACCAGGTCTATGAGGCGCGCGCCTGGGGTGGCGATTGCATTCTCCTCATCATGGCCTCCCTTACCGACGATGAAGCCCGGCTGCTTGAAGAGACCGCCTTCTCGCTCGGCATGGATGTGCTCATCGAAGTGCATGACGAAGCGGAAATGGAACGCGCGCTTGCGCTGTCCTCGCCGATGATCGGGGTCAACAATCGCAATCTCCGGACATTCGAAGTCGATCTGGCGACGTCGGAACGGCTCGCGGCGATGGTGCCATCAGACCGGCTTCTGGTCGGCGAAAGCGGTATCTTCACCCATGACGATTGCCTGCGACTGGAAAAATGCGGCATTTCGACCTTCCTCGTCGGCGAAAGCCTGATGCGGAAGGACGATGTGACCGCCGCAACGCTCGCACTCCTCGGCCTCGACAAAGCGGCAGCCGAGTGATGACGACCTCAAGCCTCACCCATATCGGCGAGGATGGCGAAGCCAGAATGGTCGATGTCAGCGCCAAATCGGAAACGGTCCGCGTTGCCGTTGCGGTCGGTCATATCCGCATGCGACCGGAAACGCTGGATCTCATCCTGTCCGGCAATGCACTGAAGGGAGACGTGATCGGTGCCGCTCGGATTGCCGGCATCATGGCTGCCAAGAAGACATCGGATCTTATCCCGCTTTGTCATCCGCTGCTGATTTCGAAAGTGACCGTCGATATCAGCCCCGACAGCACGCTTCCGGGCTTCAGGGTCGAGGCAACAGTGAAACTCACCGGCAAGACCGGTGTGGAGATGGAAGCACTGACCTCCGTCTCCGTTGCCTGCCTCACGATCTATGACATGGCAAAGGCCGCAGACAAGGCCATGGAAATCGGCGGCATTCATCTTCAGTCGAAATCCGGCGGCAAGTCCGGCGATTTTCACTATCCCGAAACGGTGGAATGATGGCGCTGCTTCCCGTCGCCGAAGCACAACAACTGCTCTTTGCGGCGACCAAGCCGATCGATCACATCGAAACGGTGGCGATCGCCGAAGCGGGTGGCCGCGTGCTCGCCGCTCCCCTGATGGCCCGGCTGACACAGCCTCCCTTTGATGCCTCCGCCATGGATGGTTATGCGGTACGTGCCGAGGATGTCGCGGAACTCGGTACCCGCCTGCGGGTCATCGGCCAATCCTCGGCAGGCCATGGCTATTCCGGCACCGTCGGTCCCGGTGAAGCCGTGCGCATCTTCACCGGTGCTCCGGTGCCCGAGGGCGCAACCGTCGTCCTGTTGCAGGAAGATGCCGAGAAGACCGACGATGGCCACATCGTCAATCGATTCGCCCCCGCTGCCGGTCGCCATATTCGCCCGCGCGGTCAGGATTTCCGGGACGGTGAAACCGTTCTCGAACCTGGAACGATCCTGGATGCCGGGGCCCTGATGGTGGCTGCGGCGATGAACCATGCCGAACTGCCCGTCTATCGCAGGCCGCTCGTCGCCGTCATTGCGACCGGAGATGAACTGGTGCGCCCCGGTGATATGCCCGGCCCTGACCAGATCATTGCCTCGAGCACCTATGCCGTCGGCCATCTGGTACGGGCCGCCGGTGGCGACGTTCTCGATCTCGGGCTGGTCGCAGACAAGGCCGACCATATTCAGGCTGCAGTGAACCGGGCGTTGGACGCAGGCGCCGATATCATCGTTACCCTGGGTGGTGCGTCGGTGGGCGATCACGACCTTGTGCAATCGAGCCTCAAGCATATGGGCATGGTGCTGGATTTCTGGCGCATTGCCATGCGGCCGGGCAAACCGCTGATGGTCGGCGCTCTTGGTCCTGTCCGCGTTCTCGGACTGCCGGGCAATCCGGTTTCCACAATGGTTTGCAGCTATCTTTTTCTGGAGCCGCTGCTCGCCATTCTCGGCCACCGTCCGCTGCCGAATCGCATGGCGATGGCGCGTACGGACGTTGCGCTTGCGGCCAACGATCATCGTCAGGATTATCTGCGGGCGGTGCTTTCCACCGGGAGTGATCTGACGCGTTCGGTGCGTCCGCATAGCCAGCAGGACTCATCCCAGATGAAGATCTTTGCGCGGTCGGATTGCCTGATCGTTCGGCCACCGCATGCGCCGGCCGCTGCCGCGGGCGACGAGGTTCCGGTGCTCCTCCTGCGGCAACCGGCATTCTGACATCGAACCGACAGCCTATTGCGGATCGGCCTGATTGAATCATTCTGCGACAAGGAATTTTTGTTAGGATCAAGGGCTTTGTCGAGAGCGTACCTATAGGTACGGTCGATGGCAAAGACCGTAGAGATTGGCAAAAATTCATGTCGCCCAAAGGGTTGGCTGAAACTGGCTCTCCGCAACGTCGAGCGGCTTGGCTGTATGCTGCGGCTACAGCTCGCGCCGCTCTCCTCGCGGGAAACCAGTTTGAGCCAACAGAATTGTTTCAATCAGGCCGATCTACGCTCTAAGGATCGGCAAAACTGTCGGTGCGCCAATCGTAGAAACGGTGTTCCGACCAGGGGCGCCAGTCGCCGTTGAAGCTTGCCTCAAGGATCGGCGGACGGCCGGCAGAAGGCCAGCGCAGTTCGATCGCCCCGCTTCTGCGCAATGTCTGGCGCGAAAAAAGCAGCGCGCCCGACCGGCAAGACGAAAACCGAACCGGAACCGGTGTCACGACGATATCGGCATGGTCGCAGGCAAGACCGACATAGGCGCCGACCGGTATCCAGGCAACCACGAGCCCATTGTTCAAACGGCCCAGGCACCAGGCTTTCCTGCGACAGGCAAGCGCCTCGCCTCCAAGGCCAGCAATATCAGCCGCCAACGCTATTCGAGCCTGACCAAGCTCTTCTGCCGTCGCATCCCGTTTCGGCTCGGGCAGCCCCTCGCCCGCGATCGCTACTGGTAACCGGTAATCGGTCATCGCCAGAGCATAGAACCATTGCCGTGTTGCAAAACCGTCCTTGCGGCTGCTGCTGAGGGCAAGGTCATCGCCCTTCACAAGTGCAATCGCTGCCCCGTCCTCCCGCACCAGCAGGTCGGGACGTTTCCTTTCCGGCGCGACCGTAGCGCCGATGAGCAGAAGAACGATGAGGATGCTTCCAATATGGCGCAACGCGGTGCGCATCAATGTCAGGATCAGAAAGCCGATGGTAACGCCGATGAAGAGCCAGGGTGGTAATTCGCCCGTTACGACCTCGCCTTTGAAACTGGCAATCCATTTGGCGATGGCGATCACCCATTCGAGACCCCATCCCATGATGTGAAGCGCCGGTGCATCAAGACCGAAAGGCATCAGCACGAGCGCAACGATCCCCGACGGCATGACGATGAACGAGATGATCGGCATGGCGAGCAGGTTTGCCGGCAGGCCCCAGGTCGCCAACCGGTGAAAATGTTCAGCCGAGTAGAGCGCGGTCGAAAGGCCACCAATCAACGAGGTGATAAAGATCCCGCCCACGAAACGGAGAACTTGCTCGCCCCACGCCGGAACAGGAAAGGGCAGATGGAACGGCGTGCCTTCTTTCCAGAGCGTATAGCCGGCGACGAGACCCAGAGTCGCAGCATAGGACATCTGGAAGCCAGGCCCCATGACGGCAGACGGGGTAAGAACCAGGATCAGGATGGCGGATAGGGCCACATTGCGAAAACTGATCGACGGCCGGCCCAACAATGCCGCAACCAGTACCACCGCCATCATGATATAGGCGCGTTCGGCCGAAACCGCGAAACCGGAAATGAGATAGTAGAAGGTGACGCTCAGCAGTGCGCCGGCGGCGGCAATCTTCTTCACTGGCAGCCGATGCGCCGAAGCTTGCGACAGACTGAGCACAACCCGGATCGAGACAAAGAAAACGCCAGCGGCGAGTGCCATGTTGAGGCCGGAAATGGCCACGATATGGGCAAGGCCGGCCAGGCGCAGCGCTTCGGTCGTCTCGAGGCTGATCGCACGCCGGTCATCCGTCACCATCGAGGAAGCGAATGCACCGGCATCTCCCGCGACCACGCTCCGGATCCGCTCGGAAATGGCGGTTCGGACAGTCTCCATCGTTTCCGAAATGATCATGGGCAAAGTTCGAGATCGATCCGGCTCGATCTCATTGGCTACGGCTCCGAGAAAATAGCCCATGGCGCCGACGCCTTCGAAATAGGCGGCAAAGGCAAAATCATTGAGGCCCGGCAATGTAGGACCCGACGGCGGCGATAGCCTGGCCCTGCCCTCGAGCACCGAACCGAGACCGAAGCCTTCCGCCTTCCCGGATAGCGTCAGCCGCACCACCTGTGGCGGGCGTCGCAATTGCGGCTCCTTTGTCGTCAGGACAGCCAGGAGATAACGCCAGCGGCCATTCGCGTCGGCTTCGCGCGCAAGAATCCGGCCACGAATCGTTGTGGTGACGGGACTATCGAGAATGATGGTTGCTATTCTGCGTGTTTGCAGATCCGCCAGGGCCATACCGACCATCATGAGCAGACAGCAACCGATCACCGCTCGAAGAACAAAGCGTTCGCGGCTTGTGAACAGCAAGGCCAGGAACGACAGGCTGGCGGCGAACAGAATGGCGAAAATGCTCGGCGTGGTGGCAAGCGAGAACCAGAACGCAGCCCCCGCCCCAAGGAAGACCGGTGTCCAGCAGAACAGTTGGCCCAGGTCGCGCTCGAATGCGAGCTTTTCGGCAACGAATGCAACGATCTCCAATGCCATCAACCGCCGAAAACCCGGCCAATGCGACATAGCAGGTACAGGCTTCTCAAGTGCATTCACAGCGGGAAGCAACACCGGTCGAGAGGGTGCTTGCAGATTGTCATAGTCGACGGGTCGCGTTTCGTCGTCCTTGAGTGCCATGGCCGTTTCCACAGGAGCAATTCATACTGCAACTATTGATTGGAGACGGCAATCGTTTCGCGATGATTTGATGGCCACTTTCTCACCGCATTTATTCAATCGATTAAATTATCAGCGCTGCATTTTCCCTTTGCTTTTGGGCTTTTGCGGTGCCAGAAATTCCTGCGGCGATGCAGCAATACCGCTTTGGTACAGCTTGGCATCGTAGGCTAAATCAGATAGCAAAAGCCCGTGAACAAATGTGGCGGCTTTGTGACCGCCAATAACAAGGACCGGAGGCACTCATGGCTGACAAGAAGGCGGTTTTGAAAATCGATGGCAAGGATATCGAACTCGACGTTCGATCTGGCTCCATCGGTCCGGACGTGATCGATATCAACCCGCTCTACAAACATTCCGGCGCCTTCACCTACGACCCGGGCTTTACCTCCACTGCGTCCTGCGAATCCAAGATCACCTATATCGATGGCGATGAAGGCGTTCTGCTTCACCGCGGTTATCCGATCGAGCAGCTGGCCGAAAAGGGCGACTTCCTCGAAGTCTGCTACCTGCTGCTCTACGGCGAACTGCCGACCGCTGCCCAGAAGGCCGATTTCGACAACCGCGTCACCCGCCATACGATGGTGCACGAGCAGATGTCGAAGTTCTTCAGCGGCTATCGTCGCGACGCCCACCCGATGGCCGTGATGGTTGGCACTGTCGGCGCTCTCTCGGCGTTCTATCACGACTCGACCGACATCACCGATCCGCATCAGCGCATGGTTGCGAGCCTTCGCATGATTGCCAAGATGCCGACGATCGCCGCCATGGCTTACAAGTATCATATCGGCCAGCCCTTCGTTTACCCGAAGAACGATCTAGGCTATGCAGCAAACTTCCTGCATATGTGCTTTGCCGTGCCTTGCGAGGAATACAAGGTCAACCCGGTGCTCGCACGCGCCATGGACCGCATCTTCATCCTGCATGCCGACCATGAGCAGAATGCATCGACCTCGACCGTTCGTCTGGCCGGTTCGTCGGGCGCCAACCCGTTCGCCTGTATCGCTGCCGGTATCGCCTGCCTCTGGGGTCCGGCTCATGGCGGCGCCAATGAAGCTGCACTCAACATGCTGATGGAAATCGGAACGGTCGACCGTATTCCGGAATATATCGCCAAGGCCAAGGACAAGAACGATCCGTTCCGTCTGATGGGCTTCGGTCACCGCGTGTACAAGAACTACGACCCGCGCGCGCGCATCATGCAGAAGACCATGTATGAGGTTCTGGAAGCCACCGGCCGCCACAATGACCCGCTGATGCAGGTTGCGCTCGAACTTGAAAAGATCGCGCTCAGCGACCCCTATTTCAAGGACAAGAAGCTCTACCCGAACGTCGATTTCTATTCGGGCATCACGCTGCGTGCACTGGGCTTCCCCACGACGATGTTCACCGTGCTCTTCGCGCTTGCCCGTACGGTGGGCTGGATTGCACAATGGGCCGAAATGATCGAAGATCCGCAGCAGCGTATCGGTCGTCCCCGTCAGCTCTATACCGGCGCGCCGAAGCGCGATTATGTGAAGCTGGATGATCGCGGCTGAGAAGAACCGCAGACGTATTGAAAAACCCGGTCATGAACTGGCCGGGTTTTTCTTTGCCATGGTAGCGAATACCGCACGCGCCGCGGTTAAACCCGACGGCTCGCCCGTCGCCATCCGCTCGAAGATCGTATCGAAGCCAGCAATCATGGCAGCGCGTTCCGGCGTATCGATTGCCAGCCTTTCGAGCAGGCGCGCCACCAGCCCCGGCCGGATGAACTCGTCGAAACATTCCTGCACCACCTGTCGATCAGCGATCAGGTTCGGCAAGGAGGCCGACCAGACTGTGATGCGACTGAGGAAGAAACGAATGAAGACATCGGTCTTGTAGCAGGAAACTGTCGGGATCCCGGTTAGCGCCAGTTCAAGCGTCACGGTTCCAGAGGCCGCAACAGCGGCATCCGCTTGAGCAAAGGCCGACCATTTCGCTTCTTCGCCGACAAAGATCTCCGGCTTGATCGACCACCCCGCGACGATCTCGCGGATTTGGGCTTCTCGATGTTTGACCGTCGGCATCATAAAGCGGTAGGTGCCGCGCTCGGACAGGATCACAGCGACCTTTTCGAATTCCGGCATCAGTTTCGCGATCTCGCTGGATCGTGAGCCGGGAAGAAGAAGGATGGTGCGCGGTCCCAAGGGTTCGCTCAGACGCCGCTCAATAAGCTGGTTCCTCGCCTCCAGCAGTGTCGGCAGACTGCGAAGCCGATGGCCGACATAGGTCGAGGGCGGTCCATCGAGAGTTTTCAGAGCTTCCGGCTCGAAGGGAAGCACCGCAAGCACGTGATCGACATAGGCGCGCATGGCCGGCGCGCGCTTCGGTTTCCAGGCCCAGACGCTCGGGCAGACATAATTGATCACCGCGAGATCCGGCAGGACCTTGCGGACCTTGCGGGCCACCCGGTGGGTGAAATCCGGACTGTCGATGATGATCAGGACATCGGGCTTGGCGGCAATGATGGCGTCCGCGGTCTGTCCGATCCGTCGCAGCAGCCGCGGCAGCTGTTTCAGAACCGCTGTTACGCCCATGATAGACAATTCGCTGAAGTCGAAAAGGCTCACAAGCCCCTCGGCCATCAGACCCGGACCGCCGACGCCAATCAGTTCGAGAGGCTTTTGAGAAAGCTGCCGCATCTGGCGGATCAGGTCGGCACCGAGAAGGTCGCCCGAGCTTTCACCCGCAATGACGGCAATCTTGAGGGGAGCATTCACGGAGCGCGTCCTTCGGTCTGTTGCGGGTCGATGCCATAGACGAACATGCCATGACGATCGGCGAAATCACAGACAGCCTGTCGATCAAGGACCAGCGAACGTCCGGCCTCGATCGCAACACCGGCCAAGCCTGCCTTGTGGGCATTTTCGAGCGTCGACACTCCAATCGATGGCAGGTCCATCCGCTCGTCCTGACCTGGCTTGCAGAGTTTGACCAGAACGCCGCGACGGCGCGAAGACACGCGTCCGGCCGATTTGAGATCGGCGACGCGCAGGAGAACTTCATCGGTTCCTTCTGGCCCCTCCAGGGCAACGACACGCCCACCAACGGTGACGGCTGCCTGGCCGATATCCAGGCGTCCGATGGTCAGGGCCGCGTCGATGGCGACGCCTATATCGGCAATGGCCTCCTTGTCGGGACGATGCTGGCCGATCGGCCCCGTTTCCGCAAGCAGGTCCGGCGCAATCTCATGAGCGCCGATGACCCTGCGGCCACGTCTTTCGATCAGATTCGCCACCATGGTAAGAAGCGCATTGTCGCCACCGGAAACCAGTTTGCGAATGCCTTCCGGCACCTTCAGCAATGTCGCCAGATTGAGCCTGAGTTCAGAGAGCGCCGGACGGCGTTTGATGGCGCCGCACATGACGACGCGATCGATATTGTTGGAATGCGCAATCTGGTCGAAACCGGCAACATTTCCGAGACCGAGCCAGACATGGTCCCAGCCGCTCCAGTCAAGCGCCGTTTCGCCCTCCATGGCGATGATCAGCGGATCTTCCCCTGCCCGCCTTGCCGCTTCCGCCACATAGAGCGGCAGTTTTCCGCCGCCGGCAATGATTGCCAATCGCCCCGGCTGCTGTTCGCGAGCCGAGTTCAAGGCTCAACCCTTCCGGGTTCGGTTGGGCGAGCAGAGCGCACGTTCGGCATCTGCAGCAATGAAATCGAGAATTTCAACCACTTCCGGACAATCGAGATACTCGTCACGGATACGTGCCGCATTGGCGCGAACCGACCCTTCGCCCTCGAAAATTTCCTTGTAGGCCTTGCGGACGCGATGAATGGTGGCGCGCTCGATGCCCGCACGCGTCATGCCCACCACATTCAAACCATCAAGGAAGCCCGGATTGCCATGGACCATCCCGTAGGGAATGACATCGTTCGGCACACCCGTCATGCCACCCACGAAGGCGTGGCGGCCAATGCGGCTGAACTGGTGCACGGCAGAACCGCCGCCGATGATCGCGCGGTCGTGAACGATGACATGGCCAGCGAGAAGAACATTGTTCGACAGGATGATGCCATTGCCGAGCTGGCAATCATGCGCCACGTGCGAATAGGCCAGAAACAGGTTGTTGTCGCCGACCACCGTCTTGCCACCGCCACCGGCAGTACCGGTGTTCATGGTGACGCCTTCACGAATTGTGTTGTTCTTTCCAACCGTTAGCGTCGTTTCCTCACCTGCGTGATGCACGCTCTGAGGGTCGGCGCCAATGACGGTCGACGGAAAGATCTTTGTCTTGCCGCCGATGGATGTGCGTCCGGTGACCACAACATGGCTGATCAGTTCGACATCGTCTCCAAGGACGACCTTCGCCCCGACTGTGCAGAATGGACCGATACGGACATTCTCCCCGATCACAGCGCCATCTTCGACGATGGACATGGGATGGATGATGGCGCTGGCGGCTATTGTGCTCATTACTTGTCCTTGGCAGTCATCATGGCGCCGACATCAGCTTCCGCGACGAGCTGACCATCGACGAGGGCATCGCAGTGGAACTTCCAGATCGAGCCGCGCTGCTTCTGCTTGGTCACATGGAATTCGACCCGATCTCCCGGTACCACCGGCTTACGGAAGCGGGCGTTGTCGATCGTCATGAAATAGACGAGCTTTTCCTCGCCGCCCATGAAACGTGCGCAAATCGCGCCAGCCGTCTGCGCCATCGCCTCGATGAGCAAGACGCCCGGCATGATCGGCTTTTCCGGGAAATGACCGGTAAAATGCGGCTCATTAATGGTGACATTCTTGATTCCAATAGCCGAATTGTCGCCATCGATTTCGATGATCTTGTCCACGAGAAGGAATGGATAGCGATGCGGCAGAAGCCGCATGATCTCGAGAATATCAACGGAGTCCAGACTGGTCTTTTCACCCTCAGCCATCGGCCTTCTTCCCCTTCTTCTTGCGCCCTTCCGATTTCATCATCAATTCGGCCATGTCCCTCAGGAAATCCTTGATGGGTCTGGCCGGAATGCCACCATATTTCTCGCCGCGCGGGACGCTGGCAATCACACCGCTCATGGCGGCAATCTGCACACCGTCACCGACGGTAATGTGGCCATTGACCCCGGTTCCGCCACCGATCTGAACACCATCACCGATCTTCGTGCTTCCGGCGATGCCGACCTGCGACACAATCGCCGTATGGCGGCCGACGCGAACATTGTGGGCGATCTGAACCTGATTGTCGATCTTGGTGCCCTCACCGATCACCGTGTCATCCATGGTACCGCGATCAATCGTCGTGTTGGCGCCGATCTCGACATTGTCCTGAATGATCACACGACCGATCTGCACGATCTTGTCCATACCGCGCGGACCGGGCGCATAGCCAAAGCCATCCTGGCCGATCCGCGCACCATTGTGAATGATGACGCCGTTGCCCAGATAGGCGCAGATGATCGTCACCCCCGCCGCAATGGAACAGTCACGCCCGATCTTGACATTCTGGCCGATCACACTGCCGGCGCCGATCGTCGTCCCGGCGCCGATCGACGCGCCATCGCCAATCACCGCAAGCGGTTCGATCGTGACATTTTCTTCAAGATGGGCGGATGGCGCCACATAGGCAGACGGATGAACGCCGCTGGTCGTTGTGTTCCGAAAGGCAACCATGGCCTCGGGATGAAAGATCGCGCCCGCCTTGGCAAAGGCAATATGCGGCGTCTTGCTGACCAGGACTTGGATTCCAGCGGGCACCAGATCGGCAAGCGCGGCATCACAGATTATGGCTGTCGCCTTGCAGGTCTCGAGTTCCGAAGCCGTCTTGCGGGAAAGCATGTAGCACACATCGCCTTCCTTGGCCCGATAGACCGGAGCGACATCGCAAACCAAGAGATCCACTGCTTCAGGATTCAGTAATTGCAAGCCGAGCTTGGCAGCAAAATCTTCCAGCCGCACCCCTTCATGGGGTGGGAAAAATTCGGAATGTGTCATCATGCACCTTCGCGGAGCGACGCCCAAGGCATCGCTCCGGTCGTTAGATCAGAAGGCGGTCGAGATGCCGAACTTCAGGCGCTGGACCACATCGAAGTCCTGCTTGACGAGCGGGATGGCATAGTCGACGCGGAGCGGACCGAACGGCGAAGCCCAGATAAGGCTTGCACCTGCAGAAACGCGCCACTGCATGTCTTCGCCCTGCACCACACCGCGGGTCACCTTAACATCGTTGCCATAAAGCGTACCGGCATCGAGGAAGAAACCACCGCGGAAACCGGAATCCTGCGGGATACCCGGCAGCGGGAACGAGACATCGGCTGTTGCGGTGAAGTAGGTCGTACCACCCAGCGGATCGCCGTTCTTCGTCATGCGGGGACCGATACCCTTATTGGCAAAACCGCGGATATCGTCAGAGTCGAGCGAGAACTGGTCGAATACATTCAGATTCCCGCCATTGGTCGAGAACATATGACCAGCCGAACCGCCCAACGATGCGACAAGATCCATCTCGTCCGACAGCGTCTGGTAATAGCGCGCCTTGCCCGACAGCTTGTAGAAATCGGAGTCACCGCCCAAACCGGCGAATTCATGCGTGACCGACGCGTTGATGCCCTCATGCGGAAGCACCATTGTATCGAGTGAGTTATAATTGATCGACTGCGATACAGACGAAATCAGCCACGGGCTGCCCTTCACGATGTCCTGATACGGTTGCGACAGGCGCCATGCCGAATCCGAAGTATAATCGACTTCCTTATAGTTATAACGGAAGGTCGTGGTCAGGTTGTTCGTGATCGGCGCCGTAACGCGGAGCGAGAAGCCCTGATCCGCATAGGTATAGTTGTCGTAAACGCTGTTTTCAGACTTGAACAGGTCGAAACCGGCCGCCAGACGATAGCCCAGGAAATAGGGCTCGGTGAAGGCGATCGAGTAATTGCGGGTCACGGCACCGCCGCTCGCGGAAACCTTGATATACTGACCGCGACCGAGGAAGTTCTTTTCCTCAACCGAAGCCTCGACGATGAAGCCCTCGCCACCGGTCGCATAACCACCACCGATACCGAAGTTACCGGTCGACTGGTCAACAACATCAACAATGATCACGACTCGGTCAGCGGCGCTGCCCGGCTGCGTGGAAATGTTGACAGAAGCAAAATAGCCGAGACGCTCAAGACGACGCTTGGCCTGGGCAATCTTTTCCTGGTTGAAGGCATCGCCTTCCGCAAGGTCAAACTCGCGACGGATCACGTAATCGCGCGTCGACATGTTGCCACGCACCTCAATGCGCTCGACATAGGCGCGCTCACCCTGATCCACCAAGTAATCAACGCTGATGGTCTTGCCGCTCATGTCGCGGTTGCCGCGCGGCGTTACGCGAGCAAACGGATAGCCGGCAGCAGCGACACGTTCCGAAATCGCAGAGATCGAATCCTGCACGTCACGGGCACGATAGGTCTTGCCCTGACGGCTATCGACCAGACGCTTCAACTCTTCGGCGTCAACGCCATCAACCGTGCTCTCGACATTCACCGGACCGAATTCATAACGCTCACCTTCATCGACTTCAAAGGTGATGTGATACTCGTTCGTGTTCGGGTCGAGCGTCGCATTCGACGACAGGACGCGGAAATCGGCATAGCCGTGATTGTAGTAGAACTGGCGCAGCGCCTCTTCATCGGCCCGCAGCTTGTCTTCGCTGTAGATGTCCTTACGGGTCAGGAACGACAGGAAGTTCGAACGCTTCGTGATGATCACGGCGCGCAGACGACCGTCGCTATAGGCATTGTTGCCGGAGAATTCGATATTGTCGATCTTCGTGCGGTCGCCTTCGTTGATCACGAAGGCAAGGTTGACGCGACCATCACCCACCGGAACGGTCTGCGTCGTGATCTGCACATCGGAACGACCGATCGCATTGTAGGCTTCGCGAATCGCCTGGATGTCGGATTCGATCATCGTTTCGCTGTAGGCACCCAACGGACGGGTACGCACGAGCGTCGCGAGCTTGTCATCCTTGAGCTTGCGATTGCCGTTGAATACCACCTGGTTGATCAGCTGGTTTTCATTGACCGTGACGACCAGAGTCCCACCGGACACGCCGATACGAACATCCGAGAAGAAGCCGGTCGCATAAAGACGCTTGATCGACGCATCGATATCGGCATTGGAGAAGTCTTTGCCCGGAGCGATCGTAAGCGCTGCCCGTACGGTGTCAGCACCAACCCGCTCGGCACCGCGGACATCGATCCGGCGGACGACAGCGGCCTCAGCGGAGACCGGCGAAACGAGCACCATCGTACCGGCAGCCGTCAAAACACTGGCGGAAATCGCGAATGCAGAAACCGCGCTCAGAAATCTCGAACTACCATTCATTTTAACGTCTTACCTTTTCCGTTACACGGCTATTGGCACTTTGACTCCGCAGGGAGCCGTCATTGCCGTTTTACCCGCTTTTTCCCTACAAGCAAGGGAGACGGTTAAATTCTGTTTACTTCGTTTCCGAGCGTGGCTCATTCGCCACTGCCACATGAAAACATAGTAAACACTTTGTTTCCCGCCGACCCTACCTGTCGAATATCATCCGATCAGGGACGTAATGTCGTTCCACGTCGCAAAGATCATCAGCGACAGGACTAACGCCATTCCAATACGATAGGCAATGCCTTGGGCTGCCTCTCCCACTGGTTTTCCCCTCAATGCCTCGACCGCATAAAACATTAGATGGCCGCCATCAAGTACCGGAATCGGCATCAGATTAAGAAGTCCGATGGAAACCGACAGGACTGCGGCAAGATGCAGCAAGGCAACGAAACCAAGCGTGGCAATCTGACCCGAGGTTTGTGCCACTTTGATCGGTCCGCCGAGCTGATCGGCCTTCATGCGACCGGAAATCAGGTTGGCGATATAATCGAATGTTCCGGTCACAATATTGCCGGTTTCACGCACCGCCTCGCCCACTGCTGCCATTGGCGACAGGTGCACGATCCGCATGTTTCCCGCCGATTTGTCGGTCAGGATTCCGATGATTCCCATTTCCATCTTGTTGCCGAAACGGTCGGTGATCTCCGTCAGAAGCGGCGTGATGGGCAGGGTCAGTTCCTCGCCGCCACGGCGCACTCCGATCTGCATGGCGATCCCCGGCCGTACACTGACATAGCGGCGCACATCATCGAATGTCTCGACCTTGCTGCCATCGATCGTCAGAAGCACATCACCCGGCTTGATTCCCGCCGTTTCGGCGGCACTGCCAGCCCGAACTTCCGAGACGACCGGATCGGTTACGCTCTTTCCGTAGGCCATGAAGATGCCGGACAGGATGACGATCGCCAGAATGAAATTGGCAATCGGACCGGCTGCAACCGTTGCCGCGCGCTTCCACAGCTTGGCGCCGAGGAAGGTTTTTTGGCGCTCGCTTTCCGGCAGAGCTGCAAGCGCATCGAAATCGGGCGTGCTGGCCGCATCGGCATCGCCGTAAAAGCGGACATAACCGCCCAGGGGAATCGCCGAAAGCTTCCAGCGCGTGCCATGCTTGTCGATGAAGCCCGCAAGTTCGGGACCAAACCCGAACGAAAATGTCATGATCCGGATACCGCTCCAGCGCCCCACCAGATAGTGGCCCATTTCGTGAACGAATACGATGAGCAGGATAACGAAAAGGAAGGCTGGGATCAGGAGCGCCATCGGGCTTGCCGTTATCGACTGCATATCCATCTCGAAAACCTTTCAAACCTGTAGGCGGCACCAGACGGTTTACAGGCCGCCGGTCGTCGCAAAGAGCTGCCCGGACAGGGCTGCAATGATCAGACCACCCAAAAACGCCAGAAAACAGGCGAAAACAAGGGCGTCCACTCGGTCCATGACACCGCCGTGACCGGGAATGAGATGGCTGGAATCCTTGACGCCGAACCGCCGCTTGATCCAGGATTCAAAGAGATCACCAATCTGGCCGGCAATCGACAGGATAGCGGCAATGAGCGGCAACCATGGCGACACCGGCTGGCCTGAAACCCATATCAGAAGGCAACCGGCAAGCACGCCGGCAATCGTTCCGCCAATGGCACCGGACCAGGTCTTGCCGGGCGAGATTTTCGGCGCAAGCTTGGGTCCACCCACTGCACGGCCGACGAAATAGGCCAGAATGTCCGATCCCCAGACAACAGCAAACAGGAACAGGATGGTGATTAGACCATTGTCTCCGGTTCTGAGCGCCGCAAGAGAAACAGCCGAAAGACCCGAATAGAAAATGCCGCCCGGCAGCCAGAAGCCCGTCTTGCGAAAGGCGGACAGGACCGCTGCCGCAAGCGTAAATCCGAGGAGAAGAAGAAGAGCCCGTTCGCTCGTATGAAAGACAGTCTCGTAGGCGACAAGCGCCATGCTGATCCAGCCGAAAACGAGACCGAATCGATCCGATCGGGCAATGCCGGTTATTGTCGACCATTCATAATAGACGAGCAGACCGATGGCGGCAGACAGGAGACTGAAGGTCAGGCCGCCGATCCAGGTGGCACCCAGAACGATGATCGCCAGGACGATTGCGGAGATGATCCGCAGTCTCAGTTCGGTGCTCATCGCGACACCGCCGCAGCGACAGGATCGACGCCACCGAAACGCCGTTCGCGCCGGGCGAAGCTCTCAAGCGCTGCCATGAAGGTTTCGCGGCTGAAGTCTGGCCAGAAATCGGGAATGAACAGCAGTTCGGCATAGGCTGCCTGCCAGAGCAGGAAGTTGGACAGGCGCTCCTCACCCGATGTCCGGATAATGAGATCCGGATCCGGAATGCCGAACGTATCGAGTTCGCGGGCAAATGCGACCGGCGTGATCGCCTCGACCGAAAGTTCGCCGGCGGCAACCCGTGCTGCCAGCTTGCGTGCAGCGCGGGCGATTTCGTCACGGGAACCATAATTGAAGGCGATCACCAGCGTTAGGCCGGAATTGTCCTTGGTCGTTTCTTCCGCCTCGAGAAGAAGCGGCAGCACATCGCCCGGCATGTTGTCGCGGGCTCCGATGATGCGGATGCGTACATTTTCGCGATGCAGTTCCGCCAGATCGCGGCGGATGAACGCCTTGAGAAGGCCCATCAGGTCGTTGACCTCGGTTTCCGGACGCGTCCAGTTTTCCGAGGAGAAGGCGAAAAGCGTCAGATAGGAAATACCGAGATCCCCGGCAACGCGCACGGCCTCGCGGACGGCCTCGACACCCTTGCGATGTCCCATCGTCCGCGGATAGCCACGCATCTTGGCCCAGCGGCCGTTGCCATCCATAATGATGGCAACATGCTCCGGCACCCGTCTCGTCACGTCCATTTCACCAAGTCCGCCCAAGGAGCCGATTCCCACTCCGCACTAAACCTGCATGATTTCTTTTTCTTTGTCCTGAAGCAAGCGATCGATTTCGACAATCGTATCGTCGGTCATCTTCTGCACCTTTTCGGATGTGCTGCGGCTTTCATCCTGCCCCATATCGCCATCCTTCTCCGCCTTTTTCAGGGCGTCCATGCCGTCACGACGAACATTTCGCGCCGCGATCTTCGCCTTTTCGGCATATTCATGCGCGACCTTGACCAGCGACTTGCGGCGTTCTTCGTTGAGCTCCGGCAGCGGAATACGAAGGTTCTGGCCTTCGACAATCGGATTGAGACCGAGATTCGATTCGCGAATGGCGCGATCGACCGCCTGGACCATGGAACGATCCCAGATATTGACGCCCAGCATGCGCGGTTCGGGAACGGTGATGTTGGCCACCTGGTTCAGAGGAACGCGCGAACCATAGGCTTCGACATGCACCGGATCGAGAATGTTGGCCGAAGCGCGGCCGGTCCTGAGCGAGGCGATATCGTGCTTGAAAGCGTTGATGGCGCCATCCATGCGCCGCTTCAGTTCATTGAGATCGATAGAACTCATAGCCAACTCCTGTTTGCCCGTGGTCTATTCCCGAATGGGAACCGTCCAGACCTTTCAATTGTCCTTGACGATGGTCCGGCGACCACCGCCCGTCAGAATCTTCGTGAATTCGCCTTCTTCATGGATCGAAAAGACGATGATCGGAATATGGTTTTCACGCGCCAGCGCAACGGCCGCAACATCCATCACGGCCAGGCCTTTTTCAAGCACTTCGGAATGGGTGAGGCTATCGAAACGCGTCGCATCGGGCACCTTTTTCGGGTCTGCGGAATAGATACCGTCGACCTGGGTGCCCTTGAAGATCGCTTCCGCGCCCATTTCGGCGGCGCGCAGGGCTGCTGCCGAGTCGGTGGTGAAGAAGGGATTGCCGGTGCCGCCGGCGAAAATGACCACGCGGCCGAGCGACAGATGATAGAGCGTGGCGCGCTGCGAGAAGCTTTCGCAGATTTCCGGCATCGCGATGGCCGACAGAACCACCGTGTCGATGTTCAGCTTGCGCAGTGAAGTGGCGAGCGCCAGCGCGTTGATGACGGTTGCGAGCATGCCCATATGGTCGCCGGTCACGCGATCGCCGCCCTTGGATGCCACGGCAACACCGCGGAAGATGTTGCCGCCACCGACGACCACCCCAACTTCGACACCAAGCGCCCTGGCTTCGGCAATGTCATTGGCTATACGATCGGCCACGGCAACGTCGATGCCGAAACCTTGGCTGCCCATCAGCGCCTCGCCCGACGCTTTCAGAAGAACGCGCTTATAAATGGCTTTCGAGGTCATGGTATCTCCGTTGGCTGTCGGGAAGCATCGGCTTCCGGCTCATTGCATCCCGAATGGACGCCCGGGACGGGCGTTTCGCATTCCGGCGAGCGGAAGCATCGCATGGCTGCGACATCGGCTTTATCGTCTCGGAATCGAATATGTTCACAGGCGGATACACGAAGGGCACCGCGATGTCACGCGGTGCCCTCGATTATCCCGGCTTAGGTTAACCGGTTTTACTTCTTGGCGACGGCAGCCACTTCAGCGGCAAAGTCGGTCTCTTCCTTCTCGACACCTTCGCCGAGCAGGAGGCGGGCCATGCCGACAACTTCAATCGCTGCACCGGCTTCCTTTTCCGCTTCCTTGATGGCAGCGGCAACGGTCAGGTCCGGATTGATGACGAAGGACTGCGACAGGAGCGCGACTTCTTCGAAGAACTTGCGCATGCGACCATCCACCATCTTTTCGATGATGTTGTCCGGCTTGCCGGAAGCGCGCGACTGTTCGATGAAGACGGCGCGTTCGCGCTCGGCCACTGCCGGATCGACTTCCTCGGCGCGGACGGCGAGCGGGTTCGTTGCAGCAATATGCATGGCAACCTGGCGGCCGATCGAGGTCAGGACGGCCTTGTCGCCGACCGACTTGAGGGCAACCAGAACGCCGAGCTTGCCGATTCCATCGCCAGCAGCGTTGTGAACATAGGTGGCCACGACGCCGTGCTCGACTTCAAGCATGGCTGCGCGACGCAGCGTCATGTTTTCGCCGATCGTTGCGATCGCGTCCTTGATCGAGTCAGAAACGGACTTGCCGGTTGCGGGATAGGCAGCGGCGCTGATGGCATCAACCGAACCGTCGGTCGAAAGAGCGACCTGAGCAACGCCACGGACGAGGTCCTGGAAGGCATCGTTGCGGGCAACGAAGTCGGTTTCGGAATTGATTTCGACGACCACGGCCTTGTGGCCCATGGATGCGATGCCGATCAGGCCTTCGGCAGCCGTGCGGCCCGACTTCTTGTCAGCCTTGGCGATGCCCTTGGCGCGCAGCCAGTCGATTGCAGCTTCGATGTCGCCGTTGGTTTCCGACAGAGCCTTCTTGCAATCCATCATGCCTGCGCCGCTTTTTTCGCGCAGGGTCTTCACCATTTCAGCCGTAATTGTGGTCATTTGGGAACCTCTTCATGTCCGCTGGACAGATCTTGCGAAAGATTGTCCGATGGAGTTCGAACGGAGTTTATTCAAACGCGTGACAGCGGTGTGACGATCCTGTTGAAGACCGGCAGGCCCGCCGATGTAAAAAAACCGCATCGCCCATGCAACGCGGCTTTCGAAACCAATGGGGGGCCGGGCAGCGCCCTGCCCCCGAAAGCACGATCAGGCTTCTTCCGAAAGAGCCGGCTCGGCAATCGGCTCAGCCGAAGCGCCGAGGTCAACGCCCGAAGCACCCTGCTGACGCGAGATACCATCGATGGCAGCGCGTGCGAACAGGTCGCAATAAAGAGCGATGGCGCGCGAAGCGTCGTCGTTGCCCGGGATCGGATAGTCGATCAGGTCCGGATCGCAGTTCGAGTCGATGATGGCGACGACCGGGATGCCCAGACGCTTGGCTTCATCGATGGCGATCTTTTCCTTGTTGGTGTCGATGACAACCATCAGATCCGGCGTGCCGCCCATGTTACGGATACCGCCGAGAGCCTTTTCGAGCTTTTCGCGCTCGCGCTCAAGGTTCAGGCGTTCCTTTTTGGAGTAGCCCGAAGCGTTCGAGCCGAGGATCTCGTCGACCTTACGCAGGCGCTGGATCGAGTTCGAGATGGTCTTCCAGTTGGTCATCATGCCGCCGAGCCAGCGGGAATTGACATAATACTGGGCCGAACGCTTGGCGGAATCAGCGATCAGGTCAGAGGCCTGGCGCTTGGTGCCAACGAACAGCACGCGACCGCCACCGGCAACGGTGTCGGAGATCACTTTGAGTGCCTGATGCAGCATCGGCACGGACTGGGCGAGATCGATGATGTGGATGCCACCACGGTCACCGAAGATGTAATTCTTCATCTTCGGGTTCCAGCGATGAGTCTGGTGGCCAAAATGAACGCCTGCTTCAAGCAGCTGGCGCATGGAAAAATCGGGCAATGCCATGCCTTGTTACTCCTTTTCCGGTTGAACCTCCGTGAAGCTTGAAGCAAGGTTTCCCTCACCACCGGGCGGAACCAGCCGGATTTCTCCCCGACAGGCACCAGACTTCACGTGTGGAATGGGAGGCCGCATATACTGATTGGCACTGCAATGCAAGCGCCAGGCAGAGAATTTGGCGTTTATGGCAAGAGAAAGCGGCAAAGAAGGCGCGTCGGTGCCCTATTGTTTCGCGCACGCCTCCGCGGGAAGCATGTCGAGCTTCACGAGATTGCCCTTGAGAACGAAATCTCCGTAATCCATCGTCAAATCGCGCGAGACGCCGTTGGGATAGAGCTTGAACGACATCCGATAGGTCGGAAGTGCGTCTGACGTCTTGTTTTCATCAAAATAGGCGATCGTCACCGGCCAGGTCTTTTCGCTCTTCAGCGTTCCTGCATTTTCCGCATCGGGATCACCGGGAAGGACACCGATGGGTGAGCCGACGAAGGTGGACGTAAACAGTGCCTTGTCGCCATTTTCGGAGCCGTCGAAAATGCGGGTTTCGAAGAAATGTTCGCCCTTGCGCGCCCGCTCGATCACTTCCAGCATATGTTGGGTCGGGAAACGGCCAGCCTCGAGATCGAGAGCCCTGTCATCCGGCTCCATCAGTTCGACCTTGGTCTTTCCGCCGATATTCTCGGCAAAGCCGCTGACCGATTTGTCCAGCCGCTCGTCGGTGTAGGACTTGCTGGAAAATTCGAAGCGACTGTTGCGCAGATCTTCGAAGGTGGTGCTCTGCTGGTCTGTCGTTCGTTTCTCGCCCCCCGTATCTACCTGCGTGACGAATCGGAAATTGACCCGATAGCCCTCGCATTCGGAACCGGTGAACTCGTAGACCATGCGGCCGAACATCGCCGTAATCCCGGCTCGCTCGTTGGCATCCTTGAGTTCGAGATTGTAGACAGCCCGGTGCGGCACGAGGCCGGAGACACCCTGAGCCGTTGCCGGCAGCGCCCCTGCAGCCACTCCGAGAGCCGTCGAGGCCACCAGAATTTTCACACGAAGATTCATCGAATTCTCCTGTTGCGCCGGGCGCGAAAGCGATTAAGTAATTCGCATTGTCGCGAATTTCCGCGACCCGTGCAAGTCTGCAGACCATACCAGAAAGGCTATTCCATGACCGCGGAAATCCAGGCCCGGCTCGCGGCCAAGGGCATCACGCTTCCGAACGCCGCCGCACCCGCCGCCAACTATGTTCCCTTTATGCAGACAGGCAACCTGCTGTTTATCTCGGGGCAGTTGCCGCTGGAAAACGGTGCGCTCGCCGTCAAGGGATTGCTTGGCAAGGATGTGACCCTCACCGAGGGTCAGCGCGCTACCGAACTCTGCGCCGTCAATATCCTCGCTCAGGCCAATGCTGCGCTCGGCGGCGATCTCGGTCGCATAAGCCGTGTCGTGCGGATCACCTGCATGGTCGCCTCGACGCCCGATTTTGTGGAACAGCATCTGGTCGCCAACGGCGCTTCGAACCTGCTGGTCGAAATCCTCGGCGAAAAGGGCAAGCATGCCCGCGTTGCGGTCGGCGTGGCCAGCCTGCCGCTCAATGCAGCCGTCGAGATCGACGTGATTATGGAAGTCGCCTGATGCGTGATGCCGCTTTCGTCAAACGTCTTCCGGTCGCCCATCGCGGCCTGCATGACGGGAACAATGCTGTCTGGGAAAACACGCTCAGCGCCTTCAAGCGCGCGGTCGATGCCGGTTACGCCATCGAATGCGATCTGCAATATGTTGCCGATGCCGTTCCAGTCGTCTTCCATGACGATGACATGGAACGGCTCCTGAAGATCAAGGGCGATGTCCGGGAAAAGTCGTCCGGCGAACTGTCGCTGATGTCGATCGGCGGCACCGCTGACAAGGTGCCGACGCTGAAGGCGCTTCTCGATCTCGTCAAGGGCAAGGTTCCTCTGGTGATCGAACTCAAAGGCCGCGAAGGCGACGATGAGGGATTTGCCGCGTCGGTTCTCGAGATTCTCGAAGGCTATGACGGTGAAGTCGCCCTGATGAGCTTCGATCACCATCTCCTCAAGGACCTCGCCGAACTCGAAAGCCCCTACCCGATCGGTCTGACGGCAGAAGGCGTTCGTCCGGTGGATTTCGACGCGCATCGTGCAGCGATGGCCTATGGTCTGGATTTCATCTCCTATTGCGTCATGCACCTGCCGAATGGTTTCATCGAGGAACAGCGCAAAGCGTCCGTTCCGGTGATCACCTGGACCGTGCGCAACAAGGCGCAGGCGGACCATTCCTACGCGCATGCCGACCAGATCACCTTCGAAGGCTTTGATCCCCGTGCGGAAGGAACCGCGGTTTGAAGATCCGCTTCGCCTCTTCCTTCGGCGAGATCGATGAAAAGGCCTGGCGCCGGCTGACCGGCGCGAGCCGGGATTGCGGTGCCTATAATCCCTTCCTGTCGCATGCGTTCCTGTCGAGCCTTGAAGAGAGCGGTTCTGCCGTAGCGCGCACCGGCTGGCAGGGTCACCATCTTCTGCTCGAAACCGACGAGGGTGAGCTTCAGGGGGCCGTGGCAGGCTATCTCAAGAGCCACAGCCAGGGCGAATATGTCTTCGACCACGGTTGGGCGCAGGCTTTCGAACGCGCCGGTGGGCGCTATTATCCGAAGCTGCAATGTTCGGTGCCCTTCACCCCGGCGACCGGCCCTCGCTTGTTGACCGTCGATGACACGGCAGACCGGAACCGACTACGGTTGATCCAAGCGTTGAAAAAGGAAACCGACCGTCTCGGTCTGTCCTCCTGCCACATAACCTTCCTACAGGATGACGAATGGTCCCTGCTTGAGCAGGAGGGGTTCCTGCACCGAACCGACCAGCAATTCCATTTCGTCAATCAGGGCTATTCCAGCCACGACGATTTTCTAGAGACGCTGGCTTCCCGCAAGCGCAAGGCACTGCGCAAGGAACGGCGTGAGGCGCTTGCCAACGGCATCGAGATCGAC
Source organism: Fluviirhizobium alvei (assembly GCF_030551875.1). Lineage (GTDB taxonomy): Bacteria > Pseudomonadota > Alphaproteobacteria > Rhizobiales > Rhizobiaceae > Rhizobium_E > Rhizobium_E alvei. Next base: position 514,750 of record NZ_JAUOZU010000006.1, on the reverse strand, counting down.
TGGCTGACCGGCAAGGATCTGACCGAGGAAATCTGGGACCAGTTCTTCGCCTTCTACATGGATACGGGAAGCCGCAAATGGGGCCGGCCCTACCTGACGCGCCGCTTCTATTCCTTGATCGGGGAGCGGATGGCCGACGACATCCTGCTCGTCATGGCCCGGCGCGAGGGACGCTACATTGCTGGCGCCATCAATTTCATCGGATCCGATACGCTCTATGGCCGCCATTGGGGAGCGCTCGAGGATCATCCCTACCTGCATTTCGAGGTCTGCTATCACCAGGCGATCGATTTTGCGATCGCGCGTGGCCTGAAGACGGTCGAGGCCGGCGCACAGGGCGAGCACAAGCTGGCGCGCGGCTATCTACCGGTCACCACCCATTCGGCGCACTACATTGCCCATCCCGGCTTGCGCCGCGCCGTCGATGACTATCTCGAACATGAGCGTCGGGAAGTGGCCGCGATCGGCGAGTATCTCCACGAGCATAGTCCGTTCCGCAAGGGCGGACCGATGCCGGACGAAAGCTGAGCTAAGGGTAGCCACTGGGGCAATTCCGCGCCCTTGCACTTGATACGCCATGGTTTTAGACGCAATCTCGAACCAGAAACGCATCAAGGGAGACTCACACCATGCCCGGCATCCCGCCCTACGATACCAACAACATCTTCTCGCGCATCCTGCGTGGCGAACTGCCTTGCCACATGGTCTATGAGGACGAGCATTCGATGGCCTTCATGGATCTGATGCCGCAATCGGAAGGCCATACGCTGGTCATTCCCAAGGCGCCGTCACGCAACCTGCTCGATGCAGACCCGACGACCTTCATGTGGCTGATGCCGGCGGTGCAGAAGATCGCCAAGGCAGTCAAGCGCGCCTTCCATGCCGATGGCATTCGCGTCGTGCAGTTCAACGAGCCCGGTGCCGGCCAGACCGTGTTCCATCTGCATTTCCATGTGATTCCGGTCTATGAAGGTGTCGAGTTGAAGCCGCATGCCGGCAAGCCTATGGATGGTGGCCACCTGTCGCAGAATGCGGAGAAAATCCGCGAGGCCCTGAAATTCATTTCATGAAATGACCATGATTTACGGCGAAGCCTGAAACCAGGTTCCGATGACAGGAACTGACACGCGGTCCGAGCCATCCAGAAAGGATGATCGCCATGAAGGCTATAGTCATCGTCATGAATATACTGGGTTGCGACGATGGCGGCGCCAATTGCCTGCCTGTCGCAACCGTTGCCCATGAATGGCAGACGATCTCGCAATGCGACAAGGCGTCCGAGCGTGAACTGAAGGCCTATCAGAACATTTCCTACCCGATGGTCGTCGCCGTCTGCCAGAGTGCCGACGATCCGGGATATGAGGATGCCGAACAGGATGCCGAAAACATCACCGCAGCCGAACAGAAGGCTGGCAAGGTTCCCGAGCCCCCGGAGGAGGCGAAAGATCCGGGTCTTACAGGCAAGGCCGTAGCACTGGTCAAGACCGTGGTTCCTTCGAAAAAGGAACTGTCGACGATCATCCATGCGCCCGTACGGGTCGTCACCGGCACCTACAACTGGGTGTCCCGCAAGGTTTCGTTCTGAAACCGTCAGGCTGCGCTTACAGCCATGAAAGAGGCGAAGGCGCGCGCTGTCATCCGCTTCTGTGCAATCTCGAATCGTTCGACAATTTCCAGCAACTCGCCGTGCGCGGCCTCGCCTACATTCGATTTGCGGAACCGATCCATGATCCTTTGAGCCAGGCTACGGGTGTCGCTGGCACCGGCCTTGCGGAGACTGCGCCAGGACAGGACAGCTTCGACAAACACTTCGGAAATCTGGCGCTGCAGGCCTGCGGCCTCTATGAGTGCGCGAATCGCATGGAAGCGACCATCGGACAGGATCGACAGCACGCGTCTCTCACTGACGCCGGAGAGGCTGACGATCGCCGCAACGAAGAAATCCATGTTGCCGCCGCACAGAGCCTGCATCAGAAATGCCGGTGTCAATCGGCCCTGCCCGCGCAGATGTTCGACGAAGGATGGCAGGTCGCCCGTGCTGATTTCCTCAGCGACGGCAATCGTTGCAATCTCGCCGGCCTCCTGGCGCACCCGCTCAATTCGCCGGCTGTCCATCACACCGCGAACCAGCGGGCTTGCGGTGAGAGCTTCGGATAGGCCGAGGGCGATCATGTGCCGCGAGTCGGCAGGCAGTTCGCACCGTTCGTCGAGACGCACACGAATGTCCGCCACATCGGAGAAACGGGCGGCGATGCGACGCAGCGTCGAGCGACTGATGCTTGCGCTGTCATTGTCGAGCAGAACGGCCACTTCAACCGGCTCGCCAATTTCCGCGATCGCAGCGGCAACAGCCACAGAGAGGTTCGGGCGGGATGCGACCAGCATCCGGATGACCTGATCGCTACCGGCGACGAGATCGACGAGATCGGCATCGGTCAGCACCGGCGAACGGATGATGATCTGGGCTGCGATTTCATGCTGATCGGAAGCCAGCGGCAGCACGAGATTGCGCGGCATTTCCGGCGAATCGGCAATCGCCTCGGCAAGAGCCAGGCGCACTTTTGGAGACGGATCATCCAGAAGCCATGTCATGGCCATCAGGGCGGCATCGCGCTCGTGGGGTTCCATTTCCGACTGCAACCAGGCCCGCCCCAGAGCATTCGCCGCTTTTGCCCGGTCGCCTGCCTTTGCGGTTTCAGCCCAGCGAATAAAAGCCTGAATGATCACGTGACGCCTACCCTGCTACCGGAACCCTCTGATGATCTCAGGAGTAGCGGCAAAAGGTTTAAGATTGGTTCACCATGTTCGTTGGCGGCTTGTTAACCGTGTCAAATGGCCGTTTATGGCGCCTTCGGACGGAACAGTTCGTAGGTCTCCGTGGTCGTCGCGTAGTCCATATAGCCCAGCCTCGTTACCGGGGCTGCGACCGCGATGTCGATCCGGCCATCACGGATGATCTGCTCATCGATATGGATGCCGACGACCTGGCCGAACACCATCCAGGCACCGGATGGCTGGCCATTCACATCAAGAGGCTGCCGAATCTCGGTGACCCGGCATTCGAGGGCAGCAAATGCCTCGCCGACGTAAGGCGCATCCACCATTCTGCCGATGACCGGGGTCAGACCGGCAATCGCGAATTCGTCGGTTCCGTAAGGCACTGCGACCGATGAAGCATTCATCTGCTTGATCAGCGGCGCACTGACCAGGCTTGCGGTGAAGACGCCGGTCTCCTCGGCATTCTGGAGGCTGTCCTTGCGACCGGACGACGAGAACATGATGATTTTCGGCCGGTCGCTGACGACGGTGAAGAAGGAATAGGGCGAGAGATTGAAACTCCCGTCGCGCCCCTTGCTGCCGATCCAGCCGATCGGGCGCGGTGCCACGATGGCCTTGAACGGATCGTGCGGCAGGCCGTGATCGCGCGTTTCGGCAGCGTAGAACATCCCGCCCGCTCCCGTCTCAGTCTTTCCAGGTCACAACATCGGCAAGTTCTGGCCGCGGACGCTCGACATTGGGGAAATCGGTCGAGCCGATATGGATGAAGCCGGCGACCTTTTCGCCCTCGCGAACACCCAGAATAGGGAAGGCGCGGCTATCGAAGGCCATCCATTCCGTCAACCAGTTGGAGACATAGCCGTGGGCGTTGGCCGCCATCAGAAGGTTGAGGCAGACGGCGCCTGCCGACATGACCTGCTCCCATTCGGGAATCTTCGCATGCGGTGCTGCCGTCGACACAACGGCAATCACGAGCGGCGCGCGGGTGAAGCGCGTTTCCTCGACCTTGATCATTTCCTCGGAGAGTTCGGGCTTGTTCGCCTTGGCGATCGCGGACAGCTGCATGGAGATGCGCTCGCGCACGTCGCCGGAATAGACGATGAAGCGCCAGGGTGCGATCTTGCCGTGATCGGGAACGCGAACGGCCAACCTCAGGATCGATTCGATTTCGTCGCGCGACGGACCCGGCTCACGCATCTGGAAGGCTGGCGTCGACCGCCGGGTCTTGAGATAGTCGATCAGAGTAATGTTCTCAGTCATGTCGATTTCCATCCTGCCATCATTTCGGTCTTGAATTTGCCCAAAGCATGCGGGACAAGTGGCGTCCATGCGGCGAGGTGTCAAGCCTCCCGCCGAATGCGATCGGGATTTGTTGGTGTTTTCGAGAAGCCTCTCTGCCTTCGTGATTTTCGGCCTGATGCTGGCGGCACCGACTGCCGCGAGCGCTATTGACGCGAATGGCCAGAACAAGGGCCGCCTTCCGGCGGAAGACCCTCGCATACTTGGTTTTTCGCCCTCCGTGGCTGATCCTATGGCACCAGCCCTCAATCAGAAAAAAGTGCATTTCGAGGCCCGACTGACCGAGAAAAGTCAGCCGATGCTCTACGGGCTGAGCTGGCGGATTTTCAAGCCGATTGCCGGATCGGACGGCAAGCTGCCGCTGCTTGCCTCCTCGGAAGGCGGGTCATCGGACTTTGAATTGGCGCCTGGCGAATATTTCGTGCATGTGGCCTTCGGACGCGCGGGCGTAACCAAGAAGATCAACATACCCGCCGATGGCGAAGCCAGAAACGAGAGCTTTGTACTCGATGCCGGCGGCGTCGTTCTCAATGCCGTCTCCGGCAACGACATGCGCATCCCGCCGGATGAGCTGACATTCAACATCTATTCGTCGGATGTGCAGGAGGACGGCGAACGCGGTCTCATCATGTCCGATGTCAAACCGGGTCAGGTGGTGCGGCTGAATGCCGGTACCTATCATGTCGTTTCGAACTACGGAGACGTCAATGCGACCATCCGCTCGGATATCCAGGTTGCTGCCGGCAAACTCCTGAAGGCAACCATTCAGCACAAGGCGGCCCAGATCACCCTCAAGCTCGTGTCCCAGGAAGGCGGCGAAGCGATTGCGGATACCGCTTGGTCGATCCTCTCGGGATCCGGCGACGCCGTGAGCGAAAGCGTAAGCGCCTTCCCCGTCGTCGTGCTTGCGGAAGGCAAATATGTTGCAGTGGCCCGCCACAAGGACCGTATCTACCAGCGGGAGTTCGCGGTGACCTCGGGCCACAACCAGGATGTCGAACTGCTGCTGTCAGACGAATCTGCCCAGGCGCGGAGCAGCCGCATGGCCGCCGAATAGGCGACCTTTTCGTTAGCCTGCCTGCGGTTTGACAGGCTGACCCAATGCAAACACGGCTTCATAGAGATGCTGCAGGATCGCCTTGCGATCGGAAATCTTGGCGATTTCATCCCAAGGAACAATCGAACCGATATTCGAGAAGATTGTCTTGCCCGACAGGCGGCAGAATTCGCGGATCAGCAGCGACAGGCGCAGCGTCAGCGAAAAGCGGCTGACAAGATGGAAGAGCCGACCGTTCTGGCCCTCGAAATAGATCGGCAGAACATTGGCCTTGGCCGACTGGATGAGCTTGGCCGGAAACATCTTCCACGGAAGATCTTCTGCCGGACCGAACCCTTTCGGCGCAGTGGCCACGCCACCGGCCGGAAAGACGACGATCGTCACGCCTTCCTTCAGCAGTCTGAGCGCCTCGTTGCGCGTCGCCATGTTGATGGCCAGCGCTTCCTTCGTTTCCTCGAAGGAAATAGGCAGCGAATAGGGCCGCATCTCCGGCACCTTCAGGAGCTGGTCGTTGATCAGGACCTTGAACGGACGGCCGAGTTGTTCGGCCATCGCAAGAACTGCGATACCATCGGCGATGCCGTAAGGGTGGTTGGCGACCATCACGATCGGTCCTTCGGGAAGCTCCTTCGGCGGCCAGTTGCCCTTGATCGACAGATCGATATCGATGAGTTCAAGCATGCGCGAGAAAATACGGTCCGTCTTGCCGACCACATCGCTGCGCCATGTCTGATAAACGGCGACATATTTGTCGCGACCGGAGAGATTTTCGACCGTACGGATCACCATCCGCTTCAGGAGCGGATCATTTTCATTCGCGTAGGACAGTTCCTTGAACTTCACCTGCGGCACCCTCTTCGAGCCAGATTACGAAGCCGATATGAAAACTCTGTTACAATTTGAAGACAGCCGCGTCACAATCAACGCGGCTGCCAACAGTTTTCTGAGCATTTTGGGCTTCAACGCGACTTTTGCCGTTTGAGATCCGGCGGTGTCGCCTCCGCGCCGAGCCAGGCAACGGCCTCATCGAGTGTCATCGGCACCTGGTCGGTCGAACCGAGTCGGCGGATATTGACCGTCTTCTCTTCGGCTTCGCGCTTGCCGCAAACGATGATCACCGGGACCTTGCTGAGCGAATGCTCGCGGATCTTGTAGTTGATCTTCTCGTTGCGGAAGTCGGTCTCAACCATGAGGCCCGCATGGCGCAGACGTTCTGCCACTTCCTCGCCATAGCTGTCGGCTTCCGAGGTGATGGTGGCGACGACCACCTGCAACGGTGCGAACCAGAGCGGCATATGGCCGGCAAAGTTCTCGATCAGAATGCCAAGGAACCGTTCCATCGAACCGCAGATGGCGCGATGGATCATCACCGGCTGGGTCTTTTCGGAGTTCTGGTCGATATAGAAGGCGCCGAACCGCTCCGGCAGGTTGAAATCCACCTGCGTGGTGCCGCACTGCCATTCGCGGCCGATCGCATCCTTGAGCGTATATTCGAACTTCGGACCGTAGAAGGCACCCTCGCCCGGCAGAATCCCGGTCTTGATGCGACCGCCCGATTGCGCCTCGATGGTCTTGAGAACCTCCATCATGATGCTTTCAGCACGGTCCCACAGTTCATCGGAACCGACACGCTTTTCCGGACGAGTCGAAAGCTTGACGACGATCTCGTCAAAGCCGAAATCCTCATAGACCGACAGGATGAGATCATTGATCTTCAGGCATTCGGCCGCCATCTGCTCTTCGGTGCAGAAGATGTGCGCATCATCCTGCGTGAAGCCGCGAACGCGCATCAATCCATGCAGCGCGCCTGAGGGTTCGTAGCGATGGACAAGACCAAATTCCGCATATCTTATCGGTAGATCGCGGTAAGACTTCAAGCCGTGCTTGAAGATCTGAATATGGCCCGGGCAGTTCATCGGCTTGAGCGCGAAGACGCGGTTATCAGCTTCCTTGTCCTCGGGATGGGTCAGGGCATAGGCGCTTTTGACGGCGAACATGTTTTCCTGGTACCAGCCCCAGTGACCGGACGTCTCCCACAGCGCGGTGTCGAGCACCTGCGGTGCGTTCACTTCGCTATAGTCGACAGCCAGGCGGCGGCGCATATAGGCCGTGAGGTTCTGGAACATCTTCCAGCCCTTGCCATGCCAGAACACGACGCCCGGCCCCTCTTCCTGGAAATGGAACAGGTCCATCTCACGCCCCAGCTTGCGGTGGTCGCGCTTTTCCGCTTCCGCCAGCTTGTTGAGGTAAGCATCGAGCTCGGATTGTTCCGCCCAGGCCGTGCCATAGATGCGGGTCAGCATCGGGCGCGTGGAATCGCCGCGCCAATAGGCGCCGGCAACCTTCATCAGCTTGAAGGCTGTGCCGATCTGGCCGGTCGTGGCCATGTGCGGACCGCGGCAAAGATCGAACCAGTCACCCTGGAAATAGATCTTCACGTCCTGATCGGCCGGAATGGCATCGACCAGCTCGACCTTGTAGGCCTCACCCTTGTCGGCAAAGACATCCTTGGCCTTGTCGCGCGACCAGACTTCCTTGGTGAAAGGCTTGTTGCGGGTGACGATTTCCTTCATCTTCTTTTCGATGACGGGCAGATCTTCCGGCGTAAAGGGCCAGTCTTCACGCGTATCGGGATGGATGCGCTTGAAATCGTAGTAGAAGCCGTTCTCGATCACCGGGCCGATAGTCACCTGGGTGCCGGGCCACAGTTCCTGGACGGCTTCGGCCATCACGTGGGCTGCGTCATGGCGAATGAGTTCGAGCGCCCGTGGATCGGTGCGCGTGACGATCTCGATCGCACCATCGCGGATCGGATCAGCGAGATCCATGACCGTTCCGTCGATGGCAATCGCGATGGCCTTCTTGGCCAGCGACTTGGAAATGGATTCAGCAACATCCTTGCCGGTCGTGCCAGCGGCAAACGCGCGCACGGAACCATCGGGAAATGTAAGGGAAATATCGGACATGATCTGCTCCTTGTCGTCCAGTCCCGCCAACCAATGCGGGTGGTTCCGGTCGAAACCGCATCAGCGGACGCTTTCGACCGAGGCCTCCATATCCCTTTTGCCGCGCAATGGAAAGCCCGGCTTTCCGCGCGTCAGCGATCGAATTCGTGGAAGTATTTCAAACTCGCCTCGGTCAATAGCGGGCGGGCATCCTTGAGTGGAATTTCAAGCAGGTCGTTGGTGCAGGCAAGACGATAGCCCTCGAGATCCCGGAGCGTGAAAACCAGCTTGCCGGCACTCAGATAAATGCCGAGATTCGATCGGACGAGTGCATCCAGATCGCAATCCTTTTCGGTCGCGGCATCGAATTTCGTCCGGTGGGAAATCACATAGTCGGCGAGCCTGTCATCCGGGCCCCATTCGATTTCATCGGCTGTCTTGATCGTCTCAGACGTCAGCACCTTTCCTTCGAAATCGCGTGCGACCCATCCCTTGAGGATGGATTCCGGCACCAGAGGCTGGCCTGTCTTCACATCGACCAGCCGGTTGGTGATGAAATTGTAGGAACTTCCCATGCCACAGAGATAGCTTCCGCCTTCGGTGAGGCTCATCAGCCGGTCCGTGAGATAGGTGATAGTGGTCGATCCGCCGCCATCAAGCCCGTTTTGATTGTCGATCTTCTCATCGACCCAGCCGAAACCGAGATAGACCTTTGCCCTGCAGGTGAAGGCGTAGAGGTTCCACTGGATCCGCTGTTGCAGAAGATACCGGCGGATCGGCTCAAGATCCGTAACACCATCGATCCGGACGATCTCCGGGTAAAAAAGATCGATCCGGGGATCGGTCGCCAGACGATAGACCCCGCTGCCGATGGGGATTTCAGGCCCGGGAACCAGCGCAGTCTCCTGCTTGAGAAATTCATAGGGCGAATCGGAGAATTTCAATACCCTCGGATCCGATGTCAGCAGATTGAGCACCATCCAGGGGTCAAGATAAAAAGGATAGGCGCCGTCCTCAGCATAGACCTCACGATTCCCACGCCTGGCAGCCCGCAATTCGGACCTCTTGCCGGTCGCACGATCGAGCCTCTTTCCCGTGACTGTCTTGCCGTCTCCGCTCACACTCACCGTCCAGTCGGCGGCAACCGGCGGATCGATGACCAGAATATCCGGCGATTTCAGGCAGGTCGCAGGTTTGCAGGGCTGTTCTTCAATCAGCGTGACCTTGCCTTCGGAACTGGCCCCACGCAGTGGCACATCGATGCCGGACTTGAGAAAGGCGAACCGCCCGACAACCGCGTTCCTGGAGCCAAAAGGAAGCGAAAGCTCAAGAACGACATCCTCGTCCCCCAAGGTGCCGGAATAGACAATGATTTCCGCAGCCTGAGAGGCAGACGTCAGAAATAGTAGAGACAATATCGCACCAATGAACCGCATCGTACCCGCTCCGTTTCGCGTTCAATCCGTTCCCCATTCGTCATTGCACGAAACCGGGCGCAAGAAACAAGGATGGACGCATTTCACGATAGAACGTTTGAGATGCGAAATCTCATCGAGTTAAATCGGCCGATCCTTCCATACGGTACCGTTTTTCATTTCCGCGTAGCCGATGGCATAGACGGTCCGCATGTAATCCGTATTGAACGGGTCGGAAACCGAATAGGGAATCTGCTTGTTGATCGAGGCAAGATGAAATTCCGCACCAGTTCTTTTCGCGTAGCCATAAAGCGCAAGAAGCGAAGCGCGGGTCTGGGACTTGATCAGGATAGAATAGGCTCTTGCCATGACCGGCAGTGTCTGGTCAGGGGTGGTGGAAAATTCGGGCATAAGCGCATTGTTCACGATCACATAGAAGTTGATTTTCTGGTTCTTGCGTTGCGCAAGCTTTCCGCCCTCGGCGATCAGTTGTTCGGGCAGGGTCAGAACCTGCGACGCCGATCCTCCATCGGAATGCATCTCCTCGATCTGACGCCCGGCCACCTGCGCCTTGATCCGCACCGCCGGGAAGATGCCTGGGATGCTGGCGGATGCAATCAACACATCGCGGAACAGTGACAGCGAATCCATCCGGCCGCTGGCGGCAATTTCCCCCATGTTCCAGACCACCGCACGCTGCGTATCGAGGTCGGTGGTGAGAATGAGCAACCGCCGCCCCTTGCGATGTTCGGCAGCGATCCGGGCCAGGAACGGCCATGTCACATATTTGTTGACGAGATGCCGAAGAGGCTCGGGTTTCAAGAGGCTGCTCTGAAACAGGCCTGTGCCCATCCAGCGGGCTTCCACGAGATTACGGGCCGTCCCGCTCGTATAGAGTTTGACAAGTTGCTGGTCATAGGCTTCGCCGAGAAAAGCATAGGGCGCGATCAAGGCACCGGTGCTGACACCCGTGACAACATCGAATTTCGGACGGGTTCCGGTCGCACTCCAGGCCGACAGGATCCCGACCGTGAAGGCCCCACCCGCTCCGCCGCCCGAGATCATCAGAAAATCGACCTTCGGCTTGCGATTGTCGGGCGCCCATTTTGCCGCATCGCCATCGCCTCCCTTCAACGGGGCATCGAGATAGGTGCGAACATTTTCAAAGCCGACGAGCGTTGCCGCTTCGGCTTCAGGTGCCGTATAGCTCGCCCTTGCTTCCGGACTGCATCCGCTCAGCAGAAGAGCGATGACAAGGAGCATGGATACCATTGCCATCCGGACGGACCGGGCATCGTCGTGAGCGTTCGTGACCATGTACTCGCAGCTCCCTTTTCGGGATGATGTCTAGCAAGAACAGGGCCGCCGTGGGTTTCGTACGGGTAAAATTGCGTAAAGTTATGTTTCGACGCCCGCATGGGGCAACTATTCTGTCGCCGGCAGCGGTATGAGGTGCCTAGTTGCGATCGTGCTTGCCCAGCCGCCAGAATCGCCAGGGGCGGTACCAGGTCACATCGTCGGGAAGCATCTCGGGCACCGGATCGATGCCATGGGTGCCGAAGGGACCACATCGCGACACCCTGAAGAAGGTCAGGAAACCACCGGCCCACAAACCATGCCGCGCAATGGCTTCATAGCCATATTCGGAACAGGTTGGCATATGGCGGCAGGAATTGCCGATCAGGCTCGACAATGTCAATTGGTAGAGCCGTATGAAAGCCATGCCGAAAAGACGGCCCGGCGTCTTCGGAAACGGGCCGGACCAGTTGCGTCCGCGCTTCTGCGCGGGCGGATCGCGATGCTGGCAATCAGGCGCATCGCACATCAGTTCGCCGGGGCCAGTGCGCGCGCATCGATCTGGTCGAGACAGTCGCACACGGCATCGAATGTCAGCATCGTGGAGGCGTGGCGCGCCTTGTAGTCCTTTACCGGCTTCAGAAACCGCATATCCTCGAACCGGCCGGAGGGACCATCGCCATTCTCTTTCAACATCGCGAGCATATCTGCCTTGGCGGCGCGAAGTTCGGCGGCTGAAGCGCCGATCACGTGGCGCGCCATGATCGAGGACGAGGCCTGGCCGAGCGCACAGGCCTTCACATCATGGGCAAAATCGCTGACGACATCCCCATCGAGCTTCAGCCAGACCTTGACCTTGGAACCGCAAAGCTTCGAGTGGGCCTGCGCACTTGCATCCGCATCGGTGAGCTGGCCGATGCGCGGAATGTTGCCCGCAAATTCCAGGATTTTCGTGTTGTAAATGTCGTCCATGCGCAGTTCCGCCCGAAAAATTCCTGCCATGCGCGAAATCCGGAAAGGAATTTCCTCCGTATCAGGGAAAAATACAACAGGACCCTTTGCGCGGCATGGCGCATTTCTATATATCATGTCGCAATGGGGCGACAGAATTGCAAGAGCATCTGTCGCCTGTTGACTGGGAAACCGTGCCGAAAGCCCCTCACTGAGAAGAGGAGCCTGAGGCTCCGGAGCCCGCCAACGGAACCCATGCCTGCAGGGACAGGTGAATGGCCAGAGGCGAGTTGTCCGAATCCAAGCGCTCGGATATGCGAGAAAGTTAGAGGCCGTTCATGGACGCGATCGTGAAGACATTGACCCGCAAGACTGATGAGGACCGCCGACCGACCGTGTCGGAAGCCGAGGAAGCTGTACGCACTTTGCTGCGCTTCATTGGCGATGACCCCGAGCGCGAAGGGCTTCTCGATACCCCTGCCCGCGTCGTCAAAGCCTATGGCGAACTGTTTTCGGGCTACGAAGCCTCCGTCGAGGATGTGCTTGGCCGCACGTTCGAGGAAGTGGCCGGTTATGACGATATCGTGCTTGTTCGCGATATTCCGTTCTTCTCCCATTGCGAGCACCATATGGTGCCGATCATCGGCAAGGCCCATGTCGGCTATCTGCCGGATGGCCGCGTTCTTGGCCTGTCTAAGATCGCCCGCACCGTGGAAGTGTTCGCGCGGCGACTGCAGACGCAGGAATCGATCACGGCCCAGATCGCCCACGCGATCGATGCGCATCTGAAGCCGAAGGGCGTTGCCGTGCTGATCGAAGCCGATCACATGTGCATGGCGATGCGCGGCGTGCAGAAGCTCGGCGCTTCGACCCTGACATCCACATTCACCGGCGCCTTCAAGACCGAGCCGCGCGAACAGGCGCGGTTCATGTCCATGGTGCGCGGCTTCAACTATCCGGCCTGACCCATGTCCCTGGAATTCCCGGCTCCATCCGCCAGCAAGGCGGATCTTGAAGAAGGTGCGGTTTTTTCGCCGAAATTCGATGACAATGGCCTGATCACGGCCATCGTCACGGATGCGGATGACCATGCGTTGCTGATGGTGGCGCATATGAACCGGGAAGCCCTGTCGCTGACGATCGAGACCGGGATTGCGCATTATTATTCGCGGTCGCGACGCCAGATCTGGAAGAAGGGCGAGACCTCCGGCAACCTTCAGACGGTGATCGAACTGCTCACCGATTGCGATCAGGACGCGCTTCTTGTTCGCGTCAAGGTCGCAGGGCACCAGGCGACCTGCCACACGGGTCGGCGTTCCTGCTTTTATCGCGCGGTCGAACTTCAGGATGGTCGGGCAATGCTGCGCGAGGTCGATTCGCATCGTCATTTCGACCCGGATCACATTTATAAAAGTTAGGCATCTGCCCCAATATTAGACAAAGGGCAGGAATTGACTCGATTTTTTAACAAGTTTCAGTCGTAATGACCTCAGGCGAGTTGTTCAGCCTTATGGGGTATTGCGATGCTGAACTGGAATTTTCATCGTCATGAAGAGCCGGCCGTCTCTCTCGAAAACGGCGTCAGCACCATTGCAGGCGTGCCTGGCAAGGTGGCTCAACCCGAACAGCCAAAACCAAAGATCGCGCTCGCCCTCGGCGGCGGTGCTGCCCGAGGCTGGGCTCATATCGGGGTTCTGCGTGCGCTCGATGAAGAGGGTGTCGAGATCGGCATGATCGCCGGAACCTCGATCGGTGCACTCGTCGGCGGCTGCTACATGGCCGGCAAGCTCGATGAACTCGAGAATTTCGCCCGCTCGCTCACCATGCGGCGCATCGCAGCGCTGCTGGATTTCACCATTGGCGGCGGTGGCCTGTTTGGTGGCATGCGCTTGACGAAACGGATGCAGGAGCATCTCGACGGGATCGCCATCGGCGATCTCAACCGGCCCTTTGTGGCCGTTGCCGCCGAGATCCGCACGGGTCACGAAGTGTGGATCGACTCCGGATCGCTGATCACGGCGCTTCGGGCATCCTACGCCCTGCCCGGCATTTTCGAGCCGATCCGCTGCAACAACCGCATTCTGGTCGATGGCGCGCTGGTCAATCCGGTACCGGTGTCGGTTTGCCGGGCCTATGAGCAGCCGCTGGTCGTGGCCGTCAACCTGCACTACGACCTTTACGGTCGTTCAGCTGTCGTCAAGCATCATGCGGCCGTACAGCCGCTGGAAAAGCAGTTCGAACGGGACGGCGACCGCGAGAAGCCGAGCCATATCGGCATGACCGGTGTGATGGTGGAAGCCTTCAACATCATTCAGGACCGTATCTCGCGCGCCCGTCTTGCCGGCGATCCGCCTGATCTTGCGCTGCAGCCGCGGCTTGCCGATATCGGCCTGTCCGAATTCCACCGTGCCTCCGAAGCCATCGATCGCGGCTATCAGGAAGCCAAGCTGAAGATCGCCGAAATCAAGCGCATGCAGGAAGTGATCCGCCGCGTGTGACCGGACGCAATGTCTAGGGGCGTCGCCTTTGGCGACACCCGGTTATGGCATGGTTCAGCCTGCAATATAGGCTTTGATCTCGTCGGCTTCCTGCTGGATGATCTGGATCTTCGTCTTGACGACGTCGCCGATGGAAATCAGCCCGACGAGCCGGCCCGCCTTGTCGACCGGCAGATGGCGAATGCGTCTTTCGCTCATCATCGACATGACCTCATCGATCGAAGTCTCTTCGGTGCATTGATGCACCTTGGCCGTCATGATCGAAGAGACCGGCTTGCCGAGACAATCGGCACCATGCAGGGCCACGGCCGAGACGATGTCACGTTCCGAGAGGATGCCGACCAGTTCGTCGCCTCCTCCGAGCACGACGACCGCGCCGATCTTGTTTTCCTTGAGCGTCCTTGCGGCATCACGGATGGTGACCTGCGGCCCCACCGTCAGCACGTTGCGACCTTTCTGGTCCAAAATAGCCTTAACACGCATGCGATCCTCCTCATTGCATGAGCATGGCCGGACAGATCGTTCGCAGCGACTGCTGCGCCTACCCGCCCAGTCATCAGCATGGTGAAGGCGATTGGCTATAAAATCAAGCCAATCGCAAAGGAATCGTTAATGGCTCATTTTGCGATCAAATGGCGCGAAGAAAAGATAGCCGAACAGGAAGCCCCCGAGATGGGCCTGCCAGGCGATGTTGCTGCTGCCGGCGGGTGCGCCTATCCCCCAGAGGACGAGCACATTCGACAGGGCCCAGAGCGCAATGAACATCTGGACCGGCCGCCGTTTCAGGGCTTCGATGATGCCCAATCGCGGCGCAAGATGCGCGTAGCGCATGAGGCCGGTGCCGGATAGCGGCATGGAAAAGCGGCAGGCGGCCCCCACCGTCGCCGAGACGACACCCGAGGCGCCGATGAGCAGGATCGGCTCGAACCCGGTCATGAAAGCGTGGAAGAAGGCCGAGAATACAGCTGAAAAGACCCACAACAGCAGGAAGCGGACCGTTCCGATTCGGCGCGCCAAGGGCGTTGCGAAGACCGCAAGCCAGAGGCAGTTGAAGATCAGGTGCAGCGCGCCGCCATGCAGGAGCGAATAGCCGACAGGCCCGACAAACCAGCCCGGATCCTGCTCCAGCAGCGGATGCACGTAGCGGGCGGGAAGAAACGCCATCAGAATGACCAGATCGCGCTCCTGTTCCGGGGACAGGAGATAGACGCGGACCAGATGGATCGCCGCCATCAGACCGATCATGAGGACCAGAATGGCCGGGGTGTTGAAAATCGGTTCCCGGCGCACGGGCTCGGGCGGAACTGGGCTGTTGTGCTCGGTCAAGTGAGGCTCTCGCGCTGCGTTTGCCTCGTCATAGCAGCAAAAAAAATGCCGTCCAGCCCCGTGGGGGTGAACGGCAGGATCGATTCTGGAGATCCGATCTGGAAAGATGTGCTGAGGACGATGTCCTTCGATGTGTGGAGGATCGCACCATCGCCCCGTCATTTCAATCGAAAGAAAGAATTAACCTTAACTCTGGCCACCCCGTGGGCAGTTGGCACGCATTTCGCTTTAACCAAATGGTAATGCATCGCTCGTGCCGTTTCGATACAGCGATGCGCCTCATACCGGTAGTCAGCAATGCGACAGAAAACGATCTCGGCGGTCTATTCCTACTACGAACAGCTCAGGGCTGGGCGCGCGGCCCCCTTGCGCTCGGAGATCAATCCGGCCGAACTCAAGGCGGCGTTGCCGGATGTTTTCATGCTGGAACAGCTCAAGGATGCGAGCTTCAGCTTCCGTCTCGCGGGAACACGCACCTGTCTCGTTTTCGGTCGCGAGGCCAGAAACACTGATTTTGCCGCGATCTGGGAACCCAACTCTGCACGGCGGATGGTGCTTGCTGCGCAGTCGGTTCTCGCCACCGGGCAAATTCTCAAGGTGGATCTCATTGCGCGTGGTGTCGAGGAGCCGGAATTCGGCCTCGAAATGCTGCTGATGCCACTGAGTTCGAAGCCCGGCGTGGTCGACCGCATTTTCGGCTGCCTGGCTGCGGACGATCCGACACGTCCGCTGACTGCCCTCCATCGCTGGCTGTTACCGACCCGGCTGCAATTCCTCACGGATGAGCATATGCCTCGCTCTATCCTGCCATCGGTCGAGCAGGCGGCTCCTGCGCAACCGGCCAACCGTCCCCTCTTCCGCGTTATCGATGGCGGCCGCCGCGACTGAGACTGCGCCAATTCACCCCATGGATTTCCGGTGCGTGACGGGCTAGATCTATCCTCCAAAAGAGGATGTTCGTGATGCAGAAATTCGAGGTCGTTGTTGCCGGTGCGGGGCTTGCAGGCTCTATTGCGGGTCTGGCGTTCGCCCGAGCGGGTTTCAGCACGGCAATCGTTGCCCCTGAGGACACACGACTCGACCGCCGGACGACTGCGCTCATGGACCAGTCGCTAGGCTTTCTCGATCGGCTCGGTCTCTGGCAGGATGTCAAGCCGCATGCGGCGGCGCTCGCGACGATGCAGATCATCGACGGCACCAACCGGCTTCTGCGCGCGCCCACCGTGGCCTTCCGGGCGAGCGAGATCGGTCTTGACGCCTTCGGCTACAATATTCCCAACGCGCCCTTCCTTGCCGTTCTGGCCGCAGCGATGGAGTCTGAGCCCAATCTTTCTGTCATTCACGACAGTGTCGAGACGGTGGCGCTTGAAAATGACCTGGCCCACTTGACGCTGGCATCCGGAATGGCGCTGGAAGCAGGCCTTGTGGTGGGCGCCGATGGCCGCAATTCTCTCGTTCGACGCTCGGCTGGCATCGAGATGCGCCGCCACGATTATCCGCAAACCGCGGTGGTTCTGAATTTCACCCACGAACGGCCGCATGGCGATGTCTCAACCGAATTCCATACGCCCACTGGCCCCTTCACGCAGGTGCCGCTCGCGCCCACACGCTCCAGCCTGGTCTGGGTGGTGAAGCCGGAAGAAGCGCGGGCCCTGATGGATATGACGGTTGAGGCACTCGGTCGCCGCATCGAGGAACGGATGCAATCGATGCTCGGCAAGGTGACGGTCGAGGAAGGCTGGCAATCCTGGCCGCTTTCGGCAATGACGGCCACCCGCTTCGGACGCGGACCGTCGGTGCTGATCGGCGAAGCGGCGCATGTCTTCCCGCCCATCGGCGCCCAGGGGCTCAACCTCTCCCTGCGCGATATCGAAAAGGCCGTCGACCTTGCCACCAAGGCGCGGCTTGCCGGCCGCATGCTGACGATCGGTGACGACTATGACCGGGCGCGGCGCACCGATGTGGTGAGCCGCACCGTCAGCATCGATCTTCTCAACCGGTCGCTGCTGTCGGATTTCCTGCCGGTGCAGATGATGCGCGCAGCCGGCCTCCAGCTTCTCGCGACCATCCCGCCGCTGCGTCATGCCGTGATGCAGGAAGGGGTGGCGCCCGGTCGTGCCCTGCGCGGCTTTCCGGATTTTCTACGGAAAAAGGTCAGCCGGCAGAGTGCCTGATTTCAGAAGGTAGAGAACGGTCGAGACCGTCAGCACCGAAATCACCGTGGTGATCATCACGGTTGCGGAAGCGCGCTCCTGCCAGAGACCATATTGCTGGGCGATGACGAACACATTCGTCGCCGTCGGCAGCGCCGACAGAAGGAGCGCGGTACCGACCCAGATCGGCGGGAAGTTTCCAAACAGGCTGAGATAGAGATACATCAGCAGCGGCAACAGCACGAGTTTCGCCGGCACGATGTAGCCGATTTCGGCTGGCACCCTTTTCAAGGGGCGCAGGGCCAGCGTCACGCCCATGGCAAAGAGGGCGCAAGGCGCGGCGGCGGGCGCGAGATTGTCGATCATCGTCTGCAGGAAGCCCGGTAGGGCAAGGCCGGTGAAAGCGGCGATGAAACCGGCGACGGTGGCGAGAATGAAGGGATGCAACGCGATCTTCAGGAAAACATCGCGCGCCAGCTGGGCCGGTTTGCGTTTGTCGTTACCGTCGAATGCCATGAAAGCCGGCGCCACCGTGAAATGCACCATGTTCTCGAAGGCGAAGATCAGCGCCAGCGGCAGCGCGGCAGCCTCGCCGAAGGCGGCAAGCGCAATGCCGGGCCCGAGATAGCCGATATTGCCATAAGCGGCTGCCAGTCCCTGAATGGTCGATTCGCCCACGGGATTGCGACGGACATAACGGCCGACCAGAAAGACGATGGCAAACAAGGTATAGGTCGCTGCAAGGCTGGTCAGAATGAAATCGAACCGCGTCAGTTCCTCGACCGGGGTGCGGCCGATGATCTTGAAGAACAAGGCCGGCAGCGAGACATAGATGATGAAGAAATTCAGCCAGCCGAGCGCGACTTCCGGCAGCTTGCGCCATTTGCCGGCGATATAGCCGAGCAGAATCAGGCCGAAGAACGGCAGCACGAGCGCGGCAATTTCGGCCATCGTCGACACCTCCAAGAGGCAGACGCTCAGCCGATCGTCATCAGAATCGGAAAGGTCTGCTGGAACCAGATGGCGATATCACTGATGTAACCGAACATGAATGCAAGCCCGGTGAGCACCAGAAGCGTTCCCAGGATCTTTTCCATGATGCCGAGATGGCGGCGGAAGCGGATGAGGAAGGCCATGAAGAGGCCAGAAAAGGCCGCAGCGAACCAGAACGGCACCGCAAGGCCGAGCGAATAGAGCGCCAGCAGCCGGGCGCCCTCGCCCACCGTCTCCTGCGAGGCGGCAACGCCGAGGATGGCGCCGAGGATCGGCCCGATGCAGGGCGTCCAGCCAAAGGCGAAGGCAAGGCCCATGATATAGGCGCCTGTGAGCGTGGCCGGCTTGCCACCCGACTGGAAGCGCGCCTCCCGCGACAGGAACGGAATGCGGATCACGCCGAGAAAATTCAGCCCCATGATGATGATGACGAGGCCGCCGATCTGCGACAGCAGCACCATATGCTGGCGCAGAACCATGCCGATGGTGGTGGCGCTGGCGCCGAGCGCGATGAAGACTGTGGAAAAGCCGAGCGTGAAGAACAGCGAGGCGAACAGAACCGAAAGCCTGACACCCTTGCGCGGCTCGCGGGTTTCCGGATCGACGAAATCATCCATCGAAACGCCGGCCATATAGCAGAGATAGGGCGGCACCAGTGGCAGCACGCAGGGTGACAGGAAGGAGAAGGTTCCCGCAAGAATCGCGCTGATCGATGACACTTCCGAAACCGCCAAGGGTCTCTCCTCTGCAATATCAGGCGTTGAGGCCTTCGTACCGTCCCAATGCGGCGGGTCTTAACGTATTGCGGACCAGAAAGGCCAGTCACCTTTTCTTGAAAGGCCAATTTGCCGCAAAAGGGCGAAAATTCTTCGTGCGGAGGGTTGACCGGCAAAAGCGCCTTCGCATATGTATCGCGCCATTCCGGAGGCGCCGAAGATTTGCGCCAACTGCGTTGTGAGAGCGTAGCTCAGCCGGTAGAGCAACTGACTTTTAATCAGTAGGTCATGGGTTCGAATCCCATCGCTCTCACCACTTTCCCCGCAGAAATGACGTATTTGCGCTTGAAAAATTGACTGCGGAAGGGGGAGAATGACTGTGACCGCCTCCCGATTTTCAAGGCTTCAACAAGCGGATCACTCGCATGACCACAGACGCAGCGAAAGCCAAGGATGTTTCCATTTCGCTGACCCGCGCCGAGGCTCTAGTCCTTTTCGAGATGCTGTCGCGTTACAGCGATAGCACTCAGGATCGAGTGCTCGTGATTGAGGATGCTGCGGAACGCCAGGCGCTTTGGAACTTCTGCAGTACCTTCGAGAAAGTGCTTGCGGAGCCCTTCCTTGCAAACTGGCCGGATGTTCTGGCCGACGCCAAACAGGCGTTGACGTACGAGGACGGACAGCCGTTTGATGCTTAGCCACGAACGATCCAACATGAGTATTGGCAACTTAACGCCCTACCTGAAGCGAAAATTTCCGCGCGAATTGTGCCGCGAAATCACGCTAGATCGAGGGAGATTGTCGCCAAGACCGGTGCAAGAAAGTATGACAATTATTAGGTTGGGATTCTCATTGCTGTTAGCCTTGATATGTGCCGCTTGCACGATAATGGTTGACGCAAAAATAGAGCCTGTGGGTTTGGTTGCTAGCAGGCCGAGATCAGATATCTATCCGTCTGATGTAGCAGATTCTGAATGGATAAAATACAACGTCGTTGTAGATAAGAACATGATCTATTCTGCTCGAAGGGTATCGGCGACTATTTTTATGGAACTAACAGATTGCAAAGGACTTCATATCGACAATCTCGATTTGTACGTGAAAGATATTTCAATCTTCCAAACTGGATCAGTTGATGAGCATAACTTTAAATCTATCGTCAATTCACCAGGAAGATCCATAGTAGCCAGTTTCTATATAAAAAATGATATAATCGGCCAGCAAAAAAATCTATGTGCAAAGTTTCGAGGCGGCGGTTTTGTGGGGCCAAAAATTTCGAGTAAAACATATAGTCTGAAGTGACGGCTCAACGGAAATTTTAATGAAAACAGAGCTTACACCAAATACATTCGTACGCATGTTTATTGGCGCAGCACTGTCATCTTCCATGGTTCTGGCCACAGGCCTCCAAAATAGAAACGGGACATTATTCTTTTGAATTTCAATTTTATTTTTCTTCGCTATTTTTTCACGCCCTAAAATAATTCGAGAAAGTAACTATTTTTCTTTGGCGCTTGCGATCTTTATATCTGCGCATGCAAGCTACATATTCATCTCTGATGGAATTGATGATTTTAGAAAGATAGCAATCGATGGCTATACAAATTTCAAAGGATTTTCGAGTTCGAAACTTATTGCCTCTTTGCTTTTCACGTTGGGAGGGCTTTCAATTACAGTTCTGGCGAGGTTTATCGCGCTCATGCTGATGAGCCTAGTTACTTTTTTGGCGTCAGATTTTAAAAATTAGGCGTAGAGAGATGATACATGCCTGACTGTGCTACCGTTTGTACAGAAACGTATTCACTTGACAGTGCCGCGTATTGAAGCGGATTCAGGCGGCTCGGATTTCGGGTTAAATTGACTCCTGTTTCTGCGCTTTAATCTGCGTGCCTCCTTGCGGTTCTTATGGCAGCGGCGGGCCTGTTTTTGCCGTCCCGTGTGTTTAATCCCGATAAGCAATCCTGACGACCACCCGCTTCGCCGATCCTGTCGGGCTCCGGTGTTTCGGTAAAAATCCGTTCAATGCCGGCGCGCTTACTGAGTTCGGTGCCAGATGTGAGGACAGCGTCCATGGCGGAGGCGCTGGTGTTCCTGAGTGCGGAAACGGCAAGAGCGATAGCGCGGCAAAGGCCCATTCCAGGATCGGCGCATCCCGCCCCCTCGACCGGTTACCAAAACACCGAATGGTGGCGTTACATAAGGATGGTCCTTCGTTAAGAATTGGATCGGTACGGATTTGAAAGGAAAGTATTGATGGAAACGCAGCAACTGCATCGTGGCCGGCTGATCGACCATATCCAACTTGTGGTCCAGGACCTTGGCGCCAGTCGAGATTTCTATGCAGCCATTCTGTCCGTGCTCGAGATTCCGCTTGTGGATACGGCAGATGGCTATTTCTGGGCGGACGAACTGGTCGTCTCTTCCGCCGAAAGCCCCGCTGCTCTCGGCGCCCTGACGGGCCGGCATCATCTCGCCTTCCAGGCGAAGGACCGGCCGATGGTGGATGCGTTCTATCACGCCGCACTCGCTCATGGCGGACGTGACAACGGCGCGCCCGGCGAGCGGGCCTATCATCCCGGTTACTATGCGGCGTTCGTGCTCGACCCCGATGGCAACAATATCGAGGCGGTGTTTCACGGTGAGGCCAAACGCAGCGCCCCGTCGGTGGTGCTGGAGTTTTAGGCAGGCTCTGGCGATCCATCGCGGACCAAGCGACGGAACGTCGGAATTTTCAGCCTTCGATCCGGTCGGGCTCCGGCGTCTCGGCATAAATCCGCTCGATGTCGGCGCGCTGGCAGAGTTCGGTGCCGGGGGTCAGAACGGCTGCGGTGCCGGCGGCGGTGGCCATCCGGAAGGCATCGCGCTCGCCATAGCCTTTGGCCAGCGCCCAGACGAAGGCGCCGACGAAACTGTCGCCCGCACCCACCGCTGAGCGGACCTCGAGCTTGCGGGCCGGCAGATGGAAGATGCCGTCCCGGCTTGCGAGGATCGCGCCATCGCCACCCATCGTCACGCAGACGACCTCTGCGCGCCCTTCTTCCACCAGCCGGTGCGCGGCGGGGCCGATTTCAGCCTCGTCCAGCGTGTGGCCGAGGAACTTTTCGAGTTCGCCCCGGCTCGGCTTGACCATATAGACCGACGCGCGCGCGAGCGTTTCAATCAGTGCCTGGCCGGACGTATCGAGCACGAAACGCATGCTGTTCTGGCGGGCGATATCGGCCATCCGGCAATAGGTATCGACCGGCGCACCATGCGGCAGGCTGCCGCTCGCCACAATGAATTCGCCCCGAAAGGCCTTGACCACCTCGATGACCTTTTCGAGGTCAGCGGCTTCGACATCGGGCCCTTCCGGAACGAAGCGATATTCGAGGCCGGTATTCTCTTCATGCACCATGAAGGCGATGCGGGTGAAACCCGCAATCGGGATTGCCTCGAAGGCCAGGCCGAGATGGAGGAGCGTGTCTTCCAGCAGCGCGCCGGTGGCGCCACCGGAGAGAAAGACCGCCTTCGGATCACCGCCAAGTTCGGCAATCACGCGCGCCGCATTGATGCCGCCACCACCGGCATGGCGGCGCTGGTTGTAGGTTCTGATCTTGTGGGTCGGACGCACTTCGGCGACATCACTGGAGATATCGATCGTCGGATTGAGCGTCACTGTCAGAATGGTCATGTCCTGTCTCCGGCCTGTGCTGCAATGACGGCAATGGATGCGGTTTTGTCAAGCCGCGCACGCGCGCTGAGCCTGTCTCCGAATCTCGCCGGCCCCATCAGCAATTCTCTTCAATGAAGCGCATGAACTTGCACGGAATATTAACCTCTTGCGGAACATACATGGAACATATAGTGTCTGTTCCAGATTTGTTTCGCGATTCTGCGAGGGGTCATATGCTCACCAGAAAACAACAGGAATTGTTGCTGTTCATTCATGAACGCATGAAGGAGTCCGGCGTGCCGCCCTCTTTCGACGAAATGAAGGACGCGCTCGACCTCGCCTCGAAGTCGGGAATTCACCGGCTGATCACGGCGCTCGAAGAACGCGGCTTCATCCGCCGGCTGCCGAACCGGGCGCGCGCGCTTGAGGTCATCAAGCTGCCGGAAGCCTATTCGCCGAGCATCAAGCCGCAGGTGCGGGGCTTCTCGCCGAGCGTCATCGAGGGCAGTCTCGGCAAGGCTCCTCCCCCTCCGCCGCCGAAACCGGTGCAGGAGGATATGGGCAACAGCGTCTCCATCCCGGTCATGGGCCGCATCGCTGCAGGTGTGCCGATCTCCGCCATCCAGAACAATACGCATGATATCGGTGTTCCGGCCGGCATGATCGGCAGCGGCGAACATTATGCGCTCGAAGTGAAGGGCGATTCGATGATCGAGGCCGGCATCCTCGATGGCGATACGGTGATCATCCGCAACGGCTCGACCGCCAATCCGGGTGATATTGTCGTGGCACTCGTCGATGATGAGGAAGCAACCCTCAAGCGGTTCCGGCGCAAGGGCGCCTCGATCGCGCTTGAAGCTGCCAACCCTGCCTATGAGACGCGCATCTTCGGACCTGACCGGGTCAAGATCCAGGGCAAGCTGGTGGGGCTGATCCGCCGCTATCACTGAGCGTTGCGCTTATGATCGCTGGCAAGATATCCCATGCCGGGCCCGCCTGCCCGGCATTTTCTTTGGATGATGATTTCGCTTGCCTGAGCCCTGCAAAGCAATTGCAGTCTCCCTTGTGCTCGGCTAAGGGTTTTTCGAGACCGGTCTCCCCGAACATCGTCCGTTACAGCCAGAGAATGGCTGGCCACGTCCCTGCTTTGAAATCCCGAGCTTGGACATGTTGCCGCCCAAATCGGCCTGTAGCGCGATCGACACGGACGCGATGACCAGTCCGAACGCCCGCGACAGGAGATGTATGTGAGTAACGACAAGAGGAAAGTAGCACTGGTAACCGGTATCACCGGACAGGATGGCGCCTATCTCGCCGAGCTGCTGCTGAGCAAGGGATATATCGTTCACGGCCTCAAACGCCGGTCGTCCTCCTTCAATACCGGTCGTATCGAGCATATCTACCAGGATCCGCACGAGAAGGATCAGCGTTTCATTCTCCATTATGGCGACATGACGGATTCGACCAATCTGATCCGCATCGTGCAGGAAGCGCAGCCGGACGAGATCTACAACCTCGCCGCTCAGAGCCATGTGCGCGTCTCCTTCGAAACGCCGGAATATACAGCCAATGCCGACGGTATCGGCACGCTTCGCCTGCTCGAAGCCATCCGCATTCTCGGCCTTGAGAAGAAGACCCGCTTCTATCAGGCCTCGACCTCCGAGCTTTACGGTCTCGTGCAGGAAGTGCCGCAGCGCGAAACGACACCGTTTTATCCGCGCTCGCCCTATGCCGCCGCCAAGCTTTATTCCTACTGGATCGTGGTCAACTACCGCGAAGCCTACGGCATGCATGCCTCCAACGGCATTCTCTTCAACCACGAAAGCCCGCTGCGCGGCGAAACCTTCGTGACCCGCAAGATCACCCGCGCCGCCGCTGCCATCCGGCTCGGCAAGCAGGACAAGCTCTATGTCGGCAATATCGATGCCAAGCGCGACTGGGGCCATGCGCGGGAATATGTCCGCGGCATGTGGCTGATGCTGCAGCAGGACAAGGCGGACGATTATGTTCTCGCGACCGGCGAGACGACCGAAGTGCGCCAGTTCATCACCTGGGCCTTCGAGGATGTCGGCATCCATCTCGAATGGAAGGGCACCGGCGTCGATGAAAAGGGTTACGACCAGCTGACCGGCAAGGTCGTGGTCGAAATCGACCCCCGCTATTTCCGTCCGACGGAAGTGGATCTCCTGCTCGGCGATCCGACCAAGGCACAGGAAAAGCTCGGCTGGAAGCATGAGACATCCGTGCGCGATCTCTGCCGCGAGATGGTCAACGAAGACCTCAAGGTGATGCAGACCGCCACCGTGATGAAAGAGGCCTGAGCCCGATGTACGATCTGTCCGGAAAGCGTGTCTGGGTCGCCGGCCATCGCGGCATGGTCGGCTCTGCCATCGTCCGTCGCCTGCAGGCGGAAAATTGCGAGGTCCTGACGGCAAGCCGCCAGGATGCCGATCTGCGCGATCAGGCTGCCACCACCGCCTGGATCGAGAAGAACAGGCCAGACGCGGTGTTTCTCGCCGCGGCCAAGGTGGGCGGCATTCTGGCAAATGACACCTTTCCGGCCGATTTTCTTTATGACAACCTGATGATCGAGGCCAACATCATCAACGGCGCCCACAAGGTGGGCGTCGAAAAGCTGATGTTCCTCGGTTCGTCCTGCATCTATCCGAAATTTGCGCCGCAGCCGATCACCGAGGATGCGCTGCTGACCGGTACGCTCGAACCGACCAACGAATGGTACGCGATAGCCAAGATCGCCGGCATCAAGCTCAGCGACGCCTACCGCAAGCAGCATGGCTCCGATTTCATTTCGGGCATGCCGACCAACCTTTATGGTCCGGGCGATAATTTCGATCTCAATTCGAGCCATGTGATGCCGGCGCTGATCCGCAAGGCCCACGAGGCCAAGCTGAGCGGCGCTCCGTCGATCACAGTCTGGGGCACCGGCACGCCGCGCCGCGAATTCCTGCATGTCGATGATTGTGCCGATGCCTGCGTGCATCTGATGAAGACCTATTCGGCTGCCGGCCATGTCAATATCGGCTCCGGTGAAGATGTGACGATCCTCGAACTGACGAAGCTCGTTTGCGATGTCGTCGGCTTTACGGGCGAGATCGTGCATGATCTTTCCAAGCCGGATGGGACACCGCGCAAGCTCATGAGTGCCGACAAGCTGCGCTCTATGGGCTGGGCACCGAAAATCGGCCTCGAAGAGGGTGTGGCCGCCGTTTACCAGTGGTTCCTGGCCAACAAGGCCTGACCTTCGGGAGCATTCATGTCTGATCAGCGCCACCAGCTCGCATTCCTGGATGGATTGCGCGGCTATGCCTCGCTCTGGGTGCTGATCGGGCATGCCATGTTCCTGACCGGCTACAAGATCGGCATTTTCGCGCAACCCGATCTGGCCGTTGAGGTGTTCATCATCATTTCCGGCTTCCTGATGACCTATCACTACCAGTTGCGGCAGGAGCGCGAGCCCTGGGATGCGCCGTCGACCTGGACGATTTTCTGGATCCGGCGCTTCTTTCGCATCGCGCCGCTCTATTATGTCGCCCTCGCCTTCGCGCTCTTTTTCGGCCCCGAGCTCTGGCAGGCGCGGCTGGATGCGGCCGCACTCTTCCCGAACGGCGTCGAGGAAACCCAGCGCTATGCCGAACGCTATCTCGACAGTTCGCTCACCAATATCCTGATGCATGTGAGCTTCCTGTTCGGCATGACCTGGACGCACAATTTCCGCACCGCCCTGCCCGACTGGTCGATCGGGCTTGAGATGCAGTATTATGCCGTGTTGCCATTCATGATGCTGGCGGTGCTGAAATTCGGTCGCGTCTTGACCATGGCCGCGCTGATCCTCGGCCTTTGGGCCTTCGGCCGCTGGCTCGACAAGAGCGGCTTCGTCATCGGCGCCTATTCGATGCTGCCGATGAAGTTCCACCTGTTCGGCGCCGGCATGCTGGTTGCCATGTCGCTCAGGGTCGAGGGGCACTGGAAATGGCTTTATCTGGCAGGCGCTATCGCCGCGATCTTCGTGCCGCTGGGCGGCGGGCGTGACAGCCTGCACCGCGCAATCAAGATCGCAATCGTCTGTGGCTTCTTCCTGTTTCTCTATCGCGATCGGCTACCGCTTTTTGCCGCGCGCATGCTCGATTGGCTGGACTGGCTGTTGTCGAACCGGCTGGCGCGCTTTGTCGGCGACGTTTCCTACGGCGTCTATCTGATCCATCTTCTGGTCATGCTGCCGGTGGTGGGCTGGCTCGCCAACACATTCCCTGCCATGGAACCTCTGCCACGTTTCGGCGCGGCTCTCACCCTGAGCGTCGCCATCACTTATGCGCTGGCCTGGCTCTCCTACCGGTTCATCGAACAGCCCGGGATAGGCTGGGGCCGCACTTTGGCCGGGCGGATTGGCAATCCCCCAAAGCCTGATCTCAACCGATCGACTTGAGCCAGAAGGACATCGGCTTTTCGGTTTCCTCGGACTGGTCGATGTCTCGCCAGGAATAGTGGGTGCGAAGCTCCGGGTGATGCCTGTAGCCGCGTTTTTTCCAGAATGAATCGAGCGGCTCATAGCCGGCCGGGCGCAATGGATGCGCATGAGATCGCTCGACTGCGCAGAAGGCACAGTGATCAAACCGCCTAAGGCCGCGCGCATAGGCTTCCCGCTCTTCAAAAAAGCGGACGCCGAGACCTTGGCCGCGATAGGTTTTTTCAAGCACGGATTCGCCAAAATAGAAGATCCTGTCCGGATCCCAGCCGGCATCGACGAAGGGCTTTCTAAAGGCCTCGCTCTCATCCGTCATCGGTATGCCGGTCGAGCAGCCGACGACGCGGTTCCCGTCGATCGCAAGAACGAACAGGCTATCCGGCGAGCGGGCATAGGTGGCGATGTAGGACCGCTCATACTCGGCCGTTCCCTCGTAGAGATAGGGAAACTCGCGGAAGACCGTGATGCGCAAACGTGCGAGATCTTCGAGATAGGGTTCGATGGCGGAGCCGTTGCGGAGAAGGATCTGCATGAATTCTCGCTGTTCCAAACTGAATGCGTGCTGCTATAGAGCAGCATCCAATGTTTTTACCAGCACAAGATGGAGACAAAATGCGCGCGAAAGATACGATCCAGGCCTATTATGACGCCTTCAACCGGCAGGACATGGCAGCCTTTCTCGACCTCCTCGACGACAATGTCATCCATGACATCAATCAGGGCGGGCGTCAGGTCGGCAAGGCCGCCTTCGCTACCTTCATGGATCACATGAACAATTGCTATCGCGAGCGGTTGACCGATATCGTGATCATGGAAAATGCAGATGGCAGCCGCGGCGCAGCGGAATTCGTGGTCAATGGTGAATATCTCAAGACCGATGAAGGCCTTCCGGAGGCCAATGGCCAGACCTATGTGCTGCCGGCTGGCGCCTTCTTCGAAATCCGCAATGGCAAGGTGGCGCGGATTTCCAACACCTACAATCTCAACGACTGGATTGCTCAGGTCGGCGCCTGATCCACTGTCCTCGAAATACAGAACCCTGCCGGACATGGTCCGGCGGGGTTCGTTATGGGCTCGACAGGCCTTACTTCGGCAGGTCGCCTTCGACGCCTTCGACGTAGAAGTTCAGGCCGCCGAGAACGTCATCGCCAGCGCTTTCGCCAGCCTTCAGCCATTCGGTGCCATCCTGCTTCTTCAGCGGACCGGTGAAGGGCTTGAGTTCGCCAGACTTGATCTTGGCTTCGGTTTCCTCAGCCATCTTCTTCACGTCATCCGGCATGTTGGTGTAGGGCGCCATGTAGAGAATGTTCTGCGCCAGACCATCCCAGCTCATCTGGCTCTTCCAGGTGCCATCGAGCACCGCCTTGGTACGAGCAATGTAATAGGCGCCCCAATTGTCGACGATTGCGGTCAGCTGCGCATTCGGGCCGGCCTTGATCATGTCGGACGCCTGACCGAAGGCGTGGATCTTGCGCTCTTCGGCAACCTGCATCGGCGCGGTGGAGTCCGTATGCTGGGTGATGATGTCCACACCCTGGTCGATGGCAGCCTTAGCCGCATCGGCTTCCTTGCCGGCGTCAAACCAGCTGTTCACCCAGATGACCTTGAGCTTGAAATCCGGATTGATCGAACGGGCGCCGATGACGAAGGAATCGATACCCTGCACGACTTCCGGGATCGGGAACGATGCGAGATAGGCAGCCGTTCCGGTCTTCGACATCTTTGCGGCGATCTGGCCCTGGATATAGCGACCTTCATAGAAACGCGAATTGTAGGCCGTCAGGTTCGGCGCGGTCTTGTAGCCGGTCGCATGTTCGA
The DNA here is from genome assembly GCF_030551875.1 of Fluviirhizobium alvei. Classification (GTDB taxonomy): domain Bacteria; phylum Pseudomonadota; class Alphaproteobacteria; order Rhizobiales; family Rhizobiaceae; genus Rhizobium_E; species Rhizobium_E alvei. The sequence continues at coordinate 485,370 of NZ_JAUOZU010000006.1, read as the reverse complement.
ACTTCACATCCGGGAACTTGGCAGCAACCTTGACGGTCTGGTCCATGAAGCCGAACGAGGTGGTGAAGACGAGGCCGCAGCCCGAGCGGGCGAAACGCTCGATGGCGCGTTCGGCATCCGGTCCTTCCGGAATGTTTTCCAGATAGGACGTTTCGATCTTGTCGCCCAGTTCGGCTTCCAGCTTCTGGCGGCCGATATCGTGCGCCTGCGTCCAGCCACCGTCGGTCTTGGAGCCGACATAGAGGAAGCAGACCTTGAGCTTGTCTGCTGCCTGTGCCGAAACGCTGAAGCCGAGCACGGCGGCGCTCGCTGCGAGCGTGAGAATGAGTTTCTTCATGTTTGCCTCCATTGGTTATGGTTGTTGTCTGTCACCGGTCCGGGACAAAGGATTTGCCGAGCGAAGCCGGTGTATTGATGAGCGTCATGCGTCTGTTCTGCGAGATGATGATCAGCACCAGCACTGTCGCGACATAGGGCATTGCGGAGAGAAACTGTGCCGGAATGGCAATGCCGAACGCCTGGGCATGCAGCTGGCCGATCGAGACGGCACCGAAGAGATAGCCGCCGATGATGAGCCGCAAGGGCCGCCAGGAGGCGAACACGACCAGCGCCAGCGCAATCCAGCCACGGCCGGCGGTCATGTTTTCCACCCATTGCGGGGTATAGACGAGCGAAAGATAGGCGCCGGCAAGACCGGCGCAGGCGCCGCCGAACATGACGGCGAGATAGCGGATGCCCACGACATTGACACCGAGCGCATGGGCCGAGGCATGGTTGTCGCCCACCGATCTGAGCACCAGACCGGCGCGGGTGCGAAACAGGAACCAGTGCAGGAAAATGACGAGCGCGATCGAGAAATAGAAGATCACATCCTGATTGAACAGAACCGGCCCGAGGAACGGTATCGACGACAATCCCGGAATGGCAATCGGGGTGAGCTTGATGCCCTGCATACCGACATAGGATTCGCCGATCATGCCGGAAAGACCGAGGCCGAGGATGGTGAGCGCCAGACCGGTTGCCACCTGGTTGGCGACCAGCGTCAGCGTGAGGAAACCGAAGAGCAGCGAAACCACGGCTCCGGCCACGAAACCGGCCGCAGCGCCCGCCATGGGCGAACCGGTCATCTGCGCCACGGCAAACGCCGTCACCGCGCCCATGACCATCATGCCTTCGACGCCGAGATTGAGGACGCCGGACCGTTCGGTCACCAGTTCACCGGCGGAGGCCAGCACCAGCGGTGTCGATGCGGTGATGATGGTAATCGCGATGGATTCAGCTGGCGTCATGTCACGCTCCTCCGGTCTTGGCGATTGCCCGGCTCACGACGAGCTTGATCCGGTAGGCAATCAGCGTGTCGCAGGACAGGACGAAGAACAGCAGCAGCCCCTGAAAGAGGCGCGTCACCTTGTCGGAGAGGCCGAGCGTCATCTGCGCTGCCTCCCCACCCAGATAGGTCAGCGCGAGCACAAGGCCAGCCACGATGATGCCGAGCGGATTGAGGCGGCCGAGAAAGGCAACGATGATGGCCGTGAAACCGTAGCCGGGCGAAATCGATGGACGCAACTGACCAATCGCGCCTGAGACTTCCGCGATCCCCGCGAGCCCGGCAAGCGCTCCGGAGAGAAGCATGGTGAACCAGACCATGCCGGATGCGGAGAAACCGGCAAACCGCCCTGCCCTTGCCGACTGGCCGAGCACCTTGACCTGGTAGCCGCGCAGCGTGAATTCCATCATGAACCAGAGCGCGATCGCGATCACAATCGCGAAGACGAAGCCCCAATGGGCACGACCCGATGCGTCCCAGATGGGCGGCAAAACGCCGGAAGCGTCGAAAAGCCGGGTTTCGGGAAAGTTCTGACCTTCGGGATTGCGCCAGGGACCACGCACCAGCCAATCGAGAAAGAGCTGCGCGATATAGACGAGCATGAGGCTCGTCAGGATCTCGTTGGTATTGAACCTTGTTTTCAAAAGCGCCGGGATGGCGGCATAGAGAGCGCCACCCACCATGCCGAAAATCAGCATCAATGGCAGAAGCAGCGGCGACGACCAGCCGTGGAAGACGACCGGTAGAAACGAGCCGAAAATGCCGCCGAAGATGAACTGGCCTTCGGCACCGATATTCCAGTTGCCGGCGCGGTAGCAGATCGACAGGCCAGCGCCGATCAGGATCAACGGTCCGGCCTTGATCGCCAGTTCGTGCAGTGACCAGACTTCCCGCAGAGGATCGATGAAGAAGAGATAGAGCGCCTCGATCGGATCCTTGCCGAGCGCGGCAAACAGGATCGCACCGCAGGTCAGCGTCAAAAGCAGCGCAATGAACGGCGACAGCGCCGCATAGAGTTTCGACGGATTGGGGCGTTTCTCAAGCTCAATGCGCAGCATGCGCCGCCTCCTTCTCGCCCGCATGCATGCCACCCATTAGGAGGCCGATCTTTTCGCGGTTCATTTCGCCAGCCGGATAGGCTTCGGACAAACGACCGTCGGAAATGACAGCCACATGGGTTGCGACTTCGAAAATCTCATCCAGATCCTGGCTGATCACCAGAACGGCGGAACCGGATTTCGCCAGGTCGACCAGCGCCTGACGGATACGGCTCGCCGCACCCGCATCCACACCCCAGGTCGGCTGATTGACGATCATGACCGTCGGCTGGCGATCGAGCTCACGTCCGACGATGAATTTCTGCAAGTTGCCGCCGGACAGGGAACCGGCGCTTGGATCTTCACCACTCTTGCGCACATCCATATCCGAACAGATGCGTTTGGTCGCCGCCTTGATCGTGCCGCCGCGGATGACCTTGAAGAAACCGCCGCCGAGAAAGGCTTTCCGGTCTGACTGATTGCGCGACAGGAGCATGTTTTCAGACAGGCTCATGCCTGTCACGGCACCATGACCGTGCCGCTCTTCCGGAACGAAGGCCGCTCCCATGAGGCGACGCGCATTGATGCCGAGCCGACCGACGGGCTTGCCGAGAATGCTCACCGCCTCATTGTCACCAACCGGATACTCACCCGACAGAACATCGAACAGTTCGCCCTGCCCGTTGCCCGCAACACCGGCAATCGCCAGAACCTCGCCCTTGCGAACGGAAAGCGACACATCCTTCAGCGCCACGGCAAACGGGGTGCGCGCCGCTGCACTCAGTTTGCGGGTGGCAAAACCGGTTTCGCCCGCGCCGGCATTGGCTGTGCGGGAGACAGAGGCGACATCCGACCCCACCATCATGCGGGCGAGCGATGCCGGCGTCTCCTGTCGCGGATCACAGGCGCCCGTCACCTTGCCATGACGCAGAACGGTCGCGCGGTCGCAAATGCGCTGCACCTCTTCGAGCCGGTGGCTGATATAGAGAACCGAACGGCCTTCCGCCTTCAGCTTCTCGAGCGTTTCGAACAGCTTGTCGGCCTCCTGCGGGGTCAGGACCGACGTCGGCTCGTCGAGAATGATGAGCTTCGGATTCTGCAACAGGGCACGAACGATCTCGATCCGCTGGCGCTCGCCGACGGAAAGATCGGCAACGTGGGCCGATGGATCGAGCGGCAAACCATAGGCGATGGAAAGCGCACGCGCTTCTTCGGCGATGCGGGCAAGCGAAATGGATTTGTCGAGCGACAGCGCGATATTTTCGGCCACTGTCAGCGCTTCAAACAACGAGAAATGCTGGAACACCATGCCGATGCCGGTGCGACGCGCTTCGCCGGGGCTACCGATCTGCACAGGTTTTCCCTGCCAGAGGATCTGACCCGATGTCGGCGCCAGAACACCGAACAGCATCTTGACCAGCGTCGATTTGCCGGCGCCGTTTTCGCCAAGCAGTGCATGGATCTCGCCGGGCCGGATCTTGAGGTCGATCTCATTGCAGGCCGCGAAGACCCCGAACAGTTTCGTTATATGACGCACCTCGAGAAGAGGTACGGTCTCCCCATTTTCCGTGTTCGCCACGAACCACCCCAGTTTGCCTGCTTCCCGGTCAGGGAATCAGGATCGTTGTCCCGCTCGTTTTTCTGTTCTCGAGATCGGCGTGCGCCTGTGCCGCATCCGCCAACCGATAGCGCTGATTGACATTGATAACCACTTCGCCGCTCTGCACAACCTTAAAAAGAGAGTTTGCACTTTCGTCGAGTTCGGCCCGGGTCGCGATATAGGAAAACAGGGTCGGCCGGGTCGCAAACAGCGAGCCCTTCTGCATCAGAAGCGCAAGATTGAATGGCGGTAACGGGCCTGAGGACTGACCGAAACTGACCCACATTCCTCTCGGCTTCAGGCAGTCGAGCGAATGCGGGAACGTGTCCTTGCCGACCGAATCATAGACGACATCGACGCCCTTGCCGCCCGTGATCTCCTTCACTCGCGCCACGAAATCATCGCTGCGATAGTTGATGACATGATCATAGCCATGCGCCTTGGCGAGCGCGATCTTCTCTTCGCTGCCAGCGGTGCCGATCACCGTCGCGCCGAGTGCTTTGGCCCACTGGCCGGCGATGAGGCCAACGCCACCCGCAGCCGCATGGAAGAGCAGAACCGTCTCGGGTCCGACCTTGAAGGTGCGGCGCAGCAGATATTCCGCCGTCATGCCCTTGAGCATCATCGAACCGGCTACATCGAGCGCAATCGTATCTGGCACCTTCACGAGCGCGCGGGCCGGGATGTTGCGCACTTCGCAATAGCCGCCATCGCCGGACGGATAGGCGACGCGGTCGCCCTCGCGGAACTCGCTGACACCCCGTCCGACTGCAATGACGGTGCCCGCTCCCTCCTTGCCGGCAATATAGGGAAAGCCACCGGGGACAGGATAGAGGCCGGAGCGGATATAGGTGTCGATATAGTTGACGCCCATCGCCACATGGCGGATCTGCACTTCGCCCTCGCCCGGTGCGGCTACCTCGATTTCCTCGAGCTTCAGAACCTCCGGACCGCCATTCTGGCGCATGACGATGGCAAGCGATTTCATCTCAATCCCTCCGACCCAGATTGGGGAACAGCTGCAAAACAAATCCGATGCAATAAAGGTAGAGACCTGTGATCACGACGCCCCAGACGACCCAGTCGGGCGAAGCGAAATGCTTGAGCAGAGCGATGCCGGACAGCACCGTCCAGAGAATGAAAATCGCGAGATTGAGCGGGCGGAGCCGCTTCACCCGCACCGGATGCAGGAACCAGATCGGGAAGAAGGACAGGATCGCAGAGACGACGACGATGGCGAAGGCGACCGTATCATCCGGCTTGATGACGAACAGCGTGAAAACCACCATGTTCCAGACGACGGGAAAACCGGAGAAGAAATACTCGTCCGTCTTCATGCCCATGTCGGCATAGTAGATGGCGGACGATACGACGATGATGCCGGCAGCGACGAAGGACAGATTTTCCCCGATCATGCCGCTCTGATAGAGCGCGAAAGCGGGCAGCAACACATAGGTGACATAGTCGATGATATTGTCGAGCGTATCGCCAGACCAGTTCGGCAGCACCTCCTTGACGCGCACCTTGCGTGCGATCGGCCCGTCGATGCCATCGACGATCAGCGCAAGGCCAAGCCACCAGAACATATCGACGAACCGATGTTCGGCGGCGGCAACAACGCCAAGAAAAGCGAGAAAGGAACCGGATGCCGTCAGCAGATGAACGCAGAAAGCCCGGATTTCGGCATAGGGAACGGCGCGGTAGTTGAAGATGTAACTGAATATTCGCATGACTGACCACCTCCGTCCGGCCGCGGGATCACGACGCGCTTCCGTTTTGATAACCGGTAACGTTTGCCGAAGCTACAGGCGAGTATCGATCTCCGCCATTCTCCAACAAGAAAGGCCGGAACGGGTCCGGCCTCTCTGATGGTATTCTGAATTGCGGAAAAACTATTCGCCCTTCTTCGGAGCCCGCTTGGAAGGTTTGGTTGCACCCTCCTCGGTGGCGGTTTCGACAGCCGTCTGCGGTGCAGATTTTGCGGTCGCGGCGACTTCGGCCTCTTCCTTCGGCTGTACCGGCACATTCTCCGGCAGGCTTTCGAGAACGAGACCGCTCTTGCCGTCGAGCTTGGTTCCGACGGTGACCCGCACGATGCCGCCCTTCTTGAGCTTGCCGAACAGGATCTCTTCGGCGAGCGGCTTCTTGATGTTTTCCTGGATGACGCGACCGAGCGGACGCGCACCCATTTTCTCATCATAGCCTTTTTCGGCCAGCCATGTGATGGCTTCTTCGGTCAGTTCGAACGTGACATGACGTTCGGCCAACTGGGTTTCCAGCTGCATGACAAACTTCTGAACCACCTTGTGGACCACCGACATCGGCAGCGGCGAGAAGGGAATGATCGCATCCAGACGGTTGCGGAATTCCGGCGTGAACAGCTTGTTGATCGCCTCGATATCGTCGCCTTCGCGTCTGGTCGAGCCGAAGCCGATTGCCGCCCGCTGCATGTCGGAGGCGCCCGCATTGGTCGTCATGATCAGAATGACGTTGCGGAAGTCGATCTTCTTGCCGTTGTTGTCGGTCAGCGTACCGTTATCCATCACCTGCAACAGGATGTTGTAGATATCCGGATGCGCCTTCTCGATTTCATCGAGAAGAAGGACGCAATAGGGATGCTGGTCGACCTGATCGGACAGAAGCCCGCCCTGGTCGAAGCCGACATAGCCGGGAGGCGCGCCGATGAGCCGCGAGACGGTATGGCGCTCCATATATTCCGACATATCGAAGCGCAGCAGTTCGACGCCGAGCGAGGACGCGAGCTGACGGGCGACTTCGGTCTTGCCGACGCCGGTCGGACCCGAGAACAGGTAGGAGCCGATCGGCTTGTTGGGTTCGCGCAAGCCGGCACGCGCCAGCTTGATCGCGGAGGACAGCGCCTCGATCGCCAGTTCCTGCCCATAGACGACGGCACGCAATTCCTGTTCGAGGTTGGAGAGCACCTCTTCGTCATCCCGCGACACCGTTTTCGGCGGAATGCGGGCCATGGTCGAAATCGTCGCTTCGATCTCCTTTTCGGTGATCAGCTTGCGGCGACGCGACACCGGCAGCAGCATCTGGGCAGCACCGGTCTCGTCGATCACATCGATCGCCTTGTCCGGCAGCTTGCGGTCGGTAATGTAGCGGGCCGATAGTTCCACCGCTGCCTTGATGGCGTCATTGGAATAGCGAAGATGGTGGAATTCCTCGAAATAGGGCTTCAGACCCTTCATGATCTCAATCGCATCCTCGATCGACGGTTCGTTGACGTCGATCTTCTGGAAACGCCGAACGAGCGCCCGGTCCTTTTCGAAGAACTGCCGGTACTCCTTGTAGGTGGTCGAACCGATGCAACGGATCGCGCCTGACGACAGCGCCGGCTTGAGGAGGTTGGATGCGTCCATGGCGCCGCCGGATGTTGCGCCGGCTCCGATGACCGTATGGATCTCGTCGATGAACAGAACCGCACCGGGGAAATCCTCAAGTTCCTTCACCACCTGCTTCAGCCGTTCCTCGAAATCACCGCGATAGCGGGTGCCGGCGAGCAGCGTGCCCATGTCGAGCGAGAAGATGGTGGCGTCGAGCAGTGCTTCCGGCACCTGCTTTTCGACGATGCGCTTGGCAAGTCCTTCGGCAATCGCCGTCTTGCCGACGCCGGGATCGCCGACATAGAGCGGGTTGTTCTTGGAGCGCCGGCACAGGATCTGGATCGTGCGGTTGACTTCCGCCTGCCGGCCGATCAAGGGATCGATGCGGCCACCGCGCGCCTTCTCATTGAGATTGACGCAATAGGCCTTGAGCGCCTCGAGCGGCTTCTTCTGATTGTCGTCCTGTTCCTTGCTCGTGGGCTTGGCTTCGTTCTCGTTTTCCTCGACGCCCTTCGGAGCGCGATTTTCCGAAGCGCCCGGCCGCTTGGCGATGCCATGCGAGATGAAGTTCACCGCATCGTAGCGGGTCATATCCTGCTCCTGCAGGAAATAGGCGGCATGGCTTTCGCGCTCGGCGAAGATCGCGACCAGCACATTGGCGCCGGTCACCTCTTCGCGGCCGGACGACTGGACATGGATGACCGCGCGCTGGATGACGCGCTGGAAGCCGGAGGTCGGCTTGGAATCCTCGTCATATCCGGTGGCGAGATTGGCAAGATCATTATCGACATAGTCGGTGACCGTGCGCCGCAGCTTGTCGATATCGACACTGCAGGCTTTCATCACGGCGGCGGCATCATTGTCATCGATCAGTGACAGAAGCAGATGTTCGAGCGTCGCATATTCATGACGGCGTTCGTTTGCGATCGTGAGTGCCCGGTGAAGGGCCTTTTCCAGGCTTGAGGAGAATGTGGGCACGTTCAGAACCTCATTTCTTTTCCATGACGCATTGAAGCGGATGCTGGTTTTCCCGGGCGAAATCCATCACCTGGACCACCTTCGTCTCCGCCACTTCGTAGGTATAGACCCCGCACTCCCCCACACCATGATTGTGGACTTGCAGCATAATGCGGGTGGCAGCTTCGCGGTCCTTCTGGAAAAAGCGCTCCAGAATAAGGATCACGAACTCCATCGGGGTGTAGTCGTCGTTCAGGAGCAGTACCCGGTAAAGGGAGGGTTTCTTCACCTTCGGCTGGATGCGGGTGATGACCGATGTTCCGCGATTGCCCGACGGACCTCCGCGCTCATCGTCACCCTGCATCCGGTAAGAATAGTCATTCATCTGTGGCATACCTGTCGCAACGCTTCCGCCCCTGGCGGATTTCTCCATATGTGGTGCGCGAGCGTCCATTTTAAGACCCTTTTATCGTCCCGCAACATTAAAACGTTAAACTTTCCTCAAGGTGACGTGGCGATGCGACAAGAGGCAGAGCCATCCGCAAGCCCCGAGCCGGGAGAATACGGGATCGGACACTGAAGATGAGCGTGGAAAAACGAACAAACCCGCCGAGATGCTCGACGGGTTCGTCTGAAATGTGGCCAGCGACAAGACCGGCCTATCTGGCAAAGGCTGGAGCCTTTATCAGGCAGCCTTGGTTTCGATGGCTTCTGCAACCTTGGAAGCTGCGGCTTCGACCGGCTTGAAGGCGCCCTTGGCGAGATCGACATACATTTCGCCGATCTTGCTCATCTCGGCGATGAAGGATTCCATCGAGGACTTCGCGAAAGACGACTGCAGTTCGAAAGCGGCTTCGACGCTCTTGGTCGCCATCAGCTTTTCGTAGTGCGAGACAGTCGCTTCAAAGCTCTTCTTGGAATAGTCAGCCGTCTCGGCAGCGATAGCCTGGAAGCCCTTGGCTGCCGTGGAATAGCTCGTCAGCACGGAATCCATTGCTTCCTTGCCGTATGCACTCGTGTCATCAAACTTGAACATGGTATTTCCGTCCTTCCAATTGTTATTATGTATTCATAATATATGCATTGCACAAAATTGTCAAGAGCAGATATTGCGCCGCACAATTTTGACGATAAACAAAACCCCCGAACGCGGCGGACCGGCATTCGAGGGTTCGGAAAGTTTCGATCGCCGGATCGGCGGATCGATGTCAGAGATCGACGTCGAGGATCGCCATCGAGAAGTTGTAGGACAGGTCACCGTCCTCATCGTCGCGGTAGATCACACCGAGAAACTCGTCGCCGTTATAGACTTCGGCCGAGTCGTTCTTGCGCGGCCGGGCCTTGACGCTGATGTTCGGATTGAGCACCCGCTTCAGATAGGCATCGAGTTTCTTGAGTTCGTCTGGCTTCACGTCAAAGCTCCTTGCGGTTCGATTGCGCGGCTTTTGCCATGGCCATCCCGGTGTGTAAACACGAAAGTGACCCCGGTCGGCGATCGTCCAGCCTTATTCCATCGCCGGCAGGATCTGGTTCATGGCGCGTGAGGGTTCGGAGCAGCCCGCTTCGCCAACCACCTTTGCCGGAACGCCTGCGACGGTCGTGTTCGGCGGAACCGGCTTCAGAACCACCGAACCCGAGGCGATGCGCGAGCAGCAGCCGATTTCGATATTGCCGAGAACCTTGGCGCCGGCGCCGATCAGAACGCCGTTGCCGACCTTGGGATGACGATCGCCGCTCTCCTTGCCCGTACCGCCAAGCGTCACACCCTGCAGGATTGAGACATTGTCGCCGATCGTTGCGGTCTCACCGACCACAAGCCCCGTCGCGTGATCGAGGAAGAAGCCCTTGCCGACCTTCGCGGCAGGATTGATGTCGGTCTGGAACACGCTCGACGAGCGGCTCTGCAGATAGAGGGCGAAGTCCTTGCGCCCCTTCTTCATGAGCCAATGGGCGAGCCTGTGGGTCTGGATCGCATGGAAGCCCTTGAAATAGAGAACCGGCTCGAGATAGCGCGTGCACACCGGATCGCGATCATAATAGGCCTGGATATCGACGCGAATGATGTCGCTCCATTCCGGCCAGTCATCGCGCATTTCCTCAAAGGTCTGGCGCAGCAGGATCGCCTGCATATCGGGATGGTCCAGCCGTTCGCAGATCCGGTAGATGACGCAATCTTCCAGGCTCCGGTGATTGATCACGGTCGAATAGAGAAAGGCAGCCAGAACAGGATCGGCATCGGCGGCCGACTGTGCTTCCTGGCGCAACGCGCTCCAGATCGGATCGACTGCAGAGATATGATCTGCGCTCCGGACTTCCGTCTTTACGGCCATTGCCGCTCTCCTTGTTGCTATTCTCGCCACTTATTATAAGCCATCTGCATTCAGATAGAAATGGGGTGATGTCGACGTGTTTGAAAGGACCTATGCGGAAAACCGGTTGCGGACGCGGCTCGAGGGCCTGACCGGCCATATCGTGATGGCCAATCCGGGTCGCAAGAATGCGGTCGATCAGGCCATGTGGGCTTCTTTTCCCGAGGCAATCGACGCGCTGACACAAGCGGGTGCACGCGCCATCGTTCTTGCGGGCGAAGGGACCGATTTTTCAGCCGGAGCCGACATTTCAGAATTCGACCGCGTCCGGCGCGACACCGAAACCGCCCTCGCCTATGAAGCGCTTAACAGCGCAGCCTTCCGCGCCGTGCGGCAATCGCCAGTGCCGGTGATCGCGGCGATTGCCGGTATCTGTTTTGGCGGCGGCTTCGGGCTTGCTGCTGCGGCCGATATTCGCATTGCCGAAGCCGGGGCTTCCTTTGCAGTCCCCGCAGCCCGGCTGGGCCTTGCCTATCCGGCCGATGCGATCGGCGATATTGTCGATGCGCTCGGCACCCAATGGACCAAGATAGCCCTTTATACCGCGCGGCGCTTTTCGGCGTCGGAGCTTTACGATCACGGCTTCCTTGCCGAGGTCACAGCCGTCGGCGGCGCGACATCGCGGGCGATGGATCTTGCCCAAACGATCGCCGCCAATGCACCGCTGTCGATCAGGGCTTCCAGCCTTGCCATCCAGGCAGCGATCAATGGTGACCCGACCTCGTTTGACGCGGCAGTCGCGGCCGGTGCCGTCACTTTCGACAGCGCCGACTATGCCGAGGGCCGCAAGGCTTTCGCCGAGAAACGGTCGCCACAATTCACCGGCCGGTGACGAAGGATTACCTCAATCCTCACCCAGCTCTTCGTAGAAATCGAGAACCGCTTTCTTGAAGACGCGATCACCCACCGCCAGCATATGATCGCGGCCCGGAATGTCGATCGCACGCGCATCAGGCATCAGGTCTGCGAGTTCATGCGGTGAGCCGGCGATATCGTCTGTGGTGCCGACGCAGATAAGCGTCGGCATCATGAGACGCGCCAGTTCGGCTTCCGTCACGAGCACGCGATTGGAGGAGATGCAGGCGGCAAGCGCAATTCGGTCGCTGCCCGTCTTGTCCGCGAACGCCCGAAACATGCGTCCGCGCTCATGGGTGACGACATCGAGACTCGGTGCCAAAAGCGCCTCGGCGATCGGATCCCAGTCGCCGACGCCGCGAACCAGCCCGATACCCAGGCCGCCCCAGACGAGAGAGCGGATCCGATTCGGATGGGCGAGCGCGAGAAACGCGGAAATCCGCGCGCCCATCGAATAGCCGATCACATCTGCCGTCTCGATATCGAGATGATCCAGCAGCGCGCGCACATCCTCGGCCATGATGTTGGGATTATAAGCCTTTGCCTCATGTGGTTTACCGCTGCGGCCATGGCCGCGATTATCGATGGCGATAACGCGGCGGCCAGCCTTTTCGAGCGTCTGCAGCCAGCCGGGATGCACCCAGTTGACCATCGCCGAGGAGGCAAATCCGTGAATGAGAAGGACTGGCTTTCCGGCGGCGTGGCCGGCATCGAAATAGGATAAAGACAGCCCGTCATGCTGGAACTGTTGAAATGCCGGTGGATTGAGGTGCATCGCGGGTCAGCTTCCGATCGTCACAATTTTGGCGGATGGATGTGGTTTGCGGCATTTAGACCCCTACACTTTTGCTCCGAACATCTCTATGTTGCGCCACAAAATGACATGACTTCGGAGACTGGCATGGCCGGACACAGCGTTCCTCACTTCCAGAATGATGGCGGATACAAGACTATCGAGATCGGGGTCAAGGAGTTCATGTGCACCGGCGCTTCCTCTCCGTTCGACCATCCGCATATCTATATCGATATGGGGGATGAAAACGAGAAGATCTGTTCCTATTGCTCCACGCTCTATCGCTATAACCCGGCATTGAAGGCAGATCAGTCCAATCCTGCCGGCTGTGTTTTCGTCGAGCACGCAGCCTGAAAGGCCTGGCCCGAAGTGGCCAGGATGGTAAAATGAAATCTGTAGCCGTGATCGGCGCCGGCATAGCCGGTCTTGTGACTGCGCTCTCCTATGCGCGCAAGGGCGTTCCCTCGACCATTTTCGAGCGGACCAGCAAGCTCCAGGAGGTTGGCGCAGGGCTGCAATTGTCTCCCAATGCCACCCATGTGCTCAACCAGCTTGGCCTGACGGAGCGTCTGAAGGATCTCTGGCGGGAGCCGGACAATATCTGTCTGGTCTCCGGAGCGACGCTCGCTCCGGTCACTGCAATTGCGGCCAAGACGCTTGCCGCCCAACGCTGGGGCTCTCCCTACGCCGCCATTCACAGGGCGACGCTGCAGAAGGTATTGCTGGAGGCCGCGGAAGAAAACCCACTGATCACGCTTCGGCTCGATAGCGCCATCGATTCGCAAGCTGATGTCATTCGCGCTACGGGAACCGTTCCCGATCTTCTGGTCGGTGCGGATGGCGTCTGGTCGAAATTTCGCAAGAAGATTCCCGAAGCCGGCCATCCGGTCTTTTCAGGCATGGTTGCCTGGCGCTTCATCATTCCGCAGAAGGATGCGCCCTCCTTCCTCAATCCGCGCAATGTAACCGCCTTCGTCGGACCGCGGGCCCATATTGTCGCCTATCCGCTCAAGGATTCGGGTGCCTTCAACGTGGTGGCGCTGGCAAGCGGAACCAATCCTGGTGAGACCTGGGCGGCGGATTGCAATCCCAGCCATCGTTCCGACATGGTGAAGCAGTTCAGCGGCTGGCATCGCGATATCCGCACGCTTCTGTCCTATGCACCGAAGCCGACCTGGTGGCCGCTGTTTGGCGTCAGCGAAGGCCGCTGGACCGATGGCAATCACAGCATTCTGGTTGGCGATGCCGCCCATGCGATGACGCCGTTTGCCGCCCAGGGGGCGGCCATGGCGATCGAAGATGCATATGAACTGGCAGGAATCACGACGGCCGATGTGTCGCTTGCCGATGCGCTGCTGTTTTTCGAGCGCACCCGCCGTCAGCGCGTCGCCCAGGTGCGTTCGCGCGGCGCCTTCAACAAGTTCGCCTATCATGCGCGTGGGCCAGTCCGGCTCGCACGCGATCTCGTGCTTCGGCTTCGCAGCCCGGAAAATGTCGCCGCCGATCTCGACTGGCTTTATGGCTACAAGGCGCCGGGCTGATCCACCAGCCAAGCGCCTTGTGCCTTCACTTAACTATTTGGCTTCGGCCGCCGCGGCAAAGCCGGCTTCGAGGTCGCGCTTCAGATCCACAGCATCTTCGAGACCAATCTGCAGGCGGATCACCGGCCCCTCGACCGTGGGCTTGGAAAGCTTGCGATCGCCGAGATTGACGGGCACGGCCAGGCTTTCGTAGCCGCCCCAGGAATATCCGAGCCCGAAGAGTTTCAGAGCATCGAGAAAGGCGTGCGAACGCAGCTTGTAGCTCGACGCATCCGGGCTCTTGAGGATGAAGGAGAAGACGCCGCTCGCGCCTTTGAAGTCGCGCTTCCAGATCTCATGGCCTTCGAAGGACGGCAGGGCCGGATGCAGGACCTTTGCGACATCGTCACGGCTTTCGAGCCACTGGGCAATCTCCAGCGCACTCTGCTGATGACGTTCCAGCCGAAGGCCCATCGTGCGCAGACCGCGGAGGATCTGGTAGGAATCATCCGGTGCGCCGCAGATGCCGAGCGTAACGGTCGCTTCCTTGAGCTCTGCCCAGCAACGGTCGTTCGCCGACACTGTGCCCATCAGAATGTCCGAATGGCCTGACGGGTACTTTGTGGCGGCATGGATGGAAATGTCGACGCCAAAATCGAGCGGCTTGAAATAGAGCGGTGTCGCCCAGGTATTGTCCATCGTCACGATGGCGCCATGCGCCTTGGCAGCTTCTGCGGTTGCGCGTACGTCCTGCATTTCGAACGTGTTGGAACCCGGCGCCTCCAGATGCACGAGCCGCGTGTTGGGACGGCACAGCGAGGCAATGTCTGCCCCGATCGAGGGATGATAATATTCCGTCTCGATCCCCAGTTTCTTCAGCATCGTGTCGCAGAAATGGCGAGTCGGATAATAGACCGAATCAACAACCAGAACATGGTCTCCCGCCCGCAGGAATGCGAGGAACGGAACCGTGACGGCAGCGAGACCCGACGGGACAAGGATCGTGCCCGCCGAGCCTTCCAGCTCGTCGATGGCGGCGCACAGGGCATCCGTCGTCGGGGTTCCCCTCGTGCCATAAGTATACTTCTGCGCTCGGGTTTCCAGCGTGTTGGCATCGGGATAGAGGACCGTCGACGCATGGACGACCGGCGGATTGACGAACCCGAAATAGTCGCGCGGGTTGTAGCCGCTATGGACGAGGCTCGTGTTGTCACCCCATTCTTCCGCATTCTCAAACTTGCTGCTCATTTGACCTTCCTGTCTCTCTCCCACCGACTTTTCATAGGACAAAGCCGCGGTCAAGGCTGGCGCATTTGCGAAGTGGAATGCCGGGATACCTACAGAAAACGCAATTTTATTCGCCAACAAGCCTATTTGCAGAGCCGTTTGCTGCACTTTTTTTCACATTTCAGCAAAAAGTCGCAATTTTTTTTGCATTATCAATCGTTGATCTTGACGAACGGTGTTTTTGCGACTGTTGTAATAGAACGTCTATTCCGGAAGGGAAACCGGAGCGGCGGCTGGGCCCGATCAGGGCCCGGCGGGGAAACAGACAACAAATCAAAAGGTTGGAAAAAATGACCAAGCAGCTTTTGACAGGCGCCATCGGCGCAGCGATCATCGCACTGGGCGCATCTGCCGCGCATGCAGGGACGCTTGAAGACGTCAAGGCAAAGGGGTTCGTACAGTGCGGCGTCAACGGGTCGAACCTGGCTGGCTTCGGCGCCCAGGATTCTTCCGGCAACTGGTCGGGTCTCGATGTCGACCTGTGCCGTGCCGTCGCAGCCGCCGTGTTCGGCGATGCAACCAAGGTGAAGTACACCCCCCTCTCCGCCAAGGACCGCTTCCCGGCACTGCAGTCGGGCGAAATCGACATGCTGGCCCGCAACACGACCTGGACCGTCAGCCGTGACTCGCAGCTTGGCTTCGATTTCCGCGCCGTCAATTACTATGACGGCCAGGGCTTCATGGTTCCGAAGAAGCTGGAAGTGAAGTCGGCTCTCGAACTGTCGGGCGCTGCCGTCTGCGTTCAGTCGGGTACCACGACCGAACTCAATCTCGCCGACTACTTCAAGGCCAACAACCTCGAATACAAGCCGGTCGTGTTCGAAAAGCAGGAAGAAGTCGACGCCGCCTACCAGGCCGGCCGTTGCGACGTCTACACGACCGACCAGTCCGGCCTTTATTCGATCCGCCTGTCGCTGTCGAACCCGGCCGACCATGTCATCCTTCCGGAAATCATTTCCAAGGAGCCGCTCGGACCGGCCGTTCGCCAGAACGATTCCAAGTGGTTCGACATCGTGACCTGGGCACATTACGCGATGGTGACGGCTGAAGAATTCGGCATCACCACGGCCAATGTCGATGAGATGACCAAGTCCGAAAATCCGGACATCAAGCGCTTCCTCGGCGAAGAAAAGGACCAGACGATCGGCAAGGATCTCGGTCTTGACGAGAAGTGGGCCTACAACATCGTCAAGCAGGTCGGCAATTACGGCGAAAGCTTCGAACGCAATGTCGGCCAGGGCTCGAACCTCAAGATCGAACGCGGCCTGAACGCCCTGTGGACCAAGGGTGGTCTGCAGTACTCGCCGCCGATCCGCTAAGTCTTCGCGGACACCTGACTGCCGGGAAGGCGAAAACGCCTTCCCGTTCATTCCGATAAAAACGCCCGGATACAGGGCAACGGAAGAGGGGAAAAATGCATGGCAGCTCCAGTTGCCGGTTCGGCGCCGTCCAAACGACCTGCGCAAAACCTGCTCTACAATCCTGAACTACGCCAGTTTGCCTATCAGGCTCTCACGGTACTCTTTATCGTCTGGCTGATCTGGTATGCCGGGACCAATGCGTCGCAGAACCTGGCCAAGGCGAACATGACCGCCGGCTTCGGATTCCTAAATGGCCGGGCCGGGTTCGATATCGCCCAGACACCGATCGAATATTCGAGTGACTCGACCTATCTGCGCGCGCTCTTTCTCGGATTGACCAATACGCTGATCGTTGCCGCTTGCGGCATCGTGACGGCCTCGATCATCGGCCTGCTGGTCGGCATCGGACGACTTTCGAACAACTGGCTGATTGCGCGCCTTTCGACGGTCTATGTCGAAGTGTTCCGCAACATCCCGCCGCTGCTCGTGATCTTCTTCTGGTACAAGGGCGTTCTGTCGCTGCTGCCGGACGTGAAGGCGGCCCTCGCCTTGCCGCTCTCGGTCTTTGTCAGCAATCGCGGCATCTACATGCCGGCTCCCGTCTTTGGCGACGGGTTCTGGATCGTGCCCGTCGCGCTGGTCGTCGGCATTGTTATCACCGTGCTTTATGCGCGCTGGGCCCGCAATCGCCAGATGGCCACAGGCCAACGTTCGCCGGTTCTGCTGGCGGGCTTGGGCCTGATCATCGGTCTGCCCCTGGTGGCGCTGATCGTCGCGGGCTTTCCGGTCACGTTCGATATTCCGGTGCTTGGCAAGTTCAACATGCGCGGCGGTACGGTGATCGGACCGGAATTCCTGTCCCTCTACCTCGCATTGTCGTTCTATACGGCCTCCTTCATTGCCGAAATCGTGCGCGCCGGCATTCGTGGCGTCTCGAAAGGGCAAAGCGAAGCGGCGTTTGCACTGGGCGTGCGACCGAACCTGGCAACGCGGCTCATCATTCTGCCGCAGGCCCTGCGGATCATCATTCCACCGTTGACGTCGCAATATCTGAATCTCACCAAGAACTCGTCTCTGGCCGTGGCGATCGGTTATGCCGATCTTGTGGCCGTCGGCGGCACCATCCTCAACCAGTCTGGCCATTCCATCGAGATCATCGCGATCTGGATGCTGGTCTATGTCTCGATCAGCCTGGCGACATCGCTGTTCATGAACTGGTTCAACGCCAAGATGGCTTTGGTGGAGCGATAAGATGGCAGATGACATTTCTTATGTCCGCAAGGACTTCCTTCCGGCTCTTGCCGCGCCGACGAACGACAAGTCTGCGATCGGTTGGGTCAGGCGCAACCTCTTTGCTTCGGTCAAGGATTCGATTCTGACCGTCGCAGCAGCGGTTGCCATCGTCTGGTTCATCGTCAACGCGCTCGATTTCCTGCTGTTCTCGGCCGTCTGGTCGGGAAGCGATCGCGCTGCCTGTGCAACGATTGCACAGGGCGGCACCCTGCCCGATGGCTGGCATGGTGCCTGCTGGGCCTATGTCGGCGACTGGTTCACCCAATTCATGGTGGGGTCCTATCCACGCGATCAACTGTGGCGGCCCATCCTGGTTGCCGTGCTGTTCGTGGCCCTTCTGATCCCTTTCCTGATGCCTTCGGCTCCGAGAAAGGGGCTTAACGCCCTTCTCCTGCTCGTGGTGCTGCCGCTCATCGCCTACATTCTGCTGCTGGGTGGCTCCTTCGGCCTCAGCCATGTCGAAACCAGCATGTGGGGCGGGCTCATGGTCACCCTCATCCTGTCATTCGTCGGTATCGTTGTTTCACTGCCCTTCGGGATTGTGCTGGCCCTCGGCCGCCGATCGAAGATGCCGATCGTCAGGGCAGCTTCCGTGGCCTTCATCGAACTTGTCCGTGGCGTGCCGTTGATCACGGTTCTCTTCATGGCGAGTGTGGTGCTGCCGCTCTTCCTGGCACCGGGACAGGGTATCGACAAATTCCTTCGTGCATTGGTGGGTGTATCGATTTTCGCCTCCGCCTATATGGCGGAAGTGATCCGCGGCGGCCTGCAGGCAATCCCGAAGGGCCAGTATGAAGGGGCCGATTCCCTCGGGCTCAACTACGCCCAGAAGATGACCTTCATCATCATGCCGCAGGCGATCAAGCTCGTGATCCCCGGCATCGTCAACACTTTCATCGGCATGTTCAAGGACACGTCGCTGGTTTCGATCATCAACATGTACGACCTGCTTGGCATCGTCAAAGCAAGCTTCGGCGATTCTCACTGGCTGACGCCGGTCACCCCATTGACGGGGCTTATTTTCGCTGGCTTCGTGTTCTGGCTTTTCTGCTTCGGCATGTCGCGCTATTCCGCTTTCATCGAGCGCCGTCTCGACACTGGACATAAGAGATAGGGGAAAATCATGGCCAATGAAGCCACACAAAAAATGACCGTCTCCAAGACCGATTCAGCGGTCGAGATTATCGGCATGAACAAATGGTATGGCGAATTCCACGTGCTTCGCGATATCAATCTCAAGGTCATGAAGGGCGAGCGTATCGTCATCGCCGGGCCGTCGGGCTCGGGAAAATCGACGATGATCCGCTGTATCAACCGGCTGGAAGAACACCAGAAGGGCCGGATCGTCGTCGATGGGATCGAACTGACCAACGATCTGAAGCGGATCGATGAAGTGCGCCGCGAAGTCGGCATGGTGTTCCAGCACTTCAACCTCTTCCCGCATCTGACCATTCTGGAAAACTGCACGCTGGCGCCAATCTGGGTGCGCAAGATGCCGAAGAAGCAGGCCGAGGAAGTGGCGATGCATTTCCTCAAGCGCGTCAAGATTCCGGAACAGGCCAACAAATATCCGGGCCAGCTTTCGGGCGGCCAGCAGCAGCGCGTTGCAATTGCGCGCGCCCTGTGCATGAAGCCGAAGATCATGCTGTTCGATGAGCCGACATCGGCGCTCGATCCGGAAATGGTCAAGGAAGTGCTCGATACGATGGTCGGTCTTGCCGAAGAAGGCATGACGATGCTGTGCGTGACCCACGAAATGGGCTTTGCCCGTCAGGTCGCAAACCGGGTCATCTTCATGGACCAGGGCCAGATCGTCGAGCAGAACGATCCGGTGAATTTCTTCGACAATCCGCAGCATGAACGGACGAAGCTGTTCTTAAGCCAGATACTGCATTGAACCGGCAAATCCGTTTCAAATGAGGATGTTAGGCTTCGGTTTACCACGCTCATTCGATCGGTTTTAATGCATTAGTCATATCTTTCCCGAATTGACATTCGGGGAAGATTTCATGGCAAGTACAATCAGTGTTTCGCGTTCCGCCGTCTCCATGGCCAACGGCATTCTAAGCGGAACGGGCTGGTCGGGCACGATCACCTACGCCTTCCCCACCGATGCTGCCGATTATGGCTATACGACGGAAGCGTCGAACGGATTTGCCGCCATCAATTCGGCCATGCAATCGACTGTCCTTTTCGCGCTCGAAAGCGGCGACGGCAATGATGCCAATGACGCATTCTCGGTGGAAGGTTTCACCAATGCGAACTTCGAATCCGGTTCGACCACCGATGCAACTTTACGCTTTGGCCAGTCTAATGTTCCCAAAACCGCATATGCCTATCTGCCCAACACGGCGGAGGAAGGCGGTGATGTGTGGTTCGGAACCACTTACAATTATACAGCACCACAGGCTGGTAATTATGCCTGGCATACAATCCTGCATGAAATCGGTCATGCCCTTGGCCTCAAGCATGCGCATGAAAAATTCGGCAGCTGGGGCGTCATGGCGCTCGCCAACGACTCCGTCGAATACACGCTCATGTCCTACCGATCTTATTATAATGCCACGCCGTCAGGCTATACCTATTCGTCCTGGAGCGCGCCGCAGACCTATATGATGGCGGATATCGCCGCGCTGCAGCATATGTATGGAGCCGACTATACGGCCAACAGCGGCGACACGGTTTATAAATGGACGCCGTCCAGTGGCGATACCTATATCGACGGTGAACTGGCGATCGATGCCGGCGGTTCGGTCATTTTCGCGACCATCTGGGATGGCGCGGGCAACGATACCTACGATTTCAGCGCCTATTCGGCGGCACTTACGGTGGACCTCGCTCCGGGCGGGTTTACTGCCCTTGGGCGCGACCAGACCGCTTTCCTCGGCGGCGGAAAATATGCGAGCGGCAGCGTCTATAACGCCCTGCTCTACAACAAGAACACGGCCTCGATGATCGAGAATGCCACGACCGGCAGCGGTAATGATCAGGTTTCCGGCAACAAGATCAACAACGCACTCGATGCCGGCGGAGGTAACGACAAGCTGTTTGGGCTTGAAGGAAACGATACGCTGACCGGTGGAAGTGGCAACGATACGATCGACGGCGGAACCGGCGACGACCAGCTGACCGGCGGCGATGGCGACGACATGCTGCTGGGGGCTGCCGGCAACGACATCTATTATGGCGGTGCCGGGCTCAACAAGATGACGGATGCCACCGGAAACGATACGTTTTACGGCGGTGCAGGTTCGGATGTCATCAGCGCGGGCGCAGGCAACGACGTCATCTACAGCGCGGGCACACAGTTCGACGAAGCGGCGACATCCGGCGATACAATCGTCGCTGGATCTGGCAACGATTCCATCTGGGGCAGCCATGCGGCCGATGTCGTGACGCTTACTTCCGGCAACAATTACCTGTGGGCCGGTGCGGGTGCCGACAAGATTACCGGTGGCACGGGTAGTGACACGATCTGGGGCAACTGGGATTCGGACTCGATCATCGGTGGTGCCGGCAACGATTCCATTCGCGGCAACGAGGGCGCTGACTATATCAATGGCAGCACCGGCAACGATATCCTCATCGGCGACGAACTAACCGATACGATTATCGGCGGCGCCGGCAATGACACGATGACCGGCGATTACAACATCGACGAAGCCGATATTTTCGTGCTCGAAAGCAACCGCAGTATCGGTCGCGATGTCATTACCGATTTCGACTACTTACACGATATGCTCAAACTCGGCATCACCAGCATGCAGGCACAGGTGGTTTCGGCGGCCAAACAGGTCGGCTCCGATACGGTCATAACCTTCTCAAGCTCGACGATCCTGACGCTCAAGGATTTCGATGTCGGGGATGTCGACCAGATCATGTTTGCCTGATCGAATCAAAAGGCCGGCGAGAACCTCTCGCCGGCCTTTCAAAATTCAGAAACCGATCGCTTACTCGAACGCGCCGAGATCGCGGACCGCACCCTTGTCGGCCGAAGTTGCAAAGGCGGCATAGGCCTTGAGGGCCGTCGACACATTGCGCTTGCGCTTTTCGGCCGGCTTCCAGCCCTTCGCGTCCTGCTCCTTGCGGCGGGCCGCAAGCTCTTCATCGCTGACGCGCAGGTTGATCGTGCGGTTCGGAATATCGATATCGATCATATCGCCTTCGCGTACCAGACCGATCGTACCACCGGTTGCCGCTTCCGGAGACACGTGACCGATCGAAAGACCGGACGTGCCGCCGGAGAAACGGCCATCGGTGAGAAGCGCGCAGGCCTTGCCGAGGCCCTTCGATTTCAGATAGCTCGTCGGATAGAGCATTTCCTGCATGCCTGGGCCGCCCTTAGGGCCTTCATAGCGGATCACGACGACGTCACCAGCCTTGACTTCGTTGCTGAGGATGGCCTTCACCGCCGAATCCTGGCTCTCATAGACCTTGGCCGGGCCGGAGAATTTCAGGATGCTTTCATCGACGCCGGCGGTCTTGACGATGCAGCCATCGATCGCGACATTGCCCTTGAGAACAGCAAGGCCGCCATCCTTCGAGAAGGGATTCTCGACCGAACGGATGACACCATTGTCGCTGTCAGTATCGAGATCGTCCCAACGGGCTTCCTGGCTGAAGGCCACCTGGGTCGGCACGCCACCAGGAGCCGCGCGGAAGAAGGTGCGCACGCTTTCGAGGTTGGTGCGGGTGATATCCCAGCGATCGATTGCATCGCCGAGCGTGGCGGAATGCACAGTCACGCAATCGCGGTTGATGAGATCGCCGCGTTCGAGTTCGCCGAGGATGCGCATGATGCCACCGGCACGGTGGACATCTTCCATGTGAACATCGCTCTTGGCCGGCGCCACCTTCGACAGGCAAGGAACCTTGCGCGACAGACGATCGATATCGTCCATCGTGAAATCGACTTCCGCTTCCTTGGCGGCAGCGAGAATATGCAGCACCGTATTGGTCGAGCCGCCCATGGCAATATCGAGCGCCATGGCATTCTCGAAGGCAGCCTTGTTGGCGATCGACCGCGGCAGCACGTTTGCGTCGTCCTGCTCGTAATAACGGCGGGCCAGATCGACGATCAGATGGCCGGCTTCAACGAACAGGCGCTTACGATCGGCGTGCGTCGCAAGGGTCGAGCCATTGCCGGGCAAGGACAGGCCGAGCGCTTCGGTCAGGCAGTTCATCGAATTGGCGGTGAACATGCCCGAGCAGGAACCGCAGGTCGGACAGGCCGAACGCTCGATCACGTTCACATCTTCATCGGACACATTGTCGTCGGCTGCGGCCACCATGGCATCGACCAGATCGAGCGCATGTTTCTTTCCGTGCAGGATGACCTTGCCGGCTTCCATCGGACCACCGGAGACGAAAACGACCGGAATGTTGATCCGGAGTGCGGCCATCAGCATGCCGGGCGTGATCTTGTCGCAGTTCGAAATGCAGACCATGGCATCGGCACAATGGGCATTCACCATATATTCGACAGAATCCGCGATCAGTTCACGCGACGGCAGCGAATAGAGCATGCCATCATGGCCCATGGCGATCCCGTCATCGACGGCAATCGTGTTGAATTCCTTGGCGACGCCGCCGGCGGCCTCGATTTCGCGGGCAACGAGCTGGCCAAGATCCTTGAGATGGACATGGCCCGGCACGAACTGCGTGAAAGAGTTGACGACGGCGATGATCGGCTTGCCGAAATCGCTGTCCTTCATCCCGGTGGCGCGCCAAAGCCCGCGGGCTCCGGCCATATTGCGTCCATGGGTGGTTGTTCTCGAACGATAGGCTGGCATGGTGTTTTCCTCGGCTCCCGGCCTTGCCCCATCAAGCGAATGACGGTTGGCCGGCTATACGGTATTCCGAGTTAGGTACCGTAATTGACAAAAGCTGTCACTATCGGATCCGGCCGATCCGGTACGGTCGAGGCGTTAAAACACTCAGTCCTGGCCCTTGAGGCGGATATTGGCGGAAAGCTCGATCGCTTCCCGGCGATCTTTTTCGCTGGCGAGCGAAAAGGCCTGTTCCTGCATGTCCTGCAGCCACTTGCGGTCGCGTGGCGAACAGATGTCGAGCGCAGCCGTCATATAGGCGAGGCCACGAACGGTCTGGCCTTCCTGGAAGATGACATTGCCGAACATGCCCATGGCGCCAACATGCCCTTCCTTGCGAGCATGATTGAGCCACTTCTTGGCCTGGCGAATGTTGGCTTCACCGCCCTCGCCCTGCAGCAGCATGCGCGCGAGACGGAACTGAGCTTCGGCATTACCGAAGGCAGATGCGGCCTGGAAATAGAGTTGGCGGGCCTGGGACGGGTCGGCCGTGACCGGGCTTTCGGGAATGCCCTGGTAATAGTAATCGGCAAGCGCAATCAGGGCGTTGACGAAAAAGCCGGTGTCATCCGAGCCCGGTTCGACGCCTTCGCGCGCGATTTCCGAATAGATCTTGAAGGCTTCGAAATCGTTCTTGATGACGCCATCGCCATCGGCATACATCGTCGCCAGTGCCCAGCGCGAGCCGGTATGGCCTTTCTCGGCCGCATAGCGATAGGCTTCCACCGCTTCCTGCTTGTTGCCCTTCTGATAGGCCTTGAAACCCAGGCGGAACACATCGAAGGGACCGCGCTCCTTGCCGGCATCCGCATTCGGATCCAGCGCGAGCGCCTGAACCGAACCCACCGCGAGGAACGCCACGGTCAGGCCAATCTTCGTCATTCTGGCATATGCACGCTTCGGCATGATTACGCGAAATCTTTCATTGTCCGGAAGCCGTCTTGCAAACAGGCGTAAGTTAAGCGTTCACCGGTCTGGCCGTTCTGCATCGCGAAAGAGACACGGAATCCTTTGGCCGGCCTTGCGACCTCCAGTGAATGCATCCCTAATCCGCGTTTACGCAAATCTTTCGTTCCAGCTTTGGCAAGGCACTCGGCCTCGCTCTCTTGACCCTATCGCTGCGCTCGGTTTGTGGCAGGAAATGGACGTCTTTTCCATACCGACCGGAGCCCGAAGACAATAACCGAAAATGTGTTGCCAAATCGTCACAAAGATGAACGCAGCCGACCGAACCAATCCAGGTCGGTTCTTTCGCCGGATGAAATCATCCCATGGCAAGCACGCATTCATGGAAAAACCGCGGCAGGGCCTGCCGCGGTTCATCGGTTGTCAGTAACGTTCGGTCGCCTGAGGCGGCAAGAGCGCCGCCTTGGGATCAGGCTTCGGAAATCCGCTTCAGGGCTGTCTCGAGGCTCGCCTTCTGCTGTTCGAGTTCGGCAAGCTTCTCGCGCTCGGCTTCCACCACTTCCGGCTTGGCATTGGCGACGAACTTTTCGTTGCCCAGCTTGGACAGGATCCGGTCGATATCGGCCTGCGTCTTGCCAAGCGCCTTGTCGAGCCGGGCCTTTTCGGCCGACACGTCAATGAGCTGACCGAGCGGCAGGCAGGCCGTCGCCTCGCCCACCACGATCTGGGCCGAGCCCTTCGGCGCGGCTTCGGCAAAGGAGACGCCTTCGATGCGGGCAAGTCGCTCGATGGCGGCACCATGGCGTTCGCCGCGCTCGCGCGTCACGCTGTTGGCACCAACGATGACAAGCGGCGCCTTGGAGGCAGGTGGGACATTCATTTCGGCGCGGGCCGAGCGAATGCCGGTCACGAGATCAATCAGCCAGTTGATGTCGTCAGCCGCCTCATTGTCGGCGAAATCGGATGACGGCCATGCGGCATGGCAGAGAAGGCGATCGCGTTCGGCGGTATGTTCCCAAAGCTCCTCGGTCATGAACGGCATGAACGGGTGCAGAAGCTTGTAGGTCTCTTCGAGGACATAGGCGACACAGGCCTGCGCTTCGGACTTGGCAGCCTCATCTTCGCCACCGAACACCGGCTTCAGCAATTCGAGATACCAATCACAGAACTGGTTCCAGATGAAGCGGTAAAGAGCCCCCGCCGCTTCGTTGAAACGGTACTGCTCGATCCCTTCCGTGACCTCGCGAACGGTCTTGGAAAGCTCGGTCAGGATCCAGCGGCTCAGGGTCGTCTTCGCCTTGGTCGGCGAGAAATCCGGGTCGCGCTTGACGCCGTTCATTTCGGCAAAGCGGGTCGCGTTCCAGAGCTTGGTGCCGAAATTCCGGTAGCCGGCAATGCGGGCGGGGTCGAGCTTCACATCGCGGCCCTGCGCCGCCATGATGGCGAGCGTGAAGCGCAGGGCGTCGGCGCCATATTCGTCGATCAGCGACAGCGGGTCGATGACGTTGCCCTTCGACTTCGACATCTTCTGGCCGTTCTTGTCGCGAACCAGCGCATGGACATAGACCGTGTCGAACGGCTCGACCGGGTTGCCATGCTCGTCCTTCATGAAATGCAGACCCATCATCATCATGCGGGCGACCCAGAAGAAGATGATGTCGAAACCGGTCACCAGAACGCTGGTCGGGTAGTAGCGCGCCAGTTCCGGCGTCTTGTCCGGCCAGCCGAGCGTCGAGAAAGGCCAGAGCGCAGACGAGAACCAGGTGTCGAGAACATCCTCGTCTCGGGTCAGGATCTCGCCCGGCTTCATCTCTTCGAGCTTTTCCTCGACCCAGGCCTTCCAAGGACCTTCGTGGGAGATGTAATGCTGGATTGCGGCGTGCAGCGCCTCTTCCTCGGTCTTTTCGACGAAGACCGTGCCATCCGGCCCATACCAGGCCGGAATCTGGTGTCCCCACCAGAGCTGGCGAGAGACACACCAGGGCTGGATATTCTCCATCCACTCATAATAGGTCTTTTCCCAGTTCTTGGGAACGAACTTGGTCCGGCCTTCGCGAACAGAGGCGATTGCCGGCTGCGCCAGCGTCTTGGCGTCGACATACCATTGCTCGGTCAGGCGCGGCTCGATCGGAACGCCGCCGCGATCGCCATGGGGAACCATATGCGTATGGGCATCGATCTTTTCGAGCAGGCCCCACTGTTCGAACATTTCGACGATCAGCTTGCGCGCGGCAAAGCGTTCGACACCGTCGAGCGCCTTGATGAGCTTGTTAAGTTCGTCGGTGCGCTCGAGACCTTCGAGGAAATCGCTATTCTCGTCGATCGAAATATGGCCGTCGATCGACATGATGTTGATCATCCGCAAGCCGGCACGCTTGCCCACCTCGAAGTCGTTGAAATCATGCGCGGGTGTCATCTTGACGGCACCGGTTCCCGCTTCGGGATCCGGATATTCATCGCCGACGATCGGGATCAGGCGCCCAACGCCCGGAAGCACCACATGCTTGCCGATCAGCGACTGATAGCGTGTGTCATCGGGGTGGACGGCAACACCTGTATCACCGAGATAGGTCTCGGGCCGCGTCGTTGCGACGACGAGATAATCACGCGTTTCGGTGATGACCTGATCATGTTCCTCGTCATAGCCGACGGGATGTTCGTAAGTGACGCCTTCCTCAAGCGGATAGCGCAGATGCCAGAGATTGCCCTTGATCTCGACCTGTTCGACTTCAAGATCGGAAATCGCCGTCAGCAACTTCGGATCCCAGTTGACGAGGCGCTTGTCCTTGTAGATCAGGCCTTCCTTGAAGAGACGGACGAAGACTTCGAGAACCGCTTCGGACAGGCCTTCATCCATGGTGAAGCGTTCGCGCGACCAGTCGCAGGAAGCGCCCAGACGCTTCAACTGGTTGAAGATCATGCCGCCGGATTCGCCCTTCCACTGCCAGACCCGTTCGACGAAGGCTTCGCGGCCCATATCGCGACGCGAGGGTTCCTGCCGTTCCATCAGTTGGCGCTCGACAACCATCTGGGTCGCAATGCCGGCATGGTCCATACCCGGTTGCCAGAGAACGTCCTTGCCACGCATGCGCTCAAACCGGATCATCACATCCTGGAGCGTGTTGTTGAGGGCGTGGCCCATATGCAGGGAGCCGGTGACATTCGGCGGCGGGATCACAATGCAGAAGCTGTCGGCACCGGGAGCTGCGTTGGCCCCGGCTTCAAATGCATCCGCGTCTTCCCACTTCTTTGCGATCTTCGGTTCAACCGCTGCGGAATCATAGGTTTTTTCAAGCATGGTACAATCCGCCAATGATGAATTTGGCTCTTCCGTAAAGGGTTGCGTATATTGAAGTCAATTCGCCAAAAACAATAAAGCCGCCAAACTGGCGGCTCGATTGTCGAACAATGGCAACCAGGATCAACGACGCGGACCGCGCGCCACGCGTTCGATCTCTTCCCGTACCAGCCGTTCGACCAGCGTCGGCAGATTGTCGTCGAGCCATTCCTGCAGCATCGGACGCAGGAGATCCGCCGCGATGTCGTCGAACGAGCGGCGGTTGGCGTCATCGACCGCGAGCGCCAGGCTCTGGAAAGAACGCGAGACCTGCTCGCTTGCCGCATTCGAAATCAACGGACGTGCCTCAGTGGCCTCGAACTTCTCGACGTATTCTGCTGCAACCTCGGCCACCGGTTCGGACGACGCCCTGTCGGTCATCGGCGTGTGGACCGGCTGGTGCGACTGTTCTTCCCGAACGGCCACAGCCTCGAACGATGGTTCGGCGCGCTGCGGCTGGGTTTCGCGCAACATGGCCGAGTTGCGCTCGGAGGCCGCACGTACCCGTGCAGCCACATCGGCAAGCGAGAGTGACTTCGGAGCCGAAGGAGCATTGCGCTCGACGGTCGATTCAACCTGCGCCGGCATGATTGTCCCTGCCACGTGCCGTTCGAAGGCTGCTTCGCCTGCCATTTCGGCTGCGTCCTCGTCAAACGCGCCATCGATGGTGAGCGGCACTTCTTCCGTATCGTCATTGGCTGGCTGGCCGACAAAGCCCTGCGGCTCAGCCATGGCCGTCGCAAGACCGGTCGGAGCCACGTCGTTGCTTTCGATGATCCGGCGGATGGACGCCAGAATTTCGTCCATGGAAGGTTCACGCACTACATTCGCCTGGGCCATTGTTATCCTCAGTCTGACTGACGCATTGGCAAAAGCTTACGCGATCACTCGATGCGAAAAAACTGTCACGAATCAATTAATTCCGATGATGCACAGCTTTGTACCGAATTGTAGTCGAACAAAAAACCCGGCCGCAAGGCCGGGTTCGAATGTAAGTCGCGTTCCGATCAGCGACCGTCGACGGTCCGCAGGCCGATCCAGGCATCCTTGACGGCCTTGTAATGAACGTCAGGCTCGTACTTCGCCACCTTCAGGCTGAGATTATCGATCGTCAGCTGGCCCATCGAAGCAACAATCGCAAAGCTCGAGACCACGGAATCACGCTGGGACTGTGCCAGGCTCTCCTTGGCGGTCAAAACATTGGCCTGCGCATCAAGCACATCCAGTGTGGTGGCCTGCCCCACATTGCGCTCTTCGATCACACCGTTGAGGGCTTCCTGCGCGGCGCGAATCTGCGAATTGTTGGCGGCAATGACGGCCTTGGCCGCTTCGTGTTGAGCCATGGCCGAAACAATCGTCTGCTGGACTTCGGCGCGCGCCGAATCAAGGAGAATGCGCTGCTGACCCAGGCGCTCCTTGGCCTGACGGATCTGGCCATATTCGGCACCGCCCTGATAGATCGGCACATTGAGCCGAGCCGTAAGAGAGGCCGAATTGTAGTTGCTGAGCGACGACAGCGTCGGATCGCCGTTGGTGTTCTGAAGCTGGCCCTGGATCACGACACCCGGCAACATCGCACCCTCGGCCGATTTCACCTGATAACCGGCTGCGTCGATGGCATAGCTCGCAGCTATCACCGACGGATGTTCGCGCATGCCGGTCGCAACCGCATTGTCGATGCCCTTCGGCAACTGACGCGTCAGCGGGCTCGGCTGGCGGATGCCGCGCGGTGCGTCACCAACGATCTGTACGTAAACAGCCTCGCTCTGCTTGAGCTGGAAAACGGCGGTTGCCAGAAGCGCCTGGGCCTGTGCCAGCTGCGCCTGTGCCAGGCTGACATCCGTCTTGGTGCCTTCGCCGACATCCAGACGGGCATTGGCGGCATTCACCTGCTCCCGGAGGAAGGCAAGGTTCTGCTTGCGAATGGCAACGATCTGCTGATCACGGGCGATGTTGGCATAGGACTGGGCGGCAGAAAGCAGGATCTGGATTTCCGAAGCCCGAACCTGCGCACGTTGCGCATAGACGTTGGACTCGGCGGCACGCACATTATTCAGGGTCTGGAAGCCATCGAAGATCTGCTGCGTGATGGTCAGGCCGATCTGATTGCTCGTGTAGGTATATTTGTCGGTCGGATTGCTGGCCGAGAAAACACCGACATTGTCGATCTTCGTGCGTGTCTTCTGGGCAAAAGCCGAGATCTGCGGCCGCCATCCGGCCTTGGCGATCGAAACACCTTCATCGGTGGCCCGCAATCCGGCCCGAGCAGCATTCAGATCCGGATTGTGCTCGTAGGCTTTTGCCATCGCCTCGTATATGCTCTCAGCGGAGGCTGGAAGCGACGTCATCGCCAACAACGGCACCGCACAGGCGGCGAGGAAAACCCGCTTTAATCTCAACACTGCAATCACCCTGCTTTCGGCATCATGCCTTAAATCGCGGACTTCGGTCCGTCTCATGTCTTAAAAACGCCCCTACCCGCTACTTGCGAGGCGTCGCAAATTCGCTGTCACAGCCGACCCTATTCGACCCGACTGCCACAACCATCACCATTATAGCGGCGTAGGCAATTATCAACGCAATTGTTTCAACAGATATGAGTTTCACAATGAGTCCTGTCGTTGCCATTCGGCAACAAGTTTAATCAGACAGGATCAGGGCGAACGAAAAAGGGCGGTTGTTACGCCGCCCTTCGACAAATGGTATCGACCGCAAGGATCAGAAAACGAATTCCGGCTTTGCCTCGAAACCGGGCAGCGGCCGCACCGAAGCATTGAATGCGAACCGTTCGGACTGGCTGCCATTCTCGCGAATATAGAGCCGCGCTCCGGAAGAGAGACCAGTTCCCATGACTGCGACCAGACGACCGCCATCCTTCAATTGGGAAAACAGGGAATCGGGAAGCGTTTCAACGCTGCCGTTGACGAAGATGACGTCGTAGGGAGCGGCGGCCGCATAGCCGGCGGGCAGACTGCCCGTCACGACCTTGACGTTGCTGCGTGTCGCCAGATTGGCGCGCGCTGCGTCGGCAAGCGCCGCATCGCTTTCAAGCGCCACAACCGATGCCGACAGTTCTGAAAGAAGTGCCGAAACGTAACCATTGCCCGCACCGATCTCGAGCACGGAACAGTCCTTGTCGATTTCTGCGAGTTGCAGGAGCTTGGCGAGCGGCGACGGCGACATGATATAGCGGCCGGGCGCAATCTCGAGATCGGTGTCGATATAAGCCAGCGGTTTCAGACGATCACCGACAAAGCTATCGCGCTCAACATCGAGAAACGCGTTCAGCACGGAATGAGAGGTTACGTCTGTGGTCCGGATCTGATTGTCGACCATCTTGCTGCGCAGAGCGGAGAAATCCATCTTGTTGCCCATCCTTGGCGGCGCGTGAAATTCCATTAGTGCGGTCATAATTTGCCTGAGCACCGCTTTCAAGGCGAAACGACGGCGACTTCTTCAAATTCCACGCACAATGCCGATCTCTGCCGAATTTACCGCAGAACCCGCCCGCTGCACCAGATCTGCAAGGCCAAGATCGCCAGAGCAGACCGCACCCTGAAAGGCATCGCAGCCGCATTCGGTCAGGAAGAGGAGCGAGTCGATCCGATCGACACCTTCAGCGAGGACCGTCATCCGATTCTCCCGCGCGATCTCGATCATCGCCCGCACAAGTGTTTCGGCTCCCTTGTCGGCCAGGGCTGTTTGCACCAGACCTGCATCGATCCGCAGGAAATCCATTCCGATTGCCCTTAACTGCTCGACACCCTGATATTTTGCGGGCAAGCCTGCCGTCATCAGGTGGAGCCCCAGCTGCCCGAGCAATCCCATCGTCTTCTGGCATTCAGGCTCCTCGCATAAGCGCGTACTTTCGCCAAGATCGAGCACAAAGCGGGAGGATGGTAACTTCACCTTTTCGAGCAGGCTTGTGAGCACCAGCGGGAACGAGGGCTGGCGAAGCTGCTGCTTGCTGATGGGGACAAGAATCCGAGCGTAGGGTATCTGCAACGCCAGTTGTATGGCTTCCGCAAAGACATGGCGGCCGAGCGCATCGGTCAGGCCATGGTCGTTCGCAATCCTGTCGAAAAGGTTCCGGATCGCAAAGGAACCATGCTCCGGATGATCCCATCGAACATCCATATCTACCGCGATGACATCATCCGTATCGCGGCTGGTGACAGGACGCAGGGTGACCATAAGCTCTGAGGATTGGGCAAGCGATCGCCTGAGATCATCGCGAATGGGCTGTTCGGATGCTATCTCCATATCCATCTTCGGCACAAACAGCACTGCGCGTCCTCGCCCCATGCCCTTCGCCGAATAGAGGGCACGATCCGCCTTGCGCGCAAGTGTGGTTCGGTCGGCTCCATGTTCCGGCCAGCAGGCAATGCCGATAGAAACGCCCACCTGAATGACATTGTCGCTATAATACATCGGTTGCTCGACCGAGTTCACGATGCGCTCGGCGATCAACAGCATGCTGCTGGTGGGAATGAGGGCGATGATCATGAATTCATCACCACCGATTCTATAAAGGGATCCACCCGCCCCGAGCTGCCCCTTGATACGCCGCCCCGCCTCGGCAATCACATAGTCGCCTGCCTCATGGCCAAGTGTATCATTGACCAGCTTGAAGCGATCCAGATCCAGGAACCCCACCGAGATCGTGCTGGTATTGGCCGCCTTCAAGAGGGAATCAAGATCGCGATCGAACGAATGGCGATTGGGAAGCCCGGTCAGATTGTCGTGCAGGGCTAGGAATTCGAAGCGCTTGCGATTGCGCTCATCGGCCTTCATGCGGAAATACTGGATGCCGAGCGTTGCCAGAACCAGCACGAAAATGGCGCTGTTGATCGCGTAGATCACCGGCCGGATCTGCTGCATGAAATCGCTGCCGGGCCGGATCGGCTCCCAGATGAAATAGCCGAGAAATCCTCCAGAGCCGGTCCTCAGATCCGCATATGCCGCTTGATTCGACTCGGGCAATCTTTTCGAAAACCGCAAGGAGCTAATCCTGTAGTCGCCGCCTATTTCTTTCAGAACATCGCCATCGAGATAGCGGAGCGCAACATGGAGATATTCCTGACCCGGGACTGGCATCAGCTCCGGCGCTCCGGAATCCGGAAGAATGGGTTTCAGGCTGAGGATGGCCGGCCGCTGATTGACGAACACAAATTCAGCGAGGCCTCTTGTCTTCCCTGCCCCATTTTCGGCAGCCGATGCGGCCTGACGCAATTTTTCGCGAAACCGTTCTGCCATCGGTACCGTGATTGGCGCGACAGCCGAAAAGCGCTCAGGGGCGACAACCCCCTCCTGTCGAAAGGCATAGACCGGCTTGTCCTTGCCATCGATCACATAGAGTTCGTCATGCCCGAAATAGCTGTGCATCCAGCTGCCGAGGTTGCTGTCGATCCATTCCGGATCAGGCTTCTGGGCAGTATTGACGACGGCATCGTCCCAGATCGTCACGCTTTCCTGATCGTGGGCAATGCGGGCCTTGAGCTTGTTCACCACCATGTTGATGAGCGCGGCCTGCCGCTTTTCAGCGGCCTGGTCGATGCTCTCGCTTGCCCATTGTAGCGAATAGTTTGCCATCGCGATCGCCGACATGGTGACAAGCAACACCGGCAAGGCAACACGGAGAAAAAAGGACCGGTTGGATCGAAAGCGTAGCGATGGCATGAACGACGATATTCCAGCGACAAGACAGACCAACGCTATCTCTAATATCTCTATTTTAGCTTAAGCGTATAGCAGGAACCGCTTCGACATCAGAGGGAGAAATTTTGGAGGCCTCGCCCGGAATCGAACCGGGGTGCAAGGATTTGCAGGCTTCGCCCTATGATTGGAAATATTACATATTTTTTATGTTTGTCACTGTCATGTTGCAGAGAATTCCTGCCTTTTCAATCGAAACTTGCCGAGCAGATTATCGGACCCATACTGGGACAGTATGCGAAAGGCATGATTTCCGGAATAGCCAAGGCAACCTGCCACTGAATTTTCATCCTACAGCGATTAGAGCGACTTCCGACCTGATTGATTCGACTAGGCTATTCAGATCAGCTGGAGACCTCGAATTACGGCTGAATTTGTGATCAGCGGCGCGGCTTGACGGCTTTTGGCGGCATTTGGCTCTGATCTCGGGCCGGATTCGTGATGTCATTGCCCCTTTCGGGGCGGTCAGCGTCAAGCGGCGGGCCCGGCGGCCTTCTGGAAGTTCCAAGGCAGCAACTCATCAACCCGGCTCCGCTTGTGGCCTTTGACGATGGCGGTGAGCGTGGCGGTCAGATACGCCTGCGGATCGACGGCATTGAGCTTGCACGTTTCGACAAGCGAAGCGAGGGTCGCCCAGTTCTCGGCCCCTGCATCGTGTCCAGCAAAGAGGGCGTTCTTGCGATTGAAGGCAATCGGCCGGATGGTCCGCTCGATGCTGTTGTTGTCGATCTCGATGCAGCCGTCGGCTAGGAAGAGCTGGAGACCGTCCCAGTATTTGGCGATGTAGGCCAGAGCCTCGCCGAGCGAGGACTTCGTCGCAACAAGAGCGCGGTGATGGCTGAGCCAGATCTGCATGTCGGCGACGAGCGGCGTAGATCGTTCGCGCCTTACAGCCAGCCGGGCCTGGGGATCGAGGCCGTGCAATTCGGCCTCGATCCGATAAAGTTCGCCAATCCGCTCAAGGTCGGTCATCACGCGCCAACGGCCAAAAGTATCCAGTCTTCGTCTTGCGTGAGCCGGGATTGAGAACCGGAGCGCGCGTCTCGTCCATGAATAGCTTGGTTGACCGTTTAAGGTCGACCATCAGAGCATCGAAGACAGGACGCAGTTCATAGGCGGCCCGGCCGACGCAGTCGGCAAGCGTGGAGCGATCGAGATCGAGGCCCTGGCGGCTCATGATCTGTGCCTGTCGATATAGCGGCAGATGATCGGCATATTTGGAAACTAGCACGTGGGCGACGGTCGCTTCCGTCGGCAGTCCTGCCTGGATCAACCGAGCGGGAGCCGGAGCCTGAACGACACCGTCAGCGCAGGCGCGGCACGCATATTTAGGACGGCGGGTGATGATGACGCGGAACTGCGCGGGGACGATATCCAGCCGTTCGGAGACATCCTCGCCAATGCAATGCAGGTCGCCACCGCAGGCACAGACCAGGCTTTCCGGCTCGATCATCTCTTCGATAAGGGGAAGATGTTTTGGAAGGGAGCCGCGATTGGCCGCGCGGGACTTGGCAATTCTGTTTCCGCCAACCGCATCAGCGTCCGCCTCATCCTCGGCATGGATCGCGGCCACAGCCGTATCCAGGTCTTCCAATGCCAGATCGAATTGATCAGGATCGGTCTTCTCGGATTTGCGCCCGAAG
Source organism: Fluviirhizobium alvei (assembly GCF_030551875.1). GTDB lineage: Bacteria > Pseudomonadota > Alphaproteobacteria > Rhizobiales > Rhizobiaceae > Rhizobium_E > Rhizobium_E alvei. The sequence continues at coordinate 450,195 of NZ_JAUOZU010000006.1, read as the reverse complement.
GCGGCTTGCTTAAAGGCGGCGACCAGCTTCTCAAGCCGTTCGATCCGTTCATCCTTACGGGCGATCTGCGCAACCGTCTCCGCTTCGCGTCCTGTTGCCGCAATCAGCATCGCCTTCAGGGCGGCAATATCATCGGCATTCAGCGTGACTGGAAACTACCAAATTCCGGTCCACGTTGCCTTCGGATTCTGGTGTCGTGAGTCATCGTGCCGCAGTTATTCGAGTTATTCGACGGTCTCCGGCGTTCTCGTCTCCACGGCACAGACGCGCCGCCTGAACCCGCTTCAAACCGCGGCAGTGTCAGGCGAATACCGTCTCTATAGAAGCTGTTCGATCCTCACAAAAGCGCCAATTACTTCAAATCGCGCGGATATGAACCCGAATAAATTTGACGTGCTATATATTAGACGTGATCTTTCCATGACTTTGTAGGCATTTTCACAACAGCTTCCGGGAAATATTCGCGAGAAAAAACCTCAAATTTTTTAATTACACTTTTGGCAGTCTCATATGCAACATGGGTTTCATCACGCAAATCCTTCAGGGTTAAGTTCGCCCTTATTACATCGTATTCAATTATTCCTTTAGATGGCCTTATGAATACCTTCAAATCATCATTTACACTATTTATTTCACTTCTATTCATAAGAGAAATTCTCAATTCATCATAGTTCTTGCGTGTCTGAATATATCGGTGATGCATCTTTTCCAAACTCATAACATCGCGAAGAAATTCTGCGTCATTTACCGCCATCAGCATAACGCGTTCAGATGCATCAAAGGTTACCGGCGCAGGCACCCAACTTCTCTCAGATATGAGTGTCCATGTATTATTACGAGGTTTTTCTGCCGATTTGGCGTAGAGCGGTTCCGTATATTGTAGCTCATTGGAGAAATCACTAAACATTGAAGTTATTTTCCACATAGCCACGCCCACTATACGCTTGGCACTCGAGTATCGTTCTCGTTCTTTTTCTTTAATTTGCCTCCTGATTTCGAAGCCTTGAATGAAGACCGTCGCAATGAGCCCAATAAACGCAAGCGAAGAAAAGAATCCTGACGCTGCATCCCCTATCTCGTTGAGATTGAGCGCGTACAAAGCGTTCAGCCCCCCCTTACTTTGGAGAGCTATGATCACCAACGTGATCCAAATGCAACAAATCAAGATTGTGATGCTGACAATGATGAATGGCGTCTTTTTCATAACTGCTGGCTTCTCTAGCTCACATCGCTCCCGATATGGTTGCATACAGTCCAAGTAGGGATCAAGGACTGTTTTTGCCAGCTGGGAGATCACAATTCGTCGCTCAGCTGTTTAGGGCACAATACCATGATCAGAGAAGTTTCTGTTCATCTCGCGGGCCACGGACTGGTGAGCCGCCGCGATTGATCCACCGATCACGGCAAGGCCGGCCTTGATGGCGTTCACTAGACGAAGCGTTTCCTGAAGCTGGGCGTTGTTGACCTGCGGGGTGGCGGAAACGGTTAGCCCTCTCGTGATGTCCTCGCCGATCTTGCCGGCTTGCGCGGCCGCTGCGATTGCATCTCCGAGATCAACCGTCGGCTTGAAAAACTGATCCAAGCCAGGGGTGTTCGGATTGTATGGCGTTGTCACCGTCTCCATCATCTTCCGCTGCTCCATCAAGGAGACCGCATGATCGTAAATCGCGATCGCGGCGGCTCTTCCTTCCGTGTCAGCTTTCTGGCCTTTGCGGGGATCGTATGAAGGGAACCCGTATCGGTTCTGAAACCCTGCCTCGTCACGCGCTGAATTGCGCTGCGCCTTCTGCTTGTCATCTGGCGCATCGGTGTAGGGGTTATTCCGGCTATCCCCGCTCAAGAGCAAAGCTGCTGCGACTGGCGACAACCGGCCAAGAATGCCAAGCAGGCCCGCCTTGTTGCCTGGCCCCGGCTTCTTCCCGGCTGCATCACCCGCAACGCCTGCCCCACCCAAGCTGACAGCGGCCGCCTCGAGCGCTACAGCTGCCGCGTTCAAATTGGTGCCGGCAGTGATCAGGCCCCAAACAGCACCCATCACCTTCCAACCGGCGAACAGTGCCCCAACCCCGGCGCCTGCAAGCGCTGCCTGGGCCGCGCCGCTATCGTTACGAAGAGCCGTCGCGAACCGTTGAATGCCGCCGGTGAGCATGTTCAAGCCGCCGATTACTTCCGGCATGCCTTTCACCGCACTCGCGAGTTCGCGCCAGCTTTCGGTAAAGCCCTTCCATGCGACAAAGGGATCTTGGGCGGCGGCCGTATCTGCTGACTCCAAACCCTTCGCTGCGTCATACTGTTGAAGCAGGCGATCGATTTGGGCTTTTTGGGTGACCATACGAGTGAGCACGGTCGTTGAGTTGGAATTTGCAGCAAGTTCGGCGATGGCTTTGTTGACAGCCGTCGCGTTTTCGGTGTCGATCCCCTTCTTCTGAAGCGCGGGAATGAGAACGCTGTTGACCCAGGCGTAAGGATCAGACGCGAACAGCTGATCCTCGACGAGCTCACCCTTTCCTTCACCAACGCGGATCCCAAGATTGCGCTGGGCCGCAAGGTTCTTCTTGCCGGCAACGCTGTTGCTGCCGATCACGAACGATTTGTAGGCCATGTTCAAAGCATTGCCGAACTGGCTTGGGCCATAGTCCTGCACGATCGCCGGCAGGACACCCGCAAGAAAACGGTCGGACAGGCTCGGCACTGCCATCTTGCCATACCGAGAAAATTCGAGGAACTTGCCGACATCAAGATCTCGCCCCTCGACCTGCGCAGCGCGCACCCAACCGCCGATCACCTGGCGAACGGATTCGATGCCCTTGGCGCCCGGGGCGTTGAGACCAGCAACGTCCGCCCCCTTGAGAAAGCCTTCCAATTCCTGAACCGCAGCGTCGGTCCCCTTTGCCGACTGCAAGGCAACAAACGCCTTGGCAAGATCCGGAAGAATGGCAAGACCTCGTTCATTGTCTCCCATCATGGCGCGCGCCTTGCGCGCCAGTTCCACCATGTTCAGGAGCCCTGCCGAAGGGTATTGGGTGGTGAGCTTGTCCGCCTCGGCGATTGCGGCATCGCGCTCGCTGTCGGGGATATTGGCATCTTTCCATCTGCTTTTTTCGCGGATGAACTCAGCGTTGGCAAAAACTCCACCTCGGAGCGCGTTTGCGCCGCCATACATCAGCGTGCCAATGGTGCCGTAAACAGCCATATCCTTGGCGGCTTCCTTCCATCGGCTGTGGAATCTGCTGACGCTCTTGTCGGCCTTGTCCGCACCGGCTGCGATTTCAGCGAAGTATGCCAGGCTTGCCGTCTTGAAGTTGCTCTTTTCCATCGCCTGCAGCGACTTCGAGAGGTTCCGGCCCTCGAACGACGTATTCAGACCATCCCAGGCTTTCCGCAGCTTGTCGATATCGCCAGCCGATGCCCCGAGCTTGCGAAGGCGCTCCTCGAACTGCCCTCCCCAACTGGTCTGATTCATCCGCTGGGCGGCGCGCTGGATCTTCTCGACAGATCCTTCGAGATTCGACGCAGCGGCTTTTGCCTTGCCGCTCATCTCGTCCTTCAGACGGAGGATAAGCTCGCCGATGAAAGTTCTGGCCATGGTCTTGCCCTCTTACGATTTGATTTTGTCAGGGCTGGCGCCAACGCCGCCCGCATCCTCGATCTCGTCGGCGAGATCGTTCAGAACATCCTTGACCAATGATTTCAGGGTTTCGGCATCATGGGCCGTCAGATGCGGGATCTGTGCACGTGCCTTGGACGGCAGCGCCAACACGGCCGTTTTCATGAAGGAGGCAATTTTTGCCCATGCCTCTGAAACTTCGTCGAGCGTCAACGTCTCACCGCGCAACTCGGCAAGTTTCATCTCGGATATCTGCCGGGTAACCCGCTCCGTTGCGAGGCGTTCATCGGTAAGCTTGCTCTTGGTCTCTTCTGTCCGACCCGCTGCCGTCTTCCGAAGGCTTCCGATATAGGCTTCGATCGAAGGCTTTGTGAGATACAGCCCCCGCTTCTCAGCCCGACTGATCAAGCCTCGCTGATCAAGATCAGAGATGGTGCGGATTGAAACTCCGAACAGCACGGCCAAATCAGCCTTGCTGCAATAATCCGGGATCCAATCACCTGCTGGTTTCGACTGTCTCGCCATTCTTTTCCCCTGAACCGATCACAGAGCGAAGTTTATCAGGCGCGAGAAACCAACAAAACTGGACGCATATGGAAGTCGTTGCGCGCTCAATGAACACCAGCTTCGGCCTTCGAAGTCGAAAAAAGCGGAACTCCCTCGATTTGGAACCCCCGTTTGGCCTGGCCCCAGGTCTTTGAGCGCCGAAAGCCAAATGAATTCAGGGGCCGGCATGGCGGGGAAGACCTCCCCCTAGAAAACATAAGGTGCGCGACTATCCGGGGTGCTGCGCCCCGCGGGGGCTCGGGGGCTGGTACGGTCCCTAAACGGCCCTGGCCCGCCCAGAATGGGCCACCAGCGCGCGTTACGCGAGTTTGATGATGTTCGACCCACCTCGCAATGAAGGCACGCCACGCGGGCTTCTCTTGGCACACACCCTCTCCGCGCTCTGGCCTGCGCTGTCGTGTGGGTCGAGGCGCGCGGGCGTGATCGGCATGGGCGAAACTCGACGGTGAGGGCTGATTGGTTGACGGTGAGCGCGGCGGGGCGCGTGGGCCCGGAACAGTGCTGGGCGCCATAGGGCGCCATCGGGTGCACCATGCCGGCAATAGGGCAATGGCCGCCGACGAATTGAATGGTGAATGTCGTTTGGTCGTTGATCAGGACGGAATGCCAAAACCGATTTCGATGGGGCGCAGCCGATCGAGGGCAGCAATATGGAACCATCCCCGGCCGGATCGATTTTGACTTCCGCAAACCGCTTCAGTTTGGACCGGGAACTATGCCGGCCCGGCGGCCCGCAATACATCCTTGACCGCTGCCATAACCTTTCCCGCGGCAGCGATCTGGGAATGGGTATCCGGTGACCAGGGCGAAGCTTGCGAGACGACCGCGGTGATTGCCAACCGCTCGGTCTTGGTCAATCGGCGCTCGCCGCTGTAACACATGAGGGCCGTGGGGCGGCCCATGCCAATCAATTCGCCGGCCTTGGCCACCTGCTTGCCGTTCAAGCCCATCAGCAGCATGAATTCCCGGAACTCATTCAAAGCAAAACTCCCCGCGAAGCATCGGTGAAGAGAATAGCAGATCAGCAGAAACCCAGAAATAAACTTGTATTCCGCCGGTCTCCTTCAGCTTTCTCCCATTGCCGTCCGTCGAGAACGGCGACCAAAGCTTGTTTCATCAGGGTTTCCGACAAGACGCGCAAGCCAAAAGGTAATCAAAACCACCAGGCCACGTCTGCGGAGTGTACCGGCGCGTTGAGTACCTCGGACGAATGCCGCCTCATCTCGGCAGCCGCGCACGCTGTAGGGCGTCTCTGCAGGTTTGCCTATTACAGCCGCTGGCCTCGTTCGAGGTGCGCTCGCTTAGTCGATCAAAGGCCGGATTACTTTAGATCGGCCCACAAAATGCTTAGATCTCAGATAGTGCCCCGGTGGCTAACGATCATGGGTTTGTTTTTCACGCACGCGGATAACCCCAACTAGCAAAAGGTCCGATAGGCTTCGTTCGCTGATTCCCACTTGATTGCTTATGTTTCCAGAGATGAAAGACACTTTATCGCCATCAACCTTTAGCACGATGCCTGAGGTACTCGTCCATCGCCTATCGCTCGGCCCTTTACGAATGTCGTCAGCGTTGATCCCATTGTTGAAACTACCGCTACTGAGAAATATGATTATGTCGCCTGGCAAGGTCTGTGTTGGCTCTATCACCAACCCTTGTCGTAACGCCGATTCCCAAATCCCTTGATTTAAAGCAGATAACTGAAGATTTGCTGGGTTGCCTGCGGACTTTACAACCCACGAAACAAATGCGGCTGACCAAGGTGTCTCCTGTGGCACACCTTCAATGTTGGTTACACCGAAATATTTTGCTACTTCCTCTGGCTCACAAACCTCGTCTACGCCTTTATTGAATTCATCAATAGCGAACTTCAGCATTTGCTTTGCGATCGCCGGTAACTCCGGGGTCTGCGGATAATCGAGGGGCGGAGGGGCTACATTAGCCTTCGCATCGCAAACAGGCCTCCGGAGCGGGTTGGGCCTGGAAACTATCACAGGAAATGAAGATGACACGAAATTCTTATCGCATTCATACTTTTCATTCAAGAATTTTGACAGTTCATCAGCATAACTTCCGGTATTTTGCGCCTGAATGCCGAGAACATAATCAGGAATTTTCACTATTCCAAAGATAGCAGCCATGCATATACGCGCTTTTCTTTCATTTTTCAGGTCATCCTGACTTGCGCGCTCGTCGCCGTCAACCAGAAGGGTGGCCGGATCGACTACCATCAACTGAGAAAAAACAGAAGACTGCCGAGAAATGTCTGCCATGCGCTCGTCGTGATTTTGCTTGCTGAGGTCCTTCATGATCTCAAGCGTCCCCGTAATGCCAGCGGTGGCCAATCCGCCAACAACGGTGAAAAGGGCCGCCCAAGGCACTAGATGCAGAACAGGATATCGCCGTACTGTCGAGGCTCTAAGGCGCTCTAACGCTATCTCCGGGCTTACTGTATCGGCTGCCAACAGTAGTTCTGCAAGCTTTGCCCGATGATCAGGGGTACCGTCGCGGAAAATTGATTCGAATAGGCGTTCTTTGAAATTTCCGCCCGGCGTTTCATTTTCTGGCAAGACTTCCTCCTCGCGGCAGAACGACACCCATAAAACAAGCAGAGATTGAGATACCTGGCAAGCAATCAATCTATTCTGACCGCTTCGAGTTTGTTCTCGCCTTGGGTCTCACTTTAACATATAGGTCGATCCGTTTTTGGTAATGAGGTGTCTCGAATAGGTCGCCCAAGCATGCTGATGCAAAGGAGATCCGGATCTTTAGCTTATGGTCGAGCAACTATTCTTCCGCCCGCTCGGTGCGGGATTTGTAAAGCTCGGCTTCCCGCGCGGCTATCAGATCCCGGATGTCGGGCCTCTGTTCCATTTCTTCAACGCGAGTCCGGTGAAAGAACTCGTCGACCTTGTTCGTTGATGCTCACGGGTATTGCCTGATTTCATCTGGCTCGCCCAGGTGCGCGGCAATGAGCTCCTTGGTCCAGCCTCGCCGGTAGAGCAGATGATTGCGCGTGAAATGGTTCGCTCGCTTGGCCATCAGACCAACACCCACAACAGGAAAACGGAAGAGGCCAGAGCAGCGGACCAACCGAACAGACCGCGCCAGGTGGCGCGTCGAGGTGCAGGCGGATATGAACTGCTGAAGTCCGGCATGAATTGGCGGAAGTCTCCTTCCTTCCAATCGCTGGCTGTCTTGACGATCGGAAGGCCGCGCTGTTGCCGCATCCGGTTCATGAATTGGTGGACGGCCACCTGCTCGGCCAGCTTGGCACCGTAGCGCTGGCGCATTTCCTTAGCATGGATGCTAACTTCGCTGCCATCGGTTGAACCATCCATGATAGCGCGCCGCTCCATATCCGAGATCGGGCCGACCTGGGCCGACGGCGGAATGATCAAGACCTTTTCCACCTTCGTCGGGATGCCGGCCTCATCGAGGACAGATATCAGGGCCTCACCAACCGCAAGCTTGGTGATTTCTGCCTTGACGTCAACACCACGGTTTTCCCGGAAGGCTTGGGCGGCGGCCCTGACCATCCGCTGATCTTTCTGGGTATAGGCGCGCAAGGCATGCTGGATCCGGCTGCCAAGCTGGGCAAGCACGGTATCCGGTATATCTGCCGGCGACTGGGTGACGAAGAAGACGCCGACACCCTTCGAGCGCACCAAGCGGACCAGACGCTCGATCTGCTGGATCAATTGCTTCGGCGCATCGGTGAACAGCAGATGCGCCTCATCGAAGAAGAAGACCAGCTTGGGGCGGTTGAGATCCCCGACCTCGGGCAAAACCCTGAACAATTCGGTGAGAAGCCACAACAGGAAGGTGGCATAGAGCTTCGGGTTCTCGATCAGGCGATCGGCATGCAGCAGATTGATCGTGCCACGACCGGCGGCATCGTTCCGGATGAAGTCAAGGATATCGAACCGGGGTTCGCCGAACAGGAAGGCACCGCCCTGTGATTCCAGCGCCAGAAGGTTTCGTTGTATGGTCGTGATCGAAGCTGCTGTGATGTTGCCATATTGGCGGCAAACTTCCTCGCGGCTTTCGAGCATGTCGTGAAGCGTCCAGCGCAGATCGTCGAGCGTAAGCATCCACGACTTTTCGTCCTCGCACTTCTTGAAGGCGATCGCCAATGCGCCTTCCTGAGCATCGTTGAGCTTGAGCATGCGGGCCAGAAGCTCGGCACCCATCTCCTGCACGCTGGTATGGATCGGAAGACCGTGATCGCCAAAAAGATCCCAGTAGGCGACCGGGAACCGATCGGCGGCGAATTGCCGGCCCATGGCCGCCATCCGGGCAGCCAGTGGGCTTGCATCGTCACCGCGTGCCGCGATACCGGACAGATCGCCCTTGATATCGGCGCAGAAAACCGAGACGCCGGCCCGCGAAAAGTTCTCGGCAAGTGCCTGCATGGTGGTCGTTTTTCCGGTGCCGGTTGAGCCTGTCACCAGGCCGTGACGATTGGCCATCTTGAGCGGCAAGGCGACCAGATTTCCGGCATTGGTCGTGCCGATTTCTATTGAATTCATGGCGATCTCCAATTCAGAAAACGTTACTAGAGAACAGGCCTCAAAGCACTGTGTTTCTCGGAAGTTGCGCCCACCCGGCGGGGCTTTCCGGGTGGGCGCCGATTGCCTTTCCAATCGGGGCACCATTACCCCAGCAACGCCGGTTTCAACGGCGTCTGCAAATCCTGTCAGAGCCTGTCGTGAAATGGTTCCGGCAATCGGTTCGGTCGATGGGCAAACATCACGCAATAGCCCCCACGTTTGGCCGGAACGACATAGGCATGGAATTCGCCATCGCCATAATCATTGAGCGCTGCGGCAAGCTCCCACCCGAGCCTGTTGACGCGATCAACGGGTATCTCGGGCGCAGCTTCTTTGTCGTCCATCGCCACTGCAGCAAGGGCGTTCTCGGTTCCGGCGGCGCGAACGACGCAGTACCAGGCGTTTTCCACCTCAGCGAGGACATCTGACAATTCCTTGCAAAGACGTCTTGCCTTTGCCCACGGGTGCTCTTGCGGTTCGTTCATGGGATTGCTCTCCAAAATGTCGCCAGAGCATGAGAGTGCCGCGGCAAAGGTTGAATTGAGATCGGGTTGGTTGGGCATGATCAAATCCTCTCCGGAAGGGCGTGCAGTGCCGTGAGCGCAGCACCATCGATGTCAGAAAGCGCCCTGCCACACGCGGCAATCAGGCCGTCTCGCGTTCGGAAGTACCGCCGACCTCGCCAACCCGCCCTTGTAAGGGTTTCTGTGGCGGAGAGCCGCTGTTGAAGGATCCACTGCAAACCGTCTCTGCAGACGATCACGCGCCACCGGGGCGCAAGCTGAACGACAACCGGCTGATAGCCCTCGTCGGACTCGTTCCGGGAATGGTTCGGCCGGGCGGGTTTGGTGCAAGGTTCAGGGGCGCTGCGCATGATCAGCCCTCCCCGCGATCGGCGACGATCACCTGTTGGTCACCGTGGACCGCCGCGGAAAGGTCGGGCAACACCACGGCAACGCCGACGACAAAGGCAACGATCACAACGAACGATGCGAGATCACGGATAAGGTCGGGCATCAGACAGCCTCCCATGCTTTCTGTAGGCGTTCCGCTGTGTCGCTGGCCTGGCGGGCAATGAACTGCACGTCGGCAGCATCCTTGCGGGCGATCGTTAGCGGTCCCTTCCCGGTGTCCCGGATCCTGTCCTCAAGCAGCGACTTCAGCACTGACGACAGGCGGATCATGTCTGCTGCGAGATCGGTAACGACATCCTCGCGAGCTTCGGCATCAGCACCGGCGGGGAACGGGATGATTTTCGGCAAGCCTTCGGCGGCTGCCTGAAGTGACTTCGGCATTGCGGCTCTCCAAATTTTCGAGGTTGATCAGATTGCGCGGATGAACCGAACGAACTTGCCGGTCAGCGCGATATCGAATTTCAGGCTTCGTTCCTTTGGCCGGAACTGAGGAGTGACCCAGAATGCCCGGCCGTAGCCCGCCGGATCGTCATGTTCGGGCGCCCGCTCCATTCGCCAGATAGGCCGCCCACCCTCGTGCTGGACCTCATAGAGGCCGGCACCGGTGAAATTGAACAGTTCGGGACGATCGGGCGCCATGACACAGATCCCGCTGTTGCCGTTGCGGATGATCCGGACGCCCTCGCCGTGAATGCGGGTCATGGCGGCAAACAGGGCGCCCACGGCGCGATCAAGCTCTTCTTGGGGTGTTTCCGGCGGCGAAGTGACGGCAAGTGCCGGAATGGGCAGCAAGGCGCCGGCAGCGGCCGGCGCAGCGGCAAGAAATCGGCGGCGGTTCAAGTTGATGGGCAAGCCTTCGGCGGTGGCCGGAATCGGTGCGATCGGCATGGTGGTTTCCTTCGATGTTCTGGCATTTCGAACAGGGCGACGACCGCCCTCGCCGAAAGGTCAGGCGGCGAGCGCTGTTTCCACAGCCTGCACGTTGCTGAACAGTGCATGGCGCTTTGCGCATGCAATGGCCTGATCGGTACTCACAAACGGGGATGCCCAGCCACCGGCAGCGAAGCCACGAACTTCTTCCTGCCAACGATAACGGGTGACCGTCTGGCCTTTCCGCTTCGTCTTGAACGGTACCAAGATGGCGGCGACTACGCCGGCATAGGTGTCGCGGAAGGTGGCGGTTGCTGCTATTGTGCCGGTACTCGATTTGGGCATTTGCTTCGCTCCACATTTAACGCTTTTCGTTAACTGTTCCCATATTCCGTGAATTTCTGAGTTTGTCAACGGTTTTCGTTTGTGGTAAGCACAAAATAATGAAATAGAGGAAATCCATGTCCCTTAGCCCAGAACAATCGCGCGCCGCGCGCGGCCTTCTCGACTGGTCTCAAACGCAGTTGGCAAAAGCGTCCAACTTGAGCGAAAGCACGGTTCGAGACTTCGAAAAAGGTCGGCGTATACCTTCAATAAACAATCTCGCGGCCGTCGAGCGTGCCCTAGAGGCGGCCGGCGTCGTCTTTCTTGCCGACGGTGAAACGACGGTGGGCGGGCCGGGTGTTCGGTTGAAATCCCTATGAGGAATTCCGGAATAATTGGCGCGTAAGATATAGGGCTCGTTTTGGAACCTTAGCGCGCTTGTGATGAAAGTGGCGATGCAATAATTAGGTTGGTCGGCGTGAATGCCGGCAAACACCGATAGGGGCGGTCCTGCGAAATGAAATATGACAACTTCAAACCCGAGCAGCTGAGTCTTGATCGAAAGAACCCTCGTTTCGGCCTTGAAGTTGCACAGAGCGAGGCCGAAGCGCTCGCCATTTTGCTTGAGAAGGCGAACTTAAAAGAACTCTGGGATTCAATAGCCGAAAGGGGCTACGAACCGTATGAGCCTCTAGTTGCAACGGAAGAAGACGGCGAACTGGTCGTGCTTGAAGGCAACCGACGTTTGGCTGCGGTGAAATTCTTGCTCGATCCCGATCTCGCACCAAATGAGATCGCACGTCGGAAGATACCGCAGTTAGCCGCAGACAAGCTCGCGACTTGCGAATCTGTCCCTGTAATTGTGGTTGAAAACAGAGAGAAGGCGTCAGGATACATCGGTTTCAAACACGTCAATGGTCCAACGCGCTGGTCATCCCTCGCGAAAGCGAAGTTTGGTGTAGACTTTTACGAATCCCTTGGGGACGCTCTATCGCCTCAACGAAAGATGCAGTCGCTAACGAAGCAACTTGGTGATAGCCGCGGACTAATAATAAGGCTTTTGGTTGCCTACAAAATAGTATTACAGGCTATCGAACTCGGCATGTTCGACAAGCTTATGGTGCAGAGTGATGAGATCGAGTTTTCACATCTTTATACATTGATTAATAATCCTGATAGTCGCGCATTCATTGGTTTTTCGAAAGCACCCCTAAGCGAAAGCTTGATAATCAATAATCCGGTCCCAGAGTCTCATTTTGGACAACTACAGGAACTGCTAAGTTATCTGTACGGTTCTAAATCTGTGATAAAGGCACAGGGGACAGATCGTCCTCGTCTTCAACGAGTCCTCGCAAGCCAGGAAGGGCTTAGAGAATTGCGCACAACGGGCAATCTCGAGGCCGCAGAGACTGTAGCCGGAATAGTATCCGAAGATTGGCTCAATAATTTAGCCAAAATCGCCGCGATGGTACAAAAATCCGCATCGGACATTACAGTGATAGTCGATGATTTGCCTCCTGACGACAAGCTTCAGGCTGACACACTCCTTAAGCGTATCGATCGGCAATTGAAGCAGATCCGATCAACTTTCTCGGAAGAATGAGATGTTCACATTCCGATGGAAAACACTCGAGAGCTGCGAGGCGAATAACGATGCGTTGGCGCTTTGGGAAGTGGCAGCCATTTTTCGCGGCCACGCCCTGTTTGACGACATCAGCATCGATCGTGATGCGGCCGTAGAAATGTATATTTCGACATTCGTTGCAGAGGATTCTCGCGAGGACTATCGTTCGGAGCCTCAACTCGCAGAGGATGAGATGCTCGAAGTATTCTCTTCGGGACTGAAGAATTTAGTAGAGGGCCGAATCGCTGAATTGGGTGCCCATTACCCGCTGGTCCTCGACGCTTCGGGAAATGCACTTACTTCGAAACCTTGGAATGAGATCACTTCTGTCGGTGGTGGTTACCTCGGCCTGCAATTTTACAGAGCCCTGCACGCTGGACTTATTGAGGTCGAAGACTCGGACGTCGGGCGGGGGGCGTTGATTTCTCAATTTAACCGTTGGTTCCCCAAGCTTCTTGAGGTGCTGGCCGGATATGCGGTATCCGGTGAGAAGGCGGGTGTCCCGCATTTAACGTCAGAAGTAAGAAGCTCACAGAAGCTTCATAGTGTTCTGGGCGCTCTATGTCGCCGCATAGAAGCAGGGGTTGTGACCAACTATCAGCAATGGTCAGCTGAACAGAAGGCAGCTAATGACGGCGGAGTTGACTGTATAGTCCATGTAGGTGGCCCTGGCATGCCCGGAACCGCTTTTCTAGTCCTTGTGGGCGCCACAGTCCAAGCGACACAAATAAATCATAAGATCGTAGACACTGACGCCATTAGACGGTTCGGCGACTTTTTCGCTATCAGGCCGGGCGCTCTATTTGGTGCGCTAGTTCGGCCGTGTGACGCCGATCCGCTGACGAAGGAAAAATGCGCGACAAGGAGCTGCTTGCTTTACACCTATGATGATATTTGGAGAAACATTGGCAAGCGCAACGAACAAAACTGGACCAAAAGGTATTTTGGCCGATTGGATGCTCAGGCGCGCAGACTTTTGAAGGATCTCGAAGGAGCTATATTGATTGATGACTATTCATCATACACGTTGAAATTTTCTTAGCTCATAAAGAGGAGCTCACGCTCGGTTCTTCGACGGCCTAAGCTGTAGCGGACATCAAGTCTATATTCCTTTTTGTTCTTATAGTTTTCACGCACAAGCGGATGATCATCATAGGTAAGGAGCCAGTGCGGAGCGACGTCTGCCGCAAGCCATTGGGCGAGCGCGTCATGTTTAGCAACGGTCATACCATCAAAATAGAGTCGACTGCCGGCTTTTACGTAAGGTGGATCAACAAAAAGGAAAGTTTCGCTAAGAAGTTCACGTTCTTCAAGCGCCCTACAGAATGTCAGACCATCTAGATTTGACGTCTCAATACAATGCCTCAGCGCGCCAATTTTTGCCACTCTATCAGAAAGCGAATCTTTGTAATATCGGGCGTCTATTTTCCATTTTCCACTTTGATCGTAACCGCCAATTGGTCCCGATCCCAAGAGCACACCCGATCTGCTAGTTCTGTTTACAAAGAAGGCTGCGAAACCCAGTTCAAAATCGTAGCTGGTCGCATTGGTATCATGTAACTTGCGAAGGCTAGTCTCCCAATTTTCGATTGTTGGTTCCGTGTTATTTATAGCAGAAATAAATCGGTCTGTTTCATCTGTGATTGCTCGCCACGCAGAGTAGACACGAACGTCGGCGTCGTTGAGAAACAGCCGTTTAACGTCACCATCAAGTAAGAGATTCAGCGCAGCTCCGGCACCACCACAGAACGGTTCGGCAAACCCTGCTTGTCCTTTGGGAAAGCGTCGAAGTAGCTCATCTTTCAGAAAAGGCGTCAGAAAACCTTTACCGCCAGGATAGCGGAAAGGCGATGCTGCCGCCCCTCCATGGCGGGTTGGATGCGCCTTGAGGTCAATTACGTTTGCCAAAATAGGTACCCTGTTTGCTACTGCGCGAAAAACGCTAATCACATTTCAAATCTGTTTTTTGCAGATTCCCACTGTGCAGGCCAGTGGTCTTAAATCGAGTTCAATGCTTGTGTGTTCGGATTGGCCGGCGCCCGCTCCTTGGCGCCGGCCCTTCCCGCCACGAGATTTGTAAGGGCTGTGGCGGGCAATTCACTCTGTCGCCAGGACGCCGAGCGGATCACCGAGATTGACGCAGTGGGCCATGGTTATGTGATCGGTGGAACCGTTGAACGTTGCTGCCTCCTTCGCCAATTTTGTTCCCTGAAGGGCCGCTACGCCTTTCTCAAGCGCCTTGTCAGCAGCGGACCTCGGTAGAGCCTCGGCAGTCCCGGCAGTGACGATCCGCCGATCGATCTCGCCGGCAGGCGTGCGGTTGAAGAAACAGAAATGTCGGATGGCGACAATTGCGACAAGGTCCGTCATCCGATTGCCCTCGTCACTTCCTCGGCAATCTCGTCGTCGTTCGCCGGATCCATGGCGCCCATGGGATCGCCCAGATCGACAACATCAGCAGGCGGTTGCTCTTGGCCCAGCTCTTTCCGCTTCTCGAGCTTTTTCAGAAAAAGCTGACCCGCCGGCGTATTGACTTCGATGGCGGCTCGCTTGGCAATCGCCAGCCGGGCAATCGGCTCGATAATCGCCGCCTGCTCGCCTTCCTCAATTTCGCAGATACGGAAGCCGTCTCGCTCAGGTGTGACAAACTTCAGGGGCTTGGTTGCCACGATCTGCAGCCTGGCGCGATCTTGCGGCCTTGCCTGATCGATCCGAATGATCTGCCCAGCAATTGCCTCAACCTCGCCGGCGAGGATCTGGCGCGCGCGCTCCTTGGCCGGCTTGATCAGTAGCACCTTCAATGCCTCGGCGGGGGCTAAACCTGGCGCCACGGGGCCGACATAGCAAGGCATGACGCTATTCAGATCCATCAGCTTGGCCAGCGCGTAACGTCGACCAAAACCGCCACTCTCTTCGTCGAACATCTCGGGGGCGAAGTGGTAAAGACCTTCGGCAATGACCGCATCAACCAGTTCGCGACCCGACAGAGGCGCTCTGGAGTCGCCCTTTCGATTATCTGGCCGGTGCGAATGGTAACCAGGGAGAAGGCCGGCGTCTGCCGGGATCGCGGCGAGGAGAGATTTCCGGACAGCCATCAGGCCGGCGATAGCGTCTGCAATCGCAGTGGCGTGGGCTTCCGCGACCTCGGCGATTGAATGGAATGTCGCCGCCGTTGTCGTCCGCTTCTCGATGCCTGCAGCTTCGGCAAGGCGGAGTTCTGCAGCCTCGAGCTCGTCGCGGTAGTCTTGTGCGAGGCTGCCGGCGTCTTCTGCATCAAGCTGCAGCGCTCGAACCTTGGCGGTTGCCGCCTCGATCGCGCTCGGGTTTTTGGTCAGGACCGCGCGGCGGGCCTGCCGGCCGCTCTCGAGCGCCTCGAGTGCAGCAGCATGCCGGCGCTCTTGATCAACCAGGCGGTCACGCAAAATGGAGACTTCTTCTTCGATGTCACCGGCAAGAGATTTTTTGGATGGAGCTTTCACGTGCGCCTCCTGGCGTGGATCAGATTTTGATTTTCGAGGTTTCGAAACGGGCGTTTGCCCGCTCCATGGCGGTTTTCCAGGTCTCGGCAACGGACAAACTCGAGGGCTGTGGCATGCCACCTCCAATGGCAATGGCACCCGCCTTGGCCTTTCTGTTGAAATAGTCGGCGGTTACCGTCTCCGGTGATGGCGCGCTTTCGATCAGGGCTCGATCATAGGAAATGCGCGCGGCTGCAAGGATGCTGACACAAGTCTCCAGGCTCTCGCTCGACTTGAAAGCCAGGTGATTAGCGAGTGTTGGCATGAGCTTGCCGTTCTCGCTTTCGAGAATAGCTTGAATTCGGCCGGCGGCGTCCAGGTCGGCTTCCACCTTGGGATAGACCGTTGACGCTGCGGCAACGGCAACCGAGCGCGAAGGTTGTTCTGCGCGCCTTCGGCCTGCCGGCCCCTGCATGGCGGCAATCGTCGCTTCAAGCTGGCCGACTTCGTCGGCCATGCCTGCCCTCACCGCCGCTTTGCCGATCAGGATGCCACCGGCGCCGAACTTCTTGACCACGGTCTCAGAGGTCACGCCGCGGTGACGTGCGACCGCATCGATGAACACAGAAGCAAGATCATCGACCATCTGTTGCATTCTGCCCTGACCCTCCGGGGTATCAGGGTCCGGTCGCTTACCAGGCGACTGCGAAGAAACGAACTCATGCGTCTTCACTCCCCGCCATTCTTCGGCCTTCCGGGCGTCTTTCATGCCGACAACGACACCGATCGAGCCCAGCATAGCCGCTTCAGAAATTATGATCCGGCTGGCGGCGGATGCAATCCAGTATCCGCCGGACGCAGCCATACCGGACACATAGGCGGTTACCGGCTTCACGGCACGGGCCGCATAGATCGCCGATGCCAGTTCGTCGCAACCATTGGCCTCGCCGCCTGGGCTATCAATGATCAGGAGGATTGAGCCCACCCGCTGATCGTCGAGCGCCGCTTGAAGATCTCTGCGAAGGATCTGGTAGGACGTGGCGCCGCTGAACTCGACGAATAGATTGGCCTTCTTGAAGAGCGGGCCTTCCACGTTGATCAGTGCGACATCGCCACGGATCCGCGCCCGCTCGGCGCGCTCAAGACCCTGGGCCCGATAAGCTTCGAGAATTTCTGGGCTCGTCTGGTGGGCTCGGTCGGCAATGGAAACGAGCTCGTCGGCCCTCTCTGGCAGAAGAGCCCATGCCGCGCTGCTGGCGTAATCGAGAAGGCGCATTGGGTTGACCTCAATGAATGCGGGCGTTGATGTCGGCCATAACCTTGTCCCAGCCGGCCTTTGCCGTTCGTTCGCTTTCGCGGTTGGCAAGCTCCGGGTGCTGGGAAATGTACTGGTCGCGCGACTCCTTGGCCGCAGCGAAGATGCCTTTGCAGGTTTCGACATCGTGCGAGGTTTCGAACGCCAACAGCTTGGCGAGCGTTGGAAACAGATCCGCATGTTCGGCGGCAAAAATGGCCTGGGTACGATGAAGTTGGGTGGACATTTCAAATTCCCTTCTGCCTGAGTTCGGCGATGGTGATCCCGGCCGTTGCCAGGTCGGCTGCAATTGCGCGGTGCATCGTGGTCAGGATCTGCTTGAGCATCGCTTTCGGCACACCGACCGCTTCTGCGGCAACGTCTTCAAGCATCTGCTCGGCTATCGCCTCAATACCGGCCTCGTCGATCTCTCCTGCCCGATACAGGCGAATAAGAGCCGCAGCGCGCTCCCGGCCGGCGGCGCGGGCGTTCGCTTCGGCAGCCTCGAAAGCAGCGTCAACATGGGCGACTGTGGCGCGCGGACGGCGGCGGAACATCAGATACCCTCGCCCGAAAGATCATCGATTTCGAAAAGCCCTGAGAGTTTTCGTCCGGCACGCTGCATCTTTTCACTGGCGGCCAATAAGGCGTATTCGACGGAGCTCATTCCCAGCCTGCTGGCTTCCTGGTGCAACGCTTCACTGAAGTCAGACAAGATCCGGGTGTCTGTCCCGGCGAACGGTACGCGGTCAGCTCGTGTTGCCTGCGAACGATGATAGGCGCCAAATCTCGGCATCAGATGCGCACCTCGTCGATATCTCCTACCTCGAATATTCCGGGGAGCGATTGTCCGCGCGAAGTCAGTTTTTCGGCCGCCGCGCGCAAGACGAATTCGTTCGGGCTGACGCCCGCTTTGTTGGCGGCATCGAAAAGGGCGTCGCGGAAATCGACCGTTACCCGGGCACCTGGCAGGCTCACCGGTACTCTTTCGGAGTTCTTTGGGTTGGCACTGGACATTTCTGCCTCCAATTTCTGAAGGCAGAATCTCACACTCGCCGCGGCTTGTGGATTGACACGGGATGGAACGCGTTACCGATCAAACGGGAACGCCAGCTTCTCGAAAATAGCGCTCAAGATACGGATCATCGCGCCGTCCTTCCCGCAACATTTCGAGGGCGTCGTGGTCACCATGTTGGAGCATCAGCCAGGCAGGCCAAGATATCTCGAGCGGCGAATTCGGGCGGATCTGGCGAGCGATCCCAAATTTTCGGCATACATCGCGGAGCATCTTGTCCGAATACCCGGTGCGGTACATGAGCTCTTTCAAGACAATCACGTCAGTTTGCCTCATAAGGACGGTTCTCGGGCGCCGCCGCTGCCTTGCTGGCAAATCATCGGCTTGAAAAAGTTTGTCACTCATTGGCGACCACCCTCACCCTTGCGGACCTTACGGCCCTCGAGCGCGATGACCTTCCAATCGAATTTATCAAGCCGGCCGCCATCCAACGGCGCGCCGTCTTCGCATCGGATCGCTTGGAGGTCGTTCAGCAGTTTTTGCCTATCCTCGTCGGACGCGGTGGCGCGATCGATAAGGTTCTGCTTCTGAGCCAGGTTCAAAGCTCTCTTCGACGACATGCCGAGCATGCGGCCGATCGTGCCTGCGGAGTAGCCGGCCGTCCACATCACAGCGACGATGTATTTCACATCATCGGAATGCCGCCGGCGCGTTGCTGGCAAATCGAGCTTGTAGCTTGCGACCGCCTGGGCTGGTGTATCGTGGCGGTTCATGCCGCGTCATCTCCGTCGCGCACGCGCGCAGCGTCATACTCAGATGGTTCAGGATGGGGGCTGCGCCCCCAAACCCCTCCAAGGGGGTGACCCCCTTGACCCCGCTCAGCGTCGGCTTCGCCGCCGCAACCACCCCGCTCAAGGTTTTCGAGCCGCTGACCTTTCATCGACAAAATCACCGCAGCGGTTTTTCTCTGCTTACGAAGGGGGGGATAATTGAAATGGGCGCGGATCATACGAAGGTATTCGTCTGCGGCCTCGTCGGCACGATCGGTTCCAACCAGCGGAGTGAGCCGCTTCCGGATCTGCGAGCGCAGGGTATTGAGGCGACCAGTTCGTTTCGGAACGTCGAGAGAGACGATAGACCTTGCGACCCCTGCCGTGGCGCCATGAGAACGGTGCAAGGGGAAAGGCAGGATCTCAGCCGGCGGTCTCCAGTCCAACAGTGAGAGTTGCTCAGACATTGCGGCATTCTCCCTTAGTCAAGAGGATCAACGTATGTGGGATACGTTGAGACGACCTCCCCGCCTTTTTCAGGGGGGATACGTTGAGACGACCTCAGTTCGTCCGGAATGGCCAAATGGAGGAGCCGAATTCGCTCTTGGCGCCCATCGCCTGCTTCGTAACTGACGATGAGGAACCCCAGCCGCCTGAGCCGCTGGATGTCTCGTTTCGTTGATGCGAGTGACCGCGCTGAGCGAACAGAAAGAGCTTTGTCTGTAAGTCGAAGAGCTCCGTCACGACGAGAAACATGGGAGCCGATCGCCTTCATGGTCGCTTTCGAAAGCCGCATGTCGGCTAACGCATTACCCGCCAGTCTAATCCAAAGGTTGACGTAGCCGTTAGCGATGTCAGCCTTGGAAGGCCAACGCAAGGGTCGAGAAGCGGTCAATTCAAGTCGCCTCGGGCGCGTCGAGAATACGAAGTCCTGCGCCTCTGCCGAAGCTGCCAAACCTGATCGCGTGCTCATCCGTGGGCACTCCGGTAGGTCCGCATTCTCGCGGCCATCGCGCAAGCTTCCGTTGCCTGAAGAGCCGAGAGTCCAAACCGCTCTTGGAGCGCAGGAATTGGCCGAACGATGCCGCCGGCCTGGTCGGCGAGCCACTGGGCGGCCAGTTCGACGGCCGCGCTGCGCTCGTGATCGGTGGTGAATGGACGGGTCATGCTGCGTCACCACTGCGCTCTGGAACCAGAGCTGCACGTACTTGACGAGGGCTCCAAGTCCACCTGCCGCCGACTAGATTTGCCGGGACCTGGCCCGTGGTGACCAAATGATACGTCTGGCGCTGCGTGCGCCGGATGTATTTGGCCAAACTGGCGATACCCCATTGTACATCAAGTGGCTCGATAGCCGAGCAATCGCCGTCTTCCAATTTATTCGACATTTTTACCTTCTGTCACCATTTAGACACCACAATGGTGCAATTGGAATTTTTTGTCAAGACATGGTGTCGGTTTGGTGATATTTGACGTCAAATGACATTTCGGAGGTTTTCGGTTGGTAGACGAAAATGAAATCAGACTTACGCTCAGGCTACCCGCGTCTTTGCGTGATAAACTTTCCGAGAAAGCCGGATCGAACGGCCGGTCGCTGAATGCAGAGATCTTGACGAGGATCGAACGCACACTCGCTGAAGAAGATCAGTACGATTCATCGGTGTACGATATGATTGGCGATCTCAACGAGCAGGTGGAGAAGTTGGCATCCAAACTTGATGTGCTGTGGGCTGTTTATCAGGGCCGCGACCCATACAATCACGATTGAGGCGTTGAATGTCTGTTCGTAAACGCACCTGGACCACGCCGGCGGGCGACCAAAAGAGCGCTTGGGTGGTCGACTATACGGACATGGCGGGCAAGCGCAGGCTGAAAACCTTCGCGAAGAAGAAAGAGGCCGACCAGTTCGCGGCGACGGCCGCGGTAGAGGTTCGGGAAGGCGTCCACGTTGCCGACAGCGCGTCGGTTACAGTTGCGAAAGCCGGCGCCCTCTGGATAGCTTCCGGCGAGACTGCCGGCCTCGAGCGATCGACGATCAATCAACGCAAGAGCCACCTGGCAAACCATATCGTACCGCTGATCGGCCCGACCCTGCTTTCAAAGCTTACAGTGCCGGTGATTCGCGACTTTGAAGACAAGCTTCGTGCCGGTGGCCGATCTGCGGCGATGACGAAAAAGGTGCTGACCTCCCTTGGTTCGATCCTTGCGGATGCCAATGAGCGCGGCCTTGCGATGCGCAATCCGGTCCGAGACATCAAGGGATCCCGCAACGGCCGCGAGAAACGGCAGGAAAACCGCCTCAGGAAGCGACTGGAGGTCGGAGTGGACATTCCAACGCGAGAAGAGGTCAAAGCGCTCCTGGGCGCCCTGTCGCCTCATTGGCGGCCGCTTGTGATCACTGCGGTCTTCACCGGCATGAGATCGTCCGAATTGCGCGGGCTGCGATGGCAGGACGTGAATTTCAAACACGAAGAGATCCGAGTTGCGCAGCGCGCCGATCAGTTCGGTGAGATCGGTCCGCCGAAATCGAGCGCTGGTGTCCGGACAATCCCTGTGCCGACCGTGGTGATCAACGCCCTGAAGGAACTGAAACTGAAATCGAGCGATTCGGCGCTTGTCTTTGCCAATCCTGACGGCGAGCCTAGATCCCATACCAATATCATCGACAAGGGCCTTATCCCTGCCATGATCGCAGCCGGCGTCACGATCAAAACCAGCGAAATTGATTCCGATGGCAATCCAGTCCTGAAAGCAAAATATACCGGACTGCATAGCCTTCGGCACTTTTACGCCTCCTGGTGCATCAATCGAAAAGAAGATGGCGGCCTTGGTCTCCCCCCGAAAATGGTCCAGGAGCGCTTAGGTCATGCCTCAATCACGATGACCTTCGATACCTATGGGCACCTATTCCCGCGAGGCGATGACGGCGGCGAACTAGCCGATGCGGCCCTGTCATTGCTGAAGTGAAGCAAGCCGGCCCGGATACCCGCTCAGAATCAACACGATTTGGATCATTTTCCGCGCCAAACAGTGATTCCATGTTGCAATTCATGTCGCGTGGAGTTGCCGAGCATGCCGGATACTCGTTGAAATTAAACGGAAATTGATTGCAACACGAACGCGACAAATAGAACGGCTTTCGACCGTATCCAAAATCGCCAAACACTTGATTTCATTCATGGAAATGTTTGGAGGCCTCGCCCGGAATCGAACCGGGGTGCAAGGATTTGCAGTCCTCTGCGTAACCACTCCGCCACGAGGCCTCTCGTGCCAACGGATAAGCCAAAGAGCTTAGTTGTCCGTTTGCTTGCAGGGAAATTCAGTGCGAACCAACGTTCCCGGCGGAATGGCGGGCTTCTAACAGGAAGGATTGGCGTCTGCAAGACGTTTTGCGACGAAATTCCGTCCCTATCGACCGCAGATTTTTTTCATTGGCCAGAATGTCCGGATTTCTCGGCATTTGCGCGAAAATGCGAAACAAGAATTGCAGGAATACACATTTTTTTCAAAAAACCGCTTGGCAAATCGTCCGGTCATTTGTATTAGGCCACCAACGCCGCGGCGACGCGGTATTCCCTGGTAGCTCAGCGGTAGAGCATTCGACTGTTAATCGACAGGTCGCCGGTTCGAATCCGGCCCGGGGAGCCAGTTTTAAAGCCTAGCTTTCGAAAAGCCGGATCCAAGTGATCCGGCTTTTTTGTTTTGGCGTAAGAGGTGCGCGGTGGCAGGGTTCTGCGACCGAAACGCCTTCAGCCAAGTGTAAAGCATGCCCAAGCCTGACATAACCTCCCCCGCTTCGATCGTCTGGTTTCGCCGCGACCTTCGTCTGGCCGACAATCTGGCCCTGGACGCCGCTTGTCGGCGTGGCGGCCCCGTGATCTGTATCTTCATCCGCGAACCCGGCGATGCCCTTTCGGGCGCCAATGGCGCGGCACAGGCCTGGTGGCTTCACCACTCGCTGGAACGGCTCGATCAGGCGCTTCGCGCCTGTGGGAATCGATTGATCCTTAGAACAGGCTCCCCTGAAGAGGTCCTCTCCCGGATCGCGGACGAAACCGGTGCCGATTGCCTGTTCTGGAACCGGCGCTATGACCCGGACGGTATCCGGGCCGACACGGACCTGAAATCGAAGCTGCGTGAACACTTCGCCAGGGTCGAGAGCTTTGCCGGCTTCCTTCTTCATGAGCCGCAGCGGCTGCTGACAAAGGACGGTCGTCCTTACCAGGTCTATACGCCTTTCTGGCGTGCCCTCGAGGGCAGCCTCATTCCGCTCGACCCGATCCCTGCACCAACCGCGATACAGGCGGTGAACACGCCCATGCACAGCGATTCACTTGACGATTGGGCGCTGTTGCCTACGAAACCGGACTGGGCATCGCGATTCTCCGAGGTCTGGACGCCGGGCGAAGCCGCAGCGCAATCGACTTTGGCGGAATTTCTGGACGGGGCCATCAATGGATATAAGGCCAGACGCGATGTTCCCGCAGGGCGGACGACCTCGCTTCTTTCCCCCCATCTGGCGTTCGGCGAGATCTCCCCTCACCGCATCTGGCACATGGTCCGCGCCTTACCGGACACAATTCCGATCGACGACACGACGCATTTCCTGAAGGAACTGGTCTGGCGCGATTTCTCCTGGCACCTGCTTTTTCATCGACCGGATCTGGCGACGACGAATCTCAATGCCAAATTCGATGCTTTTCCCTGGCAGGACAACGAGATGCTGCTTGCACAATGGCATCGTGGCCTGACCGGCTATCCGATCGTTGATGCCGGCATGCGCCAGCTTTGGCGCCACGGCTGGATGCACAATCGCGTGCGGATGGTGGTCGCCTCGTTCCTGATTAAGGATCTGCTGATCGACTGGCGGCATGGCGAGCGCTGGTTTCGCGATACGCTCGTCGATGCTGACCAAGCCAGCAACGCGGCATCCTGGCAATGGGTCGCCGGGTGCGGCGCTGACGCGGCTCCCTATTTCCGCATCTTCAATCCGGCCAAACAGGGCGAAACCTTCGATCCCGACGGTGCTTACATCCGTGCTTTCTGCCCGGAACTCGCGAAATTGCCCGACCACTATATCCATCGTCCGCATGAGGCACCTTCAGAGATCCTCCGCTCGGCCGGCATCACCCTTGGCAAAACCTACCCACATCCGATGATTGCGCATGACTTTGCGCGCAAGCGTGCGCTGGAAATATTTCAGTCACTCGGCAATTCCTGAACTCCAGCAGCCAAAATTTGCAGGGGCAACCAGCTTGCCCCTCGACAAACGGTCGAAAATTTGCGGAAATGGCTTAAAAAACAAGAAATAGAGGATGCTAAAATGCATCCATCGGAAACGGAGGGGCAATGTCTGGGACCATGATGATGCCAGATACCGATGGCAATGTATTGACGACGGCAAATGCAGCTGTGTTGTTGCGAGGGCTACCGGCAACCGCCCGGTTTGTTCTGGAGCGCTTGAGCCAGCTCGAGCGCGGCGCGCTCACCATGACGCTTCCCGATGGCCGGCAGCTGACGATCCGGGGGCAAGCGGCGGGTCCGAAGGCAGCGGTCACCATGAAGAACTGGAACCTCATCAGCCGGGCGCTTTCGACCGGGGCCATCGGCGTGGCGGAAAGCTACATGGATGGCGATTGGGACAGTCCGGATGCAGGGCAGTTTCTCGAACTCTTTCTCGTGAACGAGCATGTCGGTGGACGCTTTGCCAACGGCGCCCGTGGCGTGCTCAAATGGATCGATCGTTTCCGCCACTGGATGAACGCAAATACGAAAAGCGGCTCGAAGCGCAACATTTCGGCCCACTATGATCTCGGCAACGATTTCTACCGCGAATGGCTCGATCCGACGATGACCTATTCGTCGGCGCTCTACCAGACCGGCGCCGAGGATCTGGCCAGTGCCCAGCGCGCGAAATATCGGGCGCTCGCCGAAGCAACCGGCATCGGCCCGAACGATCATGTGCTCGAGATCGGCTGCGGATGGGGCGGCTTTGCCGAATATGCGGCCACCGAAATCGGCTGCAAGGTCACGGGTCTGACGATCAGCCGCGAACAACTTCGCTTCGCCCAGGAACGGATGCAGAAAGCGGGCCTTTCGGACCGAGTCGAGCTGAAATTCCAGGATTATCGCGACGAAACCGCGAAATATGATCGCATCGTCTCGATCGAAATGTTCGAAGCGGTGGGGGAAAAATACTGGCCGGTCTATTTCTCCAAGCTCGGTCAATGTCTGAAGCCGGGTGGGCGCGCTGGCCTGCAGGTGATCACGATCGACAAGGAATCCTATCTCAAGTACCGGAACAATCCCGATTTCATCCAGAAATACATCTTTCCGGGCGGCATGCTTCCGACTCTCGAGCATCTTGAAAGCCATGGCCGTAAAATCGGCCTCGATATGGTGGCGAAACTCGGCTTCGGGCCAGACTATGCCCGCACACTGGCCGAATGGCGTCAGGCATTCTGGAGCGTCTGGGACCGCCTGCAGCCGCTGGGCTTCGATCATCGCTTCAAGCGCCTGTGGGAGTTCTACTTC
Organism: Fluviirhizobium alvei; assembly: GCF_030551875.1. Taxonomy (GTDB): domain Bacteria; phylum Pseudomonadota; class Alphaproteobacteria; order Rhizobiales; family Rhizobiaceae; genus Rhizobium_E; species Rhizobium_E alvei. The sequence goes on along the minus strand of NZ_JAUOZU010000006.1, from coordinate 424,665 downwards.
TATTATTGCGAAGCCGGCTTCCGGGCCCGCAATATCGATGTGCACCAGGTCGTCTATCAGCGATAGAGCCTGCCGATTTCGCATCCATTCGTGCCGGCGCCGGCAATTGGGAAAGCTATTCCTCCTGCAAGTAAATTGCAGGCAAGATAATTCCTTGCGCCTCCATGCCAGAACGTGAAAAACAGCTGCCTTCGTCATTGGCCGCATCAAAGGGTGGAATCCAGAATGTCAGTCCGCGCAAATGTCCTCGAAGCCATCGGCAACACGCCGCTGATCAAGCTTAAGAAGGCGTCCGAATTGACCGGATGCACCATTCTCGGAAAAGCCGAATTCCTCAATCCCGGCCAATCCGTGAAGGATCGTGCCGCGCTCTGGATCATTCGCGATGCAGAACGACGTGGCGTGCTGCGCCCGGGCGGTGTGATCGTCGAAGGCACCGCCGGCAATACGGGGATCGGGCTCGCCATGGTCGCCGGTGCTCTCGGATACCGCACGGTCATCGTCATTCCCGAAACCCAGAGCCAGGAGAAGAAGGACGCGCTTCGGCTTCTTGGCGCCGAGCTGGTGGAAGTGCCCGCGGTTCCCTACAAGAACCCGAACAATTACGTGAAGCTTTCCGGCCGCCTGGCCGCAGAGCTCGCCAAGACCGAGCCGAACGGTGCCATCTGGGCCAACCAGTTCGACAATGTTGCCAACCGTCAGGCCCATATCGATATGACGGCTCCGGAAATCTGGAAAGATACCGATGGCAAGGTGGATGGCTTCATCTGCGCGGTCGGTTCCGGCGGCACGCTGGCAGGGGTCGGCATGGGGCTGCGTGGCTTCAATCCGGACGTCAAGATCGGCCTTGCCGATCCCGAAGGGGCGGCACTTTACGAATATTACGCCAACGGCGAACTCAAATCGTCCGGCGGCTCGATCACCGAAGGGATCGGCCAGGGGCGGATTACGGCCAACCTCGAAGGTTTCCGGCCAGACTTCCAGTACCTGATCCCCGATGCGGAAGCCCTGCCCCTGATTTTCGATCTCGTCCAGGAGGAAGGTCTCTGCCTCGGCGGTTCGTCCGGCATCAATATCGCGGGCGCTATCCGGCTCGCGAAGGATCTCGGACCGGGGCACACGATCGTCACGATCCTTTGCGACTATGGTAACCGTTATCAGTCGAAACTGTTCAATCCCGCCTTTCTGGAAAGCAAGGGCTTGCCAAGTCCGGCCTGGATGGCGAAAACAAGTGCGATTGCACCGCCCTTCGAACCGATCGAGTGATTCATGCCCGTCCTCCCGCTTTACCGCGACGATTTCTACCTTTCCACAGTGGAAGCCAGGGTCGAAGCGGTCAGGGAAGATGGCGCCATCGAATTCGACCAGACCTGCTTCTATGCCACATCCGGCGGCCAGCCGGGCGATACCGGTTTCATCGAGCGTGCCGACGGCAGCCGGATCGAGATCGCCCGCACCATCCATGGCGACAGCAAGGATATCATCCTGCATATCCCGGCAGACGGCCAGCCGACGCTTTCGGCTGGCGAAGCCGTTGTGCTGCATATCGATTGGGCGCGACGTTACCGCCTGATGCGGATGCATACGGCCTGCCATATCCTTTCCGTCGTCTGCTCCTACCCGATCACCGGGGCCGCTGTCGGCGAAGACGAAAGCCGCGTCGATTTCGACATGTCCGAGACGATCGACAAGGATGAAGTGACGGCGAAGATGATGGAGATCGTCGCCGCCAATCATCCGGTCTTCCTCAAATGGATCACCGATGAAGAGCTGATCGCCAATCCCGGCATCGTCAAATCCAAAAATGTCCGGCCACCGGTTGGCCTGGGGCGCGTCAGCCTTGTCTGCATCGGCGAAGACGCTTTGATCGACAGCCAGCCCTGCGGCGGCACCCATGTGTCCGAAACGCAGGAAGTCGGCGATATCCACATCGCTAAAATCGAGAAAAAGGGAAAGGAAAACAGGCGCTTCCGAATTCGTTTCGGCAAGCCTGACGCCCTTTCCGAACAATGATACGGGAGGTTTGACCATGGATGACGATCAGAGCCGCTATGTCGTGTCGACCGATTGGGTCGAAAAGAACCTTGGCGCACCGCAGTTCCGGTTGGTTGATGCATCCTGGTATCTTCCGGCCCAGAAACGCGATGCCGCGGCCGAATATGCCGAAGCGCATATTCCGGGAGCCGTCTTCTTCGATCAGGACGCGATCGCGGACCATTCGACCAACCTGCCGCATACGATCCCGGATCCCGCCTTCTTTGCCATCGAGGTCTCCAAGATGGGGATTTCCGATCAGGACACGATTGTTGTCTATGATGGACCGGGCCTGTTTTCGGCGCCACGCGTCTGGTTCCTCTTCCGCCTGATGGGCGCGCGTAACGTTTATGTCATGGCTGGCGGCATGGATGCCTGGAAGGCCGAAGGCCGGCCGGTGACGAGCGATCTGCCGGAGCCGCAGCCGGCGACCTTCGCTGCACGTATGGATCTCGGCAAGGTCACGACGCTTGACGCCATGCGCGCAATCGTGGGGTCCGGCAGCACCCAGATCGCCGATGCGCGGGGTGCGGGCCGTTTCACCGGTGACGAAAGCGAACCGCGCCCGGGCGTCCGTTCAGGCCATATGCCGGGCGCTCGCAATCTTCCGTTCGGCAACCTTCTCCGCAACGGCACCTTGAAGCCGGTCTCCGAACTCAAGACCGTGTTTGAAGAAGCGGGTATCGATCTTTCGCGTCCGGTCGTTACCTCCTGCGGCTCTGGCGTAACTGCTGCGGTCATCACGCTCGCGCTCGAATCCGTCGGCCATTCCGCCAATACGCTCTATGACGGTTCCTGGACCGAATGGGGCGGGCGCGATGACACGCCCGTCGTCACAGGCAAGGAATGAGGCATGGCCGTTCCCAGCAAGAAGCCAAAAGCCGTCAAAGCGCATATCACGCGGCTCGAAATGACTGCTCCGCCGCATCAGAGCCTGTCGCTGCCGTCAAACCTGAATGTGGCGCTGATGCGGGTCGAGAAGATTCCGGCCGCCTATTACCGATATCTCTATCTGCAGGTCGGACAGCGCTGGCACTGGGTCGATCGGCTGCGGATGAGCGGCGAGGCACTGGAAAAGCTCCTGCATGATCCTCGCTCGCATATCACCGTTCTTTATGTCGACGGCGCACCGGCTGGCTTCGCCGAGTATTTCCAGACCGACAGCGACACGATCGAGCTCTGCCATTTCGGCCTGATGGAACATGCGCTCGGCCTTGGTGTTGGCAAATGGTTCCTGCTGCAGGTTCTTTACGGGATCTGGGGGCTGGAGCCGAAGACTGTGACGGTGACCACCAACACGCTCGATCATCCGCGCGCTTTGCAGCTTTACCAGATGTTCGGCTTCAACCCCGTCGCGACATCGGACGCACTCGTGCGTCCGCTCAGCGATGAGGAACTCCTATCTCTAATGCGGCCCGCAAAGGCCTGATCAACGATTGCCAGCGCTTTAGCGGTAAAGGGACAGCAAATTGTCACCATTGCTGTTGGCGATCGACAGAGCCTGGATGCTGAGCTGCTGCTGCGTCTGCATCGCCTTCAGACGGGTGGATTCCAGATTGAGTTCGGCATCCCTCAGCTTGCCGACACCGCGGTTGGACGCATCGCGGATGTCCTGGACGAATTCCGTCTGAAGCTCGAGCCGGCTCGATATGGCACCGAGATCGGCAGCGGCATCTGTCATCAACTGCATCATATATTCCGTGCCGCTGATCATGATGTCGATATCCTCGTTTGAGGTCGAATTATCGACTTCCATCAGGCGAGCTGACGGCCAGGCATCCTTTCCGGTCATGAACACGTAACCGGACATGTGGGTATCCCAGCCACTCGCAAGACCCGGCTGCGTGAGGATCCCGAACGTTCCCGGCCCTGTTTCGTCGATCAGGCGGTTCGGAGTGCCTGCGCTACCCTTGGAATAGGTGATCTCGCCGACGCGGACCTGTCCATCCTCACCCCGGATGAAGGAACCGACGAGCTTGCGATCGGTTTCGGTATTGCCATTCTGCGTCACCAACCAGTTCTCACCATTGAAACTGGCACCCTCGGCAATCGTACGCATCTGTTCGCGCAACTCGGTCAGTTCCGCATTGATCTTGTCGCGGTCTAGGCCCGGCTCGCGTGCCGCAATCAGCTTCGCCTTGTATTCCGACATGACATCGATTGCCTGGTTCATGCCGATATAGGCGGTATCCGCAGAGGCCGCTCCAAGTGCAATCGCATCCTTGACGGCCGCCAGCGCCTTGTCGTCCGAACGCATCGTGGTCGTGATCGACCAGTAGGCCGCATTGTCGGATGCCGAACCGACTCGCAACCCGCTGGAAATCCTGTTTTCGGTGGTATTGAGAGAGCGATCGAGACCGCGCAGCCGGTCGATCGATGCGATTGCGGACGTATTCGTCAAGATACTCGCCATAAAACCATACTCCAAAAGCAACATAGGCCCGGTTTACATTCGGGTAACCATGACGAGAATTATTGTATGATTAATGTTAACGACCGGTTGCGCATGCGAAGTGACAATTCGCAATAAACGCAAATAGAGCAACCGGAAGAGTATGAAATTGACCGAAGACGCGTGATAACCGACTTCGCATCGATACCGACCCCGAATGCAAACGCCGCCCGGAGGCGGCGTTTTCAGGTTCGCACAATTGCCCTCACCAGGCGTGCAAATCCGGGCGCACTTTCGGAAGCGCGGCAATGGCAGTCTCGACGTCCTCCACGGAACGGTAGACATTGTTGTCGAGATCCATGACGTGGAACTTGACCGCGATGAATTTGAGCTTTCCGTTTTCCGGAACAGCAATTCCCACCGGCTCACCGGCGAACTCGATCACCTGTTTATCCATGGCAATACTCCATGATGCCCATTCGCAGGAATGGGATATGCAAAAGTCGATTTTCAACGATACGAACGACGAAGCGTTTACATTCGTACTGAGGGACAGCGCCAATTGTTGGCTGAGCCCTGAACACACGCGTCAAACGGATGGCAAGAAACGAAATCGAACATGGATCGACCCATACATTTCCTCCTTTGATCCAGGTTGTTGCGAGTCTGTCCGACGCGGACAGCGAGCCTCATATGGTGTCAGATTTGGTCATTTCAATGACCTGTTTCCTTTCGTAACACCAACAGCCCCAAACCCGCATCACAATAAGCCTGTGAACGAACACGCCCCTCCCCCGGACCCTCGGCAAAGCTGCCTAAATGTTGCGCAAATGCAAGCCTTGCAAAAAATTCCGGGAAAAAGCGCCGCCGCGGCCAACTGCGACATAATCACCCGAATTCAACCGCTTGCGAAACCTATATGAGTATGGTTCATGATTTTTCGACGTCGATATCTTCTCGAAAAATTTCGCCTTTCAGAGGCTGTCCGAACCGCACCGCAAGCGAGGGAAAACCCGATTGCGGTCTAAATTTGGGCATTATTCTGAGCGAGAAGAGCGGCGTGACGGGGGTCACAGTGGCTATTGTGCGGGGAAAGACTGTTTGAATGCGATCTCGGGATCGCGGCGCTGGTTGGAAAACGGGAACCCGAACGCCATCCGGACGTTTAAGTAGCAGGCCTTTTGCGATCGACACGATCGCGGAGCGCTTGGGAAGAACCGAGACCATTGGAACTGAAGTCTAGCACAGAGCATAAATCGGATCAGACGAAAATGAAGACGACTGCCAAGAGCAACCTGGCGGACAGGAATGAAACGGATGCCGATCGCAATATCGCCGGCAAGCGTATCGTGCTGTACGGCATGAACTTTTCGCCCGAAATCACCGGCGTCGGGAAATATACCGGTGAGATTGCGGATTATCTGGCCGGCCAGAAGGCCGATGTGACGGTTGTCACCACGCCGCCGCACTATCCGGGCTGGGCTGTCAAGGACGGTTATAGCAACCGTTATTCGACCGAGCACAAGAACGGCATGAAGATCCTGCGGGTTCCGCTGTTCCTCAAGGAGAACATGAGTGGCATCTGGCGCCTGATCGCGCCGATGAGCTTTGCGGCGACTTCTGCGCCCGTCGTTCTCTGGCAGATCCTGCGTAATCGTCCGCATTTCGTCATCTGCGTCGAACCGACACTCTTTGCCGCTCCGCTTGCCATTCTCGCTTCCAAGATCATTGGCGCGAGAACCGTGCTGCATGTGCAGGATCTCGAAGTGGACGCAGCCTTTGCCGTCGGTCATCTGAAATCGCTCGGCTTCCTGAAGAAGCTGGGCTATCTGTTCGAAAAGGTGACGCTGAAGGGGTTTGACCGCATCATCACCATTTCCTCGCGCATGGCCGAGCGACTGGTCGCCAAGACCGGCAAGCCGTCGCAGGTCGCCATCGTTCGCAACTGGGTCGATCTCGGGCATATCTATCCGCTCGGGCGGATTTCGGCCTACCGACATGAGCTCGGCTATGCCGATGACGATTTCATCGTGCTCTATTCGGGCAATATCGGTGCCAAGCAGGGCCTTGATACGCTTCTCGACGCAGCAGAACGGCTGGTGTCGAACAAGAAGATCCGGTTTATCATCGCAGGCGAAGGTCCCGCCAAGCGTGGCCTAGTCGAGAAGTATGGCAAGCTTGAGAATGTCAGTTTCCTGCCGTTCCAGCCTTACGAGAAATTCAATGAATTCATGAACCTCGCAAGCCTGCACGCACTACCGCAGGAACGCGGCGCTGCTGATTTAGTATTGCCCTCGAAACTTGGCGGCATGCTGGCCTCCGGCATTCCGGTGGTCGTCACGGCAGAACCCGGAACCGAACTCGCCGAGTTTCTGGGCGACAGTGCCATCATCACACCGCCCGGCGATGCGCACGCGCTGGCGCGCGCCATCGAAAAAGCCTCGCACGGCGACCGCGAAGACTGGCGCGAACGGCAGGCCGATCTCTCCCGCATGCTGTCCAAAGAGGATGGCTGCATCTCCTTCATCAACGCCGTCACCGGCTGAGCAGGATGGCTGCGGCATCAGTTCCAAAGGGAGGCGCCTTCGGGCGCCTTCTCAATCTCGGCATGCTGGTTGGCGGTTTCGGCCTCGGCCAGGGCTCGATCTTCCTCGCCCAGACCTATCTTGTCGCCAAGAATGACAGCGCACTGCTGGCTCTCTTCGGCACCCATTTCTCCTTTGCCATGCTGGCCATCATCATGGTGGAGGCCGGTTCGCTTACGGTCATGGCGCGACAGGTTGCCAAGACAGCCTTTCTCCACGAGGGGCGCAGCGACGTTTGGCGGGCTTATTGGGAAATCACCCTCTTCCGTCTGACCATGGCGGCACTGGTGCTATCGGCTGCGCTTGCCAGCCTGTTTCTGTTTGATCTGGCGCCCTTCAGCCGCAACTACCTGCTCTATGCCCTGCCCGGCATCCTGATCTGGGCCTTCAATGCTGCAGGTTTTCTCGACGGATTGCAGAAGAGCGGCATCGGCGGATTGACCGGATCGATCGCCTATCTCGCCTCGGCGATCGCACTCGTACTCGCAAGTGGACAAACGCCGGAGATGGCCGGCATGATGACGGGACTGGCCCTTACGATCGGCTATCTCGCGACCGTTGCCATCCAGCTTGCAGCGCTGGCAGTCGCCGGATGGAGACCCTGTCTGGTGCGCCCGTCCGCGAGCGGCATCAGGCAAGCCTTCATTGAGGAAGGTTCGATGCTGGCCGGATTGATGCCGGGTCAACTCTATTTCCGTGTCCAGCTTGCCATCGCCAATGCCTTTCTCGGAACAGAAGCAACCGCGCTGCTGGTCTATGCAAAACAGATTGTCGGTGCCGCCAGTCAGGTTGCCGGTTTTGCCCGGCGGGTCGAATTTCCGCGTCTGGTTGCTGCCGTCATGGAAACGCCGCACCTTTCGGTGCGCGCCATGCTGCTGATCCAGAAAGCAAGCTTCGCCATAGCCATCGTACTTTTCGCCGGAATTGCCTTGGGCGGTGTTCTGGCCGGCAATGTCCTCGACGGATTTGCCCGCAATGCCTGGGTGTTTCTTGGCTTCTTCGCCATCACCATCGTCAGTGAGGCGATCGGCCAGGCCCTCGTGCAGGGCCTTTTCGCGCGCGGCCTCTATCACTTCGCGGCGATTGCCCGCATCACCGCGGTCAGTGTCGCCGTCCTCCTTGCCTATGGGATGGTCATGCTGCTCGGCATCAACAGCTTTATCTTGGCGGATCTCGTTTCACATGCCATCGTGATATCCCTGTCTTTGATCTGGCTGAGGAGACATGTCCATGTCGGCAGCGCCAACTAGGCCAAGGCCGCCGCAAACGCTGCTCGGGCGCCTGGCCGGGATGGATCTCTTCAGCGTCTATCTCTCCGGCTTCATCATTCTCTATGGGCTGGTTTCGATCGGGCTCGAACATGGGGTCGGAATCGTCGGGTTCGCCAAGACACCCTATCTGAATGCCGGCGCCTATGCCTATTCGCTCGGCTTCTTCATGCTGGCCCTTCTGTTCGACAAGGTGCGCCTTACGGTGCTGGTGCCACATCCGCTGGCAATCGCCATGCTGGTCGCCGGGTTTGTCTCCGCTGTTGTCGGCTTCTCCAATGGCAATGCCACGCCCTATATCGGCGCCTGGTCGCTCTATATCGTCACCGGCGTTCTGATGTTCCAGCTGTTTCGCCATGCAAGACATGGCAATGGCGAGGTCGCCCGCACCATCGACAGCCTCTATTCGCTGCCGTTTCTGGCACTGATGCTGGTCTTCGCTTTCCTCTCGGTCTTCAACAAGGACAATCACTATCAATATGTCCTGTTCGAGGTGATTGCGCTCTATGGCGTTCTGATGCGCCGCAGCCTGATCGAAAAAGCCATTTCGGCCATCATCTACCTCTGCATTCACCTGGGCTCGAACGAAGGTTTTGTGCAGATCGAAATCAACCGCGCGTCCATTCTTGCCATCGGTGCGACCGGATTGATCTTCATGCTCTACCGGCGTTACCTGGTGACGCTGTTCTTCGTCATTTTCGCGGCCATCGGCGGTCTTCTCTACGCCTTGTCGCTCGATGATGCGACGGTCGAACTTCTGCCGCGTAACGTCAAGGAAGCCATTCTCCTGATGAAGGGCGACGATATCTACAATCACGTCTCGTCCTACCAGCGTGTCTATGAGGGCCAGAAGGTGATGGAGGATTACGAACAGGCATCCGACGCGGAATGGCTGTTTGGCAAGGGGCTGGGACGTACCGTCGATATGGCGGGCTCGGTTGATCGCACCGTAGGACAGCATGCGTTGCTCGGCGTCAACGAAGTCCACAATATCCACTTCCTGCACTATGCGGTGTTCCACAAGTTCGGCCTTGCGGGTCTCACGCTCCTCGCCTTGATCGTTGCGTGCGTGGTCTTGTGGTTCGTCGTCGATCTTGCCAATGGCAGGCTAGATCGCGGCCGGATGTTTCTCTATTTCTACCTTGTCTACAATCTGGTCTTTGCCATGCCAGCCTCGAATTTCCTGCTCGCCAATCCGCTTTGGCCAGCCTTCCTCGGCCTCCTGGCAACAAGCCGACTGCGAGACGGGAAAGTCGCCCCCGAGACGGCTCTCCAACCTGCTTTGACATGGAACCCCCAGTCTGGCAGGACGTTTTCCTAAGAGCTTCATAATTCGCGCACATTTGGCCGATTTATCCAGCCCCACACAGTCACCAATTCAGGGTCAACCGATGAAATTCATGATCGTCAACGCTTTCGGTCGCTCCAATCGCGGCGATTCCGTCTTGCTGGACGAATGCGTTCACGAAATCCGCGCCGTCCATCCCGATGCGGAAATCGCCGGTGCCGTTTTCGAAGGCATGGATACGGCAAGTGCCGTACATCCGGACATTGCCTGGTCGGAGCGGATCGGCAATGCCGGCGGCGGCGTCAAGGGTCGGGTGAAATCGCTCGCCTATCTCGGTCTGGCCTGGATCTCGGCCTATATTCCTTGGCTTGGCCTCTACAAGCTGCTGCCAGCGAAGCAGCGCGAAACCTTTCTGGCGATCCGCAATGCCGATGTCGTTATCTCGGCGCCGGGCGGCTATATCCATGATACCAATTTCGCCTATTTCATCGCGCTCCTGCATGTCCATCTCGGCACCATCCTTGGCAAAACCGTGATTCTCGCGCCGCAGAGCGTCGGGCCGATCGAACGTCCCGTGTCGCGCTGGGTGGCGAAATCCGTGCTCGGCAAGGTGCCGTTCCTCTGCGCCCGCGAAAGCTATTCCTACGATTTTCTCGCCCATGATCTCAAACTGCCGGAACGCCAGGTGTTCCGCACCGGAGACAGTGCCTTCTGGAACGACCGGGTCGAAAGCGATCGCGCTCGAATCGACGCGGTGTTCGCCGAGCTCGGCCTTGACGCAGATCGGCCGATTTTCGGCATGACGGTGGTCGGCTGGTCTTTCCCGAAATCGAAGGATCCGCAGAGCGACTACGATCGCTATACCGACTGCGTGGCGCGGGCTGCCGACCATATGCAGGAGAAGTTCGGCCTGACGCCAGTGATCTTCAATCAGGTTTCGGAAGACCTGCCGACTGCCCATATCGTGCGTGCCAAGGCGAAGCTGCCGATCGTGATCGACGAGACCGGACGCGAGCCGGATATCCTCAGGGCCATGATCCAGCGATCGAAAATCTTCCTCGGTACGCGGTTCCATTCCTGCATCTTCGCCATGATGGCCGGCAAACCGACCTTCGCGATCGCATATCTGCCGAAGACCGAATATATCATGAACGATCTCAAGCTCAGCCATCGCCATACGCCGATCGATGCGATCGATTTCGACGAGATGATCGGCTGCGTCACCAACGATTACGAGCATCTCGCCGAGAGCGAAGCCGAAATCAACGGCGCCGTTCGCACCTATCAGCAGAATTTCACCCGCCTGCAGGACATTCTGGTGCGGATCGGGGGGCGCGGATGATCCGGCGTATCGCTCTCGTCCTGCCCACATTCTCGCCGCTTGGCGGCGGCGTATCCGAAGCGGCGCGCCTGCATGTGAAGGCGCTCTCAAAAGCCGGTTTCGACGAGATTACCGTCCATGCGCTCGATCAGTCTGAAGAACGGGTCGACTGGTCGCAATGGCAGCCGGCGCGAACCTTCCGCCATCGCAGTTTCGGACCGAAGAGCTACAGTTTCGCACCGGGCATGCTGGCCTCGCTTCTGCGCGCCAAGCCCGATCTCGTGCATGTGCATGGTGTCTGGCAGTTTCAGGCGGCCGCGACCCATGCCTGGTCGCTGATGACCGGCAAACCCTATGTCGTGTCGCCACATGGCATGCTGGAACCCTGGATCCGGGCCCGGTCGCCGAGGCTGAAATCCGCCGTCTCCGGCCTCTATCAGAACAGTTTTCTGCGTCGCGCGGCAGGCTTCCACCTTCTCACCGACAAGGAAGGTTCGGATGTGGCGGAGTTTCTTTCCGGCCAACCTGCACGCATCATCCCGAACTTTGCCGAACCCTTCCAAGACGATGGCCACAAGCCCAACTGGTTCCGCCCCGAATTCGAAGGGCGCGACATCTATCTCTTCCTCGGCCGCATTCACGAGAAGAAGGGCTGCATGGAACTGATGGAGGCCTGGGAAAACCTGTCGGTTGCCGATCCGGCATTCCGTGATCGGTCCGCCCTCATCTTCTGTGGCTGGAACGATGGGATCGAGGGGTTCGAGGAGCGTGCCCTGGAGCTTGATGCCCGCTTCGGCAATGTGCTGTTTGCCGGCCCGCAATATGGCACGGAGAAGCATCGTTCGATGGGGGCTGCGACATTTTTCCTGCTCCCGTCCAAGAGCGAGGGATTGCCAATGGCGGTGCTGGAAGCCTGGGCGGCCGGCAAGCCGGCGATCCTGTCGCCCGAATGCAATCTGGCCATCGGCTTTGAACGCAATGCAGCGATCCGCAGCGGGTTTACGCCGGAGACGATCCGGCCGGCACTTGAGGCTGCGCACACCCTCTCTGCGGACGCGCGTGGCCAGATGGCCGGAGCCGCCCGCCAACTGGTCGAAGACCATTATTCGGAACAAAGCGTGCGGGATGGGCTTATGGCCCTTTATGACGATGCACGCTGCTGGAAGGAAAGAGCATGAGCGTTCTTGACGCCAAGGAGAGCAATCCGCGTGAAGGTGGCCCGAGCTTTCCGCTCAAACACCGCCTGTTCCGCGCGGCATGGAACCTGACCTGGGCAACGCTTGGCCGCTGGACGCCGGTGCCGCTTTACGGATGGCGCCGGTTTCTGCTCAACAGTTTCGGCGCCAGGATTTCCAGCAAGGCCCGCGTCTATCCCGGAACCACAATCTGGTATCCGCCCAACCTGACGATGGGCGATCACTCGGTGATCGGGCCCGGCGTCATCGTCTATGATATGGACCGGATCGAGATCGGCGACTATGCGATCATTTCCCAGCGCGCCCATCTCTGCGGCGGCACGCATGATCCGGATGATGCCAATTTTCAGCTCATTCCGAAGCCGATCACCATCGGCGCCAAGGCCTGGGTGGCCGCCGAGGCTTTTGTCGGCCCCGGCGTGACGATCGGCGAAGGTGCGGTGCTGGGCGCACGCGGCGTTGCGGTCAAGTCGATTGCGCCATGGGAAATCCATGGCGGCAATCCGGCCAAGCTGATCCGCGAGCGCAAGCGCTTCTGATAGGCCTTATACCAAGCGTCGATGATAGGAACCGATTGTGCCGGAGCGATTTTGGTTTCCGGCGAGGAGAAAACCACAGTCGGACCAAAAGGTCCGGCGCGGATTTTCGACGAAGCCCGGAGGGCAAAAGCGCCCGATCCTTCGGATGGGCCGGACATCCTTCCCCGACATTGTCGCAATCCTCGATCGATGCCTTTGCATCGCTCTCCGGTCTGCTCCGCGTCGGATGAAGGCGTCCGGTTCCACGCAAACGGTTTCTATCATTGACGCTTGGTATTAGCCGATCCGGCTCTGGTAAGCGCCGCGCGATGCTTTCGACATGTAGAGCGGCAGTTTACGGAGCCGGGTCTTGGTCACAAGAAGGCCGGCGATCTTTTCGCGCAGCTGCGGCTCGCCCGTGAGCATGGTCTCGATCAATGCCGGCGATGGGCCGCCCCATTCGCACACGAGCAGCACCGCATCCGCGAGCGGCGCCAGCGCCACGGCATCGGCAGCACTCGTCATCGAGGCCGTTTCGAGCACGATCACATCGTAATTCTTCCGTTGCCCCTCCAGGAAGGCACCAAACTGACCGCCGGCAATCAGGGCCGCCGGATCGATTGCGCCCGATTTTCCGCCAGCCGGCAGGAAGGAAAGGTTGAGTGCGGCATCCTGATAGGATTGCTCGGCGAAGGACGCCTGCCCCGCAATCACGTCAATTGCGCCAGCTTCGCGCGGTCCGCTCAACCAGCCAGTCAGATCGGGATCGCGGAACTGGCCGTCAATCAGCAGCACGCGCTTGCCCTGATGGCCGATCAGCGAGGCGAGGTTGGCGGCCACAAGCGTTTTGCCCTCGCCCGGCAATGTCGATGTGACGGCAAGGACAACGCCCCTGCCCGGCTCTCCCAGCGCAAGCACCGATAACGCGACCGAGCGCAGGCTTTCGCTGAAACGCGAATAGCGGGCACCTACCGAATGCCTCGCATCCTCGGGCATTGCAAAGCCATTTTGACCGACGGCGGTCGATTTCTTCGCGTAGGCGGAGACGGCAGGCAGATAGCCGAAGAAACGCAGGCCGAGCCGGCGCGCCAGTTGGTCGCCGTCACGAATGCCGCGGTCCGTCATTTCGCGCCAGCCGGCCAATGCGGCACCGATGGCAGCACCGATGATCGCGGCGACAATGACGATGAAGGACTTGCGCGGCAGAATCGGCGCTCCGGGCAACCGCGCATCGGAAATCACCGCCGCTTCGACGCCGGGAATGGCGCGCGCGATCAGCTGATCGCGATACTTCTCCTCAAGCGCCGCACGGCTTGCCGGCTCGACCTTGGCGAGTTCGGCTTCGACGACGGCACGGATGCGCTCCGCGGCGGCGACATTCACGCTGTCGAGTTCATCCCGGAAGGATTCAGCAAAAGCCTGAGCGGCCGCTCGCGTAATCTCAGGATTGCCATGTGTGTAGGAGATGGCGGCGATATAGGTGCGTCCCTGACGGGAGACCTTCACGCCCTGCTGGAGCATGGCGATCAGCTGTTCCTTGTCCACGAAGGGTTTTGTAAAGGAAGCGGCATTGCCACCCTTGGAGAAACCGGATGTTGGCTTCTGCAGAAAGGCTGCCAGTCGCTCGCCCTCAACGAGACCGAGCTTGTCATAGACGCGCGCAGCAACATTCGCTGATTTTGCAAGTTCCAGCTGGCTGAGGAATTGACCTTCCTCTTCCGGCGTCGAGGTCTGTACACCCTGCCGCACCGGATCAGCGGTGGGACCGGAGCGAACGATGACGGTTGCCGAGGAAGAATAAAGGATCGGCTGGCTCTCGCCATAGGCAAAGCCCAGTGCAAGCGCCACCACAATGGCACCGGCCACGATCTTCCACCGTCGCCGCGCGATGGCGACCATCTGTTCGATCACCACCGCATCAGCACTTGCATTCATTTCGCCAGTCACGAGCCACCTATTCTTCACGTCAGAGAAGTGTCTTATTACTGGCGATAATGGCGATCAAGCGGCCATGTTGGCCGTTAGGTTACGTTCTCGACGCCGCTCGAAGGTGACGTTGAACATCGAGGCCGCCAGGATCATGATTGCACCGAGCCAGAGATAGCCGGAAGGCACATAGCCGAACACCAGCCAGCCCATGACGACGTTGAGCGGCAGCTTGAGATCGTCGAAAGGTTGCACATAGGCCGCATCGGCAACTTCATAGGCTTTCGCCAGCCAGAACTGCGAGGCAACCATCAAGGCCCCGGACAGGAGCAGCCAGGCGAAAGTTGTCATATCGGGCCACTGGAAGCCGTTGGCAACGGCAAAGCCGGCATTGATCGGCGACAGCAGAAGAAGCAGCCAAACGGTCACGGTGGCCGAGCTTTCCTTGACCAGCAGCTTTTTCATCATCAGCGACGAGGCGCCCCAGAGAATGGCGGCGAGGACCGGCATCAGCGAATACCAGCTGAACGTATCCGACCAGGGCGACAGAATGATCATCGCGCCGGTAAATCCGACCAGGGTCGAGATCCAGCGGTGCGGCGAGATCTGCTCGCCGAGGAACAGGGCGGCGCCCAGCGTGACGAAGAAAGGCGAAGTCATGACGAGCGCAATCGCCTGCCAGATCTGCACGCCGTTTGCGAGGCCGGCGACCCAGGCCTGCACGCCGAGAACCGAGACGATGATCCGTAGGAAATGAATGCCGGGCCGGTCAGTGCGCATGGAACCGATGCCCAGCCGGAACAGCAGCGGCAGAGAGAGGATCAAGGCAATGAAATACTGCCAGAAGGCATCGGATGTCGACGACAGTCCGAGTACCATGGTGACATGCTGGGTGATGGCGTTGAGGCCGGCAAAACCGATGCCGGCAAGCACCATATAGAAGGCGCCCCGAAAGGCGGAGGATTGATTGAGCGATTTCAGGCTCTGATTCATGGTCTTGCTCCAAAGCAAAGATCAACACAAATCAGGGCGCACGAGTCCCGAATAGGCACGCTTTCGCAAGCTGCCTTCAACGTTTCCCGTCCTCTTCCATCCGGACTATACCGTCGGCTCCGGAGTCACACCGGATCTGCTGACACTCCAGCAATTGCCGGAGCCGCTCGCGGGCTTGAGGCCGAGGCCCTTTACCGCCGGTGGGGAATTGCACCCCGCCCTGAGAACGAATGCCGCATGACGTTGTGCCATCCGACATAAAACACATAAAAAATGTAGAGCTTGTTGGCAAGGCCAGACAGTGCTTTTCACATCCGCGAAATGGGTGACGAAGCGTCAACCGGAATGTGAAAACAAAAAAAGCCCGGGGCAAGATGCCACCGGGCCTTTCGAAACATGCGTCAACAATCAGCTGTTGACTGCGTCCTTCAGGCCCTTGCCTGCGGTGAACTTCGGCACGTTACGGGCCGGAATGTTGACCTTCTCGCCGGTCGAAACGTTGCGACCAACAGAAGCTTCACGGCGGGTCACGGAGAAATTGCCGAAACCGACGAGGCGGATTTCGCCGCCCTTCTTGAGCTCTTCCTGAACAACGTCGAAGACAGCATCAACAGCGGTCGCCGCATCGGTCTTTGTCAGTCCGGACTTCTCGGCAACAGCGGCCACGAGTTCACTCTTGTTCATGTTTCCACCCCTTTCTTCAATGGTATGAAACGACTCGGATTTTCAAGCTGCGCGGCAGGATATTCCGCCGCCGCGCGACCGCAACCCTGTTATACGAAAACACCGACAATTCCAGTGCTTTTCGGCGAATTTCCATAAAGAAATGGCCGGTCTTTCGACCGGCCATCGTGGTTTTCGGACCAATTTGGCACGAATGTGGCAATCAGTGGGCGATCGAGTGTCCACTCTCTTCCGAACCGGACGATTTGCTGCTGGTTTCGAAGGAATCGTCCCAGGCAATCGGAACCGGCTGGCGAACCAGAGCATGCTCCAGAACCTCGCCCATGCGCGAGACAGGAATGATCTCCATATTGTTCTTCACATTGTCCGGAATATCCGCCAGATCCTTGGCGTTGTCTTCCGGGATCAGAACCTTCTTGATGCCACCGCGGAGGGCTGCAAGCAGCTTTTCCTTGAGGCCACCGATCGGCGATACGCGCCCACGCAGGGTGATTTCACCCGTCATGGCCACATCATGGCGAACCGGAATGCCCGTCATCACCGATACGATGGCCGTGACCATGCCGATACCTGCAGAAGGACCGTCCTTCGGCGTCGCACCATCCGGAACGTGCACGTGAATGTCACGCTTCTCGAACAGCGGCGGTTCGATGCCGAAATCGAGTGCGCGCGAGCGGACATAGGATGCCGCAGCCGAAATCGATTCCTTCATCACGTCCTTGAGGTTACCGGTCACGGTCATGCGACCCTTGCCCGGCATCATCAGGCCTTCGATCATCAGCAGCTCACCGCCGACTTCGGTCCAGGCGAGACCGTTGACGACACCGACCTGGTCTTCCTGATCGGCCTCATCGTGACGGAACCGCGGCACGCCGAGGAAGTCCGAGAGGTTTTCCTTCGTCACTTCGACCGACAGGACGCGATCGCGCAGGATGCGGGTCACGGCCTTGCGGGCGAGCTTGGAGAGTTCGCGCTCGAAGTTACGCACACCGGCTTCGCGGGTGTAGGTCCGGATGATCTCGAGGATCGCATCGTCGGTGACCGAGAATTCCTTCGGCTGCAGCGCATGATCGCGCATGGCCTTGGAAAGAAGATGCCGCTTGGCAATCTCCAGCTTTTCCTCTTCGGTGTAACCGGCAATGCGGATGATTTCCATGCGGTCCATCAACGGCGCCGGAATGTTCAGCGTGTTGGCGGTGGTGATGAACATCACGTTCGACAGGTCATATTCCACTTCGAGATAGTGGTCCATGAATGTCGAGTTCTGTTCCGGATCCAGCACCTCGAGCAGTGCCGACGACGGATCGCCACGGAAATCCATGCCCATCTTGTCGATTTCATCGAGCAGGAAGAGTGGATTGGTCTTCTTCGCCTTCTTCATCGACTGGATAACCTTGCCGGGCATCGAACCGATATAGGTACGGCGGTGACCGCGGATCTCGGCCTCGTCGCGCACGCCGCCGAGCGCCATACGGACATATTCACGACCGGTGGCCTTGGCGATCGAACGGGCAAGCGAGGTCTTGCCGACGCCCGGAGGACCGACGAGGCAAAGGATCGGACCTTTCACCTTGGTCGAGCGGGCCTGCACGGCGAGATATTCGACGATACGTTCCTTGACCTTGTCGAGACCGAAATGATCCTGATCGAGGATCTTTTCCGCATTGACGAGATCGGCCTTGACCTTGGAATAGCGGCCCCAGGGCAGACCGAGCAGCCAGTCGAGATAATTGCGCACGACTGTGGCTTCAGCCGACATCGGGCTCATCTGCTTGAGCTTGCGGAATTCGGCCTCGGCCTTCTCGCGCGCTTCCTTCGAGAGCTTGGTCTTGTGGATCCGGCCTTCGAGTTCGGCCATTTCGTCACGGCCATCCTCGTCGCCCAGCTCCTTCTGGATCGCCTTCATCTGCTCGTTGAGGTAATATTCGCGCTGGGTCTTTTCCATCTGGCGCTTGACGCGCGAGCGGATGCGCTTTTCCACCTGCAGGACGGAGATTTCGCCTTCCATGAAGCCGAGCGCCTTTTCAAGCCGGCCCTTGACGGAGACGGTTTCCAGCATCTCCTGCTTGTCGGTCAGCTTGATCGACAGGTGCGAGGCGACGGTATCGGCAAGTTTCGAATAATCCTCGATCTGGCCGGTGGCATTGACCACTTCTGGCGAGATCTTCTTGTTGAGCTTGACGTAATTTTCGAACTCGGAGACGACCGAACGCGACAGCGCTTCGATCTCGACGGCGTCTTCCTCCGGCTCGTTCAGCGCTTCGGCGGTTGCCTCGTAAAACTCCTCGCGGCTTGTATAGCCGGTAATGCGCGCGCGACCGCGACCTTCCACCAGCACCTTGACGGTGCCATCGGGAAGCTTCAGCAGTTGCAGAACATTGGCGGCAGTGCCGACTTCGAAGATCGCGTCCGGAGCCGGATCGTCATCGGTCGCGTTCTTCTGCGTCACGAGCAGGATCTGGCGATCTGTGCCGATCACTTCCTCAAGCGCACGGATAGACTTCTCGCGGCCAACGAACAGCGGCACGATCATGTGGGGAAACACAACGATGTCGCGAAGTGGCAGGACGGGGAAATTTTCCTGGCCTGCTTCAACTGGGAGTGTCTTTTTGGTCATTTCTTTCCCTTTCTCTACGGGTTCCGAAGAACCCGCCGGCCCTATCCACAATCGGTCATCCGGCCTACTTGGGTTACAAGTGGAGATCGGGCACTCCAGATTCAAGCCCGGACCATCTCCCCCGCAACGGCGCTGGCCAGAACATGCCACTCCCGGAAACTACGCGGCCCAGATGTTGCGAGGCTTGCGCTGGAATCCTGATTCTGCCCTGTCAGCGATTGGTATATTTGCGCTTTTAAGACAACGCTTGCAACGAATTATACCGTAAGGATCCGGTCATCGGCGCCTCTCATTCGCGCGAGGTGGCGCAGGCTGGAGGCAAGGCCGCCCCACAAACGCAAAGACCCGGCTTGCGCCGGGTCTTCAAAGACAAATATCAAATGCCCGAATCAGGCCGAAGCGGGTGCCTTTTCCTCATGCCGATCAGCATAGATGTAGAGCGGACGAGCCGAACCCTTGGCGACCTCCTCGGAGATGACGACTTCCTGAACTCCATCGAGAGCCGGGAGTTCGAACATCGTGTCGAGCAGGATCTTTTCCATAATCGAGCGAAGACCGCGGGCACCGGTCTTGCGGACGATTGCCTTGCGGGCGATTTCGCGCAGCGCATCCTCATGGAAGGTCAGTTCGACATCTTCCATCTCGAACAGGCGCTGATACTGCTTGACCAGAGCATTCTTCGGCTCGGACAGGATCTGGATCAGGGCGTCCTCATCGAGATCCTCAAGCGTGGCAATGACCGGCAGACGACCGATGAATTCCGGAATGAGACCGAACTTCACCAGATCCTCGGGCTCGAGATCGCGCAGGATATGACCGACGCGGCGGTCGTCCGGCGAGGCCACCTTGGCGCCGAAGCCGATCGATGTGCGCTCGGAACGAGCCGAGATGACCTTGTCAAGACCGGCAAAAGCCCCACCGCAGATGAACAGGATGTTGGTCGTGTCGACCTGGAGGAATTCCTGCTGCGGATGCTTGCGGCCACCCTGCGGCGGTACGGATGCCACAGTGCCTTCCATGATCTTGAGAAGCGCCTGCTGCACGCCCTCGCCCGACACGTCGCGGGTGATCGAGGGGTTGTCCGACTTGCGGCTGATCTTGTCGACTTCGTCGATATAGACGATGCCGCGCTGGGCGCGCTCGACATTGTAGTCAGCTGCCTGCAGAAGCTTGAGAATAATGTTCTCGACATCCTCACCGACATAGCCGGCCTCGGTCAGCGTCGTTGCATCGGCCATGGTGAAGGGCACATCGATGATGCGCGCCAGCGTCTGGGCGAGATAGGTCTTGCCGCAACCGGTCGGGCCGACGAGCAGGATGTTGGACTTTGCCAGTTCAACGTCCTGGTTCTTCGTCGCATGGGCGAGACGCTTGTAATGGTTGTGAACCGCGACCGAGAGAATGCGCTTGGCCTGCTTCTGACCGATCACATATTCGTCGAGGACCTTCATGATATCCTGCGGAGACGGAACCCCTTCGCGGGATTTCACCATCGAGGATTTGTTTTCCTCGCGAATGATATCCATGCAGAGCTCGACGCATTCGTCGCAGATGAAGACCGTCGGTCCGGCGATCAGCTTGCGTACTTCATGCTGGCTCTTGCCGCAGAAAGAACAATAAAGGGTGTTCTTCGAGTCCCCGCCGTTGTTTCCGCTGACTTTACTCATTTCTTTTTCCTTCCAGCACGCCGCGACCGCCAATGGAAACGCGGGGGTAGTTCCTGCACCCGGCATGAAGCGGCGCTTTGCCGCTGTTACACGAGGCCTTGGGACAAATCGCCCGCTCCGCTTGGAGCCTCTTCTGAGACGATATTGCCCGTCCAGCTAAGCCTATGCGCAAGTCTTCAACATAGACTTAATAGCAATCTTTAGCGACCGTAAATCCGGAGGCAAAGCCCTCATCCTTCACAAAAATGTCAAAGACAGGGCGCCGACTCCGGATTCACCTCAATTCAAGCGTCTTCGCCGCCTTCGTTTTCGGCACGCGACGAAATCACGCGATCGATCAGACCCCACTCGCGCGCCTCTTCCGAGGTCATGAAGTTGTCGCGGTCGAGCGCGCGTTCAACTTCTTCATATGTGCGACCGGTATGCTTTTCATAGATTTCGTTCAGTCGGCGCTTCATCTTGATGATGTCACGCGCATGACGTTCGATATCGGACGCCTGCCCCTGGAAGCCACCCGAGGGCTGATGCACCATGATGCGCGCATTCGGGGTCGCAAAACGCATATCCTTGTGGCCAGCGGTCAGAAGCAGGGAGCCCATCGATGCGGCCTGACCAATGCAGAGCGTCGAAACCGGCGGCTTGATGAACTGCATCGTATCGTAGATCGCCATCCCGGCTGTCACATAACCACCAGGAGAATTGATGTAGAGGGCGATTTCCTTCTTCGGGTTTTCCGATTCGAGGAACAGCAGCTGGGCGCATGCGAGCGCTGCCATCGTATCGTCCACCGGACCGATCAGGAAGATGATCCGTTCCCGGAGCAGTCTCGAGAAGATGTCCCAACCACGTTCGCCGCGGTTGGTCTGCTCGATCACCTGGGGAATGATCGCCATCGAAGTTTCAAACGGATCTCTCATAATCATCCTTCGCTTCACCCTTCCCCAACGGCCTGAAAGCCCGGGAATCAACATATTTCATCTTCCATACATAGAGTGTGAGGTCTACTGACTTCAAGCCGTGCAAGGAAATTGGGCTATCCCTGACAGATTCGGCTTTAACAGGGCGTTACATGGACAAGTGCCCCCCGGCAAATTCGCCGACAAGGTGAAGGAACCTTGAATCGGCGCCCGGCTTTCTTCTTGACGCTGATCGAGGCTCTTCCTAGGCTGGTAAAGCCATTTACAAATCACGAAGGGAATTTCCATGTCCAGAACAGCTTCAGGCGCATTCTCAGGCGGCCTTGCCGCATTCCTTCTGCTTGCCACGCCCGCATTCGCGGCGGAGACGGTTATCAGCTTCGACGTCGACGGCCAGAAGGTCATCGGAACCCTCGAAACTCCGGATGGCGTCTCCAAGCCCCCGGTCGTCCTGATGTTTCACGGTTTCTCCGGCTCGCGTGACGAACTGCCGGTGAACAATACCAAGGAAGGCGTCTTCTCCCGTTCGGCACGCCTCCTGAGCGAAGCCGGCTATGCGAGCCTGCGGATCGATTTCCGCGGCTCGGGCGAAAGCGGCGGCAAATGGGCCGATACGACCTTCTCCGGACAGATCAAGGACGGGATCGCAGCCGTCGACTGGCTGAAAAGCAACGAAAGCGTCGATGCCGGGCGGATTTCCATTCTCGGCTGGAGCCAGGGTGGGCTGGTTGCTTCCCATGTTGCTGCGGCACGACCGGAGGTCAAATCGGTGACGCTCTGGGCGCCGGTTGCAGCCCCGCTCTATACCTACAGCGCCATTCTCGGCGCCGATTCGGTAAACAAGGGGCTCACGAGCGCGCCAGACGTCGAGATCACCTCCAAGCTTCCCTGGGGCGTCGACACCACGCTGAAAGCGTCCTTCTTCAAGGAAATGGCAACGACGAGCCCGATCGGCGCCATTGCGGCCTATCCGGGACCGCTCCAGGTGATCGTCGGCACGCAGGATACGACGGTTTCGCCGCAGCCGGCATCGGGCCAGGTGTTCCTCAACTACCACAATGGCGAAGAGCGGCTCGACATTTTCGAAACCGACCACGTTTTCAGTGCCTTTACCGGACCCGAGGTGATAGACCAGAAAATGGTCCCTTCGACAGTGGAATGGCTCAAGGCGCACAATCCGTGATCCAACGCTGCGGGAGGGCTCAGCCCTCCCGTTTCCGACAGTGTGACTTCTCATGAATGCCTTTCTTCGTTTCGATCCGTCCAATCGTCGCCTCTCGCTCAACGCCCGCGATCCGAACTTCTATCGCGAACCCAACAAAACCTATGCCGCCATTCATGCGGCCATGCCGACCTTCTTCTGGGAAGAGCAGAAGCGCTGGTATTTCACCGGTTATGACCAGGTGAACGCACTTCTGCGCGATCGTCGCTTCGGCCGCCAGATCACCCATATCGCGAGCCGCGAAGAGCTGGGATTGCCGGAGCCCAAGCCGCATCTCGCCGATTTCGACCGCGCCGAATCCAAATCGCTGCTGGAGCTTGAGCCGCCGGAACATACCCGTCTTCGGACGCTGGTGAACCGCGCTTTCGTCTCGCGCCAGATCGAACGCCTCAAGCCCGAAATCGCCGCCCTCGCCCATCAGCTGATCGACGGTTTCGAAAAGTATGGCGAGGTCGAGCTGCTCGACCGGTTCGCCGAGATCATTCCAGTGACCGTGATCGCAAAGATGATCGGCGTGCCGCTCGACATGTGCCGTCAGCTGCTCGACTGGAGCCACGATTATGTGCGCATGTACCAGTTCGGTAAGACCCGGGAAGACGAGGACCGCGCCAACAGGGCCGCGGCAGAGTTTGCCGACTACGTGATCCGCCTCGCTGCCGAACGGCGCAACGATCCTCGCGATGATCTCCTGACCCTCATGTTGTCTCCGGCGCGTGACGGCCAATATCTGACCGAAGAGGAACTCGTCTCCACCACAATCGTGCTTCTGAATGCGGGCCATGAAGCCACGGTGCACCAGATCGGCAATGCCGTGAACCTCATCCTGCGGTCGGGCCTCGACCATCAAACGATGTTTGCCGATCCGCGTGCGACCGAACTGACGGTGGAAGAGAGTTTCCGCATTTCCGCGCCCGTTCATATTTTCCATCGTTGGGTTCTGGAAGATCTCGAATTCGATGGCATTCCGCTGCGCAAGGGGGATGAGGTCGGGCTGATCCTGGCGGCCGCCAATCTCGATCCGAAGAAATTCACCGATCCGTTGACATTCAAGCCGGATCGCGACGAAGGCATCAGCCTGTCCTTTGGCGCCGGCATCCATTTCTGTATCGGAGCACCACTGGCGCGGCTGGAAATGCAAACGGCCTTGCCGATCCTGTTCGACCGGTTGCCGAACATGCGCCTTCTTCGGGAGCCGGTCGTCAAGGATGTCTATCATTTCCATGGCCTCGATCGGCTCGATCTTGCCTGGTAATGAATTGTCGAGGGATTAAGGAATGCCCCGGAACGAAGTGCTGATCGCCTGGAGCCTGGCCCTTCTTCCGGGCCTCCTGCTCTTCCTGGCTTACGTCTTCGTGCCGCGGCGGTGGCTGCCCCTCGTGTTCACCGTGACGTTTCTTCTGGCCGCCTTTGCGGCCTTCCTCTATTTCGGCGAGGATCCCAACGCACCCTTCAAGTTCGACTCGGCGATCGGACGCCTGATCGCCATCGAACTTGCCGTGGCAACCGGACTGGGATTGCCGTTGCGCATTCTTTTGCGTTCGAGAAAGCGCTAGTTTTCGGCTTCATAGGAGCGAGCTGATGCCGGGGGCCAGCTCGCGCGAAACGTATGATTCGATTTCACCGCCGATGCATGACCCCGTTCATAGGGAAAAGTCGCCCGCGACGAGGGTGATTTTCCCAGTCAGGGCTATCACGAACTCCGCAGCAGCGTCGGTATCAGTGTTGCCTTCGACATAGGTGCGGTCGCCGACGATCTCATAGCGTAGCTCCCCGGACTTGCCGCTGAAATCGGCATCGCCGATGAACTTGAAGGCGTCATTTTTGACGGATGCGGCCTTTGCATCGATGCTGCCGAGGCCGATGATGTCGCCGGCAGCATGCGAGAAATCGGTGATCAGATCGGCACTCGCTTGACTGGCGCTTTCCGCGACGAAGAAATAGAGGAACTGATCAGCATCCGCGCCGCCGGTCAGGCGATCGGTACCGTTGCCACCGCCGAGGAAGTCATTGCCGGCGCCGCCCGAGAGCGTGTCATTACCTTCGTCTCCGAACAGAATTTCCTCGGAGTCACCGCCGAGCAGGCGATCGTTGCCGTCAAAACCCTGGATGTTGCTGTTGGCTTCGCCATCGGTGCCGTTATAGATGTCGTTGCCACTACCGAGCGCCACGAGACCGTCGAGCAACCCGTGATTGACCACGCGGATCGGACCCGAGCCCGTGATCGAAATGGAATAGGATCCACCCGAAATCACGCCCGAATTGCGGATGACGACGGTTTCGTTCGTATCCATGTAGATACCGGCATTGTCGCCTTCGATGTGACCGGAATTGAGGATGTAGCTTTTCTGGCTTGCGCCTTCCGCCGGAGCAGACCACCAGGCGATACCGTTCGATCCGCCGTAGATCGATCCGTCATTGTCGATCACCGAGCCATAGCCAAGCATGGCAATCCCGGCATTTGATTGGCTTGCCACGTAACCTGTCTCTCCGACATGAACAGAGTTGTCGTGATTGGCGACGGTGCTCGAACCAAGATTGATCGCCATGCCATAGGCGGTCACCAGCCCGTACACGTCCACGTCGTGACTGTCGCCAAGTCCCTGGATGGCGACATCATACTGATCGACGGCATTTGTGTTGGTGACTTCGATACCGGCGCCGATATAGGCGTCATCGGTCGTCGACAGATTAACTGCAAGACCGGCACCACTGATGTCTGTTTTGATGAACTGTCGAGCCACGGGCATCTCCTCTGCGCCACCCTGTTCCGGATCGCACGAAACGGGCATTGCCGTTTATTCGGATAATCGACTATGGCGCCGCTCGTGTGACGCTTGCTTTTAAATTGAGTCGGAAACAGTTCGACAAGTGCGCAGATGTTAAATTACTAAAATCTACTCAACAGTATCGCGAAATTTCGTGAGCATGTACCGGAATGCGACGGTTTCGCTCAAAGCCCACCCGGACCGCTCGATATACTCTCCGCTCAGACAGGCTGATCCCGCGCATCGGTCGATCGGAATGCTCAATCCAGCCCGCGGATCAAAGCCGGATCACATAGTCTTTGCGCGTAGTTTCAATGACTTCCCATGTTCCCTTGAAGCCCGGGCGAAGGATATGCCGATCCCCTGCCCTTAGGTGAACCTCCTCGCCGCCATCCTCTGTGACGATCGAATAGCCTCCAAGGATGTTGAAATATTCCCATTCGTCATACTGAATGCGCCATTTGCCGGGGGTGGATTGCCACACCCCGGCATAGATACCGCCCTCGGCTTCTTCGAGGTTCCAGGTCGTGAAGACCGGTTCGCCTTCAATCAGCCGGTCCGGGGCTGGCGCCCCGGTTTCCGGTTCGACGGCAGAAAGATCGAAGCCGAGGGAGAGTTTGCTCATACCAGTTCCAGTGCCTGCTCGAGGTCGGCCACGATATCGGAGAGATCCTCGATACCGACGGAAAGGCGCACCACATCCGGGCCGGCACCGGCAGCGATCTGCTGTTCCGGGGTCAGCTGGCGATGCGTCGTCGAGGCCGGATGGATGACGAGCGAGCGCGTGTCGCCGATGTTGGCCAGATGCGAGAAGAGTTTCAGGCTCTCGACCAGCGTCTTGCCGGCCTCGTAGCCACCCTTCAGGCCGAAGGTGAACACGGCACCGGCACCCTTCGGTGCGTACTTCTGCTGCAGGGCGTGGTTCGGATCGTCCTCGAGACCCGGATAGCTGACCCAGGCCACCTTCGGATGCGCCTTCAGCCAACGGGCAACGCCGAGCGCATTCTCGCAATGGCGCTGCATGCGCAGCGGCAGCGTCTCAATGCCGGTGATGAGCAGGAAGGCGTTCATCGGTGCAATCGTCGGACCGAAATCGCGCAGGCCGAGCACGCGGGCGGCGATTGCAAAGGCGATGTTGCCAAAGGTCTTGTGCAGGACGACGCCGGCATATTCCGGACGCGGCTCCGACAGCATCGGGTATTTGCCCGACTTGGACCAGTCGAAGGTGCCACCGTCGACAATGATGCCGGCCATCGAATTGCCGTGGCCGCCCATGAATTTCGTCAGCGAATGAACGACGATATCGGCACCGTGATCGAGCGGACGGATGAGATAGGGCGTCGCCATCGTGTTGTCGACGATCAGCGGCAGGCCATGCTTGTGGGCAACTTCGGCGATTGCGGCGATGTCGACAAAGGTGCCGCCCGGATTGGCAAGGCTTTCGATGAACACGGCCTTGGTGCGCTCATCGATCAGCGCTTCCATCGAGGCCGGATCGCTCATGTCGGCCCAGCGGACGTTCCAGTCGAAGCTCTTGAAGGCATTGCCGAACTGGTTGATCGAGCCACCATAGAGGCGCTTGGCGGCAATAAAATTGTCGCCCGCATTCATGATCGTATGGAACACCAAAAGCTGGGCGGCATGGCCCGAGGATGTCGCAAGCGCTGCCGTACCGCCTTCAAGGGCAGCAACCCGCTCTTCCAGAACCGCCTGGGTTGGGTTCATGATGCGGGTATAGATATTGCCGAACTGCTGCAGGCCGAAAAGAGCCGCGGCATGATCGGTATTATCGAACACATAGGCTGTGGTCTGATAGATCGGCGTGATGCGCGCCTTCGTCGTCGGATCCGGCTGGGCGCCGGCGTGAATGGCCAGGGTCGCGAAACCCGGATTGTCCTTGCTCATGAAAGCCTCCCTCGAAATGGGGAGCTGGCTCATGCCGCCCCCTCGTTGCGTTCTAAAATTTCCTGTTTCGGCAGGCAAATCAATCCCGACCGCGACAACACTTTATGCCGGCAGCCGGACCTTGTTCGGGCAACATCATCCAAATCTCTGATCCTGAGAGGAAAATAGTGCCGTTTCGACCCGAATGCCCGGAAAACTCTTCCAAAAAAAATGCGCCACGTTTCGGTAGCGCATCTTCATATCTGCCATATCGTTCGGGCTTACTCGTCGCGATAGACTTTTTCGCGCCGCTCGTGCCGCTCCTGCGCCTCGATCGACAGGGTAGCGATCGGACGGGCATCGAGCCGCTTCAGGCTGATCGGCTCGCCGGTTTCCTCGCAATAGCCGTAGGTTCCGTCATCGATCCGCTGCAGCGCCGCATCGATCTTGGAGATCAGCTTGCGCTGACGGTCACGGGCACGAAGTTCGATCGCCCTGTCTGTTTCTGAGGAGGCCCGGTCAGCGAGATCCGGATGGTTGGCGCTTTCTTCGGCCAGGTGACCGAGCGTTTCGCGCGCCTCCCGAAGGATGTCATTCTTCCATGCGATCAACTTGGATCTGAAATAGGCGCGCTGCCTCGGGTTCATGAACTCTTCGTTTTCGGAGGGAACATAGTTCGTAAGATCGATATTCTCACTCAACGCGATTCTCCTGAAGACCATCCCGCATGGCGGGCTCTATAGACCTGCAAATCCGTGAATTCAAGCGTAATCGGCACTTTTCGATTAAATTAAATCTGTCACAAAAATGCGCTAAGTGGTTATTTTTTTATCATCATTGTTAATTCGGCTGCCGAAGGCGGTTCGGAATACACTCGGCAAGGCATCGCGTAAGCAAAACGACGAATTGACCTTTTCAGCGCTCCCGGATAGGCGATTTGGGGTGGAGGATCTGGTGGGCAGGATGGGGACTTGCTCCGCTTCTCCTTTCGTCGTTTGATTGCAATGCCTGACCTTTGATGAAGCGTACGCCCCTGGACCCATGCCATGACAGCAGACCCCGCCGCCAACGGCCCTTTCTTTCGCCTATCTCTGCTGCGCCATGGACATGCCGCCTGGCCGAAGCCCGGCACGACCGATTTCGATCGCCCGCTCGATCCCGAAGGTGAAGCCGAAGTGATGGATGTGGCCGAGCAGGCGCTGCTTTCGGGGTTGCGCCCGGACCGGATCATCGTTTCGCCCGCGCGGCGTTGCCGGCAGACCGCCGACCAGTTTGCCCGCGCCTTCGGCGGGCTGCCGATCGAGGAAGATCCGGAACTCTACGCCAATGGCGAGGATGCCTATCTCAAGCACATCATCGGGGCAGCAGCCGGTCGGCTGCTGATCGTCGGACACAATCCGATGATCGAAATCATTGCCCAGCAGCTCACAGACACCGGACCGATCACCGACATGCTGTGCGCGGGATATCCGACCGCCGGGCTCCTGACCATCGATTTTGCGATTTCCGAGCAAAGAGCGCCCGCGCTGCGGGGGCATGCGGTTAGTTTCCTGTTGCCGTCTTTTTCCTGAGCGGCATCGACCCTATATTGGCGTGAGAACCGTCACGCCTGGATTGATCGATTGTCCTCTCCCATTTCTTTTGCCGATGAGGCGAAACTTGCGCTTGAAACACTTGCCGAACGCGCCACCGGGCTGGTGAACCCGTCCATCCGTCTTGGCGTCACCGGCCTCTCGCGGGCGGGCAAGACGGTTTTCATCTCGTCGCTGATCCACAATCTTCTCAATGGCGGCCGCCTGCCGCTGCTTGAGGCCTATCGATCCGGACGGGTGAAATCAGCTCGCCTCGAGGAACAGCCCGACGACGCCGTGCCCCGGTTTCAATACGAGGATCATATCCGGGCGCTCGTCGAGGACCGCCAATGGCCGGATTCGACGCGCGCGATCTCGGAAATGCGGCTGACGATCGACTATGAGAGTGCCAGCACCTGGAACCGCCTGATTGGCGTCGGACGGCTGTCGATCGATATCGTCGATTATCCGGGCGAATGGCTGATGGATCTGCCGCTGCTCGATCAGGATTACCGGCAGTTCGGCGCGCATGCTGTGGAGCAGGCCAGCAAGGGCGCGCGTGCTGCGCTTTCGAAAGAATGGCTGAGGCTCGCGGATGCCATCAAGCCGGGCGCACCGGCGGATGAAGCAACGGCACGGTCGCTGGCCCAGTCCTTCACCAACTACCTGCGCGAATGCAAGGAAGACAAGCATTCCTTCTCCTCGCTGGCACCGGGACGTTTCCTGATGCCGGGCGATCTCGAAGGTTCGCCCGCCCTCACCTTCGCGCCGCTCCTCCATTTTCCCGAGGGCCGGTTCGAAAAAGGTTCGTTCCACGCGACGATGGAGCGCCGCTACGAAGCCTACAAGACCCATGTCGTGAAGCCGTTTTTCCGCGATCATTTCGCACGTCTCGACCGGCAGATCGTGCTCTGCGACACGTTGCAGGCGCTCAATCGCGGACCGGAGGCGCTGGCCGACCTCGAAAACGCGCTGTCTGACGTTCTGTCGTCGTTTCGGCCGGGCACGAACTCCTTCCTGTCCTCCTTCTTCACCCGCAAGATCGACCGGGTGCTGGTGGCCGCCACCAAGGCCGACCATCTCCATCACGAAAGCCATGACAGGCTGGAGGCGATTACCCGGCGCCTTGTCGAACGGGCGGTGGAGCGGATCGGCCGCTCCGGCGCCGGCATCGATGTCGTAGCCATGGCCTCCGTGCGGGCGACACGGGAAGCGAGC
Source organism: Fluviirhizobium alvei (assembly GCF_030551875.1). GTDB lineage: Bacteria > Pseudomonadota > Alphaproteobacteria > Rhizobiales > Rhizobiaceae > Rhizobium_E > Rhizobium_E alvei. The sequence goes on along the minus strand of NZ_JAUOZU010000006.1, from coordinate 394,599 downwards.
GTGCGCCGGGATGGCGATGTCCTGCCGGTGATCGTTGGCACACCGATCGCCGGCGAAACGATTGATGGCGAGACATTCGATGGGCTGCGCAAGACGGCAATCTTCCCCGGCGACCTGCCAAAACGCACGGACGGGCTGTTCGCAAAGACGGATGGTGATGACCGGACAGCGTTTCCGGACATCAACTTCGTCCGGTTCCGTCCGCCTGAGCTTGAGGAAACCGGTGGCGGCATCAAACTCTCGCTGCCGCATATCCGCCTCGACCGCGCACTGCAATTCCTGATCGGAGATCGCCTGGCATGACCGAGGACAACGACAAGATCCGCAAACCACGTGCTTTTTCTGTGGAACCACCGGACCGTCCCGCGGCAGCGCCTGAAAAGGCACGCAAGCCAACCGCGATTTCCGACGTCGTCGTGATGACGCCTGATGAAGAGGATCCGTTTATCAGCGAGGGCGTTTCCGACGTCTCGGACGAGACGATCGCACGACCGAAGAAGGGAATACCGCTCTTCGGCATCTTCCTGTCGGCACTCGGTCTGATTTTCGGCATCGCCTTCAGCCTCTGGCTCGACAATCTGATTGCATCGCTGTTCGCCCGAGCCGACTGGCTCGGCTATACGGCAATCGCGATCACGGCGATCGGTGCCCTGGCGCTCGTGGCCATGGTGGCCCGCGAACTGATCGGGCTACGCCGCCTCGCTTCGGTCCAGGCGCTGAAAAGCGAAGCCGAGCTGGCCGCCCAGGACCATCGACCAGCGCATGCGCGCGCTGTCGTTGCAAAACTCTCCCGCCTCTCCGAGAGCATTCCGGGAACCAGCAAGGGGCGCGAGGCGCTTGCTGCTACCGAACATGAGATCATCGATGCCGACGGGCTTTTGAGGCTCGCGGAACTCGAACTTCTCCAACCCGCCGACCGCAAGGCACGGCTGCTCATTCTGTCATCGTCCAAGCGGGTGTCGATCGTAACGGCGGTGTCGCCCCGCGCGCTCGTCGATCTCGGTTTTGTCATCTTCGAATCAGCTCGCCTGATCCGGGCAATCGCCGAGACCTACGGAACCCGCCCGGGGCGGCTGGGCATGCTCGGCCTGTTCCGCGATGTGATCGCCCATCTTGCCGTCACCGGTTCGATTGCGGTTGGCGATGGACTGGCGCAGCAGATCCTCGGGCATGGAATCGCCTCGAAACTATCGGCGCGCTTTGGCGAAGGTGTCATCAACGGACTGATGACGGCCAGAATCGGCATATCGGCGATGGATCTGCTGAGACCCCTGCCCTTTCGCGCGGTTCGCCGGCCCGGCGTCAACGATTTCCTGTCGGATCTGACGAAAGGCACGAATACGTGACGGATCGGCGGGGCCGTGGTATAGTTGCAACACAATCGATCAAGCCTCCAATGTGGAGTTGCCGGAAATCCGCATTCATGGCATGAGGAAACCAACCGTTAACCAATATCGGCGAAGACTGCAGTCTATTGACCTTGCTAGATGCCGGCCGAAAGGAAGCTCCATGTTTTCGCGTCACACCCTGATCGCTGCGGGATTGTCGGCACTTGCCGCAACCACGATCGTTGCTGCCCCGGCTGAAGCCGGCAGCCGCGACAAGGCCTTTTTCAAGGGCGTCGCCGGCGAATGGTCCGGTCCGGGCGAAATCGTTGCCGGCAAGTACAAGGGCACCCGTTTCACCTGCAATCTTTCCGGCATTCCGGCCGAGAAGAATGCCGGCATCACGCTTGACGGATTCTGCCGCGTTGGCGTGTTCAAGCAGCCGATGAAGGCGGTCATCACCGCGACAGGCGGCACTTACAAGGGCACCTTCCTCGACGGCGCAGCCGGCAAGGGTCTCGATATCGTTTCGGGCAACGTCACCAGCCAGAAGATGGTTGTCGGCATCAATCGCCAGAAGCTGAACGGCGCCATGATCGCCCGCCTGCAAGGTAAGAATTCGATGACTGTCACCATTTCCGTGAAGGTCGAGGATCAGATGGTGCCTGTCATCGGCATGTCGCTGAACCGTCAGACCGAGGAAATTGCTGTCGGCTCGATCAAGTAATCGACCGAAACCGTTCCATGTTCAAAGCCGGGCCCAGCCCGGCTTTTTGCATTCTGATGGGCGGGCGAATCTGTCAGACTGCCGGAAATGAGAAATGGACTGGCATGAAGAATATCATCTGGCTGGCAAGCTATCCCAAATCCGGCAACACCTGGCTTCGCGCCTTTACCGGCGCCCTGTTCGGACTTGAGCCGATCAGCGAACAGGGGCGGTTTGCCGCCTTCTCCACCCAGTGCAATGCCAGGGATGCCTTCCAGACTGCTTTTGCCGGCAAGACCGCACCGAAGACCGATGGCACACTCGCATGGCGTCAGCCCTTCCAGAGACAATTGTCGGAAAATGTCGGAAACCGGCGCATCTTCTGCAAGACGCACTGCCGCTACAGTAGCCAGTCCGGGGAGGATCTGTTCGCGGCCGACGTGGCTCTCCACGCCATCCTGATCGTGCGCAATCCGATCGATGTCTGCGCGTCCCTGACCAATCATTTTGGCGTCGGGGTACCGGTTGCCCTCAACATGATCAACAATCCCGATGCCGCGATGGCGCGCAACAGCACGCGCAATTTTGAAGCGCCGCTCGGCGACTGGAGCAGCTTTACCCGCAGCTGGCTCGAACAATCCGACATTCCGCTCTCCGTGATGCGCTACGAGGACATGTTCTTCGAGCCGGAAAAGCGGTTCGGCGCCTTTGCCGCAAAGGTCATGGGAATTCGCGATCCGGAGAAAATCGCGGCGGCGGTCAAGGCATCGGCCTTCGACAACCTGCAGGAGCGCGAAACCCGTTTCGGCTTCGACGAGAAGCCCGGTGGCGCCGAGCGTTTCTTCTGGAAGGGCCGCCCCTATCACGGGCTCGACATGCTCGACAGTGCCGCGCAGAAGGCGGTCTGGCTGAAGCACGGTCAGATGGCGGAAAGAATCGGTTACCGGTTTGAAAACGGCCAGATTTCGCTTGCCGAGCCCGACGCATCGCTGCCAGTGCTCTGACCTATTCCAACCAACCGCCCTGCGATCAGCGCCACCAATCGGAACGGGAGTCCGCGACCTCGATCCCGGCGCGGTCGGCATCCTCGAGCCAGCTCTCCACCGATCTGCCGCCGAAGACGAAACCGGGCGCGACATCCATGAGCGGCATCAACACGAAGGCCCGATCCTGCATGCGCGGATGCGGGACATGAAGCCGGTCGACATTGATCTCGAGCGAGCCATAGGCAAGAATGTCGATATCGAGCGTCCGCGGTCCCCAGCGTTCGAGGCGTTCGCGCTTCATCTGCCGTTCGATCGACAGACAGAGATCGAGAAGATCCTGCGGCGCCAGCGTCGTTCGGATGGCCGCGGCCGAGTTGAAGAACCAGGCCTGGTCGGTCTTGCCCCAGGGCGGCGTTCGGTAGAGCCGGGAAACGGCCTCGACGGAGCAGTCCGCGCGCGCATCCAGCGCCCGCAAGGCTTCCGCCATCGAGGCGACGGGATCGCCGACATTGCCGCCGAGACCGAGATAGGCCGTGACGGCCGGTTCTTGTTCAGACACGATATTCTACACTTACCTGAGCATGGTCGAGCATGCCCGCAATCGGCGCGCTGGGTTTGCGCAAGGTAATCCTGGCGCGGACGATCTGCGGGTACTGCGCGCAGAGAGATTTGGCGACATCAAGCGCGAGCGCCTCGATGAGAAAAAAGCGGCGCCCGGTTACGATCTTCTCGATCAGCTTGAAAGCGGCGCCGTAATCGACGGTCGAATCGATCGCATCCTCTTCCAGCGGCTTGGTCGGACGTACTTCCATTTCGGCATCGACGAAGAAGCGCTGGCCGAGCCGTTCTTCCTCATCCATCACCCCATGGCGGGCAAAGAATGCACAATTGGCAAGCGTGATCACATAGGTCTCGTTCACGGGTTCCCCTCCTCGCCAATAGTGCGATCGGCCTTTACGATAGCATCTGCGACCATAAGTGCGTCCCTGTTGATTGCGACATGGTGGACCCGGAAAACCGCCGCCCCCGCACGACGCAGAAGAGCGGTTGTCGCGGCGGTCGCCACGTCACGCCCGGCTGCATCGCGCCCGGTCAGCGCTCCCAGAAACCGTTTCCGCGAAGTGCCGACCAGCAACGGATAGCCCAGTTCATGCAATTCCGCGAACCGTGCCAGAAGTTCGGTGTTTTCCTCGACCGTCTCCTTGTTGAAGCCGAAACCGGGATCGAACACGATCTGCCCCGCCTGGTTGCCCGCCGTCTGCGCAATCGCAAGCGATTTCTCGAAAAAGATCCGCTGGTCCTCGATCACATCGGCAGCCTTCAAACGACCACGACCGGTATGCATGATACAGAGACCGGCCCGGTGCCTGGCCGCCACATCGGCAATTGCAGGCTCTCGCTGCAGGCCATGCACATCATTGATGATATGGGCGCCCGTCGCAACAGCGAGATCAGCAGTTTCGGCGCGATAGGTATCGATCGAAAGGACCGTCGGCAGGCGTGCTGCAAGTGCCTCGATCACAGGCAGGACGCGGTCCTGCTCTTCCGCAGCGGTAACTTCGGCCGCACCGGGACGCGTCGATTCCCCGCCGATATCGAGAATGTCCGCGCCCGCATCAATCGCGGCCTGGCAGGCGGCCAGCACGTCGTCGAGACCGGCAAAGCGCCCGCCATCCGAAAAGGAATCAGGCGTGACATTGATGATCGCCATCAGCCGCCCGGCTGGACCGAGTTCAAGGCTGCGGCCGTGCGCAAGCTGCCACAGGCGCGATGCAAAGGGTGAATTCATTGTTACTCCGGTCTTGTTTTTTGTGCTGATTGCATATTGTCTGGGACCAAACAATGTCTCAAACCTTGTTTGGCACAGGAGGAGGTCGAAAATGCAGCACGCAAAACGAACCAAGACAGCGGTTGCTCTCTGCCTGTTACTGGCGCTCGTTCCGTATTCGACGCAGGGCGAGACGATCATTAGCAAAACCACCACCTATTTCAGCATCGGCGGCAGCACCGCCGCCGATCTCGATCGCGAAATGAAGAAGCGCGGTCCGATGTCGAGCGTCACAGGCCGTCGGCATCCAGGAGCAACGAAGATCAAGTTCGATGGGGCCGCGACCTTTGTGAGCGGCAAGGGAAATTGTCGGATCGGCGGCGCCAAGGTGTCGCTCAATACGAAACTGCTTCTGCCGCGCTGGACCAACCGCAAGAAGGCCAATGCCAAGATGGCGCTCGTATGGGATACGCTGTCATCCGATATCAAGCGCCATGAAGAGCGGCATGCGGAAATCGCCCGCTCCTATGCGCGCGATCTCGAAAAGGCCATTCTGGCATTGCGACCGGCAAAGTCCTGCGATGTTCTGAAGGCGAAAGTAAGCAAACTGTCGAACGAGCTGCTCGCCTCTCATGACAAGGCCCAGCAGCAATTTGACCGGATCGAAGCTGCAAATTTCGAAAGCCGGATGGCAAGGCTTCTTAAATACCGCCAACAATCGCGCAAAGTCACGAACTGAGATTTGCCACCCGTCCAGATCTGCCGAATCGGGGTTCATTGCGCCACGAGTCGTTACCTTGTGGCCACCGGACCGGGTTGATGCAACTTTTGACGGTCAGATCTCGCCAAAAGAACCTGTATCTTGCGTGGAGCTTAACAAGACACTTGTGAATTACGGGTGAAATCTACGAATTGCGCTTGTCGTCAGTCTGAACTAGCGTTCAACTATCAGTTAGAGGCAGTTGTTACTGTCATTCGGAGTTGGTTATGTGGCGTTTTCGGTTTCCCAAGGCGCATGGAGTTGGCGCCAGGTGTCTCCTCCCTCGCCTGGCATCAGATGCGTCAAACTAGCCTCGCTCACAAAAACTGAGCGAGGCAATTTTTTGCCCGCGATTTTTCAACGACAGAGCACGTTCAGGCCTGCTTCTCGGGAACATGGACCGTCAGTCCATCGAGGTCCTGCGTCATCTTGATCTGACAGGAAAGACGCGAGGTGGGACGGACATCGTAGGCAAAGTCGAGCATGTCCTCTTCCATCGGGTCAGGCTGACCAGCCTTTTCCGCAAAGGCTTCGTCGACATAGACGTGACAGGTGGCACAGGCGCACGCACCGCCGCATTCGGCGACAATTCCCGGAATGGAGTTGCGGACGGCATTTTCCATGACTGTGGAACCGACGGCCACCTCAAGTTCGTGACGGTTGCCGTCGGATTCGATAATGACTAGTTTAGGCATATGTTGAAAGACCCGCTCATCTGTGGAGGTAGCGCGTTTTCCAACAAAAAGCCGAAAGCGTCAACACAGCCTTTTGTCGCGCGATCAGCGCGACAGCTTGAGAATATAGTTTTCGGCTTCGACGACAGCCTGGCCGAGACGCGCCATCGAGGCCGCATCGTCATTGGCCGCTTCGAGCTGTTCGGCCGCATCCGACACCTTGAAGGCACCGACGGCCTGGGCCGCGCCGCGGAGCTTGTGGGCGATCGCCACCACCTGCTCGCGCTGGCCCGAAGAGAGTTCCTGCATGCAGATCCTTGCCTGGCGGGCAAAGGTGTGCAGAACTTCCAGCTCGAGCCGCTGATCGCCGGAGGTCTGGCGTGCAAGATGAACAAGATCGATGGGGCTGTGGTTGAAGGCGTTGCCGCGATAATTGTCCGGGGCTTCGAATGCGATACTCAACGCTGCCATGGTACTTCCCTGTCTGTTTGTTTGTGGGACAAGCCCGTTTTTTGACCGGACCAGTTTCCCAGATCGCACCGGATGAATTCTTAATTACGGCAATTTGGCGGTTGAATTTCTATTCGAATGGTTAATGCGCTCTAAACCGATATTTTCGTTCAGGAATTTTTCCCGGAGGATCGAAGTGACCCTTAACAAACTGTTAACCACTATCGATCCAACCACCCCAAGTGATTGTATCAAAAAGACTTCTGTGCCACTACGTAACGTGGCATCGTGGCGTTCTGTCCGACCGGAGGCAATTTTCTTGTCCTTGGGCGGTTTCAGAAATGCCACACCGACGGATCTGAAAATATGTTAAGATCCCAAGGAATTGCCGGTTAGCAGGCTGGCGGGCCGGAATGATTTCGGCGTCGCAAGCCGCGTAAAAGAGTAAGGCGTAGGCGGATGACGAGCAGGAAGGAAGACGATGCAGCGGCAAACAATGCCTACAAGGCATTGGAAGATGCACTGGCCATTGACTTCCACGATGATCGACCGCGCGGCAAGAGCGACCCTCTGGAGGCCAATTTGTCTGATGTTGCCAATCAGGGCGCCCCGAATGCCGGCGCAAAGAACGATCCGAAATCCCGGAGCCGCTCCGAGGATATCGCGCGTGAACTTGCGCCTGAACCGGGCCCGAAATCGCCAGCCCATCGACCGGCAAACGACCAGCGCATGGCCGCCACGACGGCCTATCTGAGAGACGCCGATCCGGCATCGGGCATGTCGCCAGTGCGGATCGCCGCGATCATTTCGGTTCTCTGGGTGCTGCTTGGTCTTGGGACCGCACATCTGCTCTATTCGCCGGCAATCTGGCAGGTCGGTTCGCTTCAGGAACTGTTTGCCATTCCGGGGGCCGCGGGAATCCTGGTCGGAACCACCTTCCCCATTCTCATCTTCTTCGCCTTTGCGACCATGATCGCCCGGGCCCGCGAACTCAGGCACGCCGCCCGCTCGATGGCGGAAATGGCGCTCCGGTTGAGCGAACCCGACAAGATCGCCGCCGAACGGATCATGACTGTCGGTCAGGCCGTGCGTCGTGAAGTCAACGCGATGAACGAAGGCATCGAGCGGACGATCGCCCGTGCGACCGAGCTCGAATCCCTCGTCCATTCGGAAGTGAATGCGCTTGAGCGCAGCTATACCGACAATGAAATGCGCGTCCGCAGCCTGGTTCAGGAACTCGGTTCCGAGCGCGAAGCCATCGTCAATCACGCCGAACGTGTGCGCTCGTCCATTTCGGGTGCGCATGATCAGCTGAAGGACGAACTTGCCGGCGCCAGCGTTGCCATCTCCCGGCAGATTTCGACGTCAGGGGCGGCCATCGCCCAGATGCTCGACACCCAGGCCGCCATGGTCATGGAAAAGACCGGGCTTGCCGCAGGTTCGGTCGGCTCGCTCCTGGCGGCCAAGGCGGACAGCCTCGTTGCCGCGATCACGAATTCCACAGTCTCGATGGCGGGCGAATTCGATTCCCGCATCGAGTTGCTCGGCTCCACCCTGTCCGAACGTGGCCGTGCACTTCTGTCCGAATTCGAGACACGGGCATCCATGCTCGACGCCAATACCGAGAAGCTCAATGCCGCGCTGCAGGAACGCACCCGCCAGCTCAATGAAACGCTGATTGCCCGTACCCGGCAGATCAACGAGTCGCTCAGTGTCGGCGAACAGGCCATCACAGGCGGCCTCGACGACATTCTTCACAGCCTCAACTCGTCGCTCGATGAAAAGGGCGCCCAGTTCCGCCAGACGCTCAAGTCGACCGTCGACGATACGATCATCGATCTCGATCTGCGCTCCGGTCTGTTCGAGGAAAAGTTCCGCTCCTCGATCGATATGGTCTCAAGCGCGTTCGACGGTCGCATCAACGAGTTCGCCGATGCGTTCGACCGTCGTGCCGGCACGCTCGATAGCAAGCTTTCAGAAAGCCTCACCCGCATCAACAGTTCGGCGGGTGGTGCAGCGGCGGCGATCGAGGAGGTTCTGACCTCGACGATCGAGCGCCTCACGTCAACACTCACGGGCCAGTCGCTCAGCATCGAAACCGCGCTGGGCACCGGTCAGGAACTGATCGAATCCTCGCTCGACAGCCGTGTCAGTGCCATCACGTCGGCAATTTCGCAGGCGCAGACCAATCTCGACGCCAATTTTGGCGCCAAGGCCGATGCGCTCGTGGCCAAGATCGATGATCGCGCCAGCGCCATCACCTCGGCCATCAGCGGTGGACATGAGAAAATGTCCGCCCTGCTCGACGGCAAAGCCGTGGAGATCGAAAATGCCTTTGCCGCCAACAACGCGCGGCTTGAGACAGCGATCAGCCGTGGAACGGAGCTGATTACCGGCAATGTGGATGATGCGCGTTCGCGCCTCTCCCGCACGCTCGGCGAACAGGCCATCACGGTCGCGGCCACTTTCAGCGAACACCAGCAGGCGCTCGAAAACAGCCTGCAGGCACGTTCCGCAGAAGTCGCCTCGGTTCTTGCGGCTGGCACGGAGCGTATGGCCGAGCTCACGGACGCCGCCGCCCGCCAGCTGGACGAAAAACTGCTGGAACGGACCGGCGCTGTCGAACAGGTTCTCGAACAGGGATTGAACCGCCTGGACGCGGCCACCGTCAATGCAGCCGACCGGATTGGCGGCACACTGCAGGAACGGGCAGCCGCGATGGAAAACGCCATCGAACGTGGCGCGAACCAGATCGAAACGGTAACAGCCGCTGCAGCCGAGCGCATCGAAGGCAGCTTGCTGGAACGCAGCTCCGCGTTCGAACTTTCGCTCGACCTCAGCACGGCCCGTATGCAGGAAATTACCGATGGCGCGACCCAGCGCATCGAGGAAACCCTGCAGCAGCACGGAACCACCGTTGCAAATACGATCGTGAGTGGCGCAGACCGGATCGAGGAAACAACACGCAACGCGACCCAGCGGATCGAAGGCAGCCTGCTTGAGCGCTCTTCTGCGTTCGAGCTTTCTCTCGACCTCAGCACTGCCCGCATGCAGGACATTACCGATGGTGCCGCACAGCGGATCGAGGAAAGCCTGCAGCAGCATGGAAACACCGTCGCCAGCTCGCTTGAGAACGGCGCCGGCCGGATCGAGGAAGCGACACGGAACGCCACCCAGCGGATCGAAGGCAGCCTGCAAGAACGTTCTGCCGCGCTCGAATCCGCTCTCGAGCATGGCACCGCTCGCATGCAGGACATTACCGACGGCGCGGCACAGCGGCTGGAGGCAACCCTTCAGGACCGTGGCAATGCCGTCGCCTCCATGCTCGATCAGGGCGCGGGCCGCATCGAGGAAGCCACATCCGGCGCAGCCAGACGGATCGAGGAAGGGCTTGCAAATTCGGCGATGGAAATTGCGCTCTCGCTGGAAATGGGCAGCTCGAATATCGAGGAAAAGCTCAACGATACGCATGAGCGCATTCGCGCAACGCTTGAGGACCGCGCCAACGCGATCACGATCGCGCTGACCGAGGGCCGCCAACAGATCGACGAGACTTTCAACGAGCAGACCACCGCGATCGGGACGACGCTTGCGATGGGTTCCAGCATGCTCGAACTCTCGTTCGAAAACAATGAAGCCAAGCTACGCGAAACGCTGGACCGCAGCGTTTCGTCCATCGGCGAGACGGTCGGTGTCAATGTGGCGACGATTACCGATACGGTCGAGAATGCGACGAACAGTCTCGCATCGCGCGTGAGCGAGCATTCGTCCCGCCTCGCAGAAGCGATGAACCAGGGTGCGAATGCGCTCGATGAAAGTGCATCGCGCTTTGCCGAAGCCATCGACAGCCGGGAAAAGAACCTCCGCCAGGTGCTCGATGTTACGGCCGATGCGGTGGATGAACGCATGCAGGCGAGCGTTATGGCTCTGACCAGCCAATCGAAGAAACTGGAAACGAGCCTCGCCGAGCGGGAAGCGTCTCTCGCCGCCGCCATCGACCAGGCTACCCAGACGCTCGACGAGAGGCTTCTGGACACCGCAATCTCGATCAACCTCAAGCTTTCCGAGAATTACGATTCGCTGCGCGGCCGCCTCGATGAGGGCGTCGACACGCTGAGCCAGCAGGCGGAAAATCTGATCGCACAGATCGCCAGCCATCGCGAAGCGCTTCGCTCGACGATCGAGGCCGGCGGACATGAGCTCGATGAACGGCTGCAATCGGGTGCCGCCAACATGCTGTCCAACATCATGATGCTGGACATGAAGCTCGAAGAGCGCGAAGCCGCACTCAGGGCCGCCATTGCCGAAAGCGCCGACCGTATCGACCTGTCTGTGCAGGAAACCACGAGCGCGATTGCCGGTCAGTTCGGCGAAAAAGCCCACGAAATGGCGCGGATTGCCGAGAATTTCGGCTCACGCATGGAATCGACGCTCGATATGATGACGCAGCGTTTCGACGAGACCGGCGGCAAGATTGCATCGAGCCTTGCCAGCATCGAAGCCGGCCTCAGCAACGATGCCGGCCACTTCGCCCAGCGTATCGATGAAGCCGGCCAGCAGCTTTCCGAGCGCTTTGCCGTTCATGTCGAACTGTTCGACAGCCGTTCGGCGGAAGCTGCCGATCGTATCGCCGAAACGCTTGGCCAGCATGGCGCCACGATCGCGGAATCGCTTGAAAACAGCTCCGCGCGCATTGCCGACACGCTGGAAAGCGGCACCAACCGTCTGCAGGGGACGCTGGAATTCAACGCCAACCGGATTTCCGAGACGCTCGAAGGCAATGCCAATCGGCTCACGGAAACGCTGGAAACCAACCGCGACCGGATCGCCGAAACGCTGGACAGCAAGACGAACCGTATCATCGAAACGCTGGATGGCAGCACGAGCCAGCTTTCCAACGCCCTTGATGACCGCACGGCGCGGATCGCCGAAACGCTGGAAAGCCGTGCAGCCCGTCTGACCGATCATGTCGATGGCAGTGCCTCGACCATCCAGTCTGTGCTCGATACCCGTATCCAGACGATCGAACAGTCGCTCGAAACGCGGACGGCGCAGATTGCCGAGACCTTCGACAGCAAGACCGCGCGTGTCGAAGAACGGCTCTCCACCATGGACAAGGCCCTGTCAGTCGGTCTCGAAGCCGTGTCGCGCACGATCGACGGCAAGGCATCCGGTCTTGCTTCGACGCTGCGTTCGGCTGTCGTCGATGCCGCCCAGTCGATGGACGCGGATGCCGCACGGATCGTCGAATCGATCTCGGCCCGCAGCGTCGAGTTTACCGACGAGATCGCTGCCAAATCCTCCGGCATTACTGAATCGCTCAGCGAGCGTGCCGATGCGTTCGCGCGGTCGCTGTCCGATAGCGCCAGCAAGTTCGCCAGCGATATCGAAACGGCACGCAGCCGCGTCGAACAAGAATCGGCTACGGTTCGCGCCAGCCTCGATCAGGCTGAAAAGGCACTGGCGACCCGCAACGAAACGATCCGCGCCACGCTCGACGACAGAAGCCGCGAGCTGAACTCGATGCTCGCTGCGCGCTCGATGGAGCTCAGCAAGCTTATCGACGAAAAGGCGAGACCCGCAGCCGACTCGCTTGCCGAAATCGGTCGCGACGCTGCCGGTCGAATTGCTGCTGCCGTTCAGGAAGGAGCCGCAGCGCTCAAGACCGAAAATGCAGCGCTCGTCGATGCGATTGCCTCGCGGACGGCTGAAGCCGCACGCGCGGTGGCCGGCACAGAACAGACGCTGCGCGATACGGTTACCAGCCTGATCAGCGCCCTCGACGAAAGCAATGCCGGCCTGCAGAGACTGGTCAACGATGCCAGCACCAACCTGACAACGATCGACCGGACGCTCAACGCGACGGCGGAACGTTTCGAGGGAACCGCCTCGCGCGCCTCGGAATCGGTCAGCGCTTCGGCCCGCCTGCTCGAAGGCAAGGCTGACCGCCTGACGACCGTCTCCGGCGAGACGCTGGGCCAGATCGTCGGCATCGTCGGTCGCTTCGATGATCATTCCAAGGTGCTTGGACAGGCTTCGGAACTTTTGGCCGCCGCCCAGTCCAACCTCGTCTCGACGCTTGGCGAGCGCGAGGAAGCGCTTCAGACGCTGGCCGTGGGTCTCCTGCGCCGCTCCGAAGATATCGAGAACACCATGCGTTCGCTTGCCAACCTGGTCGATGCGGCCTTCGACCGCGCCGAACAGCGTTCGGGCCAGGTTTCGGCCAATCTCAAGGCGGGCGTACAGACATCCTTCTCCGAGATCGGCCAGATCCTCTCCGATACCGAACGGCGCGCCAGCGAGATGGCTTCGACCGTCAAGGCATCGGTCGGCTCGGCGGCGCAAGAAGCGTCGAACTCGATGGAATCCGCCCTCGCCCAGGCCCATCGACGGGCCGAGGAAATTGCCAACCGTCTGCGTGGCAGCATTGCCAGCTCCGCTTCCGAAGTCGAACGCGTGCTTGGCGAAAGCGGCCAGCGCTCGATGGCAACGGCGGAACAGATGCGCAATTCGATCAAGGACGCGGTCGAGGATGCCGTCGGTCGCTTCACCGGCGCCACCGAGGAAATCCGCCGCACCGCCGGCGAGATCCGCAAGGAACTCAACGATACGCGCAGCGAATTGAAGCGCGGTGCTTTCGACCTGCCGGAAGAGGCCAAGGAAAGCGCAGCGCAAATGCGTCGTGCGGTGGCCGAACAGGTTCGTGCGCTGCAGGAACTCTCCTCGATCATCGGCGCTTCCGCATCGCATCTCGACGCACCCCGGATCGAGCCCAAACGTGAACCGGCACCGCGTGCCGAGGTCGCCCAACCGGTCGTCGAACAGCGTCCGGTTCCGCAGCAGCCGGTTGCGGCAGCACAGCCGGCACAGCCGCAGCCCGTCCGCCGCGCGGAAGCGCCCGCCGCATCGCGTCCAGTGGAAAGCCAGCCGGTGACCCAGCGCACCGAGACTGTTCGTCCGGCTGCGCCGGTGCAGGACACGCGACAGCGCGCCCCTGAATTGCGCGGCAGCCTCGGTATCGAGCGCACCATGGTCGAACAGCAGCGCCAGCAGCCGTCCGAGCCCGTCGTCACCCGTCGCGAAGATGGACAGGGCTGGATTTCGGACCTGCTCCGCAACGCCTCGCGGGACGAACCGCTGGTGACGCCGGTCGCACCGACCGAAAACCAGCAGCAGGCGGCGCGGCCGGACAACCGCAACCCGCGCCACATGGTGGAATCGCTCAACTCCCTGTCGGTGGATATCGCACGTGCGATCGACCATGACGCGTTCGTCGATCTCTGGCGCCGCTACCAGCGCGGCGAGAAGGATGTCTTCACCCGGCGGCTTTATACGCTCAAGGGACAGCAGACCTTCGACGACATCAAGCGCAAGTACGAGCGCGAAGTCGAGTTCCGCTCGGCGGTCGATCGTTACATCAACGATTTCGAGAAGCTGCTGGCCGATGTGGCTCGCAACGACCGCGACCGCGCACTGACCCAGAGCTACCTGACCTCGGATACCGGCAAGGTCTATACGATGCTTGCCCATGCTGCTGGTCGCTTCAGCTAAGTAACGGACAACCGAATATGAAAAAGGCCGCTCCATCGGGGCGGCTTTTTGATTTTCAGCGACTTGTTCCGTGTTGAGGAAAGCAGCGGCTCAAGATCAGATCGATTGCAGCGTCCAGCCGACGATCTCACTGCTGACCTTCGAAAAGGCGCGGTCGAGTGCTGCGACATAGGCGCGGTTGCCGGTTCCGGAAACGGGCGCCTCGAAACTGAAGACCCGCTGTGCCTTCACCGAACCATTGCGGTCGTTGAGGATCTTGACCGAAATCGCCACCCGGGCCCGGTCCGATCCGTCCGAGAGAATTTCAAACGCACGGATATCGGAGACGATCTGGTAATCGATCGCCAACCCCTCGCCCGGCTTGCCGACGCCTCCGAGCTTGCCGGTATTCTCGAACGCCTCGACCAGCTTCGACTGAACCATGCGCGGCAGGCGATCGCTCCAGCGGGACTTGTCGAGATATTGCAATTCGGCGCCCGACAGACGGATCACGACCTGCTCGGAATCGAGCGCCTTCAGGGCGGTGGGTTCGGGCACGAGAATCTGGCGGTTCCGCGCAGCCGGCCCCTCGACCGCGCCGACACTCGTCAGGGCAAAAGTGTCATTGCTGGCGCCACCGCCGATACAGCCGCTCAAAAGCGCTGACGCGGACAGGAGAACAACAAGCGAAGCATACGAACGGACCATTGTCTTCACACCATCAACGCCTTGTACGTCCGTCATAACGCTTTACTTCCTCACCGCCGAAAATCAGTCTGCGCGGATCCTGATCCAGCCGGGTAACAGCCGAATCCAACGTCCGCATGGTGCGACGGGTATCCTGCACCAAAGCTTCGATATCCTTCAACCCGGAACCCGAGAAACGGGCGAGATTGTCGGCAATCGGCCCGATTTTCGCATTGAGATTGTCGGCCACCGCCTTGAACGATTTCATCGTCTCGCGCGCGTCGGCAAAAAGCGATGAGGAATCACCCGAGCCCAGGAAACTGTCGACCTTGGCGAGCACGCCATCGACACGGGTCGAGGCCTTGTTGAGCTTGTCCGACATATCGGTGAAGTTGGCGATCAGCCGGTCGATATCCGGGCGACGCTTGGAGATATCTTCCGAAACGCCCTTGAAGGCTGCGATGGCGCTGCGCGCATCGGCGGCGCTCGCCTGGATATCGTCCATCGACTGGCCAAGCTTTGCCGGATCGACGGCTGCGATCAGGCGATCGACATTGTCGAGTGTCTTGGACGCCTTCTCGCCGATATCGCGATAGGTATCCGCGGTCTTGCGGAAGGATTCGATGGTCTTGCTGACCTCGCCCGACGCGTCGGCAAGATCGCCGCTGATCTTGTCTGCATTGGCGAGAATGCTGTCGATCTTCTTGGCATCAACCGCCTTGACGAGCGAATCCACCGAAGCGAGCGTCGAATCGAGCCGGCCGGAGAGTTTGTTGAATGTATCGGAAAGGCCGCTGACGCTGCCGAGAAAGCGGTCGATCCCGTCGGAATTGTCCTTGAGCGCCTTGGAGAAGGTCTCGACATTGCGGATGGTCGCGCTCAGCGGTTCGCGGTTCTGCTCGGTGAATCCCTTGATCACGTCGAGCGTCGCATCCGTCTTCTTCATGATTTCGGAAGCCGTGGCGAGCAGGTTCGTGACACCCGATTGCTCGGCGAGAATGACGGCGACCTTGCCCTCGCGGTGCGCCGTGACCAGCACCGGCTCATCCTTCGGGTTGCCACCCGACATTTCGATATAGGAAGCCCCCGTCAGGCCCTGGATTTCCAGCACGGCGCGGGTGGTGGGATAGACCGGGGAATCGGAGCGGATTTCCGTGAGCGCCAGCGAAAATGCCGGATCCTCGCGATCGAAATCGAGCTGACGGACCGAACCGATCGGAATGCCGTTGAAACGCACGGGCGAGCCGACGCTCAGGCCGTTGGCAGAGCCCGGAATGCGCAGAATCAGCTGTTCCATCTTGCCTTCGCGGCCATAGACGGACATCCAGTAGACGAACACAAATGCGGCCAACACCACCATAAGGGTGAAGAAGCCGACAATTGCGTAATTTGCCTTTGTTTCCATTCGTCCTACCGCCTCACGCCAATTCCGAACCCTTGCCGAACTGCCTGGAGGCAGGCATCTGGCGCGCTCGTTTTCCCCGGAAATAGGATTGCACCCACTCATCCGGGCAGTTCATCATGTCCTGCAACGTGCCGTCTACCAATACACGCTTCTTCCCGAGAACCGCAATCCGATCACAGACCGAAAACAGACTATCGAGGTCATGTGTCACCATATAGACAGTCAGGCCAAGCGTATCACGAAGCCGCGCGATCAATTCATCGAATTCGGCAGCGCCGATCGGATCCAGTCCGGAAGTCGGCTCATCGAGAAAGACGAGCTGTGGATCGAGCGCGAGCGCACGCGCAAGCGCCGCTCGCTTGATCATGCCGCCCGAAAGTTCGGATGGATAACGGTCGGCCGCCTCGGGGGCCAGGCCGACCAGTTCGATCTTCAGCCGCGCCAATTCATCCATCAGCGCCGGCGACAGATCGAGATATTCGCGCATCGGATATTGGATGTTTTCCTTTACGGTCAGTGCCGAGAAAAGCGCCCCATGCTGGAACATGACACCGAGCTTCATATCCAGCATGTAGCGATCGTTGTCCGGCAGCGCCCCGTAATCGGAGCCCAGCAGTTCGATCTTGCCCGCGCGGCGCGGTATCAGCCGGAGGATCGTCCGCATCAGAACCGATTTCCCTGTGCCCGATGCCCCAACGAAACCGAGGATCTCGCCACGATAGACGTCGAGATCGAGATTATCGAGAACCAGATTGTCCCCGAAACCAACGCTGACGCCGCGCACCGAAAGCAGACTTTCCCGAGCCGGATTTGCTGACGAAACCTGATCCTGCACAGCCGCTCCTCAAAAATCGATTGCAGCGTAGAACATCGCGAACAAGCCATCGACAAGGATGACGACGAAGATCGACCGCACCACCGATGCCGTGACATGGCGGCCGAGCGATTCCGCGCTGCCGCCGACTTTCATCCCTTCTACGGATGCAACGATGCCGATGATCAGTGCCATGAACGGTGCCTTGAGCATTCCGGAAATGACAGTCGACAGGTCGATGGCCGTTTGCAGGCGTCCGAGGAACACTTCATAGGTGATGCCGGAATAGACATTGGCAACCACCGCCGCTCCACCAAGGGCGGCAAAGTTGGCGATGATCGTCAGAAGCGGCAGAACGAAAACCAGGGCGAGCAGACGCGGGAAGATCAGGACGCCGACCGGATTGAGCCCCATCACATTCAGGGCATCGATTTCCTCATGCATCTTCATCGAGCCGATTTCGGCCGTGATGGCGCTGCCGGAACGGCCCGCGACCATGATCGCCGTCAAGAGCACGCCGATTTCCCGCAATTGCAGGATGCCGACAAGATCGACCACGAACACTTCGGCCCCGAAATAGCGCAGCTGGAACGCCCCCTGCTGGGCAATGATGGCGCCGATCAGAAACGACATGAGCGCGATGATCGGGACCGCATTGACACCCATCTGCTCGATCTGGGTAAAGACTGCGGCAGGCGATATGGCACTGCCGCGCCCCAGCTTGAGCTGTGCCCCTCTTACCGCCGATCCAAGGATCGAGAGCGACCGCAACACATCGCGCCAGAGCTCATAGGTCAGTTCGCCGATCGGCGCGAAAACCTGCTGGAAGAGCGGCTGACGCTGTTTGCTGAACGACGGTTCCGGAATCCGCTCTGGCAAGGCGAGGATGAGTTCACGGACGCCCGGTCTGGATTCACCCAGATCCACCTGGGCGCCGGTGCTCTTTAGGGCAACCTCAAGGCGACGGATCAGCCAGGCGCCGCCGGTATCGATTTCGCTGACATTCGAGAGATCGATCGCAATCGGCCCGGCAGAGAGCGAAGCGGGCAAGGCGCGCAGTTGTGCGTCAACGACGGCGATCGTGGTATTGATCCAACGGCCGTGAAGAACGATCCGGTGTCCGCCCCCATGGGTCTCGACGTCCAGTCGTACTGTTTGCTCCGTCTCGGGCATCCGGGCTTCCTCAACCGACGATGACGGCGATCATCGCAGCTTTGTGCTACAAACAAACGATTCGATCAGTGTCGTTCTTGTCCATCGTTTCGGACCCCGGTTCAAGTAAACTTGTCCGAGAGCAACCCCACTCTGGAGTATTCGGCGTGCCGCGTCACCTTGAAACCACAACCCAATCCTACAAGATCGCCGGCAGTTTCACGATTTCGCGCGGAGCCAAAACGCAGGCCGACGTGGTGGTCTGCACGATCCGTGACGGCATGTTCGCCGGTCGCGGCGAATGCGTGCCATACAAACGTTACGGCGAAACACTGGAAAGCGTTCGGGCGGAGATAGAGAAAATCGCTGCCGCAGTTGCAAGCGGTGTCGATCGCCATCGGTTAATGGAGATCATGCCGGCCGGCGCGGCACGCAATGCAGTGGATTGTGCGCTCTGGGACCTTGAAGCAAAGGCAAGCGGCGTCGCGGTCGCTCAGACCTTGCGGATTGTAGAACCGCATTCGCTCGTTACCGCCTACACAATTTCTCTCGGTGAACCGGAGATCATGGCCGAGCAGACCCGCAAGAATGCGGACCGCGCGCTTCTCAAGGTCAAGGTCGGCACACCGGATGATGCGTCCCGCATTCGCGCTGTCCGATCAGCGGCACCCGATGCCCGGATCATTCTCGATGCCAATGAAGGTTGGGATGAGACCAATCTCGACTATCATCTGAAAGTGGCTGCGGAATGCGCAGTCGCTCTCATCGAGCAGCCCCTGCCCGCCGGCCGCGACGCCATCCTGGCCAATATCGACCATCCGATGCTGATCTGCGCCGATGAAAGCGTTCACAAGACATCTGATCTCAACGCATTGAGGGATCGCTATGATGCGGTGAACATCAAGCTCGACAAGACCGGCGGCCTGACCGAAGCGCTCGCCATGAAGGCGCTTGCGCAGGAGCTTGATTACAGGATCATGGTCGGCTGCATGGTGGGATCGTCGCTCGCCATGGCGCCAGCGATCCTGCTCGCGCAGGATGTCGATTTCGTCGATCTCGATGGACCGCTTCTGCTCGCAGAAGATTGCGAGCCGCCGCTTCGTTACGAGGGTTCGATGGTCTTCCCGCCGGATCGCGCGCTCTGGGGCTGAAGGAAGAGTGCGATCAGGATCGAGACAATGCCGACGGCGGCGACGATGACCATGAAATGGAAGCCTTCGACGCCGTAACTCTGGAATATGTAGCCGGAAGCGAATGACAATACCGCATTGAAGAGCGCGATGAAGGTCGTGTAGATGCCTTGCGCCGAGGATTCCTGCCGCTCGGCCACCCGTTGCATCAGAAACTTCTGCACGCCGATATGGATGATGCCGAAGGTAAAGGCATGTGTCGCCTGCAGTGCAAAATGGACTGCAATTCCGGTTGATAGGGGAAACAGCACCCAGCGCAGAACCGTGATCAGCGAACCGGTCAGGATCAGGGTCCAGACGCTGAAGCGACCCATCAGGCGGCTCGCGAAAACGAACATCACGATTTCAGCCAAAACACCGGTGGTCCAGAGCGCACCAATTTCGCCACCCCCGAAGCCAAGTCCGGTCCAGTAGATCGAGGCGAAGCCGAACAGCATAGCGTGCGACCCTTGCGTCAGCGCCGCCCCAATGACGACGAGCAGGAAATCCGGACGCCAGAACGGATTGCCGACGGGGCTTTTTGCCGATGCCTCTGGAGACGGCTGCACGGGTCGGCCAAGTTTCGGGGCGGCAAAACTCATGATCACGGTCAGGATGAAGAAGGTCGCCATGGCCGGTGGAACCATGGCGCCTCCGAACCATTGCAAAAGCCAACCACCCGCGAATGTCGCGCCGATGAAGGCAACGGATCCCCAAAGCCGAAGGAAGCCATAGTCGAAGCCCCAGCGCCGGACACCAGTGATCATGATCGCTTCGGCGATCGGCGCGAAGGGGGCGTAGAATATCCCCTGCAGCGAATAGACGAACAGAACCGCCCAGAAGGAATGGGTAAAATGCAGGATAACCGCCGTCACCAGCGAGATCGCGGCAGACCAGATGAGCACGATTGATCGGTCGTTCGCACGATCGGCGATTGCCGCCCCGAGTGGTGTACCGACAATTCGCACCAGATGCGGCATGGCGAGAATGATGCCGATCTCGGCGCCGGTCAGCCCCAGATATTCGAGGAACACCGGGAAATAAGGCAGACCGATTCCATTGACCATCATGGGGGCGCAGAACAGCAATGCCGCCCGTAGCGCGAAATGAGAGGGCACGCCGGAACGCGCGGAGACATTGCGATGATCGTGCATAAGCCTGTCCAGAAACCGGGCCATACCGGCAGACGCCGTTAAGAGGATGGTTGCGGACGGGAATCCGCGCTCGGTCACGATCAGCTAACATGATGTCGCGACACTGCCAAGTGCGAGATCTTGACCGCCCTCCTCGACCAGCAGGCGTCCAGGGATTCCGTGTACCGGAATTTGGCGATCCGACACGCAGCTTAAGCAATATCATGACTTTCTAATTTTATAGATTTTTGACGACTTTCGATAGATTTCGCGCCCATCGACCTCATTTTTGGAGAAAAATCGTCGAAGAGCGCACATTTCTTATGAAATCAGAGCTCAAAATGCAGATTTTCGACATTTTTTGATGAAGGCATGGCAGAGTGAATTTGCCGCTGCCGAGTCCAGATAAATGGCCCCACGCCGGCAGTCGGCAGACCCAGGGAGTGGGGCTTGACGGGATCGAGGGAAGGAATGTCCAACATCTATACGGGGCCGGTTTTCGAAATGGCCCGCAACCAGTTTGTGTCGGTGGCGAACTATCTGGAAATACCGGAAGGCCACAGGGACCGGCTGCTTTATCCGAAGCGTGCAATTACGATTTCATGCCCGATCCATCTCGACAATGGCGAAACGGCCGTCTTCCAGGGCTACCGCGTCCAACATCACCTGACGCTCGGACCGACGAAAGGCGGTACGCGTTTCGCGCCCTCTGTCGATATCGGCGAGGTTTCGGCGCTCGCGATCTGGATGAGCTGGAAATGCGCACTCGCCGGCCTGCCCTATGGCGGCGCCAAGGGTGGCGTCACAGTCGATCCCTACAAGCTGAGCCGACGCGAGTTGGAAGGCCTGTCACGCCGCTACATGCAGGAAATGATCCCGTTCGTCGGACCCCATATCGATGTCATGGCACCGGACATGGGTACCAACGAGCAGGTGATGGCCTGGTTCATGGATACCTATTCGATGTATCAGGGCCGCACCGTCAACGAGATCGTCACCGGCAAGCCGGTCTCCTCGGGCGGCACCGAAGGGCGGCGCGAGGCAACCGGTCTCGGGGTCGCGCATCTGATCGCCCGCGCGCTCGAACGGCTCAATATGCCGGCCGCCGGATCGACGGCGATCATTCAGGGTTTCGGCAATGTCGGCTCTTTCGCGGCCATCGAACTTGCCCGCCAGGGCGTTTCGATCATCGGTGTCTCGGACCATACCGCCTGCTATTTCGACCGCAAGGGTCTGGATGTCGACAAGCTCGTTGCGCATATGGCCGCCCACGGGTCGCTTGCCGGCTTCTCGACGGAAGCGCTGTTCGATGCCAATGAGCTGCTCGTGCAGCCGTGCGACATTCTCGTTCCGGCGGCAATCGAGCGCGTGATCGATGAAAAGGTGGCGCCGCGGCTGCAATGCCGTATTCTGGCCGAGGCCGCCAACGGACCGACAACGCCGGAGGCCGATGCGGTTCTCCTGTCGCGCCGCAAGGAAATCTTCGTCATTCCGGACATTCTGTGCAACTCCGGCGGCGTCATCGTGTCCTACTTCGAATGGGTGCAGGACCTGCAGCAGCTGTTCTGGGGTCGCAACGAGGTCATCACCCGCCTGCGCGGCCTACTCGATGATGCGTTCGAACGCGTGATGGCGCGTGTCGACAAGGACGATGTCCCGCACCGTGTTGCCGCCATGGCGATCGGTGTCGACAAGGTTGCCAAGGCCAAGGCCATGCGCGGCCTGTTCCCCTGAGATGCTGTCCGGCGCGGGCCGGACCGAAAGGTCTGGCCCGGCTCAGGCAGCCTGAAAGCTGCCGCCCTCTTCCGTCACCAGCCGGATCGGAACCAGAGGGCCGAGGATCGGCTTCACATCGGCCGTGTTCTGCCAGCGCACGAGTTCCATATGGCCATCGAAATGCTCGACGATCGCCGTGCAGCTTTCAACCCAGTCGCCGGTGTTGATGTAAGTGACACCATCGATATCGGCGATGATCGCATGATGGATGTGGCCGCAGATCACGCCATCGACATTGTGCCGGCGCGCCTCTTCGGCCACGACATTCTGGAACTCGCCGATGAAATTGACCGCCCGCTTGACCTGCAGCTTGGCCCAGGCCGAGAAGGACCAGTAAGGCAGGCCAAGCATGCGGCGAACCTTGGCGATGACGACATTCAGCGCAATCGCCGTGTCATAGGCCCAGTCGCCGAGATGGGCGATGAACTTGGCATTGCGCACGACGACGTCGAATTCATCGCCATGAAGCACGAGATAGCGCTTTCCGTCGGCTGCCTGGTGGATCATGTTCATCTCCACCTCGATGCCGCCGAAATGGATGCCGGGATATTCGCGCATGAAGGCATCATGGTTGCCCGGAATATAGATGATGCGGGCACCCTTGCGGCCCTTGCGCAAGAGTTTCTGCACCACGTCATTGCAGTTCTGCGGCCAGTGCCAGGAACGCTTCAGACGCCAGCCATCGACAATGTCTCCGACAAGGACAATCGTTTCGGCTTCGTAGACCCTGAGGAAATCCAGAAGAAAATCGGCCTTGGCCGCCTTTGAACCCAGATGGATATCCGAAAGGAACAGAGTTCTGACCTTGCGATTGTCTTTGTTTTCGCTTTCTTCCGACATGAGGCGCCTCGCGTTTTTCATGTCTGGAAAACCAGACTCCTGTATCAGCTTTATGACAGACGCCATTAACCCAAGCCATTAAGCGCGTTTTCATGCTTTTGTTGCATTGCTGACGCATGGGCGCTAACGCAGGCCCATCGTTCCATCAACTCATGGCGATGCCGATGCTGAAAGCCCTCACAGCGCTCGCACTCCTGATTGCAGCCACCCCCGCGGCGGCCGAGCTCAGCGAATGCGACATGCTCAATCGCGAACTGGCCAGTCTGACATCGACCACCGGCTCGACCGCCAAGGCGCGCAAATATGCCCAGGCGATCACGGCGCAGAAGTTCAATATTCGCGCGCTCCGTCGCCAGATGCGTCAGGCCCATTGCTCCTCCGACAGCGTGATCGTCATCGAAACCGATGCCGGCCAGTGCAGCGACCTTGAGGAAAAGATGAGCCGGATGGAGCGCAATCTCGAAATCCTCGAACAGACGCGGCAATCCCTGATGCTGGATGAGGCAACCGGCCTCGAGCGCCAGCGCCTGTTCGCCGAAATCGAGGCGAAAGGCTGCAACGAAGAGCCCGTCGTGGCGCAGCCGGTGTCCGCGCCGATCGTCAATGATGGAACCGAGACGATCCGGGTGCCGGACGAGCGTCTGCAATATCAGCAGAGCCAGTTCGTCGATCTCGGCGGCGCTTCCAATAATGGCAGTTTCCGCACCATGTGCGTGCGGACCTGTGATGGCGGCTATTTCCCGATTTCGTCGCATGCCTCCTCGACCGGCTTCCGCCGTGACGCCCAGGTCTGTTCGATGATGTGCCCCGGTACAGAAACCGAGCTCTACTATCACCCGATCAATGGCGAGAGCAACGACATGCGTTCGACCGAAACAGGTCGCCGTTATGATGCCTTGCCGAATGCCTATCGGTTTCGGACGCAGTCCAAGGCCAGCAACCCGCAATGCGGCTGCAATTTCAGCCTCTATTACGGCGAGATGCTGAAGCGCGAAGCCTTCATCCGCAACAAGGATGTGCCCGAAAGCAAGTCGACGGCCATTACCTGGTCGAAGCCGGAACTGCGCGGTGGCCTCAAGGCCGAAGAGATCAAGGTCCTGCCGGCATCGAGCAAGGCCGAACGCGACTACGATCCCGCCAAACCGATCCGCATCATCGGCCCACGCTTCCTGCCGGATGATCGCAATCTCGATTTCTCGGCGGTAACGCCGGACAAGACGCCGACCGGGGCCGTGTCCCGCTAAACAGGCGCGATTTCCTGTTGGCTTTGCCGACCTGCAATTGTCCTTTCACATTGGCCACCGATAAGGTCGACCAAAGCGGAATCAGGCAGGGAGTCGGCCATGCGTCGTCCGGTGGTCATTCATTGGGGTATTTCAAGCTTCTTCGGCTGGGGCGTCTATGGCCTGAACCTCGCGCTCAACTGGGCCCGTGCCGATAGCGGCATCGAGGCGCGAGCCGCCTTCCCCATTCCGCCAGACCAGATCGTCATAGACCCGTTGCGCCGCGCAACGCTGAGACCCTTCGAACTGCAATCGCGCCGGCTTGCGGAACAGCTGAAGGAGCGGCAAGGCCAGCAGGTCAATGTCGAAGCCGCCGTGCTGATGGCGCTGGGCAACGATTTCGGTGCCTCTCGCGGACCATACGAAACCGAAATCCGCGGCAAGCCGGGCATCGGCGTCGTGTTCTTCGAACTGCCGCAACTGGATGAGGCCAGCCTCGAGCGGGCGCGCGCCTTTCCACTGATCGTATGCGGCTCGACCTGGAATGCCGAAATCCTCAAGGCCCATGGTGTGACGCAGGTCGAAACCGTCATCCAGGGCATCGATCCGTCGCTCTTCCATCCGGCCAGCCGCCAGGGCATCCTGTCGGACCGTTTCATGGTGTTTTCCGGCGGCAAGCTGGAACTGCGCAAGGGGCAGGATCTCGTCATGGCCGGGTTTGCCCGCTTTGCGCGCCGGCATCCGGAAGCACTGCTCGTCACAGCCTGGCACAGCCCCTGGCCGCAACTGGCCCGCAGCCTCGACCGGTCGGGCAAGGCAGCGCCGCTGGTGTTTGGCGAGAATGGCAAGCTCGATGGCGCCGCCTGGGCGCGCGAGAATGGATTGCAGGACAATCAGTATATCGATCTCGGCGCCATTCCCAATGCGCTGATGCCGCCGATCCTGCGCGAAATGGATGTGGCGCTGTTCCCCAACCGGTCGGAAGGTGGCACCAATCTGGTGGCGATGGAGGCGATGGCCTGCGGCGTGCCGACGATCCTTTCCGCCAACACCGGCCATCTCGATCTTATCGATGGCGACAATTGCTATGCGCTGACAGACCAGGCTGCCGTGGCCGGCGAAGGTGCCGGCGTCGGCGATGTCGCCGGCTGGGGCGAGAGCAGCGTCGATGAGATTGAGGACAATTTGGAACGCGCCTGGCGGGATCGCAACGAGGCACGTCGGCGCGGCGAGCGCGGGGCCGCCAAGCTCGCAGGCTATAGCTGGGCCCGCACCGCCGACCATATGAAACGCATCATTCAGAAGATGAGCTAACGAGGGACCGGCAGAGCAAAGCCGCGCGTTCGATGGCGGGCGCAAAATCCTCGCCCGGCTTTTGCCTGACCAGTTGCATGGTCGGATACCAGGGCGTCGTCTGTTTTTCCATCATCCAGCGCCAGTCCGGCACCGATTTCAGCAACCCGATTGCCGGGCGACCGAGAGCGCCAGCCAGATGCAGCGGCGCGGTGCAGACCGAGATCACGATGGCGCAGAGTGCCATGGTGGCGGCAGTATCGATGAAGGCATCCTCGCCGGCATCAAAATCCGGGCCCGGATATTCGAGCGTGAACGGCAGGCCTTTCACGCGCCAGCCACTCGCAACATCAGCAGGTTCGATGTCGTGGTCGGAGAGTTTTTGCAGCGCGATCAATCGAATGCCATCAATGGCAGCCAGCGGCGCAAAATCGGCAGCCGATGACAGGCTGCGTCCCTTCTCGACCGGTGAAGAGGGATTGCCGCGCCACACGAGCCCGACCAGCGGTTTCTCGCGTGCCGGATCGCCGAACAGCCTCTGACGCCAGTCCGCCACCCGTTCCGGTTCGGCCTTCAGATAAGACATCTGTCCGGGTATGGAGCCGGGTGTCAGCTTGAGCCGCTGCGGCAGGCTCATCAGCGGGACCTGAAAGTCCCCCTCGCTGGCGCGATGGGCCGATGTGACCTTCACATCGAACGGCATCGTCTTCATCAGTCGCTCGAGTTTGGCCGGCACATGGAAGACGACGTCGCCACCCAGGGACTTCGCAACACCCAGAAGCTTCGCAAACTGGATCGTATCGCCAAGCCCCTGCTCCGCATGCACGATCAGTTCCCGACCGGGAAAGGTTCCACCACGCCATTCCTTCAGATTGCGATAGGCGGGCCGATCAAGATGCTGGGCGGTTTTCCAACGCCATTCATATTCGGCAAAACCGTTCGTCCATTCGCCCAGCCGCAACAGAGCGAGTGCGAGATTGTAGTGCCCCTCGGCGAGATTGGGTGTCAGCGCGATGACTTTGCGCAGCAGCGCCACCGCATTTCGGGTCTCGCCCCGATCGGCAAGAAGGTTGGCGAGATTGAGATTGGCGATCGTGTGCTGCGGATCGATATCGAGCGCAGACCGATAGTGATCCATCGCTTCAGTCTCATCGCCACGGCGCGCCAGAACGATCGCGAGATTGGCGTGGAAGCCGACATTGTGCGGCGAGAGTGCCAAAGCCTTGCGATAACTCTCCTCCGCCTCGTTCAATTCGTTGCGATCGGCATGGAGATTGCCGCGATTGTACCAGACATCCGGTCGATCCGGATCGAGTTCGACAAGCTTGCGATAAAGGTCGAGCGCTTCGCCGTACCGGGCTTGCGATCGCCGCACCGATGCCAGAAGCAACAGCGCATCGAGATTGTCAGGCGAAATGTCGAGAATATCGCGGCAAAGGTTGGCAGCCGCATCATGGTCGCCAGCCTTCTGCAGCGCGATTCCCTGCTCGAGCACCACGTGGATTTCCTGTTGCGAATTCACTCGGACAGCCAGCCTTCCAGAACGACGCGGATCTCGGACGCCACTGTCCCCCAATCGCCGGGGGCTGGTTGGCGGAACAGCCGCAGCGAGGGATACCAGGGACTGTCAGGCCGTTCGTTCAGCCAGCGCCAGTCCGCATGGTACTTCAGCATGCCGAAAACCGGCACACCAAGCGAAGCCGCAAGATGAAGGGTGGCGGTGCAAGAGGAAATCACGAGATCGAGGGCGGCAATTGCCGCAGCCGTTTCTTCGAAGTCACCGAGCGATGACCCGGGCACGATCATCGGCTTCGGCAAGGAGAGTGCCGCCACCTGATCCAGCCCATCGGTTTTCTGCAGGCTGACAAATTGCAGGCCAGCCATTTTGAGGATCGGCATCAGGCTTGCAAGCGGTGGCGATCGACCGGCATCGGCGCGCGCATTGGGATTGCCCTGCCAGATGAGCCCGACCTTGCGTTCGCTGCCGGCAAACCGGTCCCGCCAGTCCTGCACGCGTGTGGGGTCGAGGTCGAACACAGGCGGTGGCGGAATGGTGTCGAGCGTCGTTTTGAAGACGAGCGGCAGGCTCAGCATCGGCACTTCGAGATCGTAGGTTGCGGAATGGCGTCCCTGCTCGACGATCTCGATCGGGCGGCTGAGGCGCATGCGGCGAAAGAGACCGATCAGGGGTTCGCGCACTTCGAGAACCAGGCGATCGACACGCTTTGCAGCCTCTTCGACGAAACGCACGAACTGGATATTGTCGCCAAAACCCTGCTCGCCATGAACCAGCAGCGTCTTTCCCGTCACCGGCTGGCCATCCCAGCGTGGCACTGGAAACTTGCGGGGCCGCATTTCCCTGCTCAGCCAGCGCGCCTCGTAATCGAGAAAGCCGCCCGGCAGATCGCCGGCGAATAGTTTGGCATGCGCATGATCGAGGATGAGATCGGCATCCTCCGGCGTGAGGGCCCGGGCACGCTCGAAAGCCGCCAGCGATTCTTCCGGACGATGGATATCGCGCATCAGATTGCCGATACCGCGATGAGCCTTTGCCATGTCGGGCTTCATGGCAGCCGCGCGGCGATAATGGACTTCTGCCTCCACAAAACGAAAAAGATCACGGTAGATATTGCCAAGCGACAGATGCGCTTCGGCGGTTTCCTTGATCGCAATTGCGGATTTGAGCCGTTCGACGGCGGCATCCATCTTCCCCAGCCGGCGCAAGGCGATGGCGAAATTGTTGGAGAACTCGACCTTCTTCAGGCCCATCTTCTCGGCAGCAGCAAAGAGGTGATAGGCGCGCGCATTGCGCTCGTTTTGAAGCGCGATCGCACCCAGCATGTTCAGCGCATTGGGCGCGACTGCCGGATATTGAAGGCATTCGGCATAAAGCGCTGCTGCCGCATCCTTGTCCGGCCCCTTTTGCAGGTCGAGCGCCCGGTTGAAGAGTTTTGCCGGATCGGGTTTTGCAATCCGCACTCCGCTCGCGGGCGCACGCACATGGCGCTCGGAAAGATCGCCGGAGACGAGCCTAGCCAAGGCCGACGCGAGGCGGTCGACAACGCCTTCGAACGGATGTTGTTCGACTTCATTCTCCACCCGCCGGAAGAGACGCATGGTCGGGTACCAGGGACTATCGGACCGATCCCGCAACCAGCGCCATTCGGGTCTCGCGCGCAAAATGACCCAGCAGGGCCGCCCCAGCGCACCGGCAAGGTGGGCCACAGCCGTATCGGATGTCACGATCAGGTCGAGATTCATCATCAGCGCTGCGGTATCGGCAAAGGCGTCAGGCCCGCCATCGAAGTCACCGCCCGGAGACTCGACATCGAAACGCCCGGCGAGCGCTGCCACCTGCTCTTCGCCGGCGCCCTTCTGCAGCGAAATCAGCCGAACGCCCTCTATCCGGGCAAGCGGCTCCAGCCGTTCGAGCGGGAAAGAGCGGCCGCGATCGACCTTGGGATCCGGATTGCCCTGCCAGACGATGCCGACCCGAAACCCGGGTCTTTCGGCTAGCCATTCCGCCCAGCGCATGACGCGATCCGGGTCCGGCGTCAGATAATGCGGATAGGCCGGAATCGTATCGATCTGCATACCGGTCAGCGCCGGCATGCTCATCATATAGACCATGGCATCGACCGCTGGCGGACGTTCGCCTTCGCTGACGATACCATCGACGCCAGGCACGGTCCTGAGCAGATGCGCGAGCCGCGAGCGGCAGCCGATATAGACCGCGCGAGCCCCGCGCTCCTTCAGCCAGCTGGCATATCGGCTGAACTGAAAGGCATCGCCAAAGCCCTGCTCGGCCATCAGCAAAAACGCCATCCCGCGCGGATCTCCGCCGCGCCAGAGCGGGATGTTGGGACGACCGGCGGTGATGCCAAGCTTGTCCGAACCGAGCCGCCCTTCATAATGCTTGAAGCCGTTGGTCATGTCGCCGGTGTTCAACAGCGCCATTCCGAGCGCCAGATGAGCATCGGCATAATCTGGTCGCACGGTCACCGCCTGGCGAAAAGCGGCAATCGCATTGCTTTCGCGCCCGGCTTCCAGTTCGGAAATGCCGAGATTGTTCCAGGCTTCGGCATGGGTCGGATCCTTTTCGACCGCCGTTCTCTGGAAGAAACAGGCAAGCTCGACAGAGCCGTTGTTGCGCTCCCAGACACCCAGATTGCTCAAGGCATCGGCATTGTCGAGATCGAAGGTCAGGGCCTTCTCCCAGGCCGTCTGCGCATCGCTCTTCTTGCCCATCAGATCGAGGAGCGCACCATACTGGACGAACAGCTTCGGGCTCTGGGGTTCAAGCCCGATCGCCTTGCGGAGCAGAACCAGCGCATCCTGTTTGCGATCGGCATCGGAAAGAATGCTTGCCAGATTCGAAAGGAAGGATGCGGAAAAGGCGCTGGAGGCATTGAGCTGCAGCAGACGGTCGAGTGCCGGGCTTGGCTTGCCGTCGGAAACATCCCGACGCGCGACGGAAAGAAGCGAGGGCACATGATCGGGGTTGGCAGCAAGCGCGAAACCGAGCGCGCGCCTGGCATCGGCCTGGGCGCCCATTGCAGCAAATAGAACGGCGCAATTGCTCCAGTGATCGGAAATCCGCGCCCTCAGCGCCACCGAATGAAGCGCGAATGGCAAGGCCGCCCGCGCCGCATCCGGCCGCCGGCGCCCATCCTCCAGAATGGCCATGGCGAGATAATTATAGACCTGCGCATCCCGGCTGCGGTTCGGCAGTGCCGTACGATAGATTTTTGCGGCCTCGGCATGGCGTCCGCCACTCTGCAGCGCAATGGCATCGGAGATCCGTCCGGAAGCATCCGCGGCATAGGGCGAAGGGTCTCCGATCAGGCTAGCCAGTTCGCTTGCCGCCTGATCGAACAGGCCCGCCCAGTCGCCGGATTTCGTCTGTCGGAACAGGCGCATCGTCGGATACCAGGGCGTCAAATGCCCTTCCCCGCCCCAGCGCCAGTCCGGCACCTGTTTCAGGAACAGCCAGACCGGGCGTCCAAGCAGGCCGGCAAGATGCGCGACCGCCGTGTCCGACGTGATGATCAGATCCAGCGAAATCATCATCGCGGCGGTGTCGACGAAAGCGTCGGTTCCCGCGTCGAAGTCACCACCCGGAGACAGGATCTCCAAACCGCTCGGAGCCGCCTGTTCGAGGCCGAAATGGCGCTGCAGCGAAATGAAATCGGCCTTTCGCGCCAGCCGTCCCAGAGAGGCCATCGCGGCCAGATTGATCGAACGGCCCTTGTCGATGCTGGCCGTGGGATTGCCCTGCCATGACAGGCCGATGCGCCAGCGACCCGGCCTGGGATTTCCGAACGCGCTCCATTTGCGGACGCGCTCTTCTTCGAGAGCAATGCGCGGCACCACGACCGGAACCGTATCGGGACGCAAGCCCGAATATCCCGCCAGAGACAGAAGCGGCACATGCAGGTCATGGGCCGGAATCGGACGATCATCCGGCACCAATCCGATCTGGCCATCGCGAAACAGCGTGAGACGCGACAATATGGCGTGGAGCCGTGAAGGGCACAGGAAAACGACCCGTCCGGCCTTGTGCGAGGCCCAGAGAAGAAAGCGGATGAACTGAAACGTATCCCCGAACCCCTGTTCGTGGATCACGAGCAGGGTGCGCCCCGCGATATCCTCACCCAGCCAGCGCGGGCTTTCCGGGACCGGTGTCTTTTCCAACGCAGGCGTTATCAGAAAGCGCAGTTCGAAATCCGGCCAGGCATTGGTCCAATCCCCGGCATAGAGGTTGCTCACCGCCAAATTGTATCGAAGGACGGGCCAGTCTGGCCGTTGCGCGAGCCCGCTCGCGAAATGGCGTCGTGCGGCTTCCGCCCGCCCGGAATCTCTCAGGGCCACGCCCTTGTTGATGAAGGCGGCCTCATGTCCGGGGCTGATCTCAAGCACACGATCATAGACAGCAACCGCCTCCTCGAACCGGTCGCGCGCCTGCAAGACGACGGCACGAACGAACAGGGCATCGAGATTGTTCGGCTGTTCGGAGAGAACCGGCGCAATGAAAGCCTCGGCCTCGTCGAACCGGCGCGTCTCGGCCATCACATGGGCGGCCTGGGTCATCAGGCTGAGATTGCCGGGTTCGATTTGCAGACCGGCAAGAATATGCTCTTCGGCTTCGGTGAAATTGCGGGCACGAATGAGCGCAAGCGCAAGATTGATCCGGCCACCGATATTGTCCGGTCGCATGCCGACGGCACGGCGCGCCATGGCGATGGCAGCTTCGGTTTCACCGCAGGCCAACAGCGCCATCGAATGGTTCTGATAGATCGATGGCTGGTCAGGATCGAGAAACTGGGCACGCTCGAATTGTGGCAGCGAGTCCCGCGCCCGGCCCGTGAGGTAAAGCGCGATCCCATGCAACTGCCTGAGCGCCGCATTTTCCTTGCCGGCCGCAATCAGGGTCTCGACCGCGAGCAGCGCCTCCCGGACCTGTCCGCCGGCAATGAGGCGACGGCACTGGTTGAGATCCGCTGCATCCGGCTCCACCGGTTTTTCGCCGATCGTCAAACCCGATCACCCCCAGCTCGCGCCAATCGAAAGATCGTCCCGATCATTTGGCCTTGTAATCCCGATAGGATTTTTCCTCGACAAGTGCCGAGCCGAGAGCGGCGTTGATCTCGCGCTTGATTTCCGCCCTTTTGTCGTTGCGGATATAGACCGACCGAGCGAGCTCGATGAAGCGGGCTCCGAAATCGCCGGCATGTTCGCAGTCGCGGATATCATCCTCGATCTGCCAGAGATCCGAGTTGACGGAACGAAGCGCATCGGTCAGCGACAGAAGCTCGGGTTTCGAGGCAAGATCGCCCAGGCGCTCTTTGAGCAGCCCCAGTTCCTTGTTGATATTGACGAGCTTGCCTTCATCCGCGATGCGCTCGGACTTGATCTCAAGAATGGTGATCTTGTCGACCAGTTCACCCCACGACACCGGAATTTCGATCATCTTTTCGCTCCACGCCACGCTGCGACAGAATCATTCTTTCTGACTCTAGCGGAAAACCGCAAGGATGGCGGCGGTGGCTTGGCTTTTTCACAACCAAGCGCTGGGTCCGTCACGAACCTGTCATTGCTGGCGGGTGTAGATCGGCGCGATCGCTACGGCTGCCTTGGAGAAATCGACCTTCTTCATCAAAATCTCGAGTAGCGCCTTCGCACCAAGCCCCTGCCGCATCTGATTGCCGATGAAATCGAGCGGCTGGTCGGTTGATATTGCCACCAGATGATCGGCACCAAAAGGAGCGACCACCTGCATTTCCTTGAGCGGTGTCCGGTCGACCGGCATTCCGTCTGCAACCCGGTCGATATACTGAACCTCGCCATTGTTGGCGAGGTTGAACACCAGCATGTTGCGCATCGTGCCCATGACCGGCTCGAACTTGATGCGATCGCGCTCCAGATAGACTTCCCGTACCGGCTTAAGCGTAATCTTGCCGGCATGGCGAGCGGAGACAGATTTCAAAAAGTTGAGCAGAAGCTGCTTTTCCACCACGGTATCGACGGTCTTTTGGTCGATATCTTCGGCCGCAAGGTCACCGTTCGGCGTCGTGAAGGTGCCTGCGCTCGCATCCCAGACGAAGGAATTGCTGCCGACAAGCCGGCTGAGCGGAGGTTGCGGCATGCCGCGCGTATCGAGATTGACCGCTGGTTGGAACCCCAGGGCACGGGCGATGGCGAGATTCGACCCGGTATAGCCGCCGCCCTGAAAGACAGGATCAAGCGTCGCTACTGACAATTCACCGCCGCCGACACCGCCCCCTTCCGGCACAGGTGCGCTTTCTTCGGCAAGATTTTCGTTTTCGCGCGGTGGCTGTTCGGCGAGCAGCGCAAGCAGCGTGGCGTCGCCCCCATCAAGTTTCTCCGGTGTGATGACCGGTGTCTGCAGCGCTTCGGATTGCGAACGCACGGTGGAATAGACATAGTCTTCGAGTTCCGAGCGGGTCAGCACCCCATTGGCATCGGCATCCGCCATACCTTCGAGCGCGCGGGCGACACTCCAGCTCAATGCTCCGCGCGCTTCGCCATTGATGATGACTTCCGGAACCGGCAAATCCTCCGAGGTCGCGGCGAGCATCGTCACATCCTGCGGCAGGGGCGTCTCCGGCTGAACCTTCTCCGGTTCGGATCCGAGCAGGCTGGTGAAAAAATCGCCGAGAACACGTTCTTTGCCGAAATCGACAAAACGCAGCTTTCCGCTCACGGCACGTTGCATGCCGCCGGCATGGCAGGAATCGGAAACGAAAACGACGCGGATGCCGCGCGCGGCCGCATTGGCGAACCAGCCATTCAGCTCATTGTCGAAGACGGTTTCGCCCCGTGTCGATGCAACATCCTTCGGATCGAAGGCCGGCAAGACCCAGAATTCATCGAGCCCATCCTTCTCTTCGCCCTTGATCCTCTCGGGAACCTGCGCGCCATGGCCGGCATAGCTCAAGAACAACGTATCGCCCGGTTCGGCTTCGTTAACGAGACGATCCCAGGCTTCGACGATCGTTTGCTTGTCCGCGTCCCGATCCAGAAGCCGGATGATGCGGCTAGCCCCGGCACGCTCCAAGGCCGCGGCAATATCGACAGCATCGGCACGCGCCCCATCGAGCCGTGTGACATGTTGATAGTCGTTGATACCGATGACGAGGCCGTAGGTTTTCGCAGCATGCGAAATGCCCGGAACGGCCAAGAGGCCCGAAAGCAGTATAAGGCGAACAGAAAGCCGCATGACCATTTTTCCAACTGGGGTTCGGCAGCAGAAAAGCTGTGCCGGAACGGCGCACGATTATCTCAACAAGACGCGCATACTGAATGAATTATTCTCTACATTCAGCCGTCATTGTCACGATGTTTTCATTCGGAGGTATTTATTGCGTGTCTCTCACTTAAAAATGGTGCACCATCTTCAACACACCGTCGAATCCAAGTTTTAAATGTCGCCCTGTATGACATCCAACGAGAAAGAGGAGCTCACAATGACCGGCATTCTTTACGATGCGACACATGAAGACGACCGCTATTCGGGTTTCGCTGAAGCGACTGGCGCGCACGGAATCAAGTATGTCGATTCGGGAAGCAACAGGCTTGCGAATTCCGTTCTTACAGGCCTTGCCTGGAGCGGTAATGCGATAACCTATTCCTTCCCGGACAGCCGCAAGGACTATACCTACTCGACGTCCTACGGCGAAAAAAGCGATGGCTTTGCCCCCGTCAATCAGAACATCAAAACAGCGGCGCGATTTGCGCTCGACCAATCCTACGGTAATGCCGCAAACGACGGCTTCTCCCTTGAAGGCTTCACCAACATGAACGTCTCGCAGGGCAGCGACGCCGGCGCGACGCTGAAATACGCCCAGTCCAACGTGCCATCAACGGCATGGGGCTACTACCCGCAGTCCGGCGCAACCGGTGGCGATGTCTGGTTCGGCAAGACCGAACAGTATCTCAACGCCGAAGCCGGCAATTTCGCCTGGGCTACAGTTATCCACGAAACCGGCCATGCGCTTGGTCTGAAGCACGGCCACGAGACTTTCTACAATTCCACGGTGGGCGAAACATTTCCGACCCTGCCGTCGAACAAGAATTCACTCGAATATTCAATCATGACCTATCACAGCTATGTCGGCTGGAGTGCGGGTTACGACACGACCGAAACCTGGGGCGCGCCCCAGACCTTCATGATGGCGGACATTGCGGCGCTGCAACGGATGTATGGCGCCGATTACAACACGAATGACGGCAACACCGTCTATTCCTGGAAACCCACCACGGGCAACACCTATGTCAACGGCAAGATCGCGATCGATCCGGGCGGCAATCGTATCTTCGCCACCATCTGGGACGGCGGCGGCAAGGATACCTACGACCTGTCGGCCTACGCGAGCAACCTGAAAATCGACCTGTCGCCCGGCGGTTATTCGAAGTTCAGCAGCCATCAGCTGTCGGATCTCGGTTATGACATCAATCCCGGCGCACATATGGCACGCGGCAATATCTTCAATGCCATGCTCTACAAGGGCAATCTCGAATCCATCATCGAGAACGCGATTGGCGGTAGTGGTAATGACAACCTCAAGGGCAACGAAGTCGGTAACCGCTTGAAGGGCAATGGCG
Organism: Fluviirhizobium alvei; assembly: GCF_030551875.1. Lineage (GTDB taxonomy): Bacteria > Pseudomonadota > Alphaproteobacteria > Rhizobiales > Rhizobiaceae > Rhizobium_E > Rhizobium_E alvei. The sequence continues at coordinate 358,783 of NZ_JAUOZU010000006.1, read as the reverse complement.
GCGAAGATGTGTTTATCGGCCTGGGAGGCTTCGATACCTATTCGGGTGGCGGCGGCGCCGACAAGTTCGTGTTCAAGAAGGCCTGGGATCACGATACCATCACCGATTTTGGAAATGGTAACGACCGCATCGACCTGCAGAGCTACAACTTCAAGAGCTTCAATGCGCTGATGTCGCATGCGACAAAGGACGGGCAGGATGTGCGTTTTGCCTTTGGCAATGGCGACAGCCTCGTGCTTGAAGACACGACGCTCAACTCTCTGCACAATTCGGACTTCATTCTCTGACCGAACGATCCGTGCGGGCGCCCCCGGCGCCCGTTCAAACGGACAAAAGAAAACGCCCGGACTCTCATCCGGGCGTTTTCAGTTTCTATCGGCCAAAGCCTTATTCGGCGCTGTCGTCAGCGGCCTTCTTCTTGGCCGGAGCCTTCTTCTTGGCCGGAGCTTCTTCGCCTTCAGCGGCGTCAGCCTTGGCTGCAGCCTTCTTCTTCGGCTTGGCAGACTTGCCTTCGGACTTTTCGCCCTCGGCTTCGTCGTCGGCCATCAGCTCTTCCTTGGTCACGGTCTTGTCGGTGACCTTGATCTGGGTCAGCAGCAGATCGACGACCTTTTCTTCAAAGATCGGCGCGCGCAGGCCAGCGATCGCACCCGGGGTCTTGCGGAAATATTCGATGATTTCCTTTTCCTGACCCGGGAACTGCTGAAGCTGAGCGTAGACTGCCTTGTTCATTTCGTCTTCGGTGACTTCGACACCGGCCTTTTCGCCGATTTCGGAGAGAACCAGGCCGAGCTTCACGCGACGTTCCGCCAGCTTGCGATATTCCTCGCGGGCCTTTTCTTCCGTCGTGTCTTCATCTTCGAAGGTCTTGCCCGACTGGGCGAGATCCATCGAGATCTGACGCCAGATCTGTTCGAACTCGGCATCGACGAGACGCGAAGGCGTTTCGAGCGAATAGAGCGAATCCATCTGGTCGAGAAGCTGGCGCTTCAGCTTCTGGCGGGTCATCGTGCCGTACTGGCCTTCGATCTGGCCACGGACGATTTCGCGCAGGCGCTCAATCGATTCGATTCCAAGCTTGGAGGCAAATTCGTCGTTCAGTTCGACTTCGCCGGGAGCTGCGACTTCCTTGACGGAAATATCGAAGGTCGCATCCTTGCCGGCGAGGTTTGCGGCCGGGTAATCGGCCGGGAACGACACCGTGATGGTCTTCTCTTCACCGGCCTTGACGCCAACGAGCTGCTCTTCGAAGCCCGGGATGAAGCGGCCCGAACCGAGAACCAGCTCGGCGTTGGAATCCTTGCCACCTTCGAACGGCACGCCATCAAGCTTGCCTTCGTAATCCATGGTCACGCGGTCGCCGTTTTCAGCCTTGCCCTTCTTTTCGGTATAGGTGCGGGCGCTGTCTGCGATCTTGAGGATCTGTTCATCGACTTCGGCGTCGGAAACTTCAACCACTTCGCGGATCACGGAAATGCCGCTGGCATCCTGGATCTCGATCGGCGGGATGACTTCGTAGGCGAGCGTGAATTCGAAATCGACCTCGGCGTTGAGGATCTTCTCAGCCTGAGCCTCGTCCTCGGTCATGGCGATTTCCGGCTGCGTGGCCGACTTTTCGCCGCGGCCCGACAGGATTTCGCTGGGGCGATCGCGCAGGATCTCGTTGACGAGTTCGGCCATGACCGACTTGCCGTACATCTTCTTCATATGGGCGAACGGCACCTTGCCCGGGCGGAAGCCATTGATCTTGGCGCGGCCCTTGACATCTTCCAGCCGTTCGTTCCTGCGTGCTTCCATGTCGGATGCCGGGATCACGACCTTCAGTTCACGCTTCAGCCCTTCAGCGAGCGTTTCGATAACTTGCATGTTCTTACCTTCATTTCTCGCGGCGGCATCGGAACGCCAACCTGTCGTTAAGATGAACTCTCGTGCTCATCCGCCGGGAACGGCTTTATGCAAATTCACAAAAGTTTTGCAAGTAAAATGGGCTTAGCGCAGCGCTTGCGCACCATTTTCCCGCATTTCGGACATAAATGGTGCGGGTGGAGGGACTCGAACCCCCACGCTTTTGGCGCCAGAACCTAAATCTGGTGCGTCTACCAGTTCCGCCACACCCGCACGCACGCCCCCTCCGACCACCAAGATGACACCCGAAGGAACCGATGTGGCGCGTGCTTAGCATTGCATTCCCAAAGTGAAAAGCAAAAAGACATTTGCTGCGGCGCGAATTCCACAAGGCACGGTTCGACCGCCCCGGACGGCATCTCATCGATCAGAAGCCAGCCATGCACCCAGCTCATAGCGGCCATGTTCATATTGCGCTGCAAAAACGAACCCAAACGATCTATAAAACGAACATCAACGAAGCAAATTTGTTGAACGAAATTCAGGTGGATCTGGCAACCCACGCCGCTTGCGGTCAGGCCCTTCACGGAAGTGAAGACATAAATTCGGAGTTGCGCACTCCTCCTCCCAGCGCGCTCCGATATGACTGACGACACTCCTCCTCCCAGTCGCCAGTCAAACCCAACGACGCCCACCGGATCCTCCTCCCCCGGTGGGCGTTTCGTTTTCCATCGCACTGCAACACAGCTCCGCGACCTACCTCCCGCGCCGCATTTCTGCCGCAAAAACTAATTTTTCTTAACAAATCTCACTGGTTAATGGATTGCCTTGCGTTTGACGCATAGGTGCCCTTCCAGATCCGCTCTGGTATTTGATGCGATGCAGCATTAGATTGTGATTATGAAATTCGAAGGGTTCCAGACCGGAACTCCCCATGAAAGGACATCACTATGAACATCGCTCGCGCCTACAACAACTGGGTCAAGTATCGTCAGACCGTTATCGAACTCGGCCGCATGAGCAACCGCGAACTGTCCGATCTCGGCATCGCTCGTGACGACATCCGCACCGTTGCCCGCCAGGCAGTTCGTTAATCAAACGAACGTCTCGGACGACCAAAACACCGCCGGCTTGTCCGGCGGTTTTTTTATGCCCTGCGATTGCCTCAGCCGTCTGAAAAGAGGGTGTCGGCAGGCGCTCCGACGAATGCCGCGAAAGGCGGTTAACCTCTGGCGCTTTTTTGCTCTTAGCCTCTAAATTGTGCATCGTATGCTTATTTGCATAGCAGATGCACATAGAACGCACTACACAAATGTATAATAAGGGCCTATATCAGCGTCATCAAACAGCAACCAACATCGTTGGCGCAAAACAAGTCTAAAGAGGAAACAGCCATGAACCCGCTCCGTCTTGCCCTGAACTGGGTCAACTATCGCCGCACCATCTCCGAACTGTCGAACCTTTCGAACGACACCCTTTCGGATATCGGCGTCAATCGCTACCAGATCCGCAACATTGCGGCCCGCTCGTTCCGCTAAGAACTGAGCACCGAGGACATTTCAAACGGCGCCCCTGTGGCGCCGTTTCGCGTTTTGGCGGCGTGCATGATTCGAAACATGCGCCACGCTTTGTTTTTCTAGCCAGACCATGGTAATGGCCCGGCATGACAAACACTGAATCTCCCTCCCCCATTCACGTTGTCGGCGGTGGCCTTGCCGGTTCCGAAGCCGCCTGGCAGATCGCCCGTCGCGGCATTCCGGTCATTCTTCACGAAATGCGCGGCAAGCGCATGACCGATGCCCACAAGACCGACCATCTTTCCGAACTGGTCTGCTCGAACTCCTTCCGCTCGGACGATGCGGAAAACAATGCCGTCGGCGTGCTTCATGCAGAAATGCGGCTGGCATCCTCGCTGATCATGGCTTCGGCAGATGCGCATCAGGTTCCGGCAGGCGGTGCGCTTGCCGTCGATCGCGACGGTTTTTCGGCCGCAGTGACCGCCGCAATCGAAAGCCATCCGCTGATCACCGTCGTGCGCGAGGAACTGACCGGCCTTCCGCCCGAAGAGTGGGACAATGCCATTATCGCGACCGGCCCGCTGACCGCACCTTCGCTGGCGGAATCGATCCGCGCTGCCACGGGGGCAGAATCGCTTTCCTTCTTCGATGCCATTGCGCCGATCGTCCATCGCGACAGCATCAACATGGACATTGCCTGGTACCAGTCGCGTTATGACAAGGTCGGCCCCGGCGGCACCGGCAAGGACTATATCAACTGCCCGATGGACAAGACGCAGTACGAGGCCTTCGTGCAGGCGCTGATTGCCGGCGACAAGACGCTCTTCAAGGAGTGGGAGCATGTGCCCTATTTCGACGGCTGCCTGCCGATCGAGATCATGGCCGAACGCGGGCCCGAAACGCTTCGCCACGGACCGATGAAGCCGATGGGCCTGACCAATGCCCACAACCCGACCGTCAAGCCCTATGCCGTGGTTCAGCTGCGCCAGGACAATGCGCTCGGCACGCTTTACAATATGGTGGGTTTCCAGACGAAACTCAAATACGGCGCCCAGACCGAAATTTTGCGGATGATCCCGGGTCTCGAGCAGGCCGAGTTTGCCCGTCTCGGTGGCCTGCACCGCAATACCTACATCAATTCCCCGGTTCTGCTCGACGGCAGCCTGCAGCTCAAGTCGCGGCCCGGCCTGCGCTTCGCCGGCCAGATCACCGGATGCGAGGGCTATGTGGAAAGCGCCAGCATCGGCCTTCTCGCAGGACGGTTCGCAGCCGCCCAGCGATTGGGCGAAGAGATTGTGCCGCCACCGCAGACCACGGCCTTCGGCGCTCTTCTCGCCCACATCACCGGCGGCCACATCGTCAGCGACGAAGAACGGGGCAAGCGGTCTTTCCAGCCGATGAACATCAATTTCGGCCTGTTTCCGGAGCCCGAACCGGGTTCGGTTCAGATCGAGCGCGTGCCGGGAAAACGAGTGCGGGGCAAGGAAAAGACGGTCGCCAAGAAACAGGCGATGGCCAGGCGCGCCCTTGCCGACTGCGCCGCATGGCTCAACCGCACAGCGGATTGATCTCTGTGTCGACGATGGTCGCGTTTACGCCGGAGCGATCACGGTTTCCGGCGCAAGTTGATCATGTCCAGAGAGTATAAGCGACAGGTCCGGGCGGGCACCTATTCTTCCGCCTGCTGGGCCGCAACTCCATCGACCGTGAAGCTGCCGAGGATCCAGAGCGATACCTCGGCTGCCTGCTTGTCCGAGTTGAAGCGGTAGTCGCCATCGAGCGCCGGGAGCCCCGCAAACTGCAGGTTCAGGCCGCGACCGTCATCGGTCGGCACCATCATGACTTTCTTCGGATCGATCAGGTGGCAGAGATAACGGCCACCACTGCGCTTCATGCAGCCGCATCGGCCAGTCCACAGGCGGAGAAAGACCATGAAGCCGTCATCTGTCATTGCGACCTGGCGAATGGCCTCATCCGGATAGGCGCGTCCGAATTCCAGAATCGCCAATCCTGTATCGACTTCATCCTCGCCGCTTCTCTGACGGATCGTGTAGGCAAACCACAAAAACAGGCCGGTTGCCACAATCATCAGAACCGCCCAGATGGCCATCGGCAACATGCTTGCTCCATTCATCAGGCAGGACCGGGTCCCTTCCACCGGTCGCCTTTCTGACACCGGTATAGCGCGCAAAACCGCGATATGCAAAAGCGCGCGGAACAGTGTCCCGCGCGCTCGTTTGATGTACTTGCAACCTTATTCGACAGCGGCGACCGGACGAACCAGCGGCGTGATACGGCGAATGGTGACGCGACGGTTGAGACGCTCCGGTTCGTCGGTATCGACCTTGAGGTAACGTTCGCCGTAGCCCTGGGTCACCAGATTTTCCGCCGGAATGTCGAACATATCCGAAAGAACATTGGCGACAGATTCGGCACGTTCATCCGACAGAACGAGGTTGGATTCGTCCGATCCGACCGCATCGGTATGACCCTCGATCAGGAAGGTTTCGCCCGGATCCTGGTCGAGAATGTCCTTGATGGCCTCGGCAACACGACGCATCGAGGAGGCCTGATCCATCGAGATTTCGGCGCTTCCGGTCTCAAACGTGATCGTATCGAGGTCGATACGGCGCACCTTGTCGCGGATACGGGCCGAGTATTTCACCTCATCGACCGAATAGACACGCTCGACGCGCTCGACCGGCGGCTGCGCAAGGAAGGCGCGGTAATCGCGCTTGGGCTCGCTCGACACATCAATGATGTAGTCGCGCACCGGAATGGTCAGGCGCATCGGCGGCAGGGAGAGGCCCGGATCGCGCAGATACAGACGATCGCGGCCACGCTCAAGCACCGGCATATAGAAGATCACATATTCGCGATCCCGTGCATCGACGCGCGAACGGCGGATGATTTCGCCCCAGCGATTGCGGACCGTGACGATCCGATCGCCATTCGGCCGCACCACGACCTCACGAATGCGTCCATCCGGCAGGCGCTCGTAACGCATGTCGCCGCGACGGGCCAGACGGTTGCGGTCGTCATCGCGGATCACCACGCGGCCGTTGAGATTGAAGACGATGCGGAGATCATCCTTCTTGCCGACGACGCGGCCATCCGGACCTTCGTAACCGCGGAAACCGGTGATGCGCTCACCCTTTTCCTCCATCACAGGTTTGATCTTGTCCTTGTCTTCGGGGCGGAAGCCGACCTGGGCATCGCGGTCGGATTTCGGAACCTTTACCGGTTCTGCACTTTCACGCGCCTTTCGGCGCTTCTCGCGCGATGCCTTGTCGCCGGAATTGTCGGCATCCTTGTCGCTGTCGAGAACGGCATTGCCATTCTTGACCGGCAGTTCAATCGTCTCGGCGGACTTGGCAGGATCCTCGGCGAGATTCTTGCGCTTCTTCAGCGTCTCGGCATTTTCAGGCTTGTCGCGATTCTTGCCCTTGGTTTCGATCGTTTCGATCGAAGGCGAGTCATTGTTGCCCTGCTCGGCCGCCTGCGCGTCCTTCTTCTTGTCCTTGCGCTTCACGGGCTCTTCAGCCTGGCCCTGATCCTGCTGCTGGGTTTCTTCAACCTGCTGCCTGCGCTTCTTGCGTTCCTGCTGAGCGTTGTCGCCAGCGTCCTGCTGGATTTCCTCGACCTGCTGCTTGCGCTTCTTGCGTTCCTGCTGACCGTTGTCGCCGGAATCCTGCTGGATCTCCTCGACCTGCTGCTTGCGCTTCTTGCGCTCCTGCTGGCCGTTGTCGCCCGAATCCTGCTGGATCTCCTCAACCTGCTGCTTGCGCTTCTTGCGCTCCTGCTGAGTGTTATCGCCAGAATTCTGCTGCGTTTCCTCAGCCTGCTGCTTACGCTTCTTGCGCTCCTGCTGGCCTTCGTTCTGGCCTTCTTCAGCCTGCTTGTGCTTCTTGCGCTTGATCTGCTCTTCGTCCTCAGCCTGGGCGAGAATGACGAAACCGTTACGGACCGATTTCGAAGCAAACTCCGATGCCGGTACCGACACCGCATTGAGATTCGGCTGCGCATTGGCGATCTTGCCCGATGCACCGAAGCTCACCAGAGCCATCAGCGGTATTGCGGCCGTGGCCATAAGGCTCTTCTTGAAATCCATTGTGACTTGCTCCTCTCGGATTCGCTTCAGAATATGATCTGGCTGGGACTATCAGCACCTTGGTGGCATTTCTGTGTTTCCCAATCCAATGGTGGCTTTTTACCCACCCAAGCCTTTACCGGGCTTGAACCAGACGTTCATGAACGGTTCACATCGGCAAATGTTCCAAACACAACATTTTTGTAACAACCTGTTCTTTTCGGTTGCATATGACACATAAAAAATATGAATATCTTTGCACGCCTCGGCAGAAGGCGAGGCACAATAGATCTCCGCGCGCATCAAACGCGGTAACCTAGGGGAAATCAGAAAATGACCAAGCGCTGGGCTTTTGCCGCGACAGTTTCCGTCCTGACAATGATTGCAGGATCCGCGCTGTCCGCCGACAAGATCATCATTGGCACCGAAGGCGCCTACCCGCCCTTCAACAATCTGGAAGCCGACGGTTCGCTGGTCGGTTTCGACATCGATATCGCCAAGGCTCTTTGCGAAGAGATGAAGGCCGAATGCACCTTCGTCACCCAGGATTGGGATGGCATCATTCCCGCTCTGCAGGCCAAGAAGTTCGATGCAATCATCGCTTCGATGTCGATTACGGCGGAACGCAAGGAAAAGGTGGATTTCACCAACAAGTACTATAACACGCCGCCGGCAATTGCCGTGCCGAAGGATTCGACGCTGACCGAAGCCAGCGAAGCGGCTCTCGAAGGCAAGGTTCTCGGCGCCCAGTCCTCGACCACCCATTCGAACTATGCCGAAGCGCATATGAAGAAGAGCGAACTGAAGCTCTATCCGACTCCGGATGAATACAAGCTCGATCTCGCCAACGGCCGTATCGACGCCGCAATCGACGACGTCGTCGTTCTGTCGGAATGGCTGAAGACTGCCGATGGCGCCTGCTGCAAGCTGCTCGGCACCCTGCCCGTCGATCCGGTGATCAATGGCGAAGGCGCCGGCATTGCCGTTCGCAAGGGCGATGACGCGCTGCGCGAGAAGCTCAATGCCGCGATCGCCGCGATCCGCGCCAATGGCAAGTACAAGGAAATCAACGACAAGTACTTCACCTACGACGTTTACGGCAACTGACCTTCGGAAAATCCGAGAAAATCATGGCGGAGGGCTTGCCCTTCCGCCATTTTTGTTTGACTGAATAGGAAAATCAAAGAACCCGAAATCGGGACAGGGGAAATGAATGCAGGGTGAAACCGCCGTTACGGCTGTCACCGCCGAAGAATCGAGTGGTTTTCTCGATCCGCTCTGGGCTGTCTTCGACACGATCTTTGGCGCGATATGGTCCCTTTTGCATCCGGTCTTGACGACGATCGATCCATTTTGCGGGCCGGTTGGTATCTTCTCGCTCTTCTTCGGTGAGGGCGAACTTGGCTGCGGCGCAACGGGCTGGGGCGACGAGATTGCAAGCGGCTTTTACGTCACGGCAAGTCTTGCCGTCTGCACCCTGCCCATTGGCCTGACCATCGGCTTTTTCCTCGCGCTCGCCAAACAATCGAGCGAACCCTACCTCAGAACGGCGACCGACATTTATGCGACGCTGTTTCGCGGCCTGCCGGAGCTGTTGACGCTCTTCATCATCTACTACGGTATGCAGATCGGCCTGCAGCAGGTGGCGTCCTTCTTCGGCTATGAGGGACAGATCGAGATCAATACCTTCTTTGCCGGCATGCTGGCGATTGGGCTGGTGTTTTCCGCCTATTGTTCGGAAGTGCTGCAATCGGCTTTCAAGGCCATTCCATCCGGGCAATATGAGGGTGGCTTTGCCGTGGGTCTCACGCGCGGCCAGACCATGCGGCTCGTCATCGTGCCGCAACTGATCCGCATTGCCCTGCCCGGCCTCGGCAATCTCTGGATGACGCTGCTCAAGGATACGGCCCTGGTTTCGATCATAGGCTTGCCGGATATTCTCAGGCAGGCAGGCATTGCCGCCAAAGTCACGAAACACGCCTTCTATTTCTATTCCGTTGCTTGCAGCCTGTTTCTGGTGCTCGCCATCCTCTCCTCGTTCATCTTCTCGTGGATCGAGACCAATGCCAAACGGGCGGAGGTGCGTCGATGAGCGTCACGGAAAGCATGATCGCGCCGCAGCTTCCGCCACCGGCGCCGCCGCGTCCGTTCACCGCTGCCCGGTTTGCCGGCATTCTGTTCATGGCCTTCTGGCTGGTCGTGTTCGGGCTCGCAGCATCCTCGATCATCGAGGGATTCGATGCCGAGAAATTCTACAAGTACGGGCCGAAGTTCCTCAGCGGGCTCAGCGTCACCATCGTGCTGGTGCTGACGTCAATCATCCTCGGCGCGCTCCTGTCGCTGCCGGTGGCATTTGCCCGCATGAGCGGATCGCGCATTCTTTCGGCGATCGCCTATGGCTATGTGTATTTCTTCCGCGGCACGCCGCTGATCGCGCAGCTTTATCTCATCTATTATGGTTTCGGCAGTTTCAAGCCGCAGCTCGAAGCGGTGGGCCTCTGGTGGTTTTTCCGCGAAGCCTATAACTGCGCCCTGCTTTCCTTCACGCTGAACACCGCTGCCTACCAGGCGGAAATCCTGCGCGGGGCCATCGAATCCGTGCCGCGTGGACAGAGAGAGGCGGCACACGCCCTCGGCCTCGGCGGCTATGTAACCTATCTCAGGATCATCATGCCGCAGGCGCTGATTGTTGCGCTGCGCCCCTATGGCAACGAAATCATCCTGATGATCAAGGGATCGGCCATTGTGGCGATCGTGACCGTGTTCGACCTGATGGGCGAAACCAGGCGCGCCTATTCACGCACCTTCGACATGCAGATGTATCTCTGGGCTGGTCTGCTCTATCTGACGATCGTCGAGGCGTTGCGAAATTTCTGGAACGTCATCGAGCGCCGCCTCACCCGTCATCTCAAGCGCTGAAGCGCTGTTCCGCGAACGGATTGAGCTCGGGCGCAACGGCGCCCGCACCGGTCAAATACCGGGCAGACGTGCCAAAGCCCGAAATACGCACCTTGGCAGCACTCACAGTCACTCGCTGCTAACACGCTGTTTTTCAACAGTAAAATAGGCTTTCTTCAGCCAGATTAACGTTGCGTTAACCAAATGGGGCGCTAAATTCATAGGGCAAACTCCGGGAACCAAACAAAGAGAGATTGCCAATGAACCGAGAATTCGACATGCGCATGAAGGGCTACGGCCTGACGACAGCGGAAATTCTTTACCGTCTGCCGGATCATAAGAGTCTGCTGCAGAAATTCATCTGGCAGCATTATGATCTCGATCCACACTTCCCCGAAATGAAGGCCTTTCTGAAATTCTGGCAGGAAAAGCTCGAGGGACCGTTGCACTCCGTGCGCTACGTTCACTGGAAGCTGATCTCGCCAACCGAATGGCGCGCCATCAAGGGTGATTTCATCCTCCACTGACATCGCTTGCCATCTCGGCGCGCGGGGCTTAATACCGGCCAAACGCTGAACGGGATTGCAGGTGCATGGCAAAGAAGATCGACGAGAAGGCTTTGGCCAAGGCCTATAACGATGCGCTTGCTGCCGAGAAGGCGGGCGAACTCGAAAAGGCTGCCAAGGGTTATCGCAAGGTGCTGGAACTCGACCCTGAGGACCATGGCGGTGCCGCCGTGCGGCTCGCATCGCTTGGTCTCGGAGAGACGCCGCCCAAGGCGCCGGATGCCTATGTCGAAACGCTGTTCGACCAGCATGCCGAAGCTTTCGAGGAGATCCTCGTCGAGCAACTGCAATATTGCGTACCGGTGATGGTGCGCCAGCGCCTGCAGGAACTCGGGCTCGGGCCGTTCAAGAAGCTGCTCGATCTCGGCTGCGGCACCGGACTGACCGGCGGGACCCTGCGCGACATGGTCGATGAAATGGTCGGCCTCGATCTTTCGGAAAACATGGTCGAGATCGCCCATGAGAAGGATCTCTACGAGACCCTCTATGTCGCCGAAGTCGTCGATTATCTCGAAGACAACGAGGACGGCCCCTTCGATATCGTGACCGCCACCGACGTTCTGCCCTATCTGGGCTTCCTGGAGGAAATGTTCTTCGGCGTGGCCGAGAACAGCCAGTCCGGCACCTATTTCATCTTCTCCTCCGAAACCCTGCCCGATGAGGCCTTCGGCGACCAGGATTTCAAGGTCGGCGGCCATCAGCGCTTCGCCCACAAGGGCGACTACGTCAAGCGCGTCCTTACCGCAGCCGGGTTCGAACTCGTCGAAATGCAGGACATTACTGTCCGGCTCGAAGAGGGCGAACCAACCCCGGGCCATCTTGTGATCGCAAAAATGAAGTGAACTGAAATTCAGAGTTGCATATGCAACTTTTGCGGATACTCGGTCGCTAGAACTAAAACAAAGTTGCGTCTCTAATCCTGAAAACAGGGGAGACGCAAATATCATGGACCAGCTCTATAATTTCGGTAACGCGACCTGGCATTATGTCAGTGTGGCTTTCTCGGCTTTCCACCAAACCGTCAATATTTATGTGCTGCTGCTTGCGGCTCTGGCGCCGTTCTTGCTGATCTATTCTCGCAATGAATTGTTGATCAAGCGCCTCCGCACCATTCTCGACTTCATGCAATCCTTCAAACTCTATTCGAACGAGAAGCAAGGTGAGGCCGAAAGAAGGGGACCGACGCAAAATCCCAGTTTCGAGTTCGTGAAGTCGAAATACGTGTCCGATATCCGGGTGTCCGTGACAGACCAACAAGAACTCGACAAAATCGACGGGGAGCAGCAAAGCTCCGAAGAGGAAAAACTCAAAAAATACATCGAGATCGCCACCCGGGCTGGGTCTCGCTCCAGCAACCGCGTCTTCGTTGCCTCCCTCGGCCTTGTCATCGTCAGCTATTTCGGCTTCCAGGCCCTGTTGGGTGCCTTTCATTGTGATTTTCGAGCCGTCTTGAACTGTCAGGCGCCGGCCACCACAAGCGAGCACATGCTGGTCATTGGCGCTCTCGCCTTCTGCGGCGCCTTCATCGGCGCATTGCGCATGCTGCTGCGCTGCCTGGCCGTCTATGATCTGTCCAGTTTTGCCATCCTTCGTCATACCGGGGAGATCGTCTTTTCCGTCCTCCTGATCATGATCATCTACCGGGCTTTTCCCGACCCGATGGCGAATGTCGGGCGCTTGCTGCTTCCGACCGATGTCGTGGCGAAGCTTGACCAAATGGCGAATGCCGAAGCGTCCAAGCCGGCAACGCCCGAGACTCCCACTCCCGTTACCGAAAACGGCACGGAGAGCACACCCGATGCAACCGATCCAACCACCACACAGGCCACGGCGTCGGCCGAAACACCTAAAGGCGATCCGGTTCCGGAGATTCCCTGGATCTGGTTTGCGTTTGCGCCTGCCCTCGGGTTACTCCCCACCAGTGCGTCCAGGTTTCTGCTGATCAAGATGCAATCGCTGATATCGTTCATCAAGACCACCGATGATCGTTTCACGGAGATATCACGGGTCACATCACTCGACATCATCGACGGCATCGACTTCGAGACGCGGTTCCGCCTCGAGGAATGCGGCATCTGTGATGTGCAAAACTTGGCAACCTATAACCCCGTGATGCTGCATATCGAAACGCCCTACGGGATTTACCAGGCGATCGACTGGATCGCCCAGGCACAGCTCTGCCATATCGTCGGGCAGGAAAAATTCCTGATGTTCCGGGAGATCAATATCCGGACCATCTTCGATCTCGAGCGGGCAATCGACAGTATCCACTCACCGGCGGCCTATGACGACATCTATGCGGCAATTCTGTTTGCGCCGTCCGACAATCTCAAGAAGGCGGCAGCGATCAGCCAGTTCCGCTTCCTCATTCGCGATACCAACAACGTTACCCGACAGGTCAATGTCGAGGAATATTGTGCCTGGGCACGCGATCAGGTTCAGCCGGGCAACAAGGCTGATGATGTGGCTCAGCAGAAGAAAAACCTCGACACCTTTTCCGAGGCTATCGAACATATGATGGCCTGGATCAGCGATGATCTGCATATCCGCCGCCTGCGGCGCCTCTGGCTCGATATCAGCGACAGTCTCGGCGAAGATGCCGACTGCTTTCGGGACTCCAAGCGCCACCTTGCCAATCAGCAACCGGCGAAGTCAGACTGCCCACACTATCCGAACTGCCCACCTTGCCCGCCTCCCGACCCGGCTCCGGAGCCCGCGCCCGTTGACCCGCCAATTGTTGACGGCGGAGATACTCCTGTCGCTCCCGGCCAAAGCGAGATCGTGGATGAAAACGGTCAGAAAAATGCTGGGCAGGATGGCAAGCAGGATGGCGCGACTGGCGAAGACGAGGTTGACCAAACTGACGCGGCAGGCTCACTCGCACCTGACCCGAATGCGGCGCTACAGGAAGTGGCGGATCCTGTAGCCCTGTCCGTCGAGCCAAGCGAGGGGCCGGTATCCATCTCGCAAGAACCCGCGACGGAAGTAACGGATGTTTCCGCGGATGAAGGAAAACCGGAAGCCAAATCCTCCCCCTCCGACAAACAGAGCTGACAACTCCGCCCTCGCCTTTCCCTTGGCCGGCGCATGATGTACATCTCCCGCAATCAATCAGATTGCGGGAGTTTTTCATGGCAAAGGTCACTTTCATCGGTTTGGGCGTCATGGGGTATCCGATGGCGGGCCACCTCAAGGTCAAGGGCGGACATGACGTTACCGTCTATAACCGCACGACCGAAAAAGCCGAAAAGTGGGTGGCACAGTTCGGTGGCCGTTTCGCGCTCACCCCGGCGGACGCAGCAAAGGATGCCGACTATGTCTTCACCTGCGTCGGCAATGACGACGATCTCCGTTCGGTGACGATCGGCGCCGATGGCTGCCTTTCTGCGATGAAGCCGGGCGCCGTGCTGATCGACAATACGACAGCAAGTGCGGAAGTCGCGCGCGAACTCGAAACAGCCGCCGAAGCCCGCGGATGCCACTTCATCGATGCGCCGGTCTCCGGTGGCCAGGCCGGCGCTGAAAACGGCGTACTGACCGTGATGTGCGGCGGCAAGCAGGAGATCTTCGAACGCAGCCGCCCGGTTATCGATGCCTATGCGCGGATGGTCGGCCTGATGGGCCCGGCCGGCTCCGGCCAGCTCGCCAAGATGGTCAACCAGATCTGCATCGCCGGCCTCGTACAGGGCCTCGCCGAAGGCATCCACTTCGGCAAGAAGGCCGGGCTTGATATCGAAGCGCTGATCGCGGTGATTTCCAAGGGTGCCGCCGGTTCCTGGCAGATGGAAAACCGCCACAAGACGATGAATGAAGGCAAGTTCGATTTCGGCTTTGCCGTCGACTGGATGCGCAAGGATCTTGCGATCTGCCTGTCGGAAGCCCGCCGCAACGGCGCCAAGCTTCCGGTAACAGCCCTCGTCGACCAGTTCTATGGCGATGTCCAGGCCATGGGTGGCAAGCGGTGGGATACGTCTTCGCTCTTGGCAAGGCTCGAAAAATGAACGAACTTGGCCCATACTCCGACGTCGAAACGATCCTGGCGCATCTTCGTGGCCTCAGGAACGCGACAAACATCGAAGGCATGGGCCGTTTCGGCATCCGGACAGAGACGGCACTCGGCATCTCGAACCCGGTGATGCAGGCGATCGCGCGCAAGATAAAGAAGGATCATGCGCGTGCCTTCCTGCTGTGGGCGACGGATATCCGCGAGGCGCGCATGCTCGCTCTCTATACGTTCGATCCGAAGAAACTGACGCAGCAGGACGCGATCCGCCTCGCCGAAGATTTCAACTCCTGGGAAATCGTCGATACCGCAGCCGATCTTTTCGTGGAAGCGCGGCTCGAGGCGGAACTTGTGCCGCTTTTTGCCGGCGACGAGCGCGAATTTGTCCGTCGCACCGCCTTTGCGATGATCGCCGGTGCAGCCGTTCACCTCAAGAAGGAGCCGGATGCGACGCTGCTCGCCTGGATACCGCTGATCGACCGGCATGCGCGCGACCCGCGCAATTTCGTGCGCAAGGCGGTGAACTGGGCGCTGCGCAATATCGGCAAGCGCAACCGCGGCTGTCATGGTCCGGCGCTGGCGCTAGCAGAGAGACTGGCATCCGATGATGACAAGACAGCGCGCTGGATCGGCAAGGATGCCGTACGCGAACTCACCTCGCCCAAGATCATCGCCCGCCTGAAGCCGTGATCCGGTTTCAGGCGCGACCGGGAACCAACGTTACTCCTCGACGTTCTTGGCGGTTTCCAGCACCATATAGTCGAGCGGCAGTTCGGTCGTGTATTTGATCTGCTCCATCGCAAAGGCCGAAGAGACGTCGCGGATCTCGATCTTGGCGATCAGGCGCTTGTAGAAAGCGTCATAGGCACCGATATCCGGCACGACCACGCGCAAGAGATAGTCCACATCGCCACTCATGCGATAGAACTCGACCACTTCGGGAAACTCCACCACCACTTCGGAGAAGCGCTTCAGCCATTCGATCGAATGACTGCTGGTGCGGACGGAAACGAACACCGTGACCTTGGTATTGACCTTGATGGGGTCCAGAATGGCCACGCGACGGCGGATGACACCGTCCTCTTCCATCTTCTGGATGCGCCGCCAGCAGGGTGTCGTCGACAGGCCAACCTTCTTGGCGAGGTCGGCCACTGCAAGCGTCGAATCTTCCTGCAACAGCCTCAGGATCTTTCTGTCGAGCCGGTCCATAAACGCCTCCGGGCAAAATAATTTTCTCACACATACATGAAATGGGGCCCGTGGCGGAATCCTGTTTCAAATAATCCACTGCAAAACAAGACGCCGCAATTCCGGCAGCACCTCGCCTTCGAACCAGGGATTTTTCCGGAGCCAGCCGGTGTTGCGCCAGCTCGGATGCGGTAGCGGCAGAACGCCATGGTCGAGATGCCGCCGCCATTCCCTGACCGTTTCCGTCATCGAGCGGGAGGCGGCCGCTCCCAGATGCCAGGCCTGGGCATAATGGCCGATCGCAAGCACCAGCCGAATCTGCGGCATGGTGGCGATCACCTTCCTCCGCCAGGCCGGAGCACATTCCCGACGCGGCGGCAGGTCGGATCCCTTGTCGTCATAACCGGGGAAACAGAAGCCCATCGGTACGATCGCGAACTTCGCCGCATCGTAGAAAACCGACCGGTCGACGCCGAGCCAGGTCCGCAGCCGGTCGCCGGACGGATCGTTGAACGGAATGCCGGTGTCATGCACGCGTTTACCGGGCGCCTGACCCGCGATCAGAATGCGCGCCGTCGTCGACAGAACCGCAACCGGCCGCGGCTCATGCGGCAGCCGGAAACGGTCGCCGCCGATCGGTTCATCGCGACAGATCCTGCAGGCCGAGATCTCGGCTGCGACTTGGCCTACCGCTTCCGTCCCCGTCATTGCACGCCGGCGCTTGGGCGCTGGCTGACCGCATCATACCAGCGGCGGATGTTTTCCAGCTCGTCCGGACATTTCAGGCGGGCCGGCTTCATGAAATCATAGGCGACCAGCAGCGTGATATCGGCAATCGAAAAGGCGTCACCAGTGAGGAAAGGTCGATCGGCGAGAGCCTGATCGAGGAAGGCAAGCGCCTCCATGGCCTTAATCTTGTTCGCTTCGCCCCAATCCTTTACCTGCGGCACCTCTGCGGCGGCCATGGCCGGATGCAGATGCCGAAACGCTGCGGCGACGGAGGCGAAGAAATTCAGCTCCACCCGCCGGTTCCACATTTCGACGAGCGCCTTTTCGCGTGCATCGCGGCCAAAGAGCGGCGGATCCGGCTGGATCTCCTCGAGATAGCGGCAGATCGCAACCGATTCGGAAATCCGGGTACCATCATCGAGTTCCAGCACTGGCACCCGCTGCAGAGCATTGATCTCGGAGAATTCCGGCGTCTTGTGCTTCAGGGTCTTGAGATCGACATCGACGCGATCGACATGCATGTTCTTTTCGGCCAGAAATAGGCGCACGCGCCGCGGATTGGGTGCCCAGTCACTGTCATAAAGTTTCATTCCATCCTCCTCTTCCAGTCTCATCAGAAATCAAATCCGCTCCTATGGACATCACGGGCATCGTCCCGTCCACCATGGCGTCGCCGCCATTCCGATGGAAGCGCGAAATCGCCAGCCCAGAGCCCAAGCTTCTGTGTCCGTGCGTCTTCCTCCTCGCGCTCATAGGCACCATAGGCAACCGCCAATCCCGACCGCACCATCGCGGCATTGATATCTTCTTCCCCGCGATGGCAACGCACCAGGAGACGGCCAAATTTATCCAGTTCGGCGCCGCGACAAAGCACATCAGTATCCGATACGAGCGCCGAAAGTGCCGCGCGCGCCTCTTTCCCGCAAGGCCATTCCTTTCCGTCCCGACGACAGGTCTGGGCAAGTTCCGGCGCATCGATGCCGAGAAGCCGCAAACGGCGTCCATCCTGTGCGAGGCTGTCCCCATCGGCCGCTACGAAGCGACCGGTCAGTCGCACGGCATTATCCTCACCGACTTTCGCTGCGATAAGCGCCAGGAGAAGGATGAAACAGACCGCGACAAGAACGTCGTATAACCTGTTGGAAAACATCGATTCAATTCCGAATCCCGGCCATTGCCACGACCTCTTTCATGGCAAACAAATCCTTAGCACGGAAGCATCTTCTTAAGATTTCGGCGATAGTCTCGTTCCTGCTTGCTGCGAGTATCCGTTAGTCGTCATGAGTCAAAACGCCAGTTCGTCGCCCGATAAGATCATTGTCGACCGATCGCGCCCGTCCAGAAACACGGATGTCGCGAAAGCGGTCAAGCATACCCGCGAGCGCCTGCAGACCCATGGCGGCATCTCCACCAATTTCGATCGCGAAATGCTGGAAGTCTATCTCTCCACTGCAAAGCAGAGCGCGGCATTGCAGCCATTGTTCGTCATTCTGGTCGGTCTGTTCAGCAACTACTTCTTCACGACGATCAATCTGTTCCCGTGGATGCTCGCCTCGCTTTTCGTGCATTCCATAAACATCCTGATCGCGAACCGGGCCCGCGCCAGCACCATCACGACCGACAATGCCTCAACCTGGCAGCGCCG
Source organism: Fluviirhizobium alvei (assembly GCF_030551875.1). Classification (GTDB taxonomy): domain Bacteria; phylum Pseudomonadota; class Alphaproteobacteria; order Rhizobiales; family Rhizobiaceae; genus Rhizobium_E; species Rhizobium_E alvei. The sequence goes on along the minus strand of NZ_JAUOZU010000006.1, from coordinate 340,302 downwards.
GCTATTGCTGTCGCAATTCCTCACCGGCTGCTGCTGGGCCTGGTTCTCCTTCATCGGCTGCGACGGCTGCGAAAGCGGCTATTTCTATTTCAAGGGTTCCGCACTGCTGATCGTGCTGTCGGCGACCTCCTTCCTCGTTTTCATGCTGCGGTCGTCAACGCTCGTCACCTTCATGCCGGTGGTGATTGCCCTCGCCTTCATTTCGGCGCTGTCGCGCGATCCGATGGATATGGCGCTGACGGCAATGTTCACGACCTCGGTTGCCTTTTTCGCCTTCCTGACCGCGCGCCTTTACAGCGCCAATCTGCAGCTTCTTTCCTTCCAGTCGGAAAAGGACGATCTGATCGCGGAACTGGAAATGGCCAAGTCGCTTTCCGACGAGGCGCGACGCCGCGCTGAGGAAGCCAATCTGGCCAAGTCACGTTTCCTTGCATCGATGTCCCATGAGCTCAGAACGCCGCTTAACGCCATTCTCGGCTTCTCTGAAGTCATGGCAACGGAAGTCATGGGACCGCTCAACAATCAGATCTACAAGGAATATGTCGGCGACATCCATGCGTCGGGCAAACATCTGCTCGATCTCATCAATGAAATCCTCGATCTGTCGCGCATCGAAGCCGGTCGTTACGAACTGAACGAGGAAACCGTTCAGCTGGTCGACATGACGGAGGATTGCATCGGCATGGTGCAACTGCGCGCCAAGGCAAAGAACATCCAGATTCATGACCAGTTTGAACCGTCAATGCCTGCCATCTGGGCCGATGAGAAAGCCATTCGGCAGGTGATTCTTAACCTCCTGTCCAACGCCGTGAAATTCACGCCCAAGGGCGGAGAAATTCAGGTCAAGGTGGGTTGGACCGCTTCGGGCGGCCAATATGTGTCGATCAAGGACAATGGTCCCGGAATTCCGGAGGAGGAAATCCCCGTCGTTCTCTCCGCCTTTGGTCAGGGCTCGATCGCCATCAAGAGCGCAGAACAGGGCACGGGTCTTGGTTTGCCGATCGTCCAGGCAATCCTCCACAAGCACGATGGCCAGTTCCTTCTGAAGTCGAAATTGCGCGAAGGAACCGAGGTCATCGCCATCCTGCCGGCAAAGCGTGTGCTGCAGACAGTGGCGGCAGTCGAGGAGACCCACGCGGTCGATCGTCGCAGGAAAAGCTTTGCCTGAGGGGACTGCCCTCAATCAGAGAAAAACGACATAGGCGATATAGATCGCTGCTGCCAACAACATGCAAAAGACGGCAAAGGACCCCAGATCCTTGGCATGTTTGCCCATCTCCGATCGTTCCGGCGACACGCGGTCGACCAGTTCCTCAATGGCTGTATTCAGCGCTTCGAAGCCGAACATGATCAGGAAAATCAGGGTCAGCAGAAGATATTCGCCGATCGTTGCATCGACCAGCCAGAAAGCGATCAGACCGGCAAGAAAATACAAGATCTCATGGCGGAAAGCAGATTCCTTGAGAACACGCCAGAAGCCATGCCAGGAATAGCTGGCGGCTGCGAAAAGATGCGCCAGGCCGGTTTTCTTGCCTTCAGTTTCCAACATTCAAACACCACCGCTATTTCTTGCGGCAGTCTTTGAACATATCCAGTCCCGGGTTGTAAACCGATGTTTGAATATCGAGAAGACCAAGGATCGAGTGGAAGAAGTTGTCGTGCGAATAGGCCTCGTCCGTCCGCTTCAACAGACAGTCGCGATCGAGCCCCGACCGGCTCCGGTAGCTCTCTGAAAACCAGGCAATCATCGGAACATGCGTCTGGACCTCCGGCGCGATCGAATAGGGTGTTCCATGCAGGAAAAGCCCGTTCTCGCCAAGGGATTCGCCATGGTCTGACGCATAGTAGATCGCGCCATCAACCGAGGCCTGATGGTTCTTCAGGATTGCGATGACATCGGCCAGGAAACGATCCGTGGCGAGGATGGAGTTATCGTAGGCATTGACCACTTCCTCATGGCTGCAGGAGGTGATCTGCGGCGTGCGACAGTCCGGTACGAAACGGCGCAGATCGTCCGGATAGCGCATGTAATAGGCCGGTCCGTGCGAGCCGATCTGGTGCAGCACCACCAGCGTATCCTTGTTGGCTGTCGAAACGAGTTTTTCCAGCCGTGACAGGAAGACGCTGTCCCGACATTCATTGTCCTTACAATGTTCGGGCTCCTTCGCATGCGTCAGGCTTTCATACGAAATGCCGCGCGCAATGCCCTTGTCGCCGGTGTTGTTGTCCCACCAGATCGCCTCGATGCCAGCATGTGTTGCGACATTCATCAGGGATTCGCTCGCCCAGGCCTTGCTCTTGGAATAGTTTTCGCGCCCGAAGTTGGAAAACATGCATGGCAAGGATTCCGCCGTGTCGGTGCCGCAACTCGATACATTCGGATAGTTGACGATGTCGAGGCGCGAGAGTTCGGGATTGGTTTCCCGATCGTAGCCGTTGAGCGAGAAATTCGCAGCACGCGCCGTCTCTCCGGCCACCACCACGAGAACGACAGGCTTGCGGGATGCCGAAATCCAGGCGCCTCGCTTGGCATCGCGTCCGAGCGGAGCCATCTCAACTTTTGCATCGGCTGCAGCACGGGCAGCATATTTGATGGCCGAACTGACCGGGCCGGTCGGGTTGAGCGTTTCGACGATTACACGGTCCTGCCTGAGCGAGACGATGATCACACCCAGCTCACTGTAGATCAGTCCGGCAGACAGGATGAGGAACAGAGCCGCAACAGCAATATTCCGTATTAGCCTGCGCAGGAACGAGACCGGGCTGATCCGCACCCAGAGCACAAGACAGATCGGCACCAGCGCAAAGAGGACGAGATGCCGGAGGAGATCGAACGTTACGAGATAGCGCGCTTCCGTGACCGTCGTCGTCGCCGCATTCTCGATCATCGAGGAGTTGATGATGGTGCCGAATGTGTCCGTGTAATAGGCAGCCGGCGCAGACACAGCGAAAGCGAGAATCGCAATGGTCTTCAGAAGGTAAGGATAGGCGACGAGGACGAGGGCCGCCGCAAAGAGCAGAAATACAGCGCCACCAAAGGCAAACAGGCTGTAGTTGCCACCGAAGGCCTGGACGGAATGGCGCCAGAACGTGTCATTGGCGGTTGCCAGAACGCCGATGGCAACGAGAACAGCCAGCAGAACCGCAGGAACCTGCGGTCTGCGCCCAACGAATGACAAAGCCATGCACCTCTCCCCACCCGACCAGGTCGCGTCAACGACCGTGTCGGGACCATTCTAACATGCGCATGGCTCATTCCTTAATTAGGACTTATTTGAGACACCAGCGGTTTCAAAGGTTGCCATGCCGGTGTGACAAGCCGCCGCAGACCGAACAATGGTCGCGGCCAGAGCGGCACCTGTCCCCTCGCCCAACCGCATGCCAAGCGCCAGGATCGGCGTCTTGCCGAGTTTCTCGATGGCGCGCAGATGGCCAGGCTCAGCGGAAACATGTCCGATCAGGCAATGATCGAGCGCCGAGGGATTTGCCGCCTTGAGAATTGCCGCCGCCGCAGTCGCGACATAACCGTCGATGATCACCGGAATCCGCTCGACGCGTGCGGCGAGAATGGCGCCCGCCATGGCCGCGATTTCGCGCCCGCCCAGACGGCGGAGGATTTCGAGCGGATCGGAGAGATGATCCTTGTGGAATTCAACCGCCTTTTCGACGGCGCGGATCTTGCGCTCAAGAACATCGCCCTCCGAACCCGTGCCGGGCCCCACCCAGTCCTCGGCGGTGCCGCCATAGAGCGCCAGGTTGATGGCGGCCGCAATGGTCGTGTTGCCAATCCCCATTTCACCGATGCAGAGAAGATCGGTGCCGCCGGCAATCGATTCCATGCCGAACGCCATGGTGGCGGCGCAATCGCGTTCCGAGAGCGCTGCCTCCTCGGTGATGTCGCCGGTCGGATAGTCCAGCGCCAGGTCGAAAACCTTCAGTCCGAGATCGTTGGTGGCACAGATCTGGTTGATCGCCGCACCGCCATTGGAAAAATTCGCGACCATCTGCTTGGTCACTTCGGGCGGATAGGGCGTGATTTTCTGGCGCGTCACACCGTGATTGCCGGCAAAGATCGCCACGAGCGGCCGGTTGACAGCCGGCTTGCGCCCGGTCCAGGCCGCCAGCCAGAAGGCGATTTCCTCGAGCCGTCCGAGCGAACCCGGCGGCTTGGTCAGTTGTTTGTCGCGATCGCGCGCATCCACCAGCGCCTGCGTCATCGGTCCGGGAAGGTTATCGATGAGAGTGCGGAAATCGTCGAAAGGCAGGCCGGTGATGCTCATGCTGTGAATGCTCCGGAAATTCGTTTCCAAGGTCGTGCGCGCTCTCTATTATCGGCACAGACACCGGGGAGCAACAGCCAAACACGCCTCCGGTGGACGTAAGGAGTACAGACGTGCCGGCCAATGACTTCATCACCGATATCGCCAGGGCGACCGGATTTCTGAGCCGGATCCCGGTTGCGGATCGCTATTTTCGCGATTTCGACGGCTCGTTGAGCCGGGCCGTCCGTGCCTTTCCGGTTGCGGGCTTTCTCATCTGCCTGCCGCCGGCCGCCGTCTTTGCCCTTGCTCTCGCTCTCGGCCAGCAACCGCTCATCGCCGCTTTCCTCGCTCTTGCCGCGCATACGCTGATCACGGGTGCGCTGCACGAGGATGGCCTTGCCGACAGCGCCGACGGTCTTGGCGGCGCCCGTGACCGGGAAAAGGCGCTGCTGATCATGCGCGACAGCCGGATCGGCAGCTATGGCGCCGTTGCACTCATCCTCTCCTTCGGCATCCGGGCAAGCGCACTTTCGGCCATCGGTTCGCTGATGTTGCCGGGACCTGCCGGCTTTGCCTATGCGGCGCTCGGCGCGCTCAGCCGCGCAGCGCTTGTGTGGCACTGGTCGCAATTGCCACCCGCCCGCACCGACGGCGTTGCCGTTGCTTCAGGCGCACCCGCGGCCGAACAGGTTCCCGTGAGCCTGGCGCTGGGCGCTATAATCGCCGGCGCCATCCTCTGGTATTGCGGTTCGTTCCTGCTCGCCCTCCTCACGCTGGGCGCAACCGCTGTCGCGACGATTGCCTTTACCAGTCGCACCCGCACCCGCCTCGGCGGCCACACTGGCGATACGATCGGCGCGACACAGCAGATTTCGGAGATGGCTGCCCTCGCGACGCTTGCCGTTTTCCTTCGCATAACCACATAAGCGGCATAACCAAAGAGGTCGCCATGGAATCGCCCTGCATTCTCGTCTGTTCGATCGACGATAAAACCGGATTTTGTTTCGGCTGCGGTCGCACGAAAGCGGAGATCGGCGCCTGGACGAGCTATACGAGCAGCGAGCGCCGGGCGATCATGGACAGTCTCCCGGCCCGGCTGGAAACGGTCGAGCGCAAGCCGCGACGTGAAACCCGCCGGACCCGCATGGCGCGGGAGGGGCAGGCAACGTGACGCGACTTCTGATCATCATCGCTGTCATTCTCGGCGCCCTTCTTCTGCTCAAACTGGCTCTGGGTTCCGGCGGCGTCGGCTCGATCGACACCGAGCAATCCATGTCCTTCGTCTATTACGCCATGCTTCTGGCGCTCGTCAGTGGCGGCGTCATCGCCTCCCAGCGCAACTGGGGCGAAGCGGCCCGCAATTTTATTCTCTGGACGGTGATCGGGCTCGGGCTCGTGGCCGGCTATCTCTATCGTTACGACGCGCAGGATTTCGCCTCGCGGATGTCGGCTGGCCTGATCCCGGGCCGCGCCGCCACCATCACAGACGAGAACGGCTTCAACACGGTGATCCTCTATCGCGGCGACAATGGCCATTTTCATGCCGATACGGTGATCGATGGCGTTGGCGTGAGCATGATGGTCGATACCGGCGCAAGCTCGATCGCCCTGACCTATGAGGATGCCGAGCGCATCGGCCTCAACCCGGCCACGCTCGATTTCGACGCGACGGTGATGACGGCCAATGGACCGGCCAGGACCGCCTATGTCACGCTGTCGACGGTTTCGATCGGCGGCATCGAACGGACCAATGTCCGTGCCGGCATTGCCGAACGCGGACGGTTGGATCAGAGCCTGCTTGGGATGACCTTTCTCGAAACCCTCTCTTCCTTCGCCTTCACCGGCGAACAGCTGAAGCTCAAGAACTGAGCGGCCTTCAGAGCAGGCTGTAGAAGAAGCGGGCGGAGACCGCGACCAGGAAGAGGCCGAACCCGACCTCGAGCTGGCGGCGCGACATGGCATGTGCGAGCCGCACGCCCACCGGCGCTGTCATCAGTGTCACGGGAATGACGAGCAGAACGGTGATCCAGTTGATGAAGCCGGTGGAAAAGGGCGGCAGGCCCGCCTCGCCCCAACCGGCCCAGGCGTAGCCGATCAATCCGGGGATCGAGATCAACACCCCAACGCCGGATGACGTCGCGACAGACTGGTGCACGGTGCGGCCCCAGAGCGTCATCCAGAGATTGGACAACACGCCGCCACCCACACCCATCAGGCCGGAAAAGAGGCCGATGCCGGCACCGGCGACCGCATTGAGAAAACCGCCCGGCATCTGGTCACCGAACCGCCAGCTTTCGCGGTTGAGGAACATTCTGAGGGCAATGAGGAGCGAGAGGACAGCGAAGATGGTGCGCAGCGCTGCACCCGATATGTAGGCGGCAATGGCCGAGGCCAGGATGGTGCCGAGCGGCAGCCAGATCGCCCAGTCTTTCAGGATCTTCATATCGACCGCGCCGCGTTTGCGATGCGCATTGAAAGAACGGATCGAGGTTGGAACGATGATGGCGAGCGACGTTCCGACCGCCACATGGGTGCGCACGGCGTCATCGACACCCACGAGCCCATAGACCTGGTAAAAAACCGGCACGAGGATGGCCCCGCCTCCGACGCCGAACAGACCGGCAAGAATGCCGGCAACGGCGCCGGCGGCAATCAACAGCGATGCAAACAGGATGATTTCAGACACTGGCGGCATGGGAACGTCCTTTTTGACGTTCTTTGCGCCCGAGGTCTGGCGACAGCAAGCGCAGTTTTTCGTCCGCCGGTACGCTTCTGTTAAAAAGCTGTAGCAGGAATCGTCAGGCTCGATGGCATTCTAGTCGCAGTGCCGATAGCCGGACTTGCGGGTCCTGAGGTCGAAGTGGAAATGATCCTTGTGATGCGGATCGCTTCCCGGCCCGAGCACCGTATTGAAATACTTGCACGAATCCGAGCGTACCGCTTTCAGCAATCCTTTTTCGCGGAAGGCGAAGATACTCTTCTTGCGGACATCGATTTCCTTGCCGGATTTCAGGACGAACTTTCCGATATCGATCGCATTGCCCTTGGCATGTTCCGACCAGGGATTGGAGGATTTCGAATTCATCTTGCGGCAGGAGTAGGACGACATCTGATAGATCGTGTCGATGCCGGAAAAATATCGATAGCGGGACGATGGCACCAACTCGTACTTCACCCACTTCGCGAAACTGCGGGTGATGTTGCAGTTGAGTTTCGCGGCCGGCTTGAGCGTGATGCCGCCGGAAAAGCCGCTGACCTCGATCGGGTGCGGAATGCCGCAATTGGCACCGTCGGCAATCGGATCGATCTCGCGGAACTTCACTCCGAGTTTCTTGAGCTCGGCGCGGCAGGATCGATCGGCAGCCGTCAGCCCGCCATAGGATTCGGGAATCTGTTCGGGGTTCGAAAAGCGCGGAATGAAGGCAACTTCGGTTTCCTTCGAACGGTCGACACGGCGGGATGGCGGCGTGATTTCGCTTGCGATGGTACCGAACTCGCCTGGAGTGGACTTCGACGCTGGTTCTGCCGCCGGATTGAGCGCCACCGGCGTGTCGGTTCCGATCCCGTCAACCACAGGCTGGCTGGTGTTCTTCTCGGCTATGTCGTTGGCCTGCTCTTCTGCGAGGCCCACCGGCTCGGGCTCAACGCCCAGGGCGGAATCGATATTGACGCCATCCTCTGCGGGAGACGGATCGGCAAGCGATGGTGCGGCCTCGGTTGCTTCCGGCTTCGGATCGACAGCAGCAAGATTGGGCGTGTTGAGATAATCGATCTGATCATCGGCCACCTGCGCCGGTTCCGGCTGGGCGGCATAGTTCACATCTTCACGGATTTTGGCCGGCGGAATGGAGGAGACCCGCGTCTCTCCATCGATATCTTCCGGCGGCACCATGGGGCCCGAACATCCGGCCACCACAAGCACCACAAGAGCCGGCAGCAGGGCCCGACTGCCCTTCATTCCCAACGCAAAACTCATGGCAACGCTCGCCGGTTCACCGGTACACTTCAGAAGAGGATACGGGCGAATGGTTAGCGAAGGGTGAAGCTGTCGCGAATCGCGTCAGGCGCTTCAGAAAGCCTTGCGGCGCGAGGCGCGCCAGAGCCGCCATTGACGGCCAAGCGGCGACAGATGCAAGGGTCGATCCAGCAGATCTGCCCCTGCCCGCTCGGCTTTCGCAAACACGCTTTCGGCCAGCGACACGGGCAGGAAGGCCGCCTTGACGCCGCCTTTGACGGACGAAGATTCCGCTCTTGCCTTGCGCAGGTGATCGCGACCGAAACCGGAGAAAGCAGCAATAGCCGCCGCGATCCTGTTACGCTCCTCGCCGGCCAGAAACGTCTCTGCTGTCAGGCCGGTGGCCGCCAGAATATCGCCGGGGATATAGATCTGGTGACGGCTGCGGTGGTAAGGCAGAAGCAGCAGACAACCCGCCACGAGTTGGGCAATGCCGGCATGTCCGGCTGCACTGGCCACTGAGGGCGCCGCTTCGGCATCCAGCACCAAAGCCGTCAATTGGATGAGCGCAGATGCGGTCTCGCCGGCATAGAGTTCGAAAGCCTGGCGGTCCGGCATCGGATCGTCATAGAGATCGAAGATGCGCGCCTCGGTCATGGTGGCAAGCGGCGTCCGTGGCAGGCGAAATGTGTCGATCGTCCGCATCAGGCCGGCAGCGATCGGGTTGGCGCTTGCATCGCCCGCCGCCGAACCTTCGAGAAGATCGCGCCACCATTGCAGCCGGATCTCGCCCGGCAGCGGATCGCGGACCAGTTCCCGCACACGCGCCAGTTCGGCATTGAAGGCATAGAGCGCGGCGACCGGGCCGCGTTTGTCTTCTGGCAACAGCAGGCAGGCGAGATAGCGATCGAAATCGGTCTGCCTCAGTGTCGTCAGGCAATGGTGGAACGGATCTTCGGAGGCGGCTGCCATTGGCTATTCCACGGCAATCAGGGCGGCCGCGACTGCGCGCTCTTCTGCAAGCAGGATATTGTAGGTCCGCACCGCTGCACCGGTCGACATCGGGTCCGCCGAGATGTTGCGGGCCTTCAGCGCCTCCCGCAACGGTTTCGGCAGCGGCAGAAGCTGCTTGCCGGTTCCGATCAGCAGGATCTCGATATCGTCGGCATCGCCGAAGACTTTCTCGAACAGATCATCGGTGAGAGGATTGCCCTCCTCCACACCCCAACCGTGAATACCGGACGGCAGGCAGAGGATCGATCCGCGATGGCTCATATCCGCAAAACGGAAGCCGTGATTGCCATAGGCATCGATCGGCGCCCGCCCGGGGAAATGCTGTTCGCGAATGATGATCCCCTTTGCCAAGGTTTACACCGCCGGCGCTGTGGAGGCTTTGCCCTCATCCTGTTCGTCGCCGCCCTGGAAGTTTTCCGGGCGCAGCTTGAACAGGATCAGGATCGGCGCCGCAATGTAGATCGACGAGAAGGTGCCAACGACCACACCGAACAGCATCGAGATGGTAAAGCCGCGGATGACCTCGCCGCCGAACAGCACGAGGGCTGCAATCGCGATCAAGGTCGTGACCGAGGTCAGGATGGTGCGCGACAGCGTCGAGTTGATCGAGGTATCGATCAGCAGCGGCAACGGCATCTTCTTGTAGCGGCGCAGGTTTTCACGCATGCGGTCATAGACGACGACGGTATCGTTCAGCGAATAGCCGACGATGGTCAGGACCGCCGCAATACTCGTGATATCGAATTCCAGTCCCGTCACAACGAAGAGCCCGATCGTCAGCAACAGGTCGTGCAGGGTCGCCACGATGGCGCCGATAGCGAATTGCCATTCGAACCGGATCCAGATGTAGCCCATGATCGCCAGCAGCGACAGGCCAACCCCGATCAGACCGGTGAGCGCGAGCTCACCCGAAACGGACGGACCGACCACTTCGACACGGCGGAAATCGAAATCGTCGCCGAGTTCGCCACGAATCTTGGCAACGGCAGACTGTTCGGCATTCTCGCCGGCATCCTGGCTCTGGACCCGGATCAGCACCACGCTCGGATCACCGAACTGCTGAACCTGCACGCCGCTGAGATTGAGATCGTTAAGCCGCGCGCGAATGTCGGCCAGATCGGCGGCACCACGCTTGTCCTGCACTTCGATGACGGAGCCGCCGGTGAAATCGATGCCGAGGTTGAGCCCCAGCGTCGCGAACCCGGCGATCGATGCGATCGTCAGTGCTGCGGAAACCGTGAACGTATAGTTCCGGATCGCCATGAAGCGGATGGCCGCAAAATCGAAGAAGCCGGTGCGGATCCCCTTCGGCAGGGTCTTCGGACGGGTCCGGCGCATCCAGATCGCAATCATCAGGCGCGAGACAGTGTAAGCGGTGAAGACGGTGGTGACGATACCGATCGAAAGCGTGACGGCAAAGCCGCGCACCGGACCTGACCCCATATAGAAGAGGATGACAGCTGCGATCAGCGTCGTCAGGTTGGCGTCGATGATGGTGCCGAAGGCTTTCGAGAAGCCGGCTTCCATTGCCTGCGGGATCGAACGTCCGGCCTTCACTTCCTCGCGGAAGCGTTCATAGAACAGAACGTTGGAGTCGACCGCCTGACCGATCGTCAGAACGATACCCGCGATACCCGGCAAGGTCAGCGTCGCCCCGAGCAGCGACAGGATCGCAATCATCATCACGACGTTGATGATCATCGCGATGTTGGCGATGATGCCGAGCGTTCCGTAGAAGAAGGTCATGAAGGCGATCACGGCAACGAGGCCGATGATGCCTGCAATCACGCCGGCGCGGATCGAGTCGGCACCGAGGCCGGGCCCAACGGTGCGTTCTTCAACCACAGTCAATGTCGCCGGAAGTGCACCGGCACGCAGGAGAACAGCAAGATCGTTGGCTGCCTGGGGATCAAAACGGCCAGATATCTGGCCAGCGCCACCGATGATCGGTTCCTTGATTAGCGGTGCGGTAATCACCTGATTGTCCAGAACGATGGCAAAGGGCTCGCCGACATGCTGCTGCGTTACATTGGCAAATGTCTTTGCGCCCTTGGAATCAAAACGGAAAGAAACGATCGGCTCGTTGTTCTGCTGGTTGAAGCCCGGCTGCGCATCCACGAGGTTTTCACCCGAAAGGATCGCCCGTTTTTCAAGCAGATAGGGTACCGGCGGATCGTCGTTCGAATAGACGACTTCCGATGTTGCTGGCGGGCGACCGTTGATAGCTTCAGCGACCGGCATCGATGTATCGACCAGATGGAAGGTGAGTTTGGCGGTCTGGTTGAGGAGCGCCTTCAGGCGCTGCGGATCCTGAAGGCCCGGAACCTGAACCACGATACGATCGGAGCCCTGGCGCAGGATCAGCGGTTCGGTGGTGCCCAGTTCGTCGACACGGCGGCGGACAACTTCGATCGACTGCGACAAAGCAGAACTGACGCGGTAATTGATGCCCTCATCGGTGAGCAGCAGCTGGAAAGCGCCATCAGTTCCCGCGTTAATTGTCACTTCGATGATCGACGCGCTGGTCAGGCCGGTCGAAACGGGGGCTGTGAGATCCTTCAGCGCCTCTTTGGCAGCGTCGATCTGGCTGACATCACGAAGACGGAAACGTACGGTCTGGCCGTCCGCCGCCAGGCCGGTATAGCCGATAGACGCCTGGCGAAGGTTGCCGCGTACCTCGTCCAGGACAGTGTCCACTCGCTCCTTGACGATATCGCCGCGCTCGAGGCGCAGCATGATATAAGACCCACCCTGCAGATCGAGACCGAGCGTCATCGGTCGCTTGGGCATCCAGTCCGGAAGCGCATCGAGCGTGGATTGCGACAGGACATTCGGCAAGGCGATCAGAATGCTGATCAATGTCGTGAGCCAGATAAGGATCGATTTCCAGCGCGAATAATGGAGCATGTGACACTCGATGCAGTTCGGAGGTAAAACAAAGGCGGGATGATCCCGCCTCGCCTTCTATCAGGGCTTGTTGGCTGCCTGCGGTTCCTTGACCGGCTCGCCCTTGACGCGCACTTCGGCGATCAGCGAACGCAGAACCCGGACCTTCACGCCATCGGCGATTTCGGCTTCGAGTTCGGAATCATCGACGACTTTGGTCACCTTGCCGATCAGACCACCGCCCATGACGACCTGGTCGCCACGACGGATGTTCTTGAGGATTTCCTCGCGCTTCTTCATCTGCTGGCGCTGCGGGCGGAAGATGAGGAAGTAGAACACCACCAGCATCGGCACGAACAGAATGAGGATATCCATGGCGCCGCCCATGGACGACGACGGCGTTGCCGTTTGGGCGAAGGCTTCGGTGAACAACATCAATGACTCCCGGACATGATTGACTGTGCGGCACGCGAGGGCCGCCCTGTGAGCCGCCGGAATATAGGAAGATGCCGGATCAATGCAACAGCCGAATAGCAAATCCCGCTGCGAAACCACCGTTTTGGGCCACCGGTGACCTTTTCGGCCTCCTCATCCCATGGTACCGGCGACTGGAAAAACCAGTTGGAGGCAGGCAATGACCACGGAACTGCTCACATCGATCCTTACCGAAATCCGCCGCCTCGCCGACGCGGCCGAGCGGCTTGCCGGCCCCTCGCCTCTCCCGATCGATTGGGAGAGCGCGGACTGCTTCGTCTGGAACCCGGACGGGCAAACGCTCGATCCGGTCAACCGCCCGAACCGGGTCGATCTCAGTCTCATCCGTGGCGTCGATCACGTCAAGACGATCCTGTTTGAAAACACGGAACGGTTTGCGACGGGCTACCCGGCCAACAATGTGTTGCTGTGGGGTGCGCGCGGCATGGGCAAATCCTCGCTGGTCAAGGCGATCCATGCGGCGATCAATCAAAGCCGTGGCGAGCATATGAAGCTTGTCGAGGTCCATCGCGAGGATATCCAGTCGCTGCCGGCTCTGATGGACATTCTCAAGAAATCCGCCTTCCGCGTCATTCTCTTCTGTGACGACCTGTCGTTCGATCATGACGACACGTCCTACAAATCGCTGAAGGCCGCCCTCGATGGTGGCGTCGAAGGCCGACCGGAGAATGTGCTTTTCTATGCGACCTCCAATCGTCGCCACCTCCTGCCCCGCAACATGATCGAAAACGAACAGTCAACAGCAATCAATCCATCGGAAGCGGTGGAGGAAAAGGTCTCGCTGTCGGACCGTTTCGGCCTCTGGCTCGGTTTCCACAAATGCAGCCAGGACGACTATCTCGCAATGATCGATGGCTATGCCACCCATTTCAAGCTGTCGGTGGAGCCCGAAACGCTGCATGCCGAGGCGCTTGAATGGGCCACAACACGCGGCTCCCGCTCGGGCCGCGTCGCCTGGCAGTTCATCCAGGATCTGGCAGGACGGTTGCACACGAAGATATAACAGAAAAGCCCGGCTGAGCCGGGCTTTTCAACTCCTTCCTGGACGCAAAACTATTGCAGGAAGGTCATCGGGTTGACTGGCGTGGATTTCTGCCGGACTTCGAAATGCAGCTTCGGACGTTTCGCGCCGCCGGACATGCCGGAGTTTGCGATCACCTGGCCGCGGGTCACCTTGTCGCCACGCTTGACGTTGAGTGCCGAAGCGTTGCCGTAGACCGTCACAGTGCCGTCGTCGTGACGAACCAGCACGGTGTTGCCGAGATCCTTAAGGCCAGCACCGGAATAGATGACGACACCGTTTTCGGCGGCCTTGACCGGGGTCCCTTCCGGTACCGAGATATCGATGCCCGGGTTGCGGATCCCATCGATATTCTGACCGTAGCCGGCGATGACGGCACCGCGAACCGGCCAGCGATATTTGCTGATCCCTGTGTCATCGGGAGCCTTTTCGCCATTGTCGGCCGATTTCTGCACTTCCTCGACGCTCTTTTCAGCGACCGGCGGCGTGTAGGTCTTTGGCTTGCTGTCGATAGCGTCCTTGATCTTGCCCGTGGTCGGAACCGAGGCAGTCTTGATATCGTCGGCCTTCTTGCGGGCTGCGGCCATATCGGCACCCGGGATGACCAGTTTCTGGCCGATCCGGATCGAAGCCGTTTCGAGCTTGTTGGCTTCCTTCAGCTGATCGACGCCGATGCCATGGGCCTTGGCGATCCGGGCGAGGGAATCGCCCTGTTTGACCTCATAGACCTTGCCGGACTTGTCAGCGGCGGCATCCGAATTGTCGGCAACCTTGTCGGCATCGCCGCTCTTGTTCTTGTCGCGGAGAGCTGCCGCGTTCGGCAGGATCGCCTTTTCCTGTTCCGGCAGCTTGGCGGGGACCGGGATCTTCTTGTCATTCAGTTTGGCGGTTTCGACCGGCTTCGCCTTCGACTTCGCATCTACCTTGACGGCGACGGGAATGATGATCGACCGGCCGAACTTGAGGTCGGAGGCCGACTTCATGTTGTTCGCCTTGAGGATCTCGGACTGCGGAACGCCATAGCGATCGGCAAAGCCCGACAGGGTATCGCCGCTGCGCACCATCACACGCGGAGAGGAATCGCTGACCTTCCAGGTCGATTTGATCGTGCCCGTCTTGATATCGTCGGCATCGGTTGGCGGCACCAGCACATTCTTGCGCGCCGGCATTGGCTGGGTGAGCGCCTGCCGCTCCTCGTCGACCGCAACCGGCGACGACAGTTCCTGACGCTCGACCCGGACCGGTGTCACCGCAGCGCGGGTCGGCGAATAGGTGGTGGTCGAGGTGCTGATCTGATCGGGATAGGGCTGGTTCAGCGCCGCATCGCCGGTCACATCCTGGCTGATACGATTGTCAGCACCCGCAACATCCTCGCGGGGCACCGGCAACTTGCCATTGATGGCATTCACTTTGTGCGGAACCGACGCGGTCGTCAGAGGATCCGTCTTTCGGGAAAAGAGCCCGTCGAACCGGCTGACGTCGGAACTGCACCCTGACGCTACACCCGCAAGCAGGAATGCCACGGCGAGACGTACGGACTTTACATTGCACTTCACTGCTTGTTGGCTACGCATGACAGGAACCCACGCTTACGCTTTATGTGATTTCATTAAAGCGCGTTAGTATTACTGGGCGGTTAATGACCTTGCCAAAAGTGAAATTATTGTGAGAAACGATAACCTTAACAGCTGGTTACCGGACTGGAAGGACTGAACACGCAAGGAGCGTTCCTGCGTCAGGTTGATTGAAGCGCAAAGGTCGATCGAAGCAATCCGGTCGCGGTGGCGGATCGCGCCAGCGCAGGGCGTTCAAAGGGCAAGGGCGATTTGCGGGATAATCGGCTGGTAGGCGACTTCGAACATGTCGACCCGTTCGAAACGGCTGCCGGTCTTGGTGAGCTTGACCATGCGGCAGGTGCCGCCCTCACCGAGGATGGGGGCGATCATCACACCACCCGAGACCAGCTGCTCGGCATAGATGCGCGGCATCGACGGAAAAGAAGCGGTGACGAAAATGCGGTCGAAGGTCCCCTCACCCTGCAGGCCGCTGCTGCCATCGGCTTGGCGGATCACCACATTGCGGATGGCAAGCTTGTCCATCCGTTCGGTGGCATTCTGCACCAGCGTCTTGTAGCGATCGATGGTGAGGACACGCTCGGTCATGCGGGCCATGACGGCGGCGGTGAAACCGGAACCGGTGCCGATCTCCAGCACCCGGTGATTGTTCTTGAGCTTGAGCGCATCGATCAGTTCGGCGGCAAGATCGACACCTTCCATGAAACTGCCGCATTCGATCGGGATCGACCGCGACGACCATGCGTGCCCCATGAATTCCGGGGGCGTGAAGAGATGTCTGGGTGTCTGTTCGATCGCGTTGAGAAGGTCTGCATCGGAAACACCCTTGGCACGCAGCCGCAGGCACATTGCCGCAAAACCTTCCTTCGCGCTGATCTGGGGCATCTTAGTCGTCTTCCGCAACCGCCTGCTGGAGCTTGTTCAGGGATGCATAATCCGTCAGATCCAGTTTCAATGGGGTTACCGAAATCTTCTTTTCCTTGAGAGCGTGAATATCGGTGCCCTCGCGGAAATCGCCGCGACGCTCATCGAACTTCAGCCAGTAGTAAGGATAGTTGCGGCCATCGTGGCGCTTTTCGACATTGATGCCGAAATCGAGCTTGCCCTGCGAGGTCACCGAAACGCCCTGCACCTCCTCGGGACGGCAGTTCGGGAAGTTGAGATTGAGGAACGACCAGGCTGGCAGTTCGACATTCACGAGCTTCTTCAGGAGCTTCGGCGCATAGAGTTCCACGACCTCCCAGGGAATCATCCGTTCGCCGAGCTTGTAGTTGGCGGCCTGGCTGATCGCGAACGACTTGATGCCCTGCAGCGTCCCCTCGATTGCGCCGGCAATGGTTCCGGAATAGGTGACGTCATCGGCCATATTGGCGCCGTTGTTGACGCCCGACAGCACGATATCGGGCTTCTTGTCGCGAAGGATCTCACGCACACCCATGATCACGCAATCGGTCGGCGTTCCGCGCAGGGCGAAATGCTTGTCGGACACTTTGCGAAGGCGCAGCGGCTCCGAGAGCGTCAGCGAATGTGCAAGACCGCTCTGGTCGGTTTCCGGCGCTACGATCCAGACATCATCCGACAGCGTGCGGGCGATGCGTTCCAATACGGCCAGACCTTCGGCGTGAATGCCATCATCGTTGGTCAGAAGAATGCGCATCACTCAGGCCGCCTTTTCGATTTTCTTGAGCCCGCCCATGTAGGGCAGCAGAACGTCCGGAATGGCAATCGAGCCATCTTCATTCTGGTAGTTTTCCATCACGGCGATCAGCGCACGACCAACGGCGGTACCCGAGCCGTTGAGTGTATGGACGAACCGGACCGAGCGATCGTTCCGGTCGCGATAGCGCGCATTCATGCGACGGCCCTGGAAATCGCCGCAGACCGAGCAGGACGAAATCTCGCGATAGGTGTTCTGGCCGGGCAGCCAGACCTCGATGTCATAGGTCTTCTGCGAACCGAAGCCCATGTCGCCGGTGCAGAGGGTGACGGTGCGGAAATGCAGGCCGAGCTTCTTCAGGATCGCTTCGGCGCATTCGGTCATCCGCTCATGTTCGGCGATCGAGGAGTCGGCGTCGGTGATGGAAACCAGTTCGACCTTGTTGAACTGGTGCTGGCGCAGCATGCCGCGGGTATCGCGGCCAGCCGAACCGGCTTCCGAGCGGAAACAGGGCGTCAGCGCCGTCAGTCGCAGCGGCAGCTGGTCATGCTCGAGGATTTGCTCGCGGACCAGGTTGGTCAGCGGCACTTCGGCGGTCGGGATCAACCAGCGCTGGTCGGTGGTCTGGAACAGGTCTTCGGCAAATTTCGGCAGCTGGCCGGTGCCGAACATCGCATCGTCCCGCACCATCAGGGGCGGCTGCACTTCGAGATAGCCATGCTCGGTCGTGTGCGTATCGAGCATGAACTGGCCGATCGCGCGCTCAAGACGAGCCAGTTGTCCCTTGAGAATGGTGAAGCGGGCGCCGGCAATCTTGGCAGCCCCTTCGAAATCCATATAACCGAGCGCTTCGCCGAGATCGAAATGTTCCTTTGCCGCATGGTTCCAGCCCGGCTTCTGACCGATCAGATGGCGCACGACATTGTCATGCTCATCCTTGCCCTGCGGAACATCGGCAAGCGGAATGTTGGGGATGCGCGACAGCGCGTCATTGAGCTCGGCGGTCAACCGCCGCTCTTCCTCTTCAGCGGCCGGCAGATCGACCTTGATCGCAGCCACTTCCGCCTTCAGCCTTTCGGCGAGTTCGGCGTTTTTCTGCGCCATTGCCACGCCGATTTCCTTTGAGGCGGCGTTGCGACGCGACTGCATCTCCTGCGCCTTCTGGACGACGGCGCGCCGATTTTCATCGAGTGCGATCAGTTTCGAGGACAGGGCATCGGCCCCGCGCCGCGCCAGAGCGGCATCCAGAGCCTCGGCATTGTCACGGATCCATTTCATATCGAGCATCGGAGCACCATGCTATTTGTCGTGATGGTCTTGGCATCGGCCGGGCCGATTCCGTCATGGGAGGGTTTTGGCGCGAGCGGCGATCAAACACAAGCCGCAATGCGCGAGATCCGCGTCAGGACGACGCGGATTCGCTTTCTGCGACAGCAGTCGATGCCCGTCCGCGCTCGATCATGCGCCCGATCAGGATCGCGACCTCGTAGAGCAGGACGGTCGGAAGTGCGAGGCCAATCTGAGAGATCGGATCGGGCGGCGTCAGAACCGCTGCGACGACGAAAGCAACGACCCAGGCATATTTGCGCTTGTCAGCCAGGGACTTGGAGCTGATCAGCTCGACCCTCACAAGAAGCGAAGTGATCACAGGCAGCTGGAACACGAGGCCGAACGACAGGATGAGTGTCATGATCAGGCTGAGATATTCCGACACTTTCGGCAGGAGTTCGATCGAAACCTGACCATCGACGGCTTCCTGCTGCATGTTGAGGAAGAACCACATGACCATGGGAGTGAAGAAGAAATAGACGAGCGCGGCCCCGATCAGGAACAGGATCGGCGAAGCGACGAGAAACGGCAGGAACGCAGCCCGTTCGTTCTTGTACAAACCGGGGGCAACGAACTTGTAGATCTGCGTTGCGATCACCGGGAAAGCGATCATGACGGCGCCAAACATGGCAACCTTGATCTGGGTAAAGAAGAATTCCTGCGGCGCGGTATAGATAAGCTTGGCGTGCTTGACGTCGAGACCAGCCCAGATCACCGCCGTGCGATAGGGAATCACGAGCATGTTGTAGAGCTGCTCGGCGAAATAGAAGCAGACGAGAAAGGCAGCAAAAAACGCGACAACGGCCCAGATCAGGCGCTGACGCAATTCGATCAGATGCTCGATCAGCGGCTGCGGCTTGTCTTCGATTTCGTCGCTCATGCGTCCTTGGCCTCTTTGGTCTTCTTGGCGGCGGGCGCCTTGCGCGTCTTCGGCTTGGTATCGGCCACAACGGAACTCGCCGGCTCGGCCTTTGTCGCCCGTTTGCGCGGCGCAGCCTTGGGCGCAGCCTCGGACTTGACAGCAACTTCGGCCGAAGGCGCCGCCTCGGCCTTCTTGCGCGGTGCTTTGGGCTTGGCTTGCTTTTCCGCCACCGGTTCTGCGACTGCGGGGGCAACTGGCGTTTCAGCGACCGCAGTCGGAACAACGGAACTCGTAGCGACCGGCGCAGGCTCCGAGACGGCCGGCGTTGCATTCGTCGCAGACGGCGTAGCCGGCTCGATTACCGGCTCCACTTTCGGCTCGACGAAGGGCTTGTGCTCGGCGGCCGGAACCGTGGTCGCTTTCTGCAGATCGGATTTAATATCCTGTCCGAGCTGGCGGATCGGATTGATCGCATCGCGCAGCGAGTTGGTCGGGTTGAGCTTGGAAACCTCGTTCAAACCCTTGCGGACATCATCCAGTTCAGCCTCACGAATCGCTTCGTCAAACTGACCCTTGAATTCATTGGCCATGGAGCGAACCCGGCTTGCCATGCGACCGAAGGTCCGCAGCATTCCGGGCAGATCCTTCGGACCCACGACGATGATCAGAATGAGCGCGATGACGAGGATCTCGCTCCAGCCGACTTCAAGCATCTCGATGTATCCCGCGCGCCCTCAGGCTCGCCTAGAGGTCACTTCACTTCGTCGGCTTTGTGTTCGACGGGCTTGCTGGCGTCAGCGGTTTCATCTTCCGCCATGCCCTTCTTGAAGTTCTTGATGCCCTTGGCGACATCACCCATCAGTTCGGGGATCTTGCCACGACCGAAGAAAATCAGAACGACGGCCAGCACGATCAGCCAGTGCCATACGCTAAAAGAACCCATTCCCCTACTCCTGTTGAAAGCCTTTTGGTGATTTAGTCACTGTCGCCGGCTTTTTCAAATAGCAATATGTCTCGTTCGTTAACTGAAAGCGTCACGTCCCGCAATCCCGGAGGCACCAGGTCGGCACGGATCCGGGCGCGAACAGGCTGATCCGAGCCGGGCACAGCGAGCATGAAAAACTCGACAACCCCCAGAAAACGCCGGGAAATGACACGGGCGGGAACCGCTCCGCCTTCCTCGAGCACATTGACGCTCGAAAGCCGCACGGCCACATCCAGTCGCTGGCCGTCGGCATAGGTCGAGGCATCGAATTCTCCGAGCGGTGTCTTGACCCTGCCCCGCTCGACGCGACCTTCGAACAGATTGATTTCGGAAAAGAACGACGCGGTGAAAATATCGACCGGCTTGCGGTAGAGGTCATCGGAGGTTCCGACCTGTACCAGTTTTCCGTCGCGCAGAAGCGCAATCCGGTCCGCCATGCGCATCGCTTCCTCGGCATCGTGGGTCACGACGATTGCCGTCGCACGTGCCTCGCGCAGGATGGCCAGCGTATCGGCACGGATCGAATCCTTGAGCCGGGAATCGAGGCCGGAGAAAGGCTCGTCCATCAAAAGAACGCCCGGACGCGGTGCCAGCGCACGTGCCAGAGCAACACGCTGCTGTTCGCCACCGGAAAGCGCATGCGGATATTTTTCTGCATAGTGGGCAAGCCCGACCCGATCGAGCGCATTGAGCGCTTCGGCGCGCGCCTCCGCCTTCGGCAAGGCTGTGAGACCGTAACGCACATTGTCCAGAATCGTCATATGCGGAAAGAGCGCAAAATCCTGAAACATCAGGCCGATGCCGCGCCGTTCGGGCGGCAGGAAGGCGGAAGGACCCGCAATTTCGCGATCGTTGAGCAACAAGCGTCCGGCACTCTGCGCCTCGATGCCGGCGGCAATGCGCAGCAAGGTGGTCTTACCGGACCCGGAAGGCCCGAGCAGGCAAAGCACCTCGCCCGGCTCGACAGACAGCGAGAGATTGCGGATCGTTTCACGATGGTGATAGCGGTGCTGGATATTATCGAAGGTCAGTCGGGCAGCAAAGGTCACGCCCGCCGTACGGCGGGGACCTGGTCTCGCGCGATCACCCTCGGTAGCTGAACCTGTTTTTGGTAAATCTGCTCGCAATTGCTCTTGCCTTGGCCCGATGCTGCGTCCGCCATCAAAAGATGACGCTATTCATCCGCTTCACCACCCGGAGTCAAGAGGCCCAGTTCTTCGAGGTCGAGCTGGGTGATCGGATCCTCGTCGGAATCGGCGTCATCGTCGCCGCGCGGAACCGGTACCGTCAGACCTTGCGGAATGCGTCCCGTCAGCAATCCGGCCGCCTTCAGTTCCTCGATCCCAGGCAGGTCGCGAACATCCTCCAGCCCGAAATGGTCGAGAAAATCCCGCGTCGTGCCGAAGGTGACCGGTCGGCCAGGCGACCGACGCCGGCCGCGAAACCGCACCCAGCCGGCTTCGAGCAAAACGTCGAGGGTCCCCTTCGATGTCTGCACGCCGCGAATATCCTCGATCTCCGCCCGCGTCACCGGCTGGTGATAGGCGATGATCGCCAGCACCTCGAGTGCGGCCCGCGACAATTTGCGCGTTTCGTTCTGGTCCCTCCGCAGCACGAAGGAGAGATCGGACGCCGTGCGGAACGCCCAATGGCCGTCGAGATTGACGAGCACGACACCACGCGTGGCATAGGATTGTTTCAGAGCGCTGAGAATGGCGCGGAGATCGGTGCCAGACGGGAGACGATCGGCGAGATAGCTTTCCGACACCGGTGCGGCAGACGCAAAGATCAGCGCCTCGACGATCCGAGCAGCCTCCATATCGAGAAGCGGACCGGGCTCTTCGATCCTGTCGATATCAGTCATCGCCCGCCTCCATCGCCTCGATTTCCTTGTCGGTTAACGGTCGCGGGCCGCTGCGCATGTAAATAGCTGAAAACGCGCCTTCCTGACGGATTTCGAGCCGGCCTTCGCGCACGAGTTCGAGTGTCGCGGCAAAAGAGCTGGCAATCGCCGTCGGGCGTTCGTTCGGATCGGACAAATAGCGGAGCAGGAACTGGTCGAGCGTGGTCCATTGGTCGACCGAACCGACGAGACGCGCCAGGATCACCCGTGCTTCGGAAAGCGACCAGACCCGCCGGCGCGCAATCGTGACATTGGAGACGGCCTGGCGCTGTCTAAGCGACGCATAGGCGCCCAAGAGATCATAGAGCGAAGCCTCGAACTTCGAGCGCGTGGTTTCGGGGATGATCTCCGGCGCACCGCGCGCGAAAAAATCGCGTCCGAGCCGGTCGCGATTGACGAGTCGTCCGGCCGCATCTCGGATCGCTTCCAGCCTGCGCAGCCGGAACGCCAGTTGCGCGGCCATTTCTTCACCGCTCGGCCCCTCGTCCTTGGCCGCCTGCGGAATGAGCAGGCGCGATTTGAGATAGGCGAGCCAGGCTGCCATGACGAGATAATCGGCGGCAAGTTCGAGCCGGACACGCCGCGCCTGCTCGATGAAGCCGATATACTGTTCTGCAAGCGCCAGAACGGAAATGCGCGACAGATCGACCTTCTGGGTGCGGGCAAGATGCAGCAGAAGATCGAGCGGACCTTCAAACCCGTCGACATCGATCAGCAGCGCAGGCTCGTCGACGCTGCGATCTGCGGCGTCCGACCAGAGCGCCTCAAGCGATGCGGGCGGTGGATTTGTGCTGCCTTGCGCCACCAGCCCTCCTAGACCATCGGCAGAAGCGAGGCGAATTCGGCCCGAACCGCAGCCTCGTCGGATGTGTCGGGGACGCCGAAGGCCGCCTCCACGCGCTGGGCGCGGATCAGGCTTTCTCCCGCCAGAACTGGAGCCTGTCCGGCAACCGCGATCATTTCCTCCATGAGGCCGTTGCAATGGAGAATGACATCGCAGCCGTTAGCTGCAATCGCCTTTGCCCGTTCCGAAATGGTTCCTGCCAGCGCATTCATCGACACGTCGTCCGACATCAGAAGCCCCTTGAAGCCGATCTGGCCGCGGATGATGTCGGAAATCACTTTTGCCGACGTCGTCGCAGGCCGATCAGGATCGATGGCAGTGTAGACCACATGGGCGCTCATCGCCATCAATTCGTTGGCAAGCGCCTTGAACGGCGGAAAATCATGGGCCTCGAGTTCGGCGAGCGGTGTTTCGACGACCGGCAGCGCGAGATGCGAGTCGGCCATGCCGCGACCGTGCCCCGGAATATGCTTCATCACCAGCAATACGCCGCCAGCCTTCAACCCTTCGGCGGCCGCGCGGCCCATTTCGCTGACGATCACGGGTTCCTTACCGTAAGCGCGATTGCCGATCACGTCATTGGCGCCTTCAACCGGGACATCGAGCACCGGCAAGCAATCGACATTGATGCCGAACTTCAACAGATCGAAAGCATGCAGGCGGCTCATCAGCCAGGCGGCGCGCTTTCCCTTTTCTCGGTCAGCCTTCCAGATGGCACCCAGATCGGCACCGGAAGGATAACGCGGGCAAAGCGGCTCGCGGATACGCTGAACACGACCACCTTCCTGATCGATCAGCACCGGCACGCTGTCACCGCCGGAGATATCCTTCAATGTCGCAACGAGATCGGAAATCTGCTCCGCTTCCTTCAGGTTGCGGGCAAAGAGGATGTAACCCCATGGGCGCTGGTCGCGAAAGAAAGCGATCTCCTCGCGCGTGGGAACCAGGCCACCAAGGCCGAAGATGACTGCTTTTGATTCACGCATGGAAGACCTGTCCTGCAGGCAAGAGAGTGAAAGGGCAGCTTTCGCTGCCCTTTGATGAGAGTTTTTCGGTTACCGGGAAACCAGGCAACTGCCGCCGGCGGATTTATAGCGACTGCAAAGCGCCTGAGCCTCTTCCTTGCTGCCGGCAGGAATGCGCACGCGGTAATAGGTGCCCTTCCCTTCGATCTGCGCCTTCTTGATGTCGACGCCGCGTCCACCGATGACGCTGCCAAAACGCGACGACAACTTGGCGTAGGACTTCTGCGCTTCGGCTTCAGACGGAAGCGAGGCGATCTGGATCACATAGGTTCCTGGCTTCAACGGCGTTGCCGCTGGCTGGTTTTCCTGGGCAACCGCAGCCTGCTGGTCCACTGCTGCCGGCTGTTCGACATTGCCGTTCTCGGTCACCTTGGCGACGACATTGACCGGCTGTTCCACCGGACGGGCCTCCGGCAACGGCGCGGCCTCTTCAACCTTGACGGTCTTGACCGACTTGACGGCGGGCGCCTCGTCAACCGTCGCATCGGCGGCCTTTTCGAGAGCGGCGACATCGGCATCGGCGGGAACGGCAGGCTGCTCGGCAACCGGCTGTTCGGCGGCAGTCTCCTCAGGCTTGGCTTCGGGCTGCGCAGCAGCCGTCGCGTCGGCGGCAGGCAGACGGTCCGTCACCTCTTCCGCCGGGTCGACCTTAAGGGCACGGTCGCCCTTCTCGGCAGCTGCGGCATCCGCTTCATTCGTCTTGAGCGGGGCGGTCTCCTCGATCTCCTCGCGCGGAACCAGCGTGCCATCGGCTTTCACCACCATGGTGCGGACCTTGCGCGGCGAAACGCCGGTCAGCGCCTTGTTGGCGGTCGAGACATTGTCTGCCGTCTCCTCGGGCAACAGCCGCGGATCGGATGTATCCTGCGTTTCGGTGCCGGGCACATCCTCATCCATCGGCATGTTTTCCGGCATCAGCGTCTTCTGGACAACGTCAACCGGCTCTTCCTTGGAGGTGACGAGATTCTGCTGTTGCGGTTCGTTGGTCGTGGCGCCGGACACGCGATCATAGACCGCCTTGTCCTGGTTCGGCACGGTCTTGCCACCCTTGTTGTCGGGAACGACCTTCACCGGTTCCTTGTCGGCGAGAATGACGCGCGGCTCGCCGGACGTGGTCGAAAGCGACGTGCTGCCCGAAAGCCAGGCGTAACCGCCTGCCGCGCCGAGCAACAGAACGACGCCGGCGGCAGTCGCCATCAGCCAGGGCTTGCGGCTGGAACTCGGCCGGCTTTCCGGCTCGTAGCTCGGCGGCAGAACACCGATATCGTCCCCTTCCGGCAACCGATTCTCGGAGAGCGAACGGCGGAAATCTTCTTCAAGTGCCTTTTCGAATTCGTCGAATTCAAGCGTTGCGGCTTCGCGGGGTGCGCCTTTGGCGTTGGCGCTATCCCAGGCCTCACCCGAGCGCAGCGGTGCCTTGGCATTGCGGGCGGCAGCAACCGAGCCGGTGGCATTGGAAGTCGCGGCAAAGAGTTGCGCCATTTCCGCATCGACATCGAGGTCATAATCGTTGGTGTCCGGTTCGAACGGCGTTTCCACCTCGACATGCACATCCGGAACGTCGATGTCGGCCAGCACTTCCAGTTCGTCTTCTTCGCCGACGATCTGGGTCGAATCGAACGGAAGCGCCGAATAATCCGCCACGCCCTCGTCGCCACGACGAATGGCTTCCTGCGCGACAGCATGGACGGGCTCGCGCACGGGTTCAGGAACCACAACAGCACTTTCCAACGCCTGCAGCGAATCCCTGGACGCGGTTACCGGGCTTGGCGCGCTGCGGCTGGAAGCATTGGAATTCACCTCCGCGACAGCACCGGAGAGTTCCAGTTCGAAATCTTCGAAATCAAGATCGCCAAAATCGAAATCGAGATTGGCATCATCAAAGATATCGTTGTCTTCGATATGCTCGACGGGCTGCGCCTGGCTGACCGGCGACTGAACGTCTGGCACCTTCTGCACGGGCATTGGCGCAACCGGCACCGCTGCCGCGACTACCGGCGGCTCAAAAGATCGGGGCGCCGGAGCTTCAAACGCAGCCTTCATCTCGGGTTCAGGCATCCGGGCCGGCGTCTCTACCGCTGCGGCAGCAATGGCGGCGGGAGCTGCCAGCGGAGCAACCTTGTCGAACGACAGGACAGGCTCGGCCTTTTGAGCGCCGGGCGCGACAGGCGTCGCAAGACTACGGCGACCCTTCGGCGGCATCTCGCGGAGCGGGCTTTCGGAAACCGGGAAGCGCGCAACATCGGCAAGCAGATCATCGAGATCGGCATCAATGCTGGGCTTTGCGACGGGCGTACGGATTTCCGGCGACGGCTCGGGTACAGTCGCGGCCTCGACAGCAGGCGCGACGTCCGTTGCGCTCGCGGCAACGGGTTCGACCGACGGAAACAAGGGAACTTCCGGAGCTTGCGGGGCTACATCGACAGCAGACGGGGCCGCAGGCTGGCTCACCGGCTCGGGATCGGCGAGCAGCAGATCCAGTTCGCGTTCGGCATCCAGAAGCGCATCAACAGGCTCGGCGACAAGGCTTTCGCTGGACGGTACTTCTTGCGCCACTTCGACGGCAGGCGCAGCGATAAGATCTGCCGCCGGAGCAGTCTCGATCTCGACTGCAGGCACGTCCTCGACAATCACCGGAGCAGCCTCGGCTGCATGCGGCTCAAGATCTTCGAGATGCACGTTAGCAAGATCATCGGCGATCAGATCGGCCCAATAATCGTCATCCACCGCAAGCGGTTCTTCGCGCTCAACGGCTACCGGCTCTTCGTCTTCCGATACAGGCGTCGCATCTTCCGAATACCAGGAAGCCGAAATCTCAGAGTCGACCGGCGCGTCCACAGCCTGTTCGTAGAGCGGCTCTTCCTGCGGCGCATGCACGGAAGGCGCGAGCTCGACCGCCGCCACCGGCTCTACCGGCGAGGGATCGAGAAGGACCGGCTCTGCTTTTGGCGCAGGCGAACCGCGCCGGGCATCGAAAATTGCAAATTCGCGCATGATCTCGTCTTCGAGATCAAAGACCGGATGCGAGGCGGGACGACGCGGCGGTTCGGCAACGATTGCCGTCGCCTCTTCCTTGATGGCAACCGGCTGAGGAGCGGGTGCGGCAGCAACGGGCTCGTTCACAGGCTCCAGTGCAGCAACCGCATCCGGAGCCTCGTAAAGCTCGAACTCCTTCAACAGCTCGTTTTCAAGATCGAACTCAGGCTCACGCCTTGCCGCGGCGGCCGCCTTGGGCGCATCCCGCTGCGGATCATATCCGACAATGCGCGCAAGCTCCGCCAGCGGATCATCATCCGACAGGAAAAGATCTTCGTCTTTAAGCAAAAGCTGCTTATCTGCCATACTCACCACTCACCTACGCCCGTAAGGCTCACCTGCCAGAGCATTGTGGGCAAATGGTGACAGCGCTTACATTTCGTCAGGCGCCGACGTTCCGGTTATTGACAATCCGGATTTCAGCACCGTAGCGACCGCGCGCACCAAACCAAGCCTGGCCACCGTTAATTCTCTATTTTTATCATTAACAAATCGTAAGTCGGGAATATCCCGACCTTTGTTGTAGTGTGCGTTGTAGGCGCTCGCCAATTCGTGGAGATAATACGCGATTCGGTGCGGTTCCATAGACTGGGCCGCGGATTCGACGACTCTCGGATATTCAGCCAGTTTCGCGACCAGCTGCCATTCGCTCGGATCGACGATTCCGGCCTCGGCGCCAGCAGCCAGCGTTTCGTTGTCGATGTCGAGATCCGGGAAGGCCTCCCTTGCCTGCCGGAACACCGACATGCAGCGCGCATGGGCATATTGCACGTAGAAGACCGGATTATCCTTGGACTGTTCGGTCACCTTGGCGAAATCGAAATCGAGCGGTTCTGAATTCTTGCGATAGATCATCATGAAGCGGACCGGATCCGATCCGACCTCATCGACCACGTCGCGCAGGGTAACGAAGTTGCCGGACCGCTTCGACATCTTCACCGGTTCGCCGTTGCGGTAGAGCTTGACGAGCTGGCACAGAAGCACGGTCAGCTTGGCCGAGCCGCCGGAAATGGCCTTGGCTACCGCCTCCAGCCGTTTGACATAGCCGCCATGGTCGGCACCCAGCACATAGATCATCTGGTTGAAGCCACGATCGAACTTGTCCTTGAAATAGGCGACGTCGGCGGCAAAATAGGTGTAGCTGCCGTCCGACTTGACGAGCGGACGGTCGATATCATCGCCGACATCGGTGGAGCGGAACAGGATCTGTTCGCGATCTTCCCAATCTTCCGGCAACTGGCCCTTCGGCGGCGGCAGCGTGCCGCGATAGACATGACCCTTGTAGGTCAGATCGTTGATGGCATTCAGGATCTTGCCGGCATTGGCATCATGAAGCGTGCGCTCTGAATAGAAGACGTCATGGTGCACGTTCAGCGCCGCCAGATCCTGGCGGATCATCACCATCATCGCATCGATCGCCCGATCGCGGATGATCGGCATCCATTCCGCTTCGGTCATGCCGCGCAGCTTGCTGCCGAATTCGGTCTTCAGCGCCTCACCGACCGGGATCAGGTAATCGCCCGGATAGAGGCCTTCCGGAATGTCGCCGATCGTTTCGCCGAGCGCCTGGCGATAGCGCAGGAAGACGGAGCGCGCGAGTACGTCGATCTGCGATCCGGCATCGTTGATGTAATACTCCTTGATGACATCATAGCCGGCAAAGGCGAGCAGATTGGCAAGCGTATCGCCGACAACGGCCCCGCGGCAATGGCCGACATGCATCGGGCCGGTCGGGTTGGCCGAGACATATTCGACATTGATCTTGCGGTTTTCGCCGAGCTGAGAACGGCCAAAACCTTCGCCGGCACGAATGGCGGCAGCCAGCAGTCGGCGCCAATAGGGACCGGCAAGCCGGATATTGATGAAGCCCGGACCGGCGACGGACACATCGGCAATGTCGGGATCGGATTTCAACGCTTCGATGATCTGGTCGGCGAGCGCACGCGGCGCCAGCCCCATATGCTTGGAGAGAACCATGGCGGCATTGGTGGCGATATCGCCATGGGCGGCATCGCGCGGCGGTTCGACGACAACGCGGCCGAGATCCGCGCCGTCCCGCTTGTCAGCCGGGATGACCTGCTCGAGGAGGATATGCTTCAGCCGGTTCTCGAAATCCGTAAAGAGATTCATCTGCCATTCCTTTCGCCGCACGGAATGCCGTTCCTTGCGGTGTCGGTTCTCGTTTCGGGCCGTGCCCTAACGCAAATCGGGTGTATCGTCAAACAAACGCCTGTGGGCGGCGATCGCATAGGTGTCGGTCATGCCAGCCAGGTAATCGGCCACATGCCGAGCCTTGACCTGCTCGGGCATGGATTCGATCTGCCCATACCAATAGTGGCTCTGCATCTCGCGCGGCCGGTCCATGAAGGCCTGGTAGAGATCGGTGACGATCCTGGCGGCCCCTGCCCGGATACGCATGATTTCCGGATGGCGGTAGATGCGGCTGAACAGCAGTTTCTTGATCGCCTTGTCGGTTGCCTGCATTTCATCGGAAAATCCTGCGATCGTCTTGCCGGCATGGCGGACAGCATCCGCACTGTCGGGCTTGAGATCGCGGAGATTGGCTTGTGCCACGGAGATCACATCCTCCACCATGCGGGTGATCTGGCGGCGCATGATCTCGTGGGTGAAACGGCTGTCCTCAAGGTTCGGATAGCGGTCGCGCACCTCTCGCATTAGTCCCGCGAGAAACGGCACCTCTTCCAGTATCTCGAAGTTGAGGTAGCCCGAGCGAAGACCATCATCGATATCGTGGGTGTTGTAGGCAATATCATCGGCGATTGCGGCCACCTGCGCCTCGAGGCTGGCATGGGTCGCCAGTTCGAGATCATGGAGCGCGCAATAGTCGAGAATGGGCTGCGGCACCGGTCCACGGGTGCCCTCGCCGTTCGGCCCGATCAGAGGGCCATTGTGCTTGACCAGCCCCTCGAGGCTTTCCCAGGTCAGGTTGAGCCCGTCGAATTCGGCATAGCGGCGCTCGAGCTTGGTGACGATCCGAAGCGACTGCGCATTGTGATCGAAGCCGCCATAGGGTTCGAGCACGGCATGGAGCGCATCCTCGCCCGTATGGCCAAAGGGCGTATGGCCGAAATCATGCACGAGCGCCACGCCCTCGGCGAGATCCTCGTCCAGCCTGAGCGCGCGTGCCAGGGCGCGTGCCACCTGTGCCACCTCAATCGTGTGGGTCAGTCGGGTGCGGTAATGATCGCCATCCTGGGCGATGAAGACCTGCGTCTTGTGCTTGAGACGGCGGAAGGCGGTGGTGTGGACGATACGGTCGCGATCGCGCTGGAAATCGGATCGGGTCGGGCTCAAGGATTCCGGATAAAGCCGCCCGCGCGAGTTCCACGGATCGGCAGCATAAACTGCTCTTGCACTATCGCCGAAACCCAATGCCTGCCTGTCGATTGCCATTCCCGGACGCTTCCACCCCATTGACGAAGATTGACTGCCTTCATACCTATAGGCTTCCGGCAATGAAAGCGTGACAACGCCAGCGCCGGTGCAAAGCAATGATTTTTACCGCTCAACGGCCCTTGAAACCGGATGGAGAGGATGAACATGACCGAAACGGTGACCATGACCGCTGCCGCGGCCAAGCGAATCGCCAAGATTCTCGCAAAAGACCCGAGCAAAGACGCCTTGCGCGTCTCCGTCGAAGGCGGCGGCTGTTCGGGCTTCTCCTACAAATTCGATCTCGTGGCCGGCAACGAGGCCGACGACATCGTGCTCGAACGGGATGATGCCCGCATCGTGATCGATTCCATGTCGCTGGTTTACATGGAAGGATCCGAGATCGATTTCGTCGACAATCTCCTCGGCCAGTCCTTTCAGATCAAGAATCCGAATGCGGTCGCAAGTTGCGGA
Source organism: Fluviirhizobium alvei (assembly GCF_030551875.1). Taxonomy (GTDB): domain Bacteria; phylum Pseudomonadota; class Alphaproteobacteria; order Rhizobiales; family Rhizobiaceae; genus Rhizobium_E; species Rhizobium_E alvei. Next base: position 309,587 of record NZ_JAUOZU010000006.1, on the reverse strand, counting down.
TGCGGCACGAGTTTTGCCATCTGAGCGAAGTTGAGAAACTGATTCAGGAAACCCGCCCATCCTGCGATGGGCGGGTTTTGTTTCAGTGACCGCCATCCGCAGCCATCGCGGCATCCTTGACGCCTGCTTCATCGGCTGCACCGGCACCATTGAAGAACAGGTTGAGGGCGACCGCACCGATCGAGGCGAGCAGGATACCGGAATCGATCAGCGGATGAATTCCGTGCGGCATCCATTGTTTGAAGTTCGGCGCCACCAACGGGATCATGCCGAGACCCAGTGAAATCGCGACAATGAAGAGATTATTGCGACTGGCCTTGAAATCCACGCCCGACAGGATGCGGATGCCGGTGGCGGCGACCATGCCGAACATGACAAGGCCGGCACCGCCGAGCACAAAGGTCGGCAGCGACTCGATCAGCGCCGACATTTTCGGCAACAGCCCGAGAATGACGAGGATCACGCCGCCGGCCGCGCAGACGAAGCGCGAACGCACCCCCGTGACACCGACAAGACCGACATTCTGCGAGAAGCTCGTATAAGGGAACGTGTTGAAGATGCCGCCGATGAGTGTCCCGAGACCGTCGGTGCGCAGGCCTGCGGAGAGCGCCTCGCGGCTGACCTTGCGTCCCGTCATCTCGCCGAGCGCCAGGAACATGCCGGTCGATTCGATCATGACGACGATCATGACGATCGACATGGTGAGGATCAGCACCGGATCGAAAATCGGCAGGCCGAAATGGAACGGTGTGATCAGGGCAAACCACGGGGCATTTGCAACCTTGTCGAACGACATCATGCCAAAGGTCGCCGCGACGATGCCGCCGAAGACGATGCCGAGCAGGACCGAGACATTAGCAATAAAGCCCTTCGCGAACCGCGCGATCAGCAGGATGACGACGAGAACCGAAGCCGCCACGGCAATGCCCGAGACCGGCGCATAAAGCGGGTTCGGCATGCCGGGGTTGAGGCCGAGCTTTTCGGGCATGACGGGCACGGCGCTTCCAAGTGCCTTGACATCCTCAAGCCATTTCAAATGGGTCGGATCGACCACCATCGGTGCTGTCGGACCGACAGGATTGCCGAAAATCCAGTTGATGCCGATGCGCATGAGCGTCACACCGATCACCAGAATGATCGTGCCGGTGACGACGGGCGGAAAGAACCGCAACAGGCGTGAGACGATCGGCGCAATCAACATCGCGACGATACCCGCACCGATGATCGAGCCGAAGATCAGGCGTGCCCCATCGGCACCTGGTGCCGAACCGGCCATCGAGAGCATCGGCCCGACCGAGGCAAAGGTAACGCCCATCATGACGGGCAGACGGACGCCGAACCATTGCGTGACACCCAGCGACTGGATGATGCTGACGATGCCGCAGGCAAAAAGATCGGCGGAGATGAGGAAGGCAACATCCTCGGGAGGAAGTTTCAGAGCGCGGCCGATGATCAGCGGAACGGCGATGGCGCCGGCATACATCACGAGAACATGCTGCAGCCCCAGGGCGGCGAGGCGTGGAACCGGAAGAACTTCATCGACCGGATGGACGGTTGTTTCTGTCATTTTGTCCCCTCTCTGGCGCAGCGTCATGCAGCGCCTTTTCTGGCAGCACACCTTCCTCCCCTATACCCAGGTACACCACGAGGTCCAAGATCACGGCACAAGCGCCAATTGTCAAACGGGATTCGGTTCGCCTGACGCCGAATGGAATAAGGGTGGCCTTTGCCGCAGCCCTTCGTTAGAACGATGCGACAAAGCCAAATCGGACAAGCCATGAAAATCGCGACCTGGAACATCAACGGCGTCAGGGCCCGCATCGAAAATCTCGTTGCGTGGCTCAAGCAATCGTCGCCGGATATCGTCTGCCTGCAGGAAATCAAATGCCAGGACGATGCCTTTCCGCGGCTTGAGATCGAAGCTCTCGGCTACCATGTCGAAACCCATGGCCAGAAGAGCTTCAACGGCGTCGCCATCCTGTCGAAATTGAAGCCGGATGCGGTCAATCGCGGTCTGCCGGGCGACGAGGCCGACGAACAGGCCCGCTTTATGGAGGCAGTCTTTTCGGTGGAACCGGGCAAGATCCGCGTCTGCTCGATCTATCTGCCGAACGGCAATCCGGCCGATGACCCGGTCAAATATCCCTACAAACTTGCCTGGATGGCGCGTCTCGAGGCCTTCGCCCGCGACCGGCTGGCGCTCGAAGAGCCGCTCGTGCTTGCCGGCGATTACAACGTGATCCCGGAACCGCATGATTGCTGGGACCCGACCGTCTGGGCCAAGGATGCACTGTTTCTGCCCCAGACCCGGCAGGCTTTCCGCCGGCTGGAAAATCTCGGCCTTACCGATGCCGTGCGGGCAACGGCGGATGATGTGCCGCTCTACACGTTCTGGGATTACCAAGCCGGTTCCTGGCAGAAGAACTGGGGCATCCGGATCGATCATCTGCTCCTGTCACCCGAAGCGGCCGACCGTCTCACCGGAACGGCGGTCGAGAAGGATGTACGCGGCTGGGAAAAGCCCTCCGACCATGTGCCGGTGGCAGGCTACTTCAATTTCTGACGTTAAGGCTCAGAACAGGTGATCTGCGGCATAGATCAGCCCATAGGCGTGGATGACGAGCGCAGCATAATAACCGAACAGCACAAAAAGCCGCTCGCCGCCGCCGATCGGCAACAGTTCCCGTCGCGGCTTGACGCCAACCTGGTTGGTCATGCTCAGAAGAACCATCACCGCCAAGCCACCGCATAGCGCCTGATAGGGAATGCCGATCCGCCAGCCGGTGAGCATGATGGCGCCTGCGACCACGAACGTGCCGAACAACAGCGCATTTCTGGACACGAAGACCTGGCGCAGAACCTGGCCGCCATCGAAACGCGACATTGGAAGCATGTTGAGAATGTTGAAACCACCCATGATGAGCAGGAAGGTCAGAACGATCTCATTATAGGCACCTGACGCGCCGGCGTCTGTTCCGATCACATGGGCTTCCACCAGAACCGGCACGAAGAAGGCCGAAAGTCCGGGGCCCATCAGGGCGCAGGTCGCAACTTCGAGACGGCTCGAATAGGGCTTGCCGCCGATCGCAACGCCACCCAGGAGCGGAATGAAGATCATCCGGACCGTCTCGTGCCCGAAGGCACGGTATGCCACCAGATGGCCGAGCTCATGCAGGGCGATGACCAGCGTCAGCATCGTGGACATTGCCAGTCCCGACAGAGACAGGCCAAAGAAGGGCCAGAGGATCAGGGTCGAAAGGACCGCCATCATGATCTGGATCGCCGGCCGCTCGAAACCGGTAACCCGGCTCGCCTTGCCGGTCGTCAGCCAGGCTTCGAACGTATCGAACTGCCGCCTGAGCTGAAAGAAGCGGAAGATCAGCATGGCGAGGCCGCGATACTGGTCTGTCTGCTCGATGATCAGTTCCGTGCCTCCGGGAACGGGGCGCACCTTGCGGCATTCGCGATAATTCTTCCAGAAAGCGGGATCGAGCGCACTATCCTCCAGCACCCTCGCCTCATAGGCCATGGTCCAGGCGCCGTCGACCGGATCGAGCGCCAATCGTCGTTCGATCGGCTGCCCATCACGATCGGACTGGGCGAAGGTCTGCACGATGCCGTTGCGCTCCTTCAGCGGTTGGCTCGACAGAATCTGCGGGTCCCACAGCGCGTCCCGGCCGAGCGGATGCATGGCCTCGCCGATGCGCTCCGGCTTTTCACGGAAAAGGCGGCGGACGCGAATGGTCCGCTTGCCGATCGGTGCGGCCAGCAGGAGCCAGATCAGACCGAGATTGGTGACAAGCAGAATGAGCGCCGGGGTAGAGAGAGACATGACGCAGCTCGCTTTCAGCCAGGAACGTCATGATCCTACATTCACCTGATTAACGCGCCGCAGCCAGGAAGCCTAAAATTCTAACCATGGCTACATTCGGGACGTTTCCAGGGTCAAAACTCAATCAGGCGAGCGTCGCGTTGAACTCCTCGAGGCTGCGATAAAGTTCGAGATACTTGCCAAACCGGTATTGATAGAGATCCGAATAGCCGGGATCGGGCTCAAAGACGCAATCGGTACGGACCAATGATTGGGCCGCCTCGGCAATCGAGCCGAACTGGCCGGCGCCTGTACCGGCCAGGATGGCCGCTCCCAGCACACCGGCATCCAGATTGGTCAGCCGTCGCACCGGTTTGCCGAGAATATCGGCGCGGATCTGACACCAGATATCAGACGCCATGCCACCGCCGGCAGCATTGAACAACAGCACCTCCCGGTCTGCGGATCCTTCCAGGCTTTCGACCAGCAAACGCACGGAATAGGCCACCCCCTCCATCGCCGCGATCGTGAATTCAGCCGGTCCCATGCTGGAATCGATACCGGAGAAGGAGGCACGGGCATGGATGTTCCACAGCGGTGCCCGCTCTCCCTGCAGATGCGGCAGGAAAATCGGCATGCGGCGGGTTCGGTCAGTGGTTTCGGCAAGGGCGGACAGTTCCGCCGGCGACCGACCGAGCAGATGGCCGAGCCAGGCAATCGAGGCCCCACCCGCCTGGGTCGGACCGGCATGCATGGTGATCCCCTCGATGGTCGGAAAGGCGATCACGCCGGGAACCGGATTGCGCTCGGGCGACACGATGCCGATAATTTCGCTGGTTCCGCTCAGATACATCGCCTCGCCATCGGCAAGCGTGCCGGTTCCGAACAGGCCCGACCAGGCATCCATGGTTCCAACCACCATCGGAACGCCGGCGCAAGGCAGGCCGGCTCGGATCTCACCGACGACAGTCGACACTGGCATCACGGGCGCCAGCCGTTCGCGCGCTCCGGGAATCAGATCGAGCAGGCGTCCGATTGGCTGCAGATCTTGATCGAGAATGCCGAAGCTCGTCATCGGATCGGCAACAATTTCTCCAGTCAGGTGGTAGATGCAATAATCCTTTGGAGCCAGAACCCAGCGGGTCGCCGACCAGATCTCCGGATGATGGCGCTTGACCCAGGCCATGCGGGAGAGGACGTGGCTCGCATCGATCGGCAAGGGCGCACCCCACCAGCCGATCTTTTCTTCGGCAGCGATTTCCGCATCGAGTTCGCGCGCTTCGGGAGCGGCGCGGCCATCCTGCCAGATGATCGCCGGAACGAGCGGTCTGCCGTCGGAATCGACAAAAACGTGGCTGTTGGCATGCGAACAGAGTCCGACTGCCCGGACCTGGCCGGGTGCCAACCCATCCGAAAGCAGGGCCAGCGCATCACGCACCAGCCGCATCCAGTCTTCCGGGTGCTGCTCGACGCGATTGGGCGGCAGATGCGCTGTTGCATAGCTCTCGGCAAACTGGCGGACCGCATGCCCCTTGCTGTCGAAAAGGGCCGCCTTGACGGCTGTGGTTCCGACATCGATACCGATCAACATGGGTTCGATCATCCTGTTTCCCCCTCTTACACCATGCCTGAGCTTGCCGCCGCGCCGCGGGCCCGCTGATTCCATCTGATCGCGTTTCAATCACGCTTATAGCTGAATAAAAAGCACGCTTTACGCTCTATTGAAATGGGTCTGAAGCTCGGCTAGGGTCCCGTCCCCATAGAGATATATCAAACAGACGGGAACGACATCCATGGCCAAGGGCATCCTTGCAAAATCTCTGATCCGCGCGCTTTCGATCGCGACCCCTCTCATGCTGATGGCTTCGGCAGCCGCAGCTGCCGGCAAGATTGCGGTGATCACGCCCTATCTTTCCCAGCCCGGCACCCAGTTCTATGTCGAATCCTTCCAGGCCGAAGCCAAGACCAACGGCTGGGACGTCAACGTCATCGACACGAAGGGCGACGTAGCCGCAGCCATCAGCCGCATCGAGGATGTCGCCAACCAGAAGGTCGATGCCATCGTCATCAATGTTGATCCGGCGCAGGTCGCAGCCGGTCTCGAAACCGCCAAGGCTGCCAAGATCCCGGTTTTCGGCATGGATGCCGGCGCTAGCCCGCTTCTCGTGACCAACGTCACCTCCAACGGCTATTCGATGGCCGCCGATACGGCCGCCTATGTTGCCAACCGCATCAATGGCAAGGGCAATGTCGTGATGTTCGTCTTCGATCCCTTCCCGCCGGTGCAGATCCGCGGCGTGATCGCCGATGCCGTCTTCAAGAACAATCCCGACATCAAGGTGCTCGAGCGCGTGACGCCGGACGTGCAGGATGGCGGCATTGCCGATTCCCGCGCCAAGATGGAAGCAATTCTGGCCGCCCATCCGGAAAAGGGTTCGATCGCCGCCGTGTGGGCTGCTTGGGACCAGCCGGCGCTCGGCGCGCTTCAGGCCATCGAAGCCGCCGGCCGTCAGAATGAAGGCATCGTGATCACCGGCATCGACGCCAACCCGCAGGCCCGCGAAGCCATCGCCAAGGGCACCAATTTCGAAGCCTCGATGGCGCAGGATTTCAAGGGCATCGGCAAGGCCACCGCAGATGCCGTCAAGCGCCATCTCGCCGGCGAAACGATCAAGCAGAGCGTCATCTATGTGCCGACGAAGCTGATCACCGCCGCCAACGCCAACGATTGACCGACACGATAATCGCTGGGGCATCGCAGGCAACTGCGATGCCTTTTGTTTGATTGGATGCGAGATGACGACGCCTGCCCTGTCGATTGCTGGTCTCTGCAAAAGCTATGCGGGCGTTCCGGCTTTGCGTGGCGCACGCCTTGAGCTCTTCTCGAGCGAAGTCCATGCGCTGATGGGCGAAAACGGTGCCGGCAAATCGACACTGATCAAGACCCTCGCCGGCGCTGTCGCGGCCGATGCCGGCGAAATCGCGGTCGATGGCCAAGCCTTGGCGTTGCAGACGCCCTCGCAATCCCACCATGCCGGCTTCCGCTTCATCCACCAGGAACTCAGCGTCATTCCGCATCTGTCGGTGGCCGAAAACCTGTTCCTCGGCCGCCCCTATCCGCAGCGGTTCGGCCTGCTTGCGCATTGGCCCGAACTCAACCGCCGCGCCCGGGCAGCGCTTTCAGCACTCTCGATCGATCATATCGACCCGTCTCTCAAGATGGCGCGGCTTGCGACCGGCGACCAGATGCTGGTGAAGATCGCTGCCGCCTTTCTCGGCGATGACGGTGCCCCTGCCCGCATCTATGTGATGGATGAACCGACGGCAGCGCTGACCGACAGCGAATCCGAACGGCTGTTTGCCATCATCGCCCGGCTCAAGGCACGCGGCTGCGCCGTTCTCTATGTCTCGCACCGGATGGACGAGGTCATGCGAATTGCCGACCGTGTGACGGTGATGCGCGATGGCGAAACAGTATCGACCGCAGCGATCGCGGATGTGACGAAGGCCGATATCATCGAATGGATGACCGGCCGGACCTTGGCCGAAGCCTTTCCGCAACGGCTCGCATCGCCGCTGCCCGAGACTTTACTCGATATCCATGGCCTGAGCGGTGCCGGGGTTGACACGGTCGATCTCAGCATAAGGCGCGGCGAGATCCTCGGCATTGCCGGCCTGTCCGGTGCCGGCCAGAACGAACTCCTGAAGCTTCTCATCGGCGCCGAGCCGATCACCGCCGGCGAAATTCGCCTTGATGGCCGCAAACTCGGTCGTGGCGATCCCGCCCGTCGCTGGCAGGAGGGCTTTGCCTATGTGCCGCGCGAGCGCCGGCGCGAAGGGCTCGTGGCCGGTGCCTCGATCGGGCAGAATACCATCCTGCCGCATCTGAAGGCACTTGCCCGTGCCGGCATTTTCCGCAAGCGGAAGCTGGAGCAGAGCCGTGCGGCCGAACTCGGCAAACGCGTTCGCCTGAAGGCCGCCGGTATCGACCAGCCGGTGCGCCAGCTTTCAGGCGGCAACCAGCAGAAGGTCGTGTTTGCCCGCGCGATGCTGGCCTCTCCGAAAATGCTTCTCCTGGACGAGCCAAGCCGCGGTGTCGATGTGGGAGCCAAATTCGATATCCACACCCTGCTGCGCGAGCTTTCCGCCGCCGGCGCCGGCATTCTTCTCGCATCGACCGATCTGCCGGAACTGATCGGCATGACGGACCGGATCGCGATCATGCGCGCCGGACGGATCGCCGAGATCGTCGAGACCGCGGGTCTCGATCAGGCGCAATTGCTGGCGCTGATCTTTGGCGACGGCAACCTCGACGCCCAACCCCGAACCGTTGGAGCCTGACTTGGCCAGAACCATCCGAAAATACGGCACCCTGATCGGTATCGTCGCCGTGATCCTGTTTTTCTGGATCAACATTCCCGACACATTCATGACGGTCAGGAACTGGCTCAATATTTCCCAGCAGGTCAGCATGCTGGCCGTTGTCGCCTTCACGATGACGATCGTGATGGCAATGGGCGATTTCGATCTGTCGGTCGGTTCGATGGCTAGCCTTGCCGGCATCGCCGCAGCCCTTGCCTTCCAGGCCGACATGCCGCTTGTCGCCGGCATTCTCCTGGCGCTTGCGGTCGGGCTCGCCGGTGGCCTCATCAACGGCGCGCTCGTCTCCTATCTCGGCATTCTTCCCTTCGTCGCCACGCTCGGCACGCTCACGGTCTATCGCGGCCTGGCCTTGTTTGCTTCGGAAGGAAAAACCATTTTCGGTCAGGATATTCCGTCCGAATTCTCCGGCTTTGCACGCGGCGGGGTCACGCTCTTTACCTTGGGTGAGGACGCGGTCGTTCTCCCGTCTCTAACCATCGTGGCATTGATCGTTCTCTTCATCGTCTGGGTGATGATGGAACATACGGTCTATGGACGCCGGCTCTATGCGATCGGCGGCAACATGGAAGCGGCCCGTCTGGCCGGCGTGAAGGTGAAGCTGGTGCGCTTTACCGCCTTCGGGCTGACAGGTCTCGGCGCCGCGCTCGCCGGGCTCATGTATGCGAGCCGCGTAGCCTCGGCCAATCCGACGCAGGGATCGGGCCTGATGCTGGATGCGATCGCGGCCGTCTTCCTCGGCATGACGATGAGCGAGGAAGGCGAACCACATGTGACGGCGACCTTCTTCGGCGTGCTCATCCTGGGCGTGCTCGACAATGGCCTGACCCAGATGAGCGTCGATTCCTATGTGCGGGAAATTCTCATCGGCTCGATTATCGTGGCGGCGGTCGCCTCCTCGTCGATCAGCAAGCTCAGGTCCTGACGTTTTCCGCCGATGGATGCAGCACCGGACGGTAGCCTGCCGAAAGCACCTTGAGCATCGATGGCGGCGTGATTGTCCGCACAAGATGCGCCTCGTCAAATGGCCTTCGGGATGCATAACCGGACGGGGACCAGAGCAAGCCGCCCTGCCCGAGCTTGAGCATCGCACGATCAACGCCTTCGTCTTCGGAGAAGAAGGCGCCATCCGGCAAGTCACCGAACAGTGATGCAGCCCGAAGATGTCGCCGCGCTCCCGGCTGTCGCTCGGCATGCAGGGCGCAATCGATATCGTCTGCCTTCAGATCTCGATCCTGGGGCATCGACATCGCCAGACGCCATGCCGATTTGAACCTGAGCCAGTCAAGCCGGCGGCAGAGGGCGCAAGGCCGATGGCCGGCGCTCAACGCCGTCGCCTCATCGAGAAAGAACAGCGGATAATAATGGCCCGGCTGGTCGAATTTGACCGGCCCGAACGATCGCAGGTCAAGGCTGCAGCAGATCCAGGCCCGGGTTGTACACCGTCGACGCCCCAGCCGCCCATCTGCATCATGGAGATCGCCACGATTGCCGAGGAAGAGCCCCTTGTCCGGTGCGGCGAAGAGTTCACCGAACGGATCCACGCGGTTCTTTCGCGGTCTCATAGCATGATCACTCCGTCGCAGGCTCCAGCCCAGCAATTGCTTCCGACCCGATTATGGTTTTCCTGATGGTCGGCATCCACCCGAAAATATTGACTGGCGTCGGCGGACATTCTCCATGTCGCGGCCAGCCTATCCAGAGGTCTGGCGATCGCCTAGTCTCAGCTTCCATCATCGGGGATTCGGCATGCAGAACAAGACCGCACTGGGCGTCCTCTCGCTTTGCCTCGGCGTTCTGGTCTTTTCGCTGCAGGATGCGATCATCAAGGGCATTTCCGGCGCCTATCCGCTGACGCAGGTCGTTTCCACACGCTGCCTGGTGGCAACCCCGATCCTGCTTCTTGCCGTTCATCTCGAATCGGGCGTCCGGTCGATCGCCACAAGAAACTTCTGGCCGCTGGTGTTGCGATCGCTGATCATGCTGGTGGCTTATACGACCTACTACATGGCCTTTCCGGCGCTGCCGCTGGCTGATGCCGTGGCCCTGTATTTTACGGTGCCGCTCTTCACACTGGCGCTCGGCGCCACCCTGTTTGGCGAAACGATCGGCTGGCGGCGCATCGGCGCGGTGCTTGTCGGGTTTCTCGGCGTCATCGTCATGCTCCGGCCGGGCGCCGGGCTTTTCGAACCGGCGGCCCTTTTGACGCTCTTCTCTGCCGCCACCTACGCCACGTCGATGCTGATGGCGCGCAAACTTGGAAACGAGGAGAGCGCCTCAGTCATGGCCTTCTACCAGAACTGGGTCTATCTCGTCGGCGCCTTGGCGATGGCGCTTTGCTTTCATCTCGCCGGGTTTGAAAACGCCACCCACCCGTCGATCAACTTTCTTGTCCGGTCCTGGACCTGGCCGACTCTTAGCGATTTCCTGCTGACGGCCTCCTGCGGCGTGATTGCGGCGATCGGCATGATGCTGCTGACCCAGGCCTACCGGATCGCCAAACCCTCGATCGTCACCTCATTCGAATATACAGGCCTGATCTGGGCGCCGCTCTGGGGCTTCCTGTTCTTTGCCGAAGTGCCGCATGTGACGACAGTTTTCGGTGCCGTCCTCATCATCGCCGGCGGCTTGATAGCGCTCTCCTCTCCCGCAGCAAAGAGCGAGATCGAATAGGTATCTGGGGAAGGACTGACCAGGTCCCGAAGGCAATCAGTTTGCGATAGCGATACGATCGAGGTGCTGCTCACCGAAATGATCGGGAATCACCATGATCCTTGCCTCGTCTTCGAGCTGGAGGAGTGCCGTTTCCAGGGCCACAAGGACACCGCCCACCAACTGCTCGCGCGTCAGATGACCTGCCGTTTGCAACGCTGCAACAATCGCTTCCTTCAAGGCGAGAGATTCGTTGAAAAACTCTCCGACACTTTCCATTCACGCATCCTCGGGGCAGCCGGGCTGCCGATATTCCTTTTGCAGGCTCACCTGCCTATCGCATCAATCGATATGAGCGGAGATTAGACCGAAACTCTTGAACCGTCGATGAATAAGACAATCCAAATGATAAATTTTTCAACAGTCAGTGATGATCAGACCTAAACCTCAACATCACCGTTCCGGAGATTCTTCCCTTTCGGCGCGATCCTCACGCAAGTTGGCAGCCATGATCCGGTCACAAGGCGCCTCCGCTGGATTATCCCAAGCATTTTGCAAACAAAAACAATAACTTGAAAAAACAATCGAAAAAATTCGAATACGCCCTTGTGCGGTGGGAATCCATTTGCTACATGCTGCGCCGCCGGACAAGTTCGGCTCTACCACGGTAAGCGGTCGTGGCGGAATTGGTAGACGCGCAGCGTTGAGGTCGCTGTGGGGCAACCCGTGGAAGTTCGAGTCTTCTCGACCGCACCAACCAAACAACCCGGCTTCGGCCGGGTTTTTTGTTGCGCGGTTTTCTCGCCAAACCGGCACCCTGCCCTTGCGGGAAAGCGTCAGCCGGTCCACATAGTCGGAACCTTCAGGCAGAACCGGTAGCCCATCATGCAACGTGACCAGGTCTCGACATCCATGTTCCCGAACGAGGGTTCGCCGCCAGTGCGCTGGCGGGTGACCGACGGACTGACGGCCTATGAAGACGCCCTGGCAACCATGGAACGCGAAGTCGCACTGATTGCCGAAGGTGCCGCCGACGAACTTGTCTGGCTCCTCGAACATCCGCCGCTCTACACCGCCGGCACCAGCGCCGATGCAAAGGATCTTCTGGCGCCCGGCCGGTTTCCGGTTCACCAGACCGGGCGTGGCGGCGAATATACCTATCATGGCCCCGGCCAGCGGGTCGGCTATGTGATGCTCGACCTCAAGCGCCGCCGGCAGGATGTACGCGCCTTCGTGGCCGCCCTCGAACAGGTGGTGATCGGCACGCTCGCCGACATGAACATCCGCGGCGAACGGCGCGAGGACCGCGTCGGCGTCTGGGTTGCGCGTCCGGAACGGCCCCGTCTGCCGGATGGCTCGATGGCGGAAGACAAGATCGCGGCGCTCGGCATCCGCTTGCGCAAGTGGGTGAGCTTCCACGGATTTTCGCTCAATGTCGATCCGGAACTCGAGCATTTTTCCGGCATCGTGCCCTGCGGCATTTCCCTCTATGGCGTGACCAGCCTCTACGATCTCGGGCTTCTGGTGCAGATGAGCGAAGTCGACAGCCTGATCCGGACCAATTTCGAACGCGTTTTCGGCCCGACGGTTCGCGATCCGGCCTGAAACCCGTCGAAAGCATGAGGGGAAGATCGTTCCGGGCCGTTGCCGAACCGGGCGAGCGGTGATAATCGGGCCGCAAACGCCAAACGAACGGTATCGCCATGACCAGACCCATCCGTATCGCCCCCTCCATTCTCGCCGCCGATTTCGCGCGGCTCGGAGACGAAGTCCGCGACGTCACGACCGCCGGCGCCGACTGGATCCATCTCGATGTCATGGATGGCCATTTCGTGCCGAACATTTCCTACGGTTCGGATGTCATCAAGGCCTTGCGCAAGCATTCCGACGCCGTTTTCGACTGCCACCTGATGATCACGCCGGCGGATCCCTTCCTCGAAGCCTTCGCCAAGGCCGGCTGCGACATCATCACCGTGCATGCCGAAGCCGGTCCGCACCTGCACCGTTCGCTGCAGGCGATTCGCGGTCTCGGCAAGAAGGCGGGCGTTTCGCTCAACCCCGCGACCCCGGAGAGCGTGCTCGACTATGTGATGGATGATGTCGATCTCATTCTGGTCATGAGCGTCAATCCGGGTTTCGGCGGCCAGAAATTCATTCCCGCCGTGGTGGAAAAGATCCGCCGCATCAAGGCGATGATCGGTGATCGCCCCATCGATCTCGAAGTCGATGGCGGTGTGACGCCTGACAATGCCGGTCTGGTTTCCGCAGCCGGCGCCAATGCGCTTGTCGCCGGATCGGCAATTTACAAGGGCAATGGAATAGACGACTATCGCCGCAACATCGCCGCCATCCGGGACGCGGCCGAAAAGGCAAGGTAAGGGATTGTCGTTGCATCGTTTCGCCACCCGCAGGCTCAAGCCTCTCATCAAGCCGGCTCATAGAGCGAAACGCCTTGCGATGGCGCTCATTGCCACCGTTGCCCTGGTCCCCCTCCAGGCGGTGGCAGGCGATGTGGCACAGCTGAACGTGCTCGGCTATTCTCCGGACGGACGCATCTTCGCCTTCGAAGAGTTCGGCGTTCAGGACGGTTCCGGCTTCGGCTATTCCAACATCTATTTCATCGACACTGTCACGGACCGCTATCTCAAGGGAACGCCGCTCCGGCATCGGGTCGAGGAGGAGCAGTCGCTCGCAAAGGCGCGGCTGATGGCGCATGCCAATGCAGAAGCACTGGCCAAGACGCACAGGCTCGGCGAGGATCCCGGCTTCATTGTCGCGAGCAATCCGATCACCGAGGTTGATAGCAATGCAAGCGTGGTCCGTTTCCGCACCTATCCGGCATCGCCCGCCTTCGGACCCATTTACAGTCTGACGCTGGTTCAGAAGCCTTTTCCGCCCTCGAAAGCCTGTGCCAACATGGTCGGCGAATATCGCGGCTTCAAACTGCTTTCGGGTGGCGAGGTTCCCGGAACTGGAGACAGGATCGTCCATGACGACGCGCAGGTTCCGGCAAGCCGCGTGTGCCCGAACGACTACCGGATCGGAGCCGTCGTGACGAGCCAGTCCGGCAAGGGTCCCGCCATGGCGCTGATTACCGTCTCCACCTTCGGCTTCGAGGGCAATGACCTTCGCTGGATCGCCGTGCCTGTCAAGGTTGATAGCCCTTGAGCACGGCCGGGCCATCCGCGCAGCAAACCGTTGCTACGCCGCGGCTTGGCCTTTTGGCTCGGTTTTCCGACGCCGTTCCCAGCCCCTTGCAGATCCTGTTCGGCTCGATCCTCTGGGGAGCAGGCTATAGCCTGACCATTCTGGCCGGCTTCTGGCTGCGGAACGGGCTTGCGATTGTCGATCCGCTGCCGATTGCCGCCCTCTATTTTTATGGTGCGGCGGCCGCCTTCGCGCCCGGCCTCTTTCTCTGCAATCTGTTCTTCCGGCGCAAGGCGCCTATACCGGCGGCGATTGCGACGCTGCTGTTCCTGCTCTTCACCCATGCGGTGACAGCCGGGCTCTTTGCGTTGCAATACCGGATCTTCTACGCTGCCTGGCACGCCAACTTCCCGAGCATCACCTGGTTCTTCCAACTGGCCTTCACCTCGGCGGCGGCGGTCTACCAGTTCACCGTCACGACCCTGTTTTCCTATCTTCCGGGGCTGCCGCTGCTGTTTGCTGCCTACTTTTTCTGGTTTCTCCGCCACCGCGATTGAGATTGTCGCCATCCTTTGCTAGAGCGGCGGCAATTCCAGCCAATTGAAGGATGAAGCCGATGATCCCGCGCTATTCCCGCCCAGACATGGTTGCCATCTGGTCGCCGGAAACCAAGTTCCGCATCTGGTTCGAGATCGAGGCCCATGCCTGCGATGCCCTCGCCGAACTTGGCGTAATCCCCAAGGAATCCGCCCGCACCATCTGGGAAAAGGGTTCGGCCGCCGAGTTCAACGTCGCACGCATCGACGAGATCGAAGCCGTCACCAAGCATGACGTGATCGCCTTTCTCACGCATCTCGCCGAATTCATCGGTCCGGATTCGCGTTTCGTCCACCAGGGCATGACTTCGTCGGACGTGCTCGACACGACGCTGAACATCCAGCTGACCCGGGCCGCCGATCTGCTGATCACCGGCATGGACCGGGTGCTGGCCGCCCTCAAGACGCGCGCCTTCGAATACAAGGATGCGGTCCGCATCGGCCGCAGCCACGGCATCCATGCCGAACCGACGACGATGGGCCTGACATTCGCGCGCTTTTATGCCGAGATGAAGCGCAACCGCGAACGTCTCGTCGCCGCGCGCAAGGAAATCGCGACCGGCGCGATCTCGGGTGCCGTCGGTACCTTCGCCAATATCGATCCGCGCGTCGAAGAACATGTCTGCGCCAAGCTCGGGCTCGAGCCGGAGCCGGTGTCGACCCAGGTCATCCCGCGGGATCGCCATGCGATGTTCTTCGCCACGCTCGGCGTCATCGCCTCGTCAATCGAGAATGTCGCGATCGAAATCCGCCACATGCAGCGCACGGAAGTGCTGGAAGCCGAAGAGTTCTTCTCTCCGGGCCAGAAGGGTTCGTCCGCGATGCCACACAAGCGCAATCCGGTTCTGACGGAAAACCTCACCGGTCTCGCCCGGCTGGTCCGCATGTCGGTGGTTCCGGCGATGGAAAATGTTGCCCTCTGGCATGAGCGCGACATCAGCCATTCGAGCGTCGAACGCGCGATCGGCCCCGATACGACGATCACGCTCGATTTCGCGCTGCACCGCCTGGCCGGCGTGGTGGAAAAGCTGGTGGTCTATCCGGAAAACATGCTGAAGAACCTCAACAAGTTCAAGGGCCTGGTGATGAGCCAGCGCGTGCTGCTCGCCCTCACCCAGGCTGGCGTCAGCCGTGAGGATGCCTACCGGCTCGTTCAGCGCAATGCGATGAAGGTCTGGGAACAGGGCGCCGATTTCCTCGAGGAGCTTCTGTCCGATGACGAAGTGCGCAAGGCGCTGACGGAAGAAGAGATCCGCGAGAAGTTCGATCTCGGCTACCACACCAAGCATGTCGACACGATCTTCAAGCGTGTTTTCGGCTGATCACTGCCACTGCTGATTCTCGTTGACGCCCGCCCCTGTGCGGGCGTTTTTCGTTCTGCGCCGTTTTTGTGCAAGCCCATAATCCATTGCCGCCACAAGGCTTCTTCGATACATTGCAAAAATGCGATGAATCGATCGCGGCTGTCTTGCATTATATATGATTTTCACTATGTATGAAGCATCCAACTCAGGGAGCTTCACATGACACTCGATCGTATCGTCCTCGCATTCGCCGGATTCATGACCCTTCTATCGGTGGCGCTCACCGTCTGGGTCTCGCCCTATTTCATCTGGTTCACCGTCTTCATCGGCTTCAACCAGATTCAGTCTGCCTTCACGGGCTTCTGCCCTGCCGCCATCATCTTCAAGAAGCTCGGCATCCAGCCGGGCTGCGCATTCTGAGGAACAATGTCATGCGCGTGCTCGCACTCCTTATCACGGCCCTGTCTGCCACCTCGGCCATGGCAGGTTCCCTCACCCTCGAACCCTCGGTCATCACCGAGCGCAAGGCCGTTTATGGCCGGGTCGAAGCGCGGGACATGGTGCCGGCACGCGCCCGCATCGGCGGCATTGTGGTCGAACTGAACGTATCGGAGGGCGATCTGGTCAAAGCCGGCCAGAAGATCGCCACGGTCCGCGACGACAAGCTCGCCTTCCAGATTGCCGCCGTTGACGCTCAGCTCAAGGCTTTCCGTTCACAGCTCGACACCGCGCAATCCGAACTCGACCGCGCCAATGTTCTCGTTGGCAAGGGTGTGATGACGCCGCAACGGCTCGATCAGTTGAAAACCGCTGTCGATGTCGTGCGCAACCAGATTGTCGCGACCGAGGCGCAGCGCTCGGTCATCGCGCAGATGCAGACGGAAGGCGATGTGCTGGCCCCGGCCGATGGTCGTGTGCTGACCGTACCGGTCACCCGCGGCGCGGTTATCATGGGCGGCGAAATGGTGGCCAATATTGGCGGCGGCGGCTTTTTCCTGCGGCTTGCGATTCCGGAACGGCACGCAGCCGCGCTCAAGGAAAACGCCGAAATCGCCATCAATGCCAATGGCGACAATCTCTCCGGCAAGCTGGTCAAGATCTATCCGCTGATCCAGAACGGCCGGGTTGTTGCCGATGTCGAGGTCAACGGCCTCAACACCGCCTATGTCGATGCCCGTGTGCTGGTGGAAGTGCCCGTGGGCGAGCGCAAGGCGCTCATTGTTCCGAGCGCTGCCGTCACCACGCGATCGGGCATCGATTTTGTCACAGTGATCGAGGACGGCAAGCCCGTCGAACGCGCTGTGGTGCTCGGCGAAACGCTCGAGCGCGACGGCAATCCGCACGTTGAAATCCTGTCCGGCCTGGCTGCCGGTGACACGGTGATGACACCATGAGTGACGACAAGAACAATCATTCCGCACAGGACAAGGTTCCCGGCATGGAGGAAAGCCCATGGCCGATCGAGCATCACCATGACGAGGCGGCAGAGGATGCTGGCATGCGGGACCTCGGCATCGCCGGTCAGCTCACGCGCGCCTTCATCAAATCACCGCTGACGCCGCTTTTCCTGCTCGCCGCCTTCGCTTTCGGCCTCGTGGCGCTGATGACGCTGCCGCGCGAGGAAGAACCGCAGATCTCGGTGCCGATGGTCGATATCATCGTGCCAGCCGCCGGCCTCAAGGCCGAGGATGCCGTCAAGCTGATCACCGAGCCTCTGGAAACCGTCGTCAAGGGCATCGACGGCGTCGAACATGTCTATTCGCAATCCTACGACAACCAGGTGATGGTAACCGCCCGCTTCATGGTCGGTACCTCGTCGGATTCGGCCGTTCTGCGCGTGCATGACAAGGTCCGCGCCAACATGGACCGGATCCCTGTCGGTATTCCCGAGCCGATGATCGTCGGTCGCGGTATTGATGACGTTGCCATCGTTTCGCTGACGCTGTCGCCGGAAAAATCCGCCGCCAGCCATATCAATGCCAACGACCTGACGCGTGTCGCCCGGGAACTGCGCACCGAAATCTCCAAGATCGAAAATGTCGGGCTGACCTATCTGGTCGGCGAAACCGACGAGATCATCCGCATCGCACCCAACCCGGAAAGGCTGGCGCTTTACGGCATTACGCTGCAGCAGCTGGCGGGCAAGGTGCAGGGCGCGAATTCGGCGTTTCCCGCCGGCAAGGTCCGCGACAGCGGCGAGCAGATCGATATCATGGCCGGCGAGACGCTCGCCACGCCAGCCGAAGTCGGCAATCTGCTGTTGACCGCCCGAGACGGTCGCCCGGTCTATGTCCGCGATGTTGCGTCGGTGAATTTTGCCACCGACACGACGGATTCGATCGTCTCAACCGTCCGCCGCAGCGACAAGGAAGGCGGCAAGGCGATCGAACGAGTTCCGTCCGTGACGCTTGCGATTGCCAAGCGCGCCGGCTCGAATGCCGTTGTCGTTGCCGAGGAAGTGCTGCATCGCGTCGAAGCCCTGCATGGAACGCTGATCCCGGGCGACATGCATATCGAGGTGACGCGCGACTATGGCGAGACTGCCAACGAGAAGGCCAATGAGCTTCTCTACCATCTCGGTCTGGCCACCGTCTCGATCATCATTCTCGTCTGGCTGGCGATCGGCCGTCGCGAGGCGCTCGTGGTCGCCATCGTCATTCCGATCACCATTCTTCTGACCCTGTTTGCCTCGCGCCTGATGGGCTATACGCTCAATCGCGTGTCGCTTTTCGCCCTGATCTTCTCGATCGGCATCCTTGTCGATGACGCGATCGTCGTGATCGAGAATACCGCGCGACACTGGGCGATGAAGGATGGGCGGACGCGTCGCCGCTCGGCCATTGAAGCGGTGGCGGAAGTCGGCAATCCGACCATCGTCGCAACACTGACCGTCGTTGCTGCCCTTCTGCCGATGCTGTTCGTATCAGGCATGATGGGCCCCTATATGAGCCCGATCCCCGCCAATGCCTCGGCGGCGATGATCTTCTCCTTCTTCGTCGCCGTGATCGTGACGCCTTATCTGATGCTGAAAATTGCCGGCAACGCCCCGGTTCATGCCCATGAGGAACATCATGGCGGCAGGCTCGGCCAGATGTATGCCGCTGTCGCCGAGCCGATCCTCAAGACGAAGACCAGGAGCTGGATCTTCCTCTTGGTTGTCGGTGCGATGACGCTCGGCTCGCTGACGCTCTTCTATACCAAGCATGTCACGGTCAAATTGCTGCCGTTCGACAACAAGTCGGAACTGTCGGTCACCATCGACCTTCCGGAAGGCGCTTCAACCGAGGAAACCGACCGGGTGGCGCAGGCCGTCTCGCGCATCGTTCTCGAGATGCCCGAAGTGGTGTCGGTGCAGACCCATGCCGGCACGGCGGCTCCCTTCAACTTCAACGGTCTGGTGCGCCATTCCTACATGCGGTCCTCGCCGAACATGGGCGATGTGGCGCTCAACCTCACCCCGAAGGGCGAACGCGAGCGTTCGAGCCATGATGTTGCGCTCGATATCCGCACCCGGATCCAGTCGATCCCGGTTCCGGCCGGCACCAGCCTGAAGGTGGTGGAACCGCCTCCGGGTCCGCCGGTCATGGCAACATTGCTAGCCGAAATCTATGGACCCGATGCGGAGACCCGCCGCAAGGTGGCCGCCAAGGTCGAGGATGCCTTCCGCACCGTGCCCTTCATTGTCGATATCGACAATTCCTATGGCACCGAAGCGCGCCGCAAGCGGTTGACGATTTCCACCGATGACGCGGAATTCTTCCGGGTCGAGGAAGGCGACGTGTTCGACACGATCAACATGCTCAACAACGGCAAGACCGTGGGCTATTCGCATCGTGGCGGCGGCCGCAATCCGATCCCGATCCGCATCGAGCGGCCCAAGAGCGAAAAGACGCTGGACGAGCGTTTCCTCACCACCCCGATTCCGGCCAATGTCTTGCCGGGCGAGCGTGGCGTGGTCGAACTCGGCGATGTCGTGCGTGTCAGCGAAGAGAAAGCGTCCTATTCGATCTTCCGCCACAATGGCTATTCGGCGGAAATGGTGACGGCAGAACTTGCCGGCGCCTTCGAGGCCCCGCTCTATGGCATGCTCGCCGTGCAAGAAGCGATCGACAAGCAGGACTGGGCCGGCCTGCCGAAACCGACGATCTCGCTGCATGGCCAGCCGAACGACACCAACAAGCCGGTGCTCCTGTGGGATGGCGAGTGGGAAGTGACCTGGGTGACGTTCCGGGACATGGGTGCGGCCTTCATGATCGCGCTGCTCGGCATCTATATTCTCGTGGTTGCCCAGTTCGGCTCGTTCAAGCTGCCGCTCGTCATCCTGACGCCGGTGCCCCTGACCTTCATCGGCATTCTGGCCGGCCACTGGATGTTCGGTGCGCCCTTCTCGGCCACCTCGATGATCGGCTTCATTGCGCTCGCAGGCATCATCGTCCGCAACTCGATCCTGCTCGTGGATTTCATCCGCAACTCCCAAGGCTCGGGCCGGCCGCTGACCGAGGTTCTGATCGAGGCGGGTGCCATCCGCTTCAAGCCGATCCTCTTGACCGCACTTGCCGCGATCATCGGTGCGGCGGTGATCCTGACCGACCCGATCTTCCAGGGGCTGGCGATCTCGCTGCTGTTCGGCCTCATCTCCTCGACATTGCTGACCGTGCTCGTCATCCCGGCGATCTACAGGGTGCTTCGCACCTGACGCACGAAAAGAAGCCCCCGGTTCCTGCGAGAACCGGGGGCTTCTTGATTTCGGTCTTCCCGAAGTTGGCGGAAGGATTCTCCTCAGGCTGCCGGCAGCTTGTAATCCTTCATCTGCTGGCGCAGTTCGGTCTTCAGGATCTTGCCCGTCGCCGTATGCGGGATCTGGTCGACGAAGACCACATCGTCCGGCATCCACCATTTGGCGATCTTGCCATCCATGTAGTTCAGAAGATCGGCCTTGGTCGGATTGCGATCGGGTTTGGCGACCACCACCAGAAGCGGCCGCTCGTCCCACTTCGGATGCGCCACCCCGATCACGGCAGCCTCGGCGACATCCGGATGGCCAACGGCCAGGTTTTCGAGTTCGATCGAGGAGATCCACTCGCCACCGGACTTGATCACATCCTTGGAACGGTCGGTGATCTGCATGTAACCGAACGCATCGATATGGGCGACATCGCCGGTATCGAACCAGAGTTCCTCATCGAACTGTTCGGCTCCCCTGCCCTTGTAATAGCCCTTGGCGACCGCCGGCCCACGAACCTTGAGGCGACCGAAGGTCTTGCCGTCGCGCGGCAGTTCCCGGTTCTCGTCGTCGGTGATCTTCATCTCGACGGTGAAGAACGGCTGGCCCTGCTTGGACTGCACATCGAGCCGCTCCTCGTAGGAATGGTTGGCATGGTCCGGGTTGAGAACGCAGACGGTGCCGATCGGCGACATTTCCGTCATGCCCCAGCCGTGGCGGACCTTGACTCCATATTTGTTCTGGAAGGCCTCGATGACCGCCCGCGGGCAGGCAGAACCGCCGATGAAGACGCGATCGAGATCCGGCAGGCTGCCATTTTCGCGCTCGAGGAACTGCAGGAGCATCAGCCAGACCGTCGGAACCGCCGCCGTGACGGTGACACCTTCGGAGACCAGAAGCTCGTAGATGGATTTTCCATCCATGCCCGGTCCCGGCAGCACCATCTTGGCGCCCGACATCGGCGCTGCCAGCGCCGTTCCCCAGCCGTTGGCATGGAAGAAGGGAACGACCGGCATCATGGCGTCGGACGACGACATGCCGATCACATCCGGAAAGATCGATGCCATGGCATGGAGCACGTTGGAGCGATGCGAATAGAGAACGCCCTTCGGATCGCCTGTTGTGCCCGACGTGTAGCACATGCCGGCGGCAGAATTCTCGTCGATTGCTTTCCAGGTGAAATTGCCGTCGGCCTCGGCCAGCCAATCCTCATAGCAGACGACATTCGAAAGTGCTGTGGCCGGCATATGGTCGCGATCCGTCAGAACCACGATCTTTTCCAGCGATGGCACGGAGGCCGCAATCTTTTCGATCAGCGGCATGAAGGTGAGATCGACGAACAGCATCCGGTCTTCGGCATCGTTCATGATCCAGACGATCTGCTGCGGAAAGAGCCGCGGATTGAGCGTGTGATAGACGGCGCCAATACCGGTGATGCCATACCAGGCTTCGAGATGCCGCCAGGTATTCCAGGCCATGGTCGCGATGCGGTCGCCCTCGCGCATACCATCGCGTTCAAGCCGCTGGGCGAACTGACGGGAGCGGTTTCGAATCGCAATGTAATTGGTCCGATGGATCGGGCCTTCCACCGACCGTGACACGACCTCGCGATTGCCGTGATAGGTCGCGGCGTGGTCGATCACCTTGTGGCACAGAAGCGGCCAATCCTGCATTAAGCCAAGCATGTTTTCCTCCCAGTCATGCATTCCTCGTTCAAGAGATTAGCCAATGGCAGGGTTAGCGCAAGAGTAGAATCCATGTCCCGGAAATCGGAGACGCTTGACATGGACTTGACATGGAGAAGCGCCGATCGCATGGAATTTCCATGAAAGCATCCGAAGCAGATATTCTCATAATACCCGGCTGGGGCGGATCAGGCCCGCATCACTGGCAATCGCGCTGGCAATCGAAACTGTCGACGGCGCGCCGCGTCGAGCAGGCAGACTGGGACAATCCCGATCGCGATCTCTGGGTCGAAACGATCGAGCGTGCTGTGGCCACAGCCAGCCGACCCGTCGTTCTCGTCGCCCATTCGCTCGGCGTTGCGGCGGCGCGGCATGCGATCGCCCGCGACAAGGGCAAGATCATCGGCGCGCTCCTGGTCGCCCCGCCCGACTTCGACCATAGCGATCTGGCGGCTCCGCATCTGGCGGCGTTCGGCCCCTACCCGCGTGACCCTCTGCCCTTCCCGGCAATTCTCGTCGCAAGCCAGAACGATCATTACGGCAGTTACGATCATGCCGGCGATCTGGCCAATGCCTGGGGTGCGCTGCTGCTCAATGCCGGTGAGGCCGGTCACATCAATGCTGAGTCCGGCCATGGTCCCTGGCCGGAAGGCACCATGGTGTTCGCGCAATATCTTTCCAGGCTCAAGGCGTGAAAAAGCCGCCCTTGCGGGGCGGCTTCAGAACGTGATCTGACGATCGGCTGTTCAGCCAGCGTCGATCTGCGCCATGGCGACCGGCAGAAGCTCAGCGAGCTTGGCTTCGACATCGGCAGCGCTCACGCCCTTGCCGGCAGCCTCGAGATCGCCTGCCACCTTGCGGATGACATCGGCATCGCCAGCTTCTTCGAAATCGGATGCGACGACTTCCTTGGCGTAAGCCTCGGCATCTGCCTTGCCCATCAGCTCGGCAGCCCAGAGGCCCAGAAGCTTGTTGCGGCGTGCGATGACGCGGAACTTGGTGTCCTGGTCATGCGCATACTTGTTTTCAAACGCTTTTTCGCGATCGGAGAAAGAAGACATGGTGAGATCTCCCGTGAATCTGAAGAATGGAGCCGTTGTTGCCCCCCATAAACCAAAAGCCGACGCAAAGTGCAATCGCCCATTCGACGGATGACGACTTTATGTCACGCCGGCCGAAATGAGGGGAAGGAATGCTTGAATGATTGTGAAATGCAAGCTTTTGGGCTAAGGACCGCAGGAAATGACATCCGCGGCCTTTCCCGTCTGGTTGAGTCGGCCGCCAACAAAAGAGAAAAACATGAACAATCGACGCCGCCGGATTTATGAAGGAAAGGGCAAGATCCTTTACGAAGGTCCGGAACCGGGCACGCTCGTGCAGTTTTTCAAGGACGATGCGACGACGAACAACAAGACCAAACATGCGGTGATCGATGGCAAGGGCGTCATCAACAACCGCATCTCCGAGTTCATCTTCACCCATCTGAACCGGATTGGCATTCCGACCCATTTCATCCGCCGCCTCAACATGCGCGAGCAGCTGATCCGCGAAGTCGAGATGATTCCGCTCGAGATCGTGGTGCGCAACGTCGCTGCCGGCGACATGGCGACCCGGCTCGGCATCGAGGAAGGCCTCGTGCTGCCGCGCTCGATCATCGAATTCTATTTCAAGTCGGATGCGCTCGACGACCCGATGGTGTCGGAAGAACATATCACCGCGTTCGGCTGGGCGAGCCCGCAGGAACTCGATGACGTGATGGCGCTCGCCATCCGCATCAACGATTTCCTGACCGGTCTCTTCCTCGGCGTCGGCATCCAGCTCGTCGATTTCAAGATCGAATGCGGCCGCCTCTATGAAGGCGACATGATGCGCATCATTCTCGCCGACGAGATTTCGCCGGACAGCTGCCGGCTCTGGGATATCGAGACGCGCGAAAAGCTCGACAAGGATCGTTTCCGCCAGGATCTCGGCGGTCTGCTCGATGCCTATCAGGAGGTCGCGCGCCGTCTCGGCATCATCAGCGAGAACGAACCCATCCGCGGCACCGGACCGGTGCTCGTCAAATCGTAATGGCCTAAGGCCGCAGGGACAGTAAGAGTTCAGAGGTAGTCATGATCAAGGCGCGTGTTGTTGTAACGCTGAAGAATGGCGTGCTGGATCCGCAGGGAAAGGCCATCGAGGGCGCGCTCGGTTCGCTCGGTTTTTCCGGCGTCGGCGGTGTTCGCCAAGGCAAGGTGTTCGATCTGGTGATCGAACATGACGACAAGGCCAAGGCCGAAGCCGATCTTAAGGATATGTGCGAGAAGCTTCTCGCCAACACGGTGATCGAGAATTATACTATCGCTCTCTCATGAGAGTGGAGAACCTTGATGGCGGATGCTTCTCAAGATCTGTTGAATGAGCTACTTCGCAAGCTCCACCAACGTTTCGACAAGGTGGATCATGCTATCGGAGAGTTGCGCGCCGACAACCTTTTGATCCGCAACCAGATGCATTCGCTGCAAGGTGACGTCAACAATCTTCGTGGTACGCTTGCACACATCGAAAATCGCCTAGACCGGATCGAAAACCGGCTTGAGCTCAGGGAATTGTCCGAACGCGGGCAGTCGCCATTCAATCCACCGATCTAACTTGCAGTGACAACCTTTCTTTGTCGCCGACAATGGCGTATGGCTCGCCGAAACAGTGCCACCGCGCTTTCTAACCCCTCTCCCGGAGATCGAAACATGAAATCCGCCGTCGTCCAGCTTCCCGGTCTCAATCGTGACCGAGACATGATCGCAGCCCTCACCAAGATTTCCGGTCAGGCTCCGGTGACGATCTGGCAGACCGAAACAGAGATTCCCGATGTCGATCTCATCGTCATTCCGGGCGGCTTCTCCTACGGCGATTATCTGCGTTGCGGCGCCATTGCCGCCCGCATGCCTGTGCTGCAGGCCATCCGCGAAAAGGCGGAAAAGGGCGTGCGCGTCATGGGCGTCTGCAATGGCTTCCAGATCCTCGTCGAAGCCGGCATGCTGCCGGGCGCGCTGATGCGCAACACCTCGCTCAAGTTCGTCTGCCGCGAGATCAAGCTCGAGGTCGTCAACAATCAGACGAGCTTCACCGCCGCTTATGACAAGGGCCAGATCATCCGCTGCCCGGTTGCCCATCATGACGGCAACTATTTTGCCGATGCCGAGACGCTGAAGCAGATCGAAGCCAATGGCCAGGTCGTGTTCCGCTATGCCCAAGGCACCAATCCCAACGGCTCGCTCAACGATATTGCCGGCGTCATCAACGAGAAGGGCAATGTGCTCGGCATGATGCCGCATCCGGAAAACCTCATCGAGGCAGCCCATGGCGGTTCCGACGGTCGCGGGATCTTTGCTTCCGCGCTCGACCTGATCGCCGCCTGATTTTGACCTTGCCGATGCGGAGAGACGCCATGCGCCCTGCCCTTCACCTCGTTGCGGTTGCGGCTCTTTGCGCGCTCGCGGCCTCCTGCTCCACCAGTTCCAAACCGACCGCCGCGCTCGAGATGCGGGCGCTGCCGGTGATGGAACGCGTTGCACTCGGTGCAAACCGCTGCTGGTTCAAGAGCAAGGACCCGATGTTCGCCGCCTACCGGCTGGCGCCGGAACTCAATTCCTTCTCCGGCACCCCGCGGATCCTGATCGTCAAGAAACACTCGCCCGAGGCGCTACCGCTCCTCGTCGTCCAGGCATCGGGCACACCGGCCAAGATGAGCGCCTTCGGCCCCCTCATGGCCGATGCCGGCGTCCATGCGCGCGTCAACAAGGATGTGATGCATTGGGCCAAGGGCGGCCAGGGCTGCTGAGGCACAGATGATCACCATCCTGCACAATCCGCGTTGCTCGACCAGCCGCACCGTGCTCGCGATGATCCGCGACAGCGGTACCGAACCGACCATTGTCGATTACCAGAAATCACCGCTGGATCGCCGCGCCCTCGTCAGCCTTCTGATTGCGCTCGAACTGTCACCGCGTGATATCATCCGCACGAAGGAGCCGCTCTACAAGGAACTGGGGCTGGCGGACGAAACGCTGACGGACCAGCAGCTCCTCGATGCCCTGCTCGACCATCCGATCCTGATCGAACGTCCGATCGTCCTGTCACCGAAAGGTGCGCGTCTCTGCCGCCCGAAGGAACGGGTGCTGGAAATTCTGTAAGCGGCTATCTCTCGCTCAGAGCACAAGGTCGCTGCGGTCGAGATCGGCAAGACTGGCACCGGCGATCGTCAGCTCGTTTCCATTGGCCAGATCGACAACCACGTCATCCTCTTCCTGCTCTGCCCGGCTGAGGACGATGCGCCAGCTCGGCAACCCAAAGCCGGAAAGATCGATCCTGTCGGTTCCGTCCTCGAAATCCTCGATCCGATCCCGACCGAAATTCCTGCCAAACAGGAACAGATCGGCGCCGTCCCCACCCCAGAGCCGGTCATTGCCACCGCCGCCCGACAGGCTGTCGTCACCATCGTTGCCATAAAGATCGTTGGCGATCCGGTTACCGATCAGCCGGTCGTCGCCTGCACCACCTGCGGCATTTTCGATCCATGTCGTCCTGTAGATCCCGATATTGTTGCGGTAGGCGCCGACATCGGACCAGTGGCCAGGCCGAAGATCAAGCCTCTGGTCTGCCGAGTAGCCAGAACAATCCAGCATATCGGTACCGCCGCTGTCATAAAGCGTCAGCGCCGGCGCCACGTTATCTTCCGGCGTCCCCGATCGGGTGAAATCGTAAAGGGCCGCAGACGCGCCATCGAGGCCGGATGTGTTGAAGCCATAGGACGTATCGCCCGTACGGGTCCGTTCGGCTCCATATTTCTCGGCGATGGCATAGATATCCGCCATCTGGGGCGTCAGAACGTCAAGCGTTGTCGAGCCATGGAAGTTTGCCTGACTGCGATAGGACATGATCGAAAACTGCAGCGTATCGTTTCGGTAATGGGCGCCGCCAACACTGCCGTTATAATCGCCGCCATGGCCGAGACCGAGCGCATGGCCGATCTCATGGACGAAAATTTCCGTCAGAACGCTGTTGAGCACCGCCGCATGGGTCGGATCGACATTGATGGTTGCCTCGGTGATGTCTCCAGCCGAAGTCACGTCGACACTCGCAAAGCTGCCGCCGATCATGGTCGAGAAATCGATCATCGCCTCGGCATCCGTCTCCGTTGCCTCCGTGAAGGTCAGGGCCGAAACATCATCCCAGGTCGCAAAGGCGATGCGCGCGATCGCCTTGTGCGCCTCCGACAGTCCTTCCAGCGAATAGGAGATTTCGGTCGTCTCCACAGGCCAGCTGCGCGCGCCCCAGGTCGGTTTTTGGTCCTGCCAGTAGCCGACGATCAGATAATCGGCGATCTCTGCCAGTGAGAATACTGGCAGGAGACGGTTTGCCGGATGCGAATTGCCAGGCGCTGCCATTCGGAACTCGTTGACGCAATCTTTTGATTCTTGACCTTTATAATCATGTTAATTCCTCACCTGACACCAAACAAGCCCGGCAGGTGCCAAAATGGCCGAAACGTCGCCGGTTTCGGATTTCGAAAAGTAATACGATAATATTCTTGATGACGATTAGGTTTCCTATTCAGTAGTTAACTTACTATTTTTTTGATAAACATCAATATTTATAGAATATTTATTGCCATCCCATCATTTCAACATGGACGAAAATATAGTTAACGAACTATGAATAAGATGGTCTCCGATAGATTCGCGGCAAGGGAACGAACTCGGAAGACCGGGGCACATTGTTGGCAGGGGGGGCTTATAAATGCACGTTTTCAGCAATTTTGTCAGGGTTTCAGCAGTTCTCGTCGCTCTATCGGGCTGCGAAATTGCTTTCGCTGACGAACCGTGGATCGACGAAATCCGCTTCGGAGCAAGCGGAAGTATTCAGTCTGACCACCTATATGAATCTGGTATCTTTACTTCAACAACGGTTTTTACTGATCCATTTGGCAACAATGATGCTCAAGGCGCATTGGAAAACATACTCCATCCGCGCCTGCATACTGGCGTCATCTATTCGCTCGATGGCAATGCCAACCAACTCTACGCTGGTTTCGACTGGCAGGCGCATATCGGTAGCCGCTTCTTTCTCAACGCCGGAATCGGTGGCAGCTTCCATAGTGGCGACCTGAAGCCCGACGGAACCGATGGCCCCAAGCTGGGAACACGGCTCCTCTTTCATGAATTCCTGGCGGCGGGTGTCGACATCAACAAACACTGGCGCGTTCTGGGCACTGTCGAGCATTCGTCCAATGCCAACATCGTCAATGCCAATGACGGATTGTCCTACGCAGGCATATCGATCGGATACAAGTTCTGACCGCCAACCATAGTCCGCGGTACCGAGCATAGAAGCCATATGCTTTGATCGGTTGCGCCGGCGGGCGCGCCAAACGGCATCCTCTCCGCTGGCAGAGCCAAGTTCCGGCCTGCCGAACATGATATGTCGTCACATGTTCGGCAGGCTCGTCAGACGATGGGAACCGAATGCGGGTTCCATCTGTTAAATCCCGCATTTTCCGGTCGCATCATCGCCCCCCATCGGCTATAGGCAGGCAAACGCCGTCTCCTAACGATTTCGAGAGCCCGATGACCGTTTCCAACGACCGCCCGATCACCCAAGAGCTGATTGCCAGCCATGGCCTCAAGCCAGACGAATACGAGCGCATCCTGAGCCTCATCGGCCGCGAACCGACCTTCACCGAGCTCGGCATCTTCTCGGCCATGTGGAACGAGCACTGCTCCTACAAATCCTCGAAGAAGTGGCTGAAGACATTGCCGACCAAGGGTCCGCGCGTCATCCAGGGTCCGGGCGAGAATGCTGGCGTCGTCGATATCGATGATGGCGATTGCGTCGTCTTCAAGATGGAAAGCCACAATCACCCCTCCTATATCGAGCCCTACCAGGGGGCAGCGACTGGCGTTGGCGGTATTCTGCGCGATGTCTTCACCATGGGCGCCCGACCGGTCGCCGCCATGAACGCGCTGCGGTTCGGTTCGCCGGATCATCCCAAGACCCGTCATCTCGTTTCGGGCGTCGTCGCCGGCGTCGGCGGCTATGGCAACTCCTTCGGCGTGCCGACAGTCGGCGGCGAAGTGGAGTTCGATGCCCGCTATAACGGCAACATTCTCGTCAATGCCTTTGCTGCCGGCCTTGCCAAGTCCAATGCGATCTTCCTCTCGGAAGCCAAGGGCGTCGGCCTGCCGGTCGTCTATCTTGGCGCCAAGACCGGCCGCGACGGTGTCGGCGGCGCAACGATGGCCTCGGCTGAATTCGATGAATCGATCGAGGAGAAGCGCCCGACCGTTCAGGTTGGCGACCCCTTCACCGAAAAGTGCCTGCTCGAGGCCTGCCTCGAACTGATGCAGACCGGCGCCGTCATCGCCATCCAGGACATGGGTGCGGCCGGCCTCACCTGCTCGGCTGTCGAAATGGGCGCAAAGGGCGACCTCGGCATCGAACTCGATCTCGACAGCGTGCCGGTGCGCGAAGAGCGCATGACCGCCTATGAGATGATGCTGTCGGAAAGCCAGGAGCGTATGCTCATGGTGCTGGAGCCTTCGAAGGAAGATGTCGCCAAGGCCATCTTCGTCAAGTGGGGACTGGATTTCGCCATCGTCGGCAAGACCACCGACGACCTGCGCTTCCGCGTCAAGCACCAGGGAACCGAAGTCGCCAACCTGCCGATCAAGGATCTCGGCGATCAGGCACCGGAATATGACCGTCCCTGGACGCCGCGCGTGGTGCCGGCTCCCATCGCTGCCAACGATATTCCGCAAGCCGATATTGCCGACGCACTCGTCAAGCTGGTCGGATCG
This sequence comes from Fluviirhizobium alvei, assembly GCF_030551875.1. Classification (GTDB taxonomy): domain Bacteria; phylum Pseudomonadota; class Alphaproteobacteria; order Rhizobiales; family Rhizobiaceae; genus Rhizobium_E; species Rhizobium_E alvei. Next base: position 279,454 of record NZ_JAUOZU010000006.1, on the reverse strand, counting down.
GCCAACAATTCCTCGCGCCGCTGGGTGTGGGAACAGTATGATACGCTGATCCAGGGCAACTCGCTGCAGCTGCCGGGCGGCGATGCCGGCGTGATCCGCGTCGAGGGCCATGCCACCAAGGCGCTCGCCTTCTCTTCCGATGTGACGCCGCGCTATGTCGAGGCCGATCCTTACGAAGGTGGCAAGCAGGCCGTCGCCGAATGCTGGCGCAACCTGACGGCAACCGGAGCGCTGCCGCTCGCCGCCACCGACAACCTGAACTTCGGCAATCCGGAAAAGCCGGAAATCATGAGCCAGCTCGTCCATGCCATCAAGGGCATCGGCGAAGCCTGCCAGGTGCTGGAATTCCCGATCGTCTCGGGCAACGTCTCGCTCTATAACGAAACCAATGGCCAGGCCATCATGCCGACCCCGACGATCGGCGGCGTCGGCCTGATCAGCGACTGGCAGGACATGGCCCGCATCCGCTTTGCCGGCGAGAACGAATGCATTCTCCTGGTCGGCGCACCGGCATCCTGGGGCACCCATCTCGGCCAGTCGGTCTATATGCGCGACATCCACGGCCGCACCGATGGACCGCCGCCGCATGTCGATCTGATGCATGAGCGCAAGGTCGGCGATTTTGTACGCGACCTGATCCGCAACGAACTGGCGACCGCCGTCCACGATTGTTCGAGTGGCGGGCTGGCGCTTGCCGTTGCCGAAATGGCGATGGCTTCGGGCATCGGCGCAAGCGTCAACGCCCTCAACGATCACGATCCGATCCCGGTGTTCTTCGGCGAGGATCAGGGTCGCTATGTGGTGACAATCGAGCGCGACGATCTCGATGAAGTGCAGGAGTTGGCCGAACAGCGCGGCATCTTCGCCCCCTGGATCGGTACCACCGGCGGAGCGAGCGTCAAACTCGGCAATGCCCGGGCCGTCGCAATTCATGAATTGCAAAAGGCGCATGAATCGTGGTTCCCTGCTTTCATGGCTGGCACATTGCCGGCTTCGGAATAAGGAGACTCACTATGCCCATGAACCCCGGCGATATCGCAGATCTCATCAAGGAAGGAATTCCGGGCGCCCAGGTGGTGATCCGGGATCTGGCCGGAGACGGTGATCACTATGCCGCCGAAGTCGTGGCAGAGGCTTTCCGCGGCAAGTCGCGCGTGCAGCAGCATCAGATGGTCTATGGCGCGCTCAAGGGCCGCATGGGTGGTGAGTTGCACGCCCTGGCGCTGCAGACGTCAGCGCCCGACTGAAGATTGCGGGCGCACGGCATTGCGCCCGGCAGCCATTTTGCGTAATCGAATAATTTTCCCGCTTGAAACGTAGACTAAGCGAGTATTTTCCGGATATTTTATAGATACTCCGGTCAAAAATCGTTTACGGGAGAATTTAATGGCATGGAATGTACCGATATCGCAAACCACCGCTGGGACGACGGTTAATCTTGGCGGCCTCGATTCTGTTTTCGTCACCACCGATGTCGTCCTGATGTCCACTGACAGCAATGTCATCCGGGGAACGGGATCTGGCCACAGCGCCGTAATCTACGGGACTGTCATTGGAACCTCGGTGGGCGAGTTTGCGGTTCATCTCGGAGATTCACCCGGTAGCGATCATGGACACAGTGTTCATGTCAAGTCCTCCGGGCATGTGCAGTCTCTGGGACCTGGCGCCGCCGTTGCGATCTATGGATATGAGTCCGAAATCATCAATGAAGGAATCATTTCATCGATTGACGGCGCAGGCGTGGTGTTGCGCGGCAGCCAGGCGGACACGAGATCCGTCCTCATCAATTCCGGTGTGATTGAGGGCTATGCAGGCGTGACCAGGTTCGGAACGGATCCGGTCGCCGAGACAATCGTGTTGCGTAACAGCGGCACGATCAGCGGTGAACTCGCCTCCTATACGTTCTATTCGACGGAAGGCGGCGCGGCGCGCGATATCCTCACAAACAACGGCAAGATGATCGGCAGAATCGATCTCGGCAAGGGGGATGATCGCTATCTCGGCCGCAACGGAACGGTCGACGGCAACGTCAACGGTGGTGGTGGCAGCGACCTGCTCATTGGCGGTCGTGAAAAAAACCGTCTGAACGGGGATGCCGGCGCAGACACGATCCGGGGCGGTCGCGGAGCTGACATCCTGACGGGCGGTGCCGATGACGATGTTTTCCAGTTTAACTTGATTTCCGAAAGCGGGCGCGGCGCCTCCAAACGCGATGTCATCGGCGACTTTGCGCATGCAGAAGGCGATGTCATCGATCTTCACGCAATCGACGCCAACACTGGCGCCGACGGCGACCAAAAGTTCCGCTTCATTGGCTCCAAGGCCTTTTCCCAGGACGCGGGTGAGATCCGCTATCAGGTCAAATCCGGCGAAACGCTGATCTATGGCGATGTCGATGGCAACGGCACGGCCGACTTCGAGATTGAGGTGACTGGCTCGACGGCATTTCTCACAAGCGATTTCATTTTGTAGAGACATCGAAGCTGCATTGACGAAGTGAGACGTCCATGGCAGCAATGGTTAGCCGGTTGCGCCGGTTTTGCGGCAGGATTTCGATTGGTACGAACCCGATGGCGACCCCGCATCCCAAGCGCCGATCGGCCTCAGGAATTGACCATGAAATGACAGGACGTGGCGCGAAATGACAGGCTTAGTGGACAGTCTCATCACGGGCGTCGTCAAAAGCGCGATGAACGAGATTCTCAAGAAGACGATCGGCGGCAAGACGCGCACGACCAAGCGCACCAAGCGCAAGGCCAGCAGCACAAGTACGACCTCGAAGAAGAGGACCACCCGCACCAAATCGTCGGGCAGTGCCGGCAGCGGCTCTGCCGCAACGGCGCGGAAAACTACCACGCCGGCCAAGAAGCAGGTCAGCCGGCGGCGCACAAGTGCGGCCCGCAGCAAGCAGCGCAGCCGCTGACGTTTTGTTTTTCACCACAAGATTTTGAACGATGCTTATGAACCGAACCCTTCTTTTTGCCTGTCTTCTTCTCGCGCCCCTGCCCGTGCGGGCTGCAGATGTAGAGTGTCATACCGGAGAGATTTTCTCGGTTGCTGTCGAGACCTATGATGACGAAGCTGGCGCGCGTTTTGCCGTGTCGGCGACAAGCCGCGAACCCAAGGACAAGACGTGTCGGTTTGATCCGTCTCAGGCCGAATTCATCATCGGCGAAAAAGGCGATCCGCTCTGGTTCGGCGCGCTCAAGGATCGGTTCCTGGTACTGACACGCTCGACAGGACCGCAAGGCGACCTCGTCGTCCATGATCTCGCAGCGAGGAAGAAGGTGCTCGATGTGCCCGCCGACGAGTTCGAGATCGATGGTCAATCGCTGATCTTCTGGCAACGGGGCGAAGCGGCATCGGCTGACAACTGCCCGACCTTTACCCAGAATGAAGCCAACGGCATGGGTTCGGTGCTGGCAACCGGCATGGTGCTGGATCTTGCGAGCGGCAAAATCGCAGAAACCGGTGAGACACGCTGTCAGGCAACGCAGTGATTGTCAGCGACCGATCACGGACAAGATTTTGAACGATGCTTATGAACCGAACCCTTCTTTTTGCCTGTCTTCTTCTCGCGCCCCTGCCCGTGCGGGCTGCAGATGTAGAGTGTCATACCGGAGAGATTTTCTCGGTTGCTGTCGAGACCTATGATGACGAAGCTGGCGCGCGTTTTGCCGTGTCGGCGACAAGCCGCGAACCCAAGGACAAGACGTGTCGGTTTGATCCGTCTCAGGCCGAATTCATCATCGGCGAAAAAGGCGATCCGCTCTGGTTCGGCGCGCTCAAGGATCGGTTCCTGGTACTGACACGCTCGACAGGACCGCAAGGCGACCTCGTCGTCCATGATCTCGCAGCGAGGAAGAAGGTGCTCGATGTGCCCGCCGACGAGTTCGAGATCGATGGTCAATCGCTGATCTTCTGGCAACGGGGCGAAGCGGCATCGGCTGACAACTGCCCGACCTTTACCCAGAATGAAGCCAACGGCATGGGTTCGGTGCTGGCAACCGGCATGGTGCTGGATCTTGCGAGCGGCAAAATCGCAGAAACCGGTGAGACACGCTGTCAGGCAACGCAGTGATTGTCAGCGACCGATCACGGAAATGACACTGGCAATCGGCGCAACGGATTGCTATCTTGACGATTGAAAGAAGTGCGGCCTTGAACCGCATGCGAAAGGATATGGCCATGAGTGCAATCGAACAATTCATCGAAAATGAAGTGAAGTCCAACGATGTCGTGCTGTTCATGAAGGGCACGCCGGATTTTCCGCAGTGTGGTTTCTCGGGCCGCGTGGTCCAGATCCTCGAATATGTGGGAGTGGACTACAAGGGCCATAACGTGCTGGCCGATGCCGACCTGCGCCAGGGCATCAAGGACTATTCCAGCTGGCCGACCATTCCGCAGCTCTATATCAAGGGTGAGTTCGTTGGCGGCTGCGATATCGTCACCGAGATGTTCCAGTCTGGCGAGCTTCAGCAGGTATTGACTGAACAGGGAATTCCCTTCACCGGACGCGCTGCCTAAGCGATTGCATTCTTTTTTTGATGCATGGCGGGCCGGTTTACCGGCCCGTTCCGTTTCATATCGATTTCATTGCATTTCCCCCGCCTTTTCAGGAACAAACTCATGTCAGACCCAAACCAACCGGGCTCCGCGGCGCGCGCGAACCTGGGAATGTCGGAGTTCATCGCTCTTTGCGCTGCCTTCACGGCGATTGCGGCGATGTCGATCGACATCATGCTGCCGGCCCTGCCCGCCATCGGCAAGAGTTTCGGCGTTCTCGATCCCAATCGGGCTCAGCTCGTCGTTGTCGGTTTCTCGATCGGATTTGCCGTCGCGCAACTGTTTTTCGGCCCGCTGAGTGACCGTTTCGGCCGCAAGCCGATCCTGTCGCTCGGACTTGGTCTTTATATCGCTGGTACGGTCGGATCGCTTCTGGTCAGGGAATTCACGCTCTTTCTCGCCATGCGCCTGCTACAGGGTATCGGTGCCGCGGCCCTGCGCGTCGTGATCATGGCTGTTGTGCGTGATTGCTTTGCCGGTCCGGGCATGGCCCGGGTGCTCACCTTCGTCTTCACCACCTTCATGCTGGTGCCGATCATTGCGCCATCCGTCGGTCAGGCCATCGAATTGGTCGCCGGCTGGCGCGGCATCTTCGTGCTCCTCGGCCTGACTTCGGCATTGATGGCGCTCTGGATGGGGTTGCGGCTCAGGGAAACGCTGGCGGAAAGCGACCGGCGTCCGCTGTCGCTCTCGCATCTGGCCGGTGCGTTCGTGGAAATCTGCACCAACCGGGTCGCCGCAGGCTACACGCTCGCCTCCATGCTGACGACGATCGGTCTGTTTTCCTATATCGTTTCGGTCCAGCAGGTCTATGGCGAGCTCTATGGGCTCGGCACATGGTTTCCGGTCGCCTTCGGCGCTTCTGCACTCGGGATCGCGGCGACGGCTCTCTATTCGGCGCGCCTGTCGCGGAAAACCGGCATGCGGACCGTCACACATATTGCCCTCGTCGTCTTTGCTGCTGCCGGCCTGCTGTTGAGCCTGACCGCGCTTTTTGCGCAGCCGCCCTTCGTGCTGACCTTTGCCTGCCTCAGCCTTTGCATGATGGCGTTCGGCGTTCTGCAGGGCAATATCGGCGCGATCGCCATGGAACCGCTCGGCCATCTGGCCGGCATCGCCTCGTCGCTGTTCGGTGTCGTGACGACGACGGTGGGCGTGATCGCCGGTGGACTGGTCGGTCAGTCCTATAACGGAACCGTTCTTCCGCTCGCGCTTGCCTTCGGCCTTTCCGGACTGGGGGCCGTGCTGATCGTGCTCTGGACGGAAAAGGGGCGCCTGTTTGTCCATTGACGATCGGCGTTCATCTCTTTCGAAAGGCATTGTCATGAATTCCCCTTCCAGCACAGCATCGCGCGTCTCGCGGCCGGAACTCATCGCGCTCATCGCGGCTCTGATGGCGCTAAACGCGCTTGCGATCGACGTGATGCTACCGGCTCTGCCGAAGATGGGCGAAGCGCTCAAGGTCGCGCATGTCAACGACAACCAGCTGGTGCTGACGACCTATCTCATCGGCTTCGGGGTGGCGCAGCTGTTCTTCGGCCCGATTTCCGACCGTTTCGGACGTCGCCGGCCGCTGATCGTCGGTATTGTCATCTATATTGCCGCCGCTGCCCTGGCCGCTGTCGCACCGACCTTTGAATCGCTGCTCGTGCTGCGTTTCATCCAGGGATTGGGGGCCGCTGCCACCCGCGTCATCGCGCAATCAGCCGTCCGCGACCGTTTCGAGGGCCGTGGCATGGCGGAAGTGATGTCGCTCGTCTTCATGGTCTTCATGGTCATTCCGATCATTGCACCATCGATCGGCCAGCTGCTGTTGTTCTCCGGCCATTGGCAGATGATCTTCCTGTTCATGGCAGGGCTGGCGCTCATCATCGGGCTCTGGGCCTGGTTCCGACTGGATGAATCGCTCGCGGTCGCCGACCGGAGGGCCTTGCGGATCGGCACGATCGCCGAGGGTTTCTGGATGGTGCTTTCGAACCGCAGCGCCTTTTTCTATGGCCTGTCGGGCATGTTCGTCATGGGCGGATTGATGGGCTTCATCAACACCTCGCCGCAGATCTATCTCAACATCTACGGGCTCGGCAGCTGGTTTCCGCTCGCCTTTGCCTTCGTGGCGGCCACCATGTCGCTGTCGTCCTTTCTGAATTCCCGCATCGTACGGGCGATCGGCATGCGCCGCGTCGCCCATTCGGCGCTGGTCGCCTTCATTCTGCTCAGCGGTCTCTTTCTTGTACTGGCGCTGAATGGCGCCCTGCCCTTCTGGCTCTTCATGGCGGTCTTTACCACCATCATGTTCACCTTCGGACATCTGGGTTCCAACAGCCAGGCACTGTCGATGGAACCGCTCGGGGCGGTGGCCGGCACAGCCTCTTCGGTCTTCGGCTTCCTGCAGACCGTGGGCGGTGCGGCAATCGGCGCGACGATCGGTTATATCTACGATGGCACGCTTGTTCCGGTAGCGGCCGGCTTCTTCGCACTCAGCCTTATTGGTCTTGCCTGCATGCTGATTGCCGAACGCGGCAAGCTGTTCGGCGTTTCGTCGCAGTATCGGTAACTCTGAAAAGGATGGCAACGCTTCGAGGCGTTGACGATGCTCGCCAGAGTCATCTCCCAACTTCTCTTACGAGGGCGGAAAATGCCGCCCCCGAGATTGCCGGAGCATAGGTCGAGAATGGGCATAGAAAAAGAAAGAATCCGGTACGGCTCAGATGTCTGACGATGTCGAGGGCGGCGTAGCGACGAAGAGACCGGCAAAATCAAACAGCTTCGGATCGAGCATGTGCGACGGGTTGATGTGCCCGAGCGCCCGCAGCATCACATCCTTACGACCCGGCATCTTCGCCTCGATATCGCTCAGCATCGCCTTCATCGCATTGCGTTGCAATCCATCCTGCGAACCACAGAGATCACAGGGGATGATGGGGAACTGCATGGCCTGCGCGAAGCGGGCGAGATCGTCCTCAGCCGCATAGGCAAGCGGCCGCAGAAGCATCAGGTCGCCCTCGTCGTTCAAAAGCTTGGGCGGCATGGCGGCCAGACGTCCGCCATGAAAGAGGTTCATGAAGAAGGTTTCGAGAATATCCTCGCGGTGATGACCGAGGACGACGGCGTCACAGCCCTCCTCGCGGGCGATCCGGTAGAGATTGCCACGGCGCAGGCGCGAACAGAGTGAACAGTAAGTGGCTCCGCTGGGCACCTTCTCCTTCACGACCGAGTAGGTGTCGCGATATTCGATCCGATGGCGGATCCCGAGCGAGGCGAGATAGTCCGGCAGAATATGTTTCGGGAAATTGGGCTGGCCCTGATCGAGATTGGCAGCCACCAGTTCCACCGGCAGCAAACCGCGCCATTTCAGTTCCAGAAGGATGGCGAGAAGGCCGTAACTGTCCTTGCCGCCGGACAGACAGACGAGCCAACGGCTCTGACCGTTGAGCATGCCATAGTCGTCGATGGCCTGGCGCACCTGTCGCAAAAGGCGCTTGCGCAACTTGTTGAAGTTGGCCGAGGATGGCGCATGCCGAAAGAGCGCCTGCATCGTCGCATCACCGGCAAACGACAGGCCGTCCTCATCATCCTGATGATCGGGATTGGTGGTCAACATGCGCCCTGCCTCAGATGGAACGGTTTCCGACAGGCAATAGACGAATGGAAGCGGGCGTCAAGCACTGTTGCAGATGGTGTACCATCGCTCTCCTCATTCAGTCCTGGTTGCCATGCCTTGGCCAGAGCATGCGCTTCAGCACATCATCCCGGTGATGGAAATGGTGTCGAAGTGCCGCCAGCGCATGAATGCCGGCGAGGAAAAGCGCTGAATAGGCGAGAAGGCCATGGACGCTGCCCCAGATCTGCTGCGAATGAAGCGAGATTGTGAGCGGCAGCCTTGGAATGGTGAAGAGACCGAAGAACCAGCTGGCAATCGGCAGCGGCGAGGTGGAGACCACGGCCCAGCCGGTCAGGGGAATGGCGAACAGCGCCAGATAGAGCAGAGCGTGGCTTGCTTTCGCCAGTTGCCGCTCGCTCTCTTTCATTGTCGCGGGAAGCGCCGGCCGGCGATTGGCAAGCGACCATAGCAATCGCAGCATCACCAGACCGAGGATCAGGAAACCGAAGCTCTTGTGGCGCTGGTAAAGGGCGAATTTCTCGAGCGGATTGACAATACCCATCATCGTCAGCCCAATCCAGAACTGGATGAGAAACAGGATGGCCATGACCCAGTGAAAGGCAATGGCGACAAATCCGTAGGAGGCAGCCGAGTTCCGCAGCATGAGAATTCCGTTCGTTTCGCTGACAGAAGACAACAAAAAAGCCGCCCTGACGAGCGGCTTTTCCGAAACGCGGCGCTGAAAGGATCAGCGCGAATAGAATTCGATGACCAGATGCGGTTCCATGATGACCGGATACGGAACATCCGACAGGTTCGGCACGCGGGCGAACACAGCCTTCATCTTGGAATGATCGGCTTCGATATAGTCCGGAACGTCACGCTCGGCGAGCGATACCGATTCCAGAACGATCGCGAGCTGCTTGGAACGTTCGCGAACTTCGATCACGTCGCCAGCCTTGCAGCGGTAGGAGCCGATGTTGACGCGGACGCCGTTGACCGTCACGTGGCCGTGATTGACGAACTGGCGAGCAGCGAAGATGGTCGGTACGAACTTGGCGCGATAGACGATGGCGTCGAGACGCGATTCCAGAAGACCGATCAGGTTTTCCGGGGTATCGCCCTTGCGGCGCGATGCTTCTTCGTAGGTGGCGCGGAACTGCTTTTCAGAGATATCGCCGTAGTAGCCCTTGAGCTTCTGCTTGGCACGCAGCTGGACGCCGAAGTCCGAGAGCTTGCCCTTGCGGCGCTGGCCGTGCTGGCCCGGGCCATATTCGCGGCGGTTCACCGGGGACTTCGGACGGCCCCAGATGTTCTCGCCCATGCGGCGGTCGATTTTGTACTTAGACGATGCGCGCTTGCTCATCGCATTTCCTTTCTTTTTTGTGCCGGCGACCCGGCTGTTTGTTCAAGGAAACACGCCCTCCTGAGAAGATCCTTGCGTCACTTCTGACAGGCCCTTCCATTCGCGAACGGAACGACCACGGGACATGCTTGATTTTCTGCAGCGTCTGCAACAGAAAACAAACACCGGGCTTTTGGCCCGGAGTTGAGCGCCTTCTAGGGACTCAAAATGGAAAAGTCAACGCCCTGCCCTTGAATTGCAGACAAATGCTCCCCATTTCCGGCAGGCAACAGGGATCCGGGCCCCTCTGGCGTGGTAATCCGGACAGCACGTGATGTCGGAACCCTCAAGCCAACCGCGTCCGGTATCAGGTTGACTTATGGACCTCCTCCTTTTTGACTTCCTTGGCAAGCCCCTCTGGATGTGGGCTGTCTTCATAACTCTCGTGCTCGGGCTTCTCATTCTTGACCTGGGCGTTCTCCACAAGGGCTCTCGCGAGATCGGCATTCGCGAGAGCCTTCTGATGTCTGCCTTCTATATCAGCATCGGCCTCGCCTTCGGCGGCTGGATCTGGTACCAGTCCGGCGAGCAATCCGCATTGGAATATCTGACCGGCTTCGTGGTCGAAAAATCGTTGGCGATGGACAATATCTTCATCATCGCGATGATCTTCTCCTATTTCGCCATTCCGCGTGAATACCAGCATCGCGTGCTGCTCTGGGGTATCCTGGGCGTCATCGTGCTGCGCGGCATCATGATTGCGGCGGGCGCTGCAGTGGTGGAAAACTTCCACTGGGTTCTCTATCTCTTTGCCGCCTTCCTGGTCATCACCGGTATCAAGATGCTGTTTTCGGCCGATCATGACGAAAACGACATCGGCAACAATCCGGTGCTGAAGTTCCTGCGCAAGCATCTGCCGGTTGCCGACAAGCTGCATGGCGAGCATTTCTTCGTCCGCGAGACGGACCCGAAATCGGGGAAGCTGAAGACCCTGATCACGCCGCTCTTTCTGGCGCTGATCATGGTGGAACTGGCCGATCTCGTCTTTGCCGTCGATTCGATCCCGGCGATCTTTGCGATCACCACCGATCCCTACATCGTCTACACCTCGAACATCTTCGCCATCCTCGGCCTGCGCGCGCTCTATTTCGCTCTCGCGGCGATGATCCATCGCTTCGTCTATCTGAAATATGCGCTGGCAGCGGTTCTGGTGTTCGTCGGATCGAAGATCTTCGTCGCCGACATGTTCGGCCTCGCCAAGATCCCGCCGGCGGTCTCGCTCAGCGTCACGGTCGGCATTCTGGCCGTCGGTATCATCGGCTCGCTGTGGGCGACGCAGAAGGAAGAAAAGAAGCTCACCCAGAGCTGACCGTCATTCGGCCGCCGGCTTTGCCACTGGCTCCTCGGCGTCGGGATTTCCCGGCGCCGTTTCCGTTTCAAGATCCGGAAAAGCCGCGATCCTGTAACCACGCCGATCCTGATGCAGCACGATCAGACCCTGCTCCTCGAAATAGGAGAGGAAACGGCGCGCCCTTCGCGCCGAATGGGTTCCGTAGGCTCTGGCAATCGCAGCATCCGAAGGACAGGGTGCGCCATTGATGGCGGCGACGGCGAGCATGAGAAACACCGCCTTCAGATCATCCGTAACGGCATGACTCAACGTCAAGGTCTTCTGCCAGGCATCGGTGGCCTGCATCGCTTCATCCGCGCCAGAGCGGACCACCGCCAGCCGATGCCGGAAATCTGCGAGTGAAAAGGCCGTGCCGGTAACCCGGCGGATGCGGCATCGCACGAGAAAATCTTGATAAAGTTCCGCATCGGTCCGGAAGGAGGCATCGGGGCCGCTCAAAACATCGGCAAGGGCCGCATCGATCTGTTCCTGACGCTCCTCGGCACTCATCTCGGCCCGACGCGGCCGGCTTTCCGCGATTTCCTGTGGTGCCCCCTCCTCACGCGGTCGCGACAGTTCCGCGAGGATATCGGTGGAGGGGCGCGGCGCCGGCGCGATGTAACGCGTCACCGGACGGGCGAATTCGGCGGGATCGGGCGTGAGGATGAGATCGGCAGCATCGATATTGGCTTCCGGCAACGGCATGAGCTTCGGGCTCGAGGAACGGGCCGACGTCTCGACCGTCCCGATCTCCACCTTCAGCGGGCGGCGGGACATGGCCGGGCCAAGCGCAACGAAATTTCCGCGCGGCAGGTCGCGGAACATCTCCGCCTGGCGACGGTCAAGCCCGAGAAGATCGGCGGCGCGCGCCATGTCGATATCGAGAAAGGTGCGGCCCATGAGGAAGTTCGACGCTTCGGCGGCCACATTCTTGGCGAGTTTGGCGAGACGCTGGGTGGCGATGACGCCGGCAAGACCGCGTTTACGGCCACGGCACATGAGATTGGTCATGGCACCGAGCGACAGGCGACGGACCTCGTCGGCAACCTCACCGCTCGCGGCCGGCGCAAAGAGCTGCGCCTCATCGACCACCACCAGGACCGGGTACCAGAAGTCGCGATCGGCATCGAAGAGGCCATTGAGGAACAGGCCGGCAATTCGCATCTGGTCTTCGGCATCGAGCCCTTCGAGGGAAAGGACACAGGAAACGCGATGCTGGCGCACGCGCGCGGCAATGCCGAGCAATTCGGCCTCGGTCCGGTCGCCTTCGACAACGACATGGCCATAGCGATCCGACAACGTGACGAAATCGCCTTCGGGATCGATGATCACCTGCTGCACCCAGCCTGCGGATTGTTCGAGCAAACGCCTGAGAAGATGCGATTTACCCGAACCCGAATTGCCCTGCACCAGAAGGCGCGTTGCCAGCAACTCTTCCAGATCGAGCATTGCGCGGCCGCCGCCCGCGCCCTGCCCCATATCGATGCCTGCCGTCATGCCTGCCTCAAAACTTCTCGCAAACCGTCCCTTCGGGTCGAAACTCAATCAGGATTTGGAGCGTGGTATGCGGGAAAATCGTTCGGTTTTAGAAGCAGATCCGAAGATGGATCGATCATCCATCGAGGAGTTGCGACGCCAAACCGGGCGATTTTCACCATATCTCTTCGGGACGCGGCGGATTTTTGTTCTGAAGGCGTCGAAAACCCTTTGTGGAGTTGCGCTCCACGGCAGGCTTTTCTCCTGTTCAGAATCAAAATCCGTCTCGCGCCACGCCCGAAACCTGATTGAGTCTCGACCCTAGCAAGGATTCGCGCATGCGCCTGCGAGAAATTCACCCTACCCACAGCAATGTCGCGCGGCAGCTCGCCGCACGTTTTCAATCCTTCTAATGTGAAGGAATATGGTTTTTCCTTTCCTGCCTTTAATCGTCAATTAAGCATGGTTCTTCATAGTCCGATCGTCAGGGCCGCAAGCCGAAGCCGTGTATGGGCAGAGGTGGTCTTGATAAGGCAGCGTATTTCCACGGGTATCGAGTTCGAAATTTGCCATGTTGAGTATAGTAACCAACGCGGGGGCGATCTCTGCGGTCGATAGCTTGCGCTCTATTGGGTCTGTGCGTGATGCGCAGCATAGCCAGCTGGTGACCGGACTGAGAGTCGCCTCCGCGCAGGATAATTCCGCCTATTGGTCCATTTCCAAGACCATGGGCTCCGATAATAAGGCTTTCGCAGCCGTCGCCGATTCGCTTTCGTTCGGCGCAGCAACCGTCGATGTCGCCTATACGGGCATGACGGCCGTGATGGATGTGGTGGAGGAGATCAAGAAGAAGCTGATCTCGGCGCAGGAAAGTGGTATCCACTGGAACAAGATCAATCTTGAATTGAAGGAATTGCGCCAGGAGATCTATACGATCATCGACGGCTCGAGCTTCAACGGCGTCAACTGGCTGACGCGCCGCAGCGCCGCCGATGACAAGGATCATGAACTCGTCGGTTCCTTCGTTCGCGACCGCGCCGGAAATGTGTCCGTGAAGACGCTTGTCTACCAGATGGACAATGCCAAAGGCACCAATCACATCATCGATGAGGATTCCCAGGTCGGCATTCTCACCAATGCGCAATATGCGACCGATCTCGGCACCTCCAAGGACTGGGTGCTGATCAACGGGCGAAACCAGACGGCGCATACCGAGTTCAACCTGTCAGCGACGACGACCGACCAGGAAGTCAACGAGATGATCTACGTGACGGATGCCATGCTCCTGAGCATGACCGATGCCGCCACACAGCTCGGCGCCATCCATTCCCGTATCGGCATGCAGGAGGAATTCGTCGCCGATCTCCAGGATTCGCAGGATCGCGGGATCGGCAAATTGATCGATGCCGATCTGGAATCCGCATCCGCCCGGCTTCGGGCGATCGAAGCACAGGCGAAGCTGGCCACGACGGTCATTTCGATCGCCAACAACTCCCCTCTCGATCTGCTCGAGTTGCTGAGATGAAATCGAACGGGTGATCATGTTTTGATCGTCTTGTCTTGATCCTTGTCAATGCCCTGTCGTCGAAATGGTCGACATTGGGCGCACGACAAGGGAGAGCAAGATGAAAATCCTCATCGCCTATACATCCATCGAAGGCCAGACCCGCAAGATCGCCGAAGTGATCGCCGACCGTATCGAAGAGCGCGGCAACAGCGCCGCACTCATGAACATTGCCGGAATGGCGGAGTTTTCGCTTGAGAGGCCCGATGCGGTCATTCTCTGCGCACCCATCCATGCCGGACGCTATCCGACGCCCTTTACCGATTTCGTGCATCGCGAGAAGGACTGGCTGAACGGCCTGCCATCGGCCTTCGTTTCGGTGTCGCTGTCGATCCACAGCGAACATGCCGACGAGCGGCGGGAGGCTGAGAACTATCCCGAAGCACTAAAGGCTGAGACAGGCTGGCAGCCGCTGATGCATCACAATGCGGCCGGCGCTTTGCGCTTCACCGAATATGATTTCTTCAAGCGCTGGATGATGAAACGGATCGCCGAAAAGGAAGGGGCCGCCAGCAACGGCAAGCAGGATATCGAATTCACCGATTGGGCTGCCCTGGCTGCCTTTGTCGATCAGTTCGCCGAAGCCGCACAGAAGGAACAGGAGGCCGGCTGACCCGGGCTCGGGCGATAGCGATTTGCGGACAGCAAAAGACCCGGTGCAGCGTTTGCACCGGGTCTTGTCATTTCCGGAATGATCAGGCCGACATGGCCTTCTGCAGGTTCTCGTCGATCTTGTCGAGGAAGCCGGTGGTGGAGAGCCACGGCTGATCCGGACCGATCAGGAGTGCGAGGTCCTTGGTCATGAAGCCGCTTTCGACGGTCTGGATGCAGACCTTTTCCAACGTGTCGCAGAACTTCGCCAGTTCGGCATTGTCATCGAGCTTGGCGCGGTGAGCGAGACCACGGGTCCAGGCGAAGATCGAAGCGATCGAGTTCGTCGAGGTTTCCTGGCCCTTCTGGTGCTGGCGATAGTGACGGGTAACCGTGCCGTGAGCGGCTTCGGCTTCGACGGTCTTGCCATCGGGCGTCAGCAGAACCGAGGTCATCAGGCCGAGCGAACCAAAGCCCTGCGCAACCGTGTCAGACTGCACGTCACCATCATAGTTCTTGCAGGCCCAGATATAGCCACCAGACCACTTGAGGGCAGATGCAACCATGTCGTCGATCAGGCGGTGTTCGTAGGTGATGCCGAGCTTTTCGAATTCGGCCTTGAACTCGGTCTCGTAGACTTCCTGGAAGATGTCCTTGAAGCGACCGTCATAAACCTTGAGGATGGTGTTCTTGGTCGACAGGTAAACCGGCCACTTGCGCATGACGCCGTACATCATCGAGGCGCGCGCGAATTCGCGGATCGACTCATCGAGATTGTACATGCCCATGGCAACGCCGGCACCCGGAGCCTTGTAGACTTCCTTCTCGATGACGGTGCCGTCCTCGCCGACGAACTTCATCGTCAGCGTGCCCTTGCCCGGCATCTTGAAATCGGTTGCCTTGTACTGGTCGCCGAAAGCGTGACGGCCAACGACGATCGGCTGGGTCCAACCCGGCACCAGGCGCGGCACGTTCTTGCAGATGATCGGTTCGCGGAAAATGACGCCGCCGAGGATGTTGCGGATGGTGCCGTTCGGCGACTTCCACATTTCCTTGAGGTTGAATTCCTTGACGCGGGCTTCATCGGGGGTGATGGTCGCGCACTTGATGCCGACGCCATACTTCTTGATGGCATTGGCGGCATCGATCGTCACCTGGTCGTTGGTGGCATCGCGATTCTCAACGGAGAGGTCGTAATAGTCGATTTCGAGGTCGAGGTAGGGATGGATCAGCTTGTCCTTGATCAGCTGCCAGATGATACGGGTCATCTCGTCGCCATCGAGATCGGCGACCGGGTTTGCGACCTTGATCTTTTTCATGGATTTTCCTCTTCGTTCAACCGCAGTCACCCTGGCCGCGGCACCTGATATCTCGGGATGGGACTGCCTATAACACCGACATTTCCGAACGCAAATACGCCGCTGGTCGAATAGGCGCGGTTTGGTTGATTTTTCTCACCCTTCGCTTAAGTAACCCGCCCTCCCGTCCAGCGCCTGGGAAAAATGTGCATAAGGGAAAGCGGGATCGATCGTCATCTTGAATGGAATCGGCGCTTCGGACGTACTGGCATGGAAGGGCGCGGTCTTTCTGATCCGCCTTCCGCCTCGCCCAACCAATACGTTCAGGATTTTTGATGCGCCCGTTTCTTGCTCTTTTTCTCGCCCTTGCCTTCGTCAATCCTGCCGCAGCAGCCGATGCTTCGGCACCGGCCAAGGAATTGCTCGAAATCATGGTCGGCAGCGCCTCCGATGCTGGCGGCGACAGCGACTATTTCAGCGAGGACCGGCTGAACCGGCTCTTTAGCGACGACTTCGCAAAGCTTTATCGCGCTGCCTGGAAAAAACAGGAATCCGACGAGAATGGCGGCTATCTGCTCGGATACGATCCGATCACGATGGCGCAGGATGGATGTCCGATCAAGGATCTGTCGATCGAGACGCTGGACGATCAGGGCGGCTGGCTGCCGGTCATTGCCCGGTTCAAGGCTTTTTACTGCTTCAGCGACGACAACAAGGACAAGGTCGAAATCCGCCAGTTCATCATGGTGCCGAAAGGCGATGGCTGGGTGATCGACGACATCCAGTCGGTCGTCAACAATCGCGTCGAAGGATCGGTCAAGGCCAATCTAGAGGAATTGTCGAAATAAGCTGCAATCCGGCGGCTTCTCGGCCATCCTCGGGCCATGATTCGCAAGCCTCATGGAGGCTTCGCCGCGCCGAAAGGGTTTCCATGTTCAGACGTCTCGCCACCCTCATCCTGTTTGGATCCACCCTTGCCTCGCCGGCCCTGGCGGCCGGACCGGAAGACCCGGTCATTGCGGTGATGGATGTTGCCAAGGCGCTGTGGAGCGACACAGCAACCGAAGGCATGGATTATTTCGAGCCGAGCCGTCTCGACACGCTCTATTCGAAGGCGTTTGCCCAGGCCTATCGCGAAGCGGCGAAATATCCGATCTATGACGAGGGTGGTGGCCCGTTCGGCTATGATGTCATCACCAACGGCCAGGATGGCTGCCCGCTGAAGGATGTGACCATCAGCAAGGCTGGCGAGAAGGCCGGCGTCACCGATGTGAAAGTGACCTTCAAGCTCTGGACCTGCGTGGAAGATGGTTCCGCCGTCAAGGATGAAGTGTCGGAAGTGCATTTCGACGTGATCGAGGAGAATGGCCGGCCGGTGATTGCCGATATCCACCGGCTGACGGAAGGCACTTCGGATTCGCTGCTCAAGGAAATGCAGGACATCGCGAAGGAAGGCGCATCCGGCGCCAATGATGCCGTGCCGCAGGCCGAGATCGTGCCCGGCGACAAGCCGGCCGATCCCAATGCCAAGCCTTTGCCGGAGAATCCGCTCGGCGTCGGAAATTGAGCCGGGTCAGGCCGGAAGCTGCATGCATTTTTACATGACTTGACGATCGGAAACCGTTATTCGCCCGGCATAAACGATGGAATGGACAGATGGCGGGTACGAATTCTGAACTTGAACTGATCACCGGCGGACCGGCAATCGTGCTCGTGGAGCCGCAGCTCGGCGAGAATATTGGTATGGTCGCGCGCGCCATGGCCAATTTCGGCCTCTCGGAACTCAGGCTCGTGGCGCCGCGCGATGGCTGGCCGAGCGAGAAGGCCCGCGCCGCCGCTTCCAAGGCCGATCACGTCATCGACGGCGCCGTGGTCTATCCGACACTTGCCGAAGCGATCGCCGATCTCAACTTCGTCTTTGCCACGACCGCCCGCATGCGTGACGGGTTCAAATATGTGCGCGATCCGGTCACGGCCACGGCGATGCTACGCGAACGCGATCGCGCCGGCGCCCGGACCGGTATCCTTTTCGGCCGTGAAAAGGCCGGTCTTTCCAATGAAGATGTGGCGCTGGCCGATGAAATCGTCACCTTCCCCGTCAATCCGGCCTTCGCTTCGCTCAATATTGCGCAGGCGGTTCTCCTGATGTCGTACGAATGGATGAAGGCCGGGATCGGGGATATCACCGAAACGCCCTTCCAGGCACCCGAGCAGGAACCGGCAACCAAGGAGGAACTGTTCGGCCTGTTCGACCATGTCGAGGAGGCTCTCTCGGCGCGCGGCTATTTCCGGCCTGCCGACAAAAAGCCGAAAATGGTCGACAATATCCGGGCCGTGCTCTCGCGACCCGGTTTCAGCAAACCTGAAATCAAGATTCTCAGGGGTATCATTTCTTCCTTGGACCGCTTCTCGCGGAAACATCCGCGCGGCGCGGGCAATCCGGATCTAAACGATGACGAATGACATTTCGAAGCCGGTTCTGGTGTTTGATTCCGGGATCGGTGGACTGACGGTGCTGCGCGAACTCCGGGTGCTGATGCCGGAGCGCGATTTTCTCTATGTCGCCGACGATGCCGGCTTTCCCTATGGCGGATGGGCGGAAGCTGATCTCAGAGCCCGCCTTCTCGATCTGTTCGGGCAACTCCTCGCCGACCATGATCCGGTCGTCTCGGTGATCGCCTGCAACACGGCCTTCACACTGGCCGGGGCCGATCTCAGGGCCGCCTTCCCCAACCACACATTCGTCGGCACGGTTCCTGCCATCAAGCCGGCGGCAGAACGCACCCGGTCGGGGCTGATTTCGGTGCTCGCGACGCCGGGAACGGTCAAGCGCGCCTATACGCGCGATCTCATCCAGTCCTTTGCCAGCCAGTGCCATGTGCGGCTGGTCGGGTCTGAAAATCTCGCCCGCATGGCGGAGGACTATATCCGCGGCGGAACAGTCGATACGGCTGCGGTGACAGCTGAGATCGAACAATGTTTCTACGAGCAGGACGGACGCAAGACCGACATCGTGGTGCTGGCCTGCACCCATTATCCCTTCATGGCCAACCTGTTCCGCAAGCTGGCGCCCTGGCCCGTCGACTGGCTCGATCCGGCCGAGGCGATTGCCCGCCAGGCACGCAGGCTGGTGCCAGCGCTCGACCATCTTCGCCCCGGCCTGCATCTCGACCGGGCGATCCTGACCAAGGGCACGCCGGATTTCTCCACCCGGCGTCTGTTGCAAGGGTTCGGGTTGACTGTTCAATAGATGATTCAACAACTTTCTATTGACGGCATCAGCATATCAACAAGAATCAACTTTCAACAATTGGCGCTTATACAGCAATTGACTCCTATATTTTAGAGCAGTATTTTCTGGCAAATACTACAATGTGGGGAGCATTTTGAATGGCATACCCGAAAAGAATTTCCGGCCCCTCCCTTATCAACACATATACGGAAAATGATCAATATCAAGCACAGATATCTGCACTCAACAATGGCGGTTACGTTGTAACCTGGACATCCTACGCTCAAGACGGCAGCGGCTTCGGTATTTACGGCCAATTGTTTAACAAAGCAGGCCGTGATGTTGGGACAGAATTTCGTATAAACTCGGCAACCAGTGGAGATCAATCCGGCTCGTCTGTAGCGACCTACGGAAACGGATCCTTTCTAGTTGTCTGGAACGGCTTCGACGCAAACTCCTCAGGTATTGAAGCACAACGGATTGGGAGCGATGGGACGCTTCTAGGTTCTGAATTCTCTGTGAACACAACATCAGGCGGTGACCAACTTTATCCCTCTATTGCAGCACTGGCGAACGGCAAGATTGTAGCCACATGGTCGTCTCGCGGTCAGGACGGCAGTGACTTAGGCGTCTATGGGCAAATACTTGCGAGTGATGGATCAAAGGTAGGATCAGAGTTTCGGATCAACACATATATCAATAATTATCAGCGTTACTCCGTTGTTGACGGCCTCGCGGATGGTGGATTTGTGGTTGCCTGGGCTTCCTTTGGCCAAGATAGTAGCGGGGAAGGTGTATATGCGCAGCGGTTCAACAAGAACGGCGAAACTGTCGGCAACGAGTTTCAAGTAAATATTGCGGTAGACGGCAATCAGAATGAGGCAAGCGTGGCTGGCTTGATTGATGGAGGCTATGTCATCACCTATTCCGCCGACGGACTTGACGGGAGCGGTAGAGCCGTGTTCGGTCAGATGTATACAAGCACTGGCAAGAAGGACGGAACCGCGTTTCAGGTGAACACTTACACAAACGGATACCAGGCCGAGTCGCATGTAACTGCAATTGAGAACGGTGGGTTTGCTGTGACCTGGACTTCTGCCGGCAAAGACGGAAGTGACAAAGGGGTGTTCGGTCAGGTCTTCGACGCGGATGGCAAAAAGATCGGCAGAGAGTTTCAATTAAACGACTATACAAACGGCGATCAAGTCGGGGCATCCTCGGCTGTATTGTCGAGTGGCGATCTTGCCACCATCTGGGCCTCATATCCCAATCAGGATGGCTCTTCCGTGGGCGTCTACGGCTCAATTTATAGGGTTACCGAGATAATAGATGGAACTCAAAAGAATGACTCGCTCATAGGCACGAGCGCAGACGAGGTTCTTAAAGGTCTAAATGGTAAAGACTACCTGGAGGGACGAGCTGGGGCAGACCGGCTTGATGGCGGCAATGGCCTAGATGTCGCTTCTTATGAGCATGCCGGTGCAGGCTTGCATGTTAGCTTGTCGCGACCATCTATGAATACTGGCGACGCCAAGAGTGATACCTTTATCAGTATTGAAGGTGTGTTAGGGTCAAAATTCAATGATGTCCTCATTGGTGACGGCGAAGAAAACACAATAGAATCTGGCGGTGGCAATGATACGCTCACAGGCGGCGGTAAGCAGGATACATATATTTTTTGGACGGGAGACGATCGAGACACGATAACTGACTTTGAGGCTAGTGGCGTGAATCACGACGTCATCGACCTGTCAGGCGTTTCAAGTATAGCAAGTTATAAGGATCTAAAGACCAACCATCTTACATTTCATTCCGGCTACGCACTTATCGACACACACGACGGCGACACGGTCAAGTTGCTAGACGTAACGCTCCGACAAATTGACAGTGACCTTTTCGTGTTTTGAATTGCAACTGGTTATCAGAATCGGCTAGCCTCGATTAAGCCGTCTGCACAGGCTGTCGCAACACGGTCTTGAGTTTTTCGGGCGCCGTCTTGCGCGGATCGCCGAGATAGATCTCATGGTGTTTGCCATTGAAGATATAGCCGCCCGCCGGCATGACCTCATGATGCAGCCGCTTCAACACCGGACCTTCATCATCATAGGAACCGACATGCATGATCTGCAGGCTCGTTCCTTCGGCATAGGTCTCAAACCGGAGCTTGGCGAGCGCGGGCAAGGTCTTCTTGCGCGCCGCCTCTGATCGGGCCCGCTCGACCATCTCGGCGGTGATCCAGTCCGGTTGCATGATCATCATCGTCCAGTCCCAGGCATCCTTGCGGCGATCGACGAAGGATTGCATGTCGTCCGACCACCAGAGACCTTCAAGCGGATTGACGGAATAGTCGCGCTCGAGCTCCTTCTTGCTCATGAATTTGAGCGTATAGGACACCGAATAGAGTGCCTCGACGGCTTCGACATAGGCGGGCGAGACATTGGGATCGCCATGGCCATCAACCATCAAGAAGTTCATGGCAGGAACATCGACAAGGCTGAATTCGCCCATGCGCGGCTGATAGAGATGTTTGAGAACCTTCTTGAAATCGATCTTTTCCATCTTGATCCTCCACCGTGCCCGGTGCCGCGTTGGCTCTGGTCCGCGTGTTCCGCATAACGGCTCGTCTTGCGAACCAAAGATCGATGAATAGACGGAACCTTAAGGGGATTCGGGCAAAAGGAAACAGCGGCATTTTGGCGCTGCTGCGCCATTTGGCAGGTTACGAGGGCATTCAGTGATGAACGAGACGGCAAACTGCGCGGCTTGCGCCAACGGGCGCACCTTTCCGATTGCCATAACCATGGCCTTCCAGCCGATCATGGATGTTTCGACTGGCCAGGTGTTCGCGCACGAAGCGCTTGTTCGGGGTGAAGCCGGCGAAAGCGCAGGTCTGGTTCTGTCCGGTCTGGATGATGAGAACCGCTATGCGTTCGACCAAATGTGCCGCGTCAAGGCCATCGATCTGGCCGCCAGCCTGGGCATAGCCAAAAGCGGCGCGCTTCTGTCGATCAACTTCCTGCCCAATGCGGTTTACGAACCCTCCGCCTGCATTCGGCAAACGCTGGCCGCCGCCAAGCGCGCGCAGTTTCCGATCGAGAACATCATCTTCGAGTTCACCGAAGGCGAACGGATCGATACGGACCATTTGTTGAACATTCTGCAGGCCTATCGGGCGATGGGCTTCAAGACGGCCATTGACGATTTCGGCGCAGGCTTTGCCGGACTCGGTCTGCTTGCCTCCTTCCAACCCGATATCGTCAAACTCGACATGGACCTGATCCGCAATATCGATAGCGACAGGCCCAAACGGACGATCGTCAGCCACACGCTTTCGATGTTGCGCGACCTCGGCATCACGCCACTTTGCGAAGGAATCGAGTCGGTCGCGGAATATCAGTGCCTCGCCGATCTTGGCGTGAACCTGATGCAGGGCTACCTGTTCGCCAAACCGTCTCTTGCATCCCTCACCAAACCCGATCCTTCCTTTCTGCGGGTGGCATGACCAATCGGGTCCTTTTCGGCTTACACGGACCCGACCTATTGCATGCTGAGCGAAATGTTTTGCGCCTGCCCCCTCGCGCCGATTGTAAAGCCCCGCGCTTTTTGCAAAGCTTAGGCTGATCGTTGCCACATCCGTTGCGGGAGGAGGCATGCAGCCATCGTCAGACATGTTCGCGCCCAAACTCTGGAGCGTTCTGAAGGAGGGCTATAGCGGCGCAAAGGCGCGCGCCGACCTGATCGCCGGTCTGACAGTTGCGATCGTGGCGCTTCCGCTCTCGATGGCCATCGCAATCGCCTCTGGGGTCACGCCCGCCATGGGGCTCTATACGGCCATTGCCGGCGGCTTTCTCGTCTCTGCCTTTTCGGGCAGCCGCCACCAGATCGGCGGTCCCGCCGGCGCCTTCATCGTGCTCGTTGCCGCAACCGTCGACAAGCATGGCGTCGACGGGTTGATCCTCGCCACCATGCTTTCGGGCATCATGCTGTTCATCGCCGGCTGGCTGCGGCTCGGAAGCTATATCAAGTTCATCCCCTACCCCGTGACGGTCGGCTTTACCGCCGGCATTGCCGTGATCATTTTCGCAAGCCAGATCAAGGATCTGTTCGGGTTGACGCTTGCCGGCAAGGAGCCCGGCGATCTGGTGGCGAAGCTCGAAAGCCTGTGGCAGGTCCGGGAGACTGTCAGCCCGGCTGCAATCGCTGTTTCGATCGTCACGATCACGCTCATTCTGGCGATCAAGAAACTGCGCCCCCACTGGCCGAACCTGCTGATTGCGGTTGGCGTCGCCGCAATCGGCTCCTTTATCCTGAACCTGCCGGTGGAGACGATCGGAACCCGCTTCGGCGGCATTCCGCATTCTGTTCCGCTGCCACATATGCCCGCGCTATCGCTTGACAAGATAGAGGCCGTGCTGCCGGCCGCATTCTCTTTCGCGCTGCTCGGTGCCATCGAATCGCTCCTGTCGGCGGTGGTTGCCGATGGCATGACAGGACGGCGCCACCGTTCGAATGTCGAACTGGTCGGCCAGGGAATTGCCAATGTCGGCTCGGCGATCTTCGGCGGCTTCTGCGTCACCGGAACGATTGCACGCACGGCAACCAATGTGCGTGCCGGCGCCGTCAGCCCGATTTCCGGCATGGCGCATGCGGTGATCCTGCTCCTGTTCATGCTGCTTTTTGCACCGCTGGCGTCCTACATTCCGCTTGCAGCGCTCGCCGGTGTTCTGGCGACGGTGGCCTGGAACATGATCGAAAGACCCGCCTTCGCTGCCCTGCTCCGTTCTTCGCGCGGCGATGCCCTGGTTCTGCTCGCCACGTTTCTTCTGGTCGTGTTCCGCGACCTGACCGAGGGAATTCTTGTCGGCTTCGTTCTGGGAACAGTGCTTTTCATCGAGCGGATGGGGCGTTCGGTGAAGGTGAGCCCGGCGGCACGAGCAGCACTCGGCGACGGCAACGAAGGGCGCGAACATCCGGTCGACTATGCCGATCCCGATGTCGTGGCCTATCACATCAACGGCGTCTTCTTCTTCGGCGCAGCTGCGACGGTGGGTGCGGTGCTGGACCGGATTGCCGATACGGCAAAAACTTTCATCCTCGATTGTTCGGCGGTGCCCTTTCTCGATTCCACCGCAGCCAATGTCATCGAAGGGTCGCTCCGCAAGGCAGAGGCCCGCGGCATGCGTTTCTTCATTGCCGGTGCGAGCGAGGAGGCGCGCGACATGCTGAGGGCCCACCATGTGGGCGAGCCCCGGGTGCAGTTTCACGACACGATCGATGATGCCTTCGCGGAAGCGCGCGCTTTACCGTTTGTTGGAGTGGCTGCGAACGGACAATCGGCTCACCCGGCGCTTTGACAGGCTGACGCGGCTTTCCTCGCCGGATTCGACGATTTTCTGCAGGCGCTGTGCCGGATGGAACTGGCAGACCCGATTGCGTCCCTCGCCCTTGGCAATATAGAGCGCATTGTCGGCCGCAGCCATCAGGTTGTCGAAATCAAGCCCGGCATCCTCGATCGTCGCCATGCCGATGCTGGTCGAAATCTTGAGAATCGCTCCCATGAAGACGATGTCGAGCGCTTCGATCTCGGCACGGATGGCGTCGAGTTCGGCATAGGCCTCCTCCGCGGTATAGAAAGGAAGGAAGAGGCCAAACTCCTCGCCTCCGAGGCGCCCGAACAACGCCCGCGCCGGCAATCGCGATTTCACCTGGGCAGCGAATGCCGCCAGCACCTTGTCGCCAGCCATGTGGCCATAGGTATCGTTGACCTTCTTGAAGAAATCGAGATCAAGAACGGCAAGCACACCGGCGTCGGGTCGACGGCCAAGGCATTCCCGTGTTTGCGAGACGAAGAACCGCCGACTGGCAGCCCCGGTCAATCCATCGATTTCGGCCGCCAGACGATAAAGCCGCTCCGTGCGCTCCCGTATCACGACCACGAAGATGAAACTCGCCATCACGCCATGGATAAAGGCTTCAAGGGTCAGGACAGAATACCAGAGTGATTGATAAGGACCCTTGATGCCATAGACTGGCCAGATCAGTGCGAAAGGAATTCGAAACAGGTAGAATAGGCCGTGCGACCCATAGACGATTGCGGTACCCAACATGGATGGCAATCTCTCGACCGCCCAGTTTCGGTAGCTCACGCGCGCGACCAAGAGACCATAGGTGGCGCAAATCGCCGAGAAAAGCATGATCCGGACATCGATATCGTCGCGAACCCAATCGAAAGCAGCGTACAGTCCGAGCCAGATCAGCGACCCTGCCCCAATCTGGTACCAACGGAAAGTCTGGCCGACGAAGGCGATAAATCCGCCCCAGATCATTCCGTAGGCTAACAGTCCGACTGCGTTACCAATTCCGATCGCGAGCCAATCCGGTCCGATACCCCGCAATGCCAGGGCGGAAGAGGAGAAGGTGCCTATGAGCATGGCCAGGCACCAAAGTCCCACGGCCCGTTCGCGACGCTCAAAATACCAGATGAAGGCCAGCGCAAGACCAACGACGAACGTCATGATCGCGGTGCAAAGCATCATGGTCGAAATGTTGAGTACAGCAGCCAAGTTACGCCTCCGATTGGCATACTGTTAGGCCGCAAGCCTTAACAAAGGGATGAAACTTGGGGAGTTCCGTACCAGTTTGGTGCAATCAGAGTAAACTTAATCTGAATCTACCCAACCGGAATGCTCCATGCCGCAAGAGGTTGGTTATACGCGTTTTCTGGTTCCAGAGACCGGATGATGCGGGCCCTGTCTGTACGCGAATGGCCGTTCGATTCGGCTTGACCCGAAAATAAGCCAACTGTTGTTGGCGCCGGATCGCAAACTGCCTAGATTGTTTCAGACCATACGAATCCAGGAGAGCTACCATTGCGGCTGCAATATCATACGGTCGATGTATTCACCCGAACCCGCTTTGGCGGCAATCCGCTTGCCGTTGTGCTCGATACGGACGGGCTTTCGACAGAACAGATGCAGGCCATCGCGCGCGAATTCGGCTATTCCGAGAGCAGCTTTGTCATGCGCCCCTTCAATCCCCATCACACGGCGCAGATCCGGATTTTTACCCCGACCGTCGAAGTCCCGTTCGCGGGTCATCCGAATGTCGGGACAGCCTATGTTCTCGCAAAGACCGGTTTCGGCTCAAGCAAAAGCGAGTTCGTCTTCGAGGAAGCCGCCGGTCTGGTGCGGGCCCACATCTCGCGTGACGGCACAGATGTCAGCGAAGTGCAACTGGCCGCACCACAGCCGCTCAGTATTGGTGCGACATTCGATCCAGAGGTGATCGCCGAGTGCCTGTCTCTGACGACGTCCGAGATCGTTTGCAATTGCCATCCTCCTTCGATCGCCTCGGTGGGACTTCCATTCATCGTCGTCGAAGTTGCAAACCGGCAGTCTCTTTCGCGGGCTCAGCCAAATCCGCTCGCCTTCCGCAAAATCCTGCCGAGAGATGGAGCGGATGCGATCTATCTCTACAGCCGCGACACGAACGAGCATGATGGGAGGGTCGATTTCACGGCGCGCATGTTCAGCCCGTTCGACGGTGTGCCGGAGGATCCCGCAACCGGTAGCGCCACCGCGGCGACCTGCGCCATGCTGGCCGCCCTGGATGGAACATCCGTGCGGCGGTTCGAAGTGGCCCAGGGCATCGATATGGGGCGCCCGAGCCGGATCTCTGTCGAAATTACGGAAGATGCTGTTCTGATCGGTGGCGCATGCGTCGAAGTCATGTCGGGCGAGATTCTTGTCTGAACCGCAATCCATTGCCTTTTTGGGCTTTGCAACGGCACCTCTGGAATAGCCGCACGCATTTCCCAACGAAAACGCCCGGCTAAAAACCGGGCGCCACATCCTTCGTTTGCCTTGCAGGAATCAGAGAGACGCAGCCACGGCCTCGACCGCCGCTTCGGCCTTGCTGCCATCGGGTCCGCCGGCCTGAGCCATATCCGGACGGCCGCCGCCGCCCTTGCCGCCAAGAGCCTGCGAGGCAATCCGAACCAGATCCACTGCGCTCAGACGGGAGACGAGATCCTCGGTAACGCCGACAACAGCGCTCGCCTTGCCATCTTCAGCAACGCCGATGAGAAGCACCACACCCGAGCCCAGCGACTTCTTGCCTTCATCGGCAAGGCCCTTGAGATCCTTGGGATCGATGCCGGTCAGCACGCGGCCGATGAACTTGACGCCATTGACCTCGCGCTGGCCGCTATCGCCGCCTGAAGCACCGCCGCCCATGGCGAGCTTCTTCTTGGCTTCGGCCAGTTCGCGCTCGAGCTTGCGACGCTCGTCCATCAGGGTTTCGATGCGCGACAGAACCTCGTCCGGCTGGACTTTCAAGATCGAAGCCATGGCCTTGACCCGCTCGTCCTGACCATTGAGATAATCGCGGGCCGCTTCACCGGTCAGCGCCTCGATGCGGCGAACACCGGCACCGACGGCACTGTCGGACAGGATGCGGATCAGACCAATCTCGCCCGTCTCAGCCACATGGGTACCGCCGCAAAGCTCGACCGAATAGGCGCGTCCCGCTTTTTCGCCATGCTTGGCCGTTCCCATCGAAACGACGCGGACCTCTTCGCCATATTTTTCGCCGAACAGCGCCATCGCGCCTTCGGCAATCGCATCATCCACGCTCATCAAACGGGTGGTGACCGCCGCATTCTGGACGACGATTTCGTTCGCCAGCGTTTCGACTTCCTTCAGCTCGTCGGCGGAAATCGGCTTGGGGTGCGACACGTCGAAACGCAGCCGCTCGGGCGCGACCAGCGATCCCTTCTGTGTCACATGGGTGCCGAGCACTTCGCGCAGCGCCTCGTGAATGAGATGGGTTGCCGAATGGTTGGAACGCAAACGTGCACGGCGCGCATGATCCACTTCCAGAATCACGGCATCGCCGACCTTGAGGCTGCCGCCGGTGATTTCGGCCTGATGAACGAACAGCCCGTCACCCTTCTTCTGGGTGTCGGTAACGATTGCACGGCCGCCGTCAAAGGCGATCACGCCGGTGTCGCCCATCTGACCGCCCGATTCGCCATAGAACGGCGTCTGGTTGACGATGATCTGCACCTTCTGGCCAGTGACCGCTTCGGCGACCGATGCACCGCCCGAGACAATCGCCTGCACGACGGCTTCGGCGCGTTCGGAGCCGTAACCCAGGAATTCCGTGGCGCCGAACGCATCCTTGAGTTCGAACCAGACTGTCTCGGTTGCCGCTTCGCCGGAACCCGCCCAATGGGCGCGTGCCTCGGCCTTCTGACGTTCCATCGCCTTGGAGAAGCCTTCGGTATCGACGCCGATCCCCTTCTGACGCAGAGCATCCTGAGTGAGATCGAGCGGGAAACCATAGGTATCGTAAAGCTTGAAGGCGGTTTCGCCATCAAGCTCTGCCCCTTCGGCCAGTCCGCCCACGGCATCGTTGAGGAGGCCGAGACCGCGATCAAGCGTCTTGCGGAAACGGGTTTCCTCAAGCTTCAGCGTTTCGGAAATCAGCGCCTGGGCACGGACGAGCTCGGGATAGGCTGCACCCATCTGCTGGACCAGCGCCGGCACCAGCCGCCACATCAGAGGATCGCGTGCGCCGAGCAACTGACCGTGGCGCATGGCGCGGCGCATGATGCGGCGCAGAACATAGCCACGGCCTTCGTTGGACGGCAGAACGCCATCGGCAATCAGGAAGGCCGAAGAACGCAGATGGTCGGCGATCACGCGATGTGACGCCCGGCGTTCGCCTTCGGCATCGACCCCGGTCGCCTCCATCGAGGCCGAGATCAGGGCACGGAAGAGATCGGTGTCGTAATTGTCATGCTTGCCCTGCAGCAGCGCCGAAATGCGCTCGAGCCCCATGCCGGTATCGATCGACGGACGCGGCAGGTTGACCCGCTCTTCCTTTGTCACCTGCTCATATTGCATGAAGACCAGATTCCAGATTTCGATGAACCGGTCGCCATCCTCTTCGGCCGAACCCGGAGGGCCACCCCAGATATGCTCGCCGTGATCATAGAAGATTTCCGAACAGGGGCCGCAGGGACCGGTGTCGCCCATGGCCCAGAAATTGTCCGAAGTCGGAATGCGGATGATGCGGCGGTCCGAAAGACCGGCGATCTTCTGCCAGAGGCCGAAGGCTTCATCGTCTGTATGATAGACGGTTACCAGCAGGCGCTTGGCGTCGATGCCATATTCCTTGGTGATCAGGTTCCAGGCGAGTTCGATCGCCCGCTCCTTGAAATAGTCGCCAAAGGAGAAATTGCCCAGCATTTCGAAGAATGTATGGTGGCGAGCAGTATAGCCGACATTGTCGAGGTCATTGTGCTTGCCACCGGCGCGCACGCATTTCTGCGCCGTCGCTGCCGTCGAATAGGGGCGATGCTCAAGACCGGTAAAGACGTTCTTGAACTGCACCATGCCAGCATTGGTGAACATCAGGGTCGGATCGTTGCGCGGAACCAGCGGCGAAGACGGAACGATCTCATGCCCGTTCTTCTTGAAGTAGTCGAGAAACGCCGACCGGATCTCATTCACGCCACTCATGTCATGCCCTTTGATCTGAAACGCCTTTGCCAGGCCGCTTGATTAACCACGCGCTTTTATAACCGCCACGAAGGCATGTCCAGAAAAGAAAAGCCCCGGAGACGGTGCTTTCCAGCATCCTTCCGGGGCCAATGTCTGAGGACAAGCCGATCTTGCCGTCATGCATCCAGAGCGTCGTCGCCATCCTCGGATTCGGCTGCACCATTCTGCAGGAACCGATCGGCAATCAGGCCGGCATTCTGCCGCAGTGCCAGTTCGATTTCGCGCGCGAGATCCGGGTTGTCGCGCAGGAAGGTCTTGGCATTTTCGCGACCCTGGCCGAGACGCTGGCTGTTGTAGGAGAACCAGGCGCCCGACTTTTCCACGATGCCGGCCTTGACGCCGAGATCGATCAGTTCGCCGGTCTTGGAAACGCCTTCGCCATACATGATGTCGAATTCGACCTGCTTAAAGGGCGGCGCCATCTTGTTCTTGACCACCTTGACGCGGGTCTGGTTGCCGACAACCTCATCACGCTCCTTGACGGCGCCGATGCGGCGAATGTCGAGGCGGACCGAGGCGTAGAACTTGAGAGCGTTACCGCCTGTGGTGGTTTCCGGCGAACCGAACATAACGCCGATCTTCATGCGGATCTGATTGATGAAGATCACCATGCAGTTCGAACGCGAGATCGATGCCGTCAGCTTGCGCAGGGCCTGGCTCATCAGGCGGGCCTGCATGCCGGGCAGATTGTCGCCCATCTCGCCTTCAATTTCCGCGCGCGGGGTCAGAGCCGCCACCGAGTCGACGACCAGCACGTCGATCGCACCCGAACGCACCAGCGTATCGGTGATTTCAAGCGCCTGTTCGCCGGTGTCGGGCTGCGAGATCAGGAGGTTTTCGAGATCGACGCCCAGCTTGCGGGCATAGACCGGATCAAGCGCATGTTCGGCATCGACAAAGGCGCAAATGCCGCCCTTCTTCTGCGCTTCGGCAATCGTCTGCAGGGCAAGTGTGGTCTTACCGGAGCTTTCCGGCCCGAAAATCTCGACGATACGTCCCTTCGGCAGACCGCCAACGCCCAGCGCAATATCAAGACCGAGCGATCCGGTCGGGATCGTTTCGATTTCGACCACATTCTCGTTCGAACCGAGACGCATGATCGAACCCTTGCCGAAAGCCCGCTCGATCTGGGAGAGAGCCGCGTCCAGTGCCTTGCTTTTGTCCACCGATTTTTCCTCAACGAGTCGCAAAGAATTCTGAGCCATCTGGTCCACCTTTAGGTTATTGGCACGAGCGAGGCAATGCGCCCTGTCTGCAAATTATGTACACCATTTGTTCTCATTTTGCAAGCCCCACTCATCACATTGATTCTTAAGTATATTCACGCCAATGTTCTTTTTTTGTTTTCCATTCGGCAACGGAATAGGCCAAAGCGATGGCCTTGCCTAAGGCTTTGGCTTGCCCATAGATGAGCACAGCATTGAAAGGAATCGACAGATGGCAAACATTCTGGCTCTCGGCGGCGCCCATATCGACCGACGCGGACGCATCTCCGGAGAGACTGCGCCGGGAGCATCCAATCCCGGCAGCTGGAAGCAGGAGGCCGGCGGCGGCAGCTTCAATGCGGCACGCGCCCTTGCCCGTCTCGGACATTCCGTCACGCTTTTTTCGCCGCGCGGCGGCGATAGCGAAGGAGAAGCCGTCGCACGCGCGGCCGAAGCTGCCGGTGTCATCGACCGGCCGCTGGTGTTTCTCGATCGGCAGACGCCAACCTACACGGCCATCCTCGAACGCGACGGCAATCTGGTGATCGCGCTTGCGGATATGGAGCTTTACAGCCTCATGAGCCCGCGACGTCTGACGATGCACGATATAAGGGAGGCGATTGCCGCCGCAGACCTCATCCTGACCGATGCCAACCTGCCGCAAGAGACGCTGCTTGCCCTTTGCGATACGGCGTCTGCGGCTGAAAAGCCGGTCGCAGCCATCGGCATTTCGCCCGCCAAGATCGTTCGTTTCAAACCGTCGCTGGCAAAGCTCGGTTTCCTCTTCATGAACGAGGCCGAAGCGCGCGCGCTTACAGGTGCTGCCCCTTCCGATCCGACAGAGTGGCCGGCGATTTTCCGCACCGTCGGCCTCAGCGCAGGAGCGATTACGCGCGGGCGTGATGCGGTCGTGGCCTGGAACGAGAATTCCGTTGGAACGTTGCTGCCGCCGCCTCTTGCTGCAATCGGCGATGTCACCGGTGCCGGTGACGGATTTGCAGCCGGCTTTTTGCATGCGACGCTCGAGGGCAGCGATCTTGCCGGAGCTCTTGCCCATGGCGCCGCCTCGGCAAGGCTGGCACTGATCAGCGAGATGGCGACGGCGGAAAATCTCAGCCGGGCGCTGCTTGCCGAAACGCTTGCCCTTGTGCCGAATGCTGAAATAGTGTTGTAGCGCTCGCCTCTCTTTCATCTTCAGGATCCAGACCATGACATTGCCCGCCTCACCGAAGCTTCCCGTGTCCTATTCCGCCGAGGTTGCGCGCGCCAAAGCGGAGGGCATCCCGGTGGTGGCCCTCGAATCCACCATCATCACCCATGGCATGCCCTACCCCGGCAATCTCGAAATGGCCGAGAGCGTGGAAGCGATCATTCGTGAAGAGGGCGCGGTTCCGGCAACCATCGCCGTGATCGATGGCGTTCTGCATATCGGGCTCGAAAGCGAGCAGTGCCGCATGCTGGCGCAGTTTCAGGGGGCGATGAAACTTTCGCGCGCCGATCTCGCCTTCGCGATCGCCGAAGGCCGCACCGGTGCCACCACGGTGGCTGCGACCATGATTGCAGCGGCACGCGCCGGCATCAAGGTGTTTGCGACCGGCGGCATCGGCGGGGTTCATCGGGGCGCCGAAACGAGTTTCGATATTTCCGCCGATCTCGAGGAACTGGCCCGTACGCAGGTCACGGTCGTGTGCGCCGGCGCCAAGGCGATTCTCGATATTCCGAAGACGCTGGAAGTGCTCGAAACCAAAGGCGTGCCGGTCGTGACATTCGGCCAGGACGAATTCCCGGCCTTCTGGTCGCGGTCATCGGGCCTCAAAAGCCCGCTCCGGCTTGATAGTGCCGCAGCCATTGCCGGCTTCCAGTCAACGCGCGAACATCTCGGCATTGCCGGCGGCATGCTGATTGGCAACCCGGTGCCGGAAGCGGACGAAATCGAACGCGAGGAAATGGAAATCTACATCACCCGCGCGCTCGATAATGCCGATCGCGATGGCATTTCCGGCAAGGCAGTCACGCCCTACCTGCTCGACAGTCTGTTCCACCTGACGGGTGGTCGCAGCCTGAAGACCAATATCGCGCTGGTGGAAAACAATGCGCGGCTCGCGGCCCGCATCGCCATCGCCATGGCAAAGCTGTCGCAGTAAGCGGCAACCGAACTGAAATCGGGAGGGGGAGCGATCGCGCACTCCCCTCAGATGTTACCGCCAGTTCAAAACCCTTTATGGGTTTCGAGGAAAATGCGCTCCTCTTCGTTGCTCGTTCGTCCGAGCGCATGGTTTCGGTGCGGAAAGCGACCGAAACGGGCAATGATATCATGGTGCTGGCGGGCGAAATCCAGCGAATTCTCATCACCATGCTGCTCGTATAGTCTGACGCATTCGCGCTGATCCTCGATCGTTTCCGAATGCATCAGAGGCAGATAAAAGAATGTCCGGCGGTCAGGGTCAACCCTCTGGTCGAAACCGCGTGCGCGTGCTTGCGCGCTGATTTCGCGCGCCTTTGCATCACTCGCAAACGCCTCTCCCGACCCTCGATGGAGATTGCGGGAAAACTGATCGAGCAGAATGAGAAGGGCGAGCGCGCCCTCCGGCGTTTCGGCCCAGGCATCGAGCGCGCCATTCCTGGCATCAACGCAGGAATTGCCGAAACGCGCGCGAATTTTCGCATCAAGGTCCGGGTTTGCATCGAACCAATGTGCCTTGACCTCCGGCGCGAACCAGAAATCCAGCACCTCACGCGGTGAAACAGCGCCCATATCCGATCTCCTCTCGTTTCTGAAAGGGTTCAGATAGGGATCGCCGGCTCAACTGTCGAGCATTTCGCGTACGGTCGTTGCCAACTGCTTGAGCGAGAAGGGTTTTGGCAGGAACCCGAATTTCGACCCTTCGGGCAGGTTGCGCGCGAAGGCATCCTCCGCGAAGCCGGAAACGAACACGAATTTCATGTCCGGCCATTGCTTGCGGATTTCGCCCAGAAGCGTCGGACCGTCCATTTCCGGCATCACGACGTCGGAGACGACGACATCGACCTGACCATCGAGTTCTTCGAGAATTTCCAGCGCCTCGACGCCGGAACCCGCTTCGTGGACGGTATAGCCGCGCGTTTCGAGCATGCGCTTGCCACCACGGCGCACAGCATCCTCGTCCTCGACCAACAGCACGACAGCAGAATTGCCGGTCAGATCCACGTCCTGTTCCGGCTGGGTGGTCGCGGCCGGTGCCGCCTTCGGTTCGCCGACCGTTTCGCCGGCCACCGTGGCGATCGCCGGCTGTTCGACGGGCACATGGCGCGGCAGGAAAATGTGGAAGGTCGTGCCCTTGCCCACTTCCGATTCCGGAAACACATAGCCGCCGGACTGCTTGATGATGCCATAGACCATCGAAAGGCCAAGCCCGGTGCCCTTGCCCACTTCCTTGGTGGTGAAGAAGGGTTCGAAGATCTTGTCCATGATCTCCGGTGCAATCCCGGTTCCGGTATCGGAGACATCGATCTGCACGAAATCTTCCGCCGGCAATCCTCGCAGATTGAGGGCCGCCACCTCCGCCGCCGGACGATTGAGGGTCCGGATCGTCAGCGTGCCGCCTTCCGGCATCGCGTCGCGCGCATTGACCGACAGGTTCACCATCACCTGTTCGAACTGCGACAGATCCGTCTTGACCGGCCAGAGGTCGCGCCCGTAATCGACCTCGAGCTTCACCTGGGTGCCGGAAAGCATGCGGGCCACAAGCATCCGCAGATCGCCGATCGCATCCGTCAGGTTGATGACGGCCGGACGCAGCGTCTGCTTGCGCGAGAAGGCGAGCAACTGTCGCACCAGAACGGCGGCGCGGTTGGCATTGCGCTTGATCTCCATGAGATCAGCAAAGGAAGAATCCGATTGGCGCGCCTGCAGCAGAAGATGATCGGCAGACAGAAGAATTGCCGTCAGCACATTGTTGAAGTCATGCGCGATGCCACCGGCCAGAGTGCCGACCGCATTCATCTTCTGGGTCTGCGCCATCTGGCTTTCGAACGCCTTCTGCTGGGTCGTTTCGACAGCGTAGATGATTGCAGCCTCGTCAGGCGCCTCTTCGGACTGGTCGATCACAGCATTGACGTAGAAGCGGAAATAGCGGTCGTCTTCGGTCGGGTGGCGACTGTCGACCGGTTCGATATCGACCTTTCGATCGCGTGCGGCGGTCAGCGCATCGGCCATCTTTCCGCGCTCATTTTCGTGCACGATGGAAAAGAGATCGCCCGTTCCGTCGCTTCCGCGGTTCGAGCCGGAGAACAGCTTCATGAACTGCGTGTTGGTGCGCAGGATATGGCCGGCACCATCGACCGAGGCGATCGCCATCGGCGAATTGTTGAAGAAGCGGTTGAAGCGCATCGCGGCCGAGGAATCCTCCGCCAGCCCTGTCTCCTCCCGCGACCGCAGGAGCACGATCGTGCGGCTTTCGCCCGGCGCACCATCGCGGGTCGCCGTGGTCCGGTGGACGATGCGCACCGGCAGGCTCTGGCCGTTGGCCTTGCGGAAATCGAGATCCATGGTCTCGGTGCGGTTCTGGCCGGGTTCGGGCTTGATCGCCTCGATCCGGGTCAGGCCTTCGCCGGCCGCGATATCGCGGATCGCCATGGCACCGGGCGCGAATTTGGTGAGGTCGATGCCCAGCCAGTCAGCGAGCGTGGCATTGATATAGAGGAGTTCGCCCTTACGACCGGCCGAAAAGAAACCGACCGGCGCATGATCGAGATAGTCGATCGCATTCTGCAACTCGCGAAAGAACACTTCCTGTTCGTCGCGCTCGGAACTGATGTCGGACAATTGCCAGAGAAAGACGGCACCGCCTTCATCCTCAAGCTCCAGCGGGCGGGCCTTGAGCCGATACCACCAGGCGCCCTGGCCGCTGGTCGCGGTTCCAAGCGGGCGGGAAAGGCGGAACTCTTCGTGCCCGGATTTGCCTTCGATCAGCGAGTTGGTCAGCCGATAGACGGCTTCAGCGGACTCGCGATTGCGGGAGAGCAGCTTTTCGAGCGGCGGCAATTCGGCCTGCCCTTCGCCACCGGTGAGTTTCGCATAGGCATCGTTGGCATAGATAATCCGACCGCGCCGGTCGGTGATCAGGGTGCCATCGGGATGGTTGTCGATGAAGGCGCGCGAAATGATATCGGTGCGGTTCTGCGGCATCACCTCGATGAAGCCGATGATCGCCGAGACGATGAAGACGACACCAGCCATGGCGAGAACGCCGAGCAGGCCGAGCACGATCTCGTTTTCGAGCTGATTGCGGAACCAGACAAAGGCGCCGGCCGTCAGGAGGAGTACGATGGCGAGAATGACCAGCCGCGGCAAGGTTCCGGGCTTCTGGGCATTTTCGACAACCGGCATGTGATAATCACCTGCCTGCTTGAGCTTCGTCATTGATCCCCCGATGCGCCGGTCCTTGCGATGCTGAAGAGAGGTCCGGTTTTGTTCACGAATCATCAATACCAATTCATAGTGCGATCACAAAGCGGCAGCCGTTTCAATTCACCACTGAATCGACGGGCTTTTCGGCATGCGGCTCATGGTTTTGCACAGGCCCGGCCTGCGGCTCTTGCCAATCCATGAAAAAGCCGTCAATGACGGGCAGGCTGTGGTTTGCCGAAAGGATTTTGATATGCTCGAAGGTCTTGACCCGAACCTCGCCTCGCGCCTGATCATGGCCGTCGTTATTGTCGCAATTGCGCTGGTGGCGCTGATTGTCGGCCTTGCCATTCTCAAACGTCGCAATGCGCATCTGTTCGTCAAGGGCGGGCGCTCGCGCGAACACCGCCTGCTCGTGCTCGATGCCGCAGCGGTCGATTCCAGGCGGCGCCTCGTACTCATACAGCGCGACAATGTCGAGCATCTGATCATGATCGGCGGTCCGACCGATATCGTCATCGAAAGCGGCATCGTCGATCGCCACGCACCTGCCGTCGCGTCGAAGGCGGCGGAGGCCCCGGCCCTCGCCGTTTCGACCGCGCTTCAGCCTGCCGCACCGGTTGTTGCACGGCCCGTCGAGCCAAAGCCGCAACAACCGGCTGCCGCAAGAGCCGTGAGCGAGCCGGTGCGCACTGTCGCCGAACCGGTCGCCGATCCGGTGCCAGCAGCCAAACAAGCGATCCGTATGGAAGAGGAACGCAAGCCGGTTTCCAACATGGGCGCCGTTCTTTACGGCGACGACCGCGAACCGATGGCGGGCCAGCGTGCGCCACAGGTTCCGCAAGCCGCCGCAACCGCGCAGGTCCCAGCCGCGGCACAGCCACGTCCGGCCCAGCAGACCCCGGTCGTTCGGGCCGAAAATGTGCTGGATGCTGCCCGCGAACGCGTCCTTGCACCGCCGACCGCCAAACCGCAGTCGCCGGAAGTCCGCCCCTCCACTCCCCTGAAGGCAACGACCGAAGAAGAGGCAAAGGCGCTGGCTCTGAGGCTTGAGACGGCCAAGCTGGAAGCGGCGCGCCTCGAAGCGGCGAGACGCGCGCAGACCAACGTTGCGCCAGCGCGGCAGGATCCCGTGATGGCGAAAGAGCCCGCTGCCCCGTCGCTGCAAAGCGAGTTCGAAAAGCTTCTGGAAGCTGAGTTGCAGGCGGGCGGCCTTGTCGATGGGCCCGACCCTCTCCTTTCGCAAAGACCGGCCGCCGGCACCGACGCGCCAGCCGGTTCGCGGCCCGCTCCGCATGAGCCGCTGACAGCCAAGCGATAAGGCGATTGGGCAGTTGATCAAAATCAATGCGCCCCGCATCATCAGGTTGCAACCTCTTCCCATTCGATTTGGGAAGGGTGACGAACATGGAACTTGCAACCGATAGCATTGCCGCGAAAGTCTCGAACTGGTGGAAGAACTGGCTCGAAACCAATCAGCAGATGGATGAGCTTCGCTCGCTTGGTTATGAAGATCTTGAAAGCGTTGCGGCCGATTGCGGCGTCAGCACCACGCAACTGATCAGCATCGTACGCGCAGGGCCGCATGCGACAGATGAAATGCTGGCAATGATGAAGGCGCTCAACATCGATGCCGCTGCGGTTCAGGCGAATGATCCGCACCTGTTCCACGATATGCAGGTCGTCTGTGCCGAATGCGAATCCAAGGGCCGCTGCCGCAAACATCTTGCCGACGGTTCTGCCGCTTCCACCTATGCAGGCTATTGCGGCAACGCACCGTTGATGAACGAGCTGCGCGCCGAACCGGAAATGCTCGTCGAGTAAACGCAGCCTCGGGTAGACGACTATCGCCCACAAGATCGACCTTCAACCGCAACGATCATGGCTGGCGCGTTTGGCGCCCGCTTGGCCGGTTCAGCCGATCAGTCTCGGATATTCGATTGCCGGGCAATGATCCATGATCACGGTCATGCCCGCGGCTTCCGCTGTTGCGCGTGCGCCGTCATGGGAGACACCGAGTTGTCCCCAGAGCACCTTTGGCCGTGGCTCCATTTTCAGGACCTCCGTGACGACGTCCGGCAGATTGTCGGGCGCGCGAAAGACATCCACCATATCCACTGCGAAGGGAATGTCCGCGAGCGCGGCATAGACCGTCTGCCCGAGGATTTCCCCTCCCGCATGGCCGGGATTGACCGGCACCACCTGATAGCCTTTCGACAGCAGGAAACGCATGACACCGAAGCTCGGCCGCGCCGCATTGGCCGAAGCGCCGACCACGGCGATCGTCCGCACGGTCCGGAGCACTTCGGCGATTTTCTGATCACTGTCAGGCATCTCGTCTTCCTTCATCTGCCAGCCGCGATCAAAGCGATCGCCATGGCCGCACTATGCCGCGCGGATGACAGATAGGCCAGGTGTTTTGGTGTTTGGTTTGGCATGTGAAGGCACATTGTTCCGACAGAAATGGAAGGATGTACGAAGAGCCGAATTCTGCACTGGAGCGCCCGCAACACGAGAGTGACTGAGAACCATGGTACTATCGATCGGTGTTGCCGGTCATCCGTTAGCCTGTCCTGCGCGGTTCTATCGGCAGCAATTGATCAGAAGCGAATTCTCCTTATACCTTCGATAAGTCCGCCGCACGCGGCCATAACGAACACAGAATTACAGGCATAGTATGTTGCCGTTTCAGGACCAGCGCTCTGACTTATTCTAAGCATTGAGGACAGGCCCAAACCCATAGGTACGATCAGCAAAGGAACCCAACGAACTTCTTGGTACGTACGCAAATCTAGATTGCTGTTAATTGCACCGACCTTTATGATGTAACTTGTTGTTCTCCATCGGAAGTAGAACAAAATAATAAAATTCAGCCCAAGCCAAAGTGGAAAATAGATTCCAGCATACCCGCTCAACCACATAAACAAAACTGGCAGCTGAAGGGTCAACAAAAAAGTAAACACTCCCCAGCCAATCCGCGTCATATCTTCTTCATGTTCGTTCGTCATTCGAGCCACTGCATTATCAAAACAATTCGCTTTCACTTAACATCCAGATGTCCAGAGACGGCAATAGCCTGCTGTTTGTCCGGATTTCTGTCTTGTCTTCGCTTCCATTGAATGCACTGCGATGAGCGAAAATCCTCTCCTATCAACTAAACCACTTCTGTCTCAAGGGCGTTGATCCGGGACAGCCAATCAATCCTGCTCATCTGCCTGGACCCGTCCGGTGGATGATTAAAATCGTCTCTCGCTTTGATTTCACCATAGTACGGCGCCGTCCGTTTATCATCCGGTCCCCTGTAATGACCTATCGAATTATCGAGCAACAAGCCATATCGTTTCAAACCGCGCACGCGATCCCGCGATCAAATATGCCTCTGTCTACGCGTCTCGTTGGTTCTTTTCGAGTTGCCTAATCCGGCAGGATCACATGCCCATCCTTGTCGAGGGGGAAGAACGGATTGTAGGCGATCTCCCACAAATGCCCGTCCGGATCGGCGAAATAGCCCGAGTAACCGCCCCAGAACACTTTTTCCGGCGGCTTGACCGCCGTAGCACCGCAGGACAGCGCGAATTTATACACCGCATCGACACCGCGTTCGCTCGTGACATTGTGGGCGAGCGTCACGCCAGAAAAGCCCGGAGGCGTGTTTTCGACTTTCGCATCCTCGGCAAGCGCCTGTCGGGAAAAAAGGCCCAGCACGGTCCCCTTCAACTGGATGAAGGTAATGGCATCCTGGCTGGAGGGCGACCGCGTCCAGCCCAGCCGCTCATAAAATGCCGTGGACCGAGCGACATCCTCGACGCCAAGTGTTATGAGAGAAATTCGGCGGTCCAGCGACATATGTTCACCATTTATTCGTCATTCGTTTTATTTTTGTACTTTGTATATTGCGTCAGATCAATGGTTTTTATCAACAGAAATCATACTTGAGAACAAAAGGTGACCTACCCTTTTCTTATCACCCGATCCGATCTTTTGAGACAACCGCACTGACCGGTTCGAACCGGACTTATCCGATCGAATAAATAGGGTTGGATTCTGCTTAAAACTGAGGCAGATTGCACCTTCTACTTTTGCGGATTCTCCCATGCCTTTTGATGTTGTCGTCCTTGTCTTGATCGGCGCGCTCCTGCATGCCACCTGGAATGCACTTGTCAAATCCGGTACCGACAAACAACTCGATTCCACGATGGTGGCGTTGGGAGCCTCGCTTGCATCGCTTTGCGCCCTGCCCTTCGTGCCGCTTCCGGATCCTGCCGCCTGGCCCTATATCTTCGCGTCGGTGATGATCCACTTCACCTATTACCAGCTCGTGGGCGCAGCCTACCGGCTCGGCGATATCGGGCTGGTCTATCCGCTCATGCGCGGGGTGGCGCCGCTGATCGTGGCGCTAACGAGCGGGCTTGTGCTGCAGGAACATCTGCCGCCGCTGATGTTTGCAGGCGTCATCGTCATTTCCGGCGGGGTGCTGACCCTGGCCGCAGATTTCCGCGGCGGCCATTCCAAGGCCATGGTGGTGGCGCTCCTCAATGCCTGCGTGATCGCCGCCTATACCTATGTCGATGGCCTGGGCGCCCGCGTTGCCGGCAATCCGATCACCTATACGCTCTGGATCTGCATCCTGCCGCCCATTCCCCTGTTTGCCGTCGCTTTCGCCATGCGCGGCACGAAACCCGTGCTTGCCCATGTCAAATCTTCGTGGAAGCGCGGGATTTTTGGCGGCGCCGGATCGGTGCTATCCTACGGGCTCGCTCTTTATGCCATGACCCGCGCACCGATTGCGGCTGTCGCGGCACTACGCGAAACCTCCATCCTGTTTGCGCTTCTGATTTCCGTCTTCATCTTTCATGAACGGGCGAGCCACTGGCGCTATGTGGCCGCGACGATGATCGCAATCGGCGCCCTGACGATGAAACTCGGCTGAGATCGACAAACGTTCATCATTGAACAACGTCCACAAATCTGGCATGGGTGACCTTGCGGGGCCGGGATTGTTCCGCAGACACGGCAGCCGCAACGGCAGGCCGCTTGCTGGACACCGTTTTCGAATGAAATGCTGAGCTGCTTCGGCAGCAGGAGGAACTTTCATGACACCCATTCTGACAGCCGAGCAGATCAATGCCCTGCTCGAGCGGGACATTCCGCAGATTGTCGGTGAGGAGCCGATCTTCCGGGTCATCAATGTCGCATCCGGCACCTGCACCCTGCGCTTCAGTCCGAACGAAAGCCACCTCCGGCATGGCGGTACGATCTCGGGTCCATCGATGTTTGCGCTTGCCGATCTCGCATCCTATGTGACGTTGCTTGCCCATATCGGCCCGCGAACCGAAGCCGTCACGGCCAATCTCAACATTTCCTTCCTGCATCGCCCCGATCCGGTACCGCTCGATGGCATCGGCCGGATTCTCAAGATCGGCAAGCAACTCTCCGTTATGGAAGTGATGATCGAGCGCGTCGACAATCGCCAATTGATCGCTCATGCAACCTCGACTTTTTCGGTTCCGGCCCGAAAAACTTGAGGTAATATTTTACCCCATATCTAACTATCTGATTTTTAACAACAATAATTTCCGCCGTCGAAATAGGCTCCCTTGACGCCTAACGGGCGCATCTCTATAAGCCGCTGCAGATCGCTACCTTTCGGGGCAGCATCTTTTTTGGTGCCGTCAAACGCCCAAACCAAGCAACAAGAAACGCCCCGCGGCGCTTAACCGCCAAAGGGATGAAACTGAGAGACCAAGTTCATGTCTACCTTCGTTCAGAAGCCGGCAGAGGTCGAAAAGAAGTGGATCCTGATCGACGCCGAAGGGCTCGTCGTCGGCCGCCTCGCCTCGATCATTGCCAATCGCCTCCGCGGCAAGCACAAGCCGACCTTCACGCCGCACGTCGATGACGGCGACAACGTGATCGTCATCAATGCCGACAAGGTTCTCTTCACCGGCAAGAAGTACACCGACAAGAAGTTCTACTGGCACACCGGCTATCCGGGCGGCATCAAGGAACGCACCATGCGCCAGACGCTGGAAGGCCGTTTTCCTGAGCGCGTGCTCGAGAAGGCTGTGGAACGCATGGTTCCGCGCGGCCCGCTCGGCCGTCGCCAGATGAAGAACCTGAAGGTCTATGCCGGCCCGTCCCATCCGCATGATGCGCAACAGCCCGTCGTTCTCGACGTTGCCAAGCTCAATGCCAAGAACACCAAAAGAGGCTGATTATGGCTGACCTTTCTTCCCTCAAGGATCTCGGCGTTGCAGCTGAAGCTGCTGCTCCGGTTCATGTCCGCAAGGTTGACTCCTTCGGCCGCGCTTACGCCACCGGCAAGCGCAAGGATGCGGTTGCCCGCGTCTGGGTCAAGGCTGGCTCCGGCAAGATCGTCATCAACGGTCGCGACTACACCGCCTATTTCGCCCGTCCGGTTCTGCAGATGATCCTGCGTCAGCCGATCGTTGCGGCTGCCCGCGACGGCCAGTTCGACATCATCGCAACCGTCACCGGTGGTGGTCTGTCCGGTCAGGCCGGTGCCGTTCGTCACGGCATCTCCAAGGCACTGACCTACTTCGAGCCGGCGCTGCGCGGCGTGCTCAAGAAGGGCGGCTTCCTGACCCGCGACAGCCGCGTCGTCGAACGCAAGAAGTACGGCAAGGCCAAGGCCCGTCGTTCCTTCCAGTTCTCCAAGCGCTAATCGCTTCGGATACACCTTCGAAAGGCCGGGTTTTCCCGGCCTTTTGTTTGTCGCCACCATTCCGGCGCGAGATCTTTAGTATTCTGGCAAGTTACGGTTTACGAATATGAGCTAGCGTCCGACCTGAGGCTCGAAGAGAGTCAGGACGCGAAGCCGGGATAATAGCGAAGTGCAGAACGAATTTTCCGCATCCGACATTTTCAGCCTTGCCCCCATCGCCATGTGGATCGAGGATTTCAGCGATGTCGCCCGACAGTTCGAAATCTGGCGTGCGGAAGGCGTTACCGATCTCCGCTCCTATCTTCGGGAAGACCTGAACCGGGTCGCCACCTGTTCGCAAAAGATCAAGATCATTGCGGTTAATGCCAAGACGCTCGAACTGTTCGAAGCCGACAGCACCGAGCATCTCGTCACCAATCTGGAGAAGATCTTCCGCGGCGACATGCTGGAAAGCCATGTCAACGAACTTGTCGAACTGTGGGAAGGCA
The DNA here is from genome assembly GCF_030551875.1 of Fluviirhizobium alvei. Lineage (GTDB taxonomy): Bacteria > Pseudomonadota > Alphaproteobacteria > Rhizobiales > Rhizobiaceae > Rhizobium_E > Rhizobium_E alvei. The sequence continues at coordinate 236,059 of NZ_JAUOZU010000006.1, read as the reverse complement.
AGACGGTTTTCTCTTCCAATGCCGTGAATTATTCGCTTTCCGGCAATCGCCTTGACATCCAGCTGCGCGGTCAGGTGCTTCCGGGCCACGAGCGTGATCTCAGCCGCCTGCTCATCACCACTGAAGATGTGACCGCACGCGAGGAAGCCCGCCGCAACGAGGTCAAGAACCGCCGATACGCGGAGGGCATTTTCGAACATTCACCGGTTTCGTTGTGGATTGAGGATTTCAGCCATGTCAAACGGCTGATCGAAGATGCCCGGTTCCGGGGCATCATCGATTTCCGGACATTCCTTGATGTGCATCCCGAGTTCGTTCGCCAGTGCATGTCGGAAATCCGGGTCATCGACATCAATCGCGCCACGCTCGAACTCTTCTGCGCCAGCGATCGCAACATGCTCCTCAAGCGGCTTTCGGATGTTTTCCGCGGCGAAATGGAGAAGCATTTCAAGGAACAGCTGATCGAACTCTGGAACGGCAACCTTTTCCATCACCGCGAAGTCGTGAACTATGCGCTCGATGGATCCGAACGGCATGTATTGATGCAGTTCTCGGTGTTTCCGGGTTTCGAGCGCGACTGGTCGCTGGTCCAGGTTGCCTTGACCGACATCACCGCACGCAAGCGCGCCGAGGCCTATCTCGAATATCTCGGCAAACACGACGTGCTGACGCGGCTGCACAATCGCGCCTTCTATACCGAGGAGCTCAACCGGATGGAGCGCAGCTCGCTGCATCCGTCATCTGTCATCATCATCGATCTCAATGGCCTGAAGGAGGCCAATGACGAACTCGGACATGATGCCGGCGATTCACTGTTGCGCCGCATGGGCGAAGTATTGAATGGCGTGGTCAGCATCCCCAACAAGGCCGCCCGTATCGGCGGCGACGAGTTTGCCGTGCTGATGCCGGGCAGCGACCGCCAGGCGGCGATCTCGATGATGGAAACGATCAGCGAACTGATGAAGATCAACAATCAGTTCTATTCGAACCTGCCGCTCAGCATTTCCTGGGGAATTGCCACACGCGATGGCAACGAACCGATGGAAGCCGTCGTCAAACGGGCCGATACGGCCATGTACGAGCACAAGCGCGCCTTTTACGCTTCCGCACGCAAACAGAAATCCTCGATCGGCTGACGTGGCGCCCGGTTCCGTCCGGTCGGCTTGCAACTACCGCCCAAGGTCGCCGGGGACGAAGAGAATTCCACGTTCCCGCAGCCAACCGGCAAACCGTTCAATCTTGATATCCATCGAACAGGTCGGGCTTTGGCGATCGAGTTCAGGCTGGTAGGCGATCTGCAGGGCAATCCGTTCGGCTTCCACGAGATCGGCCCAGGCGCGCATGTTGCCGCAACTCTCCGCCATAGCCTTTCCCTTCCCCCTCGCTGTTCGGTCTCGCATACAGCACGCACGAATGTCGGCGTTCAGAGACCGCGGAAAAAATCCATGAAAATGGTGGCCGTATTGATATCGGGACTCGCCTTGCCAAACACATGAACCGGCAAGGTATCGCCGCTCGAAACAGCATGACCGCCACCCAGCACATCATAGGCAATCAATGGTTTGCCTGCGCGGCATCCCGTCCAGACATGCCGCAGGACCGAGACCCCATCGGTCTTGGAGTGGTCGGGCAGGCTCGTCGTTTCGACGCTGCGGCAGCCATTGGCCTTGGCAAACCGTTCGAGCGTGGCTCTCGCCCCCAGCACCTGGCCCTGATTGGGCAGATGCGCCACCACGCCCCCCTGAAAGGGCACAACCTGATCCTTGCTGGCGTTGATCGCCAGCAGCGGAACCGGCTTGATCGGACAGTCGGCAAATGCCTCAGGCATGCTGGCAAGCGTTGTTGCGTAGCCGGCGAACAGTCCGGGCGCCTCGCAGGTGATGCGATAGGCCATCATTCCGCCGTTCGAAATGCCGGCGAGATAAATGCGGCGACGGTCGGCCACGCCATCCTTTACCAGACGATCCACCAAGTCCTTGAGAAAGGCGACGTCATCGATATGGCTGAGCTTCCCCTTCTTCACCCGCCCATCCTGCCAGCGCGCCTTGTAGCCATCCGGAAATACGGTCGTGAAGCCGCGCGCGCGCCCCACTTCGTCAAAGTCGTACTTGGCAATCACCCGCTTCGCCGCGGCAATCCGGCCATGCAGAACGATTACGGTCGGCTGCGGCCCTGCCCTGCCATTGAGCCTCAGATAGGCGTAACGTGGCCCATCCCGGGTTTCGATCGTTAGCCTTGTCGGGTCCTTCGGCGATTTCGCCGAGAGCGGTCCGGTGAGGCTGAACAGGCAGGAAAGGACTAGCGAAAGGAAAAAGGGAAAGCGGCGCATGCATTCCTCGAAAGGGTGGTCGCCAGCAGCACTGGTCGTAACCACGTCACATTGCGTTGACATGATTTGCGTTATATACCGACCGCGCGCCCGGGCAAGCAGCATATGGACGCAGATGCCGGCGACCGAACTTGAGACATCGATTCAACCGGCTGAAAAAATGAATCCGAAAAGAAGCGCATCACTCTGAATTGGCAGGAAGAACATGAAACCGAGGATCTTCATCGACGGCGAACACGGCACAACCGGGCTCCAGATCCGGGCTCGCATGGCCAACCGCAACGATGTCGAATTCCTCTCCATTCCGGAAGCCGAACGCCGCAATGCCAAGCTGCGCGAAGAACTGCTGAACTCGGCTGACATTGCGATCCTTTGCCTACCCGACGACGCTTCCAAGGAAGCCGTTGCGATGACGGCTAACAATCCGTCGGTCCGCATCATCGACACATCCACCGCCCACCGGGTTCATCCGGACTGGGCGTATGGCTTTGCCGAAATGGACAAGGCGCAGGCCGGCAAGATTGCCTCTGCCCGCTATGTTGCCAATCCCGGCTGTTACCCGACCGGCGCGATCGGCCTTCTGCGCCCGCTTCGCCTGGCTGGCCTTCTTGCGGAAGATCATCCGGTGACCGTCAATGCCGTGTCCGGCTATACCGGCGGCGGCAAACAGATGATCGCGCAGTTCGAGGATGCGACCCATCCCGATCCGATCCATGATCCGTACTTCCTCTATGGGCTCAGCCTCAAGCACAAGCATGTGCCGGAAATGAAGATGCATGGATTGCTCTCCCGGTCGCCGCTCTTCTCGCCTTCGGTCGGCAAGTTCCCGCAGGGCATGATCGTGCAGGTACCGCTCTATCGCGAAGATCTGCCCGGCAACCCGACGATGGAGACGATCCACGCCGCGCTCGCAGACCATTATGCCGGCCAGTCGATCGTCGAGGTGGTTAAGCTTTCGGACAGTGCCGCCCTGCCCCGCATCAATGCGGCAGAGCTCGCCGGACAGGATACGATGAAGCTCTTCGTGTTCGGCCATGCGGATGGAGCCCATGTCAACCTCGTGGCGCTTCTCGACAATCTCGGCAAGGGCGCTTCGGGCGCGGCTGTCCAGAACATGGACCTGATGCTCAAGGGCTGATCGAGCCGGATCGCTTAGACAGGCCGCCTTCGGGCGGCTTTTCTTTTCGCGGTTCTGCAATTGGCGGGGCCGGTCTGTCGACGCAGCGTTCACCTGCTGCCATCTCGCGTCATGGGCCCGATGTTGCTAAAACCATGATGGCTGATATGAGGTGGAGGAACCCATGGAAAACAGAGAGCGCCTGCCCGTCTATTTCATTCCGCACGGTGGCGGCCCCTGGCCTTTCATGGACAGCGGCACCCGGTTCGGTATCGATCCCTGGAAGGGGCTCGATAGGTTTCTCAGAGGGTTTGCGGCAACCCTGCCACGCAAGCCGAAAGCCATGGTGGTCGTCTCTGGCCATTGGGAACAGGAACCCTCTTTCACCGTCAGCACTGCCGCTCGCCCCGGCATGCTCTATGATTATTACGGATTTCCACCCGAAACCTATGAGCTCGTCTATCCGGCGCCGGGCGCGCCCGAGCTCGCCCATCAGATCCGCTCCATGATCGAGACGGCTGGACTTGAGGCGGCAGAAGATGCCGAGCGCGGCTTCGATCACGGCGTCTTCATTCCCCTTATGGTGGCCTTCCCGGAGGCCGAGATCCCGGTCGTCATGCTGTCGCTCAGACAGGATCTTGATCCGGCGGCGCATGTTCGCCTCGGCCAGGCGCTCGAAGGGCTGAGAGATCAGGATATCCTCATCATCGGCTCGGGTATGAGCTACCACAATATGCGGCTGTTCCGCAGCGACGAGCCGACCCATGTCGAGGCTTCCATCCGCTTCGATGACTGGCTGACAGAGACCGTCACTCTCGACGCCGCAGAGCGGGAACATGCGTTTGCCCATTGGTTGGACAATCCCGATGCGCGCGCCTGCCACGTCCCCGATGTCGACCATCTGGTGCCCCTGTTCGTGGTCGCCGGCGCGGCGGGAATGGACAAGGGCGTCCGGATCTTCAACGACCGCATCCTCGGCAAGCCCTATTCCGGCTATCGCTTCGGCTGACAGGATCGGCGGCTCAACGATTGGCAGTGCTCGGGTTTCCCCGTTCACTAAAGCGTGATACATAGTCAGCTTTAGCGATCAAGCCTGCACCACAGAGACGCCGATGCGTTCCGCCATTGCCAATGTGATGTTCGACTTCATCGCCTCGCTGGACAAGATGTCGCGCGAGGAAGAGGCCTATGTCGAATTGCAGAAGGTCGCGGATTTCTTCGGGTTCCGTTCCTTCGCGATTTCCGGGATCCCCGAAGCGCACGAGCGGATGGATCCCTACGTTCTGATGAATGGCTGGCCGCAGGAATGGGCGCAACGCTATCTCGACAACCAATATGTCAAGATCGATCCCGTGATCCAGCGCACGCTCCTGTCCGACAATGCCTTTGTCTGGTCGGATGCGATGGGCGAGATGAATATCAGCCGCCCGGCGCTCAGCTTCATGCGCGAGGCCACCGATTTCGGCTTCATCAACGGTTTTTCGGTGCCGATCCACTCGATCATGGGTTTTCGGGCGATCGTGACCTATGCCACCGACAAGGTGGATATGTGCCAGGATGCGCGCGGTGCGCTCCATATGGTTTCAATCTACGCCCATAATAAAATCAAGGAATTGAAAGGCGGGGGCACATCCAATCTCATCGAACGTTCGACCTATCTCACCCCGCGTGAGAGGGAATGTATCTCCTGGTGCTCGGAAGGAAAGACTGCCTGGGAAATTTCGGCAATACTGGGCATTTCAGAAAGAACTGTTACACATATTCTTGAAAACGCACAGAAGAAGATGAACACAACCAACCGCACTCAATTGGTTGCAGAAGCATTACGTGCCGGCATTATTCGCTAGACTGTCAATTGGGTATTTTTGCCCATAGATCTCACCATGAAATATTGTGAAATACCCCTAGATTTTTAGGGGGTTTCCAAATGGTACAGATTATCACCGCGCAGAACTGTGACGAGCATGAAGCTCTGATGGAGGATGTCTGGCAGTTTCGTCATCGCCAGTTCGTCGATCGTCTCGGCTGGAAGGAACTGGCCAGCGACGACGGGCGCGAACGCGATCGGTTCGATACAGACGATGCCATCCACCTGGTTGTCAGCAAGGCAAACAGGGTCGTGGGATATACGCGGCTCCTGCGCACGTCCGAACCGCATCTTCTGTCGGAAGTCTATCCTGAACTCATGGATGGCGCCGATTGGCCACGGGCTGCCGACATCTATGAATGGACGCGCTGCATTTCCGATCAGGATGCCGGGCTGATCGACGAGGTTCAGGCCTCCCATCTTCTGATCACGGCCGTTCTGGAATTCTGCCTGGTTGCCAGGATCCGTGGTCTGATTGTCGAGACCCATCCGAAGCTGGTGAACTGGATGCTGGAAACCGGTTACAAGGTGGAGACGCTGGCCGCTCCCAAGGAGATGAACGGTGTACCGGTCGTGCCGGTCTATATCGGCGCCACCCTTTCCGCGCTCCAGCGACATCAGAGCATGTTCGGTATCCGTCACTCGACGCTCGAAATCGATGAGGGTCTGATCAATCCGGTCGATGGCCGCAGCCTGCTGCGTCATCTGCCGGCTGTCGCACCGGCAAAGGCGGCCACCGAACCGTATTTCCCGGAGGTGGATTTTGGTGCGATGCGCGAATCCTCCGGCAGCGGTTCGAACTGAGGATGATGGCAGCGGCGGCCACGCTCGCCGTTGCCTTCCGAACCCGGTCGTGAATATTGTCGGGGGCCCGCACGTTCTGTCGGGTAACACGTTCGCCCGCCCCTCCAGACAGGTTCCCCATGGTCCGCTCCCTGATAATGACGTTCTGCCTGCTGATGACAGGCTCATCCGCAGCCCTCGCCGGCAGCAACGATTTCGAAGGGCGTTGGCAATTCTCCTCAAGCCAGCCGGCGCCCTGGGCGGATCCGAAACTGCCGCCGATGGCATCCGACGATGCGCTGTTTAAGAACCATCCTATCGTGATCGGTGCCGACAGCATCGATGGACCGGACATGCTGAACTGCGGCAAGACGGCGCTCTCGGTCGACGGCCTACCCTATGCAGGCCTGTTCGAGGGCGGTCTTGCCGTCGAACCGGGCAACCCGGCAGCGGCACCCGACGAAGCGAAGGCGAAACGCCTTGCCATTGACCTGGGCTTTACCAAGGAACCGGTTCCAACACTCAGCCAGGGTTGCTCGGAGATCCTGCTCCATCTACGCGACCCCAACACGATCATGATCGGCCTCGACAACCGGATCTATTCGTTCCAACGTCAGTAGCAGATCACGTGGTCCGCTCAGCGGACCACGGCAATGTCAGTGTCGCGGACATATTCACCGTAGAATCCGCGCCAGTGGGCAATCGAAAAGACGAGCACGATCATCGCCATGCCCTGATGGGCAAGCGCCCAGTCGATCGGCACGGCCCAGATCAGCGTGACGATGCCCAGCATCGCCTGGATCAGCACAAGCCCGAGGAGAACGAGGCCACGGTTGGCATGGGGCGAATTCGGCAGCCGGAGGTTCAGGTAGACGAACTGCACCACGACAACCAGGATCAGCAGATAGGCGTTCATCCGGTGCAGGAACTGCACGGTCTTGACGTTTTCGAAGGCATTGATCCAGAGCGGGCTCATGGCATCAAGACCATCGGGAATGAGCGCGCCATCCATGAGGGGCCAGGTGTTGTAGGTCAGCCCGGCATCGAGCCCGGCGACCAGCGCGCCGAGATAGATCTGAAGGAGAACGAGGACCGCTGTGAATGCCGCAAAATGAGAGGCGCCGCTATGCGGATAGAGCTGACCGCTATGGCGGCACAGGCCGCGCCATACCCAGGCGACGGAAGCGAAGATAAGACAGGCGACCGTCAGATGGACCGCTAGCCGATATTGGCTGACATCCACCCGCTGAGTGAGTCCGGATGCCACCATCCACCAGCCGATGGCGCCCTGCAGGCCACCGAGCAGAAAGATGCCGGCCAGCGGTAGCCGCAGACGGCGCTCGAGCCGTCCCGTCAGCCAGAAGAAGGCAAGCGGAAGGCCGAAAATCACCCCGATCGAGCGCGCCAGAAGCCGGTGCGCCCATTCCCACCAGAAGATCGACTTGAACTCCTCGACGGTCATGTCCTTGTTGATCTGCGAGAATTCCGGAATCTTCTGGTAGAGGCTGAACTCCTCGTCCCACTCCTCCGCCGACAGCGGCGGGATGACGCCGTGGATCGGCTTCCATTCCGTGATCGACAGGCCGGAATCGGTCAGGCGCGTGGCACCCCCGACAAGCACGAGCGCAAAGATCGCGACCAGCACGACACCGAGCCAGATGCGGACAGACCGCCTGTTGCGGTCAATCCGTTCTATTTCCTTGAAAATGCGCGCGTCCGCTTGTATTGCCGTGTCAGTCATCGGGGCTTCCTTTCGATGGCAAGATCTGCAACAGCGTTGCCGGCAAGGCAAGCGGAAAACAGGGATGGTGAGACAATATGCCCACCACAGTTCGCAAACTCATCGGCACCGTCCTTATCATCATTCTGGTCATCGCCTATGCCCTGATTGCCACGACGGTTGCTGCCGCGCTCCTGGCCACCTCGCCCTGGTATGTGCATTTCGCCTATTTCCTGTTTACCGGTCTTTTCTGGATCCTGCCGGCCATGCTGATTATCCGCTGGATGCTGAAACCGGCAGCAAAATAGACAATAGATAATTTCCGTCAGGCACTTATACGGGTCGTTAACCAGCCCGGACCAAATAGACGGGAACAACCGGCGGAATTAATTCTTTATCCGGTCTCCTGAGCCTAGTAGTCTAGCGAGCAATCGTGCTCGTCGGAGATTTTGCGCCGTGCAAACTGGGCAAATGAATTTTCAGATGACGGATTTCGACAGGAACACCCAAGCCGGGTCGAGCACCCGGGATTCTCTGGACCATACTCTCATGCCGGACATTCCAGAAATCGTGATCCATCGTCATATGGAACCGATCGAAGCACGCTGGCGGCAGCTTGAAACCCTCGATATCAACTCGCTTCATCAGGGATTTGACTGGTGCCGCGCGTGGATCGAGGCCTACAAGCGCCCGATCATGATCGTGGAAGGCCGCAGCAAGGACCGGACGCTCTTCATTCTTCCTCTGGAAATCGTCCGCGGCAAACTGTTCACCAAGGCCCAGTTCATCGGCGGCGATCACTCCAATATCAATACTGCCCTCGTTTCGGACGATTTCATCCATGAAGCCGATGACCGGATGATGGCGGCAATTGCATCTCAAATACGGTCGAAGGTGTCAGGCGCCGATTGCATCGTGCTCGGCAACATGCCGGCTGTCTGGCGCGGCCTCACGCTGCCCTTCAGCCGCCTGCCCTCGGTCGAAAACCAGAATCACGCCTTCGCGCTCGAGATCAAGCCGACCTTTGTCGAAACGCTCGCGCAACTGAATGCCAAGCGGCGGCGCAAGAAATACAGCGTCGGCCACCGCCGTCTGGAAGCCTTGGGCGGTTACCGCCATTCAATTGCCGAGACGGCCGACGAAAAGCGCCAGATGCTGGACCTGTTCTACAAGCAGAAGGGTCTGCGCCTCGAACAATCCGGCCTGCCCAACGTGTTCTCCTGCCCGAAAACGCGGAAGTTCTTTCATTCGCTGGCGCAACTGCCGCAAAGCGAGGGGCGTTTTGCGCTCAAGCTGCACTATCTCGAAATGACCGGCGGCGATCACAAGGGATCGATCCCGGCGATTGCCGGCCTGTCACGCAAGGGCGATCACGTCATCGTGCAATTCTGCTCGATCGGCGAGGATGCGCTGCTCTCGGCGAGCCCCGGCGAGTTGCTGTTCCATCTGATGATCGAGGATTACAACAGCCGCAACATCAAGCTGTTCGATTTCGGCATCGGCGACATGCCGTTCAAGCGCTCCTGGTGCAACATCGAGACGATCCAGATCAACGTCGCCCTGCCCCTGACGTCACTCGGCCGGCTCGCCGTGCTCAAGGAGGAAGCGGCCACGCGGCTCAAATCGACGATCAAGCAGAATCCGGCGCTTTACGGCTTCCTGCAGAAGATCCGCTCCCGCAACAGCCATGGCCGCACCGAAGAGACGGAAGACGCCGACTGATCGGATATCAGGCGGCGTGGCGGCCATTGCGCGGCTGGTCAGGACGATCCGACCCGAGAAGCAGGACGACATCCTCATATCCCGCCTCGATGAAGGCGTTGGCCACCGCTTCGATCTGCGCGTCGGAGGCAGTCCCGGCCGAAAGCACGATTTCAGCACGACCATTGCGCGCGAGGCGACGCACCCCATCGACATTGGCCGGACCGCATTCCACGATCACATGATCATAGGCCTCGGCGAGCGCATCAACGATCATCGACAGGCGATCGGCGCCGCGCATCGCGCGTTTGGCATCGGCATTGCCCTGCGGCAGGATATGGGCATCGGAATAACGATCCCCATGCAGCGTTTCCGCAATCGAAGCATCGCCGCTCAGGAGATCGGTGATGCCGGGCAGTCGGGCACTTTCGGCCATCATTCCCGTGGGAAGTGCCGAACCGGTCATGTCGATCAAGAGCGTGCGAAGGCCATGTTCCGCAATGGCGCGGGCAAGCGCAACGGTCGCATTCGAACCCTCGTCACCAGTCGGTGAAATGGCAAGCGCGACGCCGACATTGTTGTCGATCAGATGCCTGGCCACAGCCTCAACGGAGAATTCCTCTCCCGAAAGTTCGGATGCTGGCTCGGCATCCGTCGCCATAGCCTGATCGTTATCCTCGAAGGCCATCGAAAGGAGGCTGGCAACCGGCTTTTCAGCCTTTGCTTCCTCAGCTGCGGGTGCGTTGACGACAGCAGGCACGGCAACGGTGCGAACAGCCGGCTCGCTCACCGGAACCTCTTCGCCTTCAGCATCTTCATCCTGCCCGTAATCGACCGGGCGCAGGGCGCGGCCAGAGAAAAGTTCGGCCAGCATGACGAACACCGAACTCATGAGAAAACCGGCAAGTGCCGCGACAATGGTAATCGGCAGGACCTTCGGAAAATAGGGTTCGGACGCAACGGTTGCCTGCGAGACGACGCGTGCATCGGCGGGCGTGGCATTCATGTCCTGCTTGGACACGGCCTCGCGATAGCGCGCCAGATAGGTTTCGAGAAGCTGGCGCTGGGCTGTGGCTTCGCGCTCGAGCGCCTTTAGCCCCACTTCCTTTTCTTCACCATTGGCATTGTCGGCCTTCACGGAATTGAGTTGCTGCAGCAACTGCTGCTCGCGCAGCTTGGCGACATTGGCCTCGCTTTCGAGGCTCGCAAGAATTTTCTGCGTCTCGCGGCGGATCTGTTCGGCAATACCCTGCCGCTGCGAACGCAGCGCCTTCAGTTTCGGATGCCCGTCGAGAAGCGAGGTCGACAGATCGGCGATCTGCCCCTCGATGCCGGACTGGGTTTCCTTCAGCCGCTGGATCATCGGCGAACCGACCACTTCGGCGATCGTCTCGACATCGCGGCCCGATTTCAGGGCCGAACGAACGCTCTCGGCCCGCGCTTCCGCATTGGCGCGCTCGCCGCGAACCCGCGCCAGCTCTTGCGAAATGTCATTCAGCTGGGTTTCGGAGAAAGTATTCTGTTCGCCGGTGCGGAAGATGTTCGAAGAGGCGCGATAGCTCGCAACCTTGGCTTCCGCCTCCCTCACCTTCTCGCGCAGATTGGCAATCTCGGGTTCAAGCCATTTGGCAGCTTCCGACGTCGTGTCGAGTTTGGCGCCAGCCTGCAGCGAAAGATAGACCTTCGCCATCGCATTGGGGATTTCGGCAGCCAGCCGCGCATCCTTCGACGAGAACTGGATGGCGATGACGCGCGACTTCTCGACCTGATAGACCTGCAGCTTGCGGACGAATTCGTTGAGCACCCGTTCCTCGGGCGGCACATCAAGCGGGTTCTTCATCAACCCCACCATCACCATCAGGCGTGTGACGATCGAAGGATCGCCATAGGGGTCAAATTCACGCAACTCATCGAGCTTGAGGTCGCGGGCCACCTGCTTGATGAGGTCGGCCGATTGCAGGAGCGCCACCTGGGAAGCAACGCCAGCCTCATCGAGCAGCGGCTCGGCCTGCGGTGTCGCATTCTGGTTGCGGGCAAAATCCGGCGTCCTCGTTTCGATCAGAATGCGGGATTCACTCTGATATTTGGGCGAAACGACACTCGCACCGGCAAAGGCCAGACCACCGAGAACCACTGTGGACAATAGGATGAGGCGCTTGCGGCGCCAAAGCGCGGAAATCAGGCCCGCCAGATCGATATCTGCGTCCCGCTCGTCCAAATGTCCGCCTGCCATACCCATTACTCCACAAAGATGAACGACGAAAAACTAAACAAACAAGGTAAGAGAAGAGTTAATTCCCAGCCTATTCATGCCAACCGTCAAAATTGGCTTCAAAATCCGTCAAACATCTCCGGCACTTTACCAGCTGTTAACCTTAATCGTTCGATAACAGCAGCATGCGGTCGGCCTGTTCGCGAGACTGGCGCGACTTTTCATTAAGGAATTTCGGTGGCTGGCCACATCCATGGCGCGTCACCCAACCCGCGGAGATCAAAATCGATGGCCACCGTCAGAAAGCGGCGTTTCGTTTCGATTGCGCTCATGGTCGCGGCTACTTCCGCCCTCGCCTCCTGCACATCCTACCGCCCTGCCCCGAAGGCATTCAGCGAGGCCACGATCCAGCCCTATCGCGTCGATAGCGGTGACCGGCTGCGCCTGACGGTGTTCGACCAGAAGGATCTGACCAACACCTATTCGGTCGACCAGGCCGGCTATATCGCTGTCCCCCTGATCGGAGCCGTTGCGGCGCGCGGCCGTACCGTTCAGGAACTGGAAGGTCAGGTCGCGGCCAAGTTGCGCCAGGGCTATCTGCGTGATCCGGACGTGACGATCGAGATCGATCGTTACCGCTCGATCTTCGTCATGGGCGAAGTGGGTCAGCCGGGCCAGTATGCCTATGTTCCGGGCATGACCGTTCAGAATGCCATCGCCGTCGCCGGCGGTTACAGCCCGCGCGCCAACCAGGCCAATGCCGACATTACCCGCAAGATCAATGGCGAGGTGATGACCGGCCGCGTGGTCATTTCCGATCCCGTGCTTGCAGGAGACACGATCTACATTCGCGAACGGCTGTTTTAAGCGATGGCCGATGATCGACCCTTGCGCATTCTCCATTGCTTCCGGTCGCCGGTCGGCGGGATCTTCCGCCATGTCCGCGACCTTGCAGTCGAGCAAAGCCGCGCCGGTCATTCCGTCGGCATCCTTTGCGACAGTTCCACGGGCGGTGCCCATGAGGACAAGCTGTTCCAGTCCATCATGCCCCATCTCAAACTCGGCCTCACGCGCATGCCGATCGATCGCTCGATCTCATTGCGCGACGCGCCGGTTTTCTGGCGGGGTTACAAAGAAATCAGAAGTTTGCGGCCGGATGTGTTGCACGGTCATGGCGCCAAGGGTGGCGCGATGGCCAGGCTCGCCGGCACAGCCTTGCGGGTGAACAGGTATCGCGTATCCCGCCTTTATTCGCCGCATGGCGGCAGTCTGCACTTCTCGCCGAACGCGCTGTCCGGGAAGGCCGTTTTCTGGCTCGAATGGATGCAGATGGCGCTGAGTGATGCGTTGGTCTTCGTCTGCGCCTTCGAGCGCAACACGTTCGCCGCCAAGGTCGGGCGTATCCGGGTCAGGAACGAAGTGATCTACAACGGTGTCGGCGAGGCGGATTTCGAACCGCTGCAAACCGACCCCGAAGCGGTCGATTTTCTCTATGTCGGCATGTTGCGCGACCTCAAGGGGCCGGACGTCTTCATCGAAGCTTTTGCCAAGACCGAACGGCGGCTCGGCCGCCCCCTTCGCGGCATGATGATCGGCGATGGTCCGCAAGAGCAGAAATATCTCGACATGATGACGCGCCTGGGGCTCGGCCGGCGTATCAGCATGTTTCCCGCCATGAACATCCGCGACGCCTTTCAGCTGACCCGGGCCGTGGTCGTGCCATCGCGTGCGGAATCCATGCCCTATATCGTTCTGGAGGCGCTCGCGGCCCGCAAGACGGTCATCGCCTCCGATGTGGGTGGCATTTCCGAAGTTCTCGGCAGCGACAGCCAGGCGCTGGTGCCTGCCGGCGACAGCGACCGGATGTCGAAGGCCATGGCAGACAGCATGACCGAGCCCGGCTGGGCGGCGGCCAACCTGCCCGAGCCCGGACATTTTCATGACCGCTTCAGTGCCGTAACCATGGCACGCAGGATCACGGCTCTCTATCAGGAAACCCTCGCCAAGGGTTGATCTGCTCGTCCGGACGCTTTGCCCCGTCGCCGTAAGCGTTTCTTTATCCATTTGGAGTATCGGTGGACCCAGGGTCAAAACCCAATCAGGTCTCGCGCCACGCCCGAAACCTGATTGCGTCTTGACCCGAAACCGCTGACCGGAAGAATGGCATGGAACAGGCAGATAGAAACGAAGAATTCGATATCGAGCGTCTCAGGCGCCAGGTATCCGAAATCCGCACGATTTCGGAAGACGAAAGCTCCGAGGGTCGTCGCCCGAGTGAAAGCGTCGAGCTCAATCCGTTTGCCAAGCGCGTTGCTGCGCAGTTCCGTGAGGAAAAGTTCTCGCCCTCGATCATGACGGGCATGATCCGGCTGATCGATTTCCTGGCACTCTTTGCCATCGGCCAGCTGATTAATGTCTATTATGTGCAGGATATTGGGCTCGCCGCATTCTACATGATCATTTTGAGCAGCGGTTCCGCGCTCGCGGTCCTGTTCCTGCAGGTCTCGGATTGCTACCAGATCCCGATGCTGCGCACCCCTCGCCGGGCGCTTCTGCGCATCCTCGGCGCCTGGCTGGGTGCCTTTGCCGTCATGGCGCTCGCGCTGTTCTTCTTCAAGACCTCCCAGACCTATTCGCGCGTCTGGTTTGCGGCCTGGCTCGCCATCGGCTGCATCTATTTCATCGCCGAACGGTATCTGCTCGCCTGGGGCCTGCGGCACTGGCTGCGCAATGGCGTGCTTGAGCGCCGCGCCGTCATCGTATGTGGCGGCAAGCCGGCACAGGACCTGATCCGTTCGCTCGAAAGCCAGCCGGACAACGATATCCGCATTCTGGGCGTGTTCGACGATCGTCTCGACCGCCGCTCGCCGGACCTCATTGCCGGTTATCCGAAACTCGGCACAGTCAGCGAGCTGGTCGAATTCGTCCGCGCTGCCCGCGTCGACATGCTGATCATCTCGCTGCCGATGACGGCCGAAAAGCGCATTCTCGATCTCTTGCGCAAGCTCTGGGTGCTGCCGGTTGATATCCGGATTGCGGCCCATGCCAGCAAGCTCAAGTTCCGGCCGCGCGCCTATTCGCATGTCGGCCGCATGGCGATGCTCGACGTGTTCGACAAACCGATCACGGACTGGGATTCGGTTGCCAAGCGCGCCTTCGACCTGTTCTTCGCGACAATGGCGCTCTTGACGCTGTGGCCGATCATGCTCGGGGCGGCGCTCGCCGTGAAACTGACCTCCAAGGGTCCGGTCTTCTTCGTGCAGAAGCGGCATGGCTTCAACAACGAGATCATCAACGTCTTCAAGTTCCGTTCGATGTATACCGACAAGCAGGACCTGACGGCCGCCAAGGCGGTGACCAAGGGCGATCCGCGCGTAACCCCCGTCGGTCGCTTCCTGCGCAAGAGCTCGATCGACGAATTGCCGCAGCTCTTCAACGTGCTGCGCGGCGATCTCTCGCTCGTCGGCCCGCGTCCGCATGCGGTTCTCGCCCAGAGCCACAACCGCATCTATGCCGATGTGGTCGAAGGCTATTTCGCCCGCCATCGCGTCAAGCCGGGTGTCACCGGCTGGGCGCAGATCAATGGCTGGCGTGGCGAGATCGACAGCGACGACAAGATCAAGTTCCGCACGGCCTACGACCTCTATTACATCGAGAACTGGTCACTATGGTTTGACCTCAAGATCCTGTTCCTCACGCCGATACGCCTTCTGAATACGGAAAACGCCTATTGACCGCGATTGAGACCCTACCGGCTCAGCCTTTCAAGCCTGGACGCGTGATCGTTCGCAAGACCAGCGCCGGGCTTGTGGCTTTCGGGGTGTTTCTCTCGGGTTTCGTGATTGCCGAACCGGCGCCGTTCGATCTCTTCATGGCGCTCCTGATCGCGCTCTGGTTTCTCTTCGGCCTCAAGCTGTCGCGCACCACCGGCATTCTGCTCGCCTTCATGCTCGTCTATATGGTCGGCGGCTTTCTCTCCATCACCCAGATGGAAAAGATCGGCGATGCGCCGATGTATCTCGCCATCACGCTCTTTCTGGCGCTGGCGGCCGTCTTCTTCGCCGCCATCATCGAGGATGACTGGCATCGCTTGCCGCTGATGTTCAATGCCTGGGCGGCTTCCGCCGTTATTACGGCCATGCTCGGCATCCTCGGCTATTTCAAGGCCTTTCCGGGTGCCGAAATCTTCACACGCTATGACCGCGCCATGGGCGTGTTCCAGGATCCGAACGTCTTCGGCCCCTTTCTGATCGCGCCGGCACTCTATCTCATCCATGGCATCCTGACCGGCCAGTTGCGGCACCTGCCTATAAGGGCAGGAGCGCTTGGCGTCATCACCATCGGCGTACTGCTATCCTTTTCGCGCGCCGCCTGGGCGCTCTATCTTTTCTCGGCCATGATGATGGTCCTCATCATGTTCATCAAGGAACGGTCGGGCGCCTTCCGGCTGAAGATCCTGGTCATCACGCTTGCCGGCATCCTGTTCGGCGTGGTCACCATCATCGTGGCGCTGCAGTTCGATCAGGTCTCGGAGCTTCTGACCAGCCGAACCAAGCTTGTGCAGGAATATGACGGCGCCCGCCTCGGCCGCTTCGAGCGCCACAAGCTCGGCTATCTCAGCGCCATGAGCCAGCCGCTCGGCATCGGGCCGATGGTCTTCTCGACCATCTATCCGGAAGACGAACATAATATCTGGCTGAAATCACTCACCACCTATGGCTGGCTCGGTTTCGTCACCTATATCGGCCTGGTCTGGACCTCGATCTGGTTCGGCCTGCGCTATCTGCTGCGCGACCGGCCCTGGCAGCCCTATCTGCTCATCGGCTGGATCACGCTCTGCGGCCATGAACTGATCGGCAATGTCATCGATACCGACCATTGGCGGCATCATTTCATGCTGTTCGGCATTGTCTGGGGCTGTGCGGCCCTCGAACATCGCTACCTGAAAGGCCGGATCAAATCCGCGCGCCCCTTGCCATGACCCTCCCCGCCACGACCGCCGATCGCCGCCTGACGATTCTGGAAATTCTCGAACCGAGCGGCGGCGGCTCCGGTCGCCATTTTGTCGATCTCTGCGGCGCGCTTGCCGCGCGCGGCCACAAGGTGGTAGCGATCTATTCGCCGGTGCGCGCCGAAGCCCGCTTCGTACAGGAACTCAAGGCGCTGCCGCTGGCGGGCATCCATGCCGTCTCGATGTCGCGCGCGCCCTCCTCCTCCGACATCGCCGCCTATCGAGAAATCCACAGGATCATCGCCGATGAAGGCCCGTTTGATATCGTCCATGGCCATAGTTCCAAAGCTGGCGCACTGGCCCGTATCGGTCTGCCGGGACAGAAGCCCGCCCGGATCTATACGCCGCATGCCTTCCGCACCATGGATCCGACCCTCGGCCGCATCGGCCGGCTGATCTATGGTGGCATCGAAGCAGTTCTCGGGCGTTTTTTCAGCGATGCCGTAATCTGCGTCTCCGACGACGAGAAGATCCATGCTGAGCGGTCGCTTCATATTCCAGAGCGCCTGCTCCACACCGTGGTCAATGGCGTCGTGACACCGCCATCCGGCAACCGCGATGGCATTCGTCAGAAATTGGGTGTCGACCCGGACCGGTTCCTGTTCGGCTTTGTCGGCCGGCTTTCAGCCCAGAAGGCGCCCGAGCGGCTGATCGAGGCCTTTGCGCGGATCACGTCGACCGATGCGGCGCTTGCCATCATTGGCAGCGGTGAGTTGGAAGCAGAGATGCGCACCCTTGTCTCGGCGAAAGGCTTGCAGAACCGCGTCCATTTCGCGCCCGAAATTCCCGGCGCCGAAGCGATGCAGGCCTTCGATTGCCTCGTCATGCCGTCACGCTACGAGGCGATGTCCTATGTGATGCTGGAGGCTGCCGCAGCCGGTCTGCCGATGATTCTCACGACTGTCGGTGGCGCGTCCACCGTGCTCGACGATGGACGCAACGGGATCCTCGTTGAGAATGCGGACGATCCGGCAGCGCTCGCCGCCGCCATGGATCGGATGCTCGACAAGAGCGCTTTCGCAGCCTTCAGGACCGTGGCCTCTGCGCGCCGTGATCGCTATTCGCTTGACCGGATGGTCGAAGCAACCGAAGCCGTCTATCGCATGGTTTTGCGCTAAATCCCGCAAGCGACGCACAATGGACGCGGACGCGTCCGAATACCAAATTCTCACATATCTCGATAAAAGCGGGGGAAGAAAATGGTCGGAGTGGCGGGATTCGAACCCACGACCCCTTGACCCCCAGTCAAGTGCGCTACCAGGCTGCGCTACACTCCGACCCATGCCCGAAGGCCTGCTCCGATTAGTCGTTTCGCCTATTCAGCGCAAGCGCTTTTTTGCGAAAAGTGGCGGTTCCCGCAAACGTCTTCCGCGCGGTGCGTCTCCCCTCACCGCACCTGATCGAGCAGGCGCTTGCATTCCAGAAGATCGAACAGTGCCTCCTGCAGCAGGGCGCGATCCTCCTTGCCGATACCACCACCGGACATCGTGGGTTCGCGCGCCTCCTCCCCCGGACCGATGAGTCCGAAAAAGCGACGGGTCGATGGCGCCTTCGGGCGACCGACCAGTTCGTCCTCGTCGATCGATGGCGGAGCGACTTTGGAGGTGACCGGTGCGACCGGTTCCTCCTCGGCCTGCGCGGCCAGCGCTTCCATGGTCGCGAGATCGCCGCTGGCGGCAGCCTGGACGAACTTGTTGCCGTTGGTCTTCAGGAGCTTCTGCACGCCCTTGATCGTATAGCCATGATCGTAGAGCAGATGACGGATGCCCTTCAGCAGTTCGACATCGTCCGGACGATAGTAGCGCCGGCCACCGCCACGCTTCATCGGCTTGATCTGCGGAAATCGCGTCTCCCAGAAGCGCAGCACATGTTGCGGCAGGTCGAGATCGTCGGCCACCTCACTGATGGTGCGAAATGCGTCCGGACTTTTTTCCATTGCAAGAAACTCCACCCTCACGGGACCGAACAAGGCGAGCGTCCGGCACGCCCTGTCGGGCGCCGGATTGCGGCTCTATCTATCAAAGGCCATTCGAATCAAAACGATAGTTCACGTTTTTAACGTGGACAAGCGTCTCTATGGGAAAATTGGAAGAGAGAGGTTACCCTCAGGCCTTGGCTTTCAGCTTGCGCGCGACGTGGCTCTTGAGAATGCGGCTCTTGAGCACGTTGGATGCCTTGAACGTCATGACCCGACGCGGCGAAATCGGAACTTCCTCGCCGGTCTTGGGGTTGCGGCCGATACGTTCATTCTTCGAACGCACCTGAAACGTGGCGAAGGACGAAAGCTTGACGCTTTCGCCACGCACGATCGCGTTACAGATTTCGTCGATCACGGTTTCGACCAGCTGCGCAGATTCCGTCCTCGAAAGACCGACCTTACGGAACACTGCTTCCGCCAGATCTGCACGCGTCACTGTTTTGCCGCTCATGATCCCCGCCTGTTTTGTTTTGCCAACAGATTGCTCGCAAAGACTATTTGGGTTGTCAGCGCCGGTCAAGCATATCAAGGCCTTGCGGCCAACCTTTTATGCATCCCCTATAGGTGAGGCTGCTGTTACCAGCGCAGAAGAACCGATCCCCAGGTGAAACCGCCGCCCATGGCTTCCAGCATCACCAGGTCGCCCTTCTTGATGCGACCGTCAGCGACTGCCACCGAGAGAGCGAGCGGAATGGAGGCTGCCGAAGTGTTGCCGTGCTGATCGACGGTCACCACCACCTTTTCAAGCGGCATGCCGATCTTCTTGGCGGACCCTTCGATGATTCGAATATTGGCCTGGTGCGGCACCAGCCAGTCGAGATCGTCGACCGTGATGTCGGCAGCCTTGAAGGCATCGTAAATGACATCGGTGATCATGCCGACCGCGTGCTTGAACACTTCGCGGCCTTCCATTCTCAGATGACCGACCGTGCCGGTCGATGACGGACCGCCATCGACATAGAGTTTTTCCTTGTGGCAGCCATCCGAGCGCAGATGCGAGGTCAGAACCCCGCGATCGGCCTTGGTCCCCTCGCCTTCGGCTGCTTCCAGAACGAGCGCGCCGGCGCCATCGCCGAAGAGGACGCAGGTCGTACGATCGTTCCAGTCGAGAATGCGCGAAAAGGTTTCGGCACCGATGACCAGAACGCGCTTGGCCATACCGCCGCGGATATAGAGATCGGCAGTTGCCATGGCATAGACGAAACCGGAGCACACGGCCTGCAGATCGAAGGCGGCGCCACGGGTGATGCCGAGCCGCTTCTGGATGCTGACGGCGGAGGCCGGGAATGTGTTATCCGGTGTCGATGTCGCCAGAATGATGAGATCGATGTCGGACGGTTCGAGACCGGCATTGGCAATGGCTGCACGTGCCGCCGCCTCGCCGAGCGATGCCGTCGTTTCGCCTTCGCCGGCAATGTAGCGCTGGCGAATGCCGGTACGCTGCACGATCCATTCGTCCGTTGTATCGACGAGCGTTTCCATTTCGCGATTGGTGACCACTCGGTTCGGGAGCGATGCCCCGATGCCGCGAACGATAGACCGGATCATATGCGATTACCCCGTCGCTTTGTCGTCCTGCGTTGCCTGTTCTTCCAGGTGCAGGTCCTTATATTTTTTCAAATCGGCTTCGATTTTTTCGAGCAGCCCGTTTCGGACCATGTCATAGCCGACCTTGATGGCGGCGGCATAGCCCTCGCCGTCGGTTCCGCCATGACTTTTTATGACAATACCGGTCAATCCGAGAAACACGCCGCCATTGACCTTGCGCGGATCCATCTTCTCGCGAATCCGGTCGAAAGCGCCCTTGGCGAGAATATAGCCGAGCTTGGACAGCCAAGAACGCGACATCGCCATCTTGAGATATTCGGCAATCTGACGCGCTGTCCCCTCGGCGGCCTTGAGCGCGATATTGCCGGTAAAGCCCTCGGTGACCACGACATCGACGGTACCCTTGCCGAGATCGTCGCCCTCAACGAAGCCGAAATAATCGATCGTGTCGAGATTGGCCTCACGCAGCAGGCGACCCGCCTCCTTGACCTCTTCCTGGCCCTTGATCTCCTCGACGCCGACATTGAGGAGACCGACGGTGGGGCGTGCCACTTCAAACAGCGCCCGCGCCATCGCGCCACCCATCAGCGAGAAATCGAGCAACTGGTTGGCGTCGGCGCCAATGGTTGCGCCGATATCGAGAACGATGCTCTCCCCTTTCAGCGTCGGCCATATGCCGGCGATCGCCGGACGTTCGACGCCGGCCATCATGCGCAGGCAGAATTTCGACATCGCCATCAGCGCGCCGGTATTGCCGGCCGAGACGGCAGCATGCGCTTCGCCGGTCTTCACTGCCTCGATGGCGAGCCACATCGACGAGGTGGAGCGGCCCCGGCGCAGCGCCTGGCTCGGCTTTTCATCCATGCGGATGGCCACATCGCAATGATGGAAGACCGATTTGTCCTTCAGCCTCGGATATTTCTCGAGGACCGGGCGGCAAATTTCTTCCTGGCCATAGAGCAGAAAATAGATATCGGGCTGACGCTCCAGCGCCTTGTCGGCGCCGGCCAAAGTCACTTCCGGCCCGAAATCGCCGCCCATAGCGTCGACTGCAATTTTGATCACGCGGTCCTGATCCTCGTCTTCGGGGGAAAGGTTGGCGTCAAAATAGCTTTTTTACTGCTACTGACAAGATTTTTCCCCGCCATGCTCATTTTTCGACCTTCAGACCCTTCAGAACAGCGAAGGGCGAAGGCTTGCGGTCATCCGCGGCTGTCGTCTCGATATGATCGGAAAAGGCGGCATCCTTGCGGCGCGGATAGGGATTGAGGCCGAGTGCAGCAAATTCTGCAGCGATCGCACCCGCATCGATCGAATCGCCGCTGAAGATATCGGGCAGATCCGGACCTTCGGGATCGATCACCATCTCGCCTTCGTCATTGGCGGGAATCCGTGCCAGCGCCGAGCCTTCGGGAACGAGAATATGATCGATCTCCTCCTCGATGACATCTTCGACCGGCTCCAGCGTCACGACACAGCTCTGGGTCACCTTCGCGGAGACATGGCCGATGACCTTGACGCCATCCTTCTTGTAGCGCCGGATCTTGAGATCGGCGGTCAGGGCTTCGACGCTCACGATATCCCAAAGACGCGCCAATCCCTTTCTTTGTTCGGCATCGGCCTCGATATGGAGTTCGATCGGCACATGCGAGATCGTCCCCACCTTCACCGGGTAGCTAAAGGGCACATCATCACTTGCGTTGCTCATCCCTGGCTCTCCTCTTTCGGTGCGGTGATCGTGACTTCACCACGAGCCACGACGTCATCCGGAACCGTCTTCAGGTTCGCTTCGATCTCCAGCATATAATGTGCGAGTTTTTGCATAGAAAGCGCGGGATCGGCGTTTTCCGGATGAAAATTGCGCCGAAGGGCGGCTTCAAGTTCGACAAGATCACCGGAATCGAGCGCGCGGCCATAAGAATCACCGCGACCATAGAACATGGAAGCGAATTTCTTCATCCGCTTCGGAACACCGTGATCGCTGATTCCGAGCTCGCGCATGGAATGGTCGATATCTTCGAAGAAGGCCTCGACAATGCTCTGCGCCAGCGCCTTAGAACTATCGGAAGCGCTCTGCGTGCGGCGAAAATAGAGAATGAGCACCGTCGAGAGCATCTCGAAACGGCCGATGACCGTGTCGGGCACGGCATAGCTGCGATAAAGCTCCGGCTCGCGTGCTGCGGCGGTCAGGACCGCATATTGCCGCTCGACGATTTCCTGATTGCGGCTATTTTTGCGGAACAATCCAAATATCATCAATTCGCCCTGATTTCGCGATTTGAAATGACAAGCAATTCAAGCCGCCGTGTTGCATCCTATTTAAAGCTGGTTTACCGAAGCAGGGATGAAATGCAATGGCGCGCTGTCAATTGCGTCAGGGCAACCACATATCGCCGGGTTCCGGCATCGATTCCCGTCGTCAGACTGGAACTGGGGAGACTTCGTTGAGCATGCAATATCGGTATTCCCGTATGAGAAGCGGTGCAGTCATCGCCGTGCTTCTTTCCTCGATGGCGTTGTCCTCCTGCACGACAAGCGAAGTGATCCAGAACGGCTATGTCGTTGACGAGCAGACCCTGGCGCTGGCGCCGGTCGGCTCCAGCCGCGAGCAGATCATGCTTTCGCTGGGCACCCCTTCTGCAACTGCGACCTTCGACACCGAAGTGTTCTATTACATCTCGCAGAAACGGAAGCGCGTTGCCGCCTTCATGAAGCCTTCCATTGTCGAGCAGAGCGTTCTGGCGGTCTATTTCAACAAGGATGGCGAAGTCGAGCGGTTGGCCAATTACAAGCTGCAGGATGGCCGCGTCTTCGACATGATTTCGCGGACCACCCCGACCGGCGGCGTCGAAAAGACCTTCCTCATGCGCCTGCTCAGCGGCGGCGTGAACCCGGCAGCAGCGGCCCAGTCGCTGCTTGGCCGTGGCGGACCGGGCAACAACTGATCCCGCAGCAATTCCGATGAAAACGAACAAAGGCGCGCTGGAACCCGGCGCGCCTTTTCTGTTGGGCAGTTTTGGTGATGAAGGGCAAGGCGCGCGCCCTGCCCTTCCCGATATCTGATCAGGCAAGGACCGCCAGCAGCAGCAAGGCCACGATGTTGGTGATCTTAATTGCCGGATTGACCGCCGGGCCGGCCGTATCCTTGTAAGGATCGCCGACCGTATCGCCGGTGACAGATGCCTTGTGCGCATCCGAGCCCTTCATGTGACGCACACCGTCCTTGTCGACAAAGCCGTCCTCGAAGCTCTTCTTGGCATTATCCCAGGCACCACCACCCGAGGTCATGGAGATGGCCACGAACAGGCCGTTGACGATGACACCCAGAAGAGACGCACCGAGCGCGGCGAAGGCAGACGCCTTCGACCCCGACACCAGCAGGACGCCGAAATAGACGACCAGCGGTGCGAGCACCGGCAGAAGCGATGGCACGATCATTTCCCGGATCGCGGCCTTGGTCAGAATATCGACCGCGCGACCGTAATCGGGTTTGTCCTTGCCTTCCATGATGCCCGGCATTGCCTTGAACTGGCGGCGCACTTCCTCGACGATCGAGCCGGCGGCACGACCGACGGCGGTCATTGCGATGCCGCCGAAGAGGTAGGGAATGAGACCGCCGAAGATCAGGCCGGCAACGACATAGGGGTTGGAGAGATCGAACGAGATCGCGCCCATATCCTTGAAATAGGGATATTTGTCGCCATTGGCGGCGAAATAGGCCAGATCGTTCGAATAGGCTGCAAACAGAACCAGCGCGCCGAGACCGGCAGAGCCGATGGCATAGCCCTTGGTGACGGCCTTGGTCGTGTTGCCGACAGCATCGAGCGCATCGGTAACCTTGCGCACTTCCGGCGGCAGATGGCTCATTTCGGCAATGCCACCGGCATTGTCGGTGACCGGACCGAAAGCATCGAGCGCCACGATCATGCCGGCAAGGCCAAGCATGGCAGTAACGGCAATGCCGGTGCCGAACAGGCCAGCCAGCTGGTAGGTGGCGATGATACCGCCAACGATCACGATCGCCGGCAGCGCTGTCGATTCGAGCGACACGGCCAGGCCCTGGATGACGTTGGTGCCGTGGCCGGTAACCGAAGCCTGAGCAATCGAATTGACCGGACGCTTGTTGGTGCCGGTATAGTATTCGGTAATCACGACGATCAGCGCCGTGACGACGAGACCGATCAGGGCGCAAAGGAACAGGTTGGTTCCCGTGATTTCCATGCCGTTGACGGTGCCGAGCGAACCCCAGCCGACGGTCAGCGAGGTTGCGCCGCCAATGGCCAGGATCGACAGCAGAGCGGTAACGATCAGGCCCTTGTAGAGCGCGCCCATGATATTGTTATCCGAGCCGAGCTTGACGAAGAAGGTGCCGATGATGGAGGTGATGATCGAACCGCCGCAGATCGCCAGCGGATAAAGCATCGCGCTTTCGAGAATCGGCGCACCGGCAAAGAAGATCGCCGCCAGCACCATGGTCGCGACCACCGTCACGGCATAGGTCTCGAACAGGTCTGCCGCCATGCCGGCGCAGTCACCGACATTGTCACCGACATTGTCTGCGATTGTGGCCGGATTGCGCGGATCATCTTCCGGAATGCCGGCTTCGACCTTGCCGACGAGGTCGCCACCAACATCGGCGCCCTTGGTGAAGATGCCGCCGCCGAGGCGGGCGAAAATGGAAATGAGCGAGGCACCGAATCCGAGCGACACCAGCGCGTCGATGACGTCGCGACCGCCACGGTCAAGGCCGAGCACATCGGTGAGCACCCAGTAGTAGACCGCCACGCCGAGGAGTGCCAGGCCAGCCACCAGAAGGCCGGTGATCGCACCGGACTTGAAGGCGATATCAAGACCGGCAGACAGGCTCTTGGAGGCTGCCTGCGCCGTGCGCACGTTGGCGCGCACCGACACGTGCATGCCGATGAAGCCCGCTGCACCGGACAGAACCGCGCCGATGAGGAAACCGAATGCCGCCTCTTTCGACAGCAGGAAGAATGCGAGGATGAAAACGACCACCCCGACGGCCGCAATCGTCTTGTATTGCCGCGTCAGGTAAGCCTGCGCGCCTTCGCGAATATAACCGGCAATTTCTTGCATGCGGGCATTTCCCTGGTCGGCGGCAAGCACCGTCTGGGTTGCCCAGATCGCATAGGCCACGGACAGCAGTCCGCAGACTATAACGCCAAACATTATGCTCATTCCAATCCCTCCACATGAAAACCGGCGGGCCAGAACGGTCCACCAAGAGGCTCATCGTGGCGGAAAGGCATCTCTCCTCCTGCCTTTCAACCACGGACAATCGAGCCGAAGGCGAGATTGATCGTGGACTCACGCGACGTCAAGGGTTCAGCGGCAGGAATGATCGCTGGCAACCGAAAGATTTAACGAAATTTGAACTCTTTTAACTCTGGGCAGATTTCCGTCCAAAAAGCGCCAACAGCACCAGGCCGAGAATGGCGAGCGGCCAGACCGGAAGGATCATCGCATCCCAGCCGAAGGCGCTGTAGATCTGCCCCGAAGCGAAGGAGGATAGCGCGACCAGTGTGAACAGAATGATGTCGTGGTAGCCCTGCACCTTGTCGGCTTCGTTGGGACGATAGCTGGAGGCGACGATGGCCGTCGATCCGATGAAGCCGAAGTTCCAGCCCAGTCCGAGCAGAACCAGCGCACCCCAGAAATTCCAGAGTTCAATGCCGAGATGGGCAATGAACGCGCAGGACATCAGGATCACGAGACCCGCTGCAACGATCTTCTCGGCGCCGAAACGGGCAATCAGCCGGCCGGTGAAGAAGCTGGGGGCGAACATGGCCAGCACATGGAACTGGATGCCACGGGTGGAAAGATCCGAGGAATAGCCGCAGCCATAGACCATCGCGAGCGGTGCACCCGTCATCATGAAGGTCATCAGCGCATAAGAGGAGATGCCGCAATACATGCCGGTGAGAAACCGCGGACGCAATACGATGGCGCTCAGCGGCCGCGGCGGTTCAACAGCAGTGCCGCCGTGATCGCCTAGCGCCGGCAGACGCAGGAAGGCCAGAATGAGCGCCGCGATGATCCCCATCGGCACGAATGCAACAAAGGCGCCGGCAAACATGACAGGCGTGAAGAGATCACGGGTATAGATGGCAATCTGCGGACCCAGGACGGCGGAAACGATGCCGCCCGCCAGAATCCAGGAAATCGCCGTTCCCTTGTAGAAGGACGGCGACGCATCGGCTGCGGCGAAGCGGAACTTCTGGGTGAAGCCACTCGAAATGCCGGTGAGCAGCAGACCGCCGACCAGCATCCAGAAATTGTTCTGGAACAGGGCGATTGCCGCAATCGTGCCGCCGATCGTCGACAGAAGCGCACCGATGATAAAGCTCGTGCGGCGCTGGAGCAGACGCGACAGGATCGCAACGATCACGGCACCGGCCGAGACACCGACATTGAAGCCGGTCAGCGGTGCGGTTGCCAGCGACTTGTCGTCGCCCAGCATCTGATAGGCTGCCAGTGCACCGACGGAAAAGGCGATCGGCGGCGCGCAACCGAGAATTGCCTGCGCGCATGTCAGCAGCGCCACATTCAGGCGCGCCGTTTTCAGTTGCGCCTCAAGCCCTTCCACCGTGCCTGCCGACATGCCTAACGATCCTATTTCCTGTCGCCGCGCACCTTGCGGGCAACGGCATCGAGCACGGCATTGACGAGTTTCGGCTCGTCATCGGAGAAGAAGGCGTGTGCGATCTCGACATATTCGTTGACGATCACCGCCACCGGCACGTCCTTGCGTTCGCGCAGCTCGAAAACGCCGGCGCGCAGGATGGCACGGATCGTGGCATCGAGGCGCGAGAACGGCCATCCTTCGATGAGGCTGTCGGCGATCAGAGGATCAAGTGCGGTCTGGTCGCGCACCACGCCGGCGACGATCGAGCGGAACCAGGACGGATCCGCCTTCAGATACTGGTCGCCGTCGAGTTCCTGACCCAGGCGGTAGTTCTCGTACTCGCTGACGATCTCGAGCACACCGGTTCCGGACAGCTCCATCTGATAGAGCGCCTGAACGGCGGCGAGGCGCGCAACGCCGCGCTGGTTCGCCGGCTTGACTTCCTGGTTACGGTCTTCCTTCGACATGGTTCAGGCGCCGAATTTCTGCTTGAGTTCGATCATGCTCAAAGCGGCGCGGGCGGCAAAACCGCCCTTGTCGAGCTCGGAGCGACGCGCGCGGGCCCAGGCCTGCTCGTCGGTTTCGCAAGTCAGGATGCCGTTGCCGATCGGCAGCGATTCACTGACCGCCAGATCCATGAGCGCGCGCGAGGATTCGTTGGCGACGATGTCGAAATGATAGGTCTCGCCACGAATGACGATGCCGAGCGCGACGAAACCGTCATATTCGGTTCCTTCATCATCGGCAGCATCGAGCGCCATGGCAATGGCGGCCGGGATCTCGAGCGCGCCCGGAACCGTCACGACATCGTAGCTGGCACCGGCCTGCTTGAGCGCCTCGGTGGCACCATCGAGCAGTGCATCCGACATATCATCGTAAAATCGTGCCTCGACGATCAGCAGGTGAGGCTTGGGAGCAGACTTGGACATGGTATCCTCTGGGAATTCTTTGGCACCCGCATCGGGGGGCATGACATGGGCCGGTCAAACCACGGACGGGCCAGAATGGCAAGCGAATTTTCCCGCCTTTGCCCAATCACGCTCGGAGGTGGTCGACCGCGAGATTTCCGGGCCGTGCAGCGATGCATCCTCAAAACCGGAGCCCTCTGGGTCCGAATTGACAAAAACCAGGGAGCGAACGCCCGTAAAAAGGCAAATTCCGGACAGGGAAACCTAAATTATTCTTAATGTTTTTCAATGGCTTATTGGCATTATTTTGCCGCAATCGCGGCCCAGACCAAGCCTCGTAAGCGACGGTGGACCGGACATGATACCAAGCGTTGATGATAGGAGCCAATTGCGCCGGAGCGATTTTGGTTTCCGGCGCGGAGAAAACCACAGTCGGACCAAAAGGTCCGGCGCGTATTTTCGACGACGTCCGGAGGGCAAAAGCGCCCGGCCCCACGCAATCGGTTTCTATCATTGACGCTTGGTATCCGCTCCTCGCCGCAAGTAATGGCTTCCATTTGAGAAAGGAGAAAAGCCATGAACCGCTTCCTCAAAATCACCCTCGCCACTACTCTGTCGGCCGCCATGCTGGCCGGCGCCGTACTCAGTGCCGATGCCCAGCCCAAGGGCTCGCCCCTCGGTCGACATGACACAATGACATCCGATCAGGCAGTTGGCAGCGGCAATGCCATCGATCTCGTGGCCTACAAGGTGAAGGACGAACAACAGCTCCTCAAGGGCTGGCAGGGCGGGCCGATGAACGTTATGCCGCTCGGCGAGCTCGATCGCGGCGACGTCAAGCAGGCGCTGTCCTCACGCAAGACCGACGAGCCGAAGGTGGTCGCACAGCTGCAGCAGGCGGTGCGCGGCAACGAGAAGCTCAGCCATGCCCTTGGAAAACAGGGCGTCGAGATCGACAATATCATCGGCGCCGAACAGGCTGCGGATGGCGGACTGACGATTTACATCCAGTAGCGCAACAGGACCGACGTAACCCCGAAGACCTCCAGCGAGCCCCCGCTTTCCCCGGCGGGGGTTTCGCTATTCGAATTCGCGCAAGCGCGCGGCATAACGCGCCATCGTATCGGCCTCGAAATTCACCTTGTCGCCCACCGAACGACGGCCCCAGGTCGTCACTTCGAGCGTATGGCGGATCAGCAGAACATCGAACAGATCTCCATCCACCTTGTTGACGGTGAGCGAGGTGCCATCGAGCGCAACCGATCCTTTCTGGGCCACGAATTTCGCGTGACCGGCGGGCGCCTGCAGGGTGAAGCGCGTCGCATCGCCCTCCTGCCCGATCTTGACGATCTCGGCCATGCCATCGACATGACCGGAAACGATATGGCCGCCGAGTTCATCGCCGATCTTGAGCGACCGTTCCAGATTGACCGGCGTGCCTTCGGTCCAGCTGCCGATCGTCGTCAACCGCAGGGCCTCTTCCCAGGCCTCGACCTCATGCCAGCGTTCGCCACTTGCAGGATCGGGAAGCGCCGTCACCGTCAGGCAAACGCCGGAATGAGCAATCGAGGCGCCGATATCGATCGTTGCCGGATCATAATGGGTCTCAACCCGCAGGCGGATTCCTTCGTTGAGTTTCGTGATGCTGGTGATCTTGCCGATATCGGTAACGATGCCTGTAAACATGAGACTATCCTGACTGGGCCGGCACACCGGCAATTTCGCTTCCGCTCGTCCGTATATAGTCAAGGCAACGGTCCTTGCCATAGACATGACGGCTTGTGAGGCGATAGGCTTCGGGAACGGTCTGTTCGGTAATCGGCGCTGGGATGCCATCGGTGCCGACCACGATATCGGATTGAAAGAGCATGATGCGGTCGACAAGGCCTTCATCGAGAAAGCGGCTCGCGACACCGGCGCCACCCTCGACGATCAGGGACGAAATGCCGCGTTCAGCGAGTGCGCGCAGAAGTGCATCGAGCCCCCCAGCTTCAAGCACTTCGGCACCGGCGGCGACAAGCGCCTCCTTTCGGGCCGCATCGGCCCTGGGACCGGCCACGACCAGCAGGCCGAAACCATCCGCAATCGTTTGCACCAGCCGGCTCGACAGCGGCAGCGCGAGATCGCGATCGAGCACGATGCGCAAAGGCGACCGCGATTGCATGCCGGGTAGACGGCAGCTGAGTTCCGGATCATCGGCAAGAACAGTGCCAATGCCAACGAGGATGGCATCGCTTTCGGCGCGCAGAATATGGCTCTGCGCCCGGGCCTGAGGCCCCGTGATTGCCAGTTGCCCCTCCCCCTTGCGACCCACCATGCCATCGGCGGAAACGGCAAGTTTCAGAATCACTTGCGGCGTCTTCCTGCGTTGGCGATTCAGGTAGGCTTGAAGTTCTGATTCCGCTTCTTCGCGCAGAACATCAACATCCACTTCAATTCCCGCCGCATTAAGCATGGCAATGCCGCGGCCCGAGACGCGCGGATCCGGATCCGGGCAGCCGACGACCACGCGCGCGATGCCGCTTGCGATCAGCGCGTCCGCGCAGGGCGGTGTCTTGCCGTGATGAGAGCAGGGTTCGAGCGTCACGTAGGCGGTGGCGCCGCTTGCGAGCGCGCCCGCTTCGGCCAGCGCCTGGGTTTCTGCATGCGGACGGCCCGACTTCGCCGTCACCCCGCGTCCGACGATCACACCATCACGGACGATCAGGCAGCCAACGGAGGGGTTGGAACCGGTCAGGCCGAGATGCCAGCGCGACAGGCGGATGGCGGCGGCCATATACCGATCATCGATGCGCCGCCCGGGCATCGGTCAAACGTCTCCCACCGACTCGCGTGAGAGTTTGGCGTTGATCTGAGCGATCGCCTCGGCAAAATCCTCGATATGGGTGAAGTCGCGATAGACGGAGGCATAACGGACGAAGGCCACGTCATCGAGCGCCTTCAGCGCTTCGAGAACCTGCAAGCCGATATCTTCGGACGTGATTTCGGTTTCACCCGAGCTCTCGAGGCGACGGATGATGCCGGAGACGGCGCGATCGACGCGGTCGCGGTCGATATTGCGCTTGCGGAGCGCAATCATGAAGGACTGCATGAGCTTTTCGCGATCGAACAGTACCTTGCGGCCCGACTTCTTGATCACCATCAGCTCGCGCAGCTGTACGCGCTCGAAGGTCGTGAAGCGGCCCCCGCAATCGGGGCAGATGCGACGCCGACGGATCGAGGTGCCGTCTTCGGCCGGGCGCGAATCCTTGACCTGGGTATCTTCGGAACTACAGAAGGGGCAACGCATGAAAGACCTTCGCAATTGGCGTCTGAACGATGCAATATCCGTCCAGAAGCTTGCGAACAAGCAAAAACATATCGCCGTTGAAATCAGTAGCCACGCTGGTGTGCACCTCTTAGGTAAAGCGTCACGCAACGGAAAAGCGAATATTTAAATTTCACACTTCACTTAATCATTATTCAACTTTTAAGTTTAATTATGATTCACATGCACCACGGAGGGCTGCTTGTGATGTCCCTGATACCATTTCTGCATAATGATGCCCGCGATACGCTGTTCGCCTTGAGTAGATCGCAAGCGATCATCGAATTCGATCTCAACGGCAAGATACTGGCAGCAAATGAGAATTTTTGCGCCACGATGGGCTATTCGGCGGCGGAATTGATCGGCCAGCATCATTCGATGTTCGTTGATAAAGAGTACGCCGGCTCCAGCGCCTATCAGGAATTCTGGGCGAACCTCAGGGCCGGAAAATTCGATCGCAGACAATATCGACGTTTTGCAAAAGGCGGTCGCGAGGTCTGGATCGAGGCATCCTACAATCCCGTCTGTAGCGGGGGGAAGCCGTACAAGGTCGTAAAGGTAGCGGTCGACATCACCGAGGATAAGAAGCGGAACATCGACTTCGCGGGAAAGATCACGGCTGTTACACGGGCACAGGCCGTCATTGAGTTCGACACCAACGGCACGATCATCGACGCGAATGAGAACTTTCTCAACGTGACCGGATATCAGTTGAAAGAAATCATCGGGCGGCCGCATTCAATATTCTGCGAGCCGGCCTATGCCAAATCGGAAGAGTATCAGCAGTTCTGGAAAACGCTCCGGGCTGGGCAACTCGTATCGAGCGAATTCACCCGCATCGACAAGTCCGGTGCGAAATTCTATATTCAGGCGTCCTACAATCCGATCTTCGATGAAGAAGGTCGTGTCATCAAGGTTGTCAAGTTCGCAACAAACGTGACCGGTCGTGTCAAGGCCGTCGAGGCCCTTGCCGGCGGGCTTGAACGGTTGGCGCAATGCAATATCCGCATCACGCTCGATGAACCCTTCACCCCGGAACTCGAACGGCTCAGACGCGATTTCAACACCGCCCTCTCGGAGTTTCAAAGGACCCTGGTCAGTGTCCTTGGTGAAACTTCAGCACTAACGGAAAAAAGCCAGACACTCAGTGACGACGCAAAATCCCTTGGCCAGCGAACCGAACAGCAGGCGGCAGCGCTTGAACAGGCGTCGGCAGCACTTGAGCAGATTACCGCCACCGTAAAGGAGGCATCCTTACGGGCGACAGACACCCGCGACCTTGTTCGTGACGCGCGCAAAGCCACAAATGACTCAGTGAGCGTGGTCAAAAATGCCATCGAATCCATCGGCAGGATCGCCGGCGCATCGAAGGAAATCAGTAGCATCAGCGACGTGATCGATCAGATTGCCTTCCAGACCAATCTGCTCGCGCTTAATGCAGGTGTTGAAGCCGCACGAGCTGGTGAAGCGGGCAAGGGCTTTGCCGTCGTCGCTCAGGAAGTCCGCGAACTGGCCCAGCGTTCGGCCGGAGCCGCGCGCGAGATCTCGGCGCTCATCACCAAATCGGCGCGCGAAGTCGATGACGGTGTCAGACTGGTGAGCGATACCGGCCAGGCCCTATCCAACATCGAAACCTTTGTCGACTCGATCAGCGTCAACATCGAGGCAATTGCGACCGGAGCGAGGGAGCAAGCCACAAGCCTGAGCGAAATCAACATGGCGGTCAACCAGCTCGACCAAACGACCCAGCAAAATGCATCGCTTGTCTCGAGCATCAGTGACGCTGGGTTTGTGCTGCGCGATGGCGCTGGCCGAATGCAGGAACTGGTGGAACTGTTCAAGCTCAACCGTCGTTCGGCGATCCGCGAGCCGGGTTCGCAGGCAGCAGTAGGCGGTCCCCATATGCGCCGCCCGCAGGGACGACAGGAGCCGCATGCGATCAGCCAGCCCGTTGAAAGATCAACAAGGGAAAGGCCTCTGCCGGCGCACAAAATGAGTGCACCCGCACCTGTTGTCCGCGCGGCAGTTGCAGGTGGATCCTGGGAAGAATTCTGAGCGCTAAAGACAAGTGATCCGGTCAAAACCCGAGAACCGTATTGGAGGAGGCAGAGGCATCTCGCCTCCTTCACCTATTGTGGCAAGGGATGCCGCTTCTTTGCATGGCGAATGAGGCGCGCGATGAGTTCGGACATGTCGATGCCACTGGCCGCAATCGCCATCGGATACATGCTGATATCGGTAAAGCCCGGAATGGTGTTGACCTCGTTGACGAGAAAGCTGCCGTCCGGTTTGAGGAAAAAGTCCACCCGCGCCATGCCATTGCAACCGAGCGCCCGGAAAGCCCGTTCGGCCATCACGCAGATTGCGGCTTCGGTTTCTGGCGTAAGATCGGCCGGCACCTTGAGGGTGGCGCCGTGTTCGTCGATATATTTGGCGTCAAAACTATAGAAGCCGTGGCTTTCGGCCGGGATGATCTCGCCGGGGTGCGAGACGAACAGGCTGCCATCACCATCCTCGATCACCGCGCATTCGATCTCGCGTCCGTTGATCGCCTCTTCGGCAAGAAGCCTGGCATCATGGCAAAAGCCCTCCTCTAGCGCCGGGCCGAATTCCTGACTGCCCGAGACCCGACGCACCCCGACCGAGGAGCCGGACCGTGCCGGTTTGACGAAGAATGGCAACCCGAATTCGGCGTCCAATTCGGCAAACGAAGAAGACCGCTCCTCCGTCAGAAGCCGCCAGCGCGCCACCGGAACGCCAGCCGCCAGCATCAGCCGCTTGGCGACGTCCTTGTCGAGCGCTGCCGCAGAACCCTGAATGCCGCATCCGAGATAGGGCACCAACGCAGCCTCGCAGAGGCCCTGGATGGAACCATCTTCGCCGCCGAGCCCATGCAGGACAGGAAAAGCGAAATCGATCTTCGGCACCTCGTAAGGCGTCCCCTCTTCCGGCGATGCCAACAGACGACCACAGCCGCCAGGCAGAAGGCAGAGGCTTGGCCCGGCCAGTGGCGTTTCAAGATGGGTGCCATCGAACGTCGCCGGCAGCCAGTGCCCTTTATGGGTCACATAGACCGGAACCGGCTCGTATTTCGCCGGGTCGATGGCGCGCAAAACGTTGGTGGCGGATTTGATCGACACATCATGCTCGGAGGAACGACCACCGAAAAGCACCAAGATCCGCGGCCGGGACGTTTGAAATGGCATGAGAGGCTCCTTCAGCGGGAAAAGCGGCGCGCACCGGCGACGCAGAGAATGACGCCGGCCGTCACGGCCAGCATGCTCCAGCTGACGGTTTCTCCAAGCAGTAGCGCAGCAAGCGCGAGACCGAAGAACGGCTGCAGAAGCTGCAACTGCCCAACTGCCGCAATGCCGCCCTGAGCCAGGCCGCGATACCAGAAGATGAAGCCGATCAGCATCGAAAACAGCGACACATAAGCGAGTGCGATGAGGGCCGGCGCTTCGACAGAGGCAAAGGAAACCGGCCTTGTTGCCAGCGCAGCTACCAGCATGAGCGGCAAGGACAAGACGAGCGCCCAGGAAATCACCTGCCAGCCACCGAGCCGCCGCGACAGGCGCGCACCTTCAGCGTAGCCAAGCCCGCACACGATGATTGCGGCCAACATCATGAGATCGCCTACCATGGATGCCGCTGCTCCCTGCTTCCATGCGAATCCCGCCACCAGAAGGCTGCCGAGGACAGAAAACAGCCAGAAGGCCGGCCTTGGCCGTTCGCCCGCCAGAAGCACGCCGAAGATGGCGGTCGCGAGCGGCAGCAATCCGATGAAAACGATCGAATGGGCGGAGGAGACATGTTTGAGGGCAAAGGCCGTAAGCAGCGGAAAGCCCACCACCACGCCAAGCGCAACGACACCGAGTGACAAAAGATCGCGCGGTGCAGGGCGCTTTTCGCGGAACAGAAGCAGCAGGGCTGCAGCCAGTATCCCCGCGACCGTTGCACGGGTGACCGTGACGAACAACGGATCGAGCTGCAGCACGGCCAGACGCGTGGCAGGCAGCGATCCGCTGAAAATGATGACGCCGATCAATCCGTTGATCCAGCCCGCCGTTGCTTTTTCCATGGTGCCCTCCGGCGTTCGCCGCTCCGTCTCTGGCAATCGATTTGCCTCTTATCAACCGGAGGCCCTTGGCTGGGCCAGACACAGCGTGATACAGTTTGACAAAACTGTTATGGTGCAAAGATCAGTACAGATGGATCAACCCGTTGAAAATCCAGCAACGCGTGTTGCTGCGGTCATGAGTGCGATCCGCAACAGGATCGCCAATCGCACCCTCACGCCGGGCGCCCGCCTGCCATCGGTGCGGCAAGCGGCAACGCTCTTCAAGGTCTCGACATCGACGGTGGTGACAGCCTATGAGCGGCTGGTGGCGGAAGGTGCGGTGCTGTCGCGTCCCGGTTCGGGCTTCTATGTCGCCAATCAGGCTGCCCCTTTCACGCTGTCAGAGGTCGGACCGCGGCTCGATCGCGCCGTTGATCCGTTCTGGGTGTCGCGACAGTCGCTGGAAGCCGGCGACAGCGGTCTCAAGCCCGGCTGCGGCTGGCTGCCGCCTTCCTGGTTGCCGGAGGATGCCATCCGTCGCGCCATCCGCCAGCTGACACGCTCCGAGGCACCGGTTCTCGTCGCCTATGCGTCACCGCTCGGACTGCCGCAACTACGGCAACTGATCGCCCGGCGCATGGCCGATCGCGGTATCGAGGTCTCGCCCGAGCAGATCATGCTCACCGAATCCGGCATCCAGGCGATCGATTTTCTATGCCGCTTCCTGCTCGAACCCGGTGACACGGTGCTGGTGGACGATCCGTGTTACTTCAATTTTCATGCGCTCTTGCGGGCGCACCGGGCCAATATCGTCAGCGTTCCCTATACGCCGACCGGGCCCGACATGGAGCGTTTCGCCACCGTTGTGGCAGAGCAGAGGCCGCGACTCTACATCACCAACTGCGGCATCCATAACCCGACCGGTGCCGTGCTGTCGCCGGTTGCTGCGCATCGCATCCTCAAGCTCGCCGAACAGCATGACATGATTATCATCGAAGACGATATCTTCGCCGATTTCGAACATGTGCCGGCCCCTCGCCTCGCCGCCTTCGATGGTCTCGATCGCGTCGTCCATATCGGCAGCTTTTCCAAGACCCTGTCGGCTTCCGTCCGTTGCGGTTTCATCGCGGCCCGGCCCGATTGGCTCGATGGGTTGACCGACCTCAAGATCGCCACCTCCTTTGGCGGTGGGCGACTTGCGACGGAACTGGTCTGGACGGTGTTGAGCGATGGCAGCTACCGCAAGCATCTCGACAGTCTGAAAGTGCGGCTGTCCCAGGCAATGATCACCGTCGCCGGGCAATTGCGGTCCCTCGGTATCGTTCCCTGGTTCGAACCGCAGGCCGGCATCTTTCTCTGGTGCCAGTTGCCGGACGGCATCGATGCCGCCGATGTGGCACGCTTTGCGCTCGATCGCGGCATCGTGCTGGCGCCTGGCAATGCCTTCAGCCTGTCGCAGAGCGCCACCCAGATGATGCGTTTCAATGTCTCGCAGATGCAGGACCAGACGATCCTGCCGGTCCTGAAACAGGCTCTCGACCATGCACGACAGTTAAACCGGGCGAGCAGCCAGGCAAAATAAAACCCTCCCCGTTTCCGGGAAGGGTCCAGATCTCTGCGATGACGCCGATCTTAGAGGTAGGAATACATCGGGAAACGGTCGGTCAGCTTGACCACCTTCTCGCGAACTGCTGCCTCGACGGACGCGTTGCCTTCATCCGAGTTGGCAACCTTGAGACCATCGAGAACTTCGACGATGAGATTGCCGATTTCCTTGAACTCGGCTTCCTTGAAGCCGCGCGTCGTGCCAGCCGGAGTGCCGAGGCGGATGCCCGAGGTGACGAAGGGCTTTTCCGGGTCGAAGGGAATGCCGTTCTTGTTGCAGGTCACATAGGCGCGGCCGAGCGCTGCTTCGGCGCGCTTGCCGGTGGCGTTCTTCTTGCGCAGATCGACCAGCATCAGGTGGTTGTCGGTACCGCCCGAGACGATATCGAGGCCGCCAGCGATCAGGGTGTCGGACAGGGCCTTGGCATTCTTGACGATCTGGGCTGCATAGTCCTTGAAGGACGGCTGCAGCGCTTCGCCGAATGCAACAGCCTTGGCGGCGATGACATGCATCAGCGGGCCACCCTGCAGGCCGGGGAAGACGGCCGAGTTGAACTTCTTCGCCAGTTCTTCCTCGTTGGTCAGGATCATGCCACCACGGGGGCCGCGCAGCGACTTGTGTGTGGTGGTGGTGGCAACATGGCAGTGCGGGAACGGCGACGGATGCTGGCCACCGGCAACGAGACCGGCGATGTGGGCCATATCGACCATCAGGTAGGCACCGACTTCATCGGCGATCTCGCGGAAGCGCTTCCAGTCCCAGATGCGGGAATAGGCGGTGCCGCCGGCGATGATCAGCTTCGGCTTGTGGGTGCGGGCCTTTTCGGCAACGGCATCCATGTCGAGAAGGTTGTCGCCTTCGCGCACACCATAGGAAACGACGTTGAACCACTTGCCGGACATGTTGACCGGCGAACCGTGCGTCAGATGGCCTCCCGAGTTCAGATCGAGACCCATGAACGTGTCGCCCGGCTGCAGGAGCGCGAGGAACACGGCCTGGTTCATCTGCGAGCCGGAGTTGGGCTGAACGTTGGCGAAGTTGACGCCGAACAGCTTCTTGGCGCGCTCGATGGCGAGTTCTTCGGCAATATCGACGAACTGGCAGCCGCCGTAATAGCGCTTGCCCGGATAGCCTTCGGCATATTTGTTGGTCATGATCGAGCCCTGCGCTTCCAGAACGGCGCGGGATACGATGTTTTCGGACGCGATGAGCTCGATCTCATGGCGCTGGCGACCAAGTTCCTTCGTAATGGCGCCGAAGATTTCCGGATCGGAGTCGGCAAGGCTACGGGTAAAAAAGGCGTCTGTGGCGCTCATGGTTCATCTCTCCGGCTGGGTGCAATGTCGCAATGCCTATTAGCGACACCAGCGGAAAGGAGCAAGACCGTTTGCGCCTCCCTGTGTGACACTTGCGGCGTCAAGACCCGTAAAACGACCGCCGCCCGCGCGAACGCCGGTCCGGCGGTCACAATGCCGCAGGACCATCAAAGCCGGAACGCGAAATCATCAAGACCGAGACTGCCAAAGTCGATCGTCGAATCCTGGAAGCGCGCCACCGCGTAAAGTTCGCCGCTGTCGGTGCCGTTGGCATCGAACCAGAGGCGCGCAGCATCGCCTTCATAAATGAACTGTGCGTTCGTTCCGATCGCATCGACGGTGTTGCTGTTGACGATTTCGTTGATGTCGAGCGAGTTTCCAAGGCCGAATTCGGAGAGATCGACAAAGATCTTATCCGATCCTTCGACGAAATTCTTGATGTAGTCGTACCCTTGCGCCTTCTGAACCCAGGCAGCGGTATCGCCGTAATTCATGTTGAGCGTATCGTTGCCGGCATCGCCACGGATCTTGCCGCCATTTTCGCTGCTGCCCAGGCTCCCGCCTCCGAAAAGCGTGTCGTCGCCCTCGCCGCCATAAGCCGTACCGCCGCCCGAATTCTGCAGAAAATCGTCGTAGATCGTGCCGATCACATTCTCGACGCTGACATATTGATCGCCGGCAGCAGCATAAGCGGATTGGTTTGCATCGAGATAGGCCTGAACAAAGGTCGCGGCCCCGGAATAATCGACCGTATCCGAGCCGCCGCCGCCACGGAACAGATCGCCGTCTGCGCCACCGATCAGAATATCATTGCCGCCACCGCCGTAGAGCGTGTCGTTCCCGGCGCCGCCGAAAAGATGATCTCTCCCCTTCCCGCCATCCAGGAAATCGTCACCGTTACGGCCATAGAGCCAGTCATTGCCACCCTTGCCATAGAGGAAATCGTCATTCGCGCCGCCATTGAGCGTATTGTCGCCAGCCGTCCCGTATTTCGTTGCCATTGCATCAATCCTTCCGATCCGGTTTCTGAGCAAGTGCGGGTTGGACCTGCCCTGTCGCTGCGGCAGGATAAACCGATCGCACGCCGAGCGCTGTTACCCGCAGAACAACTGTCAGCACCAGTCCGTCAAACAGCCGTCACAAATCTGTGATCTGGCGATGTCCGGCGCCGGATCGAACGGCAGAGGACAGCATGTGGGCGTGAACATGAAAACACGGACGGTCGAGATCTTCTATTTCGATGCTGGCGGCGGCCATCGCAATGCGATGCAGGCACTGTCCCGTCAGATCGGAAAAACCTATCCCGACTGGACCGTCGTGCCTGTCGATTTGCAAAAGCTGCTTGAACCGATCGATCCGGTCTATCGCCTGACAAAGAGAGTGACGGGCTCGATCAAACGATTGCTGAAACCCGTCGCACCCGACCTCGATATCGAACCGATCCAGGCGCAGGAGATCTACAATACGGCACTCAGGCGCGGCGTGACCCATGGTCTGGGGACGATCCTGCCGATCCTGCAGGCCTATATCCGCCGCTACTCCGGTGAGATCGAAACGCTGCTTGCCGCACGCTGGCAAACGGCAGAACGGCGTCCGGATCTGGTCGTTTCCGTCATCCCGAACTTCAATGCCGTGATGTTCGATGCGCTGCGCCAGGTTTCCGAGACCATCCCCTATGTCACGGTGATGACCGACATGGTCGATTGTCCGCCGCATTTCTGGATGGAAGACCAGGATCAAGTCATGATCTGCGGCACCACCAAGGCCTTCGGCCAGGCGCTGGCAACCGGATTTTACGGCCGGGCGAACGTTTTCGAAGTGTCCGGAATGATCCTCAAGGAAAGCTTTTACGCACCGGCGAACGAAGATCGGCCCAGCCGCCAATCACTCGGTCTTGCTAAAGATCGGCCGGTAGCGCTCATCATGTTCGGTGGCAATGGCTCCTACCAGGCAACCCAAACCATTCTGGAACAGCTTGCAGCGTCCGACAGCAAACCGCAATCAATCGTCCTGTGCGGCAAGAATGCCAAACTGCTGGAAAGCCTCGCAGACAAGCCCGGATGCCATGCCGTGGGCTTCACCAACAATGTCGCCGATTACATGCGACTTGCCGATTTCTTCATCGGCAAGCCCGGCCCCGGCTCGATCAGCGAAGCCATCCATATGGGTTGCCCGGTGATCGTCGAGGGCAATGCCGGCACGATGCCGCAGGAACGCCCCAACCTCGACTGGATCGTCGATAACGGCGTCGGCATCGTCGTCAAAAGCTTCGCGCGCGACATTGCCGCCGCGACCGATGCCATGCTCGCCGAACTGCCCCGTTTTCAGGCGAATATCCTCAAGAACATTCCCGAAAACCGGGCGGTGTTCGAAATTGTCGATCTGCTCGCGGAAATCCTCGAACGACCGGCCACGCCGGCGGTCCGGCACAACCGCCAGCGGCAGCCGACGAAACGCTATCCATACTGGCCGGCAGGCACCCTTCTGCGAAAATATCGGAAGCCTCGGCGATAAAGCGTTGTTTGACCCGATCGGG
The DNA here is from genome assembly GCF_030551875.1 of Fluviirhizobium alvei. Taxonomy (GTDB): domain Bacteria; phylum Pseudomonadota; class Alphaproteobacteria; order Rhizobiales; family Rhizobiaceae; genus Rhizobium_E; species Rhizobium_E alvei. The sequence continues at coordinate 195,414 of NZ_JAUOZU010000006.1, read as the reverse complement.
CAAACTCAGAGAACCAGGCAATCCCCCAAGGTCGCAAAGGTCAGCTTGTTCGCTTCGATCTCCGCTGTCAGGTAGAAGTCGACGTTGCCATCGCCATTGGTATCGCCTGAGAGCTTGACGTTGTAATCGTAGCCAATATCGATGATCTTTGCCTGCAACTCGCCGGCTTGACCACTCAGATTTCGGACCAGATCGAAGGCCTGATTGCCCTTGCTGGCGCGGTTGGCATCAATGGCTGAAAAATCCAGCACATCATGGGCGAACTCGAAACCGGCAACCTCATCGGCATGCGCCTTGGTACTGTCACCCACCGCCGTGTAGAAGACGGTATCGCCCTTGCCATCGCTGCCCAGAATGATGAAGTCGGCGCCACTACCGCCAGTGAACTGGTCGCGGCCCTTGACGACCATCCCGAGATCGCCGGTCAAGCGATCATCGCCGCTGCCGCCGAACAGCTTGTCATTGCCGTCGTCGCCATAAATTTCGTCATTTCCGGCTCCGCCACGGATTGTATCGTTGCCTGTTACCCCGACGAGTTCGTCGGTATCGCCATAGAGGAAATCATTCTCCTTGCCGCCCGTGATCACGTCATTGCCAGCGCCCCCGACGACCAAGGCCCCCGGCCCTGGCGACGAACCATAATCTGCCGGCAGGCTATCGGCGATCCTCACCGTGTCCGCACCACCGAAGGTACGTATCTCGATCACATAGCCGGAGAGCCAGTTTGCACTGTCGGCCAGCGAATAGGCGAGATCAAGATTGTCACCATTGTTCGACGTATAGATCCGCTCGATGCCGACCAGAGTATGCCCCCGATTGTCGGTGAAGGAGAACGTGCCATCCCCTTGGGCCGTCTTGTGCACATCAACGGCGGGAATGTTCAAAGTATTCGCACCGCCCATGGCAGTAAGATTGCCGGTGCCGTCGATCAGACCGGACGGAGCAGACCATTTGTATTGGGTAACCGAAGCCATAGAAACCTCCATGAGTAATATGGAAATAGTCTAGGCGCTCTCGCTGACGGTGCATTGCGCGCAATCAACCCCAATACGAAAAACCCGAGCCAGGAGCCCGGGTTGATCGATGTTCGTAAATGAGACGCGGTTCAGTTGGCGACGACCGGTTCCTGATTGAGGCCCGATTGCAGCACCAGCTCCTGGGCGCCGTCCATCTCGTAGATATCGTCGCGGAACTGCACGATCCGGTCCTTCGCAGACCAGGCTGTGACATATTTGAAATAGACCGGAACTTCGACGGCCAGCTTGATCGGCGTGTTGCGACCGGACTTGATGGTCGCTTCGATCTGCTTGCGGCTCCAGCCGGGCGTCTCCTTGAGCAGCCACAGTGAAAGGTCGCGCACATTCTGCACGCGCACGCAGCCGGACGATTCGAAGCGCGCGAGTTTGTTGAACAGGCCCTGCTGCGGCGTATCGTGCATATATTCGTTGTTCGGGTTGTGGAAGTTGATCTTGGTCGAAGCCATCGCGTTGGTCTTGCCCGGATCCTGACGGAAGGTCAGGTTCGGGGCCTTGTCGGCAAACCAGTCAATCGTTTCCGGGGCCACTTCGTTGCCGTTGCCATCGATCAGGCGGATCGAATTCTTCTTCAGATATTCCGGATCCTTGCGCATGAGCGGAACGATGTCCTTCTCGACGATCGAGCGCGGCGAGGTCCAGTAGGGATTGAGGATCACTTCATAGATCTTGGAATCGATGATGTGCGTCGGGCGACTGGCGCGACCAACGACAGCGGTGTGGCGCTGCACGACCTTGTTGTTTTCGACAGCCTCGATATAGGCGGCCGGAATGTTGACCATCACATAGCGCGAACCGAGATCGGTGGTGATCGCCTGAACGCGCGTCAGGTTGGTACGAAGCTGCGCCAGGCGCGTGTCGGCCGGCACGTTCATCGCCTTCAGCGTATATTGGCCGAGAACACCATCGAGCGGCAAGCCGTGACGGGCCTGGAAGCGCTTCAGCCCCTCCTCGACGAGAGAATCGAACGAGTTGGACAGGCCGGCGGATTTCGACAGGTCACCGGAAATCATCAAACGCTTGCGCAGCGTGCTCACGGCCGGATCGACGACGCCGATCTTGAGCTTGACATTGGTGACCACCTGCGGCCAGCCGCCATTGGCGACGATGGCTTCATAATCGAAGATCGCCTGCTGCAGGTTGGCAGCGGCATCGGCACCGAAGATCGGATTGTTGGTGGCAACCGCAGCAGCCGTGCGCGAAGCACGGGCATCGAACTGGTCGTCCCAGTTTCCGCGGCGCGGCGCATTGATAATCTCGTCAATCGCAACATCCTGCGCGAATGCCGAACCGCCTGCGCCGAGTGCACCGAAAGCAACGGCAGTTCCGAGAAAACGGCGACGCGACACCAGGCTATTGAGATCTTTCTTTTCCGACATTCCTTGAGCCTTTGTATTTCCCTGACATTGAAACCCGAAGGTTCCGCCTAGCACAACATGGTTAACTTTGGGAAAATGCTGATTTCGTCTCCGCTTAGGCGCGGGTTGCAAAAGGCGCAACTCCAAACCAGCCAAGATCGAACCCCGGCCTGAAACGGCCACCCCGATGTTGCGGAGATGACACGATAATGTGGCCGTTTTGTGCCACCGGCAAGTCACGAGACGGTGAACGGAGATCACGAAACCGCTGAAATTTCCGTGAAAAGCGACTGCCCTCCTATATCTGGACCGCCCTCGCCTCCTCGGTGATCCAGTCCCGGAATGCCACAATTCTGGGATCGTTCGCTTGTCCGGCCGGATACACCAGATAATAGGCGAATTCCGATGGCACCCGGATGCTGAGTTCGAAAGGCCGGATCAGGCGCCCTTCTGAAAGATCGCTCGCGACCATGGCAAAATCGGCTAGCGCCACCGCCTCGCCCGCCAGTGCCGCTTCGACCGCATCCGAGGAGGAGCCGAAGACGATCGTGCGGCTATCGTCAAAATCGGCAACGCCGGCTGCTGCCATCCACATGCGCCAGTTCGGCCAGGTCACACCCTGGCGCGACCATTCGATATGCGCCAGCGTATGTTCCTGCAAATCCCGCGGCTCTAGGAGCGGCTTGCCATGCGTGAGCAGTTTGGGGCTGCAGACGGGAACCACGACATTGTCGAACAGCCTGTCCGCCTTGAGGCCGGTATAGCGCCCGGTGCCGAACCTTATCGCCACATCGACATCATCGAGTTCGAAATCGCGCAGCTCGTATGTCACATCGAAGCGCAGCTCGATGCCGGGATGGCGGCCGCGAAACAGCTCCACTCGCCGCATCAGCCATTTTGTTGCGAATTGCGGATCCACCGTCACGCGCAACTGCTCACCCCCGCGCGACATCTTGCGCACCCGCGTCATGGCGCGGTTCAAACCTTCCAGCGCTTCGGACGCCGCATCGCAGATGACAGTGCCTGCTTCGGTCAAACGGATGTGGCGGCTCGTCCGTGTGAAGAGCTGCACCCCAAGCTGATCTTCAAATTCCTTGATCTGATAGCTCACGGCAGCGGGCGTCAGGCCGAGCTCGTCGGCCGCCCGGGTGAAGTTGAGGTGCCGCCCGGCGACAACCAGGGTTCTCAACGCTCTCGTTCCCGGCATAACGCGCATGGCGACCTTCAAAATTTCCTTGATGATGATGCAAGAATTATCGATTTCCTCTTTTTGCGTCAATGCGGCATAAGCAAATCATCCAAACAAGATCAAACATGCCTTGAAACAGCCGGTGATACCATGACGGACTTCGCAACCATCCTCCCAAGCCATAGTGTCCTTGAAACGCTTGAATCCTACGTCCATGGCGTGACGGCAGCCATGGCACGCTATCTGGCGGCTCGCACGGCGGCACACCAGCTCGCGCGGCTTCCGGATACGCTTCTTGCAGATGTCGGCATTGAAGCACGCTTGCTCCGCGACACCCAGGCAAAACCAGCATTCGCAGGAAACCATTGGCTCTGAGCGAGCCCTGCGGGCTGTTGGCCCGCAAGAATTTCGCAAGCGAAAGCGCCGTGTTGCCCCATACAACACGGCGCTTTTCGTTTGTCAGGCAGACTGGAGGAAATGCCTGGCTGTTCGGGAGATCGCCTCAGAGGCGGTAGAGGATCTGGTCGTTCCAGAAGCGATCGAGGCGCTGCAACAGCTTGTTGAGGCTGTTGAACTCGTCCTGGCCGATGCCGCCAACCTTGTCGATCGAGCCGACGTGACGCTGATAGAGCTTGGCAACGGTTTCGGCCACATCCTGTCCACGCGGTGTCAGCGAGATCCGGACCGAGCGGCGGTCGATGCGCGACCGGGCATGGTTGATGAAACCGAGATCGACGAGCTTCTTGACGTTGTAGGATACGTTCGAGCCCATGTAATAGCCACGCGAGCGCAGTTCGCCGGCGGTCAGTTCCGATGTGCCGATATTGAACAGCAGAAGCGCCTGCACGGCATTGATATCGTCGCGACCCTGACGGTCGAATTCATCCTTGATCACATCCAGGAGACGGCGGTGAAGCCGCTCGACCAGATGGACGCTTTCGAGATAAAGGGAATGGATCGCCTGTTCTTGGGGGTCGATCGCCGGTGCGGCCGGGGCCTTGAGCTTCGCGTTCATTTTCTGCCTCACTGTTTGACTGGCGGTGTTGGTTTTTATTCCCGCCTTATGTGAGCCAAATTACCCGCGACGTCTAAAATTCTACTTAAATCACAGGATTAACAGCATCTTACCTTTAGCGATCCGCACAACAGAGTGAACAATCGCTTACCGACGCGGCAAGGAATGCTCGTATTCGTTCTGCCGCCCGACACGGATAGCGATGCGCAAGGCAATATAAAGAAGGGCGGTCGCCGCGATCACCAGAACCTTGATCCGGTCGGCGCCGAAGATTTCGCTATAGACTTCATGCTTGACGATCTCGACCATGGCCGCGACCACCCAGATCACCGGTCCCCAGGACCCGCGCAGCCATAGGCCTATGGCCGCAACCGGATAGAGGATCGCAAGGGTTGACGCCGCCGCCTTCATATCCGATCCCAAAAGGTCGAACCGATCGGCACCTCCGTTGGCGTAACCAATCAGCCCGGACCAGACATTTAAGGCATACCAGAGGCATGCGAGCGCGACACCGCGCAACAGAACGGTCATCAGCAGATCGGGGAGAAACAGTCGCTTGGTCGTCAACGGCTCATCGGTCATGCGCCTCTTCTAAAAGATTGCCGGCCAGATTGGAAGTTCGCCGACAGTTTTTGCAAAGCGGGCGATGGCATGCTAGGGCCGGAGTCATGAGAGGTTCCTTCATCTCCGTCACGGCTTTCAGGACAAGAACATGACAGACCGCACCCATCTCGTTGACGAAATCACCGGACATCGCCGCATGCGCCGTTTGCGCAAGGCCGACTGGACCCGTCGCATGGTGCGCGAAACCCAGTTGACGGTGGACGATCTGATCTGGCCGATCTTCATCGTCGAGGGTAGCGGCATCGTCGATCCGATCGCGGCCATGCCCGGCGTCAACCGGCTCAGCATCGACAAGGCGGTGGAGGCTGCACGAATGGCAGCCGATCTCGGCATTCCTGCGCTTGCAACATTCCCGAATGTCGATCTCGACCTGCGCGACCAGACCGGCTCGAATGCGCTTGAAGCCAACAATCTCATCAATCGCGCGACAGCGGCGATCAAGAAAGCGGTGCCGGAGATTGGTGTCATCACCGATGTGGCGCTCGATCCCTTCACCAGCCATGGCCATGACGGAATTCTGCGCGAGGGTGAGATCGTCAACGACGAGACTGTCGATGCGATTGCGCGTGCCGCCGTTCTGCAGGCCGATGCCGGTTCCGATATCATCGCCCCTTCCGATATGATGGATGGGCGCATCGGCGTCATCCGTCGCGCGCTCGATGCGAGCGGCCACCAGAATGTCGGCATCATGAGCTATGCGACAAAATTCTCGTCATCGCATTATGGACCCTACCGCGAGGCGATCTCGACCGCTGGCCTGCTCAAGGGCGACAAGAAGACCTATTATGTCGACCCCGCCAACGGCACGGAAGCCCTGCGCGACGCTGCCCTCGATGTCGAGGAAGGCGCCGACATGTTGATGGTCAAGCCCGGCCTTCCCTATCTCGACATGTGCTGGCGGCTGAAACAGGAGTTCGGCCTGCCCGTGTTCGCCTACCAGGTGTCCGGAGAATATGCGATGGTGAAAGCAGCCGCAGCCAATGGCTGGATCGATGGCGAACGCGTGATGATGGAACAGTTGCTCTGCTTCAAGCGTGCCGGCTGCGATGGAATCCTGACCTATTTTGCACCCGAGGTCGCCAGGCTTCTGGCGCGGTGATGATGGCTCGCCCGATCCCATCGTCGGTGATGCATCAAACAATTTCCCGGCCTCGGGCAGCGGCGTGAACCGGCAGCGATTAACCACGCAGGCTATCACAAGACATTTTCCACGACCGTAATTTCAACGGGCGCAGACGCATAACGTCCGTCATTATCTGACCCCTGGGAAAACTTCTCGCAGGAATGCCGCCTATTTTATAAGTGCATAATATATCTATTTTCGGAAAAATTGCGGAATGCAATTTTAGGTAAACAAGATCTACAAGAATCCACAGCAAAAAATAGTAATACCTGTTTAAAATCGTATTCATTGTCGCTTTGGATAGTCCCTCCTGATCCGAAACGCTGGGTTTGGCGCCAATCAATTGGGGATCATGAAACCAGGGCGGACAATCGGATTTCCCATGACCTACACAATCACTTCGACCACTTCAGGCGTATCCACCACCACGATCACCAGCGTCTATGATGCCGAAAGCAACAATGAGGGCAGCGCCACGCTCGCCAATGGGTCGACCGTCACCTTGAGCTTTTTATACGACGCAGAGGGTTCCGACCTCGCGCAGACACTGACGACGTCCGACAATGTCACATTGCTCTCGAATGTACTCGTCGGTGCAGACAAAGGTGATGACTCTGATTTCGAGGCCTATTCCAAAGCCGTCGCTCTGCCGGATGGCGGCTACGCGATTGCGTGGAGGAGCTTTGGGACCACAAACGAACTTTATGTCGCAGTTTACGACTCGACCGGCAATCAGATCGGCGATGATATCCGCATTGATACCGGCGATAGCAATTCTGAAGAGCTTTATGGCATCACCGTCGGCACCGATGGCACAATTTCCGTTCTTTGGCAGGACGGCAGCACCTACTATGAAACCCTCTTGAACAACGGACCGCAGTCGAGCGATTTCACCGCCGATCTCTCGGAAGATGGTTCCTACACTTTCTCAATCGCCGATTTCGACTTTACCAGTTCGACCAATGCGACGCTGGTCTCGGTCAAGATCACATCGGTTCCGACCAGCGGAAGCCTCCTCCTGAACGGCGTCGCCGTCGAAGCGGACACTGTGATTGCGATCGACGATGTCACCAAGCTCGTCTGGACGCCGGATGCCGATGCCAATGGCAACGGTCTCGACGGGCTGGAATTCCAGGTCATCGACAGCGATGACGTCGCTTCGACCACCTATTCGGTCACCTTCGACGTTGCCGCAGTTGCCGATCTGCCAACAGCCGAGAACAACACTGTCACGCTCGACGAAGATGGCTCCTACACCTTCTCTGCTTCCGACTTCGGCTTTGCGGATGTTGACGGCGACACGCTGGCCTCGATTACCATCACAAACCTTCCGACGGCCGGCACACTTACACTCAATGGCAACGCCGTCGAAGCGGATGATGTGATTGATGCGGACGACATCGCCAATCTGGTCTATACGCCGGATGCGGATGCCAGTGGGCTCGATGGTCTCGATTTCAAGGTCACGGATTCCGACGGCGATACGTCGGCGACCAACTACACGATCACCTTCAGTGTCAATGCGGTTCAGGACGAGCCGACCACCGAAGACACGACCGTTACGGCCATCTACAACACGACCTACCAGTTTACCGGCGACGAATTCCCCTTCGCCGATGTCGATGGGGATTCCCTCTATAGCGTGGTGATCACCAGCCTGCCGACCGCCGGCGCACTCTATCTCGACAATGTCGAGATCACCGATATCATCGAAATCGACGCCGCCGATCTCAGCAAGCTGACCTGGGTTCCGCCGACCGACTGGCTTGGCGATGATGCCGCCGTGCTCGAATTCAAAGTCTGGGATGACGAGGACCAAGTCTCGGAAATCCACCAGATGACCTTCGATATCGTCAGCAACAACACCGCTCCAGTCGCTGTCAACGACAAGGCAAGCCTTGAAGAAGGCAAGACGCTGAATGTCAACGTTCTCGCCAACGATACCGATGGCGACGATGACAACCTCTATATCTCGGACGCTGTCGTCACCTCCGGCAACGGATCGGTCGATGTCGTCAACAGCGTCGATCTGTCTATGGTCGGCAACAGGCTGCAGGTTCGCTACAACGGTGACGATCTCGATCCGGGTGAGAAGGCGAAGATCACCATCAACTACACGATCACCGATGGATCCGATGAGGATCAGGGCAAGCTGACCGTCACGGTCACAGGTGTTGCTGAACCGGGCGACGACATTCTTGGTACGAACAAGGCCGACCGGCTCAACGGCACCAACGTCGGCGAAATGATCAACGGCCTGAACGGAAAGGACAGCATCAACGGCAATGGCGGTGACGACCGCATTTATGCCGGCCTTGGCAACGATGTTGTCGATGGCGGTGCCGGCGACGACAGGATCTTTGGTGCCGGCGGCAATGATGATCTGACAGGTGGCAATGGTGCTGACTCGTTCATCTTCCGTCGACTTGGTGGCATCGACACGATCAGCGACTTCACCGTTGGCACCGATAGCATCAACATCGAACCGTTCAACCAGTACTCCTCGCTCAATGACCTCAAGAGCGTGATGAGCGAAGTCGGCGGCGACGTTTTGATCGAACTCGGCAGCAAGACATCGATCCTCATCGAAGACATGAAGATCAAGGAACTGAACGCAGACTGCTTCCTGTTCTGATCTTTCGGAGAGCAGACAGCAGAGATTTCGGTTCATTCGACCTCTGCCCGGCGGGCTCATCCCGCCGGGCATTTTTACGTTGAAGGAAGTCTTGATCCTGCCACTTGAAGCAGCATGGACACCATCACCATATGTCTGACTGGCCCCTCGGAGAAGAAAGGCTCGTCCATGTCCGACATCATCAATCCGTCACCGGAAACCTCCCCCTATGCCTATGACGGCCTGCTGACGCGGCGTGTCATGGCCTTCATCATCGACTATATGATCATTCTTCTGTTGATGATCCCGGCTGCCGTGATCGTGTTCGTTCTGGGGATTGCGACCCTCGGCCTGGCCTTCTATCTCTTCCCGATCCTGTTCTTTATTGTCGCCGGCCTCTATTTCGGCCTGTCGCTCTCCGGGCCGTTTCAGGCCAGCCTCGGCATGCGCACGATGGATGTCCGGATGATCCGCGACGATGGCGGTCCGATCGATTTTGCGACGGCCATCCTGCACCTTGTTACCTTCTGGATCCTGAATTCGCTTCTGACGCCGTTCATCCTGCTCGTCGGCCTCTTTACCGACCGCAAGCGGCTTCTGCACGACATCCTGATCGGCACAACCACAATTCGCGCCAGCCGCATGGGTGTTGCACGCTACTGAACGGGTGAAAGTCGTTCTTGGGAGTTGATCTTTTATAAAGTTCCGCCATGCTTGGCGAGAATCCGACGAAAGAGATCAGCTCCCGGGCATGAACACACAGGCCTACCCATCCCCCCAGTTCTTCATGACGGCCCCTGCCCCGTGCCCCTACCTGCCCGGCCATGTGGAGCGCAAGGTGTTCACCCATCTCGTCGGCCAGCGCGCCTCCGAGATGAACGACCTCCTCACCCAGGGCGGGTTCCGTCGATCGCAGAACATCGCCTATCGCCCGGCCTGCGAAACCTGCCGGGCCTGCATTTCGGTGCGCATCCTCGTCGATGCGTTCGAGCCGACCGGTTCGATGACCCGCGTCCTCTCCCGCAACGCCGATCTTTTGGCAAAGGAGTATGAGGCGGAACCCTCGTCGGAACAGTTTTCGCTTTTCCGGCGCTATCTCGACAGCCGCCACATCCAGGGCGGCATGTCCGACATGACGGTTCTCGACTATGCGATGATGGTCGAAGACACGCATGTACCGACACGCATCATAGAATACCGGCTGCGCGAGGAAGGCGACGGGATTGCAGAAAAGCCCTCTGGCCGCCTGATCGCAACCGCGCTCACGGATATGATGTCGGACGGATTGTCGATGGTCTATTCCTTCTACGATCCGGATCTCGAGCGTCGTTCGCTCGGCACCTTCATGATCCTCGATCACATCCGCCGGGCGCGCGCGCTCGGCCTGCCGCATGTCTATCTTGGCTACTGGGTCAAAGGCTCGCGCAAGATGGCTTACAAGACCCGCTTCCAGCCGCAGGAGCATCTGCTCCATCAGGGCTGGACTCGCTTCCGCCCAACGGATGGATCGTAATCCTGATGCCCTTCAAAAATCTGTCGCCGCACGCTAGAGGCGTGCTGATCACCTTTCTCGGCGGTTTTGCCCTGTCGTTCGACATTCCCCTGGTCCGTCTGGCGTCCGGCGAGGTCTGGTCCATCCTGACGGTTCGGAGCCTCTGCACCATGCTCCTGGTCGCGGCACTCTGGATCGGCCTCAGGCTTCGTGACGGCAAGGCCCCCGTGATGCTTCCTGGGCTGCCGGGCATTGCCGTGGCACTGCTCTATGCCATCTCCACGGTCTTTTTCCTGCTGTCGGTCTTTAACACCTCGACCGCCAATGTCGCTTTCATCCTCGCCTTCAACCCCATGTTCGGCGCCCTCCTGTCATGGATCTTCATGGGTGAGAAGCCGCGACCGATCACCTTTGCGGCGATGGCCGCGATGACGGTTGGCGTCGTCATCATCGTCGGCAGCAGTCTCGAAGGCGGGCATCTGTTCGGTGATGCGATGGCTGGCTGCTCTGCGCTCTGCATCGCGGCGGCGCTGACACTCAGCCGCGCATCCGGCCGCGATTTCGGCTATACGCCGCTGGTTGCCACCGCGATCTCCGCAATGATCGGCGGCCTCCTGATCGTTGATACAGGATTCGTCATATCGAACCCGTTCTGGATCATCCTCAACGGCCTCATCGTCACGCCGTTTGCCTTCTGGGCGCTTGCCGTTGGCCCGAAATATCTATCAGCAGCAGAGACAGGCATGTTCTATCTGCTTGAAACCGTGCTTGCCCCAATTTGGGTGTGGCTGCTGTTTGCCGAACAGCCCCCGGTCGCCACACTGATCGGCGGCGGGATCATTCTTGCCGCTCTTGTCTGGCACTCGCTGGCGTCGGTTTCGACGACCGATCCAGCACCAACCTCACCCGATACGGCATGAAAAAGGGCGCCACCGGCGCCCTTTCCATAGGTCTGAAGAACCTTAGTTGTCAAAACTCTTCCCAATTGTCGCTTGCTGCGGATGGAGCCGCTGCGGCGGCAGACGCCCGGCGCTGCGCCGGCTGACGCTGCGGGGCTGCCTGAACGTTTCGAGCCGGTGCCGCCGGAGCGCTCGCGCGCCGCATGGTTTCCGCCATCTGGCGTAGAGGCTGGGCATCCTGTCCAAGCCGGAAGGTCGCCAGAAGATTACGCAGCTGCGAGCTTTCCGTGGCCAATCCGACGCCGGCCGCATTCATCTCCTCGACCATGGCGGCATTCTGCTGCGTTGCCTGGTCCATGTGATTGACGGCCGAATTGACTTCAGCAAGACCGGTGGCCTGTTCCTGGGCCGCCGCCGCAATCGCTTCCATATGATCGTTGATCTCATGAACAAGGCGCTCGATTTCGGTCAGGCCCTCGCCGGTCTCGTTGACCAGCTTGACGCCCTCGCCAACCGCAGCGGCAGAGTTCGAAACCAGCCCCTTGATTTCCTTGGCCGCGTTGGCGGAGCGCTGCGCAAGTTCGCGCACCTCCTGCGCCACCACTGCGAAACCCTTGCCGGCTTCGCCCGCGCGGGCTGCTTCGACGCCGGCATTGAGAGCGAGAAGGTTCGTCTGGAAGGCGATCTCGTCGATCACGCCGATGATCTGGCCGATCTGACGCGACGATTCCTCGATCTTCTGCATCGCCCCGACCGCATTGTTGACGACGATGCCCGACCGGTCAGCACGGCTGCGCGCCGTATGGACAACATTGCGCGCGTCCGCCGTGCGGGACGAAGTCGCGGTGACATTGGAGGTGATTTCTTCCAGCGCGGCTGCAGTTTCTTCCAGGGCTGCGGCCTGCTGTTCGGTCCGCTTGGAGAGGTCGGTCGATGCGCTCGAGATTTCCGAGGAGCCGTTGTCGACTTCCACAGCAAGCCTTCCGACCGAGCTCAGCGCTTCGCGCAATTGCCGCACCGAGGTATTGAAATCTTCGCGCAGGCGTTCGAATTGCGGTTCGAAAGGCACATTAATTTCGCAGGTCAGATCACCAGCTGCAAGTTTCTGCAGGCCGCTGCCGAGAGCCCCGGTTGCCTCCTGCAGGCGACGATCAGCCTCTTCTTCAGCCTGACGCTGATGGGCAAGACGCTGACGCTCGGCATCGGCCTGCAGCGCCGAGGCGTTAGCTTCGAGGCGAGCCTTTTCCAGTGCAGCATCGCGGAAATGGGCAACGGCATTGGCGATCTCGCCAATTTCGTCCTTGCGGTCCTGATAGGGAACCGGCGACGAGGTATCGCCGCTTGCAAGAGCCGTCATACGGTTGACGATGTTGCGCAGCGGCCGTGCGATGCCGCCGACGCAGGCAAGTGACAGGACGATGGCGGCAAGCAATGCGGCACCAATGACCCCGGCCAGGAAAATCATCGAATTCCAGGCCTGTGCCAGACGCGCATCGGACATGGCCTTCAGTGCGTCGGCGGACTGAACCAGAGACGCTTGGAGAATGCCTAGGCGCTTTCCGGAAGCCTGCAGCCATCGTTTTCCCGCTTCGGCATCGGGTTTCTCGAAGGTCGTGGAGACATACATTGCCTCACGGAACGGCTTCATGAACGCGTTGTCATCACTGGCAAGAAAATCCGCGTAGGGTTTGGTGATATCGCCAGGAAGGAATTCGAACATCGGGTTCGTATAGGTTCCGAACAGGCTGCGCGAATGGACGGCAAACGACTGTTGAACCGGAGAAATCGATCCGGATGTAATGAACTGTCCGCCGGACGACATCTCGATCAAGCCGGCATCATTCACCTGCAACAGCGCGTGGTATCCCTGGATCAGGCGCGACAGTTCGAGATCCTCGATCAGGGCACCAGACCTGCGCATGAGATCGATACCAGCGGCAGAGACGGGTTGCAGCATCAGTCCGGCAGTGCGGCTTTCGGGCGTTTCGCCACCATTCGCCGCATCCATGATCGAGCGGTACTTGGCCAGCGTCGCCAGGTTGGTTTTGATGAAGTCGACATCCTTGGCGATCGTTGCATCCTCGATGCCCTGGTTACGCGCTTCAGCGAAAGCCGCTTCGATGGCTGCGAATGCGGCATCCGTGCGTTTACGCGCTTCCGGCCGCTGCTCTGCCGGGCCAATCGCTTCTCCCGGCAAGGCCTGCGCCAACTCTCCGCCGGCACTTGCGAGGCTACCGACATATTGCGCCTTGCCAAGCTTTGCATAAGCGTCATAGCTGGACGAGAGATCGCCCGACGCCAGCACGACGACACCGGCCAGCGGCAGGATCATCGATGTGTAGAGAAGTGTGCGGATCGAAAACCGCTCGGCAAGTTTGCTCATTCCTGTCCCCCGATGGAATTACGCCACGCGAGAGCGCAGCAAATCCATCAGAGTATGCGCATATAAGCTTACCAATTGGTTAGCTGGCCAAATAGGATGCGTGATTTCGGTACAGCGACAAGACCTTGTCGCTAAATTGACATTGCCACCCACAATGTTATAACTTGTTATAACAAGGAGACGGATCATGAACCTCGTACTTCGAAAGATCGGCAATTCCGTTGGCGTTATTCTGCCCAAGGAAATCCTGGATCGTTTTGGGTTGAAGGAAGGGGATAGCCTCAACCTCGACACGACTGAAGGAATACTGGAGCTACGTTCGTCGGAAGATGAGTTTGCGCATCAGGTCGAGATCGGGCGAAAATTCATGGACAAATACAAGGTTGCACTGCAGAAGCTCGCGGAATGAGCATTGAATTCATCCATCAAGAGCTTATTGTTACCCTGCATCGGATGCAGATCGAACATTTTGGCGGATCCTATGGCTTGCGCGACGAAGGCGCCCTGCAATCTGCCATAGGAAGGCCGCTCAACAAGGCCGCCTACGGCGAAAAAGACGTGATCGTTTTGGCCTCCGCATATTTGTTCGGGCTTGCTAAAAATCACCCATTTATTGACGGCAACAAGCGCATTGCCATTGTCACTGCCGGCGTATTTCTTGAATTGAATGGACTTTCACTCAACACGAGCGACGTCAATCTCTACAATTTTGTTATGGGTATCGCCGCCGGTGAAATTGATGAAGAGGGAGCGACACGGTTCATACGCGACTTCACAGTCCCGCTTTAGCCAACCTACCCCGAAAACTTGCCGGATCGCGGAAAGCCCTTCGGCACCGTTCGGCCCGCTGCGGCGCGGTCGCCGAGCCATTCGGTGAGTTCATCCTTCTTGCGGATGAAATTGCGCCCGGCAGAATCGTCCCAGGTCAGCCCATCATCAATGGCAAAGGTCTTGATATCGGAAATGCCGCCGTCCTTGTAGCGTTGCAGCCGCACGCCTTTTCCGCGAGCCATTTCCGGCAATTGCGCGAGCGGGAAGACCAGCATCTTGCGGTTCTCGCCAACGATCGCGACGTGATCGCCCTGAACCGGAACCAGAAGCTTGGCCTCGTCCGGCATGGCGACATTGAGGATCTGCTTGCCCTTGCGGGTATTGGCCAGCAACTCGCTTTCGGCCACCACAAAACCGTAACCGAGATGGGAAGAGATGATCAGCTTGCGGTTCGCATCGTAGGTGAAGGCGGTCAGCACATCCTGCTCGGTTTCCATATCCACCATGATGCGCAAGGGTTCGCCATGACCGCGACCACCCGGCAACTTGTCGGCGCCGAGCGTAAAGACCTTACCCCCGGTGGTGACGATCATCACCTTGTCGGTGGTCTGCGCATGGAAAGCAACCTTGAGATTGTCGCCTTCCTTGAACTGCAGCGTCGAGAAATCGGCAAGATGCCCCTTGAGCGCTCGGATCCAGCCCTTTTCGGAGACGACGACCGTCACCGGCTCCTTTTCGATCATCGCCTGTTCGATGGCGGCGCTGTCGGTCGAGGGCGCATCAGCGAAATCGGTGCGGCGGCGACCGATCGCGGTTGCCTTGGCGAATTTCTTCTTCACCTCGCCGATTTCCCAGGAAATCGTCGCCCACTGCTTTTCTTCCGATGCAAGCAGCGCCTCGATGCCGGCCTTTTCCGTCGAAAGTTCATCGAACTCCTTGCGGATCTCGAATTCTTCCAGCTTGCGCAAGTTGCGCAGACGCATGTTGAGGATGGATTCTGCCTGCAGATCGGTCAGCGTGAAGGTCGATATCAGCACCGCCTTCGGCTCATCTTCCTCGCGGATGATGCGGATCACCTCATCGAGATTGAGATAGGCGATGAGGTAACCGCCCAAAATCTCCAGGCGGCGATCGATTTCAGCAAGCCGATGGCGGGAGCGTCGCACCAGCACGTCGCGGCGGTGGCTAAGCCATTCGCTCAGCACGTCCTTGAGCGACATGACCTTGGGCACCTTGCCCATCGACAGCACGTTCATGTTGAGCGAAACGCGCGATTCAAGCTCGGTCAGGCGGAAGAGCGATTCCATCAGGAGTTTGGCATCGACGGTGCGGCTTTTCGGCACCAGCACGATGCGGATATCCTCGGCGGATTCATCGCGCACATCTTCGAGAAGCGGCAGTTTGCGGGCAATCAGCAGTTCGGCAATCTTTTCGATCAGCCGCGACTTCTGCACCTGATAGGGAATTTCGGTGACGACGATCTGATAGCCGCCGCGACCGAGATCTTCCTGTTCCCATTTGGCCCGGACACGGAAGCCGCCGCGACCGGTCCGATAGGCGTCGAGGATCGACGAACGCGCTTCGATGATCGTGCCGCCGGTCGGGAAATCCGGCCCCGGCACAAGCTCGACCAGTTCCTCGATCGAGGCCTCGGGTTTGCGGATCAAAAGCAGCGCCGCGTCGCAGATTTCATGGACATTGTGCGGCGGGATATTGGTGGCCATGCCCACTGCAATGCCGGACGAGCCGTTCGCAAGCAGGTTCGGGAACGCGCCCGGCAAGACGACAGGTTCTTCGTCTTCTTCATTGTAGGTCGGACGGAAATCGACCGCATCTTCGCCGATCCCCTCCAGCAGAAGCGCGGCGACTTCGGTCATACGCGCTTCGGTATAGCGCATGGCAGCCGCATTATCGCCATCGATATTGCCGAAGTTGCCTTGGCCATCGACGATCGGGTAGCGGATGGCAAAATCCTGCGACAGGCGAACGAGCGCGTCGTAGATTGCCTGGTCGCCATGCGGATGGAACTTACCCATCACGTCGCCGACGATACGGGCGCATTTCTTGTAGGCACTGTTGGGACGCACACCCATTTCGCTCATCGCGTGGATGATGCGGCGGTGCACCGGCTTCAGGCCGTCGCGCACGTCGGGAAGCGCACGATGCATGATCGTCGATAGCGCATAGGCGAGATATCTCTCCTCCAGCGCCGACTTCAGATCAACCGGTTGAATATTGTCCCCGCCATCGGGCGGCAAAGTGCTCTGTCCCATGGACTTCCCTTATCGCAACGCAGCGTAAGCGGCAACAAGCCCGGCGGTTCATGTTGTGGACAGGCAGCAACACCTGACAAGATAGTCTTGAAATGAAGCCTATCCCTTGATTGTAAGATCACACGCATTCCGATAGGGAAATTCTGCTCTGATATTGCGGAGTTTAAAAGAGGTTTACATGCGTTCTCATTTTCTCGGTATCACAATCGCCGCCGCAACCCTGCTTGCTCCGTTCGCCGCACTGGCCGGTGAAACGCTGTCGGTGCCGGCCGGCAGGTCATCGGTCGTCGGTGGTTTCAACGTCTATAATCCCAACACTTGCGGCACAGCCGGCAAGCCGCAGATGAAGGTTCATTCCGCGCCTGCCCACGGCAGCGTCAGCTTCAAGTGGGTTTTGACCAAATTCTCGGACGAATTCACCGTCTGCAAGGGCAAGCCTGCGCATTCGATGCTGATTATCTACACACCCCACAAGGGTTTCCACGGTCAGGACAGCTTCACCTGGGGTGCCCGGTTCGAAAGCCACGAAGTTGGCTCACAGACCGGTTACAAGACCGCCGAGATCACCGTGAACGTCAAGTAATCACGTCAATTGCCGTTCAACGATGCCGGAGCAACCAGTTTGCTCCGGCATTTTTAACTTTACATTCCACGACGCTAAAAAAAATCCTGGCAGTTCGTTTTTTTGTCTAAGAGATCTGAATATAGTGCGCCGACCAAGCGTTTAGGCTTCGAACTCGATTACCAACGATCTGCCTGCAGAAAGGGACGACATATGAAACTCAACCGCACTTTCGGCATCTTGCTTGCCAGCACTGCCTTCTTCGGCCTCGCCAATTCGGCTTTCGCGCTGGACGGCAACGAAGTCCTCGCGAAGATCAATGCCGCCCTCGAAATGAGCCAGGCCAAGCTTGCCGCTGCCTCGGTCGAGGTCGATGGCGACAATGTTACGCTGACGGGCGCCACCCTGACCGTATCCTCCGCCCCGCAGCCGCTGTCGCTCGGCGACATTTCGCTCGAGGAAGTTGCCGAAGACGAAGGCAGCTATGACATCGGCAAGGTGACCTTCCAGGATCTGAACGTCGACAAGGACGGGACCAAGGTCACGGCAAGCGATATCTACATGACCAACATGCATGTGCCGGCAACGCCGGACCTGAGCACGGTCTCCAACATGCTGCTGGCCGAAACCTTCCATGTCGGCCCGTTCTCCGTGGCCGCCAATGGCAAGGAAGTGTTCTCGGCTTCCGAAACCAATGCCAACTATTCGATCGACGATGACGAAACCAAGGTGGATTTCGACATGGCGATCACCGGGCTCAAGGCCGATCTCTCGACCGTTCCGGATCCGAAGTCGCAGGAAGCCATCAAGGCGCTTGGCCTGGAAACCGTTGCCGGCGAGATCACCATGAAGGGTGACTGGACCATGGCCGACGGCAAGATGACGATCTCCGAATATGCCTTCGACTTCAACGACATCGGCCGGATCGACCTCAACATGTCGCTGAGTGGTTACACCCCTGCCCTGATCAAGTCGATGCAGGAAGCCGTCAAGACGGCCGAGCAGAACCCCGACAAGGCTGCCGGCCAGCAGGCGCTCGGCATGTCGATGATGGGCCTGATGGCACAGCTGAGCTACAATGGCGCTTCGATCCGCTTCGATGATGCCGGCATCACTGCCAAGGTCCTCGACTATGCCGGCAAGCAGCAAGGTGTCGACGGCAAGCAGTTCGCCCAGTCGATCAAGGGCATGCTGCCGATGATGCTCGGCCAGCTCAACATGCCTGACCTGCAGACGCAGATCGTGTCGGCTGCCAACGCCTTCCTCGACGATCCCAAGAGCCTGACCGTTTCGGCAGAGCCGGCCCAGCCGCTGCCCTTCCCGCAGATCATGGGTGCCGGCATGGGCAACCCGGCCGATCTCGTCAAGACGCTGAACGTGAAGGTCACCGCGAACGATTGATCGATCGCAAGGGCGCCAATCCCTGGACATGCAACCGGCGGCCAATGGCCGCCGGTTTTTTGTTGCTTCATCGCGCTGTCGCAACAGTCAGCCGATCAGGCTGCCGCTGCTGAAACTGCTCAGTCCGGTCAGGTGGAATTCCATGTCCTCGCCCGATGTCAGCGCGCCGTCGTGGTTGATATCGACATAGAGCGTGTGGTTGCCCGTATTGAAGAAGCCCACCGTGTGATTGGTCGAAAGGGTCGACATGCCGGCATTGTTGCTGGCGACATTGCCGCCAAAGCTCGCAGACGAGACGAGATCGGAGATATCGATGCCGGTGAAGATGTTGAAGCCGGCGATATTGTCGCCCGAATTGTAGGCGCACTCGCTGAAGTCGCGGAAAATGAGCATGTCGAGACCGCCGCCGCTGAGATCGACACTGTCGATGCCAAGGGAGCCATAAACCGTGTCGTTGCCAGCACCCGTCGAGATCGTGTCTGCGCCGACGCCACCGACCAGCACATCCGCCCCGCTGCCGCCGTTGATATCGACGCCGGTGGATGCGAGCGCCTTGTTGCCATCGAGCAGGCCCAGCACATCGGCGCCTGCAGTGTTGGTGATGTTGATTTCGTCGATGAAACTGGTCGAACCGTTGGAGGCGAGCAATGTCAGTTTCGCATTGCCGGTAATGTTCAGTGTCGCTAGGTCAGAGTCATCGCCGACCTCGGTGATATACATCGTATGGGCATTTGTCTGGCTCTGGATCGTCAATTCGGACAGGTGCGGCGCGATCAGACCAAATGTCGAGTTGCCGAAATCTGCGGTTCCTTCGAGATCAAGTGTAAAGCCTTCGGTGTTCGAACTGTCGGCATTATTGATATTGACCGTCGTGATCGTGGTCTGCGTTGCCAATATCTGGACAAGGGAACCGCTTGCCAACCCGTTGATCGTCATGGCTCCTGTCGGAATGCTGCCGAAGACGATACCGGTCACGCCTGATCCCGCGAAGTCGTAAGTGCCGGACATATTGTACATATAGGCATATTCGAAATTCTTGAAGAGCGCGCCGACATTGTCGACGTGACCCCAGATTGCAAAGCCGTCATGGCCTTTGCCGCCATCAATCCGCTGTGTCGTGGAATCGAGCGCCAGCTGGTAAGTACGAACCATATCGTCGCCCGTTCCCAGACGAACTTGCGCCTTATGCGCGGCCGTCCCGCCGAGGTCGCTTATGTCGATATAGTCATTGTCGGTGCTGCCGACGATTGTCGCCAGCGAAGTTCCGCCCGCGATCGTCACCTGATCGGCTGAGGTCGTCGCGCCAAAGAGCTGAACCTTTCTCCAGTCATTATCCAATGTGTAGGTGCCAGACATGCTCTCAAGCGCCAGAATTTCGAATCTGCTGAACGCAGAGAGTTTCCCGGAATCCTGACCGTTGTAATGCACGGTGTCGGTGCCAGTGCCGCCATCCAGAACCGCCGTGTTTTGATTCATGACGAGGTGAGCTATGTAAACCACGTCGTTTCCAGCGCCCATATTGATCTGGGCTTTCTCGATGCTCTTCGGCACCAGTTCGTAGATTTCAAAAGAATCGTTGCCGGAGCCGCTCTGAACCGATGTTAGCTTGTCGCTTTGCAGTTGGGTATCAAGGTCTCCCTTGAATTTCGAGGCATCGAGTATCGTCAAGGAACGGAACGCGGCGGTCTGGCTGATGTTCAAGTTCAGGTCGGCGTTGCCGTCAATGGTGACCTTCTGAATAGACTCCAGGCTCCCATCCGCGGCATAACTCAGTGTGCTGGGCGCTTTGCCATTCGAATGAACGGCAAGTTCGATTGCAGAAATGTCGCCGTGCAAATAAACATCGCTGGCTCTCAGCGAGACATCCAGCGTGTGTGGCTGCAGGTTGCCCAGTGCGTGGTATTCGATTGCTGCATTGTGGACATTGTTGACCGAAAGGTGCTGTGTCAGCGACTTACTCATATCGACGTCGAAGATATCGACATCATGCCCATCGAGATTGGTGACCGTTAATGTGTTGAGGGCTGCGGCGTTGCGAACGACGACCTCCGAGTGCAGGTCCTTCAGGGTGACGTTCCTCATCTTCTCTGCATGGGCCAGGCTGATCTCGAGCTGGCTGTTGCCCGCATGCGTGAACACGCCTTTCTCGATACTCTTCATCACCGGTGCGAGATACTTGCCGCTGACGACCGCCGTGATCGTGTCAAAGCCAGCGCCGCCGTTCAGCATGTCATTGTTGCCAAGTTCGCCCTTGGTGCCGATGAAAAGATCAGTACCCGCCTTGCCGGTGATCGTATCCTTATGGGTGGTGAGGTTATGCTTCTTCGTTGCCATGTTTCTCTCTCGCAATCCGTCTGCCGTTTGCGCCGGAACAGAATTGTCGGCGCTTGCATGTATGGATCAGGCGATAGCATGGGGGCGGAGGCGCATTCCCCCCAAGGTCTTGGGGGTTTTGCAGGAAGTCGGTTTGTCTGCGCGTGGAGGATGTGAGAGCGTCAGTGCGACGATAGCAGGCTGATCATCAGCTTCTCGCGGCTGTTGACCTCGAAGCGCTGGTAGAGCGAGGTCACGTGGCCGAGCACCGTATGGGTGCTCATCGAAAGGCTCGCGGCAATTTCCGGCACACTGATGCCTTCGGCGAGCTTGAGACAGACATCCTTTTCCCGCCGGGGCAGCTCATGCACGGCCGGGTGGCGCATCAGCCTGAGTGCCAGCGGGATATGGCGTGTCAGCGTAATGCCGACCGTTTCCGTCTGCCCTGTCTCGGCTGCGGAAAGGCTGTAGGCGCGCGCCGAGAAACCGCCCCACTGGTTGCGCCGGTAAAGTGCCGGCGGACGGCTTGTCCGCTTGGCAAAGGGCATCAGCGTGTGGCGCACCAGCGGATAGAGCCAGGCCTTGGCCTCGCGCGCGAAGTTGCGGTGGATGACGTCCATCGAAAAGCTCGGCGCAAAGATATAGTTGAGGAATTGCCGGGCCTCGTCGCTGACATGCAAGAGGTCGCCGCGATTGCCGCAAATGACGAGCGCGGTATCGCTGACCGGCACCAGCTGGCTCTCGTCCTGCATGGCGTTGCGGGCCATCGCGTGGGTGAGCAGATCTTCGACGGTTTTCAGCCGCTGTTCGTCCTCCGATGAAAAGGCTTTTTCGCCGACGCCGCGCATCAGGGTCAGAAAACCGATCGGCCGATCAGGCCCCCGCAGCACCAGCCTGAGCGCATGGCGAAAGCCGAGCGGGTGCATGATGGTCCAGTAGAGTTCGGAATCGTAGAAACCTTCGCCGTAGCGGTGGCAATTGTCGACGGTGCGGGCCCCACGCAGGAGATCGCGTGACGAGACGACCGCATCGCTTTCGACATTGTTATAGAAACGGCTGTGGAACACTTCGAGCGACTGGGTGCCTGCCTGCATGTCGGGCGAGACGTGCCAGACGGCGGCCGGCCTGTCGTTTTCGTCCGTCCAGGTCATCTTGATCCCGTCGAAACGGACATAGCCGCGCAGGATTTCGACAAGGTCCGGCAGACGATACTCCGCCGGGCCTGCCAGCGCTGCCAAGGCCCTGATATTGGCAACCGCAATCGAGGGCTTGGTCTCGCAATATATCATGAATGAAAATCCGACTTTCAGAAGATATCTCTTACAAGACGGATCAGCCTAGCATTCCAATCAAGATAAAACCACAGGATGAAGAAAAAACACCAGAAACAATCTTACGTTTATCACCCAGCCGGTGGTGTTGGTCTTTAGAGCGTAGATCGGCCTGTC
This sequence comes from Fluviirhizobium alvei, assembly GCF_030551875.1. Taxonomy (GTDB): domain Bacteria; phylum Pseudomonadota; class Alphaproteobacteria; order Rhizobiales; family Rhizobiaceae; genus Rhizobium_E; species Rhizobium_E alvei. Next base: position 172,915 of record NZ_JAUOZU010000006.1, on the reverse strand, counting down.
AGTCTTTCAGGCCCCTGCCCGACCAGTCGATATTGCGGGTGAAATACATGGTCGCGGCAATCGTGACGAAGGATATCAGCGCGCCGGCCAGCAATGCATATTCGTCCTCGCGCATCACCAGATAGAGAACGCCATAGGAGAGACCAAGCACTGTCGCCAGCGACAGGCCGCTCTTCCTGCTCTGGGTCACCGATCCGACATAGAAGGAGATGAGCAAGGTGGTTGCACAGGCGGCAACCGCATAGCCCGGGCCGAAACCGACATGTTCGGAAAGCGCCAGCAACAGAATGTAGAAAATAATAAGCGCCAGACCGGTCAGGACATATTGCACCCAGTGGACGGATCGCCCGCCCTTGAGTTCGAGAATGAAGACCGCAAAGAAGACCAGCGAGACGAAGCCGATCGAATATTTGAGGGTTCGCGACACAAGCTGGTAGAACTTGACCTGCTGGACGAGGCCGATCTGCATGACATTGCTCGAAAACGGCATGACGTCGCCAGCTGAGATCTTGGCCACGCCGCGTGCCAGATAGGGAATGGTCCAGTTCGCCTTGAACCCCTCGGCGCTGATGGTCTTCGTCTCGGGGAGGAACTGGCCCTCAAAACCGGGATCGGCCCAATTGGCGGCCACCGCAAGCGAGGTCGTCTGACCGGCAGGCGCGACCGACAGACGCGACGAGCCATTCAATGAGAGATTCATCGCGAAGGAGAAGCCCTTTTCGATTTTCGCCTGTTCGACGGCGCCATGAATGCCGGTGTCGGTCTTGTCGTAATCCGACACGTTCACCGAATTGTAGAGACCTGGCCGCAATGCAAAAATGCTTCGCATTCCCGGCTCGAAAGGCTGAACGGCAACACCATCAATCATGAGATCGACATTGGAGCGCACCCCGGTAATGTCAGCGATATGCATGACGAGGAAGGCACGCGTGAAATCCGGCGTGCCATCCATCTCCGCCAGAGCGGTTGCCGGATTTGGCTGGAAGCGGCCGCTGATCTTGACCTTCGCATTATAGACCGGCAGCGAATAGATCGACAGTTTACGGTCTTCGACCTGCAAATCCGCTTTCACATCGAGGGTTTCCGGCATCAGCAGCACCCAACTTGTCTGCTTGTAGCGAGAGACGACGCCGCTTGCCGATGTCTCTTCCAGGTCGCGGATCATCGGAACGGCGAGATAGGGCCCATTGATCGTCTGTTTCTGGCCCCAGCCATTGGCGATACGGCTCGCCACCTCATCCGCTCGCTGGGCCCGCTCTTCCACCAACGCCCAGACCAGCAAGGTCGGGACGAGCAGAAGCATGGTGATGATGCCGATGAGAACGAACTTGACGCCCGGAAGGCGCATGAAGGCTGCAAAGCCTTGCGGTCGCGACGGTCCCTTGAGGGCCGGATCGGCCCCGATCTCTTGATTATCAGTCATGACTTCCCCTGTCTGGCTGTGAATTACAACCAGAACAGGGTGTTTCGCCTTTGTGGCTCAATCACCGCCGGATCAGGACGGCCCGTTGGCGATATTGAGGCAAATTGGTGGATCAATCCGCAGTTATCGTCATCAGCATCATCGATGACGCACATTCACCAACGCAATTAAGAATACTTTCCATTTCCATTCGTTTTTAAACTTTCGCCATGCATAGTAAGTCGATGTAAAGCGTCGGAATAGACCTGATGGAAAAAGCCCAATCGCAACCCGCCCGGTTCACGGCCCTCGATGGTTTGAGAGGACTGTTGTGCCTGCTGGTGGTGCTCGCGCATTTTCCGGGATTGACCTTCATTCACGGCACGGCCTTTCACATGTCCGGAGATCTGTTCGTGGATCTCTTCTTCGTGTTCAGCGGATTCGTGATCGTTGCTGCCTTCGAGGCGCCGCTGGCCAATGGCTATGGCTTGCGACGCTTCCTGATCGAGCGCCTCGGACGGTTCTATCCGATCCATGTGGCGGTGCTCGCCCTGTTCGTCGTGACGGAACTGGCGATGGCGCCGTTCCTCAGCACCTATGGCCAAACCGGGCGCGAGGCCTTCACCGGCACCAATACGCCGGAAGCAATCATCACCAACCTGTTGCTGATCCACAGCATCGGCCTGCATGACACCATCACCTGGAACTATCCGGCCTGGAGTCTCTCTACGGAATGGTTCGCCTATCTCTATTTCGGTTTTGCCGTCGTGTTCGGTGGCCGGAATTTCCTGCCCTGGGCTATCGGCGGCGCCATTGTTTCGGCCTCGATCCTCATCTTTTTGGCGCCGCAGCATATGCATTCCAACCATGATTTCGGCGTCTTCCGTTCGATCCTCGGTTTTTCCGTCGGCGCAATCGCCTTCCGGGTCTTCAGCGAACTCCGGCGCAGGATCGATTTCACGGCGGTACCGACAAGCGCGATGACAGCGCTCGAAATTGCCGTGTTTGCAGCGATGATCCTGGCGCAGATCGCCTGGGCGACATCACCCTATGGCGCCTTTGTTCTGGTTTTCCAGTTCATGGTTCTGGTCGTCTTCTCGATCGGCGGCGGACAGGTCTCGCGGTTCCTGTCCATAAAACCTCTCGTCTATCTCGGCACGATCTCCCTTTCCGTCTATGTCATCCATGCATGGATCCTGCTGCGCTTCATCAACCTCGCATCGATCCTCGAGCGGTTTACCGGTATCGATCTCGTCCGGATGGAAATCGTGGCAGGCGAACGGATGACATTCTTCAACGTCTCTCGGCTGGAAGGGACTTTTCTGGCGATCGTGATGATTGCGCTGATCGTCGCGGTCAGCCACTTTACCTACAAATATATCGAGGTGCCGGGCCAACGGCCTTTCCGCCAGTTCGCAAAGCGGATCGCCACCCTGCCCGTGGCCATGAAAAAACCGGCCTGATATTATCAGGCCGGTTTCAACAATAACATCCGATCGGTCTTCTTCGCCGATCAATCCTTCTTCATCGGCGGAATGACGCGCAACGACAGTTCCATCAACTGCTTCGGCGTTGCGGCGGACGGCGCGTTCATCAGGAGATCCTGCGCCTGCTGGTTCATCGGGAACAGCGAGATTTCGCGCAGGTTCTTGGCACCGACGAGCAGCATGACGACACGGTCGATCCCGAAGGCGCAGCCGCCGTGCGGAGGCGCACCATACTGGAAGGCGCGATACATGCCGCCGAAACGGTCTTCGACATCGGCCTGCGACAGGCCGACCTTTTCGAAGGCCTTGACCATCAGTTCCGGCGACTGGTTACGGATCGAGCCCGAGGCGATTTCGAAACCGTTGCAGACCGCATCATACTGATAGGCCTTGAGGCTGAGCGGATCCTGGCTTTCAAGCGCTTCAAGACCGCCCTGCGGCATCGAGAACGGGTTATGGGCGAAATCGATCTTCTTTTCGTCCTCGTTCCATTCGAAGAAGGGGAAATCGACGATCCAGCACATTTCGTAGCGGTCGCGATCGACGAGGTTGAGTTCCTCGCCAGCGCGGGTGCGCGCTTCGCCGGCAAACTTGTAGAACTTGGCCGGTTCGCCAGCGACGAAGAAGCAGGCATCGCCCGCCTCAAGTCCAAGCTGGGTGCGGACGGCTTCGGTGCGCTCTTCGCCGATATTCTTGGCGAGCGGACCCGAACCGCCGACCTTGCCGTCTTCTTCCTTCCAGAAGATGTAGCCGAGGCCCGGCTGGCCGAGCGACTGCGCCCAGGCATTCATGCGATCGCAGAAGGCGCGCGAGCCGCCGGTCTTGGCGGGGATCGCCCAGACTTCGACCTTCGGGTTCGATGCGATCATGTTGGCGAACACCTTGAAGCCGGAGCCGGCGAAATGTTCGGTGACATTTTCCATCACGATCGGGTTGCGCAGGTCCGGCTTGTCGGAACCATACTTGCGGATCGCCTCGTCATAGGGAATGCGCGGCCATTCCTTGGTGACCGGCTTGCCATCGGCGAACTTTTCGAACACCGAGGTCATCACCGGTTCCATCGTGGCCCAGACATCTTCCTGCGTCACGAAGCTCATTTCGAGGTCGAGCTGGTAGAATTCGCCCGGCAGGCGGTCGGCGCGCGGATCTTCGTCACGGAAGCAGGGGGCGATCTGGAAATAGCGATCGAAACCAGCGACCATCAGAAGCTGCTTGTACTGCTGCGGCGCCTGCGGCAGCGCGAAGAACTTGCCGGGATGGATGCGGCTCGGCACCAGGAAGTCGCGCGCGCCTTCCGGCGACGAAGCGGTCAGGATCGGCGTCGTATATTCGGCAAAGCCGGCGCCGTTCATCTGGTTGCGCATTTCAGCAATGATCTGGGTGCGCTTGACGATATTGCGGTGAAGCGTTTCACGGCGCAGATCGAGGAAACGGTACTTCAGGCGGACGTCTTCCGGGTAATCGGGTTCGCCGAACACCGGCAGCGGCAGTTCGCGTGCAGCAGAGAGAACTTCGATCTCCTTCGCATAGAGCTCGATCTCGCCGGTTTCCATATTCTTGTTGACGGTCTCGTCAGACCGGGCCTTGACCACGCCGTCGATGCGGATCACCCACTCGCCGCGCACGGTTTCGGCCGCCTTGAAAGCCGGGCTGTCGGGATCGACGACGACCTGGGTCATGCCGTAGTGATCGCGCAAATCGATGAAAAGTACGCCGCCATGGTCACGAACGCGATGCACCCAGCCGGAAAGGCGGACGGTCGCGCCAACATCGGTTTTACGGAGGGCGGCACAAGTGTGGCTGCGGTAGCGGTGCATGGTCGGTTCCTGCATTCTCTCTTGAAATCATCCCGCGAACACGCGGAATCTCGGCTTTGGAATTGGGCGGACAAGCGCATGAAGAGCCAGATTTGTCAAGGCTGAAGGCAGGCAAACCACCGGCGGCAGCGGACCACCGCAAGCAAATGCCACCATCCGTAGGCCAATGGTGAGCCAATCCAGATACCAGCCAATCGTTCATCAAGGGGAGATGTTGACAGTCTCCAAATTTAATGTCACTAACAGTGACATCAATACATAAAGAGAGACATCATGTCAGACACAAGCAGCAACCGCAGATATTCGTCGCCGCTCAGGCAGTCTCAGACTCAGGAGACTCGCGAACGCATTTTGCGAGCGACGTCGGAACTGCTGAATCTCAATCCGTTCGGTGACGTTTCCATGGATGAAATCGCCAAATCGGCTGGCGTGGAACGGCGAACCGTCTTCAGACACTTCCCCACCAGGGAAGCCTTGTTCGACGCCTTCTGGGTCTACATCAACGAAGAAATGGGGGCGAGCACGCTGCCCTCGACGCTTTCGGAGCTCATGCACGCGCCGCTGACGACATTCCCGCAGTTTGACAAGAACCAGGGCATCATCCGGGCAAGCCTCCACACTCCGGCGGGTCATGCGATGCGTTTGCGCACACTTGCCGCGCGCCGGAAAGCGTTCGAGGCCTGCATGGGCTCGGCCCCGGTCGAGCTGGATCCCGATAAAGGAAAAATCGCCGAAGCTCTTTTCCATCTCCTGTACAGCGCAGGCGCGTGGGAACTTCTCAAAGACTATGCCGGCATGACCGGCAAGGAAGCCGGAGAGGCAGTGTCGTGGGCGATGCAGACAATTCTGAAAGCTGCAGAAACGGCGCCGGATGATCAGAAAAATGCTGACGAACACAATCCCAAAACTTGAAGGAGAGATGAAATGGGTATTGCATTCAACACGAGAGAGAGCGCCGAAGTTCTCTGGGTGATCCGCGATAAAGTGCAATTCATGGGTGAAGTACCAGAGAAAGGGTTGACCGTGCTCGAGGTCACCGTTCCGCCCGGGTCAGGCACACCGCCGCACAAGCACGAGTCGATAGAGATTTTCCGTGTTCTGGGCGGAGAAATCACCTTCACGCTCTTCGACTCCACGCCGCCTTCGCAGGTCGTTGCCCATGCGGGCGATGTGCTGACGCTGCGCTCCTATCAACCGCATAACTATGTCAATTCGGGCGACGTGCCAGCGCAGATGCTCTCGATCGTGGAGGCTTCCATGGGCAGCTTTTTCCGTGATCTTGGCAGCAAGGACGTTCCGCCAGCAGGCCCGCCATCCGCTGAGGAAATCGGCGCCGTTATGGCTGCATGCGAACGCCATGGCATTGAAGTGCTTCACGGCTGATACGACAGTGACCGAGATGTCGGTCACTCTTCTTCCTTTAACAGGTGAGATAAAATGCTTTCACAGACCTTTCTAAAACTGGGTGTCAGCTTTGGATTGATCGGGATGGCCATGGGTGTCTACATGGCGGCTTCGCACGATCATACACTTGCGCCGGTTCATGCGCACATCAACCTGATCGGCTGGGTTGGCATGTTCTTGGCGGGCCTGTTCTATGCGCAGAGACCGCATGCCGCGGCAGGCAGGATGGCGCAGGCACAACTGATCTCGGCAGTCTTGGGATTGCTGATCCTGACGCCTGGCCTTGCGGGCGTTCTGCTTGGCTTTTCATTCGGCGAACCGATGGCCGCAATCGGATCAATCCTCACCATCGTGGCGATGCTGATCTTCGCCATCGTGGTCTTCCGCACCAAAGCCTCCATGATCTGACGCTTAGGAAACCGCTTAGTCAAAATTTAGGAAGCCTCGCGGTTGAAAGCGCGCTAACGCCAGCGCCATTCGAACGCCCGACGACGGGCAATGTCAAACAGAACCTCCATCGATCCGCAAGCGCATGCTTGCGGAAACGATGACCTATGTCCGGAGCTTGAAATGTCTTCCCATGCAACAGCCGCAGAAACTGCCCTTATCCAAACAACCTTGCTGGATTTGCGCTACGTAACCACAACAGCCCTTTCCGATGGCGGCTGGCTCAATGTCTGGTCTGTCAACGAAAATGATGTCACCACGGTTTACCAGCAGCGCCACGGCGCAGACGGGGCCACGATCGGGTCGGCAACCGTCATCGACACGCCCACGTTCGAATATGTGGATGGAACCGCTGCCATTGGCCTAGCTGACGGAGGATGGGTCACGACCTGGGCAGCTAGCACCGAGGACGGCACATCCGAGATCTATCAGCAACGTTTCGATGCGGCTGGATCAGCGATCGGTGATGTCCAGATGGTCAACGATTTCACCGACAACGAGCAATACACGCCGAAAATCGCCACCCTTTCGGATGGCGGCTGGGTCGTTGTCTGGCAGTCGTCCGGCCAGGACGATGGCATTGACATCTACCAGCAGCGCTACGCAGCGGATGGAACGGCGGTCGGCGGCGAAATGCGGGCCAACGTCGAGCCGGCCGGTCTGCAATATGCGGCCGATGTTGTTGGTCTTGCCGATGGTGGCTGGCTCGTCACCTATCAGGGCTATAATGGCACAGGAGACGCTTTCGCCCAGCGTTTCGACAAGACAGGGGCTGCCGTTGGCGACGAGATCCGCCTTCATGACAGCACCAACGGGGACCAGATTGTTCCCGCCATAACGGCTCTTTCCGATGGAAGCTGGGTTGCGACCTGGCATTCATCCGCTGTCGATGGAAGGCCGGCCGGGGTCTACCAGCGCCGCTTCGACCAGGATGGCAACCCTCTCATGGCGGAAACGCGGGTGAACGATCAGTCGACCAGCTTCTACATGGCCGCCGTCACCAGCCTGCCGGATAACGGCTGGGTCACGGTTTGGGCCGGATCCGACGAAGACCACACGCTTGGCGTCTTCCAACAGCGGTTCGATGCAAGCGGCAACAAGGTGGGAACCGAGACGCTCGTCAGCGACGAGACCGGAGCCAATCAGATGCTGGATATTGAAATTACAACGCTCTCTGACGGCAGCTGGATCATCAGCTGGAACACCTACAAGGAAGGCCGTGGCTATGAGCTCGAGCAGCGGCATTATGCGCCCGACATTGAAGGCGACAGTCAGGCCGATCGCCTGGTCGGCACGGTCTGGGGCGAAAATCTGTTCGGCTTTGGCGGCAATGACCGGATCGATGGCGGTAAAGGCGCCGATATCATGGCGGGCGGTTTCGGCAACGACATCTATCTCGTCGACAATCGGCGCGATGAAGTGCGGGAATTTGCCCTGCAGGGCACCGACAGCATTTCCGCAAGCATCAATTACAGCCTCGCTGCACTTGGCAATGTCGAGAACCTGACCCTGAGCGGCACAGCCGATCTGAATGGCACGGGAAACCTGCTCGCCAACAAAATCAGCGGAAATCTCGGTGCCAATGTCCTGTCCGGCGGCGCGGGCGGTGACACGCTTTCCGGGAATGCCGGCAAGGATCGGTTGAATGGCGGCGCGGGCGACGATTTGCTGAGCGGCGGTAAGGATGATGACCGTCTCGCCGGCGGTTCTGGCAGCGACGTTTTTCTGTTCAAGGCCGGAGACGGGCACGACCGGATACTCGATTTTCAGGCCTCGGGTGAAGAGACCGACAGGATCGATCTGAGTGCAATCCGTGCGATTACCGATTTCGACGATCTTTCCGCCAACCATCTCCGCGTGTCGGGCCACGATGTCCTGATCCGGGTCGCAGATGGCCAGGATATCCGCCTCGCGAATGTGGCAATTGCGGATCTCGATGCCGGCGACTTCCTGTTCTGACCGGTTATCGCCATTCGGAAAGCCGCCACTGACATTTTGGTGCATGGCGGCTTTTCTTCGGAGACGGGACTGCGTTTCGCGGCTAGGATCGCGTGAGTCCCGCCCCTGTGCCAGCCCCATGAAAAAACTCGTACCGTTGTTTCCGCTCTTCGCCTCGGCCTCCATGCTGATTTTCGGCAATGGATTGCAGACGACCCTGCTTGCCTGGCGCGGCACGACGGAAGGATTCCCACTATCCCTGATCGGTCTGATCACGGCGTTTTTCTATGTGGGATTCGCGCTCGGCTGCATGCATGTGACCCAGCTTCTGCGTGCCATCGGTCATATCCGTGCCTATGCGGCGATGGCTGCCATCGTTGCCGTCACCATCCTGATGACGGCGCTCATCATCAATCCATGGTTGTGGATGGCGATGCGCCTCATCAACGGCTATTGTCTCGCGGTGCTGTTTGCCGCCATCGAAAGCTGGATCAACTCCCGCGTCGATAATTCGATCCGGGCCCGCACGCTTTCGATCTACCGCTATATCGACCTGAGCTCGATGACACTCGCGCAGTATTTCCTGCCCTGGTTTGGCGGCGAAGGGTTCACGCTGTTTGCGATTGCGGCCATCGCCTTTTCGCTGTCGCTGACACCGATTTCGCTCGCCGACAAATCGAGCCCGGCGCCGCCCGACAAGATGAATTTCGACCTGCGCTTCCTGTGGAAGATCTCGCCGCTCGCCGCCACGGGATGCATTGCCGTGGGTATGACCAACACGGTCTACCGCTCGCTCGGCCCCGTCTATGCGCGCGAACTTGGGTTCGACACGACCATTACCGCCTGGTTTCTCGCCGCCGGCATCATTTCGGGCGTGATCCTGCAATATCCGCTCGGACATTTCTCCGACATCAAGGACCGGCGCAGCGTGATTATGGTCGCCACGGCAGGCGCGCTGTTTGCGTCCCTTTTTCTCGTTCTCGTCGCCGGCAGCACCATCTGGGGCAATATTGTCGGCGTCTTCATGCTCGGCGCCTTTTCGATGCCGCTCTATTCACTCTGCTCGGCCCATGCCAACGACCGTGCCGGACCGGGACAATATGCGGTCATTTCGGCCGGCATCCTGTTCTTCTGGTCGCTTGGCGCCATCATCGGCCCGTCACTTGCGGCCACATTCATGGGTTGGTACGGGCCGAAGGCACTGTTTGTCTTCACGGCCTCGGTTCAGATCATCTTTCTGAGCTATACATTAAGCCGCGTGGTCCGGCGGCCCGGCTGACTGTGGCTTTAGAAAGGCAACCGTGACGGTTTTCCCGGGATAACCTGACAACTCCTGCTCCCAGTATTGATTTTTAGCGACTAACGGGTTGATAACGGAACATGACGTTTTTGGCCGACCGCCAGGTCCTGCTAACATTGGCACTTTGATGAAAATCATTCTCACGACAGAAGAACTGCAAGAGGCCTGCGCGCTTCTGGCGCAAAGCCCATTCGTGGCAGTCGATACAGAATTCCTCCGGGAAACCACCTTCTGGCCGCAACTCTGCCTGATCCAGATGTCGGGTCCCGAACTCGACGCCATTGTCGATCCGCTGGCCCCAGGCATCGATCTCACTCCCTTCTTCAAGCTGATGGGCAATGCCGATGTGGTGAAAGTGTTCCATGCGGCTCGCCAGGATATCGAAATCGTCTTCCATCTTGGCGGCCTGATCCCGCATCCGATCTTCGACACGCAGGTTGCGGCCATGGTGTGCGGCTTCGGCGATTCCGTCTCCTACGATACGCTCGTGCAGAAGGTCTGCGGCATCCAGCTCGACAAATCCTCGCGCTTCACCGACTGGAGCCACCGGCCGCTTTCAACGAAGCAGCTTGACTATGCGATTGCAGACGTAACCCACCTCAAGGATGTTTACCTGACCATCAAGGCCGAACTCGAACGCGAGGGCCGGACCGAATGGCTGGGCGAGGAAATGGCGGTTCTCGAAGCACGCGAAACCTACGACCTTCATCCGGACGATGCCTGGCAGCGGCTGAAAATGCGCATCCGCAAGCCGATCGAACTGGCGGTGTTGCAGCGGCTCGCCGCTTGGCGCGAACGCGAAGCGCGCAGCCGCGATGTCCCGCGCGGACGCGTTCTGAAGGATGATGCCATGTTCGAGATCGCCCAACAGCAACCGAAGGACACCGAAGCACTCGGACGGCTCCGCACGATCCCGAAAGGGTACGAACGCTCACAGGCAGGACAGGCCATTCTGGCACAGATCAACGCGGCACTTGCCATTCCCAAGGCCGACCTTCCGAAAGTGCCAAAGCCGCAGAACCTGCCAGAAGGTAATGGCGCGGCGGTGGAAATGCTCAAAGTTCTACTGAAACTCATCGCCGAAAAGAATGGCGTCGCCGCCAAGATCATTGCTTCGACGGACGATCTGGAATCGATTGCCGCCAAGGGCGAGGAATCAGAAGCCGCAGCCCTGCATGGCTGGCGGCGCGAACTGTTCGGTCTTCCCGCACTCAAGCTAGTGCGTGGCGAAATCGGGCTGCGCTTCGTCAACCGCAAGGTCGATGTCGTGGACCTCTGACCTCTATCCCCGCATATGAAAAGGCCGGTCCACCATCAGTGAACCGGCCAATCGGATCGTCAGAAAGGCCCGCCATCCGCGGGCCTTTTTGGTTATCAGAACAGGAAATCCGAAAGATCGACATCCTTCAACCGGACATGATCGAAGATCAGATGGTCGCCATTGCCGAGATCGATATCGACCGTGTCCTTGTCGACCTTGGAGACCCCAATATTGTCGTAATCGTACTTCTTGCCGAAACCGCTGATGGATAGCTTGTCTTCACCGGTGGCGTTGAAATCGGTGATCGTGTCGCTTCCGTCACCGCGCTTGTAGACAAAGATGTCGGCGCCTTTACCGCCGGTCAGCGTATCATCGCCGAGACCGCCGGCGATGACGTTCTTGCCATCGTTGCCGACCAGGATGTTGTCGAACTTGTCGCCGGTCAGGTTGAGCTTGGCGCTGCCGAAGAGAAACACATCCTCGATCCCCTTGTATTCATTGAGATCGATCGCGATCGTCGCATTGATCTTGTCGTGGCCGCCATCCTTGGCTTCGGTGATCTCGTCCTTGGCGTTGTCGATGACATAGGTGTCGTCACCCTTGCCGCCAATCAGTTCATCGGCACCCTTGCCACCATCGAGAATGTTCTTGCCGCTATTGCCGTAAAGCTTGTTGGCAAATTCATCGCCGGTCGCATTCACATTGCCCGTGCCGGTCAGGCGAACCGTTTCGATGTAATCGAACTTGTTCAGATCAATGCTCACGCCGGACTGGATCTCGTCATCACCCTGCCCTTTGAGCTCGGTGACGGTATCCTTGGCATTGTCGACGACATAGGTATCGTCGCCCTTGCCGCCGGCCATCTGGTCGGCACCCTTGCCGCCATCCAGGAAGTTGTCGCCCGAGTTGCCGGTCATGGAATTGGCAAGATCATCGCCTGTAATCTTGGCATCTGCCGAGCCGGTCAGAATGACGGATTCGACAAAACCGAGATTGGCGAACGAGACACTGACCGATGCCTTGACGATATCGGTGCCCTGCCCCTTCAGTTCGATCACGGTGTCTTTCGAATTGTCGATGATGAACGTGTCATCGCCCTTGCCGCCGGTCATTTCATCGTTGCCGGTGCCGCCATCGAGAAGGTCGTTGTCATCGCCACCATTGAGCTTGTCCTTGCCACCGAGGCCGAAGAGCTTGTCGTTGCCAGCAGCGCCGTCCAGCGTATCAGCGAGGTCGCCGGTCGCCAGCGTGTTCGCCTTGGCATTGCCGTTCAGGATGAAACTGTTGCTTGCGAGGTAATCGGCAAAGGTACCAGCACCCTTAACGTCAGCTCCAACAATCCCAGCGTTGGTGACAGTGTAGGAGACTGCGCCATTCTCCACCACTTTATAGCTGCTGATACTTTTTACAGCATTTTCAGGCTGGGACGCCATCTTGAACGAACCTTGCAGTTCGACATAGTTATTCTTGTTCTGCTTCAGTGTGAGCGTCTTGAAGAAATTGGTGAAGGACAAAGAGTAGTCTTCACCCATCACCTGCTTCAGATCGAATTCCGAAATCTCGAAATTGTTCTGCGTCGAATTTGCACCCAATGTAATCGTGACCATGCCCGGTTCCCGCCAGCTCTGCGTTAAGTCTGGGCGGAAGATATCAGCAACTTCTTACCAATCTCCCTGTTGAGATGGTAAATATGTATCAAACAAAGCATTCTCGCGCCATTTCCGCACAATTTCCGATCATTAAAATTATTCCCGTCCCGTTTACGTACATTTGAGGCCTTAGGTCTAAATGTCTGTTTCGACGGAGCCTATGGTTGAGCGGAGAAGACATATGCAGGGTGGCTGGAACGACTGGAAACATGATCGCGATGACGATGACCGCGATCACTATGATGACGACCATCATCATCACCATGACGATGATGAAGACGAGAACGAGGATTTCGACTTCAGTTTCGATGTTCCCGACACGTTCAAGATCGATCTCGAAAACCTCGATCTGACTTCGTTCGGCAAAATCTCGGATTTTGAAGCCGGCCGTAAGCATTTGAGCGTAACCTTCGGCAACAACTGGACATTCGCCATCGATGGCTCCGGTTTTGACATCGCGCTCAAGAGCAACGGCCTCCCGATCATCAAGGGCGGTACCGTTGACAGTTTCTCGATTGATGGCCCGGGCAAGGCCGACTGGTCGATCTCTGACCTTGATATGTCCCTCAAGGCCTTCGTGAAGGCTCTGGTGAGTTTTGATACCGAAGCTGTTCTCGACCTGGTCCTCGGCGGTGATGAAACCATTTCAGGGTCAGGCTTCGGCGATTACCTGTTCGCCGGCAAGGGGGACGACACGCTTCTCGGCAATGCCGGCGCTGACAAGCTTATGGGTGGTGTCGGCGACGACACGATCTCCGGCGGCAAGGGCAACGACTTCCTGCTCGGCGGCAAGGGCAGCGACACGTTTACATTCGAGGCCAAGTCCGGTCTCGATGTGATCGACGATTTCGATGCTTGGTCCGATGTGATCGATCTTTCGGCGCTCGGGCTCGATATCGATATCGAGGATTTCCTCGACGCCAATATCATGACCGAAGGTGGTCGCGGTCATCATGGTGAGCATCGCTGCGGTGGCGGCGGCGATCGGGGCGACGTGATCGTGGTTCTGAGCGATGGCAATGCTTTGAAACTCGATGGTGTCGAACGCTGGGAGATCACCGAGGACAATTTCATCCTCTGACCCCCCGCAGTTCAGCTTCCAGCATAACGGGCCTTCGGGCCCGTTTTCATTCGAAGCGGAAGGCAAGCTTGCGACCAGTCAGCTTGGCCAGCTGTTGCAGACGCCCTTCGATCCGCTCGCCTGCAAACTCCCGATAGGCGGCGGGCACGACGAGTTCCAGATCCGTCGCGGATTCCGGCGCAGCCGCCGGCTCGAAACGCAGGTTGCGCACCACACCGGGCATCGATGCCGAAAACAGATAGACGACGCGCAACAGCCCCCCCAGCAGTTTTGCCAGTTCGAGCAGGCGCGGCGTGGCGATCGACGTCAGTTCGCCGGTCGCGCTGTCATCATTCAGTCCTTCAAACCGATAGTAATTAGCGAGTGCGATATAGGCGCGGCCCGGATGGGTAATGCCGATGAAGGACGAATGGGCGATGATGTTGAGGGCCTGAAGCCCGCGATAATCCGGATGCGCTCGCCAGGAAATATCGGCCAGCAAGCAGGCGGCCTGGCGGTAACGGCCCTCCTCGACGGTCTCGCGAATACCGAAGACGGGCATCATTTGCCCGGTCCAGTCGGCAAGTTCGCGCGCATGTTCCGGCGAACGGGCACGCAGAACGGCCAGTTCCCCAGCGGCCGACAACAGCGGATCCTGCTTGCGGATCGATTCCGGCAACAGCGAATAAAGATAGCCCTCGCGTACGCCCTGAACGGAAAAGGAAATCCGTGCGGGCCGCATTTCAGCGAGAACCTCACGCATGGCAACGGCGCCGTAGGGAAGCAGTGACCGGCGCGAACGGGTAATTGCCTGCCAGGCCGGATCCTTCTGATCCTTACCGCGAATGACATCCTCAAGGAAAATCAGCGTTTCATCGAGGCCGAGGCGATAATCCTGCACCATATGCAACGGGTAGTTCCGGAGTTGCATATGCAGTTTCGCGATCGAACGCCAGGTGCCGCCGACTGCATAGAAGGTGCGACCATTGCCATCCTTCAAAAAATCCACCGACCGCAGGGTCTTGCGGGCGATGTTGGCCGCTTTCGACAGCGAGCCATCGGCCTGTTCTGACAAGCGCAGGCTGCCAAGCGGCGTCGTAAGACCGCTGCTATAGGCCTTACCGCGGATATCGATGAGTTCGAGGGAACCACCGCCGAGATCGCCGCAGATTCCGTCGGCATCATAGTAGCCGGAGATGATGCCCAACGCCGAGAACTTCGCCTCTTCCTCTCCGGAAAGTAAGCGAATATGGCGTCCGAGAATGATCTGCGCCTTTTCGATGAACTCCGGCCCGTTCTTGGCTTCGCGTGCTGCTGCCGTCGCAATCACATAGACGGTGCGGGCACGAGCCTGATCCGACAGCGCCTTGAACCGGTGCAGGGCCGCAAGCGCACGCGCAACACTCTCCTCGTCCATGCTCCCGGTCTGTGCAAGGCCTTTGCCGAGGCCGCACATAACCTTTTCGTTGAACAGAACGGCGGGGGCACGATTGAGCCCCTCATAGATCACAAGGCGAATGGAGTTGGAGCCAATGTCGATAATCGAAACAGGCTCGATGCCGGGCAAGCGCCCCTGGGCCTCTGATTCAACCATAAGAGTCCGATTTACTTCCGTCCGGAAGAAAGCCTTCCGGCAATCAGCGTTGGCATGCTCGATTTCAAGGCTTCACCACGACCGGAAAGGCTGGGATTGGTCATGAAATACAGCTGCGCGTTAAACGGTTCATCCCCTTCACGTGCCGAAAGGCGCCTTGAGGTTCCGTCGGGAAGTATCTCGTAGGACTGCTGGTTGTCAATCAGGTTGGCCAGCATGATCTGGTTAAGCACCTGCTCGTGCACAGTCTTGTTGATCAGCGGCACCAGGGTTTCGACACGTCGATCGAGGTTGCGCGGCATCATGTCGGCCGAGCCGATATAGACGAGCGCCTTCTCGTGCGGCAGGCCGTGACCATTGCCGAAACAGAAGATGCGGCTATGTTCAAGGAAGCGTCCGACGATCGATTTGACCCAGATGTTTTCGGACAGTCCCGGCACCTGCGGCCTCAGGCAGCAGATGCCGCGCACGACCATCTCGATCTTGACGCCGGCGGCACTGGCCTCATAGAGCGCATCGATGATTTCGGGATCGACCAGCGAATTCATCTTCATCCAGATCGCCGCCGGCTTGCCAGCCTTCGCGAACTCGATTTCCTCGCGGATATGCTTGAGGATGCGCGGACGCAGCGTGTTGGGCGAAACCGCGAGTTTCATGCCGGCTTCCGGTTCGCCGTAACCGGTGATGAAGTTGAAGACATTGGCCATGTCATGGCCGATCACCGGGTTGCAGGTGAAATAGCTCAGATCGGTATAGATCTTCGCCGTCACCGGATGGTAGTTGCCGGTGCCGAGATGGCAGTAGGTTCTCAGGCGGCCATCTTCCTTGCGGACGACCATGCTCATCTTCGCATGGGTCTTGAGTTCGATGAAACCGAACACGACCTGCACGCCGGCGCGTTCAAGGTCCCTCGCCCAGCGAATGTTGGCCTCTTCATCGAAACGGGCCTTGAGCTCGACCAGCGCCGTGACTGATTTGCCGGCTTCCGCCGCATCCATGAGTGCGCGCACGATCGGGCTGTCGTTGGAGGTCCGGTAGAGCGTCTGCTTGATCGCCACCACATCCGGATCGCGCGCGGCCTGGATCAGGAACTGCACGACCACATCAAAGCTCTCGTAGGGATGATGGACGATCATGTCCTTTTCCCGGATCGCGGCCAGGCAATCGCCGGCATGTTCGCGCACCCGCTCCGGGTAGCGGGCATTATACGGTTCGAAGCGCAGATCGTCGCGCGGCGCCTTGGCGATCTCGGACAGGGTGTTGAGCGCCAGAAGACCGGGCAGAACGGCGATCCGGTTTTCCGGCACGCCAAGTTCGTGGGTCACGAACTGGCGCAGCGATTGCGGCATTTCACTGTCGGTCTCGATGCGGATGACCGAACCGCGACGGCGGCGCTTGAGCGCTGTTTCAAAAAAGCGCACCAGATCTTCGGCCTCTTCCTCCACTTCGATATCGCTGTCGCGAATGATGCGGAAGGTGCCCGAACCATCGACCTTGTAGCCCGGAAAGAGCTTGTCGATGAACAGGAGCACGATATCTTCAAGCGTGATGTAACGGAGCGTGTTTTCGTGATCCGGCAGCCGCACGAAGCGGTCGAGAGCCGGCGGCAGACGGATAAGCGCCGTCATCGGCTCCTTGCCGGTGAGGCTGGTCAATTGCAACCCGATCGAAAATCCGAGGTTGGGAATGAACGGAAACGGATGCGCCGGATCGATGCAGAGCGGCGTCAGCACCGGAAAGATCTGCTCGGAAAATTCGCGATCCAGCCACTTCTTGTCTTCGCGGCTCAGGGCCGCGGGGCGGACGATGAGAATGTCCTCACGCGCGAGATACTGTTGCAGAACGGCAAGTGCAGCCTGCTGTTCCATCTGCAGATTGTTGATTTCGCGGAGGATGAAATCGAGCTGCTCGGCCGGCATCTTGCCGTCGGGGCTCTTGATCGCGATACCGGCCCGCACCTGCCCTTCAAGACCCGCGACGCGAACCATGAAGAACTCGTCGAGATTGTTGGCCGAGATCGACAGGAAGCGGACACGTTCCAGCAGCGGATGACCGGTGTTGAGGGTTTCCTCAAGCACACGCCGGTTGAACTGCAGCCAGGAGAATTCGCGATTGATGAAGCGTTCGGGGCTCTCCATCAGCGACTGAACCGCTGGCTCGGCGGCCGGATTTGCGTTTTCTTGGGTCTCGGGAACGATCGTATCCATCCAATTTCATCCAGGCTCATGCATCAGTCGGCTATGTTGTGGGCCGGCATTATTACACAATGACGACAGTTAGATGACAGTTCAATCCTGATCTTCGCCGGCGACCTCATCGAGCACTTCGGCCACCAGTGACCGCGTGATGCGGGTGCCACGCGCAAGTGCCAGCAGATCCAGCCTTTCGACGATCGCCTGCGCCGAGGCGAGCGACCGTTCCATGCGCGAAACCATGTAGGCAACCAGCCGCTCATCGATCACCAGCTGGCGATCGGCAAACAGCTTGAAGAAGATCTGCGTCAGCAGAAGATCGTCGGGCGGACCGATTTCGACCGTCGTCGCCGCCTTCAGTCGCGAGGACAGGTCCGGCAACCTGACGCCCCAGGAGAGCGGCCAGGCGCGGGCCGTCACAAGCAAGGTGGTGCCGGCACTCCTGACCGCGTTGATGACATGGAAGAATTCGGTCTCGTCGAAGCCCCTGCGATCGGCATCCTCGAACAGAACCGGGCCGGCGCCGGCAAGCGGCACCGCCTCCCCCGATCCGTCCGGATGGATCGCGACGGCATGGCTGAAATCCTGCCAGACCTGCGCAAGATGCGTTTTGCCCGAGCCCTGCGGACCGGTGATTATGACGACCGGCGACGGCCAGTCCGGCCAGCGATCGATGATTGCAGCAGCGGCACTGACAGGATCGGACACAACGAGATCCTCGCGCCCCGCCGCACTTTCGACAGGAAAGGCGAGCGGTAACTGGTCGGGCCCCTTTTTACCGGAACGATGGGAATGCGTCATGCTTGTCCGTCACCTGAAAGGCGGCTCATTTCTCGACCGAGATGACGATGGTGGTCTTGTCGTCATCCCGCTCCGAGCCGCCATAATAGAGATCGCTCTCAAGATAGCGCGAAATCGCAAAACGGACGAGAACCGCAATCGAGGCCGAAACCGGTACGGCCACCATCAGCCCGACGAAGCCGAACAGCGCGCCGAAGGCGAGAAGGGCGAACATCAGCCAGACCGGATGCAGCCCCACCTTTTCGCCGATCAGTTTCGGCTGCAGGATGTAGCCGTCGACGATCTGGCCAAAGAAGAAGATGCCGCCAATCAGGATCACCCAGGGATAATCCGGCCAGAACTGCACCAGTGCTACGCCGACCGAGAGCACCAGTCCGAGCAGCGAGCCCAGATAGGGAATGAAGGAGACGAGGCCGGATACGAGGCCGATGAGCAGGCCGAAATTCAGGCCCACGATCGAGAGGCTGGCACCGTAGAAGATCGCCAGGATGAGGCAGATCGAGCCCTGCCCGCGCACGAAGCCGGCAATCGCATCATTCATCTCGTTTGAAAGCTGGCGCACCACCTTCAGCCAGTCGCGCGGCACCCAGCTGTCGACCTTGGCGACCATATTGTCCCAGTCGAGCAGGATATAGAAGGCGACGACCGGCGTGATGACCAGAAGCGACAGGATATCGACGAGCGCCATGCCGGAATTCCAAATCTGGCCCAGAAGCGAGGCAACGAAGCTCACGCCCTCGCCGAGATATTTCGACAGGTTTTCCTTGAGCGTCCCCATCTGCCCTTTCAGCCAGTCCGGTAGGTAATGCGCATTGGCATCGGTGACAAGCGACTGGAGCTGGGTGATGTAGCCCGGCAGCTTGACGGCAAAATCCGACGCCTGCGTGACCAATAGCGGGATGATGATGATGAGCGACAGCGCAAAGATGAAGACGAAGGACAGAAGGATCAGCGATGTCGCCATCATGCGGCTCAGGCCGCGGCGCTCCAGCCAATCCGCCACCGGATCGAGAAAATAGGCCAGCGCCATGCCCGAAACGAAGGGCAGCAGGATGGAGCGGAACAGGAACAGGAAGCCTACGAAGAGGACGAGCACGACCAGCCAGAAATAGATCTGGCGCCGGAGACTTTGACCGGAAATATGTGTCGTCATTTCTGGAACCCGTAATTGATGCTTCATCGCATGGAGATAGGCCGCTTCCTCAATCACGGTCAAGTGCGCAGGCGGCGCGATCGATCATAGGGAGCCCCCTCATGGCCGATCGCGCTACAGCGGCCATCAGAGATCGAAATCCGACCGAACCAGATTGATAGCGCCCTCGAGTCTGATCGAAAAATCAGCAGTTCCATCGCCATTCGTATCGCCATAGACGAATGTGTCACCGTTGGCTTTTTCGAACCGCAATTCGCCTGCCTGATCCTGGAAGCCTTGAGTGCCGATGAAGGTGAAATCCTGATCCGCGGCTTTGCGGCTGTTGGCATCGATGGTATCGAGGTTGATGATATCGTTCTGGCCGGCCCGAAAATCGGTAATCGTATCGCGGCCGACTACGCCAACAGTGGAATCGGCAATCGATTTGAAAAGAAACTGATCAGCGCCACCATTGCCTGTCAGGCTGTCCGCACCACCCTTGCCAAAGATCTGGTTGGCTGCGGCGTTACCGGCGATGATATTCTTGCCGTCATTTCCGGTGGCCTTGATCGCCGTCGGCCCGGTGAGGGTCAGGTTTTCCTGATAGTCACCCAATGCCCAGTTGACCGAAGCTTTGACGAGATCCCGGCCAGTGTCCGAATAGTCCCAGACCATCAGATCCTGGCTGTTATCGATGATGTAGGTGTCGTTTCCAGCGCCGCAGTAAAACGAATCCGCGCCAGCGCCGCCATCGATGAGGTCATTGCCCTCATCGCCGTAGAGCTTGTCAGCATCAGCGCCACCATAAAGGCTGTCATCGCCACCCTGGCCGAAGATCGTATCGCTGCCGGCTTCGCCATACAGAATGTCGCCGCTGTCATTCTCAGAGGAGAAACCTCCCCCTTCGATCCGGTCGGAGCCCTGGCCGGCATAGACGAGGTCTTCGCCATCGCCGCCTTCTATATCGTCATCGCCATTATTGGCCCAGATCGTGTCGTTGCCGGCATCACCGAAAAGGCCGTCAAATCCGTTGCCGCCGTAAAGCTTGTCCTGGCCATTGCCGCCATAAAGATTATTCGTGGCGGATTGCGCGCCAGTGGACGTGTTTTCAAGATCCGCCCACAGAATATCGTTGCCGCCGTCGCCGTGCAGATTGTCGCCGCCGAGGCCGCCGACGAGTGTGTCGCCGTCTGCGCCGCCCCATAACTGGTCAGAACCATACTGGCCATAAAGCTTGTCGTTACCGGCATCGCCGTGGAGGGCATCGGAACCACCATTTGTGGTGATCGTCCAGTTCGGCTCGTCCGTCCCGCAATCGCCGTAGAGCGTGTCGTTGCCGGTGCCACCATGGATGACATCGCCCTCGGTAAAGTCATCTCCATTATGATAGATGTCGCCGAAGATAATGTCGTTGCCGCCAAGACCATTCAGGTCATCATCACCATAATTGTCGAGGGACCCATCGCCGAGAACAAATGCCGTTCCCCAGAGCACGTCATCGCCGTTGGTCCCCGTCGTATTGCCATCCGGATCTCTTGCCATTCTGAGCCTCCAAGTTTTCGATGTAGAGCCTTGACTCTACTAAAACACCCCTCCTCTGCTAAGAGAGGCGATAGGATTACGTCGCAAATCGGAGCTTTATTCTTTGCGTGAATGCCGGAGATGTTAAAAAATCCGTTGACCCGATCGATAAATATTACCTCTTTCCTGCTCTGACGCACAGATTTTCTGGGGCACCCAAAAGCGCGATGAAAAACGCCGCGTTTTGCGCGCGCCGTCGAACGCGGCTTTGACCTGCAGGTCCTGCAACTGCCCTTTCTGCCGCCACATCCGGACTGGGGGCCGCTCGATGCGACGGAGACCTCCGATGCGCGCGGCACCGATCAGCAGGTGGCTGCGGAGTGAATGCAGGCTGCGCGCCAAGCGGAAATCACGGGATTTCTGGCAAGAAAGCTTGAACTTCGGCGGCCATCGTGCCATTGCGCGCGCAGGACATGAACCGAACGGAGAGCGCCATGAGCGAGCACGGCAAAAACGGCCTGACCTACTCGGATGCCGGGGTCGATATCGATGCCGGCAATCTGATGGTGGAAAAGATCAAGCCCTATGTGCGCTCCACCCGCCGCCCCGGCGCCGATGTCGAGATCGGCGGTTTCGGCGGCCTTTTCGATCTCAAGGCCGCAGGCTTTACCGACCCGATCCTGGTGGCAGCCAATGACGGCGTCGGCACCAAGCTCAAGGTCGCCATCGAAGCCGGCATCCATGACACGGTCGGCATCGACCTCGTCGCGATGTGCGTCAACGATCTCGTGGTGCAAGCGGCCGAACCGCTTCTGTTTCTCGACTATTTCGCAACCGGCAAGCTCGATCCCGACCAGGGTGCTGCGATCGTTTCCGGCATTGCCGAAGGTTGCCGCCAGGCCGGTTGCGCGCTGATTGGCGGCGAAACCGCCGAAATGCCCGGCATGTATCGCGAAGGCGATTATGACCTTGCCGGATTTGCCGTGGGTGCGGCCGAACGCGGCCAGCTGCTGCCGGCCGGTGACATCAATGAAGGCGATGTGATCCTGGGCCTGGCGTCGTCCGGCGTTCATTCGAACGGTTACTCGCTGGTCCGCAAGATCGTCGAACTGTCGGGCCTGAACTGGAATTCGCAGGCGCCCTTCAACAGCGACCAGACGCTCGGTGAAGCGCTTCTCACGCCGACCCGCATCTATGTGAAACCGCTTCTGAACGCAATCCGCAAGACCGGTGCCGTCAAGGCCCTTGCCCACATCACCGGCGGTGGCTTTCCGGAAAACATCCCGCGCGTTCTGCCCAAGACCCTTGCGGCGGAAATCGATCTCGGCTCGGTTCCCGTCAAGCCGGTCTTCTCGTGGCTGGCCAAGGCCGGCGGCGTTGCCGAACGCGAAATGCTGCGCACCTTCAATTGCGGCGTCGGCATGATCGTGGTCGTGCCCGACGACAAGGCCGATTTCGTGGCCGAAGTGCTTGCCGAGTCGGGCGAAACCGTCATGGCTCTCGGACGCATGGTGACGCGCGAAGCCGACGGTCCCGGCGTTATCTACCGGGGCAAGCTCGGCCTATGAGCGGACGCAAACGCGGCGCGATCCTGATTTCCGGCGGCGGCTCCAACATGGTGGCGCTGCTTGAGGCTGCCCGCGATCCGTCCTTCCCGGTCGAATTCGTTGCAGTCGTCTCCGACAAGGCGAATGCAGGCGGACTGGCGAAGGCCGAGGCGCTTGGCGTCAAGGCAACCGTCTTCGAGCGCCGGACCTATGGATCGAAAGCCGACCATGAACAGGCGATCCTCGATCACCTTGCGGCAGAGGGCGTCGAATTCCTCTGCCTCGCCGGCTATATGCGGCTGGTTTCGGGAAGCTTCATCCGGCCGTTCGAGGGAAGGATCATCAATATCCACCCGTCGCTCCTGCCGCTCTTCCCCGGCCTCCACACCCATCAGCGGGCCATCGATGCCGGCATGAAAGTGTCGGGCTGCACGGTTCATCACGTGACCGAGGGTATGGATGAAGGTCCGGTGATCGCACAGGCCGTGGTTCCCGTTCTGACGGGCGACACGGCCGAAGCCCTGGCGGCGCGGGTGCTGACCGCCGAACACAAGCTCTACCGCACGGCCGTGACGCGGCTGTTCGGCGCCGGCACGGCGACCGACGATCGCCAGATGCTGATCTCGCTCGGTTGATCCGTTTCGGCACAGTGCGTGCCGAAGCGATAACCTGAGCGAAAGGCAAACTCCAATTGCCTGCCCCTTCTGCGCTCCAAAACCGGAAAATTAAGACCCGATTAACGAGCCTGCGCGTCAATGACATCCTATCGATCGGGTGGGATGCGCATGAAGTCTTGGTTTTCGCATTTTCAGGCTTTGAGCAAAGGGCAACGCGCCTTTCTCATCGCTTTGGGCGTTCTCGTGCTGTTGCCTTTCACGGTATTGACCCTGTTGCAGACCTATAGTGCCGCCAACCTTGCCATTCTATCCACCAAGGCGGTAGCAAGCGAACGGACCTGGAAAGACGAGGCCGAAACGCTTGCCAGCGATGTCGATCCCGCGAGCCTGGCCACCGCCAGCCAACGGTACGCCTATCGTCTCATGATGGGTCACGCAGCCATCATGCCGGAACGGCTTGCCGTGATCAGCATCGAAGTGCCGCTCGGCGATATGCGCGCGAAGAAGAAGGCGCTTTCGCCCGAAGCCCTGATCGACCTTGCCGCATCGCGCACCCAGTCGCTCGCCGAAGAGGAATGCCAGCGGCTTCTTGAAACGCTCGCAGCCGATTGTGCCATAATGTCGGCGATGGGACGGCCATCGGGCAGCCAGTCCTACGAATACCAGTTCCAATTGGCCTTCGCCGAAAAGGCGGCCTTCGGTGCGACACCGCCGGGACGGCAGACCTTTGTGATCACCAAGGCCAGCCCCGGCCGTGCTGCAATCGGCCAGCGGCTCTATTTCGAAAGGACAGGCCTCCAGCGCGACAGGATCTATCGCGATATCGCGGCAACCTGCATGCGGATCCGCAAGGATGCCGGTAATTGTTCGATCGCCAACCTCTCGATTGCCGGTCGGCTCGATCGCGGTACACCGATGATCCGGCTTTCTGCTTCGGCAACCTATGGCAGCCTGGTCGCCTCGACCGACGTCGCAGAGAACCGCCATTGATCGCAGGCAGCGATCTGCCTATTCTCCTAATATACTTGGCGGGAGGGACACATGACGGGCAGACGATTCGCGCTTTTTACGGCAGGTTTTATAGTATCGGTCACGCCAGCTGCCGCAGCCGACATGGTGCTGCAATCGGTTGATGGCGCCGTCACCTTTTCTGGCAGCTACGGCATCACCTCGCTGAGGGCCAACGAATTCGTCTATGAAGGCAAGGCGAAGGTGTCGCAGCTGATCTGGAAATCGGACTGGGTGCAGACCGTGACGGGCGATGTCGCGATCGATCTCGAGAAGGATTTCTACGTCAGGATCAAGGCCACCGCGGGTTTTGCCGGTGACGGCTTCATGACCGATTACGACTGGTTCTATATCGGTCGCCCCTGGTCGCACCGCTCTCAACATCCCGACACCCGCCTCAACCATTATTTCACCGGCGATATCGAGCTTGGCAGGACCGTTCTCGAACGGGGCGGCACCGAAATCGGCCTTGGTGCCGGTGTAAGTTATACCGATGTCAAATGGGCGGCCTATGGCGGTTCCTACATCTATTCCGATACCGGATGGCGGGCAGATCGCGGCGATTTTCCCGACGGAGAGAAAGGCATTTCCTATCGCCAGCAATGGCCGGCGCCTTTCCTGGCCGCCAACTTTACCCATAGTCAGGGCCGCTGGAGCCTGACGGGCGGTTTGAAGGCCGGCCTGGCCTTTGATGCCAAAGGAACCGACGATCACTGGATGCGCGACCTGCGCTTCATCGATCACTATTTCACGACCCCGACCGTCGGCCTTGATGCATCGATCGGCTACGCGTTGCGGGACAATATCCAGCTCTACGCGTCGGGCAGTTTCGACCATATGGCACGTGTGAAGGCCGACACGAGGATGATCGACACGGTCACGGGTGACAAGAGCTGGTTCCGTAATGGAGCAGGCGGCGACTTCACCTCCGCCACCATCAGCTTCGGCCTGAAGGGTCGGTTCTGATCGAAGCGCCAGGGCGCTGCCTGATAGGATTCAGGCTGCAAGTCCGTATTTCATCACCGCCCATTGCAACAGAATGATGGTCTTGGCGTCGCAGATTTCGCCACGTCCGATCATGGCGAAGGCATCAGCGAGCGGCAGTTCGAGGATCTCGATATCCTCGCCTTCCTCATCGAGACCACCTCCCTCGCCAGCACGTTTACTGGTGTCGATTTCGGCTGCGAAGAAGGAGACGCGCTCAGTGACCGCACCAGGCGACATGTAGGCGTCGAACAGATAATCCGCCTTTTCGACCCGATAGCCGGTTTCTTCCATGGCCTCGCGGCAGATCGCCACGTCCGGATGGTCGCCATCGAGAAGGCCCGCCGGTGTTTCGATCAGCCAGCCATCATGGCCGTTCATGAACACGGGGACGCGCAACTGGCGCACCAGCACGACCGTCTTGCGCACCGGATCATAGAGCAGGATCGTCGCGCCATTGCCATGGTCATGCACCTCGCGCTCGACAGTCTGGCGACCGCCCTTCATGGTCGCATGCTCGATTTTCATTTTCTGCAGATGCACGAACCGCCTATGCAGGGTTTCCGCCGAAACCACGGTGACGCGCGGCAGCACTTTCGAATCCATGTTCCTATCCTGACGATTGTTGGCGACCACGCTCTGGCATGCAATCAAGACCGTCTCGTGACGGTCAGGGCTTGAGCCAGACGCGATTGTCGTGCAGGCCGACGCCGCCGAACGGCGCCACCGAATCCGCTCCGGTCAGGGTGTTGATGCCTTCGCCATCGAGATGATCCCGGTTGGGCCAAATGCCCTCGGCAATAAGCACGCCCTTGCGGACCGTATCGGTGATACGCGCATGGATGCGCACCGAACCGCGTTCGTTGCCAATCGTCACCACATCGCCGGTCGCAATGCCGAGCGCTTCCGCATCAGCATTCGACAGCATCAGTTCCGGTCGGCCTTCCTTGCTGCGAGACGATTTCGTCTCGGTGAAGCTCGAATTGAGGAAATTGCGCGCCGGCGGCGTGGCAAGGCGATAGGGATGGGCTTCATCCACCTCTTCGACCACTGCGCAGTAATCCGGAAAAACCGGCAGCGCGGCAACCGGCCCCATCGGCTCCATGTTGGCGGGCGGGCTCATCGGGTTGGCGGGATCGGTCCAGTTCGGCCGGAAATGGAACTTGCGGTCGGCATGGCCGAACCCGTCCAGGAAATGCGCCGTGCGGAAATCCGGTTGGCGATCGACCCATTTGTCGGCGAGCAGTTCGTCATAGGTCGGCAGGCCGGGACCTGACAGGATCTCCTCGATATGCTCACGTTCCGTCATTCCAAAGCCGGGCCTATCGGCAACGCCGAGACGCTTGGCCAGTTCCTCGATGACGAACAGGTTGGTGCGCACATCCTCGGGCGGCTCGACCAGTTTCGGCCCGAGTGTGATGTGGCTCTGGCCGCCACCGCGATAGATATCGTCATGTTCGACGAACATGGTCGCCGGCAGCACGAGATCGGCAAGTTCGGCCGTCTCGGTCATGAACTGCTCATGCACGGCAACGAACAGGTCCTCGCGCAGGAAACCCTGCCGCACCAGCCGCTGTTCGGGCATGACATTGACCGGATTGGTGTTCTGGATCAGCATTGCGGTCACCGGCGGCCCGTTCCGCAGCGACTCAGCGTTGCCGGTCAGGATGCGGCCGATATGGGACTGATCGAGATTGCGAATCGTGGGATCGATGAGGCTCTTGCCGGTCAGAAGACCGTTGCGCATGCCGAAGATCGAGGAATTGGTGTGGAACGCGCCGCCGCCTTCATGCTGCCAGGAGCCCAGAACCGTCGGCAACGACAGCGCCGCATGCATGGAAACCGTGCCGTTGCGCGAGCGCGAGAAGCCGTAGCCGAGCCGGAAGAAGGTCTTTTTCGTCGTGCCGACGATGCGGGCGAACTCCTCGATCGCCTCAACCGAAAGGCCGGTGATTTCAGCGGCCCAGGCCGGCGTCTTGGTCTGAAGATGCGCTTCGAGCCCAGCAGGATCGTCTGTATAGGCGGCAAGATAGGCACGATCGGCATAGCCGTCGCGGAAGGCGACATGCATCGCCGCGCAGGCGAGTGCCGCATCGGTGCCCGGACGCAGAACGAGCGCGATATCGGCCTGCTTCATCGTCGGATTGTCGTAGATATCGATGGCGATGATCTTCGCACCGCGCTCCTTGCGGGCGCGGATGGCATGCGTCATCACATTGACTTGGGTCACGACCGCATTGGTGCCCCAAATCACGATACAATCGGACTGGGTCATCTCGCGCGGATCGACGCCGCGCAGATTGCCGGTGCCGAGCGCATAGCCGGTCCAGGCCGGGTTGACGCAGATGGTATCGAAGAACCCTGAATATTTCTTGGCATGCCGCAGGCGATCGATGGAATCGCGCTGAACCCAGCCCATGGTGCCGGCATAGTAATAGGGCCAGACCGCTTCGGTCCCATGCCGGGCCTCCGCCTTCAGAAAGGCCTCGGCAATCTCGTCGAGGGCATCATTCCAGTCGATCCGCTGCCAGGTACCAGCGCCCTTCGCACCCTTGCGGCGCATCGGGTGCATCAGCCGGTCGGGATGATAGAGGCGCTCGGCATAGCGCGCCACCTTGGCGCAGATGACGCCGGCCGTATAGGAATTGTCTTCGGCGCCGCGAACGCGGCCGATGCGTCCATCCGCTCCGATTTCGATATCGAGCGAACAGGTGGAGGGACAGTCATGCGGGCATGCCGAATGGCCGATGGTGTTTTTTTGGAGAGTGCCGGTCGCAATGTTCATGCATTTTCTATAGGACAAAGCGAGCGACGGGCAAAGGTGCGCCCTCGCCTATTGATAAAAATCATCTGAGCATCACCGGACATCATGAACTATCGCCATATCTACCATGCCGGCAATTTCGCGGACGTTCTGAAACATGCCGTCCTTGCCCGGCTCATCGACTATCTGAAGCTCAAGGACAAGCCGTTCCGCGTGATCGACACCCATGCCGGCATCGGTCTCTACGACCTGTCGAGCGAGGAAGCGCAGAAGACCGGCGAGTGGCATGATGGGATCGGCAAACTGTTCGGAAAACCGCTGCCTGCCGCCATTGCGCCGCTTCTCTCCTCCTATTTCGAGACGATTGCGGCGCTCAATCCCGATGGGCGGATCCGCCATTATCCCGGCTCGCCGAAGATCGCCCGCCTGCTTCTGCGCAAGCAGGACCGGCTGTCCCTGATGGAACTGCATCCCGCCGATGCCGAAACGCTGAAAGCCAATTTCGCCGACGATTTCCAGACCCGGGTGACCGAACTCGATGGCTGGCTGGCGATGAACGCCCATGTGCCGCCGAAGGAGAAGCGCGGCATCATTCTCGTTGATCCGCCCTTCGAGCTCGATGGCGAATACAAGCGGCTCGTCGATGGGCTCGGCAAGGCCTGGCGGAAATTTCCGGGCGGCATCTACTGCCTCTGGTATCCACTCAAGCAGGGCGCGCCGATCAGGTATTTCCTCAAGGATCTCCATGATCTCGAAATCCCGAAAATGCTGCGGCTCGAACTGTCAGTGAAGAGCGATCGCGACACGACCGGCCTTTCCGGATCGGGTCTCATCGTCGTCAACCCGCCCTATACGCTGAAGGGCGAGATGGATGCGCTTTTGCCCTTCCTGCGGACGACCTTGGCACAGGATCAAGCGGCTTCTTTCGTCAACGAATGGATCCGCCCCGAAGCCTGATCCTCAGTCCAGCCGCCACTTCACCTTCGCTTCGTCGAGATAATCGATCGAATGGATGGTGCTATGGTCCGGCGTCAGGAAACAGACATTGTAGTTGGGTGCGAGATCGCCATAGCCCATGCGATCGACGATGCCGGAGAAGTCCGGCCAGCAGGTGTGGTTGGTCGAACGCGGTGCCGAATAGGCAATACCGTCCACCACGCCGCTCAGCGTGAAATGGCAGTGGCCGAAGAAGATGTGGCGAATGGTTCCGGCATGGCGCTTGAAGATCGCCCGCAGATCCGCCTCGTCGACGATGCCGATCGCATCGGCATTGGCAACATGGATCGGCACCGGATTGTGGTGCAGGAACAGGTAGGCGGCCTTTCCGGCATCGCTCGCCGCTTCGAGTTCGCGCTCGAGCCACTGGCGGCGGGCCGAACAATAGCGGCCGCTGTCGACACCCTGGTCGACTGAATCCATATAGATGAACCGGCCGGCCGGCTGGTCTTCGCTCCATTGCACGAAACCGTCCGTATCGCGCCCGGAATCGGCAAAGACGGAGAGAAAGACATCGCGCCGATCGTGATTGCCGATCAGCAGGCGGGGCGTCAACCTACCCTTGAGCGGCGAGACTGCCAGTATGTCCGCCAGCATTTCATAGCTCTCGCGATCGCCACGGTGCGTCAGGTCTCCGGTGATGACCACGCAATCGGCATCCGACTGGTATTCGGCGACATGCGCCAGACATTGGCGGAACCGGTCGACCGGATCCTGATCGAGAATGGGCTGCGGATGGATATGAATGTCGGAAATATGGACGAGTTTCATGTGCCGGATGCCTGCGCGGAAAGAATGGTGCCGAGGCCTCTTCCCTGCGGCAAGAACGGCGGTGATGCAAGCCCGTTCGGCATAAGCAATCAACCGTTGCATCGGCCGAAGGACGGCAAAACGGTCCCAGACAGTGGATCAAGGTCTTTGTTGGTTTCCCTGTGGCCGTTTTGCACTTGACCAGCCGGAAACATCTGGACCAAATTGCGGCAAATTCCGGGAGTTTCATCATGTCGCCGATCAAAGTCATTCTTGCCGCCCTCATTGCCGCAGCGCCGCTTTCCGCCCCGACCGCACAGGCCGGCTGGCTGCCGAACTCGGAAGATTTCTGCGACACCGACTGGGTCCTGCAGGCGCTCAAGATCAAGGTCGACAGCAAGTACCGCAATTATATCGGCAAACGCCTGTTTCTGGTCGATATCGAAAGCCCCAAAATGAGTCGCGAAGTCACCCGCGACGAGGAACACAGCGTCGGCCGCAAGTTCTGCCACGCCCGTGCGGTTATGAACGACGGCCAGACCCGCGACATGTGGTATCTGCTTGAAAGCAACTGGGGCTTTGCCGGCACGCCGCCGCTCTCGGGCCTCGAATTCTGCATCTCGGGCCTCGACCCCTGGCATGTCTATGGAAAGAACTGCTCGACGGTCCGCTGAGATGGGCCTTTCGGCCATTTTCAGAACGGTCCTGGCCGCCGTCATCCTTGTGGCGACCTCTTTTTCCGCCCGGGCCGAAAGCCCGGGCAATTTCGATTTCTACGTCCTCTCCCTGTCATGGTCGCCCACCTGGTGTGCGGACAATGATCCGGGCGGCCGAACCCGGCAGTGCGATGGGTCGCGCCGCTACGGCTTTGTGGTTCATGGGCTCTGGCCGCAGAACGAGCGGTCCTGGCCGGAATTCTGCGACAGCCGCGAACCGGACCGTGTGCCCGAAACGCTTGTGCGTCCGCATTTCGATATCATCCCCTCGATGGGGCTTGCCGGGCATGAATGGCGCAAGCATGGCACCTGTTCGGGCCTCGGCCAGGCTGCCTATTTTCGCCTGATCCGACAGGCCTATGACGGGATCCGGCTGCCGCCGCTGCTCTTCAAGGGCGATATCGCCCGCAACGTCGCCGTCAAGGATCTCGAGACACAATTCATCCGCAGCAACCCCGGCCTGACGCCGGAAGCCATCGCCGTCGGGTGCGATGGCGGCAAGCTCAGCGAAATCCGCATCTGCATGACACGGTCGCTGAAATTCCGCGATTGCGACGAAGTGGATCGCAAGGGCTGCCGCATGCGTACCGTTTCCATTCCCCCCATTCCGTGAGAGAAAAATGAAAATTCTTTGCTCCCCCGCCTCCCCCTATTCGGCAAAGGTCCGGATGGCGGCCCGTTATCTCGATTTTCCCGCCACGTCCGAAATGGTCAAGACCGACGAAAAGCCGGACCTGCTGATCGCCAACAATCCGCTCGGCCGTATTCCCGTGCTGGTGCCCGACGAGGGCAAGGCGATCTACGACAGTGTCGTGATCATGCAATATATGAACCGGCAGTCAAAGGGCCGTCTTTATCCGCGCAACGCCGAAAAGCGCACGGAGGCAGAAGTGCTCGAAGCGCTCTGTGACGGGATCATCGACAGCCTGATCGCCATCATCTACGAACGCCGCTATCGGCCGGAGGAAACGATCCACCAGGGCTGGATCGATCGTCACTGGGAAAAAGTGACCCGCGGGCTCGACTATATCAACGACAACATGCCGAAGACCGGCAAGGCGCTGCATGGCGGCCATTTTGCGCTCGCCGCATTGATCGGCTATCTCGACCTGCGTTTTGCCGGTCAGTGGGAAAAGGGTCGCCGCAAGCTGAAAGCCTGGCCTCAGAAGTTCGAACGGTTCTTCCCCGATTATGTCGCGCTCAAGCCGCAGGCCTGATCTCTAAAATGCCAAACGCAAAAAGGCCGGGTGCGCGAACACCCGGCCTTTCTTTCAGATTGCCTAATCTCAGAAGCGAACGCCGAGACCGAGGTTGATCTGGTGTTCCTTCAGGCCACGATCGGTTGCACCGCTGTCGAGGTTGAAGGTCTGGGTCTGGTAGTTGTTGAAGCGATATTCGGCGCGGGCCGTGATCGATTCGGTGATCTTGGTTTCGACACCGGCACCGACCGTCAGACCGAGAAGGTTCTTGTCGGTCGAGGAGGTCGCGTCGCTGGCCTTCAGGTTGGTGGCGGCAAGACCGGCCGTACCGTAGACGAGTGCCGGCTCGAGGTCGTAACCGATACGGCCACGGACAGAGCCGTTGAGGCGCTGCTTGGTGGTCACGCCGGCATGGGTAGCGTCGATGCCCGAATAGTTCAGGTCGGCTTCACCACCGTAGACGATCTGGCCGTTCTGCATGTTGTAACCGCCATAGAGACCAGCGCCGAGGCCCTGGGCGTCATAATCGGCGCCGGACTTGACCTTGCCCCACTGGTAGGTGGCCTTGCCGCCGACATAGGCGCCATCCCAACCGCCGGGAGCGGTTACGACATCGTTGGCTTCCGGAGCAACCGGCACTTCATCGATAGCGTCGGCAGCATGAGCGAAGCCAGCAGCACCTGCGATCAGGACAGTGGCAGCGAGGGTTTTGATCAGGTTACGCATTTCTACACTCCTAGTTTTCCAGAACCCGCCCCGGGAGAGAGCGATGGCTCTGTGCGATCCTTAATCCCGTTCGGATTGAAAGCATTTGTGACGTGAAAATACGGAAATGAAGTTGTCGAATTATGAATTTCTCAAGGAAATCTTGCGGCAATTGAGAGAATTTTATTAATTTTCGAACGAATTTTGTTCACCATATCAATTATTATTTCATTAAGCATGATTGCTTGCTTTATTCAATCTAAAATATACTTATGTAAATTATGGTAAAAAAATTCTTTAATTAACATTTGCGACCTGATTTCAGTGCATTATATATTTCAGCATCTTAAAAACAACGAAGCAGAAAGCCAGACATTGACTGAAGTTGCACCAAGGGTCGCCCTCGTGACCGGAGCCGGACGCAGAATTGGCGCGGCCATCGCCATGGATCTCGCCCGCCATGACTTTGCGGTCGCGGTCCATGTACATAGGTCCCTAATGGATGCCGAGCGACTGGTGTCCGAAATCAAAAATAACGGCGGCAAGGCCACAATTGTCGAGGGCGATCTGCTTTCGGAAGAGGATTGCCGGCGAATCATGGCGGAGGCCGAATCGGCCTTTGGGCCGGTCGGGCTTCTGGTCAACAACGCCTCGATCTTCGAAGACGATTCGGTGCTCGAATTCGATACGGCGCGCTTCGACCGCCACTTCGCCGTCCATGTCAAAGCGCCGTCGATCCTGACGTCGGAAATGGTGGAGCGCCTGCCGACGCATGCGCGCGGCCTTGTCGTCAATATCATCGACCAGCGCGTCTGGGCGCTCAATCCACGCTTCTATTCCTATACCTTGTCGAAAGCCGCGCTCTGGACCGCGACCCAGACGCTCGCGCAGGCGCTTGCCCCGCGCATCCGGGTCAACGCGCTCGGGCCGGGCCCGACCTTCAAGAGCATTCGCCAGACGGACGCGGATTTCCAGGCCCAGATCGATGGACTGCTGCTCAAGTCCGGCCCTGCCCTTGAGGAATTCGGCCGCAGCATTCGCTTTCTTTTTGACACGCCGTCGATTACCGGCCAGATGATTGCCATCGATGGCGGCCAGCATCTTGCCTGGCAGACGCCCGACGTGACGGAGATTCCCGAATGACGCCCAGAAGCCCTTCCGATGGAGGGATTCTCTATGACGAGACGATAGTCGAGGATGAGGACGACGAAATCGTCGCCGAACCGGCTGCTGGCCCCGCCATCGCCTGGCGCGAAACGCCGTTGCCGGAAACCGGCCTCGTGGGGCAGGATCTGATCGCCGAGTTCGTCAAGCAACTGCCGAACTCACCCGGCGTCTACCGCATGCTCAATGCCGAAAACGAAGTGCTCTATGTCGGCAAGGCGCGGTCGCTGAAGAAGCGCGTGTCGAACTATGCGCAGGGCCGCGTCCATTCCAACCGCACGGCGCGCATGGTGCGCGAAACCGCGAACATGGAATTCGTGCTCACCCGCACCGAGACCGAAGCGCTGCTGCTCGAAGCCAATCTCATCAAACGGCTGCGCCCCCGCTTCAACGTTCTGCTGCGTGACGACAAGTCCTTTCCCTATATCCTCATCACCGGCGATCATCGCGCTCCGGCCATTCTCAAACATCGCGGCGCCCGCTCCCGCAAGGGCGACTATTTCGGCCCCTTTGCCTCAGCAACCGCCGTCGGCCGCACGATCAATTCGCTGCAACGTGCCTTTCTTCTGCGCACCTGCACGGACTCCGCATTCGAGAGCCGCACGCGCCCCTGCCTTCTCTACCAGATCAAGCGTTGCGCCGGCCCCTGCACCCATGAGCTCAGCGATAGCGATTACGGGCAGCTTGTGGCAGAGGCACGCGATTTCCTGTCCGGCCGCAGCCAGAACGTCAAGGCATCGATCGCAGGCGCGATGAACCAGGCGGCGGAAGATCTCGATTTCGAGCGCGCGGCCGTCTTTCGGGATCGCCTTGCCGCTCTTTCCCATGTTCAGGGCCATCAGGGAATCAACCTGGCCTCGATCGAGGAAGCCGATGTCTTCGCGATCCATCACGATGGCGGCCTCTCCTGCATTCAGGTGTTCTTCTACCGCACCGGCCAGAACTGGGGCAACCGCGCCTATTTCCCCAAGGCCGACCCGGCAATGACCGCCGAAGAGGTTCTCAATGCCTTTCTGGCGCAGTTCTATGACGACAAGCCCTGCCCGCGGCAGATCCTGCTCTCGGAGCCGATCGAGGAAATGAATCTCCTGTCGGACGCTCTTACAGAGAAGTCCGGCTATCGGGTGCATATCCATGCGCCGCAGCGGGGCGAAAAGCGCGAGGTCGTTGATCACGCGCTCGACAATGCCCGGGAGGCGCATGGCCGCAAGCTGGCTGAAACATCGTCGCAAGCGCGGTTGCTCAAGGGCTTTGCCGAAACCTTCGCCCTGCCCTACGTGCCGACCCGCATCGAAATCTACGACAACTCCCACATCATGGGTACAAATGCCGTCGGCGGCATGGTCGTGGCCGGGCCCGAGGGCTTCGTCAAGAACCAGTACCGGAAGTTCAATATCAAGTCCGAAGACCTGACGCCTGGTGACGATTTCGGCATGATGCGCGAAGTCATGACCCGGCGCTTCTCCCGTCTTCTCAAGGAACAGGGCAAGCCGGACCGCACACAGCCCCCGTCTGAAGATGCGAACTTTCCGGCCTGGCCCGATGTGATCCTGATCGATGGTGGCCAGGGGCAGATGACGGCCGTTCGCGCTATCCTGGCCGAACTGGGAGTCGAGGATTGCGTGGTCGCGATCGGCGTTGCCAAAGGTGCGGATCGTGAAGCGGGCCGCGAACGGTTCTTCCAGCAAGGCAAAGCCAGCTTCACCCTGCCGCCGCGCGATCCGGTTCTCTATTTCATCCAGCGCCTGCGCGATGAGGCGCATCGTTTCGCCATCGGTTCACACCGGGCGCGGCGGAAGAAGGAAATGGTCAGCAACCCGCTCGATGAGGTCGCGGGCATCGGTCCGACGCGGAAGCGCGCGCTGCTCCAGCATTTCGGAACCGCAAAGGCAGTCTCCCGCGCCGCCATCGGCGATCTCATGACCGTTCCGGGCATTTCGGAAGCCGTAGCCAAGCAGATTTATGCCCATTTCCATGACAATGCCGTGCTCGAAAAATAGCCGTTCCGAAAAACAGCGTAGTTTTGGAATGGCACAGAATCGAAAACGCCACCGACTTCAAAAGCCGGTGGCGTTTTCAAATGGGGGTCGGCCAACCAATAACTGCAGAACGAGGACTCCGCTAAATTTACCAATCGACCGACCGGCCCCACGACCCAGGAGATGCGGCGGACCTGAGCATCATGGGGAACCGAACTTTTTGATGGGTTTCCCTTTGGATGAAAGAAACATTGCTCAATTTTGGGAGAAAATCAACGGGTTGTTAACCAGCCTCCTTTGTATCAGGAAGAATGGTTAACGCTTCAATCGTGCACGCCGCGGCCCTGCCATGCCGGCAAAGCCACTTGGACAACAGGGTAAATATTGCCATTAAAGGTTGATTTTTGTGAGGCCTCTCGCAAAAAGATGGTTTCCGGCGATCAATTTTCCATTTTGCGACGTCGCATCCATCTATCTGAAAACAAATGACTATTTAATACACCTAAAATAAATGACAAATATTAGGAGTGGACATTCAAGCGCAGCGGTTCATTATGCGCGCTCGTGATTTTATTGCGTTTTTTCAAACCAATTGCATGCCGCAAAACGAGGCTGCGATGCTTTTTTGTTCATCCGACAAACCTGTGGATAACTCTGGTTTGCGAGGGCTGATCCAGCCTCGCATCAGGCTGCGGCAGCCACGACTCGGTTCCTGCCGCCGTGTTTTGCCTCATAAAGCGCCTTGTCTGCCTGTTTGAGCAGCTGTTCAGGCGACATTGCCCCCCAAACGGTCGATGAAATCCCGATCGACGCCGTCAACGGAATCGCGAGCCCTTCTTGCTTCAGCACGAACGGACGCGACTCGATGGCGATCCGCAACCGTTCAGCAACGGCTTCCGCCGTATCCGGCAAGGTGTCCGGCATCACGACGACGAATTCCTCGCCACCGAAACGGCAGGCTAGATCGGCGCCACGGACGGTCGAGCGTATCCGCGCTGCGAATTCCCGCAGCACCTCATCGCCGGCGTCATGGCCGTAGGTGTCGTTCACCGCTTTGAACCGGTCGATGTCGGTGATGCAGAGCGAGAGCGGCCGGCTCCGCGCCATTGCGCGCTCGAACAACATCTTCATATGCTTGTCGAGATAGCGACGGTTGTTGAGCCCGGTCAGCCCATCGGTAACGGCAAGCTCGATCGTCTGCTGCACGCTGTCGCGCAGCTGATCGTTGAAGCGCTTGCGGCGGATCTGCGTCAGGCAGCGCACCAGAAGCTCGTTCGGATCGATCGGGCGCAGGATGTAATCGTTGACGCCGAGTTCCAGCGCGCGCACCACCATCGGTTCGCCGCCCTGGTCGACAACCAGAAGCACCGGGATGAACCGCGACCGTTCGAGCGACCGCAGCTGCGAACACAGTCTCAGCGGATCGTAATCATCGAAATTCGAATTGACGATGATCAGATCGTAATAGCCTTCGGCGGCTTCGAACACGGCAGCCTGCGGATCGTTGATCGGCTTGACCTCGGCGATCGGCTTGAGCGCCTTGGTGATACGTTCCTGCGAATTGGCACGGCCATCGACCAGCAGGATCGAAGCCGGTTCGTCGCTCAGTTCCGGCAACGCATTCGAAGTTTCCGAAAGTCCGATCGATCGCGCCGTTTCGGCGCGCAGGCGCAGCTCGTCGCTCAGGAACTTGAGGCGCACCAGGCTCTTGACGCGCGCCATCAGCTGCATGTCGTTGACCGGTTTGGTGAGGAAATCGTCGGCGCCGGCCTTGAGACCGCGGACGCGGTCGGCGGGCTGATCGAGCGCGGTTACCATGACGACCGGAATATGGGCCGTGCGCGGGTTGGATTTCAGCTGCTCGCAGACCGTAAAGCCGTCGATGCCCGGCATCATGATGTCGAGCAGGATGACATCGACCGGTGTCTTCGCGCAGATTTCAAGGCACTGGTAGCCATCGGAGGCGGTCAGGACTTCGAAATACTCGGCGATCAGCCGCGCTTCGAGCAGCTTCACATTGGCAGGAATATCGTCAACGACAAGAATTCGCGCGGTCATGATCGGTTCCGTCAGGCGTCGCCAAGATAGGTTTTGATCGTCTCGAGAAACTTCGGCACCGAAATCGGTTTGGACACATAGGCTTCGCAGCCGCCCTGCCGAATACGTTCCTCATCGCCCTTCATGGCGAAGGCGGTAACGGCGATGACGGGAATGACATGCAGTTCGTCATCTTCCTTCAGCCATTTCGTCACTTCGAGCCCGGACACTTCCGGCAATTGAATATCCATGAGAATGAGATCGGGCCGGTGTTTGCGGGCGAGGTCGAGGGCTTCCATCCCATTTCTGGTCTGGATCGTCTTATATCCGGACGCTTCGATCAGGTCGCGGAAGAGCTTCATATTGAGCTCGTTGTCTTCGACAATCATTACCTGCTTGGGCATATCGCCTCGCTCAAACCCCGATTTTGCATGTCATACCACTTGTATATAGTGTGGCGAACATTCAGATTCTCTTGCTTTTCAAACGGCAAGGTTAGTGCGATTAGGTTTAAAAAGACGTAATATGCGAGAAAGATTGGGCGAGACCCGTAAAATACCCGTGCTCGACAATGAGAGTGCCGAAGCAATCGCGATTGCGATCCTCGGCTGGCTGTCCGAGCATGGCGATCTCATGGGCCGGTTTCTGGCCCTTTCCGGGCTCGAAGCCAGCGCGCTGCGTCAGCTTGCCGGCGACCACGGTTTTTATGGCGGCCTCACCGGTTTCCTCATGAACCATGAACCCACCCTGATTGCCTTCTGCGCCGATACCGGCACGGAGACTGCGACTGTCGCGGCCTGCCATCAGTTCTTCAATGGCGCCGGAGAAGGAGCCTGGCTGTGATCGAACCCGTCATCGAAACGCTGCGCCACTCGCGCAAACCTTTGCTCGTCAGCGATATCGACGAAGTCGTGCTGGATTTCCTCGATCCATTCCAGGACTATCTGCAGTCGGAAAACCACTGGCTGAACGCGACCTCGTTCCGGCTCAACGGCAACATCCTGAGCACGGTCGATGATGCGCCGGCCTCGCCGGAAATGGTCGACAATTTTCAGGAGCGCTTCTTCGAGGGGCAGGATCGCTGGCAACGCCCCTCGCCCGGCGCCCATCATGCGCTCAACCTGATTGCCCGCCATGCGGATATCGTGTTCCTCACCGCCATGCCGCCGCGCCACAGCGCCGTCCGGCGGCAGTTGCTCGACCGGCACGCGCTTCATTTCCCGATGATCGCGACCGAGGAAGCCAAGGGGCCGGTGGTGCGGGACTTGATCGGCGGCCGTGGCGTGCCCGCAGCCTTCATCGACGACATTTTCTACAACCTGCATTCCGTGCGCGAAAATGCGCCGGAGTGCCTGCTTGTGAACATGATGTCGAACGCCACCTTCCGGGCACTCGCGCCCGAACCCGGCCATGGCATCGCGAAGGCCGAGAACTGGCAGCAGGCAGCGACGATGATCCTCGATCATTTCGGTGTCGATGTTCACCTCTGACAGCACAGTTGCTGGATGCACAGGCTGGCCTTCTCTTCCGGCTTGAATGGCGCCCGGATTGAGGATAGCGTCGGGATGTTCAATTTTTGTTCCGGCCCATGTCTCACACCGCTTCCCCTGCCGGCTTCTGCCGGGATTGTCTGGCGCCGGCCGCTGCCGAGGCGCGACGCTGTCGCAAATGCGGCAGCCCGCGGCTTATGCGGCATCCGGAACTTGACCGCCTGACGATTGCCCACATCGATTGCGATGCCTTCTATGCCTCGGTGGAAAAGCGCGACAATCCCGAACTCGCCGACAAGCCGGTGATCATTGGCGGCGGCAAGCGCGGCGTCGTCTCGACCGCCTGCTACGTTGCCCGCATTCGCGGCGTGCGCAGCGCCATGCCGATGTTCAAGGCGCTCGAAGCCTGCCCGGATGCCGTCGTCATCAAGCCAGACATGGAAAAATATGTGCGGGTCGGGCGCCAGATCCGCCAGATGATGTTCGACCTGACGCCGCTCGTGCAGCCGCTATCGATCGACGAAGCCTTTCTCGATCTCGCCGGCACCGAGCGCCTGCACCATTCCTCACCGGCCTTGACGCTGGCGCGCTTTGCAAGACGGGTCGAGGATGAG
Organism: Fluviirhizobium alvei; assembly: GCF_030551875.1. Classification (GTDB taxonomy): domain Bacteria; phylum Pseudomonadota; class Alphaproteobacteria; order Rhizobiales; family Rhizobiaceae; genus Rhizobium_E; species Rhizobium_E alvei. Next base: position 133,340 of record NZ_JAUOZU010000006.1, on the reverse strand, counting down.
GTCGGCATCACCGTCTCGGTGGGCCTGTCCTACTGCAAGTTCCTCGCCAAGGTGGCATCCGACATGAACAAGCCGCGCGGCTTTTCGGTGATCGGCGAAGCCGAGGCGGTCGAATTTCTCCGCACCAAGCCGGTCGGCCTGATCTGGGGTGTGGGCAAGGCCTTTGCCGCCACGCTGGCACGCGATGGCATCACCGAAATCGGCCAGTTGCAGCAGATGGACGAGATCGATCTCCTGCGTCGCTACGGCACGATGGGAAAACGGCTCTATTTCCTGGCGCGCGGCATCGATGACCGCAAGGTTCATCTCGATGACGAGGCCAAGAGCGTTTCGGCAGAGACCACCTTTTTCGAAGATTATGCCTCGATGACGGAGCTTGCCCCGGCGCTCCGGGCCCTTTCCGAACAGGTGGCGCGGCGGCTGAAGAAAGCTGCCATCGCCGGCCATACCGTCGTTCTCAAGCTCAAGACGCAAGATTTCAAGCAACGCACCCGCAACCGCAGGCTCGATGCGCCCTCGCAATTGGCAGATCGCATTTTCCGCGAGGGCCTGTCGCTGCTCGAACGCGAGATCGACGGCACCAAATTTCGCCTGATCGGGATCGGCGTCACCGATCTTTCGGATGCGGCCGATGCCGATCCGCCCGATCTCATCGACGAGGGGGCGGAGAAGCGCAAGGCGGCGGAAGCGGCGATGGACAAGCTACGAGACAAGTTCGGTACCCGCAGCATCGAGACGGGCTATACATTCGGCAAGGGCAAGCGCGGCCATGGAAGCAATCAGGGCTAGAGTCTCGATTGTCACCATTCGGTGATATTTCGTCACTGAGTGGTGACTTTGATATTCGAGCATATCCCGGCTTGCGACAATGACACGGAGGGGATCCACAGATGAAAGTGATCGTGCTGACCGGTGCGTCGGAAGGGATTGGCCGCGAGATGGCGCGCCAGCTGGCGAAGCGCCATGGCGCCGATCTCGGGCTCGTCATGGCGGCTCGGCGCGTTCAGCCGCTCGAAGAACTGGCCGAGGAATTACGACCCACAGGCGCAAGGATCGAGGTGATCCCAACCGACGTCACCGACCGGGATCGCTGCCGGAACCTGATCGACGAGACCATCGCCCGCCTCGGCCAGATCGACATCCTGATCAACAATGCTGGCATGTCGGCGCATGCCAATTTTGCCGACACAACCGATACGGATCTGGAATGGTACGAGCGGCTGATGGTGATCAATTACTGGTCTGTCGTCTGGTTGACGCGGGCAGCGCTGCCCCATCTTCTCGCAAGAAAGGGAATGGTTGTCGGCATCAGCTCGGTGGCCGGCCTGTTCGGCGTGCCGGGGCGAACCGCCTATTGCGGCTCGAAATTCGCCATGAACGGCTTACTCGAAGCGTTGCGCGCCGAACTCGGACCGAAGGGCCTCAGGGTCATGATCGCCTATCCGGGCACCATCGATACCGATCTGCGCAAGCATGGTTTCGGCCCCGGCGGCCAGCCCGCCGGCGTTTCGATGATCCGCGACGATCGCGCCATGCCGGCGGCAACCTGCGCCCGCATCATCCTTGACGGGATCGACAAGGGCAAACGCGATGTGCTGATGACGCCGAAGATGGCCTTCGGCCGCTGGCTCAGGCTGATTGCGCCCGCCATTCTCGACCGACTGGCGATGAAGGAGGTCAAGGAAGAGTTCCGGCCTTGAGCTTGTGGTTGTGCGCCTGACGAAACAAGTCCTTTATCGATCGGTATTATCGTTGCCGCCAGACAAGCTGTTTTGCAACAAGAGGTCATTCGCGTTGAAGCCATTTCCTGCCGCACCACATCGCAACAAATTCATGCTGACCGGTGCACTTGCCCGCAAAGGCTATGACTGGTGGTGGCACAGTTTCACGGCCCGCCATGCGAAAACCGGCGAAGAAAAGGCCTTCTTCATCGAGTATTTTATCTGCAATCCCGCGCTCGGTGGCGATGCACCCGTTTTCTGTGACCCGGAGAGCGCAGCAAGAGGCGGAAGACCTACCTATGGCCTTGTGAAGGTCGGCTGCTGGGGAGCCGATGCCCGGCAATTGCATCGCTATTGCGGCACGCATTCGATCACAATCGGTTCGGGTTCTCTGGATATAACAATGGCGGATTGCCGCCTCAGCGAAACGGCGATGACGGGTTCGGTCTCGGTCTCGTCCAGCGAACGGGATGCGCATCCCGAGTGGGCTTCGGATGCCGGTCGCCTGGTTTGGGATCTCCGGATCGACAAGAAGCTTCATTACTCGGTGGGTGCAGGTGCCGGCAGCTTGGCGCGTGCCCTCAACCTGTTTGAAATGTACTGGCATGCCGAAGGAATCCGGACAGACTATTCGGGCTGGCTGGAGCTTGATGGCGAGCGCTACATTGTCGAGCCCGCTTCCTGCTACGGCTATGCCGACAAGAACTGGGGTGAGAATTTCACATCGCCCTGGCTTTGGATTTCAAGTTGCGATCTCGTGAGCAAAACCAGCGGAAAGCGGCTGGACAATTCGGCCCTCGAGATCGGCGGCGGGAAGCCGCGCATACTTGGTATCCCCCTGCCCGATCGCCTCCTCGCCTATCTCGCCTATGAAGGCCGTGGCTACGACTTCAACTTCTCAAAAGTCTGGCAAGGCGCCGATGTCACGTTCGCTTTCAAGGAGGGCGCGGACGACAATGTCTGGTCCGTGATCGCCCGCAATCGAAACGCGGTGATGGAAGTGGATCTGAGCTGCGCCAAGGCGGAGATGCAGCTCATGCGCTATCAGGCGCCCGATGGAACGCGCCTGCATAAGAGGCTCTGGAACGGTGGCACCGGAACCGGAGAAATCCGGCTTTTTGCGCGCAAGGCAGGCACAGTCGAACCGATCGATACGATAGCGATCGGCCATGTCGGTTGCGAATATGGCGAATACCAGCGCTCCGAACAGGAATAGCGCGCAACTCGTGCCGGCAAACCAGATGGCATGTCTTTGCAGCGCGCCGGGTTTCTTAACCTATTGATGGCCGGGCGCCGGTCCGGACTGATGGGTTCTCCCCCAGGGCCTCCCGCAAGAGGTGCCGGGATTTCCCGCTCCGTTTACGATCAATTAACCGTGATTGGGGATGGAATAGTGTTCCACCGGGAACAGCCAATATTGAAAAGCTTCATTAAATATTGAATTCTAAACTTGGGCTTCAAAAGTATTGCGTGGGGAATGACAATGTTGGTTCGCCTGACTGCCAGCCTGGCCTTGGCTTCGACGGTTCTTTTCGGGACAGGGGCCCGAGCCGCCGAGGATCTCAATCCGTTGCAGATTTTCGTGTCCAAGGACACACAGTCGCTTGTCGTTTACGAAGGTGACCGGGTGGTGACAACCTCCAACGTCTCCACCGGCAAGTCGGGGCATACGACGCCTTCCGGCATCTTCTCGATCCTCGAGAAGCGCAAGACGCATTTCTCCAACCTCTATGATTCCGCACCGATGCCGTGGATGCAGCGCCTCACCTGGTCCGGCGTCGCCCTGCATGAATCGCGTCATGTGCCGAGATATCCCGCCTCGCATGGCTGCGTGCGCATGCCGGCTGCCTTTGCCAAGCAACTGTTCGGCATGACCCAGCGCGGCTTCCATGTCGTAATCACCGATGCAGAAGTGCAGCCGCGCCGGATTGCCACAGATGGACTTCTCATGCCGCGCTATCCGTCGCCACCTGCCGACCTGATGTCGGATGCAGAGTTGCGCCCGACGATGAGCGCGGACAGCAAGGTGGAGCTCGCCTCAGCCGAAGCTCTTCCCAAGGCCGGTGCGATTGCGGTGGCGGAACTTCCGAAGGCAGAGCCGCCGGTGCGCATTCTCATTACCCGCGAAAATGACGGCGAAAAGCGCAAGCAGGTCGAGGCCTTCCTCGATCGGCTGAGCTATGAGCCAGGCCCGGTCGATGGCAAGATCACCAAACAGAGCCAGGCGGCTATCAAGAGCTATCAGGAGCTGCATGGGCTGAAGACCACCGGCACCATCACAGCGGAATTCACCCGCTCGATCTACCGGGTCATGAACCATGCCGAACCGACCGGTCGCATCTATGTCCGGCGTAATTTCAAGCCGGTGTTCGACGCACCGATTGCCATTGCCGAACCGGAAAAGGCACTCGGTACCCATTTTTACCAGGCGCTGAATGTGAACACGGCCCAGAACAGTGCCGACTGGTTTGCCGTGACGCTGGCCAATCACGTTCCGGAAAAGACCATGGCGCGGCTCGGCATCACCCTGCCGGCTGACGATGGCCCGCAAGCCGCGGAGGCAACTTTTGCCCGCATCGCGATCAGTGCGGATCTGCGCGCCCGTCTCGAACCGATGCTCGGAAACGGTTCGTCGATCACGATCACCGATACCGGGACGGAAAGCGAAACCGGCCAAGGCACCGATTTCATTACCATCCTGAAGAAGGGACCCGCCAACGCCGGCTGATTTCTTGATGCCGACAAGACCGAAATCTGGCGCCGCCCGAATCTCTGCGGGCGGCGCCTTCGTTTTCAGAGCCAGCCCCGGCGCTTGAAATAGAGATAGGGCATCAGCGCCGACAGGATCATGATGCCGATCGACAGCGGATAGCCGAAGGACAGGCTGAGTTCCGGCATCATCTCGAAATTCATGCCATAGATGGAGGCGACCAGCGTCGGCGGCAGGAAGGCGACCGAAGCGACCGTGAAGATCTTGATGATCTGGTTCTGCTCCAGATTGATGAGGCCGAGCGTGGCATCGAGAAGAAATGTGATCTTGCCCGAAAGAAAGGTCGCATGTTCCCCGAGCGAGGCGGCATCGCGCTGCAGCAGTTTCACCCGCTGGCGAGCCTCCTTGCCCGGCTTGCCTTCATCTGCCGCAAGCGCCGCGTGATAGGCGACGAGCCGCGAAATCGATACCAGGCTTTCGCGCACCGCAGTGACGAAATCACCCTTGCCGCCGATCTGCTCGATCAGCGCCTGCAGGTCTCTGGTCTTCTTGCTCGCCTTGGCGACCTTGGAGCGGAAGACTTCACGCGAGATCGCATCGATCTCGAGACCGAGCCGTTCGAGCACATCCGCAAGCCGGTCGATGATCGCTTCGAGCAGGCCCAGCATCACCATTTCACCGCTCGACCATGTGGCGCCATTGGGGCGGTTGGCCCGATGGGTGAAAGCGTCGAAGGGCGAGGAATCCCCGTAGCGAACCGTCACCAGCGTCCGTCCGCGCAGGATGAAGGTGACCGGCGATTTCACCGGATCCTCGGCATCGAGCGCCGTCAGCATGGTGGCGGTCATGAAGGTGGCGCCATCCTCCTGGTAGAGACGGGCCGACAGTTCGATATCCTCCATCTCGTCGCGGGTGGGGATCTCGATGCCGAATTCGTTGCGAATGGCAACGGCTTCGCTGGGCGTCGGCGAAATCACATCGATCCAGCAGGGTGCAGTCGTGGCGGCCTCACCGGCGAGCGCCAGGTGGTTCAGGTTGTGAACATAATTGCGCAGCATGGAAACTCCTTCCGGCCACCGGCCGGCGGAGATCCCGAAAGGATATCAGCCCGACAAGCGGCAACCTAATGTTTGCGTCGAACTTCGACTGTCGGGGTTCATCTCGATTGTCCTTGGTTGTCGCGGCGACAGAGGCGCCACGCTTTGCAGATGGTCCTGATGAAAACGAAAGTCAAGCCGGATTTCGCGCGCCGTGCAGAGCGCGTTTTGCCCTTGCAGACAGGTCATACCAAGTGTCGATGATAGAAACTGATTGCGTGGGACCGGACGCCGTCATCCGACGAGGAGCATACCGGAGAGCGATGCAAAGGCATCGGTCGAGGATTGCGACAAAGTCGGGGAAGGATGTCCGGCCCATCCGAAGGACCGGGCGCTTTTGCCCTCCGGATATCGTCGAAAATCCGCGCCGGACCTTTTGGTCCGACTGTGGTTTTCTCCTCGCCGGAAGCCAAAATCGCTCCGGCGCAATCGGTTCCTATCATCGACGCTTGGTATCACACCAGTTCCACTTCCACCACGCCCGGCGTTGCCCTCAGCGCCGCGGCGATCTCGGGTGAAATGCGGTAGCGTTCGGGAAGTTCCACCTCGATTTCGCGTCGGCCTTCATCCTTGATCATGATGAAGGAGACGAGCCCCTCCCCGCGCGCGCCGAGATGCGAGGAAACCGTGCGCAGGGGGGCCGCATCGCGCAGGTAGATGCGCATGGCCTTCTGCATCTGCACCGACTTCTCCTCCAGCGACTGGACGGAATTGATGCGCAGCGAAATGCCTTCGGGACGCTCTTCGGCTTCGACACCGATGACGAAGCTTTTGCCGGTTTCCAGAATGTCGCGATACTGGTTGAGCGTTTCGGAGAACATCACCGCCTCGAACTGGCCCGAGGAATCCGAGAAGGCGACGATGCCCATCTTGTTGCCGGTGCGCGTCTTGCGCTCCTGCTTGGAAACGACGGTTCCGGCAAGCCGTCCGGGCGCCTTGCCCTGTTTGACGGCATGGGAGAAGTTCGCATAGGTCTGGACGCGCAGCTTCTCCAGCACCTTGGCGTAATTGTCGAGCGGATGCGCCGTCATGTAGAAGCCGAGCGTCTGGAATTCGCGCATCAGCTTTTCGGACGGCAGCCAGGCCGGCACCGGCTGCAGCAGGATCTTTTCAGGCCCCGAGGCAGCCGAGCCGAACATATCGCTCTGGCCGCTCACCTTGTCGGAGACGGCACGCTGGGCGTAGGCGAGCAGGCGGTCGATGCCATTGACGAGAATGGCGCGGTCGATGCCGAAACAATCGAAGGCACCAGCCATGATCAGGCTTTCCCAGACGCGACGGTTGACGAATTTCGGATCGGTGCGCAGGCAGAAATCCTCAAGGCTCACGAAGGGCTTATCGCCACGCGCCTCGACAATATGCTCGACCACCGCCTCGCCGACGCCCTTGATGGCGGCGAGCGAGAAATAGATGCAGTTGTCGCCGGTCTCGAACTGGCGGAACGACGTCTGCACCGATGGCGGAATGACCTTGATGCCGAGCCGCTGCGCATCCTGCCGGAAGTCGTTGACCTTCTCGGTATTGGCCATGTCGAGCGTCATCGAGGCGGCGAGGAATTCAACCGGATAATGTGCCTTCAGGAAGGCCGTCTGGTAGGAGACGACGGCATAGGCGGCCGCATGCGACTTGTTGAAACCGTAATTGGCGAACTTGGCCAACAGATCGAAGATCGTATCGGCCTGCGCCTTGGAAACGCCATTCCTGATCGCACCCTCGACGAAACGGGCCCGCTGCTTGTCCATCTCCTCCTTGATCTTCTTACCCATGGCGCGGCGCAGCAGGTCGGCTTCGCCGAGCGAATAGCCCGACAGAACCTGGGCGATCTGCATGACCTGCTCCTGGTAAACGATGACGCCCTGGGTTTCCTTGAGCAGATGATCGATCATCGGATGGACGGATTCGATCTCCTCCTCGCCATGCTTGCGGGCATTGTAGACCGGAATATTCTCCATCGGGCCCGGTCGATAAAGGGCCACGAGCGCAATGATGTCCTCGATACAGTCGGGCCGCATGCCGATCAGCGCCTTGCGCATGCCCGCACTTTCCACCTGGAACACGCCAACCGTTTCCCCGCGCGACAGCATGTCATAGGTGAGCTTGTCATCGAGCGGCAGCGCCGAAAGATCCACCTCGATAGAACGCTTGCGGATGAAATCGACCGCTACCTTCAGCACCGTCAGCGTCTTGAGGCCGAGGAAGTCGAATTTCACCAGGCCGGCCTGCTCGACCCATTTCATGTTGAACTGGGTGACCGGCATGTCCGAGCGCGGATCGCGATAGAGCGGCACCAGTTCAGCCAGCGGCCGGTCGCCGATCACGATACCGGCAGCATGGGTCGAGGCATGGCGATAGAGACCCTCGATCTTCTGGGCGATATCGAGCAGGCGGGCCACGATCGGCTCGCGCTCGGCCTCTTCCTTGAGGCGCGGCTCCTCCTCGATCGCCTTCGATAGCGGCGTCGGGTTGGCCGGATTGTTCGGCACCAGCTTGCAGATCTTGTCGACCTGGCCATAGGGCATTTCGAGCACGCGACCGACATCGCGCAGCGCCGCACGCGCCTGCAGCGAACCGAAGGTTATGATCTGGGCCACCTGCTCGCGGCCATATTTCTGCTGCACGTAGCGGATCACCTCTTCGCGACGATCCTGACAGAAGTCGATGTCGAAGTCCGGCATCGAAACGCGCTCGGGATTGAGGAAGCGTTCGAACAGCAGCGAGAAGCGCAAGGGATCGATGTCGGTGATCGTCAGCGCATAGGCGACGAGCGAACCGGCACCCGAACCGCGGCCCGGCCCAACGGGAATATCGTGCGCCTTGCCCCATTTGATGAAGTCGGCCACGATGAGGAAGTAGCCGGGAAACTTCATGCGCTCGATGATCGAGAGTTCGAATTCCAGCCGCTCGCGATAATCCTCCTCGGTATAGCCGTTCGCAAGACCGATGGTGCGCAGCCGCATCTCAAGCCCTTCCCAGGCCTGGCGACGCATCTCGTCGGCTTCGGCCTTTTCGGCGGCGGCCTGATCTTCCGAAGCACCGGTAAAGCGCGGCAGGATCGGCGCCCGCGTCTTGAGCACGAAGGCGCAGCGACGGGCGATCTCGACCGTATTCTCGATCGCCTCAGGCAGATCGGCAAAGAGTGCCGCCATTTCGGCGCGGCTCTTGAAATAATGATCCGGGCTCAGACGGAACCGGCTGTCATCCGACACAAGCGCACCATGTGCCACCGCCATCAGCGCATCATGCGCCTCGAAATCACCCGCGGTCGGGAAGAACGGCTCGTTTGTGGCAACGATCGGCAGATCATTGTCATAGGCAAGCTCGAGCATCTTCGTTTCATGCGCCCTGTCGAAGCGGCCATGCCGCTGCAGCTCGACATAGAGACGGTCGCCGAACAGCGCCTTGAAATCGAGAAGCCGCCGCAAGGCCAGAGCCGCATGTCCATCGCGCAAGGCGATATCGATCGGGCCGCCCAGGGCTCCTGTGAGCGCAATGACGCCGGGCATATTGTCGCCCAGCCAGGAGCGCTTGATATGGATCGAGCCATGTCCGCCCTCGCCGTCCATATAGGCGCGGCTGACAAGCGCGGATATGCTCTGGAAACCATCGGCGGTCATGGCCAGAAGCACGATCGCCGGCAGCTTGCGGGACAGGCCGGCCTTGCCGCCGCGCTCGTCCGCACTGTCGTCCTCCATGTCGATGGAGAGCTGGCATCCCATCAGGGGCTGCAAACCCTCACCGGTCGCGGACTTGGAGAATTCGAGCGCCGCGAACAGGTTGTTGGTGTCGGTGAGGCCAAGCGCCGGCTGTTGGTCGGCCACAGCCTTGGCGATCAACTTCTTGACCGGCAAGGCCCCTTCGAGAAGGGAAAAGGCGGAATGGGTACGCAGATGCACGAATTGCGGACTGTCGCTCAGGCCATCCAGTGCCGAAATATGCGTTTCTGATTCCATGTGCCATGCCTCGCTTTGCGCTCTTTTTTACGCCGCGCATGGACAGGCGTCCAGCCGAGAACCAGCCCCTCCCCACCCTTCTGGCGGAAGAAAAACGATCGATTTTCAGAATGATATTGCAAAGACGGCGATGCTCGCCACAAACATGATGATGGAAGTGAATGCGGCCATGTCACGAAGAAATTCAGTCATTGACGCCTCCTGTTCTTTGATAATTCTATTTATGTTCTATTTATGTTCTTTTGTCAACGACATCCACAGCCGAACGGTGAATCAAGGGTTAACGAGAAAGGAGGGGGGATGGTCGCGCAGTAAGGCGATCACGGCGCCTGGAGCGCCGCGCATGGCATCACGGTCGTTTGCGATAGAGTCAGAAGCGGATGTTCAGGCCGACCTGAATGACCGGATAGACCTGGAAGGGCGAGATCCGGTCTTGATAGCGGGCGGTTTCCCGCTCGATCTGCCGACGGGTGAACCCGTAGCGATAGGCGCGTGATTTCACATCGAGATCCGGCTTGCCGCTGTAAAGCAGACCAAGGTCGAAGTTCAGCGACACACGCTCCTGCAGCTTGATGCTGTAACCGCCACCGAGATAGGGCTGCACCGGGTTTTGCGTCACCTTGAAGGTTGTCAGCGGGTCGTCGACGAAAACCATGACCTCACGACCGCCGAACTTCACCTTGCCGCGCAGGTTCTTGACGCGACCGCGGATTTCATTGGCCGACAGCCGGACGCCGCCGGAAAGGCGCCAACCATCGGACCACGGATAGTAATCGACGGTGGCACCGCCATTCAAAAGCGTCAGCGTCGATTCGAGATCGGCCTTCTTGTCGTGATAGACATAGGAATAGCGCAGGCCGTTGATACCGGCGCGCAGGCCCCAATGGTCATCGAGACGGAGGCCGGCTTCAATGCCGGGGCCCAGCGTGCTCACATTGGGCGTTACGAAGAACTCGTCGCCGGGAAAGCCCTCTCCCGCATGCGCCACTCCCGCAAGGCTCAGGCCGAAAGCAATGCACGATCCGATCCAGCAATGCAGGCGCATGAATGAAACCTCTCCGACCGATTCTCCCACGGAAGGACAAGTCTAGGCGATCAAAGTTGCATAAGCGCTAATAGCCGGGCCAAATCTGTCTGTTAATGGGCCTTCCAGCGTCGAAAATTGCGGTTCCGGCGACCTTTTTGATCGTCTGTCACGAAATTTCGCTAGCGTGTCGCGAATTGATTTGAAAGGGGCATGGGCGCTGCCTATGTTCCCGTAACCGTTCGGGCTGAGGACTGACGTTGATCCTATTGTCCGGAGTGGTGGATCTGATTTTGAAACGGTGATTATGGCAAAGCGCGCATACAACATTCCGAACATGCTGACATATGGGCGCATCATCGCTGTGCCGCTGATCGTCTTGCTTTTCTATATCGAAGGTCGGCTCGAAAGCACGTATTTTGCCCGCTGGGCGGCCTTCTGGCTGTTTGCGGTCGCGTCCCTGACCGATTTTCTCGATGGCTATCTGGCGCGTATCTGGAAGCAGACGTCCAATATCGGTCGGATGCTCGATCCGATCGCCGACAAGCTACTGGTTTCCTCGGTACTGCTTCTGCTGGCTGCCGACGGGACGATTGCCGGCTGGACGCTCTGGGCCGCCATCATCATCCTCTGCCGCGAGATTCTAGTGTCTGGTCTGCGCGAATATCTCGCGGCGCTGAAAGTTTCGGTCCCGGTCACCCGCATCGCGAAATGGAAGACAACGGCACAGATGGTGGCGATCGGCTTCCTGCTCGTGGGCCCCGCCGGTGAAGCCATCCTGCCGAATACGACACTGATCGGCATTGTCCTTCTCTGGATCTCGGCCCTGCTCACCATCTATACCGGCTATGATTATTTCCGCGCCGGCTTGAAACATGTGGTGGACGAGGAATGAAGGTCGATCTCGTCTATTTCGCCTGGGTGCGCGAGCGGATCGGAAAGCCGGGCGAGACGCTTGATCTGCCCGAGACAGTCAAGACCGTCGGTGATTTGCTGAATCATCTGAAGGGTCTCGGCGAGGAATATGAGATCGCGCTTGAGCATGATCGCGTGATCCGGGTGGCGATCAACCAGGAACATGCCACCCATGACGAACCGATTGCCGGCGCGCGCGAGATCGGCATCTTCCCGCCGATGACCGGAGGCTGAGACGTGACGGCCTCTCCGGTCACGGCCAAGGTGCGGATCCAGGCCGAGGATTTCGATCTGGCGGCAGAGATGGCCGACTTGTCGCAAGGGCGGGCCGACATTGGCGCCATCGTCTCCTTCTTCGGGCTATGCCGTGATGAAGGCGGACGACTGGCCGCTCTTGAGCTCGAACATTATCCCGGCATGGCGGAGGCCGAGATCGGCCGCATTTGCGCAGAAGCAATCGCGCGCTGGCCGCTCAAGGGTCTGGTTGCGATCCATCGTTATGGCAGAATCGCACCGGGCGGCAATATCGTGCTGGTGCTCGCCGCCTCGCCGCATCGGCAGGCCGCGTTCGATGCTGCCAACTTTGTCATGGACTATCTCAAGACCTCGGCGCCCTTCTGGAAGAAGGAGCATTTTGCCGATGGCAGCAGCGGCAACTGGGTCAGCGCCAAGGATGCCGACGACGAAGCGCGGCTGCGCTGGCAGAAAGCCTGATCACATCCTGTAGAGGAAAAGCTTGGTCTGGCGCCCGTCGGTGACGGCAATGATCTGGTCCGGCTCGCGATTGGGGATGGCAAAGCTGTTGGAGACAAGCAACGTGCCTGGACGCATTTCCGCACGGGCCTTCTCATACATGCGCGGCATCGGGGCCGGCGAGAGGAAGCAATAGACGAGATCATGGCCAGACAGGTTCTCGTCCCAGATCGAGCGGTAGCGGAAACGCGCATTCGGCAGGCCGGCGAACAGGGCCTTGATCCACGCGGCGGCAAAGACGAGCGGTGCCGTTTCGACGCCGGTCGCAATCAGACTTTCATTGCTGCGCGCCATCTGCAAGACCACGCCGCCCAATCCGGAGCCGAGATCGACAAAGGAACGGCAATTGTTGGCGCGCGCCAGTTCGGCGAGTGCATCCGATGTTCGGCGGTTGGTCAGGTAGAGCGGCACCTGCTCGGACGCGCTGTTCCAGTAGATGAGAGCAAAGAGCACGAAGGCGGCGAGAAACAGCCAGGCCGGAACGAAGGAACTGTAGGCCGCCACGATCGGGATGGCGACCTGGGCCGGAATCCAGAACGGTTTCAATCGCAATCCATAGCCGATAGCGGCGGCAATCACCCCCTCCGCGAGAAACCGCAGGGGACCGAGCGACAGCACCATTTCGCCAAGCGACAGCATCAGCGCGAGCGCGAGCGCCTGACTCAGGATCACCTTCAACCAGGGCAGGATCTGGCGGCTGAGCGCGTGCATGGTTCGGCCTTCGAACGGGGGTGGTGTCGCGAAATGATATGATCAGCAATAGGCGGTTGGGCCCAAACGGGTCAATTCGGCAATTCACCCATCCACCGGCGATCGCGGGTCGCTCACACCACCTGTTCGCGTTTGCGGAAGAGGACGGCCAGCAGAACAAGGCCGGAAAAGAGTGCCGCATCGCGCCATTCGAATGGAAGATAGGCACCCCAAAAGGTTTCGATCGCGCCATAAAGGGCCGCACCGAGGGCCGAGCGAATGGGCGATGTCTGTTCGCCGAGACTGGCGATCATCACAACCTTGAGGCCGAACAGGAGGCCGGCGCCAAAATCCATATTGCCATAGTAAGCAGTGCCGAAAATGCCGGCGATCGCCACGAGGGCTGCCGTCGCCATACCGGTCAGCATCACAAGGCGTGCGTCATCGACGCCCATCAGCCGAGCCGCCAGCCGATCATCGGCAACCGCCCGCCAGTTTCGCCCGGCCCGGGTCCGGCTGAGGAGAAAGGAACCGAAGAGAACCACGCCGCCCATGATGAGCGCATTGAGGATCTGCAGTTTCGTCAGAACCACGGCCGCGACGCCCTCGCCCGCGAAGATGATCCGCTCGTTCAGAACCGGCGAGATCCAGAGCGAGCGGCTCTCGGCGGCAAGCCGCACCAGCTCCATGAGAATGATCATCACCGCCAGCGATGCGACGATGAGCGCATTGGGCGCGCGTGCAAGAAGCGGCCCGGTCACCTGACGACCGATGAGCCGCGCAACGACGAGCGTATAAATGAATGCGGCAATGCCGCCGAACGCCAGCGCCGCCGGATAGATGAGCCAGAGCCGGTTCCAGCCGAAGGCGGTAAGGAGCACGAAGAGCTGGCCGGAAAAGGCGAAGAGCGCACCGGCGGTGAATTCTGCCCGGCGGGTCAGCCCGAATGTCAGCGCATAGCCGAAAGCCAGCAACGCATAGAGCGCAGCCAGCGGCACGGCATTCAGCGCCTGTTGACAGGCATAGGCAATCATCGACATGGAGAAATTATAACTGGCTATTTTGGTTTTACCAGTTATATTTCCCACATGACCTTTTCCTGGACCCCTCACCGCTTTGCCGGCGGCGCGCTTGCGCTTGATGTCGCCAACAGCGTCATTCTTCGGCATGATGCCAAACGCAGCCTCGACCGGTTTGCCGTGCCATCGCAACTCTCCGCCTTTCCGGCGGCAGCCGAAGTCCTTTCAGAGGAGCGGATGGATTTCGGGTCGCTCCGCGATGCGGACGACAAAGACAGGCTGATCCGCCTGCGCGAGGCCATCGATCGTCTGTTCCGGCTCCGGATTTCAGAGGGGCGCGACGACAATCGCCTGCTGGCGGATCTGCTTGAAGCGCTGGCTGCTGTCTTTGCCGCCTATCCGGCGGCGACGTCGCCCGTTCCGCTCGATCTCGCGGCGGCCCGATCCGCGCTCAAGCTTCTCTCCCAGCCCGAACCGGACCGGATGAAGATCTGCGGCAATTGCGGCTGGCTGTTCATCGATCGCAGCAAGAACCGTAGCCGCACATGGTGCGACATGGCGGTCTGCGGCAACCGGGCCAAGGCAAGGCTCCATTATCAACGCAAGAAGAAGGCAGATACGGCATGAAGCCAGTTCTGATGCTCCTGTTCACCGCTCTTTTTGCGCTTTCGGCAGGATGCCAGCGCGAAGACGCAAACTACATTTCCATCAACGGCAAGGTTTTCATTTTCAATATCCGGCTGGCCCGCGCCTACTATACCCTGACGCTCAACCGGCTTGAAAACGTTCCGAACGGATCACGGGTCGTCGTCCATTTCGAAAATCCGGCAGGCGGCGCGGATCTGGTTTCCGAACAGAAGGTCTTTCCCGGCATGAGCCGCATCGATCTGCAGAGTGCCGACCTCGAATGTATCGTTGCCGACAGGCCTTACAAGATCGCCATCACGCTTGTCGATCCGGAGGGCAAGGTGCTGCAACAAATCGACACGACCCTAGCCTCGACGGCGAACCAGACCGTGATGCCCGCCAAATCCTTAGTGGTTGGCGCAGCCTACGACAAGAACCCCGATGCCTTCGGCAAGGATGGCAAGATCAAGTTCCGCACCGCCTGCCCTTGAGATGGTCGGCAGCTTCTCAGAATGTGATTCAACAAAAACCGGGGCGTTTCCACCCCGGTTTTCAATCATTTAACACCGAAAGGCGTGAAAATGAATCAGCCGACGATTTCGGTGTCGGAGAACCAGTACTTGATTTCCTGGGCTGCGGTTTCCGGAGCATCCGAACCGTGAACCGAGTTTTCGCCGATCGACAGGGCGAAGGTCTTGCGGATGGTGCCTTCGGCAGCCTGGGCCGGGTTGGTGGCGCCCATGATCTCGCGGTTCTTGAGGATGGCATTTTCGCCTTCCAGAACCTGAACCACGGTCGGGCCGGAGGTCATGCCGTCAACGAGTTCACCGAAGAACGGACGTTCCTTGTGAACGGCGTAGAAGCCTTCGGCTTCGCGGCGGCTCATCCAGACGCGCTTGGAAGCGACAACGCGCAGGCCGGCTTCTTCCATCATCTTGGTGATGGCGCCCGTGAGGTTGCGCTTGGTGGCATCCGGCTTGATCATCGAAAAGGTGCGTTCAATCGCCATTGTCTTATCCTCTTTGCTTGGAAAGTGGGCGGTTTCTATCCGCGAAGTGCCGGGAAAACAAGGGGGTGCGGTGAATTTCGCAAGAACGTCACATTGCGATGGTGCAAGCCCACAAGGCATTCCTGCAGGTGTCCGCACTATTGCCTTTCGAGCCCCTGTAACGATCGGCTAGTTGTTGTTTGCCTTTTGGGCGAAGGCCGCAAGGCGTGTCTCGACTTTGGCAATGTCCGCCTCCACCCGCAACAGGATCGGCGTTTCGGGGAACGATTGACGGACAAGATCCGTCAGGTTGCGCGCTGTCGCCACAAAGACAGACGCATTCTGTCGGTTGCCCCGCGCTTCGGCGCGCTCGCTGAAAGCCAGCTGCATCTGCGCCTCGTTGACCCAGTTTTGCATCACCAGGCGATCGACCATCGCTTTCAGGTAAATCGGGATCGGTTCGGTAAGATGCAGTTTCTCAAGGTTGCCCTTCTCGTCGAAGCGCCCCCAATCCGGTTCGAGATCCTCTGGCCGGATCGATGGCCAATGATCAAACAGCTGCCGGTTGGATGAAGCGAAATTCGCCTGCAACGCCTGCGCCATGTCGCGCGGCAACCGGATCGTCTCGATGACCGGCATCATATCCAGAAAAGGCACCGGATGGCGGGTCAACCGGCCCGGCAGAATATGTGGTCCGACTTCGATGGCATTCAGTAGGGCAATCGTGTTGACGTCAAGCGCGGAATTGCTGCGTTGGTTGGCAATGGACTGCCATTCGGCAACCCCGATGCGGCGCGCGAAATCGGCGGCCGGATTGGAGAGCCCCTTGAAGGCAACCGGAACGATTGCCGCCTCGCCGAAACAGTTGGCCCAGCGTTCGAGCAAGGCGTTGAAATCGTAATAGAGCGAGCCCTTTCCGATCCGGGTGAAGAATGTCGCGTCAACCCGTTCCTGCCTCGCCGAGGTCGAGGCCAGCGAGATTGCAAGATCGACTTGCGGTCGCAGATAGCAAATCACGTCGATCCGGTCGAATAGGCGCGAAAGCAGGCCATGGACGCGCGCCACCTCCTCCTGCTTGAGCAGGCGGCTGTGGCAATGTTCGTTGCTGATGACATAGGTGTGGCAACCGGCTTCTCGCGCAGCCTCTACTTCTGCCTGGAGTTCCGCTTCGACACGGCGCTTGAACTGCGCGTGGCCCGCCTCATCGTGAATATCGCGATGTAGGAAAAAAGGCTGGGTCGGCTTGAGATCCATCCCGTAGACCGCAATATCGATATTGTTCGGCCGGCCAAGGCATTTCGCATAGAAAATCCCCTTGGCCTCCAGCGCCTTGGAGTTCTGGTGGAGATATTTCTGGATCGTGGTCGTGCCGGTCTTTTCGGTGCCGATATGTAAAACGAGCTTCACTCTGCCTATCCCGGATTCCTCGCGGCACGAACCGCGAGCCCCACATGAAAGAAGCCTATAAGTGATATTTCAGAGGCTGCAAGATGGGTTTGGCGTCCTGAACAGCATCGTGCGGCATCGCGGGCCCTGTGGCGCGATATCGCACGGGTCAAAGCTATATCACGATGCGGCAGCCCGCCCGATCCCGTCATAAAGATCGAGGCAGCGCTCGAACCAGTCGGAAACGGAATCGCCCGGTGTCAGGATCGGCTTGGGTGACACCACCCGCGCCCACTGGAAGGCGCCGAACAGGATATAGTCGGCAAACAGCGGCGAGGCGCCGCCGAGAAAGGGCCCGAACTTCAGCGCATGCCGGATCGGTTCGAGCTTGGCAGGAAAGGCTCGAAGCTCGCTCTCCCAATTTTCCACCAGCGCCTCAAGGCTCATGCCAAAGCGCTTCTCACGGCTTTCGCGATAGTAAGACTGGTCTTCCGGCGCCAGGCAGTCGTGAATATCCTTGCCGATGATCCGCATCAGCGCAGGCTGGACAATCCATTGGCTGTAGCCCTCGATCGTACGGCTGAGCGCGCGGCCACCCTCTCCCTTGAACAGGCTGGGCCGGTCGCCATAGGTCTCCTCGAGATAGAGCGCGATTTCGAAACTGTCGCGCACTTTCTGGCCACCATCATCAAGCACCGGCACCGTCGGCGAAAAACTGCCGACCACATTCGGGATTGCGGTAAAGGCGGTCGGATATTCCTCGAATGCCAGCCTCTTGTGGCTGAGCGACATGATGACCTTCCAGGCATGGGGCGAAAAGCGCTGCTTCGGATCGGCGCCACAGAGCGTGTAGAGTTTCATCGTCGGCTCCCATATTTGACGGAACAACAATGAGGCGCGCGGAGGTCCGCGTCCAATCAATCCTTGTCATGTCATTCGTCAATAAATCTGCATCAGATGCGAAGAATTTCCGCGCGTCATCTGCGGCCATGTTTCTGCGGCGAACCTCCGAAAAAAGAAGGCATGCGCCGGCTTTCTTGCGGGTTTTCTGCATTCTTCCGCAGTGTATCGCAATTCTGCGACACATGTCCGGCAGCACTTTATAATATTAGGACTCTCTTAACCGTATCCTCGCGGAATGGCCTCGACACCTCGCGCTACTCCCGGCGCTCGAGGCGAGAAAGGGGCTCAAATGCAATTCAAGTCCATACAGCAGAGGATCACGCTTCTGTCGGGTCTATGCGTGATCGCGGCAACAGGCGCCGTGGTTGCCTACAACATGATGACAACCGCACAAAGTCAATCCTTCGTCACCGAACGGGTCGGACGACTGACGGAGGATCTGACCAAGGACAAGCTGAAGGTGCTTGCCTCGGCGCAGGCGGGGTCGATCGAGGCCACACTCAACGGGGCGTTCGATGCAGCCCGCACGATGGCGCGCGGCTTTGAGGCTCTGGCGGCGACCGAAACCAGGGGCGGCGTCCCATCATCGATCCGGCGAACTCTTTTCAACGAGATCCTTCTGAACGTGCTGGAAGACAATCCCGGCTTCAATGGCACCTATAGCGCCTGGGAACCGAATGCGCTTGACGGGCGCGACAGCGATTTCACCGGCAAACGCGACCTCGGCTCGGATGCGACGGGCCGATTCCTGCCCTATTGGACCCGCGATGCCAACGGCAAGATCGCGTTACAGCCGCTTGTCGAATATGACAGCCGCGACCTGCATCCGAACGGCGTCATGAAAGGCGGATGGTACATCGGACCGCAGGAGGGCAAGGGCGAAAGCATTCTCGATCCGTTGCCCTATATCGTCCAGGGCAAGAATGTCTTTCTGGCGACCATGTCGTCTCCTCTTACGATCGACGGAACCTTCCGGGGTGTGGTCGGCGCCGATTTCGACCTCGCCTTCGTGCAAAAACTGGCCGAAAAAGTGCAGGCTTCGCTCTATGGCGGCAAGGTTTCCGTCGAAATCATCAGCCATATGGGGCTGATCGTTGCCTCCAGCGAACGACCCGACGCAATCGGCCGACCGTTCGATGAGAACCGACCCGAACTCACCAGCTTCCTGAAAACGGCCCAGAGTGCCCGCAACAGCGTCGAGCTCGACGATCAGGCCTTCCGCGCTTTTGCCCCCATCCAGATCGGCCGGACGAAAACACCCTGGTCCGTGATGATCTCGGTTCCGAAGCCGGTCGCGCTCGCCGACGCCATGGCGCTTGATTCCGAACTCGCCGAGCGGAACGGTTTCGACACATTGATGCAGGCCGTCGTCTCGGCGGTCATCGTTCTTGCCGGCATGCTCGGCATGTGGCTTGTCGCCCGCAGCATTTCGGGTCCGATCAGCCGCATGACCGGGGCGATGCGCCGTCTGGCCGATGGCGACACGTCCACCGATATTCCCGGTATGGATCGCGTCGATGAGATCGGTGGCATGGCCGCAACCGTTGCGGTTTTCCGCGCCAACGCCATCGAAAAGAACCGTATCGAACAGGAAGCAGAAGCCAACCGCTCGCTCAGTGAAAGCGAGCGGCTGGCCCGCGAAGCGCAGAAGGCAAAGGAAGCTGCCGACAGCCAGTTCGTCGTCGACCAGCTGGCCGAAGGGCTCGCCAAGCTCGCCGATGGCGATGTCGCCTATCGGCTCGACCGGCCATTCGTGGACCATCTCGACAGTCTGCGCCACGATTTCAACAACTCGGTCGGCCGCCTGCAGTCTGCATTGCAGAACGTGGCGGAAAATGCCCGCGCCATCGATGGTGGCGCCAATGAGATCCGCTCAGCCGCAGACGATCTGTCACGCCGCACCGAACAGCAGGCATCGTCACTCGAAGAGACGGCTGCTGCCCTTGAGGAAATCACGACGACCGTCAAGGATTCGGCGCGACGCGCCGAAGAGGCTGGCGCGCTGGTGAACCGCACCCGTAAGGGCGCAGAAAAGGCCGGCGACATCGTCCGAAGCGCCGTGGCCGCCATGAAACATATCGAGAAATCCTCGCTTGAAATCTCCAACATCATCGGCGTGATCGACGAGATTGCCTTCCAGACCAATCTTCTGGCGCTGAATGCGGGAGTAGAGGCTGCGCGCGCCGGCGAAGCCGGCAAGGGCTTTGCCGTCGTCGCCTCGGAGGTGCGCGAACTCGCCCAGCGTTCGGCGAATGCGGCAAAGGAGATCAAGTCGCTGATCATGACGTCGAGTGACCAGGTCCGCCATGGCGTCGCCCTTGTCGATGATACCGGCCAGTCGCTGGAAGCGATCGTCGATGAGGTGAAACAGATCAACCGCCTTGTCGAGGCTATCGTGGAATCTTCGCGTGAACAGTCGAGCGGCATTCAGGAGATCAACGGCGCGGTCAATCTGATGGATCAAAGCACCCAACAAAACGCCGCCATGGTGGAACAAAGCACGGCGGCCAGCCACAGTCTTGCCAAGGAGGCTGCAGCGCTCAATGCCCTGATCGGGCAGTTCCGGATCGAGGCGGACAACGGAAAGCGGCGCTCAGAACCGGCTTCTGCTGCTGCAGCGCCCTCACCTGCGCGCCGCCTCGGGCGCAAGGTCGCCGCGGCTTTCGGCGGCCAGCAGGCCGCTGCCAGCTGGGAAGAATTCTGAAGCAATTTCAAGCCAGAACGGCTGAAGTTTCGAGCGGGGCCGGATCACATCCGGCCCCGCTGCACGTTCAGATGCCGACGGTTCTATCATCAGAACAATTCATATCAGACCCTGCTTCTTTCTGATGGGTTTTGACCCTAGTCTCGCTTCCCAATGACCGAACTGGAGGCAAGCGCCATGAAAAACACCTTTCTAATGTTCGCCGATTACAATCGCTGGGCCAACCGCAAGGTTTACGAGACGGTCGCGACGCTCAGCGAGGAAGAGCAAAACCGCAATCTCGGCGCTTTCTTCCCGACACCGATGGCGACCCTCAACCATATTCTGGTTGCCGACCGGATCTGGATGAAACGTCTTACGGGTCAAGGCGAAGCGCCTAAGGCGCTCGATGAGATCCTGTTTACCGATTTCGACGGTCTGCGCGAGGCGCGCCAGGCGCAGGATGAAATCCTCATCGACTATATCGAAAAGCTCGATGAGACCGCACTCGATGGAGACTTCAGCTTCACACCACTCGTGTCGCCGGAGCCGATCACCCAGAAGCTTGGGCCGACCCTTTCGCATGTTTTCAACCACCAAACCCACCACCGGGGTCAGGTGCATATGATGCTGACGATGCTCGGAAAGCCTTCGCTCGCTCTCGATCTTGTCTATTTCCTGCGCGGCGAAGAGGGGCGTAAATTCATGATGTGAAAAGGGGCCGTCGCCGGCCCCTCGTCAAGTGGATCAGGCGGCCCGCCGGCTCGGCGTTCGCCCCTGTCGATCGGCCATGCGGAACTGTTCCATCAAGCTATCAAGCGCATCGGCTTCGGCGGCCAGGGCATGAACCGCTGCCGTGGATTCCTCGACCATGGCAGCGTTCTGCTGGGTTCCCTGATCGATCGTATGCACGGACTGGCTGATCGTCGACAGGCCGGCCGACTGCTCCCGGGTCGCATTGACGATCTGCTCCACCTGCCCGGCGATCGCTTTGACCTCGTCGCCAATGCGCTGCAGCGCCTGCCCGGTTTCGCCGACCAGATCGACGCCATGGGCGACTTCGCCGGCAGAGGCATTGATCAGTGCTTTTATTTCCTTGGCGGCATTGGCGGAGCGCTGGGCAAGTTCACGGACTTCCTGGGCAACGACCGCGAAGCCCTTGCCGGCTTCACCGGCGCGCGCGGCCTCGACCCCGGCATTAAGCGCCAGCAGATTGGTCTGGAAGGCGATATCGTCAATGACGCCGATGATCTGGCCGATCTGCTGCGACGAACCTTCGATACGGCTCATGGCCTCGACAGCGTTGGAAACGATCTGGGCCGATTTCTCCGCACCACGCATGGCATTTTCAACCAGCCGGTTGACGTTTTCGGCGCGCGTCGCCGTCTGCTGCACTGTCTCGGAGATCTCGGTAATGGCCGCAGCCGTTTCCTCGACGCTGGCCGCCTGATGTTCGGTCCGGCTGGCCAGCTGGTTGTTGGCATCGCGGATCGAAGCCGCCCCGCCCCGCACGTTGGCCGCCGTCGTACCGACTTCGCGCATCGTCGAATCGAGCTTGCCGATCGCATTGTTGAAGGTCTGTCGCAATCCGTCGATGCGTCCGAACAACGGCGTGTCGAGCCGATAGGAAAGATTGCCGGCGGCCAGTTCGTTGAGTGCGGAGGCCAGTTGATCGACGGCGAGGTCCGTCTGGCGCGCCTCCTCAACCTTTTCGGCTTCGCGGCGGCTACGCTCATCCGACATCATGGCATCGGCGCGGCGGGCTTCTTCGGCCCGTTCGGCGGCTTCCGCCTGCGCAGCAATCGCGGCATCTGCCGAGCGACCGGCTGCGCCGAACGAGGCGAAAACAGCCCCTGTGAGTGCGATCAGCACGCCGGATTGCAGGATGAGGATGACGGCATGCAGCAGCACGCGGCTGAAATCCGATTGCCCCGGAAAGACGGCTGACGGCAAGAGGAAATAGAGAACGAGGTGATGCACCGCAACGACGGCGGCATAGCCAATGATCGCGCGCCAATCGATCCATGCCGCACAGATTGCCAGCGTAGCAAAGAAGTACATATGCATGTCGATCTGGTAAGGCCCGCCCTGGAACTGGAACACCAGGATCGCCACCTGCGCTGCAAGGGCGATCGAGGACAGGGTGCGCATGGTGGGGCCAGCGCGCTCGCGCATCCAGATCGCCGTGATCATCGCCGCAATCAAGCCGCTGGCAATGCAGGCGACATAGGTTCCGTCATGGGCGAGCAGAACGGCTGCGAAGAGCGACAGGACGACATTGCACCAGATCAGGGCTACAACGCCATAGGACGCCTTGAGGCGCAAATGATCAAGAGCATTCATTCAGTTTCCCTCCGTACATCCGGCAGCCAGGGCGTGATCGAGCACAAGCACCGCGCCAGCCTCAATCAGACGGCTGGCAAAATTGTTTTCATTGGAATGCGCGACCGCCAGCCATTCGAAACGCGTTGACGAGACAAGCGTCCCCCCGGCGTCCCCGATGATCGCGACTAGCGTCGCGGGATCACTTTCCGGATTGGCCATGACCAGCAGGAATTCACCCCTCGGATAGGCGATGACTGCGAACATGGCCATCAGGCAGAAGCAGAAACCGAACAGAACCAACCGGAAATCCGGTTTGTTTTCATCAGATTGGCTCATGCACGAACCTACCGTCCCAACACGCACTCTCGTCACCGAGGGCAAAACCCATTGGCTCAAATTATAGGCAATTGGACAATATTCCCTTAAGAAAGCGGATTTTTCGGACAGAAAGAGCCAGATCCGAAAGGATTGGGCGGAATGACACCAAATGACGGCAAATATTGATTTTCGTCATTTCGTAATTGCGACGCCGGCGTGACAACAAACCGGCGGAATCACGTTTCCTTCCGGCAGAATTTCCGCTAAAGCCACGGCATGATTACGATTACTGACCTTACGGCCCGCATTGCCGGGCGGCTTCTGCTTGACAATGCCAGCCTCTCGTTGCCCGCGGGTGCCAAGGCCGGTCTTGTCGGCCGCAATGGTGCCGGAAAATCGACGCTCTTCAAGATCATTACCGGGGAAATGGCGCCGGAAACCGGCACGGTGAACTATCCGCGCAATGCCCGCATCGGCCAGGTCGCGCAGGAAGCGCCCGGCACCGATGATCCGCTGATCGAGATCGTGCTTGCCGCCGACAAGGAACGGGCCGCTCTGCTCGCCGAGGCTGAAGTCGCGACCGACGCGCACCGGATCGCCGAGATCCAGGTCCGGCTGGCCGATATCGGCGCCTATTCGGCCGAAGCGCGCGCCGCATCCATTCTTGCCGGTCTCGGCTTCGACGAAGCTGCGCAGAAGCGCCCGGCCCGGAGTTTTTCGGGCGGCTGGCGCATGCGTGTGGCGCTAGCGGCCGTTCTCTTTTCCGAGCCCGACCTGCTGCTGCTCGACGAGCCGACCAACTATCTCGATCTCGAAGGCACGCTCTGGCTTGAGGATTATGTGCGGCGCTATCCGCATACGGTCATCATCATCAGCCATGATCGCGACCTGCTCAACAATGCCGTCAATTCGATCGTGCATCTCGACCAGCACAAGCTGACCTTCTATCGCGGCCCCTACGACCAGTTCGAGCGCCAGAAGGCCGAGGCCGAGGAATTGCAGATGAAGGCGCGCGCCAAGAACGAGGCGCAGCGCAAGCATCTGCAGAGCTTCATCGACCGGTTCAAGGCGAAGGCTTCGAAAGCCAAGCAGGCGCAGAGCCGCGTGAAGGCACTTGAACGCCTTGGCACTGTGGCCGCCGTGGTGCATGACCATGTGCAGGGCTTCACCTTTCCCGAACCGCTCAAGGAAGCCGCCTCGCCGATCATCGCCGTCGAGGGCTGCAGCGTCGGTTATGCGCCCGGCCAGCCGATCCTGCGCAATCTCAATCTCCGTATCGATACCGATGACCGCATCGCGCTGCTCGGCTCGAACGGCAACGGCAAATCCACCTTCGCCAAATTCATCTCGGGACGGCTCAAACAGGAAGCCGGTCGGATGACGGTGGCGCCGAACCTGAAGATCGGCTTCTTCGCCCAGCACCAGCTTGATGACCTGATCCCGGAACAATCCGCTGTCGAACATGTGCGACGGCTGATGCCGGCCGAACCGGAAGCCAAGGTGCGTGCCCGCGTTGCCCAGATGGGTCTGGCGACCCAGAAGATGGACACCGCCGCCAAGGATCTGTCGGGTGGCGAGAAAGCGCGCCTCTTGATGGGGCTCGCCGCCTTCGAAGCGCCGAACCTGCTGATCCTCGACGAACCGACCAACCATCTCGACATCGACAGCCGCCGGGCGCTGATCGACGCGCTCAACTCCTATTCGGGCGCCGTCATCCTTATCAGCCATGATCGCTATCTGATCGAAGCGACGGTCGACCGGCTATGGCTGGTGCGCGACGGCACCGTGAAAGCCTATGACGGCGATCTCGACGAGTATCGCGACCTGATCGTGGGCTCGAGCCGCAAGCCGAAAAAGGACAGGACCGAGCCTGCGCCGGTGATCGAAGAGGCTGCAAAGCCTGCCGCCGCACGCAAGCTCAATCCGATCGCGGTCAAGAAAAAGATCGATGAACTCAGTGACTTGATGGCAAAGATCGAGAGATTGATTCAAGGCATTGATACGGAACTTTCAGATCCCGCCATCTATGCGAAGAACCCGAACCGCGCGGCTGACCTCACCAAGGCGCGGGCGAATGCCGCCGACAAACTCGCCAAGACGGAAGAAGAGTGGCTGGAACTCTCGACCGAATATGAGGATGCGCTTTCGGGCTGAGATCGCTCAAAGTGGCAGTTTTCTTCCGCTATGAGCAGCAGATGCTTGGAATGACGCTGAGGGACGGCATCGCTTGACCGGCGCAAGGAGGCTGGAAATCAGCGAACGCGCCGACGCCATTGCGGCTGTCGACAATGGCGTGAAGATCTGTGTCGCGTCACAGCTATCGGCGTCTGAGCTATCCTGGCCCTTCGTTGATCAAGCTGTTGACAATATGGCGGCGCCCTTTCCCGGGACAAAGATGGCACGGCGGCCTATCTGCGCGGTGTAGCTACCGATCAATTGGTGGAACAAATGCGCAAGAGCAATAACCTACACAGCGAGGAAACCATTACCCTCAAAGGGTCGAGTTAATCACCCCACCCCGGCACGGGGAACTTTCCAGACGTCTTCAAATCAAAAGACGTCATAATCCATCCACTTCCGTCGCTCATAAATGTATATCTTAGAAATAGAAAATGATTCTCCGGAACGTCTTGGTTCGGAAAATACAAATAGTACGTAACAATTTGTATGGATTGACCATATTTCTTTACGGATATTTCGTCATTTACATCAGCCGGCCCGCTTTTTGTCAATGAACTCAGCGCCGCCCTCAGCTGCTCTAAGTTATATTGAACAGAAGGCATTGGCGCCAGGCTGCTCTCGATCGCCGCTACCGCCGCATCTGGTTTTGCTTTAGCCACAAAAGTGCTTATCTCCCTACTCGTGGCGCTGGGATCAACAACGGCGGAAACAGCCGGACTAACCTGAAGAGATGTCAATAGGGAAATCAAATAAAATATTTTGTTCATGATGCATCCACAGCACTAAGACTCAACGTCAATACACTTTATGCTGATTGTCCGCCAACATTCAACTCAATGTAGGTTTCCCTACCCCTAAGAGGAACCTAAGCGCGTTGTTAACCTGGTGCAGTTCTCACCAAGGCGCGGGCGAATGCCGCCGACAAGCTCGCCAGGACCGAAGAAGAGTGGCTCGAACTCTCCACCGAATATGAGGATGCGCTTTCGGGGTGAACCCATTCAGAGTGGCAGTTCGGCGGCAAGCAGCTCGGCCAGCTGTCTGGCCGGAGTTCCGCTCTCAGCCCTCAGACGCAGCGAGAAGATGGCGGGCGCCGTGTCTGGAAGACCAAGGCCGGGCGGCGCTATGGCAAGCCCGGGCCCCAGCCACCGTTTGGTTCGCAGCGTCACGGCCAGTCCCGCCAGCACTGCCGTCTTAAGTCCTGCCAAAGTCTGGCTGGTTGCGGCGATCCGGTAGCCTCGCCCGACACGCGCAAGTGCTGCGAGCGCTTCGGTTCGAAAGCCACAGGGCGGATCGAGAAGTGCCAGCGGCACATCTTCGGGCTTCTGCTGGCCTGCCAATCCATCGTCAGCGGCAAACCAATGCGTCTGGTCCTCAATGAGCGCCAGTTCATGCCGGTCGGCTTCCCCACGCATCGCGAGCGCAATGTCCGTCTCGTTTGCCGCGAAGGCCGCATTGATTTCCGACGTGCGTCCGATCCGGACCTCGATCCTGACGAGCGGGCTCGTCTCGGCAAACAGCCTGAGCAAGCGCGGAAGGCTGGACTCGGCAAAATCCTGGGTCGCCGCGAGCGTCACGCGACCGGCAAGCTTTTGGCCGCGTAAACGCAGCAGCGAATTGCGGTTCAATGCGAGAATTTCGCGGGCCATCCCCAAAAGCTCGGTACCGGTTTCACTCAGCACCCGGCCACGGCCGGCGGGGGCGAGCACCGCCTCGCCCACGATGTCCTCGAGCCGTTTAATCTGTGCCGTGACTGCCGAAGGCGTTCGCCCCACGATCGCGGCGGCGCGCACGAGGGAGCCGGTTTCGGCAAAGGCAACAAAGGTGCGCAGCAGGTCGGGCTCGAGATCCATCATTTCATTTTTCTGGAAATATTCTTGCAATATTATGCGATTTTTTCGCATCGTTCAACGGGCGAGAAAGATCCTGTCAAAACCAGGGAGACAGAGATGCCCATCATTACCGTAACCATCAGCGCCAGGCCCGACCCCAAGCGCTCCACCCGGATTGCCACCGAGATCACGGAACTCACCCATCTTTATCTGCGCAAGGACAAGACGATCACCGCCGTTGCCCTGCAGCATATCGATCCGGACCATTGGTTCACCGCCGGCCAGCCCCTTTCGGAGCAGGAAAAGTCTTCGTTCTGGCTCGATATCAAGGTGGTCGATGGATCGAACACCAAGGACGAACTCGCAGCCTATCTAACCCAGGTCTACCAGGCGATGGCAGCCATTCTCGGCAATCTCCATCATGAGAGCTATGCCCTCGTGCATGAGGTGCCGGCGTCAGCCTATGGCTTTGGTGGCCTGACGCAGGAATACCGCTACATTCAAGCAAAGTTGCCCGGCTCGTGACCTTTGCGACCGCCAAGCCCGCCTGAAAAAGCGTCGCTTCAACGGCGAGGTGCTTGCCCTCGCCGGCCTCTAGAGATAAAGCTCCCGATAAATCATACTTTTCGGGAGGTTCCTCATGCAGAAGATCAGGCTTGGCATCGTCGGGGTCGGAAAGATCGTTCGTGACCAGCATTTGCCGTCCATTGCCGGCAATGGCGATTTCGAACTGGTCGCGACGGCGAGCCGCCATGGCACGGTCGATGGCATCCCGGCCTACCAGACGATCGAAGCCATGCTGGAAGCGCATCCAGAACTTGATGCCGTCTCGCTGTGCATGCCGCCGCAGTTCCGCTATCTCGCCGCCCATGCAGCACTTGAGGCAGGCAAGCATGTGTTCCTCGAAAAGCCGCCGGGGGCGACGATTTCCGAGGTCGAGGATCTCAAGCGCATGGCTGCGGCCAAGGGTGTGTCGCTGTTTGCGAGCTGGCACTCGCGCTATGCCGCCGCTGTCGAGCAGGCAAAGCAGTTCCTCAAGGCTTCCCCCGTCCGCTCCATGAAGGTCACCTGGAAGGAAGATGTCCGTCACTGGCATCCCGGTCAGGCCTGGATCTGGGAACCCGGTGGCCAGGGCGTCTTCGATCCCGGCATCAATGCGCTGTCGATCCTGACCCATATCACGCCGGCACCGCTACATCTCACAAGCGCCGAACTCGAATTTCCGGAAAACCGCGCCGCACCGATCGCGGCTACATTGGCTTTCGGCTCCGCCAACGGGCTTGAAGTCGCGGCCGAATTCGACTGGCGGCAGACCGGCAAGCAGAGCTGGGATATCGAAGCCGATACCGAGGCCGGGCATATGCGGCTTGCCGATGGGGGCGCCAAGCTTTTCATCGACGGCACCCTGACATTCGAGGCTCCGGACCGCGAATATCCGGCCCTTTATGCGCGCTTCGCCGAAATCATCAAGGCAGGCGTCAGCGATGCCGATATCGCCCCCCTCATCCAGGTCGCCGATGCCTTCATGCTGGGCAGGCGCAAGATCGTCGACGCCTTTCACGACTGAGAATACTGCCTTGCACATACGCAATGTTGCTTAACTGAAACGCAAGGCTTTGTGCCTATTCTGGCCACTGATTTCGGCGACCGGAGTATGTATATGAGTTTCCGTTTCGCGACATGCGTGTCGAATGCCGCGCGGGCTTTTCAAGCTCGCTCGAAGGCGTTCGTGCGCTCGTCGGGCGGTAATATCGCCATGTCCTTCGCCATTCTCGCGGTTCCGACGGTGATCGCGATCGGCGTTGGCATCGACTACACGCGCGCCTTCAATACACAGGCTCGGATGCAGGCCGATATCGACGCCGCTCTGATCGCAGCGATCAAGGAAGTCGACAATCTAGATGAGGATACGATCCGGGAAAAGATCGTCGAATGGTTCGCGGCCCAGACCGAACTGGACACGGTGAATTTCAAGGTCCCGGCATCGAGCGTCAAGATCGACAAGAGCAACCGCAAGATCACAGCCTATGCAACGGCAGTCGTTCCGACGACTTTCATGGGCATGGCAAACATCGAGACGATCAATGTCAAGGTCGCGTCGTCGGTGGCGGGGCCGGCAACGTCATATCTGAGTGTCTATATCGTTCTCGACAAGTCGGCGTCGATGCTGCTCGCTGCGACGTCGGCCGGCCAGACCACGATGCTGAACTCTCAGGCCGGTTGCTCCTTCGCCTGTCATGAATCGGAAGGATCAACTTTCTCTTACGGCGGAAAGTCCTACACCAATGTGTATGATCTCGCCAAAGCCATGGGCGTACAATTGCGCACCGATGTGGCAGTCAGTGCCGTCAAGGAAGTGCTCGATATCATCGATTCTTATGATTCGACCCATTCGCGCATCAAGATCGGTCTCTACACACTCGGCAAGACGACCACCCAGCGACTTGCCCCCACCTTCTCGACCAGCGATGCCCGAAAGAAACTGGCTGATGACACCAGCTATCTGACCAGCGCGACCTCGGAGCCTGCCACCTATTTCGACTATTCGATGACAGCGCTCAAGACATTGGTTGGGACCGGCGGCGACGGTACGACGGCAGACAAGCCGCTGAAGCTCGTCCTCATCATGACCGATGGCGTCCAGTCGGAGCGTAACTGGGTGCTCCAAGGCAGCAGCGGTATTCGCTTCCCATCCTCCACCAGCACTTTGCAGAAGGATGTGACGCCGATTAACCCGACATGGTGCAACGACCTCAAGAACCTAAATGCGACTATCGGCGTGGTTTACACCGAATATCTACCGATGACATGGGACTGGGGCTATAACGCCACGGTCGGAAAGACCATGGCCACAAGCAATTTTAAGTCGGTCTGGGGCGGGACAATCGGCTCGAAATACAACAATTACACCCGACGCGATTATATTCCAGTTGCGCTGGATGCCTGCGCCAGCAGCTCCGACCTTTTCATTCAGGCCAGTTCGGCCAGTGAAATCCAGGCCGGCCTTTCGCACATCTTTACCGAATATCTCACGAACGTGCGGCTTACCGAATAGGAATGCGAACGATGAAACGTTTCAAGGCATTTCGGGGTGACAGGAGCGGGAGCGCGGCAATCGAATTTGCCATTCTCGCCTTGCCGTTCATGGTCCTGATCTTTGCCATCATCGAGATTTCGGTGATGTATTTCGTCGATTCCGGCCTCGATGCGGCGCTCCACAAGGCCGTGCGCAAGGTTCGCGTGGGCTCGGCAAAGACCAACGCATGGACGGTCAAGGAATTCAAGGCCGCCGTATGCGCGGACCTGTCCTATTCCTTCTCCTGCAACGCCAATCTCAAGGTTCGCGCCACCGTCATAACTGACATGGCATCCGTCACCCGCGTTTCGGGCATTGCCGCAGGTTCGCTGTCGGTGACGGAGGATTTCAACATCGGCGATTCCGGCGACTATGTGCTGGTTCAGGCCTTTCTGCCCTGGGACCCCGTCATGAAACTCTACAGTTTCTCGACTGCCCGCCTTTCCGATGGAAGCTATGTCCTGGGTGCCGCCGAACTGTTCAGAAACGAGCCCTTCTGATGACCAAGCGCAACTGGCCCTTCTTCAGAAAAGCATCGGGTCCCGAGTTGGATCCGCAACACGCGCCCAGCCGCTTCCGTCGTCTCATGGGCGACAGATCCGGCGTTTCGGCGATCGAATTCGTTCTGCTGTTCCCGATCCTGGTCGGCATGCTTGCCGGTACGGTGGATTTTGGTCAGGCCCTGATTGCCAGCCGCAAGATGAACCAGATCGTTTCGACGCTGGGCGATATGGTGTCGCAGAAATCGAGCTGGACGACGAGCGATATCGACGCGATCATCGCCGGATCGGCCACCATCATCGAACCGTTCTCGAAATCCGATCTGACGATCCAACTCGCAGTCGTGGACGTGTCGTCATCGCTGAGCACCTCGGTCAACTGGGCTCGAGCATACAATACGACGGCACTGACCAAGGGAGCCGCCTCGCCGGTGACGGTTCCGACAGACATTGCGGAATCGGGGGTGCAGATGATCACCGTCAAGGCGACCTACAATCTGACGACGCCCTTCTCCAAGCTCCTGCAGCCGGTCACCGGAGTGACGGCCTACCATTACCAGAAGACCTACATCATGCGGCCGCGCGTCAAGGACACGGTCACCTTGAACTGAACTCTGATCAGGCTTTCTTTTCCCAGCGCCCGTCCTGGTTCTGCTGCCAGTAGGATAGCGTGTTTCCGTCTGCCTTCAGACGTTTCCAGTGCTGGCGGGCCGCCTGCACCTGCTCGTCGTCATGACCATCGAACATGAAGACGATCCGCTGATAACCTTCGAGTTCCGGTGGCTGGGCGCCGTCGATCAGGAAACGGACGCTGGCGCTGTTGGCATTGTCCGGCCCCGCTGTCAGCAACACCGGCTGGGCTGCAGCGGCCTCATCTGCGTCCGTGCCATGCGGCAGGAAGGAATCCTGCCGGTAGGTCCAGAGCAATCCGTCGATTGCAGCGCATCGATCGGCGGATATGGTCTGCACCACGACGCGCCAACTCCGCTCGAGGCATTTCTCAAGCAGAGCCGGCAATGCCTCGTCGACCCGGGTTTCGGTCAGGTGGTAGAAAAGGATGTCCAAACCTTACGCATCCTCGTGGTTGCTGCGCACGAACTGGTCGAGCAGCCGGACACCGAAACCGGAGCCCCAGGACTGGTTGATATCGCTCGAGGGCGAACCCATGGCGGTGGAGGCGATATCGAGATGCGCCCAGGGCGTGTCGCCGACGAAGCGCTTGAGGAACTGTGCGGCCGTGATTGCGCCCCCTTCCCGGCTGCCACCGGTATTCTTCATGTCGGCAAAACGGCTGTCGATCATCTTGTCATATTCGGGGCCGAGCGGCATGCGCCAGAGCCGTTCATGGCTAAGGCGACCCGCGGCAAGCAGCTGGTCAGCCAGCGCGTCATCATTGCTGAACAGGCCGGCATGGTGAGAGCCGAGCGCGACACCAATCGCGCCAGTCAGGGTCGCGAGATTGATCATCAGGGCCGGCTTGAAGCGGTCATTGCAATAATAGAGAGCGTCACCGAGCACCAGCCGCCCTTCCGCATCCGTATTGATGACCTCGATCGTCTGGCCCGACATCGAGCGGACGATGTCGCCGGGGCGCTGGGCATTGCCATCAGGCATGTTTTCGACGAGGCCAAGAATGCCGATGGCATTTACCTTGGCCTTGCGTCCGGCCAGCACCCGCATCAAGCCGGTCACGGCTGCCGCGCCGCCCATATCGCCCTTCATATCTTCCATGCCGGCGGCCGGCTTGATCGAAATGCCGCCGGTATCAAAGACGACACCCTTGCCGACGAAGGCGATCGGCTTGTCCTTGGCCTTGCCGCCCTTCCACTGCATGACGACGAGCCGCGGCGGCCGCACCGAACCCTGTGCAACGCCGAGCAAGGCCCCCATGCCGAGCGTTTTCATCTCGGATTCCGTCAGCACCTCCACCTCGACACCGAGCGCCTTGAGCGCCTGGGCCTGTTCGGTGAATTCCTGCGGGCCGAGAACATTGGCGGGCTCATTGACGAGATCGCGTGCCAGGATGACGCCTTCGGCAACGGCTTGCGCAACGGTCCAGGCCTTATTGGCGGCGGCGGAAGCCGCTGTCACCAGACTGACCTTGACCGACTTGTCCTTGACTGCATCCTCGTCGGCATCGGCCTTCTTCGATTTGTACTTGTCGAACTTGTAGCCACGGAGCGTCATGCCGAGTGCAAAATCGGCGGCCTGTTCGCCACCGACCGCCAGTCCGGGTGCATCGAGATAGACGACCGCGTCTTCCCCGCCCTTCAGCGCCGAGGCGGCAACGCCGCCTGCCTTCAGCCAGTCATGGGCAACGAGTTCTGCCGATTTGCCCATCCCGACGACGATGATCCGTTCGGCCTCCGTGCCCTGCGGCGCCAGAATTTCGAGTTTGGATTGCGCTTTCGCCTTGAATTTGGCGACGCCGGCGGCCTTTGCCAGGCTTGCCGCGACATCAAGCCCATCAGGCGCCGACGTGCTGCCGCTGTCTGAGGCCTGCAGAAGGATGATGGTGCCCTTGGCCTTTGCCGAGCCGGAGAATGCGAAGTCGAATGTCGTGGTCATGCGTCACCTGCAACGGTTTGAAAATTGATTCTGGATCATGCGGCTAGAATTCCGCTTGGCAAGGCCGCTGACCCGATCCTCTGTCATTGAGATGATAAGTTGGCGATTTAAGGATCGATCATGATCCTTCATCCGCCCAAAACCGCCAGTGCCCTCTCCAATGCCATTCTCCTGGCCATCATTCTCCTTGCCCTGATCGGGCTCTTCAATGCACTGCCCTGGCTGGACACCGCCATGTCGCGGCAGTTCTGCCAAATGATCGCGGAAGAGCCGGACGATCCGCTGAGGCTTGCCTGTTCCGGGTTTCCGGCTGCAAGATCGCCGGTTCTTTATGCGCTGCGTATGATACTCTTCTACCTGCCGCCCGCAGCCCTGATGATCCTCCTCGCCAATGCGAGCTGGAACATTCTGCGCGACAGACGCCCGGGGTTGATGGCTTCGGTGCCTGAACTTGCCGCCGCCTATCTGATCGGGCCGATCCTGATCGTCAATTCCATGCTCAAGACGTTCTCCGGACGGCCGAGGCCCTATGAGTCGATCGAGTTCGGCGGCATGCTGCCCTTCGTTCCGGCGGGCGATTTTTCAGGACTTTGCAGCGGCAACTGCTCCTTCGCATCCGGAGAAGCCGCCGCAGCCGGTTGGCTTCTTTGGGTCGTGGCCCTGCTCGCAAAGGCCGGTCGACCGCGACTGGCCTTTGTTCTGGCGGCGGCGGCTCTTGCGACGCCCGCCCTCAGGGTCGTCATGGGAGGTCATTACCTTTCCGATGCCATCACCGGTTTCCTGATCGGCGTCGCCTCCTATCCGCTTGCCGTTATGGCAAACCGCATTGTCACAGAAGCCGGTAAACTGATGAAACAGTCGTTCACGGCTCTTGAACGGACAGGGTAAAAGTGCCAAATCCCATGCTTGCGCCGCGCCATGACAGGCCAGCGCAAACTTGGACAGGTAATGGCGAAGCTCGAATCCTACATTTTCGCACGCATGCTCAGGATGTCGCTGACCGCGCTCATTCCGGTGCTGGCGATCATCTGGACGACGCAGGTGCTGGGTCGGCTCAACCTGGTGACGAACAGCGGCCAGTCCATCTCTTCCTTCTTCATGCTCGCGACCTATCTGCTGCCGACGATTATCCCGATCGTGTTGCCGTTTGCTCTCTCGATCGGGGTGACGCAGACGCTCAACACGATGAATGTCGATTCCGAAATGGCGGTCATCGATGCAGCGGGAGCGCCGCGCAAGATGATCTACAAGCCGGCGCTCATCCTGGCAGCGCTCACCTGCGTGGTCTCCTTTACGGTCGATAACATGGTCGAACCGGTGTCACGGCTTGCAATGCGACAGACGATTGCCGCGGCCTACGCCGATCTTCTGTCGACCGTGATCGAAGAGAAGACCTTTCGCCGGATCGATGAGGGTCTCTATGTCGAGATTTCCGAACGAGGCCAGGGCCGCACCCTGAGAGGCCTCTTCGTCGCCGATTCGCGCGATCCACGTTTCGAGATGCTCTATTATGCCCGCGAAGGTGCCGTGGATGCCAAGGGCGGCACGCTGATCATGAAGGATGGTGAAATCCACCGCAAGACGCTCGAAGGCAGCGTTTCGGTGATCCATTTCGATTCCTACTCCTTCGATCTGTCGGAGCTATCGGAACAGAAGGGACAAGCCCGCCTCAAAGCCGGAGACCGCGATCTTCTTTTCCTGCTCAATCCGGACCTGTCGGACAGGGACTATCTCGCCCATCCCGCGGATTTCCGCGCCGAGCTCCATCGGCGGCTCACCGACTGGTTCTTTCCGGTTACCTTCGCACTGATGTCGCTGGTTGCCGCCGGTTCTTCGCATTCCAGCCGCGAGCTTGGCGTTCATCCGCTTGTCTATTCGCTCGGTTTCGGCTTCGTCTACCGTTGGCTGACATTCTTCCTCGCCGATCGCATCGAATCGGAAACCGGTACGCCGGAAGCGCTCTATCTGTTCGTCATCCTCACGAACATTGCTCTTGTAATGCTGCTGGTGCGGAAATCAGCGCGTCTCGGACGCCGGCGGATTATCCGTACCTCGCTTGAATTCTGCATGAGTGCCGTCACCCGGCTGCTCGCACGCTTCAAATCCGGTGGAAAGGTCGCCTGATGTTCTTCGGCACGCTGTTCCGCTATTTCCTGAAAAGGCACCTTCTGACGCTGATGTGGTTCTTCATCGGTGTCGCCTGCCTGATTTTCGTGATCGATTTCATCGAGACCTCTTCCATCAGCAGCGAAGTCGCAGGCTTCACGCTGCTCGATGGCGTGATTCTTACCCTTTTGCGGGTCCCGCTCCTGCTGCAGCAGACCCTCCCCTTCGTGCTGCTGATCGGCGGCATCACGGTGATGATCGCACTCAACAGACGCCAGGAACTGGTCGTCACCCGCGCGGCCGGCATCTCGGTGTGGCAATTCATCATGCCCTTTGTCACCGGCGCCATCATCACTGGTCTCATCGCCCTGTTCGTTCTCAACCCGCTTGCTGCCAACAGCATGCGGATGGCGACCGAAATGGAAGCGGATCTGCGCAGTTCCAAACAGATTGGCCACAAGGAAGAAACGATTCCCTGGCTGCGCCAGATTACCGAAACGGACGATGTCATTATCGGTGCCCAAAGCGTCGAGGACAATGGAACGACACTGCGCCAGGCCGTTTTCATCCATTTCGGACCCGATCACCGCATCATCATGCGGCAGGATGCCGATACGGCAAAATTGAAACATGGTTACTGGTTGCTTAACAAGGTCACTGAAGCGAAGCCGGGACAAATTCCGGTTGAACTCGAAACGACACAGGTCAGCACCAATCTGGAACAGGAATTCGTCCAGGAACGCCTAACCAAGCCCGATACCGTTGCTTTTCTCGACATACCGGCAAAAATCAGAGCCGCGCGCGCGCTTGGCGTCTCAACCTATGCGCTAGAAACCCAGTTCCATTCGCTGGCATCGATGCCATTCCTGCTCGTCGCCATGACTCTCATTTCGGCAACAGTGTCGTTAAAATTCTCCCGGTTCAATCAGTCGCAAGCTATGATTCTAGGTGGCGTGATTTCCGGCTTCATGCTTTATGTGATTTCCGTGCTCGTAAAAGCATTTGGAAGCAGCGGTGCTGTGCCTCCGTTCGTTGCCGCCTGGATTCCGGTCGTGGTCGCAATGTTCTTGGGCTCCACGATATTGCTGCACCAGGAGGATGGTTAGTGGCGGCAGGCAACCGCAAGGTCGAATCACATTGGCGTACCGCTCTGCTTGCAGGCGCGGCAACGGCTGTGCTTGCGCTTCTGCTGGGTAACCCGGCTCAGGCCCAATCCGCCCCCGAGGATGATTCCAAACTGCTTCTGACCTCGTCAGAGCTCGTCTACGATCAGGATTCCCAGAAGGTCGTCGCAGTCGGCGGCGTGCAGATGAACTATAATGGCTACAAACTCGTGGCCAAACGCGTCGAGTACGACCAGAAGTCCGGTCGCATGATGGCGATCGGCGATATCGAATTCATCGAACCCGGCGGCAACCGGGTCTATGCCGACAAGCTCGATGTGACCGACGATTTTGCCAATGGCTTCGTCGAGGCGCTCAGGATCGAGACCGTCGATGATACCAGGCTCGCAGCGCCGCGCGCCGAGCGGATCAACGGCGAGGAAATGGTCCTCTACAACGGCGTTTACACCGCCTGCAAACCCTGCGCCGAAAATCCCGGCAAGGCGCCGCTCTGGCAGGTGAAGGCGCAGAAAGTCATTCAGAACGGCAAAACGCACACGATCCGGCTCGAAAATGCCCGGTTCGAACTGTTCGGTCAGCCGATCGCTTTCCTTCCGGTGCTTCAGGTTCCGGATCACACGGTCAAGCGCAAGTCCGGCTTCCTGTTCCCGAAGATGAGTTCGGCCGAAAATCTCGGTTTCGGCTTCAGCATCCCCTACTATCAGGTCATATCGGATACGATGGATGCGACCGTCACCACCACCGGCTATACGAAGCAGGGTGTTCTGCTCGAAGCCGAGTTCCGGCAGAAGTTCGAGCTCGGCATGCACACGCTCAGGGTCGCGGGCATCAACCAGCTCAATGCGGATGCCTTCACCTCCGGCACAAGCGATGCACTCGTCAACGAACGTGGCATGATCGCCTCGAAGGCCGAGTTCGATTTCAACGAGCGCTGGAAGCTCGGCTGGGATGTGATGGTCCAGTCGGACAACAACTTTGCCCGCACCTATTCGATCGATGGTCATAGCGATCCGGTCAATACCAATCAGATCTACCTGACCGGTATCGGCGAGCGGAACTTCCTCGATGTTCGCAGCTATTATTTCGATGTGCAGGATGCCGATTCGACGAACCTCGCCGAGCATCAGCAGGCAGTGGTTCATCCGGTCGTGGACTATACCTACTATAGCCCGCAGCCGATCCTCGGCGGCCAGCTGAGCATCACCACGAATTTTACCAGTCTGTCGCGCACGACCACGGATTATTACAATGTGATCAACCGGAATGCGGTTACCGACCGTTTCCGGGGCCTTGCCGGCAATTCGAGCCGGTTCACGTCCGAGGCAGAGTGGAAGCGGACCTTCATTACGCCGTTCGGCCTGTCGCTCACCCCACTTCTTGCCGCGCGCGGCGACGGGTTCCAGCTCAATACGAACAATCCGTACAAGAACCGCTACGACGGTGACTTCTATAGTGACAGCAACGCGACACGCTCGATGCTGACGGCCGGGCTCGAAGCGCGCTATCCGATCCTGATGACGACCGACAATTCGACCCATATCATCGAGCCGGTCGTTCAGATTTATGCGCGCCCCGATGAGCAATATGCCGGCGGCCTGCCGAACGAGGATGCGCAGAGCTTCGTGTTCGATGCGACGAACCTGTTCGAGCGTGACAAGTTCTCGGGCTATGACCGTGTCGAAGGCGGAACGCGCATGAATGCCGGTATCCGCTATACCGGTACATTCGACAGCGGCTATACGCTCAAGGGTATTGTCGGCCAGTCCTTCCAGCTTGCTGGCGAAAACTCCTTCGCCTCGGCAGATCTCGTCAATGTCGGCGCCGATTCCGGACTTGAGACGAAGCGGTCCGATTATGTCGGCGCGGTCGGCGTTTCGGCTCCCAACGGCCTGTCGGTGACGCTTGGCGGTCGGGCGGACGAGAAGGATCTCAGCATCCGTCGCTCGGATGCGACGCTCGCCTACAACAGCAAGATCCTTCAGACCGAAATCACCTATTCGCAGATCGCCGCGCAGCCGGACTACGGCTTCCCGAACGACAATGACGAGATCCAGACGACGAGCGCGATCAAGATCAAGGACAACTGGAGCGTCTTCGGTTCGATGACCTGGGACATCAATCGCTCGATGGCGACCCGGCGCGGAATCGGTTTCAGCTATGACGACAGCTGCACCGTCTTCTCGATCGGTTTCAACCAGACCCGCGATATTGCCGACACTTCGGCCAATGACTGGGAGATCGGTGCAAGATTGAGCTTCCGCACCCTGGGCGACGTCACTGTTGGCGATTCCAGCCTCTACAACAACCAATGACATTGTTTTGCCGCATGGAATGTGCAATTCCAGCAACTGGCTTTATTCAAGCTGACTGAAAAGGCAAAAGGGAGAGTGTTCGGATGCCGAAAACGGCTAAAATGCGTTCAATGATCGTTGGCTTGGCTGCTGCCTTGCTGGCCGTCTATGCGACGCCGGCCACCGTGAGCGTCGCCGAAGCTGCCTCGCAGATCGCAGCTGTGGTCAATGGAACCGTCATTACCTCGTCGGATGTCGCCAAGCGCGTCGCTTTCCTCAGGCTGCGCCGTACCGGCGGCAACCTGCAGGCCAAGGCAAAGGAAGAGCTGATCGAAGAGGTGCTGATGCGCGCCGAGATCATTCGCACCAACTCTTCCGTCAGCCTGGATGATGTCAACGCGGCCTTTGCCCGCTTTGCCTCCGGCAACAAGCTCTCGATTGCACAGCTGAACCAGATTCTCAGCCAGTCGGGTGTCACCGCCGAGCATTTCAAGGCCTATATCGGCATACAGATGAGCTGGCCTCGTGTGGTTCAGGCCCGCTATGGCGGCGGCCGCATGTCCAACCAGGATCTGGTGGCCCGCATGAAGGCCAACAATGGCAAGAAGCCGACCACGACAGAGTATATGCTTCAGCAGATCATCTTCGTCGTGCCGGAATCCAAGCGCGCCAAGATTACGGGCAAGCGCAAGTCGGAGGCGGAAGCCTCGCGGAAGAGCTATCCCGGCTGCGATCAGGGCAAGGTGTTTGCGGCCAACTACCGTGATGTATCGGTCCGTGATCTCGGACGCATTCTCGCTCCCCAGCTTCCGGAAGATTGGAAGCCGCTGATCGAGAAGACCGATCAGGGCGGCACGACCGGAACCCGAGTCACCGAAAAGGGCGTCGAGTTCATCGCGGTCTGCAAGAAGCGCGAAGTCTCCGACGACATGGCCGCGCAGATCGTCTATCAGGCCGAAGATCTCAAGCAGGCCGAGAAGGATGGCGCCAACGCCGACAGCCGCAAATATATCGAAGAGCTGCGCAAGAAGGCGCAGATCGAAACGCGCTGATCATGCCCGCACGGCTTTTGGCGCCGTTGGCGCTTTCCCAGGGAGATCCGGCCGGCATCGGGCCGGATCTTGCGTTGATGGCCTGGCTGGCACGCGATCGCGCGGGGCTGGCGCCCTTTGTCTATATCGGCGCTGCCGATGTTCTCCGGCACCGGGCTTCTCAACTCGGCCTCTCTGTTCCCATCGTTGAAACCGACATCGACGCGGCTTCTGGCCTGTTTTCCGAAAGCCTGCCGGTTCTCTCCACCGGCACCATGCCGCATGTGGTCGCCAGCAAGCCCGACTCCGCCTCTGCCGCCCAGACGATCCGCGCCATCGAATTGGCCGTTTCACTGACGATGGCCGGCAAGACGTCGGCGACCGTTACCAACCCGATCGCCAAATCCGTGCTCTATGCCGCCGGCTTCGGCTTTCCGGGCCATACCGAATTTCTCGCGGATCTCGCCTCGCAAGCGACCGGAACCTCGGTCATGCCGGTGATGATGATTGCCGGGCCGGAACTGCGCACGGTTCCCGTCACCATCCACATTCCGTTGCGCGACGTTCCCGAAGCCCTGACCGAGCAACTGGTCTATGATACCTGCCGCATCACGGCGATGGATCTGAAATCGCGCTTCGGCATCGCAAACCCGCGTCTCGCTGTTTCCGGCCTCAACCCGCATGCCGGTGAAAACGGTACGCTGGGAAGCGAGGATGATGCAATTGTGGCGCCGGCGATCGGACGGCTCCGAGCGGAGGGGATCGATGCGTTCGGCCCCCTGCCCGCCGATACGATGTTCCACAAGGCTGCGCGCGAAACCTATGATGTCGCGATCTGCATGTATCACGACCAGGCCCTCATTCCCGCCAAGGCCCTCGGCTTCGATGACGGCGTCAATGTAACGCTTGGCCTGCCCTTCATTCGCACGTCGCCCGACCACGGAACCGCCTTTTCGCTGGCTGGAACAGGCAAGGCGCGCCCATCGAGCCTCATTGCTGCTCTCAGGATGGCGGCCGACATGGCCGCCAACGGAGCCACCTGATGGCAGCGCTCGACGGATTGCCGCCGCTTCGCGAGGTCATTGCCCGCCACGGGCTCGATGCGCTGAAGTCGCTCGGCCAGAACTTTCTCCTCGATCTCAACGTCACCCAGAAGGTCGCGCGGCAGGCCGGCCGGCTGGAGGATGCGACCGTCATCGAAGTTGGACCCGGGCCCGGCGGCCTCACGCGCGCGCTGCTTGCCCTCGGTGCCCGGCATGTCATCGCCATCGAACGCGACCGTCGCGCGATCCCTGCCCTGCAAGAGATCGCCGATTTCTATCCGGGTCGGCTCACCATAATCGAAGGCGACGCGCTGGAGACCGATTTTGCCACCCTTGCAACGGGGGATGGACCGGTGAAGATCGTCGCCAACCTTCCCTACAATATCGGCACGCAATTGCTGGTGAACTGGCTCACCGGTCCCTGGCCGCCCTTCTGGTCGTCGCTGACGCTGATGTTCCAGAAGGAAGTGGGGCAGCGCATCGTTGCCGAAGCCGGCGACAATCATTACGGACGGCTCGGCGTTCTCTGCGGCTGGCTGACCCATGCCGAGATGATGTTTGATCTTTCGCCGCAGGCCTTTACGCCACCGCCGAAAGTCACCTCCACCGTGGTGCATCTCGAACCGCGGAAGACAATCATTCCCTGCCGTCTCGACCTGCTGGAGCGGGTCACGCATCATGCGTTCGGCCAGCGCCGGAAGATGCTCAGGCAGAGCCTCAAGCCCCTGGGTGGCGAAGCCTTGCTTGCCAGGGCCGGGATCGACCCCGCACGGCGGGCGGAAACGCTGTCAGTCGAAGAATTCTGCCGGATCGCCAACCTGCTCGATTGAGGCAAAAGCGAAAGGCCAGGATCCCGAAGGACCGTGGCCTCATTGCTTCGTTTGTCCGGCTCTCAGAAAAATTCGACGTCGGATGCCTTGAGATCGCTGAGGCGCATGTTATCGAGGAACAGCTTTGCGCCGCCGAAATCGAAGACAAGATCCTCATTGGAGGATGTG
Source organism: Fluviirhizobium alvei (assembly GCF_030551875.1). Lineage (GTDB taxonomy): Bacteria > Pseudomonadota > Alphaproteobacteria > Rhizobiales > Rhizobiaceae > Rhizobium_E > Rhizobium_E alvei. The sequence continues at coordinate 91,484 of NZ_JAUOZU010000006.1, read as the reverse complement.
GCCAGCGCCACGAGTTGCTTGAAGGAAGAGACGCCGAGCGCATCGTCGATGCGCAGCGTATCGTCTCCGATGCCAAAATCATCGATTTTCGTCGTGCCGCCCGAAAAGAGGAAGGTATCGTCGCCAAAGCCGCCTTCGAGCTTGTTGTTGCCGACACCGCCGTCGAGAATGTCGTTGCCGCTGCCGCCTTCCAGCTTGTCAGCACCGGCGCCACCATAGATCTTGTCGTTGCCGGCAGCCCCTTCCAGTATGTCATCGCCACCGAGACCGAAGATCGTGTCGTTGCCACCCTTGCCGTCAATCTTGTCCGAGTTGCCTGTGCCGACGAGCCTGTTGTTGCCGCCGTCGCCCTGCTTGATCGCCATCTCGTCTCTCCTATCGCTGATGTGATTCCGTCAATAAGAGGAACCTAAAGCAGCATTGCTGACAACCGGTTGATTGCGGTTGTCAGCAGACTGTCAGCGATCGATCAAGGGAGGAAACGTCTCTGCAGACCAGAGGTCAGGCGATCAGTTCGGAAACGAAGTCGAACAGGCCGTGGCGACGATCGCGGCGCAGGCGCTCGGCCTCGACGATCGATTTCACGGCTGAGAAGGCGCGGTCGAGATCGTCATTGACGACCACATAGTCATATTCGAGCCAGTGGCTGATTTCGGCACGCGCATTGGCAAGCCGGGTCGCGATCACCTCGGCACTGTCTTCGGCACGGCGATTGAGGCGCGACTGCAACTCCTCCATGGTCGGCGGCAGGATGAAGATCGACACGACATCGGCCGACATCTTCTCCTGCAACTGCTGGGCGCCCTGCCAGTCGATATCGAACAGCATGTCACGGCCTTCGGAGAGCGCAATTTCGGCCTCTTCGCGCGGCGTGCCGTAGAAGTTGCCATGCACCTCGGCCCATTCGAGCAGCGCATCGCTGTCGCGCAGGCGCTCGAATTCCTTGTGGCTCACGAACTTGTAGTGAACGCCCTCGATCTCGGACGGACGCCGCTTGCGGGTCGTCACGCTGACCGACAGCGACATCTTCTGGTCTTTCTCGAGAATGTTGCGGGCGATGGTCGATTTGCCCGCGCCGGATGGCGAAGAGATCACCAGCATCAAACCGCGTCGCGCGATCTCGATGTGGCCCCGATCCGGCTTGCTCATTCTCTTACTCCAGATTTTGAACCTGTTCGCGAAACTGGTCGATGACGACCTTCAGTTCGATCCCCGCTGCCGTCACCGCGGCACTGTTCGATTTAGAACAAATCGTATTCGATTCGCGATTGAATTCTTGTGCCATGAAATCAAGCTTGCGTCCGATCGGCCCACCTCTGGCGATCAGATCACGCGTCGCGGCGATGTGGGCGCCGAGCCGGTCGAGTTCCTCGCGGATATCGGCCTTGGTGGCCAGAAGCGCCACTTCCGTATGCAGCCTGTCGCGATCGAGATTACCAGCCGCTTCGATCAGCGCTTCGACCTGGACACGCAGCCGTTCGCGGATCTGGTCCGGAGAGCGCGACGTGTCGCTTTCGATGAGGCCAGCCAGGGTCTCGATCGCCGTCACCTGGGAGAGAAGCACCGCGCCGAGTGCTGCCCCTTCCGCCTCGCGCATCTTCCGCATCGAGGCACAGGCTTCAGCCAGCCCCTCCAGCACCGACCGGTCGAGCGCCTCGATTTCCTCGGGCTCTTCGGCAGCATCGCGGAAATCCACCACTCCCCGCAGCCCGAGCAGCGTGTCGAGCGCCATCGGCGCAGGATCGATCAGGTCGCCCAGTTCGTGGCGCAAAGCCAGCACCGCATCGAGAGCCGGACGGTTGATCACCGCAGTCACACGGCTTTCGACCGATTGCACCGTCAGCGATGCCTGGATATTGCCGCGGGCGAAATCGGCGGACAGGAGCCGCCTTGCATCGGCTTCCAGCCGCTCGAATCCAGTCGCCAGGCGCAACCGCACATCAAGCCCCTTGCCGTTGACCGACCGCAGTTCCCATGCCCATTGATAGCGGCCGGAGCGGCCGTCCACACGGGCAAAGCCGGTCATTGATTGCAGTGGCATGCCAGCATCTCCCCTGTCCGCGGCCGGACGCTTAATTCTGTGACGGCTGTTGGGCAGGTTCGGTGGTCTGACCTTCCTCGGCGGCCTTCGCCTCATTGGCCTTGCGCTCGGCTTCCAGTTTCCGCCAGCGCTTCACGTTCGCATTGTGGTCGTCAAGCGTCTCGGCGAACACATGGCCACCGGTGCCATCGGCAACGAAATAGAGATATTTCGTCTTCGAGGGATTGGCGACCGCCTGCAGCGCAGCCTTGCCGGGATTGGCGATCGGCGTCGGCGGCAGCCCCTTGATCACATAGGTGTTGAAGGGCGTTTCCTTGTCGATATCCGAGCGCAGGATCTCGCGGCCTTCCGGACGGCCCTCGCCGCCGAACAGGCCGTAGAGGATCGTCGGGTCCGATTGCAGCCGCATGCCCTTGTTGAGGCGGTTGATGAAGACGGAAGCCACCTGGGGACGTTCGTCCGCCTTGCCGGTTTCCTTTTCCACGATCGAGGCCAGCGTCACCAGTTCGGACTTGTCCTTGATCGGCAAGTCGGTATCGCGGTTCTCCCACACTTCATCGATGAGCCGCGCCTGTGCCGCCTTCATCTGATCGACGATCGTCGTGCGGCGGCTGCCGCGGGTAAACTTGTAGGTATCCGGACGCAGGCTTCCTTCCGGCGGCAGGTCGACGGGAAGATCGCCTTCCAGCACATCGTTCTCGGCCAGGCGGCGGAAGATCTGCTTGACCGTTAGCCCTTCCGGTATCGTCACCGAATACTGGATCGACTTGCCCGAACGCAGGAGTTCCATGACTTCGAGCATGGAAGAATGCGCCTTGATCGCATATTCGCCATGCTTGAGGCTCTCGCCATCGAGAAGATGCTGGGAGATCAGCTTGAAGATCCGGCCTTGCGATACGATGCCGCGGCGTTCGAGATCATTGCCGATCTCGTTGATGCCCGCGCCTTCGCGAACAAGGAAATTGCTATCAGTTTCCAGCGGTCCTGGGGCCTGGTATTCGCGGAAGGCATAGACGACGATAACCACCGCAGCGATCGTCACCAGCGTGACGATGCTCATCAGGAAGTTCATGAAGATGACGACCTGACTGCGTGCCTTGCGCGAACGCTTGGGCGGCACCGGAACCTTCTCCGGTCGCAGGGCTTCCTTCGGCGAAACGGGAATGATGCGGGTCGGCTGCCCAGCTTCTCCGTCCTGCCTTTGTGCGCCACCATTCGATGTTTGGTTCGGATCGGTCAAACTTGGCCCTCAATTCTACACAGAATCGCTCATGCCATTCCTCTTGGAACGCCATTGCGGCAGAAACAGGAAACGGTCGCACCTTCGCGCGGCCGGATTTCGGGTCAGGCGCTGTAGCGCTTCAGCACGATGGAGGCGTTCGTGCCGCCGAAGCCGAAGGAATTCGACAAAGCAACATCGACCTTGCGCTTGCGCGCAACCTTGGGAACCAGGTCGATCTTGGTTTCGACTTCGGGATTATCGAGATTGAGCGTCGGCGGAACCACTTGATCCCGGATCGCGAGCGTGGAGAAGATCGCTTCGATGGCGCCGGCAGCTCCAAGCAGATGGCCGGTGGCCGACTTGGTGGACGACATCGAGACATTGGCGGCATGATCGCCGACAAGGCGTTCGACAGCCCCGAGTTCGATCGTATCGGCCATCGTCGATGTGCCATGAGCATTGATATAATCGACGTCAGACGCATCAAGGCCGGCACGCTTCAGGGCCATGCGCATGCAGCGTTCTGCGCCTTCGCCGTTTTCCGACGGGGCGGTGATGTGGAAGGCATCGCCGGAAAGGCCGTAGCCGACCACTTCGGCATAGATCTTGGCGCCACGCGCCAGCGCATGGTCCAGCTCTTCCAGCACAACGATACCGGCACCCTCGCCCATCACGAAACCGTCACGATCCTTGTCATAGGGACGCGAGGCGCGCTGGGGCTCATCATTATAGGCGGTGGAGAGCGCCTTGCAGGCGGCAAAGCCGGCAAGCGAAATGCGACTGACCGGGCTTTCGGTGCCGCCGGCGACCATCACATCGGCATCGCCAAGCGCAATCAGGCGGGCCGCATCGCCAATGGCGTGGGCGCCGGTCGAACAGGCGGTGACGACCGAATGGTTCGGGCCGCGCAGCTTGTGGCGGATCGAAACCTGGCCGGAGGCCAGATTGATCAGACGGCCGGGAATGAAGAAAGGAGAAACGCGACGGGCACCCTTGTCGCGCAGCGTATAGCCCGCTTCGACGATGCCTTCGACGCCACCGATGCCGGATCCGATCAGAACACCGGTCATCACCTGGTCTTCGTCGGTTTCCGGATGCCAGTCGGCATCATTGAGCGCCATTGTGGCGGCAGCCATGCCATAAACAATGAAAGGATCGACCTTGCGCTGTTCCTTGGGCTCCATCCAGTCATCGGCATTATACGTGCCGTTGGAACCGTCGCCGAAGGGAATGCGGCATGCGATCTTGGCCGGAAGATCCTCGACCTCGAATTCAGTGACGCGGCGTGCGCCGTTTTTTCCGGCCAGAAGATTGGCCCAGGTTTCCTCGGCACCGCATCCAAGCGGGGTCACCATGCCGATACCCGTGATCACCACGCGCCTCATGGTCAGATCTCCACCCTAAGTTTTTTCTGTTTCAAGATGGCAATACGCCGGATATCTGGCAAGATATCCGGCGTATCGTCAAACGCAAGGATCAGGCCTGAGCCTTCTCGATGAACTTCACGGCGTCGCCGACGGTCAGGATCGAGTCAGCGGCATCGTCCGGAATTTCAACGCCGAATTCTTCTTCGAAGGCCATGACGAGTTCGACCGTGTCGAGGGAGTCAGCACCCAGATCGTCGATGAAGCTGGCGCTTTCGCTGACCTTGTCGGCGTCCACGCCGAGGTGGTCAATCACAATTTTCTTTACGCGTTCTGCGATATCGCTCATGTCGGTTTCCTCGACCTTCGTCTCTCTGTTCGCGCCCTTCTGGCGACGATACCCCGATAACACCGCCTCACCCTCAATGAGCAAGAGCGGCAGCTCCGTTTAGCTCCTCCATCCGCGAAAATCCAGACATGGCTATTCGTGGGCCGGGCAGAGCAAGCAAGGACTGCACTCAGTCACTCGCGGCTTAACACGGTTTAATCGCCGCGCAAAGCCAGAAAATGAGCCGTTCCAGCATGGTCAACAAGCGTTTTCAATCGCCGTCGCGGCCCGTTTGGTACCGGTCGATCCGTCGCCGGATCGACTGGAAATCCCAATCTCAAAGCATCGCCATGCCGCCATTGACATGCAGCGTCTGGCCCGTGACGTAGCCCGCTTCTGTCGAGGCGAGATAGACGACGGCAGTCGCGATATCGCTGCCGACGCCCATCTTCTTCATCGGAATGGTCGAGAGAACCGCTTCGCGCTGTTTCTCGTTCAGCTTGTCGGTCATGGCCGATTCGATGAAGCCCGGCGCCACACAATTGACCGTAATGCCGCGGGTGGCGATTTCCTGGGCAAGCGACTTCGAAAAGCCGATCATGCCGGCCTTGGATGCGCAATAGTTCGCCTGGCCCGGATTGCCGATCACGCCGACAACGGAGGTGATGTTGATGATGCGGCCGAAGCGACGCTTCATCATCGGTTGGGTCAGTTCGCGCGTCAGCAGGAAGGCGGCGGTGAGATTGACTTCCAGCACGGAATCCCAATCTGCGTCGCTCATGCGCATCATCAGCCCGTCCTTGGTGATGCCGGCATTGTTGACCAGAATATCGACCCCGCCCATGTCGGCTTCCGCCTTCTGGGCAAGCGCCTTCACTTCCGCGCGGTCGGACAGGTTTGCCGGCAGAACGAACACGCGGTCGCCGAGTTCGGCGGCGAGTGCCTCGAGCTTTTCGCGGCGGGTGCCGTGCAGGCCCACGACTGCACCGCGCGCATGCAGCATGCGCGCCACATCTTCGCCAATCCCGCCACTTGCGCCGGTCACAAGGGCCTTGCGACCCGTCAAGTCAAACATCATCTTTTCCTTTTCGTTTCAGGCGCTGAGCGCAGCAAGGGCGGCATCGATGTCGGCCGGCGTATTGACCGCAACGCCCGTGACATTCTTGTCGATCCGGCGAGCAAGACCGGTCAGGACCTTGCCCGAACCGATTTCATAAAGTGTGGTCGCGCCATTGGCGCCGAACCATTCGACCGTTTCGCGCCAGCGAACCTGGCCGGTGACCTGCTCCACCAGAAGCTTGACGATTTCGGAAGCGGCGGTCACCGGTACGGCGCGCACATTGGCCACCACCGGCACCACCGGATCCTTCGCCTCGACCTTGGCGAGCGCCTCGGCCATGGCTGCGGCAGCAGGCGCCATCAGCGACGAATGGAACGGCGCGGAGACCGGCAGCAACAGCGCGCGCTTGGCACCCTTGGCGGAGGCAAGCGCACATGCCTTGTCGACCGCTGCCTTCTCGCCGGAAATCACCAGCTGGCCACCGCCATTGTCATTGGCAATCTGGCAGGCGCCTTCGGCTGCAGCTTCGCCGCAGACGGCTTCAACATCTGCATGTTCTAGTCCGATGATCGCCGCCATGGCGCCCTTGCCGGCCGGAACGGCCGCCTGCATCGCATTACCGCGAATGCGCAGAAGACGCGCCGTATCGGCCAGCGAGAAAGTGCCGGCCGCACAGAGCGCGGAATATTCGCCGAGAGAGTGACCGGCGACATAGGAAACCTTCGACGCAAGATCGAGACCCTTGGCCTTCATCACACGGATTGCCGCGATCGAGACGGCCATCAGCGCCGGCTGGGCGTTCGCCGTCAGCGTCAGCGTTTCTTCCGGACCGTTCCACATGATGTCGGTAAGCTTTTCGCCCAGCGCGTCATCGACTTCCTCGAAAACCGCGCGTGCTTCGGCATAGTCATCGGCCAGAGCCTTGCCCATGCCGACGGCCTGGCTACCCTGTCCCGGAAACGTGAATGCGACCGCCATTGGCGTTCTCCCTTGGTGCTTTTTGCTTTCCCATTCACGCAATCTTGCAATGAGTCAAGGTTCGAAGGCCTGTCGCGCCCCGCTTTTTCCAGCGAAAATCGGCGCTGACAGGGTTGTCTTGTCATCAATTAACCCTACATTGCGCCGGTTTCGCACTGCAGGATAAATCGAATGAAATTGAACAAGCTCGGCCGCACCGATATTTCCGTCTCCGAAATCTGCCTCGGCAGCATGACCTGGGGCAGCCAGAACAATGAGGCAGAAGCCTTCGAGCAACTCGACTATGCCGCCGATGCCGGGGTGAACTTCATCGATACGGCCGAACTCTATCCGACAACGCCACTCTCTGCCGATACCCAGGGCGACACCGAACGTTTCATCGGCAACTGGATGGCGGCACGGGCCAATCGCGACAAGATCGTGCTCGCGACCAAGATCACCGGGCCGGGCCGCTCCTATATCCGCAGCGGTGTGCCGATCGATCGTCACGAAGTCGAAAAGGCGATCGATCTCAGCCTCCAGCGTCTGCAGACGGACTATATCGATCTCTACCAATTGCATTGGCCCAATCGCGGCCATTATCATTTCCGACAGGCCTGGAACTACAAGCCGGAGAAGCAGGCGCCGACCGCCGACGTGCTTGCCAACATCCACGAGATCCTCGAGGCGCTCGATGTCGCGGTGAAGGCCGGCAAGATCCGGGCGATCGGTCTTTCCAACGAAACGACCTGGGGAACCATGCAGTTCCTGAAGCTCGCCGAACAGCATGGCCTGCCGCGGGTCGCATCGGTGCAGAACGAGTATAACCTGCTCTACCGGCCGCATGATCTCGATTTTGCCGAAGTGAGCCACCATGAAGATGTCGGCCTTCTGTCCTATTCGCCGCTGGCGGCGGGTCTTCTGTCGGGGAAATATCTCGATGGCAACCGTCCTGCCGGTTCGCGGGCCAGCATCAATGCCGATCTCGGTGGTCGCTTCCAACCGCTACAGGAGCCGGCTGTCCGCGCCTATGTCGAGATCGCCCGCAAGCATGGGCTCGATCCTTCGGCCATGGCGTTGGCCTGGTGCCTGACCAAGCCCTTCATGACATCGGTCATCATCGGCGCCACCAGCATGGAGCAGCTGAAGATCGACATCTCCGCAAAGGATATCGAGCTTTCCCGCGAGGTCCTCAAGGAAATCCAGGCCGTGATCCGCATGTATCCGATGCCGATCTGATCAAGACCGAAAACCTCTTACAATTCGATGGCGCGCAGCGAAAGTTGTGTGCCATTTTTTATGACCCTTTTGCTTATGGACGAGACCCGTGGAGGCCGGGAGCGGCCTTCCAATGAAACCGGACATTCAACGACTATTCACGATATTTCCGCAATCAACCAAAAGTGGCTCATTCCACGCCGCTTTGCTTCCATTTTACTGGTGAAATTTACATTTTTCTAATTAGTCGATTTTATGAACGTCTATCACATTCTCAAAATTTATCCGATGCCATCCCCCTGGAGCCGTCCTTGCTTTCCACGCAACCTCGAAACACTGCGCTTCTGAGAAACAACGAAGGCAATCTCGCCATCATCGCCGCATTGGTCTTTGCCGTCATCATCATGGTGGCAGGTGGAGCGATCGACGCGAGCATGGCCTATGTCGAGCGCCGGCACATGCAGGAAGCGCTCGACGCCGCCGTTCTGGCCGCAACCAAGGAAGATGATGCGGCACGCCGGCGCACGAAGGCGATCAGCGTTCTCGATGCCAATCTTGCCGGTTTCAAAGCCGAACTGGCCCTGGCCGAAAGCCAGCCGACGAGCATGGGGGCGAAAACCGCGCTCGGTCTCGAAAAGAATGCTGATGGCAGCATCACGGGAACGTTGCGGCGTCCGCAGACCAACATATTCCTCGGCATTCTGGGATTGGATGAATTCTCCCTTGCCGTAAAATCGACTGCGATCGCCATTGCGTCTGCCGGCGGGCCGTGCATTACGGTTCTCGGCAGTTCCGGCCAGGATGTGCTGATCAATTCTGGAGCCAATGTGAAATCGGACAAATGCGAAATGCATGTCCATTCAACAGCAAATCCCGCCTTCATCATGAACAGCGGTTCGACAATCTCGCTGGCGAAATTCTGCGTCAAAGGCAAGAACTACATCAAGAACGGCGGTACGCTCAGCAATCTGGAGACGGGCTGCTCCGTCGCGGCCGATCCCTATGCCGGCAAGTTCACCGAGCCGACCGTTTCCTCGACCTGCACGACCAGTGGCTATTTCAACAGCTCGACGGTAACGATGCAGCCGGGCGTGCATTGCGCCACCGGTTTCAACGGCACTCCGACCATCACGTTTGCGCCAGGTCTGCACATCATCAAGGGCATGATGGTCATCAATTCCGGTGCGACCGTCATTGCCGATGGCGTGACCTTCTACTTTCCCGATACGTCGAGCGAAATCCGCGCCAATGGCAGTCTGAAATTTACGGCAACGGCGCCGACGAGCGGCACCTACAAGGGTGTGCTGATGTTCGAGAAGACCAGCAACGCCTCCAACAACGCCAACAAGACGCAATATATCTTCAACGGCTCGAAGGGCGAAACGCTCAAGGGCATCATCTATCTGCCCAATCGCAACGTGACCTACAATTCCACGACAAATGTGACAGCGCAGATCAGCATGGTCGTCAACCAGATCATCATGAACTCCGCATCCTGGACGATCGCACCCTTCGTCGACACATCGAGCACCAGCAGTGGCGGCGCGCGCCTGACGGAATAAAGCCCGGCCTGCTGCTCGGGCTTGCGGAAACCGGAACGCGCGATCGCTCCGGTTTCCCGATGTCTGTCAATGAACGCGGCCCAGCATATCCGTCACCATCCGGCGGGCAATCTCCTCCTCGCCCATCAGGACCAGATCAGCACCGGCCGACTTGAGGAATTCGACGCCCTCTTCCGTGTGTGCGCGTGCGACGACCCGGATCTGCGGATTGGTCGTCTTGGCCGCCTCCAGAATATGCGCCGCTTCGAACGGGTCGGGAATGGCGGAAAAGAGCCAGCTCGCCTCCTTGAGGTTGATATGTTCGAGCATGGTCTTTTCGCCGCAATGGCCGACAAAGACCTCGACACCCTTTTCGCGCAGACCTGCGACGAGCGCTTCTTCCTCTTCCACCACCACGAGCGGAATACCGCCAGCAAGCAGCCCTTCGCTGACACGGGAGCCGACACGGCCGTGACCGACGATGATGGCATGGCCCTGAAGACCGGTCGGACGTTCTTCGGCCTTTTGCGTCCCTTTGGGCTGCGGCTCCTGCGGCACAGGTTCCGGCGCTGGCTCGGACATCTTGTCGAGCGCAATGAACAGCAAGGGGTTGACGATAATCGAGACGATCGCACCGGCCACGATGAGGTCGCGCGCGTCTGTTCCAACGATCCCGAGCGACGATCCCAGAACGATCAGGATGAAGGAGAATTCGCCGATCTGCGCCAGGCTTACGGAAATCGTCATCGCCACCGTATGACTGTGGCCGAAAGCACGGACGATCCCGTAGGCAGCAGCCGACTTGCCCACCACGATGATCAGGATCGTCGCTAGCACCGTCAGCGGCTGCGAGACGAGGATCTCCGGATTGAACAGCATGCCGACCGAAACGAAGAAGAGAACGGCAAACGCATCGCGCAACGGCAGCGTTTCCTTGGCTGCCTGATGGCTCAGCTGGGATTCGGCAAGCACCATGCCGGCAAAGAAGGCACCGAGCGCAAAGGAGACGCCGAACAGTTTCGAAGAGCCGTAGGCGACGCCGATGGCGATTGCCAGAACCGAGAGCCGGAAGAGTTCGCGCGAGCCGGTATGGGCCACATAATGCAGAAGGGCCGGAATGGCCCGGCGACCGACAACCAGCATCAGGAGCACGAACAGGCAGACCTTGATCGCCGTCAGCAGGATCGTGCTCCAGAAGGCACCGAATCCGAAATTCAGGAACCAGGCCGGAATTGTCGTCACCTGCTCCTTGCCGCCCAGCATGCCGGCGAGCGGCGGAATGACGACCAGGGTCAGCACCATCACCAGATCTTCGACGATCAGCCAGCCGACCGCGATGCGCCCACGTTCGGTTTCGACCAGCCGCCGCTCCTGCAGCGCCCGCAACAGCACCACCGTGCTCGCAACCGACAGAGCAAGACCGAAGACGATGCCGGCGCCCATTTCCCATCCGGCAACCGCGGCGAGGCCCATGCCCATCAACGTCGCCACCGCGATCTGTCCGATCGCGCCGGGAATGGCGATCGATTTGACCGAGAGCAGATCCTTGAGCGAGAAATGCAGCCCGACACCGAACATCAGCAGCATGACGCCGATTTCGGCCAGTTCGGTTGCCAGTTCCTGATCGGCAACGAATCCCGGCGTAAACGGGCCGATGAGGATACCGGCCACAAGATAACCAACGATCGGCGACAGTTTCAATTTCTGGGCGACAAGCCCGAAAATGAGCGCAAGCCCAAAACCTGTGGCGAGAATGGCGATCAATGGTGTTTCGTGTGGCACGGGACCTCCTGAAGTTTCCTGAGATCAATGTAAGACAAGAGGAAAAATTTTAAATCCCCAACGTGCTGTTTATCGGACGATTTTTTCATTTTCTTGAATTTTTTCGCATTAAAGACCGAAAAACAGAGATTTCTTAAAAATTTTAGTTACACGAACAGAGCGCCGTGAAGCCTCACCAATTGCCTTCCGTCAATTTTTTGATCCGGATGCACCTGCTGCGCCCCGTGAAAACCGTCCGGTGGCTCCGCCCCCCCCGACACGACCTCTGCGGTCCGCGCAATTCTTTGGCCAAGGGGTTGCATTTGCCGGCTTTCCCTCATATAAGCCCGGCCATCAAACACCCGGTCATCTGGCTGGTGGCTGTACGGAAGGCCGGTTCGACGCATCGAACCGTGAGGGAACCAGAGGGTTCCGGCTTCCCGTGTCTCCGCTCTCGACCGTACGGAATTGACGCTTTTCTTGCCCGCGGGCTTGCCCGCAACCAAAGAACAGTCGTTGAGGCTTGGCGCCAAACCGGGTGGGATTGATGAAAACGCAAGAAAGGCAAAGTTTCATGGCTCTCTATGAACACATTTTCCTTGCCCGGCAGGATATCGCCGCTCCGCAGGTCGACGCTCTCGTCGAAACCTACAAGGGCGTGATCGAAGCCAACGGCGGCAAGGTTGGTCGTATCGAGAACTGGGGCCTCAAGTCCCTCACCTACCGCATCAAGAAGAACCGCAAGGCCTTCTACGTTCTCATGGACGTTGATGCTCCGGCTGCTGCCATGCAGGAAGTCGAGCGCCAGCAGCGCTACAACGAAGACATCCTGCGCTTCATGACCGTCAAGGTCGAAGCACATGAAGAAGGCCCGTCTGCCATGATGCAGAAGCGCGACCGTGACGACCGTCCGCGCCGCGAAGATGGCGACCGCCCGTTCCGTCCGCGTGAAGACCGTCCGCGTCGCGATGGCGACCGTCCGTTCCGTCCGCGCGAATCCTAAGGAGATCTGACAATGGCTGAATCCTCTTCCGCTCCGGCACGCCGCCCGTTCCATCGTCGTCGCAAGACCTGCCCGTTCTCGGGCGCCAATGCGCCGAAGATCGACTACAAGGACGTCAAGCTCCTGTCGCGCTACATTTCCGAACGTGGCAAGATCGTTCCCTCGCGCATCACTGCAGTTTCGCAGAAGAAGCAGCGCGAACTGGCGACCGCCATCAAGCGCGCCCGTTTCCTCGGCCTGCTGCCCTACGTCGTAGCGTAATGCGCCTTTCGGGAGCTTGACTCCCGGTCAACTGACTCTGGGGAAGGCGGAAGCGCCTTCCCTCTCCCTTCCACGGTGGGCGTGGATCGGAAATCAGAAATCCCATGTTGGGGACCTGAATCACTTTCTCAGGAACATCCCCTAACTGCTTCATTCCTATGAATGGACAGGACAGCGAGACAGATGAACAACGGATCGAGCCCCATACTCTACGGCATCATTGCCGGCCTCCTCGCCGCCATTCTCATGGCTGCGTCGGGCTATGTGCCTGTGCTCTCCGTACTTCTGCTTTCGCTCTCTCTTGCCGCAATTTTCGTGGCTGGCCTCGGTGCAGGCCTGGTGGCAAGCCTGACGGCGATCATCGTGGCCTCGGCCGCCAATGCCGCGCTCTATTCGTCGCTGCCGAGCTTCTTCTTTACCGCCATTCCGTTGCTACCGGCCGCTGCCATGGCCTATCTTGCCAATCTCGCCCGTCCGGCGTCCGAAATTGGCGGTCCGGACACGGCGATGGCCTGGTTTCCGCTCTCCGACATACTTCTCGTCGGCGCCGTGCTGACGGCGATCGCCACGATCCTGACGCTCAGCCTGCATCCCAACATGGAAGAGCTGTTCGATGCCATTGCGAAGGCTGCAATCCAGATGGCGCAGGAAATGTCGCCTGAGTTTCCGGTCGGCGACGAGACAACGGCCCAGATGAAGCTTGTCCTACAATCACTCTGGCCGCTGGTTCAGAGCCTGCAGATGCTGATCGCGCTTTTCTTCGGCTATTATATCGCAAACCGCATCCTTGCAGCATCGCGTCGCAACACGCGTCCGCGGGAAGATATGCCGACGAGCCTCAGGATGAACCGTCTGGCCATTCTGATCTTCTTTGGCGGTATCGTGCTGATGTTTGGCGGCGGCATGATCGCGCTCATCGGAGCGAGCTTTACCGGCGCTGTTGCCGGCGGCTTTCTGCTTTCGGGCTTTGCCATCATTCACAGCCTGGTGCGCGGAAAGGCCTGGAGCCTGCCCGTTCTGGTGCTGATCTATGCCGTAACGCTGATGGTGCCGCTGATCGGCATCGCCATCATCTTGGCCGGTGGTCTGGCCAATCCGCGCCGGACCATTGCCCTGACCCCACAGAAACCCAACCCATCCAATCAACCCTGAAAGGAAACGAAAATGGAAGTCATTCTCCTCGAGCGCGTGAACAAGCTCGGCCAGATGGGCGAAACCGTCAAGGTTCGCGACGGCTATGCACGCAACTACCTTCTGCCGCTCGGCAAGGCGCTGCGCGCCAACGAAGCCAACAAGAAGCGCTTCGAAGCCGAGCGCAGCACGCTGGAAGCCCGCAACCTCGAGCGCCGTTCGGAAGCCCAGAAGGTTGCCGACCAGCTCGACGGCAAGTCCTTCATCGTCGTCCGTTCGGCTGGCGAAACCGGCCAGCTCTATGGTTCGGTCGCTGCCCGTGACATCGTCGACGTTCTGGCTGCCGAAGGCTTCAACATCGGCCGCAACCAGGTCGATCTCAACACGCCGATCAAGAACATCGGCCTGCACAAGGTCGTTCTGCACCTGCATGCCGAAGTCGAAATCTCCGTCGAACTCAACGTTGCCCGTTCGGCTGACGAAGCCGCCCGCCAGGCCAAGGGTGAAAGCCTCACCTCTGCCGATGCCATCTACGGCGTCGACGAAGATGCCCTGAAGCCGGAAGATTTCTTCGATCCGAACCAGATGGAAGACGGCGACGAAATGTAAGATCAGGTTCGGATTACGCTCCGATCCTTGAGCCTCCGGCAGCCTCTGCCGGAGGCTTTTTGTTAACCATGAGTTGAATTTGCGACCAAATCTGAGCCTTTCCGCTCCTGAAACGTTTTTTCATTCGCTTGAAAAAGCGTAAATCTTTGATACGTTAATTAACTGTTAATCCAAATTGCATGCGTGCCGGCACCGGCAGGCGCCGGCCACATACTGTGTTCTGACAATTGCGTATGGAGATAACATGATGACATCTCTGGTCAGCCGGTTCATTGCATCCATCGTCCGGCGCGGCAATCTAACAATCACATTTGCAAACGGAACCCGGCGAACATTCGGCGATGGCAGTGGCAAGCCGGTGCATGTCGAATTCACCACGGCGAGCGCAGAACGGCAAGTCCTGTTCGACCCGGAATATTATCTCGGCCATTGTTATGGCGAAGGCACCCTGATCCTTAGGCAGGGGTCGATGTATGATCTGCTCGAGGTCGTGTTCACCGGCAATCCGGATGGCGGGCTTGAATACAAGCCCTGGATGAAGGCGCTCGGCAAGCTTCGCTACTGGTTTCGCCATATCCGCGAGAACAATGTCATTCACCGTTCGCGCGCCAATGTGCAGCATCACTACGATCTCACCGGCAAGCTCTACGACCTGTTCCTCGATCAGGACCGGCAATATTCCTGCGCCTATTTCGAAAATTCCGACAGCGACCTCGAAGAAGCGCAGTTGGCCAAGAAGCGCCATATCGCCGCCAAGATGGTGATGAACCGGCCCGGGCTTTCGGTGCTCGATATCGGCTGCGGCTGGGGCGGCATGGCGCTTTATCTGGCCCGCAATGTCGGCGCCAAAGTCAAGGGTGTGACGCTCTCCGATGAGCAGCTCGCTATCGCCCGTGACCGCGCCGGTCAGTCGGGCATTGCCGATCGGCTGGATTTCCAGTTACAGGACTATCGCCATGTCACAGAACAGTTCGACCGGATCGTTTCGGTCGGCATGTTCGAACATGTCGGACGGCCGCACTATCAGGCCTATTTCGACAAGGCGGCGCAACTGCTGAAGAAAGATGGCGTGATGCTGATGCACACGATCGGTCGCACCGACCAGCCGAGTGTCACCAACCCCTTCATCGAGAAGTATATCTTCCCGGGCGGCTATATTCCGGCACTGTCCGAAGTGATGCCGGCGATCGAGAAATCGGGGCTCAAGATCACCGATATCGAGATTCTCCGGCTTCACTATGCCGAAACCCTGCGCGCCTGGCGGGAACGGTTCATGTCCCGCTGGGACGAGGCCAAGGCACTCTATGACGAGCGATTCTGCCGGATCTGGGAATTTTATCTGGCGGCTTCGGAAAGTGCCTTCCGCTGGCAGAATCTGGTGATCTTCCAGTTCCAGCTCGCCCATGATCAGGAAGCGGTGCCGTTGACCCGCGACTATATCCAGACGGCAGAAAACTGCCTGCGCGCGGCCGAGCAGAAGAACGGGCTTTTGAACTTCCCGCATCAGGCCGCGGAATAGGCAATCGCCACTTTTCGTTATGGGGCCCATCGACCTATCATGTCGGTGGGCCTTTCGATTCGGAAGAGTCAATGCAGCTGCGGCAAAATGGTGGGGCTTTTCCACCGTCTCCCGCAGGCCTGTGGGAATCGTCGATAAACCGGCTTTTCCGAAATAGAAGACGACTCTTGCGGCGGATTCGCCCTATAGGATCGACCGATTGACACAGACCGAAAGACAGAGCTCATGAAGGACGTTGCGCGCAGATTGTCGGCGATTTCCAACACGGAAGCGACCCCGACCTATCGCGAATCCCCGAACAATATCGAGGCCGAACAGGCGCTGCTCGGTGCGATCCTGGTCAACAACGATGCCTTCTATCGTGTCTCGGATTTCCTGAAACCGGTTCATTTCCATGAACCGCTGCACCGGCGGATCTTCGAAGTTGCCGGTGACATCATCCGCATGGGCAAGATGGCCAATCCGGTCACGATCAAGACCTTCCTGCCAGCCGACGAAAAGGTCGGCGATCTGACCGTCGCGCAATATCTCGCCCGTCTTGCCGCTGATGCGGTCTCGATCATCAATGCTGAGGATTATGGCCGCGCCATCTATGATCTGGCGCTGCGCCGGTCGCTGATCACCATTGGCGAGGACATGGTCAACATCGCCTATGATGCGCCGCTCGACATGCCGCCGCAGGCCCAGATCGAGGATACCGAACGGCGCCTGTTCGAACTTGCCGAAACCGGCCGTTACGATGGCGGCTTCCAGAGTTTTGCCGATGCCGTCAGCCAAGCGATCGACATGGCCGGCGCCGCATTCGAACGCGACGGCAACCTGTCGGGCATTTCCACCGGCATTCATTCGCTCGATGCCCGCATGGGCGGTCTGCAGCGCTCCGACTTGATCGTGCTCGCCGGACGCCCGGGCATGGGCAAGACCTCGCTTGCCACCAACATTGCCTACAATATCGCGGCCGCATACGAGCCGGAGGTGCTGCCGGACGGATCGTTCAAGGCCAAGAATGGCGGCGTCGTTGCCTTCTACTCGCTCGAAATGTCGGCCGAACAGCTTGCCACCCGTATCATCTCGGAACAGACGGAAGTCTCCTCCTCCAAGATCCGCCGCGGTGACATTTCCGAGGCCGATTTCGAGAAGCTCGTCGCCTGCTCGCAGATGATGCAGAAGATCCCGCTCTTCATCGACCAGACCGGTGGTATCTCGATCGCCCAGTTGGCCGCACGAGCCCGTCGCCTCAAGCGCCAGCGCGGTCTCGACGCGATGGTGGTGGACTATATCCAGCTCATGCAGGGCTCGAAGAAATCGGGCGAAAATCGCGTGCAGGAAATCACCGAAATTACCACCGGCCTCAAGGCGCTCGGCAAGGAACTCGGCGTGCCGATCATCGCGCTGTCACAGCTGTCGCGTCAGGTCGAAAGCCGTGAAGACAAGCGGCCGCAGCTGTCGGACCTGCGTGAATCGGGCTCGATCGAGCAGGACGCCGACGTGGTGCTGTTCGTGTTCCGCGAGGAATATTACGTCAAGAACCTTGAACCGCGCGATCCGGACGATCCGAAATATGCGGAATGGGAAGCGCAGATGGACAAGGTCAAGGGCACGGCCGATGTCATCATCGCCAAGCAGCGTCACGGACCGACGGGCACGGTGAAGCTGGCCTTCCAGTCGGAATTCACCCGCTTTACCGATCTGGCCGATCCGAGCTTCACCCAGTACGAACACTAGGGTCAAAGATCGAGATGGAAGCGGGCTTTGGCTTCATGCCACCCGCCTTCCCGCTCGTAGAAGCGGATCGCGTCGCTATTCCACTGCGGTGTCTGCCATTCCAATCGCCGGCATCCGGCAGAACGAGCCACATCGGCAACCGCCATCAGGAGACGTTTGCCGAGCCCCTCGCCCCGATGGCCTTCTCTGACATAAAGGCAATCGAGATGGGCGTAGCGCTCGGCGCGCCACAACGCGGTATCGAAGGTCAGGGCGGCGTAGCCGAGCGGTCCATCGTGGCCGCAGGCGAGAAGGATCTGGATCGCCAAACCGGGTGCCAGGAGCACCCGTAACTGTTCCAGCGTGATGGGGGCATTCGACCGTTCAAAGGCCGCATGCGCCCGTATCATTGCCAATATCTCCTCGGCATCGTCCGGTTCGGCCCTGCGGATCGTGATCATCATCCGGCCTCGACTGCAGTCAGGGCAAAGCCCTCGTCCAGCCAGCCCGTAATGCCGCCGGCCATGATCTTGACCGGGCGGCCAAGTTCCGCGAGCCGCAAGGCGCCGCGTGCGGCTCCATTGCAATGCGGGCCGGCACAATAGGTGACGAAGATGGTCCCTTCCGGCCATTCGGACATGCGGTTTGCGGTAATCTTGCCATGCGGCAGGCTGACGGCACCCGGAATGTGGCCGCGTGCATAAAGCGCCGGACTGCGGACGTCGAGCAACACGAAATCCGCTCCCTTCGACAGCGCATCATGGGTGTCCCAGCAATCGGTCTCGAACGCGAACTCGGCGGCAAAATGTTCGCGTGCAATGGCGCTGGGGGCTGGTGAAATTGCGGTGACGGCGCTGGCCATGGGGCTGTTCTCCTTGTTGATGTTGCGATCATCGTCTGGCAGACAGCTCTTTACAATTGGCGCAAATGACAATAATCGTCAAAATAATGACAAAGCAATCAGACCAGTTGACCGGCCCCAGCGTCATCGCGCTCGTTTATGACGGGCTGTGCACCTTCGAGTTCGGGATCGTCACCGAGATTTTCGGCCTCAACCGGCCGGAGATGGGCTCAAACTGGTACCGGTACGCCAGCGCCGCAATCGATGACGGACCAATGCGCGCCCATGGCGGACTGACCGTCGTAGCCGATGGCGGCCCGGATCTGATCAACACGGCCGACATTATCGTCGTGCCCGGCTGGCGCGGCCAGGACATGCCGGTGCCGGACGATCTCTGCCAGCGGTTATGCGCGGCCCATCAGCGCGGCGCGCGCCTGGTTTCGCTCTGTTCCGGCGCCTTTGTGCTTGCCGCCACTGGCCTTCTCGATGGAGGCACAGCGACCACGCACTGGCGTTATGCCGAAGCATTGCGGCGCCGTCATCCCTCGGTCCAGGTCGATGAAACTTCGCTTTACCGCAGCCATGACCGGATCTTCACGGCGGCCGGCAGTGCTGCCGGCATCGATCTGCTGATCGAACTCGTGCGGCTCGATTATGGCGCCAAGGCTGCGAATTCGGTCGCTCGCCGGCTGGTGATGCCGGCGCATCGTACTGGTGGGCAAGCGCAATTTCTCGAACGGCCCGTCGCGACGCGCGAAGGGAGCGAGATTGCGCCGCTTCTGGATTCGGTCCGCGGCGACCTTGCTGCCGACTGGACGATCGCCAGCATGGCCCGGCTATGCCGGATGAGCGATCGCACCTTTCTCCGACGTTTCAGCGAAGCGACCGGCGCCACACCCGGCGATTGGCTCGCCGCAGAACGGGTCGATGCCGCCAAACAGTTGCTCAGTCATGGCGACACGGCGATGGAGGATGTTGCGCAGGCTGTCGGCTTCGGCTCGGCCCATACGATGCGGCATCACTTCCGTCAAAGGCTGGGCATCAGCCCGACCGCCTACAGGGCCCGCTTCATGGACGAACTGGTTCAGAGCCCGGCTTGAAAGGCTCGTGCGTCAAAGTCCTCCTCCTCGCAGAAGCGCCACCGCGACCACACCGATCGTCAGGCTCGCCAGCATCGGCAGACGCAATGCCGCAAGTGCTGTCAGGCCGCAGGCGATCGTCTCGGCCAAGCCGGTCGCAAAGGCCGTCGGCGCGATCACAGCCATGAGGACGGCTGGTGGAATGGCTTCCAGGATCCGCTTCTGGCGGTCGCCGATGGTGGCGAACCGGTGGATCACCAGACCCGACAGGCGCGTCATGATGGTGACAAAGGCCATCGCGAGGATGGCGGCGAATGTTGCGGGATCGATGGTCACCGTGCCCCCTCCTGCCGCTCCGTGATCGCGGCGGCGATGAGACCAGCCACCGCACCGGCCGCGATATACCAGACACCCGGCAGCAGATGATGGACAAGGGTCGCCATGGCAGCGCTCGCGAGCAGTACCACAGCGGTCGATCGTCCCTTCCAGAAGCCAATGACGAGCACGACGAACACGGCAGGAAAGGCAAAATCGAGACCGATCACCGCCGGATCGCCGATCAGGGCGCCGATCATTCCGCCGGCAAAGGCCGCAAGAACCCAGACACAATAGAAGGGCGCGACCAGACCGGCAAAGAAGGCGGGCGTCAGGCGCCTCTCACGGGCGCGGAATTCCGCTATTGCCCAGATTTCATCGGCGAGAAACAGCATCGCCAGCACCTTCTCGCCGGAGCCGAAGGCATCGAGCCGACCGGCCAGCGACGCGCTCATCAGCACATGGCGGATGTTGACGAGCAGTGCGGCAAAGCCGAGCGCGCTCCAGCTCGCCGGATGGGTCCAGAGATCGATGGCGACGAATTGCGAACCACCGGCGAAGACCAGCGCGCTCATCAGCCCCGCTTCCATCATCGATAGACCCTTGGCCACAGCTGCAGCGCCGAACACCATGCCGATCGGGATGACAGCCACAATCAGCGGCGCGATCATCCGCACCCCGCCTGAAAATTCCCCCGATATGCTGTGCCTTGTCTCTGGTCCGATCTGTCCGTGCATGTCTGCTCCTGCCCTTCTTAGGTCGGAGCGTTTCTAACCGCAGAGAGAAGCCGGTTCTTGCACGAAAGTGCTGTCACCCCCTACGGAACACCGAGGGTGTGATCCCGGTGCGGGCCTTGAAATGGCGGCTGAAATGGGCCTGATCGGCAAAGCCGCAGGCGAGCGCCGTCTCGGCGATTGCCTCGCCGCGCCGCAACCGCTTGCGCGCTTCCCGAATGCGCAGATCGGTCTGGTAGGCATGCGGCGTAGTGAAATAGGTCTTGCGAAACGCACGGATCATATGGGCGCGGCTGAGGCCGGTCACTGCACTCAGCCGTTCCAGCGAGATCTCGTCGGCAAAATGGGCGGCGATATAGTCGCGGGCATGGCGAATGGCGATCGGCTCGCTGGCGGAGGGAAGCACCAGAAGCTGGCTGCCATGGCGCTGGAACATCGCGGCCAGCACCGAAAACATCCGCTCCTCGCTTTCAAGCTCGCTGGCGCCATTTTCCAGCGCCCGGTGCGCGCGATGAAAGCGTGCCGCCAGTTCCGGATCCTGCAGCAACTGCCGGGAAAAAGCCGGCGTTCCCCGAAAGCTGCGTCCCGTCACATCCTCGAGCACGGCGGTGAAATAGGCCTGGTCCGGATAGATCATCCGGTAGCGATAGCCCTCCTCCACGCCCGGCGCGCCATCATGGATTTCGCCGGGATTGATGAGATAGAGCGAGCCGGGACCGGTATCCTCCCTCTGGCCACGGATCATGGCGCGCTGGCAGCCGGCCTCGATGGCACCGATCGAAAAGGTATCGTGGGCGTGCGGCGCAAATTCATGGGTGAGAAAGGTTGCCTGCATGCATTCCATGCCGGCGAAGCGCCTGTCGCGCCAGAACCGCGTCATTTCTCCTTTGGCGACCGGAAAGGCCTCGGTCGCCTCTTTCTGCGAAACACCCTGCATGGGAGGAGTTTAGCGCGGCAGTGTCATGACGTCTTGAACAAAAGTGCTGCACCGGTCGATCGACCGGGCAAGACGCATTGCACCGGTCTTGTTTTGGCATTATGCAGCCGGCCCATGACCATAGCGCTTTCCGACCCCGCGACTGATTTCGACCATGCCGGTGCCCGGCTGACGATCGATATCGGCGCCATTGTCGAGAACTGGAAGGCGCTTTCGGCGCGCGCAGGCGCGGCGCGCACCGGTGCCGCGATCAAGGCCGATGCCTATGGGCTCAGCGCGAAGACGATCGCGCCGGCTCTCGCTAGAGCCGGGTGCCTCGATTTCTTCGTTGCCGATCCGGCCGAGGGCGCACGGATCCGCCCCTCTCTACCGGACGCGCGCATCTTCGTTCTCTCCGGCGTCTGGGAAGGCCAAGAGCGGATCATCCTCGAGCATGGGCTGATCCCGGTCATCGGATCGATGGAACAGTTGGCTCTGTTCACCGGCACGACCGCCCCCTTCGCGCTCTATGTCGATACGGGCATGAACCGGCTCGGCGTCACGGTTGGCGAAGCCTTTGCGCTGGCGCGGAATGGCGTGCGACCCGAGCTGGTTGTCAGCCATCTTGTGTGCGGCGATCAGCCCGATCATGCGATGAATGCGGCACAATGCGAATCCTTTCAGGCGGTTGCGGCAGCCTTTTCGGGTATTGAATCAAGCCTTGCCAATTCCGCCGGCATCTTTCTCGGATCGCGCTACCATTTCGACCTAACCCGCCCGGGCATTTCGCTTTATGGCGGCGAGGCAATCAACGGCCAGCCGAACCCGATGCGGACCGTCGTCTCCGTCGAGGCGCGCATCCTGCAGGTGCGGTCCGTCAAGGGCGGCGATGTGGTGAGCTACGGCGCGACCCACCGCTGTTCGCAGGATGGCCGCATCGCCATCGTCGCCGCCGGTTATGCGGATGGCTGGCACCGTTCGCTGTCGGGATCGGGCGTGCCACTGCGTCAGACGGGATTGGCCGGCGCCAGCGTCAGCATCGAGGGGCAGCGGGCGCCGATCGTCGGTCGCGTGACGATGGATCTCACCATGATCGACGTCACCGACATTGACGAAAAGCTCGCCCGGCCTGGCACTTACGTCGAACTGTTCGGACATGGAATCACGCTCGATGAAGCAGCCGCGAGCGCCGGCACCATCGGCTATGAACTGTTGACCAGCCTTGGGCGCCGCTACCGGCGCCGCTTCCTCTAACAGGCCGCTACAAATCGTAAGCCTGTGTAGCTGAAGCGTGGTGACCTCTTCTCCCCAGCGGGGAGAAGAGCGAACGCGCCGTATGCTCCTGACAAGCCTATTCCGCCGCCTGCAGCCCAGGCTCGCGATAGGGCGCCACCGTTATGGCGATACCATTCAGCACCGAGTTGCCGGAGAGCGGATCGCGCGCCGCCTCATCGAGCAGGCGGTTGACATTGACGCCCGGATTTCGGGCGGCCAGCCCCAGCCGGGCACCAGCGAGATCATGGCCCCAGCCGTGCGGCACCGAGATCACGCCCGCCATCATGTCATCCGACCATTCGATCTCGACGACAATCGAGCGTCCCGCCGCCGACAGGATCGCCTTGCCGCCATCGGCAAGGCCAAGGCGGGCGGCATCGTCGGGATGGACGAGCGCCTTGCAGCGGTTCGGCCCCTTGGCGAGGATCGGCAGATTGTGCATCCAGCTGTTGTTGGAGCGCAGATCGCGCCGGCCGATCAGCAGCATCTCCGGGACCGGATCGGACAAATCCGCCTCGACACGCGCGAGATCGGCGATGAAGAGCGGTGGCGCCAGTTCGATGCGGCCGGAGGGCGTGCGCAAGAGTTCGGGCATGCGCGGTTCGTGCAGCCCGAGATCGAGCCCCTTGCCGGAAGCAATCACCTTGGCAAGCGTCAGCCCATCCGGCTTTGTCCCGAACTGGTCGCCATAGGGACCGGTCCGCAATTCGATCTCCACCAGCCGCTCCGGTCCGCTGAAGGCACTCGCAGCGGCCAGAACCTGCGGCGCCAGATCGCCGGCAACGCGGCTGATTTCCGCGAGCGTCAGTTCGTCGTCGAGTGCTTGGAGATCGGCATCGGCGCCGAGCCCGCGCAGGATTGCCTGCAGACGCAAAAGCATCTGCCATTCATGCGGACGACTGTCCGGATCGGCGATCACCGGTTCGGAAAAGCGGGCGGTGTTGCGCCAGGCGAACTGGTTGAACACATAGTCCCAATGCGACTCGGCAAGCGGCGACAGGCCGGGCAGGATCACATCGGCATGGCGGGTCGTTTCGTTGAGATAGATGTCGAAGCTGATCATGAAATCGAGCTTGTCCAGGGCCTCTGACAGGCGGTCGCCATTGGGCGTCGACAGGACCGGATTGGTGCCGATCGAAATCAACGCCCGCAGGCGATCCTCGTTCTCGCTTGCGATTTCACCGGCCAGCGAGGAGACCGGAAATTCGCTCATCACCTCGGCAATGGCTTCGGCGCGGCTCGTATAACGGCCCAGCGCAACGCCGCGACCGATGCCGGGCTTTCCTCTCGTGTTGGCCGCAAAGGCAGCCGCCTTCGGGAACATCGCCCCGCCCTCGCGGTCGAGATTGCCGGTGAGGATGTTGATGACATCGACGAGCCAGCTGTTGAGCGTTCCAAAGGATTGCACGCAGGTTCCGATACGGCCATAGAGCACGGCGCGTTCCGTTTTCGCCAGCTGGCGCGCGAGATCGCGGATCGTTTCGGCGGTCATGCCGCAACGATCGGCGACCCGCTCGGGCGAGTAAGGCTCAACGGCGGCCCGCAGGTCCTCCAGCCCATCGAGATGATCGGCAAGATGCCCCGTATTGACGAGGTCCTCGGCAAACAGTGTCTCGACGATCGCCAGCAGCAGGAAGACATCGCTTCCGGGCCGGATGAACAGATGTTCGCTGGCAAGGCGCGCAGTTTCGGTGCGGCGCGGATCGATGGTGATCATGCGGCCACCGCGTGCGATCAGCGCCTTCGCCTTACCCTTGAAGTCCGGCACCGTCCAGAGACTGCCGTTCGAGGCCGCCGGGTTGGCTCCCAGCACCACCAGCAGATCGGTGCGAGTGATATCCGGCACTGCAATCGACATCCAATGGCCGAACATCAGGCCCGAGGAGACATGTTTGGGGATCTGGTCGACGGTGGAAGCCGAATAGACATAGCGCGTCCGGCTCTGGCGGATCAGCCGCTGGGCATAGAGCGCCAGCGAATAATGATGGGAGACCGGGTTGCCGAGCACGAAGCCGAGTGCATCCGGCCCATGGGCCGCGAGGATCGGCAACAGCCGCTCTTCGATCAGCGCGAAGGCCTCGTCATAGCTTGCCTCGACAAGTCGCCCGTCCTTGCGGATCAGCGGCGTCCGCAGCCGGTCGGGATCGTTGTGGAGATCGGCGAGTGCCACGCCCTTGGGACAGATGTAGCCTTCCGAGAAAGGATCATCCTCCGCGCCGCGGACGGCAATGACGCGGCCATTCTCATGCGTGACGTCAAGGCCGCAGGCGGCCTCGCACAATGGACAGATGCGGTATCCCGTTTCGATCGCCATGATGTCCTCCCATCGAAGCCAGGCATGACTATCAGCCATTTCGCGCTTTCGTTCAATGGTGAACATTCATGACCCTATTGCCGCACCCGGACGTCGATCCGCCCGACAGGCCTTGACGGCGGTTGAAGCGAACCCCATTTCGCGCTAGGGCACATATTCAAGAACAAGGAGTATATCCGTCATGAGCCTCGTCGACACGATCCGCAACACGCTGGTGCCCATTCACAAGGAAGGCTACAAGTTCATTGCCGCCTTTTTTGCTGGATCGGTGGTGCTCGGCCTGCTTTGGCAGCCGTTGTTCTGGATCGGCCTGATCCTGACGGCCTGGTGCGCCTATTTCTTCCGCGATCCGGAACGGTTCACACCGCAAAGCGATGATCTGGCGATCAGCCCCGCCGATGGCAAGGTCTCGCTTGTCACCCGCGCACTGCCGCCGTCCGAGCTTGGTCTCGGCTCCGAGCCGATGCTGAAGATCTCGGTCTTCATGAACGTGTTCAACTGCCATGTGAACCGTGCGCCGATGACCGGTACGGTCGAACAGATCGCCTATCGCGCCGGCAGCTTCCTGAGCGCCGATCTCGACAAGGCAAGTGCGGAAAACGAGCGCAACGGCATGGTGCTGACAACGGCGCGTGGCCGCATCGGCGTCGTTCAGGTCGCCGGTCTCGTCGCCCGCCGCATTCTCTGCTGGGCCGTTCCGCACACGTCGCTGGAAACCGGCGAGCGTTTCGGCCTGATCCGGTTTGGCTCGCGCCTCGATGTCTATCTGCCGGAAGGGTTCACGCCCGCCGTCACCGTGGGCCAGACGGCCATTGCCGGCGAAACCGTGCTGGCGAAGTTCGGCACCGAAGACGGCCCCACCATTTCGCGTCGCCAGTAACCGGAGCCGATCATGGACAATGCCGCGATGCCGCCCCCCGACAATGGCCACCATGATGATGGTGCTCGCGGGCCGCGCCTGCGTGAAATCCCGCTGCGCATGATGGTGCCGAACCTGATCACGGTTCTTGCGATCTGCGCGGGTCTTTCCGGCATCCGGCTGGCCTTCGAGGGCCGCTATGAACTCGCCGTATCGATGGTTCTGCTCGCAGCCTTTCTCGACGGGATCGACGGGCGCGTGGCACGCATGATGCGCGCCACCTCGAATTTCGGCGTCCAGATGGATTCGCTGGCCGATATCGTCAATTTCGGCGTCGCTCCTGCGCTCGTCCTTTATGTCTATACGCTCGATCAGGCCCGTTCGATCGGCTGGATCGCCGCTCTCATCTATGCGATTGCCGCCGGCCTCAGGCTCGCCCGTTTCAATGTCATGGCCGAGCGTCCGACCAAGCCGAAATGGCTGTCGGAGTATTTCGTCGGCGTTCCGGCTCCGGCCGGCGCACTACTCGTTCTTTTGCCGGTCTATGCCGGTTTTCTCGGCATCGAGGCGACGCCGCTGTTCGGCTATATTTCCGCCGCCTACACGGTCGCGATCGGCTATCTGCTCGTCTCGCGCATTCCGGTCTGGTCCGGCAAGGCGCAGGGCATGATCCGGCGCGAAAACGCGCTTCCGTTCATTCTCGTCGTCGTGCTCTATGTCGCGCTGCTCATGAGCTTCACATGGGAAGTGCTTGCGGCAACGTCGGTGCTCTATCTCTGCACCCTTCCCTTCGGCGCCCGTCACTGGATGAAGAAATACGGCAGCCTTCCAGCCTCCGAGACCGATGTCGAGGAAGGCTTGGTGCCGGTGGACCGGACGCGCACGAGTTCCGGCGACGATTG
Organism: Fluviirhizobium alvei; assembly: GCF_030551875.1. Taxonomy (GTDB): domain Bacteria; phylum Pseudomonadota; class Alphaproteobacteria; order Rhizobiales; family Rhizobiaceae; genus Rhizobium_E; species Rhizobium_E alvei. Next base: position 64,530 of record NZ_JAUOZU010000006.1, on the reverse strand, counting down.
ATCCGTTTGCGCGGGACGGGATCCTCCCGCGCACACCAGGAGCGCCTCACTGTGGCAAGCGTTCGGCGGCCAGCTTTTCGGCGCTTACATAATCGGTCTTGCCGCTTCCCAGCACCGGGATCTGTTCGACGCTGACGATATCTTGCGGCACCATCAGTTCGGTCGCGCCGAAACTGCGCGAATAGCGCCGCAACTCATCGAGCACGGCCGGCTTCTTCGTCGTAACCAGCACGATCCGTTCGCCCTTGCGCTTGTCCGGTAGCGCGATGGCCGCATGCTCGTCTTCCGGCCAGAGATGCTGCACCATGATTTCGACGGCGCCGAGCGACACCATCTCGCCGGCAATCTTGGCGAAGCGCTTAGCCCGTCCCACGATCGAAATGAAACCGCGCTCGTCGATCGCGACGATATCGCCGGTATCGTGCCAGGGCCCCGACATCATCTGCACTTCACCGGGACGGTTGGAATAGAGATAGCCCAGCATCACGTTCGGACCGCTGATCAGCAGTTTGACGCCTTCATCGATGCCCTCGACCACCTCGGTCATCATCTCCATGCCCGGCAACAGACGACCGACAGAGCCTTCCTTCTGCATTGAGGAGGAATTGACGGCCACGACGGGGGATGCCTCCGTCATGCCGTAACCTTCGACGATCTCGGCATTGAACCGCTCGCGGAACAGGGTCCGCGTCGGTTCGCGCACCGCCTCCGCTCCGGCAACGATCAGCCGCAAACTGTCGAAATCACCCTCCTTGGCGGCCTTGCCATAGGCATGCAGAAACGTGTCGGTGCCGAACATGATGGTGGGCTTGAGCTTGCGCGCCACCCCGGGAATGATCTTGTAGTGGATCGGCGACGGATATTGATAGAGCGTGATGCCGAAGAGCAGCGGCAGCAGCGTTCCGCCCAGCATGCCGAAGGAGTGGAAGGCCGGCAGGACGTTGAACAGCATGTCGGTCGACGAAATATCGATGCGGCAATCGGCCTGGACCGCGTTGGCAATCAGATTGCGCGAGGAGAGCACGACGCCCTTGGGCGTTCCTTCCGAGCCGGAGGTGAAGAGGATCAGCGCCGGCGCATCGATTGATCGCCTTTCAAGCGGGCGGCGCCAGAGCAGAAGCGCCACCAGCTTTTCCCAGAGCGTAATTTCGCCGCTCAGATCCTCGACATAGACCAGCCGCGTACCTTCGGTTTCGATCCGTTTCACCAGCGCTTCGAGACTGGCCTTTTCGATGAAGGCGCGTGAACTGATCACGGTTCCGATGCTCGCCGTCCTGAGCGCCGAGCCGATGGCGGCAGGTCCGGCGGTATAATTGAGCATGGCGGCGATCCGTCCGCCCGACAGCAGGCCGAAAAGGCTCATCACCATGACATTGGTATTGGGCAGTAGCACGCCGACTGCCTCACCCGGCTTTGACAGCGACCGATAGCGATTGCCGAGCGCGCGGGCCCCGACGAGGATCGAACGATAGCTGAGCTTGCCGCCCAGCGCATCGAGCAGGATTTCCCGCCCGGGACCGAAAAGGCGCGCGCTCGCCACCAGTGTCTCGAACAGGTTGGCGGAAAAATTCATCGAATTGAACTTGGCCAGCGTCAGCCCGTCCATCATCCGGTCGGCGATCGTCTGGTCAGTATAGCCGCTGAGGCTGAATTCGGGTGCGGCGGCCAGCACCATCTGCGGCAGTAGCGTTCGCGGCGCCTGTTCGGGCGTGGCGTGCGACCAGAGCGAATGGCGGGTGCCGCGGATGTAAAGCGGCTGGATGCGCGTGTTGGTGTCGCGCGCAATCGCGCCAACCTCACGCAGAAGCGCCTGCGTTTCAGGCGAAGCCTCGACCTGCGGCGGCAGGTAGAGGCAGATATAGCCCTGGCTGGCGAGTACCGATCGGATCAGGTTGTGGCCCTGGCTGTCGGCCATGTCCGGCGTCAGGTGGAACGTCTCGATCGGCAGCACCGATTGCAGGATCGCCCGGTCGAGACCGGACTGTTCGAGGATGCAGTAAAGTACCGGCCCCCGCGTTTCCGCCGCTGGCGGCAGTCCCTTGATCCGCAGCCCGTAAAGGAACTTGTACTGGGAAAATTTCAACGCCTGGGGAAAGGTGCCGCCGATTTGCCGCCTCTCGCGGAAAGCCGTCGCCAACCAGACGAGCATGGCGGCACCGACGACCGCCAGAATGGAACTGAACACGCAGACCCCCCAAGGCTGAACACTGCAACTATTTTGCCAGTCGACTGTGTTCGCAAGAAGAATTTCTGCGACAGTGGCAATAATCCTCCGCTTTCACCGCCGTTTTCGGCGGCAATAGCGAAAAATCAAGTTACCCAAGGCGTCGATGACAGGGGGGTCGGCTTACGGCATCGAATAGGAGGCGAAACGCTTCTCGCGAACGATATAGAGTTTCCCGGTCTCGGTCATCTCGGGCGCCACAAGCGGCATCAGGTCGGCGGCCACTTCGGACGGATGCGGCAGCGTTGCCGGATCTTCGCCCGGGAAGGCCTGCGCGCGCATGGCGGTGCGGGTGGCTCCGGGATCGACAGAGAGGATCCGCAACGGCAGGCGTTCTGTCTCGGCGGCCCAGGTGCGCGCCAGCGCTTCGACGGCGGCCTTGGAAGCGGAATAGGCGCCCCAGAACGGCCGGCAACGATGGGCTGCCGCCGAAGAGAGGATCAGCGCCCTGCCCTGATCGGATTTCTGCATCAAGGGATCGACCGAGCGGATCAGCCGCCAGGTGGCGGTGACATTGATGTTCATCACCTTTTCGAACACCTTGGCCTCGATATGGCCGACCGGCGAAATCACGCCCAGAATGCCGGCATTGGCGACCAGGATGTCGAGCTTGCCCCAACGTTCGTGGATTGCACCGCCAAGCCCATCGATCGCGCCCATATCGGCGAGGTCGAAAGGCACCAGGGTGGCGCTGCCGCCAACCGCCTTGATGGCATCGTCGAGTTCTTCCAGACCACCGACGGTGCGCGCGCAGGCCACCACATGGGCGCCGGCCTTGGCCAGTTCGATGGCGGTGAAATAGCCGATGCCGCGCGAGGCGCCGGTGACCAGGGCGATGCGGCCGGAAAGGTTGATGCTCATGCTTGTCTCTATGTCCGTTATTCGTTTGAAGGCCTGTCGCGTCTCACCGCTTACGGCAGCCACCGGGTCTGCTACAGAGCGACTTAGCCGCCGGCGGCCAGAACCGAGCGCTTGGAACCGGCGGTTTCCGCATCCTTGTCGAGAAGGCGGGTCGGATAGTCACCGGTGAAATAGTGGTCGGTGAATTGCGGCTTCTTGGGATTGCGCGCTTCGCCGCCGACTGCCTGATACAGCCCGTCGATCGACAGGAAGGCGAGTGAATCGGCGCCGATATGTTTCGCCATCGCATTGACATCGGAATACTGGTTGGCGAGCAGCTTGTCGGCATCCGGCGTATCGATGCCATAGAAGTCCGGATAGAAGATCATCGGGCTGGCGACGCGGATATGGACTTCCTTGGCGCCGGCATCGCGGATCATCTGCACGATCTTGATCGAGGTCGTGCCGCGGACGATCGAATCGTCGACCAGAACCACGCGCTTGCCGGCAATCATCGCCCGGTTGGCCGAATGCTTGAGCTTGACGCCGAAAGCGCGGATCTGCTGCGTCGGCTCGATGAAGGTGCGGCCGACATAGTGGTTGCGGATGATGCCATATTCGAACGGGATGCCGCTCTGCTGGGCATAGCCGAGCGCTGCCGGCGTGCCGCCATCGGGAACCGGCACAACCACGTCAGCCTCCACAGCGGCTTCCTTGGCGAGGTTCATGCCCATGTTCTTGCGCGCGACATAGACGCTGCGGCCGCCGACGACCGAATCCGGGCGGGCGAAATAGACATATTCGAACAGGCAGAGCCGCTCGGGCTGCGGATTGGTCGACTTGCGCTCGTCGATGGTGATCGAACCATCCGGCTGCATTTCGCAGATGATGACTTCGCCATTCTCGACATCGCGGATATACTTGGCACCGATAATGTCGAGCGCGCAGGTTTCCGAGCAGAAGATCGGCTTGCCGTCGAGTTCGCCCATCACGAGCGGGCGGATGCCGATCGGGTCGCGAGCGGCGATCAGCTTGGTGCGGGTCAGCGCCAGCATCGAATAGCCGCCTTCCATCTGGCGGATCGCATCGATGAAACGGTCGGTGGAATTGGTATAGCGCGAGCGGGCGATGAGATGCAGCACGACTTCGGTATCCGAGGTCGACTGACAGATGGCGCCGCCTGCAATCAATTGCCGGCGCATCGTCAGGCCATTGGTGAAATTGCCGTTATGGGCAACGGCAATGCCGCCGACTTCGAGTTCCGCAAACAGCGGCTGCACGTTGCGCAGCGCCACTTCGCCGGTGGTCGAATAGCGTGTATGGCCGATCGCCATGGCGCCCGGCAGTTTGGCGAGGGTTGCCGGGTTGGTGTAGTGATCGCCGACCAGGCCCATATGCTTTTCGGCACGGAACTGCTGGCCATCGAAGGAGACGATACCGGCGGCTTCCTGGCCACGATGCTGGAGCGCATGCAGGCCGAGCGCTGTCAGCGTCGCCGCCTCCGGATGTCCGAGAATCCCGAACACGCCGCATTCTTCATGCAGCGTGTCGCCGTCGAGTTCGTCAATCATCGTGATGGCTGCGCCGTCGCTCATTTTTTTGGCCCCTGGGTCTGGTTGGGGTTAAAAATTCAGGGCCCGGAAATCCGGGCCCAGCTGGTCATTGTTGCGGTGCTGTCTGAGCACCGTCGGTTTCGTCGGCAGGGGGCGTGTCCACCGCCCCGTCGGTGGGAGGGGTGGCCGTCTGGTCGGCATTGCCCTCGTTGTTCATTTTCTCTTCGATCTTCTTGCGCAGGAGCGCAGCAACATCTTCCGGCAGCGCATTCTTCAGCTTTTCGCCGAGATCATCCAGGAAGGGCTTCGATTTGGCCGACGCCACCCATTCCGGATGCTTTTCCCGCGGCACCCATTCATTGAAGAACTGCACCGCCACCACGAGGATCAGGATGCCGCGTGCGGCACCGAAGATGAAGCCGAGCGTCCGGTCGAGCGCGCCGATGCGGCTGTCGATGATCCAGTCGGCAATGCGCATGGTGATATAGGAGATCACGATGAGCGCGATCAGGAAGATCGCGGCGGCAGAGGCGATGATCGCGAACTTTTCCTCGGCGATGAAATTCTTCGCGTAAGGCAATCCGAGCGGATAGAGCTTGTAGGCGGCATAGGCCGAGCCGAACCAGCTGACGACGGACAGGACTTCGCGCGAGAAACCGCGCACCATGGCCAGCACCGCCGAAAACAGCGTCACCGCAAGCACAATACCGTCAAAACCAGTAATAGGCATCTGTCTCTCTCCAAGAGGCATCGTCACCGATGCCTGCCACCACTCTGCCGGAACCGCGCCTCTATAGCATTCAGCATTCCGGCCGCGATAGCCTCAATCCTCTTCATCCCCGGTCTGGCCCACATGTTTCGACCCGGCAATGCCGACGACGAGGTCCGTCAGGCCCTCCAATGCCGTCAGGCGGGTCGAGCCCGTCTTCGGCAATTCGGCGGATCCTGCCGGCAACGCCGCTTTCTGAAAGCCCAGCTTTTCGGCTTCCTTAAGGCGAAGACCTGTATGACCAACCGGCCGGACGGCGCCCGACAGGCTTATTTCGCCGAAATAGACGCAATCGGGTGGAAGAGCAAGACCGGCAAGCGACGAAACCAGTGCCGCCGCCACGGCGATATCGGCGGCCGGTTCCTGGATCCGGTAACCACCGGCGACATTGAGATAGACATCATGGCTTGAAAGCCTCACCCCGCAATGAGCTTCGAGCACGGCGAGAATCATCGCGAGCCGGGAGGAATCCCAACCCACCACCGCGCGACGCGGCGTGCCGAGCGAGGTCGGCGCCACCAGCGCCTGCACCTCCACCAGCACAGGCCTTGTTCCCTCCATGCCGGCAAACACGGCCGCCCCCGGTGCTTTCGCATTGCGCTCGCCGAGAAAGAGTTCGGACGGGTTCGGCACTTCTTTCAGCCCGGCATCCGACATTTCGAAGACGCCGATCTCGTCGGTCGGTCCGAAACGGTTCTTGACGTTGCGGAGGATGCGGTAGTGGTGGCCGCGATCGCCTTCGAAATAGAGAACGGCATCGACCATATGTTCCACCACGCGCGGGCCGGCGATCTGGCCGTCCTTGGTGACATGGCCGACCAGCACGATCGCCGCCCCCGTGCTCTTGGCAAACCGGATCATGGCCTGCACGCCGACGCGCACCTGGGTCACGGTGCCGGGAGCGGCTTCGGCCATGTCGCTCCAAAGCGTCTGGATCGAATCAATGATGACGAGATCGGGCCGCTTGCCATCGGCGAGCGTGGCGAGAATATCCTCGACATTGGTTTCGGCGGCGAGCAGCACGCCGGCATCGGCCGAACCCAGGCGCTGGGCGCGCAGACGCACCTGCGCCACCGCCTCTTCGCCAGAGACGTAGATGATGCGATTGTTGCGCCGGGCAAGGGCTGCGGCGGCCTGCATCAGAAGCGTCGATTTGCCGATGCCCGGATCGCCGCCGACCAGAAGCACCGATCCGCGCACGAAGCCGCCGCCGGTGACGCGATCGAGTTCGGAGATACCGGACTGGATGCGCGGCGCCTCCTCGATCTCGCCCGACAACATGGTGAGCGTGACCGGCTTGCCCTTCTTGGCCACCTTGCCCGGTCCACCGCCGATCCCCGAGGTCGGATCTTCCTCGATGATCGTGTTCCAGGCGCCGCAGCCATCGCATTTGCCGGCCCAGCGGGAATGCACGGTGCCGCAATTCTGGCAGATGAACTGGGTCTTGGTCTTGGCCATCGTCTGTTGTCCTCGATCGGAACGCTGCGCGGAAACGGAGTTCCGGCATAGAGGAAAGAGAACAAACAGGCAACAATTATCGCCGGTGGATTGTCAGAACCAGCCAGCATCCTCCGGAGCCGATTTGGCGAAATCCACCGTTTGCGGGAAGATTTCGAAATCTCGATTGGTCAGTACCAGATCCTTGGAGACGATCGCGAAGAGTCTGGCTCCTTCACCGCCCTTACCATCGGCATCGAACAGCAGCCGCCCCGTATCCGTCTCATAGATGATGCGATCATCGGCATCGAGCGCCAGTCCCTGTTTGTTGGCCGTAAAGGCCCCGGTCGCAAGCCTCCCGAGCGCCAGTCCTTCGAACACGCGGGCACCAAGCTCGAACTGATCGTCGGTCGGATTGAAATCGAGGATCCGGTCGACATTGCGCCGCGGATCAAGGGATGTCACGAAATAGAATTCGTCTTCGCCGGCACCGCCCATGATCGTGTCATTGCCCAAATCGCCGGAAATCTGATCGTCGCCAGCGCCAGTCATCAGGCGATCATTGCCATTGCCGCCATTGAGTTTCCCGAACAGTTCGCCATAGCGCCCGTCGTAAACATCGTTGCCTTCTCCCAGATAGATACAGCCGGTGATCTCGCCCGCGTTCTTGATCGTGTCGTTAGACATACTGAGACTATAGAATGCACTGCTTTCCTCCCGAGCGATGATTTCGCCATGATTGCGCAAGAGGAAATCTTCGTCGCCCACCCGATAGACGGCTATTTCAGGTCCGCTGATCACACCCTTGTTGAGGATGACCGTCTGGGAATTATCGTTGGTACCATTCACCGTAATGCCGAAGTTGCGCCCCGATATTTCGCCTCGGTTTTCAATCCGGCTGTCGTAGGAGGACATTTCCACCGCGGCCGAATTACCGAGACTCCCGATATAGCCATCTCTGCCGACGATGAGGTGATTGCGGCTTGAAAGGAAAGGCTCGCCGCCGACCCTCAAGGCGACAAGCGCGGCCGCAAGCGTGCCCTGAATATTGATGAAATTGTAGCTGCCCCCGCCGAAAATGCCGTAATTGTCGGTCGAAGCGACGAGAATATTGCGCGCGATGAACACATCTTCGTTATCGGCTAGCGTCTTGCGGATACCGGTTCCCGTTTCATTGCTGGTCGGCATATAAACCATATCGTCTCGCTCCTGTTTTCCGGAAAGCGAAACCGATAGAGGGCGTGAGGCGAACACGCATGGCATTGGGCGAACTGAAGGGGCAAATTCTAGGATGCTGTTCCGGCCTAACTTCAAAGACGCTGGGTGTTGAACAAAATCTCCTCGGCTTCCTCGATCGTCAGGTCCAGCACCCGGCGGCCAATCTCGAAGGAGAAGCCGGCCCGTCCGAAGGATGCCATTTCCTTGTCATCATTCGGCTCGGTCGCGTCGGGTCGGCGGAACGGCCCTAGGCGCCGCTTGCGGGCATGGACAATGGCGGCCTGGAAATCATCGCTGTCGGTTAGCGCTTCGCGGGCCAGGTCGCGATCGACCCCCTTGATGGCAAGCTTTTGCGCGATTACCCGGCGGGATTTGCCGCTGCGGGCACCCGAACGCGCCGAAACTTCTGCAAAAGCACGATCGTCGAGCGCCTTGTTCTGGTAGCCGAAACGCACCGCCTCTGCGGCAAGGGCCTGGAGATGTTCGTCCTCGATCGCTTCGAATTTCTGACGCGCCTTGCGGATGATGGCATCGCGCAACTGCTTTTCCGTCATCATCGATTTTGTCAGCCGGTAGGCGGCCGAGTTGCGAGCCCAGGCGAGCATGCGTGCCGTCGGTAAAACGGCACGTGGTTCGCCCGCATCGTCTGCGTCCGGCTCGGACATATCACTCTCCGGCCGGCTTGCCCCGCACGACGACGCCGAGTTCGTCGGTCTCGCGCACCTTCTTGAGCTGCTCTTCGACCTCGGTGGCCTCGCGCTGGCGGTTCCACATCTGCGCATAGAGCCCGTTCTGAGCCAGAAGCTCCGAATGCGTCCCCTGCTCGGCGATACCACCGTCGCGCAGGACGATGATCTTGTCGGCATTGACGACCGTCGAAAGCCGATGCGCGATGACGAGCGTCGTGCGGTCCTTCGATACTTCGTCGAGTGCGGTCTGGATTTCCTGTTCCGTACGTGTGTCGAGGGCGGATGTCGCCTCGTCGAGGATCAGGATTGGCGGCGATTTCAGAATGGTGCGGGCGATGGCGACGCGCTGCTTTTCCCCGCCAGACAGTTTCAGGCCGCGTTCGCCGACCATCGACTTGTAGCCTTCCGGCAGGCTCTGGATGAACCGGTCGATCTGAGCGATCTCGGCGGCGTGGCGCACTTCGTTCTCGCTGGCGCCGGGTCGTCCGTAACGGATGTTGTAGGCGATCGTATCGTTGAAGAGCACCGTATCCTGCGGCACCATGCCGATGGCCGAGCGCAGGCTCCTCTGCGTCACGCCACGCACATCCTGCCCATCGATGGTGATCGCACCCGACTGCACGTCATAGAAGCGGTAGAGAAGACGCGAGATCGTCGATTTGCCGGCACCGGACGGACCGACGACGGCGACTGTGTGACCGGCAGGAACATCGAAGGACAGGCCCTTGAGGATCGGGCGCGCCGGATCATAGGCGAAATAGACATCCTTGAACGAGATGGCGCCATGGCCGACAACGAGCGGCTTCGCATCGGGCGCATCCTCGATTTCGGCATCGACCTCGAGCAGATCGAACATCTGTTCGATATCGGTCAGGCCCTGGCGGATTTCGCGATAGACGAAGCCGATGAAGTTGAGCGGAATGGCGAGCTGGATCAGCATGGCATTGATGAAGACGAAATCGCCGATCGTCTGGTCGCCGCGCTGCACGGCCATGGCCGACATGATCATCATCACCAGTGTCCCGACGCCGAAGATCACCGCCTGGCCGAAGTTCAGCCAGCCGAGCGAGGTCCAGACCTGGGTGGCCGACTTTTCGTAACGCGCCATCGACTGGTCGAAGCGGCTCGCTTCCATGTCTTCGTTGCCGAAATATTTGACCGTCTCGAAATTCAGAAGCGAGTCGATCGCCTTCGTGTTCGCTTCGGTGTCGGAATCGTTCATCGAGCGGCGGATCGAGATACGCCAGTCGCTGGCCCGCACAGTAAACCAGATATAGACGATGACCGTGACCGCTGTGACGGCAAGATAAGAAAAGCCGTAGCCCCACCAGAAAATGGCAGCCGTCAGCACGAATTCGAGCAGCGTCGGAACGGAATTGAGGATCGTGAAGCGGACGATCGTTTCAATGCCCTTGGTGCCGCGTTCGATGACGCGCGACAGGCCGCCGGTGCGCCGTTCGAGATGGAACCGCAGCGAGAGCTTGTGCAGGTGAACGAAGGTCTTGTAGGCCAGCTGGCGTACCGCATATTGCCCGACGGAGGCAAAAAGCGCATCACGCAGCTGGTTGAGACCGGCCTGGGCAATGCGGGCGATGTTATAGGAAACCACCAGCGTCACGGCACCAGCCATGAACAGCGGCAGGATGCCACTGGTGTCGATCTTGCCGTTCAGCGCATCGGTCGACCATTTGAAGAAGTAAGGAACGGCAAGCAGGACGATCTTGGAGATCACCAGGAAGAAGGTTGCCCAGACGACCCTGAGCTTGAGGTCCGGTCGTTCCGACGGCCACATATAGGGCCAGAGATTGACGATGGTCTGTAGCGTTTTGCCGGATTCGGCTGAAACGGTCTTGGTCTTGCCTGCCATGGGAAATCCGAATGTCTGGAAACAAAGAGCGGTGATCCCGCCCGGATCACCGCCTCAGTGTTTCAGATAAGAATGAAACGCGGCCAGCGCAAGCTGGCCACGGAATTATTGCAGGCCGAGCCGCTTGCGGTGCAACTGCTCGGAATTGTCGAGCGGCTTGTCCGGAACGCCGAAGATCTGGCCGGGCATGATCTTGTCCGGATCGGAAATCTGCGCCTGGTTGGCGAGATAGATCGTCGTATAGCGGACGCCCTTGCCGTAGACGCGGCGCGAGATCTGCCACAGCGTATCACCGCGACGGATGATGACCGAACTGTCGCTATGCTTGAGCGGTGCCTGCACGATCTCCTTCGGCTGTTCTTGCGTGCCGGCGCTGGAGGATGCGGAAGCATCGCCCGAAACCGGCTGTTCGGCCTTGGATGCAACTTCGGCGGTCTCGCCGGCGGGTTTCGCCTGCGTATCGGCGGCAGCCGGTGTTTCAACCTTGGTTGCTGGCGTTTCAACTGCAGTCGTTGCAGGCTTTGTATCCGTCGCAGCCGTCTCCGACTTGGTCGCCGCGTGCTGGCCCCCATCGGTCTCGATCACCGGGGCGATGGCCAGGCCAACGCCGGTCTCGATCGAGGCCAGCGCCGATTTGATCGCGGCGGCATCCGTCGGCAGGTTCTTGAGCGCATCGAGCGCCTTTGCCGCTTCGGCCGAAGTCTTGGACGCCATTTCGACGATCATAGGATCGACGCCCGCCGGCAGCTTGAGATCGGCAAGCGATTTCAATGCGATCTCGGTTGCGGAACGTGCTGCGGCCAGTTCTTCGGGCGACGGCGTCTTGCCATTGTCATAGAGGCCCTTGAGGAGGCCAAGCGACTTGCGGGCTTCCTCGCGCGCTTTGTCGAAGGTGCCGTCGGCCAGGGGCTGCATCGCGCCCTTGGTTTTTTCGCCGGATGCATCGGCAACAGCGGCCAGCTGCTCGCCTTCCGGACGGAAGAACGGAACCGAGGCACGCAGTTCGACCTTCTTGCCGTCAGTGCCCAGAAGATCGGCACGGATCGTGTGATCGCCAACCGTCAGCGGCAGCACACCTTCGGCAACGAAACGACCCTGCGCATCGGCCGTCACATCAGCCAGAAGCTTGTCGTCCGCATAGATTCGAAGAGCGGAACCGGGGCGGGCATTACCGGCGACGAAGAGCTTGTCGCCTTCGATTTCGACCGCACTGACGGAAACGGCAGCCGGCTTGGCATCCGCTTGCGCCACAGGGGTCTCTGCGTTTTTTTGCTCGGTGGCGGCAACATCAACATTCGGCGCGGTGCCGGCGAGGTCCGCCGAAGCGCTCGGCAGGTCGGGCGTTACCGGCGTTTTGGAATCGGCGCCGGGTTCAACGGCCTTGGTGGCGGTTGCAGCGGCGTCTGCGGCCTTGGCGGCCGTTTCGACCGGCTTGGCTTCCGGCATGGTCAGAATGCGGGAGGCTTCGCCCGGCTTGGTCACCATCGCCAGAAGTTCGCCCTTGCCATCGGCCGGCACCGAAATGGTGGCGGTCTCTTCGGATGTCTGGACCTTGCCGTCCTTGCCGGTCGCCTCGATGACAATCGAATGGTCGCCCGCCGGAAGCGGATTGTCGAGAATGGCAACGAAATCGCCCGTCGCACCAACATCCGCCTTGGCGATCTCCTTGCCCTGATCCATGAAGCGCAACGCAGAGCCCGGTTCGGCACGGCCGGCAATCACGGTATTGCCGTCCGGCTCGACGCGAACAACATCAAATGCCGGCAGGCTTGCCGCTGCATCCTTCGCCTCGGCGGGCTTGGCTTCGTTTTCGGTCTTGTTCACGGGCGCAGCCGCACCGTTCTCGGCAGGCTTAAGGCCGAAGGCCTCGCCCAGGGTGGACTTGAGCTCCTCATAGGTCTTGCGGGCGCCTTCTGCATCGGTCGGCATCTTGTCGAGGATGGCAAGACCCTTCTTGGCCGCATCCTGCGCCAGCCCGACAGCGCCGCCGGCGAGCTTGTCGATGCCTTCCGGCACGGAAATGTCGGCGGCGGATTTCAGTGTGGCCTGCAGCTTGGCCTTGGCGGCAGCGATTTCCTCGGCTGTCGGCATCTTGCCATCGGCGAAAATCTTGTCGAAATCCGTCATCGCGCCAAGCGCATCGGACTTCAGCCGCGCCATTTTCTCGAGAGCGATTGACTTGAGGTCTTCGCCAGTGTCGCTGGCCGTCTTCTTGACCTCTTCGGCCGCCTTGTTGACGGTGTCTGCCGCCTTGGTGACCGTCTCTCCAGCCTTCTGGGCGAGATCCTGGACCACGTCCTTGCCGCGCATTTGCGGCAAGACCAGGAAGAACATCAACAGCGCGGCGATCACCAAAACGCCAAGAACCACCCAAATGGCGCGGTTTTTCATCTTCACCTCTCTATCGGGGATCCGCCATGCCGATCGGCACAGGCAGCATTCCCAACCCCATTCAAACCCAAGAAGCTCAGGCGAGCCCGATCGTTCCACGCCTTGCGGCGACAACCCGATCGTTCGGCGAACCTATCAGAATTGCTAACGTTTTCCGCCGTTGTCAGCAAGCAAATCCGGCCTTTTGACGCCTTCCTCCCTGCTTTTGCGGCAAATTCCTTGACTGGCCCTGTGCCAAATTGGCATTTGGGGCGCATGAGCGACAAAAAATCCCCGATTCGATCCATCTGTGTCTATTGCGGCTCCCAGCCGGGACGCGATTCTGCCTACATGGAAGCCGGGCGCGCGCTCGGCAAGTCCATCGCCGATCACGGGCTGCGACTCGTCTATGGCGGCGGCACCCGCGGCATCATGGGCGGCGTCGCCTCCGGCGTTCTGTCCAACGGCGGCAAGGTGATGGGCATCATCCCCGAATTCCTGATGGACAAGGAAGCCTCGCGCCATTCGCTGGAATCGCTTTCCGAACTCGTCGTCACCACCAACATGCATGAGCGCAAGCACCGCATGTTCGAAGAATCGGATGCATTCGTGACGCTTCCGGGCGGCATCGGCACGCTTGAAGAAATCGTCGAGATCATGACCTGGGCGCAGCTCGGCCGCCATCGCAAGCCGATGGTGTTCGCCAACATCGGCGGCTTCTGGAATCCGATGATGGACCTGATCCAGCATATGGCCGAGGAAGGCTTCATCCACACCGCCCATCTCGTCAAGCCGCTGATCATCGACCGGGTCGAGGATATCGTTCCGGCGATCCTGGCTGCCGGCAACCCGGCGGATGAGAGCGACGAGGCCGTTCTTTCCAAACTCTAAGCGATGACTGCGCGGGCTTCAGCGCCCGCGATACATCGAGATAGAGTAGATAACCAGACCCAGCCAGATCAGCCCGAAAGCGACGAGCTTGGTCATGCCGAACGGTTCGTGGAACACGAAGACGGCGCTGAGGAAGATCATCGTCGGCGCGATATATTGCATGATGCCGATCGTCGACAGTCTGAGCAGCTTGGCGCCGTTGGCATAGAGCATAAGCGGAACCGCCGTGATGATGCCCGCCGCCATCAGCAGCCAGGTGTCGGAGGCCGATCCGGTCAGGAAATGCCCCTCGCCGCGGCTCTGAAGATAGATGAGGTAGCCGAGCGCCGGCACCGACAGGATCAGCACTTCGAGAAAGAAACCCTGGTTCGGGCCAACCGGCAGCGTCTTGCGCAAATAGGCATAGAAGGCCCAACTCACCGCAAGGCTGATCGAGACCCAGGGAATGCCACCCGTTTCATAAGTAAGAATACCGACCGCCGTGATTGCGAGCCCGATCGCCACCATCTGGCCGGGACGCAGCTTCTCGCCCAGCATCACCGCACCCAGGCTGACGCTGAGCAGCGGATTGATATAGTAGCCGAGTGCGGATTCCAGGGCCCGGTCCGCCGCAATCGACCAGACATAGATCAGCCAGTTGACGGTGATGATCGAGGCGGTCACCGCCGCCATCGACAGCATTTTCGGGTTGCGCAAGGCGGCAATCACATCGCCCATGCGTCCGCGCAGAAGCAGGATCACGCCGGCAATCGGCAAGGACCAGACGACACGATGGGCCACCACTTCGAGCGCCGGCACATGGGCCACAGCCTTCATGTAATAGGGCAACAGGCCCCAAAGCAGGTAGGCCGCCAGCGCATAGAGAAATCCCGGCAGCGTATCTTTGTTTTCGGGCGCCTTGGCGCTTTCGGTCTGCTCGCTGGCCATCGTCTCTCTCCTTTTTCCGTTCATTAGGAGCGTGAAGGAGTGCTTACCAATTCATTCGCTTGATGAAAGGATCACTTTTCCGAAATTGAACGGTCAGGTGATGAAAGCCTGCGTGCGGATTCCCATTTTCTGATCGAAAACAATTTTTCATCCGGGATGGAATGAGGAGCTGCCGGGCTCCGTATATGGTGGCATGAGCAAGCAAGGTTCCACATTCAACATCATCGGACAGCTGGCGATCCTGCGTCGCTATGCCAGATCCCTGGTGCGCGATGCCGAAGAGGCCGAGGATCTGGTCCATGATGCTCTGGTGAAGGCCTATGAGCGTCAGGCGACGTTCCGGACCGGCGGCAATCTGCGCGCCTGGCTGATGTCGATCCTGCACAATACCCATATTGACCGTGTGCGCAGCAAACGGTCCGAAACACGCCGGATGGAAGCGATCGCCGACATCAGCGATGGCAGCCGGCCGGCCAACCAGGAACTGTCCGTGCGGCTGGCACAGGTGCAATCCGCCTTCTTCGACCTGCCGGAAGATCAGCGTGCGGCGCTGCATCTCGTGGCGATCGAGGAGCTTTCCTATGAAGAGGCTGCTCAGGCACTCGGCATTCCGGTCGGAACGCTGATGTCACGCATCTCGCGGGCCCGCGCCAAGCTCAGAAACTTTGAAGACGACAAGCCGGCCGAACGCACCACGCCCCGGCTCAGACTGATTGGAGGCTCCGACGATGAGCACGCATGACCCGATCCTGGACAGCGACCTCAACGCCTATGTCGACGATCAGCTGGATGTTGGTCGCCGCATCGAGGTCGAGGCCTATCTGTCCGAACATCCCGATATCGCCGCCAAGGTGATGGCCGACCTCAGGGTGAAGGACGAGTTGCGCCTCGCGCTCGCCGAACTCCGCCCGGTTCCGAGCCAGAAGACCCGTGACGCCGCCCGCCGTCTCGAACAGGCCCTGTCGCGCAAGCGCTACTCGGCCTTCATGCAGCGCGCCGCCATGATCGCGCTTCTGATCGGCGCCGGCTGGGCCGGACATGCCTATCTCGGCCCGTTCGGCTTTACCGATGTCGTCGCGTCCGAACAGCCACCGGTTTTCGTGCGCGAGGCGGTTGCGGCCCATCGCACCACCCAGCTGCGCAGCAGCATGGTGTCGCAGGCAACGCCGGGGAAATTCGACCCGGCGGAGATCCGCGCCTCGACCGCGATCGCACTGCCGGACCTGCCGGCTGGCTGGAAGGTCACCGATACCCAGATCTTCCCGTCCGCCAACGGGCCGAGCGTGGAGCTCGCGATCGAGGAACGGTCTGGCAGGCGCCTGTCGCTGTTTGCGGAGCGACCGGGAACCTTCTCGGTCGAGCCGGTCAATGAAGTCACCGATACGGATGCCGTGGCCGCCTACTGGCAGATCGGCGATGTCGCCTATGCCCTGGTGGCCGACCCCGGCACCGGCAAATTGCGCGAGGCGGCCGACCGTCTTGCGCGAACCCTTTACTGAACGACGTCCTAACAACGAGGAGATCGCTATGGACCCCGTACATCCGCGCTTCGGAATGAATCCTGCCCAGGCGCAATCCGACGCCCTTTTCGACGAGGGCCTGCGCAAGCACATGCTGCGCGTCTACAATTACATGGGCCTCGGCCTGGTCATCACCGGCCTGGTCGCCGTCTTCGTCGGCTCGACGCCTGCGCTTTACGTGCCGATTTTTTCGAGCCCGCTGAAATGGGTGGTGATGCTCGCGCCCCTCGCCTTCGTCTTCTTCTTCTCCTTCCGCATCCATTCGATGTCGGCAAGCGGAGCGCAGACGATGTTCTGGGCCTTCTGCGCCGTGATGGGACTGTCGCTGGCCTCGGTGTTCCTGGTCTTCACCGGAACCTCGATCGCCCGTACCTTCTTCATCGCCGCCACGATGTTCGGCGCCACCAGCCTCTATGGCTACACGACCAAGCGCGACCTCTCCAACTTCGGTTCCTTCCTCATGATGGGCCTGATCGGCGTCGTCATCGCCTCGGTGGTCAACATCTTCCTCGGTTCGAGCGCGCTGCAGTTCGCCATATCGGTGATCGGCATCCTGGTGTTCGTCGGCCTGACCGCCTGGGACACCCAGAACATCAAGGAACAGTATGCGGAGAATTTCGACCAGGAGAGCCAGCAGAAGCTCGCCGTTTTCGGTGCCCTGTCGCTCTACCTCAATTTCGTCAACATCTTCCAGCTGCTTCTCAACTTCACCGGTGAACGCGAGTAACCGGAACCGACAGCCGCCGCGCCTGCTCTGGCGGGCGTGGCGGACCCGATTGAATGGACGACGAAGCGCTTCGGTTGCCTTTTGACACCAGCGCTTCTGACAAATGGAGACTGATCCATGGATTATTCCGACCGCCAGGCAATTGACGCGCTCTTCGGCAAGCTGGCGGATGCCGAACGCCAGACGGGCCCGCGCGATGCCGAAGCGGAAACCTACATCCGCGATCGCATCGCCAGCCAGCCGGCCGCGCCCTACCTGATGGCCCAGACCGTCGTCATCCAGGAACAGGCGCTCAACGCCGCCCAGCAACGGATCGAAGAACTCGAATATGAACTGTCGACGCGACAGTCCTCTTCGGGCGGTTTCTTCGCCTCCCTGTTCGGCAATTCGTCGCAGCCGCGTTCGGCGCCGCCGCGCATGCCGCCACCGCCGCAAGCTCCGGGCATGGCCTCGCCCCAGGCCAACCCCGGTCCGTGGGGCCGCAGCCCTGTCGGCTCTCCCCAGCCGCAGGGCGGCGGTTTCCTCGCCGGTGCGGCACAGACGGCCATGGGTGTGGCCGGCGGCGTGCTGCTCGGCAATGCGATTGCCGGCATGTTCGGCGCCGATACCGCGCATGCGGCCGAGAACAAGAACGAGGATGAAGACAAGGACCAGCAGGATGACGGCGCCGACGATGGCGGCGACGACAGCTTCTTCGATTTGTGAGGACACGGTCCTGAACATTGCAACGCCCGGGCAAGACCCGGGCGTTTTTCGTTGGGATGCGGTTATACCAAGCGTCGATGATAGGAATTGATTGCGCCGGAGCGATTTTGGTTTCCGGCGAGGAGAAAACCACAGACGGACCAGAAGGTCCGGCGCGGATTTTCGACGACGTCCGGAGGGCAAAAGCGCCCGGTCCTCCGGATGGGCCGGACATCCTTCCCCGACTTTGTCGCAATCCTCGACCGATGCCTTTGCATCGCTCTCCGGTATGCTCCGCGTCGGATGACGGCGTCCGGTCCCACGCAATCGGTTTCTATCATTGACGCTTGGTATGACAGTCCGATCAGGCCGCCGGGCTTTGCTCAAGACCACGGATATAGCTGCGCAACTCGCAGGGCTCGCGCGGCACGCGCTTGATGCTGAACACCTGGTTGAGCACCGAAGAGCCCACATGCGGCGAGCGCAGCGTGCGCGGAATGCGGCGAGCCATCAGTGCACCGTTCTCGCGGCGAACATGATCGACGATTTCCGAATTGAACTTGATATTGAGGCAATAGTCGCACAGCGTGAACGGCAGCGCCGCGGTCTTGCCCGTCAGGCAGAGATAGGCGGCGATCGTCGGTGGGATCATTTCCTCGGTGACAAAGCCGCAGGGACCCATCGGATAGACCTGCTGGTAAAGCCGCGCCATGAAGCCGAACGCATCGCGGGTGAAGAACTGGCCCTCTGCCTGACCACCGAAGAAGAGCGGCAGTCCGAGCTTTCCGAGGAAAAGCTTGACGCGCGGATCATCCAGCATCTCCTGCTTGAACAGGTGCCAATCGGTAACCCAGTCGAAGATCTCGGTCTGCGCGCCGAGTTCGTACTTGCGGATATGGGCGGCAAGCCCCGGCTTGACCAGCATTTCGTTGGACGAGATCATCGCGATCTTGTCGAAATCCAGTCCGAGTTCGCTTGCATGTTCGAAATTGGCGATGTGGGTATGGAGGATCCCATGGCCCCAGACCGTTTCGAGCGAGCGCGGATTGATGATGACATTCGGCATGTCGCAATAGCGGTGAAATTCATCCCGGGGAGCGGTGGCTCCTTGGGACACATGCAGCACCACCGTTGCCTCGGGGCAGAAAAAACGAATGTTTTCCAGCTGGTCGCGGACCATGTCCGGACGCTCGTGGACGGGAAGGGAAAGAATAATACCGCTCATGAAATGACCTTGGCTGAGGGTTGAAAAAGGGAACGGGGCTTGCCTTCAGCCGGTCAGGCGGCGGGGTCAGCCAGTCAGTCTTCGAAACGCAGTCTGGTTGCCATGCGGCTTTCGCCGGGGGCCAGTTCCAGCGCATGGGCCGTGGTGAAAGGAACGGTCGGATGCGGAGCGCTGACGAGGCTGTAGCGACCGACCGGCATGTCGAAGAGCACCTGCGGGGCAGAAAAGCCCATCCCCTCGAGCCGCGCGAGCGTCTCCGTCCGGGCACTTTCCGGCCGGATCGAAAGGAAGACGACGCGATGGCCTTGCTCGATCAGATCGCGGGTGGCGACGACCGCCTCCTCGTTGACGCCGACGGCATCGAAGCGCGGTGCGAAATGGGCGTTGCCGCGCTCGAAAATGAACCCGTCGAGCAAGATGAAGTAGGTTCCCGTCTTCTGCAGGTTGCGGCGCCATTCGTTGATTGTGCCCCAATCCTCGTAATCCGAGACCGGCCGACCGCGGAAAGGTTCGCCTTCGAGGATCATGGTGGCGATGATGTCGGATGTATAGAGTTCGCGCTGGCCCAGCGTGCGGTGGCCGGTCAGCCGTTCATAGCAGTCGAGGAATTGCGACGGTTTGCGGAAGAAATAGCCGCCGACCGAGAAGCGGTCGGAAATCACTTCCTTCTCGCGGATCGCGGTGATCACGCCGGATTCATCGACCCGGATATAGCTCTTGTTGCGCGGATTGATGGAATCGAAATTGTTGAGAGATTCACAGCTGACATAGTTATAGGGCTGCTCGATCGCATCGAGCGAAAAACCGTTGTCGCTGTCCTTGATCAGGAATGGCTCGTCGAGACCGGTCGCCCGAATCGTCCGCACCACCGTTTCGGGCTGGCTGGCCGTCGGCTCGTCGAGTACGACGACGGTGATTTTGCGACCGAAAGCCGAGATGAGCCCGGCACGGGCATCATATTTCTCGTCATGTTCCTTGAGGATCGTGACGATGAGATCCGACAGATCGAATTCCAGCTTGCTGACCGCCTCGACGATCATCGGCAGGCCACGGTTGGAGGGCAGCGTCCATTTCGGCGGCACGCCCGGAAAACGCGACGAGCGACCGCCGCAGGGAACGATAACCTTCATTGGGCCGATCCTGTTGTTGACTGGAATTCATCGCAAGCGCGTGCGATCAGCACATCGAGCCGGTCGAGAACGAACTGCCGGTCGGCCTCCGTGCGGGTGTAAGGCAAGATCCGCGCAAAATGGACGCAGAGAATGAGGGCGATGATCGGCTGGGCTCCCGGCAACTGCGCTTCGGAAAAGCCGATCAGCCGGTCGCGCAGATAGTGGATGATCCCCGGCGGCAGTGCCGCTGACTTGCGCGTGTACCAGCCCCCTTCGAGATCCTGGTCGAGCTTGGCGACATCAGCCAGCCAGTGCGGAAAGAACGTGTCGAGCAGATCGATGAAATAGATCCGCCCGTCCTCGGTCACGACGATGTTTTCAAGCGTCAGATCGCCATGGCAGGCGGTTTGCGTCAGTTCCTCGGGCAGGTTTGCCGCGCTGACGAGCGCGACCAGCCGCTCCATGATCTCGCGACCGCGCATCTCATCGACCGGAAGCGAGGCCAGGATCTCGCGGCACTTGCTGAGCATGACATCGCGCGGCACCAAAGCCTGGCGATCATCTTCCAGCGCTGCAAACCGGCCGAGACTGGCGCACAGCCCATCGGCAAAAGCGCGGACATCGTCAAATTCCGCGGTTCTGAGGAAGGAGATGCCGTCGAGCCCCTTCACATAATCCATGTCGAAGAAATAGAGCCCGTCGAGATCGCCCTCATCAAGAATGCGCGGCGTGGCGGCAATGGCATCGAGAAGGCTGCCGGTCAGTTTCTGCTTGATCGCCTGCGTTTTCAGGCGCGCATTGCCGGAAACCGATCCCGAAATCTTGCGCACGAAGGGCGGCGCCTCATCCTCGCGGATGAGAACGATCCGCGCGCCGGAGAAGCCCTTGAGCTCGATCTCGCTGCGGTCGTCTGCGGCCTTCTGTTCCGGTGCGGGTAAAATGCTGCCGCGAACGCTCATGCGCCCGCTCCGGTCCGGCGCCAGGCGGGAATGGCCTGGCGGGTATCGTACACCTGCATTCCGGCGGCACGGGCAGCCGAGACGCCATCATCCATATCCTCGAACACCAGGCAGGCATCCGGCGCCACATCGAGCGCTCTGGCTGCTTTGAGATAGCCTTCCGGAGCCGGCTTGCCCTTCTCGACATCATCGCCGGTGATGATGACGCGAAAGGTCTGCGTCCATCCCATGGCGCGGAGCGTCGTCGTCACGCTGTTGCGTGAACCCGACGAAACGAGCCCGATCGGATAGGCCTGCCGCATGACATCGATGAGCATCGCGGTGGGCAATGCATCGGGCTTCTGCTCGGAAAACAGCACATTGGCGCGCGCCACCTTGCGCTTGTGGATTTCTTCGACCGGCACCGGGCATGGCCGGTCGCCGATTAGACGCGGAATGGTCTCGCGCGCCGCACCGCCGGACCGGGCGATGAAATCGTCAAAGGCGAGCGGAATATCGAATTCGGCGAGCACATCGCGATAGGCGGCGTAGTGGATCGGCATCGTATCGACCAGCGTGCCGTCGAGATCGAACAGCACCGCCGCGACAGCCTGCCGCGCCGTAGCACCGAGATCGAGAAACTGACCGGCTGAAACCATGAACCACCCCTGCGCGACGAAGCCTCATTCCGTCAGAGGGACCGGCTGTCTGAAACCAGAGCTAGCGCTGCGGTCTTGCTTGAAACTTGAGTGGATCAATCGGTTTCAGAAAATTGGCTTGCGGCACTCAGCGTCCGAGACGGCAACGCCAGCAGCTCATCCAATCGAGTTCAAATCGATGGCTTGGCCTGATTGTTTGCCGCCACGGCCGAAATGAAGCTGGCCAACGCGAACGGATCGACATCGAATTGTTCCGTAGAGATTTCCACCGTCTTGCCACCCCACCATCGCAGCATCGAATTGAATATCCTGTGATCGAGCCGGAATCGCCGAAAGGAGACCGTCGCGTCAGGCTTCAAGCGGACTGAAACGAAGGTCCCTCCTTTGCCTGCTTCGATGGAGGTGGAGGCGACATCCCGCCAGGCAATCGGATTGCGGGTCACGCGACTGTCGAAGATCTGGTTCTCATCGAGGGTAATTTTCGCGCCGCCTTCGAACAGCTGGACATAGAGATTGGCCAGACCCCGATTGGCCATTTGCAGAAACATGAACCCAATCAGCCCGATCACCGGAAGGATGAAAAGCATCGGTGCCAGGTAGAATTTCTTCTCATGGTAGGCGGCCCAATTCTGTTTCGGGCCCCACAGGACGAAGCAGAGAGTGAGCATGGGCACCAGCATAATCGGCACGACAGTCATCATCCACCAGGACAGATCGGCTCGACTGCCGCCAATCTCCGCCGGAAGCCGAAACTCGATATCCGGCGGGTTCGATACAAAAATCGTTCGCGTCCCCGGCAAACGGTAGACACCCTTTTCATCCGGCTGGGTCATATCACTCTGCAGCAACCTTGCCGGCCTGATCGCGATTCTTGAGCAGCTTGTAGACGATCGAATCCATCAGCGCCTGAAACGATGCATCGATGATGTTGTCGGAAACGCCAACCGTCCACCAGCGCGCGCCGGTCGCATCGGTCGATTCGATCAGGACGCGGGTGATCGCCTCGGTGCCGCCATTGAGGATACGGACCTTGTAATCTGCCAGTTCCAGATCGGCGATTTCGCGCTGGTATTTGCCGAGATCCTTGCGCAGCGCGATATCGAGCGCATTGACCGGACCATGGCCTTCGGCGACCGACATGGTTTCCTTGCCGTCGATCGACAATTTCACCACCGCCTCGGAAACGGTTTTCAGATTGCCATTGGCATCGAAGCGGCGCTCCACCATCACGCGGAAGCTCTCGACCTTGAAGAAATCCGGCACCGAACCCAGCGTGCGGCGGGCGAGCAGTTCAAAGCTCGCATCCGCCCCCTCATAGGCATAGCCGGAGGCTTCGCGGTCCTTGACGATGCCGATCAGCTGGTCGAGCTTGGGATCGTCCTTGGACACCACGATGCCGCGACGCTTGAGCGCGTTGATGAAGTTGGACTTGCCGCCCTGGTCCGACACCATGACCTTGCGCAGGTTGCCGACCGTTTCCGGCGGCACATGTTCATAGGTGCGCGGATCCTTGAGAAGAGCCGAAGCGTGGATGCCGGCCTTGGTGGCGAAGGCCGAGGCGCCGACATAGGGCATCTGGTGATCGGGCGAGCGGTTGAGCAATTCATCGAAGGCGTGGCTGAGCCGCGTCAATCCCTGCAGCCGTTCCTCGTCGATCGACGTCGCGAACCGCTCCGCAAAGGCGGGTTTGAGCACAAGCGTCGGGATGATGGTGACGAGATTGGCATTGCCGCAGCGCTCGCCGATCCCGTTCAGCGTGCCCTGGATCTGGCGGACGCCGGCCTCGACAGCGGCGAGCGAATTCGCCACCGCCTGGCCGGTATCGTTATGGGCATGGATGCCGAGATGGGTTCCCGGAACGCCTGCCGCGATCACCGCCGCGACGATGTCCCGCACCTCCGAGGGCTGGGTGCCGCCATTGGTATCGCACAGAACCACCCAGCGCGCGCCGGCCTCATAGGCGGTGCGGGCGCAGGCGAGCGCATAATCGGGATTGGCCTTGTAACCATCGAAGAAATGCTCGCAATCGATCATCGCCTCCTTGCCAGCGGCAATCGCCGCTTTGACGGTCTGATCGATCGAATCGAGATTTTCCTCGTTGGTGCAGCCGAGCGCCACCGCGACATGATAGTCCCAGCTCTTGGCGACGAAACAGAGCGCATCGGATTTCGATTGCAGGAGTGCTGCCAGTCCCGGATCGTTGGAGACCGAAACGCCGGCGCGCTTGGTCATGCCGAAGGCAACAAAGGCAGCGTCTTCGGTCCGCTTCTTCTCGAAGAACTTGGTGTCGGTCGGGTTGGCGCCCGGATAGCCGCCCTCGACATAGTCAAGCCCGAACTCGTCCAGCATCGCAGCAATGGCGATCTTGTCCTCGACGGAAAAATCGACGCCCGGCGTCTGCTGCCCGTCGCGTAAGGTTGTGTCGAAGAGGTAGATGCGTTCGCGTGTCATTCGGGTGTACCTTGTCGTGCCAGTGCAGGATCCGTTCTGGCGAAATCATTCGGGAAGGTGGCAGACCGCCTCGATATTGTTGCCATCCGGATCACGGACGAAGGCGCCGTAGTAGTTCGGATGGTAGTGCGGACGCAATCCCGGAGCGCCGTTGTCTTGACCACCTGCTGCAATTGCTGCGGCATAGAAGGCGTCGACCTCGGCACGGGAGGCCGCGGTAAAGGCCATGTGAACGGGCGGCGTCTGCCGTTCGCCCTCATGGAGCCAGAATTGCGGACGCTCGCGGCCATAGCCCACCACGACCTTGCCGCTGGTAAATTCCACAGGCACGGTGGCCAAAAGCGAAATGCCAAGTGGCGCCAGCGCCTGATCATAGAAGGCAATCGCCGCTTCGGGGTTGGAAATGCTCAGCCCGGTATGGTCGATCATCTTTTGTCCTCCTGTTCAGATTTTCCCCGCATACCGATCGGTCGCCTCGATCAGAGCATCGAGAATTCCAGGCTCCGAATAGGCGTGCCCCGCCCCCTCGATCAAGCGGAATTCCGCTTTCGGCCAGGCCTTATGCAACGCCCAGGCATATTTGAGTGGGCACGGCATGTCGTAACGGCCGTGAACGATGGTGCCGGGAATATCGGCGAGCTTGTGGGCGTCGCGCAGCAACTGGCCCTCGTCCAGCCAGCCGGCATTCATGAAGAAGTGGTTTTCGATCCGGGCAAAGGCAAGCGCGAAATTGTCCTCCCCGAATCCACCCGATGTTTCCGGTTCCGGCAGAAGCGTGATCGTCTCACCTTCCCACAGGCTCCAGGCCTTGGCGGCAGCAATCTGCACGGCGCGGTCCTCGCCAGTCAAACGGCGGTGATAGGCGGCCATCATGTCGACGCGCTCGGCCTCCGGGATCGGCGCCAGAAAGCGCTCCCACTTGTCGGGGAACATTTGCGAGACGCCGAACTGGTAGTACCAGGCGAGTTCTGCCTTGGTCAGCGTATAGATGCCGCGCACCACCAGTTCGCTCACCCGCTCGGGATGGGTTTCGGCATAGGCGAGCGCGAGCGTCGAGCCCCAGGAGCCGCCGAAGACCTGCCATTTCTCGACGCCCATCAGAATGCGCAGCCGTTCGATGTCGGCCACCAGATGCCAGGTCGTATTGTTGTCGAGGCTGGCATGCGGGGTAGATTTGCCGCAACCGCGCTGGTCGAACAGCATCACGTCATAGAGTTTCGGATCGAAGAGCCGCCGATGTTTGGGCGAAATGCCGCCGCCCGGACCGCCATGCAGGAACACGGCCGGCTTGGCGCCTTTGGTGCCGGAACGCTCCCAATAGACGCGGTGACCGTCGCCCGTGTCGAGGAAGCCGGTCTCGTAGGGTTCGATCTCGGGATAAAGCGTACGCAGGTCTGTCATTGTGTCGGCTCCGGCGGCCAGATGGCCGTATCATGATCGGGATGCTGATGGTTGGTCACGGCGATGGCCTGGTAACGGCTTTCCTGCTCTTCGGCAGTCTCCGAACCGATGCTGACCGGAAGGGAATCGAGTCCGCCAAACCAGCTTGTCTTGCCATAGACATCGGATTGCCATTCCGGCGGCACCGCCTCGGGCTGATCGAGCGTGGCGAGCATGATCGCGACATGGTCGCCACCCTTTTCGCGATAGAAGAGCGGCGTGCCGCACCGGTTGCAGAAGCCGCGTTCGACGAGATCGGACGATGAAAACCAGGACGGCGTCCCGCGCGTCATTTCGAAATCGGCGAGGGCTGCGCCGCCCAGCGCCGCGAAATAATTGCCGGCCGCCTTCTGGCACATGCGGCAGAAACAGAGATGCGGGCTTGACGGCTTTTTCGCTAGCCGATAGCGCACCGCGCCACACTGGCAGCCGCCGGAATAGGTGCTCATACGCCCTCCTCCTTCGGTCGCCAGGGCTCGGCGGCGAGCGCCTCCTTGGGCGTCCAGTCCACCGTGTCATGGTCCGGATGCTGAAAGGTGACGATATCCGTCAGGAAGGGAGCCGCCTCGAGATCGTCTTCGGTGACGCGCTCTGGCAATTCGTGCAGGTGATCGACAAAGTCGATTTTGGCCTCGACGCCAAACTGCACCGTGGGCGGCAGCCGCTGCGGTTCATCAAAGGCACCGATGGCAAGTCCGACGCCATCAGGTGCCTCATAGCAGAGCGGCGTGCCGCAATTGTCGCAGAAACCGCGCAGCACATGGTTCGACGAGGGGAAATAACGCGGACGGCCCCGCGTCCAGGTGAGCGTCGCCTCGCCGACCGAGACGAGCGGCGCGAAGAAGGAGCCGAACGCCTTCTGGCACATGCGGCAATGGCAGATCGAGGCATCCTTCGGCGCACCTTCCAGTCGAAAGCGCACGGCACCGCACTGACAGCCACCGGTATGGATCTCGCTCATCGGTCCCTCCTCACAAGACGCCGGTGAAATAGAGCACGGCAACCACGATCAGAACCAGCGCCACCGCCTTTCCGACCAGCGCATAGATCAGCCATTTCGGCATCTGCGTATTGGGGTTGGGCGCGTTCATTCCTCATCCTCCGGCCATTTGTCGGTATCGTGATCGGGATGCTGCCAGCTTTCGATCGCGGCGAACCGGGCCTCGATTTCGGGATCATCGAGAGCCGGTTTTTCGAACAGATGATCGATCCAGGGCAGACGGTGCTTGTGATTGACCTGGATCTGCGGCTCGAGCTTTTCGGGATGATCGAAGGCGGCGATCGCCAGTTCGATGCCCTCGCGGGTCTGGTAGGTCAGGGGCGTCCCGCAATGATTACAGAAGCCGCGATGGATCTTGGCTGACGACCGGAACAGCGACGGCGCGCCGCGCGTCCATTCGAGATGGGCGTGATCGGCCGTCACCAGCGCCCCGAAAAACGAGCCGAAGGCCTTCTGGCACATGCGGCAATGGCAGATTGAGGGGCGACCGAGATGGCTGGCGCGAAAGCGCACCGCGCCGCACTGGCAACCGCCGGTCATGATTTCGCTTGCACTCATTCGTGAGGCCTTTCGATCCAGTTTTCGAGCTTCAGCCCGTCGATGCGGGAGAATTCGCCGATATTGTCGGTGACGAGGGTAAGGTCGAGCGACCTTGCATGGGCTGCGATGAGGAGGTCGTTGGAGCCGATGACCACACCCCGCCGTTCAAGATCGGCCCGCACCAAGCCATAAGCGGTCGCGGCGGCTGATGGATAGTCCAGCACGGTGATCCGTGTCAGAAGATAATCAATATCCGCCGCAAGCCTGAGCGATCCCTTCTTCGTCACGCCATAGCGCAATTCCGAAGCAACAATTGCGCTCGTGCAGACAGCGTCGAGACCATGGTGCTCCAGCATCCTTGCAGAACCGCCATTCACGTTGCGAAGGATGTCGGACAGAATGTTCGTATCGAGCATGAAGGATGGCATCAGAGCTCGACTTTCTCCGGCGGCGGATCCACCAATCTCTCGTCAGGCAGGTCATCACCCGTCAGCGGTTCGCGCGATCGAAGCCACAGGAAGAAGTCGCGATCGTCGCTGCTCGGTTCCACGATCAGGCGATTGCCCTCCTTGCGCATGGTCGCTTCGTCACCGAGGAAATCAAAATCCTGAGGGATCTCGATGGCCCTGTGCCCATCTTTCAGGACAATTTTCACATGCCGGATTTCGTTCATGCCGATGCCTCCGTTGGCCGTACGATAAGAATAGGCCAGACCACGCAAAACGCCAATCTTTACCGCTTGATCTCCCAGGTCGTCACGCGCTCGCCCGTCTCCTTGTCCTTGCCGTCCTTGAGCTGGATGCCCTTGGCCAGCAGTTCGTCGCGGATCCGGTCGGCCTCGGCGAAGTTCTTCGCTTTCAGCATTTCCAGACGCATGGCGATGATCGCCTCGATACCCTCGACGAGCGCGCTATCGAGTTGTCTGGCTTTCGGGGTCAGGCCGAGAAGGGCCGCGCTGGCAGCGAATTCCGGCGCACCGGCCTGCGCCAGCGCATGCAGGACCTGGACCGCCGCGACGGTATTCAGATCATCGGCAAGGGCTGCGATCACCGCCTCGCTTGGCGCCGATCCGTCATCTTCGATCGCCGGCCATTTGGCAATCAGCCGCTCGGCCTCCTCAAGTCGCTTGACCGAGAAATCGATCGGTTCGCGATAATGCGTCATCAGCATGGCGAGCCGCAGCACCTCGCCCGGCCAGGAGCGCCCACCGAACTTCTCGGTGGCGAGCAGTTCGTGGATGGTGACGAAGTTGCCCTCGGACTTCGACATCTTGCGGCCTTCGACCTGCACGAAGCCATTGTGCATCCAGAGATTGGCCATCACATGGGTGCCATGGGCGCAGCGCGACTGGGCGATCTCATTCTCATGATGCGGGAAGATCAGGTCGAGCCCGCCGCCATGGATATCGAATGTGTCGCCGAGATAGCGCTGGCTCATCGCCGAGCATTCGATATGCCAGCCCGGGCGGCCATATATGGCGATTGTCTGGCCATTCTCGGTGAAATCCGCCGGCCAGCCCGGCTCGTTGGCTTCGGACTGTTTCCAGAGCACGAAATCGCCGGGATTGCGCTTGTGGGCCTCCACCGCAATGCGAGCGCCGGCCTGCTGGTCCTCGAGCTTGCGCTTGGAAAGCTGGCCGTAATCGGCCATCGAGGCGGTGGCAAACAGCACCTCCCGCCCCTCGCCGCCTTCAGCGACATAGGCATGGCCCTTGTCGAGCAGCGACTGGATGATCGCCACCATCTGGCGGATATTGTCGGTGGCGCGTGGCTCGACCGTCGGCGCAAGGCAGCCGAGGGCTGCGACATCCTGATGGTACTGCGCTTCGGTCTTTTCGGTCACCAGCCGGATCGCGGCGTTGAGCTCCATTCCGGGATGATCGCGCAAGGCCCGGGCATTGATCTTGTCATCGACGTCGGTGATGTTGCGGACATAGGTGACATGGCTCTCGCCATAGACATGGCGGAGCAGCCGATAGAGAACATCGAAGACGATGGCCGGTCGCGCATTACCGATATGGGCGAAGTCATAGACCGTCGGGCCGCAGACATACATGCGCACATTGTTCGGGTCGATCGGCGTAAACGGCGCCTTTTCCCGCGTCAGCGTATTGTAGAATTTGAGTTCGGGACCCTTGCCCATCATTCCGTCTCCCAGCCTGCATGCCGTCGCCGCTGTCCGGGCGTTTCAGGTTCTCTGGGATCAGGAGACGAAAACGGCCGGGCCAGCGAATGCTAGCGAATAATCTTCCGGCAAATGCAAATGATCGTTTTCATGGCGTCGTTATTGCGCGTTCGCGTGCGAGCGTCAAGCGAGCGCATGTCACTCCGGTAACAGATTATCCGTCAGCGCCAGAATAACGATGGGTAACGCAAGAAATCGGTGCGTCACGCCATGCTTTTGTCCCAATCATACGGGCATAAGGGGATGCACAGAAAGAACTGAGATTCAGGATCCATAAACCGATGCAACCGACTGAAAAAAGTAAACAACTCGTTAATGGTCTCGAGGCGACTTTCCGACCGATCGGCCCGCGTGACCTGCTCGCCGCCGCACTTGCCATGCGCGCTCCGGAACAGGCAAAGAAGTCTGCCCATGACGGCAAGGAAAAGTCCGGGATCCGCGTCGCCTGAAGCGCGCGTGACCGACCTGTCGGTCCCTACCGGAAGAGTTCGATCGCCAGGCTGAATGCCAGGAGCGACATGACGAGACCGATGATCGCGTCCAGCACCCGCCAGGCGGAAGGACGCGAGAACAACGGTTCCAGCAGTCGGGCTCCGTAACCGAGCCCGAAGAACCAGACGAACGAGGCGAGCGCCGCTCCGAGCCCATAGGCCAGGCGCTCCTGTCCCTCGAAGGTTGCCGACAGCGACCCGAGCAGCACCACCGTATCCAGATAGACATGCGGATTGAGGAAGGTGAAGGCCAGGCAGGCTGCCACAGCTGCCGCCAGCCCCCTGTCCTCGGTCTTCGCCGCCACCATGATTTCCGGATTGAGCGCCCGACGGAAGGCGATGAAGGCATAGGTTGCCAGAAAGAGCGCGCCACCGGCCGTTACGAGCGTGATCAGGGTCGGATGTTGCGAGATCACCGTTCCGAGACCGCCGACGCCCAACGCAATCAGCACCGCATCCGATAGCGCGCAGATCAGGCACAGCACAAACACATGCTGCCGCAGCAGTCCCTGGCGGAGGATGAAGGCATTCTGGGCGCCGATGGCAATGATCAGCGATGCACCGAGAAAAAATCCCGAAAGGGAAGCTTGAAGCAGAGAGGGCATGGGCGGCTCGTTCGTCAAAGCCCCTCGTTAGTTGAGACCGGGTGAACAGGCAAGCGTCGGAGGGGCGAGCCCGCATATCAGCCGTTTATGATCATCGTTAATTATTTCCTTCCATACCCACTTTTGAGGATGACGATTTAAACAACGAAGTCGTAGAGACTCTCCGCTTGAGTGCCGGAGATATGCGTCAGCCGAAATCCAGGATTTTCGGCTGCTTTTCACTGTCAGTTCAAGCTTTCGCTCGGCGCCGGTCAGCCTATCGAGGATTGGCCGGTCTGCTTCCAGCAACGCTCAAGGAATGACAGGCGCAATGACCACCTTTTCCATCACCAAGACCACGGGCACGAGCGCGGACACGACCGGCTTTACCGAAGTGACCGACAGCCTCACCGATTTCGAGACAACGGTCGGCAACGCCCATTACATCGATTGCACGCCGTCCAGCGATGTCCTGTTCTACAGCAACTACATATCCGGCGTGTACCAGCTGACCTTCAAACTGCAGGGCGAAACTAGCACTTCGATCCTCGATGTGAGAACCAGCGGCATCCATCAGTATGTGGATATGCAGCATATCGGTGCCGTCGGCGATGCCGACGTTTATCTGATGTCCTATATGCGCGACGACTATTTCTATTACGTGGTCTGGGACGACGCCAACAACAAATGGTATGATGGCCAGATTTCCAACGGTGTCACCAGCATCGACAAGATCTACTACAACACCGATGGCGACATCATCTACAAATACACCACCACCAGCGGCGTGAAATATGCGACGCTGGATTCCGGCATCATCTCCAACACGGCGCCGTCGCTGGTCGATTATGATAGCGCCATCAGCGACAGTGAAGCCCTCACCATCGGCGTGGCATCGCTTGCGACCGATGCCGAATCAGACGCGCTCTCCATTACGAACGTCTATGTGAAATCGATCCTGACCTCGGACGATTCGAATGGTGGCGCGCTCGCGGCCATCGATGCCGATGGCAATATCGTCTTCGCCTATACCGGTGCGCTCGATGCCACCACCCTGGCCACCGTCACGCTCGGCTATACGATCTCCGACGGAACCAACACGGTGGATGGCGACCAGATCGTCATTACCGTGGAAGGGTCTGCCGCAACAACGCTGAACCTCAGCCTCGTTCAGGCCCAAGCGCTGATCGATACCTACGGCAGCGATGCCGATCTCGGCGCGATCACCGCCGTGACGCTTGCTGACACGGCAGCGACAATCGAAGGCCTGAGCAGCACCCAGCTCAGCACTCTTCGGTCCTTCGGCGTCACGTCGGTCGATGCGACGGATGGCGAACTCACGCTCGATATCTCGACCATCCGCAACTTCATCACGGCCAGGGTGATCTTTACCGCCGATGATACGGTTAGCGTCTCCGACACTGCGGCCAACCTCGCAACCTTGACGACGACAGAAATCGAATTCGGCGCTCAGGCCCATGTCGATTCGATTACGGCGACCGACGGCGATCTCACCCTGTCGATGGCGCAGGCTCTTGCCCTCATCGCGGGCGGTATCACCGTGACGGGAGACAACGCGCTCATCGTCACCGACACCGCTGCCAAGATCGAAGCGCTGGAAAATACCGATCTCGCCAATCTTTCTTCGCTCGGCGCAACGATCATCGATGCTTCGGATGACGCCCTAACCGTCAACGCCACCTTCATCGACACGATGGTGGACAACAACCTTGCCTTCGGGTCCGACGATACGGTTGTTCTCAGCCTCACTGCGGCGGACGCCAAGTCCTATTCGGATTCGGATCTTGCCAGTCTCGCAGCGGCCGGTGTCGACACGATCGACATTTCCGACGGGCCGAAGCAGTTCCTGGCCAGCTTCGTCACCGCATTGACCAATGCCGGCATCAACCTTTTCGATACAGCCGATGTGTTCGTCGCGACTGGTCGCAAGGACATCTTTACCGGTTCGGCTGCGAATGACGATATTACCGGAGCAGGCGGCAACGATAAACTGACGGGTGCTGCGGGGGATGATTCCCTCTACGGGAACTTCGGAAACGATATCCTCAATGGCAATGCCGGGCTCGACCTTCTGAGCGGTGGTGAAGGCAATGACAAGCTTTTCGGTGGCGACGACAATGACAGGCTCGATGGCGGCACCGGCGACGACCGGCTGTTTGGCGATGCCGGCGCCGACCAGATCTTTGCAGGTGCGGGTCGTGACGTCATCACCGGCGGCACAGGTGCCGACACCTTCTATTTCCTGGCAGGCAACGGCATCGATATCATCGCCGACTTCATGGGGTCCGACGGGGTCCAGGACAAGATCGATCTCGGCAAGATGGAAGGCATCGACCGGATGGCCGATATTCGGGAAATCGCCAGCCAGGTTGGCGATAATGTGGTGATCAACTTCGGTGATGGTGACCGGATCATTCTGAGATCGTTCGACCTCGGCGATCTCGGACGGGCCGATTTCTTGTTCTGACCACACCGAGCCCGGTGCGCCTTACGCCAGCGCACCGGGACTTCTCAGGACCGGGGAACCCTTCAGAACAGGTCCATCTGTCCATCATCGGCCCGCCCCTGGCGGGCCGTCTTTTTGGGACGCGGCGGTTCGGGCTCTCCGGCAACAGGATGAATGCGATCCTGGATATCCGGGCCGGTATTGGCAACCTTGTTGACGCGATCGGACACCGGGATCACCTCGAAGAGATCGTCCTGCGGCGACCGCATGAGATCGAGCACCTCGCGCGGTTCCTGCGTCTTGCAATCGAGCCAGCGCGTGAAATCCTCAGGCGCGATGACCACCGGCATCCGGTCATGAATCGCGCGGAACGACGGCGAAGCATCCACGGTCAGAATGGCGCCGGTATCGACTTCCGAACCGTCAGCCGACGACCAGGTTTCCATCAGGCCGGCAAAGGCAACGATCTTGCCGTTCTTCGGCTTGACCCAATAGGCCTGGCTCTTCTCCCCCGATCCTTTCGGCGGCCGATGCCATTCGTAGAAGCCGGAGGCCGGGATCAGGATGCGTCGATGGCGCATCGCCGCGCGGAAGGAAGCTTTGGAGATCGCGGTTTCCGCACGCGCATTGATCAGCAACGGAAAATCGGCCGGATCCTTCACCCAGCCGGGCATGAAGCCCCAGCGCAGGAGAACCGCCTTGCGGTCCGGCCGGTTGGAACCGGGCTCGGCACTGTCGGCGGCCACGATCGCCAGAATCGGCTGGGTGGGCGCAATGTTGTAGCGCGCCGGAAAATCCTCGATCTCCAGCAGCGCAAACAGCTCGCGCACCTCTTCGGGTGACGCGGTCAGGGAAAATCGTCCGCACATGGCAAAGCTTTGGCAGTTGGCCGTCGCAAGGTCAATCGGACAGCTTGGATGATCGAATGAGTTGCGAACCATCGCACGGAATGCATATTGGGGACATGCAACCCGAATCCGCCGCCTCCGCAATTCTCATCCGCACCGGTCGTATCCTGCTCGTCAGACGCAGGAACCCGCCGGCGCGCGACATGTATGCCTTTCCCGGCGGCCGCGCTGAACCCGGCGAAACGCCTGAACAGAATGCACTCCGGGAATTTTATGAGGAAACCGGAATTCAGGCCCATTCCCCGCGTCATTTCGCCTTCTACGATCTCAGATCGGAAGGGGTCGACCAGAATTTCCATCTCAACGTCTTCCTGGTCGAGGCCGACGAAGATGCCGATGCAGTGGCGGCTGATGATGCGGCTGATGCCGGCTGGTATTCTCCGCGCGAGATCCGCAATCTGCCGGTGCCCGAAAGCGTCATGGAATGCGTGCTGCGCATCGAGCGGGAAATCTTGCGATGATCCGGCCTCTTGTTGTTGCATCCGTTCTCCTTGCCTCTGTGCTGGCACCGGTCGCGCGGGCAGAGGAAGCCAAGAAGGAGGAGCCTCCGGTGGTGAGCGCACCGGAAATGCCGACCCCCTATGATGAAAAGCTCCTGCGGATGTCGGAGATCCTTGGCTCTGTTCATTACCTGCGCAACCTCTGCAAGGGTGGCGAGGACGAATGGCGCAACCTGATGGCTCAATTGCTGGCCGAAGATACGAAAAACGAACCGCAACGCGCCGCAAGATTGACGGCGGCATTCAATCGCGGCTACCGCGCCTTTGCCTCGACCTATGTGAAATGTACCCCGCAGGCGCGGGCTGCGGAGGCGCAATACCGTGCCGAAGGAGCAACACTGGCGGCCGAAATTGCAGCCCGCTTCGGGAATTAACCAAAAATTAACCTCTTTTGATTGCGCCCGGTGCCGATTTGAGAAAACCTTGCTATTGGAATTAACGGATCGGTAAGGTCCGTTCGACCGTAAGGAATTGCAAAATGGAAGCGAGCCTCAAGAAGATTGACGACATGATCGTCCATGAGAAGATGCAGGCTGCGCTGGAATACCAGACCGAGGCCTGGGCCGACGGGCGCGCCGACGGTATCGAACCGGAAATCATTGCCGAAGCTGCCATTTGCTTTGCAATGCAGGAAACGATCCGCCTTTATGGCGAAGAAGGTGCGGAAGCGTTGCTTGAGAGCCTCAAGGAGCGCATTCTGGCGGGGGAATTCTCGCCGGGACGCATTATGCAGTGACGATTGGAGTTGAGATGATGCCTTCCATAGGCGCGTCTTTTGCATTCAGAACCCTCCTCATTCTCCTGATGGTCGGAGGACCGGTTACCTACGCTGCGGCGCTGACAGAGCCGAAGCGCCCTCCCCAGACCGAACTTCAGAAGGACGGCCAGACCCCGAATGACGGGATGGACGATCCCGACGCAGCCGAAGATTCTGCCGAGGACCCCGCGACCGGCCTGCCGATGCCGGATTCCCTGATCGACAAGAATGCCAAGGACAATGCCGGTCCGGCGGTCGATGATCATTCCGACATTCCTGTCGAGATCATTCTCGATCCCGCGTTGCTGCCGGCGCCGGTGCAGAAATTGCGCGTCGCACTGGTGGAAGCCGCCGCATCGGGCGATGTCGAACGGCTGCGTCCGCTGCTCGGCGACGCCAAGGAACCGACCCAGATTGCCATCGGTGACGCGCCGGAAGATCCTATCCTCGGCATCAAGAGCATTTCAGGCGATCCGGATGGGCGAGAAATTCTCGCAATCATGCTGGATATCCTGTCGACCGGTGCCGCTCTTGTAGACAAGGGTACGCCCAACGAGACCTATGTCTGGCCCTATTTTGCCGAAAAATCGCTCGACAAGCTGTCGCCGCCCGAAATCGTGGAACTCTACCGCATCGTCACAGCGGCCGATGTGGTCGATATGAAGGAATTCGGCGGTTACAACTTCTATCGCATCGGCATTTCCGCCGATGGCAAATGGAAGTTCTTCGTCGCGGGAGACTGACGGACGCTTGCCGGGCGGCAGAACTGTGATTACCTGAGGGCGAGACAACCGGAATCGCCCCATGCCCCTCGCCTCCGTTGACAATCGCGCCCTTATTGATGTGACCGGCCCGGATGCCGCCCATCTTCTCCAAACGCTGATCACCACCGATATCGAGGATATCGGCGATGGCGAGACCTGGCCGGGCGCGCTCCTCACGCCCCAGGGAAAAATTCTCTTCGAATTCCTGATCGGCCGCAGAGGGGATGGCTTCGTGCTCGAGACTGCAGAGGCTGACGCCGATCCACTCATCAAGCGGCTGACGCTTTACCGCCTGCGCGCCAAGGTCGATTTCAAGCGACGGGAGACGGCAGCAATCGCCGTAGCCTGGGACGATGCCGTGATCGCGGGCGAATGTTTCCGGGACATGCGCTTCGCCAAGGCCGGCCTCACCCTCCATCGTCTTTATGGGACCGTGGCCCCGGCGGACGATGGCGCCTACCCGGCGTTGCGGCTTGCCAATGGCATTTCCGGCGCCGGCGAGGATGACGGCCTCAAGGACTATTTCCCGCATGATCTTCTCATGGACCGGAATGGCGGGCTCGATTTCCGCAAGGGCTGCTATATCGGGCAGGAAGTGGTGTCGCGCATGCAGCACCGCTCCACCGCGCGGCGGCGCCTTGTGCGCGTCATCGGCCCATCCCCGTTGCCGGAAAGCGGCAGCGCCATTTCCGTTGGCGACCGCAGCATCGGCGAACTGGTGACAAGCGCGGGCAATGACGGGCTTGCCGTGGTCAGGATCGATAAGGCTGGTGCGGCGATGGTCGAGGAGGTTCCGATCACCTGTGGCGGCATTGCGGTAACGCTTGCCCTGCCTGCCTGGTCCGGTCTCGAATTTCCGCGCGAAGCAGACGAGGCGCAGTCATGAGCGGCAAGCAGCCGCCGCGTGCCTGGCAGCGGATGCTGTCGGGTCGCCGGCTCGATCTGCTCGATCCGTCGCCGCTCGATGTCGAGATCGTCGACATTGCTCATGGTCTGGCGCGCGTGGCACGCTGGAACGGCCAGACCCATGGCGACCATGCCTTTTCGGTCGCCCAGCATTGCCTCGTGGTCGAGGAGATTTTCCGCCGCCAGAATCCGGCGTCAAGAGCGGATGAGTGGCAGATGGCCCTGTTGCATGACGCGCCCGAATATGTGATCGGCGACATGATTTCGCCCTTCAAGTCCTTCGTCGGCGGTGGATACAAGACGATCGAAAGCCGGCTGGAGGCCGCCGTCCATCTCCGGTTCGGCCTGCCGCCGCATCCGACGGCGCTGCTCAAGAGCGCGATCAAGAAGGCGGATACGGTTTCGGCCTATTTCGAAGCAACGGAACTCGCCGGCTTCACCATGGCCGAGGCCCGCAAATTCTTTGGCCAGCCGCGCGACATCTCCAAGGACAATCTTCCCCTCGTTCCGATGCCAGCGCTTGTGGCGCAACGTCTTTTCGTGGAACGTTTCGAAGCGATCGAAACCGCCCGCGCCCAAGCCAAATAGGACAGTCATGCCCACGATCCTCGTGTCCCCCCTGTCGAAGATTGCCGAAGTGGCCGCCCGCAACGGCGTCACCGAAATGATCAGCCTGATTGCCGAAAAGCAGGATTTTCATCGGCCTGGCATCATCGATCCGGGCCGGCATCTCAATCTCGCCGTCAACGATATCGCCTTTGCCGGCGGCGATGGCCTGATCGGTCCGGCTGAAGCCCATGTGCGCGCCATCGTCGATTTTGCCCGCGCCTGGGACCGCGATCGGCCGCTGCTCGTCCATTGCTGGATGGGGGTATCGCGATCCCCGGCCGCCGCATTGATCGCAGCGCTTGCCGTCGATCCCGAACTCGATGAAGACCGTCTCGTCAAACGCCTGCGTGACGCCTCACCGCAAGCCAGCCCCAATAGCCGGCTGGTGGAGCTGGGCGACAATGTGCTCGATCGGTCGGGCAATCTCGTTCGCGCGGTCAAGGCCATCGGCCGTGGCAGGGATTATGAGGGGGACGCGCCTTTCGCACTTGAGTGGTAGGACCATTGGCAATGGATCTGGTGGCTTCACGCGCCAGATGCTGCAAGCATGTCAAAGTTAGCAATTCGAGATCATTGAAGGTATAGAACCTGATGCCCAATCAATTCGTTATCCTCGCCCATGCGCGCACTGGTTCCTACAATCTCGTCAGTTTGCTGGACTCCACAAATGACGTCTCCTGCTACGGCGAATTGTTCAAGACCAAACGGATCGAACTGAACAAGTTTCGCCTCAACAAAATCAGCTTCCAGACGACTGAACAACGCGATACGGAACCAGCACGATTTTTATCCGAGCTGCGCAATCTCACGCCCCGCAAACATTTCGGCTTCAAGATTTTCCCGCAGCATCTGGTCAATGTCCCGCCGCTTGAGTCCGTCCTGGAAAGCTGGAAATGGGTGTTGCTGTTCCGCGATCCGCTCGAAACATACGCCTCTTACCTCCGAGCGCATTCGACCCAGGTCTGGACCCATCGGAAAGGGCAAACGATCGAAGATTCAAAGCTGAAGGCACCGGTACGCTTTACCGAGGAATCGTTAGCAGCCTTCATAAAAACCTATGGCGGCCACCTCGCGAAATGCCGGGAGGTCGCGGCAACCCGCGACAGCTTTGCAATCAGCTACGACCAGATTGGCGAACCTGCAACCATGGCTGCGTTGCTTTCTTTCATCGGCTCGCAAGCCCGTCCCGAAGAGTTGACAAGCACCTATCGCAAGCAGTTTACGGGCTCGCTTGCCGATGGCTTCGAGAACTGGGACGAGTTGCAGGACCATATTGAAAAATATTCGCCCTTCCCGATCTTGCCGGAAACCACGGTTCGCGCTTCCTGACGCGTCGGCCCTCTCCGGTTAGCAGCTCGCCAACCTATGAATGAGACAGCGAAAACTCGAGTTCCGCCATGGGCAAGGCACCCTGCAGATCTGCGGGGAGATCCAGCTGGTCGGAAAGCGTCTGCGCCTGAACAGCCCGGCCATGGGCCATCGCCAGATTCATTACTTCCTTGTGGATCTGCTCGAAGATCATCTCGCCGGTCAGCACAACATCTTCGCGGATATCGGAGAGACCGAGGCGGGCGATTTCGACCAGCCGCGCCTCCTCCTCATGCATCTTTTCGATTTTTCTGAGCAGGACGAGGCGGATATAGTCAGAGATGAAGCGATCCCGCAAATCGCCCTCGCCGCGCAGCAGACCGAGGCAGTAATAGTCCCAGGCCGAGACTTCGCGATCGCGGACGCGGAGCATCAGGCGCCCGAACTTCTTGCGGGCCGCCTTGATGACCTTTCTTGCCATGGCGCGAACGGCACGCGCGGCAAAATCATCGATCAGCCCCTTGTAGACACAGGCTACGAAACCACTCTCACCCGCCTCAGGCAACATCACTCCTCCGTTGATCAAATTCGTAACCCGCTCTGGGACGTCGCAGCAATCAGTTTCTGATAGGCGATTCCTTACGAGAAAGTTAGCCGGCTTGCTTTGCCCGTGGCTTGCCGTGACCGATCGATGCCTGTTGAATGGCTGTGGGGAAAGATGCTCTGCCCTTTCCTTTTCGCATTCGGCAGCTATCTTCCGCCCACCTGATTTGAGGACGACAGAATGCCAGCAGACAATGCGCGCCTTTCCGCCACCATCGCCGCCGAGATCAATGCGCGGCCCCAACAGGCGCTTGCCGCCATCGAACTGATCGATGAGGGTGCAACTATTCCCTTTATCGCCCGCTACCGCAAGGAAGTGACCGGCGGTCTCGACGATACGCAACTGCGTCAACTGTCCGAACGGCTCGTCTATCTGCGCGACATGGAATCGCGCCGCGACACGATCCTCTCCTCGATCGAGAGCCAGGGAAAGCTGACCGACGAATTGCGGCTGCAGATCCTGCGGGCCGAAAGCAAATCGACGCTCGAAGATATTTACCTGCCCTATAAGCCCAAGCGGCGCACGCGGGCGATGATTGCCCGCGAACGCGGCCTACAGGGTCTTGCGGATGCCATTCGCGCCAACCGCAATGCTGATCCCGCCAAGCTTGCCGAAGCCTTCATCAAGGACGAAGTGACCGATGCCAAGATGGCGCTTGAAGGCGCCCGCGACATCGTCGCCGAAGAACTGTCGGAAAATGCCGCCCTTATCGGCCGGCTGCGCGATCATATGCAGGCCAATGCCGAACTGGTCGCCAAGGTTGCCGATGCCAAGAAGGAAAATGCCGAAAAATTTTCCGACTATTTCGACCATCGCGAATCCTGGGCCAAGGCGCCGAGCCATCGCATTCTCGCCATGCTGCGCGGCTGGAACGAGGAAGTGTTGAGCGTGACGATCGAGGTCGATGCCACAGACACATCCGCCGTCAAGCCGGCCGAACGGATCGTCGCGGCAAGCCTCGATGCATCGGGCAATGGCGCCGGCGACAGCTGGCTGCGCGATGTGGCCGGCTGGGCCTGGCGGGTCAAACTC
This sequence comes from Fluviirhizobium alvei, assembly GCF_030551875.1. Lineage (GTDB taxonomy): Bacteria > Pseudomonadota > Alphaproteobacteria > Rhizobiales > Rhizobiaceae > Rhizobium_E > Rhizobium_E alvei. Next base: position 24,335 of record NZ_JAUOZU010000006.1, on the reverse strand, counting down.
TCCTCCTCGCTGTCGCTCGATCTCATCCGCGACATGAAGGAACGCGCCGAGGAAGAGGCGATCCGGGTCTTTTCGCGCAATCTCAAGGATCTGCTGCTTGCCGCCCCTGCCGGATCGCGTACGGCGATGGGGCTCGATCCCGGCATCCGCACCGGCGTCAAGGTCGCCGTCGTCGATGCCACCGGCAAGCTGCTCGATACGGCCACGGTCTATCCGTTCCAGCCGCGCAACGATCTCATGGGCGCACAGGCCGAACTCGCCTCGCTGATCCGCAAGCACAAGGTCGATCTGATCGCGATCGGCAATGGCACCGCAAGCCGCGAGACCGAGCGGCTCGCTGCCGACCTGATCGCCAAATTGCCGGCGCCGAAGCCAACCAAGGTCATCGTCTCGGAAGCTGGTGCCTCGGTCTATTCGGCCTCCGAACTTGCCGCGCAGGAATTTCCCAAGCTCGACGTGTCGCTGCGCGGTGCGGTCTCGATTGCGCGGCGCCTGCAGGATCCGCTCGCCGAACTCGTCAAGATCGAGCCGAAATCGATCGGCGTCGGCCAGTATCAGCACGATGTCGACCAGGGCAAGCTCGGCCGATCGCTCGATGGCGTCGTCGAAGATGCGGTGAATGCGGTCGGGGTCGATCTCAACACCGCTTCGGCGCCGCTTCTGTCGCGCGTGTCGGGCCTGTCGTCCTCGATCGCCGAAGCCATCGTTGCCTATCGCAACGAAAATGGCCCCTTCAAGTCGCGCAAGGATCTTTTGAAGGTGCCGCGGCTGGGGGCCCGCACCTTCGAACAGTGCGCCGGCTTCCTGCGCATTGCCAATGGCAGCGAACCGCTCGACGCCTCCTCCGTGCATCCGGAAGCCTATGAGGTGGCGCGGCAGATCGTCAAAGCCTGCGGCCGCGACCTGCGCGACCTGATGGGCGATTCCAGCGCGCTCAAGAAACTCGATCCGCGCCAGTTCATCAACGAGACCTTTGGTCTGCCGACCGTCAAGGATATCATTGCCGAGCTTGAAAAGCCGGGCCGCGACCCGCGTCCGGAATTCAAGACCGCGACCTTCGCCGATGGTGTCGAGGAGATTTCCGACCTGCGTCCGGGCATGCTGCTCGAAGGGACGGTCACGAACGTCGCCGCCTTCGGTGCCTTCGTCGATATCGGCGTCCATCAGGACGGGCTCGTGCATGTGTCCGAACTGGCTGACCGTTTCATCAAGGACCCGCATGAGGTGGTCAAGGCCGGCGATATCGTCAAGGTCCGGGTCGTCGAGGTCGATGCCAAGCGCAAGCGCATCGCACTGTCGATGAAGAAGGAAGCGTCAGGCCCCCGCGAGCCGCGCGAGGACAGGCGTCCGGGATCGTCGCCCAACAATTTCCGCGCCTCGCCCAAGCCGCCGGCCGGCAAGCCGCAGGCCCCGAGCCAGGGCGCCTTCGGTGCCGCCCTGATGGAAGCGATGAAGAAGAAGTGAGGAGTCTCCTCTCCCCTTGCGGGAGAGGCTTCGGAGCGACCGGCGCAGCGCGGCAAAGCAAAGAACTTGTTCTGAGCTAAGTAGGCTCAAGGGCAGGCCGAGCGAAAGCCGTTGTTCGAGAGGGGGGCCTAATGCGCGAACTAAGCGCAGGCGTCCTTGAGCCGGTTCATTCGTCGAAGTAACCTGCTTTAAACAAGCGCTGGATGCGATCCCTGATGTCATCATTCAATAGGCTATCCTGGAGGATGATCATTTCCTCGATCCAGTTCCAATCTTTGGATCGCTCCCAGATCTCGATTTCCTGTTTCAGCCGAACCGGCTGATAGAAAGTGGGGGTTATTGTACGCCCATTTGCACGAACGGTCACATCTCCCCGCCAGCCTTTCATGTCGATTTCCGCTTCATCCTCTTCAGATCGAAGCTCGATACTCAAGAAATTAGCCTCATTAGACCAATTCCCTGATCGCTCGACATATTTTGCCGCATCGACTTTCGGCAAACCATAGACCTTCTTCAGCAGCCGCACGGCACCTGCCTGGTTAACGCCACGCTTCTTGTTCGCATCCAGAAAGACATGGATCTCTTCCGGGGTCACAACCATTTCGAAAGCCTGCATCAACGTCATGTTGAATTTTTTACGGAGCGCTTTCACGATGTCCAATGGCAAATGGCCGGATGCAACCATGTTGCGAACAAACAGATGGCTGCTTTCTTCAGTCATTGCTCCACACTTCATTTGGTTGTCATCGACAAGCATTCACCAAAGTGGTTGTGTAGAGTTTTGTCAATGGACCTGCCATCCTCAGAACAGGTCATGAGCAGATGCAGCCTTCCGCGTCAACGCACCCACACACCCCTGCCCTTGAGCCGGTCGCGATCATGCGGCCGCGCATAATCCACCGCTGGCCCGACCGGCACGATGCGGGTGGGGTTGATATGGGCGATCGAATAATAGCCCTTCTTGATATCGGCGAGAGAGACCGTGTCGGTGATGCCCGGCCACTGGTAGAGCTCGCGGGTATAGTTTGCGAGGTTGGGATAATCCTCGATACGGCGGATGTTGCATTTGAAGGCGCCGACATAGGCGACATCGAAGCGGATCAGCGTCATGAACAGGCGGATATCGGCCTCGGTCAGGAATTCGCCGGCAATATAGCGGTTTTCACCAAGATGGGCTTCAAGCCGGTCGAGCGTTGCAAAGAGGGCTACGACCGCGCTTTCATAGGCCTCCTGGCTCTGGGCAAAGCCAGCCTTGTAGACGCCGTTATTGACCGTGTCATAGATCAGCGCATTCCAGTCATCGATCACCTTACGCAGCGGCTCGGGATAGAAATCGAGCCGGTTGCCGGTAAACGCGTCGAATGCATCATTGAGCATGCGGATGATTTCGGAGGATTCGTTATTCACGATCTTGCCCTCCTTGCGGTCCCAGAGCGCCGGCACCGACACCTTGCCCGAATAGGTCGGGTCGCTCAGCGTATAAAGCTGGTGCTGGTAGGAAATGGCGGGCGTATGACTGCCGGTCTCCTGCGGGGTCGGATATTCCCAGCCATTGTCGGTCATGGCGCCATCGGCGATCGAGACGGAGATAACATCTTCGAGCCCCTTCAGGTTGCGCATCACATAGGTCCGCGAGGCCCAGGGACAGAGGCGCGAAATGAAGAGCTGATAGCGGCCCGGCTCGGCCTTGACGCCCGGCTGGCCATCGGGCCCCGGCCCGCCATCGGCCGTCAACCAGCTGCGAAAACGGGTCGGCTCGCGATGGAACGCGCCATTTTTCATTTCGCTTGCCGCGACATCGTCATTGACCCATTTTCCGTTCAGCAATTGCGGCATGGCGCACCTCCGTGATGTTGTGCCTCTCCCATGAACCCGAACCGGGGATCGATCAAGCCGCCCTGAGGTTGACGGATTGTCAAGCGAAAGAGACGCAGTGGTTCAGGCAAGCCTATCAGGGGATGAATGTGCGGGGATATGGCAGGGAACGAGAACCCTCCTTTCACGCAATTGTCAGCCGAAGGAGTTTCGCCTATGAGGGGCCATCGCCCCCAATCGACAGTGTATCCGTGACCGCCGCCGAACGTCTTAAAGCCATTCTGGATCTGATGCAGGAAATCGAGACCGCCGCGCGGCCCGCCGATGCGGTCGTCTCGGCCTGGTTTCGCGCCCGCCGCCAGATCGGCGACCGGGATCGCGGCACCATTTCCGAAGAGCTCTATGCGCTGATGCGCCATCATGCTCGGCTCGGCTGGTGGCTCGAGAAGCACGGTCGCGAAGCGACCCCGCGCAACCGGCTCATCGCATGGCTCGTCATCAACGGTCGTATGGCACTCGCCCAGCTCGAGAGCCTTTTTTCGGGCAAGCCAGCGGCGCCAAACGGGCTTAGTGAGCCGGAACGCACGCTGATCGGCAAATTGCAGGGCTCTACGATCGAGCATCCCTCGATGCCGGAAGAGGTGCGCACCGAATGCCCGGCCTGGGCGCTCAAACCTCTGCGGCAGCGGTTCGGTGACCAATTCGGACGCGAGATGGCTGCCCTCCTCAAGCCCGCATCGCTCGACCTGCGCGTCAATCCGCTCAAATCCGACCGCGCGGCGATGCTGCGCTCGCTGCGCGATCTCGGCCTTGAGGCCGAGCCATGCCCGATGGCGCCCTTTGGCATCCGGGTGGCGAAACGTCCATCGCTGTCGGATCTGCCGATGCTGAAAAGCGGCGCGGTCGAGATCCAGGACGAGGGCTCGCAACTGGTGGCGCTCCTCGTCGCGGCGCGACCCGGAGAACGCGTTGTCGATTTCTGCGCCGGCGCCGGCGGAAAGACGCTGGCGATGGCGGCTGAGATGGCAAACCGGGGCCATATCATGGCCTGCGACATAAGCGACGGACGGCTGAAACGAGCCGCCGAACGGTTCCGCCAGGCCGGTTTTCACAATATCCAGACGCGGCTGCTGACGAGTGAATCCGACAAATGGGTCAAGCGCCACAAGGCGAGCTACGACCGTGTGCTGGTCGATGCGCCCTGCAGCGGCAGCGGCACCTGGCGACGCAACCCCGATGCCCGCTGGCGCGCCTCCGAGGCCGACGGGCTCGATGGCCTCGTGGCCCTGCAGGCTCGAATTCTCGCAAGTGCCGCCCGGCTCGTCAAACCCGGCGGCCGGCTGGTCTATGCCACCTGCTCGATGCTGCCGCAGGAAAACGAACAGCAGGTTGCCGCCTTTCTTGCCGCCTCTCCCGCTTTCGAAGCGGTGCCGCTTGCCGATACCGAGTTGCACCAGATCCAATCCGCCCATCCTGACTATCTGTCGCTGACGCCGGCGCGCCACGATACCGATGGCTTCTTTGCCGCCGTCCTGCAGCGCAAGGCCGAGCCTGTCGCAGGCTGAGACGAGCCATCCTCTTCTCCCCTTGGGGAGAAGTGCCGAGCGCATGCGAGGCGATGAGGGGTTCTTCTGCGCCATTGCCTGAATAGGAAAACCCCTCATCCAGCCCTGCGGGCCACCTTCTCCCCAAGGGGAGAAGAGGGAGCCAGCCAATTCCGTCGTGCAGGATAGTAGAGTCCAATGGCCCGGGGATGCAAAGTAGCCTCACCTCTTCTCCCCTTGGGGAGAAGTGCCGAGCGCAAGCGAGGCGATGAGGGGTTCTTCTGCGCCATTGCCTGAATGGAAAACCCCTCATCCGGCGCTAACGCGCCACCTTCTCCCCAAGGGGAGAAGAAGGAGCCAGCCGGATTCTTCGTGCAGAATAGCAGAGGCTAATGGCCCGGGGATGCAACGTAGCCTTACCTCTTCTCCCCTTGGGGAGACGTGCCGAGCGTAGGCGAGGCGATGAGGGGGCTATCTGCGCCATCGCCGGAATAGGAAAACCCCTCATCCGGCGCTAACGCGCCACCTTCTCCCCAGGGGGAGAAGAGGGAGAATGCCTCGCCGGACCAGCCAATCCGCAAATCAGCCAAGCCCGTTACTTTTTCGGAAACGGCACACCCTTGGTGGTGAATTTCAGCGAGCGGCTGTTTGGACGCGCCGGGCGCTTGACGGCGGCGGCCTTGCCGGTGCCGGGCGGCTGATGCGCCGGCACCAGCTGTTCGGGGCGCGAGCCGATGAGATCGGGCCGGCCCATTTCCTTGAGCGCTTCGCGCAACAACGGCCAGTTTTCCGGATCATGATAGCGCAGGAAGGCCTTGTGCAGCCGGCGCTGGCGGGCGCCGCGCACGGTCTCGACCTTGTCGGTGGCGCCACGGCGCACGCCCTTCAGCGTGTTGATGCCGGTGTGATACATGGCCGTCGCCGTCGCCATCGGTGACGGCAGGAAGGTCTGCACCTGATCGGCGCGATAGCGGTTCTTCTTCAGCCACAGCGCCAGATGCAGCATATCCTCATCCGTCGTGCCGGGATGGGCAGCGATGAAATAGGGAATGAGGTAATATTTCTTGCCGGCCTCGCGGGCGGCGGCATCGAACATTTCCTTGAACTTGTCATAGGTGCCGATGCCGGGCTTCATCATCTTGTCGAGCGGGCCGCGCTCGGTATGTTCCGGCGCGATCTTAAGATAGCCGCCGACATGGTGCGTCACCAGTTCCTTGACATATTCCGGGCTCTGGACGGCGAGATCGTAACGGACGCCGGAAGCGACCATCACCTTCTTGACGCCCTTGACCTCGCGCACCTTGCGATAAAGGCGGATGAGATCATCATGCGAGGTGTTGAGATTGGGACAGATGTCGGGGAACACGCAGGACGGCAGGCGGCAGGCGGCCTCGATCTTGGGATCCTTGCAGGCCATGCGATACATGTTGGCGGTGGGGCCGCCGATATCCGAAATCACGCCGGTAAAGCCAGGCGTCTTGTCGCGGATCAGTTCGATCTCGCGCAGGATCGAGGCTTCCGAGCGGTTCTGGATGATGCGGCCCTCATGTTCGGTAATCGAACAGAAGGTGCAGCCGCCGAAACAGCCACGCATCACCGTCACCGAAAACTTGATCATGTCCCAGGCGGGAATCGGCTGATCGCCATAGGACGGATGCGGCGCCCGCGCGTAAGGCAGATCATAGACCGCATCCATCTCTTCCGAGGTGAGCGGGATCGGCGGCGGGTTGAGCCAGAGGTCGCGGTCGCCATGACGCTGGACGAGCGGCCGGGCATTGCCGGGATTGGCTTCGCGATGCAAAACGCGGGAGGCGCGCGCATAGGCCTCGCGATCCTTTTCGACCACTTCGAAGGATGGCAGGCGGATCACGGTATCGCCGGGCCTGCGGGTCGCACCCTCATCGGCGGAATCGAGATCGTCGGCATGCAGCTCGAAATAGCCTTCCGGCACCTTGCGGAACAGCGCCACGCCGCGAACGGATTCGAGATCGCGCGGCGTTTCGCCATCGGCGAGGCGCTGGGCGACTTCAACCACGGCGCGTTCGGCATTGCCGTAGATCAGGAGATCGGCCTTGGCATCGGCGAGGATCGATCGGCGCACCTTGTCGGACCAGTAGTCGTAATGCGCAATGCGGCGGAGCGACGCCTCGATGCCGCCGAGCACCACCGGCACATCCTTGTAGGCCTCGCGACAGCGCTGCGAATAGACGATCGTCGAGCGATCCGGCCGGGCCCCGCCCTTGCCGCCCGCCGTATAGGCATCGTCCTGGCGGATCTTGTGGTCCGACGTGTAGCGGTTGACCATCGAATCCATATTGCCGCCGGTGACGCCAAAGAACAGGCGCGGCTTGCCGAGCGCCCTGAAAGCTTCAGCCGACTGCCAGTCGGGCTGCGATATGATGCCGACGCGGAAGCCCTGCGATTCCAGCAACCGGCCGATGATGGCCATGCCGAAGCTCGGATGATCGACATAGGCGTCGCCTGTCACCAGCACGACATCGCACTGATCCCAGCCGAGCGCGTCCATTTCGGCGCGGCTCATCGGCAGGAAGGGGGCGGCCGTTCCGCCATGCGGACGCGGGCGTGACAGGGATTGGACGGTGGCTTGGGCGCTGGCTATGGTTTCCATGAGCGACCTATAAGATGACGGGGCGGCAAATTCAACCTGACTTCTATCAACTCGGGGAAGCGGGATAGGATCCAAGCCGGATGGGCTGTTCTATCCGATAAATGGGGCGCCTTGACGACATGATTTCACCTTCACGCGAATGGCTGAGCCGCCCCGCGGTGTGGAAATTGCCTTGCCCTCCCCACAAGGAGGAGGGGCTAAGATGTTGCACCCGCCCTGCCCCAAATCAGCGCCTTAACTCACGGAAAGGCCAATATGAAACGACGTAAATGGCAGTGCCGGTACGGTTGGCAAAAGGGATCGGCGGGGTTAAGCCCCTCCCCCTTGTGGGGAGGGGTTGGGGAGGGGAAATGCATACCCGCCATCGTCAAACCCGGTCAGCAGGTGACGAACCGATCGCACGATTTCTGTGAACACGAAATCCGGCCCGTCGATGATCTGGCCGTTGTCGAACCGAAGAACCGTAAAGCCCTGCGCCTTGAGAAACCGGTCGCGGGCCGCATCATGGGCTCTGCCCTTGTCGGTCTCGTGGCTATCGCCATCGACCTCGATCACCAGACGGGCCGACAGCCAGGCAAAATCGGCGATGTAGGGTCCGATCGGGGTTTCGCGACGAAAGCGGGCGCCATAGCGTCGCAGATCTCGCAGCATATCCCACATCGCCTGCTCGGCTCTGGTCAATTTTCTTCGCAGCGTCTTGGCGCGGGTCCGTGTGACTGGCTCGATGTTGGAATGCGGCATGGCATGCCTCAAGCAACGTGGGGTCGTGGGTGAGAATACCCCTCCCCAACCCCTCCCCACAAGGGGGAGGGGCTAACCTGTTGCACCCGCCCTGCCCCAAATCAGCGCCTTAACTTACGGAAAGGCCAATATGAAACGACGCGAATGACAGTGCCGGTTCGGATGGCCGAAACGGATCGGCGGGGTTAAGCCCCTCCCCCTTGTGGGGAGGAGTGCAGCGCTGGCGAATTTACCCCTCACCAAGCGCGTCCAGCGTTCGACCTTCGGTCTCGCGCGGACTTGCTCCTGCTTTCGCGCGGTCCGTACTCAGTCCTTCTGCGCTCAAAACAAATTCATTGTTATACCCGGCTGCGCCGGTCGCTCCAAAGCCTCTCCCGCAAGGGGAGAGGTAGGGCGCCACGCGCAACGCCTCACGATGTCGGAAACAGCGCCGCTCGTACGCTTACTCTTATTGGGAGGGGAAAAGGCCCTTCAACTCACTTGGTGAAATCGAGACCCATCTCGCGGAAGCGGGCGGGGTCGTCGCCCCAGTTCTCGCGCACCTTGACGAACAGGAAGAGATGCACCGGCTGTTCGAGGATTTCGGACAGCTCCTTGCGCGAGGCGGTCGAGATCGCCTTGATCGCCTCGCCATTCTTGCCGAGGGCGATCTTCTTCTGGCTGTCGCGCTCGACATAGATCACCTGCTCGATCCGCACCGAGCCATCCTTGCGCTCTTCCCACTTCTCGGTCTCGACATGCGAGGCATAGGGAAGTTCCTGATGCAGGCGCAGGAACAGTTTCTCGCGGGTGATTTCGGCGGCGAGCTGGCGCATCGGCAGATCCGAGATCTGGTCTTCCGGATAGAACCACGGCCCCTCCGGCAAAACATCGGCGAGATAATCGAGAAGATCGGTGCAGCCCGAACCGGTGAGCGCCGAGATCATGAAGGTGCGTTCGAATTCGATCGCCGCATTGGCGGCCTGCGCCAGCGCCAGAAGATCCTCGCGCTTGACGCGATCGATCTTGTTGAGCACCAGCACCTTCTTCTGCCTGATATCCTTCAGCCCCTCGAGGATCTTTTCGGCATCGCCCTTGAGGCCGCGTTCGCTATCGATGAGGAAGAGGATGATATCGGCATCCTTGGCGCCGCCCCAGGCCGAGGTGACCATGGCGCGATCGAGCCTCCGGCGCGGCTTGAAGATGCCGGGCGTATCCATGAAGACGATCTGGGCATTGTTGTGGATCGCGATGCCGCGAATGATGGCGCGCGTCGTCTGCACCTTGTGGGAGACGATCGAAACCTTGGCGCCGACGAGCTGATTGAGCAGCGTCGACTTGCCGGCATTGGTGGCGCCGATGAGGGCGGCAAAACCGCTATGGGTCGGCGCTGCGGTTGTTTCGGTCTCTTGGTCGGTCATTGTGCCTGTCCATCCTCTTCGATCGGAGCATCGGCCCAAATGCCTTCACGCACAAGCACCTTCTGCGCGGCTTCCTGTTCTGCGGCCCGCTTGGAGCGGGCAATGCCGGTTTCGGATCCATGGCCGGCAATTTCCACCATCACGGTGAATTCCGGCGCGTGATCGGGGCCCGACCGGCCCATCATGCGATAGATCGGGGCGGCACCGATGGTCTGATGCGCCCATTCCTGCAATTCGGTCTTGGCGTCGCGTCGAACCGGCACCGGATTGGTGGCCCGCGCCTGCCAGTGGCGCAGCACGAAAGAGCGCGCCGCCTCCAGCCCGCCATCGAGATAGATGGCGGCAATCAGGCTTTCGACCACATCGGCGCGCACATTCTTCATGCGGATGCCGGTGACCTTCTTGAGATCGGAACCGGTGCGGATGAAACGATAGAGTTCCATCCGGTCGGCGACATCGGCGCAGGTATCGGCGGACACAAGCTGGTTGAGGCGAACCGACAGTTCACCCTCGGCGGCCTCGCGGAAGGTGGTGAACAAAAGCTCGGCGATGCAAAGGCCGAGCACGCGATCGCCTAAAAATTCCAGCCGTTCATAATTGCCGCGCTTGGCAATCCGGGCGCTCGCATGGGTGAGCGCCCTGTCCAATCGCTGCTTGTCCTTGAAGACATAGCCCAGCCTGGCTTCGAGATCGTCCCGCTCCAAACCGGTAAGGACCCGGTCTCCGCTCATTGAATGCCCTTGAAGAAGCGCGACAGGCGCAGGTTTGCCGGCCAGTTCCACACTTCATAGAAGGGCGTCTTGTTGCCGATCGAGAAAATGATGAAGGTAGCGCGGCCGACGAGATTTTCCTCCGGCACGTAACCGACGGTGAAGCGGCTATCGGTCGAATTGTCGCGGTTGTCGCCCATGAAGAAATAATGCTTCGCCGGCACGACGAATTCTTGCGTATTGTCGGCTCCAGAGAGGGGGTCAAGATCGAGCGTGTCGTAGCTGACGCCATTGTCGAGCGTTTCGCGGTAGACAGGGACCGCTCTGCCGTTTGTTTCGGAATCGTCGGACTTGAAAGTGCCGGCAGCATCCCGAGGTACGGCCTTGCCGTTGATGTGCAGGACACCATCGATCATCTGGATTTTGTCGCCCGGCAAGCCGATTAGACGCTTGATGTAATCGACCGACGGATCGGGCGGCAGACGGAAGACGATGACATCGCCGCGCGCCGGTTCGGAACCGAACAGGCGGCCCTTGAACCATTCGGGATTATAGAGCGGCAGCGAATAGCGCGAATAGCCGTAGGCGAACTTGTTGACGAGCAGGTAATCGCCGACGAGCAATGTTGGCACCATCGAACCGGAGGGAATCGTGAAGGGCTGTAGCAGCACAGTCCGGATGATCCCGGCCAGGATGAAAGCCTGCACCAGCACGACGATCGTTTCCCAGAATGCATTCTTTTCTTCCGGCTTGTTGTTTTCAGCCACGCTCATCTAGTCCTCTCGGGTCAATTCAGGAAAAACTCTCTAGCCCTTTCCGGGCGCGCGGGCAACCGGCATCAGGCGAGCGGCCGGGCCTCGATAATCACGAAAGCCTGGGCGAGCGGGAAATCGTCGGTGATCGTCAGATGGATCAGCGGCTCGTGGCCGGGCGGCATCATGGAAAGAAGCCGTTCGCCGGCATGGCCGGTCAGCTGCATGGTGGGCTTGCCGCCGGGCAGATTGACGACGCCCAAATCCTTCCAGACGACGCCATGGGCCACACCGGTACCGAGCGCCTTGGCGCAGGCTTCCTTGGCGGCGAAACGTTTCGCATAGGAGGCGGCGCGGTTCTTGCGCCCGTCGGACTTTTTGCGTTCGATTTCCGTGAAGCAACGTTCAACGAAACGCGGCCCGAACCGCTCAAGCGTCTTTTCAACGCGACGGATATCGATGAGATCGCTGCCGATACCGATGATCATGGCCTGCTCTCCTTTGGTTCACTGGAAAGCAGCCTTTAGAACAAAGGCAAGGCAATGAAAACCGCAATCGAACAGTCGTTGTTCGAAGGCGGTTCCCGGAGCCGGCATTCACCGGCCCCTGCAAGTCACTCTGATCAGATCAGAGGATGCCGTTGCCACGGCCGCGGAACATACCGCGATCGATCTGGCGCTGGCGATATTCAAGATCAACGCGATCGACGCTACCGTTGAGGTAGGCCATTTCGCGATCCTGCACAGAGGGGACCTTGAGCTTGGAAGCGATTTTCGTGAAGTAACCAAACATGATCTTTTCCTTTCTTTCGCTCCTCCCGTTGACAACAAAGGTAATACATTTGCTGCAATGCACAAGGATTGAAAGATCCATGCTGCCATGCAGTATGCGCATGGCTGATGGAGAAGCGGCGATCAGGGCCGGAGATAGAGATAGCCTTCGGCCTGCAGATCGGCGATCCGGACGACGCCCCCTTCGCTTGCGACCGAAAAACCGGCCATCAGCTGGCTTTCTTCCAACGACAGACCGTGCAGCGTATTGCCGCAGGCAACGAGTGCCACGCCATCGGCAACGCGGTCTGCGACCTGTCGCTTCATGTCGGGGCTTGCCTTGGCTTCCTCGAACGCCTTCAGCGCCGGACCGTGGACGACGAGGACGATGCGGACCTTGGCCGGACCGCCCTTGCCCTCGATATGGTTGCGAATGTTGCCGAGCACGAAATTCACCCTTCCCGGCTCCGACAGATGATAGACGACCTTCTGAACGGTTTCCGTGGCCCGGGCAACTGCGGGCTCAAGGCTGGCGCCCACGGTGCCGCCCATGACAGCCGGCAGGAAGCGGGCAAAAAAACTGCGTCTCGAAAAAGGCATGATCCCTCCGTGCCGATCGCGCGTGGATGACTACTGGGTAATCACACCCTTGGCGATCTTTTCCCTGGTCTCCTCGTCATAGATGACCGGCAGGCAATCTTTCAGATCCGTCCGGTCGAGACGGAAGAGCTTGTCATCGGCGCCGAAGCGGGCGTTGCGGGGAATGGAATCGGCGCCGTTGGTTTCATCGTCGGCATCGGCGGAGGGATCGTAGATGCGGACCTGGTCGGGAATCTCGACCAGGATGGCGCTCTCATCCTTCACCCGTACCGCGAGACTGCCGCCGTCGCATTCCACGCCGCAACCGAGCGTCTGCCTGCCATCCTCGCTTTCGCTGCAGCCGCCCGAGATCTGGAACGGTTTGCGAATATGGCGGAAGTTCACCTGCATGTTGAGACTGTAATAGGGATCGGGACCGACCTGGCGGGTGACATAGACCAGCATGTCGGTGACGTTCTGCTCGGGATGGCTCGCAAGATGTGCTTTCGTATAGTGACGGCTGAAGCAGGCATAGGCCTCGCCACTGGCTGCGATATGGCCGAAAATGCGTTCGACATCGCTTTCTGCGCGGGCGGATGTGGCGGCAGGGAGAAGCGCCGCCAGACCGGCCAGCATTCCAAGACAGTTGAGCATGCCCGACATCGACGCCTCCTGATGCCAACGTTCATTCCGATCTGAAAGACGTATAGCACAGGGGATCTATTCGCCGGAACGCCCTTGTTGCGCGGGCAATCGAACGATCAGAAGAAGCCGAAATCGAAATCCGCAGCCGAGAGCTCGGATTTCGAGACACCATTCAGCGTCAGGACGGTATCGGCATCAAGCGTGATGATGGCATTGCCGTTGCGATAGGCGATCGAAAGATCGTCGAAACTGTCGATCTGGGTTTCCATCTGACCATAGACGAGATGGATAATATCCTTGCCAACGCCGAAATCGGTGATCGTGTCCTTGCCGGAATAGGCGAAGAAATCGAACGTATCGGCCCCCTTGCCACCGGTGATCTTGTCTGCGCCACCGCTGCCATCGAATTCCTCGGCGCCGGCCCCGCCCTTGAAGACATCCTTCATGGTCGTGCCGAAGAAGGTTTCGATGCTGGTGATCGTATCGGTTCCACCCCAGGCGTTGCGGACAGTGCCTTTGACATTGTCGACGATGATGCCCATCGTGCCGCCGTCAAGCAGTGCTTCCTCGAATTTCAGCGTGTCGATGCCGTCGCCGCCATCGATGATGTTGTTACCGGCCGAACCGATGATGTAATCGTCACCGCCCATGGCACGGATCGTATCGTTGCCAGGATTGGCACCGTAGACGAGAATGTCCTCAAGGTCGGTTCCGACGATGAGATCCTTGCCGGCCTGCAGCTTGCCCAAAAGCGTTCCCACATCGGCGCCGAAGATGGACTTCATGGCGAAGGAGCCGTTGGTGACCGACAGAACCAGATCACCGTCATAATTGCGGAATTCGATGGTGGTTGCGGTGCCCGCCGTCGCATCGCCACTCTTGTTGAAGCTGAAGCCGGTGCCCTTGAAGGTGATAGAGCCGCCGAATGCGTCGCTCAGAACCGCTTGCGACGTCGTTTCCCCTTTTTCCAGCCCGAGACTGTCGAAATTGATGGCGGTCTGGATAAGGCCATAGGAGCCCATTGCCGCCTTGATCGCGATCTTTGCCATGTAATGTTTCCTGAAACGAATCTTTCAATCAGGAGCAATTTCAAGCATAGTTTTGTTAACAAGAAAACAAATAAAACAAAGGGCACAGTCATGCCCGTTGTTCTTGATGTTTTTCAATTCCAAATCAGATCAATCAAACACGCGCTTGATCGTCGAGATACAATCGAGATCCTTGAGCTGTGCAAGAAGATGGCTGAGCTGGCGCAGATCCCACACTTCGAGATCGATCGCCATTTCAGTGAAATCGGGCGCCACGCGCACCATGGACAGGGTGCGGATATTGACATCGGCGGTGGCGATGGCTTGCGAAACCGTGGCCAGCGTGCCGGGCTCATTGATGGCATTGACGAGGATGCGGGCCATGAAGCGCGACTTGTTGGCTTCGTCGAGATCCCAGCGGATATCGATCCAGCGATCGGGCTGTTCGTCAAACTTCTGCAGCGACGGCGACTGGATCGGATAGACGGTAATGGTCTTGCGCCCGTCATGAATGCCGACGATGCGATCGCCCGGGACGGCGCCGGAATCGGCAAAACGCACCTCGATATCATCGGGCAAGCCGCGGAACGGCTGGATCGCCTCGGCTTCGTCATCCGCCTCCTCGACGATCCGCGTCTTCTGGCCTTCGGGGATCTTGAACATCATACCCTGGGCCGAGCGGACGTTGAACCAGCCCTCCTCACCCGGCACCTTGGTGGTGACGCGCTCATCCTGATAATCCGGAAAGACCGCCTTCAGAACATCAAGCGAAGAGAGTTCGCCGCGACCGACGCTGGCGATCGCATCCTCGACATCCTTGTGGCCAAGCCGGTGGACAGCCGAGCGCATGATGTCGCGCGCGAAAACCTTGCCCGCGCGCTCGAAGGTCCGTTCGAGGATGCGCTGGCCGAGGCCGGCATATTGCTTGCGGATCGCCAAGCGGGTGGCGCGGCGGATGGCCGAGCGCGCCTTGCCGGTGACGACGATCTCCTCCCATGCAGCCGGCGGAACCTGAACGCCCGAACGGATGATCTCGACCTCGTCGCCATTGGCAAGCCGCGTGACCAGCGGCATGATGCGACCGTTGATCTTGGCACCGACGCAGGTGTCGCCGATGTTGGTATGGACGGCGTAGGCGAAATCGATCGGGGTGGCGCCGCGCGGCAGCGCAATCAGCTTGCCCTTGGGCGTGAAGCAGAAGACCTGGTCCTGGAACAGTTCGAGCTTCGTATGTTCCAGGAACTCTTCCGGATTATCGCCTTCGGCCAGCGATTCAATGGTGAGACGCAGCCAGGAATAGGCATTCGACTGGCCCTTGGCCGCCTCGCCCGGTTGCGGCGTGTAACCATCCTTATAGAGCGTATGCGCCGCGATACCATATTCGGCGATATCGTGCATGCGACGCGTGCGGATCTGCAGTTCGATGCGCTGGCGCGCCGGCCCGACGATCGTCGTATGGATCGACTGGTAATCGTTCTGCTTCGGCGTCGAGATATAATCCTTGAAGCGGCCCGGCACGACACGCCAGCGCATATGAACGATGCCGAGCGCCTTGTAACATTCCGGCACCTGATCGACGACGACGCGGAAACCATAGACATCCGACAGTTGCTCGAAGGACAGCGATTTCGACTGCATCTTGCGGAAGACCGAATAGGCCTTCTTCTGCCGGCCCTTGACAGCGGCCTTGTCGAGCCCGTTCGCCACCAGAAGTTCGGTCAGTTCGCCTTCGATCTTGCGCACCAGATCGGCATTGCGGTCGGAGAGATCCTGAAGCCGCTTGGTGATCGTGTCATGCGCTTCTGGGTTGAGATGGCGGAAAGAGAGTTCCTCCAGTTCCTCGCGCATGTCCTGCATACCCATGCGGCCGGCAAGCGGCGCATAGATATCCATCGTCTCTTCAGAAATGCGCGCCTTCTTCTCCGGCGTCATGTGATCGAGCGTGCGCATGTTATGCAGCCGATCGGCCAGCTTGACGAGAAGCACGCGCACATCATCGGAAATCGCCAGCAAGAGCTTGCGGAGATTTTCGGCCTGCTTGGCCTTCTTTGACACAAGATCGAGCTTCTTGATCTTGGTGAGGCCTTCGACCAGCCGGCCGATATCCTCGCCGAACAGGCGGTCGATCTCCTCCCGCGTCGCGCTCGTATCCTCGATCGTGTCGTGCAGGAGTGCAACCGCGATGGTCGACTCGTCCAGATGCATGTCGGTGAGGATGGCGGCGACTTCGAGCGGATGCGAAATATAGGGATCGCCGCTCGCGCGTTTTTGCTGGCCATGCTTCTGCATGGCATAGACATAGGCTTTGTTCAGCAGGGCTTCATTGACATCTGGCTTGTACTTGTGAACGCGCTCGACGAGCTCGTATTGCCGCATCATTGAAGGACTGCTCCGGAATTCACCAAAAAACGAAGCGCCAATCATAAGACTGGCGCTTCATTGTGCAATCAAGATTGCTTCTAAATCGAAAGATTCCGTAAACGATCAATAATCGTCGTTCTTTTCCGGCGGAACCAGACCTTCGATACCGGCCAGAAGCTCTTCTTCCGACATCTGGTCGAAGTTGATGGTTTCCGGCATATCCTCGTCCTCGTCGACGCCTTCGCCCTGGGCTTCGCCAGCGAGCAGCGAGGACGCATCGGGTTCCGGCTCGTCCACTTCGACATGCTTCTGCAGCGAATGGATCAGATCTTCCTTGAGATCGCCCGGCGACAGCATCTCATCGGCGATTTCGCGGAGCGCGACGACCGGGTTCTTGTCGTTGTCGCGATCAACGGTGATGGGGGCGCCCTGCGAGATCAGGCGCGCGCGATGGCTCGCCAACAAAACCAGCTCGAAGCGGTTGTCTACCTTATCGATGCAATCCTCAACGGTGACGCGGGCCATTGCCTGTCCTTCAGCTATTCGAAATTCTTGCTATCCGGCAGCCGATAGCCCCTTAGCGCGACAAATTCAAGGCAAAACGCCCCATATCCGCAAAAAAGCAGAATCCAGGAGCGCTCCTGCGCCATCATCTGGCCGTCAATTCACCCTATAAAAGGACAGCCAACGGGCAAAAGTGCTCCGTTTTTGCCTCTGCAAGCCCAAGTCAGGTGACTTATTTGCTTTTCCACCGCTATTTGGCGCAAAAACGCTTCAAACAGGCATTCTAAATTCGTTTTCACCAAGATTTTGCTTGGAATTTTCATGCCGATAATCTAAAGCGAAATGTATATGAATGAATCATAAAATAGCAGCTCAGTTATAAGATAATCAAAACTATCTTGAGGCAACTGGGAAGCATTTTTGAAAGGAAAGAAATATGTTCGACCCACGGGAAAAAATTGCATTATTTATAGATGGAGCCAATCTTTACGCAGCTTCGAAAAGCCTCGGTTTCGACATTGACTATCGTAAACTTCTGAAGGCTTTTCAGAAACGCGGATACCTTTTGCGTGCCTATTACTATACAGCCCTCATCGAGGATCAGGAATACTCCTCGATCCGGCCCCTGATCGACTGGCTGGACTATAATGGTTACAAGGTTGTAACCAAGCCGGCAAAAGAGTTCACGGACTCACTTGGCCGCCGCAAGATCAAGGGCAATATGGACATTGAACTCGCGATCGACGCGATGGAACAGTCCGAAGTGGTCGATCATCTCGTGCTCTTTTCCGGCGATGGCGATTTCACGACGCTGGTCGAAGCGCTGCAGCGCAAGGGCCGCAAGGTTTCGGTCGTTTCGACCATGGCAACCCAGCCGCCGATGATTGCCGACGATCTCCGCCGCCAGGCCGACCATTTCATCGACCTCATTACGCTCAAGGCCGAGGTTGGTCGCGATCCGTCGGAACGCGCACCGCGTCCGGTCGAACCGGTTCAGGATGTTCTCGACGAGCTTTAAGCCTGTCCCGACATTTTATGCTACACACCAGCGGGCACGATTTCGTGCCCGTTTGCGTTTGGGGGATATGTGGCTCGACACAATCGGCCCTCTCCACTGCCATCCTCGGCCATGTGCCGAGGATCTGCCTTGATCTGCCAAAAAATCGACGTCGAGGGCGCATTCGGCGGCAGCAGATGGTCGGGACAGGCCCGACCATGACGGAGGGGACCGGGCGATCAGCCCTTGTCGCGCAGCAGCCTGCCCTTTTCACGGTTCCAGTCGCGCTCTTTTTCCGTGGCGCGCTTGTCGTGCAGTTTCTTGCCCTTGGCGAGCGCCAGTTCGAGCTTGGCGCGGCCGCGATCGTTGAAATAGATCTTGAGCGGCACAAGCGTCATGCCTTCGCGGTTGATGGCCACCCGGAGGCGGCGCATTTCCTTGCCCGACAGCAGCAGTTTGCGCGGCCGCCGCGGAGCATGGTTGAAGCGGTTGGCCTGCAGATATTCCGGCAGGTAGGAGTTGATCAGCCAGATCTCGCCATTCTCGTCGCTGGCATAGGATTCGGCAATGTTCGCCTTGCCTTCGCGCAACGATTTAACCTCGGTACCGGTGAGCACCAGTCCCGCTTCATAAGTATCGACGATTTCAAAATTGTAGCGGGCCTTGCGGTTCTCCGCCACAATCTTCCTGACCGATGTCGGCCTGCCTTTATGCGTCATATCAATTCGTCAGACCTGCATGGGCGAGAGCAGCATCGAGCGCGGCTTCGGTGGCCGGCTCAAGCACCGGAACCAGCGGCGAACGCACGGTGCGGCTCATGCGGCCAAGCTTCGACAGCGCATATTTCGCGCCGCAAACGCCAGGTTCCATGAAGATCGCCTTGTGCAACGGCATCAACTTGTCCTGATAGGTCAGTGCCTTGGCATAATCGCCAGCGAGCGTTGCCGCCTGGAATTCGGCACAGAGTTTCGGCGCCACATTGGCGGTAACCGAAATGCAGCCGACGCCACCATGAGCGTTGAAGCCGAGCGCCGAAGCATCTTCACCCGAAAGCTGGATGAAGGATGTGCCACAGGTGATGCGCTGTTCGGAGACGCGCTCGATCTTGCCGGTCGCATCCTTGACGCCAACGATGTTCTTGTGCGCAGCCGCAAGCTTGCCCATCGTTTCCGGGGTCATATCGACAACGGAACGACCCGGAATGTTATAGATGAAGATCGGCAGCGATACGGCTTCGGCGATCGCCGAAAAATGCGCGATCAAGCCCTTCTGCGTCGGCCGGTTATAATAGGGCGTGACGACCAGAAGCGCATCGGCGCCGGCCTTTTCGGCATGCTGGGCCAGCTCGATCGCTTCGACCGTGTTGTTGGAGCCAGCACCGGCAATGACCGGCACGCGCTTGGCCGCGACCTGGATGCAGAGTTCCACCACACGTTTGTGTTCCTGATGCGACAAGGTCGGAGACTCACCTGTCGTTCCCACGGGCACGAGACCATTGCTGCCTTCGGCGATCTGCCACTCGACATGGGCGGCGAAAGCCGCTTCATCGAGGCTGCCATCAGCCGTAAAGGGTGTCAGAAGGGCGGGAATGGAACCCTGAAACATGCAACTACTCCTCATCGGGCGCTCAACCCATGCTTTGGCCGTAATCCTGATTTACGGAAGGCGGACATTATATAAGGGCGGCCCGTGCAGCAAGCCGCCAGATTGGCGAATTTCGTCGCATTGAGACAGGATTCAGCGGTTTAACCACTCGTTGACCATAGGGGCCGCATAATCGGGTGAAAGATTGCCGGAGTAGCAGATGAAACGGATGATCATCGCCAGTCTGGTTCTGTTGGCCGGCGGCGCCAGCATGTTCGGCATTCTCGGCGCCGATGCCGGTCGGCGCCCGATGGCGCCGGCAGAAAACACCCCGACTCTGCGTCCGATCAGCCTCAAGGCGGACCGGGTTGCCGCCCTGCCGAAGCCGCTCGATTCTGCGGCACCGGACAGCGACAACATTACCAATGCCATTTCGCCGATCGAGACCACCGACCTTCAGCCGAGCGAAACATTCCGCGACGGCTTGCGCGCGCTCGCCCGCCGCGACAGTCTTGGTGCCATTGCCGAACGCGACCGCCTGCCTTCGGCATCCAACGAACGGCTGACGCTGACCTGGGCGATTGCGGTTTCCGGCCAGCGCGCGGTTCCTGCCGCCGAAATGCTTGAGGCTCGAACCCTCTTGCGGGGCTGGCCGGCAATCGAGGATATCAACAGCAACATTGAAAACGCGCTTTTACGGGAGAATGCGCCGCCGCAGATGGTGCTCGATTTCATGGCTGGCGGCGAACCACGCAGCGCCGATGGCGTGATCATGCTGGCGCGTGCCCTCAAGTCCGTGGGACGCGACAACGAGGCCAAGGAACTGATCCGTTCCGCTTGGCAAGGCCGGGTGATGAAGGTGGAGGACGAGGACCGGATTCTCGGCGAATTCGGGACCGATCTTACGACTGCGGACCATCTGCGCCGGATGAAATATCTGCTCTATTCGGATCAATATGCGCGTGCCGCGCGTTTTGCTTCGCTTGCGAAGGCCGAAACGCTGGCAACCGCTTTTTCCGCCATCGGGCGCCGGGCCAAGGATGGCAAGGCTCTTCTGGAGAAGGCGCGTGCCGAATGGGGCAAAGACCCGACCTTTCTCTATCTGCAGATCCGCCGCCTGCGCCAGACCAGCCAGTATGAGGCGGCGGCAAAACTGCTCGCGCGGATGCCGGATCAGACATCCGATCTCATCGATCCCGGCAAATGGTGGATCGAAACGCGGATTGTGAGCCGCGGCCTCTTCGATGTCGGTCAGGCGGCGGAAGCCTACAAGCTGGCGATTGCCCATCGGCTGATGGATGGCGACGATCGCGCCGAAGCGGAATTTCATGCCGGCTGGTATGCGCTGCGCGGCATGGGCAAGCCCAAGATCGCCCGCCCGCATTTCGAACAGCTGCTTCTTGCCAGCAATCGTGCGCATGACCAGGCGCGGGGTTATTACTGGTTGGGGCGAACCGATGAGGCTCTGGGCGACAGGAGCAAGGCGCGTCTTTCCTTTGAACGGGCCGCCAGCCATCCGACGACCTTCTATGGACAACTGGCGGAAGCCAGGCTTGGCCTGACAGACCGACCGCTCGGCACCGCTGCGGCCAATGGCGCTGCACTCATCGATTTTGCCAACCGGCCGCAGATCCGTGCGCTTTCGCTGCTCAAGCAATCCGGCGAAGATGGTCGCGCCCGGCGGCTCTACCTTTCGCTTGCCCGGTTCTACGGCGATCAGGATTCGCTGCAGATGCTGTCCGCCCGCGCGCTTAGCGACTACGGTCCCAGCCTGGCGCTCGCGATCGGCAAGGCGGCGCAGAACCAGGGCCATGATCCCGGTCTTGCGGCCTATCCGCTCGGCGCCATTCCGGAAACAGCCGATATCGACAGGAGTGCGCGCGCCCTCACCCACGCGATCGCGCGGCAGGAAAGCGCCTTCAACCCGCAGGCCGTATCGCATGCCGACGCGCGCGGACTTCTGCAAATCCTGCCATCCACCGCCAGAAAGGTGGCAGAGCGCAACCGCATTGCCTGGGCGGAGGAGAAACTTCTCACCGACCCGGCCTACAATGCCACGCTCGGCTCGCGCTATCTCGATGAGCAGATCCAGAAATTCAATGGCTCGCTGGTGCTGACATTCGCGGCCTATAATGCCGGTCCCAACCGGATTCCGGACTGGATCGGCCGTTATGGCGATCCACGCAGGATGACACTGGATGGCGTTGTCGACTGGATCGAACACATTCCGTTTCACGAAACGCGCAACTATGTTCAGCGGGTGATGGAGAATTATCAGGTTTACAAGCGCCTGCTCTCCGAAAGCACCAATATCGCAAGCGACCTCACCATCAACGGACGCCCGCTGCAGAAGGTCAACTGAATTGGCTGGGCGTCTTCGATCCGGGCGATGACATTTTCAGGGCGGGTCTTGACCGCGGGTCGATCTTTGCCTTTGCTCGGCGTTCGACGAGGAGGCACCATGACGAACCAACAAGATTTTCAGACTTTTCAGTTTTCCACCGACGACGGGCTGATGCTCAGCGGTCGTCATTATGGTCCGGATATCGAACAGGATACGATTCCGGTTGTGTGCCTTGCAGGACTGACCCGCAACGGCGCTGACTTTCACAGGTTTGCCCTGTTGCTCTCCGACCTGGACATTTCGGTCGTTACGCTCGATTCGCGCGGTCGCGGCCAATCGGACCGGGATCCCTCCCCCGCAAACTATAATGTGATGCGCGAGACACAGGATGTCCTGATCCTGCTCAAACATCTCGGAATCGGCAAAGCCATTTTCGTCGGCACGTCGCGTGGCGGCCTTTTGCTGCATGTGCTTGGCAATCTCGCACCCGACAGAATTGAAGCGACGGTTCTCAACGATATTGGTCCGGTCATCGAGGCGGCCGGCCTACGGGCCATCGCCGCCTATCTCGGCGAGGCGACAATTCATCAGCGACTGGAAGATCTCGCCGCAGCCCTCAAGATCCGCCATGGCAACGAGTTCCCAATTCTCGACGAGTCCGACTGGCATGAGATGGCCGACGCAATCTCACAGCCGACAGAGCGCGGACTGGAAGCCAATTTCGATCCGGGCATCGTCGCCCCGCTGAAGGATATGGACTTTTCTCAGAACCCGCCCGATCTCTGGGATGCGTTCAAGGCGCTTACCAACAAACCGCTTCTGGTGATCCGGGGAGAAAACTCGCTGCTGTTGTCCGCGCAAACCGTTGAACAGATGCTGGAAAAGCATCCGAACGCCAAAGCGCTTGTCGCACCCGGCCAGGGGCATGCGCCGTTCCTCCATCATCCGACGATTACGGCGCCTATCATCGACTTCATCGTCGCACGGGGAACGGAAAGCCGAATCGTCTGATCAGATATCTCTTCCCAATACGAAAAAGCCCGGCTGACGCCGGGCTTTTCCTGTCCGTTTGGACGATCGTCTTAGAACGAGCGCTCGAAACGCAGCATGCCGTACTTTTCGTTGCCGCCGGCATCGAGGTCCTTGTAGGCGCCTTCGAGCAGGACGGAGAAGCCCGGAGCAACCGACCAGGCAACGTCAGCGATCAGCATCCAGTCGCCATTATCCCAGTACTGGAAGTCCTTGGCGAGAGTGATCGAGTCGGTGACCTTGGCAGAAACGCCGACGATCGCGCTGAAACCGTCATAGTTGAAGTAACGGTTAGCTTTGTCATCCGAGTACAGAGCAAGAGCAGCAAAGCTGAACATGCCGACAGAACCCGAAACCTTGGCCTTCACAGCCAGCGAATCAAGCGATTCGTCGTAGCCTAGACCAGCATAGGCGGTGTAATCGCCGAAGGTACCAGACACGCCGCCCGAAACGTCCGGAATGTACTTGTGATTGTCATGCGGCAGATTATCAACATCGAGCTGGTTGGCATCGTTGTCGAGCGAGATCCAGGCCGAAACCGAACCGAGGTTTGCCGTGTAGCTGATGTACTGCTTGCCATCCTGGAAGCCGTCATCTCCACCCCAATCGGTCAGACCGCCGTAGCCGAAGAAACGCGACCAGGGCAGATCGTAGTTACCGAATTCAAGACCACCAATACCGAAGTAGTAGAAGAAGTTGACGCCGTTGGTGCCGTTATCGTCCTGGTCGCCCTGCAGGCGAACCCAACTGTAGACGGTGCCCCACTCGGAATCGTTCTTGGCTTCGAAATCGAGGCGAACGCGGGAATGATGATAATAGTAGGTCGGCGTGTTCGGGCCGGCAACGTTTTCAAAATTCTTTTCGTAGCGGAACTGGCCGCCGATCTTCAGGCAGGTTTCGGTGCCCGGGATGTAGAAGAAGCCGGTGCCGTAGGCATCGCAGACCTTGACATATTCCATGGGTTCCGGCTCGGCAGCGACAACAGCGTCGGCAGCCTGAGCGCCAGAAACCACTGCCAGTGCAGCGGCGGAGCCGAGAAGAAGGCTCTTGATGTTCATATCTTTCTCCAGTCTGTTAAATCACGGGAAGGTTCTATGGCAAACGCTATGAAATTCATTTCAACCCCGTATCCAGACAATGGTCGCATCGAGCCGATTCCACAATCCAAATCACGCCGAACCAAACTCAAACAAGATAGCGAGCTAACGATTGTTACAAAAACATCACAGTTTAAGTCATGAATGAAAAGTCATGACCTCCACGAAAGGCGAAGGCAACTATCCCTTAACGAAAAAGCCCGGCTGACGCCGGGCTTTTCCTTAAGCACTTGGTCGATCGTCTCAGAACGAGCGCTCGAAACGCAGCATGCCGTACTTTTCGTTGCCGCCGGCATCGAGGTCCTTGTAGGCGCCTTCGAGCAGGACGGAAAAGCCCGGAGC
>NZ_JAUOZU010000005.1 GCF_030551875.1 Fluviirhizobium alvei | reverse complement strand
CCATCGCCGGAGAAGGATGGCCGTCCTCTCCGGCGCTTCTTTATCTCACGAAGAAGCACGGAAATCATAAGACAAGCATAATTACTTGCTCGGTTTTCGCTATTTCTGTGTTATCGATAACAACAGCACTGATGGTACGCGTGGTGTGATCGACGAGTTTAGAAAGCGCCAAGACGTTTTTGTCGTCGTGATTAGCGATTACATTTCTCAACACTATCAAGATTTTAAAACCACTGCCGCGGCGAAGTTCGCAGTCGAGTATTTTTCTTCCCTCGGTGCCTCGATCGATTGGATCGTTCCCTTAGATGCCGATGAATTCATATCGTTTTCATCGGTTGATGGTTCGTTCGTCGATATTCTTGTAAACGCAAGGGAAGCCAGTGTTGTAACGTTCCCTTTGATCAATTGCGCCAGCGAGGTACCATTGGAGCACTACAAGCCTGGCGCGGTTTATGATCAGTTTCCGTTGGTTGATAGACGTTCTACTCGGAGTGAGGTGAAGTGCATTTACCGCTTTACAAGCGAGTCTCGTCTATTTGCTGGGAACCATTTCGTAAGGAATAGAGTGTTTGATTTGGCGGATATCTATCCTGCAACCAAGCTTGGTGCCTATTATAGGCACTATCCTTATCGATCCATAGCTCACACTCGGCTAAAAGTGATTAATGGTTACAAGTCGATTGTCGCATTCCCCGATGTCAAAGGCGGTGCGCATTGGCGCCAGAATTGGGAGCTTTACAATAAGCACGGTGAGCCTTGGCTTTCTCGATATCTGGAACGCTATATCGAGAGAGTCAGAGAACAGGCCTCATAACTCTCTGCTTTTGCTGACAGACTGCGAGGTAGTTCATCTGGATTCGGATGCTATCGTGAGATAGCCATCAAGCACCAAGATCCCGGCAAGCGAACTCGCCGGGACCGTAGCGTCGATCATTCTCCCCCATCACCCCAGAATGCCGGGCAGGTCCAGTCCCTTCTCGCGGGCGCAATCGAGCGCGATCTCGTAACCGGCATCGGCATGGCGCATGACGCCGGTGGCCGGATCGTTCCACAGCACATTGCCGATGCGGCGGTCGGCATCGGCGCTGCCGTCACAGCAGATGACCATGCCGGAATGCTGCGAGAAGCCCATACCGACGCCGCCGCCATGGTGCAGCGACACCCAGGTGGCGCCGCTGGCGCAATTGAGCAGCGCATTCAAGAGCGGCCAGTCTGACACGGCATCCGAACCATCCTTCATCGCCTCGGTCTCGCGGTTGGGCGAGGCGACCGAGCCGGAATCGAGATGGTCGCGGCCAATCACGATCGGTGCCTTGAGTTCGCCGTTGCGCACCATCTCGTTGAAGGCGAGGCCGAGCTTGTGGCGATCGCCCAGGCCCACCCAGCAGATGCGGGCCGGCAGGCCCTGGAAGGAAATGCGCTCGCGCGCCATGTCGAGCCAGTTGTGCAGGTGCTTGTTGTCGGGCAGCAGTTCCTTCACCTTCGCATCGGTTCTGTAGATGTCTTCCGGATCGCCCGAAAGCGCTGCCCAGCGGAAGGGGCCGATGCCGCGGCAGAAGAGCGGCCGGATATAGGCCGGCACGAAGCCGGGGAAATCGAAGGCATGTTCAAGCCCTTCATCCTTGGCGACCTGGCGGATATTGTTGCCATAGTCGAGCGTCGGAATGCCGGCATTCCAGAAATCCAGCATGGCGGCCACATGCACCTTCATCGAAGCGCGGGCGGCTTTTTCCACCGCCTTGGGGTCGCTTTCGCGCTTCGCCTTCCATTCGGCCATGGTCCAGCCGATCGGCAGATAACCGTTGATCGGATCATGCGCGGATGTCTGGTCGGTGACGATGTCGGGCCGGATGCCGCGGCGAACCATCTCGGGCAGGATTTCGGCGGCATTGCCGAGCAGACCGACGGATTTTGCTTCGCCGGCCCTGGTCCAGCGGTCGATCATCGCCATCGCCTCGTCCAGCGTTTCGGCCTTTTCATCGAGATAGCGGGTGCGGAGGCGGAAATCGATCGAGTCCGGATTGCATTCGATGGCGAGGCATGAGGCCCCGGCCATGACGGCGGCGAGCGGCTGGGCGCCACCCATGCCGCCGAGCCCGCCGGTCAGGATCCATTTGCCCTTGAGATTGCCGCCATAATGCTGGCGCCCGGCCTCGACGAAGGTCTCGTAAGTTCCCTGTACGATGCCCTGGGTGCCGATATAGATCCAGGAGCCGGCCGTCATCTGGCCGTACATGGCGAGTCCCTTCTTGTCCAACTCGTTGAAATGGTCCCAGGTGGCCCAGTGCGGCACCAGGTTGGAGTTGGCGATCAGCACCCGCGGTGCATCCTTGTGCGTCCGGAAGACGCCGACCGGCTTGCCCGATTGCACGAGCAGCGTCTGGTCTTCCTCAAGCTCCTTGAGCGAGGCGACGATGCGGTCGAAATCGGCCCAGGTGCGGGCAGCGCGGCCGATGCCGCCATAAACGACGAGCTCATGCGGATTTTCCGCCACGTCGGGATCGAGATTGTTCATCAGCATCCGGAGCGGCGCTTCGGTGAGCCAGCTCTTGGCATTGAGTTCGGTGCCGTGCGGGGCACGAACCTCGCGGATATTGTGGCGTGGATTGGTCATGGCTTCGTCGTTCCCATGTTTCGGTTCGTTGCATTCGATTGCCCCTCCCCAACCCCTCCCCACAAGGGGGAGTGGCTTAACCCGACCGGTCTGCTTCGCCTCAAGTGACCGTTGCGGTTTGTTGCAAGGTTCTTTGGGCAGGGCGGGGCATCCGGTTAGCCCCTCCCCCTTGTGGGGAGGGGTTGGGGAGGGGTTTTCAGTCTCCCAGCCCAGGCAAAATGCCAGGCGTAATTGCGCGGTTGAGCCGCCCATCGGCAATGAGGGCGGATGCGGCGGCCAGATCGGTCGCCATATAGCGATCGGTCGAAAGCGTCGGCACGGCGGCGCGGATGCAGGCGATCGCCCCTGCCAGTTCCGGGCTGGTGACGAGCGGCGCGCGGAACTCGATGCCGAGCGATCCGGTCAGCGCCTCGATGCCGATGATGGCGAAGAGATTGTCGGTCATCTGCAGCAGGCGGCGGGCGCCATGGCAGGCCATGGAGACATGGTCTTCCTGGTTGGCCGAGGTCGGGGTCGAATCGACAGAGGCCGGATGGCTCATCTGCTTGTTTTCGCTCATCAGCGCCGCCGAAGTGACTTCGGCGATCATCAGGCCCGAATTGAGCCCCGGTTCCTTGGCAAGGAAGGCTGGCAGGCCATAGGAGAGGGCGGGATCGACCAGAAGGGCGATGCGGCGCTGGGCAATGGCGCCGATCTCGCAGATGGCAAGCGCGATCTGGTCGGCGGCGAAAGCCACCGGTTCGGCGTGGAAATTGCCGCCGGAAACGACGCTGTCATCGTCGAGCACCAGCGGATTGTCGGTCACCGCATTGGCCTCGATTTCGAGGGTGCGGGCCGCCTGGCGCAGGAGATCGAGGCAGGCGCCATCGACCTGCGGCTGGCAGCGGATGCAATAGGGGTCCTGGACGCGTTCATCGCCGGTGATGTGGCTTTCGCGGATCACCGATCCGGCGAGGAGACTGCGGAGTGCAGCGGCAGCATCGATCTGGCCCCGATGGCCGCGCAGGCTGTGAATATCGGGGTGGAAGGGAGCCGACGAGCCCATCGCGGCATCGGTGGAAAGGGCACCGGTGACAAGCGCCGAACGGGCCGCGCGATGGGCGCGGAACAGGCCGGCCAGTGCGAGCGCGGTCGAGACCTGGGTGCCGTTGATCAGCGCCAGCCCTTCCTTGGCGGCGAGTTCCACCGCAACAAGGCCGGCACGGCGCAGGGCTTCGCCTCCCGGCAGGCGCTCGCCCCCGACCATGGCCTCGCCTTCGCCGATCATGACGGCCGCCATATGGGCGAGCGGCGCGAGATCGCCCGAGGCGCCGACCGAGCCTTTTTCCGGAATGACCGGAACAACGTTCCTTTCGAGCATGTCCTCGATCAGCCGGACAAGCGCGATCCGGACGCCCGAAGCGCCGCGACCGAGCGAAATCAGCTTGAGCGCCATGATCAGCCGCACAATATCGGCTGCAAGCGGTGCGCCGACGCCGCAGCAATGCGAGAGAATGAGATTGCGTTGCAGTTTGGCCGTATCGGCAGCGGCGATCTTGATCGATGCCAGCTTGCCGAAGCCGGTATTGACGCCATAGACCGGCTCGTCACCGCCGGCGATCTCGGCAATGCGGGCGGCGGAGCGTTCGATGCGCGCATCGCAGGATGGATCAAGCCGAACATTGACGCCGTCCCAGTAGACGGCATGCAGTTGGGTGAGCGTGACGGCGCCGGGATGAAGGGTGATGGTCATGGGCGGGGTCCTGTTGTTTGGTGGGCGGGGTTCGCATCAACGATCACATTCCCCTCCAGATCCGTTTCCAGAGCGGGTTGAACCCCATGCGGTAGACGAGTTCGGCCGGGCGCTCGATATCCCAGATGGCGAGGTCGGCCCATTTTCCGGCGGTGATCGAACCGGTTTCCGACGCAAGACCGAGGGCGCGGGCGGCGTTCAGCGTGATACCCTTCAGGCATTCCTCGACCGTCATGTGAAAGAGGGTCGCGGCCATGTTCATGGTCAGCAGAAGCGAGGTGAGCGGCGAGGTGCCGGGATTGTTGTCGGTCGCGAGCGCCATGGCGACGCCGTGCCTGCGGAAGAGATCGACCGGCGGCTTTTGGGTTTCGCGAATGAAATAGAAGGCGCCGGGCAGAATGGTCGCCACGGTGCCGGCTTCTGCCATCGCGATCGCACCCGCCTCGCTCGTATATTCGACATGATCGGCGGACAGAGCGCCGAACCGGGCCGCGAGCGCCGCGCCACCGAGGTCCGACAGCTGGTCGGCATGCAATTTGACCGCAAAGCCGAGCGACTGGGCCGCACCGAACAGCAGTGCGATCTCATCGGGCTGGAAGGCGATCTTCTCGCAGAAACCGTCGACGGCATCGGCGAGGCCGGCCGCCTTGATCGCCGGCAGCATGGAAATCACCTGATCGAGATAGGCGCGGCGATCGCCCTTGGCTTCTGGCGGCAGCGCATGGGCTCCAAGGAAGCTGGTGCGCACCGAAACGGAACGGGCCTCGCCGAGCTTGCGGGCGACGCGCAGCGATTTCATCTCGTTTTCGAGATCAAGCCCGTAGCCGGACTTGACTTCGATCGTCGTCACGCCCTCGGCCAGCAGGGCATCGAGGCGCGGCAGGGTTTCGGCGAGAAGCTGGTCGTCGCTTGCGGCCCGCAGCGCCTTGACCGACGAGACGATGCCGCCGCCGGCGCGCGCGATCTCCTCATAGCTGGCCCCGTTCAGTCTGAGTTCGAATTCATGGGCACGGTTGCCGGCATGGACGAGATGGGTGTGGCAATCGATGAGGCCCGGCGTGACCCAGCGTCCCTCGCAATCGATCACGCGTGCAGCCTGATGGGCGGGCAGGCCAGCTTCGGGACCGGCAAAGACGATGCGCCCATCCTGGGCAAGAACCGCTGCGCCCTCGATTTCTCCCAGGCCCGGACGGGCGGGGTCGAGCGTGGCGATCCGCGCATTGCGCAACAATAACGGGCCTCCCGGCTCGGTCTCCTGCATTCCATCCTCCCGAAACGGGTTGCCTTCTTGTCTAATATGTATATACATAATAACCCAATTGACAAGAGCCATTCCGGAGGTGCCGATGCCCATTTTTGCCAAGCAGGTTCTAACGCCGGAGGGCTGGCGCAATGATGTCCGGATCGAGATTGCCGGCGGTCGCATCCTGTCGCTGACGCCGGACACGCAGCCGGAGCCCGGCGACGAGCGGCATGCGATCCTCATTGCCGGCATGCCCAACCTGCACAGCCATGCCTTTCAGCGCGCCATGGCAGGGCTCACTGAACGGCCTTCGGCCGGCAACGACAATTTCTGGAGCTGGCGCGATGTGATGTATCGCTTCACCTTCGCCTTCGAGCCGGAGGATATCGAAGCGGTGGCCGCCTTCCTCTATGTCGAGATGCTGGAAAGCGGCTTCACCCGTGTGGGCGAGTTCCACTATCTCCATCATGATCGCGACGGGCGGGCCTATGCCAATATCGCCGAGCTCGGCAGCCGCATCGCCTCGGCTTCGACTGAGACCGGTATCGCGCTGACGCTGCTGCCGGTTTTCTACGCGCATTCGAATTTCGGCGGGCTGCCGCCAGCCGATGGCCAGCGTCGTTTCGTCAATGATCTCGATTCCTACGCCAGGCTGCTCGATGCCTCGCGGACGCTGGTGTCCGCCCTGCCGGGGTCCGTGGTTGGCATTGCGCCGCACAGCCTGCGGGCGGCGACCGGCGACGAGATCCGAGCACTGCTCTCGATGAGCCCGGAGGGACCGGTCCATATCCATGCCGCCGAACAGGTGAAGGAGATCGAGGACAGCATCGCCTATTCGGGCCGGCGTCCGGTCGAATGGCTGCTCGATGAGGCGGGCGCGGATGGCCGCTGGTGCTTCATCCATGCCACCCATATGACCGATGCCGAAACCATCGCGATGGCGAAGCGCGGCGTTGTGGCGGGGCTGTGCCCGGTCACGGAAGCTAATCTCGGCGATGGGTTCTTTGCCGCCGGGACGTTCATCGATGCGGGCGGCGCCTTTGGCATTGGCACCGATTCCAATGTGCTGATCGGCGTTGCGGATGAATTGCGCCAGCTTGAATATTCGCAGCGGCTGCTGCATCGGGCACGCAACGTGCTGTCGCGCGATGGAAGGACCACGGGTCGTTCCATCTTCGAACGGGCTGTCGCTGGCGGGGGCAGGGCGCTCGGCTCCACTTCTGCGATTGCGGCAGGTATGCCAGCTGATTTCGTCTCTCTGCGGCTGGTTTTCGATCTCGGTTTCGAAGGTGATACGGTGCTTGATTCCTTCTTGTTCGGGCGCGGCATGGCTGTGGATTGCGTCTGGGTGCATGGTCTGAAGCAAGTCGATGGCGGCCGTCATGTCCGCCGCGAGGCGATCGAAACGCGCTACCAGCAGGCCATGCAGGCGATGCTCTCCCGTATATGAGCCTGTTTTAGTGGATGCGGCGTGGCCTCCACTTTCCCTTGTGCGTCCAACCGCCTTAGAGCACTTCCTGCCAATTCGGGGTCAGTTCTGTTTCTCGATTGGTGCGCGTGATCCGGTGGTGAGCCGGTTGAAGCGCGATACAGAAGTATCGGGCAAGACCGCATCGCCATCGGGCACCCACCAATCAGAAACCCTGCCGCGTTGATTGCCTCCGGTAATCACGCAACAGAAATTGCTGCGGCTCGCCTGATCGGCACGCCGAAGGCGGTGCCGGGCGAGCCGTGGGACGGGCGCTATTGCGCCAATTCCTGCGCAAAGGCCCTTGAACGTATCTAAGGATATGCCCTGCGGGCCTTTGCTTGATCTTGTCGCAAAATCGCTCCGTCAGAATGACTCCGAATTGACAGGAAATGCTCTAAATGGCGAAACAAAGGGACGAATCGGAATGGATGCAGAGATCGGTCAGGCAGATGGCGACGGCGGGCGGTCCCTGCATCAACGGATCGTCGCCGATATTGAAGGCCGGATCCTGTCCGGCGAATGGCCGCCCGGCCACCGCATTCCGTTCGAGATGGAGCTGACCGAACATTACCGCTGTTCGCGGATGACGGTCAACAAGGCGCTGTCGCAGCTTGCGAAGGCGGGTCTGATCGAGCGGCGCAAGAAATCCGGCAGCTTCGTCCTGCAGCCGCATGTCCAGTCGGCAGTGCTCGAGATCCGCGATATCCGGGAGGAGGTGACCTCACTCGGGCTCGACTATGGCTACCACCTGATTTCCCGCAGCCTGCGAAAGGCCAGCGAGAATGAGCGGAGCTCCCTTGAGCTTGCAGCCGACGCCCGCGTCATCGCCATCCAGTGCCTGCATAGCGCCGGGGGTAAGCCCTTCTGCTTCGAGGAGCGTCTGATCAACGTCGAAGCCGTGCCGGAAAGCCGGGACGAGACATTTGAGGAAACGGCGCCGGGTCCATGGCTCATCCGGCAGGTGCCGTGGAGTGCTGCGGAACATCGCATCCTGGCTGTCAGCGCCGATGACAGGCATGCCCGCCAGCTTGAAGTTGCCAAAGGTTCGGCCTGTCTGAGGGTTATCCGCCGAACAGTTTTTGCGGGCGCTTATATAACGCGTGTCGAACTCACATATCCTGGCAATGCCTTTGAGCTTGTTGCCAGTTTCGCGCCTACGCAGGTCTGATCACCATATCTCGTGTTTTCAATACATAATGAATTAAACTTTCACTGGAATCGTGAAGGCTCGTTCATGCAGCGGAATAACTATTTTTGCTGAAGGAAATATTGAAGCGGTAGATCGGGCAGGAGCAACAGGTGGAAAAGATCATTCGGGACATTGTCGCAAAGTCGGGCCAATTGCCGGTTTCGATCGATGACATCCGCAATGACGACAATCTCTTTGATCTCGGGCTTGCCTCCTTCGCCTGTGTGCAGATCATGATCGCGATCGAGGATACGCTTTCCATCGAGTTTCCCGACGAGTTGCTCAATCGTCAGACATTCCAGACCATCGGTGCGATGGTCGAGCAGGTGACGCGGCTCCAGGACCTCGCAGCCTGAGCAGGCCTCTGCGGCAATTCGCAACTGATCGAGCAACTTGTATAGACAAGTTCTGAAAGCTGTGCTTCATTTCTGCTTCTTGCAGAAACGGAGTTGGGCATGCTTGCGAGTTTTGATCTGACGGGACGGCGTGCGCTGGTAACGGGAGCATCCCGCGGCATCGGCCAGGCGATTGCCGTGGCGCTCGCCGAAGCAGGCGCCGATGTGGCGATTACGGCACGCGATGAAGGATCGCTCGTTCATACGGCAGACCGTATCCGGGCGCATGGCCGCAAGGCGCATGCCTTTGAACTCGATGTGCGTGACATTGCCAGCATCGGGCCGGTGGCCAATGCGGCAGCGGACGCAATGGGTGGGCTCGATATTCTCGTCAACAATGCCGGTTACGAGGAGGTCCGCCCGTCTCTCGATGTCGACGAGATGCTGTGGGACCGGATCGTCGAAACCAATCTCAAGGGTGCCTTCTTCGTTGCCCAGGCAGCGGCCCGCATCATGACCGAAAGCGCCAGCGGCGGGTCGATCATCAATCTCTGCTCGCTGACGACCTATGTCGGCATTCCGACCGCCGTTCCCTATGGCTCTTCGAAATCCGGTCTGCTGGGCATGACGCATGCGTTGTCCGCCGAATGGGCCCAGGCCGGCATCCGCGTCAATGCCATCGCACCGGGCTATTTCCGCACCGCCATGACCGATGTGTTCTACGAGAATGCTGCCTGGCAGGAATCGATGCTTGAAAAGATCCCGCAGAAACGGTTCGGCACCATGGAGGATCTCGGCGGCGTCGTCGTGTTCCTCGCTTCGGCCGCCTCTGCCTATATCACCGGCGCCTGCATTCCCGTCGATGGCGGCTTCCTCGCCTCGATCTGACAATCCCTGAAATGAGACATTCCATGGCTGACGTTACCATTCACGATTATGCTCGCCTTTCGAAGGACGAACGCGCCCAGCTGGTGCGCCGTTCGGAGGCCGATCTTTCCTTCTTCCTCGAAAAGGCCGCCCCCATCATTGAGGCGGTTCGCACAGAGGGCGATGCAGCGCTCTACCGTTTCGCGCGCGACTTCGACAAGGCGGAGGTGAAACCGGGCAATCTCAAGGTCACGGAAGCGGAATTCGACCATGCGTTCACCCAGGTGGAGAAGGAGGTGGTCGAGGCGATCGAGTTCGGCATTTCCAACATCCGCCATTTCCACGAAGAGCAGAAGCCGGAAGCCATGTGGCTGAAGGAGATGCGCCCGGGCGCCTTTGCCGGCGATCGCTACACGCCGATCCGTTCGGTGGCGCTCTACATTCCGCGCGGAAAGGGGGCCTTCCCCTCGGTGACCATGATGACGGCGGTTCCGGCCGTTGTTGCCGGTGTTCCCGATATTGCCATCGTCACGCCGCCGACAGCGGATGGTTCGGTCGATGCCGCCACACTGGTCGCCGCCCGCATTGCCGGTGTCTCGACCGTTTACAAATGCGGTGGCGCCCAGGCGGTCGCTGCGGTTGCCCATGGCACCGAGACGGTGAACAAGGCGGTGAAGATCGTCGGCCCCGGTAGCCCCTGGGTGGTGGCTGCCAAGCGGCTTCTCTCCGGCATCATCGATCCCGGTCTGCCGGCAGGTCCCTCCGAAGCGATCATCTTCGCCGACGATACGGTGCATGGCGGGCTCGCCGCGCTCGATCTCCTGATCGAAGCCGAGCATGGCCCGGATTCCTCGGCCTATCTTGTCACCCATTCGCGCCGGGTGATGGAGGAGGCGCTCGCCGCCCTTCCCGAACATTGGGGCCGGATGACGGAGCAGCGTGTCGATTTCTCGAAGACGGTTCTGACCGGACGCTACGGTGGCATCATCCTCAC
Source organism: Fluviirhizobium alvei (assembly GCF_030551875.1). Classification (GTDB taxonomy): domain Bacteria; phylum Pseudomonadota; class Alphaproteobacteria; order Rhizobiales; family Rhizobiaceae; genus Rhizobium_E; species Rhizobium_E alvei. The sequence goes on along the minus strand of NZ_JAUOZU010000005.1, from coordinate 342,815 downwards.
CGAAAGCGCCGAGCAGAGCATCGATTTCATCAATGATTATGCGCCGGAACATCTCGAAATCCTGTCGACGGACGCTTTTGCCTATCTCGGACGCATCACCGAGGCGGCGGAAATTCTCATGGGACCGCATACACCGGTGTCGATCGGCAATTTCGGCCTCGGCCCGAATGCCGTGCTGCCGACCAGCCGCTGGGCGCGCAGCTGGGGCCCCTTGTCGGTGCATGATTTCGTCAAGCGTTCGTCGATCGGTTATGTCACGGCATCGGCCTATCCGGAATTTGCCCGCCATGCGCATGTTCTGGCGCGCTATGAGGGGTTCTCCTCGCACGAACATGCGGTGAGCGATGTCCGCAAGGCCTATCTGTGAGGCGATGATGAAGGCGGTTCGGCTTTACGCGAAGGGCGATCTCCGGGTCGAGGAGATCGCTTCACCCGGCGCGCTTCAGGCAGGCGAGGTCCGGGTCCGGGTCCTGGCTGCCGGTATCTGCGGATCGGACCTGCATAATTTCCGCACCGGCCAATGGATCTCGCGCAGCCCTTCCGTTGCCGGGCACGAATTTGCCGGCGCGATCACGGAAGTCGCCGCCGATGTCAGCGGCCTTTCCTTCGGCGATCCGGTGGTAGCGGATTCGCGTTACTGGTGCGGCCAGTGCCGGGCCTGCCGGGCGGGCCGTCGCAATGTCTGCGAAAGCCTCGGTTTCGTCGGCGAAGTCTGCGATGGCGGCTTTGCCGAGGAATGCGTGCTGCCGGCGCGACTTGTCGTGCCGACAAGCCCGCAGGTGAGGCCGGAAATCGCCGCCCTTGCCGAACCGCTCGCCGTTGCGCTGCATGCTGTGCGGCGGCTGAATGCCGAACCGGGCGAACCGGTGCTGGTAGCAGGCTGCGGCCCGATTGGCGGTCTTGCGGCTCTGCTTCTTTCTGCGCTGGGGGCGAAGGATATTCTGGTGGCAGACCGCAATGCGGCGCGCGCAGCTCTGGTCGCCGATGTCACCGGCGCCAGGGTCGTCGATCTCGATGCGCTGGATGCGTTTTCCGTTCGTTATGCGCTGGATGCGACCGGTAACATCGCGGTCATCCGGCGTCTGATCGATCTTGTCGGCGGCTGTGGTTCGATTGCGGTTGCCGGCATCTCGCATGGCGAGATCGGCCTCGATCCCAACATCCTGGTCGAGCGGGAACTGTCGCTGATCGGCTGCCACGCCTATATCGATGAGCTACCCGAGGCGGTGTCGATGTTGCCCGCGCTCGCCGACCGGCTGGAACAGTTCATCGATCGCCGCATCACGCTCGAGCAGGTTCCCGACGCCTATGCTCGCCTCCTTGCGGGCGAGGCGACAGGTCTGAAGACCATCATCGCGATCGGCTCCGAATGAAGCCGGAGACGACGACCGAGCCGCTCTACGAGAAGGTCAAGGCGCATGTTCTTGGCCAGCTTGCCGAGGGCAAATGGGAAGAGGGGCGCAAGCTGCCGTCCGAAAATGAACTGGTGGCTGAACTTGGCGTGTCGCGGATGACGGTCAACCGCGCCCTGCGCGAACTGATGGCTGAAGGCCATGTCATGCGCGTTCAGGGGCTTGGCACTTTCGCTGCCCCCAAGCGTCCGCAGGCGGCTCTGATCGAAATCAACGATATTGCCGAGGAAATCCGCGCCCGCGGCGGCCATCACCGTGCCGAAGTGCTGTTGCTGGAAACCTTTGCATCTCCGGGCCCGGACCTGCTCGCCCAGTTCGAAGCGGAGGCAGATCTGCCGATCGCCCATTCGGTCGTCCTGCATTTCGAAAACGACCAGCCGGCGCTTCTGGAGGAGCGGTTCGTCAATGCGACCCTTGCGCCGCATTACATCGAGCAGGATTTTGCGCAAACCACCACCTATGACTATCTCTCCAAAAGGGTGCCGCTCACCGAGGTCGAGCATGTGATTTCGGCGATCCCGGCGGAGGATGACATTGCGGCCCTGCTTGAGGTGGAGGCGCGGTCTGCCTGCATTCATCTCTTTCGCCGGACCTGGTGGAATGGTGCTGTGGTGACCGTCAACAATTTCACCTATGCCGGCAACCGGATCGCGCTTGCGAGCCGCTACCAGCCCGCGTCCGTTCGGAGCGGCCTGCAGCAGGCGTGACGCCGGGCCAGATTGGCCGGTTGGCCGGTTTTGACTTTTCATTGCGGTTTTGCGCGGGTACGGATGGCAGAATGGTGCGGACATATCCGCAAACCGACCTGCAAGCCTTAGAGGAGACCGATCATGGCAAATGCCAGCTGGACATTTTACAAGGGCGAATGGCACGAGGGCGATGTCCGCATTCTCGGCGCCGCCTCGCATGCGACCTGGCTCGGATCGCTCGTCTTCGATGGCGCGCGACTGTTCGAAGGCGTGTCGCCGGATCTTGACCGGCATTGCCAGCGCATCAACGCCTCTGCCGAAGCGCTCGGTCTCATTCCGGGCTACAAGCCCGAGGAAATCCAGGCGCTGGTGTTCGAGGGGCTGAAGAAGTTTCCGGTCGGCACCGACATCTATATCCGCCCGATGTACTGGGCAGAGGATTACGGTTTCAGCACCGTCTCTCCCGATCCGGAGTCGACGGATTTCGCGCTTTGCCTCGAAGCGATCCCGATGGTGGAGCCGAAAGGTTTCGGCATCACCACCACAAGCTTCCGGCGTCCAAGCATGGAAGTGATGCCGGTCAATGCCAAGGCGGCCTGCCTCTATCCCAACAGTGCCCGCATGTTGCGCGAGGCCAAGGCCAAGGGGTTCCAGAATGCGCTCGTCACCGATATGATCGGCAATGTCGCGGAGCTGGCGACCGCCAATATCTTCATGGCGCGGGGTGGTGAAGTCTTCACGCCGGTTCCGTCGGGCTCGTTCCTCAATGGCATCACCCGCCAGCGGGTGATCGGACTTCTGCGTGGTGCGGGCGTGACCGTTCACGAGATTTCGCTGAAGGTCGAGGATTTCCGTGAGGCCGACGAGATCTTCTCGACCGGCAACATGTCGAAGGTCGTGCCGATCACCGCTTTCGATGACCGGCAGTTCCAGTTCGGACCGCTCGCCCGCAAGGCGCGCGCGCTTTACTGGGACTGGGCGCACGCCTGAGGACGGCAGAACTCTCTAGCGCAAGCTTGCCCATGGAACGAGCTTGCGCTCGAGAAACCGGGCGGCCAGTTCGAAGAGGAAGGCGATCAGGGCGATCACCAGAATGCCGGCGATGACGATATCGGTGACCAGGAATTGCGCTGCCGACTGGATCATGAAGCCGAGCCCGCGGCTGGCCGCGATCAGTTCCGCGGCCACCAGGGTCGACCAACCGGCGCCAAGCGCGATCCGGATGCCGGTGAGGATCGAGGGCAGGGCGCCGGGCAGGATGACATGCAGGATGACCTGCGATCGGCTGGCGCCAAAGGATTGCGCTGCATGGACATGATCCTTTGACGCCGAGCGAACCCCGGTTGCCGTGGAGATGATGACGGACGGCAGCATAGAGAGAGCAATGACGGTAATCTTCGATGCTTCGCCGATCCCCATCCAGATGATGATGAGCGGCAGATAGGCAAGCGGCGGCAGCGGCCGCAGAAACTCGACAATCGGATCGAGAATGCCCTTACCGATCCGGCTCGTTCCGATTGCCAGCCCGGCCGGAATGCCGATGATGATTGCAGCCAGCAGGGCGCCGAAAATGCGTCCGAGGCTCGCAATGACATGTTGGGCCAGAGTGGCATCGACGAACCCGGTGAAGACAAGCCCATGCAAGGCCGCAAACACCTTGGCCGGGCCGGGCAGGAACACGGGCGAGACCCAGCCGAAAGTTGCGCTTGCCAGCCAAAGGGCAAGCAGGAACGACAGGGTTGCGGCAGACCAGATCAGGGCAAGGTCACGCGTTTGGGGCTTCTTCCGAACGGGTCCTGTTTCATTCGAACCGATTGCGGCTGTTTGCGTAAGGCTCATGCTGCAAACTCCGCGGCAGGCTGTTGGATGAGCGCGGTCAACCGCGCATGTGCGGCCTTGAAGGCATTTTCAGACTGCAGAGCTGCGAGCGGCGTGCCCGCGAGGTGGCGGCGTCCGAAATCAACCGGAATGTCGGCGATGATACGTCCGGGCGATGGTGCGAGCACTACCACCCGCGTCGCAAGGGACAGGGCCTCGTCGATGGAATGGGTGATCAGCATGGCGCCGGTGCCGGTTCGAGACCACATGTCGAGCAGAAAGCTTTGCATGTTGGTGCGTGTCAGTGCATCGAGCGCCCCGAGCGGCTCGTCCAGTAACAGGAACTGCGGTTCGGAGGCCAATGCACGCGCAATGCCGATCCGCTGGCGCATGCCGCCGGAGAGTTCCCAGATCTTGCGATGACCGGCATCGGGCAGGCCCACCAGGTCGAGCAGCGTATCGGCAGCCGCGGCTCGCACCTTATGGGATATGCCCCGCAGCTTAAGCGGAAAGGCCACGTTCTCGCGGGCATCAAGCCAGGGATAGAGGGCATCGTCCTGAAAGACGACGGCTCTGTCGCGGCCAGGTCCGGTGATCGGACGACCATCGATGGAAGCAATGCCGCTGGTTGGCTGCACGAAACCGGCGGCGATGTTCAACAGGCTGGTCTTGCCCGATCCCGAGCGACCGATGATGGCAACGAATTCCCCCTTCGCGAGCGAAAGATTGATACCGGAAAGTACGGGCAGGCCTCCGGTGGCATAGTCAAGGCCGATATTGCTCAGGGTCAGCATGGTGATGGCGGTCCTCATTCTAAACGGGTCCGTTACGCGGAAGCCTGGGGCTTCCACGTAACGGTTGGTCTGCCGCACGGCGCCTGGAGGGACTGTTGGCAGACCAAAAGGGTCATTGCGTGCCCTTCTGGGCGGATTCGGCCCAGCGAGCGGAGACGTAGGGGCTGTAGTCGGCCAAAACCGCCGGTATCTTGCCCTGCTCAAGCAGGAAGGCAGAGGTTTTGGCGATCGCGTCGATGGTCGCGCCACCGAGCAGGTCCCTCGATGCCTGCTGTTCCAGGCTCGGGAAGGTGTAGCCTGTGAGCAGAGCCGGAACCTCTTCCACCTTGGCGCCGGTCAGGCGTGCGATCTTGGCGACCTCCGGGGAAGCCGCGTTCCAGGCCGCCGGATTGGCGAGATAGGCGGCATAAGCGTCTCCGGTGACCCGAACGAAGGCGGTTACGGCCTCGGGATGCTCGGCGGCGAATTTCTTCGATACGATCCAGGCATCGAAGGTCGGGCCACCCCATTTGGCCACATCGGCCGAGGTTGCCAGCACTTTGCCTGTGGTCTTGATCTGGCTCAGGACCGGATCCCAGACATAGGCACCATCGATGTCGCCGCGTTCCCAGGCTGCGGCAATTTCCGGCGGCCGGAGATTGAGGATCTCGAGCGACTTCGGATCGACATTCCAATGTTTGAGAGCGGTTAGCAGACTGTAGTGAGCGGTGGAAACGAAGGGCGTCGCAATTTTCTTGCCGGCAAGCTGTCCGGGACTGTCGATGCCCTTCACGGCCAGCGCTTCCGCATCGGCAATCAGGCCGACAACGAAAATCGTTTCGAAGGGCAGTTCGCGGCTTGCGCCCGCGGCCAGCGGCGAGGAGCCGACATAGCCGATATCGATAGAGCCCGAGGCAAGGGCGGCAATCACGTCGGCGCCGGAATCGAACTTCTGCCAGTTGATCTTGGCGCCGGTCGCCTTCTCATAGGTGCCGTCGGCCTGCGGTACGCGCGAGGGCTCGACGATGGGCTGGTAGGCAATATTGATGGCAAGCTCTTCGGCCATGGCGGTCGCGCCGAACGACAGCGCAAGCGTGATCGATGTGGTGGCTGCCAGAAGGCTGCGGCGTGAAATGGACATTCAGATCTCCCTGTGAAATTGCGTTTTTCGCTCCATGCGATAAAATATAATGTATATAAAAAATATATACAATAAAGAACTGAAACCCCATCGGATGACCGGTAGGCGAAGTGTCAGTCTAAATCGAGGGTCGAACGGGGCAAAATATTCCGGGGCTGAATCGAAACGGCCCGCACAGGGCGGGCCGTTCGGATTGTGATTGGATCGGACGGCTCAGTCCTTGGCGCGCTCGACGTAGGAGCCGTCATCGGTCAGCACCACGATACGCGTGCCGGCATCGATATGCGGCGGCACCATGGTGCGCATGCCGTTGTTGAGGATTGCCGGCTTGTAGGAAGAGGAAGCCGTCTGGCCCTTGACGACCGGTTCGGTTTCCACGACTTCGAAGGTCACCTGGCGCGGCAGTTCCATGGCAATCGGGTTGCCTTCATGGATCGACAGAACGACCGTCATGCCTTCGATCAGGTAGACCTTGTCGTCGCCGATCATGTCCGGGGTGGCCACGACCTGGTCGTAGTTTTCCGGGTTCATGAAGTGATAGCCTTCGCCATCGGCATAGAGGAACTGGAAGTTGATGTCTTCGACGACGGCGCGCTCGACCTGTTCGGTGGTCTTCCAGCGTTCCGACACCTTCACGCCATCCGAAATGCGGCGCATGTCGACCTGGGTCACGGGCGTGCCCTTGCCGGGGTGGAAATTCTGCGCGGTGAGAACGACGTAAAGTCTGCCGTCGATATCGAGCACGTTGCCCTTACGAACGGAAGAGGCGATGACCTTTGCCATAAGACTTCCTTGTATCTTGTTGTAACGCGCACTAAAGGACGGGATCGTTCCGTGCCCGAAAAGCGCCGATAGAGGGTTTGTGGCGCGCTCCTAACCCGAAAACGCCAAAATAGCCAGACAGAATCGAAATTTCCGATGAGAAACATTGCCGATAATGAACGGGAAGCGGTGGCTTCCCCCTGGTGGAAGCCGCATGTGCATGCGGACCGGCGCGGCTTTCTTCTGGCGCGCAATCGCATCCAGGTTGCCTTGCGGGCCTTTTTCGCCGCCGATGATTTCATCGAGGTCGATACGGCCATCCTGCAGACAAGCCCGGGCAACGAGACGCATCTGCATGCCTTTTCGTCCGAACTGATCGATGAGAAGGGCGACCGCGAGCCGCTTTATCTCCATACATCACCGGAATTTGCCTGCAAGAAACTGCTGGCAGCTGGTGAGCGCCGGCTTTTCACCTTCGCGCATGTGTTTCGCAACCGGGAGACCTCACCGACCCATCAGCCGGAATTCACCATGCTGGAATGGTATCGCACCGGCGAGACCTATCGGTCGCTGATGATCGATTGTGCCGAGATCTTGCGGCTTGCCGCCGAGGCCGGCGGTCAAAGCCTGTTCCGCTTCCGCGGCAAGGAATGCGATCCCTATGCGGAACCGGAGCGGCTTACCGTTGCCGAAGCCTTCCGTCGTCATGCCGGGATCGAACTTTTGCCGACGATCGCCAAGAACGGAACGACCGATCGCGACGGTCTCAAGGCTGCTGTCGAACAGGCGGGCATCCGAACGAGCGAAGACGACAGCTGGTCCGATCTCTTTTCGCGCGTCATCGTCGAGAAGATCGAGCCCAATCTCGGCATCGGGCGGGCGACGATCCTTTATGAATATCCGGTGTCGGAAGCAGCACTGGCGCGCAAATCCCGTCGCGATGGCCGCGTGTCGGAACGCTTCGAGCTCTATGCCTGCGGTGTCGAGCTCGCCAATGCGTTCGGGGAACTCACCGACGTGAAGGAACAGCGCCGTCGCTTCGAGGCCGATATGGACGAGAAGGAGCGCCTTTACGGCGAGCGTTATCCGATCGACGAGGCCTTTCTCGAGGCGCTTGCGATCATGCCGGATGCATCGGGTGCGGCACTCGGTTTCGATCGGCTTGTGATGCTGGCGGCTGGCGCCAGCCGGATCGAGCAGGTCATCTGGACGCCCGTCAGGTGGCAGCGATGAGCCAGCCTCTGACGACGCCGGTGCAACTGATCGAGGCCGGGTTGATCGGCAGCGACCGCTGGGCGGAGATCGATCGCGTCTCCGAACGTTATGCGATCGCATTGACGGAAAGCGTCACCGGCCTGATCGACCGGGATGATCCCGATGATCCGATCGCCCGGCAATATGTGCCGGATGGTCGCGAGCTTCACCGCCTGCCGGAGGAAAGCGACGATCCGATCGGCGATCATCCGCATTCGCCGGTCGAGGGCATCGTGCATCGCTATCCGGATCGGGTGCTGCTGAAGGCCGTGCATGTCTGTCCGGTCTATTGCCGCTTCTGTTTCCGCCGCGAAATGGTGGGGCCGAGTGGCGATGGCATGCTGGCCGGCGCTGAACTCGAGCGAGCGCTTGCCTATATCCGTTCGCATCGGGAGATCTGGGAAGTGATCGTCACCGGCGGCGATCCTCTGGTTCTGTCACCCCGCCGGCTGGAAGGCCTGATGCGTCAGTTGGGCGAAATCGCCCATCTCAAGATCATTCGCTTTCATAGCCGGGTGCCGGTTGCCGATCCGGGTCGCATCGATGATGCGCTGGTGGCGGCACTGCGGTCCTCCGGCAAGACGGTCTATGTTGCGCTCCATGCCAACCATCCGCGTGAATTCACCCCGGAGGCGGCGACAGCGATCGGAAAGCTTGTCGATGGCGGTATCGTCCTGGTTTCGCAGACGGTTCTGCTCAAGGGCGTCAACGATAAGATTGATGTGCTCGAAGCTCTGATGCGCCGGTTCGTGGAGCTGCGCGTCAAACCCTACTACCTGCACCATCCGGATCTGGCGCCAGGCACCAGCCATTTCCGCCTGTCGATCCGGCAGGGCAGGGCGCTGGTCGCCGCCTTGCGCAAGCGCGTCTCTGGTCTCTGCATGCCGCATTACATTCTCGATGTGCCAGGTGGTGCGGGAAAGGTTCCGCTCAGCGAAAGCCCGGTGATGGCGGTCGGCGAGGGCATCTATGAGATCGAAAGCCGCAAGGGCGAGATCAAGACCTATCGCGACGTCTCATGACGATCTCGACTGCTCTTCCTCGAAGGCATTGGCCTGCTGCTCCATCGATAGCATGAAGCGATTGTAGAGGCGGGCGAATTCGGCAATATCTTCGGCCGGCCAGTCGGCGAGCGCTGTCGACAAAACGTCCTGCTTGATGTCCTGGACGCGATCGACATAGGATCGGCCTTCCGCAGTCAGCGCAACGATGGTACGGCGCGCATCCTCCTGCGAAACCTCGCGTTTCAACATGCCGCGCTTGACGAGATCGGCTACGACCCGGCTGGCACGGGAGTGATCGACGCGCATGTTTTCGGCCACAGTGCCGATTGTGATCTCGCGATCGCGACCCAGCCGGTTGACGAGGCTCAGCACATCGAGGTCGGACAGTTCCATGCCTGCGCCGAGACGTGCGATCGCCACCCGACCGATATAGCGACGACCGATCATCAGGCGCATTCGCGCCATCGCGGTGCCGATCCGGTCGATATCGGGGTTTCGTTCGTTCTGGTTGGCTGCATTTTCCATCGTCATGACGCCTTCCTAGCAGAGAATGTGTCAGCATCCAAGAAAAATATGCTTTTGTCACATATGTGTCGTTGACATATATATGCGAAAAGCACATAAATTGCCGAAATCAAATATTGAAGATTGTCAGGTCATCACCATGGATGCTCATGTTCAAGCCGCCCCTGAGGCGGCCGCCGCCTTCACATCGCTCGTTCCCGATCATCGCCGCCGCATCGCCGTTTTCCTGATGTTGCTCGGCGGCATGTTCATTGCTACGCTCGACAACCAGATCGTCTCGACAGCGCTACCGACGATCGTGGGTGAGTTCGGCGCCCTTGAACGGTTCAGTTGGGTCGGTTCGGCATATCTGCTCGCCACCAGCACGGTGATGCCGCTTTACGGCAAGCTCGGCGATCTGTTCGGACGTAAATATGTGATGATGGCTGCGATCGCGATCTTCACGCTGGGTTCTGCGGCCTGCGGTTTTGCGGTCTCCATGGATACGCTGATTGCGGCGCGCGTGCTGCAGGGGCTGGGCGGCGGCGGCATCATGGTGTCGATCTTCTCGATCAATGCAGATCTGTTCGAGCCGCGTGTCCGCGCCCGTTACCAGAGCTATTCGAGCCTTGTGCTCATGGCATCCGGTGCCATCGGCCCCACCCTGGGTGGGGCGATGTCAGATTATTTCGGCTGGCGCTCGATCTTCCTCATCAATCTGCCGCTGGGCGCGCTTGTTCTGATCGGGCTTGGTCTGCTGCTGCCCTATCGCAAGCCGCACCGCAAGCCGCAGATCGATTTCGCCGGCGCCCTGCTGCTCGCCGGAGCGGTGGCGAGCGTGGTTCTGTGGGCAGATGCGCGCCAGGTGTTCGGTTCGCTCGTTGCGCCTCAGAGCCTCGCGGTCGTCGCCTTCGGTCTCGTCTGCCTGTTCGGCTGGATTGCCGTCGAACGCCGTGTCGCAGAACCGGTCATACCGCTCAGCCTGTTTTCCAGCCAGACCGTCAATCTGTTGCTGATCATTTCTCTGGTCAGCGGCGCCGTGGGCATCGGATCGGTCAATTATTTGGCGCTTTATCTGCAGACCACCACAGGCCTGACGCCGTCCGTCGCCGGTCTTCTCTTCATCTTCTTTACCGCGGGGATCGCCACCGGATCGCTGACCGCCGGTCGCCTGATCTCGATCACCGGCCGCTACAAGATCTTCTCGATCATTTCGGCATCCGGATTCCTGATCGCCTTCATCACGCTGGCGCTGCTTCCTGCCCATACGCCGCTCTATGTGATCGTGGGTTTGTTCATTCTGCAGGGCATGAGCGCCGGTTTCGGCCAGCAGGTCCCGGTCGTCGGTGTGCAGAATGCCGCCGATCCCCGCGATGTCGGCGCGTCCACGGGTGTCGTGACGCTCACCCGCATGGCCGGCGCTTCGATCGCGATCTCCATCTATGGCGCGGTGCTGGGAACGGCGATCGCCGGAACGCTGCCGGTCATTCCGGGCGTCAAGGATGTCGCCGAACTGACGCCTGCGGCGGTGGCCGCGCTGCCGTTCGAAGCGCGCCAGCAGATCATGGTCGCCTATGGCAATGCCTTCCAGTCGGTTTTCGTGACCATGGCGATCGTCATCAGCATCGGCCTGATTGCGGCCCTCATGCTCAAGAACATCCGCCTGCCGACCATCAAGGCCTGAAAGCGGGCCTGATATACCAAGCGTCGATGATAGGAACCGATTGCGTGGGACCGGACATCCGTCCCCGACTTTGTCGCAATCCTCGACCGATGCCTCTGCATCGCTCTCCGGTATGCTCCTCGTCGGATGACGGCGTCCGGTCCCACGCAATCGGTTTCAATCATTGACGCTTGGTATTACTGGCATAGAGCTTGCTTCGATGTCTCCGCAACCCATTGCGGAGATCGGTCATGAAGCTGCTTGGTGAAATTTTGCGCAGATGCGCGGAAACCTTCTCGCGGAACGATGAAATATCGGCGCTCGATCATGCGCCGATCAGTGCCTGGCATTGTTATACGCCCTCATCGATCGCCTATAGCGTCGATCGCAGCAAGCCGAACGGCTGAAGAATGTTCCGGAACCGGAGGCTTCTGGTCAGTCCCTGACCAGAAGCAGATCCGAATTGGCGAACCAGACATCGATGGTTTCGCCGACAACCGGCGGCTTGTAGGCCGGGTTGTTGAACATGTCGAACGACACGATGTTGCCCGCGACATCGATCTTGGTGCGGATCACGGATCCGAGGAAATTCACCGACTGCACGACACCGCGCACCTTGCCTTCGCGGGCTTGGGTCTTTTCCATCGACAATGCTTCTGGCCTGAGCGCGAGCGAGACCTTGTCGCCTGCCTTGTGGCCGGTGACTGGCTCTGCGAGGGTGACTTCGGTTTCGCCGATCTTCACCTTGCCGGAAGCGGCATCGATGACGGTCGCTTCGAGCATCGACAGCGTACCGACGAAGGTGGCGACGAACTTGGTCGCCGGACGATTGTAGATCTCGAAGGGCGATCCGACCTGATCGGCAATGCCCTGGTGCATGACGACGATACGATCGGAGATCGAAAGCGCCTCTTCCTGGTCGTGGGTCACGAAGATGGTGGTAATGCCCAGCTTCTTCTGGATCTCGCGGATTTCTTCGCGCAGCGACACGCGGATCTTGGCATCGAGCGCCGAGAGCGGCTCGTCGAGCAGCAGAACCTGCGGGCGCGGCGCCAGAGCGCGAGCCAGCGCCACGCGCTGCTGCTGGCCGCCGGAGAGCTGGAACGGATAGCGGCTGCCATGTTCCGACAGGCCGATGAGCTTCAGCATTTCGGTGACGCGGCTTGCGATTTCCGAGCCCGCCACGCCCTTGACCTTGAGGCCGAAGCCGACATTTTCAGCAACCGTCATGTTCGGAAACAGCGCATAGGCCTGGAACACCATGCCGATGTTGCGCTGGTTCGGTCGCTTGTCGACCACGTTCTTGCCGTCGATGTGGATGGCGCCTGAAGTCGCGGTCTCAAAGCCGGCGACCATGCGCAGCACGGTGGTCTTGCCGCAACCCGACGGGCCGAGCAGCGAGATGAACTCGCCTTTCTGGATCGACAGGTTGAAATCCTTCACCACCCTCAGGGGACCGAAGACTTTTTCCAGGTGTTCTATTTCGAGGAAGGCCATTAGGTCTGTGCCCTTGTATGCTTGGAGAAACGGGTGACGAGCTGAATGAGGCCCATGCAGGCCCAGGTGATGCCGAAGGCAATCACCGCAAGCGCTGCGGGTTCATAGGCGCGGTTGGCGCCGAGCAACTGCATGTAGGGTCCGAAAGCCGGACGATTGAGCAGAGCCGCCATGGTGAATTCGCCGATGACGATCGCAAATGTCAGGAACGCGCCCGACAGAACCGCGACCAGCACATTCGGCAGGATGATGCGGAAGAGGATCGTGCCCCAGCCGGCGCCGAGACTCTGGGCTGCTTCGGTGAGCGTCGCGACATCGATGGTGCGCAGCCCGGTATCGACGGCGCGGTACATGTAGGGCAGGGCGAGCGTGGCATAGCCGAACATCAGCAGCACATTGGTGCCCATGGCTGTGCCCGTCAGCGGCAGCCAGCTCGAGGTGTTGTAGAGCCGGATGTAGCCAAAGACGATGACGATTGCCGGGATGACCAGCGGCAGCAGCGTGATGAACTCGACATAGGGCCGGATCGACGGCATTTTCAGCCGGATCCAGTAGGTCGTCGGTACCACCAGCAACACGCCGAAGATGATAGTGAAGAGCGCCATGATCACCGAATAGCCGAAGGTGGCCTGGAAACTCGGGTCCATGAGCACCTTGCCATAGGCATCGAAGGAATAGACGCCGCGGCGCATTTTCAGCGAAAAGTTCGCCATGCCGATCAGCGGCAGGGCAAAGAAGAGTAGCCCGAAGAAGAGGGCGCCCCAGGACCAGACGCGGGTCATTTCAGCCACCTTTCGCTGCGAGCACGCAGCCAGATGTATAGAGCATTTGCGATACCGGTGACGACAATCATGCCGAAGGCCAGCGCATAGCCGAGATGGGGATCACCGAGCACATCGCCGCGGATCTGGGCAAACAGCAGGATGGGCACGATGTTAAGCGCCGGTCCGGCCAGGGCGAAAGCGGTTGCGACGGCACCGAATGCGTTGGCGAAAAGTAGCGCGAATGTGCCCAGCAGCGACGGCAGCAGGATCGGGAAGGCCACATAGCGCCAGTATTGGAACCCGGTCGCGCCAAGGATCGAGGCCGCTTCCTTCCATTCGCGTTTCAGGCCATCGAGCGCCGGGGTGATGATCAGGATCATCAGCGGAATCTGGAAAAACAGATAGGTAACGGTCAGGCCCCAGAAGGACAGCAGATTGAAGCCGCCATGGATGCGAAGATCGAAACCGAAATTCGACCGGAAATACATCGTGATGAAGCCAGACGGGCCAATGGTCGCGAGAAAGGCGAAGGCGAGCGGAACACCGGCAAAATTCGAGGCAACGCCCGAAAAGGTCAAGAGCGGACCGCGCACAAATCGCGGCAAGCCGCCAAACACGGCTGCGGCCGACATAGCAAATCCAATGGCGCATCCGACGAGCGCTGAAACCACGCTCACTTTTGCCGACACCCAGAATGCCGAGAGCGTCGAGGTCGTGAACAGGCCAATGACATTGTCGAGCGTAAAGCTGCCATCGGGCGTCTGGAAGGCGCCAATGACGATCTTCATCGTCGGGAGAATGAGAAACAGCAGCACGAAGACCGCGAACGGCAGGATGCCGACCCAGTTCAGCGAGAGTTTCCTGGCCCTTGGCAAGGGCGTCTGGTCCGTGGGGCTGGCTGATGCCATGCGCTTTCGTCTCCGTCGGATACCGTCTGCTTCATGCGACGAACCCGCCCCCGCATGGTTGCGGGAACGGGTCCTTTCTATTCAGGTCTTACTTGACGTTGGCGCCAACGACCTTGTCCCAACCGCCGGTAACGGCAGCCTTGTTGGCATCCACTTCCTCGAGCGTCGGGAAGTAGGCCTTTTCATAGGAGGCAGCCGGCGGCAGCTTGTCGAGCAGTTCCTTCGGGATCTTGCCGGCAGCCGACATCGCGTTGAAGCGAGCCGGGTGGCAATAGCCCTTCAGCCATGCGAGCTGGCCTTCGTCCGAATAGAGATACTCCATCCAGAGCTTGGCTGCATTCGGGTGCGGAGCGTAGGCGGAAATGGCCTGGACATAGACGCCAGCCAGAACGCCCTTTTCCGGAACCACGACGTCAACCGGCGGGTTGCCGGCCAGCGTATCGCGCCAGGACAGGGCATTGTAGTCCCAGGCCACGACGATCGGGGTCGAACCCTGGGCGAGCGTACCGGACTTGCCGATAACCGGAACGAAGTTGCCGGCCTTGTTGAGTTCGGCAAAGTAGTTCAGACCGGCTTCGCCGGCATCCTTGCCAGCCTTGGCGCCCTGGGCGAGACCAGCGGCGAGAACGCCGAGAATGGCCTGGTTGGAAGCGCGCGGATCACCGGCGAGAGCGACCTGACCGGCATAATCGGACTTCAGGAGGTCGGCCCAATCCTTCGGAGTGGTGGCGACGAGATCCTTGTTCACGATGAAGGACATGACGCCGTAATAGTCACCATACCAGTGGCCGTCGGCATCCTTGATGTTTTCCGGAATTTCGTCCCAGGTCGATACCTTGTAGGGCATCGTCAGGCCTTCGGCCTTCATCTGCGGGCCGAAAGCGAGACCGACGTCAACAACGTCCGGAGCCTGCGGACCCTTGTTGTCCTTGTTGGCCTTGATGGCTTCGACTTCATCGGCCGAACCGGCATCCGGGTTCAGTTCGTTGACGGTGATCTTCGGATACTTCGCCTTGAAGCCTTCGATGACGGCGCCGTAACCGCACCAGTCGTGCGGCAACGCGATCGTCGTCAGCATGCCTTCGGCTTCCGCAGCCTTTACCAGGTCTTCCATGGAATCGGCACGAACGACGGCCGTGGTCGACATCAGGGCGGCGCAGGTGAGCGCGATGACGGAGTTCAACTTGGTGTTCACTGATCTTCTCCTCTTGGTTTGGTTCAGCGTGATGAGGCTGTTAGTTTTGCTTGATGACGCCTGTGTGACAGTTTTTCGACAGGCGCATATCGAGTGACGTTTCTCTCCCCTCCCGTTACTCCTTGTTGTGCGCCTTTCGAAAAAGCGGCGTCGCTTCGAAAAGCCCTTCCAGCATGCTCATGCGTTCGCGGGTCTTTTCCCAGTGCGAGGCCTGGATGGACTCGATCAGCGCCTCGACAACGAAAAGCGTGACAACGGAAGAATCCCACGCCGACGGTGCCTCGATATCGAGCCGGAACGTGTGGCGGGCATGTTTGGTGATCGGCGAGCCCCAGCTGTCGGTAAAGAGCACGATTTCCGCACCCTGTTCGGCTGCCACGCGGGCAAGAACCTCGAGCTGGCTTTCATAACGCCGGATGTCGAACAGAATCAGCACGTCGCCGCGGCTCATGTTCAGCACATAGTGCGGCCAGCTCGCGGAATTGGTGGAAATGCGGGTAATGCCCGGCCTAATGACCTGCAGATGGGTGAAAAAATACTCGGCGATCGCCCCGGTAATCCGGCCGCCGGCCAGATAGATCGCGCGCTTGCGGTCGCCGATCAGCTTGGCCGCGGCATCGAATTCCGCCGGATCAAGCGAGCCGAGGGACTGGCGCATATTGTTCATCACCGCATCGGCAAAGCGGTTCAGGATATGGGCGCCCGGTGCGTTCGGCGCCATCCGCTCATGCTTGGTGATGGGATTGGAGATCGTCTCCTCAAGCTCGTTGTGGAGACGCCCCTGGAACTCGGTGAATCCCTTGAACCCCAGCTTCTGCACCATGCGCACGACGGTGGGGGTCGATACCTTCGCCGCCTCTGCGACAGTCGTGATCGAACCCAGGCCCGACACCGGATAGTTGTCGAGAAGGCTGTTGGCCAACTGTTTTTCCGCACGCGTCATGGAATCGTAACGCGCGGTGATCATGTCTGATACGGTCTTGTTTGCGCTTGGCACGCGGCGTGTTCCCCACTCCAGTCTTCGCTGGATCATTTGAGAAAATTCAAATGGAAACAGGGTTGGGAGTCAACAGGTTTTTTGGATCGTATTTTCCAATCCCCCGATTGACAGATTTTTCGATTTGAAGAATTCTTTACAGAAATGGCATGGCCGGATGGGGATGACGGGATCAATGCAGTTGCTTGCGGGGGATGAAGCGCCGACGGTCGCGAATGTGAATCCGGAAGGGGCAGGGGATGTCCTTCTGGTTTGCGAACATGCGAGCTTGACGCTGCCGCGCGCGCTCGGAACACTCGGCCTCGGTCCCGAAGCACTCGTCGCCCACATCGCCTGGGACCCGGGAGCGCTTGCTGTCGCAAGACAGATGTCGCGGTCGCTCGATGCCCATCTCATCCACCAGAATTATTCGCGCCTTGCCTATGATTGCAACCGCCCGCCTGAATCCGACGATGCGATGCCGGCGCTCAGCGAGATCTACAAGATCCCCGGCAACCAGGATATCCCGACAGACGAACGCGACGCGCGGATCGCCGAGATCTACACGCCTTTCAAGGCGGCGCTCGAAAAGACCATCGCGGCCCGCAAGGCGGCTGGCCGCAAGACGGTTCTGGTGACGGTGCATTCCTTCACGCCGATCTACAAGGGCAATCATCGTTCGGTGGAGATCGGCATCCTGCATGACAGCGACAGTCGCATCGCAGATGTCATGCTCGAAGAGGGGGGCCGCAGAGGCGGTTACGATATTCGCCGCAACGAGCCCTATGGGCCCGCAGACGGCGTGACCCATACACTCAAACTTCACGGCCTTGAAAATGGGCTGGCGAATGTCATGATCGAGGTCCGCAACGACCTGATCGCCAATGAAGCTGGCCAAGAGGTCGTGGCGAGCTTCCTCGTCGATTTGCTGCGCAAAAGCATGGAAACGACGACGTAAGACAATGATCTCCTGGGTTTCCGCAACCAAGCGGGACCCAAAGCATGCATGAACGCAAGCCCGGCCGTAATAGTGCGGTCGGCAGGGGAACAGGGGCACAATGATGTCTGGTTATACTGATAATGATAAAAAGCAGGATCTTCATATCCTGCATTCCATGGGCTATGCCCAGGAACTCGAGCGGCGGATGAGCGGATTTTCCAACTTCGCCATCTCGTTTTCCATCATCTGCATTCTTTCGGGCGGTATCAATTCGCTTGCGCAGGCGACATCGGGCGTCGGTGGCGCCGGTATCGGCATCGGCTGGCCGGTTGGCTGCCTGGTGTCGGCGGTGTTCGCGCTCGGCATGGCACAGATCGCCTCGGCCTATCCGACGGCGGGCGGCCTCTATCACTGGGCTTCCATTCTCGGTAACCGTTTCACCGGCTGGTTTACCGCTTGGCTCAATCTCCTCGGCCTCATCACCGTGCTGGGTGCCATCAATATCGGCACGGCGCTCTTCGCAGCCGGTGCGTTCCCTGAACTCGGACTTACGGGTTCTGAGAACGAACAGATGGTCATCGTGTTGGTGATTACGGCCATTCAGGCGCTGATCAACCATTTCGGTATCGGCTTGACGGCAAAGCTCACGGACTTTTCTGGTACGCTGATCATGATCACGGCAGCGGTCATCACGGTGCTTTGCCTCGTTCTGGCACCGACGCATGATTTTTCGCGTCTGTGGACATTCACCAACTATTCGGGTGAAACGGGCGGTTCGGTCTGGCCGAAATCCGACAGCATGCTCTACGTGTTTATGCTTGGCCTGCTGTTGCCGGTTTACACGATCACGGGTTACGATGCGTCCGCGCATACGTCGGAAGAAACCCACAAGGCCGCCCACTCTGTGCCGAAATCCATTGTGATGTCGGTTCTTTGGTCGTCGCTTGCCGGTTGGGTCATGCTTTCCGCCTTCGTCATCGCCATTCCGGACATGAATGCCGGCGCTGCTTCTGGCTGGGGCGTATTTTTCGGTACCATGTCTGCCATCATGCCGGTATGGCTCGCTAAGATCATCTACATCGCGATCTTCATCGCGCAGTTCCTGTGCGGTCTGGCTACGGTGACATCGGCCTCCCGCATGATCTTCGCCTTCTCGCGCGACGGCGGCATGCCGGTCGGTTCAAAGTCGCTCGCAACCGTGCATCCCAAGCTGCGTTCGCCGGTCACCGCCATCTGGACTGCCGCCGCGCTCGCGGTCGCCTTCGTGTTCCTGGCGCTCAAGATCAAGATCGGTGAAGCCTCGTTGTATGTCACCGTGGTGAACGCGACGCTGATCTTCCTCTTCCTGTCCTTCGCGATCCCGATCGTGCTCGGCTTCTTCGCGTACGGCACGCCGAAATGGCCGGCTCCCGGTCCGTGGAATCTCGGCGCAGGACTATTCAAGCTGATCTCGGTTCTTACTGTTGTTGCTATGGCGATCATCATTTTCGTTGCCATCCAGCCACCGAACGACACCGTAGGCGAAATCACGCTCGGCTTCATCGTGCTGGCCGTAGTGATCTGGTTCGCCTTCGAACAGCGCCGCTTCAAGGGCCCGCCGATTGGGGATGAGGTCAAGAAGCGCCAGGCGGAAATTGCCGCTGCCGAAAAGGCCGTTGGCGAAATCTAAGCAAGAAAATGCATATCGTCCCCGGTCCGCCAGCGGGCCGGGGATCTTTAAACCAACCGGGAGCAACGGGCGTCACGTCCGAAAAAACAAGAATGGATTTCCTCATGAGCACTGCCTATTCATTCGACGACCTCAAGAAAGATGTGGCCGAAGGCCGGATCGACACGGTTCTGGCCGTGCAGGTCGACATGCAGGGACGCCTGATGGGCAAGCGTTTCCAGGCGCAGTATTTCGTCGAAAGTGCCTATGAGGAAACCCATAGCTGCAACTATCTGCTTGCCACCGACATGGAGATGGAGACGGTCTCCGGCTACAAGTCGACATCCTGGGAAAAGGGCTATGGCGACTATACAATGAAGCCGGACCTTGCGACGCTGCGGCGCATTCCCTGGCTCGAAGGCACGGCGATGGTTCTGTGCGACATGCTCGACCATCATACCCACGAGGAGGTGCCGCATTCGCCACGCGCGATCCTGAAGAAGCAGGTCAAGCGGCTCGAAGCGATGGGGATGAAGGCCTTCATGGCCACTGAACTCGAATTCTTCCTGTTCGACCAGACCTATGATGATGCGCGCGAAAGCGGTTACCGCGATCTGCGCCTCGTCTCCGGCTACAATGAGGATTACCATATCTTCCAGACCACCAAGGAAGAGGATGTGATGCGGGCGATCCGCAACGGCCTGCAGGGCGCGGGCATTCCGGTGGAAAACTCCAAGGGTGAGGCTTCGGCCGGCCAGGAAGAGATCAATGTCCGTTATGCCGAGGCGCTGACCATGGCCGACCGCCATGTGATCATCAAGAACGGCTGCAAGGAAATTGCCTGGAGCCGCGGCAAGGCCATCACCTTCCTCGCAAAGTGGAACTATTCGGCTGCCGGCTCGTCCTCCCATATCCACCAGTCGCTGTGGTCGCTCGACGGCAAGCCGCTGTTCTTCGATCCGAACGGCCGTTACGGCATGTCGAAGCTGATGGAACATTATGTCGCCGGTCTTCTCGCCCATGCCGGCGAGATCACGCTGGCGCTCGCCCCCTACATCAATTCCTACAAGCGTTTCGTTGCCGGCACCTTTGCGCCGACCAAGGCGATCTGGTCGAAGGACAACCGCACCGCCGGTTATCGCCTGTGCGGCGATGGCACCAAGGGCATCCGCATCGAATGCCGCGTCGGCGGTTCCGATCTCAATCCCTACCTTGCATTCGCAGCGCTCTTGGCCGCCGGCATCGACGGGATCGAGAAGAAGATGGAGCTCGAGGATCCCTTCACCGGTGATGCCTATGGCGCCCGCGATGTGCGCGAAATCCCGAAGACCCTGCGCGAAGCCGCCGACATTTTCGAGAAATCCGACCTTCTGCGCGACGCGCTTGGCGGCGATGTCGTCGATCATTACACCCGTGCGGCCCGCTGGGAGCAGGAAGAGTATGATCGTCGCATCACCGACTGGGAAGTGGCGCGCGGCTTCGAGAGAGCGTAACAACCAACATATCGATGGAAACCTGGGATTCCGTTGGTTCGGAGTCCCATTTTAGTAAAGTCAGGAACCTGATCATGACCATGATCCGATGCATTTCGCCGGTGGACGGTTCGGTTTATGCCGAGCGGCCTGCCATGGGCTATGAGGACGCAAAGGCCCTCGTCGATCGCGCCCGCAAGGCGCAGAAGTCCTGGGCGCGGCGGCCGCTCGAAGAGCGCGTCTCGCTTGTGCTCAAGGGTGTTGCACGTCTCAACGAGATGGCCGACGACGTCGTCAAGGAACTCGCCTGGCAGATGGGGCGGCCGGTTCGCTACGGCGGCGAGTTCAAGGGCTTCAACGAACGCTCGAACTATATGGCGGAAATTGCCGCCTCGTCGCTCGCCCCGATCGTGGTCGAAAGCTCGGACCGCTTCGAGCGCTATATCGAGCGCGAACCGCATGGCGTCGTCTTCGTCATCGCGCCATGGAACTATCCCTACATGACCGCCATCAACACGGTGGCACCGGCGCTGATGGCCGGCAACACGGTCGTGCTCAAGCATGCAAGCCAGACATTGCTGGTCGGCGAGCGCATGGTCCGCGCCTTCGTCGAAGCCGGCGTTCCCGAGGATGTGTTCCTCAACATTTTCCTCGACCACGATACGACCTCGAAGCTGATTGCGGCCGGATCGTTCAACTTCATCAACTTCACCGGCTCGGTGGAAGGTGGACGTTCGATCGAACGCGCGGCAGCGGGAACCTTTACGGGTATCGGTCTCGAACTTGGCGGCAAGGATCCGGGCTATGTGATGGAGGATGCCGATCTCGATGCCGCCGTCGATACGCTGATGGATGGCGCGACCTACAATTCCGGCCAGTGCTGCTGCGGTATCGAGCGCATCTATGTCCATGAAAGCCTCTACGATGCCTTCGTCGAGAAGTCGGTTGCCTGGGTATCGAATTACAAGCTCGGCAATCCGCTCGATCCGGAAACGACGCTCGGACCGATGGCCAACAAGCGCTTCGCCGTGACTGTGCGCGGTCAGATCGATGAAGCGCTCGCCAAGGGCGCCAAGGCGCTGGTCGATCCGAAGCTTTTCCCCACCGATGATGGCGGCGCCTATCTCGCGCCGCAGATCCTCGTCGATGTCGATCATTCGATGTCGATCATGAACGAGGAAACCTTCGGTCCCGCCGTCGGCATCATGAAGGTCAAGAGCGATGCCGAAGCGCTCGATCTCATGAATGATTGCAAATACGGCCTCACCGTCTCGCTCTGGACCAAGGATCCGGTGCGTGCCGCCCGTCTCGGCCGCGAACTCGAAACCGGCACCGTATTCATGAACCGCGCCGACTATCTCGACCCCGGCCTGTGCTGGACCGGTTGCAAGGAAACCGGTCGCGGCGGCTCGCTGTCGGTCATCGGCTTCCACAACCTGACCCGTCCGAAATCCTACCACCTGAAGAAAGCACTCTGATGTCTATTTCCGCTAACTGGAGCTACCCGACCGCCATCAAGATGGGGGCAGGGCGCATCAAGGAACTCGCCGACCATTGCAAGGCCGTCGGCATGAAGAAGCCGCTTCTGGTGACCGACCGCGGTCTGGCACCGATGGCGATCACCCAGAATGCACTCGACATTCTCGAAGCCGCCGGTCTTGGCCGTGCGATCTTTGCCGATGTCGATCCCAATCCGAACGACAAGAATCTTGAAGCCGGCGTCAAGGCCTTCAAGGATGGCGGCCATGATGGCGTCGTCGCCTTCGGCGGCGGTTCGGGCCTCGATCTCGGCAAGTGCGTCGCCTTTATGGCGGGCCAGACCCGGCCTGTCTGGGATTTCGAAGATATCGGCGACTGGTGGACGCGTGCGTCGGTCGAAGGCATTGCCCCGATCGTTGCCGTGCCGACCACGGCCGGCACCGGTTCTGAAGTCGGTCGCGCTTCGGTGATCACCAATTCCGAAACGCATACGAAGAAGATCATCTTCCATCCGAAGTTCCTGCCGTCGGTGACGATCTGCGATCCGGAACTGACGGTCGGCATGCCGAAGTCGATCACGGCCGGCACCGGCATGGATGCGTTTGCCCATTGCCTGGAAGCCTTCTCCTCGCCCTTCTATCATCCGATGAGCCAGGGCATTGCGCTTGAAGGCATGCGGCTGGTCAAGGACTATCTGCCGCGCGCCTATCAGGATGGTACGGATATCGAAGCCCGCACGAACATGATGAGCGCTGCCGCCATGGGCGCGGTCGCCTTCCAGAAGGGCCTGGGTGCGATCCATTCGCTCAGCCATCCGGTGGGCGCGATGTATCATACGCACCATGGCACCACCAATGCGGTGGTCATGCCGCCGGTGCTGCGTTTCAACCGTCCGGCCATCGAAGACAAGCTTGCGTCTGCCGCCGCCTATCTCGGCATTTCCGGCGGCTTCAACGGCTTCTATGACTTCGTGCTGAAGCTCAGGGAAGATCTCGGCATTCCGGACAAGCTGTCGGCGCTCGGCGTCGGCACCGACAAGGTCGATGAAATGGCCGTTATGGCGGTCGCCGATCCTTCGACGGGCGGAAACCCGGTCGAGCTGACGGTGGAAGCGGCCCGCAAGCTGTTCATCGAGTGCATCTGAAATCGCTGTCAGAAAAGAAACGGGGCCCCGCAAGGCCCCGTTTTCGATTCTGTATGTGCTGCAGACCTTACTCTGCAGCAACGTTGCCCGTGGTCTCGTTTGCCGGCATGAAGCGGCGGACCTTTTCCGAATTGTCGTTGGCGGACAGCCATTCGCAGTGCATTTCCGCCATCTCGCGCGCCTTGGCGGCAATCTCGATCATGGCGTCGATCTGGGCGTCGGAGTGATCGGCCATCACCTGCAGGCGCCAGCGGCAGGCATTGCGGGCCACGGCGGGATGTTCGACGAGATTGACGATGCCGCCCAATTCCACCGCATAACGGGTCATCAGGCGGGCGAGAAGCACATCGCCGATCAGCATCGGCACCACGGCCGACGGCTTGCCGAGCACTTCGAAGCCGGCCTCTTCAAGACCAGCACGCAGGCGATTGCTGTTGTGCATCAGCTTTTCGCGGCGCTCGCGACCTTCGTCACCTTCGATGACATCGAGCGCAGCCAGCACGACGGCTGCCTGGATCGGCGACATGGCGTTGGTGAAGGTCGACGGACCGCACTGGCCACGCAGCGCGAACCGGAAGCCCTTGTTGTTGGTGGCAACGAAACCGCCCATCGAGGCAAAGCTCTTGGAGAAGGCGCCAACCAGAATATCCACCTTGCCGACCATGTCCTGGTCTTCGAGGATGCCGCGACCGGTCTTGCCGTGCGAGCCGAGGTCATGGGCGCAATCCACCAGCAGCGTGGCGTCATACTTGCGGCAGATCTCCTGCATGGCGGCGAGGTCGGGAACGTCGCTGTCCATCGAGAACAGGGTTTCGGTCACCACCAGAATGCCACCGGACGGATCGTCGCGGCGAATCCGGGCGAGGCGGTTTTCGACGGCCTTCAGGTTCAGATGCGAATGAAGATGCACATTCGGCGTCGCATCGCGTGCGGCTTCCTGGGTGCAGGCATGGGCAAGGATATCGATGACGACATGATCGGTCGGGCCGACCAGCGTCTTGACAGCGCCATAGCCGGCGGCCCAGCCGATCGGGAACAGGACCGCGTCTTCATAACCGAGGAAGGATGCCAGCCGGCGTTCCAGTTCCACGGACAGCTTCGTGTTGCCCATCAGTGCGGCAGAACCGGCCGAATGAAGGCCATAGATGTCGATTGCATCCTTGGCCGCTTTCATGAGCGACGGATGGGAGGCCAGAGACAGGTAGTCCTGGCTCGCGAAATTATGCCCGGCGAAAGTCGAACCGTCACGGTGCGCACCTTCGATGAAGCTTCCGACCCGGCTTGTCGAGTATTTCTGGTAGGGGTCGATCTTATGCTGGATGCGCTCTTCCCACCACGCGCCGGACTCTGTCCAGCGGTCGAGCAGGTTAGTCTTGTGGTTGTGCTTTTCCGCAGCCGGAAGACTTGTTCTCAATGGATCTGGAATATTCTCAAACATGGGACTTCCTCATACGAAACTTCAGGCAAAGGCCGAATGGATAGGTCAAAGCACTCGAATTTGGGTTCGCGAGCTTCCTTGTTTGTTTAGGAATTCGCGTTAACCTTTTATAAACTTTAACAAAGCATTTACCGAAGTCAATTGTCCCATAGCGAGACATGTCCCAAAGCGGGAATATTCGTTGTCCTATGGTTAACAAAAAAGCGCCACCCGGGTGGATGGCGCTTGATTGACCCCTAAAAATTTAGGGGTTTTAGTCGATAAACTCGACTGTAACTCCTGGTTTAACCATTTTTGCCAGTTCCGTTGCATCCCAGTTGGTCAGTCGAATGCAGCCGTGGCTCTGTGTCTTGCCGATACGGGACGGTTCCGGCGTACCATGGATGCCGTAGGTCGGTTTCGACAGGGCAATCCAGATCGTGCCGACAGGACCATTAGGGCCGGGCGGAATGGTCAGAACCTTGGTATTGTTGCCCTGCTGAAAATTGATCTTGGGATTGTAAGTGTAGTTCGGATCGAAAGCGATCCGTTCGACCGATACAATGCCGGAAGGCGAGGGCGTGTCGGCCGATCCGATGGATGCGGGGTAGGCGGCAATCAGGGCGCCGGCCTCGTCATAGGCAAAGACCTGCTTGCGTGCCTTGTCGGCAATGATCCGCGCGACAGTTCCCTTTCGGGTGGCACCCGGATTGACGACCTTGATCACCGTGCCGGGCATGGTGAAATCGGCGCCCGGGTTGAGTTCCTTGAGATAGGTCTCGTCCATGTGGAAACGTTCGGCCAACGCTTCGGTCACCGAGGTGAAGGACATGGCGGGAAGGGCGGCCTTGTGCGAATAGTCCTCAGGCACCGACGCAATATAGGGTCCGGCCGCATCGGCAGAGGTGATGGTATATTCGGTAATCGGCAGGCCGCCATTGAACCCGAGGCGGGTCATGATGTCCTCGGTATTGTTCGGATCGAGCGTCTCGCCGGTAATCTTCTCGTAGGCGATAATAGCCTTGGTGACGTTTGAGCCCATCTTGCCATCGATGACGCCAGGGGAGGCGCCTTCGCGATCCAGGAATGTCTGCAGCGCGGTGATCTCGTAGCGCGATTTCTTGCCGTCGAGCTTGATCACGGGATCGTTCGGCAGCGCCGGGGTGTCGGGTGTCTCTGCGGGGTTTTCGAGCGCAGCCGTATCGCCATCCAGATTGTCGTTCTGAATACCATCGCCCGGAAGCGGCTGGTCTTCGAATGTCGACCGGTCTTCGATGCCTGGAACAGTGCCGGTGATTTCGCCCGAATTGTCGCCCTCGGCGGGCGCTTCGGGGAAATAGTCGGTATTGCCGCCGCTCGAGGCAAAATCCTCGTTCTGCCGCGGCTCATAGCGCGGGCTTGCCGCAAATGTATCGCCACGGCGGAGGCCGCGGGCATAGCGGCGTGCTGTCATTTCGGTGGCGACAACATTGCCGTAGTGGTCGATCAGGACACGGTCGCCCCGGCGATTGACCTTGATGGTGACATCGGCCGCATCGGGAATATAGTCGAGGAGTTCGCCATCGGGCGTTACCAGCACCATGTCGCGCGGATCGTCGAGACGCCATTCCTGTGCGGAAACGGAGGTCATCGACAGGATTGCCAGCAGCGGAAGCGCCAGAACGGCCGGTTTCATCATTTTACGCATCGTCGGATTTCTTGCTCGAATGGAAAGCATGCTCAAACACGGGAATTTTGACTCTATTGTGGAATCTCTGAATCGATGGTGAATGAATCATGAAAAAATGAGATATGGCTTGGACATAACGAGTGATGAGGAATTGATATGCTGTTTCATGCCGGAGTTGGTCCGCTGCTCGAACTGGACGAGTCTTCGGCGCTCGATATCGGCTCGTGCCAGTTTGAAGGGGTCGAGCTTGCGCCTGGCAACGCTGTTCCAGATGATGGCGATGCCCGCATCCTGCATTCGGTTGCAGGCTTTCTCTTCACCTGCGGTCCGGATCATATCCGCCATCCCGAACCGCTCAAGGACGGGAGCGGAGCGAAATACCCGCTGCATGGATCGATGGCTGCCTCGCCCGCGACGGTTCTTTCGCATCTGTCGCGACCGGAATGCGTGGAGGTCATCGCCAACACGACGGTTCATCTGGCCGATGGCGGCCAGGCGACGGTGCTGCGTCGCTGGCGTATGAATGCCGATACCGGTGAAGTGGATCTCGAAGACCGGGTCAGCAACTCCGGAACGCGTCCGTTCCCTCCGATGCTCATGTATCATATGAATCTCGGAGCGCATCTGTTCGATGATGCGACAAGGCTCACGGGATCGATGTTTCCCGAAGGCGGCATCGGCTGGGTTTTCGGCGAGGGTGAAGGCCATGTCTTCTGCGTCCCGGCGGAACCGGAGCCGGGCAGCGAATATGCCCGCGTCGTGCTCGGCCCGATCAATGCGATCGGCGGCAAATCGCTGCATGTCCGGTTCGCGACCGACACGATTCCGCATTTGCAGATGTGGCGCAACCAGGCCGGCCATTGCAATGTCATCGGCATCGAGCCGGTCAGCCATCCCTGGACGAACCGCAAGGAGCTGGAACAGATGGGCCTGATGGAGGTGATTGCCCCGGGCGAGTTCCGGATTTATCGGCTGAGCTTCAGCTTCCAGTGATTGACCTTCCGGCACTTGCTGAATAGAGAGGAAAAAACTCCGGAGTGGCTGCCATGGAAATCCGCCAGATCAACGACGAATATTCGGTTACGGCTCAGATCGCGCTTGAAGATCTCGAAGAGATCAAGGCGCTCGGGTTCAAATCCGTAGTGTGCAACCGCCCGGACGACGAGGATCCCGGTCAGCCTTCCTTTGCAGCGATTGCTGCGCGTGCCGCAGAACTCGGGTTGGAAACCGCTCATGTGCCGATCAGTGGTCCGCCGCCGGCTGAAGCCGTGTTGGCGATGGTGGATGTTCTAGAGGAACTTCCCAAGCCGATGCTCAGCTATTGCCGTTCCGGCAACCGCTCGACCATCATCTACCAGCAGACGCTGAACAAGCGATAATTCCTTTATCGCATGAACTGCATTCTGGAATGGCCATGAAAGTGGCTCAGGCCGATCTACGCTCTATGGGGCTTCATGCCGTTCGATCCGTAAAATATACGGCAACCATGGATTGATTGCGCTTGCGTTGCGCATGAGCATGGATTGCGTAATCATCAATTAACCTATCCCGCCTACTTTATTAGCAATTGCTGGCACATTTGCCGGGTTGTCGAGTGGGGTACGAACGTGCGGATAAGTGGTAAGATTTACAGCCTGGTGGCCGTGCTGTGCGGGTCGGCATTGCTGATCGGCGTGACGGGCCTTTATGCCGTCAACGAATACAGCAAGAAACTCGATGCCTATGAGCTGGCGGCCGATCGTGCCTATCTTGGCGAACGACTGAACCGATATGTGACGGCCGTGGTTATGGAAGCGCGCGGTGTCTATGCTTCGGCTTCGACCGAGAAGGCTAAGAAGTTCACTGACGGGATCCTCGAAAATCTCGGCGAGATGGACAAGGTGCTCGCAACATGGAAGCCACTGGTTCCCGAAACGCAAAAGAGCGCCTTCGATGCGCTGTTTGCCCGGTCGCAGGAGTTCAAGACTTTCCGCTCGGAGACCGCAAGGCTTGGCGCCGAGGTTGATCCGAAAGCCGCAAACGAGCAGGGCAACAATGAGGCCAACCGCGCCAACCGCAAGGCATTCCAGAAGGAAATCGATGCTGTCGTGAAGACCGACCTTGAGGCGCTTCAGAATGTCCGCGCCGAAGTTGCCGCGTTCAAGAGCTTCATCTTCACCTTCATGATTGCGATGGCTGGTCTGGTAACGGCTGTCGGCGCTGCTCTTGGCGTCTTCATCGCCCGTGTGCATCTCAGCCGTCCGATCGCCCACATTACCGATACGATCCGCGAGGTCGCCGATGGCAATTTCGATGTCCAGGTGCCCTATATCGATGGCAAGGATGAAATTGCGGAAATGGCTGCTGCGGTCGGCGTCTTCAAGGAAAACGGCAAGGCCGTCGAGCGCATGAACCAGCAGGAAAAAGCCCAGCGTGCCCGGGCCGATGAGCTGCAGCGTTCGCTCTCCGTGGTGGTTGGCTCGGCGGCGAGCGGTGACTTCACCCGCCGTATCAATCGCGATTTCGGGGATGGCGACCTCAATCGGTTCGCCAACGATGTCGACCAGTTGCTGACCAATGTCGATAACGGCATCAGCGCCATGCGGACTGCAATGCGCCATCTGGCCGAAGGTGAATTGACCCACTCGATGAGCGGCCGTTACGAAGGCGCCTTCGCGGAACTCCAGACCAACGTCAACTCCACCCTTTCGAGCTTGAAAGGCACTGTGTTTGACATTCTCGGGTCGTCGGACTCGATCAACGGCAATATCGGTGAGCTTGGCAGTTCGACGACGGACCTGTCGCGCCGGACCGAACAGCAGGCGGCAGCGCTCGAGGAGACATCCGCAGCGCTGCAGGAAATCACGAATGTGGTTCGCGAAGCAACGACCAAGGCCCAGGAAGCGGCGCGCATGGTCAACGAAGCCACCGACAATGCCCGCAATGCCGGCCAGGTCGTCGGCGATGCGATCCATGCCATGGAGCGCATCGAGCAGGCCTCGCGCGAAATCAGCCAGATCATCAATGTGATCGACGAGATCGCCTTCCAGACCAACCTGCTGGCATTGAATGCCGGTGTCGAAGCGGCCCGCGCCGGGGAGGCCGGCAAGGGTTTTGCCGTGGTAGCCCAGGAAGTGCGTGAACTGGCCCAGCGTTCGGCCAATGCCGCCAAGGACATCAAGGCGCTGATCACCAAGTCGGGCAATGAAGTGCAGACCGGGGTGAAGCTGGTTCGCGAAACCGGTGAGGCGCTGTCGGAAATCGAAGGTCGCGTTCTCGGCATCAATGGTCATATTCACGCAATCGCCGATTCCGCCCGCGACCAGGCCACCAGCCTCGGCGAAATCAATCAGGCGATCAACCAGATCGACAATGCCACCCAGCAGAATGCGGCCATGGTGGAGGAAACATCTGCAGCCACGATGAAGCTTTCGGAAGAAGCGACCCGCCTGGTCGAACTGATTTCGCGCTTCCAGGTCGAGGAAAAGCAGGGTCAATCCGGTCGTCGCGCCGCCTGATTTTCCAGATAAATCAGAATCATAGCCCGCCTGCGCTGAACTCAGGCGGGTTTTTTGTCGCGTTCAGCAGCCGCCGCATACGGATGAGCTACGGGATTTATTCGCCCAAAATTGCGGAGGTGTTTCCCCGGGAACTGTGCCCCGGTCCCGAATTTGGTTGATTGGCTTCAACGGACACGAGGTCCTTGAAACCACAGCCAACCGAGGAACAGACAATGGTCACGACAATCAATGCAACATCCGCCTTCATGGAAGATTTCATCGAACGTTCTGCCGAACGGCTGCAGGACATGAACCGGGCCGGTTTCCAGAATATGGGGGGCAACGATGCCTTCTCATCGTCGGCCAACCAGAGTTTTCGGCTCAACGGCCAGTCGGGCGCCGATACGATCCAGCTGATTGGCCTCGGCAATGATACGATCCATACCGGTTCCGGCGACGATTTCGTCTTTTCAGGCCGCGGCAATGACACGATGTCGGGCGGCTCCGGTCGCGATCGTCTGTATGGTGACGAAGGTAACGACACGATTTCCGGCGGGTCCGGCGATGACGATATCCAGGGCGGCATCGGCGTCGATACGATCCGCGGTGGCGGCAACAACGACAAGCTTTTCGGCGGAGCAGGTACCGACATGATCTACGGCGGCACTGGTAATGATGAACTCTACGGCGATCACGATGGCAGCAGTACCAGCCAGCAGGGGCGCGACTATCTTTATGGTGGCTATGGCAACGACCGTATCAGCGGTGGCGGCAATGCTGATATCATGTATGGCGAGGCTGGAGCCGATACCTTCGTCTTCGACCATATCAACGATTTCGTCTTCGGCCATTCCGACATGATCGGCGATTTTTCCCGCACCGAGCTCGACCGGATCGATCTGCAATCGGTCGATGCCAACAGCCTGCGTTCGGGTAATCAGACATTCGATTTCGTCGATGGTCCCAGCACTATTGCGGGCACCCTCTGGCTGGGCGCGGCGTCCAACGGTCAGCAGCGGGTTTTCATGAATGTCGATGGCGGTAACGCTGATCTCGACATCATTGTCAAACTCGACGATGCCACGATGACGAGCCTGCAGGAAAGCGACTTCCTGCTCTGAAGAGCATGGCAAAAGAAGGCCGGGCGACTGAAGTCGGCCCGGCCTTTGTCGTTCATTTCTGGGCGGCGGCTCGGATATCGCTCAGCGACCGAGCAGGCGTGATCGCTTCCGGATCGAGCATGACCTCGATGATCGACGGTTTGCCGCTTTCTCGGGCGCGGAGATAGGCGGCGGCAAAATCCTCGGTGCGGGTAACCTTCTCGCCATGGCCGCCATAGGCCTTGGCGAAGGCCGCAAAATCCGGGTTGGTAAGGCCCGTTCCGCTGACGCGACCGGGATATTCGCGTTCCTGGTGCATGCGGATGGTGCCATAGATGCCGTTATTGACCAGCACGGTGATGATCGGCAATTCGTAGCGGATGGCTGTGGCGAATTCCTGCCCATGCATCATGAAACAGCCATCACCGGCGAAGCAGACCACTTCACGCTCGGGATGAAGCGCCTTGGCGGCCACCGCCGCCGGCAATCCGTAACCCATCGAGCCGGAGGCAGGCGCCGCCTGAGTGGCAAAACGGCGGAAGCGATGAAAGCGATGCAGCCAGGTCGCGTAGTTTCCGGCACCGTTGGTAAGAATCGCATCCTGCGGCAGATGTTCTTCCAGCCACTGCATGATCGGGCCCATGGCGACCGTGCCGGGACCGGTCATCGGCGGCGTTGACCAGCCGATATAGGCGGCATGCATGGACGCGGTCCGTTCGGCCCAGCGCGGCTTACTCTGCGGCGCCAGAGAGGCCAGCGCCTTCGCAAAGCTGACCGGGTCGGCATTGATCGGAAGATCAGGGCGGTAAACGCGTCCGAGTTCGCCGGCATCGGAATGGACATGCACCAGCGTCTGGCGCGGATAGGGAATGTCGATCAGCGTATAGCTCGAGGACGGCATTTCGGAGAAACGGCCGCCGACCATGAGGACAAGATCGGCATTTCGGATTTCATCGGCGAGTTTCGGATTGATGCCGATGCCGACATCGCCCGCATACATAGGATTAAGATGGTCGAACAGCATCTGGCGGCGGAAGGAGCAGCCGACCGGCAGATGCCAGCGCTCGGCAAAAGCAGTGAATTCGTCCACGGCTTCACTATTCCAGCGCGTGCCGCCAATGATGGCGATCGGCCGTTCGGCCTTTTCAAGCAGAGCGCCGAGTTCGGCGATCTGGCTTGCGGCCGGATGGCTTGGCACCGGCATATAGGGCTTGGCGACCGGGGCCTCGACGAGATCCGTCAGCATATCTTCCGGCAGTGCCAGAACAACTGGTCCGGGCCGGCCCGACGTTGCCACGGCAAAGGCACGGGTGACCATTTCGGGAATGCGGCGCGCATCATCGATTTCGGCAACCCATTTGGCGAATTCGGTGAAGGCGCGTCGATATTCGACTTCCTGGAAGGCTTCGCGTTCGCGCGCATCGCGCTGAACCTGGCCGATGAAGAGGATCATCGGTACCGAATCCTGGCGGGCGACATGCAGCCCGGCGGTGGCATTGGTGGCGCCCGGTCCGCGGGTGACGAAACAGATGCCGGGTTCGCCGGTCAACCGGCCCCAGCAATCCGCCATCATGGCCGCCCCGCCTTCCTGGCGGCAGACCATGACATCGATCTTGCTGTCATGCAGCGCATCGAGCACAGCGAGATAGCTCTCGCCGGGAACGCAGGCAATACGCTTGACGCCATTGGCCTCCAGCGCCTCGACGATCAGTTGGCCACCGGTTTTGTTCTGCATGTCGATCACTCACTGGTTTGTTCCATCCCATTCCCGGCGCTCTCGACCTTGCAAGCTTCGTTCCGGTGCGGATCTTGCCTACTGGCCCTTTCTTGCGCGGGTTGCGCGCGGGAATTCCGCAATGGATGCGGTGTTTCGGTGATAGGGCGCCGGGCTCAGCTTCGCAAGGCTCCGCGCGCTGGAAATGGTCGAAAAGCCCCACAATCAGGCGAGACGCGATGTCACACCGTCGGCCCAGGCGACAAAGGCTTTCATGGCTTCCTCTGCGCCCACTTCATTCAGCGTCTCATGGCGCATGCCGGGGTAAAGGGTGAGTTGGACATTCATCATGCCGAGCGAGCGCATGCGTTCGGCAAGCCAGGTCATGGCGCGACCGCCATTGGTGGCCGGGTCTTCACCGCCGCCGACGAGATTGACCGGCAGATTGGGCCCAAGACGCGCCAGCTGTGTTTTCGTGCCTGCGCGGTCAGCAAGGCTGATGACATCGATCCACATGGATACCGAGGCGTCAAAGCCGCAAAGCGGATCGGCGACGTAGCGTGCGACCTGTGCGGCATCATGGCTGAGCCAATCGAACGGTGTTTTTGCTCCGCGCACCGTTTTCGCCCAGGCATCGAATGTGAGGCTCGGCCCGAGCCGGCTCGGCACATCGGAGCCCTTGAAGAAACGTTCGGCCTTGAGGAGCAGCATGCCGACCTGACCGGCCGCCCCAGGATTGAGGCTGGAGTTCCAGACCGCCAGCGCATCATAACGGTCCGGCGAGGCTTCGGCCGCCGCGGTCGCGATCATGCCGCCCATCGAATGGCCGAACAGGATGATCGGTAGGCCGGGATGCCGTGACGCCGCCAGGTCGCGAACGAAGGATATGTCCTCCACCACGCGTTCGGCGCCGTTCCGTTCCGCAAAACGTCCGAGTTCGGCACCCGGCGCCGTCGTTTCGCCATGTCCGCGATGGTCCGGCGCATAGGCGTGATAGAAACGCGATGAGAGAAGCCGGGCAAAGGTCGCATAACGGGCGGAATGTTCGGCAAGCCCATGGCAGATCACTACAATGGCGCGTGCTTCGCTCGTCGCCAATTCCGAACGCAGTGCCAGCGTGGCGCCTGTCGGACTGTCGATCCGCTCGAACGTTTCAAATCCCATTCTGTCCTCCCGATTGTCCGGCCTTTTGGTCTGATTTTAGTTTTTGCTGCCACTCGCAGCGCCCCCGCGTTCGTTCCACTAGCGCTAGCAGAAGCCCTGATGCTTGGGAAGCGATGCAATGCGGCAAATATGGTTGTATAATGTGACTTCCATCAGAATCCGGTTGCAATATTCTATCTTTGTGTGCATTTTATTCCCGTTATGTTCTTATTGGGGGAATGTCATGCGCCAGACACGGAATTCCACGCATCCCATGCTTCTCGCATTTCTGATTGCCTTTTCCTTGCTTTCGATTCCCGTTCTCGCTGGTGCCGCCCAGCCGGAGATGAGCCGCGATGCGGCGAGTGACGCAGAAAGAGCGCCAAAGACACGGCTTATCCTCGGCGTGTCCTGGCAGCCTGGCTATTGCGCCGCGCGGCCGAAATCCACCGAATGCGCTAACGTTGACGCGCAAGCCCTGTCCGGACGACAATTTTCGCTGCATGGTCTCTGGACGCCGAAGAAGCGTTATTGTGGTGTCGACGCAGCAATGAAGGCGACTGACAAGAAGCGTAAATGGCTTGAACTGCCGGAACTTGCCCTCGAGGCAGGGGTGAAGGCAGAGCTGGTGCAGGCGATGCCCGGCATGGCTTCCGGGCTCGAGCGCCATGAATGGCTGATGCATGGAACCTGTTCGGGCCGTCTGGCGAGCGACTATTACCGCCATTCGCTGGCGCTGCTTGCTGCCCTCAACCAGTCGGCGGTCCGCGCCCTGTTCGAGAAAAGCATCGGCCAGACGGTGGATGAAGCGGCTGTCAAACAGGCATTCGACAGTGCGTTCGGGGCAGGAGCCGGCGACAAGGTCCGCATGCGTTGCCGCAAGGTCGGCACGCGCCAGGTGGTGACCGGGCTGACGATCGGTCTCGGAAGCGATGACGAGGATGCGCTTCCGGTTCTGATTGCCGCTGCCGGCAAGACGAAATTCGGTTGCCGCGAGGGCATCGTCAGCGGTTACGCTCCGGCGGAGAGTGACTGACCTCTAAGAACCGGGCGAAGTGTTTGGGAGAACCACCCCTTTGGCAATTGCCGGGCTCCGACAATTGTCCTAAAGAACGGGCACATTTCACCCGATCAATTCGAGGACAGGGCATGGCACGTCAATTCATCTATCACATGGCCGGGCTGACCAAGGCTTTCGGCGCCAAGAAGGTCTTGGACAATATCCATCTGTCGTTCTATCCGGACGCCAAGATCGGTATTCTCGGCCCGAACGGCGCCGGTAAGTCGACCGTTCTCAAGATCATGGCCGGTCTGGACAAGGAATGGACCGGGGAATCCTGGCTCGCCGAGGGTGCCACGCTCGGCTATCTGCCGCAGGAGCCGCAGCTCGATCCGACCAAGACCGTGTTCGAGAATGTCATGGAAGGGGTGGCCGACAAGAAGGCCATTCTCGACCGCTACAACGAACTGATGATGAACTATTCCGACGAGACGGCGGATGAAGGCGCCAAGCTGCAGGACGTCATCGACAGCCAGAATCTCTGGGACCTCGAAAGCCAGGTCGAAATGGCAATGGACGCGTTGCGTTGCCCGCCTGGCGATTCCGACGTGACATCGCTTTCGGGCGGTGAAAAGCGCCGCGTCGCGCTCTGCCAGCTGCTGCTCAGACAGCCGGATCTGCTGCTGCTCGACGAACCGACCAACCACCTCGATGCCGAAACCATCGCCTGGCTCGAAAAGCACCTGCGCGAATATCCGGGCGCCATCCTGATGGTCACCCACGACCGGTACTTCCTCGACAATGTCACAGGCTGGATCCTCGAACTCGACCGTGGCCGCGGCATCCCGTATGAAGGCAACTATTCCGCCTACCTGCAGGCCAAGGCCAAGCGGATGCAGCAGGAATCCCGCGAGGAAGCGACCCGTCAGAAGGCGCTGTCGCGCGAACAGGAATGGATTGCCTCGAGCCCGAAGGCCCGTCAGGCCAAGTCCAAGGCGCGTATCAAGGCCTATGACGAACTGGTCGCAGCGGCTTCGGAACGTCGTCCGGGCGATGCGCAGATCATCATTCCGGTCGGCGAACGGTTGGGCAACACCGTCATCGAAGCCGAGGGGCTCACCAAGGCCTATGGCGACCGGGTGCTGATCGAGAACCTCACCTTCAAGCTGCCGCCGGGTGGCATCGTTGGTGTCATCGGTCCGAACGGTGCCGGTAAGACGACGCTCTTCCGCATGATCACCGGCCAGGAAAAGCCTGATTCCGGCTCGATCACCATCGGTGAGACGGTGGAAATGGGCTATGTCGACCAGAGCCGCGATGCACTCGACGGCAGCAAGACCGTTTGGGAAGAGATTTCCGGCGGCAATGACGTGCTGAAGCTCGGCAAGTTCGAAATGAACAGCCGTGCCTATTGCGGCGCCTTCAACTTCAAGGGGGGCGATCAGCAGCAGAAGGTCGGCAACCTGTCGGGCGGCCAGCGCAATCGCGTTCACCTCGCCAAGATGCTGAAGGGTGGCTACAATGTCCTGCTGCTCGACGAACCAACCAACGACCTCGATACCGAAACGCTGGGTGCGCTCGAAGATGCGCTGGAAAATTTCGCCGGCTGCGCGGTCATCATTAGCCACGATCGCATGTTCCTCGATCGTCTGGCCACGCATATCCTCGCCTTCGAAGGGGATAGCCATGTCGAATGGTTCGAAGGCAATTTCGAGGACTATGAAAAGGACAAGATCCGCCGCCTCGGTCCGGATTCGGTCAATCCGAAGCGGGTCACCTACAAGCGCCTGACGCGCTGATCGCTGTCATTGCCGGCGCCCGTTCCTGTTGGGCGCCGGATTTCCCGCCTTTGGCCAACGTTGACCAATGCGGGGCCGTTGGCGGCTTCCTGGCGGGCTGACAGGCTGTTGAAGGCGCTTCACTTGCCGAAGGACAAGGGTTTTCTGCGGCTTGGTTGATGTGTAATCGGCGGCTGGCAGATCGGCGAGGCCGCCGGACTTGCGCTGCCTTCTCCTGAAGAGGGGCCGCGCGGGTCCTTCTCCCGAACAGTCATCATTTCCTTTCGGTGCTGGCGATCTTCGCCAATCGTCGCGATTGCCACGGCGCGCATCCGCCCTTGGTCTTCGACAGACCAACCCTGCTGGCAGGTTCTTCTTGATTGGTTGGATGGGCGGAAGACATGCCGACGCGGTCTCCCGGAGCGGCGTGGCGACCGCATCTGCATTCCGGCGCCACTATCGGGGAACTGGTTCTGATCCATTCGGGCGAGCGATCCGGTGCGCTTGCAGCTCTTATGATGCAAACGCGCCAGAAACATTTCCACTTGCGTCAGTCTCTAATGTTATATAAAGATATCTTTATATCTTGATTGGGTGACGTATGAGCCGAGCGCAGGGTTTTTCCCTCAACAAACTGGTCGATATTCTCAAGGCAGCGGCAGAGCCGACGCGCATGCGGTTGCTTGTGCTTTTAAGCTCCGGCGACCTGACCGTTTCCGATCTGACCGAAATTCTCGGCCAATCGCAACCGCGCATTTCGCGCCATCTCAAGCTGCTTACAGAAGCGGGCCTCATCGAGCGCTATCAGGAGGGTGCCTGGGCCTGGTTCCGGCTGCGGCGCGAAGGCGATGCGGCGGCTCTGGCGCGCAAGATCATCGAGGAAACGTCGCGGCACGACGCGATTATCACGCGCGATCAGGGGCGCCTTGCACAGGTACGCGTGGCGCGGGCGGAGAAGGCGCAAGCCTATTTCAGTGCGAACGCCACCGGCTGGGATGATTTGCGGCGCCTGCATGTTTCCGAAGAAAAGGTAGAAGCTGCACTTCTCGCCATGGTTGGCGAACGCCCGGTCGATGCGCTTCTGGATCTCGGCACCGGTACCGGGCGCCTGCTGCAACTGTTCGAAAAGCTTTATCGTCGCGGCGTCGGCATCGATGCCAGCCGGGAAATGCTGTCGATCGCGCGCGCCAGCTTGGAAAAGGCAGGCGTGGCCAAGGCTTCTATCCGTCAGGGCGATATTTTCAATCTGCCGCTCGATGGCGGCCAGTTCGATCTCGTCACCATCCACCAGGTTCTCCACTATCTTGAAAACCCTGAAATCGCGCTCGAAGAAGCCAGCCGCATGCTGCGTCCCGGCGGGCGTCTGGTGGTGGTCGATTTCGCGCCGCATTCAGTCGATGCGCTGCGCTCGGAACATCACCATGCCCGGCTCGGTTTTTCGCATGAACAGATGCAGGCGTGGTTTGCCAAATGCGGGCTCGAGCTCGTCAGCGTCATGGATCTCGAACCCGAGCATGGGGATGAGCAACTGACGGTCACTCTTTGGCTGGCGCGTGACCGCCGCATTGAAATAGCCGGCGAGGCGGGCACCAGATCCGCTGGACAAACCAGGAGAGTGTAACCATGTCAAAGCGTCGCGATCAGGCGGGCAAATCCGTCAAGTTCAGCTTCGAATTCTTTCCGCCGAAGAATGCGGAGATGGATGGCCAGCTCTGGCAAACGGTTGCGCAGTTGAAAAGCTGGGGGCCGGAGTTCGTGTCCGTGACCTATGGCGCCGGCGGCACCACCCGCGATACGTCCCTTTCGACCGTCGCCCGCATGATTGCCGCCGAGGGGTTGGCAACGGCCTCGCATCTCACCTGCGTCGGCGCCTCGCGGGAAGAGGTGTTGGCGGTGGTTCGACAGTTCCAGGAAGTTGGCGTTGAACGGTTCGTGGCGCTGCGCGGCGATCCGCAGGGCGGCATCGGAAGCGCCTATCAACCTCCGGCGGGCGGCTTTGCCAACGCAGCCGAGCTGACTGCCGGTCTCGCTGACCATGGCATCCGGGATATTTCGGTCTCTGCCTATCCGGAAAAGCACCCTGAAAGCCGCGATATCGATGCGGATATCGACATGTTGAAGCGCAAGGTCGATGCCGGTGCGACACGTGCCATCACCCAGTTCTTTTTCGACAATGCCGTGTTCGCCCGCTATCTCGAACGCGTCCGGGCTGCCGGGATCGAGATCCCGATCCTGCCCGGCATTCTGCCGATCCAGAATCTGGCCCAGGTGAAGAAATTTGCCGGCCTCTGCGGCGCAAGCGTTCCCCGCTTCGTTGAGGATGTGCTCGGGCCGGTGGATGACAACCCGGCCGAACGCGCGCTTCGGTCGGCGGAACTTGCGAGCCGGCAGGTGCGGGACCTGATCGATCTCGGCATCAGCGAATTCCATTTCTACACCATGAACCGGGTTCCGCTCATGGAAGCCGTTCTGGAACAGAGCGGGTTCAGCCGTTCGCTTGGCAAAGAGACAGCCGCAGCCTGATCGACATGCAGGGTGGGCAAAATGGAAAAGGCGCCGGAAACAACCGGCGCCTTCTTGAATTCTTGTCACGGGCGAAATCGAGCCCGGTAAAGTAGCAGCGTCTTTCTATCGTCCTCTCAGATGAACAGCATCATCGTTACGAAAAGAAATGCCGCGCCAACCAACACGGCGTTCAAGGATTGTGTCAGCCCCATATGGACCTCCTTCAACTGTTGACGGAGTTAATATTAGGGCCATTTTTCGAGCAATGGAAAGCCATTTTTATGCTGCATTGCGACGATTCTGTGAAAGATTACTCATATTTCCGCAGATAATGGCATGATTTTCCACGTTCTTTTGCGTTTAATTTTTTGTTCACAGAAATCAACCATTGGTTAACAAACGCCAGTTCTGAACCTGTGGATAGGCCCGGTCCGACACAATCCGCCTTCCTATCGTCTCAATGATGAAGCGAGTCTCGATACCAGCCGGCCGTCGAGGATAACCAGGCCGAAAGCGATCGCGAGCAGTCCGAGCCCTTCGAAGAGATCGAGTTGTTCGCCGAGAAAGAGTACGCCGAGCAGGATGGCGCTCGGCGGCACCAGGAGGGTAACGAGTGATGTGTTGGTGGCACCGGCGAGCGTGATCAGGCGGAAATAGAGGATATAGCCGAGTGCGGTCGAGGCAAATGCCAGTGCGAGCACTGCAGCAATCACGCTGAACGGGGGCATCGGCAGGGTCCAGGGCAGGTCATGTGCCAGCGCAACCGGTGCCATGATGATGGAGGCGAAGGTCAGCTGGCCGGCAGCTGTCACTGGGGCCGGTATGGAGCGAAAGCGCCGGCCGAAGATGGCGGCAAATCCATAGCTCACAGCTGCGAGGAGCGGCAGAAGCAGAGCCCAGAACGGCGCACCGGCCTTTTCGCCGATATGGGGAAGGAAAAGCAGAATGGTGCCGGCGAGGCCGGTCAGCGTGCCAAATGCCTTGGCCGGCGTCAGCTTTTCGTCGCTTGTGAGCATATGGGCGACGAGGACTGTCCAGATCGGGGTGGTGGCATTGATGATCGAGGCGAGGCCGGCGCCGATTTCGGTCTGGCCGATGAAGATGAAGCTGTGCGGAATGACATTGTTGATCAGCCCGAGAAGGGCAAAGGACCGCCAGCGGGCCAGCAATTCCCGATAGATGCCGTAGCGACCGGCGATGAAGAGATGCAATGCGATCGCTGCGAGGATGAAGCGAAGGAAAGCGAGCGTCAGCGGCGGCACATGGCCGATGGCAAAGCGGGCAAAAAAGAAGGATCCGCCCCACAGAAGACCGAGGATGATCAACAGCATCCAGGCAAGAGGCGAAATCGTGGTGCTTTTCGGCGCGGTCATGGCAATCCCTTCACATGAGATGCCATTGCGCTATCAGGAGTCGTTTCCGGCAGCCACCCGAAATTGAAATGGCCTGCCGGATTGATCATCCGGCGCCGTCAATCAGCGCCGGTTTGCCTTGGGAAAATCAGAGGGCGTTGAGCAGATCCTGCGTTGCCCATCCGTCTGCGGGCATGCCAAGCCGTTGCTGTTCCTTCTGGATGGCAACGCGTGTGCCGCCGCCAAGGATACCGTCGATCTTGCCGACATCATGGCCGCGACCCTGCAGTTTGGTCTGCAATTCCTTCATTGCATCAGAGGAAAGACCTTCCTGCGGCTGGCCCTTGATATAGGGTTCGGCGCCGGCAAGGCGGGTGGCGAAATAGGCCGCCGAGGTCGTGTAGATGAAGGACTGGTTCCATTCGAGATAAATGCCGAAGTTCGGATAGGTCAGGAAGGCCGGTCCGAAACGGCCCTGCGGCAAAACCAGGGCTGCGGGCAGGGTGCCGAACTGGGTGTTGCCATCCCGCGGCTGAACTCCGAGCTTGAACCAGTCGGCAGCCGTGAGCGTGCCACCGAGGCCGGTCTTTTCGAAGGGCAGGGTCTGCGGGATCGTGACTTCCTGGATCCAGGGTTCGCCGCGTTTGAAGCCGAGGCTCTGGATGAAGCGTGCCGCCGTGAGGATCACGTCGTCTTCGCTCTTCTTCAGGTTCACATGGCCGTCGCCATCGCCGTCGGTGCCAAAGGCAATGATGTCTTTCGGCAGCATCTGTACCTGGCCGATTTCGCCGGCCCAGGCGCCGGTGTTGGTCTGGGGATCGAGGTCGCCATGCTGGACCATTGCGATGAGGGCGAGCAGTTGCGGCCGGAAAAGTTCCGGGCGGCGGCAATCATGCGCCAAAGTCACGAGCGCGTTGCGAGTGTTGAAATCACCCTGCACAGCGCCGAAATCGGTTTCCATGGCCCAGAAGGCGGTGATCACCGGTGCCGGCACGCCATAGTCGGCTTCAGCCTTGGCAAAGGTCGCGGCATGCGCCTTCATCTTCTGGCGGCCGATATCAAGACGGGGCTGGCTCACCGTGCGCTTGGAAAATTCGAGGAATGTCTGGCGGAACACGCCCTGGCCGCGATCGCGGCTCAACACCTTCTTGTCGATCGCCGCTCCTGCGAGCGCCCGGTCGGCCGCTTCTGCCGACAGGCCCTTGGCAATCGCCTCTGCCTTCACGCCATCCAGAAAGGATGCGAGATCGCCACCACAGGCCGCTGCCTGCGCCGATGCGAGTGCAGGATATGCGAGGGACAGTGCGCCTGCGCACAGAATTGCCAGGGGGCGGGGCAGATGCATGAACAATCCTTCCGAAATCGCTGACGATGCATGGTCATTTTGGCCGAAGAAAAGCCCATTCGGTCAAGATGATCATGCAACCTTTTCAATACCAGAGCGTCGTCAGGCTGTTTTCCGGCCAGACGACGTTTCGAGATGTGAGCTTTTCCAGAAGAATGCGGCAGATGCAAGTCACGCTCAAGTGTAAACGAGACAAAGTTGCCAGCAAACACAGAGATCTGTTTGGCAAAGCCGCTGGCAAGAATCAGGCTGTCCTGATCATCGTATCCGGCTGAGCATCAGCCGCCCGAAACCGAGGTGACCCAGTTCTGCCAGTTCTTGCGCGAGCCTGCGAAGACATTGATGTCCGTCGAGCCGTCGATTCCGGGGATCACGCCGGTCGAGGTATATTGCCAGAAGGCCCAGCGGCGATCCTCATAGACATTGTTCGGATGGTTGGCGACCGAACGCAGCCAGAAGTGATAGCGCTTGAACTCGCCGACCAGAATGTCGCGGTGGAAATCGACCGAGGTATAAATGATCGGGCGCTTGCCATAATGCGCTTCCAGCCGG
This sequence comes from Fluviirhizobium alvei, assembly GCF_030551875.1. Taxonomy (GTDB): domain Bacteria; phylum Pseudomonadota; class Alphaproteobacteria; order Rhizobiales; family Rhizobiaceae; genus Rhizobium_E; species Rhizobium_E alvei. Next base: position 300,718 of record NZ_JAUOZU010000005.1, on the reverse strand, counting down.
TCGAGGAATCGCTGCAACTCCTGAACCGCCGTTTCCTTGGAGGGGCGGTAGCGGCAATTCTTGGATTCGCCGTTCCACTCGACATCGAGAACCGGCGGAAGATAGCTCGATTCTTTCGGCACATTGCTGATGAACCAGTTGGCCTGTTCATCTGCCGTCGAGCAGAAATAGTAGAAGTGATAGGGCGCCTGTGCGACGCCAGCAGCCGAGGCGCCGCGCCAGTTTTCGGAGAACTTCGGATCAACGCGATCCTTGCCCTCTGTTGCCTTGATGAAGGCGAACGAGACGCCGGAGGCCTTGACCTTGCGCCAGTCGATATCGCCATTCCATTTCGACACGTCGATGCCGTGAACGGAGTGATGATGCGGGGTCTTGGGACCGAAATCCTGCGGATCGGTGTCATGGAACTTCGGTTGCACCGAAGCAGTCTCGACGAGATCATATTCCACGGTGGAGCAGGAGGCCATTACCAGAAGCAACGGCAGCACGAGGTTCGCGAGACGGCGCATGTTCTTCCCGACTTGACGCACTTGAACATTGCCTCCGACCATGCCAGCGCGTTCGCGGCCTCACCGAAGGCTTGAACCTCCGTTGTCCCACATCATCGTAAAAAATGCGTTAGTTTCAAGCGAAAACTGGCACAGGGATGGCGGTTTCAGCCGCCAACCTGTGCGGAGGAGCGTTTCAGGATGAAGAGCCGGGCATAATCGCGCACGAGAGTCGTGCTGTGTAGTGTCAGATTACGCTTGGCGGAAATGGCTTCAAGCATGGCGGGCAGTTCGGCACGCGGGGTGACATGGAAGCGGGCGAGCCAGCTGCGAAGGGCCCTGCGGAACCAAGCGGGAAGGCGATCCTGTTCGCCGAAATCGACGATGTGCAATTCGCCATCGGGCGCTAGCGCATCGACGGCACGCTCGATCGTTCCGCGCCAGTCCGGTATCATCGACAGTGCATAGGAGATCAGGATCCGGTCGAAACCGTCGGTGTCGAAATCTTCGGGGCGGAAGCTTGCCGCATCAAGGAGTTTCAGATCCTCTGGACGGAGCAGGTTTTCGCCCAGCCGGGCCCGGGCCAGTGCAAGCATTTCGGCGGAGATATCGAGGCCGTAGAAGACTGCGCCAGGATGGCGCCGGGCTGCCATCGCAAGGTTGCGCCCCGTGCCGCAACCGATTTCGAGCAGGCTCCGACCGGGAGCAAGGTTCAGTCCGGCAATCGTGCGGTCGCGACCGAGCAGATAATATTTGCGCGTCAGGTCATAGATATATTTCTGATAGCGGTAAGTCCGGTCCATCAGGTCTGCATGGGCCAGACTGGTCTCGGCGATCGGTCCGTTCATGCGATCTTCTCATAGATGTGGAAGCCACCATAGATGGCCGACCGGTCCTGCTCGTTGAGCTCGGCGGATCGTTCGGACAGATAGGTCCACTGGCTGGCAATACCATAGGGCAGGCGGCCTTCGATGATGCTCTTTTCAGCGGCGGTGCGGAAAATGACGCGGGCGCCATCGCGCGCGGTGCGGCTGATTTCGCTCCAGAGACCGGCGAGCTGGGCATCGGTCATCCAGTCCTGGGCGTCAAGCAGGACATAGCGATCCATCGATCGGGCAGGCTTTACCGAAAGCATTGTGGCAAAATCGGTATGATGAAGCGTGACGCGGTCGAGCCGGTCCTTGATCGGGCGATAGTTGCGCTCGGCAAGGTAGGGCGGCATGTTGCCCTCTTCGGGCCTTGGGTAGCGACGTGCGAAGGCCTGCCAGGCGAAGTAATTTTCCTCGAGCGGGAAATTGCAGACCAGCTTTTCGACCCGCTGGCGCAGCACACCGGCGAGCGATTTCTCGCTCGAAAGGCTTGCAAGTTCATCGAACTGGCGCGGGGGAATACCGAGCCCAAACAGAGAACTCTTGCGGGCAGTGATCCAGCGCACGGTCTTGCGTTCGAAGATCGGAGCGATCTTGTTGTCGAAGAACTGACGCTGTTCATCGAGCCCGCGGGCGCGCACCAGTTCGGTCAGGTCGACGCCATAGACCTTGGCGGCCATGTGGCTGGCCCCGATGAAGCGTCCGAGAAGTCCCGAGCGGTAGATATTGCGGTTGAAGAGATCGATGCGCCGACGCCCGTTCAGCCGGCGGCTTTCCCAATAACGCCGTGCTGACGGTTCGAGCTTTTCGGCTATGAAGCGATCATAGGCGACGGAGTTTGCGCGCTCATCGGCACGGCCGAAAAAGCGGATGACATCGGCATGGTTCGGCAGATGGGCAAAGGCAGCGATTTTCAGACGGTTGAGCGCGATGTGGCTGGCGTTGAGATCGACGACATCGATGGAGGCCGGACCGGCTGCGAGATAGGTCAGCATGTTGCAGCCGCCGGAGGCGATGGTGGCGATGCGGTGTTCCGGCCTAAGTTCCATCGCTGCGAGATCCACTTCGGGATCTTCCCAGATCTGCGGATAGACGAGACCTGAGAACATCCAGCCGAACAGTCGCTCGGAGAGACCGGCCCGCGTCAGCGGCTTGTGTTGCAACAGCGCGCCCTTGAGGCGTTCATCCATGCCGAAACGGGGTGTCTTGCCGTAGATTTCCATCGTTGATCCCTGAAGATGATCACTATGCACGGCCTATTGCAGTTCCACGAAACTTTCATGACAGCGGTCTAATGTGGCTGTGGGAAAGGTCGGGTCTTCCTGATGTGCCGTAATCTGACAGCGTTTCGACCGGGATAAGAAAACGTTAAGCTTTCGTCGATAGCGTTCCCGCCATATAGCAGGAGCGACTAACATGATGTTACGGACGTTGCTGCCGGGTATTCCGTTGCGATATGCTTTCGCAGGCTCGGCCATCGGGGCGCTGTTGCCCCTCGTCATTTTTTCATTTGAGGCACTCGAAGGCCCTCTCAAGATTGGGCTTTCAACGCATACGCTTGCAATCGGGCTCGACAATCCGGCCGAAATGCTGGTGGCGCTGATGCCGATCATCTTTGGTCTCTTCTTCTATCGTTTCGGGCTTCAGCGTGAACGTCTGCTGCGGGAACTTCGTCTCCAGCGTCACCGTGAGCGGCTGATTTCGGACATGGCCTTGCGCGATACGTTGACCGGTCTCGCCAATCGTCAGGCGCTGGAACGCGATATCGCAACCTGCATCGAGGCGCGTCATCGCGGACGCTATCGTCCGGCGATCCTCTTGCTCGATCTCGACCGGTTCAAGCATGTCAACGATACGCAGGGCCATGCGGCGGGCGATGAATTGCTGCGCCAGTTTGCCCAACGGCTCGCGCAGGCCTTCGGCAGGATTTCCACCCTCTATCGGCTCGGTGGCGATGAATTCGTGCTCCTGGTGCGGCAGAACCACGACCGAGCCTTTCTGGAGCGCCTGGCAGGGCAGGTGGAGGCGTTGCTGGAAGAGCCGTTTGAACTGGCGCATGGCCGGGCGATTATCGGACTTTCCATCGGCATCGCCTGGCTCGAACCGGAGGACAGTAGCCTTGCCGACCTCATGCGCAAGGCAGACACCGCGCTCTATGGGGCCAAGGAGATTGTCGGCTCGGCGCATCTTTTTCATGATGATGCGATGGCGCGCTCCGTCCTCGGCCTGATGCAGATGGAACAGGACATCGCGCGGGGCCTTGCAGATGGCGATTTCTTTGTCGAGTATCAGCCGATCGTGACGGCATCTGCCCGCGATGTCACTGGTTTCGAGGCGCTGGTTCGCTGGCGGCATCCGTCGCGGGGGATCATCGCGCCCGACGAATTCATTCCGATTGCCGAACGCACCGGCCATATCATGGCGCTCGGCCGGTTCGTGCTGGAGCGCGCCCTTGCGGATGCCGCGGCCTGGCCCGATATGATCGGTGTCGGGGTCAATGTTTCGGGTGACGAATTCAGCGATCCCCGCTATGTCATTGAAGTGCAACATGCGCTCGATCGACATAGGATCGCGCCGTCGCGGCTCACCATCGAAATCACCGAATCCATCTTCACGCTCGATCCGGGCATCGTTCGAACCGTGCTCCAACAGTTGCGTCAGATCGGCGTCCGCGTGGCGCTCGACGATTTCGGCATGGGCTTTTCCTCGCTCAGCCATCTGCGACAGTTTCCGATCGATTCCATCAAGGTCGATCGATCCTTCACGCGCGGGCTTATCGATGACAGCCGGGACATGCAGCTGATCGATGTCATCATGCGGCTGGGGCGGGCCTTTGGGGTGCCCACGATCGTCGAAGGGGTGGAGAACGAAGCGCAGCTGGAACGCCTCAGGCAGATGGGCGCCAACGCGATTCAGGGTTACCTGATTTCGCGCCCCATTCCGGCAAGCGCGGTTGCACCCTTTGTCGTCAGGACAGACTCATCCTTCGGTGCGCTTTCGGCATAATGTGAAAAGTCTGGAAAGGCAGCTTTTCGCACTTCCCCTTTGCGTCTATTCCTGTTCTGCTCAACGGGAATTTGGAGCCTGTCATGCGTATTGTCGCCAGAATTTTGAAATGGTTTGTATTTCTCGTCCTGATCCTCTGTCTGGGCGCCGCCGGTTGGCTCTATGTTTCGCCGCCCGAACTGCTGCGCGTTGCGACCGCCTATTCGGTCAAGATGGTTTGCTCCAACCATTTTCTTGCCAAACGTGATCCTGCGGAAGTCCTGGCAGTCGACGTTCAGGCGCCGGGCCATCCGATCCTGAAATATGTCAGCGTCAAGCAGGTCGATGATGCGACTTTCAGCGCCAGCATTTTCGGCATCTTTGCCACCGAATATGCCGTCAATCGCGCCGGACTGGGCTGCGCAAGCGTTCCCGATCATGATCTCGCTGCAGTCAAGGCGATCAGCCTTGCGGCGGAGCCGGTCATTGCGCCGGAATCCGATTTCGAATGGCCGCTCGGCGATCAAGTCAGTCTCGCAAATCACCAGCAGGTTAACGCCATCATTTCTGATCCGGCGCTTGCCGGCCCCGGTGTGCGGGCCGTTGTCGTCGTCAAGGATGGCAGGATCATCGGCGAGTACTATCCTGCGGGTTTCTCCGCCAATACGCCGCTTCTGGGCTGGTCGATGACCAAGACGATCACCGGCGCGCTTGTCGGAATGCGGGTCGCGGAAGGCAAGCTTTCCTATGGACAGGACAAGCTCTTTCCCGACTGGCCGGATGGCCGTGCCGCCATCAAGCTTTCCGACCTTCTTGCCATGCAAAGCGGGCTCGATCTCGAGGAAACCTATGGCGACGTCAATGATGTGACGCGCATGCTTTTCCTGGAGCCCGATCAGACTGCTTTCGTCCGCTCCAAGCCGCTTGAAGCGCCGCCGGGCACCAAGTTCGAATATACGACCGGATCGGCGGTGGCGCTGACCCGGATGTGGATGAATACGTTCACCGATGTTCAGGAAGCGCTTCTCTATCCGCGCAAGGCTCTGTTCGGGCCGATCGGCATGCGCAGCGCGGTCATGGAAACCGATAGTCGCGGCACTTTCTCCGGCGGTTCGTTGATGTATGCGACGGGGCGCGACTGGGCCCGTTTCGGGTTGCTGTTGCTCAATGGTGGCGACTGGAACGGCAACCAGATCCTGTCTCCGGACTATATGCAGCTGGTTTCGACCGGGACAGAGGTCTCGAAGGGTGAATATACCGGCGCGCAGGCCTGGAAGCTCGGGCCCGATGACAAGCCGAACGCTGACTTCGGTCTGCCGGTCGATACCTATTGGGCAAGGGGCCATGACGGGCAGTCGATTGCCGTCATTCCATCGGAGAAACTGGTCGTCGTGCGGCTGGGGCTGACGCCATCCGATCTCGGATATCTGCCGCAGAAGCTGGTGGCCAAGGTCATGGAAGCGGCCCGGGTGCCGCAATTGCCGCCGGAAAGCGAACCGGTGAATGCCGATCCCGACGCTGTGCCGCAGCTCGAAGCGCCTGCGGAAGAGTGAGGCCAAAGATCACTGAACGAGAAGGTTCAGGAAACACCAAAAGCAAAAGGGGCCGATGGCCCCTTTGAACTATCCCGGATATCAAACTCTCAATAGAGCCGGTCGAGAAGGCGCTTGCGCTTGGCTTCGTAATAATAGCCGGTGCGATAAAGCCAGTCGGCTTTCTTGGCGTCCTTCTCTGCGACGATCCAGGCGCCACGCAGATATTTCACGGCATATTTCAGGTTGGTTTCGGCATCCAGAAGACCGCTTGCCGAACCGTCATAGCCGAGGCCCTTGGCAGTGTTGTAGCGGATCTGCATCAGACCCCAATTGCCGCGATGGACTGCACCGGGATTATAGTTGCTTTCGCGGCGGACCACATGATGCACCAGATGTTCCGGCACATCGTAGAGTGCGGCATATTTCGAAATCAGGTGATTGAGATTCGGGTTCTTGCTGCTGGTCGTCGTCGCGGCGGCAAAGGCATCCAGCGAACGGGTCTTCGGTGCATCGGCCACCAATGCGGTGGTGATTGCAGCGTCGGACCGATCAGCCGGCGTCGGAACCGCAGCGGCAATGACTTCCGTGGTTGCGGTTTCCGCATCGAGCGAAGCCGTTTCCTGCAGAGAGACGGGCGAGGCAACGGTTGCGCCGTTTTCCACTGCCGCCAGGGTGGCATTCAGCTGGGAATCGGCCGCAGCGAGCTGGATGTCCGGACGGGGCGCCGGCATGGCATAGGCCATGGCAACGGTCTTGTCGGTGGCAAGATCGAGCGGCTTGGTCTCGACGACCGGCTTGCCGTTGGCATCGGTTACCGGCTTGTCTGTCGCCGTCGCATCGGCGCCATAGGTGGCGCGAAGGGCTGCCAGTTCCTGGGCCGATGGCTTGGAATCCGGCACGACAGACGTCACCTTCGACGTCGTGCAGGAGGCCAGCATACCCAAAGTTCCTGATATGACGGCAATCCGTGCTACAAGCTTCATATTCCAGCTCCGCTGTATCGCGCAATTTGCATGGCTTCGGCCAGCTTTCAGCGCGCCTTGCGTTCACGTTTCTTAACGCCCTGATACCTCATTCGATCACTTTGGGCAAGGGTGGGCGAAAAGGTGCGCACTCTTCTCGCTTAAGCGACCGGTGACGCAATCCTATGGTTGTGGTATATCAGGTAATCCTTAAGCCCGTATTGACGAAAAAGTAACGCTAACAATCGGTAAAGCTTGCAAGAATTGCATAGCTCCACGCCGGGCTCGACTTTGAATGCCGAAATCTGCGTCAAGCCGGTTTGTTCGTGTCGTCTTTCGGCGTTTTGCGGATCCCCTTCACCAGAATCGATGCGAGCGGTCCGACGAGTCCCAGCAGGGCATTGTCGAACGGATGCCGAAGGTCGATCGAGGTGAGGTCGCGGGTGGCCGCACGACCCTCCGCCAGGAGCGCATCCAGAGAGGATTGGTGCAGTTCCATTGCCAGATCATGTTCGCGACCCGGTTTGGCGGTCGCGGCAACCACGGCAAGGATGATGGCGATCACAAAAGCGGCTGTGGCGACGATCAGGGCCGCCACGATCGGTCCCCACAATGTCTCGAGCGCATAGAAGGTGGCAACACCGAGCATGGTCAGGCCGAACACGGACAAAAGAACAGCGGCGAGGCCAAGCCCTGTCCGCGTGGCATAAAGCCGCAACCTTATGCTGGCGATGGTGGAATCGACCTTGTAGAGCAGTCCGGCCAGACGGCTGAGATTGTCGAAGCGATCCGGTTTCATGGTCATAGTCCTTTGGATATACGGCCGATGATCAGGCCGAGAAGAAAGGCAGCGGCAGTCGCGGCGATCGGATGTTCCGTAATGGCATCGCCTGCTTCGCCCGCCGCCTTTTCCAGTTGATCGCGCAACTCGCCCAACGCTTCGATGGCGCTTGCGATATCGATGGGCGGACCGCTTTCGTCTGGCTTGGCGCCATCGCTTTCCGGTTTGCTGCTTGCTTGAGCCCGCGTCTGCGCCGCCTCAAGCTCCTTGAGGATCGCGTCGATCTCGGTGCGGATTGTTTCGATGCCGGCCATGCGGATCTCCTGTCTGGTGAGAAGATCATCGGCATTCGGGCGCCCCAGCGCCTTGACTTATATCAATATAGTAGTCGAGCAAGAAAAGGGCGGGGTTTTGGCCCCGCCCGAATGAATCAATGGGCCTTCCAGGGCTGGCCGATCGCGTCCATTATTTCGCCGAACCAGGGTGCAGATGTGTCGAAATGCTTGCCACCCTTGATGCGTTCGAATTCAATCGTCCGCAGGCGATCGCCGCGCTCTTCGTCATGACCGGTGACGCCCGAGACGCCGTTGAGGCCGCTTTCGACGGCGAGATCGACCATGCTCTGGATCAGGCGCAGGTCGTCATAGTTGGCCGGGGCCGAACGGGCATAGTAGCCCGATTTCTGCACCATCGAGCGCTCTGCCTGCAGAAGCTTGGCGAAATGCTTCTGGAACCAGTTGCCGACATTGATCGTGTCGATCTTCACGTGGCCGAAGGCGTCGCGCTTGATTTCCTCGCCGGCTGCTTCGCGGTCGGCGACGATTTCATCGAGGCAGGCGCCTTCCGAGACGAACAGGGTCACGAAGCCGGTGCGGTCCATGATGTCCCTGAGGCGGGCGGCTTCGGCCTCCATATCGAAATGCGTTTCCGGCAAATAAAGGCCATCGATGTTCTTCAGCTGCGAATTCATCATGAAGCCTTCGATATATTCGTTATGCGCCGTCCGCTGCATATAGGCGCGGGCGGTTGCCGCCGTCAGCCAGCCGCAATGGCGCCCCATGACTTCATGGATGACGAGCGTACGCGGTGCCGCACTCTGTTCGTTGGAAACATGATCGAAGAAGCGGGCGCCGATTTCGGCGGCGGTCCAGGCGCCGAGCGACTGCTTGATCGGTACGACATCGTTGTCGACGGTTTTCGGCAGGCCGACCACGGTCAGCTTGTAACCGTTGGCGCCAAGATAGGCGGCGAGATCGGCTGCGGTCGTGTTGGTGTCGTCACCACCGATTGTATGCAGGATGGTGACGCCATCCTTGGCCAGGCGCTCGGCCGCCACCTTGAGCGGGTTTTCGCCTTCCTTGATCAAGCCGTTCTTGAGGCAATCGGCAACATTGGTGAGCTTGACGCGGCTGTTGCCGATCGGGGAACCGCCGTAGCGGTGCAGCACATGGGCCTTCTCGCGCATCTCGCGGGTGATTTCGATCTTGTAATCCATCAACAGGCCGCGATAGCCCGACTTGTAGGCAATCAGTTCAACATCGGGGTCGATATCGGTGTAGCGCTCGATGAGACCGCCCACGGCGGAAGATAGACAGGGAGCGAGCCCCCCGGCGGTCAGCATTGCGACTTTCTGTTTGGCCATTGTTGTCTCCGTTCATCTCACGGTCTGTTTCGGGCGAATGGATGATGCAGCCGGACGCATCTGTAAAGTGAAGAATTCAAGAAAATCGGGCATTTGAGGCATGTTTTTCCATCGTCTGGCAGGTGGCGCCGAATATAATCGTTTCAGTCGAATTCCGTTTCGTCGGTCCTGTGGAAAACCGCGCGGATCAGCATTCGCGTCGCGTGGTAAGGAACCGAAAGTGGATGGACGCGTTTTCCCTTCGTGTATCGCAACAAACGAAGGAGAGAACCATGAAGATCATGCTCGCAGTTTGCACGGCGCTTGGCGTAACGGCCATGGCCGCCCCCAGCCTTGCCGATACGGTTCGCATCCAGGTGGTCAAGCCGCAGCCCAAGGTTGTCGTCGTCACACCGGTGCCGAAGGTTCTGGTTCCGGTCCAGTGCCGTACCAAGATCACCAAAACTGTCAACAACCGCGGTGAGTCGGTCGTTACAAAGAAGCGCATCTGCGGCTGATTCCGCGAGATCACACGGGCTTTCGAACGGGGCGGAAAATCATTTCCGCTCCGTTCAGCATTACGAAAATTTCATGCTGTTGCTGCCTTGCATTTGCCTTCATAACTGGTCACCCTGTCGAAGGTTGAACAGATATTCGGAACCGGACGATCTCATGTCCTATTGGGAAAAATTGCTGGGTGCGGTGGCAGATAAGGCCTCCAATGCACTTCATGCGCTTATCGAAGCGATCCGGACGGTTTTCGAAGGTGATCCGGAAACCCGTCGCAAGGTCGCGTTTTCGGTGGCAGTGATTGCGCTTTCGGCCAAGATGGCGAAGGCCGACGGCATCGTGACATCCGGTGAAGTGCAGGCTTTCCAGCAGATCTTCGACTATCCGGAAAGCGAAGCGCAGAATGTGGCACGGCTTTACAATCTCGCCAAGCAGGATGTGGCGGGTTACGAAGCCTATGCCGGAAAGCTGGCGGGTCTTTGCTCCAGCGGTGCGCAGGATTGCCCGGTTCTCGAAAATGTTCTCGATGGCCTCTTCCATATCGCCAAAGCAGACGGCGCCATCCATGAGAACGAGATGCAGTTTCTTGAAAATGTCGCCGCCATCTTTCTGATGAGCGAGGAGCGTTTCGAGCAGATCACGGCGCGGCATGTCTTTGTCGGCGGCCACGATCCCTATCGGGTTCTCGGTGTGTCGCGGCAGGATGACCTGCAGACAATCCGGCGGCAGTATCGCGCGCTTGTGCGCGAGCATCACCCGGATCTTCTGGTGTCGCGCGGGGTGCCGCAATCCTTCCATGCCATCGCGCATGACCGGATGGCGCGCTTCAACGCGGCCTATGCGGCGATCGAGAAAGAACTGCGCGCCGCATGAGCCTGTTTGCGCCTGATTATGCCAGGGCGAGCGTCCTGCCGTCGCCGAATTTCGGTGAGCGCGCCAATGGCCTCAAGCCGGATATGATCGTCCTGCACTATACCGGCATGCCGTCCGCGCAGGGCGCGCTCGACTGGCTGGTCAATCCCGAGAGCCAGGTCTCGAGCCACTATTTCGTCTTCGAGGACGGCCGCGTGGTCCAGATGGTGCCGGAACAAAAACGCGCCTGGCATGCCGGCAAGAGCGTTTGGAAGGGCCAGACCGACATCAATTCCTGTTCGATCGGCATCGAGATCGCCAATCCCGGTCATCCGGCCGGTCTTCCGGATTTTCATGCGCCGCAGATCGATGCGGTGATCGCGCTATGCCAGGATATCATTGCCCGTCACGCGATTGTCCCTGAGCGCGTTCTTGGTCATTCCGATGTCGCGCCGGTGCGCAAGATTGATCCGGGCGAAAAGTTTCCCTGGAAACTCCTCGCGCAATCCGGTGTCGGTCACTGGATCGAACCGACCGCGATTGCGGGCGGTCGCTTCTTCCAGCGCGGCGATGCCGGTCCGCCGGTGGAGGCGTTGCAGGCCATGCTTGGCTTTTATGGCTATAACACGCCTGTCAGCGGCGAATTCTGCGAGCGGACCGAGGGCGACGTCGCTGCCTTCCAGCGTCATTTCCGGCCCGAGCGCGTCGATGGCGTCGCCGATTTCTCGACCATCGACACGCTGCACCGCCTGCTTAAAGCGTTGTGATCGCACTGGACTTGCCATTCTTTGTTGTGCTTAGAGTTGGCGTGCTTGCCGACTGGGGCGGCTATTCATTCTGTACAGGCTTTCAGTATGGCATTGATCGGCATTGATCTTGGCACCACCAACTCCCTCATCGGCGTCTTTCAGGATGGCGGGCCGGTTCTCATTCCCAATGCCCATGGCTCGTTGTTGACCCCATCGGTTGTTGCCGTAGACAAGGATGGCAATGTCGTTGTGGGGGCGGCAGCACGCGAGATGGCGCTCACCGATCCGACTGCCGCAGTGTCCTCCTTCAAACGCTGGATGGGGACGGAAAAGACAGTCGAAATCGGCAAGAAAACTTTCCGTGCCGAAGAGCTGTCGGCGCTCGTGCTGCGTTCGCTGATGGAGGATTTCAGATCACAGTCGTCCGAGACGATCGACGAAATCGTGATTTCCTGTCCCGCCTATTTCAATGATACCCAACGCAAGGCGACGTTTCAGGCGGCGCATCTGGCGGGCCTGAAGGTGGACCGGCTGATCAACGAACCAACCGCTGCCATCCTCGCCTACGGGCTGGAGGTCAAGGATGATGGCCAGTTCCTCGTGCTGGATCTGGGTGGCGGCACGTTCGATGTCTCCATCATGCACAAGTTCGATGGCGTTTTCGAAATCCGGGCGTCCTCCGGAGACAATTTTCTCGGTGGCAACGATTTCAGCGATCGTCTGGGCCAGATCATGGCCCGGAAGGCAGCCCTGTCCTTCGAGGATCTCTCGCGTGGTGATCGGGTGCGCATTCTCAGGGCCGCCGACAAGCTAAAGATCGAATTGTCGATGGTGGATGAGGCCAAATTCCGTTTTCCGCTGTCGGGAGGCGAAATCGAGGGCCATGTCAGCCGCAGCGAGTTCGAGGCGGCCTGCGAGGATCTGGTTCGGCGGCTGCGGCATCCGATGGAACGGGCGCTGCGCGATGCCGCGATCGATCCGTCCGAATTGGATGCGATCATCCTCGTTGGCGGAGCCACCCGCATGCCGCTCGTGCGGCAGATGGTAGCAAGGCTGTTCGGCAAGTTCCCTTTTACCAACATCAATCCGGATGAAGTGGTTGCCCGCGGGGCGGTGATTCAGGCGGCGCTGAAGGCGCGCGATGCGGCGGTAGAAGATGTGCTTCTCACGGACATCTGCCCGTTCACGCTGGGTGTCGGTTCGTCACGCGACCGGCCAGATGGTCAGCGCGAACGGATCGTAACGCCGATCATTCACCGCAATGCCATTGTGCCGATCAGCCGGTCGGAGAATTTCACAACGGTCAGCGACGATCAGACCAAGGTGGCCTTTCCGATCTATCAGGGTGAAAATCTGCGACCCGAGCACAATGTGATGATCGGGGAAATAGAAGTGGCGGTTCCGAAGGGCCCTGCGGGACGGGAAACGATCTCGGTGCGGTTCACCTATGATATCAATGGCGCCCTGCAGGTCGAGGCTGTCGTCGATTCCAACCAGAACAGGCAGACGGCAGTCTTCGCCAATACGAGCGGACTTGACGAAAAGGAACTCGCGCGCCGGTTCGAGGCGCTCGCCGCCATCAAGCTTGCGCCCCGTGACCAGCAGGAAAATCGAGAACTGATCTCGCGGGCGGAACGTCTCTATGCCGAAGCGCTCGGCGACGACCGCCAGGTGATCGCTGATGGTCTCATGCGCTTTCATGCAGAGCTTGAGGATCAGAAGATACGCAATCTTGATGCAGTGCGAGCCGAGTTCCGGCGCTTTCTCGACCAGTTCGATACTTTCGTCTTTCGCGAGGACTAAAATCAAGTGTTGATGAAAGAAGCCTGGTGTCAGGCATGAGCGAAAACGAAGAGCCTTGGGCAACGCTCGGTATTAACGTCACCGATGATCCGAAGGCGATCCGCAAGGCCTATGCGGTTCGCTTGCGTCAGACACGGCCCGACGAAGATCCTGACGGGTTTCAGCGGCTGGTCGAGGCGCGGGATTTTGCCATCTATCTCGCCCAGACCGGTCTTCTGTCTGCTGCCGACGATCGCTCGGGTGAGGATGAGCCGACACCTGTTGACCAGCCATCGTCGGAAACGTCGGACAACGGCTCGCCTCAGCCGGAAGAGCTGTCCGGCCATCTTTTCTCTTCAGAGGAAAGGCAGCATCTGCAAGCCGTCTCCGAACCGATGGAAGATGGCATCGGGACCGAACCGGTTGAGCTGATCGCTTCAAGTGAGCAGGGAGCCGATCCGGAAGTGATCAGGCTTCTGCAGGCGCTTGACCAACGCAAGCCCTGGGAAACGCGACGCTCGAGATGGCAGGCGGTTTTCGACGCGCTCGAAGCGACGCCGTTCAAGGATGCCGACTGGCTGACGTCGGTGATGCTCAACGATCTCGTTGATGCGATGCAGCGCGATATTCGGCCATTGGAGGAAGGTGAGGTGCATTTTCTCACGCCCGCGGCAATGCGCGAGCGTATGGGAGACTACTGGACAATCCTTGAGGACATGGAGCTGCGCTTTCAGTTCCTCCATCATGACCGCGTCCTCTATGAGCGGCTCTCAAACGACAAGGCCGACTATCTGCTGGAAGCCATGGAGCGTGTCATGCCGCGGCAGGCGGTCAGCCTCACTCTCCAGACCCAAGAGACTGCCGTTCCGGATATCCCCGACACCGTGTTCTCGGCCGCGTTCGGGTCCGATGAGCGCATGGCGCATTACTACAGGAAGGCGAAGATGTTGGATCGTTTCTCCCCTTCCTTTTCTCTTCCGGCGCTACTCTTTCCCATTCCGGTTCTTTTTCGCTACCGGCTTTACCCGCTCGCGATCCTCGCAAGCGTTCTGTCTCTGACGATCGCCAGCCTTCGTTTCGTCGATGGCGTCAACAGATCCTTTCCGTTCACGCCGACGTTCACGATTCTCTATTTCGCTGTCGCGCTCTATGCCGCGTTTTTTCTGCGCCAGATGCGTATCTCGGCCCTTCATGAGGTTTGCAGGTCGGAACTGCCTGCTTCGGCAGGTCAAGAGGAGCTGTTACGTCGAGTGCGGCGCTGGGGTCAGCCAAATCAAATGGCGATGCTGGGCGGTATTTGCCTCTTGCTGGTTGTTGGCGCCTTGCGTTACCTCAGTCGGTGAAGGCAAGAGATCAGAGTAAGGACGAGCCATGCAGCAAACCTTTGCCATTGTCGGACGCGGGATGATGGGAGCGGCGGCGGCTCGCCATCTGGCGGAAAGCGGCGCCTCGGTGGTTCTGATCGGGCCGGATGAACCGGTCGAGCGTCAGCACCATCAGGGTGTCTTTGCCAGCCATTACGACGAGGGACGGATTACCCGCACCATCGATCCGGACGAGACCTGGGCAAGGCTCGCCAATCGGTCGATTGCGCGCTACCGCGATATAGAAGCGCGGAGCGGCATCTCCTTCTTCGGTGAAAAGGGGGCGCTGATTTCGGGCCTGACCACGGGGCGCAGCCAGCAATATGTCGCCAATATCCGTGATGCCGCCCGGCGGCTGAATGCCGTAACGTCGGATCTTGATGACCGAGGACTTGCCGACATCTTCCCCTATTTCCGGTTTCCGGAAGGGTCGGATGCGGTGTTCGAGCCGCAGTCGGCCGGCTATATCAGCCCGCGCCGGCTGGTTGCCGCGCAATCCATTCTCGCGGAAAAGGCCGGCGCGCGCATCGTTTCCGATTATGCGGTCGGGCTGAAGGCTCGGCCGTCCGGCGTAACGGTCGAGACATCGGCCGGGGAACTGATCGAGGTCGACAGGGTTCTGTTGGCAGCGGGCGGGTTCACCAATCGTCCCGGCCTGCTTCCCGAGCCGCTCGATCTCAAGGTCTATGGCCGAACGGTGGTGTTCTTCGAGGTCGATGAGGCCGAAGCCGATCGGCTCTCCGCGATGCCGTCGCTCATCTACGAGCCCGAGGATATCATGGCTGGCATCTATATGCTGCCGCCAATCCGCTATCCGGACGGCCGCATCTATCTGAAGATTGGTGGCGATCCGACCGATATCCCGCTTGAAACCGACAAGGACAGGCGAGACTGGTTCCGCACCGATGGCGATCCGGCAGCGCGCGACCATCTTATCGCCAATATGGGAGATCTGGTGCCGGGCCTTGCGGTTCGGTCGATCTCCAGCACCTCCTGCGTCACATCCTACACGCCGACCGGCTATCCGGCGATCGGCTGGACCTCCGAAGCCCGCATCGGGGTTCTGACCGGCGGATGTGGTGCTGCGGCGAAGAGTTCGGACGAGATCGGCCGGCTTGGTGCCGAACTGCTCCTGCATGGCCGGATCGTCGACGAGGCCTATCAGGCCGATTTCGCCCCTCGCTTTGTCTGAACCGTCCGCTTTCCTGCGTTTAGGGCTTTCCTTGGTCTCCGGCCTCGTCTAAAGAGCGGCTGCCAGTTGGCCGGGCAGCCGCGCTTTGCAATGGTCGAAAGGCCGCAGGGTGAGGAAAGTCCGGGCTCCACGGAAACACGGCGCCGGATAACGTCCGGCGGGGGCGACCCCAGGGAAAGTGCCACAGAAAACAGACCGCCCGGCTTGCCGGGTCAGGGTGAAAAGGTGGGGTAAGAGCCCACCGCGGGACTGGCAACAGGACCGGCATGGTAAACCCCGCCGGGAGCAAGACCGAATAG
The DNA here is from genome assembly GCF_030551875.1 of Fluviirhizobium alvei. Taxonomy (GTDB): domain Bacteria; phylum Pseudomonadota; class Alphaproteobacteria; order Rhizobiales; family Rhizobiaceae; genus Rhizobium_E; species Rhizobium_E alvei. The sequence goes on along the minus strand of NZ_JAUOZU010000005.1, from coordinate 284,729 downwards.
GGATGACATGTGCGCGCAAGCGCCAGGCCTGTTTCCGGGTCCGTCGTCCGGGTGGGTTGCGCGAGGCGTTGTGCAAACAGCGTCCCAGATGAATGGCTGCCACGTTCCGGCACAACCGGAGCCATACAGAACCCGGCTTACAGGCCAACTGGCTTTTCAATTTCAGGTGGAAAATCAAAGGCTGCGGCCCGCTTCGGCGGGCAGCATCATAACCTTTCGTTAAACTTAACGGCTTATGAATATGGAATCTATCCAACCCCGGGAAAAGGGATTTTCCCATTGACGCCCAAATTTGCCCATGATATCCCAAAACCATACTGAGAGAGGGCCGAAAGTGGTCCGGTTTGAAGGATGCGGAAGCCCGGTTCCGGTGCATGGTGCATTTGTTGCGCACGGGGCGGATTTTCCCAATTCCATTCGATATTTCAGTCCTTTGGCGGCCGCGTGTATTCGGGTCTGGGTAACCGTTTCGGAAGTATCGCGTCATGAGCCGGTTTTTATCCAACGCCACGAACAAGATCGATGCCAAGGGGCGCGTTTCGGTGCCGGCGCCCTTTCGCAGTGTTCTTGCGTCCATGGATGTGGAAGAGCTGTACTGCTTCCAGGATTTTCACTTTCCGGCGATCAACATCGGCGGCCCGGAGCTTCTTGCCCGGTTCGAGCGTCGACTGGCGGAACTGGATCCTTTCACGCAGGAGGCGAACGATCTTTCGCTGCTCATTCATGGCGGCGGCGTGTTCGTCCGTCTCGACAAGGAGGGGAGGTTGGCGCTCACCGACTTCTTCCGGGTCCATACGGGGATCGAGGACGAAGTGACGTTCGCCGGGCGGGCGGAGTTTTTTCAGCTGTGGCGACCGGATGCATTTCTGGCGGCGCAGGCGGCGGCAAGAGCGGGGCTGAAGCTTTCGGGCACAAGCTCCAGGTAGTGTGGGGCGAAGGCAGTATGACGGATCATGGCAGCGGAACAGACGATGCCATTGGCGGACCGATCCGTCATATACCGGTGATGTTGGCCGAGGTGCTGGAGCACCTCGCGCCAGCGTCCGGTCAATCCATTCTCGACGGAACCTTCGGTGCCGGCGGCTATAGCCGCGCCATCCTCGAGGCGGGTGCCGATGTCATCGCGCTCGACCGCGACCCCAATGCGATTGCCGGCGGCGCGGCACTGCTTGCAGACTATCCCGGCCGTTTCCAGCTTCACCATAGTAATTTCTCCGAGCTCGACCGGTTCGCGCCCGAAGGCGGGCTCGATGGCGTCGTGCTCGATATCGGCGTCTCCTCGATGCAGATCGATGAAGCCGATCGCGGCTTCTCGTTCCAGCGCAACGGCCCGCTCGACATGCGCATGGCCCAGGCCGGCGTTTCCGCCGCCGATGTCGTCAATCGTGCCAAGGTCAGCGATCTCACCCGCATCTTCGGTTTTCTCGGCGAAGAACGTCAGGCTGGCCGTATCGCTCGCGCGATCGAGAAGCGCAGGCTCGAAAAGCCGTTCGAGACCACGCGCGATCTAGCCGGCATGATCGAGATCGTCACCCCGCGCAAGATGACCGACAAGATCCATCCGGCAACCCGGGTCTTCCAGGCGCTGCGGATCTACGTGAACAACGAGCTCGGCGAGCTGGCCGATGCGCTCTTTGCCGCCGAAAGGGCACTGAAGCCCGGCGGCCGGCTGGTGGTCGTCACTTTCCATTCGCTCGAAGACCGGATCGTCAAGCGCTATTTCGCCGATCGCGCCGGCAAGGCCAGTGGTTCGCGCCATCTGCCGGAGATGGTCCGGGCACCGGAGATCTTCAAGCCGCTGTCGCGTCAGGCCGTGGCGGCCGGCGAAGCGGAAGCGGCGGAAAATCCGCGTGCGCGCTCGGCAAAACTTCGTTCCGGTATTCGTACCGAGGCGCCCGCCGGACGAACCGACCTGTCGATCTTCGACCTGCCTGATCTCGCGGATATTGAAAGACTGAAGGGCTGATCATGCTTCGTACCCTCGACATATTGCTGATCGTTCTGATGACGGCCATGGCCACGGTGACCTATACGATCAAGCACCGGGCCGAGCTCAAGCTTGAGGAAGTGCAGAAGCTCGAGGCCGATATCCGCCTGGAGCACGACACGATCGACCTGCTGCGGGCCGATTGGGCGCTGCTCACCCAGCCCGGCCGGTTGCAGAAGCTCATCACCGCCCATCAGGCGGAACTGCAGCTCGTGCCGACAGATCCGATGCAACTGGCCCAGCCCTCCGAACTGCCGATGCTGAAGGCGGATGTGCCGGCGAAGGAGCCGGAAGACGACAAGACGGCCAATGCCGACAAGAAGGTCAAGAAGACCAAGACCGATGACATTTCCACAGGATCGGTGCAGCGCTGATGTCTTTTCTCTCACGGATCATGGTTCTGAAACGCAAGGCCCACTTCAACGCGGATGCGCGTGGCGGGCTTTCGACCGGTGCGATGCGGTTCCAGGGAACGCGCAAGAAGGCGGGCAACCAGGCGCGCAACCGGCTCATCATCATCATCGCCTGTTTCTCCGTGGTCTATTCGATCATCGGCGGTCGGCTGATCCAGTATGGTTTGACAGGGTCTTTCGCGGTGGCTTCCATCGGCCCGAACGTCAACCAGGTGGCTTCCCGTCCCGATATTCTCGATCGCAACGGCGAAGTGCTGGCGACCGATATCCGTACCGTCTCGCTCTATGCGGAACCGCACAAGATCGTCGATCCGGATGAGGCGGTCGAGCTTCTGTCGACGGTGCTGCCGGATATCGATCCGAAGACGACCTATGACAAGCTCACCAACAAGTCACATTTCCAGTGGCTGCGTCGGCAGCTGACGCCCAAGCAGCAGAGCGAAATTCTGGCGCTCGGCATTCCGGGCATCGGCTTCCGGCCCTCCAAGCGCCGCTTCTATCCGGCTGGCGATATCACTTCGCATGTGGTCGGTTACGTCAATGTCGACAATCGCGGCATCGGCGGCATGGAAAAATATCTCGACCAGCAGGGTCTGGCCGATCTCGCCGAACTCGGCATGACCGGTTCGCCGCTCGAGCCGGTGAAACTGTCGATCGATCTGCGCGTCCAGGCGATCGTCAACCAGGAAATGCACCAGGGCCTTGTCGATTTCGATGCCATCGCGGCGGCCGGCGTCGTTCTCGATGTCAATACCGGCGAAGTTCTCGCCATGGCATCCTTGCCTGATTTCGACCCCAACAATCCCGGGGCGACGATCGATCACAATCCGAAGGGAACCCACAACGACATGAACCGCATGTCGGCGGGCATCTTCGAAATGGGATCGACTTTCAAGACCTTTACGACAGCGATGGCGCTCGATTCCGGTAAGGTCAACATGAACTCGACCTTCGACGCCCGGCGTCCGCTCTATATCGGCGGTCGAACCATCCATGACTTTCACGCCACCCGCCGCATTCTCTCGACCACCGACGTGTTCATCCATTCGTCCAACATCGGCTCGGCCAAGATGGCGGACATCGTCGGCATCGACGGCCATCGCGAGTTCCTGACTCGTCTCGGCCTGCTCACCCGCATGCAGACCGAACTGCCGGAAGTGGCGTCACCCAGCCAGCCCAAGGTGTGGAAGAAGATCCACTCGATGACGATCGCCTTCGGTCATGGCGCGGCGACGACGCCATTGCAGACCGCGGTTGCCGCGGCTGCCCTTCTCAATGGCGGCAAGCTGATCAACCCGACTTTCCTTCCGCGAACAGAAGAACAGGCCAACGAGATCGCGCAACTGGTGGTCAAGCCGCAAACGGTCGAGAACATGCGGACGCTCTTCCGTGCCAACGTGCTCGATGGTTCGGGCAGCCGCGCCAATATTCCGGGCTTTTTCGTCGGCGGCAAGACGGGGACCGCCGAAAAGGTCGTCAATGGCCGTTATGCCGGCAATGTCCGTTTCAACGCCTTCGTTTCGGCCTTCCCGATCAACAATCCGAAATATGTAGTTCTGGTGATCGTCGACGAACCGAAAAAGGCCAAGCAGGGCTGCGGCGTTACGGCCGGCTGCAATGCCGGTGTGCTTGCCGGCAACATCATTCGGCGTGCGGCGCCGCTTCTGGGTGTGAAGCCGCAGTTCGGACCCGACGGTTCTGCCTTGCTTGTGTCTTATTGACCGGTAAGAAGACGGAACACCAACAGATCAGGCGGGGGCCATGAAACTCAAGGATCTTCTCGGGCCGGAACATGCTGCGGCCCTTCAGGTTGCCGGCGTGTCCGGCGATATCGATATTGCCGGTTTGAGCGCCGATAGCCGCCGAATCGCCAAGGGCGATCTTTTCATTGCGCTGTCGGGCAGCAAGGCGGATGGGGCGGCTTTCATCAAGGATGCGATCGGACGTGGTGCGGCGGCGGTTCTGACGGCCCATGCCTCAGACGATGCAACATCGGTTCCGGTGATCGTCAGCGACGATCCGCGGCGGGCGCTTGCGCTTGCTGCCGCCCGCTTCTATGGCAAGCAGCCTGCGACGATGGTGGCGGTGACCGGCACGGCCGGCAAGACCTCTGTCGCCTCCTTCACGCGCCAGATCTGGGCACATGCCGGCCTTGCCGCAGCGCAGATCGGCACCACCGGCGTGATCGCGCCGGGCCGCAACGATTATGGTTCGCTGACGACCCCGGATCCGGTGACGCTGCATGCGCTGCTGGCGGAGCTTGCGAGCGAAGGTGTGACCCATGCGGCGATGGAAGCGTCCAGCCATGGTCTCGACCAGCGCCGGCTCGATGGCGTTTCGCTTTCGGCTGCCGCCTTCACCAATCTCGGTCGCGACCATATGGATTATCATCCGACGGTCGAGCATTACTTCCATTGCAAGATGCGCCTGTTCGACACGCTGATGCCGAAGGGAGCGCCCGCGATCATCTTTGCCGATGACGAATGGTCGGACAAGGCCGCCGAGGCGGCCCGGAACGCTGGCCTTGCCGTGAATACGGTCGGTCGCCATGGCGATTTCCTCACCGTCAAACGTATCGAGCATTTCCGCGACAAGCAGGTCATCGAGGTGCATGAAGGATCGGCGATCCACGAGGTGCATCTGCCGCTTGCCGGCGATTTCCAGGTTGCCAATGCCATGGTCGCAGCTGGTCTGGCCATCGTTACCGGCGTTGCGCCATCAGCCGCCTTTGCCGCGCTTCACCATATCAAGGGCGCACCGGGGCGGCTCGAGCTTGCCGGGCAGACTCGCGACGGCGCGCTCTGCTATGTCGATTATGCGCACAAGCCCGAAGCGCTCGAGAATGTGCTGACCTCGGTTCGGCCCTTCACCACCGGCCGTGTCATTGTCGTTTTCGGTTGCGGCGGCGATCGCGACAAGGGCAAGCGCCCGATCATGGGCGAAATCGCAACCCGTCTTGCCGATATCGCCATCGTTACCGATGACAATCCACGTACCGAAGTGGCTTCCGTGATCCGTTCCGAGATCATGGCGGCGGCTCCGGGTGCGGTAGAGATCGGCGATCGTCGTCGGGCCATTCATGATGCTGTCGGTATGTTGCGCTCCGGCGATACGCTGATCGTTGCCGGCAAGGGCCATGAAGAGGGCCAGATCGTCGGAACCGAGACGCTGCCTTTCTCCGACCACGAAGAAATCAGGAAAGCATTGGGAGGCTGAGCGATGGATTTTCTCTGGACCACCGACGAGCTCGTTGCCGCCATGGCAGGCCGTCCGATGGGCACGATGCCTGCGGGCATCTCGGGAATTTCGATCGACAGCCGTGCCGTCAAACCCGGCGAGGCCTTCTTTGCGATCAAGGGCGATCGCGTCGATGGGCACGATTTCGTCACTTCGGCCGCGGCCCATGGCGCATCGCTTCTCGTGGTCAGCGAGGCGCGGTTGCCGGCGCTCGGGCGTGTGGCCGCTCCCCTGATCGTGGTGCATGACGTTCTTGAAGCGCTCGAAAGGCTCGGTCGGGCGGCGCGCGCTCGTGCTCGTGGCAAGATCATTGCCGTCACCGGCTCAGTCGGCAAGACCACGACAAAGGAAATGCTGCGCCAGGTGCTTTCCGCATCCGGAACCGTCCATTATTCGCCCGCCTCGTTCAACAATCACTGGGGTGTGCCGCTGACGCTGGCGCGATTGCCGCGCAATGCCGATTTCGGCGTCTTCGAGATCGGCATGAACCATCCGGACGAAATCCGGCCGCTCGTCGGCATGGTCAGGCCGCATGTGGCCATCATCACCACCGTTGCTGCCGCCCATCTCGGCAACTTCAAGAATATCGAGGAAATCGCCGCTGCAAAGGCCGAGATTTTCGAGGGTTTGACGGACGATGGCCATGCGCTGATCAACCGCGACATCGCCCAGTTCGATTTTCTCGAAGCCACGGCTGCACGCGTGGGCGTCGCCAACATCCACTCGTTCGGTGCCAACGTGAAGGCCGATTACCGCCTTGTCGATTATCAGGGCGATAATGACGGCGCCGTGTTCTGGGCCGCGATCGGCGGTCGCACCGTCGAAGTGTCGATTGCAGCTCCCGGGCGCCATATCGCTGAAAATGCGATTGCTGTTCTGGCGGCCGCCACGCTCGCCGGTGCCGATCTCGACGCTACGGTTGCCGCTTTTGCCGAGGTGACGGCAGGACAGGGCCGTGGTCAGAGGATTCGTCTGGCGATTGGCGATGGTGCCTTCACGCTGATCGATGAGAGCTACAATGCCAACCCGGCCTCGATGCGGGCGGCGATTGCGCTTCTTGCCGGGAGCATGCCGGGTGAGGGCGGTCGCCGGATCGCGGTTCTCGGAGATATGCTGGAAATGGGTGAATTTTCGGCGGATGTGCATGCCGGTCTCGCCGAACCGCTGATTGCCGCTGGCATTGACGAGATCTGGATCGCGGGTCCCGACATGGCCTATTTGCGCGATGCATTGCAACAGGCTAAAGAACCGATTTATCGCGATTCCGCCGATGAACTGACCGCTTACGCCCTTGCCAACATCAAGCCCGGGGACGTCGTCATGGTCAAATCATCCAACGGATCCGGATTCGGTCGCATCGTTGCGGCGCTGAAAGAAAAGTTTCCGCCGGCCTGACGGCCCCGCGAACTCATATTGAGGGACATTGCATGTTCATTTGGCTGGTGGAATTCGCTGATTCCCTGCAGATCTTCAATCTATTCCGCTACATCACCTTCCGGGCCGGAGCGGCATTGTTCACGTCGGCGCTCATCGTGTTCCTGTTCGGGCCGTCGATGATCGCGTCCTTGCGGGTGCGGCAGGGCAAGGGTCAGCCGATCCGGGCCGATGGACCGCAGACGCATCTGAAAAAGGCCGGAACGCCCACCATGGGCGGGTTGATGATCCTGGTCTCGGTGGTCGTTTCATCGCTGCTCTGGGCCGATCTCGGCAATGTCTATGTCGTGTCCTGCCTGCTCGTGATGCTCGGCTTTGGCCTGATCGGCTTTTATGACGACTATCTGAAAGTGACCAAGCAGACGACAGCGGGCTTTTCGAGCCGCATGCGCATGCTGACCGAATTCGTGATTGCCGGCATCGCCGTGTTCTTCATGATGCAGGCAGCAGGCGCCGGAAGCCCGGATGCCTCCAAGATGGCCACCTCGGTTGCCTTTCCCTTCTTCAAGGACCTGCTGCTCAATCTCGGCTATTTCTTCGTGATCTTCGGCGCTTTCGTCATCGTCGGTGCGGGCAATGCGGTGAATTTCACCGACGGCCTTGATGGTCTTGCCATCGTGCCGGTGATGATCGCAGCCGGTTCGTTCGGCGTCATCGCCTATCTCGCCGGCAATGCGGTGTTTGCAAACTATCTGCAGATCAATTTTGTGCCGGGCACCGGTGAACTGACCGTGGTTGTCGCAACCGTGATCGGGGCCGGGCTGGGCTTTCTCTGGTTCAATGCGCCGCCAGCCGCCATCTTCATGGGCGATACCGGTTCGCTATCGCTCGGCGGGCTGATCGGTTCGGTTGCGGTGGCCACCAAGCATGAAATCGTCATGGCCATCATCGGCGGGGTCTTCGTTATGGAAACCCTGTCGGTCATCATTCAGGTCGGCTCGTTCAAGATGACCGGCAAGCGGGTGTTCCTGATGGCGCCGATCCACCACCATTTCGAAAAGAAGGGCTGGACCGAAAGCCAGGTCGTGATCCGCTTCTGGATCATTTCCGTCATTCTGGCCCTGGTCGGGCTCGCTACACTCAAGATCCGTTGAGGTTCCGATGATCGCCGTTTCCAGTTTCAAGGGCCGCAAGGTCGCGCTGTTCGGCCTCGGCGGATCTGGCCTTGCCACGGCAGAAGCGCTTTCTGCCGGTGGCGCCATCGTAACCGCCTGGGATGACAATCCGGATTCGGTTGAAAAGGCGAGCGGGCGCGGCATCGGCGTCGGCGATCTTCGTTCGGCCGACTGGTCTGGCTTTGCCGCCTTCGTCCTGTCGCCTGGCGTACCGCTCACCCATCCCAAGCCGCACTGGACGGTGGAGCTTGCCAAGGCTGCCGGCGTCGAGATCATCGGAGATGTCGAGCTTTTCGTGCGCGAACGGCGGGCGCTGGCGCCCAGTTGCCCCTTCATCGCCATCACCGGCACCAACGGCAAATCGACGACGACGGCGCTGATTGCCCATATCCTAAAGGCGTCGGGACGGGACACCCAGCTCGGCGGCAATATCGGCACGGCCGTGCTGACGCTCGATCCGCCGGCAAACGATCGTTACTATGTCGTCGAATGCTCCTCCTACCAGATCGATCTGGCGCCGACGATCGATCCGACGGCCGGTATCCTGCTCAACCTGACGCCCGATCATCTCGATCGCCATGGCACGATGCAGCACTATGCCGATATCAAGGAACGCCTTGTGGCGGGCTCGAAAGTGGCAATCGTCGGCATTGACGACAGCTATTGCGCGCTGATCGGCGACAGGATCGAACAGGCCGGCAACCAGGTTCGGCGCATTTCCAAGCGTCAGCCGCTTTCCGACGGTCTCTTTGCCGACGGCTCGAAGATCATGCTGGCCGAACGCGGTGCGGTCCGGCTTCTTGCCGATCTTGATGGAATCAACACGTTGCGCGGCGCCCACAATGCCCAGAATGCCGCTGCAGCCATCGGTGCCTGCCTGGCTGTCGGTCTGACGGAAGAGGAAATTCGTGCCGGGCTTGCCTCCTTTCCGGGCCTCAAGCACCGCATGCAGCCGATCGGCCGCATTGGCGATGTCGTCTTCATCAACGATTCCAAGGCCACAAATGCTGAGGCGGCAGCGCCGGCGCTTTCGAGCTACGATACGATCTACTGGATCGCGGGCGGTCTGCCGAAAGAGGGTGGGATCGCCGCCCTCAAGCCGCTCTTTTCCCGCATTGCCAAAGCCTATCTGATCGGGGAAGCGGCGCCGCAATTTGCTGCCACGCTCGGGAATGATGTCCCCTACGAAATTGCCGGAACGCTCGAGAATGCCGTTCGTCATGCAGCGGTAGATGCTGCGCGCGACTCAAGGCAGGGTGCGGTGGTGATGCTCTCGCCGGCCTGCGCCAGCTTCGACCAGTTCAAGAATTTCGAAGTGCGTGGCGATGCTTTCGTTCAACTGGTTGCCGGCCTTGACGGCGTTTCGATGCTGGTCTGAAACCGGCCTCGCCGAACACGCAAGCCTGCCTCACGCTCCGTTCGTTACGATGGGCAGGCTTGGTTAATGGGCTGTTAACGGATTTTCTGCATTCTGCGGAAAAACAGAGGTTTGGACATGGTAAGCAGAGCCGAAAGAGGACCGTTGGCGGAATGGTTCTGGACGATCGACAGGTTTTTCCTGGCCGCCTTCATCCTGCTGCTCGGTGCCGGTTTCATGCTGTCCTTCGCGGCCTCTCCGGCCGTTGCCGAGCGCATCGGCCTCGACACGTTCCACTTCGTCGAACGCCACGCGCTGTTCATGCTGCCTTCGATCGCGGTCATGGTGGGCCTCTCCTTTCTGAGCCCGCGCCAGGTGCGCCGCACGGCCATGATCATGTTCGTGGTCATGCTCGTTGCCCTTGTGCTCGTGCTGTTCATCGGCATGGAAGTGAAGGGTTCGCGCCGCTGGATTTCGATTTCCGCTCTTTCGATCCAGCCGTCCGAATTCATGAAGCCCGCTTTTGTCGTCGTCTGCGCCTGGCTGTTTGCCGAACATCAGCGCCAGCCCGATATCCCGGGTAATCTGTTTGCGATGATCCTGTTCGTCATCGTTGCAGCTCTGCTGGTGGCCGAGCCGGATCTCGGTCAAACGATCCTGATCACCGCCGTCTGGGGCGGCATGTTCTTCATGGCCGGCATGCCGTGGGTATGGATCATCCTCATGGCGGGCGGTGCCGCCGGTTTCCTCTTCTTCGCCTACAATGTGTTTCCGCATGTGGCCAAGCGTATCGACCAGTTCCTCACCGGGGAGGGCAATACGTTCCAGGTCGATACGGCGCATGAAGCGATCACGCGCGGCGGTTTTTTCGGCATGGGTCCGGGCGAAGGAACGGTCAAGCGCATCCTGCCGGACAGCCATACCGACTTCGTCTTCTCCGTGGCTGCCGAAGAATTCGGAATTCTCTTCTGCATGCTCCTCGTGGGGCTTTATCTTTTCGTCGTGATGCGGGGCCTCAACCATGCGCTTCGCGACCGCAACGATTTTACCCGCTTTGCCGTGGCCGGCCTCGTGCTGCAGATCGGCTTCCAGTCGATCATCAATATCGGGGTCAATCTCGAGCTTCTGCCGGCCAAGGGCATGACGCTGCCGCTGATTTCCTATGGCGGTTCGTCACAGATTGCCATATGCGTGACCGCTGGATTCATCTTGGCGCTGACCCGCCAGAGGCCGGAGACGCGCGCGCAGGAGCGCAGCCTGTTCCGGTCCGGATCGGGCTACGGCGTTCCGGCGGAGTAAGTTTACATGGAAAAAGGCATCATCGTGCTTTGCGCGGGCGGGACGGGTGGACACCTGTTTCCCGCCGAAGCCTTGGGTCACAAGCTGAAGGCACGCGGCTGGTCCGTGCATCTGGTTACCGACAGCCGGGCTGAGCGGTTTGCCGGCAAGTTTCCGGCTGAAGCGATCCATGTCGTTCCCTCGGCAACCTTCGGATCGAAGAGCCCGATTGCCGTCGGCAAGGCCCTCCTGACGCTCTGGAAAGGCATGCGCCAGGCGCGCCGTCTCTTTGCGGGCCTGAGGCCCAAGGCTGTGATCGGTTTCGGTGGCTATCCGACGGTGCCGCCGCTGCTTGCTGCAGCCGGCATGAACATTCCGACCCTCATCCATGAACAGAATGCCGTGATGGGTCGCGCCAACCGACTTCTGGCCTCGCGTGTGCGTGCGATCGCCGGCGGCTTTCTGCCCGAAGGTGCTGCCGGTGGAGACCAGAAAGTGGTGGTGACCGGAAATCCGGTCCGTCCCGATGTGCTTGCCGCAGCCGAGTTGCCCTACACGCCGTCCGGACCATCCGATCCCTTCAAGCTCGTCGTCTTCGGCGGCAGCCAGGGTGCGCAGTTTTTCTCCGGCGCTATTCCCTCGGCGCTCTGCCTTCTCGACGAGCCGGCCCGCGCGCGCCTCGTTGTGACGCAGCAAGCGCGTCCGGAAGATCTTGAAAGCGTCCAGACCTGCTTCGGCAAGCTCGGGCTTGAGGCGCGTGTTGCGCCGTTCTTCAATGACATGCCGGCGGAAATCGCTTCTGCCAATCTGGTGATCTGCCGCTCGGGCGCGTCCACTGTTTCAGAGCTTGCCGTCATCGGCCGGCCTTCCATTCTCGTCCCCTATCCCTATGCGCTCGATCATGACCAGGCTGCCAATGCGGCGGCCCTTCGCGCGGAGGGCGGCGCCGAAGTCATTGCGCAAGCGGCGCTTTCGCCTGAAAAGATCGCATCCCTGATCACCGCAGCCATAGCCGAGCCGGATCGGCTTGCCAGAACGGCAGCCGCTGCCCGCAAGACCGGCAAGCCAGCCGCCGCCGATCATCTCGCCGATCTGGTCGAGACGATTGCGGCCGGTGGATCGGTCCAGCAATTCAAAGAGGTACATCCATGAAAATGCCCAAGAGCATCGGGCTCGTCCATTTCATCGGCATTGGCGGTATCGGCATGAGCGGTATTGCCGAGGTGCTGCACAATCTCGGCCACAAGGTTCAAGGGTCCGACCAGGCCGACAGCGCCAATGTGCAGCGCCTGAAAGCCAAGGGCATCGATGTCTTCGTCGGTCACAAGGCGGAAAATCTCGGCGATGCCGAGGTTGTCGTCGTCTCAACCGCGATCAAGAAGAACAATCCCGAACTGGTGGCTGCGCGCGAGAAGCTGTTGCCGGTTGTGCGTCGTGCCGAAATGCTGGCCGAGCTGATGCGCTTCCGCAATGCGATCGCCATCGGCGGCACCCATGGCAAGACGACGACGACCTCGCTGGTCGGAACTCTGCTCGAAGCCGGCGGTCTTGATCCGACGGTCATCAATGGCGGCATCATCAATGCCTATGGCACCAATGCCCGCATGGGCGAGGGCGAGTGGATGGTGGTGGAAGCCGACGAATCGGACGGCACCTTCCTCAAGCTTCCAGCCGATGTGGCGGTGGTGACCAACATCGATCCCGAGCATCTCGATTATTACGGCACCTTCGACAATGCGCGGGCGGCCTTCCGCCAGTTCGTCGAGAATGTGCCCTTCTACGGTTTCGGCGTCATGTGCCTCGATCATCCCGAGGTCCAGACGATGGTTTCGAAGATCGAGGACCGCAAGGTCATCACCTATGGTGAAAATCCGCAGGCCGATGTACGCTTCAAGAATGTGCGGCATGAGGGCCCCAAGTCGATCTTCGATATCGAAATCCGCCGTCGCCGCACGGGTCAGGTCATCGAAATGAAGGATCTGGCGCTGCCGATGCCAGGCCGGCACAATGTGTCCAATGCCACCGCGGCCATTGCGGTCGCGCAGCGGCTCGGCGTCTCCGAAGAGGCGATCGCCCGCGGCCTAGCCTCGTTCGGTGGCGTCAAGCGGCGCTTCACCTTCACCGGCGAATGGAACGGCGTGCAGGTGTTTGACGATTACGGCCACCATCCGGTCGAGATCAAGGCGGTTCTGAAGGCGGCGCGCGACAGTTGCCAGGGCCGCATCATCGCTGTTCACCAGCCGCATCGCTTCAGCCGCGTGGCAAGCCTTTTTGAGGAATTCGCCTCCTGTTTCAATGATGCCGATACGATTTTCATTGCGCCGATCTATTCGGCGGGGGAGGATCCGATCGAGGGCGTGACTGCGGAAGAAATGGTTTCGCGGATCAAATCCGGCGGACATCGTGATGCGCGCTTCCTGGCGTCGCCTGATGTGCTGGCGCCCTATGTCGCCGCCATTGCGCAACCCGGTGATTTTGTGGTCATGTTAGGCGCAGGCAGTATTACATATTGGGCCGCAGCACTTCCGAAGGAACTGGTGGCTCTTTCAGGGAAGAAGGCATGAAGCAGGTTGATGGAGAAAAGCTGCTGGCTCGGCTCGGCAGCGCAATGGAAGCAGTTCGCGGCAAGTTGACGCCGGATGCGCCGATGGACAGGGTAACCTGGTTCCGTGCGGGCGGTCTTGCGGAACTGATGTTCCAGCCGCACGATGTCGATGATCTCGTGACCTTCCTGAAAGCGCTTCCCGAGGACGTTCCGTTGACCGTCATCGGTGTCGGCTCCAATCTTCTGGTGCGGGATGGCGGTATCAAGGGCGTGGTGCTGCGCCTGTCGGCCAAGGGGTTCGGCGATGTCGAACTTGCGGGCGAAAACCGCATCCGCGCCGGCGCGATCTGCCCAGACAAAAACATTGCGGCCATGGCGCTCGATAATTCGATTGGCGGTTTTGCATTCTATTACGGCATTCCGGGTTCGATCGGTGGCGCGATCCGCATGAATGCTGGTGCCAATGGTACCGAAACGCGCGAGCGGCTCGTGGAAGTGGAAGCGGTCGACCGCAAGGGCAACCGGATCACGCTTTCGAATGCCGACATGCATTATTCCTACCGCCATTCGGCACCGCCGGAAGGGCTGATCTTCACGCATGGCCTGTTTGAAGGCTTTGCCGAGGAGAAGGCGAAGATCCGGGCGGAGATGGATGCCGTGCGTCACCATCGCGAAACGGTGCAGCCTGTGCGTGAAAAGACCGGTGGTTCGACCTTCAAGAATCCCGAAGGCCATTCTGCCTGGAAGCTGATCGACGAAGCCGGATGCCGCGGCCTGCAGATCGGTGGCGCGCAGATGTCGCCGCTGCATTGCAACTTCATGATCAATATTGGCCATGCCAGTGCCTACGATCTCGAGAAACTCGGCGAGACGGTGCGGCAGCGGGTCTATGAACATTCGGGCATTCTGCTTGAATGGGAGATCAAGCGTCTGGGCAGTTTCATGCCAGGTGCGGAGATTGCGGCCTTCCATCCCTGAGCAAATCAGGGTTGTTGAGCCTGTTTTTCTGGCAGGATGAAGGCTCTTTTGAGTCTTCAATCCCTGCGTGAAACGGCTTGTTAGCACATTATGTTTTATGAATTGGCGTGAGCGGAAACGGTAGCGCCAGTGATGAACATTCTGAAGTCATGGATTGAACGCAAGATCGAGACCGGTCGTTTTCAACAGCGCGGCGATGTTCTTTTGTTCGCGCTGTCGCGCGGGGCGATCACGAGTTTCGCTGCGGTCGGGCTCAACCACTTCATCTATTTCGTTTTGGCACCAGCAGGCATCATCAAGGTGCCAGTGCCGAGCAGTCCGGTTGCCGATGCGTTCGTAACGCTTCTTGTGTCGGGTCCGATCTCCTTTCTGGCTTTCGCCATGATGGGGCAGGCCATTCATTCGCTTGCTCTCTCGAGGGATTCGTTTGAACGGCTGAGCCGCATCGATCCCTTGACCGGTTTGCTCAATCGCCGCGCTTTTGTGGAGAAGATCGAGCAGACCAAAACGCCTTATCTGCTTGTTCTCTTCGACATCGATCGGTTCAAGTCGATCAATGACCGCTTCGGCCATCCGGTTGGCGACTGGGTTCTGGTCGATGTCGCCCGTCTGCTCGAGGAGCATTTTTCAGCAACGGGTTATGTGGCGCGACTTGGTGGTGAAGAATTCGGTGTGGTGATTTGCGACATGCCGCGCGCAGCAGCGTTGGAACAGGTCGATCTCTTCCGCGCCGGGCTGGCGAACCGGCTTTTCGAGCGCGATGATCTTTCATTTGTCGTCACGATTTCCGGCGGTGTTGCCGAGGCGAATGGAACCTTGGCCTATTCTGTGCTCCTTAACAGCGCCGACCGGGCGCTCTATATCGCCAAGGCGGCCGGGCGAAACCGGATTGTCGAAGCCGATGAATTGTCCGGGCCGGGACTGGGCGAATATCTCGCAAACCTGCCAACCGAACAACGGTCGGCCTGATCAGTCCGCGATCGGATGTTCGAAAGCCTCGATGATCGGGCAGGGGCCGCCGGCATTCTCCCTGCAAGCCTGGGAAAGCCGCTGCAAGGAAGAGCGCGCGCGCTCGAGATCGGCGATCTTCTCTTCGAGCGCCTGCAAGCGCGTCTGGGCCAATTCGCGCGCACGATGGTGATCCTGGCCTGAATCCAGCGCGAGCAGTTCGGCAATTTCCTCAAGCGAAAAGCCGGCAGTCTGGGCCGCCCGAATGAAGCGCAGGCGCCGGAGATCCTCTTTGCCATAACGGCGAATTCCGCCCGCAGGACCATCGCCTGCCGGACGGTCGGGTTCAACCAGCAATCCGCGCCGCTGATAATAGCGGATCGTCTCGACGCCAACGCCGCCTGCAGCGGCCAGTTTTGCAATTGTCAAAATCATCGCTTGACTCCGTACCATGGTACGGAAGCTATATGGGGTGTATCCGTTTCGCCAACAAGGGAAAAATCATGGCTAGACAGGCTACGCTCTATCGAATGGTCCAGGATCAGCATCTCTGCCCCTACGGACTCAAAGCGCTGGATCTCCTAAAACGCAAGGGATTTGACGTCGACGACCGGCATCTGACCAGTCGGGCCGAGACCGATGCCTTCAAAGTCGAACAGGGGGTGAAGACGACGCCGCAGGTCTTCATCGATGGTCGCCGCATTGGCGGCTATGATGACTTGCGCCGCTTCTTCGGGCTTTCGGTCGCCGAACCCGGCGCCACCAGCTATCGGCCGGTGATCGCGGTCTTTTCCATGACGGCGCTGATGGCAGTCGCCGCCAGCGTTTCGGCTTTTGGAACCGTGCTGCCGTTACAGAGCTTTGAATGGTTCATCGCCTTTTCGATGGTGGTTCTTGCGATCCTGAAACTGCAGAACATCGATTCGTTTGCGACGATGTTCCTCAACTACGACCTCCTTGCGCGGCGCTGGGTTCGCTACGGCTACATCTATCCGTTCGCCGAAGGGTTGGCCGGACTGCTGATGATTTCGGGAAAACTGGTCTGGCTCTCGGTGCCGGTGTCGCTTTTCATCGGCGGCATCGGGGCGGTCTCGGTGTTCAAGGCGGTCTATATCGATCGCAGAAGCCTCAAATGTGCCTGCGTCGGCGGTGGAACCAATGTTCCGCTCGGCTTCGTCTCGCTTCTTGAAAACCTGATGATGATCGCCATGGCGCTCTGGATGGCATTCGGATCGGGTGGGCACTCCATGTAAAGGAAACGCCCGCGGATCGCTCCGCGGGCGTTTCACCGTCGGACCAGCGATCGATCAGGCGAGATCGAAGCGGTCCGCGTTCATGACCTTGGTCCAGGTTGCAACGAAGTCGTGCACGAACTTCTCTGCATTGTCGTCCTGGGCATAGACTTCCGCATAGGCGCGCAGGATGGAGTTCGAGCCGAAGACGAGATCTGCGCGGGTCGCGGTGTAACGGGTTGCCCCGGTCGCGCGATCGCAGATGTCGTAGCTGTTCTTGCCCGTCGGCTTCCAGCTGTAGCTCATGTCCGTGAGCGTGACGAAGAAGTCGTTGGTCAGATGTCCTTCGCGGGCCGTGAAGACACCGTGCTTGGTGCCGCCATGGTTTGTTCCGAGAACGCGCATGCCGCCGAGCAGAACGGTCATTTCCGGACCGGTCAGACCCATGAGCTGTGCACGATCGAGCAGCATTTCCTCTGGGCTGACGACATAGTCCTTCTTGGCCCAGTTGCGGAAACCGTCTGCGAGCGGCTCGAGCGGCGCAAAGCTTTCGGCATCGGTCTGTTCAGCCGTCGCATCGCCACGGCCTGCCGCGAACGGCACTTCGACATTGTAGCCTGCGGCCTTGGCAGCCCGTTCGATACCGACATTGCCGGCAAGTACGATCACATCGGCGACGCTGGCGCCGAATTCCGCTGCGATCGGCTCGAGAACGGAGAGCACCTTCACCAGACGGGCGGGCTCATTGCCTTCCCAATCCTTCTGCGGCGCAAGCCGGATGCGGGCACCGTTGGCACCGCCGCGCATGTCGGACTGGCGATAGGTGCGGGCGCTATCCCAGGCGGTCGCGACCAGCTCGGAAACCGAGAGACCCGAGGCGGCAATCTTCGACTTGATGGCACCGACATCGTAGTTGGTCGGGCCGGCCGGGATCGGATCCTGCCAGATCAGATCTTCGGTCGGAGCATCCGGGCCGATATAGCGCACCTTCGGTCCCATGTCGCGGTGGGTCAGCTTGAACCAGGCGCGCGCAAACGTATCCTTGAAATACTGCGGGTCTGCCATGAAACGCTCGCAGATGGCGCGGTAGGTCGGATCGACCTTCATGGCCATGTCGGCGTCGGTCATCAACGGCATCCGACGGATCGACGGATCGGAGGCGTCAACCGGCATGTGTTCTTCGGTGATGCCGATCGGCTGCCATTGCTGGGCACCGGCCGGGCTACGGGTGAGTTCCCATTCATAGCCGAACAGCATCTCGAAATAGCCCATGTCGAAGACGGTCGGGTTGGCGGTCCAGGCGCCTTCGATGCCCGAGGTCACGGCCTGGCTGGCCTTGCCGTTCTGGTTCGGGTTCATCCAGCCGAAACCCTGGTTTTCAATTGCTCCGGCTTCCGGTTCGGCGCTGAGCGCCTTTGCATCGCCGTTGCCATGGGCCTTGCCGACCGTGTGGCCGCCGGCGGTCAGGGCAGCCGTCTCCTCGTCATTCATCGCCATGCGGGCGAAGGTCTCGCGCACCTGGGCGGCGGTGGCGAGCGGGTCGGGCCTGCCGTTCACCCCTTCCGGGTTGACGTAGATGAGGCCCATCTGCACGGCGGCAAGCGGGTTTTCCATCGTGTCGGGCTTGGTGACATCGTCATAACGGTTGTCGGACGGCGCCAGCCATTCCTTTTCCGCACCCCAATAGACGTCCTTTTCCGGACCCCAGATGTCTGAGCGGCCGAAGGAGAAGCCGAAGGTCTTCAGGCCCATATCCTCGTAAGCCATCGTGCCGGCCAGGATGATGAGGTCGGCCCAGGAGATCTTGTTGCCGTATTTTTTCTTGAGCGGCCAGAGAAGGCGACGGGCCTTGTCGAGGCTGGCATTGTCCGGCCAGGAGTTGAGCGGGGCAAACCGGATGTTGCCCGTGCCGGCGCCGCCGCGACCATCCGCCAGACGGTAGGAGCCTGCCGAGTGCCAGGCAAGACGGATCATCAGGCCGCCATAGTGACCCCAGTCGGCGGGCCACCAGACCTGACTGTCCTTGAGCAAGGCCTTCATATCGGCCTTGAGGGCTGCGACATCGAGCGATTTTACGGCCTTGCGATAATCGAAGTCCTTGCCGAGCGGGTTTGTCTTGGTGTCGTGCTGGTGCAGAATGTCCAGATTGAGTGCATTCGGCCACCAGGCCATGACGGTGCTGCCCACCTCGGTGTTGCCACCGTGCATGACGGGACATTTGCCGGAATTGTCTGCTTTGGCGTCCATGATTTCCTCCTGTCTGCGTTTCTTGGAACGAAGTGGCGCTACTATCGACCCTAGTTTTGATAAATTCCAATTGTATTTATTGGATTTTATGATAGGAAAGTCTTATCATGATTTCCATTCGTCAAATGCGCTATTTCGATGCGCTGGCCAGCACCGGGCATTTCGGAAAGGCGGCCAAGCTCGTCAATGTCAGCCAGCCGGCCCTGTCGGCCCAGATTGCGGAAATGGAGCGGCTTCTGGATGCGCGGCTGGTCGAGCGTAACCGAAGCGGCATGTTCCTGACTCGCGAGGGCGAGGAACTCCTGCCCGACATTCGCGACATCCTGCAGCGTGTCGACCGGCTGCAGGCCAAGCTGAAAGCGGGGCGGGGACCGCTCAAGGGCCGGTTGCGGCTTGGCATCATTCCCACCGTTGCGCCCTATCTCGTCCCGGTCCTGATTCCTGAAGTCCGGAGCCGCTATCCGGATCTCAACCTGGAGCTCAAGGAACTCCTGACCGATGATTGCCTGGATGAGCTGCGCCACGGCAAACTTGATTGTGCGATCGTGGCCTTGCCCATCGAGGCGCAGGATTTCGATTCGACGCCGCTCTTCGAGGACCGTTTCCTCATCGCGAGCGCGGAAGACGAAAGCACGATCCTTCTGTCGCCGATGACGCAGGACCGGGTCGATGTCGAACGGTTGCTCCTGTTGCAGGAGGGCCATTGCCTGCGCGATCAGGCGCTGGCCGTGTGCGGAACGGCTGCGGGGCGCAGGGTCGCCAACTATGGGGCCACCTCGATGGCGACGCTGCTTCAGATGGTCAGCCATGGCATGGGCATAACGCTCATTCCGGAAATCGCTGTCCGGGATGAACGAACGCGCAACCGCATGCGCATCGTTCCCTTTGCCGAGCCGCAGCCTTCGCGGCGGATCGGGCTGGTCTGGCGGTCGAGCGCATCCGCCAAACGCCGGGAATTCGAGGCGCTGGGCGAACTGGTGGCGGAAGCTGCCTCAGGACTTCTCGATCAATCCTGACCCGTTGACGAAATCGTCATTCCGAGGCCCGACGAATTTTCTGCGAAATCCCCGCGCAAGGTTAACACAGGTAAACGGTTCGTTAACCTTAATCGGTTTTAGTGATTTCCCACGGAGCGCGGTGCGGATGTTTCGAAACATTACGAAAGTCCCGAGCAAGCGCCATCCGTTACGATTTGTTGGAGTATTGGGGAATTTCGATGGGCGCAAAGCACGTCGCAGTCTTGATGGGCGGGTTTTCTTCGGAGCGGCCGGTGAGCCTTTCCTCCGGGAATGCCTGTGCGGATGCGCTTGAAAAGGAAGGATTCCGCGTCAGCCGCATCGATGTCGGTCATGATGTTGCGGATGTCCTTTCCGGCCTGAAGCCTGACGTTGCCTTCAATGCGCTGCATGGACCGTTTGGAGAGGACGGAACCATTCAGGGTGTTCTCGAATATCTCCAGATTCCCTACACCCATTCCGGTGTCTTGGCTTCCGCCCTTGCGATGGACAAGGAGCGGGCCAAATGCGTTGCCGCTGCCCAGGGGGTGCCGGTCGCCGAAGCGAAAGTTATGAACCGCTTCGATATCGTTTCCGAACATCCGATGGCGCCACCCTATGTGGTCAAGCCGGTGCGCGAAGGCTCAAGCTTCGGCGTCGTGATCGTCAAGGAAGATCAGTCGCATCCGCCGCAGGTGATTTCGTCGGGCGACTGGCGCTACGGCGATACCGTCATGGTCGAGCGCTACATCTATGGTCGCGAGCTGACCTGTGGCGTGATGGGTGATAAGCCCCTCGGGGTGACGGAAGTGGTGCCGCAAGGCCACGGTTTTTATGATTTCGAGGCAAAATACGCCGCAGGTGGCTCAAGTCACGTTCTGCCGGCGCCAATTTCACCAAAAATTTACCAAAAAGTACAAATGCTGGCACTCAAGGCGCACGAAGCCATGGGGTGCCGCGGAGTTAGTCGCTCCGACTTCCGATATGACGATCGTCAGTCTGAAGATGGCGAATTGATCTGGCTGGAAATCAATACCCAGCCCGGCATGACGCCCACCTCGCTAGTGCCCGAAATGGCCGCTCATGCCGGCCATTCCTTCGGTGAGTTCCTGCGGTGGATGGTGGAGGACGCTTCGTGCTTGCGTTGAAGAGGTCGAACAAAGACGAGCGCTATAGCCTTGACGATGCCGCCGGCAGCGGTGGCGGCCTGGTGCTGCCGAAGCCGCTTCGCCGCGTCGTACGCTTTCTCGGGAGCCTGGGTTCCGGTCGTGTCGATATTCCGCGCCATCTTGGCACCGTCTCCGTGCTGGCTTTCTATGCCGCTACCGGCCTTTATGCCTTCGCGCTCAACGGCGATACGTCGACGGTTTCCCAGTCCGTCACGTCGGCAGCCGGTTTTGCGATCAACAATGTCAAGGTGTCGGGCAACAACGAGACGTCGGAAATCGACATTCTCGAACGGCTCGGGCTTGACGGCACGACGTCGCTGATGGCGCTCGATGTGGCTGCCACCCGCACGTCGTTGCGCGGCCTGCCTTGGGTGCAGGATGCCGAGGTGCGTAAGGTCTATCCCGATACGGTCGAGATCAAGCTGACCGAGCGCAAGGCTTTCGGCATCTGGCAGCATGGCGAGGAACTGTCCCTGATCGAACAGGATGGCAGCGTGATCGCGCCGCTTCGCGACAACAAGTTTGCCTCCTTGCCGCTGTTTGTCGGTCGTGATGCCAAGACGGGTGCCGCCGATGTGGTTGCCGATTTCGATCGCTGGCCCGCCGTCAAGTCGCGGGTAAAGGCCTATATGCGGGTTGCCGGTCGTCGCTGGGATCTTCTGCTCGACAATGGCGTGATGGTGAAGCTGCCGGAGCATGGTGTCGATCGTGCCATGGAAATGCTCGCGTCTCTTGAAGGCGATCATCAGTTGCTCGAGCGCGATATCGCTGCTGTCGATTTCAGGCTCAACGATCGCACCACGATCCAGTTGACGCCGGAGGCTGCAGCCCGCCGCAAGCAGGCTGTGGAGGCTCGTGCCAAGGCGTTCAAGAAAGCGGGGATCGAGTTATGAGTCTGTTCCGTCCCACGTCATCCTCAACGCCCCGTCTGAAGCCACTCGCCTCAAAGCGGTCTCATGTCGTTTCGGTGCTCGATATCGGCTCGACCAAGGTTGTCTGCATGATCGCCAAGCTGACGCCGCGCGAAGCGTCGGAAGTGCTGCCGGGCCGTACGCACAAGATCGAGATCATCGGCATCGGCCATCAGAAATCGCGCGGCATCAAGTCGGGTGTGATCTCCGATCTCGATGCGCTCGAAGGCGTCATCCGCAATGCAGTCGACGCGGCAGAGCGCCAGGCGAAGCTGACGGTCGACAGTCTGATCGTCAATGTTTCGGCCGGACGCCTGCAGAGCGACATCTATACCGCGACGATCGATCTGGGCGGCCAGGAAGTCGACGAGGAAGACGTCAAGCGTGTGCTGGTTGCGGCCTGCCATCAGAGCCAGCGCAATGAACGGGCGGTATTGCATTCGCTGCCGACCGGCTTCTCGCTCGATGGCGAACGTGGAATTTCCGATCCGCTCGGCATGTTCGGCGAAGCTCTCGGCGTCGACATGCATGTGCTGACCGCCGAAAGGCTCGCCGTCAAGAATATCGAACTCTGCGTCAACCGCGCCCATCTTTCCGTCGAAGGCATGGTGGCGACGCCCTATGCATCCGGTCTTGCCGCACTCGTTGATGATGAACTGGAACTCGGTTGCGCCGCCATCGACATGGGTGGCGGCACAACCACGATCTCGGTCTTTGCCGAAGGCAAGCTCGTGCATGCCGATGCGATCGGGCTTGGCGGTCACCATGTGACGACGGACCTCGCTCGAGGCCTGTCGACCCGCATCGAGGAAGCCGAGCGGATCAAGGTCGTGCATGGCTCGGCCTATTCGAATTCCACCGACGACCGCGAACTGGTCTCGGTGCCGCCGATCTCGGAAGGCGATCACGAGCCGCCGATGCAGGTGCCGCGGGCTCTGATCTCCAAGATCGTGCGCGCCCGTGTCGAGGAAACGCTCGAACTCATCCGCGATCGCATCCGCAGTTCCGGCTTTTCGCCGATCGTCGGCAAGCGCGTGGTTCTGACGGGTGGCGCCAGCCAGTTGACGGGCCTGCCCGATCTTGCGCGGCAGATCTTCGCCCGCAATGTGCGTGTCGGCCGTCCGATGGGTGTCAAGGGTCTGCCGCAGGCGGCCAAGGGGCCGGCTTTTTCGACTGCGGTCGGTCTGCTCATCTATCCGCAGTTCGCGGACATCGAAATCCATGCCGAGGATCGCGGCGTGCTGGCCCAGCTTGCTGGCGGCACAGGACGGATCGCCCGGATGAGCCAGTGGCTCAAAGGCAGTTTCTAAAGTTTCAGGAATCAGGCCGGGATGGCAATCCGGCCAGACTAGAGGAAGGACGGGTACCATGACCATCAAATTGCAGAAGCCGGATATCACCGAGCTTAAGCCCCGTATCACCGTGTTCGGTGTCGGCGGCGGCGGCGGCAATGCCGTCAACAACATGATCAACGCCGGCTTGCAGGGCGTTGATTTCGTCGTTGCCAATACGGATGCCCAGGCTCTGGCCATGACCAAGGCCGAACGGATCATCCAGATGGGCGTACAGGTTACCGAAGGTCTCGGCGCCGGTTCGCAGCCGGAAGTCGGTCGTGCGGCCGCCGAAGAGTGCCTCGACGAGATCGTCGATCACCTGACCGGCACCCATATGTGCTTCGTCACCGCTGGCATGGGCGGCGGCACCGGCACCGGTGCGGCTCCCGTCGTCGCCCAGGCCGCCCGTTCCAAGGGCATCCTGACGGTCGGCGTCGTGACCAAGCCGTTCCATTTCGAAGGCCAGCGCCGCATGCGGCTTGCCGAACAGGGTATTCTCGAACTGCAGAAGTCCGTCGATACGCTGATCGTCATCCCCAACCAGAACCTCTTCCGGATTGCCAACGACAAGACGACCTTCGCCGATGCTTTCGCAATGGCCGACCAGGTCCTCTATTCCGGTGTTGCCTGCATCACCGACCTGATGGTGAAGGAAGGTCTCATCAACCTCGATTTCGCCGACGTCCGCTCGATCATGCGTGAAATGGGTCGTGCGATGATGGGCACCGGCGAATCTTCGGGCGAGGGCCGCGCTCTTGCTGCTGCCGAAGCCGCAATCGCCAACCCGCTTCTCGACGAAACCTCGATGAAGGGCGCCCAGGGCCTGCTGATCTCGATCACCGGCGGTCGCGACATGACCCTGTTCGAAGTCGACGAAGCCGCTACCCGCATTCGCGAGGAAGTCGATCCGGATGCGAACATCATCCTCGGCGCGACCTTCGACGAAGAGCTGGAAGGCATCATCCGCGTCTCTGTGGTCGCAACCGGCATCGATCGGAGCGCAAGTGCGGGGGACGCCCGCCCTTTTGAATTGAAACCGGTTTCGCGGCCGGTATCTCGTCCCGCGGCATCGATTTCTGCAGCAGCACCCGCTCCGGCTCCGGTTTCCATACCGATGCCGGCCGCAGCACCGGCTCCGGTGATGCGTGAGCAGGCCCCGGTCGTCGAGCCGGTCGCATCGGTCGATCCTGTCGCCGAAACGATTCGCGCTGCCGAACTGGAAATGGAACGCGAACTCGAAATCGCCGTTGCCCGGCCGATGATGGCCGATCTGGCACAGTCGCAGGCTCCGGAATTCCGTCCGGCTTCCAAGCTTTTTACCGCGCCGGTCGCTGAAGCCGCCCCGCGTCAGGCTCCGGTTGCAGCTCCGATTCGCCAGCCTGTTCCGGAAGTTGCCCCCGTGGCGACCGTTGCCGACGTTGCTCCGGCCCAGCCGGTGCAGCCGGTCCGGGTCGAACCCTCGCTGATGGCGCAGGTTCGCATGGAAGCCGAAACGACCCGGATGCCGAAGGTCGAAGACTTTCCGCCGGTGGTGAAGGCAGAAATCGAGCACCGCTCGTCGCCGCAGACCGCAAGCCACGCCGAAGAGCGCGGCCCGATGGGCCTGCTCAAGCGACTCACTTCGTCGCTTGGTCGCAAGGAAGACGAAGCCGCACCGTCCGACATGACGGCCGGTGCTCCGGCTGCCGCTTCCCAGCAGCGCCGGCCGCTGTCGCCTGAAGCCAGCCTTTATGCGCCGCGCCGCGGCAATCTCGACGACCAGGGTCGTCAGGTTCCGGCACAGCAGAAGTCGCATGACGACGAGTTCGACATTCCGGCTTTCCTGCGTCGCCAGAGCAACTGACCTCACGCAAATAAAGCTTGATCGGGCCCGGCCATCGCCGGGCCCGATCGCGTTTCGGGATGGCAAATTCCTGATGGCCAGCTTCGTTACAATTCGAAAGAAACATTGATTTGGTTTGCCGAAGAGGCGTCTCTATTTTTAGCGCACATCCCTCAGGGGCAAATCCCTTGCATGGGCCCACGCTTGGCGTGGTGACAACAAGATGACAGACGACCGGTGAGACCGGGCTGGCAGCGTTATACGCAGCCGGGAAAAGCGGGGTTACATGGCATTAGGACTTCTGGGTTTCGAAACAACGTTCGCGAACCCGTTTTCGATTCAGGGCATCGGCGTCCATTCTGGCGTGGCCGTGACAGCAACATTCAACCCCGCCGATGCCGGAACAGGCATCCTGTTCCAGCGGATCAGCCCCAATGGTGACGTCACCGACCTGAAGGCCGTTTCGGCCTCGGTCGGGAGCACGGATCTCTGCACCGTTCTCGGCTTCTCGCCGGCGCGTTCGATCGCAACGGTCGAGCATGTGATGGCGGCGCTCTATGCGCTCGGTATCGACAATGCGGTCATCGAGGTGGATGGCGCCGAAATGCCGGTCATGGATGGCAGTTCGCGCGAGTTCGTCGAAGCAATCGAGCAGGCCGGCATCCGTTCGCTCGGCGTCAAGCGTCGCTATATCCGGGTTTGCAAGACCGTTCGGATCGAGCAGGGCACCTCCTGGGCCGAGTTCTCGCCCTATGACGGCACACGGTTCGAAGTCGAGATCGATTTTGATTCTCCGGCCATTGGTCGCCAGTCCTGGAAGGGCGATCTGACGCCGACTTCGTTCCGCAACGAACTGTCGCGCGCGCGCACATTCGGCTTCATGCGCGATGTCGAACGGCTGTGGGCGGCTGGCCTGGCGCTCGGCTCATCGCTAGAGAATTCGGTGGTCATCGGTGATGACAACCGTGTCATCAACATGGAAGGCCTGCGTTATCCGGACGAGTTCGTACGTCACAAGACGCTCGATGCCGTGGGCGATCTCGCGCTTGCAGGTGCTCCGTTCCTCGGTCTTTATCGCTCCTATCGCGGTGGCCACAAGGTCAATGCCCTGGCGCTGAAGGCGCTGTTGTCGGACCGGTCGGCCTATGAGATCGTTGAAACCAACGGCTCGCGCTCGCGCGTTGCACTGCCGGAAATGACGACGGTTTCGGCGCAGGAATACGCCCCCTGGACGGCTTGAGCGATCAATCGTCTCATTCCTGCGGATGCAAAGGCGTGGATGAACGCGCCTTTGCCACAAAATTGCATGAATTGCCTTTCATGACGTTGCGGTCGTGGTGGTTTTGTGGCTAGTAACGCACTAGTCGAGAGGGGCGGTTGGTAGATGCTGACGTCCAATCCACCCCCTTGGGGAAATGCAGGAAGAGATATTATGACAGTATCCGTGCGCAACGTGTTTCTGGCGCTTGTTTTAGGAAGCAGCGCCGTTGTCGCAGGCTGCACTACCGATCCGGACTACGACATCACGAAGCTTGCGGTGACCACTGATCCGCCCGAGCAGCTTTACAATGAAGGCCTTGCGAACCTGCAGGCTGGCAAGGCGACCGAAGCCGGCCGCAAGTTCGATGCGATCGACAAGCAGCATCCTTTCTCCGAATATGCCCGCAAGGCGCTGGTGATGAGCACCTTCATCAAGTACCGACAGGGCGACTATACGGCTGCGATCACATCCGGTGAGCGCTATATGGGCCTTTATCCGCAGACGAAGGATGCGGCCTATGTGCAGTATCTGATCGGTCTCGCCTATTCCAAGCAGATTCCGGTCGTCACGCAGGACCAGCGCACCGCCGCCAAGACCATCGAAGCGATGATGAAGGTGGTCGAAAACTATCCTGAATCGGAATATGTCGACGACGCCCAGTCGAAGATCCGCTATGCGCGTGACCAGCTGGCCGGCAAGGAAATGCAGATCGGCCGCTACTATCAGGAGCGCCGCGAATATCTGGCCTCGATCGCCCGCTATCGCAACGTCGTCGAATCCTTCCCCAACACCAACCAGGTGGAAGAGGCGCTGGCCCGTCTCTGCGAAACCTATTTCGCACTTGGCCTGGTGGATGAAGCCCAGACGGCAGCCGCGGTTCTCGGTCATAACTATCCCGACAGCGAATGGTATGCGGATAGCGTGAAGCTCCTTAAGAGCAATGGTCTCGAACCGCGTGAAAATTCCAATTCCTGGATTTCGCGCGCCGCCAAGAAAATCGTCCTCGGAACCTGACGCTTCGGTCGCAGAATGCTCGCACAGCTGTCGATCCGCGATATCGTCCTGATCGACCGGCTTGACCTGACGTTCGAGCCGGGCCTCTCCGTGTTGACCGGCGAGACCGGTGCCGGCAAATCGATTCTGCTTGATTCTCTATCGCTGGCGCTCGGTGGCCGCGGCGATGGCGGCCTCGTCCGTCATGGCGAGGACAAGGGGCAGGTGACGGCCGTCTTCGATATCGGCATGGATCACCCGCTCCGGGCGCTCTTGCGCGAAAACGGCATTGATGACGATGGCGACATCATTTTCCGCCGCGTCCAGTCTGCCGACGGGCGGACGCGTGCCTTTATCTGCGACCAGCCGGTCAGCGTGCAACTGATGCGCCAGGCGGGCGCGATGCTGGTGGAAATTCACGGCCAGCATGATGACCGGGCGCTTGTCGATCCTGAAGCGCACCGGATGCTGCTCGATGCCTTTGCCGGCCTCAGCGAGGAAGCCGACGCGCTTGGTCGCCTCTACAAGGACTGGAAAGACAATGGGCGCGAGCTGAAGAGCCATCGGGCCAGGGTCGATGCCGCGGCGCGCGAAGCGGACTATCTCCGCGCTTCCGTCGAGGAACTGGAAAAGCTCGCGCCGATCGATGGCGAGGAGGAGGATCTGGCCGAACGGCGTTCGCGGATGATGAAGTCCGAACGGATCGCCGGCGACATTTCCGAAGCGTCCGATTATCTCAACGGTACCGCTTCGCCGGTGCCGCACATTGCCTCGCTGGTGCGCCGGCTTGAACGCAAGGCCGCAGAAGCGCCGGGTCTGCTCGAGGAGACGGTTGTAGCACTCGATGCGGCGCTCAATCATCTTTCCGATGCGCAGAACCTGGTCGAGCAGGCGCTGCGCCGGACGGAATTCGACCCCAAGGAACTGGAGCGGGTCGAGGAACGGCTGTTCGGCCTTCGGGCGGCGGCCCGAAAATTCTCGGTTCCGGTGTCGGACCTGCCGGCGCTTGCCGCCCGCATGATTGCCGATCTTGCGGCACTCGATCACGGAGCGGAAATCCTCAAATCGCTGGAAGAGCGCGAGCGCCGTTCGCGCGAAGCCTATTTCGAGGCAGCCCGGTCGCTGTCGACAAAGCGCAACAATGCGGGTGGCGCACTCTCCGAAGCGGTAATGGCGGAGTTGCCCGCCCTCAAGCTCGAACGCGCCCGCTTCATGACCGAAATCTCGACCGACGAGGACAATGCGGGTGCAGCCGGCATCGATCTCGTTTCCTTCCATGTCCAGACCAATCCCGGAACCCGTGGCGGTCCGATCATGAAGGTCGCTTCGGGCGGTGAGCTTTCGCGCTTTCTTCTCGCGCTCAAGGTGGCGCTTGCTGATCGCGGTTCGGCGCCGACTCTGGTCTTCGATGAAATCGATACGGGCGTGGGCGGAGCGGTTGCCGATGCGATCGGCCAGCGGCTGAAGCGTCTGTCTTCACGGGTACAGGTGCTTTCCGTCACGCATGCGCCGCAGGTCGCCGCGCGCGCCTCGACCCATCTCCTGATCGCCAAGGGACCGGTGAGCGATAGCGACAACCGGATCGCAACCCGGGTCGCGACCATGACGGATGAGGAGCGGCGCGAGGAGATCGCCCGCATGCTGGCCGGTGCCTCAATCACGGAAGAGGCGCGGGCGGCTGCGGCCAAGCTCCTGAAAGGCGACCATTAACCTCCTCGCTGCCCTTTATTTGTGGCTTTAGAACTCTATATTGAAGCCAGTCTTGCCGCCTGGGTTTCATGAGCGATTTCCTTTCCACCTATTGGCCCCATTTCCTCACTGCCATCTCCCTCGTTCTGGGAACGGTGGCGGCCATCCATGCCACCATGACCAAGCGCAACGTGCGCTCTGCGGCGGGCTGGGTGGGCGTGATCATGCTGTCGCCCATCGTCGGCGCGCTCATCTATGCTATCGCCGGCGTCAATCGCATGTGGCGGGAAACGAAGATCGCCCGCCGTTCTGCGCGCTACAAGGCGCTCGAGCGGGTCCTGTCACAATATGCGGTCGATGCAGAGGTCTTTACCGAAAAGACCGAAGGCCGCCTCAAAGCGTTGAAGACGGTTGGCGACAAGGTGTCCCACCATCCGGTGACATCGGGAAACCAGATCGTCATGTTCGAGAGTGGCGATGCCACCTATGATGCCATGTGCGCGGAAATCGCAGCGGCCAAACACGGGATCCTTCTCGAGACCTACATTTTCGACCGCGATCCGATCGGCCTCAGGGTTGCCGATTGCCTGATCGCCGCCCGCAAACGCGGCGTCGCGGTACGGGTACTCGTCGATGCCGTCGGCGCGCGTTACTCGACGCCTTCCATTCTCGGCTATCTGAAGGATGGCGGCGTCGAGGTCGATGCCTTCAACGGCAAGGTCATCTTCGGTCTCAGGCTTCCCTATTCGAACCTCCGGACGCACCGCAAGATCCTCGTCGTCGATGGCCATGTCGCCTTCGTCGGCGGCATGAACATCCGCGCAGGTTTCACCGGGCCCAAGGCAGCACGCGACACCCATTTCCGGGTCAGGGGTCCGGTGGTCGCCGATCTCTTTGCCGTTGCCGCCGATGACTGGGCCTATGAAACCGGGCAGGGGTTTGAAGGGCCGGAATGGCGCCTGACGGTCGATCATGCCGAGCCGGGCGAAGGTTTGCTCTTGCGGGCGGTCGTCTCCGGCCCCGACCGGCATCTCGAGACCAATCAGAAGATCATGATGGGCGCCTTTTCGGTGGCCGAACGGTCAATCCGCATCATGTCGCCCTATTTCCTGCCGGATAGCGATCTTGCGAGTGCCCTTGCGACCGCCGCGCGTCGTGGGGTCGAGGTCGATATCATCGTGCCAGAGAAGAACAATCTCGCACTCGTCAGCCATGCGATGAATGCCCAGTTCGAACCGCTCATCCGCGACGGATGCCGGATCTGGCGGGCGACGGGTCCGTTCGATCATTCCAAGCTGCTGGTGGTGGATGATGCGTGGGCCTATATCGGTTCGTCCAATCTCGATTCGCGCTCGCTCAGGCTCAATTTCGAAATCGATCTCGAAATCTATGATCGCGATTTTGCCCGCCTGGTCGGCGACCGGATCGAGCGCAGCCATGCCGAGGCGAGACTGGTGACGCTCGCCTCGCTCAGATCGAGACCCTTCCTCTATCGGTTGTTCGACCGGGTTCTCTGGCTTGCCTCGCCCTATCTCTGAGCACAGTTCGGGAATGGAGACTTGGAAGCGTCTTGCCGGATGGCTATGGTAGGGCAAGCGAATTGGAAATGTTGCGGAAACGATGACGGTCCAGAAAACGAAAAAGCCCACGCTGGCCAGAACGGTGGTTGAATCCATCCGCAACCGCAAGAACCGGCCGACCGAGCACCGGGCCATCGAGCGCGATCCGAGCCGCAGTCTTGTGGTCGCCTCCTACAATGTTCACAAATGCGTCGGTAATGACGGCCGCTTCGATCCCGAGCGGATCCTCAGGGTGATCCGCGAGATCGATCCGGATGTGATCGCGCTGCAGGAGGCCGACAAACGTTTCGGCGAGCGGGCAGGGCTGATGGACCTGCCGCTGCTCGAACATGAGACGGGTCTGCGTCGCGTGCCATTGACGACGCTTGCAAAGTCGCATGGCTGGCGCGGCAACGTCATGCTGTTCAAGCAGGGCATGATCGGTGATGTGCACCAGATCGCGCTGCCCGGACTTGAGCCGCGCGGGGCAGCCGTGGTCGAGATCGATCTCGATGCCGGCGCCTCGCTGCGGGTCATCGCCGCCCATCTCGGGCTCCTCAAATCCTCGCGGCATCAGCAGGCCGACATGATCGTCGACATGATGAAGAGCCGGCGTGAACGGCCGACCCTCTTGATGGGCGATTTCAACGAATGGCGGATGGGGCAGAATTCGTCGCTGCAGCGGCTATCCTCTGTCTTCGGACCGCTGCCGCCGCCGTTGCCGAGCTTCCCGGCCCGTCTGCCGGTCCTGCCACTCGACCGGATTCTCGCCAACCGGCAGGACCTGATTTCGTCGCTCACCATCCATGATACGCCGCTGTCGCGGGTGGCGTCCGACCATCTGCCGATCAAGGCAGAGATTGCCCTTTCGGCGCTGGTGGGATGAGCGGACGGGGCCTTTTCATTCCGTCAAATTCGGCTAAGGAATGCTCTCGACTTGCTGGAGATGAACATGGCTGATGAAATCGTTGCGGTGGAGGACCTGACGCTCGATCAGGCACGGGCGGAACTGCAAAGGCTGGCACGCGAGATTGCCCATCATGATGCTCTTTATCATGGCAAGGATGCGCCGGAAATTTCCGATGCCGATTATGATGCGCTGAAGCGGCGCAATGATGCGATCGAAGCCGCCTTTCCCGATCTCGTTCTGGCGGAAAGCCCCTCGCGCCGGGTCGGGGCTGCGCCGGCCTCCGGCTTCCAGCAGGTGACGCATGCGCGGCCGATGCTGTCGCTCGACAATACCTTTTCCGATGAGGATGTGACGGATTTCGTCGCCTCCATCTATCGCTTTCTCGGCATTCTTCCGGACCAGTCGATTGCCTTTACCGCCGAGCCGAAGATCGATGGTCTGTCGATGTCGCTGCGTTACGAGAATGGCCGCCTGGTGACGGCCGCGACACGCGGCGATGGGACTGTGGGTGAAAATGTCACCGCCAACATCCGCACGATAAGCGAGATCCCTGAGGTGCTGCCCGCAGGCGTACCGGCTATCGTCGAGGTGCGCGGCGAAGTCTATATGGCGAAGGCCGATTTCGAGGCGCTCAATGCGCAGATGATTGCCGAAGGCAAGCCGACCTATGTCAATCCGCGCAACACGGCAGCGGGGTCCTTGCGCCAGCTCGACCCGAAGGTGACGGCGAACCGCAAATTGCGCTTCTTTGCCTATGCCTGGGGCGAGATGTCGGAGATGCCGGCCGAGACCCAGATGGGCATGGTGGAAGCCTTCCGCGCCTGGGGCTTTCCGGTCAATCCGCTGATGCGGCGGTTGAGCTCCACCGAGGAGCTTCTGGCGCATTACAAGGATATCGGCCTCAAGCGCTCGACGCTCGACTACGATATCGACGGCGTCGTCTACAAGGTCGACCGGCTGGATCTGCAGCAGCGTCTCGGCTTCCGCTCCCGCAGCCCGCGCTGGGCTACAGCCCACAAGTTCCCGGCCGAACAGGCGTTTACGCGACTCACCGCCATCGACATCCAGGTCGGTCGCACCGGCGCGCTCACCCCGGTGGCGCGGCTGGAGCCGGTGACGGTCGGTGGTGTGGTGGTGACCAATGCGACGCTGCACAATGAGGATTACATTCGCGGTATCGGCAATGCCGGTGAGGCGATCCGCGAGGGTCGCGATATCCGCATCGGCGATACGGTGATCATCCAGCGTGCCGGCGATGTCATTCCGCAGATCGTCGATGTGGTACTGGAAAAACGACCGGCCGAGGCGAGCGCTTACGAATTTCCCCGCACCTGCCCGGTTTGCGGCAGCCATGCGGTCCGCGAAGTCAACGAGAAGACCGGCAAGATGGATGCGGTGCGGCGCTGCACCGGCGGCTTCGTCTGCTCTGCCCAGGCGATGGAACATCTGCGCCATTTCGTCTCGCGCGATGCCTACGATATCGAGGGGCTAGGCGCCAAGCAGATCGAGTTCTTCTTCACTGCGGACGACCCTGCGGTGAAGATCGGAACTGCGCCCGATATCTTCACGCTCGAACGGCGACAGGCTGACGCGCTGGCCAAGCTCGAGAACCGGGATGGCTGGGGCAGGACCTCCGTCACCAAGCTCTATGCGGCGATCAATTCCCGTCGCGCGATCGCGCTCAACCGCTTCATTTATGCGCTCGGCATTCGCCATGTCGGGGAAACGACCGCCAAGCTTTTGGCCCGCGCCTATGGGACCTATGCATCCTTCGAAAACGGCATGAAGGAGGCCGCTTCCCTGGCTGGTGAGGCCTGGAACGAGCTCAATGCCATCGAGGGTATCGGTGAGGTCGTGGCGCGCTCGATCGTGGAATTC
This sequence comes from Fluviirhizobium alvei, assembly GCF_030551875.1. GTDB lineage: Bacteria > Pseudomonadota > Alphaproteobacteria > Rhizobiales > Rhizobiaceae > Rhizobium_E > Rhizobium_E alvei. The sequence goes on along the minus strand of NZ_JAUOZU010000005.1, from coordinate 251,437 downwards.
TACAAGGAGCCGCGTAATCTCGATGTCATCACGCGGCTTCTCGCCGAAGTGACCCCGCAGGCGATGGAAGTGCAGATCGCCACCGACAGTCCAGTCGCCGGCAAGACGGTGGTGTTTACGGGTTCGCTGGAAAAGTTCACTCGTGATGAGGCCAAGGCGCGCGCCGAAGGGCTCGGCGCCAAGGTGGCGGGATCGGTGTCGAAGAAGACGGACTATGTCGTGGCTGGTCCCGGAGCCGGCTCCAAGCTCGACAAGGCGCGCGAACTCGGCGTCACCGTGATGGACGAGGATGAGTGGCTGGCATTTATCGGCGGGTGAGGGGCGCGGCCCGGCTTCGGGTTGGCCTGGTCCATCGGACAGGGCTGGAATTATGAAGCCCGCACCGACGTGCGGGCTTTCTGTCGTGGATCGGCTGGCTGTTCAGAAGATGAAATCCGAAATGGTGAAATGATCGAGATCGATGTTCTTGATGACGAACGTCGTGCCATTGGCCTCGAGGACGACATTGCCGTTCACCTCGGTGGCATGGTTCGCCAGCAGATCAATCGATGACGTCACATCCTTGCCCGCCATGAACCGCACCCGGTCCGTGCCGTCGGTAAAATCGGCAACCACTTCGCGATCCGAATTCGGGTTGAAGATGAAGGTGTCGGCAGCATCGCCGCCCCAGAGAATGTCCTTACCGGCCTTGCCGGACAGTTCATCAAGACCCGCCATGCCCTTGAGGACATTGTTGCCACCATTGCCGATGAGATGATTGCTCGTGCCGTTGCCGGTGCCGCTGATATTGCCCTTGCCGGCGAGTGTCAGATGTTCGAAATAGTCCCCGAGCGTATAGTTGGTCGTGCTGACGATCGTGTCGTTGCCTTCCCCTGACTTTTCGACAAGGTGATAGGTGTTGCGGTTGACGACATATCTGTCATCGCCAAGGCCTCCGCGCACCTCATCGCTTACATAGCCGTTGCCGCGACAGCGAAAGACATCGTTGCCGCCTTCGAGCTGCACGATGCCGCCGAGGATGCCGCGGTTGTCGATGATCTCACGGCCAGCGCTGCCTGTAACAGCCCAGATGTCGCCATACACCTTGCCTGTGTTCAGGAGATGCGCATTCTCGTTCTCATCCGTGGTAAACTTGACTGCAGCAGTGCCGGTGATCGTTCCGCTGTTGGTCAACTTGCTGTCGTCGCCATTCATCGAGACGCCCGTATTGTCACCGGCGACAATGCTGCGGTTGATAACGCGATTGTCATCGCCAATGATGGCGACCCCGACACTACCGACGATGCCGCCATCATTGACGACTTTCGAGGCGCTGCCTGTAACAAGGACGGATGTTCCGGCTGAAGACTCGAGCATGCCTGTGGTGCCAACCAGAACAGTGTTGCCCGTGGCGACCGAGTTCCCGAGATTGATGGCGTAAGACGTGCCGGTGATATGGCCTTCAATATCGAAGATGCGGTTTGCGGCACTCCCCGAACCGTTGATAGCAATACCGCTCACCAGATTGTTGATATTGGAGGCAACGTGATAGGTGGTGTCCGCGTTGAACGCTTCCACCGTATAAGAGCTCTGACCAATTTCAACGACGGGCATGCCTCTATCCTTTCCTCAACTATCGCTCACCCAAAATGGCGATGGATTGTTTCAGAAAGAATTCGTCCGTTCAGGCATAATGTTTCAATTGTTTCGCAATCAGGAGGGGCGGCCTTGTCGCAATTCACGCTTTTTGAGAGTGTTATACGACCCAGATATCGGCTGCCGTGAGATTGGGGTGGCCATCCAGTCTGGCGATGACCTCGGCTGTATCGCCACCCTTGCCGTCTGCATCGTAGCGAAGAATCCCCGACGATCGATCATAGAGAATCCGGTCATCGGCCTCCGTTGCAAGTGAGCCCTTGTGGAATCGATCGGCGTCGAGATGGCCTTGTCCACCGAGGCCGAGGAAGACGGTGCGATCGAGGGCAAGCCGATCATCGCCGGCACCGAAATCGGCGATCGTATCCAGTTGCCGGTGGCTGATCGTATCGAAAACGAATGTGTCAGCGCCGACACCGCCGGACAATCTGTCGACGCCACGACCGCCGGCGATGTGGTCATTTCCGTCGCCGCCCTTGAGGAAGTCATCACCGCCCAGTCCAGCCAGCCGATCGTTTCCGTCGTAGCCGAAAATCCTGTTCTGGCGATCATTCGCCTCGATCCTGTCGTCGGAACTGCCGCCGACATAAACGACGCCGATCTTGTCATTGTCGACGACTTGGAAATCGCCGCCCTTGATCATGGAAAGCGCATGCAGCGCCTCATTGTCCCAATGTTTGTCGGGCGTGCCGGAGACGAACCAGTCCGAACCGTTGTCGGCCAGGATCATGCCATATTGTTTCAGCGTATTGATGATGACGCGCACTTCGGGCGTGACATCGTTCGGAATATGAAAATCCGACCGCAGCCGAACGCGCATACCGAAGGGCGCGGGTCCATCGAGACTGTCGGCCCAATGGCTGGCGGCCCCCACAGCCTCCATGGCGGTCAAGGCCTGGCTGAGCGTGAAACGCAGAGCATGGCCGAGCGTGCCGCCTTCGGCGACGGCCTGCGCCACCTCGTCATAGCGGGCCAGGCCCGGAAAGATCGGCAGACCGGCGGCATCTGCCGACGTCCAGCCATCCGGGCGTTGGTGGTCGCCTCCCTGCAGATCGAACACCGCCGCCTGGCCGCTCCAGCGTTTGCCGTTGAAACGCGCATCAAACAGTTCAATGAGCCGGCCCAGGCCGTTGGGTGCCGAACTGTCGAGCTGGACGATGATCACATGATGGTCACTGCCACCTTCGATGGGGGCATTGTCCGGAATGGGGAAGGGACCGTCATCACCTTCCTCCGGCCAGAGCGTTTCCACGAACCGTACGAGTTTCTGCCCTTCCGGCACGACGATATAGGGAATGCCGATCGGCTTTCCCTCCCATTTGCCGGACCCGAAATCGGCATGCAGGCCGGCATCCGGATTGATGGCATTGATGATCCGGTCCGAGTTGCGCGCCAGCGGCGTATAGTCGACCCGCATGTTCCATTCGCTATATTGCGAAAAGGCCCGGGCGCCGTCGAGGTCGGCACCGATACCCGTTTTGGGATTGTTCATGCGGTCCTCCTGATGTCTTGCCGCAGCATCGCCGGCAAATCGGGCGATTCTGTAAACGCAAATCATAAAATTCGATCGTTCTCCTTCGATCCGCAAGCACAAACAGCAGTGCCTCGCCGGGGTTCACCTCGGGTGCGGAATTCCGCTACAGTCGCTTCGAATCGTCAGTTGCCGGGGTCCTTTCATGTTCCAATCCTTCGAAACCACGTCCGAACCGCAATTCGGTGCCGAACGTATCGCACGGCTGCGCCAGAAGATGGCCGACTATGGGGTGGACGGCTTTCTCGTGCCGCGTGCCGATGAGTTTCAGGGCGAATATGTTCCGGCCTCGGCCGAACGGCTGGCCTGGCTGACCGGCTTTACCGGTTCGGCCGGCGTGGCGCTGGTGCTCTCCGATCAGGCGATCGTCTTCGTCGACGGACGTTACACGACCCAGCTCAAGGAACAGGTCGACGGCAATGTCTTCATCGGCGGCGATCTGGTCGGTGAGCCGCCGCACAAATGGATTGCAAAGCATGGTCCGATCGGGCTTCGGCTCGGTGTCGATCCCTGGCTGCACACCAACGCCGAAATCGAACGGTTTCGCAAGGCGCTTGCCGAGCAGGACGGCGAGCTGATCTTCCTCATCGACAATCCGCTCGACGAGATCTGGGACGGCCGACCGGCAGCGCCGATGGGTGCGGTCGCGATCCAGCACCATGACCATGCCGGTGTGCTTGCGATCGACAAGATCCGGACCATGGCCGAAAGTGTCCTGGCATCGAGTGCGGATGCCGTGGTGCTGACAGATCCGTCTTCCGTCGCCTGGACCTTTAACATCCGCGGCGATGATGTGCCGCATACGCCGCATCCGCTGGCGCGAGCGATCGTCTTCGGCGATGGTACCGCAGAGATCTTTCTCGATGCGGAAAAGACCGGCATCGAGGCGCGCGCCTATCTTGCGCAGATGGCGATCCAGCAACCGCCCGCGAAATTTCTCGAACGGCTCGGAGATCTCGGCGCCGCCGGAATGGCGGTGATGCTCGATCCGGAACTCGCACCCTATGCGCTCATCCAGACGGTCGAGAATGCCGGTGGCCGGGTGGTGAAGGCGGACGATCCGGCCCGGATGCCGCGCGCCTGCAAGAATGTGGTCGAGCTTGCCGGCACGGAGCAGGCGCATCTGCAGGATGGGGCGGCGATGGTCGAGTTTCTGTACTGGCTCGATAGCCAGCAGCCGGGAACGGTCTCGGAGATCGGAGCCGTCCAGGCACTCGAAGCCAGCCGTGCCCGCGTCGGCGAGCGGATGCAGAACCCGCTGCGCGATGTCTCGTTCGACACGATCGCCGGGGCGGGCGAGAATGGCGCAATCATCCATTATCGCGTCACCCACAAGACTGACCGGATGCTGAAGGCAGGCGAACTGTTCCTCATCGATTCCGGTGGGCAATATGTCAACGGCACCACCGACATCACACGAACGGTGGCGATAGGTTCGGTACCCGAAGAGCAGAAACGCTTCTTTACCCTTGTTCTCAAGGGCATGATCGGCATCTCGCTGGCCCGGTTTCCGAAGGGCACGCGTGGCGTCGATCTCGATCCGCTCGCCCGGATTGCACTCTGGAAGGCAGGGGCAGATTATGGCCACGGGACGGGCCATGGCGTCGGCTCCTATCTGTCGGTGCATGAGGGGCCGCAGCGCATATCGCGGGCCGCCATGCAGGAATTGCTGCCGGGCATGATCCTCTCCAACGAGCCAGGATATTACCGGCCCGGTTCCTTCGGTATCCGCATCGAAAACCTCGTCTATGTGCTCGATGCCGAGATGATTGCGGGCGGCGACAGGCCAATGCTGGCCTTCAAGACCCTGACCTATTGTCCGATTGATCGCCGACTGATCGTGGCCGAGCTACTCACCGTCGAGGAACGGGACTGGTTGAACGATTATCACGTCCAGGTCCGCGACAAGCTCATGCCATTGATCGATGGCGAGGATGTGAAAAGCTGGCTGATCGACGCGACCGAGCCGTTTGCATCCTGACTGCGGCGCGGAATGCTGCACCTGCTCTTTCCCGCAAGAGCGTGTCTTGCTAAGAGCAGGGCTTCCGCTACAGAAAGGGCAGGCCATGGACCGAGCGCATGATCCCAGCCGTATCGAGATGGTCGTGCTGATGACTCCCGATATGGCCAATTTTTCCGGCAAAGTGCATGGCGGCGCGCTGCTGAACCTGCTCGATCGGGTCGCCTATTCCTGTGCCTCGCGCTTTTCGCAGCAATATGCGGTGACGCTTTCGGTCGATCAGGTCATGTTTCGACAGCCGATCCATGTCGGAGAACTGGTGACATTCCGCGCTTCGGTGAACTATGCCGGACGCACCTCAATGGAAATCGGCATTCGCGTCGAAGCCGAGGATATCCGAACCGGCAGCCGCCGCCACACCAATTCCTGTTATTTCACCATGGTGGCCGTCGATGCCGAGGGAAAGCCGACAACGGTTCCCAAGCTTGCCCTCGACACGCCGATCAAGCGGCAGCGGGAGAAGGCGGCCCTGGAGCGGCGTGCCCTTCGCCACGAATTCGAAGCCCGCTTCCGCAAGGTCAAGGATAGTGGCGAGGAGGGTGATCCTGCCTGAGTGGGTCGAAGCTATGCGGCGTCAAAGCCCGCTGAAATGGCGGAAAGCGATGACGAAGGCCCAGCTCGCCACCAGCATGACAAGCGAATGGGCGCGCAGGCCGATGATGAGGGCCACGATCAGCGTCACCGTCACATCGAGCCCGCCATAGACGAAGCTCGGGGCCACAAGCGAGGCAAGCACGGCGGCCGGAACCGCGTTCAGGGCGGCCTCCATGCGCGGCGGAATGGTCTTCATCGACTTGATCAGCAGATAGCCGCCCACACGCGTCGCGTAGGTGGCAAGAGCTGCCGCCAGGATGGTGAGCGTCTGGACCGGATCCATCAGACAGTCTCCCGCGTCTTGACCGGCAGAAGCGCGGCGACAGCAATACCCGCGAGCGCGCCGATTGAGACATGCCATGGCGAGCCGACGAAATGGTAGGCAGCGATGGCTGCCGCCGAACTGACCGCGACAGTCGGCAACCAGTGATCCTTCTTGCGGAAGGCAAGCACGAGGCCAAGGAAATAGACGGTCAGCAGCACATCGAGGCCGAGTGCCTTCGGATCGCCGACGAACTTGCCGAAGATCGCGCCAAGGAAGGCGGCAAAGTTCCAGCAGATATAGAAGGTGAGGCCAAAGGCCATGTACCAGACGAAGGTGACCTTGATACCGCTTTCGCCGCGCTTCAGGCTTTCGGCAAATTGCGGATCCACCAGAAGAAAGAAGGCGATCACCTTCTGACCGAAAGAGAAATGGTCGATATGGTTGGCGAGCGCTGCCGAATAGAGCACATGGCGAAAATTGACGGCGAAGACCGATAGCACCACCAGCCAGGGGGCAACATGATGCTGGAACAGTTCGATGCCGACCAATTGGCTGGCGCCGGCATAGATCGTCATGCTCATCAGCACCGTTTCGCCGGTCGATATGCCCATGCCGGTTGCGACGGCGCCGAAGAGAACGCCGAAGGGCAGGGCACCCAGCAGGATCGGCAGGGCCGTGCGGATGCCGGAAAGAATTTCATCGCGATTCATGAATGGGATCCCGTTCGATGACAGGATCTAATCGGCCAGCGACACAATGACAATCGCGCATTTCTGATCGAATTATCAGGCGGTTTGATGATGCCGTTCCACCGGCTCCGCTTTCAGGCTCGCCAGCCCGGCGCGGATGCCACAGGCGGTCACGATCCAGTAGCCCGCGATCAGCCGCATGATGTCGCGCCTCAGGGTTTCGGATAGATAGAAACTCGTCTCGCTGTTGCCGGGCAGCAGCAACCCTTCGGACAGGAGGCGCCGGAGCAGGTCCTTGATCCTCGGACGCGACACCGAAAAAGCACGCGACAGGGCCGAAATGGAAATCGTCATCGGCTTGTCGAGCGGCAGACCGTCATCGTCGGTCGAGAGGAGAAGGCTGAAAACGATGAGAACGCCTGCCTTGCTTTCATAGATCGGCGGTATGGAGGGCGCATAGTCGATTGCCCTTTCCCGCAGCAGGAATTCGTCGCAAGCCATGCGGATGAAGCTTTTTTCGAACCTGAGATTGTCGATGTTGGCGAGACCGGCTTCGCCTTCCGGCAGCACCAGAGCCATGGCGCGGAAGGCGTTTCGCATGCGGCTGTTGAAGGCGGCCCGCATCTTGGCCGTGGGAACAAGACGCAACGGGTAGCCGCGCCGGACTTCGGCCACCGGTTCGATCTGGCCGGCAAACCGCATGAGGCCGATCATCGCCGCGGCCCGTCCCGGGCTGCAAAGGCCGGTTTCGGCGCAGGCTGCCTTGAAGCGGTTGACCGTCAGGCCCGAATTGGGATCGTCAGGATCATGGCAGGCATCGAAATAGAGCGCCATCCACGACATCAGCACCCGACCGCGGTCGCTGATGACGATATTGAGCAGGGGGCGATGCTCGAAATGATCGATGAAATCGCGGGCGAACTGGCGAACGGCAACAGGCATCAGAGCCGCCTGGCTCAGACGATCGATATCGTCGGCAAAATCCGCCACCGCACCGCTGATCGCAATCCTGTCCGCCATAAAGTCCGAGCCGCCAAACGTTTAAAAAACGAGACTGAACCCGTTTCCTCCAGTTTTGCAAGCCCAGGATGCGGCGAAGCTGTCCTGGCCCACTCTCCGGTGGTCAGAGCTTCTGCCGCTTCATCTGGAATGTATGCTCTTCGGCCGGGAAGGTCCGGGCCTTCACTTCTGCGGCATAATCGGCCACAGCGCGATCGATCTCGGGCGCCAGCGAGGCAAAGTGTTTGACAAAGCGCGGTTTGAAATCGGTGAAGATGCCAAGCATGTCATCGACGACCAGAACCTGTCCGTCGCAGGCGGACGAAGCGCCGATGCCGATGGTGGCGGCGTTGAGGCTTGCGGAAATTTCGCGGGCCAGCGGCTCGACCGTCCCCTCGATGACGATCGAGAAGGCGCCGGCATCATCGATGGCGCGCGCATCGCGGCGGATCTTTTCGGCTTCCTCATCGGAGCGGCCGAGCGAACGGTAGCCGCCGGTTGCATTGACCGATTGCGGCATCAACCCGACATGGCCCATGACCGGAACGCCGCGACGGGACAGAAAGGCGACGGTTTCCGCCAACTCCTCGCCGCCTTCGAGCTTGACGGCCGAACAGCCGGTCTCCTGCATCAGGCGGGCGGCATTGCGGAAGGCCTGCTCCTTCGATTCCTGGTAGGAGCCGAACGGCATGTCGACAACGACACAGGCAGCCTTCGAACCGCGCATAACGCCCTGACCATGTGCGATCATCATCTCCATGGTCACGCCGACAGTCGATTCCATTCCATAGACGACCATGCCCAGACTGTCGCCGACCAAAAGCAGGTCGCAATGAGCATCGAGCAGCTTGGCGATCGGCGCCGTATAGGCCGTCAGGCAAACGATCGGACGCTCGCCCTTGAGAGTACGAATGGCGGACGCCGTGCGTCGCTTCTGGATGGTTTGCACACTCATGGAATGCTCCCTTCAGGCAAGATGGGCAGTCAGAACGCGGTTATCGAGCAGCTTGGTCGAACCGAAGCGCACGAAGAGCAACAGCAGGACCGGCTCGTCGCCGATCACATCCATCGGCTCGAGCGTTTCGGGATGCCGTATGGCAATCACTTCCGGCCGCGCCAACGGTTCGCGTTCGATGAAGGCGCGCACCGCCGCCTCGAGCCTGCTGGGATCCCGCTCGCCGGCGCCGAGCAAATTGTCCGCATGTTCGAGTGCACGCGGTACAATTACGGCGGCGGCGCGTTCGGCCGAGGAGAGATAGACATTTCGGGACGAGCAGGCGAGACCATCCGGTTCGCGAACAGTCGGCACGCCGTTGATCCGGACCGGCTGGTTGAGATCGCTGACCATGCGGCGAATGACCTGCAGCTGCTGCCAGTCCTTTTCGCCGAAATAGGCGCGATCGGCGCCCACGATGTTGAATAACTTGGTCACGACCGTGGCGACGCCGGCAAAATGACCGGGGCGAACCTCGCCTTCGAGCATGCGGCCCAGTTTCGGCACGTCGACGGTTGTTTCGATCGGCCGCGGATACATGTCCTCCACCGTGGGGGCGAAGACATAGTCGACCTTGCCTTCGGTCAGCATGGCGACATCGCGGTCGAGGTCGCGCGGATAGCGGGCGAGGTCTTCGTTGGCACCGAATTGCAGCGGGTTGACGAAGATCGAGACGACGACGATGTCATTCTGGGCGCGGGCACGGGCCACCAGTGTCATATGGCCGTGATGAAGATAGCCCATGGTCGGCACGAAGCCGATCGTCGCTCCGCGTCGGCGGGCAGGCTCAAGCGCTTCGCGAAGTGCTGAAATCGTCGTAAGGACCTGCAATAGATTTCCCCCTTCAGGCGATGGCGGATCTTCTTACATGCTGCGCTGCGAAATGACAATTGTCCGAATGGACGTGGTTTGGGCATTCTGCTGCTGAATGTGGCTGCATTTGCTGATTTTTTGACCAATTGATCAATAATATGCGCGGAACGCATGCCTCCCATGTGCGAGACCCTCTAACTGCAGCTGCCTCATTGTTGTATCCAATAACCATCAACGGGCGCTGATGGTCGCTCAACAGGAGCAGAACATGCAGGATGGTTTCTTCAAGAAGGCCTATGCAAACATGATGGCAGCCCGAGAACGCCAGGCGCAGCGGATTGTTGCAAGCTATATCTCTCAGATGCCGGAACGGGTTCGCCAGGTCGAAGTGGCTCGTATGAAGTAATTCGCCAGATCCTGATTGCGGCCTTGCTTCCCCTGCCATGCCGCAAGTCAGTCGATTGGCACTCTCTTCGGGACAACTCCTCCCATGTCCCGAAGACAAGATCAGCCCAGCTGATCCAAAGGCGACGCTTCTCCTCCCGAGCGTCGCCTTTCTTGTTTCGATCAGGTCGAACTCCGCTTTATCGGGTCAGTTCGATCGTGACCCAGCCGTTCAGCCAGGTCGTGCGCTGATGCTTCAGGCCGGCGCCGTTATAGGCGGCAATCACCTTCCAGCGCTGGCTTGCCAGAATGCCCGACAGGATGACGGTTCCGTTGTCGGCGAGATGGCGCACCAGTTCCGGTGCGAGTTTCATCAGCGGACGCGCCAGAATGTTGGCGATGATGAGATCGAACGGGCCATGCTGGCGGAAAGCCGGATGGTGAAACCCCGGAGCCGTGGCAAGACTGACGCCGCTGGCCGCCTGGTTGAGACGGACATTGTCGCGCGCCACCTTCACGGCCACCGGATCGATATCGGTGGCGAGCACCGGAATGCGGGCCAGACGCTCGACGGCAATCGCCAGCACGCCAGAGCCGGTGCCGAGATCGAGCGCATTACGCACTTGCCGTGATTTCAGCACATCGCCGATCATGTTGAGGCATCCGGCCGTGGTGCCGTGATGTCCGGTTCCGAAAGCCTGACCCGCCTCGATCAGGATGCCGATGTCGTTTTCACGCACCTTGTCGGCGTCATGGCTGCCATGGACGAGGAAGCGACCGGCGCGAACCGGCTTCAAACCTTCCAGCGATTTGGCGATCCAGTCGATATCCGGCAGGATCTCGCGTTCGATCGCAAGATCGGGAAAGCTCTCCTTCACCAGTTCGTCGAAACGCGCGCGAATGTCGCTTTCGTCGTCCGCTGTCATATAGATCGAGGCTTCCCAGATCCCCTTGTCCTCGTCGACTTCCTGCGTTGCAACCGCATAGTCTTCGTCGCCGAACAGATCGGATAGGGCATCGAGAACGATTTCAGCCCGGGCTTCGGTCGTGCTCACATAAAGGCGGATTTCGCTCACGATCAGTTTCTCGCAATCAGGTTTTTCAGTTTCTGCTGGGCGGTTTCGGCGTTTTCGCCATAGGCGATGGTGCCAACGAAGCGACCTTCCTTGTCCATCAGAAAGACGGAGGCGGTATGGTCCATCGTATATTCGCCATCCGGCTTGGCCGGATCGCTCGGGACCTTCTTGAAATAGACCTTGAAGCCGCGCGCCATCTCCTCGACTTTCTTGGGGTCTCCGGAGATGCCGGTGATGCGATCGGTCACGTTCGAAAGATAGGTACCGAGCAGTTCCGGCGTGTCACGCGAGGGGTCGATCGACACGAAAAAGGCCTGCAGCTTGCTCTTGTCCGGATCGACCGCATTCATCCAGCCCGTCAGCTCATAGACCGTCGTCGGGCAGATTTCAGGGCAGTGGGTGAAGCCGAAGAAAAGGGCCGTCGGTTTGCCGCGAAATGCCTGTTCGGAAATCGGCTGGCCATCCTGACGGGTGAGTGAAAAGGGCACGCCGAAGGGGGCTTCGGCCAGGCTCTTTGTCTGGTTGGATGCTTCGCGCCAAAGCCAGAAGAACAGGCCAGCCATGAGTGCGGCCAGGACGACAAGCACGATCCGTACAGTTTTCATCTCAGTCCAGTTCCAAGAATTTACGATCGGTCCGGCTTTAATCCCTTCGGCTGCCGGTGGCAAAGGGAATTCTGATCAATTCCGCGTCAGGATCAAAGGCACCAGGAAAGACCGCCGGCGGCCATGTCAAGAAGGATCGAACTTCCATAGACCGACCAGCCCAGGGCAGAGACTGCAAGCAAAGATGCAATCGCGACACCAATCGCGAGGGCGCCAAAACGGGTGAAGGTCATTCTGCTTTCCATGACTGCATTCTAGTCAAGACGGAAACAGATAGCAATTCGTCCCGTAAAACGCGGGAGCGGGCGCTTTTTGGCGCAATTTTCGCGATCATCGCGGTTCAGTTAGCCAATCATTAACGGCTCTGGGTGAAAACTAGCTCAGAATATCGGAAGAGGACCAAGGCCTGAGCCTCCTTCTGACTGTCTTTGGGTATCCAGGCGGCAACAAATGTCAGCAAGCAATTGGGAATGTCCATGTCAGCCAGCAGAGACAATTTGAAACGCTCCCTTACAGTTAACCAGCGTCTGATGACGCTCGGTATTGCCAGCTTCTGTGCTTTCGGCGCCATCATCGGCGTGGGCTGGTACCAGAATTCCCAATTGTCGGCCGCGCTTGCCGACGAAAAGGTCATTCGCGACGATGTATCGAACATCAACGAGTTGCGCGTCGTCAATCTGGATATGGTTCTGGCTGCGATGGATTCCATCGTCGACAAGAGCGATCTGAAGATCGCACCAGAGCGCGTCCAGATCATGGCCGATGCGATCGCAACCCTGAAGACGGGCGAGCCTCTGGTCAGGAGCATGGCGAGCCGGGTGGGAAAAAGCCAGATCGCAGCCAATTACATGGCCGATCTGTTGGTTGTGGAAAAAGCCGTTACATCGGAACTCCCGAAACTTATCGAGAGTGGCGCTGGCGACGAGGCTTTCTCCGCGATTGACGATGCAATTGACGGTAGCGGCGAAGTCGTCGCCACTCTCTTCAAGACGCTGGTCGCGGATGGCCGGGCTCTGGCTGATGCGCAAGTTGCCCATGCGCAGGAGCTTTCGGACTGGTCGCTCTATCTGCAGATGATCATCGGCGTTTCCGGCCTGCTTTTGATGGCAGCTCTCTTCCCGCTTCATTCCACGGCGATCCGCCGCGGTGTGCAAAGCGTGCGGGAAAGCCTGGAGCGACTTCAGGGCGGCGATTACGAAACAAGCGTTACCGGTGCGGACCGTGGTGATGAGTTCGGCTTCATGGCGGGTTCGGCCGAAAGCCTGCGAAACACCTTGCGCGAACGTGGCCGGCTGGCCGAGACCGCCCGCATCGAACGCGAACGCAACGACAGCGAGCGGGCAAGCCGGGAGGCTGCACGTCTCGAAGACGAGACGCAGATCCGTTTTGCCGTCGATGCGCTGGCCAGTGGTCTGTCGCGACTGGCCGAGGGCGACATGTCCGTCCAGATCAACCAGCCGTTCCGCGACGATATCGATCGGTTGCGCCAGGATTTCAACCTTGCCGTCGGCAAGCTGCAGACGGTGATCGCCGAAGTGAAGGAATCGAGCGGCTCGCTTGAGATCAATGCCAACCAGATGCGCCAGTCGGCCGATGACCTCGCCCGACGCACCGAACAGCAGGCCGCTTCGCTCGAAGAGACATCTGCCGCGCTCGATGAAATCACATCGACGGTCCGGGTGACCTCGTCGAGGGCAACGGACGCCGCCCGTATGGTCGACGGCACCCGGGCCAATGCCGAAAAATCCGGCAAGGTCGTCTCCGAAGCGGTTGCCGCGATGAACCGGATCGAAAACGCCTCGAACGAAATCGGCAAGATCATCAACGTCGTCGACGAGATCGCTTTCCAGACCAACCTTCTTGCGCTCAATGCCGGTGTCGAGGCCGCGCGCGCCGGCGAAGCCGGCAAAGGTTTTGCCGTCGTGGCACAGGAAGTGCGTGAACTGGCTGGCCGTGCCGCCGGTGCTGCCAAGGATATCAAGGCGCTGGTCGCGCGTTCGAGCGATGAAGTCCGTTCCGGCGTGGAACTCGTCTCCGCGGCTGGTGAGGTGCTCGCCCATATTTCGGAAGACGTGACCCGCATCAACGAGATCGTCGGCGCCATCGCCACGTCTGCCAACGAACAGTCTCTTGGCGTTCAGGAGATCAGCGCTGCCATCAACCAGATGGACCAGATGACGCAACAGAATGCCGCTATGGTTGAGGAGACGAATGCGACCAGCCACACGCTGGCGCAGGATGCTTCCAGCCTGACGCGGATCGTTTCGCAATTCAAGGTCGACGCCGCACCGGCGCCGATGCGCCATGTGCCGCAGGCGGTTAGCGCCGCCTCGGCCAAACCCCAGTCGTCGCCCGCAAGAACCCTGGTGAACAAGCTTGCAGGCGCCTTCAACAGCAAACCGGCTCCGCAGTCAGCATCCGCTGCTGCGGCCAATCAATGGGAAGAGTTCTGATGAATACTGCAATCAAGCAATCCGGAGCCTATCTGGAAATCGTATCGTTCCATCTGGGCGATCAGGAATTCTGCATCGACATCATGGCGATCCGCGAAATTCGCGGTTGGGCGCCGGTGACGCCGATGCCGCATACGCCTGCCTATGTTCTGGGTCTGATCAACCTGCGCGGCGCAGTGATCCCCGTTATCGACATGGCCTGCCGCCTCGGCATGAAAATGACCGAACCGTCCGAACGGTCCGCCATCATCGTCACCGATATCGGCGGCAAGCTTGTCGGCCTGCTGGTCGAGCAGGTTTCGGACATGATGACGATCAAGAGCGAAGACCTGCAGCCGCCACCGGAAATCATTCCGGAAGCCCAGCGTGCCTTCTGCCGCGGTATCGTGGCGCTCGAAAAGTCGATGGTCTGCTTCCTCAATCTCGATACGGTCATCGCCGACGAGTTGAAGCAGGCAGCCTGATCTCTTCCCGATCGGCCGGGACCACCCGGTGCGCCAGGGCGCACCGGGTTTTCGGCGTTTCCGATGCTTACTGCGGTTTGCCTTCCGACCAGGTAACGGTCTGATTGAAGAGCGGCACGGTGGAAATGGCCATCTTGGCAGACCCATCCACGACCTGGCGCGAATGGATGAGATAGATCAGCGTATCGTTTTTCTTGTCGTAGATGCGGTTGACGACAAGGCTCTTCCAGATCAGCGACAATCCGGACTTGAAAACTTCCTCGCCCTCCATCGACAAATCAATATCGCCAATGACGATCGGGCCGGTCTGACGGCACGCAATCGATGAGTTGGACGGGTCTTCGAACCAGTTACCCTTGCTCAGCCGATCGATGATGCCGCGATCGAAATAGGTCACATGGCAGGTGACGCCCTGAACCTTGGGATCACTGACGGCATCGATCACGATATCATTGCCGGTCCAATCGACGCCCACTTCGCCGACGCGCTCGGAATCCGCAGCGTTTGCCGGGGTAAGAGTGGCCATGGCCAGACCTGCAGCCAGAAATGCCTTCGCCAGCATATGTCCCATCTTCATCTCCATCACTCAATGTGCGGCAAACGTGGAATGCGCCGCATGCGATTTCAAGGGGATCCTTTGCCACATTCTTTCGATCCTGCCTGCGACGATAGCGGCAGTTGCGTCCGTTCTTTCGACGATTTAAGATGAGCAATGGCATTTTGGGGGAGCGGCCATGAAAAAGAACGCAGACCGCAATGCATTTCTTGAGAAAATGCAATTTTCGTTCACCTATCACGACGAACTTTTGCAGGCCGATTTTACGGACTATTCTTTGTCCATGGCGGACACGGATTTTTCGGCCCGTTACTCGATCAACAAATACCCTTACAACAGCGTACCTCTGATCGAATTTACTGTGAAGGGGCAGAGCAGTTTCGGCGTCTGTTCGGGCGTCGTGGTCGGCCCGCATACGGTGCTGACTGCATCGCACGGTATGTTCCCGGGCGGCAAGACCGCGGACAACTGGGAACTCTTCATGCGCTACAGCCAGAACCACTATCCGGATCCCGATTCACCGGCTTCCGTCGATGGGCGTTCGCGCATTCACTACTACAATGTCGGCCGCGACGGCACGATGACCCGGGCCGAAAGTGAATGGGACTATGCGGTCATCAACACGAAGCACAAGTTCAATTCGTGGTTCGGGATCATGACCGAGTATAGTGGCGGCAAGGCGCACATGACCGGCTATCCCAGCACGCTGCATGGTGTCCAGCAGGATACGCGCGGTTCTGTGGACCGAAATTCGAACTACGATGTTCTGGATTACCTGAACTTTCATGCGGTCGGCGGCAATAGCGGTGGCCCGATCTGGGTCGATCGCGATCCCGGCAAGGGCGTCGAACCCTATGTGGTGGGTCTCTGTTCCACCACCAGCTGGGCGACGCTGATCACCAATGATGTGCTGAAGCAGATCCGGGCCTGGGTGAAACAGGATGGCTACTCGTTTGGCCGCCAGGCCGAACAGGACCATGGACGCAAGGTTCTGGCCGCTTCCGAGGACGATCAATTCGATTTCGCAGCGCCTGCCCCGGCCAATGACAATGATGGGCCGATCGAGCTCGATTTTGGTCTGCCGGCAATCGATGATGTCGCCAGCATTCTCGCGGGTTTCTGACGGGAAACGATAGTATGGCCTGCCTGTCAGGCGGCGCGGTTGCCGGTGAGTGTCAGGTGCGGGAACGCGGTGGCGCCGGACGAAATGAGGTCGCCGCTCGCGCGCTCCTGCCAGCGGAAGCCGGCGATGGCCGCTTCTGCCATATCGGAGAAGAGATTGTTGCTGATGAGGGCCGATCCGGCCCCTTCGACAACGGAGACCGCACATCCGACGCCAGCCTTGCGGATGATGTTTCCGGTGACGCTGACATTGCGGAGATAGGGGCCCCAGCCGAGCACCATGCCCCAGCGCGGCGCATTCTCGATCAGATTGTCGGCGACTACGGTATCGGCTTCCGCCGAAAGACCGATGCCGAAATAGTTGCCGTCCATCTCGTAGGGTGCCGTCAGGCGCAGGTTGCGGATGATGTTGCTGTTGATGAGCGAAAGCCTGCCGCCTTCGTTGAAATTGACCGACGCGATGCCATTGGCGGCACCATCGATCAGATTGTCAGTGATCATCGCGCCTTCGAAGGCGAATTCCGAGTAGATTGCCGTCTCGCCGCTGCCGAGACATTGATTGGCCGTGATCTGGATATTCGAGGCCGAGTTGGCGCGGATGGCGGTGAAGGCGCAATCGGAGATGTGGTTGTTCGAAACCTGGACATTGCCGGCGCGAAAGACATTGATGCCATTGCCATATTGGCCCGTGCCGCCCGATCGGGCGCCGATGCCCGTGATCCTGTTGCCCGAGATAACGCTTCCGTCGGTTGCGTTCGACCAGCGATGAACGAGGATGCCGCCATCGGCGCAATCGGCGATCCAATTGTCCTTGATCGTGAGCGATCGGCTCTCGACGGCGTAGATGCCGGCGTCCGCCGCTCCGGAGATCCTGTTCGAGCCGAGGCGACCACCACATTTCTCGAGCGACAGGGCATTTCGGGCCGCCCCCGTGATCTCGTTGTCAGTGAGATCGAGCGTGTCGACATCGCGGAATGTCAGAAGCCCGGGCTGGTCGTCGGCAAGCCACCGGTTCGCGCCGTCGATCGACAGACCCGACAGGGTAATCCGTTTGCCACCGTTGGCCGTCAAGAAGGCGCCGTCGCCGGAATAATGAATCCGGGTGAGGCCGGGGACGCCGGTTAGCCGGCAGTTGGTGGGCAGAATGATATTGGAGAGGCGATAGGTGCCCGGCGGCAGGAAGACCGGCTGATCGCGGTTTGCGGCCTCCTGCAACATCGCATTGAACGCCTTGGCGCTCTGATCGGCATCACCCGGCTGGATGCCGAAATGGCTGGCATCGAGGCTGCCGCGGAAATCGGCATTGGCAAGCACGAGCGGTTGTTCTGCCGCCCATCCGCGATCGGCGGCGAAGGTCAGCGCGAGGCCGCCGAGCAGCGTACGGCGCGAGATGAAAGAGCGGTTCGAGTTCATCCCTTCATCCAGCAAATGCCGTGCCAGCCAGACCTGTCCCAATCTGTAACAACCAGTCGTCGGACAGCCGTCACGCAATTCTTTCGGGCGGTGAACTGACCTCCGTCAAGAAAAGC
Source organism: Fluviirhizobium alvei (assembly GCF_030551875.1). GTDB lineage: Bacteria > Pseudomonadota > Alphaproteobacteria > Rhizobiales > Rhizobiaceae > Rhizobium_E > Rhizobium_E alvei. Next base: position 233,708 of record NZ_JAUOZU010000005.1, on the reverse strand, counting down.
CATTGTTCCAAATCAATGCGATATTTCGTCGTCATGGTAGATGCTTCGTGCTTTGAAAAGGACAGGGGAAAGACATGTTCCGACTCGCCGCTATCATCTATGTACTCGTTGCCACTGTATTTGCGGGCGTCGTTGTGACTGCACTGCTCAGCATGAATATGCTGAAGGGCAGCATGATCGCATCGGCTGCTATCGCTGCGGCAATTGTGGCCATGCCGGTTGCCTGGCTGGTTGCCAAGCAGGTCTATGCCAATATCGGCCGCAAGGCCTGATCTTCGTTCGGATGGCAAGCTCCGCGCCAGACGCCTATGCGAATTCTGCCGTGTCCTAAACGTCCGGATTCGCGATCATGGCCAAAAAGCTGCTTTCCCTTCTCGGTGTTGCAATGCTGCTGCCGCTTGCCGGCTGTATTACCAGCGTTCGCGATATCGATTTTTACGACAATGGCTCGACGGATGCCGATCGTTTCGTCGAGCAGACCACGCCGGTCTGGAACCGCCGCCGGGTGGTGACGACGCAGGTCGTCTATGAAGCCGATTCCGATTATCCGCTCGTAAAAAAAAACTGAACATCCCGGCCTATGGTCCGCTGAATGACGCGGGCCACTGGCTGCCGGCCATTCCGGTCGATGAGGTCGATCCGCGCTATCTGCGGCGGGAGGTTGCCTATGATGGCAGCGAGCGGCCCGGCACTCTGATCATCGATACGGCCGAGCGCCATCTCTATCTCGTGCTCGGGAATGGACGTGCCATGCGCTATGGCGTCGGGATCGGCCGCCAGGGGCATGCCTGGAAAGGGCAGGGCACCATTCGCTACAAGAAGTCCTGGCCGCGCTGGACGCCGTCGGAGACCTATGTGGCCGACAAGCCGGAGATGAAAATCTTTTCCGCCTCCTATGGTGGTCTTGTCGGCGGCGTCAACAATCCGCTGGGCGCCAGGGCGCTCTATATTTTCCAGAATGGTCAGGACACGCTCTATCGCGTCCATGGAACGCCGGATTGGCAATCGATCGGCAAGGAAGTGTCTTCCGGCTGTATCCGCATGTTCAACCAGGATGTCATCGATCTGGCGGCGCGGGTGCGCGATGGCGCTCAAATCATCGTTCGCTGACGGGATTCTGGTCTAGCCTTCGAGATGCTTCCGCAGGCTGTTGAGGTTTTCCCTCAGCGCAACCATCTCATCGAGGCTGCAGCCGACCCGCTCGGCAATGCCCGCCATGACCTTTTCGGCTTTGCTGCGTGCGGCAGCGCCTTCTGCCGTCAAATGGACGGTGACCTGGCGTTCGTCCTCACGGCTGCGCTCGCGGCGCACGAGACCAGCCGTCTCCAGCCGCTTGAGAAGAGGGGACAGGGTGCCGCTGTCGAGCGACAGAGCCGCTCCGATCTCTCCGACCGTGGCCGATCGCCGCTCCCAGAGAACCAACATCACCAGATATTGCGGATAGGTAAGCCCGAGATCCGCCAGAAGCGGCTTGTAAGCCCGCGTGAAAGCATGTGACGCCGAATATACGGCAAAGCAGAGCTGGTTTTCCAGCGTCAGGATGTCCTTGTCCATCCGCATCTCCTTGATTGAGTGTGACATTAGCAGGATTCTATAATTTTGCGAAACTATATTGCGCGCAATATAATTATGCGCTATATAAAATGCATCAACCAAGGAGAACGACATGCCCATCCTTTATACCACCCGTGCAACCTCCACCGGCGGCCGCGTCGGTTCCTCGAAGTCCGAAGATGGCAATCTTTCCGTAACCCTGACCTCGCCGAAGGAACTGGGTGGCGATGGCGCGCCGGGCACCAATCCCGAGCAGCTCTTTGCCGCTGGTTACTCGGCTTGCTTTCTCAGTGCGCTCAAGTTCGTGGCCGGCCAGGCCAAGGTGAAGATCCCGGCCGAAACCAATGTTACCGCGACGGTCGGCGTCGGTCCGCGTGAAGATGGCGGCGGCTTCGGCATCGAAGTGTCGCTGGCCGTGGATATTCCGGGTCTCGATCGCGCCCAGGCGGAAGAACTGGTTGCCAAGGCGCATGTGGTTTGCCCCTACAGCCATGCCATGCGTACGTCGACCGAAGTTGCGGTTTCCGTGCTCTGATCTATCAGCTGATTTTCTTCAAGGCTTGCCGCAGGCGATCGATTTCGCCCTGCGGCAATTCCATGTCGAGGGCGCCATGCTCTTCGATCCAGGCGGGTAGGGCGGCCGCCAGCCGCTGAAGCCCGGCTTCGGTGATCCGGAGCAATTTCTTGCGGCGATCCTTTTCGCTTGCAACGATTTCAAGCAAGCCATCCCGCTCCAGCGGTTTTATTGCCGCCGTCAATGTTGTCCTGTCCATCGCCAGAAGCTCCGAGACCGCAGACATCGGCGGCGGCTCCGGCCGGTTCAGCGACATCAGAAGCGAAAACTGTCCGTTATTCAGGCCGTGCGGGCGAAGTGCCTTGTCGAACCGACGCGCAAGGGCGCGGGCGGCGCGCTGCGCATGCAGGCAAAGGCAGGTATCCTTCACCAGTAGTGTGGTCGCAAAGGAAACGGGACGCGGGTTTGACATGGTTTCCATTATATGTTGATATCAACCTAAATACCAGAGCCGTTGTGAAGGGAGCGAGCAATGGATCATGCTGTCGTGTCGCGCGATGCGTGGCTTGAGGCGCGCAAGGCGCTTCTTCTCAAGGAAAAGGCGCTGACGCGGCAACGCGACGCGGTGAATGCGGAACGGCTGGCGCTGCCGTGGGTCCGGCTCGACAAGGATTATCAATTCGATACCGAGAGCGGCCGCAAATCGATCGGCGCGCTTTTTGATGGCCGCAGCCAGCTTCTGGTCGTCCATTTCATGCTGGGGCCCGATTGGGATGCCGGTTGCCCGGGCTGCTCCTTCGGTGCCGACCATATGGATGGCACGCTGCCGCATCTCAACAACCATGATGTGACGCTGGTTGCTGTCTCGCGGGCGCCGCTCGAAAAGATCCTGGCCTACAAGCGTCGCATGGGCTGGAAATTCCCCTGGGTGTCGTCCTTCGGGAGCGATTTCAATTACGATTTCCATGTTTCCTTCACACCGGAACAACTGGCATCCGGTGAAATTGAATACAACTTCACCAAACTGCCATCCGACCGTGGCAATGATGAGCTTCCCGGTCTTTCGAGCTTCTATCGCGATGCCGACGGCACCATCTACCACACCTATTCGCAATATGCCCGCGGCGGTGAAGAGACGCTCGGGACCATGATGTTCCTCGATGTCGCTCCGCTTGGGCGCAACGAGGGTTCGACGATGGATTTCGTCCGGCGCCATGATGAATATGAGGACAAGCCGAAGGCGTCCTCCTGCTGCCATTCATGAGATCGATGTAAGGAGTTTGAGATGCAGGGAAGTTTCTTCTGGTATGAGTTGATGACGCCGGATACCGCCGCCGCGGCCGAATTCTATGGCGCGGTCGTGGGCTGGATCCCGAAGGATTCCGGAATGCCGGGCATGGATTACACGGTCTTCCATGTTGATGGCTATCAGATGGGTGTCGCCGGCATGATGAAACTGACAGAGGAGTTCAGCGCCCAAGGAATGCCGCCGAACTGGACCGGATATGTGCTGGTCCATGATGTCGATGCAATGGCGGCGAAACTTGCCTCCAAGGGAGGGACGATCCAGCGTCCACCGGAGGATATTCCCGGCGTCGGACGGTTCGCGATCGTCGCCGATCCGTTCGGAGCCGTCTTTGCGATCATGGATCCCCAGATGCCGGAAGGCCAGTCGCCGGATATGCCCAGCATGGTGCCGGGTGCCGTCGGCTGGAACGAGCTCTATGCCGGCAAGGGCGAGGAAGTGTTCGCCTTCTATGCTGATATGTTCGGCTGGAGCAAGGAAATGGCGGTCGATATGGGGCCGATGGGCATCTATCAGTGCTTTGGAGTCAATGGCACCGCGATCGGTGGCATGATGCCGAAACCGGAAGGGGTGCCGCAGGCCTGCTGGGGCTTCTATTTCATCGTCGATGGTCTCGATGCGGCCATCGACCGGGCCACGTCCCGCGGCGGCAAGGTGCTCAACGGTCCGCATGAAGTGCCGGGCGGGAGTTTCATCGTCAATTGCCTCGACCCGCAGGGTGCGGCCTTCAGCCTGACATCCGCCAAACGCTGATTTCCGGTCAAAAAAGACCTTCGGCCGGTCTCATGGAGACCGGCCGTTTTCTATTAGCGGCGAAGGCTGCCAAGAATGCCGCGGACGATGGCGGCGCCAATGGCGGTTGCGGCCGAACGGGCAGCCGATTTCATCGCGGCCTCGACGATCGTTTCGCGCTGATAGCCGGACTTTTTCTGCTGTTTGGTTTCCGGCTTGCTATCGTCGCCGGTGCCAAAGCCAGGCAGTGTCCAGCCACCGATGGTGCCGGTGGTTTTCTGGCTGGCTTCTTCGGTCTGTTTCTCGGCCTGCGCTTCCGCCTGGGCAGCCTGTTCGGCCTTTTTGGTCAGAATCTCGAAGGCGCTTTCGCGGTCGAAATCCTCGTCATACATGTCGCGCACCGGCGATACCGACATCACCTGCCGCCGTTCCGGCTCCGTCAGCGGCCCGATGCGCGAGGAGGGCGGGCGAACCAGGGTGCGTTCAACGATCGAGGGAATGCCCTTGCCCTCAAGGGTCGAGACCAGCGCCTCGCCGGTTCCGAGCGTGGTGATGACCGTTGCGCAATCGAAATCCGGGTTGGGACGGAAGGTCTCGGCTGCCGTCTTGACGGCCTTCTGTTCGCGCGGCGTATAGGCGCGCAGCGCATGCTGGATGCGGTTGCCGAGCTGTGCCAGCACGGTCTCTGGCACATCGAGCGGGTTCTGGGTGACGAAATAGACGCCGACGCCCTTGGAACGGATGAGGCGGACGACCTGTTCGACGCGCTCGATCAGGACCTTCGGCGCATCGTTGAAGAGCAGATGTGCCTCATCGAAGAAGAAGACCAGCTTGGGTTTTTCCGGATCGCCGACTTCCGGCAACTGTTCGAACAGTTCCGACAGGAGCCAGAGCAGGAAAGTCGCATAGAGCCTGGGGTTCATCATCAGCTTGTCGGCAGCCAGGACCGAAATCGCGCCGCGCCCGTCATTGGTGGTGCGCATGATGTCGGTGATCTTGAGCGCGGGCTCGGAGAAGAAGAGATGGGCGCCCTGCTGTTCAAGGATCAGCAGTTCGCGCTGGATCGAACCGACGGATGCTTTCGAGATGAAGCCGAACTTGTTGGAAAATTCCTGGGCGTTTTCGCCCATATAATTCAGGAGCGCCTGCAGATCCTTGAGATCGAGAAGTGGCAGACCACCTTCGTCGGCGATCTTGAAGGCGATGTTGAGGACGCCTTCCTGCGCATCGGTGGCATTGACGAGGCGCGACAGCAGGAGCGGACCCATTTCGGTCAGCGTCGTGCGGACGCGATGGCCCTTTTCGCCATAGATATCCCAAAAGATGACCGGGAATTCCTGGAAATCGTAGTCGGTGAATCCGATGTCCTTGGCGCGCTTGTCGAGGAAATCCTTGAATTCGCCCATGGCGGCAATGCCGGAAAGATCGCCCTTGATATCGGCGCAGAAGACCGGGACGCCGGCATTGGAAAATCCTTCGGCGAGAACCTGCAGCGTCACCGTTTTGCCGGTGCCGGTCGCACCGGTGACGAGGCCGTGGCGGTTGCCGTATTTGAGCTCGAGATATTCCGGCTTGTTGATCTGATCATCGGGTTTGCGGCTGGTGCCGAGATAGATCTTGCCCTGCTCTAGCATGAATGAAATCCTCTGCTGATCTGTTCTGCCGGGTTTGCTAATGGCTCGATTCCGGCTCGACCTCATTTCAGCATTACGTCATCCAATAACAAAATTGAACCGCTATGTTGCTCACGCGTTGTTCGATTTCGGGACGGAGGAGGGAAGGGCGCATGGCGCCGGAAGAAGAGTTGCGCTAACCTTCGAACCGGACCGGAATCTGTGCAGGCATGGGCCTGTTGCATTCGAATGAAAACCTGTTACCTAGACGTAAACGTAACACTTGTGCGGAGGCAATAATGAGTGAACTGGTCGCCAGCGTGGCGGAAAAAGTGGGCCTTGAGCCCGAAGTGGCAGAGAAGGCCATCGGCATGATGCTCGGCTTCCTCGAGCGCGAAGGCGACAGCGATCTCGCTGCCAAGATGATTGCCGCCGTTCCGGGTGCGGCCGAGCTTCTCTCTGCCCACGGCGGCAAGGGCGACGGCGGATTCTTTGCGTGCCTGCTTGGCAATGGCATCATGGGCCTCGGCCAGCAGCTGATGAGCCTCGGCCTCGGCATGGGCCAGATCACCGGCCTCGCCAAGGAAATCATTTCGGTCGCCAAGCAATATGCCGGCGAAGATATCGTCGATCAGGTCGTTGCCTCGGTGCCGGGCCTCAGCCAGTTCGTGTGATTGACAATCCTGAGGATGGGGCCGATCGGCCCCATCTTCGATTTAATGCGCCAGCATTTCGTCGACGATCTGCTTCCGATCGTATGAAGCAGGATAGTAGGTTGGCCAATTGGTCAATTCTTCGAGGATTTTCTCGCGATCCTCACCCTAGTACAGATGTACGAAATCCCTCGTCTGCAGTGCCCACGACGTCAGTTTGCAAGTCTCTTCGCAATCTCATCCAGGGTCGGCTGAAAGTCCCTGATGAGTTTTTCAGCGAACAATGAAAGTTCTCTCAGGTTGCCCGGGCTGGTATCGTCAAGGGAGTCGGATGCTTTGGCCAACGGTCCGTTGATGCGGAAATATCTCAGCGTCGAAGCGTTCGCGGACGTCACCTCTGTTGCCCCATTCATAAATCGGGTGCCTTTGGGATTGAGCAACTTGTTCATCTGGTAGGAGGTTGTGGAGGCTTGGCCCTGCATCAGTATTGAAATTATCGGGGTGTCGTTGGACGGATCAATCCATCCCCAGGCGCCCCATTTTTTTGCCTGCTGATAGGGGATCTCCCTGTTCTGATGACCGGTTCCGATGGAGAGGATTGTCAGATCCTCGTCAGGCCAGGACTTTTTGCGCGCTTCAATATAGGCTGCCATGGTCGGGTCATTGGCAAATGTCCCACCGTCAATGAGTGGCAGAGATGTCGTGGTTCCATCCTTCAGTGAAGACAGATCTTCAACAAGCGCGGGCTCGAAATATGTCGGTGCAGCCGATGATCCCCTGACCGCCTGCCAGAATAGAAAATTCGCATTTTCGTTATCTGCATTGGTTATAAACACAGCCGCCCTGTTCTTGATGTCATAGGCGGTGATCAGCACTTTTGTCAGGGCATCGCTGATCCGGTATTTTGTCCCGAGCATATCTTTCAGGCGCGTTTCAAGGAAATCCGCGCTGTATCGCTCTTCGCCCAATCCGAAGCCTGATCTCAGTTTGTCGATGATCGTTTCCTCGAAGATTTTCGGCCCATCTTCAAGGTAGAGCTTTACAAGCGCTTCCGGCGACGCCGCCGGTTTTTTCGCATTATGCGGATTGGGGCAGGTCAGCCCTGCCGCAATGATTGCGCCCGTTGATGTGCCGGCAATCAGGTCAAAACACTGATGCAGAGCATCATTCTTGCCGATTGCCTTGAGTGTCTTTTCCAGCGCTGCCAGAATCATTGCTGGAACAATGCCCCGGATACCACCACCATCGATTGTCAGTATGAAATGCGCCATGTCCCATCCTCCCCATTCAAGGGGAGGATATGCCGAAATGCTGAAATGACAATATCTAAAGTTGATAAAATTCCATGCGCAACTTATTGCGCGTCGGTGTTTTCATCCTCGTCTTCGTCGGTTGTCTCGGGCTGGGAGGCCCCCGACTGACTCTGCGCATCCTGCTGCTGGTTCTTGGGCGGCAGCGGCTTTCCATCCGGGCCGAGCGGCCGCGGCATTCTCATGCGCAGCTTGTCTTCGCCGAGTTCGCTGCCGAGTTCGACGGCCTGTGTCTGCTTGTCGACGATGCAGATGATGCTGGCGCGCGTTTTCGCGCCCTTGCTACGGCCGAAAAGCACGGCGATACCGTATTTTTCCGAGCCGATCGGATCGACGACAATGCGGGGCTTGCGGAACAGACCTTCGGCGGCTTCGAGGCATTTGGTCTCGACCGTCTTGGCAAATTCACTCCAGGCTTCGGGTGACGAGGCGTGGGCATTGACGCCCGTCAGGCCGATGAGCAGGCTGGCGGCGAGGGTCAGTCTTGTCGTGGTCTTCATGGGCAGTCCTCCGTGTTCTGGGGAAATCTGCACGAACTTTTTTACTTGTGCAAATCGTCATATCCGGAGGATCAAGCGAATAGTGGTTTTTATTGTGGCAGCGGTTGCCATACGCCTTCGGCAAACCTATGTTCCAGTCCGGTTTCAAGATTGGTCGCAAGGCCTTACAAAGGAGAGACTAAAATGGCTTTTGAACTTCCGCCCCTTCCTTATGATTACGATGCGCTCGCCCCGTTCATGTCGCGCGAAACGCTCGAATACCACCACGATAAGCACCACAAGGCCTATGTCGACAACGGCAATAAGCTTGCCGCTGAAGCCGGCATGGATGGTCTGTCGCTTGAGGAAATCGTCAAGCAGTCTTACGGCAAGAATGCCGGTCTCTTCAACAATGCCGGCCAGCATTACAACCACATTCATTTCTGGAAGTGGATGAAGAAAGATGGCGGCGGCACCAAGCTTCCGGGCAAGCTCGAAGCTGCAATCGCTTCCGATCTCGGCGGCTATGACAAGTTCAAGGCCGATTTCGTTGCAGCTGGCACCACGCAGTTCGGCTCCGGCTGGGCCTGGCTTTCTGTCAAGAACGGCAAGCTCGAAATCTCCAAGACCCCGAACGGCGAAAACCCGCTCGTTCATGGCGCATCGCCGATCCTCGGCGTCGATGTGTGGGAACATTCCTATTACATCGATTACCGCAATGCGCGTCCGAAATATCTCGAAGCCTTCGTCGACAGCCTGATCAACTGGGATTACGTGCTGGAAATGTACGAAGCCGCGACCAAGTAATTTCGCGTCACTCTATGAAATTCACCCCATCCGGTCCTGCCGGGTGGGGTTTTTCTTTGGCTGGTCCGCAGCGGAAAAGACGAGCGTCAGCTGAGCAGCCAGAAGAAGGATCGGCGCCAGCGGCAGGCCTGCCTGTCCGAGCGGCACCATGAGCACGGGCAGGATAGCCAGTGCGGTCACCAGCATCCGGCGACCCGTTCCGACGTCATTCTGTCGGTCGGAAAAACCACCAAAGATGGCAAAGGCGACAAGCGCTCCGAGATCGTAAGCCGTCACATAGGGCGAGACGAGAAAGGTCGCGAGAATGGTTGCGAAAGCACGGTTTCCAGCATCAGCAGAACGGCGCAGGCTCCATCCGAAGAGCAGCAGGCTCAACAGCGCGATCGGGATGTGGAGTTGCATCGCTGGCCCGGCGCTGACGCCGAGCGAACGGAGCGCGCCGAACGGAGAGGTCAGCATATGGACGAAATCGCCGCCCAGTTCGTTCATGACGAAGGTCTGGTAGGGCAGGATGATTTCGACATAACCACGCCAGCTGTCAAACCCGAAGACCAGCATTGAGGCGCCGATCAGGATGAGGGTTGTAAGCGCTGCTGAAGCGATTGCCTTCCAGTTCCGCTCGTAAATCAGAAGAAATGGAATGAGGATGCCGAGTTGCGGCTTGATCGTCAGAAGGCCGAATGCGAGCCCGGCAAGAAGAGGGCGCTCCTGTCGCAAGGCAAGACCGGTGATGGCAAGGGCGGCCGTGAGGAAGCCATTCTGCGCGATCGCTATGTTGGTGAACAGGAATGGCAGCAGCAGGAACCGAGCCAGCCAGTCGGTGCGGCGTGGAAGCAGGCCGATGGCAAAAAGATAGAAAGCCAGCGTTATGCCCAGAGACATCACCATGGCCGGCAGGTAACCCATCATGCCAAGTGGTGCAGTAAGGAAAAGCAGATGCGGCGGATAGCTCCAGTTATGCCAGGGATAGTCCGCGCCGAAGATCGCCTTCAATGCCGCATGGTAGGCAGCCGGATCTCCGAACAGCAGGCTGGTCCGGTGGGTTACGGTGGCGAGGCCGGAAAACCAGTAATTGGCAAAATCCCGGTTCTTCACCGCATAAGGCAGAAGCGCTTCCGCCGGTGAAAGGATGGCCGCAGCCAAGCCCAGACCGACAGTTACGGGAAGGAACATGATCGCCAGCCGAGCAGGCAATGGAAATGTCAGGCTGGGCTTTGCGTTCATGTCATCCGCCGGATTGTCTTTTCGGCGATCTTGCGGCAAATTCTTTGACGATCCGTTTTCATTTGGTGAACAATGCGGCGGCTGCGGCTTATCTGAGGAACAGGTGCCGGTTTCGATCTCTCATCACGACGGATCAAGAAAATGTTATTTTCCAATCCGACCGTATTTGAGCTCTTTATGATGGGGCCAAATCAATGACGCCGGGAGAAACCGAGCGGCGTCGAACCGGAGAGATCTGCGATGAAAATGAAGACCCTGGCAATTGCCGCCCTCTGTCTCCTGAGCGCCACGGCTGTCGCAACGGCGGCCGGCATGGGCGAAAGCCGTGAAGCCACCATGAAGAAGATCGGCGGCGCCATGGGCGCGCTCGGTGCCATTGCCAAGGGCGAAAAGCCCTATGATGCCGAAACCGTCAAAGGTGCGCTGACCACGATTTCCACCGAGATCAAGACCTTCCCTGACCTCTTCCCGGTCGGTTCGGAAAAGGATTCCGAAGAAGCCAGCCCGAAGATCTGGGAAGCCATGGACGATTTCAAGGCCAAGGCCGCGAAGCTCGGCGGTGATGCCGATGAGCTTCTTGCCGCTTTGCCGGCCGATCAGGCTGCCGTTGGTGCAGCCATGGGCAAGCTCGGCGGTGACTGCCAGAGCTGCCACGAATCCTTCCGCATCAAGAAGTGATTTCTGCCGCTGCCTTATCCCCCCATTCGGCAGCGGACTTGCCGGGCCCGTACCTCCACGGGCCCGGTGCAATTTGGGGATGGGACTTGATTTTCGGGAGAGTTTGAGATGGCCGGCAGGTTGATGAAATCCATTGGTGCGCTGGCCGTTCTTGGCGTTGCCGGCGTGGCGGCCTTTGTGGTGATCACCCGACCGCAACCGCATCCTCCGACCTTCTGGGAAGGGCTTGGCAGCCCCGATCTCGCCAATGGCGAAAAGGTCTTCTCAATGGGAGGCTGCGTTTCCTGCCACAAGGCTCCGGGTGCCAGCGGCGAGGCGGAACTCGTGCTTTCGGGTGGCCTGGCAATAAAGAGCGATTTCGGAACATTTCATGTGCCGAACATTTCGCCGGATGAAAAGGCCGGCATCGGCAGCTGGACCTTGGCAGAGTTTGGCGATGCGCTCACGCGCGGCGTTGGCCGCGATGGCAGCCATCTCTACCCTTCCTTGCCCTACGGGTCTTATGCGCGCATGACGGCCAAGGATGTCGCAGACCTCTTTGCCTATCTCAAGACATTGCCGAAAAGCGACAAGGTTGCACCACCGCATGAGATCGGCTTTCCCTTCAACATTCGTCTGGCGCTGGGTGGCTGGAAGTTTCTTTTCTTCAGCGACCAGCCGCGCGTCACGCTCGCCAAAGCAGATGACCAGATCAAACGCGGGCAGTATCTGGTGGAAGGGCCGGGCCATTGCGGCGAATGCCACACGCCGCGCAACAGCCTCGGCGGTTTCCTGAGCGACCAGTGGCTGGCCGGTGCCGCCAACCCGGACGGTGAAGGCAAGATCCCGAACATCACCCCCGGCGGAACGATCAAATCCTGGAGCGCCGGCGACATCGCCAACTATCTCGAGACCGGCTTCACGCCGGAGTTCGATTCCGTCGGCGGCAGCATGGTCGAGGTGCAGAAGAACATGGCCAAGCTGACGAAGGACGATCGCGAAGCGATCGCTGCCTACCTCAAGGCGCTGCCTGCCCGGTGATCACTGGGTCAGGCGAATGGCAGAAAGATAGGTGGTCAGGAGTTCGCTGAAACCGGCCTCGATCGCCGATTGCGATGCGGCGGACAGGAAGTAATCCTTGTTGGTTGCGCATGAGGACAAAGCGGTCTCGATATAGTCGTGTCGAGTGGTGCTGGTCAAAGCCGAGGACGCACCCGACCATTTGCTTGTCCAGTAACTCGATGACATCGTTGCTCCGACAGATGCCTTGTAGTTGGCGACATCGTCGCCAGCCGTCACGGCCAGATATTCCGTGTAAAGCACCGCCATTGTGGCGCCCTTGGTCTTGATGTCGGAGCACCAGCTAGGGTTCATGGGAACGATGTATTTCGCACTAGAGCCGGTTCCAACAAAGGCCATCGATGACTGTACCCCATCGGTGATCAGCATGACGATCTTGAGGGGAGAGCTTTCGCTCGATCCATCCCCCTGATCGCCGATCATGGTGGCCAGGTCCTGAAGCGACCGGAAATCGGTCGAATTATAGACACTTGCCGAGGAGAGTTCTGTGCTGCTCGTCAGGAGACCGGTGAGTGTCGAGTAACTGTAGATCGGTTCCTGAACGGTATGGATGCCGTTCTTGGTTTTGTAGCCGGAGGACAGAAGACTTGTTCCGGTCGTGGATGTGCCGAGCGTGTAAAGGCCGACCTTCACATGCTGTTTCTCGGAGTTCGCCGTCTTGACCATGTTCAGGACGTTTCTGACAGCGTTCAACTGCACATCGGTGCGCAATGTGATCCCGTTGGCCACTGCAATATCGTAGTTCGACTGCCTTCCCGAATAGAGCGAAGTGTGGCAAGCAAACACGCAGCCGTCACTATAGTTCCTGCTCGATGAGTAGAATGCGGTCTTGCTGATGAGCGCGGTTTGACCTGCGGTGGTCGCTGCGAGCAGCATGGAAGCTGATTTATCCAGGACCAGATAAACGTTGATGTAGTTGTTTGTTGATCCCATCGCCGAACTGGACACGGCGACCTTGATGTAGTTTTTGCCGACAATACGCATCAGTGTCGTCGGCACTCTCGCCTTGATGGTGGCGGTGATGTTCCGACCTGTTGTGTCGAGAATGATGTCGTCTGGGTCGAGTGTGTAGCCTGATGTCAACGAGACTTCGTCATCGTCGCCTGCATTGTCAATCGAGCTGATCGTGGTTTGCGCGGCATACCATTTCGCGATACTTTCTTTGATCGCCTGCTCATTCTTGACGCCTATGCTCTTGACGGTCGCGAGCAGCGCCGCATCGAGATCGGATTCCATACGCCGTTTGGTATTGTAGGCTGTTGCGTAATCGATCCCCGCTCCAATGCCAACCAGCATCGGAACGGCAATAAGTGCGAAGGACAAGGCAAAATTCCCGGAACGATCGCGCAAGAGCGCGGAGACGTTTCCAAGCAAAGATTGCATTTTCGAAAACACGGACATCGACATCATCCCTCAACAGACAGGTTACAGCCCTGCAGCCTTTATCTGAGCGTCGAATGTATAAGCCGAGGTAAACGATACGCCTTTGGTCATATCGTTTTCATTCTTATGGTCGTGGATGTAAGCATAAATTGTTTTATGCTTATGAATTAGTGAATAATCCTCATAAACTGTAACGTTTCAGGCGATTTGAATGTTCCGAAGTGAAACGAAATCCCGTTTGAAGACCTACTGTGTCAATCGAATCGCGGACAGATAGGTCGTCAATAGCTCACTGAAGCCGGCTTCGATTGCGCTCTGCGATGCAGCCGAAATGAAATAGTCGTTGCTGCTGGCACAGCCGGTCAGAGCCGTTTCGATATAATCGTGGCGTGTGGTGCTGGTGAGCGCTGAGGATGCGCCAGACCATTTGCTTGTCCAGTAGCTCGAGGCCATGGTTGCTCCCAGGGATGCCTTGTAGTTATCGACGTCGTCGCCGGCAGTCACAGCCAGATATTCCGTATAGAGAACGGCCATAGTCGCGCCATTCGTCTTGATGTCAGAACACCAAGATGGGTTCATCGGCACGATATATTTTGCATTGCTGCTGGTTCCGACGAAGCTCATGGAAGACTGAACACCGTCGGTAATCAACATGACGATCTTGAGCGGAGAACTTTCGCTGGCCCCGTCGCCCTGTTCGCCAACAATATCGGCAAGGTCCTCAAGAGCGCGAAAATCGGTAGAATTGTATGCGCTGGCCGAGGATAATTCGCTGCTGGTCGAGAGTAGACTGGTGAGGGTCGAATAGCTGTAGATTGGATCCTGTACGGTGTGGATGCCATTCTTGGTCTTGTAACTCGAGGCTAGAAGGCTTGTCCCGGTGGTAGACGTTCCGAGCGTGTATAGCCCAACCTTGACATGCTGCTTCTCAGAGTTGGCGGTATTGACCAGGGTCAGAACGTTCTTCACTGCGGTCAGCTGAACATCGGTTCGCAGCGTGATGCCGTTAGCCACAGCGATCGCATAGTTCGAAGAACGGCCGGAATATTGCGATGTATGACATGCAAAGACACAGCCGTCGCTGTTGCTTTTGCTCGATGTGTAGAAGGATGTCTTACTGATGAGGGCAGCCTGACCAGCTGTAGTCGCCGCAAGCAGCATGGACGCGGACTTGTCGAGAGCCAGATAGACGTTGATATAATCGGTCGAAGTGCCCATGGCAGTGCTGGAAACCCGCACCTTTACATAGTTCTTGCCGAAAATGCGCAGTAGCGTCGTTGGAACTCGCGCCGAAATTGTTGCGGTGACATTGTGCCCCGACGTGTCAAGGATGATATCGTCGGGATCCAGGGTGTAGCCGGAAGTCGACGTCATGTCGGTATCGCCTCCCGCATCGTCAATCGCGCTGACGCTGCTTTGAGCCGCATACCAGTTCGCGATACTTTCCTTGATCTCATCCTCATCGTCGGTGCCAACGCTCTTGACTGTTGCGAGCAGGGCAGCATCAAGATCAGCCTCCATCCGCCGCTTCGCATTGTAGGCCATAGCATAGTCGAAGCTGGCACCGATGCCGACAATCAAGGGTAAAGCTGTTAGTGCAAAAGCTAAGGCAAAGTTGCCGGAACGCTGCTCGACCAATGCCCGGAGGTTTCGCTTCATGTCACAGAACAATGCTGCGCCCTTCGCTGAAAAATTCGAAAACATGCTCTTACATCACGCTCCATCATCAATGTGACGGAAAGCATGTCGAGTAGATCCTAATGTTTGGTGAACAAGGCAACCATTGCGTGCTTAATAAGGCGACAAGATTATTGAAAAACATGAGTTTCATTCGAATTTTGTATTTAGGAAACGATTTGAAAGATCGCGTTTAAATAGAAAATATTTTTGAATACAGAGGGCCTCTAAGAGTTTCCCTTTTTGCGGGACCCAACAGCCCGTGGAGATGCCTGCATGAGCGCAACCAATTATTGCTCCGTCTTCGTTGGGGTACAATTTATCGTGGAAGAAAAAGCCCGGACAGTTGCCCGGGCCTTGTGGAAGCTGTGTTGTTCCGGCTGGGTGGTTCCGAGGCTATTTGCCCGCTGTTTTCAGCGCGAATGCATATTCGAAGGCGATCTCCTCGAGCCTCTGGAAACGGCCGGATTTGCCGCCATGGCCCGCGCCCATGTTGGTCTTGAGCATGATCGGGTTGCTGCTGGTCGTCAGTTCCCGCAATTTTGCCACCCATTTCGTCGGCTCCCAATAAGTGACGCGGGGATCCGTCAAGCCGGACAGGACGAGGATCGGCGGATAGGCCAGTGCCGCGACATTATCGTAGGGCGAATAGGAGCGAATATAGGCGAAGTCGCGTGCACTCTCGATCGGGTTGCCCCATTCGGGCCATTCCGGCGGCGTCAGTGGCAGGGTGTCGTCGAGCATCGTGTTCAGCACATCGACGAAGGGGACGGCGGCAATGATGCCGGCGAACTTTTCCGGCGCCATGTTGGCAATGGCGCCCATCAGCATGCCGCCGGCGGAGCCGCCTTCTGCAACGATACGGTCGTGCGAGGTGAAATCCTGGTCGACCAAATAGTCAGCGGCGGCGATGAAGTCGGAGAAGGTGTTCTTCTTCTTGTCCATCTTGCCGTTCTCATACCAGGCGAACCCCTTGTCCTTGCCGCCGCGAATATGGGCGATGGCATAGACGAAGCCGCGATCGACGAGAGAGAGGCAGTTGGTCGAAAAGGAGGCGGGGATGGAAATGCCATAGGCGCCGTAACCGTAGAGAAGGCAGGGCGCACTGCCATCGAGCGCGATATCCTTCTTGTAGAGCAGCGAGACGGGCACCTTTTCGCCGTCCGGCGCGGTCGCGAACACGCGGCGGGTGACGTATTTCGAGATGTCGTGTCCCGACGGAACGACCTGGGTCTTCAGCAGAATGCGTTCGCGTGTCTTCATGTTGTAGTCATAGAGCTGCGTCGGCGTCGTCATCGACGAATAGCTGAAGCGCACCCAGTCGGTGTCATATTCGAGGGCGCCGCTGAAGCCGAGCGAATAGGCTTCCTCCTCGAAGGCAATGGCATGATCCTCACCGGTGCGGCGATCGCGGATCACGATGCGCGGCAAGCCCTCGTGGCGCTCCATCCAGACCAGGTGATCCTTGTAGGCATTGACCGACAGGATGAGTGTGCCCGGACGATGGGCAACCACCTCGCGCCAGTTGGCCTTGCCGGGCTGGTCGACCGGCGTCTGCATGATCTTGAAGTCCTTGGCATCGCCATCATTGGTGAGAATGAAGAAGACATCGCCGCCTTCGCACATCTCATATTCGATGCCGGTCAGGCGTTCGGCGACCAGCTTCGGCTCGGCGGAAAGATCCTTGGTCGAGAGGATGCGGTATTCCGATGTTTCATGGTCGTGGATGTCGATGAAAATATAATCGTCGAGCAGGGAGCCGCCGACGCCCATGAAGAAGCCGGCATCGTCCTCCTCGTAAACCAGACGATCCTTGGATTGCGGTTGGCCGAGAATGTGGTGATAGATGCGCGACGGACGGTGGTTCTCGTCGAGCATCGTATAGAAGAAGCTCTTGCCATCGGGTGCCCAGACGCCGCCGCCGCCGGTATTCTCGATCACGTCATCGAGATCCTTGCCGGATTTGAAGTCGCGGATGCGCAGGGTGAAATATTCCGAGCCCTTGTCGTCATAACCCCACAGGCCCTTGTCATGGCCCGGCGCATGGGCAAGCCCGGCGATGCGGCAATAGTCCTTGCCCTTCGCCTCCTTGTCGCCATTGAGAAGGATCTCCTTGATCGCGCCGCCGGCCCGCGGTGTGCGGAAATAATGCGCCTGTTCGCCGCCCTTCACAAAGAGCGTTCCATAGGCATAGGCGCCATCCTTCATCGGCACGGAGGAATCATCCTCCTTGATGCGCCCCTTCATCTCGGCGAACAAGGTTTTCTGCAGCGCCGCAGTCTCGGACATGATCTGGTCCTGATAGGCGTTTTCTGCCTCGAGATGGGCGCGGATTTCCGGATCGAGAATCGATGTGTCGCGGAACATGGCCTGCCAGTTGTCAGCGCGCAGCCAGCCATAATCATCGGTCAGCGCCACGCCGTGATGGGTTGTCGTCACAGGCTTCTTCTTGGCTTTCGGCGCGGCAGGCAAATTCTTGAAGCTTGGCAAGACACATTCTTTCGACAGGTTGAACTTTTGCCAGGATCGGCATATCGACCAGACATAAAGATAGGAACGATGCAGTTCAAGAACCACAGTTTCCCTATTGCGGAGCGGCGGCTTGCGACGACTGCCGCCACGACAGAGACAGATGATGATCCTTTCAGTGAAGCCTAGGCCGCGGGCCATTCCGGCGCTCCTCGCACTGGTGCTGGGTACGGCCACTCCGGCATTGGCGGAAAAGGATCTGATCGAACTGCATATGACGGCGCAGAAAAGCCTGTCCGGCAGCGCTCCGTCCGTTTTCCTCACCTTCGATGCCTGCATGGGCAAGACCGACGACCGGATCGTCGATACGCTGATTAACAACCGCATCGCCGCAACCTTTTTCGTCACCGCTCGCTGGATCAACAAGAACCCGGTGGCGCTGGCCAGGCTCAAGGCGCATCCCGATCTGTTCGAGATCGAGAATCACGGCGCTAACCATATTCCGGCGGTCGACCGGCCCGGCAGCATCTTTGGCATCGCGGCTGCCGGTTCGCCCGCTTCCGTAGAATTGGAAGTGTCGGGCGGCGAACAGGCAATTCTTGCGGCGGGCTTTCAGCGGCCGCGCTGGTTCCGGGGAGCCACGGCCGAATACACGGCCTCATCGATGGCTGAAATCAAGGCCATGGGATACCAGATCGCCGGCTTCTCCCTGAACGGCGATATGGGCGCAACGCTCAAGGCGAGCACGGTCGAACGTCGCATCAGCGCCGCAAAGGACGGGGACGTTATCATCGCCCATGTCAACCAGCCCGATCGTTCCTCAGGGGAAGGGGTGGCCAAGGCGCTGCTGGCCCTGAAAGCCAGAGGGGTCGTCTTCCTCAAACTCGACCGGTTTTCGGTTGCGGGCCACGTGAACTGAGGGTGATCCCAGACCATCGCGCCCTCCATCCTTAGTCTAGGGATGGAAAACATAGCTTGAATAATATATATTGTTTATTATATGAGTCTGGAGAGCAATCCTGAATGGATGCTCAGTTCCGGGGAGGAAATCTTACATGACGCATGTGGTGGTATTGGGTGCCGGCCTGGGCGGCACGATCATGGCTTACGAGTTGCGCGACCAGTTGGGGCGCGATGACAAGATTACCGTGATCAACAAGGGTGACAGATATTCTTTCGTGCCGTCCAATCCGTGGGTGGCTGTCGGTTGGCGCGATCGCGAGACGATTGAGGTTGATCTCAAGCCTGTGTTCGAAAAGCGTTCGATCACCTTGCGGCCGGAAGGTGCGGCCCGGGTCCATCCGTCGGAGAACCGCGTCGAACTGACGACGGGAGAGAGCGTTTCCTACGATTATCTCGTGATTGCCACCGGTCCCGAGCTGGCTTTCGATGAAATCGAAGGGTTCGGCCCCGAGGCCAACACGCAGTCGGTCTGCCATATTGATCATGCGCTTGCGGCCAAGTCGGCCTTCGACAGGCTGGTGGCTAATCCGGGTCCGGTGGTTATCGGCGCCGTCCAGGGTGCTTCCTGCTTCGGCCCTGCCTATGAGTTCGCCTTCATTCTCGACAAGGCGCTGCGCGATGCCAAGGTGCGCGATCGGGTTCCGATGACCTTCGTGACCTCCGAGCCCTATATCGGCCATCTCGGACTCGATGGGGTCGGCGACACCAAGGGCCTGCTCGAAAGCGAGTTGCGCCAGCATCACATCAAGTGGGTTACCAATGCCAAGGTTCAGAAGGTCGAGCCGGGCAAGATCATTGCCGACGAGATCAAGGACGATGGCAGCGTTGCCAAGACCCATGAATTGCCTGTTGCCTTTTCGATGATGCTGCCGGCTTTCCGCGGCGTTGCAGCGGTTCGCGGCATCGAAGGGCTGACCAATCCGCGCGGCTTCATCATCGTCGACAAGCATCAGCGCAATCCGACCTTCCCGAATGTGTTCGGCATCGGTGTCTGCGTCGCCATTCCGCCGATGGGGCCGACGCCGGTTCCGGTCGGCGTGCCGAAGACCGGCTTCATGATCGAGAGCATGGTGACGGCCACCGCCCACAATATTGCGGCCTTGGCCAATAACAAGGAGCCGAATGCGCAAGGGAGCTGGAATGCTGTCTGCCTTGCCGATTTCGGCGATTCCGGTGTGGCCTTCGTTGCCCAGCCGCAAATTCCACCGCGCAACGTCAACTGGGCGTCGTCCGGCAAGTGGGTTCACCTGGCAAAAATCGGTTTCGAGAAATACTTCCTGCGCAAGATCAGGGTCGGCAAGTCCGAGCCCTTCTATGAAAAGCTGGCACTGCAGGTGCTCGGCATCGACAAGCTCAAGGAAGTGAAGTTCGACTGATACCTGTTTCTCAGAGCTTGATCGCCAGTCTCAGGCCGCCCCAGTGGCGGCCTTTGACAAAGATGGGCGCCGAAATATCCTTCATCAGCACGAATTGGCCGCCGCCCATATCGCGGCGATAGGTCTGGACCAGGAAAGGTTCCAGGCTTCTTCCGGCCGCAAGCCCGACGCGATCGTTGAAAATGCGCCGGTTGCGGCAGTTGGCGGTGTTCCATACCGCATCGCCCGGTCGTTGCGGCTGCGAATAGATGCGGTTGTGGGTCGGCAGATAGCCGTTTTCATCGACAGCGCAGCACAGGGCGACGCGATCCGACAGGGCGAGCGCCGGTTCCTGCAGTTCCGGCAGCACCCGATCGGTAAATTCCGTGTAGCGGGTCATGTATTGCAGCGGATCGGACCCGGGAACCGGCCGGTAGTTGCGATCGAAAAGATCATCCATACGGATCTGTCCTGCATCGATTGCCCGGTCGAACAAATGCGAGATGGCGTCCGCCGTATCTACGGCGCGATTGATCCACGGCGTATCCGGCGTTTCTACACCGGCGCTCGCTGTGAGCTGGATGAGGCGCTCGGACAGCGAAACCACATCGCCTGTCCTGGCGGCTGCCTTCTGCAGGGTAGCGCCGGACTGGACGATGTCATGCGACACATCGCCAAGCGTATTGACGAAACTGGTGCTGCGGGCATCGATATCGCGGCTGATGTTGGCGACCGAGGCCGAGGAATCGAGAATGTCGAGCATCACGCCCTGCAACTCGTCGAAGCTCGATTTCACCGCACCCGAATTGGCGCTGACATTTTCGGCATTGCGCATGGCAGCGCCACCGGCCTCCGCCAGCGAATGGATCTTGGCCTTGAGACCGTTCAAGGTTTCCTGGATGGAACTGGTCGTCTGCGATGTCTGGAGCGAGAGGGCCCGGATTTCGGCGGCGACAACAGCAAACCCCTTGCCGGCCTCACCGGCGCGTGCTGCCTCGATTGCCGCGTTCAGCGCCAGAAGATTGGTCTGGCGCGCGATTTGGGCGATTTCGGATGCGAACTTGTCGACATCGGTCAAAGCGCTCGAAAAGCTTGCGATCTCGTTCGACATCATGCCGGATGTCGAGGCGAGGGCGCCGATTTCGCTGATCGATCGGCTCAGTTCGCTGGACGACTGGCCGAGCACGGTGCGGGCGCGGCTCGCGGTTTCGTCGGTGCGCGCAAGTGTTGCCGCTATATCGCGGTTGCCGGCGGCAATGGCCTGGGCTGACCGCAAGACATCGCCGAAAAGCGATTGGTGACGGCCTGATACCGAGGCAACATCCTGAATGGCACCGGCAATATCGACAAGGTCGATGCCGAGCGAGGAGGCTTCCCGTGACAGGCTGCGAATGATGCCCTGCAGCCGCGCGGCATCGGCCACATCCGGACGATCCGCATTCAGCGTTTCATCATAAGCCATGGCTGTCGCCGGAATGGTCATTGTCCCTCACCAGATCACGTCTTTTCCACGCTTGATTGTCTTCCCGAATGATTAAGGGATCGTGAATTTCAAGCGGGAAGCCTTGTCGGTCAGGGCGTGTAGTGCCTCAGAAATGCGCCATGTTAGCAAATGTAAACTTTGGTGTTGGGCCGAAGCTGCCTCACGTAACGTCAATTGTGAGTTGAGTTTTGGGTTTCTAAATCTGATCGCCGAATTTCCGCATCAAACCGGCGACCGTCGACATGAGGACAATCAGCGTTCCATAGCCCGTAATCGTGGCGCTGAAGCCGAGAATTGGCAGAAGGGAGCCGGCAATGAGAGTGGGCAGGCCGAAGGCGATATAGCTGATGGTGAAAAGCGAGGCGAAGAGTTCGCTACGTTCATCCGCCGGCGTGATCGGCACGACGGAGCGCAGGATGCCGAGAAAGCAGGTGCCGAACCCCATGCCGACAACGATCACCGCCACCAGATAGGCCGGCAGGGACTGAAGGAGGAGTGCTGCAATGGCGATGCTGGTGCCGATGGCGAGCGCACTGGTGCCGAACAGGGTGATCTTTCGTGCCGGGGCCTTGCGGGCGATGAAGGAGGCAAGCGCTCCGGTGACGGCAAGAAGCGTGATGACCAACGCCTGCAGGAGAAAGTCCGTCACGCCGAGATAGGCCATGATCGGAGCGCCGAGCGACAGATAGAGGCCACCGGTAGCCCAGCCTGCCATCACGGCAGGTGTACCGCGCCAGAAGGCGCGGCGGGCGGCGGATGGAACGCCGACGCGGGGAACGAGCGCCTGCAGAAGGCCCTCATGGCGAGGGGCGGTTTCCGGGGCAATCCAGACCAGACCTGTGAGCGCGATATAGAGGATCAGGAAGGTGCCGAACACCTCGTCCATTGGCGCCGAACCATAGTCCATCACCGCGCCGGCAAAGAGCGAGCCGACGCCGAGGCCGATCAGGGGCAGAACGGCGTTCCAGACCGAGGCCGAACCCGGTCGTTCAACCGGTTCGAGATCGACGGCTGCGGCTGATAGCGTCGAAAGCAGCACGCCGCAGGCAAGGCCCTGGACGCCGCGGGCAATCAGCAATCCGTCAACACCCTTGGCTTGCCAGAACAGATAGACAGAGAGGGCAAGCAGGGCGAAAGCTGCAGAAAGGGCGGGACGGCGTCCGACGTGATCCGAGATCGAACCGGCCACGAGCAGAGACAGGAGCAGGGCCACGGTATAGACCGCGAAAATGGCCGTCATCATGGCGGGCGAAAAGCCCATCTGTTCGCGCAGGACCGGATAGAAGGGCGACGGCGCACTTGCGCCTGCCATCATGATGGTGACGCCGGCGAGCGTGATGAAAAAGCCGGTGCGGGCGCGCAAGGGCTGCGCATCCTGAGTGACGATGGAGGCCATGATATCCCGGAAAATTTGTTCGAATAAATTCGAACCATTTGCTACTACCTTTTCCCGAATGGTTCAACTATATTCGAACCATGATGGAGGAAAAGACCCAGCCAACCGCCGACCTGCCGCATCCGGCGCGCGATGAGATCGTGCTGACGGAGGTGCTGTTTGCGCTCAGCGATCCGGCGCGGCTCGAAATCGTGCGCCAGCTTGCCGGCGGGCCGATCGAGGCGGCGCGCTGCAATCCGTTCGATCCGAGTATCGCCAAATCAACGAAATCGCATCTGATGAAGGTGCTGCGTGAGGCGGGCGTCATCCGCAACGAAGCCCTGGCGCGCGGACGCCTGCTCACGCTGCGCCGCGACGATCTCGATGCCCGCTTCCCCGGCTTGCTCGATGCGGTGCTGGGATAGGGTGCGCTTATCCGGCGTTGCGTATTGAGGTTGCATCAATAAGATGTTATGTACTTTGAGATTTAGAGCTGGCTTCAGAGGTCTTGGTCTATGGCATTACTTGAGGCGTTTGACTTCCTGTTCAAACTGTTAAGCCAAAAGATTGCTATTCCAAAGCAAGATAGCGCCGACCTTTGGTGGCCTGCCGTAATTGCTACCGTCGGGTTTCTTGGTGTGAAATTCTGGGAAATCGGATACGGCTACTTTGTGGAAAGGCGAAAGTTCAAGGCTGCATTGGTTCTGTTCATCTGCGACGCGGTGGTTGAACTGGAAGATAAAGCCACAAATTATTCATCCGAAATTTTGCATAAGCATCTGAAGGAGATAGGAAGCTCCAGCAACTTCAAGTTTAATATGCTTCCAGCTCAATCCGAAAAATATTCGAACATGATTTCGAATTACAGCCACCGAATGGAGCCGGATGAAATTCAGTCAATTCTTCGATGCCAGCAAAGGGGTGAAGAGTTGGACGGTGCCATGGAAAGCATATCGAGCGACGTGTTTGCCGCCTTTCCGCTCGACCGCAAACACAAGGCCTATTTAAGGTTTGTTGAAGCGCTCGGGAAAAACTACCAAGCCTCCATTCAGGTTCTCGAAGTGCTACAGTCGAGAAACAGGAGATTGTTCAATAGTCTGAATATTTCAATTGAGGAAGGTCGGATTCGCAACGGGAAAAAGCCGACATATGGCTCTCCCGGTTCGTATAAACTTCATGGTGAAAAGACGCTGCTGGATTTTAGCTTTATTGCTGAAAAGGAAATCGCAGCGCAAATGGAACAGGCCTTTGCCGCCCTCGAGGGCAAAGCGCAGGACCAAAAAACTAAACTAGTGGAGGCAAAGGCTTCCGCATAACCAATCTCCTATTGCTTGCCTTCATAGCATAACGAGGCATAAAATTCAACCATCGCACCGATGCGCAATCCTAAGGTGCTTCCGCATACCCAATAGTCTCACACCTTCTCGACAAACCCATCCAGCACGCGCTTCTGGCCGGCGCGGTCGAAATCGATCGTCAGCTTGTTGCCCTCGATGGCCGAGACATTGCCGTTGCCGAACTTGATATGGAAGACGCGGTCGCCGACGGCGAAGGCCGAAGCGGTCTCGACCTTGGATTTCGCCACCAGTTCTCCCTGGATGACGCGACCGGTCGGGCCGGCCTCGCCATAGCCGATCCGTTCCACCGACAGGCCGGAGCGGTTGCCCCAGTTGGTGCGGGTGGCATCGGTCTTGTTCTGCTGGGCGCGCTGCCAGCCGGGCGAGGAATAGGAGGAGGCGAACGGTTCCTGGCGGTCGAAACGTGACTGGCCATAGGCATTGCGGCCATAGCCGCCGTAATTCTGTTCGACCTCGGCCACTTCCACATGGGCTTCGGGCAGTTCATCGAGGAAGCGCGAAGGGATGGTGGATTGCCAGAGCCCGTGAATGCGGCGGTTGGAAACGAACCAGATATGGCAGCGGCGCTTGGCGCGGGTGATGCCGACATAGGCGAGCCGTCGCTCTTCCTCGAGACCGTTGCGTCCGCCTTCGTCGAGCGCGCGCTGATGCGGAAACAGCCCTTCCTCCCAGCCGGGCAGGATGACATTTTCGAACTCGAGACCCTTGGCCGAATGCAGCGTCATGATCGAGACGGCATCGAGATTCTCGTTCTGCTCGGCATCCATGACCAGCGAGACATGTTCGAGGAAACCGCGCATGCTTTCGAACGCATCCATGGAGCGGATGAGTTCCTTCAGGTTTTCGAGCCTTCCCGGCGCTTCAGCCGTCTTGTCGGCCTTCCACATGTCGGTATAGCCGGATTCTTCAAGTATCTGTTCAGCCAGTTCGGTATGCGGAGTCGTTTCAAGCAGTTGGCTCCAGCGCCTGAAGTTCTGCACGACGTCGAACAGCGACTTGCGGGCCTTTGGCTTCAGCTCTTCGGTTTCCACCATGTCGGCGGCAGCGGCCAGCATCGGGATATCCCGGGACCGTGCATAGTCATGCAGCGAGCGCACGGTCGTGTCGCCCAGCCCGCGTTTCGGCGTGTTTATGATCCGCTCGAAGGCGAGATCGTCTGCCGGCTGGCAGACAAGGCGGAAATAGGCCATCGCATCGCGGATTTCGAGCCGCTCGTAGAAGCGGGGGCCACCGATGACGCGGTAGTTCAGGCCGAGCGTGACGAACCGGTCTTCGAATTCGCGCATCTGGAAAGAGGCGCGCACCAGGATCGCGATATCGTTGAGCTTGGCGCCGCGACGCTGCAGCTGCTCGATCTCTTCGCCGATGGCGCGGGCTTCTTCTTCCGAATCCCAGGCGGCATGGACCATGACCTTCTCGTCGTCCGGATCGTGGCTTTCGGTGAACAGCGTCTTGCCGAGCCGGCCTTCGTTATGGGCAATGAGATGACCGGAGGCGCCGAGAATATGGGCGGTCGAACGGTAGTTGCATTCCAGCCGGATGACGGTTGCGCCGGGAAAATCCTTTTCGAAGCGCAGGATATTGTCCACATCCGCCCCGCGCCAGCCATAGATCGCCTGGTCGTCATCGCCGACACAGCAGATGTTGACGGTTTCGGAGCGATGAGAAGAAGGAGCGGTGTTGTTTGCTCTCGGCCGTTGGGCCAAAAGCCGCAGCCACATATATTGGGCGGTGTTGGTGTCCTGATACTCGTCAACCAGAATGTAGCGGAAGCGGTCGCGATAATCGGCGAGAATATCGGGATTGTTCTTGAGGATGCGGATCGGGTGTAGCAGAAGGTCGCCGAAATCGCAGGCATTGAGCGTTTTCAGCCGGTTCTGGTAGGCGGTATAGAGCTGGCGGCCCTTGCCGTTGCCGAAGGCACGGGAATCGCCTTCCGGGATCTGGTCCGGATCAAGCCCCTTGTTCTTCCAGTTGTCGATCATCAGCGCAAACTGGCGGGCTGGCCAGCGTTTGTCATCCAGTCCCTCGGCCTGGATCAGCTGCTTGAGCAGCCGGATCACGTCATCGGTATCGAGAATGGTGAAGTCGGATTTCAGCGACACCAGTTCGGCATGGCGGCGGAGGAATTTCACCCCGATCGAGTGGAAGGTGCCGAGCCAGGGCATGCCTTCAACGGCGGCGCCGGCAAGATGGGAAATGCGCTCGCGCATTTCGCGCGCCGCCTTGTTGGTGAAGGTCACGGCGAGGATCTGGCTCGGAAAGGCGCGTCCGGTCGCCAGAATATGGGCGATGCGGGTGGTCAGAACGCGCGTCTTGCCAGTGCCGGCGCCAGCCAGTACCAGGACCGGGCCATCGAGCGTTTCCACAGCGCGCAACTGTTCGGGGTTCAATCCTTCGAGATAGGAGGGCTTGGGTGCGGCGGCATTGCGGGCGGCAAGCGCGCGGGCGGCCAGCCCGCCGCTGGCGGCAGCAGGCTGTGCCTGCGGCTTGGCCGGGCGCGGGGCGGGTTCCTCGTCGAAGAAGGGAATATCGTCAAAACCTCTGGTCATCGGGCCTTAATGTAGTGATTCGGCTGCCAATGACCAGATATGGACGTTTTTGTTTTGTTCAGGCCGGTTGAAGTTCGGCGATCAGCATATCGATTTCGGCAGCCCATTCGCGCGACAGGCTGGCTTTCTCGCTATCGTCCAGCCAGGACCCATCGATGGAATCGAGTGCCGCGCGACGGAAGTCGGCGGGCGTAAAGCCCATCAGTTCGGCGCATTTGATATATTCGAGCCCGAGATCGGTGCCGAACATCGGCGGATCGTCGGAATTGATCATGATCCTGAGGCCGAAATCCGCCATCTGTTTGATCGGATGATCCGGTGTCAGATCGTGCCAGGGCGATGTGACGGCGGCGGTCGACGGGCAGACGGTGAACAGTGTGCCGAGATCCTTGCAGCGCTGCATGAGCACCGGGTCGGTGACGACATGATAGCCGTGATCGATGCGGTTGACGCCGAGCGCATCGATCGAGCCCGAAATATGGACGGCCGGCCCGCTTTCGCCGGCATGGGCGGTGACATTGAGCCCGGCCTTGCGGGCGCGTTCGAAGAGATTGGCATAGGGCTCGGGCGGGAAGGGCGCTTCGAGGAAATCGAGACCGATGCCGATCAGGCGCTCTTCCTTGCGCGCAAGGATCATGTCGAGCAATTCCTCGCCTGCAGCCGGGCCGAGTTCGCGGTTGACGCCAGGCACGATGCGGCTGTCGATCGAAAAATCGGCCTTCGCATCATCCATGCCGGCCGCGATGCCATCGATCATCGTATCGAACGTGACGCCATTTTTGAAATGGACCTGCGGCGAGAAGAAAAACTCCACATAGCGGGCATTGTTGGCGGCACAGCTTTCCAGCATCTCGTAGGTGATGCGGCGATAATCATCGGCTGTGATCACGCTGTCGGAGACCGCCGTATAAATGTCGAGAAACTCCTTGAGGTCCTGATAGTGATAAAGGTCTTCGACCTGTTCATGCGGCGGAAGCGTTACGCCGTTCTTGCGCGCCAGATCGGCAGCGGTCGCGGGCAGGATCGCGCCTTCGAGATGCAGGTGCAGTTCCATCTTTGGCAGGCGGTGGAGAAATTCACGCAACGTCAGCATCGAGGGTCCAATCTGATGAAAATACAGGCAATCATAAAACTGCATAAAATTTCGCTCTTTCACATAAGGCCGTCAAGGGGGGATGTCAGATCATCGCAACATTACAATTCGTTCATCTCTTCCCTGCGGCCTTGCCGCTCGGCGTCGAATTGCCGATAAGCGCAACAGGGGAGAGCGAAACACTCAGATCCGGAGCGAATGAATGCGCCTATTTGTCCAACTCCTGACCGGCGTTATCGTCCTGGCGATCGGCCTCTTGGCATTGGCCTATGCCCTGCCTGGCGGCCCCGAAATCGCCCGGAAGATCGGTGTTCCCGACAGCATTCTCGTTGCGATCGGTCGACCGGCCTCCGACCATTCGGAGAAGGCGCAGGCGCCGGGCGCCAATGCCGGTCGCCGCGGACCGCAGGGGCCGCCGGTTGTGGTGGTCGCCGTCGTTGAAGAGGGGCGCGTCAATGATCGGCTTTCGGCGATCGGGGACGGCGATGCCATCCGTTCGGTGGACGTCACGCCGCTCGTTTCCGGCCAGATTTCCGAGATTCTCGTCAAGCCGGGCCAGAAGCTCGCGGCCGGCGATGTCATCGCCAGGCTCGATAATGCCGTTGAGAAGATCGCGCTCGAACGGAGCAAGGTTGCGCTGCAAAGTGCTGCGGACAAGCTCACGCGTAACGAGGGCCTGAAGAAGATCATTTCGCAGGCTGATCTGCAGGATGCGCAGACGACGGTCGAAACGGCGCGGCTTGCGGTCGCCGAAGCCGAACTCAACCTTGATCGCCGCACGATCCGGGCTCCGATCGCCGGCATTGCCGGTATCGTTAATGTCGATGCGGGCGACTATGTCACCGTTTCCTCGACGATCGTCACCATCGATGACCGCTCGAAGCTGCTGGTCGATTTCTGGGTGCCGGAACGGTTCTCGCCCCTGCTTGCCGAAGGACAGATGATCGAGGCAACCGCGATCGCCCGACCCGACAAGAGCCATCAGGGTCGCATCGTTGCCATCGACAACCGGATCGATGCAGCCAGCCGCACCATGCGCATTCAGGCGGAAATCGGCAACGAGGACGATAGTCTCCGGGCCGGGCAGGGCTTCGAAGTCGCGCTTGCGCTTCCCGGTGATCGCTATCCGTCGGTCAATCCGCTGGCAATCCAGTGGGACAGCCAGGGAGCTTTCGTCTGGCGCCTCAAGGACATGAAGGTCGAGCGGGTTTCCGTCAAGGTCATCGCGCGCAACCCCGATAGCGTCCTGGTCAGCGGCGAACTCGAAAAAGGACAGCAGATCGTCGTCGAAGGGTTACAGCGACTGAGAAACGGTATCGAGGTCAAGCTGTTCGGCTCCGAGCCGAAAAAGGCCGAAGCGGACAAGACCGCGAGCGCCGCAGAGAAGGTCAAAGCGCCGGCCACTCCCAAGGGAGCGGCGCAATGAGTGCCGTGTCCCAGATCGGGCAGGCCTTTTCTGCCTCTCTGTTTGTACGCCGGCCCATCCTGGCGCTGGTGGTGAACGCCCTGATCGTGGTGGCGGGGCTTGCCGCCTGGCAGGGTATCGAGGTGCGCGAACTGCCCTCGGTCGACCAACCCGTCATTACCGTTCGGACAACGCTAGACGGTGCTTCGCCGGAGACGATCGACCGGGAAGTGACCGACGTGATCGAAGGCGCTGCCGCCCGCGTGACCGGTCTTAAATCGGCCTCTTCGGTCTCGTCCTTCGGCAATAGCCGCGTCACGCTTGAGTTTTCTGCCGATACCGATCTGGCGACAGCCGCCGCCGATGTGCGTGATGCGATCAGCCGCATCACCAATGCCCTGCCGGAGGGGACAGATGCACCGCGGATCATCAAGGCGGATGCGGATTCCCAGCCGGTCATGCGGCTGGCCGTCACGTCGGAAACGATGAAACGCGAAGACCTGACAATCTTCATCGAGGACAGGATCGAACCGAGGCTGGCCTCGGTTACAGGTGTTGCCGACGTCCAGTATTTCGGCGATCGCGAAAAGACATTCCGCATCGATATCGACCAGGCCAAGCTGGCTCTGCGCGGCATGACGGTTGCGACGCTGACATCCGCACTTTCCAATGCGGCGCTTGATGTGCCCGCCGGGTCGATCGAAAGCGCCCAGACCGATATCGTCGTCCGCGCGACCTCCGATATCACCACACCAGAAGAGTTCGAGGCGGTGATCATCAATGGCAAGGTTCGTTTGGGCGATGTCGCCGATGTCTCCATCGGGGCGGAAAACGGCACCTCGACCATGCGTTCCAACGGTGCGCCGGGCGTCGGGCTCGGCGTGCTACGGCAGGCGCAGTCCAATACGCTCGACATCTCGCGTGGCGTTCACGCCGTCGTTGCAGAACTGCAGAAGTCGTTGCCCAAGGGCATGGCGATCCGGGTAACCAGCGATGATGCGACCTTCATTCGCGGCGCCATCGCCGAGGTGATCAACTCGCTGGTGCTTGCGGTTCTGATCGTGGTTGCCGTCATCTTCCTGTTCTTGCGCAGTCTGAGTGCGACGCTCATTCCGGCAATCACCATGCCGGTGGCGCTGATCGGCACGCTGGCGGCAATCTATCTCGCGGGCTTTTCGATCAACATCCTGACGCTTCTGGCGATCGTGCTTGCCACCGGCATGGTGGTGGATGACGCGATCGTGGTGCTTGAAAACATCATGCGCCGCCGTGCCGAAGGTATGGGACCACGGGCCGCTGCGGTCATGGGAACCAGCCAGGTGTTCTTTGCGGTGGTGGCGACAACCATCACTCTTGCCGCTGTCTTCGTGCCGCTCGCCTTCCTTCCCGGTCAGGCCGGTGGTCTGTTCCGCGAGTTCGGCTTTACGCTTGCGGTTGCCGTCATGCTCTCGGGCGTGGTCGCGCTCACACTCTGTCCGATGCTCGCCTCGCGTTTCATCGGCAAGACGGAGCTCGAGGGCGAACATGCGACCGGACCGTTGGCGGCTTTCGGCCATGCCTTCGCCTGGTTCTATCGGGTCACGCTGCGTGCTGTTCTTGCCGCGCCTGCGGTCGTCATTGCCGTATCGGTTCTGTTGTCGGCGGCGGCGCTCGCGCTCTTCTATTCGCTGCCGCAGGAGCTGACGCCGTCCGAGGACCGTTCGATGATCATGCTCCGGGCCCAGGCGCCGCAGGGTGTGAGCCTGCAATATACCGAAGACCAGATGCGACGCATCGAAGAGAAGCTCGAACCTTTGAGGCAGAGCGGCGAAATCGCCAACATCTTCTCGATCACCGGTATGGGTGGCGCGAACAATTCCGGCTTCATGGTTCTGACATTGGCGCAATGGGAGGGACGCGTACGCGGCCAGGTGGAGATCGCTAACGATGTGCGCAAGGCGCTCGGTTCGGCGCCCGCCCTTCAGGCCTTCATCATGCAGCCCAACAGTCTGGGCATTCGCGGTGGTGGTGGCGGCCTGACATTCGCACTCACGGGCGCGGATTATGACGAACTCTATGCCGAGGCCGGCAAACTCATCGACCTGATGAACCAGACCGGCCGTTTCGAACTGGTGCGGTTGCAGGCAGACCCGACCCAGGCGCAGATCTCGGTCAATATCGACCGGGCCAAGGCGGCCGATATCGGCGTCGATATCAATGGGCTTGCCGATGCCCTTCAGGCCATGCTCGATGGGAAATCGATCGGTGATGTCTATGTTGACGGTCGCTCCGTCAGTATGACGCTGATGTCCTCGTCCAACCCGATCAATGATCCGCAGGATCTCGAAAACATCTTCCTCAAGACCGAGGAAGGAAAATTCGTGCCGTTGTCGACGGTTGCGTCCTTGAAGGAACGTGCGATTCCGCCGCAGCTCGCGCGCGAGAACCAGACCCGTTCGGTCGAGATCCAGGCGACTCCGAAGGCTGATCTGGGGCTGGGCGATGCCTTTGCGCTGGTGAGCGAGCTTGCCTCGCAGCAACTGTCGCCGGATGTCGGGTTGATGCCGCTTTCGGAGGCCGCGACGCTCAACGAAAACTCGTCCGGCATGGCCGCCGTGTTCGGCTTTGCGCTCATCATCATCCTTCTTGTGCTGGCGGCGCAGTTCGAGAGCTTCCTGTCGGCGATCATCATCATGCTGACGGTGCCGCTCGGGCTCGCCTGCGCCATCTTCGCGATGCTGCTGACCGGCCAGAGCATCAATATCTATAGCCAGATCGGGCTCGTGATGCTGGTGGGCATCATGGCGAAAAACGGTATCCTGATCGTCGAATTCGCCAACCAGCTGCGCGATGAGGGGCAGACCGTCCGCAAGGCGATCGAGAATGCCTGCCGCATCCGTCTGCGGCCGGTGATGATGACGATGATCGCCACCATTCTCGGCGGCTTTCCGCTTGTGCTCGGCCATGGTGCAGGGGCCGAAGCGCGCATCGCGCTCGGCTGGGTCATCGTCGGCGGTTTGGGTCTTGCGACGCTCGTGACGCTCTATATCACGCCGGTCGCCTATCTCCTGCTCGCAGGCCTGTCGAAACCGCATGCGCATGAGGCCGAACGGCTCGACCGCGAATTGCGCCAGGCGGCGGAGTGACCATGATCCGCAAACACTCGATCAGCCTGCATGGCCACCGAACCTCCTTCTCGCTTGAGGAGGAGTTCTTCACTGAGCTGAAGGCAATGGCCGAACAGCGCGGCTTGCCGCTTGCCGGACTGATTGCCGAAATCGACGACGGACGGGAGGAGAGCGACAACCTCTCCTCGGCGCTTCGGCTCGCAGTGCTTCGGCAGCTGAAGCGTGAGCGCGGCGAAAAACGGTAAAGGCCCGGACGGATCCGGGCCTTCTGGATTGTCTAGAATGGCCTTGCCGGATCAGGCCGCGCGGCGGCGCGATTGCTGGGTGTTTCTATCCTGACCGAGGTTGAAACCTGCAATGAGATCGGCAATGTGACGGGCCTGGTTGGCCAGACCGTGGCTTGAGGACGCCGTCTGTTGCACCATCGAACTGTTCTGCTGCGTCATGCGATCCATCTGGTTGACGGCGCTGTTGATTTCGTTGATCCCGGTCGACTGTTCCTGGGCCGAGTGGGCGATTTCCTCGATCGAATGGGCAATGTTGTTGATTTCGACGATGATGTTTTCCAGCGCGCCACCGGTCTTGTCGACGAGCGAAACGCCGTGGGCGACCTGTTCCGAGGAGGTCGAGATCAGCGACTTGATTTCCTTGGCGGCGTTGGCGGAACGCTGGGCGAGTTCGCGCACTTCCTGCGCCACAACGGCGAAACCCTTGCCAGCTTCGCCCGCGCGGGCGGCCTCGACACCGGCATTGAGGGCGAGCAGGTTGGTTTGGAACGCGATCTCGTCGATGACGCCGATGATCTGGCCGATCTGGCTCGATGATTTCTCGATCTCGGCCATTGCCTTGACGGCGGTGGAGACGACCTTTCCGGAATCCTCGGCTGCGAGACGGGCTTTGCTGGTAAAGCTCGTCAGTTCCCGTGTGCTTGAGGCTGTCTTCTGTACGGTCGCCGTGATCTCTTCGAGAGCTGCGGCAGTCTGTTCCAGCGAGCTCGCCTGCTGTTCGGTGCGTTTCGAAAGGTCGTCCGTCGCACCGGAAATATCCTCGGTGCCGCTCTGCAATTGGCGCAGTGCGCCATCGACCGCGATCATGATCTGCTGCAACTTCTCGGCGGCAGCGTTATAGTCGCGACGCAGCGGTTCGGTCCGCTCCGGGAATTGGGTCGTGATCCGGAAGGCGAGATCGCCACGCGCCATTGCCGCGAGCGCCTCTGCCATGTTGACGATGGCAATCTGGCCATCCTTCGTATTGCGCTCGACTTCCAGCTCGAGAAGTTTCTGGTTGTGGACATCGCTCAGCGAGCCGCAGGCGCGAATGGTGATGCCGTCGGGCATGTGGCGGCAGCCACCGGTGGCGCGGAACCAGCGATAGGAGCCGTCGCGCACCTTCATGCGGTAGGTGACATCGTAACGGGCCTTGCCGGACTTGTCTTCGAGACGGGCACCGAAAGCGGCAAATGTCGGTGCAACATCATCAGGATGCAAACGGTCCGACCAGGACTGGACGACATTGGGAAATTCCCGTTCGTCGTTATAGCCGACCATCCGGCGGAACTCGGCAGACCAGGTCCAGATGCTTTCGGGATGCATGGCATCGCCCTTGTGGAGGACCGCTTCCCAGAGACCGATGCCACAGGATTCATCAAGGAGATCCGAGCGTTCTTTCAGGTTCTGGTATTTCTGGGAAAGCGCCTGGAACTCCCCCGAAGAGTGCTTGCTGAAAAATGCCATAGTATCCTCCGCAGTGGCAAATTCATGGGTAAGTAAACTGCGACCGAGGATGCGGCGGATTGGTTAAATATTTCTTGAAATCTTTCCGAAACCGTCAAACTTCCGGAAAGTACAAGTATGTCGCGTGGTAAGTCCGACCATTCATTGTATTGGTTGATCTAACGGCGGTATCTCGATGGCTGGATCGGCTTTGTCCGGATTGACGGCCGGGGCTGCGGGATCTTTCGCCTCAAGCTCCTGTTGACGCTTGAGCGCCTCAGCCTCCCGGCGCGCCTTTTCGGCGGCTTCCTCTTCGAGCTTCAGACGCTGCCGTTCCGCATTTCTTGCCCTGTATAGGGCTGCCTCGCGGCGCAAACGCTGCTTTTCGGCGATGTTCTGCTGCAGGATCTCGACCCTTCGCCGTTCCTGTTCGAATTTGCGCAAGGACAGGAAACCCGTCATGGCCGTGAGGTCGATCCTGCGGTCCGGGCTATAGAGCGCGCCCTTCCAGTGCAGGGCAATGGTCGGGTCGGCTCCGGCCAGTGCATTGTCACCGGCGGCATAGGTCAGGGCAAGATTGGCATCGATCGTGGCGGGATCGATTGCCAGATCCACTTCACCACCGAAGGAAAGATCTTCATTGCTGCCATGAAGATCGGTTGCCCGGAATTTTCCGGCCGCCAGCGCAAAAGGCAGGTCGATGCGATCGAGCGTGATACTGCCCTGGAAGAGGGATTTGTCGACCTCTGCGCGGAGTTTGGCATCCGTGACATCGCCGTCGGTCGCATCCGCAAAGGCCAGAAGCGAGGGCAGTAGCTTGCCGTTGAGACCGTTGATCGTAGCCTTGCCGAGTGTCAGCGTGCCCGAACCGGTGGCATTGTTGAGCATGGATGCGGTGCTGGTTCCTGATGCGTCGAGCACAAGCGACAGATCAGCCGTGGCCTGCAAGGCCGGCTTGTCCGCCACCTGCCAGAGTGCGGTCGAAAAGCGGGCCTGACGGATATCGATCCGGCTGCGGAAGAAACCGTTGCCCTCCGTGTTGCCGAACTCGGCACGTCCGGAGAAGGTTCCGGTCGAGAATTTGCCGCTGGCATCGCTCAGGGTGATGCGCCCATCTTTCAAGGCGAGCCGGGTCCGGAAGGCCGTCACGTCGCCGAGGGTGCCGAGATGCAGCGTATCGCCGGAGAGAGCCAGATCCGTGTTGAAGGGCAATGTCTGGTTCTTGAGGAACGGCGTGGACGACAATCCACCCGACAGCGGATCGACCACCTGGCCGAACACCGTTTCGGACAACCAGGCAAGATCGAGCGTGCTGGCCGTCAACTCTCCGGCGAAGGTTGGTTTGGCCATACGGCGATCGATGCTGAGGATTCCGGCAATCTTGTTGCCGTCGAGATCGGCATCGAGACTTTCGACGCCAATTCCTTCCGGCTGCACATAGACATTGGCCGTCAGTCTGGCCGGCAGGCCTTCGGTAATCCGCGGCGGCGTCAGCCCGGTCATCAGCAGGTAGGGTGCCAGATCGCCACTGTCGAGTTCGACCGCGTAGGAGCCTTCGAGAAAGCGGGCGGCGTCGAGTGCCGCCTGGCCCTCGACCGACAGGGATGTGGTTGACGAACTGTAGGTGAGCGAAACCTGAGGCTCGCTTTCCGGCGCCTGCGACAGTTTTAGGACAATCCGGCTGTCTTCATCGGCATCGAAGGGCATTGTCGGCAGGCCCATCTGCCCAAGCAGGATCCATGCTTGCGGGTTCTCGACGGTCGCATCAAGCGAAAGGCCGCCGGAATCGGCGAGATTGAGCGTCTGCGCCGCCAGTTTTGCCGCAACCCGGGTGCCGCGGGCCGTGCCTTCGAGGTTGGCCTCAACCGGCCAGTCACCGAGACCAAGCCGCAGCTTGAGGTTCATGTCGCTGTCGGTGAAGTAGCTCGCATTGGCGACAAGGCGGGCCAGCGCCGGATGCGCCCGGATGCGGCTCTTGAGAAAGGCAAGGAACGCTGTTGGATCTTTCGACTTGAACGCAATCTGGGCTTCGCCCTTCGGCGTTCCCGCCAGGCTTGCGATCCCGCCTGTGGAATGGATCGTCGCGCCATAGAAGTCGGCGAGATCGAGCCGGAGCTCGGAAACTGCGCCTTCCGAGAGCGAAAAGGCCGTGTCGAGGCCGCTGGCTTCGAGCCCGAAGGCAGAGAAATGATCGATCTTCAACTTGGCGGCAATGCGATGGCCGAGCAGGGTGCCGGTGTATTTCTCGCCGGTCATCAGGCCGCCCAGAGCGCGGATCGTATCGAGATCGAAATCGTTACCCTTGAGATCGACTGACAGCGCAGGCATGCCGTCCTCGGCGATCTGGCGTTCGAGACGGCCGCGCAGATTGGCCGCACCCATGACGATTTCGAGATCCTCGAAACGCTGCAGGTCCGGCGTCAGATTCACCTTGGCGGAGAAGCCGGCCGTCTTCAGCTTGCGGATCGATTCCGGCACGTCGCCCGTCACCCAGTCGGCAAATCCGGACGGTTGCTGGGAACCGATCAGCAGATCTCCGATGAAGGATTTGGTCTCACCGAGTGCGAGACGTCCGGCCGCCGACAGGGTCGTCCGGCCCGGCAACTGAGCTTCGGCCTTGTCGATCAGCCAGCCATCCTTGTCCGGATGCATGGTGAGCGTGATGTCGCGAATGGTGGTGCCGTTGGTCACAAGGCCGGGCAGGCGGATCTTCGCCTCCCCCGGAAGGGCCGGGATGGGGATATCGGCGGCGATGGTGAGAAGCGCCCGCACCCGATCGGCGAACGCGACCGGCTGGGCATCGGACGTCCCGTCGGATTGCTGACCGAATTGCGAAAGGTCGATCTGGTGACCTTCCGCCGTCAGGAGAAATTCAGGGTTGCGGCCCGCATCGATGGTCGCTTCGCCGGTGACGATGTAGGGATCGTCC
Organism: Fluviirhizobium alvei; assembly: GCF_030551875.1. Taxonomy (GTDB): domain Bacteria; phylum Pseudomonadota; class Alphaproteobacteria; order Rhizobiales; family Rhizobiaceae; genus Rhizobium_E; species Rhizobium_E alvei. Next base: position 196,918 of record NZ_JAUOZU010000005.1, on the reverse strand, counting down.
GGATTGCCGACGCTGAATTCATAGGCTGGTATGTGCAGCCGGTCATTCATCAGTTCGAAATCGCCGGCGACGCGCGGAGACGCGGACTTGCGCTCGGCCGTTTCCTCGCCTGTCGTAGCGCCTTCGCTGCGCGACTGGCCCCGGAGGCGGAACTTGCCGACATATTGCGGCCGGTCGCCGGCGAGTGCGAGCGTCCCGTCAAGATCGGTAACGACGGCCGGATCATCGGGGGCGAGCCTGAGCTTGACGAGCAGCTTGCCCGCTTCAGGAATGCCGGTATTGAGCACGAAACGACCTGTCTTGCCGTCGATCGCGCCGGTTCCATTGACGCTCCACGGGCCGGCGAGCGTGCGTGCCGAGACGTTCAGATTGAGGCCGGTGACATGGCGGTTGCGACCGGTCTGGCGATCGATGAACAGGATCTCGCCGCCGGTGACAGACACATTTTCGAGCGTGACGCTGGAAGCCGGGATCTGGGGCGTGCCGGTGCGCACCCAATCGAGGCGTCCATCCTCGCCGAGTTCCAGCCTGAGTTTCGGCTGTTCGATCCGCATGTTGTAGATGCGTGCTTGCCCGCTCAGGAAGGGAGCCAACTCGCTCTCCATCGAAAAGCTTTCGGCGGTCACCAGCGCTTCGCCGTTTTCGGCCTCGCCGATGCGCACGTCGGTCATCGTCACGGACGGGAAGGGCAAAAGGCGCGCATCGACCGTGCCATGGACGACGACCTTCTTGCCGATGATTCGGCTCGCCTGGTTTTCGAAATCCTGGCGGAAGCCGGTCCAGTCGATGAAATAGGGCCCGATCAGGGCGACAAACAGCGCAACTGCGAGGAGACCGCCAACGACGATGAATATGCGGCTGAGCACCGATTTCCCTTCCCAATTGCCTTCACGATCCCGACAGGCTGGCTGAACCTAGGTTAGGGGATTTGGCGCCCGGAGCAAGCGCATCATCCCCTTCGGCCCATTTAATCCAGAGCGAAGATCTTGCCGGGATTGAATATATTCAATGGATCGAGCGATTTCTTGATCTGGCGCATGATGTCCACAGAACCGCCGAGCTCGTCGCTCAAAAACTCCTGCTTGCCCTGGCCAATGCCATGTTCGCCCGTGCAGGTTCCATCCATGGCGAGGGCGCGCTTGTTGAGCCGGGCGATGAAGGCTTCGGCGATGGCAATTTCCTTGGGGTCCTTGTCGTCGATAACGAGCGACACATGGAAATTGCCGTCACCGGCATGGCCGACGATCGGTGCGAGCAGCCCATGCTCTGCAATGTCGATTTCGGTTTCGGCGACGCATTCGGCAAGGCGCGAGATCGGCACGCAGACATCCGTGGCGATAGCATTGGCGCCGGGACGAAGCGCCTTGGCGGACCAATAGACATTGTGGCGGGCCTTCCACATGCGGGCGCGCTCTTCCGGGTTGGCGCTCCAGGCAAACGGGCTCGATCCGTTTTCGGCGGCGATCTCGCCAAAGGCTTCCGATTGCAGCCGGACGGAATCCGGCGAGCCGTGAAACTCGACGAAAAGCGAGGGCTGTTCGGGCAGGTTCAGGCCGGAATAACTGTTGCAGGCTTTGACCTGCAGCGCATTCAAAAGCTCGATACGGGCAACGGGAATGCCCATCTGGATCGTCATGATGACCGCTTCGCAAGCCTGGCGAAGCGTGGGGAAATTGCAGTAGCCGCCGGCGATCTGTTCGGGAATGCCCTGCAGGCGTAGCGTCACGGAGGTGATGATGCCGAGCGATCCTTCGGCGCCGACAAAGAGCCGTGTGAGGTCATATCCGGCCGAGGATTTGCGGGCGCGGCGGGCGGTGCGGATTTCCTCGCCATTGGCGGTTACGACCGTCAACGCCAGAACATTGTCTTTCATCGTCCCGTAGCGGACGGCATTGGTGCCAGAGGCGCGCGTCGATGTCATGCCGCCGATCGAGGCATTGGCGCCGGGATCGATCGGAAAGAAGAGACCGGTGTCGCGCAGATGGCTGTTGAGCTCCTCGCGCGTCACGCCGGGCTCGACGGTGCAGTCGAGATCGTCGGGATTGACTTCGAGAACCTTGTTCATGCGGCTGAAATCAAGCGAGAAGCCGCCATTCGGCGCATTGACCTGTCCTTCCAGCGACGAGCCGGTACCGAATGGGATCAGCGGCACGCGGTGTTGCGTGGCAATCCGGACGATCTCGCGTACATCGGCAGCAGTTTCGATGAAAACCACCCCATCGGGCAATTGCGGTGGCACCCAGGTCGTCGTGTGTGCATGCTGGGCGCGGATCGATTCGCCAGTCTGGAATCGATCACCGAAGACTTGTCGGAGAACCTGCCCGGCACTGGCCAGGCCTTCCTCGTTTCGGATACCCGGACGGATCGAAGAAATGCCCATATATTCGAGACCTTGCAAATTCGAAATGATCTCGCCACGATGGCGAAAAAATGCGTCAAAGTAATGTGGCAAAGTCCCCAGCTTGTCCAGCATCGGATAGACCAGAAAATGAATGAAATCGCACGTTTCGACACGCCGATCATCGGTCCGACCATCATCGTCGACCCTCGCTGGATCGGTGCCGCCGGTCTCATGCAATCGGCCTTCTACGGCGCCCTGTTCGACCGCTCTATGGCTGAGGCGCTCGAGATCCTCGATCTCGGCGAACGCCATTTAATTGCCAACAAGTCGGCGCTGATGGCTGCGGAAACGCATGTCAGTTATGTTCGCGGGCTGAAAGAAGGCGATAGCGTGCGCGTGACCTTTCGTCTCATCGATGCGGACGATCGGCGGCTCCATGTCTATCAGGAAATCTATCATCTCGATGGCTGGCTCGCCGCTGCGGCTGAAAGCGTCCATCTCAATCTGGATCTTGAGGAAAATCGCGTCGTGGCGATGCCGGAGATGGCTTTTGCCGATGCGATGACGATGCTGCGCTATCATCGATCGCTGCCACGCACCAAACATATGGGGCGGATCCGCGGACTGACTTGACGCACTTTCCGGATTGTTTGCGGTGTCAATCGGATCCGTCGTCCGCTTCGCTTTTCGACGATTTGTCCAGCCGGCCCTGATCAAGCTGGCGCTCTGCCTTGGCATTGAGCGCTTTGGTGAGGTTCTTTTCAGCCTTCGTGCGGCCGAACAGGATGCGGTTTTCGGCGGCGGTCTTTTCCTTTTCGTTCCGCGCCTTGGCCTTGCGGAACTGGCGAAGATTGACGACGTCGCCGCTCATCCGTGCCTCAGTTCTTCTTGCGGAAAGCGTCCAGCGACACCACCGAGGCGCCGGGCTTTGCCTCGCCATTCTCGCCGGCCGGCTCGGCAGCGGCTGCGGTTTCGGCCGGCTGAACCGGATAGGCCGTGATCTCGGCTTCGACTTCCGCTTCTTCGGCAACGGCGACATCAAATTCGAGTTCGAAATTCACCGACGGGTCATAGAAGCCGCGAATGGCGGCAAACGGCACTGTCAGCTTCTCAGGCTTGTCGGAGAAGGAAAGGCCGATCTCGAAATAGGTATCGTTGACCTTGAGATCCCAGAACTGGTGCTGCACGACGATGGTCATCTGTTCGGGATATTTCGACTTCAGATGCTGGGAAATCCTGACGCCCGGTGCTGTTGTCAGGAAGGTGATGAAGAAGTGGTGATCGCCGGGAAGACTGCCGGTCGCGGAGACTTCAGACAATACCTTGCGGATCACGCTGCGAAGCGCGTCCTGAGCCAAAATATCGTAGCGGATGTGATCCTGCCCCATGTCCGATTCCTGTTCACGCAAATGATCTTTCGCCTGACTATGCCATTTTCCGGCACTTTGGCAACGCCAATATTCAGATTGTCTTGCCCAGGGCAGGGAGCGACATGGTTGGAAAGACTAGCGAAACGGAGAAAAGAGAAGTGAAGGCTTCTGTTGCCAGGTGCCTTCGGACCCCGCCTTACAGTGCTACCCGTAAGGACTTAATTTGGGTTTCTGGCACCGCGATTAAGCAGCGACAGCGTAACCCTGAGCGTTGTTGTCGTTTGCAACTACTCTGTTGACCCGATAACGGTGGTATCATGCCGAGCAAAAAGTCGATCTTTACGCCCTTGTCGATCCTATTTCGCCCCCATCAAAAACTGTTCGGCTGAACAGTTTTTGGTGGAGGCGCCGGGTACCGCCCCCGGGTCCAATGGGTTTATTACACCGCCCGTTTATTGCCATAGCCGGCGAACCGGCACCCTCTATATAGGGGTAATGACATTCGTTGCAAAGGCCCCTTGCAGAATTCTGGATACACAAATCTGGTGACGCTTCGGCTGCAGGCTGGGAATCGTGGCAAGACGCATGATATAGTGGCGCTACCAGATATGAGGCGCCCCATGAAACAATATCTCGATCTTCTCGGACATGTGCTCGAGCATGGAACCGACCGCGGCGACCGGACCGGCACGGGCACGCGATCGGTGTTCGGCTATCAGATGCGCTATGATCTCGCCCAGGGCTTTCCGGTGCTGACGACCAAGAAGCTGCATCTGCGGTCGATCATCCATGAACTCCTCTGGTTCCTGCGCGGCGATACGAACATCGCCTATCTGAAGGAAAACGGGGTCTCGATCTGGGACGAGTGGGCCGACGAGAATGGCGAACTCGGCCCGGTCTATGGCTACCAGTGGCGTTCCTGGCCCCGGCCGGAGGGCGGTCACGTCGATCAGATCGCCCGTCTTGTCGAGGGGCTGAAAACCAATCCCTTCTCGCGCCGCCATATCGTGAGCGCCTGGAATCCGGCACAGGTGGACGAGATGGCGCTGCCGCCCTGCCACTGCCTGTTCCAGTTCTATGTCGCCGATGGCAAATTGTCCTGCCAGCTCTACCAGCGTTCCGGTGACATCTTCCTGGGAGTCCCCTTCAACATCGCCTCCTATGCGCTGCTCACCTTGATGCTGGCGCAGGTGACTAGCCTGAAGCCGGGCGATTTTGTTCATACGCTCGGCGACGCGCATCTTTACTCCAACCATTTCGAGCAGGCGAAACTGCAGTTGCAGCGGCAGCCGAAGGACTTGCCGGTAATGCGCATAAATCCGGCGGTCACGGATCTCTTTGCCTTCCGGTTCGAGGATTTCGAGCTCATCGGCTATGAGGCGGATTCGCATATCAAGGCACCGGTGGCGGTATGATCGTCTCGATGATTGTGGCGATGGCGCAGAACCGGGTGATCGGTCGCGACAATGATCTGCCGTGGCGGCTCTCCACCGATCTCAAGCGCTTCAAGGCACTGACCATTGGCAAGCCGATCATTCTCGGGCGCAAGAATTACGACTCCATCGGACGCGCGCTACCCGGCAGACCGAACATCGTCGTCAGCCGCAATCCCGAATTTGCAGCAGAGGGGGTGATCGTCTGCCCGTCGCTTGATGCGGCGATGGCGCGGGCGGAAATCGAGGCAGCCCGGCTCGGCGTCGATGAAATTTGCGTGATCGGTGGTGGGACCATCTACGCGCAGGCGATGGACCGCGCCGACATTCTGCATGTGACGCATGTGGATGCCGAGATAGAAGGCGACACGCATTTTCCGGCCATTGATCCGGAAATCTGGCGCGCCGAAGAGATTGAAACCGTGCCGGCCGGCGAGAAGGATGACTATCCTTCCCGCTATGTCCGATACCGGCGCCATTCGTCGCAACTCAAGCATAATTAGCGAAATTGCAGCGATCGTCCGGCGCATGCGTTGAAACCGTGCCCGCCGATACCTATAACGGTGTCAAGTGCGACCGCCGACAGCGGCGCCAGGAAACAGCAAACGAGAGGTATGAATGCCCTGGAGCAATCAGAACGGCGGCGGCGGCCCATGGGGCGGCGGCGGCGGAAAGAACCAAGGACCCTGGGGTCAGGGACCCAACCGCCCGCGCGGTAACGGCACTCCGCCCGATCTCGACGAGATCATCCGCAGAAGCCAGGATCGGCTGAAGAACCTGTTGCCGGGCGGAATGAACAGCGGAATCGGCATCATCGTCATTCTGCTTCTGGCCGGTTTTTGGTTGACCCAGGCGGTCTACACGGTTCAGCCGGATGAACGCGGCGTTGAATCCGTGTTCGGCAAGCCGAAGGACGATGTCTCGGGTCCCGGCCTGCATTTCATGCTGTGGCCGGTGGAAACCGTCGAACTCGTGAATGTCAACGAACAGCAGCAGCGGATCGGCTTTTCGGCCAATGACCGCCAGGGCGAAGGCCTGATGCTGACGGGCGATCAGAACATCGTCAATGTGCAGTTCTCGCTGCTTTTCTCCGTCATTGATCCGCGCGCCTATCTCTATAACGTTGCCGAACCTGGCAAGACTTTGACCCAGGTGGCCGATTCCGTCATGCGCGAATATGTCGGTCGTCGTCCGGCGCAGGATATTTTCCGCGACAACCGCCAGGCCATCGCCCAGGAGGTCAAGGAAGCGATCCAGACAACGCTCGATCGTTACCGCGTCGGCGTCGTCGTCAACACCGTTTCGATCGAAGACGTGTCGCCGCCGCGCGAAGTGTCGAGCGCCTTCGATGAAGTGCAGAAGGCCGAGCAGGACGAAGACCGTATGCTCGAACAGGCCAACCAGTATGCCAACAAGGTGCGCGGTCAGGCCAACGGTGAAGCCGCCAAGATCCGCGAAGAGGCGGCAGCTTACAAGAACCGTGTCGTTGCAGAAGCGATCGGTGAATCGCAGCGGTTCCTGTCGGTCTATGAACAGTACAAGAAGGCGCCGGATATTACCCGCAAGCGCATCTATCTCGAAACAATGGAGAAGGTCCTGAGTTCGTCCAAGAAGGTCGTGACCGATACCAACCTGGGCTCCAACAGCGTGCTGCCCCTGCTGCCGCTCAATGATCTGACGCGCCCGGCGGACAAGGGAGCGCAGCAATGAGCAATCGTCTGACAATCGGAGCCGTCGCGCTCGTCATCGTTCTTGTCGGTGTCTTCTCCTCGTTTTTCGTCGTCAACCAGCGTCAGCAGGCGATCGTGATCCGTTTCGGTCAGATCACCGATGTGAAGACCGAACCGGGCATCTATTTCAAACTGCCGTTCGCCTTCCTTGATGCCGATCGCGTGCAGTATGTGTCGAACCAGGAACTGCGGCTCGATATCGACAATATGCGCGTTCAGGTCTCTGGCGGTAAGTTCTACGAGGTTGATGCCTTCGTGGTCTATCGCATCAATGATGCCCGCAAGTTCCGTGAAGTGGTGGCTGGTGACGTCACGCAGGCAGAATCCCGCCTGAAGACCCGTCTCGATTCCGCCCTCCGTCGCGTTTACGGTCTGCGCGGATTTGAAGCCGCTCTTTCGGAAGAGCGCGGCTCGATGATGCGGGAAGTCCGCGAGGACATCACCAAGGATGCCGAATCGCTCGGCCTAAACATCACCGATGTCCGCATTCGCCGAACGGATCTGACCAAGGAAGTCTCGCAGCAGACCTTCGACCGCATGAAGGCGGAACGTCTCGCCGAGGCTGAATCCATTCGTGCGCGCGGTAACGAAGGCGCCCAGAAGCGGATGGCAATTGCCGACCGTGGCAAGGTGGAAATCGTTGCTGCTGCCAGCAAGGATGCCCAGATCCTGCGCGGTGAAGGGGATGCCGAACGCAACCGCATCTTCGGCGAAGCCTTTACCAATGATCCGGAATTCTATGCCTTCTACCGGTCGATGAGTGCCTACACGACCGCATTCGGCACGGGCGATTCGACATTGGTCGTCTCGCCGAACTCCGAGTTCTTCCAGTACTTCAACAATGAACAGGTGCGGAAGAACCAGGAGCCTGGTCAGGCGCAATGAGCGACTTTGTCGTCGGTCTAGCATTCTTTCTGGTGATCGAGGGGCTACTGTACGCAGTGGCCCCTTCTTTCGTCAAAAGACTGGCACAATTGCTGCCCCATATGCCGGAAGGGCAATTGCGGTTGTCCGGCCTTGCCGCAATGGCTCTCGGCGTGGCAATGGTGTGGTTGATACGCGGTTGATGAAACCGGTTGGCATGAGGATCAGATGTTGCGCAAGAATGGACAGGCAGTGAAATCGGCAGCCGCAATCGGTTTGCTGTTCGGGGCGAGCGCGGTTTCGGTTCTGCCACCCGGCAACTCTGTGGCTCATGCCGAAGAGGCGGCGCAACACAGCACCCAACGGGGGCCGGAATCGGTCGCCGATCTCGCAGAGTCGCTGATCGATGCCGTCGTCAATATTGCGATTACCCAGACCTCGAAAACCGATGCCGACGGCGGCTTTCCCTCGCCGAACTTCCCTGAAGATGCGCCGTTCCAGGATCTGTTCGACGATTATTTCAAGAACCCGGATGCCAACAAGGCACCTCGCAAGGTCTCGTCGCTCGGCTCCGGCTTTGTCATCGATCCGGCGGGTTACATCGTCACCAACAATCACGTGATCGAAGGTGCCACCGAGATCGAGGTGAATTTCGCCGATGGCAGCAAGCTCGATGCCAAGCTGGTCGGTACCGATACGAAGACCGACCTCGCGCTGTTGAAGGTCGAGCCGAAGAAGCCGCTGAAAGCGGTGGCCTTCGGGGATTCGCGCAAGATGCGGATCGGCGACTGGGTGATGGCGATCGGCAATCCGTTTGGGCTTGGCGGTTCTGTCTCGGTGGGGATCATTTCGGCGCGAAACCGCAACATCAATGCCGGACCCTATGACAATTTCATCCAGACCGATGCAGCGATCAATCGCGGCAATTCCGGCGGACCGCTTTTCAACATGTTCGGCGAAGTGATCGGCATCAATACGGCTATTATCTCGCCGACTGGTGGCTCGATCGGCATTGGCTTTGCCGTCCCGACCGAGATCGCAACCACTGTTGTGAGCCAGTTGCGCGAATTCGGTGAAACCCGGCGCGGCTGGCTTGGTGTCCGTATCCAGCCGGTGACCGAGGACATTTTCGCCGATCTCAAGCTCGACCGTCCGCGCGGTGCGCTGATTTCCGGCATCATCACCGGTGGCCCGGTCGACAATGGATCGATGGAAATCGGCGATGTCGTGCTGCAGTTCAATGGTGAGAACATCAACGAAATGCGCGATCTGCCGCGGATCGTTGCCGAAAGCCCGATCGACAAGCCGCTCAAGGCGGTGCTGTTGCGCAAGGGCAAGGAAATTACCATCGACGTGACGCTGAAGCGCCAGCCGGAGGAGGAAAAGGACAAGCCGGCGGCGACGTCCGACGATCCGTCCGCCAAGCCACCGGTCGTCGAGAATGCGCCGGAGACCGGCAAGGATGGTACGGAGACCGATCCGGGACCGGATGAACAAGCCCTGCCGCCGCAGCCGTCCGATCTGCTCGGACTCACGCTCGAAACGCTGACGGCGGAAAACCGTAAGGCGTTCGGCATTCCGGAAACGGTGGAAGGCGTGCTTGTAGCCGATGTTCCGGTCGGATCGCCGGCGCAGGAAAAGGGCATCGTCAAGGGCGATGTCATCGTTGAGATCGCGCAGGACTTCGTCGAATCCCCCGATGATGTGGCTGATAAGATCGCCGAGCTGAAATCGGCCGATCGCCGCAATGCCTACCTGATGCTTGCCGACAAGACCGGTGCCCTCCGTCTGGTGGCCATTCCGCTCGATTGAGCGGCGCGGCCATTCCGCTCAAGCGCGGGCACTCTTGGCGAGAAAAACATCCCGGGTTAGGGCGTAGGTCACGTGCGGTTTGAGCAACGGCACTGCGTCCGGGACGCGCGGATGCAGAAAATCACGTGACGAATCGCGTTTCAGGCCGATCCGTTCCATGACAGCGGTCGAACGCCGGTTGTCGTGGACTGCGAAAGAGACGATTTCGGGTAGTCCTTTTTCGCCAAACCCATAGGCAAGCAGCGCTTGCGCCGCCTCGGTTACAAGTCCGAGTCCCCAGTAGGGGCGTGCGAGCCGCCAACCGATCTCGATCGCGTCTTGAGAGAAGGGCGGGGTGATGTTGGCGCGGGCCAGCCCGCAGAAGCCAATCGGCTTGCTGGCTTCCGCCAGTTCGAGGCAATAGAAACCAAAGCCTGTTTCGGCAATCGTAGCACGGACTTTCGCAAGCAGTTCGTCCGACTCTTCGCGGCTGCGCCGGAAAGGGAAAAACTCCATTACCTCAGGATCGGAATTGATCTCAAAGAAAAGGTCGGCATCGGTATCGGTCCAGTTACGGAGGATCAGTCTTTCTGTCTTGAGAAACATCCCTCTGTTCCTTCCGCTTGGTTTCGGGTCGGTCAGCCGGTCACAAACTCGTGCTTTCGATAGCCCTGGATGTAGAGAAGCGCCGTGAGGTCGCCATGATCGACCCGCATGCGGGCGGCTGCAGCAACCGAAGGCTTGGCATGCAGCGCGACGCCGGATCCCGCCGCACCCAGCATACCGAGGTCGTTGGCACCATCGCCGACGGCGATCGCATCTTCGGTGGAGATGCCAAGCCGAGCTGTGATCTCTTCCAGCGCATCCACCTTGGCCTGCTTGCCGAGGATCGGTTCGGTCACGGTGCCGGCGAGATGACCCTTCTCCTCTTCGAGAATGTTGGCGCGGTTTTCATCAAAACCGATCATCGCTGCCACGCGGGCGGTAAAGGCGGTAAAGCCGCCCGAGACAAGTGCGGTATAGCCGCCGCGGGCCTTCATCGTCGCGACCAGTTCTTTGCCGCCGGGGGTGAGCGTGATGCGCTTGGCGATGACATCATCGATCACCGACACCGGCAGGCCCTTGAGAAGCGCCACGCGTTCGCGCAGGGCCGGCTCGAAAGCGATCTCGCCATTCATCGCGCGGGCGGTAATGGCCGCTACCATCTCCTTGAGCCCGACTTCGGCGGCCAGCTCATCGATACATTCCTGTCCGATCATGGTCGAATCCATGTCGGCGATCAAAAGCCTCTTGCGCCGTTTGTCGGCATCCTGGATGACAAGATCGATCGGAAGATCGCCGAATGCCGCGCGGATTGCAGCGTCGGCTTCATCAGCCACCGCGGCTTCCGGAAGGGCGATATCGCAGGCAATTCCATCGGCGAGCCAGTAGAGGCCGGAGGCTTTGACGGCGAGCGCGCACTTTTCAGCCAGGTGCGGAACGAGTACAGGATTTGACGGATTGGCAATGAGCGTGGCAACGAGGGCCATGAATTCTTTCCCTGACCTGAAAACGAACGATGCGATCCTGATAACCGGGCCTACCGCCAGCGGCAAGTCCGCCAAGGCGATTGAATTGGCTCGCAAGCATGACGGCGAGGTGATCAATGCCGATTCCATGCAGGTTTATGACACGCTGCGAGTTTTAACCGCGCGTCCATCGGATGCGGAGATGGAGGGCGTTCCGCACCACCTCTATGGCCATGTGCCGGCGGCGGCACCCTATTCGACCGGCGAATGGCTGCGGCAGATCGCCTCCGTGCTGGCCGATCTCCGCTCGCGGGACAAGGTTCCGATCATCATCGGCGGTACCGGGCTCTATTTCAAGGCGCTCACCGAAGGGCTTGCCGAAATGCCGGACATTCCTGCCGATCTCCGCCAGCACTGGCGCAAGCGTCATGCGGAGGAGGGAGCGCCCTTTCTGCATGGGGAGCTTTCCAAACGTGATCCGGCAGCGGCTGCGATGCTGAACCTAATGGATGGGCAGAGGCTGATCCGGGCGCTCGAAGTTCTCGATGCCAGCGGGCGATCCATTCTCGACTTCCAGCGGGCGGCCGCGCCGGCACTTATCGATCCGGATCGTGCAATGAAGATGGTCGTGCTGCCGGATCGCGCTCTCCTGCATGAGCGGATCAATCGCCGCTTTGCCTCGATGTTCGAGGCGGGGGCTGTCGAGGAGGTCGAAGCGTTGCTGGCGCTCGGCCTGCCGGGCTCCGCCCCCGTGATGAAGGCGATCGGTGTTCCGCAGATCATCGAATACCTTGCGGGGCGTCTCGACCGCGATGCCGTGATCGCAAAGGCATCCGCCGCGACGCGGCAATATGCCAAGCGCCAGATGACCTGGTTCCGCAACCAGATGGGCGATGACTGGCTGCGCTTGATTTGACGGTTCTATCGCTTGAAGAGGCCTGAACTCGGTTTGCGGAACAGGCTTTCGCGCAGGGACTGGTTCGGTGTCGGGTTATCGCTCGGCACGCGTTGCACCATATCCGGAGAGGATGCCGGAGCGCGATCGTTTCTCAACAGGCTACCATAACGGGAGAGACGCTGGCTGAGTGCATCGGTCTCCTCGTCCTGCGAAAGCGTGCCTGGAAGCATGGAGGGTGAATAGGAGGGCAGGGAGCCCGCAGTCGCAGGCTTGACGCTTTCGGGTGCCGATGTCTCGCCAAATTCGTCAAAGGTGGTGGCAAAAACCGCTTCATGCAGGGAGGCTTCAGCGGCCTGGATGCGGCTCTGGAAATCGGAAATGTCCGGTGCGGTTCCGGCGCGCATGCGCGATACGATCGCACCCAGATTAAGCGAGGAGGGATCGACGGCCGTCTCGACAGCCTCGGCTCCATGGGCCCGTGGCAGCTTGTTTTCGGCAACCCGGACGAATTTCAGCCGCATCGGCACCGGCAAGGCTTCGCCGAAGGCGATTGCTTCGCCATTGGCGAGCGAGGAGAGAAAGTTCATGGCCGAAAGCGAGGCGCCGGGCAGCGCCTTTCTGATGATCGCCTGGTCATGATCGTTGGAGAGCCGCATCGAGAAGATGGTCGAGCATTGCGACAGGATGGTCTGGTCGAGCTCGCCGGGGCGCTGGGTGATCATGCCGAGCGAGGCGCCATATTTGCGGCCTTCCTTGGCGATGCGGGCGATGGCCAATCGGGTCGGCAGGAAGCCGAGGCTCGCATCGGCGGGAACGTAGCGGTGGGCTTCTTCGCAGACGACGAGAATATGGATCGCACCGTTGCTCCAGAGTGCCACTTCGAAGGCCATGCGGCAGAGAACCGAGGCGACCGAATTGACGACTTCGGAGGGAATGCCGGCCAGCTGGAAGGTCGAGATCGGCCGGTCCTGTCCCGGTATCCGGAAGATGGTGGCGATTGTATCGAGAATGGTGTCGGTGATCGTGTTCGACGAGAACATGAAGTGATAACGCGGATCGTTGACGGCTGCGACCAGGCGCAGCTTCAGCGAGCGCAGCACCGGCTTTTCGTTTCGGCCTTCGAGGCGACCGATCCGGTCATCGATCAGGGCGAGCAGATCGGCGATGCGATAGGGAACCGGCGTGTCGGCGGTCATGCCATTGCGGTCGGTGGGGCGGCGGTTGGCGGGCTCGGTCCCCCGGAAGGATTTCTTGGCTTCGGGTATCAGATCGCGCAGAACATCGAGTTCCTCGGGCACCGGTGGGCGACCGCGGAAGATCACCTCGGCGAATTCATCGAGCCGGAACAGCCAGAACGGCAGATCGAGATTGTCGGTATCGATGATCTGGGCGCGCTCCGGGAAGGCCGCTGCAAACTCGTTGTGCGGATCGAGGATGAGAATGCGCAACTTCGAATCCGCATCGATCATCTTGTTGAGCAGGAGCGAGACGGCCGTCGATTTGCCGGTGCCGGTCGAACCGACGATCGCGAAATGCTTGGACAAGAGCGACGGGATATGAATGGCGGCGTCGACCTTCTCATCCTGGCTCAGGCTGCCGATGACGCAGGTTTCGAGCGCGCCGCGATCGTAGATCTTCTCAAGATCGGTGGCGCGGATGAGATGGGCCTGCGAACCGAGGATCGGATAGGTCGAAATGCCGGTCGAGAATTGTTCGGTACCGTCATCGAAACAGCGGATCTCGCCCAGAAGCTCCAGCTCGGCTTCGAAAGTGTTTTCCGTCCGCACGTTCCAGCTATGGGCAACCGCTCGCATCGAACGAGTCATCGCGATAACGCGATTGCTCCCGACGGCGATGCTGATCAGCTTGCCGACGGACCAGGCGGCGGCGCCCGCTGCGCTCGAGTCACGGCTCGTCGAGGCGACGGTAGCATGTGCGCCGTCGCAGGCAATCACATAGCCTATGACGCGGTCATGCCCCATATCGCCGGCGCGGCGCTCCCAGTTGTCGCGCTCCTGCCTGTCTCCCGTTTCATTGGTGAACAATGATCGACTCCGAACTGCTCAGAGGCCAGATTATGGCAGTCGGGTTAATGCGACATTACGCAATCGATGCAATCTTAACCCGGGCGTAAGTTTTGGCTGACGGCAATTTGTTGCCCGATCAGAATTTGAGCGATTGACGCTTGCAGCTTTTGGGGCTAGAAACCGCACCATGATAAAGATTGCGAACATTCTCGTAGTAGGCAAGCGCATGGGCATGGCGGTGTGACCGCCAGGCGTTAGCCACCCATGCGCAGATCGAGGCTCCTCCGGGGGCCTTTTTTTATGTCTTGAAACTTGCTAATGCGCGCGACAACCGGAAGGGAAGGAAGACAAGGACATGACGGGCAACGATATGCAGATGACGGGTGCGGAAATCGTTCTGCGCGCGTTGAAGGACAACGGGGTCAAGCACATATTCGGTTATCCGGGTGGTGCGGTTCTGCCGATTTATGACGAGATCTTCCAGCAGGAAGAAATCGAACATATCCTCGTTCGTCATGAACAGGGTGCCGGCCACGCTGCCGAAGGTTATGCGCGCTCCACCGGCAAGGTCGGGGTCATGCTGGTGACATCTGGCCCCGGCGCCACCAATGCTGTGACGCCGCTGCAGGATGCGCTGATGGATTCCATCCCGCTCGTCTGCATTTCGGGTCAGGTTCCGACGTCGCTCATCGGTTCGGATGCCTTCCAGGAATGCGACACGGTCGGCATCACCCGGCCCTGCACCAAGCACAACTGGCTGGTCAAGGATGTCAACGAGCTCGCGCGCACCATCCATGAAGCTTTCCGCATCGCGCAGGCCGGCCGTCCCGGTCCGGTTCTGGTCGATGTTCCCAAGGATGTCCAGTTCGCCACCGGCACCTACGTGCCGCCGGAGGCCGTTCCGGCCGGCGCGCACTACCAGCCGAAGATCCAGGGCGATCTCACGGAAATCGAAAAGGCTGTTGCCCTGATGGCCGGCGCTCGCAAGGGCATCATCTATTCAGGTGGCGGTGTCGTCAATTCGGGCCCGGTTGCCTCAAAGCTGCTGCGCGAACTCGTCGAACTCACCGGCTTTCCGATCACCTCGACCTTGATGGGTCTCGGTGCCTATCCGGCCTCCGGTCCGGCGTGGCTCGGCATGCTCGGCATGCACGGTTCCTACGAGGCGAACATGGCGATGCATGATTGCGACGTCATGCTCTGCGTCGGTGCCCGCTTCGATGACCGTATCACCGGCCGTCTGAACGCCTTTTCGCCGAACTCGAAGAAGATCCATATCGATATTGATCCGTCGTCGATCAACAAGAATGTCCGCGTCGATGTCCGGGTGGTCGGCGACACCGCTTCGGTGCTCGAAGACATGCTGCGCATCTGGCGCGCCCAGTCGAAGACGGCCGAAAAGGCCCGTCTCAACGACTGGTGGGTACAGATCGAAAAGTGGCGGGCACGCAAGTCCTTCGCCTATTCGATGAGCCATGACGTGATCATGCCGCAATATGCCATCGAGCGGCTCTACGAACTGACGAAGGATCGCGACACTTACATCACGACTGAAGTCGGTCAGCACCAGATGTGGGCGGCGCAGTTCTACAAGTTCGAGGAGCCCAACCGCTGGATGACGTCGGGTGGTCTCGGCACGATGGGCTACGGTCTGCCGGCGGCACTCGGCGTGCAGATCGCGCATCCGAACAGCCTCGTCATCGACATTGCCGGCGACGCATCGATCCAGATGTGTATCCAGGAAATGTCGGCGGCGATCCAGTACAATGCGCCGATCAAGATCTTCATCCTCAACAACCAGTATATGGGCATGGTGCGGCAGTGGCAGCAGCTTCTGCACGGAAACCGGTTGTCGAATTCCTATACCGAAGCGATGCCGGATTTCGTCAAGCTCGCCGAGGCCTATGGCGCGCACGGCATCCGTTGCGAAGACCCGGCCAAGCTCGACGATGCGATCATGGAAATGATCGAGTCGAAGAAGCCGGTGCTGTTCGATTGCCGCGTGGCCAATCTCGCCAACTGCTTCCCGATGATCCCGTCGGGCAAGGCTCATAACGAGATGCTGCTGCCGGATGAGGCGACCGATGAGGCCGTGGCCAATGCCATTGACGCCAAGGGTCGCCAGCTCGTTTAACCAGATGTCGGGGGAAAGCCCATGAATGCCCAGCTACAGCCGACCGGTTCGGCCTATTTCATCTCCAAGGAAACCGCACTGGTCGAAAGCCACACACTGTCGATCCTGGTCGACAACGAACCGGGTGTCCTTGCCCGCGTGATCGGCCTGTTTTCCGGCCGCGGTTACAATATCGAAAGCCTCACCGTATCGGAGACGGAACATCAATCGCATCTGTCGCGCATCACGATCGTGACGCGCGGCACGCCGCAGGTGCTCGAGCAGATCAAGAGCCAGCTCGAGCGCATCGTGCCGGTTCACCGCGTCGTCGATCTCACCGTACGTGCCCGCGAGATGGGCCAGGAACGGCCGATCGAGCGTGAACTGGCGCTCGTCAAGGTGGCCGGCAATGGCGAGCATCGCGTCGAGGCACTGCGTCTTGCCGAAGCCTTCCATGCCAAGGTCATCGATGCCACCGTCAGCCATTTTGTGTTCGAGATCACCGGCAAGTCCTCGAAGATCGACCAGTTCCTGGCAATCATGGCGCCACTCGGCCTGATCGAGGTCTGCCGCACCGGTGTCGCTGCCATGAACCGCGGCGCCCAGGGCATGTGAGACGATTGGCCCGGCACCGTGTGGATTGTCCTCATGGTGCCGGGTTTGATATTTTTCAGTGACAGCGTGGGACACCCCGCGATTGCGGGCATCGCTCGCTCAGAGAAATACTTGGAAGTCGCTGATCGTCAGGTGGGCGTGGTTATCCAGAATGGCAACGAGTTCGGCACGGGCGCCGTTCGAGGCATTGCCATCGGGGTCGTAGTACAATTTGCCCGTATTCCCGTCGTAGAGCAGCCGGTCATTGGCATCTTCGGATCGCATGCCGCCCTCTGTAATATCGTGGAAGGTCCGTTTCAGGTTGGCGGGAAGTATCCCGGCCATAATGTTGCCGTCGATTGCGATCTTGTCCACGCCGTGACGAAAGTCCGTCACGCGGTCCCGATCTTCTTTTCCAAAATATCCGAAGAAAAATGTGTCGCCCGCCAGGCCACCCGTCAGGATATCCCTGCCTTCCTTGCCATCGATGAAATCGAAATAGCCGCTGCCCTGAAGCGTGTCGTTACCGCTGTTGCCATAGATGTTGAACTCGATGTCTACATGCGCCGAGAGCAGGTTCACCAGCGAATTGGAGGTCAGACTAAGCAGAGAGTTTATCGGGATGCCCCCGTAGGTATCGTGAATGACATTGTCCAGCGCGAAGGTGATATCGACGAGTTTGGTTTCGACATTCGAATCATCAAGACGGTAAAGCGCTAGGCTGCTTGCGATACCTTTGATGTCCAGTCCATAGGCAGGGCTGCTGAAGTTTACGCCTTCGGCGCGCAGGAGATATGTTGTGCCGCCGGCGATATACTCAACGGTTGCCTCGATGCCGCCGCCTGATCTCGATGTTCCCTGCGGCTTGATGGCGAGGCTGCCCGGAAACATCCAGGACAAATCAACGCCATCGCCATCTTCGACTTGAATATTGATTGAGGTCGTCATGATCCTGTTCCTCGTTGCTGGTCGGGCTCAGGCGTCTGGTATTAGACAGCGTCTGTTACACTCGCAACAGGTGCGAACAAGTCTAACAATCCCGTTGCAAAGATTGATTGGAACAAGCAATTTCAGCGAACCGTGCAGTCAAGTCTGCCCCCCATGTTGTATAATCATGAAAGGGTCGAGCCGTTGGTCGTCACCGTTCCCAGCGTCCACTTTGATACGGCGCAATATCCCGAAGCCGAGAGGTTCGATATCTGGCGCTCTGCTGTGACGACACATCAGGTCTCACGCCCGCT
Source organism: Fluviirhizobium alvei (assembly GCF_030551875.1). Taxonomy (GTDB): domain Bacteria; phylum Pseudomonadota; class Alphaproteobacteria; order Rhizobiales; family Rhizobiaceae; genus Rhizobium_E; species Rhizobium_E alvei. The sequence goes on along the minus strand of NZ_JAUOZU010000005.1, from coordinate 179,008 downwards.
CGATGATCCTGCGCCCTTCCAAGCGGTTGTCGATGCGTGGACACTCGGCGATCTCGTCCTCACGCATTCTCGTATTGGCGCGGCCTGCATGTTTCGAAACGAGGAGATGGCTCGCCTGGACGGTCGAGATTGGGTTCAGGTCGTTCTGCTGATTTCCGGTCGCGTGGATTTCGATACTGGAGATGGCGCAGAAGCACAAACCTTGCGACCCGGCGAACTCGCGGTCTTCGATGCCTTGCGGTATCTCAGGACCGATGCATCCGCAGCCGAGTGCATCACGTGCACGATTTCCCGGCGTCCTTTTGTTAAGGCTGGTTTCGACCCCTATTCCAGCCACGGGGTGAGGGTCGACGGAGCCTTCGGCCGTCTCATTGCCGATTTTCTGAATTCGCTGGTACGCCAGGCGCCGGCCATGTTGAAAGACGAAATCGAAACCGTGCCGTCGGCTTTTGTCGCGCTCTTGGTCTCGGCGCTGAAAGCGAAGGGTCCTGGAAAGGCCCGTACCGCCGGCCGGGGGGCCGCGAGTTTGCGCCGCCGTGCAGAAATACATATTGAACAGAGCCTGACGTCCGACAGACTCGATCTTCGGTCATTGGCAAAGGATTTGGCGGCCTCGGAAGCGAGCCTGTATCGAGCTTTCTGCGATCAGGGCGGCGTACGAAACTATATCCGCAGGCGAAGGCTCGAAACCATCCATGCCAGAATAGGCGGGGACGTGCATGCGATTGGCGATATCGCGCGCGATTTCGGCTTTGCCAGTGCCGCGCACTTCAGCAGGGCATTCAAAAAACAGTATGGTTTTCCGCCGCGACGCGCAAAACTGATGCAAAGGCGATTGAGCTTCAATGCAGACGTCGACGAAGTCTCGCTTTTCCGGCAGTGGAAGGAACTTCTCGGTCCGCAAGGTCTCGTCTGATCCTGCCACTCGACGTCTAGTGACTGCGAGGATAGCGGTGTCTCGACGCGGCGATGACCCGCGGCCGATGCTACAATAAAGGCCGGTTGTCGCCTAAGAGGACTGGATCACGGATTTCGTCTCGAGGCAGTCGAAACAGAGGAACACGTAAACCATCCCACAATCGGCGATGATGATATCGTCATTGATGGAATCGAGTTGAGCGTAAAACTGCATTTTCCGATTGCAGGCATCGCAGATGGGGTATTCCTCGCCCTGGAGGAAGTCTGGTTGACCGCCGAGCTTGTGGCGCGTTCCTATCTCCGCACCCGCCCAACGAAATCCTTCGAGCTGTCTAGCTTCATCGTCGAGGGGAACCAGGGCGAGGCGAAAGGGCGGTATGTTTCGCATGGGGCCTCCGATCAGGATGAGGTGAACACGATTGGCAGCGAGATCTCCGGCCTTGCGAGCATCAGCCAGAGAATGCCGATGACGGCGAAGAAGGCGGGGAAGCCGCAAGCGAACCAGATTCTGTAAAGGCGGAAATAGGTTGCGGGCAGGGCCGTTGCCGATGCTGCGGCGGCGCGAGCGATATTCCGCAGCCGGATCTGGATCCAGACCACCGGCAGCCAGAAGAGACCGGTGACGACATAAAGCAGCAGCGACAGCAGGATCCAGCCTTCGCTCAGGCTCCAGCCGATTTCGCGGGCCAGAAGATAGCCGGTCACCGGTTGGGCGAGAACGGCCGTCAGCGTGAACAGCGTATCGGCAATCACCACCGTACCAGCCACATGGGCAATCAGGCGCGGATCACCGCTGCGATGTGCCATCACCATGAAGAAGGCGATGCCGGCACCGGTGCCGAACAAAACGGTGGCGCCGATGACATGCAGGAGGCGGAGGACGGTTTCGAGATCCATCACCGTTCCTCAAGTATGGCCAGGGTGACCAGCGTGAGCAGGATCGCAGGCAGGACCTTCACATAGGGGCCGATCGGATCGAGCCAGAGCGCGGGCTCCAGAAGACTTCCGCCGAGAAGATAGGCAGTGGCCAGCCCGATCTGGCCGAGAAGGGCGAGGCGCGCCGTCGGGCGATAGAGCAGCAGGAGGCCGAGTGCGATATCGGCAAGCGACGTTGCCACGACTGTCGCCGTCGACAAGGCGGGCGACAGGAAGGGGTGGAAGTGGCTTGCAGCCTGATCCAGAGCGAAAAACGGAACCAATCCAGAGACAAGCCAGAAAAGGCTCAAGATCAGAATCAGGATCGGCTTCAGCAGATAGAGCCGCGCGAACCAGAGATCCTGGATTCCGGAAGAATGGCGGCCAAGTGTCGAATCCAGCGACAGAAATGGCATCGGCGCCACTTCAGACGTTGCATGAACCCCTTCGACCATCACCCGCATGGCCGTGGAACGCAGCGGAGATCGCCAGCCGAGCCAGCCGGCCAGATCGGCCATGGCGGAAATGGGCCGAGCAAAGCTGTCGGGCAGGGCGATGAAAGGTGCCTCTCTCAGACCCAGCCAACGCCGATGCGCGATCACCACGTCGGAAAGCCGCATGGTCTCTGGTCCGGTCAGCGCGTAATCACTTCCGGCAACAATGTCACCGGAGACCGCGCGCGAGACTGCTTCCGCAACATCATCGAGTGCAACGGTCGCCACCCGTCGATCGGCATGGACGAGCGGCAATGCGAAGGGCAGGGCGGCCAGCCCGCGCAGAAGTGCGGTGCCACCATAGGCGTTGCGGCCGATCACGAGCGATGGCCGCAGGATGACCCATTCGAGCGACGAAGCCTTGAGAGCATCATCGGCCTGACGCTTGGTGGCCAGGAAGGCGGTATCGCTGGCGGCGCCTTCGGTTTCGGCGGAGATCTGGATGATGCGGCGGATCCCGGCAGGTTTCGCAGCCGCATAGAGCGCGATCATCGCCATCGCCTGCACGGCGGCGAGATCGTCGCGCAGCCCGTCCTGCAGCGCGCCGGCGCAATTGATGACCATATCGATATCGGCGAGAACAGGAGTCCAATCAGAGGCTTGCGTGAGGTTGCTGAGATCGGCTTTCAGCCAGTTGATATTCTGATTCAAACGGCTTGCCCGCGCGAGATCCCGGCCGAGGCCGGTTACGGCGTGCCCATCGGCAATGAGGCGTGTCGCAACCGCAGATCCGATGAAGCCGGTGGCGCCAAGGACAAGAATGTGCATGCAGATCTCTCGGTCCGGAATGGTTTCGGCGATCAATCGAAATAGACGTCATTGCTCGTCAGTTTCGTGATCGTCATGTCTTCGACAATCAGCCGGTCCTGACCGGAGAAGATCACCAGATCGCCCGCTGCATTCTCCATCACATGGTGGGCCTTCAGGTCATTAAATCCGGTCACGCCATCCAGGCCTTTCAATGCGAGCTTGTCGGTATCGTCCTGAAAGTCGATGATCGTGTCACGGCCATAGCCGGTCTTGAAATAGAACGTGTCTTCATCACCCATTTCGCTGCCGCCGGACAGTGTGTCGTTGCCTCCTTTGCCATCGAGGAAATCGTTGTTGGCGAAACCAAACAGCTTGTTGTTGCCGCTGTTGCCGGTCAGGCCGTTGCCGCTCGAATTGCCCTTGCCGGTGGTGTTGCCGATGCCGAGCAGGACCAGCTTCTCGACATCGGCGCTCAGGACGTAACTGACGGTCGATCTGACCGTGTCGGAGCCGCCAGCGAAAACTTCAAGAAGGCGCGAAACGCTGCTGTCGGTTATGAACACATCGTCGCCGCCACCGCCGGTAATGTCGCCGTCGATCGTGCCGCCGCGATTGTCGAAACTGTCGTTGCCGTCACCGAGGTCGATGGCACCTTCCATAGTCCCTCGGTTGATCACCACGTCCTGGCCGCTACCGCCCGCAATGGCGTACAAGTCGCCTTGAATCATTCCGTCATTGATGACAGTGAGCGATATAGAGCTCTCGATCGCCACGCCGCCAGCAGATGTTCTGATGATTGCGCCTTCGTGGTTGACGATCCGTCCACCATCGATCGAGACTCCGGTGTCGCCGATGAGACGATTGAAATTCTCGAATACCGATTTCGACCCTGTGGTGATCGCTTCATCGCTACAACGGATGACGCCCCGGTTGACAAGGTGCGCACCATCCGCGGTGAAAATGCCGTCGGCTCCGAAAAGCCGTCCTGTCTGGGCGACGATAAAGGTTGTGTTGTCGCCCGTAGACGCGAAGCAATCATCGTCGGAGCGCAGCGTGCCCCGGATCTCAATCCTGTTATCGTGGGATGTGGACAGTTCCTCCATCGCAACATCGATTGCCACAATCGCCACCCCCTCATGCAGAATGAAGCGATCGCCGACCGCATCGATGCTGTAGGTTGAGGTGCGATCCCGGCGTATGTCGATGGTTGCCATCTTCCTCTCCTCAATCGGATTGGCTTCAATCGCCGCAGGGTACATGCGAAGAGGCATGCCGTCATCCTGTTTCGGATTCGTGTTTCCTTATCCGGTTGTGCCCGTTTGTCTGGCGGCACTTGCATCGCGACCCCGAATCCTGCCTAGTCCGGCCATGCAGTTTTCGACCCAACAAGATGAAGCGCTGATGGCGGTTGCCCGCTGGCTCAAGGATGGCCGCAGCCAGGTGTTCCGCCTGTTCGGCTATGCCGGCACGGGCAAGACCACGCTCGCCCGCCATTTTGCCGAAAATGTCGATGGCGAGGTGCTGTTTGCCGCCTTCACCGGCAAGGCCGCCCAGGTTCTGCGTTCGCGCGGCGCTTCCAATGCCAAGACCATCCATTCGTTGATCTATCGTCCCAAGGGCGAGGAAGAGGTCGAGGATGAGGTGACAGGCAAGACCAACATCGCGCCGATGTTTTCCATCAATCGGCAAAGCCCGGTCGCCAAGGCGCCGCTGATCGTCATCGATGAATGTTCGATGGTCGATGAAGCGCTGGGGCGCGACCTTCTGAGTTTCGGCACCAAGGTGCTGGTGCTGGGCGACCCCGGACAGCTGCCGCCCGTTTCCGGCGGTGGCTTCTTCACCGAGCAGGAACCCGATTATCTGCTGACGGAAATCCATCGCCAGGCGCGCGACAATCCGATTATCCAGCTTGCCATGCATGTGCGCGAGGGCAAGGAAATCATGCATGGCGACTATGGCACCGCCAAGGTGATCAGCCGGGGGGATGTCACGCAGGATATGGTTCTCGGTGCCGATCAGGTGCTGGTCGGAACCAACAAAACGCGCAAGCGCTACAATCAGCGTCTGCGCGAACTCAAGGGCTTTCCGAATGCCTATCCCGCAGCCGGCGACAAGCTGGTCTGCCTGCGCAACGATCAGGTCAAGGGCCTGTTGAACGGCTCGCTCTGGCAGGTCATGTCGGCGTCGAGGGAAACGACAAAGCCCGGCATCAATCTGCTGGTGCGCCCCGAAGACGATGACATGGATCGCGGCGCGGCCAAGATCAAGCTGCTCAAAGCTGCCTTTGAAGAGGTGGATGGCGAAATCCCCTGGTCGATGCGCAAGCGCTACGACGAGTTCGATTTCGGCTATGCGCTGACGGTGCACAAGGCGCAGGGCTCGCAGTGGAACGATGTGGTGCTGTTCGATGAGGCCTGGGCCTTTCGCGACACGCGCGAGCGTTGGCTTTATACAGCCATCACCCGCGCGGCGGAAACGTTGACGATCGTTCGCTGATCACTTCTTGGCAGACGTGATATCGCCGATGATGGCGAAGGCATCCTTGCCGGAAGCCTTTGCGATATCGCCGATCTTGCTGTCGGGACTGTCGACCTTATAGCCTTTGGACACCAGGGCGGCTGTGAGTTCGGCCGGCGTCAAGCTGAAGAGGGGGGCGACGGTGGAAACCGAACTGGACTGCATGGCATTGGCAATGGCCATCATCGGGTTGCCGCCTGCGCCACCCTGGGCGCCTTCCCAGGCATAGAATCCACCTGCTGCAAGTGACAGGACCAGCGCGATCGCCATGGGCGCATGCTTGAAATACATCAGGAACGGGCGCCAGTTCTTCAGGAGATGGAGAACGAACGGAATGATCAGAACCATGCTCAGCCATTCATGCATTTCGCGGAAATAGCTGGTTCCCAGGTGGAAGAACAGGGCAACGCCCGAAACGAGGCTGATGACGAAAAGCCCTGTAATGAAGGGGGTCGCGTAACGCATCATGGCTCTATACATTTCAAATCTCCTATGTAGCCTCCCGTCCGCATTTGCAGCATCGCCTGCTGCAATGTCGAGTTAAATGTCTGTTAGAATTGGAGATCGTCAGATCGCCATTAATACCAAGCGTCAATGATAGAAACCGATTGCGTGGGACCGGACGCCTTCATCCGACGCGGAGCAGACCGGAGAGCGATGCAAAGGCATCGATCGAGGATTGCGACAAAGTCGGGGAAGGATGTCCGACCCATCCGAAGGACCGGGCGCTTTTGTCCTCCGGACATCGTCGAAAATCCGCGCCGGACCTTTTGGTCCGTCTGTGGTTTTCTCCTCGCCGGATACCAAAATCGCTCCGGCGCAATCGGTTCCTATCATCGACGCTTGGTATATGTTATTGGCGGGCTACTCGCCTACGAGTCCGAGCAGAACAGCCTTTGCGACTGCCTGAAAGCGATTGGATGAGCCGAACTTGCGGATGACGGAGGCTTCCACGTCAAGAATCTCGTCGATGTTGCGTCGCGTCGCTGCCGCAATACGAACCGGCGTATAGCCTTCTGCCATCAAGGCGAGACAAGTGTTTTCGAACTCGGTGAGAAAGGGCAGGCGCTCATCACTGTCTTCGTCTCCGCGATCGCTGACGCTATCTGCCAGATATTCGGCGATCTGTTGCATCTGACGACGTACCAGTGCCTGGTTGGCCGCCAGTTCCGCGCGCCGTTCGACCAAGGCGCGGCGGAAGATCTGCTCGGTTTGTTCCTGCGTGGTGGCCGTTTCCATCTCAGACAGAAGATCCTGGATCTGCGCGACAGGCATTCCGGTCTCACGGCAGAAAGTAACGAAGGCCATGCGCGTTACCTGATCGGTCGGATAGGTCCGCATCGATCCGGAGCGGGTCGGATGGATCAGCCCCTTTTCCTCGTAGAAATGCAAGGTCCTGTGGGTGACGCCGAAGGCATCCGCCATCTCGGCGATCGCGATCGGTGGCTCCGGCAAGTGGGGTGGTAGGGGAAGCCTGGGCAACAATAAACTCTGCTGCACACTGGATTGACGCGTGGATGCATTTCCTGGCTGCGGCATGCGTTCGTCCTCCCAAAGACGTCGGCGCGGCGCCCTGAAGAAGGAGCCTCGCTTTCATGCTCCATGCACTGCGGTGGTCGTTGCTATTCGGTCCGCCCGTTCTCCCCTCCGTGCGACCCGAACCAATTGCTTACGCAACGTTACCCATGGCATTTATAGCGCAAGTTACGGCTTCTGTAACGTGTTTTTACGGATCGGCTCTCGCCATTTGGTCGAATAGAAAAAACGCAATGGATGGCCGCGATTGGCCTAATGATCGAGTGCCTGATGGCGAACCGATCACATACAAGCATGAATTCATATCGAAAATTGGCTGGCTGCTTCAAAGCGGTTGCTCTATACCGGTCATAGCTGACGTTTGTCAGTGGTCTGCATCTGCTCAAGCGCAGGCGTCAGTTTGGATAACCGTTCCAGCCTCCGGATTTGCCCATGCCCACGAAACTTTCGGTCAACCTCAATGCTATCGCCATGCTGCGGAACCGCCGTGATCTGCCATGGCCAAATGTGGTGCGGTTTGGCCAGATTGCGCTTGAAGCCGGGGCTGCGGGGCTGACCGTGCATCCGCGTCCGGACGAGCGGCATATCCGGTTTTCGGATCTGCCGCTTTTGCTTGATCTGATCCGGACCCATTTTCCGGATCGCGAGTTCAATATCGAAGGCTATCCAACGGAGGCCTTTCTCGATCTGGTCGAACAACACCGTCCCGATCAGGTGACGCTGGTTCCGGACCATCCGAGCCAGGCGACATCGGATCATGGTTGGAATTTCATTGAAAACGAGCAACTGCTGGCGACTGTCTGCGGTCGCCTAAAGCGGGGTGGCATGCGCGTGTCGCTCTTCGCCGACGGCGATGCGGGTTCCGACCAGTTGAGCGTTGCAAAGGCGGTCGGTGCCGATCGTATCGAGCTTTACACCGGTCCCTATGGCGGTTGTTTCGATGATGCTGCCGCTGCGACCGCATGGATCGTGAAGCTGGGCGATACCGCCGATCTGGCCCGTGCGCTCGGTCTCGGCGTCAATGCTGGGCATGATCTCACCGTCGCCAACCTGCCGGCGCTCTGCGCACGAATCGGGGACCTTGCTGAGGTTTCAATCGGTCACGGTCTGACCGCAGACGCTCTCGAATTCGGAATGGCCGAGACTGTCCGCCGCTTCCGCCGGGCGATCGGGGATCTTATCTGAATGGCTTGTAATGCCTCCCGTATACAAATGTAATAATTTCGAGTTTCTAAAATTAAAATTATCGGTTGTGTTTTCGGTCAGTTAGCTGCGACATGCTGCCGCATGCGAAATAGTCACAAAAAAACTGTGTCCCGCATTGAGGCAATCCCTGTTTTTCACCAGAAAGATGCCTGCGAATCTTTTATTATGATTTTCTTGTTTAACTGGAAGACGTAGTATTATTTTAGATTTTCTGTAACTATAAAATTACGAATTTAGAAAAATATTTTCAGGTGTTTTAAATTGATGCAATAAATACTTTTGATAAATAATGGATATCGTCAATAAGATCTTTAAAATTTGATAAATGCCAATTAAATATTGGTGATGTCGATAAAGGCAGCGCCTCCTGTCTCATTGTAAAACCATTTATGAATTGTATTAATTATCAATGATATACGGGTGCTTGTGCTAACCGATTTATGCGCATTCTTGTTCTTTTCTTTTTCCGTTTCCGTAACTATAACGGAAATCTGATTGATACTCACGATAACTTTTGGTCGTCCGGGGAACGAAATCCGCATGCTCACTCTTCCATCCAAGGTCAGGCGCAAAAAGCAGCCTTATCTTGCGATTCGTGCGCGACTATTGCGTCGGCAGATTTCCAAGCAGGCGCCTTTGTTCATCGCCGAAGTTCTCGCGTTCATGAATTCGCGCGGAATTCAGCCGTCTGGACCGAGTTTTTTCCGGTTCAACGCCGTCGATACTGACGGCGAGATGGATATGGAATTTGGCTATTTCACCGAGAAGTTGCACCCGGGCGCTGGTCCGATTCGCTCCGGCATCCTGCCGTCGGGCTCCTATCTTTCCGCAACCTGGATTGGTGCCTATACCCATCTCGAAGAGGTCCAGCGGCTGATGTCGGCCTGGGTGGATGCAAACAGTTTAAGGGTTGATCGAGACGTCAACGAAAGCGGCACGATTTACGGCTGCCGCATCGAGATCCATCATGTGTCGCCGCCGATCGAGCCGGAGCCCGAGAAATGGCGGACAGAGATTGCCATGCTGCTCAAGCCGGGGGCGGCGGACCAATAAGGATCGACGGCGCCTCCCGATACCTGAGGCAGGGAGGCACTCCGTCTTTCACTCGACGGCAGGCAGGTTCTTGTCGTTTTCGCATTTTGAGATCGCAAGCTGCTTGAACGAATGGATCATGGTGATCTGCTTTTCGTTCGGGTCTGTCATAACGTCCATGCAGGCGCAGCCGTAACCGTAATTGCCGTTGGTTGCCACATAGTCGCCGGCGGAGATATCGCCGATCATTTCCATTCCCGGCGCTTCATAGCCGCCCTGGGCGGAAATAACCCAGGACGCATCCCGGTCGGTCAACCAATAGTTTCCCGGTGTCGGGTTTTCGATCCAGCCGCAGCGCATTTCGGCCTGGGCTGTGGTGGCAAGGAGGGGCAGGGCGGCAAGCGACAGAACGATCAGTTTTTTCATGGCAAATCCTCGCATTGATGGCGCAATAATGCATTTGGCCGTGCCAAGTTCAATGGGGCTTTGCCGGCAATTTCACGGATGACCGTCAGGAAAAGGCCATCTCGATTGCGCGGTGGCAGTGGATCGCCGTCGTGTCGAGCCCCGGCAGTGCCAGCTTTTCTGGATCGAGGATGAGGCAGATTTCGGTGCAGCCGAGAATGACGCAATCGGCGCGCTCGTGGCGCGCGCGATCTATAATGCGAAAGAGCGTGTCACGCGAGGAGCCGAGTATCTTTCCCGCGCAAAGCTCCTCGAAAATGATTCTGTGGACCTCTGTGCGATCCTCCGCCGCCGGCGTGACGATCTCGATTCCTCGCTTACGCATATGGTCCTGATAGAAACCGTCGGTCATGGTGTAGTTGGTCGCGAGCAGGAGAGGGCGGCGGCATCCCCGTCGAACGATTTCGTCGGCAGTGCAATCGATGATGTCGAGAAAGGGAATGGAGATGCGCGCGCGAATCTGGCTCGAAACCTTGTGCATCGTGTTGGTGCAGAGCAGAACAAGATCCGCACCTGCCCTTTGCAGGTTTTCGGCTATATCGGCAAGGCGTTCACCGGCCTCATGCCAACGGCCTTCCTTCTGCATGGTCACGATCGGGGCGAAATCGACCGAATGCAAAAGCAGTTCGGCCGAGGTGAAACCGCCCGCCTTCGCATTCGCCAGCCGGTTCAGCCGCTCGTAATAAACGGCTGTGCTTTCGAAGCTCATGCCGCCGATCAGGCCGATCCTCTTCATGTCTTTCTCCCTTGGCAAGCACACGGTGCCTTTTCCGAGGGGTGCCAGACCGGCCGGGGCCGGTCAAGGCGATCGAGTGATCGTGAAGCCGTTGGATGAGCGAGATGCGATCCGTCAATTGCGGCGCTGGTAGGTGTTCTCGAACTCGTCCTGGATCACGTAGGCGGTGCCGGCCGTAACCAGCCTGTATTCGGACTCGAGGATGCGGTTCGCATAATGCCAGCCCTTTGGCAGCTTGAGGCGTGTGCCCAAGGTGCCAAGGCTCTCGACCGACAGGGCGGGATCGACGATCTGGGCATAGGATTGCATGATGTAGATTTTGCCGTCCGGATCGGTCAGTTCGAAGACGGGGGCGCCGGCCTTGAAGATCCAGGTGGTCTCGCGCTTTACTTCCGTCGGCTTGTAACGCGTGCCTCCGGATTTGGCCTGCAGCAGTCCGAGTTCGAGCGTCGCGCGTTCCGACATGGCGATCTTGCCGAAGGTGGCCTGGTGTCCGGTCGCCGAAACGCCCTGTCCCTCGATGCCATCGACGAGCCAGTGGCGTGGCCCGTTCATCTTGACGCCATCAAGGCCCATGTCGCTCTTGATCGCCTTCGGGTCGAGCGCCTTCCAGTCTGCATCCGGGCAGAGGTTATGGCCGATCGTGTTGAAGACGGTGACATGGGCTTTCAGCCCATCGCGCTTGATGGTGAGAATTTCGCAATAGCGTTGATCGAAAAGGCCGGAGGTAACCTCGCCTGCCTTGGCCTCGGTGAGGAAAGGCGCGAGGCTTAGTGTGACAGTGACGAACCAGCGGCTGGCAGTATGGGACGAACGGAAAAGGCTCTCTTTCATGGCAGTCTCCAGAAGGAATATGGATCGGCAATGAAAATGCCCAAAGTTGCCGTCACCTTCTACTCGACTTGGAGAGGCGAATTTCCTATTCTGGCATCATGGATCAAGGTGCTGAAAAATCGAGAAAAAGTCCGACCCAGTCTCGTGCTCAGGAGACGGTATCAACGATTTTTGAAGCCACTGCTCAGCTTTTGGAACGGTCGGGCGACGGCGATATCACCACCAACCATGTTGCCGAACGGGCCGGCTTTTCCATCGGTACGCTCTATCGCTATTTCTCCTCCAAGGCTTCGCTCTTCAATGCCATGGCCATTCACGAGATGGAACGACAGGAACGGGACATTCTCGCCGCCCTTGCCGAGAGCAAGGCCGATCGGGTGGACGAAATCGTGCGGATCCTGGTCCGCCATGCTCTGAAACCGTTTGCGGGTCGGCTGAAAGTTCGCCGCCGGCTTCTGCGTCACATGGCGGGCAACAGCACGGTCCCGCGCCGGTTCGACCAGATGATCGAGCGATTGACGGACGCCCTGCATGCCAAGATCCTTGCCCAGGCCACGGACTACATTGCCGAGCCGGGCCCCGAAGCGCGCTTCATCATGTTTCGGGCGGCGATTGGCGCCATCCGGGCTGCCGTCATGTTCCGGGATGACATGCTCGGCCGTAGTTCGTTCGAGGACGAACTCGTGGCGATGATCGCTGCCTTCTATCGTCGCCCCTGATATCGATTCCTCACAAACCCGCTTGACAGAGACTTGGCCCGGTTTTATCAAGGTACAGAACCGTACCGTACGGTACGTAACTGAGCGCCCGGGAGGCGGAATGTTGGACAAGATCGAGAGCAAGGGAACGGAGAAGTTTTCGCCGCGCCAGAATGCGGTTCTGGAAGAGGCACTCCGGCTGCTCGTATCGGGTGGCGAAAAGGCCTTGACGACAGCGGGTGTGGCGCGTGCCGCCAACTGTTCGAAGGAAAGCCTCTACAAATGGTTCGGCGACCGTGATGGGCTGATGGAAGCAATGATTTCCTATCAGGCGTCCAAGGTGCGGACGGGCGAAGGGGCTCATACCCATCTGACGCGGGAAACGCTGGAAAAGGCGCTTTCGGATTTTGCGCATGATCTGCTCGATGTGCTCTCCGGCGATGTGTCGCTGGCGCTCAACCGGCTGGCGATAGGGCAATCGAGCCGCGATGGTTCGGCGCTGGGCGCGATGCTTCTCGAACGCGGTCGCCGGCAGATCGACAAGCGGGCGATGAACCTGCTCGTGGCCGCAAAACGCGCCGGCCTGCTCGATTTCGATGAGGCAGCCGATGCTTATGAAGTGCTCTATGGGCTGATCGTGCGCGATCTGCACGTGCGCATGCTGCTCGGCGAGGATATAAGCGTGCTTCGCAAGGAATTCGGATCCCGGGCGGACAAGGCGGTCGACGCCTTCCTGCGCCTGTTTGGAACCAGAAAGGCTCTGGCGGACTGACCGCCGGACAAGTCAACAAGACAGCAAAGGGAAGGAACCAACATGCGCGTCTATTACGATCGTGATGCCGATCTCAACCTCATCAAGTCCAAGAACGTGGTCATCGTCGGCTACGGCTCGCAGGGCCGCGCTCACGCGCTCAACCTCAAGGATTCCGGCGCCGCCAACGTGGCAATCGCGCTGAAGCCGGGTTCGGCCACCATCAAGAAGGCCGAAGCCGATGGCTTCAAGGTCATGACCGTTGCCGAAGCCGCCAAGTGGGGCGACCTCATCATGATGGCAACCCCGGACGAACTGCAGGCCGGCATCTACAAGGCCGATATCGCCGGCAATATCCGTGATGGTGCTGCGATCGCCTTCGCCCACGGCCTCAACGTCCATTTCGGCCTGATCGAGCCGAAGGCTTCGGTCGACGTCGTCATGATCGCGCCGAAGGGCCCGGGCCACACGGTTCGCGGCGAATACCAGAAGGGCGGCGGCGTGCCGTGCCTCGTTGCCGTTCACCAGAACGCTTCGGGCAATGCACTTGAACTCGCGCTCTCCTACGCTTGCGGCGTCGGCGGCGGCCGTTCGGGCATCATCGAAACCAACTTCCGTGAAGAATGCGAAACCGACCTGTTCGGCGAGCAGGTCGTTCTCTGCGGCGGTCTGGTCGAGCTTATCCGCGCCGGTTTCGAAACCCTGGTCGAAGCCGGTTACGCACCGGAAATGGCCTATTTCGAATGCCTGCACGAAGTGAAACTGATCGTCGACCTGATCTATGAAGGCGGTATCGCCAACATGAACTACTCGATCTCGAACACGGCCGAATGGGGCGAATATGTCACCGGTCCGCGCATCATCACGGCTGAAACCAAGGCTGAAATGAAGCGCGTGCTGAAGGACATCCAGTCCGGCCGTTTCACCTCGGAATGGATGCAGGAATGGCATTCGGGCGCTGCCCGCTTCAAGGCTACCCGCCGCCTCAACGACGAGCATCCGATCGAGCAGGTTGGCGAAAAGCTCCGCGGCATGATGCCGTGGATCGGCAAGAACAAGCTGGTCGACAAGGCCCGCAACTAAGATCGATCGCCCTTCGGCGAACGAAAGAACCGGGGAGGGCAACCTTCCCGGTTTTTGTTTGACGGTTGCAAAGGGTGTTTGCTAAGCCGACAACCATGACGGATCAAGCTGAACTCATCACCCGCAGGAATCGAGACCTTTCTGAGGCGTTGGCTGCGCTCTATGCTGCCCTTGCCGGCTACGCCACGCCATCAAAGCTCGATGCGTCTTCCCTCAGGGATGGCGAAGCAATTCTTGCCGATTTGAGATCTGCTCCTCTGAATGCGCTCTCCGCAGCAGCGCTGGGGCCCTATGCCTCATTCGCTCTGACGACTGTTGGCGATGTCGCCGGGTACAAGCATTTCCTGCCACGCATCGTGCATCTCGCCGTCTTGGGTAACCATGGGCAACCAGGACTTGATGCCACTCTGATCGCCTCCAAGCTGATCTACGCCCGCTGGCGTGATTGGCCGGATCGCGAGCGAGACGCAATCATCCAGGTGTTTGAAGCCGCCTGGGCACGGCTTCACTTGAATCATCCGGACAAATGCGATGCTGGGGAATGGTTGTGCGCGGCGGCGATGCTGAATCTGGAAATCCTTCCCAAACTCAATCTCTGGCTTGCCGATACTTTGCCCAGTTCCATGGTTCAGTTCGTGCAGTTCGTCATCTCGACCGCTAATCTGGCAGATCCCAAGGACTTCTGGGAAGAGGTGTCGCCGGGAATTCGCGCCGCAATCATCGAATGGCTCGGCCGCGAAGAGGTTTCGCTCTGGCTGCTCGAAAAGGAGGAGGAGGTTCCCGAGCGGGATCGCTGGCTTTTCGGCCAGGCCTGGGAGGTGCTTGCCTCAAGGCACGGCGGGTAGCTTTTCTGCTCGCCTGTAGTCGTCGCTGTCGTTTTGGCGGTAGCGGTCACAATTCGGCAAAAGAGAGAACCGGGAAGGTTGCCCCTCCCGGATTTTACTTCGGTCGCCGCAAGGTTTCGAACATGCAAAGCCCAAGTGGCCGGCGCAGCCGCCAGCCACCTCCCGCGATCACATGAAGTCGAAATCGCTTGCGGAAAGCGTCTTGATTCCGTCTAGCGTGGCGACCAGATAGGCTTCTGCGTCGCCAGCCTTGCCATCGGCATCGAACCAAAGCCGGCTTGTGTCCTTTTCAAACAGGAAGACCGGTCCAGACGCCGTTGTGACCGGTTCGGTAACGGTTTCCAGCTTCAGCTTGTAGTTTTCGGACAGGCCAAACCGTTCGTCATCGATCACCAGCTTGTCCTGCCCGCGCACAAAATCGGTCACGAAATCACCGCCGGCGCTAAAGTCGTCGAAGATGAACTGGTCGTTTCCGCTGCCGCCGGTCAGGAGATCGGCGCCGCCATTGCCGTTGAGGAAATCGTTGCCACCACGACCGTTGAGAACATCGCCGCCATAGCCGCCATACAGCCGCTCGTTGGCGTTGGAACCATAGATCGCGTCATCCTCGCTGGTGCCTGTCACCTGCTCGATCGACTTCACCGTCAGGCCCTTGGCCAGGCCGTCATTCTTGCTGCTGTTGGCGAGGTCGATCAACACCGAACTATCGCCATAGAAGTTGAAGGACAAGGCATCCGTGCCATTGCCACCGTCGAAGACATCGTTGCCCGTGAACTCGTCGCGCACGAAGCTGTCATTGCCGTCACCGCCCTTGAGCGTGTCATTGCCTGCGCCGTCATAGAGCGTATCGTCACCCTTGCCGCCGTCGAGAATGTCATTGCCGCCAAGGCCGCGCAGCGTGTCGGCCAGATTACCGCCGGTCACCTTGTCGCCAACCTTCGATCCGGTGAAGTCGAGGATTTCCATTCCGGAGATTCTCGTAGCGGCGTTGATCTTCACTGCTCCAGTGTCGAATGTGAACTGGACGCCGGTGGTAAGATTGGAGAGATCGACGTGAACCGTATCGGTACCCGCCCCGCCATTAGCAATATCGCGGTTGGCGATATAGAGGTTGTCGTTGCCGGTACCGGCGTTGAGCGTGTCGGCGACGCCATCATCGCCGCCATCGTTGGCGTAGAGCCAGTCATCGCCATCCCCAGCTTCTATCACGTCCTTTCCGGTGCCGCCTTCTAGCCAATCGTTGCCGCCGAGACCGTTCAGGGTGTCATTTCCTGCATTGGCGTAGAACGCATCTCCCAACTTGCCGCCGGTCAGCTTGTCGTTGCCTGAGCCCGTGAAGATGGAGACCTGCTCGAAATTGTCGAGAGTCACATCGCCATTGACCAGAACGGCATGCGCCTTGAGCGTGAAGCTCAGGTCCTTGTTGGTCTTCGAACGATCGATCACAGCATTGTCTATGCCACTGCCGCCGTCGGCCTCCAGCTTGCCTTCAAGCGTGTCGAGCCTCTCGTTGAATTCGACCAGATCGTTGCCGGCTCCCAGCTTCAGTTTCGTCAGATCACCGCCGGCATGCTTTTCCAAAACGTCGAGATTGACATGGTCGTTACCATCACCTGTTTCGATCCTGTTGTTGCCACCGAGATCGTAAACCAGATCGTTGCCCTTGCCACCGAGTATCGTGTCGTTGCCGATGCCGGCACCGAGAGTGTCATTGCCGTTGCTACCCGTCAGCTGGTTGTTGCCGTTGCCAGCAGAGAAGCTGACAAAAGTTGCTCCGGTACCATTCAGGCGATCGTTGCCGTTTCCAGTGCTGATGTAGAAAATTTCGGTATTGGCCACGGTCGTGCCGTTCGATAGCTTGGCGCTCGCTCCGGTAATGCTGAATGTCGTCGCGCTATGCATTGAACTCAGATCGATGGTCGCGGTATCCAGCCCCTGGCCGCCATCGAGCGTGTCTTTTCCACCACCGGCAATCAGGCTGTCGTCGCCGCTTCCACCCAGCATCGTGTCGTTGCCGATGCCGCCCGAAAGCTGATCATTTCCGCCGCCGCCAGAGAGATAGTCGTCGCCATCATAGCCAAAAAGCGCGTCGTTACCGTTCAAGGTAACGAACTTGTTCTTGCCATTTGTGCCGGTGATCGTGAAATCTTCGACGCCGGTGATGGTGGTTCCATCCGAAAGGGTGGTGATTTGGTCCGGAGTCTTGACGATGAGCGTTCCGGAAACATTGGAAATTTCGACTTCGTCGATGCCAGTGCCAGCGTCGATGACATCCTTGCCCATTCCGACCTGAACGATGATTTCGTCGTTGCCTGCCCCAGCATCGATCTTGTCGATACCATCGCCGCTGATGATGTAATCGTCGCCTTTGTCACCGACCATCGTGTCATTGCCGATGCCGCCGATCATGTAATCGTCGCCATCACCACCAAGCAGCTTGTCATCGCCGTCTTCACCATAGAGTGCATCGTTGCCGTTGCCGGCATCGAGAAGATCGTTGTCGCTGCCGCCGGAAAGATTGTCACGACCGAAACTGCCATAGAGGTTGTCCTGGCCTGCATCGCCGGTAATGTAATCGTCACCCTGGCCCCCATTGACCGTATCGGCGCCGTCACCGGCTATGACCATGTCATCGCCTTCCATGCCGAATAAACGGTCGTTGCCGCCCAGGCCTATCAACTGGTCGTCCCAGTGACCGCCGGTCAGAACATCGGCCTTGCTGTAATGGCCAGTGACGTTGAATTGCTCGATGCCGGTCACGCCAGCGCCATAGATGTTCGTGAGCGTGGTCGGGTCGGTCGCCGTAAAGTTGATGGCACTGGTGCCGTAACCGAGATTGAGGACGAGCGTATCCAGCCCGATGCCCCCGTCGATCGTGTCGCCGTTGATATCGGAAACAAGCCAGTCGTTGAACCGGTCCTCGCCGAGCCCGCCAAGCAGCTTGTCGGTGCCGCTGCCGCCGGTGACCCAGTCGTCGCCCGAACCGGCGTCGATCACATCATCGTCGGCGTCGCCTGAAATGTTGTCGTCCTGAAAGCCTCCGAAAATCGTGTCCTTGCCGGCGCCGCCGTAAAGACTGTCACTGCCGAACGCGCCATCGACCCTGTCGTTTCCGCCATTCGCGTAGATGGAATCCGCATTATTGGTGCCGATGATAGTTTCGGACGAATCCGTACCATTCTTGGTTGCCATAGATCATTCACCTTTCTGTCGTTTCGGACGGAGTGGTGACGCATTCGACGGGCATCGTTTCATCCCCGATCATAGAAAATGCGCAAGCAATCCGTTCGAAATGCCTCAACGGTTGCAATGACGAACGGGGACAGCAATTTATGCGACGAAAATGTAACTTTTGTTTCAGAAATGTTTCATGGTTTTTTCAGAATGAAATAATATAGAGAAATTCTGGTTGCATTCCAGTGCCTTGTCTAGGCTAACCCAAAACAGGTAATTTCAAGCTTCGGTTGTTACAATCGGATCACAAACCGGCCTTTCGCCTTGCCCTCTTCGAGCGCGATCAATGCGTCGGAGACCTGTTCGAGGGAAATTTCCTCGATCGGAGCGGTCAGCGGGTTGGCCGCATGCAGGGCAACCAGTTCCTGCATTTCCTTGCGGGTACCGACGCTGGTGCCGGTGATCGTGACACCGGTTCCGGTCAGCCATTCCTGATTGAGACCGACCGGTTCGGAGACGAGGGCTGCGGCGACGATGCGCCCGCGTGGGCGGATCGCCGATAGCATGGCGGGCCAGGTGCGGGTGGTGGGGGCGAAATTGATCGCCGCATGGACGCGGCGTCCGGGTTCGCTCATCCGTTCGGTAAGGCCACCGTCAGCGATTTCCGTTTCATTGGCACCCAGCGCGCGCGCTGTCGAAAGCTTGTCCGGATCGCGGTCGATTGCCACCACTTCGATACCCATCCGGTGCGCGATCTGTACCGCATAGAGGCCGAGCCCACCACAGCCGAAGACGGCAAGCCGTTCTCCGGCCAACATCCGGGCGCGGCGGATGGCGCCATAGGCGGTGACGCCGGCGCACATGACCGGTGCGGTCTGAACCGCGTCGACCGTGCCGGGCAGGCGGACCGCGAAATCGGCATCGACCACAACATAGTCGGCGAGCGCGCCGGGAACATTCAGGCCATGGGCTGTCTGGTGCTGGCAGAAGGATTCCTCGCCATCGCGGCATTCGTCGCAGCAAAGGCAGGTCTTGTGCAGCCAGGGAACGCCGGCCCTGTCGCCCACCGACCAACCTGTCACGCCGGCACCCAGAGCTTCGATACGGCCGACACCCTCGTGACCGAGGACGAACGGGTCGGGAGAAACGGGCGGGCGAACCTCACCCTTCCAGATATGGACATCGGAGTGGCAGAGACCGCAGGCTTCGAGCCGGACAAGGATCTGTCCGGCTTTCGGCTCGGGGCGTCTCACCGTTCGGATCTCGAGCGGAGCGCCGAAATCGACCAGAACGGCGGCGCGCATCATGGCATTCACGCGGGCACCCTCACTCAATCTCGAGCGCGGATTTGACGGCGTCGAAACCCGGCTTGCCGTCGATGGTCGAAACACCCTTCAGCCATTCCTCGACCTTGCGGGGATTGTCGCGCATCATCTTGGTGGCTGCGGCGGGGACTTCGAGCCCGTCGGTCATGATCATGTTCATGCCGGTGTTCTCGTAATCGATATCGAAGACCAGATTGGTGAAGAACTGCGTCACATTCGGGCAATCCTGCGGATAGGTTCCGCGCGCGATCGTGCGGACGGTGGCGCCACCAAAATCCGGGCCGAATTCGGCATCGCCGCCCGCGAGATAGGTCATCTCCATGTTGACGTTCATCGGATGCGGCTGCCAGCCGAGGAAGACGATGAAATCCTTGGCGGCGACAGCGCGCTGAACCTGAGCGAGCATGGCCGCTTCGCTCGATTCCACCACTTGCCAGTCGCCATCCAGCCCGTGGGTCTTGGCCGCGATCATGTCGAGCAGCGGCTTGTTGGAACCCGGTTCGATGCCATAGATCTTGTGGTCGAGCTTGTCGGCAAATTTCTGCAGATCGTCGAAGGATTTGAGACCCGCATCGGCGACATATTGAGGCACGGCGAGCGTATATTTGGCGCCGGTGAGGTTGGTGGTCAGAGGCACCACGGCTCCGGAATCAAAATAGGCCTTGTAGTCGAGGTCCTGCACCGGGCGCCAGTTGCCGAGGAACACATCCATATCGTCGTTCTTGAGCGAATCGAAGGTGACATTGAGGGCGAGCAGGGATTGCTGGACCTCGTAGCCGAGCGCCTTGAGAATGAGTTCGGCGGTCGTGTTGGTGAGTGCAATGTCAGTCCAGCCGAGGTCCGACATGCGTACGAGCTTGCACTCGGCCTTCTCGGCTGCAACTGCGGTGGTGGCAAGGCATGCGAAGGCCGTCGCGGCCATGGCCGCTGTCTTGAACTTTTTCATGATGTTCCCCTTGTCGATTATGCATCGACAATAGGATAGGATATTTTTTGCGCAACCAAAAAATTGTTAGAGCGTACAAAAAATTGAAGCGGTAAGAAGCGCCATGGCAAATCGCACGAAAAAGCAGAAGACCCGAATCGAGGATATCCGCCGCGTCGAACTGATCGATGCGGCCCATCGCATCTTTCTGCGCGACGGGTTGAAGGGGCTCACGACCACGCGGATCTGCCACGAAGCGGGCATGTCGCAGGGCATCCTGACCTATTATTTCCGCGACAAGGAAGAGGTCCTCTTCGAAATGGTGCGCATGAACCATCGTATCCTGATGGAAGAGGTGGTGATCCATCTGAAACGGGCCGAGACCCGCTGGGATCGGCTGAACGCGATCATCGATGGAAACTTTCCGGAGCGGCGATTCGATCTGCCGACCGCGCGCGCCTGGATCTCGCTCTTTGCCGAGGCTTCGCACAATGCCAATTATGCGCGGCTGTTGCGGCCCTATTATCCGCGCCTGCGCTCCAATCTCGGCGTGGCGCTGCGCCCCTTCGTTGAGCGGGAACGCGCCAACAGTTTCATTCGCGGATTTTCCGCCATGGTGGATGGTCTGTGGCTCCGGAAGGGTGATCCGGATTCCGACATTTCTGTCGCCGAAGCCCGGCAGCTTTTGCAGGACTATTCGATACGAATGCTGGATCCGGAGGTCATCGCCGCCATGAAAAAGACACCGGCATGATCATGAAAGCGCACAAAGTTGGTGACCCGCGAGGGGGAGCGCCGAACACTGTCTGAAAAAGCGATCCGGCAGCACGAAAAATAGGTCAGTAATGTTGACATAAACCGTGCTGCATGATCTTCTCCGACAAAACAAGACCAAGAGGAAACCATCATGGATTGGGAAAAGGTTTTTGCCACCCGCGCGAGCCGGATGAAAGCATCCGAAATTCGCGAACTTCTGAAGCTGCTCGAACAGCCCGACATCATCTCTTTTGCCGGCGGCATTCCGGATGTCAACCTGTTTCCGAAGGCGGAAGTGGCGGAAGCCTATGCAGAAGTGCTGTCGGGCGCCCAGGGCGATGCCGCGCTTCAATATTCCGTTTCGGAAGGCTACAAGCCGTTGCGTGACTGGATCGTCGGCGAAATGAGCCGCATCGGCATCACCTGCAAGGCCGAAAATGTCTTCATCACCTCGGGTTCGCAGCAGTTGCTCGATTATCTTGGCAAGCTGTTCCTGTCGAAGAACGACACAGCGCTCGTGACCTGGCCGACCTATATGGGCGCGCTCGGTGCCTTCAATGCCTACGAGCCGAACTACGACAAGCTCATCCCGCTCTCCAACCGCGAGCCGCAGACCTATATCGACCAGGCGAGTGAAAAGGGCGGGCAGGTCAAGTTTGCCTATTGCGTGCCGGAATTCCACAATCCGACCGGCGTGACCATGACGCGCGCCGAGCGCGAATGGCTCCTGGATCTGGCCGAGAAGATCGATATTCCGGTCATTGAGGATGCCGCCTACCAGTCGCTCCGCTATGAGGGGGAAAGCGTTCCGCCGATCCTCGCACTCGATCTTGCCCGCAATGGCAACGATATCGAAAAGACCCGCACCTTCTATTGCGGCACCTTCTCCAAAACGCTGGCGCCGGGCCTGCGCATCGGCTGGGTGGTTGCCAATTCGGATGTCGTGCGCAAGCTGGTTCTGATCAAGCAGGCCGCCGATCTTCATTCCTCGACGATCAACCAGATGGTGATCGGCAAGGTCGCCGAACGTCTCTATGACGAGCAGATCGCCAAGATCCGCAAGACCTATGGCCATCGCCGCAAGAAGATGCTCGAGGCGATGGATCGCCATATGCCGGCCGGTGTCGATTGGACGCGTCCGGAAGGCGGCATGTTCGTCTGGGTCACGCTGCCGGAAGGCATGGATGGTGCATCGCTGCTCGCCCAGTCGCTGAAGAGCGAGCGCGTGGCGTTCGTTCCCGGCAAGGCCTTCTTTGCCGACGGTTCGGGCGCGAACACGATCCGCCTGTCCTTCTCCTGCGCCACTGATACGATGATCGAGGATGGCATCGCCCGCCTCGGCCGCCTGATCGCCGCACAAAAGAAGGCTGCCGCCTGATCCTGTCATCTTCGGATGGTATGACGAAGCCGCTTCCCACTCGGGAGGCGGCTTTTTGCATTGCATTCAAAGTCGATTGACGGCGAAAGCAGGATCGACAAGGATGCCGATACAACCGGAGGGATAGGGCATGAAGGTCGGTGTCGTTGGGGCAGGCATGGTTGGCAGTTCGGCGGCGTTTGCGCTCGCCCTGCTCGGAATCGCAAGCGAAATCACGCTGGTCGATCGCAATTCGGATCTCGCCGTGGCGCAGGCCGAAGATATCGCGCATGCTGTTCCGTTTCATTCGCACACGATTGTGCAGGCCGCCGGATATGATGGCCTGTCGGGTGCCGATGTGGTGATCCTGGCGGCCGGCGTCAGCCAGAAGCCCGGCGAGACGCGGCTGGCGCTCCTCGAGCGCAATGCCGAAGTTTTCCGTCAGGTGGTGGCCGAGGTGCTGAAGGCTGCACCCGATGCCATTCTTCTCATCGCCACCAATCCCGTCGACATCATGACCGATATCACCTTCCGGCTCTCCGGCCTTCCGGCTTCGCGCGTCATCGGCTCGGGAACGATCCTTGATTCGGCGCGCTTCCGCAGCCTCCTCGGCCGCCATCTCGGCATCTCGCCGCAATCGGTCCATGCGCATGTGCTGGGCGAGCATGGCGATAGCGAGGTTCTTGCCTGGTCGAGTGCGCAGGCCGGCTCGACGCCGGTTGCCTCCTTCGCGGCCCAGATCGGCAAACCGTTCACGGATGAAGTCATCGCAGCGATCGATAACGGCGTGCGCAATGCCGCCTACAAGATCATCAACGGCAAGGGGTCGACCTATTATGGTATCGGAGCGGGACTGGCGCGCATCGTCAAGGCGATCGCCGGCGACCGGCGCGAACTCTTGTCGGTATCGGCCATGACGCGCGATATCGTCGGCGTTACCGATGTGGCGCTATCGATCCCGCGGGTGATCGGTTCGGCCGGCATCGTGACCGAGCTCATTCCGGAACTGAACGAGGCCGAGGCCGAGGCGCTCAACCGCAGCGCCACCCTTTTAAAGACGACGGCCACCGCGGTTCAAATCTGACGGAAAAGAAAACGGCGGGCCGATGAGAACCCGCCGTTCGGTTCGAAGATCGTTTTGGCTCAGTAGCCCGAGACGCACTTCGTGATTACGACTTCGCAATTGTAAGAGCTGCCGTTGCAGGCAGAAAGCGCCTTGTTCTGGGCCTGGCGGAAGTTCTTGCCCCAATGCGAACCCCAGCCGCCATCTTCACCGACAGCAAGCGCGCCGCAGGCGTTCTGGAACCAGGTGGTGATGCGGCAATCGCTTGCCTTGTTGTAGCACTCGTCCATCGCGGCAGCTTCAGCGGCTTCCTGGGTGGCGAAATCCGTAGCCCAGGAATAGTTCTTGGTCTGCTGCGAATAGGCGATGGCGCCATAGAGATTACCCGCCAGAGCGGTGCCCGGCATGGCGGCTGCCGAAACGAGAATGGATGCGACGATCAGTTTGGTTGCGAGCTTCTTCATGGGATCCCCCTTTGCAGATGGAAGGCACTGTTTTCTTTCATTTTTGAAACGAATATTGTTTTGGGTTTATTCGAGAGTCCAGTAGATTTTCGTGAAATATTGGACCGGATAGTAAAAAAACTTCTGTGGATGTCGGACGATGCGACCAAACGCCGCCGAATAGGCGTTCCCGGCCGGTTGTGGCAATTTGCGGCTGCGATCATCTGCAAGCCATCCGGTGGCATCAGGCTTTCCTGCGGGAACGGGCGTGCTATACCACTGGTCAACTCAGGCGGAGCGCGTCATGGCAGTCAGGATCGGCACCTTCAATATCGAGAATCTGCTGACGCGGTTCGATTTTGGCGGCTTCCGCAACCAGTTGCGACAGGACCGCGTGATGCGGCTCTATTCGGTTTCCTCGGAACAATCCTACCAGCAGCTTGAGGCGGCGCGCATGGTGGCTTCCACCGATGATACGCGCCAGTTGACGGCGCTGGCGATTGCCGATGTCGATGCGGACATTCTCTGCCTGCAGGAGGTGGAAAGCCGCGAAGCGCTCGATGCGTTCGAGCATGGCTATCTCTACAAGATGATGGGCGAGGGCTATCGGCAGAAATATCTCATCGTCGGCAATGACAGCCGCGGCATCGATGTGGCCGTGATGATGCGGGAGAAGACCCGCGATGGCGAACCGATCGAGTTCGTCGATATCCGCAGCCACGCGGCCATCACCTTCCGCCAGTTCGATCTCTTCAATCCGCTTCTGGCCGAAACGGAAAAGCCGGACGACAAGATTTTCCGGCGCGACTGCCTGGAACTCGATGTCCGAATCGGCGGACGGCCGTTGACGCTCTATGTCAGCCATCTCAAATCCATGACGTCGCCGCGCAACGGCCTCGACGGGCGCCAGGCAACGGCACCACTCCGGCGGGCCGAGGCACTGGCAATTCGCCGCATCATCGAGGAGCGCTTCGGTCCCGGTGGCGGCAGCGGTGCCTTCGTTCTCTGCGGAGACATGAACGACTATCAGGAGAAGCTCATCGTCTCCGGCGGCCGCAAGGGTGGCTATGGCTTTGCGCATGAGGGAGAGCTCGAAAGCGCGCTCGACATCTTCACCCAGGACCAGTTTCTCGAAAATGTGGTGGGCCGACTGCCCGTCGACGAGCGCTGGACGCTTTATCACACGCGCGGGCTGGAAGAGCGGCATCTCTGCCAGCTCGACTATGTATTCCTTTCCCAGGCCCTGTCGCGCGCCAATCCGCACGGGTTGCCGGAGATCGTACGGGCCGGCCAGCCATATCGGACGCCGTTTCCCCCGGGGCAGCCGGAAGAACGCTATCCGCGAACCGGCTGGGATCGTCCCAAGGCGTCCGATCATTGCCCCGTCGTCATGTCCATCGAAATTCCCTAAGGACCCTGCCAGATCATGCCCATGCCAGATCATGCATTGAGCGGCTTTCCGGCCGAAAACCTGATTTTTCCTGTTCGTTCGCTCCATCTCGAGGTGGCGGAAGGCGAGCATCCGTTCGTGTGCGACAAGCGCACAGCCATTGCCGAAAACTGGCAGGCCGAGCATGCCGCCAATCCGAGCCTTTATGATGGGCGCATGGTGCTGCAGCATCGGCTGAGCCATGACGATGGTGCTATCCGCGGCCGGGCCTTCATGATTCCCTTCTCCGCCTTCCTCTACTGGCGCCGCGCCGAACGGCCCGTGGAAGCCGCGCATCTCTTCGCCATGCCGCTGATCCTGACAAAGGATGGAGCGCTCATTGCCATTCGCATGGCCGAAACCACCGCCAATCCCGGCCGGGTCTATTGTGCCGCCGGCTCGATGGATGCGAGCGACGTGTTCGATGGTCGTCTCGATATCGATTTCAACATGCGGCGCGAAGTCGGCGAGGAAACCGGGCTCGATCTCGGCGATGCCCTTGCGGATCCGGTCGCCCATGCCTGCTGGTCGCAGAATACGGTGACGATTTTCCGCCGATTCCGCTTCGACCTCTCCGAAGCCGATATCGTCGAACGCATCGGCGCCCACATAGCCTCCGAGGCCGAGCCGGAAATTTCCGCGGCAGTGCCGATCCGGTCGGCCGATCCGCAGGCCCACGACTATGCTTTCTTCATGCCACCGATTCTCGGCTGGCTCACCGAACAGAAGGATATCCGACCATGAGCCGAGCCTATTCCATCTATGATGTCTTTACCGCTGAGGCGATGGCGGGAAATCCGCTCGCTGTTGTGCATGACGGGGAGGGGTTGAGCGATGCCGCCATGCAGGCGATCACCCGTGAATTCAACCTGTCCGAAACCGTCTTCGTTCTGCCGCCGCAAAACCGGGCCCATACGGCCAGCATCCGGATCTTCACACCCGGTCGCGAATTGCCTTTTGCCGGCCATCCGACCGTCGGCACGGCCATCGCGCTCGCCGAGCTCAACCATGCCGGCGCCAGCATCGACGTAGTAAGCGTGCTGGAGGAGAAGGTCGGTCCGGTTCGCTGCGCCGTGCGTTTGCAGGAAGGCAAGACATCCTTTGCCGAATTCGACCTGCCGCGGCTCTCGGCGCGGCTGGAAGCGACGCTTGATCCGGCTGCGATCGCCGATGCCCTCTGCATCAGTGCTGCCGATATCGGGTTCGAGAATCACGCCGCGTCGGTCTGGAGTGCCGGCGTGCCCTTCCTGATGCTGCCGGTCAGGGATATGGCGACGATCGGCTCGGTGACATTCAATCCGTTGCTGTGGAACAAGGCTA
Source organism: Fluviirhizobium alvei (assembly GCF_030551875.1). Lineage (GTDB taxonomy): Bacteria > Pseudomonadota > Alphaproteobacteria > Rhizobiales > Rhizobiaceae > Rhizobium_E > Rhizobium_E alvei. Next base: position 152,436 of record NZ_JAUOZU010000005.1, on the reverse strand, counting down.
TGGCCCATTCGGGACATCCGCAGCTCTCTGTCTATCTCTATTGCCGCGGTGGCGTCGATCACAGGGCGGCCTTTCATGCCCGCATGTTTGCGCCCGATATGGGGATTGCGGAAGACCCGGCGACCGGCGGTGCGGTGGCCGCACTTTCCGGTGCAATCCACCATTTCGATGGACTTTCGGATGGCCAGCACGCGCTTCTGATCGAACAGGGGGTGGAGATGGGGCGCCCCTCGCTCATTCACCTGCATATCCAGGCCGAGAAGGGTGCCGTGGCGAAAGCGCGGATCGGCGGTGAAGCAGTACGTATTGCATCCGGCGTGCTTTACCTTTGATTTTCAACCATAAAAAAGCCCGATGCAGAAAAGTTCGGGCTTTTTGAAAGTTTTTTGACGATGGGGGTTGCCAACCAAAACAGATCCCTTTATACGCCCCCTCAGACGCCGGAACGACGGCGCCGGTCGGGTGATTAGCTCAGTTGGTAGAGCAGCTGACTCTTAATCAGCGGGTCGTAGGTTCGAGCCCTACATCACCCACCATCTCTCTTCAAAAGCAAATTGAACTTGTTAAGTGGTCGTCGAAAGACGACCTTGCGCATGTGTTGTTATCTTCCGCTTTGGAACGCTTATCGAGGCGCAAGAGCGCTGACCGGGGCTGCTCGCAATCTCCCTGATCGCCTTCTGTAGCGGTTGCAAATGTTGCTCGAGTGGGTGCCGTGGCTTGAAGCCGCGCTCCATCCTTGTCGCCACCTGTCACATGCCCCAGACAACGGATTGTTCGTGGCGTTTGATCAGATGCCGCAACTGTTCGAAACTCTTGCGGATATGGGCTGCGAAAGCCTCGGTCGCCGGTGCGCCGAGGTCGCCGGTGCGGGTCAAAAGGCCCAGGGCCCGCTCGGGGTGGGGAATGTTGACCGGCAAGGCTGTGATCGCCTTGTCGTTACGATAGGCGAAGACGACGCTATGGGGCAGGATCGTCAGCGCATCGCTCTCCTTCATGTAGTTGATGGCACTGGTCAGGGAGCCGCCGGCATAGCGGATCTTGGTTTCCGTGGCGCCGAGCGAGAGGACGAGGCTGCGGAGATCGGCCAAGAGCGGGCTGCCCGGCGGCGGCGCGATCCAGGGATAATCGAGCAGTTCCGGCCCGGCGAGCTTGCGCTTGAGCAGCAAGGGATGGGTGACGCGGCAGGCGACGACATTGCGGCCTGGCAGCAACTCCTGAAAACGCATCCCCGAACCTTCATCCAGCATGTCAATCGGGCAGATGGCGAGATCGATGCGATCGGCGACGATCGCCGAACGCAGATCGTTTAGATAGCCATAGCTCTGCTCGATCCGGACTTCGGGGTAGGAATTCTGGAAGCCCGCGACCATGCCGGCGATCAGTGCATCCATGAAGAAGGGTGTGCCGCCGACGCGGACAAGGCCGGTCTTGCCATGCCGAAAGCCCTCGACAAGCGCAGAGGCCTTGCGCGCCGCCGTCAGCATGGTCTGGCCGTGATCGGCAAGCGCCCGGCCGAGGGGCGTCGGCTGCAAAGGACGGCGCCCCTTGATGAACAGCGGCTCGCCGAGCCTTTTTTCCAGCATGGCAAGCGTTCGCGACACGGCAGGCTGGCTCAGCCCCAGAAGGATTGCGCCTTCCGTGACCCCTCCGGCCTGGACCACCGCTGCCAGCTGTACGAGATGTCTCTCATCGAACTTCATAACAAATATGCATATTAATCGTGAAATAAATTATCAAGTGCGCGGTTCTCCGTTGCTAAGGTTTCTGCATGGGAGGAACCATGGCAGATCAATCGTTCAGTGAGCGCAATTCCGCACAGCTTGTCGCCGAGAGGCTCGACAAGCAGGCCGGCGGTTCTTTGCAGGCCTTCATGGTCCCGTTCATCGAGCATCTGCATGAACTCATCCGCCAGACGCGTCCCACCCATGCCGATTGGCGCCGCACCGTCGAGTTTCTCACCGATGTCGGTCATGCCAGTGATGGTCGCCGTCAGGAATGGGTGCTGCTCTCCGATCTTCTTGGCGTCACGGCGCTGATCGAAGAGATCAACACCAGCCGACCGAAAGGGGCGACGCCCAACACTGTGCGCGGCCCCTTCTACAGGGCGGATGCGCCGCGACTCCCGAACGATGCCAATATTTCTCTGGATGGGGTCGGTTCGGTTCTTTCGGTGACCGGCCATGTCCGCGACCTTGACGGCCATCCGATCGCGGGAGCCACGATCGAGACCTGGCAGGCCAATGGCGAAGGTCTTTATGAGAACCAGCAGCCGGACCAGCAGCCCGAATTCAACCTGCGCGGCGTCTTCACCTCGGATGCTTCGGGCCTGTTCCGTTACAGAACCGTGCGACCGGGCGGCTATGCCGTGCCCTGTGACGGTCCTGTCGGCCAACTGCTCGGCGGTCTCGGCTTTGCCATGCGGCGTCCCGCGCATCTGCATTTCATCATCAAGGCCGACGGTTTCGAGCCGATCAGCACCCATGTCTATGATGCAAGCGATCCGCATCTCGGTCGCGATGCCCTGTTCGGGGTCAAGCCGGAATTGATCGGCACGTTCGAGCCGGCGGGGAAGGGCGACAGCTGGACGCTCGATTTCACCTTCGTCATGGTGCGGGCAAAGAAGGGGCGGGCTTCATCATGACTTTGGCCTTTTCCTATCAGGGTTCGTCCGCCCGCATCCTCTTCGGCAATGGTGCAAGCGCCGAGGTCGGCAAGGCCGTCGAGGACTTGCAGTGCCGACGCGCCCTTGTTCTGTCGACGCCACATCAGGCCGCCGATGCGGAGCGACTGGCAAAAAGGCTCGGACCGCTTGCGGTCGGCACATTCACCGAGGCGACCATGCATACGCCGGTCGAGGTCACGGAACGGGCGGTCGCCCATGCCGCAGCACTCGGCGCCGATTGCGTTGTTTCCCTGGGTGGAGGCTCCACCACCGGACTGGGCAAGGCCATGGCCTGGCGGACGGATATTCAGCAGATCGTCATCCCGACCACCTATGCGGGGTCTGAAGTCACACCTATTCTCGGCCAGACCGAAGACGGCATCAAGACGACGATCCGCAGTCCGAAGATCACGCCGGAAGTCGTCATCTACGATCCGGAACTGACGCTTGGCCTGCCGGTCACCATGAGCGTGACCAGTGGGCTCAACGCGATCGCCCATGCCGCCGAAGGGCTCTATGCGCCGGATCGCAACCCGATTGCCACCCTGATGGCGATCGAAGGCATGCGCGCGCTCAAGGAGGCGTTGCCGACCATCATTGCCAGTCCGCGCGATGGCGAGGCGCGCAGTAAGGCGCTTTATGGCGCCTGGCTCTGCGGCACCGTTCTCGGCCAGATCACCATGTCGCTGCATCACAAGATCTGCCACACGCTTGGCGGCAGCTTCGATACGCCGCATGCCGAGACCCATGCCGTCATGCTGCCCCATACAATCGGCTTCAACGCATCCGTGGTGCCGGAGCTGATGGCGCCGATTTCCGCTATTTTCGGCGGCACGCCCGGCCAGGGTCTGTACGATTTCGCGCAAGCGGTGGGTTCGCCGATGGCGCTCAAGGATTTCGGTCTCACCGAAGCCGATCTCGACCGTGCGGCCGAGATCGCGACGAAAAACCCCTATGCCAACCCGCGACCGATCGATCGTGCTTCGATCCGGTCGCTTCTGCAGGATGCCTGGAGCGGAGCACGGCCGCCATATTGAATTTCTTTGGGAGGAGAAAGCATATGTTCACGAGACGCGACTTCATCAAATCCACCGCTGCCACGGGAGCACTGGCAGCGACCTCGGGCTTTGCGCTACCGGCGCTTGCCGCCAATGCGCCGATCAAGCTCGGTTATGTCAGTCCGCAGACGGGGCCGCTTGCCGCCTTTGCGGAAGCCGACAAATTCATCATCGACGGCTTCATGGCTGCCACCAAGGCTGCCGGGCTCAATTTCGAGGTCATCGTCAAGGACAGCCAGTCCAACCCGAACCGGGCGGCGGAAGTCGCCAAGGAACTGATCGTCGATGACGAGGTCAATCTCGTGCTGGTTGCCTCGACGCCGGAAACGACCAACCCGGTCGCGACGACTTGCGAAGCCGAGGAAGTGCCCTGCATTTCCACGGCCGCCCCCTGGCAGCCCTGGTTCATCGGCCAGCAGGCCAATCCCGGCGATCCTTCGTCGTGGAAACCGTTCAACAGCGTCTTCCACTTCTTCTGGGGTCTGGAAGATGTGATTGCCGTCTATACCAACATGTGGGGCCAGGTTGAGACCAACAAGAAGGTTGGCGGGCTGTTTCCGAACGACGGTGATGGCAATGCCTGGGGCGACAAGGCGGTCGGCTTCCCGCCGGTGCTCGACAAACTGGGCTATTCGCTCGTCGATCCCGGTCGCTACCAGAACCTGACCGACGATTTCTCGGCCCAGATCAATGCCTTCAAATCCGCTGGCAGCGAGGTCATCACCGGGGTGATGATCCCGCCGGACTTCACGACTTTCTGGAACCAGGCCCAACAGCAGGGTTTCAAGCCGAAAGTGGCGTCGATCGGCAAGGCGATCCTGTTTCCGCAGGCGGTCGAGGCACTTGGCAAGAACGGGCACAATCTCTCCTGCGAAGTCTGGTGGTCTGCGAGCCATCCGTTCAAGTCGTCACTGACCGGCCAGAGCGCCAAGGAACTCGCCGACGGTTTCACGGCTGCTACCGGCAGGCCGTGGACGCAACCGATCGGCTTCGTGCATGCGCTGTTCGAACTCGCCGTCGATGTGATGAAGCGGGCTGATCCGACCGACAGCCAGGCCGTGATCGCGGCAATCGCCGCCTCGAAACTCGACACGATCGTCGGTCCGGTTGCCTGGGATGGCGCGAACCTTCCGCCCTTTGCCGCCAAGAATATTGCCAAGACCCCGCTGGTCGGCGGCCAATGGCGGCTCAAGGACGGCGGTGGCTACGACCTCGTCATTGTCGACAACCAGACCGCCCCGGCCATTCCGACGGGCGGCAAGATGGAAGCCATCGCCTGACGACAGGCCCTGCCTGAGCGCGACATCTGGCCGAGCCGGTTCCGTTATGGAGCCCGGCTCGGCCAGGGTCTGATGCGACACACGCGGATGCAGAGAAACCGATGCCGATACTCGCCCTGGAAAATGTCTCGAAAAGCTTCGGTGCGCTCAAGGTGGCCGATGCGATTTCGTTTTCACTCGACGATGGCGAGGCGCTCGGTGTGATCGGGCCCAACGGTGCCGGCAAGTCGACCCTTTTCAACCTGATCACCGGCAATATTCGGGTCGATGCGGGCACCATCACCTTCGCCGGCGACGATGTGACCCGGCAACCGCCGATGGCGCGCTGTCTTGCCGGTGTCGGCCGCACTTTCCAGATTCCCCAGCCATTCGAGAAGCTAACCGTCTTCGAAAACCTGCTGGTCGGCGCCTCCTTCGGCTCGCGCAAGGCGGAGCGGGATGTTGGGGATCGCTGCGCCGATATCCTGGTCGAAACCGGGCTGATCGACCGCGCCAACCAGCCAGCGGGAACGCTGGGGCTCCTGCAGCGCAAGCGGCTTGAACTGGCCCGTGCACTTGCGACCGATCCGAAAGTGCTGCTGCTCGACGAGATTGCCGGTGGGCTGACGGAGGGGGAATGTCATCAACTGGTGGAAACGATCCGCGCGGTCCATCGGCGGGGTGTCTCGGTCATCTGGATCGAGCATGTCTTGCACGCGCTTACCTCGGTGGTCAGCCGTCTGGTGGTGCTCAATTTCGGTCGTGTGATCGGTGTGGGTGATCCCCAGACCATCATGGCCTCCAAAGAGGTGCGCGAAATCTATCTCGGGATCGATGTCTGATGGCACTCATTGAAACACATGGACTGACGGCCTTCTACGGCGATTTCCAGGCCCTGTTCGGTGTCGACATGCATGTCGACGAGGGCGAAACCGTGGCCGTGATCGGGGCGAATGGTGCGGGCAAATCCACGTTGTTGCGCTCCATATCCGGCCTGATCCGCAATGCGCCCGAACAGATCCTCTATGAAGGCAAAAAGATCGGTGCCTTGCCCGCGCCCGATGTGGTCTGCCAGGGCATTGCCATGGTGCCGGAAGGGCGCAGGCTTTTTCCGTCGCTCTCCGTCGAGGAGAACCTGCTGATCGGTCGCTACGGCCGCAGTGGCGGCGGTCTCTGGGGGCTGGACGCGATCTATGATCTCTTTCCCGTGCTCAAGGAGCGGCGCAACTCCCCCGGCACGGCGCTATCGGGTGGCCAACAGCAGATGGTGGCGGTGGGGCGTGCTCTGATGTCCAATCCGCGCGTGTTGCTCTGCGACGAGGTGAGCCTCGGGCTGGCACCCGTCATCATCAAGGACATCTATGCGGCCTTTCCGAAAATACGCGCAACCGGCGCTTCGATCGTCATTATCGAGCAGGATATCGGCCAGGCCCTGAAGGTTGCCGACCGCGTCTATTGCATGATGGAGGGTCGGGTGACGCTGACGGGAACACCCGCATCGCTGAGCCGGGACGATATTCATGCGGCCTATTTTGGAGTGCATGCGAAATGAACTGGCTCGATACGATTCTTCAGGGTGTTTTGCTTGGTGGTCTCTACGCGCTGTTCGCAGCCGGTCTCAGTCTCGTTTTCGGCATCATGCGGCTCGTCAACCTCGCGCATGGCGATCTGATTGTGCTTGCGGCCTTTCTCGTGCTGCTGCTGGTGAGCGCGCTCGGGCTCAATCCCTTCCTTGCGGCTCTGGTGGCACTGCCGGTGATGTTCGCGCTCGGCTGGGCACTGCAATATCTGGTTCTCAACCGCACGCTCGGAAATGATATCCTGCCGCCGCTGCTCGTAACGTTCGGTCTGTCGGTCGTGATCCAGAACGGCCTGCTTGAGGGTTTTTCAGCCGATAGCCGGCGCATTTCGGCAGGGGCGCTCGAGACGGCCTCCCTGCAGGTCGGGCCGTTGAACATCGGCACCATGCCGCTTCTGACCTTCCTGTCGGCGATCGCTGTCATCGTGGCGCTCAACCTCGTCTTCTACCGCACCTCGCTCGGACGGGCATTTCGCGCCACCTCCGATGACAGGGCGACGGCCGGCTTGATGGGCATTCGCGCCGAACGTCTTTTCGCAACGGCAACCGGCATTGCCATGATGGTGGTGACGATCGCAGCCCTTTACCTCGGCACGCGCGCCAATTTCGACCCAACACAAGGGCCGGCACGGCTGATCTATGCTTTCGAAGCGGTGATCATCGGCGGACTTGGCTCCTTCTGGGGCACGCTTGCCGGCGGCATCATCATCGGCGTGGCGCAGACGCTGGGTGCGGCGATCAACCCGGAATGGCAGATCCTTGCCGGCCACATTGCCTTCCTCGTCGTGCTGCTGTTTGCCCCGCGCGGCCTCTTCCCAAGAGCGGTGGACTGACATGATCGAACGCACCTCTTCACCCTGGACCGTTTCGACCCGTACCCGCGGCTCGCAGGTCTTGCTGATTCTCACTCTTGCGATCGTGCTTCTGGCTGCCTTGGCGCCGCTGTTTGCACCACGGGCCGTCATCCAGGATCTGTTCTTCATTCTGACCATGCTGGTGCTCGCCCAGTGCTGGAACCTGCTTGCCGGCTATGCCGGGCTTGTTTCGGTCGGTCAGCAAGCCTTTGTCGGGTTCGGAGCCTATGCGATGTTTGCCGGCGTCAGCCTGATGGGGCTTGATCCGCTTGCCGCGATCGTTCTGGGCGGTCTTGCCGCTCTTCTTCTGTCGGTGCCGACGGCCTTCTTCGTCTTTCGCCTGCATGGTGCCTATTTCGCGATCGGAACCTGGGTGATCGCCGAGGTCGTGCGGCTGTTGCTCGCGCAGTGGAAGGCGCTTGGCGGCGGCACCGGAACCTCGCTGCCCTCGGGGGCGACGCGCGACATGTTCGGTGTCCGTTTCGTGGCCGACCTGCTCGGCGTCAGGGGGCCGCAGGCAACCGACATCGTCTGCTACTGGCTGGCACTCCTGCTGACGGTGGCGACGATCGGCCTGATCTACAAGCTTCTGCGCTCCAAGCAGGGGCTCGGACTTGCCGCCGTGCGTGACAACCGCGAAGCGGCGCGCTCCGTCGGCGTCGATCCCCTCTGGACGAAGTCCTTCGTCTATCTGGTCGTGGCGTTCGTGACCGGGCTGGCCGGTGCGATCATCTATGTCCAGAAGGCCCGCATCTCGCCGGATGCCGCCTTCTCCGTCCCCGACTGGACCGCCTATGTGATCTTCATCGTGGTGATCGGCGGCATCGGTACGCTCGAGGGGCCGATCGTCGGCGTCATCGTCTTCTATCTGCTGCAGAACCTGCTCGCTGATTATGGCTCCTGGTATCTGCTTATCCTTGGCCTCATCGGGATCGCGGTCATGCTGTTTGCGCCGCGTGGCCTCTGGGGCCTCTTCACCGACAAAACCGCAATCCAGATCTTTCCTGTCCGCCGTATTCTGGCGGGCCAACGCAATGACGACCGAGGGAGTGCATGATGGCTGACATCGAAACTGACGTATTGATTATCGGAACCGGTCCGGCGGGATCGGCAACCGCCGCGCTGCTGTCAAGCTACGGCGTCGAAAACATGGCGATCAACCGCTATCGCTGGCTCGCCAATACGCCGCGCGCCCACATTACCAACCAGCGCGCCATGGAAGTGCTGCGCGATCTTGGACATGAGGTCGAAGCCGAAGCCTATCAGCAGTGCAGCCCGCAGGAAATCATGGGCGAAAACGTTTTCTGCACCGCCATCGCCGGTGAGGAACTCGGTCGCCTCAAGACCTGGGGAACCCATCCGAAATCCAAGGCTGAGCATCTGCTCTCGTCGCCGACGGAAATGAACGACCTGCCGCAGACCTTCATGGAGCCGCTGCTGTTCAAGACTGCCTGCTCGCGGGGAACGCAGGCGCGCATGTCGACCGAATATGTCAGCCACGAGCAGGATGCCGACGGTGTCACGACCACCTGTCGCGACCGGCTGACTGGCAAGGAATTCACCGTTCGCTCGAAGTTCCTCGTCGGTGCCGATGGCGGCAACTCGCTCGTGGCTCAGCATATCGGCCTGCCATTCGAGGGCAAGATGGGCGTGGCCGGCTCGATGAACATCATCTTCAAAGCCGACCTCACGCGTTATGTCGCCCACCGTCCGTCCGTGCTTTACTGGGTGCTGCAGCCCGGTTCGAATGTCGGCGGCATCGGCATGGGGCTGGTGCGCATGATCAGGCCGTGGAACGAATGGCTGATCAACTGGGGCTACGATATCAATGAAGGCGTGGCCCATGTCGACAATGCCTTTGCGGAAGGCGTCGCACGCGACCTGATCGGCGATCCGGACATCGATATCGAAATCACATCCGTTTCGACCTGGACCGTCAACAATTGCTATGCCACGCGAGCCCAAAAGGGCCGCGTCTTCTGCATGGGGGATGCGATCCATCGCCATCCGCCATCGAACGGTCTCGGCTCGAACACCTCGATCCAGGACGGTTTCAACCTCGCCTGGAAGCTTGCGATGGTGGTCAAGGGGCAGGCGGGTCCGGGACTTCTCGAAAGCTACAGCGAAGAGCGCGCGCCGGTTGCCAAGCAGATCGTCACCCGCGCCAACAAGTCGATCGAGGAATTCGGCCCGATCTTCGGCGCACTCGGCCTGCTCGATTCGATCGATCCGGTGAAGATGCAGGAGAACATGGATCGCCGCTGTGAGGATACGCCGGCGGCAGAGAACCAGCGCGCCGCGCTGCGTGAAGCGATCGCTGCAAAGGTCTATGAATTCGACGCTCATGGCGTGGAGATGAACCATCGATACCGGTCGTCGGCTGTTGCTGCTGATGGCCAACCGGAGCCCGCCTATGATCTCGATCCGGAACTGCATTTCCAGCAGACGACCTGGCCCGGCGCGCGTGTGCCGCATGCCTGGTTGTTCAACGACAACAACCAGAAACGCTCGACGCTCGATCTTTGCGGTCATGGCAAACTCACGATCCTGACCGGCATCGGCGGCAAGGGATGGGTCGATGCGGCGAAGACACTCTCGGCTGAACTCGGCCTGCCGATCGAAACCCATGTGATCGGTCCGCGCCAGAAATGGCAGGATCATTATGGCGATTGGGCCCGCGCCCGCGAGGTGGGGGATTCAGGTGTCATTCTGGTCCGACCGGACCATCACGTCGCCTGGCGCGCAGAAACCCTGGCAGCTGACCCGGAAGCGGCTCTGCGCCGCGTCCTGAAAACAATCCTGGACCGGTGAGGCGAGCATGGAAGCGTATGAAAAAGGCTATTTTACCGAGGAGAACTCGGTCGAGGTCGTCACCGGACGCAATGCCGGTGCGAAGAGCGAGCGGCTGAAGCAGGTGATGGAAGTTATCACCCGCAAGCTGCATGAGGCGGTGAAGGAACTGGAACCGACACAGGACGAATGGTTCGAAGCCATCATGTTCCTGACCAGGACCGGTCAGATGTGCAATGAATGGCGGCAGGAATTCATCCTCTTGTCGGATGTGCTCGGTGTCTCGATGCTGGTCGATGCGATCAACAATCGCAAACCTTCCGGAGCCTCCGAGAGCACCGTGCTTGGCCCGTTTCATGTGGCCAATGCGCCGGAACTGCCGATGGGGTCGAACATCTGCCTCGACAGCAAGGGCGAGGACATGGTCATCGAAGGCCGCATCCTCGATACGGAAGGCAAGCCGATTGCCAATGCTGTCATCGATGTCTGGCAGGCCAATGACGAGGGTTTCTACGACGTGCAGCAGAAGGGCATCCAGCCTGATTTCAATCTGCGCGGCGTGTTTCGTACCGGGGTCGACGGTCGTTACTGGTTCCGGGCCGTGAAGCCGAAATTCTACCCGATCCCGGACGATGGTCCCGTCGGCCAATTGCTCGGCCATCTCGGACGCCATCCTTATCGGCCGGCACACCTGCATTACATCATCAGCGCCGACGGTTTCGAAACGCTGACGACGCATATCTTCGATCCCGATGATCCCTATATCAACTCGGATGCGGTGTTCGGGGTGAAGGAAAGCCTGCTGGCCAAATTCAACAAGGTGCATGATCCGGAACGCGCCCGGACCTACGAATTCGCAGGCGAATTCTGGGACGTCACGCATGATTTCGTGCTGGCGCGGCAAAAGGCATCCTGAGAGCCTTCGCCGTACCGGCTGGATACTTGATCAGCGAATGCAGGGAGGGCGCCAACCGGCGGCCTCCCTTTGTCATTCCGGTTATTCCGCGGACTTTCGTTCGCCCATGAACGGGCCCTGGATCCAACGAATGGTCTTCTCGTGTTTTTCCACGGCGCGGCGAAGCTCGGCGAATTCCCGGCGCAGATGGCCGATGAACTTGCGGCCGGCCGGATTCGAATAGGGCCTCTTGCGCGTCATGATGCCCAGCACCCGTTCCGGCTGCGGAATGTCGACGGGAACGATGGTGATCTTGTTTTCGCCGCGAAAGGCATAGGCAACTGAATGCGGAAGCACTGCCAGTGCATCGGTTCCGGCGAGATAGTTCACAACGCTCAAGAGTGATCCACCGGCATAGCGAAGGCCGAGTTCCTCAAGCCCGAGCGTCAGGAGGATATTGTGCAGGTCGAGCACCAGGGGCGAGCCGGGGAGGGGCGCGACCCAGGGATAATTGACGATATCCTCGGTCGCGAGCGTGCGTTTGTGCACCAGCGGATGGCCGGCGCTGCAGGCCAGAACATTGCGGGCGGGCAGAATTGGTTCGAAATGGAGATCGGCGCGCAGGTCCACCGCCCCTGTCGGCGTCACCGCGAGATCGATCTGGCCCGAATCCAGTTCGGCGACGAGATCGGGATAGTTGCCGTAGGACTGATGGACCATGATGCCCGGCTCGTCGCGCTGGAACGACGCGATCATCGGCGAGACGACGGCATCCATGAAGAAGGGCACCCCGCCAATCCGCACCCGACCGGATGAGCCGGATTTGAAGCTGCGGATGATCTCCATTGCCTTTCTTGAAGAGGCGAGGATCGATTTGCCCTGTTGTCCGAGCTGTTCTCCGAGCGGGGTCGGCTGCATCGGGCGGCGGCCGGAGACGAACAAAGGCTCGCCGATGCGTTTTTCGAGAATCGAAATCGTGCGGGAAATGGCCGACTGGGTCATTCCGAGCATGGCTGCGGCTTCCGTCACACCGCCGGTTTCGATGACAGCTGCGAGCTGGACGAGATGGGCTTCAACGATCTTCATAGCAAATTGCTATAGAACGTATGAATAATGTCAATCAATAGGCGATTGTATCGGCTATAGTCCTATCGATCACGGATGATTGCTGGTTGCAGCATCGGGCCGTGGCCCCGGAAAATTGCGGTTGAGGAACCGCATCCGGACTGTGGGACTGTTTTCGGAGGAGGACAAAATGGCTCTTGTCAGCGGCTACCATCATTTGACGCTGTGCACCGATGGTGTGCAGGAAGATTACGATTTCTATACGAAGATACTCGGCCTCTATTCGGTCAAGCGCACCGTTCTCTTTGACGGTGTCATTCCCGTTTATCACCTTTATTACGGGTCGCGGAACGGCGACGCCTCGACGATCATCACCACATTCCCGTTCCGCAAGCCTGCCGTCTATGGCCGTCGCGGTACCAACCAGTCGAAGATCATCCAGCAGTCCATTCCGGTCGGTTCGGCCGATTACTGGGTCGACCGGCTGAACGGCAAGGGCATTGGCGCCACCAAGATTTCGCGTTTCGGCATCACCCGCGTTGCCTTCGCCCATCCTTGCGGCATTCCGCATGAACTGGTCGAGAGCCCGGCAGACAGCCGTCCGTCGATCGTCAACGAAGCGCAGGGCGTTTCTGCCGCCCATGGCATCAAGGGTATCTACGGTGCCGCAATCGCCGTTTTCGACCGTTCCGCGATGGACGATTTCCTCGGCATCGGGATGTCGATGAAGAAGGAAGCCGACAGCGATGAAGGCCTGATGTTCAGTGTGCCGAACACTGGCGGACCGAGCAGCATCGTCGAAGTCATTCACGAATCGAACGGTCCGCAGGGCACCTGGACGCTGGCGGGCGGCACGATCCACCATCTGGCGCTCAATACCGGCAATGAGGAAAACCAGCTCAAGCTCAAGGCGCATCTCGAGGGGCTCGGCTTCACCGATGTCTCCGACCAGAAGGATCGCAACTATTTCAAATCCTGCTATGTGCGCTCGCCCGGCGGTGCCCTGTTCGAGATTGCCTGGTCGGTCGAAGGTGGTTGGGCACTCGATGAGCCGGCCGATCAGATCGGCACCACGCTTGTGTTCCCGCCCTGGTTCGAAGATCGCAAGCAGGAACTCATAGCGGGCCTGGAACCCGCGAATTTCTGAGATCATGTCGATGGTCCACCATGATGAACCTCTCCTCCTCGGCGTTCCGCCCGGGGAGGCCCTGGTTCACTGCGTGTTCATTCACGGGCGTACCCAGACGCCCGAGGACATGCAGGAGCAGGTGATTTCCAGGCTGAAGACGAAGGATGTCGCTTTCGTTCTGCCGCGTGCGCGCGACAAGAGCTGGTATAGCGCGCGTGCGACCGAAGCGCTGACCGATGAAACCCGCCAGCAGCTCGATCATTCGATCGCCTATGTGCGAAGCCTGGTTACGGGGCTCGACGAGGGCCGCCATCAGGCCAAGCCGCTTGTGCTTGCAGGCTTCAGCCAGGGGGCTTGCCTGGCGCTCGAATATGCCATGCGGCATGGCCCCTGGAACGGCGCGATGGTGAACCTGACCGGTTGCCGGGTCGGCACTGCGACCTGCGACCGGCCCTTTGCCGATCTCGATCGACTGCCGGTCTTTCTCACGGGGTCGGACAAGGATCCGTGGATTCCCGTCGCGTCGATGGTGAGTGCCGCCGAAACGCTGGCCCGCGCCCGCGCCCGTCTTCGCTGCGATGTGCTGCCGGACCGCGCCCACGAGGTGTCGGACAGCGAAATCGCCACCTTCGATTCCATGCTGATGGATATGGCGCGCGGCTCCTGGTGGTAGGCGCGCCGCGCAAATGACCTGATGATCACTGGGCGGTTCAGTCTGCCCAATGGGCTCGGTCAGCCCCGGTCGATGATTTCGACGGCCATCTGCGCCAGCATGGGAATGGATGCTGCCATCTTGCGTCCGCGCTCAGGATCGGCGGCGTTGCCATCGAGAACCCTTCGGTTGACGCCATCGAGAATTGCGGCAAGGCGGAAGAAGTTGAACACCAGATAGTAGGACCAGTGCGGGATTTCCTGAATTCCCGCCGCTTCGCAATAGATTGCTAGATACTCGTCTTCCGTGGGAATGCCCGAAGCGGTGCGGTCGATGCCGCCAAGGCCACTGATCACCCCCTGATTGGGGAGGCGCCACTGCATGCATTGATAGGAAATGTCGGCGAAGGGGTGCCCGATGGTCGACAGTTCCCAGTCGAGGAAGCACAGAATTTCAGGCCGTGCCGGGTCGAAGATCATGTTGTCGATGCGAAAATCGCCATGCACGAGCGTGGCGCGGTCATCGGCGGGCGAGGGGGTTTCGGCAAGCCAGGCGATAACCCGATCCATATCCGGGCGCTTTTCTGTCTCGCTTGCGCGATACTGGGTCGTCCAGCGCGCGACCTGACGTTCGAAATAGCTGCCCGGCCGGCCGAAATCCCCGAGCCCGATTGTCTGGGCATCGACACGATGAAGGGACGCGAGCGCACGCGCCATCGCTTCATAATAGGCGCGGCGGTCGGAGCGGTCGATTTCGGCAAGGGCCGGGTCCCAGAAGATCCTGCCGTCGACATGTTCCATGACGTAGAATGCCGCGCCGATCACTGCGGGGTCTTCGCACAGATGGATCATGCGTGCCACCGGCACGCCGGTTCCCTTCAACGCATCCTGCACGCGGTATTCGCGTTCGATGGCGTGCGCTGACTTGAGCAGCGTGCCGAAGGGCTTGCGGCGCAGAACGGCGCGCCGATGCTCGAAATCGAGCCGGTAGGTCGGATTCGACTGGCCTCCCTTATAGCGCTGAACGCCGATCAGGCGGCCTGCCTCAGGCCAGATACCGGCAAGATAGGATCCAAGACGGGACAGGTCGAAATCAATATGCAGGCTGTCTTGCATGGTTACTTTCTTAGAGCTTCCGTGAGGTCGGAGAGGACATCGATATCGACGAAGTCGAGTATGGGATCGTCGAAAACAGCACCGGCCATGATGCAGCCGCGCTTGAAGTCATCCATGTGCTTGAGCATCCATTTGGCAGCATTTTCGGGATCGTTGGCTGCAATGGCATCATAGATGCGCTGATGGGCGGCGATCAGGCGGTCGGTCGATTGGGCAAGCCGGGTGATGACGAAGTCGCTCGAGGCATAGAGCAGCAATCCGAGCGGATCCCGGGCAAGCGTCAGGGCGCGGTTGTTGGAGGCATGGGCGATCAGCCGATGGAACTCCATGTCGATGCGGACGATCGTCTTCGGATCGTCCCGCGATACCCGGGTCTGTTCGATGTTCGCCGACAGTTCTTCGAGCAACGGCTTGGTGATGCTGTCGCAGGCGAGCCGACTGGCCAATGCTTCCAGCTCGCGCTGCACCCGCCAAAGCTCTTCCAGCGTTACCTTGTTGAGTGTGACCGACCGGATGATGTTTTCGGATGACCGGTTGGCGTTCGGTGCCGAAACGACGAGACGGCGCGCGCTGTTACGGGTGACGAGACCACTCTGCTCCAGGAGCCGAATCCCTTCGCGCACCGTTGAACGCTTCACCTGCAGGATCTCGCAGAGTTCCGCCTCCGTCGGAAGCGGCTCGTCCATTTTCAGTTCGCCTCGAAGAATGGCGTCTTCGAGCTGGTTGAAGACCTCCCTGTAGGAAGTCTGAACGACGATGGGGCGAGATTTCATGTTTCCTGTTTCTCCGCAGCTGGGTGGCCCATTGAAATATCAATCGCGCACCCCCCTTGCAACTGGTCGGCTTCTCTGATTATAGTAATATCACATTGTCAGACAAATGGACATTAGGCAACAGAAAAGCTCGTGTGACATGACGCAAACTTCAGGAAAAACTGCCGTTCTTCAGGGTCGGGGGCGTTCGGTGAAGGCGACCCACGAAACGATCGTGATTGCGATCACCGTGGCGCTCTTTGCCGGGTTTTCCGTCTTTCTGGACGGGTTTTTGTCGGCGGGGAACCTGTTCACGCTGCTGAGAAGCGTTTCGGTTCTCGGTATCCTTGGGGTCGGAATGGCCGTTGTGGTCATCAGCCGCGGGATTGACCTGTCCCTGATCGCATCGCTCGTGATCGGCGCTGGCGTCGCCATCGTCCTGTCGAGCCCGGACGGGCCGTTTGTGGGCGGGTTGCCCTTCTGGCAAGGCGCGCTGCTCGGGCTTGTCTTCGTCGTGGTGGCGACCGCCGTCACGGGCGCAATCATTGCCTACGCCGACATCCCTGCGGTCTTCACCACGCTTGCGATGGGAAGCGTGATCTATGGTGCCGGGCGGGTGCTGTTCCTGCGGTCGGAAGCCAATTACCTGCCGGAAGATGCCGGCTGGGTCTTCACGCTGGGGCGGGGACAGGTTTTCGGCCTTCCCATCTCGGTCATCTGCTTCATCTGCGTGCTGGCCCTGGCGCATCTCGTGCTACGCAAGACGGCTCTCGGCCTCTTCATCTATGCGATGGGAGACAATCCGGTCGCAGCACGGTCGGCCGGTATTCCGGCGCGTCCGGCAACGATCCTCATCTATATCTTCGCCGGTCTGGTCGCCTTTTTTGCCGGGCTCCTGACGGCGGGTGCCGTCAACAACATCAATTCCCGCATGTTCAATTCGACGCTCATCTATGACGTGCTTCTGGTCGTCGTGGTCGGCGGGATCGGGCTTTCGGGCGGGCGCGGCGGCATGAAGAATGTGCTGATTGGCACGATGCTGATCGGTACGCTGCTCAACGGCATGATTATTCTCAACATTTCCTACAACGAGCAGAGCCTGATCAAGGGAGTGATCCTTCTGCTCGCCATCCTTGCCGACACGATCCTCAATCCTCGTGACGAACAGACGAGTCAGCAAGGCGATATCTGACCAAACCGTAAACCAACTGTCATATCCTGGGAGGAAGCAATGACATCGTTCAAGACTAGACTGGCCACCATGGCGCTCGCATTCCTGTTGCCGGCAACCGCGGCGGTGCAGGCCGAAGAACTGGGGATGGCCGACCCGCAGCGCGATGCCTATTATGAGGCGCTCAAGGGCAAGAAGGTCGTCTTCGTGCCGCTCGCACTCGGCTTCGACCTGACCGACGGCTGGTATGCCGGCATGAAGAACCAGCTCGAGCCCCTCGGCATCAGCGTCGATGTGCGGGATCCGAACTGGAGCACCGAAGCCGGCTCGCGGGCCATTTCGTCGCTGATCGCCGAAAAGCCCGATGCGATCGTTGTGCATAACCCCGACGTCCAGACCTATGCCAAGCTTCTGCGCAAGGCCGAACAGGCGGGCATTCGCGTGCTGCAGATCAACATGAAGTCGGCCTATTCGACGGATGTCTTCGCCGGTGCCGACTATGTCGATATCGGTCGTCGCGCTGCCGAGGCCGTGGTGGCAAAGTGCAGCGCCGGCACGTCCGGAAAGATCGCGATCGTACAGGGTCCGCCGACGGCAGCCGCAAGCGCCTATCAGCTGCGCGGCATCTCGCAGGTCCTTGAAAAGCATCCCGAAATCACCGTCGTCTCCAACCAGGCTGCGGACTGGGATGCATCGAAGGCGCGCGCGATCACCGAAACGACGCTCCAGCAGCATCCGGATCTCTGCGGCATCATCGGCTTCTGGGACGGCATGGATGTCGGCACCGGCGCTGCGGTCAAGCAGGCCGGTCGCGACAAGGATATCTTCATCGTCACCTCCGGCGGTGGCGGCAAGGCCGGCTGCGACAATCTCAAGGATGGCGTGTTCGACCTCGATATCAGCTACGACGTCCCGGGCCAGGCCCGTGATCTGGCAAACGGCATCACAAGCCTTCTGCAGTCCAAGTCGGCTCCGGGCGAGAACAACTACTCGCTCTACACCCAGCTCCAGATGCTGACGCCGGAGACGCTGGACAAGTATCGCAACTTCGGCGCCTGCTGGACTGTCGACAGCCTCGCATCGAAGTAACGCGTCCCGAGACAAGGCGCGGCTGTCCAGGCAGCCGCTGCCATGCCCCTCACAACTATCTGAAGAGAAAACGTGGCGATGCTGGAAACCTACAGAAAGTGGCGCTATCGACTCGTGCCTGATCACATCCTTGGCGAAATCCTTTCCAAGCGGTGGATCGACAATGCAATTCCCTTTACGGCGTTGCTGCTGCTCCTGATCGGGCTCTATGTCTCCTTGCCGGGATTTTATTCCGCCTATGCGCTCGGTGATTACAGCCGCCAGTTCGCAGAACTCGGACTGGTGACGCTTGCCCTGACAATCGTGATGCTGGGCGGCGGTATCGATCTGTCGGTCGGCTCGATCTTTGCCGTTTCCAATTTCGTCGCGCTCTACTGCGTCCACGCTCTCGGCCTCGATCCCGCAACCGCCTTTGTCCTGACTGCGCTGACGGGCATCGTCTGTGGCGCCTTCAACGGCGTGCTGATCGGCTTCATGAGAATGCGCGCGTTTCTGACAACGCTCGTCTCGCTGATCATCTTCCGCGCCATCGTCGATATTCTGCTGCTGAAACACGCGGTCGAGATCTCGTCCGTGTTCCCGGAGTCCGAACTGTGGGCGGAAATCGGGGAGGGCGACCTCATCGGCATCCCCTACACGATCCTCGCAACAGCGGTGATTTTCCTTTTCACGCATATCGTCATCAGCCGCATGCGGGCTGGCTGGCATCTGGTCTCCGTCGGCGGCGCCCGCCGCTCGGCCTATAATGCCGGTATCAATGTCCGCCGCACCGTGTTCTTCACCTATGTCGTCAGCGGCCTCCTGTGCGCCATCGCGGCCTATATGTATGCCGCCCGGCTGGCCAGCACCGGCGCCGAAACCGGCATGGGCATGGAGATGGTGGCGCTGACCGCGGCCATTCTCGGCGGAACCAGCCTTGGTGGCGGTCGTGGCTCGGTGGCCAAGGCGCTTCTGGGCGGTCTGATCGTCCTGTTCCTCTCCAACGGTCTGATCCAGTTCGGCATCCAGGGCGGTGCGACGGCTCTGATTTTCGGCCTGACACTGCTTCTGTCGGTAATCGTGGAAGTGCGCTGGACCAAGAACCGCACCAAAATCCTCAACAAGGTCTATGTTTCGCCGGCCTATTCCGCGCTGCCGCCGGCCCCTGCCACCGCAGCCGACAGCGGCTCGCCCTATGCCCAGAACAACCGCTTGCGCGAAGTGGAACTGATCGGTCTTGGCGATGTCGAGGGTCCGGAAGACGTGATCCTCGATGCCAGCGACAATCTCTATACCGGCACCCGGCAGGGCGATATCGTACGCTTCTTCGCACCAGATTATCGTCGGCATGAAGTCTTTGCCCATATCGGCGGCCACCCGTTGGGCATGGCCTTCGACAAAGAGGGCAATCTGGTGACCTGCGTCGGCGGAATGGGCGTCTATGCGGTGTCGCCGGACGGAGACGTCCGCAAGGTGACGGACCAGACCAACCGTTCGCTGACCTCGATCATCGACGATTCCCGTCTCAGCCTCGCCGACGACCTCGATATCGCTCACGACGGCCGGATCTTCTTTTCCGAAGCCACCAAGCGTTACGACCTGCACAACTGGCCGGTCGATGCTCTGGAAAGCCGCGGCAACGGTCGTATCGTCTGCTACGATCCGCGGACGAACCGCACCCGAACCGTCCTGTCCGGACTGGTCTTTCCAAACGGCATCTGCATGAGCCGTGACAACAAGTCCTTCCTCTTTGCCGAAACCTGGGCCTGCCGCATCTCGCGCTACTGGTTCGACGGGCCCAAGGCGGGCAAGGTCGAGGTGGTGATCGACAATCTTCCCGGCTATCCCGACAATATCAATCGTGCTTCGGACGGCGGCTACTGGCTGGCACTCGTGGGCATGCGCGGTCCTGCGCTCGACCTGGCGCTCAAGATGCCGGACTACCGCAAGCGGATGTCGCGCCGGGTCTCCGGTTCGAACTGGCTGTTTCCGAACATCAATACCGGCTGTATCCTGAAGTTCACCGAAACCGGCGAGGTGGTTACCTCGTTGTGGGATCTGGGGGGCGTCAATCATCCGATGGTGACGTCCATGCGTGAGCACAAGGGCTACCTTTATCTCGGCGGCATCTCCAACAACAGGATCGGAAAATACAGACTGTCCGACGCCGATCAGGCTTGGCAGGGAATGAAGTCCTACTGGGGAGACATGCGATGATTGGTGCCATCCGACGTTACGCCGATCATGTCTTCGGACGCGGGGATGCCAGCATTTTCGTGCCCGTCATGGACGGCCCGCTGAAGGCAAACGAGCGGCTCGATGGCTGCGAGGCGCTCCATCGTATCGATGCGGTCGACAATCTGACCGCCACCGCAGATGGGCTCCTTGCCAGCTCTGGCGCAAAGCTTCTGCGGCTTACGGGGACGATCTCCGAAACCGTCACCAAGTTCGACAATGCCATCTCGGCTCTGGCGGTGGCGCCGGACGGACGTCTCGCCGTTGGTCTCGACGACGGGCGCGTTCTTGTCTTTTCCTCGCCCGGTGGCGAACAGCTTGCCCGGATCGATGTGTCCTGTCCGACGGCACTGCTCTTCCTGCAGGATGGTCGTCTGGCGATCGCCAGCGGCTCGCCGAAGAACACACCGGCCCATTGGAGCCGCGATCTTATGAGCCATGGTACGACCGGGCGGGTGCTCATCTGGACAGCGGGTGCTGCGACCCCGGTGGAACTGGCCCGGGACCTTGCCTGGCCCTACGGCTTGGCGGTCGGCCCGGATGGCAAACTGATCGTTTCCGAGAGCTGGCTGCATCGCCTGGTGCTGGTCGATCCGCAACAGCCGGGCGCGGCCCCCAAACCGACGCCACTTCGTCGGTTGCCGGGCTATCCGTCGCGGATCGTTCCGGCAAAGGGCGGCGGCTATTGGCTGAGCATCTTTGCGCCCCGCAATCAGCTCGTCGAGTTCACCCTGGCCGAAAAGGAATATCTCCAACGCATGCTGGCGACCGTGCCGGAAGAGTTCTGGGTGGCGCCGAAGCTCCGTTCGGGCGGTGATTTCCGCGAAGTGCTGCAAGGGGGCGGTGTCAAGCAGATGGGCGTCCTCAAGCCCTGGGCGCCGAGCCTGTCCTACGGGCTGGTCGTTCGCCTCGATCAGGACTTGCGGCCGCGTTCGAGCCTGCATAGCCGCGCGAACGGTCGCGTGCACGGGATCACGAGCGTTGCGACAGCCGATCTTGGCGGCGAACCGCATCTGTGGATCGGCGCCAAAGGCGATGGCGTCGTTCTGGCCTTACCGGAAGCGGAGATCTGACATGAGCAAGACACCGATCATCGAAATCCGTGGCGGCCGGAAAGAGTTCCACGGTGCCGTGGCCAACGAGGACATCAACTTCCGTCTCATGGCGGGCGAGATCCACTCGTTGCTCGGCGAGAACGGGGCCGGAAAGTCCACCATGACCAAGGTGATGGCGGGCGTCTACCAGCTTTCCTCGGGCACGCTGCTTCTGGATGGCAAGGAGGTGACGTTCCGTTCGCCTGCCGAGGCGCTCTCGCAGGGCATTGCCATGGTCTATCAGGAAAACAGCCTGGTGCCGACCATGTCGGTTGCCCAGAATATCTATCTCGGCGACGAGAAACTGTTCAACGGCCTGCGCAAGCTCAATATTGCGGCCCAGCAGTTCCTCCAGTCGCTGAATTTCCACGTCAACCCGACGCACTATGTCTCCGAACTCGGTGCCGCCCAGCGCCAGATGGTGGAGATTGCGCGCGCCGTTCACCACAAGGCGCGGGTGATCATCTTCGACGAACCGACTGCCACGCTCACGCCGGAGGAGAAACACCATTTCTTCAGCCTGGTGCGACGCCTGAAGAAAAGTGGCGTGTCGGTGATCTTCATCTCGCATGCGCTTGAGGAAGCACTCAGCCTATCGGACTCGATCACCGTCCTGCGCGACGGGCGCATCGTCGATGGCGGCCCCTGCGCCGAGTTTGATCGCAGCCGCATCGTCAAGGCCATGATTGGCCGCGACCTGTCGGAGTCCGCCTATGCCAATCTCGACAAGCGCGAGGTGCGGCAACGTCCGGCGGGCGAACGTTCCCTCAGTGTCGAAAACATCTCCATGGGTGTCGCCGTTCGCAACGCGTCCTTCTCGCTCTTTGCCGGGCAGGTGACGGGCGTTTTCGGTCTGATCGGCTCTGGCCGTACCGAAATGATGAAGGTGGTGGCGGGCATTTACAAACGCGACCTGTTCCATGGCGGCAACATCTATCTCGACGGCAGGCCGGTTCGCTATCGCGTGCCGGGACCTGCGGTTGCGGATGGCATCGTCTATGTCACCGAAGACCGCAAGATCGAGGGTTTCTTCGAAACGATGACGATCGGCCAGAACATCCAGGTGGGCGACACCGTCGCCAACCGCAGCATGTGGAACATCATCGATTACCGCAGCGCCCGGACGCTGGCCGAGCACTGGATCAAGCGGCTGAATATCCGCGCGATCAGCAGCGATGCCAAGGTCATCGAGCTTTCGGGCGGCAATCAGCAGAAGGTCGTCATCGCCAAATCGCTGACCAAGAAGCCGAAGCTGGTCATCTTTGACGAGCCGACGCGCGGGGTGGATGTCGGGGCCATCCGCGAAATCCATGAATTCATCGAACAGCTGGCAGACGAGGGCATCGCGGTTGTCGTCGTGTCGTCCTACCTGCCGGAAATCCTCACCCTGTCAGACCGCATCCTTGTCGCGCGGCAGGGCCAGATTGTGGAGGAGTTCGAAGCCAAGGATGCCAGCGAAGAGAAGATCATCTTTGCCGCCGTTCACTGACACCGTTGGCATGGAAGAAAATCGACGGTCGGGGAGGGAGCGCCGGTGCCACCGGCGCCCGACGGGCAATGCGGGAAGGAGCATATGATGGCCGGTATCGCGCCAGGCGAAGTCGCCTTGCAACGGGAAACCCATTTCGGCGACAGATCGCTTCTTTGCCTGTCCCCACGGCCTCAAAACATGCGCGCCATTTTCGATGCGGCGGTGCGGTCCGCCCCGGATCGCGAAGCGGTTCGCGACGTTGACCGGGCGCTGACCTATGCCGCGCTCGATCGGGAGGCGGAGCAGTTTGCTTCCGCCTTGCGTGCGGCAGGCCTTCAAGCCGGTGACCGGATTGCGCTCAACACCGGAAACCGGATCGAGTTCGTTGTCGGTCTCGTCGCATGTTTCAAGGCCGGCTTCATCGCCATGCCGGTCGGCCACCGCCATCGCCGGGCCGAACTGGGCGGGCTCTATCGCGATGCCGGCGTCAGCGCCGTGCTCTGCGACGCGGAAACCGCGGCAGAACAACCTGATCAGATCGAGGTTCCCTCGCTCGGGCTCCGCATCGGGGTTGGCGTCGAGGTCGAAGGCGGCACGAACTATGCGGCCTTTCTGGCAACCGGCAAGGATGCTCGCCCCTTCGGGGCGCCCGCGATCGATGAGGACGCCTGTGCCGTTCTGATGTACACATCGGGCACGACGGGCCGGCCGAAAGGGGCCAAGATCACGCATCTCGGCATGGTGCACAGCGTCCTGCATTACCAGATGGTCTTCGAGCTCGCAGAAGGCGAAGCCACGGTTCTGGCGGTGCCCTGCACGCATGTGACGGGACTGGGCGCGCAGATCCTGGTCATGTTCGGCTGTGCCGGCACGCTGATCATGATGCCGCATTTCGAGACGACCCGCTTCGTCGAACTGGCCACAGAACATGCCATGACCTACACGATCATGGTCCCGGCCATGTATGCGCTTCTGCTGCATCGGCAGGCGCTCAAGGCCGGCATGCTGCCGGATTGGCGCATCGGCGCCTTTGGCGGCGCGCCGATGCCGGAAGCGATCAAGCAAGGCATGGCCGACATGCTGCCGCGGCTCAGCCTTCACAACGCCTATGGTGCCACCGAGACAACGTCACCCACGACGCTGGTTCCGCTCGGCACATCGGTTTCAAACGACAGCGTCGGTCGTGCCGTGCCCTGCGGCGAGTTGCGGATCGTTGACGAAGAGGGTCGCGATGTTGGCGAGGGTGAGCAGGGAGAACTCTGGATCAAGGGCCCGATGGTGGTGCCGGGCTATTGGCAAAATCCCGAGGCAGATGCCGCATCCTTCGAGCAGGGCTACTGGAAATCCGGCGATGTCGCGAGCCGCGACGCGGACGGCTTCATCCGCATTCACGACCGCAAGAAGGATATGATCAATCGCGGCGGCTACAAGATCTTCAGTGCGGAGATCGAAAATCTGCTGATGGAAATGAAGGGTGTGCGGGAAGCCGCCCTGGTTCCCTATCCCTGTGCGGTTTTGGGCGAGCGCGGCCATATGTTCGTTGTTGCCGGCGATGGTAATGGAGCGGTCACAGCTGACGATCTGCGGGCTTTCCTGGCGGCTCGCGTGGCCGACTACAAGGTGCCGGACCGGTTCACGATCCGTAGCGAACCGCTGCCGCGGAACGTGAACGGCAAACTGGTGAAGACCCTGCTGCGACAGGAGGCCATGCGTGACACGTGAGAATGATGAGGCCCGGTTTGCGGGCAAGGTTGTCCTGATCACCGGTGCTGTGGGTGGCCTCGGGCGCAAGATCGCCAGCGATTTCGCCGAAGAGGGCGCGAGCCTGCTTATGTCCGATCGGGATGGTGGAGCACTGGAAGCGCTTGCCGGCGAACTCCAGTCTATGGGGGCGGCGGTTGCGATCTCAGTCGGCGACGTCACGCGCGAGGCCACCGCGGAAGCCATGGTTGCGACGGCGCTCGCGACCTTCGGCAGGCTGGATATTGCCGTCAACAATGCCGGCATTGCCTCTTCCTTTACGCGGCTTGCCGACACCGGGCCGGAGGAGGCCGAACGGATCCTTGCGGTCAATGTTCTCGGCGTCATCCATGCCATGCGGCATGAACTCCGGGTGATGAGCGAGGCCTTTTCCCACACCGGGCAGCACAGTGCCATCGTCAATATGGCATCGGTCGCGGGTCTGGTCGGGGCGCCGAATCTTGCGGTTTATGCGGCGTCGAAACATGCGGTGATCGGGCTCACACGATCGAGCGCACTGGAATATGCCCGTCGCGGCATTCGCATCAATGCCGTCTGCCCCTCATTCGTGCGCACGCCCATGCTCGCTGCAATCACGGCCGGGCAGGCACATCCCGATACCGAGGGGCTGGCCCAGGGCGTTCCCATGCGGCGCCTTGCCGAACCGGACGAGATTTCGATCGCGGTGCGGTTCGCGGCCGATCCACGCAACAGTTTCATGACAGGACAGGCGCTCGGAATCGATGGCGGCCTGACCGCAATGTAGGAACCTTTCAGAGAGAAGAGGATGTTCGGATGGAATTTGGATACTCGGATCGTTGCAATGCGCTGAGGCAGCAATTGACGGAGTTCATGGAGGAGCATGTGATCCCCCGGGATCGGCTCTGGCACAAGGAAGTCAAGGCTGGCCAGTATCCGGTCTCCTTCATGGAGGATCTCAAGGCGCTTGCCAAATCGCAAGGGCTCTGGAACCTGTTTCTGCCGTCCTTGCGCGAGGACGAGCCCGGTCAGGGCCTGAGCAACCTCGATTATGCGCCGCTCGCCGAAATTATGGGGCGGGTCTTCTGGTCGTCGGAAGTCTTCAACTGCAATGCGCCTGACACCGGCAACATGGAGCTTCTGCACATGTTTGCCACGCCGGCGCAATACGAGGCCTGGCTGAAACCGCTTCTGGCCGGCGAGATCCGCTCCGCCTTCTGCATGACCGAGCCTGACGTGGCTTCCTCGGATGCCACCAATATCCAGACCAGCATCCGTCGCGATGGCGATGACTATGTCATCAACGGCCGCAAGTGGTTCATCACCAACGCGGCGCATCCGAACTGCAAAATCATGATCGTTATGGGCAAGACCGATCCGGACGCCGAGCCGCATCGGCAGCAGAGCATGGTTCTGGTGCCGCGCGATACGCCGGGCGTGACCATTGTGCGCAACATCAACATTCTCAACCACTTCTCGCCCGAGGGCCATTGCGAAGTGCGGTTTGAAAATGTCCGCGTTCCGGCCGAAAACCTGCTGGGTACGGAAGGCGACGGGTTCATGATGGCGCAGGCGCGCCTGGGGCCGGGCCGCATCCACCATTGCATGCGCTCGATCGGCCAGACCGAAGTGGCCTTCGATCTGATGTGCGACCGGGTGCAGGAACGCAAGACCTTCGGCCGCCATCTGGCCGAGCGCGATACGATCCTCGAATGGATCGCCCGTTCGCGCGTTGCCATCGAACAGGCCCGTCTTCTGGTTCTGAAAACCGCCTGGATGATCGATCAGGGCGGCGCACGCTCCGCGCGCAAGGAAATCTCGATGATCAAGACGCTGATCCCGCAGATGCAGTGCGAGGTTACCGATCGCGCCATCCAGGCCTTCGGCGCCATGGGGCTCAGCCCCGACACACCGCTCGGCGACATCTTCACCTGGGGTCGCGCCCTGCGGCTGATCGACGGACCCGATGAGGTACATCTGCGCTCGATCGGCAAGATGGAGTTGAAGGAGCGCGGCAAGAACCTCGGCCAGTCGCTCAAATATCTCTATACGGAATGATGATCCCGACCGACCGTCCTCTCCAACCGGTATCATTCCATGGTGCCGGTTGACGTGCATCCGGTTCGCGACGCGCCAGGCTTACGGTGGAGCAGGCAATGTATGTTCGATTGTCGCCATCTTCACGGAGGCGTGGATCGAAATGGGTACACCCAACGCCATCGAACCGCAGACCTATCCGCCCGCCATGCGCACCACTCTCGACAACGGCAAAGAGTAGTGTCGGATCGAGGAACTGTTCCCGTAGGATTATTCGGTGGTATAAACGTGCCTGAATGTCGCTGCCGACCAAACTGGATCACTGGCAATCAGGCAGCGGGCGCATCTATCGTGGCCGCTCCAAGAAAGTCTGTAAACGAGCAACATACAACCTCAATCTGCTCTTCAGCGTAAGTTGTTGCCGATGTCATGGCATCGTGAGGAACACGTACTAAAGGAGGGTTGCTTGGATCACCAGCCTTGGCATTCAGATAATAGTAATCGCCTGACCCTAACAAGCACATGCCAACTGGGATGTATCCCAACTTTGTTACGACGATCCCGGGGTAAGCGTCGAATGCCTCACTCAACATCTGGGTTGTATTCATCATCTGAACTTCAGCACCAAACCCCGACAAGTCGTGGTCTTCCGAGAGCGCGAACGAGACGCCACACAGCGGAAACGATTGAAGTAGAGCAACATAGGTTTCCAGGGCTATTCCCTGGTGAAGCTTAGACAAGAGCTGCTTCCCGTCCGCCTCTGAAATGGAGCTTCCATATAGCGGCAATTGATGATCCGCCAAATAGTCGACAACGCTCATCTGGGACCCCACGGAACTGACATTCACGATCGAAGCAGCGAACGCGTTCGTAGCCCAGCTCCAGAACTTGATCAAGTTCAGCTGTTTTTGCCCCGAAATCCAATGTGCAGGCGCAACACACCCAGTCTGGAGGATGAAATTCCATCGGCCCACCAGCCAGCCAACATGCGTGTCAGCGCCGCATCGCTTACTATGAATTGAAGAGCTGGTCGCCCCCTCACAGATGCGCGGTTCGAAAGTCAGAAACGCCGGTTTCAGAGCCGGGGGCCGGTGGGATCGAAGAGGAGGCAGTCGGACGGGTCGATCCAGAGAGAGACGCGGCTGCCTGCCTGGGGCCGGTCCGGGCGGCGCCATTCGGCAATCAGGCTGTCGTCGCCGTCGCGCTGGGAATAGAGGTAGGAGACATTGCCGAGCTGTTCGGTGACATCGCAGCGCAGCGAGACCGGAATGGTGGTGCCCGCAGCATTGTCCGAACGGAAATGCTCGGGGCGGATGCCGACCAGGATCCCGGCCGGAAGATCGGCTGCGCCATTGCGTGGCGCTATCGCCATCTCGGCGATGCCGAGCGAGGGGATGGAGACGAGCGCGCTGCCATTGGCCCCGCGACCGACAAGTGTAGCGGGCACGAAGTTCATTTTCGGCGAGCCGATGAAGCCGGCCACGAAAAGATTGTCGGGATTGGCGTAAAGTTCCATCGGCGCGCCGACCTGTTCGACATGGCCGGCCCGCAGCACGACAATGCGGCTGGCAAGCGTCATGGCTTCCACCTGGTCATGGGTGACATAGACCATCGTGGCGCCGATGGTCGCATGCAGCTTGGCGATTTCGAGCCGCATGCGCACCCTCAGTTCCGCGTCGAGATTGGAGAGCGGCTCGTCGAACAGGAAGATCTTGGGATTGCGCACGATGGCGCGACCGATGGCGACACGCTGGCGCTGGCCGCCCGAGAGTGCTTTCGGCTTACGCTGAAGATAGGGTTCGAGATGCAGGATTTCAGCAGCCCGGCGCACGATCTGCTGGCGCTCGCCTTTGGGAATGCCGGCCATTTCGAGCCCGAAGCCCATATTCTCCTCAACCGTCATGTGCGGATAGAGCGCATAGGACTGAAACACCATGGCAATGCCGCGCCTGGACGGATCGGTGTTGGTGACATCGATGCCATCGATCTCGATCGCGCCGCTTGAAACCTGTTCGAGGCCGGCAATCATGCGCAGGAGGGTGGATTTGCCGCAGCCGGAGGGACCGACAAACACCACGAACTCACCGGTGCCGAAGCGGAGATCGACGCCCTTGATGATCTCGGTCGAGCCGAAGGACTTCCTGACATTGCTGAGCTTCAATTCGGCCATGGGTGCCTATCCTTATTTGACCGCGCCTTCGGTCAGCCCGCTGACGAACCAGCGGCCGATGAAGGCGAAGAGAATGATGACCGGCAGGACAGCCAGACCGGCGCCGGCCAAAAGCAGCCCCCAGTCGATCTGATATTGGCCGATGATGCCTGAAAAGCCGACGGGAACGGTGCGTTTGACATCCGAGATGATCAGCACGGAGGCGAACACATATTCGGTCCAGGAGGAGATGAAGGCAAAAATGCCGACGCTGGCAATGCCGGGCGCAATCAGCGGAATCATCACCCGCCGCAATAGCGTCACCGGGCCGGCGCCATCCATGATCGCGGCCTCCTCGATTTCCTTTGGCACCGAGGCGAAGAAGGAGCGCAGCATCCAGATGGAGAAGGGCAGCGCGAAGGTGACATTGACCAGCATCAGCGCGGGCAGGGTGTCGATCATGCCGATTTTGGCGAGCATGCCGAAGAGGGGAATGAGAACGACGATGCTCGGAAAGGCATAGGCGAGCAGAATGATCCGGTAGATCGTCTCCCGACCGGGGAACTCCATGCGGAAGAAGGCATAGGCGGCGGGAACCGCGATCAGAAGCGTGAACAGTGTCGAAAAAAGCGCGACGATGAGGCTGTTGACGACATAGGTCGCATAGGCGGAACGCGCGATCAGCCGGATATAGTGATCGAGGGTGAAGGAATGCGGAAAGAATGTCGGCGATCGCGCAATGATTTCCTGAGGCAACTTGAAAGAGCCGCTAAAGACCCACCAGAACGGCAAGGCGACCAGAAGGACAATGAACAGGAACGACAGTCCGAGCAGCAGGTTGATGGCCGGGGAGCGGTTCATGTGCGGCCTCCCTCATTGTCCATCGATCGCGCGGTCACGAGCGCAAAGGCGACGAGGACGAGTGTGGCGATCACCGAAAGGGTCGCGGCCTCGCTCAGCCGGTACCCCTTGAAGGCGGTTTCGTAGATCAGGATCGGCAGCGTCCGGGTGCCACCGGCGGGGCCACCCGCCGTCAAAAGCCAGATAATGTCGAATACATTGAACGAGAGCAGGGTACCGACCACGCCGAGCACGGCCATCGTCGGCTTCAGAAGCGGCCAGGTTATGCGGGAAAAGCGCTTCCAGGCATTGGCGCCGTCGATCCGCGCAGCCTCGTAGAGATCGGCCGGGATGCGCGTCATGCCGGCAAGCAGCATCAGGGTGATGAAGGGAAACCAGCGCCAGGAGTTGATGAAGACCAGCGTGGCAAACGCGCTCCAGGGCGAATTGAAGAAGCCGACCGGGCGTTCGATCAGGCCCATATTGATCATCAGCGGGTTGATCATGCCGCCCGATGTGGAGAACAGCCAGCGCCAGATGATGACCACCACCACCGTCGGCACGATCCAGGTCAGGATGATCCAGGTTCTGGCGATCTTCACGCCGGGGAACTGTTCGTTCAGCACCAGGGCTGCCATGAGGGCAAGGCCAGTCTGGAGCACACCATTGGCCAAGACCCAGGCGAGGCTCATGCCCATGGAACGCCACATGACCGGATCGGCCAGTACTTTCTGGTAGTTGGCGAAGCCGACCCATTGGCCGGCCGCACCGACGGACCGCACGTCCTGAAGGCTGAGGAGAAAAGCCGAGACGAGCGGCCAGCCGAGGATCAGGACCAGGACGGCCATGGCGGGCGCTGCAAAGGCAAAGGCCAGAAGGCGCGAATTCGTCATGGGTTTAATCCTGATCCCCGGTAGCGCTTAGTTGGACGCCTTGACCATCGCGGCCTGGCCTTCGGTGACGGCGGTTGCCGCATCCTTGCCGTTGACCACGATGTCCTGAAGCGTTGCGGCGATGAGGTTCTGGGCCGAGATCGCTGCGATCGACGGGAAGGTGCGGCCGCTTGTGAAGCCGAACAGCTTGCCGTTCTTGCCGTTGGCGATCGCGGTCTCGATCTGCGACTTGTACTTCACCACCATCGGGTCGCTCCAGAAGCTTTCGGCCTTGGCGCCATCTTCCGTCACGGGCATGAACAGGCCGGGTTCCATGTTGAGGAACTTGCCATAGTTCTCGGGTTCGAGCAGCCAGCTGATGAACTGCTCGGATGCCTTGCGCTTGGCTTCGTCCTTGGACAGCAGCATCACGGCATTGGCATAGGCAATGGTGTTGTTGCCTTCCTGCCCTTCGGCATGCGGAATGGCTGCCACGCCGAGATCGGCCGGATCGCCGCCGCCCTGGGTGTCGTAGGTCGAGATGACCGAGAACTGCATGATCATGCCGCAGCTTTTCGACACGAAGCAGGCTTCGGCTTCGCCCCAGGTCCAGGAGGTGCTGTCGGGCGGCGAAAGCTTGTTGAGTTTGGTGTAGAACTCATAGGATGCGACGGTCTGGGGATTGTCGAACCGCAGCGAGCCGTCTTCGTTATAGAGTTCGGTGGCGCCGCCATTGACCATCAGGCTATAGACGGTCTGGTCAGTGTAGAGCTGCTTGTTGGCCGGAACGCCGATGCCGAAGACGCCATCCTTCGAAAGCTTGGTGGCGACGTCTTCCCATTCTGCCCAGGTGGTCGGAACCTTGACGCCGGCGGCGGCAAAATCGCTCTTCCGGTACCAGAGGTTCATGGTCATGTTGTAAAGCGGAACCGCCCAGACGCCGCCATCATAGGAATAGGACTGGACGGTGCTCGGCACGAACTTGTGCTTGGCATCGAGCTCGGACACGAAATCGGCGACCGAGGTCAGCGCGCCGATATTCTTGAGGATGGGCGCAAAATCCGGGATGGCGAACAGCATGTCCGGGCCGGCGCCGGCGGAAAGTGCAGCCGGTGCCTTGGCGTAGATTTCGCCCCAGTTCTGCGGCTCCTGCTTGACGATGATATCGGGATGGGCCGCATTGAAGGCATCGATCAGCTGCTGGATGCGCTCGACGCGATGCGGCGGCTGTTCCATGTGCCACAGGGTTACTTCGACCGGTGCGGCATAGGCTGCGGAGGAAAGCAGCGAGGCGGCGAAAGCGAGGATCATTCGGGTCTGTCTGATCATTTTAGTTCCCTTTCTTCGTTGTTTCGGTTGGCAGGCGTATCAAAGATGCGGATTGCGCTTCCGGAACCGCTCGACCAGTTTCCGGTTGATTTCGGTGGCGCCATCCATGTTGGCGCTGAGATAGATCGGGGCGTCCCCATCGGAGGAGAGCTGGTCGGCGACATCGGCGAGGATGGCGTTCATGATCGCAACGCCGATGGCGGTCGAGACCGGCCCGACCTTGAGTTCGCTGCCCTGAACCTCGACAACGGCATCTCCGGGCGGGGAATTGTTGTCGAGCACCACGTCGGCGAGATCGGCCAGACGTGTGCGGCCCCGCGCGGCGGCTGTCGAATAGGCAACGGAGGTGATCGCAATCACCTTGGCGCCTTTTTCGCGACCGACGCGGGCGGCTTCGATCGGCGCGGCATTGACACCGGAATTGGAGGAGACCACCAGCACATCGCCCGGTCCGATCGTGTAGCGATCGAAGATCGGCCGCACGATGCCTTCCATGCGCTCGTAAACGGTGCCGGCCACAGCCCCTTCGTGGACCATCGTCGGTCCGGCCAGGATCGGCACGGTAATGGCCAGACCTCCGGCGCGATAATGCACTTCCTCGGCTAGCATGTGCGAGTGGCCGGTGCCGAAGACGAACAGGCGGTGATCGTTGCGGGCGGCCTCGACAATCAAGGCTGCTGCTTGCGCCATCGGATCGGCGAGCGTGGTGCGAATGGCGCTCAGGCGGGCGGTGAGGTCAGCGAGATAGCGGTCGCTTGCCTTGGTCATTGGGTAATCCTCTCATCCAGCACGAGATCGACCTTCATGACGAATGCATCGCCACGATAGACCGACCGGACAAATTCGATTGGCTGGCCATGCTGGTCGAAGGTGAGACGCGTCAGATTGAGGACGGCAGCGCCATCCGTCAGCCCGAGCGACCGGGCAATCTCGTTGGAGGCCACGGAAGCCGCCAGCGTCTGCTCCGCCGTCGTCGGCAGCAGTCCGAAATGGCTTCGCAGCATCTGGTAAACCGACTGGCTGGCAAAATCCGCAAGATCGAGAAGGCCGGGGGTCTTGTCGGCACGGATATCCGTCGTTTCCCGGGCAACCGGCATGCCGTCGACCAGACGCACGCGCACCAGTCTCTGCACGAGCGCATTCATCGGCAGCTTGAGTGCGGCCCGGCATTGCGGATCCGCCTGGCGGGTCTCCGACAGAACGACGATGCTCGAGACCTGGCGGCCACGGTTCGACATTTCTTCGGTGAAACCGGTGAGCGAATGCAGCTTCTGGTCAATCACATTGGCGCCGACGAAGGTTCCCTGGCCAACGCGGGCTTCAAGGAGGCCATTGTTGACCAGATGGCGCAGCGCCTGGCGCGCCGTCATCCGGCTGACCCCAAGATCTTCGGCAAGCACCCGTTCCGAGGCGATCTTTTCGCCGGCCTTCAAGCGGCCGGACTGGATATCGTCCTTCAGCCGTGTGGCAATCTGCAAATAGAGCGGAGCGTCCTGGTCGGTCACGAAAGCCTCATTGGTATATGCCAAATTCATATTGGTATATACCAATTGGCCGAGTCAAGAGGCGAGAATAGCTTCCGTCACAAATCTTTCATCAGCAGGCGATCGCGATGATGGCGATAGCGTGCATGCGCTTCGGTATAGGCATGGCTGCGTGAAAGATCCGGATGGTAGGTGACGCCGCCGCCCCGGACGGCAGCGGAGGCTTCACGGATATTGGCAAAGTCGCCGGCGGCGGTTGCGGCAAGGAGGGCCGCGCCCCTCGCGCCGAACTGGGTTCCCTCCGGCACGACGATCGGTCGGGCCAGAATGTCGGCGATCATCTGCGACCAGAAAGCGCTTCGGCCGCCGCCGCCGGTCAGCAGCACGCTGCCATCGACGAAACCGAGCGTGTCGAAGAGATCGCGGAGCGCAAACGCCACCCCTTCGAACACGGCGCGGAACAGTTCGGCCCGGCCATGGCGCGGTGAAAGGCCTGAAAACTGGGCTCGCGCCGCCGGATCGACGACCGGAGCGATGATGCCGCTTTCGCTGAGATAGGGCAGATAGACGAGATCGCGCGCGCCGATCGGCACGCTCTCGGCCAGCGCAGTGACACGCTGGTAGCGGTCGGGCGGGGGTGCGAGATCGGGTGCCAGGGTTTCGATGGCCCAGTCGAGATTCAGCGTGCCGGCAACGTTGACCATGGACCGGTACCAGAGGTCGCCGGGAAGAGAGAACAGCAAGCCGACATCCGCAGGCGCGAAAACCGGCCTGTCGTGGCAGATGCCAACCATGACGGTGGTGCCGAGAACCGCAATCGCCGAGCCGGCATGCAGGCCGCCGGCGCCGATCACGGTTGCCGCGACGTCTCCGGCGCCGATCGTCACCGGCAGTCCGGCTGGCAGGCCGAGACGATTGGCGACGGTCTCAGTCAGGCCGCCGATGAATTCCTCCGAATTCCGGACCTCGGGAAAGAGAGGACGGAATGGACCAAGGTCGAAGAGCGTGATCATCGCGTCCGACCGGTCACGCGCTTCGGCGCTGCCGGGGATCACGGAGGCTTCGCTGCGATCCGTCGCGACCTTTCCGGTCAGTTTGAGGCGCAGGTAATCCTTGTAACTCAGAACATGCCTGGCCCTTGCCAGCATCTCCGGTTCGTGGCGGGCTAACCAGGCGACGACGGGCAGGGTGCAGCCCTGCTGCATGACAGAGCCGGATGACAGGAAGATGCGCGAAAGCACGCCCGGATCCCGGGCCACCATCTCGTCGATGATCGGCTGGCTGCGACTGTCTTCCCATATGATGCCGGGGCGTAGCGCCATCCCGTCGCCATCGACAATCCAGGCGCCGACCATGGCCGCCGACAGACCGATGCCGCCGATCTCGGCTGGATCGATGCCGCTCGATGCCACCGCTTCGGCGATCACCGCGAGCGTGGCATTCCAGCTGGTGTCGGGATCGAGTTCGCTCCAGCCGCGGTTCGGTCTCGACAACGGCGTCCGCCGCGCGGCTTCCGAGAGCTGGCGACCGTCGCGATCGAAGATCGCGGCCTTGCAGATCGATGAACCAGCGTCGAGACCGACATAGTAGCGCGCCATGTCGGTCAGGCTCCCGAAGCCGAGCGACCCGATAGCCAGGTATCCGTTACGGATAGCGATGCATCGAGATGGACGAGATCGGCCCGCAGGCCCGGTTTGATCATGCCTCGGTCGGTGATCTTCAGGAAACGGGCCGGGTAGCTGGTCGCCATCGCGAGCGCCTCGGCGAGCGAAAGATCGAGCCGTTCGACACAGAAGCGAATAGCCGAGGCCATATCGAGATCGGAACCGGCGATCGTACCGTCATCGAGTGTCAGTTTGGCGCAGAGATCGCCCGGGGTCCGGCGCACGGTTCGCCCATGGAGAAGAAAGTGATCGCTGGTCGAGCCGACCAGCGCCATGGCGTCGGTGACCAGAAAAAGCCGCCCCGGACCTGTGACAGCGCGCTTGGCTCGCAGCGCCAGTCTGTGGCTGATAGGATCGACATGGTGGCCATCGGCGATGATGCCGCACCAGACGGAAGGATGATCGATCGCGGCGCCGACAAGTCCGGGTTCGCGATTGCCGAGTTGGCTCATGGCATTGAAAAGATGGGTGACACCATGGGCACCGGCATCGAACAGGGCCTGTGCCTCGCTCGCCTTTGCATCGCTGTGGCCGATGCTGACGATGATGCCTGCCTCGGTCAGTTCCGCGACTTGTTTTGCCGTAACCTGTTCGACCGCAAGCGTGAGCAGCAAGGTGCCGATCCGCTCGGCAAAGGATATGTAGAGCGCAATATCGTCCGCCACGACGGGACGCATGAATTCCGCCGGGTGGGCACCTTTCCGGGCCGGCGCCAGATGGGGACCTTCGAGATGAAGGCCAGCCACGCCCTGATCCGAACGCACACTATCGGCGGCCGCTTCGAGGGCGCTTTCGATTGCCTGCCTGCCGTCGGTAATCAGCGTCGGCAGCAGACTGGTGGTACCGTGGATCCGGTGGGCCGCTGCAATGCGCGCCATCGTTTCGGGACGCGGTGCATCGTTGAGCATGATGCCGCCACCGCCATTGACCTGTGCGTCGATGAAGCCCGGTGCCAGAACGCCGCCCGCAAGGTCGCGGCGCGGAATGGTCGGGTCGAGATCGGCCGTCGCGACCAGGGCTTCGATCTTCCCGCCGCGCAGCACGAGGGCCTTGTGTTCATGGAACCGTTCGCCGTCGAAAATTCGCGCTCCGATGAGGGCAAGGCGTTCCATCATATCGTCTCCGTGACCTTGCTGAGATTGCGAGGCCTGTCCGGATCAAGGCCACGCCTTTGTGCTACGGCCTCGATCAGGCCGTAATAGGCCGCCAGGGCGGGCAAGGCATCCAGAAGGCCATGGCCGGTCGTGGGCGTCGCAATCGTGCGCGTTCCTCCGCTGTCATGGCCGATCGTCATGATGTCGGCGCCCAATCCGGCAAGGCGTGCCATCGCCTCGTCGCTTGCGGTCGACGCGGCGTCTTCCTGCGTGAAGGCCAGAATGGGGAAACCGGCTTCCACAAGGCGCATCGGCCCATGCATGACTTCCGCGAGCGAGAAGGCTTCCGCGTGCAGGCCGCAGGTTTCCTTGGCTTTCAGGGCGGCTTCCAGCGCAACAGCAAAACCCGTTCCACGGCCGGTGATATAGAGCGAATGACTGGGGGCGATTTTGTCAACGAGGGTGCTGTCCGGCGTGCCCGTTGCTGCCGCAAGTGCCTGCGGCAGGCGTTCGAGTGCGTTCACAAGAGCAGCATCGCCGGTAATCGCAGCCGTCACGCCGGCAAGCGCCGCGGCGGCGGCAAGGCAGGATTTGGTGGCGGCGACGCTTCGTTCCGGGCCGGCATGAAGGCCAATGACCAGATCAGCCTCCCGCGCAAGCGGGCTTTCCGTCACATTGACGACGGCGACAGTGAAGGCGCCGCCCCTGCGCGCGGCACTCTGCAAGGCAACGATGTCCGGGCTGGCGCCGGATTGTGAAACGGTCACGTGAACTGCGCCCTCAAGATGCAGTCTGGTCTCATAGACCGATGCGACCGAAGGGCCGATGGAGGCGACCGGATAGCCGGTCATGATCTCGAACAGATACTTGAAGAAGGTCGCGGCGTGATCGGAGGAGCCGCGCGCCGCCGTCGAAACGACCTTCGGACGCTGACGTTCGAAATGGTCTGCGAGCCGGGCGAAATTGTCTCGTTCCGCCGCCAGCATCTGGGCGACGACATCGGCTGCCTGACGGGTCTCCTGCTTCATGAGCGACAGGGTCACTTTGTTTCTCCGATACGCAATTCTGCAATGAAATCATAGGTATCCCCGCGGTAGAGGGAATGGGTGTATTCCACGGCCCGTCCATCCGCGAGGCGTGATATGCGGATGATTTGTAGCGCGGGCGAACCGGGCTCGATCTCCAGCTGCTCGGCGCTTGCTGCATCCGCCAGCACCGCGTTCAACCGCTGGAGCGCATGCACCGGCCTGAACCCGCGACGCTCCAGAGCGGCATAAAGCGAATCGCCGGTCAGATGGTCTTCTTCCAGATAGGTAGCTGGAACGGCGGCCCGTTCGAGCGCCATCGGTCTTCCATCGGCGAGACGCAGACGGCTCAGACGCAGAATGCGGGTGTCGAGACCGATACCCAATCCGAAGGCTTCCTCGGGGGATGGCGAGGCCATGATCTTTTGCAGGACGCGGGCGCCCGGCACCTTGCCACGCGAACGCATGTCTTCCGAAAACGAACTCAGCCGCCAGAGCGGCTGGGTGATGCGGCCCGGCCGCTCGGCCACAAAGGTTCCGCTGCCCTGGCGCTGTTCGACCAGACCGCCGGAGATCAGTTCCTTGTAGGCGTTGCGCACCGTGACACGGCCGATATTCAGCGCCTCGGCAAGATCACGTTCCGGCGGCAGGACCGCATGGGCCGGAAGCTCGCTCGATTGGATCAATGCGGCGATTTTTTGCGCGATCCGCCGGTAGAGCGGTCCTGACAGGGCGGGATCGTTCACGGCGACAAGGAGGGCGTTGGAAAGTGCGTTGGTATCATCCATACGACTTTTATAAAACCAATATAGATCCAATTCAACCAATTTCGTGTGAGGTCAAAGATGTGGTCCGTTGGTCTGCCAATCCGGATACCCTCTGTTGGCAGCCATGCAATAGAAGCAATTCGCAGCCGCAGAGAGCTGTGCTAAGAACCGCAAATCGGCGCAGGCAGGGACGAGACATTCGTTTGCAACCCACCGCTCACTCCAAAGTCCTCCCTGCAAGCGAATCCGCATGATTGATCTCGACCCGCACGACCGCACGCTCATCCAGTCGATCTTCACCGAGATCCGGGATTCCGGCTGGTTTCGGCGCAACGCGGTCACCGAATGGGAGCTCTTGAAGCTCATTCTGCGCGAGCATAGTCTCGAAGGTTGGGACGAAGAGGAACTGGCGGAGCGATGTCGACAGCTAGCCCACAAACGCTTTTCATGACCGTTCGAGCTGTCCCGAAATTGCTATTGCCGCTTGCCTTTGTTGCCTGAGAAGACAATATCGGCCATCTCCCAGGCCGGTTCGATCCGGTCAAGGCACAAGGCATACCCATGCATCGTCATACGTTTGACCGTTTTCGCGAAACCTGGCCGGTTCTTCTTTTCTCCGTAGCACTTCTGGGGCTTTTGGCCGGGCTTCTGTTCTGGTGGGCCGGTCAGACGAACTATGCTGCGATTGCGTGGGCTGGGGCCACCATTCCGGTTCTGATCGCTCTGGCCGTCCAGATCGTTTCCTCGCTGATGAAGGGCGATGTCGGGCTCGATGTCCTGGCGGCGCTTTCGATGTCGGCGGCTCTCGGCTTTGGCGAATTCATGGCGGGCAGCGTCGTTGCACTGATGTATGCCGGCGGGCAGTTGCTGGAAAGTTTCGCCCAGGGAAGGGCGCGCCGCGAAATGTCGGCCCTGCTCGGTCGCGTCCCGCATTCGGCAAGACGGTATCGTGGCGACCAGCTTGAGGATGTCGACATCGCCATCGTCGAACCGGGTGATCGCCTGCTCATCCGGCAGGGCGAAGTGCTGCCAGTCGATGGCCATGTAGCAAGTGACGTTGCATTGCTCGATCTTTCCGCCATCACCGGCGAATCGCTGCCCAAGCGGCTGGGTTATGGTGAGGCGGCGCTCTCCGGCTCTGCTGCGGCTGGCGGCGCCTTTGATCTGATAACCACCCATTCCGCTGCTGACAGTACCTATGCTGGTATCGTACGGCTGGTGGAAGCCGCCCAGGCCAGCAAGGCGCCGATGGTGCGGATGGCG
This sequence comes from Fluviirhizobium alvei, assembly GCF_030551875.1. Classification (GTDB taxonomy): domain Bacteria; phylum Pseudomonadota; class Alphaproteobacteria; order Rhizobiales; family Rhizobiaceae; genus Rhizobium_E; species Rhizobium_E alvei. The sequence continues at coordinate 113,344 of NZ_JAUOZU010000005.1, read as the reverse complement.
GATCGCTATGCGGTCGGCTTTCTGCTCTTCACCTTGGTCCTGGCCGGGCTCACCTGGTATTTCACGGAGGATCCGGTCCGGCTTCTGGCGGTGCTGGTTGTGGCAACACCTTGCCCCCTGATCCTGGCTGTGCCGGTGGCGCTGATTTCGGGCCTGTCGCGTGCCGCCGGCCGCGGCGTCCTGATCAAGAATGGCGGTGTGCTGGAACAGTTGGTCGGCATCCGTACCGTCATTCTCGACAAGACGGGGACGGTGACCGGCGGCAAGGCGGAAGTGACCGATCTCATTGCCTTCGCGCCGTTTTCCGAAACGGAAATCTTGCAGTTGGCCGCCAGTCTCGACCAGGCATCGAGCCATGTGGTGGCGACCTCGCTCATCAATGCGGCGCGCGAACGCGATTTGCCGCTCACGCCCCCGCTTGCCGTCGAGGAGGTGGCGGGATCGGGCCTTGCCGGGCAGGTGAATGGCCGTGATGTCGCCGTTGGTGGCGAAGGGTTCGTTGCCGAACGCACAGCGAGCAACGGGGAACTTGATCGCAAACGCATTCCGGCGACGGCAATGACGGTTGCTGTCGGTATCGACGGCCGCTTCGCCGGCGTGATCGTTCTCGAAGACCGGATCCGCAATGAAGCGCCGCAGGCTCTGACGGCACTCCGCGCGGCAGGGGTCGACCGTATTCTCCTCGCCTCGGGCGATCGCAGGGTCATTGCCGATACGGTCGGCAAGAAACTCGGCGTCGACGCGGTGCTCGCCGATCTGGTGCCGGAAGACAAGGTCGCGGCGGTCCGCCAGGAGTCTTCGCGGCAGAAGGTGATGATGGTCGGAGACGGGGTCAATGATGCTCCGGCTCTGGCCGCAGCCGATGTCGGGGTCTCGATGGGCGTGTCCGGGGCCGCTTCTTCGTCAGAGGCGGCAGATATGGTGCTTCTTGTCGACAATCTTTCGGCGATCCCGGAGACATTGCGGCTGGCGCGAGACGTGCGCCGCATTGCCACCCAGAGCGTGGTCGCAGGCCTCGGACTGTCGATCCTCGCCATGGCTGCTGCTGCGCTCGGTTATCTGCCGCCCGTTCAGGGCGCGCTCATCCAGGAGGCGATCGATATGGCGGTCATCCTCAATGCCTTGCGGGCGCTCCGGGCTTGATCCAGGATGTTCCGTCGGGAACAGACGCGGCCGGTTTGTTGAGGCAAAGTGTTTCCAAGTTCAGGAGGCACCGCCATGAAAGAGATCATCGCCTATATGCTTGTTGCGATCATCACCCTGTCGCTGGGCGCCTCATTGTTCGGAACGACGGAAGCGAAAGCCTCCGTCGCTTCGGCCACAGCCATTCTTGATTGAGGAACCGCCATGACCCTGTTTCTGACCATCGCATTCCTGGCCATCATCGCCTTCGGCACCGTTCCTGTGAGCGGCCTGTTCGGCATCGGAGCTGGAACGCCGCACCTCTGAAATGCTCCTCGCTGTCTGCAACGCTCAATGGCTCAGCGTTTGTGCGAGGCTGTGATCGGACATCAGTTCGAGCGCCCGGCTGTCGTTGATCGTCACATGACGGCTGTCGCGCAGCGAAATGACATTCGATTGTCTCAGTCGTGTGAGCTGCCGGCTGACGGTCTCGATGGTCAATCCCAGGAAATCGGCGATCTCGGTCCGGTTGAGCGGCAACTGGAACTGCTGTCGCATCTGGCTGTTGCGGCTATTGCTGCGCGCCACCATCACCAGGAAGGTTGCGAGCTTTTCCTGCGCATTCTTGCGACCGAGCGCCAGCATCCATTCCCGCGCCTGATCGAGTTCCATCAAGGCCTGCTGGTGCATGCGGGTTTCCACCGCGGGCGATTTGCTGGCGATCATCTCGAGCACGTCGCGCGGAAAGCTGCAGACCTGGGCCTCGGTGGCGGTTAGGGCAGAGACAGCGCTTTCCCGATGGGCGCATTTGCCGACAAGCGACGGGGCGAACTTCAAGCTCACGATCTGCTGCCTGCCATCGGCCATATACTTGGTCAACTTGACCACGCCATGCACCATGTTGGTGTAGGTCTCGTTCGCTTCGCCCTGCATGACAAGTTCCTTGCCTGAGGGCAGTAGCGATCGTTTCGCGTGGCGGGAAAGTTCGTGGAGATGATCCATCCCGAGGGCGCTGCAAACACCGTTGGCGCGCACATTGCAGCCGACACAAAGGCCGGGCAGTGGTCGAGGATCGGAGGTCGAGTCTCGCGACATCATCACTTGTCTCTCCCGTCATGCACTGGTTTCATCCTCGACACGCTACAGATGTTTCTCTGTTGCTCGCGAAGATTGCCGGTTGCGATTCTTGATAATGATCATCTCACAGAACTTCGGGTTTGGATATCACCGGAATGAGGGGGGCGGCGTTTTGTCCTGCCGGTGCTTCCCAGCCTTGCCCGTCGCTATCATGGGCATCGTCGCCAGGTATTCGATCGACAGCGGGAATGTGCTTCTGTAAGAGAGCGGTTTCACGGCGGGCCGGTCCGTCGCATTGTTGCGGAGGCAGAGTTGAACAGGTTTGGCATCGGCGCGAACGCCGCCCGCAACGGCATTCTCGTCATGCTGTCCGGCATGCTTATGTTCACCCTCAATGACACGATGGGGAAATGGCTGGTCGGGATTTTTCCGATCGGGCAGGTCATCCTGCTCCGAAGCATTGCAGCCCTGATCGTTCTGGCGCCGTTCGTCTGGAAAATCGGGGTCCGACCGCTCATTTCAGTGGATCGGCCGCTTTTGCAGATCAGTCGCGTGGTTCTGTCAACGGCGGAAGTGTCTGCCTTCTATTTCGCCGTCGCCTATATGCCGCTCGCCGACGTGATGACCTATTGGCTCGCCTCGCCAATCTATGTGGCGGCTCTTTCACCCTTCCTGCTAGGCGAACGCGTGGGCTGGCGCCGCTGGACGGCGATTGCGATCGGCTTCGTCGGCGTCATGGTGGCACTTGAGCCGTCAAAGGCCGTCTTCTCGGCGCCGGCGCTGATTTCCATTTTCGGCAGCATGGCATTTGCCTTCATGATGATCACCGCCCGTAGCCTGCGCGGAACGCCTGATACGGTTCTGGTGTTCTGGCAGACCCTTGGCGCGGGCGTTGCGGGACTTGCGACCATCCCCTTTGCCTGGGTGCCGCCGGCAGCCAGCGATGTGGCGCTGCTGGCCTTGCTCGGAGTCGTGTCGATGACGGCGCATGTACTGGTCAACCGCGCCTTCAAGCTCGCCGATGCCGCCATCGTCGCGCCGCTGCAATATACCCAGCTCTTCTGGGCGATCATTTTCGGCTACATCTTCTTCCACGACCTGCCGTCGGCAACGATGATGGCCGGTGCCGCGCTTATCGTCGCCTCAGGTCTCTTCATCTTCTTCCGCGAGAACAAGCTGAAGAAGGGGGCCGTTGCGGCAGATCGCCTTGAATCGGAACTGCCATAACGCCGGCCCGCACCATCAGATGACAGCGCAGACCGTCTTGGTCTCGAGATAGTTGTCGAGGCCCGGCGCGCCATTCTCGTAGCCCCAGCCGGACTGGCGATGGCCGCCTTTCGGCAATTCGGGCGAGAAATAGGAATGGCAGTTGATCCAGATCGTGCCGGCTTTCACGCGGGCTGCCAGCCGGTGGGCGCTCGACAGATCGCTGGTCCAGACGCTTCCCGCCAGACCATAGGGCGAATCGTTGGCAAAGGCGATCGCCTCGTCCGGTTCGTCGAACGGGGTCACGGCAACCACCGGTCCGAAAATTTCCTCCTGCATCATCCGCATGTCGGGCCGCACGGCGGTCACCACCGTCGGCTCGAAGAAGGTCGAGAATTCGCCGGACTGATGGCCGCCCGCCGTCACCTCGGCCCCCTCGGCACGGCCTTCCGCAATGAAACCGGCCACGCGATCGGCCTGCTTGCGGTTGACGAGCGGACCAAGATCGGTCGCGGGATCGAGACCATGGCCGAGCGTCATGCCGGCGGACGTCTTCGACAGGCCCTCGACGACCTCGTCATAGACGGCGCGATGGGCATAGACGCGGGAGCCGGCAACGCAGACCTGGCCGGAATTGGCGAAGATGCCACGTGCGACGCCGGGAATGGTAAGCGCCATATCGGCATCCGGCATGATGATCGCCGGCGATTTGCCGCCGAGTTCGAGCGTCAGCTTCTTGAGATTGCCGCGGGCGGCACCGACGATCAGCTTGCCCACTTCGGTCGAACCGGTGAAGGCGACCTTGTCGACATCCGGATGGCCGGTAAGCGCGGCACCGACGATTTCGCCGAAGCCGGTCACGAGATTGACGACGCCTTTCGGCAGGCCGGCCTCGATCATCAGTTCCATCAAACGGATCGCCGTAAGGGAGGTCTCCTCGGCCGGCTTCAGCACGATGGTGCAGCCGGCGGCCAGCGCCGGCGCCAGCTTCATGGCCGCCATCAGCATCGGCGAGTTCCACGGCGTGATCGCTGCAACGACGCCAATCGGCTCGCGCGTCGTATAGGCGAAAATCTGTTTGCCGGCCGGCTGGTAGGCAATCGAGGTGGGGATGGTGGTGCCGAGGATCTTGGTGCAGAAGCCGGCAAAATAGCGGAACTGTTCGGCCGAGGCGGGAATTTCGCCAAAACGCCCGGTCTTGAAGCTCTTGCCCTGGTCGAGCGTCTCGAGTTCGGCGAGTTCGTCGACATGGGCCTCGATCTTTTCGGCGATCCGCCAGAGCAGCTTGCCGCGCGCCGAAGGTGTCATCGCCTTCCATTCCGGAGCGTTGAGCGCATGGCGAGCGGCAGCGACCGCCTCATCGACATCGGCTGCGGTGGCTTCGGCAAGATCGGCGAGCTTGCGTCCGGAAGCGGGGTCGAAGGTCTCGAAGGTCGAGAGGCCCGACGCATCGCGCCAGATATTGTCGATCAGGATCTTCTTGCGCGGGGTCGCAAGAAAGGCACGAGCGCCTTCGGTTGCAGGTTCGGGCCAGGTGTGGGTCGCGGTCATTATGGTTCTCCCGCCGCGCCGGCCTTTTGACCGCGCAGCATGTCGGCGGCGCGAAGTGCACCACGGATGATGGAATGGTAGCCGGTACAGCGGCAGAGATTGCCTTCGAGCGCGGCACGAATCTCGGCCTCGCTTGCGTCGGGATGATCGCGGAGGAAGGCCCAGAGCGTGATGGTGAAACCGGGCGCGCAATAGCCGCACTGGAAGGCATTTTCGGCAACCAGCGCTTCGCGCACCAGTTCTGCGCCTGGAAGTTGCCAGAGCCCGTCGATGGTTCGGATATCGGCGCCATCGGCCTGCCAGGCCATGACCATGCAGGAATTGACCGGCTTTCCGTCGATCAGCACCATGCAGGCGCCGCATCGCCCCACCGAACAGGCGACCTTGGTTGCCGTCTGTTCCAGCGTGTCGCGCAGCACAGTGGCGATCGGCGTATCCCAGGGCACATCGATGGTTCTGTGCTGGCCGTCGAGATGGAAGCTGATCGTCATCCCGGCATCTCCAGCATGTCGAGGATCGTTTCGGGCGGGAAGGGGCTTGTCGCGGGCCATTGGCCGAGCGCCTGGGCCACGGCATTCGCAATGGCGGGCGTTACGGCTCCGATACCGAGTTCGCCTACGCCACGCGGACCATGTTCGTCACGTTCATCGAGGCTTTCGAGCGCGAAGGCCCGCATTGCAGCAGGGCTGTCGGCAATCCCCGGCATCATGTAGCTGTCGAGATTGGCCTGCAGATAGTGGCCGTCGCGCATGGGCATATGTTCGGTCAGCGTGAATCCGAGCCCCTGCACCGCACCGCCTTCGATCTGCCCGAGATAGGCGGCAAGGTCCATTACCGGTCCGGCAGCGGTGTGCTGGTTGAGATCGAGAATGCGGATCTCGCCGGTCACGCGACTGATCGCCACCCGTGCCACACAGGCGCCGAAGGCGAAAATGAAGCGGGCATTGCCGGCACTGTAATCGTTCTTGGGGAATTCGTAGGCCACCGTCACGCTCGGCAGGGCATCTGCTGGCACGCGGCTGGCGAGCGTGCGGTAGGTGATCAGAATTTCGCCGCTGTTGGAGCCTCGTTCAGCGAAGCCGCCCGGAGCGAAAACGAGGTCGTCAGGATCGCGTTCGAGCAGCGACGCTGCAGCCTGACGCATCTGCATCGAGAATTCCGGCGCCGCCATCTTTACCGAGGCCCAGACGACCGAGGTGCCGCGCGATGCCGTGGTTGACCCTGATTCCGGCGCCAGCCTCGTATCGCCCACCGTTGCCTTGACGTCCTCACGGGCACAGCCGAGTTCTGCGGCCACCGTCGCCTTGATGAGCGTCAGCAGACCCTGGCCCATTTCATCGAGGCCGAAACCGCCTTCGATCTGGCCGTCCGGGGTCAGGGCCAACCGTCCGCCGGAAGGGTCCGGAACAACGGAGCCGAGGCCGTTGCCCTGGTAGTTCATCGCCATGCCGGTACCGATCAGCCATTCGGCAGGATCGAGTGTGGCTTGCTGTGCCGCGTGCCAGAGCGGGGAAGCGGAAGCTGCAGCCAGCATCTGGTCGCAGCGTTCGGTGGGGGCGACCGCCTGGCCGAGATAGCCCGGCATGCCGGGTTTGCGCATGTTCAGGGCACGGATTTCGATCGGGTCGATGCCGACGGCGCGGGCAAGCCGGTCCATCTGGCATTCGATCGCATAGGTCATCTGGTTGGCGCCAAAGCCGCGGAAGGCACCGCAGATGCCGTTGTTGGTGTAGGCGAGACGGCCGCGCGTGCGGACATTGTCGACCAGATAGGGGCCGGCGGCATGTTCGAGCGCAGTTTCGAGAACGCCGGGACCGAGGGACGCATAGGCGCCCGCATCGGCGAGCACATCCACTTCCTGGGCCAAAAGGCGACCCTCAGCATCGCAGGCAGTCCGCATACGGATCGCCATCGGATTGCGCTTCTGGCCGGCGATCACGGATTCGGCGCGCGACAATTGCAGTCGCACCGGTTTACCGCTCTTGAGCGCCAGAAGGGCGAGTGCCGGCTGTACGGAGAGTTCGTCCTTGCCGCCGAAGGCGCCGCCGGTCGGACTTGTGACGACGCGGATCCGCTCTTCCGGCAGATCGAGGATGCGCGACAGCTGCAGTCGATCGCGTGAGCCATGCTGGCCGCCGACGGAGACAAGCAGGTTGCCATCCTCATCGACCAGCACATAGCCGCCTTCGGTTTCCATGAAGCCATGCATCTGGCGTGGCGTGACATAGACATCCTCGACGATATGGCTGGCGCGGGCAAATCCATCCTCGAGATTGCCGCGGGCGAAATTCAGCTCACATTGAAGGTTGCCGCCGTCATGCACGGTGACGGTATCATTCGACAATGCTTCCTCAGGATCGGTCACCGGAGGCAGATCCTCATAGACAACCTTGATCAGGGCAAGCGCGGCTTCTGCCGTTAACGCATCCACCGCCGCGACGGCTGCGACCGGGTCGCCGACATAACGCACCTTGTCATGGCAGAGCGCCGGCTGATCCTGGATCACGATGCCGAAGGCGTTGAGGCCGCGAATATCGGCATGGGTGACGACAGCTTCGACACCAGCCAGCGATTCCGCCGCCGTCGTGTCGATCGAAAGGATTCGGGCATGCGGGCGTCCGGCCCTGAGGATGCGGCCAACCAGCATGTCCGGAAGGCGGGTATCGGTAAGATAGGGCATATGGCCGCTGATCTTCGCCTCGACATCGGGGCGTTTATGCCAGAGATGCGGATGGGTGGCGTGACTGAGCTCGATTTCGCCATCGGGTCCGGACGGACGGGTCTGAAGCGGCGAGACCGGAAGAGCCGCATTCACCTTGGGCAAGGTTCCGCCGAGACCATGCACCAGCGCATTGGCGGCGACCAACCGTCGATAACGGCTGCTGCGAAAGTCATCGTCCGGCGCATCGATCACTTCGACCAGATGGCGGTGGATGCTCTTCCAGTCGAGCGTTGCGTGGGTGCGGCCTTCCAGCATCGCTTCCACCGCACGAAGCCGGGTCGGACGGACAATGCCGCCACCGACGGCCAGCCGGGCGCGAATGATAATGCCGGCCTGCAAACTCAGGATGCCGGCAACATTGATGATGCTGGGAGAAAAGGCGGCCCGCAATCCGACCTTGCGGAACGTCGATTGGCCCGAGGAACTCTGTGGCGTCAGCAGGATGGCGGTCAGAACCTCGATCGGTTCCGGCGATCGCGACAGCCAGTCTTCCAGCTTCACGCAGACGATGCCGGTGGGTGAGGCGACTTCGAGATGGGCATCGAGCGCGAGCAACACCGGCAACAGGCAACCGGTTCGGCCTGCCACATTGCCGCCGATGGTCGCGAGATTGCGGATGGTCGGACCCGCGACCCGGCCGAGGGCTTGATGCAGAAGCGGCAAACTCTGGACGATCCTCCGGTCGTCCATCAGTTCGGAGAGGCTGCAATTGGCGCCGATGCGGATCCTGCCAGCCTCCTGGCTGATGCCGTCCAGCGTTGCAATGCGTGACAGATCGATGAGGCGGGCGGGTTTCGGCACGCCCTTGGCCCAGTCCAGTTGCAAGGCGGTGCCGCCGGCCACGAGCCGGACGCTGCCCGGCTGCGACGCGGCAATGGAAAAGACATCGCTGACAGAGGCCGGTCGCCAGATCTGCATCAATGTCCTCCGGCGGTGGTGCCGTAGCGCAGGCCCTTTTCCTTGATCCAGCGACGATAGGCGATGGAGGAGGAGTCGGCTCGCGTCGGAATTTCCGCCCTCGGCTCGAGTGGCAAGAGCAGCGGGCGCTGGTTTTCGACGATGATGCGGTCCTGCAGGAAGATCACCTGTTCGAAGTTCAGGAGCGCCTTGTGGGAGGAGACGCTGTCGACCAGATACATCACCGGCTGGGCCCGGCAGAGTCCTTCCTCCATCGGCTGGATGAAGAGTGCGATCGCATCGAGCCGGTTCGGCGAGGTGGGGCAGACGCGGTAGAGCATCACCACATAGGGTGAGGGAACGCGATAGGTGAGATGGACAAAATCGCCGGCGCTTTCGGTGGCGGCAATGCGCGACTGGAAGAAGGTGCAGTTGGTGGCCCAGACTTCATCGACATCACGGCGGATTTCGCTGAGATAGGAGGGCACTTCGGTATGCGGTTCGGCGCCGAGGATGTTTGTGTGGACGAAGGGGAAATGCGCCATGTCGAGGAAGTTCTCGACCACCCTGAGGCCGGAAGCGCGCATCGTCACCCAGCCGCAAAGCACGAAGCGGCGATCGTCCTCTTCTGCCTCCTCGATATGGACGATATCCTTGGTCGGCGTCCCAAGCGTGGTGAAGAGACAGCCATAGCGGACCTTCACCGGCAGCGGCGGTCCAAAGCCATCGTCCAGCACTTCGCGCACCATCGGTTCGCCGCCTTCGCCGAGCGCATATTCGATTGCCTGGCCGAGCAGCTTCGTTCTCAACGGTTTGGAGGTCACCTCGCTTGCGGTCGCGATCGCGTACCAGTCGTTAAGCGCGACCTGATCTGTCGTCTTCATTCCGCCGTTCCTTTTTCGCTAATCCAGTTCTTGGTGCCGCCGCCGTTTTCCGCCAGCCAACGAGCGCGACGGGCAAAATGGGCGGGCGCCATGGCGTGAATATCCGCAATGATGGCTTTGAGATCGCCGGTCTTGAGCTGTCCGTCCTCGACGATGATCTTGCCATCGACCATCGTCATGGCGACATCACTGCCGCGTACGGCATGGACCAGATTGTGCTGCAGGTTGAAATAGGGTCCATCCGGGAAGAAGGGCGTCATGCGCGGCGTATCGCTGCGGACCGCGATGATATCCGCCCGTTTGCCGACTTCGATCGAACCGATCTCGTGATCGAGCCCGATGGCCTTGGCGCCGAGGATGGTCGCCATGCGCAGGCTTTGCCAGCTGTCCATCGCAGCGGCATCGCGATGATGCAACTTGCCGAGCAGCGAGGCGGCCTTCATCTCCTCGAACATGTCGAAATTGTTGTTTTCCTTCTCGCCATCGGTGCCGAGCCCGACCGGAATGCCAGCGGCCAGCATGTCGGCGATCGGTGCGATGCCGGAGGCGAGCTTCATGTTGGAGACGGGGTTGTGCGCCACCGAGACCCTGTATTTCGAGATCAGCTCGATCTCGGCAGGTTCGAGCCAGACGGCATGCGCCAGCATCGTCTGCGGCGCTTCGAAGAAGCCGAGATCTTCTAGCACATACATCGGCCGCTTGCCATAGGCCTCGATGAAGCCGCCAACCTCGACCTCGGCCTCCGAACAATGGGTGTGAAAACCGACCTTGTGGCGCTTGGCCATCTCGATCGCGCGCTGCTGTCCGGCCTCGTCGGAATAGAAGAGATGTTCGAGCCCGACCCAGACATTGATGCGGCCATTGGCCTTGCGGTGCCAGGTTTCGATCATCGCCTCGTTCATGTCGAGCGTGTCGAAATAGTTGTAGTCGGGATGTTCCCCGACATAGGGAACAGCCAGAAGCCGGGTGCCGATCGCTTCTGCGGCACGGGCGCTGCCATCCATGTAGCGCCACATGTCGACCACGGTGGTGGTGCCGGAGAGCGCCGATTCCGCATAGCAAAGCCAGGAGGCGGCTTCCGCCTCATGCGGTTCGAGCACCCGGTGCATGGGGTTGATGTGGATGGTCAGCCAGTCCCAGACCGGAAGATGTTCGGCCGTACCACGCAGAAAGCCGGAATGGGCATGCGCATTGATGAGGCCCGGCATCAGCACCGTGTTGGCCAGGTGTTTGAGGCTATAGGCCGGGAAGGCTGCCTTCATCGCCTCAAGCGTGCCGACGCCCATGATGCGTCCGTCCAGGATTGCGACGGCGCCGTTGCGGATGACGCTGTTTTCGGCATCCATGGTCAGGAGGCTTTCGCCTGCGAGGATCATTCCGGTCTTGTCCATTGTTTCTCCAGTCATCGGTCGGTCCTCGGGTCGGTGGCGGTCAGGCGGCGGCAATCAGGAAATCGGCAGCCCGCTCGCCGATCATCGTCACCGGCGCATGGGTGTTGCAGGTCGGAATGATCGGGATCACCGATGCATCGGCGATCGTCAGGCCGGAGAGGCCGCGCAGTCTGAGCTTGTGATCGACGACGGCGTCGTCGTCGCAACCCATCTTCGCGGTGCCGCAGGGATGGAAAAAGGTCGAACAGCCATTGCGGACGAAGTCGATCATACCGGCGCGATCGAGCCTTGCGGGTGGCGCGGCAAAACCGTCGAACAGGCCCGAAAAGGCTTTCGTTTCGGCAAGATCCATCATGGTCTCGACGGCGATCACCATCGCATCGAGATCGCTCGGTTCGGCGAGATAGTTGGGCTGGATTTCAAGCGGCGCCAGAGGTTCGGCCCCTAACATGCGGATATGGCCGACGCTTTTCGAATGCATGAGGCCGGCGCCGAGCGAAAGGACCTCGCCGGAAAGATCGTAGAGTTCGCGCAATCTCGGTTCGGCGGAATTGCCCTGAACGGGGAAGGCATGGATGTCGGGCTGGATCAGATCCGGCCGCGATTTCCAGTTCATCATCGAGCCGCCGCCATTGTCGAGTTTGTCGCCAAGCGGTTTCCGCGAGCGGACGACGACGGCCTGCACCAGAGGATGGTCCTGCAGGTTGCGGCCGACGCCGGGCAGGGCATGAACTGTCGGGATGCCGAGGCGCGCAAGTTCTTGCGGATCACCGATGCCGGAGAGCATCAGCAGTCGCGGCGTATCGAAAGCGCCGGCTGCAAGCACCACCTGTGTCGTTGCCGCGGTTTCCATCTGCTTGCCATCGACCAGATGGCGGATACCGGTAATGCGTCCCTTGTCGATCACCAGGCTGGTCACGAGCGAACCGGTGAGGATCGTCAGTCGTGGATGGTCGAAAACGGGTGCGAGATAGCCGGTGACGGAGCTCCAGCGTTTGCCGCCGACGATGTTGAAATTCGAAGGGGCGGCCCCCTCGTTGCTTTCGCCATTCGGATCGTCGATCACCGGAATGCCGAGTTCGGCCGATCCGTCGATCATTGCCTGGGCGATCGGATGCAGCGCCTTGCTGGTTTCGATCCGGAGCGGCCCGCCAGCCCCGCGATAGGCGGTCTCGCCGCCTTCCCAGTCTTCGGCCCGTTTGAAATAGGGCAGGCATTCGGCAAAGCTCCAGCCCGCGCAGCCGGCCTCACCCCAGGCGTCGTAATCGAGCGGATGGCCGCGATACCACATCATCGCGTTGGTCGCCGAACAGCCGCCGAGCACCTTGCCGCGCGGAATGCCGATCGTGCGGCCGTTGACATGGCGGGACGGGGCATAATCATAGAGCCAGTCATACTGGCTGCGCCCGAGCGGCACCCATTGGGTCGGGTCATCGATCTCGGGAATGCCGAGCCCTGCGGGACCGGCCTCGATCAGAAGAACGGTCGCATCGGTTCCGTCGATCAGGCGGCGGGTGACCGCAGAGCCGCCCGATCCCGAACCGACGACGATATAGTCGTAGGCCTTTTCGAGTGGGCGGGTGGGGAGGGATGGAGCATTCCTCATGGTCGACCTTTCAGCATTCCGGGCGAAGACCCCCTCTGGCCTGCCGGCCATATCCCCCACAAGGGGGGAGAAACCCCGTGGCGCCGTCCTGTCCTTGTTGCTGTCCGCTCGTTGGTGGAATGCCGGTCAAGCCCCTCCCCCTTGTGGGGAGGGGTTGGGGAGGGGTTATTTCCCGCAGACGTCCAAAGGAGGCCCATCATTTCCCTCAATTATGCTCGCTCGGACCCATGATGACGATGCCTTCGGTGGCCTCGACATGGCGGACGAAGATGTACTTGTCCTCGCGTCCGTCCGAATGCTTGCGCTTGATGTCGGGCTGAACGGTGCCAGCCACCTTGGCGACGACGATATAGGGAACGTCGGCCTTCAATCCGGCCTCGCAATGGGCTTCGAATTCCTCGAGCGTGCGGGCGGTATAGGCATTGTCGACGCCGGCGCCGCGGGCGATGGCGGCAATATCGACGCGACCGAAGGCCGTATGCGTCGGCGGTCCGCCGATCGACTGGTAGCATTCATTGTCCCAGACAACGACAAACAGGTTCTTGGGCTGTTCGTTGCCGAGGGTGGCCAGAATGCCGAGGTTGAACATCATGCCGCCATCGGTATCGAGCGAGATGATGCGGCGATGGGGAAGCCCGGCTGCCAGACCGAAGGCCTGGGGGGTAACACAGCCGAGCTGTTGCTGGAACAGGCTGGCCTCACGCATATGCGGGGCGGCGTTGTACCATTCGTCCACGGAGGCGCCGAGCGACAGGATCACCAGTTCGTCCTTGAGCCGGTCGGCGAGCAGTTTCATGCAGTCATAGCGTTTCATCGGACGATGCTCCCGCCCAGCGCGATGGCCGAGTGATAATAGGCGTTGTAGGACCAGTTGTAGGCATCGACGATCGACTGTTCGATTGCCTCTTCCTCGCGCACGACGCGATAGGGGATGCGCAACGCATTCAGCACCGGTTCCATGGTGATGCCATGCGGAATGGCCCACCAGTTGTTCTCGCCGAGTTCGCCGCGATAGCTCATCAGCATGACGACCGGGATGCCGGCACCAAGCCCCATGCGCGCAAGCGGCTCGACCGAGGCGCGCAGGCCGGAATTCTCCATCACGAGTGCTGCCCGCTTGCCGGACAGGAACACGCCGCCGCAGATGGCAGCCCCTTCGCCCTCATTGGTCACGCGGATGGTGCGGATGTCCGGATCGGCATCAAGGGCCGGATAAAGCTCCTTGAAAAGCGAATCGGGCAGGTAGCAGACGACGCTCACCCCTGCTTTCTTGAGGCCGCGGATGACCGCGTCGACGGAAGATTGTTTCATGCTGGACCCTCTGTTCGACCCCAATCTGGCAAAAGCGAGTTGTGCCGAATAGACGGCATTTTTCGATGATGTTGTTGTTTTGAAGACAACAACTCAGACAGCGGGTTCCGCGGCCAGACGATCGACTGCCTGCTCCAGCAGACGGCCCATTGCGGATGCGGCATCCGACATTTCCTTCTCCGAACGCGAGAGCAGCATCAGCTTGCGCGGTGCAAGGCGCGCGTCGCGCAACGGTATGAATTTGAGGGTGCCTTCGGCGAGTTCCTGTTCGACACCGACCCGCGTCTGCAACACGGTCCCGAGATTGCGCTTGGCCATGTCGACCATCAGTCCGATCGAGTTGGTGCGCGAGCGGCGGGCGAGATCGATGAAGGAGCGGTTGAAGGCATCCTCGACCGAGGTGCCGAGCATCAGCGACGAATCGGACAGGATCACCCGTTCGTTGGCGAGATCGAACAGTTTCAATTCGCTGCGGCCCGCCATCGGACTGTCGGGCAGCGCGAGAACCCCGAGCGGCAGGAAGGCCTGGGCGATGCGGCGGATGGTGCGCGGCACCCGCACGTCGAACACCAGCGCCAGGTCGCATTCGCCTTCGGCCACCGCATTGGCGGCCTGTTGCGAGCCCATGACCTTGATGTCGACCGTGATTGCGGGATGACGGGTCCAGAAGGATTCGAGTGCTGACGGCATCAGGCCGCGGGCGACGCTTTCAACGATGGCGATCGACATGGTGCCGCGATGCAGGCCATGCAGATCGTTGATTTCGTTGCAGGCGCGGTTGAGTTCGGTCAGGCTGGCGCGGGCATGATAGAGCATCAACTCGCCCGCGCTCGTGAGTTTCAGCCGCTGGCGCACCCGTTCGAACAGGGGCGTGCCGAGTTCCTCCTCCAGCTGCCGCAGGATGCGGCTGACGGAGGAGGGCGCGACATTGAGGGCAAGCGCCGCCTGCCGGATCGAGCCCAGCCGCGCCACCAGCTGGAAATAGTGGATGCGGGTGGCGACGAGGCCGAGCCGGAAGGGATCCATGCGGCGCCTCCCGGATCAGGCCGCCTCGAAAGGCGGCACGATCTCCATCTGCGGCACGGTCACAAGCCCCTTGTCGGTGATGCGGATTTCCGGAATGACGGAGAGCGGGATGAGGTTGAAGCCCATGTAGGGGATAGTGCAACCGGCCTTTTCCCATTCCACCTTCAGCTTCTGCACCTCTTCGGCCACCACATGGACGCGCTTGTCGGACAGGAGGCCTGCGATCGGCAGCGGCACCATGGCGGTAACCTTGCCATCCTGCACCACGCAGACGCCACCCTGATTAGCCTCGATCGCCCGCAATGCGACCTGCATGTCGGCTTCGTTGGTGCCGGCAATGATGATGTTGTGGCTGTCATGGCCGACGGAGGAGGCGACAGCGCCGCTCTTCAGCGCGAAGTTCGACAGGAGCGCATGGGCGACATTGCCGGCCGACTTGCCGTGACGCTCGATGACGGTGACGAAGCAGAGACCATGACGATCGAAATGGGTCTGCCAATCGTTGGCCGGTTCCAGCGTGATCTTCTCGTGGCCGAGAATGATGCCGGGCAGTTCGGTGCGGATGGTGTTGGCCACCACGGTCGTGGTCGGCAGTTCCGGTGTCAGCTTCAGTTCCTTCGGCAGCTTGACCGTATGGTAGGCGGCCTCAGGATAGCGCCAGAGATCGGTGAGGCATTCGTCGAGCAGCGGCGTGATCTTCTTCTGGTCGACCATCAGTTCGCCGCCATACCAGGTGCTGATCGGCTCGAGATTGTCCGAGAGCAGCACGAGATCGGCGCGCCGTCCGCCACCCAGGCCGCCGACTTCGCCTTCCTTGCCGAAGCGGGTCGCGCCATGCAGCGACCCCATCGACCAGGCCTGTTCCTTGGTCATGCCGGCCTTGACGGCCTCGCGCACGACCCAGTCCATGCCGAAGGCAAGCAGATCGTCGGCATCGCGGTCGTCGGTGCAGACGGCGATGCGCTTGTGGGATGCGCCGAGTTCGGTCACCGTCTTGATTGCTTCCGGCAGCGAATGCCAGGGCGTCGTCGGCGGTCCGCCGCGCAGGAACAGCCAGATGCCGGCTTCAAGCATGTCGTCAGCAATGTCGCGGTCGATCGCCTCATGGGTATCGCTGACACCGGCCGCCGCATAGGCGGCGACAAATTCGCGGCCATAGACATGGCCGCAAACCGGCTTGCCGCGCGAAAGGGCTGCCGCGAGGATCGCATGGCTACGCTCATCGCCCATCGTTACCGGTACGAAATCCATCTTTTCGCCAAGAGCGACGGCTTCGGGCCATTTGTCGAACAGGGCGGCGATCTTGTCGGGCGTCAGGTCGCCACCGGCGGTTTCGAGTTCGGGAGAGGTGGCCGGCACCGTCGACGGCACGGTGAGGAAGATCGACAGCGGTGCGTGGCGGGCATCTTCCAGCATCGCTTCGACACCGGCGACATCCATGACATTGCCGATCTCGTGGCTGTCGCAGAAAATCGTGGTGGTGCCGTTCAGAAGTGCCGCCTCGGCATAGGCGCAGGCCGTCACCATGCTCGATTCGATATGAATGTGCGGATCGACAAGCCCCGGCGCGATGATGCCGCCTTTGGCATCGTAGAATCTGGCTCCGCCCTTGTGGGTGCCGGCCGGCTTGACGGCGGCAATGCGGCCACCGGCAATCCAGATCTCGCGATCGGCAAGGATGCGTTCGGAATAGGTCGACAGCACGCGGGCGCCGCCGATGACCAGGTCGGGGGTGGCGCGGCCGGAAGCGACGTCGGCCATCCGGCGCGTCATACTGGCGAGTGGCGCTACGGAAAAACGGGTGATTTTCGACATGCCGGTGGCTCCTCAGTGATAATCAGGAATGCCGGGCATGGTCTTGAAACCTGCCAGGGCGCGGAAACGGCGGATCCAGCGACGCAGGGCCGGGAACTCGTCGTGATCGATGCCGAAATCGCGGCTGAGCGCAAAAATCGGGAAGAGCGTGATGTCGGCGAGCGTCGGGCCGGTGCCGGCCAACCATTCGAGCCCGTCGATCTGGCGCAGGATCATATGATCGTCCATGATCCGGAAAGCGCTTTTTGCGGATGCCTTCAGGCTTTCAAGGTCACCCGGAAGGCCGAAGAGCGCCACCTTGCGCGCCTCGGAGGCGGCGGTCAGCAGGCTTGCGGAAAAGTTCAGCCATTGCATGACGGCGGCAAAACCGGCCGCATCCGAAGGCAGCCAGGTGCCGGCGGGATCATAGGCTTTGGCGAGATAGGCGAGAACGGCTTCCGGCCCGTAGAGCGTCAGGTCGCCATCTTCCAGCGTCGGCAGAATGCCGGTCGGGTTCTTCGCCAGCATCGTCGGGCTCAGATGTTCGTTGCCTGGAACCATGTCGACGGTAAAGGCGGTATAGTCCTTGTCGAGCATGGAGAGCAGCAGCCGGACGCGATAGCAGCTGTCGTCGAGGTCGTAGTTGTAAAGGGTCAGCGTGCTCATCATGCCACCTCGGCGAAATCGGTTTTGGTCTGTTCGAGCGACCGGCGCAGGCCTTCCGCCCAGCGGGCGATCGCCTTCAGTTCCGCCGCCGACGCGGGCGCTTGACCGATCAGGGAAAGATGCAGGGCGGTCTTTGCCGGACCAACCGGCTGGCAGGCGATAAGCAGTTTCAAAGCACCTGCCGTGAGCAGGAAGCAGTTGCCGAGAAGGGTTTCGACGCTCGCGGGATGGTCGAGACCGGCCGCATCGGGCAGGGCTGCAGCGGACAGGGTGGTGGCGACCGCAGTGATCGCGCAATCGGCATAGAGGCTGCGGACGGGGCTTGCGACGCCGCCCGTCTCGGGCAGGCCCGCGACATCGGCATCCTCGCTCAGACAGGTCCAGACGATGCCGTCGCGTTCCTCGACCGCATAGGTCGGGATCTTGATCGTCTTCGGCACTTCGAGATCGGGATGGGCCGGAATATACTGACACTGCCCGCCCTTATCATAGGCCCAGCCGTGGTAGAGGCAGGCGATCTGGTCGCCGCGCACGAAGCCGAAGCTCATGCGCATGCCGCGATGCGGACAGCGATCTTCCCAGACATGGATGTCGCCCTTGCTGTCGCGCCAGACGACGATTTCGGCGCCGTTGACGACCGCGCCGGCCGAACTGCCCGGCTCGATCGATGTGGTGAGTGCAACAGGCACCCAGCCGGATTGCAAAGTCATGGTGAACTCCTTTGAATATAGCGGTTCAATGCAATGTGTCTTTGAGCGCCGTCTCGGTGCGATGGACATCGAGGATGATGCAATCGTAGGGGCCGAGGCTGCAGGCCATTTCGAACATGTCGACCAGAGCTTCCTGACCTTGAACGGTCAGTTCTACCCGCGCATTGTCGCAACGGCCGATGTCGAGATCGAGATCGAGGCGTCGGGCACGATGGCGCGCGAACTCCAGAAAACTGTCGCAGGCAATGGTGCCCATGAAGGTGAAGCGTATTGCAGCGTTCATCGGCATCCCTCTGAAGTTGCAATGGTTTTTTCTTCGCTATCCCTAATATTCTGTAGCGGCTTCGAGGACCCGTTCACGCGTCTGCACCTTTTTTAATGCGATCTGAAAGGCAAATGCACAAAAAATAGGCTCGCCTTTCTTTTAATCAATGTAGCCTTGGCGTCCTTATGTTTTCAAGCGGTTTTTTCGAGGGAGTTGTTGCTTTTTACGCAAACTGTCCGTCGAATTTTTCCGTCTATTCCGAACATCTGCAATTTGGAAAGGTCGTTGTCGATGGCGGTTTTTCGCTCCATCGGACGGTAAATATTCAATGAAATCGACCGTTCCGATGGCGTGCAGACCGGTGTTTCGTCCCGGCGGAGGGCGGTGTTTCGGAAATGGTCTAGCGGCCAATCCTGAGCGAAACACCGCCGACGAAAGTCGTATCCCGCCTGGAATGGGGATTGGCATGCTAGTTGCTTTTAATCCCCACGAGACGCCGGCCGGTGAGCGAGATCCGTTTTCCGAGGCGTAACGACCAACCAGAAGGGGTTCTCATGATCGACTTGCGTAATCTTTCCCGTCGCGGCTTTCTCAACATGGCCGCAGCCGGTGCGGCTGCTTCCGTGCTGCCGTCGGGTCTCATCCGTCCGGCCTTTGCGGCCTCTCCCCTTGCTGCTGTCAAGGAAGAAGATGCCGTGATCGGTTTCGGCCATGTCGGCCCGGTCACCGATGAAGGCTGGACCTGGAGCCACCATCAGGGCGTGCTCGCCGTCAAGGAAGCCTTCCCGAAGCTCAAGAAGGTGCTTGAGGTCGAGAACGTTCCTTACTCTGCCGATGCGACGCGTACCTATCGCCAGTTCGTCAGCGAAGGTGCCAACATGATCTTCGACACGTCCTCGACCGGTGACTTCCTGCATGAAGTCGTCAAGCGGGCGCCGGAAGTGGCCTTCATGGAATGCAACGGCCACATCACCATGGACAATCTCGGCTGGTACTATCTGGCCCATTGGTATCCGACCTACGTTGTCGGCGTTGCCGCCGGCATGCTGTCTAAGACCGGCAAGCTCGGCTATGTCGCTTCCTTCCCGGTTGCTTCGGTCTATGCTTCGACCAACGCCTTCCTGATGGGTGCGCGCACCGTCAATCCGAACGCGACCTGCCAGACGATCGCGATCAATTCCTGGTTCGATCCGCAGGCCGCTGCCCAGGCTGGCACCGCACTCATCGACAATGGCTGCGACTTCCTGTTCGGCATCATGGACGAAGCCGCCTATCTGCAGGTTGCTGAAAAGCGCGGCGTCTGGGCTGCCATGTGGAACACCGACATCCGTCGCTATGGCCCGAACTCGTACGTCTCCTCGATCATTATCGACTTCAAGAAGTACTATGTCGAGCAGGTCGGCAAGCGTCTCGCCGGCACCTGGACGCCGGAAACCGCTCTTTTCTCGATGGGCGCCGGCGTCGATCGCGATGCCTGGGGCGAGAAGGTCCCGGCAGAAGTCGGCAAGGCAGCCGATGCCGTTCGCGACAAGATCCTCGGTGGCTGGTCGCCGTTCGTCGGCGAACTCAAGGACTCCAAGGGCAATGTCAAGGTTGCCAAGGGCCAGCAGATGACCGAGCTCGAACTCTACAACTGGGATTGGTCGATCGAAGGCGTCACCGGCCTCTGATCCATCGCCATCCTGGACGGGCCGTTTCGGCCCGTCCTCCCTGCCTTTCCTTTTCCAGCCGGTGCTCCGAATGACCGAACATCCAGAGAAATACGTGGCGCCACCCGGCACCGCACCACTCGTGCAACTCAAGGGGATCGCCAAATATTTCCCCGGCGTGATCGCCAACGAGGATGTCGATCTCGATGTCATGCCTGGCGAGATCCATGCGCTTCTCGGCGAAAACGGCGCCGGAAAATCGACGCTGATGAACATTCTGACCGGCATCTACCAGCCGGACGGCGGCGAGATCATCATTGAGGGCTATGGGCGCGAATTTGCCTCGCCGCAACAGGCGATTGCCGCCGGTATCGGCATGGTGCACCAGCACTTCAAGCTGGTGAATGCCTTCACGGTGGCCGAAAACATCCATCTCGGCTGGAAGGAAACGCCGCGCCGCGCCTCTGCCGCCATTCTCGAAGCGCGCACGGCCGCCCTCGCAAGCAAGTTCAATCTCCAGGTCCGGCCGGCTGCCCGCATCACCGAACTGTCGACCGGCGAGCAGCAGCGTGTCGAAATTCTCCGCGTTCTCGCCCGCGAGGCGAAAGTCCTCATTCTCGACGAGCCGACGGCAGTCCTGACGCCGGCCGAGGCGCGCGAACTGTTCAAGGCCTTGCGGGAGTTCGTCTCGACCGGCAATGCGGTGATCTTCATATCGCACAAGCTCGACGAAGTTCTCGAAATCTCGGATCGCATCTCGATCCTGCGCGGCGGGCGCAAGATCGCGACCGAATTTGCATCCGATTGCACGCCCGCCAAGCTGGCCCGCATGATGGTGGGGCGCGATATCGTGCTTGCCGATATGCGCGGACGCCCGGAAGGCGCCGCCCCTATCTCCGAAAAGCCGGTGATGAGCCTCAAGAATGTCATCGCGCTCAAAGACAGTGGCGACAAGGCCCTGCACGGGATCTCGCTCGATGTCCGTGCCGGCGAAATTCTCGGCATCGCCGGGGTGGCCGGCAATGGTCAGCGGGAACTCAGCCAGATCCTCACTGGCACGCGATCGATTTCGTCGGGTGAAATCCGCATCGATGGCGAAAAGGTCACGCGGGCGAATGCCGCCGAGTTTGTCGATCGCGGCATCGGCCATATTCCGGAAGACCGGCTGCATTCCGGTCTCGCGCCGGGCCTTTCAATCACCGTCAACGCTGTGATGCGGGAATATCGCAAGCCGCCGGTAACGGTGGGCGGCATCTACAAGCCGGGTGCTGCCGGAACGCTGGCGCGCGAAATCGCCTCGGTGGCGGAAGTCGCGATCCCGGATTTCGGCATGCCGATCCGCAACCTGTCGGGTGGCAACCAGCAGCGTCTGGTGGCGCGCCGCGAAATGCGGGTCGCCAACAAGATCCTCGTCGCGGCCTATCCCAGCCGCGGCCTCGATGTCGGCGCCATCAACACCATGCTGCGTTACATCGTCGAACTCAGGAATGCCGGTGCCGGCATCGTGCTGATTTCGGAAGAGCTCGAGGAACTGCTCAATCTCTCCGATCGCATCGCCGTGCTTTATGAAGGAAGTATCATGGGTGTCGTTCAGAACGACAATGTCGATATCGAGGAAATCGGCCTGATGATGGGCGGCAAGGGTCATGCCGGAGGTGCAGCCCATGGCCGCTAATTTCCGTCTGCAACGGCTTCCCTCTGCCAATCCCGGCATGGCGCTCGCCGCCCGCATTCTCGCCATTGCATTGGCACTCGTGATTGCTGGCATCATTCTCGCCTTTACCGGCAACAATCCGATCGATCTCGGTCTGCAGGTCGTCACAGCCTCGCTCGGTTCCACCTTCGGCATGGAAGATCTGGGGCTCCTGATCATCCCGCTGATCTTGACCGGCCTATCTGTAACAGTTGCCCAGCAGATCGGCGCCTGGAACATCGGGGCCGAAGGCCAGTTCTACGCTGGCGCCTTTGCCGCCACCGCGGTCGGCCTGTTCGTGCCGCTGCCGGAAGCCTGGAGCCTCGTCTTCATGTTCATCGCCGGTGCGATCGGCGGCATGGTCTGGATACTGGTGCCGACGCTGGCGCGTGCCTATGCCAATGTCAACGAACTGATCACGACGCTGCTTCTGAACTTCGTCGCGATCCTGCTGGTTTTCTATGTCTCGACCGATGCCTGGCGCGAACGCGGCGGTGTCGCCAATTCGGCGACCGCCCGCATTCCCGCCGAAATGCCGGAATTCTGGGGTCTCGTTCACTGGGGACTGCCGATTGCGGTGATCATGGCGATCGGTATGGCGCTGGTCCTCAGTTTCACGAAGTGGGGTTACGAAGTCCGCCTGATCGGCTCCAACGCTTCGGCCGGCAAATATGCCGGCATCGCGGCTCGTCGGCATCTCATCACCGTCATGCTGATGTCCGGCGGCATTGCCGGCATTGCCGGCATGCTGGAAATTGCCGGCACCGTGCATCGTCTGCAGGGCGGCATTTCCAACAGCTACGGCTATCTCGGCATCATGGTGGCGGTGCTGGCGCGTGGCTCCTCGCTCGGTGTCATCTTCGCCGGTGCCCTGATGGCGTTCATTCTGAATTCCGGGATCATCCTGCAGACGCAGGGGCTGACCACTTCTGCGGTTCTGGCCATCACCGGCCTGATCCTGTTCCTGACCGCGATCGGCGATGAACTGTCGCACTATCGCATCATCCGCGACAAGACCTGAGAGGAAACGGACCATGGAACTCCTGACCGGTCTTTTCACCACGGCATTTCTGGCAGGCGGCGTTCTGGCGCTTGCCGCCATCGGCGAAGTGCTGGCCGAGCGCGTCGGCGTCGTCAATCTTGGCGCCGAGGGGCTGATGGCGATGGGGGCCATCACCGCAGTCGCCACCGTCACCGCCACGCCCCATCCGATCATCGGCTTTCTGGCCGCCCTGCTGGTCGGTGGCCTTATCGGTTCGCTGTTTGCTTTTGCGACCGTGACGCTGCGCGCCAACCAGGTTCTTTGCGGTCTGGCGCTGACGCTGATGGGAACGGGTCTCGCCCAGACCATCGGCAAGGCCTATTCGGGCATGCCGGTGCCGGCGACCTTCGAAGGCATCGTCGTGCCGGTTCTGTCGTCGATCCCGGTGTTCGGCAAGGCCTTCTTCAGCCAGAACATTCTGGTCTATCTCATCTATATCATCCTGCCGATCGGGCTCTCCTACATCATGTTCCGCACCCGGCATGGCCTCAACCTGCGCGCGGTCGGTGAAAATCCGGCAGCGGCGGATGCGGCCGGTATTCCGGTCGGGCTGATCCGGTTCGGTTATGTTGCCGCCGGTTCTGCCCTGGCTGCCGGTGCCGGTGCCTATCTGGTGCTCGCCTTCGTACCGGCCTGGTCGGATGGCGTTGTCGCCGGTCGCGGCTGGATTGCCGTCGCGCTGGTCATCTTTGCCGGCTACCGGCCCATTCCGGCTGCTCTCTCCGGTCTGCTCTTCGGCTTCATTACCGCGCTCGGCTTCGTCGGTCAGGCGCGCGGCTGGCCGATCGCACCGGCCTTCCTGTCGATGCTGCCCTATCTCGGCACCATCGCCTTCATCATCGTGCCGGTCATTGCCTGGCAGCGGATGAAGCGGCTGATGGCTGCACCGGCAGCACTCGGAGAACCCTATTTCCGTAACATCCGCTAAGGCGGGTGTTGCCTTCGCTTCAACCGCCAGACCGGCCGGAGGACAGACGCATGGAATCCAACCTTGCTCGACGCGTGGATCAGGCGACGCTTCCGGTCGTGGATGTGAGTGGTCTGACCTCATCCAATCCGGAGGACAGGCTCGCCGTCGCCAGGGCCCTGCGGGAAGCCTGCATCGGCAACGGCTTCTTCTACTGTGCCGGCCATGGCATTCCGCAGGGGTTGATGGATGCCGTCTTTGCCGAGACGCGCAAGCTGTTCGCGCTGCCATCCGAAGCCAAGATGGATCTCGAGAAATCGAAGAAATCCAAGTGCAATCGCGGCTATGAGGTGCTGGGTGGCCAGACGCTCGAGGCCGGAGCGCCGCCCGATCGCAAGGAAGGCTACTATATCGGCCTCGAAATGCGTGAGGATCATCCGATGGTGCGCGCCGGCCGCTTCAACCGCGGCCCCAATGTCTGGCCGCAGGATCTGCCTGGCTTCCGCCCCACAATGCTCGCCTATTTTGCGGCGATGCAGGAGCTCGGCGACCGGCTGATGCAGGCCATTGCCCTGTCGCTCGATCTTTCGGAAGACTATTTCGACGGCTATCAGGTCGAACCGCTCTCGACGCTTCGTCTTCTGCATTATCCGCCGCAGCGGCCGGATGCGCCGAAGAACGAGAAGGGCGCCGGTGCCCATACCGACTGGGGTGCGATCACGCTTCTGATGCAGGACGATGTCGGCGGCCTGCAGGTGTTCGACAAGAATGACGGCAGCTGGATCCATGCCGATCCGATCCCCGGAACCTTCGTCGTCAATCTCGGCGATGCGATGGCCCGCTGGACCAATGATCTCTACAAATCGACCCTGCACAGGGTCGTCAATGCCTCCGGTCGCGAACGCTATTCGGTGCCCTTCTTCTATGATGGCGCGCCGGATTACGAGGTCGTCTGCATTCCGACCTGCCTGAAGCCCGGCGAAGAGCCGAAATACGCACCGACGACCACGGAAGGGCATCTCATGGAGATGTTCGCCAAGACCTATGGCTGATCCGGTGCTGCTCATTCATGGCGCCTGGCAGGGAAGCTGGACCTGGAAACGGTTCGTGCCCCTCCTGGAAAGCCGTGGATTGACAGCGATCGCCGTCGATCTGCCGGGCATCGGTTATGATGACGTGCCGGCTCATGCGGTCGATCTCGACCTCTATCTCGATCATATCGGCAAGATCCTCGACGGGATCGAGGGCAAGGTCAGTGTCGTTGGCCATTCCGGCGGCGGCGTGGTGGCTACCGCCGTTGCCGAACGCTTTTTCGAACGTGTGTCGCGGATCGCCTATATTGCCGGCATGATGCTGCCGGCTGGCATGGGCTTCAAGACCTTGCAGGACAGCGTTGCGGCAGAGGGAGGTATCGGCGGCATCACCCCGCATCTTCTCTGGTCTTCGGATCGGTCGACCTGCTGGGCGGAGGCCGATGTGGCGCGCGCGATCTTCTATCACGATTGCACGCCGGAGGTTGCCGAGGATGCCGTGGGTCGGCTGCGGCCGCAGCCGTTCGGGGGCTTTGCTCTCACCGCCCAACCGACGCCCGCCCGGTTCGGGCGGCTGCCACGGCTCTATATCGAAGCAGCGCTTGATCGATCGGTGGGCATTGTCGAACAGCGGCGCATGCAGGCGCTCGTTCCGGGTGCCGCCAACGTTACGCTTGAGACCGGCCATGTTCCGCAGCTTTCCGCACCCGAGGCGCTTGCAGAAGCGCTCATCCCATTCCTCGTTCAAGATGTGAAGGCGGCCGCCTGATGAACGGTCTGCGCCGCCATTTCCTTCCGCCAATCCGAGACTGACATGACAACGAAACTGTTCAAGAACATTGCCTATCTCGCGACCTTCGATGACGAGGGCCGCGAACTTGAGGACGGGGCGATCCTCATCCGTGACAATGTGATCGAAAAGGTCGGCACCATGGCGGACTTCGTCGGGGTCACGGCCGACGAGGTGCACGATCTTTCCGGTCATATCGTCATGCCAGGCATGGTCAACATCCACCACCATATGTACCAGAACCTGACGCGGGTGATGGTGCAGGATGATGAACTGCTGGTCTGGCTGAAGACGCTTTATCCGATCTGGTCCAATCTCGATGACGAGGCGATCGGCATTTCCGCGCGCGTGGCGATGGCCGAGCTGATGGCCTCGGGCTGCACGACGAGTTCCGACCATCTCTACATCCTGCCGAACAATTGCACGCTCGATGCGACGATCGATGCGGCTCACGATATGGGCCTGCGTTTTCACGCCGCTCGCGGGGCGATGTCGCGTGGTCAGAGCCAGGGCGGCCTGCCGCCAGACAATTGCGTCGAGAAGGAAGAGGCTATCCTCAAGGATGCCGAACGGTTGATTGCGACCTATCACGACAATTCCCGCCATTCGATGAGCCGGATCATTCTTGCGCCATGCTCGCCCTTTTCGGTGACGCCGGGGCTGATGAAGGATGCCGCATCGCTTGCGCGCAGCCACAAGGGCGTGCATCTGCATTCGCATCTCGCCGAAGACCTGTTCGAGGAAATCTACTGCCACGATGTCTACAAGATGCGCTCGGTCGGTTTTGCCGAGAGCGTCGGCTGGCTGGGGCCGGATGTCTGGTTTGCCCATTCGATCTTCATGACCAGCGAAGAGATCGACCTCTTTGCCCAGACCGGCACCGGCGTCGCCCATTGTCCGTCGGCCAACATGCGCTGCGGGCAGGGGATCGCCAAGATCCGCGAGATGCTCGACGAGGGCGTTCCGGTCGGCCTGGGCGTCGATGGCTCGGCCTCCAACGATACGTCCAACATGTTCATGGAAGCGCGCCTCGCCATGATGCTGCAGCGGGTGGCGCCCAACAAGTATCTCTCCGAGACACCGGGCGGACGTGGTGGTTTCGGTGGCACGCCGGCGGCTCTCTCGGCCCGCGAGGCACTGACGATGGCGACGCGCGGTGGCGCGAAGATCCTCGGTCGCGACGATATCGGCTATCTCGCGCCGGGGATGAGCGCCGATTTCATCGCGATCAAACTGCGCCAGCTCGGGCTCTCCGGCACCTCGCGCGATCCGCTTGCCGCGCTCGTCATGTGCGGCCCCTTCAAGGTGGATCATTCCTTCATCAATGGTCGCCAGGTCATTGCCGGCGGCGAATTCACCGCTGCCGATATCGGCGGCTTGCTTGACAGGCACCAGACTGTCATGGACCGTATTTACAACATTTGAGACCAGGAGTTTCGATATGACCAAAGCGACAGACAGAGCCTCATTGGACCAGTGGTATGTCATCGAAACCGAGGCGGCCATTTCGGTCGGAACCTCGCCGAACCGCTTGCTCGGCGTCGATCTCGAGATGATCCGCAGCGAGGATGGCTTGATCACAGTCAAGGCGGAGGGGCGCGATGAGCCGCTGCCGATCAAGAGCAAGTTCGGCTTCATCTGGACAACGCTCGGAACGCCGGAGCGCGATATCTTCCCAGTGCCGGAAACCGAAGAATCCGATCGTCGCTACGTGCCGTGCGGGGCGGTTTCGGTGAAGGCGTCGGGTCTGCGCATCATCGAGAATTTCCTCGACATGGCGCATTTTCCCTTCGTCCATACCGATATTCTCGGTTCCGAGCCGCATACCGAGGTCGAGCATTACAATGTCGAGATCCGTCGCGATGTCGATGAGGTCTGGGCGACCAACTGCCAGTTCTTCCAGCCGCAGGCAGCCCTCTCGGCCACCGAAGGCATCATGACGCAGTATATCTACCGGGTGATGACGCCGTTCACGACGCTGCTCTACAAGACCTGCCCGAATTCGGCCAATCGCTGGGATGTGATCTGCCTGTTCGTGCAGCCGCTCGATCCCGATCGTTGCCGGGCGCATCCGGTCATGTATCTGATCGACGATGTCTCGACGACAAGCGAACTCATCCAGTTCCAGCAGCTCATCTTCCTGCAGGATCGCATCATCCTCGAAAACCAGAGGCCGGTGCTGCTGCCGATGGAGCCGCGCTCGGAGATCCCGACCCGCGCCGATGCCTCCTCGATCGCCTATCGCCGCTGGCTCAAAGAAAAGGGCGTGACCTACGGCACCTCGCTGATGGCGGCCTGATCGATGGGTGAAACGCGCACGTTCGATCTCGCCATCGTCAACGCCACCGTCCTGCCTATGGGCGGGGCGGCGGAGATTACGCGCGGGACCGTGACCATCCGCGGCGCCGAGATCGTCGCAGTGGGGCCGTCGTCTGAGATCGACGTGACGAACGCTTCCCGCATCATCGATGCCGGAGGCAAGGTGGTGATGCCCGGCTTCGTCAATTGCCATACCCATATCGCCTCCAACATGCTGCTGCGCGGCATTCTCGAGGATGTGCAGCTGTTCGAATGGCTGTCGACCATGTGGCGGCTCAAGCGCAATTTCGATGAGGAAACGCTCTATTGGGCGAGCCTGATGGGCCTGATCGAAATGGTCAAATCCGGCATGACCTGCTTCAACGAGCATTTCGATGCCTACCGGGTCGAGCCGCAGATTGCCGCGCTGAAGAAGGTGCCGCTACGGGCGACGCTCGGCTACGGATTTGCTGATCGCGGCATCTATGAACCGATCACCGACTGGTCCTGGAAGGCGCTCGACCGTTTCGGCGACAAGGTGAGTGCCCATCACCGGACCGGCAATGACCGGGTTCATGTCGGGCTTTCGCCGCATGCGCCCTATTCCTGCGGGTTGGACATGTATCGCAAGGTCCGCGAGGTTGCCGATGCCTATGGGCTTGCGATCCATACCCATCTCGCCGAAGGGCCGCAGGAAATGGCCTATATGCGCGAAACCTATGGCACGACGCCGGTCAAATGGCTTCATTCGCTGGGTTTTCTGAAGGGCGATGTGACGGCGGCGCACTGCACCCAGCTCGATGACGAGGATATTCGTATCCTTGCCGAGACCGAAACGAAGATTGGCCATTGTCCCTGCTGCAATGCCAAGCTCGATTCGGGCACGCTTCGCCTGCGCTGCTGCCGCGAGGCCGGCATCACGGTGGGGCTTGCGACCGACGGCCCGGCCAGCCACAACAGCCTCGACATGTTCCAGGAGATGAAGTTCGCCGGCATGATCCACAAGGACAAGACCCATGATGTCGAGTTCCTGAAAACCCGCGAGCTGCTCGAAATGTCCACCTGCGAGGCCGCCAAGGCGATGAACCGGCCGGAAACCGGGCGGTTGAAACCGGGTGCCAAGGCCGATCTCATCATGGTCGATCTCGACAAGGCCCATTGCCTGCCGGTCTATGATGTGGCAGCCGCGCTCGTCTATTCCGCCCGTGCCGATGATGTGGTGATGTCGATCGTCGATGGCCAGATCCTGATGGAAGATCGCGTGGTGGCCGGGATAGACGAGGTCGAGGTTATGGCGCGCTTCCGGGAGGCCGCACTTGCCCTTCGCGACCGCAGCCTGACGTGAGATTGTCCGGCCAGAGATGACCGGGAATGAGAATGGAATGAGAGAATGACGCTTCGCAACCGCACCCTCCTCGCAACGGCCTTTCATGCGCCCGAACCATCCGGGATGGAGGTGCTGGAAGAGGTGCTGATCTCGATCGATGCCGAGGGCCGGATCAGCGATGTGCTGAAAAGCGATGCGCCCGGCTATACGGAAAAACGTACCGCTCTGGAGGCGGCCGGCGTGCTAGAAGTCCTGCCCGCAGGAAGCTATCTCTTGCCGGGGCTGGTCGATTGCCATGTGCATGCGCCGCAATATCCGCAGCTCGGCGATGCGCTCGATGTGCCGCTCGAAGTCTGGCTGCAAAAATACACCTTTCCGCTCGAAGCCCGCTATGCGGATCTCGCCTTCGCCCGCGAGACCTATGGAATGCTGGTCGAGGATCTGCTCGCCAACGGCACGACGACAGCGCTCTATTTCGCCACCATCCATCAGGATGCGACGCGTGCGCTTGTCGATATCTGCCTCGAAAAGGGCCAGCGTGCGCTCGTCGGCAAGGTCGCCATGGACCATCCGGAGAATTGCCCGGATTTCTATCGCGATGCCTCGCCGGAAGAGGCGATTGCCGGCACCCGCGCGCTGATCGACTATGTCCGATCGCATCCGCAAAATCGCGAAATCCTCGTGCATCCGGTCATCACGCCGCGTTTCATCCCGGCCTGCACGGATGCGGCGCTGGAAGGGCTTGGCGCGCTGGCGCGGGAATGCGGTTGCCATGTACAGACCCATTGTTCGGAAAGCGACTGGGAACATGGCTATGTTCTCGACCGCCATGGCATGACCGATACCGAAAGTCTCGATCGGTTCGGCCTGATGACGCGGCGGACCATGCTCGCCCATTCCAACCTGCTGACGGCAAGCGACATGGACCGCATTGTCGAACGCGGGGCAGGGGTGGCGCATTGCCCGCTTTCGAACGGTTATTTTGCCGGCGCAGTGTTTCCGCTGCGGGCGGCGCTCGAAAAAGGCATGCATGTGGGGATGGGCACCGACATTTCCGGTGGTCCGAGCGCATCGCTGTTTGAGAATGCGCGCGCTGCGATCCTGGTTTCACGCATGTTTGAGACCGGCGTCGATCCCGATCGCGCGCCGGAAGAGCGTGCCTCGGGCGCAGCCCGCCGGATCGACTTCCGGCAGGCCTTCCATGTCGCCACCGCCGGCGGCGCCAAGGCGCTCGATCTTCCGGTCGGCCAGTTCACGAAAGGCTATCTGTTTGATGCGATTGTCGTCGATACGCGTGCCGAAAAGGGAACGATCCGGCTCTTCGATGACAGGGACGCGGGCGAGACGATCCTGCAGAAGATCGTCTATGGCGCTTCCCGAGCCAATATCGCAGAGGTCTATGTGGGCGGCCAGCAGGTGCGCTAAGCCGCCCGGTCAATCGGGATCAGGAGGCCTTTTCGGCCTCTGCCACCTGTTTCTTGACCTTGATGAAGCTATCGGGCGTCACCGAGATCGTGTCGATGCCGCATTCGACGAGAAAGCGGGCGAATTCCGGATGATCGGACGGCGCCTGGCCGCAAAGGCCGATCTTGGCACCGGCCTTGCCTGCTTCATCGATCACGCGGGCGATCATCCATTTGACGGCCTCGTCCTGTTCGTCGAACAGATCGGACAGTTCGCCGGAATCGCGGTCGACGCCGAGGGTCAACTGCGTCAGGTCGTTCGAACCAATCGAGAAGCCGTCGAAATATTCGGCGAACTTGGCGGCGAGAATGACGTTCGAGGGGATCTCGCACATCACATAGACCTTGAGACCGTTTTCCCCGCGCGTAAGGCCATTTTCCGCCATCACTTCCAGAACCGCCTTGGCTTCGCCGACGGAGCGGCAGAAGGGAATCATCACCACCGCATTGGTGAACCCCATTTCCTCGCGCAGACGCTTGATCGCCCGGCATTCGAGCGCAAAGCCCTCGCGATAGCGCGGCGAATAGTAACGCGAAGCACCGCGGAAACCGATCATCGGGTTCTCTTCGCTGGGTTCGAAATCGGCGCCACCAATGAGCCCGGCATATTCGTTGGTCTTGAAGTCGCTCATGCGGATGATCGCCGGCTTCGGATAGGTCGAGGCGCAGAGGCGGGCGAGCCCGCGCGCCAGCTTGTCGACGAAATAGTCCGGCTTGTTGGCATAACCTGCGGTCAGCGTCTCGATTTCCTGCTTGACGCTCTCGTCCTTCAGGCGGTCGAAATGGATGAGCGCCATCGGATGGATCTGAATCGCATTGTTGATAACGAATTCCATGCGGGTCAGCCCGATACCGTCTGTCGGCAGCCGCCACCAGCGGAAGGCCGCACCCGGATTGGCGAGATTGAGCATCACGCCCGTCTTCGTCGTCGGAAGATTGCTGACATCGACGGTTTCGACGCTGAACTCGGCCGTGCCTTCATAGACCATGCCCTCGTCCCCTTCGGCGCAGGAGACGGTGAGTTCCTGGCCGGTATGGAGAATTTCGGTGGCATTGCCGGTTCCGACGACCGCGGGCAGGCCCAGTTCGCGGCTGACGATGGCGGCATGCGAGGTGCGGCCGCCATGATCGGTGATGATGGCAGCGGCGCGCTTCATGATCGGCACCCAGTCCGGATCGGTGGTCGAGGTCACGAGGATCGAGCCATCGATGAACTGGTCGATATCCTTGGCGCTTTCGATCAGGCAGGCATGGCCGGAGACGACGGCATCGCCGATCGACAGGCCCTTGATGAGCGTCTTGCCCTTGCTGGCAATCGTATAGGAGCGGAATTCCGGCGCCTTGCGCTGGGCCTGGACGGTTTCCGGCCGGGCCTGGACGATATAGAGGCGACCGGTTTCGCCGTCGCGGGCCCATTCCATGTCCATCGGGCAGCCATAGTGCCGTTCGATCGTGGTCGCCCAGCGCGCGAGCACCATGATCTCATCGTCGCTCAGAACAAGGGCAGCGCGTTCCGCCTTCGAGGTCGGCACGTTGCGGGTCGGCGTTTCACCGGAGCCGTAGATCATCTTGATCGCCTTGGCGCCGCGCTTGCGTTCGATGATCGGCTTCAGAGCCGGATTGTCGAGCAGCGGCTTGTAGACCTGATATTCGTCCGGATCGACCGCACCCTGGACCACATTTTCGCCGAGGCCCCAGGCGGCGTTGATCAGCACGATCTTGTCGAAGCCGGTTTCGGTATCGATCGAGAACATAACACCCGAGCCGCCGATATCGGAGCGGACCATCTGCTGCACGCCGATCGAAAGCGCGACCTTCATATGGTCGAAACCGCGCGTCTGGCGGTAGCTGATCGCCCTGTCGGTGAAGAGCGAGGCATAGCAGCGCCGGCAGGCATTGAGGAGATCGTCCTCGCCGCGGATATTGAGGTAGGTTTCCTGCTGGCCGGCAAAGGAGGCATCGGGCAGGTCTTCGGCGGTTGCCGAAGAGCGCACGGCAACCGGGCTGTCCGTCTTGCCCGCACGGCGGGACAGTTCGCGGTAGGCCTCGCGAATTTCGTTCGCGGTTCTTTCAGGCCAGTCGCCACGCAGGATGAGGGTGCGGATCGTCTGCCCCGTTTCGGCAAGGCTCATCTTGCCGCGCTGCCAGTCGCCAACGAGGAGGGAAACCTTTTCCCGCAGGTTGTTGGCGTCGATATAGGTCCAGTAGGCATCCGCCGTAGTGGCGAAGCCCGGCGGCACATCGACGCCCTGGGCGGCCAGATGCTGGATCATTTCGCCAAGCGACGAATTCTTGCCGCCGACACTGGCGACATCGACGCGCTGCAGCGTTTCAAACCAGGCGATATGCGGGATCAACTCGTTCATGCTGGTCTCCTTCCCAATGTTCATCGTTTTGCCGGACCATGCCGGTCCAACTTGGAAGCCATCCTAACGCACGGTTGTGACAGCGCTTTGATATTCGTCAAAGCGGTGCATGTCGCTTCATGTCAACGTGGCTTCAACACCAAGCATTGCGGGAGAGGAATAAACCGATGATTTCGTTTGGACGTCAGGCCGTGGTCGGGCAGATCGGCGCCACGCATATGCGATTTGCGATCATCGATATCGATCAGTTGAAGGTCGATCATTTCGTCAGTTTGCGCAGTGCCGGTTTCGAGACGATCGAGACTGCCATCTCCGCCTATCTCGCTTCGGTGCCGCAGGCGCCGGACCTGATGTGTCTTGCGGTTTCCGGTCCGGTCCGCAATGGCGAGGTGGTGATGACGAACCGCAGTTTCCGGGTTTCGGGAAAAGAGTTATGCGAGACGCTCGGGATGAAAAGGGTTTCCGTCGTCAATGATTTCGAGGCGATCGCGGTTTCCCTGCCGGTCCTGTCCGCCCATGATCTGGACGATATCGGTGGCGGCACGGTCGACATCGATGGAACGAAAATCGTCTCGGGCCCGGGAACCGGGCTTGGTGTGGCGTCACTCGTGCGCATCGACGGTGTGTGGACAGCGCTTCCGAGCGAAGGCGGTCATGTGAGTTTCGCCGCTGAAACCGAAGCGGAATTCTGGCTGCGCAGCAGGGTTGCGGCGCGGATCGGTTATGTGGGGGCAGAGCATCTCCTGTCCGGGCCAGGCATGTCGCTCGTCTATGCCATTCTGGCTCAGGAGGCCGGGCGCCAGCAGGTGGATCTGTCACCGTCGGAGATCATTGCGCTTGCCGATGGCGAGAGCGATCCCGTTGCCTGTCAGGTTCTGGGCTACTTCGTCACCTGGCTCGGTCGTTTCATGGGGGACCTGGCGCTGGCGCACGGGGCAACAGGGGGTGTCTATATCGGAGGGGGCATCGCACCCCATATCCTGCCCTTCCTGCATGACGGTCGTTTCCGCAGCGCCTTCGATGCCAAGGGCGTGATGTCGGACTATGTCCGCAACATTCCCGTCAAGGTCATCAAGGCGCGCGATGCCGGCCTCAAGGGTGCCGCCATGCTGCTGGCCGACCGGCTGTGATACCAAGCTTCAAGCCCGGCCGGGCTCCCAATCGGGCGCGGCCATTTCGAACCCTTCGAAACGGAAGCCGGGCGCGACGGTGCAGGAGACGAGCGTCCAGTCGCCAAGGCTGCGCGCGCTCTGCCATTCGTTCTTGCGCACAAGCCCCTGCGGACGTTCGCCGGCAAGAATGTTTGGTCCGAGGGTGATCGCGCGGCTTTCTATCCCATCATCCGAAAGCCGGAGTTCCAGCGGAGCGCCGGCATGGTAGAGCCACACTTCGACGGCATCGACCCGATGCCAATGCGAACGGTCACCACCTTCGAGCAGGTAATAGATCGCCGTTGAATGCGGACGTCCGTCAACGCCTTCCGGGTCGGCAAAGGTCTGGATGTAATAACCGCCTTCGGGATGGGGCTCGAGCTTGAGGGCGTCGATGATGTCGCGTGCCGTCGTCATGGTCTTCCGATTCCGTTTGTCAGTCTCTTCTTCTAGGACAACGGATGGCTGGCGGGAAGGTGTTTGATGTCAGCCGGACAGAGGTTCAACCCGGCCTTTGGGAACCATCAGCCGCGCGCGACCATGATGATGCCGGCAAGCGAGACGAACAGGCCGATGAACATGAGCGAAGACAGGGGCTCGTTGAAAACGATATAGGCCCAGATCATCGTCACCGGCGGCGAGAGATAGAGAACGGCAGTCACACGCGCAGCCGAGGTCGTCTTGAGCGCCACATAGTAGATGCCCCAGGCAGCGAAGGTAGCGACGAAGACGAGCCAGAGAATGCCTCCGGCAAATTCCAGCGTCAGAACGGGCATCAGACTGCCTTCGCCGAGAGCAAAGAACGCGAAGACCGCGGCTGCTGCCAGGCACTGGATGCTGAGGCTCTGATGTACCGGCATTGCGGAGGCCGAACCGCCACGCTTGAGCATGAGGGTGACGAGCGCCAGCGACAGGGTGCCAAAGAGCGGCAGCCCATAGGCCCATAGGGGTGCTGTGCCCGTCTGCAGCGCCGGGCTTGAGGCAATCAGGACGCCCGCAAACCCGATGATCGAGCCTCGCCACTGGCGTCCGGTCAACGCCTTGCCGAGTACAGGCCAGGAGAGCAACGCGACCGCCAGGGGCAGAAGATCGGTGATCAGCGCGGTCAACCCTGTCGGAACCCCAAGTTCGATCGCCAGCGCATAGCTCGCCAGATAGGTGGCCATCGCGAAGATGCCATAGAGGATCTGGCCGCTCACTGCCCGCCACTGCAGGCGTGGGCCGATGGTGAGGGCGAAAGGCAGCAGGATCAGTCCAGATACCAGGCTGCGCCAGAACAGGATGAGAAAGAGCGGTGCCTGATCGATCGTAAAGCGAATACCGACGAAACCGCCGCTCCAGGCGACGACGAGCAGGATTTCGGCGAGGATGGTGAAGAGAAAGGTTGCGTTGCGGGTGATGGCTGGCTGGTTGGTAATGGTCTCTTTGGCGGCTGTCATAGGCTCTCCAGAATGGAGACGGCAAGCTTGCGGGCCGCGCGCAGGCGTCCGTCATGCCCTTCGAGCCCAGCCCGCGCCATCGCTCCCTCGAGCAGGAAGGAGAGATGTTCGGCAACGGCGCCGATCATCTCCTCGTTGCCGTCGGGACGCATCTCAAAGAGATGGCTTCGCATACGCTCCTCGGCCTCCGTTTTCTGCTGGGCGACAATTTTGCGGGCCGGGTCATCGACCGCCAGTTCGGCTGCCGCATTGAGCAGGCCGCAGCCGCGAAAGCCCCAGTCATAGGCGAGACCGGCATGTTCGATATAGGAATCGAAGACGGCGAGAACCTTGTCATGCGGCGTCTTTGCTGCCGCGACCCGGGCATCGCATCCTTCACGCCAATCCACCACGCGCTTTGTCATATAGGCATTCACCAGTTCCGCCTTCGATGAGAAGTTGTTGTAAAGGCTCATCTTTGCGACGCCAGCATGCGCGGTGATCGCATCGATTCCGGTGGCAACAACGCCATCGCGATAGAAGAGTTCGGCTGCCGCCGCCAGCAATCGATCCTTGGCAGACATGCGTTCGCCCATCGTTTGTCTCCTTTATGTAGACCGATCTACCTATTTCTTGAACCTGTCAAGATCCCTTCTCGCGTGTTCACGGTTAAACAGACGGGCTGGGCTGTCGACACCTGGGAGGCCGAAGACAAAGTTGGATCAGAGAAGGAAGTCGCTTGCGTCGAGAACCTGTTTGCCGCTCAACACGATCTTCATGTCGGCCGCACCGTTACCATCGCTGTCGATTTCGATGATCGTATCGTTCTTCGACCAGAACCAGCGGATCTCGGGAGCCGTACCGGAAAAAACCCCGTTGCGCTCCTCGATGAAGTGAAGGTCGGTCGCCATTCCGGCGAGATGGATCCGGTCGCCGCCAATACCGAAATCCTCGATCCGGTCGGGGTTGGCGACGGATGAATCTGTCAGTCGCGAGAAAACGAACAGGTCTGCGCTGGTGCCGCCGTTCAGGAAATCGGCGGCGCCCGATCCAATCAGCGTATCCTTCCCAGTGCCTCCGGAGAGGCGGTTGACGTTGGCATCGCCGATCAGCAAATCGGCATCATTGCCGGTATGGTCGTATCCGGTGGCATCGCCCTCAAGATCGGCGATACCGTTTCCGGCAACCTGCATATCCTCGACTGCGCGATTGACCGGCAACTGGAATTTCTTCAGCACGACCCTGGCTGCGGCATTGATCTCGCCCGCCAGATCGGAAATGTCGACGCCCTTGATTTCGCCAGCCCGGACAGGGTCGTAGCTATCTTCGTACCAGGCGATCCGGTCGTGATGCGCCGCGATCATGCGGCCGATCTCGGTCGCTTCGGCAAAGCTCGGACGGTTGTCGGCATCGTAGAGCGAAAAGACCTCCGCCTCGACATAGCGGCGATTGGCAATGGCGCCCTTGACGCTGTCGGGCAGCGACGAGGAGAGCGAATTATAGCGGATCTCATACCAGGCTTCGGCGCGATTGCCGGTCTCGATCGCCGCCTTCAGTTTGGGGCCCAGCATGGATGGCGCATTCCAGGCGAGCGAGAACAAAGCTTCGCGTTCCGATGATTCCGGAATGCCGGACAGCCAGTTGTCGATGATACCGTCATAGGTCGATGCCATGTTGTTCAGCACCTTGGTGACCTGGGCATCGGACTGGAAGGAGAAGGTCTCAGGCACATTGGCATTGCGACTGTCATGCCAGGATTTCATGACCGCGTTGAGAGCGGTGATGAGGCTGGAGTTCATATAGGGCACATAGCTCTCGTCGATGACCGCATCGAGCCGCGCATTGAGCGTATCGCTCCAGTTGCTGTTGCCGATCATGGCCCTGAGGACCGGTTCGAGATTGTAACGCAGATTAAAGCCGATGCCGATGGTTGGAACGCCGACCGAGTCGACATAGGGCGTCTTGACCACGCCCTCGAGCAGCGTCAGCGTCTCGTAACGTGCCGTCAGATAGGCCTTGTGGCTGTCAGGTTTTGTCCAGTCGAGCATCTTTTTCCATCTCGTGAGACGCTCAGCCTAAACCGATTGCGTAAACAGCCGGTTGGCGAGGATGCTTAAAACGAGAGAGACATGCATTGCAAAGCAAGGACCCAAACAGCCGCGAAAGGGCAATATCGTTGCTTTTTGCTTGTCGGTCACATTGTTTCCGGTATTGAGCTTATAGGCTTCGCCTCCATATTCCGACCCGAATCCGCCGACTCCAAGAAGGTTCAAAATTGACTGCCATTGCTTCTCTTTCGCGGTTTTTCGCCCACCTGTTTCTGGTTGCCGCTCTTTTTGCAACCGCACCGGCCGCGTCCGGCCAGGAGACCCTGACGGCGCCGGCGGTCGAAGACAATTCGCGCAACGCCATCATAGCCGCGGTCGAAAAGCTGCAGGAAGAAGTGAAGGCCATTCTCGCGCAGGCCGCCAACACGCTGACGGAGCTTGAGAAGAAGGTTCAGGAGGCAGCCGAGGCGGACAATACGCTGGCCGAACTCAAGCTCAAGGTTGAGAGTGTCAACAGTGACATCCTCTCGGCGATGGCCGATCTCGAAAAGCGTTACAATCTCGTCTCCAAGCGGCTTGAGGAACTTGGTGCGGCTGCACCGGAAGGGCAAGAGGAAGATCCCGGCGTCGCGGCCGATCGCAAGCGTCTTCAGGGCGAGAAGGCGCAGATGAACACAATTCTCGCCGATGCCGATGTGGTGAAGGGGGAAGCTGGTCGCATCGCCACCGAGATTTCCGACCGCCGGCGGCAACTCTTTGCCGAGATGCTGTTTCGACAGACGCCGATCACACCGGATGTGGTGACCAATGCCTGGACGGCGGCCCAGACCGAGACATCCGAACTGTTGATGAAGTCGAAGAGTGCGCTTGAATTCATGTGGAATTTCAAGCGCGGTGCGCTTGCGATCGCTATCGTTCTGTCTCTGCTCGCGGCGCTCGTTTTCGTGATGCCGGTTCAGATGCTGTTTGGTCCCTATGTGCGTCGGGGCTCGGAAATTCCCAATCCCACCTACCTCAAGCGATTGTCGTTAGCGTTCCTGTCGACGCTTGTGCCGGCGGCAGCGGTCACGGCGTTCATTTTCACCAGCATGGTGATCATCGTCTATCAAAGCGTCGTGCGGATCGATCTGATCCAGATTGTGGTGTCCTTTCTGTGGATGCTTGCCGGCGTCTATTTCGTCTATAAGCTGGCCCGCGCCATCTTCGCACCGACCAAACCGCAATGGCGCCTCGTCACCGTTTCGGATCGCGGTGCGCGGCTTCTCGTCTGGTATGCCGTGGTTCTGGCGCTGATTAACGGCATGTCCTATGTGTTCGGTGCGACCAATCAGGCACTCGACGCGCCTGTCGTGTTGACGGTTGCAAAAGGGTTCGTTTCGACAATCCTGATCGGTTTCGTGCTGATCCTGTTGTCTTTCGTGCGGCCGATGCAGGCGAAAGAACTGGGTGAGGGCGATGGCTCCTGGCCGGCCGTCATCCGGGTCGGGCTGGTCCTGACCGGGCTTGGCCTGATCGTGACCGCACTTGCCGGCTATATCGGTCTTGCGCAGTTCGTAGCGACCCAGATCATCGTCACCGGTGCGATTGCGGTCACGATGTATATCGGCTTTCTTTCGGGGCATGCCCTGTCGAGCAAGGACGCGTTTGCGGAAACAGCGCTTGGAAAATTCCTCGCGCGTCGCTATGGCTTGAGTGCGGTCCGGCTTGACCAGATTGGTCTGGTGTCGGGGCTGTTGACCTATCTGGCGGTGATCTTCTTCGGCCTGCCGCTCATCCTGCTCGAATGGGGTTTCCGTTTTTCCGACATCTGGAGCATCTTCGTGCAGATGTTCACCGAAATCCGGATCGGTTCGATCTCGATTTCGCTGGTGGGGATTTTCGCCGGTATCCTGATGTTCCTGGTCGGTCTGGTGGCGACGCGCTGGCTGCAGCGCTGGCTTGACGGCAATGTTCTGGCCCGTTCCGAAGTCGATTCCGGCGTGCGCAATTCGGTCAATACCGCGTTTGGCTATCTGGGCGTTGCGCTTGCCGGCGTGCTCGGCATTTCGGCGGCGGGCATCGACCTCTCCAACCTGGCGCTTGTCGCCGGTGCGCTTTCTCTCGGCATCGGCTTCGGCATGCAGACGATCGTATCGAACTTCGTCTCGGGGCTCATTCTGCTTGCCGAGCGGCCATTCAAGGTGGGCGACTGGGTAGTCACCGGTACGGTCGAAGGGTTCGTGCGGCGTATCTCGGTGCGTGCGACCGAAATCGAAACTTTCCAGAACCAGTCGATCATCGTGCCCAATGCGCAGCTGATCAATGCGTCCGTCGGCAACTGGACCCATCGCAACAAGCTGGGCCGCGTCGAAATCCCGATCGGAGTTTCCTACGATAGCGATCCGCGGCATGTGATGGATATTCTGCTCGAAATCGCCAATGCGCATCCGCGCGTGATGACGGCTCCAGAGCCTTCAGTCGCCTTTCTCCGCTTCGGAGATTCCTCGCTCGATTTCGAACTGCGTTTCTATATCGCCGACATTCTTGCCGGGCTTGGTATCCGAAACGATATCCGCATTGCAATCTTCGAGCGGTTCAAGGCGGAAGGAATTTCCATTCCCTTCCTCCAGCGCGATCTCAATGTGCATTTTACCGATGGTGCGCCGGCTCTCCGGCAAGCTCTTGAAGAGCAGGGCATTTCGCTTGCGCATGGAAAGATGAAGGAGCAACGCGATCAACGCCGTAAGGCGATGGAAACCTCGGTCCGCGATATGGATGCGCTGGATGACGATCAGCACAGCCATGCCCGCGAACCGGACGAGGCCGACGATGACGATAATCGCGGGTGAAGTAATCTGGGCGGATCGGGCTGGAATTTCCGGATTTTATCCGATCTGCTTTGATCGATACTAGAAATCGAACGTTTAAAATAGTTGAAGAGTTTAACGAAGTTTCAAGAAGCCATCGCTAACCATTTCAGTGGGACAACTGCAGCTGAAAAAGGTTCATCATGGATTTCTTGGGTGTATCCGGAATGCATTATTCCGGGGAATCGTTGAAGGGTAACCGAATTCTCGTCGCCGAGGATTCGAATGTCTTCACTTCCATGATCAAGCAGCGGTTCAAGGAATTGCTGGAGATCGATGTCGAGATCTGCCGCAATTTCGAAGAATTGCAACTCGCCAACGAGAAATCCGACGAGCCGATCCGCCTTGCGGTTTCGAACATGAACCTGCCGGGCGCCGAAAAGGGCGAGGCTCTCAACTATCTGGTGGATGTTGCCATCCCCACGATCGTGTTCACCGGCACGCTGCAGGATCATGCGCGCGACAATCTGCTGTCGCGGGAAATCGTCGATTACATCATCAAGGACAGTGTTTTTGCTGTCGATATGCTGACCGAGGCAGTCTGCCGCTTTCTGACCAATCACCTACACCATGTGCTGATCGTCGATGACAGCCAGACCGCGCGGGCGCTGCTCACGACCCGGCTGAAGCGCTACAACTTCCGGGTCAGCGCCGCCGACAGCGGTCAGAAGGCGATGGAGATCCTGAAGGCCAATCGCGATATTTCGCTGATCATCACCGACTACAATATGCCCGATATCGACGGTTTCGAACTGACGCGGCGCATTCGCGCCCATATCGGTTCGCATGAGTTGCGCATCATCGGCGTGTCGTCATCGACCGATCGGCTGTTGTCGGCGCGTTTCCTGAAAGCCGGCGGTAACGACTTCATGCTGCGGCCCTTCATCGACGAAGAATTCTATTGCCGCGTCAACCAGAACCTCGATACCTTGACGCAGATGCGCCTGCTGATGGAGCGCAAGAAGCGCGCCTGATCGTTCAGAAACAAAGACGCTCCTCCAGCAAATGCTGGAGGGTTAGTGGTTTGTAATATGCAATTTTCAAGATAGTTGCTATGTTTCCTTAAGTCTTTCGTAAGGGCGATAATTATAGCCTGCAACAAATAAAAGAGATCATTTCAGATCCTCAAGAACCGGTTGCTTTGTGAAGCCGCCGGTCATTCATTTATGTGCATAACGAAATGCGGCAATCCGAAGGGATTTGGAGTGGGAATCCGCAAGACCGTGGCTGTAACAGATCGACAGGCAGATTATGCAGGATTTCGCGTTCTTCTGGTTGAAGACACGCGCCTCTATACGGTTGCGATCACACGCCATCTTCAGGAAACCTTCGGAATCATCGTCACCCACTGCGCCAGTTATCGTGATGCGAGCATCGAGCTTTCTTCGCGTGGTGCCGATTATCATCTGGTCGTGCTGGATCTCTGTCAGGCAGATGCGCCGAATGGCGAGACGCTGGAACTTGTTTTGGACCATGGTCTGCCCGCGATCGTGTTTTCCGCGTTGAACGGGCGTGGTCGACAATCTCTGACGCCGGAAAGAGGCATTGTCGAACGCATCGATAAAAGCAGCGCTTTTGCCATGACGGCCTTGTCCAGTGCCGTCGAGCAAGTCCTGCAGGCGCAATCAACCACTGTCCTGGTCTGCGATCCCGACAGAGAGGGCGCGCCCATCGTCTCGCGTGCCCTGTCTGGTGCCGGAATGCGCGTTTGCCGGGTCTGTTCCGACGATGAGGCTTTTTCCATTCTCGATGCCAATCGAAACATCGAACTTGTTCTGATGCGCGGCGATCTCGCTGCGGTGAACCGGTTCGCGTTTCTCGAAATGCTGCGGCTGCGGTATGGCGAAAACGTCATTCGCGTCATCGGTTACTCTGAAGACAGCCGGCCAGACGATGTTGCGATGTTCCTCAAGGCGGGTGGCGATGATTTCGTCCATATTCCCGTGAGTGATGCCGATCTTCTGGAGCGGGTGAACTATACTTTGCGCATCCATCGGGAAATCCAGAAGTTACAGCGCATGGCGTCCCGTGACTATCTGACCGATCTCCTGAACCGGCGCTATTTCTTCGAGCGCGGGCCGAAACAGGTCGAAATCTGCCTGAGGCAGCATCTGCCGGTATCGGCAGCGCTTCTCGATATTGACCATTTCAAGCGGCTCAACGACACCTATGGTCACGAGATCGGCGATCTTGTCCTGAAGGCCGTGTCCAGCAAGCTTGCTGCGTTGGTCGATGACAAGCGCCATCTGCTGGCGAGACTTGGTGGCGAGGAGTTCGGCATCCTTTTCCAGGGGATCGAGATCGGCGACGCTTACGATTATTGCGAACGGATCCGCAAAGCGATCTCTGAAATCCGTATCGTCGTCGATGACGAGGAGATTTCTGTCACGATCTCGATGGGGCTTGCGGCGATCTCGGATTCCGAGACGTTCGACAATTATCTCAACGCGGCCGACCAGTATCTCTATCTGGCCAAGCATTCAGGACGGAACCGCGTCTTCTCCGATTACCAGGTGGCGAAGATCAGCATCTCGTCCTGATCGGCGTCACATCACCGCGCCATTGACGGAAGGCGTGGTTGCCAGTTGCTTGCGATCGGCCCGTTCCTGTTGCGGCGAGCGGCCATAGAGTTCGCGGTAGCATTTCGAAAAATGCGAGGCGGAAACGAAGCCGCAGGCGACGGCGACTTCCACCACCGGCATCGACGATTGCACCAGCAGATGGCGGGCACGATCCAGACGGATCTCGAGATAGTAGCGGGCAGGGGAGCGACCCATTTCCTGGCGGAACAGGCGTTCGATCTGGCGCCGCGACAGGCCAGCCTTGTCGGCGATATCGACCAGCGACAGCGGTTCGGCAAGGTTGTTCTCCATGATCTCGATGATCGAGAGGACCTTGGAGTTCTGCACGCCGAGACGCGCACGCAGAGGCAGACGCTGACGATCGCTGGCGGAACGGACGCGGTCGGTCAGATGCTGTTCGCAGACACGGTTGACAAGGTTTTCGCCGAAATCCTGGCGAATGAAGTGAAGGACCATGTCAAGCGAGGCGGTGCCGCCGGCGCAGGTATAGATATTGCCGTCGATTTCGAACAGATCGGCATGGACATCGGCCTGCGGGAAGGCTTCGGCAAAGCCGGGCAGGTTCTCCCAGTGAATGGCGCAGCGCTTGCCGTTGAGGAGACCGGCCTGGGCGAGCACATGAGCGCCGGTGCAAAGGCTGCCGACGGCAATGCCGCGATTATAGACTTCGCGCAGATAGGCGTTCACTGACTTGTTGCGGAAATCCTCGACATAGATGCCCGAGCAGATCAGCACCATGTTGGGTCGCGCTTCACCTGTCAGATTGCGCCGTTCGTCTGCCAGCGACGTCTTGGCTTCCAGTCCGATGCCGGACGAGGAATAGACTTTCTGGCCATCGACCGAACAGAGGCGCCATTGATAGGCTTCATGGCCCAGCATGCGGTTGGCGATGCGCAGCGTCTCCACAGCAGCCGAGAAGGGCAGCATGGTGAAGTTGGGCACCAGAAAGAACACGATGGTTCGCTTGGCAACCGGCTTCTTGTTCAAGGCATAGGCTTCTGGACGCATGGTTTCGCTCGATAATGTCGCTGAGACACAAAGTTGTCGATATGCGTCAGAATAATGCTGCGCATGAGCGACATTTACAATGCTGAATGCGCCATCATTGCGACAAAAGCGAAATTTTCTGGTCTGGATGAGGAGAGAGGCGTGTCGAAGACTGGGAGGGAGGAGTGTCGCGACGGGGATGGCGACTGGTCAGAAAGAGACAGAACGGCATTGCGCTTCG
Source organism: Fluviirhizobium alvei (assembly GCF_030551875.1). Lineage (GTDB taxonomy): Bacteria > Pseudomonadota > Alphaproteobacteria > Rhizobiales > Rhizobiaceae > Rhizobium_E > Rhizobium_E alvei. Next base: position 69,277 of record NZ_JAUOZU010000005.1, on the reverse strand, counting down.
CTTGTCGGGGCAAGCGAAGCGCTTCATGGGCAGGCGATGCGCCTATAGAAGGCTTTGTCGCATTCGGGCATGCGGCGGATCGCGTCACAATCAGCCTTCATTCACATGCTCCGCACCGGGAAACCCAAGATCCTTCATCGCGCCTGCGGGAATGCTGTCGTAGGTGGAGAGGATCCGGTGTTCGTGGATGCGCTGTCTGCTCCAGTCGGCAAGTGCACGGATCGCGGCCGGCAATGCGCGCCATGCGGATCCGGACGATGTGGTTTGGGTGCTGTGATCAAAACTCAAGGCGGCCATGACTTTTCCTTTCGTGGTTGGCATCTGGAATATGGGGCCGAATGACCCATAAGACAAACGAATAGAATTCATGTCTGATATAAGAATATTTGACGTTACGGTTTGCAGCTTCGGATCCAGCCCTTCCTTGACGTGCCGTTCTTCTCCGCCGATTTCTTGACCTTCGTCCGTTTTCGTGGTTCAATCAAACGCAAAGAATTCCTTGTTTGGCTCAAAAAATCTGAAAGATGCCGCCATGAACATTCAGGCTCAATCCCTGCCGCTGCTGGAACTCGATGTGCTGCGGACGTTCGTCGCCATCGCCGAGACAGGCAATTTCACCACGGCCGCCGAGGTCGTGTTTCGCACGCCGTCGGCCGTATCGATGCAGATCAAGAAGCTCGAGGAAATGCTGGGCGTCAGCCTTTTTCGCCGCGATGCCCGCTCGGTATCGATGACCCATCATGGCGAAATGCTGCTCGGTTATGCCAAGCGCATGCTGCAGCTCAACAACGATACGGTCTGTCGTTTCATGGTTCCGGACATGAACGGCATCGTGCGGCTGGGCGCGCCGGACGATATTGGCGAACTCATGCTGCCCGGCATGCTCAAGCACCTGTCCGAGACCTGGCCGCAGCTCGCCATTGATGTTACGATCGACCAGTCGACCAATCTCCGCCGCGCCGTCGATGAAAAGAGGCTCGATCTCACGCTCTTCAATTTCCTGGATGGTGTTCGTGGAGATCAGGCAGAGATCGTCATGACCGAGAAGCTGGTCTGGGCCGGGCGCCGTCATGGCCAGGCCCATCTCAAGGATCCCTTGCCGATTTCGGTCTGGAACGATGGCTGCATCTGGCGCAAGCGCGCGCTCGAAGAGTTGACGAAGTCACAGAAACAGTTCCGCATCGCCTATTATTGCGGCAACCATATGGGACAGATTGCCGCCATCCGGGCCGATATTGCGGTTGCGCCGCTCGCGAGCTTCCTCTTGCAGGATGACATGGTTGCGCTCGACGAGCGTCATGGCCTGCCCGATCTCGGAACCTACGAGATCGGACTGGCAGTGCGGGACGGTGCGCCGCAGCCGGTCAAGGCGGTGGCGGACTATGTTCGCAGCGTGCTCGGCAGCCGTAGCTTTACGCCGGTGGCCGCCGAGGCTGCATGAGCGGGCGAGCCGCGCGTCATTCCGCTTCGTAATGTGCCTGGGCTTCCAGTAGGGCGTCGTCGAGTCTTCGGCCTTCGGCGTAGATCTTCAGGCTTTCCGGCATCTCAGTTCCGGCCGGAATCAACGCGCTTGCCTTGGCCGCCCCGATCACGGTCGTGACCGGGAAGATACCGGCCCAGATCGGCAGGCCGAGATCTTCCTCCTCATCGCCGACGCCCTTGGTGCGCACCTTGGCGGCGGCTTCTTCGATCTTCATCCCGACCACGGACGTCGCCTTGATTTCCTGGTCCGTGCTTGGACGCAGCAGACTGGTCCGGTCCGGATAGAAGCGGTCGACCACCTCGCGCAATGCCTCGGCCTTCTGGTTCGGGTCGTCGATCAGTCTTGCCGTGCCGAAACACATGGCGGAGCGGTAATCGGCAGAGTGGTTGAAGCCGCAGCGCGCCAGGACCAGCGCATCGATATGCGAGACGGTCACGCAAACCTGCGCTCCCTTCGACTGGTTGCGCAGCATCCGGCTGGCGGCAGAACCATGCCAGAAGAGCCAGTCGCCCTTGCGCCAGTGAATTGTGGGCGTGCAGTAGGGCTGGCCGTCGATGACATAGGCGACGTGACAGAGAAGGCCGGCATCCAAAATCGCATAGACGCTCTCGCGGTCATATTTCGCCCGTTCATGCAGGCGTTTTGCCCGATTGCGGTCGGTGATCGGGTAGGTTTCAGCGGTTCCGGGACGCAGTTTTGAATTCATGGCTTGTTTTCCTTTCCTGATGATGCAGGGATAGGCTGGTCAATTGGTTTCAAGAAGGTCCAATCCGGTGGAGAAAAAACGAACCAATCCTATCGATTGGTCACTACTCATTCCCGTCCTTCCGGAGGAGGGGCCTCGGCGAATCGCGCTTTATCAAGCGCTTCGCCGACTGATCGAAAGCGGTCAGTTGCCGCCCGGTGCGAAACTTCCGACGACCCGCGATCTGGCTGGGAGGCTAGGCGTGTCGCGTGGTGCGGCCGTCGCAAGCTTCGAGATGCTGCTGGCCGACGGATTTGTCGAGGCGCGCACCGGTGCCGGCACGTTCGTTGCCGATGCCGTACCGCTTCTGGCGCGGCCGAAGCCGGATGAACGGATGCGCGCAGGTTTACCCGAGGGTGCTCTTCCCGGCACGCTCGGCGTTTCGATGGCCGACGAACAGACGATGGCGGCCTTCCGGAACCTGTTGATGAAAGATCTGGCCCGACCCGGCGCTGCCCATTTCACCTATGGCGACAGTCGCGGCGGCTGGGGCCTGCGCAACGAGGTCGCAAATTATCTGCGTGCGGCGCGCGGCGTCCGCTGTCATCCCGACCAGATCCTGCTGACAGCGGGCACACAGCAGGCGCTCGACTTCATCATGCGGGGTGCGATGGCGCCCGGCGATGCGATCTGGATGGAGGATCCCGGTTACCCGATGGCGCATCAGGCCTTTCGCGCCGCCGGCATGCGGGTTGTCGGCGTTCCGGTCGACGGCGAAGGGATCGACATCGCTGCCGGCGAGCGGATCGCTCCCGATGCCCGTGTCGCCTATGTGACGCCGTCGCACCAGTTCCCGCTCGGCGTAACCCTCAGCATGCGCCGGCGGCTTGCCCTGATCGAATGGGCGCGCCGTGCCGATGCCTTCATTATCGAGGACGATTACGACAGCGAGTTCCGCTTTGCCGGACCGCCTTTGTCGTCCTTGCAGGGGATCGATGGCGAGGGCCGTGTGATCTATGTCGGCTCCTTCTCGAAAGCGCTCTTTCCGGGCCTCAGGGTCGGCTATGCGGTGTTGCCAGAACGTCTTGTCGATCCCATCCTCGCCGTCCGCTTTCATTCGGACCGCTTTCCCTCGACACTGGTCGAAGCGCCACTTGCACGCTTCATCGCGGAAGGGCATTTCGCCCGCCATCTGCGGCGGGCACGACGCAAGGCGAGGGTGGCAAGGGATGCGCTCGTGGCTGCCCTGTCCGGCTCAGCGGTTACGGTTCATCCGCCCGATCAGGGCCTGCATCTGATCGCGCTCTCGCCCGAAGACGTTGAGGACCATGTTCTGGAGGCTGCCGCCCGGCATGCCGGTCTCGGTGGGCGCAAACTGTCCTCAATGTATGTCGATGCCGAGCCGCGGCACGGCATGGTGCTTGGCTATTCCGGCTTTGCGCCGCAGGTTCTGGCGGATGCCGCCACTCGGTGGCGACACGCGCTGGAAACAGGCTCCGACAGGATCAGCCGATAACGGCTTCGATCAGCCGCGGCCCCTTGGCCTTAAGCGCGGCCGTGAGCGCTGAATCGAACTGTGCCACTGTCTCGGCGCGGGTCGCTTCCACGCCCATACCTTCGGCAAGCCGCACCCAGTCGAGCGCCGGATTGGCAAGGTCGAACAGGCTGGCGGCACTCTTTCCGATCTCGGCGCCGACGCCCTTCATCTCCTCGACGAGGATCTTGTAAGAACGGTTGGCATAGATGATCGTCACGACATCGAGATTTTCGCGCGCCTGGGTCCAGAGCGCCTGCAGCGTGTACATGGCCGAACCATCGGCCTGCAGCGTCACCACCTTGCGATCCGGACAGGCGAGTGCCGCACCCGTCGCCATGGGTAGCCCGTCGCCGATCGCGCCACCCGTCAATTGCAGGCAATCGAAGGGGGCTGCCGTTTCGAGCATGCCATAGAGGCCGAAGGCACCCGTGATCGATTCATCGACAACGATTGCTTCTTCAGGCAGCCGGCCCGCGACGATCGCCATCAGGGTCTCACGGGTAAGCGTGCCATCCTGCGGTGCGGCGGGCGGCGCCAGCGGGTTCGTGCGGGCGGTGGCGGATCCGGCCAGCAGGCTTGCGAGTTCTTCGAGTGCGGCACCGCCATCCTCATGCGGATGGGCGAGTTGCAGGATCGAGACGCCCGGAGGGGTGAACTCGCTCGGCTGGCCGGGATAGGCGAAGAAACCGACCGGCGCCTGGGTGCCGACGAGAATGAGTGTCTCGATGCCGGCCATGAAGTCCAGCGCCGGTCCTGGCCGATAGGGAATACGTTCGACGCTGATTTCACCGGCACCGCGCCGGATCCGGGGGGCGAATGTATCGGCCATCAGCCGGGTTCCTGTGGCGGCGGCGATCCGGCCGGCAGCCTTGAGCCCGGCGCCATGGAGCAGCGCACCGCGCATGAGGAGCGCCGCCTTTCCTTTCCGGATCGCGGTTGCGGCCGTAGCAATGGCAAGCGAGGAGACCGGAGCGGGCGGCAGAACCGGCAGGGCGCCGGCGGGACCGAGCGCCGGGCTCCAGGCCGTATCGGCCGGCAGGATCAGGCTGGCAATCTGTCCGGGCGCCTGACGGGCGGCTTGAACGGCACGCGCGGCATCGGCGGCGACATTGCGGGCCTCTCGCGAAGAGTGAACCCAGTGCGATACGGTGGCGGCAAAGGCCTCGACATCGCTCGACAGCGGCGCATCGTAGCGCTGGTGGCTGGTGGCATGGTCGCCGATGATGTTGACGACCGGCGCTTGCGCCTTGCGGGCATTGTGCAGATTGGCGAGGCCATTGGCGAGGCCCGGTCCGAGGTGAAGCAGGGTTGCGGCTGGCTTTTGCGCCATGCGGGCATAACCATCGGCGGCACCGGTAACCACGCCTTCGAACAGGCCGAGCACGGCGCGCATGCCCGGCACGCGATCGAGTGCCGAAACGAAGTGCATTTCGCTGGTGCCGGCATTGCCGATGCAGAGATCGACGCCGCAATTCACCAGCGTCCGGACGAGGCTTTCGGCTCCGTTCATCATCTCGGATGGGGCTTCGGTCACGGTTGTCTCCTCTCTTCAGAATCTTGCCCGGCAATCTAGCGGAATTCATCGGCAAAGCGAGACCAATGCGTCTGCTCACCTGCAAATGCATACGAAGCGACGGTGGCTTGACATGTAGTTCGACATCAAACTATATAGTTTTACGTCGAACTAATGGAGATGCAAATGAACAGACGGAATTTCATGCTCATTTTGGGTGGCGGGGTGATCACGGCAGCTGCCGCGACTACAATCTGGGTGCTTTCGCGCCAGGATGGCGATGCGCAGTCGGTCTGGGACCCGAAGAAAGGCGCGGAAGAGGCGGATCTCCGCCGTTGGGTCCTTTCCCATGCGATCCTCGCACCCAATCCGCACAACCGCCAGCCGTGGATTGCCGATCTCGGGACTGCGGACGAAATCACGCTTTATTGTCAGAAGGATCGAAGATTGCCGGAAACCGATCCATTCGACCGTCAGATCACAATCGGGCTCGGCGCATTTCTCGAACTTCTGTCTATGGCGGCCATGGAACGCGGGTTTCGCGCCGAGATCGCGCTTTTCCCGGAGGGCGAGCCGCAGCCCCGGCTTGACGAGCGGCCGGTTGCCCATATCCGGCTCGTCCGGCAGGATGGTCTTGCGCGTGATCCCCTGTTTCAGGAAATCTATCGACGCCGCACCAATCGTTCGAACTATGATATCGCGCTCCCGGTACCAAAAGATTCGCTTAAACGGATTGCCGCCGCTTCACGCCATTTTCCCGCCCGCTACGCCGATGATCCGACGCGCGTTGGCGACCTGCGCTCGCTGGCCTGGGCGGCGATGGAAACCGAATTCCTGACGCCTGGTGCGGCAAAGGAAAGCGTGGATCTCATGCGCATCGGCCGGTCCGAAATTGCCGCCAATCCGGATGGGATTGCCATCGACAGTCTGTTCGTCTCCGCCATGGACACAGTCGGTCTGTTTGACCGCAACGACCTTCTCGATCCGACCTCGCAATCCTATAGCCAGCAGGTGGATTTTATCCGCAGTCAGTTCGATACCGCCATGGCCTTTCTCTGGCTCACGACACCGGGCAACGTGAGAGGGGAGCAGATCAATGCCGGTCGCGACTATGTGCGGCTCAATCTCGCGGCGACGGCCGAAGGGCTTTCAATGCAGCCTTTCAGCCAGGCCCTGCAGGAATATGTCGAGATGCGCCCCCATTTCGACAGGCTACGCACAGCACTTGCCATTCAACCGCAGGAAACGGTGCAAATGTTCGTTCGGCTGGGCTATGGTGGCGAAATCGGGCCGGCACCTCGCTGGCCTTACGAAACGCGGATCAGATCGGCATGAATGAAAACTCGGCAGCGGACAAACCGGACCTCGGGCAGATATTCCGCCTTTTCAACGAGATCGGCATCGTTGCGCAATTGTCCGGTGCCGCGTTCGAGAAGGTCATGCCGGGCACGATGACGCTGCCGCAATTTACCGTTCTCAACCATCTGGTTCGGCTTGGCGATGGCCGGACGCCACTCGAAATCGCGCGCGCCCTGCAGGTTTCCAAGGGCGCGATGACGAACACGCTCGGCCATCTGGAGCGATCCGGCTGGATTGCGGTCCGGCCGGACGACCATGACGGCCGTTCCAAACGTGTGGACCTGACCGATTCCGGTCGCGCGATCCATGGCAAGGCGATCGCCACGGTGATGGGCGAAATGGCCTGGATCGGAGATATCGTCCAGGCGCATTCCGTGGAGCAAGTGCTTCCCGTTCTCGAAACCATTCGCAAGGCGCTCGACGCGCGCCGCAGTTGATCGGCCACCGCCAGCGTCACATGCCTGTCATCCAGCCATCATAAGTCGGTCGGCATCCCTGCTGACCCATTTAAAAAAGGTGCGAGATGACCACGACGACTGTTACCAGCGGCACGACCATTACCACGCTCACTGGCATGTCCGGGATGGATGAACTGATTGTGGAAGCCGGCGGCATCATCAGTGTTGCTTCGAGCTCCCCGAGCGTTCGCTTCGCGGCTGCCACGGACGGTGCAATCATCACCAACGATGGAGTGATCGAAAACACCAAAAGCGGCGGACGCGCGATCCGTTTCGAAACCGGTGTTGGTTCCAACCTGAATGCGACGATCGAGAATACCGGCTCCATCCAGTCGCTCGATGATGCGATCCAGATCCAGTCGGGCGCTGTGACGAGCGGCCAGATCACGCTGACCAACAGCGGCACCATCAAATCCACCAGCGGCCAGGCGATCGATTTTGCCGGCGGCACGGGCAGTTTCATTGCCGAGATCAACAATACCGGCCTCATCCATTCGGAATCGGATGACGGTATCCGCATCGGCGCGGTCGGTTACATCACCAACAGCGCCACGATCAACGGCGGCAGCGGCAGCGACCAGGTCGCCAAGGCCGATGGTATCCAGTTCGAGGATTCCACATCCGGCACCGTCGACAATCTGGCCGGCATGATAGCGGGTGATCGCCACGGTATCGATGCCGGCACCGATAGCGTCATCACCGTCAACAATGCGCTAGATGCGACGATCACCGGCCGCAACGGCTCCGGCGTCGGTTCGGACGGTTCGGCGACCGTGACCAATTACGGCACCATCACGGGCATGTACACGGCCGGCGTCGATCTCAACGGCGAGACCGGCGAGACGCCCGACGGCACCTATGACGGAGACGGTGACGGCGTCGATATCGATTATGAAGCGACCATCGTCAACTATGGCACCATTCAGGGGCTTGGCGCCAATGGCCACGGTTCGGATGGCCTGCCCAACACGTCCGAAGGCATTGCCGCCGGCGGCGGCTCGATCACCAACCACGAAAACGCTGTCATCAGCGGTCTCGGCCTCGGCATTCTCATCGATGACAGTTCGCAGGGCAACGCGTTCTATCTGACCACGATCATCAATGACGGTTCGATTACCGGTTCGGAAGGAACCGCAATCAAGATCATCAGCGATCTCGATGACACGATCACCAACAGCGGCACGATCACCGGCGGTAATGGCATGGCGATCATCTTCGGCACCGGCGACAACACGCTTCTCATGAGCGGCGATCATGCGCTGGTTGACGGGACCGTTGCCGGTGGCGATGGCACCGACACGCTGGATTATTCCGGTTACAGCACGTCGGTCACGATTGATCTGTCCGCTCAGACCGCCACTGACACTGACGGTGTCACCGATTTCGAAATTCTCGTTGGTGGAACGGCAGCCGATACCCTCACCGGTTCGAGCGATGATAACACGATCACCGGCGGTGCCGGCAATGACACGATGGCCGGTGGCCTCGGCGACGATGTCTATTCGCTCGACAACAAGGGTGATGTCGTCACAGAATCGACGGACGCTGGAACCGATACGGTCCTGATCGCGCAATCCGGCTATGTGCTGGCCGACAATGTGGAAATCCTGACGGCGACCGGCACCGGCTCGTTCGTCCTGACCGGGAACGCGCTCGACAATACGGTCACGGGCGGATCGTCGGCCGACACGCTCAATGGCGGTGACGGCGACGATAATCTGGTCGGCGATCTCGGCGACGATATGCTGCGGGGCGGGCTTGGTGCCGACACGATGATGGGTGGTGCCGGCAACGATAACTACTATGTCGATGATGCCGGTGACGTGGTTTCCGGTGAAGTCGATGGTGGTGGTACCGATCTGGTCCTGTCGTCGATTTCGCTTGATCTGTCCGAATTCGCCTTTGTCGAGAACCTGACATTGCAGGGTCGAGCCGGCATCAATGGCTTTGGCAACGACCTCGACAACCAGATCATCGGCAATCGCGGCGACAATGACATTGGCGGCGGCCTCGGCAAAGATCGGCTCACCGGCAATGGTGGCAGCGATGTCTTCCATTTTGCCGCCTTTGGCGCCGACAATGCCGACCGGCTGCTGGATTTCGACGCCAATGATGCGATCGCACTCGACCGTTCGATCTTCGAAGGGCTGGCGCGCAAGAATGGCCATCTGGCGGCGGCGGATTTCGTTGCCGGATCGGCGGCCAAGGTCGCCGGTGCCGAAGTGGTGCTCTACAATGCCAAGACCGGTTATCTCTCCTACGATGACGACGGCAAGGGTGGCGATGCCGCCGAGGTAATCGCTTTCATCGGCAAGAAGCTGACGGATTTCGATTTCAACGATATCCTGCTGGTCTGACCCGGTAGGCTTCGAGCAGTCATGTCACAATAGAGGCTGGACGAAATGTCCAGCCTCTGTCATGAGGCTCGCGAGGACGCGACCGCCGTTAACGTTAGAACGGGGTCGGGCTGCTGATTGACGTCAGGCGGCTGCCGCGAGACCACGCTGGCCGTCCTCGTCTTCCAACCAACCGTTCAGCCGCGATCGCGCCGACGCCGGCGGCCACCACCCTCGTCACCACCTGCGACAATTACCTTGCGCTCGGGCAGGGTCACGACCTTGGCGAGTTCCGGGAAGGGATCGACCTTGTTCGGCAACGCCATCGCATCGATGAACAGCTGCTGGAAATGCGGCTCGAGCGCGGTCTCGATCTTCTCGATATTCTTGACGGTTGCCTCGATCTCGCGGCGGTGGTCGCGATTGAGCAGGGCCATCAGCGCGCCGGTGCCGGCCGCATTGCCAACCGCCTTGACCTCAGCGAGTTCGCAATCGGGGATCAGGCCCAGCACCATGGCATATTTCGGATCGATGAAGGAGCCGAAGGCGCCAGCGAAGCGGATCGTGTCGACCCTGTCGACACCCTGCTTTTCCATGAGCAACTTGATGCCGGCATAAAGGGCGGCCTTGGCAAGCTGGATGGCGCGGATATCGTTCTGCGTCACGGTGATCTTCTGTTCGCCGTCGCGCAGCAGATAGGAGAAGGTGCGGCCGTTCTGAATGATGCGGTGGCTCTTTTCCGCCATGGCACCATCGACGACACCATCTTCGGAGATGATGCCGGAGAGGTACATTTCCGCCACCACCTCGATGATCGCCGAGCCGCAGATGCCGGTTACGCCAACCTTGGCGGCATCCTCCTCGAAACCTTCCTCATCAGACCACTTCTCGATGCCGATGACATGGTACTTCGGTTCCAGCGTCACCGGATCGATGCGGACGCGCTCGATCGCTCCGGGGGCGGCGCGCTGGCCACAGGAAATTTCAGCGCCTTCAAAGGCGGGGCCGGTCGGCGACGAGGCCGCGACGACACGGGCGGAATTGCCGAGCACGATTTCGGCATTGGTGCCGACATCGACGAGCAGCATCATCTTGTCCTGGCGGTAGGGGCCTTCCGAAAGCGTCGCGCCGGCAGCATCGGCACCGACATGGCCGGCGATGCAGGGCAGCATATAGCAACGGGCGCCGCGGTTGACATCGATATCGAGCTCATGGGCCCAATATTGCAGGGCGCCGGAAACGGCGAGCGCGAACGGCGCCTGGCCGAGTTCGGTCGGATCGATGCCGAGGAACAGGTGATGCATGATGGGATTGGCGACAAAGACCGAATCGAGAATGTCGTGGCGATCGACGCCGCCTTCCTCGCATACCTTGCCGATCAGCCCGTTGACCGCTTCGCGGACGGCTTTCGTCATCGCTTCGCGACCATCGGGATTCATCATCACGTAGGAGACGCGGCTCATCAGGTCTTCGCCGAAGCGGATCTGCGGATTGGAGGTGCCGGACGAACCGACGATCCGGCCCGACAACAGCGAGACCAGATGCATGGCAATGGTGGTCGAGCCGATATCGCAAGCAATGCCGTAGGCCTCGTTCTTGAGGCCCGGCCAGAGGCCGACGATGAAGGGACGCGAGGAATCCATGTCGCGGTGGATGGCGGCGGTAACACCCCATTCGCCCTTGCGGAGAATCGATTGCACCTGCGGGATCAGATGCGGTGCGATCAGCAGATCCTTCCAGCCCCAGTCCTTTTCGAGCATGACTTTCAGCCGGTCGAGATCGCCGAGCGGCTTGTGCATGTCGGGCTGGTCGACCTCGACATAGCACAGCTGGACAGCAGCGTTGCGCTCGATCACCCGGTCGGTCGCGGCCTTGCGCACCACCTGGGCATTGACGACCGTATCCTGCGGCACGTCGATCACCAGATCGCCCTCGATCGTTGCAGAGCAGGAGAGACGACGCCCTTCCGGCAGGCCGCGCACGCGGTCGTAGCGCTCTTCCTTGGCGCCGATCGGCGAAATGTGATCGTTGGACGACGTGATTCCGTGCTTGGCGAAGTTGCCTTCCTGCACCTCGATCTGGCAGCGACCACAGGTGGCGCGACCGCCACAGACGCTTTCGACATAGACGCCGAGCTGGCGGGCGGCCTCGATCACCGTGGTTCCGACCGGAAAACGGCCGCGCTTGCCCGAGGGCATGAAGAGAACGAGAGGGTCTTTCTGCGATGCTTCGGTCATGATCGTCTTTCCAGCGTCTTCAAGGGACGGGGATTGAGGGATTTCGATGCGAACAGGATGCCCGCGACGTCGCTTTGATAGTTGTCTATTCCCGACATGAAAAGATCACGCGGCGGAAATTTGGTCGCAGACGTTTCGAAAGACGCTTTCGACAAAGGTGCAGAGCAAACCGGCAGGCTCGACTACCGAGGAAACGACCGAAAGCCGTTGCGCCTGCCCTTGGACATGGAAAGGGCGACGGGATCTTGCTTGGCGCTTGGGGTAGGTGTAGTCGGGTCGGTCATGTTCATGCCTTGGTTGCAATAGGGTAATAGAGACGATGAGCTTCAAAGGTCTTTTTCTGGTATTCATGGCGGCTGCCGGTGCCGATGGATCGGGCGAAATGTTCTCGATCGAGCGTGACCTGCTGCCTTTCGGTGTTCCGCGCCAATTTTCCAAGCGCGTGGATTCCGATGAGCCACTGTCGGAAAAGGAACTGCGCGCATGCCTCGCTGCCTATGCTTCTCTCGAAAGCACCCGTTTGGAGTTGCAGCTGGATGAAAGCAAGCTTGTGATATCTGAGCTGGAGCGATCGGCGCAAAAGATGCGGGTTCACAAGCCTGTCGATGAAATCGACAAACAAATGGACGCTGTCGAAGAAGGTCTAACCCAGTTGCAACCGCTTCTGAGCGATGAAATCGAGTTGTTCTTAAAGAAGCGGCTAGGGTATTTTGCCGATCGTAACGCCTTCGACCAAACTTGCGCTTCCAAGACCTATGACGCAGATATGGTGAGGAAGCTCTTTCCCGATGGCATTCCGAACTGACATGCCATTCTGCTCGGTGTCATGCACCATCGCCTCTTCCCGACATGAAAAGATCACCCGGCGGTATTCCGACGGGTGATCCGGAATTCTGAGGCGATTCAGCCTTATTCCGTCGGCGCTGCGCCGCCGACGCGGGCGGCACGGCCGCCACGACGACCGCCACCGGTTGCGGCTGCAGCGGGAGCCGGGGCAGGGGCGCCGCCTTCGGCCGGCTTGTAGTCGCGATAGGTCTTGATCCAGTTGTAGCAATTCTCGTCGGTGCCGTTGAGAACGTTGGCGGCGCGCACGGCTTCCATTTCGGCCGGACGGCAGGGGTTCATGATGGCAGACGTCATGCCGGCACCGATGACCATCGGGATGAAGCCGGCATTGATGCCATGGCGATGCGGCAGGCCGAAGGAGATGTTGGAGAGGCCGCAGGTCGTGTTGACCTTGAGCTCTTCGCGCAGGCGGCGGACGAGAGCGAAGACCTGCAGGCCGGCCGAGCCGACGGCGCCGATCGGCATGACAAGCGGGTCGACCACGATGTCATAGGGCTTGATGCCGTAATCGGCGGCGCGTTCGACGATCTTCTTGGCGACGGCGAAACGCACGTCCGGATCCTGCGAAATGCCGGTTTCGTCGTTCGAGATCGCCACGACCGGGACGTTATACTTGGCGCAGAGCGGCAGGATGGCTTCGAGCTTTTCTTCTTCGCCGGTCACGGAATTGACGAGCGGGCGGCCCTTGGCAACCTTGAGCGCAGCTTCGATGGCGGCCGTCACGGAGCTGTCGATCGACAGCGGCACATCGACGAGGCCCTGGACGATTTCCATGGTCTTGACCAGGAGTGCCGGCTCGGTTTCGTTCGGGTTGACCGAGGTGACGCCGGCATTGACGTCGAGCATCGTGGCACCGGCGGCGACCTGTTCGAGCGCGTCCTTGATGACGGTGTCGAAGTTGCCTTCCTGCATTTCGGCAGCCAGCTTCTTGCGGCCGGTCGGGTTGATGCGTTCACCGATGACGCAGAAGGGCTGGTCGAAGCCGATGATGATTTCCTTGGTGGCCGAAGCGACGATAGTGCGGGTCATGGAGCGTTCCTTGAGAGCTTCAATGATATAAAGACTTCTTTATATCGTTATGTCATGTGTGGCAAGCTTAATGCTTGGCGGCGTTTTCCTGCAGTTCCTCGATCAGATCGCGCTTGTCGGGCATGGCCTGGCGCTTCCAGGGCGTGCGGCCCTTAAGGACGCCCGATTCGTGAACGATTTCCGAAACATACTCTTCCTGGCGATAGGCCATCACATGGATGCCCGAGACGCCTTCGATCTCCTTCACCTCATTGATGATATCGATACAGAGCTGCTTGCCTTCCTTCTTCTGGTCCTGGGCGCCTTCGAGGCGGGCAATCACGTGATCGGGGATGTGGATGCCTGGAACGTTCGAGCGAATCCAGCGCGCCGTCTTTGCCGATGCCATCGGGCCGACACCGGCGAGAATGAAGCACTTTTCGTGCAGGCCGAGATCGCGGACCTTCTTCATATATTCCTTGAACATCGGCACATCGAAGCAATACTGGCTCTGGACGAATTGGGCGCCGGCTTCGATCTTCTTGGCCAGACGATAGGGACGGAAATCGTAGGGCGGGGCGAAGGGATTGATTGCGGCGCCGAGGAACACCTTCGGCGGCGTGGTGATCTTGCGGCCCGACAGGAATTTCGAATTGTCGCGCATGGTGCGTACGGTTTCGAGCAGGCTCATGCAGTCGAGATCGAACACCGGCTTGGCGCCGGGCTGGTCGCCCGCCTGGACGCCATCGCCAGTCAGGCACATGATGTTCTGCACGCCCATTGCGGCCGCACCGAGCACATCGCCCTGGATGGCGATGCGGTTTTTGTCGCGGCAGGCAATCTGCATGATTGGCGCATAGCCCATGCGGGTCAGAAGCGCGCAGATGCCGACCGACGACATGTGGCAGTTGGCACCAGAAGCGTCGACGGCATTGATCCCGTCGACCCAGCCTTCGAAAATCGCCGCGCGTTCGTAAACGTCATTGGGATCGGCGCTGTCGGGCGGGTTGAGTTCGGCGGTCACCGCAAATTCGCCCCGGCGCAGCACGCGTTCGAGACGACCGCGGGAGGAATGGCCCGGCAGTTCTTCGAGCGGCAGGCCCGGATCGATCGGGTTGATGTCTTGGAGGCTCATGCGGCACCTGTTTGCTTGGCTTTTTCCTGCTCGGCGGCGGCCTGCGCGGTAACACGCAGCCAGGCCGAGGTCTCACGCAGCGACTGATCGACGGGCTTCTGGACGGTCATGATCTTGTCGCCATGCTCCATCCGGCGCGACCCTTCCCAGGCTTTCACCCAGACGCAGGGCATATCCGGCTCGACCTCGCAATTGCCGTTCGCACGCACGCCACCGCAGGGGCCGTTGCGCAGTTGCTTCGGGCAATTCATCGGGCAGCTCATGCCGGTCGAGGACAGCACGCACTGGCCGCACATGCGACAGTCGAACATCAGGCCCTTGACGCGCTTTTCAACCGCTTTGACCGGTCCTTCGACGCGGGCGTAACCGAGCTTGTTCCAGAGCGGATGCAGAAGCAGGAAGAAGCGCGAGAAACGGTCGTAGAACCACTCCAGCCCGCGCGAATGGCGGATGGACCAGAGCCGGATCGTGTAGCTCTTCTTCTGGCGACCGACGGCGGATACGCCTGCCGGCACATAGGCCGTCGCCGGCTTCTTGTTTGCCTTCAATTCAACCATTTTCCTTACCGCCGTTCTTGACCAGAGCCACCAGACGTTCGCGGTCATAGGCTGCCTCGATCTCGGTTGCCGCCTTGTCCGCTTCACCTTCGAGATCATCGGAGACGGGTACCGGATCGGCCTTGCGCCATTCCGCCAGATAATCGTCCGTTTCCGCGGCGCCGGTCCGCATGGCGCACATGTCGATCGCTTCGGTGAAACGAAGCGACAGTTCGCGCTTGGCCGTCTTGCGACCCTGCTTGATGATGACCTGTGCCGGAATATCCCGCCAGTAGACGATAATGCGATCCGCCATTCGCTGACCTCCCTTTTTTAGCTACAATGATACGGGAGCCGGGAGTGCCGCCCGGCTAGTCACGACGTCGCATTGGTCCGAATGCGACACGCCTAAAATCCTTGCCCCAAGGATGCGACAGGATTGGATTTTTATCAGTTGAAGAAGTGGATCAGGCTGTCCCAGTAATCCGGAACATGTCGGAAAAACCACGGGATCAACCAGATGAGTTCATAGCTGACATAGCCGATGATCGCCGTGAATATCAGCCCAATTGCGGCACCGATTCCGAAGGTGATACCGTCACGTTCGGTCAATCCGAGGCCGATCAGTGCCAGCGCATAGGACGGTCCCATATTGCCGAGCGGAATCGGCAGGAAGACGATCAGCGCCAGAACGAGGGCAAACAGGCCGATGAAACGTTCGAACAGTCGCGTTTTCGTTGGCCAGAGGCGCGGGCGGATGAACCGTTCCGCCCAGGTGAGCGACGGCATGATCTTGTCGATGACCTTCGCGAAGGCGCGATTGTCGAAGGCGTAATCGTGCAACCGCTTCGGCAGCCAGATCGTGTCGATGCGCGAAAAAGCCATCTGAAAAGCGACAAAGACCAGCGGCAAGCCGAGGATGAATGTCGCCCCTGGCGGCAGGGGAATCATGTTCGGAAGACAGAAGACAAGCAGAAAGGCGCCGAACGAGCGTTCCGCCATGGCATCGGCGATTTCGCCGAGCGTGATGCGAGCGCCTGCATTGTCCGTCAGATGACGCAACAGGTCGGATAGCCGCTCGGGCTTCTCGGCGGTGTTGTTTCCGGTGTCCGTCAATTCCATGCTGAAGTCCGACAAGGCATATCTCCCTGTCCTCATCCTAGGATGAGTTTCTTAAGGTGCGATTATCAAGTCCCAGCACCTTCGTTCTTCGAATGGCGGAATTGCGGCGGCGTTCAGATTCTCGCCGCGTCGCGCAAGGCTTTGTCTAGGTCACCATAACCGGTGAAACGGTACTCGTAGTCGAGTTTGAGATAGTCGGCGGCCCATTTGGCCTTTTCCTGCAAGGCCTTGTCTTCGGTCTGGGCCAGATAGACGATCTTGGTGTAGTTGCCGAACACCATGTCCCTCAATTCGGTATGCTTGTCGAGTTTGAGCGGTTCGATGACGAAAGCCTCGAACTGCCGGGTGATGAGATCGGTCAGGTAGAAGGCGGTGAACTCGGTTTCGGCTTCACGAAGGAACTTCTCATTGCCGGTGAAGAAGGCGTAACAATGAGGCCCCTCGATGCGGGAAACGCCCTCCTCGGCGCAAATCTTGTCGATCTCGCCCTGGGTGCCGCATTCGGCATAGCCGATGAAGATATGCCTGAAACCTTTGGCGCGAGCCTCGGCGATCTTTTCGCGGAGCGCTGGGGCGATGCGATCCGGATAGACATGCCAGATCGCGGGAAGGCAGTGCAGGTCGATGTGATCGAGCCCGTTGATTTCAGCGACGGCCAGCACTTCACGCGCGATCGCGCCGCAGGCAATGACGTGAACCTTTTCGCTGTTGGGGCGTTCTGCTGTCAGGACGGTCTTGCTGCCATCCGCATCGACATGTTTCATCGAAAGGGCTCCATCCATGACGAACTCCTATCATGCAAAGGCAATTGCGGCGATTTTTGCAGTTTTGATCCTGAGTTCCTGCGGTAACACGATCCGTGGTGCCGGCCAGGATGCCGCCAATGCCGTCAATGCGACAGAAGATGCAGCGCGCGATGTCAAGAACGCCGCCGATTGATGGCGTTCGCAAAGAGTTGGCCGCGGCAGATCAACCGCCGCGGCCAAATGGTGATCAGCCGCCGGCAGCAAGCATGTTGTGCTTGCGCTTGATATATTCCTTGGCGGTTTCAACCGCGATCGCAGCATCGCGGCAATAGGCATCGGCACCAACGGCCTTGCCGAACTCTTCGTTGAGCGGTGCACCGCCGACGAGAACGATATAGTCGTCGCGAATGCCCTTTTCCTTCATCGTGTCGATGACGACCTTCATGTAGGGCATCGTCGTCGTCAGAAGGGCGGACATGCCGAGGATATCCGGCTGTTCACGCTCGATGGCGTCGAGATAGTTTTCGACCGGATTGTTGATGCCGAGATCGACCACGTCGAAGCCCGCACCTTCCATCATCATGCCGACGAGGTTCTTGCCGATGTCGTGGATATCGCCCTTGACGGTGCCGATGACCATCTTGCCGAGTTTCGGCGCGCCGGTGGCAGCCAGAAGCGGACGCAGGATCGACATGCCGGCCTTCATGGCGTTTGCAGACAGAAGAACTTCCGGAACGAAGAGAATGCCGTCGCGGAAGTCGACCCCGACGATGCGCATCCCTTCGACCAGCGCTTCGGTCAGGACGTCATAAGGCGCCCAGCCGCGATCGAGAAGGATCTGCGTGGCCTCTTCGATTTCCTCTTTGAGACCATCGTACAGATCGTCGTGCATCTGCTGCACAAGCTCTTCATCCGAAAGCTCAGAGAGAATGATTTCGTCGTCGGACATAGGCAACCCCGTTTATCAGAATGGACCGCCACGATAGCGGAAGAATGACAGGGAATATAGTGGGGCAGCGCATTTGCCGAGGCCATTTCGAATGCGACGCGGATGTCGGAAAAAACGACGGAAGGCGTCAGGACGCTATTTTCGTTGAATATCTTGTCGTTGAATCAGTTTCTTAACCAAAATCCGCTTGTATTGACCAAAAAGGGGAGAAGAAAATGCGAGCTTATGGTGTGCGGATTGCGGCGGCAGCTTTTGCTGTCCTGTTTTGGGGCGCCTTTGCGCAGGCATCCGACATACTTCTGACAGTCAGGAATGCCGGTCGCGAATTCTCCGTCACACGCGAGATGCTTGAAAAACTGCCGGCGAGGGAATTTGAGGCGCTTCTGCCCGGCATGGACGATCGTTTTCATAAAGTGAAAGGTCCGCTTCTGCGCGAGATCGTGGCACTCACCGGCTGGACCGGAGAATCAATCTCTGCTGTCGCCATCGACAAGTATGAGACCGAAATCCCGATGGCGGATCTGGACAGGTTTGATGTCATCACAGCCATGGAAGTCGATGGGAAAGTCCTGACGGTGCGCAACAAGGGGCCGCTCTGGATCGTCTATCCCACGAAGGATCATCCGGAACTTCAGCTTGATCCGATCTATGAAGGCCGCAGCATCTGGCAATTGAAAGAGATCGAGATCAAATGAAGTCCGGCCTGTCGGCGAATACGCTTCGCAAGCTCTATATGCTCCGGTTTCCCGTGGTGCTGATCGGGCTCGGCGTCATGTTTTTCGTGACGGTCGGCAATATCTCGCAGATTTCGGACAAGCTCGGCATGCATCTCTTCAATTCCGCCCGCTACGAAGAAGCGACGCGGGCGGAAATGGAGCTCAACGATCTGATTGGAAAAGCGTTTCGCTTTTCGCGCGGTGTTCCGTCGGTTTCCCACAGCGATGTCGAGCTGGCGCTTGATATTCTCTGGTCGCGCATTGAGGTTCTTGCAACGCAGAACTACCAGCAGGCGCTATCGATGGCGGAGGTCAATCGGCCGGATTATGCGCTTGAGCTCGCTGCCGCCTTGCCGCAGTTCGAGAAGGCCGTCAAACAGCTCGAATTCGATCGTCATTCCAGCTTTGCCGCTTTCCTGCCGCTGATCGAGAAATTCCAGGATCCGATCATGTCGATGAGCGATACGGCTTACATCGCCCGTCGCAACCAGATGCGGAAAATGGTGGAACAGGAGAAGAATAGCCTCGATTCGCTGCGCGATCTGCAGGTCCAGTTTTCCGTCGCGGCCGTGGCGCTTTTCCTGTTCGTGGTTTTTGAACTGGTCAATTCACGCCGTGTGAATCAAAGGCTGAATGTCGCGATGGGAGAGAAGGAGCGCATGCTGGTCGTCGATGGATTGACCGGCATCGGCAATCGCCGTGCACTTGAGCGGACTTTGGCCTGCCTTTCCAGCCAACATGATTTTTCGCTGGTGTCGCTTGATCTCGACGGTTTCAAGGAGGTCAATGATGCGCTCGGCCATGCCGCCGGTGATTTCCTGCTCCAGCATGTCGCCCGCTGCCTGGTCGCCGCCTCAGATCCGTCTCGCGACTTGGTCGTCCGGCTCGGCGGCGATGAATTTGCAGTCATCGTGCAGGGCGGACGCGACCGGGCCGCTTCGTTTTCCGAACAGGTTCGCACCGCCATCCAGATGCCGCTCGATTTCGATGGAAAGGCCATTCACGTCACAAGCAGCATCGGCTTTGCCCACGCATCCGATATTGTGGACAGGGATTTCATTGGGACGCTGATGAAATATGCCGATCTCGCACTCTATGCGTCGAAGGCTGGTGGCCGGAACTGCGTGCATGCTGCGACCAGTGATCTGATCGACGAGCATATCCGCCGCCGGCGTATCGAGCAGGACATGCCCGCGGCGCTCGAGAACAGTGGGATGCATGTCGCCTTCCAGCCCATTCTGAGGCTCGACAATGGCCATCTCGACAGTATCGAAACGCTGGTACGCTGGACCCATCCGGTTCTCGGACCGGTACCGGCCGACCAGATCGTCCGGGCCGCGGAACATACGAACCAGATCCTGCCGATGACGCTGATGGTGCTGAATGCGGCCTGCGAGATGCGCAAGGTTCTCGAACGCCAGCATTCGAAGGCACAGGTGGCCGTCAATCTCTCGCCGCGGCTTCTGGGCTATTCCGGTCTGGCGGCTCGAATCAGCGCCATTCTTCTGCAGCATCAATGTCCGCCGCAGGCTCTCGTGCTCGAACTGACCGAAGATGCCGCAATGGTTCGCAGCGATGTGTCCGATGCCAATGTCGAGGCTCTTCGGGCACTTGGCGTTTCTTTTTCCATCGATGATTTCGGCACCGGCTATTCGAACCTCAGTCGTCTTGGACACGGCGATTTCCAGCAGATCAAGCTCGACCGGTCGCTCGTGTCGCAAATCGCTGCGAATGCGCGCACGCGTGACATCGTCGCTAACGTCACCCGCATGGCCAAGGATCTCGGAATGGTCGTCGTGGGCGAGGGGATCGAGACGGAAGAGGATGCGGCGCAATTGCAGGGACTCGGTGTGACGCTGGGGCAGGGCTTCTATCTGGGGCGCCCGATGTCGGCGTCGATGCTGTGCGCCTGGCTGGAGAAGAACGCCGTCCAGTCGATACACTCTTTACCCCTCGCTGTTGCCCGATAGGCTGGCATGCGAAACCCGTCCCGGTTCCGGGGCAACTGTCAGAAAGCGTACGGATCGAGTGGCTGATCGCGCGCGGGTTCGCTTTAAGCGTCATCCGTGGCGCAATTAGGAATGTCCGTTTTGCGGCATTGTTTAGGATCATGGGGAACATTCATCCGCGCAAGCGGTTTTAACCAGAGGAATTCCAGATGGATCAGACGAACGAACAAGCCACCGGACAGGGAGAGGGAACCGGGCGGCGCGGACGCGGTGCTGCGGCACGTCGCGCATCGCGTGCCGGTGGCGGTCCGTCGCCGTCGTTGCCTTTCATCACCCGCAAGATCAAGGAATATGAAGTCCTCGATGAAGAAGGCCTGGCGCTGATCGAGCGCAATGCCGACAAGGTTCTCGAAGAAATCGGCATCGAGTTTCGTGATGATGCCGAAGCTCTGGAACTCTGGCGCAATGCCGGCGCCGATGTTCGCGGCGAGCGGGTGCATTTTCCGCCCGGTCTCTGCCGCGAGCTTCTGAAGACGGCGCCGTCGAAATTCACCTGGCATGCGCGTAATCCGGAACGCTCCTGCGAAATCGGCGGTAAGGCCACCGTGTTTGCGCCGGTCTATGGCCCTCCCTTCGTTCGCGACCTCAATGGCGAGCGTCGTTATGCGACGATCGAGGATTTCCGCAATTTCGTGAAGCTTGCCTATATGGCGCCGTCGATGCATTCGTCGGGCGGTACGGTCTGCGAGCCGGTCGATATTCCGGTAAACAAGCGCCATCTCGACATGGTCTATTCGCATATCAAATATTCCGACAAGCCGTTCATGGGCTCGGTTACCGCGCCGGAGCGGGCGGAAGATTCGATCGCCATGGCCAAGATCGTTTTCGGTGACGAGTTCGTCGAAAACAACTGCGTGATGCTCAACCTCATCAACGCCAATTCGCCGATGGTGTTCGACGAAACCATGCTGGGCGCGGCCAAGGTCTATGCCCGTCACAACCAGGCTTCGGTCATCTCGCCCTTCATCCTGTCGGGCGCCATGAGCCCGGTGACGGTGGCTGGCACGCTGACGCAGATCCTCGCCGAAGTGCTGGCCGGTGCCGCCTTCACCCAGCTGATCCGCAAGGGGGCGCCGGTTCTGTTCGGCACCTTCGCCGCATCGATCTCGATGCAGTCGGGTGCACCGACCTTCGGAACGCCGGAACCGTCGCTGGTGTCCTATGGCGCAGCCCAGCTCGCCCGTCGTCTCGGACTTCCCTTCCGTACCGGTGGTTCGCTTTGCGCCTCCAAGGTTCCGGATGCTCAGGCCGCCCATGAAAGCGCCAACACGCTCAACATGACGCTGCTCGCCGGTACCAACTTCGTGCTGCATGCCGCAGGCTGGCTCGAAGGTGGCCTCGTGGCTTCCTACGAGAAGTTCATGATTGACCAGGATCAGCTCGGCATGATGCAGAAGATGGCCGAAGGCGTCGATCTCTCGGTCGAGGCGCAGGCACTCGATGCGATCCGCGAAGTGGGTCCGGGCAGCCACTATCTCGGTTGCGCCCATACCCAGGCCAACTTCCAGACCGCCTTCTACCGTTCGGCGCTGGCGGATAATAACTCGTTCGAACAGTGGGAAGTGGAAGGCGCCAAGCGCATCGAAGATCGCGCCAATGCCCTCTGCAAGTCCTGGCTCGATCAGTATGAAGCGCCGGCTCTTGATCCGGCTATCGACGAAGCGTTGCTCGCCTATATCAAGTCCCGCAAGGATTCGATGCCTGACGCTTTCACCTGAAAGGGTCCCGAAGCCAGGGAGAGCGGCGCACGGTTCGTGGTGGCAGACTGGATCCAGAGAGATGTCTGGCGTCCGCATTACAAACCCGGCCGTGGATCATGAACGAAACGGAACTGTTATTCGATGAAATCCGTGGGGTGCTTGCGCCCCACGGACTTTTTTTGCGCGGGCTGGTCGGCTTTGCTGGCGACGGGCCTGTGCTGAGTGATGGTGGCCAGGCCCGCAGCGTTCTTTTGATCGGCAATGTCGGCGGTTCGCTCTGGCGCGCCTTTTCGCATTGGCGGGACGAAAACCCAACCATCGACAATCCGCTCGATCGCTGGTCCGAGCAAACCATCCGGCCGATCGCAAACCGGTTTGGCGCCACGGCCTATTTTCCTTCCGAAAAACCCTGGCAACCGTTCCAGCAATGGGCGATGCGGGCCGAAGGGCTCAAACCCTCGCCGCTCGGCATTCTCATCCATCCCGAATTCGGTCTTTGGCACGGCTATCGCGGCGCGCTTGGTTTCACGCAAGAATTGCTCGTCACGCCAACCGAACCGCAGCCGCATCCCTGCGAGACCTGTTCGGATCGGCCATGCCTCACAACCTGTCCGGTCTCCGCAATCGCGTCCGATCATTTCGACGTTGCCGCCTGCCGCAGCCATCTGCGCAGCGTCGCCGGTGTCGGTGGGTGCATGGAAGCGGGCTGTCTCGCTCGCAATGCCTGTCCTGTCGGCCAGGATTTGCGTTATCCTGACGCCCAGCTCCGGTTCCACATGGCAGCACTCTCGTAAGATCTGCCGTCAACCGGCTTGAAGATTCAATTCGGTGACGGCTTCCATGATCTGCGCACGCATCCAGCTATGCGCCTGATCCTTGTCGTAGCGCGAATGCCAGTAGAGCCGGATTTCCGGCGCCGGGACATCCACGGGTGGCTGGAACGATCGAAAGCCCAGACTGGCCTTGACGGCATTTGCGAATTGAACCGGAACGGCAGCAATGTGCGGGCCGCTCGCGACGGCCAGGGCCACGCCCTGGAAATGCGGAAGGGCCAGCGTGACGTTTCGGCGCAAACCGCGTTTGCTCAGGGCGTCATCCACCATTCCTGACATCGAGCCGTCGATGGAACGGATTGCGTGGGGCAGGGCGGCAAAGATCTCGATCGGAAGCGTATCGCCCTCCCGCAGCGCCGAAAGAGCTTCGTTTTCGGCTGACGCGATAATGACGAAGGGGGAGCGGAACAACAATTCGCTCGAGACCCAGTCGGGCATGTCGAGCGGGCGTTCGAGTGCCATGTCGACAGAGTTGTCCAGCAGCAGCCGGGCGACGTCGCCTCTTGCGCTGTCGAGCAGGCGGAGCCGTACCTGTGGCGCAAGCCGATAGATCTTAGATGCCAGATGCGGCATCAGGAGCACCGAGAAGAAATCGGCACCCAGCAGCGTGAAGGTCCGTGTGAGTTCCGACAACTCCAGCCCGCGCACCTCGCGCACCATCTCTTCGATCTGCGCCAGTGCCGAGCGGGCCTTGTCCGCCAGTTCGAAGGCGCGGGGTGTCGGCATCATCTCATGGCCGTGACGGACGAATAGGCTATCGTTGAACAGATGCCGCAAGCGGTTCAGGGCGGCACTGACGGCGGGCTGCGACAGGCCAATCCGTTCACCGGCGCGCGTCACGCTTCTTTCACGCATAAGGGCATCGAAGACACGGATGAGATTGAGATCGAGAGCGTTGAAATTCATTCCGTTGATACACTCCATACGATCATTGGATTGGATTGCAGCACCCGCCGCCCGCTATGAAGCCGCCATCCGCAACATCCCGGAAGGGAAACGAAAGGTTCAATCCGATGAATATGCATGTGACAACAGATAGTAAAACGCAACAGCTCTGGTTCGGCAATACCCGCGTGGCGATCCGCATTCCCTCTGCCACCGGGGGCAATGGTCTTTCGGTGATCGAACACTGGATGCCGCATGGCGAGGCTCCGCCGCTCCATATCCATCACAACGAAGACGAGATTTTCCATATTCTCTATGGCGAAATGCAGTTCAGGATCGGCGATGTCGAGATCGTCGGCAAGGCCGGAGAGACGCTGCTGGCGCCGATGGGCATCGCCCATGCCTTCCGCGTGATCAGCCCTGCCGGTGCGCATTGCCTGACGATTACCCGCGGTTCCGATTTTGAATCCATGGTTCTTGCCACCAGCCGTCCGGCAACCCATGGCGGTCTGCCCAAGGCGGTCGCCCCATCGCCGGAGATGATCGATGCGCTCGTGAAAGCCTGCGCCGAACATGGCATCTCGATCATCGGTCCGCCGCTCGGTTGATCGGGATTGCGCCGCCGCCGGCAGGAAGCCTGCTAGGCCCGCTGGCGGCGCTGGCTCATCAAGATATGGCCGATGACGGCGAGAAGAACGATCACGCCACCGACAAGCGTCTGCAGACCGGCCGTTTCGTTGAAGGCGAGCCAGACCCAGAGCGGAGCGAGCGGCGTGTCGAGCGTCGAGATCAGCGCGGTTTCGATTGCCGGAAGACGTCGGGAGCCGAGAGAAAAGAGCGTCAGCCCGGCGGCGGAATTCATCAGGCCGAACATGGCCAACAGACCGATATCGCCCGCGCCAATCGTCGACAGCGACGCGAAGGGAAGGCAGACGAGACCCGACATCAGCGAGCCGAGACAGGCACAGGCAGTGATCGACACCTGGGTGTGGCCACGAATGATGATGATCGAAAGCGCCATGCAGACTGTCGCGAGCAGCGACAGAAAATCGCCGATGATGCCGCCATCGGCTCCGAACCCCACCATGATCCCGACACCGACCAGCGCCACGAGGCTCGCGGCCACGGCCTCGAATGCAGGCCGTTCCCGCAAGAAAATCCAGCCGAGCAGGGCGGAAATGAAGGGAATTGTCGCAAAGATGACGGCGCTGTGGGCCACCGATGTCAGGCCGAGCGAGCCGACGAAGGCGATCATCCCCACCACCACGATTGCCACATAGAGAAGGCCGATCCGTCCCATCGTGGCGAAGGGCGTCATCCAGTTCCGTCGATGTGTCGCGAGAATGACGATGAAAATGCCAAGTGCGCCGAAGATGCCGCGACCGGCAATCATAGTTGCATAATCGAGCCCGATCAGGCGGGTGAAAAAGCCGGCCGTGCTCCAGGTTATGGCCGAGAGCGTCACGAACAATAGTCCCAGCTGGTAGTCGCGTGCCGCGCTCATTCCGATTCCCGCATTTCAAATGAAGTCCGGAACAGAGTTAGAACATCGACCGGTTGGAGGCCACCCGCCGTTCGAACAAATTATTTTCGGTCAAGACCAAGGAAAAGCACCCGTCATCCGTCTTGGATGTGAAGCCATATCGACGGGGATACCCTTTGGAAGCCGATTTGATCCGAAGAGCCAAGGCAGGCGAGCGACAGGCTTTCGCCGATCTGCTGACGGCCAATTACGATTTCATCCATGCCGTGGCGTGGAAATGGACCCGCAACCGCATCGAGGCAGACGATATCGCCCAGGATGTCTGCCTCAAGATAGCGACCGCCCTGCAAGGCTTTCGCGGCGACGGCCAGTTTCGCGGCTGGCTCTATCGCATGACATTGAATGCGGTGCGCGACCGGTCTCGACAGGCCAAACGCGAACGATCCGGACAGGATGCCTGGATCAGCGATCCATCGCAGATGCCCGTCGTTCAAGACCGGGCAGAGCTCGACGCGCTCTGGACTGCGGTTCAGTCGCTGGGCAGCAAGCAGCGCGATGCGGTGATGCTCGTCTATTCGGAGGGACTTTCCCATGCCGAGGCCGCCCATGTGCTGGGATGCACGGAAAGCACCGTGTCCTGGCATTTGCACGAAGCGCGCAAGCGCCTGAAAATTCTTCTCGGACGCGATGTGGCGTGAGGATAAAATGACAGAAGATCTCGACAAGCTCTCCGCTCTGAAGGCGCCATCGCCGGATGCGACCCGCAAGGCAGAAACCATCGCTCAGGCTATGGCAGCATTCGATCTCGCGCAAAAAACGCGTCTGGCCCCCCAAGGAAATCCGAAACCGCATCGTCATGGTGGCATCGCAACCGTGATAGGGAGTTTTATCATGAATAGAAAATTGTTGGCCGGCTCGGCTCTCGCGACCTTGCTCGTCGTCCCGGCAGCCGCCTATCTCACCATCGGCTATCTCGACCGGATGCCGATGCCGACAGTGACCGATACCAAGCTCGATGACGAAGTCTTGAAAAAGGAGAAGGCTGCAGACAAGCCGGAACCTGCAGCGAAGAAAGACGCAGGCGTGCCGAAGACGGAAACCGGCGGCGAAGCGAAACCGGTTGCTTCGGTCGAAGAGAATACGCCTGCCGATATCGTTTCGCCACAAAGAGAGCAGGATGCCGAATCGACTGTCGCTGGTCGCATCGCCGAGGTTCCGGAAGGCGTTCCGGCTCCCAAGACCCTGAACATGGCGCTGCCAGCGGCGCCAGCGACGGCCCAGGCTCCGGCCGAGGACATGGCGATGCCTTCGCTTTCCGAAGATAATCGCGACCGGTTCGTGGGCAAGGAGGTCAATCCGGTGAAATCGGTGGCCACTGATCCGGTCTCGACGTTTTCGATCGATGTCGACACGGCATCCTATGCCTTTGCCCGCCGCGAGTTGATGTATGGGCAACTGCCGCCCGCCGACAGCGTGCGGGTGGAGGAGATGATCAATTACTTCCCCTATGACTGGAAGGGGCCGGACAAGCCGGACGAAGCATTCCGGACGACCGTTACGGTGATGCCGACCCCCTGGAATGCAGGCACCAAGCTCATGCATGTGGCGATCAAGGGCTATGATATCGCCGTGACGGAGCAACGGCCTGCCAATCTCGTCTTTCTGATCGATGTTTCGGGCTCGATGGATGCCGAGGACAAGCTGCCGCTGCTCAAGAGCGCGTTCCGCCTGTTGGTCAACAAGCTCAAGCCCACCGATACGGTTTCGATCGTCACTTATGCCGGCAATTCGGGTGTCGTTCTCGAACCGACCGCTGTTTCGGACAAGGCAAGGATCCTCAATGCCATCGATACGCTGACGCCGGGCGGCTCGACGGCTGGCGCTGCTGGTATCGAAACGGCTTATGCACTGGCGCAGAAGGCGTTCGTCAAGGATGGCGTCAACCGCATCTTCCTTGCCACCGATGGCGATTTCAATGTCGGGGCTTCATCGGATGACGAGCTCAAGCGGTTGATCGAGGCCAAGCGCAAGACCGGAATCTTTCTCTCGGTGCTCGGTTTCGGAACCGGCAACTACAATGACGGACTGATGCAGGTTCTGGCCCAGAACGGTAACGGCGTCGCCGCCTATATCGATACGCTTTCGGAAGCCCAGAAGACCCTGGTGCAGGAGGCGACGGCCTCGCTCTTCCCGATCGCCAAGGATGTGAAGATCCAGGTCGAGTTCAATCCGGCTGCGATCGCGGAATATCGTCTGATCGGCTACGAGACGCGAGCGCTCAAGCGGGAAGACTTCAACAATGACAAGATCGATGCCGGCGAGATCGGTTCCGGTCATCGGGTCACGGCGATCTATGAAGTGACACCGAAGGGAAGTCCGGCGGTGCTGAACGACGACCTTCGCTATCAGAACGAGGCCAAGTCCGATGCCGCCGATGCGATCCCGAGCGACGAGATGGCCTTCGTGAAGATCCGCTACAAGAAGCCGACCGAGGACAAGAGCGAACTGATCACCATGCCGGTCAAGGCGTCTTCCGCACTGCCGAGCCTCGATGATGCAAGTGCCGATGTCCGCTTTTCGGTTGCCGTGTCCGCCTTCGGCCAGAAATTGCGCGGCGAAAGCCAGCTGGATGACTATTCCTGGGCCAGCATTCAGAAGCTCGGCGAGGCGGGCAAGGGAAGCGACCCCTTTGGCTACCGCGCCGAATTCCTCAAGCTCGTTGAGCTGGCAGAAAGTCTCAAGGGCAGGTGATCAGGCTTTCGGGTAGGCCCTGGCCAGTCCACCGGATTTCGTCAGGCCTTCCCGGAAGGCGAGATAGGCGGCGTGCTGCGATGAGCGCGCCGCTTCCATCAGGCGGATCTGCAACCGTTGCGGTGCGGCATGTCCAATCCATTCCCCGATGGTGCTGAGCTTCAGCGAGTTGAGAAAGCGCGCTTCCGCGGCCCGGTTGAGCCAGAGCACAAGTCCTTCGAGCAGGTTTTCATCCTGCACCGGGTTTTCCATCAGGAGCTTCAGGAAGGACTGTTCGCCTTCGCCGAAAGAAGCAAACTTTTCGGCGACGGCCTCACGGTCCGGGAACGGGGCTGACGACATGACTACCTCCTTGAAAATGCTCTAGAATATCGACGCTTGGTCTTACGGCAATGACCAGTCGAATTCCGATGCATCGATGTCATCGTAGTTCAGGCCGGAAAGCTTGATCACCATATCGACATTGCCATCGCCATCCGTATCGACATGCAACCTGTCGGTCGCATTTACGAAGTAAGCTTCAGAATCTCCTGTGCCCGAGAGCGAAGTCGAGTTGCCGAGATAGCTGAATGTTCCTGACAGCAACCCCTCGAAAACCAGCACGTCGGTGCCGATGGTGAAATCGAGGATGATGTCGACATTCGATGCGGTCGATTGATCGACCGATGTATAGACCAACTGGTCAGCACCGCCACCGGTCGTCACATTGTCCTGACCTTCCGAGAGGACAACGATATCGTCACCAGTTCCGACGTCGATATTAGTGGTCCCGGTGCCCGTCAGCGTAATCTTGTTGGTGCCCGTGCTGCCGGTGATGTATTCGGCATTCGCAACATTCACTGTGCCGCTCGAGGTGAAGATAAGGTAATCCGTGCCTGTGCCCATGTCGATTGTCGCACCGGTATAGGCAGAGGCAAGCGTGATCGAGTCGTCGTCCGACGAGGTGGTGATGGTCTCGACCGCTGTGAACAGCGCGGTCACGCCGGCGGTGAAGGTGGCGGTATCATAGCCCGATCCCAGCGAGATCGCGCCGCCATTCATTTCCGTATCGACGATGATCGTGTCGGTTACCGTGCCACCGTTGATGGTCTCGGCATTGCTGATCGTCAGCGAATTTGTAAAGGAGCCGAGTGTGATCGTGTCGTTGCCGGTGAATGTGTCGAGTTCGACGTCCACCGCTGCAGAGCCGAACGTGACCTTGTCATCGCCGCCGCCGCCGGCAATCGTTTCAATGTTCGAGACCGTAACGGTGTTTCCACTTTCTGCGAGCACGATCGTGTCGAGACCGGCGCCCAGGGAAACGGTGCCGACATAGCTCGAAGAACCGACGATGATATAGTCTTCCGCCGTGCCGCCGGTGATGCTCTCGATCGAGGCGATCGTCAGCGTATTGTCGCCTGCGCTCGACAGGAACAGCCGGTCGGTCCCATCGCCGAGATCGAACAGGGCTCCGGTGACTTCTGACAACAGGGTAATCGCGTCGCCCTGCGATCCGCCGGCGATGGATTCAACACCGCTCATCGATGCGGTAACGGAGAGGCCGGACCAGGTGACGAGGTCGTTGCCTTCGCCGAGGTCAAGCGAGGAAATGGCGCCAGCCGTTGCGATCGTGATCCGGTCGTCATCGTTCGATCCGAGCATCGTCTCGACGTTGGAGACGGTCAGCGTGCCGCCATCGGTGAATGCGAGGTAATCGTTGCCGCCGCCGAGATTGATGGTGCCGCCGGTCCAGGCGCCCGACAGTTCGATCTTGTCGACGAGCGTTCCGCCGGTGACAGTTTCGGCATCGATGATGGTTGCGGTGTTCAAGGCGTTGGCAAAGAGGACATGGTCCGTGCCGCTGCCAAGGTCGATGCTGCCATTGGAGAAGATTTCGCCGAAAGTCACCACATCGGTTCCGGTGCCGCCTACGATCGATTCGACCGAATAGAGGGTGACGGTTGCGCCGATTGCTTCGATCTGCAACTCGTCATAGCCAAAGCCAAGTTTGATCACGCCGCCGGTATAGGTCGAACCAATGACGACGAGATCGTTGCCCTGGTCGCCATTGATCGTCTCGATGTTATGGACGGTCACGGTGTTGCCATCCACGAAGAGATTGAGAATATCGTTACCAGCCCCGAGGTCCACATCGGCGGACGTATCCGTGGCGAGCATGATCTTCTCGACGCCAGAGCCCCCCACGATCGAGTCGGCATTGGCGATCGAAAGGGTCCCACCGGCTGCACTGAACTCGATCCTGTCGGTGCCGGTATCGAGGTCGTAGTATCCCGCCGTGGTGGCGCTCGCAACATAGATCAGGTCGTTGCCGCCAGAGCCCGTGACGGTTTCGACATTGGCAAGAGACACCGTTGTGTCGTTGCTGCCGAAAATGACCGTATCGTTGCCTCTGCCGAGATCGATATATCCGCCCGTGACGATTCCATCGAGGGTCACGAGGTCATTGGTCGTGCCACCGGTCAGGGTCTCGACCCCTTCGATCGTCAGGGTGTTGACGAAGTTACCGAGCGTGACGGAATCGATCCCGTCGGTCAGAGCAAGGTAGGCGCCGGTGACCTGGGCAAAGAAGCGGATGTCATCTGTTCCCACGCCTCCGACGATGCTTTCGACATTGCCAACGGACAGGGTCCCGCCGAGCGTGCTCAGAATAATCGTATCGTCTCCGCCGCCGAGGTCGAGCCGCATCATGGTCGGTGCGTCGGAGATTTCGATATAGTCGTTGGCACTGGCGCCTGTAACGGTCTCGACGCCGGACACGGTGACAGTGTTGTCGTTTGCCGAGAGAACGATGGTGTCGCCGCCTTCTCCAAGCTCAATCTCGCCGCTGAATGAACCGGACAGGTTGATAAATTGGCTATTCTGGTCGCCCGTCACCGTTTCGGTGTTTGATACGGTCACCGTCGCTGCTGCGGCGAGGTGAAGGCTGTCGTTGCCAAGGCCGAGATTGACGGTTCCGCCAGTCTGGGAGCTGGCGATCGTGACGCGGTCAACATTGTCGCTGCCGATGATGGTTTCGATATTGGAGAGCGTGAGCGTCGTGTTGGTTGTCGCGCTCGCAAGGTTGAGCTTATCGTTGCCAAGACCGAGATCGAACACACCCGTTGTGATCGCACCGCTGATGAAGACCGTGTCGGACGAGCGGCTGCCGACGATCGATTCGACATTCTCGAGCGTGAGCGTATTGACGAAGGAGCCGAGAACGACCCGATCATAGCCATCGCCCAGTGAAATAAACCCGCTGGTCATGGCCGTCGCGAGCGTGATGACACTGTTCTTGTCACTCTCGGTGCCGATAATCGTTTCGACATTCGAGACAGTCAGTGTGGCGCCGCCATCCGACACGTCGATCGTATCGTTGCCGTCGCCAAGGTCGACGGCGAGTGCGCCACCGCCCTGAATGTAGAGAACGTCGTCGCCGGCTTTGCCCAGGACAGATTCGACATTCAGGATCGTTGCCGTCGTTCCAGCAGCGCGCAGAACGAGTGTATCGAATGCAGCGCCAAGATTGATCGTGAACTCGCCGGCGGTCGGCTGCGCGCCAAGGGTCACATGGTCTGTCGAAGAGCCGCCGATGATCGTTTCGGTATTGGAGACTGTCAGAGAGTTTGCCTGAGACGCCAGCGTGAGCATGTCATCGCCGGCACCGAGGTTGATGGTTGCCTTGGTCGCGCGCGTGGTGAGCGTGATGATGTCCTGATCGCTTCCGCCTGTAATCGTCTCGATGTTGGCAAGCGTCAGCGTATTGGCGAAATCGGCCAGTTCCAACCGGTCGAGCCCGCCGGCAAGATCGATACGCCCGCCGGTCATTTCGGCAGTCAGCGTCACGTCGTCGGTCTTGGTGTTGCCGGTGATGGTTTCGACATTCGCAAGCGTCAGCGTGTTGGCGTAATTGGCGAGCGTGAGCTTGTCGTTACCCTCACCGAGGTCAATATTAATACCGACGGCCTGGGTTGCCAGGGTAATCGCATCATTGCCGTCTTCGCTGCCATAAATGGTTTCGGTATTGTAAATCGTGAGCGTGCTGCCACCTTCCCAGAGCGTCAGCGTGTCGTTGCCTCCACCCATCTTGATCGTGGCGCCACTGAGAGCCGTTCCCATTGTCACGGAATCGTCGCCGGATCCGCCGAGAATTGTCTCGACATTGTAGAGGGTGAGCGTATTGCCACCATCGCCGAGACTGATCCGGTCCTTGCCGGCGCCGAGGTCATATTCGCCTTCTGCAAGCGCTCCGCTGACGGTGACAATATCGACACTGCTGCCCCCGATCAGGGATTCGACATTCTTAACGGTCAGCGTGTTCAGCAGGCTCGAAAGCGTAAGCGTGTCGAATCCATCGCCGAGATTTGCCGTGCCGCTGGTGAAGACGCTGGTGATCTTGATCTCGTCATCCTCGTCACTGCCGATCAGAGTCTCGACGTTGGCAACGGTTGCGGTTGCCGCATCGCCGAAAACCAGCTTGTCCTTACCGCTGGAAAGATCGATCCGCCCCCCCGTATAGACACCATCGACCGTAACGATGTCGCTGCTGCTGGCGCCTGTCAGCGTCTCGATGCCTGCGATCGTGATGTCATTGGCAAACTTGCCAAGCACGACACGGTCATTGTCATCGCCGAGGTCGATGTCGACACCGTTGGCACGGGTCGAGAAGACGACGTAGGTGCTGCCTTCGCCGCCCTTGATGGTTTCGATATTGGCAACCGTTGCGGTGCCGCCTTCATCGGAGAAGGTGAGGGTGTCTTCTCCGATGCTGAGATCGATCTTGCCGTAGGTGATCTTGCTTTCGAGGGTGATGACATCACGTCCGGTCGAGCCCAGGATCGATTCCACATTGGACAGGAGGATCGTGTTGCCAACGCCCTTCAGGATCAGCCGGTCATAACCACTCTCGAGGTCGAGGGAGTCGCCTGTGACCGGGGCTGTGACGACGATTACCTCCGAGGCGCTTGTGCCTGTAATGGAGCTGACATCGGATACGGTTTTCGTCGTGGAAGTGGCCATCATCATGATCCCATTGGAGTCGTCCGGACCTTAGGGAGCGATACTTTCGCGAAACTTGCAGATGGCAAAGAAAAGCCCGGGCAAATTGCCCGGGCTTGAAACTGCATCCCTGGCTGGCAGGGTTGGGGCGTGCCTCAGTTCCGGCGGCCGCGGCGTTCGCGCGGAGCGGCGCTGTCTTCGGCGGTCTTGTTGCGGAACGGGCCGATCTCGGCAACGATGATATCGAGCGTCGGGCGCGGTCCGGCCACGTGGTGATCGACGGCTTCGCGAATCGCCTTGAGGTGTTCGCAGGAGGTGCCACAGCATCCGCCGATGATCTTGGCGCCACCATCGATGGCGAGGTGAGCATATTTGCTCATCAGTTCCGGCGTGCCGGAGTAATAGATCTTTTCGCCGCGGAATTCCGGAATGCCGCAATTGCCCTTGATGACGATCGTCGCATCGGGGCTGGCTTCCGACATTGAAAGCAGGGTGGCGAGAATGTCGGAGGCGCCGACGCCGCAATTGGCGCCAACCGCAAGCGGGCCCTCGCCAATGCCATCGGCGACGGTTGCCATGTCCTTGGGCGCGAGGCCCATCATGGTCTTGCCGGCGGTGTCGAAGGAGCCGGTATAAACATAGGGCAGGCCGACCTTCACCGCTGCTTCGCAGGCTGCCCGGATTTCATCCGGAGAGGACATGGTCTCGATCCAGGCGACATCGACGCCACCGGCTTTGAGCCCTTCCATCTGCTCGGCAAAGGACGAAACGGCATCGTCGTAGCTCATGGCGCCGAGCGGGATCAGCAATTCGCCCGTGGGGCCGACAGAACCGGCGACAATCACCTTGCGCGGAGCCTTGTCAGCCACTGCGCGGGCCAGCTTGGCAGCCTTTTCGTTGAGTTCATGCACCCGGCCTTCGGCGTGATGCAGTTTCAGGCGATGGCGCGTGCCGCCAAAAGAGTTGGTGAGGATGATGTCCGCACCCGCATCGACGAAATCCTGGTGCAGCTTGGTGATGTTTTCCGGTTTGCTGTCGTTCCAGAGCTCGGGTGCTTCACCGGCTTCGAGACCCATGGCAAACAGCGACGTGCCGGTCGCGCCATCAGCGAGAAGGATGCCTTTCTCGGCCAGCAGTCTGGAAAGGGCGTCGGTCTTGGCGGTCATGATCATATCCTGGTTTCAATTTGCAGAAAGATATAAAGATATCCTTATGTCATTGCAAGAAAAACCTTCGACTTTATTTGAGGTTTTGCTTATGTACCGCAGAACGTTCGGAGAACACGTTGTTCCGGTTGCGGCGCGGTTGCAAAAACATTGTTAGCCGCCGTGTCGTCAAAGGGATCGGAGAGGGCCTGATTGAGCCGATGGAAGAGGCTGAAATCATCGCGTTCGATGGCGGCTTCGATTGCTTCCTCGATCCTGTGATTGCGGGGAATGAGGAAGGGATTGGCGGCTTTCATCCGGATCTCGGCCTGTTCGGCGGCGATGCCGGCCAGGCGCAGGCGCTGGCGCCAGCGATCGAGCCATTCATGGATGCCGCGGCGATCCTCGAAGAGATCGGCGATGGCATCGTCGTCTTCGGGTGCGGACTGCGCGAGTTTGCGGAAGGCGATGGTAAAATCGACCGCTTCGGCCTGCATGATGGCTAGAAGCGCCTCGATCAACGGCCTATCCTCTTCTTCCGGTTCGCCGATGCCGATCTTGGCGGCCATCACCTGAAGCCAGCTTTCATTGTAGCGATGGGCAAAATCCACCACGCTTCTGCTCGCCAGTTCCACGGCGCGGTCGTTATCGGCATCGATCAGCGGCAACAGGGTTTCGGCAAGGCGGGCGAGGTTCCATTGGCCGATGGCAGGCTGGTTGCGATAGGCATACCGGCCATGTTCGTCGATCGAGGAGAATTTCTTGGCCGGATCATATTCGTCCAGAAAGGCGCAAGGGCCGAAATCGATTGTTTCGCCCGAAACGGCCATGTTGTCGGTGTTCATGACGCCATGGATGAAGCCGAGCCCCATCCAACGGGCAATGAGGTGAGCCTGACGCGCGATGATGCTGTCGAGTAGCGCCAGATAGGGATTGGCCTCCTGGCGGGCGTCGGGATAGTGGCGATCGATGACATGGTCGGCCAGCATGCGGAGATGGTCGATCTGGCCACGGGCGGCGAAATACTGAAAGGTGCCAACGCGGATATGGCTCGCGGCCACCCGTGTGAAGACGGCACCGGGCAGGACCCGCTCGCGATAGACCGGCTGGCCCGTGGTGGTGGCGGCAAGGGCGCGCGTTGCCGGAACGCCGAGCGCATACATGGCTTCCGAGACGATATATTCGCGCATGACGGGCCCGAGTGCTGCCCTTCCGTCGCCGCGGCGCGAGAAGGGGGTCTGACCGGCGCCCTTGAGCTGGATGTCGCGTCGCCTGCCGTTGCGATCAACCACCTCGCCGAGAAGGATGGCGCGTCCATCGCCCAGCACCGGGTTGAAATGGCCGAACTGATGTCCGGCATAGGCCATGGCGAGTGGCTCGGCGCCCGGGGGTACCGCTTGGCCGGAGAAGAATGTCGCAAGCGTTTCGTCATTCAGCCCTGAAATGTCCAGGCCGAGTTCGGCGGCGAGGCTGTGGTTGAAAGCAAACAATTTCGGGCTTTCAGCCGGCGACGGCGCCTGCGGCAGATGAAATCCGGATGGCAGTCGGGCAAAACTGTTGTCGAATGGAATGAACGATCGGTTCACGGCATAGGCCTCGCTTTGGGCAGGAGCGCGGTCCCGCCGTCCTTTCGCCTATATGGGCATCCGGATTGGACTTGTCCATTGTCAACTCGGGATCAGGTGTCGCCGCGTACGGCGCTACGCAACGATCGAAAGCAAATGACCCGCCGGTATTGCCGGCGGGCCATGGAAACAACAGGCGTCAGCAATCGATCAGCAGCGGTTCTTCCGCTTGCATTTCAGAAGCTTCACCTTGCCGAACTTGTTGACACGCTTGAACTTGCCATGCCGGTTGAACTTGGTGGCGCCGACCACGACGCCGAGCACGCCGACAGCGATTGCTGCATCGACTGCGGGATTGCGACGTTCCTCGACGATGATCACCTTGTCGCGCCGCGGCCGCGGCTTTTCCACGACGACCGGCTGTTCGGCCAGCCATTGTGCATAGGCGGTCGCCGACTGCTGGCGAATGAGCGCAACCTGATCTTCCGACAGATAGCCGGAGACCGGCGCGCCATTGTCCTGCTGCCAGGCGCTGATGGCGTTGCGTGAACGCGGGCCGAAGGAGCCGTCAGTGCCGGCCGTATCATAGCCGAGTGATGTCAGGCGGCCCTGGATCTCGTGCCGTGCCTCGCGATTGAGGATCATGTCCTCGATCTCGGGCGTTCCTTCGCTCAGCTGCGCTGCTCTCTGGTCGGCGCGCGGGGTCTGGTCCGCATCGTTGCCCGTCACGCCTTCGTTCGCATTGGCCATGTCCTCATCCTGGGGAACGGCGTCCTGCGGCTGCTGGTCGTTGTTGGCTGCGTTCTCGTCCGGCTGCTGCTTGGCGTCTGGCTGCTCGTCGCCTTCGGCAACGTCGGCAACCGGTGCTTCGGCAGCGGCCAGAGCTACGATGCGCGACTGTGCGATCGCCGCGAACTTGCCCTTCGGATAGGCGGAAAGATAGGCTTCGTATTCGGCGACCGTGTTGCCGTTGGACGCTTCCTTCCAGAGCGCATATTCCTGCTCCCAGCTTCCCTGATCGGCCTGAGCCTGATCCGTCTCTGGCTGGTCAGCCTCAGCCTGATCCGCCTGAGCCTGATCCGTCTGCATCTCTTCGGAAGGAGTGCCTGCGTCCTGCGCGTCGGCGGCCTGCGCATCTTCCGCTGGCTCTGCCTCAGCCGGGTCGGCCTGGGCGGCCTGCTGGTCGTTGGCGCTGTCGGGCGCGGTATCGGCCGTCATATCTTCAGTGGTTGCCTCATCGGAGGCTGCCGGCTCTTTCGCTGCTGCCGTGTCCTGGTCGTCGGCCGGTGCCTTGGCCTTGGCAAGCATGGCGTCGATACGGGTCTGCGCGACCTTGGCGAATTTGCCCTTGGGGAAGGCCTTGAGATATTTGCGATAGCCTTCTTCCGTTCCGGTCTTGGAAACTTCGCGCCACAGCTGCAGGTCCTTGCGACCATCGTCGGCCGCCTCATCGGTGGCTGCTGTCTTCACCTCATCGGTCTTGGCGGCATCTGCTGGCTCGGTCACGGCCTTGCTGGCATCGGCGGTTTCGGGGCTGTTCAGCGCATCGAGCTTGCGCTTGGCAACGCTTGCGAACTTGCCGTTCGGATAGGCCTTGAGATAGGCGGCATAATCCTTGGCGGTGCCGGAGCGTGAGGCGCTGCGCCAGAGATCGAATTCCTTCTGCCAGGTCGATGCGCCCGGCGCTTCGGCCGAGGGCGCATTCTGGGCATGGGCCACGACCGTGCTCAGCGGCGAGGTGGCAAGAGAAAAGCTCATGGCCGAGGCCAGCAAAATCTTCACGTGCTTGGGCATCTGCATCATTTCCCCCTGTTTCGGGCGCGCTTTCGAAGGGTCGCACTCTCACTCTGTGCAATGATACCCGATCGGCAGCAACAATCATCCTAAAATTTGGCTAACGAGGCCAATTCGGAAGTAATGACGAAAAATGCCCCGGTTTTATTCGGAACCGATCAACCTTTTGTTGCCGGGCCGAAAATATTGGCGAGCCAATGCGGATCCAAAGACTGTTCGAGGCCGGCTGCGACCTCGTCGAGCGCCTGATGAACGCTCGCGCGATAATCCATCACGCCGCCTTCGATGCCGAATTCCGAAAGCAGGTTGCGGCGGAAGGGATCGCTGTCGAACAGACGATGCAGATAGGTGCCGGCGACCAGACCCGAATGCGCCATGGCGCCATCCGGCCTGCCGTCAATCTCGACATAGGGATTGCGGCAATCCGGACCGGAAGTCGTTCCGAGATGGATTTCGTATCCCTGGAGTGCGCTCCCGTAAGGCACGGAGCGGGCTTCAGAATTGGCGAGCCGCTTTTCCGGTGCCATCACCGTATCCACCTCGAGGAGGCCGAGCCCCTTGATGTCGCGGGGCTTACCCTCCATGCCGAGCGGATCGGAGATCGAGCGGCCGAGCATCTGGTAGCCGCCGCAGATGCCGATCACGCGGCCACCGCGCCTGACATGCCGATGGAGATCTTCTTCCCAGCCTGCGTCTCGGAAGGCTTCAAGATCGGAGATCGTGGCCTTCGATCCGGCCAGGATCACGAGTCCGGCATCCTGCGGCAGCCGTTCGCCCGGCTTGACGAAAACGAGTTCGACATCAGGCTCGGCGGCCAGCGCATCGAAATCATCGAAATTGGCAATGCGCGGGGTAACCGGAACCGCAATCCGGAGCGCTTTGGCTTCGCCGCGCACGGCCCGTTCGAGCGTGACGGAATCTTCGGCGGGAAGGCGACCGGCCGCGGCGAGCCAGGGAACGACGCCGAAACAGGGCCAATTGGTATAGCGCCCGATGGCAGCGATCCCGTCATCGAAGAGGCTCACATCGCCGCGGAACTTGTTGATGAGGTAACCACTCACCATGGACCTGTCTTCCGCTTCGAGGATCTGGTGGGTGCCGACCAGAGAGGCGATGACGCCGCCGCGATCGATGTCGCCGACCAGCACGACCGGAACATTGGCGGCGCGGGCGAATCCCATATTGGCGATATCTCCCCTGCGGAGGTTGATTTCGGCTGGTGATCCGGCCCCTTCGACGATCACCAGATCGGCACCGTCGCCGGTGATCGCGAAACTCTCGAGCACCTTTTCAAGGAGTTCCGGTTTCAGGCGCTGGTAATCACGGGCGCGCGCCTGGCCATAGACCTGGCCCTGAACAATGATCTGGCTGCCATTGTCGCTCTGTGGCTTGAGCAGAACCGGGTTCATATGGACGGAGGAGGGGGTGCGGCAGGCTAATGCCTGAAGCCACTGTGCACGACCGATTTCACCGCCATCGTCGCTGACGGCGGCATTGTTTGACATGTTCTGCGGTTTGAAAGGGCGGACGCTCAGGCCGCGATTGGCGGCAAGGCGGCAGAGGCCGGCCACCAGCACGCTCTTGCCGACATCCGATCCGGTTCCCTGGAACATGATCGCCTTCGCCATCGCCTGCCTCTCTCTCGTTCGCCCGTCAACCTTCGTCGTTCCGGAAACGCTCTACAGTATCGGTCGGGGAAGAGGAATCGAATTTGCGACAGGCCGCGGTCTGTAAAAGAAAGCGTAAAAACAAACAGGCCGTATAACCTCGAAGGGATATACGGCCTGTTTGTTTGACTTTTCTGACTGCTGATACGCGCCGTCCAGAATGCTCCGGTACGCAAAACCTGATCCGGAGAGCGGCTGTGCTTGCGCCTGCCGTGCCCAAACCTATAGCGGCACATCCTTACCGGACTGTTAGCGAGACCTTAATTAAAGGTGAATTTGTGTTTTTTGACATTTTTTTCAAAAAAAATTTTACGTGAGGCAGACGACGCTCTGAGAACACAAAGAGTCAAATCTCGTACATGACAATTGCGTCCATGCCTTCTCCGCACCCTTTACTTTCGACTGGAGCGTTCAGAATGGCATGGAAACGCTACTTAGCGTAGATTTTTCAATTGCCATTTCAACCGCAATTTCGAGCATTTGCCCTATTGGTTGGCAGCTGCTCCGGAGGGGGCTGTTGATTTCTCTGACGGACGTCGTAAGGTCATCATAAGCAGGAGACAAGACTGCGGGGGCGACAGGGTTCCGTCACCGCGGCAAACGATAAAAAGCCCTGCAAGGGAGTCTATCGCTCTTATGACCCTGCCCGGGTCGGCGCTTCAGGCGAAGCGCAATGTCCGGGGTATGGCTTGAGGTGCGGTCTGAGCGGCCTGGCCGCTGGAATGGGGAACATGGCATCGGACGGGTGCCTATATGGCATTGGCTTTTGATGAGATTGCTTGGCGCCCCTTTCGACCGTTTTAGCGAACAGACTTGCTTGACAGCACGGACGCTTCCGTTTGGAGGCGTATGACATAGTTCGTCGAAACGCCAAGGGGAACCGGCGCGACACAAATCTGAAGCTTCAGAAAGGGAGACTATCATGAGTGAATTCGAACATAAACTGAAGGCCGCAGAGGCCATGGCGCGCAAGGGCAATCTGTCCCGCCGCGACTTCATCCAGCTGGCACTCGCCACGGGTATCGCCATTCCGGCTGCTTCCTCGATGTTCTCGAAGGCCCAGGCTGCCGAACCGAAGAAGGGCGGCACGCTCCGTCTCGGCATGGAAGGCGGTTCGGCTTCCGACTCGCTCGATCCGCGCACCTACGCTGACTCGGTGATGATCGCAGCCTCGCTCTGCATCATGAACGGCCTCATCGAATTCGATTCCGACGGCAACCCGACCGGCGAACTGCTCGAAAGCTGGGATGTCCAGCCGGGCGCCCAGGATTGGGTGTTCAACGTTCGTCAGGGCATCAAGTTCTCGAACGGCAAGACTCTCGACGCCGACGATATCATCTACTCGATCCAGCTCCACCGCGGCGAAACCAAGTCGCCGGCCAAGGGTATCCTCGAGCAGATCATGGAAATCAAGGCGCTGTCCCCGACACAGGTCGGCATCACGCTTTCGGCTGGTAACGCCGACTTCCCGGCCATCCTCGGCGACTACCACCTCGTCGTCGTTCCGAAGGACTTCACCGACTGGGAAAACCCGATCGGCACCGGCGCCTATGTCATGGAAAGCTTCGAGCCGGGCGTCCGCATTGCCTTCAAGAACCGTGGCGATTACTGGAAGCCGGCCCGCGGCAACTTCGACAATGTCGAAATCCTCTACATCCAGGACCCGGCAGCCCGTACGGCCGCCCTGCAGTCCGGCCAGGTCGATGCGGTCAACCGTCTCGATGCCCGTACCGTCGATGGCCTGATGAAGGATCCGAACCTGGCGATCGTCCGCACCAAGGGTACCGGCAACCGTTTCTGCTTCGTGTCGCGCGTGACCATGGATCCGTTCACCAACAAGGATCTGCGCCTGGCACTGAAATACGGTATCGATCGTCAGAAGATCATCGATCAGGTCTATTCGGGTTACGCCATCCCGGGCAACGACCACACGCTCGACCCGCTCAACCCCTACTACAACACCAACCTGCCGCAGCGTCCGTACGATCCGGACAAGGCTGCCTTCCACTTCAAGAAGGCTGGTCTCGCTGCTGGTAGCAAGATCGAGCTGCAGACGTCGGAAGGTGCTTGGGGCACGGCCGTTGACTGCGCCACCATCTACCAGGAAAGCATCAAGGCTGCCGGCATCGACCTGACGGTGACGAAGGTTTCGCCGGACGGTTACTGGGACAATGTCTGGCTCAAGGTTCCGTTCTGCGCCGTCTATTGGGGCCGTCGCCCGACCGCCGACCAGACCTTCACCCAGGTCTATGGCTCGGCTTCGGACTGGAACGACTCCGATTGGCGCAAGCCGGACTTCGACGCGCTCGTCGCCGAAGCCCGTATCGAGCTCGACGATGCCAAGCGCAAGGAAATCTATGGCAAGTGCCAGGAAATGATTTCCGACGACGGTGGCATGATCTGCTTTGCGATCACCGACTACCTCGACGGTTACTCGCCGAAGGTTCAGGGCGTGAAGCCGCATGCCCGTTATGACATGGACGACAACCGCGTCGCTGAAAAGGCCTGGTTCGCCTGATAGGCTTTCGAACGGGCCGGCCTGGCCGGCCCGTTCCTTACGCTGGTTTCTTGCCGATGCGAGGGGGATAGACATAAACTCGCGTCGCAATGCCGAAACTTCCCGATAAAGAACAAAAAGGGGGCGGCTTCATGCTTCGATTGCTAACCACCCGGATCTTGCTGGGGATCCTGACACTTCTCGCCGTGAGCGTGCTGATTTTCGCCGCCACCGAGATCCTTCCCGGCGACGTCGCCAGTGCCGTTCTCGGACAGGGCGCTACTCCCGAAACACTGAAGGTTTTCCGCGCCGAACTCGGTCTCGATCGTCCGGCCTATGTCCGCTATTTCGAATGGCTGGGGAATGTGCTCCAGGGCGATTTCGGCAAGTCGCTGACCAACAAGCGCGACATTCTGAAATCGATTACGCCGCGCTTCCAGAACACGCTGTTTCTTGCCGGCTTCGCCGCGTTGATCGCAGTGCCGCTTTCGGTCGGCCTCGGTATCCTTGCCGCCATCAACGAAGGCAAGTGGATCGACCGGGTGGCGAACATCGTTTCGCTGGCAACCATTTCGGTTCCCGAATTCTTCATCGCCTATGTGCTGATCCTGTTCTTTGCCGTTCAGCTCGCCTGGTTCCCGTCGCTGGCCACGGTCTATGCCGGCATGCCGGTTCTGACCAAGATGTATATTACGGCGCTGCCCGCCGTTACCCTGACCATGCTGGTGGCCGCGCACATGCTGCGCATGACCCGGTCGTCGGTGCTTTCGATCATGTCGCAGCCCTATATCGAGATGGCCTTCCTCAAGGGCCTTTCGCGCTCGCGCGTCATCCTGCGTCACGCGCTTCCAAATGCTGCAGCACCCATCATCGCCGTTATCGCGCTCAATCTCGCCTATCTCATCGTCGGCGTGGTCGTCATCGAGAAAGTGTTCAACTATCCGGGCATCGGCCAGTTCATGGTCGATGGCGTCACCAAGCGCGATCTGCCGGTTGTGCAGGCCTGCGGCCTGGTCTTCGCCGGTGCCTTCATCATTCTCAACACGACCGCTGACGTCTTGAGCATTCTTGTCAACCCGCGCCTGCGCAAACCGACGATGGGGAAGTGACATGAAAATCCTCGGCTACAAGCCCACGAGCACTGCCTGGGTCGGCATGTTCATCGTTGCGGCCTTCATCTTCATCGCCATCTT
This sequence comes from Fluviirhizobium alvei, assembly GCF_030551875.1. Classification (GTDB taxonomy): domain Bacteria; phylum Pseudomonadota; class Alphaproteobacteria; order Rhizobiales; family Rhizobiaceae; genus Rhizobium_E; species Rhizobium_E alvei. The sequence goes on along the minus strand of NZ_JAUOZU010000005.1, from coordinate 26,112 downwards.
CGCGCCCTGGATCGCGCCCTATTCGGAATCGGCGACCATCGGCGACCGTTGGGAAGGCCTGTCTGCCACACACTGGCTCGGGACGGACCAGAATGGTCGTGACATGCTGTCGCGCCTGATCTTCGGTGCCCGCATGACCATCGGCGTTGCGCTGATGACGACGATCCTCTCTTTCACGATTGGTACGGCTGCTGGCCTCTTTGCCGCCATTGGTGGTCCGGTCGTCGACCAGATCCTGTCGCGGTTCGTCGATGTGATGCTCTCGATCCCGCTTCTGGTCTTCGCGCTCATCATTCTCTCGATGTTCGGCTCCTCGATCCCGACGCTGGTGATCACCATCGCGATCCTCGATTCGACGCGTGTGTTTCGTCTGTCGCGTGCCGTGGCCATGAATATCGTGGTGCTCGAATATGTCGAAGCGGCGCGTCTGCGCGGCGAGGGCACCTGGTGGATCATGCGTCGCGAGATCCTGCCGAATGCCTTGCCGCCGATGATTTCGGAGTTCGGCCTGCGTTTCTGCTTCAACTTCCTGTTCGTGGCTGGCCTGTCCTTCCTCGGCCTCGGCATCCAGCCGCCGCATGCGGACTGGGGCGGCATGGTGTGGGAAAACCGCGGCGCCATCGTTTCGGGCCTCATCGCACCGCTCTGGCCGGCGCTGATGATTGCGCTGATGACGATCGGCGTCAATCTTGTCGTCGACTGGATCCTGTCCATCAATGCCCGCCCATCGGGCGCTTCTGCGGAGATGTGAGCCGATGGCCAATCCTGTCCTCAAAATCACCGACCTCCGGGTCGAATCGGTCAACGGTCTGGTGCTCGTCGACAATGTGTCGCTCGAACTGCAGCGCGGCGAAGTGGTCGGCCTGATCGGCGAATCCGGTGCCGGCAAATCCACCATCGGCCTGTCGTCGATGGTCTATGCCCGTGCCGGCTGCCGCATCACTGGCGGCAAGGTCGAGATCGACGGCGTCTCCGTCCGCGACCTGTCGCCCGAAGGTCGCCGCGACATGCGCGGCCAGCGCATTGCCTATATCGCCCAGTCGGCGGCAGCCTCGTTCAACCCGGCCCATACGATCATGGACCAGGTCTGCGAAATGCCGATACAGCATGGTCTGATGAAGCCCGACGAAGCGCGCAAGAATGCGGTCGAACTGTTCCGGTCGCTGGGCCTGCCCAATCCGGAAACCTTCGGCTCGCGCTATCCGCACCAGGTTTCGGGTGGCCAGTTGCAGCGCGCCATGGCGGCGATGGCGATTTCCTGCCGTCCCGACATTCTGGTGTTCGACGAGCCGACCACCGCGCTCGACGTGACGACCCAGATCGAAGTGCTGGCCCTGATCAAGAAGCTGATCAAGGAACTCAACACCGCAGCCCTTTACATCACCCACGACCTCGCCGTCGTGGCGCAGGTGGCCGATCGCATCATGGTGCTCAGGGGCGGCAAGATGGTCGAACTCGGTGCGACCGAGCAGATCCTGCATCATCCCAACCAGGCCTACACCCAGGCGCTGGTAAAGGAGCGGGAATCGGCTGACCATTTCGCCGAGGACATCGAAGAGCCGACGCGTGGCGAGACCGTGCTCAAGGTCGACAATGTCGTCGGCCAGTATGGCGATTTCACCGTGCTCAAGAATGTCTCGGTTTCGGTTTCGAAAGGCGAGACGGTGGCCGTGGTCGGCGAGTCCGGCTCCGGCAAAAGCTCGCTCGCCCGCCTGATCGTTGGCCTCCTGCCACGCACCTCGGGTTCTGTCACTTTTGGCGGCAAGGAACTGACGGCGGCCTACAAGAACCGCAGCAAGGAAGAGCTGCGCCGCGTGCAGCTGATCTATCAGCTGCCCGATGTGGCGCTCAATCCGCGCCAGACCATTGGCGAGATTATCGGCCGGCCCTATCAGCTCTATTTCAACAAGTCTGCTGAGGAAACCAGGGCGCGCGTTGCCGAACTTCTGACCCAGGTGGGCCTGCCGGCCGATTATGCCGGACGGCTGTCGACGGCCCTGTCGGGCGGCCAGAAGCAGCGCATCTGCATTGCACGTGCGCTGGCGGCCAATCCGGACCTGATCATCTGCGACGAGCCGACATCGGCGCTCGACCAGCTGGTGGCGGAAGATATCCTCAAGCTTCTCAAGCGGCTGCAGGACGAGCTTGGCATTGCCTATCTCTTCATCACCCACGATCTCGGGATCGTCCGCCGTATCGCCCATCGCACGATGGTGATGCTGCGCGGGGAGGTCGTGGCGGAAGGCCCGACGCCGCAAATCTTCTCGCCGCCGTTCCACCCCTATACGGAAAAGCTGATTTCGTCGGTTCCGGAAATGCGGACCGACTGGCTCGACGAAGTGCTGGAAAAGCGCAAAATCGTCTGATCCTCGACAACGCGAAATGATGAAGCGGCCCGGACTTCGGTTCGGGCCGTTTTCGTTGGAATAACTTGGTCCGGTCGCTGATGGACTTGGCCTTGCTATCCGGCCCAGGGCTCCGGTTGCCAACATTGACTTGCCCTGAGGCCTCACCCATATTGCGTGTCGCAAAAGGTGGACCATGAATGTTTCGGTGAGCTCCGAAATCGATCTGGAGACGAGGAAGGCCAGGGCTGTTTCCTTGACGAAGATCGCTGTCCGACGTCTGGCCGAGATTGGCGTCGGCGCGAAAGTGATGGGATCGCTGTCCGCTGGCCCATTCGGGGAACATTCCGATATCGATCTGCTCATTACCGACTGTCCGCGCCACCTCAAGTACCGGATCGAAGGAATCGTGGAGGATTGTTTGCCGGGTTTTCGGTTCGACGTTGTTTATCTGGATGAAATTCCCCCGCATCGGCGTCATCGGTTCCTGGAAAAGGTGACGGATGCGGGCGATCTTCGTTGACCTTGACAACGACCTTGATGAGATAGCGGTCGAGGTTGAAATGCTTGGCTTGGCGTTGGATACCCACAAAGCCACAAAACAGACTCTCGCCCCGCACATGTTTTGGCTCGCCATTGGCGGTTTGGCATCCGGGATCGTGAGGTTTACTCCGGGTGCGAACGCGTGATGGCAGCCGTGGCCGCAAATATCGACAATAGCCCGGTTCCACATGACAGCGGTTGGCATGCAACCCTTCTCAGGAGGATGCACAACGATTTCCCTGGCGTAAGGGAACGCGTTCTCTCCGACGAAACCTATCGAGCTCTAGATGCAATCCGGGCCTTCCGGCATCGCGAGCGCAATTCCTATGGCATGTCGCTTGACGCCGATATTGTTGAGGAACGTGTCCGGGAGGCGGTCGAAGCGTTCGAAATGTTTAGGCTCGACATCAAGCGGCTCGCTCTCACGCTTGATCCATCGGCGATGGATGAACTCGAAAAAAGACCGAAAGACTAGGCGATTGCGCGCCAGCAGCCTATGGCCGTTGGCAAGTCAGGCGACGTCTTTGCAATGTGCGTTCGTCTTCTATCCCCAGGCCGTCATGTTGACTTGGCTTCGGTCAACCCTTACTTTTAGCCGGTCTGGTTCCCGTGGGCTTCATGCCTTGGGATCAAAAGGGAACGGGACGGATGGACCCAATCCGGGCATCCATATCCCGGCCGACCCCGCGACTGTAGAGCGGATGAGCATTTCCCGGGATGACTGAACCTGAAACACTTCAACCGCGGCATGGGGCTAAGGGGAGGGTGAAGGGTAAGCCATCCTCAAGCCACTGGAGTGGTGACGCGACAACATTCGGCGGACGCCTCTTATTCTACGAATCGTCCCCGAACGCGGCATCCTGATCCGGGAAGGCGGGATATGCGCGTGCCGGATTTTCCGGCCGGAACCGCGAGCCAGGAGACCTGCCCGACAAATCCGGCACCTTCGGGTGCCATAGACGCATGCCATGGACACGGAGGTTGTGATGGCGCCCGATTTTCATTGCCGGACGGCTTGCGTCCGCGCATTCTGGCCAGGCCACCATGACGGCCGGGCCATGGCAGTTTCCCGTTGTCTCTCAGACGGGATCCGACACACGTGACTGTCTCTTCAAGAACCACTGTGTTCGTGCTCGGCGGGGCACGGTCCGGCAAATCGGCTTTTGCCGAGGGGCTGATCCGGGAGAGCGGTTTGTTCCAGCATTATATCGCGACCGGCCAGGCCTGGGACGATGAAATGAAGGACCGCATCGCCCATCACCGCGCGACGCGCGGAGACGGCTGGGTGACGCACGAGGACCCGCTTGAACTGGTCGACCGGATTAGATCTCTCGATCATCCTGACAATGCCATTCTCGTCGATTGCCTGACGCTGTGGCTCACCAACCTGATGATGGCACAACGGGATATCGCGCGGGAAAGCGCGCTGCTTGCCGATGCCATCGCAACGCTCAAGGCCCAGCTTGTGCTGGTTTCCAACGAAGTCGGGCTCGGGATCGTGCCGGAAAACCGCATGGCGCGGGAATTTCGGGATCATGCCGGCCGGCTTCATCAGATGATTGCCGCCAGGGTGGCGGAAGTCTATTTCGTGGCGGCGGGATTGCCGCTCAGAATGAAGGGTTGATCGAAATGCAAAAGATACCGGCCACGGTAATCACCGGCTTTCTCGGTGCGGGAAAGACCACGATGATCCGCAATCTCCTGTCGGATGCCGGCGGTCGCAAGATCGCGCTCATCATCAACGAGTTCGGCGATCTCGGCGTCGATGGCGATGTGCTCAAGGGCTGCGGCGCCGATGCCTGCACCGAAGACGATATCATCGAACTCAACAACGGCTGCATCTGCTGCACTGTTGCCGATGATTTCATCCCGACGATGGAAAAGCTGCTCGCCCGCGAGAACCGCCCCGATCATATCGTGATCGAAACATCGGGCCTCGCTCTGCCGCAGCCGCTTGTGGCTGCCTTCAACTGGCCGGGCATCAAGACCGCCGTCACCGTTGATGGCGTCGTCACCGTCGTCGACAGCGCTGCGGTTGCCGCCGGCCGTTTCGCCGACGATCATGATGCGCTCGACGCCCAGCGCCGCGAGGACGAGGGGCTCGATCACGAAAGCCCGATCGAGGAACTGTTCGAGGACCAGCTGACGGCGGCCGATCTCGTCGTCCTCAACAAGGCCGATCTTCTCGATGCCGCCCAGCTGCAGTCGGTGCGCGATTTCGTGTCGGCCGCCACCGCGCGCAAGCCGAAGATGGTCGAGGCCCGCAACGGCGATCTGCCGGCCGCTGTCCTGCTCGGTCTCGGCGTCGGCACCGAAAACGAGATTGCGCTGCGCAAGTCGCACCACGAACTCGAGCATGAAGGCGAAGGCCATGATGCCCATGAGCATGACGAGTTCGAAAGCTTCGTCGTCGAGCTCGGTCCGCTCGCCGATGCCAACGTCTTCATGGAAAAGCTGAAGCCGATCATCGAGCGCCATGACATCCTGCGCCTCAAGGGTTTTGCGGCGGTTGCCGGCAAGCCGATGCGCATGGTCATCCAGGCGGTCGGCTCGCGCATCGACAGCTACTTCGACCGGCCCTGGACGGCAGATGAGGCGCGCAGCACCCGTCTGGTTGTGATCGGCCTGCATGATGAAATGGACGACGTGGCCATCCGGGCGGAAATCGAAGCCCTCGGCTGAGCCGGTTCGCAAACGAAAGTCGCCGATGCATCTTCTTCTTGCCCAGAAAGGCTCGCTGTCGGACAGCGAAGAAGCGTCCGATCTCGGTCAATCGCCGGGGGAGGTGATCTTCCTGTCCGCCGCCGATACCGAGATCGCCTCGGTCGCGGCGGCGACCGGCTCGGGCCGTCATTCCTGGCGGCTCGTCAATCTGGGGAGCCTGAAACACCCGATGTCGATCGATCTGTGGATCGACAAGACCGCCCGCCACAGCCGCCTGGTGGTCCTGAGGGCGCTCGGCGGCTATGGATATTTCACTTATCTGATCGAAGCGCTGATGGGCGCGTCGCAACGCTACGGATTTCAGTTCGTCGCCCTTGCCGGCGATGACCGGCCCGACAAGGGGCTCGATGCCTGGACGACGCTTTCGCCCGATGATGGCACCGCCCTCTGGTCCTATCTGGTCGAGGCGGGGCCGGAAAATGCCGGCCGCTTTGTTTCCTATGCCGAAGCGCTGGTCGCCGGGAGCGAGAAGCCGGAGCCGGCGCGGAAACTCGACAAGGCCGGCATCTGGTGGCCGGGCCGCGGCGTCATCAGCGAAGACGACTGGATCGGACTGCGTGGCGAAACGAAACGGCCGCTGGCCGTCATCACCTTCTATCGGGCGCTGATCCAGAGCGGCCAGACGGAGGCGGTGGAAGCGCTGATTGCTTCCCTGATCTCAAGAGAGCTCGATGTGCTGCCGATCTTCGTCGCCAGCCTCAAGGAGCCGGTCTCGGCGAAAACCATCCGGACGCTTTTTGCTGCCCACGGTCCGGATGTGGTGCTCAATGCCACCAGCTTTGCCGTCGTCTCGCCCGGTGCGGCTAAAAGCGGCACCGTGCTCGATGAAACCGGAGCCCAGGTTCTGCAGGTGGTGTTTTCCGGCATGACGCGGGCCGGCTGGGAAGAGGCGTCGATGGGGTTCGGTGCCCGCGATCTCGCCATGAATGTCGCCTTGCCCGAGGTCGATGGCCGGGTTCTGACGCGCGCGGTCTCCTTCAAGCGCGCGGCACGGTTTGACGAACGGACTGAGGTCAATATCGTCGGGCCGGAGCCGGATGCCGGTCGGATCGAATTCGTTGCCGAACAGGCCAGCCGCTGGGCGCGTCTGCGGCACAAGCCGAATGACGAGAAGAGGATCGCGCTCATCCTCGCCAACTATCCCAACCGCGATGGCCGGCTCGGCAATGGGGTCGGGCTCGATACGCCGGCGGGCGCCGTTGAAGTGCTGCGATCGATGGCGAACGAAGGCTACCGGACCGGCGACTTGCCGACCGACGGTGATGGCTTCATCCGCTATCTCATGGACGGGCCAACCAATGCGGCGCGCGACGGGCGCGAGATCCGCGAAACGCTTTCGCTGAGTCTTTACAAGGCCTTCTTCGCAAGACTGCCGGTTCAGATTCAGGATGAAGTGACCGCCCGCTGGGGCGCGCCGGAGGCCGATCCCTACTTTTCAGACGATTGCTTCGCGCTGCCGCTCGCACGCATGGGCAATGTTCTTGTCGGCATCCAGCCGGCGCGCGGCTACAATATCGATCCGAAGGAAACCTACCATTCGCCGGATCTGGTGCCGCCGCATGGTTACTTTGCCTTCTATGCCTTCCTTCGCGAGACGTTCGGCGCCGATGCCGTGATCCATATGGGCAAGCATGGCAACATGGAATGGCTGCCGGGCAAGGCGATGGCGCTTTCCGAGTGCTGTTACCCGGAAGCCGTGTTCGGCCCGCTGCCGCATCTCTATCCGTTCATCGTCAATGATCCGGGCGAGGGGACGCAGGCCAAGCGGCGCTCGTCGGCCGTCATCATCGACCATCTGACACCGCCGCTAACCCGCGCCGAAAGCTATGGCTATCTCAAGGATCTCGAAGCGCTGGTCGATGAATATTTCCAGGCGCAGGGCACCGATCCGCGCCGGCTGAAGCGGCTCAAGCAGCAGATCCTCGATCTTGCCACCGATACGGGGCTCGGCGACGATGTCGGCATCACCGGGCTCGATGAGGACCAGGCCTTGCAGAAGCTCGATGCCTGGCTCTGCGATCTCAAGGAACTGCAGATCCGTGACGGGCTGCATGTGTTCGGCATCGCACCCGTTGGCCGGTTGTTGACCGATCTGACCGTGGCCCTGGCCCGCAGCCCGCGCGGCGATGGACAGGGTGCCAATGCCAGCCTGCAACGCGCCATCGCGGCGGATCTGTTTGCGTCGGTGGGGCATTCTCATCCTCTCGCAGCCACTGAGGCATCCTCGTCCGCTGCGCCCTTCGACCCTCTTGACTGCGACATGGCCGCGCCCTGGATCGGACCGCGTCCGGATATTCTGGCCGAGCAAACGGATGCGCTCTGGCGCAGCAATGGCGATACGGTCGAGCGGATCGAGATCCTGGCCCACAGGCTGGTCGCGGGCGAGGTTGCCTGCCCGGAGGACTGGGCTGCCACGCGCGCCGTTCTCGAAGAGGTCGAGCTTCGTCTGAAACCATCGATCGCCGCCTGCGGCGAAGCGGAAATCACAGCGCTTCTTGACGGACTCTCCGGTCGCTTCGTTTCACCCGGCCCGTCCGGCGCGCCGACGCGCGGTCGTCCGGATGTTCTGCCGACCGGGCGCAATTTCTATTCCGTCGATACCAGATCGGTGCCGACACCGACCGCCTGGGAGCTCGGGCGGAAATCCGCCGAGCAACTGGTGACCCGCTATGTACAGGACCATGGCGATTGGCCGACGAGTTTCGGGATCACCGCCTGGGGTACCTCCAACATGCGCACCGGCGGTGATGATATCGCCCAGGCTTTGGCGCTGATCGGCGCCAAGCCGACCTGGGATATGGGCTCGGCGCGGGTGACCGGCTATGAAATCACCCCGATCGCCATCCTCGGCCGGCCGCGCGTGGATGTGACCTTGCGCATTTCCGGCTTCTTCCGCGATGCCTTCCCCGAGCAGATCGCGCTGTTCGACAAGGCAGTGCGGGCCATCGGCGCGCTTGATGAAGATGCTGCCGACAATCCGATCGCCGCCCGGATGAAGCGGGAAGCCGCAGAGATTGCCGTCCGCAACGAGGCCGATGCGGCGCTTGCGACACGGCGGGCGGGTTATCGCGTGTTCGGCTCCAAACCCGGTGCCTATGGTGCCGGTCTGCAGGCCCTGATGGACGAGGGCATCTGGGAAGATCGCGCCCAGCTCGCCGACAGTTTCGTCGAATGGGGTGGCTATGCCTATGGCGCCGAGGACGAAGGCAAGGCCGAACGCGATCTCTTCGAGGCGCGTCTGAAGACGGTCGAGGCGGTGGTGCAGAACCAGGACAACCGCGAACACGATCTTCTCGATTCGGATGACTATTACCAGTTCGAAGGCGGCATGGCTGCTGCGGCAGAGCATCTGTCCGGCAATCGTCCTGCGATCTATCACAACGACCATTCACGGCCGGAAAAGCCGGTCATCCGCTCGCTGGACGAGGAGATCGCGCGGGTGATGCGCGGCCGCGTCGTCAATCCGAAATGGATTTCTGGTGCCATGCGGCATGGCTACAAGGGGGCGGCCGAGATCGCGGCAACAGTCGATTTCATGTTCGCCTTTGCCGCCACCACCGGTTCGGTGAAGAGCCACCATTTCGAGGCGGCCTACCAGGCCTTCCTGATGGATGAGGCCGTGCTCGGCTTCCTGAAAGACAAGAACCCGGCCGCACTTGCCGAAATCGCCGCCAAGCTGATGGATGCACTGGATCGCAAGCTCTGGGCGCCGCGCTCCAATTCGGCGCGGTTCGAACTCGAAGACATGATCAGGGTCGCCACCTGAGGGCGACCGACAGAATGAAAGGGAAGGGGTGGAAATGACCGAGGACGTACAGGAGCCAAACGGACAGGATGATGCGCGTCATGCCGAAAAGATGGCCAAGAAGAAGGCCGCGCGCGACAAGATCATGTCCACCAAGACTGGCGAGAAGGGCCTGATCATCGTCCATACCGGCAAGGGCAAGGGCAAGTCGACCGCCGGCTTCGGCATGATCTTCCGCCATATCGCCCATGAAATGCCCTGCGCGGTGGTGCAGTTCATCAAGGGAGCGATGGAGACCGGCGAACGCGACCTGATCGAAAAGCATTTCTCCGACATCTGCGAATTCCACACGATGGGCGAAGGCTTCACCTGGGAGACGCAGGATCGTGCCCGCGATATCGCAACGGCTCAATCGGCCTGGGCCAAGGCGAAGGAACTGATCGCGTCCGGCGAAAAATCGATGGTGCTGCTCGACGAGATCAATATCGCGATCCGCTACGACTATATCGCGATCGCCGATGTCATTGCCTTTCTGCAGACCGAGAAGCCGCCGATGTGCCATGTCGTACTGACCGGTCGCAATGCGCATGACGATCTGATCGAGATTGCCGACCTCGTGACCGAAATGGAGCTGATCAAGCATCCGTTCCGGTCCGGTATCAAGGGCCAGAAGGGCGTCGAATTCTGATCCGCCCTTTAAGCGAGCAAGGGCGCGGTACAGCGGACGATCCTCACCGGGCTCTTGAATTCATGATCTGGCGCCCTCATAATTCCTCTAGTCACTAGAGGGTCAAGGCCATGGCAAAGGAAATGTCGATCGGTGAACTGTCACGCCATGTCGGTGTGAAGGTGCCGACGATCCGCTATTACGAGGATGCGGGATTGCTGGCAGCACCGCCGCGCAGCGAGGGCGGCCAGCGACGCTATGACGAGCGCGCCCGCCATACGCTGGCCTTCATCGCGCATGCACGGGAAATGGGTTTTTCGCTCGAGGCGATCCGCAGCCTGATCGATCTTGCCGATCATCCGGAGAAACCCTGTGTCGATGCCGACAGGATTGCCAAGGCGAGGCTTGAGGATGTCCGCCGTCGCATCGACAAGCTGCGCAAGCTGGAAGGGGAGCTTGAGCGCATGCTTGCGGGCCATCATTCCGGCAAAGCGGCCGATTGCCGGATCATCGAAGTGCTCAGCGACCACGGCCGTTGCGCCGACGATCACTGACCGTCCTTCCAGAGGACCTATAGTCCCAGCCAGATCCGGACCGGATTCATCGGATCCGACAGCAGCTTGATCGCGAGCGCGATACAGCTAATCACCAGAAGCGGCCGGATGATGCGGGCGCCGTTCTTCATCGCCATGCGCGAACCGAGCTGAGCGCCCAGAAACTGGCCGGCGCCCATGACAAGCCCGGTCTTCCACGAAATGACGCCAGAAACGGCGAAGACCGCGAATGCGCCGATGTTGGAGGCGAAATTGAGCATCTTGGTATGTGCCGTCGCCTTGAGCAGGCCGAATCCGGCGAGCGTCACGAAAGCGAGCATGAAGAAGGATCCGGTGCCGGGTCCGAAGACGCCGTCATAGAAACCGATCAGCGGCACGATGGTGAGTCCGAACAAAAAGGGAGTCATTCTCTGATGTTGGTCCTCGTCGCTGATCCTGCGCTTGAAGCCGAAATAGAGCGCAATCCCGATCAGGAGGATCGGCATCGCCGCCTTCATCACATCGCCCGGAACGAAGGTGGTCAGCACCGCGCCGACAGCAGAACCGGCCGCCGACATGATCGCCATCGGCAACTGGCTTGCGAGTTGCACATGGCCGCCCCGCGCATAGGCAAGCGTGGCCGATCCTGATCCGAACAGCGATTGCAGTTTGTTGGTGCCGAGCGTCTCGATCGGCTGGAAGCCGGCGATCAGCATCGCCGGGACCGTGATCATGCCGCCGCCGCCGGCAATCGAATCGATGAAACCGGCGAGAAAGGCCGCCATGAAGAGGAGACCGAGAAGCTCAATTGTCAGTTCGGGCAAGAAGGTACTTTCCGGATGGCATTGCCGATTGGGCATTCAATCCTGTGCTTATAGGCGGCGCGGTGCGTTTCCGAAAGGGTCAAATCCGATCGGCTACGCGCCGCTTGAGCGGAAGGGATTGCGCAATCCCGAACAGGAGTTCGATCACGATGAAGGGGACGAGCAGTGGTGTTGCGCCGCTTGTCAGGGCATGGATCTGCCAGGCTGTGAACAGGAAGCGCGCAACAGCATCCCAGCGGACGAGTTCCACCATCATCAACCGGAGCCGCACAATCGACCAGACCACGACGACGGAGCCCATCAGGTTGGCAAACAGCATCTGGTGCGGTTCGATGGCGATCGGGCTGGCATCCGGCCAGGCGATGGTCTGGAGATGGTTGAACAGCTCTATCAGCAGCGCATAGGTCCATGGCGTTGCGAAGGGCAGGGTGACGCCAAGATCATAGGCGGCGCTGAGGCGGCCGATGCGAAGAAGGCTGGTTTGTGCAAGCATGCGATTTTCCCTGGTTGAAGATCGATGCCCGTGGGTCTAAACCTTTGACCATAGTCAAAGGTCAAGAGGGGTTCATGCGGATCGGCGAACTTGCAGCCAAGGCTGGCGTCAGTACGGATGCGCTGCGCCTTTACGAGCGGCTGGGCCTGATCCGCTCCGAGCGGCGCCCCAATGGCTACCGTGATTATGACGAGGCGATGCTGTTCGTCGTCAATTATGTGCGCATGGCGCAAAGGCTGGGCTTTTCCCTTTCCGAAATCGGTGCGGAGGTTCCGGCGCTGATCGCAGGCGAGCTCACCGCCGACCGCATCAGTGCCATCCTTTCCGACAAGCTCGCCCTCATCGATGCCCGAATGGCGGGCCTTCAGGCCCTGAGGACGGAACTTGCCGGCCTTCTTGCTTCCGTCTGTCCGGTGGTCCCGCCGGTTCGGTCCCCGCGAAAGGTCTCGGCATGACGGCGGCCAAGGCGACACTCGGCATCGGTTTTTCCAGCACAGCGACCGCTGAGGATCTGACGAAGGCCGTGGCGGAAGCGCTTGCCGCAGCCGGTCTCGGCACTGCCGATATCGGTGAACTTGCAACCCTCGAACAGCGCGCCCGGGGGCTCGCTTTCCAATCGCTCGCGCAAGAGCATGGCTGGCCGGTCACAGCCTATCCTGCCGCGCGGCTGGAAAAGGAAACGCCACGGCTTGCCAATCCGTCTGAGGCGGTGTTCCGTTCGGTTGGCTGTCATGGTGTTGCGGAGGCGGCGGCCCTGGCTGCGGCTGGACCCGGGGCAAGGCTCATTCTGCCCAAGTTTCGTGTGAACAAAGTCACAGTTGCGATTGCGTTTTGATATAATTTTACCTTCCGGTCAAAAAAGACTGGCCAATGTAAGCGCCTTTTGTCAAAGCATCCTCGAATGATATGCGACGAAGGTGGTAGAATGCAGAAGGTTATATTCGATACGGATCCCGGCGTGGATGATGCCATGGCGCTGTTGTTTCTGGCGCGCCACCCGGAGGTCGATCTTGTCGGCGTGACGACGACGTTCGGCAATGCGCCGATCGATATCACCACCAACAATGCGCTCTTCCTCCGCCGCGAATTCGGCTTCTCGGCGCCGATTGCCAAGGGCTCGGGTGACAAGTACCAGCCCGGCCGCGAAACCCATCCCTTTCCCACCTTCATCCATGGCGATGACGGGCTCGGCAATATCGGCGTACCGGACATGTCGGGCGAACCGCTCGATCCGCGTCCGGCGCATGAGTTCCTGATCGACATGATCAAGGCGCATCCGGGCGAGATCACCATCGTCGCCGTCGGCCGCATGACGAACCTTGCGAATGCCCTGCGCGTGGCGCCGGAAATCACACGCCTGGTCAAGCAGGTCGTGATCATGGGGGGCGCCGTCGATGTGCCGGGCAATGTCAATCCGGCAGCCGAGGCCAACATCCATGGCGATCCCGAAGCCGCCGATGCGGTGATGGTTGCCGATTGGCCGGTGGTGCTCGTCGGTCTCGACGTGACGCTGAAGACGGTGATGACGCGTTCGGAGCTTGCAGCGCTTGCCGCTCGCGGTGGCCCGGCGGTTGAACTTCTCGACCGGCTGTCGCAGTTCTACATCGATTTCTATTCCGGTCAGGTTGAGGATGCGATGGTGGTGCATGATACCTGCGCCTGCGTCTATGTCGTCGCGCCCGAACTTTTCGTCACCCGTCCGGGTGCGATCCGGGTGCTTACGACCGGCATCGGCGAAGGCAAGACGATGCAGAAGCCGGACGGAATGCGTTTCGGCCCGAGCGCCTGGGATGGTTTGCCGAGCCAGCTCGCCTGCATGGATGTCAAGGCGGCCGAGCTTTTGGCCCTCGTCGAAGAGACGCTTGTGCGCCAGTAAGAAATTCCGCAGCCCTTTCCTCTCAAAGGGTTGGGGGATTCGGTTGAAACGACGATTCAGGGCGGTTCGGCAGAGCCGCCCTTTTGCCATCCGGCTTTTCCGGTTTCCTTTTTGCACTGTGATGATTTCGTGACGACGCCAGCGCATGGCGCAAATGGGGCTGACGTCGCAATCGGCAAACATTAGCATGACCGGCTACCGCAGACGGTTCTCCCCGGGGCGGATGATTGCAATTTTCGCAACATGGTCCTAGGAAACGGTATGAACGATGCGATCCTTTCCAGCCTGCCGGAGCTCGAGCCGGGGCATGTATGGCTAGCCGGCGCCGGTCCCGGTGATCCGGGCCTGTTGACGCTGCTTGCCGTACGCGGGCTCATGCAGGCCGATGTCGTTGTGCATGATGCGCTGGTCGATGAGTCCTGCCTCAAGCTGGCCGGGACGGGAACCGTGTTCGAGTTCGCCGGAAAACGTGGTGGCAAGCCTTCGCCCAAGCAGCGCGACATTTCGCTCAGGCTCGTCGAGTTGGCGCGGGCCGGCAAGCGTGTTCTGAGGCTCAAGGGCGGCGATCCGTTCGTGTTCGGTCGCGGTGGCGAGGAAGCCCTGACGCTGGTGGAACATTCCATTCCTTTCCGCATCGTGCCGGGCATTACCGCTGGCATCGGCGGGCTGGCCTATGCCGGCATCCCGGTCACGCACCGCGAAGTCAATCATGCCGTGACCTTTCTGACGGGGCATGATTCCTCCGGCGTCGTGCCCGATCGCATCAACTGGCGCGGCATTGCCGAAGGCTCGCCGGTCATCGTCATGTATATGGCAATGAAGCATGTCGGCGAGATCACACGGCAGCTGATCGAGGCTGGCCGCTCGCCCAACGAGCCGGTCGCCTTCGTCTGCAATGCCGCCACCAAGGCGCAGACCGTGCTTGAAACCACGCTTGGTGCCGCAGTCGCGGACATGGAAGCCGCCGGGATCGAACCGCCGGCGATCGTCGTGGTCGGCGAAGTCGTGCGTCTCAGAACCGGTCTCGACTGGCTGGGCGCCCTGTCCGGACGTGTGCTCGAAATGGATCCGTTCGGATCGCGGCTCCTCAAGGATCCTGCATGAGCGGACTTCTGATTGCGGCACCGTCCTCCGGTTCCGGCAAGACGACCGTGACGCTCGGTCTGCTGCGCGCGCTCAGGCGGCGCGGCGTCGAGATCAATCCCGGCAAGGCCGGTCCCGATTTCATCGATCCCGCCTTTCATTCAATCGCCTGTGGCAGGCCATGCCTCAATTTCGATGGCTGGGCCATGCGGCCATCCCTGCTGGCCGAGCAGATCGCACCGGGTGGCCGCGTCATCATCGAGGCGATGATGGGCCTTTATGATGGTGCTGCCGACAATAGCGGCTCGGCCGCCAGCCTTGCCCGCATGCTTGGTTTTTCGGTGGTGCTGGTGGTCGATTGCGGACGCATGTCGCAATCTGTCGGCGCGCTGGTGCGCGGCTATGCCTCGCACTGGCCGGATCTCCAGATCGCCGGGGTCATTCTCAACCGCGTCGGCAGCGCCCGCCACGAACGCATGCTGCGGGCCGGGCTCGAGGGGGTCGACCTCCCCATTCTCGGCATCCTGCCACAGGACCGGCAGATGGTTCTGCCGGAACGGCATCTCGGCCTCGTGCAGGCCGGCGAGATCGGCGGCATCGAAACCTTCATGAACCATGCGGCGGACCGGGTCGAAGCCGGGCTCGATCTTGACCGCATCCTGCAGCTGAGCGAACGTCCTGCCGGACAGTCGGTTGCGTCTGTGCCACGCCTGCCGCCGCTCGGCGGACGGATTGCGGTGGCGCGTGACGAGGCTTTTGCCTTTTCCTATCCGCATCTTCTCGATGGCTGGCGAATGGCTGGCGCCGAGATCAGCTTCTTTTCGCCGCTTGCCGACGAAACGCCGGATGTGTTTTCGGATTCGGTCTATCTGCCGGGCGGTTATCCCGAGCTTCATGCCGGCCGGCTGAGCCAGGCCGAACGGTTCCTGACCGGTGTGCGCGACAAGGCGGAAAGCGGTGCCGTGATTTATGGCGAATGCGGCGGCTACATGGTGCTCGGCGAAGAACTGATCGATGCGGAGAGCCAGGCCTGGCCGATGCTCGGTCTGCTGCCGCTTTCGACTTCCTTTGCCACCCGCAAGCGCCAGCTTGGCTATCGCAGGCTCGAAGCGCTTGCCGGCCCCTTTGCCGGCCGGAAGCTGATGGCGCATGAGTTTCATTATTCGACCGTGGCGCGGGAAGGGGCAGCGGATCGCGTCTATTCCGCCGTCGATGCCGAAGGAACCCGTTTGCCGGATGCGGGGCTCGCGCTTGGCAATGTCTCGGGCTCCTACATGCATCTCATCGACATCGTGGAGGATTGAGCGATGGCCGGGATCGTTCACGGTGGCGGCCTGACCGCAGCGGTCGCCCGTTACGGTGGGCGCGCCGAAGACTGGCTCGATCTTTCCACCGGCATCAATCCCTGTCCGCCGGCTTTGCCGGACCTGCCGATGGCGGTGTGGAACCGGCTGCCGGATGCCGGGCTGGACCTGGCTGCCCGCAAGGCTGCCCGTCGCTTCTACCTTGGCAGCGATGACGGAACATTACCGGTTGCCGTTCCCGGCACGCAATCCTTCATCCAGTTTCTGCCGCTTGTCGCGCCTGTTGGCAGGCCGGTTGCGATCGTCTCGCCGACCTATGGCGAATATGCCCATTGCTTCAAGGCGGCAGGCTTTGCGGTCGAGGCGATTGCGAGCGTCGATCAGATCGAGGATCGCCATGGGGCGGTGATCGTCGTCAATCCCAACAATCCCGATGGCCGGATTGCCGAGCGGGCGACGTTGTTGCAGCTGGCTGCCAGATTACAGGAATCGGGTGGGCATCTGCATGTCGATGAAGCTTTTGGCGACAGTGCGTTTGACCAGTCGGTCGCCGCCCATGCGGGAAGTTATCCCAATCTTTCGGTCAGTCGCTCGTTCGGCAAATATTTCGGCATGGCGGGCGTTCGGCTCGGTTTTGTTTTTGCGGATCCGGATCTGATGGAGCGGCTCGCGCAATCTCTCGGCCCCTGGCCGGTGTCGGGACCCGCGCTTGCCATTGCCGAACGGTTTCTTTCCGCCGATCGGAGCGGGCTTGATGCCGTGATCGCCGAACGCCATCACGGCCTGATCGGCGCTCTGAACTCGGCTGATCTCGAAATTCTCGGCGGCACCTCGCTTTTCGCGCTGGTGCGACATCCAGAGGCTGGAGCGCTCTACGAGCATCTGGCCAATCACCATATTCTCGTGCGAAAGTTCGATTATGCGCCAACATGGTTGCGCATCGGCCTTGCACCGGACCAGGCGGCCGATCAGCATCTTGCGGGCATCTTGAAGCGATTCTCCTCAGGACCGAACGGGACCGCATGCTGACCCTCGTCTGCCTTTCGCTTGCCCTGCTGCTCGACCGGTTCATCGGCGATCCGGACTGGCTCTGGCGCCGCGTTTCCCATCCGGTCGTCATTTTCGGCAAGGCGATTGCCTTCTTCGAGAAGCATTTCAACGGCCGCGGGCTCGATCGCAAGGACCGGCGCTCCTACGGGATCATGACCATTCTGGCACTGCTTCTCGCCAGCATCCTTTCAGGCTGGTTCCTGCATCGGGTGCTGATCTATTTCGGATGGTTGGGCACGGTGATCGAAATCATCGTCGTTGCGATCTTCCTCGCGCAGAAGAGCCTTGCCGATCATGTCGAGGCGGTGGCTACGGGCTTGCGCAAAGGAGGGCTCGCCGGCGGGCGCCGGGCTGTTTCCATGGTGGTGGGGCGCAACCCGGAAACGCTCGACGAGGCCGGTGTCTGTCGCGCCGCGATCGAGACCCTGGCCGAGAACTTTTCCGATGGCGTTGTGGCACCAGCGCTCTTCTATGCTTTTTTCGGTCTTCCGGGCCTGTTTGCCTACAAGATGCTGAACACGGCCGATTCCATGATCGGTCACAAGACGCCGCGCTATCGCGAGTTCGGCTGGGCCTCCGCCCGGCTCGACGATGTCGCCAACTGGCCCGCCGCGCGGCTCTCGGCCCTGCTGATCGCGCTCGGAGCGCTCGCCGAGCGGGGCAGGGCGGCAATGAGACGGTCGCTCTCCGTTGCCCTTCGCGACCATGGCCTGCACCGTTCGCCCAATTCCGGCTGGCCGGAATCGGCCATGGCAGGGGCACTCGATATCGCGCTTGCCGGACCGCGCATCTATGAGGGCGAGACGGTGGTGGAACCGATGCAGAATGCGGCTGGCCGCTGCCAGATCGGTCCGGCCGATATCGATGCCGCGATTGCCGTCTTCTGGCGAGCCTGCACAGCCTTCAATCTTATCGTGCCACTGGCGGCGCTGCTGCTGGCTGCCGTGATGCTCTAATTTACGTTAATGGAAGTCTTCCAGAGACGATCATCTTTTCCATGCTAATATTCGCACTTCAAATGCACGTCGGGTCATATGGCGTCATGAAAAGAGGGGAGCAGAATGAAGCGTTTTGGAATGATTACTTCTGCATTGTTTGCGGCTTTTCTATCGCAGTCTGTCGCCGAGGCTGGAACGGTCACGGCACGGATCGACATTTCGTCACAGACGATGACGGTCAGCGAAAATGGCTTTCCGATCCATCGCTGGAAGGTGTCGACGGCCCGAAAGGGGTATGTGACGCCCGTGGGCAGCTACCGCGCCTATTTCGCTTCGCGTCACCATCGCTCGCGCAAATATGACAATGCGCCGATGCCTTTCGCCATCTTCTTCAAGGGTGGCTACGCGGTGCATGCGACCTATGATCTGAAACGTCTCGGTCGCCCGGCCTCGCACGGATGCATCCGTCTTCATCCGGACAATGCGGCGATCTTCTTCAGATTGGCAAAACAGGCGGGGCTTGCGAATACACGGGTGATCATCACCCGCTGAGCCTATTCGATCCCGGCCACTTCGGCGAGGCGCTCCATGTCGGGAACGCTGACATGGCGGTTGTTTTCGATCTGGATCACGCCATCGCCGCGCAGCTTGGTCATCTGGCGGCTCACCGTCTCGATCGTCAGGCCGAGGAAGTCGGCGATATCGGCGCGCGACAGCGGCAGATCGAACACCGTGCGCTCGGTCGATTCCGGATCGTAGTGCAGGGCAATCATGTAGAGGAAGCTCGCGACCTTTTCCTGCGCGGTCTTGCGACCGAGTGTCAGCATCCAGTCGCGCGCTTCGTCAAGTTCCACCAGCGCCTGCTGGTGCAGCTTGTGTTCGAGTTCCGGCGAATCGCCGACCATGCGGTCGAGAACCGCTTTCGGGATGGAACAGATCTCGGTTTCGGTGGCCGCTTCGGCGGAAATCGTGCTTTCGCGTGAGAAGGGCCGACCGAGGAAATCGGGTGCGAACTGCAGGCCGACGATCTGCTGGCGACCGTCATGCAGCATCTTGGACAGTTTGACCACGCCCTTCAGCACGTTGGCATAGGCGGCAACCTGCTCGCCCTGTCCGACCACTTCGGAACCCGGATTGACCTTCTTGCGCGTAGTGAACTTGCTCAGTTCCGTCAGCTGCTGCGGTGTCATGACGCCGCACATGCCGCCATGGCGCGCTTCGCAAGCGCGGCAAACCACGGGAATGTCGGAGTTATGTATGTCCTTGCGCTGATTTTCCGTGCGCTTGAAAATCTCGTCCATGAAATGCCTTATATCTATTTTTTGCTACGCTTGGAAACCAGTTTCTGGCCCTTTGCGCAAGCTGCGTCATTTTAGCATTTGGTCGGGGTTGATGGTAGCGCCAATTTGACCGAGATCAAGGTTTGTCCATCGCCAGTCTCTAGAAAAGAGGCAAGATGGAGAGCATCATGACCATTAAGCTGATTGAGAAATATACCGGCAATGTGCCGCGCTACACTTCCTATCCGACCGCGCCCCATTTCAGCGAAGCGATCGGCAATGCCGAATATGCTTCCTGGCTTCAGGCGCTCGGGGGTGGCGACACGGTCTCGCTTTACATTCACATTCCCTATTGCGACCGGCTGTGCTGGTTCTGCGCCTGCCATACCAAGCAGACGAACAAGTATGATCCGGTCAAGACCTACCTTGCGGCTCTTTCCGAAGAAGTGAAAACTGTCGGCGCGCTGGTGTCGAAATCGAGCCGCGTGACCGCCATTCATTTCGGCGGCGGTTCGCCCACGCTTGTCGACGGGCCGGACATGATTGCGCTGATGGCGCTGATCCGCGAGAATTTCACCGTTGCTGCCGATGCCGAGATCAGCGTCGAGATGGATCCCAACGACCTTGATGCGGCGCGTTATGATGCGCTGGCGGCGATCGGCATGACGCGGGCAAGTCTCGGCGTTCAGGATTTTGCGCCGAAGGTGCAGCAGGCCATCAACCGGATCCAGACCTTCGAACAGACGGCGGATGTTGTCGCGCAGGTCCGGAGCCGGGGTGCGGCCTCCGTCAATTGCGATATCGTTTATGGGTTGCCGCACCAGACCATGGAAACGCTCGAGGAAACCGTTGCCGACATCATTTCGCTGTCGCCAGATCGGGTGGCGCTGTTCGGCTATGCGCATGTGCCGTGGATGAAGAAGCACCAGACGATGATCGACGAGACATCGCTTCCCGGCTCGACGATGCGGTTCGATCTCATGGTGCGGGCCGGCGATATGCTGCGCGAGGCCGGCTATCAGGCGATCGGTATCGATCATTTTGCCAAGCCGGACGACAAACTGGCCATCGCAGCGCGCGAAGGCACATTGACCCGCAATTTCCAGGGCTATACCGACGATCAGGCAACGGCGCTCATCGGCCTCGGTGCTTCCGCCATCGGTCGCCTGCCGCAGGGCTATATCCAGAATATCCCGGCGACCGGCATGTATCAGAAGGCTGTCGAACAGGGTGTGCTCGCAGCGGCCCGCGGTTTCGAACTCAGTGATGACGACCGGATGCGGGCGTGGGCGATCGAGCGGATCATGTGCGATTTCGCGCTCGATTTCGATGAACTCGTCAAGCGGTTCGGTTCGGCCGCCAGCCAGATCATCGCCGAGGCGCAGGATCTGGTGGCAAGCGATTCTGATCGCCATGTCTCGATTGCCGATAGCCGTCTGGTGGTGGCGCCTGAAGCGCAGCCTTTCGTTCGGTCGATCGCGGCCCGTTTCGATGCCTATCTCGCCAACGGCAAGGGCCGCCATTCGGTTGCGGTCTGACCGGCTCCGGCGGCGGCTGCCGATTTCGCTTTGGCGATCGACAGCTTTTGGCTAGAAGTTGGTCCGACGGCAGGACGAATCCGCTCCTGTCATTGGACGTGACGGAAATAGGGCCAAGTGGAATGCTGGATGACGTACTTGCCAAGGTTTATGCCGACATCGCGCCCCATATCGGCGAAGGTCGGGTGGCAAACTACATTCCGGCGCTCGCGCGGATTGATCCAAGCAAGTTCGGCATGGCGATTGCGACGGTCGATGGTGAACTGCATGTGATCGGCGATGCGCATGAACCTTTCTCGATCCAGAGTGTGTCGAAGGTCTTCACGCTGACGCTTGCGCTCGGGCGCGTGGGAGAGGGCTTGTGGAAACGGGTCGGGCGCGAGCCGTCCGGAACGCCGTTCAACTCCATCATCCAGCTTGAGAACGAGCGGGGCATTCCCCGCAATCCTTTCATCAATGCCGGCGCCATCGTGGTGGCCGATGTGCTGTTGTCCGGTCACCAGCCCAAGGAGACGCTGGGCGAAATCCTGCAATTCGTGCGTCAGATCGCCGATGACGACGAGATCGCCATCGACCGCGATGTTGCACGCTCCGAGCAGGAGACCGGTTTTAGAAATGCGGCGCTTGCCAATTACATGCACGCCTTTTCCAACATCGAGAATCCGGTCGAAAAGACCCTTGGCGTCTATTTCCATCAATGCGCACTGTCGATGAGCTGTGCGCAACTGGCGAAAGCAGGACTGTTTCTCGCCAATGGCGGACGGCTTGCCGGACGCGGGCCGAGCGTTGTGTCGGCTGAGCGGGCGCGGCGCATCAACGCGCTGATGCTGACTTGCGGCCATTACGATGCGTCCGGCGATTTTGCCTTCCGCGTCGGTCTGCCGGGCAAGAGCGGCGTCGGCGGCGGCATTCTCGTCTCTGTGCCGGGCAAGGCGTCAGTCGCGGTCTGGTCGCCTGGCCTCAACGAGAATGGCAATTCCGCAACGGGAACAAGGGCGCTCGAAAGTTTCGCCCGCCATACCGGCTGGTCGATCTTCGGCTGACGCGCAGGTCAGAACAGGAAATCGGCCTTCGACAGGTCGGCGCGTGCAACATCCTCAAGCAGGATTCCGTAGCCGCCCGACCCTTCGATCAGGATCGATGATCCGAGTTCTGAAAGATGGTGGGCCATCAGGTCCTTGTAACCGGTGATGGCGTCGATGGTGGACAGATCGATGCGGTCGCCTTCGCCCTTTCTGCCGCTGAAATCGACGATCAGGTCGGTCTGGTTGCGCGTCGTCTCGAACACAAAGAGGTCGGCGCCTTTCCCTCCGGTCAGGATGTCGTTGCCGGCGCCGCCGATGAGCGTGTCATTACCGGCGCCGCCCGACAGGCGGTCGTCGCCATCATTGCCGATCAGCCTGTCATTGCCGCCAAGGCCGAACATATAGTCCCGGCCGCTCGTTCCGGCCAGACGGTCGATACGTTTCGTGCCGTTGAGAATATCGACGACATCGTCGACATCGACGGTGATGCTGTAGACAGCGCTTGTATCCGCGCCGCCATTGACCGTTCCGCCATCATCAACGAGGCTGTAGAGGATGGTGCCGGCGGCGTCTCCCTGCCAGTTGGCGGCAGGCGTCCAGTCGAGGCTGTCGACCTCCGAGAAGGCAATCTCCTGACCATCGGCCACCGCCGTCCCGTCGAGCGTGAGCGTACCATGGCCCGAGACGGAGACGATCTTGAGAGAGGCAATCGCATCGCCATCGCTATCGGCATAAGCGAAGTCGGCACTGGAGAAGCTTAAAAGCTGATCCTCCTTGATGGACAGGCGCAGATTGGCGGCGGTCGGGGCATCATTGACCGCATCGACATCGAAGCGGATCGAATGGATCTCGCTCTGGATGATCCCGCCCCGGGACGTGCTGCCACTGTCGAGAACATGAAATTCGAGGCTCGCAAGCCCGGTTCCGTTGGCATTCGCCTCCGCACGCCAGCTCAGGTGATCGATGTCGGAGGCCGCGATCACGTCACCGGCCTCGATCACCACGCCTTTCAGGCTCAGCGTCCCGCTGTCCGGAACCGCGGTGACGACGAGCGATTTGAATATGTCGCCGTCGCGGTCTGAAAAGCCGAAATCCGTTTCTTCGAATGTGTGCGCCGCATCTTCCCGGATCGTTATGGTGGCATCTTCGGCTTCAGGCGCATCGCTGACCGAGAGGATGTCGAATGTCAGCGTCTGGGTGGTCGAGATGTTCGTGCCACCGTTATCGGTGCCGCCATCATCGATCACACGGTAGCGCAGCGTGGCGGAAGCGTCACCGTTCTGGTCGGCATCAGGCGTCCAGAGAAGGCGTTCAAGGCTGTCTGCAGCGATTTCGCTTCCGGTGGAGACGCGCTCGCCATCGAGCGACAGCGTTCCGCTTGAGGGAACATCGACGATGCGGATGGCGAAGAGATCGTTGTCATCGCTATCGTCAAAGCCGAAATCGTCGCTCTCGAAACCAAGGCTGCCGTCTTCCAGCAGAGAGAGCACCTTGCCGGTTGCCGTCGGCGCATCATTGACCGAAAGCACATCGAAAGTAAGCGTATAGGACTTGCGTGATGTCCAGCCATAGCTGTCGGTGACCTTGAAGCCGAGCGTGGCGAGCGCCGAACCATTGACGTCGCCATCGGGCGTCCAGACGAGTTTGTCGATGTCTTCGACTGCGATGATATCGCCGACCGCAAGCGTTGCGCCGTCGAGCCGGAAGCTGCCTTCGGCACCGATTGAGGTTATGGTAACGGAGACGAACGTATCGTCATCCAGATCGGAGAAGCCGAAATCATCTTCGGCGAACCGGTGCTGGCCATCCTCCAGCACATCGATCGTTGCATTGGTGCCTTTCGGCGGCGTGATGGTCCATGTTTCGCCGTAGACATTGTAGCGCTGCATGGCAACCGAGTAATCGCTGCCGTCGCTCTGGGATGTCCAGGTGATGACCCAGCCACCGTCATCCAGGGCGGTGATCGCGCTTTCCCTCTGATAGCCGGCTGTATAGGTCTCGACGAGCGTGACGCCGCCGACCGTATCGCCATCGCTGTCGTAACGCTGCATATAGACGTCGGCGTCGTTGCCGCCGTTGCTCGTGCGCGTCCAACTGGTCACCCAACCGCCATCCGCAAGCGCCGCCACGACGGTCAGATACTGGCTGCCGGCGGTGACTGTATCGATCCGGGTTTCGCTGCCGACGGCGACACCGGCAGAATTGAAGCGTTGCAGGTAGGCGCCGTAACTCGCACCATCCTGGCCATTGCTCGTCCAGGAGACAACCCAGCCACCATCGGCAAGGGCGGTCACATAACTGCCAAACTGGTCGGACGCGGTGTAACTGTTGACCCGCGTTGCGGCGACAACGATGTTGCCCGCCGCATCATAGACCTGCTGATAGACGCCGAGGCCGCTGCCATCCGCACCATCGGACGACCAGGTGATGATCCAGCCGCCGTTCGCGAGGCTGCAGATGCTCGGGTCCTGCTGGTTTCCGGTCGTATAGGTCGGAGGGGAGAATGTGGTGCCGACCTTGAGACCATCGGCGTCATAGCGCTGGGCGTATATGCCATAGCCGCTGCCGTCCTCGCCATTGCTCGCCCAGGTCACAATCCAGCCGCCATCGGCAAGACCGGTTACAGTCGATGGCCACTGGTGCGACGTGGTATAGCTGTTGACCAGTTCATAGGAGCCGATCTGGTTGCCGTCGCTGTCATAGCGTTGCTGGTAAGTGCCGTATCCGTCGCCATCCTGGCCGTAACTTGACCAGACCACCACCCATCCGCCGTCTTCCAGCGCTGTGACGCCGCTATAGATCTGGGTTCCGGTCGTATAGCTGTTGACGAGCATTTCGGCGCCGATCGGTTCGCCGTCGGCGTCGTACCGTTGAGCATAGATGCCGTTGTCGCTTCCATCCTGGTACAGGCTGGACCAGGTCACGATCCAGCCACCGTCGGCCAGAAGCGTTACGGCGCTTTCTTTCTGGGCGTTGGCAGTGAAACTGTTGACAAGCGTCTCGACATAATTGGCCATGGGTACCTCCGCGCGCCGCTGGTGCGGACCTCAATGGGGAAGAATTAGCCTCTTGCCCGGTCTTGCGGGACTGCAGAAATTTGGTTCACCTCCGGCTCGCAATTTTGTGACCGAAGTTTTGTTGCGGCGCGAAACTTTTGCCCCATATCCAGCGTTATGTGCAGTGAAGGCCTGTGGATGGCACCCGAGGAAAGGCGGGTTGAGCCAGAGACAGGGCGAAAACCTTCTCGGACAACACGGAGAGGCGAGTTTAATCAAAACTTGCAAATATCTGTAATATATAGATAATTTGCATAATTAAACGCGCAGATGAAAAAAATATGACATCCGGTGCATTTTTTTCTTCGTCACGCCTTGAACAAATAGCTAGCTAATTCTATCTGTCACTTATCAGCCACGAAATGATCCGTGACTGTCAACGCAGAGTGAACAGTAGGTTGCTAAAAATGAGTATGGCACTGAAATTGATCGCCGCTTCGACCATGATGATTTTGCCGGTGTTTCCGGCCTCGGCTGGCGAGCGACATGACAAGGCCGAAACGACCGAAGTGTTCACGTTCGAGCACGAAGTGGAATTCTTCCATGGCGAAGCTGTCGCCGTGGACGCGAAGACGGCCCCGACAAAACGCACTGAGGCGATTGGGGGTTGAAGATGAGCCCGGACGCATGACGCGACGGGAAAGGTGGCGCCGGCTCCCAACGGCCGACACCAAGATGAAACCAAAAAGACATGGCGGGCCTAAGAGGCCGGTGTCGTGAAATCCAGGAGAAATACAATGCGTAAATCCGCTCTCGCTTTCGCCGCTGTCGCCACCGTTTTCGCTGGCCAGGCTCTCGCCGCTGATTGGCCGAACGGCAGCTACAGCGAATATGTCCAGGCTGGCAACAAGGGCACCTATGCCGACTATGCGAAGGGTGCCAACACCGTCGCTTCTGGCGAACGCGCCTTCGGCTACTCGGGTGATGTGTCCAAGCTCTCGAAGGGCGACTATTTCCCGGCCACCGACAAGTAATCCGATCGCAACCGATCAATCGAACGAAATCAAAGATATCCAGGAGAAATACAATGCGTAAATCCGCTCTCGCTTTCGCCGCTGTCGCCACCGTTTTCGCTGGCCAGGCTCTCG
>NZ_JAUOZU010000046.1 GCF_030551875.1 Fluviirhizobium alvei | reverse complement strand
GCTCCGGGCTTCTCCGTCCTGCTCGAAGGCGCCTACAAGGACCTCGATGCCGGCGGCAACGAAAAGTACGGCATGCTCCGCTTCCAGCGCTCGTTCTAATACGATCGCCCAAGTGGTTTAGGGAAAGCCCGGCTTCAGCCGGGCTTTTTCGTTTTGCTGATCTGGCAACCACCAGCCGTCTGCACCTGAGAAATGGCGCTGGGTCATAGAGACTCGTTCTTTGTTTTTCAGAGAGAATCGGTTCCCCGATCAGTCTTCTGCTCAGCTCTCAGTGGATGAAGTTTGCCGTAGGATAGCCGTGATGGTCCAATGTGATCGCTTTAAGCGCGGCCTGCTTCCGAAGCTTTTGCTCAGGCCATTGTAATCGTTAATGAATTCTTACTTTGTCAATTTCGTTGGGCAGTGCGACCCGTTTTTGTGTCATTTTTGTAACAAGCCGTTAGGAAGCGCATCCGATCAGACCAAGGAACGCCAATTCCGAATTGCGGAATCGACAGATCGGAATAGTATTAACCTCGAAGCAAGGGGAAGCCCAGACTTCGATGAACGGGAATAGGGTTCGCTGGTCCCATCAGCAAAAAATGCCCAGCCCTGATTTAACTTTTTGACTGGAGGTCAGAAATGAACATTAAGAGCCTTCTTCTCGGCTCCGCCGCTGCACTGGCAGTGGTTTCTGGCGCTCAGGCTGCCGACGCTGTTGTCGCTGC
>NZ_JAUOZU010000045.1 GCF_030551875.1 Fluviirhizobium alvei | reverse complement strand
GACGGACTTGCCGCCGATGATCTGTTGGATCTCAATCATGGTCATTCTCCTCAGTAGCCGAGCACGTCGGCATTGATCGATGCTTCGAGGCCGCCGTCATTGGCGATATTGGCGCCGTTGATCCAGCGCGCGCCGTCGGATGCCATGAACAGCACCACCGGGGCGATGTCGGAGGCGGTTGCGGCACGGCCGACACGGGCGATATCGCTATCGACCTTCGCATCGCCGAGAACCGAGCGGAATTCCTTGAGGATGACCGTCTCGACCGGACCCGGGCTGACGCTATTGACGCGAATGGAACGGTCCTTGAACTGGGGATCGTGGGCGGCCAGCTGGGTCCAGAGGATCAGGAGTTCCTTCGACAGCGGATAGCCGATCTCGTTGGGAACATCATTGTCGGCCATGACCTTGGCGATATCGGGAAAGCCCTTGACGCCGACCATTCTCTTGGCGCGGTCGAGATTGGCGCGCCAGCCGTAACCGGCGACGGAGGCGACATTGACCACGGAACCGCCTTCGCGGATGCGGCCGGCGACGGCTTCGGTCAGGGCACGCAGACCGTAGAAATTGACCGCAAGCGTCTTCTCCGCGCCGACCGTGCCGGAAATGCCGGCGATATTCAGAAGCGCATCGAAGCGGTTCGGCAGCTGTGCAACGATTGCAGCAATTCCGGCAGGTGACGAGATGTCACCCTGCAGGAAATTCGGGCCCGGATTGGCCGGCGCGCGCACATCGATCCCGA
>NZ_JAUOZU010000044.1 GCF_030551875.1 Fluviirhizobium alvei | reverse complement strand
GGATCTTCGATTGTGATCCAGCGGAGTTCTGTGAACTCGTTGATGGCAGCCTTGCCGCCGAAACGTCCATAGCCGGAACCCTTGGTGCCGCCGAATGGCATCTGGGCCTCGTCATGCACGGTCGGACCGTTGATGTGGCAGATGCCGCTTTCGATGCGGGCAGCAACCGCCATCGCCCGGCTGATGTCGCGGCTGTAGACCGAAGCCGAAAGACCATATTCGCTGTCATTGGCAATCGCGATCGCCTCGTCCTCATCCTTGACGCGGATGATCGGCTTGACCGGGCCGAAGCTCTCCTCGGCAAAGGCCCGCATGCCGGGTCCGACATGATCGAGCAGGGTTGCCTCGACCACCGAGCCCATGCGCTTGCCACCGGCCACCAGATTGGCGCCCTTGGCCGTCGCATCGGCAATGAAGGCTTCCATCTTGTCGGCCGCTTCCGGATTGACGAGCGAGCCGAGCACGACATGGCCGCGCGGATCGCCGGCCGGAAGCTTCGACGCACGGGCGGCGAACTTCTCGACGAACTGGTCGGCGACGCTGTCGAGAACGATGAAACGTTCCGTCGACATGCAGATCTGGCCCATATTGGCGAAGGCACCGAAGATCGCGCCATTGACCGCCGCATCGATATCGGCATCGTCAAGCACGATGAAGGGCGCCTTGCCGCCGAGTTCGAGCAGAGCCGGCTTGAGATGACGCCCGCAGAGCTCGCCGATGATCCGGCCGACCTTGGTGGAGCCGGTGAAGTTGACGCG
>NZ_JAUOZU010000043.1 GCF_030551875.1 Fluviirhizobium alvei | reverse complement strand
ATCAATGCCGACGTGCTCGGCTACTGAGGAGAATGACCATGATTGAGATCCAACAGATCATCGGCGGCAAGTCCGTCACAGCCGCTTCCGGCGCCACCTTCGACCGCATCGATCCCTATACGGGTGCGATTGCCACGCGCGCGCCGGCCGCCGGCCTCAAGGATGTCGAAGCGGCGGTTGCCGCAGCCTCTGCGGCCTTTCCGGCCTGGTCGAAGACGGGCCCGGGCACAAGGCGGGCTCTTCTTCTCAAGGCCGCTGATATCATGGCCTCCAAGGTCGATGATTTTGCCCGCCTGATGATCGGCGAAACCGGTGGCACCGCCGCCTGGGCCGGCTTCAACACCATGCTGGCTGCCGGCATGCTGCGCGAGGCCGCCGGCATGACCACCCAGGTGCAGGGCGAGATCATTCCCTCCGACAAGCCGGGCACGCTGTCGATGGCAGTCCGGCAGGCCGCCGGCGTCTGCCTCGGCATTGCGCCCTGGAACGCGCCGATCATCCTCGGCACACGCGCCATCGCCATGGCACTTGCCTGCGGCAATACCGTGATCCTCAAGGCTTCCGAAGCCTGCCCGGGCATGCATGTGCTGATCGGCCAGGTCATGGTCGAAGCGGGTTTCCCCGAAGGTGTCGTCAATGTCATCACCAATGCGCCGGCCGATGCGGCGGCTGTCGTCGAAGCGTTGATTGCGGCACCAGCGGTCCGTCGCGTCAACTTCACCGGCTCCACCAAGGTCGGCCGGATCATCGGCGAGCTCTGCGGGCGTCATCTCAAGCCGGCTCT
>NZ_JAUOZU010000042.1 GCF_030551875.1 Fluviirhizobium alvei | reverse complement strand
AGAGCCGGCTTGAGATGACGCCCGCAGAGCTCGCCGATGATCCGGCCGACCTTGGTGGAGCCGGTGAAGTTGACGCGGCGGACTGCCGGTGCTGCAATCAGGGCTTCAACAACTGCTGCTGCATCGGCCGGCGCATTGGTAATGACATTGACGACTCCTTCGGGGAAGCCCGCTTCGACCATGACCTGGCCGATCAGCACATGCATGCCCGGGCAGGCTTCGGAGGCCTTGAGGATCACGGTGTTGCCGCAGGCAAGCGCCATGGCGATGGCGCGTGTGCCGAGGATGATCGGCGCGTTCCAGGGCGCAATGCCGAGGCAGACACCTGCGGCCTGCCGGACTGCCATCGACAGCGTGCCCGGCTTGTCGGAGGGGATGATCTCGCC
Organism: Fluviirhizobium alvei; assembly: GCF_030551875.1. Taxonomy (GTDB): domain Bacteria; phylum Pseudomonadota; class Alphaproteobacteria; order Rhizobiales; family Rhizobiaceae; genus Rhizobium_E; species Rhizobium_E alvei. The sequence goes on along the minus strand of NZ_JAUOZU010000042.1, from coordinate 398 downwards.
CTGGACCTGGGTGGTCATGCCGGCGGCCTCGCGCAGCATGCCGGCAGCCAGCATGGTGTTGAAGCCGGCCCAGGCGGCGGTACCACCGGTTTCGCCGATCATCAGGCGGGCAAAATCATCGACCTTGGAGGCCATGATATCGGCGGCCTTGAGAAGCAGAGCCCGCCTTGTGCCCGGGCCCGTCTTCGACCAGGCAGGAAAGGCCGCAGAGGCTGCGGCAACCGCCGCTTCGACATCCTTGAGGCCGGCGGCCGGCGCGCGCGTGGCAACTGCGCCCGTATAGGGATCGATGCGATCGAAGGTGGCGCCGGAAGCGGCTGCGACGGACTTGCCGCCGATGATCTGTTGGATCTCAATCATGGTCATTCTCCTCAGTAGCCGAGCACGTCGGCATTGAT
>NZ_JAUOZU010000041.1 GCF_030551875.1 Fluviirhizobium alvei | reverse complement strand
CTATGTTCTGACTGTCACCTGCGTGTCCACCCGCGGCATTGTCGCTGCGATATCGGGTTTTCTGGCGGACAAGGGTTGCTACATCATCGACTCGTCCCAGTTCGATGACCTGGAGACCGGCCTCTTCTTCATGCGCATCACCTTCACGAGCCAGGAAGGGGCGAGCATCGCCGAGATCACCGAAGGCTTCCAGCCGATCGCCAAGAAATATGGCATGACGCACGAGTTCCATGACGGCGATGCGAAGATGAAGGTGCTGCTGATGGTGTCGCGCTTCGGCCATTGCCTCAACGACCTGCTCTATCGCTGGAAGATCGGCGCACTGCCGATCGAGATCGTCGGCGTCGTCTCCAACCATTTCGATTACCAGAAGGTGGTGGTCAATCACGACATCCCCTTCCACCATGTCAATGTCACCAAGGCCAACAAGCCGCAGGCGGAAGCCCGTCTGATGGAGATCGTTGAACAATCCGGTGCCGAACTGATCGTGCTCGCCCGCTACATGCAGGTCCTGTCCGACGAGATCTGCCAGAAGATGTCGGGCCGTATCATCAACATCCACCATTCGTTCCTGCCGTCCTTCAAGGGTGCGAACCCCTACAAGCAGGCCTTCGAGCGCGGCGTGAAGCTGATCGGGGCGACGGCGCACTATGTGACCGCCGATCTCGATGAGGGTCCGATCATCGAACAGGATGTGGCGCGTATCACGCATGCGCAATCGGCTTCCGACTATGTCTCGATCGGCCGCGATGTCGAGAGCCAGGTTCTGGCGCGCGCCATCCATGCCCATATCCATCACCGGGTGTTCATGAACGGCAACCGCACGGTGGTCTTCCCGGCAAGCCCCGGAAGCTATGCATCCGAACGCATGGGCT
>NZ_JAUOZU010000040.1 GCF_030551875.1 Fluviirhizobium alvei | reverse complement strand
ACAAGATGAGGAGCGCCTGACGCTCGATGCAAGGAGAACACCAATGAAACTATCCACCGTCTCCATCGCTGGCCGCATTACCTGGGGCATTGTCGAATCCGATCGATTTTTCGATGTCGGCGCGACTCTGACAGACCGATATGCCGATCTGAAATCGGCAATTGCGGCGGGCCTAGAGGGGGTTGCCGATGCTGGGAAGCAGGCTGCCGCCATCCCGGTTTCCGAAGTGAAATGGCTGCCGGTCATTCCCAACCCGGACAAGATTCTTTGTATCGGGCTGAACTATGAAATGCACCGGCAGGAAACGGGCCGTAGCGTGGTCGATCATCCGACAGTGTTTGCGCGCTTCGCCAACAGCCAGACCGGCCATCTTGCGCCGATCATACGCCCCAGGGTTTCCACTGAACTCGATTATGAGGGAGAGCTGGCCGTGGTCATCGGCAAGGCAGGCCGCTACATCAAGCGGGAGGATGCGCTGTCCCATGTCGCCGGTTACGCCATCTACAATGATGGCAGCATCCGGGACTATCAGCGCCATACGCATCAATTCACGCCGGGCAAGAATTTCCCGAATACGGGTGCCTTCGGTCCCTGGATGATGACCCCGGGCGAACTGGGAGACCTGTCGCCCTTGCGCATCCAGACCCGTCTCAACGGTGTTGTGGTACAGGAAGCGACATTCTCGCAGATGATTTTCGATGTCGCGCGACAGATCGAATATTGCTCGCAATTCACCCGGCTGGAGCCCGGCGACGTGATTGTCACCGGCACACCCGGCGGCGTCGGTGCAAAACGGACTCCTCCCTTGTGGATGGCGCCGGGCGATGTTGTCGAGGTCGAGATCGACCGACTGGGCGTCCTGCGCAATCCGATCGAAGCGGAATAGGGCGGCGCGGATATTCGAAGATGTCCGGAGGATAACGCAATC
>NZ_JAUOZU010000004.1 GCF_030551875.1 Fluviirhizobium alvei | reverse complement strand
GATTGGCCGAACGGCAGCTACAGCGAATATGTCCAGGCTGGCAACAAGGGCACCTATGCCGACTATGCGAAGGGTGCGAACACCGTCGCTTCCGGCGAACGCGCATTCGGCTACTCGGGTGATGTGTCCAAGCTCTCGAAGGGCGACTATTTCCCGGCAACCGACAAGTAATCCGTCCAAAACCGACGGATCCGAAAACGCCCATGCTCTCGCGAGCGTGGGCGTTTCTATGTTTGGAAGCCTATGATGAGACGGGCAGGGGCTCAGCCAGTCTTCTTGCCGAGAAGCCCTTCCATCACGGGCACGAGATGCTCGCGCTCGAAGGCGACATGGCGTTTGAGGGCTTCAAAGAAACCGCGCAGCATGTAGCCGGTGGCCTCCATGTTGACATCCTTGTCGCCGGCGCCGAGCAGAAGCAATCGCTCGGTCAGTTCCTCGGCGAAACATTCATCCTCGAAATGTTCGAATCTCAGGCGGGACAGTGTCTTCAGCACGTCGGGGCTGTTGGCCTTCTGGCTCTCGACGGCAGGAAACAGCACATCCTCTTCGTAACTGTGCGTCGCCTTGATCAGGGGGCCGATTGTCTTGGCCGCATAGATGCATTTCTGGCGATTGATGCTGGCGGGAAGGGAATCGGCAATATGCTCAAGCTCGGTGCAGAGCCTGAGTTGCTCCTCATGAGCGCGTTTCCACCAATCCAGAGACGGCGCGCCCATCGGTGGCGTCCCGGATGAAGGTGGAAAGGCAAAGTCCGAAGCCAGTTCGCCCATATTCGATAGCCTGCCTGCCAATGCCGTAATGCGGCGATGTTTTCATTTCCTACTCTTGTTAATCGCTAAAAAAACCGCCGCCTGCTTTGATCTGGATCAAGGCTGCTTGAGGCCCATCCTGAGATTGCTGCACAAGGCCGTATTGGACTCGGGGAAGGCAAGCCTGAACTCTGAAATCCCGGGAAATGCGGATAATTCCAGTGACGTTGGGGGATGCCAACAATGAACTACACGCTTGAAACAATAATTGTGGCGCTGGGCGCCTTTCTGGCGCTTCTGGGCGCTGGATTCGCCCATGACAGCCAGTTCCAGATACATATGTGGGTTGCCTTCGTAACCCTCGCGCTTGGCACGATCCTCCTGTTGCGCCAGGCCAAGTTTGCTCCGGCCGGCGGTGCCGCCGCTGCCTCCAAGTCCGAATATATGGACTCGGTGGTTCGCTATGGTGTGATCGCCACGACCTTCTGGGGTATCGTCGGCTTTCTGGTCGGCGTGGTCGTCGCGCTGCAGCTCGCCTTCCCGGATCTAAATATCGAGCCGTACCTGAACTTCGGTCGCCTGCGTCCGCTGCACACATCGGCCGTTATCTTCGCCTTCGGCGGTAACGCGCTGATCGCCTCGTCCTTCTATGTCGTCCAGCGCACCAACCGCGTGCGGCTGTTCGGCGGCAGCCTGCCGTGGTTCGTTTTCTGGGGCTACCAGTTCTTCATCGTCATGGCTGCGACCGGCTATCTGCTGGGCATCACCCAGGGCCGTGAATATGCCGAACCGGAATGGTATGTCGACCTGTGGCTGACCGTCGTCTGGGTTGCCTATCTCCTGGTCTTCCTCGGCACGATCCTGACCCGCAAGGAAAGCCACATCTATGTGGCCAACTGGTTCTACCTGTCCTTCATCGTCACCATTGCCATGCTGCATGTCGTCAACAACCTGGCGATGCCGGTGTCGTTCCTCGGCGTGAAGTCCTACTCGGTGTTCTCGGGTGTGCAGGATGCTCTGACCCAATGGTGGTATGGCCATAACGCCGTCGGCTTCTTCCTGACTGCAGGCTTCCTGGGCATGATGTACTATTTCGTGCCGAAGCAGGCTGGTCGTCCGGTCTATTCCTATCGCCTGTCGATCATCCACTTCTGGGCCCTGATCTTCATGTATATCTGGGCCGGCCCGCACCATCTGCACTACACCGCTCTGCCGGATTGGGCGCAGACACTCGGCATGGTATTCTCGATCATGCTGTGGATGCCGTCCTGGGGTGGCATGATCAACGGTCTGATGACGCTTTCGGGCGCATGGGACAAGATCCGTACCGACCCGATCATCCGCATGATGGTCATGGCCATCGCCTTCTACGGCATGTCGACCTTCGAAGGCCCGATGATGTCGATCAAGGCCGTCAACTCGCTCAGCCACTACACCGAATGGACCATCGGTCACGTGCATTCCGGCGCACTCGGCTGGGTTGGCATGATCTCCTTCGGCATGGTCTACTACCTGACGCCCAAGCTGTGGAACCGTCAGCGCCTGTACAGCCTGCGCCTCGTCAACTGGCACTTCTGGCTCGCCACCATCGGCATCGTGATCTACGCCGCCGCACTGTGGGTTGCCGGTATCCAGCAGGGTCTGATGTGGCGCGAATACAACGAACAGGGCTTCCTGGTCTATTCGTTCGCCGAATCGGTCGCCGCCATGTTCCCGTACTACATGCTGCGCGTGCTTGCCGGTGTTCTCTACCTGCTCGGCTCGCTGATCATGGGCTTCAACGTATTGATGACAATCCTCGGTCATGAACGGAAGGAAGCGCCCCTGCCGGGTGCCATTCCTGCCGCCGTGCCGGCTGAATAAGGAGGCGGACACATGTCCATTCTTGATAAACACGCAGTGATCGAGAAGAACGCGACGCTGCTCCTCGTCTCCTCGCTTCTTGTCGTCACCATCGGCGGTATCGTCGAAATCGTGCCGCTCTTCTACCTGGAGAACACGATCGAGAAGGTGGAGGGCATGCGGCCCTACACCCCGCTCGAACTGGCCGGTCGCAACATCTATATCCGTGAAGGCTGCTATGTCTGTCACAGCCAGATGATCCGTCCGTTCCGCGACGAAGTCGAACGCTACGGCCATTACAGCCTGGCCGCAGAATCGATGTACGATCATCCGTTCCAGTGGGGCTCCAAGCGCACCGGTCCGGATCTTGCCCGCGTCGGCGGCCGTTACTCGAACGAATGGCACGTCCAGCATCTGATCGAGCCGCGCAACGTGGTGCCGGAATCGATCATGCCGAGCTACAGCTATCTGAAGGATACCGAACTCAACATTGCCGGTATGGACATTCAGGGCAACCTGAAGGCCAACAGCATCGTCGGCGTTCCCTATTCCGAAGACATGTTCGCCAATGCCGAAGCCGACCTGAAGGCCCAGGCCGATCCGAATGCCGATACGACCGCGCTCGTGGCGCGCTATCCGAAGGCGAAGATCGGCGACTTCGACGGTGATCCGGCCAAGCTGACCGAGATGGACGCTCTTGTCGCCTATCTGCAGATGCTGGGCACGCTCGTCGACTTCTCGACCTACAACGACGCATCCGGTTACCGGTGAGGAGGGACCATGGAAACCTATGAATCCATGCGGGCCTTCGCCGACAGCTGGGGTCTGTTGTTCATGGCCGGGGTCTTCGTCGTGGCGGTGCTCTACACCCTTCGGCCCGGCAGCAAGAAATTGGCCGACGAGGCCGCTAGCATACCTCTGAAGGAGGATTGAAAATGGCTGAGAAGAATATTGACGAAATCTCTGGCGTCGAGACAACCGGCCATGAATGGGACGGTATCCAGGAACTGAACAATCCGCTTCCGCGCTGGTGGCTGTGGACGTTCTATGCCACCATCGTCTGGGCCATCGCCTATACGATCGCCTATCCGGCCTGGCCGCTGCTCAAGGAAAACACCAAGGGCATGCTCGGATTCTCGAGCCGTCAGGTCGTGGCAGAGGACATTGCCAAGGCCACCGAAGCCCAGAAGGTCTTCCTCGACAAGATCGCGGCCATGCCGGTTGCCGATATTGCCAAGGATCAGGAACTCAGCCAGTTCGCCATGAACGGCGGCGCCGCTGCCTTCAAGGTCAACTGCGCACCCTGCCATGGTTCCGGCGCTTCGGGTGGTCCGGGATTCCCGAACCTCAACGACAATGACTGGCTCTGGGGCGGCAAGGTCGACGATATCTACGCGACGATCAACCACGGCATCCGTTCGGAAGATCCGGATACTCGCACCTCTGAAATGCCGGCCTTCGGCGAAATGCTGGAACCGGATCAGATCAAGCAGGTTGCATCTTATGTCGTCAGCCTGAGCGGTACGCCTGCCGATGCTGCTCTGGTCGAGCCGGGCAAGACGGTGTTTGCCGAAAACTGCGCTTCCTGCCATGGCGAAGATGCCAAGGGCGGTCGCGATTTCGGTGCTCCGAATCTCGCCGATGCGATCTGGCTGCGTGGTGAGGGCGAACAGGCCATCATCAACCAGGTTAACAAGCCGAAGCATGGCATGATGCCGGCCTGGGCTGGTCGTCTCAGCGATGCCACCATCAAGGAACTGGCCGTTTACGTCCATTCTCTCGGCGGCGGCGAATAAGCCAAGCCAGAGGCTAACGATCGGGCCGGGCGGTTTTCCGCCCGGCTTTTTCATTTCTGTCAATAGTTTATGCGGGCGGCTTGCGAAACGGATTCCGCTCAGCCGGTCACTTCCGGACATTTGTCAAAACTGGCAGTTGATCCAGGTCAATGCCGTGGCAAACGCTCCGGACCATAGTCACGTCAACTTCCGGGGCGACCTGGAATGGGGTGCGAGACGAAATGTCTCTGGTCTTGGCCATCGGATCCGTCCGGCATTCCGACCGAGCTCTCCAGCATGTTCTTCCGGTTTTCCGGACATGCTCATTGGCCGCATGCCCTCACGGACATGCGGCCTTTTTTATGGAGACGGGCGGTAATTTTTTCGAAGCGGCGATGATCGAAACATAGCGATCTCCGCATGCGGCACATTGCCCATCCTTGATATAAATCAAGGAGACTCGGCGCCGTTCTTTTAAAAGAAGACCCTGAAGAAAAGGGCTAATGCAATGACAGTCAAAGATGAAGTCCGGGGACAGCCGGAAGAGATCGAGCGGCTTGAAGCTTCAGCGGTCAATGCCGCGAAAGTTCGCCAGCCGCTTTATGCCGCGCGCAAGAAGATTTTCCCGAAGCGCGCCGAAGGCAGTTTCCGCCGCTTCAAATGGCTGGTGATGGCGATCACGCTTGGCATCTACTATCTGGCACCGTGGATTCGCTGGGATCGCGGCCCGCATGCGCCGGATCAGGCCATTTTGCTCGATCTCGCCAATCGCCGGTTCTATTTCTTCTTCATCGAAATCTGGCCGCAGGAATTCTATTTCGTCGCCGGCCTCCTGATGATGGCGGGCCTAGGGCTGTTCCTCGTTACCACAGCGGTGGGCCGTGCCTGGTGCGGCTATACCTGTCCGCAAACGGTCTGGGTCGATCTTTTCCTCGTCGTTGAACGGGCCATTGAGGGCGATCGCAACGCCCGCATGAAACTCGAAACGGCCCCATGGACCTTCGACAAGATCTGGAAGCGGGTGTCGAAACATGCCATCTGGATTCTGATCGGCATGGCGACCGGCGGTGCCTGGGTATTCTATTTTGCCGATGCGCCGACCCTTCTGCACGATCTCGTCACCTTCCATGCCGATTCGATAGCCTACTCGACCATCGGCGTGCTTACGGCCACAACTTATGTGTTCGGTGGTCTGATGCGCGAACAGGTCTGCACCTACATGTGCCCCTGGCCGCGTATCCAGGCTGCGATGCTCGATGAGAATTCGTTGGTCGTCACCTACAATGACTGGCGCGGCGAGCCGCGGACCCATGGCACCAAGAAGAGCGCGGCAACGGGTGCCGTTTCCGGCGATTGCGTTGATTGCAACGCCTGCGTTGCCGTCTGTCCGATGGGTATCGATATTCGCGATGGTCTGCAGCTCGAATGCATTACCTGCGCGCTCTGCATCGATGCCTGCGACGGCGTGATGGAAAAGCTTGGCCGCGACAAGGGGCTGATCGGTTATTCGACCCTGTTCGATTATTCCACCAACATGGCCATTGCCACCGCTGACCACACGGCGCCGATCGATCCGTCGCGCGTTCGGGACGCCGATGGCCACTATCATGACAAGATCCGGCACTTTAACTGGCGGATCATCTTCCGTCCGCGCATCCTGCTCTATACGTTCCTGTGGTCGATGATCGGCGTCGGTCTGTTGACGGCACTGATGATGCGCGACCGTATCGGTCTCGATGTCCTGCATGATCGCAATCCGCAATATGTGCTGGAATCGGATGGCTCCATCCGCAACGGCTTCACGGTCAAGATCCTCAACATGATTCCCGAGCCGCGCACCTTCACCCTGTCGCTCAAGGACCTGCCGGAAGGCGCCTATATGACGGTTGCCGGTGAAACGACCTCGCAGGGTCGCTCGTTCGAAGTGCCGGTCGAGCCGGATGCGGTGCGGACGATGAAGATCTATGTTACCTTGCCGAAGGCGGAAGCGACGGAGAGCCGGAAGTTTGGTTTCCACATCGAATATCCTGAAACCAAGGAATTCGAAAATTACGCAGCTGACTTTGTCGTACCGGGGAAAAAGTGATGTCGAACAGCAAGACAGAGAGCGGTTTCATCTTTACCGGACGCCATATGCTGGCGATCATGGTGGCCTTCTTCGGGGTCATCATTTCGGTGAACGTGCTGATGGCTTATCTCGCGAACTCCACCTGGAGCGGGATCCTCGCCAAGAACACCTATGTGGCGAGCCAGGAGTTCAACATGAAGGCAGAGGAGGCTCGCAAGTGGGCCGAACTCGGCTATGAAGGTGCGCTTGCGGTCGAGGGTTCGACGATCACCTACCGTCTCAAGGGGCCGGCGGAAGCGATTGCACGGCTTTCGGAAATCAAGGCGATCTTCCACCGCCCGGTGGGCGAGCTGCAGGATTTCTCGATGCCGCTGACGCGCGTTTCCGACGGGGTCTTTTCGGCCCAGCACAATCTAGCCGCCGGTTCGTGGATCGTCGATCTTGCGGCGATCGAGGATGGCAAGACCATCTACCATCAGGCTGAACGGATCGCCATTCCGGAGTAAGGACATGAGTTGCTGCGCACCCGGCACCGAAGCTGCACTGGAGCAGGAAGGGCTTGAAAAAGCGCTTCCCTCTTCCGAGGAATTGTGGCTCGCCTCAAAGGATCTCGGTGACGGTTGTCGCCAGACCGATCTCAGCGTTCCCGGGGTCTATTGCGGCTCCTGCATCGTCACGATCGAGGATGCGCTCAGAAAGATGCCGGAAGTGGCCAAGGCGCGCGTCAATCTTTCGACCAAGCGCGTGGCAGTAACCTGGCGCGAGACGGTCGATGGCCGCAAGACCGACCCGCGGGACATCGCTTCGGCGATCGCGCGGACCGGCTATGATCCGCATCTCTTCCAGATGGCGGCCGACCAGAGCGATTCCGAGCGCAACCAACTGCTACGCGCCGTTGCGGTTGCCGGGTTTGCGGCGACCAACATCATGCTGCTGTCGGTTTCGGTCTGGTCGGGTGCCGAATCCGCAACGCGCGATCTCTTCCACTGGATTTCGGCGATGATCGCGGCGCCGACGCTGATCTATTCCGGTCGCTTCTTCTTCCGTTCGGCCTGGTCGGCGCTGCGCAACGGCCATACCAACATGGATGTGCCGATTTCACTTGCCGTCACGCTTTCCTATGCGATGTCCCTTTGGGAAACCATGCATCATGGTGAACATGCCTGGTTCGATGCCACGGTCTCGCTTTTGTTCTTCCTTCTGATCGGTCGTACGCTCGATCATCTGATGCGGGATCGCGCCCGCTCGGCCGTCGTCGGTCTGGCGCGCCTGTCGCCGCGTGGCGCCATGGTTCTGCTTGCGGACGGGTCGCATGAATATCGGCCCGTAGAAGATGTCCGGACCGGCGATATGCTACTGATTGCCGCCGGCGAACGCATTCCCGTCGATGGTCTCGTGCTGTCCGGCGAAAGCGATATCGACTGGTCGATCGTCAATGGCGAAAGCGCGCCTGTCTCGACCAGTCGGGGTGGGAAACTGCTTGCCGGTACGCTCAACCTCACCGGTGCGCTGACGTTGCAGGCGGTGGCCGAGGCGAAAAACTCGTTCCTCGCCGAAATCATTTCGCTCATGGAAGCAGCCGAAGGCGGCAAGGCGCGCTATCGCCGGATCGCCGACCGTGCGGCCCGGCTCTATTCGCCGGTCGTGCATCTCCTGGCGCTCACCTCCTTCCTCGCCTGGGGCATTCTGGGTGGCGACTGGAAACAGGCCATGCTGGTGGCGATTTCGGTTCTCATCATTACCTGCCCCTGTGCGCTCGGGCTTGCCGTTCCGGTCGTCCAGGTCGTGGCCGCCGGTCGACTGTTCAAGAACGGCATCATGGTCAAGGAAGGCTCTGCCATGGAGCGGCTCGCCGAAGCCTCGCAGGTCCTGTTCGACAAAACTGGGACGCTGACGATCGGCCGGCCGCGGCTTGAGAATGGCGATGCTATCGCGCCCCGGGATTTTGCGATTGCGGCCGGTCTTGCCGCCCATTCCCGTCATCCGCTGTCGCGGGCGCTCTATCGTGCCCATTCCGGTCCGCAGGCGATGTTCGAAACCGTCAAGGAAATTCCGGGCGGCGGCCTTGAGGCCGTCGATCCGCAAGGAACCTGGCGTCTGGGCAACCGCAAGTTCGCGCTCGGCACCGTTGCAGGCAACGATGTCAATTCTCCCTATTCGGAAGTCATTCTCTCCCTCGATGGCGAGGAGCGGGCCCAGTTTCGTTTCGACGATGTTCTCCGGCCCGATGCCGTCGCCACCATTGCCGCGCTGCATGAGCAGGGCTTCGGTTGCGGCATCGTGTCGGGTGACCGTGAGCCTGTGGTGGCTGCCATGGCCCGCCAGCTCGGCATCGAACATTGGCGCGCCGGCCTGACGCCAGAAGGCAAGGTCGAGATGGTGGCGCAGGCCTCGAACGGTGGTGCGCGCGTGCTGATGGTGGGCGATGGCATCAATGATGCGCCCGCGCTCGCCTCGGCCCATGTGTCGATCGCGCCCTCGACGGCTGCCGATATCGGCCGCCAGGCTGCCGATTTCGTCTTCATGCGCGACAGCCTCGGCGCGGTTTCCTTCGCCATCGACGTGTCCCGCAAGGCCGGACGACTCATTCGCGAGAATTTCGCGCTTGCGATCGCCTACAACATCATCGCGGTGCCGGTGGCGCTTGCAGGGCAGGCGACGCCACTCATCGCAGCGGTTGCCATGTCCACCTCATCCATTATCGTCGTGGTCAATTCCCTGCGTCTCAACATGCTGGGCTCGATGCCGGAAGAGCCTTCGACCGGCAATGCCTACACCGTCAAACCAGAATCGGCACTTGCGGCATGAATACACTCGTCATCCTCATTCCCGTTGCGCTCGGCATGGGGGCGCTGGGGCTCGTTGCCTTCCTCTGGTCGCTGAAAAGCGGCCAGTATGAGGATCTCGAAGGCGCTGCCTGGCGCGTTCTCGATGATGGCGACAACAAACCGTCCGAGTAATTTCAAGGCCATTTCGTCTGAGTGGACGTCTCTAACCCGTCTCTGCAGGATTTTCCGCCCCAAGGGTGGAGGTGGAGGGCTGAAGCGTGGTGGTCTCTTCTCCCCATCGGGGAGAAGGTGGCGCGATAGCGCCGGATGAGGGGGATTATCCCGAGATACCAGTTGGATACGAGGATCTACCCCCTCATCTGTCCTTCGGACATCTTCTCCCCCTTGGGGAGAAGAGACTTCCAGCCGTGTTCTCCTGTCAAACCAGCCCCTTCCAAGTTTTGCGGCGGCAAACTAAATCGATTAGCCTTGCTTCCGCTGCTTTGCCGCGCCTATAGTCGCCCCGATCGGAATGAACGGGAGCATGCGCTATGCAACAAGCGGAAATCGGATTGATCGGTCTGGCCGTGATGGGCTCGAACCTGGCGCTCAATATCGCCGAAAAGGGTAATCGCATCGCGGTTTTCAACCGCTCGCCCGACAAGACCAGGACATTCTACGCCGAAGCGGGTGCGCTTCAGGACAGGATCGTTCCCTGCGAGTCGCTTGAAGCGTTCGTGGCGGCGATTCGCCCGCCGCGTCCGGTCATCATCATGGTCAAAGCCGGTGATCCGGTCGACGAACTGATTGCGACACTGCGCAACTATCTGTCCGAAGGCGATATCATCATCGATGCGGGCAATGCCAATTTCCGCGACACGATCGCCCGCTTCAAGGGGCTCGAAGGCTCGGGCCTGACCTTCATCGGCATGGGCGTGTCGGGCGGCGAGGAGGGGGCCCGTCATGGTCCATCGATCATGGTGGGCGGCACGGAAGAGTCCTGGAAGCGCGTCGAGCCGGTGCTGACCTCGATTGCCGCCAAATATAAGGACGACCCTTGTGTGGCCTGGCTCGGTGAAAACGGTGCCGGCCATTTCGTCAAGACGATCCATAACGGCATCGAATATGCCGACATGCAGATGATCGCCGAAATCTACGGCCTCCTGCGCGATGGACTCGGCTATTCGGCAAAAGCCTGCTCGGAAGTCTTTTCGCTCTGGAACACTCGCCGGCTGAATTCGTATCTGATCGAGATCAGCGAGACGGTGCTCGCTGCAACCGATCCGGTCACCGGCCAGGCGATGGTGGATGTCATCGTCGACAAGGCCGGCCAGAAGGGTACCGGCAAATGGTCGGCCATCGAGGCGCTCAATCTCGGTATTCCCGCAACCGCGATCGAGGCGGCAGTGGCGGCGCGCAGCCTGTCCTCCTTCAAGACGAAGCGCATGGATGCGGAAGCCATTCTCGGTCTGCCCGGCACCGGCCGCATCGCCGGCGATGCCGATGCCTTCGTGGCCGATCTCGAACTGGCACTGCTCGCTGGCAAGATCGGAGCCTATGCGCAGGGTTTTGCGGTGATGGCGGAAGCCTCCCGCGAATTCGGCTGGTCGCTGCCGATGCCGACGATCGCGCGGATCTGGCGGGCGGGCTGCATCATCCGTTCGCAGTTCCTCGATGAAATCACCTCTGCCTTCACCGCTATGCCGGATGCCGACAATCTCATCGTCACGCCGGCTTTTGCCGCGATGGTGCAGGAGACCGATGGGGCACTGCGGCGCGTGGTGGCTTCCGCGGCTCTTGCCGGGCTTCCGGTTCCCGCACTGGCGTCTGCGCTTGCCTATTTCGATACCTATCGGCGCGGTCGCGGCACCGCCAACCTCATCCAGGCCCAGCGCGATTTCTTCGGTGCGCACGGTTTCGACCGTATCGACGGGCTCGACAAGCACCATGGTCCCTGGGGAAGCGGTCTTGCGGATTTCTGACGGTCGGATGACCGTCAGTCAGGCTGGATCAGCCGTCCATCGGGCAGGCAGATGCTTTGCAGCAGCGACGGCGGCACGCCGTCGATCCGGGCGATCACGGCTTTTGCCAGTTCGCGTCCGGCCATGCGGATATCTTCGTTGACGGTCATGATGGCGGGACAGATGAAGCGCAGGAGATTGGCTGGCTGCTTGGTGACCATGTCGACATCCTTGCCGACCACGAGCCCGGCATCGCTGATGGCAGAGGAAATCGCGACCGCGCCGGCGCTCGAACCGCAGACGATTCCGTCCGGCGGCCGTACTCCGGTTACAAGGCGGAACGCAGTGTCGTGGATATCCATCATTGCCTGATGGATGTTGGTGGGGCCGAACGGCACTTCTTCCGCACCGAAATCGGCCAGTCCCTTGTGGAAGCCGGCATGCATGTGGCTGTAGAAGGTGAAGCGAGGCGAAGGTTCGAGAATGGCAATCCGCTTGCGCCCCTTCTCCGTCAACCGGCGAACGGCCTCATAGGCAAAGGCCTCATTGTCGAAATCGTGATAGGGATGGACGATCCCCATATTGGTGCGCCCATGGGTAACGAACGGCACTTTGCGTTCTTCAAGCAGGCGAATGCGCGGGTCATCCGGTTCCGTCGAAGAGAGAATGACACCATCGGCCGAGCCGGTATCGACGATGTAACGCACCGGCGACAAGGGGTCCTTGTCGCGATTGTAGGGTGTTACGATCAAGTGATAGCTCGTGCCGGCGAGGATCTCCGAAATGCCATAGACGATGTGGGATGTCAGCCCCATCAGTTCTTCATCGAGATTGAGGATGAGGCTGATGACGTTGGTCTTGCCGGTCCTGAGGCGCACGCCAGCGCGGTTGGGATGATAGCCGATCTGGCTCGCGACCAGGCGCACGCGCTCCTTGGTTTCGGCACTGATATCCGGCGCGTCCTTGAGCGCCCTCGACACGGTCGTGATGCCAAGGCCGGTCATATAGGCGATCGTCTTAAGCGTCGGCCTCTCTCCCGGAGCCGGCGCACCACCCGCTTGCGAAGTGCCCTTCATGTGAACCTTTCCTGAACGCAGCGTGGTGTTTAGGCCGATTCATGCCGAAATGCCACGTCCTCCTCTGCTGGACTTAAAAACTGTAACGATACAGTAAAAAAGTCGAGAGCTAATTTTAGATGTGCCGGTCTTTCTGTGCTGCGACGCCAAATGTCGCTTTGAAAAATTATTGCGCGAGCTAAGAGGCTTCTTTGAGCGAAAAAGAGAAAAATATGCAATAAATATAACAAAACCATATAGTAAGATGAGTTTTTCTGAATTTTTGGCTGGAAAAATTAAAACGATTAAGGGAAAAATAATCTCACAAAATACACGCATAAGGTGTAAAGTTGTGGATGCGCGAAATTTTTCGCGCAACCAGTTGCGCGCACCAATCAATTCGCATAAGTTTTTCCGGTAACGTTTCAGTGAGGGAGGAGACTCATGAACATTCGTCTATTTACGGCGGCGCTCGCCACATCGGTTGCGCTCTTTTCCGGTTCTGCCAAGGCAGTCGAACTTGAAGTGACCCATTGGTGGACGTCCGGTGGTGAAGCTGCGGCTGTGGCCGAGTTCGCCAAGGCTGCAGAAGCCAACGGAATCACCTGGAAGGATGGCGCGATCGCCGGTGGCGACAATGCCCGCCAGATCATCCTGTCGCGTATTTCGGGCGGCGATCCGATGGGTGCGACCCAGCTCAACACAGGCCGTGACGCCGAAGACCTCGTCAAGGCCGGTCTGATGACCGATCTGACGGCGCTCGCAGAAAAGGAAGGCTGGAAGGATTTCATCCGTCCGTCCAAGCTTCTCGAGCCCTGCACCTATGAAGGCAAGATCTATTGCGTGCCTGTCAACATCCATTCGTTCCAGTGGATGTGGCTCAACCGCAAGGTCTTCGAAGACAATGGTCTTCCGGTTCCGACCAACTGGGCCGAATTCGTTGCCGAAGCGCCGAAGCTGAAGGAAAAGGGTGTGACCCCGCTCGCCGTGGGTGGTGAACCCTGGCAGATCAACGGTATGGCTGGCGTGTTCCAGATCGCCATCGGCGGTGTTGATCTCTACAAGAAGATCCAGATCGAAAAGAGCGCCGATGCGGCTGCATCCGCTGAAATGACGAAGGTCTTCCAGGCGCTTGCCGATGCCCGCGGCCTCGTCGATGACGGTTTCGTCGGCCGTGCATGGAACGATGCCACCAGCATGGTGATCACCGGCAAGGCTGGTGCCCAGATCATGGGTGACTGGGCTCAGGGTGAATTCTCCGTGGCCGGTCAGGTTGCCGGCAAGGATTATGATTGCCTTCCGGGTCTTGGCATGCAGGCTGTGCTCGATACCGGTGGCGACGCCTTCTACTTCCCCAAGCCGAAGGGCGATAACAAGGAAGTGGTCGAAGCTCAGCTGAAGCTCGCTTCGCTGCTCGTCAGCAAGGAAACCCAGGTTGCTTTCAACCTCAAGAAGGGTTCGCTGCCGATCCGTGGCGATATCGACATGAATGCGGCGAATGCCTGCATGCAGAAGGGCATCAAGATCCTCGAGGACCCGGCCAACATCCTGCCGTCGGGCGAGCAGTCCTTCAACTCTGACACGCAGAAGCAGATGGAAGACCTCTGGGTCGAATTCTTCAACACGCCGGAAATGAGCGTCGAAGATGCGCAGGCGCGCTATGTCGACATCATCAAGGAAGCCAATTGATCGTCTGAGATCATAGATCTTCCCGGTGGGGCTTTAGCCTTGCCGGGAAGGTTGTTTCAAGAATGGCTTTGTCAGTCCTGGGAGCGATGCGCTTCGTTCGGTGGATGATCCGCTGGTGTTTGCGTGGGCGACTGATACGGGGAGGAGAGAATGGCTACGGAAACGATGGCGCCTGACCGGGCGTCGGGACCGAGCAGTGGTTTCATATTTTGGCTCAAGCGCAACTGGGTGCGTCTGGCCGCGTCGTCACCGATGATCTTTACAGCGGTGGTGGTTTTCACCGGTTGCTCGATCTGGACGATCCTTTATTCGTTCACGGCATCAAGGACGCTGCCGGAACTGACCTTCGTCGGTTTTGATCAATATACGCGCCTGTTCAAGGCATCGCGCTGGTCGATCGCCTACAAGAACCTCATCCTCTACGGCGTCGTGTCGCTGACCTTTTCCTTCGTTCTCGGCTTCATCATGGCGGTGCTGCTCGATCAGAAGATCCGCTTCGAGAACACATTCCGCACCATCTATCTCTATCCTTTTGCACTGAGCTTCATCGTCACCGGCATTGCCTGGCAGTGGATGTTCGATCCGATGTTCGGCATCCAGAAGGTCGTTCAGGCCTGGGGCTTCACCGATTTCAAGTTCAACATGCTCGGCAACCGCAACACCGTCATGTGGGCCATCATCATTGCCGGGCTCTGGCAGGGAACGGGGCTGACCATGGTGCTGATGCTGGCGGGTCTGCGGACCGTCGATGACGAGATCTGGAAGGCCGCCCGCGTCGACGGCATTCCGAAATGGAAGACCTACCTCTTCATCGTCCTGCCGATCATGCGACCGGTTCTTATCACGAACCTCGTCATTTCTGCTGCCGGCGTCGTGCGCCTCTACGATCTTGTCGTGGCGCTCACCAAGGGCGGGCCGGGTAACTTCTCCGACGTGCCTGCCAAATATGTCTTCGACTATATGTTCGGAGGCAACAACCTCGGCCAGGGTCTGGCCGGATCCACCGTCATGCTCATTGCCGTGCTGATCATCCTCATTCCGTGGATGTATTACGAATACGGCTCCAAGAAGCGCACATAGGAGGATCGACCATGGAAGAACCACGCGGACCCAAGCCCAAAACCGTTCTCAATCCGGCCCGGATCATGCTCTATGGTGTGCTGATCGTCGTTGCCATCTATTATCTGTTGCCGCTCTATGTGATGATCGTGACTTCACTCAAGGGGCTGCCGGAAATCCGGCTCGGCAACATCTTCTCGCCGCCGGTGGAAGTGACCTTCGAACCCTGGGTCAAGGCCTGGAATTCGGCCTGTACCGGCCTGCAATGCGAAGGCCTGAAGGTTGGCTTTCTCAATTCGGTGATCATCCTCGTCCCCTCGACCGTGGTGTCGATCGCGATTGCCGCCGTCAACGGCTACGTCCTGTCCTTCTGGCGGTTCCGTGGCTCGGAAGTCTTCTTCACCATGCTGATCTTCGGCTCGTTCATCCCCTATCAGGTGATGCTCTATCCGCTGACGATCATCCTCAAGAACCTCTATTCCTATGGCACGCTGCACGGGCTGATCATCGTCCACACCATCTTCGGCATGCCGATCCTGACGCTGCTCATCCGCAACTATTTCGCCTCGCTGCCGCGAGAACTCTTCTCGGCGGCCCGCGTGGATGGCGCCGGCTTCTGGCAGATCTTCTTCCAGATCATGCTGCCGATGGCGGTTCCGATCCTGACCGTTGCCGTCATCCTGCAGATCACCGGCATCTGGAACGACTTCCTGTTCGGCGTGGTTTTTGCCGGCATGCGCAATTGGCCGATGACCGTCCAGCTCAACAATATCGTCAACGCGACCCAGGGGGTGAAGGAGTATAACGTCAACATGGCGGCCACGATCCTGACCGGCCTTGTGCCGCTTGGCATCTACTTCATCTCGGGCAAGTATTTCGTGCGCGGCATCGCCGCCGGTGCAGTGAAGGGTTAATCGCATGACCAGCGTTTCCGTCAAAGACCTCACGCTTTCCTTCGGAGCGGTTACCGTTCTCGACAAGCTGAACATCGATATCGAGGATGGCGAATTCCTCGTGTTGCTGGGCTCGTCCGGCTGCGGCAAGTCGACCCTGCTCAACTGCATTGCCGGCCTGCTCGAGCCCACCGACGGGCAGATCTTCATCAAGGGTAAGAATGTCACCTGGCTCGAGCCCAAGGATCGCGGCATCGGCATGGTGTTCCAGTCCTATGCGCTCTATCCGCAGATGTCGGTGACCAAGAACCTGTCCTTCGGTCTCAAGATCGCCGGTCTGCCGCAGGAGGAAATCGACAAGCGTGTCGCGCGTGCTGCCGAAATCCTGCAGATCCAGCCGCTTCTGCATCGCAAGCCGTCGGAACTGTCGGGCGGTCAGCGTCAGCGCGTGGCAATTGGCCGCGCCCTGGTGCGCGATGTCGATGTCTTCCTGTTCGACGAGCCGCTCTCCAACCTCGATGCCAAGCTGCGCACCGAACTTCGCGTGGAAATCAAGCGGCTGCACCAGTCGCTCAAGAACACGATGATCTATGTGACGCATGACCAGATCGAGGCGCTGACGCTTGCCGATCGCATTGCCATCATGAAGAACGGCCTCATCCAGCAATTGGCCGATCCGATGACGATCTACAACGAGCCGAAGAACCTGTTCGTGGCCGGCTTCATCGGGTCGCCGGCGATGAACTTCCTGCGCGGCGAGTTGCGGGAAGGGGTTGCGGGCATCGATTTCGTGAGCAACGGCGTTGCCATTCCGCTCAATGAATACAAGGCGGCCTCCGGCCTCGTTCCGGGTCGGAAGGTCGTGCTCGGCATGCGGCCCGAACATATTCTGGTCGATGCCAACGATGGCGGCCAGACGTTCGATGCCGTGGTCGAAATCGAAGAACCGATGGGTGCGGACAATCTGCTGTGGCTGAAATTTGCCGGCATCAACATGTCGGTCCGCATCGCGGGCAACCGACGCTATCAGCCGGGTGCGCAGGTGAAGCTGTCCTTCACCATGTCGCTTGCCTCGCTGTTCGATGCGGAAAGCGAACTGCGTCTCTGATTTCCTGGGCGGGCGGTTCGCCGCCCGCTTGCGCTTGAATGTCAATGCCGGGCGTTGGGCGGCTCTGTTGCGGCCTGCCGTCCGTGGTCCCTGGAGTTCCCACCATGGCCGTTTCATCCCCAAATGCCCACGATCTTTCCGGTGCCTGGCGCCTTGTCTCGGGAGACATCGACGTGGCGATGGCGATCCCGGGCGATGTGCATTCGGCGCTCGAAGCCGGTGGGGTCATTCCCGATCCCTATTTCGGCGCCAACGAGGCGAAGGTCCAGTGGGTCGCGGAACGCGACTGGCTCATTTCGCGCGCATTCGATATGCCGGAAACCATCGAGGGCAGCTGGTATCTCGACCTCGATTTTGTCGATACGGTCGCCACCATCCGCGTCAATGGCACTATCGTGCTCGAGGCGAACAATTGCTTCCGCCGTTACCGACCGGATGTGGCTGCGGCGCTGAAGGAAGGCGAGAATCTGATCGAGGTTCTCTTTCATTCCCCTGTCGAAAGCGGCCGCAAAGTCTATGATGCCTTGCCCTTCGAGGTGCCGTGGCTCGCCATGAACTGCCCCATTCCCTATGGCAACATGCTGCGTAAGCCGCAGTGCCATTTCGGCTGGGACTGGAACATCGCGCTCGCACCTTCGGGCCTTTATGGCACTGTTAAGCTGCGCAAACTCGATCCGGCCCGCATCGAACATGTGACGACCCGGCAGAACCATCGCGACGACGGCAGCGTCGAACTGGATGTCGCGGTCACGCTCTATGCCGATGAACCCTGCATCGTTCCGGTGCGGTTTTCCTTCAACGGCGAAGAGGTGCGGGTCGATTGCGCCCCCAATCCGGGCGAAACCACGATCCACCAGGTGTTTGTCATAGAGCAGCCGAAGCTCTGGTGGCCGGCCGGTTCCGGTGAACAGACCCTTTATCCGTTGACGGTCGCCCTGCCTGACGAGACGGTCGTCCGCCAGATCGGATTGCGCCGGCTCGAGCTTCTGACCGATCGGGACGAAGCCGGCAGCCGCTTTGCCTTCCGCATCAACGGGCGCGAGATCTTTGCCCGCGGCGCCAACTGGATTCCGGCCGATGCGCTTTTTTCCCGCACCGATCCGGAAAAGACCGAGGCGCTTTTGCAGTCGGCGGTCGATGCCAACATGAACATGATCCGCATCTGGGGCGGCGGCTTCTACGAACATGACTGGTTCTACGATCTCTGCGATCGGCTCGGCCTCATGGTCTGGCAGGATTTCATGTTCGCCTGCAATCTCTATCCGTCGACGCAGAGCTTCCTCGACAATGTCGAGGCCGAGGTCGATTACCAGGTCCGCCGGCTCGCCCACCATGCCTCGATCGTGCTCTGGTGCGGTGACAATGAGCTTGTTGGCGCCCTCAACTGGTTCGAGGTGTCGAAGAAGGACCGCGACCGCTATCTCGTTTCCTATGACCGGCTCAACCGCACCATCGAGCGGGCGCTGGAAAAGACGGGACTGGATGCGATCTGGTGGCCGTCGAGCCCCTCGGTCGGGCCGCTCGATTTCGGCGATGCCTGGCACAAGGATGGCGCCGGCGACATGCATTTCTGGTCGGTCTGGCACGAGAACAAGTCGTTCGATCACTATCGCACCGTCAAGCCGCGCTTCTGCTCGGAATTCGGCTTTCAGTCCTACACATCCAACCTTGTTCTCGATCGCTATACCGAGGCGAAGGATCGCAACATTGCCTCGCCGGTCATGGAAGTGCATCAGAAGAATCCGGGCGGCAACGAGCGTATTGCGGGCACCATGTTCCGCTATTTCCGCTTCCCGAAGGATTTTGCCAATTTCGTCTATCTGAGCCAGATCCAGCAGGGGCTGGCGATCAAGACCGCCGTCGAATACTGGCGCTCGCTCAAGCCGCATTGCATGGGCACCGTCATCTGGCAGCTCAACGATACCTGGCCGGTCGCATCCTGGGCCAGCCTCGATTATGGTGGCACCTGGAAGGCCATGCATTATCAGGCACGGCGCTTCTTTGCTCCGGAGACGATCGTTGCCATCCCGTCCGCCGACGGGCGTCAGATTGCGCTTTCGATGATCAACGACGGTGCGCCGCCGGTGGATTTCGAGGTCGAGGTTGCGACCGTCGATCTCGACGGACGGACGCATCCGCTGACGCGGCTCGCCGGACAGTGCCCGCCTGACAGAGCCGCCGAAATCGGTCGGATCGATGCGAACTCGGTTCCGGATGGTCATCTGCTTGTCTGGTCTTGGACGGCGACGAATGGCAGCAAGGGAAGGGGGCATCATGTTATGTCCACCTACAAGGTGCTCGACCTCAAACCGTCGGGCCTCTCGCTCCAGGAGGCCAAGGGTGAGGGTGGCCAGCGCCTTTTGACGCTCTCGGCATCCGGCCTTGCGCTTTTCGTCATGGTCGAGGCGGATTGCCCGGGCCGCTTCTCCGACAATGCGTTCGACCTCTTTGCCGGCGAGACGCGCACCATTGCCTTCACGCCGGACGATCCCGGCGCCACCCCCCGTTTCACGCTTCGCGACCTGCATTCCTGTCAGGCAACCGAATGACCCCCGTTTCCCTATTCAGAGAGGATCACCCATGACACTCGTCTCCTTCCAGCTTTACAGCGCCCGCAACTATCCGCCGCTTGGCGATGTCTTCAAACTGCTCTCGTCGCTCGGCTATGGCGAAGTCGAGGGCTTTGGCGGCATCTATGGTCCGATGGACGAGGCCGGCATTGCCGCACTCAAGGCCGATCTCGATGCCAACGGCCTCAGGATGGCGACCGGCCATTTCGGCATCGACCAGCTCGAGAACGAGACCGATCGCATGATCTCGATCGCAAAAACGCTCGGCATGGATTCGATCTATTGCCCCTATCTGATGCCGGACCAGCGCCCCACCGATGCGGAAGGCTGGAAGGCGTTCGGCGCCCGTCTTGCGAAAGCGTCGCGGCCGTTCCGTGATGCCGGTTTCGAATTCGGCTGGCACAACCATGATTTCGAATTCCAGCCGCTGGCGGATGGCTCGCTGCCGCATGACCGGATCTTCGAGGCCGGTCCCGATCTTTCCTGGGAGATGGATCTGGCCTGGGTTGTCCGCGGCGGAGCCGATCCGTTGAAATTCATCAACGACTACAAGGATCGCATCACATCCGTGCATGTGAAGGACATTGCGCCCAAGGGCGAGGCGGAGGATGAGGGCGGCTGGGCCGATGTCGGTCACGGTATCGTCGGCTGGGCAAATCTCTGGCAGGCGGTCAAATCCACCAAGGCTCGCCATTTCGTCGTCGAGCATGACAATCCGAACGATCTTGAACGCTGCGCCCGCCGTTCGATCGAAACCATCAAATCGCTTTGAGGACCCTGACCATGACCAAGGAATTTGGCGTTGGCATCATCGGCTGCGGAAACATTTCCGATGCCTATTTCAAACTCATCCCGCTCTACAAGAACCTGAAGGTCGTTGCCTGCACCGATATCAACATGGCGGCGGCCAAGGCAAAGGCAGAGCTTTATGGCGTCGACGCGCAGGAGATCGCCGATCTCCTTGCCAATCCGGCGGTCGATGTCGTCGTCAATCTGACCATTCCGGAGGCGCATTATCCGGTCTCCAAGCGGGCGCTCGAAGCCGGCAAGCATGTCTATTCCGAAAAGCCCTTCGTGCTGACGATCGCACAGGGCGAGGATCTGCGCCGGATAGCCGATGCCAAGGGTCTCAAGGTCGGTTCCGCACCCGATACCTATCTCGGCGGCTCGCACCAGTTTGCCCGCAACATCATCGATAGCGGCCAGATCGGCAAGATCATGTCCGGCACAGCGCATGTGCTCGGACCGGGCATGGAAATGTGGCATCCGAACCCGGATTTCTTCTTCCAGCCCGGCGGCGGCCCGATCCTCGATATGGGTCCCTATTACGTCAACAATCTCGTCAACCTGATCGGACCGGTCAAACGCGTCGTTGCTCTCGCCAACCGCGCCAAGACCGAGCGCACGATCACCAACGGTCCGCGCAACGGCGAGAATGTGCCGGTGGTGGTGGCCACCAACATCCACGCCATTCTGGAATTCCATTCGGGTGCCCAGATTGCGCTGATGGCGAGCTGGGATGTGTGGGCGCACCGGCATCAGAATATGGAACTCTACGGCACCGATGGCGCCATCTTCGTGCCGGATCCGAATTTCTTCGGCGGCAAGGTCGAGGTGGCGGGCACCGATCGGCAGCCGAAGGAAGTCGAGGTTTGGGATCATCCGTTGACGCAGCCCAACTTCACCTCGAGCTGGGGCACGTCGCCGAACTATCGTGGCGCGGGTCTCGCCGACATGATGCGGGCTGTCGCGGAGGGTGGCGACTATCGCTGCTCGCTCGACCGCTCGCTCCATACGGTCGACGTGCTGACCTCGATCCTGCGCGCCGCCGAGGAAGGCAAGGCGATTGATATCGTCACCACCTGCACCCAGCCGGCCGCCTTCGGCATCGAGGATGCCAAGGCATTGCTGCGTTAGCATTTCCTCTCCCCTTGCGGGAGAGGATAGCAAGTCCGCGAGAGGCGCAGCCGATCGCTTGGACTTACTTGGTGAGGGGTATCACGCCGTTGGTTTCACCCCTCACCAACTTCGGCTAAAGGTTCACTTCGTTCACCTAGCCTTCGTATCCTCTCCCGCAAGGGGAGAGGTAGACACCTTGGAGACCCACATGACCTGGCAGGCCGCCGAAAACCGCTACGATCAGATGAAGTACAATCGCCTGGGCAGGAGCGGGTTGAAACTGCCGGCGATTTCGCTCGGTCTCTGGCACAATTTCGGCCATGACACCGCCCATGAGCGCAAGCTCGACATGTGCCGCACAGCCTTCGATCTCGGTATCACCCATTTCGATCTCGCCAACAATTATGGTCCGCCGGCCGGCAGCGCCGAAGAGGCGTTCGGCGAGATCCTGAGAACCGATTTGGCTTCCCATCGCGACGAGATGATCATTTCGTCAAAGGCCGGTTACGACATGTGGCCCGGTCCCTATGGCGAATGGGGCAGCCGCAAGTATCTCATCGCCTCCTGCGACCAGAGCCTCAAGCGTATGGGGCTCGATTATGTCGACATCTTCTATTCGCACCGCTTCGATCCGGAAACGCCGCTGGAAGAAACGATGGGTGCGCTCGATCATATCGTGCGGTCCGGTCGCGCGCTCTATGTCGGCATTTCCTCCTACAATTCCCAGCGCACCCGCGAAGCCGCCGCGATCCTCAAGGATCTCGGCACGCCATGCCTCATCCACCAGCCGAGCTATTCCATGCTCAACCGCTGGGTTGAGGATGATGGGCTGATCGACACGCTCGATGATCTCGGCATCGGTTCGATTGTCTTTTCGCCGCTCGCCCAGGGCATGCTGACGACCAAGTATCTGGGCGGCATCCCCGAAGACAGTCGCGCGGCGCAGAACCATTTCCTCAAGCGCGATTTCATTCGTCCGGAGATCATCGACAATATCCGCAAGCTCGATGGGATCGCGCAAAGACGTGGCCAGACACTGGCGCAGATGGCGATTGCCTGGGTGTTGCGGGGTGGACGCATTACTTCGGCCCTGATTGGCGCCAGCCGCTCCTCGCAGATCATCGATTGCGTCAAGGCGCTCGACAATGCCGACTTCACGGCCGAGGAACTGGCCGAGATCGACCTTTACGCCCGCGAAGCCGATATCAATCTGTGGGCCAAATCCGCCGAGCGGGATTGACACCGCCACCATGAACAATAGGCCCGGGCCAAGTGCCCGGGTCTTTTCAGATCAGCCTTGATGTACGTGCCGCATTTTAGGAGGAGACGTCCATGATCCAAAATCCCATCCTGCCGGGCTTCAATCCGGATCCGTCGATCTGCCGGGTCGGCGACGATTACTATATCGCCACCTCGACCTTCGAATGGTATCCGGGCGTTCAGATCCACCATTCACGCGATCTCGCCAACTGGCAGCTTGTCACGCGGCCGCTCAATCGCAAGAGCCAGCTCGACATGCGGGGCAATCCGGATTCCTGTGGCATCTGGGCGCCGTGCCTCTCCTATGCCGACGGCCTGTTCTGGTTGGTCTATACTGACGTCAAGCGCTTCGACGGCAATTTCAAGGATGCGCATAACTACATCGTCACGGCACCGTCAATCGAAGGGCCGTGGTCGGATCCGGTCTATGTGAATTCTTCCGGCTTCGATCCATCGCTCTTTCACGACGAGGATGGCCGCAAATACTTCCTGCAGATGCAATGGAACCACCGGCCGGAAGCCCATAACACGATCGGCAGCAACAGCCATTTTGACGGTATTCTCTGCCAGGAATGGGATGCGGCGAACCGGCGTCTGATCGGGCCGGTCCATAACATCTTCGGCGGCACCGAACTCGGTCTGGTCGAAGGTGCCCATCTCTTCCGGAAGGATGGCTGGTACTACATCACGGCAGCCGAAGGCGGCACCGGTTACGAGCATGCGATTGCCATGGGCCGGTCGCGCTCGGTGACCGGACCTTATGAGCTGCATCCGGACAAGTATCTTCTGACCTCGAAGGATGCACCTGACGCAACCCTGCAAAGGGCAGGGCACGGCCAATATGTGGAGACGCCCGCCGGCATACCCTATGTCACCCATCTTTGCGGCCGGCCGCTGCCTCCGCAGAAACGTTGCACGCTCGGCCGCGAAACCGCGATCCAGAAATGTGTCTGGGGTGCGGATGGATGGCTCAGGCTCGCCCATGGCGGGCTGGTGCCCGCCGTCTCCGTCGAAGGGCCGACCGACGCTGTAACGGTGAGCCCGCCGGCAAGCCATGCCATTTTCACCGGCCCCGAACTGTCGGCGGAGTTCCAGTGGCTCAGGACGCCGGAACCCGAGCGCCTGTTCTCGCTTTCGGCGCGGCCGGGACACTTGCGCCTTTATGGCCGCGAGAGCATCGGTTCTTGGTATGAGTTTTCGCTGGTTGCGCGGCGCCAGGAGCATCATCGGTTCCGTGCCGAAACCACTGTCGATTTCACGGCTGATACCTACCAGCAGATGGCGGGCCTGACCCATTACTACAATCGCTTCAAGTTCCACGCGCTCGGTATCACGCTCCATGAGAAACTCGGTCGTTGCCTGACGATCCTGTCCTGCCCGGGCGATTATCCGCATGGAAGACTTTCCTTCCCGATCGGCAGCGGTCTCGGCATTGGCGATGGACGCCTCCATCTTGCGGTCGAGGTTATCGACAATGACGCGCAATTCTTCTGGAAGCGGGAAGGGGACAAAGACTGGACCCCGGCCGGTCCGGTGCTCGATGGCGGAGTCGTATCCGATGAGGGCGGCGTCGGCGAACATGGTTCCTTCACCGGTGCCTTTGTTGGCATGTTCGCCTTCGACATTACCGGATCGGGCCATCCGGCTGATTTCGAATCCTTTTCCTACCAACCGCTCTGAAACGAAAAAGCCCGGCGCGAGCCGGGCTTCTAATATTCCAATAAGAAAAGATCAGTTGGCGAAGCGGATGCCAGCCTTTACTTCTGCAATTGCCAGGCTGATCAGCTGGCGTGCCTTTACCCGGTGACCACCCTTGTTGTCGCTGGCCTTTGCCAGGAAGGCGTCTGCAGCGGTCAGGTGATCGAGCGCAGAACGCATGTTCGGCTGGTTGGCAGCAATCGCGGTCACGCCAGCACCGGCAACAATGCCGAAGGCCATGGAAAGAGCGACGATTGTGGAAGTCTTGAGAGTGGTCTTCATCAGGGCGTTTCCTTTCTGATTCGCTGATAAAATGATGGTAGAATTTCGGCTCAAGTGCCGTCAACCACGCATTGTCAAAGCAACGTCGAGATCGATTGGTGCAAGACCTTTTCTGCGGCATTCGTATGCCAGTAAATAGCCGCTCTCGAGATAGCGACAGAAGGTTTCCGCGTCGAAAAGCGGCGCCTGATCGCGTGTCGAAATCAGGCGGTCGCGCATTTCCGCCAACATCGTCTTTTGCGAGGCAAGCCCAACGGCCAGCTCGATCATGGCCGCTTCGGTTTCGGCAACCAGTTGAGGAAGGCCAACGGCGTTCAGGAGACTTTCCGAGACGCGAGAGGCGAAGTTCGTGCCCCTGCGGGTGACAACCGGCAGGCCGGCCCAGAGCATGTCGGATGTTGTCGTGTGTCCGTTATAGGGAAAGGTGTCCAGTCCGAGATCGGCTGCCTGCAGGCGGCCAATATGGTCCGCATAGTCGGCATTTTCGGCAAAGATCAGCCTCTCGGGTTCGATGCCAAATCCGGCGGCCCGGTCGGTCAGGTTGCAGCGTGCCGGTCGGCCCTCCACCATTGCCCAGAGAACGGAATTCGGCACCCGGGCGAGAATGGTCATCCAGAGCGCAAACGTCTCGGGCGTGATCTTCCGCTGGGCGTTGAAGCTCGCAAAGATGAAGCTGTTTTCCGGCAGGCCGAGAGCATGTCTCACCATCGCCGGGCTGCGTGGCCGGTGGATCGGGTCGTTCGGTTGATAGGAATGCGGCAGTCGCAGGAATTTCTCATGATAGAAGGGGCGGGCCGTTTCAGGCAGCACCACCCGATCGCCGATCACATAGTCGAGATCGACATTGACGGTGGAGCCGGGAAAACCGAGCCAGGCCATCTGCAGCGGCGCCGGGCCAAGATTGAGGATCTGGCATCGTGAGCCGCCTGTATGGCCCTTGAGATCGACGAGGATATCGATGCCGTCGGCGCGGATCTGTCGGGCCGCTTCCTGATCGTTGAGGTGTCCGATCGGAACGATGCGGCCCCATTGGCTTCGCCCGCCATCGTCGGCCGCCACGAGCTCGGCCGGCGTGTAACAATAGAGGGTGATGTCGAAACGATCGCGATCGTGGATTTCGAGCACGCGCCGCAACAGCCGCATCGTGGCATGGGTGCTGGCAAAATCCCCGGAGAGATAGCCGATCCGGATCCTGTCCTGCCAGATATGGCGTCGCGTACGGCGCTCTTCAATTGCCGCAGGCCGGGGTGGCGCTTTCAGATCGCGGTTGTTGGTCGCAAGCCGGTTCAGCCGTTCGTCTGCGATGTGGAGCAGGTTGGCATAGGGCGTTTCGGCAGCAAAGACATCCTCCCGACCGTCGCTCAGGCAAAGCGCCTGCCATGTCTCGCAGGCCTCGATGGTGGCGAAATCGCAGAATTCGCGCGCGATTGCCATCAGCCGGAAGCGGATGAAAGGATCGTCCGGAAAGAGATCCGCAAGTTTGCGGTGAAGGACGAGATTGTAGGGATTGCGGTTCTCGTGGCCGATCAGTTCGCGCGCCAGCAGCAGATGTTCCGCAACATCGCTTGCTGTCAGACGATTGCGGAAATGGGCGAGCAATTCGGTCTCGCCCCTTTGATGCAGCGCGTTTGCAATGAGGAAAATGAGATCGGCGTCGGCCGGATCGAGCCGATTGGCCCGAATGGCAATGCTCAGCGCACGATCGTTCAGCCCGGCAGTCTGGCCGGCGAGTGCAGCAGCCTTGAGATGGGCAAAGCCGCCATCTTTGTCGAGACTGGCTGCGGTTTCGAACGCATCGGCGGCTTCCGATACCATGCCGTGCCGTTCGAGTGTCTTGCCGAGAAGGGCGAAGACCGACGGATCGCGCGCCTCATCCGATTGCATGGCCGCGTTGAGGGCATGGAAGGTCGCATCCCAATCCTGCCTGTCGAAGGCATTCTGTGCCTGCTCTAGAAACTCACCCATCGTCGCCTTCCGCCCCGCCCCGAGCGGAATCAGGGCCAATCGATGGGAGAGTGTCAGAAGACCGGGCTTGAGAGAAGGGCTGAGAGGGGATCGGGCCGGCTCGCCTGTTGATGCCGGCCCATCGTGATCACGAACCGCCTGCGTTCACTTGCCGAGGCAAGCGGCAAGGTTCGTCGCAATGCCCTGCATCAGGTCGAAATACAGGTTTTCGCCGGGCACAAGCGAGCCGCCTTCCGGATCGAGCGTGCCGGAACGTGCATCGGTTCCCTCGATCACGACATTGATCAGCTTGGGTTCGAACTGGGGTTCTGCGAACACGCAGGTCGCCTTGAGTTCCGCGACCTTGGCGTGGATCTGGCGGATACGGTCGGCGCCCGGCATGGTTTCCGGGCTGACGGTGATCGAGCCCGCGACTTTGACGCCGAAATCATGTTCGAAATACTGGTAAGCGTCGTGGAAAACCACGAAGGGCTTGTCCTTGACCGGCGCGATGGTCTTTTCGATATCCTTGGCGAGCGCATCGAGCCGCGCGTCGAGCGCTTTCAGGTTTGCCGCATAGGCGGATGCATTGGCGGGATCAGCTTTTGCCAGCGTCTGTTCCATCGCGGTTGCCATGGCCTTGGCATTCGGTATCGACAGCCACGAATGCATGTCGAACTCGCTCTCGTGATGATCGTGCTCGTGTCCCTCTGCCTCATGGTCGTGCCCGGCCTCGGCCGTTTCAGCCTCATGATCATGGCCTGCGGCTTCCTCGTGGTGCTCTTCGTCGCCATGGTCATGGGCTTCAAACGGGCCACCTTCGCGGAATTTCAGCCGGGTCATGCCGGGAACATCCTCAAGCTCCACAATCGTCGCCTTGCTGCCCAGGGTTTCGAGCGGCTTCTCAAGAAAGCCCTCAAGCCCATGGCCTACCCAGAAAACGATCTCGGCATCCTGCAACCGTTCGGCATCGGATGGCTTCATGGAATAGGTGTGCGGCGAAGCCGCGCCTTCGACGATCAGGCCCGGTTCTCCGACGCCTTTCATGATGGCGGCTGCGAGCGAATGGATCGGCTTGATGGAGGTAATCACCCGCGGCGCCGCGGAGGCGGTGAGGGGAAGAGCCGCCAGGATCGTGGCGGCAAGAAGAGCAGTCGTGAAGCGGTTGGACATGAGATCCTCACTTGTTTTGCATTGTTATGTTATTACATAAATTGCGTAACGCTATAACGTATGGCATAGCCGGTGCCAAGACCCGATGAGGAAAAACCATGCTTGAGTCCACCATGCCTGCAGCACGGCAGCAGGAGCGGCTTGTCCGTCTTGACGATGCCGGCATCCGGCGCAAGGGCCGCTGGCTTGTTCGTGGCGTCAGCTTCGATGTCACGCGCGGGGAGATCGTCACGCTTATCGGTCCCAACGGTTCGGGCAAATCCACGAGCGCCCGCATGGCAATCGGCCTCCTGAAGCCGGATGAAGGCAGTGTTGACATTCGCCCCGGCCTGCGGGTCGGCTATGTGCCGCAGAAAATGCAGATCGACCGCACTATGCCGCTCGCGGTCGAGCGGCTGATGACGCTTACCGGCACGCTGACGAAGAGGGAAATCGCGGCGGCGCTTGCCGAGACGGGCATTTCCCACCTTGCGAAGGCGGAGGTGCAGGATCTGTCGGGCGGCGAGTTCCAGCGCGCGCTCTTGGCGCGTGCCATTGCCCGCAAGCCGGATCTCCTCGTTCTCGACGAGCCTGTTCAGGGTGTCGATTTCAACGGAGAGATCGCCCTCTATGAATTGATCAGCACCATCCGTGATCGCATCGGCTGCGGCATTCTCCTGATTTCGCATGATCTGCATGTCGTGATGGCGGCCACCGATACGGTCATCTGCCTCAATGGGCATGTCTGCTGCCGCGGCACACCGGAGATCGTCTCGCAGAGCAGTGAATATCAGCGCCTGTTCGGCGCCCGGGCCTCGGGCGCGCTTGCGCTTTACAGCCACCATCACGACCATACCCACCTGCCCGACGGGCGCGTGTTGCATGCGGATGGAACCGTGACGGATCATTGTACGCCCGGGGATGGGCACCATCATGGGGCTGCGGTTGCGGATGACCATATCCATGGGCCGGACTGCGGCTGCGGTCACGATCACAGCCGATTGACGCGGTCAGACGCGCTTCAGAAGGGCAACAACGATGCTCGATGATTTCTTCACCCGCGCCATCGTCGCCGGGATTGGCATTGCGCTGACGACCGGACCGCTCGGCTGTTTCATCATTTGGCGGCGCATGTCCTATTTCGGCGATACGATGGCCCATTCGGCGCTTCTGGGCGTGGCGCTTTCGCTGCTTTTCGATCTCAATCTCATGGTGGCCGTCTTCATCGTCGCTTCGCTTGTGTCGGTGCTGTTGCTGTTTCTGCAGCGGATCGGCTCTTTGTCGGCCGATGCGCTTTTAGGCATCCTGTCGCATGCGGCGCTCTCGGTCGGTCTGGTCCTGCTTGCCTTCATGACCTGGGTGCGGGTCGATCTCGTCGGCTTCCTGTTCGGCGATATTCTGGCGGTCGGCAAAGGCGATATCGATATCATCTGGGGTGGTGGCATTCTGGTGCTGGTGGCGCTCGTCTCGATCTGGCGACCGCTGGTCGCCGCTACCGTGTCGGAAGACATCGCCGAAGCCGAAGGCATGAAGCCGGCTCGGGCCCGGCTCTATTTCATGCTGCTTCTTGCGCTCGTCATTGCCATCGCCATGAAGATCGTCGGCATTCTCCTCATCACCTCGCTGCTCATCATCCCGGCCGCTGCTGCCCGCCGCTTCGCGGCTTCTCCGGAAGTCATGGCGGTGATGGCGGCCTTCATCGGGGTTGTGGCGGTGGTGGGTGGTCTGTTCGGCTCGCTGCAATTCGATACGCCATCGGGACCTTCGATCGTCGTTGCCGCGCTTTTCCTGTTCGTCCTGAGCCTGATCCGGCTCCCATCGGGTTCGGCGGCCAATGCGATCCGTGGAGACAAGTCATGAAATCCAACGTAGATCTGACCCGTAACCAGACGCTGGTTCTCAATGCGCTCAACGGTGCCTCGGCGCCACAGAGCGCCTATGACCTGCTCGACAGGTTGCGCGGTGATGGTTTCCGGGCTCCGCTGCAGGTTTACCGGGCGCTGGAGAAGCTGCAGGCGCTCGGCCTCGTTCACCGGCTCGAGAGCCTCAATGCCTTCGTCGCCTGTTCGCACCAGCATGATCACGATCACCATAGCCATGGCGTGACGGCCTTTGCGATCTGCAATGCCTGTGGTCAGGTCAACGAATTTCATGATCAAGCCATCGATGTGCGGCTGCAGGAGTGGCAGATGGCCAGCCACTTCAAGGCAGAGAAGACAACGATAGAAATCCGCGGCCTGTGCCGCGCCTGCTCGTAAGCGTCTCTTGATTTGTATCAAGACGTCATAGGGTGCATAAAGATAGTTTGCGTCCTATGTCATGATTCAAGGCTTCCGAGGTTAGCATGCACAACATGATCGAGTCGGTCACCGGCCCCCTGTTCGATTCCGCCGCCGCTCCGGGCGAGGGAGGAGATACGCCGATTGCCATCGATCCGGTCTGCGGCATGAAGGTCAAGCTCGGTATCGGCAAGCCGAGCCTCGTCCATGAAGGTACCGAATATCATTTCTGCAATCCGAAGTGCAAAGCCCGCTTTTCGGCCGATCCCTGGTTCTATCTCTCCGGTCATTCGAAGAACAAGCCGAAGCAGGCCAAGGCGGCGACGCAATATACCTGCCCGATGGATCCTGAAATCATCCGGTCGGAGCCCGGTGCCTGCCCGATCTGCGGCATGGCGCTCGAGCCGATGAACCCGACGGCGAGCGAAGGCCCAAACCCGGAACTTGTCGATTTCACGCGCCGGTTCAAGCTCTCGCTCGCTCTGGCAGTTCCGCTCGTCATCTTGTCGATGGGACCGATGCTCGGCCTGCCGATCCGCGACTGGATCGGCCATCGCCTGTCCTCTTTCCTGGAAATGGCGCTTGCAGCCCCCGTGGTGCTCTGGGCTGCCAAGCCCTTCTTCGAACGCGGCTGGATGTCGCTCCGGACGGGCCACTACAATATGTGGACGCTGATCATGCTCGGCGTTTCGGCAGCCTTTGGTTACAGTGTCGTCGCCACCCTCGTGCCACAGATCTTCCCGCATGACATCGCCGGACATGGCGGCGATGTACCGGTCTATTTCGAAGCGGCGGCCGTCATCATCGCGCTTGTCTTTCTCGGCCAGATTCTCGAACTGCGGGCGCGCGACAGAACCGGAGAGGCAATCCGGGCGCTGAGCCGGCTGGCGCCGAAAACGGCCCGCCGCATCCAGCCCGACGGGACCGAATTCGACGCACCACTTGAAAATATCCTGCCGGGCGATCTCTTGCGGGTGCGTCCCGGCGAGGCCGTTCCAGTCGATGGCGAGGTGACCGAGGGTCATTCGCCGGTCGATGAAAGCATGATCACCGGTGAGCCGCTGCCAGTCGAAAAGAGTGCCGGCAGCAAGGTCACCGGCGGTACGCTGAACCGGTCGGGTCAATTCGTCATGCGTGCCGGCCATGTCGGCGCCGATATGCTGCTGAGCCGGATCGTGCAACTGGTCGCCGAAGCGCAACGGTCGCGGGCGCCGATCCAGAAGCTGGCCGATCGGGTTTCCGCCTGGTTCGTTCCCACCGTCGCAGGTGTTTCTGTACTGGCCTTCTTTGCCTGGCTGCTGTTTGGTCCGTCGCCTTCTATCGTCTATGCGCTGGTCGCTGCGGTTTCTGTCCTCATCATTGCTTGCCCTTGTGCGCTCGGTCTCGCCACACCGGTTTCGGTGATGACGGCGACCGGTCGCGGTGCCGAGGCGGGCGTGCTCGTCCGCGAAGCTTCAAGCCTCGAACGCCTCGCCAAGGCCGATACGCTTGTCGTCGATAAGACCGGGACGCTGACGCGCGGGCTCCCTGCGCTTGAAAGCGTGGTGCCCGCTCCCGGCGTTCATTCGCTGGAAGCATTGGGGCTTGCGGCCTCGCTCGAAAACGGATCCGAACATCCGCTCGGCGATGCGATTGTCGAGGGGGCAAAGGCGCGCGGTGCAACCTTGTTTCCGGTCGAGGATTTCAAGGCGGTCACCGGAAAGGGCGTCACCGGCACGGTTTCGGGCCGGCGGGTCATGCTCGGCAATGATGCCATGATGGCGGACGCGGGGATATCGATTGCGGATTTCCAGGAGGATGCTGCGGTCAAGCGTGCGCTCGGCCATACGGTCATCTTCTGCGCCATCGATGGTGTCGCAGCCGCGCTGATTGCGGTCAACGATCCGGTCAAGGACGAAGCGAAGGCGCTTGTGGACGCTCTCACCGCAGCCGGCATGCGCATCGTCATGGCGACAGGCGACAATGCCGCAACCGCCAACCATGTCGCAAGCCGCCTTGGCATCCGCGAGATCCATGCCGGCCTTATGCCGGATGGCAAGAAAGCGTTGATCGATCGTCTCAAATCGGAAGGTCATGTCGTGGTTATGGCTGGCGACGGGGTCAATGATGCCCCGGCGCTCGCGGCAGCCGATGTCGGTATCGCCATGGGGACCGGTGCAGATGTGGCGCTCAAGAGTGCAGGCATCACCCTCGTCAAGGGCGATCTTTCCGGTGTTTTGCGCGCGCGCCGGCTGGCCTATGCCACCATCGCCAACATCAAGCAGAACCTGTTCTTCGCCTTCGCCTACAATGCCGTCGGCGTTCCCCTGGCGGCCGGCCTTCTCTATCCGTTTACCGGCTCGCTTCTGTCGCCGATGGTTGCCGCCGCCGCCATGAGTCTGTCGTCGGTTTCGGTCATCAGCAATGCATTGAGACTGCGTCGTGTGCAGTTGTAACCACTGACAGTCGCAAAACGTAAGGCGATTTAAACCAAGCTGCAATCTGTGGTTCTGGCGGGCTATATATGCGCGTTCCTCTTAATTCATTTTAAAGTTCTCAATCATACTTTTCTTACGCAACGATTGTGATCAGACGCCTGACGCGGGATCGGCTATGAACGATAGAGAATCTGATTGGCGCCAGCCCTTCTTCAACAAGGTCGGGCTCAGGTTTCGCCACAAGATCCTGCTCGGTATGGGGCTCACCCTCATTTCCGGCATGGTTTCCGGTGCCGTTGCGGTTTTCAATGTGCGTGAAGTCGGCAATTCCGTCAATTTTTCGGTCGAAGCCGCGTCCCCCCTGCTGATTGGTGCCATATCGCTGTCCGAGAGCTATCAGAAGCTGCAATCGGTTTTCGACCCTGTCATGAAGAATTGTGCGGGTCTTGAAGGTGCGGCCCGATTTCTCAACGATTCCGAAGTAAGCCAGGGCCGGAAGCTCGATGCGCTTAAGCCGCTGGCGAAACAGGCCGATGCGCAAGCGGAACTGGGGCGTTACGAATTCTCCGGCCAGAAGATCTTCCGGACGCGCAAGGCGTTGCTGGATGTCTGCCATCGCAACACGGCGCTGCGGGCGCAGCTTTCATCGGCGGAAGCGGGTCTGAAAACCTCGACCGGCGAAATTGCGATTATTGCCTCCACGAATGTCCTGGAGATTGAGAGCAGTCTTTCAGGTTACTGGAACAAAGCGACGAAGTCCGGCATGAACTTGCCGGATGTTCCGACCCTGGATGCCGCCGAGGCGAAACTCTCGGCCATGGTGATCCAGAAGCGGCTGCGCGATTTTTATCGCATCAAGCTCTACATGTCCGAGATCAACATGGCGCATGTCGATCTTGAAGGCGTCACCAAGCAGTTTGATCTCGAGCGCAAACTGAAATCCTATCGCGTGCGAACATCCTCGTTGGAATCCTCCATCCGCGAGTTGCGGCCGCATTTTGCCGAGCATGACCGGACGCTCGACTACAATCGCATGCTGGCGCAGGCCTACAACACCCGGTATCTCCTCTATGATGGTCCGGAATCGCTGTTCTCCTCCTTTTTTGATCTGATCAAGAACGAACGCGAAAAGGAGAGCCTCGTCACCCGCCTGCAGCGCGAGCAGGGGCAATATTCGGTCGCTCTCCTCAACATCATGGATGTCGCCCAGCGCATCAACCGCAATGCTCAGATGAAGACGGAGCGCTATGCGCTGATCGCAATCTGGGAGATCGCTGCCGGTGTGTTCATTTCGGCGATTCTTGCGCTCATCATCGGCTGGTACTTCAAATCCGCCGTTACCAAGCCGCTCGAACTTCTGACCGGAAATGTCAGTCGGCTTGGCCAGAGGCTGACGGGCGATACCAAGCCGGTCGATGAAGTGCTTCTGAAACGCGGCGATGAGATCGGCGACCTTGCCAACCAGTTTGCCCAGACATTCCAGGCCCTGGCCGATGCGCGCCTGCAGCTTCAGGAAGCGTCGCAGGCCGAAATCGCCATGCAGCGCGATCGTCTTCATGGTGCGATCGAGAACATGCCGCAGGGGCTTTACATGCTCGATGCGACCGGCCGGATCGTGGTGGCGAACCGGCAGCTGGCCTCGCATTACCATCTGGGGTCCGCCAACGAAATCCAGGGCATGACAGTACCGGATTTCATCGCCCTTTGCCGCAGCAAGGGTGCTGGCGTCCGCAAGGTCATTTCGGATGAAGTGGTCTCTCCGGCCATTGTCGACGGGCGGTCGACCAAGCAGCGCCTCGTCGAACTCGATGACGGTCGTTTCATGACCATGACTGTGATGCCGCTTGCGGATGGCGGTTATGTGGTTACTCACGAAGACATTACCGAGAAGAAATCGGCAGACGACCGGATCGCCCATCTCGCCCTGCATGACAGTCTGACGGGTCTGGCGAACCGCACTCTGTTCCGCAATCATGTCGCCCGCTATCTGGAATCGGGATCATCGAGCCGGCAGGCGGCGCTGCTCTTCCTCGATCTCGACCGGTTCAAGATCGTCAACGATACGCTCGGTCATCCGATCGGTGACGCGCTTCTGGTCGAAGTGGCCAACCGGCTCAAGTCCTGCCTCAACGAGGACAGTTTCGCAGCCCGTCTCGGCGGCGATGAGTTTGCGGTGTTCCACGTCATCAAGGAAAACGAGAGCTGCATCGATACGCTCTCGTCGGAGATCATCCGCAAGATCTCGGAGCCGTTCGACATCTGCGGCCATCATATCAATATTGGAACATCGATCGGCGTTGCCATCCATCCTCGGGATGGCAATGACCCCGACGAGTTGCTCAAGAATGCCGATCTGGCACTTTATTGCGCCAAGCAGGAGGGTCGGGGGCAGTTCCGTTTCTTCGAAGCGGACATGGACCGGCGCATGCGCGATTTCCAGGCGATGGAACGCGATCTTCGCGAGGCTATCCAGCTCAACCAGTTCGAACTTTACTTCCAGCCGATGGTCCATATCGCCTCCGGCTCGATCTCGGGCTACGAGGCCTTGGTCCGCTGGCACCATCCGACGCGCGGCTTCGTTTCGCCCGCCGATTTCATCCCGGTCGCGGAAGAAGCCGGTCTTATCCACGAACTCGGCAGCTGGATCCTCGATGAGGCCTGCCGTATCGCCATGACCTGGCCGAGCCATATCGTCGTGTCGGTGAACATTTCGCCGATCCAGTTCGGTGGCGTCGGCCTGCCGTTGGCCGTTGCCTCGGCACTTTCGAAATCCGGTCTGCCCTGCGAACGGCTAATGCTGGAAATCACCGAAGGCGTCTTCCTCAACGACAGCGATCATACGATGATGATCCTGGCCCAGCTCAAGGCGCTCGGCGTCAGCTTTGCGATGGACGATTTCGGTACCGGCTACTCGTCGCTGAGCTATATCCGCAAGTTCCCGTTCGACCGGATCAAGATCGACCAGAGTTTCCTCCGCGATCTGTCCGACAATCCGGAATCACTGGCAATCGTGAGGGCGGTGACCAATCTCTGCCGCGATCTCGGCATGAAGACCACGGCGGAAGGCGTTGAGACGATCGAACAGGTCACCATCCTGCAGCGTCTCGGTTGCGGCTATGCGCAAGGATATCATTTCGGCCGTCCGATGACGGCGTCGGCGGTGCTCGAACAGCTCGCCGACGTGGCGCACCGGCCGCTCAAAGTTGTTTCAAGCCACTCCTGAAACGCTTCC
The DNA here is from genome assembly GCF_030551875.1 of Fluviirhizobium alvei. GTDB lineage: Bacteria > Pseudomonadota > Alphaproteobacteria > Rhizobiales > Rhizobiaceae > Rhizobium_E > Rhizobium_E alvei. The sequence goes on along the minus strand of NZ_JAUOZU010000004.1, from coordinate 49,767 downwards.
AGTTGGCGATGTAACTCGCCGCAGAGCGTTTCAGTCCTTCCACTGCTGCCTCGTCGAGCGTGCGGACCACACGGGCGGGCGAGCCGACGATCAGGGAATTGTCTGGAAACTCCTTGCCCTCGGTGACCAGGGCGTTGGCGCCGATCAGGCAGTTGTTGCCGATCCTGGCGCCGTTGAGGACAGTCGCTCCCATACCGACGAGAGAATTGTCGCCGATGGTGCAGCCATGGATGATGGCGTGGTGACCGATGGTGCAACCCTTGCCGATCGTGACCGGCTGGCCCGGATCGGTATGGATCATCGTTCCTTCCTGGATATTCGTGCCTTCGCCGAGGACGATCGGTTCGTTGTCGCCGCGCAAGACAGAGCCGAACCAGATGCCGCAATCGGCGCCGATCACAACATTGCCGATCACATGGGCATCCGGCGCCACCCAGTAGCGGTCGTCGTCGGGCAGGGTGGGGCGGGTGTCGTCGAGAGAATAAAGCGGCATGGTCGGTCCTCCTGTTTGCACGGATAGAAACAGGCCTGAGCAAATCCGCAAGGCTCGCATGATGTTTTTGCACAGCCGAGCCTTCACTTTCGCCTTGTTCGTCTGAAAGAACAACCTCCATCCGTGTCGAGCCTGCGACGATCGACTTTCGTAGAAGGTTGACTCATCGGAGGATTTCGTCCAATTGGCTGGTTATCTCGGGCGACTGAGCCGATTTCCCATTTTTGACGAGAAGATTATGTTTGGTTTGGACTATGCTGCTTTCGCAGCCTTCGCTCAGGTTGTCATGATCGACCTCGTGCTTGCGGCAGACAATGCCATTGTCATCGGCCTCGCCGCGGCTGGCCTGGCTCCCGAGCTTCGCCGCAAGGCGATCCTGATCGGTATTCTCGCCGCCACCGTCCTGCGTATCTTCTTTGCGATCATCGCCACAGAGCTGATGCAGATCATCGGCCTGATCCTCATCGGCGGTATCCTGCTGCTCTGGGTGTCCTGGAAGATGTATCGCGAACTGACGGTCAAGCCGGAAGACATTGCCGACGCCGAGGAGGCACTCAGCGATCAGGACGAGAACCGGGACGGCAAGGTTGCCGGCCAGGCCGGAACCAAGACGCTCAAGGATGCGGTGTTCCAGATCATTGTCGCCGATGTGTCGATGTCGCTCGACAACGTGCTGGCCGTCGCCGGTGCCGCGCGCGAACATCCGACCGCGCTAATTTTCGGCCTTGGCCTGTCGGTCGTGCTGATGGGGGCTGCCTCGGCCGCCATCGCCAAGCTTCTCCACCGCTTCCGCTGGATCGCCTGGGTCGGCCTGCTTGTCATTCTCTATGTCGCGATCCGCATGATCTATGAGGGTGCCGATCAGGTTCTCGGTCATACGCTGCCGAACATACCGCTGCTCAAGAGCGGTATGCCGGCGGCCCATTGAGGCCTTCCATGTACGCGGCGGCCCTGGCGGACAAGGCAAAGATTTTTGCCGTCGCGCCGATGCTCGACTGGACCGATCGGCACTGCCGCTACCTGCACCGACTGTTGTCGCACAAGGCGCTGCTTTACACGGAAATGGTGGTTGCGGATGCGGCCATCCATGGGCCGCGCGACCGGCTGCTTGCCTACGATCCGTCCGAACATCCGATTGCCCTGCAGTTGGGCGGTTCCGATCCGGCGAAGCTTGTGGACGCCGTGCGCGTGAGTGCTGATTACGGCTATGACGAGATCAACCTCAATGTCGGCTGCCCGTCAGATCGCGTTCAGTCGGGCACGTTCGGTGCCTGTCTGATGTTGACGCCGGATCTGGTTGCCGAATGCGTGGCGGCCATGAAGACGGTTTCGTCCGTGCCTGTCACGGTCAAATGCCGGATCGGCGTCGATGAGCAGGATCCCGAAATCGCTCTCGATACGCTTGCTGACAAGGTGTTTGCTGCTGGTGCCGATGCGCTGTGGGTCCATGCCCGCAAGGCCTGGCTTAAAGGATTGTCGCCGCGCGAGAACCGCGAAATCCCGCCGCTCGATTACGATCGCGCCTACAGGCTCAAGAAGCGTTTTCCGAGTCGATTCATTGGCTTGAACGGGGGAATTGCCGATCTCGATCAGGCGGTTGAACATCTTTCTCACATGGATGGCGTCATGCTTGGCCGCGCAGCCTGGCATAATGCCGCCCTTCTGGGAGAGGTCGATCACCGGGTCTATGGCGAACCGGCACGGCCAATCGACTGGAACCATGTGCGCGACCGGATGATGGATTATGCGGAGAGCTGGCTTGTGGGCGGCGGACGCCTCAATGCGGTAACCAAGCCGATGCTTGGCCTTTTTGCCGGCGTGGATGGCGCCCGGCGCTACCGGCAGATCCTGTCGACCGATGCGGTTCGGCCCGGTGCCGGGCCAGAGGTGATCGCGCGTGCCTTCGAAGAAGTCATCGGCGCCACCGCACGGGGCGCCGATCTCGGTGTTACTGCAGTAGCTTGAGCACCGATTGCGGATTGGAGTTCGCAATCGAAAGCGATGTCAGGCCGAGCGACTGCTGACCCTGCAGAACCTTGAGCCGGGTCGATTCCGCGTTCATGTCGGCATCCACCAGGCGGCCAACGCCCTTGTCGATCGTATCGGTCAGATCGTCGGCAAATTCGCTCTGCATGTTGATGCGGGTGGCGAGTGCGCCAAGGGTGCCTGCGACGTCGGTCACATCGAGCAGCATCGCATCGACGACATCGAGCATCTCGGTAAGTTCTGCATCGGTCGTTGCTGAGGTGAGGGTGATCTCCTGCTGCGGCAGGGTTGCGGATGAGTAGCTGTTCGAGCGCGTCCCCATATCGAGCATGATCCAGCCGGTCGTCTGGCCAAGTGCAACCGAATAGCGTTCCGATGTCAGGATGCCGAATTCGCCATGGGTCGCATCCGACGCATCGATGAGCGCGAAGGGCGGATCGAGGGCGGTCACGCTGTTGGAACCATATTCGAGCACCTTGACGGAAACGGTATTGTCGGAATTGCGGTTGAAGGCGCCAACCACTTCCTTGACGCCGGTCAGCCAGGGGCTGTCGGACTTTTCGTAATAGACCCAGTTCTGGGCATTGAAGGTCGCCGAGGTGGCCGTGCTCATCAGCTGGTTCTTGAGTTCCTCGATTTCGGTACCGACCTTGCCGCGGTCGACGCCGGGTTCGCGTGCCGCCACCAGCCGGGACTTGACCTCAGCCAGCAGGTCCGCCGCCTGCGACAGGCCGGAATAGGCGGTGTCCGCCGTTGCCGCACCAAGTGCCAGCGCATCGCGAACGGCCGAGATTGCAGCCGTATCGGAGCGCATTGTGGTTGCGATCGACCAGTAGGCGGCGTTGTTCTTGGCGGTTTCGACGCGATAGCCGGTGGAGATCCTGTTCTGGGAATCTTCGAGTTGCGAACTGATGCCGCGCAGGGTTGCAAGCGCTGCAGTCGCCGGGTTGTTTGTAATTATGCTTGTCATTGAATCTTCGTCTCGAAAAGGAACCCGTTATCGGGAATGATTGTTGAGGGAGACGCAATACCTGACGCTAATGTCGCCAAATATGGTTAACAATTGCCAAATTCTGATTGCAAAGAGTCATATCCTGTTCATCTCGGTTGACGAAAATTAACGGTGTAGGCGTCTTTTCACCTGTGAAATGCGGCCGGATCTCCACAATTTTGTCGTGGCACCGTGAATAAGGTGCGGTTGGTGGCGAGAGGCTTGTCGGGTCCTGTCCGAGGGGGTACACAGATCCGGCTATGTTGCTCTGATGCGATGCGGTTCATTGAAATCAATGAGTTAAGCCATGGTCGCCCGAAGAGTCTGCCGTTCGCGATCGTGACGAATTGAAATGAGGGTGCGAAGTTTGATGGATCCCTACAGCCTTCTCGGGCTTGAACGCGATGCTCAGGAGCCCGCCATTCGCGAGGCCTGGAGAAAGGCTGCCAAAGGCGCCCATCCGGACACCGGCGGCGACGCAGACACATTCGCCCGGCTGCAGGTGGCCTATGATCTCCTGCGGGATCCTGTGCGTCGACGCATCTTCGATGACACCGGATATGATCCGGAACTGGCGGATCCGAAGGATCTCGAAGGCGTGAAACTACTTGAACGGCTTGTCAATGACGTCATTCTCGACGAACGTGAGCCCGGCAGTTTCGATCCGGTCTCCGCCATGCGGCGATCGCTGTCCGACGATATCGTCAAGAACCGTATTCATATTCTGGAGCTTGAACGCCACCGCAACCGGGTACGCCAGCATATCGACCGTCTGGGCGGCAAGAGCGGCAGCGATGTTCTGGGATCGATGCTCAGGGCCCGCAGCGAAACGATCGCGGATGCGATCCGCAAAACCGAGCGCCAGATCGAGATGATCGAACATGCCTACCAGATGCTGGAAGGCTATCGTTACGAACTGCAGGTCGAGCTTCAGATGGCCGCACAGGTGCGCGACGAGGCCGCGGAATGAAGAGGCGACCGGTGCAGTGACTGCGCCGGTCGCCCTGCTTGATCAGAGTACGAACTGATCGGCCGTAATCGAGCGGATGCCTTCGAGGAAAATCGAGCCATCGGCGCGGCCATCGCCATCCATATCGGCGAACACCGTCAATCCTTCACCCTTGGTGAACTGTATCCGCAGTTCCCCAGCCTGGCCGCTGAAGGCATCCGTGTCGATGAACGTGAAGGCCTGATCGTCGGTCAGGTTGGCATCGGCATCGATCTGCGACAGGTCAATCAAATCACCCTGCTTGGCGCGGAAATCGGTGATCGTATCGCGCTGGCTGAACGAACCGCCGTCGTCGAAGAGGAACGTATCGGCATCCTTGCCACCGGTGAGGATATCCTTGCCGCGTCCGCCGAAAATGGTGTCGTTTCCACTGCCGCCGCTGATCGTGTCGCTACCCATCCGACCCAGAAGCATGTCGTTGTCATTGCCGCCGAAGATCGTGTCCTCCCCGATGCCGCCGTAAACAGTATCGTCGCCCTTGCCGGCATTGATCGTGTCGTTGCCGTCATATCCATTGATGCTGTTGGCGAGGTCGTTCCCTTTGATCTGATTGTCTTCGGTGCCGGCCTTGATCGAGACCTGGTGCGTCGTCAGGTTGAGGACGACACCCGAAGCGGCGGTGACGAAGTTTTCGTAGTAAAGCGTGAATTCTTCCGTCGCACTGCCGGCTTCATAGACGCTGGTGTCGCTGGCGAGTTCCAGTGCAATGCCATCGGTAAGCGGTTCCGAGCTTTCGAAGGCAGAGAAGCCGGTTTCCCATTTGTCCTGATAGACGCCGACATCGATGCCGGCCTCGAACTTGCCATAGGCGACCTGCCAGTCGATCGATGCATCGAAGACGAGCGAGGTGACTGCGGTTACCGTCATCATCAGCTGGTAGGTGGCGGTCACGGTGAAGGAACCTTCGCCCTCCGGCGTTTCGAATTCGAACTTGTCGCCGAGATCACCGGTCACGGTCTCGCCGAGACTGGTTTCCATCGTCACTTCGACATCCGGCGTCACCGTAATGTCCTGGCCGATCGAGGCGGTCCCGACCAGCTTGGCATCGAGCAAGCCGGTTTCCACCGTAAAGGAGACGACGCTGAGATCAAGCGATTCATCTACCGAAAGGGGCACGGGCAGGAAGGCGTCGAGGTCGACTTCGGCGGTCACGACAGGGCTTGATTTTCCGGTCAGGTGGTAGGAGCCGAACTGGCTGCCGTCATCGACGAGCTCAACCTCATCATATTCGAATTCCGGAATGGCGGCCGCAACGGTGCCGAACCCCAGATCAAGTTCATAGATCTCGCCATCGAGGCCGCCAAGAATGTCGGCGGTCACTTCGAAAATGGTTTCGTCGAGGCTGGCGGAGAAATCGGTGTCGAACAGCGTCGTGCTTCCATCGCCCCAATCGACGCCGATATCGTAGTCATATCCGACTTCGGCTGAAAGCGATCCTTCGATGGAGGTCGACAGGTCGATCTTGACGTAGGATTCAGCGGCGCTCGGGCCGGTCGCAGACAAGGCACCGTCTTCGGACTCCCCGAGCGAAAAGCCGGAGAGATCGATGAAGGCGCTGCTGTTGGGGGCCAGGTCGCTGTCCGATGTGGTCGCATTGGATTCGAGATCGAACGACGATTCGATCTTGCCGAGATCGAGATGGGCCGTGCCAAGCAAGGCGAAGGAAAAATCGTAGCTATAGTTGAATTTTGCCCAGACATTGGCGACATCAAGAATGTTCTGGCTCAGCTCGATCGTATCGGAATCCGAATCGTCAAAGGATAGATCCAGAAACGTATAATCGATGGCGGTGCCGAGATCCTTTCCGAACATTCCACCTTCAAAACTAAGCTGCATTTTCTGCTCCATTGGGCGCGTTCGCTCAGGCCGGATCTTGAACCAGCAAGCGGAACTTGATTGATTTTATTAGAATTCCCTCGCCTGATGGGGCGATCGGATCCCCCGGCAAATCCCACGAATATTGCGTTTTCGCAACTTGGCGGGACGGTCCGATCGCGGGTTTTGTGCGAAAATTCGCAACATTGGTGCGAATTTTCCAACGGGTGACAATCGCTTGTGGAGGTTTGGTCGCCGCGCACGCCCTGGATGGCTCGGCTCCAGATTTGCCGACGATGGAATGAAGCGCGCGACTTACCGCGGTCCGAAAGCCATGACAGCAAGTCCCCTCATACGCAGCCCGTCGCCGTTAATCGTATATTTGAAAAAACTCAATTATTCACCGCTTCGGGAGCCATTCCCAGTGGCGTGATCATGGATATTTGTGCCATGGAAGGGATGAGGTTCCTGATGCCGCGCGGAAAACACGTATGGAAACAGGGCTCACGACGGAATGTGTTCGATCGGTAACGTTGAGCCGACTGCCCAAGTCGGCAAGTGAATGGCGCCAAACATCTGACCAAATCTATTACTCATGACTTACGAGACCACGACTGTTTCCAAGCGATCTGAATTCGAGCAGCGCCCCTACGCCGACTACAGGCGTTTTGCTGTCTATTTCGCGACGCATCCGGTGTTACTCGGCATGATAACGCTGTTGTCGGTTCTTCCGGCCACGGGCATGTTCGCACGGGAATATCCGGGATTGCCGGTATGGGTCGAGGTCGTGATCTTCGTTGTGCGGCTGGCCGGTTATTTTACGGCAGTCCTGTTGTTGCTGGCGCCGTGGTTCCATTTTTGCGTTGGACGCGGCATTCCGCTGTTCTTTGCCTATCTGGGCTTCATTTTTGGGCTCATTCTGCTTTTCCATCTCATTCTGACGCCCTTTACCCATCAATATATGGGCATACCTGTTTCGATGCGGATTTTTCGGCAGCTTGCCTTGAATACGGCGACCACGCTGACCCTGTTTCTGGCCATCGGCAAGGATGTCAGCCGCTTTCTCTCGTTGCCTGGCCGGCCCATTCCCGTCTGGTGGCCGGATCGAGATCCCCAGGTGCAGGACACAGATGCGAGTGCTGCAAGGGCATCGCTTTCTGTCGAAGGCGAAATTCTCAGCATTCAGGCGCAGAATCAGTATGTGTCCATTCGCGTCGGGGACAGAACCACCCTGCATCGCATGACGTTCCGGGATGCGCTTGAACAGGTCGCGCCGGACGATGGCATCAAGATCCACCGGTCCTGGTGGATCCGGAAGTCCCTGATTGCTGGCATTCGCAAGGACGGTACCAATTTCAAGGTCGTCGGGCATGACGGGTTGATCTATCCGCTGTCCAAATCTCTCGTCGAAGCCGTCGAGCAGGTGCTGGCGGACCAGGCTGCGCCCGTTCCACTTCAAGGCGTAGCGGTCGACTGAACCATTGCGACCGACAGGAGCCGTGGGATGGTGCGGGTGCGGAAACGACGAAAGGCGGCCGGATCGTCGGTCGCCTTCATGCGGATCAGGGTCCCTTCATAGGCATCGATGATATCAGTGGCGAGTTCAGCCGTATCCGAGGTGGCATCGATCTCGCCGGCTTTGCGGGCACCCTCGAGAATTTCGACGATGGCCGCGTGCCAGGTCTCGTAGGAGCGTGCCAGACGGGTCCGGATAGCGGCATCGCGCGCCGTCACGGTCTGCGCGAGAACGCCGTAAAGGCAGCCGCCGGACGGGTGATGGTCCAGCAACTCCTCTTCGATCACTTCGAAATAACGGTCCAGCTTTTGCAGCGAGGTGAGGTTGGGATCGGCCAGAAGTGCCTCGCGCATGGTGCGGTAGCGCGCCTCATAGGCATCGAGAATCGAAAGGACGAAATCGTCCTTGCTCTTGAAGAAATAATAGAACGATCCTTTCGGTACATTCATGGCCGATAGCACGGGGCCGATGCCGATCCCCTCATAGCCATGCGCAAGCATTTGCCGCAGGCCTTCGGAAATGAGCATGTCGCGTGTCGTGGATTGGATGGACATTTACTAGACGACCGTCTACTGGAGAATTGTTCACTGATTTTCACGGTTCCCGACATGATTTTAGCACGTAATCGCCAGCTTGGCATCCTTCTCGTCCTGTTCTCGACGCTTCTGTGGAGCACCGCCGGTCTGTTCGTGCGGATGGCCGAACTCGATGTCTGGTCGATCGTCGGCTGGCGTTCGGCCTTTTCCTTCGTCACGCTCGGAACCTTCATGCTGGTGCGCAACCGGATGACCTCCGACGACGGTAACGGACGACAATTCGGCTGGCTCGGCCTCTTTGCCGGCTCGGTTTCGGTCGTCGCGACCATCAGCTATGTGGCGGCATTGCAGTGGACAACGGTTGCCAATGTGATGATCGTCTATGCGGCATTGCCGTTCCTTGCCACTTTGATTGCCTTTCTCTGGTTCCGCGAACGGGTCACGAAACGGTTCATCCTGGCAGGCTCGGTCGCCTTCCTCGGTGTGGTGCTGACCGTTGGCGCCGCAGTGAGCCCGCGCGATCTCCTCGGCATTGGCGCCGCCTTTGCCATGACCGCCGGATTTGCGCTGCAACTCGTCATCGCCCGCCGTCACCCCGCCATGGATTCGACCGCGATCACCGTTCTTGCCGCCGGCGGTGCGCTGCTCGTTGCGCTGCCCTTCATGCCGGGCGGCATTCCGGCGCCGCAGCAACTGCTGGCCTGTGCGCTCTACGGCATTCTTACGACTGGAATAGCCTATATCCTGATCCTGATGGGTTCGCGCCTGATCGGGGCCGCCGAAGCCAGCCTCCTGTCTCTGCTCGATGTCGTTCTCGGTCCGCTCTGGGTCTGGATCTTCTACGACGAGCGCGTCGGATTGCCGGTGCTGGCCGGCGGCGCGGTGGTGCTGACCGCCGTGGTCTGGTACATTGTCTATGGAGCCGGCGAGACAGCGGCGGACGTCGCCCCAGCCGAGTGAAGGGGGTGTGCGCTGGCGGTCGGCTGACTTATCCGCTAGCATTGCACCATGATTCCGATATTGCACACCGAGCGGCTTATTCTTCGGCCGCACCAAGCCGCTGATTTCGATGCCTATTTCGCCATGTGGTCCGACCCCGCGGTCGTTCGATTCATCGGCGGCAAGCCCTTCGATCGCGAGACCTCCTGGACCCGATTTCTGCGCCATGCCGGCATGTGGCTCCATATGGGTTTCGGCTATCTGGCAATCACCGACCGGCAGACCGGCGCCTTCCTGGGGGAAACCGGTTTCCAGGAATTGCGCCGCAAAATAGACCCGGCGATCGAGGGATCGCTGGAGGCAGGCTGGGTGCTGCGTGGCGCAGCCCAGGGCAGGGGCATCGTAACCGAAGCCGTCAGTGCCATGATGGCCTGGGCCGATGAGGCGCATGCCGGGCGGCGGATCACCTGTTTTATCGAACCTTCGAATGAAGCCTCGCGCCGCGTGGCCGCCAAGCTCGGCTTTGCCGAATTTGCAAGGACGGACTATCACGGCGCCGAGGTTATTCTATTCGAACGCAACGCGCCCTCCCGGACCCAGTCCTAAAGATCGAAATCGCCTGCGGTCATCGCGTGGCGCCCATCGAGCCTGAGCAGAAAATCCACGCTGCCATCGCCATTCGTATCGCCCTGAATGAACGTATCGCCGCCGGATGAAAAGGCGCGCAGTTCGCCGGCCTTGTGATGGAAGGCCTCGCCGCCAATGAAGCTGAAATCCTGATCGCCGGCCTTTTTCGAATTGGCATCGACCAGTTCCATATTGATCGTGTCGGCGCCGGTGAAATCCGTGATCCGGTCCGCCGTCGAGTTGGTCTTGCCGGAATGGCGATCATCGAAACGGAACTGGTCCGCACCACTGCCGCCGACCAGAACATCGACGCTGAGCCCGCCGATCAGCACATCGTTTCCGGCTTTGCCATCGATCCGGTTGGCCGCATCATTGCCCGTCAGTGTCTGGCCATTGGTGCCGCCGGCAAGATCGATTGCCGCAATGCCGAGCGCATGGACCTGCCGAACATTGCCTGACACGAAAGCGAGCTCCCCGTTGGTCCAGACTTCGTTGCCATTGACCACATCGACCTTGATATTGGTGACGAAAGTTTGCAGTCCGACCGTGACATCGCCATTGGCAAGATCGAAGAGAATGCTGCGGGCATTGCCGTTCGCCATCGCCAGCTCGTAACCACCGCCGGAACCGGTCGTGTCGGAGAGGCCGCCTCCCGAGACCTTGCGGCCGGCGATCTGTTCGCCGACGCTGAAGAAATCATTGTTGATGACATTGTCCTTGTAGACGACGCCGGTGACGAACAGGCTGGTGCCGCTGCGGGCAAAATCCTGTGTGACCATGGAACTGTTGAACTGGGTGCCGCCGCTTTCAAAGGCGAACTTTCCGCTCTCCTGGCCGATACCGATTTCGCGGTAGGCATCCTCGAGAATGTTGAGACGGTGGCCACGGCCATCAATGTTTTCATCGACGAAGAGATCCTTGTGCTGGGCAATGATCATCTGCGTGAGATCTTTCGCGTTGATCTGTGTCGTGGTGCCCCGCACGGCAATGTTTTCGCCGGCCGTGAAACTGCCGCTGAACGTGTAGCCCGCGTTCGTCATGCGATCCGATGGATTCTTTCCGGTGAAGCCCGAGGTGCCGGATGTTTCGCTGTGATCGAAGATATCGTGGGCCAGCATCCAGGAACTGTGCCTGGCGGCGGCCTGGGCAAGATCGTCATTGCCGGCCAGAACCTGTTTTGGTGCGGATGAAATGCGGTCCGCAGCGGCGACACCTTCGTTGAGGTTGCTCAGCCCCATGCGCCTGGCTTCGCCCACCGGATCCATCCTCGCCCGGTTTGTCAGTTCGAGCATCAACTGTTCCTGCGCAGACAAATTCGCCATCGGTCTCTCCAGCCTTCTGTTTCATCGAAGCCTAGCAGGAATATTCCATGCGGGAAGGCACCTGTCGTCAAAAGAATTGTCCTGCAAATCAGGAAGGCGGGGATGCCGATGCTTCTGTCGTTGGCAAGACTTGTGTTCAAGCCGGCATTTGGGCAGTGTCGGTTGTACTTGCGACAATTAAGCCGGGCGGGAGTTTAACGTTGAGCGTAGCCTTTCTGAAGGAAGAGAGTGCCGAAACCGCTTCCGAGACGCAATTGCCGGATCGGCCGATTTCGCCCCATCCCAATCTCGTGACCCGGACGGGTCTGGCCGAACTCGAACGCCTGCTTGCCGAGGCGAGAGCTCTCTTCGAGGTGGCGAACGGGCTCGAGGACGCCAACGAAAGGCGGCGCCAGACGGCAGCGCCGCTGCGCGACATTCGCTATTTCATCGAGCGGCTGCGCACGGCGCAGGTGATGCCGGAGCCCTCGGGCGACGAAAGCGTTGCATTCGGTTCGACCGTGACGTTCGAACGCGATGACGGGCGCGTGCAGACCTATCGGATCGTGGGCGAAGATGAGGCCGATCCGAAGACGGGCTCGATTTCCTTTGTCTCGCCGGTGGCGCAGGCGCTGATCGGCAAAGGCATCGGGGATCTGGTGACAGTCGGAACCCAGGAGCTCGAAATCACCGCGATCAATTGATTCCTGCTGTGATGCCGGGCGACCCAGCGGCCGCCCGACAGTCGTATCAATCAGTTCGCCGGCTTCAGGCTGCGCATGATGGCGTTGACGGCTTCGGCATTCTTGTCTTCCTCGCCCTGGGTGCCCCAGTAGGTGAAGACGAGGTTCTTGTCGCCAACGGTGACGGCTGCAAGGCCGATGCTGGCAGGGCCATCCGCATCGGTGCCCGACCAGGAAATGGTGAAGAGCGGCATGCCGTTGAGCGTGCCTTCATCCTGCTTGGCGGAGGCGGCATCGACGGTGACGCCCTGTTCCTTCAGATACTCGATCGCTTCCTTGACGGTCGCTTCGGTATTGTCGGCGGTGGCGACATCGACGGCCAGATAGATCGAATTGTCAGGCGCGGTGGCATCGATGCCGGTTTCGGTTTCCTTCGGACCCCAATCGTCCGGAATGGTCATGGTGGCGACCGGCGCATCGCTCGGAAAGCTGATTTCGGCGGCAAAGGCGGAGGTTGTGAAGAGGAGGGCGGCCGCGACGCTGGCCAGGATGGTTCTGTGCATGATTGTCTCTCCAGAGCATGCGATTCGTACGGCGTGAGATTAGCGCAAGTGGATTGGCTTTACGCCTAGGCTCAAGGAATCGATGCAAATTTCCTTTCCTGTGCCGTTTGGCGAAGGCGGCGCGGCAGGCTGGAAAAGCCCGCGATAATATCCTTCCATGAAAACAGAGGGATAGGTGGATTAGCTGCCGAAATTTCAAAATGCGGCCTGTTTCGCTTGCAAAATCAAAAATAGAGACTATATCTAGCCTATCGACCATTGCTTGTGACGTCGCTACAGAGCCTGAGGCTCAAGCCGGATTTCCTCTCAAATAATCGATCTATCCTCGCAAGGTATCGCGAGAACAACAACGATTGCTTCGAAAGGAAATCGTTATGAACACAGGTACAGTGAAGTGGTTCAACGCCACCAAGGGTTTTGGTTTCATTCAGCCGGATGACGGCGGCACGGACGTTTTCGTGCATGTCTCGGCCGTGGAACGTGCCGGCATGCGCGGCCTCAATGACGGTCAGAAGATCCGTTATGACATCGTCCGCGACCGCAAGTCCGGCAAGAATTCTGCAGACAACCTGCAGGCTGCTTGATTTGTCATTCGCCGCCGTTGACCACGGATGTACTGGCAGCGCGGCTGAGTGATGGTGAGAGGTCGGGTCCATGCCCGGCCTTTTGTTTTTCTGTTTTCCACCACAGGAGCGGTCGACATGCTCAAGCATCGTTACAGACCCGGTGACGTGGTTGTCCTCAAGGCCCGCGTGCTCGGTGCGCGCCAGCCGGACGGTCGCGGCGAAATCATCAGCCTGCTGCCGGAGACGCGTGGCCTTAATGCCTATCGCGTCCGGTTCGAACAGGAGACGTTCGAACGCAGCATCGGCGAGGATGATATCGACCCCGATACATCGTCCGTACCGCGCCTCGATCCGTCGTCCAGAACTTCCGCCGCCAGCCGTTCGAGCTGGATCAATTCCAACAGCATCCGCATGAAGAAGTAGCAGCGCCGCTGCGTCAGGAGATATCTTGCAGGTCATCGTCAGAGATAACAACGTTGAACAGGCCCTCCGGGTTCTGAAGAAGAGAATGCAGCGCGAAGGCATCTTCCGCGAAATGCGCGCGCGCGAATCCTTCGAAAAGCCGTCCGAAAAGCGGGTGCGCGAAGCGGCGGAAGCCGTGCGCCGTCACCGCAAGGCGCAGAAGAAGAAGCTGCAGCGCGAAGGCCTGTTGCCGGCGCCGAAGAAATCCCCCCGCGCGCGTTGATCGCGCGCCAGCCATGCCAGGAGGCAGACGGGTATGAAAGCCACAACTAACATGCCCGCCCGTCTCTCTTCGCAGGACAAGGCCGCCCTGACTGACCGGACGGCCCGTGAAATTGTCGAGCGTGAGGCGATCACCCGCAACCGCAAGACGGAACGGCTCCGCGCACTGCGCGAAGCCCGTCCCCCCGAGCCCGAGGCGATCGTGACCCCGGCGCCCAAGAAGGCGGTCGCCAAGACGGCCAAAACGTCGAAAAAATCCCCCTCCAAATCGTAACATCCGGACGTTGATGACCGGGCCGATGGGCATTGCCGTCATCACGCGCATGTCGCGTCCGTCCTATCTGCCAGCTCTATCAGCGGACGCTGCAAGGCCAGGGTCGCATAGTCGCTGAAGCGCGGAGCGCTTTCGCCGATATCGATCAGCACCCACAGGGCAAGATTGTAATAGCTGCGCGCGACCGGATCGGCCGGCAGCTGCACCGGGCCACTATCCTCCAGCAGAAGCTTGACCATATCCAGAAGAGCGTGGAATGCATCGATAGGACCGGGCTTGAACTGCATCAGGCAGCGCGGCGGATAGGGCTGATCCTCCTGACAAAATCGATGGCGGCGGCAGGCGCGGGTGCGGCAGAGACGCGGCAGGCTGAGCCGGTGAAAGGATGCGCGCCAGAGCAGTTGCTTGATTGCGTCAAGCTCCTCGCTGGTGAGGCGATCACTGTCGGCATCGTCGGGGGCGATCATCGTCATCGGTTCCTCCGGGCAGGGGGATAGGATCGCGCGAACGGTAGAACCATCCCGCGGTGTGAAATCATTCGTGCCCCTTCCTTAAAGGTCGGGACGGATCGGCCGGGACACGGTTTGTGCCTCGGAAAAAGTATAAAATGACACGCGCCGTGTCCCGTTCGGTGGTTTTTGCGCGATGGTACGGGGGCTGCCCGCCTCCCATCTGCCCGTCACAAACCGACAGCGGTGGGCGGTTGTGTGCGTCGCACGCACGCCTGCACCAGGGCCGGGCTTTTGCCCGGGAGCATGCTGGGGACCCGATCTCTCACGCCCCCGGCGAACAGGCTCACGTCCTTCCCACCCGCCGGGCACCGGCCCCATCTCGCAACCACGCCTGGCTGTGTATCCGTGATGGGACGGGAGGGAGGTTAACATGGGTGGAGAGAGCGGGGATGTGGGGGGGGGGAATTCGCAATTCCGTACCAGTTGCTGTGGCCCATTGCCCGGGGCCTGTCAGTGCGTCGGGTTTATTTTGCCGTCTACCGAAAAGTGGGGATGCGTGAGTTGCGGCCTATCATATATGCAATGAAAAGTTATGTGATGAGGCAAGCAAGGAGAGGCAGATGGCTAAAGTAACAGTCTATGGCGGCAGTGTCTTTAACGAAGATAACCTGCTGATAATGTTGAATGTCGTCAATGCTGACTTAACCAAAAGCGCGAAGACGACATTTTCTGCGACAACCGGAATTGACATTTATGTCGCCGGAGGCACCGGCTTCACTTACAAGAACGGCCATGTGACAGACGGGACATTGAAGAGCCTCGACTGGTTTGAAAACAAGGGCAGTGTCGATATCCAGCTGCGCGATGTGAAAATTGACCTGAAGGCTCTTAGTGCTGCATTTGATACCGGCATCGATGCAATCGGCAAAATTGTCGCAAAGGCATTCGCTGGCGCCGACATGTTTACCGGTTCCTCCGGCAAGGACGAAATCAATGCCTTCGGCGGCAACGACTACGTTCTGGGCCAGAATGGAAATGATACGCTGAGCGGCGGTAACGGCAATGACACGGTGTATGGTGGCCTGGGCAATGATGCGGTCTATGGCGATCGTGCGCTGAACGAAGTTGGAAATGACATCCTGCGGGGCGATGAAGGCAACGATACGCTCTATGGCGGTGCCGGTCAGGATAAAATTTGGGGCGGCGATGGGA
The DNA here is from genome assembly GCF_030551875.1 of Fluviirhizobium alvei. Classification (GTDB taxonomy): domain Bacteria; phylum Pseudomonadota; class Alphaproteobacteria; order Rhizobiales; family Rhizobiaceae; genus Rhizobium_E; species Rhizobium_E alvei. Next base: position 34,120 of record NZ_JAUOZU010000004.1, on the reverse strand, counting down.
CGGATGTGTTTGCCTTTTCATCCTCCAAGGAATTCATGACGACCGATATCGATCAGATCATGGACTTCAAGCAGTCGCAGGGCGACAAGATCGATCTGACCGGATTCCAGGATGACATTGTTTTCATTGGAAAAGATGCGTTCAATGCCGAACTTGGCAATCAGGTGCGCTACGTCCAGAAGAATGGCGATACGTTCATCCAGTTCAACAAGCATCTGGATTTCGATACGACGCCGGACATGGTGATCCAGCTGGAAGGCAAGATCAACCTCGTCGCGTCGGACTTCATTCTCTGATTGATTCAGACGGAACAAACTGGGCGGGCGTTCCGGGTAGGGCGCCCGCCATTTCCATTTCTGACCGCAAATCGGTTTGGCGGGGTGAAGGTTGTTTTATTTGTCGGGGAGGGGTAAGGCCTGCCTCTTACTTCCCCGGTTTTCCGGTCTTGGCGCGGATGATGGGTCGGAAGCCTTCGTCGCTGATCGAGGGCGTCGCCCCCTCATCCGCCCTTCGGGCACCTTCTCCCCGCTGGGGAGAAGAGGATAGGGGCTTTTCCGGCAGCGGGCGGCTTTTCGGTGTCGTGGCCTTACCTCTCCCCTTGCGGGAGAGGATACGCAGGCCGCACGAGGCATAGCCGAGGGCTTGGCCGAAGTTGGTGAGGGGTGAAGCGGTGTTGAGACTACCCCTCACCAACTGCGGCTACGGTTCGCAAATGCTCACCCAGCCTCCGTATCCTCTCCCGCAAGGGGAGAGGTAAGGCTGCGGCGCTTTCCGTAAACTTACCGTTCCCCAAAGCAGCCCTCGCGTGGCCCACGCTCAGGCCTTCTGCGCTCAAAACAATTTCATTGTTTTGCCCGACTGCGCCGGTCGCTCCGAAGCCTCTCCCGCAAGCGGAGAGGTGAGGCTGCGGCTTACTTCCTCGACGATGCCTTGCCTTGACGCGGATGATGGGTCGGAAGCCGTCGTCGCCGGTCGAGGGCGGCGCCCCCTCATCCGCCCTTCGGGCACCTTCTCCCCGCTGGGGAGAAGAGGTAGGGGGTTCACCGGCAGAGGGCCGGAGGCGAGCGGCGTTTCGGTGCGGCGGCCTTACCTCTCCCCTTGCGGGAGAGGATACGGAGGCTGGGTGAGCATTTGCGAACCCTAGCCGCAGTTGGTGAGGGGTAGTCTGAACACCGCTTCACCCCTCACCAACTTCGGCCAAGCCCTCGGCTACGCCTCGTGCGGCCTCCGTATCCTCTCCCGCAAGGGGAGAGGTAAGGCCGCGGCGCTTTCCGCAAAATTACCGTTCCCCAAAACAGCCCTCGCGTGGCCCACGCTCAGGCCTTCTGAGCTCAAAACAATTTCATTGTTTTGCCCGACTGCTCCGGTCGCTCCGAAGCCTCCCCCGCAAGGGCCCGAGGCGTGCCTCTTACTTCCCCGGTTTTCCGGTCTTGCCCTTGCTCTTCTTCGCTTTCGCCAGATCGCCGGCATCTTCGTAGGAGCCCTTGCCGGTCTTGGCGCGGATGACGGGTCGGAAGCCGTCGTCGCCGGTCGAGGGCGTCGCCCCCTCATCCGCCCTTCGGGCACCTTCTCCCCGCTGGGGAGAAGAGGACAGGGGCTTCTCCGGCAGCGGGCCGGAGGCGAGCGGCTTTTCGGTGCGGCGGACCGTCATTTCATCAAGCGAGTTGCGGCGGAACAACGGTCGCTCCATGTCGGTGCCGGGGCCCATATTGTCGAGGTCGGGTTTGGCGAAGTAGCTGCCGCGAGAACCCTCCTCTCCAGCCATCCCGACGGGGGAGGCGGTGTCGGATTCACCCTTCACCAAGTTCGCCGTTCCGATCGGCTTTGCCTCTCGGGGCGAACTATCCTCTCCCGCAAGGGGAGAGGAAGAGCTGCGGCCGGCCGCGGGCTTCTTTCCACCGTCGGCAAGCTTTGAGCCGCGTGCCTCCAGCGCCTTCTGTTCGTCTCTGGCGATGGGATCGTCCATCACTGCCAGTTCGACGGCCTTCAGGCGCTTGATCTCGTCGCGCAGACGGGCGGCGGTCTCGAAATCGAGATCGGCGGCGGCATCGCGCATCGATTTTTCCAGCGCATTGAGATGGGCCTGCATATTGCCGCCGACCAGATCGGTGGCACCGCTCTTGACGCCCTTGACGGTGATTTCCGCCCGCACATGGTCCTTCTCGTAGACGCTGTCGAGAATGTCGGAAATGCGGGCCTTGACGCTTTCCGGCGTAATGCCGTTTGCCGCATTCCAGGCCATCTGCTTTTCGCGGCGGCGGGCGGTTTCGCCCATGGCGCGCTCCATCGAGCCGGTAACATGATCGGCATAGAGGATGACCTTGCCATCGACATTGCGGGCGGCGCGGCCGATCGTCTGGATGAGCGAGGTTTCCGAGCGCAGAAACCCTTCCTTGTCGGCATCGAGAATGGCGACGAAGCCGCATTCCGGAATATCGAGACCTTCGCGCAACAGGTTGATGCCGACCAGCACGTCGAAGGCACCGAGGCGGAGATCGCGCAGGATCTCGATCCGTTCGAGCGTATCGATGTCGGAATGCATGTAGCGCACCCGCACACCCTGTTCGTGAAGATATTCGGTGAGATCCTCGGCCATGCGCTTGGTGAGAACCGTAACCAGGGTGCGGTAGCCGGCGAGCGAGGTGGCGCGGATTTCGCCCAGAACGTCATCGACCTGGCTCTTGGCCGGACGCACTTCCACCGGCGGATCGATCAGGCCGGTCGGGCGGATGACCTGTTCGGCGAAGACGCCGCCGGCCTGCTCCATTTCCCATTCGCCCGGCGTGGCCGACACTGCCACCGTATCGGGCCGCATCGCATCCCATTCCTCGAAGCGCAGCGGCCGGTTGTCCATGCAGGAGGGCAGGCGGAAGCCGTACTCGGCCAGCGTCGCCTTGCGGCGGAAGTCGCCGCGATACATGCCGCCGATCTGCGGGATCGTCACATGGCTTTCGTCGATGAAGAGGATGGCATTGTCCGGCACATATTCGAACAGGGTCGGCGGCGGTTCGCCCGGCTTGCGGCCGGTGAGATAGCGCGAATAGTTCTCGATGCCCTGACAGGAGCCGGTGGCTTCCAGCATCTCGATATCGTAGCGGGTGCGCTGTTCGAGCCGCTGGGCTTCGAGCAGGCGACCGGCCTTTTCGAGTTCGGCGAGGCGGAGCTTCAGCTCGTCCTTGATCGAGCGGATCGCCGAATTGAGCGCCGGACGCGGCGTGACATAGTGGCTGTTGGCGTAGATCTTGACGCTCTTGAGATCGCCGGTCTTCTGGCCTGTGAGCGGATCGAATTCGGTGATCGCCTCGACCTCGTCGCCGAACATGGTGATGCGCCAGGCGGCATCTTCAAGGTGGGCGGGAAAAAGTTCGATCGTATCGCCACGAACCCGGAACGAACCGCGCTGGAAATCCATCTCGCGGCGCTTGTATTGCTGGGCGACGAGATCGGCGAGCAGCTGGCGCTGGTCGAGCCGGTCGCCGATCTCGATCTGGAAGGTCATGGCCGTATAGGTTTCGACCGAGCCGATACCGTAGATGCAGGAGACCGAGGCGACGATGATGCAATCGTCGCGTTCGAGGATCGCGCGGGTGGCGGCATGCCGCATCCGGTCGATCTGTTCGTTGATGGTCGATTCCTTCTCGATATAGGTGTCCGTGCGGGGCACATAGGCTTCCGGCTGGTAGTAATCGTAGTAGGAGACGAAATATTCGACCGCATTGTGCGGGAAGAAATTCTTGAATTCGGAATAGAGCTGGGCGGCGAGCGTCTTGTTTGGCGCAAGGATGACAGCCGGGCGCTGCGTCTCGGCAATCACCTGCGCCATCGTAAAGGTCTTGCCTGAACCGGTGACGCCGAGCAGAACCTGGCTGCGTTCGCCGGAATTCAGCCCGCCCGCGAGCTCGCGAATTGCCGTCGGCTGGTCGCCGGCCGGCTTGTAATCGGTCACCAGCTGGAAGGCGATGCCGCCTTCCGATTTCGGCGGCCGGACGGGACGGTGCGGCACCCAGACCTCGCCATCCTTGAACAGCGGATTGCCGCTCTCGATCAGTTTCGACAATGCATCGACCGTCGCGGTCACGGCGCCGGGGGCGAGTGCCTGCGCTTCCTCAAGCGAGACATCGAGGCCGGCGACCGGATTGAGACCGGCGGCGGCGCGCTCCTTCGGATCGTTCGAGCCGCCGATCGAGCCGCCGCGCGAAGAGGTCTTTGCGCTCACGGCAGTTTCGCTGCGCTCAACGCCTCCGCGGGGGCCTCGCCCGGGCTCGGACGCCCGTCCGGGCTTGCGGCCTGCGGCAGATTGGCTCTCCTCATTCTGGCGGGCGGCATTCTCGACCTTCTTGCGATGGGTGCCGGCCTTGGAGCGGATTTCGCGCATGCTTTCGGCGCGCTGGGCCTTCTCGGCCTCCTGTTCCATCTGGCGCACCCAGTCGCTGACCGAGCCGGACAGAGGCTCGCCCTCGAAGGGAGATTGCGGGGCTTCCTCGAAGCCGGACGGCGGGTTTTTCGGAGATCTGGCCATGGCAGATATATGGCAAGAGAATCGAATAAAGGGAAGGCGAAAAGCGTACAAAAGGGAAACAAACCTGCACTTGACGGACAGCCAAGACAGGCGGATCATTCGGAAACGCTAAAGTACTTTGCGGTGTTCCATCATTGGCCCCTGGTACGATGGGAGGCGTACATGGAGGAGAAAGCGAATTCCGGGCAGTACATGCCGGACGCCGAACGACGCGCCCGCGCCGAAGCGGCGATCGACGAATACAATGTCGAGCGACCGCAGATCCTGTCATCGGCCTATCTACAGGTGGCGATGTATTTCGGCGGCTACATCATTTTCTCGGCCCTGCTGCTCTATGGCGCCTATGCGAACGACGATGCCAAGCATCGTCTGTTCGGATTCACCGGTGCGCTACTCATGGTCGGCGCCTTTTATGTGTGGGATTTCGCCTGGAAGCCGGTGAAAGACCATCAGATGGTGCTGCGCTACCGGCTGTTTCCGGAGATCTTCGGCTTTGTCGAGAATGTTGACTATAGCCACGGGCAGCAGCCCTGGTTTCTCGAGGATCTGAAGCAGCTCAAGCTCTTGCGGTTCACCCGGTCCAAGAATGATGACGCTCTTTCGGGCAACCATGAGGGGCTTGATTTCTCGCTGGTCGAGACCAGTCTGGTGAGCGGCAGCGGCAAGAATGAAACAACGCTTTTCAAGGGGCTGGTGTTTCACTTTCCGCTCGATCATCCCTTCGACGGCACGCTGATCGTGGCCCGGCGCGGCAACTGGCTGCAGGAGAAGGTCCGCGACCTGTTCGGCAATCGCGACGATGTGCTCGAATGCGGCGATCCTGAAATCGATGCCTTCTACGAATTTCGAAGCAGCAATTTAGCGGCTGCCCAGCCGCTCATTCAGGGCGCGCTGGCATCGGCGCTCCGCTTTTTTTCCCGCGACTGGCGCGACGGCGATGTGCTGATGGCGCTCGATGGCAAGGCCTGCTACCTGCTGCTGCCGTCGAAGAAGGATTATTTTGCGCTGCCATCGATCACCGAGGATATCGACTTTGCGCGCGATGCCGAGCCGATGATCCGCGACCTTGTGGTGCTGTTGGCGCTCGCACATCTGGTGCGCAAGCTGGGATAGGCCAGGGTCAGGACGCCATCAGTTCTGCTGGCAATTGACGTCGCCGAGGCGGGTCGCCTGTTTGCCTTCGACACTGACGGTCGCATCGCCCGTGGCCGTGCAGTTGGCTTTTTCGGTAGCGCCGGTCTTGAAATGCACCATCGGCTGGCCCTCGATCTGGATCGAAGGGATCACCTCATAAAGCGCGGCCGGGCAGCGGGCGACATCGGAAAGCCTGAGGGCAGGGCGGCCGCCGATCATGACCGACAGGGCGCCCTTGAGTGCGCAATCCGGCACGGGTTCGGCCAGGACTACGCCGGGCGCAAGCGCGACGAGCAGGCAAAGCGCCGGCCCGAAGGTTTTCGTGCCGTTTGCCGGGTTGGTCCGATGCGCTGGCATCTGTCAGCCTTTCAGGTAGGTCTGTTTTGCAAGGTCGAATTCGAGGCCCGGGAAAACCTGGCTGGTGAGTTTTTCGCGGCCGATATCGAACTGGGCATGCAGGAGCGATGCGGAAATGGCGCGGATATCGCCGGTCGGCATCAGGTCCCGGTTTTCGAACAGGGCGCTTTCCTTGAGGCCCGGCCATTGGCCATGCACCTTGCCACCGCGAATGGCGCCGCCGGCGATGATGGCAATGCCACCGGTGCCGTGGTCGGTGCCCCGCGAGCCATTCTGACGCACGGTGCGGCCGAATTCCGTCATGGCGAGGATGGCGGTTTTGGACCAGATCTCTGGCCCGAGCTCGGTCTTCAGTGTGGTGAGCACATTGACGAGGGTTTTCAATGGTCGCCGGAACACCGAGACCTGGCCGACATGAGTATCCCAACCGCCGATCGAGAAATTGGCGATGCGATAGTCCTTGCGCAGCATCCCGGCCGTCAGATGAGCAATACCGGCCGCATCGCCTGTGCGCTTGTCGCTGCCGAACACTGCGTCGGCGTCGTCATCGGTCTTGACGGCTTCGGCGAACACTTTCGAAAAATCCGGATCGCTCTGATAAAGGCGCTTGAAGAAGGCCATCTCGTCGGGCTTCATCGCGATGTCGGACTGGGAAGACCAGACGTCGATCGGATTTGGACCGGAGAGGATGAGTTCGGCTGAAGCGCTGACATCGATCGCCTTGCGGCTCTCCACATTCGCAATACCGGAAAGGGCGCGATTGAGCCAGCCGCTATCAGCTTCTGCCGCCTGCTCGGCACCGCTTTCAAGAATGTCCTGGCCATCGAAATGGCTACGGGTGTTCCGATACGGCGTGGAGACGGCGTGAATGAAACCGAGATCGCCGCTTTTCCACAGCGGCAGGAGATCGCCGGCATCCGGATGCAGGCCGAACTGGCCATCGAGATCGATCAGGCCATTCGACGGATCCAGCGCCAGTTCGGGGCGATAGCTTTTTAGCAGAGGTTCGGTATAGGGCTGTACAAGATAGAGCCCATCGAGCGCACCGCGCAGCACGATGGTGATGAAGCGATTTTCGCCGGGTGTTGCGGCGAAACTCACCGGCGTAATCAGCGGGGACGCGGCCACGCAGCAGGCGGAGGCAAGAAACGACCGTCTTGAAATCGTAAACTGGGCCATGTCGGTTCCTTTCAGCGACGGTTAAATTCAGGTGACGCCAACACGAACGCCACGCCTGCAGGGCGATTGGGTGCTTGGGAGACGATGGTGATCGTGTCCTGCCGGGCGGCATCACGCAGCACGGTCTTGAGCAGGCTGGCCGGATCGGCCTGGCTGCCGAAACGGTTGGCGACCCGTTGCGCCCAGGCAATACGGTTGGTGAGTTGGCTGGAGGAAATCCAAACCGCGAAAGCCTCGTCGGTGCCGGCCGGACTCGCGGGCTCCCAGAGCGGCTGTCCGAGCTTGCGCAATGCGCCGATGCTGAGTTGGTTGACCGGTGGCCTCAGTCGCATTTTGGGTTTCTTGTTCTTATCCATAGCCTCCATTCTGTCGGCAGTCTGCTCGGCTTGCGCTTCCTCCTCGTCAGGGTCCCGTGCCATCGAGGGAGCGTTCGGGTTCATTGCGGGAGCCGGAGGCGCCATATCTGCCTCTTCGGCCTCCTCTTGCGCGGCCGCATTATGGCGGCGTTTCGGCTGCATGAGAGCGGAAGCAGGAACGTTTACAGCCCGCAGGCCGGCTATGACGAAATCGAGCGGCTGGCGGGCCTTTACGCCCGGGTCGGCCCAGGCGGCCGGATGGGCGAGCATGGCCTGATAGACCTGTTCCAGACTGCCGTCGCTGTCGGACCATGCGGTGATCATCGCTTCGACCAATTTCGGGTCGGGCGTATCGGATATGAAATGGACAGCAAGCTTGCGGCAGATATGTTCGCGGGTCTTCGGTATAGCAGCGAGATCATCGAGAAGGGCATACACATCCTCGATCGAGCGGCGCTTGCCGCCATAGCTCTTGCCAAACAGTTCGATGGTCGCCGGTTCCGCCATCTGGCGGCGATATTCGAGCCGACCCGTCATGCGATCCATGGCAAGGCCAGTGAGAACGAGGGCGGCGTTGCGCACGTCATCCTGATTATAGCCGCCATCGACGCCGAGCGTATGCAGTTCCAGCAGCTCGCGTCCGAGATTCTCGTTGAGCCCGCGGCCGGTGCGCTTGGCTCGCTGCGAGTTCGGTCCACTCGATTTGATCTGGTCGAGATAGATCAGCATGGCCGGATGCAGGATGGCCTGCCGGAGCAGTTCGGCAAAAGTTTGCGAAACATTCGGACGGATCGCTTCCACTTCGTAGAGCGGCGTCAACAAATACATCATCCGGTCCTTGCGGGTGGAGACCGAAAAATGGTCCATCCAGAAGGCGACCAAGCGCTCGTAGAAGCCGAAAGGCGAGGTGACAGTGTGGGAGAGGCGCAGGTGCAGGTCGTTGCCGCTGATGGTGAAGATCTCGCTGCGGATCGGTTTCAACCGCTCGCGGCGCGCATCCTTGCTTTCGCCCTTCTCGCCGAAGATGCGTTCCTGGATTTCGGCAATGGTTTGGTAACGTCCGTCGATCCCTTCTGCCGGAAAGGGCAGCTCTTGCGCCGCGCCCGCCGACAATTGCGCCATCAGATCCTTGGCGCCGTTCGGGACGGGTTCCCCCGGTCGGATGCCGTAACCGAACCGGATTGCACTCATGGTGGGGATGGACAGAGACATGGCGGGCTCTCGTTTTGGTTTCGGCCTGAGGCCGGATTCTACGCCGCAATACCGGCAAGAATAGGGTTATACCAAGCGTCGATGATAGGAACAGCTTGCGTCGGAGCGATTTTGGTTTCCGGCGAGGAGAAAACCACAGTCGGACCAATAGGTCCGGCGCGGATTTTCGACGAAGTCCGGAGGGCAACATCGCCCGGTCCTCCGGACGGGCCGGATATCCGTCCCCGACTTTGTCGCAGTCCTCGACCGATGCTTAAGCATCGCTCTCCGGTATGCTCCGCGTCGGATGAAGGCGTCCGGTCCCACGCAATCGGTTTCTATCATCGACGCTTGGTAATAGCGAAACGGTTATGAACGGAAGATGAAAGAGGCTCCGAGCGCAATGAGGGCAAAGCCGATGAGGTGGTTGATCGTCAGGCTTTCCTTGAGCCAGAAGATCGAGAAACCAGCGAAGACCAGAAGCGTGACCACTTCCTGGATGGTCTTGAGCTGGGCGGTCGAATAGTAGGCGCTGCCCATGCGGTTGGCCGGTACGGCGAGGCAATATTCGAAGAAGGCGATGGCCCAGCTGCCGATGACGGCGATCAGAAGCGGCGAGGATTTGAACTTGAGGTGACCATACCAGGCAAAGGTCATGAAGATGTTCGACGCGACCAGCATGGCGATCGGAAGGAGGGGAGCGAGTTTGAGGCTGTTCAGCATGGTTGGTTCTCGTTGCAGACGGCATGATTCTCTTGATGATGATCAATCAAAGCCGAATTGCGGCTCGAATGCCATGCCGCCCAAGTGCAGTTCTGATGACTGCAAAATGTAATCACTAAAATTTAGGACTTATTGATAAACAAATATTGGGGTGGCTCCTTTAAGAGGAGAGTGAGTAGTCCTGCGACCGGGAGAATTGAGATCTTGATTTCCGGCAGCCCTGAAAGCGGTGAAATGCGTCGAGCCAATGAAAACGAAGAGAAAGATTTCCGGCTGCGCTTGCAGATTTCACAGGCTGAACTGGTGTTGGGCAATATCGGGCTGACGCTGAGCGCCAATGTTACAATCGCAGTCACGACCGCACTGATCATGTGGATGGAAGGCTACGCGACCGGCATCGGCTTTTGGCTCGGCATGACGCTTTCCGTCGCCCTGTTACGTTTTGTCATCAATATCGCGATCAAGAAAAAAAAGCTCTATGCGCGTCACCCGCGGGGAGTGCTGCGTTACATGACCGTGGCGGCTCTCGTCAGCGGCCTGAGTTGGGCGCCTATTCCCATTGTCTTTGTCGATATCAGCAATCGGGTCGCGATGGGCTACGTCATTTTCATTCTGGCGGGGATGGCGACCGGTGCCATTATCCAGAGTCTCGTCTATTGGCCGCAAGCGGTGGCTTTTGGTGCGCCGCTCGTCTTCTCGATCGTCTGGGTTTTGCTGAAATCCGGCGGACCGGTGGACTACCTGATCGCCTCCAACGTCTTCCTTCTTTCGGTGATGCTGGCGCGCGCCAGCGTCCTGGGCGAAAAGGGATTTCGACAGAGCAAGGGTACGGCGCTCAGAGCCATGTCGCTGGCCGAATCCCTGACCAAGGCCAACCGGGAAATCGGTCGTTCCCACCGCGCGCTCGAGCAGATTGCCAACAATGATCCGCTGACGGGCCTTTCCAATCGCTCCGTTTTCAACCGCGAGATGGAGGCTGTCGATCAGGCAATTGCCGGCGGCGATAGCCGTGTGGCTCTTATCCTCCTCGATATCGACAAGTTCAAATCGATCAATGACGGCCATGGGCACCATGTCGGCGACCAGGTTCTCCGGTTCGTGGCAGAAAGCATGGATGCGCTGGCGGGATCCAATGATCTTGCGGTTCGGCTGGGCGGCGACGAATTCGCATTGCTGGTCAAGGGGGAAGCCTGTCAGGATCGCGCCGTAGCCTTTGCCGAAGCGCTGCTGTCGAGGCTCGTCGCTTTCAAAGCGATCCCTGAACTTCCTTCCGGTGTCGGGGCGTCGATCGGGATCGCGTTCGCACCCCAGCAGGCCGACAACAGCAGCGACCTCTATGCCTATGCCGATCTTGCCCTCTACAAGGCGAAGGAAGATGGCAGGAAATGCATCCGCCTGTTCGACGACGTGCTCGGCAAGCGTCTCGCGATCAAGCGGACGCTGCAGCGCGATCTCGGTCCGGCAATCGAAACCGGTGAGATCGAGGTTCATTTCCAGCCGCAGGTGATGATGGCGACCGGCAAGCCTCTGGGGTTTGAGGCGCTGATCCGCTGGAACCACCCCAATCTCGGCCCCGTCAATCCCGAGGAAATCGTCGCAACGGCGAGCGATCTCGGATTGTCGCGCGATCTGGCGGTCATGACAACGCGGCGCGCCTGCGCCTTCATTCTGGAGGCCAATCGCAGAAGTGGCGAAAGCCTTGCCATCGGCGTGAACCTGTCGCCCCGCGAATTCAACCACTATTCTCCAGCGGACCTCATTGTCGAAACGGTGCGTGAAAGCGGCCTGTCGCCGGACCTCTTTGAAGTGGAAATCACGGAAGAGGCGCTCCTAGATCCTAAAAAGGCCGTCTCGGAAATTGAACAGTTGAAGGCCTTCGGTCTCCGGGTTGCGGTGGACGATTTCGGCATGGGTCATTCGTCGCTTGCCTATCTGCTCGATCTCAAGATCGATCGGTTGAAGGTCGACCGCAGCTTCGTTGCCGGGATTGATAAGAGCCGTCACAACCAGGCGCTGGTTTCAGCGCTTGTCAGCGTCGGGCGTTCGCTCGATATCGATCTCGTGATGGAAGGGGTCGAGACCGAATGCGAAGCGGAAACGCTCAGAATGCTGGGCTGCAAGACCGGTCAGGGCTGGCTCTATGGCCGTGCCATGCCGGCTGAACAGGCGCTGGCTTTTCTTGAGGGAAGCGGCGACCGCCGACAGGTAGCCTGATCGCGCGCCGGGCTTGCGGTTGACAGCGGACAGCCGCGATGGCACCTGCCGATCCGGGAGGCCAGTCCATGACAGCAATAGCATCCAGCGATCCGCAGCCGCGCCTTTTTCTGAGACGTGGGCTGGCGCTTGTGTTCGATCTTCTTCTGAGCGGAATCCTCGCCGGTTTTATCGTCACGCTGATTTCGCTTACGGTCGGGCGCGATCTGGGTGCGCCGGATTTCGTGCGCGTCAGCCAATGCGCGCCGGCGCCGGCCGGTCATGAGCTGGCAGAGGAAATCGAACGGCTCTCGCCGACCGAAGCCGGAGCGGTGCGGCGCAACTGGCTGTGCGAGACCTCGCTTCTCGGGCTCGCCGGTCGCCAGAGCCTCGTGTCCGTGATGACAGGGGAGGGCGAGGATCAGGCCCGGGAGCAGGAGGCTGCGTCGCACGCGGTCACGGTCGAGATCGGGACAGACGGAGCTGCGATGGAGCCGATGCCGGCAACCGATCTCTCGCTTCTCTTCATCGTGCCGATCATGGCCTTCTTTCTGTCGGGCGGCAAACGATCGCCGGGCATGGCGATGATGCAGTTGAGTATCCGGCGGCACGGAGGCGGGGCGCTCGATTACAGGCGGGCGTTGCTGCGGGAAACGCTGTTGCTTGTGCCTCTGATCGTCGCCTTTCTGGTCTCGTTCTGGTTCGATCTTTTGCCCTATGCGATGGGAAAGACACCGACGCTGGCGGAGCTTGTGGCGCAGGCACGCGCGGCGGCACCGAAAACCTTCCCGGCGGACTATCTCCGCATGCTCGCACTCGGCCTGTTTGCCTTGCTCTGGTGGGTTCTGCCCTTTGCGATCTGGCGCGGCCGGACCTGGTATGACGGCATCGTCGATGCCGAGGTGGTGCGGACGAAGTGACTATTCGGCCGGCACTTCGGTGGGTTTGCCGTCCTTGTCGAGCGCGACCATCACGAAGGTCGCCGCTGTGACCTTGTCCATCTGGTGCGACAGGTAACGCTGCGCCCAGGCTTCGACCTCAAGCGTGATCGAGGTGCGGCCAACCGATTGCACCTCGGTGTAGATGCAGAGCGTGTCGCCGATCTTGACCGGCAGTTCGAACACCATTTCGCGCACGGCGACCGTGACGACGCGACCACGGGCGCGTTCGGCGGCCCGGATGCCGCAGGCAAGGTCCATCTGCGCCATGACCCAGCCACCGAAGATGTCACCGGCGGCATTGGCATCACCCGGCATGGCGAGCGTGCGCAGGGTCAGTTCTCCACCGGGTCTGGCTGTTTCGGTCATCGTCGTCTCCTGTCTTGCGAATCCGTGACCAAGGAGACGGTATGGGGCGCCGGTGGTCAAGCCGTGCCGGTGGCAATCGCGGCGGATAAACGATCGACATAAAGATCGAAGATCGCGACGATGTCAGTCCGGGCGGGATCGCGCAGCCAAAGGATCTGAAGCCCATCCATGGTGCCGATGATTTCGCTGGCGAGGAGGGCACTATCGACGTCTGCTCGAACCTCGCCCGCTATCTTGCCCTGCTCGATGGCTTCGGAGAACTGGGTTCTGACCCGATCGGAGCGATTTTGAAACCATGTCGCTGCCGGGTGATCGTGGATCAGGCTTTCGGCATTCAGGATGGAGAAGAGCCGCACGAGGTCCGGATTGGCGGCATTGTGCCGGTTGAGCATCTTGAGGCCCGCCAGAAGAGCCCGCCAGTCTGCTTCCGATTTGCGGATCAGAGCATGGCCTTCAATATCGCGCTGCTCGAGGATCGCCAGGAGCAGATCGACCTTGCTCGGGAAATGATGGAGGAGCCCGGCTAGGGTCAGGCCGACCTCCTCGGCGATCGCGGCGATCGCGGCATTGTGGTAGCCGTCGCGGCTGAAGACACGCATGGCGGCTTCGAGGATCTGGCTCCGCCGCAAGCTGCCCTTGGGAGAGTGCCGTCGCCTGACCGTCTGTTCCTGTTGCATCCAGGGCTCCTTTCATCCGCTTCCAAGCAAGCGCAGCGCAATCCGTTCGTCAATGGCCGGAGGGTGACGGCGGACTTGCTCCTAAACCTACTGAATGATAGGTATAAGAATATTCGCCATCAATGCCAGATCAAACCGCCGGGAGGTCCCATGAATATCGCTGAAATCCTCGATCAGATGACGCTGGAAGAGCAGGCCTCTATCCTGTCCGGCGCCGATTTCTGGACCACCGTGCCGGTCGAGCGGTTGGGGATCCCGAAGATCAAGGTGACCGATGGGCCGAATGGTGCTCGCGGCGGCGGTTCGCTGGTCGGTGGTGTCAAGTCGGCCTGCTTTCCGGCTGCGATTGCCGTCGGCTCAAGCTGGAATCCTGAGCTGGCCCGCGAACTCGGCAAGGCGCTTGCCGAAGAGGCGAAGACGAAATCGGCCCGCGTTCTGCTGGCGCCGACGGTCAATATCCACCGGTCGGGTCTCAATGGCCGCAATTTCGAATGCTATTCGGAAGATCCTTACCTCACGTCCGAGCTTGCTGTGGCCTATATCGAAGGCGTGCAGGGCGAAGGCATTGCGGCCACCATCAAACATTATGTCGGCAACGAAAGCGAGATCGAGCGGGCGACGATCTCCTCTGATATCGATGAGCGGACGCTGCGCGAAATCTATTTCCCGCCGTTCGAGGCTGCCGTGAAACGCGCCAATGTGCGGGCGGTTATGAGCTCCTACAATCGGCTGAACGGGACCTATACCTCCGATCATCCCTGGCTGCTGACCGAAGTGCTGCGCGGCGACTGGGGCTTTGACGGTATCGTGATGAGCGACTGGTTCGGCAGCCATTCCACGGTCGAAAGCGTCAATGCCGGTCTCGATCTCGAAATGCCGGGTCCGACCCGCGATCGCGGCGCCAAGCTGGTTGCGGCCGTCAAGGATGGGCTTGTTGCTCCAGAGACGGTTCGCCGCGCTGCCGGCAACATGCTGCGTCTGCTCGAATGGGTCGGCGCCTTCGAAGATGCGACGATGCACGAGGAACAGGCGATCGACCGGCCCGAACACAGGGCGCTAATCCGTCGTATGGGCGCCGAAGGCACCGTGCTGCTGAAAAACAACGGCGTGCTGCCGCTCGCCAAGGCCGAGATCGGCAACATCGCGGTCATCGGACCCAATGCCGACACGGCGCGCGTGATGGGTGGCGGTTCAGCACAGATCAACGCCCACTATCGGGTTTCGCCGCTTGAAGGCATCCGCATGGCACTCGCCGGCAAGAATGCGGTGCTGCATGCGCGCGGCGCCGACAATTCCCGCCTGATGCCGATGCTGCAGGGGCCGGTAACGGTGGAATTTTTCGATTCCGTCGATCTCTCAGGCCCAGTCGTCCATCGGATGACGCTCGCCGAGGCGCATGCCTTCTGGCTCGATCCGATTTCGCCGAAGCTCGATATGTCGGCCTTCTCGGCACGCATTTCGGGCGACTATACCGCGGCCGAGGATGGCGATCATGTGTTCGGCGCCGTCACGGCCGGTCGCGGGCTTCTGAAGATCGATGGCGAGGTGGTTGCCGATTTCTGGGACGACTGGACTCAGGGCACCAACTTCTTCTCGACAGGCAATGACGAGCAGCGCGCCAGCGTTTCGATGAAACTCGGCCAGACGGTGCGTTATGAACTCGAGTACCGGACCGGCCTGCCGGGTGATGCGCTGATGGCGCTGCGTGCCTTCCGGATCGGGGCGGCTCGCCCTCTCGGGGATTCCGATATTGCCGAAGCCGTCGAGCGCGCCCGCGATGCGGATGTGGCGGTAATTTTTGCCGGCCGCGAAGGCGAGTGGGATACGGAAGGTCAGGACCTGCCGCATTTCAACCTGCCGGGCAAACAGGACGCGCTGATCGAGGCGGTGCTGGCTGTCAATCCGCGCACGATCGTGGTGTTGCAGACTGGCGGTCCGGTTCTGATGCCCTGGTTTGACCGGGTGGCCGCGGTGATGCAGAGTTGGTATCCGGGCCAGGAAGCCGGCAACGCGATTGCCGATGTGCTGTTTGGTGATGCCGAACCCGGTGGCCGTCTGCCGCAGACCTTCCCCAGGCGAGCGATCGACAATTCCGCCTTCACCGATGATATTCTCACCTATCCGGGTCTCGACGGCCACGTGGCCTATCGCGAGGGGATCTTTGTCGGTTACCGCCATCATGATACGCGCGGCATCAAGCCGTTCCTGCCGTTCGGCTTCGGCCTCTCCTACACGACGTTCGTCTGGGCCAATGCCCGTCTTTCGGCGCCTGTGATGGAAGAGGGTGGCCTCAGCGTCCAGATCGAGGTGACCAACAGCGGCAGCCGCAGCGGCTCTGATGTTGTGCAACTCTATATCCGGCCGCTCGATGCCCGCGCCGAACGACCGGAGAAGGAACTGAAGGCTTTCGCAAAGCTGCATCTCGATGCCGGCCAGACCGGGACGGCAGTGCTTTCGATCAGCCATCGCGACCTGGCGCGTTTCGATGTCGAGCGCAAGGCCTGGATTGCCGATGCCGGTCGTTATGAGGCCGTGATTGCCGCCAATGCGGAGGATATCCGTTTCGTGCTGCCTTTCACGCTCGAAGCGGAATGGCAGGAAAGCCTGCGGTGAGGAAAGATAGAGCTGCGGCGCTCAACCGCCGCAGCTTTTCTCGACTTTCTCAAGCGCTTGCGCAGCATTCTTGAGAGGCAGAGTCACCGGCGTGGTCGTGCCATCCTTCGTGGAGATCGTGAGCGACTTGCCGCTTTTCATGGCCGCGACGAGCGGATCGCTGCGCTTGGGGTAGAAGGCGAGCGCGCCATCCATCTCTTCGAAGACGGCATCGACAGTATGTGTCTTGCCATCGATCTTGAGATCGAGATTGGTGTGAAACTCCGTCGTGCCCTCGGGCGGGAAATTGTCCGGAAGCACGGCCAGATAGCGGAACGCCAGAACATCGCCGCCACAGGAGACGAGAAGGTCGCTGCTTTTTCCGTTCGTCATGGCGCAGACTGCGGCGGTCATGACGGGACCGCCTTCATCTTCCATCATCTCGGCCTTCCAGGGCTCGCAATCCGCTGCCCAGGCTGGGGCAGCGAGGCTGAAGGCAAGCATGATCAGGGGCAGGCGCATCTTTAGCTCCTTTTCAGTTCGAGCAGGTCGACGACAAAATCGGCGATCGTCAGCGTATCATCGAGATCGAAAACGGGTAATGGCGAATCCGTCACCGCATGATCGGCAGCAATTGCGACAATATGGGGATCGGTCGGCGCGAGTGGCGTGCGATTGGCAGCCTCCAGGCGGCGGGCTTCGATCTTCGGAACCGGCTCGCGCTTGTAGCCCTCGATCACAACGATATCGCAAGGCGCGATACGGGCAAGGATTTCTTCAAGGCTTGGTTCGGGGGCGCCGCGCAATTCGTGCATGATCGCGAAACGGGTGCCGGAAACGATCGTCACTTCATGGGCGCCGGCCTGCCGGTGGCGGAAGGAATCCGCGCCGACCTTGTCGATATCGAAATCATGATGGGCATGCTTGATGGTGGAGACCTTGTAGCCGCGCGCGACGAGTTCGGTGACGAGCCTGACGGTCAGGCCCGTCTTGCCGGAATTCTTCCAGCCGGAAATGCCGAGGATTTTTGGGTGTTTCATGGATTTTCCTCGCCTTCGATATGATGGAGGGCGGTGGCAAGATCGCCCGGCCGGTTGATGTTGAAGAAGGGATCGAGCGGGCCTGTAACCGTCTCCAGCATCGGAAAGGCGACCGGCTTGACCGATAGCGTTTCGAGGAAGATGCGCATTTTCAGCGAGGGCGGATCGCGGAGCCAGGCGTCGAGGCGGGGCAAGGCCGAGAGCGGCCAGAGCGCCACCACCGGCTGCCATTGGTCGCCGGACATGGCGACGGCGGCGCTGTCGGTACCATTGAGACCATCTGCGAGCCGGGCGACGAGATCGTCGGGCAGGAAGGGGCAATCGACCGGTGCCGAGAGCATGTGCGTCGCCGTTTCGCCTGTCTCGGCGAGCAAGGACAGGGCAGCGTGGATGCCGGCAAGCGGGCCCGGGAAATTCGCAAACCGGTCCGAAATGCGTTCTAGGCCATCAACTATAATCGCCGGATCGTTGCTGTTGATGACGAGCCGGTCGCATTGCGGCGCAAGACGCGCGACGATCCGATCGATCAGGCGCATTCCGGCCAGTTCAAGCAGCGCCTTTGGGCTGCCCATGCGGGAGGACAGTCCGCCCGCGAGGATGACGGCTGGAGGTCTCATTCCTCATCAGCCTCCTGCCGGTCGAGGATGCGGATGTAGGACGATGCGAAAAATGACAGGATGGTGGAGGCGAGCATGACGGCCAGCAGCGGGTACGGTCCGGTTTCGCGGCTCAGAACCGCGCTTGCAATGACCGACATGATCGAGCCGCCGCCGATCGTCATGGCGCCGCCGAGGCCGGAGGCTGCGCCGGCGAGATGCGGTGCCACGCTGACCATGCCGGCATTGGCCGAGGGCAGGGTCATGCCATTGCCGAGCCCGACCAGCAGCATCGGCGCGAAAAAGGCCGTCGGCACCTGCCAGCCCGCCCAGAAGAGCAGCATGGGAACGATGGCGCCAGAGGCCGAAACGATGGCGCCGGCATTCATGAGATTGACTGCGCCGAGGCGGGTGGAATAGCGGCCGGAAATGAAGTTGCCGACCATGTAGCCAAGCCCGACATAGGCGAACTGGTAGCCGAGTTCGGACGGGCTCATGCCGAGAATTTCGCTGCCGACGAAGGGGGCGCCGCCGAGATAGGAGAAGAAGACGCCGGAGCCGAAGGTGGCGGTGAAGGAAAAGCCCCAGAAGCGACGCGACCGCAGGAGCTGCGGCCAGGCGCGGAACTGTTCGGTGAAACTGTCGGCCGGCGCCTTGTTGGTTTCAGCCAGTGTCAGCAGGCAGACGAGATAGACAAAACCACCGAAAATGAGAGTGATGGCGAAATTGGCCTGCCAGCCGAAGGAATTGGCGAAATAGCCGCCGATGGCCGGGCTCACCATCGGTACCAGTGTCATGCCCATCGTCACATAACCGAGCATCGATGCGGCCTGGTCGAGCGGGACCATATCGCGCACGATGGCGCGCGACAGGACGAGGCCGGCAATCACGGTTGCCTGTACCATGCGGGCGGCAAGCAGGACGCCGATCGTCGGCGCATAGATGCAGACGAGGGTGGCGACGAGGAAGATGGAAAGCGAGATCAGCAGCACGGGCCGCCGTCCGTAGCGGTCCGACAGCGGACCGATGACGAGCTGAAGCGCCCCCGTGAGCGCCATATAGGCCGACAGCATCAGCTGCACATAGGAATAGGGCACGGCGAAGGCGCGAGCGATTTCGTTGAGCGAGGGCAAGAGGATGTTGAGGTTCAGCGCCCCGAGGCTGGCGATCAGCACGATCGTCAGGATATGCGGTCTTTCGAGCGAGCGGATGGGCAGCATGATGACCCTTCAGGGGGATGGCGAGGTGGCGCGGCGGGCGGCGATCTCGCGATGCAGCTTGTGTTCGCGATAGAAGGCATAGAGGCCGGCGGCGATGACGATGGCCGCGCCGACGAGCATCCAGAGATCCGGGAGTTCACCGAGCAGGAAGATGCCCAGGAGGATAGCCCAGATCAGGCTCGTATAGCGGAAGGGCGCGATGAAGGAGATCTCACCGGTCCGCATGGCGAGGATGATGGTTTGGTAGCCGATGATGAGCATCGACGAGCCGAACAGGAGTGCGGCCAGATGGCTGATGCCGATCGGCTGCCAGCCGCCGAACGGGACGATGAGGGCGCCGCCGGTCAGGGTGACGGCGATTGATGTCGTGGCCGAGATGAAGAGCGACGGGGTGGCCGGATCGATGACCTTGGTGAAGAGGTCGCGGGCGCCGGCGGTGAGAACCGAGCCGACGACAAGAAGCGAGGCGAGGGTAAAACCTTCCGCACCCGGCCGGATGATGACGAGCACACCACAAAAGCCGACGAGAATGGCCGCCCAGCGGCGCCAGCCGACCGGTTCGCCGAGGAAGAGCGCGGCCCCCATGGTGACGGCCAGCGGCAGGGCCTGCAGAATGGCCGCCGCGTTCGGAAGCGGGATCATCGAGAGTGCCGTGACATAGGTCACCGACGCGAGGACTTCGCAGAAGGCGCGCAAGAGCAGCCGCGGGTCCCTGAGCGTCGACAGCGGGCGCAAGGCCCCGAGCCGCCAGGCGATGATGAGGATCATGGTCGAGGACATCAGGCCGCGGACGAACATGATCTGTCCGGCATTCATATCGGGTGCCACGACCTTCACCATCGCATCGTTGATGGTGAAGCTGGCCATCGACAGCGACATCAGCAGCGCGCCCTTGATATTGTCGTTCATGGCCATGATGGGAACCGGAGTGCGAAACAATGAGATGATTGGTTCTCATAGCGGCTTGACCGGCCAAGCACAATCACGCGGGCGACTGGATTATCGATCCGGTATTTGGTGTCGTTTCTGTTCGAGCGCAATGACCGATCGGCAAAGTGTGCAATCGAAAAACTTCAATCAAGAAATGATTGCAATTTCAAGGCGAATCTCAGGAATATCCTTCAGATTTGAGGCAGGTTTTCGGGGCGGAAAACTGTCGTAGCGTGAGGAGAATAGTCTTGGTTGAGATTTCTGCCATTATCGACAGGGTTTATGAGGCAGCCTTTATCCCGGAAAACTGGTTGCCAATCCTTGATGATCTGGCGAAACTGGCCGAAGCTCACGGCACGGCACTGTTCAATCCGCGGATTGCCGCCACAAATGCGCTGGCGTCCCGCTCCCTTTCCGATATGCATCACAAGATGCAGGCCGAGGGGTGGTTTGAACGCAATACGAGAGCTGCAAGGCTCATTTCGATCGATCATCATGGCTTTGTCGACGAGGCCCAGTATTTCTCCGATCATGATGTCCGCACCCAGCCGATCTTCACCGAAGTGATCCGACCCCTGGGATACGGCTTCGGCACATCGACATTCATCAAAATGCCGACCGGCGACGCAATCATCGTGGCGGTGGAGAAAAAGCTGGATACCGGACCGGTGACCGCGCGGTCGATCGCGGCACTCGACCGGATCCGGCCGCACCTGGCGCGGGCCGCAATGATGTCGAGCCAGCTTGAATTCGAGCGTGTCAATGCGGCGGTCGAGGCGTTGCGATTGGCCAATCTGCCCGCCGCTGTCCTCCGCCACGATGGGCGCGTGATGGCTGCCAATGCCTTGCTCGAGCGTTTCGCGCCACAGATTTCGATTGCCGCGCATGACTTCGTTCGCTTTCAGTATTCGCCTGCCAACGCGCTTCTTGCCGAAATGCTCGCGATGGCGCATGGCGAAAGCCGGCAGGCAAGCCGATCCTTTCCGCTTCCGCGCATTGAAGATGCGCCGCCGGCGGTGGTTCATCTGGTGCCCGTGCGCGGCAACGCATGCGACATCTTTGCCAACGCAGCCTATTTCCTGATTGTGACTCCGATCGATCGTTCGCGCGTGCCGACCGCGGAGACGATACAGGGACTGTTCGATCTCACGCCTGCAGAAGCGCGGGTGGCGCAGAACCTTGCGATGGGCCGGGATATTTCGATGACGGCCGAACAACTCGCGGTCAGCGCCGAAACCGTCCGAAGCCAGGTCAAGTCGATCCTGTCGAAATCCGGCATGTCGCGGCAGGCGGACTTCGTGGCGGCGCTCGCGAGCCTTCGACCGATCGAATAGCGTTTCAAATCCCATCCATTCTGCGCAGGCATCACTTCAAGGGCGGCAAAAGCTTTTGATGAGGTCTTTGTTGGTTTTCTCCTGTCGGGTCTCCGGCTTCTAGGGAAGTGGGGGTGCCGTCCTGTTTCGGGCAATGTTTACCATAGAGCGCAAACAGGATCTCTTCAGTATGCTGTTTCACCCAAATGGGTGATGAAGGAATTGTACTCGTAAATTAAAGTATGTAATTTTGTATATCTAAGTAAAAAGTAGATTTTCTGCTATTAATAGTAAATATTAATTATGGAAAACATCGATAAATCAAGAATATTGACTCGTAATGTGTTGTGATGCTTTTTGACTGTACCGCAATGGAGCGGGTATTAGTTCAAGAGGGTTCTCAATGATCAAGAAAGTAAACCTGTTTGCAGTCGCCTTTGCCACGGTCGTGACCGGTGGTTCGATGCTGGCTTCGGTGGATTCTGCCAATGCCGAAGTCTATACGCGCAAGGAGCGGATCAACCGCGATGTGTGCTATCAGTCGCGTCGTGTACCGGCGACCGTCGCCTACAACACCCGCGGCATCAAGCTTCGGGATGCCTCGCGCAGCTGGGAAGGCAACATGCAGCGGCATGGCGCCCAGGTTCGCGACCGCTACAATGACGAGGTCTATATCCAGACCCGTGAAATCATCGAAGACCAGCACATGACCCTGGTTCCGGTTCCCTGCCGTTGATCGTGAGAAGGCGCGGCGGAGCTCCTGCCGCGCCTTCATTTAACCTGTTCGGTCATGGAGGCTGGAATGGCTGTGAATGTGTTTCGGGAAGTTCGGGCGATGGGCGTGCTGTTGTTTTGCACCGCCATGCCGCTCGTAGCGGGCGCCGCCCAGCTCGATGGTGAGAGTGGACGCCGGATCGAGGTCCGGTTCCTGGTCGAAGGCGGCCAGATCAATGTCCAGCAGCCACAGAAGGCGGAGCCCAAGTCCATCGACGAGGGTGGGATCTATTCCGGCGACGCCTTGCTCGACGCCATGAATGCGATGCCGCCCGCCGATGGGGCTGGCGGAAAGTTTCTGGATTCGACGCTTCTTCTTTCCGTATCGAGCGAAGATGGCGCGCTTTCCTCGCGACAGAAGGCAGCCTTTTGTCACGAACTGGATCTCTATTCCAAGCCATCGGCACCGGAACAGATGCTTGCCAGCTGCGATGGCGCCATATTCTCCTATGCCGTCACGGAAAACGGGATCTCCTTTTCAAGAGACGGTGAGGAGATTGGAACCTTTGGGCTCGAGAGCGGCTTTTATCTAATTAACGGTGCGCTCAGCCGGATTCCGGTTGTTCGTCAGTGAGCGACGGTGCTGCAAGACGCGCTCGACCGGCATGGAATTGAAAAGCGCGTCCACCGGTGCCGGCATCGGGAGATATTTCAGCTGTGCCGGATCCGGAAAGGCCGAGTAGCGGACATTGTCCCCCTGGACGCAGATCTGGTCGAGCGGCAGCTGCTGTAGATAGCGGACATAACAGGCTGTATCGTCGCTCGTGTAGGCATAGATCACGGCTTGCGGAAGGGGCGGGCGCCGTGCATTCGAAGCCGAAACGCAGCCGGCCAGACAGATCGTGGAGAGAAGGACGGCAACGCTTTTCATAAAGGTTCCTTTCCTTCCTGATATCTCAAAACATGGTTAATTTTTTATTGATGGCGGTTCCTCGACAAGGGTGATGGCGGGGGCGGGCGGACCTTTGGGTGCGAGCCGATCTATGCCGGAGCGACCTGCAGCTGTCGTGTCACCTCTTACAAGCTGGTGTCACTCTTCGGCCGGTTCCGCCGGCTTTTCCGTAAGCTTGCCATCCTCGATGCGGTAGGCATCGCTTTCGGAGAACAGGAAGCTTCCTTCGTGGAATTTCCAGATGGAGTAATATTCCGCGTAACGATCCCAGGTGTTGGCGGAGATCGTATTGTCCTCGCGATTGAAATCGCCGCCGAGCACGATGTCCTGGGCGGCAAAGCCTTCCATGCCCGTCCGGCGAATGCCGGATTCCTCGTTTTCATCCTTGACGAAACGGCCATAGGGCCAGGCGAGCGAAATGACGGAGAAGGTGCCGTCTTCCGCCTTCTGGATGAAGGCGGCGCTGCCGAAATGGGCGAAGTTGTCACAGAAGAACTGGAAGACCTTCATTCGGTGTTCGGGCGTCTTTTCATCTTCGCCCTCGTTTTTCCACGCGATCGGGAAGACGCTCGGATTGTCGAGATAGTCCGGAAGGAAGGCGCTATCGCCGCAACGGCCGGCAAAGGCGACCTTGAAGAGGGCGGCAGCCCCGGCGATGTCGGGGTCGGGTGCGTCCTGGGCCATCACAGGTGCAGCCATCGTTAGCAGGAGCAGACCGGAGGCGATTGAAAGACGATGTTTCATTGCGCGACCTCCGGTCCTTTCGATTATTTCTCCGGATAGACCGTATAGCTCTCGGGCTGGCCGGCCACCGGCTTGTCGGCATTGGCGTCATAGGTCGGATCGACCTCGTATTTCTTCAGCACGAATTCGCCCTCGATGAATTCCCAGCTGCCGGACGACCAGGCATCGCCGATGCCGCGCCATTTGGCGCCGGAGAAGATCGTCTTGGTGGCCGGGTCATAGTCGGAATTGATCTGTTCGGTGCGGGCAAGATAACCGACCACCTTCGGCGGCGCCTTCAGCGCGTTGAAATTCTCGTCCGTATAGTCATAGGCGAGTTTCGGCTCGGAAAAGGACAGGAGCTTGAAATCGCTCTCCGCGCTCTCGCGGCCGACATAGACGAAGACTTCGTTGTAGGCACCGGAAAAGCAATAGAGACGAACGAGGGTATACTGGTTGTCCGGCTCGTCCTGGCCCTGGCCGGCATAGCGCCAGGGAATGTAATAGACGGCGCTGCGTTCGGCTTCGTTCCCATCGATGGCGGTGGCGAAATCGCAGGCGCTGCCCATGACGGGCGCCGCCCACTGGGCCGCCTTGCGGATCATGTCCTTGTCGGTCTCGGCGGCGAACGCGCTCGAAGCGGAAAGAAGCGTGAGGAGAGAGAAGAGGGGCAGGCGGAAATTCATGATCGATGCCATTCGGTTGGTTGCCATTCCGGCCTGAAGACTGCCGGTCCGGCAGCCATCAGCCACCGGTCACGCTCATATGACGTGCGACAGCGGGTCGATTATTCGCCCGGTCGATGATGAAATCATGCCCCTTGGGCTTGCGGCGGATCGCATCATCGATCGCGGCATTGAGAATGGCGGGATCGTCGGAAGCACGCAGCACGGCACGCAGGTCGGCAGCGTCATTCTGGCCGAGGCACATGTAGAGTGTACCGGTGCAGGTGAGGCGGACCCGGTTGCAGCTTTCGCAGAAATTATGCGTCATCGGCGTGATGAAGCCGAGTTTGCCGCCCGTTTCGGCGACCCGGACATAGCGGGCGGGACCACCGGTGCGGAAGGGAATGTCGCTCAGCGTGAAGCGTTCGGAGAGGCTGGCGCGAAGCTCGGAGAGCGGCAGATACTGATCGGTGCGATCCTCGTCGATCTCGCCCATCGGCATCGTTTCGATCACCGTCATGTCCATACCGCGCCCATGGGCCCAGGTCATGATGTCGGGGATTTCGCGGTCGTTGAAATCCTTAAGCGCCACGGCGTTGATCTTGATCGCGATGCCGGCCTTCTGAGCCGCATCGACGCCCGCGAGTACCTGCGCGAGATCGCCGATACGGGTGATGGCGCGGAACTTGTCCGGATCGAGCGTATCGATCGAAACATTGATGCGGCGGACGCCGCAATCGGCGAGTTCGGCGGCATATTTCGCCAGCTGCGAACCGTTGGTGGTGAGGGTGAGTTCGTCCAGTCCGCCCGGGCCGATCTTTTCGCCCAGTTTGCGGACGAGATACATGATGTTATGGCGCACCAGCGGTTCGCCGCCGGTGAGGCGGATCTTGCGCACGCCCTTGTCGATGAAGGCCGAACAGAGGCGGTCGAGCTCTTCGAGCGTCAGAAGATCCTTCTTCGGCAGGAAGGTCATCTTTTCCGCCATGCAATAGGTGCAGCGGAAATCGCAACGATCAGTCACCGAAACGCGCAGGTAGGAGACCATCCGTCCGAACGGATCGATCATCGGGGGTGTCTTGTCAGTCTCGGCCAATGGACCGGGATGGCTGTTCATGCGGTTCTCCTCCGGGCGCCAGTCTGCCCGAGCGCCTTATCCGTCAGCAAGCGAATATAGGATGCTCCTAATGATGTTTGAAGGCAAAATGTCTTGCAGATGCGACAGTCGCGAACTAACTGGGGACAAAAGGATGTGATCATGAGCAACTGGCCGACGGAATTGCGTGTAACCAAGGACCGCCAACGCCTGGCGGTGACTTTCGACGATGGTACGGCGTTCGAACTTTCCGCCGAGATGCTGCGGGTTCTGTCACCGTCAGCAGAAGTCCAAGGCCATGGTCCGGGCCAGAAGCTGACGGTGCCAGGCAAACGCAACGTGCAGATCATTTCCGTGCAGCCGGTCGGCAATTATGCGATCCGCATCGGCTTTGACGATTCCCACGACAGCGGCATCTATACCTGGTCCTACCTCCGCGAACTCGGCGAAAAGGGCGGCGAATTGTTTGCCGCCTACGAACAGGAACTCGCAGACAAGGGCATGAGCCGCGATATCAGCGCGAAGCCGCGCTAACCATGTCGGCCTCGTCCTCCTCGAGGAGCATGGCGACGATGCGCTCCATCTGTTCGCTGGTCTGGATACAGCGTTCCTCATCCGAACCGGCCATGACCTGATCGATCAGCGCGGTCTGGATCTTCAAGGCCTTCTCGGTGAGGTTCTTGCCTTCCTTGGTCAGGTAGAGACGCAGGACGCGCCGATCGCGCCCGTCGCCCCGCCGCTCGACCAGACCGCGCTTTTCGAGCTGCGGCAGGAGCATCGACATGTTGGACCGGCCGACGAGCAGCTTGCGCGCCAGCTCCTGTTGCGAGATGCCTTCGCGCTTGTAGAGATTGGCGAGAATATCGAGATGCGGCGGCTTGAGATCCAGATGCGCGAGATTGCGCGTCAGCGTCAGCTGCATCAGCTGGCAGGCGCGGGCCACGGCAATCCAGGTCCGAAAACGGGGATGGTCCCAAGGGAGGACTTGATTTTCGTTCATTCTTGTACTTTATTGTTCAGCATTGAACATTTTGAGGCGACATAGATGGCATCTTATCTTTTCAGGCTGACAGGGCAAGCGCTCAATCTGACCGGGCATGTTTCGCCTGCGGCTGCCGGCAATCTCGCTTTCCGGCTCTTCAGCCGCACACCGGGCGGCAAGCCGACGAACCACAAGGAAAAGGCGCTGCTGGCAGCCACCCGGGCCCGGATGGCCGAAGGGATTCGGGCCGATCTGCCGATCGGGGCAAACCGGACCGTGGCGGCCTATCGTTTCGCACCGCTCGGCACCGCCAACGGCAAGACGCTGCTTGTCGTCCATGGCTGGGGCTCGCGGATCGCCTATCTGCAGACGCTCATCACCGGGCTCCGGCAGGCAGGCTTTGCGGTCGTCGGGCTCGATCTGCCCGGGCATGGCCATTCGTCGGGGCGCAATCTCACCGTGCCGCTCGCGCTCGCCGGAATTCGCGCCGCCTGGGATCATCTGGGCCCCTTCGATGCTGTCGTCGGCCATTCGTTCGGTGGATTCGTTTCCGCGATGGCGACCGCGCTGCCCGAAGAATATGGCAAGGCGATCGATCCCGGCCGGCTGGTTCTGATTGCGGCGCCGGCGACGGCATCCTCGGCCTTCGATCATTTCGGTTCGATGCTGGGCCTGAAGCCGAAGACGCGGCTGGCGCTCGATCACCGGGTCGAGCGGATTACAGGTCGGCCGACCACCTTCTTCGATGCGGCGCGGATGTTGTCCAGCCGTGGCAATCTTCCCGTTCTCGTCCTGCATGCCGAAGACGATCGCGAAGTGAAGGCCGATGCGGCACGTCGGTACGACCGGGCGGGCGCGCATGTGACCCTGCGCTGGACCAACGGTCTCGGCCATCGCCGCATCGTTCAATCACAGGAAGTGATCACTGCCATCACCGATTTCCTCGTGTAGCTGTCACAGTCTTTCGTTAGGATGACGGGCGGAAAAGAATGCGCCGGTCATCCGAATTTCGGCTTGCGGCGCCCATACGATCAAGGGAGCAGGCGATGCGCAAGGTGGAGACGGTCGAGGAACTCAATGCGCTTTATGGCGAACCGGCCGAAGCCTCGATCCTCAAGGTAACGCCGCACCTGACGCAGGCCTATCGCCGCATGATCGAGGCGTCTCCCTTTGTGGCGCTGGCAACCGTCGGGCCTGAAGGGCTCGATTGTTCGCCGCGCGGCGATGCCGGGCAGGTGGTGTTCGTCGACAATGACCATGTGTTGATGCTGCCCGACTGGCGCGGCAACAACCGCGTCGATTCGCTCGCCAACATCGTGCGCGATCCGCGTGTGGCGCTGATGTTCCTCATCCCGGGTTCCAACTCAACCATGCGGGTCAATGGCAGGGCGATCGTTGCGATCGACGAGGAGACCTGCCACCGGTTCGAAATGGACGGGCGGCACCCGCGTTCGGTGGTGGTGATCGAGATTGCCGAGGTCTATGTGCAATGCGCCCGCGCCGTCATTCGCGCCGATCTCTGGAACAGCGACAAGCATGTCGATGCGAATACACTGCCGACGGTGGGCGCGATGATGACGGAAATCAAGGCCGGTTTCGACGGAGCCAGCTATGATCGCGACTGGCCGGGTCGCGCAGCCAAGACCATGTGGTGACTGAATTTTTTTCGAATAAACCGACGTGACGAACCGTCTTCTGGCTGCAACATTGTGCAGGGCCGGGGGCTCAACCGGTCCAAAGGGAGACATTTATGCGCAAGACCATTCCAGCCGTCGTCGCGATTGCGGCGGCCCTCCTTCTCCAGACGACCCAGATGGCTCGGGCCGATGACCTGGTGGACGAGTACAATGCCTATATCGGCGAGGACGATCTCTACAATTCCAACGGCGAGCGCCTGCGCGAGCCCTGGCAGATCATCCGTCAGGATCGCGCCAACTATCACAAGTTCAAGATCCGTCAGCGCGGCGACGAGGGCGACCAGTTCTTCTCTTCGGTCGACAACCGCGCCGCAGCCGAACGCATGATCCGCGACGGGACGATGACCCGCGATGCGCGCGAGCTCCTGCTTCAGGGCGACGTGACGATCAACGTCAAGGTGTTCGAAGGCGATGATGGCGATTATCTCAAGATCACTGTTGAATAAGGGTCTGGCCGCGCTCGCGCTTCTTGCAGCCGTTGCCTCGCCCGCTGCGGCGCTGACGCTCGACGAAAAGATAGGCATCCTCCGCGATGCCTATCCCGACACGATCGCTGCGGTCGCCGATGGCAAGATCCGCATGAAATCCGGTGCCGAAATCATCATCGACGACGGCAAGGTGCGCGACCACTTCCAGAAGCTGGAGCAGGGCGACATCGAGGATTCGCTGCAGCAGACCTATCCGGCCGGCGCTTGCGAAACCCGACCGGAGGTGAATTTCGACCCCGGTCGTATCCGCTCGGAAGCGCTGATGCGGGCGATGTATGGCGACAGCGCCAAGGTGGTGAAAGCAGAGCTTTCGCCGGTGGAGTGGTTCGGTGAAACGCTGCGGGTGACGAAGGTCAATGGTGTCGACAAGGCGCTCGGAAAAGTGCGCGATGAACTGGCGGCGCATGCCGAGCTCAAGCGCTACCTGGCGCCGTCCGCCGGCGTGTTCAACTGGCGCAAGGTTTCAGGCCAGACAAACCTCTCGGTCCATAGTTTCGGTGCCGCGATCGACATCAACACCAAGTTTGCCGACTACTGGATCTGGTCGGGCGGCAAGCCGGGCCATGTGCCCAAATATGCCAACAAATATCCGATGCAGATCATCGATATTTTCGAGCGCCACGGTTTCATCTGGGGTGGTCGCTGGTATCACTATGACACGATGCATTTTGAATACCGGCCCGAGCTGATCGAGATCGGCCGGCGTGAAGGTGTTTCGGCCTGCAAGTAAGAAACCAGATTGTTATGAAAATGCCGGGGAGTGGCTGCTTCCCGGCTCGGCCTCAAAGCAGGAAATCGCTCTTGGCCAGCTTCGCGACATTGTCCAGCACGATTTCGAAATCAAGGATGTTGTCGCCGTTGAAATCGATTTGAACATGGGAATCACCATCCGAAAAGGCAACATGGATCTGGTTTGCCTTCCCGCGAAACGCCGTCGTGCCGAGATAGGTGAAGGTGCCGGCAAATCCCGACAGGTCGATATCGTCTTCCACCTGTTTGAAATCGGTAATGTGATCCGCCTTGACGCCCTTGCCGGAGTCGTTTGCGAGACTGAATTCGAACAGGTCCGTGCCATTGCCGCCGGTCAGCGTATCGACGCCGGAGCCGCCGGCCAGATCATCGTTGCCGTCGCCGCCAGAAAGCGTGTCGTTTCCGCCGAGACCCGTAAGACGATTGGCCGCCTTGTTGCCGAACACTATGTTCCCGAGACCATTGCCGGTGCCATCGATCGCCGAGGTTCCGGAAAGCGTCAGGTTCTCGACATGGTTGGCGAGCGCAAAAGTGATTGACGCCAAGACCTTGTCGGTGCCCTCGTTCTTCTTTTCGATGGTGGTGTCGCCGCTGTTATCGACGGTGTAAGTGTCGTCATCGGCACCACCCTCCATACGGTCCATACCGGCCTTGCCATTTAGCTTGTCGTCGCCGGCCAGCCCCTTGAGAATATCGTCCTCTAGAGTGCCGTTGAGTGCGTTGGCATCGCCATCGCCGAGAATTACATCGGTGACCGCAGAAACGTTGAAGGTGATCTTGTTGGCGGTCGGATCAAGGTCGACGCCGCCCGAAAGCGTGCCGCCATCATCCCGAACCTTGAAGCCAATCTCGGCGAGCGCATTGCCCGACCGGTTTGTCGGTGGCGTCCAGACAAGATCGGCGATATTGGCGAGATCGATAGACTGGTTCGCGGCGACAGTGACCCCGTTCAGAGTCAACGTGCCCTTGAGCGGCAATGAGGTAATGACAATACCGGCGAAACTATCGCCATCGGTGTCGGAAAAGCCGAAATCGTCGGCTGTGAACGTGTAGACCGTATCTTCAGTAACCGTCAGAGCCTTGTCTGTGCCGGCCGGTGCTTCGTTGAGGACGGCAAAGGTTTTCTGAACGATGCCGGCCAGCGAGCCATCCGGGCCGGTCGCCTCGAATGTGACGACGAAGGATCCTTTTTGCAGAGCCGTGATTTCTGGAAGCGGCTTTGCGAGATCTGTCTCATCCGAATAGACGAGGACTTCGCCATCCACTTTGTTACCCTCGGCATCGAAGACCTGCAGATAGATATCGTATCCGGGAACAACAGGATTTCCCTGCGTGTAGGATCGCCAGACGGTCACATAACCGCCATTGGAAAGAGCGGTAACTTCGGGCGCGTTCTGGGTATCCGTCGTCGTCGTATTGACATGTCCGACAGTGCCAATCTTGTCGCCCTGCGCGTCAAAGACCTGCTGGTAGATCTCATGCGTGTTTGTCGACGAGGCCGTCACCCAGGTTGCGACGAAGCCACCGCCATTGAGGGCCGTCAGTCCCAGTCCCTCGCTGCTGGTTCCCTCGGTCTCGCCGAGATTCAGCGTGACCGTATCGCCGGCCGTCCCATCCGCGCCATAGAAGCGGAGCTTATGGTAGAAATCGCCGTGGGCATTGTTGACCATTCCCAACCAGCCGATGACCCAGCCACCACCTTCGAGAACGGCAATTTGCGGCAGGCCCTGATAGTAGTCGTCAGGTATGATATCGACAGCGACTGAGATTTCCTCAAGGCCTGCCACGGGATCCAGGTTCTCGTCGTATATGGTGAAAAGCACATCGGCGGGGTTGTAGCCCGTATAGGTGAACCAGGCGGCGATGAACCCGCCGTTGGCAAGAGGCGCGACCTGCGCATCCTGCTGAAGCCCGGTCGTGGCGGCATGTAACAGGCCGCCATCGGTGACGATTGTCGCGATGTTCGACTGGTCGTAGTCGATATGGCCGGTGTGATAATAGGTGTCGTTGCCCATCTGGTAGCTGAGTACCCAACCGGATTGGAGGCCGCCGGCGGGATCAAGAGCCGCAAGCGATACGTTGCTGGCATCGCTGCTCGAAGAAACGCTGGCCAGCAGTTCGGATGGCGCAATGGCCGTACCATCGCTTTGAAAGACCTGTTCGTAGATGGACGTAACGCCCGATGTGTTTTGCCCGACGCTTTCCCAGACTACGACCCAGCCGCCGTCCGCGAGGGCTACCACCAGAGGATTGCGCTGTTCACCGGTGGAATAGTCATTGACCGTTGTTTCATCGACGCGAACAGATCCATCGGCATTGAAGACCTTTAGATGGATGTCGTAACTCGACATCTGGTCTTCCCAGGTCACAATCCAGCCGCCATCGGCAAGAACCGTAATCGCAGGGTCGCTCTGCATTCCGGTTGTGACTGTATTGACGACAGTCGTTTCGCTGACGATGTAAGTCATGTTCCGCCCAGTTTTCGCAAGTATATGTTTTTGGGATCTCCCTTTGGTTAAGAAAATATTACCATTTTAAAATTGGCAATCGAAATCTCTATTTCGAGCCTGCTTTTTCCGGCAGTAAACTTTGTCGCAATCCTAGACCGATGCGTTTGCATCGCTCTCCGGTCTGCTGCGCGTCGGATGACGGCGTCCGGTCCCACGCAATCGCTTCCTATCATCGACACTTGGTATAAGCCGCCTTCCGCCTTTCCGGCGAGCTTCCCAACCCGGTATCGTCATGCTAGGTCTTTGAAGTGTTTATGAATTCGAAAGATCGCCATGACGATGAAGCTCTATATTGCCGGACCCGAAGTTTTCCTTCCCAACGCACGCGAGATGTTGACGCGGAAGGCCGAACTTGCGCGACAGTATGGTTTCGAGCCGCTCTGCCCCGGCGATCTCGAAATCCCCAAGACCGACAGTCTGCGACAGATGGGGCTCGCGATCAGCGAGATCGACGAGCATATGATGAATCAGTCGCAGGCGGTGATCGCCAACCTGACGCCGTTCCGCGGCATCGCCGCTGATCCCGGCACGGTGTTCGAACTCGGCTATATGTGCGGGCAGGGCAAGCTCGTTGCCGTCTATACCAACGTCGCGGCCAATCACTATGAGCGGGTGCTCGCCTATTACAATGGCGAGGTTTCGATTGACGATCATGGTCACAAGCGCGGGCCGGACGGGCTGTCGCTCGAGGATTTCGGCATGATCGAGAACCTGATGCTCGATGGCGGGGTGGAGCGTCGCGGCGGCCATGTCGCAATCCATGCAGCCGAACCTGAAGCGCTCTATACCGATCTGACGGGTTTTATTGCCTGCCTCGAAGCACTCGCCGCCAAGGTGAAGGTGATGGAGGCGGCGCGCGACCATGGTCGGAAGGTCGACACGCTCGACGCCAGCAACGACGACTGAACGGAAAGGCCCCCGGAGTGATGCCGAGGGCCTTAAGGGTTTGTTTCTGAAGTGGATATCAATCGCGGACCACGACGGTGGCGCCGATCTTGACGCTGGCATAGAGATGTTCGACATCCTCGTTGGCCATGCGGATGCAGCCCGAGGACATGGCCTGGCCGATCGATGCCGGCTGGTTGGTTCCATGGATGCGATATTCGGTGGAACCGAGATACATCGCGCGGGCGCCGAGCGGATTGTCGATGCCGCCTTCCATGCGCACTGGCAGGATGTGGCCCTTCTTGGCCTCGCGGATGCGCATTTCTTCCGGCGGGTTCCAGCTCGGCCATTCGGTCTTGGCGGTCACTTTTTCGGTGCCGGTCCAGCGGAAACCGTCGCGGCCGACCGAGATGCCGTAGCGCATGGCAAGGCCCGGCGCGATGACGTGGTAGAGGCGACGCTCGGAATTGTCGACGATGATGGTGCCCGGTGCCACGGCGCTATCGAAGGAGACGAGCTTGCGGGCGACCGGCGAGGTGTGAATGGTCTTCTTCACCTTCTTCTCGGGCTTGGCAGCGTTCAGGACATCGAGCCAGCCGGTCTTGGCATTCTTGCTTTCGAGAAAGGCGACTTCGATGGCATTGTCCTGCTTCTTGAACAGGAAGCCGGCTTGCGCCGGGGCAGTGAGGGCGATCGTGGCAGCGACGGCTGCGAGAATGGTCTTGAACATGGTCATCTCCGTTCTGTTCCGGGAGAGGGGCCATTTGCCCTGGGCCGCGCCTCATCCCCTGTTGATGAGAGGGTTCTAACGAATGCCGGGATTTGCCGCTGTTCCGGCGGGAACACGGGCGTTTCGGGTGCGGGCGGCACTCAATATTTGTCATGGCTGGGCTTCCTGCTTTCGTCATGGTCGGGCCTGTCCCGACCATCTGCTGCCGGCAAATTCACCCGCTACGTTGATTGCCTGGCTGAGCTCAGCAGATCCTCGGCACAGGGCCGAGGATGACGGTCGAGAGGGCTGCGCCGCTGTTCATGGTAGCGTCCGTCCAACGGCGTCATGGTCGGATACCCGTACCGCCGTCATGGTCGGGCCTGTCCCGACCATCCGCTGCCGCCGAATTCAGTCACGACGTCGATTGTGTGGCAAATCAAGGCAGATCCTCGGCACAGGGCCGAGGATGATAGTCGAGAGGTTTGCGCCTCGGCTATGGTCGGACGCGCCATCGCCGTCGTAGTCGAGCGCAACATTCGTAGTCGTCATGGTCGGGCCTGTCCCGACCATCTGCTGCCGGCAAATTCACCCGCTACGTTGATTGCCTGGCTGAGCTCAG
>NZ_JAUOZU010000039.1 GCF_030551875.1 Fluviirhizobium alvei | reverse complement strand
TAGAGTATCCGTTTTGATCAAGGGTGTCTTGGCTCCCATTTTTGATTTTTCCGGAGCAACGCGTTTGCGAGGACGATAAGCTTTCGCATGATGGCGGTGATGGCAACCTTTGGTGGTTTTCCAGCGGCTTTTAGCTGGCTGTATTTGACCTTGAGATCCGGGTTGAAGCGGCATGCGACGAGGGCTGGCATGTAGAGTGCGTGGCGGACGATGGCCCGTCCGCCAGCAATGAAAGCGCTTCCGGTCCATCGTCCGGACTGGCGGCTTATGGGGGCAAGACCGCAGAGCGCGGCTGCGGCCTTCTCATTGAGCTGGCCCAGTTCAGGCATCTCGATGAGAAGCATGAATGCGGTGACCTGCGACACGCCGGGGATGGAGACGAGTATGTCGAACCTGGCCTTGAAGGCCTCGTCTTCGACAATGAGCGCCATGATGGCTTCGTCCACGGCCTTGATCTGGCGCTCGATCTGCCTGAGCCTTTCGCCATTGTGTCTCTTCAAGAGCGGGTTTGTGAGGCTCTTTTCCCTGTTCTTTGCAGCCGTGCTGTCCTTAATGTGGGCCAGACGCGCCATATGCAACTCTTTCAAGTCATTGTGGGTTTGCGTGTTAGCCTGCAGGAGGCGTGGCTCGAGAAGCGCGCCATAACGGGAAAGCAGCGCGGCATCGATCCTGTCTGTCTTGGCAAGCTGGCCTGTGGCTTCACAAAAGCGTCTGGCCAGACGCGGATTGAGCTTCGAGAGAGGTAGGCCTTGGACAACCATGAACCGCTCGAAGGCCTTGTGGTAGGGGCCGGTGGGCTCGAAGACGATGCGCTGCACGCGCTTTGCCCCGATCCATTTGAGAATGGCTGCAAAGCCCTTGCGGTCATTGGCAACCTTCAACGTCTGGCCATCCGGCAGGCTGTGCAGATCGATATGGTCTTTCGAGATGTCCGCGCCGATGGTAATGTCCGTCATCTTTTCTGATCTCCCATGCTTGTCATCCGAGCCTTGAAGCTCGGGTATCCGTTCAGGACGATTGGAAAAGATGGGGGCGATCATACTCTAGCTCGGCCCGGCATTCGCAAGAATGGCGGCCTCGCGTTTCACGATCCGTCACCCATCGCCGGAGAAGGATGGCCGTCCTCTCCGGCGCTTCTTTATCTCACGAAGAAGCACGGAAATCATAAGACAAGC
>NZ_JAUOZU010000038.1 GCF_030551875.1 Fluviirhizobium alvei | reverse complement strand
ATGGCAAAGAGCAAGTTCGAGCGCACCAAGCCGCACGTGAACATCGGCACGATCGGCCACGTTGACCACGGCAAGACGTCGCTGACGGCGGCTATCACGAAGTTTTTCGGCGAGTTCAAGGCGTATGACCAGATCGACGCCGCTCCGGAAGAAAAGGCCCGCGGCATCACCATCTCGACGGCACACGTCGAATATGAGACGGCCAACCGTCACTATGCCCACGTTGACTGCCCCGGCCACGCCGACTACGTCAAGAACATGATCACCGGTGCTGCCCAGATGGACGGCGCGATCCTGGTTTGCTCGGCTGCCGACGGCCCGATGCCGCAGACCCGCGAGCACATCCTGCTCGCCCGTCAGGTTGGCGTTCCGGCAATCGTCGTGTTCCTCAACAAGGTCGACCAGGTCGACGATCCGGAACTGCTCGAGCTCGTCGAACTCGAAGTTCGCGAACTTCTGTCGTCCTACGACTTCCCGGGCGACGATATTCCGATCATCAAGGGCTCGGCTCTGGCCGCTCTCGAAGATTCGGACAAGAAGATCGGCGAAGACGCGATCCGCGAACTGATGGCAGCTGTTGACGCTTACATCCCGACCCCGGAACGTCCGATCGACCAGCCGTTCCTGATGCCGATCGAAGACGTGTTCTCGATCTCGGGCCGTGGTACGGTCGTGACCGGCCGCGTCGAGCGCGGTATCGTCAAGGTTGGCGAAGAAGTGGAAATCGTCGGCATCCGCGCGACCACGAAGACGACCTGCACGGGCGTTGAAATGTTCCGCAAGCTGCTCGATCAGGGCCAGGCTGGCGACAATATCGGTGCACTGCTTCGCGGCGTGACCCGTGATGGCGTCGAGCGCGGCCAGATTCTCTGCAAGCCGGGTTCGGTGAAGCCGCACAAGAAGTTCATGGCAGAAGCCTACATCCTGACGAAGGAAGAAGGCGGCCGTCATACCCCGTTCTTCACCAACTACCGTCCGCAGTTTTACTTCCGCACAACGGACGTGACGGGTATCGTTTCGCTGCCGGAAGGCACCGAAATGGTGATGCCGGGCGACAACGTGACCGTTGCCGTTGAACTGATCGTTCCGATCGCGATGGAAGAAAAGCTCCGCTTCGCTATCCGCGAAGGTGGCCGTACCGTCGGTGCAGGCATCGTCGCCTCCATCATCGAGTAAT
>NZ_JAUOZU010000037.1 GCF_030551875.1 Fluviirhizobium alvei | reverse complement strand
GGCCTGCTGCCGGTTTTTCGGACGCCGAGTTAAGCTAATCCCAGTTTGTTTTCAAATTCCATCGGGCTGAGATAACCCAGTGTCGAATGCCGACGCTTGGGATTGTAGAAGCGCTCGATGTAATCGAACACATCTGCCTTGGCGTCGTGTCTGGTTCTGTAGACTTTGCGGGCCGTCCTTTCCGTTTTGAGTGATGAGAAGAAGCTTTCCATCGCAGCATTGTCCCAGACATTGCCCGACCGGCTCATCGAACAGGTGATGCCATGGTCAGCCATGAGACGCTGGAACTGCTCGCTGGTGTATTGGCTGCCCTGATCTGAGTGATGCAGCAACGCGTCCGGTTTTCCTCTGCGCCAGATCGCCATGATCAGAGCATCGGTCACGAGCTGGGAGGTCATGCTGGAGTTCATCGACCAGCCGACAACACGACGGGAGAACAGGTCTATAACGGCGGCGACATAAAGCCAGCCCATAGATAGGTAAAATCGGCCACCCACTTTCGGTTCGGTCTGTCGGCCGCAAACTGACGATCCAATACGTTCGGCATGATGACCGACCGTTCACCGCCGTCCTTCGGCAGGCCGCGCCTTCTCGGTCTTGCTCTCAGTGCATTCTCACGCATGAGCCGTTCGACACGATGCAGGCCGCAGGAAAAGCCTTCAGCAAGAAGATCGTGCCAGACACGCCGGGCACCATAGGTGCGATCACTCTCTTTGAAACTGCCTTTGATCTTGTCCAGAAGAACCTCGTCATACCGGGCATGGTGGCTCGGAGAACGATTAAGCCAGGCATGAAAGCCGGAACGAGAGACACCCAGCGCTTCGCAGAGCCATGCCACCGGCCAGATCGAACGGTGCTTTGCAATGAACGCGAACTTCATATCACGTCCTTCGCAAAGTAGGCAGCGGCCTTTTTTAGGATATCACGCTCCGCTTTCAGCTTGGCAACTTCCTTGCGCAGCCGCTCGATCTCAAGCTGCTCGAGCTTCATTTGCCCGTGGCCTGGAAAGACCTGCACTGGATCAGAACCATATTCCTTGACCCATTTGCGCAGAACGTTCTCGTGAACATCCAGATCGCGGGCTGCCTGCGCAACGCTGACGCTGCGCTCAATAACCAATCTTACCGCTTCAAGCTTATATTCGCGGCTGAACTTTCTTCGTTGCATTCCTTCGCTCCAGTTTCATTGGA
>NZ_JAUOZU010000036.1 GCF_030551875.1 Fluviirhizobium alvei | reverse complement strand
TGCGACAGCTGTTCGGAGCTTGCCGACAGTTCCTGGCTGCCCGAGGAGACATTGACCGAGGCAGAAAGCGCATCGGCAACAACGCCACGCAGACGTTCCACCATGCTCTGAAGTGCGAGACCGAGCGTATCCTTGTCCGAGAGCGGCTTCGGCGTCACCATCAGGTCGCCGTTGGAGATCTGTGAAGCCACATTGGCTGTCTCACGCAGATTGGCGACCATGTTCTTCATCGAGATGCCAAGGGTATCTTTTTCGGAAAGCGGCTGGACATCCAGAGACAGGTCGCCTTCAGAAATCTGCTTGGCAACGAAAGCGGTCTGGCGCAGATTTTCAGTCATCCGGTTCATTGTATCGACCAGGTCCTTGATCTCGTCGTTCGTCCGAACAGAAATCCGTTGGTCGAGGTCTCCGAGAGCGACCGCGCTGGTCGCCGTCTTGACCGTCGTCAGCCCTCTGATCACACTCATCGCAATCCAGATCGCCGATACAATCGATAGAATAATACCCACTACCGAGATTATCAGCAGCGTTGATAATGTGCCCTGAAATGCCTGGTCTGCAGCCTCGTCACCGGTATCAATTGCATCCGAAACCAGCTTTTCGAGATTTTCGGAAAGGCTGTCGAGTTTGTCCGATGCCTCCGTACCCTCAATGCGCTTCAGTTCTATGGCACCATTCAGATCGCCGGCGGTCGCCAGGCTCACAAGTCGATCATTGATTTTGGAATAGGTGTCCCAGAAGGCACGAATTTCCTCCCACTTTGGCTTGTATTCAGCCGGTGCGGAATCATTTCCATCCTGCAGCGCTTTTACAAACTCTGCTCGGGAATCCTCAAGAGAAGACATTGCACGCTTTTTTTCGGCCGCGTCTGTTGCAAGAAGGAGATCCGCTTCTGCAAGACGCATCACGTCAAAAGCTCCTGCGAGTTGGGCAGAGACAGTGCTTTGATGCACAGGACCCGTCACAAGTTCATCTTGCATCGTCGCTACGAGGCTCACTCCTCGAATGCCGAATGCTGCGCAGGTGGCAGTCACAGCGATGAGCAACCCGAATGCTACCGCAAGTTTGGCTTTTATTGTAAAGCGCATATGAAAGTAACCTCCGTTTGGGCAACCCAGCTGTTGGTTTGCACCCGGTTTTAAATTCTGGCGGCGGAACCGTTTCCGCTGCATTTGCCTACTATCAATACTCGTTAGTTTTCCGACCGAAGCGACTTACCGGCGACGGCGCACTGCCGTCAGGATAAAGTCGCTTCGGCAGGTCATCGTTATGCCGACTCTCTGAAATCGTCGTCATCGGAATCTGGTCCGCCCATGGACATGTCGAGGGCGAAGCCACGCGCACGCGCCTGCTGGGC
>NZ_JAUOZU010000035.1 GCF_030551875.1 Fluviirhizobium alvei | reverse complement strand
TGTCGGCCACCTCCGAAGAGCTCGCCGCCCAGGCAGAAGAGCTGCAGGCGTCCATCGCCTTCTTCAAGGTCGACAATTCGGCCAACCGCCAGCAGAACCATGCTGAGAAGCTCCGCGCGACGGCAGCGAAGATGGCTGCTCCGGCAGCCCGGCAGCCGGCAATGGTAAAGCCGAAGAAGGCGCCAACCGCTTCATCCATGAGCGCAACACGCAGCAAGGGTTTTGCCCTCGACATGTCGATGGGTGGACCCGATGCCGACGACGATGATTTCAGGGAAAGTGCCTGAAATCCAAATGAATTGGCAGCGCGCGAGCAAGCGCGCTACCAACACCGCCCATAAAGTCGCGACCTGATTGATTGCCAACACGGATGTCCGTGTCGCCAGCTGTTCGTCGGTATCGTTCAACCAAAACGACAGAAAAATTTTTCTCATCACGAAAGGAAAGTTCAAATGCGATTTACCATCAAGGCGAAACTCGCTGTATCATTTGGATTTATGATTGCCCTCCTGATTGGAGCGATGAGCTATGGAATCTACAGTCTCGGCGTCCTGAACCAGTCGATCTCCGATGTGATCTCTGGTCCTGCGCTTCGATTGGAGAAGGCACAGGAGCTTGCAAACATACAGCTCCGCATCACGCGCGCCCAGACCAACATGGCTTTGTCAGAGAATCCGGCCGATCTCCAGAAATATGCGGAACGGAGCAAGACGAACCAGGACAAGTTCGTCGAACTCGTTAGACTTCTGCAGGAGAAGGCTTCGAGCGACGCGGGCAAGCAGGCTTGGAAGTCTGTGGAGGCCGAATATGCTCAGATCGTCGCGCTCGATGGAAAGATCCTCCAGCTATCCCAGGCAGGCGACAGGGTGGGTGCCATCAAGCTTGCAACCGTGGATGCGCGCGCCGTTGTCGACGGCATCGAAGAAATCATTAATACGCGGATCGAAAAGAATCGCGATGACATGAATCAGGCGGACGTTGACACAGATGTCCTCTACAACAGCACGCGTAACATCCTGGTTGGTGTCGCTGCCTTGGCTATCATTGCCGCCATCGCTATCGCCGCCTGGATTGCTTTGAGCATCAGCGCAGGTTTGAAGAAGATCCAGTTTGTTGCGAACGCTGTGTCGCTCGGTGATCTTAACCAGAACATCGAGATCAAGACGAACGACGAAATCAAGGATCTCGTTACCACGATCAACGTCATGACCGGCAACCTGCGCAATACGGCAAACATTGCCGACCAGATTGCCAATGGCGACCTGATGGTGACGCCGAAGCCGCTCTCGGACAAGGATACGCTCGGTCTCGCACTTCAGAGCATGGTGGAACGACTGCGTGGCGTTGTTGCCGATGCGCTTTCGGCCTCGGTCAATGTCTCCTCGGGTAGCCAGGAACTGTCTGCCAGCTCCGAACAGCTGTCGCAGGGTGCGACCGAACAGGCCTCTTCGGCTGAAGAAGCGTCCGCTTCGATGGAAGAGATGGCCGCCAACATCAAGCAGAATGCCGATAACGCCGCCCAGACTGAAAAGATCGCCCGCCAGTCGGCCAAGGACGCGGAAGTGTCCGGCGAGGCTGTCGGTCGTGCCGTCGGTGCGATGCGCACGATTGCCGAGAAGATCTCGATCGTGCAGGAAATCGCCCGCCAGACCGA
>NZ_JAUOZU010000034.1 GCF_030551875.1 Fluviirhizobium alvei | reverse complement strand
CTTCCGATGGGGGCGGCCGATATTGCCACGGTGCTGTTTACGCAGTTCCTGAAGTTCGATCCGAAGGCGCCGCTGTGGGCCGATCGCGACCGGTTCGTGCTGTCGGCCGGTCACGGCTCGATGCTGATCTATTCGCTGCTCTATCTCACCGGCTACGAAGACATGACGATCGAGGACATCAAGTCCTTCCGTCAGTTGCATGCCAAGACTGCCGGCCATCCGGAATATGGTCATGCCTCCGGCATCGAGACCACCACCGGTCCGCTCGGCCAGGGCATTGCCAATGCCGTCGGCATGGCGATCGCGGAGAAGAAACTGTCCGACGAGTTCGGCGCCGATCTCCAGAACCATCATACCTATGCGCTGGTTGGTGACGGCTGCCTGATGGAAGGCATCAGCCAGGAAGCGATCTCGCTCGCCGGCCACCTGAAGCTCAACAAGCTCATCGTTCTCTGGGACGACAATGGCATCTCGATCGACGGCAAGATCTCGATCACGGATTCGACCGACCAGCATGCGCGCTTCCGCGCTTCGGGCTGGAACACGATTGCGGTCGACGGTCATGATCCCGAAGCGATCGCAACGGCAATCCGGGCCGCCCACCAGTCCGACAAGCCGACCATGATCGCCTGCAAGACGGTGATCGGCTTCGGCGCTCCCAACAAGGCCGGCACCCACAAGGTCCACGGTTCGCCGCTCGGAGCCGACGAAATCGCCGCTACCCGCGTCGCACTCGGCTGGCCGTCCGAAGCTTTCGTGATCCCCGAGGATGTTCTGTCTGCCTGGCGGACCGCCGGTGGCCGCGGTGCCGCTGTGCGCGCCGAATGGGACAAACGTCTCGCTTCCTCCGCCAGGAAGGCCGAGTTCGAGCGCCGGTTCTCCGGCCAGCTTCCGGCAGCGCTGTCGTCTGCCGTCAGCGATTACAAGCAGAAGCTCGCTGACACCAAGCCGACGGTCGCCACCCGCAAGGCCTCGGAAGATGCGCTGGAAG
This sequence comes from Fluviirhizobium alvei, assembly GCF_030551875.1. Taxonomy (GTDB): domain Bacteria; phylum Pseudomonadota; class Alphaproteobacteria; order Rhizobiales; family Rhizobiaceae; genus Rhizobium_E; species Rhizobium_E alvei. Next base: position 772 of record NZ_JAUOZU010000034.1, on the reverse strand, counting down.
TGATCAATGGCGTCGTGCCGGAAACGCTCGGCGGCTCGGCCGACCTGACCGGTTCCAACAATACCAAGACCAGCCAGACCGCCTCGATCACGCCGACCGATTTCTCGGGTCGCTATATCCACTGGGGCATCCGCGAGCATGGCATGGCCGCGGCCATGAACGGCATTGCGCTGCATGGCGGCCTGATCCCGTACTCGGGTGGCTTCCTGATCTTCTCGGACTATTGCCGTCCGTCGATCCGCCTGGCTGCACTGATGGGCATCCGCGTCATCCATGTGCTGACCCATGATTCCATCGGTCTCGGCGAAGATGGCCCGACCCACCAGCCGGTGGAACAGATGGCGGCCCTGCGCGCCATTCCGAACCTTCTGATGTTCCGTCCGGCCGATGCGACCGAGACCGTCGAATGCTGGCAGGTGGCGCTCGAAAACCAGCATCGCCCGTCGGGCATCGCGCTGACGCGCCAGAACCTCGTCGCCGCCCGGACCGAATTCGTCGCCGAAAACCTGTCGGCAAAGGGCGCCTATGTGCTTCACGAAAACAAGGATGCGACGGTCACGATCTTCGCTTCGGGTTCGGAAGTCGAGATCGCGGTCAAGGCTAAGGAATTGCTGGCGGCCAAATCGGTTGCCGCGCGCGTCGTCTCCGTTCCCTCCTTCGAACTGTTCGAAGAGCAGTCGGCGGACTATCAGGCTTCCGTGCTCGGCACAGCCAAGGTCAGGGTCGCGGTCGAAGCCGGCATTCGCCAGGGCTGGGACCGGTTCATCGGCTC
>NZ_JAUOZU010000033.1 GCF_030551875.1 Fluviirhizobium alvei | reverse complement strand
TTCTTCGTTGCATTCCTTCGCTCCAGTTTCATTGGAAACACCTTAACTCGGTGTCCATGAAACCGGCAGCAGGCCACTGTGTGGGATCAGTCGGGAAATGGGCATAGCCGACACTATCCCCTTCATCCTGTTCAGCAGCTTCATCGAAACGGATGGAGTTCTTCGAAAGATCGCCGATCCCGTGTCTGGCCGTATCATGGTGCCGCGATCAACAGCACTGTCGCTGGCAAGGCTGACGCATCGGCCGTGACCGCGCATGACAAGTATGTTGCCACGGCCCGTACAGGCCCTTTGGCACGGGGGAGCAGTCGCTCAGCCCTCTGACGCTCAGCCACGTCCTGTCATGCATATCGGTCACGGCGTGGGCGATCTTCAACAACGCTGTTTCCGATAGGGACCTGTTCGAAGCCGGGGCCTTGGGGTCAAAAAGGGTGAGCAAAGACTTAAGTGAGGCTCGCGAAGATTTTTGTTTACTTTTCGGTTGCGCGCTTTACTGTATAATACTTTCGGGGACATTTCTGCGCGCAACGCTGGGGAGGCAGACGTGGAAGAAGATATCTTGTTGGGCAAAGAGTTTGGCCGCGCACTCACGCAGAAGTTAGCACCGGCAGAATCCGAATTTTACGACGAACTAGTAGATGCCTATTCAAGACCTGCCTCTTCGAAGAGAGATCACGCGCTAGCCTTCGGCGGATCAGGAGATGGTCCTGTCATTGCTGTCGTCTTGGCCAACGTTGGGGCGATAGTCATACGCGAATTATGGCGTTTGGCGCAGCCTGCAATCGCGCAACTCGCTGAGGAGGCCGTTGCAGGTGTAAAAGAAAATCTGAGCGTGAAGCTTAGAGCTTGGATCGACGAGCGGTTTAGATCGAAGCCGCCCATAGCGTTATCGGATAACCAGGTAACAACAGTCGTCGACGCCGCCAAGACAAGAGCTAAGGAATTGGGCTGCGATGATGCCGTAGTCGCAGAAATCGGCGAGACAATTAAGGAAGCTATTAGCTCACCGACATGAAAGGCTCATGGAAGTGCAAGTTAACATTCTGGCATTCCCTAGCTTAACGCGGGCTAACTTCGCGATTCTCCTTTCCGCCGTTCTGCTAACAAGCTTCACCACAACACTATACGTGCTTGACCAGATTGGAAATCGACCGACTGGGTCGGACTTGATCACGTTCATGTCCGGTAGCGTTGGCACCTTGGCGATCTCGATTGGCGCGCTATTTTATTACGCAATCCATCCCATCTTTCGCGAGCGGTCGTTTGGGCCCAGCGAAGAGGTAGTAAACTCAGATCCGATTGAGGTACGGGTATCATATATCTGTGATCGACTGGCCTTGCAAACTCCTAGACTGCTCATTGACGCCGACATCCGCAATCGAAACGCCATCGTGTTTGGATGTCGTAGTAAAACGATCCTCATGGGTCGAGGTCTTCGATATCTTCTCGCGGCAAGGCCCGATGAGTTTGATGTAAGAATAGCTCATGAACTGGGGCACTTGAAGAACGGTGACGTGAGTATCACATTTCTAGCTCGCGGTCTTATTCTTAGCGCAGCCGTCTATCTTACTTTATCCTTTTTTATTATCATTTATTTTGACTTGGCCGAAGCGGCAGAGATTTGGAGGGAATGGACAAATGGCGGGGCTTCCACTCTTTCGATATTGGCGGCGTGGAGTGGATACTTCAAAGAAATCGTGATATTTCGCTTAGGAGATGTGTTGAAACCGCTCCTTTTGGCCAGCATTCTCTTTGCATATCATCAGTCATTTCTTCGATTGCGAGAATACTACGCTGATCAAGTAGCGGCGGCATTCAGCGGTGACTTGGCTGCAAAGGCTGCGATCGGACCCGAGCCTCTTTCACCGTCGGTTCGCAAGAATCTCTCGTTACCTCTGGACGCGCATCCTACCAATTCGCGACGCATTTTCGCGATCGATAGTCCCGCGACACTGTTTCGGCCAAGCGTAATCGATCTTCTCCTTTTCGGTTGTGTAATGGGTCTCATGACCTCCACGTTTGAGACTATTCCCGTTGGGGAGAACTTCTCTGGGACAAGAAATATTGAAGAGGTTGCAGCGACGCTAAGCAACGCTGGAGTAACTTTATACATATTCGCTCTATTTGCTTTATCCGTAGGTCTTGTTCCCGTTTACGCTTTAGCGTCCTTGGGGATGCAACTGGCCACTTTCGCGTTTTTTTCCTCGGAATCCATACCTAAACGCATCGTTAGCGCCTCTCTCTACACTTGTGTTTTCTTCCTCTTTTCACTTATTGGATGTGTTTTAAATCCGACATCAATTGATCAATTTTTCAAGTATCAGATAGACGTATCTTATTTAGTTCCCAGCGATTATGAAATTAATGTCTCACTTGTATACATGTATTTTCTATCCTCATTCGTTATTTTCTATTTTTTATTACTGAGAAGATTCACCACTTCGCAAAAAATAACTCCTCCAGGCAAGATTTTTTATTTCTCTATCGGAGTAATAATTTATTTTGCGGCGAATTATTTACTGTGTTCTGCGCTATTTTTGTTTCTTGAGAAATTTAACATCAGCGTTGGCCGCACTTTATCCGCAGTGTGCTTCGCGATGGCTGCCATCGCGATGTATATTGGCTACATTTTGAGCCGCCGCACATTGTCCCCCAGGTTCATGGGCTACGGAGTGTTTTCACCGTGGGTTTGGCGCAACGCTCTGCTACAAAAGTGAGAAGCAAAAACGACTCTTGGCCTTGTGGCTAGGCGATAGGCCGCATTGTTCGGGCATTTGGGCTTCGTAATCAGCCCAATTTTCAATGGGCTCATACGATGAAAACGTGTCGCGGATCTTCCTTAATCACGGCCCCGATGGGATGATATTAATCCAATACGCCTTTGTCGAACGGAAGTGCAATTTTCAGTAAGGCGTCCCGCACCATTTCCAGCGAGAAGCCTTCGCCATAGACGGGCACTTTCCGACCGTGGCCGAGTATTTGGTCTATTAGATCAGGGCGGACGTCTGCTGCGCGCAACCTGTCCTTCATCGCGTGGCGCAGGCCATGAACCGGGGCCTGTCGGCCTTCCACGAGCCCTTTTTCCTTCAAATACTTACCAAGAGCTGCTGACAAACGGTTTTCTTGGTCGAAGAAGTTTGGCCAGCCGGACGGGTACTTCTTGGCTGCTTCAAGCGCCAGACCGACAAGCGGAATTCTTCTCCGGCTGGACGCAGTCTTGATCTCGCGCTCTTCGGTCCCCTCGATAACGATGTGAGGCACAGCAACGTCGAGTCGAATGGCATCCGGCCGCAGGTTGCAGACTTCGGAAAGCCGTGCCCCTGTTTCGAGTAATACAAAATAAAGCGCTCTGCGCTCGAGGCTCATCCCCGATAGTGCGTCCGTTGTCGCCATCTGTTGTAGCGCGTCCGTAGGAATGGGCATGCGGCTAGTCTTTTCCTTTTTGAAGTTTATATCCGCGAATGGGTTCCGAAACTCGGGCCACGCCATATAAAGGGACAACTCCGCAAGCATTTTGCGAAGAATACCAATTTCACGACTTGCCGCATCTGCCGTGAAGGCCCTACCCGTCTTCGGGTTGGTGGTCTTCATTTTTCGAATAAGGTGTTTGCGGAACGCGATGGCGTCAGTCCGGCTGACCTTATCCACACACCGATCACCGATCTCTTCCACAAAATGGCGAGCGGCGAGGCGGGGCCATCGCTCTGTCCGTTCTCGTTGGGCAGGACTTTTCCCTTCTAGAGTATGGCCGATAATCTCGCCGAGATAGAAATCCGGAAGTCCAGACACCATGAGGTCGGGAGCGGAGGCGCGTCCCGTAAGGGCATCAGTCACCGGGCGAGTCTCGATGCTAAGCGCGGCTCGGGCTTTGATGTCAGTGGACTTACTCAAGTCAGTTCGGATGTTTTTCCCGATCACAAGACTGACGCTGGCAAGGGCACGATCAACGAGTTCGAGCCTTTTATCGGAAGTCATGTGCCTATGGTCTGTCTCTTCCATTTTGCTGAAACCCCAGCGATTTTGTAGATCAATCGCCGCCTGCCAGTCGTCAATGTCACGAAGCGTCTGCCACAGACGATTATCCTCTCGCTCCAATTTGTCACGCAGCAGCCTCGCCTCGCGCGGATCGGCAGTGCCTAGCGCTTTCTGGATAGCCGGTGCTCTCCCATCAAGCATGGACACATCCACCGGCACGCGCCGAACATATGACCATGTCCCGCCACGCAGCTTGAGATGACGCATCTTTGAAGACGTTTTTCCAGCCATTGTTGTACACATTGTAGGACATCAATGTGGGCTAGATATCGTGAAAAACTTGCGACCGCAATAGTTCAGTCATTGCGTCAGTGAGAGTGGAGCGGGTGAAGGGAATCGAACCCTCGTCTGGAGCTTGGGAAGCTCTCGCTCTACCATTGAGCTACACCCGCCAATAGAGCTCCAATCACCCACATCGCGGCGCCTGTCAAGCATTTGATGTGTGGACTATGCGCAGATCCCCCGGCCCCTGACCGGAGCAGATCCTCGGCCTGACAGATGTCGGCATTCACCAACCGGCCTTTGGGGGCGAGAGCTGCCGATTCCGAATGACCTGAGCCCCTGAACTTCCTCCAAATTTTGGTAGAGTCCGTCATAACCAGGAGACGGACGGCATGAAGCG
>NZ_JAUOZU010000032.1 GCF_030551875.1 Fluviirhizobium alvei | reverse complement strand
CCATCGCCGGAGAAGGATGGCCGTCCTCTCCGGCGCTTCTTTATCTCACGAAGAAGCACGGAAATCATAAGACAAGCGCGTCCATTGAACGCGGAATCGCATTGAGGATTCCCTTGTCCGCGGAATTCTGATTCCATCGCTTCGACTGGTGATTTGGTCGGAGGCAATATGACCCGGGCTTTCAGTGATGATCTGCGTAGCCGCGTTCTGGCTGCGTCGCGGGATGGCATGTCGGCGCGTTCAGCGGCAGCCCGATTTGGGATTGGGGTTTCGACAGCCATCGCCTGGATTGCGAGTGCGCGAGCTGGTCTGTTGACCCCAGCGAAGCAGGGCCGACGCAGCGGCTCACGCCTGGATACTCACGAGGACTTCATCTTCGGCATGATCGAAGAGGCGAAGGACATCACGCTTAATGAGATGGTCCTGCGATTGCATGAGGAGAGAGCCGTTTCCATTGGCCGTAGTGCGCTTGATGTCTGGCTGCGAAAGCGCGGCTGGACTTTCAAAAAAAGACCGCGCATGCACTGGAGCAGGAGCGTCCCGACCTCCTGAAACGTCGCGAGGACTGGTTCGACGGCCAGCTCGATCTCGATCCGGCGCGCCTCGTCTTCATTGATGAAACAGGCCTGAGCACGAAGATGTCCCGGCTTCGCGGACGAGCCCTATGCGGAGATCGATGCCGCTCCCCGATCCCGCACGGGCACTGGAAGACAACGACATTTGCCGGCGCGCTCAGGCTATCCGGCATGACCGCACCCATGGTCCTCGACGGTGCGATGAACGGCGTCGCGTTCCAGGCCTATGTCGAACAGGTTCTCATTCCAACCTTGGTGCCGGGCGACATCGTCATCATGGACAACCTGCCGGCACACAAAACGGAGGGGGTGCGTCTCGCAATCGAAGGTGCAGGGTGCCGGTTACTCTACCTTCCGCCCTACAGTCCAGACTTCAACCCCATCGAGAAAGCCTTCGCCAAGCTCAAAAATGTCTTGCGCGCCAAAGCCGAGCGGACCGTCGAGGGCTTATGGAATACAGTCGGCCACATTGTCACGCTGTTCGAGCCGCAAGAATGCGCCAACTACTTCAAATCCTGCGGATATGACCCCGAGTAAAGTGGACGCGCTCTAGCTTTCAGCGCCTTACATTTTACTGATGTAAGGCGCATACTCTCCCCTACAATGCCTGGCTTTTCTCGAAATGCCGAATTTGGCGCGGCTTTCGAAAGTCGTGACTTATGCAGCATGCTATTGCCGATGGCGCATCGCTTGCAGCCATCCTGCATTCCTATCATAAGCCCTTAATCAAACGCGATATTCTGTGGGATATAACGGCCATGCCAGATGCTACTAACTATACCGCCCCCAAAAGTCATGCGGCTGCCTTTGGCGGCGGGGCTGTCATCGGCGCGCTCGGGGGCCTCATCGGCCTTGGCGGTGCAGAGTTTCGCCTGCCGCTGCTTATTGGCTTGTTTCAGTTTGCGGCGCTGGAAGCGGTTATTCTCAACAAGGCCATGAGCCTTGTTGTGGTCGCTACGGCCCTGCCGTTTCGCGCGTCAACGGTGCCGTGGACAGATGTGGCCGCCCACTGGCCCATAATCGTCAACTTGTTGGCTGGTAGTCTGGCAGGAGCATGGTTCGGGGCAGGGTGGGCAACGCGCCTCAAGTCCGAGACGCTGTACAGGGTAATTGCCCTGCTGCTGGTGGCAATCGCAGCCGCCCTCCTGCTGGGGCATGATACCAGCGGGGCAGGGCAACCGTTGCTCGCGGGCGCGTTGCAGCTCGGCGCGGGGGTCATTGCAGGATTTGGCATCGGGGTTGTTGCCTCCCTGCTTGGCGTGGCAGGCGGTGAACTCCTGATTCCAACGCTGGTGCTGCTGTTCGGCGCTGATATCAAGCTCGCGGGGAGCCTGTCACTGGCGGTCAGCTTGCCAACCATGCTGGTCGGGTTTACCCGATACAGCCGCGATAGCAGCTTTGCTATTCTCGGCAAAAACCGCCTGTTTGTCGCCGTGATGGCGGCTGGTTCCGTTGTCGGCACCTTCATCGGCGGGCGGCTTCTCGGTGTCATCCCAACCTTTGTGCTGCTCCCGCTTCTAGCAGTTATTCTGCTGATTTCAGCTGGGAAGGTTTGGCGGCATTCGTTGCATAAATCTTGAATTATGGAAAGAATTCAGCCGTGCGTCATGCTCGCTGGTTTTTATGAGATTTTAAAACAAGCCTGAATCAGAAGCCGTCGTTTTCAGGCTTATAGCCTGCTTCGACCCTCTCAATGAGAGCTGTGTCGTTGACAATTTGAAGCATAGATAGCTTTCTCTGCTCTTCTGTAAGCTTTCCTACCCGCCACTCTTTTTCTCCGTCCCACAGCCACCAAATATCTATTTTTTTTGTGATTGGATCAGCAATTCCGTTGCGAAACAATGGGAAAGGTTGGGCCTGCAACGGAATGGAGGCATTCCCAACAATTTCTACAACGCCTTGCTTCACTGCCGCATGTAAAGGAAAGAAAACCAGATATTGAGGCGTTTCAGTAACTATTACATCGAAATTCTCAGGTCTTTTTTTTCTTATTTCTCGAAAAACCCGAAGCAAGGGCCCAAATGTTTTATGTTTATGTGAGTAGTGGGCATATATGTACCCGCTCTCAGATTTAAATTCTACCACATCACCTATTTTAGGAACTTTCTTCATCAGCTAGAACCCCGGATAACCTATGTTATGAAGAATATCCCTTCCCATTTGGAGAGAGGCATTGTAACCAGCAACCGAAGGAGAGATGCCGTTTCTTATATTCATTAATGTCCCTCCAGTTTTCGCCAAGCCATGGTGTACAATAAGTGCTTGTTCAACCGCTCTAGCTTGTGCCCTTGTTAAATTTGATAAACCTGGAATTGGGCTAATTGTGATTCCTTTACCTCTAAGGTGCTCTGCCGCTCGTCTTCCGAAATCGTTGGTCATGCCAACATAATCTATGTCGCCAGCTTTGTTAATTGAGCGATAAACAGAATTCTGTCCAGCAGCTAACCCCTCTACCTCTGCCGCAGCCTTTGTTGGAGCTTTAAGTCCCCAAAGTGCGTTTAGAAGTGTTGCTCCTATAAGTGAGCGTCTTACCTCTTCATCTGTGCGACCTATGCGATCAAGCTCATATTCTCTTAGTTTTTCATACTCTTGCTTATTAACGGTATACTGTGATTCATCAATTTTTCCTTCATCATACTGTTTCTGGTTATAATCGAGCGCGTCCTGTATACCGTCAGCAGCGGCTCCCGCATTGGCGTCTCTTTCTGCTTGACTGCTAAAATAGTCTGCCAGATTGTCATACAGGTGCCCGTTAGAGTCGCTTTTGTTGATTGGATCGTTTTCCGAATACGCATAGCGATTCGTGCCCACGCCCGGGATGGTTGGATCCAGTGTATCTGGCGAAATAAACCGGGCATTGGCTGATGCGCCAAACGTCACAGCCATCATGCAGGCCACGAGCATCAAGCTCATAAACCGTGAGAATATCGACCTTCCCCAACGCTTCATTCTAATGGTACCCTCATAAATTCCTAAAATTTCCCGCCCGGTTCCCGCCAGCCAAGAGCTTCGGCTTCGGCGAACGCGGCCATGTTTTGCCGGTAGAGATCATCCGCATAGGCGCGGATATCCGGTGTCATTTCATTCATTCTTTTGTAGCGGTCAGTAATGTCCCGCTTGAGCAGCAACGACAAAACGCTCGCACGCGCCAGTTTGAGCCGAATGGATTTGGGAGCCTTGGTGAGGAGCTGGTCGGACACCGCAACCGCATCCTCCAGACGTCCCGTCCCTATCAGATGGGCAACGAGCATGCCGGAAACTTCGCCTGCGATCATTTCATCACGGGGCAGGCCCCGGAGATAAACGCCGTTCTTGATGGCAGTCTCGGTCAGACTTGGCATTTCCTTGCGGTAATGGCTTTCGCGCGTAAACCCACCGCCACTGGTGGCTTCAAGGTTCCACTCTCGGCCCTCGCTATCTGTAAACTTGATCAGGCTATGCTGCGGTGCTTCGGCCAATGTCATTAGCAGGCCCATGCGATTGCCCAGGATCATCATCAGCATGGGCATGGAAACGCAATTGCCGCGCCGGTCGCCGAGATAGTCGGACAGCAACCGGTTTTCTGGCCTGACACCCATCGGATCATCAAGATCGTAGGAAAAGGCTTTGCCACCATTCCAGGGCCCTGGTTCATAAATGTAGCGCCGGAGGATGGCGAGTTTGTCGAGATCCGAGGTCACGCCGGCTTCGGCACGCATCCGCTCGAGGTCGGCCGCCATGCCATTGATGATTTGCAGGTTGGCGGCAACGTCGACGCCGGGCTCCACCATGCGGTCGATGGTCAGCTTGATTTCAGCAATGTCACGGCTTCCCTGAAACAGCGCCGCAACCTGGCTTTCCAGTTGTATATTATGAAACTCGAAAGCGCGGGCGGAGGCAGGCGCCGTCAAGCAGGCAACCAAGGCAATGAAAATCAACAGCAATCGCATTCTCAACTCCCGCGAGCTGCCACCATTGGTAGATGGCGTCTATTGCCGAAGTCAAGAGTGCTCACCGCCAATAGCCGGGATTTAGAAGTTTTGTTTCAGCATCGCGGGATGCTAATATCGGAGTTGCTGCAAATGGACATTGGGTTGAGTGATTGAGCGCCCTCGCTTTGGGCGATAGGCGAGCGCGAAGCGGGCATCCACCCCATCAGTTCAGTCCGGCATGAATGGGTGGGCTGTTTCATCTTCGAAACAATCCATGAGGTGCAGGATCACACCACACACGCTGGCTCTGTGGCCTGCTGCCGGTTTCATGGACACCGAGTTAAGGTGTTTCCAATGAAACTGGAGCGAAGGAATGCAACGAAGAA
>NZ_JAUOZU010000031.1 GCF_030551875.1 Fluviirhizobium alvei | reverse complement strand
GTCAGTTCTTTGAGATTGTAGGATAGGAAGAAAGAGAGACGTGGACGGCGGGTGTCTGCGGTGGCTTTAGGCTTTAGGGTCTGGGGTTTACCATCGAAGAGACTTTGGCAAGTCTACGTTTTGAAATGAGAAGACGGAAACTTGGTCCTATGGATTTTGAGTTTCTGAACTCTCGTCAATTTCGAGCGAAAGACAGTGACGCCAATTGATCAATTCTCAACTTGAGAGTTTGATCCTGGCTCAGAACGAACGCTGGCGGCAGGCTTAACACATGCAAGTCGAGCGCCCCGCAAGGGGAGCGGCAGACGGGTGAGTAACGCGTGGGAATCTACCGAGCCCTAAGGAATAGCTCCGGGAAACTGGAATTAATACCTTATACGCCCTTTGGGGGAAAGATTTATCGGGGTTTGATGAGCCCGCGTTGGATTAGCTAGTTGGTGGGGTAAAGGCCTACCAAGGCGACGATCCATAGCTGGTCTGAGAGGATGATCAGCCACATTGGGACTGAGACACGGCCCAAACTCCTACGGGAGGCAGCAGTGGGGAATATTGGACAATGGGCGCAAGCCTGATCCAGCCATGCCGCGTGAGTGATGAAGGCCTTAGGGTTGTAAAGCTCTTTCACCGGTGAAGATAATGACGGTAACCGGAGAAGAAGCCCCGGCTAACTTCGTGCCAGCAGCCGCGGTAATACGAAGGGGGCTAGCGTTGTTCGGAATTACTGGGCGTAAAGCGCACGTAGGCGGATATTTAAGTCAGGGGTGAAATCCCAGAGCTCAACTCTGGAACTGCCTTTGATACTGGGTATCTCGAGTATGGAAGAGGTAAGTGGAATTCCGAGTGTAGAGGTGAAATTCGTAGATATTCGGAGGAACACCAGTGGCGAAGGCGGCTTACTGGTCCATTACTGACGCTGAGGTGCGAAAGCGTGGGGAGCAAACAGGATTAGATACCCTGGTAGTCCACGCCGTAAACGATGAATGTTAGCCGTCGGCAAGCATGCTTGTCGGTGGCGCAGCTAACGCATTAAACATTCCGCCTGGGGAGTACGGTCGCAAGATTAAAACTCAAAGGAATTGACGGGGGCCCGCACAAGCGGTGGAGCATGTGGTTTAATTCGAAGCAACGCGCAGAACCTTACCAGCCCTTGACATCCCGATCGCGGTTAGTGGAGACACTTTCCTTCAGTTCGGCTGGATCGGAGACAGGTGCTGCATGGCTGTCGTCAGCTCGTGTCGTGAGATGTTGGGTTAAGTCCCGCAACGAGCGCAACCCTCGCCTCTAGTTGCCATCATTCAGTTGGGCACTCTAGAGGGACTGCCGGTGATAAGCCGAGAGGAAGGTGGGGATGACGTCAAGTCCTCATGGCCCTTACGGGCTGGGCTACACACGTGCTACAATGGCGGTGACAATGGGCAGCAAGACCGCGAGGTCAAGCTAATCTCCAAAAGCCGTCTCAGTTCGGATTGCACTCTGCAACTCGAGTGCATGAAGTTGGAATCGCTAGTAATCGTGGATCAGAATGCCACGGTGAATACGTTCCCGGGCCTTGTACACACCGCCCGTCACACCATGGGAGTTGGCTTTACCCGAAGGTGCTGTGCTAACCGCAAGGAGGCAGGCAACCACGGTAGGGTCAGCGACTGGGGTGAAGTCGTAACAAGGTAGCCGTAGGGGAACCTGCGGCTGGATCACCTCCTTTCTAAGGAAGATCTGGAATTGGTAAGACGCCTGTCTAGAACAGGATGAACCTTCCACATCTTATTAGAACAAGATTGACCAGTCAGGTTAATCGCAAGAACGAAGCCCGATGTTTAGGCATCGAGGTTATACAGGCTCCGCCGTTCACGTTTCTCTTTCTTCATCAAAGGATACGAACCTTGCTTTCTCGGGTCAGTCAGCTGGTCCTTGCGGGCCGGTTTGAGGGCCTGTAGCTCAGTTGGTTAGAGCACACGCTTGATAAGCGTGGGGTCGGAAGTTCAAGTCTTCCCAGGCCCACCATTTGCTTTGGAAATGGGTTGCTTTGTCCTCACGCTGAAGCGATCTTCGATCGCTTGGGCTCCGGACTGGGCGGCCAAAAGTGGCCGACGGCCTCTGGCCTTGCGAAGCTTCGCTTCGAGGTCGGCTGTTGGGCCTGTGGTTCACCAGAGATTGGGGCTGTAGCTCAGCTGGGAGAGCACCTGCTTTGCAAGCAGGGGGTCAGCGGTTCGATCCCGCTCAGCTCCACCATTTTTGTTTGCGCGCCGCCGCCGGCCAACCCGGCGCGCTGGCCAAGCAAGATGTCTGGATGAGAGGATATCCTTTGAAGAAAGAATTGTGTTTGCGGCTTGGACGTTTGTCCAAGGCGCCTGTTCTATCCACATAGTGAAGAGAAGACATGCGGGGACTGGTCGCAAGACCTTTGCCTGTCAAGTGGTTGATTGCTGTTTGCCTTTGGGCATCTGGCGTTGATCATGGTTGATGTTGCTGACCGCACATCAGTCCGCATGTCTCGAGAAGCTGGTCTAATGACATGGATCTTTATCCATGTCGAAGATATCGATTGTCGATGATAGATGATCATTGGCAATGAGAACGATCAAGTGAAATAAGGGCATTTGGTGGATGCCTTGGCATGCACAGGCGATGAAGGACGTGATACGCTGCGATAAGCCGTGGGGAGCTGCGAATAGGCTTTGATCCATGGATCTCCGAATGGGGGAACCCACCTCTGATGCTTGGTAATCTGGCTCGTCTCTGACGAGCGAGGTTCCAAGCATTGATAAGAGGTATCTACACCTGAAAAGATAGGGTGTAAGAAGCGAACGCAGGGAACTGAAACATCTAAGTACCTGCAGGAAAGGACATCAACCGAGACTCCGTTAGTAGTGGCGAGCGAACGCGGACCAGGCCAGTGGCAATGCTGAATAAAGTGGAACGGAATGGAAAGTCCGGCCTTAGCGGGTGATAGCCCCGTACACGTAGAACAGGCATTGTCCTTGAGTAGGGCGGGACACGTGAAATCCTGTCTGAACATGGGGAGACCACTCTCCAAGCCTAAGTACTCGTGCATGACCGATAGCGAACAAGTACCGTGAGGGAAAGGTGAAAAGCACCCCGACGAGGGGAGTGAAATAGAACCTGAAACCGGATGCCTACAAACAGTGGGAGGCCGCAAGGCTGACCGCGTACCTTTTGTATAATGGGTCAACGACTTAGTGTAACAAGCAAGCTTAAGCCGGTAGGTGTAGGCGCAGCGAAAGCGAGTCTGAATAGGGCGATTGAGTTTGTTGCATTAGACCCGAAACCAGGTGATCTAGCCATGAGCAGGTTGAAGGTTGGGTAACACCAACTGGAGGACCGAACCCGCATCTGTTGCAATAGATTGGGATGACTTGTGGCTAGGGGTGAAAGGCCAATCAAACCTGGAGATAGCTGGTTCTCCGCGAAATCTATTTAGGTAGAGCGTCGATCGAATACCCCCGGGGGTAGAGCACTGGATGGGCTATGGGGACTCACCGTCTTACTGATCCTAACCAAACTCCGAATACCGGGGAGTACTAATCGGCAGACACACGGCGGGTGCTAACGTCCGTCGTGAAGAGGGCAACAACCCTGACCTCCAGCTAAGGTCCCCAAGTCATGGCTAAGTGGGAAAGGATGTGAGGATCCCAAAACAACCAGGATGTTGGCTTAGAAGCAGCCATCATTTAAAGAAAGCGTAACAGCTCACTGGTCTAGTCAAGGGTCTTTGCGCCGAAAATGTAACGGGGCTAAAGCCATGCACCGAAGCTGAGGATTCCTCTTTGAGGAGTGGTAGCGGAGCGTTCCGTAAGCCTGTGAAGGAAGACCCGTGAGGGCTTCTGGAGGTATCGGAAGTGCGAATGTTGACATGAGTAACGATAAAGAGGGTGAGAGACCCTCTCGCCGAAAGACCAAGGGTTCCTGCTTAAAGTTAATCTGAGCAGGGTTAGCCGGCCCCTAAGGTGAGGCAGAAATGCGTAGCCGATGGGAACCACGTTAATATTCGTGGGCCTGGTGGTAGTGACGGATTGCGTAACTTGTTATGGCTTATTGGATTGTCATGGCAGGGAAGCGGTTCCAGGAAATAGCTCCACCGTACAGACCGTACCCGAAACCGACACAGGTGGTCAGGTAGAGTATACCAAGGCGCTTGAGAGAACTCTGCTGAAGGAACTCGGCAAATTGCACGCGTAACTTCGGAAGAAGCGTGACCCTTATCTACGCAAGTATATGAGGGTGGCACAGACCAGGGGGTAGCGACTGTTTATCAAAAACACAGGGCTCTGCGAAGCCGCAAGGCGACGTATAGGGTCTGACGCCTGCCCGGTGCTGGAAGGTTAAGAGGAGAGGTGCAAGCTTTGAATCGAAGCCCCAGTAAACGGCGGCCGTAACTATAACGGTCCTAAGGTAGCGAAATTCCTTGTCGGGTAAGTTCCGACCTGCACGAATGGCGTAACGACTTCCCCGCTGTCTCCAGCAGAGACTCAGTGAAATTGAATTCCCCGTGAAGATGCGGGGTTCCTGCGGTCAGACGGAAAGACCCCGTGCACCTTTACTATAGCTTTACACTGGCATTCGCCAAGGCATGTGTAGGATAGGTGGTAGGCTTTGAAGCTTGGACGCCAGTTTGAGTGGAGCCATCCTTGAAATACCACCCTTATCTTCGTGGATGTCTAACCGCGGTCCGTTATCCGGGTCCGGGACAGTGTATGGTGGGTAGTTTGACTGGGGCGGTCGCCTCCGAAAGAGTAACGGAGGCGCGCGATGGTGGGCTCAGAGCGGTCGGAAATCGCTCGTCGAGTGCAATGGCATAAGCCCGCCTGACTGCGAGACTGACAAGTCGAGCAGAGACGAAAGTCGGTCATAGTGATCCGGTGGTCCCGCGTGGAAGGGCCATCGCTCAACGGATAAAAGGTACGCCGGGGATAACAGGCTGATGACCCCCAAGAGTCCATATCGACGGGGTTGTTTGGCACCTCGATGTCGACTCATCGCATCCTGGGGCTGGAGCAGGTCCCAAGGGTATGGCTGTTCGCCATTTAAAGCGGTACGTGAGTTGGGTTCAGAACGTCGTGAGACAGTTCGGTCCCTATCTGCCGTGGGTGTAGGAATATTGACAGGATCTGTCCCTAGTACGAGAGGACCGGGATGGACGTATCTCTGGTGGATCTGTTGTCGCGCCAGCGGCATAGCAGAGTAGCTATATACGGAAGGGATAACCGCTGAAGGCATCTAAGCGGGAAACCCACCTGAAAACGAGTATTCCCTGAGAGCCGTGGAAGACGACCACGTTGATAGGACGGGTGTGGAAGCGTGGTAACATGCGAAGCTTACCGTTACTAATAGCTCGATAGACTTCATCGTTCTCATTGATCAATGATCATCTTGGCTCGAAGAACCAAGATCATCGGTCTTGCGCTCCCGCATGAGCGGGCCTTCGGCCCTATGCTCCGCGCGGGCGCCGGACGACCGGCGACGGCCCTTGGCCTTGCGAAGCTCACGCTTCGTGACCAACCCGTCTCCAACACGATATCTCGGAGATAAATCTCCCCAGCTTCTCGTTTGAGCTTTGCGCTTTGCCGACCTGGTGGTTCTGGCGGGGTGGCTGCACCCGTTCCCATTCCGAACACGGCCGTGAAACGCCCCAGCGCCGATGGTACTTTGTCTTAAGACACGGGAGAGTAGGTCGCTGCCAGGTCTGCAAATCGCAAAACTCAAATCCTCTCATCAACCGGTCATGCCGGATTACTAAAGCCGCATCACGCGGCTCTTCGTCGTAAGGCAAACAAAGCCTCACGACATGGCAAAAGCCAGCAACGCGGGGTGGAGCAGCCCGGTAGCTCGTCAGGCTCATAACCTGAAGGCCGCAGGTTCAAATCCTGCCCCCGCAACCA
>NZ_JAUOZU010000030.1 GCF_030551875.1 Fluviirhizobium alvei | reverse complement strand
TGAACGCTTCATGCCGTCCGTCTCCTGGTTATGACGGACTCTACCAAAATTTGGAGGAAGTTCAGGGGCTCAGGTCAACATCCAGACCGCGGGCTGCCTGCGCAACGCTGACGCTGCGCTCAACAACCAATCTTACCGCTTCAAGCTTATATTCGCGGCTGAACTTTCTTCGTTGCATTCCTTCGCTCCAGTTTCATTGGAAACACCTTAACTCGGTGTCCATGAAACCGGCAGCAGGCCAGAGGACAGCGGTGACGCAGAAGCGAATGATTGCCTATAAAAGCTGAGAGGTGACCCTCAAGGTTAGTCCGTAGAACGTCGAGACGCTTTCGCCAAAGCAGCGGGTTTAAGTTGGTTTCTAACTTTCTTCTCCTCCTTTGACAGTGCCTCCCACTTCTTCGTAACATTCTTCGCGCCAACTAACTAACTTCCTCTAGGACAACCATTTAAGACCCACTGCAGAAACGCTGCCTGACGTTCCAGTGGCCATTTAGGAGACGGAGCCATAGGCATAGAGGCGTTCTCTCCCCTTACTGCGCTGTAAATCTTCGTGCCGTAATACTTCACATTGTCGTAATCGGCGAGGTCCATTGGCAGTCTCCATGTCTGGGAAACACTGCGCATTTCGGTTATATCCGTGCTATTGAAGAAGTGCTTTACGTCGCCTTCCCAGGTCGGACTGCCGACCGCAATTCTAGGCAGGCAGCCCACATCCTTCTCCTTGGCCGAACCCGCTGTAGCGAATTCACGCTCCACGCAAAGCGCTCTAAAGCCTTGGCTGTTAGTTCGTTCTTCAACCCTTGTCCAAGTACGGTTCGCTAATCGAGCGAAGAGCACCATCGCAAGAAAGTCGCCTCCGCGACAGGTCTTAAATGAACCATCTTCGGGACCATCCGGGTCGGTTCGCGTCGTTCCCGGCACGGTCGGATACTTATAAGCCCAATTCTGACACATCTCCCAAACGTTGCCGATCATGTCGTAGAACCCCCACGGATTGGGCTTAAACGAACCTACGGGCGACGTCGCTGCGAATCCATCGTCGAATTCATAGAAGTCACGTGGAAGATGAGGAAATCGATTGCCTGCGGATTTGTCATACACATTTGCATGTTCGCGTAATAGACAGTGGTCATTACCCCACCAGTAGATGCCCTGACTACCGGCGCGAGCTGCAAATTCCCATTCCGCCTCTGTGGGCATTCGATATTGGTAATGGCCGTCCTCTGAACTGAGCCAATCTAAGAATTCCGCAGCTTCGGTCCAGGAGACATTTACGACGGGTTGGTCGTCACCATTTAGGTCTACTCCCCCCAAATCTCCGCTCGAATGAGAAGGTTTGAATTTTCTATACTGTTCGTTTGTAACGGTAGTATTCTGCAGGAAATATCCTTTTGTTAGCACAACATGGTGTTGGCTCTCGTCCCCCTCTCTTCCCGCCTCTTCAGTTGGAGACCCCATGAGGAATTCACCCGGCTCCACCCAAGTAAACTCCATTCCTAACGCATTCTTGTGGGTAACAGTCATCTCGAGAGCCTTTGCTGTTCCAACCCCAACTCAGTGCCCAGCACTTCAAGCTGTTTGGTGACGCGATCGCGAACCTTGACTGGGCTTGAGCCTTCATACTCCGCATTCCAAGCCGAAAAGCACTCGCATTTGCCCCAGACCGACTTCAGCGCATCAATCTCGCGATGATAGTTCCACGAAGTGATAGCGGATCGAAGCCTTCCTTGACAGTGTGGACATGAGTCCGAGAGTTCTAACGGGACGGGCTCAATGTCGGCCTCCACACCCTTCAGCGAAACTCGGTGTCTGATGGTGTCGGGCAAATCAAGCAGGGTACGAATTCCGGTCCAAAGGGAGGCTGGCTTGTATCGTCCCTTTTCCCTAAGGTGATTGGTAAGCGTATAGGGCTGAATATTTATCATTTCGAGTACGCACATAAAGGCACCAAGCTCGAAACTCATTACTGTCGCGGACACCGCATCTGTGATGTCCTCCTTTGGCGTTAGAAATGGCTTACCAAGCGTCACGTAAGTGTAAAATCCAATTCTCTTTTCTGAAAGATTCGCCGTAGCTTTGCGTAATGTTTTCTCGGGCAGCCCCTTGTTGATTATAACGTTTCTGATGAATGGGTCGAAGGCCTCAACGCCGATGCCGATTGACAACGGGGCTCCCAAAGCCGATCTAAACTCCTCTATTGGCTCGGTATTTATGCAATACTTAGCTTCACTTTCAGTCGACATCATCCTTATATTGGCGAGCGCTAAACGACGGCCAATCTCAAGCCGTTGTTCTCCGGAGACCTCGAATCGATCGAAGAATGAACCCTGCGAAGTGAGAAATACGTACTCGTACTTTGAGAGAGACCCCAACCGGGTGATGGCGTTGTCAACCTGTGAAAGAAGATCGCTGGCCGAGACTCCCTCGTCAATTGCCATGAGCTCGTAATTGCACATCGTGCATCCGCCGGCTGAAAACCATCTACAAGGGCCCGTTCTCAAGATCACGAGTGGGACGTCGTAGGGAGTTCCCTCGAAGCAAGTTTCTTCCCAGTAGATGACCGCCTCGCTGGTGTTGACGGCCTCTCGACGCCGCGAAAAATGTCCTCCTCTCAAGGTCTTCATTATGGCGCTCATCTTCTTCAGCTCTGCTGGCGATGCCTCGTCGTCGACGTTCATGCATTTCTCCTTTGGCTGTCAAATATTCCAGCTAGAAATTTTGCTTGACGCGCAGTAGTAGAATGAGAAAGATATACCCTGATAAGTTAAGGGGTTCAATCATGAGATTTCTGGTGACAATGTCAGAAAATCGGACAGCTTCCTCAATGGAACGCGTCGCATGCTTGCAGCACAGACTAAAGTCCCTCGATTATCAGAAGCAGCTATTGGTAGATAAGCGACTAGGTTATGCTTTTAGAAGTGAGGACGCGTCCACTTCATACCTCATGTTCAAAGATATCAGGGCCCTGGAAGACCTTGATGAACTTGTGAAGGGCGACCCATCTTGGGCATATTGCTCTACCGAAGTTATGCCAGTTACCACAACTGCATCAATGATGAGAGAAATGTACAAATCTCTCGGCCCGAAAGTACTTGGAGAAGAGTTTGAAGCGAAGACAATGGCTGCGCTCGAAGGTGATGAAGAGCCCATCGACGAAGACGGCACATACTCGCTCGCAGCGAAGCGGGCCAAAGACATCTCCGCAATAACGTCGCCTGATCTTCTTAACGAGATGTGGAGCCGGGTGATTGAGTCCCAACGTCTTCATCTGAATTCCACGATCGAATTCGCTGACCACAACCCAGTAGGCAAGCCTTGGGGAATCCTGATCGGAAAGACCAATGTTTCTGAGCTTCAGCAACATGTTGAATCAGCTCCAATATTCCCAGATACCGATGTGACATTTGAGAATTTGCTCACATTGAAGCAGGCCAGGAACCTTACCGCTATGGAGCTCGAGCGAAGCCGACGAGCTGTACCTAAATCTGCGCTTTTCGACATGTAATTCTTTATGGTGTTGGCATGTCGCCTGTTTTTGAAGTAGTTAGCGGACAAATACGGTTGAATAGACGGAGGGAGTTCTTTGAATTACACAGCTCCGTGCTTTTGCCCATAATGCTTAGCTACGATATTCGGCCAAAGATGCTGCTTTTCACTGAACTTGGGCGGTTCAGTCGGTTCCTGGACATTTACGAATACGACAGCATGGCCGATTACGAGTCTAAGACAGATCAGTTGGTCGCCGACGAGCGGATAGGACCGTACTACGAGAAGGTCGGAGAATGCGTCGAAGGTGGTATTACCGTAGAACTCATGTCGAATCTTCCCTACTCCTCGTCGTGGGTAAGTCATGATTCATCCTGAGGTCGATTATTCAATATTCTACCTCAGTGGTGGCACAACGAGCCGCCCGAAGATTATCGAGTACAACGCTTTGCGTTGGAAGCAATCGACGGCGGTCAAAGCGCGACTAATGAGAGCGTGGGGTGTGGACCACAGCGCACGAGTAGCTGTTTGCCATCCGTTCTCACCATGGGCCATGGGCCAGGTTTTTGTCGAAGGAGCGCTTCACTGTGGAGCAAAGGTGCTGCCTCTCGGACTAGAGGCCAACCAAAGACCAATCTTTGAATACCTCAAACAATTTGATCCGACTCATTTCTGTGCAACCGCAAGCAACCTAGCAAGATGGGGGAGAGCATTCGAGCCATTCGCAGGCTCTCGCGGACCAAAATCACGCGTAGTGCTCACCGGAGGTGAAAAGCTAACTCCTGCCAAGAGAGCTGCCGTCGAGCAGCTCTGGGACATCCAAGCCGTTGATATCTACGGTATGGCCGAGTTCGATATGATAGCCTCCGAACTTCCAGAGCGAACTGGTCTCTGGCTCGTTCCGGAATACAACTATTTCATTCGAGCAGCTGAGGGGGTGACCGAGGGAATCTGCGACCAAGCGGAAGGTGAATTGTGTTTGTGTGTCCCAGGCGGCGGGGTGCATGCGACCGGAGACCTTGTCAGAGTTCTCTCGTCGGGCTTGGTCAAGGAATATGATTGGCACGAGAGCTTTGCCATCGAGGTATTGGGCCGCATCAATGAAACCGCCTCCACCTCCGACGGAGCCATGATCACGAGTGCGCACGTAGTCGCAATAATTGAAGAAATCCCAGAACTTGAAGCGATTCAAATTCTAATTGATCATCGCGTCGATGGGGATGAGATCAGCATCATTACGGAATTGAAGTCTGGCCTGCGGATGCAGCCAGAGATTCGCCAAAGGCTCATGTCGGTGTTTACCGATTGCAATATCGACATATCAGATAGCATTAGGCACGGAATCGTGGCGGCCGTCGCTGTCCATTCGGTGCTTGAAAGGCCATTTATTACTACTAGGCGTGGCAAAACTCCCAGAGTTTTGGAACTTTACAACGGTGGGCTCCAACCATGATCGCAACGACACCGCTCGTCACCGCTCACCCCCAGTTTTCAGCCCGCGAAAGTACTTACATTAGGTGGTATCCGAAAACGTTGTCGCCTCGTCAGTTTTTGCATTGTGAGGAGATAAAGGAAGAATTCCATCAAGGGAATAAGGCAAACGGAGTCTACATCCACGTCCCATTTTGCGATATTTTGTGTCCCTTCTGTCCGTTCAATAAGGTTCCAACTGAGGATGACAAGGTCGCAGACTTCGTTGACCTACTAATCACTGAAATTGGGCTTTATGGAACAATGGGCGTCGCCTGCGCGCTTGACTTCATTTACTTCGGTGGCGGCACACCTTCCACCCTTAATTCTCAGCAATTGGGGCGAATACTGGAAGCACTGAGTCGCTCGTTTGCAATTAATGTTGGCTGTGAAATCACAATGGAGTGTCATCCTACTCACCTCAGTCAGACCTATGCAAGAGATATTAGATCGATCGGAGTCAATCGCATTAGTTCTGGTATCCAATCTCTGAACGATAAAATACTCAGAACCCTTCGTTCAAATCATTCCGCTCACGATGCTCGTAAGGCAATTGAGAATGTGGGACTTGTATTTGGTGATATTGCGATTGATCTACTGTTTAGAGTTGATGGGCAGAGTTGCGCCAATTGGGAAGCCGATATCAATGAATGCCTTGCACTAGGTGGAGTATCCCATGTCAGTTGCTATAGCCTGGTCGGGCCACCTGGTTCAGCTCAACCGTCGGCGGAAATTGATGTTGAGATGTCTGTCATTGCATATGACCGCCTGACCGGCGCTGGCATGTCTCACTATGCGTCCTGCGCCAGCGGTGGCATGGACTTCGCAAGCCCTTCTAAGCAGTGTGCGTACGAGCTATTTCATTGGCGCGCGCCTCAAGCATCGTTCATTGGGCTTGGTCCAGGCGCTTTGGGATTTGTTGGTAATCGCACGACAATTAATGCTCTGTCTTTGAAGGGATATGCAAATGTCCTGCGTCAGAAGAAGCTCCCATTGGTTTCAGCAACTGCCGCCGACAAGTCGGAGTTGATGCGACGATATTTTGTTCTTGGAGTGAAAACTCTGGAGGTTGAGTTTCAACCGTTCTTCGAAATATTCGGCGTGGATGCAAGAGAAGTATTCAATGTCGAGTTATCAAGCCTTGCTTATTCCGGATTTATTGAAGTGGATCAATATAAACTTAGTGTTACAAAGATCGGAGTGTTTTACGTCGATAGTATAAGCGATGTATTTTTTAGTAAAATTGAGAGAAAGGTAGTTCACCCGGAGGAGCCTGAGATAATCCGTGCGGAAATAGCCTCTATGAGCTTGTCCGCTTCACTTTCTCACGGGACGCGGGCGATATGACTAGCATAGGACAAAGGTCAGTTCTACTAGCGTGCTTCTTGGCATGGACACTTGACGCGATGGATTTTCAGTTGTTCTTCGTTGCGTTTCCAGATGTCGCTCGATCGTTGGAACTGAGCAATCACGACCTGGGTGTGATGGCCCTGATCTCGCTGATGACGTCGGCACTAGGAGGATGGATTGCGGGTGTCGCTGCAGACCGATATGGGAGACTTCCGGTCTTACAGTGGGCCGTCGTCCTGTATTCATTTGGTTCGCTCGCAACCGCCTTTAGTGACAGCATGTTCGGCCTGCTCTTCAGCCGATCCATTGCCGGATTTGGCTTCGGCGCAGAATGGACGGCAGGAGCGGTACTCTTGAGCGAATGGGCCCGTCGGGAGGCACGCGGTCGGCTGACTGGATATATGCTCTCGGGCTGGGGAGTCGGATGGCTTCTCGCTGGCCTAGTTTACTACGGATCATCGCTCGCTTTCACCAGTTCTTGGGTCTGGCGCATCCCATTTCTCGTTGGTGCGGCAGGCGGCATTGTCGTGCTCTTGGTTAGGCTGTTGGCACGAGAATCTTCAATTTTTGTCAGTCAAGCGCAACAGAACAAGTTGCCTAGCTCACAAGTGACGGTGGGCCGAATTGCGTTGTTCGTGGTTCTTGCGACATCTGTGCAAGGTACCTACTACGCACTTCACGTATTTCTTCCATCTTATTTTCGATCTTTTCAGAGCTCGACGTCGGGATCGACAAGCATTCTTCTTATATTTGCTGCTGTGGGATCGATCGCCGGGAGCGTTGTTGGTGCATTGCTGGTTGATGCGGTTGGCCGACGACGCTTGCTGGTGGCGACGGGGGTTTCGCTAGCTGCTCTAGTATGGGCGGTGATTGGCCAAGGTGTATTGTCAGCCGGGCCGGCGTTCAGTTTGGCCGCCGGTTTCATTCCTTCCTTGGGCTATGCAGCCCTTACGCCACTGTTGAACGAGGCCTTTGACTCGGGGCATCGAGCGTCCCTAGTCGGGTTGACCTATAATGCTGGGCGAGCGTTTGCGGGACTATATCCCTATGCGCTAGGAATACTTACACCTTCTGTTGGATTAGCCGCCGCGGTGTTGTGGGTTGTGTCAATCTCCTGCTCCATCCTCGTAATAATTTCGTACTTCGTTGTGGAGACGAAAGGGGTTGATCTCACCAACGTCGGAATGACGGGAGCGACGGATAGTCGATGACTTGTTTGGCAACCTAGGATTCCGCCGCGGAACAGTAGTCTGGGGGCGCGTTCACTTTCGATCTTAGTGAAAAGCCAATGCCTTCGGCCTTGTCCGAATGGGTTCTCATCAGTGCGGGGACGTATTAGGGCCGAGCCTAGACATCGGGTCCCCAATGCATCACAGGCGGAAATGACTTCTAGGATCGAAATCCGCCAGGTGGCGAACTCGGGCCTGAGTTCACAGAGACTTGTAAATTCAGCTATCTAACGGATGATTCGCGGAAATCATTTTCGTTTGGAACCGACATTGCCGCGTCGCGACGGCCCACGGAGATCGCAGTGAACACATCGACACCCGTCACCACCACTCACAAGCCTACTCACTTTGGACCTTGTCCATGTTGTAAAACTTCAAAGCCTAAGACGGAAGCAGGTACAGCTTTAAATTGCTCCCATTCTCTTGATATATAAGAAGATGCCGCTGGTGATTCTACGGGCTAGTGTTACGGGACCAAACTGATGTTGTTCGTATTTATGCATTGATGCGTTAAAGAAACTGGGGGGGGGATCAAGTGAAGGTAAATTTGAGACGAATAAAGGGAAATTGGGACGACGGATACGTTTTAGACAAACACAAAATCAGAAGCATATTCATCGGCCACTATCCGAATGGGCGTCCACAATTCGACACTTTGCGCACGGACATTGGTGAAGCTGTCTATCAACTGAAATATAATGGTGATTGGACCAAATGCGCGCCCTTGGCCAAAGCGGTGCACGATCACATCGTTCCCTTGTTCCCCAAAATTGGCTTAGTCGTGCCAATGCCCCCATCGCAGCCGCGTTCACGGCAGCCTGTAGATGGAGTAGCGGAGGAGTTGGCTAAACTAATGGGACTAACGGTTTTCGGCGATTTAATTGCGAAGTCGCCATCAACAACCGGAAAGAAACTAAAGGACTTGACATCAAAGCCGGAAAAGGTTGCGGAGTTGGCAGGTAGGTTGTCAATAAACGACACAATTGGCGGCGATGGAAAGTGGAACGCATTGCTAATTGACGACCTCTTCGACAGTGGTGCCTCAATGGAGGCTGCAACTGCCGCATTGAAGAGTTACAACAAGATAAGCGGTGTGTATGTCGCCGCACTCACATGGAAATGAGAATGCAATCCGTTTTTGTGTCTGGCTCAATCACAATCAAGAAACTGCCTTCAGAATTCGTCGAAAGGCTGGAAGGCCTTGTCGCGTCGAAGCTTGCGGTCATCATCGGAGATGCTAACGGCGTAGACAAAGCCGTCCAAAAACTTCTACACCAACGCGGCCTATCATCTGTAACCGTGTTTTGTGCTGGGTCGGAACCGAGGAACAATCTCGGTAGCTGGCCTGTCAAAAGGATATTTAGTGAGGCGGTACCGGGGACGCGGGAATATTTCACTGCCAAGGACCTCGCGATGGCTGCCGATGCGGAGGTGGGTCTAATGTTGTGGGATGCGAAGAGCACAGGCACACTCAGTAACGTCCTGGAGCTGATGAAGCATCGCAAGAAGTGCGTTGTGTTCGTATTGGGCTATGATGGATTTATCATAGTTAAGGATGTTCCGAGCCTGATGAATTTGCTGAAAGTAATGTCCATTGATGCCATGCAATCCGCGGAAGAGAAAATCGGTCTTTCAGGAAAAATCCGCGCTCTGGAAAAAGAGCAATTGAAACTCATTTTTTGAACCACGCTCTACGGGGTTCGCAAGTCCTAAACGCCACATTGAGATGGTTTGATCTCGCGCAAATCTGGCCAAAGCGTTTGCAACTTGAATTCGTATCATTTTTCACGACACTCGAAACGCATTTTTGCCGACAACAACAGAGAGTCTAGCAGATCAGCTAGGAATTTCGAACAGGATTCCCGCGACCGGCCACACTCGAACCATGGAGTTTTTGACCTGAGCCCCTGAACTTCCTCCAAATTTTGGTAGAGTCCGTCATAATCAGGAGACGGACGGCATGAAGCGTTCACGGTTCACGGAAGAACAGATTATCGGGATATTGAAGGAGCAGGAGGCCGG
>NZ_JAUOZU010000003.1 GCF_030551875.1 Fluviirhizobium alvei | reverse complement strand
CAGATCCTCGGCACAGGGCCGAGGATGACGGTCGAGAGGGCTGCGCTGCCGTTCATGGTCGGAGCGGTGTCTCCGAAGCGCTGAAGCGAAAACGGCGCCCCGAAGGACGCCGCTGAACTGCTCAGGATGATGATCCGGCCTACTTGTAGAGCAGCCAGCTCTTGGAAAGATCCTTCTTCATGCCGTCTTCGAACGGCATCGAGCGGTTGCGGCCGGCATTCTTGGCGCAATAGAGCGCGATGTCGGACTTCTGGTAGAGTTCCTGCGGCCCCTCCGCATCATCGGCCATGCAGAGGCCGAGCGAGAGGGTGACCGGGCCATAATTGACGCCGGTCTTGGAATTCTTGAACGGGGTCTGTTCGAGCGATCGGCGAATGCGTTCGGCGACCGCCATCGCTTCCTCGGGGCTCGCGCCTTCGAGAATGACGGCGAATTCCTCGCCGCCTGTGCGGGCAACGAACACATCCTTGCGGCAATTGGAGCGGATGACATTGCCGACGGTCGCGAGGATCTTGTCGCCGACCGGATGGCCGAACGTATCGTTTATCTTCTTGAAATGGTCGATATCGGTGAGGATGAGCGCGGTCGTCGCATGACCGAGCGGCGTATCATAGATCGCGGCCAGCTTCTCGTCGAAGGCGCGACGGTTGAAGAGTCGCGTCAGCGAGTCGGTATTGGCGATGCGCTTGTATTCATCGAGTTCGCGGCGGATATCATCCATCTCGCGCGATTTTGCCGCGACACCTTCGACGGTGCGGGCACCTTGCGCCATGGTGTCGCCGGTGGCATCCGACAGAAGCGAGATGGCGTTGCGCAAAAGATCGGCGCTTGCGGCACTCTTGGAATTGATGCGGGTGTAGGTTTCGGACAGAAGCTTATTGTAGCTTTCGAGCGAATTCTGCTCCTGTTTCAGCATGGTGAGCACGCTTTCGAGCTCACCGAGGATCTTGGAGTGGGCGCCCTCGACGACGGTTCCCTGATGGCGGGCGAAATACTGCGCGCCGATCGCATCAAGCTCCTCCTGCGTCGCGCGGTTTCCGAGCGCCGCAAGCTGCTGCGTCAGCTTCGGATTGGAGCCGATATAGGCTTCGTAAAACAGCTCATAGTTACGCGGGATCGGGGCGACGCCCATCTGCCGCATGGCATAGCTCACCTGCGCGGCAATATCCGGTACCTGTGTCTTCTGCGGCGCCTTTGCCACGTTCATCCAACCGACTCCCGAAGTTCTATCACTTCGGATACATTACTATCGGGCAAGTATTGGTATTCAGTTAACGCGCAGTGACTGGCAGGACGCAATTTTTTACGAATATCAGTAATATAACACGGACTTCCGGTTGCTGCCGATGCCGGTGGACGCACAAACGCCCGGCTGAGGCCGGGCGTTTGATTTCCAGTGGAAGTTCGGCTTCTATTCGAGGTTCAGTTCCTTGAAGAAGTCGTTGCCCTTGTCGTCGACGACGATGAAGGCCGGGAAATCCTCGACCTCGATGCGCCAGATCGCTTCCATGCCGAGCTCGGGATATTCCACAACCTCGACCTTCTTGATGCAATCCTTGGCCAGACGGGCGGCCGGGCCACCGATCGAGCCGAGATAGAAGCCCTTGTGGGTGGCGCAGGCATCGCGCACCTGGCGTGAACGGTTGCCCTTTGCCAGCATGACCATCGATCCGCCGAAGGACTGGAACTGGTCGACATAGGAATCCATGCGGCCGGCCGTCGTCGGGCCGAAGGAGCCCGATGCATAGCCTTCCGGCGTCTTGGCCGGGCCGGCATAGTAGATCGGGTGGTTCTTGAAGTAATCCGGCATGCCTTCGCCGGCCTCGAGCCGGGCGCGGATCTTCGCATGGGCCAGATCGCGGGCAACAATGATCGGACCGGTGAGCGAAAGACGCGTCTTGATCGGGTATTTGCTGAGTTCGGCCAGAATCTCCGCCATCGGGCGGTTGAGGTCGACCTTCACCACATCGTCGGAGAGATGCTTCTCGTCGATATCCGGCATGTATTTCGACGGATTGGTTTCCAGCGCTTCGAGGAAGATTCCGTCCTTGGTGATCTTGCCCTTGGCCTGGCGGTCGGCGGAACAGCTGACGCCGAGGCCGATCGGCAGCGAGGCACCGTGGCGCGGCAGGCGGATGACGCGCACGTCATGACAGAAATACTTGCCGCCGAACTGGGCGCCGACACCCATCTGCTGGGTGAGCTTGTGGATTTCCTTTTCCATCTCGAGATCGCGGAAGGCGTGGCCGCTTTCCGAACCTTCGGTCGGCAGCTCGTCGAGATAGTGGGTCGAGGCAAGCTTGACCGTCTTCAGGTTCATTTCGGCCGAGGTGCCGCCGATCACCACCGCCAGGTGGTAGGGGGGACAGGCTGCGGTGCCGAGCGTGAGGATCTTTTCCCTGATGAAGTTGACCATACGGTCATGGGTCAGAAGCGACGGCGTGCCCTGATAGAGGTAGGTCTTGTTGGCCGAGCCGCCACCCTTGGCGACGAACAGGAATTCATATTCGTCCTCGCCCTCTTCGTAGATGTCGATCTGGGCCGGCAGATTGTTCTTGGTGTTCTTTTCCTCGAACATCGAGATCGGCGCCAGCTGCGAGTAGCGCAGGTTCTTCTTGAGATAGGCATCCATGACGCCGTGGGCGAGGGCTTCGTAATCGCCGCCTTCTGTCCAGACGCGGCGGCCCTTCTTGCCCATGATGATGGCGGTGCCGGTATCCTGGCACATCGGCAGCACGCCGCCGGCGGCGATGTTGGCGTTTTTCAGGAGGTCATAGGCGACGAACCGATCGTTCGGGGTCGCTTCCGGATCTTCCATGATCGAAGCGAGCTGCTTGAGGTGATCGGCGCGAAGCAGGTGGTTGATGTCGCCGAATGCCGTCTCGGCCAGAAGCCGCATGCCTTCGGGCTCGACGGTCAGGACCGGCTGGCCCTTGAACATATCGACCGAAACATGGTCCGAGGTGAGCTTGCGATATTCGGTTTTGTCTTCGCCGAGGGGGAAGAGGTCTGCAGCCATGCCTTTCGCCTTTCGATTGGGATGAGCGGAATGGCGGTGGTTTAAGGGCAGGAGATGAAGAATTCAATGCGAAGAAAGGGTAAGAACAGACTGTTGAATGGATTGAATTTCTCTGCTCTCCCTCTAAATCGATTGTAGCCCATCCCGAGAGTGCGGATCGGCATTGTCGAACGCTCATGGTGCGTTTCGGGCAAGCCAGAATCGATAGGTCTGTCTGAAGGTTCAGACCAATCGGAGCGTTCGATGCGAAAAACCCAGCTTGCCCTGCTGCTGCCCCTGGCCGGATTCGTCGTTGCGCCCGCACAGTCCACCGCCAGCGGTTGCGTGCTGCTGGATGAGGCGGATCTCCTGCCCGATGCCGGTTACGCGACGCCTGCGGCGCTGAAGGCCGAGGCGCATTACCAGGCCAAGATGAAGGCGCTCGCCAAGCTCAAGGCGCGCGCGCAAGGCGGCGAGCAGGCCGGCAAGACCCGCTGCGCCGCCCCAATCGACCAGACCGGTTGATCGCTATTTCGGGCCGAGCATATCTTCGGGCCGCACGATCGCATCATATTGTTCGGCCGTGACCAGACCGCTCGCGAGCGCTTCCTCGCGCAGCGTCGTGCCGTTCCTGTGCGCGGTCTTGGCGATTTTCGCGGCATTGTCATAGCCGATCGTCGGCGCCAGTGCCGTCACCAGCATCAGCGAGCGATCGAGTCCGGCCTTGATATTGTCGGTGCGGGCCTCGATGCCGGTGACGCAATTGTCGGTGAAGGAACGGGCCGCATCGCCGAGCAACTGTACCGATTGCAGGAAATTGTAGGCCATGACCGGGTTATAGACATTGAGCTCGAAATGGCCCTGGCTACCGGCGAAGGAGAGGGCGGCATTGTTGCCGAATATCTGGACGCAGACCTGGGTCAGCGCTTCCGACTGAGTGGGATTGACCTTGCCCGGCATGATCGATGAGCCGGGTTCGTTTTCCGGCAGCGAAAGTTCGCCGAGACCGGCGCGCGGGCCCGAACCGAGAAAGCGGATATCGTTGGCGATCTTGAAGAGGGCAGCGGCAGCGGCATTGATGGCGCCATGGGCAAACACCATCGCATCATGGGACGCGAGCGCCTCGAACTTGTTGGGAGCGGTGACGAAGGGTAGGCCGGTGATCTCGGCGATTTCGCGTGCGACACCTTCGGCAAAGCCGATCGGGGCATTGAGGCCGGTGCCGACGGCGGTGCCGCCCTGCGCCAGTTCATAAAGTCCCGGCAGGGTGGCCTTTATGCGCCGAATTGCCGAGGCGACCTGGGCGGCATAGCCGGAAAATTCCTGCCCGAGCGTGAGCGGCGTGGCATCCTGCGTATGGGTGCGGCCGATCTTGATGATCCCGGCGAAGGCCTCGACCTTGGCCTCGAGCGCAGCCTGCAGATGCCCAAGGGCCGGCAGCAGGTGATGGACAATCTGTTCGGCGCAGGCAATGTGCATGGCCGTCGGGTAGGTGTCGTTCGACGACTGGCTCATATTGACATGATCGTTGGGATGAACGGGCTTCTTCGAACCCATCGTGCCGCCGAGCATTTCGATCGCGCGGTTGGAGATCACCTCATTGGCATTCATGTTCGACTGGGTGCCTGATCCCGTTTGCCAGACGACGAGTGGGAAATGGGCATCGAGCCTGCCGGCGATGACCTCTTCCGCAGCCGCGACGATGGCCGCGCCGATGGCCGGATCAAGACCGGCAAGCGCCATGTTGGTTCGGGCCGCCGCCTTCTTGACGATGCCGAGCGCGCGGATGATGGAGGCCGGCTGGTGCTCCCAGCCGATGCGGAAATTCTGCAGCGAACGCTGGGCCTGGGCGCCCCAATAGACATCGCTGGCAACCTCGATCGGTCCGAACGTATCGCTTTCGGTGCGGGTCTTCGCACCCGGATTGGCTGGTGAGCCGGTGGTCATGTCATTCTCCGTCTGTTGTTCTGCGCCTTGCCGCGGGATCGCGACAATCAGCGACAGAGGCGCATGCGGGTCGGCTGAGGGGCGGGCACGATCGAGGTTCCGGCAACCGAGCTCATGACGAGATCGTCGCCGGCCTGTTCGAACATGAGCCAGGCGGCGTAGCTTTCGCCTTCAGCATCGCAAAGGCCGAAACCCATGGCCGACTGGCCGAGAATGCTGGTGCGTTCGATACGGCAGGAATATTCGTAACCCGCGACGCGGACATAGCTCTTGTCCGGTGCGAAACTGAAGACGGTCGGGCCGAGGCTGCAGCCATTCTCGCTTTCATCGCCTTCGCCACCAAAACCCTTGCGATGGGCGACCAGAGGCTCGAAATAGCTGCGGCCTGCATCATCGAGCGAGGACATTGTGTTGTATCCCCAGAGCTGGAGGCGGAATTCGAGCGCTTCCTGAAAGGACGCGAAGCGCTTTTCCTCGCCGCACTCGTCGGCACTGCAGCTGAGATAGCTCATGTCGGTGCGACCATCGATGCGGTCGAACGGTACATAGGCGAGCATGCTATGGAAGAGGCCGAGGCGCGCGGCATTGGCCAGAACGCCGGCGCAGATGCCGGGGCCAGCCTCGGAATAGCAATCGCCGGCCCGCGAATGCATGTCACGCAGAATATACTGCTGGTAGGCGGTGTCTTCGCTGACATCCTCGAGCTTGCCGGCGCGCAGCTTCATGATCTTCACCGGCGCCAGCGAACCGGCATAGGAATCGAAGGCATAGAGAAAGCGCTGGTCGACGCTGTCGAGTTCGTCGGTGCCGTCGCCGTCGATATCGCGGATCGTCAGGCTGGAGCCGTCGAACTCGCCGAAATCGGCGGCAAGCAGCTTGCTGCCGTCATAGGAGACGGCCTTGGCCACCATGCAGCAATGGGCGCCGCGGGTATAATTACTGATCACGAAGGCCGGAAGGCCATGATCGAACTGATAGACGCCGATCGAGCCCTGCGGCGCATTATATTCGACATCGATGCTCGTGCTCACCGCTTTCAAGCCGTTGCGCGATACGGTCATGGTCACCGTCTTCGGTGTGGTGCCGCTCTGTTCCGAGACGGCGAGCCGGGCCGTCCATTGCTGTTCGGCCTCGTCGGTATAGGAATAGGTGACCGGCAGCGCCTCGACCTTCCAGTCGAGCGCCATGCCCTGGCCGAGATAGGCATCCGGTTCCTGGGCCGCAGTCTGTTCGAGCTTGAATTCGGCGGCAGCGACCGTGCACTCCTCAAGCAGCGGGTAACTTGCGGCAAGACCGTTGGCCTTGAAAGGCCCGAGGCGGCGACCGCCAAGATTGACCGAGAGCTTGCCGGCGGCGGCGAGGGCATCGCGGAAATTCGCCAGCGGCGCATTCATGGACAGGACCGGTGCGCCATTATCCCAGCCCGAGGCGAGAATGGCATTCCAGCGCCGGTCGCCGGTGAGCACGGTCATGGATCGCTTTTCGCCGTCGCCAGACCCGTCCGGATCGGGGATCAGCAACGCCTCCCTGCCATCGACGGTGCGGGTGAAGACGAGGTGGGCGCTTTCATCCTTCGGCTCGAGCCGGCAGGCGCGCGCCTCGGAATCATAGGTGACGAGCCAGCGCCCGGTATCCTTGAAGATGGTTTTTTCCGCCAGAGCCGGAAAGGCCGAGACTGCAAAAAGGACGAGGCCGAGGACGGGGCGACGCATGCGAATCTTCTCCAGATCGTTTGGCGGATCAAACCGCCGCTCAGGCGCCATGGCAAGGGAGTTCATGGTCTGTAGAGGCGCAATGCTGGTCAGGTTCGCCGTGCCTTTTACGTCACAGCTGGCGGCTTTTGCGCGGGCCGGCGATGCTTGAGAACCGGGTCTGCCATAATCCGGCTCTATTATGCGTTAAGAAAAAATTAAACATATCATAGTGTTGATGTCCCGTCGCGAGACACAACGACAGAAAATGGTCACAAAATTGTGACCCCGTGAATGAATGGTTGTGCTGATCCGTTTTCTTTTCAAGCGGACGCCAATCAGGTAGGGTCGCTGACAAATAACGACGATTGCGAAGGCTTCGACAGCCTCGGGAATGACTGGAAAAATGAAAAAAATTGGACAGGCGGCGCTGACCGCTCTCATGATGAGTTGTGCATTCAGCCTCATAGCCGCGCCGGCCCAATCGGCGACATTGCTTGATCTGCTTCGCGGCAACACCAAGGCGAAGGAATCGGTTGCCGGCTCGCTCGATGACGATCTCGGTGCGTTCCCGGATCCGGCAAAGCCTGCCAAGCCGCTGCCCAAGGTCAAGAGCCCGAGCTACTTCACCTACAAGCCCGACCAGCTTCGCCTGATCGCGGTCGCGAAGTTCGCACCGTTCATGCAGTCGGTATCCACCGATGCGACGAGCGATACGACAGGCTCTATCGAAGCCGTGAGCCTGAACAATGGCGCCGATCCCGCCCAGAGCCCGCGCGCCTTCATGGGCGAGGTCAGGGTGAAGGCACCGAAGGAAGTGGCTGACGCTATCGAAAAATTCTATGCCGGCAACGATCGTCTGCTGTGGGTCGAAAATGGCGCCGTGACTGAGAAGGCACGGGCCGCGATCGCCGAGCTTGCCAAGGCCGACATGGTCGGGCTCGAGCCGGAAGACTATAAGGTGGTCGATCCGTCCGACACGTTCGATGCCGTCGATGCGCAGACCAAGCAACGTCAGCTGATGCAGTTCGAAATCGAACTGTCGGCTGCGGTGCTGACCTATGTGCAGGACGCCCAGCGTGGCCGCATCGATCCCAACCGGATCGGCGAATATTACGATTTCAAGCGCAAGACCGTTAACCTGGACGGTGCGCTGATGAATATCACCGCGTCCCCCGACATCGCGCGCTATCTCGAAAGCCGCAGCCCCGCCAATGCCGAATTTGAGGCTCTGAAGCGCGAGCTTGCTGCGCTGAAGGCGGCTGCGGGCGAAGAGGGTCAGAAGATCACCATCGCGCCCGGCACGCTGCTCAAGCCCGGCGAAGCCAATCCGGAACTTGCCAACATCATCGAGGCCATTCGCCATCGCGGTTCCGACAAGCTGAAGGTCGACCATTCGGTGACGCTCGCGGCCTATCAGGGCTCGGTGGATTACACGCCGGAACTCGTCGATCTCGTGAAGGCCTTCCAGGCTGAAAACGGCCTGAAGGGCGACGGGATCGTCGGCAAGGGCACGATCCGCGTGCTGGTCGGCGGCGACAGCAATGCCGCCAAGCTCAACAAGCTCGTGGTCGCAATGGAACAGCTGCGCTGGCTGCCGAAGGATCTCGGCCAGCGCTATGTGTTCATCAACCAGCCGGCCTTCACCGCCTATTACCACAATGGCGGCAAGGAAGAGTTCAACATGCGCGTCGTGGTCGGCTCCAAGGCCAACCAGACCTTCTTCTTCCAGGACGAAATCGAACTGGTCGAATTCAACCCCTACTGGGGCGTGCCGCGCTCGATCATCGTCAATGAAATGCTGCCGAAGCTGCGCGAGGATCCGACCTATCTCGACCGTCTCGGCTACGAAACCTCGGTGCGCGGCCAGCAGATGTCCTCGACCGAAATCGACTGGCATCAGACTGATGCCGTTGACGTGCGCCAGCCGCCCGGTTCGGGCAATGCGCTCGGCCAGCTGAAGATCATGTTCCCGAACGCGCATTCGATCTACATGCATGACACGCCGCAGAAGAAGTTCTTCCAGCGCGACATGCGTGCGCTCAGCCATGGCTGCGTGCGTCTTGTCGATCCCAAGAAGATGGCGGCAGCCGTGATGGGCATGTCGGTTGACCAGATCGAGGCCCAGATCAGCACCGGCAAGAACCACCAGATGAAGGTTCCGGAAAAATTCCCGGTCTATGTGTCCTATTTCACGGCCTGGCCGAACAAGGATGGCGTGGTGGAATATTTCGACGATGTCTATGATCGCGACATGTACATGAACCGGGCGCTCGATGCGACGCGCAAGGTGCGGCAGGCCGCGATCTGATCACGGATCGGACGAAGAATGAAAAGGCGGCTCAAGGGCCGCCTTTTTCATGCGATCAGTTGTTCGATCAGTTCCGGTGTCAGCCGGTCGAAATGATCGATGACGATGGTGGGGGACAGGCTTTCCACCGGCACATCCGAATAGCCGAACGGAACGGCAATCGACGGGATGTTGGCGTTGGCGGCAACCGCGATATCGCTGATGCTGTCACCGATCATCACGGTTCGCGCGGGATCGCCGCCGGCGAGGCGGACGGTGCCGAGAAGATGTTCGGCATCGGGCTTGCGGACCGCAAACGTGTCGCCGCATGTAATTGCGGCAAAACGCGACGTCAGGCCAAGACTGTCGATCAATGGAAGCGCCAGGCTCTCGATCTTGTTGGTACAGACAGCGAGCCGGTGGCCGGCGCCAGCGAGGCGATCGAGTGCTTCGATCAGGCCCGGATAGGGCCGACTTTCACCGGGCATGTTGCCGCGATAATGGCTGATGAAACGCTCGAACAGTTCGGTCAGTTCGGCATCGCCGAGCACGATGTCATGCATCCGCAACGCCTTTTCGATCATCACGCGGGCGCCCTGGCCGACCAGATGGGTCAGATCCGCATAGACGACCGGCGGCAGGCTCTTTTCCGCAATCGTGTAATTGAGACTGGCGACAAGATCCGGCGCGGTATCGAGGAGTGTTCCGTCGAGATCGAAAACAACGAGGGGAGGGGTCAATGAATTCTCCACAATAAACTGTGTCCTGTCGGGTAATCCAGGGGCTGACGATTGGCAATGGCCGGGCGCGTATTTTCGGGGTTTTGTTGCGAATGGCCCTTTTGTTTGAAGGAAACCGCGTGTAAACACGTCAACCAACGAAACAGCAGGGAGACGCTGGCGTATGGACGCCCGGCAAATGAAAATCAGGGCGGCCGCCGAAGCGCTCAAACATGTCGAAAGCGGCATGCGGCTCGGAATCGGCACAGGTTCGACAGCGGAAGAATTCGTACGCCTGTTGGCGGAAAAGGTTGCAGACGGGTTTTCCGTCGTGGGTGTTCCCACTTCGGAACGGACCGCCAGACTGTGCCTGGAACTGAATGTGCCTCTTGCCTCTCTCGATGAAATGCCGGAACTCGATCTGACGATCGATGGTGCCGACGAGATCGACGCGGGTCTTCGCCTGATCAAGGGCGGTGGCGGTGCGCTGTTGCGCGAAAAGATCGTCGCTGCGGCCTCAAAGCGCATGATCGTGATCGCCGACGAATCGAAGGTCGTCGATGTGCTTGGTGCCTTTCCGCTTCCGATCGAAGTGAATGCGTTCGGCATGACCGCGACCCGGATCGCCATCGAGCATCTGGCCGAAAAATCCGGTCTGACCGGTGAGATTGCACCGCGCCGCTCCGGTGACGGCCTTTACAAGACCGACGGTGGACATTTTATTCTCGATGCTTCTTTTGGCCGCATTCCTGATGCAGAGGCGTTGTCATCTGGCCTGAACGTCATCCCTGGCGTCGTGGAACATGGACTGTTTATCAACCTGGCGTCACTTGCGATCATTGCCGGTACAGGCGGTGCGCGGACGCTGGCAGCGAAGAATGAGTAGGAGAAGGTTTCCAATGATGAAGCTCCGTAATTTTGGCCGCATGGCAGCCGCAGCAATCGTCATCGCCGGCGCAGGCGTTTTCAATGCCAGCGCCGCTGACGATGTCAGCGAAGCCCAGATCAAGGCTGCGCGCGCCATGCTGTCCTCCATCGCGATTACGTCTCAATATGACCTGATCCTGCCGCGCGTTGCCGTGCAGCTGAAGGCGACCCTCATTCAGGCGAGCCCGAACTACGAAAGCGTCATCAACGAGGTTGTCGATGAAACGGCACTGCAGTTCGCCTCCCGTCGCGGCGATCTCGAGCGCGAAGCCGCCATCATCTATGCCAAGGCTTTCAGCGAGGAAGAACTGAAGGCAATTGCCGCTTTCTACACGTCGCCGGCCGGCGCCAAGCTGATCAAGGACGGCCCGATCGCTGCTCGGGAACTCTCCAAGGCCGCCGAAATCTGGGGTTCGGGCATCACTCGCGACCTTTCGGCCGCCGTCAACAAGGCGCTGCAGGAAAAGATCGATGCCCTGGTGAAGAGCCAGCCGGCAGCGCAGCAGTAAGCGCCAACAACTGTCGAAGATCAAAAAGCCCGTCCCGACGGGCTTTTCTTTTGCCCGGCGAAAGGCCATATCAGCGTCCGGGAGGCCAACCGGCTTGAATGAGGTTTGCAATGACGTCCTACGATTATGATCTTTTTGTCATTGGTGGTGGTTCCGGCGGCGTGCGGTCGGCGCGCGTGGCGGCGTCCATGGGCAAGCGGGTCGGCATTGCGGAAGAATACCGGATGGGCGGCACCTGCGTGATCCGCGGCTGTGTTCCCAAGAAGCTTCTGGTCTATGCGTCGCAGTATCACGAACATTTCGAGGATGCGGCCGGTTTCGGCTGGACGGTCGGCGAAAGCACGTTCGACTGGTCCAAGCTGATCGAAGCCAAGGACAGGGAAATCACCCGCCTCGAAGGTCTCTATCGCAAGGGGCTCGTCAATGCCGGCGCCGAGATCTTCGAAAGCCGGGCCGAACTGGTGGATGCCCATTCGGTGCGGATCAAGACCACCGGCAAAGTGGTGACCGCAGAGCGGATTGTCATTGCTGTGGGTGGTGCGCCTGCGGCGCATACCGCACTTCCCGGGCACGAGCTCTGCATTTCCTCCAACGAAGCCTTTCATCTGCCGGAACTGCCGCGCGCCATCCTGATCGAAGGCGGCGGCTATATTGCGGTCGAATTCGCGAACATCTTCCATGGTCTCGGCGTCGAGACGACGCTCATCTATCGCGGTCGTGAAATCCTGTCGCGCTTCGACAACGACCTGCGTCAGGGCCTGCATAATGCAATGGTCGCCAAGGGCATCCGCATCATCTGCGAGGATGTGATCGAGGCGGTGGCCAACCGTCACGACGGCGAGCTGACGGCGGTGACCAAGAAGGGCGAGAAGCTCGTCGTTTCGCAGGTGATGCTGGCGATCGGGCGCGAGCCGAACACCAAGGGTCTCGGTCTCGACAGGGCCGGTGTTGCCACGACGGCGCGCGGTGCCATCATCGTCGATCAATATTCACGCACCAATGTGCCGTCGATCTTCGCCCTCGGCGATGTCACCGACCGCGTGCAGCTCACCCCGGTAGCGATCCATGAGGCGATGTGCTTCATCGAGACCGAATACAGAAATAACCCGACCTCGCCGGATCACGATCTGATCGCGACGGCGGTGTTCTCGCAGCCGGAGATCGGCACCGTCGGCCTGTCGGAAGAGCAGGCGGTCAAAGCCTATCCCGAAGTCGAGGTCTATCGCGCAGAGTTCCGGCCGATGAAGGCGACGCTTTCGGGCCGTGCCGAGAAGATGATCATGAAGCTGATCGTCAACAGTGCCGACCGCAAGGTACTGGGCGCCCATATCCTCGGCCACGATGCCGGCGAGATGGCGCAGCTGCTCGGCATTACGCTGAAGGCGGGCTGCACCAAGGACGATTTCGACCGGACGATGGCCGTGCATCCGACTGCCGCCGAGGAGCTGGTGACGATGTATGCGCCGAGCTACCGTTTCAAGGATGGCGTCAGGCTCTGACGCCGCCTGCCAGCCACTCGATGGCCGGGGGCCAGAGCGTCTCCGCATAGCGCGACCGGAAGAAGCCGAGATGGCCGATCGGTCCGCCCGCCATGGCGGGCGTCACTACTCGCCGTTCGATCGGCGCCTGGTCATAGTGGCGGAGCAGCGCTTCTTCGGCGCGGGCCGTACCCCAGACATCGTCGGAAGGACGGATGGCGAGGATCGGCGTCTTGACCGATGAGAAGGCGGCCCTCGCGTCAAAGCTCGTATCGTTGAAGAAATAGTGTTTGGAGCGGCTCCAGCGCGCCCAATCGCGATAGACCCGACCCGGCATGGTTTCGCCCAGCCCGATCCAGCCCGGCACCTTGCCGGTGAGGGCGGCGATCGGTACGCCGGCCAGTTGCATCATGGCAAAGACCTTGACGGGCTCATCGGTATAGCGCCAGTGACCGGACATGGCCGACAGCATGAGGTAACGCGCGAAACGCTCCGATCGATGCGACAGGCCGAGCGCCTGGGTGCCGAAAGACTGGCCGATGCCGACCATTTTGTGACCCGGCGCCAGCTTGTCGAGCGTTTCGATGGCGGCAATGAAATCCAGCTCCGCCCATTGGCGCTTGCGAAGCGGTTCCTTCCAATCGCCGGGCACCCGCGAGCCGCCAATGCCTCGGTAATCATAGACCATGGCGGCGCGAAAGCCCGCAGCAACCAGGGCCTTGGCGAATTTCAGGTAAAAGGTGCGCGGGGTGGCGGTTGCCGAGGAAATGAGGGCGAGGGGGCCATTGCCCGTGCCCTCGACGATCGTCGCAGCGAGCGGAAAGCCATCACTGGCGCGGAAATGGATATCGGTCGTCAGGCCCTCGGTTGCCGCAATCATCGTTTCCTCCCTCGTGACGGCGCCAAATTAATTTACGTTTACGTTCGCGTCAATATTCGCCTCCGCAAGTCATTTCGTTGGTGGTTGCCTTGATCTATCCGCATTGCGGGCCTAGAAGGGGGCATTGCAACCGAACAGGATGGTGACCCGTGGATTTCAACCCCGCCGCAATGCCGCTCAGCCTTGCCAATGGGGATTTCCATGCCTGCTTCCATCACAGTTTCGAATGTTGCCTGGGTGACGCCTGACGGGCGCAGCCTTTTTTCCAATCTCAATCTAAGTTTCTGTAATGAACGCACCGGTCTGGTCGGCCGGAATGGTGTCGGCAAGACGACGCTCCTGCGTCTCCTGATCGGGGAGCTTCATCTATCCGAGGGGGCGATCACCGTCGAAGGATCGATCGCCGTTTTGCGCCAGTCCGTCCAGACCGAGGCCGGGGCAACCATTGCCGATCTCTTCGGCGTACGGACGGACCTTGACCGGATCGCCCTGGCGCTTGCGGGACGGGCAACGAGCGAAGATCTGTCCGAGATCGACTGGACGATCGAGGCGCGGATGGAGGCGGCCTTGCAGAAGACGGGCCTTGTCGCCGAGCCATCCACACTGCTCTCCACGCTCTCCGGCGGTCAGCAGACGCGGGCGGCGCTTTCGGCCCTTCTTTTCAGCGACCCCGACTTCCTGATCCTGGACGAGCCGACCAACAATCTCGATGGCGAT
This sequence comes from Fluviirhizobium alvei, assembly GCF_030551875.1. GTDB lineage: Bacteria > Pseudomonadota > Alphaproteobacteria > Rhizobiales > Rhizobiaceae > Rhizobium_E > Rhizobium_E alvei. The sequence continues at coordinate 175,678 of NZ_JAUOZU010000003.1, read as the reverse complement.
GGCCGCCGGGCAGTCATCGACCTGCTGGCGGGCTGGAAAGGTGGTGCTCTGGTGATCAGCCATGATCGCGATCTGCTCGAGACGATGGATGCGATCGTGGAGATGACTTCGCTCGGCGCGACCCGGCACAGTGGCAACTACACGCAATTTCGGGCCGCCAAGGCACAGGCGCTCCTCGCTGCCGAACAGGCGCTGGGGGATGCCGAGCGCAAGTTGGCTGACCTTGGGCGACAGACGCAGATGAGCCGCGAACGCAAGGCGAGGCGCGACCAGGCCGGGCGTGCCAAGGCCGGCAAGGGCGACATGCCGAAGATCCTGCTCGGGGCGATGAAACAGCGCAGCGAAGAAAGTGCTGCCGATCATGCCCGCATGGCCGAACGCCGCCGGCAGGAGGCGGAGGCTGAGTTGCTAGAGGCGCGGAGCCGTATCGAGATAATGCAGCCGCTGGCGATGACGCTGCCTCCGACCGGCCTGCCAGGCCGGCGCAAGGTTCTGGCGCTCGATTCCATCCGTGCGGGTTATGGCGACGCGCCGCCAGTTCTCGATCGGATCAGTCTTTCCATCACCGGTTCCGAACGCGTGGCGGTGACCGGGCCCAATGGTTCTGGCAAGAGCACGCTGCTTGGGGTGATCACCGGTCGGATCGAGCCGATCTCGGGGACGGTGCGGGTCGAGGTGCCGCATACCTTTTTCGACCAGTCGGTGAGCCTTCTCGACCGCGGATCGACAATCCGGGACAATTTCCTGCGGCTCAATCCGGATGCCGGGGAAAACGATTGTCGCGCAGCGCTCGCGCGCTTCCTCTTTCGCGCCGATGCAGCGCTGCAGCTCGTTCGGTCGCTGAGCGGCGGACAGATGCTGCGGGCCGCTCTTGCCTGCGTGCTGGCTGGGCCGAAGCCACCACAGCTCCTCATTCTCGATGAGCCGACCAACCATCTCGATATCGAGGCGCTCGAAGCGCTGGAGGCGGGGCTCAGGGCCTATGACGGGGCGCTGCTGGTGGTGAGCCATGACGAGCGGTTTCTTGCCGCCATCGGTGTGGACCGGCGGATTATGTTGGGCGGAAAAGGATGAACGGCGGCGGGTGAAGGTGCACCATCGTCATATCAGGAATTTCTGTTATACTCTGCGCCGTGACGATGGACCGTGAGCCTGGGAGGATGGGATATGGTCAGCCGTAACATTCGCATGGCATCTCCTGAGATCAGCCGCGAGATGAGCGGCCCTGATCTGAAATCGCTCGAAACGCAGCGGAGCGGCTTCGGCTTCGTCGATCAGCTCATCTATCCGCTGATCCTGATTGCGCTCGTCGCCTATGCGATGTTCGAGTTTTTCGGCTGAGGGAGATCGGTTCCCGGCTGCGCAATTTTTCGTCAGGGACGCTGTGTGACTGAAATTCAAGCGAAAACAGGGTGTGATCTCCGTCGCTCCGACGGGTCGCAAAAGCCGGCATTTGCGGGCTTTGCAAAAGAGTTAAGACTGTATATATACGCGCATTCCCGGCATGGGCCGGGAAGCCGCGTATGAGCGCGTATCAATTGTCAAACAGGTGAAGTGACATGGCACAGAATTGGAACCCGTCAAGCTGGAGGTCTAAACCCATTCAGCAGGTTCCGGAGTATCCGGATCAGGCTCAGCTCGAGGCCACGGAAGCTCGTCTTGCCAAGTTTCCGCCGCTTGTTTTTGCAGGCGAGGCGCGGCGTCTGAAGGCCTCGCTCGCCAAGGTTGCCAATGGCGAAGCCTTCCTGCTGCAGGGCGGCGATTGCGCCGAGAGCTTTGCCGAACATGGCGCCGATACGATCCGCGACTTCTTCCGCGCCTTCCTGCAGATGGCCGTGGTGCTGACGTTCGGAGCCCAGAAGCCGGTGGTCAAGGTTGGCCGTATCGCCGGCCAGTTCGCCAAGCCGCGTTCGGCCCCCTTCGAGAAGCAGGGTGAAGTCTCGCTGCCGAGCTACCGCGGCGACATCATCAACGGCATCGAATTCACCGAGGAAAGCCGCATTCCGAACCCGGAACGCCAGATCATGGCCTACCGCCAGTCGGCTGCGACGCTGAACCTGTTGCGCGCTTTCGCCATGGGTGGCTATGCCAATCTCGACAACGTTCACAAGTGGATGCTGGGCTTCGTCAAGGATAGTCCGCAGGCCGAGCGCTATCGCGCACTTGCCGACCGGATCTCCGAAACGATGGATTTCATGGCGGCGATCGGCATCACGCCGGACAACAATCCGAGCCTGCGCGAAACCGATTTCTTCACCAGCCACGAAGCCTTGCTGCTCGGCTATGAGGAATCGCTGACCCGCGTCGATTCCACCTCCGGCGATTGGTACGGCACCTCGGGCCACATGATCTGGATCGGCGACCGCACCCGCCAGCCCGACCATGCCCATGTCGAATATTGCCGTGGCATCAAGAACCCGATCGGCCTGAAATGCGGCCCGTCGCTGACGGCAGATGGCCTGCTGGAGCTGATCGATCTGCTCAACCCGGCCAATGAAGCCGGTCGTCTGACGCTGATCTGCCGCTTCGGCCATGACAAGGTCGGCGAGCATCTGCCGCGCCTGATCCGCGCCGTCGAACGCGAAGGCCGCAAGGTCGTCTGGTCGTGTGATCCGATGCATGGCAACACGATCACGCTCAACAACTACAAGACCCGTCCGTTCGACCGGATCCTGACCGAAGTCGAGAACTTCTTCCAGATCCACTATGCCGAAGGCACCCATCCGGGTGGCATCCATGTCGAAATGACCGGCAATGACGTGACCGAATGCACCGGTGGCGCGCGCGCGCTTTCGGGTGCAGATCTCGGCGATCGTTACCATACCCATTGCGACCCGCGTCTCAATGCCGACCAGGCGCTCGAACTCGCCTTCCTGCTGGCTGAAAAGCTCAAGGCCGGTCGTGACGAGCGCAAGCTGGCCGTCAACGGCTGATTGCGGCCAATTCGGCAATAGAATGAAACCGGTCCCGGCCAAGCTGGGGCCGGTTTTTTATTGCGTATATACGCAAACTCTAATTTACACTTTTATGGCCAACTTGTAGTTTTGTCGCCAAAATGCAAGAGATGTTTTCCCGATCATTATTTTGCGTCGATTTAACTATGCCTGTTCGCGCCCTCTTGGCCCGTTCGGTGGCAAATTCCGCGAACTGTAGCCAAGCTTGCAATTGTAAATTCATTTGTAAGGGGAATTCGTGACCTATTCCATCTGGAAAAATACCAGCGGCATGACGGCCTATTCTTTTACATCGACCTAGGCCGAAACGACAGACATTTTCGGCGCAGTTGGGCTTTCCAATGGCGCTTCGGTCCTCCTCGATAGAGCGGAGAACTCGACGATGGATGTGGCGCAGACCATGTATTTCGGAGGCGCGGTTGTTTTCGAGAACGATGTTATCGGCGACGCGCCGGACATCGCCGCTTTCGGGGTTGAGTCTTGACGGACGATAAGCTCACAAGATCGGATCGGAAATGCTCAACCGGTCGGTCCAGACATTTACAATGACATGGCCATCATGGGCGATCCTGAACTCGCTTCGATCGAAGGCCGGCGTCTCGCCACCATCCTTGGAGAATGAGGCGCCCGTCAGGACGCCGCCGATTATGCCTTTGCTGACTTGGCACCCGGATCTCCGCCCCTGTGGAGATCCGGTCATTTCTTAACGGAAGCAGCAGGCTTCAGAGGAAGAAATCAGCCTTCGTAGGATCAACAAGTCCATTCAGTTGGATCAGGATATCGACCTTACGATCACCATTGGTATCACCCTCCACATAGGTGAAGTCCTTTGCAGAATCCGCGTTGTCCACCTGTCGATAATGAAGGTCGCCGGCACGCCCGGTGAACTTGGCATCGCCGATCCAGATGAAGTTGTCTTTCCGCGCATCGGTACCGATCGCCCGTAGATCGACATCGTCAATACCGGCCTCGAAGTCCACGATCACGTCACGCTGCACACCTCGGCTATCCGCCAACTTCTGGAAGATGAAATCGTCAGCCCCGGCTCCACCGATCATGCGGTCTTTCCCGGCACCGCCGATAATCGTATCGTTCTTGGCACCGCCATCGAGCTGGTCGGCACCGGCCCGGCCTGTCAGCACGTCGATACCGCCATTGCCAAAAAGCTTGTTGGCCACGGCCGAACCCAGCAGCTTGTCTGCGAATGACGAGCCCTCGATATTCTCGACCTGAGACATAACAATGGCATACGCATTGGGAACGACGAGTTTCTTGGTGAGATCGACAGTCATGCCGTTGTCGACGAGCTGTACGTCAAATTCGTCAGTGCCATATTGCAGCATGAATGTGTCTGATCCGGCGCCGCCGGTCACGGTTGTCGTTCCGCCGCCGCTATATCCGTAAAAGTTTTTAATATAGATCGAGTCGGCACCGCCGCCCAAATCGATCACGTCATTGCCACCGTCGATGTAAAGGGAATCGTTGCCAGAACCGGCCTTGAAATTATCCTGTCCGCCAGTTCCCATAAGGGTGTTGTCCTTGGTAGACGCAGATAGATCGAGTACCCAGTCGATGTTTGCGAATAGAGCCCGAAATTCATAAACATTCCCATCCAGAATTTGATTGAACGCGTATTGAAGCGTCTGTTTGGTTATGGAAAGTCCCTCGAACGAATAGGCAAGCTTTCCGTTATCGACAAAGCCGATACCTGTGACGACCCCATCGGGGTCTAGCAGGTCAGTGCCATTGAAGTTCACGGTCATCGGAGACGAAATGTCCGTGAGGGTCACAAGCTCGGAGGATTCGACTTTCAACCATACTGAAGATTGGGCAGTCCAAATGATGCCGGCTATGAAGTCGATACTGATTTCGGTCGTTTCAGGATTGACGGTGTTTTGCATCGCTTTTGCATCTTTCTCATTTCAAAAAACAAAGCGTTATCGATATGAGGGAAAACGATACGCCATCGATTTGGAACTACAGGATCAAAAAAACACTTCGGTTACTGCTGATTGTCAACAATAAGCAACGAAATCTACGTTTGTACAGAGAAAGGTTTGCGACCAACAATCCGAGCCTCCGGGAAACCGATTTCTTCTCCAGGCAAGATGCGCGGCTGCTCGGCTATGAAGATGCTCTGACCCGCGCCGATTTCACTTTGGGCGACTGGTACGGCATGTTGGGCCACGTGATATGGATCGATGACCGCACCCGGAAGCCCGACCACGCGCATACCGGAAACTGCTATTGCCGGCTGTTTCTTTCAGCGCGGAGAGAAAGGGCAGATTATCACGATGTTAACTTTGCTTGAGACGAGTTTAACGTGTTAGTGCGTCTTTAACGTGCAGTCCGATAGCGTCCCGACGAACTTTAAACTGGCTTTTGCCAATTCATGTGTCGGGGACCTTTCATGACCTATGCAATCTGGAGCAAGACCGGCGGGGTTTCCGCCCATTCCTTCACCTCGACCTATGATAATACGACGGAGGTGATGGGCAGCACGGGCCTTTCGAATGGTGGATCCGTCATCCTCAGTGACGAGATCAACTCTACCGCCGATGTGACGCAGACGGTGCTGGGTCTGGGTGGTTCGGTCAAGATACAGAACGGCATTGTCGGCGATGCGCCGGATAGTGGCGACGATGCAAGCTCCATGGTCGTGGCTTTCAATGGCGGCTATGCGATCGCCTGGGTCTCGACACCGACGGGTGCTGAGGCTTCCGATCTCTATCTGGCCATCTATGACAATAGCGGTGTCCAGATCGGCAGCGATATCCAGGTCGATACCGGCCATGCAGCGGGGTCGATTTCCCTGAATGGCATCGCAACCCATACAAGCGGGCTGATTTCGGTTCTGTGGTCCGATAGTTCAACCGGAACAAGTTACGAATCGATCCTCGGCGAAGGCGATGCGCCAGTCGCGCAGAGTTTTACCGCCTCGCTGGATGAGGATACGTCCTATACGTTCAGCGCAAACGATTTTGCATTCTTCGATGCTTTGGATACTGCGCCAACTTCGATCACGATCACCGAACTGCCGACAACGGGGACATTGAAGCTCAATGGCCTGACGGTGAGCGACGAGCAGGAAATCGCGTTCGCTGACATTTCAAATCTGGTCTGGACGCCGGATGCCAATGCCAACGGCTATGATGGGCTGGTTTTCAAACTGCGCGACAGCGATGGCAATTTCTCGCAGGAGGCAGGCGTTAGCTTCAATATCGCTGCTGTTGCCGACAAGCCGGTCACGGACAATGTTCACTATGATGTCGACCAGAAAGGTAGTTTCAGCTTCAAGGCGAGCGATTTCACCTTCTCCGATGCCGATGGGGATACGCTGAAATATGTCGTCATCACATCGCTGGCGACGAATGGATCGCTGACGTTCAAGGGTGATGCGGTTGAAGTTGGCGACAAGATCGCGGCGGGGCAATTGTCAAAGCTTGTCTATACGGCGCCAACCAACAAGGCGGGTGACGATCTCGCCTCCTACGGGTTCCAGCTGGAAGACAGCGCGGGCGACCTGTCACTCGCCAAGAACATCACCATCGACGTCAATGCCGTCAACACCGCGCCGGTGGCGAAGGATGATGCCGCGAATGCCTATGTCGACAAGGCGCTCAAGATCGATGTGCTCGGCAATGACACGGACAAGGATGGCGATAGCCTGACGATCACCAAGGCGACGCTTGAGAAGGGGGCGCCTGGTGAGGTGACCATCAAGAACGGCCAGCTGGTCTACGACAGCGGCAATGTGAAATCACTCGAGCATGGCGAGACGAAAACCTTCACGATCAGCTACACGGTGTCCGATGGCGCAAGCACGGATAAGGCGAATGTCACGGTTACGCTGGGCCATGCGAACGATATATTCGGGACGCAAAAAAAGGATGCAATTGACCTTAGAGACACAGATTCCTATCTCTTTGCCGGGGGAGGCGACGATAATGTCGCCGTGTTTGGCCGAGGTAATCGCGTGTTCGGCGGAGATGGTGGAGATACACTTATCGCCCATGTAAACGGTATTGAATTGTACGGTGGCGATGGCGACGATTACATTAGGCTGGCGGCGGTCGCCTATGGTGGTGACGGCAACGATCAAATTCTTGGTGCGGCGTACGCCGATGGTGGTGACGGCAACGACTTTGTTTTGGGATCTTCAGGTTTAGATCGTCTTTATGGCGGTCGCGGAAATGATACAGTCCACGGAAAGGTGGGCAACGATCAAATCTACGTTGGCGTGGGCAATGATGTGGTCTCTGGAGGTGATGGGCGTGATACGTTCCATATCATGGAGGGGAAAGGAGAAGTCTCCATCATGCGTGATTCATCATCCTATGGTGGAGACGTTATTGACATCAGCGCGTTTGATTTCAGTGGAGTGGCAGAATTGCGCAAGGCCGCGAAAAATGAAGGCGGTTTTCTTGTCGTAAAGCTTGATGAGGATTCATCCCTGAGATTTGAAACACCAGAAGTTCTATCTTCCAGTCATTATTGGGAATTTTGATTTTGTGTGAAAAGTCAGTATCGCTTGGCGCCGTTTCCCGTAGTGGCGCCCGGCATGGCGTAGACTGCTGAACAGGTCCGGACAATTTTCCTGCGCTGAAAGCGGATTGCCTCTTCATTCTTCCTCAATCCCGGGCTGGTTTAATCCGTTGGATTTTACACCAGCCGGGGACCGGAATGCCCATTTTCAGAACCAAAATCACGAAATCGCAGACAGCACCCGATGCGACCGGGTTTACGGCCGATACGGTCGCAACCAATGCCGAGGACGGCAACTGGAGCCAGGATAATAACTATCTCTTCAAGGCGGTCAGTTATCTGTCGGGGGAGGATACGCTCTACAGGCTCTACCTCTACGACATGAATGCGCATCAGACGATCTCGCTCCAAGAGGGCGTTGCCAAGCCATTCAGCGATCTGAGCCTGTCGAACTTCAGCTTTAACGGCTCGACCTTCTATTATGCCACCTATGTGCGCGCCGGCGCCGGATTTTACCGAGTGCTCGATGAAGACGGCGGTGTCGTCGTTGCCGAGACCAAGATCGGCAAGATGTCCGACATCAATGCGGTTTCCTTTGATGCGGATGGCAGCCTGATCGTTGAGGCAGGAAGCGGCTCCTTTTTCCGGATCGATCCGTCCAACAATGCGCCGGTTGCTGTCAAGGACACGGTGACGATGGACTGGGAGAGCAAGACCGCGCTCGATGTGCTGGCCAATGATACGGATGCCGATCAGGACGTACTCACAATCACCGCCGCGACCGTCAAGAGTGGTGACGCGACAGTGGCGATCAAGAATGGCAAGCTGGTGGTTACCTATACCGGCGACGATCTCGACAACAACGACAGCGTCAATGTGAAGATCAACTATTCGATCACAGACGGCATGGCGAGTGACACAACGACAGTGAACCTGCTCTTTGCCGGCAATGAAACGAAGATCGAAGGCAAGCAGACCGCCGAGACGCTTTTTGGAACCAGCGCCCGCAACATCATCAATGGCAATGGAGGCTCCGATATCATCTATGGCGGCGGCGGCAATGATACGATCAATGGCGGCTACGGCCTCGACCAGATTTATGGTGGCAAGGGCAAGGATGTAATGTCGGGATCGTTTGATCCCGATACCTACATCTTCAATGCGCTCAACGAGCTATCGACGGATATTTCGAAAACCGACGTGCTGGCAGATTTCTCGAAGGTCGATTACATCGATCTTAAAAATCTCGACGCCAACGAAAAAGTTGCGGGCGACCAGGCATTCAAGTTCATCGGCACGGATGACTTCGGCAAAAAGGCCGGCGAGCTGCGGTTCGAGAGACTGGACGGCTATTACGGCGTCTTTGGAGATAACGACGGCAATGGCAAGGCGGATTTCGCCATCCGCCTTAATTGCAACTTCGTGATCACGGAAGGCGACTTCATTCTCTGAGTCATGATTGTCGTAAAACGCAAAAGGCGGGCACCTTGGCCCGCCTTTTTACTGAATGAGGTTATTCTCAGAAGACGAACATATCCTTGGTCAGATGGTCGAGGTCGACATTGCTGAGCGTCAGCGTGTTGCCGTTGCCGCCATCGATAACGACATCATCGCCGTTCTGGGTCGCATGGTTCTTCATGAGGTCGCGGAAGCCGGTGACTTCCGAGAGATTGTAGAGTTCGATGAGGTCGTGATCTTCACCATGGGCGCAGAAGTCGGTGACGAGATCGCAGCCATAGCCATCGGCGAAGTAGAAAGTATCCTTGTCCTCGCCGCCGGTCATCGTGTCGTTGCCGAGGCCGCCATCGAGCACATCGCCACCTTTGCCGCTGGTCAGGATGTCATGACCTTCGCCGCCGCGGAGATAGTCATTGGTAGAGCCGGTGCGGAGAATGTCATCGAACTTGGTGCCGATGATGTTCTCGATGCTGACGAGCTTGTCATAGACGTAAGGGCCGGCCCAGACGCTGATCACATCGCGGGCATTGACCTTGAGTTCGATACCGGTGCCGACGCTCGAGAAATCAACCGTGTCATAGCCCTTGCCACCGTAATAGGTGTCGCTGCCGCCGCTTGCCAGGAAGTAATCGTGGCCGCCATTGCCCCAGAAGGTGTTGTTTTCGCTATTGCCGCCGAAATAATCGTTTCCGCGGCCGCCGATAAGGTTTTCGATGCGGAAGAGCGTGTCGGATGCGACGCCGTTGCCGATGACCGTGGCATAGCCATTCATGTCGAAGACGATTTCGAGCGGGCCCTTGTAGGACGAATAGTCGACTGTGTCGGTGCCGAGGCCGCCATCGATAAAGTCGTTGCCATCGCTCGACAGGATGGTGTCATCGCCGTCCATGCCGAAAATCTTGTCATCGCGGCGGGTGCCGGAGAGAATTTCAGAAGCAGAGGTACCAATGATCCGGGCCATTTGCAAAACTCCTTATAGTCGTATCGACCGTTGGGAGCTTTATTATTCTTTAACTTCGTCGTAGTGAAGCGAATATTAAAGGCGTACACGCAAAGATAAAATTAATATTAATGCTGCGAGATTGATTACAATTTTAATCAACGGCTTTTCTCTTTATGCTTCAAAGGCATGAGCTTTGAGAAACATTCACTCTGTCGTTGAAGACTATTCAATTGAAGGCCTTCCCGTTTCGGGCGACAGTGTGCCGAGAATAAAAACAGGGGACAAACATGAGTGAACATCGCGGATCGTGCCTTTGTGGCGCCGTGCGGTTTGTGGCCAGCGGGCCGTTGCGGGAGGTGGTGTTCTGCCATTGCAGCCAGTGCCGCAAGCAGACCGGCCTCTATTATGCGTCGACCAACAGCGCCGATGCGGATCTTACGATTTCCGGGGAAGACAATATCCGCTGGTACCGGGCGAGCGACAGCGCGCGGCGTGGCTTCTGCGGCACCTGCGGTTCGGCGCTGTTCTGGAAATATGACGGGCTGGATGTGACCTCGATCCAGGCTGGCAGTTTCGACCAGCCGTCTGGCCTTGTCGGCGGCTATCATATCTTCTGTGCCGACAAGGGCGATTTCTACGAGATCAATGACGGGCTGCCGCAATATGCCAAGGGGAGCCCAAAAATCGTGACCAGCGACGCCTGATCGTCACGGGAAAAACCGCGCCGCCCGGAGGAGGGGGCGCGGTTCCGATGTCAGGCGCGGATCAGGATCTTGCCCGGACGGCCGGGCTTTGCAGCTGCGGCAACGGCGTCCTTGACGTCGGCGAGATCGTAGATGCCGCCATCCTGCAGCGTTACGGCGCCCGATGCGACGAGACCGAGCAGTTCGCCGAACCAGCGGCCGATCGTTTCGCGCGGGGTCGTCTGCATGATCTTCGCCAGCCAGAAGCCCTTGACGGTGACCTGCTTGAAGATGAGGTCGCCGGCCGACAGTTCGAGCGGCTTGCCCGACATCAGGCCGAAGGAGACGAAGAGGCCGTTTTCACCGATAAGTGACAGAAGGTCATTGGCTTCAGGTCCACCGACGCCATCGACTGCAGCCTTGATCGGGGCGCCGCCTGCCAGTGCGCGGACCTTGTCCTTCCAGTCGGCATCGGCGGTCGAGATGACATTGTCGATCCCGAGGCCGTTGAGTTCGCTGACTGCATCGGCGCGACGCACCAGATTGATGACATGGATGCCGCGCGCCTTGGCGATCATGGCCAAAACCTTGGCAACCGCACCGGTGGCGGCATTCTGGATGGCCCAGTCGCCTTGTTTGAGACCGGCAAATTCAAGCAGGACCAGCGCACTCAGCGGCATCGAGACGAGCTGGGAGCCGGCCTCGTCGGAAATGGCTTCAGGCAGTGGAATGGCGCTCGCTGCCGGGCCGACGAAATACTCTGCCCAGGCGCCGCGGATGCCGGACATGGCAATGCGCTGGCCGACCGCAAGATGCGTAACGCCTTCACCGAGCGCATCGACAAGGCCCACGGCTTCGCTGCCGGCAACGGCGGGCAGTTCCGGCTTGTAGCCATAGACGCCCTGCACGGTCAGCAGATCGTGGTTATGGATGGAGCTCATGACCATCTTGACCCGGATTTCGCCGGCGCCGGGTGTCGGAAGCGGCTTTTCGGTGATGGTCAGAACGTCGGACGGGGTGCCAAAGCTGGCATGGGTGGCAGTACGCATGGTGTTTCCTTTGTCGTTGGTTATGGGGCCGGTTATCGTGCCGGCAACAGGGATCGGGTGGCGGAAAGAGCGTGGCGCAGCGGATCCATGCCGGCGACCACCTTGGCCATGAGGGCGGCACCGAGCCAGACTTGGTAAAGCGTGCGCGCGGTGGCCTCGACATCGAGATCGGATGGCAGGGAGCCGTCGTTGCGGCCCTCATCGAGCAGGGCGCCGATCCGTTCGAGCACCGCCTGCATGCCGCCCTTGAGGACCAGACGCATATCCTCGGACAGATCACTGACTTCGGCAGCGAGTTTGACCAGCAGGCAGCGCCGGGCCATGCCTTCCTCCTCGCCGGAGGCTTCGATCCAGGCGGAGAAATAGCGGATAAGGCGGGTTCTTGCATCGTCCTCGCCTGCCGTCAGACGATCGAAACGGTCGAGATAGAAGGTGATATAGTCCGTGAGCAGTTCTGTGCCGAATTGTTCCTTGGAGGGGAAATAATGGTAGAACGAGCCTTTCGGCACCTCGCAAACCTTTAAAAGCTCGCTGAGGCCCAGCGCGCTAAAACCCTTGCTCAGGATCAGCGTCTGGCCGGTGTCGAGAATGTGCCTGCGTGTCTGTTCGGCTTTCGGTGTCTTTGTCATGATCTCTATCTAAATAAAAATAGACCGGTCGTCTAGAGGCGGTCGCAAAACGCATCGTTCACAGTTTAGATCTTGAAACCGCCTCTCGTCGCGCGCATGCATGGAGGCGGATCGGGAGAGCTGGATGACTATGAGCGCTGAAAATCTGTCTTTGCTGGAACGTGCCGGCCTGCCGGCGGACATGCAGATCCTGCTGGCAAAATATCCGCGTGCCGACTGGGAATCGGTTCATACGATCGGCCATCTCGGACAATTCTGGATTTCGCGGCATGACATGTTCCGCGAACTCGGTGGAGCACTCGTTGCCTCGATCGATCATCTCCGCGAGGAGAAGATCGATGCGGCGGGCTTCGCGCGCTGGTTCGCGCCCCGGCTCAACCATTTTCTCGGCGATCTCGAAGGTCATCACCAGATCGAGGATTATCAGTATTTTCCGATGTTTGCCGCAGCTGACCAGCGGCTTGCGAAAGGCTTTGACCTGCTTGAACAGGATCATCACCTGATCCATGAAATGCTGGAACGCAATGCCAGTGCCGCCCAGGCCTTTCATGGCGATCTGATCGCCGGCGCGGACCGACTGGCCTTTTCGCGCGACGCCTATGCGAAAGAGGCGGAAAGCCTCCTGACGGGATTGCTGCGCCATCTCGAGGATGAGGAGGACCTGCTCATTCCGCTTCTCATCGATCAGGGCGAGGAAAAGTTCGGCGGTTATTAGGGTCAAAACTCAATCAGGATTTGGCGCGTGGTATGTGGGAAAATCGTTCGGTTTTAGAAGCAGATCCGAAGATGGATCGACCATCCATCGAGAATCTGCGACGCCAAACCGGGCGATTTTCACCATATCCCTTCGGGACGCGGCGGATTTTCGCTCTGAATGCGTCGAAAACCCTTTGTGGAGTTACGCTCCACGGCAGGCTTTTCTCCTGTTCAGAACCAAAATCCGTCTCGCGCCACGCCCGAAACCTGATTGAGTCTTGACCCTAAGCCAACTTGTCTTCGAGGCGCTGTTCGATTTTCGTCAATGTCTCGCGCAGGGCGCGAATTTCGGCGAGCACCTGCAAATCGATCTTCTCATGCAGGGCGAGCACTTCGATCTCGGCCTTGAGATTCACCTCATAATCCTTTGCCGCCATGAAACGGTCGCGCTCGGACTGGCGGTTCTGGCTCATCATGATGATCGGGGCCTGGATGGCGGCGAGCATCGACAGGACCAGATTGAGGAAGATGAAGGGGTAGGGGTCGAAACGATCCGCCGTCAGAAGCAGGGTGTTGGAGATGACCCAGAAGGCCAGGAATGTCAGGAAGCCGATGATGAAGGCCCAGGAGCCGCCGACACGCGCAATCGAATCCGCCAGCCGTTCACCGACAGTGGATTCGGCCATGAATTCCTGATGGGCATCGGTGGAAATCGTCTTGCGATCGCGCAGCCAGTGGATCAGCCGTCGTTCGATGGCCGTCAGCGTATCGACGGTTTTTCCGGAGGGAAGATTTTCGCGTTTTTCGGTGGTCATCGATGGCTCCTGCAATGGCGCGCCTGCCAGATCCGGAGCGCCAGCAAGCGGTTTCCGGTATCTGACCCCAAAGAGCTATCGTTTCAAGCAAGAAGATCCTGCGCGACGGTTTTGCCGAGGCTGGCCAGGCGACGGTAATGCGCTGCCCGAACGCTCTGCCGGCGCCAGAAGAAGCCGATGGTGCGGGAGCCGGACCAGTCTGCGATCGTCAGCAGCTTGACATTGCGCTCACCGGGGAACTCTGAACGAACATAGAGTTCAGGAAACAGCGACAGGCCCATCGAAATCGATACCATCTGCCGGATCGCATCGAGGCTGGTGCCTTCATAGTCCTCGACGAGGGATGCGCCGGAGGCGCGGGCCAGATCGCGCACATTCTGCAGCAAACGGTGCCCCTTGCCGAGCGTCAACAGATCCTCACGCGCCAGCGATGCCAGCGTCACCGTCTCACGTTCGGCGAGCGGGTGGTCGATCGGAACGCCGAGAAAGATCCGTTCGTCGCAAATGGCGTGAAACTCGAAGATTTCCACATCCGCAGGCATCGGTCCGAGACCGCAATCGATACTGCCATCGGCAACCTGTTCTTCCAGAAGCAAAGGTCGCTCTTCCCGGATATGGAGTTTGAGCCCGGGATAGGATGCATGCAACTCCGGCAGCAATCGCGGCAGGAAATAGGGCCCGAATGTGGGGACCGCACCGAGGCGGATGAGGCCACCAAGCGAGCCGCGGCTCGCTGAGGCCATTGCTACCATGTCATCGAGATTGTTCAGAACCTGCCGTGCTGCAGCGATGATGGAGGCGCCGGTCGGCGTGGGCGCGATCTGTCCCGGCGTGCGGTCGATCAGGGGGCAACCCAGCCGCTTTTCGAGGAGCGCGATCTGCACCGAGAGTGTGGGCTGGGAGACGTTGCAACGCTTGGCAGCCTCGCCGAAATGCCCGGTCTCTCCGAGCATGACAAGATATTCGAGCTGGCGGATCGTAGGGCGATGGGGCATGCCGATAGTTTTTAGCTATCAGTTCGATATTGTCAATGAATTTGAATAATGACCGACTCATTCGCATATTGGTGACGTCAACAAGGAGATCGACATGAACAGACTACTGAACGCGCTTCGGGCCAGACATGCGATCATGGAGACCCGGGTCTCGGAGGAACAACGGCGTCCCAAGCCGGATCCGATCCGTCTCCGCGCGCTCAAGAAAATCAAATTGCAGCTTCGCGACCAGATCGCTTCACTGGAGCGTATGGTCAGCCAGACCGCGGCACCGGTCACATCCCGCCTGCGCCCAAAGCGACAACCCGCCACGTCCTGATGGGCCCACCTGCGCCGCGCTATAACCGCCAGCCGGATGTCCGCCCCGGCTGGCGGTTTCTTGTGACGATCAGCCTCTGATCGTCCGGGACTGCAACAGGGTTATTCTCCGCTCATCGTTTCACGCATTTTCAAACGCGATCGCTGACCTCTGCGTCACGATCCTGATCTTAACGTGACCGTCATGACGCCCGTTGAAGGGGCGCATGGCGCCTTTTGCCTGGTTATTCTCATGGATCTCTATCTGTCTCTGGCGGCGCACAGCCTTTTGTCTGCGCCGGTGCTTTTCTTCGCGCTCGGTTTTCTCGCATCGCTTGCTGGCGGCCACATTGCCTTGCCGGGCGGGGTGGGCAAGATGCTGGCGCTCTATCTGATGCTGTCGATCGGCTTCAAGGGTGGTGTTTCCGTTGCCACCCATGGGCTGAATGCCGAAATGGCCTGGGCGCTGACGATCGGCATCGTGCTGTCGGCGACGATGCCGCTGATCGGCAATGCCATCCTGTCGGCCACGACCAGCCTCGGCGCCCGCGACCGGGCGGCGATCGCCGCGCATTACGGTTCGATCTCGATCGTCACTTTTGCCGCCGGCAGCGACGCGCTGGTCCGTCTCGGCATTACGTTCGACGGCGCAATGGTGGCGGTGGCCGCGGCGATGGAAGCGCCGGCGATCCTGACCGCACTCTGGCTGATCTTTCGCAGCCCGTCACCGGGTGGTGATGCGGCCGTTGCCGACAAGCGGCTCAATGCGGCGCTGCGCGATGTCGTGCTCAATGTCACGATCGTCATTCTGATCGGGGCCTTTGCCATCGGTGCCATCACCGGCGAGGCCGGGATGAAGGATCTGTCTGGCTTTATCGTCGATCCGTTCCGGGGCGCGCTCTGCCTGTTCCTGATCGATCTCGGCGCGATTGCCGGGGCGGGTCTGAAAAAGGAATGGCGGCGGATATCGCCGCTGCTTCTGGGCTTTGCCGTGCTGATGCCGCTGATCGGCGCCGCCCTCGCGCTGACTGCCTCCGCGCTTGCCGGGCTTTCCGTGGGCAATACGGCCCTGATGGTGACCCTTGCGGCGAGTGCCTCCTACATTGCCGTGCCGGCGGCGATGCGGATTGCGGTTCCGGATGCGCGTCCGGAACTCTATCTCAGCCTGTCGCTGGGGCTCACCTTTCCCTTCAATCTGCTTCTCGGGCTGCCCGTCTATGTCGGTCTGGCGCAGATGACAGGAGGGTAGGGCAACAGATAGCGCGGCGGGTGAGGGCTCGTCGCGTATCTGTTCGGCAAGCAGGCCGTTGCACTGGTCTCTGGTGCGCGCTAACAAAGGCGCATGACACAGATTAAAGACATATTCCGTATCGCCGTCGCCCAGCTTGATCCGACTGTGGGTGATGTCAAAGGCAATCTCGCCCGCGCCCGCGAGGCGCGTGCCGATGCGGCGCGTCAGGACGCCGACCTTGTGCTGATGACGGAACTGTTCATTTCCGGCTATCCGCCGGAAGACCTGGTGTTGAAGCCGGCTTTTCTCGATGCCTGCCTGGCTGCGGTCGAGAGCCTTGCGGCGGAAACGGCCGATGGCGGGCCCGGCATGATCGTCGGTTTTCCGCGCATGGGCGAGGATGGTCGCCACAATTCGGCGGCGCTTCTGGATGGCGGCAGGATCGTCGCGATCGCCGACAAGGTCGACCTGCCGAATTATGGCGAGTTCGACGAGAAGCGCGTCTTTGCCCCCGGCGGCAAGCCGAAAGCTTTCGATTTCCGCGGCATCCGCATCGGGGTGCCGATTTGCGAGGATATCTGGAACGATGCCGGCGTCTGCGAGGCTTTGCGCGACGATGGGGCGGAAATCCTGTTGCATCCCAACGGTTCGCCCTACTATCGCGGCAAGATCCATGTCCGCCATGATGTGGTGCTTCGGCAGGTGGAACTGACTGGGTTGCCGCTCGTGTTCGCCAACCAGCTCGGCGGCCAGGACGAACTGGTGTTCGACGGGGCGAGCTTTGCCTATAACGGCGATAAAAGCCCGGCATTCCAGATGGCGCAATTCGAGGAGTCCGTCGTCACCACGACCTGGAAGAAGCGCGACGGACGCTGGCAATGCGCCGAGGGGCCGAGCTCGCGGCTTCCCGACAGCGAGGAGGCGGATTATCGCGCCTGCGTTCTCGGCTTTCGCGACTATGTCAACAAGAACGGCTTCAAGAATGTCGTGCTCGGCCTGTCCGGCGGCATCGATTCGGCCATCTGTGCGGCGATTGCCGTCGATGCGCTGGGTGAGGATCGCGTCCGGACCGTGATGATGCCCTATCGCTATACGTCGAGGGAATCGCTTGTCGATGCCGAAGCCTGCGCCAAGGCGCTCGGCTGCCATTATGATATCGTGGCGATCGAGGAACCGGTTTCCGGATTCCTGTCGGCGCTCTCGGATCTGTTCGAGGGAACCGATGAGGGTATTACCGAGGAGAACCTGCAGAGCCGCGCGCGGGGCACCATCCTGATGGCGATCTCCAACAAGTTCGGCTCGATGGTCGTGACCACCGGCAACAAGAGCGAGATGTCGGTCGGCTACTGCACGCTCTATGGCGACATGAACGGCGGCTTCAACCCGATCAAGGACCTCTACAAGATGCAGGTCTATGCGCTGTCGCGCTGGCGCAATGCGCATGTGCCGCCCGGCGGGCTGGGGCCGACCGGCGAGGTCATTCCGCAGAATATCATCGACAAGGCGCCATCGGCGGAATTGAGGCCCAACCAGACCGACCAGGATTCGCTGCCGCCCTATCCGGTGCTCGACGATATTCTCGAAGGGTTGGTAGAGCAGGAACTGAGTGTCGAGGAGATCGTGGCGCGCGGCCATGATATTGCGACGGTGCACCGGGTCGAGCATCTGCTCTACATCGCCGAATACAAGCGGCGGCAATCGGCGCCGGGGGTCAAGATCACCCGCAAGAATTTTGGCCGCGACCGGCGCTACCCGATCACCAACCGTTTCCGCGACCGCAAGATGCGCTGACGGCGCAAAAATGCGTCACCTGGCTGCATCGGGATTTCGAGCGGCCAGTTTACGCACCGGCGTTGCGACGATAGGCTGCCTGTTGCGGACGGGAGGAACGGATGCAATTCGGCCATGTGACGTTGGACGAGGCTGAGGGCGCGATCCTTGGCCATGCAGTCAAGGCAGGCGACAAACGGTTGGCCAAGGGCACGCGGCTTAGCAGTGCCGACCTTGCGCTGTTGCGCGAATCCGGCGTCGGGGGTGTCATTGCGGCCCGGCTCGAACCCGGCGATTTGACCGAAGACGAGGCTGCTTCAGCTGTTTCAGTGGCGATTGCAGGCGACAACTTGCGCTTTTCACCGGCCACGACCGGTCGCGTCAATGTCTTTGCCCTTGCCAACGGCCTGTTCCGCGCCGATCGCGATTGTGTCGATCGGCTCAATCGCATCGATCCGGCCATCACGCTGGCAACGCTCGCTGACCGTTCCGACGTCAAGGCCGGCGATATGGTGGCGACGATCAAGATCATTCCGCTTGCGGTGGCCGGTGCTGCGGTCAATAAGGCGGTCGAGATCCTCGGAGGGTGCGTTCCCTTCGCTCTCAAGCCCTATTCGGCGCGGAAGGTCGGGTTGATTGCGACAGTGCTGCCGTCGCTGAAACCATCCGTGATGGACAAGACGAGGGCACTCCTCGAACGGCGCCTTTCGGCATCCGGAAGCGAGCTGACCGGCGAGGTGCGCACGGCACATACTGCCGAAGCGGTGGCCGGCGCCCTGAAGGATGCCGTCCTCAGCAATGGCATAGTGATCGTGTTCGGCGCCTCTGCCGTCACCGATTTCCGCGATGTGATTCCCGAGGCGATCCGCCTTGCGGGCGGCGAGGTCGAGCAGGTCGGCCTGCCGGTCGATCCCGGCAATCTTCTGGTTCTCGGCGAAATCAGCGGTGTGCCGGTGATCGGTGCGCCCGGTTGTGCGCGCAGTCCGAAGGAGAATGCCTTCGACTGGGTGCTGTCGCGCATTCTGGCCGGTGAGAAACCGAGCCGTTATGAACTGACCGGGTTGGGTGTCGGAGGCTTGCTGATGGAAATACCGACGCGACCGTTGCCGCGCCTTGGCGGGGATGAGAACAGGCCGGCCCGTGTCGCGACCGTGATTCTCGCCGCCGGCCAGGCGAGCCGTATGGGGGCGAGCGGCCATCACAAGCTTCTGGCCCGCTTTGGGGGCGAGCCTCTGGTCCGCCGCTCGGTTGCCGCCGTTCTCGCCTCATCGACGGATGCAGCGGTGCTCGTGACCGGTCACCGGGCCGATGCGGTGGAAACGGCAATTGCCGGGCTCGACTGTCCGATCGTGCGCAATCCCGATTTCGCGAGCGGCATGGCCTCGTCGCTGCGCACCGGACTTGCCGCCGTGCGCGACGAGGCGGATGGAATTCTGGTCATGCTTGCCGACATGCCGGGCATCACGGCGGATCATCTCGACCTGCTTTTGGACGCTTTCCGGAAAGAGAAGGGCAGGGCGATCGTTCGGGCTGTATCCGATGGCAAGCGCGGCAATCCGGTCATCCTGCCATCGAGCACATTCGAAGCGGTGGCGCGGCTCGAAGGCGATATCGGCGCGCGTCCGATCATCGAACGCAGCGGATTGCCGGTTCTCGATATCGATATCGGCCCGGCCGCGCATCTCGATACCGATACGCCCGAGGCCATTCAGGCGGCCGGCGGGGTTCTCGCCGATTGAGATGTTCCGCAGACTATCCCGTCAAATTTTCGAGAACATTTCGCCACTAACTTGACATAAATAGTCCACTTATGCAATTTCGACCGCGTGGAGCCGCAAGGTTCCGCAAGCGCCCATCATTAGCCCGCATCACATCGATGCCAGCCAGGCGGGACGATTGTCTGGAACATCGAAGGGGTTTGGCGTGGGCATGCATCGGGGTTTTGTGGCCGTGCTTCTGGCAGGGACGGCGTTTTTGGTTTCGGCTCAATCCGGCTGGGCCCAGCCCGTCGATGAAGACGAGATCGTTCTCGATGATCCGGGCGCCAGCGACACAGCCGACGATGCCGCGGCCAGCGACGGTACGACCAAACTCAAGCGCATCGTCGTCGGTGCGGATGGAACAGCCGGTGCGATTGCCGACAAGCCGGCGGCCGTCTCAGTGACGGATGCCGAGGCGATCAACGAACGTTTCGCTGGCGATCTCAACCAGGTCATGCGTTCGACGCCGGGCACCTTTACCCGCGAGGGCGCGGAACAGCCGGGCGTGGTCGTCAATGTGCGGGGCATGCAGGGCATGGGCCGCATCAACACCATGATCGATGGCGTGCCGCAGACCTTCCGCAATCTGTCCGGCCATGGCGGCTCGTTCGACAATATGGTCTATATCGATCCCAATCTTCTGGCCGGCGTCGATGTTTCGCGCGGCGCGGTGTCGGGAAGCGAAGGGCTGGGAACGCTCTCGGGAGCCGCCAACTTCCGCACGCTCGAGATCGACGACGTCTTGCTGCCGGGCACCAGTTACGGTGCGCTGCAGACGATCAAGCTCGGCACCAATGGTTATGATTTTTCGCGGCTGACGGCAGCAGGATGGAAGAACCCGATCGGCGATGAGGGTCAGATTTCGATCGTCGGCGCCATCAGCGGGTCGAATTTCTCCAACTTCAAGAATGGCGACGGGATCTGGTATCCCTATGATGCGTCGCAGGATCCGCGCTCGGGCCTGTTCAAGCTCGGCATTGCGCCCGACAGCGACCATTCGCTGACCCTCGGTGGCGTCTTCTACGACAATGCCTTTGCGGTGGAATCGGCCGGCTATGACTGGTTCATCAAGAACCAGACCTATACCGCCAAATACCGCTATACGCCCGGCAACGATCTGATCGATCTCAGCGTGAATGCCTATCTCAACAGGACCGACATTGCGATGGTCGGCCAATCCGATGGCGTCTTCAACGGTCGTGACGGGACCAATACCGGGCTTGGCTTCGACATCAACAATGTTTCGCTCGTCGATCTTTCGGCAGAGACCGAACTGAAGCTGACCTATGGCGCGGCGATCAATTCCGACGATTACATGGGCAACGACCAGCGCGGCGCCAATCCCGACGGGCGCCTGATCAAGAGCGGAGCCTTTGCCGAGGGCACCTTGACGCACGGCATGTTCGGCCTGACGACGGGCCTGCGCTATGATGCCTGGAATCTGTCCGGCATTACCGAATGGATCGAACCGGGCACCGGCGATTGCCCTGCGGGTGGCTCGATGTGCGCTGGCGAAAGCCTCGAGCGTTCGGGCGGCAAATGGAGCCCGAAGATCGGCGCCACCTTCACGCCGGCCGAATGGGTGCAGCTCTATTCCAGCTACTCCTATTCGATGCGGCCCCCGACCGCTTCGGAAATGTTCTATCCCGGCGGGCATAACTTTACCGGGACCGGCGACCCGATCTACAACAATCCCAACCTCGTGCCCGAACGCATGCAGGGGCTCGATCTCGGCGTCAATTTCAAGGGTGAAGACCTGCTGACGAGCGGCGACAAGGGGTTCGTCAAGCTCGGCTATTTCCGCAACCGGATCTCCAACTTCATCAGCTACGCAACCGATCTTTCGGACGGCGAGACCCGCTGGGTCAACCTGCCGGGCGTGACGGTGATGCAGGGGGTCGAAATCGAGGGTAGCTATGATGCGGGCTTCGCCTTCGGCCGGGTTTCCTTCACCGTTGCCGATACCGACCAGCCGCTCGGAGCCGGTGCCGGCTTCGGCAATGATGTCGGCACTTTGCCGGACGATTTCGCGACGCTCGAAGGTGGCATGCGCTTCTTCGAACAGAAGCTGACGCTCGGCGGGCGCATTCGTTATACCGGCACGTCGATGCAGGCCTATCTGAACGAAGACCTGACGATCGAGCGTGGCGCCTATACGCTCTTCGATCTCTATGGAAGCTACGATATCACCAAGAATTTCAAGCTGTTCTTTACGGTCGAGAATATTTCGAACAAGTCCTACTGGTCCGCCAATGCCGGTACGTCCGACATCTTCTCGGGCGTGACGAACGGCCGTGGCCGGACGATCATGCTGGGAGCGACCGCGCGCTTCTGAGATGCTTGACAGCGCCCCGTTCCGCCGCCGATAGTTGCGGCCGGGGCGGGGTTTTGGCATGGATAACGAAACGATCGAGGAACTTTTCCAGTCCGTCGGCAAGGTGGCGATCCGCCGCATGTTCGGCGGCAAGGGCATCTATTGCGATGGCGTGATCATCGCGCTCGTCGTTTCCGGCGACCTGATGCTCAAGGGCGATGCCCAATCCGGCCCGCTCTATGAAGAGGCGGGCGGCCGGCGCTGGACCTACAGGCGCGCCAATTCCGACAAAACAGCATCAATGCCCTACTGGACCATTCCCGAAGCGGCCTTTGACGATCCCGACGAAGCGGCGCGGTGGGCACGCATTGCCTATGAAACCGGTTTGCGCGCGAATTAAACGCCATCGTCGCACGTTCTCCCTTGGCTTGACCTCAATTGCGGATCCTCCATCCCATGCTGCGCATTCCTTCCGGCCTTCTTGCCTCGTCCCTTCTTCTGCTATCTGTTTCCACGGTGCTTGCGGAGGAGACGAAGACAGGTGTCTTTCATCCCGGCGCGAGCGTTTCCGCCCGGCTGGGATCGGCGCCCGAGGATGAAGAGGATGCCTGTTTTTCCGGCTGCGCGAGCCTGACAGGCTGCAAGGCCTATGTCATCGATAACGGAACCTGCCATTTCTACGCTGCCATTGAGGAAGGGACAGAGGGTGCCGGTGCCTATCTGCTCCATAGTTTCGACCCTGAGCTTGAGCGCCAAAACGCCTTGGCTGAATTGTCCTCCCGACTGCATGCCGATTACCTGCGCCGTGCAGAACGGTTGCGGAAGGAGGCGCCGTCGCTTTTCGACGGATCGTTTGCCGACAGTAGCGGCAGTCTCTTCAAGGCGCTCGACCAACAGAACTATGATCATGCGATCGAGCTGACCGGAGCGCTCGCCGCAACCGCTTC
Source organism: Fluviirhizobium alvei (assembly GCF_030551875.1). GTDB lineage: Bacteria > Pseudomonadota > Alphaproteobacteria > Rhizobiales > Rhizobiaceae > Rhizobium_E > Rhizobium_E alvei. The sequence goes on along the minus strand of NZ_JAUOZU010000003.1, from coordinate 152,652 downwards.
CGACAGCCAGTCGCAACGAACCCTGTCAGAACGGCTTCTGGTGGCTGCGTTGAATCCCGAGTTCCGGGGCAGGCCGGAAACAAGGCAGCGCCTGATCGATCAATCCGTAAGCACGGCCGTTCTTGCGGTGCTGCAATCGGTCGATGAGGTGGATCGGCGCGAAGCGCTGATGGTTCTCGCGCGAGCCCTTGCCGGAGCCGGTGATGTTTCCACAGCGGTCGCAGTCGGAGAGCGTGCAATCGAACTTGGCGCCGGTGGGGCCTTCGCCACATCGGTCGCGGGCTGGAAAGAACAGAAAGCACCGAGGCGCCTCGCGCCGGGAATCGCGATCGCGGATTCCGGCGACGATAGCCAGCTTTCCTGTGACAATGCGGGCGATTGCATTCTGACGCTGTTTTCCGGCGAGGGTGATCCCGTTCCGATCCTCGCACGGCTCGAAATCCGCCGCGATGCCGGTCCGGCTGCCTCGACCGAGGCCAAGCTTGTGGTTGCGACCTTTGAGGAGGTCGAGAGATTCTTTCCCAACCATGGCGAGGTGCCGAAGGGCATGGTTCGGCTCGATGGCGCCGGGCAGGATTTCTTTGCCGGGCTGATCTTTTATTCGCAGGCCGATGGCGACGAGATGCGGCTGTCTATCCCGACCGAACGGCTGGGGGATTTTCTGGCGGCTGTTGCGAAGAGCAAGGCACTCGAAATCATCGCCGAGGGCAAGGTTCTGGCGCGGATTCCGCTTGGCCAGGCGCAACAGTTGATGGCGCGAATGGATAGCTTGCAGGGCGTTGCCGGTTCGCCGCTGGCACTCGTTGCACCGGGGCGCGACAAGGCGCAGGCGCCGTTGCCTGCCTTGCTTCCGGACCTCGCGCTGCCGGAATTTTCGGCGCAGGCCATCAAGGGCAAGGTGCCTGCACCGGTGGCGGAGAAATGGCTCGCAGCCTGCGAGGGTGACGGCGAACTCACCGCCGATCGCCAGCCCGACCGACATGCGGAAGGCTGGGATCTCGGTGAAGGCCGGTCCTTCTGGTTGATCCAATGTTCCTCTGGCGCCTATCAGGAAAGCTATTTCCCCTTCCTGCTGTCGGCAGAGGGCGTGACGGATCTCAAGGCGGAGATGCTGGATGGCGAAGGCCGTCCATCCCCGAGCGACATGGAACTGACGATGCCTCAGGTGCGGTTCGCCAAGACGGTGACTGCGGACCTCGCGTCCGAGAACGAGGAGCAGGAGACCAAATTTGAGGGCATGCTGACCGTGGCGACCTGGGACCGCGGTCGTGGACCGGGCGACTGCGGGTCGCACGCGCTCTACGGTTTCGATGGAAACGGGCTCAAGCTCATCAGCCAAGAACGGATGCAGCTTTGCCGAGGACAACGTCCGGACTGGCCGACGGTCTGGCGGGCCAATGCGCATGCGGGTGAGGCGACAATTCCGCCGACGGCGAACGCCGATCCATCGTCGAGCGACGTGCCGCCAGACCAGAGTTCCGGCAAGACCGCCTGGCGGCTCAGCGATGTCACATTCCCGATCGGCTTTCGCGAATGCCTGGAAAATCAGGCTGGCGAGGAAGAGCCGATGCGGGCCTGCATCCGCGATGAACATGCATCCTGGGACCTGAGGCTCAACGAGGCCTACAAGCATCTGCGCCAGCAATTCATGAGTGGCGAGACAGGCGTGGTGACCAAGGATGCGGCCGAAAAACTCAAAGCGGCCCAGAAGGCCTGGATCAAGATGCGGGATGCGACCTGCGCGGCCGAGGCCGACATGTATGAAGGCGCCATGCCCTTCTACTGGCGCGATTTCTGCCTGTTGCGGGAAACCGCCTATCGTACCGATTTTCTGGAAAGCATGATCGAAGGAGGAGACAAGTGATGGCGATGTTCCGTCGATCCCTGTTGCTTGCAGGAATGCTGGTCGCAGCCGCGGGACCAGCTTTAGCCGACGAAGGCGACAACGGGTTGCTGCCGTTTCCGGTAAGTCAGGCCTTTTTCTCCGATCACTATCGCGATTGCAGCGAGGCCGGCCTGTCGAACGCGGACATGAATGCTTGCCGCGATGCGGAACTGTCTGCCTGGGACAAGCGTCTCAATGTCGCCTATAAGCGCCTGATGACGGCCGACAAGCTCGACAAGGCGGCCAAGGAGCGCCTCAAGACGGCACAAAAGGCCTGGATCGCAGATCGCGACCTCTCCTGTGAACTGCCCTATATCGCGAGCGGCGAAGGAACGATGGGCTTGGGATGGTCCGCCCATTGCACGGTCAAGGAAACGGCTCTCCGGGCCGAACGGCTCGAGGCCTGGGTCCAGTCACTCGGGCTTTAGAGCGTAGATCGACCTGATTGAATCATTCTGCGACAAGGAATTTTTGTCAGGATCAAGGGCTTTGTCGAGAGCGTACCTATAGGTACGGTCGATGACAAAGGCTGTAGAGATTGGCAAAAATTCATGTCGCCCAAAGGGTTGGCTGAAACTGGCTCTCCGCAATGTCGAGCGGCTTAGCTGTATGCGACGGCTACAGCTCGCGCCGCTCTCCTCGCGGAAAACCAGTTTGAGCCAACAGAATTGGTTCAATCAGGCCGATCTACGCTCTAGATCATCGCCGAGAGCTGCGACCGCATCATGGGCGAAGCGGGAAAGGGGTGAAGGAAGCGCATCGGCTGAAAACCAGCCGAACTCGGGCAGCTTTTCCGGCTCGGTGACGCGCGGCTCGCCTTCGATCTTGTCCGTCGTGTAGATGACAGAGATCCAGTGTTGGCGGTCGCTCTCGAAAATCTGTTCGGACAGGCAGAGAAAGCGGCATTCGGTGATCGAAAGTCCGGTTTCCTCCTCCGCTTCGCGGCGGGCCGCTGTGGCGGAATGTTCCATCACATCCACCTTGCCGCCCACGATGTTCCAGTGGCCGGGTTCGGGTGGTCGGGTTCTGCGATAGAGAAGAAGTTTGCCGTCGCGGACGATGGCAAGGCCGACCCCGAAACCGGGAAAATCGGTTCCGGGAATACCGCCGGCCACAGGCTTACTTGATACCGATGGCGGCGCTGGTCAGCATGAAGGCGGGGATATCATCGCCGAAGCCGACCGGAGTCGGGCCGTCATCCTGGTTGTTGTAGCGACGGCGGCGATCGTCATTGGCCGGACGCGGACGATCCTGATGGCCATAATCCTTCTTGGCGGTATTGTTCTTGCCCATCGTATCCTTGGCCCCGTTGGTATCCTTATTGACTGCGGCGACAGTATCCGCGGATTCGGTGACAGGATTGTGACCTGCCGCCGCTTCCTTGCGGCCACCATTCCTGTCCTTGCCGCCACGGCGATCCTTCGAGCGGGAATCGCGACGACCTGAAGAGGTGTCTTCCTTCTCCTCGCGCGCAGGCAGGTTGGTCAGATCGCCATTGTGCCATCCAATGGACTGGCCAGTCAGCTTCTCGATCGCGTCGAGATGCTTGCTGTCCTTTTTTGTCACGATCATGAAGGTGGAGCCCAGACGACCGGCGCGACCGGTGCGGCCGATACGGTGCACATAGTCTTCCGCATGAATCGGGACATCGAAATTGAAGACATGGCTGACATCGGGAATGTCGAGACCGCGGGCGGCCACGTCTGAGGCGACGAGGATCTTGAGATTGCCGTCGCGGAAATTCTGCAGCATCGTGGTGCGCGAGCGCTGGTCCATGTCGCCATGGAGCGCGCCGACCTCGAACCCGTGCCGTTCAAGCGAACGGAACAGATCGGCGACATCCTTCTTGCGATTGCAGAAGATGATAGCGTTCTTGATATCGGCTTCGACTTCCCGCAACAGATCACGCAGGACCGCACGCTTTTCCCAGTCGATCGCGTGGCTTGCGACCAGACGCTGGGTGACCGTCGTGGCCGTCGAGGACGGTTTGGCGACTTCGATGCGCTCGGGATTCTGCAGGAAGGTATCGGCCAGCTTCTGGATTTCCGGCGGCATGGTGGCCGAGAAGAACAGGGTCTGGCGGGTGAAGGGAATCATCTTGGCGATGCGCTCGATATCGGGAATGAAGCCCATGTCGAGCATGCGGTCGGCTTCGTCGATCACGAGGATCTCGACACCGGTCATCAACAATTTGCCGCGTTCGCAATGATCGAGTAGGCGACCGGGCGTGGCGATCAGCACATCGGCGCCGCGTTCGAGCTTGCGGTTCTGATCGTCGAAGGAGACACCGCCGATGAGAAGCGCGACTGTCAGCTTGTGGTTCTTGCCGTATTTCTCGAAGTTTTCCGCCACCTGGGCCGCAAGTTCGCGGGTCGGCTCGAGGATCAGCGTGCGCGGCATGCGGGCGCGGGCACGGCCTTTTTCGAGCAAAGTCAGCATCGGCAGGACGAAGGAAGCGGTCTTTCCGGTCCCCGTCTGGGCAATGCCGAGAATGTCACGACGCTGCAGGGCTGGGGGGATTGCACCAGCCTGGATCGGTGTCGGGGTCGTATAACCCGCATCGGCAACGGCAGAGGTGACTTTCTGGCTCAGGCCAAGATCTTCAAAAGTGGTCAAGGAAAAGGCTTTTCCGGTTTGCTTCAGTTGCAGGGGACTCGGCGCGATGTTTCCGGGCGCCACGGTTGGCCTGCACTTAATCGTTAACGGCCGTGAAGTCAAGGAAATCACGGCATTGCGGTAAATTGACGATTGAAACGATTTTAACGGGCCGCAAGGGCGGCCGCGCCGGTTCCGATCATCACTGTTCCGGAAAGGCGATTGACGCGCCGGCGGATGCGGGGCGAAGTGAGGAGATTCTGGCTCCGGAGAGCGATCCAGACATGGCCGCCGATGACGATGGTTTCGACCAGCATGATGACCACTGCAAGCTCGAACGCGCCTTCCAGGCCAATCGCCGAACCGGCGATGTTGGGCAAGAGGGCGATATAGAAAAGCGGCATCTTGGGATTGCCGAGATTGAGCGCAATTCCTGTGACATAGGCGGAAAGGAAGCCGGCACGCATCGCAGGCTTTCGTTCGGCGACCGGCTCGACCGGGGCTGTCCACAACCGGATCCCGGTCCAGATCAGCCAGATGGCGCCGCCATAGCGCAGAACGGTCATGACCACGCCCATCTCCTGGGCGAGAACGGACAGGCCGAAGGCCGCAAGCGCCAGAAAGAACAGGATGCCCGTGACGGTTCCAAGGCCATAGGCGATACCCGAAAGCGCGCCATGGCTGAGGGTGCGCGCGATGATCGTCATATTGTCAGGGCCGGGGCTGGCAGCGAAGACAAAGAAGGCGAGGGCGAAAGTCAGAAGCGTTGCCAGATCCATGCGAGTCTCCCCGATTGCACCCGGCTAGAGTGGCAGGCACAGGGATACGTTGCAACGGCAGTGTCAGCGGATAATGGACTCGAGCTTCATGCCGGCATTGAGAAAGCGCATCGGATCGACGGCCTGGCCGTTGCGACGGACTTCGTAATGCAGATGCGGACCGGTGGAACGACCGGTGGAACCCGAAAGTGCGATATCTTCGCCTTCCTCGACCCTGTCGCCCTTCCGGACCAGAATTTTCGACAGATGGCCGAAACGGGTGGTGATGCCGTTGCCATGATCAATCTCGACCATGTTTCCGTAACCACCGGCAGGACCTGCGGCAATCACTGTGCCAGCACCGGGCGCGACAATGGCGGTGCCGACGGGCTGACGGAAATCGATGCCCGCATGCATGGCAAGACGCTTGAAGAAGGGATCGAGGCGATTGCCGAAGGTCGAGGTGATGGTTTTTCCCGGCGCGGGATTGCCGAAGGGAAGCTTGCGGGCAAAGCGCGTCATCGATTCGAGCCGGTCGAGCGCGACGTCGAGGCCGGTGATCGTGCTTTCGAATTCGGCAGCGGTTTCCGGTTCGACAAACGGACCGCCGATATCGCTGCCGTCATTGACGGCGTTTTCATCGACGGGGATGCGGTCCGGCACGGTGACGCCGGTGTTCTTGAGGATGCGGCCGATCTTGTCGGACCGTTCCGATGCATCTGCGGTCAGCGACTGCAGATGGGCGAGCTGACGGCGTTCGATTTCCTTGAGCGACAGGGTCACCTTGGAAAAGAGCCGGTCCGCACGATCGGCGATGTTGCCGTCCGTCGGCATGAAGCCCAAGGCGCGCGTCCTGGGGGAGGCGGTTTCGTTGGTCGCGACCTTCTTGCCAAGCAATGTGTCGAATGCGCCGATGGGCGAAAGCGAGGCATGGTCTTCCGGCTTCTGTTCGTCAATCTCGACCGGCTCGGGTGCGATCGATGTGTCGAGACCGGAATTTTCGGCCCGCTCGAGTACCGTGCCTAGCTTGCCCTGGCGGTTCGTGAGCGCCATCTGCTGTTCGAGAAGCTTTTCGACCTTGTCCTCGACCACCTGCTGGTCGAGCAACTGGCGCGAAGTGATGCGATCGACCTGGGCCCTGAGGGCTGTGATACGGTCTTCGTATTCGGACTGCATGCGGGCCTGGCGGGCCATCGAGGCACCGATCAGGTCATCGCGCAGCACGAGATAGGCGGTTGCCGTAAGGTAACCGACCGAAAAGAGGCTGATGATGCCCACGGCAAGCGCCGTCATCCAGGGGCGGATCGTCATATGGCGGACGTCATCGCCGCGCGCCAGAACCAGGACGTAGGGTTCCTTCGTTTGCCCGAACATGCCCGATTGCCTGACCCTGGCCACCTGCCACTCCCTTACCGTTCGCTGGCTGACGCGAATCCCGGCAGGATTTCGCTTGCCCGCGATTACAAACCATTAAGGTTAACAAATGGTCTATTCGGTGGATTTCAGGCGCTGGAGAGTGAACTCAGGGCGCGATAGAAGCTCGGTGTCAGACCGGCGGCTGCGCGAGCGAGATCATTGAAGGGCGGTTTCGTTCCGCCACGGAAATTGGTGCGTACGAGGTCCTGATAGGCCTGGGCCGGGTCGCGCTTTTCGCGCGCGCAGAGGAAGCGAAACCATTTGGCGCCGATCGCGACATGGCCTTTCTCATCCTCATAGATGATGCTGAAAATGTCGGCACTTTCGTGATCGCCCAGTTCGCGCAGCTTGTCGCGCATCGATGGGGTGACATCGAGCCCGCGCGCCTCGAGGATGAGCGGGACGACGGCCAGCCGTGCCGTGAGGCTGTTGCGTGTCGAATGCGCGGCCTGCCACAGTCCGTCATGGGCGGGCAGGGCGCCGTAATCCGAGCCGAGCGAGCGAAGCCGGTCGCGCACCAGCATGAAATGCTTGGCCTCTTCGAAAGCCACCTGCATCCAGCCATCGAAGAAGGAGCGCGGTACCGGCTGATCGGCAAAGCGCGCCACGATATCGAGTGCCAGATCCACGGCGTTCAGTTCGATATGGCAGATGGCATGCAGAAGCGCGATACGACCATGCTCACTGTGTAGCGACCGCTTCTTCATCTGGTTGGGTGGTACGAGCAGCGGTTTTTCAGGCCGACCCGGTCGCTCCGGTACAGAAGGATCAAGTGGTGTCCGAAGCGACAGGCACCGTTCATTCCAGAGCTTGTAGGTGCGTCGCGTCAGGGCGATCTTGCGGTCGAGATCGGCCTCCGATACAGCCATGACGGCTCCAGCCCGGAGGCTTTCGATCTCGACTTCTTCAATCATGTGAATCGCTTGCGACGCTTTGTTGCTATTCCGATTCCTCTTATTGAAGCGCCTTGACAGCTTCAAGCACCTCGGCGGCATGGCCTTCCGGTTTTACCTTGCGCCAGATGGCGGCGACACGGCCGGTTTCGTCGATCATGACGGTGGAGCGTTCGACGCCCATATATTTGCGCCCATACATGCTTTTCTCGACCCAGACACCGTAGGCCGAGAGAATCTGCGATGTCGTATCGGATGCCAGGATGAGGTTGAGCGCATGTTTCTTGCAGAAACTGTCATGCTTGCGCGCCGTATCCGGCGACATGCCGATCACCACGGCGCCAGCCTTGTCAAAGGCATCGGCAAGCGCAGAAAATTCCTGCGCTTCCAAGGTGCAGCCGGGTGTGTCATCCTTCGGGTAGAAATAAAGGACGACCTTGCGGCCGGCATAGGCGGAAAGTGAAATGTTGGAGCCGCCGTTGCCTGGCAGCGTGAAATTGGGAGCAGTATCGCCAATGGCAAGTTCAGTCATGTTGCATTCATCTTTCCTGAAGGAATAACTGCGGTCGAAAACCGGAATCACCGGCATCCCTGTTACGCGCGAGATCGCAAAAGGTTCATTACGTGAAGGACATTCGTGGAGAAAAAGTGGTTTTCGGCAAGGGCGACTTCCGCTCGCTCGATGCCATGCCCTCTGCCACTGCACCGGATGCGGTCATTCTTCACACCCCGCGGCGCAACTGGCCTCGTCGGCTCGCCAAATTGTTCCTGCTGCTCTTCCTGTTCGTCGGCATTGCTGTGGGAGGCCTGTTTGTCACGCTGGAGCGCGGCCTTCTGGATGCAACGCTGACGACGGAAGCGGAAAGCACGCTCCGCCAAAATCTCGGCGACGATTTCGATGCGAAGGTTGGTGCCGTGCGTCTGCGCTTCCTGCGTAACTGGATGCTGGGGCTTGAGGCGCAAGACGTTCGCGTCGAACACAAGTCGAGTGGCATCCGGGCGTTCGAGGCCGATTCGATCCGCACGGTTCTTGATCCAGTTGCCCTTCTCAGGGGCAAGGTCGTCGTGGCGATCGCCGAAATCGGCCGGGCGCAGGGTAATCTGACGTTCCTGCCGAAGGGAGCCGGGATCGATCCGAGGCTGATCCGGGTCGATGCCGTTCCCGCCTGGCTGGACACTGCCTATCCGGTTCTAGAACGGTTTGCTGATCTACTCGTATCGAGCGGTACCGAAACGATCAGCGCCAGCGAACTGACGCTGAGGCTACCGGGGCTGGAGCAGAAGCCGCTCAGCCTGTTCGGGGCCCGTTTTTCGGGCGCTGATGAAAATCGCCTGTCGCTGGCGGCTGGCTTTCGTGCCGGCAAACTGGCTCCGGTGGTCAATGCCGCGATTTCGCGCGATGCCAATGGTGTGACCGGTTTCGTTCTCGATGTCCGCGGTCTGGCGACCGAACCATTCCTGTTCAAATATTCCAAAAAGAATGGCGAGCCGCGCTATGGGCTCGACGGATCGCTGCATGTGCGGCTGACGAGCGAACGCGGCCGGGCGCTGCTCGTCAATGCCGATATGGCCAATGGTCGCTTCGTGGCCGATGGCGATACCCAGCCGGTGCAATCCCTCAAGGCGATCGCTGTCTATGACTTCGACCGCAAGAAGATCGAGATCAGCGACGGGCTGATCGATCTCGGCGATACGGTCGTGCCCTTCGAAGGGGCGCTGATCGATCTGAAAGCAGATAGCGCAAGCGACGACCATGGCTACGCTTTCGAGGTCGTCGCCAATGATGGCATGGCGCGTTCGGAATATTCAGGCGAGCCGGCAGAGGGGTTCAATGGCGCCGCTTCCGGTTTCTTCAAACCAGCGACACGCGAACTGCAACTCGACCGGCTGGGCGTGATCACGGCATCGGGAACCTTCAACTCGTTCCTCAATGTCCGTTTCGTGGAACCATCTCCGGCGGTGGTCTTCACCGCACGAACCGACAGGCTGTCGGTGCGATCGGTCAAGCAGCTCTGGCCGTTCTGGTTTGGTAAGAAAGCCCGCAAATGGGTCGAAGAGAACATAACGGGCGGCGAGATTTCGAACGGTGTCATCGACATTTCGTTGGCTGCCGGCCGTATTCCCGAACATCCCGAGCCGCTTGTGTTCCGCGAAGGCGAATTGAAGATCGCTTTCGACGCCAAGGATGCCGAATTGCGCTACCATCCCGATCTGCCGGTGTCGTCGCCGACGGCCGGCCATTTCGAGATGCAGGACCGGCAAGTTGCCGTGCGGATCGATTCCGGGACGATGCGGCTTGACAGCGGGCAGGTGCTCACGGGAAGTGCCGGCGAATTTACGATCGATGATATTTCGAAGAAACCGCTGATGGGGCATCTCGATCTCGGCGTCGCCGGACCTGCCCGGGGCGCGATCGACTTCGTCGGCCTGAAGCCCTTTGCCTCGATGGCCCGGCTGCCATTTGCGGCCGCCGATATTTCCGGCGCCTTCAAAGGACGGGTGACGGCGACATTCGGTCTCGACAAGGTGGATCATCCGCCCAAGCCGGTCTGGAATGCCGCTCTGAAGCTCAGCGATGTCAGCCTCGCCAAACCTTTCGAAGGACGCAAGTTCAGCAATTTCGACGGTGAGCTGACAGCCGATGGCAAGGCGGTGACGCTCGATGGCCGTGCCGATATCGACGGGGCCAGCCTCGAAGTCGCGGTCAAGGAGCCGCTTGGCGCCGACAACAAGGATGGCCGGTCCTGGAAGGTTTCCGGCACGCTCGACGAGAGCGAGTTGCTCAAGATCGTGCCGTCCCTCAAGGGCATTGTGTCCGGCAAGGTGAAGGTCGAACTCGAACAGGTGAAGAAGGGCATACAAAAGGTCGAGGCCCAGCTCCACGGTGCGAGCGTCTCGGTGCCGATGATCGGCTGGCGCAAGGGGCCCGGCGTTCCGGCCAAGGTGAGTTTCACCATGGATACGAAGGATGGCCAGGCGAGGCTCGACGATTTCGCATTGCAGGGTGACGGATTCGGCGCGCGCGGCAACCTGACGCTTGACACGAAGGGGCTTGTTTCGGCTCGGTTCGAGCGCGTGAAACTGTCGGCAGCCGACAATTTCTCCGTCAGCGTGACGCGCAAGAGTGGCGGCAATGCGATCGAAGTGTCCGGCGCCTCGGTGGATGCACGACCCTTTCTCGATCTCGTCAAGGTTTCCGCGCCCAAGGAAGGCGGGACGAAGGATCTCTCGAACAACAGCATCCATGTCGCCGTCAAGCAGGCGCAGGGTTATAACCAGCAGAGCCTGCAGACGGTTGACCTAAGGCTTCAGACCGTCGATGGCCGCATGACCTCGGTCAAGCTGAGTGCGGTGACGGAGAGCGGCCAGGCCCTGATCATCAATCGTGACCGGGCGAATGGCGTCATGGAAATCACGAGCGGCGATGCGGGTGCTGTGGCGCGGTTTGCCGATCTCTATCGCAACATGAATGGCGGCCTGCTCAACATCAAGCTCAAGGCGACCGGTCCGGACAGCTGGCGCGGCAATATCGATATCCGCAATTTCGCGCTGATCAACGAGACGCGGTTGAAATCGATCGTTTCGGCGCGGACCGGCGAAGACGGGCGCAGCCTTTCGGATGCGGTGAAGGCTGATATCGATACGAGTTCGCAGAAGTTCCGGCGCGGTTTCGCCCGGCTGACGCTCGACCGCGGGCGGATGGAGGTCGAAAACGGCGTCGTGCGTGGCGATCAGGTGGGCGCGACCTTCCAGGGAACCGTGCGTGACGCTTCGGGCCATATGAACCTTACCGGCACCTTCATGCCTGCCTACGGGCTCAACCGTCTGTTTGCCGAACTGCCGCTGATCGGCGTCATTCTCGGCAATGGCCGCGATCGTGGCCTGCTCGGCATCACCTTCCGCCTCGAAGGTCCCTACCAGCAGCCGAAACTGACGGTAAACCCGCTGTCCCTGATCGCGCCCGGCGTGTTCCGCTCAATCTTCGAATTCGAATAGGTCCCGCATCCTTTCCCGGTCGTCATCCTTGGTCCGCCAGGCAATGAAGGTTGCGGGTGAATTCGGCGGCAGCAGATGGTCGGGACAAGCCCGACCATGACGAAGAGGGGGGCGCCCGACCGCGACGGAAAGGATGCGTCCACCATGACGGAAAGGGGCGCCCGATCACGACAGAGGCTGAGACCTCTCGACCGTCATCCTTGGCCCTGTGCCGAGGATCTGCCTTGGCCTGCCAGGCAATGGAGGTTGCGGGTGAATTCGGCGGCAGCAGATGGTCGGGACAAGCCCGACCATGACGGCGGTTGGTAAGCCCGACAATGACGGATGTCGGTGATGCGTATTCGCAAAAAACGAAAGCCGCGACGGAGAGCGTCGCGGCTTTGATTGAACGTCATTTATCTGGGATCAGACCGGCTTGACGAGCACGTGCTTCTTCTTGCCGAGCGACAGTTTGATCACGCCGCCATCTTTCACTTCGCCCGAACCGATGACGGTCTTCTCATCGGAAACTGCCACATCGTTGATGCGGACGGCGCCGCCCTGGACATGCCGGCGGGCTTCGCCGTTCGAAGCGGCAAGGCCTGCCTTGACGAAGAGTGCCAGGAGTCCGATGCCGGCCTCGATCTCCGAAGTTGCGATTTCGACCGTCGGCAGGTTGGAATCGAGCGCGCCTTCCTCGAACACCTTGCGGGCGGTCTCTGCTGCCTGTTCGGCAGCGGCGCGGCCATGCAGGATGGCGGTGACTTCGGTCGCCAGAATCTTCTTGACCTCGTTGATCTCGGAGCCGGCGAGCGCCGACAACCGCGCGATCTCGTCCATCGGCAGTGTCGTATAAAGTTTCAGGAAGCGCGCGACGTCGGCATCCTCGGTGTTGCGCCAATACTGCCAGAAATCGTAGGCCGAGAGCATGTCGGCATTGAGCCAGACGGCTCCTGACAGCGACTTGCCCATCTTGGCACCGGAAGCGGTGGTCAGAAGTGGCGAGGTCAGCGCATAGAGCTGCGGCGTGCCCATGCGGTGGCCGAGATCGATGCCGTTGACGATGTTGCCCCACTGGTCGGAACCGCCCATCTGCAGGCGGCAATCGTAGCGCTTGTTGAGCTCGACGAAATCGTAGGCCTGCAGGATCATGTAGTTGAATTCGAGGAAGGACAGCGACTGTTCCCGGTCGATACGCGTCTTGACGCTGTCGAAGGACAGCATGCGGTTGACCGAGAAATGGCGGCCGACATCACGCAGGAATTCGAGATAGTTGATCTTGGTCAGCCATTCGCCGTTGTTGACCATTAGCGCATCGCGCGGGCCTTCGCCATAGGTGAGGTAATTGGCAAAGCAGCGCTTGATCGAGGCGATGTTGTCCTCGATCGTCTGCACCGTCATCAGCTGGCGCGCCTCGTCCTTGAAGGACGGATCGCCGACCATGCCGGTGCCGCCGCCCATCAGCGAGATCGGCCGGTGGCCGGTCTTCTGGAACCAGTGCAGCATCATGATCTGGATCAGCGAACCGGCATGCAGCGACGGCGCCGTCGGATCATAGCCGATATAGGCGGTGACGATTTCCTTGTTCAGCAGATCGTCAAGGCCAGTCTCGTCGGAGATCTGGTGAATGAAGCCGCGCTCGGACAGCGTGTGGAGGAATTCGGACTTGAACTTGGACATGGCTCATCGCTTTGTGCTTGGTTTGGCCGCGGCTTTACCAAAGTTTTTTGCAAGATGCACCTGTTTCGGCCATGAATGTTGCTCATGCGATTCATTCACGGAAGACCAATATGGCCGCGCGGCAACTGAAAACGGCAATCGGGCTGATGAGCGGCACCTCGATGGACGGGATCGACCTGGCGCTCGTGAAGACCGACGGGGTTGCAGTGGTCGAGCGTGGTCCAGCCCTCGAGATCGCCTACGATCCCGCTTTCCGCCGCCAGTTGATCGAGGCGCTGGAGCTCGCAAAGAGAATCGAAAGTCGCGACCAACGTCCGGAAAACCTTGGCGAAATCGAACGTGAATTGACTCTGCGGCATGCCGCAGCGGTAGAGATGTTCCTGAAGCGATTCAATCTTGATGCCAAAGATGTTGATTTCATTGGCTTTCACGGCCAGACGGTGCTGCATCGACCAAGGCAGGCGCTGACGGTTCAGATCGGCGACGGGCCGCTTCTGGCGCGCAGGACCGGGATCCGCGTGATCTATGACATGCGGGCAAACGACATGCGCCATGGCGGGCAGGGGGCGCCGCTGGTGCCTGCCTATCATGCAGCACTTGCCGCCGGGCTCGCGGGGTATCAGGGCCGCAATGTCATGCTCGTCAATATCGGCGGCATCTCGAACCTTACGTTCATTGGTGCGGATGGCGAAATCGTCGCTTTCGACAGCGGGCCGGGCAACACGCTGATCGATCAATGGGTGGAGGCGGAAGCCGGCATTCCTTTCGATCAGGGCGGGGCGATTGCCTCGGAAGGCGTGGTGCAAGCCGAACTGCTCGCCCGTTATCTCGACCAGAGGTTCTTTACCGCCGACGAACGGATCTCGCTCGACCGCAACGATTTCCTGCCGCCGAAACCGGGCGACCTTGGCCTGCATGACGGCGCCCGCACGCTGGCGCGGCTGACAGCGGAAGCCATCCGTCTTTCTATGCGGCATCTGCCGGCAAAGCCCGATCTGGTGATCGTCTGCGGTGGCGGTCGTCTGAACCGTACGATCATGGCGGATCTTTCCGACGTGCTGGCGCCGGCCCGGGTGGAGCCCGCCGAGCAGTTCGGCTTCAATGGCGGCTCGATGGAGGCCGAAGCCTGGGCCTATCTCGCCGTGCGGGCAAGCCTCGGCCTGCCTCTGACCTTTCCGGGCACGACGGGCGTGCTGGCGCCGGTCTCGGGCGGCGTTCTTGCGCTGCCCTGATTGTCAGGCCAGCGTCCGCGCGAACGTTTCGCCATCCTTGAGGCCGAGTTCGTAGGCATGGCGCAAGCCGTCCGGATCGCGGATCGTAAACTTGTCGACCGTGATATCTTCCGACGGACCGACGACTGTTCGATTGGCTGCGGAAGGCGGCATGCGCCCGTAACGGGTGGTCAGGAGGAGGGTGCGACCGCCCTTCGCTTCGGTCTCCCGGAGCTTTATGAGCGGCGGATTGTCGACCAGACCGCCATCGAGACTGGCCCGGCCGTTTACTCTGCCGACCGGCATGAAGGGCGGTACCGAGGAGGTTCCCATGATTGCATCGACCAGCTCGCGGCCGCTCGCCATGTCATGGGTGGAGATCCAGGCAGGCTTGAGCCCGAGATAACGGCCGGCTTTCGAATGGGCGCCGCCGGTCAGCGCCTTTTCGATCTGGTAGGCGGCGATCGACCCGAGTGCCGCTGCTGCGGACGGCATCCAGCTAGGTGGATGCGCAAGCTGCATGAGAATCGGTGGTGCCTCTTTCAGCGAGGCAAGATCCTGATCGGTGAACATGGTCGAGAGGAATTCATCGAAGAGGCCGCCGACGACAAATGGCGACTGGCCGCGTGAAAGACGCGACCAGTCGGCATCCGGCAATCCGCGCTCGGCAAAGGCGATTGCCGCGGCACGGATGGTCGCGGCCTTGCCGATGATGTTCATCGCGCAATGATAGGCGCCGGCGGAAACCGCCACATAATATTCCGGCCGTTGCGGATGGACGGCAGAGAACGCCTCCCAGAAACCGGACTGCCAATAACAGCGGTTGCCGCCGCCCGCGAAACCGATCGCATCGAACTGAGTGGTCGCCATGGACTCTGCCGCTATACTGTTGTGCCTTGAACAATGAAGCGGATTTTGCGTTGCCGTGCAACAGGAACTGGAACGGCGATCATTAGGCGCGCGGTCGCCGTTCCGACTTTGGCTCAGCGATTATAGACGGCTGTGATGCGGGCCTTCGCGATCGTGTTGGCGCCGATCATGAAGCCCGCGAGCGCATTGCTCGGCTTTTCCGGCAGTTCGAGATGGTCGACCGACAGGGCTTGGATGGTGAAGATGTAGCGGTGCACCTCGCCGGGCGGCGGGCAGGCGCCCCCGAAGCCTGCGACGCCATAGTCATTGGCGATTTCCAGCGCGCCCTTGGGCATCTGATCGGTCCCACTGGCGCCAACGGTCAAAGTGGTGGCGGATGCGGGGATGTTGACGACATTCCAGTGCCACCAGCCCGAGCCGGTCGGCGCATCGGGATCATAGGCGGTGACGGCAAAGCTCTTCGTGCCTTCCGGCGCCCCGGACCAGCTGAGCTGCGGTGAACGGTTGCCACCTTCGCAGCCGAAGCCGGCGAACACGAAATCGGATGCCAGTTGTGCGCCTTCGCTGATCGATGTGCTTTCGAGTTTGAAATCCTCAGCTGATGCAACAGTAGGAATGGAGGCGGCAAGGAGGAGTGAGAGGAGAGAAGCGGTCTTCAGCATGATGGGTCCTTTCGGGACGGTTGATCATGCTCATGCAATAGCGTTCACCGAGCAGAGCCGCTTTCGGCCAACAATCAAACTCTATCGAAAAACGATCAAAACTCGGCTGACCGGATCAGTTTCGGCTTGATCTCGAATCTTTTTCGAAAGGCTTCAGAAAAATGCGATGGGGTCTTGAAGCCGCAGTCCAGAGCGATCTCGGAGATCGGACGATCGGTAGTCTGGAGCAGCGCCAGACCCTTTTCGAGCCGCGTGTTGAGGAGGATCTGGGCAAAACCGAGTCCGGATCTCGTCAGCCAGCGGCGAAAGGTGGCTTCGCTCATGGCAAAATGGTGGGCGACTTCGCCGACGCGCCAGGGGTAGGCGACATCGGTTTCGATCAGCCGCCGGACCTTGCTCCAGGGCAGGTCATTCTCTCGGGCTGGAAGCTGAATGCCGCACTGCTTTAGCCACACCAGCGGCTCAAGCAACCGGTGCTGCCGGACCATCTGCGGCAGATCGTTGCGCGAGAGCGTTTCCTTGAGGAGATCCAGAATCTGAAGCGGGTTGTGCGTTTGACCCCGCAGAACCTGGATTCCCGGCGCCAGCTGGTGCGGTTGCTGGTCGGCGAACGCCTCATCGAAAAGCGCGTGGTCGAAATAGACGCCGTCGGCCAGGTAGTTGGCGTCGGGACGCGGCCGGTTCTCAAGTGTCACAAGCGAGCCCGGCGGAAAGATCAGGAGATCGCCTTCCTCGCCGATCAGTTCGCCATGGACCGGGCAGACGACCCGTTTACTACCGGAGCGGATGAAGCAGAGGAAGGTCTGGCCGATGAAAAGATCGGTGAAGGTGGCCGCCGTTGCCTGACTGATCGGGAAGAGCGTTACGCCCGCTGCAACCGGGGCCAAGTTATCGCGATCGCGCCTGTTCAGCTGGTCCATCGGCGGCGGCCTTCGGAAGGAATGGGGCCCTTGCAAGAAAAAGCCCGGGACGTGCCCGGGCCGGATTGTCAGCGGATGCGCTTGGCGGCGGGTTCCGGCACCAGTTCGCCGGCCATGCGGCGATCGAGATAGTCACCACAATCGTCTATCAGGCCTTCCATCTGGCCCGAGAAGAAGTGGTTGGCGCCCGGCACCGTCTTGTGGGTGATCAGGATGCCCTTCTGCTGCTTGAGCTTGTCGACGAGGCCGACGACATCCTTTTCCGGCGCCACCTTGTCGGCATCGCCATGGATGATGAGGCCGGAGGACGGGCAGGGGGCGAGGAAGGAGAAATCGTAGATGTTCGGCTGCGGCGCCACCGAAATGAAGCCTTCGATTTCCGGACGGCGCATCAGAAGCTGCATGCCGATCCAGGCGCCGAACGAATAACCGGCCACCCAGCAGCTCTTGGAATCGGGATGTAGGCTCTGCACCCAGTCGAGTGCGGAGGCGGCATCCGACAATTCGCCGGCGCCATGATCGAATTCACCCTGGCTGCGGCCGATCGAGCGGAAATTGAAGCGCAGCGTAGTAAAACCGCGCTTCTGGAACATGTAGAACAACTGATAGACGATCTGGTTGTTCATCGTGCCGCCGAACTGCGGATGCGGATGCAGGATGATGGCGATCGGCGCGCTTTTCTGCTTGGAGGGTTGGTAACGACCTTCGAGCCTTCCGGCTGGTCCGTTGAAGATTACCTCGGGCATTCTCACTCCAGTGTTGACGGCTATAAAAAACCCTGAGATCAGCATTCCAGTCTTGACGAAACCAGTCAGCTTTTCTAAGAGCTAGTTTAGAACCATTCGAAAATAAGGCCTTGCTGTCCTTTGTTTGACGCTTCATAGGACAGGCCGGACCGGAAATACAAGAAAAATGCGATTCCGGGCATGCCTTGGAGAGGATTGACGTAAATTGGCTGCATCTCGCGCCTATCTGGATTGGAATTCGACCGCGCCGCTCTCGGATGTGGCGCGCGAAGCCTTTCTGCGCGTGATCGCCATGCCGGGCAACGCGTCGTCGGTCCATCGTGAAGGCCGGGCGGTGCGGGCGGAAATCGAAGCCGCACGCCGCAAGGTCGCCAAAGCGCTGGGGGCCAACTCCGCCAGCGTGATCTTTACCAGCGGTGCGACGGAAGCGGCCAATATGGTGCTGACGCCGGAATACCGCATGGGACGTGCAGCCCTTCCGATCGGTCGCCTCTATGTTTCTGCTATCGAACACAAGGCGGTCGCCGAGGGTGGACGGTTTTCGCCGGACCAGATCACGTCCTTTGGCGTGACCAGGGATGGTGTAGCCGACTTGGCCGAACTCGAAAGCCTGCTTGCGGCGCATGATCCGGCATCGGGCATTCCGCTCGTGGCGCTGATGGCGGCCAACAACGAGACGGGCGTTCTCCAGCCGGTGCGGGCAGCAGCAGACCTCGTGCATGCAAGGGGTGGCCTCTTGGTTGTCGATGCCGTTCAGGCCTTCGGTCGTATCGCCCTCGATATCGAAGCGCTGGGTGCCGATTTCCTGCTGGTGTCGAGCCACAAGATCGGTGGACCGAAAGGGGCGGGAGCCGTGATCGCCCGCGGCGAAACGCTGATGCCGAAAGCGCTGATCCGCGGCGGCGGCCAGGAGAAGGGCCATCGCTCCGGAACGGAAAATGCAGCGGCGATCGCAGGCTTCGGCGCGGCAGCCGAGGCAGCCGGTGGCGATATCGACGCACGCATGCAGCGGCTCGGCCGGATGCGCGATGGGCTCGAGGCAGAGATGCTCGCGCTGGTGCCCGAACTGGTGGTGATCGGCCGTGGTGCAGATCGGCTGGCCAATACGATTTTCTTTGCGCTTTCCGGGCTGAAATCGGAAACCGGGCAGATCGCTTTCGATCTCGAAGGGGTGGCACTTTCGGCCGGATCGGCCTGCTCTTCGGGCAAGGTGGGCGAGAGCCAGGTGCTGAAAGCCATGGGTTTCGATCCGCGCATGGGCGCCTTGCGTATATCGATGGGCGAGACAACCACGGACGATGATATAGCGATGGCGCTCGAGGCTTTCCGGCGTGTCGCATCGCGGATCAAGAAGGCGGATGCCGCCTGATAAAGAATTGCGGAAAATCAAATTTCCGCTTGCCAGACGGGGTGAAAAAGTCCTTCTGGCCACACTATATATGACAGCGTAAGCTGTCTGACGACAACAAGCTGCCGGCCTTGACCCGGCGAGATTGGAGATCGAAATGGCCGCGGTTCAGGAAACCATCGACCAGGTTCGCGCGATTGATGTGGACCAGTATAAATACGGTTTCGAGACGGATATCGAAACCGACAAGGTCCCGCCCGGACTGAACGAGGACGTGATCCGGCTGATCTCGGCGAAAAAGAGCGAGCCGGAATGGATGCTGGAATGGCGTCTCGAGGCCTACCGCCGCTGGCTGACCATGGAAGAGCCGACCTGGGCGCGCGTCCATTATCCGAAGATCGATTTCAACTCGATCAGCTATTATGCGGCACCGAAGGGCCAGACCGGCCCGATGTCGCTCGACGAGGTCGATCCCGAACTCTTGAAGACCTACGAGAAGCTCGGCATTCCGCTGCGCGAGCAGGAAATTCTTGCCGGCGTGCAGAAGTCGAAGATCGCCGTCGATGCGGTGTTCGATTCCGTCTCGGTCGTCACCACCTTCAAGGAAGAGCTGAAGAAGGCCGGCGTGATCTTCATGTCGATCTCCGAAGCGATGCGCGAGCATCCCGATCTCGTAAAGAAGTATCTCGGTTCGGTCGTACCGGTGACCGACAACTATTATGCGACGCTGAACTGCGCTGTCTTCACGGACGGATCATTCGTCTATGTGCCGAAGGGCGTGCGCTGCCCGATGGAACTGTCGACCTATTTCCGTATCAACGAGAAGAATACCGGCCAGTTCGAACGTACGCTGATCATTGCCGAAGAAGGGGCCTATGTCTCTTATCTCGAAGGCTGCACGGCGCCGCAGCGCGATGAGAACCAGCTGCATGCGGCGGTGGTCGAGCTTGTTGCGCTTGACGATGCGGAGATCAAATATTCGACGGTGCAGAACTGGTATCCGGGCGACAAGGACGGCAAGGGCGGCATCTACAATTTCGTCACCAAGCGTGGCGATTGCCGTGGCAAAAACTCCAAGATTTCCTGGACGCAGGTCGAGACCGGTTCGGCGATCACCTGGAAATATCCGTCCTGCATCCTGCGCGGCGATGGTTCGCGCGGCGAATTCTATTCGATCGCGGTGTCGAACGGCTACCAGCAGGTCGATTCCGGCACCAAGATGATCCATCTCGGCAAGAACACGTCGAGCCGCATCATCTCCAAGGGCATTTCGGCCGGTCATTCCAACAATACCTATCGCGGCCAGGTGGCGGTGAACCGCAAGGCGGAAAACGCCCGCAACTTCACCCAGTGCGACTCGCTTTTGATTGGCAACAATTGCGGCGCTCATACCGTGCCCTATATCGAGGCGAAGAATTCGACGGCGCAGCTTGAGCATGAGGCAACCACCTCGAAGATCTCGGAAGACCAGCTGTTCTACTGCCTGCAGCGCGGCATTCCGGAAGAGGCGGCGGTGGCGCTGATCGTCAATGGCTTCGTGCGCGAAGTCATCCAGGAACTGCCGATGGAATTTGCCGTCGAGGCGCAGAAGCTGATCAACATCTCGCTCGAGGGAAGCGTGGGGTGATGCGGTTTGCCCGCCCGTTATTGCCGTCATCCTCGGGCTTGTCCCGAGGATCTGGTGAAGGTGGATCGGCAGGACCGGCGTGCCTGGGGGCGAGGTGATCAAATCCTCGGGACAAGCCCGAGGATGACGAAACGGGGCGGATGGCGTGACAGGCTATGTCTACATGATGTCCGACAAGCCTCGCGGGGTTGTTTACACCGGTGTCACCAGCGACCTTCATGGGCGCGTTTGGGAACATCGGAATGCAGTGAAGGAAGGATTTACCGAGAAATACAAGGCCAAGCATCTTGTCTGGTTTGAGCGCCATCCGAATATCGTGTTGGCGATACAAAGAGAGAAGTCGCTGAAGCGGTATTTACGGGAATGGAAGGTCAATCTTATCGAAGGTTTCAATCCGACATGGTCGGATTTGTTTGATAGGATTGATGAATTGGACAATCCGTATCGGCCACATCCCGGTACGGAAATGTGGGATGATTATCGTTAAGGGGGGTGGCTGGAGCCATACTGGCTGATCAGTCGGCCAAACCCACGACGTCATCCTCGGGCTTGTCCCGAGGATCTACTGATGAAGACGGGAATAGGACAGTGCAGCATGCGTGCTGCGGGTGAAGCGGGCGGCGCGGCTTGGGCTATTCACAGTGTGGCCCTTGGCTAGCGCAGCAGATCCTCGGGACAAGCCCGAGGATGACGATAGTTGAGGCGCCGTGCGCAGAATGTGAACGGTTTGCGGTTGTGGGATAGTTCGAAGGCGACCGTGCAACAGTCTCGACCGTCATCCTCGCCCTTGTGGCGAGGATCTGCGGAGGAAGCGGAAGGTTCGACGAAGCGGCTGAATTGCCGTGGCTGTGACGACGAAGGAGAATAAAGGTTTGGGCCGGGACGGCTTGGATCATTCACGGAGTGGCCCTTGGCTAGCGTAGCAGATCCTCGGGACAAGCCCGAGGATGACGGAGGTCGGGGCTGTGTCCTCGCCAACAGAAACATACCGGACAGCGTCCGGTGACCGGAATATCAAACAGGCGGCCTTTGATCCGCCCGATGAACAGGGAAGAAACGAAATGCTTGAAATCAGGAACCTGCATGCCCGGATCGCCGGGACGGAGACCGAAATCATCCGCGGCCTCAACCTCACCGTCAAGGCCGGCGAAGTGGCAGCCATCATGGGCCCGAACGGCTCGGGCAAGTCGACGCTTTCCTATATCCTGTCCGGCCGCGAGGATTACGAGGTCACCGACGGCGATATCCTGTTCAACGGCGAAAGCATTCTCGAACTCGAACCGTCCGAGCGCGCTGCCAAGGGTATCTTTCTGGCCTTCCAGTATCCGGTCGAAATTCCGGGCGTTGCCACCATGCAGTTCCTCAAGGTGGCGATGAACGAACAGCGCAAGGCGCGCGGCGAAGCCGAACTGACGACGCCGGATTTCATGAAGCGGGTCAAGGCGGCAGCTGCCGAACTGCAGATCAATCCGGACATGCTCCGGCGTCCGCTCAATGTCGGCTTCTCCGGCGGCGAGAAGAAGCGCGCCGAGATCCTGCAGATGGCGCTTCTGGAGCCCAAGCTCTGCGTGCTCGACGAAACCGATTCCGGCCTCGATATCGACGCACTGAAGATCGTTTCCGATGGCGTGAACGCGCTGCGCTCGCCCGATCGCGCCGTCATCGTCATCACCCACTACCAGCGCCTGCTCGACCATATCGTGCCGGATACGGTGCATGTTCTCTACAAGGGCCAGATCATCAAGACCGGTCCCAAGGAACTGGCGCATGAGCTGGAAGCCAACGGTTATGCCGACATTATCGGCGAGGCGGCCTGAGCCGGAAAGGGTCTGACATGAACATCCAGACACCGATCAAGCCGACGGTGGCCGAAACCGCGCTCATCGAGGCGTTCGGCCATGCGATCGGCCAGCTGCCCGGCGATGCCGGCGTGACGGCGCGGCGTTCCGAACTCGTGGGCGCCATCAAGGCCGAAGGCCTGCCGACCCGCCGCCGCGAGGCCTGGCACTATACCGATCTGCGCAGCCTGTTGCGGACCATCCCGCAGGAAGCGGCGACTTCGGTTGCCGCGCTTGCACCGCTGGTGGAAGGCTCCACGGTCGTGACGCTTCTCAACGGCAAGGCATCAGCTTCGGCTTCGATTTCCGGCACCGTCGTGACGACCTATGCCAGCCGTCTTGCCGACGGTTCGGCGCTCTCCGGTCTCACCACCTATGACCGCGACGATTTTGTCGCGCGGCTGAATGGCGGTTTCGTCAGCGACGGCTACGACATTGCCTTTCCGGACGGGTTTGAGGCTGAAAAGCCGGTCGAAATCCAGGTCGTGCAGGGCGGCGGGCTTCAGGCCGGACGTTTTCCGGTCCGCTTCGGCGCCGATAGCCGTGCGACCGTGATCGAGCGCCACGTTGCTGCCGGCGACAAGGCGGCGATCGTCTCCAGCGTCAGCGAACTGACGCTCGGCGATGGTGCCGAAGTGACCTGGATCCTGGTGCAGACCGAAGGGGCCGACGACAGCTATTTCGGCCAGATCCGCGTCTCACTCGGCAAGGACGCCAAGCTGAGGCTTTATCTGCTCAATGCCGGCGGCAAGCTTGTGCGGCAGGATATTCATATCGAAGTGGGCGGCGAGGGATCCGATCTCATGCTGCGCGGCATCAACCTGCTTGGCGGCGACAGCCATACCGATGTGACGCTGGTGCTGAACCACAATGTCGAGAACACGACCTCGACGGAGATCATGCGCAACGTGGTGTTCGATCGCGCCAAGGGCGTGTTCCAGGGCCAGATCAAGGTGGCGCAGGCGGCCCAGAAAACCGATGCGCGAATGGCCTGCAACTCGCTGCTGCTGTCTGACGAAGCGGAATTCTCCGCCAAGCCGGAACTCGAAATCTTTGCCGATGACGTGCAGTGCGGCCATGGGGCCACGGTGACCGATATCGACCACAACCATCTCTTCTATCTCGCCTCGCGCGGCATTCCGGAAAAGGCAGGACGGGCGTTACTCGTTCAGGCCTTCGTGCAGGAAACCGTCGAGGAACTGGAAGACGAGGCCCTGGTCGAGGCGCTCGAAAGTGTGATCCAGGCCTGGCTCGATCGGCACGGCTGAGAATGAAATGAGGGGGAGGTTTCTACCTCTTCCGAACCCATCAGGAACGAACCATGTCTCCCAACGGGACTTATGACGTCGAGGCCATTCGCAAGGATTTTCCGATCCTGTCGCGGACGGTCTATGGCAAGCCGCTCGTCTATCTCGACAATGGCGCTTCGGCGCAGAAGCCGCAGGTGGTGATCGATGCGGTCGCGCATGCCTATACGCATGAATATGCGAATGTGCATCGCGGCCTGCATTTCCTCTCCAATGCCGCTACGGACGCCTATGAGGGTGCGCGCGAGAAGGTGCGGCGCTTTCTGAATGCCGGTTCGGTGGATGATATCATCTTCACCAAATCCTCGACCGAGGCGATCAATACGGTCGCCTATGGTTGGGGCATGCCGAACATCGGTGCCGACGACGAGATCGTCGTCTCGATCATGGAGCATCACTCCAACATCGTGCCCTGGCATTTCATTCGCGAACGCCAGGGCGCCAAGCTCGTCTGGGCACCGGTGGACGATGACGGCGCCTTCCACATCGACGATTTCGTCAAATGCCTGACCGACAAGACCAGGCTGGTGGCGATAACCCACATGTCGAATGCGCTCGGCACGGTGGTCAATGTCAAGGAAATCTGCCGGATCGCGCATGAGCGCGGCATTCCGGTGCTGGTCGATGGCAGCCAGGGCGCGGTCCATATGCCGGTGGATGTCCGCGATATCGATTGCGACTGGTATGTCATGACCGGCCACAAGCTGTATGGTCCGTCGGGCATCGGCGTTCTTTATGGCAAGCCGGAACGGCTGAAAGCCATGCGGCCCTTCATGGGCGGCGGCGAGATGATCTCGGAAGTCACCACCGATTTCGTCACCTACAATGATCCGCCGCACCGGTTCGAGGCGGGTACGCCGCCGATCGTGCAGGCAATCGGGCTTGGCTATGCGCTCGACTATATGGAAGGGATCGGCCGTGCCGCAATCGCCGAGCACGAGGCGGGACTGGCAGCCTATGCTGCCGAGCGGTTGCGTTCTGTCAATTCGCTTCGCATCATCGGCAATGCGCCGGGCAAGGGCGGCATCTTTTCCTTCGAACTCGCGGGTATCCATGCCCATGACGTTTCGATGGTGATCGATCGGGCGGGTGTTGCCGTCCGCGCCGGCACCCATTGTGCGCAGCCGCTTCTGTCGCGTTTCGGCGTGACATCGACCTGCCGTGCCTCGTTCGGGCTCTACAATACCCGTGCCGAGGTGGATGTGCTGGTCGAAGCGCTGGAACATGCCCGCAAATTCTTTGCCTGAGAGGAAGACGCCATGGAAAGCGGCGAAGCAAAAGAAAAGATCGATGTGCGCGAGGGGCTGGTGCAATCGGCCATTCCCGCCGATGAACTGGCGCGGCTGGCCGACGATGTGATCGCGGCGCTGAAGACCGTCTATGACCCGGAAATTCCGGCCGACATCTATGAACTCGGTCTCGTCTACAAGATCGATATCGAGGATGACCGGATGGTGAAGATCGTCATGACGCTGACGGCACCCGGTTGCCCGGTGGCCGGTGAAATGCCGGGCTGGGTGGAAAATGCGGTGAGCGCCGTGGAAGGTGTGTCTGGCGTCGAAGTGTCGATGACCTTCGATCCGCCCTGGACGCCCGACCGCATGAGCGAGGAAGCGCAGGTCGCCGTCGGCTGGTATTGAACCTCTGGCGTGCCTCCATTACATTGGATTCGAGACGCCGGATCTTGACCCCGGTTGTTGAAGGAGACTGACGATGGCCTTTGCCGTGATGACCATGACTGATGCTGCAGCCGAACGGGTGCGGGAAATCGTCGAGAATGCCGATGACGGAGCCTTGGGTATCCGCGTCGGCATCAAGAAGGGCGGTTGCGCCGGCATGGAATATACGATCGATCTGGTGCGCGAAGCCAATCCCAAGGATGACATGATCGAGCATCAGGGCGCAAAAGTGTGGATCGAACCGTCGGCGGTTCTCTACCTGCTCGGCACCCAGATGGGTTTTGAAGTGACGACGCTGCGCTCCGGCTTCACCTTCACCAATCCCAACCAGACTTCGGCCTGCGGCTGTGGCGAAAGCGTGGAGCTGAAGCCCGCCGATCTCGCCGCACTTGCCGCGCGTGGCGATGCAGTGGTGCGCGCCGGCTAGTTTTTAAGGCGGGCGCGATCAGTCGCGCTTGACGATCCGCAGCATGTCCCAGAGATCGGCGCCGGATTCGAAGGCCGCAGCATTGGCCGCAAACAACTGGCCCGCTTCCAGCATAGAGCGCATTTCCTCGGCCGGATCGATGTCGCCCGAACCCGATCCATGGCGACGGTGACGCCATCGGATGCACGCGTCTCCGTATCCGCCTGCATACGGCTATGATCGGGGCGGTTGCTGTTGGCAAGATTGTCGGCACTGGCCGAAAGATGCGCTGTCTGGGCCTGCATGCCCGAAAGCGCAATCGATGTGACTGACGAGAGATCCATCATGCTCATCCCGTTGAGAATGAGCCTTTTTAGCCGTAGCGACTAAACAAAGAGTGAAGCCGAAGCCTCACTCTTTATCGTCCATCGTCCGAAATCAGCGCTTGCGAACGAATTCCGTGCGCAGAACCAGACCTCTGATCGTCTCGTGACGGCAATCGATTTCCTCGGGATTGTCGGTGAGGCGGATCGAGCGGATCACGGTACCTTGCTTGATCGTCTGACCGGCACCCTTGACCTTGAGGTCCTTGATCAGCACGACAGAGTCACCATCGGCGAGTTCGTTGCCGGAGGCATCGCGGGCGACCGGTTTCGCGTTGGCGGCTGCTGCGACCTCGGAGGCCGGACGCCATTCACCGGTTGCCTCGTCGTAGACATATTCATCATCGGCCATGGCCATCTCCCATCTGTTGAATTGCAGACGGGTTATAACAGTCGCTCCAGCTATGCAATGGGCTCGCGGCTAATCAGTGCCTTGCGAGCCCGCTTGCAGAGGACGCGATCAGTGCCCGGCCGATCTCTTGCGCAGTCGTGCGTTGCGGGCGAACATGTTGAGCACCTCAACCAGCGCTGAGAATGCCATGGCGGCATAGACGTAGCCCTTCGGCACATGGAAGCCCATGCCCTCGGCAATCAGCGTGGTACCGATCATCAACAGGAAGGCGAGCGCCAGCATGACGATGGTCGGGTTTTTCTCGATGAAGCGGGCGAGCGGGCCCGAGGCGACCAGCATAACCGTGACGGCAGCCAGAACGGCGACGATCATGATCGGCAGATGCGGCGTCATGCCGACGGCGGTGATGATGCTATCGACCGAGAAGACGAGATCGAGGATCAGGATCTGGCCGATGGCGGCGGTAAAGCCGGTGGTGACGGAAGAGGCAATGAAATCCTCGTCCTTGTCGGCCGGATCGACATTGTGGTGAATTTCCTTGGTGGCTTTCCAGACCAGGAACAGGCCACCGGCGATGAGGATCATGTCCTTCCACGAGAAACCATGGCCGAAGGCTTCGAAAACCGGCGTCGTGAGCTTGACGATCCAGGCCACGGTGCCGAGCAGCGCCAGACGCATGACGAGCGCGAGACCGATGCCGAGCCGGCGCGCGCGTTCCCGATGTTCGGGCGGCAACTTGTTGGTGAGGATGGAGATGAAGATGAGGTTGTCGATGCCAAGCACGACCTCCATGACAACGAGCGTCACCAGCGCCACCCAGGCGGCCGGATCCTGGACGAGCATCATGATATCCTGCATAGGCGAAATGTCCCTCTCTTTCCCCAACTTGATCTTTGCCATTTAGGGGTCGGCAGCGCAATTGCAAGGGCAGGGTGGGGAAATGTTTGGGCAGGCGTCAAGTGCTTGGGAGCGAAATTGCGGATTATCGGGAGAGCCATCGGTATCGGGAGGAACCGATCGTGTGGATGGAACAGAGTAAACTCTGAAATAGTCTTGTATTAGCAAGAGCAAAATGAATAACTAAGGCGTCCATTCCTGGCGGCTATAACAAGAGTTTATCGTATGGATCAGAGTATTGTCTCCGAGAAGCCGTTGTGGCTGCGGGTTTTGCAGTTTCCCCTGACGCGGATCTTCCTGCTTGGCAGCGCCATCTTTTTCATGATGACCACGAACAACGGCTTCATGGAGAAGTTCAAGGGGACGCCACTCGTATCTATCGCCGTCACCATTTGCATGGCCCTGTTGGCAATCGCAATCTATGTCGCCTGGGGACGGTTGATCGAGCGACGCCCGGTCAGCGAACTGTCGCTTGCCGGTATGGGGCGGGAATGGGCTACCGGCGCGTTGATCGGCGCAGGTCTCATCGCAACCTGCGTCCTGATCCTGATCGTGCTCGGCATGTACCGTATCGAGGGGTTCAATCCCATCAGCTTCCTTCTGCCGGCGGTCGCCATGGTCATCAGTTCGGGGACATTCGAGGAACTGTTCTTTCGCGGAATCCTGTTCCGATCGGTCGAAGACCTGTTCGGTTCCTGGATTGCGGTGATCGTTTCTTCATTGATTTTCGGCTTCGTGCATCTTCTCAATCCGGAAGGCACCATCGTCGGCGCGATCTATATCAGCATCGAGGCCGGTCTTCTGCTGGCAGCTGCCTATCTGATCACCCGCCGGCTCTGGATTGGCATCGGCCTTCACATGGCGTGGAACTATACCCTGTCGGCGATCTTTTCCGGCATTGTTTCAGGTGGCGTCAGCGATCCCGGGCTGATCAAATCCACTATCGAGGGTCCGGACTTTCTGACCGGCGGCAGTTTCGGCCTTGAATCGTCGATTTTGGCCCTCATCCTCTGCACCTCCGCCGGCATTGTCCTGATGATCATTGCCATCAAACGGGGTCACGTTCTGCCGCCGCCCTGGAAGCGCTGAGGTTTGCGCCGAGAAAGGCAAAGGCCCACTTCCAGTCCTCTGGATGGGATGATTGACAGGCGATCTGCCTGCGTCTAGCTATGCCGCGTCTCAAACTATTGGCGGATCAAGTCCGCTTTCGTCCCATGAAAATTGATTTTCGTATTGGTGACGGCCCGAAAGGCGGGCTGAACTTCGTTTTCGTGCCAACGCATGAACCTCCAGGCAGCGCATGTAACAGGTCGTCTCCCGAGGTCTTTCATGTGCGGGAACAAGCATTTCTGTTTATCGAATGGACCCTTTTCGACGTCATTCCGGAATATCGATGCTACGGCCATTGGGGCAGTACCTGGGTAGATTTGGGAACCTGGCGGCTTATCTTCGGGCGTCTTCCGGCTCTTCGCCGCGCCTTGCTTGGCAATGCCCGGCAAGACTTCATCATCCGACATTATGTCTCGTCACCTGGTCTGCTGCCGCGCAGGTTTAACCTGCACCGGAAGGCGCTTCTGGATTTTCTCGATCGTTTCGAGGCCCGCATTCTCGATCTTTGCGACCGCTATCCCTTCGTCATCATCGACGGTATTTAGGTTTCGTCAGCCTGATCGGTCAGTCTGCCATCGATCATTCGGTAGATGCGATCGAGGCGGCCGAGGATCTTTTCGTCATGAGTGACGGCGATGATGGCGGCATCCTGTTCGATTGCGACCTTGTGGAGCCCGTTTGGCAAGAAGGCTAATCTATCGGGCGCAAGTGCCTCTATCCGCCACAGTCTAGCCCTAGTCGGTTGTCAGTTCCGTCAGGGCAAGATCGAGCACATGTGTATCAGAACTGACCCAACCGCCAGGCCGATAGTGATCGATATATCCTTGCATGTCTTCGACGGAAATGTCGCCTGAGAGTGCGACGCGATTTCCCAGTGAATCGAAGGTTCCATGCGCGCGCATTTCGTAGATCGCCTCAATGAGGTCTGAGCCCGCTTCGGTGTTGCCTTCGGTTACATCCGGCAAATAGGCTTTGCCACCTTCGATCGTGCCACCGGTGACGCTTTCCCACAGTGCGATATCGGTGGAGGTCATGTAATCGATCGGGTTTCTGACGGTGCTGGACTCATTGCCGCCGGCAACCTGTTTCTGCGTCTCCGTCAAAAAGGCCTGAAAGCCCGATGCGAAAGATGCGTCGCCTGCTGCGCTGCGGTTCCCTCCGCTATCGGCAGTCGATTTTTTGAGTGTGGTCTGGTTGTCTTTTGCAAAGATAGAATACTTCTCTGTCTGGGAATTTGAAATCAGCATTATTCAACTGCCTGTTTTGAAAATCTCCATGCGATCCTCGATTTTCTGAATTGTGCGGGGCTTGCGCCTCCTCGCATTAAGGTTGAGTACGCCGCGGCACCGACGAAATCAGTGATATTACCGGCCCGCTACACAAGAAACGGCGGCACTTCGGACCGGCTCCAGACGATGCCCACATTGTCAGCCATCGTCCTCCTGATCGGTCAGTCTGCCATCGACCATTCGGTAGATGCGATCGAGGCGGCCGAGGATCTTTTCGTCATGGGTGACAGCGATGATGGCGGCATCCTGTTCGATTGCGACCTTGTGGAGAAGATCCATCACGCGGCCGGCCCGTTCGGAATCGAGAGCTGCGGTCGGTTCGTCGGCGAGGATGATGCGCGGACGGTTGGCGAGCGCACGCGCAATCGCCACCCGCTGCGCTTCGCCGCCGGAAAGTTGGCCGGGCATCGCCTCCATACGGTGATCGACCTGGAGATAGGCCAAAAGTTCGCGGGCGCGTTCGACGGCTGCCTTTTTCGGCCAACCGGCCAGCGTGAGTACGATGGCGACATTGTCGGTGCAGTTGAGGAAGGGCAGCAGATTGTGCTTCTGGAAGATGAAGCCGATCTTCTCGAGCCGCAGCCGGCGGAGATCTCTGCGCAGCCAGCGATTGTCATAGACCACGTCGCCATCGAGCCGCATCCAGCCGCTGTCGGGTTCGAGGATGCAGCCGATCGCATTGAGAAGGGTGCTCTTGCCCGATCCGCTCGGGCCGAGCAGCCCGACGACCTCGCGGGCATGGATCGTCAGGCTGACGTCCCTGAGCGCGTCGACCCGGGTCGCTCCCTCGCCAAAATGCTTGGACAGTTGTTTGAGTTCGACGAGGGCGGTTGTTGTGTTTTCGTTCATGACGTCACCCTGCCAAAGCCGTGGAAGGATCGACCTTCACGGCGACCCGGACACCGAGCGCACTGGCCGCCAGGCAGACGAAAATGACGACGATGAAGAGCGCACCGATATCCGATGGCAGCATCTCGATGCGGCGTGGAAAGACGTTCTGGAACGCATAGACAAGCCCGGTGCCGACGACAAAGCCGACCATTCCCATGATGAGCGCCTGCTGGACGATCAGCCCGATGATCGTGCGGTCGGGTGCGCCGATCATCTTCAGCGTTGCGATATCGCGGGTCTTGTCGAGGGTCATCGTATAGACGATGAGCGCGATGATGACGGCTGAGACCAGCGTCAGGATCGACATGAAAAGGCCAAGCTGCCGGCTGGCGCGCTCGATCACCGTTCGGGTGAGCAGTGTCTCCTGATCCTCGGCCGTCAGCACCGAAAGATGTTTCCAGCGGGCGATTTCGCTCGCGATCAGGGAAGCCGGGATATTGGGCGAAATGCGGGCGACCACGGCATTGACGAAATCGGTGCCCGATTTCTGCGCGCCTCTCGCTGCCTCTCGGCGGGCGGCGGTGGGGGCGATTTCGAACTGCAGTTCCTGCGCATCCTTGAGCGTCATGTAGAGAACGGAATCTCCCGAGAGCGTGACGACGCCCTGGGTGAGGCCGACGACGGTGAAAGTGCGTTTTCCGAGTTTCAGCTGTTCGCCGACCTGCAGGCGCGTCTGGCGGTCGGCAATGATCTCGTAATGGCTGCTGGTAATGGTTCGACCCTCGACCAGTGTTTCGGGCGCCCCCGGCTGGCCGGGTTCGAACCCCACCACCTGCAATCGCATCCGCTTGCCACCGCGTTCGATCTGCATGGTCTGCAGGGTGAGGGAGCCCGCGCGCTCGACGCCATGAATGCGCGCGATGAGTTCTCTGGTATCGCCCGGCACCCGCGAGGCTTCCGCAAACGGGCCGTGGGAACCTGCTTCGACGACCCAGATATCGGCGCTCATTGTCTTGAGAAGCGCAAGCGCATCCGCAGTCTGGCCGCGGTATATGCCGGCCATGGAAACGACGACGCCGAGAAGCAGGCTAAGGCCGAGGCAGGTGAGGACAAACCGTCCCAGCTTATAGCGAATGTCCCTGAAGGCGAGGTTCATGGCCCGGCCTGCACGATCTTCACCTTGCGTCCCTGCCGCAGACCGGCTGTCGGAGCCGTCACGATCTGAAGCGTCTCAAGTGCTTCGCCGACGATCTCGATACGCCCGTCGAGCGTTTGCCGGCCAAGCTCCACCGGAACAGAGGCCAGTTTGCCGTCTTCGATTGCCCAGACCCTGCCGTGCCGGGCGTTGAAATCCGAGACGGCAGCGATGGGCACCATCAGCACATGGTCGATCTTATCCACCGCGATGATGACTTCTGCCTGTTCGCCGAGATGGAAATCGGTCGGGCAATCCTCGCAGCTGACAGAAATGCGCCGTTCCTCATTGACGCGGTCGCTTTCGATTTCGATGCGCGCGACGCGGCCCTTGAAACGTTTACCGGCCATCGACCGGAGGGAAATCGTGGCGTCCTGTCCGACCCGGATCGGTCCCGCCCTCGATTCATCGATATAGGACAGGATCCAGATCGAGGCCGGATCAACGAGCGTGAACAGGACTTCGCCCGGATTGAGCATCGAGCCGAGATCGCGCTGGCGGTTGACGACGACGGCATCATAGGGGGCTGTGAGACTGTATTTGGCGAGTTTCGCCTCTTCCACTTCAAGAAGCGCCTTCGACTGGGCGAGGTTCTGATCGGCAACCGCGATGGCGCTTTCGGCAAGTGCGACATCTGCGCGGGCCATTTCGAAGGCAGCGCGGGCCTCTTCGTTGGCTTCGTTGGCTGTCGCTCCCTTGCGGAAAAGCTCTTCGCGCCGTTCGCTGATGCTCTGTTTCTGGCGGAGTGCCACTTCGGCCCGTTGCAGCGCCACGCGCGCCTGTTGCGACAGGGCTTCCGTCTGGGCGACAGCGGCCCTGGCAAAATCGACCTTCGCCCGCTGCTCACTATCCTGCAGCCGGGCGAGAAGTTGGCCCTTCATGACCCGGTTGCCATAATCGCCGTTGAGATCGGCGATAGAGCCGGCAACCTCGAAGCCGAGGCGCGAAAGCGTCCGCGCTTCCACCGTTCCGAGACCAAAGACTTCGATGGCAACCTTGTCCTGAAAACCGGCGACCTGCACGGCTAGCGGACGCGATTGAAAGAAAAAGATACCGCCAATCAGGGCGCCTATGACCACCAGTGCGGTTGCCGCAAGTGCCAGTCGTTTGTGTTGCGTTCTGGAGGCCATGGGGTTCCCGTCTTCCGATGTTTTTCGAAACATTCTAAAAGACGTGCCACGGGAAGTGGCAGAACAAATTGATTTATATCATCGAAACGTTATTTACGCCGCAATCCGGGATTTTCCGGCCAAAAGAGGGAAGCCTGCGGAGCGATCCTTGTCGTTCCGCAGGCTTCACATGTCGATCCGAATGGCTGGAGGCTCAGAATTCTTCCCAGCTGTCCGATGCCGGGCGGGCATTCATCGCGGATGCCGCGCGTTTCTGCAGCTGCCGTGCCGGAGAGGCAACCGGTGTGGAAGACGCTTGCCTTCCGGCGGGCACCGGGCGGGCAGGGGCGTGGCGGGCGGGCGCGGCGCTGCGATTGCCGAGGGAGAAGTGATCGATCAGCGTGCGCAGCTTGTCGGTTTCGCCGGCAAGCGTGACACCGGCTGCATTCGTTTCCTCCACCATGGCCGCATTCTGCTGCGTGACCTGGTCCATCTGGTTGACGGCGGAGTTGACTTCGCTCAGGCCCGTCGACTGTTCGCGGGCGGAGGTGGAGATCGCTTCCATATGACCGTTGATCTGCTGGATGAAGCCGCCGATCTGGTTCAGCGCCTGGCCGACTTCACGCACAAGCTGGACGCCGTTACCGACTTCTGTCGAGGAGTTGCGGATAAGCTCCTTGATTTCCTTTGCCGCCTGGGCCGAACGCTGGGCAAGCTCGCGCACTTCCTGTGCCACAACGGCAAAACCCTTGCCGGCCTCGCCGGCGCGTGCGGCTTCAACGCCCGCATTAAGGGCGAGCAGGTTGGTCTGGAAAGCGATCTCGTCGATGACGCCGATGATGTTGGAAATCTGCTGCGAACTGGCTTCGATCCGGCTCATGGCTTCTTCTGCATGGGCGGCGACCTCTGCCGATTTGATCGCATTGCGGTTGGCTTCGGTGGCGACCTCGCGGGCCTCTTCCGTACGCTTGGACGAACTGGTGACGTTTGCCGTGATCTCGTCCAGGGCCGCAGCCGTCTCTTCCAGCGAAGCCGCCTGTTGTTCGGTCCGGTGCGACAGGTCCGAGGCACTGTTGGAAATGTTGCGGGTCCCGGCATCGATTTCCGAGATCGAATCGGAGACGGATGTCAGCGTTTCGCGCAATTGCCGGGCAGCATTGTTGAAATTGGTGCGTAGGCTTTCGAAGTCCGGAGCGAAAGCCTGGTTGATGTTGATGTCCAGTCGACCGGCGGCAAGCTCGATCAGGCCGCGACCGATCTCGTTGACGGCATGGACGCGCTCGGTCACGTCGGTTGCGAATTTGACGACCTTGGCGACTTTGCCGCGTTCATCGAAGATCGGATTGTAGGAGGCGTTGATCACCACGCGCTTGCCACCCTTACCGACCCGTTCGAACTCGGCGATCTGCGGGCGGCCGGCATTCAGTTCGGACCAGAAGCGCTGGTAATCCGGACTGGATGCATAATCCTTGTCGACGAACATGCTGTGATGCTTGCCGGTGATCTCGTCGAGCCGGTAGCCGAGTGCCTTGAGGAAATTGTCATTGGCGGTGATGACCTGACCTTCGGGCGAAAACTCGATGATCGCCTGGACGCGGCTGATGGCCTCCATCTGGTTTCTGTAGTCGATATTCTGCAGACGATCGCTGGCGTTGGCCCATTCGACGACAAAGCCGTCGTTTCTGTTGCCCGAGGTCAATGGTGCCACCACGAGATCGAACGAATGGCCACCGACCTTGATTGTCGCCTTCAAGGGCTTGCTGAGCGATGCGAGCATCCCGCGCTGATGGGCGGGGTTCTTGTGAAAGATATCGATGTTGGAACCGACGATCGTGGCCATATCAAAGCGTGGCAGTTCCCGCTTGAGATCGGCTTCCACTTCCTTCAGCAGAGAGCGTACAGCCTCGTTGATATAGATGATGTTCAAGTTCTTGTCAGTGATCATCACTTTGGCGGTGATGGCATCGACTGCGCGCTTGTGGTGAGAACCCGATTTGGATCCGAATAACTGCACTTATGCCTCCTGCCATTTCAGCTGAAACAAAATGGCCCGCTCGAGTGAGCCTTAACTTTGAGGCAAGCGTATAAGAATTGGGTAAATTTTGGGTTATGAATAAGAAAATACTAATTGTCGGAAAACTTAAGTGCCTGGGTCGCTTTTTGTCGACCGAACCATCGCGGTGCCTGTTTCACCGCGATGGAGGCTGGTGCGGTAACTTTTTACTCGGCGGCTTCCCTGTATTCGCTCATCGGCGGGCAGGCGCAGACGAGATTGCGGTCGCCATAGACATTGTCGACGCGATTGACCGGCGGCCAGTATTTATCGACGCCGAGCGAGCCGGGCGGGAAGCAGGCTGCTTCGCGGCTATAGGGACGATCCCATTCGCCCACCAGATCGCGCACCGTGTGCGGTGCATTCTTGAGCGGGTTGTTGAGCTTGTCCATACGACCATCCTCGATGGCGCGGGCCTCCTCGCGGATTGCCAGCATCGCATCGCAGAAACGGTCGATTTCGGCCTTGGTTTCGCTTTCGGTCGGCTCGATCATCAGCGTGCCCGCCACCGGCCAGCTCATGGTCGGGGCATGGAAGCCGCAATCGATCAGGCGCTTCGCTATATCTTCCACCGTCACGCCGGAGGTCGCCTGCAGCGGACGCGTATCGATGATGCATTCGTGCGCCACGCGACCCTTGTCGGACTTGTAGAGCACGTCGTAGGCGCCTTTGAGGCGGGCGGCGATATAGTTGGCGTTGAGGATCGCCACTTTCGTCGCCTGCGTCAGGCCTTCCCCGCCCATCATCAGGATATAGCTCCAGCTGATCGGCAGGATCGAGGCCGAACCGAAGGGGGCGGCCGACACGGCGCCCTCGGCACCATCTGTCTCCGGATGACCGGGCAGGTGGGGTGCAAGATGGGCCTTGACCCCGATCGGCCCCATGCCGGGACCGCCGCCGCCATGCGGAATGCAGAAGGTCTTGTGCAGGTTGAGATGGGAGACATCCGAGCCGATATCGCCGGGGCGGGAAAGCCCCACCATGGCATTCATGTTGGCGCCGTCCATATAGACCTGGCCGCCATGGGCATGGGCGATGTCGCAGATCTCGCGCACCGTTTCCTCGAACACGCCATGCGTCGAGGGATAGGTGATCATGATGCAGGAGAGATTGGCGGCGTATTTCTCGGCAAGGGCCCGGAAATCATCGACATCGATGTCGCCATTGTCGCGCACCTTGACCGGCACCACCTTCATGCCCGCCATCTGCGCCGAGGCCGGGTTGGTGCCATGCGCCGAGGTGGGAATGAGGCAGACATCGCGATGACCTTCGCCCCGCGCAATATGGTAGTTGCGGATGGTCAGAAGCCCGGCATATTCACCCTGCGCGCCGGAATTCGGCTGCATGGAGAAGGCATCGTAGCCGGTGATGTCGCAGAGCTTGGCCGAAAGATCGTCGATCATCACCCGATAGCCGCGCGCCTGGTCTTCCGGCACGAACGGGTGGATCTCGGAAAATTCCGGCCAGGTGATCGGCAGCATCTCGGCGGTGGCGTTGAGCTTCATCGTGCAGGAACCGAGCGGGATCATCGCCCGGTCGAGCGCCAGATCGCGATCGGACAGACGCCGGATGTAGCGGGTCATCTCGCTTTCAGCGCGGTTCATGTGGAAGATCGGATGGGTCAGATACTCGCTGGTGCGCAGCATCGCTTCGGGCAGGCGGTAGCCGGCCTCGATATCCTCCGTCAGGAAATTGCCGCCAAAGGCGCGCCAGACCGCTTCGAGCGTCACCGGACGCGATCGTTCGTCGAGCGAGATACCGATCCGGTTCTGACCGATCTTGCGCAGGTTTACCTCTTCGGCGACGGCGGCATTAAGGATGACGCCCTGCAACTTGCCGACCTCGACGGTGATCGTGTCGAAGAAGGTGCCGGGTTCGACCGTGTAGCCGAGCCGTTCGAGCCCGCGGGCCAGCCGCACCGTTTTCTGGTGAACGCTCTGGGCGATCGCCTTCAGCCCCTTGGGGCCATGGAAGACGGCATACATAGACGCCATGACGGCGAGCAGAACCTGAGCGGTGCAGATGTTCGAGGTGGCCTTCTCGCGGCGGATATGCTGCTCGCGGGTCTGGAGGCTGAGGCGATAGGCGCGGTTGCCGCGCGCATCGATGGAAACGCCGACCAGACGGCCGGGCATTGAACGTTTCCACTCGTCCTTCACGGCCATATAGGCAGCGTGCGGACCACCATAGCCAACCGGCACGCCGAAACGCTGGGTGGAGCCGACGGCAATATCGGCGCCCATTTCGCCGGGAGACTTGAGAAGGCAAAGGGCGAGCGGATCGGCGATCACGGTCGCAATCGCACCATGGGCATGCAGCTTGCCGATCACATCGGTGAAATCATGCACATGGCCGTAAGTGCCGGGATATTGGAAAATGGCGCCGAAGACATTTTCGGGATCGAGGTCGCGGAAAGGGTCGCCGACAATGACTGTGATGCCGATCGGTTCGGCACGCGTCTTCAGAAGCGCGATATTCTGCGGATGGCAGTTTTCATCGGCGAAGAAGATGTTGGATTTCGATTTGGTGACGCGATGCGCCATGGCCATGGCTTCCGCAGCGGCGGTCGATTCATCGAGAAGCGACGCATTGGCGATATCGAGCCCGGTCAGATCGCTGACCATGGTCTGGTAGTTGAGGAGCGCTTCGAGGCGGCCCTGGCTGATTTCCGGCTGGTAGGGCGTATAGGCCGTGTACCAGGCCGGGCTTTCGAGAATGTTGCGCTGGATGACCGGCGGGGTGATGGTGCCGTAGTAGCCTTGGCCGATCAGGCTCACCAGCCGCTTGTTGCGGTTGGCGGTCTCGCGCATCTTGTCGAGCGCCTCGCGTTCGGTCAGCGGCTTGTCCCAGGCGAGCGGCGTCTTGAGCCGGATCGAGGCGGGCACGGTATCGTCGATCAGCGCATCGAGACTGTCATAGCCGATGGTGGCGAGCATCGCCTCCATTTCGGCCGGCGAGGGGCCGATATGGCGTCGATCGGCAAAATTGTAGGGGTCGTAGTCGGTGAAGGTGAAATCGACGGGCAGGGACATCAGGCAATCATCCTGTTATAGGCTTCCTCATCCATCAGGGCCTCGGCATCGGCCTTGTTGGCGAGCTTGAGCTTGAAGAACCAGCCGGCACCCATCGGGTCGGAATTGACCAGCGACGGATCGGCCACGATCGCTTCGTTGACCTCGACGATTTCGCCATCGAGCGGACAATAGACGTCAGAAGCGGCCTTGACGCTCTCGACGGTGGCCGCATCGCCACCCTTTTCGAAGCTGCGGCCGATATCGGGCAGTTCCACGAACACGAGATCGCCGAGCTGTTCCGCGGCGTGCGCCGTAATCCCCACGGTCGCGACATCGCCATCGATCTTCAGCCATTCATGTTCTTCGGTAAATTTCAGCATGCGTTTTCTCCTCTGAAACGGGTGCGCGACCGACTGATCAGCGCTTGTAGGTGGGGGTGATGAAGGGAAGGGTGGCAACGGTGACCGGCAGGTACTTGCCGCGCACCTCGGCATAAAGCCGGCTGCCGGGAGCGGCGTGGCTCACCGGCACATAGCCCATGGCGCAGGGTCCATCGATGGAGGGGCCGAAACCGCCCGAGGTGACCTCGCCGACCGCTTCGCCGCCTGCTTCGGACAGGTAGAGTTTCGTATGGCCACGAACGGGTGCCTTGCCCTCTGGCTTGAGACCGACGCGACGACGGCTGGTGCCCCCCTCCAGTTCGGCGAGGATGCGTTCGGTGCCGGGGAAGCCGCCGGCACGGGCGCCACCGGTGCGGCGGGCCTTCTGGATCGCCCATTCGAGCCCGGCTTCGATCGGGCTGGTGGTTGTATCGATATCGTTGCCATAGAGGCAGAGCCCGGCCTCGAGCCTCAGACTGTCGCGGGCGCCGAGCCCGATCGGTTCGCAATCGGGGTGATCGAGCAGGCGTTTCGCCACAGTTTCGGCATGGATGGCGGGAACGGAGATCTCGAACCCGTCCTCGCCCGAGTAACCGGAGCGGGAGATGATGCAATCGATATCGTGAAGGTCCTCGACCGAGATATCCATGAATTTCATGGTCGCGACCTCGGGACAGAATTCCGACAGGACCTTTTCGGCAAAGGGGCCCTGAAGCGCAATGAGGGCACGGTCTTCGAGAATGTCGAATGTCAGGCGGTCGCCGAGCTTTTCCTGCATATGGGCGAAATCGGCCTGTTTGCAGGCGGCGTTGACCACCATGTAGAAATGATCGCCGCGGTTGGACACCATCAGGTCGTCGAGTATGCCGCCATTCTGATCGGTGAAGAAGCCGTAACGCTGGCGGCCTTCCTTGAGGCCGAGAAGATCGACCGGGATCAGGCTTTCAAGCGCGAGCGCCACATCCTCGATGCGACCGGATTTGGCGCGGATTTCGACCTGGCCCATATGGGACACATCGAAGAGGCCACAGGCCTTGCGGGTGAAGAGATGTTCCTTCAGCACGCCGGCGGGATATTGCACCGGCATGTCATAGCCTGCGAAGGGTACCATGCGGGCACCAAGCGACAGATGAAGGGCGTGAAGCGGGGTTTTGAGAAGGGCGGCGTCGGTCACGACACGGGTCTCCGGGTTTGAGCGCCAAGCGCTCGCTCAAGGACAGGGCGCAAGATTGCGTCCCGCATGCTCAAGCCCCCTCTGTCCCTTTGCCTGAGATTGTTATCCCTTCGGCAGACGGTTACCCGTCATTCTCCAGAGTATCGTGTCTCACCGTTGGTCCTTTGGCCTGAGAGTTTCCGGGGCGGTTGCTCCTTCGGCACTGCATCCGGCAATGCAGATTCTCCCAACGGGTCTTCATTGATTACGGCGTGCCCGCAGCTCTGGCAAGAGGCAATGGCGCGATATGGGTATTTTTTGTCGCCGAGGGTGCAGGCGCGTGGTCGCGCCTGTCGGCAGCCAAACGCGATCAGGCGCCGGGAGCGGGATCGTCGCTTTGCGAGAGGGCATCGGCAAGCGCATTTGCCAGCCTTTCGTTGCGCCCGTCGTCAGGTTCAGCCTCGACGCCTTCGTTCATCTCATCGCCATTGTTGTCGATGTAGGCGCCTTCCGCTTCATGATAGGCGACCTCCGGCTGGCGGTTGCTCATGCTGTTGGTCAAGAGAAACATCGAGAGAGCGGGCGCCGGTACCGGTCGAATGGAGCCGGCCGGAGCGGATTCGTTGACCTTCTTCTGCTTGCCGGACGCGGTTTTCGTCGGCAGGTCCAGCGGCGCCGTTCCGCTGACGCGGGCATTGGGGCGCAGGGCTTCTGCCGCATAGGCGGCTGTGGTGGCGCTGACGGATACGACCTGTGTCATGGCTTCGACTTCGCAGATGACGATCTCGATAGTCTAACGGCCAGGCGCATAGGCTTCGTTGCAAAAATCGCTCAAATTTGAATCACCTCGACCGGTTTCTTCAGATCCGGTCCGAAATCCGCAGCGGTTCACGCGTCGCACGTATCGGCGTCATCCGGCAGACGCTTCTGCAAGAGATTGGACGCAGCAGCGGCGGAAAAGGTGAGCAAGAGGGCGATGAAGATATTGGACATGGGATGCTCCTGAAGGGTGCATCCCTTATGAAACAGAAGAGCGCTTGAGGCTGTTCCTTCGGGAACAGCTTGCCGGACTGATTCCGAAAGACGTCATAAGTATCAGAAAGTATTGTGGATTTCCGTCGTCGCCACTGGATGTCGTCGCCACTGGATGTCGTCGCCACTGGATGAAGAGCGCCTGCAGACGTCTTTGGTGCGGACGACGGGGATCGAACCCGTATGAGCCAAGCCCGAGAGATTTTAAGTCTCTTGCGTCTACCAGTTTCGCCACGTCCGCATTGGTCTCCTGCGGTAGCCCAGCGGGCGGATTCGATCAAGGCGTGCGCGACGCAAAAGGGGCGCGAAAATGAAAAGGCCTGCTCCCAGAGGAGCAGGCCGAACGTCCGACCGGATGAAACGATCAGGCCGAGAGCTTGGCTGCCAGCTTGGCGACATGAGCGCCCTGGTACTTTGCGGCTTCCAGCTCGATCTCGGACGGCTGGCGCGAGCCATCGCCATCGGTGATGGTCGATGCGCCGTAGGGCGAACCGCCCTTGACGGCTTCCACGCCCATCTGGCCCTGGAAGGCGTAGGGAAGGCCGACAACGGCCATGCCATGATGCAGGAAGGTCGGGATGAAGCCGAGGATGGTCGATTCCTGGCCGCCATGCTGGGTGGCAGAGGAGGTGAACATCGAGCCGAGCTTACCAACCAGCTTGCCCTGTGCCCAGAGGCCGCCCGTCTGGTCCCAGAAATTGCGCATCTGCGAGGCGACGGTGCCGTAACGGGTGCCAGCGCCGACGATGATGGCGTCATACTGGTCGAGTTCGTTCGGATCGGCGACCGGTGCGGCCTGGTCCATCTTGTAGTAGGAAGCCTTGGCAACGTCTGCCGGAACCAGTTCCGGGACGCGCTTGATGGTTACTTCGGCGCCGGCCGACTTTGCACCTTCGGCAACAGCGTTTGCCATCGTTTCGATATGGCCATAGGCCGAGTAGTAGAGAACCAGAACTTTTGCCATTTGGATCATCCTTTTTGACAGGGGTAGAATTTCGATGAACCCTACATAAACGGATGGCGGGGAATTTGCAGGACAGCAAAAAGCGTATTGAGTGTTCGCCAATAGTGAACAATGAACTCTGCGGGATCTGACTTTTGGTAACGCCGGAGCCCGGGAATTGGGCTTGACTTGATGGGTCGGCGGGTATCAATTCGCCCAAAACAAACATGCGGAGCCCTCATGGTGCAGGAAAATATTGTAACGGCAGCCATGCTGGCGATCGGCGATGAACTGCTTTCCGGACGGACCAAGGACAAGAATATCGGCCATCTCGCCGAGATGCTGACGCTTGCGGGAATCGATCTCAAGGAAGTGCGAATCGTATCCGACGACGAGGATGCGATCGTCGAGGCGCTCAATGCGCTGCGCAGCCGCTATCGTTATGTCTTCACCTCCGGTGGCATCGGCCCCACCCATGACGACATCACAGCCGATGCGGTCGGCAAGGCCTTCGGGCTTGAGGTTACCCATGATGCAAGGGCCATGGATATTCTCGGTGCAATGTATGCAAAGCGGGATCTGCCGTTCAACGAAGCACGGCAGCGGATGGCGCGCATGCCGGTCGGCAGCCGCCATATCGACAATCCCATTTCGGTCGCCCCGGGCTTCATCATCGGCAATGTCCATGTCATGGCGGGGGTGCCGGCCGTGTTCGTTGCCATGCTGGACAATGTGCTGCCGCAGCTCGAAGGCGGCAAGACCATGCTGTCGCGCACGATTGCCTGCCCCTATGGCGAGGGTGATATCGGTTCTCCGCTGACGGCGGTCCAGAAGGCGCATCCCGATACGGTGATCGGTTCCTATCCGAAGTTCGACGGCAAGGTCTATTCGACCGATATAGTCATCCGCAGCCGACAGGAGTCGGATCTCGACGCAGCGGCTGCGGCGGTCGAGACCATGCTCACTGAGGTGGCTGCGCTGAAAACGAAGGGAACCTCTGCTTCCGGTTCGGATTGATAACAGGATTGATCCCGATCAAGGCCGGGATCGCTCGGACTGATAGAAATTGCATTCTGTTAATAATTTTACGGGAGAACGACCATG
This sequence comes from Fluviirhizobium alvei, assembly GCF_030551875.1. GTDB lineage: Bacteria > Pseudomonadota > Alphaproteobacteria > Rhizobiales > Rhizobiaceae > Rhizobium_E > Rhizobium_E alvei. The sequence continues at coordinate 109,991 of NZ_JAUOZU010000003.1, read as the reverse complement.
ACCATCAAGACAATCGGCGCCGTGCTGTCGGATGTCGGCACTGCCAAGGCTGTGCTCGATACAGCGTTTTCGCTTGCCAGTGCGCATGAGGCGCATGTGATCGGGCTCTATGCCGAAGTGGTGGATCCGCCGCCGGTCGTCTCTCCGTTCGATCTGCCGGATTCGACGGTGATCTCGGCGCTCTATGAAGCGGCGGCAACCAAACGCAAGGAAATCGAGGCGCTGTTCGGCGATGTTGGGAACCGCGCGGGCGGCTCGAACGAATGGCGTTCCTTCCGCGGTTCGAGCGGCATCGCCGTGCAGGGGTTGGTGGAGAGCGCCCGTTGCGTCGATCTGATCGTCGCCTCGCAGCCTGCCGAAGGTGCGGTCGGCGGTTTTGACGATGTTCTGTTCGAAGGCGCCCGCCCGGTGCTGTTCATTCCCTGGATCGAGCGAAGCTTCAAGCCGTTCAAGCGCATTCTGGTGGCCTGGGACGGTTCCCGCGAGGCGTCGCGCGCCGTCTTCGATTCCATCGGTCTGCTCGCCAAAGCCGAGGAAGTCGAAATCTTCTCGGTCGATTCGAAGGATACACGCCTGCAATCCGCCGCGACGGCCGGCAGCGAAATCGCCGCCGTTCTGTCTCGTCACGGCTTGAAGGTAAATGTTCGTAGCGAGGAGTCGGCCGGCTTGCCGACCTCTGCCGTCATCGAAAACCGCTGCAGCGATTTTTCCGCCGATCTTCTGGTGATGGGTGCCTATAGCCATTCGCGCCTGCGCGAACGGATTTTCGGCGGCGTGACACAGGTTCTGCTGCAATCGATGACCGTTCCGGTTCTGATGTCGCGCTGATCCGGCAATCCAATCGATAGCTGGTGGCTAGCCACTGGACGCGATAGCGATGTTTTAGTAATGGCACACGCTATCGCCTTACAGTCAGCCACCGGTTTGCGCCATTCGGGCCGCCAGCCGTGCAATGGAGCAAGATCGATGTCGCTTCCCGAAAAAGCCTTTCCCGTTTCCTGGGATCAGTTCCACCGCGATGCCCGCGCGCTTGCCTGGCGCCTTGCCGGCCTCAAGCAGGATTTCCGCGCCATCGTCTGCATCACCCGCGGCGGTCTGGTGCCGGCGGCGATCATTTCGCGCGAACTCAACATCCGTCTCATCGAGACGGTCTGCATCGCCTCTTATCATGACTATGTGAACCAGGGCGAAATGAACCTTCTCAAGGGCATTTCCGAAAGCCTGCTGACCGATGGCGGCGAGGGCGTTCTGGTGGTCGACGACCTGACCGATACCGGCAAGACGGCGGCGGAAGTGCGCGCCATGCTGCCGAAGGCGCATTTCGCCTGCGTCTATGCCAAGCCGAAGGGCGTTCCGACGATCGATACGTTCGTCACCGAAGTCAGCCAGGATACCTGGATCTATTTCCCGTGGGACATGGGCTTTACCTACCAGGAGCCGATCGCCAAGGGCCATAAGGGCTGATTGCGCCCCGGGCAGCAATTCCATTTCTCCTGTTCTTCGCGGGCTGCATGAAATTGTGGCCCGCGTTTTTATAATTAGGAAAATCTAAACATCAGGACATTAGAATTCGCATAGAGTTTCACTGGTCAAATCGTTGCCTTGAATGGCGTGTGGCGATGCGGATCCGATGCGTAAATGTGAATGCCATGTCCTGAGCGTGTCCGGCCGGTTCCGCAAGTTGGAGCGATTGTTCCGGTTGGTGGCGCTTGCGCTGCTGCTCGGCTCGCCGCCGGCCTTTGCCGGTTCAGGGGAAGAACTGCATGTACGGTTGATCCGCCATTATGTCGAGACCCGTATCCGTCCCTGGTTGAGCGACCCGCGGCTTGTGAATGCGATCCGGGAGCAGAACAAGAAAACGGCGGAATATACGTCATTCGACTTTGTCGATTTAGACAAGACCTGGCAACTCGAACTCGAAAGCGACACCCATCCGCTGATCGATAGTGTCCTGAGGAACAAGCTTGCCGATTTCCTGCGGGAAAAGCAGGAAGAGGCAGGCGGCGCCATAACCGAGATCATCGTCATGGATGGGCGCGGGCTGAATGTCGCCATCAGCGATGTGACGTCCGACTACTGGCAGGGCGACGAGCCTAAGTTCCGGAAAACGGTTGGAGAGGGGAGCGAAGGCTTCGTCATCGAAGAGCCGACGCAGGACCAATCGTCCCAGATGCTGCAATCGCAAGCCTCGATAACGATCACCAACGAGAAGGGCATCCCGATCGGGGCGGTGTCGTTCGGGATCAATCTCGATCAGTTGTGATAACCGGGCCAGTTCGAAATGAGGATAATCCTCAACCGGCTAGCTTGGTCCTTTTGAATGTCGGCGCTGCCAATCACTCCCGCGCTGCCCGGTCATCCGGCCGTGGTTCCTGTATGGATTCTGCGGAATTCGGGCAAACGAATCGGATGCTCTTTTTGCTTCACAGCTTGCCAGCAGAGGGAAGAGGGAATTGCAAACTGCCAAAAAAATTTTGTTTTGCGGTGGATATTTCGTCAACAACCGTCGGTCGGGCCGAACAGTGTTGCGCATTTGCCAGCTTTTATAAGCACTTCCGGTTTGTCCCTCTTATCCACATGCTGCGCACACAATATCTGGTGTTAATAATTCCTTCATAGACGAGCCCTTGACGGAATCAGTGGCCTGGATGTTAATGGGACCGTTGCGGCGGCGACAGGATCGATGTGTAACGAGGATCGATCCTCATCATGAAAATTGATAGGAATGAAACGCTGGAAATCCGAATTTTGACGGATTCCGACGCAGGTATTCGCTGTCCTTTTTTGTGTCCCGGAACATGAAAAAGAGAGTGGCGATAAAAGCTGTTTAATACTATATTTAGTGTTTGCGGCCGAAGATCCCACCAGATACAGGGTAGCCAGAAACAGGTTTCCCGAACATGGAAGCTAGGGGCCCGGCCAAACGGTGAGAGACACACCGACTGCCGGAACGATATTTCCGTGCCTTCTGGCACGAACCGCAGTCAAGGGGATTGAAGATGCGCATTGAGAGACGTTTCACTGAAGCCGGGAAGAGCGCTTACGAAGCTGTGCCATTCCGGACCGCGACCAGCGAGATCCGCAATCCGGACGGATCCGTGGTTTTCCGGCTTGCCGATATCCAGGTGCCGGAACAGTTCAGCCAGGTGGCTGCCGACATTCTCGCCCAGAAGTATTTCCGCAAGGCCGGCGTGCCGAAGGCGCTGAAGCGCGTTGAGGAAAATGACGTTCCGTCGTGGCTCTGGCGTTCGGAAGCCGACAAGGAAGCGCTCGCCAAGCTGCCGAAGGACGAGCAGTATGGTTCTGAAATCGATGCGCGCCAGGTTTTCGATCGTCTCGCCGGCACCTGGACCTACTGGGGCTGGAAGGGTGGCTATTTCACCTCCGAGGACGATGCGCGCACGTTCCGTGACGAACTTGCCTATATGCTCGCCACCCAGCGCGTGGCGCCGAACTCGCCGCAATGGTTCAACACCGGCCTGCATTGGGCCTATGGCATTGACGGACCGGGGCAGGGCCATTTCTATGTCGATCCCTTCACCGGCAAGCTGGTGAAGTCGAAGTCGGCCTATGAACATCCGCAGCCGCATGCCTGCTTCATCCAGTCGGTCGATGATGATCTCGTCAACGAGGGCGGCATCATGGATCTCTGGGTGCGCGAGGCGCGCCTGTTCAAATATGGTTCGGGCACCGGTTCGAACTTCTCCTCGCTGCGCGCCGAAGGCGAGAAACTGTCGGGCGGCGGTCGTTCGTCGGGCCTGATGAGCTTCCTCAAGATCGGCGACCGCGCGGCTGGCGCCATCAAGTCGGGTGGCACCACCCGTCGTGCGGCCAAGATGGTGGTGGTCGATATCGACCATCCGGATATCGAGGACTACATCAACTGGAAGGTCAAGGAAGAGCAGAAGGTGGCGGCGCTTGTCACCGGCTCCAAGCTGGTTGCCAAGCACCTCAAGGCCATCATGAAGGCCTGCGTCAATTGCGAGGCCGACAATGACGCCTGCTACGACCCCAAGCAGAACCCGGCGCTCAAGCGCGCCATCAAGGATGCCAAGGCATCGATGGTGCCGGAAAACTATATCGGCCGCGTGATCCAGTTCGCCCGCCAGGGCTACAAGGATATGGAATTCAAGACCTACGACACGGATTGGGATTCGGAAGCCTATCTCACCGTCTCGGGCCAGAATTCCAACAATTCCGTCTCGATCAAGGATGACTTCCTGCGCGCCGTCGAGCGCGACGATGTCTGGAACCTGACCGCCCGCAAGGACGGCAAGGTGATGAAGACGCTGAAGGCGCGCGACCTGTGGGAATCGATTTCCTACGCCGCCTGGGCTTCGGCCGATCCGGGCCTGCATTTCAACACGACGATGAACGACTGGCACACCTGCCCGGCGGCCGGCCCGATCCGCGCCTCCAACCCGTGCTCGGAATATATGTTCCTCGATGACACGGCCTGCAATCTCGCCTCGCTGAACCTGATGCAGTTCAAGGGTGCGGATGGCCGGATCGATGTGGCAGCCTATGAACATGCCGTCCGCCTCTGGACCGTCGTTCTCGAAATTTCGGTGATGATGGCGCAGTTCCCGTCCAAGCGGATTGCCGAACTCTCCTACGAATACCGCACGCTCGGCCTCGGTTATGCCAATATCGGCGGTCTTCTGATGTCGTCGGGCATTCCTTACGACTCCAAGGAAGGCCGTGCGCTCGGTGGCGCTCTCACCGCCATCATGACCGGCGTCTGCTATGCGACCTCGGCCGAAATGGCGGCCGAACTCGGCACGTTCCCGCAGTTCGAACCGAACCGCGACAACATGCTGCGCGTGATCCGCAATCACCGCCGTGCTGCCCATGCCGTCAAGTCCGGCTATGAGGGCCTGTCGGTCGATCCGGTGGCGCTGATCCATGACGAATGCCCCGACCAGACGCTGATCGACCATGCCAAGGCTGCCTGGGACAAGGCGCTCGAACTCGGCGAAAAGCACGGCTACCGCAATGCGCAGGTCTCGGTGATCGCGCCGACCGGCACGATCGGTCTGGTGATGGATTGCGACACGACCGGCATCGAGCCCGACTTCGCGCTCGTGAAGTTCAAGAAGCTCGCCGGTGGCGGCTATTTCAAGATCATCAACCGTGCGGTTCCCGAAGCGCTCCGTTCGCTCGGCTATTCGGAAAGCCAGATTGCCGAAATCGAGGCCTATGCCGTCGGTCACGGCAATCTCAACCAGGCGCCGGGCGTCAATCCGGGCTCGCTCAAGGCGCGCGGCTTTACCGACGACAAGATCGAAACCGTCAATGCCGCCCTCAAGCAGGCTTTCGACATCAAGTTCGTCTTCAACCAGTGGACGCTCGGTGCCGAATTCCTCCGGGATGTGCTGGGCGTTTCCGACGAGCAGATGAATGCGATCGATTTCAACCTGCTCGACCATGTCGGTTTCTCGAAGAAGGAAATCGAAGCGGCCAACATCCATGTCTGCGGTGCGATGACGCTGGAAGGTGCCCCGCACCTGAAGAAGGAACATCTGCCGGTCTTCGATTGCGCCAATCCGTGCGGCAAGATCGGCAAGCGCTATCTGTCGGTGGAAAGCCATATCCGCATGATGGCAGCGGCACAGCCCTTCATCTCGGGTGCGATTTCCAAGACGATCAACATGCCGAACGACGCCACCGTCGAGGATTGCAAGAGCGCCTACATGCTCTCCTGGAAGCTCGGCCTCAAGGCAAACGCACTCTATCGCGACGGTTCGAAGCTCTCGCAGCCGCTCAATGCCTCACTGATCGAGGATGAGGCGGATGAGGATACGGTCGAGGAACTGCTGGCGCAGCCGCAGGCTGCGCAGGCGGTGCAGATCACCGAAAAGATCGTCGAGCGGGTGATCGAACGCGTCAGCCGCGAACGCGAGAAACTGCCGAACCGCCGCCAGGGCTATACCCAGAAGGCGGTGATCGGTGGCCACAAGGTCTATCTGCGCACCGGCGAATTCGGCGACGGCCGTCTGGGCGAAATCTTCATCGACATGCACAAGGAAGGTGCCGCCTTCCGGGCGATGATGAACAATTTCGCCATCGCCATCTCGCTCGGCCTGCAATATGGCGTGCCGCTCGAGGAATATGTCGAGGCCTTCACCTTCACCAAGTTCGAGCCGGCCGGCATCGTCATCGGCAATGATGCGATCAAGAACGCCACCTCGATCCTCGACTATGTCTTCCGCGAGCTCGCCGTCTCCTATCTGAGCCGCAACGATCTCGCCCATGTCGATACGTCGGATTTCGCTTCGACCGCACTCGGCAAGGGCATCCAGGAAGGCAAGACCAACCCGTTCTCGACCGGCTGGACGCGCGGCCACAAGCCGATGCTGGTATCGAGTGCCCATGGTCCGGCCGGCGAATCCAAGGGAGCTGCGACCGGTGCACCGGCGCGGGCTTCTTCGAGCGGATCGGTTGCAACCTTCTCGGGCTCGGCTGCGCGCAAGCTCGAAACTGCTACCGCGGTCTCGACCTCGGAAATCGTGGCTTTCCGCCGCGACTACGAGGAAAAGCAGGCGGAATTCGCCGAAGAGATCGCTGCAACCGAAACCGACACCGAGATCTTCTCGGACAAGGCCGCAGCCGACGCCGCTGCCGCCAAGTCGGACGCCAAATCGATTGCTTCGGAACGCCGCGCCCGCTCGATCATGCAGGGTTACACCGGCAATATGTGTACCGAGTGCCAGAACTTCACCATGGTGCGCAACGGCACCTGCGAGAAGTGCGACACCTGCGGCGCGACGAGCGGCTGCAGCTGAGGCCCGCTGCGATTAATGTAGATCAGGAAGGCGGGCCGCTTTGGCCCGCCTTTCGCATTTTTTACGTTACCCCTCACCAACTTCGGCCAAGGGTTCGCGTTGCTCACCCGGCCCTTTTTGCCCTCGCACGGTTCGCGCTCCGGCCTTGTTCGCTCAAAACAACATTGTTGTTTTGTCCGGCTTCGCCGGCCGCTGCCAAGCCTCTCCCGCAAGGGGAGAGGTAAACCCGTGGCGCCAACCTTGCCACAAGTTGGATCGGCGAGCGTGGCACTCTACCTCTCCCCTTGTGGGAGAGGATAGCAAGTCCGCATGAGACGAAGTCGAATGCTGGACGCGCTTGGTGAGGGGTAGATTGCCCACGCCACACTTTTCGACTGCAATCCAGCCGTGTGATTGGTTTCTAGACCTGCCGCATTTCTCAGAGCGTTTATAGGTTCGCAAATGTGGGAGAGAGACATGGCAACATGCAAGGATACAAACGGAGATACCTGGGAAATCTATCAAGCCAACGATGGTTGGCGCTGGCGGCGTACTGCCCCCAATGGTCGGATCGTCGGCGCATCAAGCCAAGGGTACAGCAATCGTTCTGATTGCGAATCCAACGCCCGACGTAACGGTATGAATTGCAATCCCTCGTGATTTCACCCCTCACCAACTGCGGCTAAGGCTTCACTTCGTTCAGCCAGCCTTTTTGCCCTCGCACGGTTCGCGCTCTGGCCTTGTTCGCTCAAAACAACATTGTTGTTTTGTCCGGCTTCGCCGGCCGCTGCCAAGCCTCTCCCGCAAGGGGAGAGGTAAACCCGTGGCGCCAATTTTGCCACAAGTTGGATCGGCGGGCGTGGCACCTACCTCTCCCCTTGCGGGAGAGGATAGCAAGTCCGCATGAGACGAAGTCGAATGCTGGACGCGCTTGGTGAGGGGTAATTCGCTGTCGATCATTGCCCTTGCGGGTAATTGGATGGACCCGCTTGGTGAGGGGGCTTCAACCGTTCCCGGATTTCAGAACATCGAGAATCCGGAGAATGACAAAATCGAGCACGTCTTCGATCTCGTCATTCCAGAAACGAATGACCCGAAATCCCGCCGCGCGGAAATGGGCGTCGCGCGTAAGGTCGGACTGGCTATCCGCATGCTGGCCGCCATCGACCTCGATGATCAGCCGCCGCTCGAAACAGATGAAGTCGACGATGGAGCCGTCGATCGGAACCTGGCGGCGGAATTTGACGCCGCCAATCTGGCGATTGCGCAACTGTTGCCAGAGCAGGTTTTCCGCACGCGTCGAATCATCGCGCATGGCGCGCGCGAAATGGCGATGATCCGGTGGCGGGGCACGATGCGGCATAGGATGATTTTGGTTGCAAAAAAAACTTGCGCGCAACCATATTGCCATCCGCGTCTCTTGCCATAGACCGGCGCCGGCTTGACGCGCAAAGTCGCGACCGAGGCGGTTCAGGCGCAAGCGGGGACAGCCAGTCCTACATGACCGCGCCGATCTGCCAGGGCACGAATTCGACGCCGCCGAAGCCGAGGGTTTCCGATTTCGTCTCTTCGCCTGAGGCGACGCGGATGAAGGATTCGAAGATCTCCTCACCCTTTTCGGCAAGCGAAACGCCTTCGAGAATGTCGCCGGTATTGATGTCCATGTCATCCTTCAGCCGGCCATACATTTCGGAATTCGTCGCGATCTTGATGCAGGGCACCGGCTTGTAGCCCGAGACCGAACCGCGGCCGGTGGTGAAGACGATGAGGTTCGCCCCCGAAGCGACCTGGCCCGTGACCGAGCAGGGATCGTAGCCGGGACTATCCATGAAGACGAAGCCCTTCTTGTCGATCGGCTCGCCATAGAGATAGACCTCTTCAAGCGGCGCCGAACCACCCTTGGCGACGGCGCCCAGGCTTTTTTCAAGGATGGTCGTGAGCCCGCCCTTCTTGTTGCCGGGGCTTGGATTGTTGTTCATCTCGCCGCCGTTTCGGGCCGCATAATCCTCCCACCAGCGGATCCGCCCGAGGAGTTTTTCGGCAACCGCCGGGGTGACGGCGCGGCGGGTGAGAAGATGCTCGGCGCCATAGATTTCCGAGGTTTCGGAAAGGATGGTCGTGCCGCCATAGGAAACGAGGATATCGGAAGCGACACCGAGGGCGGGATTGGCCGTGATGCCGGAATAGCCATCCGAGCCGCCACATTGCATGCCGATGACGAGTTCGGAGACGGGGGCGGGTTCGCGCCGACAGGTCTCCGCGATCGCTGCCATCTCGCGTAGCGCTTCAAGTCCGCGCTCGACCGTTGCCCGCGTGCCGCCGCTCTCCTGGATTGTCAGATGGCGGAAATTGTTGTCGGGGCGCATCCGCCCCTTGCCGAGAAGAGCAGGGATCTGCATCACCTCGCAGCCGAGGCCAACCAGAAGGATGCCGGCGAAATTGGGATGGCGGGCATAGCCGCGCAGCGTTCGGAACAAAGTATGGTAGCCCTCGTCCGATCCGCTCATGCCGCAACCGCTACCATGGGCGATCGGAACGATACCATCGACATTGCGGAGGGATTTGAACCAGTCGGTTTTCTCGGCCTCCTCGGCGATGAAACGGGCGACTGACCCCGAACAGTTCACCGATGTCAGCACACCGAGATAATTGCGGGTGCCGACCCGGCCATCGGGACGGTGATAGCCCATGAAGGTCCGGACATCCTGTCTTTTCTCGAGGCTGGCTTCCATCGCGGTTCCCGTATCGGTATCCGAATAGGGGGCCATCTCCAGATTCTGGACATGAACATGGGCACCGGCGGCAATCGCCTGCGAGGCCTGGCCGATGATCTGGCCGTAGCGGCGGACACGCTCGCCCGCAGCGATGTCCCGGAGTGCGATCTTGTGGGCGCGGGGGATGAATTCGCGCGCAGTCACCCCGGCCACGTTCGTGCCAGCGGCAAGATCGGCGAGCGCAATCGCCACGTCATCGGTTTCTGCGAGGACGATATGGTTCGGCGCCATCAGCGGACTCCCGCCAGCGCGCGGTCGAGATGGGTATAGCCGCCATCGACGAACAGCCACTGGCCGGTGAGATGCAGCGCCCGCTGCGACAGCGCGAAAACGGCCATCGAGGAAATTTCGGCCGCCTCGGTCATGCGGTTACCGAGGGGGATATTCGCGGTGATTTCGGCGAGTTTTTCATCCGGCTTGTCGAAGGTCGCAATCCAGCGCTCGTAAAGCGGGGTCATCACTTCGGCCGGCAGCACGGCATTGACACGGACGCCATCGGCGGCAAAGGCGGCGGCCCATTCGCGGGTCAACCCGAGTTGGGCGGCCTTGGCGGCGACATAGGCGGAGGTGCCGCCCTGTCCGGTCACGGCCGTTTTCGAGCTGATATTGACGATCGCGCCTTTCGATTTGCGGAGATCGTCAGCCAGAAGGTGAACGAGCGTGTAATAATGGATCAGGTTCTTTTCGAGCGATGCGCGGAAGGCATCCGGCCCGGCATCGATGCCGACGCCATCATTGACCCCGGCATTGTTGACCAGGCCATAGACCGGGCCGAACCGCCTCTGGGCTTCGGCAACGGCCTTGCGGCATTCGTCATCCTTCGACAGTTCCACCGCAACAAAGGCCGCCTTGGGGCCGAGTGAAGCGAACCAGGCGGGATCGGGGTCGCGGCGCGCGAAAATGACGGGGATTGCCCCTTCTGCGGCGAGCAGTTCGGTGATCGCACCACCAATGCCGGCTGCGCCGCCCGTCACGATAACGACTTTGTCTTCAAGTCCGAGGTTCATGGGCGTTTCACCTGTAACGAAAGCTGGCTGTTTTGATCTGTTCGGATGGGCTCAGTCATGGCGCGATCCCCAGGCGGGCAGGGCAACCAGCGCCTTGATCAGGTTCGAGCGGTCAGCGGCCAGTACGGGGAGTTTCTGTGGCAGTTCCTCGAGTGTCAGCACGGTCGAGACCAGTTGGCCGCCATCGATTGCCCCGGATGAAAGCGCCTGCATCACATGCAGGAAATCGGGTGTCTGGGCGTTGCGGCTGCCGACAAGCTTCATCTCGCGCTTGTGGAATTCGGGGTCGGAGAAGGTCAGATCGCCCTTGATCACCGAGACGAGGACATAGGTGCCGCCATGGGCTACATGGGCAAAGCCGGCTTCCATCGCCTTGGGATTGCCGGTTGCATCGAAAACAACATCGAAACCATCGGCCAGTTCGTCGACGAGGAGTGGAAGATCGGGCCGGTGGAGATGCGTGAAACCGAACGCGCGGGCCGCTTCGAGCCGTTCGCCACTCATATCCATCATATGCACTTCGGCGCCTGCCAGCCGGGCAAACAGGGCGGCTCCGAGGCCGATTGGTCCGGCGCCGGTCACGAGCACCCGGTCGCCCTCAGTCGCCTCCGAGCGCCGGACAGCATGGGCCCCGATCGCGAGAAACTCGACGAGTGCGGCATCGCGTTCGGAAAGGTTGGCGGCATCGTAAAGATTGCCGGCAGGAACCGCGATCCGTTCGCAGAGGCCGCCATCGCGGTGCACGCCGAGAACGCCGATTTCCATGCAACAGTTCGGCTTGCCGCGACGGCAGGCCCGGCATTTGCCGCAGGCAATATAGGGGTTGATGACGACCCGCTGGCCCTTTTTCCAATCGCCCGTATCTTCGGCGACATAGCCCGACAGTTCGTGTCCGATGACGCGCGGATATTCGAGATAGGGGTGCTTGCCTTCGAAGATATGATAGTCGGTGCCGCAGATACCGGCGGCGGCAAGATCGACGAGAACCCATCCTTCCGGGGCCGAAAGCGGCAGGTCGCGTTCCATCAGGCTGAAGAGCCCCGGCTCCACGCAAACACCACTCACCATTCGTGGTGCCGATTTCGACTGGCTTTCCATGCATCCTCCTGCGATATTGGTATTTTATTATAATAGACAATAGGGAATGACAACGTCTTTCAGCTCCATCCGGAGCGGATGCGGCCGTCTATGCGAAGGATTTCAGCACCTGCTCGAGGCAGGGCTGGTCGACAGCCGTACCATTTGCCTTTGCCCAATCCATGAAGGCCAAGATACGCCGTTCAAGCTTCTGGCTATGGTTCTGGGCGATATCGGCAAGCTTGTGGGCGAGATAAGGATTGGCGAAACGGTCGAGCGTTGTCGCAACATAGGCCTCAGCCTCCATGTCACCAACGGCCCGGAAGACCGGCAGAACTTCCTCACGGTAAAGCTGTTCGAGATCGGCGCGAGCGACCGGATCGGCCATCAGGTCGCGAACATATTGGGCCTGGCGATCGCTCTGGAGCCACCGGCCGACAAGATAGGTATGGCCGAGATTGAGAATGTAGAGCTTGCGCCGCTCGATCGGTCCGAGGTCGTCGACAATCTGAACGGACGGATGGGTGCAGGGGGCCTTCAACCCGTCGCTTCGTTCGATGGCCCAAAGCGCATAGGGTTCGGCGACCGCGCCAGCCGGTTCGAGCGGTTCGGAGACGATGCGGTCGACGAGCGAATTGACGAAGAGGACATCGGAGGCAATCCAGTCGGCCAGCGCATCGGAATGGCGTCGGGCATTTGTCAGCACATGCTGCCGCAGCACGCGACCGTTGCCGGCAATGAGTTCGGTCGGCATGATCTGGAGAGGCTTGCCTCCGGCAAGAAGCCGTTTCTCCAGCAGCAGCGCCAGCTTGGCGGGAAAGGACATCGCCTGATCATAGGTGCGTTTTTCATCGGCAGGCTTGGCGAAGTAGCCCTGATCGCCCGTGTTCGACAGGACAATCTCGACCTCCTCGACAAAGATGCGGCCGATTTCATCCCAGTCGGTCGTAGTGCTCATGGTTCGGATAACCGAGGTCACGGTTGTTTCCTGGCGGACGGGTTTGCCATCAACCAGCCCCTCGATCCTGACCCCGTATCCGTCGGGATGCGCGAGAGCGGCGAGGCGGCGGGCGCGCTCGACATCGCCGCTCGATTGCACCACTGTTATGGGACCGATCGCCTGATCCTGCTGCATGGCTTCGGAAATGAAAAGATCGACATGGGCCTGAAGGAAGCGACTGGTGCCGAACTGCAGGATCGGAGTGATTGACATGGCTTGAGTCTCATGATGATTGGTATTTTATCATAAAAGACTGTTTCTGCCTTCTCAAGGGAATCCGCAATGAAATTGGTGTGTGTTGGCGAAGTGATGGGCGAGCTTCGTTCGGGAACAACTGGCTATGCGGTGGGTTTTGCCGGCGATACGTTCAACACCGCTGTTTATTGCCGCCGGAGCCTCGGACCTGAGCATGAGGTCGCCTATGTCACGCGTCTGGGTGTCGATCCCCTGTCGGTCGATTGCCGGGCCTTTGCCCTGTCGGAAGGGCTTGATGTTTCCTTCATCTACAGCGATCGCGTGCACAATATCGGTCTCTATGCCGTCAAGACCGACGAACGGGGAGAGCGCAGTTTTTCCTATTGGCGCAGCCAGTCTGCCGCCCGCCATCTGTTCGAGGACGAAACCGAGCTTACGGCGCTCGATGGGGCCGATATCCTCTATCTATCGGCGATCACACTGGCGATCCTGTCAAGCGAGGCGCGTCAGAAGCTTCTCAACCGGATCAAAGCCTTGAGAGGCAGGGGAAGCCTGTTTGCCTTCGATTCCAACTATCGGCCGGCGCTCTGGGAGAGCCGAGACGAGGCAAGGCGGATCGTCGGCGAGGCCTGGCAGCTCGCCGATATCGGTTTCCCGTCGGTTGACGACGAGATGGCGCTGTTCGGCGATCGAGGCGAGGAGGCGGTGCTTTTGCGCCTGCGCGGATCCGGTTGCAAAAGGGGTGCGCTCAAGCGGGGCGAGGAAGGGCCAAGGGCGCTCGATCCCGACCTCGGACCGTTGCCACTCTTCCCGAAGGCCGAGCGGGTGGTGGACACAACAGCTGCGGGCGACAGTTTCAACGGTGCCTATCTGGCGGCGTTCGCCATGGGGCGCGACGAACGGACCTGCATTGCCGAGGCGCATGATCTTGCCCGCCATGTCGTGACGTTGCCGGGCGCCATCGTGGCAATGCCGAAATAACCGAAATATCGCTGCGCTACGCCAAGGCGTTGACGCGCAGCGACGAGAGCAGGGTTTGCTTGGATGTCTTCAGATGATCCGAGGCAGCTTCTGCTGCGGCCTTGGCATCCCGCGCCTTCAAGGCCGCGATCAGCCGCAGATGTTCGCCGATCGCCGCTTCGTTGCGCTGCCGCTCGTGGGTCTTGTCCCATTGAAAATGGTAGTGGAAGATCAGCGAGATGATCTTCTGGAACTCGGCAGCGAAACGGTTTTTCACCGCACTGCCGATGGTGGTGTGGAAGGCTTCGTCGAGCAGAGAAAAATCGTGGTAACGGGTATCGATCTCGGCGGCGAGCGCTCTGTGCTCCTGCTCGAGGCGATCGAGTTTCTCCCAGATCGGATCGGTCTCGGGCAATTCAACGAGATGCGCCACGGCGTTGAGCTCCAGCACCATGCGGAATTCCGAGAGTTCGACTGCGAATTCGCGCGTGAAGCCCACCAGTTCCCAGCCGCCCTTCGGCCGTCTGCGGACGAGACCGAACCGGCTGAGGGAGGCCAGGAATTCGTGCAGCATATGCGGCGTCACCGGAAAACGCCGCCGAAGCTCCGAGACATTGAGCGCTGTGCCGGGTGCGACGTCGAAACGCAGGATCCAGTCGAGAAACTGCCGTTCGAGCTGCTGCTCGTCGAGCTGTCCGTCCTGGATTGCCAGCCGATCGCTCTCCAGGGGCAATCGGTTCAAGTGCTTGTTCCTGCCTTCCCAAGTGATGATTCCGGCCTCGCGAAGCCGGTCGAGGATCGCGCGAACGACGGTGCGGCTCACGTCAAGGCGGGTTGCCAGTTCCTTTTCGGAGGGCAGCTGGTCGCCCGGCTTCATTGTCGCGCAAAGGAGTAGCGCTTCGTTGAAAGCCTCCCGGAAACGTTCGTCTGTCCTGGCCATCGCATTCCTGTTCTCTGCCGCGCGCCTATCGTTGCATCCAAATTGGCAGCGCGCGGTCGGTACCGTATTTTGCCCATTCCGGGCGGAGATGGAAGGGATGGCTCATCCCGAACTCATTTCTCCCTGTCCATCCAGCGGTTGGACAGCAGTCGCAGGGCATTGATCGTCACCAGCACGGTGGCGCCGGTGTCGGCGAGGATTGCCGGCCAGAGGCCGGTAACGCCCAGAATGGTGGTGACGAGAAAAACCGCCTTCAGCCCGAGCGCGATGGTGATGTTCTCGACGATGTTGCCCATGGTTCGTTTGGAAAGCGTAATCATGCGGGAGATATCGCCGATACGGCCATGAAGGATGGCCGCGTCCGCCGTTTCGAGCGCCACATCGGTGCCGCCGCCCATGGCAATGCCGACATCGGCTGCGGCGAGCGCCGGCGCATCATTGATGCCATCACCGACTTTCGCGACCCTGCGGCCGGCACTTTTGAGTTCCGAAACGATCCGCTGCTTGTCTTCCGGCAACAGTTCGGACCGGATCTCGTCCATGCCGAGTGATGCGCCGATTGCCTCGGCGGTGCGGCGGTTGTCACCGGTCAGCATGACCAGGCGGATCCCGGCCTGTTTCAGGGTGCGAAGTCCGGCAGCCGCATCGGCGCGCGGTTCGTCGCGCATGGCGATTGCACCGGCGAGGGTTCCATCGATGAGCAGTACCGAAACGGTCTTGCCGGCGCCGTGCAGATCCTCGATCGTCTGGGCGATTTGTGGCGGAAGGGCGGTCCGTTCGGCGGCAGCGCGGGGCGAACCCAAGAAGAGCCGCTCGCCATTCACGGTGGCTTCGACACCCTTGCCACCAAGCGCGCGCGCATCCGTCGCAATCGGCGGCACCAGTCCGGACTGGGCGGCGCGCGCGAGAATGGCGAGGGCCAGAGGATGGCTCGATCCCGCCTCTAGCGCGGCTGCGCGGACCAGAATGTCGGTCTCGCTCGCACTGACCGGAATGATGTCGGTGACGGTTGGCTTGCCTTCGGTCAGGGTTCCCGTCTTGTCGAAAGCGATCGTGTCGATATGGCGAAGCTGCTCGAGTACGGCGCCGCCCTTGAGAAGCAGGCCGCGGCGGGCGCCGGCGGACAGGGCAGCCGCAATGGCCGCCGGGGTGGAGATCACCAGAGCGCAGGGGCAGCCGATCAGGAGCACCGCGAGGCCCTTGTAGATCCATTCGCTCCAGGCGAGGCCGAAAAGCAGCGGCGGCAGCACGGCCACCAGCAGGCCGGCGAGCAGCACGCCCGGCGTATAATAGCGCGAAAACCGGTCGATGAAGCGTTCGGTCGGGCTCTTGGCCTCCTGTGCCTCCTCCACCAGCCGGATGACACGGGCAATGGTATTGTCGGCTGCGGTGGCGGTGACCCGTACGCGCAGTGCCGCATCGCCATTGACGGTGCCGGCAAACACGCTCTCGCCGGCCGTCTTCCGCACCGGCGTGCTTTCACCCGTGACCGGCGCCTCGTTGATGGAACTTTCGCCCGCGACAATTTCGCCATCGGCGGCAATGCGTTCGCCGGGGCGCACGAGGATGATGGAGCCGAGCGCCAGCGTTTCGGCTGCGACTTCGCGCAACTGGCCTTTGTCTTCAAGCTGGGCGGTGCGGGGCACGAGGTCTGTCAGCGCGCGGATGGAGGTGCGGGCGCGGCCGGCGGCAATGCCTTCGAGCAGTTCGCCGACCAGGAAGAGGAACACCACCACGGCCGCCTCTTCACCGGCATCGATGAGAACGGCGCCGATGGCGGCAATCGTCATCAATGTCTCGATGGTGAAGGGTATGCCGGCCAGCATGGCCGCCAGCGCACGCCGGGCGATCGGCACAAGACCGGCCAGCATGGCAATGGCAAAGGCATAAGGTGCGACATCGGGATAGATGAGGCCGACAGCATAGGCGAGTACCAGGGCGAGACCGCTCAGGAGCGCAAGGCGCGCTTTCCGGCTCTTCCACCATGGGTCGTCTTCCTCGTCATGATCATGTCCATGAAGGCCGATGGCCTCAGCCTTGTCATCCTCATGGTGATGGTGCGCATGATCGTGATGATGGGCTTCGTGATCATGGTCGCAATGGCAGGACGGATCGGCGGACGCACTCTGGCTCTCGGCTCTGTCGGCGCCATCGCGCGGGAAGAGTTTGTAGCCAAGCTGCCGCACGGTTTTTTCGACCCCCGCGAAGCTCTCAGCGCTGGTGGTTGCAACCGTCATGGTCCCGGCGGTGGCCGAAACGCGCACATCCTCGATTCCGGGAAGTTTGCGCACGGCCGTGTCGATCTTGGTCGCACAGGACGCGCAATCCATGCCATCGACCCGGTAGCGCCTGGTATTCTCCGTCTTTGTCATCACGATTCTCCTGCTGCATGTTTTCGGCCTACACCCTCTAGTCACTAGAGAGACAAGGCGAAAAATGCTGCGAGGCGATTTTTTCAGAGAGCGGGTTTGCGATCAAGCCAGCCGCTGGCCGTTTCATAGGCCTTGGCAAGCGCCAGCAACTGTCGGTCGCCCTGCGGTCGGCCGATGATCTGGATACCGGTCGGGCGGTGATCGGCAGAGAAACCGGCGGGCATGGCGGCGACCGGAAGGCCTGCCATGGTCGGGCCGATCACCACCTCCATCCAGCGGTGATAGGTATCCATGCTGCGGCCATCGATCCATTCCGGCCAGTGCCATTCGGCGGGAAAGGGGAAGACCTGCGTGGTTGGAAGGATCAGCGCATCGTATCGTTCGAATAGTTCCAGCATGCGGCGGTACCAGTCGCTGCGCGTCATCGACGCGTCATAGAAGTCCGCGGCCGAGAGTGCCTGGCCATTCTCGATTTCCCAGACCAGCTCCGGCTTCATCAGCGCTCGACGCGCCGGATCAGCATAGTCGTTTGCCTGACCGCCGGCCACCAGCGCATGGCGCAGCACCTTCCAGGCGCGCCAGAGGCGATCCATGTCGAAACCGATCGCGACATCCTCGACCTCCATTCCAAGCTGACGGAAGGTTTCGAGGCTTTGGCGGCAGAGATCCAGAACACCGGGTTCGAACGGCAGGTAGCCATTATAGTCGCCGAGCCAGCCGATCCTGAGCGGCAGCGCGAGATAATCCGGAGCCGAGGCTTGCGGCGACCAGGAGAAAGGATCGCGCGGGTCGCGACCGGACTGGATGGCGAGCAGCATCTCGACATCGGCGACCGACTGGCCCATTGGCCCGTTGACCGCAAGGGTGCCGAGGAAGAGTTCGTTGGACAATGACGGAACGAGACCGTAACTCGGCCGGTAGCCGACGATGTTGGTGAAGGCGGCGGGATTGCGGAGCGACCCCATCATGTCGCTGCCATCGGCGAGCGGAACCAGCCGCGCGGCAAGCGCCGCTGCCGCGCCGCCGCTCGACCCGCCGACGGTGAACGCGGTGTTCCATGGATTGCGGGTGACGCCGAAAACCTCGTTATAGGTCTGCGAGCCGAGGCCCATTTCAGGAGCATTGGTCTTGCCGATCAGAATGGCGCCGGCGGCGCGAATGCGGGCGACGTGGATATCGTCGTAATCGGGCAGAAAGCCGGCATGAATGCGCGAGCCATAGGAGCAGGGCAGGCCGGCGGCTTCCGAAAGATCCTTGATGGCAAAGGGAAAACCGTGCAGTGGCCCGCGCCAATGACCCTGGCGAAGATCCTGATCGGCGAGATCGGCATCGGCTAGAAGTTCCTGACGATCGCGGAGGCTGACAATGGCATTCAGCGTACCGTTCAGACGCTCGATCCTGTCCAGGAAATGGATCATCACATCGCAGCAGGACAGCCGCCGTGACCTGATCATTTCCGATAGCGCTGCCGCCGACAAATCATGAATGTCCATCGTCCGATCTCCTGTGTTGCCATTGGTAGGCCGATCGGCCGGGCAAGGCGAGCGGAAATTGCGGGAATTAAGAAACGAAAAGAAAAAATAATTCTATCAATTGGTATTATAGAAACATCATGGCCAATTATAGTTTCAATTATTGGAAAAATAAGCCAAAAATTTGGAAAAAATAAAACAAAAATTCAAATCGATTTTGACAATCTTCGGCAAATCAGCCTAGCGTTTACACGTCCCGGTCGGTGATGAGTCCGGTGACGCAAGCGGCAAACACTTTGAACGAGGACTCCCATGAGCACGACATCAAGCGTGTCCGGCAGCAATGCTGCCTATTACCAGATGCAGAAAAACATGTTCTCCAAGACGGATTCCGACAGTGACGGAAAGGTCACCGAAAGCGAATTCGTCTCGGCGCGGCCAAAAGAGATCAGTGAGGAACAGGCTTCCAAGCTTTACGCCTCGATTGATACCGAAGGAACCGGTTCGATCAGTTTCGACCAGTTTTCGAGTGCGGTCGATCAGGCGCCGGAAAGCCGGATGTCATCGCAGGCGATGGATGTCCTGATGCAGATGAACGGTCAGAGCGGCATGATGCCGCCGCCGCCGTCCGGTGGCGCCGGCGGTGGTGGCGCCAGCGAAGAGGAGGTCGCCGAGATCTTCGATTCGCTCGATACCAACCAGGATGGCACTGTTTCGCAGGATGAGTTCCTGGCTGCGATGCCGGAAGACGTTACCGAGGAACAGGCGACGGCCTTCTTCGAATCGATGGATACGGAAGGCACAGGCTCCATCACCGAGGAACAGCTGGCGGCCGGCATGTCTCAGCCGCCGATGGGACCGCCTCCAGGCGCACCGCCCATGGGGCAGTATGATGACCTGACAGCTGAGGCCGAAGAAAGCACGGCGAGCGTCTGAACATCTGCGGGGACGGCCTTGTCGTCCCCGCATTCCAGTCCCGATGGTTTCCCGTTGTTTGTTCCGGGAGATCTGGCTTTCAGTGGCCCCTGACGAAAACATCGATGCAGGCGCGCATATAGGCGGAGCGATTTTCATCTCCGGGCCATTCAGTGCCCTGGCCCGTCTTGAAGGAGGCTGCGCCGAAAACCATATCCATCAGCATCTTGGCTGCCCGATCCCGGTCCGGCAAGTTCAATGTGCCTGCCTGATGGCAGCGCTCGAACCAGGCTGTCAGAGCAGCTTTCGAGCGCATGGCGCCCTGGCGCTTGATAATTGTACCAAGTTCCGGGAATTGGCGGACGTCACTCATGCAAATGTCGAGGAAACCCACGCGCATTCGCTCTTCTTCTGGCGAAAGATCGGTCCGGAAGATCCGATAGAGCATTTCGGCAGGCGGTTCTGTTGGAAGATCGTCGGGAACATCGATCATCAGCTTGCCATGCTCTGTCACCAGAATGGCAAAGAGTTCCTGCTTGCTTGGCACCAATCGATAGAGGGTTCGTTTGGAGATTCCGCAATCCAATGCGATATCATCCATATGGGTGCCGCCATATCCGTTCTTCAGAACACGTCCGAAGGCGGCGTTGATGATGATGGCAAGGATCTGCTCGTCCGTGCGCAGTTTGGGACGGCCGCGTCGGCGCGGTGTCTTCGGCAACTCCTCTGTCTGAGGAGTGGAGATGTCATTCATGATCATTAAGGTCGTGCCCTTCATGGACCGGCTTGAATGATGTCAATTTAGCGGAAACCCGCAAATTTTGGGTTTATGTTGCGTAAAGTTATGTAAATGTCCCCGGGAGATGTCACCCTCACGCAATCTTCGGCCTCTAAGGAATGTTTGCGATATTGCTGGGGCCAAACATGCAAAACATCCGGGTTTTTCTGACGGCGCGTTACCTGCCGATGACGATTTCGATCATCCTGGCAGTCCTTCTGGCCATTCTCATCGTATTTGACAGGGCGCTTTATGGTTTCCTGATCGTCCCTTTCTTCATCGCTGCTTTCCTGACGGCCGTCGGGATTCACGATCTTCTGCAAAAGCGCCATTCGATCCTGCGGAACTATCCGATCGCCGGTCATGCCCGCTTCATCATGGAGGATCTGCGGCCGAAGATCCGGCAGTATTTTTTCGAAGGGGAAAAGGATGGGCGGCCCTTTCCGCGTGACAAGCGTTCGCTTGCCTATCAGCGCGCCAAGGGCCAGCTCGACAAGCGGCCGTTCGGGACCGAGTATGATGTCTATGAGCCGCGCTATGAATGGATTTCGCATTCGCTGGCGCCGACCCGTCTCGAAAGCCACGATTTCCGGGTTCGCGTGGGCGGGCCCGATTGCACCAAGCCCTACGACGCTTCGGTTCTGAATATTTCCGCCATGAGCTTCGGCTCGCTGTCGGCCGCAGCCATCCGGGCCCTCAATCGCGGTGCCGTCATGGGCGGCTTCTATCACGACACGGGCGAGGGCGGTCTATCGCCCTACCACCGCGAAAATGGCGGCGATATCGTTTGGGAAATCGGTTCGGGCTATTTCGGCTGTCGTCATCCGGACGGTTCGTTCTCGCCGGAGCGCTTTGCCGAAACGGCTGCGTTCGACCAGATCAAGATGATCGAGATCAAGCTTAGCCAGGGAGCCAAGCCCGGCCATGGCGGTGTGCTGCCGGCCGCCAAGATTTCCGAGGAAGTGTCGCGCATCCGGGGTATTCCGATGGGCAAGGACTGTGTTTCGCCTGCCGCCCATCCGGCTTTTTCCACGCCGCTTGAACTGATGGCCTTCATTGCCCAGCTGCGGCGCCTGTCCGAAGGCAAGCCGGTCGGCTTCAAACTCTGTATCGGCCATGCGCATGAGTTTCTTGCGATCGTCAAAGCGATGCTCGAAACCGGCATCACGCCCGATTTCATTGTCGTCGACGGCAAGGAGGGCGGAACCGGGGCGGCACCATCCGAATATATCGATCATATCGGCATGCCGCTGCGCGAGGGACTGGCCTTCGTGCACAATGCTCTGGTGGGCGCCGGCCTGCGCGAGAAAATCCGCATCGGCGCCTCCGGCATGATCATTTCGGCCTTCGACATGGCGCGTGTGATGGCGCTCGGAGCCGACTGGTGCAACATGGCGCGCGGCTTCATGTTTGCGATCGGCTGCATCCAGTCCCAGGCCTGCCATACCGATCTTTGCCCGGTCGGCGTGGCGACGCAGGACCCTGATCGGCAGAAGGCGCTGGTGGTGCCAGACAAGGCAACGCGGGTGGCGCAATTTCATGCCAAGACCTTGGAAGCGCTCGCCGAAGTGGTTGCGGGCTGCGGGCTTCATCATCCGTCCGAATTCCGGCCTTTCCATTTCCACAAGCGGATCAACCACAGTCAGGTCACCACCTTCACCCATCTCTATCCGCCGCTCAGGCCGGGTGAACTGCTCGAAGGCACCGATGATGTGCGGTTCCGCATTCCCTGGCAGATCGCACAGGCCGACACGTTCAAGGCGGCGTGACCGCAATTTCGACGCATCTGTCGGTTGGAACCGCCCTTGTCGAACGTTATCGGCATGCCCACCTCTTTCCATTGCTGGACGGATGGTGGAAAACTGCCCAGCAATCGAGATGAGGGAATCACATGGTCATCCGACTTCTTTCCGCCCTTGGTCTGGCGTTTGGCCTCGCGATAGGCCCGCTTCATGCCGAAGAAGCCAAAATGGTGCCGGAAAGCCGCCTCGAAATGCAGCTTTCGTTTGCGCCGCTGGTCAGGCAGAGCGCGCCCTCCGTGGTCAATGTCTATGCCGACAAGCAGGTCTCCCGGCAGTCGATGTTCTCCGGCGATCCGTTTTTCGAGGAGTTTTTCGGCCAGCAGATGCCGAACCGTTCGGAAAAGCAGTCATCGTTGGGCTCTGGCGTCATCATTGATGCCAAAGGCCTGATCATCACCAACAACCATGTGATCGCCGGGGCCGACGACATCAAGGTCGCGCTCTCGGACGGCCATGAATTCGCCGCCCGGATCGTTCTGAAGGACGAAAGGCTCGATCTTGCCGTTCTGTCGATCGATCCGCGCGGAATCGAACTCACGGCCATGCCGGTTGGCGATTCCGATCATGTCGAGGTCGGCGATCTCGTGCTGGCGATCGGCAATCCGTTCGGCGTCGGCCAGACGGTGACCTCGGGCATTGTCTCGGCGCTCGCCCGCAACAAGGTCGGCGAGGGCGATTTTTCCTTCTTCATCCAGACCGATGCCTCGATCAATCCCGGCAATTCCGGCGGCGCGCTCGTCAACATGAAGGGTGAACTGGTGGGCATCAATACCGCGATCGTGTCGCGCAGCGGTGGCTCGATCGGCATCGGCTTTGCCATTCCGGCCAATCTGGTGAAAGTGTTCATCGCTGCGGCCGAAGGTGGCCAGCCCGGCTTCACGCGCCCCTATATCGGTGC
Source organism: Fluviirhizobium alvei (assembly GCF_030551875.1). Classification (GTDB taxonomy): domain Bacteria; phylum Pseudomonadota; class Alphaproteobacteria; order Rhizobiales; family Rhizobiaceae; genus Rhizobium_E; species Rhizobium_E alvei. The sequence continues at coordinate 87,037 of NZ_JAUOZU010000003.1, read as the reverse complement.
GTCCTTCGATCCGGTGACGTCCGACATGGCCGAGGCGCTGGGGCTCAAGGTGGCGCGCGGTGCGTTGGTGACCCGGGTGGTCGAGGGCGGTCCGGCGGACAAGGCCGGCTTGCGCTCGGGCGAAGTGATCCTGGCCGTCAACGGTCATCCGGTCGAGCATCCCGATGCGCTGGGCTACCGGCTCACGACTGCCGGGCTGGGTTCGACCGTTACGCTTCTGATCTCCAACAATGGCAAGGAAAGCGAGATTTCGCTGACGCTCGAGCAGGCGCCGGAAACCACGCCGAAGGATGAGCGGCTGATCGACGGTCGCAATCCGTTTGCCGGTGCGCTCGTCGCCAATCTTTCGCCGCGGCTGGCCGAGAGCCTGCAGATGCCGCCGGAAGCCCAGGGCGTGGTGATCGAGGAGATCAGCCGTGGTTCGCCCGCCGCAAGGCTTGGTTTCGAGCCCCGCGACATCATCATCAACGTCAATGGTACGGCGATCGCATCGACCGAAGCGCTCGAGGAGGTGATCCAGCAGGATCCCAGCTTCTGGCGGGTCGAGATCGAGCGCGATGGCCAGCGGATCCGGCAATTCATCCGATGAGTGATCTTTTCGCAGGCGGCGGCCTGCCCGACAAGCAGAGGCCGCTCGCCGATCGCCTGCGCCCGCAAACGCTCGATGAAGTCTGCGGGCAGGAGCATCTGACCGGACCGGATGGGGCGCTGAGTCGCATGATCGCGTCCGGTTCGCTCGGATCGATGATCTTCTGGGGACCGCCCGGCACCGGCAAAACGACCGTTGCGCGCTTGCTCAGCCATGAGACCAACCTGCATTTCGAGCAGATCTCGGCCATCTTTTCCGGCGTGGCGGATCTCAAGAAAGTGTTCGATTCCGCCCGCATCCGCCGTACGAACGGCCGCCAGACCCTGCTGTTCGTCGACGAGATTCATCGTTTCAACCGGTCGCAGCAGGACAGTTTCCTGCCGGTGATGGAGGATGGGACGATCATCCTCGTTGGCGCGACGACCGAAAATCCGTCCTTCGAACTCAATGCCGCACTTTTGTCGCGGGCGCGTGTGCTGACCTTCAAGTCCCATGGACCCGACAGTATCGAGGAGCTTCTGAAGCGCGCCGAAGCCGCGATGGAGAAACCACTGCCGCTCGACGAAGCAGCAAGGGCGAGCCTGATCGGCATGGCCGATGGTGATGGACGGGCGGCGCTTACGCTTGCCGAGGAAGTGTGGCGTGCGGCGCGCGCGGGCGAGGTTTTCGACACCGACGGTCTGGTGCGCGTCGTGCAGCGACGGGCTCCGATCTACGACAAGGGCCAAGACGGACATTACAATCTGATCTCGGCGCTGCATAAATCGGTGCGCGGTTCCGACCCCGATGCGGCGCTCTACTATTTTGCCCGCATGGTCGATGCCGGCGAAGATCCGCTCTTTCTCGGCCGCCGTCTGGTGCGGATGGCGGTGGAAGATATCGGCCTTGCCGATCCGCAGGCGCTGGTGGTGGCCAATGCCGCCAAGGAGGCCTACGATTTCCTCGGCTCGCCTGAGGGCGAACTGGCGCTTGCCAATGCCGTCGTCTATCTCGCCACAGCACCGAAATCGAACGGGGTCTATGTCGCCTACAAGGCGGCGGTGAAGGCGGCGAAATTCCATGGCTCGCTGTTGCCGCCGAAGCATATTCTCAATGCTCCGACCAAGCTGATGGGCGAGGAAGGCTATGGCGACGGCTATCGCTATGACCATGACGAGCCGGATGCCTTTTCCGGGCAGGACTATTTTCCCGAACAGATGGGGCGCCGGCAATTCTACGATCCGCCGGAGCGCGGCTTCGAACGTGAAATCCGCAAGCGTCTCGACTGGTGGGCAAAGCTCCGGCGCGAAAGGAACCCGAAATGAGCCTTGTTCCGCCGCCTGTCACGGTCTGCATGCCGTCCAACCGCCGGCTTGCCGAGGCTGCCCTGTCGATCGACAGCGCCATCGCCTATGTCGAGGCGCGCGGCTATCATCTGGTTGTTTCCGACAATTCCGGTGATCCGGAGAAGGCCGCTCACTATCGGGACCGGTCGGACCACATGACCTATCTGGTCAATCCCGGTCTTGTGCCGACGGCAAACCTGATGGCGACGCTCGACGAGGCTCGGTCCGTGTTCGTTTTGCCGATGGGGGATGACGATCTTCTGTCCGCTGTCGCGGGTGAAACTCCGTTCGATTTTTCATCGGTCGGCGACGATGTGGTCGGCGTTCGTCCGGTCCTCGATGTCTGGGCCGCGGGCGAGGGTGTCCTCCGGCGTGATGTCTTTGCGATCGAAGGCGAGGGGCCGCTCGACCGTGTGCAGGACTATACAAGGAAGGCAACCGGCGACAATGTTCTCTATTATGCCATGTACCGGACGAAGCATTTCCGCGAGATCATCGATCTGATCGATCGCTTCCATCCGGCATCGCGGGGCGATCTCGACTGGGCCATTGTCTATTCGCTCTTGATGGCGGGGCGGGTGATGGTCGATCCGTCGACGATCTATCGTTACGATATCGGCCGCTGGCGCCGGACTGCGGGCATCGAGGCGGCGGTGAAGGGGTTCTATCGTGATGCGGGTTTTGGGGAAACTGCGCTTCCGTTCGCGCCGATGTTCCATTTCATGGATTGCTATGCGCTCTCGTTCCGTCCGTCGCTTGCCCTAGGCGAAGTGGCGCGGATCAAGGGGCTCTATGGTTTTGCCATGATCTATCTCGGCCCGCTTTTGCGCAGCTCCGAGCGTGAACCTTCGCGCTTTGCCGGCATGGAGCCCGCGCTTGCCGGTATCCGGGCAGCGCTCGCCCAACCGGACGACTATCTCACCAATGTCTATGAAGCCTGCGCCATCGCGAGCGAGCAATTGAAGCCCGATCTCGCGGCCGGTGCCATGCAATGGCTCGCTGCTGTTCACGATCCGGACAAGGCGCGCCGGACCATCCCTACCTGAAGGAGCCTATCTTGAACATCATTTCCGAAGTCACGTCGCACGGCGGCATGCAGGGTGTCTTTTCGCATGAGTCCGACGTGACCAAAACCACGATGACCTTCGCTGTTTTCGTGCCGCCGCAGGCAACCCGCGAACCGCGTCCGGTGCTCTGGTATTTGTCGGGCCTGACCTGCACCCATGCGAACGTGATGGAGAAGGGCGAATACCGGCGGCTTGCCGCCGAACTCGGCCTGATCGTGGTCTGCCCCGACACCAGCCCGCGTGGCGACGATGTGCCGGACGAGGCGACCAACTGGCAGATGGGCAAGGGCGCTGGCTTCTATCTCGATGCGACCGAGGCGCCCTGGGCCGAAAACTACCAGATGTACAGCTACGTGACGGAAGAGTTGCCGGCGCTGATCGCGAGCAAGTTCCGCGCCGACATGTCACGCCAGGGCATCTTCGGCCATTCGATGGGCGGTCATGGTGCCATGACGATCGCGCTCAAGCATCCGGACCGTTTCAAGAGCTGCTCGGCTTTCGCGCCGATCGTGGAACCGTCGACGGCCGACTGGTCGATGGGCGCGTTCGAAAAATATCTGGGATCGGACAAGTCCGCCTGGCGGTCCTATGATGCAGTTGCGCTCGTAAAGGATGGTGCGCGGTTCCCGGAATTCCTGATCGATCAGGGTCTTGCCGACGGGTTCCTCCAAAATGGCCTACGCCCCTGGCTGTTCGAAGAGGCCGTCAAGGGCACCGGCATCGAGCTGACGCTCCGCAACCATCCGCGCTACGACCATTCCTACTATTTCATTTCCAGCTTCATGGACGATCATCTGCGCTGGCATGCCGAGCGCCTTGGATAAGACAAAAAAGCCCGGGTCTCCCCGGGCTTTTGCAACATTATCAGAAGCTTGTCAGCATTTCTTCTCAAGTGTTTCGACGCAGGGTTCGTCCGCTGCAGGTGCAACATCTGCAGGCTTCTTTTCCGGTGTGGATTCAGTGGCAGGCTTCGGCATGATCACCACTTTGGCCTTGGCACCGCTTTCGAGCGCATTTTCCTCGCTTGCCTTCGGCTGTTCGGCCTTCTTCTCGACCGGCGCTATGGCAGCCGGTTCTTTTGCGGGCTCGACCTTGGTGCGCGAATTCAGCATCGGGTCCTTGTCGGCACCGATCACCGGAGCCGTCTTGAGCGGAACGACGACAGGCTTGGCTTCCGGTTCGATATCGATCTTGTCGGACCGCATGCGGGTCGAGAGGACAGGCGCGGGCTCTGTTGCCAGGGTCCGGATCGGCGCGATCGCCAGCTTGTATTCCATGCGCAGACGCGAGGCGATCGCATCAGCAAGGGCGATGTCTGCCGAACGCAGATTGTTGGCAAAACCGAAGATCTGGAAGTTGCGGACCTCAACCGGATGGCCGGATGTGACTTCCGACAGCATGACGCTGACTTCCGACTGGCCACGGACGCCATCGATGCCCTGGGCGAGTGTGGTTCCGACGATGCGGACCGTCATGACGACGCGCGGCAGGGGAACCGGACGGACCGTTGCTGCGATCGCCTGATCCATCTGGGACTTGATACCGGTGAGAAGCTTGTGGCTGACGCCGCCATTGGCAGTCACGGTAACGTCGCGAATGTCGTAGACTTCCAGCGCGACCATGCGCTTCGGTTTTGCTGCACAGGCCGCAAGCGACAGGGCGAGCATGCAGAAAAGCACAACGCGCGTGACAAGGCGTAGCATTCGCGAATCCCCAATTAGTAATCCCTCAACAAAGATTACCAATTATGGTTAGCGAACCGTTAAGCGGAGCCGGTCGCGGCAAGATTTCGCTAAAGAATGTCGAAGGCGGAAGCAGAAAGTTTGGCGTTGTTTTCGAAAACCGCGATCAGTTCGGCAGAATGGGCGCCTGCAGATCCATCGGCATCATAGAACAATTTGCCGCTTTCCCGGTTGTAGAGCAGATGGGTTTCTTCAAGAAACGCGCTGCCGGTGCGGAATTCCGCCGCATCGACTTTGCCATCAGAAAATGCAGCAAATACACGCTTTGAAAGTGAAATACTGTCAGTGCCTGACTGGAAGTCGGTGATCCTGTCGGCGTCCGCACCGCTCTCGCGGAAGAGGAACGTGTCGGCACCGGCGCCACCCGTCAGCGTATCGCCGCCCTTGCCACCCGACAGAAGGTCGTTGCCCGCCCGTCCGAGCAATGTGTCGTTTCCCGCCAGTCCATAAAGACGATCGCGATTGGCGGTGCCGACGAGGCGATCAGCGCCTGAACCCGCATCATAGGTCTCGAACCTGTGTGTCAGGGAATGGATATCGAGCCGGCCCTTGCCGCCATTGATTTCGGCACCGATTTCGTAGCCGGTCACATAGTCCTTTTCCGAAACGAGGCCACGACGGATGGCTTCTGTGAGAATGTCGCGCATATCGAATGTGGCGTCGGGCGCATCCTTGTCGGCGACGAAGGCGATATAGCGCCATGTGTGCGCGCTGCCGCCGCTGGAATCGCCGAAATCGTCGTAGGTGTAGATCTTGTAGTTGATGCCGCCATCGCTGAACCGGCCGACATAGGCATCATCGCCGAACTGGCCGAGGCCGCCCTTGTGGGCCCAGACCATCAGCTCGGTGGTGATGGCGTTTTCGCCGCCCAGGGGCTTGTCAGTGAGCCAGAGATCATAGGCGACATTGAAGAGCTTCGTCTGGCCCGAAATGGTGAAATCGTGGCTGACGTCGAAGCTGCGGATATCGGAGATCCTTGAATTGAACGTGTCTGTGCCCGACTTGCCCCAGGGTTTGTAACCGACAATCACTTCCGGATAGGCGAGCACATGACCCTTGTCGCTGCCCCAGTCCCATTTGAACGTTATGTTGGCGGAGAGATCGTTCGGATCGTAGAGGACGGACTGGGTATAGTCGGTGCCCTGAACGAGATCGCCCTTGTTCCAGACATTGTTGACGAGCTCGTAATCACCGAGCCGCACGCTGTCCCAGTCGTTGGCAAGTGTCTTGCGCGCCATGATCCCTGACTTTGCCGAAAAACCGAATTCGGCCCAGACAAGACTGCAAATGTTAAGGCGGGATTAACAGCGCCCCGTAATCGCCTCAAAGAGACGGGCGGCGGCGGAAAATTCCGTCCAGCGGGCTGCGCGGCGCGCTTCTGCCTCGGCATCGGTCCCCCAGAGATCGATCTGGTAATCCTCATCGACATGGGCTGCCTTCCAGGCCTCTTCTGCCGTCAGACGACCATGGGCATAGGCCGTGGCGAGGATGGCGGAACCCATCAGCGTCGTCATCGTGTGCAGGCAGGCAAGCCGGAACGCTTCCTTGTGCTCGGCCAGGGCGGCCTCGGTGGCGGAAAGCGCCTGCACCGGCTGTTCGTGATGCATGATGCCGGCGACGAGGATGAAGCGGGCGCCCAGCGTCTCGGCAGCCCAGCGGACGACCGGGTCCCAGACCTCGTTCTGGCGGTTCACCAGGTTTTCGGGATCGTCGGCGCGGTAGCAGAGGAGATCGGTGCCGGCGAATTTCAGCATGTCGTCGAAGACGGCGTCCACTTCGTTGGCGATGCCGTCAATGGCAGTGTTGGCGAGTCGTGTCAGCGGCATCTTGCCGGGGTTGATCTCGGTTTCCTGCGCCTGCCACTCGGCTGCGACCAGTTCAGCAGCGCGGACTGTCGGCAACGACAGCTTGTTCTTACCGGGCGTCTTGACCGGGCGACCGTCGAGAAGCACGGCGAACTCGCCGTCGATCTCGGATATCGAGACATCCTTGTAGAAGCGCTTCGGCAGCGGTTGCTTCATCTGGATCTGGGCCCGGCGGGTGGGATCCGGGTCCGACAGGGTCGGGGCTGAAAGGTCGCTGAAAATATCGCGCATGATGCACTCCGAACGTCCGATGGGGCGTTACACCCCGAATGTGTTTATGCCGTTTCTTGCGGTCTCTTGCCGTCAATCGATATGGGCGAGGATTTCCTCGGCCCGGTCGACCACCGCAAAGGCTCCGGCGGCCAGAAGATCCTGCGGCGCGCCATAGCCCCAGGATACACCGAGCGAGCGGGCACCGGCCGATTTCGCCATCATCATGTCATAGATCGCATCGCCGATCACCAGCGTGTCGGCCGGATCGATGCCGGCATCGGCGCAGCATTCGAGCACCATGGCCGGATGCGGCTTCGACGGGCAATCATCGGCCGTGCGCGACACGAAGAAGGTCTTTTCGAAGCCGTGGGTTTCCGAGATCAGCTTCAGCCCCTTGCGCGACTTGCCGGTAACGGCGCCGATCAGCAGATCCTCGCGGCTAGAAAGCGTTGCCATCATCTCGCCAATGCCGGCAAAGAGCGGTTCCTGGAAACCGGGCTCGGCGCGCACCGGACCATAGATTTCCTTGTAATGCAGCACCATGGCGTTGATTTCATCGCTAATTGTCTCGCGGCAGAGCATGCGGGCAATCGCGGTGTCGAGCGTCAGGCCGATGATCGATTTGGTCGAGGCATAGGCGGGCCGCTCATAGCCGAAATGGACGAAGGTCCGTGCCATGACCTCGTGAATGAGGCCGCCCGAATCGACTAGAGTGCCATCGCAATCGAAGAGGACGAGTTTCACGATTTTGGTCCATCCTGCTTTTCGAGCAGAGCCTTGTTTATCGCGATCAGCTCTCGGAGAAGTTCGTTGTTCTCTCGAATGACATCCGTGTTTTCCCTGCCGATTGTCATCATGTCGCGCGAGGGGCTGCGAAACATTCGGTAGAGTACGACCAGGAGATAGACCAGGAAGACGCAAAGCAAGGGCGGCAGGATCAAGTCCAGAAAGGTCATCATCATTCCTCGAAATCTCCGCCGCTTCCTTCCTCAAATCCGAGCAGGTTCCATGTCTGCACCATATGCGGAGGAAGGGGAGCCGTGACCCTGAGCCGGCCACCATCCGGATGCGGCACATCGATGTGGCGGGCGTGCAGGTGCAGCTTGTTCTGCATGCCGCCGGGGAAATCCCAGCCCTGTTCGGCCTCGAAATATTTCGGATCGCCGATGATCGGATGGCCGATATGGGCGGCATGGACGCGCAGCTGGTGGGTGCGGCCGGTATAGGGCTCCATTTCCAGCCAGGCGAGGCGCTGGGCGGCCTGTTCGATGACGCGGAAATAGGAGACGGCGTGATCGGCACCATCTTCGCCATGTTTGGCCACACGCATGCGGTCGCCGTCCGGGGTCTGTTCCTTGACGAGCCAGGTCGAGATCTTGCCTTCGGCCGGACGCGGTACGCCCTTGACGAGTGCCCAGTAGGTTTTCTTGGTGTCGCGTTCGCGGAAAGCGCCGGTCAGGGCCTGGGCGGCGCCGCGGGTGCGGGCAATGACCAATACGCCGGTCGTGTCGCGGTCGAGACGATGGCAAAGCCGCGGCTTCTCGCCCTTCGGGCTCGTCCAGGCTTCCAGCATCTTGTCGATGTTGCGCACGACGCCGGAGCCGCCCTGAACCGGCAGGCCATGCGGCTTGTTGAGCACGATGACCTTCTTGTCTTCGTAAAGCACCATGCGCGACAAGAGTTCGTGATCGGAGGAATGGGACAGTTCCTTGCCGGACAGGGGCTTCTTCGAGGCTTTCTCGTCGACGCCGAGCGGGGGAATGCGCACCATCTGGCCGGGCTGGACGCGGGTATCGGATTTGGCGCGGCCGCCATCGACGCGGATCTGGCCCGAGCGCAGCAGTTTCTGCAGGGCGCCGAAGCCGAGGCCCGGATAATGAACCTTGAACCAGCGGTCGAGCCGCATGCCCGCCTCTTCGGTCTCTACCTGCTTGTGATCTACGCCTGCCATCGTTCTCTTTCCTTTTGCGCAGGCTTTAGAGCAAAGCGCGGCCCAATGCCAGCCCTGCGAAGACGGCACCAAGCCCGATGATGATGGTGGCGGCCAGATAAGCGAAGGCAAGCATGAGATCGCCACGTTCATAGAGGCTCGCGATATCGAGCGAGAAGGAGGAGAAGGTGGTGAAACCGCCCAGGATGCCTGTGACAATGAAGAGCCTGAGTTCCATCGAGGCGTTCAGACGGCGCGCGATCAGTTCGATAAGAAAGCCGATCGCAAAGGACCCAACCACATTGACCGCAAGCGTCGCCCAGGGAAAGCCGGGACCGAACAGGCGCAACGTGAGCGTTCCGGTCAGATGGCGGGCAACCGAACCGATTGCACCGCCAAGCGCGACGAGAAGAATGTTCTGCATGACCTAGCCCTGTTCCTCATCCGTTGTTGGTACCGTTCCCGACGGCCTTCAGGCGGATTTTGCCCGTCGACACAGCCGGTCGAGCGTTTCGAGAAAGGCCGAGCGATCACGCGGGCTGAAGGCGGCATTGTAGCCCTTGCTCTCGCCGGTTTCGCGCAGGTGCGCGCCGAGATCGCGCATGGCAGTCGCCATGCCGATGTTGGTCTTGTCGAACACCCGACCTGTCGGACCGGTGACATGCGCACCCTTGGCGACGCAGCGGCCGGCGAGCGGCACATCGGCGGTGATCACGACATCGTTTTCGCGCACTTCTTCGGCGATATGGTTGTCGGCGGCGTCAAACCCGCTCGAGACAATGACGTTGCGGACCATCGGATCGCGCGATGGCCTGAGGCCGGAATTGGCCACGAATGTCACCCGCACGCCGTGGCGCTCGGCGACTTTCAGGATTTCCGGTTTGACGGGGCAGGCATCGGCATCCACCCAGATTTCGAATACGGCCAATGCCTTTCCTTTCGTCAATCGGCGGGGGTCCAGTTTTCCGGCGCCGCCTTCTTCGAGCCGCCATAGGTCCACACACCCTGCCAGCTGCCATCCTCCTGCTGGAAATACATCGCCATGCCGAAGGAATTGCTGGAGATATAGCCGACCGAAATGGCGGTGTCATCTGGGCTCGCAGGCCCCATTTCGAAACGGTCGCCGTTGAATTTTGCCCCGAGCCCGGTGCCCACGAATTTGGTACCGGCGATCTCCCAGACAACGGTATAGGTCTCGCCGGTGCGGGAAACTTCGACCGTGCCGGTATATTCCTTGCCATCGTCGGGGTTGAGGCCGCGGACATTGTAGGTTCCCGACGGATCGGCCAGAGCCAAGCCGGGCAAAAGGGTGAAGGCGAGCATCGCAAGAGAGCGTTTTCTGCGCATGGTTTATCCTCCCAGGGATCGTTGGGCTCGTTCAGCCGAGCCGGGCTTTTTGGCTAATGTAATAGGCTGATTTCCGCGCCCGCATGATTTCTCCAAGCGGACGGTGGTCTTCGAGCCCACCCCAGGGATCGAATTTCAGGCTCTCGAGGTCGGGTCCGGCCTTGAGGAGCGTCAGGCGGCCAACCTCAATGAGGGGCGTCATGCCTTCATCCCAGACCTTGCGGTGGTCTTCGAGCGGTGTTGCGCTTTCATCGGTATAGAATTGCAGACAGAGACGATATTCGATCGGTCCGGCCTTCAATTTGGCCTCGATATCAGCGCCCGGATCCTTCGATGTCATGGCCGACGGCGATGTCGGAACTAGAAGCAGTTTGGCGGCATAGGGGCCGATACGGTGCGGCAGGACCGTGTTGAAGCGCTCGGCTGCAAATCCAGCAAAGGGTTTGCCGATCACTGCCGCGAGTGTCTTCAGCCGGCTGATGGTGGCTGCCAGACCATGGTTGAGAAACAGGGTCCAGATGGCGCTTGCCTGTCCGTGGGCGGCCAATGTGGCGAATTCCACGAATTCGTTGCTGTCCTTCGATGCGAAACTGTCGTGATTGATCAGGAGAAAATCCTGATGATCGGCGATGCCTCCGAGTGCGGCTTCCCCTTCGACATCAAGAATGCGCAGGGCAAATCCGCGAATATCGGGGCGGGTATTGGCCTGAATGTCGAAAGCGCCATTCGACAGCCGGACGAGGGCTCTCTTCGGACCAGGCGATGCAAATACGCCGTGGCGCGCATGCTCGGGAAGGTCGTGCGCGATATCGAGCCGTGCCTCGGCTGTCACGACCGGTTTGCGATGCAGGAACCGCCCCTTGCCGTAACGGGCATTCTTGAGCGCATGAGCGGCACGGATCGCTTTGCCCTGGCGCTGGAAGCGCTCCGCCTCGTTGACCGAGATCTGCTCTTTCCATTCTGTCGATGGTATTGCCATTGATCCCCTCCAGATGTTCTGCCCTAGCAATACATCGCTTTTGCGGGCCCGATAAGGGTCACTCAAGGCAGATGGTCGAAGCCGCCGTCATTTTTACGGTGACGGAGCATCCGGACCCGGCGCCGGGGCGATCTGGTCCTGTCCCTTCGGTCGGGTGAGCGCCTTTGTCGATGTCTTGTCCTCTTCGGACTGCCAGTTTTCCAACGCAGCGACCGAAGTTCCCTCATAGGCCCATATGCCGCGCCATTCGCCAGGCCGCACTTCGAAAAAGAGGGCAGTGCCGACATCCTTGCCGGCCCGATAGATGACCGACAGGACGCTGTCATGTTCGGACGCAGCTCCCAAAGCGGATGTATCGGTCTTTGCACCGACGGCGGTTCCGGTGAACCTTGTTCCTTCCACATTCCAGGTCACCGAATAGGTCGCGCCGGTGCGCTTCACCGACACGGTTCCTTCATAGGCATTGCTGCCGTCGAGATTGCTGCCGTGGACGGTGAACTTGCCGACCGGATCGGCGAATGCCGGGGCCGGCAGGAGGGCGAGGGCAAAGAGCAGACGGCGCATGGAACATCCTCGGTCAATATCTTGAACATGTCTGGCACATCTTGCCTGCGCCAGCCTCACGTCCGGTGTAAGGTCAAGTCCGCCAGCAGGGCAAGAGGTCGCCGAGCGCGGGAGTCGCATCATGGACGCCTCTGGCGATGGCGCGGGCCATCGTCGAACAGGCGGCAGCGGAAAGCGCGATGAATTCCTCGGCACTGATGGTCCGACCGGACCGGCCGGTAGCAAGCGCAAAGATGAGATCGCCATCCATTGGCGTATGCGAAGGCCAGAGCGCATGCGCAAAGCCGTCATGGGCTGCAATCGCCAGCCGCTTTGCTTCCGCCTTGGTCAGGATTGCGTCGGTCGCGATAACGGCAATCGTGGTGTTGCCGTCTGCCGGCTGGCCGAGATCGAGCTTGGTGCGGATGGCATCGGCCTCTGCCGGAACGCTTGCGGGAAAGCCGAGGCCGCCGAATTCATCGCCGATCTCGAAGCCGGCGGCACGAAAGTGGTGGGTGCCCGGCCAGGTGGCGCTGCCGAGCGCATTGACGGCGGCCAGCGCGCCGATGGTGATGCCGTTTTCCAGCACAGTCGAGGCGGAACCGAGGCCACCCTTGAGACCGGCGGTCAGCGCACCGGTACCGGCGCCATGGCTGCCGGTCGCGAAGGTTGCCGCTGCGGCCCGTGTCGCGGCATAGCCGAGTTCGCGATAGGGCGGGTAAAGGCCCCAATCCTTGTTGCCGCCATTCAAGAGATCGAAAAGGATCGCTGCCGGCACGATCGGCACCAGTGCGGGACCGACGGCAAAGCCGCGCCTCTGTTCGCGCAGTGCTGCCTGGACGCCTGAAGCCGCATCGAGGCCAAAAGCGGAGCCGCCTGACAGTACCACCGCATCGATTTCCTGCACGCTGTTGTGCGGTTCGAGCAGGTCGGTTTCGCGCGTACCCGGTGCACCGCCCATGACATGGACGGCAGCGGTGGCGGGCCGGTCGCAAAGGATGACGGTCACCCCCGATTTCAGGTGCGGATCTTCGGCATTGCCGACGCTCAGACCCGCGACATCGGTGATCAGGTTGCGTGGTCCGGTCTTCATACTTGGGCGCCTTTGTTGAGAAAATGATTCAGGAATGCGGCGAAGATGCCAAATCGATTCCGGTAACGTCGGCAAGCGCCTGCTGCGAAAGCGAAATCAGTTGCTGACCTTTGGCGATACGAAGGCTTTGCCATCCCATTCCAGAAGCTGGAAAGGGTTGGAGGCGAGTGCATGATCCTTGCCGAACATGATGCTGCCGAGGACCGTGTCGAACGGGGTGCCGACCATGGCATCGGCGAGGGGCGCACCGCTGCCATCGGCAATCTCGATCGCATCGATGAGAAGGCGGATCGCGGCATGAGCGGGAACGACATAACCTTCGGCAACGCGTCCCTCCTTTGCGAGCGCAAGCACAAGCGGCTGGGCCGATGCGATCGTTTCTGCCCCCGGTAGCGTGACCGCAAGCGTGCCCGACGTGAGCGGAACCGGCTGATCGGCGCCATTGACGGCATCGCCGCCGAGGAAGTGCATTCCGAGTTGGGCAGAGGCCGCATCGCGGGTGATGATGGCCATGTCATTGCGATCGCCGGCAACGAAGACATGGGTGACGCCGGCCTTTGCCAGACGCCGGACGAGCGGCATCTGGGTTTCCTGTGCCGCGCGATAGGTGTCGATGAACATTGGTTTCATCCCCTTCGCCTCAAGGCTTTCGCGCAGGGTTTCGACCGTCTCGCGGCTGAGGATCGAGCCATCATCGATGAGGGCAAACGGCTTGTCTTTCCAGAGCTTGAGTATCGTGTCCTCGATCAGCGCCATTTCCTGTTCCGGTCGCGGGGCGAGCCGGAAAAGTGGCCAGCCGTTCTTCAAGGCTTCCGCCATCAGCACCGGAGAACGCACCGACAGGGTGAGGGCGGGGATTTTTGCCTCCGCCAGCCGTGGCAGGGTGCCTTCGAGCGATTCGGTGCAGAGGAAGCCGATGGCAGCGCGGGCTCCGGCTTCGACGATCTTTTCGGCAATCGCCGGACCTGAGCCCGGTTCGCAAGTTTCCGCGATCTCAACCAGGGCAACATCTTTGCCGGCGGCGAGCCGGGCGCCGTCGCGGATCTGGTTGCCGAGAATGGCGAAGTTGCCGTCAGCCGGCGCGACGACGGCAATGATCTGCTGATCGGCAGCGGCAACCGGGCCGGCAAGGAGAAGGGCGGCGAGGAAGGCGCCGGCTGTGATCTGGGCTCGGGCCCTGAGAAAGCTTGTTCGGGTCAAATCGGTCCAGCCGGATACAGATATCGATAAAAAGAGCGCGAGGATGCGAGTCGGGTTTCGACTTTGTCAATCCTTGTCCTATATACAGCCAATCATGTTGAAGAGAAATATGACGGATATATCCGTGGCCGACAGCAAACTCTATCGCGATGCCATGGCGCGTTACGCGGGCCATGTGCAACTGGTGACGACCATGCTCGACGGGGTTCGTCGCGGCGTTGCCGTAACCGCAGCCTGCTCTGTCTCCGACAGCCCTCCAACTGTGCTGGTCTGCCTCAACCATAATAACGAGAAGAATAAGATCTTCTTCGACAGCGGCATCTTTGCGCTCAATTCGCTGGCTGCCCAGCACCAGCCGCTGAGCCATGCTTTCTCGGGCCTTGAGAATCTGACGATGGACGAGCGGTTCGCCAAGGGCAACTGGGACCAGCTGGTGACCGGCGCGCCGGCGCTTGTTGATGCCATTGCCACCCATGACTGCCGCATCGTCAAGCTCGTCCCGCACGCTTCCCATACGATCATGATCGGCGAAGTCGCAGCTTTGCGACTTGGCGGACCAGATCCGGCACTCGTCTATATGGACCGTTCCTACCGGACGCTGTAGGATCTCGCCGGGGGCAGCTTTGTCTGGCTGCCAAGGGAGAGATCATGACTGACAAGCCGACCTCTGCGTTGCCGGCCTCGATCGAGGAAACGATCGCGATGCTGGAAGCGCATGACTATCTCGCTGGCCGCTCGCTGGCGACGGTTCTGTTTCTGGCGCTGAAGCTCAAGCGGCCACTTTTTCTCGAAGGCGATGCGGGTGTCGGCAAGACCGAGATAGCCAAGGTGCTTTCGAAAGCGCTTGGCCGCGACCTGATCCGGCTGCAATGCTACGAAGGGCTCGACATTTCCTCGGCCGTCTATGAGTGGAACTACCCGGCCCAGATGCTCGACATCCGGCTGTCGGAAGCCGAGGGTGTGACTGACCGCGGACGCCTCGAAGGCGATCTCTTTTCCGAGCGGCATCTGATCCGCAGGCCGGTGCTGCAGGCGCTGTCGCCCTCCGCCAACGGAGCCCCCGTCTTCCTGATCGACGAACTCGACCGCACGGATGAGGCATTTGAAGCCTTTCTGCTCGAAATCCTGTCGGACTATCAGGTGACGATCCCGGAAATGGGGACGATCCGTGCCTCCGAGCCGCCGATCGTCATCATCACCACCAACCGCACCCGTGAAGTGCATGATGCACTGAAACGCCGCTGCCTCTACCATTGGGTGGATTATCCAAGCGCCGGCGTCGAACTCGATATCATCCATCGCAAGGTTCCCGGTTGCAATGACAGGCTGGCGCGCGAAGTCGTGTCCTACGTCCAGAAACTGAGGACGCTCGACCTTTTCAAGAATCCCGGCATCGCCGAGACGATCGACTGGGCCACGGCACTGACCGAACTCGACCGGGTGGCCCTCGACCCGGAAACCATTGCCGACACGATCGGGACGCTTCTAAAATACCAGGACGATATCAGCCGTATCACCGGCTCGGAGGGCCGCAAGGCGCTGTCCGATGTCAAGGCGGAACTGGCGGCGGCAGGCTGACGATGGTGGCAGGCCAGCAGGACGGGATCGTGATGCCGCCGGTGGCCAAAGGCGACGGGCGGCTTGCCGACAATATCGTCTATTTCGGACGGATCCTGCGACGCTCGGGCCTCAGGGTCGGACCCGGCGCCATCGCCGATGCGATCGAGGCGGTGAATGCGATCGGCATCGGCAGCCGCGAGGAGTTTCATACCGCGCTTTCCTGCAATTTCGTCAAACGGCGCGAGGACCAGATCGTTTTCGACGAGGCCTTCCGGATCTTCTGGCGGCCGCGCGATTTCGAAGGCAAGCTCATTCAGATGCTGTCGCGCATGACTCCGGATATCGGCGAGAAGGACAAGCCGAAGGCTGCTGCTGCGCGTGTGTCTGAGGCGCTCTATGCCGAACGGCAGCAGCCCGAGCGCGAGATCGAGGAGGTGGAGATCGATGCGCGCTTTTCGGTCTCGGAGCGCGAAGTGCTGCGGCGAACCGATTTTGCCCAGATGACGGCGCGCGAACTGTCGCTTGCCCGCCAGGAACTCGAGCGGCTGATCCTGCCGATGGACGAGGTCAGGACGCGGCGCTTCACGCCGTCGCTTCGGCCCGGGCGGATCGATCCGCGCGCGACGCTACGCGCGTCGATGCGGACCGGTGGTGAGCTCATGCTGCCGAAATGGAAGAAGCCGCGGATGGTGCATCCGCCTCTCGTCATCATCGCCGACATTTCGGGCTCAATGAGCCAGTACACCCGGATTTTCCTGCATTTCATGCATGTGCTGACCGAACGCCGCCGGCGGGTGCATACGTTCCTGTTCGGAACCCGGCTTTCGAATGTCACCCGTGCGATGCGTCACAAGGATCCGGACGAGGCGATCGCGCTTTGTACGGATACGGTCAAGGACTGGTCGGGCGGCACCCGCATCGGCGAGACGCTGAAGGAGTTCAACCGGCTCTGGGCGCGGCGTGTGCTGGGGCAGGGGGCGGTGGTGCTCCTGATCACCGACGGGCTCGAACGCGACGATGCCGACCTTCTGGGTCGCGAGACGGACCGTCTGCATCGGTCCTGCCGGCGGCTGATCTGGCTCAATCCGCTGCTGCGGTTCGACGGGTTCGAGGCCCGCGCCCGCGGGGTGCGCGCAATGGTTCCGCATGTCGACGAATTGCGCGCCGTTCACAATCTCGAAGCGATCGGCGATCTGGCCCGCGCTCTGATGGCCGGTCGTTCGCGCGATGCCGATCCACGCCGTTTCATGATCTGAGGAGATGCCCATGGGGACAGAAAGTGACTTTCAGGAACCTCTGGATATTGCCGAACGCTGGCTCGGTGAAGGGCGGCAGGTGGCGATCGCGACTGTGGTCGAGACCTGGGGTTCGGCGCCGCGTCCGGTCGGCAGCCATCTGGTGATCGATGCCGAGGGAAATTTCGAGGGCTCGGTTTCGGGCGGTTGTGTCGAAGGGGCAGTGATTTCCGAAGCGGCCGATGTCATCGGCAGCGGCAAGGCGCGGTTGCTCGAATTCGGAGTCGCCGACGAAACGGCCTGGCGGGTGGGTCTCTCCTGCGGCGGGCGCATTTCGGTCTATGTCGAAAGGCTTGGATGATGCGGATTGAGGATCTCAAACGTCTGAACGAGGAACGGGTTGCCCGGCGTTCGGTCCTTCTGATGACAGATCTCGGCAGCGGCGAGGGGCATGTGATCGCCGAGGGCGATACGGTCGATCCGTTGCTTCAGGATGCGGTGGAGAAAGCGTTCCGCAGTGGCAAATCCGGGCTGGTGGAAATCGATCAACTCAAGCTGTTTCTCAATGTACAAGTGCCGCCGCCGCGCATCGTGGTGATCGGCGCGGTTCATATTTCGCAGGCGCTGGCACCGATCGCCAAGATTGCGGGCTACGATGTCCGGATCATCGATCCGCGCACCGCCTTTGCGACCGAGGAGCGGTTCGCCGGTATCGATCTCGTCGCCGACTGGCCCGAGGATGTGTTGAAGGAACGACCGCTCGATGCCTTCACGGCGCTGGTTGCTGTGACGCATGATCCGAAGATCGACGATTTCCCGATCGCGGAAGCGCTCCGGACGGGCTGCTTCTATGTCGGGGCGCTCGGGAGCCGAAAGACCCATGCCAAGCGCGTCGAGCGGCTGCAGTCGTTGGGATTTTCGGATCAGGAGATCGCCAGGATCGATGCGCCGATCGGGCTTGATATCGGGGCGCAGAGCCCGGCCGAGATCGCCGTTGCGGTGATGGGGGCGATCATCAAGGCGTTTCGCACCCGGCCGGTCTGAACCGGCCGAATGCCACATCTATGCCGGCCCAGACAATGGGCCGGCCGCAGACTCAATCGAGTGCGGCGGTGACGATGAACTCGACCTTGTAGGCCGGGGTCGCGAGCTTGGCTTCGCTGGTGGCGCGGGCAGGCGTGTTGGCCGGATCGACCCAGGCTTCCCAGACGGCATTCATTTCAGCGAAGTAGGACATGTCAGACAGATAGATCAGCGTCTGCAGGATCTTCGACTTGGACGAGCCGGCCGCTGCAAGCAGGCGATCGACTTCGGCCAGCGCCGACTTGCACTGTTCGGTGATGCTTTCGCCTTCGCCGACCTGGCCTGCGAGATAGACCGTGTTGTTGTGAACCACGGCGCCGCTCATGCGGGGACCGGCATCGATACGCTTGATGGTCATGTTCTGCTCCTTGGATGGCTCTTTGCCGCCGCATGCTGCGGCTTCAGGCTGGGCTTTACGAAGGCTTGGCCTGCCGATCAAGCAGAAAAGGGCAAAGCGATGTGCTTTCCTCCGCACAAACGAAAAAGCGCGTCAAGCCGAAGCTTACGCGCTCATCGTTCCGAGACCGGAGACCAGGATTACTTGATCTTGGTTTCCTTGAACTCGACGTGCTTGCGCACGACCGGGTCATACTTGGTCTTGGTCATCTTTTCCGTGAACGTACGGCTGTTCTTGGTCGTCACGTAGAACGTGCCGGTGTCGGCCGTCGAAAGGAGCTTGATCTTGATCGTAGTAGCTTTCGCCATGGTCGTCCTGCCTTTAAAGAATTGACGCCGTTGAATCTCTGTCGATCCCGGCGAAATCTGCGCGGAAACTACGCATACAGGGCTAAAAGTCAAGCCTTGGTCGGATGGAAAATCAACCGCCACACCGCAAAAACGACAAAGCAGCCGAAGAAGCCGGTCAAAGCCCAGGCAAAACCGTCAGTTCCACCGAGATCCATGGCGGTCCCGATGACGGCCGGACCGGCTACGGTGCCAAGAGCATAGAAGAAGATGAAGGCGGCATTGGCGGCGGCGAGTTCCGTGCCGTGGAATCGCGAGCCGATATGACCGAGACCCACGGTATAGAGACCCGCAACGACCCCGCCCCAGATCAGGAGGAGGGCGGCGAGCAGCGTCCAGTAGGGCGCGATCATAGGCAGCAGCAGCGCACCAACAAGGCCGAAGGCGCCCATGATGGTCAGGAGCGCACGCCGGTCCCGCAGCCGGTCCGACAACATGCCGACGGGGATCTGGAAGGCGAAGTTGCCGATCGCCATTGCGGTCAAAAGACCGCCGGCCTGGGCTTCGGTGAAGCCGATTCGGGTTGCATAGAGCGGCAGAAGGGTCAGCCCGCCCGCTTCGACGGCGCCAAAGATGAAAACGGCCAGAATCGCTGTCGGAACGATGGTGATATATTTGAAGAAATTCGGATGCGGGCTTTCCGACAGGACCGGACTTTCCCTGCGGGCGACGAAGATCGGGATGACCGCCAAAAGGATGATGCCGGCCCCGACGATGAAGGGCAACACGCCTTCGCTGCCGACCAGCGAGAAGATCAAGGTTCCGGTGGCAAACCCCACCGACAGGATCGAGGCATAGAGTCCGAGAATCAGGCCCCGCCTTTTGGGAGGAGCTGCAACGTTGATCCAGAATTCCGACAGGATGAAAAGCGCCGTGGTGGCACCATGGAAGACGATTCGAAGCGGAAACCAGGCCCAGTAGTTGACGATGTAATAGAAGCCGAAGGAGCTTAGGGAGGCGATGACGATGGCCCAGATCATCGTCGTGGCAACGCCATAACGATGGGCGCACCAGGTGGTCACGGGGGCTGCCATCATGGCGGCAATGCCGGCCATGGCCGAGTTGATGCCGGTGAGGCTTGAGGAAATGCCACGCTTGTCGAGAATGAGCGACAGAAGCGGCAGTCCGAGACCGATCGCGATGCCCACCGCCGTGATGGCCGATATGGCGGCGATGAGCGACGGCCAATGAACCCTGTCGTCGTTAACCGTCGTCGCTTCAGTCATCACATGCAACTTTCATAACCCAGATCCCTGCGGCAACTGCCGCGAGGGATATATGTCCCCCATGTTCCCTGACAATGACGGTTGGGAACAGATTTTCATGTTTCCCCTACGTCATTTTCGATATTTTTTATTTAATCGACTGCCGGGGTGGAAGCGATCTTGTCTTCTGGCTCGGGTTCTTCGCCGCCGAATCCATGCATGCGCATCGCCCATTGCAGCCCGATCACACCGCCCTTGATCGGTTGGATCATGAGGAGCGCGAGTATCAGGGTCAGCGGCGACCAGATCGCGAGATGGGCCCAGTTCGACATCGGCCAGACCAGGTCGGTCATCATGAAACCGCCGACCACGATATGGCCGACGATGACGATCACCAGGTAAGCGGGCAGATCGTCGGCACGCTGATGCGAAAGATCCTCGCCACAGGCGGCACAGTTGTCGACCGGCTTCAGAAAGGCGCGGAACATCTTGCCACTGCCACAGGCCGGGCAGCAGCCAAGCATGCCGCGCTTGATCGCAGTCATGACATCGCGGTCGCGCGGCTTCGTCTTCGGCGCATTGGTCCACAGTTCGGTTGTCGCAGTGCTCTCTGCCATCCGTGTCTCTCCTGTTCTACCTGCGGCCGCGTGGCGGCCGGGTTCCGGGTTTCCTACCTGTAATATCGCGCTTCTTTTTACCGGCCTTGTGGAAGGACCGGATGGCGCCTGGCATTTTGCGACCTTCACTGATGACTTCGAAACGTAACGCACCCGCAAGCGGAATGGCTTCCACCAGCTTGACCCTGACAGGATCGCCAAGGCGATAGCCGAGGCCGGTACGCTCGCCCGACAGAGCCATATGGGCTTCGTCGAAGATGAAATAGTCGCTCCCCAGCGTAGATACGGGCACGAAGCCATCGGCGCCATAGGCAGGTAGTGAGACAAATAGTCCGGATTTGGTGACGCCGGCGACACGGCCATCGAACTCCTCGCCGATGCGCCCGGCGAGATGATGGGCGATCAGCCGGTCAACGGTCTCGCGTTCGGCGGCCATGGCGCGACGCTCGAAGGTGGAAATCTCGGCCGCGACATCATCGAGCTGGTCTTCCTCCTCCTGCGTGATGCCGCCGGCACCGAGGCCGAGGGCTGTCACCAGCGCCCGGTGGACGACCAGGTCAGCATAGCGACGGATGGGCGAGGTGAAATGGGCGTAGCGCAGGAGATTGAGGCCGAAATGGCCGATATTGTCGGGACTGTAGATTGCCTGGCTTTGCGAACGCAGCACCATTTCATTGACCATCGTCTCATGCGCATGGCCGGAAACCTTTTGCAGGATCTGGTTGAAATGGTTGGAGCGGAGAGAACCCGTGGCGAGCGACATTTCCAGCGTTTTCAGGAAATCGCGCAGGCTTTCCTGCTTGGCGAGCGAAGGCGCATCATGGACGCGGTAGATGAGCGACTGATCCTTCTTTTCCAGCGTTTCGGCTGCGGCCACATTGGCCTGGATCATCATCTCCTCGATCAGCTTGTGGGCATCGAGCCGTTCTGGAACGACGACCCGGTCGACAGTTCCGTCAGCCTTCAGCAGGATCTTGCGTTCCGGCATGTCGAGTTCGAGTGGCTGGCGGCGGTCGCGGCCGATCTTCATCGCGCGATAGGCGTCCCAGAGCGGCTTCAGCACCGGTTCGAGCAGCGGCCCGGTCTTGTCGTCGGGGGCGCCGTCGATGGCCGCCTGGGCCTGCTGGTAGGAAAGTTTGGCCGCACTCTTCATCATGATGCGATGGAAGGTGTGCGATGCCTTGCGCCCTTCCTTGGAGAAGACCATGCGCACGGCAAGGGCCGGGCGATCGACGCCTTCCTTCAGCGAGCAGAGGTCGTTGGAGATCCGTTCGGGCAGCATCGGCACAACGCGATCCGGGAAATAGACAGAGTTGCCGCGCTTGAGCGCCTCGCGATCGAGCGGCTTGCCGTAGCGGACATAGTAGGACACATCGGCAATCGCGACGACGACGATATGGCCACCGGGATTGTCGGGCGAGGGGTCCAGCTCGGCATAGACGGCATCGTCATGATCCTTGGCATCGGCCGGATCGATGGTGACGAGCGGCATCCTGCGCCAGTCCTCGCGGTTCTTCATGTCGGCGGGGCCGGCCTCGTCGGCCTCCTTCATCACCGCCTGCGGGAAGATGTGGGGAATGCCGTGCGAATAGATGGCGATCATCGAGATCGCCTTTTCGGAGGCGACCGAACCGATGACCGAAACGATCTTTGCCCGCGGCAGGCCATAACGGCCCGTGCGCTGGGTTTCGATCTCGACCAGATCGCCGTCCTTGGCGTTACCCCGGTCTTCCGGCGCCACATCCATCTCGTCGCCACGCCGTTCGATCGGGAGGACGCGCCCCAATCCATCGCCGAGATCGCGATAGACGCCGATGGCAGCGGCACGCCGCTTTTCGAGAAGCTTGATGACGCGCGCCGTGTAGGCGGGACCGCCGCGCTCCTTGTTGGGGAAGATCTTGGCGACGATCCTGTCGCCGATCCCGGCTGCCGGCGTGCGGGACTTGCCGCGATCGCCGCTCGACTGGCGCACGAGCACGGCAGGGGCGACGCCGGCCTCGTCGGGCCATTCTGCTGGCCGGGCGATCAGTTCGCCCGAAGAGTCGCGCATGGTGATATCGAGAACCGTCACCGGTGGCAGGGCGCCCGGTCGCATCAGGCTCTTGCGGCTCTTTTCGAGCAGACCGTCGTCCTCGAGCGCGCGCAAGGCAGCCTTCAGTTCGATGCGTGCATCGCCCTTGAGGCCGAAGGCCTTGGCGATCTCGCGCTTGTTGGCGCGATCGGGATTGTCCTGGATGAATTCCAGGAGAATTTCGCGCGGCGGAACCACACCCTGAATGATCGTGGGTCTTTCATTCGCACCGGGTTTGCCCCGCTTGCCGTTCTGACCGGTCGTCCTGGGTGTCTTTGACAATCTCGTCACGCTTTCCTTGTCTTGGCTGCGGCTTTCGCCTTGGGTTCGGCCTTCGCCTTGGTGGTCGTGCTTTTCTTGGCCGCCGCCTTGGGCTTGGTCGTCTTAGTCTTGGCTTTATCTTCGCCGGCTTCGCTGGCGGCTGCCTTCTTGCGCGCCGGTTTCGCCTTGCCAGCGGGTGCCTTGGCCGCGCGTTCGGCGATCAGCGCCAATGCTTCCTCGATCGTCACCGATGCCGGATCCTTGCCCTTGGGCAGGGTCGCATTGATCTTTTCCCAGTTCACATAGGGACCGTAGCGTCCGTCGCGGACGGTGATCTTGCCGCCATCGGGATGGTCGCCGAGATCCTTGAGTGCCGCAGGAGCCGATCGCGCACCGCGACCCCCGGGACCCTTCGCGGCCTTTTCGGCAATCACGGTCACGGCGCGGTTGAGGCCGATCGAGAACACATCCTCGACACTTTCGAGATTGGCGTAGGAACCGTCATGCAGCAGGAAGGGGCCATAGCGGCCGATGCCGGCGGAAATCATCTTGCCGCTTTCGGGATGGGCACCGATATCGCGGGGCAGATTGAGCAGCGCCAATGCCTTTTCGTGATCGATCGAATCCGGCGTCCAGCCCTTGGGCAGGCTGGCGCGCTTGGCTTCCTTGCCATCGCCGCGCTGGACGTAGGGTCCGAAACGGCCCGAACGGAGGGTGATCTCCTCGTCCGTCATCGGGTCCTTGCCGAGTGCCACGGGTTCGCCGGAGAGCGTCGCATCGCCCTCGTTGCCGTCGCTGGAAAGCTGGCGGGTGAAATTGCATTCCGGATAGTTCGAGCAGCCAACGAAGGCGCCGTAACGGCCGAGTTTCAGCGACAGTTTTCCGGATCCGCAGACCTGGCAGGTGCGCGGGTCCGAACCATCAGCGCGCGGCGGGAAGAGAAGCGGCGCGAGCGCATCATTGAGCGCATCGAGCACGTTGGTGACGCGCAGTTCTTTGGTGACCTCGATCTGAGAGAAGAAGTCCTTCCAGAAGTCGCGCAGCACGTCCTTCCAGTTCAGATCGCCGGCGGAAATGCTGTCGAGCTTTTCTTCGAGCGAGGCCGTGAAGTCATATTCGACATAGCGGGTGAAGAAATTCTCGAGGAAGGCGGTAACGATCCGGCCCTTGGCATCGGGAATGAGCTTGCGCTTGTCGATGGTCACATAGCCGCGGTCGCGCAGCGTGGCGAGAGTGGCGGCATAGGTGGAGGGCCGGCCGATGCCGAGCTCTTCCATCTTCTTGATCAGGGTTGCTTCCGAATAGCGCGGCGGCGGCTCGGTGAAATGCTGGCTGGCATTGATCTTTTCCTTGCCGAGGCTTTCCTGGGCTCGGATATCGGGCAGACGACCATCTTCGTCGTCGCCGCTCTCGTCTTCCTCGCGCTGGTCAGTATAGGCGGCGATGAAGCCGTCGAACTTGATCACCGAGCCGACCGCACGCAGACCGGCCTTGCGGCCGCCATTTTCGGCGATGATTTCGGCCGTGGTGCGTTCGATGTCGGCGCTTGCCATCTGGCTCGCGATACCGCGCTTCCAGATCAGCTCATAGAGGCGAAGCTGGTCGGCATCGAGATAACGGCGCAGGCTTTCGGGCGTGCGGCTGAAATCGGTCGGGCGGATCGCTTCGTGCGCTTCCTGGGCATTCTTGGCCTTGGTGGAATAGAAGCGCGGCTTCTCCGGCAGGTACTTGTCGCCGAACTGGTTGGCGATGGCGCGGCGGGCAGCATCGATCGCTTCGGGTGCGATCTGGACGCCGTCGGTACGCATATAGGTGATTAGACCGGTGACTTCGCCGCCGATATCGAAACCTTCATAGAGCTTCTGGGCGACCTGCATGGTGCGGGAGGCCGAAAAGCCGAGCCGCGAGGAGGCGGCCTGCTGCAGCGTCGAGGTGGTGAAGGGCGGGCCGGGATTGCGCTTGACCGGCTTGGCTTCGATACTGTCGACGCGGAAGGCGGCACCTTCAAGCAGGGACTTGATGTCGGTGGCCTGGTCGCCGTTCTGCACACCGCGCGGCGGCAGGCGCTTTCCTTCAAGGCTCACAAGACGCGCTTCGAACGTATCGTTGCGCGGGGTCTTGAGAAGCGCGGAAATGTTCCAGTATTCTTCGGCAACGAAGCGCTCGATCTCTGTCTCGCGATCGCAGACCAGCCGCAGCGCAACCGACTGCACGCGGCCTGCCGAGCGGGCACCTGGCAATTTGCGCCAGAGAACCGGCGACAGGTTGAAGCCGACGAGATAATCCAGCGCGCGACGGGCGAGATAGGCATCGACCAGCGGTTCGTCGATATCGCGCGGCTCGGCCATGGCATCGAGCACGGCCTTCTTGGTGATGGCGTTGAAGACGACGCGCTTGACCGGACGGTCGCCGATCACCTTCTTCTTCTTCAGAATGTCGAGCACATGCCAGGAAATGGCCTCTCCCTCGCGATCCGGGTCGGTTGCGAGAAACAGTCCGTCGGATTTCTTCACCGCATCGGCGATTTCATTGATTCTCTTGCTCGATGCCGAGTCGACTTCCCAGGACATGGCGAAATCTTCATCGGGGCGGACAGAGCCATCCTTGGCCGGCAGATCGCGGACATGGCCGAAAGAGGCCATGACCTTGTAGCCGGGGCCCAGGTACTTGTTGATTGTTTTGGCCTTTGCAGGCGATTCGACCACGACAATATTCATACCAAATTTCCGCCCGACGGCCTTTTCAACTCAAACGGCAAAAGCATGTATCCCGCAGCACTTGCAGCGTGGTCGGCTCTCCGCTTTTTTGTCCACCAAGTGCGGGCTTATAGCCTTGCCTTGATGGTGATTGCAATGCGCAAAGGCTGAATATCCTTTCATTGCCCTGAAACTCTCGGCCTACCGGGGCAAAATCCTGATACAACGCGATACAACCTAAGTGGGAATACAATTGTGTTGCAATTAATGATATGTTTATTTATGGTTTTCGACGTGTGGAAGATTTTATGTTAAATATACAACCTAGAGTATATGTGGCGCGAGATGACCAAAGTCGAACTGAACGCCGGTACAATGCCAACGTCGCGGGAACGCATTGCCTATGTGAAACAGATGCTGGGTGAACTGACACATGTCGCCCGCTCGGAAAGGGCCGAACTTCTGGTGTACCTGCTCGAAATGGCCTTCACCGAGGCCTGTGATCTTCTGGGCGAAGGCAGCT
Source organism: Fluviirhizobium alvei (assembly GCF_030551875.1). Taxonomy (GTDB): domain Bacteria; phylum Pseudomonadota; class Alphaproteobacteria; order Rhizobiales; family Rhizobiaceae; genus Rhizobium_E; species Rhizobium_E alvei. The sequence continues at coordinate 61,149 of NZ_JAUOZU010000003.1, read as the reverse complement.
CAGCCCAGGGGAAGGTCGATGGATACAAGTCCGCCGCGATGGCGATGAAGCCGGCCGGCAAGATCTAGCTCCAAGAGCGCGAGATAGACTTTTTGCGCCGGCAGGCCGGTATGGCGGATGACATCATCAACCTCGACCGGCGTCGGTCCAAGCGCCTCGACGATGCGGGCGCGATCATCATCACTCGGCGGCGGCTCCATCGATCCGTCGTCGCTGCCCGGCGGTTCCTCGGCAACCGGCGTCGAGAACAGATCCATCCGGGTCAAGGGAGCCAATGCGCTGAGGATATCGTCGGCTTCGGTTGCAACCGAAGCGCCCTGTTTCAAGAGATTGTTGGTGCCCTGGCAGCGCGGATCGAGTGGCGAGCCCGGGACAGCAAAGACCTGGCGTCCGAAATCGGCGGCCATTCGGGCGGTGATCAGCGAACCGGAGCGGATCGCAGCCTCGATGACGACCAGACCGAGGCCGATGCCGGCAATCAGCCGGTTGCGGCGCGGGAAATCGCGCGCCCGCGGTTCCCAGCCGAATGGCATTTCGGAGATGGTGATGCCGCGTTCCTGATAGAGCCGCTCCAGAAGCGACTGGTTTTCAGGCGGGTAGGGGCGATCAAGACCACCAGCGAGCACCGCGACCGTTCCCGTCGACAGGCTCGCCGTATGGGCGGCCGCATCGATGCCGCGAGCAAAACCCGATACGATCGTATAGCCGCCGCGACCGATTTCCTGGGCGAGATGGCTGGCGAATTTGGCGCCGGCGATCGAGCAGTTGCGCGAACCGACGATGCCGACCGCAGGCGCAGTCAATGCCTTGGCGTCGCCCCGGATCGCGATCAGTGGCGGGGCACCTTCGATCTGGCGCAGAGCGAGCGGATAATCGGCTTCGCCGATGCCGACAAAACGGGCGCCGAAACGCCTTGCCACTTCGAGTTCGGCCTCGGCATCGGCCACGGAGGTCACACGGATCGAGCGCAGCGCGCCGCCGCGTCGGGAAAGTTCCGGCAGCATGTCGAGCGCGTTTTCCGCCGAGCCGCAATGGTTGATGAGTTCACGGAAAGTGACGGGACCGACATTGTCGGAACGGATCAGGCGCAGCCAGGCCAGTCTCTGACGATCGGAAAGCGCGATGGATTTCGATGCGCCTGCCGAGATCAAAGATCCTATCCCTTCTTGCCGATCCTGCTTTCAGTCCCTGTGAGCAGGCGCTGGATATTTGCGCCATGCTTGACATAGGCGATGACGGACATCAGTGCGGCCAAAACCGCCACCTTGTGATCACCGGCCGCCCACTGCACCAGCGGAACCACAACCATGGCCACCAATGCAGACAAGGAAGAGTAGCGTGTGATTGCAGCGGTTGCAATCCAGACAAGAAGAAAAAGAAGGCCCATCTGCCAGTTGAGGCCGAACATGACACCGATATAGGTCGCCACACCCTTGCCGCCCTTGAAATTGAGCCAAACGGGGAAGATGTGGCCGAGGAAGGCGGCAAGACCGGCAATCACGCCGCCTTCGAGGCCCAGGAAATGGCTGGCAAGCAGCGCCGGCACCGTGCCCTTGAGGGCGTCAAGCAGAAGGGTTGCGGCTGCAAGTCCCTTGTTGCCGGTGCGCAGCACATTGGTAGCGCCGATATTGCCGGAGCCGATGGCACGCACGTCGCCAAGACCGGCGAGCTTGGTCAGGATCAGTCCGAACGGGACCGAACCGGACAGGTAACCCATGACGGCGGCGATGATCGCGGGCACGGCCGCAATGTTCCAGGTGGTCAGAGCTTCCAATGTTCCCCCCATCGGCATTAAGGATGCTGACGACTGGTTTCCCCAAATTCGGCGCGGTCGTCAATCGGCTTTCGCAATTGTCAGATTACGGATCAGCCGTTCAGGTCGAAAACCTTCCTGCCGCCGACATAGGTCACCACCGCCCGGCCCGAGAAGCGAGCATCTTCGAACGGGGTGTTTTTCGAACGCGACACCAGCTGCTCTTTCACGCAGATCCACGGCTCATCGAGGTCGATCAGGGTGATGTCGGCAGCCGCACCCGGCTTCAGCGTGCCGCCGGGCAGACCGAAGATTTCGGCCGGCTTCGTCGACATGGCATCGATCAAGCGCATCAGCGGCACCGAACCGTCATGGTGGAGCCGAAGCGCTGCTGCGAGCATGGTTTCGAGCCCGATCGCACCGTCCTCTGCCTCACCGAAGGGCAGGCGCTTGGTATCGACATCCTGCGGATCATGCGACGAGACGATGATGTCGATTTCGCCACGGGCGAGCGCTTCGACCATCGCCTTGCGATCATCTTCTGCCCGCAATGGCGGATAGAGTTTGAAGAAGGTGCGGTATTCGCCGATGTCGTTCTCATTGAGTGACAGGTTGTTGATCGAGATGCCGCAGGTGGCTTTGACGCCGCGCGCGCGCGCCATGGTCATTGCCTCGACCGAGCCGGGAACGGAGATCTGGGCCGCATGATAGCGGCCATTGGCAAGACCGGCGATACGGAGGTCGCGCTCGAGCGGAATGATCTCGGCTTCATGCGGAATGCCCGACAGGCCGAGCCAGCTTGCGAGCAGCCCCTCGTTCATCACGCCACCGGCGCCGAGATATTTGTCACGAGTTTCAAGCGAGATCACCGCGCCGAAATCGCGGGCATAGGTCAGCGCCCGGCGCAGCACCTGGGCATTGTGAAGAGGCTTGCGGCCGTTCGAAAAGGCGACGGCCCCTGCTTCGAGCAGGAGGCCGAACTCGGTCATTTCCTCGCCGGCGAGATCCTTGGTCAGGGCCGCTGCGGGATAGACATTGACGGGCGAAGTGTCGCGGGCCGACTTGCGGACGAATTCGACAAGCGCGATGTCGTCGATCACCGGATCGGTATCGGGCATCATGATGAAGGAGGTGATGCCGCCGGCGGCAGCGGCGCGTCCGGCCGAGGCAATCGTCTCGCGATGTTCGCCGCCCGGTTCGCCGGTGAAGGTTCGCGCATCGATCAGGCCTGGCGTTGCGACCAGCCCGCGGCAATCGCGGCGAACGGCGCCTTCGGGAATACCCTGGTTGAGCGCGCCGCGGCCCGCTTCGGCGATGATGCCATCCTTGACGATGATCGCACCGTCTTCGTCGAGACCGCGCGAGGGGTCGATGATGCGGACATTGTCCAGAACCAGGGTGCTCATGCGCGTTCTCCGCCATTTTCCGACAGCAGCAGGGCTTCCATCACCGCCATGCGCACGGCGACCCCCATTTCGACCTGTTCGCCGATCACGCTCTGCGGACCATCGGCAATCTCGGACGCGATTTCGACGCCGCGGTTCATCGGCCCCGGATGCATGACGAGTGCATCGTCCTTCGCGGCCTTCAGCTTTTCGGCATCGAGACCGTAGAAATGGAAATATTCGCGCACCGAGGGGACGAAGGCGCCGGACATGCGTTCGCGCTGCAGGCGAAGCATCATGACCACATCGGCATCCTTCAGCCCTTCCTTCATGTCCTGGAACACTTCGACGCCCATTTCGCGAATGCCGGAGGGCAGAAGCGTGGAGGGCGCCACGACCCGGACGCGGGCGCCCATGGCGTTAAGGAGCAGAATGTTCGATCGCGCGACGCGTGAATGCAGCACGTCGCCGCAAATGGCGACGATGATGCGGGAGAGCTTGCCTCTGGCGCGCCGGATGGTCAGCGCATCGAGAAGCGCCTGGGTCGGATGCTCATGCTGGCCGTCGCCGGCATTGACGACCGCGCAGGACACTTTTTGGGCGAGGAGCGCTGCCGCACCAGCAGCGGAATGGCGGATCACCAGCACGTCCGGCCGCATGGCGTTCAGCGTCATGGCCGTATCGATCAGCGTTTCGCCCTTCTTGACGGACGAGTTGCCGACCGACATGTTCATCACATCGGCACCGAGGCGTTTTCCGGCCAGCTCGAAACTGCTCTGGGTGCGGGTGGAGGCTTCGAAAAACAGGTTGATCTGCGTCAGGCCGCGCAGCGTGGAGGTCTTCTTCTCTCGCTGGCGGGAGATCTTGACCGCTTCATCGGCCTTGTCGAGGAGGAAGGTGATGTCCTGTTCGGTCAGACCCTTGATGCCGAGGAGATGCCGATGCGGGAAAAAGACCATGAGCGCGGATCCTTCCAGAAAGTTGCTCGGTCTATAGAAGTGACGCGAACGCGGGGCAAGGCTTGATGTTGAGGAAAATCGGCCCATCCACACCAGTGATGGCCGGTAACAGAGCCGATCCGATTTTCAACAGGGATTGTGTGACAGGGCTATTGGCCCTAGTGCATGGAATGCCGAATCTGCCTAAGGCTGCACCATGGAAAAGAATATCGACCTGACGCCGGAAGAACTCAACCAGCCGGAACCCTGGAGCGGCATCAATGCCTATCGCTCCGATCCGCTGCTGGTGGATATTTCCAGTGCTATGAGCAAGGCCACGCGCGACGAATTCGAGGCGCTTGGGCGCTATGTCACGGCGCACGAGGCGCAGGAACTGGCCCGCATGGCCAATGAGAGCCCTCCGAAACTGCGGACACATGGTCCGCGCGGCGAGCGGCTCGACGTGATCGATTTTCATCCCGCCTGGCATGCGCTGATGCGGCGCTCGATCGGCAACGGGCTTGCTTCCTCGATCTGGGAAGGGCGGCCCGAAGAAAATGGGCTGCGCCATCGCGCCCGTGCCGTTCGCTTCTTTCTGACCGCCCAGCTCGAATGCGGCCATCTTTGTCCGCTGACGATGACGTCTGCTTCGCTTGCGGCCATTCGCGCCAATCCGCTGCTGTTCAAGAGCTGGAGCGAGAAGATCGTCGGTCGCAAGTACGAATCGTCCAACAAGCCGGCGCAGGAGAAGGCAGGCGTCATTCTCGGCATGGGCATGACCGAGAAGCAGGGTGGTACCGATGTGCGCGCCAACCGTTCGGTCGCCGACAAGGTGGGCGACGGCATCTATCGGCTGACCGGCCATAAATGGTTCATGTCGGCACCGCAGGCCGATGCCTTCGTCATGCTCGCCCAGACCCGCGAAGGCATGGGCTGCTTCCTGGTGCCGCGATTGCTCGAGGATGGCAGTCGCAACGGGTTGCGCTTCCAGCGCCTCAAGGACAAGATCGGCAACCGTTCGAATGCGTCGAGCGAAGTGGAATTTTCCGACACTTACGGCTTCCTGCTCGGCCAGCCCGATCACGGCATCCGCACCATCATCGAGATGGTGACGCTGACGCGGCTCGATTGTGCGCTCGCCTCGGCCGGCATCATGCGCGCGTCGCTGGCCGAAGCCGTGCATCATATTCGCGGCCGCTCGGTGTTCGGCAAGATGCTGATCGACCAGCCGCTCATGACGCGGGTCGTCGCCGACATGGCGCTCGATGTGGCGGCCGCCACAGCACTTTCCTTCCGGCTCGCCCAAGCGTTCGATACCGCGCATCAGAGCGAGGAAGACGCTGCCTATCAACGCATCATGACGCCGGTGATCAAATACTGGGTCTGCAAGATCGCGCCATCGCTTATCTATGAGGCGATGGAGTGCCTTGGCGGTTCCGGTTATGTCGAGGAACGGCCGATCGCCCGCCATTATCGCGAGGCGCCGGTCAATGCGATCTGGGAAGGGTCGGGCAATGTCATGGCGCTCGACGTGCTGCGCGTGCTTGCCCGCGACCGGGGCCAGTTCGATATTCTCTTCGCCGGCCTCGAAAGGGATCTCGGCCCGACCGGCAGCAAATCGGTCGATGTGCTGCGGGCTGCCCTTGCGCTTGCCGAGCGTGACGAGGGGACGGCGCGTTTCCTCGTCGAACAGCTGGCGCTCGCTGCCGGAGCCGCCGAATTGCAGCGGCTCGGGGCCGGCAGGGTGGCCGATGCCTTCCTTGATTCCCGGCTCGCGGGCGGATGGCGCAACACCTATGGCATGATCGACAGCCGATACGATGCGCGGTTCATCATCGATCTTCTCTATCCCGATGCCGCGCACTGACCGGGATCGCGTTAGCGTATTCCGCTGAAGAACGTCCGTATGTCGCGTGCCACCGGAAAGGCTGCCATCAGCGCGACGATGGCGGCAAGACCTGCGGCTGCGACGAAGCCGAATGTCTGAAAGGCGGTGGCGCCCAGAATGCCGCCGCTGAAAAACAGCATGACCATGGAGACGAGCAGCGCCAATTTCTGGCGATCGGCGCGAACGGGAGGCTGGCCCGGCAAGGGCGGCGACAGGTTCCAATAGAAGAGCTTGCCGATCTCGATCCCCATGTCCGTCACCAGGCCGGTGACATGGGTGGTGCGGATGCGGCTGTGCGAAAGCTTGGTGATGATGGCATTCTGCAGCCCCATGATGAAGCAGAGCAGCGCCACGGTCGAGGAGACATAGAGCCAGGCCTGCGGTTCGAGACGTTCACCGACCAAGCCAAAGAGAAGGAGCAGGGCTGCCTCGAGGGCCAGTGGCAGGGCATATTCGCCATGAAGCTTCCGCCGGCGGCCCCAGTTGACCAGGATGGCGGAGACGGCGGCGCCCGCAACGAAGGAAAGCACGGCACCGAGCCCGGCCAGCACCAGCTGGCCTTCGCCGAGGACCATGTTGTCGGCCATCGACGAGATGATGCCGGACATGTGTGACGTGTATTGGTGGACGGCCATGAAGCCGCCAGCATTGACGGCTCCGGCCACGAAGGTGAGGATATAGGCCAGATGCCGGTCGGCATCTTCATTGCGTTCGCGTGACGCCAGTTGCGCCAGAAAGTCTATCATTCCATGCTCCGCCGGATCGAGCCGATGGTCGTCGGCGTCCGATGTCGATCCGCAATAGGCAAGCGAGGCGACTGCCTCGCCCTGGATTGCACTTGATCATGCTGGGTGCCCGTAATGAACGGGACGAGGGTGGGATGGCACAGGAAAGAAGCCTGCCGCTGCGTGGTTTCCGGTGCTGCAACTGACTATTGCAAAAAAAGCGAGGGATGGAAAGTCTTGCTGTTGAAAGCCCGGGATTGGCGGCCCGGCTGCAATTGTCACCAGCTGGTGCGGCTCCTAATCTCGCGCCGACGAATCAACCGGAGAATGGCATGGCAGCAGGCATATTGGCGACGAAGCAACAACCCGAGGTGCCGCCGCGCAACCGCGAGGCCACCCAGGCCCGGATTCTGCGGGCCGCTTCGGAATTGCTGGCGGAGAGCGGCTTCCAGAATTTCGGCATCAACGCGGTGGCGCGGCGAGCCGGGTGCGACAAGCAGCTGATCTACCGCTATTTCGGCGGCATGGATGGTCTGGTCGATGCGATCGGCGTCGAGCTGGCCGGTTGGGTGGAAGACAAGATGCCACCCGACAGCGGCGGCGGTTTTCTGCTGACCTATGGCGATCTCGTCGAACGGCTTCTGTTGCTCTTCATGGAGGCCTTGCGCGGCGACCCGTTGATGAAGAAGATCATCGCCTGGGAGATCTCGGAAAACTCGCCGCAGGTGCGCCGGCTTTCGGAATCACGATCGAAGGCGCTGGCCAACTGGATCGATCGCGTTCGTGGCAGTATGGCGGCACCGAAGGGGGCAGAACCTGCGGTGATCAATGCCGCACTCATCGGCATGGTGCAGCATCTTGTGCTTGCGGGCGAGGCGGGAGGCCGGTTTGCCGGCATATCACTTGCAAGTGACAAGGATTGGGACAAGGTGGGGCAGGCGGTCCGCAAACTGGTTCGCGGCGTCTATCCCTGAAGGGGAGAGGAACAATGAAAGCCATTGTCATTACCGGCGGAAGCCGCGGGATCGGTCGCGCCGTGGCGCTCTTGGCTGCGGCGCGCGGCTGGGCCGTCGCGATCAACTATCGGCAGGATGATGCCGCCGCGCGCGACGTCGTCGAGCGGATCGAGGCTGAGGGCGGGCGAGCGATTGCCGTGCGCGGCGACGTGACCCGGGAGGCGGATGTGGCGGCGCTCTTTGCTGCCGCTCGCGCTGCCTTTGGCGATATTGCCGGCGTGGTCGTCAATGCCGGCGTCGTCGCGCCATCGTCGACACTCGCTGACATGTCCATCGAGCGGTTGCGCACCATCTTCGATATCAATGTGCTCGGCTCCTATCTGACGGCGCGCGAGGCCGCGCGGGCAATGTCGACCGACAGGGGCGGGGCCGGCGGCTCGATCGTGCTCGTCTCCTCGGCTGCGGCGCGGCTCGGATCGCCGAACGAATATGTCGATTATGCCGGCGCAAAGGCGGCGCTCGATACGCTGGCGATCGGTCTTTCAAAAGAGCTCGGTCCGGCCGGGGTTCGCGTGAATGCGGTGCGGCCCGGTCTGATCGATACCGACATCCACGCTAGCGGCGGCCAGCCGGATCGCGCCGCGCGACTGGGCAAGGGAACGCCGCTCGGTCGGCCCGGGAGTGCTGAGGAGGTCGCCGAAGCCATCATCTGGCTTCTGTCGGATGCGGCTTCCTATACGACCGGTGCGATCGTCGATGTCACCGGTGGGAGATAAGGCGGTTTTTCCACCGCTGCCGCTTCGAAATTAACCTTAACAAATGGTTTACGTTGCGCGACAAGCCGTTAACTGTGACAGTGATCCCATCGATCACCGGGGCAGGAGGCTCAGATGGCGCAGGCATTTGCAAGGCTTTTCAAAGTCTCGGCAATCGGCTTCGCACTGGCCTTCATCGCCAAGGATTTCAGCGTGCCCTTGTTCATGCTCGCGCTCATGGGGCTGTTCGACCGTCTGGTCGGAGAGCCTGTGTTTCGTGGCAGGCAAAACCCGCTGACCTGAGAGACCGGATCAACCGGTTCGCATGATCGTTTCAGTTCGGGTTTCGGCGATCGGGGACAACGATGCCGAAGCCATCACAACAGCGGAATGTTCCGGCTGTTGACCGGGGGACGTGTCCGCGGCTCTGGCCGCGGACACACCGGACAGGGGCGTGTGGATGAAGTGGGTTCTGATTTTCTGGGCTTTGCCGATCGTGCTTCTTGGCAGCTGGTACGGCCTGTCCTACTACGACATCAATTTCGGATTGCTGATCCTGACACGGCAGATGCATGATCTGGTGTTCCAGATTTACGGCCATATTCTCGGCCTGCCGCCGGAAAGCATTCCGCCGCTGGTTCTGCGCGCCATCATTGTCGATACGTTTCTTCTCGCTGGCCTGATGGCCTTCCGCCGTCGCAAGGCTATTGCCGCCTGGTGGCAGGCCCGCAAGCTTACGGGTCAGAAGGAGCCGGCATTGGCGATCGACGACAATCTGTCGAGTGCGCCCTGAAGAATGAAGGAGGCGGCGGCGGAATCGATCCGCTCGGCCCGCTTCTTGCGCGACACATCCATCTCGATCAGCGCGCGCTCGGCGGCGACCGTCGAAAGTCGCTCATCCCAGTAAACGAAGGGAATCGCAGTCTTCTGTTCCATGTTGCGGACGAAGGCGCGGGTCGCCTGGGCACGTGGCCCCTGGCTTCCGTCCATGTTGATCGGCAGGCCGATCACGAAGGCCCTGACCTCTTCCTTCGCCGCAAAGGCCAGCAGCACCTCGGCATCGAGCGTGAATTTCTTGCGATTGATGACCGGGCGAGGCGTCGCAAAGCGGCGTCCCTTGTCCGAAAGCGCAAGCCCGATCGTGGTCGTGCCGAGGTCGAGACCTGCGACGAGATCGCCGGGTGCGAGCGTCGTTGCCAGCTCGTCGATCGTCAGGATTGCCATGGTCGCCTCTCAAATCCTTTATGTCCGCAAAACCGGACAGCGTTCTTTGGTTCACTTAACAATTTGCCAGACAAAGGCAACGAGGCAAATCGATCGGTTGCATTTCTCTCGTCTTGGCGGTCATGATACCAAGAATTTCCGGACAGGAGGAAATGCGTGTTTGGTTGGACAGTTCCGATTGTGCTGGCCCTGGCCGGCTTTTGCGGCGGATGGTGGATCCGCAGGCATGTAACGGGTTCGCGACGCATTGGCGTCTGGCTCGTTTTTCTCAGTCTTCCCTTTGTCATCCTGTTTGGCGTGCTGGTTTCCCAGATGGATCCGACGCTATCGGCGGAGCGCAACAGCAACAATCTCGCCTTCGGGTTCGTGCTCTATTCGATCGTCATGGCAATTCCCTGGTTTGCCTCGATCGCGATTGGCGCCATCATCGCAAAGCCCAAACCTGAGATGAAACCGAAACCGGTTGCGCCGAAGCGTGAATCCCAAAGGCAACAGCCGGCAGAGCCTGAACCGGACGACGGGTTGCCGCATTGGAAACATCCGGACCGCCCGCTTCTCGATCCGCCGCAACTGGCACACCTCCTGCGCGACATGGCGAGCCGGCACGGGATCGATCCGGAGCTCTTGCCATCCTTTTCACCACCGTTTGCCGGTGATGGCGATTATGTCTTCCGCGAGAAGTTCGACTATAACTATGTGCGGATGAAGGATGGAAAGGCGCTGTTCGAGCATAGTTCGGCCGTTGCCGACCAGCTGCTCTATGACGTGTTCGCGGAACTGTCGCGAAGCTGCGCTAGAAGCAGTGACAGCGGGACCGAAGCGAGCCGACAGGATCGGGCAGAATTCCTCGCGGCCATCGATCCGCGCTGGGCGAGGTACTTTCTCAAGGTGGAAGGTTTTTCAACAGCTTGATGCTGTTGGAGTTTAAAATTTCCACGATGTTCATTGCGGTTCGCAACAACGGCTCTTAAGTTTCCTGCCAACCAACAGGGAGAAGAAGATGAAAATTCATTGGCTTGGTCATTCCGCTTTCCGTCTTGAAACCAAGAATGCGGTGATCCTCATCGATCCGTTCTTGAGCCATAATCCGTCCTTTTCGCATCAGGATCGCAAGGCTGCCGTCGCCGGGGCCAGCCATATTCTCCTGACCCATGGCCATATGGACCATGTCGGCGATGCGATCACGCTTGCGAACGAACTGGATGCCGAGGTGGTGGCAAATGCCGATCTCGCCGCCTGGATCGGCAAGAAGGGTGTCAAAAAAACCAATCCGGGCAATACAGGTGGGACCATCCATACGGGCGGGTTCTCGGTGACGTTCGTCAATGCGCTGCATTCGTCGGCTCATGTGACCGAGGATGGCGTCTCGCACGCGCTCGGCAATGCCAATGGTCTCGTGCTGCATTTCGATGACGAGCCGACGCTTCTGCATATGGGCGATACCGACATTTTCGGTGACATGGCGCTGATCAACGAACTGCATCAGCCCGATATCGGCCTGGTTCCGGTGGGCGACCGTTTCACCATGGGCGGTGCGGTTGCAGCCCTGGCCTGCCAGCGCTATTTCTCCTTCGACACCGTCATTCCCTGCCACTATGGCACGTTCGGCCTGCTCGAGCCGAATGCCGACAAGTTCGTCAGCGCCATGGAAGGAACGAAAACGCGAATGGAAGTGCCGGCGCCCGGCGGGATCGTGACGATCTGACGTCGATTTTCAACCATGCCCGCATTCAAGACCGTTGCGCGCTTGGCCCTGCGGCTTTATAGCGGGCATGACCTTTTCATGACTGGAGACTGTGATGTCAGTTGATGTGGCGACTGTCAAACGTGTGGCGCGGCTGGCCCGTCTGGCCGTAAGCGAAGACGAGGCCGTGCGGATGACCGGCGAGCTCAATGGCATTCTCGGTTTCGTTGAACAATTGTCGGAAGTGGATGTCGATGGCGTCGAGCCGATGACGTCCGTGACGCCGATGGCGATGAAAAAGCGCGCCGATGTCGTTAATGACGGCAATATCGCCGACAAGATCGTTGCCAATGCACCGATGACCGCAGAGAACTATTTCCAGGTGCCCAAGGTCGTGGAGTAGGCCATGGCGCTTTCCGTTGCCATAGAATCGCCGTTGCAGGATGAGGTCCGGGCTCTGGTTTCCGAGCTCAACGCCCATCTTCTGAGCCTGACTCCGCCGGAATTCTGTTTTCACCTGTCGGTGGAGGAACTTGCGGAACCCGACTGCACCCTCTGGGTCTGCCGGGAGCATGGCGAGGCCGTTGCCTGCGGTGCGATGCGGCGCCATGGAAAGCGGATCGGCGAAGTGAAGCGGATGTATACCCGCCCCGAATGGCGAGGCCAGGGCATCGCCCGCCGTATTCTGGGCGAAATGGTCGACAAGGCGATGAACGAGGGAATCGAGACGCTCGTTCTCGAAACCGGTGACCGTCATCCCGATGCCTGGGCGCTTTATGAGAAAGCCGGCTTCACCCGTTGTGGCCCGGTGCTCGACTATCCCAACTCCGAATTTTCGGTCTTTTACCACAAGCAGCTTGCTGCCTGACACGAAGTGAATTGATCCATGAGCGAACTGACCAGCCTGACCATCGCAGAAGCCCGCGCCAAGCTCACCGGTAAGGAAATTACCGCCCAGGAGCTGACGGAGGCCTATATTCAGGCGATCGATGCCGCCAATCCTGCCATCAATGCCTATGTGGCGCTAACGCCGGAGATTGCCCGCGCACAGGCCAAGCAATCCGACGAGCGCATCGCTCGCGGCCAGGCCGGCGCACTCGAAGGTATTCCGCTTGGCATCAAGGATCTCTTCGCCACCAAGGGCGTTCACACGCAGGCCTGCAGCCACATTCTCGATGGTTTCAAGCCGGAATATGAATCGACCGTGACGCAGAACCTCTTCAATGACGGCGCCGTCATGCTTGGCAAGCTCAACATGGACGAGTTCGCCATGGGTTCGTCCAACGAAAGTTCCTATTACGGCGTGGTGAAGAACCCCTGGCGTGCCAAGGGCTCCAATGCCGATCTGGTTCCCGGCGGTTCGTCGGGCGGTTCTGCCGCTGCCGTTGCCGCCCAGCTCTGCGCCGGTGCAACGGCAACCGATACCGGTGGTTCGATCCGCCAGCCGGCCGCGTTCACCGGTACGGTCGGCATCAAGCCGACCTACGGACGCTGCTCGCGCTGGGGCATCGTTGCTTTCGCCTCGTCGCTCGATCAGGCCGGTCCGATCGCGCGTGACGTGCGCGATGCCGCCATTCTCCTGAAATCGATGGCGAGCACCGATTCGAAGGACACGACCTCGGTCGATCTGCCGGTGCCGGATTACGAGAAGGCGATCGGCCGCTCGATGAAGGGTATCCGCATCGGCATTCCGAAGGAATATCGTGTCGCGGGCATGCCGGAGGAAATCGAATCCGTCTGGCAGAAAGGCATCGCCTGGCTGAAGGACGCCGGTGCCGAGATCGTCGATATCTCGCTGCCGCATACCAAATATGCGCTGCCGGCTTACTATATCGTCGCACCGGCGGAAGCCTCGTCCAACCTCGCCCGTTATGATGGCGTCCGTTACGGGCTCCGCGTCGAGGGCAACGATATTACCGACATGTATGAAAAGACCCGTGCCGCCGGTTTCGGCTCCGAGGTCAAGCGCCGTATCCTGATCGGCACCTATGTTCTGTCGGCCGGCTATTACGATGCCTATTACATCCGGGCCCAGAAGGTGCGGACGCTGATCAAGCGCGATTGCGAACTCGCCTTCAATGCGGGTGTCGATGCGATCCTGACACCGGCGACCCCGTCGTCCGCCTTCGGCATTGCCGATGAGGACCTCGCCAACGATCCGGTGAAAATGTATCTCAATGACATCTTCACTGTGACGGTGAACATGGCCGGCCTGCCGGGCATTGCCGTACCGGCCGGTCTCGATCACAAGGGTCTGCCGCTCGGCCTGCAGCTGATCGGCAAGCCATTCGACGAGGAAACCCTGTTCCAGACGGCCCATGTGATCGAACAGGCCGCGGGCAAGTTTACGGCCGAGCGCTGGTGGTAAGAAGCCGACGCTCCCGGCCAGACCGAGAGCGGCAGCGGGCGTATCAATGAAACGATCGAAACGCCGCGATATCAGAAACTCGCGGCGTTTCCTGTTTTTCGGCTAGCAGTTGTCGAGCTGTGCGCGGACGAGTGCCAGACCGCGTTCGGTTATCCGGTAGGGTTTGCCTTGTCTGGAGGCGATGGCCTTCAGCCTCTTCAGCTTGCGAAAGAGGTCGAGATCGAGACCAGGATAGATCCAGCCATCGCGGCTGAAGCAGCGGACGCTGGCGATCTTGGCTTTTTCAGATCTTGTATGTTCGATCCAGCCGCCTTGGGCGAGCAGGTGAAGGATTCGCTGTTCCGAGCGATTGATGTCCATGATGAGTATTCCGACTGGCCCTTAAAAGGGCGCAACAAACTATCCGGCGCCAAAGGCGACCGGGGTTCCTTGTTGCTGGCCATTGCGCGCTTCAAAGCGGGCAACGGCCTTCAGCGGGTCTCTTGTGTACGGAACATCCAAACTCCATCGATAGGCCCGATATAGGGCAGGCGGACCGGTTCTGCAAGATGATCCGAGCCTCCCTGTCGATGTCCGCGATGGGAGCCAAAGGGGGCATTTGTCGGCTTTGTTTTTCTGGGTAAACCCACGTCAAAATACGTATTTGATTTCTACAAGACTATGCATAAGACTAGGAATGCTATCGGGCCGGGGACAGTATTGGGCCAGAAGCTTTTATTGAGTTCATTTTAGTGGTCGGAAAAAAGCTATGTCGCAGGTCGGCGAAAGCAATCGCTATATTTCCTTGTTCGAAAGAACGTTCGAACATTACTGGTCGACCGCGCAGGATGTGCCTCTGTCGCGCCATGTGCCGCAATTGTTGCAACGGTTGAAGGAAAAATTGCACGCCGAAGGCCAGCCGCCGCAGCGGATCGATGCGGAATTGCGTCTTGCCGAGGACGGCGCGCGAATTGCCGAGACGATCGTGACGCTACGCCATGGCGGGGCGATCGAGCCGCAGACGCCGGGCCTGCCGGCACCGGCCGCGGGACCGAAGACGACGAGCCGCAAGGCGCGCACCGTTCTTCTGTTCGTGCTGACATTCATCAGCGTTGTGGCCTATTGCGGCGTCAACATCATGTTCGCCTTCGAACATCGGCATGTGCCTGTCAGCATTCCGTCGAACGCGCCGGCGACGGCCCTGACGATCGATATCGCCGTGGCCGATTTCAACAACGGCAAGCTGGTGCTGCATCTGTTGCCGATTGGCGGCGAGTTCGTGGGCAAGGATGGCAAGCTCAGCAAGGATATCAGCCTGAAGGTGGAGGGGGGCGACGGGTTCGTCGAGCATACGTTCCTCGCCAACACCGTTTTGCCGCCCATGGCCGCGACGATCGAAATCGATTCCGGCGATATCCTCAACTATCCCTTCGATCAGTATCGTGCCGAACTCGATATCGAAGCCAGTGTCGACAATCATCCCATTCCGATGCGCACGGTGCTGGACGATATTCCGCACAATCTCACGGTGACGATGGTCGAAGATGCAAGCAACCAAAAGGATGTGGGGGATATCCTCACGCTTTCCCGGTCGGGGATCGAACTGTTCGTTATCGGGCTTTCGGTGTTTTCCGTTATCGTGGTGACGCTCTGCTCCCTCTGGGTCGCCATCCATGTCATGCTGCACAATCGCGACTTCAATTTCGAGGTTCTGGTGTGGATTGCGGCCCTGCTGTTCGTGATCCCGACCATGCGCGATGCCTTGCCCGGTAATCCGCCTTACGGGTCCGCAATCGATTTCATGGTCTATTTCTGGCTTCAGGCAGCGGTCGCCATGGCAACCATCGTGCTCGTATGGGCCTGGGTGCGACGCGCAGAAGAGACGGTGCATCGAGCCGTTTAGCCACTGGCGAAAACTCTTTTCCCTTGCTAGGCTTGCACAATCATTGGCCGGGAGAATCCATGACAAGCATCCGCAATGCGCGGGAAGACGAAGCGCTTGAGCTTGCTGCCATCGGCTTGCGTGCCTGGGAGAGTGCGATCGAAGGCTGGATCGATGCCAACCTGATGCGGGACAATGCCCTGCGGGCCTTCGTCGAATTCACCCAGCAGTATTATCTGTCGATCGATGTTGCCGAAAAGGGTGGACAGATTCTGGGATGGGCGGCGCGGCAGAATCTCGACAATGCCATTACCGATCTCTGGGTCGATCCGATCTGGCAACGTCAGGGGGTCGGCGGCCTGTTGCTGCAGCAGCTGGAACAGGAAATCCGCGATCAGGAATACGACCGCGTGACGGTGGAAACCCATTCCCAGAACGGGCCGGCGCTCGCCTTTCTCAAGAACCGGGGCTACCAGATCAACTGGATGACCGCGGTCTGGTCCGACAAGCTCGACCGCGACGTCGACACGGTCGGCCTCGTCAAGATCCTGTTCGAGGAAGATGTTTCGGACCTGCCGTACGGACAGTTCTGAAACCAGCTAGCGCCGCGGCTCAATATTCCTTTTCGTAGAAGATGCCGGTGGCGGCCGAACCGTCCGAGCCGGCTTCGCCACGCAATTTCACACCTTTGCCTATATCGAGATTGATCGCCGCTTTCGAACTGTTGTCCGATTCCTGCTTCAGTTCGAGATAGGTGCGGTTGTTGAGATATTTACCAGCGGTGACTGAGGCCTTGCCACTGTCGTCGGTGCCGACGTCGAGATTATCGACGCCGAGGCCCTGACGCAGCTTGTTGAACAGGGAATTGGACTGGCCACCCGACAGTGTGGCCACAGCATCCGCAAGGATCGCGATCTGGACCGGAGAAAGACCGGTCGAGGTGCGACCGAAGATCAGCATGGCCAGCACTTCGTCCTGGGGCAGGGCAGGCGAGGATGAGAAGGTGAAAGCCGGATTGTCTGCAAGCCCGCTCACGGTTACGCTGACGGTCGTAGAACTGACGGTGCTGGTGGCGACGAGATTGAGCTCCGGCAGCATGCCGCCACCAAAACTGATGGTTCCCGAGGAGAAATCGAGCCGCTTGCCGGCGATCGCCAGGCGACCGCGCCGCATGGTAAAGCCGCCGGAGACGTTGGGTGCTGCTGATGAGCCGGTGATCGTGACGTCGCCGCCCAGTTCGGCATCGAGCCCTCGACCGCGAACGAAGATCTTGCGTGGTGCAGAGATTTTCAGGTCGAGCACCAGGCCGCTGCTCTCCTTGCCCTTGTCTTGGCTGCCGCGATCGGCGGCCAGTTCGCGGGCCTGCTCCTTGATCTCGGGCGAGGCGTTCTTGTGCTTCACCTTGATCTGCGCCAGCGACGACGGCAGCTTTTCTGGAATGGTAATGTCGGCTCGTGCAATGTTGATCGTGCCGCCGAGCCTTGGTCCCGCCAAGAGATTGCCCGTGACTTTGAGGTCTCCGGACAGTTTCGACGCGACGAGCTTGCCATCGGTATAGACGGCATTGTCGAGCTTGATTGCGAGATTGGCGGGGAAGCCGGATCCGGGCGCAAAGCCGACGGTACCGCTAACGGCGACCGAACCGCCGCCACGCAGATTGGCCGTCATCGCTTCGATCGTTGCCTGCTTGCCCGTCAAGGCCACCCGGGCATTGAGTTTCTCGAGCACGAGATTTTGCCGGATGACGGTGAGTTCCGAGCCCGATGTGGAGATGGTGCCGGAGATCTGCGGATCCGCAGCGGCGCCCGCGATCTTGAGAGCGAGTTTTGCATCTCCCTTCACAGCGATCCCCTGTTGCGCCAGGATGCCGGAGGCGACCGCGAAGGGAAGCGTTCCATCGACCGTGAGATTGAGCGGGTTGCCTTTTGCAAGACCCGCCGT
The DNA here is from genome assembly GCF_030551875.1 of Fluviirhizobium alvei. Lineage (GTDB taxonomy): Bacteria > Pseudomonadota > Alphaproteobacteria > Rhizobiales > Rhizobiaceae > Rhizobium_E > Rhizobium_E alvei. The sequence continues at coordinate 43,671 of NZ_JAUOZU010000003.1, read as the reverse complement.
GCCGCCGAGCCTGATCTGCAGCCGGTCCGGATTGGAGGCGGAAAGAACGACCGACACGACATTGTTCTCGAGCTTGCCCTTGGCGCCGATGGCAAAGGCTTTCAAACCCAGCGATTTTGTCTGGCTGGCCGCGACATTCTTCAAGGTTACATCGTAACTCACGCTCGGTGCGGCTGCGCTGCCCTTGGCCGTGATCGATGCATCGAGACTGCCTTCGGCGCCGAGCCCGGGTGAAAAGATGTTGGCGAGGCTGAGTGGCAGCGCGCGCACGCCGATCTTGAGGTCAAGCCTGTCGCCTGCAGTTCCGCTGACAGTGACATTGCCCTTGCCGGCCTCGATCGAAAGACCGTCAAGGCGGGCGCCGCCATTGAGAATCTGGATCACGGTCGGTTTCTGCAGGCGGACAGGGATCTTGCGTGGCGTGCCCTGAAAGGCGTCAAGCGCAATCGCCAGACCATCGGCGGTCTGGTTGAGGCTGCCCTTGGCGGTCAGCGGCTTGCCGTCGAAGAGTGATTTGAGGTCAAAACCGGTCTGGTTGCCGGCGCGATCGAATGCGAGAGCGAGATCGCCGATCCTGTTTTCTCCGGATGTGATTGTCTTTGCGGCAATCGTGCCGGAGATACGGCCCGCGGCGATGTCCTCGATCACCAGGTTTATCCGTGGCTGGTCGATCCGGGCGCCGGCGGCCTCGATGCCCTTGCCGCTCGCCTTGACGGTTGCGGAAATCCTGTTGTTCGAAGAGGCGATATCGATTTCGCCAGCAAGATCGCCGGATGCCTTCTGGGCTGCCAGAGCGGCCAGCAGGCCAATGTCTGGGAGATTGAATGAGACCTTGCCAGCCGGCAGAAAATTGTCGCCGAGCGCGATGGCGCCGCTGGCCGTGTTCTTTCCGATCTTTGCAGACAGGGAGGGAAGCGAGAATTGACCCTGTTTACCAACCACATCGGCGGCAATATCCACGACTTGTCCATCGAGCGATCCGTTGACCGTAATCTTTGCCGTCGGCGCAGTGGAATCTGCAACGCCGTCGAGACGGACGGTGAGATCCTTGACCTTGCGACCGGCAAGGCTTGCATCCTGCATGAGGACGGTTGCCGTGACAGGCAGGGCGGGCAGCTTGCCGGCAGCAGAGAGCGTGAAGTCTGCGGCACCCGAGGCATCGGGGAGAAGGAGACGGATGTCGGACAGCCGGCCCTTGATATCCGCACTTACATCGCCTGCCGCATAACCGGCCTTGCCGGCAGCTTCAAAGGCGTTGGTCCGAACCGACAGACTGTCGAGCTGGAAGCGATCCGGCAGCTGGCCACCGAGATCGGCGGTCAGGCCGAAATCGCCGAGTTCGGCATCCGTAGCCTTGTCAGTGCGGATCTTGCCAGCGAGCGTCGCGCTCGCAATCGGTCCTTTCAGCGTTGCTGCGATTTCGGCGCGGCCCGCGATCTTGCGCCCTCTGGTATCCAGGCTTGCGAGGGCCACATTGAGCGGGACCTGACCGGTGAGCGCGATATCAGCCGGGTTGCCACTCTCAAGACCGATCGTCCCGTTTGCGGAAAGCGCCAGGGCGTCCGTGTTGGTGGCGGTTGCCTTGAACTGCATTCGATTGTCTGCCAGCCCGCCATCGAGCTTGATGTCGAGCGGTTTCACACCAGCCGCGCCGAGAGCGGATGCGCCGAGGTCCGGAATGCCGACGGTAAAGCGGATCTCCGGCTTTGAGGCCGGTCCGGTGATTGTCGCGCTTGCCGTGACGGTGCCGGAGAGGCCTGCGCCTTCGGCAAAGCGGTTGGCGATCGCGGCCGGGAGATGATCGAGTTTCGCGGTCAGGTTCAGGTCCTTGCCGGCCGTTCCTGCGAGGGTGAGGCTGCCGCTATCGACCGCGAGCGCGAAGGCATCGATCGAGGTGACGCCCTCCTTGATCGAGATGATGGCTGGCAGCTCGAGTGCAACCGGAATGCCTCGCGGAGTGGCAGAGAGCTGCGCGATTTCGATCGCCTGGCCATCGGCGTCGTTGCGGATCGTGCCGGCCAGCGTCACCGGTGCCTGATCGTAGGTCGCATCCAGCTGGTAATTGATCTGGGCGAGTGCGCCCTCAAGCTTGAGCGTCAGATTGTCGATCGGGCCGGCTGCGGAGGAAAGCGCCTTGGCTTGGAACTGTCCGGTGAGCGTGCCGCCATTGGTGCTGTTGAAAACCAGTGCCAGATCGGGTTTGGTGATCGTGACGCCCGCAGACGAGATCGTCTCTCCCGTCGCGGCCAGATTGACGCTCAATCCATCCTTTGCCGGTTCTATCGTCGTCTTGCCGGAAAGGGCGCCCGTGGCTTCAACGCCGACAAGTGCGGCAAGGCGGCCAAGATCGCTGAGGGCGAGATCGAACTGCCCTTTCGGTTTGAAGGCGTCATCAAGTGAAAGCGCGCCTGTGATGCGGTTGGGCGCCGCCTCGAACACGATTCCGGAGAGGTTGAGAGCGCCATTGCTGCGCACGAGATCGAGCCCGCCCGTGATCGCCTGCCCCGCAAGGCTCGCGGTTAGATCAAGCCGCGCCCGGGGATCATTCGCATCCGCCTTGCCGGCAATCGTCGCGGTAAGCGCCTGCAGCGATTGGCCGGCGATCTTGCCTTCGGGGATGGCAAGTTCGAGCTTCAGATCCGGGGCGGTTACCGAACCGGACAAGGATGCGACCAGATCTGCCTTGCCGGCCAAGGTGGGCGACAGGGCGGCGAGCTCCGGTACCGTGCCCTTCAGATCGAGCGTGATGCTATCGCCATCGAGGCTGCCGGTGGCATCGATCGTTGCGAGGCCGGATTTGACCGTTGCATTGCTGAGGGCGAGATGTTCGCCGAGCGTTCCGGAAAGTTCTGCCGAGAGCGATACCGTCTCGCCGGCCCTTGCGGCGAGATCGGCAGGCAGGATGGCACCGGAACGGACAAAGGTCTTGAGCTGCGCTGTCAGCGCCTGCGTTCCGGGGATGAAACGCGCTGCAAGTGTTCCGCCGATCTCCGGGCTTTCGAGCGCCAGACGATCGATGGACCATTCCACTTCGCCGAGACGCAGCGTGGTGCGGACTTCGGCGGGTGCCGCGACCAGACGCGCAAGTGCGGGATCCGCCATGGCGATATCGGCTGCGGTCAGTCTCGCTTCGATCGTTCCTGTGCGTTTGCCGAGATCCAGATCGCCGCTTTTTGCTGTAAGGGTTACCGACCCGAACGTGCCCTGCGGCAAGGCAAGCGAGCCGATAGTTGCCGAAGCATCGAGGGTTGCGGCCGCGTAGGTGCCGGCAATCCGCATTTCCGCCGATTTGATCTTGGCAGCGAGAGAGCCGGAGGCCAGCGTCCATCCGAAATCGATCTCGCCCTGAGGTGCTTCGAGCTTGACCAGAAGATCGGCCGCCCCATTGGGATCGAGCGTGCCGCCTGCGGTCAGGATCAGGCTGTCGTTGCGTGCCTCGCCGGAGGTGATGGTGACAAGTCCGTTCGCATCGAATCCCGCTTCGAGATTGAGCAGCGTCCGCCCCGCGAACAGGCTCTTGAGGTCGGGCGGCATCAGCGCGCCGAGCTGACCGTCACCCTTGAGGACAATCGTATGCAGTCCGGTGTCGACCAGGGCATGGCGGAATTCGGCATCATAGATGCGCTGGGCATCGACATCGGCGGCGATGGTTCCCGACCAGTCGGAAAGCGGGCCCTTGCCGGCAATGTCGATGGCGACGGGAGGCAGGCCGGGCAAGGCGAGCAATCGGGCGATGATGCCGTTTTTCGGCTCGCTGATGCTGGCATTGGCCGTGAGAGACTGGCTGTTGATGCGATAGTCGAGATCGATCCTGGCCTGCGCTTCGGGCCGTTCGGCCTGCAAGGCCGTGATCTGGGCGGAAATCCGGTCCTCAACCGCCTGGGCGGAACCGGCGAGCGCGAGGACGGTTTCCTGCTTGACGAGCTCCTTGCCGAGAACAATGCGGGCCAGTTCGATCCGGTCGATTTTCACTTCCACTGGAAGCGAAAACTCTCCCGAGCTCGGTTGGGACGGCTCGATGGTCACCGGCAGGCGATCGAAACGGATGCTGTCGGCAACGAGATCGGTCGCGTGGAAGCGAAGGGTCAGCAGTTCGCGCAGCGACCAGTCGATTGCCACACCTTCGATCTCGGCGAACGGGCCCTTCGTATCGGCAAGCGTGATGCGCTTGACGCGCGTGTCACTGCCCAGAAGATTTTCGGTGCCTTCGATCGTGATCGTCAGATCTGTGGAAGACGCGAGGCGGGCGGCCTGTCCGGCAAGGAACTGGCTTCCGATGCCCGTGGCCGCCACGAACGCCAGAAAGGCAACGAGAAGCGCCAGCAGCCCTGCAAGGGTCGCGAAACTGCGTAGGATGATCTTTCGGACCAGGGAGGGCTTTGGTGCTTCAGTCATCGTTCCCGCTTCGCAACGTCACTTCATGTGGCCCAGAGGCGCATCTGGGTGTATCCGGCCGAATTTCAACTCTTCCATGCCACAACAATGCGGCCCGGTCTGGGCAATTCCCCCTCCCAACGCGATTTCGCCACCATCATCAGAAGGACTGGCCGATACCAGCATAGATACCGTAGCGGCTGCCGCCCGGATAGGGGTTGAGTGGCATCGCTACATCAAGCCGCAACGGGCCGAAGGGCGTCGCATAGCGCAGGCCGATGCCTGCACCGGCGCGGAAATCGGAAAAGCCGGGTGTCGAACTGCTCGTGACGCTGCCGACATCGATGAAGGGAACCAGACCGACACTGTCGGTGACCTTGATGCGGGTTTCGAAGGAACCCAGCAGATAGGAACGGCCGCCGAGCGCTTCGCCATCGGCATTGTAAGGGGTGATTTCCTGATAGCCGAACCCGCGTACCGATCCGCCACCACCGGCATAGAAGCGCCGCGTGGCCGGCACATCGGCGAGATCCGGGGCAAAGAGTAGCGTGCCGGCCGACAGTTTGGCGGCGAGCACGACCTGATCTTCCGAACCAAGCCCCTGGTAGGCCGACACAGACCCTTCCAGCGTGGTGAAGAAGTTATCGTGCAGGAATTCGTAGCTCGGCGTGGCGGCAAGGTTGAAGCGATAGCCGCTGGTCGGGTTGAGCTTGTCATTGCTCGCATCACGTTGCCAGCTGACGGGCTTGGACAGTGTCAGGAAGCGCGACTGGCCGTAAACCTCGTCTTCGCTCTGGTTGAGCGTGAGATCGACACCGAAGGTCGCCGTATCGATCTTCGAAAAATCATAACCGATATTCGCCTCGGCGGTGAGGGATTTCGAACGATAGCTGTCTGGGCTTTCCGCTTCCGCCGACAGGCGGGCGTTGAGTGTGGAATAGGCATCGAAAATCGCCGGCTTGGAGAATTCGAGCGCAGTTACATAAGTAAGGTCCTGGATATCCCAGGTCTCGCCAAGCCGCGAGACCGAGCCGCTCAGCTTGAGGGATTCGGCCTTGCCGAACAGGTTGCGGTGGCCCCAATAGCCCGAAAAACCAAAGCCATCGATCGACGAAAACTGCGCACCGACACCGAAATAGCGCTGCTTGCCATCCACAAGTGCGATGTCGAGCGGAATGGTGCCATCCGGCGACAACCGATCCGGTCGCGTGATTGCCACCGAGGAAAAGACGCCGAGCTTGCGCAGGCGTTCGGAGGCATCCTTGATCTCTTCCGGCGAATAGCGACGGCCCGGTTCAAGCCGCGACCAGGTCTCGACGAATTCCGGATCGACCGAGGCCGATCCATGCGCCTTGACAGTGCCGACATCTGCGACCGGGCCGCCATTGGCGCCGATGGTGATCTCGACCGTGTTGGTTTCGTGATCGGCGACCAGATTGCGTTCGGTGAGTTTGGCAAGCGGTCGGCCCTCGGCCTCTAGATCAGCGACCATACGGTTGGCGGCATTGATAACGAGGTTCGAGCCTGCCGGTCCACCCGGCACGAGCTTGTAGGCTGCCGGATCAAGCCGGGCGGCGTCGCCCGTTAAATGAATGTTGCCGATCGTAAAGGTTGGGCCAGGCTCCACCGTTACGTTGACCGGTACCGGACGATCCCGCGGGAAAACGGGGACTGCGGGCAGATTTTCGATATCGGTGCCATCGATGGCGACCTTCACAACGGCGCCGTAGCGGCCATCTTCATAGAGGCGCGCGATGAGGCGGTCGCGATCGTCGCGGGCCTTGATGACCAAACCGAGGTCGCCATTGACCGGGTCCTTGCGGTCCTGGAACAGAGCCGACGTATCCTGCAGCTCTTCATCGATGTCCTTGTCTCCGGTGGCAAGGGTCACGTCATAGCGCAGCGGATCGGTGATGGCCGGATCGGCCTCTTTTTCGAAGAATTTCCAGCCGAAAATTTCGAACGCAGCTGCCGGAGACGCAAGAAGCGTCGTGGCCAGCAGAAATGCCATGCCGATCTTTGCGCCTTCGGCACGGATGTTTCGATTCGTTTTACTCATGACACCGGATGCGAACCTGATACGAGAACTATGTTAGCAGGTTGCGCAGACGACTTGAAGCCCTTCACGGGATTGCATTTTCAGCCCGGAGATCGCAACAGGATCTATTCCGGCGATCCGGAAACGTGCCTTGGTACTTGCCTCGGTCCCCGGATTGTTTTACCGGAGAATATCCCTTGATGGCTGATGCAGAAGGCTGGAAAATGACCATTGTCGACGTCCGTACCCCCGATCCGAAACGCTTCATTCCCGGCGCCACCGGCGATTGGGAAGTGGTGATCGGCATGGAAGTCCATGCACAGGTGACCAGCAATTCGAAATTGTTTTCCGGTGCCTCGACCGAATTCGGCCGGCCGCAGAATTCCAACGTCTCGCTCGTGGATGCCGCAATGCCCGGCATGTTGCCGGTGATCAACGAGGAATGCGTCAAGCAGGCAGTTCGCACCGGTCTTGGCCTGAAGGCCCAGATCAACCATCGCTCGGTGTTCGACCGCAAGAACTATTTCTATCCGGACCTGCCGCAGGGCTACCAGATTTCGCAGTACAAGGATCCGATCGTCGGCGAAGGCAAGATCGTGATCTCACTCGGTCCGGACCGTCAGGGCCAGTTCGAAGATATCGAAATCGGCATCGAGCGGCTGCATCTGGAGCAGGATGCCGGCAAGTCGCTGCACGACCAGCATCCGACCATGTCCTATGTCGATCTCAACCGTTCGGGCGTGGCGCTGATGGAAATCGTGTCCAAGCCCGACCTGCGCTCGTCCGACGAGGCCAAGGCCTATCTCACCAAGCTTCGGACGATCCTGCGCTATCTCGGCACCTGCGACGGCAACATGGACGAAGGCTCGATGCGCGCCGACGTCAACGTCTCGGTGCGCAAGCCGGGCGGCGAATTCGGCACCCGTTGCGAGATCAAGAACGTCAACTCGATCCGCTTCGTCGGCCAGGCGATCGAATACGAAGCCCGTCGCCAGATCGCCATCCTCGAAGAGGGCGGCTCGATCGACCAGGAAACCCGCCTCTTCGACGCGGCCAAGGGCGAGACCCGCTCGATGCGTTCGAAGGAAGATGCGCATGATTATCGCTACTTCCCCGATCCGGACCTGCTGCCGCTCGAATTCGACAATGATTTCGTCGGCAAGCTTCTGGCCGATCTTCCGGAACTGCCGGACGACAAGAAGGAGCGTTTCGTCAAGGATCTCGGCCTGACCATCTATGACGCTTCGGTGCTAGTGTCGGAAAAGGCGATTGCCGATTATTTCGAAAAGCTGGCGGATGGCCGCGATGCCAAGATTGCGGCCAACTGGGTGATCAACGATCTTCTGGGTGCGCTCAACAAGGCCAGCAAGGGCATTGAAGAAACGCCGGTGTCGCCGGATCAGCTGGGCGGTATCATTGACCTGATCGCCGATGGCACCATTTCGGGCAAGATCGCCAAGGACCTGTTCGAAATCGTCTTCAACGAGGGCGGCGTACCGAGCGAGATCGTCGAGGCGCGCGGCATGAAGCAGGTGACCGATACCGGTGCGATCGAGAAGGCTGTCGATGATATCATTGCTGCCAATCCCGACCAGGTCGCCAAGGTCAAGGCCAAGCCGACGCTGGCTGGCTGGTTCGTTGGCCAGGTGATGAAGGCAACCGGCGGCAAGGCCAATCCGCAGGCGGTGCAGGCGCTCGTCAAGGCCAAGCTCGGGATCGAGGAATGACCTTCTTCGTCCGGTCCGCTTCGGAGTCCGACCTCGCCCGCGTGTCGGACCTGTTGCGGGCGACATGGCACGCGACCTACGATTCGATCTACGGTGCCGAAAAGGTGGAAGCGCTGACAAAGGCCTGGCATTCCGTGGCCGCGCTGTCGGCAAAACTCGCGCGGCCGCATTCCGAATTCGTGGTTGCCGACGATGGCAGGCGCATCGGCGGCATGGCCTATGCGTCCATGTCTGCCACCGAGAAGAAGACGGCGATGTTGCACCAGCTCTATGTGCATCCGGATCTGCAGGGGCAGGGCATCGGTCGCGACCTTTTCGCCGAAGTCGAAACCTGTTTTCCCGATGCCGAGCGCATGAAGCTCGAAGTGTCGCCAGAAAATGCCAAGGCCATCCGATTCTACGAGGGGCTGGGCTTTGCCGAGGTCGGGCGGACCGAAAATTGCGCTGCCGACCAATCGGGTCTGCCGGCGCTTATCTTCGAAAAGACGCTCGCCTTCTGAGGCCAGCCGCTCCATTTCGAGCGTGGCAAAAGAGCCGTTGAAACTTTGGTATTTCCGGCGCTTCCAACTTCAAACAAGGCTGGACTTTCCACGCTGTCGGCGGCATAAGCGAGTGTCTGAACCGGGTCTCGCGCGACTCCCGGAAATGAATGTCAGGACCCGATCATGAAATTTCTCGTGCAGTTTTTCACCTGGTGGAACGGACAGACGGCTGGTACGCGCCTGCATACCTGGCGTCATGGCAAGCGGGTTGGCCAGGATGAATTCGGCAATACCTATTATCAAGGCGGGAAGGACCCCGAAGGCCGTACGCGCCGCTGGGTGATCTATAACGGCTATGCCGATGCGTCCAAGATTCCGGTGGCCTGGCATGGCTGGATGCATCATCGCACCGATACGCCGCCGACCGACGAGAGCTACAAGGCGCGCGAATGGCAGAAGCCGCATCAGGCCAACAAGACCGGTACCGCTTTCGCCTATCGGCCGAAGGGTTCGATGGCGGCTGGCGGCGAACGCCCGCGGGTGACCGGCGACTACGACGCCTGGACGCCGCGCGGCTGACATCCTCTTGCGGCCATATTTGCGCTTTATCGCTCACGCGATGACCAGCGTGCGGAAACGAGGCGACATGAACGGATTTTCGATCAATCGTGCAGCGGCTTTTGCCGTTGCCGCTCTTGCTGCAACCATCGTCATGCCGGTGGGTCTGGCGCAGGCCGAGAAGATCAAGAATCCCGTCGCCGTCTTTGCCGGTCTCGACAAGATCACCGGCCGCACCACCACATTCGATGTCTATATCGATGAGACCGTTCAGTTCGGCGCGCTTCAGGTGACGCCGCGCGTCTGCTACAGCCGCGACGAGACCGAAGCGCAGAAGATCTCTTCCTTCGTGGAAGTCGATGAGATCACGCTCGATCGCAAGATTCGCCGGATCTTTACGGGCTGGATGTTTGCCGCTTCGCCGGGTCTGAATGCCGTCGACCATCCGGTCTATGACGTCTGGCTCACGGGCTGCAAGCAATCATCCGATGTGCCGGCGCCGAGCGAGACGGAAACCAAGAGCCAGTAGGCTTTAGAAGTCATCTTCTATAACGGAGACTTGGCGCGAAGGGTGACGCGCTCTGCATCACCCTTCAGATAAGAATCACGCGTCCTGATCTTTGTTTTCCGGCTCTGCCACGGTCTGAGCCACCGGTTCCGGTTGCTTGCGGCGGAAGAGGCCGAGGACCGGCTTCAGAAGCGCGCCCAGCGCCAGGACGACGACAACACCGGCCTTCTTGAAGAAGGCAAGGAAGATCGCCAGGAAGCCGAGCTTTGCGGCAATCTTGGCGCCGGCGCCGGCTGCGATCAGCCCGCCCAGCCCGTAGGCCGCAAGCTTGTCGCCTTCCACATAGTCATCATAGGCCTTGCCCGGATTGAAGGCGATGATATCCATGGTCGGCTCGATGCTCTGCTTGACCTGTTCGAGCTGATCCATGCCGGCGACAAAATTGAGACCCACGACGCCCTCACGGCCTAGAACCCGCATCTGGTAATTCAGTGTGTGGGGAGTTGCCTGATCGGTGCCGAAGAGCAGATCGCGCGCCCAATGCAGCACATGCCTGTCGCGGTCGTAGTGAGGCGGCGAGGCCCAACCCACCAGCGTAATCGGTTCATAGCCCTCTTTTGTGCGCTCGGGATTGGCATCCAGCGTCTGTTGCTTCAGATCGGCCAGAACGGCGTCGAAATTGGTTGCGGCCGCATCATCATCCGATACGTGTCCCTCTTCATCCCAGGTGATGATACTGCCCCAGGCCCCCTGAGATTCGGGCGCAAACTGGACGGGGAAAATCATGCCGAGCGTGCCATTGGCGGCACCCGGCGGGTTACCCCAGATCTTCACCAGCACCTTTTCGGTGTCCTCACCGCCAAGATAATAGAAATCTTTTCCAAGCTTCAGGCTGGCCTCTGCGACCGGCAGATCGATCTTGCCCTGCTGAAAATCGATCGTCTTGACGATCTCGGCGAGCTCGGGGTTTTCCGGCAGCTTGCCGAAAAGTTCCTGGTAAGTCGCGGCCTGGGATGTGGAGGAAAGGGATGCGAACAGCGCAAAAAACAGGACAAGAAGTTTCATTTGGACTCCATGGAATAGGCTTGCACTATCTTATCGGGAGTCGAATAAATCAAGAGTTGCAAAGTGATCCGGACCGTTTTTGTCAGAAATTGAGGTCGGGCGATTCCATGGCCGCGGCCAGCAGCTTCTCATATTGCTTTCGCGGCACATCGATGGCGCCGAAGGTCTTCAGGTGATCGGTGGTGAACTGGGTATCGAGAAGGGTGAAGCCCTTTTCCTTCAACCGTTCGACCAGATGGACCAGGCAGATTTTCGAGGCGTTGGTACGACGGGAGAACATGCTCTCACCGAAAAAGGCGGAGCCGAGCGAGACGCCATAGAGGCCGCCGACCAGTTCGTTGCCCTCCCAGGCCTCGACACTATGGGCATAGCCCATCTTGTGCAGTTCGCCGTAGAGCAGAAGGATGAGTGGATTGATCCAGGTGGTCGGGCGATCCGCTGCCGGTTCGGCGCAGAGGCGCATGACACGATCAAAGGCGGTGTTGTATCGGATCTCGAAGGGCTTAGCGCGGATTGCCTTGGCCAGGCTCCGGGAAACATGGAAGCAATCGAGAGGGATGATGCCGCGGAGTTTGGGCTGCACCCAGAAGATATCCGGGTCATCAGCAGATTCCGCCATCGGAAAGAGGCCGCTCGCATAGGCGCGCAGCAGAATGTCAGGGGTGATGGCAGGCATATCCGATGAGGAGCGTGCCATCACCCGATCCGTCAGGCCGACGTTTCAGCCAGGTAGTTTTCCAGCCAGTGGATATCATAATCGCCATTGGCAATATCCGGGTTGGAAACCAGATCCTGGAACAGCGGCAGCGTGGTCTTGATACCGTCGATGACGAACTCGTCGAGCACGCGGCGCAGGCGCATCAGGCATTCGACGCGGGTGCGTCCATGCACGATGAGCTTGCCGATCAGGCTGTCGTAATAGGGCGGGATCTTGTAGCCGGCATAGGCACCGGAATCGACGCGAACGCCAAGACCGCCGGGGGCATGGAACAAAGTGATCGTGCCGGGCGAGGGCACGAAGGTGCGCGGATCCTCGGCATTGATACGGCATTCGATGGCGTGGCCCGAGAATTCGATCTCGTCCTGGGTCACCGACAGGCCATTGCCCGACGCCACCCGGATCTGCTCATGCACGAGATCGATGCCGGTGATGGCTTCGGTAACCGGATGTTCCACCTGAAGGCGGGTGTTCATTTCGATGAAATAGAACTCGCCATTCTCATAGAGGAACTCGATGGTGCCAGCGCCGCGATATTTGAGCTTCTTCATCGCGTTGGCGCAGATCTCGCCGATCCGTTTGCGCTGTTCGACATTCAGTGCCGGGGAGTTGGCTTCTTCCCAGACCTTCTGGTGACGACGCTGTAGCGAGCAATCGCGTTCACCGAGATGGATCGCGTTGCCAGCGCCATCGCCGAACACCTGGATTTCGATATGACGCGGCTTGTCGAGATACTTTTCCATGTAAACGGAATCGTTGCCGAACGCGCTTGCCGCTTCGCCGCGGGCCGTATTGAAAGCTTCGAGCAGATCGTCTTCGCTGCGCGCAACCTTCATGCCGCGACCGCCGCCGCCGGCAGTCGCCTTGATCAGCACCGGATAGCCGATTTCCCGCGCGGTCTTGAGGGCATCGGCTTCGGTGGCAACTTCGCCAGCCGAACCCGGGACCACGGGAATGCCGAGATCCTTGGCTGTCTGCTTGGCGGTGATCTTGTCACCCATGATGCGGATATGGTCAGCGGTCGGGCCGATGAAGGTGATGCCGTGCGCGTCGAGAATATCGGCGAACTTGGCGTTTTCCGACAGGAAGCCGTAACCCGGATGCACGGCGTCGGCGCCGGTGATTTCGCAGGCGGCGACGATTTGGTGGATGTTCAGATAGGAATCGCGCGAGGGCGGCGGACCGATGCAGACGCTCTCGTCGGCGAGGCGGACATGCATGGCATCCGAATCGGCAGTCGAATGCACGGCCACGGTTGCGATGCCCAACTCCTTGCAGGCCCGGAGGACACGAAGCGCGATTTCACCGCGATTGGCTATGAGGATTTTGGAAAGCATCGCGATCCGCCTATTCGATGATCAGGAGCGGTTCGCCGAATTCGACGGGCGCCGCATCTGAAACGAGGATGGCTGCGATCTTGCCGCTGCGCGGAGCCGGAATCTGGTTCATCGTCTTCATGGCTTCGATGATGAGCACGGTCTGGCCTTCCTTGACGGTTGAGCCGACTTCGACGAACGGAGCCGAACCCGGTGCCGGAGCATGGTAGCAGGTGCCGACCATCGGCGAGGCGAGGGTGAAGCCAGCCGGTGCGGCAGCCTTGGCGGGCTCGGCAGCCGCGGCGGCCGGTGCGGCGACCGCAGGGGCGGCAGCCGGCATGGCTGCCATCGGCGGGGCGTACGCAGGATAGGAAGCCTGTGCGAAAACAGGCTGGCTGTTGCGCGAAACCCGGATCCGGAGGTCGTCCTGTTCAACTTCGATCTCGGTCAGATCGGTATCCTTGAGGATGTTGGCGAGATCGCGGATGAGCGCTTGATCGATACCCGACTTTTTGTCAGCCATTGTTCTGAATTTCCCGGTTCTTGTTATTGGATCAACGATTTGGCAGCCTGAAGCGCCAGTATATAGGAATTCGGTCCGAAGCCGCAGATCACGCCTTTGACGGCGGGTGCGGTCCAGGTCTTGTGCCTGAATTCCTCGCGTGCATGGATGTTCGACAGATGCAGTTCGATGACCGGCACCGAGATGGCCCGGATGGCATCGTGGAGCGCGATCGAAGTATGACCGTAAGCGCCCGGATTGATGCAGACGGCAGCTGCCTTATCATCCGCCTCGTGCAGCCAGTCGACGAGAACGCCTTCATGGTTCGTCTGGCGAAAATCGACCTTCAGGCCGAGTTCGGCTGCGCTGGCATGGCAATCGGCTTCGATGGTTGCGAGCGTCTTGCCGCCATAGATGCCTGGTTCCCGTTTCCCAAGCATGTTGAGGTTCGGGCCGTTCAGGACAAATATTGTTGAGCTCATGAACTCTTTTCCGTGGTCACACAATCCCCTCCTATAAACCGAGCGGCCCCGGAGGGAAAGGGGCGAAACCGCCGGTTCTTGTTGTCCACAAGATCCGGCGGTGCGTATTCAGGTTGGTTAGGTCGATTTGCTCAGCAGGTCGTCTTGCCGCACTGGCCGACATTGGCGATCTTCTGGTTGATCGCTTCCGCACCGATGGCGCCGAAAATGGCTTCGTTACCGACCACGTAGGAGGGGGTGCCCGAAATGCCGAGCTTGCGGGCCAAAAGTTCGGTCGCCTGGGCATCCGAATCGTCGTCCTTGGCCATTTCAGCGCGCAGCTTTTCTTCGGAAACGCCAAGAGAGGTTGCCACTTCGATCGCCACATCCTCATCGGCGCGCTCTTCGCTGCCAAGAAGCATACGATGGAAATCGGCATATTTTTCCGGGGCGATCTTGCGGAAGGCGTTCGAGACCTTGTGGGCCGCAACGGAAGCCGGTCCGAGGATCGGCAATTCCTTCAAGACGAAACGGACATCCGGATTGGACTTGATGATCGTGTCCATATCCGACATCGCCCGCTTGCAATAGCCGCAGTTGTAATCGAAGAATTCAACGATCGTGATCTTGCCGTTGGGATTGCCCAGCGACATGTCATTGGCACTGGTGAAAATCTCGGCGTGGTTCTCCTGGACAGCAACCTCGGCCTGTTTGAGGCGCGCCTGATACTGCTTCATTTCAAGCGCCTGCTGTACCTCGATCATCACTTCCGGATGCTCGATCAGATATTCGCGGATGAATTCCCCGATTTCCTTCTTCTGGGCGTCGTCCAGCGCGCTTGCCGGCGCGACCGGCGCAAGAAGCGCCACGAGCGCAAGCGCGGAGGAGGAAATCAATGTTTTCAGTGTCATGTCGAGCTTCCCTTTTAACCGCGAGGCGGTGCAGGCTGTTTTGTTCTTCTATAATGGCAGGATTTGGGTTTCGAAACTGAAATATGTGCCTGCGTCGAAGTCTCGCGGGATTGTGATCGGCAGCTGAAATCAGTTAGAGGAGCGGCATTCATAGGAGTTCTGATCGTGTCCAGCCTGTCCCGCCGCAGTGAAGTCGAGCCTTTCCATGCCATGGACGTTCTCGCAGAAGCGCTCAAGCTCAAGGCCAAAGGTGTCGATGTCGTCTCGATGGCGGTCGGGCAGCCCGGGCATCCGGCACCCGAAAAAGTGCTGGTGGCCGCGCGCCAGGCGCTCGAGAACGGTCGGCTCGGCTACACGGATGCGCTTGGAACCTCGCCTTTGCGGAGGGCGATTGCCGATCATTACCAACGCCGGTATGGGGTCAGTATCGATCCCGGTCGCGTGGCCGTGACGACCGGGTCTTCTGCCGGCTTCAATCTGGCCTTTCTGTCGCTGTTCGATGTCGGCGACTGGGTGGCGATCGCGCGACCGGGTTATCCGGCCTATCGCAACATTCTCAAGGCCCTGGGGTTGAACGTGCTTGAGGTTGCGGTCGATGAGGCGTCGGGCTTCACGCTCTCGCCAGCGGGACTGGAAGCGGCCGAAACGGTTGCCGGGTGCCGTCTCAAGGGCGTTCTTCTCGCGAGCCCTGCCAATCCGACCGGCACGGTCACAGGCAGGGCCGGTCTGAAGGCGCTATCAGACTGGTGCCGGGAGCGCGCGGTGCATTTCATTTCCGACGAGATCTATCATGGTCTGACATTTGCGGGCGAGGAGACTTCGGCGCTCGAACTGACCGACAGTGCCATCATTATCAACTCGTTTTCGAAATACTATTGCATGACCGGCTGGCGGATCGGATGGATGGTGCTGCCGGAAACTCATGTGCGCGCGTTCGAATGCCTGGCGCAAAGCCTCTATATTTCGCCGCCCGAACTGTCGCAGATTGCCGCCGTTGCTGCACTCGAAGCCGGGCCGGAGCTCGAACAGGTCAAGGAGAGCTACAAGGCGAACAGGATGTTGCTCGCCGAGCGGCTGCCGGCGCTCGGTCTGCCGCTGCTGTCGCCGGCCGACGGCGCCTTCTATGCCTATGTCGATATTTCCCGCTACAGCAATGACAGTATGGATTTTGCTCGGCGCATGCTCAGCGAAATTCATGTCGCGGCGACGCCTGGCATCGATTTCGATCCGCTCGATGGCCACCGGGCGATGCGCTTTTCCTATGCCGGTTCCGGAGCGGATATGCAAAAGGCGATCGATCGCCTGTCCGGCTGGCTGCGATAGGGGCCTTTCTTCTACAATCGATCAAAACAAAAGGCCCGGTTAAAACCGGGCCTCGTTTTTTGCTTTAACTTCCCTTCACAAGTCGTTCAAGGAAATCAAAGAAACCCCCTTTTGTTCCACCAGCCGGACTTCTTCGGCTTGTCGTCTGCGGTGGCATCTGATGAGGAAACGACCACTGGCTCGGAGGCCTTGATGGCGGCTTCGCCACGGTTTGAACGCGCCTTCGGTTCTTCGGTGGTTGCTTCTTCGACGGTGGGTTCGGCCGGCGTTTCGGCTGCTGCTTCGACCACCGGTGCCGGTTCAGCTGCGACCGGTTCTTCGGCCGGAGCTGCAGGCTCTTCGACCTTCGCAGGTTCGGAAGTCGCAGCTTCCGCCTTGGTTGCCTTGGGCTTGCGTGCACGCCGCGGCTTGGCTGCAGGAGCCTCTTCGACAGCAGCAGGCGCTTCGCTTGCGACAACCTCGGCAACCGCTTCCGCCTCGGCGGTTACGACCTCGGCGGCAGCTTCGGTTTCCGCTGCGTCAGTTGCTTCATCGGCGGCAGAGGTTTCGCCGTTCTCGCCTTCCTCGCGACCACGACGGCCACCGCGCTTGCCGCGACGGCGACGCTTGCGGCTTTCCGATTCGCTCGACGCCTTTTCGGCCTGGGCGTTGGCTTCCGTTACGGAAGCCTCCTCCGCTTCAGCACCGTTCTCCTCGTCGGAACCATCATCGTCCTGATCGTCGGAGAGATCAGAAGCGGTTGCGCTGCTGGTCTCGCCTTCGCCGGCACCATTGCGGTTGCCGCCGCGACGCCGACGCCGACGCTTCTTCTTCTTGCCGGGCTGATCCTCGGATTTCGCCTGGGCCGGCTGGCTGGCGGCCGGCTTTTCTGCGACTTCCTCTTCTTCTTCCTCGAATTCCGGAATTTCCGGATCATCCTCTTCCTCGACCGGGAAGTGGATCAACTGCTCGATCTTGACCGGGTTTTCGACCGCTTCCTTGCGTTCGATCACGAAATGCTGGGTCGTCACTTCGGCATCGGCTTCGATGACGATCGAAACACCGAAACGGTTTTCGTAATCGACAATGGTCGAGCGCTTGTGGTTGAGGAGGTAGAGTGCTGTTTCCGGCAGCGTCCGCACTTCGATATTGTGCGTCGTGCTCTTGAGCAGGAACTCCTCGATGCCGCGCAGAACATGCAGGGCGACGGAGGATTGCGAACGCACATGGCCGGTGCCGCCGCAATGGCTGCAGACCTGCATGGTGCTTTCGAGCACGGAAGCGCGGATGCGCTGGCGCGACATTTCCAGAAGGCCGAAATGCGAGATCCGACCGACCTGAATGCGGGCGCGATCGTTCTTCAGATGGTCCTTGAGGCGCTTTTCGACGAGGCGATTGTTGCGCTTCTCTTCCATATCGATGAAGTCGATCACGACGAGACCGGCAAGGTCGCGCAGGCGCAGCTGGCGGGCGACTTCTTCCGCCGCCTCGAGATTGGTCTGCAGCGCCGTATCCTCGATCGAATGTTCGCGGGTCGAGCGGCCCGAATTGACGTCGATGGCGACGAGCGCTTCGGTCTGGTTGATGATGATGTAGCCACCGGATTTCAGCGTCACCTGCGGCTGCAGCATACGATCGAGCTGGGCTTCGATGCCGGCGCGCGAGAAGATCGGATGAAGATCGCGGTAGGGCTGAACCACCTTGGCGTGGCTCGGCATCAGCATCTTCATGAAGTCCTTGGCTTCGCGATAGCCATCTTCGCCGGCGACGATGATCTCGCTGATATCCTTGTTGTAAAGGTCGCGGATCGAGCGCTTGATCAGCGATCCTTCCTCATAGACCAGGCAAGGGGCAGTGGAGGCGAGCGTCTTGGTCCGCACATTCTCCCACAGGCGCATCAGATATTCGAAATCGCGCTTGACCTCGGCCTTGGTGCGGTTGGCACCCGCCGTGCGCAGGATGACGCCCATGCCCTGCGGCACTTCGAGATCGCGGGCGATTTCCTTGAGGCGCTTGCGGTCCTGCGGGCTGGTGATCTTGCGGGAGATGCCGCCACCGCGCGCCGTGTTCGGCATCAGGACCGAATAGCGTCCGGCAAGCGACAGATACGTCGTCAGCGCGGCACCCTTGTTGCCGCGTTCTTCCTTGGCGACCTGTACGAGCAGGATCTGCCGGCGCTTGATCACTTCCTGGATACGGTATTGCTTGCGCGGCTTGCGTGAGACGCGATCCGGAACCTCTTCCATCGCATCTTCAGCGCCAACCGATTCGATGACTTCCTTTTCCTCGTCGCCATCGTCGTCGTCGTCATCATCGTCGTCGCGACCACGGCGGGGCGCGTCTTCCGACACGGATTCGACATCCATGGCCATGGCCATGGCCGGCGGCGTGGAGCCGTCATCGCTGTCCGAACCTTCGCTTGTGGTTTCGGTTACGGTTTCTTCCGTCTTGGCCTTCTTGGCGCGCGGCTTGCGAACGCGCTTGGGCTTTTCGGCCGGCGCTTCTTCGGCAACGGCCTCGGCAGAGACCGGGGCTTCCACCTCAGGCTGCGGCTCGATAGCTTCGGACTCTTCCGCAACAGCGACAGGGGCAGGCTGGCCGAGCCAGGTGCTTACGGCGGGCTGGACATCTTCTGCATGTTCGTCAGATGCAACCGGCCATGCTTCCGGAGCCGATGTGGGAGCCGTCGGTGCCGGTTCGAAATCGTCATCACGACGATGTTCTTCGGCTTCGGCCCTCAGAAGGGCCTGCCGGTCGGCAAGCGGGATCTGATAATAGTCGGGGTGAATTTCTGCAAAGGCCAGAAAGCCGTGGCGATTGCCGCCGTAATCCACGAATGCCGCCTGCAGAGACGGTTCCACCCGGGTGACCTTGGCAAGGTAGATATTGCCACGGATCTGTTTCTTGTGTTCGGATTCGAAATCGAACTCTTCTATGCGGTTGCCGCGTACGACGACTACGCGCGTCTCCTCTGAGTGAGACGCGTCGATAAGCATTTTGTCTGCCATGAAACTTTCGCTCCTCGGCAAGGAAAGACGGGGGGCCGAACTGCGATCCCTGGGGCGCGTGATTCGGGGGCCGGATTTTCTGTGCCGAATTTTCTAGTTCTCGCGGATAACGCATGAAACAGGGGGCGACAGGAAACCGTCCAATCCGGGTTTCCACTCTGTGTCGCTGCACTCAAAATTCCCTGTGCCAAAGGCGAATGACCAAACGAGAATGCCAATGTCCAAGACCGTGAGGTCCAATGAATTTGCCCGGAGACCGGACGGTTGGCGGCGCGCCGCCGATAAATTGCCGGAAACCACGATGGTTTCTTGCGCAAAGGAACCCAAGATGAGCACGGTTCGTCGGCAGATGAGCCCACTTGTCAGGCGCCGAAACCATTCGGCTGGCGGCCACTCAAGCGACTCCATCCCGTCTTCGCTTTTCATCTCTCACGTATCTTCTATGGTTTATCTTGTTCAATATCAAGAGGTGACGCAAATCCGTCACAATATTGCTGAATTTGGGCCCGTCGCGCGCCGACATCCGAACTTCGTTTCGGTGACGAGCGGTCGGGGGTGTGAAGTTTGCCGAGCGACGCTATAAGGGGGAATCACACGCTTATACCAAGCGTCAACGATAGAAACCGATTGCTTGGGACCGGACGCCGTCATCCGACGAGGAGCATACCAGAGAGCGATGCAGAGGTATCGGTCGAGGATTGCGACAAAGTCGGGGACGGATGTCCGGCCCATCCGGAGGACCGGGCGCTTTTGGCTTCCGGACATTGTCGAAAATCCGCGCCGGACCTTTTGGTCCGTCTGTGGTTTTCTCCTCGCCGGAAACCAAAATCGCTCTGGCGCAATCGGTTCCTATCATCGACGCTTGGTATTAGCCGGAAACCCGCGGCGTCTTATGCGACAACGGCTCAAGAATTGGAAAATGCCAGGAATGTCTCGCAATTTTCTGCAGAAGATCCTGTTCTTCGCACTATTGTGGCTGATTCCGGCCATCGTGGTTGCGACCGAAACACAGTCAAGGAACAGCCTGATTGCGTTCGGCGGGCGTGTGGCGAGCGATGATGCGCGTGGCCGGCTAGTGATCGAATTCGACCGCAAGCCGGAATTCACCCTCCATTACACATCCAATCCGAACCGGATCGTCATTGATCTTGCCGAGACCCATTTCGCTTTTTCCGAGACCGAACTCGAACCGATCGGTCTCTTTGCCGACATTCGCTATGGCACGATGGGCGAGAATGCCTCCCGCATCGTGCTGACGATGCATCGCCCGGCCAAGGCCGTTCTGGCCGAAGTGCAGCCGAATGAAAGCAGCCAGGGCTTTCGCCTCGTGATTGATTGCGAGGTTATCCCGCAGAAGGATTACACCACACTTGTCGAAACCCAGGCCTGGACCGGTCGGGAAAGTTCCGTCGAAGGGAAAGGCGATCGGGTAGGGGATGCCGCCCCCGCTCCGGAGGGTGGTGATTATCTCGTCGCCGTCGATGCCGGTCACGGTGGGATCGATGCCGGGGCGCAGGGCGCCGTGACGAAAGTGGACGAGAAGGACGTGACACTCGCCTTCGCCAAGGACCTTGCCGACAGGCTGAATGCAATCAAGGGTGTTCGTGCCTTCCTGACCCGCGAGGACGATACGTTCATCTCTCTGTCCGAGCGCGTGGTGATCGCGCGTCAGCGCGGCGCCAAGCTGTTCATTTCCCTGCATGCCGATACCTTGCGGCAGAAGGATATTCGCGGCGCGACCGTCTATACCATATCGGACAAGGCGTCGGACCTTCTCGCCGCCGGTCTGGCCGAGCGGGAAAACCTCTCCGACGGTATTGCCGGCATTCAAGTGAATGACGAGCCGGAAGAGGTGACCGATATTCTGATCGATCTGACCCGGCGCGAGACCCAGGCCTTTTCCATCCGCATGGCGGAAAGCGTGGTGAAATCCTTCGAAGGACAGATCACCCTGATCAACAATCCGCTCCGGCATGCCGGCTTCCGGGTGCTGCAGGCGCCGGATGTGCCCTCCATCCTTCTTGAACTGGGATTCCTTTCGAATCCGGAGGATGAGAAGCTGCTGACCGATCCGGAATGGCAGGCAAAGGTGGCGACGCTGCTTTCGGATGCGGTGGGACGTTATCTCAAGGAATCCGGTGTTGCCGTCGCGAACTGACTGCGATTAGGCCGGGAAAACCGGCACCGGCCCTATTTTCCTCACATTCGGATCGGTAAGGACGTATCGGCAAGAACCGGTTTTCGCTACTGTTGCGAAAGCGAATCCAGCACTGCCATTGCGCTGGCCACCGGTGACGACAGACGGGCAATGATGCAATGATAAGATTGATCGGATATTTCTTCGGGCTGGCTTCGGTTCTGTTCCTTGGCGCTGCTGCGGCGTTGGCACTTTATCTCGGTCAGGTCACCAAAGATCTTCCCGACTATGAGGTTCTGGCCAATTATTCGCCGCCGGTCACCACCCGCGTTCATGCCGCCGACGGTTCGCTGATCGGCGAATATGCCAAGGAACGGCGCCTGTTCCTGCCGATCCAGGCCATTCCGGATCGGGTCAAGGCTGCCTTCCTTTCGGCGGAAGACAAGAATTTCTATCAGCATGCCGGCGTCGACTTTCAGGGTCTGGCGCGCGCCATCGTCAACAATATCCAGAATCTTGGCACCGGAAAACGCATGGAAGGTGCCTCCACGATCACCCAGCAGGTGACGAAGAACTTCCTTCTCACCGCCGACCGGACGATCGACCGCAAGGTCAAGGAAGCCATTCTCGCCTTCCGCATCGAACAGGCCTATTCGAAGGACAAGATTCTCGAACTCTATCTCAACGAGATTTTCTTCGGTCTCAATTCCTATGGTCTGGCGAGTGCGGCCCTTACCTATTTCGACAAGCCGGTGACTGAACTCAGCATTGCCGAGGCTGCCTATCTGGCGTCGCTTCCGAAGGCGCCGTCGAACTACAATCCGTTCCGCAACCGCGATGCAGCGCTCACACGCCGCAACTGGGTCATCGACCGCATGGTCGAGAATGGTTATGTAACGGCGGAGGATGGCGAAAAGGCTAAGGAGAGCGATCTCGGCGTCAGCCCGAAGAAGTCTAACTCCTATCTCTTCGCTTCGGAATATTTCGCGAGCGAAGTGCGGCGGCAGATCACCGAAAAATATGGCGAAGATGCCCTGTTCGAAGGCGGCCTGTCCGTTCGCACATCGCTCGATCCCAAATTGCAGGCTTTCGCGCGCAAGGCCTTGCAGGACGGTCTGATCGGCTATGATGAAACGCGCGGTTTTCACGGGCTCATTTCGCATATCGAGATGGGATCCGACTGGGGCGTGCCGCTGTCGAAGGTCGTGCCGTTCCGCGATCTGCCGGAATGGAAGCTGGCCGTGGTGCTGGCCACCGATGACGAGGGCGTCGATATCGGCCTGAGGCCGGAAGTCGATGCTGCCGGCAAGGTCGATGAAGCGCGCGTGACCGGCCGGATTCCGGCCAAGGCCATGAAATGGGCCTATCGCTCGGCGACGGGCGATCGCAAGACGGCAAAAAACCCGACCGGCGTTCTCAATAGCGGCGATGTGGTCTATGTCCAGCCGATCGCCGACGCGGACGGAACCTATAGGCTGCGTCAGCCGCCGAAAGTGCAGGGCGGTTTCGTGGCGATGGATCCGCATACGGGTCGCGTGCTCGCCATGGTCGGCGGCTTCTCCTATTCACAGTCGGAATTCAACCGCGCGACGCAGGCCATGCGCCAGCCGGGTTCGTCCTTCAAGCCGTTCGTCTATGCGGCCGCTCTCGACAACGGCTATACGCCGGCATCTGTTGTGCTCGATGCGCCGATCGAGATCGTTTCGGGCGGTACCGTGTGGCGTCCGCAAAACTATGGCGGCGGCGCCGCTGGCCCTTCGACCCTGCGCCTCGGTATCGAGAAATCGCGTAACCTGATGACGGTCCGTCTCGCCAATGACATGGGCATGAACCTCGTGGCCGAATATGCCGAGCGGTTCGGCATCTATGACAAGATGCAGCCAGTGCTTTCGATGTCGCTCGGTTCTGGCGAAACAACGGTCATGCGCATGGTTTCGGCCTATTCGGTGCTCGCCAATGGCGGCAAGCAGATCAAGCCGACCCTGATCGACCGGATTCAGGATCGCTACGGCAAGACGATCTTCAAGCATGAGGAAAGCATCTGCCAGGCATGCAACGCGACGGAATGGACCAGCCAGGACGAGCCGGAAGTGGTCGACAATCGCGAACAGGTTCTCGATCCGATGACGGCCTATCAGATCACCTCGATGATGCAGGGTGTGATCCTGCGCGGCACCGCCGCCGGCAAGATCCGGCTCGAGAGCGATGTCGCCGGCAAGACGGGCACCACCAATGACGAAAAGGACACCTGGTTCGTCGGCTACACGCCGAACCTCGTTGCCGGCGTCTATATGGGCTTTGACGATCCCAAGCCGCTTGGCCGTGGTGCCACCGGCGGTTCGCTAGCCGCACCATTGTTCAACGAGTTCATGCAGGCCGCCTTGAAGGGGACAACACCGGAAAAGTTCATCATTCCGGAAGGGATGAAGCTGATCGCGGTCAACCGGAAGACCGGCATGCAGGCCTTCGATGGTGAGCCGGATACGATCATGGAAGCCTTCAAGCCCGGAACCGGCCCGGCCGACGTCTTCTCGGTCATCGGCGCGGAAGGCTATGCGTCGCCGGAAGAAATCCTCAACAATTCGCAGCAGGCGAAGGATGCCATAACTTCGGGACAGCCGGGATTGTTCTGAACCACACCGGGTCTTTCATCTTTACAGCCGGGCCGTCAGTGTCTATCTGACGGCCCGTCTTCAGTTCAACAGTTGGATGAGCGAATGCGCAACGAAACCGTAAATGTAATCGACGAAATCAAGCAGGCCATAAGCCTGCTGAGGAGGCATCTTTGACTGGGATCAGGCTGTAAGGCGCCTGGACTGGCTCAACAACAAGTCCGAAGATCCCAATCTGTGGAATGACCCGGCCGAAGCGCAGAAACTGATGCGCGAACGCCAGCAGCTTGACGACGGCATTTCGAGCGTCCGCAAGTTCGAGGCCCAGCTGCAGGAGAATATCGACCTCATCGAGCTTGGCGAGATGGAGGACGATCAGGAGATCATTACCGTCGCAGAAGCCTCTCTCAAGGAGATGCTGGCGGAAGCCAACCGCCGTCAGGTCGAGGCCATGCTGTCCGGCGAAGCCGACAGCAACGACACCTATCTCGAAGTCCATGCCGGGGCAGGCGGTACCGAAAGCCAGGATTGGGCCAACATGCTTCTGCGCATGTATACCCGCTGGGCGGAAAAGCAGGGCTACAAGGTCGAAGTGCTCGAAATGCATGACGGTGAAGAAGCCGGCATCAAATCGGCAACCATCCTCGTCAAGGGCCACAATGCCTACGGTTGGCTGAAGACGGAATCGGGCGTGCATCGTCTGGTGCGGATCTCGCCCTATGATTCGAATGCGCGGCGGCATACGTCCTTCTCGTCGATCTGGGTCTACCCGGTGGTGGATGATTCCATCAATATCGATATCAACGAGAGCGATTGCCGTATCGATACCTATCGTGCGTCGGGTTCGGGCGGCCAGCATATCAACACGACCGACTCGGCCGTGCGTATCACGCATATTCCGACCGGTATTGCAGTCGCCTGCCAGCAGGAGCGCTCACAGCACAAGAACAAGGCCAAGGCCTGGGAAATGTTGCGCTCGCGCCTCTACGAGGTTGAGCTCGAAAAACGGGAAGCGGCAGCCAATGCCGAAGCTGCGTCCAAGACCGATATCGGCTGGGGCCACCAGATCCGTTCCTACGTTCTTCAGCCCTACCAGATGGTGAAGGACGTGCGCACCGGAGTGGAAAGCACGGCGCCGGGCGATGTGCTTGATGGCGCGCTCAATCCGTTCATGGAAGCGGCGCTGGCACACCGCATCTCCGGCAAGCCCGATGCGGGCGTCGATGATCTGAACTGATCTTCAGTCTCCCCCGGCTCAGCCGGGGGAGTTCCGGTTTGTTGACCTCCGTCGAGGGCAGGGCGGCAGCTGCCGGTCCCGAAAATCAATGATTGAAGCGCTGGACGCACTCGGCGACACGCATCATGGCGCCGCTCGCGCCTTTCACAGCCCACCGAAAGTTTTTGTTGCCCACTGACACTTCAAGCGTGCCCGAACGGCCGAGCTGGTCGGCCATTTCGGGATGGAATTCGGTCCAGGCTCTCGATTTGTCGGAAGCGAAGGCGAAGTACTCGCTCTGCTGGTTGTTGAAGCCAACCATGCCATCGGCGCCTCTCTTGTGGCCGGCAGCGGGAACCGAGAGGCTCCAGATCTTGCCGTTATTAGCCAGTCTGAGCACCTGCCCCTTCTGATTCGTTTCCATGATGCAGCGATTGAAGCTCGTATCCGCATTCAGATTGAGGATGATCTTCCATCCACCCTCTTTGGAAAGCACCATCTCGCCAGCCTGTCCCGGCGTCACAAATCCCATCGCAGACAGATAGAGCGCTGCTGCTGCTGTCACAAATTTCCGGATCACGTCTTTCCCCTGTGTTCGATCGTTGCATCGATCAAATTGCCCCAGAACGTAACAGAGTTTGAAACAGGAGATCTGTCAAGAATACGGATTTAAACCGAGAAGTATCATTCTGACGCTTATCCTTATTCGATGGTTATCATCTGCCTAAGCATCGTCTAAAATGCAGAAGTGGTGGGGATATTCGGTTTTCTCCTCCCGATGGTGCCGATAATTATTCACTGGATCGTGGCGGCGATTGCGGCTTTCACCCCGTTTCATGCCAAAGAGGCTCCGGTATGGCCGGTTTATCTATGACGAAGGAGAGAGAACTGTCTCTGCAAAGAATCCGCCGGATGCCTGACTGAAATAATGGCCTTGTTGAAAGGTGGCAAAAAAGCACTTGTCACAGCAGAGCAAATTGAATAGTAACCCGCCTGTCGAAAGGGTGATCCGCGATTTCGCAGGCATCCGGCGAAGGGGTATAGCTCAGTTGGTAGAGCGGCGGTCTCCAAAACCGCAGGTCGGGGGTTCGAGCCCCTCTGCCCCTGCCATTCACATTTCAAACAGGATTTGCGCTTTTAAAAGCTGCATGACGGTTTGATGAAGAAGCTGCGATTTACCCCTTGTTAAAAAGGGAATCGGAGTTTATGTAGGGTTTAATCAGACACGCGGCGCGTGGGGCTGACATGTCAGCTTTACGCGTCGAAATGGCGTGAGCAGTCAATGGCATCGAAAAGCAATCCGTTTACGTTTCTGCAGCAGGTTCGCTCCGAAACGGCAAAAGTGACTTGGCCTTCGCGGCGCGAGACGGTCATCTCCACCATGATGGTTTTCATCATGGCCGGTGTTGCTGCTGCGTTCTTTTTTGCTGCGGACATGTTGATGGGCTGGGTGATCAGCCTGATCCTGAACGTCAGCATTTAACGGATCGGAGATCGAGATGGCTGCGCGCTGGTACATCGTTCACGCATATTCGAACTTTGAAAAGAAGGTCGCCGAGGCGATCGAAGAAAAGGCGCGCCAGAAGGGTCTGTCGCATCTCTTCGAAAAGATCGTCGTGCCGACCGAGAAGGTGGTCGAAGTGCGTCGTGGCCGCAAGGTCGATAGCGAGCGCAAGTTCTTTCCGGGTTACGTCATGGTCCGCGCACAGCTGACCGACGAAGCCTATCATCTTATCAAGAATACGCCGAAAGTCACCGGTTTCCTCGGTTCCGATTCCAAGCCGGTTCCGATTCCGGATATCGAGGCCGAGCGCATTCTCAACCAGGTCCAGGATGGTGTCGAGCATCCGAAGCCGTCGGTTTCCTTTGAAATTGGCGAGCAGGTTCGGGTTGCTGATGGTCCGTTCGCCTCGTTCAACGGTATCGTTCAGGATGTCGATGAGGAGCGCTCCCGCCTCAAGGTGGAAGTCTCGATCTTCGGTCGCGCAACGCCTGTTGAACTCGAATACAGTCAGGTCGAAAAGGTCTGATTGCTACCGGGCGGGTTTCCGCCCGACCGCGTGGAAGGCCGACCTTAGCCGGGTCCTCGAAAGCCGTACCACGCAACCGCAGCCGCCGACTGGGTCGGCATTCTGGCCGGGCGACCGGCCTAAACCGGTTTGTGCTTCTTGCGAGGTGCGAACCCGAAGAAAGGCAGAGAAATGGCTAAGAAGGTAGCAGGCCAGCTCAAGCTCCAGGTCAAGGCAGGATCGGCCAACCCGTCCCCGCCGATCGGCCCGGCGCTCGGTCAGCGTGGCATCAACATCATGGAATTCTGCAAGTCGTTCAACGCAGCGACGCAGGAAATGGAAAAGGGTATGCCGATCCCGGTCGTCATCACCTATTACCAGGACAAGTCCTTCACGTTCGCGATGAAGCAGCCGCCGGTGTCCTACTTCCTCAAGAAGGAAGCAAAGATCACCTCCGGCTCCAAGACTCCGGGCAAGGCCAAGGCCGGTTCGATCACCTCTGACCAGGTGCGCAAGATCGCCGAAGCCAAGATGAAGGATCTCAACGCCGCCGATATCGAAGGCGCAATGCGCATGATCGAGGGCTCTGCCCGCGCCATGGGCCTGGTAGTGGAGGGCTGATAGATGGCCAAGATCGCAAAGCGTCTTCAGAAGATTCGTGAAGGCATCGACCCGAACAAGGCTTATGGCCTCGATGAAGCGGTATCGCTCGTCAAGGAACGTGCCGTCGCCAAGTTCGATGAATCGATCGAAATCTCCATGAACCTCGGCGTCGATCCGCGTCACGCCGACCAGATGGTTCGTGGCGTCGTCAACCTGCCGAACGGCACGGGCAAGAACGTTCGCGTTGCCGTGTTCGCTCGCGGCGCCAAGGCTGATGAAGCCAAGGCTGCCGGTGCCGATATCGTCGGTGCGGAAGACCTGCTCGAAATCGTTATGGGTGGCAAGATCGATTTCGATCGCTGCATTGCCACGCCGGACATGATGCCGCTCGTCGGCCGTCTCGGCAAGGTGCTCGGCCCGCGCGGCATGATGCCGAACCCGAAGGTCGGCACCGTGACTGTCGACGTTGCCGGTGCCGTCAAGGCTTCCAAGGGCGGCGCCGTCGAGTTCCGCGTTGAAAAGGCCGGTATCATCCACGCTGGCGTGGGCAAGGCTTCCTTCGACGCCAAGGCGCTCGCAGAAAACATCAAGGCATTCGCTGACGCGGTCATTAAGGCCAAGCCGGCTGGTGCCAAGGGCAACTACGTCAAGAAGGTCGCGATCTCGTCGACCCAGGGCGTGGGCGTCAAGGTTGATCCGTCGACCCTGTCGGCGGCCTGATTTTCCGGAGCTTCGGCTCCGTAACCAGTTTCCCGGCCTTCGGGCCGGGAAATGGCGAATGTAACAGTTCGCCATCCTGTCCGAGATTGCAGGTGGGCAACCTTAATCCCAACGGCCTGCATGAGACGGGTAAGTTCCGGTTTCCGCGGATGAATGTCCGCAAAGAACGGTTCGAACCTTGGATGCCTTGTGTCTGCTTCCATAAGGGGGTGGCGCGAGGGGGCAGGATCCTCAAGCGTCGCTTGGGATCATATCCCATGCGGCAAAGGCAACCCGGCAGGGCCAGCGCGTTAGAACAGAGCGGGTCCTGCTAATAGGAGTGAGACAGTGGATAGAGCGGAAAAACGCGAATTCGTCTCCGAACTGAACGAAGTTTTCAAGGCTTCGGGCTCAGTCGTCGTGGCGAGCTATGCCGGTGTCACGGTCGCGCAGATGAACGATCTTCGTTCCAAGATGCGCGCATCCGGTGGTACCGTCAAAGTCGCGAAGAACCGCCTGGCCAAGATCGCTCTTCAGGGCACGGAGTCCGAAAAGATCAATGGTCTTTTCAAGGGCCAGACGCTGATTTGCTACAGCGATGACCCGATCGTGGCTCCCAAGATCGCCTCTGAATTCGCCAAGACCAACGACAAGTTCGTTGTGATCGGCGGAGCCATGGGCGCAACAGTTCTTGATGCAGAAAACGTCAAGGCACTGGCGACACTTCCGTCGCTTGATGAACTGCGTGCGAAGCTTGTGGGTATGATTCAGACCCCGGCTACCCGCATCGCTGGCGTTCTTCAGGCTCCGGCTGGCCAGCTGGCTCGCGTTTTCAACGCATATGCCGAGAAGAGCGAAGCCGCATAAGGCGGTACTTCGCTGTCAATTGAATACCTAAGTTCGAACCCAATACAAGGAAGTAAGAAAATGGCTGATCTCGCAAAGATCGTTGAAGACCTCTCCGCCCTGACCGTCCTGGAAGCTGCTGAGCTTTCCAAGATGCTCGAAGAAAAGTGGGGCGTTTCCGCCGCTGCTCCGGTGGCTGTTGCTGCCGCTGCTGGTGGTGCTGCTCCGGCTGCTGCCGTTGAAGAAAAGACCGAATTTGACGTGATCCTCGCCGACGCCGGCGCCAACAAGATCAACGTCATCAAGGAAGTCCGCGCTATCACCGGCCTCGGCCTCAAGGAAGCCAAGGACCTCGTCGATGGCGCTCCGAAGCCGGTCAAGGAACAGGTCTCCAAGGCTGAAGCCGAAGACATCAAGAAGAAGCTCGAAGGCGCTGGCGCCAAGGTCGAGCTCAAGTAATATCGCAATGGCCGGCGGGAGAGGGCATGCGTCCTCTCCCGCCCCACATTGTTTCAGAACCGATTACCCAAAAGTCCGTAAAACGACTTTTGGGTAATGGGTTCTTCAAGAGGATGGTTCCCAACCCGACGCATGGCAATCCGGCCTGACGTTGCGGCAAGTGGAACGAGATTGAAGAATTCATGATAGACGGAGCCGCCTGGCCAGCGCACTCCGTCCGTTGCAGGCCCGGATGCAAATTGACAAGGAGCGACGATGGCTCAGACCCTTTCTTTCAATGGTCGTAGGCGCGTACGCAAGTTTTTTGGTAAGATCCCCGAAGTAGCTGAGATGCCGAACCTCATCGAGGTCCAGAAGGCATCGTATGATCAGTTCCTCATGGTTGAGGAGCCGGAAGGCGGTCGCCCCGATGAGGGGCTGAATGCCGTTTTCAAGTCTGTTTTCCCGATCACCGATTTCTCCGGTGCGGCCATGCTGGAGTTCGTTTCCTACGAATTCGAGCCGCCGAAGTTCGATGTCGACGAGTGCCGTCAGCGCGACCTGACCTATGCAGCACCGCTGAAGGTGACGCTGCGCCTCATCGTGTTCGATATTGACGAGGATACGGGTTCCAAGTCGATCAAGGACATCAAGGAACAGTCCGTCTATATGGGCGACATGCCGCTCATGACCAACAACGGTACCTTCATCGTCAATGGTACCGAGCGCGTCATCGTTTCGCAGATGCACCGTTCGCCGGGCGTGTTCTTCGACCACGACAAGGGCAAGAGCCATTCGTCGGGCAAGCTTCTGTTCGCTGCCCGCGTCATTCCGTACCGTGGTTCCTGGCTCGATATCGAATTCGACGCCAAGGACATCGTGCACGCCCGTATCGACCGTCGCCGCAAGATTCCGGTGTCGTCGCTGCTGATGGCGCTCGGCATGGACGGCGAAGACATTCTGTCGACCTTCTACACCCGTTCGTTCTATCAGCGTGACGGTGAAGGCTGGCGCGTTCCCTTCCAGCCGGAAACGCTGAAGGGCACCAAGGTCATTTCGAGCCTGATCGATGCCGACACCGGCGAAGTGGTTGTCGAAGCCGGCAAGAAGCTGACCCCGCGTCTGCTCAAGCAGCTCGCCGAGAAGGGCCTGAAGGCTCTGAAGGCATCCGATGACGATCTCTATGGCAACTTCCTCGCCGAAGACCTCGTCAATCCGGAAACCGGCGAAATCTACATGGAAGCCGGCGACGAAATCGACGAGAAGAATCTTCCCGTCATCATCGCGCACGGTTTCGACGAACTGCCGATCCTCGACATCGACCATATCAATGTCGGTGCCTATATCCGCAATACGCTGGCCGTCGACAAGAACGAGAACCGGCAGGATGCTCTGTTCGACATCTACCGCGTGATGCGTCCGGGTGAGCCGCCGACCATGGAATCGGCCGAAGCCATGTTCCAGTCGCTGTTCTTCGACGCCGAGCGCTACGACCTTTCTGCCGTCGGTCGCGTGAAGATGAACATGCGTCTCGATCTCGACTGCCCGGATACCGTCCGCGTTCTGCGCAAGGACGACATCCTGGCCGTGGTCAAGATGCTGGTCGACCTGCGCGACGGCAAGGGCGAGATCGACGATATCGACAACCTCGGTAACCGTCGTGTCCGTTCGGTCGGCGAACTGATGGAAAACCAGTACCGTCTCGGCCTGCTGCGCATGGAGCGCGCGATCAAGGAACGCATGTCCTCGATCGAGATCGATACGGTGATGCCGCAGGATCTGATCAACGCCAAGCCGGCTGCCGCTGCCGTTCGCGAATTCTTCGGATCCTCGCAGCTCAGCCAGTTCATGGACCAGGTCAATCCGCTGTCGGAAATCACCCATAAGCGCCGTCTTTCGGCTCTTGGACCGGGCGGTCTGACCCGCGAACGCGCCGGCTTCGAAGTCCGTGACGTTCATACCTCGCACTACGGCCGTATCTGCCCGATCGAAACGCCGGAAGGCCCGAACATCGGTCTGATCAACTCGCTCGCGACCTTCGCCCGCGTCAACAAGTACGGCTTCATCGAGAGCCCGTACCGCAAGATCGTTGATGGCAAGCTCACGAGCGATGTCATCTACCTCTCGGCCATGGAAGAAGCGAAGTACTACATCGCCCAGGCCAACGCGGTGATGAATGATGACAACAGCTTCGCCGAAGAATTCGTTGTCTGCCGTCACGGCGGTGACGTTCTTCTGGCGCCGCGCGAAAACATCAACCTGATGGATGTTTCGCCGAAGCAGGTCGTCTCGGTTGCTGCCGCTCTCATTCCGTTCCTGGAAAACGACGACGCCAACCGCGCGCTCATGGGCTCGAACATGCAACGTCAGGCCGTTCCGCTTCTGCGGGCGGAAGCGCCGTTCGTCGGCACCGGCATGGAACCGGTCGTTGCCCGTGACTCGGGCGCTGCCATTGCAGCGCGCCGCGGTGGCGTGGTCGACCAGGTGGATGCGACCCGTATCGTTATCCGCGCCACGGAAGAACTCGATCCGTCCAAGTCGGGCGTCGATATCTATCGTCTGCAGAAGTTCCAGCGTTCTAACCAGAACACCTGCGTCAACCAGCGTCCGCTGGTGACCGTCGGTGACGTGGTCAACAAGGGTGACATCATCGCCGACGGTCCGTCGACCGATCTTGGCGATCTGGCGCTCGGCCGCAACGCGCTCGTCGCGTTCATGCCGTGGAACGGCTACAACTACGAAGACTCGATCCTGCTCTCCGAGCGTATCGTGTCCGACGACGTGTTCACCTCCATCCACATCGAAGAATTCGAAGTGATGGCGCGCGACACCAAGCTTGGTCCGGAAGAAATCACCCGCGACATTCCGAACGTTTCGGAAGAAGCGCTGAAGAATCTCGACGAAGCCGGTATCGTCTATATCGGTGCCGAAGTGCAGCCGGGCGATATTCTGGTCGGCAAGATCACGCCGAAGGGCGAAAGCCCGATGACGCCGGAAGAAAAGCTCCTGCGCGCCATCTTCGGCGAAAAGGCCTCCGACGTGCGCGACACGTCCATGCGCATGCCGCCGGGCACCTATGGTACCGTGGTGGAAGTGCGCGTGTTCAACCGTCACGGCGTCGAAAAGGACGAACGTGCCATGGCCATCGAGCGCGAGGAAATCGAGCGTCTCGCCAAGGACCGTGACGACGAACAGGCGATCCTCGACCGCAACGTCTACGGCCGTCTGGTCGAAATGCTCGAAGGCAATGTCGCCATTGCCGGCCCGAAGGGCTTCAAGAAGGGCACCGACCTGACCCGCGGCGTGATCACCGAATATCCCCGTTCGCAATGGTGGATGTTCGCCGTCGAAGACGAGAAGGCCCAGAGCGAACTCGAAGCGCTCCGCGCCCAGTATGACGAATCCAAGTCGCGCCTTGAACAGCGCTTCATGGACAAGGTCGAAAAGGTGCAGCGCGGCGACGAAATGCCCCCGGGCGTCATGAAGATGGTCAAGGTCTTCGTAGCTGTGAAGCGCAAGATCCAGCCGGGCGACAAGATGGCCGGCCGTCACGGTAACAAGGGCGTCGTGTCGCGTATCGTTCCGGTCGAAGACATGCCGTTCCTCGAAGACGGTACCTCCGTCGACGTGGTGCTCAACCCGCTCGGCGTGCCGTCGCGCATGAATGTCGGCCAGATTCTCGAGACGCATCTGGGCTGGGCTTGCGCCGGCATGGGCAAGCGGATCGGCGAGATGATCGATGCCTACAAGGCTTCGGGCAACATCGAGCCGCTGCGGATGACCATGGACAGCATCATGGGCAACGGTCCGAAGGCCGAGGCAGTGAAGGACTATGACGAGGAGTCGGTTCTCCGCCTCGCCGAACAGTCCCGCCGCGGCGTTTCGATCGCGACTCCGGTTTTCGACGGTGCGCATGAAGCCGACATCAACAAGATGCTGGCGGAAGCGGGCCTGAAGGATACTGGTCAGTCGACGCTCTATGACGGCCGTACCGGTGAACAGTTCGACCGCCAGGTGACCGTGGGCTACATCTACATGCTGAAGCTCAACCACCTTGTCGACGACAAGATCCATGCCCGTTCGATCGGTCCTTACTCGCTCGTGACCCAGCAGCCGCTGGGCGGCAAGGCGCAGTTCGGTGGTCAGCGCTTCGGGGAAATGGAAGTCTGGGCGCTCGAAGCTTACGGCGCGGCCTACACGCTGCAGGAAATGCTCACCGTCAAGTCGGACGACGTGGCGGGTCGTACCAAGGTTTACGAAGCCATCGTGCGTGGCGACGATACCTTCGAAGCGGGCATTCCGGAAAGCTTCAACGTTCTGGTCAAGGAAATGCGCTCGCTCGGCCTTTCGGTCGAACTCGAGAACACGATCATCGACGACCAGGCGGAGCTGCCGGACGCAGCCGAGTAACCAATGTTGTGACCCCGCGCGCGGACCGATGTCTGCGCGCGGGCATGCCTTTCCTGATCCGCGTGTGTTGCGTCGAGGGGGAAGGGTGGTCCAGACCGCTTCAAGCGGTTCCGATTGACAGGTGGCAGGGAATGCTCCGCATTCCGCCGCTTCTATTCAGGGTTAGGCGCCCCCAAGGAGACAGGCATGAACCAAGAGGTCATGAATCTTTTCAATCCGCAGGCCCCGGCACAGGTGTTCGATTCCATCCGGATTTCGATCGCTTCGCCCGAGAAGATTCTTTCCTGGTCGTACGGTGAAATCAAGAAGCCGGAAACGATCAACTATCGTACTTTCAAGCCGGAGCGCGACGGTCTGTTCTGCGCCCGCATCTTTGGCCCGATCAAGGACTACGAATGCTTGTGCGGCAAGTACAAGCGTATGAAGTACAAGGGCATCATCTGCGAAAAGTGCGGCGTCGAAGTCACGCTCAGCCGCGTGCGCCGCGAGCGCATGGGCCATATCGAACTTGCCGCTCCGGTTGCCCATATCTGGTTCCTGAAGTCGCTTCCCTCGCGTATCTCGACGCTGCTCGACATGACGCTGAAGGATGTCGAACGCGTTCTCTATTTTGAGAACTACATCGTCACCGAACCGGGCCTGACCGCGCTCAAGGAAAACCAGCTTCTCTCCGAAGAAGAGTACATGCTGGCCGTTGACGAGTATGGCGAAGACCAGTTCACCGCCATGATCGGTGCCGAAGCCATCTATGAGATGCTGGCGGCGCTTGAACTCGAAAAGATTGCCGGCGAACTGCGTTCGGAGCTTGCGGACACCACGTCCGATCTCAAGCAGAAGAAGCTGATGAAGCGGCTGAAGATCGTCGAGAACTTCATCGAATCCGGCAACCGCCCGGAATGGATGATCATGAAGGTCGTGCCGGTGATCCCGCCGGATCTGCGTCCGCTCGTGCCCCTCGATGGCGGCCGTTTCGCGACCTCTGACCTCAACGATCTCTATCGTCGCGTCATCAACCGTAACAACCGTCTGAAGCGCCTGATCGAACTGCGCGCGCCGGGCATCATCATCCGCAACGAAAAGCGCATGCTGCAGGAAGCTGTCGATGCGCTGTTCGATAACGGCCGTCGCGGCCGCGTCATCACCGGCGCTAACAAGCGCCCGCTGAAGTCGCTCTCCGACATGCTGAAGGGCAAGCAGGGTCGCTTCCGCCAGAACCTGCTCGGCAAGCGCGTCGACTATTCCGGCCGTTCGGTCATCGTGACCGGTCCGGAACTGAAGCTGCACCAGTGCGGTCTGCCGAAGAAGATGGCGCTCGAACTGTTCAAGCCGTTCATCTATGCCCGTCTCGACGCCAAGGGTTATTCCTCGACCGTCAAGCAGGCCAAGAAGCTGGTCGAAAAGGAAAAGCCGGAAGTCTGGGATATCCTTGACGAGGTCATCCGCGAGCATCCGGTTCTCCTGAACCGCGCGCCGACGCTGCACCGCCTGGGCATCCAGGCTTTCGAACCGACGCTGGTCGAAGGCAAGGCTATCCAGCTGCATCCGCTCGTCTGCACCGCCTTCAACGCCGACTTCGACGGCGACCAGATGGCCGTTCACGTGCCGCTGTCGCTCGAAGCCCAGCTTGAAGCCCGCGTGCTGATGATGTCGACCAACAACATCCTGCATCCGGCCAACGGCGCACCGATCATCGTTCCGTCGCAGGACATGGTTCTGGGTCTCTACTATCTTTCGATCGTCGCTCAGAAGGAGCCGGGCGAGGGGATGGTGTTCTCCGATCTCGGCGAACTGCAGCATGCGCTCGAAAACAAGGTCGTGACGCTGCACACCAAGATCCGCGGCCGCTTCAAGACGGTCGATCGTGAAGGCAACCCGATTACCAAGATCTACGACACGACGCCGGGTCGTCTGATCATCGGTGAACTGTTGCCGAAGAACCCCGATGTTCCTTTCGACATCTGCAACCAGGAAATGACCAAGAAGAACATCTCCAAGATGATCGACACGGTCTACCGTCACTGCGGCCAGAAGGACACGGTCATTTTCTGCGATCGCATCATGCAGCTCGGCTTTGCCCATGCCTGCCGCGCCGGCATTTCGTTCGGCAAGGACGACATGGTCATCCCGGCCTCCAAGTACACGATCGTTGCCGACACCGAAAATCTGGTGAAGGAATACGAGCAGCAGTACAACGACGGTCTCATCACCCAGGGCGAAAAGTACAACAAGGTTGTCGACGCCTGGGGCAAGGCGACCGAGAAGGTCGCTGAGGAAATGATGCAGCGCCTGAAGGCGGTCGAGTTCGATCCGGAATCGGGTCGCCAGAAGCAGATGAACTCGATCTACATGATGAGCCATTCGGGGGCCCGCGGTTCGCCGAAGCAGATGTCGCAGCTTGGCGGTATGCGCGGTCTCATGGCGCGTCCGGACGGCTCGATCATCGAAACGCCGATCACGTCGAACTTCAAGGAAGGTCTGACCGTCAACGAGTACTTCAACTCGACCCACGGTGCCCGTAAGGGTCTGGCAGACACCGCTCTGAAGACGGCGAACTCGGGTTACCTGACCCGTCGTCTCGTCGACGTCGCGCAGGATTGCATCGTCACGCAGGTCGATTGCGGTACCGAAACCGGTCTCACCATGACGGCGATCGTCGATGCCGGTCAGGTCGTAGCTTCGATCGGTGCCCGCATCCTCGGCCGTACGGCGCTCGACGATATCGACAACCCGGTCACCGGCGAGAATATCGTCAAGGCTGGCACGCTGATCGATGAAGCCCAGGTGGCGGTCATCGAAAAGGCGGGTATCCAGTCGGTTCGCATCCGTTCGGCTCTGACTTGCGAAATCCGTACGGGCGTCTGCTCGGTCTGCTACGGCCGCGACCTCGCTCGCGGTACGCCGGTCAACATGGGCGAAGCCGTTGGCGTTATCGCGGCGCAGTCGATCGGTGAGCCGGGTACCCAGCTCACCATGCGTACCTTCCACCTTGGTGGTACCGCGACCGTCGTCGACAGCTCGTTCCTCGAAGCGTCGTACGAAGGCACGATCCAGATCAAGAACCGCAACATGCTGCGGAACTCCGATGGCAACCTCGTTGCCATGGGCCGTAACATGGCGATCCAGATCCTGGACGAACGTGGTGTCGAGCGTTCCTCGCAGCGCGTGGCTTATGGTTCGCGTGTGCTGGTGGACGATGGCGACAAGGTCAAGCGCGGTCAGCGTCTGGCCGAGTGGGACGCCTACACCCGTCCGATGCTGACGGAAGTTGCCGGCCGGATCGAGTTCGAAGACGTCGTCGACGGTCTTTCGGTTCTCGAAGCGACCGACGAATCCACCGGCATCACCAAGCGTCAGGTTATCGACTGGCGTTCGACCCCGCGCGGCTCCGATCTCAAGCCCGCCATCGTCATCAAGGACGAGAACGGCAACATAATGAAGCTGTCACGTGGTGGTGACGCCCGCTACATGCTGTCTGTCGACGCGATCCTCTCGGTCGAGCCGGGTCAGAAGATCAGCCAGGGTGACGTTCTTGCCCGTTCGCCGATGGAAAGCGCCAAGACCAAGGACATCACCGGTGGTCTGCCGCGCGTCGCCGAACTGTTCGAAGCCCGCCGTCCGAAGGATCACGCCATCATCGCCGAGATCGATGGTACGATCCGTCTGGGTCGCGACTACAAGAACAAGCGTCGCGTGATCATCGAGCCGGCAGAAGACGGTGTCGAACCGGTCGAATACCTGATCCCGAAGGGCAAGCCCTTCCATCTTCAGGATGGCGACTATATCGAAAAGGGTGACTATATCCTCGACGGTAACCCGGCA
The DNA here is from genome assembly GCF_030551875.1 of Fluviirhizobium alvei. Classification (GTDB taxonomy): domain Bacteria; phylum Pseudomonadota; class Alphaproteobacteria; order Rhizobiales; family Rhizobiaceae; genus Rhizobium_E; species Rhizobium_E alvei. The sequence goes on along the minus strand of NZ_JAUOZU010000003.1, from coordinate 5,912 downwards.
CCGCACGACATTCTGGCGATCAAGGGCGTGGAGGCTCTGGCTTCCTACCTGGTCAACGAAATCCAGGAAGTCTATCGACTGCAGGGCGTCGTGATCAACGACAAGCATATCGAAGTGATCGTTCGTCAGATGCTGCAGAAGGTGGAAATCACCGAGCAGGGCGATTCCGGCTACATCCCGGGCGACAATGTCGACCGGATCGAACTGGAAGAAGTCAACGATCGTCTCATCGAGGAAGGCAAGAAGCCTGCCTATGGCGAGCCGGTTCTGCTGGGTATCACCAAGGCATCGCTGCAGACGCCGTCGTTCATCTCGGCCGCATCGTTCCAGGAAACCACCAAGGTTCTCACGGAAGCTGCGATCGCCGGCAAGCGCGACACGCTGCAGGGTCTGAAGGAAAACGTCATCGTCGGTCGTCTGATCCCGGCCGGTACCGGCGGCACCATGACGCAGATCCGTCGTATCGCCATGGCGCGCGACGACATGATCCTCGAAGAGCGCAAGCGCGGCTCGGGTGCGGATGACGCAACCCCGATGCTGCAGGATCTCGCCGCTGGCGAACAGGTTCCGGCCGGCGAGTAATCGCTGCCGTACCGTTGAATTGAAAAAGCCGCCGGAGGAAACTCCGGCGGCTTTTTTTTCCGCGAATTTTCACGTCATAACGTAACGTAAGACACCGTTTCTTCGAGCCTATTAGGATCTCCTGCTCGTTCCTTGATCTTTGCCATTGATCGGGGACAAGGCGAGGGGATTTTTCGGCGCTAGCCTCATCCTGTTGATGGAGGCCATGATGAAGAAATTGATGTTGATTGTAGGTGCGGTCCTTCTGTCGTCGACAGCCGCTTTGGCGGATGAGGCAAAGGACAGTTTACGCGACCTGGCACTGGAAGCCTTCAAGCCGCTTCCCGCCGCAATGCCGATGGTGAAGGACAATGCGATTACGCCCGAGAAGATTGCGCTCGGAAAGGCCTTATTCTTTGATCCGCGCCTCTCGGCCTCGGGCGTCTTCTCCTGCAATTCCTGTCACAATCTCGCAACTGGCGGCGATGACAATCTCGAGACATCGATCGGCCATGGCTGGCAGAAGGGGCCGCGCAATGCGCCGACCGTTTTCAATGCGGTGTTCAATTCGGCCCAGTTCTGGGATGGCCGGGCGGAAGATCTGAAAGCCCAGGCCAAAGGGCCGGTGCAAGCCGGCGCCGAGATGGCCAATACGGCCGAGCAGGTGGTTCGCACCCTCAACTCGATGCCGCAATATGTCACCTGGTTCAAGGGGGCCTTTCCGGCGGAGGCCGATCCCGTAACGTTCGACAATATGGCAAAAGCGATCGAGGCCTTCGAGGCAACGCTGACCACGCCGACGCCGTTCGATGCCTATCTGAACGGGGATCGCGAGGCGCTGGACGAGACCCAGAAGGAGGGGTTGCAACTCTTTATCGACAAGGGCTGTGCCTCCTGCCACAATGGCGTCAATCTCGGTGGTACGGGCTACTATCCGTTCGGTCTTGTCGAGAAGCCGGGGGCGGATGTCCTGCCGGAGAACGACAAGGGCCGATTTGCCGTGACCAAGACGGCAGACGATTCCTATGTCTTCCGGGCTGCACCCCTGCGCAACATCGCGCTGACGGCGCCCTATTTCCATTCCGGCAAGGTCTGGGATCTCAAGCAGGCTGTTGGCGTGATGGGAACGGCCCAACTGGGCGAAAGCCTGAAGGACGAGGAGATCGACAAGATTGTCGCGTTCCTGCAGTCACTGACCGGAACGATGCCGCAAATCGTCTATCCGGTGCTGCCGGCTGAAACGCTCTCGACGCCAAGGCCTTCGGGCGAGATCCGGCAATAAGGTGGAAGGCCGCGTTCGGCGCGGCCTCTCTTCCGTTCAATCGAAACGGATGATGGCCACTTCGCCTTCGAGCGCGCCCTGATAGGCGGAGGCATGCGGCTCTTCGTCCGGCTCGCCCATGATCGTGCCGATCTGATCGAGATCGGCTTCGGCGAAGCCTTCCTCCGACAGGGCATTGAGGGCTTCGCGCACGGCGGTGTCGTCGTCGGGCGCCTGCAGCATGACGTGGATGTCGATACCCTCGTCATCGCCTTCGACATAGGCCTTGCCAATGATGATGAAGACGAAGCCGCCGCTGGGCTCGTTGTCGTTGACCGGCTCTTCCATGTGTGATTCTCTCCGTATGCGTCGGATGACCTGTCGCCGGTACCCGATTCTCATGACAGTTGATCCCGAGGGGAATCAGCGACCCTGATTGTGCCGGGCCTATGAAATCGACGAGTCTCGGAGTCTATTCAGCCGGTTAACAAATTATTGCCTCAAAAGCTTCGCATATGCAATAAAAAGCCCAGCGGGCATTAAGGTTAGCCCCTTCCAATTGGCCGCAAAGCCGACGGTTTCCGAGCGTTGAGCGAATAATTTCCGGCCGGGCCTTGACCTTAAGGTTGTTTGCGGATAGTACCGCCGCCATCAGAGCCGATGTGGGGCTGGCTGGTTCGGGACGTCGCGTCCTGAAGTTCGCTCCAAACAAGGTTCGAAAAGCACGTTGAAACGCGATTGCAGCACGCATGATGCTCCGTATTTACCGGGGAATCCTCTGCTTTTTCGGGTCATCCGCACAAGAGCGGATCGGTCCGTTATTTGCGCATTGCGCTCCTCGTGTCGGTCGGTGACGGCCGTGAGTGCCCCGAAAGGGTATGGAAAACAGATTTTAAGGGATGGTTAGATGCCTACCGTAAACCAGCTGATCCGCAAGCCGCGTCAGGCACAGGTCAAGCGCAACAAGGTTCCTGCCCTGCAGGAAAACCCGCAGAAGCGTGGTGTTTGCACCCGCGTTTACACCACGACCCCGAAGAAGCCGAACTCGGCACTTCGTAAGGTTGCCAAGATCCGCCTCGTCAATGGCTTCGAAGTCATCGGCTACATTCCGGGTGAAGGCCACAACCTGCAGGAACACTCTGTCGTCATGATCCGTGGCGGCCGCGTCAAGGACTTGCCGGGCGTTCGTTACCACATCATCCGCGGCGTTCTCGATACCCAGGGTGTCAAGAACCGTAAGCAGCGTCGTTCCAAGTACGGTGCGAAGCGTCCGAAGTAATTCGGTTCAACGGAATAGGGCGCTGCGCGAGGTTCTCCGCGTGATGAGCGCCGCCAACATCTGAGAGACGAGAATATGTCCAGACGTCATAAAGCAGAAAAGCGCGAGATCAATCCGGATCCGAAGTTCGGTGATCTGGTGGTCACGAAGTTCATGAACGCCATCATGTATGATGGCAAGAAGTCCGTCGCCGAAAAGATCGTTTACGGTGCGTTTGATGCCGCCCAGGCCAAGGCCAAGGCTGAGCCGATCGCGCTGTTCCATCAGGCGCTCGACAACATCGCTCCGCATGTCGAAGTCCGCTCGCGCCGCGTTGGTGGTGCAACCTACCAGGTTCCCGTGGATGTCCGTCCGGAGCGCCGTCAGGCTCTTGCTATCCGTTGGCTGATCATTGCCGCCCGCAAGCGGAACGAAACGACCATGGTCGATCGTCTGTGCGGCGAACTTCTCGATGCTGCCAACAACCGTGGCGCTGCCGTCAAGAAGCGTGAAGACACGCACAAGATGGCCGAAGCCAACCGCGCATTCTCGCATTATCGCTGGTAATCATCGAACGAAAGGCAGTCCGTCATGGCTCGCGAATATAAAATCGAAGACTACCGCAATTTTGGTATCATGGCGCATATCGACGCTGGTAAGACCACCACGACCGAGCGCGTCCTTTACTATACCGGCAAGTCCCACAAGATCGGCGAAGTCCATGACGGCGCCGCCACGATGGACTGGATGGAGCAGGAGCAGGAACGTGGTATCACCATCACGTCCGCTGCCACCACGACCTTCTGGAAGGGTCGCGACGGCAAGATGCGCCGCTTCAACATCATCGACACGCCAGGCCACGTCGACTTCACCATCGAAGTCGAACGTTCGCTGCGCGTTCTCGACGGCGCTGTTGCGCTTCTCGACGCCAACGCCGGCGTTGAGCCGCAGACCGAAACTGTCTGGCGCCAGGCCGACAAGTACAACGTCCCGCGGATGATCTTCTGCAACAAGATGGACAAGACCGGCGCGGACTTCTTCCGTTCGGTTGAAATGATCAAGACCCGCCTCGGCGCCACCGCCGTCGTCTGCCAGCTGCCGATCGGTGCTGAAAGCGAATTCAAGGGCGTCGTCGACCTGATCGAGATGAACGCGCTCGTCTGGCGCGACGAGTCGCTCGGCGCCCAGTGGGATGTCGTCGAGATTCCGGACGACCTCAAGGCTCAGGCCGAAGAGTATCGCGAGAAGATGATCGAAACGATCGTCGAAATCGACGAAGCCGCCATGGAAGCCTATCTCGAAGGCAACATGCCGGACAACGACCAGATCCGCGCGCTCATCCGCCGCGGCACGATCGACGTCAAGTTCTTCCCGTTCTTCTGCGGCTCTGCCTTCAAGAACAAGGGCGTCCAGCCGCTGCTCGACGCTGTCGTCGACTTCCTGCCGTCGCCGCTCGACATTCCGGCGATCAAGGGCATCGACTTCAAGACCGAAGCCGAAGTCGAACGTCATGCCGATGATTCCGAGCCGCTTTCGATGCTCGCCTTCAAGATCATGAACGACCCGTTCGTCGGTTCGCTCACCTTCTGCCGCATCTATTCTGGCAAGCTCGAAAAGGGTTCGTCTGTTCTCAACACGGTCAAGGACAAGCGTGAGCGCGTCGGCCGTATGCTGCAGATGCACTCCAACAGCCGCGAAGACATCGAAGAAGCCTTTGCAGGCGACATCGTCGCTCTGGCTGGTCTCAAGGATGCCACCACCGGTGACACGCTCTGCGACCCGCTGAAGCCGGTTATCCTGGAACGTATGGAATTCCCCGAGCCGGTCATCCAGATCGCGATCGAGCCGAAGTCCAAGGGCGACCAGGAAAAGATGGGCCTCGCGCTCAACCGTCTCGCTGCCGAAGACCCGTCCTTCCGCGTCAAGACCGACGAAGAGTCGGGTCAGACGATCATCGCAGGCATGGGCGAACTTCACCTCGACATTCTCGTCGACCGTATGCGTCGCGAGTTCAAGGTTGAAGCCAATGTCGGTGAGCCGCAGGTTGCCTATCGCGAAACGATCACCCGCGAACATACCGAAGACTACACCCACAAGAAGCAGTCGGGTGGTTCGGGCCAGTTCGCTCGCGTCAAGATCGTGTTCGGACCGAATCCGGATGGAGAAGACTTCAAGTTCGAATCCAAGATCGTTGGTGGTTCGGTTCCGAAGGAATACATCCCGGGTGTCGAAAAGGGCATTGCGAGCGTTCTGTCCTCCGGTCCGCTGGCAGGCTTCCCGATGCTCGGCGTTCAGGCTACCCTGATCGACGGCGCTTACCACGATGTCGACTCTTCGGTTCTCGCCTTCGAAATCGCCTCGCGTGCCTGCTTCCGTGAAGCTGCCAAGAAGGCCGGAGCCCAGCTGCTCGAGCCGATCATGAAGGTCGAAGTCGTGACCCCGGAAGATTACGTGGGTGACTGCATCGGCGACCTCAATGCGCGTCGTGGCCAGATCCAGGGCCAGGAAGCGCGTGGCGTCAGCGTCGTGCTCAATGCACACGTTCCGCTCGCCAACATGTTCAAGTACGTGGACAAGCTGCGCTCGATGTCGCAGGGCCGCGCGCAGTATTCGATGGTGTTCGATCACTACGCCCCGGTCCCGGCCAACGTGGCACAGGAAATCCAGGCAAAGTATTCCGGTCAGCGTTGACCGGAATACAATTCACCGATCAAGAGTTTCGACCCCGCAAGGGGTAAGAGAATGGAGACCTAAAATGGCAAAGAGCAAGTTCGAGCGCACCAAGCCGCACGTGAACATCGGCACGATCGGCCACGTTGACCACGGCAAGAC
>NZ_JAUOZU010000029.1 GCF_030551875.1 Fluviirhizobium alvei | reverse complement strand
CGTGAGCCACCGCATCCCGCTTCACATCGGGCGTCACCATTTTTTTGCAGCGACGTCCTTCAGGATCGCATTGTCCAACATGGCTTCCGCCAAAAGCTTCTTCAGCTTGGCGTTCTCGTCCTCAAGCGCCTTAAGCTTGCGCGCATCGGACACCTCCATGCCGCCATACTTCGCCTTGTATTTGTAGAAGGTCGCATCCGAGATGCCGTGCTTGCGGCAGACATCGACTGTCTTCGCGCCGGCCTCCTGCTCCTTCAATATTCCGATGATCTGTTCTTCCGTGAACCGTGAACGCTTCATTCGTCCGTCTCCTGGTTATGACGGACTCTACCAAAATTTGGAGGAAGTTCAGGGGCTCAGGTCACCCCAGCTCCAGCTCGCATTGGCAACATTGGTATAGGCGAGAAAGCCCTTCGGCTTGTTGGTGCCGTTGCCGGAAACAAAGGCGGTGCCCTCCTGTTCGGCAAAGGCGATATCGACTTCCGAAGCGATCCAGCTTTCGATATCGACTGCAGCATCATCGAGCAGCCCCTGGGTCGCCGCCGGCATCGCATAGAGTTCCATCGTCTCGAAGGAGAGTTCGGCAAGAGAGGGCGTCGTCGTTTCGGTGCGGGCACCGGTTTCGGAAACCCAGCCGGTCGAAAGACCGGCAAGCGCGAACGGCTTCTTCAGCACATGGCCGGAAACCTGCCGCACGGTTGCGAGCGCCCGGATCGGCGAGACCACCGAAAGCCGGCGACCGATCTCGCTGTCGGTCTCGTTCGGCACCAGGTAGCCGCCATCGCTCGCCGTCCCGGTAGAGAACGCCTTTTCCTCGAGCGTACGCAGACCCGTCTCGTCACCGCGGCGGATATAGGCCTCGAAAGCGGCCTTGTGCTCGGTCATGTCGGCCGTCTGGCTGCTGTTGTTTCCGAGTGCCGGCCGGGCCTTGCGGACGAGGATCTGGTCGAGCGCCTTCTTCTGTTCGTCGATGGCACGGTTGATCCGGTCGACCTTTTCGGTCGTCACCACATCGGCGCTCAGCTTGCGTTCGATCTCGTCGAGCCGGCGGTCATTGGCCTCGCGGAAGGCCTCGAAGGCCCCCATGAAGCCGTCGAAGGCATCGGCGATCGTCTCCGGCATCGCCTTGATTTCGGGTGCATGATTGTCAGTCTGTCGTTCCATGTCGCTACTCGCTTTCGTTAGGACAACAAAAGGGGCCCGAAGGCCCCTGGGGATTGCCGGTGACCGGCGAAGAAAGTTTGGTTGCGCGCGCCTGCAGGGATCGTTTACCGCCCTGCCCTGATCCGCCGCGCCGAGCGGCGGAGCAATCCGGCCAGCCTGAAGGTGTCGCCGGCTCGCTTCACCTCGCCGACCCGCGCGCCCGGCAGCATCGGAAAGGTCACGATCGAGATCTCCCAGAGATCGGCTTCGAGGATCAGCCGGATGCCGCTCTTGGGTTCGGCCCGTGCGCGGACGGTGCGGAAGCCGATCGAAAGACCATCGAGCGCGCCGGCCTTCATCAGATGATGCACCTCGCGCGAACGCGCCACGCCTTCCGACAGCACCCCTTCGACATAGAGGCCGCGGCCATCCTCGCGGATCACCTCCCAGCGCCCGATCGGTTCGGACGGATCATGCTGGTAGAGCATGCGGACGCCCGGCGCGCCGCGGCGGGCGAGCGAGCGCAGGAAGGCGCCGCGCTCCACCCGGTCGCGGCCGAGATCGACCTCGCCGAACAGGCTGGCATAGCCGGAAAAGCGGCCGGACCCATCGAGCATCTTGATTTCCATGCGCGCGCTCTTCCGCTCGCATGCGACCTTGAGAACATCGGCGCTCATGCCATCTCCTGTGTTATGAACTGAACGAAACGAACCCGACCGCAAGAACGGTCAAGCGAGGCATCGTCCGGGTCGGTAGAACCGTCCTGTCGGAACGAAGGAACGGCAATGAACATCATCGAAAGCGCCATCTGGCAGGTCGAAAGCAATCTCAGGACGCTGATGTCGCTCGAAGCGATCGCCGATCGTATCGGCGTGACGCCAGCCTACCTGACGCGCGCCTTCACGCTCGTCACCGGCCATTCGTTGATGCGCTACGCCCGTGCCCGCCGTCTTTCGGAGGCCGCGCGCATTCTCGCGCTTGGCGTGCCTGACATCCTGAACCTCGCACTCGATATGGGATATGGTTCGCATGAAGCCTTTACCCGTGCCTTCCGCGACCATTTCGGCATCACGCCCGAGACAGTGCGCGACGGGCGCAGCACCGCAAAACTCGAACTCACGGAGCCTCTCGCCATGGATAAACCGCTCGAACTTTCGCTCGCCGCCCCCTTGATCGAACAGCGCAGCGCCCTGCGTCTCGCGGGGCTAATCAAGACCTTCCCGATGAAGGAGATTGCCACCATCCCTGCGCTCTGGCCGGCCTTCGATGCGGTCCAGGACCTCATTGCCGATAGGGTCTCGCCGCCGCGCTACTTCGGCGCCTCGCTCTCCTTCAGCGAAGAGAGGGGCTGCGAATATATGGCGGCACTCGAAGTCACGAGCTTTGCCGCGCAGCCGAAGGAGATCAACACCGCCACGGTCCCCGCAGCCACCTACGCGATCTTCCGCCAGCCGGGCCATATCACGCTGATGCGCCCGACAATCATGTCGATCTGGCAGGACTGGCTGCAGAACTCCGGCTACCAGGCCGCGGAAGCGCCGCTGATCGAATATTATCCACCGGAGTTCGATGGCCAGACCGGCAATGGCGGCTTCGAGATCTGGCTGCCCGTCAGACAGAGCTGAGACTGGTGGCCTCTTCTCCCCAGCGGGGAGAAGGTGGCGCGAGAGCGCCGGATGAGGGGGATTGCGCTTCTTCGCCGGCAGCACGCCCAGCGACGCGCTTGCCATTCCATCCAGTGGCCGGCATTTCCGGTCCAATCGGTCCTTGTTAACCTCTTGCGGCTAGTATGGGTGTCATGGAGAAGCGCCTGCAGGTGCTACCCTTGCCAAAGCGTGAATCTTCTGAATCGCTTGGAGGCAAACCTTCCCAAATCACCCGAAAGACGGAACATTCTGATTCAACGCGCTGGCATTCTGATTCCACGATCGACCGCAAACCTCTGATTTGGTTTTCATTTCCGATCCGTGATTTTCAGTGGATCATCGGCGCCCGGCTGGCAGATTGATTCATTTGCGCTTTACATGTCCTTGGAATGGCTTACCTTTCGGCCCATTCTTCAAGGAGTTTTCCATGTCCGATTTTCCCGTGATCGATCTTGCCGCCTTCCAGTCCGCCGATGATGATAAAAAGCGGCAGATGGGGCGGGAGGTGGACCGCATCTGCCGCGCGTCCGGCTTTCTGGCCGTGGTCAACCACGGCATTGCGGACGAAGTCATTGCCAATGTCTGGTCGGCTGCGCGCGCCTTCTTCGATCTGCCGGCGGCCGAAAAGGACAAGGTGCGCGCGCCCTATCCGGGCTATCCCTACGGCTATCTCGGACCGGGTGCGGAAGCGCTCGCCAAGTCGCGTGGCGTCGATTCCCCGCCCGATCTCAAGGAGAGCTTCAATGGCGGGCCCCTGTCCGCCCCGCCCGGCATGACCGATCCGGAAGCGCTCGGCTTCTGCTATGCCGAGACGATCTGGCCGACCGAGCCTTCTTCATTCCGCCCGGCCTGGGAGGCCTATTACACCGCCGTCACCGATCTTGCCGCCCGGATCATGGATGTCTTTGCCGTCGCGCTCGACCTGCCGGAGGATTATTTCCGTCGCTATATCGGCCAGCCGATCTCGGCACTGCGGGCACTCAACTATCCGGAACTTTCCGCACCGCCGCCGGAAGGCCAGTTGCGCGCCGGCGCCCATACCGATTACGGCAGCCTCACCATTCTTCTGCCGCAGCCGGGCTCGCGCGGGCTCGAGATCCTGACGCCCGAAGGTGCCTGGCGGGAAGTGCCGCCGGTCGATGGCGCCTTCGTCATCAATATCGGCGATCTCATGGCGCGCTGGACCAATGATCGCTGGGTCTCGACGCTGCATCGCGTCGTCAATGTGCCGCCGGAACTGGGCGGGCTCGATCGCCGCCAGTCGCTCGCCTTCTTCCACCAGCCCGACTGGTTTGCCGAAATCGAGACCCTGCCTTCCTGCCTCGACGATGACGAAAGCACGAAGTACGAGCCGGTCCTCTCCGGTCCCTATCTGATGGGCAAGTTCAAGAAGACGGTGATGTGACGAGCACGCAAGGACCGGTCCGGTGTATCCGGGACTTTCCTCCGTTAGCGTTTCGTGATATACAATGCTTGCGCCGGCTACTGACCTCGGCCGAGCGTTAAAACGCGTCTCCGGAGGAGACGATCAGGCGCGTTCCGCTGGATGAGGGGCCCCGGTCTTCAGACCCGCCCCTCATCGCGTTTCACAACATAACATCGCTTTACCTCGTCGCCGGATCAGCGCCGCAGCCTATCGCCGCGGGTCTACCTCTCCCCTTGCGGGAGAGGATACGCAGGCTGGGTGAGCGGAGCGAACCCTTAGCCGAAGTTGGTGAGGGGTAAATCCACGATAAACACACCCCTCACCAACTCCGGCCAGATGCTCGGCTTCGCCTCCCATGGCCTTCGTATCCTCTCCCGCAAGGGGAGAGGTTAAGCCAGCACCGCCTCACCCACCATAGCCCACCGCCTCCCTCTTTTCCGCATCCGTCAAGAACCCTGCCGCGCCCACCCGCGCCCAGAGCGCGTCGCGCTCCAGCGAAAGGCCCGGTACCTGGTCGAGATCGTGGGCAAGTCGCAGCCCCTCGCCCGTCATGGCAGCGAACCAACCCGAGAGCGCATTGGCGGTGCGGCCGATCAGCGGCAGCACCGTCAGCCGCCAGAAGGCGCGGTTGGCCTCGGCATAATTGGCATAGGTATTGTCGCCCGGCAGGCCGAGCAACATCGGTGGCACGCCGAGGGCCAGGGCAATGTCGCGTGCCGCCCCGTTGCGGGCCTCCATGAAATCCATCTCGCGCGGCGAAAGGCCCATCGCCTTCCAGTCAAGCCCGCCTTCGAGCAGCATCGGCCGGCCGGCGCGCGCCGGGCCCGAATAGCCCTCGGCGAGTTCCGCTTTCAGCCGATCATACTGGTCGGGCGAGAGGTTGCCGCCCTCCTTCGGCTGATAGACGAGCGCACCGGATGGACGCGCCGAATTGTCGATCAGCGCCTTGTTCCAGAGATTGGCGGCATTGGAGAGATCGAGCGCGCCCGAGGCCGCGGCCAGCGGCGGATAGCCGAGCTGGTCGTCGAGCGGATGAAAGAGCCGCATATGCAGAAGCGCGCCCTCGCCCTCCGCCGCATAGCGCATCACGCGCCCACCACTCGTATAGTCATAGGCTTCCGGCCAACCCTCGTCATTGTCGCGGATGCGCACGCGGTCGGGCCTCAGAAGATGCAGCTCCATCGGCCTTCGCCCGGCCATCGCCGGCAGAAGATAGGCATTGCCGGCAATCAACAGATGGCTATAGAGCGCCTCGAACAGATCGGCCCCACCCTGGCGCGGGTTCGGGTTGGCCAGCAGCGACGCCACCGCATGGTCCGGCGCTTCGGCGTCATCCACCGTCACGATGAAGGGCACCGAGGCCGCCGCCTCGACGATCAGCCGGATGGCGCGGTGCGCCACGGCGTTGCGCATATAGCCTTCACGGGCGAGCCCGGCATAGGATTTCTCAGGCCAGGCGCCTCCGCTCGTCAGCGTGAAGCCGAACAGCGAGCCATGGGCCTTGGTTTCGGGCACGGCGCGATCGAACGCAGAAAGTCGGTCCGCCACCGGCCTGCGCCGGGGCAGCGAAAAGGGCAGTTTCATGGTCGGTCCTCGGGGATGGAAGCGCCGTCAGGCGCGGATCGGCTCGCGGGTCGCGTCTTCGATGCGATAATCGGCTGCCATGCGGATCTCGCGGAGGGGTCGCACGATCGCGATCGAGCGCTGGTAATTGGCATGCGCCTTGTAGGCGGCAAGGGCAGCTTCGTCGGCAAACTCACCATAAACGATCAGATCGACATCAGTGCCGAGCTGGTCGGTCTTCACATTCTCTCCGATCTCCAGCCTCAGCGCATGCGGGATTTCGGTGAGCAGCGACAGGCCCTGGCGGATCGTCTCGAGATCCTTGCGGTCGCGGGCGGAGAAAAACACGATATGGCGGATCACGGCGCCTCCTTTCAGGCGAAGTTTGCGGCGGACTAACACGGTCAACGGATCGCGGCAACGTGAGAGCCTGTGGTTCAGGTCGCCGTCGCAGCAACCAGCGCCTCGTGAAAGGCGCGGCCGAGGTCGGCCACCCGTTCCATGCTTTCCGGCCCGGTGATGATGCGGCGGGCACCCGTCCAGTCGCTCCGCACCGCGTTGAAATGGTCGGAAAGCTTGCGGCCGGTGAAGAGCCCCTCTGCCATGCCGGCAAAGAGGATCTTGACCGCCACCGCGCGATCCATCGCCAGCGCAGGCTCGGCGATCAGATCGAGACCGATCGCACGGCCGAGCCGGAGATAGTTGCGCTTGTGGGTCAGCTGTACCAGCCCGCGGCCGAGCCAGCTCTTGCCGTCGCGATCCCGCTCCCAGTAGGGTTTCTTCACATGGGGCAGCTTGCCGGCGCGATAGGCCTTGCGCAGAATGGCGATCGCCGCATCGTCGGAGCGGGCGAGCGTCTCGCGCACCGGCTGCATCGTCGCTGCCGTCTCATGCCAGGCGGTCGCCAGCATATAGGCGAGCTGCCGGAGATCGCCCTTCGGCTCTACCGCATCCCACTGGTCGAGGATCGCCTCGATACCGGTCACCTGGGCGGCCAGAAGCCGCCCGCCCGCCACCGTCTCGCGGATCCGGGCGTAGAAGATCTGTCTGTTCATCAAACGGCTCCGGGGCGGCGCAGGTTCATGACCTGCCCACCCGATTGGGTTGGTTGTTGGAATAGATACTGAACGTCGTTGCGACATCCGGCGCCGGAAGCGGCGACCGTATCTTGCGACAGGCTTGGAGGCAGGATGGGTTCAGACCGTGTCACTACGGCTGAAACCGCAAGCAACGGGTACCGCCCGTTCTGGCGGTGAAGCGATCAGTGTTTGCCGGTTTCCCACTTCGGTGTGATCTTGAGCCGACCGGCCTCTATCGGTGGCAAGCCCTCGAAGAGAAGCGAAACTACGATTGGCTGCGGTGATCGGATTTCCAAAGGCAGCTGCGGCAGCGCGATCACAACGGCTTCCGAATCCGGTACCTTGTCGATCTCGACATTGACCGCAATCAACGGCTCCTGGCCGCCGTCCCGAACCTCGGCAACGAAGTGTTTCCGAGTGTCATCCAGACCATGGATCCGGATCCAAAGCGATATCGGGATCTGTATCGGGATCTGTGCCGGAACCAGATCGTTCGGATAGACACCGATCAGGATCTGCTTGCCATTCGCCTCCCAGCGGATATCGTCACAAAATATGGCTTCGGCGCGAATGGGCGTCATGGGGTGATGACCTCAAGCCGGGCGAATGGCAGTAGCGATGAAGACGTCGTCGATCCTGCCGACTGCGTTGAGCTTAGAATTTGCGTCCTCGCCTGATGGCTACGCGTTGTTTCCGGCGCGGACTTGAGTGAATAATTCGCTCCCCGCGGCTCTTCGGCAAGGTGCATCTCGACTTTGATTTCGGCATCGAGCGCCCAGACAAGCTCCGCCAGACTTCGCAGCGTCAGGTTGTTATAGCCCGAAAAGCATTTGTTCACTCGTGCCCGATCGACACCAAGCCGGTTTGCGATCTCCTGTTGCGTCAGATTGTCCAAAGCCTTTCGCTCGACAAGAAGCTCCTGCAACCTATGCCCAATTGCACCGATAAATTCAGCCGCGGCTTCGTCCTTGGGATCGAGATCAAACTGAAACGACATCATTCTCTCCCGCACCATAAAGCGCTTTGGGTTCGTTGAGTGGCAGATTGTCTCGGAACGCAACCGCGAGATCCCTGTAAGTGCCGTACATTCCCGTTCCCTTGAGCTGCTCGATGTTTGCGCCAAAAGCGGCGACAAAAAAGTCCTTGCGGTAAAACCAACCGAATATGCGGATATCCGGCGTTTTCAGTTCGTAGATGTCATGGTTTCCATCCAGCGGTTTCATCCGGTGGAAAAGTCGACCGGTTCTCATGCTCTTTCCCAGCACGAAGCGCTTGAACAGAATGTAGACCTGCTCACTTGGCGAGACCTCCGCAGGATCGATTGCAGTCATGAGGTTCAACTCGGCTTTTACCCATTCCTGGAAACCAGGGCTGACAACAATGGTTCGTTCGGCAAATTCATGACGCGCCATCCTGCACTCGAAGCGAAGCAGCACCTTCTGCTGAACCAGCATGTCCATTGTTGACATTTATGTTAACACGCCTCGCTGAACAAGAGATTAATGCATCAACACGCCGTCAATCTAGAATGGCTCTCCCCTCTATTGCAACCACTCTCACATGCCCCGCACGCGCGGCTCGCCCTGTCCGCCCAGCATGAGGAAGCTGAGCGCCCAGACCAGCGCGTCGAGCCGGTCCGGCGAGGTGCCGTTTGACGTGCCGTCGGGGCCGAAATCGCACATCTGGTCCTCGAGCTTCATCAGCCCCGCCGCATGCGCCACGCGGCCCTGTTCGTAAAGCGCGGCCACCGGTTCGGCGCGCGCCACCTTGCCACGTGTGGCGCGCACGGTGGCGATCGGCAGGTTGAGTTCGGCCGAGCGCAGAAGCGCTGTCACCATATCGCCACCCTGGTTGATTTCGGCCACCACCCGGTCGGCCTGGAAGCGGCTGTAGGCGCGCGCCACCGCCTGCGCCCAGTCCGCCGGGCTTGCCCGTTCGAGCGAACAGTCGGCCAGCACCACGGCGCGGCCCGTGCCATCGGTGCCGGCCACCACGATGCCGCAGCAGGAACCGGCGGCCGAGGCATTGGACGGCGGATCGACTGCCACCACGATGCGGTTGAGCGGCACCGGTGCGCGGAGCCTGAGCGCATCGAGCTGGTCGCGGGTCCAGAAAGCATCCTCGCGGTCGGCCAGAAGCTCGCCATCGAGTTCCTGGCGACCGAGCCGGGTGCCGCCATAGCGCGCCTCGATCGCGGCAATGAAACCGGGCGCCAGGTTGGCCGCATTGGCGCGGGTCGAAAGCCTCGTCGTCACCGTCTCCGGATCGGCGATCAGGCGCTTGAGGATCGCGGTGGCTCGTGGCGTCGTCGTCACCAGCTGGCGCGGCGATGAACCCAGCCGCAGGCCGAATTGCAGCATGTCCCAGGTCTCCGTCGCGCGCGGCCATTTGGCGATCTCGTCGCACCAGGCATAGTCGAATTGCGGCCCGCGCAGGCTTTCGGGATCTTCGGCCGAAAAGACCTGGGCAATCGAACCGTTCGGCCAGACCAGCCGCCGGCGGCTGATTTCGAATTCCGGCCGGTTGCGGCGGCTCACCCTGAGAATGCCAGAGATGCCGTCGATCATCACCTCGCGCGCCTCGGCGAGCGTTTCGGCCACGAGCGCGATCCGCACCGGCCGCGCGCTCGCCAGCCCCGCCACCCATTCGGCGCCGGCGCGTGTCTTGCCGGAACCGCGACCGCCCATCAGAAGCCAGGTCCGCCAGTCGCCGCGTGGCGCCTGCTGGTCGAAGCGGCCGCACAGCCGCCAGTCCTCCTCCAGCGCCTGAAGCAGCAGCCGCCAGCGCTCGGCCGGCAGGTCCGGAACCGGTCCGAACAGATCGGCAAGCGCTGCCTGTTCGGCCCCGGTCAGCGGTGTCCCCGCCGCAATCGGTGCAGTTTTCGGCTTCACGCTCGCCGTCGGTTGCGGCAGCGGCAAGGTGGCATGCGCTGCATGCAAGTTTCCGATCATCGCCGTGAGATTTTCCACTTCCGGCGAAAGCGCCCTTGCCGCCTTGCGGGCGGCCTTCGCGGCCAAAGTCTTTTCCCGCTGCCTATGTTGGCGCTGCGGCGGCAACGGTGCCGTCTCCGGCCCGCGCGGACCAGTCTGCAGCGCCGGCAGAAGCGGCCTGACGCTCGGCAAGACGGGCCTCGATGCGGGACTGAAGGGAAGCGACCAGTTCGTCGATGCTGCGGTTGTCGACCAGACGTTCGCCAGCCTCTTCAACATCGCGCACCAGGCTCCTCTGCAGACTGTCGATCTTTTCGAACATGCGCACGAGCTGCGTCAGCCCGTCATTGGCGGCCTTGAGATCGGCCTTGGCGAGTTTGGTCTCGGCCTCGTCGCCGGCGGCCAGCACCTGTTCGGCAGCAAGCCTTATCTCCTTGAAGCTCGCAAACTGGGCCCGCATTTCCGCCCGCATCTCGCCCAGAAGCGAGATCAGTTCCTCGGCCGGGCTCGGCTCCTTCGCCTGCGCCGCCTTGGTTTCGGGTGCCACAATGTCGGCAAGGCCACGCCGCACCTTCAGCCCGGGTGGCGGCTCATAGAGCAAGGCGGGGTCGAAATCGAGCGGATCGAACGGCAAGGCCGCCTCATCCGCGGCCAGAAGGTCAGCCAGACAGGGTCTCATCATCGCGTCCTTCACAAAAGGATCGAATGGATCGGCATCACGCGGATGCGGAGCAGATTTTCAGCAGGAATTTCCGGTAAGGATCCGCCCTCAAGAGGCCGCCTGCAGCCCTATCAGCCGCAATTTCCGGATCATGGCATAACCCTATCAAAGCAGCGTGACGCTGTCAAGGATTATTTTCCTATTATCGAATGACTTTTACGCGCTATGGTGCTTCCTGCTTGCTTTGCCTCAACTCTTTCTCAGTCACGCTTTTAAATTGCGTTGTACGAAGTTGCGAAATGCATCAAGTCAATGGAGTACTGATTGCTTTAGTTGCAACAATGTATATGATACCCTCATCGAAGGTTGGTTTCCGGGGGGGGGGGGGGGGGCCGAGAACCAAACATCCGTGGGTGGAGACGATTGCGTGTCTGGGAATGCGGTTTCAAATATCGATTGCTTCAAGATGA
>NZ_JAUOZU010000028.1 GCF_030551875.1 Fluviirhizobium alvei | reverse complement strand
GTATCGCGCTTCAACCGGCTCACCACCGGATCACGCGCACCAATCGAGAAACAGAACTGACCCCGAATTGGCAGGAAATACTCTAGCCGGCAGGAGCATCACGGTAACCGTGGCCTACCAGATGTCCTTGGCGTCGATCCATTCGCCGATGGCGATGTTCTTGGTTTCGCTAAGCGCATAGCTGTCGAGACCGTCCTCGCCATCGGAAACCTGCAGTTTCTCGATATGGTGAACCTTTTTCATGAAGAAATCCGAGATGGTGACGATGCCTGTATTGCCATCGATCTTGATCAGAAGATCGTTCGCATCGCGCTGAACCATCATTTCTCTGAGTTCAAAGTCGTCATAGACGATCCGGTCGGCACCATCCTTGTCGAAGATCCAGGCATTGGCGTCACCATCGGCGATTTCGTAGATGTCGCCACCTTTGAGATCGGTAATGCGTGGTTTGTCCCGCTGCAGAATGTAAGTGTCATTGCCTGCACCCCCATTCGCCTCGTCATTGCCCGCCATGAGGATGAGGCGGTCGTTACCGGCAGCACCCATGAGCACATCTTTCCCTGAGCCGCCTTCGATGATGTCTTCGCCATCGCCACCGTTGATCGTATCGACGCCGGTGCCGCCAAAGAGGAAGTCATCGCCGGCATCGCCAAACAGCTTGTCGCTGCCATTCTCGCCATAAAGCCAGTCTATGCCATCATTGCCATGGATGATGTCGTTGCCGCCGCCGCCATAACCATAGTCGTGAAGATAGGTCGTGCCGTAATCTTCAGGATCAACCGTATAGTCGTTGCCGCAATTGATTTTGTCATCGCCATTGCCGCCGGTGATCTTGTCGTTGCCATCGCCGCCTTCAAGGACATCGTTTCCGCCACGGCCCATGATCGTGTCATCGCCCGCATAGCCGATGATATGGCTGCCGCTGCCCTTCGCCGTCAGGCTGTCGTCGTCCGTTGTGCCCTTGATCGTCTTCATGGCGATCTCCTGATTTTTTGCCGCATCATGCGCGTCTGTCGCGCCTACCAGGAGTTTAGCGAGGTGAGAGAATCAGGGTCAATCTCACGAGCGGCCAAATGCCGTTAACCAATATGGCGATGCAAGTTCGGAGCAAGTTTGGTCTAACCCCTTGCCATGGCGCCAAAGCGACCTAAATAAGGGGGCAAGACCGGTTAAGTCCGGAAGAATATGGTTTTTTGCGCTTTTTTCGGCCTCTATGCTTGACGGGACATAAAATTGCGGGAATCACCATCTCAGGCAAGAAATCGTCAATAGCTGTTGGCAGGAAGAAGGTCTGGCGAATGATCGCAGGCGGCAGTGGCCGCTGTCCCGCAAGGATGCATCGCGGTTAATCAGCCATTAGCCCTCTTCCTGTTAGCTCGTTGTCGCTGATTCGCAGCGGCGTTTTGGCCAAGAGGCACCGACAGCGTTTCGATTGTCGTAAACTGGCGTCAGGGAAAGTCGATACACGATGGCAACAAAGGTCAAGGAAAACGAAGAGGCAGACTCTGAACGCGAAAGCGCACCGGATGGCCCGCTTCTCGACCTTTCCGATGATGCGGTCAAGAAGATGATCAAGACCGCCAAGAAGCGCGGTTACGTGACGATGGACGAGCTCAATGCCGTTCTGCCGTCCGAAGAGGTGACGTCCGAGCAGATCGAAGACACGATGGCGATGCTGTCCGATATGGGCATCAATGTCGTCGAGGATGAGGATGTCGAGGAACAGGCGGCCGAAGATGACGGCGAGGCCGACAGCGACGGCGAAAGCGATGGCGGCGAAATTGCCACCACCTCGAGCACGGCGCTTGCGACCACCCGCAAGAAAGAGCCGACCGACCGCACCGACGATCCTGTGCGCATGTATCTGCGCGAAATGGGTTCGGTGGAGCTTCTGTCGCGCGAAGGCGAAATCGCGATTGCCAAGCGCATCGAGGCCGGCCGCGAAACCATGATCCAGGGGCTCTGCGAGAGCCCGCTGACTTTCCAGGCACTGATCATCTGGCGCGACGAACTCAATGAAGGTTCGACGCTTCTGCGCGAGATCATCGATCTCGAAACAACCTATTCCGGTCCGGAAGCCAAGGCTGCGCCGCAGTTCCAGAGCCCGGAAAAGATCGAGGCAGACCGTAAGGCCGCTGAAGAGAAGGAAAAGTCGCGCAAGGTGCGTGGCGGCGGTTCCGACGAAGACGACATCACCAATGTCGGCGGCGACGGAATGGTGTTCGAGGAAGAGGAAGAGGACGAGGACGAAAGCAACCTGTCGCTGGCGGCCATGGAAGCCGAACTGCGCCCGCAGGTTATGGAGACCCTCGACCAGATCGCCGAGACCTACAAGAAGCTGCGCAAGCTGCAGGACCAGCAGGTCGAAGCCCGTCTTTCGGCTTCCGCCACACTGTCGCCGGCGCAGGAGCGTCGCTACAAGGAACTCAAGGACGAGCTGATCACGGCGGTGAAATCGCTGTCGCTCAACCAGAACCGCATCGACAGTCTTGTCGAGCAGCTCTACGAAATCAACAAGCGTCTGGTGCAGAACGAAGGCAAGTTGCTTCGTCTGGCCGAAAGTTTTGGCGTGGCGCGCGACGAGTTCCTCAACCAGTATATGGGCGCCGAGCTCGATCCGAACTGGATGAAGTCGATCGGCAATCTTTCGGCACGCGGCTGGAAGGAATTCTCGCGTTCCGAAAACCAGACGATCAAGGATCTGCGTCAGGAGATCCAGAACCTCGCCAGCGAAACCGGCATTTCGATCACCGAATTCCGCCGCATCGTGCAGATGGTGCAGAAGGGCGAGCGCGAAGCCCGCATCGCCAAGAAGGAAATGGTCGAAGCCAACCTGCGCCTCGTCATTTCGATCGCCAAGAAATACACCAACCGCGGCCTGCAGTTCCTCGATCTCATTCAGGAAGGCAATATCGGCCTGATGAAGGCGGTCGACAAGTTCGAGTATCGTCGCGGCTACAAGTTCTCGACCTATGCGACCTGGTGGATCCGGCAGGCGATCACCCGTTCGATCGCCGACCAGGCCCGCACGATCCGCATTCCGGTGCATATGATCGAGACGATCAACAAGATCGTCCGTACCTCGCGCCAGATGCTGCACGAGATCGGCCGCGAGCCGACGCCGGAAGAACTGGCCGAAAAGCTCGCCATGCCGCTCGAAAAGGTGCGCAAGGTGCTGAAGATCGCCAAGGAGCCGATCTCGCTCGAAACGCCGGTCGGTGATGAAGAGGATTCACATCTCGGCGATTTCATCGAGGACAAGAATGCGCTGCTGCCGATCGATGCCGCCATTCAGGCCAACCTGCGCGAAACCACGACCCGCGTTCTCGCCTCTCTCACCCCACGCGAAGAACGCGTGCTGCGCATGCGCTTCGGCATCGGCATGAACACCGACCATACGCTCGAAGAAGTCGGCCAGCAGTTCTCGGTTACCCGCGAACGTATCCGCCAGATCGAGGCCAAGGCGCTGCGCAAGCTCAAGCATCCGAGCCGTTCGCGCAAGCTCAGAAGCTTCCTCGATAGCTGATCGATCGAAAATCAAGATAGTGCAGAGGCCGGAGTGGAAACGCTCCGGCCTCTTTGCGTTGGAGGGGTCCTGCACCACTGCTTTCGTTTTACCTCCCGCTCTCATCCCCCCTTTCCCGTCAGCTGCACCGCGAACGCATCGGCGGCCTTGCTGTGGTAGCGTTCCGTGTGGCGCATGAGGAAATAGGGGCGGGGGATGGGGCTGATCGGCACTTCCACCAGTCGTCCGCGTTCGATTGCTGGCGCTGCTGCGCTGCGCGACATCAGGGTGGCGCCGAGACCGTTTTCGACGAGATTGAGGATCGCTTCGTTGCCGGGCAGTTCGAGCGCGATCGTGGGCATCGGATCGCTGGCGCCATAGGTTTCGAGCATGGTGTCAAAAGCCCGGCGGGTGCCCGACCCTTCCTCGCGGACGACCCAGCTCGTCTCGCGGAGGTCGGCAATCGGATGATCCCTTGTCGCCCAGGGATGATCAGGGGCGACGACGACGATCATCTCATCCTCGGCGATCTTGATCGACTGGAGGGAGTGCCGGCTTTCGGGCCATTCGATGAGGCCGATTTCCGCCTGTCCATCGGCAACCGCCTCCAGCACGGCATCGGTATTGCCGATCGTCACCGTAAGATCAATGCCGGGATGCTGGCGGCGGAAGGTGGCAAGGTGCGGCGGCAGCCAGTAGGAGCCGATGGTGCGGCTGGCCATGATCGAAAGCGCGCCATGCCTGAGGCCGGAAAGATCGGCCAGCACCGTTTCGGCCTGTCTGGCGGCGGCGAGCACCTTTCGGGCTTCATCGCGGAAAAGCCGTCCGTTGCGGTTGAGACGGATCGAGCGGCCCACTCTGTCGAACAGCTGGATCCCATGCCGGTTTTCGAGCGCGGAAATGGCGGCACTGACGGCCGATTGCGTCATATGCAGCCGTTCGGCGGCGCGGGTGATATGGTCCTCTTCGGCCACAGCGAGAAAGATCCGCAGTTGCTCCAGTGTCATCCAACTGTCTTTCATTCGAAAAAATCGAACGATCTTACCATATTTATTCGTTGGAATCGATTGTAATCGTTGGGTAGCTCTCCCTGTGCAATGCCTCTTCGTTTCTGTGACGAACATCTGGGGCCTGTGCGGAGGGGACTTGTATGACGGTCATGAGCGATATCGGCGCCAGTGGGCATGAAGGTCTGCGGCAATCGGTGATCCTGCAGTTCACGCCCAACTGGTTTGCCGCCGCGATGGGCACCGGTGTCGTCGCCGCCGTTCTGGCCCAGCATCCGGCGGGCTCAGTGCCGCATATGCTCGGTTTCGCGCTCTGGCTGGGCGATGCGGTCCTGTTTTTCTGCTTTTCCCTCGCTTACGGGCTCAAATGGATGCTCTATCCGAGGCAGGCCGCTTCCATCTTCCGCCATCCGGTGATGTCGATGTTTCTAGGCTGCATTCCGATGGCGCTGGCCACCGTTGGTAACGGATTTCTTCTCTATGGGCAGGGTCCCTGGGGTGAAAGGGCAGTCGACATCGCCTTCTGGATCTGGTGCCTCGATGTTCTCCTGGCTTTCGCGGTCGCGATCGGCGTGCCCTTTGCCATGTTCACCCGGCAGAGCCACAGGCTCGAGGATATGAGCGCGGTCTGGCTGTTGCCGGTCGTCGCTGCAGGCGTGGCCACCGTCAGCGGGGCGCTGTTGCTGCCGCATCTCGCCTCGCCGGAGATGCAGATGCAGGTTCTCATCCTGTCGCTGTTGCTGTGGTCGCTTTCGCTGCCGCTGGCGCTCGGCATCCTGGTCATTCTGTTCCTACGGCTGGTGCTGCACAAGCTGCCGCCGGCGGGCATGGCTGCAACGGCCTGGCTTGCCCTCGGTCCGATCGGAACCGGCTCGCTTGGTCTTCTGCTTCTCTACTCCTTCGGACCCGAGGTTCTCACGGCCAATGGCTTGGGGGCGATCGCGCCGGCCTTCGGTGGTGCGGCCCTCCTCGGTGGTATCCTGTTGTGGGGCTATGGCTGCTGGTGGCTGCCGATGGCAATCGCTATCACCTTGCATTTCATTCGCCGGGGCATGGGGTTCAATCTCGGTTGGTGGGGCTTTACCTTCCCGCTCGGTGTCTTTGTGCTGGCAACACAGAAGATGGCCGCGCTTCTTGCGCTGCCGGTGCTGGGGCATGTCGGCGAAGGCCTGTCGGCCTGCCTCGTCTGCATCTGGCTGCTGGTCGGCTGCCGCACCCTGATCGGCGCCGTCAACCGCAGCCTGTTCGTCGATCCCTGTCTGATGTGATCGGTCCGGATCCGTCCCGGTCGATCGGTCGAGGCAAGCAGCAATGCGCAAAACGTCTCAGACCTTTTGCAATCCGTATCAGAATGGCCCTAAGGCCGCCGGGCGAAATTGACCGGGCGCGAGATGTCATTATCTCGGATGGCAAACCCTGTTGCTGACAAAACCGGTTTCGCCCACATGACCCGTTCTGCCGGGGAGGGGCCGGGACAGTTTCATCCGAAGAGCGCGACGATCATGACCAGCTATTTCACCAGCCCTGCCACGACTTCCAGCTCGGCCGATGTCTCGGCCTATGATTCCGATTCGACCTTTTCAGATTACCAGATCAGCGGGTCGTGGAGCATTCGGGTCTATAACTGGTGGTCCTATGGTACCCAGGAATGGTATCTGGCAATCGAAAACGACTATTCCAGCGGCAGCGTGATTTCCGGTACCGGCGATCCGGAAGTTTCGGGCATGAATATCGTGTCCTTCAGCATCATGGGGACGCCTTATTCGGCGGTCACCTATCTTGATGGCGGTACGGCCCACGTCAATATCTATTCGCTCGGCACGTTCATACAACCGGTGTCATCCTACACGATCAGCGATGTGGCCAGCATCGACACGGTTTATTACGACCGAGACGGCAACCTGGTCATCGCAACCACGTCGTCAGACAATGAAGTAGCCTACACGACGATCAGCTCGGATTTCGATTCCGGTGAAGTGCCGGTCATGATCGACGATCTGACGGCAACGAGTGCTGCCAATGCGGTGCTGCTGCTCGATCCCGCCTCGCTCGGCACCGATGCGGATGGCGATAGCCTGTCGATTTCCGCCTTCTCCGCCGATCGCAGCGACATCATGATGGTGCTGGATACAAACGGCAACCTCATGGCGGTCTATACCGGCGTTCTCGCCGAGGGTGAAACACAGACCGTCAACATTTCCTATTCGCTCACTGATGGCATCAACACCACCTCCGGCGGCTCGATTGCGGTTAACTTCACAGGCGGTGACTCGAGTGAGCTGGAACTGACCTACAGCCAGTTCCGCGCCTTTTATGATGCCAACTATTCCGAGGCCGATCTGAATGGCGCATTCGATACTGTCGTCGTTGCCGACACAGCCGAAACCATCGATGCCGGCATCGATTCCTGGGCGAGTTCGTTCGGTTTTCTCGGCGTCACGGAGCTGAAAGTCACCGATGGCGGTTCGATCGGCTTCTCCTTCAACGATGCGTTGCTGCTTGCGACAGACGGGGTGACGATCAGCGGCGCCTCGGCTGTCAGCGTTGAACTGCCCGCCGTGGATGTGGCCTCCATTCTCTATCTCGACAGCCAGCAGAATGCCACTCTGACCGCCTTGTTTGCCTACTATGGCGGCATGGGCATCACGTCGCTGGATCTGACGGATGACAGCGCCATCGGCCTCTCGGTGAATGCCCTCAAGGCCCTGGCAAATCAGGGCATTACGATCGATACGGCTGCAACCGTCAGCGTCTCGGATACATCGGCTGCGATCGAGAGCATGACCAAAGCCGACATGCTCGGCCTTGCCTCGGTCGGGGTGACCATGATCGATACGACGGATGGCAAGCTCGTCGTTTCCGCTGCTTTTGCCACAAGGCTTTCTGCCGCCGGCCTGTTCTTCGATACGGCGGAAGATATCACCGTCACCGGCAGCGTGGCTTCCGTCCAGTATCTTCTGCGTTCGAACAATGACGATATCTCCGCGCTCAATATCGATCGAATTGAAATCGAGGATCTGGCTTCCAATCTCCGCTTTCTGTCCGTGGCGGAAATCGCTGTCCTCGGCGATGCCGGTGTGACGGGGATCGATCTTCTCGATGATGCTGTAACCCTGGCCGCCAGCCAGATTTCAGCTTTTTCGGCCGCCGGGATCGATTTCGCCGCCGATGATGTGATCACCGAAAAGGCCGTGCCGGTTGCCGTGGCTGATAGCGCGACCGTCGACCAGCACAAGACAGCAACCGTCTCTGTGCTTGCCAATGATACCGCCGCCGATGGTTATACGCTCTCGGTCGAGAGCGCGACGGTGACCAGCAGCAACGGAACGGCGACGCTCAATGCTCAAGGTGCACTTGTCGTTGCCTATACCGGCGCCGATATCGACCGCGGCCAGACGGCAGCCGTTGTGGTGAGCTACACGATCGAAGACGGCTACGATAGCGCCACCGGCACGCTGACCGTGACCTTCAACGGCGTCAACGAGGACGGCGATATTCTCAGAGGAACCTCCGGCTCAGATACGCTGCGTGGCACCGGCATCAAGGATGTGATCCTCGGCCTCGCCGGCAACGACTTTCTCTATGGCAACGGCGGCGACGATCGGCTCGAGGGCGGCGCCGGCAAGGATGTGCTTTCGGGCGGAGCAGGCGCCGATATCTTGATGGGCGGCGCTGGCAATGATCAACTTACCGGTGGGGCGGGCAAGGATACGTTCCTGTTCGGCAAGACGAGCGGTCATGACACGGTCACCGATTTTGCGCATGGAACGGACCGGATCGATCTCGGTGCCGTTGCTGCGATTACCGATTTCAAGGATCTCAAGGCCAACCATTTCGTCGATCATGGCAGTTCGATCGAGATCGTCTGGGGCAACCATTCGGTGCTTCTGACCGGCATCAGCGATATTTCCAAACTCTCCGGAAGCGATTTCCTCTTCGGGTGAGGGGCGCGACCGGAGTTCTTGGACCAAGTCGCGACCGGACGCTGATGCCGATTCCGGTCTCAGCGCGATTTGCAAATCGTCTCAGTCTATAGGCGCTCCGTCTCAGAATCGATCTTACGCCGCTGTCGCAAATTGACGAGGACGTCGGTTCCTGCCTTTCGATTTCGTTGATGCCTGGTGGTGCCGACATGACTCGATGCGCGTTTGCGATCGTGGCCGTGCCGGTACCGGAAATTGCGATCGACATGGAGAATTCGAATGACGAGCTACTATACGTCTGCTGCGACAACGAGCAGCTCTGCGGACACGAGCGGCTATACGGCCGATACTTCGTTCTCCAGTGGGGAAAGCAGCGGTGGCTGGCAGCTGTCGCTGGAGAGCTATCAGGAATTCATGGATCCGACGCTCTATTTCACACTCGCGGTGACCGGACAATCCGGCCATGGCTGGACGCTCTATGATGGCACCAATGATGTGTATGACATGAACGTCGTGTCATACACCATCGAGGGGACCGATTATGCCCTGGCCACCTATCTCGATACGATGTCCAACACCGCCTATGCCTATGTTCTCTATTACGCGAACAACAATCCCTACAAGATCAGCTACGAGATCGCGGATACCTCGGCGATCACGGCCATTTACTATAACGAAAACGGCGATGTGATCATCAAGACCGTCGATATGGACGGCGGAACCGATTACACCACGATCACCTCCGGTTATGATTACAATTTTGCCCCGGTCCTCACCACCGGCCTGAGTGGCGCAATCGACAGCAACGGAATATATGCGATCGATCCTGCCTCGCTCGGCACCGATGCCGATGGTGATGCTCTCTCGATTGCGTCCTATTCCGCCGATACGGCCGATATTGCGATGGCCGTGGATTCGAGTGGCAATCTTTTCGCGATCTACACGGGAACCTTGGCTCAGGGCGCCAATAGGCTGGTGACGATTTCCTACGGCTTGAGCGATGGCACCAACACGACCTCCGGCGGATCGATTGCCGTGACCGTCACGGGAAATGGTTCCAGCAATCTCGAACTCACTTACGACCAGTATGTGGCTCTGGCCGCCGCCGGATATGACAGCACGGACTTTGACGCTGCCTTCGATCAGATTACGGTTTCCTGCACGGCCGCCGAGTTTGAAGCAGAAATCGGGCTGAACCCGCAGACCGCGTCTTCCCTCGGTGTGACGGATGTGACGATCTCCGACGGATCCTCGGTGACCTTGTCCTACTACGCAGCGGGATTTCTGGCCGTCAACGAAGTGACCATTGCAGGTGCTTCCGACGTCAAAGTGGACCTGGCGGCCGAAGACATTGCCGGTTTCGAAACGGAAGATGCGAACGCAAACCCTTTGTTCTCGACCCTCTTCGGCTATTATGCGGCCTTGGGCGTCACGAAACTGGTTCTTGCCGATGGCAATGACATTCAGCTTTCACTCGCTCCCTACACTGCTCTGGCCAATAATGGTATCGCCATTTCCGCGACGGGGACTGTCACCCTGGCCGACAGCGCGGCCGATATAGCCGCCATGAGCGCGACCGATGTGGCCAATATGGCAGCAGTCGGTGTCGGGCACATCGACGCGACCGACAACAATCTGGCTCTGTCGGCCGGTCTTGCCGCCAAGCTTGCAGCGGCGGGTCTGGTGTTTGCGGAAGCCGATACCGTCTCGGTGACGGGAAGCCTTGCCGCAGTCACCGCGCTCATCGCCGCGTCGGGAGATGCGATGTCTGCTCTCAATATCGATTCGATGAACGTTGAAGACCTCGCCACGACGATCAAGGCCCTATCCGTGGCGGAAATCGCGGCCCTCGGCGATGCCGGTGTGACGGGGATCGATCTTCTCGATGATGCTGTAACCCTGGCCGCCAGCCAGATTGCAGCTTTTTCGGCCGCCGGGATCGATTTCGCCGCCGATGATGTGATCACCGAAAAGGCCGTGCCGGTTGCCGTGGCTGATAGCGCGACCGTCGACCAGCACAAGACAGCAACCGTCTCTGTGCTTGCCAATGATACCGCCGCCGATGGTTATACGCTCTCGGTCGAAAGCGCGACCGTGACCAGCAGCAACGGAACGGCGACGCTCAATGCTCAAGGTGCACTTGTCGTTGCCTATACCGGCGCCGATATCGACCGCGGCCAGACGGCAGCCGTTGTGGTCAGCTACACGATCGAAGACGGCTACGATAGCGCCACCGGTACGCTGACCGTGACCTTCAACGGCGTCAACGAAGATGGCGATATTCTCAGAGGAACCTCCGGCTCCGATACGCTGCGTGGCACCGGCATCAAGGATGTGATCCTCGGCCTCGCCGGCAACGACTTTCTCTATGGCAACGGCGGCGACGACCGGCTCGAGGGCGGCGCCGGCAAGGATGTGCTTTCGGGCGGAGCAGGAGCCGATATCCTGATCGGCGGCGCCGGCAACGATCAACTCACCGGTGGGGCGGGCAAGGATACGTTCCTGTTCGGCAAGACGAGTGGTCATGACACGGTCACCGATTTTGCGCATGGAACGGACCGGATCGATCTCGGTGCCGTTGCTGCGATCACCGATTTCAAGGATCTCAAGGCCAACCATGTCGTCGATCATGGCAGTTCGATCGAGATCGTCTGGGGCAACCATTCGGTGCTTCTGACCGGCATCAACGATATTTCCAAACTCTCCGGAAGCGACTTTCTCTTCGGGTGAGGTTATCGTGGCGTCTCCCCGAACGACGACGGTTCGGGGAGTTAAAATATTCATGATTATCAATTGATTAAGTCATCTTTACCTATGTGAATGCTGGCTGAATGGCGAGTTCCGTTTCCATTCAGCCTTCTCCTTCTAATGTCTCCTCAACGCAATGAAACGGGCTCTGCCGGAACACGGTATCGGCGAGCCGAAGGAGAGAGAAGATGAGCAATTTCATTTCCAAGACCATGCTTGCCGCCCTCGTTGCCTTTGGCGCGATCGGTGCCTCGGCTCCGGCACATGCCGGCGGCGTCGATGTCGATATCCGCATCAACGGTCCGCGCGTCGTCCACCGTCCAATCGTCGTTCGCCCGCCGGTGGTTGTTGTTCGTCCGCCTGTCGTCGTCCGCAATCCGGTGGTGGTGCTGCAGCCGGCCCATCGCGGTGCCTGCAATCCGGTTCTGGCGCTTGAAAAGGCACGCAACAATGGAATGAACCGCGTTCATGTTAGCCATGTCGGCCCGAACCGGGTGGCGGTGGAAGGGCGCTTCCGCGGCACCTGGGCCAAGATGATGTTTGCCAACGTTCGTGGTTGCCCGCGTCTGTAACTGGCCGGCACATCGAGCTTCGCTGGACCGTCGTTATAACGCCCCCCGTCTGGACGGAACAGCAATCCCCCACGGCCCAGCCGTGGGGGATTTTTCGTCTGTTGACGTTTTTAGTTTCTGATTTTTGAGCCCGGGAGGGTGGGCGCCTCAAGGAAGGCACCCGTGGTGTGTCTTACTGTTCGATTGCGAAGGTGGCGTTGACCGAGACCGAGTAGCTGTTCTCACCGGAAGCGATCGGCACGGCGGCGTCTGCGGCTTCCTTCGCCATCGTCATCCGCACCATCGGCACGGGTTCGGGGCGTCCGGATGTCTCGCTGATCTCAAGGACGCGGCCAAGTTTCACGCCAGCGGCTTCGGCGAGAACGCTGGCCTTTGCCTTGGCATCCTTCATCGCTTCGGCCCGCGCCTTGGCGATCGCCTTTGACGGATCCTCATTGACGAAACGGATATCGCCGCCCTGGTTGACGCCCAGTGTGACCACGCGATCGAGAACCGCGCCGGTCTGGTTGATGTCGCGCAGCCGGATCGTGAGCGTGTTGCTGATCCGGTAGCCGGTGAGTTCCGGCGGCTTGTTGCGGCCATCATTGTCTTCGGGATAGAAATATTGCGGCTCGACACTGAAGCCTGATGTTTGCAGGTCGCGGTCGGCAATTTTCAGTTTCTTGAGTTCGGCGAGCACCTTGGCCATGGCATCGTTGTTGGCATCGAGGGCCTCGCGTGCCGTCTTGGCTTCGCGGACGACGGCGAATGTCATGATCGCCTGATCGGGTGCGACGGCAGCCTGCGCTTCGCCCGAAACGATGATGACAGGCTCGCGCGGCCGTGCCTCCTCGGCCTTGGCGGATAACGCTGTGAAAGCCAGAAGCGCAGCAGAAGCCGACGACAGGATGATCTTGCGGGAAATGGACATATATCCTCCAGAATGTCTTCGTTTCGCTGGTGCCAGAGGATTGTGCAGCTTTTACGGCAAATGCTTGCCCGGCCGTTTTTTTTCGGCTACAGCCAAGCCCTGTTCAACCATTGCTGATCTTCCGGCATTCGTGCCGAAGCGGGCCTGTAGCTCAATGGTTAGAGCCGGCGGCTCATAACCGCTTGGTTGGGGGTTCGAGTCCCTCCGGGCCCACCATTCAAGTCTTTTTCTTCGAGATTTCCACCTGTTTGCGGTTAGGGGGAATTTGGTTCGGGGCA
>NZ_JAUOZU010000027.1 GCF_030551875.1 Fluviirhizobium alvei | reverse complement strand
TCCGTGCTCGGCACAGCCAAGGTCAGGGTCGCGGTCGAAGCCGGCATTCGCCAGGGCTGGGACCGGTTCATCGGCTCCGATGGCCTCTTTGTCGGCATGAAGGGTTTCGGTGCTTCCGGCCCCTACAAGGAACTCTACAAGTATTTCGGAATTACCCCCGAGGCGGTTGCGGATGCCGCCAGCGCCAAGCTCGGGTAACATCATGGGCCGGCCCGGTGTGGCCGGCCTTTGCTTTTCCAACTACGCAATGTTTCAGCGGGAGAAATGACAATGGCAATCAAGGTAGGTATCAACGGCTTCGGCCGCATTGGCCGCAACGTGCTTCGCGCCATCATCGAGTCGGGTCGTACTGACATCGAAGTGGTGGCGATCAACGATCTCGGTCCGGTCGAAACCAACGCGCATCTGATGCGTTATGATTCCGTCCACGGCAAGTTTCCGGGCACGGTAACGGTTTCCGGCGACTCGATCGATGTTGGTCGCGGCCCGATCAAGGTCACCGCCGTTCGCGATCCGAAGGAACTGCCGTGGGCCGACGTGGATATCGCGCTCGAATGCACCGGCATCTTCACCACCAAGGAAAAGGCTTCGGCCCACCTTGCCAACGGCTCCAAGCGCGTTCTGGTTTCGGCTCCGTGCGATCATGCCGACAAGACCATCGTCTTCGGTGTCAATCATGGCGAACTGACCAAGGATGACGTCGTCGTCTCGAACGCGTCCTGCACCACCAACTGCCTGGCACCAGTGGCCTATATCCTCAACCGCGAATTCGGCATCGAGAAGGGTTACATGACCACGATCCATGCCTATACGGGTGACCAGCCGACGCTCGACACCATGCACAAGGATCTCTACCGCGCCCGCGCTGCTGCGCTGTCGATGATCCCGACTTCGACCGGTGCCGCCAAGGCTGTCGGCCTCGTGCTGCCGGACCTCAAGGGCAAGCTCGACGGTTCGTCGATCCGCGTGCCGACCCCGAATGTCTCGGTCGTCGACCTCAAGTTCATCGCCAAGAAGAATACGACGGCTGAAGAAGTCAATGCCGCCATCAAGGCCGCAGCCGAAGGCGAGCTCAAGGGCATTCTCGGCTACAGCGTTGAGCCGCTCGTGTCGATCGACTTCAACCATGACAGCCACTCCTCGACCTTCGCTGCCCAGCAGACCAAGGTCATGGACGGTAACCTGGTGCGCATCCTGTCCTGGTACGACAACGAATGGGGTTTCTCGAACCGCATGTCGGACACGGCCGTTGCCATGGGCAAACTCATCTGATCCGACACTTCATCGGACCGAAATCGAAAGCGGGCAGCCTTGCCCGCTTTTTTTATTGAAATTGTTCCTCGCCTCATTGTCGTCCAGAACTGGATTGATCATTCTGACATCAGCGAGCGCACTGCTTCGCGCTTCCAGATCAGCCAACCGCTTTCGCGTTCGGGCTGCCATCAGACATTTCAGCAAGGGACGATGCCAACGGCTCAGAGAAGGCCGGGCGCTGCCAGAGGGGACAAGTTGGACGCTTTCTATATTATTCTGCTTGTGTGTTCGTCGCTCATCCTGCTTGCGGCCTTTTCCTCTCTCATCGCCTTCCGTTTCGGCGCTCCGCTTCTTCTTCTCTTTCTGTCCGTCGGTCTGCTCGCCGGTACTGACGGGCTCGGCATCGATTTCGACAATGCCGGCCTCGCCTATATGCTGGGATCGATCGCGCTCGCCGTCATTCTGTTCGATTCCGGCTTCGGAACGCCGATCAAGGCGTTCAAGCAGGCGGCTGCGCCAGCGATCACGCTGGCGACCCTCGGGGTCATTCTGACAACCGGCCTGTTCGCACTGGCCGCCATGCTGTTTGCCGGCCTCAATTTTACGCAAGGGCTGCTGCTTGGTTCGATCGTGGCGTCGACGGATGCGGCGGCTGTGTTTTTCCTCTTGCGCATCGGCGGCGTCAATATTCGTGACCGCATCACTTCGTCGCTCGAAGTCGAATCCGGCACCAACGATCCGATGGCTATCTTTCTCACCATCACGCTCGTGCAACTTGTCGCTAAGGGCCATGGGCTCGAGGATCTCGATTGGCACCTTCTCGTCGATTTCATCGAGGAAATGGGACTGGGGGTGATTTTCGGCATGCTTGGCGGCTGGATGATCGTGGCGGCGACCAACCGGTTCGAAACCGATCGCGGTATTGCCCCGATCCTCGTGCTGGCCCTGTCTCTCCTGGTTTTTTCAGCCACAGGTGCTTTCGGCGGCAGCGGGTTTCTGGCCTGTTATGTCGCCGGTCTTTATGCGGGCAACCAGCCGCTGCAGGCGCGGGTTTCCATCCGCCGTTTCCAGGAGGGCATGACCTGGCTTGCCCAGATCATCATGTTCGTCGTCCTCGGTCTCCTGGCGACACCGTCCGATTTCGGCGCGATCCTGTTGCCAGCCATCCTGCTCGGCCTCTTCCTGATTCTCGTTGCCAGACCGCTTGCCGTTTGGCTCTGCCTGTTGCCGTTCGATTTTGCCCAGAAAGAAATCACGTTTGTCGCCTGGGTGGGGTTGCGCGGTGCCGTCTCCATTCTTCTCTCCATCCTGCCGATCCTCTACCAGGTCGAGGGTGGGCAGGTGTTCTTCAACCTCACCTTCATCATCGTTCTGGTGTCGCTCGTGGTCCAGGGCTGGACGATCAAGGTGATGGCGAAGCAGCTGAATCTGATCGTTCCACGCCAGACTGGCGATGTTGACCGGATCGAGGTCGACCTGCCACGTTCAGCGACGCATGAACTCGTCTCCTATCGCGTCATCAAGGATACGCCGGTGCTGCGGGGGGCGAGAATTCCCCGCTGGGCAACACCATCCCTCGTGATCCGTGACGGTCGCTCGATGCGCTATCAATATGCCGGCCGCCTGAAGGAGAATGACATTGTCTATCTATTCGTTGCGCCGGCCTACCTCAAACTGCTCGACAGGCTGTTTGCGAGCCGGGTCGAACTGGCGCAGGATGACGAGGAATTCTTCGGCACTTTCGCAATCGGCACATCGCGGCCCGCACAGGAATTCGATGCGGCCTATGGGCCTGGCCTCCTCACCGCCCAGGAGATGGAAATGACCATGGGCGAACTCGTGATGGCGCGTCTGGGCGGTCAGGCAGAGTTTGCCGATCGTATCCGTATTGGTCCGATCGTCCTCATCGTCCGTGATCTCGATGAAAACCACCGCGTTTCGGCGATCGGTATCTCCATGGCAGAGATCGAGCCACCGAAGACACCACCGCTGTTTCTTAACCTGCGCGAAATCCTGCAACGGTTCAGGGCACGGGCCAGGGCGAGTTGACGTTCATTCTTCCGGTTTGAACGTCCATTTGATCGTCACCTTGTCCTTGCGCTTTCGTATTTTAGTTTTGAGTGCGACCGGACCCTGAATATGCGCCTCTGCTTCGGCGAAGGCCCGGCGCGCCTCGGCAACGGCACGATGATAGAGGCTGTTGTCGCGTTTGGGATCGTTTGCCAGGGCTTTGATCAGCGCCGTCAGATCCTTGTCATTCTTTTCCATTGCCGGTCCGATCCCATCTTATCTGTCGCGCTCTATCCCACAGCCTTGACGATTGTGAAATCTCTTTTGACCCGGAATTGGAATGAACCAATTGCCGGCTTGCGTCACGAAATTCGCGGTGTATGGTCCAGCCAACCAAGCCACATCGAAACGGGAAGATAACATGCCGGCTTTCAAGACCCTCGACGATCTCAGCAACATTTCGGGCAAGCGTGCGCTCGTGCGCGTCGATCTCAATGTGCCCGTCAGTGACGGAAAGGTGACCGACACGACACGGATGGAGCGCGTGGCGCCGACCATTCTCGAACTGGCCGACAAGGGCGCAAAGGTGATCCTTCTGGCCCATTTCGGGCGTCCGAAGGGCGCCGTTGCCGCCGAATTCTCTCTGGCGATGATCGTGCCGGCTTTCGAAGCGGTTCTCGGTCGCAAGGTCGCATTCGCCTCCGATTGCATCGGTTCTGTTGCAGCCGATGCCATTGCCGCCCTTGCCGATGGCGGCATCCTGCTTCTGGAAAACACCCGCTTCCACAAGGGCGAGGAAAAGAACGACCCCGAATTCGTAAAGGCACTGGCCGCCAATGGCGACCTCTATGTCAATGATGCCTTCTCTGCTGCCCACCGCGCCCATGCCTCGACAGAAGGTCTCGCGCATGTTCTGCCCGCCTATGCCGGCCGCACCATGCAGGCCGAACTCGAAGCGCTCGAGAAGGGGCTCGGCAATCCCTCGCGTCCGGTGGTGGCGATCGTCGGCGGCGCCAAGGTTTCGACCAAGATCGATCTGCTGAAAAACCTCGTCGGCAAGGTCGATGCGCTGGTGATCGGCGGCGGCATGGCCAATACATTCCTCGCAGCCCAGGGCATCGATGTCGGCAAATCGCTCTGCGAGCATGATCTTGCGGAAACCGCACGCGAAATTCTCGCGGAAGCCAAGAAGACCGGCTGCGATATCGTGCTTCCGCTCGATGGTGTCGTCGCGCGCGAATTCAAGGCAGGTGCGGCCAACGAAACTGTCGCTGTCACGGCCATTCCGTCCGATGCGATGATGCTCGATGTCGGCCCGCAGTCGATCGAGGCGGTCAATGGCTGGATTGCCAAGGCCGCAACGCTGGTCTGGAATGGCCCGCTCGGCGCCTTCGAGATCGAGCCTTTCGACAAGGCAACCGTCTCTGCGGCACAATTTGCTGCCACTGAAACTGATGCCGGCAAGCTCGTCTCGGTTGCCGGTGGTGGCGATACGGTTTCGGCATTGAACCATGCCGGTGTTGGCGAGCGCTTCACCTATGTTTCGACCGCAGGCGGCGCCTTCCTCGAATGGATGGAAGGCAAGCCACTTCCGGGCGTCGATGTTCTGTCCAAGGCCTGATCGGGCCGCTGCATGAGGGATGCGCGGAGACATTCGCGCATCCATCCACAAAGGCGTTTAAGTATTTCAAAAATTTAAACGATTGAAATCATTTCAATCGTTTCAGCCATTTCAAGGCACATTTCCCTTTAAAAGAACTTCTGCTATCGGCCCATTGACCCCTCGGAAGGAACATCGCAGTTCGAAAACAGCGACAGGCTCGATCCGGGGAAAGGCCCGTCCGACCAGGACAGAGGGCCATGAGACAAAGAGATTTCGGGAGCGCGTAAAGCGCCATTTTAGGGATAGGAGTGAATGATGGTGGACGCGAAAATGTTGGACAAGATCAGCTCGGCACCTGGCTTCATCGCCGCGCTGGACCAGAGCGGTGGTTCAACCCCCGGTGCCCTGCGTCTTTATGGAATTGCCGAGTCCGAGTATCAGGGCGACGAGGAAATGTTCCGTCTGATGCATGCCATGCGCGTTCGCATCATGAGTGCGGCTGCCTTTTCGGGTGACAAGGTCATCGGCGCCATCCTGTTCGAGCGGACCATGGATGGTGACGTCAACGGCCAGGCCGTCCCCTCCTATCTCTGGGAAAAGCGTGGCGTCGTTCCGTTCCTCAAGGTCGACAAGGGCCTGATGGCGGAAGAGAATGGCGTGCAGCTGATGAAGGCGATGCCGGATCTCGATCCGCTGCTGATCCGCGGTCGCGAGAAGGGCATTTTCGGCACCAAGATGCGTTCGGTGATCGCACAGGCCGACAAGGCCGGTATTGCCGCTGTCGTCAAGCAGCAGTTCGAAGTCGGTCGCCAGATCATCGGCCAGGGACTGGTTCCGATCATCGAGCCGGAAGTGTCGATCAAGAGCCCGACCAAGGAAGAAGCCGAAGTCATTCTGCGCGACGAGATCGCCAACGAACTCGACAAGCTTTCGGCTGACGAAAAGGTCATGCTCAAGGTCACGATCCCGACCGTTGCCGATTATTACGCTCCGTTGGTCGCTCACAAGGCCGTTGTTCGCGTTGTCGCCCTGTCCGGTGGTTATACTCGCGCCGACGCCTGCGAAAAGCTGAGCCACAACCACGGCATGATCGCAAGCTTCTCGCGCGCGCTCACGGAAAACCTCCGCGTTTCGATGAGCGATGCGGAATTCGAAGCCAGCCTCGCCGAAACGATCAACGAGATCTATGGCGCCAGCGTGAACAAGGCCTGATCGACCCTGTTTCATCACGGAAATGCCGAAGGGGAGGCGAAGGCCTCCCCTTTTTGCCATTTGGCGTTATGGTCTTCTTGTCCATTCCTGCGGAGGCCTCATGGAGCCGGCAATCCCATCTTCGTCCATACCCGTTCCGGTGCTCGTCGGGCTGATTATCCTCGCCTGGCCGATTGCCTTCGGACTGCTGTGGGGCGGCATCGTCTGGTTGATGGCACAGATCGGGGGGTGGGGCCGACTGGCGCGGCACTATCCGGGCAGCAAGATGCCGCCAGATGGAAGGGTGCTCGCGAGCGCGACCGGCATGATCGGGCTTTCAAGCTACAAGCGCGTGCTGCGGATCGTCGTGACGGCGGAAGGATTGCATCTCTCTGTCTGGCGGATCTTTTCCATTGCCCATCCGCCGCTCTTCATACCCTGGGGCGCCATCCATGACGCGACGGGCGTAAGCATGATCTTCCGGCGTTATGTGAGCTTCGAGGTCGGGTCTCCGACTGTCGCGCGGCTGCGGCTGCCCTTTGAGGCTTTTGTCGATTCCCCGGTGACGATCGATTAGAGCCGTGCCTTGGTCGATCGCGGTGTCGACAGAAGCAGATTGGTCTCCGAATTGACGATGCCCTGCACGAGGCGGACACGCCGCAGCACGGCATCGAAATCGGGCAGGGTCGCGGCACCCAGTTCGGCGATCAGATCCCAGCGGCCATTGGTCGTATGTATGGCCGAAATCTCGGGGAAACCGCCGAGAATACGGATCACGCGATCCGTCACATGCCCTTCCACCTCGATCATCATGATGCCACGGATGGGCGTGTCCGAGGTATCGTTGCGCAGGATCACCGTATAGCCGAGGATCTCGCCGCTGGCTTCGAGGCGCTCGACCCGAGCCCTGACCGTGGCGCGTGCGACATCGAGGCTTGTCGCCAGATCGGAGATGCTTTTGCGTCCGTCATGCCTGAGCAGGGTAATCAGTTTTTGGTCGAGTTCGTCCATGACTATCCATTATGGCAAGTTGAATAGCCATTTTGATAATACATTTGGTGCTGATTGCCAAATCGTATTGTTCCTTCTGCCACGCGCGAATGGTTCAATGCCAGAAACAGGAGAGGCGGTTGGCAATGGATATTACACTCATCGGTGTGCCGGTTCAGGAAGGTTCGGGCCGCGCGGGCTGTGACATGGGCCCGTCCGCGTTCCGGGCGGCTGGTCTGACGTCCGCGCTTGCGGAACTCGGCCATAAGGTGTGTGACATCGGCAATCTGCCGCCACGTCGTCTCGAAGATGCCCGGCACACGAACCCGGTTCTGAAGAACCTGCCCGAGGTTGCCGGCTGGATAGAGCAACTGGCCGATGTGGCCTATCGGGAAAGCAGCCAGTCCATGCCGATCTTTCTGGGCGGCGATCATTGTCTGTCGGCGGGAACCGTTGCCGGCATTGCTCGGCGCGCCCGGGAAAACGGCCGTCCGCTTTTCGTGATCTGGCTCGATGCGCATACTGATTTCCACACGCTTGCGAGCACCGAAAGCGGCAACCTGCATGGAACGCCGGTGGCCTATTTCACCGGCCAGGACGGGTTCGGCACGGCATTTCCGCCACTTGTAGCGCCGGTGGCGCCTGAGAACGTGTTCATGATGGGGATCCGGAGCGTCGATGCGGCCGAGCGCAAGGCGATCGTCTCATCCGGTGTCGATGTCTGCGACATGCGTCGGATCGACGAGGAGGGCGTGGTAGCACCCCTCAAACAGTTCCTGTCACGGGTTCAGGCGGCAGATGGATTGCTGCATGTTTCGCTGGATGTCGATTTCCTCGATCCGTCGATCGCGCCTGCGGTCGGCACAACGGTGCCCGGCGGCGCGACTTTTCGCGAGGCGCATCTGATCATGGAACTGCTGCATGACAGTGAACTAGTCAGCAGCCTCGATCTCGTCGAACTCAATCCCTTTCTCGATGAGCGCGGTCGCACCGCCTACCTCATGACCGATCTGGCGGCCAGCCTGCTCGGAAAACGCGTCATCGATCGCCCAACCCGGAGTTTCTCATGACCGACGGTCTCAAGCTCAATATCGTTCCCTTCGTCAGTGTCGACAGCATGATGAAGATCGTCATGGGAATCGGCGTCGAACGCTTCCTTGTCGATCTTGCCGCCTATGTTGAAGAGGATTTCCGCCGCTGGGAAAGTTTCGACAAGACGCCAAGGATTCCGTCGCACAGTGACGATGGTGTCATCGAACTGATGCCAACGAGTGACGGCGTTCTCTACGGCTTCAAATATGTCAATGGCCATCCAAAGAACACGCGTACCGGGCGGCAGACGGTGACCGCTTTCGGGGTGCTGGCCGATATGGCGAGCGGCTATCCTGTGCTTTTCACCGAAATGACCATCCTGACCGCACTCAGGACCGCAGCCACTTCGGCAGTAGCGGCGCGGCACCTGGCGCCGCGCAACGCAAGAACAATGGCGATCATCGGCAATGGTGCCCAGTCGGAATTCCAGGCTCTGGCCTTCAAGGCGCTCTTGGGTGTCAATCGCCTGCGCCTTTACGACATCGATCCGGTCGCCACCGAGAAATGCGCCCGCAATCTCGCTGGTCGCGGCTTCGAAATCATCAAGGCCAAAAGCGTCGAGGAAGCTGTCGAAGGGGCGGAGATCATCACTACAGTTACTGCCGACAAGCGGAACGCGACCATCCTGAGCGACAATCTGGTTGGAGAAGGTGTCCATATCAACGCTGTTGGCGGTGATTGTCCCGGCAAGACAGAGCTTCACCGCGACATTCTGCTGCGCTCGAAGATATTTGTCGAATATCCCCCACAGACGCGCATTGAGGGTGAGATCCAGCAACTGGAGCCTGATCATGCCGTCACCGAACTCTGGCAGGTGATGACCGGACAGGTCGCGGGCCGGGAGAGTGAAAGGCAGGTAACGCTGTTTGACTCGGTTGGCTTTGCTATCGAGGATTTTTCTGCCTTGCGCTTCCTGCGCGATCAGTTGGAGGCTTTTCCTTTTTACGAAGAGATCGACCTTCTGGCAGACCCGGATGAGCCACGGGATCTGTTTGGCATGTTGCTTCGGTCCCAGAAGTAGGTCGACGAGTGTATTATATAGCTAAAAAGCTATGTTATTTTGTTTTGCTCTATAACTCCATTTGCCGGGCTGACCTGTTACTATTCGGTCACAGGTCGAATGGTCTGCAAATGCTCGAAAGTAAATTTTTGTAATTTTCCGCCCCGTAGTGTGGCAATTTCTGATGGCTGATCGCATATGTGTTCACAAAGTGCGAATTGTCATTTGTGCGGCAGCCAGATTTGTCTTGCTCGCCGCGCTCGGGTGATGGTGCGGATTTAACGCCACTGCAACGGAATGTGACTATAGGGTTTAGCGAGAGCGAGCTTCGGAGCGATCCAAAGCCACTATGGTTTACGTATAAATCGCGTTTCGCGAACAACAATCCGTTTTGGCCGGTCGTTGGAAATTGGAATTTGTTTCGTCCATTTGCAGTTTGGGCAGGATGAAACGGTGTGGGGAACAATCGATGCGCAGCAAGACGAACAAGATCCTGATTCTGGCCTCCGCCATGCTTGCGGCTTCCGTCTTTCCGGCTTTGTCGGAAGAGGCAGCCAAGCCCGCCACACAGAAAACCGAACAGAGCTTTCCAGCGATCCGGGTTACAGCGGCGAAGGTCCGCAACCTCACCGACCGTATCATCGTGACGGGTTCGATCGAAGCTGTCGAGGAAGTCTATGTGCAGCCGCAGATCGACGGTATGCGGATTGAAACGCTGGCGGCCGATGTGGGCGACAAGGTCACGGCAGGCCAGGTCGTGGCAACGCTGAGCCGTGACACGCTTCTGCTGCAGAAGAGCCAGCTTGAGGCCAATCGGGCCAAGGCGCTCGCCATGGGCGCACAGCTTGAGGCTCAGCTTGCTGAAGTGAAGGCCAATGCGGACGAGAGCAAGCGGCAGGCAACGCGTGCCGAAACGCTGGCGGCCAAGGGAACGATCGCAACCTCGCAGGCCGAGCAATTGCGTGCAGCTGCGACGGCTGCGGAAGCGCGGATCAAATCATCCGAGCAGGCCCTTGCGGCCAACAAGGCGGATGTCAATGTGGTTGATGCCCAGATCCGCGATATCGACCTCAAGCTTTCGCGTGCCGAAGTCAAGACGCCGGTCTCCGGCGTGATCTCTGCGCGCAATGCGAGGATCGGCGCGATCGCGGCCGGTGCGGGGCAGCCGCTGTTCACTGTGATCCGCGATGATGCGGTCGAGCTCAAGGCCGATATTCCCGAAGGCGATCTGCTGCGTCTGGCCCCGGGCCAGTCGGCGAGCATTGCCCTGGCTGGCGGGGCGGTTAAAATTGTCGGTAAGGTGCGCAGCATCGATCCGACGGTTGACGCCACTACGCGCCTTGGCAAGGTGAATATTGCCGTCGATGATGCCGACAAGGCCCGTGTAGGCATGTATGCGAGCGCTGAGATCGTAATCTCCAAGCGCGATGTCCTGTCCTTGCCGCTGACCGCGGTCACGACGGAGAAAGGCCAGCCGGTTGTCCGCAAGGTAATCGACGGGAAAGTGACGATGGCGCCTGTGACGACCGGCGTTCAGGATGGTGATTTCATCGAAATCGCCGAAGGTCTGAAGGCCGAGGATATGGTCGTGGAGAAGGCTGGCGCCTTCGTTCGCGATGGTGACCGGGTAACCCCGGTTTCCGACGAAAAGACCGCCTCTAACTAACGGGAACGCAGCGTATGAATTTCTCCGCCTGGTCCATTCGCAATCCAGTCGCTCCGCTGCTGGCATTCGCGCTCCTGCTCTATCTTGGCGTCAAGTCATTCTACGAGCTGCCGATTACGCGTTTTCCCAATATCGACGTACCGGTGATCTCGGTCAGCGTCAGCCAATCGGGCGCGGCGCCGGCGGAACTTGAAACGCAGGTGACGCGCGAGATTGAAGATGCGGTTGCCGGCATTTCCGGCGTAGACTTCATCACATCGACCGTCAATGATGGCATCTCGACCACAGCCATCATGTTCAAGATCGAGGTGCCGACCGACAAGGCGCTCCAGGACGTCAAGGATGCGGTGGATCGCATCAGCGCCGATCTGCCGGCGACGGCGGAAACGCCGGAAGTCCAGAAGATCGATGTCGAAGGCAGCGCCATCCAGACATTCGCGGTCTCATCCGCCAACATGACACTGGAAGAGCTTTCCTGGTTCGTCGAAGACAAGGTCAAGCGCGCCCTGCAAGGCAAGCCCGGCGTGGGCCGGATTGACCGGTTCGGCGGCGTCGATCGTGAAGTGCATATCGAGCTCAATCCGGACAAGATGAATGCGCTTGGCATCACGGCTTCGAACGTGAACAGCCAGTTGCGCGGCACCAATGCCGATTTGGGCTCGGGTCGCGGCCAGCTCGCGGGCGCTGAGCAAACCATCCGTACCCTGGGTGACCAGCGCCAGGTCGAACAGCTTGCCGATACGATGATCGCCCTGCCATCCGGCCGTTTCGTGAAGCTGTCGGATCTCGGATCGATCGTGGATACCTACAAGGAGCCGGCATCCTTCTCCGTCTTTAATGGAAATCCGGTCGTTTCGTTCCAGGTGTTCCGTTCCAAAGGCGCCAGCGAAGTGACCGTGGCCGAAACCGTGGCGAACGGTCTTGCGGAGGTGCGCAAGGCCCATCCGGACGTCAATATCGAACTCGTCAATGATGCAGTCTATTTCACCTACGGCAATTACGAAGCGGCCATCCATACGCTGATCGAAGGCGCAATCCTGGCCGTCATCGTCGTGTTCCTGTTCCTCCGAAACTGGCGCGCGACGCTGATTTCGGCTGTGGCGCTGCCGCTTTCGGCGATTCCGACATTCTGGGTGATGGACCTGTTGGGCTTCTCGCTCAATCTGGTGAGCTTCCTTGCCTTGACGCTGGCGACCGGTATCCTGGTCGACGACGCTATCGTCGAGATCGAGAACATCGCGCGCCACATCAAGATGGGCAAGTCGCCTTACCGGGCCGCCATCGAGGCCGCCGATGAAATCGGTCTGGCTGTCATTGCAACCACCTTCACCATCATTGCGGTCTTTGCGCCGGTCTCCTTCATGGGCGGCATTCCGGGCCAGTACTTCATTCAGTTCGGCCTGACCGTCGCGATTTCGGTGTTCTTCTCGCTTGCGGTTGCGCGATTGATTACGCCGCTAATGGCGGCCTATCTGATGCGCGCGTCCGATGCCGAGGTCGATCATGATCACGGCAAGGATGGCCCGATCATGTCGACCTATACAAAGCTGATCTCGGCGACAACTTCGCGCTGGTATGGCCGCTATGGTACCTTGGTCGGCGCCTTTGGCTTCCTCATCGGCTCGGTTGTCCTGATGCTTCAGGTGCCCGGAAGCTTCATGCCGCCGGAAGATGCCGGCCGCGTGACGCTGTCTCTGGAACTGCCGCCGTCGGCATCGCTTGCCGATACCGAGAAGGTGACCAGCGAGATCTACGAGCGCACCAAGGACATCGAAGGCATCCGGGACATCTTCGTTCTCGGAGGCGCCTCGCCGAAGGGTGAAGTCGAACGTCGCCGTGCCTCGATCTATGCGATGCTCGACAATACCGAACATTCGCTGGCGGTGAAACTGGTCAACGATATCGGCGGCAGCATTCCGCTGATCGGGCCGCTGTTACCGAAAATCGAGAGCCATGGCCGCAAGATCCCGCAATGGGATATCGAAGCGGAAGTGTTCAAGCGCGTGGCCGATATTCCGGATGTCCGTATCCTGAAGCTCAACGATCGTGGCGACCGCGACATTACCTACAATTTCACGTCGCCGAATGCG
Source organism: Fluviirhizobium alvei (assembly GCF_030551875.1). GTDB lineage: Bacteria > Pseudomonadota > Alphaproteobacteria > Rhizobiales > Rhizobiaceae > Rhizobium_E > Rhizobium_E alvei. The sequence goes on along the minus strand of NZ_JAUOZU010000027.1, from coordinate 2,765 downwards.
ACGGACCTCGATGCGGCTGTGGCCATTCTCGAAGCGAAATTGCGCCAGGAACCGATGCTGCAGAATGTCGGTGCGGAAGGTGCGTTGCCGCGGTCTGAAATCCAGATCCGGCCCGACTTTGCCAAGATGGCGCGCCTCGGCATCACCACCAGCCAACTGTCGGAAGTGGTTCGCGTTGCCACGATCGGCGATGTCGATACGGCCCTGCCGAAGATTGCGCTCGATGACCGGATGATCCCGATCCGCGTGCAGATGTCGCTCGATGTCCGGCGCGATCTTGGTGCCATCAAGGCCATCAAGGTCCCGACGGCCGGCGGCCAGACGGTTCCGCTCGGTTCTGTCGCTGCAATCAATTACTCGGAAGGCCCGAACACGATCAAGCGGCATGATCGCAACCGTGTCGTCTCGATCGGCGCCAGCCTGCCGCGCGGGGTTCCGCTCGATCCGGCCAAGGCCCGGTTCGAGGAGATCGCCAAGAATGCCGGCATCCCGGCAAGCGTTCAGGTTCTGGAAAGCGGTGACGCCAAGGTGCAGGCCGAAATGCAGGTCAGCTTCGTCAATGCGATGCTGCTCGGCCTGATGCTGGTGTTGGCCGTCCTCATCCTTCTCTTCAAGGATGTCATTCAGCCCTTCACCATTCTGTTCTCGCTGCCGCTTGCCATTGGCGGCGTGGCCATCGCCTTGTTGATCACCAACAATTCCTTCTCGATGCCGGTCATGATTGGTGTGCTGATGCTGATGGGCATCGTCACCAAGAACGCCATTCTGCTCGTCGATTTCGCGATCGAGATGCGCAATCGCGGCATGAAGCGAACCGAAGCAATGATTGAAGCCGGTCGCAAGCGTGCGCGACCGATCATCATGACCTCGATCGCCATGTCGGCCGGCATGTTGCCTTCGGCACTCGGTGTCGGCGAAGGCGGTGCCTTCCGGGCGCCGATGGCGATTGCCGTCATAGGCGGCATCATCGTCTCGACGGTGCTGTCGCTGGTGGTGGTGCCGAGCTTCTTCCTAATCATGGATGACCTGTCGCGTCTGCTTGGCTGGTTGTTCGGCCGCTTCGTCGGCAAGAAGGAAGACGAGGGTGATGCACTCGACAATGAGGAACTGACAAAGATCATCAGCGAAAATGGCCGCACGATTTCGGCCCTCGAGGAGCGGTTGCAGGTTCTCGAAACCCACAAGGGCGATGGAGAAACAAAAGCCGCGCCCCCGAAAGGACGCCAAAGTCCCGCCAATGATCCGCTAGGCAAGCCCCTGGCAGCAGAATGAATGACAAAGAGCCCGGCGATTGCCGGGCTCTTCCGTTTTCGGCACGGCGATCCTCCTCCCCTTCAATATTTTTGCCGCTTTGATCGAAATCAATTCGATCATTGGTGAAAGCTATATTTTCAGCACATGAAGTTCGACGTGAGCATTCATCTCCGGAGGAAGAGGCGTGAACAAGATCTTGAAGATTAACCACCGCGATCGCGAAGTGCTGCAGAGCACCGCCCTAATGTCTGGTCTCAATCCGGCATTGCAGAAGCGGATCATGGATACCATTGCCGTTTCGAGCCACGAGTCTCGCGATATGCTGTTCCGGGAGGGAACCGAGGCCGATTGCTTTTATGCGGTCCTGTCCGGTTATGTCCGCCTGTTTCGTCTGAGCAAGGAAGGCCGGGAAGCCGATATCGGCATTTTCGGGCCGGGCGAGATTTTTGGCGAATGCGCCATGTTCCTCGGCTCCACCTACACATTCAATGCCCAAGCGGCCGAGAGCGTGATGCTCGCGCGTTTCGACATGAGCAAGATGCGCCTGATCATGCGCGAAGAACCCGAACTCGCCATGTCGATGCTCAACATCATGGCCCGGCATCTGAATGATGCTCGCGAAAATGTCGCGAACGACCGGCTTCACACGGCGCCGCAGCGGGTTGCCAATTACCTGCTGGAGCTTTCGCGTGCGAATGGCAACGGGGCTTCGACCTTCCGCCTGCCGTTCCAGAAGAGCCTCCTGGCCGGCAAGCTCGGTCTGGCACCGGAAGCGCTGTCGCGGGCTTTCTCGCTGCTGCGCAATTCGGGCGTTTCGATCCGCGGACGGATGGTGCAGATCAGCGACGCGGAAGCACTGCGAAAGATCTGAACCGGGCGGCAAACACAATCTGAAGAAGGGCAGGGGCCAGGCTCCTGCCTTTTCGTTTGGCTGTGAGGGAAGCTGGAGCGGGTGAAGGGCTCCTGACTTGCTGCCGATTGCATCGTCAAATGCGAAGATTCGCAAGCGGTTGGGAATTCAACATATTTGTATTTTGACACAAGAAACGACACAAGATTGGCATTCGCGTTGTGTCGCGTCTGGCAAGTTGTTCTTTTCGTGCTCACCCGGCGCTCGACCTTGATCCTTTCACGGCGGCGCTTCAAGGCGAAAACATCTATCTTCGTCAAACCGGTACTGTCGAAAGAAAACAGTGAAACATTGTGCGATAACAATGCAGCCACTAATCCCAAACGTGTCAACGTGCTAAGTACGGTCTTCAAGTATCGCTAATAGGTTATGTCATGCCGAACAATCTTTAGTTGAACATGGACGTTCAGGAAATCATCTATTCGAAGCTCAAGTCCGTCGCCGTTATCGAGAGCTCTCGGTGAATTCGTCCAGGGTGAATGCTATCGCAACCGCGATTGCCCATAACCTCGAAATGAACATATGGCCTGCTGCCGGTTTTTCGGACGCCGAGTTAAGCTAATCCCAGTTTGTTTTCAAATTCCATCGGGCTGAGATAACC
>NZ_JAUOZU010000026.1 GCF_030551875.1 Fluviirhizobium alvei | reverse complement strand
CCGGGTGTTCATGAACGGCAACCGCACGGTGGTCTTCCCGGCAAGCCCCGGAAGCTATGCATCCGAACGCATGGGCTGATCGTCTTCGCCGACTACACGAGAGGGCTTGCGAAAAGCCCTCTCTCAATTTATTTAGTACTTATGAATATAAAAGGTTCTGTGACAGGATCTGGCGCTTATTTTAGCGGCAAACATGGCGCTTTTTCATCTATTTCCAGCAAGAATCGTTGTTTTCTCACAGTGATTCTAATGTTCCAAGATCTAATACCAAAGTTCAGGCGATTTCTTACACTTGAAAAAAAGTCTGATGAAAGCCATTGACCTATTAAGCCTTTGACTGAAATGTTTCAAAGGTTGCATGGGGGACGGAGGCGGGATTGAATCACACACAAATCATGCATTTTATGGTTGCGATCCGTGAAGTGCCCGATAGCCAGACGTTGACTGTTGAGCTTGAGCGACTTCTCGCATCCTATGGATTTGCATATTATTGCGTGTTCAGTAATCCAAAGCCGATCGAGAATGCCGACCAGTTGATCATTGCGGCGAACTGGCCGGCGACATGGGTGGAGCGCTATGTCGCCCAGAAATACATCATCGTCGATCCGACAATTCGCTATCTTCTCAGAGCTAATCGCAGTTTCGCCTGGCATGAAGCGGTCGATGCCTACCGCGACAATCCGCATTACAAGCGCATGAAACGGATGATGGCCGACGGCAAGGACAATGGTCTGGCCTCGGGTTATATCTTTCCGGCATTCAGCCGCACTGGTCTGGTGGGCGCTACCACGATCGGAGGTCCCAAAGACATTGAATTGAGCCCGGTGGAGATCGCGCTTCTGGAGACGGCATTCCGTGAAGCCTATTTCCGTTATTTGGAGTTGCGGGGAGAGGGGCAGGCCAGCGCCGTGACGCTGGGTCTCGACATATCGATGACACATCGCGAAATACAGTCGCTTGCCTTCATCGCCGAAGGGCTCACATCGGGCGACATCGCTCAGGTTCTCAATGTGTCCTCCAACACAGTCGACTGGTATGTCAATTCGCTTCAGGCCAAGCTTGGTGCGCGCAACCGAAATCAGGCTGTTGCGACCGGATTCCGGATGGGCTTGATCGCCTGATGTCGGCTATGCCCGATTTGTTGACGTAATCCAATTTGCACTTCCTTTCGCAACGCGCTAGGATTTCTTCGCGCTGCAATATGAACCTGTCGATCAGTCCCGGTCGGGGGGAGGGCATGGCCTTTTCATCCGGGACAGAGGAGATCTGCCAGGGCCAGGGTTGAGCGCTATCCATAAAGCTCAGACAGAGGAGTCCGGCCTTGCCCATCAAGAAAATTCTGGTTGCCAACCGTTCGGAAATCGCCATCCGCATTTTCCGCGCAGCCAATGAGCTCGGTTTGAAAACCGTGGCGATATGGGCAGAAGAGGACAAGCTGGCATTGCATCGTTTCAAGGCCGACGAATCTTATCAGGTCGGCCGTGGGGCGCATCTCGAGAGAGATCTCGGACCGATCGAAAGCTACCTGTCGATCGATGAGGTGATCCGGGTCGCAAAACTCTCTGGCGCCGATGCCATTCATCCGGGTTACGGCCTCCTGTCGGAAAGTCCAGAATTTGCCGATGCCTGCGCGGAAGCCGGCATCACCTTCATTGGCCCCAAGCCTGCAACGATGCGGCAGCTCGGCAACAAGGTTGCAGCGCGCAATCTCGCGATTTCGATCGGTGTGCCGGTGGTTCCGGCAACAGATCCGCTTCCGGATGATCCTGCCGAAATTCAGCGCCTGGCCGAGGAAATCGGCTATCCGGTCATGCTCAAAGCCTCCTGGGGCGGTGGTGGTCGTGGTATGCGCGCCATTCGCGACCCGAAAGACCTTCTCAAGGAAGTGACGGAGGCCAAGCGCGAGGCGAAGGCTGCCTTCGGCAAGGACGAAGTCTACCTCGAAAAGCTCGTGGAACGGGCGCGCCATGTCGAAAGCCAGATTCTCGGCGATACGCATGGCAATGCTGTCCATCTCTTCGAGCGCGACTGCTCGATCCAGCGCCGCAATCAGAAAGTCGTCGAGCGGGCGCCGGCGCCCTACCTTTCCGATGAACAGCGCGCCGAACTCGCCGCCTATTCGCTCCGGATTGCCGAAGCCACCAGCTATATCGGTGCCGGAACCGTCGAATATCTGATGGATGCCGATACCGGCAAATTCTACTTCATCGAAGTCAATCCGCGCATCCAAGTCGAACATACCGTGACCGAGCAGGTGACCGGTATCGATATCGTAAAGGCGCAGATCCACATTCTCGATGGTTATGCGATCGGTACCCCGGAATCGGGCGTTCCGCCGCAAGAGGAAATCCGCCTCAATGGCCATGCCCTGCAATGCCGCATCACGACCGAGGATCCGGAACAGAACTTCATCCCCGACTATGGCCGCATCACGGCCTATCGCGGTGCCACCGGCTTCGGTATCCGTCTTGACGGAGGTACTGCTTACTCTGGCGCGGTGATCACCCGCTACTACGATCCGCTTCTGGAAAAGGTGACCGCCTGGGCACCGACTGCGCTTGAAGCCATTCACCGGATGGATCGTGCGCTGAGAGAATTCCGCATTCGTGGCGTTGCGACAAATCTCACCTTCCTCGAAGCGATCATCAGCCACCCGGCCTTCCGTTCCAACAGCTATACGACGCGTTTCATCGATACGACGCCGGAACTGTTCCAGCAGGTGAAGCGCCAGGACCGCGCGACCAAGCTCCTCACCTATCTTGCCGATGTGACCGTGAATGGACATCCCGAGGTCAAGGGACGCGCTTTGCCGCCCAAGGATGCGGCTGCACCGGTCATTCCCTTCTGCGATCTGCCGCAGCAGAGCGGAACCAAACAGTTGCTCGATGAACTGGGGCCGCGCAAGTTCGCAGACTGGATGCTGGATCAGAAACGCGTTCTCGTGACCGATACGACCATGCGCGACGGCCATCAGTCCCTGCTTGCCACCCGCATGCGCACCTTCGATATCGCCAACATTGCCGGTACTTATTCGCGGGCGCTGCCGAATCTTCTGTCGCTGGAATGCTGGGGTGGCGCGACCTTCGACGTTTCCATGCGGTTTCTGACGGAAGATCCCTGGGAGCGGCTGTCGCTGATCCGGGAAAGTGCGCCGAACTTCCTCTTGCAGATGCTGCTGCGCGGCGCCAACGGCGTCGGCTACAAGAACTACCCCGACAATGTGGTGAAATACTTCGTCCGGCAGGCTGCCAAGGGCGGTATCGACCTCTTCCGCGTTTTCGACTGCCTGAACTGGGTGGAGAACATGCGCGTATCGATGGATGCGGTGGCGGAGGAAAACAAGCTCTGCGAAGCGGCCATCTGCTATACGGGCGATATCCTGAACTCGGCGCGGCCGAAATACGATCTCAAATATTATGTCGACCTCGCCAAGGAGCTGGAAAAGGCCGGTGCCCATATCATCGCCGTCAAGGACATGGCCGGGCTGCTGAAACCGGCCGCTGCGCGGATCCTGTTCCGCGAACTCAAGCAGTCCGTCGGCCTGCCGATCCATTTCCATACGCACGACACGTCCGGGATCGCGGCGGCAACCGTGCTGGCAGCCGTCGAGGCGGGCGTGGATGCCGTCGATGCGGCCATGGATGCGCTCTCCGGAAACACGTCTCAGCCCTGCCTGGGTTCCATCGTCGAAGCGCTTTCGGGGACCGAGCGTGATCCGGGTCTTGATCCGAGCTGGATTCGCAAGATTTCCTTCTACTGGGAGGCCGTACGCAACCAGTATGCCGCGTTCGAAAGCGATCTGAAGGGCCCGGCATCGGAAGTTTACCTGCATGAAATGCCGGGTGGACAGTTCACCAATCTCAAGGAGCAGGCGCGTTCGCTTGGTCTGGAAACCCGTTGGCACCGGGTGGCACAGGCCTATGCCGATGCCAACCAGATGTTCGGTGACATCGTCAAGGTGACGCCCTCTTCCAAGGTCGTTGGCGACATGGCCTTGATGATGGTGAGCCAGGATCTGAGTGTCGACGATGTCGTCAATCCGGCTAAGGATATTGCCTTCCCGGAATCGGTTGTCTCAATGCTCAAGGGCGACCTCGGTCAGCCGCCGGGTGGTTGGCCGGAGGCTCTGCAGAAGAAGGCGCTGAAGGGCGAGGCTGCCTATACGGTGCGTCCGGGTTCGTTGCTCAAGGATGCCGATCTCGACCAGGAACGCGCCGAAATCGAAGCCAAGCTGCAGCGCAAGCTCAGCGATTTCGAATTCGCTTCCTATCTGATGTATCCAAAGGTCTTTACGGATTTTGCCGCGGCGGCCGACCAATATGGCCCCGTATCGGTTCTACCGACACCCGCCTATTTCTATGGGCTCCAGGCTGGCGACGAGCTGTTTGCCGATATCGAGCGGGGCAAGACGCTTGTGATCCTCAACCAGGCCCAGAGCGATACCGACGAAAAGGGCATGGTCACGGTGTTCTTCGAGCTCAACGGTCAGCCGCGCCGCATCAAGGTGCCGAACCGCGCCCATGGTGCCGCCGGAAGTGCCGTGCGCAGGAAGGTGGAGCAGGGGAATGCCAACCAGGTCGGCGCACCCATGCCCGGCGTCGTCTCGCAGGTCGCCGTCGCAGCCGGCCAGGAGGTTAAGACCGGCGATGTGCTGTTGTCGATCGAGGCGATGAAAATGGAAACGGCTCTGCATGCCGACCGCGACGGGATCATTGCCGAAGTCCTGGTCCGCACGGGCGACCAGATCGACGCGAAGGATCTCCTGGTCGTTTTTGCATAATGCAGTTGGCCGGCGGCACAATGCGAGGTCGCCGGCCTTTATTCTCGCTTAAGCATAGCGATCGATTCATAGGCCTTCCGCGGGCCATCGCGACAATTTTAATAAAAAGCGAAGGCTTGCGTGCCTAGCCTGCGACCATATCCAATAGCCGGTAGATATGGTTATGTTCATGCAGGGCAAAACAGGTTTCACATTTGGCCCACACAAAAGAGGGCGCTGGTGGCAACGTCTGGAAAACGTTGCACTCATTGGCGCAACCATTTTTTTGTATTGGCTCGCATCGGATTTCGATCTTCATTCGAAATTCCACGAATGGGTCGGTGAGCCGACCCATGCCCAGATCGTTGCGAAATACCGGTCCCTCAATGGCGGCCTGGCGGCCCTGCAAGGGGCATCCGACAGATCCCTGTTCGATGTCGACAACCTGATGACCCTCGGTTTGATCGCCAGTCTTGCGTTGGCGGTTTTTGCACTGCGACAGGCCGGTCGGCTGCGGCATGCGCTTGAACGCCAGTCGAAAGCGGAAGCAGCGAGCCGTGAACTGGCCCTGCATGATCAATTGACGGGTTTGGCAAACCGGCGGAAATTCGAAGCCTTCGGTTCCGATTTCATCGCCGCGCGCGGCGGCATGGAAATGCGGGCGTTGTTCCTGATCGACCTCGATCATTTCAAGCCGGTCAATGATGTTTACGGCCATGCTGCCGGCGACCAGGTGCTTTGCGAGTTTGCGCGCCGGATCCGCGATCATTTTCCGGGTGGAATCGTGGCGCGTTTCGGTGGCGACGAGTTTGCCGTGATCACACCGGCGCTCGCCCGAGAGGACGAAGCGCTTGGTCTTGCCTCGCATTGTATCGATGCCGTCAATCAGCCGTTCTACTATGATGGGGTGCCGCTCCATCTTGGCGTCTCGGTTGGTGTCTCGCTGTTTCAGGGTCTCGAAGATTCGATCGGCGAAGCCCTGCGGCGCGCCGATATCGCGCTCTACAAGGCGAAAAATGGTGGTCGGCGCCAGGTTTCCTTCTTCGAAACCTCTCTGGAAAACAGTGTCGTTGAGCAGAACTGGCTCAAGAATGCGCTTCGGGAAGCGCTTGACAAGGATGAGATCGTTCCGCATTTCCAGCCGATCGTCGATCTCTCGACCCGGGAAACCATCGGATTTGAGGCGCTTGCTCGCTGGACGCATGCCGAACGCGGTGCGATCGGGCCATCAGATTTTATTCCGGTCGCAGAGCAGTGCGGGCTCGTTTCGGCCCTGGGTGAGCGGATCCTGCGAAAGGCAGCCGCCGTTGCCCGTCATTGGCCATCGCATATCATGCTGTCGGTCAATCTCTCTCCCGCTCAGTTGCGCGATCCGCAACTCGCTCTCAAGATCATCGCAATTCTCGGTGAGGCCGAGTTCCCGCCCAGCCGGCTTGAGGTGGAAATCACCGAGAATGCGCTGATTGCCGACCTCGAGACTGCCCGCGATACATTGGTGAAATTGAGAGCCGCCGGAATAACGATTGCGCTCGACGATTTCGGGACCGGTCATTCGACGATGCAGCATCTGACCGCCTGCCGGTTTGACAAGCTCAAGATCGACCAGCGGTTCATCCGTACCCTAACGGCAAGCGACGAAAGCCAGGCGATTGTCGATGCAATCCTCGGTCTTTCGGAACGGTTCGGCATCCGCTGCACGGCCGAGGGAATTGAAGATCTCGGGGATGCCGAAATCCTGTTCCGGCGCGGATGTCGTGAAGGGCAGGGCTATCTGTTCGGCAAACCCTCCCAAAACACCGAGTTCTGTAAATCCACCACCGAACTGGGGCGGATGCGCTTGGCCTGATATCGGCGCTCGGCCTTTCGATTTGAAACCAGATCGGGCAGCTTGGCTTTACCCGATCGGGAAATGACGATTGACAGGTCTTGCGCGTTCATGCATGTTTATGCCGAATTGTGTCGATTCAGGCTTGATCATGCATGATCTACTCTTGGGGGAGCGGCAGGCTCTCATTCTAGGAAAGCTCGCAAAGGAGGGGCGCGTTATTGCGGCCAGCCTTTCGCGGGAACTCGATGTCTCTGAAGATACGATCCGCCGTGATCTTCGGGAAATGGCGGCGTCCGGCCTTTGCCGACGCGTCTATGGCGGCGCACTGGCGGTCGAAAGCGGTCAAGGCGATCTCTCAAAACGAATCGGTGAAAGCGCCGAACGAAAGCGTGCGCTTGGACGAGCCGTCATTCCCTTTATCCAGGGCGGAATGACCGTTTTTTGCGATGCCGGCTCCACCAATCTCGAGATCGTACGTGCGCTCCCGCAAGGCCTCTCGCTGACCCTCATCACCAATGCGCCAACGATTGCCGCGGCTCTCGTCGATCGCGGCGATATCGACATCGTGATCATTGGTGGCGCTGTGGATCACCGCACCGGCGCCGTGACAGGCAGCAAGGCCACGGCAGAGATTGCCACGATGCGGCCGGACCTGTTCCTGCTGGGTGGCTGCGGCCTCGACCGGCATGAAGGGATCAGCGCAACGTCTTGCGAAGAGGCTGAGTTCAAACGCGCCGTGGCCTTACGAAGCCGGTCGATCATCTGTGCCATTACCAATGAAAAGCTCGATGCATCTGCCCCCTTCGCCGTGATTCCCTTTGCCGACAATGTGCGACTGGTGCTGGAGCATGACAGTGCCCCCGACATTGTCTCTGCCATCCGCGCGCAGAATGTTCCGGTGACCTGCGCCGACCCTCCCGTAGATTAGGCTGCCACGTGCACGCCTTTCTCTGCTTTGAAATTGAAACCGCTTTTAATCCTCGCGCCGCTCCATCCGGGAGCCGGCATAGCTGTCAAGGCAAGTTCATGACGATCCAGACGACTTCCCCCGAGCCTGCTCCGCTTACGGGCATCTTTCCCAAGGAACGGCTTGCGGTGGCCCTGCTTTTCCTTGCCAACGGGCTTTACATCGGCGCCTGGTCGCCGAAGATCCCGGTGATCGCAAGGTCATTTGCCTTGTCTGAACAACTGCTGGGCCTGCTACTGGTCGCCTTTGGTGTCGGTTCGATCGCCATCATGCCGATTGCCGGTGCCCAGATTGCCCGGTTCGGATCCTCGCTGGTGGTGAAGGTGGCTGCGATTCTGTTCCTGCCGGTGATGTTGTTCATTACTTTCGCGCCGAATGTCTATCTCCTTGCCGTAGCCGTTTTCCTGTTCGGCGGCTTTGCTGGCGCCATGGATATCGCCATGAACGCCAACGCCGTCGAGGTGGAAAAGCGTATGCGGCGTTCCATCATGTCCTCCTGCCACGCCTACTGGAGCATGGGCGCGCTTGTCGGGGCCGCGATCGGTGGTTTCCTGATCGACCGGTTCGGTGCCGAAACCCATGCCATCATTGCTACGGCTCTGGATGCGGCTCTTGTTTTCACTGCGCTAGCGATCGTGATGCACGATGGTCCCCATGATGCGGCGAGCCACGGTCATGAACCCCGGACCAGCATTTTCCAGAGCCCCTTGCCCTGGCTGCTCGGGATCATGGCACTGTTTTCGATGCTGCAAGAGGGACTGGTGATCGACTGGTCGAGCCTTTATCTCTCCACGGAACTCGGTTCGACATTGACGATCGCGTCCTTCGCCGCGGCGGCATTCCACGGTACGATGATGCTGATGCGATTTGCCGGTGATAGCGTCCGCGATCGGTTCGGAGCCGTTCGCACCTTTCGGATCTCGGCCGTTCTGGCGCTTGTGGGCATGATCGTCGGCGGACTGGCGCCAAATGCCTATGTTGCGATCGTCGGCTTTGCCGTCAGTGGACTGGGTGTTTCAAATCTGGTGCCGATCGCCTTTTCCGCAGCCGGTAACTTGCCGGGAATGGCCAAGGGTGTCGGCCTTTCGGTGGTCACGGCCATGGGCTATTCGGGTACGCTTTTTGCTCCGACGCTGTTCGGTTTCGTCATCGCACATACCGGTTTCCAGGCGATCTATCTCGGTGCGCCCTTGCTTTTGCTCGTCGTTCTCGCGCTTTCCCATCTCGCCGCCCATGCCGATGGTATCAAGGGTGGCGGTCATTGATGCACAATGACTTTTGCCCGGCCATGGCTTGTGCGCCTTGCCCAAGTATGGTTGACCTTTGGTCAGAGTGTTTCGTGACGGGGTGGCGGTATGAATGATGCGGCTTTGGTGGTGATCGATGTGCAGAATGATTTCTGCCCGGGCGGAGCGCTGGCCGTAACCGGTGGCGACGCAATCCTGCCCCTGGTCAATCAGCTGATCGTGGATCATGAACATGTCGTTCTGACTCAGGATTGGCACCCGGCCGGCCATTCCAGTTTCGCCTCTGCCCATGTCGGCAAGGCGCCGTTCGACATGGTGGAAATGCCCTATGGCCCGCAAACGCTGTGGCCGGATCATTGCGTGCAGGGGACGGCTGGCGCCGATTTCCATCCGCTTCTGCAATGGACCAAGGCGGAGCTTGTGATCCGGAAGGGTTTCCGCGCTGAAATCGATTCCTATTCGGCGTTTTTCGAGAATGATCGCCGGACACCGACCGGGCTCGCCGGCTATCTCAAGGAGCGCGGCATCAACCGCCTCGTCCTGTGCGGCCTTGCAACCGACTATTGCGTTGCCTATTCGGCGCTCGATGCGGTGGCGCATGGTTTTGATACGGAAGTGAGGCTCGATGCCTGCGCGGCAATCGATCTCGGCGGTTCGCTTGCGACCATGATGGAACGGATGCGGCAGGCCGGCGTTCGACTGGTGTGAACGGCAACGTTTGCATCTGCGGCAGGTCCTGATCGAGGGGAGAGGTCGAATGGCGGCCAAGACAGATATCGCCCGAAGGGTTTACAATCACGCCTGGAAGCTCGATCCGATCGTGCGCAGCCTTCTGGATACGGATTTCTACAAGCTTCTGATGCTGCAGATGATCTGGAAACTGCATCCGGATGTCGATGCGACCTTCTCGCTCATCAACCGCACCCGTTCGGTTCGTTTGGCCGATGATATCGATGAGCAGGAGTTGCGCGACCAGCTCGATCACGTCCGCTCGCTTCGCTTCACCAAGAAAGAGATGATCTGGCTTGCGGGTAACACATTCTATGGTCGTAAGCAGATTTTCGAACCGGATTTTCTGGCCTGGCTTTCTACATTCCGCCTGCCGGAATACAAGCTCGAGCGTCGGGACGGTCAATTCGAACTGACGTTCGAAGGCCGCTGGAAGGAGACCACGATGTGGGAAATTCCGGCTCTCGCCATCATCAACGAACTGCGATCGCGTGCGGCGATGAAGGGCCTCGGACAGTTCACGCTCGACGTTCTCTATGCCCGGGCCAAAGCAAAGATGTGGGACAAGGTGGAGCGGCTGCGCCAATATCCCGGGCTCAGAATTTCCGATTTCGGAACCCGTCGGCGGCATTCCTTCCTCTGGCACCGCTGGTGCGTGGAAGCGCTCAAGGAAGGTATCGGCCAGGCTTTCACCGGTACGTCCAATGTTCTTCTCGCCATGGATACAGACCTCGAGGCGGTCGGAACCAATGCGCACGAACTGCCGATGGTGAAGGCCGCTCTCGCGAAGAATGACGAGGAGCTTGGTCAGGCGCCTTACCAGATCCTCAAGGACTGGGAGCGGCTCTATGGCGGCAACCTCTTGATCGTGCTTCCGGATGCTTTCGGAACCGCAGCCTTTCTCCGCAATGCGCCGGACTGGGTCGCCGACTGGACCGGCTTTCGCCCGGACAGCGCGCCGCCGATCGAGGGTGGCGAAAAGATCCTCACCTGGTGGAAGGAACATGGGCGCGATCCGGCAGAGAAATTACTGATTTTCTCCGATGGGCTTGATGTCGATACGATTATCGAAACCTACAAGCATTTCCACGGACGCGTTCGCATGAGCTTCGGCTGGGGAACAAATCTCACCAATGATTTCCTGGGCTGTGCGCCGAACGAGATGAAGGGGCTCGACCCGATCTCGATCGTCTGCAAGGTGTCCGAGGCCAATGGTCGACCTGCGGTGAAACTGTCGGACAACCCCCGCAAGGCGACCGGCGAGCCGGCTGAAGTGGAGCGCTACAAACGCTTCTTCGGTACGCAGGATTTCGTCGAACAGACTGTCAGAGTCTAAAGGACCTCATTCGGCCGGTGCGACATTTGATATCTTGACATTGCGTGTCTTCTTTTGGTTTATGGTCAGCGTTGAATTCGCCGACTGGAACGACCCGCCATGATGGTTTGCAGCTGCAATCTGATCACCGACAAGGACATCAAGGACACGATCGTGTCGTTGCTGGACGAGGACTGTTGGCAGTTGATCGTGCCGGGCAAGGTCTATCATGCGATGAGCAAGCGCGGTCGCTGCTGCGGCTGCTTCCCGAATGTGGTCGACATCATCGTCAAGACCACCGAGGAATACCACGCCCGCCGCGACCATGGCGGCGCAGAGGTGGTCGATTTCATGGAGCGTCTTCGTCGTTTCCACGAGGAGCAGAAGACGGCGATCATCGAACGTCGCCAGCGAATGGCCAAGCTCGCTTGAAACTTTACTTCCTGATTGTGCGTTGACATGGGTAGGCGATCGCAAGTTGGCTATCGACTTTGTGAGCCGATACTTGTTATCTAACACATTCAATCATCTAGACAGGAGGCAAACATGAAGGGCGATCCCAAGGTCATCGAACGCCTGAACGAGGCACTGTTCCTGGAGCTCGGTGCAGTCAACCAGTATTGGCTGCATTACCGCCTGCTCGAGGATTGGGGCTTTCAGAAGCTCGCCAAGAAGGAGCGGGCCGAATCGATCGAGGAAATGCAGCATGCCGACAAGCTGGTCGGCCGCATCATTTTCCTCGAAGGGCATCCGAACCTGCAGACCGTTGCTCCGCTTCGCATCGGCCAGACGGTCAAGGAAGTGCTCGAGGCCGATCTGGCCGGCGAATATGATGCCCGCACCTCCTACAAGGCTTCGCGCGACATCTGTTACCAGGCTGGAGACTATGTCTCCATGAAGCTGTTCGAGGAACTTCTTGCCGACGAGGAAGGCCACATCGATTTCCTCGAAACCCAGCTTGAGCTTCTGTCCAAGCTTGGCGAAGAAAAATACGGCCTGCTCAACGCGGCTTCGGCTGACGAAGCGGAATAATCAGCTAAAAGCCGGCGCCTTCATCGACGCCGGCTTTTTCATGCCCGTGGTTCAGGCTTTCGTTCCGGCCAGGTGCTGGAACTCGGCGACCACCTGTTCATAGACGGGGCGCTTGAACGGAACGATCAAGCCCGGCAAATCGGCCATTGGCTTCCACGACCATTCATCGAATTCCTGGGTATGGCCGCCTGGAGGCGGAGCAATCTGGATTTCGCTCTCGTCACCCTCGAAGCGAAAGGCGAACCAGGCTTGGGTCTGGCCGCGGTATTTCCCCTTCAATCCGATACCGATCAACTGTTCCGGCAGATCGTAGTTGAACCAGCGCGAGGCGCGCGCCAGAAGCTTCACGCTCTTCATGCCGGTTTCCTCGTAAAGTTCGCGATAGGCCGCCGCCTCGGGATCCTCACCCTTGTCGATACCACCTTGCGGCATCTGCCAGAGCTGTGGCGATCCGTCATATTCGGAATTGCCGACGGGTGTGCGTTTGCCTGCCCAGACCAGACCTTCGGCATTCAGCACCAGGATGCCGACACAGGGACGATAGGGCAGATCCTCCGCCCGGATTTTCTTCTTGCTCATAGAAGCCTCACTGTTGAAACGGAACCCGAACGGGTCCCTCAATTCGGAACGTCGGCCAAAGCCGAAACGCCAACGATCTCAATGCCGCGACGACTCGCTTCACCCGCCCATTCGGTGACCGCATCGACCGTCTCGTCAAAAGCGGAGCCGACGCCGATGGCGGTGCCGTTACGGGCAGCGATTCGTTCGAGCTCATCGAGCTTGGCCAGAATCTCGCCCTTGGAGACATTCTCGTCGATCACAAGATCGGCGAAGGCATGCGGCATGGTGAAGGCCTTGGCATAGGTGGCCGACAGGGACTGGGCGGACGATCCGTCATCGAGAAACAGAAGCCCGCGATTGCCGATATCGCGCATCACGGGTTCGAGCGCCGCCGGGTCGGCGAGAAAGCGACCGCCGAGATAGTTCATGATGCCGGTGTAATTGGTCATCTTGCCCATCGACCGATAAAGTCGATCGAGGTTCTTTTCGGGCGAACTGCCTGTCAGAAGGGTCAGCGGCCCCGGATCATTGTCGGGATAATTGAAAGGCTCCAGAGGAACCTGGAGAAGAACCTCGTGACCGCCCTGTCGCGCTTCGGGCATCCAGCGGGACAGCGAATTGCCATTGGCGGCGAAGGCGACCGTGATTTCCTCGGGAAGTGTGCGAAGCGCCCGCTGGGTGCCGGTCTGGCTGAGCCCAAGTCCGGATATGACGATGGCGATGCGGGTGCCGCGGGCACCGGACCATGGCCGCGCATAGCGATCAAAGGGCCGGGTGCCGTCGGCGGCTACGATCGGCAAGCGGCCTTCCGGCCCATCCTCCAGCAGGGCGTCGTCCGGATAGGCGGCCTCGTCTCGGCTCTGGGGATTGCTGGCGTCGGCATCGATGATGACCGGACCTTCGCCATCCCGGCGCTTGGGCGAGTATTTGGTAACGACATGCCCGTCGTCCATCACCTGGCGTTCGATCGTCGCGCCATCCTTCGGCCGGCTGCGGCGAAGCTTGTCCTGCTGCTCGGCCTGCTTGTCGGCGGCAGCGACATCGATTGCGGGATCGGCTGCCGGTTCCTCACCGTTCTTCTGTTCGCTGGCAGCAGGAACGGGGCGTTCGAGATTGTCTGGCCTGAGATAGGCGTATCCGGATAGTCCCCCCAACGCGAGGATCGCTACAAGAGAAAGGGCGCGACCGGCCGTAAGCCGGTTCTTGCGCTGGCGCGGCGGCTTCTTGTCCTTGCCGAGAGGTAAGTGAATGCCTGATGTCAAGCCGAGGGCCCGCCCGAATGAAAAGCGCGCCGGTTAACGGCGCGCTCTAAAATTCACTGCTTCTTCTGCTCGGCTGCCACAGCCTTGCTCTGATCCGGCGGGAAGCTCGGATCGGTCTTCTTGCCGCGCAGAAGATCGAGCGCGTAGGCCAGCTGAACATCGTCCTTCGGATCCGGTGGCACATAGGCTGCCGAGCCTGAACCCTCATCATCCTCGTTCTGGCCCTTGATATGGCCCTTGAGCGAGGATTCTGCGGCCTTTTCGATTTTGCCCTGCAGATCCTGCGGGATCGGCTGTTCGACCTTGATGTCGGGCGTAATGCCCGTGCCTTGGATCGACTTGCCCGACGGCGTGTAATAGAGCGCCGTAGTCAGGCGAAGCGCGCCATTGTCGCCAAGCGGGATGATAGTCTGGACCGAGCCCTTGCCGAAGGACCGGGTGCCGAGCACCGTCGCCCGCTTGAGATCCTGCAGCGCGCCGGAGACAATTTCCGATGCCGAGGCAGAGCCGCCATTGATCATGACGACCACCGGCTTGCCATTGGACAGGTCGCCCTCGGTTGCCGTGAAACGACGGGCTTCGCTTTCGATACGGCCGCGGGTGGAAACGATCTCGCCCTTGTTGAGGAAAGCATCCGAGACGTTGATCGCCTGATCAAGCAGGCCGCCCGGATTGAGACGCAGGTCCAGGACATAGCCCTTCAGCTTGTCATTCGGCACCTGAGCCTGGATCTTCTCGATCGCACGCTTGAGGTCGGTATAGGTCTTTTCGGTGAAGGAAATGACGCGCAGATAGCCGACATCGCCTTCGACGCGATATTTCACGGCCTGAACGGCAATGATGTCGCGCTTGATTTCGAGTTCGATCGGCTTGTCGGCGCCCTTGCGCAGAATGGTCAGCTTGATCGGGGTGCCGACCTCGCCGCGCATCTTGTCGACCGCTTCTTCCAGCTTGAGGCCACGCACATCGGTGCCATCGATCTTGGAAATAAGGTCACCGGCCATGACGCCCGCCTTTGAGGCTGGCGTGTCATCGATCGGCGTGATGACCTTCACCAGTTCGTTTTCCATCGTCACTTCGATACCGAGACCGCCGAATTCACCCTTGGTTTGGGTGCGCATATCGTCGGCGTCCTTGGCATTCATGTAGGACGAGTGCGGGTCGAGCGACGACAGCATGCCCGAGATTGCCGATTCGACGAGCTTTTCTTCGTCCGGCGGCGTCACATACTGAGCGCGGACGCGTTCGAACACTTCGCCGAAAATGCTGAGCTGTTTATAGGTCGAGGATGATGCCGCCTCAGCCGGGAGACCGGCGGAATAGACCGCGACCATCGCCGTTGAGCCCAGAAGCGCACCCATCAGCACAAGTGAAATTCTACGTATCATTTCGCGCCTTTCCAACGTGTTGGATGGCCCACCAGGGCTCCGAATCGACCGGCTTTCCATCCTTGCGGAATTCTATGTACAGCGTCGGGCGCTCCGTTTCCAGATTGAGCGCTGCGGCACTGGCAATTCTCTTTGCTCCCATCTGGCCGATCGGTTCGCCGGCAACGACGAACTGGCCCTGACGGGTGCTGACAGTTTCCATGCCGGCTATGACCAAATGGTAACCGTCGCCGGCATTGAGGATGACCATCTGACCGTAACTGCGGAAGGGACCGGCGAACACCACCCATCCATCAGAGGGTGCCGTCACCACGAGGCCGGGCCCGGCACCGATCATGATGCCCTGCGCCTCATGCCCCGTTCCATCCGCCTCCCCGAACCGACGCAGGATTGTTCCCGCCACCGGTAGGTCCAGCTTGGCCTTCAAAGTCGAAAAAGCATATGCGGGAGCAATGCGGTTTTTGTCGGGCAAAGTCGGGTTTGCCTCTTCGCGGGCGCGATCAGCCGGTGTCATCGCATTGCGGCGTTCCTCTTCCTTGCGGGCCTGTTCCGCAGCCTCACGCGCCGAAGCGATATCGCGTTCGAGCGAGCCTATGAGGCTTTCAAGACTGGTTGCCCGGCTGGCGAGTTCGGCGGCCCGCTTGCGCTCGCTCTCGAGGTCGGCACGGTTCTGCTTCTCGAGCCTCGCATTTTCGGCGATCAGCAGCTGCATTCGTCGCTCTTCCTCGAGCGCCGCCGCCATCGTGGTGACGTAGCTTTTCTGTTCGGTCGCGATCTCATCCCGCAATTTCGACAAAGCCGTCAGGTCGAAGATCAGCTTGTCCGTCTCGGCGCGAATACCCGGCACGACCGCGCCCAGCATGATGGCGCTGCGAACCGATGACAGCGCGTCGTCGGGGGTGACCAGGAGAGCAGGCGGTGGATTGCGCCCCATACGCTCGAGTGCGGCGAGCACTTCGCCCAGCACGGCGCGACGTCCGCGCAGTGACGTCTTGATCTTGGCTTGCTCCTCAGTAAGTCCCGCCAGTCTTGTCTGGCTATCGAGCTGCCGCTGTTCGAGATCCTTCCTCTTGGCTGCGGAAGAAACCAGCGCCTCGCGAAGGCCCGATGTGGTGCGCTCGATACCGGCGATGGAAGCTTCGAGCTGCGCTGCCTTGTCCTTCGCCTCGGCGATCGTGCGGGCGAGGTCGCGCAATTCGGCTTCCGTCGCATTGCGGCGGATCGTCAGGGCATCCTGCTGGTCCGTGGCTTCCTGCGCAAAAAGCGGCGTTGCGAAGAGGAATGCGCAAAGCGCCAGGCCTGCGCGCCGCAAGGCCTGCCCCGAATAGCCGAATCTCTTGTTCGATGTCCGCCGCAATGACATTCCACAATGTTAATCGAAAGGGCGAGGGAAGGGAATCGCTGCGTTCAACGGAATTTTCAGGGCGTCGGTCAGGATCGGTCCCGGATCCGTTGACATCAGACCCGGTGATAGGGATGGCCCGACAGGATCGTCACGGCGCGGTAGAGCTGTTCGCCCAGCATGACGCGAACGAGCTGATGCGGCCATGTCATCTTGCCGAAGCAGAGCGTGTGGGCAGCCCTGTCCCGCAAATCCGGATCAAGTCCGTCCGGACCGCCGATGGCGATCATGACCTCGCGCTTTCCCTGATCGCGAATGGAACCGAGAAGCTCTGCAAAGGCGGGGCTATCGAGCGCCTTGCCGCGTTCATCGAGCAGGATCAGAACCGCGCCGTCGGGCATTGCCTTGTCGAGCAAAACCGCCTCTTCGCGCTTGCGGGTTTCCCCGTTGCCGGCACGGCTCTCGGTAACTTCGGTGAGTTTTGCGAATTCCAGGCCAACGGAAGGCCCCGTCTTGGCGAAACGATCGAGATATCGCTCGGCAAGCTCTTTTTCGGGCCCGGCTTTCAACCTGCCCACTGCGAATAGAGAGATTCGCATGGCGAATGTCCGGACCAGTTTCCTTGCGCGGGCCGCTGATCGTCCCGCGTCGGGTGATATTCAATGGCCGTCTGCTAGAGCAGCGAGACGGTCAGTGCAACGTTTCCTCGTCGAGATCCGGTGCGGCCCACATCTTTTCGAGATTGTAGAACTCGCGCGTTTCCGGACGGAAGACGTGGATGATGATGTCACCGGCATCGATGAGGACCCAGTCGCCGGTCTCAAGACCTTCGACGCGCGCCTGGCCGAGACCTGCGGCTTTGAGGTCGTCGATCAGATGGTCCGCGATTGCGGTCACATGCCGGTTCGATCGCCCGGAGACGATAACCATAAAGTCTCCGATTGCGGATTTGCCGGCGATGTCGATGGGGGTGACGTTCTCTGCTTTCGAGTCCTCGAGGCTCTCAAGGACCAGCTCAAGGGTTTTGGCCGCGCCTGTGATGCTGCGTTCCATGCCCTGCGAAAAGACGTTATGTGTCTTTTCCTTCGCGTGTACTGTCGTCAGAGTCATTCCTTTCTATCTTGAACAGAACAGCCATCCGACGCAACGCGCCGGATGGGTTAAAGATAGGCCTGATTTGTTAACGGATTCAAGACGGGCAGGGGAAGATTTTGGCAACCCGCTGCTGTGCGCCCGCAAACGCTCGCCGCAAGGGCGCTACAGATAAACAAAATGCTCGACGCTGCGAACGTCGATGAAGAAATCGGGCAGCTTGTCGCAGCTCAGCACCACCGTTCCATCGCCCATGTCGGTTAGCTGAAAATCATCCGCCGTCACGCCGTCCTTGAGGATGTTAGCCGGATCGTATCATATCCGGCTTCACCCATCACGGCATCGTGCCGCCCAGAAGCTTCGGGTCCGCCCCGGATGCAATCGAGGCCTGGTTGATGAAGAAGTTCTTGAGCGAAGGCATACGGTCGACCAGCCCAAGCCCGAAATCGCGCATCAGCCGGATCGGGGTAATGTCGTTCGAGAACAGGCGGTTGAGCACGTCGGTGGTCACGCCCATGCGGAACGTGTCGAAGCGGCGCCATGTCTGGTAGCGTTCCAGCACATTTTCGGCGCCGATATCGAGGCCGAGGCGATCGGCATCGACGATTGTTTCGGCGAGTGCCGCCACATCCTTGAAGCCGAGATTGAGGCCCTGACCCGAAATCGGGTGAATGCCGTGCGCAGCATCACCCGCAAGCACGAAGCGCTGGGCGATGAAGCTGCGCGCCAGCGTCAGCCCGAGCGGATAGGCGCGGCGCGGACCGACCACCCGGAGATTGCCGAGCTTGTGGCCGAAGCGACGCTCCAGTTCGGCCTCGAACACCAACTCGTCGCCATTGACCAGCGCGTCGGCATCGGCGGTGCGTTCGTTCCACACCAGAGAGGAACGATTGCCGGGCAGGGGCAGGATGGCAAAGGGGCCGGCGGGCAGGAAATGTTCCTCCGCCACGCCTTCGTGCGGCCGCTCATGCTCCACCGTGGTAACGATGCCCGACTGGCCATAATCCCAATGCACGGTCTTGATGCCGGCCGCATCGCGCAGCTTCGATTTTGCGCCGTCGCAGGCCACCAGAAGCCGCGCCTCGATCACCTCGCCGGTCGAAAGCGTCGCCGTCGCGCAACGCTGGTCGGCGCGATAGCTGACCACTGTGGTGGCAAAGCGCAAATCGACGCCAAGTTCGCCTGCAGCGCGCAGCAGCGGGCCGATCATCGCCGGGTTGGGAACCATATGGGCGAAGGGCTGGCCGTCGGCGACCTTACCATCGAAGGTCAGGAACACGGGGCGCACCGGATCGGCGAGCTTCGAATCGGTGATGACCATGCGGTTGATCGGCTGCGCCTGCGGCAGGATCTCGCTCCAGAGGCCGAGCGCATCGAGAAGCCGCGATGCCGCAGCGGCAATGGCAGACGCGCGACCATCGCGCTTCCAGGCATCCTCGGGTGCCGCATCCACCACCATGATGTTGAGGTGAGGGGCTGCCTTCTTGATCGAAACGGCGACCGAAAGGCCGACATAACCACCGCCTGCCACCAGAATATCAAGCATTTTCCACTCCAGATCTTATCTTCTTGCTGATCGGTTGGCGGCGAGTATAGAGGAAGACGTTGATTGAGGATACAGTCCGGAGCCCGACATAATGCCGCGCATTGCCCCCGCCGTGAACAATATCGCCAGCCTGATCGAGATTCTCGATCTCGAACGCCTGGAAGAAGACCTCTTTCGGGGCGTCAGCCCCAATATCGGATGGCAACGTGTTTTCGGCGGTCAGGTGATTGCCCAGGCGCTGGTGGCGGCAACCCGGACAGTGGCGCCCGACCGCCATGTGCATTCGCTTCATTCCTATTTCATGCGCCCGGGCGATCCCAAGGTGCCGATCGTCTTTGAGGTCGATCGCATTCGCGACGGCGGCAGCTTTACCACCCGCCGGGTTGTCGCGATCCAGCATGGCAAGGCGATCTTCTCGCTGTCCGCGTCCTACCAACTGGATGAGGAAGGCTTCAGCCACCAGGCCCAGATGCCGGACATTCCCGGCCCCGATGACGTGCCCACCGGGCGCGATGTCTATGAGACGCTGCTGGAAGGTGCGCCGGAGCATGTGCGGAATTACTGGACGCGCGATCGCCCGGTGGAAATGCGCCCGGTTTCGCTAACGCATTATGTCTCGGACGAGAAACTGGATCCGATCCAGCATGTCTGGGTGCGGGCCGCAGGTGCCGTTCCCGGGGATCGCGCCCTGCAGTCGGCAATTTTGGCCTATATTTCCGACATGACGCTGCTCGATACCTCGCTCTTTCCGCATGGGAAATCCGCCTTCGACAAGCAGTTGCAGGTGGCGAGCCTTGATCATGCCATGTGGTTCCACAGCCCTTCCAGCCTCGATGACTGGCTGCTTTATACCCAGGACAGCCCGTTTTCTGGCGGAGGGCGCGGGCTCAGCCGTGGACAGATGTTCGACCGGTCTGGACGTCTGATCGTGTCGGTTGCGCAGGAAGGTCTGATTCGGAAACGTGCAGATGCCTAACTGAAGTGCAATTTTCAAAAATTGCCCAAATTTTCACCAGACGAAAACGGCAGCGATGCCGTTTTTTTAGTATCATCAATTATTATTGTTTATTTTCAAATCGTTAACATCCGAACTCGAATCTGGCACGGCCCTTGTATGTAGAGGAGCAGTCACGGGAGGGCGTTAAGGGGCTTCCTGCGATCACGGAAAGGCGGTCACCGCCGGAATATTCGTCAAAGGATGGGAAACCAGATGAAAATTGTGATGGCCATTATCAAGCCGTTCAAGCTGGACGAAGTGCGCGAAGCACTGACTGCTGTCGGCATCCAGGGCCTGACTGTAACCGAAGTAAAGGGTTACGGCCGGCAGAAGGGACACACTGAAATCTATCGCGGCACGGAATATGCCGTCAGCTTCCTTCCGAAGCTCAAGATCGAACTCGCCGTTTCTTCCGAACTGGTGGACAAGGCTGTCGAGGCGATCGCCGGCGCTGCCAAGACCGGCCAGATCGGCGATGGCAAGATCTTCGTCTATTCGCTCGACCATGCCGTCCGCATCCGCACCGGCGAAACCGATTCCGAAGCGCTCTAACGCTTGATATTTGCAGGGAGTTCTACCTGATGTCACTTTCCAAAATCTCGAGTTCCGTGGCCAAGGGCTGGCTCGCGCTGGGCGTAGCCCTCGCGCCCGCATTCGCCTTTGCGCAGGAGGCCGCCGCGCCGGCTGCTGAGACACCGGCTGCAGCGCCGGCCATGACCATTGACAAGGGCGACACCACCTGGATGTTGCTCTCTACCATTCTTGTCCTGCTGATGACCGTTCCGGGCCTTGCACTGTTTTACGGTGGCCTCGTGCGCGCCAAGAACATGTTGTCCGTTCTTATGCAGGTCCTGATGATTGCTTCTGTCGGCATGATCGTCTGGGTAGCCTATGGATATTCGCTTTCCTTCACCGACGGCGGCTCTCTGAACAGCTTTGTCGGCGGTTTCTCCAAGGCTTTCCTCTCGGGCGTAGACGTGACCACGATGGCTGAGAGCTTCTCGAAGGGCGTAGCCATTCCGGAACTCGTGTTCGTCTGCTTCCAGATGACGTTCGCGGCTATCACCCCCGGCCTCATCGTCGGCGCTTTTGCCGAGCGGGTGAAGTTCTCCGCTGTTATTCTCTTTACGATCCTGTGGCTGACCTTCGTCTACTTCCCGGTTGCCCATATGGTTTGGTTCTGGGGTGGTCCGAGCGCTTATGATGGCCCGACCGGTCTCATCTTCGGTTTTGGCGCGATCGATTTCGCCGGCGGCACCGTCGTTCACATCAATGCAGGTATCGCTGGTCTCATCGGCGCGATCATGGTTGGCAAGCGTACCGGCTATGGCAAGGACATGATGGCTCCGCATTCGATGACACTGACCATGGTCGGCGCGTCGCTTCTTTGGGTTGGCTGGTTCGGGTTCAATGCCGGCTCCAATCTCGAAGCCAACGGCTATGCAGTGCTTGCTATGATCAACACCTTTGTGGCGACTGCAGCGGCTGTGATTTCCTGGTCCATCGTCGAAACGATCACGCGTGGCAAGGCTTCTATCCTCGGTGCGGTTTCCGGCGCAGTTGCCGGTCTGGTGGTTGTCACTCCGGCCGCTGGCTTTGTTGGCCCGATGGGCGCCATTGTTATGGGTCTCATTGTGTCGCCGGCCTGCTACTTCTTCGTGTCGGTGGTCAAGAACAAGTTCGGTTATGACGACACGGCCGACGTGTTTGGCGTCCACTGCGTTGGCGGCATCATCGGCGCACTCCTGACTGGCGTCTTCGTGAACCCGGCTCTGGGCGGTGCTGGCATTGTCGATTACTCGACCGCAGATTTCGCCGCAGGCTATGCCGGAACTGCGACCCAGCTTTGGGCCCAGTTCAAGGGTGTGATCGTGACCCTCCTGTGGTCTGGCATCATTTCGGCCATCCTTTACAAGGTTGTCGACCTGATCGTCGGTCTGCGCGTGCCGGTGGAAGCCGAGCGCGAAGGTCTCGACCTCGCTTCGCACGGCGAAGCTGCCTACCACAGCTAAGAACAGTTGGCGGCGCTCCCCTGCGCCGCCCATCCTCCCGTCGCGGTTATATGAGCCCATATGAACCGCTTTTGGCCCGGAGTTTTCTCCGGGCCCTTTTCTTTGTGCCGTTGACGATTGCGGACATGAAAAAGCCCGCGATGTGCGGGCTTTCGTGAGGGTCATGATTGGCTGAATTCAGCCTTCCTGACTTTCGAGAATGGCGCGGGTCAGCGAGCCGGTCTTGGGGAAGATCGGAATGAGGCAGGCCTGCAGCGCGTGGTAGATATCGCCCTTGCCGGCAAAAAGGGTATGGGCCGGAACCAGATCTTCGGTCAGCTCTTCATGCCAGCCGCCCTGGTCGCGATCGAGAAAGTGATTGGCGATGGTGTTCCAGATCAGCCGATAGCTGTCTTCATGCATGTCGGACGGGCAATGCTCAACGAGAAACGCTGCCGCACCGGCCGCCTCCGCCATCGGCCACCAGAGTTTCGAGCGCTTGGCCGGCTGGTCGTCCCAATCGAGCGTATAGAAGAAGCCTTTTTTGCGTCGATCCCATCCGAGGGCCATCGACTGGGCGAAGAGCTGTTCGGCTGCGGGCTTCATCCAGTCATGTTCGCCATCGGTGAGTTGGTCGAGTTGCAGGATCAGCCGTGCCCATTCCAGCCAGTGGCCCGGCGTGGTACCGGACGGGCGGAACATCTCGTTGCCGCGGTAATCCTTGAGCAGGTTCCAGTTTTCGTCGAAATGTTCGCCGACGCGGAAACCCGTCTCACGTGCCTTGCGGTTGATGATGAGATCGGCGATCGACAGCGCCATATCGAGGAAGCCCTGTTCCTCGGTCACCTCATAGGCAGCCATCAGGGCTTCGGTCAGGTGCATGTTCGAATTCTGGCCGCGATAGCCGGGCACCGGCGACCAATCGGCCGAAAATTCCTCGGCGATCGCGCCATGTGCATCCTCCCAGAAACGATCCTGAAGGATGTTGGTGACATCCTCGAGCATCGGGCCGGCGAGCGGATGGCCGGCGAGGGCGGCAGACGAAGCTGCCAGCAGCACGAAGGCATGACCATAACCCTGCTTGCTCGCATCCTTCGGGCCATCATTGCCCATGGTCCAGAAATAGCCGCCATGCTTCTGGTCGCGGTGTTGATTGAAGAGATAATCCATACCGTGATCGATGAGATCGGCGCAGCCCGGGCGTCCGAGCAGATGGCCGATTGTCATGCAATGAACCATGCGGGCGGTGGTGTGGATGCCGCGGCTCGGATCATCGCCGCCCAACGGCTTGCCTGAAGAATCAAACTCGAAAAAGCCGCCACGCGGATTGATCGAGCGCCATTGGAAATAGTCAAACAGGCGCGTCGCCTCACCCATCAGCCAGTCGCGATGGGTCTGCAGCGTCATCCAGTTGGCGGCACTCATGGTCTTTCCTCCCGAAGGTATGCGTTCGGCGTTTCGTATGATCAGGACAGGGCTGAAAGCCGGCTTTCAGCCAGCCGCACCCAGTAGGAAACGCCGAAGGGTATGGTTGCATCGTTGAAATCGTAACGCGGATTGTGCAGGCCAGCCGTGTCGCCATTGCCCACGAAGATGAAGTTGCCCGGGCGAGCCTCGAGCATATAGGAAAAATCCTCGCCGCCCATGGTGGGATCGGTGGAGGCTTCGACATTGGCAGGGCCGGCAATTTCTGCAGCAACGGCAAGCGCCGCATCCGTCTGTGACGCATGATTGAGCGTGACCGGATAACCGGAGCGAATGGTCACGGATGCTTCGGCGCCATGGGCGGCAGCGATGCCTTTGGCGATGTCGCGCAACCGCGCCTTGGCGAAATCGCGCAAGTCCGGCGTCAGTGTCCGGATGGTGCCGCCGAGCTTTACCTCGTCGGGAATGACGTTGCTGGCATGGCCGGCTGTCAGCATGGTCACCGAAACCACGACCGATTGCAGCGGATCGGCCTGGCGCGAGGCGATCGATTGCAGGGACGTGATGACATGCGCTGCAACCACCACCGGATCGGTGGTCTTGTGCGGCATCGCCGCATGGCCGCCGCGACCGCGAATGATGATCGAGAATTCGTCGGTGGCAGCCATGATCGGGCCGTTGCGGGTGGCGAACTGTCCCACGGGCAGGCCCGGCATATTGTGCATGCCGTAGACTTCCGCGATGCCGAAGCGCGTCATCAGCCCGTCATCGACCATCACCTTGCCGCCACCGCCGCCTTCTTCGGCGGGTTGGAAGATGACAGCGACGGCGCCTTTGAAGTTGCGGGTTTCGGTCAGATAGCGGGCGGCGCCCAGAAGCATGGCGGTATGGCCGTCATGTCCGCAGGCATGCATTTTGCCCCTGGTTTTCGAGGCCCATTCGACGCCGGATTCTTCGGTGATCGGCAGCGCATCCATATCGGCTCTCAGCCCGACGACCGGACCGTTGCCCTGATTGCCGCGGATAATGCCGACAACACCGGTGCGGCCAAGACCCTTAACCACCTCGTCACAACCGAATTCCCTGAGCTTTGCTTCGACAAAGCCTGCCGTTTTCACCACATCGAACATCAGTTCTGGCATTTGATGCAGTTCGCGCCGCCAAGCGGCGATTTCATCCTGCATGGCACTGATACGGTTGAGGACGGGCATGGGCACCTCGAAACGTGATTTGTAACCTCAAGGAGGCGTTCAAAGGGGTGTAAATAACGGCAAAAAAAAGGATCTGCCATTTATCTGCCATATAGGCTAAATACGGGCCGGTAAAGAAATTCTATCGATCGACAGCCGGGACAATCAAGCATGAAGGCATGGTTCGAGCGCGCGATGCGCGGCACAGTTTGCATTTCAACGGCACTGGCAATGTGCGGCGCAAGCCTGCTTCCCGCGGCTGCGGGGCCGCATCTGCTGGTCGATGTGCAGACGGGCAAGGTTATCGAACATGAGGATGCTTTCCAGCGCTGGTATCCGGCATCGCTGACCAAGCTGATGACGGCCTATACTGTGTTCCGGCAGATCGATGCCGGCCGGCTCAGCCTTTCGACCCCGATCATCATGAGCAAGAAGTCTGCCGCCCAGCCGGCTTCGAAAATGTATCTCAAGCCAGGCGATTCCATGACGCTTGACGATGCGCTCAAGGTGCTGCTCGTCAAATCTGCCAATGATGTCGCTTACGCGATCGCCGAGAATGTCAGCGGTTCGATGCCGGATTTCGTCAATCTGATGAACGCGGAAGCCGCCCGACTCGGCATGACTTCGACCCATTTCATCAATCCGAACGGTCTGCCCGGCAAGGGGCAATATACGACGGCGCACGATCTCGGCATTCTTGCGGTCACGCTCAAGCGGAACTATCCGCAATATGCGCATTATTTCTCGCTGGAAGGCATCAAGGTCGGAAAACGGGAATATGGCAATTACAACAAGCTGATTGGCCGGTTTCCGGGCGCCGATGGCATGAAGACCGGCTTCATCTGTGCCTCCGGCTTCAACCAGGTCTCGTCCGCCACCCGCGGCGGCAGGACCGTCGTATCCGTCGTTCTCGGCTCCGATAGCCTGATCGCCCGCGCCGATCTTTCGGCGGCTCTCCTGGAAAAGGGTCTTTCGACCCGGACCGGCTTTTCGATGCCCGCAATCGAAAGGCTGCCGGCCTATGGGGCAACGCGTGATGTCGTGAGCGACATTTCCGAGGATATCTGCAAGAAGAAGGGCAAGAAGGTTCGTTCGGAAGGGCAGGATGATGCGCACGATCCGAAGGTCGTCTCTCCCTTCTCCAAGCCGATCGATCGCCCGCTCAATGTGGCGCTGATAACCATCATTCCCGCCGGCAAGGCCATGGCTGACGCCAAACTTTCGAACGATGAGGGCGAAGTCGCCCACGGCATTCCGATTCCAGAACCGCGGCCGCTCAACTGATGCTGCCCGCCGCCCGCATTCCTGTCGAAATCATCACCGGATTTCTCGGGGCTGGAAAGTCGACATTGCTCAACCGCCTGCTGCGCCATCCGGCGATGGCCGATGCTGCTGTGATCGTCAACGAATTCGGCGAAGTCGGCATCGACCATCTTCTCGTTGAAGCCTCCGGCGATTCCATGGTGGAACTGTCGAACGGATGCCTGTGCTGCACCGTCCGCGGCGAGCTTGCCGATACATTGCTCGGCTTTCGCGATGCTATGGCTGAAGGCCGGATGAAGAGGCTCAGCCGGATCGTGATCGAAACGACCGGACTTGCGGATCCGGGCCCTGTGATCCAGTCGATCATCGGCCATCCGGAACTGTCGGTTTCCTTCGCACTCGATGGAGTCGTCACCCTGGTCGATTGCGTCAACGGCCTGTCGACGCTCGACCATCATGAAGAGGCGCGCCGCCAGGTAGCCTATGCGGATCGGCTGATCCTGTCGAAACTGTCGCTTGCAGATGAAACTCGGGTCCCGTTGCTGCGCCAGCGCTTGCGTGCGCTTAATCCAACCGCGCCGATGCTCGATGGAGATGCGGAGCAGGTTGCTGACCCTGCGACGCTTGCGGCCGGCCTTTATGACCCGGCGACCCGCACGGCAGATGTTCGGCGCTGGCTGCATGACGAGGTGATCGCAGACGATCATGTCTGCAACGATCAGTGCGACCACGATCATCATGACCATAGTCATCACCATCACCACCATGACCATCATCATCACCATGATCACGGTCATGGGCATCGTCATGGTGATGGGATCGAAAGTTTCTCCATCCTGCATGATCGGCCGGTCGCACCTGCGGCGCTCGCCATGTTCGTCGATCTTTTGCGGTCGGCCCATGCGGAGAAGCTCCTGCGCATGAAGGCGATCGTCCAACTGGCGGATGATCCGGAACGGCCGCTTGTGCTGCATGGGGTGCAGAGCGTGTTTCACACGCCGGAACGGCTTGAGTGCTGGCCGGAAGCATCGGACAGGCGAAGCCGCCTGGTGCTTATCACCCAGGGCCTGTCCCAGGAATTCGTCCGTGAGCTTTTCGATGCCTTCACCGGCACGCCGAGGGTGGATCGTCCGGACCGACAGGCGCTGGAGGACAATCCGCTTGCCATCCCCGGAATGAAGATGTGAGCGCGCCGTACCGCGTTTGACGTTTTTCAAGTTGCTGGAAGTGCAACAAAAATCCTGCCCGGACGATCTTTAATTTCGCGATTGCAACCCCATATCTCGCTCAAAGGGGCAAGTCCCCAACGGTTCGCCGCATTCGGGAGCCGGATCTGACCAAACGCTTCCGCGCCTTGAAGGGCGGAGCGGGAAACGGAGTGACATATGAATATCCAGAAATATTCTGAACGTGTGCGTGGCTTCCTGCAAAATGCGCAGACCCATGCGCTTGGCGAGGGCCATCCGCAATTTACAGCCGAACATGTGCTGAAGGCGCTGCTCGATGACGAGCAGGGCATGGCGGCTTCCCTGATTGATCGTGCCGGTGGCGATTCCAAGATTGCGCGGCTTGCCAATGACGAAGCTCTGAAGAAGCTGCCCAAATCCACCGGCGGCAATGGTCAGCTGGCATTGGCCCAGCCGCTTGCACGCATTTTCAACAATGCCGAGGAACAGGCCAAGAAGACTGGCGACAGTTTCGTCACCGTCGAGCGGTTGCTCGTGGCGCTTGCACTTGAAAGCTCGGCATCGACTGCCGACAGTCTTAAGAAGGCCGGCGTCAATCCGCAGGCTCTCAATCAGGTCATCAACGAGATCCGCAAGGGCCGTACCGCTGATTCTGCCAATGCAGAGCAAGGGTTCGATTCGCTTAAGAAATATGCCCGCGATCTGACGGCAGAAGCCCGCGAGGGCCGACTCGATCCGGTCATCGGCCGTGATGACGAGATCCGCAGAACGATCCAGGTTCTGTCACGCCGGACCAAGAACAATCCCGTGCTGATCGGTGAACCCGGCGTCGGCAAGACGGCGATTGCCGAAGGTCTTGCGCTGCGGATCGTCAATGGCGATGTGCCGGAAAGCCTCAAGGAGAAGAAGCTGATGGCGCTCGATATGGGCGCATTGATCGCAGGCGCCAAGTTCCGAGGCGAGTTCGAAGAGCGGCTGAAGGCCGTGCTCAACGAGGTGCAGTCGGAAAACGGCGAGATCATTCTCTTCATCGACGAAATGCACACGCTGGTGGGTGCAGGCAAGGCTGATGGCGCCATGGATGCGTCCAATCTCTTGAAGCCGGCTCTGGCGCGCGGCGAACTGCATTGCGTCGGCGCAACCACGCTCGATGAGTATCGCAAGCATGTCGAGAAGGATGCGGCTCTCGCCCGCCGGTTCCAGCCGGTTTTCGTCGAGGAGCCGACAGTCGAGGACACGATCTCGATCCTGCGTGGCCTCAAGGAGAAATACGAGCAGCACCACAAGGTGCGAATCTCGGATTCCGCGCTCGTGGCAGCGGCGACCCTGTCGAACCGCTACATCACCGACCGGTTCCTGCCGGACAAGGCCATCGACCTGATGGATGAAGCCGCATCTCGGCTGAGAATGCAGGTGGATTCCAAGCCCGAGGAACTTGATGAACTCGATCGCCGCATCATTCAGCTCAAGATCGAGCGTGAGGCGCTGAAGAAGGAAACCGACCAGGCTTCGCAGGATCGGCTTCTGCGGCTCGAAACCGATCTTTCCGGTCTAGAAGAGCAGGCCGATGCGCTGACGGCGCGCTGGCAGTCGGAAAAGCAGAAGCTCGGACTGGCAGCGGATCTCAAGAAGAAGCTTGATGAGGCGCGCAACGAACTTGCGATCGCGCAGCGCAAGGGTGAATACCAGCGTGCCGGCGAACTGGCCTACGGTACCATTCCGGCGCTCGAGAAGGAGCTGACCGATGCGGAGGCCAGTGATGGCAAGGGTGCCGCAATGGTGCAGGAGGTCGTGATTCCGGACCATATTGCCCATGTCGTCTCGCGCTGGACCGGCATTCCGGTCGACAAGATGCTGGAAGGCGAACGCGACAAGCTGCTTCGGATGGAAGACGAACTGGCGAAATCGGTCGTTGGTCAGGGTGATGCGGTGCAGGCGGTGTCGCGTGCGGTACGTCGTGCCCGCGCCGGTCTGCAGGACCCGAACCGTCCGATCGGCTCGTTCATCTTCCTCGGTCCGACCGGCGTCGGCAAGACGGAACTGACAAAGGCGCTTGCGCGCTTCCTGTTCGATGATGAAAGTGCGATCACCCGCATGGACATGTCGGAATATATGGAAAAGCATTCCGTATCGCGGCTCATCGGTGCGCCTCCCGGCTATGTCGGCTATGACGAAGGCGGCGCGCTGACCGAAGCGATCCGGCGGCGGCCCTATCAGGTGGTGCTGTTCGACGAGATCGAAAAGGCGCATCCGGATGTGTTCAACGTGCTTTTGCAGGTGCTTGACGATGGTCGCCTGACCGACGGTCAGGGACGGACGGTGGACTTCAAGAACACCATCATCATCATGACGTCGAATCTCGGCGCCGAATATCTGACCGCTCTTGGCGAGAACGATGATTCCGACAAGGTTCGCGACCAGGTGATGGATGTGGTCAAGATGTCCTTCCGGCCCGAGTTCCTCAACCGCGTCGATGAGATCATCCTGTTCCACCGGCTCCGCCGCTCGGAAATGGGTGCGATTGTCGATATCCAGCTTGGTCGCCTCGAACGGTTGCTGGCCGATCGCAAGATCGAACTGGAACTGGGGCAGGATGCCCGCAACTGGCTGGCCGAGAAGGGCTACGACCCGGTCTATGGCGCTCGTCCGCTGAAGCGCGCGATCCAGCGCTTCGTCCAGGACCCGCTGTCGGAACGGATCCTTGCCGGTCAGTTTCCGGATGGTTCGCATATCCTGGTGTCGGAAGGGTCGGACCGGCTCAACTTCACGCTGGGATCGGGGACGGCCAAGGCTGCCTGAGAGCCTTCGAAAAGCAGAATCAAGAGGGCCGGCGAACGTTTCGCCGGCCTTTTGCGTTACTGGCTTGCAACCTGTTTGGTGTCGCTTTTCGCCAGCAGCATATCGATGCGCTTGCGCTCTTCCTCGAACCGGGCAAGCTTGTCCCCCTCGAGGCTTCGGCCAGCCGGCAAGCGGATGCGTTGCGGGTCGACCTTGTTGCCATTGACGATCACTTCGTAATGCAGATGCGGCCCGGTCGAGAGGCCTGTGGTTCCGATCCAGCCGATCACCTGACCCTGGCGGACCCTCGCTCCCTCCTTGACACCCTTGGCGATTGCGCTCTGGTGATTGTAGGAGGTGACATAGCCATTCGGATGCTGGATCAGCGTCTGGTTACCATAGCCGCCCTTGTCCCATCCAGCCTTGATCACCACACCATTGCCGGCGGCAATGATCGGCGTGCCACGCGGAGCAGCCCAGTCGACACCGGTATGCATGCGCATATAGCCGAGAATCGGATGCCGTCGCATGCCGAAACCGGACTTGAACACGCCCTGCGGCACAGGGTTGCGAATGAGGAACTGTTCGAGACTGCGTCCATTGGCATCGAAATAATCAACCGTGTTGTCTTCCGGATCCTGGAATCTGTAAAGCGTCGTATCCGTATCGCCGAAGCGGGCACGAACATAGAGCAGTTCGGAATCACGGGTTGCTTCCCCGGTCGAATCGTCGAGGCCGAAGAACACATTCAGCGAATCCATCGGCTTCAGGCGCGCCTGAAAATCGACCCGGCTCGAGAGGAGCCGGACGAGACGTCCAATCATGTCCTTGTCCATGCCATAGGAAAGGGCGGCCCGGTAAATGCCATCATAGACGCGGGGCAACTGCGAGGAGTCTGCGATCGGAGCCGGTCCCGTATCAAAGGCCGTGGCGACGGCGCTGAGATAGGGCGGTTCGTTACCGGTTACGAAATGCCCCTTGTCGTCGACCGCAATCGTCAGCTGGTGAGTCCCTCGCGCATATAGGCTGACGCGGATGATACGCGCCTTTTCGCCTTCCTGCACGATGCAGACACGCAGCACATCGCCTTCGGACAGGTCGCGCCGGTTATAGATCGAGGCAAAGAAATCCTCGACATCCTTCGCTTCGGCCTTGGCGTAGCCTGCACTGACCATGGCGGTTGAAAGCGGCTCGCTTGTGCGGACAGGAATGATGTCCTCGGCATATTCTGGCGTCTTCTCTGTGATGGCGGTTGGAGCTGCCACACTGGAATTTTCCTCAACCACGCGGGCTGAGAAGCGGCCGATCAGATCGAGCGTGTCGGTGTCGGACGCGAAACGCTGCGGATCGACATAAAAGAGGGTTGCGACCTGCGCGTTTCCATCGGTCAGGACCGATCCATTTGTGCGGACCGTTTCCTCGACTTCATCGAGGGACATGGACGGGGCCAAAGGATAGTCGGAATGATCCGCCGGAAAATCGACGCTCTCAAGCGCGATTTCGGATTCGACATCGGATCCATAAAACACCGGCGCCGGTGTTGCGGCGACCCCGGGATCTCCGGCCGAGGCGATCTTCAGCGGATCGAATCGCGGATAGCTCTCGTCGGTCGAATAGTTGGCAGCCAGGTTCATTTTCACGAAGGCGAAGGGACGCTTGCGCACCACCTGCTTCTCACCTTCGACAACGACGGTGGGCACTTCCATGATTCGCTTGTCGGACGGCTTGGCTGTGAGACGGGTGGCAAACAGCCGCTTTCCCTTCTCGACGCTGCCGGCGGCGTCATCACCATCCTTGACCATTGCGGATGCTTCGGCGGGTACAGTCAGCTGCTCGCGCCCCTCGACGGCCGCGAAAAGTGCAACGCCCATAAGAATGGAGCTGGTGATGCCGGTCAGAAAGGTTCCGGAGAGCCAGCGTAGAGACACTTCGCGCCGATCGGGCGTCCGACGGCCATCCGCGAGGATGGGCGCTTCGCTTCCGATCGAGCGGGTTAGTCTGTCTTCAGTCATGCCTGGTCCATGCTCGGTTTCGATCCGGCCTAATGGCGGACCATGAGTGCAATAGAAAGGGACGCGAGTCAAATTTCCGTCCCCGATCCGCATCGTCGGACAGACTCCATGGGAGAAAAATTAGGACAAATCGCGGCAGCCGACGTTTGTCGGGCTTTGCGCCGAAAACCGGACCGCAACTGACGCTAAGATTTCAAAAAAACGTCATAAAAACGAAAAAAGCGTTTGACAGTCCGGGAGGCCCGTCTTATAAGCCGCGACATCGAAGGGGGCGGCGGTTGCTTCTAGCGGCTGCGGCGCTCGCTCCGGGGATTGGG
>NZ_JAUOZU010000025.1 GCF_030551875.1 Fluviirhizobium alvei | reverse complement strand
CGTCCTCGCAAACGCGTTGCTCCGGAAAAATCAAAAATGGGAGCCAAGACACCCTTGATCAAAACGGATACTCTAGCTGATCACCAAGAATATCCTCCTCATCCTTGATCAATTGAACCACACATGCATTTTTAATTTCTGCTCCCGCTTTGGGCGGCCAGGCATCAAATTTCAAACAATGCATATGAACGGTCGAAGCTAACCGACCATGCTGTTCGGCAACGAGGTCTTTCTGCTCTCGGTCAATGCAGCTTGTGAAACCGCGATGAAGCGCATCAAAAGCGCCCTCCATTTCATCTCTCGCCGCGAGACTCTTTGACATGTGAATCCAAGGATAGGCCCGTGTCGCAAACTTCTCCGCAGCCATTTCCAGGAAAAGTCGCTGTTTTTCGAATTCGCAAGCCTCCCCCAGCAAATCAGCAAGCGTTCCAAGAAGTTGAGGGGAAACCCCGGGATACTTCAGTGCATCCTCAGCAACGGTGGTCGCTTCACCGACGCTGCCCTCGAACCGAAGCTCCTGGACGAGCTCATAGCGAGCCCATGTGTGACCGGGAAACTGAGCAACAACACCGGCGAAAATGTCTTTGGCCAGCGCCCGATCCCCGGATCTTCTTGCCTGCAAGCCTCGTTGAAGTTCCTGATCTGGATCCAATTTAAATTCCTGACGGTTCTGAAGAGACTGAACTGCAACTGTCATAGCACTGGATTTCAACTCTTCAACAACCAGAATGGCTTCGAATATGCGAGTTCACAGTTCTCGCCGGGGCAGCTACAGGCGACTTCCGCTCCCTCCCCGCCCCCCATTCGGGTCCTTTAGAAAAACATGACGAAGCGTCGAAAATAATATTGTATTACTTTTTAACCTGTGATTAGGTTGCGACGACTGCGGGAGGCGGTCACTATGCGCAACCAGGGTGGAAAGCAGATTGTTGCGAACAGAACGGCGCTCGGCGGCCGCGCGAATGCGCATGGCCTTCGGCACCAGGTGTTGCGCCAGATCGGCATCGGCATCGTGTCCGGTCGCTATCCTGTTGGCATGATCCTGCCTCTCGAACCGGAACTTCTGGCCGAATTCGGCGTGTCGCGAACCGTGATGCGGGAAGCCACCAATGCGCTGGCCGCCAAGGGGCTGATCGAGCCCCGGGCGCGCGTCGGCACCCGGGTTCTGCCGCGCCAGCGCTGGAACCTGTTCGATGCCGATGTTCTCGCCTGGCATTTCGAAGCCGGCCCCGACATCGAGTTCATTCGGAGCCTCGCGGAAATCCGCTACGGCATCGAACTCGAAGCGGCAGCCCTTGCGGCCGACCGCCGCTCCGACCGCCAGGTGACAGGCCTGATGGATTGCGTGGATCGCATGCAGATGGCTGAGAGCCGCGATGTGTTTGCGGAAGCCGATCTGCAGTTCCACCAGATCGTCGCCGAAGCGTCGGGCAACTGCTTCATGCAATCCATCAGCTCGCTGGTGGAAGTGGCATTGGCCTCGACCTTCAACATGACCTCGCCGGT
The DNA here is from genome assembly GCF_030551875.1 of Fluviirhizobium alvei. Taxonomy (GTDB): domain Bacteria; phylum Pseudomonadota; class Alphaproteobacteria; order Rhizobiales; family Rhizobiaceae; genus Rhizobium_E; species Rhizobium_E alvei. The sequence continues at coordinate 35,884 of NZ_JAUOZU010000025.1, read as the reverse complement.
GGAGGATGCCGTGGCGCATTCCCGCACCGTGGAGGCCCATCGAAAGATCGCGGCTGCCGTCCGAGACGGCTCCGGAGAAGATGCGCGCATTGCGATGCGCAGCGTCATCGAAGACGGTTACCTGCGCGCCGCCGGCCGCATGCAATCCAAGGAATATCTGGTTCAGGCATAGGAGAAAAATTTCGCCCGCAAATAACTGTAATCACTAACGGGCACGTACCTCAGAAATGGATTTAAGGCCAATGGGAGGAGATATTGGCACTTTTGGAACTCGACAAAGTCACGAAGGACTTCGGCGCCATTCGCGCGCTTGATGAAGTCAGCTTCAGGATCGAACCGGGACAGGTGGTGGGATTGATGGGCGACAACGGCGCCGGCAAATCCACCCTCGTCAAGATCATGTCCGGCATCTATCAGCCGACAGCGGGCGAATTGCGCTTCGGAGGGGAGCGCGCCCATATTCACTCACCGGGTGAGGCGCGCCGGCTGGGCATCGAGACGGTCTATCAGGATCTCGCGCTTGCCGACAACTTGACCGCCGCCGGCAATATCTTCCTCGGCCGTGAACTGAAAAAGAACTTCGGCCCCTTACGCATTCTCGATCACAAGGCCATGAATGCGCGGGCTGTGGAACTGTTCGCCGAACTGAAATCCGAGACCCGCGCCGGCGATTTCGTGCGCCAGATGTCCGGCGGCCAGCGCCAGGCAGTCGCCATTGCGCGCACCCGTCTTTCCGATGCCAAGATGATCCTGATGGACGAGCCGACAGCCGCCATTTCGGTCCGCCAGGTGGCCGAGGTGCTCAACCTCATCCGCCGGCTCAAGGATGCGGGCATTGCCGTCATTCTCATTTCGCACCGCATGCCCGATGTCTTCTCGGTCTGCGAACGGGTCATCGTCATGCGGCGCGGCAGCAAGGTTGCCGACAAGGCCATCGCCTCCTCCTCGCCGGAGGAAGTGACCGCTCTCATCACCGGCGCGCTGGAGGCAGCATAATGAGCAGCAACACAACCACCCAAGGCTTTTCCAACGTCCGCCAGACGCGGTTCTGGCAGAAGGGCTTTCTCGCCAGCCAGTCCGCCTATGTTCTGGTGGCGCTTCTGGTGCTCATCGTCATCATGAGCTTCGCCTCGGCGAACTTCCTCACGCCTGGCAATATCGGCAATATCGCGCGCAATTTCTCGTTCATCGCCATTGCCACGCTCGGCATCACGCTCGTCATCATCACCGGTGGCATCGATCTGTCGGTCGGCTCGACCATCGCCTTTACGGCCACCATCACCTCGCTGATCATGGTGGGTCTGAACAAGATCGGTTTTGCCCCCTTCCCCGGCGCAGCCATGATCGTTTCCGTGCTCGGCGGCCTGGGCGCCGCCGCTGTGATCGGTTTCGGCAACGGTTTTGCCGTCGCCAAACTCAAACTCTCGCCCTTCGTGACCACGCTCGGCACGCTCTCGATCATCCGCGGGCTCACCTACGTCTTCACCTATGGCCGCGGCACCGGCCCGACCGGTCCTGACAAGGAACTGTTCCTGGCGCTGACATCCGGCCAGCTCGGCGGCGTGCCGGTGGGCTTCATCTATCTCATCATCCTTGCCGTCATCATGTGGGTGGTGCTCAACCACACCGCCTGGGGCCGGCATGTCTATGCCATCGGCGGCAATGAATCCGCCGGCCGTCTCACCGGCGTGCCGGTCGACCGGGTCAAGATCCAGGTCTACATGCTCTGCGCCATGGCCGCCGGCTTCAACGGCATCATCATCTCGGGCTGGCTCGGCTCGGCTCCGGCCAACCTCGCCACCGGCTATGAGCTCAACATCATCGCCGCAGCTGTCATCGGCGGTGCCAATCTCGCCGGCGGTGTCGGCGGTGCGGCGGGCGCCATCATCGGCTGCATTCTCATCGAAGTCATCCGCAACGGGCTCGTCCTGGCCCGGGTGGACCCGTACTGGCAGCAGACTCTGGTCGGCTGCATCATCGTTGCAGCGGTTCTCGTCGACCGCTTCCGGTCTCTGCGCAATGGCTGAAGCCAGCGCAGGCGAATAGGCGGTTTGCCGCCTGAATGAGGGGGCCTGGCTCTATTCCAGGCAATTGTGGAGGAGAAGACTATGAAATCATTGAAGCTGTTTGCCCTTGCCGCGCTTGCATCCGTTGCCATCAGCGGTTCTGCCATGGCAGAGAACTACAAGTTCGCCGTTGTGCCGAAGGCGATGAACAACCCGTTCTTCGACCTGACCCGTGACGGTTGCCTGGCAGAAGCTGCAAAGCTCGGCAATGTCGAATGCATCTATCAGGGCCCGGTCGAGCATGAGCCGGCAACCCAGGCACAGATCATCGAAGACCTGATCACCCAGGGCGTCGACGGCCTGGCGATCTCGGTGTCCGACGCGGCAGCCGCAACCACGGTCATCAACAAGGCTGTCGAAGCCGGTATCGTCGTCATCACCTTCGATTCGGATGCGCCCGAATCCAAGCGCTCGGCCTATGTCGGCACCAACAACAAGGAATTCGGCAAGGCACTCGGGGAGGAGTTGCTGAAGCTGAAGCCGGAAGGTGGTACCTACGGCATGATCTCGGGCGGCGCGGCAGCACCGAACCTTGCTGAACGCGTCGATGGCGTTCGTGAGGCGCTTGCCGGCTCGAAGTGGACGGAAGTTGCCGGTTCGCCGACCTTCTCGAACGACGACATCGCGCTCGCCGTACAGCAGGCCTCCGACCTGCGCACTGCCAACCCGGATATCGGCGCCATCGTTCCGATCGGCGGCTGGCCGCTGTTTGCTCCGGACGGCTGGAAAAACTTCGTTGACCCGATCAAGGGCGACGTCGAATCCAAGAAGCTCGCGCTGGTGGTTGCCGATACGCTGCCGGTCGAACTGCAGCTCCTGAAGGATGGCTATGCACATGTGCTCGTTGGCCAGCGCCCCTATGAAATGGGCGAAGTCTCCATGCGCACGCTGCTGGCCCTCAAGAAGGGTGAGAAGGTCGACCAGATCATCTATACCGGCCTCGACCGCGTCACTGCCGCCAATGTCGGTGACTTCCTGAAGTAAGCTCCCGTGCCGCCGGCCCGAAAGAGGCCGGCGTTTCTCCCAAGCCCAGCACCTTGTCGGTCTGCGACAGGCCCGGACGATCCGTCCGGGCCATTTTCGTGGCACCGCCTGCGATCCGTCGCGGTACTTGCTATTTCGGACGGATTTTGCGACCACCTTCGGCACCAAAGGTTTCGAAGGGGCAGACGATGAAGGGCATTATCCTCTCTGGCGGCAGCGGCACGCGCCTGCATCCGATGACGCTGGCCATGAGCAAACAGTTGCTGCCGGTCTATGACAAGCCGATGATCTACTACCCGCTGACGACGCTGATGCTCGCCGGCATCCGGGAGATCCTCATCATCTCGACCCCACATGACCTGCCGCATTTCAAGCGTCTCCTGGGCGATGGTTCCCAATGGGGGCTGGACCTCTCCTATGCCGAACAGCCGAGCCCCGATGGACTGGCACAGGCCTATATCATCGGCGCCGATTTCGTCGGCGATTCCCCATCCTGCCTCATCCTCGGGGACAATATCTTCTTCGGTCACGGCCTGCCGCAGGCCATGCAGGCCGCCAAGGCCACCAGCGCCGGCGGCACCGTCTTTGCCTATCATGTCGTGGATCCCGAACGCTATGGCGTGGTGGAGTTCGACAAGGAGATGAAGGCGCTGTCGATCGAGGAGAAGCCGCAGAAGCCGCGCTCGAACTGGGCCGTCACCGGCCTCTATTTCTACGACAGTTCGGTGGTGGAGATTGCCGCCAATCTCAAGCCTTCGGCGCGCGGTGAACTTGAGATCACGGATGTGAACCGCATCTATCTCGAACGCGGCAAACTGACCGTTTCGATTCTCGGTCGCGGCTATGCCTGGCTCGATACGGGAACGCCGGACAGTCTGATCGAGGCCGGCGAATTCGTCCGCACGCTCGAAAAGCGCCAGGGCTTCAAGATCGCCTGCCCCGAGGAAATCGCGCTTTCGATGGGCTTCATCTCCGTCGATGAATTCGAACGCCAGGCTGCGCGCTATGGCAAGAGCGATTATGGCCGTTATCTGCAGGGTTTGCTGCAGAACCAACGGGGGCGGTGAGAAATGTGTGGTGGGCCCGGAGGGAGGGCAACCTACATAAAATTATCTAATAAAAACAATGATCAAAAAGCAAATGTTGGAACCAATGTTGGAACCGATGGATGATGTAGCGGATTTGAACCCGGTTGCAAGTTAAATTTGGCAACGGAGACACGGAGAGAAGCGTGCTTCAGCGTCGTGAGGAGCGTAAGTAGATTCTTGGCACGCCGTCCGCTTCGCGCCTACACGGGGCCATTCACCCCGGCCTCCCCCGAATACCGAAATCAGACCTCTTATTGGGTGACATTATTCAACAGTTGCGCCCGAGAGGCTGATTATTTTTGGTATTAAAGGGCAACGGTTTGGACGGTATGCCAGCTAGGGTAATTTGAACGGACCTAGGTCAGAATAGTGACGGTGATTGCTATGAGGGTCCTTATGTTCGACTCCGAAGAACATGCGTTTGCTTGGCTCCCCGTTGTAGGCGAAGTGGCAATAAATGTGGGGCTTGTTGTAGAAGTCGTCGCCCTCAAAATTCACATCCTCGATTTGCTCATATGGTATCACGCCGATCAGCATCACCTTGACCCTGTCAAGGTCTTCGCTGTGATCCTCATACCATTCACCGTTGACCTGCGTGGCGTATGTCCAGTGGTAGCCTATCAGAACACCTTCATCCGTGGCCCCCATTAAGCCCACACGGAACCAAGGCGAAACGCCACCGTCTCTCTCGTCGATATTAGGATACTGATCGAGACGTTCGATATCGTGGACGATACAATCCTCGCGAAGGTCGTGAGCAGCAGCCGTGTTGATGTATTCCGAGAACTGTTTGCGAAGGCCCTGCCGGTATCTGTGTAAGTCGGCGTTGGACGCGTGACGTGGCGGCTTTCCAAAAGACATCATAAGTCTCAGGTTAGCTGCGACACCAATCAGACCCGGGATAAAGACGCTCGCAGTCTCAAGGCTTGGGGCGCTGATGAACCAAAGGCCACCCACCATGAGGGCTATGATTGAGAGGACAAGCACGAGACGATTTTGAATGACTTCCATATAGCACTCGTCAGACGAAGATTTCTACCTAGTGTTCGCCATATTCACGAGCAGACGCAAGAGTGGTGGAGACGATTTTGGTTTACCGGATATTAATGGAACGGGAATGTCTTTGTGGTGTCGGGTGGGCGTGACGCCTAATGCCAAGAAGGACACTGTGAGCTGCAAATATCTCTCTGGCTTGGTGTTCGTAAGGAAAAGACCATTTTGCACCGGGTTGCAAATTCGAGTGGTAGCCGGAAGCCAAACAAATCTGAAATGATTTGCGTGCCGAGCCGGCTTCCCCAGCTATGCTCATTCGATAACATTCAGCTCGTCTCTTCGCTTGGCTCCTCCGGATACTGAAAGTTATTCCTCGCCGAAAAAATCCTCGTCCAGCCGCTTGAACTCAACCGTGCGATAGCTGCGCACGCCGACGCCGTGTTCGATCATCAGATCGGCCAGTTCCTGGCCGTCGATGAGGATGACCCGTTGGGACAGATGCTTGACGTAATCGCGTGCCGGCTGGCTGAAAGTGGAGGTGGTGACGAAAACTCCCTTGGTGGCACCGAGGCCGACGAGGCTTCCGACGAAGCCGTTGACATCCGGACGGCCGACGGGGTTGCCCGGTGCGTAGCGTTTCGCCTGGACATAGATGCGGTCGAGGCCGAGGCGATCCTCGTTGACGATTCCGTCAACACCGCCGTCACCGGAGCGGCCGAGCTGTGCTGCTGCATCCTTGTGGCTGCCGCCATAGCCCATGGCAACCAGGAGATCAACGATAAGCTGTTCGAAGAAGGTGGGACTGTTGGAGAGGATGCGCTGGAGCAATTCATCCCGCAGTGCTGCCTGCATGGACGCATAAGCCGCATCGATCTGTTCTTCCGGGGTCGTACGCCCAGAGGCGTCTTGGACGGGTTTGGCAAGAATGCCATTCTCCTCTCCTGCACCTCCTTCGTTTCTGTAGAATTCGCGGAACTCAGGGTCTTGCATCAAAAGAGCCACGTCGATACGGTCTGGGGACGTCGCCAGCAGCGCCTTGCCCTTGTCGGTCGCAAGGAAACGACCGCGTGCGGGCGAGGCGATCAGCCCGGCCTTGGTCATATAGAATTTGGCCCAATGGATGCGATTGTGCAGCAGGCGCTGGCGGCCGCTCGGGAGAAGCTCGTCCCGCTCTGCCTGGGTGAGGCGCAGATCGTCCGCGATGCGTTCTGCCACATCGGCTACGCGGGTCTCGCCTCCGGCGGCGAAGCGCAGGACAGGCAGCATGAGGGTTTGGTAATCAGGTATTGCCACGTGTTTAACCCAAAAGCTTTTCAAGCCAAGGATACCCGTTGTCCCGGCACCTTTTCACGTGGTTATACATTTCGCCACTGAAATCGGAGCCAGGAGTAATCAATCTCTTTATAGGTGCCAGTGCAGAAATGAACTTCTTCTTTCGCTTTGGCGTGCCGTCCATTTCATAATACCGATCTTTAGCATCGGATATTTTCTGATCGAGATTTCGGATCTGCGTGAGGCGTAATTTTTTCAGATCTTCCTGGTGGAGATGATAGAATTTAATTGATATTTCAACCCGCTCCCGTTCATGAACATCGTCAGTCGCAGCAACAGGATGACCAGATTCCAGCGAGCAGCCGAGCAATTTCCAATCCTCAGGATCACAGGGATCAAGAAGCATGGGTTCTTCGTTATCTATGTCATCCGTTTCGGTGTAGGCTCGAGCAGCTTCATCTCGCAAAGGGAAATGATCGGCCTTTCCACCGTCAGTTCCACCAATGATATCAATCCGCCTACTGTTGCAGAATGTGCATATGTACCTAAAATTCTTGTATTCAAAAGCCAGCCATTTGTATCCGGAAGGGCTTTGCAAAGCCTCGGCTACCCGGTTTTTCGGCCGAAAATGATCTACTGCATTATCAGATCGCGTCGCTGGCGCTTCGCAGATCCAACACCTTTTGTTGGTTAACTTTCCTAGGTCTCCTTTGAGAGCTGTCCACACCTGGGACAGATCGTCAGGTTTTAATTTTTCATCCTCCATCTTTTTCTTGGCTGCTGCGGCTTCATTTATCCAGCCCTCAGGAAGCTCAATCTTGTCCTGATCGATCCAGTGCATCAATCATCCTCATCATCAGTTTCGTCGAGCAATTGCGCGACCGCTTCATTCGCGATCCGCTCACGCTCCTCTCGGCTCAGTCTGACAACTCCCTTTAGTATGTCTTCCGTTTCGCGGCTTTCGAAAAGCCGATGAAGCAATTCGCTTCTCAATTTGAGATATCTCTTGTACTCGTCGTCAGGATGGTCGAATCTGAAACCCAGCCCGCCTAACTCACGATTAACTTCGGTCAATTCTTCCGCCTCACCGTCCGTCAGCCTGTCTCGACTGCCAAGCTCACGCTGTTTCTCCAACAGGGCCTGCGTGTCCCGATCCAACGTGGACGCAATACCGAACATGTCGCTCGTGATGATGGACGCATAGCCCATACCTTTTGGGCTCTCTTCGGGAAAAACTGCTTCGATCTGTCGCTGATCTTCGCTTTCCCGCACGACCAGTATCTGGACTTGCTCGCGCTTCAGTTCAGCGATTGCCATGGGATTGTGCGTGGTCAACACCACATGGCTGGTGAACGAATCCGGTTTCCCTTCCGTTTCTGAAATGAAATCCTCGATATATCTGAGATAATCCACGCTCCAACGGGGATTTAGATGTGTGTCGGGCTCGTCCAGGAGGAACAGGCTCTCTTCACCGGCAGTGAAGCGCATCAATCCCAGGACAGTAAGGAGCTGTCGTTCCCCCTCGCTTAACTCTGCAAATGTGATGGGGGCCGCGTTCTTCTTAACCCGCACATTGATACGGATCTCATCTATAAGCTGAGAAACATGGGTGCTCTCAAGATCGCGAAAAAACTCCGCTGGCGTCTGCCCACCGACCAACGTTCGTAGGGCACCCAAGTCTTTGATGAGCAAATACTTGAACTCTAGCGTCTTGCGGTTGTCCCACTGGGAAATGATCTCGCTGCGCTTGATGGTGATCGGACAGAGCGCGATTTTCATCAGTCGATCGAGGAACCCTTGCACAACGCCCTTCGCGTTCCAAAAGCGGCCGTCGCCTTCTCTTGAGTTCCAAGGAGGCTGCCGCAAAACGAACAAAACCGAGTCCAACCCGGTCTCAGGGTCCAGATTCAGCTGTTCCGCCAGGAATTTTCGGACCACAGGGCTTTCGACTATGAGAAAAGCCAGGAGCACGAACTGGCTGTGTTCCGGTAACGCGAAAAACAGGCGCTTGAGGCCAGGATCCTCTCCGGACCTCAACTGCTTGTCGTACCTAGTTAGATAAGGCGCATAGACGTTCTTCAGTCGACTGCTTTCTCCAGAATAGTAGCTGAAGACAAAGCGCGGTAGGTTCTTATCATCCTTCAAAAATTCCGAAACTCGCAGAGGACGTCTGGTAGGCATGTTTTCCATTGCAGACGCAGTTGCCAATTGCTGCACTTCAACCGTCAACGGCTCAGAACGGTCCGGATCATTTTGGAGATAAATCTTGCGAGCATCAGAACCCTTGCCGATCTCGTAGGACAGATCAAAGGCAAAGTCGATCTGAGGGCGTGGCGGAGTTCGAGGGCTGATGAGCTCCCGGAATATAATGGAAAGCGCCTCCAGAACGTTGGATTTTCCGGTGCCGTTCCAGCCGATAACGACTGTCACCCACTGCTTTTCCTCAAAATCGATGCTGACATCTTTGAGGTTTTTATAGGTGTGCGTGGGGCTGTCTTTGGCGCTGCCAATTTTGAACTTATCGAGCCTCATCAAAGTCTACCTTCGCAATCTGACTCTATTACCCTGCTTCGCTCCGGTCAGGGGGTCTGATATCTCTTCTATCTCAACTTTTTCTTGTCGCTCCAGATCCAACAACTGCCTGTAGAGCTTTTCAACATCTTCGGTCGAGGATCCATCTCGTACACCGCAGCGTGCAAAGAGTTCTTGCGCTGCGAGCCAATCTTTCGCTTCCGCTAGGGCTTCGATAATCGTGCGTGCCATATCATGGACCTTTGTCTTCGTTGCGGGTGCCCGCCTCTTCGGTCGGGACAGCTCGCCCTTCCGCGCTTGCCTAATCCTCTCTAGCAGCAAGCCAGCGGGTTCATCATTTTCGTCTTGGGGAACCAGTTCGCCGCGGAAGGCTTTGGCCAGGATCGCCTCGTCCAGCCGGCCCACCAGCTCCAGGGCGCGCTTTGCTTTTTTCGCCAGCCGGTCGACCTTGGCGAAGGCGGATTCGATTCGGCGGACGATTTCGTGTTGTTCTTCGAGTTGAGGAGCCGCGAACGCGAACTCCTTCAGCTTCGACGCACTGATGTTTGATTGACTTACGCCATCCGTTTTGGCGTTCCACGAAAATTCACGGCCGGACGGACTGTTTAGAGCGTAAGTGAGGTAGCGAGCGTCCAGATCAGGTCCAGCGACGATCCTTATAAGATATCCCGCAAAGATAGCGTCGCGCTCGCCGTTATACATAGCCGTTTTGCCGACCAAGGCTGGACTATTGGTTCTGTTAAAAAGGACGTCGCCTGGGAAAAGTCGATACTTTTCAATCTCATCCTTGTCGTCCGTGTATACCAGATCCGCCCAATCGAGCTGACCGTTTTGAATATTGCCCATCCTAAGTACGGGAATAGATCCTGACTTCTGCGATTTCGCCGCGGATCCGTATGCGAAAGAACTTGCGATATCCCCTAATCGAACGAGTGCCGGCCACTCTCGGTCTTGCCGCCACTCCCGCGTCAACTCCCCGCTGAACGCCTTGCTGAGCACGGCCTGCTTGTAGCGGGAGACGAGGGTTTCGATGCGGGCGAGTTCGGTGCGGGCGCGGGCGGATTTTGCGTTCAGCGCATCCAGCTTGGCCACTATGCGCTTTTGCTCGGCCAGGGGTGGCAAGGGGAATGGCACTTGCTGGAACTTTGAACCGGAGAGCTCAAGGAAGGTTGTTCCACTAGCCAAAGACTCAAGATATGGCTTTGACCATTTCAAGTAATGGCGCGTGAATTCGCCAGAGATATCGCCGAACAGCGTGAGGTTCTTAAAACCTTGGTTTGTAGCAATCGGGTTGGCAGCGATTGCGCAATAGCCAATCGGCGCGCGAGACGTGAAGAGTACTGCACCAGCCGGAAGCAACTTTGCCGAAGAGCTTTTATAGCCCCGATCAGACAGATTCCGTCGACCGCGCGCTATGTAAGTGTCTCCGTAACCCGTGAGATCAGCGGGGGTAACCCAGGGTATACCACCTTCGTCCGAGAAGTTAGAAGGATCATTGGCAGATGGCGTTCCACCTCCGGTGACCTCGGCGATGGTTTCGATAGATGTCCAGTCCCAGCCTCTCGGGACAGACCAGCGGGGCTCCACAGTCATTCCGCCGCCTCCGGCAACTCGTCGCCCAGCTCCGCCATCAGCGCCTCAATCTCCAGCGTCGCAGCCTGCAGGTGGCTGAGGATGGCGGCGGCGATGTCGTCGGGTTCGATGAGGCCTTCTTCCGCCTCTTCCTCCGCCTCGCGCAGCCAGGCGATATCGAGGTTGTCGCTACGGGCGGCGATGGCCTCGCGGCTAAACATGCGCCAGCGGCCGGCCTCGCCTTCATCCGGGCCGCGCTCCTTGCCGTACGGGCTTGTTCCAAAGGCTTTCTCGAAGCCTTCGAAATGGACCTCCGTCAGCGGCGTCGTCTTGCCGAATTTCGGCATCTGGGCGCGCAGGTCATAGATCCAGACGGATTTGGTGTTGGCACTCTCGGTCTTGGCCCGCGTCAGGAAGATGACATTGGTCTTGACCCCTTGCGCGTAGAAGATGCCGGTGGGCAGGCGCAGGATGGTGTGCAACTCGCACCAGTCCATCATCATCCGGCGCAGTTCACGCCCACGCCCGTCTTCGAACAGCACGTTGTCGGGCACGACGATCGCCGCGCGGCCGCCGGGCTGCAGCGCACGGATGCAGTGTTCGACAAAGGGAAGCTGGTAGGAGGAGACCGACGCGGTGACAGAGAGGTCATCGCGGGTCGGCGCGCCGCCTGCCGGGCCGAAGGGCGGGTTGGTGAGGATGAGGTTGGCGCGGCCGAGCCCCTTGCCCTTGTCGGAGAGCGTGTCGCCGAGATCGACATGATCGCCGTCGATATCGTGCAGATAGAGGTTCATCAGTAGCAGGCGCAGCGTGCCCGGCACGTTTTCCATGCCGTGGATGGCGCGGCGCTTCTGGAAGTCCTGTTCCTTCTCGCCGAGATCGAGATAGTCGTCGGTGCGCGCCTTCATGTAGCGATCGGCGGCAATCAGGAAGCCGCCGGTGCCGGCGGCGGGATCCTGGATGACTTCGCCGGGCTGCGGCTGCATGAGGCGGACCAGAAGCTCGATCAGCACGCGCGGGGTGAAATACTGCCCCGCGCCGCGCTTGGTTTCCTCGGCGTTCTTCTGCAGCAGGCCTTCATAGAGATCGCCGAACTGGTCGCGATCTTCGGAGAACCAGTCGAGCTCGTCGATGGCGGTGACCAGCGTGGTCAGGTTCTGCGGCTCGCGCAGGAAGGTGGAGGCGTTGTCGAAGATCTTTTGCACCATTTCCGGCAACGGACGGGCGTCGGCATAACGCCTGCGCTCTTCCGGGCTGCCGGCTTCGCTTGGCGGAAGCACAAGCGCGTCGTCTGCTCCCAGCCTTGTGCTGGCGGCGCCGAGGGTGACGAGAACCTTGCGGTAATGTTCCAGCTTAGCCAGACCATTGGCCGCGACCAGATCCGTCCAGCGCATGCCCTTGGGCAGGCTCCCCGTTTCGCGGTTGCGCTCGGCCATCATCTTCAGGAACAGCAGATAGGTCAGCTCGGTGACATATTGCTGATAGGTGATGCCGTCCTTGCGAAGGACCGTGCAGAGGCGCCAGAGTTTCTGGACGATGGCATTGGCATTCATAGTCTGATTCTCATCTGATCCGGGATCGTGTGTGCGGTTGTAGCGAGCGGCGGTGGATGGTCAACGCCAGTTCAGGTCTTCATGCCGCGCCGGGCGCCCAGATCGCCTCGTTGAAGGCATGCAGCACCTCGTCGAGTTCGCCGTCGAACTCCTGCGAGATGCGCTTGAAGCCGCCTTTATCGGTAAAAGCGCCCTGGTCGAGCAGCGTCGGATCGGCCACCGGCTTGTCCCTTAAGGCGCGACCGATGCGGCGTAGCCATTCTTTCTGTTTCTGCGTCCAGGCCCTGGAGGCTTCGATCTTCAAGATCGCGTTGTCGACGCGGGCGGCATAGGGAATGAGTGGATCGCCGAGCGCCGCCTGGCGGACGAAGCCGATGATATGGGCGGCGATATCGGCATTGCGGGCGCGGCCGTAAGCGGCGCGCAGCATGGCTTCGGAATAGTTTTTCTCATCCAGCAGACCGGCAAGCTCGGAGAGTTCCTTGCGGGTGAGGTCGCGCGGGCGCTGGGTGACGGCGATCAGTGCCGGGACCTGGTTCATGTTTTCGCGGACGAAGCGTTCGAAGCCGGTGATGTAATCCTCCGGCGTGGTGTTCTTGCCAAAAATCTCCTCGATGCGCAGCAGCTCGTCCTCATGGGTGGAGATGACGACGCCATCGTTTTTATCCGTGAAGAGCGGGCGGCGTTCGAGCAGCTCCACGGCGCGGGGATGGGCGGCCAGCCACTCCTGCAACTCGGCGCCGGAGCGGGTGGAGAGCCGCTGCAGGGCGATGTCGGGGCTCTCGCCCGTGTGGCGCTCGAAACTCTCTCGGGTTTCAGCACCCATGCGCTTGACGAGGCTGCGCATGCGCACGATCACCTGGGCCGCGACCCAGCTCTTGTCCTCTTCCGTCTCCGCATTCTGCAGATCCGTGACGAGCTGGCCGAGCGCGATATCCGGCTTGACGACAACCGGGCGCATGTCGCTCATCTCCTGCAGCTCTGCGTACAGATCGACGGCATCGAAGATGCGGAAATGCTCCTTGCCGATCTCTGGACACAGCCGCGTGGCGCGGCCGATCATCTGGTCATAGAGGATGCGGCTCTTGACCCTGCGGACAAAAACGAGATTGCAGATGGAGGGCACATCGACGCCGGTGGTTAGCAGATCGACGGTGACGACATATTTCGGATAAGGGTCGTTCTTGAACTTCAGGATCAGGTCGTCCGGGTTATCGACACTCCTGTCACCGGTGATCTTCATGACCATGCCATGCGGCACGGAGTCTGCGCCGTATTCCTCCTGTAGCTCCTCGACCAGCAAGCGCACGATGTCATCGGCATGGGCATCGCGGGCGGCGAAGATCAGCGTCTTGCCCGGTCTCGACGGCGGGATCTCGGTGGCGACTGCGCGGCACACAATGCGGTTGAAGGTTTCCGAATAGACCTTCTTGTTGAAGTCTCCGACATCGTAGTCGCGCGGCACATCATCCGGCAGATCGAATAAATCGATCTGACCGGTCCTACGGTCGATGATCTCAACTGTCTCTCCGCCTTTGAAATGAATGCCGGCTTCCGACAGAGCCGTGGTGATGCGCTTCGGCGGCAGATGATCGTTGAGATAACCTTCCACGACAGCCTGACGATAGCCATAATGGAAGACCGGATGGCCAAAGATCTCGCGGGTGTGCAGGGCAGGGGTCGCCGTCAGCGCCACCTTGACGGCGTCGAAGTAATCCAGGATCTGGCGGTAGGCCGACTGATAGTCATCGATGTTGCGGAAGCCGATATCGTTTTCGCGCAGTTCGGCATCCAGCGTGTAGCCGCGATGGGCTTCGTCGACGATGATGCAGTCGAAGGCGCCGGGTGTGGGGCGCTTGGCCGGATCCGGCTCGTTGAGGATGCGGGCGATCAGTGACTGGACGGTCGCGACCTGCACCTGATCTTCGTCCTCCGGCAGCTTCTGCTCCAGCCCGGCGACCTTGTAGATCTGGGCAAAGTTCAGCATGCCCTCGATCTCGGTGGTCTCCAGTGCATCGCTGGTCTGCCGGCCGAGCGCCTTGCGGTCTACGAGGAAGAGGATGCGGCGAAAGCGCTTGTGTTTGAGCAGGCGATACATCAGCGCGATTGCCGTGCGCGTCTTTCCCGTGCCGGTCGCCATGGACACCAGGATGTCGCGCTGGCCGGCGACCACGGCATTTTCGATCGCCGCAATCGCCTCTTCCTGATAGGGGCGCATCCGGCCCTTGCCGAAGCTCTCTTCGGCCAAACCTTGCGCTGCCGCATCGACATTAGTCGAGAGCTTGTCGAGAAGATCCTTCGGCGAAAACCAGCTCGTCATCGCAATGGCGTGGTTGGTGTCGCGCCTGATATCGCGGTACCAGATGCCGGACTTGGTTAGCCATTGCCGCACATAGGGCCGGCCATTGGTGCCGAAGACGAATGGGGCGCGGAAGGGCTCATCGAGACCGTGCTTCCAAGGGCCGCCTGGGTGTTGGCTGTCCACAGGCAGCGTGATCGTACGCGCATAGCGCTCGGCTTGCTGCAGGGTGGACGGCACATCGACGCTTCCGCGCTTCGCCTCTACGACAGCTACGCAGGTGAGACCGACGAAGAGGGCGTAATCCGCCCGGCCGCCCTCGGCGGGCCATTCTGCGATGGCGAGGCTGCGGCCTTCCTCCGGTCGTGCGCCCTTCTGATAGGTCAGGTTGTCGCTGTCTGCCTCCCATCCGGCGTCAATAAGCTGGACATCGATGAGCCGGCGCGTTTGGCGCTCGTCGAGTTCCATACGACTCGCAGCCTGCAGGCCGGCCAATTTGAATTCGATTTGTACCTGTTCCGGCTGCGAAACGGCAGCTTTCTGCAGGTCAGCCAGTTTGCGGGCAAGGGCTGCCTGATTGGCCTCCATCTCAACGGCCGTCTGTTCCCAAACGGCGCTATCGGCCGAGGCCTGTCGGGCAAGCTCTTCGGCAGCGGCGCGGGCTTTCGCCAGGTCTTCGGCCGAAGCATGGGCGGCGGCCAGTTGCTCTTCGGCTTCCCGAACCCGCGATCTCAACGCCTCCAGCTCGGCTTTCGTCGCCTCATCCAAAACAGCGGCCGCCCTAGGCGGCACGAATGGACCCGGCTTGAAGTTTGGGTCGCGTCCATATGTCCTACGATACCAGACGCCCAAAGACCGACAAAATTTCAGCGCAGCGAGCGCCTCGGCCGACGAGCCCGTAAACTCATGGGCCGCATCGTTGCCGCTCTTACGCACGGCATGAAAGATCTCGGCAACCTCGCGCGGCAAGATTTGCTGTGTCGCGAGGCGTCGCACGAGGATATTGGTTCCCTCCCGCGAAGCCGGATCATAGACGCCGGAAAGGGCCGCGATCTCCTTGACCATGTACTCGCCGAACTGGCGGCTTTTCATCAGCGAGGTGTTGGCGTCCTCGGAAAAGAAACGTTCGGCCAGCGTGCCGAGACGATGCAGCTCGGGACTAATCTGCTGCAGATGACCAAAATTTGCCGACAATGCCCCACCCGAATGCAATCTCTACCCGTATAGGAATGTGGCACACGCTTTTGCTGTAAGTAAATGGATATTTTGCGTGCGTTACTTGATGGAAATGCATAGGCCTTTCGCCAGATGCCCATTCACTCCGTTGCGAGGATACGTTTCATCGAATGGACGGGTCTGAGCCTCCGGGTCCATGGACAGTTTTGTGAACCAGGCGTCGGGGCGTGCATGCAAGGCGAGGATCTTCCGCCAAGCTGTCGGCCGCGCAAAACGGCTATGAAGTGCGAAATGGCATCGCCTGCAGCACGGAAGGCATTCGAGGGGGCGTCTGTAGTCTTCGAGATGCGCAACGATGTAGCGCCTTCGTTGATTTGCTTCGACTGGAACCAAGAGACCACAAATAGAGCATTCGGTGGGAAACACGAATTCTCCGAGCGCTGCAGCCCGCCTTTGAGCAGCGCCGCCTGCGACACGCTCCTTGTGTGTGAAGCCGTTATAGGTTTTCATTTTTTGCACCCGGATTCAAAATTTTATGATCCAGAAACGTCGGCATTTTCCAAGATGCGATAGACGGAGGATCTGCCGATGCCCAAGCGACGAGAAATCTCTGCCGGTCCTATTCCGTCTTGAGACAGGGCCAAGACTTCAGAAGTCTTGTTCCGGGCAGTTGGCGCCCGACCTTTGTATTTTCCCTCGGCCTTTGCTTTAGCGATTCCTTCTCTTTGCCTCTCAAGCATGAGTTCGCGTTCGAACTGAGCAATGCTCCCCAGCAGGTTCAACATGAGTTTTCCGGTCGGGGTGGTGGTATCGAGATTAAGATTCAGGATCTTCAGCGATGCGCCCTTCGCGGCAATTACTTCCACGATGCTGACCAAGTCCGGTACCGACCGAGCGAGCCGATCCAGTTTAGTGACGACGAACACGTCTCCATCTCGCAAGTAGTCGAGCGCCTTTTTGAGTTCGGCTCGTTCCGCAACAGAGGAAACGCGTTCGCTGAACTGCTTCTGGGCTCCCGCTGCAGCCAAGTCTCTTTCCTGAGCCTCCAGCCCGGCAACCTGTTCGACTGTTGAGGTGCGCGCGTACCCGACTATCATTTTTCGCCCCAAATGTTTCATAGCATCCAAGACATATTGGGACGAAGCGTTCCAAAAAGCAAGAATGATTTGTGTGGGACGAATGTTTTGCATTCTCAGTTTTCCCATTGAGGCAAGGTCGAATGGCACTACATCGCACCCGGCAAGCCGATGCAAAACGGCTTCGTCGAAAGCTTCAACGGCAGCTTCCGCGACGAGTGCCTCAACGAGACCTTGTTCTCGTCGCTCACCCAGGCCAGAGCCGTCATCACCACATGGAAGGAGGATTACAACAGGAACAGACCCCACTCGTCGCTGGGCAACATAACCCCCAGCGAGTTTGCAATGAGAATAGCTATGGAAAAACAGGCCGCATGAGGCCAGATTAGAAACCCGAGACTCTCCCGAAAACTGGAGGGAATTTGGGTCTCAGGTCATCAATGATAAAATACCTAAATAAATAAGTGTCGAGTGTATCGGAATTTTGCGAGCTGAGCCCGGTGTTTTTAAACTGCGGTCGGTAGTTCGCGTGAGAACAAACACATGATGACCACTATCGATCTGCAGATCCTCTTGGGTAAGCCAGATGATCTCGCCTATTCTCATACCTGAATACAGCGCTATCATCGGCACCCAAAACCGCCCATTACGCTCCCAATCACACCATTCGGGTAGACCGTTAATCATCCGCTGCAGTTCATCGGGAAGAAATGGTACTCTTCCCCCTTCGCTATTGACGCCTTTTGGTGTTAATCGCGTTGCGGGATTTGTTTCGCAAAGCCCCTTTTGTAGCGCGAAGTTGAAAAATGCGGAGAGGTGGTGAGCGTATACTTCGACAGTGCCTCTCGCCAAAAGTTTCCGTCCGCTCTCTTCGGAAATCAAACTTATATCTCGTAGCGTCTTCCCTTTGAATTCTCTGTATTTCGTATAATTTGATGGTAGGCGCGCAATGATATCTATTGTCTCGGCGCATTGGGCCCGTGTGATTGCTGAAATCGGGATCTCGTCACCGACCACTTCGCGCAATGCAGCCAACGGAATAATGTATTTTTTTCCTGCACTTTCCGTGAGGTGTTTTCTGTGGGGATCGCTCTCAAAACGATTGATAACGTCTCCGAGGGTATTCGCTGTCAGGACCTGAATGTTTGGTCTGGCGGCTCCGTCGTACACTTCTTCAAAGAACTTATCATGGGTCTTAAAACTCCGCAGATGGCGTGCCCGATCTAGCCGTCGATGCTGATGCTCAACTTCTGCGCGGTGGAGGAGGTCGATAAACTCAAGCCAGTTCTTATCGCCCGGCTTTATGGGCAGCTTGTAATTGTCTGCCAATTCTTCCGCCAGCTTGTGAATCATTCCGGCCCAGGCTTCATAATCGCTTCCGAGATAGGTCAGCATTTCGGAAGCATCCATCTGGTCATTTTCGTCGGGCGTTGAACCTCGATGAGCGCGTTCTTGGTCGTACAGATAAAGTCGCGCCGCTGTTTCGAGTTGGCTGATCGCTACTTTGGAAGCCGTCGTCAGCTCACTAGGCAGTCCCAGCTTTGCCTTCTGGAAGGCAGCATCTACCTCGACCGCCTTTGCCCGCGCACGATTTGCTGCAACACGAGTGTTGTTTGACACAGAGATCCGGACAAACCGGGAATAACCGGGATTAATCGGGAAGGCGCGGGAAAGGCCTGAAAATCTCGGCCTTGCGGGGATCTCTGCGCGAGAGGCGCGATCGTTGAATTTGATATCGCAGACGCCGGCAGCGCACCCAGGCACCTGCAATCACGCCCTCGAGCACGACGGGCTCAAAATTGCGGCCTGATCCTCAAAGAGGCTTCAAGGCATCTTTAAGCCATTGAAAACCAAGCGTTCAGAACTTCAGACCCGCGAACCAACCCAGCCTGCTCCACCAAAAAACACGGCAAAAAGCCAAATGGGATTCCCGCACCGTGGCGGAAAACACGAATAATCGTAATTTAAAGAACGAATTCAACAAAATAGAGGTCGCAGCGATAAAAAAGGTTTCCCGCCATTGATAGAGGGCTAGGGTATAGGCTGCCCTCCTCTACCCGAAACGACATTTTGCTAAGTCAAAGTCAGAGCATCAGTCAGTTTGGTGATTGATCGCTGGAATTTGATGGCATGGAAATCGTTGGCGATACCTTTCCGGTTAACATATCACAATTAAGTATGGACGGGTCCATCACCAATTTTACTTTGAACATCTGCGCGGTAGGAGGCTGATTTGCCACTTCAAAAACTGGAGAAATTCTTATGTCGCCAAAAAAATCCAGCCGACTAAGCTTTTCCAAATGCGCTTTCGCTGCTTCACAACTTCCAACTAGAACTCTAAGGTTAATTACGGGACTCTTCGGCGCCCCGCTAACCATGGTTATAGATCCAAGGTCGAAGGTCTTCTCGGCCTCCTCCATCCTCCTAGTTTGCTCATTTCCCAGGTAAAAATTATCAACAAACTCCCTGTTCAATATGATATTTAATGAATTCAACTTAGCTGTCGTCGATCCTCTAAACTCTAACTTCACATTAAACGATATCTTCGCACTCCACACCTTAGCATTTTCACCAAGAGGCGTCATTACCAATTCAGGAACAGCATAGATGTAATCTGTCAGATTTCTTTGGTTTGTTATTATAATCTCCGACACAGACCAAAACTCAGTGAGTTTCTTAAACCTCTCCTCTCGCTCACGCTCGTTTCGTTCTGATTGAGCCACCGCGTCCGTGATCCGTTGGTTTTGTTGACTAAGTTGCCAGACTCCAACGAGACCTACACCAATAGACACGACGGCCATAAGCTGGCCCAAACGCGACATAAACGCGGCCATAGATGCATTCATATGCCCGATCTGCGCTTGAACGTTTGCAACAATTTCGTTTTGAGCTGCTAGCTTCGCCAAAGCCTCAACGACAGCCTTATTCTGCTCACCAGTCGAAGTATCCGAACTCTTCGGAGAAACCGCCATGTCTCGATCCCCAAAACTAGTGTTGCCGCCCCGAGCCCCCAAATCACTGCCTGTACTTGGAGTTTCTCGCGATCAAACCGATATCCATAATCATAGGCGTGAATCAAGGCGGAGATATTAAACATGCGAGCCATGGGTCCCTCAGGCTTGAGAACATGGCCCTTAGCCTGCCTCTTCCGTGAAACTGACTTTGCCGATGTAGTTCTCCTGCCTCAAAATTTATGGGAAAAGGCGCCTGCAAATCTAGGGGCTATTCAGAATGCATTATCTGTCGAAAGAGAACCAGGTCGGTCGCAAGGCAAATCTACACCTTATGCACAACCTATATTGCCTAGAGGACCTAGCTGCACTCCTTGAACTTGCATGTATCTCAGACTCAGTGTCTTCTATAACCGTGTTCGAGGAGTAGAGATGCAGTCCAACTCGTTTCAATACCGTGTGCGGCAGTGGGTTGTCGCGTGTTTCCCGAAGTCGGCGCACCTTGACTTGCGCGAGCGTAATCATCGCTTCCTTGAGGAATCACTCGAACTCGCGCAGGCGAACGCCTGTACTAAGGAAGAAGCTCACCAACTTGTGGAATATGTGTTCGGAAGACCGCCAGGCGATATCCACCAGGAGGTTGGCGGAGTGATGGTGACGTTGGCGGCACTTTGCAACGCCTCAGGGGTTGGTATGGACGAAGCGGGAGAGCACGAGCTCGATAGAAACTGGGCACACATCGATCGCATCCGCGCGAAGCAAGCGGCCAAAGCCCAAGGATCAGCCCTGCCGCAATAACAAAACCCAGTCAAACAGCGCGGCGCAAGCCTCAACACTGAATATTGCGGAAGCGGACGCTCAATCACGAATGCAGATTTCATATGGAACGGCCGGCCTTAAGCACTGTTGCCTGAATCGGGATATAGCTGAGCAGCGGCTTGGAAGAACGTATGCTGACCGCCTAGTGACCGAACTCGCCAACGCGGAGGCATTCGAAAATGTTCACGAGTGGCATGAATTTCTTGGGGGAAACGTGACCATTAACAGCGATGAGAGCTTTGAAGTAGCGATCGGTTCAAGGTACAGGGCGACGTTCGTGAACGTGGACCAAAACGTCGCACTGACCGACGCTGGACGAATTGACTGGGCCAGTGTTGAATTTGTGAAGCTCACAGCCATATCGGAAGTACCATGATTGACGAGAACGCTACGGCCAATTGGTTTTCGAAACCTGGCGACTCGATCCGTGTAATTATGCAGCAACGAAACATTTCCGCGCATGATCTTGCTGAGAGCTTCGAGGATGGCCTTGACGCCGTTCGCGGCCTGATAGACGGGTCGCGGCAAATCGATGGTCCCACGGCGTCGACGCTTTCGGCGATGCTTGGCGCGACAGCAAAATTCTGGCTGAAGCGGCAGGAGAATTTCGATATCGCGGTCGATCGTGCAGTCTCTCAAGTTCAAGAAAGTGGTCAAGAGGAGCTGTTGTTACGCCTGCCTGCCCCTGGCCCGAAGGCGCGAGGAAAGCTGTCTTTGGAACGCCGCGCTGCTGAGCTGCGTAGGAGACTAGTTTTCTTCAACGTCCCGGATGCACAATCTTGGGCTGGCCGCTATGGACGTCTGGTCGGAGAAACGGATTATCGCACCTCGAAGACCTACGCATCAAAAGAAGATGCGACCCTTCTCTGGCTTCGGCGTGGTGAACTCGAAGCCGATATGGTCCAGACGCGAGTATGGAGCGCCGAAAATTTGTTGGATCGACTCCGAGAAATCCGCAAGCTTTCCATGATTCGCCATCCGCAGTTGTTCCTGCCGAAGCTAAAAACACTATGCGCAGAAGCTGGAGTTGCTCTAGTTGTCGTGAAGGCTCCGGATGGCTGTCGTGCAAGCGGAGCGATACGCATGGTTGATCCCGACAAGGCAATGCTTTTGCTGAGCTTTCGCTACAAGCGCGATGACCAGTTCTGGTTTACTGTTTTCCACGAAATCGGACATCTGGTGCTTCATAAAGCGAACACCTTCGTCGATGGCGATGCATTGCCTGGTGACGCCGATCGGGAAAGCGAAGCGAATGAGTTTGCGGCGGAATGCGTAATTCCTCCGCTTCGCGAGTCAGAATTCCAACGCATCAAACCCGAACGTGACGATATCGTACGGTTCAGTGTCTCGATCGGAGTGGCTCCAGGCCTGACTGTCGGCCAAATGCAGCATCGCGGAATGGTAGAACCCAACAAGCTGAACTATCTAAAGCGTACATGGGACTGGAGCCAGATCAATCCGGCTACAGTCTAAGGGCTACTATCCTTTGAAATGGACGAAAGCGGTTGGGCTCTTTTGCCAATTGCATAAGGCATCCTCCATTACGGCCATCCCTACGTGAAGACTGGCATCGAGCTCGTCCACCCAGATCTGGAGCTGCGTTTCCGTTGCAGAACTTGTGCGTGCCCCGGTGAACAGAAGCCGGGCTCCGGATGCAGGGCCCGTTGCACCCTTGAAATAGGCCGATCCCGGCTCGACTGGAGCAATTCCATACCGCCCGATCAGTGTCAGGTAGTCGAACTTCGCAAGGCGCCCAAAGGTTGTCACATTCATGCTCCTATAGAGAGCATCAAATATAGTCGCGGGATTGTTGCCCGCCTGCTGTGTTTTCGCCGCGAAAAATGCTTGGTGTCCGGCAGGTCCTATCCAGCCTAGGTAGCTGAGCAGAACGTCGCTGAAGCTCCTATTGGAATTCGGACGCAGGCTTTCGTACTTCCGATGATTTCCGAACTTCCCGCCGATGCTCATCCAATTCGCAGCGAGCCAAGAAATCATTGCCAGAGGATTATTTGATACAGTCTGCCAGTCCCAAACGCCCGTCCCAAGGCGGCCGTATACCTGTTGCAGTCGGAGCCATCCGGACGACGCTGGCCGGGCGAAATGCGTCATAAGAAATAGAAGCCATGCGGCCTCTTCGACGTTGCCGTTCTGCATATGATATGCAACTGCCCGCTCCGCGTCGAAAGTCCCTGAATTCGGATCTGCTTTTCTTGCCGAAACGGCCTTTTCTTGGACGTACCTGTAATAATCTTCGCGTCGCAGGCTTGCGACGAATTGCATTGCGAGCGTGTCTCTCCCAAGGTTCTCCGCCACACCGGGAAGGTGCCGGATGTTGACCGAATGGATATGAAGAGCTTTGGAAATTCGCTCACGTTGTTGCTGCCTAGTCGGCCACATGTCAAACTGCTCCAATTATTTTGGCGTCTCGCAGGATTCGGGTCTTCAATCGTCTATCCAGATAGGCTCGATAAACATCGTCCTGGAATTCGGCTTTTAGCTCGGTGAGATCTTCAAAACCCGGCGCATTCCGCCTTTTAGTAGCCCAGAATACCTGAAGAAGACGAATTATGTCAGCCCAATAGTGTTCGCTCGAGAAGTCGGCCGCGCTGATTTTCTTTCCCGCTCTGATCTCCCCCTCAGCCCGCAACAAGATGTCGGTAATGGAGAATGCGTCGCCCGGGGGCATTTCGGGCATCTGTACTGTCTTCTGATGTCCTTCGCGCACATACTGCTTCATCGCTTCGATCGAGCCGTCATATACATGCATGCTAGAGGCAAAGTGAATGTATTCACCCAGATCGAGGCCAAGGCGAGTTGCCATCATCTCCTGGAGCATGGTGAAGCAGAACACGTCATGCGGAAGGCCTTTGTACGCGTCGTTCGACCGCATCGTCGTGGACATGTGAAGACGGCCGTCCCGCGCAATGAATTGCAATGCAGTTGTACACGGAATCTCCTTGTGATGAACTGCTATGTCCGCAGCGTCATAGAGCTGTATTACTGCACGCTTGGATGTAGAATTGGCTTTTAGAAGCGTGGTGACGTTCTCAAGCTGGTTGATGCTCCCGCGCATCGAATGGATCCGTGGACCATAGGCTCCAGCCAATATACCTTCTTCAGCATCCTCTGCGTAGTCAGGGATGTATTCCTTGATGAACTCAAGCGTATTGAGACCTCCAAGATACCACAGTAGTTCCCCTAGGGCGCTAAACGGTTTGCCACGATCTTGTGATCGACTGATCCGAGCCCTAGGTTTCGTCATACGGAACGTTACCCCTAGCTCTTCCCGCATTTCACCGCGGCTGCCAACGTTAGCCACCCCGCCCGCGAGAAGGAGCGGATAGAGTTCGATCAATATTTCATCGATGCCTTCACCGCAAAGATACATGCCACCTCCCGAATCCGTCCCTTCGACACATCTTATGATGGAATTCCGGCAAGTGAAGCACTACCTGACTAAACGTATTGTTTTCTTGCGCCATAGGGCTTGTATACGGTGGATTAGAAAGTAGCAGTATATCAGCATCTCAGGCCGCAAAAAATTCCAATCGCATGGCCGACCCGGGGCGTGAAGCGAACCTTTTTATTGTCTGCCCCATAACTCCGTTTGGCCAACTATCGATGATTTCTTGCTTCCGAACCTAACGCTTTAACGCGAACAAGCTCAACCTCAACCCGCCAATCGATAACCACCACCACCGCCCAAACGCACTAACCAGTTCTGTCTACGCTCAGAAACAAACCCCTAATATTAGTTGCTCCTCATTGCATTTTCGACCTTAACGATAAAATTACAATCTTAATCAGCGCGATTGATTGTGCTTCAACCAATTGCATTAATGGCAGAAGTCAGCCGGCAGTACGATCATGAGCCCACGGCTTTGGTCGACCCTGGCTCGGCTTTGGAGATCCGTTCCTTGAAACGGTCCCGCAAGATCGGAATGACTGCTGTTACGACGGCCTTGTCCCGAATATCCCCGACCATCCCGAGCAACTCGTTATAGAGCTCGCCCGCATCAGCCGTGATCGCGCGCGGCGGCGGCGTTCGCTTGCACTCGACATAGACGGCCTGAACTGCGTCGTGCAGCTTTTGGAGTAGAACGATATCGAAATTGGCAGCCGGCGGCGGGGCTTTGGACGGATCATCGAACATGTCTCCCGCTCCAGTCATCAACCACGTCAGATTGACGCCATGAACAGTTGCAAGCCACTGCTGCAGCCTTGTGGGCAATTCCGATACGCCTTGCTCGTATTTTTCAAGCGTTCTCTTTGGGATTCCGAATGCCTCAGCGAAGGCCTCGCGAGACGGAAAGCCGCGCGTCTTCCTTACCAAGGTCAGCCGATCTCCGATCAATTTCAGATTGTTCTTATCGTCGCCCATTCAAAATAACCCAAAAACAGGGTTGTTAAATACCCATTTTTGGAGTAGTCCTTTCTGTGTTCGCAGATTTCAACAGCCCAAAAAAGGAGGCCGGCCAGGGCCTCCCAATCTGGATTAAGGATTACTTATGCCCTCCGTTGCACACGACGACAAGGCCGAACGGCGCCGCCTCGAAGAGGTTGCCCGCATCAAGTCCAAGCTCATTGTAGCCAAGCTAACCCTCTCCGACATCGACAAGGCCTATAACCTCCCTTCCGGTACCGCAGGAAATGCGGTCCACGAGCCTCACCTTGCCGGCGAGCGGGCGATCGCCGCCGCGCTCAAGACCCGGCCGGAACTGCTTTGGCGGTCGCGGTATCATGCCGATGGTCGTCGCCTGGCGCCCCAGCCCACCGCGAACTATCGGCACAGCCGCCGCCCGCCTTCGCTGGAGGCTGCTTGATATGTGGCGAGACCTTTGCGCCGTTCTAGCCTTTGGCATCCGGTACCGGGCTTCCCCGACCGGCAGGGCCATCATTCAGCCCCGGCTGTCCGTCGTCGATGGCCTCGCCACCCGGCAAACATCGCGCATTCGCTCAGCGGCGCCAATGTCGAAACGACATGGCGAAATCGACAACCATTTCAGCCCGTCGAGCCAGAACCAGGGCTGCCTGTTCTCGCTCATCTTCGGCGTGGTCCTGGTGGATCTTGCTCTCGGGCTCTGGGCGCTTTCGGAAATCGCGGTGCTGAAATGATCAACGTCCATTCCTCAGACGAACGCTATAGCCTGCATATCACCTGCAGCTACATCGCCGTTCGAGAGTCCTTTCCGCATCTGACCGTTCGGCAGATCATCGAGCCGCCCCATGAATATTTCGACGCAGCGCTCGCCCGCCAGATCGTCATCCACCTGATGAACCAGTTCTTCGCATGGCCCAGGCGGCGGATCGCCGAACATAGCGGTCGTTCTCGGGAGTCGATCCACCGCGCGATCCGCACGATCGATGACCGCCTGACCGCCGCGTCACCGGTGAAGTCGTGCTGGAGGCAGCATTGATCGGCGAAGTGAACTGGCTGGCGATCGCCAAGGCCCACACGACCGGGATGATGTTCTTCGAACATGGCACCGTTGCCGGCAACATCGTCCGGATCAACTGCCCCAAAACCCAGATCGGTCGCACCAAGATTGGCCAGTCCCAGAAGATCCTCACCGACACATTGCCGCTGATCCTGCAGCCCGGCGCCGCCGGCAACAACGAACTGACCATCGTCTGCAAGTGATGGGTGCCGGCTCAAACCGGCTTCATTCCCCCTTTAAACGTCTTTTGAGGTCCTGAAATGTTTGTGTTGAAAAAAGAGATCAAGGCCTGGTGGCCGGTCAAGGTGAGCGAGCCGGACGAAACCATCCCGGGTCACTTTGCCGATTATGAGTTCGAAGTGCTGTTCCGGCTGCTCGATCGTGACGAGGCCCGCGCTCAGAATGATGCCCGCGCCCGGCTCATCGAGGGCGATGCGTCCGTAACCTCGCTCAGTTCCGCCAACGAGCGCATGCGGGCAATCGAGCAGTTCGATGATGACAGTTTCGTTGGCGTGATCTCGGACTGGCGCGGCATCCAGGATGAACGCAAGGCAGAAGTGCCGTTTTCCGAGGCCATCCTGCGCCAGGCGCTAAAGCGCCCGCACATTCGCAAGGCAATTTTCGATGCCTATCAGGCGATGGCCTCCGGCGAGGGCCTGAGAAAAAACTAACCGAGGCGGCCGCTGCCTGGGCTCATGCCAAGTGCGGCCGCGCCGATCGAGCCAAGGCTGTCAAGCTCAACGATCAGATGAGGTCAGATTTAGCCGCCTGGGGCCTGCAGATCCCGCGCAAACCCCAAACCCGCGACGAGGAGACCGACCGGATGCCGATCCATCCTGCCAATTGGCCATCGCTCATCGCCTTCCTTGGCTGCGAAACGCAATGGCGCGTCAGCGGCACAATGGCCGGTCTCTTCTGGCTGGGGCTCGATTATTCCGCTGTCGACGTCATCGCCCGCCTCGAGTCCTGGTCGAAAGACATCTGGGAAAATGTTCGGGTCATGGAAGCCGCTGCCCTGCCCGTTTTGAATGAGGTCGAACAATGACCCAGGCTATGAAACTGTCGATCCTGATCGGCGCGGATGCCAGCGGCGCCAAGGCTGGCGGCGCCGAGGCCGAACGCGCGATCGACAAGGTCGGCCAGACCGCCCAGAAGACGGCACGATCCATCCAGGCGATGATCGAGGCGGAAACCGGTGTCCGGAACATTGGCGCCAACAGCAATCTGCGCGCCGACGATCTCGCCGCCTACGGCGCTCAGATGGACGCGCTGCGCGCCAGGTACAATCCGCTCTTCGCTGCCGTGCAGCGCTATCGCACAGAGGTCGCGGCGATCCGTGATGCCCACAAGATCGGAGCGATCTCGGCCTCGGAAATGACAGCTGCGATGGAGCGCGAACGGGCTGCAGCCAATGCGTCGATCGCCGCGATCCGTGGTCGCAATGCTGCGGTTGCCGCCATGCCTGGCCAAGCCGTCAGCGGCGCACAAGGGTTTCAGACGGCCAATATTGCCGCCCAGTTTCAGGATATCGGCGTCTCAGCCGCCATGGGGATGTCGCCGCTCCAGATTGCGCTTCAGCAGGGTACCCAGTTGTCGGCGGTCTTCGCGTCGATGGACTCGCCAATCAAGGGCATCGGCGCGGCGCTAACCTCGCTGATCTCGCCTATGAGCCTGCTGACGATCGGCTCGATCGCACTCGGTACGGCGGCAGCGCAGTGGTTCGCATCCGGCGAGGAAGGCGTCGACAATTTTGAAGCGGCGCTCGACAAGCATCGGGCAACGCTCGATGCGCTGAAGGCGACCTATGGCGAGTTGGCCAGGAGCGCTAATTTCGGGCCGAGCGACAGTTTTTCCGACGCCTCGCTGCGCAACAGCCTCACGAGCCTGAGTTCCGCAATGCGCGAGCAATATGCGGCAATGTTTGCGGCTGTTGCCGAAGGGGCCACAGACGCAACGAACGGCACGACCGGCGATCTCGGTGCGCTGGCCAGGGCGGCAGAAACAAACAAGGTCTTTGCCGACTCGATCCGGTACCTGCTCGATACAGCCGCCGCAGGCGCAGCCGACCTCGACGGTTTCAATGCGAAGATCGATGAGGCGGTTACAACGTCGCTCAAGATGGCCGGCGCCAGCGGCGATGTCCATGCGTTCGCAGAGCAATTGCGGGCGATGGCAGAAGACGCTCTGCAGGTTGGTTCCGGGTTCGAGGCCTTCTCCGGCCCGATCAACAAATTGCGGGCTCAGATCGCAACGGGGATCAAACCGGATCTCGCCGCCTTCCAGGCCGAGGTGGAAAAACTTGGCCAGCAATCCGGCTTCCAGCGCCAGGCCGACCAGGTCATCCTGTTGGGCGATAAGCTCGTTGATCTGGCCAACAAGTACCGCGAGCTCGAAACCATTCAAAACCGCGTCGCCGGTGGTGATCACGCCGCGCAGCTCAAGGCCATGTCCGATGGCATCGGCAACATGGTCACGGCCAACGACAAGGCCAATCTCGACAAGATCTATAATGACCTCCTCGGCTCGACGCTCG
Organism: Fluviirhizobium alvei; assembly: GCF_030551875.1. Lineage (GTDB taxonomy): Bacteria > Pseudomonadota > Alphaproteobacteria > Rhizobiales > Rhizobiaceae > Rhizobium_E > Rhizobium_E alvei. Next base: position 7,532 of record NZ_JAUOZU010000025.1, on the reverse strand, counting down.
GTCGCACCGAGGCCGGCGTCCGCGAAATCGAACGGGTCTACCGGGACGCCCGCCTCCGGATCGAAAACGAAAGCCCGACCGTCATCAACTCGGACGGTCAACTGACCGTGCCCGCCGTGCCGGCAAGCCGCCCGAACAGCCTCGACTATGACCCAAACGAAGAGCTCAACAAGAAGCTCGAGCAGGAGCGCAAGCGGGCGGCCGATGAGCTCGAGCGCGAGATCAAGAAGCAACAGGACTATCTCAAGACCCAAAGCGACAGTATCGGCCGCCTCGAGCTCGAAATCTCGCTGGTCGGCAAATCGGCCGACGAGCGGGCGCGCGCCATTGCCGCCTATGAGGCCGAAATCAAGATCCGCGAACTTGGCCTCGCGACCATGTCGAAAGAGGCCGAGCAGCTTCGCACCAATGCGGCCCAGATGGCCAACCTCAAGCTCGAACTGGAGCGCCAGCAAGGCGCCTGGTCGACGGTGCAGAATGCAGGCTCCAGCGCGATCGACTCGCTGGTGGTCGGGACCGGATCGCTGAAAGACAGCCTCAAATCCGTGACCTCGACGCTGCTGACGACATTCCAGCAGCTGGCCTTTGCCAATCCACTTAAAAACAACCTGCTCGGCACCAATCTGCCGACGCTTGGCGACCTATTCGCCGGCAAGAGTGCAAGCCCGCTCTCGACCACCTCGACGGCCGCCATGACCGTGACCGCCGGCACGGTGATGATCAATGGTTCGCCGCTCGGCCTGCCGGGACTTGGCACAACCTCGCTCTTTGGCAATGCCGCCAACACCAACATTGCCGCTGCGACGACCGGCAACATGGCAATGTACCAGCAGGCGATCGCAGCGATCGAGAGCGGCGGCAACTATGGCGCCCTCGGTCCCTGGACCAATGGCGACCGCGCCTATGGCAAATATCAGGTCATGGGCAACAATATCGGCCCATGGACCGAGCAGGCGCTCGGCCAGCGCATGACGCCCGACCAGTTTCTGGCAAATCCGGCGGCACAGGATGCTGTCTTTAACCAGCAGTTTTCGGCATCGATGGCGAAATACGGCACCCCGCAGGACGCGGCCTCGGTCTGGTTTACCGGCCGACCGCAGGCACAGGGTGCCAACTCGGCTGACGTGCTGGGGACGACCGGCCGGCAATATGTCGACAAGTTCAACGGCCAGCTGGCCAAGCTTTCGACCACCAGCACCAATGCCGCCGCCAATGTCGACAAAATGGCATCCTCCTCGGTCGATGCGTCCAAGGCTCTTACGGACGGCTCCGGATCGTTGCTGTCATCGATCAACAAGACGAGCCAGGCGCTGCCGGCTCAGACACCCGCGCCGGCAACGACAATCAACTCGACCGGTGGCCTGTTCTCCGGGCTGATCTCCGGCATCGGCGGCGCTGTTTCCGGGATCGGTTCGGCGATCTCGTCGATCTTCAGCAGCATCTTTTCGAACCTCTTTGCGGATGGTGCTGCCTTCTCTTCGGGCTCCGTCGTTGCTTTCGCCAATGGCGGTGTCGTCGATCGGCCGACATTCTTTCCGATGTCACGCGGTCGCACAGGCCTGATGGGCGAGGCCGGCGAAGAGGCAATCATGCCGCTGGCGCGCGGCGCCGATGGACGCCTCGGCGTCCGTAACGTGGTACCGCGCGCGGTGCGTCAATCCGGCGGCGAGATGCGCATGGCGCTATCGACGTCGCACACGCTCCACATCTACGGCACCACCAACGAGGAGATCCTGCGCCAGGCCAATGAGGGCACGCGCGCCGCTCTTGAGGAGCGCGATCGCGCCTGGGTGGCATCGTTCCCCGAAATGATTGAGGCCTGGCGCCGCGATCCGAATGCGAGATGGAGCGGCTGATATGGCGACCTTGAGCTTGCAGGATCTGGCCAACCAGCTGGACTACTACCAGGTTAAAATGTGGATCCAGTATTATCAGGAGGATTCCGGAAAGACCGGTGCCGGCGACGATCTCGCGGCCGATCTTGCCGATCCGGTCTGGCGGGCCGAAATCACGATCGACCCCAAGCTGACCCACGCCCAGGCCGCCGCCGCCCAGGCCCGCATCGAGATGCTCGACGGCGTGATCGGTCGGTTTTATATGTACGACCCGCGTCTGCAATATCCGATCGCCGATCCGGGCGGTACCATCATCAAGGCGCATACGGGCACCTGCAGGATCGCCGAGATTGCCGCCGATAACAAGCGCGTCCGGTTCAAGGGGCTTCCCGGCGGCTACCAGCTCACAGCCGGCGACCGCTGGCATGCCGATATCGGCACCGATCCGGTCCACCGCGCCTATCATCGCATCACCTCAGATGCGCAGGCCAATGGTGCCGGCGAGACGTTGGGCTGGGTGAGCGTGCGGCCTCATGTAAGCCCGGGCCTTGCGGTCAACGATATCGTCGAGTTTGCGCGGCCGTCGCCGCTCTGGCGGCTTATCGCCAACGGCTATGAGGCGGGCACCGGTCAGGGCCAGCTGACACCCGGCGGCAGCCTCAAGATGGTGCAGGTGTTCTGATGGTGCTTTCGGTATCGACAAACACTTATGCAGCGCTGCAGGCTGCCCGATCGACCGGCATCATCATCCCGCGCTATTTCATCTGGCTGACCGGCATCAACAAGCTGACCTCGGTCAAAGAGACGATCGGGATCTGGACCGGCCAGACGGCCATGACGGTGCCGGTCATCCGGCCGGACACAGGAGCCGTGGTCAACCGGGTCTATCATGGCATCGGCGACCGGATCAAAATCCCGTCGATCCCGATGGAAATGTCGCTCAAGGTCCGCAAGGTCTCGATACCGGTTTCAAGCCTCAACTCGGCGATGATCAATGCCGCCCGCGCCTACAATATACCAGATGGCGATCTTTTATCTCGGTGGACCTGACTACCGACTTCAAGGCCAGCGCCCTGAAATACCATAAAGCACGATGCCGCGCGCTTTCATTCATCAACATAGTCGGAGCCTGGTCAGACTATACGAGCGTTGGTGTCAAACCGCCTAAGCGCAACAATACCGTAGTACCTGCAGTCAATTTTTTCGGGTTTTCTGGCCGTGGTTGCCATGTCCTGGCATGGGATGTCCCGGCCGATGAAGACTATGATCACGCACTGATCATAACTGATGGCGGCACGGGCCTAGATTACAATACCTCCGTGACCTTGTTCGGCGAATACCCCGCCTATGGCTGTTCCTTCATCAACTATGGGCAAACTGGAGGCTCAGGCCTTTTCGGCTTCACCTATAAATACTGGGTGGTTCTGGTCTCAAAATCAGGTAGGCGGTCGGAAAAGCGACCGAACAATGACGCGGGGGTAACGGTCACCCAAGGTCTCGCCGTCACCGGCTTCATCGCCGAGAATGCAATCGTACTCTCCAAGGTGTTGTCACAGGAATTCGTCCAGCGCTATCAGTCGGCGACCAATACCGCCAAGACGATCGGTACCACCGAGGTCCTCGTCGAGTCTGTGCTGGTCGAACATGGCTCCGATTGCGATGCAGTCGAGATCCATCTGGGTTTCAAAAACACCAGCGGAGCGACGGCGACGTTCACCGTCGAACTGCGCGACGGCTCAGGCAACAGCTATTTCATCTGGCCGACAGTACAAAAGAGCGCGGCCGATTTCTTCGAAGTCTCGCGGACCATCGCCAAGGCCTCGCTATCGGGCGCCTCCACGACATTTCGGCTTTATGTCACCGCTACGGCAGCCGGCCAATCGATCAATCGCAGTTATCTAAGCGGCACCACGCACCGGAGGTGAGCCATGAATTTTCTCGTCTATGACAGCGCGACCGGCGAGATAGTCCGCTGCCTATCCGGCCCGAGCCTGACCTGGGCGGAGGCCCATGTGGAAGATACCGGCCGTGCCATTTTTCAGACTGAGCAGGAGGTCGACCCCGATTGCATGCGCGTCGATGTCTCGTCCAACCCGCCAGTCCTGGTCGCCTATATCCAGCCCATTACCGCCGCCGAGGCGCGCGCCGCCTATGGTGCAGTGATCCAGTCGATGCTGGACGAAAAAGCCCGATCGCGCGGCTATGATTCGATCGCCTCCGCCATCTCCTATCGCGGCGATGGCAACATGCAATTTGCGGCCGAGGCCGAGGCGCTCTTTGCCTGGCGCTCTGCCGTCTGGACCTATTCGGCGGCCGAGCTCGATCGCGTACTCGAAGGCCTAAGGATCCAGCCGGCAATCGAAGCATTTCTGGAGGAGGTGGAAGCCGCGTGCCCGTTCGCGTGGCCTTGATGACGAGTGACGAGCGTTAATTCGCTCGTGGCGGGCCTAGATTGGCGTCCGGCCCCGCCCGACAGAGGACAAGCCTTATTCCGTCGCACCCGGCCGCAAAGCGGCTCGGAGGCTCTGACAGACCGAGGTTAACAAATCATGGCTTCTGAACTTTCCCCTGCTCTTTCTCATCGTGAAATCGATCCCGTGAGCCCGCCGGCACCCTGGCTGGGTGGCAAGCGCGCGCTGGCCGGTCGCATCACCGCCATGATCGAACAGGTGCCGCACGCGATCTATTGCGAGCCATTCGTGGGGATGGGTGGCATATTCTTTCGCCGCCGGGCAGCGCCTCGCACCGAAGTCATCAACGATCGCTCTGGTGATGTCGCAAACCTGTTTCGCATCCTTCAGCGCCATTATCCTCAGTTCATGGATACGCTGAGGTTTCAGATCGCAAGCCGGCGCGAGTTCGAACGGCTCAAGGCTGCAAACCCGGAGACGTTAACCGATCTGGAGCGGGCTGCACGGTTTCTCTATCTCCAGCGTCTGGCATTCGGCGGTAAGGCTGTCGGCCAAAACTTCGGCGTCTCCCTGGAGCGCGGCAGCCGGTTCAATCTCACCCGCCTTGGCTCCTTGCTGGAAGAGGTGCACGAGCGCCTGTCCGGCGTGACGATCGAGTGCCTGGACTGGGCGCCGTTCATCGACCGATATGACCGCGAGCAGACCTTGTTCTACCTCGACCCGCCCTATTGGGGCTGCGAGGACGATTACGGAAAGCAGATCTTCGACCGCGATCAGTTCGCTGCGATCGCCGAGCGCCTCGGGCGGATCAAGGGGCGGTTCATTCTCTCCATCAACGATGTTCCCGAGATCCGGACGATCTTTTCGGCCTTCGACATCCAGGAGGTGCGCCTGCGCTACACGGTCAATAACAACAAGAGCACCGATGCGCGTGAGCTGATCATTTCGGGGTGAGCAATACTCTTGCTCACGTCTTCAATATCAGACCGAAGCTAGCAAAAGCCTTTCACTTTGGCGGCAACACCGGAAGGCCTTTGCTGGCTGAAACCGCAGCCCGGAGCGATGGTATCTCCATCAACAAGGAGATGACCGATGACCAATAACGCCGCAGCTTTCACCCAGATCATCAAGGCTATGCAACAGGACGCAGAGGACGTCACCAACTGGATCGACCTCGCCGCCCAGGATATGGAAGAAGGCCGACGCAATAGCGCCATTGGCGCATTGTGCTCGATTGATGATCGCCTTGAGCGCCTTTCAAGCCTCCTTTCCGCCATCCGCGCGATCCACCGCATGACGCCGTTTTAAACGGCGTTCAAAGTGACCTAAACTGAGGCTCGAATTCGATTCGAGGCGACCCATGCGCAAGGCAGACGATCCCACCCTATACATCTCGACCGCCTTGCAGTTGATACCCCCGGCGACAAAGCGGGCTTATGCGAGCAAGATCATGGCAGACCAACAGGCCGCCAAGGATGAAATTGCCAAAGCCATTTTGGCAGCGTTGGAAAACCAGTTCGAACTGACCTACAAGGCTGACCGGCAGCACTATGGCCCGAGCCCAGCCTTTCAGACTTCGGCGCCCGGTTTTGAACCAAAGATCGATTGAGCGACTTTAGGTCCGGCATGGTTAACCTTCATTTACTTTTCCTCTGGTACAACCCATAAATGTCGGACCAACGAGATCCACACATTTGGTGTGGCGGGAGGGGCAATGCTGGGCAAACTGATCTCAAAAGCAGACGAATTCGTCTTCACGACCCGAAAAGATGATTTCTCGTTCGGCGGCGATGGAAATGATGTGTTCTTTACGTTTTCCGGCGTTGACCTGCTCTATGGTAGTGCTGGCAGAGATGTCTTCCTTGTTTCGTCCAAAGATACGGTCTATCTGAACGGTGGGGCTGGCTACGATGTCGCGTTTCTTGATCGCGATTTAGGCTGGACGGTACATCGCGATGGCAAGCATGTGACTGCCCAGGCTGAAGGCTCCGGCAACGCAGTGGAAATGGATGGCGTTGAAAAAGTGCGCCTCGTCGATTTCGATTTGATGGTTTGATCGCCGCCGTAGCATGTGACGTTTATTCCAAAATCAACCTTCAATGGCTCTTCGATGTGGCTTTACAGTGGCTTTGATAGGGCTGCTGCAGAAATCGAATACTGCAGATTCGCGCGTCAAAGCTGCAAATTTTCACGTTCGGCTACAGCCTACATTTGGAGCATAGTTTGACTGAACTTCCTCAGCCTACCAAACATGCATTCGAAATCTACGAAGTGACCTCAGCGATCATGACCGAGTTTGTTCCCGGTCTTAGCGTCATCAAAGCACTTTCTGACATTGCAATCCAAAAGCGATTGGAGGCGGGTCAGGCATTGCTGATAGGAGAGATTTCTCGAACCGGCTTGACTGCATTGTCGAATGAAAAATGGAGCTATTATGTTCCGGCCGCTTACCGTTTCTTCGAACAAATTCGGATAGGTGAATACGACCACAATCTCAGCGTCCTAGCCAAACTGATTGCGGGTGATCTGGAGGGAGACATTGCTTCGGCTGACGTAGGTAAGATCGGTCGAGCGGCTTCAAAGTTGGAAATGCTGCCGAGAGAACATCTTGTCGCGCTGTCTCGCTGCGAGCGGGCATTCGAAATATATCAAGCGTCGGATGTGTGCGATGGCTATTGGATATGTATCGATGCTCACGATCTGTTAGCAAGCTTCGCGGATGCCGGAAAGGATGTGTCATTGATTAAGTGCTACGAGTGGCTTCACGAGCTCTCTTCCCGTGGATTGCTTACAGCTTCCGGAAGGCCGAGTAAAATCGGCGGCATTTTTTACTATCGCAATTCGGTCTATAATGAGATTTTCAGTGCGATACAAAAGATCGCAATGCCAACGGAATATTGACACCCCTCCGGAAAATCAAAAAGTCCGGATCCTCGTGTCAAAATTCCGGAAAATCGCGGCAAGCTACAACGAGGATCCGAGGTGCCCAGCGGAAGCGTCAGTTGGGTCTTATTTCCGAATATCTGCCTGATGTTTTCGGGGATCCGCCGAACGTAAAAGAACGCACTTTTCTTTCTGATCAGTCCTGGGACTTTCGACATCGATCTTCGCTGAAGATAGGAGATGTTGGAACCAATGTTGGAACCGAAGCTGGCTGCAACTCCCTGAATTATATATTTTTTTAAGGAAATCAAAGCAATAGCAAAGTGATGGTGGGCCCGGAGGCTGTAAAATTCATTTTACTGGCCAATAACTTAGCGCCCCGCACCTTTGCTGGAAAAGCCGA
>NZ_JAUOZU010000024.1 GCF_030551875.1 Fluviirhizobium alvei | reverse complement strand
ATGGTGGGCCCGGAGGCTGTAAAATTCATTTTACTGGCCAATAACTTAGCGCCCCGCACCTTTGCTGGAAAAGCCGAAAAATGGCCATTGTATCCCAAATAGAATTGCGTTTGAGCCCCTAACTTTTTCGGAGAGCCAAGTAGGCTTAGGAATGAGCAAAAATCATGCAAAGAGAAGATATAGAAATTACTGGTCATGACTTGCGTGTCGGGATGGGCGTAGGTGGATGGGACATGGTTTATTGCGCGCACCACAAGCCAACGGGCTGCAGCGTGACGTGGACGACCAGTGGGAGCTATCCGGCAAGTCAACACTCTATGAGAGAACGTGCGCTTATGGCGCTAGAGCTGATGGTAGAGGTTTATGAAAATGAGCAAAACAATTGTACAAGCCAAGGAGGCCTAGAATGACGACAGACAATAAACCGAACGCATCAATCATAGAAGCAGTTGCGGAAGCATGGGCATCTATTGATGGCAGGCTTCGCCAGTTCCATGACGGTAAAATCAACGGCGACATGGATGGGACGTATGGAGGCTATCTGGCGGAAGCCAAGGAGCTTCTGCTTAGGGCGGCGAAACGCAACGTCATGATCAGCAAGCTTATGGAGAAAAGATTGCTGATGAATGACGAAATGAGAATAAAGCAACTGGAATGGAAATACGACAACGATCCTGAATCTTTTTACGCCGCCAAGGCTACCACGCCGATTGGAACATACATCATTTGGCGGCATGGGTCTGTGTACATTGGGTCAGACGCTATTTTCTATGCGGAAGAAAATGCTCAGTTCGACCTTCCCGCACTAGAGGCGATCGCCCAAACAGATTTCGAACGCCGCGTGAATGAGTGCTTTGAAGGCTGTGAAGATCAAGGCGGCGCTTGAGGTGCTGCTAAGCGAATAATTGCACGAGCCAAGGAGGCTGAGGAATGACGAAAGTGCTAGTATGCGGCGGGAGGCATTTCGGCGTTTACCCGCCTGCTGCAACCGACGATAAGCGTAAGAGAGTGCGCGCTGAAATGCGCCTAGCCAATGAGACGCTTGATTGCATACATGTAGACAGAAAGATCACGCGTATAATCAATGGCGGCGCATCTGGAGCCGACACGCTCGCTAGAGCATGGGCAGAGAGAAAAATGGTCTCATGCCTCACTGAGATAGCGGACTGGAGCAAATACGGCAAGGCAGCCGGACCGATGCGCAATCAGAAAATGCTTGATGAGTACAAGCCTGATTTAGTCGTTGCTTTCCCAGGTGGGCGCGGCACTGCCGACATGGTAAGCCGCGCTAGGGTTGCTGGCGTAGAAGTGATTGAAGCTAGCCTTTAGGCTTCCTAGGCACTCTCGGGCGCTTAGGCTTATCTGCCTTTTCCTGCCTCGTGAGCAAGCGATCGGCGTCAACGGCACGGTGCTTCAAATGTGGAGCGAAAACGCCGCCTGCGGTCGTATACGCGGCTTTTACAGCATCTGGCAAAAGGCCGTTGTCATCAAGTACGCGCATAGCATCTAGAAACGTGTATTGAGCGGCATTGAGCTTGTTAACGAGTGCTTCAAGCTCTTTCTTTCTCTCTTCACGCCTGCGCTCTTCAAGAGCCATCTGCCGAAGAGTGATTTCATGCTCTAGCTGTTTCGCGGGCTTGTCTCTTAGTGTAGGATCTACTTTAAACGGATCTGTGATCTCGACTTTGTCAACCATGGAATCCCCTCGCCTGTGTGGCGAGAACGAAGCACATAGGAAGGCGAGATGTCAATTGCTAAACGATCGGCTATGCTATGACACGGGTTACGACAGCATTGATGGTCTTGGTGTCTATAACTGCTATTGCGCTACGCATCGGTGAGGCAATTGGCCTATGGTGAAATACCCGATCACCATGGATACACTGGGCAGCCTCATTGATCGCGGCTATGGCATCTACGCCCATTGCCAGGCACAGGGCTGCGGACGGTCGAAGGAGTTGGACCTGCCAGCATTGGCAGGACGGCTTGGCCGCGATCACCCGGCACTGGCTGATGGGCTCACGTCTAAGCTCAAATGCAGCGCATGCGGTGGCCGCAAGGTCAGCATCACCATTTCGCCGCCGCAACAGCCGATAGAGACATAAAAAAACCGGCGGCATTCGCGCCACCGGTCGTCCTCGCTCTATTCAGCTTTCGTCTCGATAGCCTTCTTGAGTGCCGCTAAAACAGCGCCAAGCAGCCACCACGACGCAAAAGAAGCGATCGCCGCCGAAGCAACGAAGTTATCAAAGTTCGCCGGCCATTCAAGCCAGTTTAGAACGACAGGCGATGCGATCGGCCCGACGATCAGAGAGACGGCACCGCGGCGAAAGAAGCCGATAAGTGTTTTCGGCGGGATGAATATCAGAGCGATCACGGAGCCTGAAAAAGCTCCGAACATTTTAGCGACGACTGTTTCTGGAAGCATCTTTAGCGGACCTTGAACCAGTGGTCCGCCGAACGAGGCGCGCGTAGATAAGTGTAAGCCCGGCGAATATAGCTATTCCAGCGATCCCATAGAGAATTTCCATACACCGGCCCCCGTCGCAAGAGAGACGTGCCGATGACGACAGCCAAAGCAGCCCAGTTGCACAACTCTAGCGTTACCACATAAAGAGTTGTATTGTCGATAATGCTAAACAACCGTAAGATGGAAATACCGACAGAAATTCGGTACACGTTGAAAAGCATTGCCTCCCAGCGCTCTTTTGCGAAGGCGTCGATAAGGAGGCAGACCATTGCATCGAATGCAAGCACGGCAGCAGGGTAATATGGCAGTTCTGATCGTTGCCACGCGACGGACGCAATGAACGATAGCGCCATAGCACAAACCCACAGAAACGCCCGTGGGATGCGATAAGAAAGCGCAAGCGCTACAAGCGCGCCGATAGCTAGATAGAACTGCCACACGCTCATTTTACCGGTCCCCGCCACCCATTACAGACACAGACGGAAGCTCAACGCCGGCAACGATTGTAAGCGATCCTGTGTCGATGCCGTTTGCCTTTGCGATTGCTGTCTGTTCGATGTGAAGATTAGCACTAAGGCGACCGGCTGTTGCGATGGCACCCGCAAGTTCACGAGACATATGGATAAGTCTTTTGCTCTTGAGCGGCTTTGCCAAGCCGGCAGCGGCACCCTTCTCGGTCAGGTCAATAAGGCGTTGAGCCTGATTGTATGCCTTCGTAAGCGCGGCGTCGAGAAGCATGTGAGCGTTGACGCCGGCAGCAATGATTTCTTCGTTCGTCATGTCGTAGCCTTTCCGTTACTTTTTCGATGCCTTGTCCTGACGCTGGCGAATGTACCACCAGCCGACAGAAACAAGCGCCACACATGCGCCGAGAAGCGTCTGGCCCTGCGCACTGTCCATGAAGCCGGCGCCCATAATTGAGCCGCCAACAGTGTACAGGATAATTCGTGCTACCTGTTCAATTTCAGACATTGGATCTATCCTTTCTCAGTTCCAATAGGTGAGACCGAGCATTCGCCCGGTGATCTTGCCGACCTTGCCGTCGACAAGCAGTCCATGTTCTTTCTGGAAAGCCTTGACGGCCTGATCTGTCAGTTTTCCGAAATCACCATCCGCCCCGATGCCAAGCGCGATCTGGAGCGCCTTCACCGCATCGCCTTTGTCGCCGATCGACAGGAGCCCGTCCTTGAGCGGGTCGGCAGCAATAGACGTGCCTGCCTTGTATTTCGCATAGGCGCGGGCTAGCTTGCCGTCGTAGTCGTTCTTTCGGTATCCGGAGCCGTTGTAGCCATAGGCAAACGCCGGCCAATCATGCGCTGCAAGGTGACGCGCGAGACCACGGCCTTTGATGAAGGCTACCATCACGTCCAGTTGACCGCCTTCGCTTTCGATGCACTTCTCCACAAGCGCACGAGCAGACGGGAAACCGCATAGCTTGTAGTTCTCGCCAAGCACCTGCCCTATTCCCCATGAGCAGGCCATGAGAGCGGCTTCTTCGTCCACCGTCATCATGCGCTCGAGCAGAGCGTAGCGCGCGTCCTGAGTGCCAGGATAAGGCTTTGTGCCCCATACCGGATAGGCCAGACCGAGCGAAACAGCTTCATCAAGCTTGGCCCTGTCTTTCGCCTTCAGAACGCGGTGGAAGACGTGTGGCTCTGTGAGGATGATTGGGCGCTTCTGGCTGTCGAAACCGTTTCCACGCGCCTCTACAGCGGTAACAGCACGGATTGCGTTTTCATCGCAGCCGATCGAAGCTGCAGCGCGTGCGAAATCGTCTCCGGAGAGCGTTTCCCCGGTGCCGGAAAAGTTCATTGGCTTGTTCCTTGGTTGTCCGCTTACGCGCCGATGGCGTCGAGGCGCGTGGTTAGGTTGGCGATCTGCTCGTTTTGACGCTTGACGATCGACAGCAGGTGGCAGACAAGCCGCTCATAAGCCACGCCTTCAGGTTCCGGCTGTTCGAGCGCGATTGTCTGCATTTCCACCACTTCCACCGTCTCGGTGATGGTGCGGGTCTTCAGCACGTTGCGCGTCGATTCCACCTCGACTTCGATCTCCTCGCCATCTTCGTTTATGGACGGCAGACGAATGGTGCAGGGTTCCTGCTCCACATAACGCTCTTCGCGGGGAACTTCTTTTTCAACCAGCACCGGCACGACATCATGCGTTTTCCAGTGCACCAGCCGCGCGTCGACCTCAGCCACCGCTTCGGCGGAAAGCCCCCACCAGGACCAATCCTTATTGTCGCCTTCGCAGGTCGATCGATACCATATCGGCGTCAGTTCAAGCGCCTTGTCTGCCCATTCGTCTGCCATCGGCTCGATATCGATCTTGTACTTTTCCGATGAAGTTGAGCGAGCCAAGGTGCCATCCGACGCGACGTTGACATTGGCTGCGCTGGCCGTCGTGGTGTTATAGGCCCCCGCCGCTGAAAAAGCGCTGGAGCCGAAATTAATCGTCCCAGCCGTACTTGCGCCATCCCACAGTGATATATTCCAGACGGTTGCCGTCGAAGATTTATTTACGGCAAGTCCAGGCTTTCCGACTGCATAATCTGTCGGTCTAAACAACAAATAGTCAGACGACGTCGTCGCCGTGTTCAGCGAATGCGTTTTAAGAGCCGAAATTGTTTCAGCATTTTCCCGCGTCATGATCGTGCCGTTGGCATTCGGCCATGTGAGAATTCTGGTTGTGGATGTTGAAATGCCGGAAAGCTCGAATTGTCCAAACTTCGTGAGATCGGAGTTATCGCGGAAATAGGTCGAATTGTCTGGGAGGGTCTTGTTAAAAAACGTCTGCGTTGAGGTCAGGTCTCCCAAGATCCCGCTTGCATTCGGGAACGTGTATTGGCGTTTCGTCGCCGTCGAAAAGCCTGAAATGATGAACTCAAGCTGCTTCGTCCGGTCGGCCGGGTCAACAAACAGGTTGAGGTCCGTCCGCATCGTTCGCTTCTGCGGCACATATGTGTCGATTTCGCCCAGCACATGCGCAACCAACTGCTCGCCATAGCGGGCCAGTTCGCGAATGCCGGGATGGTTCGAGCCGTTGGACTCGCAGATATCTGCGCTGGTGAAGCCGAGCGCCTGAATGAACCGGTCATCAGCGATCGATGCGGGGTTGATGAAGGCAACGCCCTTGTAGGCGGCCACCCGGGCCAGCACGCGGTTTGTGTATTGCCAGTCGGCAAGCGTGCCGGAGCGCGGGCGAGGAACCCCCATAACCACGACATCGGAGCCTGCGGCAAGGAACGTGTCGATCACCACGGCCATGCGCGCCTCGGTGGCACTGTCGCCGCGTTCGTTCATGCCGAGCGCCACAACGACGAGATCGCCGGCCAGTGCAGCCGCATCCGTCGTCCAGGACGTCGCCACGCCGCCGGACACGGCATCGGCAGAGCTTTTGCCACCGCGCCCGAAATTGTCGTAAAACAGCGTCGATCCCAGCACGTAGCCACGCGCCTCGAGGTCGGCCACCAGCGACCAGTTGAATCCGATCCGAGTATGGATCGAGCCGCCGCCATCATTGCCGCGACCGAGCGTGCTTGACGTGTAAAGCGTCTGCGCCGACAGAACATCGGAACCATATTTCGGCGTCAGATACCCATCGGTCTTGGTCGCAACATCGCGGTTCACCCCGTTCGGCGTCGAAGCGGACGGGTCTGCATTCTGAATTGCCGTGATCGAATCGCCAAAGCCGACAATGCGCACCGCCTCGCCGCGCGCCACCTTGTCCCGAAAGCGCCGCAACAGGCCACGGTTGCGTGCCCGGTCAAGCATCACCTGATTTTGCACCGAGCGATCAACCCCATCGGCAAGCCGCCACAGCGGCAAAGCAACAAGCGCGGTATCGGTCACTCGAACGCGGAAGATCGGGATGTATTTCGAGTTGGTGTTTGCCGCGGCAAAGTAGGTTGGGTCATTGGCGCGCTCGGTGCCGGCAATGATGCCGAAAGTCCCGGCCTGCCCGTCGAGATAAAGCAGATCGTAACGGATCGTTCCGACGCTTGCGGCAGTGAATGTCACGCTGTTGGAATAGGTCGCCTCGGTGCCGTCGCGATTGGTCGTCACATTGACGGCGGCGACAAGCCCGTCTTCGACAAGCGAAGCGGAAATCACCGTCTCATTGTAATATTCCTCGACCCGCACTTCCGAGGAGAGCGAGTCTTCGATCAGGTCGAGACGCTTGTTGACCCCGCTTATCCCGCCCATCTGGACGTGGATGCGCATCTGGATAAACGAACTCGTCGTGTCGGCATCGGTGAGCGTCGAAACGTTCCCGGCCGGCGAAGCCGCATACCACGGATCGGAGGCATAAGCCGCGTCGGAATTGAAAACGATGCCGGCATTGCCACGGTAGAACCCGAGATATTCACCGGCATTGACCTCGATGTACGGCAGATCGGCGTCATTGAGAATGATATCCCCGTTGCCGATCTGGATCGGGATATCGCTTCCGACCTGGGTGAAGGTGTCGCCGGATTTGGTGAACCGCTTGAAATAGAATGTGCCGGCGCTGGAGCAGCCAATGCGCATCTGCTGCACGCGGCCAGATTTGATCACAGGGTTGCGGAAGATGAACGTATTTTTCGCCACCCACCCAGAAGCCGTATCCGGCGTCAGGCCGCGACCGAGGCCAATCGTCTGCTGGCCACGGCCAATCAGACTGTCGAGATCGTCCAGCTTTTCATCAAAAATGTTGTCCGGCTTCTGCTCGATCCGGAAATCGCATTGCAGAGTCTGCGCCGTCGAAAGCGTGGAGTCGGTGAATGTCGTAACGTTTCCGTCGCCGCTATACCAGCCGATTCCGGTTTCCGTCTTGTAGGCAAGCGCCGAACCATTGCGGTTGTAAACGCCAAGGTACTCACCGGCATTGACCTCGATCAGCGGCAACGCGCCGGAAGAGCGGGTGAATGTGTTGAGACCGGCCACGACGGAAAGCGAGATATCACCGCCAACCTGCGTGAAAGTATCGCCCGATTTGGTAAACCGGCGCAGCCGCACCTCACCATCCGCATTGGCGAAAATACGGAAGCGGTTGATGAACCCGTCATAGGTCACCGCCGCGCCCCACACGCGCACGACATCGTTGCTCGTATCGGTGCCGGTGGCCGGCGTCGAATTGGCGCCGATCACCTGCTGAATGGTGACGGTCGAGTCTTCCTTCGCCGTCACGACAGCGTCGAATTCGGTGGTTCCGATAACGATCGTTCCATCCGTGCGCGGAACATAGGTCACGCGCTTGCCGGCATTCGTTCCCTCGAGCACATAGACCGTCGCGAGGTCGTGGCCGGAAGCAGTCATGTCGGATGCTCGCGAAGCCGCACCCGATGCCACCACCACCCAAACGCTGTTCTGCGCCGCATTGGTCTGCCCGCCCAGCGCCACACGGTCGCCGGTCGCCAGCGTCACCCCGTCAAGCGTATCGCCATTCTCGAGCCCGGTCGAGACGTTGACATTCGTCGTCACGAAAACGCGCACGGCGTCTTTATATTGAAGACTGGAACCGGACCCGCCGCCGCCATTGGCCGCGACATAGCTTTCGATCGTTGATCCGATCGTGCGGATATCGGCCTTTCGTGGCTCATGCTCACCAGAAGATCCGACGCCGTCGGTCACAAAGTCGCGATAGATTTCGTTGAAGGCGTCTGTCACGCTTCCCATGGGTATCTCCAGATTTTCGGATGTTGCGCGCCGTGGCGCTTAGGCAATGTTGACCGAAACAGGCCCGGATGTCGGGCCCGGCAGGCCGGAGGCATTCACCGGCACGGCGTAATAGTCGTAAGCGCCAGCCGGCGCGGAATCGGCGGTCGGAATGAAGGCAACCACATTATCGACCGAACCGTCGAAAGAGGCCGTCGCGTTCATGGCCGCGACGTTGTTTCCCGTGACTGTGGTCATGGTTCCGAACTTGAAACCGTTGCTGCTGGCAGCAGCACCGGCAACGGTCGTTCCGCCCTGGAAGCGGAAATTGATGGATCCGGCGACATAATCGGAAACAACAAAGCCGTAGCGATAGTTCGAACCGATCGTCAGGGCCGCGCCTTGCGTCAGCTGCGATGTGGTTCCGACCGCATGCGTCGCCTTTCCGCTTCCGATCGACCAGCCGGTTCCCTTCGTCCACACCGTGTCGGATGCAAAGACCCCGTTGCTGATAACGTCGGTCACGCTGTCGTCACCGTCCGTATAGCCATAAGTCAAGCTTGGCTGGACATAGACCTCATCAAGAACAGAATCGGTGTCCGGGTCGAATGCCGCACCGGCTGCAACGCGGAAAAGCTTGACCTTGTAGAGATGCGTTGTTTTCGGCGTCTTGATTTCAAAGGTCGCATAGCCAGGCGCGGCAACGGGCGATGCAAGCGCGAAGGATCGCAGAGCCGGCGGCGCGACCGTGTCGGCATAGACGACGATCGGGTCTGGCAGATAGACCCAAGGCGAAGCAGTCCCGAAAGCCCAGGTCCGCAGCCGGAATTCATAGGCGAACGCATCCTTGAGGTAAGCCGACCGAAGGTTGATGTCGCCGGCCTGCGAAAAGGCGCTCTTCCACTCGGTGTCGGTGCCGCTCGTCGCGCGCCATCCAAGCTCATAAATGAATTCGTCATCAACAACCGTCCATGTCGCGAGGCCATAGACGACGGATACACCGCCGCCAACGCTCTCGGTCTTGATCTCGACCGCGAAATCTTCCGGCTGCGGAACCTCATCGTCAGGCACGGGCTCGACTACCGGCGGCGGCTCTCCCTCTTCCGTTGCGGCGTCGAATGCATAAGGCACGCTTGACCAGACGATGCCGGTGAATTCGATCGTCAGGTTGCGTAGCGAAAGTTTCGGCGACGAGACGATTTCAACGATCGCCTCGTCGAGGTAAGGCGGCATATGGATCTTTACGAAACGCTTGCTGCGAACTGCCCGCGCGGCCTCATAATGGGCAAGCACGGAAACACGCGGCGCATTCGCCCGCTCCATCGCCATTTTCTGCAGCCGCTGCATATGGTTGTGCGATTGCACACACTGGTTCTGGATCGTCTTCGTGCGCTCGGTGTCTTCCCCGATGTAAGGATCACCCCAGATCGCCGCATCCGCTGTCGAATAACGGTTCTGCGGGTTGGTCCATTGGCCGCGCACGGCAAGCACGGTTGAGGCTACACGCTTGTTTGCGTCGAACTGGATCTGGACAATATCCTTTTCCGTGAGGCGGATTGTCGGCGGCACATATTCGCCGGCATGCACACCAACCAGACCGTCAGGCCGTTCGTAAACAACCAGCTCCGCCGCCTGGTCCATGATGCGGCCAACATCGACAGGATTGTTCTCCGCCCGGAACCACATGCCACCGTGATAGAGGTTCTCCTCGACACCATCGCGGTTCAAAATGATCCGGTCGCTGACATCGGCAGCATTCTGCCATTCCGGAAGATAGAGGTCATCGCGTCCCAACTTGCCGCCAACCGGGCTTGTCAGATGCCAGAACCGGAAAAGCGCGATATTGGTCGAAAAGCTCGAAGCCTCGTTGCGCGGGTCATAGAGCCGCATGCCATCCACAACCGCCGAATGTTGCGGCATTCCCGCCGGATAGACGCTCTGGAAGCTTTCCGCCGAAACATGGTTTACGACCATGCGCACGGTCGCAAGCCCGTCGCCGCGATGATCGAGGCTCCAGACGGTCGGAAATTTTGTGATCAGGTCAGCATAGGCCGTGCTGGAATTGAGCCCGAGCCGGTATTTGATGTTGACATATTCGAACCCGTCCTGAACGAAATGGTCGGGGCTGATCACGCCGCCCCCTTCATTCAGCGTCACGGCTTCGTCGTGCAGGTAATGCTGAACGAAACCGTCAATCCGGTGCCCTGCTATGCAAAGCACATGATAGGCATCGCCACCGGTCTGCTCAAGGAACATATAGTCAGAAGCCTTTTTCACCCGACCAAGCACGAAGGCGAGGCTAGGAACCGGCTGCCGGAGATTGTAGTTGCCATCCTCCGGCTGCGGAACCGATGTCCGGTTGAGCAACATCTGGGCGCCATAGGCAAGCGCTGCCAACCCGCCATAGACAAGACCGGTCGCAAGCGGCGTGATAAGCCCGAGCGAAACCCCGCCTTGAAAGAGCAGCATCGACAGACTGCCGATCAGCATTTGCGCCATATCAGATTTCCCAGATGTTCAGCGCCGGAGCGCAAACTATGCGTTGCCCGGCATGAGTCAGAACCGACCAGCCGTCAGGCGTTGCGATCGCCCCGAACTGCATGGATGATTTCAGCCTTGATCCGACAATGCCGATTGCCCCGACCTTTGGCCTCGCAATCGCGCGCCCTCCGATCCGCTGGACGCAATCACCAACAAGCGCCGCTATCCCGCCGGCTTCCTCGATGATCCGCAGATAACCGGCCTCATCGTCGTATGTGCCGCGCAGATGCTGCGCCGGATCACGATGACCGAGCCAGATTGCCCAGGCGGCGAGATAAAGGCAGCAATCGTTTTTCCCAGGCTGCCAGCCTTTGCCATCCTGTGCCGCGAGAAACGCGGCAAGCGTCTCGTTCATCACCAAACAGGCCAACGGATCGATTTATCGACAAGGCCGGGGATCCGCTCGCAGGACCGATCCGGATTGGCGCCGGGATTGATGACAGCCGAACGCGCCTTCTGGTCCGCATCCGAAAGAACAGAGCCGGAGGGCCGCGCAATCAGCGCAAACCGGTTCGTCACTTCGACCGAAATTGTGAACTGCTTGCCGTCGTCGGCTGCTGTTTCATCGAACGAAAAATTGTCGATCCCGCCGGTAAAGCAGATGTCAGGATCGCCAACCGGCTGTTCAAAATCATCGAGCGGCTGAATCAGAAACCGCACCCGCGAACCGACGATCGTCCCGGCCTGATAATCAGCCCATACGGTGCTGAAAATCGCGCTGTCGATACCGGAGATCGTGAAAGCAACCGTGAACGATTCAGCATTGATCGCGCTTTCAATCTGGTCGATCGCCTCTTCATTGAGACGTGCAGCCCGCCAGATATTGCCGTCAGCATCCATGAATGGCCGGCCAGATCCATCCCAGAGCCGCACCGTCTGGCCCGGAAACTGGATCTCGCAAAGAATACGCAAAGACCTGATCATCACGCCACCAGCGACGACCAATAGTCGGTCGCTTCCCGGAACGTGACAGACCGCTGCTCAAACCCATCCGCATTGTAGCCGCCGTCCATGCCGCGATCGTCGGCAAGGTGGCAAAGGCAGGTTGGGTTGTCGAATTCCAGCGATGAATCCAGCGGGATTGTCGCGGCAATCGACGGCGTGATCGTCACCTGCACGACCTTGCCTGAGACCGAAAGCACCTGCCCGATCTGGTAAAGCGCGTGCTTGTAAGAAAACCGCGCCCCGGCAAGATCGAGGCTGCCACGATCGACACGAAGGCGCATTGTCGTCGCGCCGATCTCGGCAGCAGCGCCAGCGCTTCGGATTGAAATCGCACCCTGCCGATAGCCGGTCCCGTCCGAAAACGTGGAGCCGTCCGAATGCGTCAGGGTGCTTGGGAGCTCATATTCGTCGGAAGCATATGGCTGCGCAGCATTGCCTGCCAATGGCACGACAATAAGCCCTGAGCGGCCTGAAAGAATGGCAGCTATGGCGTTCCATGTCCGCTCTTTCGCGGTCCCGATTACCGGGACATTGCCATAGGCGATTTCCCAATAGCCGAGATCCGTCCGCGTCACCGGCTCGACGCCGCCCAAAGAGCGTCCGCCTGACCGAGTGAACGGAACGATCACAGGAGCGATGCTTTCCGGTGTCAGCAGGCCGAGCGGCCAATGAATGAAGGTGCTCATGCCAGCCTATAATCCCGTCCCTGCTTCTGCATCTGGTACTGCGACATAGTCGGAACCACACGAGAACTTGCTGCCTTGACGATTTGCGGAGCTGCGCTTGCGACCTTTCTTTCTGCCACGACCTCAACGTCTGGCATGATGTTGAGAGCGGCGTCCCTCTTCAGTCCGACGTTGACATGCAGGACATCGTTGCGCGATCCGCTGCCATTCTGGTTTGCCGGCATAGGCGCGACATATCCGCCTGATGCATAGCCCTTGGCAGACCGGTGCATCGCCTCAAGATTGCCGACGCCAATGCGATCGGTGGCACGCTTGGAAAAGACATACTCGCCGCCATGGACAACGCCAGCAACAGCCGAGGCCGACCGGGCGCCGGTATAACCACCAGACGCGAAACCGAAGAGTTTCCCGATGCCGCCAAAGAGCATGCCGAGAAATCCACCGGAGCTTGAACTCGATGTGCCGCTGGCTGCAAAAAGAGCGTCTACAAGCTCGTCTTCGACCTTGCTGATGATCTTGTCGAGAACGTTCATCGCCGCGTTACCGAAAGACTCCCAGAAGCTTTTGCCATCCATCAGGCCGGATCGCAGGTCAGACAGGAACCCTTTTGTCGCGCTCTTCGCGTCTTCAAGGGCCTCCTTGGCATTTTCTATTGCCTCTTTTTCTCGATATGTTGCGTCGATTATGTCTTCAATTTTCTTTTTCTGCTCTTCCGTTGCGGCACCGCCAGCCCGACGGATTGCATTCATTTTCGCCTGCTCTTGGGCGCTTTTACCAACAATAGACTGCTCATATTCAAGCTGTGAGATAAGATCTGTTACAGCCTCTTTTTGACGCTCTATTTCAGATACGCCACCGCCAGAGCGGCTTGCACGTGCAGCAAGACGAGCCGCGGCTTCTGCAGCGATCTGCGTCTGAGATTTTGTTGCATTTGCACGTGCAGTCTGATCTCTGTCAGCATTGATAAAGCCGAGTGGATCAAGAGACGGCAAAGTGGAGTTGCCAAGGTTTTTCGCAAACATCTGTTGGGACAGTGCTGCCGAAACCTCTGCCCGGAATCCTCCAGCTGCGGCAATCGCGGCATTGATGCTGGGAACAAGTTCATCAAATACAGCCCGCAATTCTATTACGGACGGAATGCCAAATGTGTTGACGGCAGATGCCATCGCGTTTTGCGCGTCAACGAGATCCTTGGTTGTGGCTGTTCCGTCAGAGATCTTTACCTGGAGATCACCGAACGCAGACGCGAGCGAGTTGGCAACGGCGCTGCCTTCATCGCCATAAGTCCGCAGATTCCGTATTGCAGAGGTATATTGCTGATTTATCAGGCCTAGGACATCTTCGACCTTTGTCGTTTCTGCCTTTGCAGCGACTTCGCCTGCGCTTCTGAGGTCATTTGCCTTTCTTACCCGCTCCAGTTCATCAGCGTACGCCTTCAAGCGCGGTGTGGCTTGGTCCCAGTCATTTGCCACCTTTCCGATAAGCTGTGACTGCTTTTCGATGACATCGTTTGCGCCGCTCCCACTCGTCTCGATGCCAAAAAAGTATTGTGCGGCGGCGGCTCCGGCTGTCACAAGGCCAATTGTCAAAAGTGACATAGGCGAGAAAATGGAGATGAATGCAGCGCCAAGGGCACGCACGGCTCCGGCAGCCCCCATCGGCCCCATGACTGCGGCCATCTGGGTTCCTTGCTGAAGCGCGATCTGGAGTGGTGACATCCCCATAGCCAATGTCACCCCAATATCTTGGAACTGGGCCGCCAGGTTCCCGACGTTCAAAGCAGCAGTTTTCGCAGCGGAACCATGAGCGATGATCGAGCGCGTAGCGTTTTGGGCCGACCTAGATTCCATATCAAGGGCGCGCGCAGCGTTGCTTGCGTTAGCCGTCATCGCAGCCGCAGCCGTAGAGGCATTCTTTGTTCCAGATGAAACACCATTTGCCGCTGCTTCTGCCTTCATGGCTGAATTTGTCAGGTCATTGAGAGCCTTTGAACCATTTTCAACCTGCCTACTATCAACGGCAAGGCCAAGTGTTGCAACGTCCATCGCCATTTACCTTTGCAAATTGGTTGGCTATCGTCCTCGCGTTTTTGCAACGGAGGATAGAATGCGTTTTGCTGCTATTTTTGTATTCATTGGTTCTGTCTGCGCGGGGTCGGCAGTCGCTCAACCGTCAGATTGTGCGAAGGTTGAACATGATCTTGATCGCCTGTCCTGCTACGACAAACAGAGTGGACGAACCCCAACCGTTGAAGTTGTGACGCCAGCACAGTCCACCAAGTGGGTGGTGCAAAATGAGGTATCGAAGCTCACTGACAAAAAGCTCGTGTTCATGTCAGTTGAGTCCGAAGATATCGTCACATGCTCGTTTGGACGCCAGAGCAAGGTATTCTTGAACCTTCGGTGTGCTGACAATCGAACTTCCGTTATGGTCAGCTCAGAGTGCCAGATGGTGTCAAATATCCCAGGCTATGGGACAGTTGATTATCGTATTGACCAACATCCGGCACGATCTGTGGAGATGGATCAATCGACGGACAGCAGAGCGCTTGGGCTTTGGTCTGGATCCAGCGCAATACCGTTCATCAAGCAGGCCTTGGGCGGGAAGAAATTCATCGTGAAGTTTACGCCTTTTGGCAGCAGCCCAGTTACCGCTGAATTCGATATCACTGGAATTGACGACGCCATCAAACCATTGCGCGAAGAATGCAAGTGGTGATCCATGTAAAAAGGCGGCTCCGAAGAACCGCCGAAAATTCATGTCAAAATGTCACCAGATGGCGATTTATGCCGCCATCACCGTCATATCCACGACTCTTCGTGCACTGAAGGAAGTCTTGAGCTCATCCGCTTCCATTAGAGCATCCGCATAGTCGTCTCCGTCCCACATGCAAATGCGACCGCCATCACCCTCGATGACGCTGACGTAATAGCGATACTGGCCAATGAACGTCGGAAGCGAGCAGTTGCCGTCCGCAATAACGGTTCCACCTTCAATCTCAATGTGCGAAACGTTCTTCATCATGCATTCTCCTGTTCCATATCGGATCTGAGAAGATCGACGATCCGAGAAGCCCACATGAGTTGCTTGATCGGGACTCCGTGCCCGGTCTTCTTGTCGGTGTCCTTGAAGACGCCGCCCGCGCGCTCACCTTTCGGCGTCAGTTCGTAGTAGACGTGCCCCTTGTGATCGCGGAGCGCGTTCTGATACTCGAAGCGGACGAGAAGCTTGTTGGCCTCCTGAGCACTACGTATACCGAGACGCTCGGCGATATCAGATGGCCGAAGATCCGGTTGGTTCACCTCGGCGTCAATGCGCATGAGCCCCAGAGCACCCATGACATCAAAACCGGTTGTCATTTTCGTCGCCCGGTTCGCAGAGAGAACTGCCTGATTGCCCTTTAGACCGATATCTCGGGCAACGGACCGGAACATCCTGAACTGAAGGCGACCTTCCCTGGCTACAGCAAGGCGCTCATTTGTCGGAACGTTGACCTTGACACGAGCCGACTGGATATTCCCGCGAAGCTCAGCCTCCATCACGTTGAAGGCTTCGATGTACTTGAGCTTGAACGACAGCGCCTTCTTGCCAGTGAAGCCCATTGCGAGCAGTGTGAAGCCATCACGAGTCATATCGAAGCCGCGATCAAGCCGAACGCCGAAACCAACTTTCACTTCAACTTCAATGGGCCGAAAATTCGGCTCAATGGAAGGCTCGCGCTGGATCAGGTCGTCTATGGCGTCGAGTACATGCTTGTGTGCTTTCTCGAAGTATTCGGCCACGTCGCGGCTGTTGGCAACGACTTCGCCTCCCTTCATGAAGACGATCGGGTTGCGTTCTGCGACGATCGTTGTATGAGATGTAGTAGGATTTTGGATGCTGCCCATGATATGGGTCCTTTTCGCTGGCGATCCCTAAAATCGCCGGTGGACACGAGGGGGAGCGGCGGCAATGGTGTCCAAGCAAAGACGCCGCTCTCCCTCACCCCGTTTAGGGCCGGGGTATTCGCCATCGCGAATCTTCTATGATGTGTCAGAAAGCGGCAACGCATCGCAATAGAATTGCCAAGCCCTCCACAACCTGCGCACCAATATCATTTTTGTTCTTCTTTTGTGCTTGATTTCTGGATGCAATTATCAGGCGCCGAAACGCCAGATTTCATGTGATGTGTTTCCAGACGCCTGTAACTCGGCCTTGAATGGCCCGGTTCATCATCTCGTCCGGCACGGGGCCGTAGAGGTCGCCTCGCGCAAATCTCTCAAGCCACCAGTGGCCGTCTTCATCCCGCCAGATCCGCCCAACATACGGCATCCCTGACGTTTCAGCCTTCGTGACGAACGTCGCTCCGCTCTCGGGCGTAGTGTTCGCTTCATCGAAAACGATCACGTCTCCCTTCTCTGCGAACGGAGATGCGTGACCATCAGCCATGGTCAGTCTCGCCAGCGTAGCGCTGCTTGCCCTTTCAGGGGCGAGCGCCACCGTGTGGGCCGTAGCAGCAAGAACAAGGCCACCCTTCAAAACAGCGCGCCGGTTCATGCCACTTCCTCCAGAACGCGAGCAGCGCCGCCGGCAAGAACCGGCTTCTTCGGCTCCGTAACAGCATAGGCAGATCCGGCATCGCGCTCCGCACGGCGGAAGGCATCCGCTACAACGGGGTTTCGGAAAAGCGCAGAAAGGGGTATGGCAGAGTTAGCCATTCGATGATCCTCCTAAGATCCTCGTTTCGGTTAGGGCCGGTCGAGAGGTGCGAACTCTTGTATCGGCCCGTTGCATTTGTGTGCAACTGTGTTTAATATGAACTCATTCTATTTGAATGTCAACTGCACACAAGTGAACACATGGCAAAAACTTCTGCAATTTCAGTTCGGGTGCCAGATCAAGTGAAAGCCGCCGCTGAGAAAGCGGCAGCCGATGATGATCGGTCCCTGGCCTCCTACGTCGAAAGACTCCTGACAGCAAACCTCAAAGAAAAAGGATACCTGCCAAAGTGAGTTATCTCTACATAATCGCCCACCCTCTCGGATGGCGGAAGGTTGGAAGGGCAAACGACCCCATAAGACGATTGCGCCAGCACCAAGGCCACTCAGGGTATCCGTTGGTTGGAGAGGCTATATTCCCCTGCGATGATGCGACAATTGCCGAACGCCGCGCGCTTTCCAGTCTTCACAGTTTTCGTATCATGGGCGAATGGTTTAACATTACCTTCGATCAGGCACTTGCAGCAGTATCCAAAGCGACCGGCAGCGAAGCCAAGCCATTCCCGTCTCTCGCCATAAGCTCCTGCATTTCGGCTGGCGATGAATATACGACGAGCGCAATGATAAGACGCATTCAAGACCGCCTAGGTCTTGCGACTGAAACCTCCGTGTACGATTTACTTTCTGATGATTTAAAGCCTTGGGTGGATGAACTTCGTCAGCGTGACATTGATCGAGGGAAGGTACCGTTCGAACCCGATGACAAATGGATAGCCTATGTAAAAGGCAGCATGAAGCAAACCGCTGATACACGGAGACGAAATGCCTCACCGTAATTCCGAAGCGATCCGCCGCATCCTCCGCGACTGGCTGATTGGCCACGGCTACTTGAAAGACTAACTGGACAACCTCTCCGAGTTTTGCTTGATTGCTCTGATCGTATTGGGGGGCAATCATGAAAATCGGACTTTTTGTAGCCGCGCTTTTGACGCTGCTTTGTGGGTGCACGACGCTTAACTATGAGCCGTTGGAGTATACCGTCCCGGCCAGTCGGCTTGAAACGAGAGAGGCGCTTGTCGCCGGATTTTCTGACGCAAAATACAGGATCAATACCGATAGCGATTTCACGTTGCTGGTGGAGCGATATCAAACGCCCGGAGAAATGGTCTTCTCCAACAACTTGAAGATATTCTACCAGTTTGCGATTACCGGCGACAACCCTACCAAGATATCCCCACGCATCATCGCGACGTTCGGCAATCCTCTTAGCCCTGGCCAAGTTGATGTCACTCATCGGGAAGACCTACGTAAGGAATTGGAGGCGAAGATGGCCGCTATTACCTCAGGGCTAAAAAGTTGATCACCCAGCAAGAAGCAGCCATGGTTTTCACTAATCCCGATCGCCCGGACGCTTGTTGGCAACGCGCTGTGCGTCTCGCTCCTTTTCAAGAGCGACGATATAGGCGTCATCCATTTCTATGATGATTGTAATTTCGTCTCGCAGGAGGATTTCTCCTGTGAGGCGTGACCAAAATCCGATCTCGGAATAGGTCAAAGGCTGCGGTCCATTCATTCCATGCTGACGGCGTCTGTTTAGCGCCCAGAATGCAGACCAAAGGCTTTCGCCTTCTTCAGGTATATCCGGCGTCTGGATCAGATCGTCGCGCCCGAAGCGCTCGTACATTTCGCGCTTCGAGACCGTGTCTTTCCCCGCCCGACCGCGATCAAGTTCATAGCCTGGCGTGTTCCATTCGACCGCAACGGCGACGGCTTCGCTTAGCCGTTCGCCGAGGATGCGAAAAAAGCGGTTTCGTCTCCGAGCGCCTGATCAATCTGCTTGGCGATCGGCGGCACGGACAGCAGTTTGCGCTTGTTCGCATCATTGCAGGCCGGGTTCTTGTCGCCGCCAAGGTTGGCATCGCCGGAGAAGCTCCACGACACGATCGCTGCGGAAAGAATAGCCGCCGCGTTGTCATCGATCTTTTCGGCGGTGACTGTGTTGCGTCCGCCCTTGAGCGCCTTGTTCTTGATCATGCGCTCGACGGCCTTGACCTCATCGCTTTCAAGGCTGCGCAACTCGACCGTGACGCCGATATCTTCACCGGTCGCCGGGTGCTTGAGAGCGAGGAACGTTGTGTTCGGGGTGATTGAAAGGAGATCCATGCGTCAGCCTCACGGAGTTTCGACAGGGGCGACGTAAATCGGCCGCTGATCAGTGAATGCCACCGTGTAGGATTCACGGATGAAATCGTCGGTGGAGCCGCCAAGCATCTGCGGGCCGGAAACGGGGCCGGCTGCATACATGATCGTATTCGACCAGTCTTCCGTCGGCGCATCGTCATATTCGATCTTGATCGCATAGATATGCTTGGTGGCGCCGGCTGCCCGGATCGCGATCTGGCCAACATCGTCAAAAATGCGGGCGACCTCGATGGACAGTTCGCCGGCATCCTCGACGCCCTTGGCCTTCGACGTGACCTGCGTTGCAAGCGTGTTATAGGAGATCATATTCGGCGCGGCGCCGTAATCGCCGAGGTTCCCGACGGAACCAATTTCCGAATAGGTCAGAGCCGCGAAGCCAGCGGCATTGAGCGGCAGCGTCACGGCAGTGGTGCTGATGGATACTTTCGCGCCCGCGAGGGTCGTCTTGATGCCAGCCATGGTAGGCTCCTTTCTATGTCAAGAGAAAGCGTGATATCGAACCGTGACAGGCACATGCACACGGTCAGTTTCCTGCAGCGGTGGGGCTGCATAGGGCTTGCGATCGATCACAATCTTGAGCCCATCCTTGTAGAGCTTCGTCTCTTTGGCGAAGTGGTCGATGATACGGTCGGCGGCTTCCAGCGGCTTGATGAGTCCGACACCATTCTTCCAGTAAACGGACACCTGCATGATCCCGCGGTGCTGCTCCTGCCCTGCCCCAAGTTCGGTGTTGGTCGTGTCGTTCGGCAGGAATGACGCCTGTAGGTAGTTGCCCGGTTTGGCTTGGCCGGCAGCTGGGAAGTCGATACCAGGCATTGCGATCTGCAAAGCAGGCGTGAACGTCAACGTGCCGAGATGTTCAAGCAAGGCAGAAAGGATGATTGCGTCAGCACCGGTCGCCATATATCAATGCCTCATGTCCAAAAAACTTCTCACCGACAACGAGGCCCATGACGCCCTTCTTCAAGCCCGTGAGTTGTTGTCCCAAAAGAGCGGCATCACAAAACGGGCAGAAACAGCCATTCGCGCTGCAGACAAGGCGCTATTGCTTCTTGCTATCGGCCTTCTTATGGCGGCGGAAGAAGGAAGCGACGGCAATAAAGCCATCATAGACCAAAAGCCTGTTTCACCTTCTTCGCATTCCGATTGACGATATCCGGCCAATTCATGGCCGCTAGGCGTACAAACCCATCGGCTGGCTGCCCGTTGGCCCCATATTCGCGATATGCGGCATAGGATGCCGTGTAACCGAAATAGAGCGTGTCATCGAGAGATGACCCGGCAATGACTGCTTCCACCTGTCCGAAGTCGAAGGAATAGCTACCGCCATCGGCAGGGCGTGCGCTGGCATTGATGCTCGGCATAGACGATGTGCTTGCCATGAGAGACGACCAGAGAAAACCGGTGTCGAACCGCATGCGCCCGCCTTCCGACCGGAGCGTCTGCATATCGCGAACGACTTCCTTTGCACTCTCATTTCGAACAGCCTCGATCGCCTCCGGCACCTTCTCAGCCCATCCAGCGACTGCAGCGGCGAAAGAAAGCGATGCCATTAGGCTGTCCTAGCACGATACTTGCGAAGCCCAGCGGCGACATAATCGATGTCATAGCTCATGCGGCACCTGCAACCTATCGTATGCCTCGCCGGAGCCTTTGGGTCATGCGGATACATGAGAGGGGTTCCATCGGCGGCGATGAATGGTTGATCAAGCGGCACGCCTTCTGCTTTGTAGCGGGCAGCCATCTCAATGTGCTGCAAACGCGGATGCTCCGATCCAGAATGCTGCCAGTGCTTTGTCACGTCCTGCGCAGCGATCTTTCCGGCCTGGATCTGCTGACGGATTGCATTGTCGCGGACGGTGAAGAGTGCGGTGCGGGTCTCCTCCAACGCAATTGTCTGTCCGCGCAAGAGAAGGTTTCTGTCGGATAGCCTCGCAATGAGCTTCGCCACCATATCCGGTGGCACCGGTTTCCCATCGCGGATCGCTTTGGCAACGGTTCGATCAAACCGCCGGTCTCGTGTCTTCAATTCGAGATAGCGGCGCATTCCATCGACGTCGCCAGCCAGCAGACTTTCGCGTGCGCGGCTGATGAACTCAACCTGGCGCGATGTAAGCCCAATCAAGCCCCCTTCCCGCCGCCCGGTCACACGGCTGATGCGACCGACGACCTCAAGCGCCGTTGCGGTAGGGTTCTGCCCACGCGATAGACCGCTTTCGAATGCGATGCGCAGCGCCTCTCGTTGATCGTCTGTGATCCTTGTTACAAGCCCTGACGATTGCGACCGAAGAAGCGCCTCAGCCTCAAGGTTCCGGACGCCGAACTGAAACAGGACGCGCGTTCCATCGGGTGCGACCAGCTTTGGCAGGCTTTCAACCATGCTAACCCCGCCGGCATTGAATGCCTCTTGCAGGGCGATCTCAAGCGCAGAGAAAACTTCCGACTCGATCTGGATTGCCTTGATTGCTCCGTAGATATCACCACGCTGCAGCCTCTCGACGACAGCCTTGAGCACAATAGCGGACTTGATCGCTTCGATGCACTCGCGAAACGCCGCCGCAAGCCGTGGCTCATAGCGTTCAAGCAATTCGTCAAAGTCCATACTTCACCCGATCATCCAGCCAGTCGATTCCCAGCCATAGCGGGCGAACGCGCCAACCACGAAAGCGATCATCGAGCCGCGAACCATGAGGCGAACTGTCGAGCGTGGCGGCCTGTTGTCGTTCATACGGTGAACACCACTTCCCATAACACGACTGTTCCAGCCGGGTTAAGCGGACGGACTATCTTGATTGCATGCTCAACTCCACCGACCTCGATGAAATCAGCCGTCGTGATGTCTATGGCAAGCCCAGAGGTGGAGACATAGGCCATTTTATCGGTGGCTTCGATCAGCGTTCCGTCGATCTTGTCGAGTGCGATATCAATGACGACAAGCGTGCATGCATAGTTCGTTGTCGTCACTGTAGGGTCATAGGCCGGTCCGTACGCCGGGCCAGAATCCGTCGTTCGCTTGATAGCGCCTGCTTGCCCAAAGCGCCCTATAAGCCTTTCAGCCGTTGCGCGTGATTTGGCGTAATCAAAAGCCATCAGACCCGAACGCTCCGGCCAATGATCGGGCTAGACGTGCCAGACAACAGAAACTGCGATACCATATCGCGCACCGCCAACAGCACAGGCCTTTGCGCATCTGCGGACGTGTTGCTAAGCGCGTATTCTGTTTCAAGCGGGCCGACCTTTTCGCGCTTGACCAGTTCGGAAGCCTTGAAGTCAGGGTTCATAGCACCAGGATCCACAAGCTCACGCAATGCGATCTCTGCGACGGCGTTCTGAATTTCGATCGGGATCTCGTCGGAGTTGATGCCGTAACCTTCCGCGTCGATAACGCCAGAACGCGGCCACTGGAGCGCCTGCGAACGTCCTCGGGTGCGGAGGCCCTGCCATGTGAAAGAATTGCTGATGAACGCCGTAGCGCGGCGGATTGCGGCTTCCTTGAGCGCGTCCGTGCCGGTCCAAGTGCTGTTGCCGATCGCGCTATGATACGCGTCGGAAAATGCGAGCGTGATAAGCGCGTCCGCGTCAGACAGGCCGGTTCCTGTTTCGACTGTAAGGGCCATGGTCAATCCGCCTTGGTTTGCCGTTCAACATACTCGTGCTCAAGCCAGGCGATAGAGCCAAGCATTTGATAAATGTCGGGGTGCGTGTCACACCACAATGATAGACGGTTGCCCTCGTGGGTAAAGCCAGTTCCAACAAAGCTTTGAAGCCGTCCTGTCTTCGCCATTTCGAGAAGGTTTGTGATCGCCTTTATCAATGGCTGGTTCGGCTCACCAAGCTCTGGAGGGTTTTCACCAAAAAGCGTGTAGACGTTGCCGCCAGCCATCACGCCTCCTGTGCATTCAATTCGCTGTATGCCTTCAGGAGCTTATCGCGGCCTGTCTTGTGATGCGGTCGAACACCGGTTGCCTTTTCGATGGCGTCTCGAAGTTCGGTGTCTGATAGGCTGATGTCGTCTTGCTCTGCAGCATCATCGACAACCCAGCCGAATTTCTTCATGTTCTCTACTTCGTCAGGGTGAATATCGCCGGTCTTGCCGTCGTCATGCCTGATCATTCGAATAGTCATGGTTCACCCGTGTGGTTAAGGGGCGAGTTTCCCCGCCCCTGTAGTTGGTTAGCCAAGCAGCGTTGCAATGGCGTGCGGGTTCCATGCCTTCGCCTGATAAAGGCAGGTGACGTCAAACATCGCCTTGTTATAGCCCTTATAGGCAGAGATGCGGAACACGAGGCCCGAGAACGGATCTTGCACGATCATTTCATCGACCGCGGCGTCGCCGCCCTGCGGCTTTGCAAGCGGGCGCATGGCAAGCTCGACGGCCGACTGATGCAGTGCGATGTTGGCGCGATAGTTGTTGCCAATCGTCATTGCAATGTTGTCTGCGAGGGCCGCACGAAGACCAGGAGCGCCGATCGCAAGCGAGCCACCAGAAAGGGCCGTGTTGACCACGTACTTGTTGGTGTCGCCAGTGAAGGTGACAACATCGCCAGCAAGAACAGTGCCAGAGCCGGTGTCGAGTGCGACCGTCTTGTCACCGACAGCATAACCGGAAGCGTTGTTCGACTGGTAGCTGGTGCCGGTGCCCTTGGTGTGAGCGATGACCTGCGCGCTTTCCTTGAGCATGAAGCCCTGCAGGTCAAGCAGCGTGCCATTGCGGAGCATTTCGGCGCCGCCTGCTTCGTTGACCTTCTGCAACTGCGCGAGCTGGCGAAGGTTGGTGCCGGCGGAAGTATTCACCACGAGAGACACGCGGCCATCCATCGGGATGCCGTTGTCAACGAGGATCTGACGCATTTCGGCGACTTCATCGAAGTTGGAACCGAACGGCGTCGTGCCAGCCGTGCCGAATGCACGCGATGCGTTCTGATACGCGACAGTAGCGACATGATTTTCAATGGTGTTCACGATGCCGCGAAACGCCTGCTTGATCTGGTCGCCGTAGATCGTCTCGAACCCGGAGCCGTTGTTGACATGCTTGATGTCTTCACCGGTCCACGGGATGCGAACGGATGCGATCTGCGAGATCGTCATGGTCTTCGTGTCGATCGTCTGATCATCGCCTTCCGGGATGGTCATGGACGGCGTCGCCGAAGTGTTGACGGTCACGGCGCGGGTGGCGAACGAACGAACGGTGTCGCCCTGTGCAGCCTGCTCAGAGCCGGAATTGATGGTAACAGCCGGGATGAAGCCTACAGCCTCACGACCGACGATGTCCGCTGCCTTGTAGATGTCAGCAGCAAGATTGCTGAGTACGTTTGCCATTTGGATTTCCTTTCGAATGAATGGCGATGTTTTGGGAGGATTGGGCTATCCAGCCCGAGGCACCGCCAATCTTCCGAATGGACGGTAGAAGGAGTTAGGCTTAGGCAGCATCCACTACCTTATAACCCTCTTTGAATTTTGCGGACCGCGTTGCCTGGTCCATTGCGTCAAATTCGGCGCGTGTCATTGTCTTCTCGCCAGAACTGTTCCCGCCAGAAGACTGACGACCGCCGCCGCCATTTGCGTTCACGCCCTTTAGAATGTGATCCTTGAAGGCGTATGACTCGACGAAGGTTTCGATAACCTCGTCAAAGCTTGCCAGTTCGCCGGGGCGCGATCTGGAATAAATCTTCTGCCCGTTCTGGTCATAGCCGATCGGCTTGCCGTCCTCGACCTTGATCTGGTTGCCGAACTGGAGGCGGACAAGATCAACGCCAGCCGGGGTAAGCTTTTCCGCCGCGAATTTCGACTGGCCAAATGCGTTTCCGATCACAGCCTGATTGAGGCTTCCGGTGAGCGCTTCCTTGTCCTTCAGTGCCGCTGCAAGTTGTTCCTGCACTGGCTTGAGGGCGGTCTGGATTGCCGCGTCCATATCACCAGCCTCGACCAGCTTCTTGGCGTCGATCTTGGACAGCTTGTCGAGAGCATCACGGGCGCCGGCTGGGTCAAGCCCATCGAATGCCTTGGCCTTGGCTTCTGCTGCTTCCTTTGCTTCGCGATGCGTCTTTGCTTCGCGCTGCAATTCGCTGATCTTGCCCATGGCTTGCGCCGCGTCGAAAGGAATGTCTTTCCCGTCGTCGTGGGTATAGACCGGCTTTCCGTCCTCTACGAGGGCGTAAACCTTGCCGTCCTGTTCAATTGTCTTGAGCTTCATCTGTGTCTTCCTTTGGGCTTCCACCCACTGTTTGCGGTTTCCACCGCGTTTCGCCTTATCCATCCGGAATCAGGCATGGTTGGCCGTCTCCGCGTTGCCGCGAAAACAAGGACCGCGTTGCGCGATCGTGCAGTTATTGCAATTGTGCGTCCTGCTGCTGCTGAGCAGTGTCAGGCGTGACAGCGTCAATCATTTCGCCGTCCGTAGGATCGCCGGGCATTTCTGCCAGGATACGTTCGCGCTCATCTTCGAACGTGATGTTCGGGCCGATGATGCCGCGACGCTTAGCCTCATCGAACCACGTTTCATGGCTGATGTCGCCACGCTCGCGAGCCGCGTCAACGTTCGTCATTCCTGTGTCTTCCTTGAGAGCAAGCGCAAAGTCTGTGTTGATGTCAACGACAGGCTCAATCTTGCTCTTGATCCAATCGGCTGTTGCCTTAAGACCGTTCTCGAGGAAGTCCTTGAAGTTAAGCACCCAAGCCTCAACGACAGTGTGCGCCTTGTCGCCAGCAAATGCGGCTGTAATCGTCGTGATATTGCCTGACTGAGACGTGAGCGGCTGGCGTCCAAGCTCACGCAACTGCGCTTCCGTCTTGTCAACCTCGCGAGACAGAAACTCAAGCGACGTTGCCGACGGCTCAATGAACGTCCATTCGCCGCTGTTGCCGTCACCGTCAGGAGGCGCGTATAGAACGCTCATAGGCCCAATCGGGGCCGCAACAGGCTTGCCGTCGTCGCCGACAGGAGGCGTTACGCCATTGCCGGCAAGCATCGGGAATGCGCTCATCTGCCGAGCGTGCTTGAGTTCGCTTTCCTGCTGGTAATGCTCAATCTGCAGATATGCCGCCGACTGGAGAGGAGGACGAACAACCCAGGAGTTTCCCTCACGCTTGCCAGTGACAAACGCGAACAGCGGAATGTATTTGATCGTGTACTGGCCTTGGCCGATCAGAACCCATTCTTCCTCGTTTGTCGCTTTGTTCTTTCTCTCTTCGTAAAGCGACCAGACAGGCGGCCCGGCTGAAATCGCTGTGCCATCGTCCTTGCGCGCTACTTCGCGATCAATCACGCGGACACGTTCTATCTCGCGTTCGCCCCATCCATCACGCTCGCGTGAATTCTCTTCAATGCGGGCGTGAACAATCGTTTCCTTGCCGCCGATAGTCTCGGAATACACGGCCTTCACGCGGCTAGCTGGTAGATGAATCCAGTACGGACGCGCTCCAATTGCCCGCTCTTGTGCGACTGTGGCGCCCGGCGGCACGTCGCGGGTGTAATCGACAAAGAGCCATGTGAAAGCGTCAGCAACGCCGGCATGAAACGCATTGGCTGACCAGACGTGGATATGGTTGCCCTGCCCGTCAATGTCCTCCAGAAACGGCTCAACCGGCCCGGAATTCTGAACAGATACTTCCTTCTCGAACGGCTTGGAAGCGAGCGTGTCCACGATATCGGCGAAGATGTTCGTAAACTTCGCAGTGCGCCGTCTGATGTCGTAGTCTGATCGAGCCTCATGCGGAAACTTCGGCAGATACTTCTCGCCAGCTTCACGCATAGCCGCGGTGCCGCCAAGGATGGTTTCCACCATCTCCCAATAGCTCTGCATCTTCTTATAATCGGAAGACTCGCTTTCAGGCGTCTTTTTGTCGTCTGTCATCTCGTCGTTCCTGAATACGTACCAAAGACAGCCGCCGCCGGCTGTTCCTTCACCATGAGTTCCGTCAATGCCCAAACAAGGGCGTCAGCCCTGTCCGGAGATCCTTCACCGACATAGCCAGAAGGAGTGAAATTGCTCATCTGATCTTCAAGATCAGGGAAAGACCCGACATGGTGAACTTTCCCTTGTTCATAGAGCGCGCTTACAGGTTCCGCTCTGACGACCTTGCCTCGGCTTGCGACAACCTCTTTGAAAGGAACTTTCCTGTCAGCTGTGGCGATCGTAAACCTCACCATATCGCCGCCATAGTTTCGCTCACCTATGACCCTGTCCGCTCCGAACCTGTGGTAAAGGTCAACAGCCCGCCGGCCCCATCCTTCCGGGGATAACTGGCACGTTCCATCGTGCAGAACATAGCCATGGCCATCAATACCAAGCCCAGCTACCACAATACCGATGTCATCGCCACCGCCATCACCACGCGTTCCTGACGGGTCTACGGCAACAACGATCCGGCGCAGGTCAGGAGCGCTGGAAACGCGAAGGCTATCTATCCCAGGCATAACCTTGCCGTCAGGCGCCAAACGATCCTCAAGAGCCCATAGCGCACCACTGACTTCGCTTGCCCATTCTCCTGCCTCGAACCTCAAGCGCTTTGCAGCTGACATCGAGGCAAGCACGTCAAAGTATTCGGAAGGCAGGTTGGCCGAATTATCAACCGGGTTGACCTGCATCTCTACATAGTCTTCCGGCTTGGCCAGCGCCTCTTTTGTCCCCGGCTTTACCTTGGCCCGAAACATCTGATAGCTCCAATGGAGCTTAGATGGCGGGTTGCAATCGAAGTAGGCTTTGAGAGCCAGGTGTGTACGACCCGTTGCCTTCGCTATCTCAGTCGCCAGTTCAACCTTTTGAGCAAGGCGCGACATCGCCATTTCGACGGATGCCCATGGGATCTGGCTGCTTTCGTTGAAATAGAGCGTGGCGTATTCCTGCCCAAGGATCTTCTCGACCCGCTCCTTGTCATCAAGCCCTGCAATCCAGATCTGAGATCCGTTTGGAAGCTCTACGTAAAAGTCCGTCTTGTCGAACCGCACCTTCAGAGAAGGGAAGCACAGCAGCAAGACCTTTGGCAGCGTGTCCGACCATACCGATGTTTTTGCATGGTTGAACCGGAAACGAAATATAACATGACGCGATCTAGGCGCGTTGATCGCTCGCTGGACAAGAGCCCTAACGAGAACGAACGTTTTCCCAGACCGGGAGCCGCCGCGTAGCATGATGTTCCGCGCGGGGCCAGCAAGAAGCCTGTTAGCCTCTCTCTGCTTCTCCGTAAGCTTTACAGGTGTCATTCGTCACAGTTCTGCGTCCTCTGACGTCACATTGAGAGACATCCCGCCCGAGTGTTCAACGCGCTCGATAAACATGCCAAGATGCTTGGCGATCTTCTCAAGAGCGCTGTTCTTGTCCCATACCTTGATCTTGTGGACGTGTTCGACTTCTCCATCGCCAATGTTGCGCGTCACTACTTCGACAGAAGCGATAGCGGCAGCTGTGTCGTCGTCCCATTCCTCGGGTCGCAATAGGCGTCCGCTTTTGTCGAATGCGCGTCGAAGATCGGAGAAGCCGATGCGAGAGAGTTCTTGCAGAACCCTGGCTACTGTAACCTCTGCCCTGTCGGCCCCTCTATTGATCAATTCCGCCACACGGCGCTCTATGTTCACATTTGTTGACAGCCTTGATGCAGCAGAACGGCTTGGTGCATATCCAGCCTGCACATAAGCGTCAACTGCGCTTGCCCCTTTCGCTATGGCTTGCGCAAACGCTTCATGCCGCGAATTGGTGAGAACAGGCATCTATCTCAGATAACCTTGATGTCGGTGTTGACCGCAATATTCGATGGCGCCACGAAACCAGCAACCCATAGCGCCGCCCGCATGAGAGAGAGCCGCAGGCCAAACGCTCTCGGTGTAACGACCTCAATGGTTAGTTCGACATTCGGCATCGGTATTGATGCTACTTCCATATCAATGGCCCTTACATTATCCAGCATGCATGATTTCCCGGTTCATGGCCTGTAAAGGGACAGGCTAGGCGGCGGTATTGCGGCTTTCACCGATCGATGCTTGGCGCTCTGCTTGGAGGAGCACAGGAGGGGCCCGCCCTATGAATTGTTACCCTAGTCGCTCCCTTGCGGGCTTGTCCTTCACGAGGCTTTCCAGACACTTTTATGCAACTACGGCTATTAGCAGGCCGTCTGCTTTGGCTATCTAAGCCCAGGCACTCCGCCGTTCACCATGTTCTCGACAGCATCGACAGAATCTTTTCGCGTCCACACTCTGCGCTTTTGAATGACGACGTTTCTTTTACCTTCCTTGATCTCAGGAAGCGGGTTTCGTCTCTTCATGGTAACGCGGCCAATCTTGCAATGACGCTCGGAGACGTTGAAAATATTCTCATACGCAAGATCGGCCCACATAGGAGATGCGGCTTTGACCTCTTGCAGGCCAGCCATGATGCGGTCGAAGACTTTCTTGCCAGTCGGCTTGAACCTGTTCGACGTCACGTCGTATTCTCCGTTTGGCTTGGAGCCCGCAGCAGGGCTCGAACCTGCGACAACATTCTTAGAAGGAATGGACTCTATCCAGCTGAGCTATGCAGGCGGAATGATCAGCAAGGCCGGGTTGTCACCGGCTAAAGGTAGTCTGGCCAACTGGCTCCGAACTCTCAGGTCGTTTCGGTCCAACCGCGTGTACTAATCCACGCCGCTTGCTGATATCGTTGCCCATTCTGGCGAATTACACAGACGACCGCCGGACCGCTTAACCTGGCTAGCAGGAGGTGTTGGGGTGCAGCATGAAGCCTGCATTCCGGAGCGGCTTCAAAACACCATCGTCTTATATGTTTTGGCTGCACGGTTAGCCTGCCAATGGCGATTTTTCTTGCCGTGCTCAAGTACGATGTTCTAGTGACATTGCCATCGTACTGGGCTTCTGGGACCGTACTACATCCCTCGCTATAAGGCGCTTCACCACCCACTAAACACCATCGTATGATATGCTTTGGAACGGCGTTGGATTCGAACCATACGGCGCGGAATCAGCGCTATTACCAACTCATCGTGCCCTTTGAGACACCATTCCAAACTATTAGCGGCGATAACCTATACAGGTTGTCTTTTGTTATCCGTCGCGGCTTTCACCACAATACGGGCCGCCAGCGCCATCTATGGCGATATGCTTTGGAATGGATCGGCTCTGGACTTGCAAGATTATGCCAAAGGAGGCACCCATCACCATTTCGTAATCCTGCCAAACGATGGGCAGTCAATCACGCCATTCCAAACTGCTTTGCCGACAAGGCTTGCGCTGACATCAATCTCATGTAGTCAATGCTGCATTCGGCAAACATGCGGGAATTCAGGCAATATAAACCCAGCGCCATTTAGATATGGCGGAGGGCCGGCGATACCGCTCTGAACACCCAAAATCATGCCTAATGCAAACCTCTTTACACTGCTTCACGGAAATCTTCAATACCAAGCTCAACCGGAACAAGTCCATTCAACGTGTTAATCACAGCTTTGATCGTATTGCGGCCTGTAGCATCCACGATAACCCCGGCCATGCCTGAAAGATAACCTTCGCTTGAGACAATGATGCGCTTGTTCGCCGGGAACAGTTCACGCGCCTCTTTGCGAGTTAGCTTGCGGCATAGCTTGCGCTCTTTCTGCAGCCTTGCAGCACGGCGACGTTCTAGAATTTCAATCTCGCGTTCCTCTGCGTCACGAATAGCGGAAATAGTCGCCTCAGAGATCGCCATCGGCGAGCCAGCTACGCCAAGGATGTCAGAGACGCCAACGACGTCCTTTAGCTTGTAGAAGCTGGCAGGATTGCGGACGAACATATAGCCAACCATGAGCGGATAGCGCTTGGTGATATACTCGTCTGTACGGTGGTGGCGGATCTCGCGGTATGTTGCCGGCATAAACCCGTCGAAACCTGCATGGCGGAGGTTGCGTTCAATGATCGTCTCGTCCTCGACAAACCTGTCACCGGAATAACCAGCCTTGACAGGCCGTTGTGAGCCTGGACGTGTGCGGATTGCATACCAGTTGTTTGCCATGCTCAATCGTCCTTCATTATGCGCGCCAGATAAAAGCGCACGCGATGACATTGACTAGGAACACGGCAGCAGCTCCGCCAACAACTAATGCCTGCACCAATGCGTCTCCTGAGTTATATTTCAAGATAGACGCAGATAACACGATAACGCCAAAAATAGCAGAACATGCAGCGACTGTTATGCCAATTTTCGCAAGATACATAGAAGGCTTATATCCGTTCATGCTCAATCGTCCTTTCACTTGTCGTCGTCTGGGTTGACTTTCCGCATATCCAGATGGTCGGCAGCTTCTCTAAGCTTGTTTATCAGCCAATCGTTTTGATCGTCGTCCTCCGCGCCGTCCCATAGAGATACAGATCCGTCCTCGAACCATCCTCCGAGCAAAGCAAGCTCGCCTTTGCGCGTATTGATGTTCTTTACGACTCGCTCCCTTGCAAGCTCAGGAGAACCAACGCATGTAACACTAAAACTACCTGCGTCTGTCTTCTCAGGGCTTTTTGGCTGGCTTTCGAGCTTCGTCACCCATTCACCGCCGGCATCTAGCCCATTGCACGCTGCGCATTCTGTCGTGCCGTCTGAGTACATGTAGAACGTTGAGCAACCGCATTCAACGCAAAGATAGATCAGGCGCTCTTTTGCTTCTGGCCTTAGATCGATGACGTTGTCTGTCATGGACTTACCTCCAATAATACACCGTTGGATAATTTCCCTTGGTGTTTGAAGCAAAGACTGATGAATGAAAAAGCGCTACAGCATCGCTTTCCCATGACCAGCTATTCTTTATGATCAATCTTGCCAGTTCCGTACGGTCTTTTAGCTCTCCATGATCATCAAAAAGCAACTTATAATTTTCATCGCCTCTATCCGTTCGGTACGGATCAAACTTAAGTTGACCTGATGGTGTAAAGCAACGTTCAATCATAGCTTAGCCTCGTTTACGATGCGGTATTCTGAGATAGAGAGAACGACGACCATTGGTTCCGGCCCCCAGCTATCAAGCAAATCGTGAATTTCAGCCTCGCATGGTTTGTCTACATTTCCGTTCTCATATTTCACTTCTACTAGCGTATCGCCATCAACCGGCATTCCTTTGCCGTCGTGCTTGATCCATGGGCCGTAGCTGTATTCTGTCATGACGCGGCGGCCTCAACGCTCTCTTGCTCTAGCCACTTGAACCAAGTTTTTACCGCAGCCTCGACGCGCGCACGAGCTTTTTCATGGTTATCAAAATCGATCGTTGCCCTACTCATCGTAAGGCTAGGAAGATCAATTCTAGCTCTGTACAAAGTCGGGTCGCCTTTCGAAACTGTTGGGTTAAACCACCCGCCGACGGCGATCTTTCCAATGTACAGAATTTCTCCTGTCGAATATTGTGCCGTGTTTCTCTTCCACACGAACTTTCTCTCGATGATATCAGTCATGCGCCATTCTCCAGAATAGACACCTTCGGCAGAGAACAGACATAGCCGGTGGATGTCACGAAATTCATCACGCCGTCTTTCGGCTCTGGCATCCTTGTTGTGCGAACAATGATATCACGAAGTGACACGCCATACCTCTGAAATTTGCTTCTTACAGTATCATTTCTAACACCATATTTCTCGGCTATCTGCTTCGTCGTCATGCCTTCCGCGAATAGCTCTACAAGCTCCTCAAGCGGCGGCAATGTTGAATTCGCGTATTCTGCTTTGCGTTCTACTCGCATGCTTCCTGCCTCTGTTTTCTAATCTTGCGGACAGCGCTGAGAATAGAGCTATGATCACGCCCGCCAAACCAGCGCCCAATCTGTGGGAGCGAAAAGCTAGTTTGCCGTCTAACCTCGTAAATCGCCTCATGTCGCGCACGCACCAAAGTCGCATCTCTACACGGTCCTCTAACCTCAGAAACTGTGATCCCAGGGTACGATTTAAGCACCTCTGCAACTATCTGCATGATGCTTTTATGCGTGTCTGGAACCTCTGTGTTTTTCTTCAGTTCAGCCAGCGCCAACTGGACCCGGTATGCTACTTCATGTTCATTGAATAGCATCGGCTGCGTCTGCCACATAGGCGGCGGTATCTTTGTCTCTTTGTCATCAACAAGAGAAACTTTCGTCGCTTTTCTCGGAGCAGTAAACAGCCTTTCACGCACAGCTCTTGCATGGCTTCGTATATCAGCAATGCCGGAGAACTCTGAACGAACCGGGATGATATGCGCTGTCATTCCTGAACCTCACTATGATCCAAACTTGGTCTGTGAGCATGGTACTCACAGCCTAGACGAAATGTTTTCATCATGGCGATCGCTTCTTTTGGTATCTTCTCTCCCTTTGAATTGACCCCTGTCTGAATCAATTCATTGATGTCTTGCCGGCGATCGTCAGCTCGGTTGCGGCATTCTTCCATGCCATATGGCAGCGGGCCCCATGTGCCGACAATTTTTGAGCCTGCATAAAGGATAAGAAATAGCTTCATTCCTGCACCTCACCTAAACTTGCCTGTTCAATCTCTGACTTGATCCTGCGACGAAAGGCCATTTGTGTTGCGTCTGGACCGTCTTTTGCGTCGTTAAGCTGCATGATCTGCGAAAAGTATGCCGCGCGCTCTTCGCTCATCGTCTCTTGCGGTAGCGCGTTCTCAACGCGTGACGCTGCTGTCTCTGCACGGAACCGGCCAAGCACCTCTCGTATGCGCTCTTTCGTTCCATGATCCGGCTTTCTGCTGCGGTATGCGCTGAGATCTTGGAGCGTGCGCTGCTTCTCTATCAGATCAGCTCGCTTGACTCTGTGTTTCTTAGCCTCTGAACGGGCCATGGCTGCCAATTCAGGCGGCTTAGGTATGAAACCGTATTCGATGTCATATTCGCCCTTGAGGATCTTCTTTGTGGCTTCCTGCAGCCCGATCGCCGAGACGTCTCTAAGAGCGTATGAATAGACAGTTTCGATCATCTCCGGGTCTA
Source organism: Fluviirhizobium alvei (assembly GCF_030551875.1). Lineage (GTDB taxonomy): Bacteria > Pseudomonadota > Alphaproteobacteria > Rhizobiales > Rhizobiaceae > Rhizobium_E > Rhizobium_E alvei. Next base: position 18,357 of record NZ_JAUOZU010000024.1, on the reverse strand, counting down.
TGCCTTGCGAGTATGCCATGCCAACACGGCGCATAGAAAGCAGGTTGGCGGCAATCATTTCGCTCGTAGGTGGCTGCAGCTTTTCAGTGAGCTCGCCAATCTCCAGGGCTAAGGTCGAAAGCTGGGTTGTCGCTGGCAAAGTGTTCATTGCGGCCTCCATAGACTTTGCGCTCTAAGGCTTGGGTGCATTCGCGTTGATGGCGGGCAAATTCAGTCTCTCTCGCTACGGCCTTTCGGTCGTCGTATCGTCCTTCAAGGATGCGATTGAAACTGGACGGCTGCAAGAGAAAGTCGAGATCCGCTTTCCACCCGCTATTGTTCACACCGCGGCAAAACGAGCTTGCTGCCATCTTCTTGCAAGCTTCTGCCCATGCATCTTCGCCGCTTTCTGCCAAGCGCGCATTGATCTTTTTGACGCGTTCGGCTGTAAGCTTGCGAGGTATGGAGAATCCGGCTTTTTCGGCATAAAGCTTGTAAACATCAAGAGCGCTATCAACAGCAGCGCTTGCTTCATGTTTCGTCTCTGTCTTCGCGCGCTTTGAGCCGTACATCTCGCGCTCCATATCTTCGACGGCTTTTACGACACTCTCATGCGCAAGGCCGGAAGCGAGCATGTGTTTAAGCGCTGTCGCGATCGGTGTCATGATGCTACTGCCTCTTCTGCTTCTTGCAGCAGCACAACGCACTCAGCCGGTAAATCAGCGTCCCAGTGCATTGAAATCCGCTCGCATAGGTTATCGTTTTTGATCACGCCATAATGCTGCAGTGCGTCGAGAATGCCCTTTGCTCTGTTGTCTAGGTCATGCCGCCCGCTTCCGCGACGAAGCGCGATAGATATGGAGAATGGAACCGATATCGGCTCTTTGGGCACCTTGACGAAGTAGCCAACGTCATCGCGCCATTTCTTGTATTCGTTCGATAGCCGGCGGCCTTTCCCCCATCCCGTGTAGAGATCCCATGCAGATGGTGGATATGGCAGGGAAAGTCGTATCATTTTTTCCCCTCCCAAAACATCGTTTTGGTGTAACGAGCGCCCTTTGGTCCCCATATGTACCAAGCATGATCTTCAGTCCCTGACGTGTCGCCAGGGAACCACTGGATACGATCGACAAGAGCGATCTTTGCCCAGAACCGATCATTGTCAGCGAACAGGAACCGGCGCGTCTTTCCAAAATCGAATTTGGCCGTCAGCAGAAGCGCAACGAGGCCGTCGCATCGCTCCAGCGCATTGCGCGCGAATATGACGGCGTCTCGGTTGCCCTTGCCATAAGGAGGGTTCGTGATGATCGCCTGCACCAACGGCTCGCTATGCGGGCGATCGACAAGGAAATCATAGATGGCGTCATGCTGGCGATCGTAGACCGCAATATCGGACGTGCGAACTGTTGCTCCAGCCTCGCGAAGAACATCGGCAATCATGTGGTTGCCAGCCGCCGGCTCCCATACCGTGAGGCCGTGGACTGGGAACCGGCGAATAAGTGCCTCAGTAGCCCACTTTTCTGTTTCGTACAGATCGCGGTGTCTGCGCTCGAAGCGGCTTGCTACTACTGTCATACGACTTCTCCGAATAAGCTCAACTGGCTGGTGGTTCCCGTAGGTTTCGATGTCGCCTGGTAAACAGTGGTAGGCAACTGCACATGAGCGTCGTGGCAAGGAACCGCGGCCAACTCCGCAAACTCACAGCAGACGACCTCGCAGAGCGGGGACACACCGCGCCAGTCGCCAAGATATGTTGCCGTGTCGATGCCGCACGATGGGCCGAAATAGACGCCCGTCTTCTGTTGAAAATCAAATGCCTTTCCGCTCGTATCGCGCTGGTAGTGCTGCGATCCACTGTAGCGGAACCCAGACGACATTTGAGGCAAAATGAACACGCCGTAGCCAGCCAGGTGCGCGGCAATATCTATCACATGGAATTCGAACTCTGCTCCAGTATATCTCGGGCTTCTTTTACCATCAGGTCGCGTTATCCTCCCAAAAGGAGGATTGCTAATGGCGATGTCGAAACGGCCTAGGTCCATATCGATAACATCGAACACGCTAGCCTCTATCCATGTCGCCTCTGGCAAAATCTTCCGTCCGACAGCCACATAGGCTGGGTTGATTTCAATGCAGGTGATGTCTAGCCGTGCCGAAGACCAGCGGTGCATCATAGAAGCTGCAAACGATAGGGTTCCAATACCGGCGCATAGGTCGATCATCCGCCCGGAGAATGTCTCAATCGCAAAATCACGAGCTAGACCATATGGAGTAAAAAAAGCCCCCGATGTGCTGTTGATGTGCATCGCCGACTCCTGCCAGTTTTCAATTACAAAAAACTTTTCGTCATCTGACAGAACGTCCTTATTTAGGAGGTCACAGGCCTGCTGATGGGCTTTCGCTTGCGCTTTCGTGAGCTTTGCCATTATTGCCCAGCCTCCCTTCTTGCTAGCGCCTTGGCATAGGCGGCGCGTATTTCCGTCAGCATGGCGATGTCGTCAAAGCAGGATCGGAAAAGGTAACTGTCCATCATATTACATGCCTCCACGTCTTCCGATGGATGACACTGTTGACGGTGGAAATGTTTACCCCGAAAAGTTCCGCGAGTTCTTCTTGAGTTGAATTGCCGGCTTTATACACTCGTCGCATATAAGCAACCCGCTCCTCAGACAGTTTTGCTGATGGCGAGTTGCTGCCGAAACGCGCTCTTGGCCTCACCTTATTGTTCTCGGCAAAAGTTTCCCACTTCAAATGCCGAGGGTTGACGCATCCTTGGTGACCGTTATGGCAAGTATGTGCAGCTTGGAGATCAGGAGACTCTGGAACTCCATGCGCTAAAATGCACATGAACCTGCTAGCCTGCATGTTCCTCCCATCGACAAGAATGAGGCCATATCCCTTATTGGCCTTGCCAAATGGCCACTTTAAGCACTCATCACCAGCATAGCGCTTGTGATCTTCCATCCATCTCATAGGATCTCCGGCGAACGTCCTTCCACCGAGTGGGTCGCCATGCTTTAGAAGACGGTAGTAGTGTATTGCGCAGCAACCGCGTGATCCGCCGCCAGAACGATGGCCATTTCTCTCGCAGTCATCCACAGAGCATTTGATGAATACATGTCGTCTAGCCATTACTCACCTATTCAATCCACTTCAAGCCATTTCTTTGCGCTCGCTATGCGCCTATCTATCCATGACAGCATTTCGGCTGGGTCTGTCATCCCAGCACCGCCTTCGCCACCTGATTGGCTATCGCTATAAACACCACACCACATGTCAATCCAGACAGAAAAATCGATCTGTCGCGTCTCTCGTGCGCATATGCCATCGATGCAATGAGAATAACATAACAGGCCAAAAATAGGCCCCACAAAACCACGTTCATCGATCGTTCTCCTCACCATGCAGTTGGTGCCAACCCATCGTTGCCGCCTCTATCCCGGAGCAGACACTTCCGTATATCATCACCTACCCCTCGCCTTCCTCGCCAGCCAAAGCACGAGCCAAGCGGAGAATTTTCGTATTGTCTGCCAAAGCCTTCTCATGCTCGTAGGCCCGATCTATCTTATTGAGTGCCGCTTGATATGCCGTCGCCAGCGCGATGAAGTTTGACATCATGATGTCTTTTACTTCGCGATGACGTAGCCTCATCAAGAACGATGCCGGCACGCCGTATTTCGTCTGAACGCGGTAACTGGCTGCCTCTATCGTATCGCCAGGCCCACGATGTTCCTTGGCTAGGAGAAACCCAGCCATTCCTTTGACGTCGTCCATTAAAGCAGCACGCATTACCTTGTCTTTCCTGCCAAAAATTTCGTCGTGAAAACCATGTGTTTTGTCGTCCATGACAATTTTCCTTTGCTTGATTGCTCTTGTTCAAGGAGGCAGTCATGCGCAGGAAGTCGAATAAGAGTGGTCGTGGGAAAAATCAGAGGCCGGTTGCGGAGCCAAATCAAATTCCCACGACCGTCCGCCGCATCGGCGAGACGTTTATTCCAATATCGGAAGCGACAAACGCCGTAGTTCTTCGGCTATCCAGTCGCTTTCCGCGAATTAGGTGCGAGCGCCGCGGGGAGGAGGATGACGCGGCGCTCGCTATCGATCAGCCTTACAGGGAGGAGTGACCGATCGAATGGTTGTCTTTGAAATTCACCTGGTCGCCTTCAAGCGCGCCGTTCATGTCTTCTTCATCATGTTCATTACGAGAGAAGCGGACGAGCGCCACGGCGAAGACAAACAGCACAAACACAAATCCAACGATTGCGTAGAGGATACTATGCATGTTCGTAGTCCTCAAACTGTTGACGTTTAGCGCGCGTCATCTTCTTAGGTTTCTCGCGCTTTTGCTCTACCTTTACAGTCACAACGGAAGACCCGCGAATAACCAATGTGCAATCATCAAGCCTCACAGCAGACGCGCCGGCCTTTATCGCTGCCTCTGCCTTCTCAAGCAAAATTCCGCGTATCTGCTCAATGTCAACTTCATGCACGCGCTCAATGTATCTCAACAAAGCGTGATCGCTCACCGTCGGCACAATCGCGTCATTTTGTTCGCGCCGCTTGATCTCCGCGTCGATCTCATCTGCTTTCTTTTCAAGCCTTCCGATGACAGCCAGTGGCTCGGCAAGGCGCGCCTGCATTTCGATGCGTATAGAATTAGCTAGCGCCTGTGCATCTGCGATTTCAGCTCGCAGCTGTGAAAGATCAGCTTCCAACTTTGAGCGAGGGACGGAACGATATGACGTCATACCATCACCATAGAAACGCGATGTTCGTTCTCCTGCTTAACTGCTTCTGCCATCTCGTAGTTGATGGCGGTGAAGAGGCGCATCTGTCTAGCGCTAAGGTTCTCTCGTCCGCCGTCATGGTGTACGATCGTGAAGCCGCCGTGCGAGCCTTTCCATACCTTCGGAGCTTCACCGCCGAAGTGAGCGCGATAGCTGGACTTGTAATCCTCTATGAGTTCGTCAGGCCGCTGTGTCATAGCTTCCACCAAGGAATGATTGAAGAATTTCAGCACTTGGCATTGCTGCCCACATCACAGGCGCCTCGTTGGCCGCAAAAACGCTCCATCGATCGCCATCAAGCTTCGATCCGGATTGCGTAAAGCGAGGCGGAATGTAATGCGTCACGACGATCTTTCCGCACTTCGTAAGCGCAAGAATTTTCGTAGGTACGTACTCTTCGTAAACCCTGCGCTCTCGCTTTCCGTTTCGCTGAACATCGACAACCTTTTCGACAATCTCACCACGCGGGGCGGCGTCAATGTCGGTTGACCATTCAAGAACTGTTGTAATCATCTTCATGCACCCTCTCCCCATACTCGGTGTCCAGAACCGCGCACGGCTTGACGCTCAACATCGAACATCACAGCGCGATCAAACTGTTCTTCTGGAATGTCGATCTCGTTCAGGATCTCAACCGCGAAAACTTCAATGCGGCTGGTCGCAAGATCGAACTCTTGTTCAATGGTGGCTGGCGTGTTCATTCCGCAGCCTCCATGGTCGAATTTAATGCCGCGCTTTCTTCGGAACCGCGCGCGGCAACGGCTGGCGTCAGGTCGGAGTCCCCTGCCGAATTGGAAATGATTTCGCGTGCAATTCCGTGAGCGTCAGTCATTTCGACGCCCCGTGTACGCAGTTGCCAGAAATAACCTGGTTTCCTGCTTTGATGCACTCTAACTCCATTTCAGCTGATCGCTTCATTTCTGCGTCTGAGAAATAGAAAGCACCGCCAACCACAAACGCGATCAGCAAGAAAAATGAGATATAAAAAATGTTGTCACCCATCACGCGTTCTCCAGTTCGGAAAGGACAGACGCTGTGCTTTTGAAAAACGATCTCTTTGCAAGCTCTACAGGGACGCGAATGACCATCTCGGCCTTGTCGTCAATGAGCCAACGGATAAGATTAGCGCGAACCTTCTCCGTGTCTTCAGCGCCCATGACGCCGGTAATTTTGCCGTCAACAGATTTGAGAAATGCCTCTTCCATCACACGTCTCCATTCTGCAGATGCTCTATCGCCTCTTCGCGTGTCATACGTTTCAAGCCTGAGTTCATTTCCGCAACTCTTGAGAACAAAACGAAAAACGCCAAAATGAACCCGGCCCACTCCATCGTTGAAGAACCAACAAAGACGCCTAGCAGGATAAGTCCTGCAAACAGAGCAAACGTAGAGCTGTCACGCATCCACGACTTGGAGACGCTTTCATGAATGATGATGAACTTAACGACCGGCTTGTCAGTCATTACACGCCCTCCTGCGCTGTCTCACGGAACACGTCATGGCGTAGCTTTTCGCGCCCACCTCGACGTCTCATCGCTGCATTCGCCATGACAGTTGCGATCGCCTCTAGCGTTATGTCGTCGCGCCCTAATGTCGCGCATTCAGCTACGATAGCAGGCCAGTATTCGACCGGGATGCTGTCGCGTCTCTTCATCTCAGAGACAGCAGACGGGCCCTTACAAATCACCCTCGCCATCGAGGCGTTCCCGCCGAGTACCGAGACGATGTCATCAACTGTTTCGATTTCTGTGATCATGTTCATGGCACTAATCAACACGATATATGTTGCGTTGTCAACATGATTTGTGTTGCAAACTCTGAAAACCTTCTGGCCATGACAAGCATGGGCGAAAGACTCAAAAAAATGAGAGAGGAAGCGGGCTTTGAATCCGCTTCAAAGGCAGCGGCTGCGCTCGGCGTTTCAGCTTCGAGTTATCGTGCGCATGAAAACGGACAAAATGAATTTTCGCCTGATATGGCAGAGAAGTACGCCCGCAAATTCAATACGAGCGCGGCATACCTGCTTACCGGAGAGAATGTAGAACGTCCGTCAAAGCCGGCGCCATATCGCATCGTCAGCTCATTTGACCCAGATCAGCCAGAAAACGAGAATGGCGACGAATGGGATGGCAACGGCGGCGCTCTTGTCGATGGGCTTATCACGTTCAATCGAACGATTAGCGGGTCTTCTCCTGAGTTCTCAGCGCGCCCTGGGCTTGGACAAGGGCAGATTGACGACCGATCGGCGCGCGTCGTTTCTAATGGCATCGCCACCGGGCATCCAGTCGTCAACGAATGGCTTATTCCGCCCGGCTATATCCGCAATGCGCTTGACGCGGCGCCGTCACAGATTATCGTCCTTCCAGTGATCGGACATTCTATGGAGCCCGTGCTACGCTCGAACGATCGTATTCTAGTGGACGTCTCGCAAAACGCTTGGATGGGTGACGCTGTCTATGTGATCGATGACGGGGACGGCGTGCTGCAGGCTAAGACGCTCAAGAAAGTAACATCGTCTCACCCGCCGGCCTACCGCATTGTTTCTGAGGCGTCACCAGACGAGCCGCCCGTAATCAGAGCATTCGATGAATTCAGAATAGTTGGCCGCGTAGTCGGTCGTTTCACAAAGATGTGATCATTCACTTCAAACAACCTGCCACCAGTATCATAGGCATAACCTAGTCTAATGATGGTCCTGAGGAGGAGCACCAGCCATGTGCGCTAGCTACGCACCAAGCATCCATGAAGTCCATATACCCCGATAGCTCGGTTTGTTTTCCCTGCCGCTACAGGGCTTGAGGTCTACATCCTCCCGCTGGTCAGGCGGTACAATCGGAACTCTGTAGAAACATTTGGCGGCTTTCGCCTCCATCCTCGAAAGGTGCTATCGGTTGTCCGGCAGTTTGCAAAACTGTGTTTCCGGCGGGCCATCAACCCCGTGTAACTTCGTCCGATGAGCCTGGCATCGGCACCGCGTCCATTTCATATACCTGATGATAGGCGACGCGGGCGAAACTTCTAAAAACCGCTGCCTTTGCGTTTCTGGTTGAATATTTTTGGCGGGAACCTCCGAGCAGACCCAAAAAAATCAACTTTTCACGCCTCAAAACAACATTATCCTATTCCATCTATTTTTTTGATGTGTTAGGCATAATGCATCATTTTTTGACACTCCGCGGCTTGTGCTGCTTCGTGTTTTGCTTTGAGCGCCGGCAGGATCATCCCTCCGGCGTTTTTCTTTTGCCCCTATTAGATCAATTGCGCAACATTTTTTGTGTTGCTCCGGTCGTTTTCAACACGATTTATGTTGACACGTTTTATGTTGCTGCTACAGTACTCCTCGCAAGCCGCACGAATGATGCTCCAAGGACGACGAAACGGGCGGCTGGTTATCAACCCAACGGAGGCGACAGTGGACATCAACGAACTCACAATTGGTCAGGCAAAAGAACTGGCTGCAATGTTTGGCGCGGCGACACAGCAGGCGTCAGGCACATTTACGCCGCATATCGGCAAGCGCTGCATTATCCGCACGTACGCTTCCGGTGTGTTCTTTGGCGAAGTCGCAGCGCAAGACGGTCGCATGGTGGAAATCAAGAATTGCCGCCGTCTTTGGTCGTGGAAGGCAAAGGAAGGGATCAGCCTTTCGGCAGTCGCCACCAATGGCGTGAGCGGATCGACAAACAAGTTCTCTCCGACTGTTCCGACGCAGACAGTTCTTGATGCGCTTGAGATTATTCCTGCTTCTGATGCGGCAATCGCAAGCATTGATGCGATAAAGGACGCTGTGCAGTCGTGAATAAGGCTCTTGCTTTTGAAGACTACGAAATCGGCGACGGCGACGGCGACGGCGACGGCTCCGGCTCCGGCTACGGCTCCGGCTACGGCTACGGCTACGGCGACGGCTCCGGCTACGGCTACGGCTACGGCGACGGCTACGGCTACGGCTACGGCTACGGCTACGGCTACGGCTACGGCTACGGCTACGGCTACGGCTACGGCTCCGGCTCCGGCTACGGCGACGGCTCCGGCTACGGCTAAATTCGAAAGCGACTAGATCGGAGGTGCAAGATGTAACCCACCGCCCGGAACAACAGCCACCGGGCCGGGCCACGAGCAATCCGGCGGCTAACGATCAACGGAGTGAGGACAATGGACGATCTCGAGTTTGCATTCGAAGAACTGCAGCTGACCATCGGCGGTTTCCCGTGCGAAGGAGCTATGTTTGAAGGAACGGCGATCCTGAGTGAAAAGGACGGGCTGTTTGAAGTCTCGTCTATCGAACTCAAGGGCGGTCATATCCTGCTGCCTGAAAGCAACCGCTGCTATGTGGTCACCAGCCGCGAGAAGATGCTGTTTCATTGGATCGCTGACGTCATCACAGACACAACCACCGACATCGGCAAACGTGCCGTCGAGGAATGGTGGGAGGCATTGGCCAATGATCGCGACGACCGCCGCATGGGCTACGGCTACGGCGATCGCGTTTACAACGCTATGCGCGAAGCTGCGGAGTGATCATGTACGACCAGTTCATCAACGGCGCTAAGTCGGCACGCAAGCTTGCTGCAGAATGCGCGGATGAAGCGCGTACATCAGATACCAAGCGCGCCACATATCTCATGGCAGAAAGCCGCCGGCACATTGAGCGGGCAGAAGATTACGAAATGCGCGCCTCGTTGTGCGTGAAGGATTGCGAACAGGAGATCGCGGCATGACGACGCTATACCTCGATATTGAGAGCATCCCGGCACAGTCCGAAGCAGTTCGCCAGCAGATCGCAGACAGCGTCAAGCCGCCTGCATCCATGAAGAAAGCTGACACGATCGCAGCTTGGGAAGCTGAACAGAAGCCGGCGGCTGTCGAAGAAGCTATTGCGAAGACGGCACTGAACGGTGCGCTCGGTCATATCTGCTGCATTGGCTGGGCTGTTGATAATCTTTCAACGGGCTCATTCAGCATGACTGAATTTTCTCCTGAAAATGAGGCTGATATCATAACCAATTTCTTCTGTTCCGTTGACCAATACATAGACCAATACAGAGCCACTAAGATCGTAGGGCACTACGTCGTCGGCTTCGACATCCGCTTCATCTGGCAGCGCTGCATTGTCCTTGGCATCCGTGCGCCGTCGTGGCTTCCGCGTGATCCTAAGCCATGGGATGCGAACGTATTCGATACCATGACAGCATGGGCCGGAGCGCGTGACACGATCAGCCTGGATAACCTTTGCCGTGCGCTTGGCATTGAAGGCAAGGGCGACATTGACGGCTCTATGGTTGGAAAGATGTTCGCGGAAGGCCGTCACGATGAAATAGCGGCGTACTGCCGGCAGGACGTCGAACGCGTCCGCGCTGTTCACCGCAAGATGAGACTCGCATTTGGGGAGGCTGCATAATGTCCAGCGCAAAGAACGTTCACCAGCGCCTTGCTATGGCAATGGGTGATGTAGACTACATCCAGAAGGAAAAGAAGCAGGGGATGAACTATACGATCGTGTCGCACGATGCGGTCACTGCAAAGGTTCGCCCGGTCCTTCTTAAGCACGGCATCGTTTACTATCCGGTGCGCTGCGAACACACCCACAACGGTAATCGCGCCGAATGCTCGCTTACAGTTCGGTTTGTCAATATTGACGAGCCGTCAGACTTCTTCGACGTTCCGACGTTTGGGTATGGCATCGACACGCAAGACAAGGGGCCTGGTAAGGCGATGTCATATGCGGTCAAGTACGCGCTGTTGAAAGCCCTTGGCCTTGAGACTGGCGATGACCCTGACACTGAGAGCGTCGATTACTCGAAGGCCGATCCACACATTCCGCCATTCAACGCGCAGGCGGCAGCAGACCGCATCAAGAACTCAATCGAGCTTCAATACGATGGCGCATCATTGAAGACGCTGTACAAGCATGAAGAACGGTGCATCGGCGATATCGAGCGTGCAGATAAGAAGCTTCATGCAGAAGTCTTGGCTGCATTTGCAGCACGGAAACAGGTAATCACACAGAAGGAAGTTGCTTGATGCAATTGCTTATCATCGCCGGCACGGTTGGCAAAGACGCGGTACTGAGGCGTACACAAGGTGGGGACCCGGTCCTAGGGTTCTCTGTCGCCGTGAATAACGGCAAGGACAAAAACACAGGCAACGATCGCCCTCCTTTGTGGGTTGATGCCGCGGTATGGGGAAAGCGCGGGGAAGCGCTCGAGCGCCATATCACGAAAGGGACGAAGGTTACGCTGCATGGGCGCCCGACCGTGCGGTCGCATGATGGGAACGCGTATCTCGGTATTGTCGTTGACGATATCACGTTCCAAGGCGGCACAAAGAGCGACCGTGAAAGCGATCGCGATGATTACAGTGCGCGCGATAGCGGAAAGCAGAAAACGCGCTCACAGGCTCCTGCGTCGTCGTATGACGATATGGACGACGATATTCCGTTTTGATGGCCGCCATGCGCAAGAAAGAGAAGCCGCCGCTTATCCAGGTGCAAATGACGCCACGAGGTCTAAGGCCTTTGACGCCGGATGACGCGGAAAAGATGGCACGCCTTGCGCAGGGATCGATTTACGAGATCACGCCAACGTCGAAGCGTTCAAGCAAGCAGCTGCGGACATACTGGAAGGCGCTTGGTCTGGTCGTAAGGACAACAGGTAAATGGTCAACGGCAGAGAACCTGCACCGCGACCTAAAGATAACGCTGGGCTACTGCGAGCAGGCCGTGAACATGCGGACAGGTGAGATCACACTTGTACCTGATAGCGCAGCACTAGATCGCATGAGCCCAGAAGAATTCAACGCATACATGACGCGAGCTATGGCGACATTGTCCGATGCAGTCGGATATGACCCGCTCGCTTTTCTCAGTGAGGAGATGGCAGCATGAGCAGATACACATACATCATCGACAAGCTGCGTGAAGCTACAGGGCCGGATCGCGAACTGGATTGGAGAATTGCAGATGCTCTCGACATCCCATATCCATGGGTCAAGACTGACAGATGGCCACCGTTCGCAAAAGGCTCTTTGCTCGAAAAAGAGATACCTGCATACACGGCAAGCATAGACGCTTGCGTTGCTCTTGTAGAGCGCATGCTGCCTGGGTACGACTGGGGATTTGGGCGCGACGCCGGGGCGTTTTCAGCTGGGCTGTCTGAGTCATTCCATTCAAAAATTATAGAATGTTTTGGGCCAACGCTACCTTTAGCAATCCTGCGAGCACTATTCCAAGCGCTTGAAGAGAAGGAGATGACAGCATGAGCAAGTTTAAGGTTGGTGATAGGGTTAGGCTCAAGGCAGATGGTCGGCTAGGGGTTATCACAGCGATTGATTTCGGTTTTTACTATGCTGTAAGATGGGATAAAGGTGACAATATTGGCTGTTACGATTGTCGTTGGAGTGACCGCGATCTTGAGCTTGTCGATGTAACCAATACACAAATCCCGCGAGACACCGACACGCTCACCATCCGCGACCAGTTCGCAATGGCTGCTCTGACTGGGCTCATGTCTGCGCATGACGACCGCGGTGAATGGACGACTGCTGATGCGGCAGTACAGGCGGCTCAGATTGTTTACGAGGCAGCAGACGCCATGCTTGAGGCGAGGAAGGTGAAGGCATGAAAACGTTGGTCGTATGGTTCGCCGCTGCTGTCTACGCTATCGGCGCAATCTTTACATTTGGGCTCGTTTGGCATCGAACCTGGTGCAGCACACCTCAGTACCCTAGCGCGTGCGAAGAAAAGAAGGTCTTTGCGTCTGTGCTTTCGGCTATAGCTTGGCCATTCGCTATAAGCGTTATCATGCAGGAGCGTGGGTGACACCATGACGCACGTCAAAGCCCACACACGCCGCCAGTCATCCGCGTCGATCGAACAGCGCCGCATACGCGACCTGACGACCGATTTGCTGCGACAGGAAATCCAAATTGCCCGCGCGATGGATCGCTTGAACAAGATCCGTGATCAGGTCGGCTGGACGCAGGACCGCACCGCGTCACAGAGCGAAACGCTGGCAGCCATACTGCCGATATCGGCATTCATGGGAATGGGGGTGTGAGATGGACGAAAGAACGCTTGAGGCTCTGAAGGCTTCAATTGCTAATTGGGAGCGGAATGCGAAAGTGGAGAAGATGGAAGACGCGAAGTTGGGCGTCATTAATTGCCCACTTTGTAATATGTTCTGGTTAGACGATTGCAAAGGATGCCCAGTAGCAAAAAATACAGGGACGAGGCTTTGCGCAAAAACTCCATACCACGACGCTGAAGACGAATTAGAAAACGGTAACATTGAATCATTCCGCAAAGCCGCTCTTGCCGAAGTCGAGTTCCTGAAATCACTGTTGCCGGAAGGTGAGCGTGATGGCCCCTCGCCTTGAATTCAGCCGCAAGACAAAGTCTGCGATAATGACTCATAACATTAGCATGCCAAGAGCATCATCAAAAAACTTCAAATGGCTTGCGCATATAGCAGAAAGCACGAGCCATGACGACTGCATAAATTGGCCTTTCTCGAAAAGAGAAAATGGATATGGACAGATATTTTGGAGAGGTAAGAGGACGACGACAAATAGGGTAGTTTGCATACTTTCAAATGGTGAGCCCATTAACAATAAGCTCGAAGCTGCTCATAGCTGCGGAAATAGTTTATGTTGCAACCCAAACCACATTTCATGGAAGACGCCAAAAGATAATAGGCGTGACAAAATAATGCATGGAACTCACATCCAAGGGGAGCAAATATCATGGTCGAAGCTAAAGGAGGAGGACGTAAGGTTAATAAAATCTGAGCTTATAAAAAACATGACATCATTGCAAATCGCACGGACCTACGGTGTTTCCAGGTCAACAATTGATGACATAAAAAAACGTGCCTCATGGAAGCACGTAGAATGAAAAGAGTAGAGTTTAGCAGAAAAATAAGAGCGTTATCCTTCGCCAAATGCAAAGGATATTGTGAAGCCTGCAGAGCGAAATTGAAGCCATGTGAAGCGGAGTATGACCATATCACGCCACTAGCTCTTGGCGGAGATAGCTCATTGGATAACTGCCAAGTCATATGCAAAGTATGCCATAAGAGCAAATCGGCAGACGATGTTCGACGCATCCGCAAGGCCGATCGGCAAAGAGACAAGAACAGCGGAGCGATCCGTCCGAAAGGCGAGATCAAGTCAGCCGGGTTTGCGAAAAAAGCCACGACCTGAGAAGCTGCCATTGCCGGCGCGACGGTCACTTTATGAGGTGGTGGAATGAAAAGCATGAACATCGCAATTCAAGAAGGCCAACGGGCGCTTGTGGTCGATAGCGCGCCAACTGGCACCACCGGCTTCATTTCATGGGAGCGACTTGCAAAGACGCTGTGCATGCAGGGTGAAACGGTGTTCCACATCAAGGCAAACGAGGACGGGCTGTCGTTCTATGTGCGATGGGATGAGAACCGCTGATTACTTCTTATCGGCCTTTTCACGGCGCTCTAGTTCAGCGTCGATGGCAGACCTGATCATGGTAACGCGGTCTTCGTCTTCACCGCGAACTTGATCGATCCGCTTGATCATCTCGTCAGTCAACGGAAGCGTGATGCGGCTCTGAAATTGTTTCTTGCGTCCCATGCGCCGAGATAAAGCGGAGTCTTTTGCCTGAGTCAAGTTTCACCTTTTTCGTATGTACGATATTGACTGAATATCATATATACGATACAAGTTCAACCATACATACGAAAAGGACGAGGAAATGACTGACGCAAGCGCATGGCAGCCGATCGAAACGGCGCCGAGAGATGGCACGCCAATTCAGGCAAAGATACCTGGATACGGTTCTGATTATGTCATCGCTTGGACACACGGGTTTTTCGATGAAGACGGCAACAACTGCTGTTGCTGGGTGATCGTTGAAGATCAAGAGCCGCCAGACTGCTGGCATGACGGCGTCTGCTGGGGAAGCAACGCCGATGGCATCGCGTCTATAAAGCCGTCCGAATGGAAGCCACTTCCACCTAACAAAGGTGACGAATGAGAACCAAAGAGAAGAAGAAAACACTCACTATTAGGCTAACAGACGAGCAGCGGGACACATTGGAGCGCGCGTCTACAATTGGGCCTTATAGGATATCGTATACAGAGATCGTCAACAGAGGCATTGAACTGGCTCTTAAAGAGCTTGATGCCATGGCAGGAAAAGGCGGTGAAGCATGACACACGCTACGAATTGCACGCGCTACGGTGCTGGAGGATGTGCAGGTGACGGCGGAGAAACCTGCCGCCGCTGTCCGTCTAAGGCGCTGTCTGAAACGGCAACTTCGATCAAGCAAGCAGCGATCGCGGAATGGCGCCATCAGATGCACACGGCATTCATCGGCGTACTTTGGACGGTGCTTGCGCTGGCAGTGATCGGAACATCCGCCGGCTTTGGGCTCGGTAAAACAGAAACAAGTTACCAGATGGATGCAAGGCGATGACTGACGCATGGAAGATGGTTCCACTGGAGCCGACTGAAGAGATGCTAGACGCCTATTGGAAACTCACAGGCGAAAGCAAGGAAATGCGCGCAAGAACGCATGCCTATATGCGGAGATATTATAAAGCCATGCTTGCCGCCGCACCGGAACAGAAGATTGCAACTATTCTCTGCTTTGGAGAAGGAAAGGTTGTGGTTGCCAAAGGCACTTACGGAACCCGTGGCGCTGTTTTTATCACCGAGGCAAAAATGCCGGGAGAATTGGGAGCGTCAGCAGAAAGGGAAGGCATCCCCAAAGACAGGCTTATTCCGGGTCAGATCGTTTTGAGTTTCCCGACGACTGAGCAGGCCGCGCGCGTTGAAAGCGCGCTTATGAACGATCCACAGCCATCCGACGACATCACCGACCTCAAGGCGGAGAACAAGCGGCTGCGGGAAGCTATGGAACTGGCTACGCCTAAGAAGCATATATTGCGCCCAATCGTTGACGACGAGACGGAAATCCTGAAGCGCCTTGCCGCCGGAGACACCATCCGCTTTTCACAGGATGGCGACGCGGCATGGTTTACGAAGGGCGACGGTGCCTTTGTTGGCAACGCAATCATAAGCCTGCGCAGCAAAGGCTATCTCAAACGCGAATGCGACGATGAAGAGAATTACCGCGGCATGTCAGAATATGACACCATCAGCGATCTTGGCCGCGCCGCTCTCAATGGAGGCGACCATGAGTGACATCGTGGAACGGCTCACAATGATCGCAGATGCTTGCAAAAGGCCAGATGGGTCAGACATCCCACTTGGTCTTGAACTTCGCGAAGCGGCAAACGAAATCACCGCCCTCCGCTCTCGCCTTGAGCAGGCGGAGAAAGAGCGGGAAGAACTGCGCATCACGGCGGACGCTGTTCGTCGAGTTTCTGTTAAATACGCCAAGGCAAAGACAGCCGCCGAAAAGGCCCTAGCCGATGCCCGCATTGAAATAGACGCCATGCGCAAAAAGGCAATCGAAAATGCCAGGGAGCGCAATACGGCGGAAACCAAACTTCGGGAAGCCGTTGAATTGATCAGACCATTCGGCGAAAGTGATATTATAGACTTAGCAGAATTCAAAATGCTTACTGATAGCCATTGTATCGGAGGATATTGCACTGATTTTACAATTGGCGATCTTCGTGCCGCTGCTGCATTCCTTGCAAAGGTGACGCCATGACCGACATCAACGAAACGATCGATCGCATTGCCCGCCTTGCATTCGATAATGCCGTTGATCCCGAAGACGGGTCGACCTGCACAAGCGCAGTCAACAAATACGCGCATGACATGGTTATGGAAGCGCTGCGTTATGCGGTGAGAGAGGCTTTCGAGGAAGCTGCGCGGATTGCTGACCAGTACAGGCAACGAGAGACAGGGAATGATTCTTTGGACATCCTGAGTGCTATTTCATCTTACCTGGGATGTGGACTTGGAGATGAGAACACAACAGACGAGGCGTTCTACAAGCGCATCATTTTGGGAATAGATAACCACGCAAATTGCGGAATTGATTTCGGCAGGAGGCAAGCATTTAAAGAAGCGGCGCAGATCGTTGAAAACGCGCCACTGGCACATAGTAACACCGAGATCGCAGCCGCAATCCGCGCAAAGGTGACGCCATGAAATACGCGCTTATCCTGATTTTTTCTACGTTTCAAGGAACGACAAGCCAGATCATCCAAGGCTATCCGACAATAGACGACTGCAAGGCCGCTTATGTCTCAGCACGCGCTAGCATGGAGCATTTGAGCGTGAGAAGTTCATGGGTTGATATGGCAACATGCGTACCAATGCCGAAGGTGACGCCATGACAGCACCCAACGCGATCAAGAAGAGCGATATCAAGCGGGCGGTCGATCTGGCCAAGTCTGAGAACGTCATCGTTGAAATCGAGCGCGACGGAACAAAATGGCGCTTTATGCCCGCTATCCAAGATATCCACAGCTCGTATGAAGTACCAAAGGGCAAGGATGTTCGCCTATGAATGGCAGCATGCCGCGCAAACTCCCTCTCTACGTCGTCAAGGAACGAACCCGTCACGGGAAGGTGATCTTCTATTTCCGTATCGGGAAGGGAGAGCGGACGAGGCTTAATGGCGTCCCAGGGACTGCAGAGTTCAATAAGGCCTATCAAGCCGCCATGAAAGGCGAACGGTTTGAAAAGGACGAGGGGCCGAAAGCGGCGCCGAAATCTGTCCGCTGGCTTATTGAGCGCTACATGGAAAGTTCCGCTTGGGCGGCGTACTCGACAGCGACAAGAAAACAGCACGGGTTGTTTTTCAAGCAGGTGATAGAGAAGGCCGGGAACGAAGATTACCGGAATATCACGCGCAAGAGCATCATGAACGCGCTTGAGGACCGAAAGGGAACGCCGGCACTGGCTAACAACTTCCTTAAGGCGATGAAGGGCCTGTTCAAGTGGGCACTGCGCAACGAGATGGTTCGAGAAGATCCGACAGCTAATGTCGATCGCTTGAAGCACAAGACGAAAGGATTTCCTGTCTGGACGGCTTCCGATGTAGAGGCATTTTGCGAACACTGGCCAGTTGGGACAATGCCGAGGCTTGCGTTCGAGCTATTGGTTCATTCCGGCATTCGTCGCAGTGACGTTTTCAGGGCCGGTCGCCAGCATCTGTCCGGCAATGTGTTTTCAATGGTGACGGAGAAGACCAAAGCGGCCATCACGGTTGAGTTGCCGCCGCGGGTCATGGAAGCGATCGCAGCGACGAAACGCAGCGGGCTCCATTTCCTTGAAAGCTCGCTTGGCAAACCGTTCACATCGAAAGAGTCGTTCGGGAATTGGTTTGGCGATTGCTGCCGAAAGGCCGGCGTAGAAAAGAGCGCTCACGGCCTGCGCAAGCTTTCTGCCACGCTTGCTGCCAATGGTGGCGCGACGACTCATGAATTGATGGCTCAATACGGCTGGTCGAATGTTCAGCAGGCCGAAGTATATACCAGGGGCGCCGATCGGGCCCGGCTTGGGGTGAAGAATTCGCGCGTCGTTGCGGAACAATTAGAGGCCATAAAACCCCGGACCGCTGCCCCGAACCAAATTCCCCCTAACCGCAAACAGGTGGAAATCTCGAAGAAAAAGACTTGAATGGTGGGCCCGGAGG
>NZ_JAUOZU010000023.1 GCF_030551875.1 Fluviirhizobium alvei | reverse complement strand
CACAGCGGCGCCTTCGGATCGAACTTCAGGAACTGCGTAAACAGCACCGTGGCAATATCGGCCGCCCCCATCGGAAGACCCGGATGGCCCGAATTCGCCTTCTCAACGGCGTCCATGGAAAGGAAACGGATCGCATTCGCCATGCGATTGTGGAGCGACGGCTGCATGAAAATGTCCTTTGTCTGAGACGGGATCAGATCGCCCTTGCGACCCGGTCGAGAATGTCGAGATAGCCTTCGGCGGTCCAGGCCGAGCGGCCGATGAAGAGACCGTCAATATCTGGCTGCGACACCAGTTCGGCACAATTGTCCGGATTGACCGAGCCGCCATAGAGGATCGGCACGCGGCGGCCGAGCATGTTGGCAGCCACCGCTGCGATCTTTTCGTGGCGATCATTGGCGTAATCGATGGTGGCGGGAATGCCGTTGACGCCGATGGCCCAGACCGGCTCGTAGGCGATCAGGATCTCGGCCTTGTACTGTTCGGGCTTGAGGAAGGAGAGTGCCACCTCGACCTGCCGACGCAGCACCTCGTCAGCTTCTCCGGCCTGCCGCTGGGCCAGCGTTTCGCCGATGCAGACGATCGGCACCAGCCCGTGGCGGACGGCGGCCTCGGTCTTCTTGCCGACTGTCTCGTCGGTCTCGTTGAAAAATTCGCGGCGTTCGCTATGGCCAAGCTCGACCATGTCCAGCCCGCAATCAGTCAGCATCGATGGCGAGACTTCGCCGGTCCAGGCGCCGCCTTCGTCCCAGTGCATGTTCTGCGCGCCAACCATAACGCTGGTGCCCGCCAGCCGCGCCTTGACCTCGCGCAGTACCGTATAGGACGGAACGATGAAGCGCCGGACACGCTCATGGCGGCGGCTATCGGCTGCCTTCAGCCCGTCGGCATAGGCCAGCGCCTCCGAAAGCACCTTGTTCATCTTCCAGCTCGTGCCGACCCAGACCGTCTTGGCCATATTGCTCTCCCGTCATTATCGCCCGCGAGGGGGCGTTGCCTCAGCCCTTGAACCCGTTGAAACCGGTATCGATATGCGGCTCCCAATAGGCGACCGATTCCCGCAGCATATCCACAACATGGCTGTCGGTCGGCTCGCGTTCGCGGAAAGACAGTTCCATGCAGATTTCATTGTCGGTGCCGCCAGCATCCTTGACCGTGCGGATCAGCTTCTCCGGCTGGATGCGGCCATCCTTGTTGTGCTGTGCCGTGAAGGGCCAGTGACCGCCCTTGTTCATCGATGATTGCTTGACGTGGATGATCGGTGATTCCTGCGGAAAGGCCGCCGCCCAGGCATAGGGATCGGTGTCGGCAGGATTGTCTGAAGTGACATCCCCATGGTCGATATCGACGATCATCCTGAAGGGCAGCGCCAGACCGGCCGAGTTGACCCTTTTGTCGAACCGGCGGCATTCGGCAATTGTATGGCCGAATTCGCGACCCACCGACATCGGCTCCCAGAACAGGTAATCGAGCCCCGCCGCCTTGCCATGCTCGGCCACCGCGCGCCAGCAATCCATAACGGTTTCGATCAGTGCATCGCGGCGGATGGGATCGTCGTAATCGCTCTTGGTGAAGACAGCGAATTGCGAGCCGATGCTTTCCGCACCCAGGTCGCCAGCAATATCGGCGAGCGTCTTGAACCAGTCGAGATAATAGGCGCGCACGCCCTCGTCGGGATGGCCGAAGTGATTGAGCCGCCCATAGGTGCTGGTCATAACCGAGGTGATCCTCACCCCGGTGCGCTCCATTGCCGCCCGGAATGCGCGCACGCGCTTGCGGATGGTTGAAGCCGGCCAGGACGGATTGATGAATTCCGGCGTCAGCTGGACATAGCCGATCCTGATCTTGTTTCCAATGGTCTCGATCAACTCGTCCTCATCCGCAATGCGGTTGATCAGCGGATTGGTGTTCAGCGATAGTCTCAGGGGCATATCAAAGCTCCTCCTCCAATGTCTGGCCGATCGCGGCCACCTGTCATGCCCGGCAGCGCTCGACTTCGGCAACAAGTGTCGCCACAGCAGCCGGCAACTCGGCAAATCCGTCGATCAGCAGATCGGCGCCCAATGACTCATGCGGTACTTTGCAATAGCCATGCCGGAGAATGACCATCGGTACATGCGCAGCAATCGCAGTCCTCGCATCAACATCGGAATCGCCGACATAGATCGTGGGACCATCGCCGCCGACAGCGGCGATGGTCGCGGTCAGATGGCGGGGATCGGGCTTGGTGAAGCCAAACGTATCCGGCCCCGCGACCACGGAAAAATAACTCTCGAGACCCAGTTGCGCGAGGATCGCGCGCGCAAAGATTTCGTCCTTGTTGGTGCAGACGCCCATCCGGAACCCATGGTCCCGAAATCCCGACAGCACTTCGGGAACAAGAGGATAGACGATCGTTTCATCGGCCAGCGCCTCGGCATAGATCGACTTGAAGCGTCTGACCAGTTCACTCTGCCGCGTCTCGTCGAGCGGCACCCTATGAAAGGAGAAGGCGGATTTGATAAAGGCACCGATGCCGTGACCGATGAGGTCGCGCGCGCGCGCCCGACCGATCGTCGGCAGACCCTCTTCGACCATCAGCCGGTCGAGCGCATTGGCGAGATCGGGCACACTGTCGACAAGCGTGCCGTCGAGATCGAAGATGATGGTGGCGGATGTGACATTCATAAGATGATCCTCAGGCATGGATGGCCTGGCCGCCGGCCGCCAGCACCGCTTCGTGCATAGCTTCAGACAGGGTCGGATGTGGAAACACTGTGTGGGCCAGCTGGTCGCGCGTGGCACCGACCGACAGCGCGAAGGAAAAGAGCGCCACCATTTCGCTGACATTGGGTCCGAGCATATGCGCGCCCAGCAACCGGTCTGTGACAGCATCGAACACGGTCTTCACGAAACCATCCGTCTCGCCCAGCGTCACCGCCTTGCCATTGCCACGGAAAGTGAAGCGGCCGATGGTAATTTCCTTGCCGGCTGCGAGCGCTGCCGCTTCAGTGAGGCCCACGGAAGCCACTTGCGGGGTGGCAAAGACCGCGCCGGGAATGATGGGCTTTGTATGGTCGCTGCCAAGGCCGGCAATGGCTTCCACCGCGCGGATACCCTCATGCTCGGCCTTGTGGGCCAGCATCGGCGGGCCCGCGACATCGCCGATGGCCCAGATGCCCGCAACCGAGGTCCGGCCTGCGGGATCCGTCGTGATCACACCATTTTTCAAGGCAACACCAACAGTCTCCAGCCCAAGCCCTTCGCTGTTGGCAATGACGCCAGCAGCACAGAGGACCGTTTCGCATTCGATGATCCGCGATGTTCCATCCGCTTCGTCCAGTTGAAGCCTCACTGCGGACTGCCCGATCTCGACATTGCCGACCGAGCAGCCCGTGGAAATGCCGATGCCGCGCTTCTTGAGCAGTTTTGCCATCGCATCGCTGATTTCGGCATCTTCCTGCGGCAGGATACGGTCCAGCCGCTCGACCAGCGTCACATTCGCGCCCAGAGACTGGTAAAAGCTGGCGAACTCGACCCCGATGGCGCCGGCACCGATGATAGCGAGCGAGGCCGGCAATGTTTCCGCCGTCATGGCATGGCGATAGGACCAGACGCGTTTGCCATCGGGTTGCAGCCCCGGCAAGGGACGTTCGCGGGCGCCGGTGGCAATGATGATATTGGCCGCTTCATAAGCGCCCGCACCCAGTGCCCCTGACGGTGCCGGGGTCTGGCTAGGCGAGATCTGAAGACAACCTGGCGCCGTTACAAATGCCTGGCCCCAGATCAGATCGACCTTGTTCTTCTTGAGCAGGAACTGCACGCCGGCATTGAGCTGTCCCGCTGTCTGGCGCGAACGCTTGACCATATCGACAAGGCTGATGTCCGTCTGCCCTGCCGTCACCCCGAAAGTTGCCGCATGCCGGAGCGAGGTGTGAATTTCGGCAGAATGCAGGAGCGATTTGGTGGGAATGCAGCCCCAGTTGAGGCAGATGCCGCCGAGATGATCGCGTTCGACAATTGCGACCCGAAGGCCGAGTTGCGCGGCGCGGATGGCCGCGACATAGCCGCCCGGCCCGGCACCGACAATGATGACGTCATAGGCCGACATCCTGGCCTTCCTTTCGGGATCGATCCACCTCAGGCGGAGAAAAAGCCCCGCTACGCCGACAGGGGGTCACCGTAGCGGGGTCCGGGAGGAGAAGCGCTCAGCCGGCGCTTCGGATGGTTTGGGCCACAAGCCGGCCGACGAGCGGAGCGGCTTCGAGCTGCGGCAGATGGCCGACACCAGGGAGCCGGTTGACCGCGACCTGAGCCGGGGCGGCCTCGGCATGGTCCGCCGGCACGATCCTGTCCTGCTGGCCAACGATGATCCGGGCCGGACCCTCGTAACGGGCCAGCGCCTCGCGCACCGAAAACAGCTGGGTGCAGCCGGCAAAGACGCCAGCCGCCAGCCGCGCCTGATTTTCGACCACAGGGCCTGCCTCGCGGGCAGACAGCGTGGCGCGCACCAGCACACCGGGCAGTTTGGCCGGATCGGCCACCAGCAGGTCGAGCCAGGCTTTCAGTGCCGGTTCGGAAGACGAGGAGAGGAAGCCTGAGACAAAGTCACCATTGATTCTCGGTCCGAGGCCGGCCGGCGCAATCAGCGTCAGCGACCGGACATCGAGATCGCCACCGCCTGCGATGGCCGCGGCAACGGCCGCACCCAGCGAATGGCCGACCAGATGCACCCGTTCGAGCCCCTCAGCCGCCATGGCCGAGCGGACGGACTGCACAATGGCATCGAAATCCCCGGCACTCCCGGTTGCAGCTGCCCCATGGGCCGGCAGATCGACCGCCAGCACCGTATTTGCGATACCGAGCTGGGAGACGAAAGGCCGCCAGGAGGAAAGCTCGCTGCCGAAACCGTGGATGAACAGGACCGGATCGCCCGTGCCTGCCTGCAGGCTCTTGATCACGCTGTCACCCGCCTTGGCGGCGACACCGCGCGAGGCGCCGGTGAAAGCCAGCACCGAACCCTTGGGCGCATTCTTCTGGAAGGCTTCGATATCGCGCTTGACGACAGCGCCACGCGGACCACTGCCAGCGACGCTGGTAATGTCGATCCCCGCCTGGACAGCAAGACGGCGTGCCAGCGGAGAGGAGCCGCCACCAACCGCAAGTGCCGTTGCCGGGGCAAGTGCCTCGACCTGGGCGGGGACCGACTTTGTAGCCAAAACCGCAGGCGCAGCGACTTCGACTACGGCAGGCGGTGCGACAGCCGGAGCCTGGGCGGCGGCCTTTTCGTACACTTCGCCTTCCTCGCCCACCATCATCAGCGGTTCGAGGACAACGGCCATGTCGCCCACCTTGTAGGCGATATCGATGATCGTACCGGTTTCGAAACATTCGACTTCGAACACCGCCTTTTCGGATTCCACTTCGGCGACGATGTCGCCCTTCTTCACCTTGTCGCCGACTTTGACGAGGATCGCAGTAACCTTGCCTTCGGTAAGGTCCTGGCCGACCTGCGGCATCAGGATGGGACGTGCCATGTTTATTCCTCCTCAGGCCACGCGACGCAGCATGGATTCGACCGACTGGGCGACGAAATCGACCGTGCGGCGTGTGGCGGCGGCAAATTCGGTCGCCGTCGACGAAAAGGCTCCGAAGCGGCAGAATTCTTCCGGCTTCATGCCGTCGAATTCATAGGCCTGCCGGAAATAGGGAATGCGCATCAGCTTCTCGATCACTTCCGCCGGCGCATCCTCGTTGATGGCATTGGCGTCAAAGGGTTCGAGCCGGTCTTCGGCCTTCATAAGCTGGGCGATGTAGCCGGGCGGGCAGGTATAGACGAAGTCACCGCCGGCAATCTTGGAAATGTGCCAGCTCGATGCCTTGCCGCCCGGGGCGTCATCGAATACCCGCATCGAGCATTGCAGCATCTTGCTGGGATGGCCGATTTCCTTGCCATAACGATAGGCACGCTTGAGCACGGCCAGTTCGCCATACATGATCTCTTCAGGCGAAAGCGCCAGCCCTCTTGCTTCGGCCTGCACCTTGAGGTCGCCGACATTACCGAGCCGAGCCGACATGTGGGTGATCACAGAGCGCCAGCGACTGAGATCGACGCCATTGGCCTTTGCGCGTTCCAGACCGCGCGACACGGCATTCATGCAGGCCACATATTGCGGCACGGTGAATGAGGTCGTGTTGTTGGTGGATATGCCCCGCGCGGTCAGTTCCTCGATCACCTCATAGCCTTCTTTCGAGCCGGGGATCTTGACCATGACATTCGGCGCAATCGCGGCCAACTCGAGACCCTGGGCCAGCATGCGCTCGCCTTCGGTCACGAAACGCGGATCGACCTGGCCGGAGACATAGCCATATTTGCCACCCGACTTGTCGAAGACGGGGCGCACCATTTCAGCGCCACGGCGAACGACATCGAGATAGATGGCCCAGTAGATGCCCTCGATATCGGAGGGATCCATGCGCGAGGCCATGGTGCGGATTTCTTCCGCCCAGAAGGCGGGATCGGCCTGGATTGCCTGCAACGACAAGGGCGGATTTGTGGTGACACCACGGAAGCCCATTGTGCCCTCGGCCTGGATCGTCGCCGGATCGAACAGCCGGGTCAGCTGTGCGTCCCAATCGGCCCGCTTTTCAGCCGGCGCGTTGGCGAGGACTTCTGCCTTCCAGCCGGCATAAACCAGCGGTGAGGAGTCCCACCAGATCTCGCAGTCCGGGTTCGTGGCCGCGAGCTTCTCCAATACATGCAGTGACATGATCGTTTTCCTGTCTCGGCTTTTGCTCACTCGGCGGCCAGCGCCATCGGCTTGGCATGCAGGCTTCTGCGGGCGGCAAGCACGATGTCATCGACCTGGGGCACGGAGGCCTTTTCGAGTTCGAGATTGAAGGGGATGGGAATGTTGAGGCCGGCGACGATCTCGATCGGTGCGTCGAGATCATAGAAGGCTTCTTCCTGAATGATCGAGGCGATGTCGGAGGCGACCCCACCGCGGCGGACCGCTTCCTGCACGATGACCGCGCGGTTGGTCTTGGCGATCGAGGTCAGGATCATCTCCTTGTCGAGCGGCACCAGCGTGCGCGGATCGATAACTTCGGCGTCGATGCCCTCTGCCGCCAGCCGTTCAGCGGCTTCCAGCGTACGCGGGATCATGTTGGACCAGGCAATCAGCGTCACATCCTTGCCGGGTCGCTTGATGTCACCCTTGCCGAACTCGATGACATGCTCGCCATCCGGCACCATGCCCTTGGTCATGTAAAGATGCTTGTGTTCAAGGAACATGACCGGATCGGGCTGGCGCAGCGCATATTTCAAGAGGCCCTTGGCATCAGCTGGCGTGGATGGCATCACCACCTTGAGGCCGGGAATGTGATAGAACAGCGCTTCAAGACTCTGCGAATGCTGTGCAGCAACACCGCCACCGGTGCCGCCCTGGGTGCGCATGACGAAGGGCACGCGGCCATCGCCACCCGTCATCAGGCGGAACTTGGCAGCCTGGTTGACGATCATGTCCATGCCGAGCATGGCAAAATCTATATAGAGAATTTCTACGATCGGCCGGGCGCCGGCAATCGCCGCCCCGACACCGACTCCGATCATGCCGGCTTCGGCAATCGGCGTGTCGCGCACGCGCTTGGCGCCATACTTGTCCAGCAGGCCTTCCGTGACCTTGTAGGAGCCACCGCGCTCGGCGATGCCTTCACCGATGATGAAGACGGTGCTGTCGCGGGCCATTTCCTCGTCGATCGCCTCACGCAGAGCGTCGCGATACATGATTTCTCGTGCCATTTTCTCTCTCCCCGGCAATCAGTAAGCGTCAACGAATTGACGGAAACTCTCGAGCGTCACTTCGCCGCTCGCTTTCGAGAATTCGACGGCATCGTCGAATTCCTGCTTGATCTCGGCCTCGATCGCCTCGATCAGCGACTTGTCGATGCTGGTCATTTCGAGCAGGGCATTGCGGGCGCGGTCGACGGGGTCGCGTTCCTTGTAATAGGCAAGCCGGTCGGCCGGCATGTATTTGCCCGGGTCGTTCACATGATGGCCCATATGGCGGTAGGTCTTGGCCTCGATCAGGATCGGGCCCTTGCCCTGGCGGCATTTTTCAACCGCTTCGCGGGTCAGATTGTAAACCGCCAGCGGATCGTTGCCGTCGACCTGATAGCTTTCGACGCCTATGGCGATACCGCGTTTGTACAGATCGGTCTCCCGGGTGGATTCCTCGATGCGGGTCGACACCGCATACTGGTTGTTCTCGACCACCAGCACGAAGGCCAGGTTCCAGATCGCCGCAAGATTGAGCGATTCCAGGAAGGTGCCGTTGTTGGAAGCACCATCGGTTGAGAAGGTGACGGTAACAGCGTCATTGCCCTTGATCTGATTGGCGAGGGCTGCGCCGACGCCGAGCGGCGTGCCAGCACCGACAATGCCGTTCGCGCCAAGATTGCCGACCTTGATATCGGCAATATGCATCGAGCCACCATAACCGCGGCAATAGCCGGTCTCCTTTTGCAGAAGCTCGGCGACCATGCGCTTCACGTCCGCACCCCAGGCAATGCAGTGGCCGTGACCACGGTGGGTCGAGGCAATGAAATCGCCTTCGCTCAGCGCCGCGCAGACGCCGGTCGCGATGCCTTCCTGCCCGAGATAGGGATGGAAATAGCCGCGGATGAGACCCTGACGATAGAGCTTGATGCCCTCGGTCTCGAAGACCCGGATCTTGTATGCGGTTCTGAAAAGTTTCTCCAGGAGCTCCCTGGAGGGTGCATTTGCCTTGCTCGCCGTTGTCGGCATGGATCCTTCCTCCCTGCAATGTCGCCAAATTGTTGTTGAAAAACCGTCTAACACGCGGCAAATTCGATGTCGAGAAAATTTTCTTCACAAACTGATTATTTCTGAAAATTGGCTTCTCTCACGACGAAATTGCGAGAGCATTCAATTTTATCATTGATTTATCGACATTTTTTCCGCGTTCAAAAAACGTGAAACTATTTTCCAAGGACTGCTAAGTCTTTGCGCCCTGAAAGCGGAAGGTGCGATTTCTGATGTTTCGAAAATTTCTTCCATGCGCTGCAGCAGACAAATCCAGCTTTTTTGCAACGCGGCCGCGTCCGGGAGACGGCGCAACGCAAGCGAAAGGTTAAAACTGCATCATGAGTAAACTTTTCATCCGTCAAAGGACATGGTACCTAGGTCAACCGGGCGTTAGTCACCACTTTCCAAAAAGCGAACCAGTCCATGAATGAGATCCCACCCGAGCCCGAACTGGGCGACCTGCTGGAACGTATCCAGGAGCGCTACGGCACCCTGAGAAAATCGGAAAGGATTGTCGCGGACTATCTGCGCAACAATGCGGGCAAACGACTGGATTCCTCCATCACTGAGCTTGGGCGCACACTGGGCGTCAGTGAAGCCACAATCAGCCGCGTCAGTCGTGCGCTTGGTTATGACGGCTATCCGGACATGAAACTGTCACTGGCCGAAGGGACCCGCAACCGGGCGCCGATCGTCAACCTGCCCCTGGAAATCGATGACAACGATTCGCTGATTTCCACGTCCAGCAAGCTTGCCGGCCTTCTGGTTTCGGGCATAGCCGGAACGCAGCGCATGCTGGATGCGCACCGGCTCGAGCAGGCCGTGGATGCACTGGTGCGTTCGCGCCGGATCGTCTTTGTCGGCGTGGGTGGCGCTGCAGCGATCTGCGACGAAGCCGCCCACGTTTTCCTCAAGGCCGGCTTTGAAGCCACCAGCTATCGCGATGGCTATACCCAGACCATCGTTGCATCGACCTTGACAGAGAATGACGTTCTGGTCGGGATCTCGCATACGGGCAGTACCCAGACCATTGCCGACTCGCTGCTGCTCGCTCGCGCCAACAAGTGCACAACGATCGCGATTACCAGCAATCCGAACTCCGAGGTTGCGAAAGCCGCCGATGTGGTGTTGGCAACGTGGAGCGGCGGCCAGCAGATTGTGCCGTTGCACGGCGATTTTCTGGAAGGCCGCGCCAGCCAGTTGTTCCTGATCGACGTGCTTTATGTCTCGGCGCTCTTCCGTGTCGGAGACAAGGCCAGCAAAGCCCTCAAGACCACGGGAGAGGCGCTGGAAAAGCGCTATCGCGGAAAGGCAAACGGTAAGGATTGAGAGGCCCCTGCCGTTCGATGTCCAGGCGAGCATCCAGTTGCAATATTGACTGCCTTAGGGGCTGCGATCGGGGCTGAAGTCTGACGGCGCTTCACCCCGACATGTGAAAAGCCGGCCGCCAGGTGCCAGCGAACTCATCGCCAGTTCCGTGGCAGCCAGCCGGGGCGCGTCGCTCAGCCAATGATGGCCCGGCAGGCGGCAATGTCGATTTTACCGCTGTCGAGATCGTCGACCACACGATCAGCCAGCGAGAAATCCTCATCTGCCGTATAGGAGGATATGGTGACGATGCAGTTCATGCCGGCCGCCTTGGCCGCCCGCAGGCCATTGTTGCTATCCTCGATCACCATAGAGCGTGACGGATCGAGATTGAGCTCGCGGGCCGCCATCAGATAGATGTCCGGCGCCGGCTTCTTGGCCGCCACCATATCGCCGGCGAAGACCCGTATATGGGTGGCGCGCTCCGCCCCGAGCATCACATCGACGACCGCCTGCACCGCCCGCTCATTGGACGTGGAACAGACCGCGAGCTTGATCCCCTGCCCGATCGCTTCATCGACGATGCGGGCGATCCCGGGCCGGAGCGGCAAGCGACCGCTCTCGATCAGCCGCATGAAAATATCGGTCTTGGCCTTGTGCAGGCTGGCGATCAGCGCGTCATGATCGAGCGACGACTGAGGCCAACCGGCCTCGTCGAAATCGCGCCGCATCCGCTCCTTGCCGCCAGCTGTCAGCAGCAGTTCTCCGTAGCGTTCCACGCTCCATTCGCGTTTCAGCCCAAGTGCCGCAAAGGCCTCGTTGAAGGCCACGCGATGGCCGTCCCGCTCGGTATCGACGAGCACCCCGTCGCAATCGAAAATCAGCGCCTGCATTGCCTTATGCTCCCTCACCGGCCGCATGCACCGCCTTGCCCTCGGAGCCGAAGGCACGGATCATGTCATGCACATCGCGCTTCATTGCGTCATACTGGGCGACGATGAAGGGCAATGGCTCGGCCAGCTTCGGCTTCTCGGCATGCAGGTTGACGAAGCCCTCGATGAAGCGATGCTTGTGCATGGTCGAGATATTGACCTTGGCACAGCCGCCGGCGATGCAGCGGTCGAATTGCTCCTGGCTGAGGCCGGTACCGCCGTGCAACGCAATCGGAATGGGGATGGTTGCTGTGATCCGTTCGAGCAGATCATAGGCGATCTTGGGCGTGCCCTTGTAAAATCCGTGGGCAGTGCCGATAGCCGGCGCAAAGACCGCAAGGTTCGGCATGGCGGAAACAAAAGCGACGCATTCGTCGTAATTGGCGAGTATGGCGGCATCTTCCGCCACGAACTTGTCGTCCTCGACACCGCCAATGGCGCCGATTTCGGCTTCGAGGCCGACACCAGCCGCCTCCGTGATGGCATAGATCGCTTCGGATTGCGCCTTGTTGTCGGCAAATGGCAGTGCGGAACCATCGAACATCACGGAGGTCCAGCCGGCATCGATACAGCGACGGATGACATCGGCATCGCTGCAATGGTCGAGATGCAAGGCCACAGGCACATCCACATCGTCCGCCAGCATGCGAACCCAAGTCGCAATCGCCTTGTAGCCCCAATGTTTGATCGTCTTGACCGAGACCTGGACGATGATCGGCGCCTTGAGATCATTGGCGCCCTCAATGATCGATCGGGCGCTGTTATAGTCGATCATGTTGAATGCGGCGATGCCATATCGGGCCGCCTGCGCGCGCTTCAGCATCGGTCCCATCGTTACTAGTGCCATTGTCTCCATCCCGTCGATTGTGTTTGCCGTCTACCCGCCAACATGCGACCCGGCTTCATGACCAAATTACCTAAACGCATCGGGTGCTTTTGTAAATAATTTTCTTACTTTCAATAACTGAATTCCAAGACAATCAACGATCGACATCGAATTGCTCCTTAGATTATGATCTACAAGGCTTTTGTATATGTAAACATTTTCCAAAAACAAACCGCCGGCACAGAGTTGTACCGGCGGCTTTCGATGCTATTGGATCAGGTTGCTTACTTCTGCCAGCTCTTGACCAGCTCGTCATAGTTGACGGTGATCGGCTTTTCCTTCTCGTTCTCCACCTTCAACTGCGGAGCGAGATGACCGTTCTTGACGGCGTCGGCGTTCCAGTAGGCAAGATCGTGCTCTTCGGCGAGCTTCGGTCCGATATCGCCGAGAATGCCTGCTTTTTCCAGGCGGCCGAGAACCTTTTCCTGTTCGGCGCAGAGCGAATCCAGCGCTTCCTGGGATGTCTTCTCGCCCGAAGCCGCATCGCCGATCGCCTGCCACCAGAGCTGGGCCAGCTTCGGATAGTCCGGAACGTTGGTACCGGTCGGCGACCATTGCAGACGGGCCGGCGAGCGGTAGAACTCGATCAGACCGCCGAGCTTCGGTGCACGTTCGGTGAACGACTTGTGGTCAAGCGTCGACTGACGGATGAAGGTCAGGCCGACATGGCTCTTCTTGACGTCAACCGTCTTGGACGTAACGAACTGGGCATAGAGCCAGGCTGCCTTGGCGCGGTCATCCGGGGTAGACTTGAGCAGGGTCCAGGAACCGGCGTCCTGATAGCCAAGCTTCATGCCTTCCTTCCAGTAGACACCGTGCGGCGAAGGCGCCATACGCCATTTCGGGCTGCCGTCAGCATTGACGACTGGCAGACCGTCCTTGACCATGTCAGCGGTAAAGACGGTGTACCAGAAGATCTGCTGGGCAATTTCACCCTGGGCCGGAACCGGGCCAGCTTCGCCGAAGGTCATGCCCTGGGCAGCGGCAGGCGCGAATTTCTTGAGCCATTCGAGATATTTGTCGATTGAGTAGACCGCAGCCGGGCCGTTGGTGTCGCCACCGCGGGCAACGCAGGAACCGACCGGACGCGAATTCTCGTCGACCTTGATGCCCCATTCATCGACCGGAAGACCATTCGGAATGCCCTTGTCGCCGTTACCGGCCATCGAGAGCCAGGCATCGGTGAAGCGCCAGCCGAGAGACGGATCCTTCTTGCCGTAGTCCATGTGACCATAGACTTTCTTGCCGTCGATTTCGCGACCGGTGAAGAATTCGGCGATGTCTTCATAGGCCGACCAGTTGACCGGCACGCCGAGATCGTAGCCATACTTGGCCTTGAAATCGGCCTTGTTCTTCTCGTCGTTGAACCAGTCGTAACGGAACCAGTAGAGGTTGGCGAACTGCTGGTCGGGCAGCTGATAGAGCTTGCCATCCGGCGCAGTCGTGAAGGACTTGCCGATGAAGTCGTCGATATCGAGGTTCGGGTTGGTGACGTCCTTGCCTTCGTTGGCCATGAAATCGGTCAGCGAGCGAGCCTGCTGGTAACGCCAGTGGGTGCCGATCAGGTCACTGTCGTTGACATAGGCGTCATAGATATTTTCGCCCGACTGCATCTGGGTCTGCAGCTTTTCGACGACGTCACCTTCCTGCAGAAGGTCGTGGGTGACCTTGATGCCGGTAATATCGTAGAATGCCTTGGTAAGCACCTTGGATTCGTAATCATGGGTGGTGATGGTTTCGGAAACGACCTTGATTTCCATGCCCGAGAACGGCTTGGCCGCATCGATGAACCATTGCATTTCCGCTTCCTGGCCCGCGCGATCGAGCGTTGACAGGTCGCCGATTTCCTTGTCAAGAAACTGCTTGGCCTCGTCCATGCCGGCAAAGGCCATGCCGGTCATCGCCAGAAGCATGGCGGTTGTGGTTGTCAGCAATTGCTTTCGCATTAAATCCTCCCTGGGGTTTGCGATTGCGATAGAGGGACGGTTCGGTGGCAGCCGGATCGTCCCGTTTCCTCCCGAGCCTCAGACCAGCCTGAAGACGCCGATGGCGTAGACCACAGACAGGGCCAGGGCCCACCACAGGTTGGGCCCGATCAGACCCAACCATGCGAGATGAATGAATGCCGAGCCGAGCAGCGAAATGAACAGGCGATCGCCGCGCGTTGTTTCGAAGCGGAGAATGCCGACCCGCGGACTGCCGCCGGGGGCTGCAAATTCCCAAACGGCCATCATGGCCAGCAATGCCAGGATGACCATGAAGAACAGAGCCGTCGGCAACGTCCAGGCCATCCAGCCACCCGCGACGAGTGGCGCAAGCCAATCGGTGACGCCGTCCTTGACCGGCAGGAGCCGAACGAGAAGCCAGACACCGACGGCGAAGAGCAGAAAGATCAGACCAAGCGGCACGATCCAGCGAGTGGAACGGTTCATCAGACCCTCCCCAGGGCAAAGCCCTTGGCGATATAGTTGCGGACAAAGTAGATCACGAGCGCACCGGGAATGATGGTCAGCACACCGGCTGCGGCAAGCACGCCCCAGTCCATGCCGGACGCGGAGACCGTGCGCGTCATGGTCGCGGCAATCGGCTTGGCATCGGTCGTTGTCAGGGTCCGGGCCAGCAGCAGTTCCACCCATGAGAACATGAAGCAGAAGAAAGCCGAGACGCCGATGCCCGAAGCGATGAGCGGCATGAAGATCTTCACGAAGAAGCGCGGGAACGAATAGCCGTCGATATAGGCGGTTTCATCGATCTCCTTCGGTACGCCCGACATGAAGCCTTCCAGGATCCAGACCGCCAGTGGCACATTGAACAGGCAGTGGGCCAGCGCCACCGCGATATGGGTATCGATCAGGCCGAAGGCCGAATAGAGCTGGAAGAAGGGCAGCGCGAAAACGGCCGGCGGCGCCATGCGGTTGGTCAGAAGCCAAAAGAACAGGTGTTTATCGCCCAGAAAACGGTAGCGCGAGAAGGCATAGGCTGCCGGAAGGGCGACCAGAACCGAGATCACCGTGTTCATCACCACATAGGTGATCGAATTGATATAGCCATTGTACCAGGACGGATCGGTGAAGATCACAACATAGTTCCGGATCGTCGGGTTCAGCGGCCACAACGAGAAGGTGGACATGATCTCGTTATTGTCCTTGAAGCTCATGTTGACGAGCCAGTAGATCGGGATCATCAGGAAGACGATGTAAAGGGTTGGCACCAGCCAGCCGAAGGAGACCGGCTTTTTCCGCCTGGGAAATGGTGTGGTTGCAGACGCGGTAGACATATTCACGTTTCTCTCCTTACGCCTTGGCGTCGCTTGTCGTCATGATCGTGTAGAAGACCCATGACAGCAGCAGGACAATCAGGAAGTAGATGATCGACATCGCAGCCGCCGGGCCGAGATCGAACTGGCCGATCGCCATCTTGACGAGATCGATCGACAGGAACGTCGTCGAGGTTCCGGGGCCGCCGCCGGTGACGACGAAGGGTTCGGTATAGATCATGAAACTGTCCATGAAGCGCAGCAGCACGGCGATCAGCAGCACGCGCTTGAGCTTGGGAAGCTGAATGAAGCGGAACACAGACCAGCGCGAGGCACCATCGATCTTAGCTGCCTGATAATAGGCGTCCGGGATCGACACGAGGCCGGCATAGGAAAGGAGCACGACAAGACTGGTCCAGTGCCAGACATCCATGACCACGACGGTGATCCAGGCATGGGCGGTATCAGACGCATAGTTGAACGCAATGCCCATGTTGGCGAGGCCTCGCCCGACCAGACCGATGTCAGCCCGACCCAACAGCTGGAAGATCGTGCCGTCGACATTCCACGGGATCAGCAAAGGCAATGCCATCAAGACGAGGCTCACCGGCACGCCCAGCCCGCGTTTGGGCATGTTGAGCGCGATGAAGATGCCGAGCGGAATCTGGATCAGCAGCACGATGCCCGAGAAGGCGAGGTTGCGCCAAAGCGCATTCCAGAAACGCTCCGATGCCAGAACCTCCTCGAACCACTGGGTACCGGCCCAGAAGAACTGGTTGTTGCCGAACGTGTCCTGAAGCGAATAGTTCACCACTGTCATCAGCGGAATGACGGCAGAGAAGGCCACCAGCACAAGCACTGGCAGAACCATGAACCAGGCCTTGTTGTTCCAGGTCTTTTCCATGGTCAGCCCTCCACGGCCACGCGCCAGGAATCGGCGTAGATGTTGATGCCTTGCGGGTCGAAGCTGACCCGCGCGTCGGTGGGAATTTCGCCGTCCTCAGGCAGGACGATCGCGATCGGCTTGCCAGCAAAGGCAGCACGCACGATCTTCTGACGGCCAATATCCTCGACCTTTGTGACCGTGACCGGCATGCCTTCGCGACCAAGACGGATAAATTCGGGCCGGATGCCGAGCTCGATCCGACTTGCACCTGCAATCTTCGGCGCCCGATCGATCGCGATCGACTGATCGCCGACAATGATGCTCGCGCCATCCACCTGCGCCGGAAGCACGTTCATGCCGGGCGAGCCGATGAAATAGCCGACGAATGTGTGGCTCGGGCGCTCGAACAGTTCCGCCGGCGTGCCGATCTGGACGATCTCGCCCTCATACATCACCACCACCTTGTCGGCGAATGTCAGCGCTTCGGTCTGGTCGTGGGTGACATAGACCATGGTGAAACCGAACTGGCGATGCAGCATCTTGAGCTGCGAACGCAACTGCCACTTCATATGCGGGTCGATGACGGTCAGCGGCTCGTCGAACAGAATGGCGTTGACATCGGAACGAACAAGGCCGCGGCCGAGCGAGATCTTCTGCTTGAGATCGGCCGTCAGACCGCGTGCCTTGCGTTTGGCGCGATCGGCAAGCCCGGTGATCTCGAGGATCTCGTTGACCTTTCGCCGCACCTCCGCCTCGGGCACGCCGCGGTTGCGCAGCGGGAAGGCGAGATTGTCGAACACCGTCATCGTGTCGTAGATCACCGGGAACTGGAACACCTGGGCGATGTTGCGTTCTTCGGTTGACAGATGCGTGACATCACGGCCATCAAACAGGATCTGTCCCTCAGACGGGGTGACGAGGCCGGAAATGATGTTGAGCAGCGTGGTCTTGCCGCAGCCGGAAGGGCCGAGCAGTGCGTAAGCGCCGCCATCCTCCCAGTCATGGCTGACCTCTTTCAAAGCATAATCATTCGGCCGGCCGGGCCGGACACCATAGGCGTGACGAATGCCGTGAAGACCAATCTTTGCCATGTCAGGCCTCCCATCCGCCGGTCAAAGCGCGCCCATCGGCTCCGAAGGCCATGATGCGGGCGGCATCGAAATGAATATCGAGTTCGATATCGGGCTCGATCTCGTGGACGCCACTTTCCAGCACGACCCACCGTTCGCGGCCGAACTCGATGTGAATGAAGCTTTCCGACCCCGTGATTTCGGAAACCATGGTGCGTACGCGGATGGCGGTCGCATCCGTACCCACCGGCGCCAGGGACAGGTGGTGCGGATGGATCGCAATCGTCAGCGGCCCTTCGGGCACCTTTGCCAATTGCGGCGGCAAAGGCATGATTTCGCGGCCGAACGCATGAAGCGCGTTGCCATGTCGCTCGACATGGAGCGTGTTGAGCGGCGGATCCGAAAAAGTTCTAGCGGTGACAATATCCACCGGCTTACGGTAGACCGAAACGGTCGGACCAAACTGGCTGATCCGGCCTTCCGCAAGGGTGGCCGTATTCCCACCGAGCAACAAGGCTTCAGATGGCTCCGTCGTCGCATAGACAAAAATCGACCCGGTCTCGGCAAAAATTTTCGGCAGTTCGGCGCGCAATTCCTCGCGCAGCTTGTAATCGAGGTTGGCGAGCGGCTCATCGAGCAGCACGAGGCTTGCATTCTTGACCATGGCGCGAGCGAGCGCCGTGCGCTGCTGCTGGCCACCGGAAAGCTCGAGCGGCAACCGCTTGAGATAGGGGGTGAGCCGCATCAGCTCGGCCGCCTTCATCACCGCCCTGTCGATCTCGGCTGCTGCGCGACCGCCGATCCGCATCGGTGAGGCAATATTGTCATAGACCGTCATCGACGGGTAATTGATGAATTGCTGGTAGACCATCGCGACATTGCGGTCTTGCACCCGTTTGCCGGTCACATTGACGCCTTCGAACCAGACCTCGCCCGTCGTTGGCTGGTCGAGGCCAGCCATCAGGCGCATTAGCGAGGTTTTCCCGGATTGGGTCGGCCCCAGCAGTACATTCAGGCTGCCGCGCTCGAGAGTCAGGCTGGTCGGATGCAGATGCACCTCGCCGCCGACCATCTTGCTAACATTCTTCAACTCAAGCACGTCATTCCCCCCTCGGGCAGGCAAAACAATATCAATATGTCGGGTCGGTCAGCTGGCCAGCGCCTGGCCGGCGTCATTATCCTGGTCGGCAGCATAGAGATCGGCGACAACATCGATCGCCGCCAGGAAAGAGCGATATTTGCGGGTCAATGCTGCCTGCCGCACCGGATCGGGCTCAAATCGCTTGGTCACCGAAACCATCTTGGAGATCGCTTCCGGCACATCTCGGTAAATGCCAGCGGCGACAGCACCGACAATTGCGCCACCCTTGGCGCCGAACTCACTGCCATTGGCAATTTCCACCGGCAGGCCGAGCCCGTCCGCAAACATCTGCGACCAGACATCGCTCCGCGACGGCCCGCCGGCCAGCCGGATCACATCCGGGCTCGCCGCATCCGGTCCGGTCAGAAGATAGGTCATGTCGTAACGATGGGCGAAGACGACACCTTCATAGACGGCACGCACAATATCTTCCAGGCCGGCGCCGGCCTTGAGCCCGAGGAACCCGGCAGGCGCACCGCGCGGCCCGTCAAAGAGAAACGGGAAAAACAGGATGCTGTTTGGGCGCCCGATCGTACCCTCGACCAGATCATTGCAGACATCATAGATGCTGCGACCGGCTTCGAGTGCCTGTTGCGCCTCGGCTGCAAGCACCGTCTTGCAAAGCCATTCGAGATTGCTGGCAGACGTCGGGGTTGCCGTTGTTGCCAGCAACTGATCGCCGACCGGATAGGGCGTCTGAATGGTCGGCAGCGGATCGATCGATGGTTTTGCGTTGATCGTCGAATGAATGGCGAAAGTGCCGGCAACGACCGCAAGCTGGCTTGGCCTGAGCGCACCCGACGCCAGCGAGCAGCCGACGACATCATAGACACCACGGACAACCGGCGTACCCGCCCTCAATCCGGTCGCAGCAGCAACCGCATCCGACACACCGCCGACAATCTCGGCGGAAGACCCGATCGGCGGCAACCTGTTCAACCAGGCCGACAGTCCGGCAGCGGCGAAAGCCTCTTCGGAAATCACACCGCGCGTTACATTGAGGAAGCCGGAACATCCGGCATCGGTCGGATCGGTTGATACATCGCCGCAAAGCCGCATCCGCAGAAAATCCTTGCAGGACAGCACATGAGCGGTGCGACCGAGGAGGTCCGGCTCGTTTTCCTGGAACCAGGCTAGGATAGGAAGCGTCTGACCCGGCCAGATCTGTTGCTGGATGTGCTTGCTGATCGCATTTGCCAAACCGGTCCTGGTCCAGCGCGCAATCAGCGGAAGGGTGCGCGTATCGGTAGAAACGAGACCGTTGCGGACCGCCCGACCATCAGCATCGACGAAATAGACGCCACCGCCATAACCGGATGGCGTCACTGCCACGATGTCGGCCGGATCGACGCCTGTTTTCATCATCAGCGACTGCAGGGCATCACAGGCCGCCGCCCACATCGCATCCGGGTCGCGCTCCGTCCACCCTTCCCTCGGCATCAGCATGATATTGGGACGTCGCTCGCA
The DNA here is from genome assembly GCF_030551875.1 of Fluviirhizobium alvei. GTDB lineage: Bacteria > Pseudomonadota > Alphaproteobacteria > Rhizobiales > Rhizobiaceae > Rhizobium_E > Rhizobium_E alvei. The sequence continues at coordinate 39,814 of NZ_JAUOZU010000023.1, read as the reverse complement.
GGCAAGTTCGTTTCCGAACGCATCAAGCAGCACGACTTTCGTCATCGTGCCACCAGCGTCGATGCCAATAAGGCGTTCACGCATCACCATTCTCCCCCTGGCCGCCTCCGTCTCCACACGGATATCGAGGTATGACCTCACTGCGGCTTTCTTCCTCGAAACCTAAGCTATTGGTCCCAGCGAAATTGTCAATTGGTGTTGTAAGAAAATTTTTTACACGTCTTAAATATTGATTTATATGGCTTTTTTCATTTTTGATACACTTTTAGTGTGAAAAAAAGCTTTTAATCGAAATAAACTGTCACTATAGAAACGATGCTCCGAACAGTCTGGAGGGGAGGAAGAAATGCGCAGTAGACAGGACCTGATTGCCAAGCTCAGGACCGACAAGGAAAGCATTCCCGAAGTCCTTATCGTCGGCGCCGGCATCAACGGTATCGGGCTCTACCGAGATCTTGCCTTGCAGGGCGTCAGCGCATTACTTGTCGACAAGGCCGATTTTTCGTCCGGCACCAGTGCCGCCCCTTCGCGACTGATCCATGGTGGGTTGCGCTATCTGGAAACCGGTGAGTTCGCACTGGTCAAGGAATCGGTCATCGAGCGCAATCATCTCCTGCGCAACGCGCACCATCTCGTCCGGCCGCTGCCGGTCTGGGTGCCGGCCTTCAACTATTTCGGTGGCATGTTCTCCGCTGGCCTGCGTTTCCTCAAACTCAAGAAAACGCCAGGACCGAAGGGCATCTTCGTCGTCAAGCTTGGCTTGATGTTCTTCGACCGCTTCGGCCGCAAGAACCGCATGATGCCGGATCATCGGCTCGTATCGGGGGCAGAGTTGCGTCAGCGCATGCCGATGCTTTCGGGTCGCGTCCGCGCCATTGCCGAATATTACGATGCGCGCCTGACGCATCCGGAACGGCTGGCGCTCGAACTCGTCAAGGATTCCGAGCGCGACTGCCCGGCAAGCCTCGCCATTCCCTATATGGCACTCAAGGGCTCGGACGGTGACGCGGTGCTGCTCAATGACGAGATCAACGGCGAGATCCTCCGCATCAAGCCGAAGCTCGTCGTCAATTGTGCCGGCCCCTGGGTCGATGAGGCAAACCGGCGCCTTGGCATCGAAGGCAAGCTGATCGGCGGCACGCGTGGCTCACATCTGGTGCTGCGTCGGCCCGATATTGCCCGCCAGCTCGGCGATGGCATGCTCTATTTCGAGACCCATGATTTCCGGGCCTGCCTGGTCTATGCGCTCGATGACGAACTGATTCTGCTCGGTACCACCGATATCCGCGCCGACAATCCCGACACGGTCCGTTGCTCGGATGACGAAATCGCCTATCTTTTCGACGTGCTGGAGCAGGTGCTGCCGGGCGCCAATGCCAAACGGGAAGAGATTACCTTTGCCTATGCGGGCTTGCGGCCCCTGCCCCATTCCGGCGATGGCACGACCGGCGCGATCAGCCGCGATCACAGTTTCCGCGTCTACGAGCCCGATGGAAGCCGGCCTTTCGATCTTGTGACGCTGGTCGGCGGCAAATGGACGACCTACCGCGCCTGCGCCGAGCAATTGGCCGATGTCGTGCTCGGCAGACTCGGCAAGCGGCGCAGCAAATCGACGCTCGATGCGCCGATCGGCGGCGCTGCAAATCTCAAGCCACAGGATAGAATGGCGCAACAGGCGCTCGCCGGCAAACTAGAGCAGGCATACGCGCTCGCGCCGGATATCGCCGAAAGGCTGGTGCGCCGTTATGGCAGCCAGGCCATGGAGGTTGGCGAACTCCTGAAGGGTGACGATCTGGCCAAAGTTGACGGCTGCAAGGATTATCTGGTTGGCGAAATCCGCTGGATCTGCGCCCGTGAGCGTGTCACGCGCCTGACCGATATCGCACTTCGTCGTACGCTCCTGCCTTTCGAGAACGCCCTGACCCTGACCGGCCTGCACAATCTTGCGGGCATCGCCGCAACCGAACTCGGCTGGGATGAAAGCCGCCGCGAGGCGGAAATCGACCAGACGGTCGGGCTTCTCGAGGAGCGTTACAGGCTCAATTTCAACGCTTGAACGACAACCGAACGGAAAACACCATGACATCGCTCCTCCGCCCGCTCGTCGCCGGCAACTGGAAAATGAACGGCACCGGCCAATCGCTCGAACAGCTGGCGGCCATAGTCGCCGGCCTCGATGCGCTGCCGGCCAGCATCGATCTCCTGATCTGTCCGCCCGCTACCCTGATCGAGCGCGCAAGCAGAACGGCACACGGCTCCCGTCTGCTGATCGGCGGCCAGAACTGCCATGAGAAGTCTGATGGCGCCTATACCGGCGAAATCTCCGCCGCCATGCTCGGCGATTGCGGAGCCAGCCACGTCATTCTCGGCCATTCCGAACGCCGCACCCTCTATGCCGAGACCAGCGACCTTGTCTGTGCCAAGGCCGACGCCGCCCTTGGCAAAGGTCTCGTCACCATCATCTGCATCGGTGAGACCGAAACCGAACGGCGTGCCGGCGAAGCGCTTTCGATCGTCGAACAGCAGCTGGCCGCATCGGTGCCTGCGGGCGCCAGGGCCGCAACGGTGGTCATTGCCTACGAACCGGTCTGGGCCATCGGTACGGGGCTCACGCCCACGGCCGCCGAAGTGGCGGAAGTGCATGCCCACATTCGTGCACTTCTGGTGGCACGGTACGGCAGCGAAGGCCAGGCCATGCGCATTCTGTATGGTGGTTCGGTCAAGGCTGCCAATGCGCGCGAGCTTCTCGCCATCGATCATGTCGACGGTGCTTTGATCGGCGGGGCGAGCCTGAAGGCAAGCGATTTCCTCGCTATCGCCTCGGTCTATCACGACATTTCCGGTTCACGCTGATGGTAACGATCCTCGACACGACGACGGAAAAGCGGGTGCGGCATCCGGAAAAGGCGCATCGCCCGGACCAGGAAGTCATGCGCAAGCCGGACTGGATCCGCGTGCGCGCACCGGTGTCGAAGGGCTATTCCGAGACGCGCGCGCTCGTCAAGGAACACAATCTCGTCACCGTCTGCGAAGAGGCCGGCTGCCCCAATATCGGCGAATGCTGGGACAAGAAACACGCCACCTTCATGATCATGGGCGAGATCTGCACCCGCGCCTGCGCCTTCTGCAATGTCGCGACCGGCAAGCCCTTGGCCCTCGATCAATCCGAGCCGGAGAACATCGCCAAGGCCGTGGTCAAGATGGGTCTTTCCCATGTCGTCATCACCTCGGTCGATCGCGACGATCTCGAGGATGGTGGTGCCGAACATTTCGAAAAGGTGATCCTCGCCATCCGGGCCGCGTCGCCTTTGACGACGATCGAGATCCTGACGCCCGATTTTCTCAAGAAGCCCGGCGCGCTCGAGCGTGTTGTCGCCGCCAAGCCGGACGTGTTCAACCACAATCTCGAAACGGTGCCGGGCAACTATCTCACCGTCCGCCCCGGCGCGCGCTATTTCCACTCGATCCGGCTTCTGCAGCGGGTCAAGGAACTCGATCCGACCATGTTCACAAAGTCGGGCATCATGGTCGGCCTCGGCGAAGAACGCAACGAAGTGCTGCAACTGATGGATGACCTGCGCACGGCGGACGTCGATTTCATGACCATCGGGCAATATCTGCAACCGACGCGCAAGCATCACCGCGTCGTCAGCTTCGTGACGCCGGAGGAGTTCAAGTCCTATGAGACGGTCGCCTATGCCAAGGGTTTCCTGATGGTGGCCGCAAGCCCGCTTACCCGCTCGTCGCACCATGCCGGCGATGATTTCGCCCGGCTGAAGGCCGCGCGCGACGCCCAACAGACGAAGGCCGGCGGCGAATAGGCCGGCCATTTTCTTCGGAAAGATGGCCTGGCTGGCCTATCGCCGGGCCCTGCGATGCATCAGCGGCTGCAGCGCATCATGGGTATCACGATAGAATTCGAACACTTCGCCATAGGCCGCATGCGCCTGCATGTTGGGCTCGACCACGCTTTTCTGCCGCACCATATGCCGCGAGGCTTCCGGCAGCGAGCCGAAGAAGCCAGCGCCAACGGCCGCTGTGATCGCCGAACCGAAAGCGGTCGCATCGAGCACTTCCGGGATCATGATCGGGATGCCTGCAACATCGGCATGCATCTGCACGAAGAACGGCGTGCGCGTTGCCCCGCCGCACATGACGAAAGTGGAGATATCGACCTGATTGTCCTTCAGGGTCCGCAGGATGTTCTCGGTGCCGAAGGCGATCGATTCGATGAAGGCGCGCAACATGTGCGCCGGCGTATGTTTGAGGGTCAGGCCCCAAAGCGCGCCCTGGAGGTCGTAGTCGATATAGGGATTGCGATTGCCCTGCCAGAAATCCAGCGCCACCAGGCCATCGGCACCGATGGCGATGTTCTCTGCCTCGGCCAGCATCAGCGCATAGGTATCGGGGCCGCCGCCGAGCTTGCCGATATGGTCATGCCACCAGCGCACGATCGAACCGGATGACACCTGCCCGCCTTCCATCACGTAGAGGCCTGGAATGACGCAATCCGGATGCGGTCCGAAAATGCCGGGCACTTCGATATCCCGGTCGGTCATCGGCAACACCAGATGCGACGAGCCGGTGATGAAAGCAGTGCGCCCGGCTTCGCAGACATTAAGGCCCACCATCGCCACATAGGCGTCGGTGCCATTGGCCACCACCATCGTGTCACGCAAGAGGCCGAGCGCATCAGCCGCTTCCGAGCTCAGCCGGCCAATTGGTGCGCCAAGCGGCAGGATTTCATCGGGGAAACGTTCGACAATGCCTGCCAGGCCGATCTTGTCGAAGAAGCCGGTGGGCCAGCCGCCGCGACGCCCGTCATAGAACCAGCGATTGGTGATGTGGTTGAGCCCGAGCGTCAGCCGGCCTGTCAGCCGCAATGCCAGATAGTCTGTCATTTCGACGAACCAGCGGACCTTGTCGAACAGATCCGGCCGGCTTTCCTTGAGCCAGAGGATCTTCGGGATCATCCATTCGGAGCTCACGCCCCCGCGTGAACGGCGAAGGGCGGCATCACCGGTGGCCGTCATCCGCCTCGCTTGCGCCGCAGCACGATTGTCCATCCACAGTATCGCCGGCATAACGGGCTCGAGATTCTCGTCGAGCGCGACCAGCGTACTTGAAGTACCGTCAGCGGAGATCGCATGGATATCGGAGGGACTGATACCACCATCGCGCACGGCATGGCGAACGGCGAGCATCGAGGCCCGCCACCAATCCTCCGGCGTCTGCTCGGCCCAGCCGGGTCGTGGGAAATGGGTCGCATAGTCATGCGTCGCCATCGCGACCACATCGCCTTGCGTGTTGGTGATGATGGCGCGGGCGCCGCCGGTGCCTCCATCGAGGCCGATGAAATAGGCTTTGCCGTTCCCAGCCATTGTCAACCTCCAATCTGTCCGTCGCGGGTGCCGCCGGCGCGCATCGCAACCGTGACACCGACAAGGAGCAGCACACCCTTGATGATCTGGCGCTGATAGTCCGCCCAGCCGATCATGGCGCTGCCGCTGACCAGCACCGCCAGGAGAAGAATCGCAGTCGTGGTGCCGATCACATTCGGTTTGCCGACCCGGAGCATAAGGCTACCGAGCAGAACGGCCGTCAGACCATCGATGAAGTAGGAGGACCCGATCATCGGCTGGCCCGAGGATAGCGTGGCGGCCAGCAGCACGCCCGCCAGCGCCGACATCACACCCGAAAAGACGAACAACACCATCAGCAGACTACGCACCGAAATGCCGGCTTCGTTGACGGCTTCCTCGCTCTCGGCGGTGGCGAAGACATAGTGGCCGAAGGTCAGCTTTTCCTGCATGAACCAGGAAATGGCGTAGATCACGGCGACGATGATGGTGATGACCGGCACCGGGCCGAGATTTGTGAAGATCAGGTCACCAAGCGGACCGGGATCGCTGATGCGGATGGAGGTTCCCTTTCCGAGGGCCGCCGCAATCGAGGCGCAGATGCCACCGGTGGCAATGGTGACGATCAGGGGGGGAATGCGCAAAACGGCAATGAGGACGCCGTTGACAAGCCCGGCCACAGCACCCACGGCCACGCCGGCGATACCCGAAACGAGCCAGCCCTGGCCGGCCGCCAGCAAGAAGGCAGTCGTCATGTTGCCGAGGGCAGCAACATGCATGAAACTGACATCGATCTTGCCGGCGGCCATCACCCAGGTCAGGCCCAGGATCATGATCGCCATCAACGCTGAGGAACGCAGGATTGTCGCAATGTTGGAGCTATCGACAAGCTGCGGTGCGAGGAACGCGAAGGTGGCAATCATGGCGGCGAGCGTCACCAGCAGCCAGTAGCGGCTGACCAGACGACCGAAGGACTGTCCGGCGCTTTGTTTGGTGACGGATGAGGCGGATAGAACGTCGGTCACTGGCGTGATCCCCTGGACGAAGGCGAGGTGGTGAGGAAGACGGAGAAGCTGGCGACAAAATCCCTGAACCGCTGATCGAACGCGACAACCCCCGCCAGCAGGATAAAGCTGACGACGCCGTCGCTGTAGTAGAAGGGAATGCCGAGCAGCGAGAATCCGTCAAGCAGCATGGTGATCAGAAAGGTGCCCGAGAGCGTGGCAAGCGCCGAGGTACGACCCATCAGGGCGGCACCCAGAAACACCCCGGCATAGGCCGGCATCATCAGATTGGCGCCCTCGTTGGTGTCGGCCGTGCCGGATTCGGCGAGAATCAGGATGACGGCCAGAACCGACGTCAATGCGCAGATCACGAAGGCTGCCATCGTATAAAGCTTGACCGGCACGCCGGAATAGAAGGCAGCGACCGGATTTTCACCGGTGGCATAGAAACCGGCGCCGAAACGCGTGCGGTGCATGATCGCCCAGGCGACGAGATAGAGCGCAATCAGGAACACGAAGGAGAGGCTGAAGCCCAGAATGCGCGCATCGTTGAGGTCGAGGATGCCGGAGCCCATGAAATTCTGAAAGATCGTCCTTCCCTTGGAATAGACGAAAGCCAGGCCTCCGGCGATCGAACCGGTCGCAATGGTGGTCACGATATCGGGCAATCTGAGATAGCTGATCGCGAGACCGTTGACGAGCCCGACCAGCGCCGCCACCAGCAGCCCCGCCAGGATCGCGAGCCATAACCCATGACCGCCGGCAATGACGAACCCGATGGTCATGGCGGCAAAACAGGCCGTGCCCGCAAAGGAGAGATCGAACTTGCGTACGATCACCACCAGGGTCAGCCCGAGAGCCGCCAGACCATTGGCCGCCATGTGGCGGGTCACGGCCGATATGTTCTGCGCTGACAGAAAGCGCGGTTCGGCAAGATAGAAGCCGGCTGCCACCACCAGAACTAGCGCTGCGAAGCCGAGGAGACGACCGCTTCCATGCGGCAAGACTTTCCGGTTAGACATGTCTGCATTCTCCCATGATGCCGGCCAGCAGCAACCCATCCCTGGTGATCTCGGCGGAAGGGACCCCGATCTGCCGGCCTTTGTAGAGTGCGAAAGACCGGTCAGCGAGGCCATGCACCTCGTCGCAATCGCTCGATATGACAATGACGCCCGCTGAACGCGCGAGTTCGCGCATCAGGCCATAAAGCTTGGCTCTGGCGCCGATATCGACGCCGACCGTCGGCTCGACGATGATGTAAACCTCGGCGTCGGCGAAAAGACCCTTGGCGACAACAATCTTCTGCTGGTTGCCGCCGGAAAAGCCGGAAACCGCCATGGAAAGGTTGGGCGGGCTCAGCGCCAGGCGCGTTGCAAATTCCGTGCTTGCCCGGCGATTTGAGCGGCGACGCAGGAAGCCCGCAAACCCGGCGGCACGGTCGGGATTGGCGAGCGTGATGTTGAAGATGGCGTTTTCGGCCAGCGCCAGCCCCTCGACCCTTCGGTCACCCGGGACGAGGAAGATACCACTTTGCAGCGCCTCCTTGGGAGAGGCGGGTCGGATCGATCTGCCGGAAACCATCATCTCGCCACTTGAGGCGGGATTGGCGCCAAACAGGGTCTTGGCCAGCTCATCGACGCCGGAGCCCACCAGACCGAAGATGCCGACGATCTCGCCCTTGTTGACGCTGAAGCTGATCGTCTCGAATTTTCCGGCGCTCGACAGCCGGCTGACCTTGAGCACCTCGGCGCCGATGGCCGCCCCATCGCGTTTGGCCGGGAAGACATTGTCGAGCGCCTGGCCCAACATCAGGGTGGCAAGCGACAGATTCTGCTGTTTGACATCAGCCACAGGCATGGTGGCCACGAGCTTTCCACCGCGAAAGACCGACAGCCGGTCGGCAATTTCGAGTACTTCTTCAAGCCGATGCGTGATGTAGAGCACGGCAATACCGCCCGCGCGCAGCGTGTCGATGAGTTTGAAAAGCAGCTTCTTCTCCACCTCCGTCAGCGTCGAGGTCGGCTCATCGAGAATAAGAATACGGATATGATCGCCGGCAAGCGCCTGCAGGATGGCAACGATCTCGCGCTCGACCGCCGACATCTCCGCCACCTTGCGGGTAAGGTCGATTTCGACAGGAAAGCGGGCGAGAAAGCTTGCGGCCCGCCGCGCCAATCCGGCCCGGTCAATTCGCGACAACAGGCCGGGGCGTTGGGCCTCGCGACCGAGGAAGATGTTTTCGTAGCCGGTGAAATCGCCGACCAGTTCCGGATGCTGCTGCACGGTCGCGATGCCATGGCGGATCGCATCCTTGGGGTTGCGGCAATCGATCGCCTGACCATCGACCTCGATCGACCCCGCATCGCGCTGATAGACACCGGAAAGGATCTTGATGAAGGTGGATTTCCCCGCTCCATTGACGCCCAGCAGCGCATGGACTTCTCCCGCTTCGAGGATGAAATCGACGTCGCTGAGCGCATTGACGGGGCCGAAGCGCTTCGAAACCGCGCGCGCTCTCAATGCCGGATGAGACATATCCGGACCTCCAGACAGTATTATGGTTGCAGTTCGGGCTGGCCGTCGCGAGGGCGGCCAGCCCGGCTCCGGTCAGACGGCGCGGACCCAGCCCAGTTCGGCGGCCCGTCCGGGCACATCGAAATCGTCCGGAATCCCGGCCTTCAGCATGGACTCGTCAACGGCATAGGTGGGGGTGATGACAAGTCGGGGCGTCTTCTTGCCGGAGAGATGCTGTTGCGCATAGAAAACCGAGAGATAGGCCATCTCATAGAAACTCTGCGCCATGGAAAGCTTGAGCTGCGAGGGGCCGGCGATGTAGGTGAAGGCCTGCGAACCACCGTCAATGCCGGTGATGATCAGGTCCGGCTTGTTGGCAGCGCGCGCCGCCAGAGTGCCTTCCACCGCCGCACCGTCCCAGGCGCACCAGATGGCATCGATATCGGGATTGGCGGTGAGAATATTGTCGACCGCCTGGCGTGGCGTAACGTTGCCCGCCAGCGCAAACGCCCAGTCGGCCACGATCTTGATGTCGGGGTAACGACGCAGCGTCCATTCCATGCCGAGCGTCCGCTGGTCCCAGCTTTCGTTCTGAGGCAGGAGCACTCGGGCAATCTTGCCCTTGCCACCAAGCTTCTTTGCGATGTGCTCGCAGGAATAGGCGCCCATGCCGAAATTGTTGGACATCGAAGTCGTGTTGACGGCAACGCCCGGCACCGCGCTGTCGGCACAGAAAACGGGAATGCCGGCGGTGATGGCGCGCTGCACGGCCGGCGCAATCGCCACGGCATCGGCAGGGGTGATGAACAGCGCATCGGGCTTGGAGGCAATCAGCGAATCGATCTGGTCAGTCTGCGTCTTGGCGTCGAAACCGGCGTCGGTGGTCGTCAGGTTGCCGCCGAGTTCCTGCACGGCAGCCGTGAAACCGTCCTGCAGATGGCGACCGGAATCATAGGTCGTCCAGCCGAGCGCGGCGGCAAATTTACGATCGGCGTTCTGGGCACGGGCATTGCTCGCACCGAGCATCTGGGTTGCGGCCAAAAGTGCCGCGCCGCCCATCAGCGTTCGGCGTGAAAGCTTGAAGTTCAGGTCGTTTATGTTCATTATCGTCCTCCCAAAAGAGCATATTTCCATAGGATCGGGCGTTGCAGCGCCCGAGGGTTGCTCCCGCGCTCCGTCTGACCCAATCAGGCGGAGCGCGGCTTTTCAGCTTGCCCTTGCGAGCGCGGCCGAAGCCTTGCGGACATCCGGAATGACCGAAAGCCAGGTCTGGTAATTCTCCTGATAGCTCTCCTCCCGAGCGCTATCCGGGGAAATCGAGTTGCGGATCGGTGGCGGCACCAAGATCGATTCCGGCGCGGCATTCTCCGCTGCGATGATGGCCAGCCTCGCCGCTCCGAAGGCGGCGCCGAGCTGGCTCGATGCCGGGACTTGCAGTTCAACACCGAGGATTGTGGCCATGATCTTGAGCCATAATTCACTGCGCGAGCCGCCTCCGATGGCGAGCAGATTGTCGATCCTCGTCCCGGTCGAGCGGAAGGCATCGGCGCATTCCCGCATGGCAAAGGCTACCCCCTGCAGAACCGCACGGGTCAGGACCGCGTCATCGCTGCTATGGTTGAGCCCGACGAAGGCACCGCGAATGGAGGCATCGGCATGCGGCGACCAGCATCCGTCGAGAAAGGGCACGAACACCACTGGTGCCGGCGCGCCAAGGTCGGTTCCCAGTTCGGCCACCAGTTCGCTTGCGGGCCGCTTGAGCAGCCCCGCTAGCCAGTTCAGGCAGGAGGTAGCCGACAGGATCACCGACATCTGGTGCCATACGCCAGGTACGGAATGGCAGAGCGTCTCGATGGAATGAACCATGCTGGGACGCGCTACGCCATTGGCGACGAAGAGAACGCCGGATGTGCCGAGCGAAACCGTACCCATGCCGTCCTTGATGACACCGGTTCCGCAGGCGCCGCAGGCATTATCGCCACCGCCACCGGCAATGACGGGAGCGACCGCCATTCCCCAGCGCCGGCATAGTTCGGCACGCAGACGACCCGTCGCCTCTGTGCCTTCACAGAGCCGCGGCATCTGGCCGACATCCATGGACGAGGCGGCAAGCAATGGTTCGGACCAGTCGCGCGCCCCAACATCCACCCACATTGTGCCGCTCGAATCGGCCAGGTCGGACACTTTGTCGCCGGAGAGTTTCAGCCGCACATAATCTTTCGGCAGCAGCACCGTGCGGATCCGCGAAAAAAGGTCCGGTTCATGATCGCGCAACCACATCAGCTTGGGTGCGGTCACGCCCAGGCTGGGATTGCGGCCTGCGATCCTGCCGATATCCGGCATCACTTGCTTCAGTGCTGCGCATTGGCGCTCGGTGCGGGTATCGTTCCACAGGATGGCGGGCCTGAGCGGGCGGTCGCTTTCATCGAGACACGTAGCACCATACATCTGTCCGGACAGTCCGATGCCGCGCACCGCCGCCATCTGGACCGGAAAGGCCAAGGCCAGCCGGTCGACGGCTTCGGTTACCGCCTGCCACCAGAGTTCGGGGTCCTGTTCCGACCAGCCGCGGTGCGGCCGGGAAACATCGAGCGGCCGCGAGCTCTCCTCGCCCACGAGCTGCTGCTCTTCGTCGATCAGGATCGCTTTCACACCTGATGTGCCGAGATCAATTCCCAGATACATGTTTCCTCCCTCGGGGCTCCTCCTGCCCCTGGCCCACCCTATCCCCGGTGGCGGGTATGCTCAGCTCGCCATGCTTTTCCTCGGTCCGGCGAGATAATCGTCGATGGCTGCGATCTGTTCGGCAGAAAGACGCAAGCCGAGCTTGCTGCGCCGGAACACCACATCTTCAGCCGATACGGCCCATTCTTCCCGTTTGAGATAATCCAGCTCGCGCTCGGTCAACCCGGCGCCGAAGTCGCGGCCGAGATCCTCCAGACGCCGCGCACCGGCAAGGACCCGGTCGATGCGGGTGCCATAGTAGCTGAACATGCGCGCAGCCCGCTTCGCTCCGAGAAAGGGATAGCGCTTCTCGACATCAGCCAGTCGCGCACCGCGTTCGTCGATCGGAAAATCGCCGCCGGGCAGTGCCGCACGACCCGTCCATCCGGTCTGTGCGGCAATCTCCCTGCCCTCCTCCTCGGGCAGCAATTCGACGATCCGGCCGAGCACCGACTCCGCCAACCGGCGATAGGTCGTGATCTTGCCGCCGAAGACGGAAATCATTCCGATCCCATCCACATTGTTGACTTCCAGCACATAGTCGCGCGTCGCCTGCTGGGCAGCACCGGCACCGTCGTCATAAAGCGGGCGGACACCCGAATAGCTCCAGACAATCTCCTCGACGCGGACGGGTCGTTCGAAATAGCGGCTGGAGGCAGCGCAAAGATAGGCCTTCTCCTCCTCGCTGGCGCCGAACCCTTCAAGTTCACCGGTGAAATCCCGGTCGGTCGTGCCGATCAACGTATAGTCACCCTCATAGGGGATGGTGAAGATGATACGCCCGTCAGCATTCTGGAAGATGAAGCAGCGATCGTGCCGATAAAGCTTTGGCACAACGATATGGCTGCCCTGGACCAGACGCACCTTGCCACGTGCCGGCTCCCGCGAAGCGAGCTTGACCACGTCATTGGCCCAGGGACCGGCGGCATTGACGAGAATGCGGGCGCGGATATCCCTGGTCCGGCCACGACCGGAAACCGAAAGCGTCCAGCCGTTCTTGTCGCGGGTTGCCAGTGTCATCCGCGTGTGCGTCTCGATGGTGGCGCCGAGTTCCCGGGCGGCCATGGCATTCATGATCACCAGCCGGTTATCCTCGACCCAGCAATCGGAATATTCGTAGCCGGTCGCAAAACCGCTCCCGAGTCCCTCGCCGATGGGCGAACGCCTGAAATCGACCGTGCTCGTTCCCGGCAGGAGCTTGCGGCCACCGATATGGTCGTAGATGAACAGGCCGAGCCGCAACAGCCATTTCGGCCGCATGCCCGGCGCATAGGGAAGCACGAAACGCATCGGCCGGACGAAATGCGGTGCAATCGACCAAAGCCGCTCGCGCTCCTGCAGGGCTTCGCGCACCAGCCGGAACTCATAATGTTCGAGATAGCGCAGACCGCCATGCAGGAGCTTGGTCGATGCCGACGAGGTGGCGCCACCAAGATCGCCCTTTTCGCAGAGATAGACCTTCAAACCGCGCCCGGCTGCGTCCCGAGCGATGCCGGCACCATTGATGCCGCCGCCGACAATGGCGATATCGTAGTTCTCAGCCATGGGCACGCTCCCTCACGACTGGCCCCTGATGCACCGACAGAAGCCGGTTGGCGATCTCGACAAAGCCCTCGCCGCCACGCTTTTCGGCCACGAATTTTGGCAAGGGTGCGCTGCCACCGGCAAAATCCGCCACATTGGCCACACCGCAGGAGTTGGGGAAGAAGGCGAACATCGGCCCGTCATTGGGGCTGTCGCCGACGAAGACGAAGCGATCCTTGTCGCGATCGATATCGAGACCCAGCTGGTCGGCGCAGAAGATCCGCGTCATCGACAGCTTGTCATAGTTGCCGAACCAGCCGTTGACATGGATCGAGGAGAGCTTGGCCACCGCGCCGGCTTCCGAAAACAGCGCCAGCACCCGCTCCACACCTTCGGCGGACACCGGATCGACATCCTCGCAGACATCTATGGCGAGATCCGCCTCTCGGTAGAGCTGATCCGAAGCAATACCGGTGCCGGGCACTTCGGCAAGGATCCGCTCGCGTAGGTCATCAAGCTTGCGGCGGTTTTCGCGCCGCTCCTCGACGGTGGCGAAGAAACGTTGGCGCATCTTGCGGGCCTGGCGATCATAGGCAAAGTAGAAGGCACCGTTTTCGCCCACCACGCCGGCGACCGGCCAGAACCGGGCAATCATATCGCACCAGCCGGCCGGCCGGCCGGTGATCGGTACCACCGCAATGCCCGCATCCGCCAGCCTTTCGAGCGCCGCATAGGGCTCGGCCAGAAGCAGGCCCTCGGAGGTCAGCGTATCGTCGATGTCGGTCAGGACCACCCGGACCTGTGCCAGGCTGGCATCGCCAAGTTCGGAAAGCGGACGCATCAGCATTCCTCCGCGATGAAATCTTCAAGAATGCCCATGTCGGCGGCAAGATCGAGCATCGAATAGCGGTTGCGTAATTCCTTGGCGTGGCGGAGCGCCTCGCGATAAAGGCCCCGATCCATTCCGATTTCGGCAGCAGTCGCACCGCCACCGGCAGCGCGGATATGATCGGCCAGCACTTTTGACGGCACGGCCATGGCAAGCAGCGTCTTGCGCAGTTCCGGCCAGCGGGCCTCGAGTTCGGCATTGAAGCGGTCAGCGCGTGCCTGGTCCATGGCCTTGGCACGGGATGCTTCGAGACAGTAGCCGACAGCCGCAGCCGGATAGCGCGCCGCAATCGCCGCTTCATCGAGCTCGGTCGGGCGGATCCGGGGTGCGGTCTCGCTCGCCAGGATCAGCTCCTGCAGCCGGGCCATGGTCACAGAGGTGACACCGACCTGCTGGCCATGCACGGTACCCGGATGCCGGTCGCCGGCAAAACTGTCGATCCAGTGTGAAATCTGGTGCTCGCCCATCGAGCCAGGATGGCTCATGCCGGTAATGCTGATGCCATAGCCGCCGAGCGTCAGAATCCGGTGCAGGTAGCCGATCGCCTCATGGTCGCGGTGGCCCAGACCCGCCGACCGTGCCAGCATCGCCTCCTCATCTGCCGTCTGCAGCACATAGGGCGATGTCGCATAATGCGTGCCGAGCATGATGTGGGAGAAGAACCAGTCCACCTGTGCCGTCGATCGGCAGAGGCTGTCGCCGAAACCGGCGGCGATCAGATATTGCGGAGCGGCGGCAGACACCTCGATATCGAGGAACACGCCTTTGGCCGCATGGGCCGGCAAGGTCGTCTTCAGCCCGTCGTTGAGCGTGATCGAAGCGGTGGTCGAGGTGTAGCCGTTCATCGAGGGCGCTGTGCCGAACACGCTATAGGGGCGGCCATCCTTGGCGGTCGCATATTTGCAGAGATCGTTGATCGTTCCCGAGCCGACCGCCACGAGCGCATCAGCGCCCCGTGTCTTCTGCTGCAGATCGCTGACGCAGCCTTCGTCGGCATGCGGATGATCGAGGATTACTGTCATTGCCCGGTCCCCGAGGCTGCGAGCAATGACATATCCCAGCGCATCATAGGTATCGGCATCGGCCACCACGGCATAGCGCGCCGCCGGCATGGTCCTGATCAGCAGGTCCGCTTCGCCACCACGCAGGCTGTCCTCGATCAGCACCGTCTTGAACGGCACTTCCGCCGGCCGCCCGGTATCAGGGTTGATCCACTCACCCGCGCTGACATCACGGATCAATTCATTCCAGTCACGCCATCCGGCTGGACGCCGAAGGGCGCTCGATGCGCTCTGCATTCTCTCCTCCCGATCTGTTGGTGGCATTTTTCAGGAGGTTATGTTTTTTGTCAATGTCTTTTTTCAATTTATGTTGGCATTCTTCATTACACCCTCTCCGGGTCGCAACTGGACTTGTCGGGCAAAAAGAGTAAAAGGACTGAGATCCGGAGGTCCAAGCATTCATGCAACCTGAAAATCCAGCCGAAAGGGGCACAAAAAGACGCGTTCCACCGATGCAGTTCGGATCGGATCTGCCGCTCTGGACAGCGTGGCTTTACTATGAAGAAGGTCTCAAACAGGACGAGATCGCTGCCCGACTTGGCATATCCCGCGCGTCCGTTTTCAATTTGCTGCAAAAGGCGCGCGATGAGGGCGTGGTGACGATCACCATCGATCCGACACGGCTGGAACGGGCGGATCTTTCGATCGAACTCTGTGAGAAGGCAGGGCTCAAGGAGTGTTTCGTGCTGCCCTCGAGCGGCACCGATTCACCACTCTACGAACGGATTGGGCGGCTGGGCGCCCGCATTCTCGAGCAACGGATCATGGATGACGATGTCATCGGCGTTGCCTGGGGGCGTACGGTTCTGGCACTTTCAAAAGCACTGTCGCCGGCAAACCTGCCTGGCGTCACCGTCGCGCAGGTCACCGGCAGTTCAATTGCGACCTATGATTTTTCGCCTGAACTCTGCACATCCAACATCGCCACACGGCTCAACGCGCGCTGCGTCAACCTTCATGCGCCGGGCGTCGTTTCCAATCCCGAGATGAAGACGCTCCTGATGCAGGAGCCGATCGTTGCGCAGCATTTCGGCCTTCTCCGCCATTGCACCAAGACACTTTTCGGTGTGACCGCCCTCAGCGGCCCGACACTGCTTGAGGATTCCGGCGTCATGACCGATGAACTGCTCGAACAGTATCGCGCAAAAGGCGCGGTGGGCTTTGCTTCCGGTTATTTCTTCGATGCCGGGGGCCATGTCATCCGCACCGGATTCGATGACCGCCATCTGGTGATGCCGCTCGAGGATTTCATGACTGTCGAGGACCGCATCTGCATCGGCGGCGGCCCGGAAAAGACCAATGCCATAGTCGGCATGCTCTCCGCCAAGATCGCTACCATCCTGATCACCGATCAGGACACGGCCCGCAATGTCTGCAATGCCCTGTCCTGACCGTGCGATCCTTTCGGGTTAGCCTGCCAACCGCTCCATGGTCCTGACCCGCGCATTGGATTGGAAGCCGCGGCTGTCTTCCATCGGCAGTCGGAACCGCGCGACAAGATCCCTGAGCTTGGTGGCTTCCTCGGCCAGGCTGGTCGAGGCGGCATGGGATTGCTGCACCATGAATGCATTCTGCTGGGTCAGCTGATCCATGCCGTTGACTGCCGCATTCACCTCGGCAAGACCTGTCGCCTGTTCGCGCGATGAGGTTGCGATCGCATGCATATGCTGATTGATCTCACCGATGAAGGAGACGATCGTTCCCAGCGCCTGCCCGGCATCGCGTACCAGCGTCACACCGCCATTGACCTCGTTGGACGAGTTCTGGATCAGGCCCTTGATTTCCTTGGCCGCCCGGGCCGACCGTTGGGCCAGTTCCCGCACCTCCTGCGCGACAACGGCAAAGCCCTTGCCCGCCTCTCCGGCGCGCGCGGCCTCGACGCCGGCATTCAGTGCCAAAAGGTTTGTCTGAAAGGCAATCTCGTCGATGACGCCGATGATGCCGGAAATCTGGTCGGACGAGGCTTCGATGCGACGCATCGCCTCTTCCGCATGGCTGACGATACGGGCGGAATCCTCGGCGCTGCGGTTGGCTTCGACGGCCACCTTCTGCGCCTCCTCCGACCGGCGTGAGGAATTGGAGACATTGACCGTAATCTGGTCGAGCGCGGCAGCCGTTTCCTCCAGCGAGGCGGCCTGATGTTCGGTGCGCTGGGAGAGATCCTTGGCGCCGCCAGAGATCTCCCGCGACGAACTGTCGATCACGGTGATCGAGCCCATGAGCGCAGAAAGCGTGGCGCCGAGCTGGGTGATCGAGATGTTGAAGTCATGACGCAGCGGTTCGAATTCAGGCGAGAAGGCTTCCTCGAGCTTGAAGCCCATGTCGCCCATGGCAAGCCGCTTGAGCCCTTCCGCGAGGCCGGCCGTGGCCTTCTGGAGCCGTTCGGCGGCTTCCGCCTCGGCATGCTGCTCTGCAAGTTGGCGCTCGATTTCGGATCGGCTTCTGGCCTCCTCCGCCTCGCGCTCCAGTTCCCGGTTGCGCAGAGCCGCCTGACGAAATACCTCGACCGAACCCGCCATCGCGCCAATCTCGTCATGCTTGCCGGCATAGGGAATGACGAGGTCGGTTTGACCATCCGCAAGCCGCCGCATCGCTTCGGTGATGCGGCCGATCGGTCGCGCAATTCCGAAGATGGCAAGCCCCATGGCGCCGACCGCGATTACCGTCATGAGCAAACCCGCCACAACGGAGACGATTGTCGCTTCGGTCGCATATTGGCGTGCCTGCTGAAAGGAGTTTTCGGCACTGGTCTTCGTCAGATCGATGATCTCGTTGACTGCACCGGAAATCGCGGCACCCGCCGGCATCATTTTCTCGTCGGCATATTTCGATGCGGCCGCCTTCATGCCATTGTCCGAGAAGTCGATGACTTCCCTGCCCATCTCCTGGAAGCCATTGTAGGAGCTCACGATCTTGTCGATCAGCACCCGTTCGGCATCTGTCTGGGCGGCCGCCTTGTAGGTTGCAAGCTTGTTCTGGAACACCTCGTTGGTGGCGCCGATCTGCGCGAGTGCCTTTTCGCGACCGACATCGTCGACGGCCAGAATATGCTTGAGGTAGGCAAGTTTCACATCGCCCAGCGAAGCTGCGATTTCCTCGGTGATCTGCACGTTCGGAAACGACTTGCTTGCCACTTCGGTATTCTTGGTCAGGATTTCGGTCGTCTTGAGATAGCCGACGACACTGGAACTCGCGCTCGCAAGGAACAGGGCGGCAATTGCGACAATCAGTTTCGATTTCAGGGAGAGCGGTCTCATTCGAGCTCCTTTTGGTTGCCATTGGGCAATCTGCAAATTATTTCCACACATCGATTACATCGACTCATTTGTGAAAATTTTTGCCAATTATTTGTAAAGTTTCCGTTACACCCCTGCGCGATCAGGGGTAGGCCCGACTTTTCTCGAAATGTGCGATTTGGATTTACAGCGGCGTCACGCGCTCGGCGGGACACGATCCAGCATTCCCTCGCAACGAGTGTCCAGGCACGACAAAGAAAAGCACTGACCGTCTCGAAAAGCAGCTTGCTGCAAAAGAGACAGGCTTTCGCCTCAATTGCCCAGACTGTCGGCCAGCGCCTGCAGGCGCGGCAGATCCTTCACCAGCAGTTTCTGCCGGCCGCCCTCGACAATCCCGTTCGATTCCCAGGCGCTCAGGATACGAGAGACGGTGTGGAGGGTGGTTCCCGTCATTTCTGCGATATCCTGCCGCGAAATCGGAAAATCAATCCGGACGCCACCGTTCTCCACCTTGCCCGCCTGTTTGCTGAGGCGGATGACGGTATGGGCAACGCGACGTTCGACTTCCTGCGTCGACATTTCCCGGATCCGGGTATGAGCCTCCTCAAGGCGCTGGCCGATCGTGTTGAGCGCGCTGACCGCTACCTGTGGGCTCCGGTCGATGAATTGCGGCCAGAGTTCCGTTGGCCAGCACAGGGCCAGGCTCTCGATCACTCCGATGGCCGTCCCCGGATAATCCGGCCGTCGCAATGCACGCGCAAAACCGAACAGATCGCCCGGATGAACGACACGAACGATGATCTGCTGTCCATCGGCGGTCACCTGGGTGACCTTGAGGCGACCATTGATGAGAAGAAAGAAATGACTAGCGGGCGCACCCTGTTCGAAAAAGGATTCACCCGGTCCAATCCGTTTCGGAACGGCAAGCGACAGCAATGCCTCGACATCCGCGTCGGGCATTTTTTCGAACATCGAGAAGGATTTCACGACGCTCTTGTCGATTTTCATTTGCGTCTCCGCTTGCCACGATCGAAACCTGACTGAATGTTGACCCTAGCAACAAGGAGCCGCCTTGTCTTGACATTTGGCAAATCCATCAGGAAATGATCCCGCGATCGCGCAGTCGCCGCAGAAGGTCTGCATACCAGCGGTCATCCCGGATCAGCCGGAATCCCAGATTGGCAGGTGGCGCACCGACCGAGCAGCCACCGGTCTTCGGGTCGCGGATGAAATCGCTCATCGGCGCGCGATGCAACCCCATCGTAACGTAGATGCCGCAGGTCGCCTGCGTCGTCTGGCTTTCGCCAGCGATGTCGATTCGACGCTGACACGTGGTGGTCCATTCCCATATGTTGCCGGCAAAATCGGCCAGGCCAAATTCATTTTCGCCGAAATGTCCCTTCATTTTTGGCGTGGTGTCGTTTTCTTTCTTGCGCCTGATCTCACGATCATAGTCCGCCAGCCAGCGAAGGGCGGGATTGCGGCTGTCGGGGTCGATGCCCAGCGCATCGTCGGGAAACTTCGAACCGGCTGCGATTGCAAGCTGATCGTGGGTCGGCAATGTCCAGACGATGCCGGTTTCGGCGCTCAACCAATCTGCATAGGATCTGGCATCGTTGAAGTTTACGCCAGTAACGGGGAAATCTTGGCCGTGTCGATGGGCGGCAAGCACTGTAGTGCATCGGCCTGCTTCGACACAGCGCGCATAATCACCCTCCGTCACCTGGTATTTCATGATGGTGAGCGGCGATCTGTTCAAGCGTTCGACAACCGGTCCATCAATCGCAAATCCATTCTTGAAGAACTCGCCATGGTCACGAAATTTCGCGACACCTGCAGGAATGGTCACCGTTTCCGGAACCCTTTCCCCGACTGTTTTTTCCGTTTCGAAGTAGCCCAGTTGGCCGGAGATCCCGATCCCGCAAACCACAGCAATCATGGCGGGAAACAGAATGGACAAAAGGGTGGAGGTTTTTCTTGCGCTTGAGGCGGACATGATCGCCCTCGCCTGTTCGAGTTCGAAGGCTGGCCGCCAGAACGATATCCGGCGACCAGCCAATGGCATCAATGATTGTTCGGGCTTATAATCGCCGTCATCAGATCGTCGTTCCATTCACCCTCAACCTTGAAATGGGCCGCAGCTCCCTTTTCAAACGCCTCGATCAGGTTGTGGTTCACGTAGGCATAGATGCCGGGCTGGTGAAATGTGTAGAAGGCGGCGCCCGCAGCACCTCCCGGAATGAACCAGGTCTCCTGGTCGAGATCCGGCACATTGGCGAATTTTCCAGTCGCCCACACATAATCACCATGGCCGCCGATGAGATGCGGACGGGTGTCGCGATTGGCCTGCGAATGCAGGATCAGCACTTTCTCGCCAACCTTGGCCTTGAGCGCATTTTCACCCGTCAGAGCCCCGACCGCGCCGTTAAAAACGATATGGCTCGGCGTGAGCGTCTTCATGACCTCAAGGACATCGCCATAGGCATCGCCTGCGCTTTCATACTTCTTGTAGGTACCGGCGGCATCCCGCGGCACATAGAAATCCTGTTCGCCGACATAGTAGACCCGGTCATAGACGAGATCGTTGCCCTTGTGGTCCTTCAGCCCGTCGCGTGGCAGCACCATGATGGCACCATTCATGCCCGATGTGACGTGCCAGGGAACCATGCCCGGAGGTGCGCAGTGGTAGACGAACACGCCGGCCTTCGTTGCCTTGAAACGGATGACAGCCTTTTCGCCGGGATTGACGACCGTCAGCGCACCACCGCCGAGCGCCCCGGTTGCCGAATGAAAATCGATATTATGTTGCAGTTCGTTGGTTTCCGGATTGACGAGCGTGAGTTCGACATAGTCGTTCTGATGCACAACGATCATGGGACCCGGGACCGAACCATCGAAAGTCATCGCATGGACTTCGGTGCCTTCGTCATCGACGATGATCTTCTTCTCCTGAATGGTGAGGGTCACTTCATAGATCTTGGGTGCACCTTCAGCCTTCTGGGCATGGGGATGGACGAATGGCGGTTTGACCAGTTCGAGCTTGACGCGTTCGAGACTGGCGATATCGGTCTGGGCGACCTTGGCCTCGCCGACTTCCTCCGTTGCGCTGGCGACCGAAGCCACGACCAGCGGGGCCATGGCCCCGGCAAATGCGGCTCCAGCGAGAATCGAGCGTCGTGTCATCTTCATTTCATTGCTCATCGGACTTCTCCTGGCTTGGATCGGGCGTTCCCGATCCCTTCGAGGAAGACCCTAGTGAGAAAGCCAATTTCGATCTTTGTTCCAGAACAAGGTTGTAGGACATTGGCGGCCTTCCAGCTTGCGTTTGAGCAAAGACGCCATCGCTGGGCTTCCTACTCTGGTCTCTTCTTTGAAAGGAGAATTCCATGAGTGCACCGATCGCCCCATCCCGTCGCCGGCCCGGCGGCATCCCGCGTGGACTGTCAGCAACCGGGTCCGTTCTCTTTTCATACGGCTTTCGACCGTTCTTTCTGGCCGGCGCCCTTTGGGCCGTCCTTGCCATGACGTTCTGGATTTCAACGCTTTCGGGACTCTTGCAAATCGGCGGCAGCTATGGCGCCTTCGCCTGGCATGCGCACGAGATGCTGTTCGGCTTCAGTGCAGCGATCGTCGCCGGCTTTCTCCTCACGGCCGTTCCGAACTGGACCGGCAGGCTGCCCGTGTCCGGCCCTCCCCTTATGGTGCTTTTCCTTCTTTGGTTCGCTGGCCGTCTTGTCCTCGTGGAGCCGGATGCGATTGGGCTGCTGCCATCGATGATCATCGACAGCCTGTTCCTGCCGGTGATGCAGATTGTCTGCGTTCGAGAAATCATTGCGGGGAGAAAGTGGGGCGACCTGAAAGTAGTGGGAGGTCTCGGAGCATTGGCGCTCGCCAACATCCTCTTTCACGTCCAGACGGTTCTTTTTGGAAATGCAGCGGATGCCGAACGGCTGGCGCTGGCGGCCCTGACGATGATGATCGTGATCGTCGGTGGCCGGATGATACCGAGTTTTACTCGCAACTGGCTCAAAAAGACTGGACGGACGGATTTTCCGGTGCCGTACAATCAGTTTGACGTTCTTTGCATTCTGTCGACTGTTCCGGCTCTCGGCTTGTTCGTCCTTTTGCCAGACAGTTTGACGACCGCAGGCTTTTCAATGGCTGCAGCACTCCTCAACCTCATCAGGCTGTTGCGCTGGCGCGGCTGGAACACCGCCGGGGAACCGCTGCTGCTCGTTCTTCACATCGCTTATGGGTTTATCCCGGCGGGCTTGATCGCGATAGCTGCTTCAGCCCTCACTCTCAGCGATGCCAACGCGACCCTGCATGTTCTGACGGTGGGTACGATCGCCTCCATGATGTTGGCCGTGATGACGCGCGCGACCCGTGGACATACCGGACGCGAACTGTCCGCTTCGCCTGTCACCTGCCTGAGTTATGTCGCAATCTTTTTGTGCGCGGTCATCCGGCCCGCCGCTGGCCTGCTACCGGAACATGCGATGATGATCTATTCGGCTGCCGCTGCATTGTGGATCGGCGCCTTTGCGCTCTATCTCATAGAATATGGCCCCATGCTGGTGCTACGCCGAAAGCCCGCGGCCCGAACCGGGTGAGGTTGGAGGCGACCTCGGGCCGCTTCAGCCCTTCATGCGGTCCGGAGACCAGGGCGGGTCGTAGGTGAGTTCGACCCGCACATCGGTTACACCGGTCTCGAGCGCTCGCAGCCGGATGGCCTCTTGCAGGACGCCAGCGGCTGGGCAGCCTCGTGTAGTGGTGGTCATGCGGATGATCGCCAGACCATCGGCATTCAGATCGATGCTATAGATCAGGCCGACATCGACGACATTCAGGCCGATTTCCGGATCGATGACGCCACGAAGGGCGTGCACGATTTCGGCTTCTCTGCCCATCCGTTGCAGATCGGCCATCACTTTGGCTCCATGCCTCTCTTGATGAGAAGGCGGAAGGCCTCTCCGCTCTTGTCGTAGTTTCCTGCCCATTTGTGTCCCCGCCTGGTCAATTCGGGGAACAGGAACACCGGTTCGCGCGCGAGAACGACAAACAACACCTCGCCCGCTCCCATTGTCTCGAGTTCGCCGAGAATGCGTACCATCGGCTGCGGCGGTTCGAGTTCGGTGAGATCGAACGAGCGCGAAGGCTCGGGCCAGTCATCGTCTTCACTGACATTTGACGAGGTGACGATCTCTGCGGCAACTGGCCGGAAACGCACCTCGAAATCGCCAGTGTCGAGTGCGGTCACCTCATGACGAAAGCCCTTGCGCTCCATAACGGAATAGAGGGGCTTCGGTTGAAAGGGCGCGATCAACAGCAGGCCCTGTCCCGGCCGCAGCTCATCGGTTGCCGACATGATTGCGGGAAAGGGTTCGATACCGGTCGCCAGCATCTCGCGGACATCGAGTTCTTTGAATTCTATTGCCATGATGGCTTACTCCTTCGTGGATGCGAAGATCAGGTTTGGCCGGATCATGCCCGGCGGCCTACGGAGTTCCTCAGGAACGTAGTGAAGAAGGCGGGCCCTTGCAAACTGCAGGCACAGGGCAGCGATGCTGACGAACTGGATAGCACACGCAAGCTGGAAAAGGTCCGGGTTCTCCAGCAGCAATGCCGACGCGCCGAGGCCGACAGCCAGATAGAAGAGCCAGAACCAGAGGCCGAACCGGTGGGGATCAACGAGATCCTGGACCCTTGGAACCGGGCTGCGACCCATGACAGGACCATAGGCTTCCAGCCAGGTGAGAAAGGGAATGATCTTGAAGAGTTGCGACAGACCGAGACCCGTCAGCCACCCCATACCCAACAGGTAAAAAGCGGTCGGGCCGAGTTGGGAACCATCATCCCGAAGCGCATCGACGATGAGAATGGAAATGGCCACCAGCAGAAATCCGATTGCAACAAGGCTACCGATCGTGTTGAGCTCAAGGGCCTTTCGCCGCCTCGCCTTGACCATGCACCAGACATCATGGCCATAAAAAGCAAGCAGAAGCACGCCGAGGCACAGGGCCGCAACATCGGCAACCATTTGCCAGCGAGAGCCGGCAAGTGACAGCACTACGGCCAGGATAAGCAGGGACAAGGACAGGATCGCTGTGGCAATCAGCGCCTTCGATTGTGCGTCTTCCTCCGGCGCGATCATGAACATGGCCAGCAAGCGATAGCTGACACCAATGGCGGTCAATGTCATCCAGCCGAGAAGACCGAACGCGGCGTGAAGAGGCACCAGGCTTGAAAGCGCGGCAATCGCCCCATCCCAGGCGAGGTAACCCGAAAGAAGCGCCGTGAAGGTCATACCGCTCAGGACTGCAACAAGCAGGCCGACAAGACCCATGATGAGGAGAGCAACCGTCAGGCCGAACCTTTTTTGCGACAGGAGGGTAAAGGAAAGACAGAGAACGAGAAGACCGAGGCCGGCGCCCAGTATCGTGCCACCGGCGGGCAATAGGCCCGGATGAAGTTCGATCGCGTCGTCGAGAGACAGGAAGCCGACGAGCAGCATCAATAATCCGCACACGATCAGAACGAGAGAGGGCCCCGCAACCCGGCGCATCCGAAGCCGGCTCGCCGTCAGGACGGGAACGAACTGCAAAAGCGCACCGCCAAAAAGCAGGCCCAACCAACCGATAGCCAGCATGTGCACCACAGCCAGCGTGACCGGAGCACCGATCGCTGGGATCGGAAGACCGAAACCTGCTGCCATCGTTCCCGTTCCCGCGAGCAGGAAGGCAAGCGATACCGCAAAATAGGTTATCGACCATCGAGAAATCGGCGCGCTTTGCATGGCTTCTGCTCTAGTGGCCGCAGCAGCAATCACAGCCGGCACTGTCAGCGCGCCTGATCTGGACCTTCCAGACCTCCGGACCATTAGCGAGATAGACCCACAAGAATTCGTCGGGCCAGCGCGTCTCGATTTGATAATGGAGCGGCCGCGGATCATGATCGCTGGTGACATGCATTGCAGCACCCGGTGCCAGTGCTGTCAGCATGCCGAAGATCGTCGGATGCCGCTGGTTTGGAGGAATGAGACGAACATCGACTTCCCGCGTTTCTTCAAGGTTGAGCATGGTTTCTCCTCTTGCGCAGATGTCAGGCAAAATGCCGAGGGTGCAGGCTAGGAGAAACGCGACGCCCGTACTTTGTTGCGGAACAAAGAATGACGAAATGGCTCGCGTTTGTGCAAATGCAAAGACGATTGCTCGGTGATCGCTAGGCTTGCGGGATCACAAGAGGATCTCCCAATGTCCAAAAATATGGTTGCAACATATGGCGATGCCCGCCTGCCCCGCTACACGAGTTACCCCACAGCGCCGCAGTTTTCCGATGCGATCGGTGCGATGCACTATGCCGACTGGTTGCAGCAGACTGGCTTCGGCACCACCTCGCTCTATTTGCATATCCCCTTCTGTCGATCCATGTGCTGGTATTGCGGCTGCCATACCACCATTACCGAGCGCGATCGACCGATCCTCGATTACCTCGATGTCCTGCACCGGGAAGTCGATCTCGTCGCAGACCGGGCGCCAACTGTGCTCGATATCCGCGACATTCATTTTGGCGGGGGCACGCCAACCATCATCAAGCCGGACGAGTTTTCGGCATTGGTCGGGCATTTGCGACAACGGTTCGGCGTCCATCGCGAGGCCAACATCTCGGTCGAGATCGATCCACGCACGCTTTCGACGGACATGGCATCGGCTCTCGGCATGTCAGGTGTCCGGCGAGCGAGCCTCGGCGTTCAGAGTTTCGATCCGGTGGTCCAGAAAGCGATCAACCGCATCCAGTCCGCCGAACAGACGGACAATTGCGTGCGCCAGCTTCGTGCCGAGGGAATCGCGCGGATCAATTTCGATCTCATCTATGGCTTGCCGCACCAGACTGTTTCGTCCTGCATTGCGACGGTCAAAACAGCGCTCGTGATGCGTCCGGACCGTTTGTCGGTCTTCGGATATGCGCATATTCCCTCCTTCAAGAAGCATCAGCGCCTGATCGACGAGACCGTCCTGCCGGGGGCCTCTGAACGGATCGAACAGGCGGAAGCGATCGCTGCCGCTCTCGTTTCGGCCGGATATCTGCGGATCGGCATCGACCATTTCGCTCTCCCGGATGACGAATTGGCGCTTGCAGCCATAGGCGGAACGCTTCGTCGCAACTTTCAGGGCTATACGACGGACCAATGCGACAATCTTCTCGGTCTTGGCGCTTCAGCGATCGGCAAGCTCAGCCACGGATATGTACAGAATGCAGTGGCGCCGGGGCTCTATGCAAAGCGGATTGCCGAAGGCAGCTTGCCTACCGCCAAAGGCTATCGCTTCACCAGAGAGGATCTGATGCGCAGCCAGTTGATCGAGCGGTTGATGTGCGACTTTTCCGTCGATGTGCCTACTATCGCACAACAGTATGGTTTTCCACCAGAGCCGCTCCTCGATTCAAACGACACTTTGCGGACAATGCAAGCCGATGGGATCATCACCATCGAAGCGGGAAAGGTGACACTTTGCGGCGAACATCGCTTCCTCGTTCGCGCCGTCGCAGCCGCCTTTGACGCCTATCTCGGAAACAGCGGCCGCACCTTCAGCCAGGCGGCCTGATCGGCAAAGCGTAAAGAGAGAGGGAGCACGAGGCCCGCAGTCATATGGCCTTCGATCCGGCGAAGGCCATATGATCTCCTTTTCACGGTATCAGCGGGTCAATGCCCGATAAATCGCTGGCAAGGAACGCGGCAGCCTGGCGATATCGCCGACGACTGCAAATCCGCTCTGGCCGAACATCATCGGCAGGTAGGACTTTGCGTCCCTGTCCACCGTAACGGCGAAAACCGCCTGACCGGCGCGGCGCGCCTCCACCACGGCTTTACGCGAATCCTCAAGCGCAAAGCGACCTTCATAATGGTCGATATCATTGGGTTTGCCATCAGTCAGAACCAGCAGCAATTTTGTCTTGTTGGGCTGTCTGGCGAGGTCTGCCGAAGCATGTCGAATGGCCGCTCCCATGCGGGTATAGTAGCCTGGCTTGAGCGATGCGATGCGGCGTTCGACATCGGCGGTCAAAGCCTCGCCAAAGGTCTTGACCGTTTCGATCCGGACCCAGGCGCGGCGTCTCGACGTGAAAGTCAGGATCGAATGATGGGTGCCTGCCGCCGAAAGCCCGTTTGCCAGCACCAGAAGCGCCTGTTTTTCGACATCCAGCACACGATGATTGTCGATCCAGGCATCGGTTGACAGCGACACATCCACCAGAATGCTAACGGCAAGGTCATGGCCGAGTGGCCGCGAGGCCAGATGGATGCGATCGGTTCCGTCGCCGCCGGCGGCAAGGTCAGCGCGCATCCGCACGACCGCGTCGAGGTCAAGCTCGTCACCGTCGAGTTGGGCGCGCAAGACCTCGTTGCGCGGCCGCAGAACCTCGAACTGTTTGCGCACCTTGCGGATCAGAGCGGCTTCCTCGTCGGCTTGCACATGTGGTTCGGCTTCGACCGGAACCTTACCGCTGATAATCCGGCAGTAGGCGGGCATATACGCCCCCTTGCGATAGTTCCATTCGGGATAGAGGCTCTCACCTTCAAGACCGGCCATGTCAGCAGCTTCCGGCGGCAGATCGAGATCAAACCGGAACTTCGAGGACGGGCGCTCCTTCCGTTGCCCGAGTCTGATCTCATCGAGATCCTTTGCCGCATCCTTGTTGGCGTCGTCCTGGTCGTCGGTGGGGCGATCCACATTGACCATCTCCGCCATGGCGAGGATCTTCTCGAAACGATTGAGGATGAAGGGACTACGATCTGTGCTTCGCGCCGCATCACGCTCAGCTTGAAAATGCCCCTGCCCCTCGTTAACGCAGGCGTTGGCCGCCGCATCACCCTCCTCCCTTTCGGTCGGTATGATTTCTTGGCGCAGCGCAAAATGCGGCCAGAGCGGAACAACCAGCATCGGCAGGTAACCGGGCGGCGCAATCCACGGCAGGATGGAAGGTGGGGTACTGTTGGAAAGGCCGGCTCCAAGCCTCAGAAGTCCGATTATCCGGTTTTCGACAAGCCGCTCGACCGGAGGGAGCATGCCACGATGCCGCGTCTCGAGCATTGCCTTGCAGAGCGAGCGATATCGTGGCGCAAGACCGGGGAACTGCCGTAGCACTGCGGCAACGTTGTTTCCGGCCATTTCGAGTTGTTTGATATCTGCCACAAGCGGATCACGTTCCGTTGAGGGCGCTCTCTCCATGACCGCCAGATAGGCGGTTAGCCAAAGATAGAGATCGTGGTTCAGTGCACGATCCGCAAAAAGGTCGATACCAGGCGGAAGCAACACCGAACCATCGTCCCGGCTCGCCCATGCGGTCCGTTCCTCGCCGAGACCAACAAGCTGCCGCAAGCGCAGCCTGTGCCTGGTAACCTTGACATGGGCCGGCCCCACCTGCGCCACGGGCTCGCCTCCGAAGCCGCGAAAGCAGACCGGCAGGTACGGTTTGACTTCTTCGAAGGCGACACCGTGCTCCGGATGGCTTGGCAGGCTCGCCGTTCTTCCGACGAGCCGGTGCCAGAGTTTGCCGACTGTCTCTTCCAGTTCCAGGAATTCGAACATGGCAACCTCAGGCAATCACGGCGTTTGCCACTTCGACCAACGCTGTCTTGACATCCGGATCGTCGGTCAGGGGCTCGATCATCGCGGCACGAACGGCATCCTTCACGCTCATGCCGCTATCGATGAGGCATGCGCAGTAGACCAGAAGTCGGGTCGAGACACCCTCTTCGATGTCATGGCCTCTCAGGCTGCGCAGGCGCCGGGCAAGGTCCACCAGCGGCGCTACACGCGCCTCGTCCAGTCCGCTTTCGACCGACACGACAGCGATCTCCTGCGCTTTCGGCAGAAAATCGAACTCGATGGAGACAAAACGCTGCTTTGTGGAAGGTTTCAGGGCCTTGAGTATGTTCTGGTAGCCGGGATTGTAGGAAACGACGAGCATGAAGCCCGGCGGTGCGGCGATTTCCTCGCCTGTGCGATCAAGCGGCAGGATGCGTCGGTCGTCGGTCAACGGATGCAGGACGACGGCAACGTCCTTGCGCGCCTCCACGACCTCATCCAGGTAACAGACGCCACCGTCGCGCACAGCCCGTGTCAGCGGTCCGTCGACCCAAACCGTATCACCGCCCTTGAGCAGGTAGCGACCCGTAAGGTCGGCCGCCGCGAGATCGTCATGGCAGGATACGGTAGAAAGCGGCAGGCCAAGCCTGGCCGCCATATGGGAAACGAACCGGGTTTTCCCGCAGCCTGTCGGCCCCTTGAGCAGCAAAGGAAGCTGACGCATCCAGGCCATCTCGAACAGCCGGCATTCTTCACCGCTCGGGATGTAGGGCGGAATGTCGAGCGAAACCTGTTCGCATCTGTTTGTCAGTTTGGTCATGAAACTTGTCTCCAGTTAAAGGGGCGAGGCCCCGCCGCCACGGGGCCTCGCTGGCTCACTCGGCCGCCTGCAGGGAGCGAACGTTGGGCATGCGCTCCTTACCCGGCACGAAGAGAGCCCAGAGAAACATCAGGGTGGAGATGAGCACGAACACGCCCGAACCAAGCCGGATCCAGTAGAAAATGGCGAGTTGGTCCTGAACGTCCATGTAGCCCTGGCCCAGAACCCGCTGAAGGTGAACCTGCAGGACGCCGGCAAAGGTCAGGGCAAAGGTCATCACCGACATGGCAGTGCACATCATCCAGAAGCTGATCATCGACAGCCATTGGTTATAGGGGGCACGTCCGCGGATTTCGGGAACTGCATAGGCCATGGCGGCAAGATTGAGCATCACATAGGCCCCGAAGAAGGCCAGATGTCCGTGCGCCGCCGTCACCTGGGTTCCGTGGGTGTAGTAGTTCACCGAGGATAGCGTATGCAGGAAACCCCAGACGCCGGCCCCGAAGAAAGCCATCACCGAACAACCGATCGACCAGAGAATGGCGGCGCGGTTGGGATGTTTGCGACCGGCCTTCCAGGTCATCACGAAGGTGAAGACCACCATGGTGAAGAAAGGCGCGACTTCGAGCGTGGAAAAAATCGAACCGATCCACTGCCAGTAGCCGGGAGCACCGATCCAGTAGAAATGATGTCCGGTCCCGAGAATGCCCGAAAAGAGTGCCAGGCCAACGATGACGTAAAGCCATTTTTCGACCACTTCGCGATCGATGCCGTTGAGCTTGATCATCAGAAAGGCCAGCACCGATGCCATGATCAGTTCCCAGACGCCTTCAACCCATAGATGGACGACGAACCACCAGTACATCTTGTCGAGTGCCAGATTGGCGGGATTGTAGAAGGCGAACAGGAAAAAGATGGCGACACCCCAGAGACCGAAGATCAGAATGTTCGTGACCACCGTCTTGCGACCTTTGAGCACGGTCAGAGTGATGTTGTAGAGGAACATCAGGGCCACGATCACGATGCCGACCTTGATGGCGAAAGGCTGTTCAAGGAATTCGCGGCCTTCATGATAGTGGAAGAGATAGCCGACAACGGCCGCTGCGGCTGCAACGAGAAACAGCCAGAACTGGGCGATGGCGATCCTGGTGCTGTAGAGTTCCGTTTCCGCTTCTTCTGGCAGGAGATAGTAGGTGGTCCCCATGAAGCCCATGAGGAGCCAGACGATCAATGCATTGGTATGGATCATCCGCACAATGTTGAAGGGCAGCAGGTCCGAAAGCGTGTTTGGCAGCACATAGATCGTGCCGGCAAGCACCCCGAACAAAACCTGGGCGACGAAGAGGCCGAGGGCGCCGTAGAAATACAGCATCGCGACCTTCTGGGTTTGATATTTCATGGTCCTTATCCTTCCGGTGAGGTCAGCCGGCTTCGTTCGGCGGCCAGTTCTGTGTCTTGATCTTGCTGGTCCAGCGCAGGAAATCGGCGAGATCGTTGACTTCCTGATCCGTCAGATGGAACTGCGGCATCTGACGGCGACCCTCGATTCCCGAAGGTTGCGCCGCCATCCAGGCCTTGAACGTCTCTCGGGTCGATTCGACATCCTCATCGCCGCCCATGCGTGTCCAGACATTGCCGAGTTCCGGCGCAAAATAGGCGCCCTCCCCCAGAAGTGTGTGGCAATTGATGCAGGCATTCCGCTCCCAGACGCGCTTGCCGCGTTCGACGGAGTCGGTGAGCGTCTTCACATCGGTGGATGTGGTCAGCTCGTAATAATGGCTGTGTGCGGTGAGCGCGATGAAGATCGCGAAGAAGAAGGCAGACCCGCCATAAAAGACGTTGCGTGCCCCGGTTTTGGTTAAATGCTCCGACATAAGGTGTCCCTCACGCCCCGAAATGGGCTCTGTTCATTGGGCAGGTCATCGACTTGCCTCAGGCAGCAGGGATGCCCGAATTCGCCGGGAGCTTCTTTGCGTAAATGCAAACAATTTCAGCTGTGACTGGCCGTCCCGGCCTTGGCGGAAGACAAGGAAGGACCGCGCCGACGACGACTTTCCGGCAAGGCGGTTTCCCGGGTTTCCGATCAAAGGTGCTTGGTTTTCTTAGCGTTTCCGGTCGCTGGTTTAACCGTTGCGACCTATCCGACCAACAGGGCCAAAGCCGATTTCGCCGATGCGGCAAGAGCGAAGAAGCCGACCCAGGCAACGAGGGCTGAGGCGAGTCCGGGTCGCTTGCCGCGCAGGCCCATGAAGTCCATGACGACCCATCTCGACTTGACCAGAGTGAGAAGCAGAACGACACCAAATGCTGCAAAAGGTATCGCTTCATGTTTCCACTGCGCGGCAATCAGACCGGCACTGACTGCAGCGAGCATCGTCAGGGAAGCCGCACCCATGAGCCATACTTGTTTCTGTTTCTGCATCGGTTTCATCCCAGATAGACGATGGGGAAAATGACGAGCCAGACGATGTCGATCACATGCCAGATCGTGGTCACCAGCGTCACATTCGTTTGTTCCGGCTTGCGGGCAATAAGCAGCATGATGAGAGCAAGGAAGGCCACATGCGCAAGATGAAAGCCGGTGATGAGGAAGTAGAGTTCGAAGAACGGTTGCAGCGTCGCATCGCCGAGGAACCGCCATTCGGCCTGATATTCCACGAACTTGATCCCCAGGAAGGCGAAACCGAGCAGGGAGGCGCCAATCAGTGCAAACCTTCCCAGTTTCTCCGTCCGCGCTCTGGCCGCTTCGGCCGCCAGCCAGCCGCTGGTGATCAGGACAAGCGTGTTCAAACTTGCCAGGCGCCCATCAAGATGCAGCTTCGCCAAGGAGAAACTGTCCGGATGCAGGAAGGACATGATGAGGAAGCCCGACAGAAGCAACCCGAAGGCGGCCAGTTCGCTCCATACCAGTATCCAGAGCACAAGGTCTCCGCTGCCTTCGTCAGGTCTCGCATCGTCATCCAAAGCTACCATTTGTCCGGTCTCCATTTGCCGGGACTGTAATCCCGCCTACGACCGGCGTTCTTTGCGCCGGAACAAAGACCATGGATACCGGATCGCTAAGAATGGAGAAAAGGAGATCATGTCATGACGGACGCACAGATCGGGCTTGTTGTTGCAGCCCCCATCATCGTCGGCTTTTCGATTCTGCTGCACCGGATGGGCGTCTTGCAGGGATACAGCACAATCATCGCTGTCAGTGCAGCCTGCCTCATCGCGACGATCCTTTATGTTCAGCAGTGACGAGACCGGAATGCTACAATTGGCCCTCCAACGCGCTTCCAACGGAATCGACGAGATATTTGCGCACCAACAAAGAGACGATGACATGTTGCTCTACAGTAAGCCTCATTGGAAAACCAAAGCCCAGACATGGAGCAAACCTATGAAAAATCTTATCAGAACCACAGTCTACATCGCCATGGCCTTGGCCGCCGCCTCTCAGGCGACCGCCGCCGATTTCGAAGTCCATATGCTGAACAAGGGCAAGGACGGCGCGATGGTGTTCGAACCGGGTCTTTCGAAGATCGCCGTGGGGGATAGCGTTACCTTTTTGCCGACTGACAAATCCCACAATGCCGAAACCATCAAGGATCTCATCCCCGAGGGCGCCGAGGCCTTCAAGGGAAAAATGAACGAAACCGTCAAGATCACCTTCAGCACCGAAGGTGCCTACGTTATCAAATGCGCCCCGCATTTGGGCATGGGCATGGTTGCGCTGGTCGTCGTGGGCGACAAGCCCGCCAATCTCGAATCTATCAAGACCGCCAAGCTGCCGAAAAAGGCCCGCGAACGTCTCGACGCGGACATCGCAGCATCCGGTAATTGAGCCTGAAATCGTATCTCGTTGCGGTTCCAGCTTCGGCGACCAAGTTACCTTCCTCATGGAAGTGGCGCGGATCAACTGACGGTCGAGACCCCTTCATCATTGTGCTCGAGCCGCCGCGCACTGACCCGGCACACGTCGGTATTGTCATTTGAGACGATGCCGACGGCCTCGGTGCGTTACTAGTTTTCGACGTTGCGGCATTTAATTGGGCTCTCGAATAGTATTGCCGGGGAACGTCGTGAAGACGGGCCTCTGGACATCTTCAAAACGAAATTTGCGACAGGCCGGTGGATAAGTTTTCTTCACCCTTTAGGCTCTACTGGCGCGATCCCGAGGAAAGACGAGACCATCGAACAGTTTGCGTGCGGTCCTGACCGAGCCTGCGCCTCTGATTGTCCCGTCTTCGCCGATATCGAGGAAAACCTCCATCGTGCCGATTGGATGCTCGATCCGGTATCGCCCGTCGCCGGGCTGATTGGGTATTGCCGCCGGCCCATGTCCGAGCCGGGTCGCGGTCGCAACCGTGATCGCCGCGAACACGCCGATCGAGGCATGGACGCGGTGGGGAATGAAGCTGCGGGTCGATAGGATCCCATCACCGGTGGCCGGAGACACCAGCGTCATTTTCGGCACCGATGCCGTCGTCACATCACCGAGATTCATCATCGGCCCCGCCTTGAGCCGGATCGCCTCGATCTTGGCTTTGAGCGCTTCGTTTGCCTCGATCTCCTCGCGGCTTTCCTGACCGGTCAGAGCGAAATCGGATGCCTTGAGAATTACGCAGGGCATGCCGTTATCGATCAGCGTGACCTCATGGCCGTCGATGATGTCGACGGGATTTCCGGTCGGCAGCAGCGCGCCGCACATCGAGCCCGCAATATTCATGAACAGAAGCGGCACTGCCGCATGACTGCCGGGGACGCCTGCGATCTCCATCGATCCGCTATAAGAAACACGACCGCCCGGCGTCTTCACCCGCGCAAGTGCCACCTCGCCCGTATTGACCATGTGGATCCGAACGGTCGTCTCGTCGCCGGCAACCGGCACCAGACCGCGCTCGATCGCTGCCGGACCGACGCCGGCGAGAATGTTGCCGCAGCCCTGCGCATCGCTGACCAGAGCCTGATCGACGAACACCTGCAGGAAGAGATAATCGATATCGGCATCCGCACGGCTCGAAGGCGAAAGCACCGCCACCTTCGAGGTAAGCGGATCTGCTCCGCCGATCCCGTCGATCTGCCGCGGATCGGGAGAACCCATGATCCGGAGTAACAGATCATCCCGGTCCGCCGGGTCGGCGGGCAGATCCGCCTTCAGGAAATAGGCGCCTTTCGACGTGCCTCCACGCATCCAGAGGCAGCGGATCCCCTCGTCAGACATATTTCAGACCCTTGGCGGCCAGAGTGCCCCGCATGTCATAGATATCGAGCCCGAGTTCGCCCGCAGCGAGCCGCTTGCGCTTGGCTTCCTCGTTGGCAAGACGCTTTTCTGCAGCCGCGGCAACCGTTTCCGCCTCGCTGCGCTTGACCACGCAGACGCCGTCATCGTCAGCGACGATCACATCGCCAGCTTCGATGAGGGCGCCGGCGCAGACAACCGGCACGTTGACGGAGCCGAGCGTCTCCTTGACCGTTCCCTGAGCGGAGATTGCCTTCGACCAGACCGGAAACCCCATCGCGGTCAGATCGCGGATATCGCGCACACCGGCATCGATGACGAGACCGCGGCAGCCCCGCGCCATTGCCGAAGTCGCGAGCAGATCGCCGAAATAGCCGTTATCGCAAGGGCTTGTCGGCGCCAGTACAAGAATATCGCCGTCAATCACCTGTTCGATCGCCACATGCAGCATCCAGTTGTCGCCCGGAGGGGCCGAAATTGTAATCGCGGAACCGGCGATCTGTGCGCCGGAATAGATCGGTCGCATATGGCTTGCCAGCATGCCCTTGCGACCCTGTGCTTCATGGACGGTCGCAACGCCTGCGGCGGCCAGCCTGTCAATGATCGCTTGCGAAACCCTTTCGATGTTCTGAACCACGACAGCCATGGTCAATGCTCCTTCTTTACCGGCGGTGTGCCATGGGTATGAAAACTCTCGATCGTCTTCAGCCCCCAAGCCTGTCCCTTCTTTCGTTCGGCTTCGGTCCACACGACCGGCTGCCAGTCAGGTGCAAGGATGAGCCTCGCACCGGAATTGGCGAGCTCGACACGATTGCCGGCCGGCTCCCAGACATAGAGGAAGAAGGTGCCCTGGATCGCATGCTTATGCGGGCCGGTTTCGATATGAACGCCGTTCTGCAGGAAGATATCCGCGGCCCGCAGGATATCCTCCCGCTGGTCGGTCGCGTAGGTCACATGGTGCAGCCGACCGACGCCGCCGCCATGTTCCTCGGTGCAGGCGAGATCGTAGGTCTTGTTGTTGATCGTGAACCAGCAGCCGCCGATGCGGCCATTGTCGAGCTGGATCAGTTCCGTCACACGGGCGCCGAGGCAGGTTTCCATGAAACGGCGGAACTCGCGAACGTCGGAACTCAGAAGATTGAGGTGATCGAGTCGGCGGGGAGCAGCCCCTGTAAAAGCCGACGCGGTATTCTTGAGAGCAGCCTGTTCAGCCATATCCTGGGGCGCATACCAGTTCGTCTCCCAATAGATCTCGAAGACGTGACCAAACGGGTCTTCGAAGCGGAAGGCCCGGCCATGGCTCTGGTCGCCATCATTCCAGCCATGGATCTTGAAATCAGAGGCTTCGATGATCTCGGCGCGCCGCTCGAGCGCTTCCGGGCTCGAGGCCCGATAGGCAATGTGACCAACACCGGTGCGGTCGGCACGTGTCAGCTTGAGGGTGCAATATTCATAATCGTCCCAGGCGCGCAGATAGGCAGACGTCTCGTCCTGACCGGACAGTTTCAACCCGTAGACACGCGTGAAGAAATCGAGGCTCTCGTCGAACCTGTCGGTCAGCATTTCGACATGCGCCAGATGGGCGATATCGAAGGATGGATTGGTCGGTCTGGACATTCGGTCTCTCCTCCTTGACCGTGAAACGGGCGGCGATCAGAGTTCGTCAACGGTGCGCGGGAACACGGACTGAAAGCCTTCCGCATATTTTGCGGCGCGCCCGCCCGACTGGCCGCCGGAGTTGCGCATGAAATGGTTGGCGCGGTTTTCCGCAACACGGGTATAGAATTCCCACAGATGTTCCTGCCCCTCCATGCATTCGATGGCGGCGCGCTTCCGATCCCAGACCGAGGTGATGTCGAGGAAGACATCGGGTTTCCAGCCCATCTGTTCGGTCTGGTGCGGCTCGAAGAGATAGAGTTGCGGGGCACCGAGCACCTTCTGGCCGGGATTGTGACCCCAGGCCTGGGCGATCATGCGGGTTTCGAGCGCCACCTGCGTCGCGTACATGTGATCGGTGTTGTAGGGATCATACTGTGAGTGGCTCATCATGAAGGCGGGCTGTACATCGCGGATCACGTCGACGAGACGGTACTTGTCCTCATCGGTGAGGCGCAGCGGATAGTCGCCGAGATCGAAGCTGATCAAATCGTGGACACCGAGCGCCGCGGCCGCCTTCTCGGCCTCCGCGCGCCGCGCCGCCTTCACCCTGTCGAGGGTCATGCCAGGTTGTTTCCACAACTTGGCGGATTCGCCGCGTTCACCGAACGACAGGCAAACGACTGTCACCCTGTAGCCCATTGCCGCATGCAGGGCGATGGCGCCGCCGCAGCGCCAGACGAAATCGGCTGCGTGCGCGCTGATGACGAGTGCGGTCTTGGCCGCAACATTATCCTTGGTCATTGGAACCTCCTGATGTCTGTTCCAAGGGATGCGCCCGCCCCCTCTGGAGATCAAATCGAAAGGTCGCTCCAAACTATAAGTTCAAGCTATAGCGAATGGAATCTATGCCGCAGATCTGCCAATGTTCCGACATCTGCCGAACAAACGAAGGATCAGGAACATGAGCGACCTACCCCCAATCGGATTCGTGGGTTTCGGCGAAGCGGCCCATGCTATCTCCGGCTCCTGGACGCATGACCGCTCCATGCCTCTTGCGGCCTATGATCGGGGCATCGAGGCTCCTTCGACGAGCGACCTCATTATCGATCGCTGCCGGCAGAACGGTGTCGTCGCTTGTGCCACGCCCGCGCTTGCGCT
Organism: Fluviirhizobium alvei; assembly: GCF_030551875.1. Taxonomy (GTDB): domain Bacteria; phylum Pseudomonadota; class Alphaproteobacteria; order Rhizobiales; family Rhizobiaceae; genus Rhizobium_E; species Rhizobium_E alvei. The sequence continues at coordinate 2,112 of NZ_JAUOZU010000023.1, read as the reverse complement.
CGAGAATGCGATGCTGGTCTTTTCGCTGGTCACGGCAGATCAGGCATTGTCGGCGGCGAGCGCCTGCGCGCCCTTCCTCAGACCGGGAGCAATCTGGCTCGATGGCAACTCCTGTGCTCCCGGGACAAAGACCGAAGCCGCACGGATCATCGAAGCCGCAGGTGGTGTCTATACTGACATGGCAATCATGGCGCCCGTCTATCCGAAACGCCATCAGGTGCCGATCCTGCTTTCCGGCGCCCAAGCCGACAGCGCTGCCGACCTGCTGATCAGACTCGGTATGGAGCCCACAATCGCCGGAGCGCGCGTCGGCGACGCATCGATGATCAAGATGCTGCGCTCGGTCATGATCAAAGGCCTTGAGGCGCTCACCAGCGAATGTCTGCTGGCAGCCCGCCGCGCCGGTGTTGACGATGCGGTCATCGCTTCATTGCAGGCATCCGATCCGGGCATCGACTGGCGCCGGCGCGGCACCTACAATCTAGAAAGGATGCTGGTCCATGGTGCCCGCCGTGCCGCCGAAATGGAGGAAGTCTGCACCACGCTGAGAGATCTCGGATTGCCGGACTGGATCAGTTCGGGCACGGTCACCTGGCAGCGCCATCTCTCGCAGCTTGACCTTGCTCCGGGAGAGGACATCTTTGCCGAGAGAGCCGACAGGGTGCTTTCGGCATTATGATAACGCGCAACCTACGCCATCTTCGTCTCTTCGTGGCCGTTGCCGAGCTGAAAACCCTGACGGCCGCATCCGCAGTCTTCAACCTCTCGCAACCCGCCGTGACCCAGGCCATCGGCAAGCTGGAACGAGAGACGGGCGGCCCCCTGTTCGACCGGACTTCGCACGGCTTCTTCCTGACGCAAAGGGGATCGGTCCTGCACCAGCGGATCCGAAGCGCCTTTTCCTTGCTCGACCCCGTCCTTGGCGATATCGCACCGCGGCTCAAGCTCACCCTCAGTTACGCGCAACTGCAGGCGCTGATCGCGGTCGGCGAGAGCGAGAATTTCACGCTTGCGGCACGTCGGCTCGGACTGGCCCAGCCGACGGTGCATCGTGCCGTCACCCAGGTCGAGCAGGACGCCGGACGGAGGCTCTTCGAACGCACCTCGTTCGGCATCCTGCCAACCCGGCCTTGCGAAGGGCTGATCCAGGCGGCGAGGCTGACCATTTATGAACTGGATCAGGTCGATGCCGAACTCGCTGAGTTCAATGGCGGCGAGGCTGGCAGGGTCGTGATCGGTGCCATGCCGCTCTCGCGTTCCGCGCTGTTGCCGCGCGCGCTCAGCCGGTTCCGGCAGCTGAAACCCACCTACCCCGTCAGCATTCTCGACGGCCCCTATGACGAATTGCTCGCTGGGCTCAGGCGCGGGTCGATCGATTTCCTCATCGGAGCCCTGCGCGAACCCGCCCCGATCGGCGATGTGCTGCAGCAGCGCCTGTTCGACGATCGGCTAGCGCTGATCGCCGGGCCGGATCATCCGCTGGCAAAACGGGATGATCTTTCCGTTGAAGACCTGCTCGCCTATCCCTGGGTCGTGCCGAGAAGCGGCACCCCAACCCGCGCGCAGTTCGAGACACTGTTCGTTTCAAGTGACAGAAAGCCTCCCGTCCGTATTATCGAATCCGGTTCGCTTCTGCTGATGCGTGAACTGCTTGAGGATCGCCAGCATCTCGGCTGCATATCGCGCCACCAATCCGAGCGGGATTGCGATCATGGCCTTCTTGTCAATCTCCGCTTCCCCACCGATCATCTTTTGCGCCCGATCGGCATTACGATGCGTCAGCACTGGCTGCCCACCACCGCGCAGAAACTGATGCTGGATTTTCTGGCAGAGGTCGCCGGCCCTTCGTTCTGAATAGCGAAAACGAATGGTAACAGCTCGCCTTCGAATTGTTGCTGAACCAATTGCGAAGGCAAGAGTCCGCAGGAACGATCAATGCGCCATCGGCGTCGGTTTTCCGTGACGTTCAACAACAGCTCTCTCGAGCCTCCTGCCGTCGCCACCGGGATTCCACCGAGCGCCGATGATTGCAGCTGATTGCGTTATCCTCCGGACATCTTCGAATATCCGCGCCGCCCTATTCCGCTTCGATCGGATTGCGCAGGACGCCCA
>NZ_JAUOZU010000022.1 GCF_030551875.1 Fluviirhizobium alvei | reverse complement strand
GCGCCATTACCCGATAGACGTTCAATTGCCCGGCAAACCCTTCGCGAAGATCATCGATGGCTTCCGGCCATTCGGAATCGGCAAGGGGCGGCATTGGCGTCTGTTTGCTGCGGTCCATCGTGGCACTTTCGAAAGGGGGCTCTGAATTCTCACTGTTCCACATAGATCGTTCTTGCAACAGTTGCGACCACCCTGCCCGGATTGCGGACAGGATGGTCAGCGAAAGAGCCGATTGCTATTGCGGATTCAGATACGGCCCCTCGATCAGAAAAGGAAATCGCCGCCGTTGATATCGGCCCGCAGCGTATCGCGGAGCGTGATCTGGTCGCCATCGAGAAGTGTGACCACAACGTCATCGCCGACCTGCTTGATATGGCCCTTGAGGTCAGCAAAATCATCGAGACCCTTGTAGTCGGTAAGTTTCAGGGAATCTTCGCCATTGTGGAAATCGGTGATGATGTCGCGACCGGAATGGTTCTTGAAGATGAAGATATCCGGGCCGCCGTCGCCAGCCGCGACCTTGTTGTCGTCGCCGGTCAGAATGTCGTTGCCACGGCCACCGCTGATCTTGTCGCCGCCGAGATGACCGACGATGCGGTTGTTGCCGGCATTGCCGGTCAGGAACGTGCCTGCATCATTGCCGATAATCTTGGCATTCGCCTTGCCGGTCAAAAACACTTCCTCGAATTCACTATCAACGGTAAAGGACGCCGAGGAATAGACCTTGTCCCAGCCGCCGCCATTATCTTCGTGCAGTTGGATTGAACTGCTGTCGATATAGTAGCGGTCGTCGCCACCATCGCCATAGACCGTCCCGGTCACCGTGCCGCCCTTGCTGCGGAAGATGTCGTTGCCAGAATTAAGAACAACGTCGCCATCGAGCGTTCCCGAGTTGAAAATCCGGTCCACGCCCGAAGAGCCGCTGATGGCTCGGCTATCGCCGCTGATCGTGCCGGCATTGGTGACACTGTTCTGACCGCCGTGATCGCCAAGCGCAATACCCCTGTTGTCCCCGTGAATAACACCATCGACCTTGTTGATGATGGTTCCATTCCAGCTCGTTGTCACTCCGTCGGTCGTTCCGTCGAGTTTGCCGCTGTTGATGACAGTGTAACCGTTGCCGCTTGTGTTGATGGCATAGACAGCCGTTATGACGCCCTTGTTTGTGACAGTGCTATTGTCGCCCGCAATGTAGATACCGCTGTGATCGCTGGTGATCGTCCCCGTCGCGCCGACGTCGATACGGCTGCTGTTGCCTGAATCGTGGATGCCCTTGGCCGTGATGCTGCCATTGATGGTGAGGCGATTGCCGTATGTCCCATCGGCGATCGAAATGGCCGAGCCGTTCACCGGATTCATACTCGCGTCTACGCCCAGCACGTAGTCGCCGTAGTAGCCGGATATGGTGTACTGCGAATTGGTCTGGTCGGGAATATAGGTCTTTGCCATCGTGAGCCTCGAACTGAGCAATATGTTGAGGCTTTATCGATGGGGTCTGTTTCAATCATGCGTCGTGATCGGCGGCGAATTGTTTCTTTTGTTTCAGAGGCCAATATGCAAACAGCCACCCTTGCGGGTGGCTGCCTGCATTGCCGGGAGGAACGCTTACTTCGAGACGAGGTAATCGACCGGAATGGCTTCCGAGATCGTCCATTCGTCGATGACATGCGGCTTGCCCTTGTCGGTTTCGACGATCAGGTAGCGGCCACGGTTCTGGTGGTGGATTTCAGACGAGAAGGAGCGCGGTCCGAACAGGGTCGGTTCGTCCTTCATCTTTTCCAGTTCCGCCACAACGGCATCGGCGTCGGTGGACTTGGCGCGTTCGACGGCCTTGGCCCAGACGTCGATCATGACATAGCCCGGATAGACATACTGGCTCGACGGATCGCCGCCGGTGACTTCCTTATACTTGGCGTTGAAGGCGTTGACGTCAGGATTGGGGTCGTCGCCATAGATCGAGCCCTGCACCGGGGTGTAGAAGTTCGAAAGGTCCGGCACGGCGGAGAGCCAATAGGAACCATCGACGCCCGAACCGTTGAGGATCGGCGCAGTGATGCCGGCGGCGCGGATCTGCTTGATGGCGGAGACGACGCCCGGCATCATCGAGCAGAGCATGATCGCATCGGGCTGCTCGGGCAGGCTCTTGATGCGGGTGATCTGGGCGGCGATGGAGGCATCTTCGTTCTTGAACGTGTCTTCGCCAACCAGGGTTGCATCCTTCAGGCGCGGCAGCATCCAGTCGAAGCCGTCGCAAATGCCCTTGTTATACTCGGTCCAGGTGTCGAGGAGACGGTAGAACTTGCGGGCATTCTTCTTGTTGTAGGCCCATTCGGCCATGGTTGCGCCCTGCACGGCGGCGAGAACCGAAGCCGAGAAGGAGTGCGGGCCGACGCCCTGAATGCCGGCCTTGATTGATTCGGCGCACAGGAAGAACGAAACCTTGCTGGCACTTTCGGCAGCGAGTGCCGCCGGGGCACCGAAGTCGTAGTCGCAGGAGACGACCACAAGGTCGGCACCCTTGTCGATCACTTCGAGGCCGGCCTTGGCGCCTTCGGCGCGGTCCGTCTTCGTATCGGCGGCGACGACTTCGATCTGCTTGCCGAGCAGGCCGCCCGCCTTGTTGATTTCGTCGATGCGGATCATGGCGGCATCCTGTGCCGGCTTGTCATAGGCCTGCATGAAGCCCGATGCCGCCGTCGCGAAGCCGACCACGATCTTGTCTTCATCCGCGCGAACGACCGTCGCCGAAAGCACGAGGCTGGAGACAGCCAATCCCATTCCCAGTTTATTCAAGAGTGTCATGTTTTTCTCCTTTGGTTCCCATTTTCCCCGGCTTTGACGCCGGAAACTTACGAAAGTCGCCAACCGGACCAGCCGATCTCGCGATTGCCGGTCAGGCCTGCCGGCCGGCGCATCAGAATGACGATCATGATCACGCCGATCGCGATCTCCTGAACGCCGTTCGGAATCGTCAGAGTGGTGCCACCCAGCGGCACGCCCTTTTCGAGCAGCCTTAGGATCTGGATGATGGCCGACAGCAGCACCACGCCAAGAACGGCGCCGGTGAGACTGCCCATGCCGCCGACGACCAGCATCGACAGCGAGATGAAGGTGAGGCCGAGATAGAAGGTGTCCGGCGTCACGACACCGACCGAATGGGCGTAAAGCGCACCGCCGCCACCCATCACGAAGGCGGAAATGACGAAGGCGATCAGCCGCTCCTTCGGAATGTCGACGCCCGACGCGCTTGCTGCCGTCGCCTCGTCGCGGGCAGCGCGCAGCGCGAGCCCCGAACGCGAGATCGAATAGGCATAGCCGATTGCGACCGCCACCAGCGTGGCAATGAAATAGGGCCAGATCGAGCGGTTGATCGGGATACCGACCACCGACGAGGTTGCGCCCGTCACATCCTCCCAGTTCGAATAGACCTGGTTGATGAGCGCGAGCATGGCGAAGGTGGCGATCGAGGCGGCAATGCCCGAAAGCCGCATCAGGATCTTGCCGAACAGGAGCGCGATGACGGCGGCAAAGAGTGCTGCGGCCGGCACTCCAATCCAGAAGGGCAACTTGGCTTCCAGCAGGAAGCCCGGCAGGCCCGGCAGGCTCATCTTCTTCATCGGCGGGGCGATGGTCAGCCAGGCGGTCATATAGGCGCCGAGGCAGGTGAAGCCGATATGGCCGAAGCTGATGACGCCGGAATTGCCGACGAAGATATAGAGCCCGACCACGAGGATGACGCGAATGAAGATATCGATGATCGTCTGGTTGAACGGGCCCGACCCGGCAAAGAAGGCGAGAAGGGCAATCGCGGCCAGCAGAAGACCAAGGATGACCGGTGTCGAGATGGTGCGGGACAGGATGGAAGCGCGTTCGGCCATGGATTACACCCTCTGCTTGGCGGATTTCGGCATGAAGATGCCATTGGGGCGCCAGATCAGCGTCGCGATCACGGCGGCATAGACGAAGGCATCGCGGAAGGGCCGTGCTTCCGGCGGCAGCACCACCTGCATGGTCACGGCGATGGCGCCGATCAGGAAGCCGGCGAACACCGCCCCAGGCAGCGAACCGAGCCCGCCGATGACGGTGGCGATGAAGGCGATCAGCATGATGTTGCCGCCCATCTGGATATCGGCAGTACCAGTCTGGGTGACGAGAATGAGGGCGACCGCCGCCGCCAGCATGCCGGACAGCGCAAAGGCCAGCATGATCACCCGGTTGGCGCGCACGCCTAGCATGCGCGCCATGGTGAAGTTCTCCGCTGCCGCCCGCATTTCCAGCCCGAAACGGGTGCGCTTGAGGAAGTAGGTGAGCGCCAGCAGGATCACGACGGCCGTGACGATGGTGATGACCTGCAGAAGCGGAATGCGCGCTCCGAGGATCTCGACCGGCAGGCCGAGATTGGAGAAGAGATCGATGCTCTTCGGCCGGCTCGAATAGAGCATCAGCAGGAAATAGCGGATCACGAAACCGAGCGCGAAGGAGGCGATCATCATCGTGGCCGGATTGGTGTTGCGGAACCGCCGGAAGACGATGATTTCGGATGCGACCGAAAGGCCGGCACCAACGGCGAGGATGAAGGGAACGAGCAGCCAGGCTGGCAGGTTGCCAGCAAACACGATGGCCGCCGCATCGACCGAGGGCCAGAGAAGTGCGAAAACGCAGAAGGCCATCGTGTCGCCGTGGGCAAAGTTGACCAGCCGCATGACGCCGAAGATCAGCGCAATGCCGAGCGCGCCGAGCGCATAGAGGCTGCCGAGGCTCAACGCGTCGAAGATGACCTGAAGGATCGCTGTCATTTGCCCTGCTCCCCGTAACCGAAATAGGCCTGTTTCAAGGCGTCGCTGCTGGCGAGCTCGCGGGCATCACCCTCGAGTGCGACTTCGCCGGTCCGCATCAGGATCATGCGGCCGCCGGTCAGTTTGGCGCGGGTGGCGCTCTGTTCGACGATCAGCAGCGTGAGCCCGATCGTGTCGCGCAGCCGCACGAGCGTCGCATAGACATCGTCGATGACCTTGGGTGCGAGACCGAGCGACGGTTCGTCGATGGCGATCAGCTTCGGCCCGGCCATCAGGGCGCGGCCGATGACCAGCATCTGCTGCTGGCCGCCCGACAGGGCTCCAGCATGCTGGTGCTTGCGGCTGTCGAGGATCGGGAAGATCGAATAGACCATCTCGAGGTCGCGGGCGGCCTGGTCCTTGTCGGCACGCATGCCGATGCCGAGGCGAAGGTTCTCCTCGATCGTCAGCGCGCTGAACACATCACGACCTTCCGGCACCATGGAAAAGCCGAGGCGCGCGATATCTTCGGGCGGGCGACCGGCAATTTCGTTGCCGCGATAGGAAATCGTGCCGCTGACCGGTTTGACGACGCCGGCGATCGCCTTCATGAGCGTAGATTTGCCGGCGCCATTGGGTCCGGTCACAAACAGGATCTCGCCCTCGTTGAGCGAAAGCGAAACGCCGCGCAGCGCCGTCAGGCGGCCATAGCGAACGGTGATGTCCTTGACGGAAAGCAGGGTCACAGGATCTCTCCTTCCTCGTCGGCCTGGGTGCCCATATAGGCGTGGCGGACTTTCTCACTGGCCTTGATCGCCTCGGGCGTGCCGGATTCGATGATGGCGCCGCTGTCGAGCACATAGATCTCGTGGCAGGTCGACAGGACGAGGCCGACATTGTGCTCGATCAGCAGCACGCCGCATTTCACCTCGTTGGTGATGCGGTGAATGAGGCGGGAAAGGTCGTCCGCCTCTTCCGCCGACATGCCGGCGGCCGGCTCGTCGAGAAGCAGGAAGGCGGGTTCGAGCATCAGTGCCCGGCCGATCGCGACCCGACGCTCGTCTGTATAGGGAAGGCCGCCGGCCAGCCGGTCGGCGAGCGGTGAAATGCCGATCCAGTCCAGCATGGCATCGGCCTTGCGGGCGGATTCGCGACGCGACAGGCCAAGTCCGACGCCGGTCACTTCGAGATTTTCATGGACCGTCAGGTCGGCGAACAGCCGGCCCGACTGGAAGGTCCGGGCGATGCCGGCCTGCCGGACGCGATGCGCCGGCAGACCGCCAATGTCGCGCCCGTCGAGCAGCACGCGGCCCGCGGACGGTTTTTGAAAGCCGGTGAGGACATTGACGCATGTGGTCTTGCCCGCACCGTTGGGACCGATCAGGCCCGTTACCCGCCCGGCGGGTATCTCCAGCGTGACGTCCGAAAGAGCCCGCAAGCCCTCGAAGGCCACCGAAACCATATCTGCCGAGAGTGTCTGAGCCATGCTTCCCTTCTTACTGGTCGCGCGTGATGAGGTAGGAGTTGGTCTTGTCGAGAACGGCGGTCCAGCCGGGCTCGATGACGATGGTGGTCGTAACCTCCTCAATGATCGCCGGCCCCTTGATCGGCTCTCCCGTACCGATCTTCTCGCCGTCATAGACGGGCGTGCGGGTGGCTTTGCCGGATGCGTCGAAGATAGCGTCGCGATGATCCTTGATCGCTCCGCCGACAGCACCCGCCTTCGGCTTTTCCGGCAATTTCGGCTTTTCGATCCGGCCATAGAGGGTGGATTCGATATTCACCACCTCGACCGGATTGTGCGGCTCGGCATAGGTGTAGAGTTCCTTGTGCCGGCGGTGGAAGGCTTCCTTGACCCGGTCGATCGTCGTCTCGTCGATATCGAACATGTCGATATCGACGGTGCATTCATGCACCTGCCCGACATAACGCATGTCGAGCGAGCGGCGAATCTCGATGGTTTCGTCGGTGAAACCGTCGGACACCAGATGCTGGCGGCCTTCGGCCTCCACCTGCTTGTAGAGATCGTCGATCCGCTTGTAGGCGGCATCGTTGTCGAGCCGCACCGGGGCGGTGGCCATGTAGTTGTATTTCACATCCGAGATGATCTGGCCGAAGGCGCAGAGGCCGGAGGCGAGCTTGGGCAGGATGATCGTGTCGATGCCGATTTCACGGGCAAGCGCCGTGATATGGGCGGCAGTGGCGCCACCGGCACCGACCAGCACGAAGTCGCGCGGATCGTAACCGCGTTCCACCGAAACGCGGCGGATGCCGTTGACCATGTTGTTGTTGACGATCGTGTACATGCCGTAGGCGGCGCGTTCGATCGAGATGCCGAGCGGATCGGCAACCCGGCGCATGGCTGCGCGTGCCCGTTCGATATCGAGCGGCAGCTTGCCGCCAAGAAGCCCGTCCGGCGAGAGATAGCCGAGCACCAGGTTGGCATCCGACGTGGTCGGTTCGGTGCCGCCCTGGCCGTAGCAGGCCGGGCCGGGTTCTGAACCGGCCGACTGCGGACCGACCTGGATGATGCCGAGCGGATCGATCCAGCCGATCGAACCGCCGCCGGCGCCGAGCGTTTCGACCTGGATCATCGGCACGCCGATGCGGTAACGCAGGAAGTCGATATTCTTGTTGAGGTTGGTCTGGCCATCCTTGGTCAGGGTAATGTCGAAGGATGTGCCGCCCATATCGACGGTGATGACGTTCTTCTTGCCGAACGGAGCGCCGACATAGAGACCGGCCTGCGGCGCCGAAGCCGGGCCGGAATTGATGGCATAGACTGAGCGGTCGGTCATCACCTGGCCGATGGCAAGGCCACCGTTCGACTGGAAGTAACGCACCGGCTGGGCGGCGCCGAGATCGCGGAAATAGGCGTCCACGGCCCGCACATAGCGACGCATCACCGGGGCGAGATAGGCATTCACCACCGCCGTCGAAGTGCGGGTATATTCGCGCACCTGCGGATAGAGTTCCGAACCGACGGTCAGGATCGCATCCGGCATCATTTCGCGGACGATTTCGGCAGCCCGGCGTTCATGGGCCGGGTTGAGGACCGACCAGACAAAGGAGATGGCAACGGTCTCGATGCCTTCCTTGAGGAAGAGTTCGCAAGCCGCCCGCACATCCTCTTCATGGATCGGGGTGCGCACTGAGCCATCGGACAGCACGCGTTCGCGCACGCCCTTGCGAAGATAGCGCGGCACGAGCATGGTCGCAGCCGGATATTCCGGGTCATAGCGGAAGCCGTCTTCCTTGTGGCCGTTGCGGATCTCGATCGAATCCTCGTGGCCGGCTGTGGCAATGAGGCCGGTCTTGCCGCCGCGATGGGTGATCAGCGCATTGAGGCCCACGGTGGTGCCGTTGATGCAGAGATCGCTCTGGGAGACGAGTTCTTCCGGCGAGACGCCGATCGCTTCATGGATCAGTTTCAGGCCGTTGCGGATTGCCTTCGTCGGGTCCGTCGGTGTCGAGAGCGCCTTGAAGAGCTTGATCTCACCGCTCTCGCGGTCTGCGACAACGAAGTCGGTGAAGGTGCCGCCGGCGTCGATGCCGAGGCGATAACGGTTCTTGTTGCTGGTCATGATCATGTCTCCTTTCACGCAGCCGACCGGAGGGCCCGCGTTGCCGCCTGGTCCACGGTGAGGGTTTCGGGATCGGTGATCACGACGCCATAGTCGCGCTTGGCACCTTCGATGGAAACGAGGCCGTTCTTGACGTCCCAGAGGACGCGTTCGATCGGTCGTTCATGCGGGTTGCCATAGCCGCCGCCGCCGGGGTTCATGTTGGTCACGGTGTCGCCGGGCTTGATCGTCTCCATGATGTTGGTGCGGCGGACATCGACTTCGCCGCCACGCTTGAGTTCGACACGACCGACCTTGGTGTCGACGTCGGAAGAATAGGCGCCGGCGGCACCCATGGCCGGAATGCGGCGACCTTCGCCGAAGCCGATGCAGAGCATGTCGCCATCGAGCGGCTCGACTTCCCAGGCGGTACCGGAACCGCCACGGAACTTGCCCGCGCCGCCGCTATCGGCCATCAGCGAATAGCGATGAATGATGATCGGATAGGAGTATTCGAGCAGTTCGACATCACCCGAGGTGAGGGCGCCGAAGCAGCATTCCGGGCCGACCGCGTGCCAGCCATCCTGCTGCGGTGTCGCACCACCGCCGGAAATGATGGTGGCGAGCACCATCGTCACATATTCCTCGTTGGTGCGCTTGTCCCAGCCGGCAATGTTCAGCCCGTTGGCATGGCCCCAGGAGGCGGCAACCTTCGACGGCATCGCCTTTTCGAAGGCGAGGCGCACCGCATCGGTCAGTGTTTCCATCGGGGTGGTGGTGCAGTTCATGTGCGGGGCCGGTTCCTGCGCATTGCAGATCGTGCCTTTAGGTCCGAAATCGATCGAGACGCAGCGATAGAGCCCTTCATTGTAGGGTGGGGGCAGGGCCGCAAACATCATCAGGCCGAGATAGACGCCCGAATGCGAATTGCCCTCGTAGGAATTGATGAAATAGGGAATCTGCGGCGGGCTCTGGATGGTGATGTGGCAGCTGTCCCCTTCGATCTTGACCGTGGCCTTGATCTCGAAATCGCCGAAACCGTGGCCGGCATCCTCGAGAATGGCAGCACCTTCATAGGTTCCGTCCGGCACAGTGCGCATGAGATCGCGCATATGCTTTTCGGCCATGTCGAGCAGTTCGTCGACGCAGGCATCGACGGTTTCCTTGCCATATTTGTCGAGCAGCGCGATCAGGTTGCGTTCGCCGACCTGGCAGGCGCCGATGAGCGCGTTGAAATCGCCCTCCTGGTCGCGGCGGGCGCGCATGTTGGTGTAGATGAGGTTGAGCACGTCATTGCGCGGACGGCCCTTGTCCCAGATCTTGACCGGCGGAATGCGCAGGCATTCGGCATAGATTTCGGTGGCGTTGGGGTTGTAGCCGGCCGGCACCGGGCCGCCGATATCGGTGAGATGGCCTTTGCAGACCGTCCAGTAGACCAGTTCGCCCTTGTAGAAGACCGGCTTGTACATGCAGGTATCGATGGCGTGGCTGCCACCGAAGGCCGGGTCGTTGTGCAGGATCAGGTCGCCGTCATGGATGTCGCCTTCGAAATAGCGCGCAACCGATTTCATGGCCGGGATGAGCGAGCCGAGATGGATCGGGATGTCCTGGCCCTGCAGGATCATTTCGGGCCGGCCGTTGAACAGCGCGGTCGAGTAATCGTGGGCAAGGTTGAACACCGAGGAACGTGCTGTCTTTTCGAGCGACAGCGTCATTTCGCGCTGGGTGGTCTCGAGCACGCCACGGACCACGGAGAGCGTGATCGGGTCGACTTTCGGTTTGTGTGGCTTGGTCATAGCTCCCTCTTTTCTGACCCGGCAATGCGGGTTCTGCTGATGGAGGAAAGCCTAAGGCCGGATCTCGTCGCCGGTCTTTGCATCCGGCGCACCAAGCCTTGACGCTTGGCGCAGATTCTCAAGATTTCGCTGGACGAGCGGCCCTTCCATACCTTTTCATGGAAAAAAAAGGGGAACGACACATGAAGTCCATCATTACGACCGAGGAGACCCCGCGTCATGACCGCAGCCGTCACTGGCATGAGGCGATCGCCAGCGCCTATTTCCCGCTCGATCTGACCTTCCGCAACACCGACAATTTTGCCGGAGACCTGATGATCTGGACGCTTGGAGATGTCTCGCTGTCGCGGCTCGCCTCGGAATCGCTGCAATACCGTCGGCTGCCGAAGCACATGAAGGCAGAACGCGACGAGCATTTTCTGGTCACGGTTCCGATCCGCTCGCAGGTCAACTTCTCCCAATGCGGCAAGGAGGTTCAATGCCAGCCGGGCGGCTTCTTTCTTGAACGCAGCCACGAGCCTTACGAATTCTGGCACGACGACTTTGCCGATCTCTGGGTGATGAAGGTGGAATCGAGCGAACTCGCCGCCGAGATCCGCCAGCCGGACCGGTTCTGCTCGATGCAGTTCAATGCCACCGAAGGTGCGGGCGGCCTCTTCACCGACATGCTGCAGCATATTCCGGCCCGGTTCGATGCTATGTCGGAAGAGGTGCGGCGCGCGGTCGGAAAACAGCTCGTCGATCTGCTTGTCCTGTCGCTGAAGGCCGACGAACGCACCTTGACGGCGGGCAGCTCGTCCGTGCGGACGGCGCATCTGACGCGCATCGAAGCTTTCGTTCGCCGCAATCTGCATAATGCCGAGCTTGATCCCGAAACGGTGGCGCGCGCCTGCGGCCTGTCCGTCCGTTACCTGCATGAACTGTTCCGCGACACCAACCAGACGCTGGGCAGCTGGGTACGCGACCAGCGACTGATGGCGTGCCGGTCGGCGTTGGCCGATCCTTCCAACAGGCAGACGGTGGCGGAAATCGCCTATCGTTTCGGTTTCAGTGACCATGCCCAGTTCTCGCGTGCATTCAAGGCGCACTACAGCATCACGCCCAAGGAATTCCGGGATCAGACGCGCGCACGAATGCGCACGGCAAACTGATGCTTGCTTGCGATCCCGTCAGGCAGAGGCCACGCCATCGGCGTGGCCATTTTGGTTTCAGACCAGTGCCTCACGTATGCGGTCGATCAGCGCCGCACGTTCGCGGCGGGCGGCAAGAGCCTCATCCATCGTGACTTCGACGAACTTGGCCGGCGTATGCGGCTGCAACTGCCCGATCAGGTCCATGTCGGCGGAAATCACCGCACCGACCATGAAATAGCCGCCGCCAGAGACGGCATCGCGATGGAGCACGATCGGCTCGGTGCCGCTCGGAACCTGGATCGATCCGTAGGGATAGCAGGCATCGACGATGTTGGACGGGTCCGATCCGGCTCCGAAAGGCGGTTCGCGTGGCACAAACTCGAGCGGCTTGCCGCCGCGGAAACGGTAACCGATCCGGTCGGCTTCCGGCGCCACCTTCCAGGTATCTTCAAGGAACTGTTTGCCGGCGGCTTCGGTTATGCGGTGCCAGTAGAGGCCCGGCAGCATCCTCAGTTCAGCCGGCGCCCCCGGCGCGCGTCTCAGGGCTTCCGGAACGGTGCGACCGGCGGCGGCACCCTTGCCGTCGCCCAGAAGCAGCACATCGCCTGCCGCAAGCTTGCGCCCTTCATGGCCGCCGAGGGCGCCCAGCGTGTAGGTCGAACGCGAACCGAGAACGACCGGCACATCGATGCCGCCGGAGATCGCCACATAGGCACGGGCCCCCTTCTTCAGAAAGGCGAAGGAGAGCGTGTCGCCGGCCTTGACGGTGAAGGATGTCCAGGTCGGGCGCTCCTCGCCATTGACCTTCGGCGGTAGTTCGGCGCCGGTGACGGCTACAGTGGCGGCCTTGCGAAACTCGATTTCCGGACCCATGAAGACGACTTCGAGAAGTGCATCACTCTCGTCGTTGCCGACAAGCAGGTTGGCGGCGCGGGCGGCGAGCCGGTCCATGGCGCCCGAGATCGGAATGCCGATGTGATAGTAGCCGGGGCGGCCGAGATCCTGCACGGTGGTGGACAGGCCAGGTGTGATGATCCGGATGCTCATTTCAGCGCCCCCATCAGTTTGGTGTTGTAGCCATCCATGTCTGCCTGGAATTCCGTGAGCGAGAAGGGCACTTCGCGGATAGTCGGCGCAAACTTGCCCTGGTCGACATCGGCGACGGTCGCGTCATATTCATCGCGGCCGATCGGCTTCCACTTGACGATGTCACCCGGCTTGAACAGGCACATGAAGTCGCGGAGATACTTGATCGTCTGGTTGGGATCGTAGATCGGCATCGGCGTGATGCCGAACATCTGGTAGCCGCCGGCACCGCGCACCGAATAGATGCAGCCGAAGCAGCCGCCATGGCCGACGGTGAGGCGCGGCGTATCGGTGCGGGGACGCAGATATTTCGGCGACTGGATCTGCCGCGAGCGGTCGACCATCTGGTAGAGGAACGGCAGGCCGGCGACGAAGCCGACCATCGAGACGAACCAGGGCGCACCCGAATGCGCCTTGATGAAGCCGTCGACGCCGTCGAGATTGTTGATGCGGGCGGTATATTCGATATCGGTGGAGCTCGGATCCTGATGGCGTTCGCGGAAACGCATCAGCGTCTCATGGGTCCAGGGATCGTTGTAATAGACCGGGATCTCGATGATGCGCGTCTTGATCGAGGATTCGCCGCTGGCGGCCGAGGCTTCGATCGATTTCAGTTCGCGCAGCATGTCGTCAGGCGAAATGACATCCGGATTGAACTTGATCTGGAAGGAGGCATTGGCCGGGCAGATCTCGGTGACGCCCTTGATCTGCGCTTCCTTGACCGCCGTGGTGATGGAAAGCGATTTGAAGAAGGCTTCGAGTGACATTTCCTCGTCGCATTCGACGAAGATATGCTCGTCACCCCCAAAGGAGTAGCGTGTCTTCATGAACCTGTTCCCTCTTGTTCTTGCATTTTTGCAGCATTGATTTCCAGCCAGGGCTCCAACCAGCGCGTGTGCACGGCGCCCGCCCGGACATCCGGATCCGCGGCCAGCAGGGCAAAGAGCGGCTTGGTCGTCTTCATGCCGCCGACTTCAAGTTCGCCAAGTGCCCGTTTCAGCCGCTCGATCGCCGCTCCGCGCGTCTCGTCCCAGACGATCAGCTTGCCGAGCAGGGAATCGTAGAAGGGCGGAACCGTGTATCCCTGATAGAGCATCGTATCGAAGCGAGTGCCGGCGCCACCCGGCACCGAGAGCTGGCTGATCGTGCCGGGCCCCGGCTGGAAGTTCTTCGCCGGGTCCTCGGCATTGATGCGAACCTCGATCGCGGCGCCCTTGAGCCGAACGTCTTCCTGGCGGAGCGCCAGCTTGGCGCCGCCGGCGATCTTGATCATCTCGCGCACCAGATCGATGCCGGTCACCATTTCGGTGACGGGATGCTCGACCTGGATGCGGGTGTTCATCTCGATGAAGTAGAACTCGCCCGACTGGTCGTCATAGAGATATTCGATCGTGCCGGCGCCGCGATAATGCACCGCCTTTGCCAGAGCCACTGCGGAAGCGCAGAGCTTTTCGCGGATATCGGCGGGCAGGGTGGCGGAGGGCGCTTCCTCCCAGACCTTCTGGCGACGTCGCTGCAGCGAGCATTCGCGCTCATAGCAATGGATGGCATTGTCGCCATCGGCAAGGATCTGCACCTCGATATGGCGGGCGCGCTGGATGACCTTTTCGACATAGAGGCCGCCATCGCCGAATGCGGCCTTGGCTTCCGCACTTGCCTGCGCCATCAGATGTTCAAATTCCTCCGGCGTTGCGGCAATGCGGATGCCGCGCCCACCACCGCCGGCAGCGGCCTTGATCATCAGCGGAAAGCCAATGCGGGCAGCGACTTCGCGTGCTTCCTCGGCACTGTCGATGCGGCCATCCGAACCGGGCACGCAAGGGACGCCTGCGGCCAGGGCTGCGGTCCGCGCCATGGCCTTGTCGCCCATGGTGCGGATCTGCTCGCCGGTGGGGCCGACGAAGATCAGGCCCGCAGCTTCCACAGCATCGGCAAAGCCGGCATTTTCGGCCAGGAAACCATAGCCGGGGTGGATGGCATCCGCACCCGTCGCTTTGGCAGCGGCAAGAATGGCATCGATGTTGAGATAGGATTTGGCGGCATGGGGTGGGCCGATATTGACGGCCTCGTCGGCCATCTTCACGGCCAGCATTTCGGTATCGGCGGCGCTGTGGACCTGCACTGTCTCGATGCCGAGTTCGCGCGCTGCACGGATGATGCGGACTGCAATCTCACCCCGGTTGGCAATCAGAAGCTTCCGGATTGCCATCGGCCTATTCCAGTTCGGCAAGCGGCTGGCCGGCCATCACCGGTTCTTCGTCGTCGGCGGCAAAGGCCTTGATCGTGCCCGCCTGATCGGCATGAACCTCGTTGAAGCTCTTCATCACCTCGATCAGGCCGATGACATCGCCAACGGCGACCGGATCGCCGACATTCTTGTAAGGTGCGGCATCGGGCGAGGGCTTGCGGTAGAATGTGCCGGGCAGCGGGGAGAGAAGTTGCTTGGACATGATGGACCCCTTTTTGGTTTTCGTTCGTTCAGTTCTTGAGGACGTTACGCACCGCGCTCGCGATCTCGACGGCATTCGGCGTATCCGAATGGACGCAGATCGTATCCGCCTTGACCTCGATGTCGACGCCTCCCACGCTTTTCACCAGCCCCTCCGTCACAGCTCTGCGGCAGATTTCGGCGGCTTTGGCCGCATCCTTCGCCTCATGCTCGCGGGTGATGATCAGCCCCCCCTGATCGTTGTAATCGAGATCGGCATAGAACTCGGCCATGAACGTGTGGCCGCGCTCGGTATAGATCGTCTCGTGCAGCGTATTGATCATGCCGACCAGCGGCACGCGGAACACGTCTGCTGCATCGCACACGGCATGGGCGACATCCTCCATGCGCGCCGACATGCCGTAGAGCGAGCCGTGCGGCTTGATATGGTTGAGCGTCAGCCCCTCGGCATCGAGGAAGCCCTTGAGCGCGCCGACCTGATAGATGATGCAGTTAGCCAGTTCCTCGCGGCCGATCTTCATTTCACGGCGGCCAAAGCCCTGCAAATCAGGCAATGACGGGTGCGCACCGACGCGGACGCCATGCTTTCGGGCAAGCCGGACGGTGGAGCGCATATGGTTGAAATCCGAAGCGTGAAAGCCGCAGGCCACATTGGCAATATCGATCAGGGGCATCAGACCTTCGTCATCGCCCATCTTGTAAAGGCCAAAAGCTTCGCCCATGTCGCAATTGAGAATTGCCACAGTCAACCTCCGCAGATTTTAGGTTCCCGCCGTATTTTTTTCGGCTTTTTTTGGAGCTTGCCGCAAGTGCGAAACATAGTAAAATATGAAGAACTAATCACGCGTATCAAAAAAACAGATAATGCCCCTTTCGATCAAACAGGTCCGCTACTTCATCGCAACCGCTGATTCCGGCCAGGTTTCCCAGGCCGCGATCGCGCTCAATGTGTCGCAATCAGCGGTTACTGCCGCCATCAAGCAGCTCGAGGACAATCTCGGCGTCAGCCTGTTCCGGCGGCTCGCCACCGGCATGGTGCTGACGGCCGAAGGCACCCGATTTCTCTATCATGCGCGCAACGTCATGGCGGCCGTCAACTCGGCGGAACGGGCGCCGCTGACCGAAGATACCGCCCATACGGGTACGGTCAGGGTCGGTGTCACCTACACCGTGCTGGGCTACTTCCTGCCGCGGCTTCATGCGCGCTTTGCCCGTACCTATCCCAAGATCAATGTCGAATTGCAGGAGTTGCCGCGCCATCTGCTCGAAGAACGGTTGAACGATGGTTCGCTCGATATGGCGGTGATGCTGGTGTCCAACCTGAGGGACAAGACGCATCTGGCGTTTGAAACTTTGCTGCGGTCGCGAAGACGCTTGTGGCTGCCGGCCGAGCATCCGCTGCTTTCCAAGGAAACCATCACGCTCGAGGATGTCGCCAACGAACCCTATGTGATGCTGACCGTCGATGAGGCGAGCGAAACGGCGGGCCGTTACTGGCACAATGTCGGGCTCGAACCGCGGGTAATTTTCAAGACATCCTCGGTCGAGGCCGTACGCAGTTTCGTTGCCGATGGGGTCGGCATCACCATCCTGTCCGATATGGTCTATCGCCCCTGGTCGCTCGATGGCCAGCGGATCGAACTTCGCAATGTCGTTGCCGATATCCCGACCATGGATATCGGAGTGACCTGGAATAGGTCGATCCCCCAGTCGCAAGCCACACGGACCTTCTCGGAATTTCTCAGCCTGTCCTTCGGCGGTGGTATGGCAGGAACCTGACGGGGTCGGGTTCAATCGGCTATCAACTCGAAATCCCAGACCTTGGAGACGATCTTCCAGTCGTCGCCCGCCTTCACCAGCACCAGTTCGTCGGTGAACATGCGGTCGAAGAAGCGTTCCCGCACGCGGACATGGGCGGTCGTCGGCGTCGGAATGTCGATCGACAGGATCTGTTCGTCGCGTGGCGCCTTGCTTGCAGCCGGGGCAGCGCGATTGGCCACGATCCTGAGATAATCGGGGATCTCGATCACGGTTACGCTGCCGTCCGGCTGATCCTTCGGCACGGTATAGAGCCGCGCCATAGGGTGGAAAATCGCGGCAAACAGCGCGCTGTCGCCTACGTAGAGCGCCTGGAAATAGTCTGCAATCACGCTTGAGATTGCGGCCTTGTCATCGATCTGCGCCATGAATGGGTCCTCCCGCTTCTGTCTATACGCCCCGGCCGCCCCCAGACAAGCCGTCCGGTCAGGCGGATTTCAAGCGCGGGGCCGGCTGACCTGTCCGAGCAGCCACTGCTGGAACGCCATGGCGACATGGTTGTGCTGGCGGTCTTCGGGCATGACCACGTAATAGCCGAATTCCGTCGCCATCGGCAGGCCAAGCACCGGCACCAGTGCACCGCTGCGCATATCCTCTTCGATCAGGTAGGACGGAAGAAGGGCGACACCCATGCCGGCAAGTACGGCACCGATCACCATCGAGAACTGGTCGAAGCGGTTGCCGCGAAAACTATTGTCCACCTTGAGCCCCTGCGCCGAAAACCATTGCGACCAGAGGCGCGGCCGCGTCGTCAGATGCAGAAGCGGCGCGCCAAGCAGATCGGACGGGTTTTCGATCCTGAGATTTGCCGCCACCGACGCATTGGCCACGGGCAACACGATCTCGCTGCAGAGAAAGGTGGAGATAGCCTTCGCCCAGGTCGGCTGGCCATAATGGATGGCGAGGTCGAGCCCCTCTTCGTGGAAATCGAACGTATCGGAACGCGATTCGACATGCAGTGCCACCGATGGCCGTTCGGCCAGAAAACCCGGCAGGCGCGGCATCAGCCAGCGTGAGCCGAAGGTCGGCAGCGTGGCAATGCTGAGCGATTCCTCCTTCTCTGCCGAAGCGACGGCACGTATCATCAGCTGTTCGGACTGGGCGAGCAACCGGCGAACTTCCGGCAGCAACCGCTTGCCGGCATCCGACAGCAGCACCCGCTGCCGCACCCGTTCGAACAGAAGCAGGCCCGTCTGCTGTTCGAGATCGCGGATCTGACGGCTGATCGCGCTCTGGGTCAGGTTCAGTTCTTCTGCTGCGCGCGTGAAATTGCCATGGCGGGCCGCACATTCGAATGCTTGCAGATTGGCGAGGTCCGGCACCAGGCTTCGACGCATGTTCATTCCATTTCCGCATCAACTTAGGTGATGTTGTCATGAGACAAGCCGATATTCAAGCGATATGGTGCAAATCAGGAATGAACTTGAGAAAAGAGACAGACGTGGCTGACGTTTTCCGCTCCCCCGACCAGATCCGCTCCGCCTTTTCCGCCGCCATGTCGGACATGTACCGCACCGAAGTGCCGGCCTATGGCACGCTGATGGAGCTGGTTTCGACCGTCAATGAAGAGACGCTTGCTGCAAACCCGGCGCTGCATGAGCGGCTGGATGCGACGGACTCGCTCAGCCGTATTACCGAGGAGCGCCATGGTGCGATCCGGCTCGGCCTGCCGCGCGAGCTTGCCATGATGCGGCGTGTCTTTGCCGTCATGGGCATGTTCCCGGTCGGTTATTACGATCTGTCGACGGCCGGGGTACCGGTGCATTCCACCGCCTTCCGCCCGGTTGGCGATGAGAGCCTGAAGCGCAACCCGTTCCGCGTCTTCACCTCGCTTCTCCGTCTCGATCTGATTGCCGATGCCGGATTGCGCGAGGAGGCGCGTGCCGTTCTCGAAGCGCGCGAGATCTTCACGCCGGGTGCCGTCGCTCTCGTTGAAAAAGCAGAGCGTGACGGCGGTCTCAAAGCCGACGATGCCGACCGGTTCGTCACGGAAGTGCTCGAAACCTTCCGCTGGCATGATCAGGCAATTGTCAGCGCCGACATGTACAAGCGGCTGCATGCCGCCCACCGGCTGGTCGCCGATGTCGTGTCCTTCAAGGGTCCGCATATCAACCACCTGACACCGCGCACCCTCGATATCGATCTGGTCCAGGCCCGGATGCCCGCCTATGGCATCGCGCCGAAGGCGATCGTCGAAGGACCGCCGACGCGCCAGTGCCCGATCCTGCTGCGCCAGACCTCATTCAAGGCGCTTGAAGAAGCCGTGTCTTTCAAGGCTGAGGACGGTTCCTGGCAGGAGGGATCCCATACTGCCCGTTTCGGCGAGATCGAGCAGCGCGGTATTGCGCTGACGCCAAAGGGCCGTGCCCTCTACGACCGGCTCCTGGATCAAACGCGCGCGCGCATCGTACCGGCCGCTGACGGTTCCAACGCAAGCGCCTATGAAGCGGCACTGGCCGAAGTCTTTGCGGCCTTTCCGGATGGCTGGAACGAAATCCGCAAGGCGGGGCTCGGTTATTTCAGCTATTCTCTCACCGGCAAGAAGGGCAGGGCCACGGATATCGAGACGGCGATCGCCGAAGGCCTCGTCCAGTTCGATCCGCTGGTTTACGAAGATTTCCTGCCGGTCAGCGCGGCCGGCATCTTCCAGTCCAACCTCGGCGACGATGCGACGCAGGAATTTACGGCGAGCCCCAACCAGGTCATGTTCGAGCGCGATCTCGGTGCTTCGGTGCTCGATGAGTTCGCCCATTATGCCGGCATTGAGAAAGCCTCGATCGACGATTGCCTGATGGCGCTGGGGCGCCTGGCTGCTGCGGAGTGACAATGATCGAACCTCGCCACCGCGAAGCGCTGGAAACGTTGCTGGGTCCGAAGGCTGTGCTTTCAGACCCGAGCGACATGCAGTCCTATGCGACTGGCGCCCGCTACGATCGCGGTCAGGCAGCACTCGTCCTGCGCCCGGCTTCCGTTGCCGACCTTTCGGCGGCGGTAGCCTATTGCGTCCAGAACGGGTTGGCGCTGGTGCCGCAATCCGGCAATACCGGTCTTGTTTCCGGTTCGACGCCGGATCAGAGCGGCGCCCAGCTGGTCGTCAGTCTCGATCGGCTCACGGAGACCTTCGAGCTCGATCTCGACAATCGCTCGCTGAAGTTGAGCGCCGGTCTACGCCTGTCGGACATCAACCGCCGGCTTGAGCCGCACGGGTTGTTCTTCCCCATCGATCTCGGGGCCGATCCCTGCATCGGCGGCATGGTGGCGACCAATACAGGTGGATCGCGCTTCCTGCGCTATGGCGATGTACGGAGCAACGTGCTTGGGCTGACCGTGGTGCTGGCCGACGAGGCCGGCACGGTGCTCGAACTCGGCGGCAGCCTGCGCAAGAACAATACCGGCGTCGATTTCAAGCAGATCTTCATCGGCACCTCCGGTGCCTTCGGCATCGTGGCCGAATGCACGATCAATCTCGAACGGCTGCCGGCCCAGACGGCGACAGCCTATCTCGTGCCGGCGAGCGGGGCCCATGTGATGCCGCTGCTCCGGGCCATGGAAGAGCGGCTGGGTTCCTATCTTTCGGCATTCGAAGGCATGTCGCGCAATGCGGTTGCCGCAACATTCTCGCATGTGCCGTCGCTGCGCAATCCGTTCCAGAACGGCAACATTCCCGATTATGTCATCCTCGCCGAAGTCAGCCGCAGCTGGCAGCCACGCGAGGGCGAACAGAGCCTTGATGCCGTGCTCGAAAGCGTGCTGGCCGAGGTCTTCGAAACGGACGATGCACCGCTTGCCGATGCCTTCGTTGGTCCCGCTGCCGAAATGTGGTCGCTCCGCCATGCGCTCTCGGAAGGCGTCAAGCATAGCGGCCGGCTGATTGCCTTCGACCTTTCCTTCCGGCGCGGCGATATCATGGCCTTTTGCGACCATATGAAGGCGGAAATGCCGGCGCAGTTCCCGGGCGTCACCATCTGCGATTTCGGCCATATCGGCGATGGCGGTGTCCATTTCAACCTCGTCATCGATCCTGATGGACCGGATGCGAAGGATGTCGCCTTCGAGGGTCAGCTGCGCGATTATGTGTTTAAGGTGGCCGTCGAACGGTTTGGCGGCAGTTTCAGCGCCGAACACGGGATCGGCCGCAAGAACCAGACCTATTACGACCACTATACGCCCACCCGGATTCGTGAGATGGCATCGGGCCTGAAGGCCATCACATCTCCCGGCCCGCTGGGCGCCATGCGCTTCTAGTGCAATTCCAGCAAAAGTGTGAAGCGGTTTTGCGTCCGGAATTGCGTGAAAACAAAGAGATAGAGGATTGAAGGCGACTCTGTTTTCGCCGGAAATGCTCAAGAATTCGACCGAACAGGACAGGAGTTTTACATGACAAATGCAGCCAACAAGGTGGATGTCGCGGCCGAAGCCGCAGCAATCCTCGCAAAGCTCGGCGTCGACAAGGCGCTCTATACCGGTGGCGACATGGCCTCCTTCTCGCCGGTCAGCGGCGAACAGATCGGGGCGCTGAAGACCGTTTCGGCTGCGGACGCCGCCAAGGTCATCGAAACGGCTGACAAGGCATTCCGCGCCTGGCGGCTGGTGCCGGCACCCAAGCGCGGTGAACTCGTCCGTCTGCTCGGCGAAGAATTGCGCGCCGCCAAGGCCGATCTCGGCCGTCTCGTGTCGATCGAAGCCGGCAAGATTGCCTCCGAAGGCCTCGGCGAAGTGCAGGAAATGATCGATATCTGCGATTTCGCCGTCGGTCTCTCGCGCCAGCTTTACGGCCTGACCATCGCCACCGAACGCCCCGGCCACCGTATGATGGAAACCTGGCATCCGCTCGGCGTCGTCGGCATCATTTCGGCCTTCAACTTCCCGGTCGCCGTCTGGTCCTGGAATGCAGCGCTTGCGCTGGTCGCCGGCAATTCCGTGGTCTGGAAGCCGTCGGAAAAGACGCCGCTCACCGCGCTCGCCTCGCAGGCGATCCTCGAACGCGCCATCGCCCGCTTCGGCGATGCGCCGGAGGGCCTGAGCCAGGTGCTGATCGGCGATCGTGCCATCGGTGAAGCGCTTGTCGATCATCCGAAGGTGGCACTCGTCTCGGCAACTGGTTCGACCCGGATGGGTCGCGAAGTCGGCCCGCGTCTGGCCAAGCGCTTTGCCCGTTCGATCCTCGAGCTCGGCGGCAACAATGCCGGCATCGTCTGCCCCTCGGCCGATCTCGACATGGCGTTGCGCGCCATTGCCTTCGGCGCCATGGGCACCGCCGGCCAGCGCTGTACGACGCTTCGCCGTCTCTTCGTGC
The DNA here is from genome assembly GCF_030551875.1 of Fluviirhizobium alvei. GTDB lineage: Bacteria > Pseudomonadota > Alphaproteobacteria > Rhizobiales > Rhizobiaceae > Rhizobium_E > Rhizobium_E alvei. The sequence continues at coordinate 45,895 of NZ_JAUOZU010000022.1, read as the reverse complement.
ATGAAAGCGTCTATGACCAGATCGTGCCGCGCCTGAAGAAGGCCTATGAGAGCGTTTCGGTCGGCAATCCGCTCGAAACGTCTGCCCTCGTTGGCCCGCTCGTCGACAAGCAGGCCTTCGACGCCATGCAGAAGGCCATCGCCGCTGCCAAGGCGGAAGGCGGTGTCGTTACCGGCGGTCACCGGGTCGAAGACGCCGGCAAGGCGACGGCTTACTATGTCAAGCCGGCGCTCGTGGAAATGCCGAGCCAGTGCGGTCCGGTTCTCGAAGAAACCTTCGCGCCGATCCTCTATGTGATGAAATACACCGATTTCGATGCGGTGCTCGACGATCACAATGCGGTTGCCGCCGGCCTGTCTTCCTCGATCTTCACGCTCGACATGCGCGAAGCCGAGCGGTTCCTCGCCGCTGATGGCTCCGATTGCGGTATCGCCAATGTCAATATCGGCACGTCGGGTGCGGAAATCGGCGGTGCCTTCGGTGGCGAAAAGGAAACCGGCGGTGGCCGCGAGTCCGGCTCCGATGCCTGGAAGGCCTATATGCGCCGCGCCACCAACACGGTGAACTATTCCAAGGCGTTGCCGCTGGCCCAGGGCGTCTCCTTCGACATCGATTGATGCCGGCGGAGCTCATTTGAACACACTGGAAGGCGGGTTTTCGACCCGCCTTTCGATCGTTCCGCGGAAGCAGCGTCAATGTCCGGACCTTCCCTGCGTCCCTTCGCGCTCTTTCCGACGATACTCTAAGTCTTTAGCATTCAGCGAACCAACGATCCGGAACAGGTGACCCATGGCGAACAATCGCGCTTCCATCCTCTGGCGGGCCAGTGCACGCACGCCCTTCGAGGCGGCTCCTCTCAACAATGATCTGTCTGTGGATCTCGCGATCATCGGCGGCGGCTTTACCGGTTCGGCGGCGGCGCTGGCGGCTGCGGGCAAGGGGGCCTCGGTCTGCCTGCTCGAATCCGACATCATCGGCCATGGCGGTTCGGGCCGCAATGTCGGTCTCGTCAATGCCGGATTGTGGTTGCCGCCCGATACGGTGCTGGCGCAGATGGGCGAAGCTGCCGGCAGCAAGCTGGTCGAAGTTCTTGGCGAGGCACCGCGCCGCGTGTTCGAAATCGTCGAACGCGAAGGCATCGATTGCGAGGCGACCCGCAAGGGAACGCTGCATCTGGCCCATTCGCCGTCCGGCCTCAAGGATCTCGAGGAGCGCTGTCGGCAGGGCAACCGGTTCGGTGCACCGTTGACGGTCATCGATGCGGCAGAGACGGCGCGCCGCACTGGTACTTCGGCCTATTACGGATCGCTCTTTGATCCGCGCGCCGGCACCATCCAGCCTTTCGCCTATTGCCGCGGCCTGGCTGCGGCCGCTATCGCCAAGGGCGCCATGATTTGCGAACGCTCGCCGGTGACGGCGATAACGCGTTCCGGCGAGGACTGGATCGTAACGGCAAACGGACATAGCGTGCGGGCCCGCAAGCTCATTCTGGCAACCAATGCTTACCAGCATGGTATCGAGACGCCGTTCAAGCCCGAATATACCGCCATGCATTATTGCCAGTTCGCCACCGCCCCGATGCCGGAAGCCGCTCGGCGGCAGATCCTTGCCGGTGGCGAAGGCTGCTGGGATACCGCACTCGTCATGTCCTCGTTCCGGGTCGATCAGGCCGGCCGGATGATCGTCGGCGGTGTCGGCAATTCGGATGGTCCGGCTTCGGGTATTCACTATGCCTGGGGACGCAAGAAGCTGAAGGCACTCTTCCCGTCGATCGCCGATCTGCCGATCGAGCATGGCTGGAGCGGTCGTATTGCCATGACCGCCGATCATGTGCCGAAGATCGTCGAATTCGGCCCGGGCGCCTATGCCTGCTTCGGCTATTCCGGTCGCGGCATCGGTCCGGGTACCGTTTTCGGTACGCAAGCGGCGATCGCGCTGCTCGATGGCAATGAAGAAGCGCTTCCGGTCGCCCCGATCAAACACTATTCCGAGCGCTTCACCGGGATCAAAGCTGCCTGTTACGAGTTCGGTGCGGCTCTGACACACGCGCTCTGATTTGCCGGTTACGGGCGACGGCATCTCCGCGAAAGGGGTGCCGTCGCGCAGATGCTCCAGATTACTGTGCAAGCCCGATCTGCTTCATGAAGTCCTGATTGTCCGCAAATTCAGCCGGTGCGCGGCTTCAAGCCATCGGCCAGCATCCGGAAGCACTGCCGCAGATAGGGTGCGCGGTCCGGGAATCGCGGCTTTGGCGGCGCGCCATCATCGTTCGGAGGCCGGGCGCCGAAGACCACATCCATCAACATCGAAGCGGCAACCGTGCTGTCGGTGATCGTCATTCGACCTTGCGCCCGTTGCTGCTCCAGCCATCCTGCAAGCAGGGATTTGGCCTGACGCGGGCCATTTTCGAACAGAACCGGTTCGAGTTCCGGAAACTGGCGGGTGGCCGCAATCAGACGGTCCAGAAGTTCATGGCGCGTCTGGCTTTGCTGATCATCCTCTTCGATACCGAAGATGCGCATCAGGGCGTCTTCGATCGGCAGACCGTCGTAATCGCCGGGCAGTGCGAGAATGCTGAAGCGATGCAGTGCGACCACAGCCCCAAAAAGCTCGGATTTGCTGGAAAACAGCCGGTAGATGGTGCTGAGCGAAACGCGCGCCGCAGTTGCGACATCGTTCATCGATGTTCCGGCATAGCCATTCACGCGGATGAGTTCGGCCGCAACCTGTGTAATCTGGTCGCGATGTGCATCGTCATTGGCGGTCTTGGGCCGGCCGCGGAGCCGCATCGGCTTTCGTTCGTCGTCCATCAGCATTTCACAATTGACATAAGACAGTTCGCAAAATAACAGTAATTACGGTTACTGTAAATCATGGTTGCGTCTCCGCGTCGATTTGCCAGCGGTGAAAATCGGAAAGAATGAGGTTGTACCCATGAACTGGGTCAGAAAAATCGGCGTCTTCACCCTTGTTGTGCTCCTCGCAGCCTGCAGTCAGGAACAGCAGCCGACAGGGCCGCGTGCGGCAGCAAAGATCGAGGTCGGCTATATCGAACTCAAGTCGCAGCCGGTACCGCAGACGCTGGAGCTACGCGGGCGAGTGGTGGCTTTCGCGACAGCCGAAGTGCGGCCGCAGGTCAACGGCATCGTCCGTAGCATCGCCTTTGCCGAAGGGCGCGAAGTGAAGGCGGGCGATATCCTCTACCAGATCGACGATGCGACCTTCCGCGCAACCGTTGCCGCGGCCGAAGCCGCCGTCAAGAAAGCGGAGGCGGCGACCGTCAGCGCGAAGACGACCTACGAGCGCAACAAGGCCCTTGCCGAAACCAAGGCAGTGAGCGAGCAGACCGTCGAGGATGCGCGGTCGACCCTGTTGCAGGCCCAGGCGAGCGAAGAAGCTGCGAAAGCCGATCTGGAGATCGCCCGTATCGATCTCGGCAATGCAACGATCCGTGCGCCGATTGGCGGCATGATCGGGGTCTCGTCCGTCAGTGTCGGAGCGCTGGTGACCGCAAACCAGACCGCTGCTCTGGCGACCATCCGCCAGATCGATCCCGTCTATGTCGATCTTGTCGATACGAGTGCCAACTTCCTGCGCATCCGCGAGGCTTTCGAAACCGGCCGGCTAGAGCGCAAGCAGGGGGTGCCGATGAGCGCCGGCCTCACGCTTGAAAATGGCACCCCATACAAGCCGAAAGGCGAAGTCTCGCTGGCTGACATGGTCGTCGGCCAGACAACCGGAACTTTTACCGTGCGCGCCAAATTCGCAAACCCGGAACGGATTCTCATCCCCGGCATGTTCGTTTCCGCCTCGATCGAACTCGGAACGCTGGCGAATGCCTTCCTGGTGCCGCAACGGGCTGTGACGCGTGGCGATGACGGCAAGGCGACCGTCTTCATCGTTTCGGCCGATGAGAAGGCGGTCCGTACCGAAATCGACACCGACGGTACATCGGGCAATGACTGGATCGTTACGGCAGGCATCAAGGCGGGAGATCGGCTGATCGTTGACGGGTTCCAGAGCCTCTCGGATGGACTTGCCGTGACGCCCGTACTTGCCACGATCGACAGTGACGGAGTGGTGGAACAGAAGCTTGCGACGGAGACTGCGCCGGAGGCCGGCAAATGACGCTTCCATCACCGCGCAACGCGCTTGCAAGCTTCTTCATCGCGCGCCCCGTCTTCGCGATCGTGTTGGCGATTTCGACGCTGCTTGCCGGCGTGATGGGCATCTATTCGCTATCGATCTCGCAATATCCGGAAATCTCTCCCGTCACGGTCCGTATCAACGCGACCTATACCGGTGCGACGGCGGAAGCAGTCGAAAATTCGGTTACCAAGAAGATCGAAAGCGCCATGACCGGTCTCAACGGTCTTCTCTACATGGAATCGACCTCCAGCACGGGATCAAGCTCGATCTCGCTGACATTCGCGAACGGAACCGATCCGGAACTGGCGCAGGTCGAAGTGCAGAACAAGCTGGCGCGCGTTGAATCGCAGTTACCGGAAGCGGTGCAGGATGCCGGTGTCCGCGTCAACCGTTCGCCTTCCGGCATCCTGATGATCGGCAACATCGTTTCGCGCGATGGTCGTTACACGTCCGATCAGCTGTCCGACATCATGGCGAGCCAGATCGAGGAGCGGATCGAACGTCTCGATGGCGTCGGCTCGGTGCAATCCTTCGGGTCCGGCTATGCAATGCGCATCTGGCTCGATCCCGCGCTGATGGAAAAATACCAGTTGCAGCCGTCGGATGTAACGGCGTCGATCTCGGCGCAGAATGTCCAGATCGCTGCCGGTTCGATTGGCGCGACGCCGGTGGTCAAGGGCCAGCAGCTCAAGGCCAGCATCATAGCGCGTACCCAGATGACTTCGGTCGACGAGTTCCGCCGGATCATTCTCAAGACCGCGAGCGATGGTGCCGTGGTGCGGCTTGCCGATGTGGCTCGGGTGGAAATCGGCCTTGAATCCTATGGCCAGAGCTCGACCTATAACGGTATGCCGGCGGCGGGTTTCGGCGTCCAGCTCGCTTCCGGGGCCAATGCGATCACCACCGCAAATCTTGTCCATGCCGAGCTCGACAGTCTGGCAGGCTCGCTTCCGGAAGGGGTGGAGATCGCCTATTCCTACGAAACCACGCCGTTCGTGGAACTGTCGATCGAAAAGGTCATCCACACTCTGATCGAAGCGATCGTGCTGGTGTTCGTCGTGCTTCTGCTTTTCCTGCAGAATTTCCGGGCCACCCTCATTCCGATGGTTGCCGTTCCGGTGGTGCTCGCCGGCACGTTCGGGGTGCTTGCGGCGCTCGGTTATTCCATCAACATGCTCACCATGTTCGCGATGGTGCTGGCCATCGGCCTGCTTGTTGATGACGCGATCGTCGTCGTCGAGAATGTCGAGCGCATCATGCGGGATGAAAAGCTCTCGGCACGCGAGGCGACCGAAAAATCGATGGGCGAGATTACCGGCGCCTTGATCGGCATCGCGCTCGTCCTCACCGCCGTCTTCATTCCCATGGCCTTCTTCTCCGGCTCGGTCGGCGTTATCTATCGGCAATTCTCGGTCACGATTGCGAGCGCCATGCTGCTATCGGTGCTGGTCGCAATCATTTTGACACCGGCGCTCTGCGCCCTCATGCTGAAGCCGAGCCATGGCGGCGTTCTCAACCGCCTGCTGGGATGGTTCGACCGTGGGTTCGACAGGCTCACCAACGGTTATGGCGGGTGGGTCGCAAGGCTGGTGGTGCGGCCACTCCGCATGCTGGTGCTATTTGCTGTCCTGCTCGGTTCGGCCTACGGGCTCTATTCGAAACTGCCAACGTCCTTCCTGCCGCAGGAAGACCAGGGTGTGCTGATAACCCAGATCACGCTGCCGGCCGGTGCCAATGCGGCCCGCACCAAGGCGGTGATCTCCATGGTGCAGGATTATTATCTCAACCAGGAGAAGGATGGAGTCCAGAGCGTGTTCATGACGCTCGGTTTCGGTTTCAGCGGCAGCGGCGAAAATGTTGCCATGGGTTTTGTCCGCCTCAAGGATTTCGATCTTCGAACGGACAGCAATCTATCAGCGTCGGCCATTCAGCAGCGCGCGTCGGCCTATTTCCGCAAGATTCGCGATGCGCAGGTTTTCGTGCTTGCGCCGCCGGCCATCCAGGGTCTCGGCATGACCAGCGGTTTCTCGATGTATCTTGAGGATACCGGCAACAAGGGACGCAATGCTCTGATCGCAACCAGCAACAAACTGGCCGACAGTGCTCAGGGCAACAGTATCGTTGCCGATATTCGTGGCAACAGCCGCACGCTCGAAGCCCAGCTCAAGATCAATATCGATCAGGAGAAGGCAAGTTCGCTCGGTATCGGCCTTGGCGACATCAACAGTCTGATCACGACGGCCTTTTCGGGCTCACAGGTCAATGACTTCGTCTACAAGGGCGAGATCAAGCCGGTCTATGTCCAGGCGGATGCGCCGTTCCGCATGCAGCCAAGTGACATCAACCGCTGGTCCGTGAAGAATTCGAGCGGTGATATGGTGCCGTTCTCGGCCTTTGCCACCACCGAATGGGTGCAGGGTTCGCCTTCGCTCGAACGGTTCAACGGAACGGCGGCAATCGCGATCAATGGTGTGGCCGCACCGGGCGCAAGTTCCGGCGATGCGATGACGGAGGCCGAACGGCTGGTGAGTGGGCTCGACGGTGGCTATACGGCAGGCTGGACCGGTCTTTCCTATCAGGAGCGGCTCGCCGGCTCGCAGGAGGCGATGCTTTACGCTGTCTCCATGGTCGTGGTCTTCCTGTGTCTGGCCGCTCTCTATGAAAGCTGGTCGATCCCCTTCTCGGTCATCCTTGCGGTTCCCGTTGGCGTGCTCGGGGCATTGCTCTTCGCGCAGCTGTTCGGGCAATCGAACGATGTCTATTTCAAGGTCGGGTTGCTGACGACCATTGGGCTGACGGCCAAGAATGCGATCCTGATCGTCGAATTCGCCAAGGATCTTGTCGATCGCGGCGCCGGCATGGTCGATGCCGTGGTCGAAGCCGCCCGGCAGCGGTTGCGGCCGATCGTGATGACATCGCTTGCCTTCATCCTCGGCGTTCTGCCGCTGGCGCGTGCCACAGGTGCAGGATCGGCTGCCCAGAATGCCATCGGTTTCGGCGTGATGGGCGGGATGATCTTCGCGACGCTGCTCGGCATATTCTTCGTGCCGCTATTCTTCGTCACGATCGGGCGGCTGACCCGGCGCACCGCGAATGGTTCCACAGAATAGACGGCTGACCTGGCGATCTGAGCGCGCCAGGTCATTGCCAAATGCCGAAATACAAGAGGCCGTATCCGAAAGGGTGCGGCCCTTTTTCTTGGCCGTCCACATTTTTTGCAGGGGGACGCAAGCTCGACATTTCCAGCCGTTCGATGGAAAACGGCAGGCATTACCCCGGCATCGCGGAATGGTCCGCATGGCGGGCGATAAAAATCGCGCTTGCAGCGCATTCGATAATATGTACAGTTGACTGGACAACATGAGGGCAACATGCGGAGTTTGAAAGACAGCGGCGAACCTTTTTACCTGCAGATCGCGGAACGGCTCCGCGAGCTGATCGGCACACTGAGCGCGGGCGAGCGCCTGCCAAGCGAGCCGCAGCTTGCCAAGCAATTCAGCGTCAGCCGCTTTACGGTGGCCAAGGCCGTGGAGCAGCTCGTCAATGATGGTCTCATTACGCGCAAGCAGGGCAGCGGGACCTTTGTTGCCGAAGCGCCGCTTCGTCGCGAACCCGGTTATCTTCTGTCCTTCACCGAGGCGGTCGAGGCAGCAGGCCACAAGGCCACGCACCAGGTGCTGGCGCTGAAGCCGACAGCCTGGGAGCCGGACCTGCCCTATGGCGAGGGGGAATCGCTTCTGCTTTTCGACCGTCTCCGCCTGGTCGATGGCGTGCCGGTCGCGCGCCACCGCTCGATCCTGTCGGCACGGATTGTTGCCGAGATCGGGCTCACGCAGGAGCTCGCAGCGACTGCCGATTTCTCGCTTTATCGCCGCTTCGAACAGTGCGGCCTGACGGTGGCGACCGCCCGCGAGCGGCTGGTTGCGCGTCTTGCCAGTGCCGAGGAGCGCCGGCTTTTGTCGCTGAACGAACGCTCGGTCGTCGTGTCCGTGCAGCGCCAGACCTATTCGGCCGATGGCATGGTCCTCGATGCCGTCAATGCCGTCTATGACGCCCGAAGCTACGCCTATGAGGCACGGCTCTCGCGGCAGCATGACCTGGGGAACCAAAAGATCAAAATGGAGAACGGAAATGAAATCAGCTCTTTACAGCATGATGATCACCACGGCCCTCGTCTCGGGCCTTGGGGCGACGGCCAGCGCAGCGGATAAGCCGGCAGCGTTGATCATTGCCCAGGGTGGTCTGGGAGACCAGTCCTACAACGACCTCGCCTATGCCGGCTTCGAGCGTGCGCTCAAGGAAACCGGCCTTGAAGGCAAGCCGGTCGAATCCAAGGATGTCGTGGCCCAGGCGGCCGATATCCTGCGCCGCGCTGCCGATGCCGATTTCGGCCTCGTGGTCGATCTTGAATACTCGCATGGCGAACCGATGCTCGAAGTCGCCAAGGATTACCCCGACACGACCTTTGCGATCCTCAATCAGGTCCAGAAGGGCGACAACATCGTCTCGGTCCTGTTCCAGGAGCAGGAAGGTTCCTACCTCGCCGGCATGCTTGCAGCCCAGGTAACGACCGATACGTCGATCAAGGGCATCAATGACAAGCCGATCATCGGCGTCATCGGCGGCACCAAGTCGTCGGGTATCGACAAGTTCATCGCCGGCTATATCGAAGGTGCCAAGGCGGTCAATCCGGCCATCGAGGTCAAGGTTGCCTATTCCAACAATTTCGGTGATCCGGCGCTCGGCCAGCAGATGGCGAAGGCCATGTTCGAGGAAGGCGCCGACATCATCTATCAGGTCGCCGGCGGCACCGGTATCGGCGTCATCCAGGCGGCCAAGGAAGAGGGCCATTATGCCATCGGCGTCGATGGCGACCAGGATGGTCTGGCGCCCGGCAACGTTCTGACCTCGATGATCAAGCGCACCGACGTCGCCGTTGAAAATGTCGTCAAGCAATATGCCAAGGGCGACAAGCTCGGTGGCACGATCGTTGCAGTCGGCCTCAAGGAAGATGGCGTCGGCCTTTCGGAAATGAAGCACACCAAGTCGCTCATTCCGGCCGCCTATCTTGAAAAGGTCGATCAGGCCAAGGCCGATATCATTTCCGGCAAGATCAAGGTCTGGAATGTCGTCGACCAGGGCTATCCGGACTGGCTGAAGTAAGGTCCGGACCAACCGCATGATACCGAACCCTGTCTCCCTGCAGACGGCACCCGTCGTGCGCCTCGGCGCACGCGGCATCTGCCGCCGCTTCGGCGATGTCGTTGCCAATGACGGCGTGGATTTTTCGGCCCGCAAGGGCACGATCCATGCCATCGTCGGCGGCAACGGCGCCGGAAAGTCCACCCTCATGCGCATGCTGCAGGGCATGGACCGGCCCGACGAGGGTTCGGTGATCATCGATGATGCGCCCGCCAGCCTTTCGGGTCCGGCGGACGCTTTCCGGCGCGGGATCGGCATGGTCCACCAGGAATTCATGCTGGTGCCGGGCCTGACGCTGCTCGAGAACCTCATTCTCGCTCGCGAGCCGGTTTCCGCGCTCGGGCGCATCGATCGCAAGACGGCGCTCGCGGCAGCCCGCGATCTTGAAAAGCAGGCCGGGGTGACGGTCGACTGGGATCTTCCTGTCGATAATGCCCCGGTCCATGTCCGCCAGATTGTCGAAATCCTGAGGCTTCTCTATCGCGGCGCCGATGTGCTGATCCTCGATGAGCCGACAGCCGTGCTCGCGCCCTCCCAGATCCGCGAACTGATGGCGCTGCTCAGGCGCCTGCGTGACGAGGGTCGCACCATTCTGTTCATCAGCCACAAGCTCGATGAGGTGATCGGCGTCAGCGACGAGATCACCGTCATGCGGCTGGGCCGCGTCGTCACCAGTCTCAAGGCTTCCGAAACCTCGAAAGAGGCCCTGGCCGAACTGATGATCGGGGCGGTGATCGATCACCCAACCGCACGAACCGGCAGCCCGGGAAAAACCATCATCGACATCGAAGACCTGGCCGTGGCCGATCCGCGCGGCATTGTCCGCGCCCGTTCGATCAGCCTCAAGGTCCGGGCCGGCGAAATCGTTGCGCTGGCCGGGATTGCCGGTAACGGACAGGATGAAATCGTTGCTGCCATCGCCGGGCTTGCAAAGCCTGTCGCCGGTCGGATTCGACTGAATGGCGAGGTGATCGACGGCCTCACCCTTTCGGAACGTCGTGCACTCGGCCTGTCCTACCTGAGCCCGGACCGGGCGGGCGAAGGGCTTTGCCTTGATGCCTCGATTTCCGACAATGCCATTGCCGGCCACCATCGCAAGGCGGCCTATTGCCAGGCGGGATTTCTGTCGCTGCCGGCGATCGGTCGCCATGTTGAAGCGCTGCTCGACCAGTATTCGGTTAAGCGCGGGTCATCGTCGGACCGGATCGGCAGCCTTTCGGGCGGCAACCAGCAGCGGGTGGCGATCGGTCGCGAACTCGATGGCGATCCGGCGGCTCTCATCTGCTGCCAGCCGACCCGTGGTGTCGATATTCGCGGCATCGCCTTCATTCACCAATGCCTGCTCGATTATAGCGATCGCGGCGGCGCCGTGCTGCTGGTGTCGGAAGAGCTCGATGAAATCATCACGCTCGCTGACCGGATTGTCGTGATCTACAACGGCGCCATCACCGGCGAGATCGCACGCGGTGACGGCGATATCGACCTGATCGGCCGGCTGATGCTGGGAGGTGTGGCATGAGCACCGCCACCGTCTCATCCGGAAATCGTTTGATGGCAGGTTTGAAAGCCTTTGGCGGCGCGCTGCTGCCGCTTGTCATTGCGCTCGTGCTGGCCGCAATCGTTCTCATCATTGCCGGACACAATCCGCTCGAGGTCTATCGGCTTCTGCTGATGGAGTCCTTCGGCTCCACCAAGCGCGTTGCGGCGACACTGGCCGCGGCAACGCCCTTGATCTTCACCGGGCTTGCGACCGCGATCGCCTTCCGCACCGGTGCCTTCAATGTCGGCGTCGAGGGCTCGGTCCATATGGGCGGGTTGGCGGCGGCCTTTGTCGGCTTCACCTTCGTGTCGCTGTCCTTCTATCTGCTGGTGCCGGCCGCCCTGATTGCGGCGGCACTCGCCGGCCTGCTCTGGATGGTGGTGCCGGGACTGCTCAAATCGCGCCTCGATGTCGATGAAGTCGTGACGACGCTGATGCTGAATTTCATCGCCATCAGCATCGCGGCCTGGCTGGTCAATGGACCGCTCTTGGCACCCGGCTCGGCCAATTCCGCCACGCCAATGATTGCGGAAGCCGCCCGACTGCCGAAGCTCATGCGCGGCTCGACGCTCAATGCCGGGTTCCTCATCGCGCTGGCGCTGGTGATCCTCTACTGGCTGTGGGGCAAATATGCAGCCCTTGGTTTCGAAACAAGGATCGCCGGCCTGAACGGCCGTTTCGCCACCGCCACCGGCATGAATGTGCCCGGTCTCGTGTTGCGCATGATGCTGCTGTCCGGCCTGATCGGCGGTCTCGCCGGCGGCGTCCATGCGCTGGGAACCGTGTTCCGTTACGTTTCCGGTTTCTCGCCCGGCTATGGTTTCGTCGGCATTGCGGTGGCGCTGCTCGGTCGCGGCAATGCCTGGGGCATGCTGCTTGCGGCGATCCTGTTCGGAGCGTTGGCGACATCGGGCGCGACGATCCAGCTCTTCAGCGATGTTCCGATCGAGATCGTCAATATCCTGCAGGGCATGGTGATGATCTTCGCCGTTGCCCGGCTGTCGAAACTGGTGGGGAAGGCGTCATGATCGATAACATCCTCCATGCCGCCATCCTGATGACGACGCCGGTGCTGCTGGCAGCCCTCGGCGGCCTCATCAACCGAACCGGCGGGCTCGTCAATATCGGGCTCGATTCGATGATGCTGACCGGTGCTCTGGTTGGCCTGATCGTCGCGGCTCACAATGGAAGCTGGGTGCTGGCGCTTGCCGCCGCCGGCGTTTCGGGTGCCATCCTCGGGCTTCTGATGTCGCTTGTCGTCACCCGGCTCGATGCCAACGAGATCATCGTCGGTCTCGGCTTCAACATTGTCGCGGCGGGTCTGGTCCGCTTCTTCCTCAAATCGACCTATGATACGTCCGGCACCCTCAACCTTCCCGATGTCACGCGGCTGCCGCGCTGGGACATTCCGGTGGTCGCAGATATCCCCATCCTGGGCGCACTTCTGTCGGGTCATGATATCCTCACCTGGGCGGCCTGGCTGCTGGTGCCAGCCACCATCTGGTTCTTGTCATCGACCCGGGCGGGATTGCGCTTGCGCGCGGCTGGTGCCGGTCAGAAGGCCGCGCGTGCCCTGGGGCTCGATCCCTTGCGCATCCGCGACGCCTCCTCGGTCTATGCCGGCATGATGTCCGGCCTTGCCGGGGCCTATCTCTCGATCGGGGTCGTCGGCGTCTTCAATGAAGGCATCACGGCCGGGCGTGGCTTCATAGCCATGGCAGCCTTCTATTTCGGCCGCAATCATCCGCTCGCCACCGCTTTCGGGGCCCTGCTGTTCGGCTTCTTCGATGCCTTCCAGATCCGTCTTCAGGGACGTGGCCTGCCGGCCGAACTGGTCCAGACGCTGCCCTATGTCATGGTCATCGTCATCCTCACCTTCATCGCCATCATGGCCCGCCGGAAACGTGGAATACGCCTATGATTGAGAGACCCAGAACCGCGCTGATTTTGGTCGACGTGATCAACTCCTTCTTCGAGCCGGGATTGCCGAACCATTATCCGGGCGTCGAAACCGTGCTGGAGCCGATGCGGGCGCTGCGGCGGAAGGCGAAGGAAAGCGGCGCGCTGGTGGTCCATGCCGTCGAGCGCCACCGGCCGAATGTCGATGATTTCGAATGGCGCAAACTGCCGGTCCATCATCTCGAGCGGGCCCATGATGCGGATTATTTCGAGGATTTCCGGCCAGAAGGCGACAACGAGACCGCTGTCTTCAAGCGCCGTTTCAGCGCCTTTTTCGCCACCGATCTCGCGCTGCTCCTGACCGAGCAGCGGATCGAGCGGGTGATCATTGCCGGCGTCAAGACCAATGTCTGTATCCGCGCCACGGCGCAGGATGCGTTTGCCAACGGTTTCGAGCCTGTCGTGGTGCGCGAGGCGACCAACTCCAACCGTCCGCATCTGGCAGATGCCTCGCTTGAGGATATCGATCGCTATATGGGCCGGGTTGTGAGCCTGGCCGAAGGGCTGGAGCTGCTGGCATGAGCGGCATCGTCATCACCGGTTATGCCAGCCTCGACCATGTGATCGTCCTTGATGGCGACGTCCGGTCAGGTCGGACGACGACCATCACGAGGCGACCGGAAAAGGCCTGGCCCCGGCTCGGCGGTGGCCCTGCCTATGTGGCGGCGGCCATTGCCGCGCGGCATGATGGCAAGGTGGTCGCCGTCAGCTGGGTCGGCGAAGACAATCAGGGTGAGGTCTATCGCGAGCAGTTGCGGCAGGCGGGCCTTTCGGTCGATGGCATTGCCGCGGTACCCGGTGCCCGCACGCCGGTTTCGGTTCTCGCCTACGATCCGCAGGGCGATTGCGCCTGTCTTTACGATCCCGGTTTGCCGGCGGAGCTTACGCTTGATGAGAACCAGCGCCGGCTGGTGCGCGAAGCCGATTTTGTCTGCATCACCATCGGTCCGAAGGCGATTACCGACGAACTGATCGACCTGATCGATGATCGTCAGATCTTGGTCTGGATCGTCAAGAACGATCCGCGTGCGATCACGCCCGAACAGACCGCATGGCTTGCCGCCCGCGCCGACGCGATCTTCTGCAACGGTCGTGAAAAGGCCTTTCTTGAGCAATCGCGGCCGACCGGACAGGCAATCCGCGCCGGCCAGTTGATTGTCGAGACGCAGGGCCGCAGCGGCGCCTCCTTCCACCGCGACGGAATTTCCCATTTCGTCGCTGCCGAACCGGTGGATGTGACAGATCCGACCGGCGCCGGCGACACCTTTGCCGGCGGCGTTCTTGCCGCCATGATGAATGGTTCCACCGATCTCGAGAGCCTTGGCCGGTCCGGCATTGCCGCTGCCCGCGCCCTTCTCGACGAACGCCTATCCGAGGAAAGCTGAACGACATGAGTGCTGAACAACAAACCAACCGTGCCTGGTATATCGGCGCAAGGCGCGATGAGGTGGGCGAGGCTGCCATTCTCGTCGGCGATCCCGCCCGCATCGCCCGCATTGCCGAACATATGAGCGATGTGCATTTCGTTTCCGAACAGCGTGGCCTCAAGACGGTGACGGGAACGCGCGGCGGTCGTCGCATCACAGCAACTGCTTTCGGCATGGGAGCGCCGATCGCCACCATCGTCATGCATGAACTCAATGCGCTCGGGATCCGCAACTTCCTGCGCATCGGCACGGCCATGGCCGTGGCGCCGGCAAAGCTCGGCGATTTCGTGCTCGCCGATGGCGCGCTCAGGGCCGACGGCACTTCGCCGAGCTATGCGCCGCTCGGCTTTCCGGCGATTGCCGATTTCGATCTCAATCTCACGCTTCGGGAGCGGCTGGCAGACAGTACGCGGGCCTGGCATGCGGGCATCTTCGGCACCTATGACGGGTTCTATACCGAAATGTTCGCGCTCTCCGGCGAACGGCGCGAAATGATCGACGCGCTCAAGGACGATATCCGCCGGCTGGGCCTGATCGGCACGGACATGGAAACCTCGGCGCTGCTGACGGCTGCCCGCATTCTGGGCGCCCGCGCCTCAACCCTCTGTGTCGCAACCGTCGATGCGGCGACCCAGGAGAAAATCGATGACGCCCTGATGGCCGAGCTGGAACGCGAAATGTTCGAAATCGCGCTCGACGCGATGCAGACCATCAGCGGCCTTTGAAGGAGTAGGAAATGACCGTTTTATCCACCCGATATTTCGATACGCTGATCGAGCGTCTTGCCAAGGTTCGCGACGAACAGGCCGAGGCGATCGAAAAGGCTGCCGAACTCTGCGCCAAGTCCATTGCAGCCGAAAAACTGGTTTTCACCTTCGGAACCGGGCACGGCGCCATTCCGGCGCTTGAAAGCTTCCCGCGTACCGGCACGATCGTCGGCTTCCGTCCGATCGTCGAAAGCACCATGATTTCGTTTCACCATGTATGGGGCGATATGGGCGCTCGCCAGTATCGCTTCATCCATGCCCAGGAAGGCTATGGCAAGGCGATTATGCGTTCGCATCAGCTCGATCCAGCCGATACGATGATCCTGTTTTCGCATTCGGGCATCAACGCGGTCATTCTCGATATCGCCATGGAATGCAAGGACCGCGGCATCGGCCTGATCGCGGTCACCTCCATGCCGCATTCATCGAGCGTGCCTTCGCGCCACTCGTCCGGCAAGCGGCTCTATGAGGTTGCGGATGTCGTCATCGATACCGGCATTCCCAAGGGCGATGCCGCAATCCATATCGATGGGCTGGATTATCCCGTCGGCGCCAGCTCGACCAGCGTGACGATCGCGATCGCGCATGCCATCGTTTCCACCACGGCGGAGAAACTGGTCAAGCAGGGCATTACCCCCGGTGTGATGGTCAGCCCCAACACGACGGAAAAGGCCGAAGCCGACCGTCAGAACGATGCCAATTACGAGGCTCTCTGGAGCAGGTTGAGGGCGCGCTGATCATGGACCGCAAGCTTTATATCGATGGTCGCTGGTGCGATGCCATCTCCGGTGAGACAGCCGTGATCCATGATCCGGCCACCGGTCAACCGGTCGGCACGAGTGCGATCGCATCCGCTGCCGACGCTGACCGTGCCGTACAGGCCGCACGAAAGGCCTTCCCGGCCTGGGCCGCCATGCATCCTGACAAACGCGCCGAGATTCTTCATTGCGCCGCAGATCTGATCGCCGAACGCATCGATACGATCGCCGACATTCTGACCCGCGAACAGGGCAAGCCGGTGCCGGATTCCAAAAAGGAAATCGCCTTCGGGGTCGAGGTCATCCGTTATTATGCCGAGGAAGGCCGCCGCGTCGGCGGCTCTCTGCGCCCGGCCTCGCGTGGGGATATCCGCAACCTCGTCACCTCGCACCCGGTCGGCGTTGTCGCCGGTATCATCCCGTGGAACTATCCGGTCGATCTCTATGCTTGGAAGGTTGCTCCGGTTCTGGCTGCAGGCTGCGTTCTCGTGGCCAAGCCGCCGCATGAAACGCCGCTCGCGATCGGCATGGTCGTACGTTGCTTCGAGGAGGCCGGCCTTCCGGCGGGCGTCCTCAACGACATTCCGGGCACCGGGCCAGAGGTCGGTGCGGCCCTTTCGGCGCATCCCGACGTCAATATGATGACGGCGACCGCGTCGGTTCCGGCCGGTCAGGCGATCATGCGGGCGGCGGCTGGCAATCTCAAGCGCCTGTCGCTCGAACTTGGCGGCCAGTGCCCGTTCATCGTTCTCGACGATGCCGACCCCGTCGAAGCGGCGGCGGCAGCAGCGCGGCGGTCCTATTCCAACATGGGGCAGATCTGCATTGCCGTGAACCGTATCCTGGTGTCGGAAAAGATCCATGATCGTTTCGTCGAGGCGCTTGTGGCGGAAGTCGCCAGGATCAAGCCCGGCCATGGCGTCGACCCCGGCGTACTTTACGGTCCGGTTTTGAATGATTCCGTGCGTCAGCGGGTCCGGCGCCATGTCGAGGATGCGGTCCATCGCGGCGCGAAACTCCTGACCGGCGGCGATAACCTCAAGGGTGACGCCTTCGATCGCGGCTTCTTCTTCGATCCGTCGATCGTCGACGATGTGCCGGACGGGGCGCTTGCCGTGACCGAAGAAACCTTCGGGCCGCTTGCGGCGATCCGCCGGGTTCGGAACGACGCGGAAGCGCTTTCGGTGGCCAACGCGCTGCCGTTTGGCCTTGCGGCCTACGTCTATTCCGGTGATCTCGAACGGGCCTGGACGCTGGCTGAAAAGATCGAGGCCGGCGCGATCGGCGTCAATGTCAACGATACCAGCGAGTTGCAGGCGCCGTTCGGTGGCTGGAAGATGAGCGGCATCGGCCGCGAACTCGGCCCGGAAGGCCTGCACGCCTTCCTTGAGAAGAAGCATCTCAAATTGCGGCTGCGCGGCGCCTGATACCATCGGCGGATTAAGCATTATGATGCCCGACCCCCTGTCTGAGGGCCGGGCATTTTCACTCAGGCGGACAAATTGACGATCCGGGCGCCGTTGCGTTCCGTGCGGATCTCGCCGCGACGGATCAGCCGGTTCACATGCGCGATCGCCTCGGTGAAGGCGAAACTCATTTCATGCGGATTGAGGCTGCGATGGAAGAGAAACGGCACTAGTTCGGCAACCGTGTGCGGGGCCTTCGCGCAAGCCGCGCGAATGGCATCGCAGCGTTCCTCATGGTGCCGTTCCAGTTCCTCGCAACGCTGTTGCAGGCCGATGAACGGCCGCCGGTGCCCTGACAGGACGAGCACATCTTCCGGCAGGTTGGCGCGCAGAAAGCGGAGCGACCGGAGGAAATGGCCGAGCGGATCGCCATTCGGGTCGCTGGCATAGACGCTGATGTTCGGCGAGATCTTTTCGATCACCTGATCGGCGGCAAACAGTAGTTTCTCATCCTCGCAATAGAGCATGATCTGCTCAGGCGCATGGCCATCGCCGCTCAGGATGCGAAAGGTGCGGCCACCGATATCGATCACGTCGGCCATCAGCAGCCGGAGATACGAGCCGGGCAGGGCGTCGACCATCTTGAGATAGTCGTTGCCCTGAATGGCGACGATACCTGCACCCTCCTGGCTCATGCCATGGCTGGTGTAGAAATCGAAATGCTGGCGCAGGAAGGCTTCGTCACGCGGAAAGGAAATCAGGAGACTTGCGGCATAGCTCGAATAGCTGGTCAGCAGCGGACAATCGAAACGTTCGCAGAGCCAGCCCGCAAGGCCGATATGGTCGGGATGATAGTGGGTAACGATGACACGGCTGATGCGGCTGCCCTTGAGAGGACCTTCAAAAATCCGCTCCCAGGCTGCCATGGCAGCTTCCGTCTTGATGCCGGTGTCGATCACCGCCCATCCATCGCCATCCCTGAGCAGGTAGATATTGACATGGTCGAGCTGGAACGGCAGCGGAAGCCGGGTCCAGAGAATACCGTCTGCGATTTCAACGACATTCCCGAACTCCGGCATGACGGCATGTGGAAAGACGAGGCCGCGTCCAGCATCGGGAACCTTACCTTGGCTCATGGTGTTTCCTTCTCCAAAGGCGGCCGTCAGGTCAGGGGCGAGAAACGTCCCTGCCACGGCTCATGACCGCTCCGGCCGGGGCGGATCTTGTTTTCAGGGCTACCATCCGCATATTCGCGGGTAAAAGCAACGATACCTGGAGCGTTTCCCCATCGAACGGGGTCGGTTCGGATCAGCCGATCAAGAGTTCCGGTGCCACCGCACGGCTGACGCCATCGGCAACCGCAATGGCGAATTTGCGGTAGGTTGCCGGGCTTCTGGGATTGGCCAGCACCCGGTCTTCCCAGGTGAAGGCATTGACCACGGCGCTATAGCCGAGCCAGCGGAAGGGTTCGGGTTCCCAAGCCTTCAAGGCCTCATCGAGGCTTTTGTTCCGGATTGCCCAGGGCGCTCGCGTGAGGAGACTGTCCTCGCCGAGGATCAGATCGGCCAGCGTGCGGCCCGCGAGGTTGGATGCGCCGACTCCTTCGCCGCCATAGCCGCCGGCAGAGGCGATGCCCGATCGGTGATCGGCGAGCATGAAGGGGCGGAAACGACGCGTCATGCCGAGATTGCCGCCCCAGCCATGGGTGATTTTCACTCCGGCGAGTTGCGGGAAGAGTTCGGTGACCAGCCGACGGCGATAGTCGATTTCCTGCTGGCTGAGGGTGAAATCCTGCCGCAACTTGCCGCCGAACCGGTAGGAGCCGCGGGCACCGAACACCAGCCGGTCATCGCGCGTACGATGGAAATAGGTCACGACCCGGCTCATTTCATGCACGGCCTCGCCTGCCGCCATGCCGATTTCGTTCCAGAGATCGGCGCCCAGCGGTTCGGTTGCCACCTGCAGGCTCTGGACGGCGAGCTGGTAACGACCGAGCGGCGCAAGTTCCGCCGCATGACCCTCGACGCACGGTACGACCCATTTTGCCCGTACGCGATGGTCGTGTGCCGTCAGTTCGCCGGATGTCCAGGCGGAGACGGGGCTGTTTTCATAAATCTCCACCTGCATGCGTTCGAGCGTTTCGGCGAGACCGAACACGAGTTTGGCCGGATGGATCGTGGCGCAATGCGGCGAAAAGATCGCCCCCTCGACATTGTGGATGCGCACATGGCGGGCGATTTCCGCTGGTGTCAGGAAGCGGTTGTCCTCATCGGTCAGGCCGCGGGACCGATAGAATTCCAGCTCTGCGGCCAGCCTGTCGGCCTGTTCCGGATAGCGGGCCGCGCAGGTCAGCATGCCGCCCTTGCGGAAGCCGCAGTCGATGCCTTCGCGGGCGAAAACATCGCCGGCCTCATCGGGGATCGAGCTGACGAGGTGATGGAAGGCATGCCGGTCTTTTTCCGGCAGCGCTGAAAGGAAGGCGAATTCGCCCAGCATATGGCCCATCAGCCAGCCGCCATTTCGACCGGAGGCGCCAAAGCCGAGATGCCGTGCTTCAAAAAGCGCGATCCTGAGATGCGGTGCCTTGCGCTTGAGATAATAGGCTGTCCAGAGGCCGGTATAGCCGGCGCCGATGATGGCGACATCGACCTCCATGTCGCGCTCGATGGCCGGGCGGGACGGCAAATCGGAGCCCATCTGCTCCATCCAGAGGCTGACCGGTGTGTTCTGTGCGGAAGGATACTGGTTCATCATGGGCGGCAGGATAAAACGGTTTTCCTCTCCTGTCTTGCCTGCGGGTCCGTCAGGAATCGCGATCGCGCGTGCCTGCAAGCCAGGCCTTGGGGGTGGTTCCGAACCGGTCGCGGAAGGCGCGATAGAAGACCGAGACCGAATTGAAGCCGGAAGCGAAGACATGTTCGTTCATCGGCTGTTCGGGACCCGCGCGCAGACGCTGGCAGAATTCGTCGAGACGAGCATGGTTGAGGAACTGGTAGAAGCTCTGGCCGATCTGGCGGTTGAGCAGGTAGGAGACCTGGTTCCGGGTATAGCCCAAAACGCGCGCGACCGTCGTAAGATCGAGATCCGGATCGAGGAAGGGACGGTCCTTCTCGAAATACTGGCTAAGTTCGAGCATCATCAGTTCGAGGCTGCGTCCGGAAAGACCGAGACGCGGTTCGCCGAGATGTTCGTCCTCGGTCTGGATGCGTGACGCATATTCGTTGACGCGGCGGACGAGACCGTCGGCAATCGTGATCGCTTCGCAGACCCGCAGGGTCGCATACTGTCCGCGCTTGAGCGGCAGCCGAGCGAGATATTGCACGAAGGCGGTATCGCCATCGACGCGAATGCGATCGGTATAGGCGAACTGGCCTGTTTCGGTGTCGGGCAGGGCGTTTTGTATATAGTCGCGCAGGTCGTCGCGTGGAATCTGGCGATTGTTGTGGAAGTCGAAATACTCGATCTCGGGATGAAAGAGCGCCAGGATCCCCTCGACATCGCGGGCAATCCAGCATTGGTGGTAGCGCTCCACCACGCTTGCGGCCGGGTGCTCTTCGTCGGGTCGGTTGGCTATGGCTGTCATCGGCTGGCTGGTCGGGTCGAATTCAATCGTCCATGCCTAAGCCAAGCGCAGCGCTCGGTCCATCCTGTCGTCAGGATGAAACGAAGAAACCCGCCATCTGGCGGGTTTCAAGAATGATTCCGGATCTGGCAATCAGAAGGCCGCGCGGTAGATCGCAAGCGCATCCTCTTCGGTGAGCGGGCGCGGATTGTTGACGAGCAACCGCGTCTGGTTCATCGCATCGCGGGCGAGCTTCGGCAGCCAGTCCTCGGTGATCTTCATCTCGCGCAGCGTCTGGGGCAGGCCGCAATCCTTCGACAGCGTCGCCAGACCATCGCAGAAGGCGGCAACCCGCTCCTGACCCTGAAGCTTTGAAAGCTCGGGGAAGACATGCGGTGCCAGATCGACATAGGACTGATGGGCGGTCACCGCGTTGAAACGCAGCACATGCGGCAGAACGAGCGCATTCGACAGGCCGTGCGGAATGTGGAAATGGCCGCCGAGCGGATAGGCGAGCGCATGGACAGCCGCCACCGGCGAATTGGCGAAAGCCTGCCCGGCCAGCATGGAGCCCAGCAGCATGTCACCGCGGGCAGCTTCGTCACGACCGTTGCGGACAGCGCGCAGCAGCGCCGGTGCCATCAGTTCGAGTGCCTGGATGGCGAGCGTCCGCGACAGCGGATTGTTGTTGGCATTTGCCGAGGCATAGGCCTCGATCGCATGCACCATGGCATCGATGCCCGTCGCTGCCGTCACATGAGGCGGCAGGCCGAATGTGAGTTCCGGATCGAGAAGGGCGACATCCGGCAGCAGAACCGGCGACACTACACCCATCTTCTCTGAAGTGCCGGTGGTGACGATCGAAATCGGCGTGACTTCCGAGCCGGTGCCGGATGTGGTTGGAATGAGAACCAGCGGCAGACGCGGGCCCTTGGCCTTTGCGACGCCATAGACGTCTTTCAGCGTCTCCTTGCCGACCGCGAGCAGCGCGACAAGTTTCGCGACATCGAGTGACGAACCGCCGCCGAGGCCAATGACGCCATCGACTTTGTATGCGCATGCAATCTCTGTCGCTGCCTCAATCACTGCTTCCGGCGGATCGGCCTGCACATCGGCATAAAGGCTCGGCTCGACACCGGCCTCTTTGAGGATGCCGAGTGCGCGTTCGACGATGCCGGTTGCCACCATGCCTGGATCAGTCACCAGCAGCACGCGCTTGCCCATGCTGGAGAGAACGAGTTCGCCCAGTCTTGCGAGCGCGCCATGGCCGAACTGGATGCTTTTGGTGGTATTGAAACTAAAGGAATTCATATGCTTATCTCCAATAGAAGTCCACCAGCACTCCGCGTGATGAACGAACCCGTCGAGGATCGCCGCAGAAACGGTGGCATCGGCTAAGCCTGTTTCGCCTGTTATCCGAAGATCCCGATGAAGGCGTAAACCGGCCGGAATGGGCGATCGTCACCCAGGTGTTCCGAACATTTCTTTTAAGGCAGGATCGGGACGAGGCCAAGCCTTCCCGACAGAGAAGTTTGAGATTCATGATGCTGTAGTGCTCGAAACTACAGATGTGAATGCGTATTCAATTGTGTGCGCTTGCTGCTTCTCAATCCTGTTCGCGATGCGCCACCGGTTCATCGACATCGAAGCCGCAATGATCATAGCCGCGGCGGAAATCGGCAATATGCCGGCGCATCCAGGCTTCGGCCTCGACAGCGTCGCGCAGCTTCATCGCCTCGATGATCTTGCGATGCGCATCGATCAGACGCCGGGGACCGGTCAGCCGGTTGCCGGGATGGTCGAACAGCCGCGACAATGCCGGATAGAAGAGTTGCGATATCGGCTCGCGGGCGAGCAACAGCGCCTTGTTGCCACCGATCTCGGCCACCAAAGTGTGGAAGGCGATATCGAGGGCGATGATCGACCTGTCCTCGGCGAAAGCCTTTTCCATGGCGGCGAGATTGTCTTCCAACGCCTTGATGTCGGCATCGGTCACATGCCTGGCGGCGCGGTCTGCTGCGGCCGGCTCGAGCGACATCGACACTTCCCAGAGTTCGCGGAAGGTCACGCGCTGCATGATGAGCGCGCGCGTCGCACGCGGTGCGGATTCGGCATAGTGCGGCTGTTTGACAAACAGGCGCCGCCCGGCCTCGCGCCCCACCAGTCCGCCTTCTTCGAGGATGCGCAGGCCTTCGCGAACCGTATGGCGCGTCAGGCCAAACTGCTGCGCCAGCTCGGTTTCGGTCGGCAGCTGGTCGCCGGGACCCAGCCTGCCGGTCATGATCTCCTTTTCGATGGCCTCGCAGACGGTACGGTAGGCGGGCACGATCTCCAGTCGATCGAACATTGCGGCGGGTCACTCCTGTTGACGGCTGAGGGTCTGATAGCATCCGGGTTGCAAAAATGCAATTGTTGGCTTGTTGAACAAACGAACATCGGCTATGACCTTTTCCCATTGAGAGGATTGGCGATCGATTGCCTGGCGTATCGTGGCATTCGACGCGAGGAGGCGGTTCATGGGTCAAAATGCAATCGATCGGGACAATCTCGATTTCCTCGTTTTCGACTGGTTGGGGCTGGAGGCGCTGTTTGCGCAGCCCCTGTTTGCCGATCACAATCGCCAGTCGGTCGCAGCGCTGCTGGATCTGGCGGAAAAGCTGGCTGCCGATCGTTTCCTGCCGGTCTACAAATTGTCCGACCGGGTCGAGCCTGCATTCAGCGATGGTGAAGTGACCGTTCTGCCCGAGATCGCGGCTGCACATATCGCCTATGCCGAAGCCGGCTTCATTGCCGCCCCGTTCAGCGCCGAACTCGATGGGCTCCAGGTTCCCGAAACGGTGCAGACTGCGGCGATGGCGCAATTCATGGCCGCCAATGTCGCTGCCTCCGCCTACGGTATGCTGACCACCGGTAACGCCCGCCTGTTGGCGAAATATGGCACGCCGCTGCAGATCGAGCATTTCGTGCGGCCGCAGCTTGCGGGGCAGGCGACCGGCACCATGTGCCTTTCCGAACCGCAAGCCGGTTCGTCGCTCGGTGATATCCGAACCCGCGCCGTGCCGGATGGATCCGACGCGCTCGGCGCGCGCTTTCGGATCATCGGCAACAAGATGTGGATCTCCGGTGGCGATCACGACATCACTGACAATATCGTCCATCTTGTGCTGGCGAAAATCCCGGAAGCGGATGGAACATTGCCGGTCGGCACGGCGGGCATTTCGCTCTTCATCGTGCCCAAATGGCTCATCGATGCCGAAGGCAAACGTGGCGATCGCAACGACGTGATCGTCGCCGGCCTCAATCACAAGATGGGCTATCGCGGCACGTCAAATTGCCTGCTCAATTTTGGCGAAGGAACACGCTTCCGGCCGGAAGGGCAGGCCGGCGCGATCGGCTATCTGGTCGGGGAGCCCGGTCAGGGGCTCGCCATCATGTTCCATATGATGAACGAGGCGCGCATTGCGGTGGGCCTCGGGGCGGCAGCAATTGCCATGCGCAGCCATGCGCTCTCGGTCGACTATGCGCGTGAACGCGCCCAGGGGCGGACGTCGCAACAATCGAAAGAAGCCCCGCCAACCGCGATCATCGAACATCCCGATGTCAAGCGCATGCTGCTGGCGCAGAAATGTTATGCGGAGGGGGCATTCTCGCTGGTGCTTCTGGCATCGCGCCTAATCGACGACCGGACCGGTGCAGCCGACAAAGCGGCCTTTCAGGATGCGGACCTGTTGCTCGGGCTGCTCACGCCCATCGCGAAGACCTGGTCTTCCGAATGGGGTGTGAAAGCCAGCGACATCGCCATCCAGATCCATGGCGGTTATGGCTATACCCGCGATTTCGATGTCGAACAGCTTTACCGTGACAACCGCCTCAACCCGATCCACGAAGGCACGACCGGTATCCAGGGCATCGATTTTGCCGGTCGCAAGCTGATGCGCGAGGGCGACCGGGCGCTCGATCTGCTCGAATCCCGAGTTCTTGCGACTTGCCGGTCCGCGTCCGATCTGTCCGGGCTTGCCGTCCATGCCCACCGGCTTGAGAAGCTGTGGCGGCAATTCCACTCGGTCGCGAAGGCGTTACCGTCTGTCGATCGCGAGGCGCTGCTTTCCAACGCCACCGAACTCACCGACGCTTTCGGCCATATCGTGGTGGGCTGGATCTGGCTCGACCAGACGGTCCTGATCATGGGTGACGCAGCCCGCTCCGAAAGCCGTCTGGCCGCAGGCAAACGGGCGGCCTGCGATTATTTCTACAATCATGAACTGCCGCGCATCACCCAGGTTCTCGAACTGGCCCGCTCGATGCCGCGGGTGATTGCCGATACGCCGTCATCGGTCTTCTGACGGCCGCAATGGCCGCACTCTGAGAGGAGAATGGATTTGTCGACTGTTGCCGTAAACCCGCCCGGCGCCCGAACGATCGCCGAATTGCAGGCGCTCGAAGGGCAAGTGGTGGGCATCTCGCCCTGGATCAGCGTCGATCAGGCCCGCATCAACGCCTTTGCCGATATTACCGAGGACCACCAGTTCATTCATATCGATCCGGTGCGGGCGGCGCAAAGCCCGTTCGGCGGCACGATCGCGCACGGATTTTTGACGCTGTCGCTGATGAGCCGGATGGCCGAAACGGCTCTTCCCGCGATCGCGGAGGCGTCTGCGACCGTCAATTATGGCTTCGACCGGATCCGTTTCCTGTCGCCGGTTCCGGCGGGATCCGAGATCCGGGGCAAGTTCCAGCTCGACAAGGTAACGCCGAAAGCCGGCGGGCAGACCCTGTTTCAATATTCGGTCGATGTGGAAATCAAGGGAGCATCGCGCCCGGCGGTGGCCGCCAACTGGCTGATCCTGGCGCTTTCCGACAGCAAGGAGAATGAAGAATGACGGATTTCAACGGCCGTGTGGCCATCGTGACGGGTGCCGGCAACGGATTGGGACGCAGCCATGCGATGGGCCTCGCCAAGGGTGGCGCCCGCGTTGTCGTGAGCGACATCAGCCAGGCGGCGGCCGAACAGGTAGTTGAAGAGATCCGTTCGCTCGGTGGCCAGGCGATCGCCAGTGCCGCCGATGTCGCCAATATCGACCAGGTCAAGGCGCTGGTCGAGCGGGTCGGCAAGGAATGGGGCGGCGTCGACATTCTCGTCAACAATGCCGGCATCCTGCGCGACAAGAGCTTCGGCAAGCTTGAGCCGGGCGATTTCGAACTCGTCATCAAGGTTCATCTCATCGGCAGCTACAACTGCACCAAGGCGGTGTGGGACCAGATGCGCGAGCGCAATTACGGTCGCATCGTCTTCACCTCGTCGGCTTCGGGCATTTATGGCAATTTCGGCCAGACCAACTATGGCGCGGCGAAGGCCGCCATGGTGGGGATGATGAACTGCCTGCATCTCGAAGGCGCCAAATACAATATCCGTGTCAATACGCTGGCGCCGACGGCCGCGACCCAAATGACGGCCGGCCTCATTCCGGATGAGGCAGCTGCCCTTCTGTCACCGGAAACCGTTACGCCGGCCGTGCTCTATCTGGTCAGCGAAAATGCGCCATCGCGGATGATCATGGGCGCGGGCGCCGGTGTCTTCGCCGTCACTCAGATCTCAGAATCCGAAGGTGTCTTCCTGCCGGAATCCGAACGGACGGTGGAGGGCATTGCCCGTCATATCGAGGCGATCGCGAGCCAGGCGAATGCCCAGCCGATCGTCAATGCATTCGACCAGACCCGCAAATTCGTCGATATTGCCGCCCGCGCCCTTGCGGCCGGAAAAAACTAGGAGGAGGACTGACATGGCAGATGCTGTAATCGTATCCACCGCGCGCACGCCGATCGGCAAGGCCTATCGCGGTGCCTTCAATGATACCCAGGCGCAGACGCTGGGCGGCCATGCCATCCAGCATGCCGTGGCCCGCGCCGGCGTCGATCCCGCCGAAATCGACGATGTGATCATGGGTGCGGCCCTGCAGCAGGGCTCGACCCATATGAATGTCGCCCGCCAGTGCGCCATCAGGGCCGGCCTGCCGACCTCGGTGGCCGGCATGTCGCTCGATCGCCAATGCGCGTCCGGCCTGATGGCCATCGCCACCGCCGCCAAGCAGATCCTGCATGACGGTATGACGATCACGGTCGGGGGTGGTGTCGAATCGATCTCGCTCGTGCAGACGCCGAAGATGAATCTCGATCGCTACCGCGACCCGTGGATCGTCGAGCATCGCCCCGACATCTACATGACCATGCTGGAAACCGCCGAAATCGTCGCCGATCGCTACGGTATATCGCGCGAAAAGCAGGATGCCTATTCGCTGCAGTCGCAGCAGCGCACCGCAGCAGCGCAAGCGGCAGGCCGTTTCGATGCCGAAATCGTGCCTTTGAAGTCGGTCATGAAGATCAAGGACAAGGTGACCGGCGAAGAGAAAAGCGTCGAAGTGACACTTGATCGTGACGAGGGCAACCGTCCGGGTACGAAACTCGAGGATCTCGCCGGCCTCAATCCGGTCTTCACCGGCGGCATCAGCTTCGGTGCCGGCAAGTGCATCACCGCCGGCAATGCCTCGCAGCTTTCCGATGGTGCGTCCGCTGCTGTTCTCATGGATTCGCGCGAGGCGGAAAAGCGCGGGCTCGCGCCGCTTGGTATTTATCGCGGCATTGCTGTTGCCGGTTGCGATCCCGACGAGATGGGCATCGGCCCGGTCTTCGCGGTGCCGAAGCTTCTCTCAAAGCATGGTCTCAAGGTCGAGGATATCGGTCTCTGGGAGCTCAACGAGGCCTTTGCCGTTCAGGCGCTTTATTGCCGCGATCGCCTGGGCATCGACCCGGACCTCTATAACGTCAACGGCGGTGCCATCTCGGTCGGCCATCCGTACGGCATGTCCGGCGCCCGCATGGTCGGCCATGCGCTGATTGAAGGCAAGCGCCGCGGTGCCCGCTATGTCGTCGTCACCATGTGCGTGGGCGGCGGCATGGGGGCGGCTGGCCTGTTCGAGGTCTGCTGAACTAGAGGATTTCCAAAAATGCGAAGGCCGCCATCTCGGGCGGCCTTTTCCTGTCGGGATCGTTCAGGCTCTTGTCTTTTCCACGAGCGCTCGCGTGGCCGCGACCACACCTTCCGGGGCCCTCAAGAGCGCGCCACCGATCAGGTACATGATGTCATCGCCATAGGCCGATTGCATGGCCTCCACCCGCTCGATCGACATGCCGCCACCTGGGGCCGGCAGTGTCGTCTCAAGATCGCCGAACGGGTCGAGACCGGCGCGGGCGATCGACTGGCATTCCTCGCGGGTGAAACCGAAACGGCCACCAAAATTCGGAAACACCACGGCATCCGCACCCATCAGGCGATGAAGATGGCCGTAATAGAGCGCATGCGAAAAGCCGCAGTCTGGCCCGACCACATTGGCGCCGCCGAAGGCCGGATGGGTAACGATCGGCAGATCGAAATCCGGGTCCGTTGCCAGCTGGTAAGTTACATCCATCCCGGCAAGAGCGGGAGCGACCATGATGGCGCCGGCGCCCGCCTCCTTTGCCTTCCAGGCATTCTCGATCGTCCGACCGCCGGATGCTGTCACGTTCGGAACGAAGGAGCAGGCGCCGCCGGTCGTTGCATTCGCCTCCGCGATTGCTGTGATACAGGCTTTCAGGCGCTCATCGAATGGTGCTGTCTTCTGATTGGCGAGGCCGTGATCGTCCTTGACATAATGCATGCCGCCGAGCGCGAATTCTCCCGCCAGTTTGGCGAGTTCCGCAGTCGAAAGGCCAACCGGCTTGATCGCCGACATCAAAAGCGGCCCTGCCGAAATGCCGGCCCGCGCCCTGAGCCCGTTTGCGCCGAAGCGCGGACCCGGGCAGATCGCCCGGATCCCATCCGAAAGGCCAAGCGACAATGCCTTCACCCCGGCCTTGATCGACGAATTGCCGAAAATGACATTGAGAAGCTGCAGGAAATCGCCGCCGATATCGTCGTCACTGTAGGAGATATCGGCGAGATAGGCGCGATTGTCGCCGGCAGGTTCCAGATGTTCCAGCCGGCCAAGCATCACATCCTCGACATAACCCTTGGGCACCGCATCGCGGGGGATTTCGAGCGTCTGTTCGAGCGCGATGTCGAGTGCCTGGGCGCGTGCGTCGGAAAGGTCGTTCGCCACGATCCGGTAGCGGACGCTGAAACGATCCATCACAGTGCCTCCGCCTTGTGTTCGGAATGAACGAGATCGAGCCGGACCTGGGTAAGTTCGGTCTCGGTGATATCGAGGTTGCGACCCAACACCTGGCCGATGGCCTGGGTGAGCGCAAGCGCATCGAGTCCATATTTGCGCATCAGATAGGGCTTGGAGGCGCCATGCGCGAACGTATCGTCAAGACCGAGACGGCGCAGGCGGATCGCCATGCCTTCCTCGGCCATGATCTCCGCCACCATCGATCCGAGACCGCCATTGATGAGATGGTTCTCGAGCGTGACGACACCCTTCTTGCCCTTGGCTGCGCGAATGAAGCCATCGCGATCGAAGGGTTTGAGCGTCGAAACATGCAGGTGATGCACGGAAATGCCGCGTTCGTTCAAGGGGCCCAGCGCCCGCAGGGCTTCCTCGGTGCAGACGCCGGAGGTCAGCACCAGCACATCGTCGCCCTCGCTCAGGGTCCTGAGCTTGTTGAAGGCAAACGGCGTCGAGAAGAGCCGCGGCACTTCCCCGCGCAGGATGCGGACATAAACCGGACCGTCGATTTCGTCGGCCACCTCGAGCACGGTTTCAACTTCGGTCGCATCACCGCATTCGAGCACGGTCATGTTGGGGATCGCGCGCATGACGGCGATATCCTCGATGGCCTGATGGGTGATGCCGCCGGGCGTGGTGATGCCGGGCAGGAAACCCATCATCCGCACCTTGCGGTTGGAATAGGCGATCGAATTGATCAGCTGGTCATAGGGACGGCGATAGAGAAACACCGCAAATGTGTGGATGAAGGGGCGGAAACCCTGCATGGCCAGACCGCCGGCGAAGGACAGCATCGCCTGCTCGGCCATGCCGAGGGTGACGAACTGGTCCGGATGGCGGTCGCGGAACCCGTCGACCTCGCAGGACGAGGTGAGGTCTGCCGAAAGGCAGAGAACCTCGGGACGGGCGGCAGCAAAGGTTTCGAAGGCGCGGGCATAGGGTCGGGTGACGATCTCAACCATGAGCGGCGTTCCTTTCGATTTCGACGGGATCGAGGCCGAGTTCGCCCGCGATCGCCTTAAGCATTTCGGCGCGCTCGTCCCTGGATTTGAAGCGGACATAGTGCAGGCGCGGGAAGCGGCGCTTGAGGAAATCCATGCCCTGAAAGGGCGATGTATTGGCAAGGATCATCAGCGATTTGCCGCTTTCGGCGCTGGCAACCGCCTTGCGGAAGGCATCGAGGTCGTGCCCGTCGATCGAGCGAACCGGAACGCCAAAGCTTTCGACACGCGCCGGCAGATCGCCGAGATCGAGAACCGACGACATGGCGCCATCGCATTGCTGGCGGTTCACATCGACGACGATGCGGAGATTGTCGATGCCGTGATGGCTGATGGCTGCGAGCGTTTCCCAGGTCTGGCCTTCCTGGAATTCGCCGTCGGACATATAGACCCAGACCTTGCCCGGTTCCGTGCGGCGCGCCCGAGCCCAGGCGATGCCGGCAGCCATGGACAGACCCTGGGCGAGTGAGCCCGTCGTCACTTCCATGCCGGGGCTGTGCTCGGCGCCGATCATTTCGACGGAGGATCCGTCCTTGTTGAAATGATCGAGCGCATTCTCGTCCATGCGGCCGATCTCGATCAGCGCCGAATAGATCACCAGCGCATAGTGGGCCGGCGAGATGATGAAACGGTCATAGTCCGGTGCGAAGGGTCCATGGTAGCCGGCGCCGGTGAAGGCATCCGGATTGGTTGCCGAAGGCACGCCCCGGAACGGCAGCGGAATGCCCGGCAGCGTGGGGGCGCCGAGATTGAGGAACTCGTTATAGAGAATGGCGAGCGATTCGGCGGCCGAGCAGGCCTGGCTGAGATAGCCGCCATTGTGGCGCATCGTGTGGAGGAAGACGCGGCGGCGAATGCCGAGTGCGATCTCTTCCGTCGTCTTGGAATTGAGAGCGGGCATCGATCAGCTCCGTTCGGGAAAAAGGGCCTTGAGCCCCTCGGTCGAGGCGACGGCGATGCCACGCTCGGTGATGAGGCCGGTGATGAGGCGGGCGGGGGTGACGTCGAAGGCCGGGTTGGCGCCGGGCGTGCCCTCGGGCGAAATACGAACGCTCACGGTCTTTCCGTCTTCGGTCTTGCCCTGCACATGGGTAACCTCACGGTCGTCACGCTCCTCGATCGGGATTTCGGCGACGCCGTCATCCACGGTCCAGTCAATGGTGGGCGAGGGCAGGGCGACATAGAAGGGGACGCCATTGTCCTTGGCGGCCAGCGCCTTGAGATAGGTGCCGATCTTGTTGCAGACATCGCCGCGCGAAGTCGTGCGGTCGGTGCCGACGATCACCATATCGACCTCGCCATGCTGCATCAGATGGCCGCCGGCATTGTCGACGATCAGCGTATGCGGCACGCCATGGCCATTCAGCTCCCATGCGGTCAGCTGGGCACCCTGGTTGCGCGGCCGTGTCTCGTCGACATAGACATGCACCGGAATGCCTTCCTCTGTCGCAAGATAGATCGGCGCCGTTGCCGTGCCGTAATCGACTGTCGCCAGCCAGCCGGCATTGCAATGGGTGAGAATATTGACCGGTTCGCCGGGTTTTTTGGTGGCGGCGATCTTGCGGATCACTTCGAGGCCGTTGCGGCCGATCGAACGGTTGAGCTCGACATCCTCGTTGGCAATCTCGAAGGCGCGTTCATAGGCACGGGCGGCGCGGTCGCCTTCGGCCAGCGGCTTCAGCGTCGCCAGCATCTCATTGAGCGCCCAACGCAGGTTGATTGCAGTCGGTCGCGTCTCGTTTAGATATTCCCAGGTCTTTTCGAGATGAGCATCGGAAGCATCCTCGGCGGCGGCAATCGCCATGCCATAGGCGGCGGTGACCCCGATCAGCGGCGCACCGCGCACCCACATGTCGCGGATGGCGACCGCCACCTGCTCGACATTGCGCAGGTTGACGATGCGGAATTCATGCGGCAGCCAGCGCTGGTCGATGATGTCGATGGTGCGACCGTCATCATTCAGCCAGATCGTTCGATAATGGCGGTTTCCGACTTTCATTGGACGATCTCCTGTTCAAGGCGCTCCGCCAGGGTTGCGAGATCGGCGGGCGAATGGATGCGCGTGCGATTGACCGCGATATGACGGCCGAATTTAAGAGCCTTGGTCTCGCAGGCGGCCCGTTTGGCTTCATCGGCAATGGTTTCGAAATCGGCATTGTGAGCCAGGCCGAGAATACGGCGGTGCATTTCTACCCCGGCAAAGCCCAGCATGTCGGTCCAGATGTCGTGAATCACACCATGCAGCGCCTGTTCCGATGCGAGGCGATCGTTGCGATCCTCAAACAGGCTTGCCTGATAAAGGATGCCGCGCCGCTCTTCATGCCAGAGGCGGGTGAACTCGATTGTAAATGTGGTCCAGATTTCCTCGACCGTATCGAGCAGATAGGCCCGCATCGCATCACGAGGACCATGGGCCTCATGGCCCGATTGCGAGAAATAGCTCATCCAGAAATTGGCGATCAGCATGCCGACATCGAAGGCCATCGGCCCATAGAAGGCGAATTCCGGATCGATGACGCGGGTATCGTCCATCGTCACCATCACCGAGCCGGTATGCAGGTCGCCATGCAGCAGCGTTTCGGCCTTGGCGGCGAAGAGATGCTTCATCCGCTGCGCTTCCACCTTCATGTCGCGGTCGGCGCGCAGTTCGGTGACGATGGCTTCAAGCCCCGGCGTATGGCGGTTGAGCGGCGCCTCGAAATAGGGATCGGAAAAGACCAGGTTTTCGGTGATGTCGCAAAGTTCGACATTGTCGGCAAAGAGCGCCAGGTCCGCCTTCCGCTTGCGTGTTTCCATCGCAAGATCGGAACCGCGAAAGAGGGTGCGGGCAATGAAATTGCCGAGATCGCGACCGATCTTCGGCAGCTGCTGTCCCTCGATCAGGGCGCGGCGCAGGATGATGTGCGGCGACAGGAATTCCATGACGATGATAGCCTGGGCCTCATCGAAATGAAAGATCTCCGGCACCATTCCAGGGTCGCGTTCGGCCTGCCGGATCAGGGCATGATATTCGAAAAACGACCGCTTGAGCGGTAGAGGCCAGCTTTCGCCGACCAGCCGCACATAGGGCAGCGCCTGCTTGACGATCACCGCGCCGGCTGCGCCGCGCACGATGAAGACAAGGTTGAGATTGCCATCGCCCACCTCGTCGACGGACCATGCGGATGGATCATCGCCGACGCGCTGCCGGATGGCAGCTTCCTGCCCGAGACGGACAGGCAGGGTACTGACGGTCAAGGCTTCGAAAGCGGACATCGCTCTTCCTCCCAAATAGCTTGCAAGGGTGCTCCCGACACCCTTCTCGCTTTCTGTTATGCGCGCACTCTGTCAAATGTCAATGGGCTTGACATTTGACGATCATCCGCAATAGCATCGATTTCGGGTGGAGGAAAATATGGACGAAACTGCTGTTTTTCGTATCCAGGGCGTGCGCAAGTCGTTCGGACCGGTCCGGGTTCTGGACGGGGTGGAGCTGACGATTCCGGCCGGCAAGGTGACCGTGCTGATGGGCGCCAACGGTGCTGGCAAATCGACGCTCGTGCGCATCATCTCGGGCGTCTATTCCGCCGATTCCGGATCGATTCTCCTCGACGGCCAGCCCTTTTTTCCGCAGACGCCAGCCGAAGCGCTGCGAGCCGGCGTGGTGACCGTGCACCAGAACATCAATGATGGCGTCGTGGCCGATCTCGATGTCGCCACCAATCTCACGCTCGATCGTCTCAACGGAAAAGGCGCTCGCACGCTCTTCAATCCGCGCCGTGTCCGGCGCGAGGCGAAGGTGGCGGCAGAGCGCATGGGCCTCAATCTCGACATGAGCGCCAATGTCTCCGACCTTTCGCTTGCCGACCGGCAGATGGTGGCGATCGCACGCGCCATGATGCATGAGCCGCGGGTGATGATCCTCGACGAACCGACCTCGTCGCTTTCGTCGGCAGAAGCTGACCGGCTGTTCGCCTTCATCGACACGCTGCGCGCGCGTGGCGTCGCCATTCTCTATATTTCACATCGCATGTCCGACATCCGGCGTCTGGCCGACCGCATCGTGTCCTTGCGCGATGGACGTATTGCCGGGGTCTTCGATGGGCCGACGCTGGATTACGAAGGCGCCGTCGATGCCATGCTGGGCCGCTCGTCCTCGCAGAACCGCGTCGATGTCCGCCCGGGCACCGCACCGGTCTTTGCTGCCGAGGGCTTGAAGCTCGCGCCGCATGCGCAACCTTTCTCGCTTAAGCTTGGTGCCGGCGAAGTGGTGGCCATCACCGGCCTCGTCGGCGTCGGAAAATCGGCGCTTGCCGAAGCTCTGTTCGGCCTGACGCCGCCGGTTGCTGGGCAGATGACGCTCGATGGCTCAGCCTATCACCCGGCCACGCCGCGCGAGGCGATCAATCGCGGCGTCTTCATGGTCGCCAAGGATCGCGGCATCAACGGCATCGTGCCGGATTTCCCGATCTACCAGAATATGAGCCTGCCGTTCCTCAGGCACTTTTCCTGGCTTTCGGTCATGTCGCGCCGCAAGGAGCAGGCGAGCGCCCGCCAGCAGATCGCCGAACTCGGCGTCGTCTGCCGGTCCGAACATGACGAGCTTTCGACCTTGTCGGGCGGCAATCAGCAGAAGGTCATGGTGGGGCGCTGGCTGTCGAAGGCTTCGCGGCTCCTCATTCTCGATGAACCGTTCCAGGGCGTCGATATCGCCGCCCGCCGCGATATCGGCAACAAGCTGCGCCAGTCGGCCGGCGATCGCGCCACGCTGGTTTTCCTGACCGAGCTCGATGAAGCTTTTGAAATTGCCGATCGCATCCTCGTCATGTCGGAACATACGATCGTCGGCGAACATATCAATGACAGGCCCGATGTCGAAAAAATGCTGGCCCAGATTGCCGGCTATCACCACGGGCAACAGCAGAATTCCAGGGAGTTTGTTTAAGCATCATGTCGGCTCCGTCAAACAACAACAATTCCGCGCGCCAGCTGGCGATCCGCTACGGATTTCTCGTTCTCCTGATTGCACTGGTGCTGTTCTTCAGCGTCCAGACGGACGGATTTGCCTCGCCGCAGAGCGCGGTCTTCATCCTGCAGTCGGTGGCCATCACCGGTATCCTCGCGCTCGGCGTCACCGCGACGCTTGTCGTCGGCGGTTTCGACCTGTCGATCGGATCGGTCGCGACCACCGCCATGATGGCATCGGCCTATGTGATGGTCGTCATGGGCGGCGATGCATTGACGGCAACATTGGTGTGCCTGGCGATCGGCGTCCTTGTCGGCCTGATCAACGGCGTGCTCATCGTCTATATGCGGGTGCCGGATCTTCTGGCGACGCTCGGCATGATGTTTTTGCTCGTCGGCCTGCAGCGCATTCCGACCGAAGGCCGCTCGATTGCCACCGGCATGACCATGCCTGACGGCAGTGCCGCGACCGGCACCTTCAGCCCGAGCTTTCTGGCGCTGGGCCGTCACCGGTTCGATTTCATCCTGCCGAACCTGCTGCCGGTCTCGGTGGTGGTGCTGATCGTGCTGGCGATCCTGATCTGGTTCTTTCTCGAATATACCCGCTTCGGCCGCATGATGTATGCGGTGGGGTCCAATGAGCGCGCCGCACAGCTCGCCGGTGCGCCGGTCAACCGCTACAAGATCGGCGCCTATGTGATCTCCGGCGTCTTCGCCTCGATCGGCGGCATCCTGATGGCGGCCCGTCTCGGCCGCGGCGATATCGCCTCGGGCAATAACCTGCTGCTCGATTCCGTGGCGGCTGCGCTGATCGGCTTTGCCGTTCTCGGCGCGGCCAAGCCCAATGCTTTCGGCACCGCCATCGGTGCGCTCTTCGTCGGCATCCTGCTGCAGGGCCTGACGATGATGAACGCCCCCTATTACACGCAGGATTTCGTCAAGGGTGCTGTCCTTGTCGTGGCCCTCGTCTTCACATTCGCGCTGTCGCAACGCAGCCGGAAATAGGGGGCACGCCCCCCGACGCATGCCTTGGAGGAAACCAAATGGAGGAGACTAAAAACATGTCCTTTACCCGTAGAACGTTCGGCAAGCTTGCCGCCGGCCTGATGGCCGCCACCGCCTTTGCCGGCAGCGCGCTTGCTGCCGATATGCCGGCGCCGTTCAATGACCCCGGCAAGGTCAAGATCGCGCTCGTGCGTTATCTCTCGACCGGCGACTTCTTCCAGTCCTATCTCTCGGGCGTCGAAGCCCAGGCGAAGGCACTCGGCGTCGATCTGCGCGTGCTCGACAGCCGCCAGGATGCCGCTCTGCAGGCCGACATGGTCGACCAGGCGATTGCGCTCGGCGTCAACGGCATCATCATCCAGCACGGCCTGACGGAATCGATGAAGGAAGCCGCCCAGCGCGCGGTCGACGCCGGCATCAAGGTCGTCGCCTTCGACGTCAATGTCGAAAACGACAAGATCCCGCAGGTCGAACAGTCAGACCGTGACCTTGCCCGCCTCGCGCTCGAGCAGGCGATCAAGGACAATGGCGAAAGCTGGAATGCCGGCTATGTCTATGTTGCCGGTATCGCGCCGCTCGACCGCCGCGACGAGACCTGGAAGGAATTCAAGGCCAAGTATCCGGGCATCAAGGAAAAGGCGATGTTCGGCACGCTCGACAACCCGATCGCCAACTCGGTTGCCAACCAGGCCCGTTCGGTCATCTCGGCCAATCCGGATATCACGGTGATGTTCGCCCCCTATGACGAATTCGCCAAGGGCGTGAAGATCGCCGTCGATGAAGCTGGCCTCTCTTCGAGCGTGAAGATCTATTCGGCCGACATTTCGACCTCCGACATCGCTGCCATGCGCGAGCCGGGCTCGGCCTGGGCGGCAACCGCTGCCACCAACCCGGCCGTCGTCGGTCAGGTCTCGGTGCGTGCGCTCGCCATGATGCTGGCCGGTGAAGATCCGGGCCACAATGTGGTGGTTCCGCCGACGCTGATCACCCAGAAGGACCTGAACGACAACGACATCAAGAACATGGAAGAACTCTCGGCCAAGCTGCCGCAGTTCGCCCATGCCGATGTGGCCGTTCCCGCCTGGATGCCGCTGCCGGGCAAGTGATCATAGGGTTTTCCCTAGGACTGGCGGCTCTTCGGAGCCGCCTTTTTTCGTTTGGGGGGCTCCCGAGTCCATGATCAAACCAATCGCGAAAGGTTGTCGGAATTCGGCCCCTTCGAGTAATCAGGACAGCGTCAATAGGGGGCAGTCATGACCCAGCCGCGAAATGAAAATGCGGCAAAAAACATTTCGGGGGCACGGAACCCCGCCGCCAGAAACCCCGCTTCCTCCTCACCCGGTGTGAGGAGCGGCAGCAGCTGCGCCATCGTTTTGGCCGATGCTGCAATCGTGTCCGCATTTCTCCCGGCAACCCCGGAATATGCTGCAGAGCGCGCCAGCCATTTTTCTGCCTCGCCATTGGGTGCAGTGTGATGAGCCGCAACGAAGACACTGCCTGGCTTCAACCGCCTGCGAATCTCGACAAGCGTCTGTAATCTTTCTTCTCTGTTGAGGAAGTGAAGGGTGAGGAGGCAAACCGCGCCATCAAAGGGACCGGGCGGGGCATCCACTGCTGTTCCAAGTATAAGATCGGTTCGCGCGGCGTAAGGTGACGTTGTATTCCGTGCAACTTCCAACATGTTCGGTGAGGGGTCTACGCCGATGAACTGCCAGTTTGGACGAGCGATTGCCATCGCCTGGATTTCCAGACCGCCTCCCGCTCCGATGACGAGTATAGTTGAAGATGCCGATGCGCGCTCCGAAACGAGCTGTGTGGTCATGTCGTGAAGCGCCGCCAAAGCCGGGACTTTGCGCGGCGTGTCGAGCACATAGGCCGAAACAGAGCCGGGGTCTGTAAATGGGGTGAATTTGGTGTCCATGCCAACGAGTAGCCTTATGTAACAGATGAAGATACATAACATGATGTGGTTTCATGTAGCAACAAATGATACATGAATCTGCATAACTTGTTGCGACAGATGCAGGGGCAAGCGATGAACAAAGACACAAGATTGTCGGACGTACTGCATGTGCTGTTGCACATGGGACAGGTTGATGGAGCGCTCACCTCGGAAGAACTGGCCAAGACAATGGGAACAAACCCGGCGGTATTCCGACGAACTATGGCCGGGCTTCGCAAGGCGGGTTATGTCAAATCCTTCAAGGGTCACGGTGGTGGCTGGCAGCTTAACCGACCACTTCGCGAAATCACCTTGCTGAATGTCTACGAAGCCCTCAACCGGCCAACCCTATTCGCAATTGGCTCTCGTAGCAGGCACCCGGACTGCGTGATCGAACAAAATGTAAATTCCGCGCTCTCAAGCACCTTGCTGCGTGCAGAGAGCCTGCTTCTTGAACGTTTCGGAGAGATCACTCTAGACGTCTTAATCCCGTAGATGATCACCCCGCAAAGCATGGATCGCTGCAATTGACGGGTACTGCGACGACCACGAGTTCGTTGGTATGCCGACCCAAGGTATCCGCTTGCGCCATGGGTGGGGTGCCCCACCCATGACGGGCAGGATTGATTACCAGGCGACTTCGCCCTGCGGTTCGACGAAGCGACCCGAAACCGCATCATCGCCAAGCAGGGCATACTGCACAGGCAGCCGCGCACCTTCGGCTGGGGTCATGAAGCCCTGTCCGCCTGTAAGATCCGTTCTCACGTAGCCGGGCGCAACCGCGTTGACGACGATCTGTGTGTTCTTCAACTCCGCTGCCAGCTGTACTGTCAGCATGTTGAGTGCGGCCTTCGAAGCGTTATATCCAATGAGACGTGCCTCATAGTAGGGCGACGTCGGATCACCGTTTACTGTCAAAGACGCAAGGGTCGTTGACAAGTTAACGATGCGGCCGGCTTTCGACAATCGCAGCAACGGAAGCATGGCCTGTGTCACACACAGGGTCCCGATGAAGTTCGTTTCGATGAGCCGCCGAACTGCGGCGGCAGTCGCCTTTGACGGGGGGCCATCCTCGGCATCGACAATTCCCGCATTGTTTACAAGAATATCGAGGCGACCATACTTCGCGAGAATCGTGTTGGCAGCCGAAGCGATAGTGTTTTCCTTGTTGATATCCAACTCGATGGATTCGGCCTTCAATCCAGCTTCAGTCAGCTCTCTTGTCGCCGCTTGGCCGAGGCGCAAAACACGCGCGCCCATGATGACGGTAACGCCTGCTTCGGCAAGTTGGCGCGCAATCTCGCGCCCAATGCCCTTGTTAGCGCCGGTGACCAAGGCAATCTTCGTTATGTTATCCATTGTTGTCCTTCCTTATGTTGGCGTATTGCCTAAGAAAATATATGAAGGATGCTTCGCATTTTGGATTCGCATATGGACATCACAGCCCCTCGACATCTGAAAGCCCGCAAAAGACCGCGTCAGGCGCGCTCAGCCTCGACGGTGGACGCCATTTTTGAGGCGACTATTCAGGTTTTGATCAGTGGCGGGACCCAACGGCTAACCACCACGCGGGTGGCGGAGCGGGCCGGCGTTTCCGTCGGCACGATGTACCAGTATTTTCCGCACAAGCAGGCCCTTCTTTATGCGCTTAACGAACGATATCTCGATCTGTTGGCCGAACGCATGGAGAACGTATGCCGCAGTCAACATGGGAAAACATCGAGGGAAATGATCGAGGCGCTCGTTAACGCCTATTGGGAGGCAAAGACGGAGCGGAGCGATGTGACGCGGGCGCTTTACAGTTCCGCAGTTGAACTTGATAACGAGGCGCTGATCGACGCTTTTGCCAAGCGGATGGACGCGGCGACCCAGGAAATGCTGCGGAGCGCTCCATCTGCGCAATATAAGGACATCCAGCTTATAGAAATTACGCTGCTGTCCGTGATTTTCGGGACTGTTCGGAACGTTTTTGAGCGCAATCTGCCTGTCAAAGAACAGGCGGCGATCCGCGAACAGCTCATAGCGATGTGCTTGTCTTATCTGCAGTCCTGCGGCGGTTGAGATCCGATAGCTGAGCTTGCTTCACAGCCGCAGCTTTGCTCTATCTTCGGTTGCTATCTGTTTTTGCGACCCTCTGAGCAGATTGCTCCCTACCGCATCACCTCCTCAATGTTCCCCCATCCAATGTCTTCCCCTCCTTGGTGTTGCGATCGACCTTGCTGCTTGCCTCCTTGATACCCAAGATATACAATGATGATATCAATATATCTCATGGAGATATCCATGCCTCTCTTCATCCGCGATGATGCCGTTGATGCTCTTGCCTCCGAGCTGCAAAAGGCACTGAAAACACCGTCAAAGACAGCTGCCGTGCGGCAGGCGTTGGCCAATGAGCTTGCCCGGTCGAGGCAAAAGCTTCCGTTGCGCCAGAGGATTGCAAAATCGCAGGCTATGGCTGCCGCTATCGGTGAGGTCGATCCTGATTTCGATCTCAAGGCATTTTCGGATGAAATGTGGGGCGACGACTGATGTTTCTCGACGCTTCCATCATCGTTGCTGTCATCGCCAGAGAGGAAGGATGGGAGGAGATCGTCAAACTATTGGAAACAGTGGATGGTGGCTTTACCATTTCTCCCATTGTGCGATTTGAAGCGGTTCTCGGTCTGGCCAGGAAATTCAGCGCCGGTGGTACGAAGCGGCAGGCGATCGAGGCCTCAGGGCTGGCGGTCGATGAGTTCCTTACAGCCATTCAGGCGGTTGAGGCAGGCATAACGCCGGACGTGGGTCGATTGGCGGTCGATGCAGCGATGACCTATGGAAAAGTTGTCAACCATCCGGCGGCGCTCAATTTCGGTGATTGCTTCAGCTATGCCTGTGCCAAGGCACAGCAGGTTGCGCTGGGCTACAAGGGCAATGACTTTGCCTTGACTGATCTGGCCTGATGGGTCGTCGGCGCGCAGGCGTGCCCGTGGCACCCCCTCTGCCCTGCCGGGAATCTCCCTCTTGAGGGGGGAGATCGGCCGGGGTCACGATCCTCGCCCAGCCATTGACGTTGCTGCCTTGGGAAGCCGGCGCGGCTATGTAATCTCTCCCCTTGAGGGGGAGATGTCCGGCAGGGCAGAGGGGGGTGAAGGGTTCACTCATAGCAACATGAAAACCCCTCATCCGGCCCTCCGGGCCACCTTCTCCCCAAGGGGAGAAGAGGGCGTGTGCCGCCCCCTACCGCAACACGGCTGCGATATTGCCGCCATCGACCGTCGTCACGTCGCCGGTCGTGCGTTCGGCAAGCGCCTGATGCACGAAGGCCTGGGCGACATGGTCGGCGGTGACTTCCTGATGCAGCAGGTTGCCCGCCATATAGTCTTCCACCGAAACGCCGCGGGATTTCGAGCGCGAACCGATCATCTCGTCATTGAGCAGGCCGGAGCGGATACGGTCGGGGTTGACGGCGTTAACGCGGATGCCATCCTTGCCGTGCTCGAGCGCATATTGCCGCGACAGGAACAGAAGGGCGGCCTTCGGCAGGCCATAGGCGCCGAAATTCGGGCCCGGATTGACCGCCTGCTTGGAGACGTTGAACAACAGGCAGCCGCCGGTCTTCTGCGCTTTCATGATGCGCACGGCATTCTGCGCCACGGTCTGGTGGCTGAAGAAGTTGAGCTCGAAACTCTTGCGCAGCGTTGCCTCGTCGAGCGTCGCAATCGCGCCTTCCCAGGCGGCTCCGGCATTGGAAATCACGATATCGACACCGCCATAGGTGCGGACGGCGTGATTGAAGGCGGCCCGCACCGATGCAGGATCGGTGACATCCGAGGCGAGCCCTATCGACAGGTTGCCGGCGGCCTTGGCAACGGCGGCAGCCTTCTCGCCATCGAGATCGAGCACCACGACATGGGCGCCTTCGCGGGCGAAGGCCTTGGCCACGGCAGCCCCGATGGCGCCGGCGCCGCCGGTGACGACCGCGACCTGACCGGTGAAGGGTTTGGGCTTGGCGCCGGCGAGTTTCGCCTGTTCGAGCGACCAATATTCGAGGTCGAAGAGATCAGGCTTGCTTACCGGCTCGAAACGGCCGATCGATTCCGCATCGCGGGCGGTCTCGATCCAGGTCTCGGCAACGTCGGCGGCGATTTTCGCGTCTTTCAACGTGCGGCCATGGCCGAAGAGGCCAAGCCCCGGCACCAGCGTCAGCCGCGGCATCGGGTCGAGCATGATTTTCTTCACACCATCGCGGCCGTCATTGGCGTTGAAATAGGCGGTGTAATCCTCGATGAAGCCGGCAACGCGGGCATCGATTTCCGCACCGTAAGTGTCGAGCTTCGACGCATCGGGTGCGGGAAGTACCATCGGTCCGGTCTTGATGCGGATCGAAAGATCGGGCGTCGACACGCCACGGCGGGCCATGTCTTCGACCTCGACGGCATTGACGAAGGCGAGGATCTCCGGCGAACTGCGGAATTCGCTCACCATCCGGTCGAAACTGCCGGCACCCTTGGCCACGGCCACCGCACCGCGCAGCATCGGCGCGATCTCCTCGGGCTTTGCAAGCGTTGCGGGCAGGGTCACGGGCGTGAACGGGTTCTTGCCATGTGTGCGGACATAGTCCTCCGCCAGCGTGACATAATGGATCATCCGGTCATAGGCTTCGCGCGCGGTGGCGCCGAAGGTGAAGATGCCGTGCTTGTCGAGGATCAGGCCTTCGACGCTCGGATCCTGATCATAGACGTCGGCAGCCAGCTTGGCGAGGTCGAAGCCCGGCATCACATAGGGCACATAGCCCATCTTCGGGCCGAAAACCGCCTTGCTGCGTTCGATGCTGTCGGCAAGATCGGCGATCGCCAGCACGCCGGTCGAATGGGTGTGATCGACGAACTTGTGCGGGATGAATGCATGCAGCAGCGCCTCGACCGACGGGTTGGGGGAGGCGGGATCGACAAGGTTGGCGCGCTGGAGCGTCACCATATCCTCGTCCGAGAGCCGGTCGAGCTTGCGGGCCTTGAGAAGAGGCGCGATCTTCACCGCCGGCAGGCCTGCCGGTTCGATCGTACCCATGTCCCAGCCAGACCCCTTGACGCAGAGAACCTCATGCACGTCGCCGACCAGATCGGTGACGGTGGTCTTGACGGATGTGTTGCCGCCGCCATGCAGCACCAGCCGCGGTTCGCCGCCCAGCAGCCGCGTCGTATAGGTACGCAGGGCCAGATCGCGGTTGATGCCGAGCTTGCCGTATTTTTCGACATAGGCTTCGGCTTCATCGTCGCGCCAGAGATTGTCCATCCATTCCTCCATGAGAATTCGTCCGGGCAATGGCCCGGTTGTGCGGTCAAGTGACCGGGTTCAGCTTTGGAAACGTTGCATCAGCCGCTGGCCCATCGAGGCGGTCACGATCAGATGCGAGGCCAGCCCGCCCCTGATGGCGGCGACCAGCGGTTCGAATTTGGACTCTTCCTGCACCACCATCATCCGCTTGGGGATGGCGCGAATGGAAGAGAGATCAGCAGAAATGCAGCGGCGATTGTGGGCACAATCCATCGGCTGGCCATCGCCGTCGATCAGCTGGCCGGCAATGACGCCGGCGGCGCCGAGGCGGCCCATTTCCTGCATTTCGGCGGCCGAAAGCGCGCCGCATTTGACAAGATGGCTGTCATCCTCGATGCCGCCCACGGAATAGAGCGCCAGCTGGCAATCGGCAATCGAGGCGAGCTGTTCCTGGATCACCGGTTCGGCGCGCAGTTCGGCGGCCAGCCGTTCGGAACTCAAGACCAGCGGTGCATAGATGTTGATACCCTCGGCATTCAGCCGGCGGGCAATTTCCGTCGTGCACTGGTCGGGGCGGTAATCGTAAGGGGCGCCAAGATTGCCGCAGAGCTGGACGACGGTGACGCCATGCAGATCGGCAAAGGGCATCACATCGGCGATATGATAGACCGTGCGGCCCCAGGCCACACCGACGCGATCGCCCTTTTCGATCAGGTCGAGAAAGACGGTGGCGGCAAGAACCGGCATTTCGGACGCGGGATCGAGCGCCTGGCGGTCTTCCGGAACGATCCAGACCGATTTGAGGCCAAGCAGATCCTCAAGCTCGCGGGCCAGCGTCTCATGCTGAAAGAGCGAGGTCGACGTGGTAATGTTGACGATGCCGGATTCGCGGGCGCGCCTGAGATAGAGCGCCACGGAGGCCCGCGATATATCCAGCTGTTTGGCCACTTCGTCCTGGCGCAAACCATGCATATAGTAGAGCCATGCCGCCTTGTGCATGATCTGGTCGCTTGGGCGCACCGTTCCCTCCCTCGTTCCTCATTTTGACAATAGTCGAGGGCATTAGAAAAAGTCAAACCATTTGCGAGGGTCGCTGCATCCCGGAGGCATTTGACCTCCGGGTCCGGCAATCATAAAGGCTCGTTCCGAACGATCAGCGCCAGCCGAGCGCTGGCGCGACATGCTTGAGGATCGCCTCGATCACATGGGCATTGTAATCGACGCCGAGCTGGTTAGGAACGGTGAGAAGCAGCGTATCGGCTTCCGCGATGCCCTCGTCCTCCTTGAGCTGACGGATCAGCTCTTCCGGTTCGGCTGCATAGGATCGGCCGAAGATGGCTCTCGTCTTGTCATCGATATAGCCGATCGAATCCTGCTCCTTGCCGCCGCGGCCGAAATAGGCCCGGTCGCGATCGTCGACGAGCGCGAAGATGCTGCGGCTCACAGAGACGCGCGGCGTGCGCGTGTGACCGGCTTCCTTCCAGGCCTCACGATAGGCGCGGATCTGCTTGGCCTGCTGGATGTGGAAAGGCTCACCCGTTTCGTCGTTCTTCAATGTGGAACTCTGCAGATGCATACCGAGCCGAGCGGCCCAGATGGCGGTGGCATCCGAGCCGGCACCCCACCAGATCCGCTCGCGCAATCCTTCCGAATAGGGCTCGAGCCGGAGAAGGCCGGGCGGGTTGGGAAACATCGGTCGCGGATTGGGCTGGGCGAAACCCTGGCCTGTCAGAGCTTCGAGAAAGACT
This sequence comes from Fluviirhizobium alvei, assembly GCF_030551875.1. Classification (GTDB taxonomy): domain Bacteria; phylum Pseudomonadota; class Alphaproteobacteria; order Rhizobiales; family Rhizobiaceae; genus Rhizobium_E; species Rhizobium_E alvei. Next base: position 1,028 of record NZ_JAUOZU010000022.1, on the reverse strand, counting down.
TCGGCATGGCCGCGGCCCATATCGGCGTCGCTTTCACCCTCTGCGGGCTGATAGCCGAAATAGCGCCAGCCATCGATCACCTGTTCTGGCGAACCACGGCTGATGCCGAGCTGCAGGCGTCCGCCGGCGATCAGATCGGCCGCGCCGGCATCTTCCGCCATATAAAGCGGGTTCTCATAGCGCATGTCGATAACACCGGTGCCGATCTCGATCTTCTTGGTCTTGGCGCCAACAGCCGCAAGCAGCGGAAAGGGCGAGGCGAGCTGGCGGGCGAAGTGATGGACGCGGAAATAGGCGCCATCGGCGCCGAGTTCTTCGGCGGCGACAGCCAGATCGATCGATTGCAGCAGCGCATCGGCCGCCGAACGGGTTTGCGATTGTGGGGAAGGGGTCCAGTGCCCGAAGGACAGAAATCCGATTTTCTTCATGTAAGGTACCTTTGTTGTTCGTGTCTTCCTAGCACAGATGGGGTGTGGCCGGGGATTGGGAAGGGGTTGAACGCTGTGTTCGGAGCTCTCTCGGGCGGCCCCTTATAGAGATCTCGACAGTCTCATCACGGCCTGCTTAGCGGGACGCCGGAAGTTCTCTGGTTGGACAAGGCGGGCTCAAGGGGGAACGAGCGTCGATGGTCGCTACCCAGGCGCGATTTATCCGGTGCAAAATCCACCAAAACGGGCGTTTGTGAAAATGTCATCAAAATATCTCTTTAATTTCAATAACATGTCATTTTTCTTGCGGTTCCTGTAATTGTGTTGTTGACAGCAAAAAGAGCCCGTCTTATAAGCCGCGACATCGAAGGGGGCGGCGGTTGCTTCTAGCGGCTGCGGCGCTCGCTCCGGGGATTGGGTTTCGGCCTGGTTGACCGGGGAACAGATAGAGAAGTGATTGCCTGAAATGGTTGATTGCTTTGGCCGGGTTTGACAGGGATGTTGGGTCTGGGGACGATTTATCGTCAGTTCTTTGAGATTGTAGGATAGGAAGAAAGAGAGACGTGGACGGCGGGTGTCTGCGGTGGCTTTAGGCTTTAG
>NZ_JAUOZU010000021.1 GCF_030551875.1 Fluviirhizobium alvei | reverse complement strand
TGCAATGAGAATAGCTATGGAAAAACAGGCCGCATGAGGCCAGATTAGAAACCCGAGACTCTCCCGAAAACTGGAGGAAATTTGGGTCTCAGGTCAGAAAGGAAAAACGATGGAAGAGATCAAGGCCTGGTACCAGTCGCGCGCTGTCTGGGGTGCACTCGTGGCAATTCTTGCAGGTGTGTTGCAGATGGCCGGGTTGTCGCTCGATGCTGCCGGCCAGGCGCAGCTGACGGACAGTGTTCTTGCCCTTGTCGGCATTGTCGGTGGCCTTCTGGCCCTTTACGGCCGCCTGAAGGCGACAGCGGCGCTGGGCGGCGCGGACCCAGAGCGGAAAAAACCTACGGAATAGGAATGAAAGGTTTGTCGAGGACTTGCATCCGATGACCTGCGACATTCATATGACATTCATTGTGGGTCCGCTAAGGTCAGGGCAAGTTGAAAACAAGCCACGAGCACCGTGAAAAAACATGGCATCGATAATCGTAACCTCTCTGGCTGCAGCCGGCATCCTGGCGGGATCGTTGACCGATCCTTTGACCGATCCGCTGATTGTGCCGCAAGGCCTTGTCTCCGAGACCACACCGGTTCCGGATGCGAAGGTGCAAACCGTTCGCGGTGATTGCTCTGCCGCCGCCGCCCAGGCCGTGGCAATGACCGGAGGCGAGCTTCTGTCCGTCGCGCCGGCGAGAAACGGACGCCCAATCTGCCAGGTCGTTGTTCTCGTCATCAACAAGAACGGCCGGCCACGCCGGATCCGTCTCCGGATCCCGATGGATCTTTAAGTCCAAGCTCCGAGAAACAAGGTAAAAGCCAGGAATGCGCATACTCGTTGTCGAAGATGACCAGAATCTCAACCGCCAGCTCACCGAGACGCTGAAGGAATCGGGCTATGTGGTGGACCAGGCGTTCGACGGCGAGGAAGGGCATTATCTCGGCGATTGCGAGCCCTACGATGCCGTGATCCTCGATATCGGCCTGCCGGAGATGGATGGCATCACGGTTCTTGAGAAATGGCGCGAGGCCGGCAAGAAAATGCCGGTGCTGATCCTGACCGCCCGCGACCGCTGGAGCGACAAGGTGGCGGGCATCGATGCCGGTGCGGACGATTATGTCGCCAAGCCCTTCCATATGGAAGAGGTGCAGGCCCGCCTGCGCGCGCTCATCCGCCGTGCGGCCGGCCATGCAAGCTCGGAAATCATCTGCGGACCGGTGCGGCTCGATACCAAGAGCTCGAAAGTGACTGTCAATGGCACGACGCTGAAGCTGACCTCGCACGAGTTCCGGCTCCTGTCTTATCTCATGCATCATATGGGGCAGGTCGTGTCGCGAACCGAGCTGGTCGAACATATGTATGACCAGGATTTCGACCGCGATTCCAATACGATCGAAGTGTTCGTCGGCCGGTTGCGCAAGAAGATGGGGATCGACCTGATCGAAACCGTGCGCGGCCTGGGCTACCGCATCCAGCCCGGCAACAATGGGTAGACTGAATTCCGTTACAGCACGGGTGCTGATCTACACGACCGCCTGGTCGGCGGTGGCGCTCGTGATCATGGCCGTCGTCATGTCGACGCTCTACCGAAGGACGGCGGAGCGCGGCCTGCATGACCTTTTGCGCGCGCAGCTCTTCTCGGCCATCAATTCGGTTTCGATCGATTCCACCACCCATGAACTGACCGGCTCGCCGCAACTGAGCGAGCTCGCCTTCCAGCAGCCCGACAGCGGCTGGTACTGGGTGGTGCAGCCGTTGGGCGATTTCAAGACCGAGCCGCTGACCTCCTCGAACTACGAGGGCGTGCCGACGTTGCCCAACAATGTCGTGCCGCTCAACAGCCGCTTCGAACGTTATTATGCGACCAAGGACAAGGCCGGTAACGATGTGCGCGTGGCTGAAGCCGAGATCAGCCTCGAAGAAGAGCCGGCCGAAGAGCGCGACCTGACCAATTTCTCCGCCAACGATACGCCGGTGCGTGTGGTGCGCTTTCGCATGATCGGCAACCAGAATGTCGTCGAACAGGATGTGCGCGCCTTCAACCGCAGCCTCTTCATCGCGCTCGCCCTCTTCGCGATCGGTTCACTGGGCCTCAATGCTCTGGCGATTCTTCTCGGTCTCAGGCCGCTTGATCGCGTGCGGGCTGCGCTTTCGCGCATCCGCAACGGCGAGGCCGAACGGCTCGATGACGACCTGCCGCGCGAGATCGCGCCCCTGGTCGAGGAGGTCAATGCGCTTATCGACAGCAACCGCCGCGTGATCGAACGTGCCCGCATGCAGGTGGGCAATCTCGCCCATTCGCTGAAGACGCCGATCGCCGTACTGCTCAACGATGCGGCCCAGATGAAGCCGCCACATGGCGAACTCGTTCGCAGCCAGGCCGAAATCATGCAGGCGCAGGTGCAATCCTATCTCAACCGGGCTCGCATTGCCGCCCAGCGCGACAGCATTCTCGCCCGCACGGAGGCCGAGCCGGTGCTCGAACGGCTGGCGCGCGTGATGCGCAAGCTCAATCCGGGAAAGGAATTCCAGCTTTCGGTACGGCCGAAGGGATTGCTTTTGGCGATGGAAGCGCAGGATATCGAGGAAACGATCGGCAACCTGCTCGAAAATGCCGGACGGTTCGCCGAAAGCCAGGTGAAGATCACCGCGCAACCGGCGCCGACGGGAACGATGGGCGAGGATCAGGCACGCAAGGCCTGGGCGCTCCTGGTGGTGGAAGACGATGGTCCCGGCCTCGAACCCGCACAGATCAAGGAAGCGATGAAGCGCGGCCGTCGACTGGACGAAAGCCGACCCGGAACCGGCCTCGGCTTGTCGATCGTCTCCGAGATCGTTGGCGAATATCAGGGGCGCTTCACCCTCATGCGGGCGGAGGCGGGCGGCCTGCGCGCCGAACTCGTTCTACCGGCAATATTCAAGGAAAATTGAATATTTAATTGTTTTGAACCATTGGTCGCGAGGTCCGAAAATGCCATATTGCTGCCACGACCGACACGCAAAGCACTAAGAATGACGGATATCGCAAAGCTCAGGGTTGAAAGCATGAATGGAACGCAGTTCGCAAAGGCTGGCCTGATTGTAGCCATGGCTTTGAGCCTTTCTGCCTGCGGTACGACATCCGGCTCGACCAGGCTCGACGATACCGGCAATCGTATTGCCGCGGCCAACGGTTATGATGCCGGTGACGAATCGCCGGCGGACTCGTCCTATTACATCCGTGCGTTGCGTGGCGGCCTGCTGATGCGCATGGCCGGCCTCAAACTGTCGACCAGTGACAAGACCCGTGCGCTCGAAGCCGAGTACAAGGCGCTCGAATCCGCCCCCAGCGGCCAGAGCGTTGTGTGGGACGGAAGTGGCCTGCGCGGACAGGTGACCGTTGCCGTGCCCTATCAGGTCGGTTCGCAGAACTGCCGCCAGTACACCCATACCGTGACACCGAACGGTGGCCAGCCGGTTGTTGCTCGCGGTGCCGCCTGCCGCAATCCGAACGGCAGCTGGACGCCGCTGGCCTGATCGCCCGACCGGCCAGACGCGAACGTCGCTAAAGAATCGCCGAGCCAAATGCGGCCAAACGCCTCAATTCTGCGTTATCTTTGATCTGGCGCATTGGATTGGCTGCGATGATGAATTAGTTGATCTCCGTCATGTTCTGGATTTCTGCGCTCATTATCGCGGCTATTGCCGCACTCATCCTCATTCTGCCTCTCCTGCGGAGCGGCGGAGTGCCTGTCGCTGCTGCCGCCAACGACGCGATGGTCTATCGCGACCAGCTGGACGAAGTGGGGCGCGACGAGAAAAACGGTCTCATCGATGCGGAGGAGGCCAATCAGGCGCGTGCGGAAATCGCGCGCCGGCTGATCGCTGCGAGCGACGCTGCCAACAGCGAGACCGCCAGCCGGTCTGGCCGCGCCGCCGGGCTTGCACTTGCCGCCTTTCTCTGTCTTTTCCTGCCGCTGGCAGGCTACTGGCTTTATAGCGGCATGGGCCTGCCGACCGAGCCGGACCAGCCGCTCGCCGCGCGCATGAGCAACCCTTCGCCTGACATCAACATCCTGATCGCCAAGACGGAAGCCTATCTCACGACCCATCCGGATGACGGCAAGGCCTGGGATCTGCTGGCGCCAATCTATATGCGGACCATGCGCGCTGACGATGCCGCCAATGCCTATCGCAATGTCATCCGCATTCTCGGACCCGATCCGGACCGGCTCGGAAGCCTGGGCGAAGCACTGACGGTTGCTGCACGCGGGCAGGTGACGGACGATGCCCGCAAGGTTTTCGAACAGGCGATCGCCATCAATCCGAAGGACCCGCGCAGCCGCTTCTATGTCGCGCTCGCCTTGGCGCAGGCGGGCAAGTTTGATGAATCGCTGGCGGCCTTTGCCGCGTTGAAGGCGGAATCACCGGCAGACGCTCCCTGGATCGGCGTTATCGATGCGCAGGTGGCGCAGGTGACCGACGCGAAGGCTCAGGGCAAGAATACGCTTGGCAACCCGAATGCGGCCGATATGGAGGCAGCATCCGCCATGTCCGCCGAAGACCGGATGCAGATGATCCGCACCATGGTGGACAGTCTCGATGCCAAGCTCAAGGATGATCCCAACAATTTCGAAGGCTGGATGCGCCTCGTCCGTTCCTACGGCGTGCTGAAGGAAACCGACAAGGCTGAAGCGGCGCTCAAGACGGCGCTCGGCGTGTTTCCGCCGGCGAGCGACAATGGCAAGGCGCTCATCGCGCTCGCTAAGGATATGGGCCTGAACACCGAGGGAATGACTGAATGACTCGCAAGCAGAAACGCCTCGCCCTGATCGGCGGTGGCATGAGCTTCCTGATCGCGGCCGTGCTGCTGGTGATGTTCGCCTTCAGCCAGTCGGTTTCCTATTTCTACGTACCTTCGGATCTCGAAAAAGCGAAGTTACCGCCCGACACGCGTGTTCGCCTCGGAGGCGTGGTCAAGCCTGGTTCCTGGCAGCGCGGGCAGGGGATGAAGGAAACCTTCATCGTGACCGACACGATCAACTCGATCCCAGTGACCTATACCGGCATTCTGCCCGACCTTTTCCGCGAAGGGCAGGGCGTGGTGGCGGAGGGCAAGCTGGCGCCCGGAAACCCGCCGCTTTTCATTGCCGATACGGTGCTGGCCAAGCATGACGAGACCTATATGCCCAAAGATGTTGCGGATCGCCTGAAAGCCAAGGGTGTGGAACTGGGCGGCAACGAGGTGATCAAATGATTGTCGAACTCGGTCACTTTGCGCTGGCACTCGCGCTTGCCGCCGCTCTCGTTCAGGCTTTCGTGCCGGTGCTGGGTGCCATCCGCCGCGACGAGCGACTGATGGCCGTGGGCAGCACGGGTGCGCTTGTCACCTTCCTGCTTGTCGGCCTCTCCTATCTGGCATTGACCTGGGCCTATGTCGCCTCCGATTTCTCCGTCGTCAATGTCTGGGAAAATTCCCATTCTCTGATGCCGACGATCTACAAGATCTCGGGTGTCTGGGGCAATCACGAAGGCTCGATGATGCTCTGGCTGCTGATCCTTGTCTTCTTCTCGGCGCTGGTAGCAGCCTTCGGCGCCAACCTGCCCAAGAGCCTGAAAGCGAACGTGCTTTCGGTTCAGGGCTGGATTGCCGCAGCATTCCTGCTTTTCGTGCTTCTGACCTCCAATCCCTTCATCCGCACCATGGCGCTGTCGCCTGGTGCCCCGGCGCCCGCCGAAGGGCGCGACCTCAACCCGGTTTTGCAGGATATCGGTCTCGCCATCCATCCGCCGCTGCTCTATCTCGGCTATGTCGGCTTCTCGGTCTGCTTCTCGTTCGCCGTTGCGGCTCTGATCGACGGTCGGATCGATGCTGCCTGGGCGCGCTGGGTTCGGCCCTGGACGCTGCTAGCCTGGACCTTCCTGACGGCCGGTATCGCCATGGGCTCCTACTGGGCCTATTACGAACTCGGCTGGGGCGGCTGGTGGTTCTGGGATCCGGTTGAAAACGCCTCCTTCATGCCCTGGCTTGCCGGGACAGCGCTTCTGCATTCCGCCCTCGTGATGGAAAAGCGCGAGGCGTTGAAAATCTGGACCGTGCTGCTTGCGATCATGACTTTCTCGTTGTCGCTGCTCGGAACCTTCCTCGTGCGTTCCGGCGTTCTGACATCGGTCCATTCCTTCGCATCTGACCCATCACGAGGCGTTTTCATCCTGACGATCCTGGCGATCTTCATCGGCGGTGCCTTCTCGCTCTTTGCCTTCCGGGCGCAATCGCTGACGCCGGGCGGCCTGTTCCAACCTGTGTCGCGCGAAGGTTCGCTGGTTCTCAACAACCTGATCCTCGTCGTGTCGACCGGGGCGATCCTGACCGGCACGCTCTATCCGATGCTGCTCGAGGCGCTGACCGGTGAGAAGATTTCCGTCGGCGCTCCCTTCTTCAATCTCGCCTTCGGCTGGCTGATGGCGCCGCTACTGCTCGTCCTGCCATTCGGGCCGTTTCTAGCCTGGAAGCGGGGCGATCTCGGACAGGCGGCGCGCAAACTGCGTCTGGTCTTCGTGCTGGCGCTGGTGCTTGGCATTCTGATCTGGTTCGTCGAGGGCAATGGGCCGATGCTGGCAGCCCTCGGGATTGCTGCCGGTTTCTGGCTGATCTTCGGCGCGCTCGCCGATCTTTGGAACCGCGCCAATTTCGCCAAGGCTGGTCTTTCGAACGGATTGCGCCGTCTTTCCGGCCTGCCTCGCTCGGCCTTCGGTACGGCGCTTGCCCATCTGGGCCTCGGCGTCACCGTACTCGGCGTCGTCATCGTCTCGATCTGGGAAACCGAACATATCGTCGAACTGAAGATCGGCGAAACCACGACGAGCGGAGCCTACGAAATCCGGTTCGATCGCGAAAGCACCCTGAAGGGGCCGAACTACACGGCCGAACTGGCGCATTTCACAGTCACCAAGGATGGTGTCGTCGTCGCCGAAACGGACAGTTCCAAGCGCATCTATACCGCCCGCCAGATGCCGACGACCGAGGCTGGCATCATGACCTTCGGCGCATCGCAACTCTATCTGTCGATCGGCGACAAGACCGAGGATGGCAAGATGGTGGTGCGCATCTGGTACAAGCCCTGGATCCTCTGCATCTGGGTCGGGGCATTGATCATGATGGCGGGGGGCTTCGTGTCTCTCTCCGATCGACGGCTGCGCGTCGGCGCGCCGGCGAAGCGCAAGCAGGTAGCGCCCGCAGCGGCGGCTCTTCCGGGAGCGGCCGAATGAGACGCCTCATTGCTTCTCTCTTCCTGCTTCTGGCGAGTTTCGGTCCGGCGCTCGCCGTCAATCCCGATGAAGTGCTCGCCGATCCGGTTCTGGAAGCGCGGGCGCGTGCCCTTTCGGCTGGCCTGCGCTGCATGGTCTGCCAGAACCAGTCGATCGACGATTCCAATGCCGACCTCGCCAAGGATCTGCGTCTTCTGGTTCGCGAGCGGCTGAAGGCGGGCGACAGCGACCAGGAAGTGATCGACTATCTCGTTTCCCGCTACGGCGAATTCGTGCTTCTGAAACCGCCGGTCAACAGCCATACGGTTCTGCTCTGGGGCATGCCGGTGGCCCTTCTGGCAATTGGTCTTGTCGTCGTCGTTGTCAAGCTGCGTCGCCGCCCCGCCCGCGCTCCGCTCGGGGCCGCTCTCAGCGCCGACGAGCAGGCGAAGCTCGACGCGCTGTTGCGCGACGAGCCATAGCCTGCCGACGATGGAACGCCGGCTGTGTTTTGCCGGCGTCCCGTCATTCCTTGTCAGGCAAAGGCAAAGTTACTTTCCGTCAGTGTCGCAATGTCGATGTCGAGGATGGTGATGACATCGCCATTGCCGGCATCGATGACGACGTCATCGCCCGACTGGCTCATGAAATCGGCGACGAGCGTGTCGTAGTCGGGAATGCCCGTCAGACCCGATAGATCGATCACATCACTTTCCGAAACATTGAAGTCGCTGATGCTGTCGGCATCGCAGCCGGTCGCGAAGATGAATCGGTCGGCTCCACCGCCGCCGGCGAGTGTATCGTTGCCTTCATTGCCGGTGAGGCTGTTGGCGCTGCTGTTTCCCGTCAGACTGTCGGCGCCCGAGCCGGTCACCAGATTTTCGAAGCCGTAGAGCAGGAAGCTGGTGGTGCCGGCATCATATACCGAGCCGGACACCAGCGATGCCGTTACCGCGATCGTGAATTGCGAGAAGTCAATTGTATCGGTTCCGTCGCCGCCATCGAGCATGGAAGCGTTGCCCATTTCGGTTTCGCTGACGGAGATTACATCGTTTCCGCCGAAAGTGGTCACGGCAGCAGCCCCGCCCGCTCCGACATTCACCGTATCGATGCCGCCGAAACCGCTGATAAGGCCTACCCATCCGGTTCCGGTCGTCACGCTGTTATCGCCGCCGCCTGCAATGATCGAGGAACCGCCGCCGGCTCCGGTGACGATCGTATCATTGCCACTATAGGTGACAATCGCATCGAACCATGTCGAGCCGTAGGTGATGGTATTGTTGCCGCTGCCGAGATTGATCGTTCCCGACCATTCATTGCTGCCGGAATGCACCAGCGTATCGTTGCCACCAAACGTCAGGATGGAGCCGACATAGCCGGCTCCGGAGATCGTGATCTTGTTGTTGCCATGACCCAGGGCAATCATATCGACGCTCGAACTGCCGGAGAAGGTCAGTTCGTCGTTGCCGTCATAGGTAACCAGGCTTGATACCGAGCCGCTGCCCTGAACCTTCACGACATTTTTGCCAAAAGCCAGGTTGATCATATCGATATTGCCACCGTTGACGGTCACGGTGTCATTGTCGTCGCCGCCACGAAGGCTTCCGAGCCAGCCGCTGCCGCCGATATAGGTATTGGTTCCATTGCCCAGAGAGACCTGTTGAACACCGCCGCTGCCGCCGGTCATCTTGTCATTGCCGTTACCCATCTCGATGGAGCCGGCGCCGCCGCTGCCGCCGACGAATGTATCGTTTCCGTCACGGAGGCTGACCGAACCAATGTAGCCGCTGCCAACGGTAACCGCATCGGATGCGTTGCTGCCGCGCATGGAATCGACTTCCGTGGACTTCAAAAGGACGGTGCTGCCGGCATTGCCGAGCAGAAGGTAGTCGATCATGCGACCAGACTTGCTGTCGCCATCGGTAAGGGCGACTTTCATACCTGCCGAACCGACGAAGCGGAGGTCGCCGATACCCCAGTCCTCGCCCTTGAGGGTGACTGTGCTCGTATAGGTCTTTCCGCTGTCGCCGGACCAGATGGTCACCGTGTCGATCCAGCGATCCGACCAGGTGTAAGTGTCGGTGCCAGCCGTGAATTTGGTGGCGCCGTTCAAGGTGAAGCTCGTATTCTTGTGAATTGCCATAATCTATTCTCCCATGTTCTACCGGATGCCGGATCGTTGCCTGCAAGTTAAAGGTGAAAAGGTGATGCTGAAAACTCCCGTTTGGGGGGCACTACATGCGGTGCATCAGGGAGATCAGGGCACTCTGCCGATGGACGCCTGTCTTCTGAAAGATCTGCTTGAGGCGATGGCGGGCCGTCTCGCGCGTGATGCCCAGCACCTCGGCAGCGGCCGACAGCGACAAGCCCTCAAAAAGATGTTCGCACATCCGCATCTCTGCCGGCGACAGGCCGAAGGTCGATGCGATCCTCGTTGGTCCCCGCAGGTTACCAGATGGGCTGTTCTGGCGAACCAGAAACAGGTAACTCCCCGAACCAAAGGGCGAAAATCGCGGCGTCGCGGCATTCGGCGGCAACCGGTAGATTGAAATAGCCAAATCCCTATTCTCTACCTTCAGAATGAATGTGGAGTTCTGGACCGGCAGGTTTCTCGCAAACTGGCTTATCGATTTTCGCGCCCATTCTCCGGGACCCGGATGCGCAAAATGCAGGTATCCGAGAACCGATCGAATGTGGCGGGCGGCGCGGAGCGCCTCTTCCGCCGGAGCATTTGCCTGAATGATCCGCAATTCACTGTCGGTGACGATCGCAAGATCATCGTTGCGCTCGATCAGCGCGGTTCCTGCAACGGCTTGCTGAATTTGCGACTGGATATACTGACCAAGCGTCACCGAACGGATCAGCGCATCGCCGATGCCGTTCAGAACCGGCTTGAGCGTGAGTTCGGCATTGAGGCGTTGTCGATCCGGGATCTGCATGGAAAAGACCGCACTCGTATCGCCCTCTCGGCCTAGCTTCATGCCGATACCCTCACTGCGTTTGTCCAGCTTGAGAAGCCAATCGTTATAGAATTCCGTCTCTGAGAACGAATAGGACGGCATGACTTCCGACGAACAGAAGACGCGACCTGGCGTGGCATCGGCCCAGAAGCGATTCCAGGGATTGATGCTGCCGAAATGCTCGGCATAGCTGTTCAGGGAGCCGTCGGGATAGTTCGATTGTACCATGATGTTCGGTTTGGGCCTGTCGGTATAGCCCAGGAAAACGGCCATGGATCCAGGGACGATCGATGTCATGGCGTCGGTAATGTCACCCCAGTCGACGAGCCCCAGTGCGGCGTGTTCGATCTGGTCAATAAGTCCGGAAATGACCGTGTCGAGAGAAGTCTCTGCCATATCCGCGCGCAACCCCCAAACCCCTCGATTGCAATAGCAAAGCTGTTCGCGTCCCGAAGCTCCCAAATGGGGGGTGTCGCATCCGGGGGAGATCAATCCAGATCATAGCCTCTGTCCCCGAGGTTGCCGAAGCGAGGGCCGGCTGCTCGCTACATTACCAAGAATTCATGTTGCGGAAAGAATGCTGCAAGGTGCCGGGCGCTAGCTATTATCCATCGACAGATTCACGGCGGGTTGGTGCCGCCAGTTAAACGAAGGATAAGACCATGACCGACAAGAATGCAAAGCGCCATTCGCTGTCTTCTCTCCTCAAGACCGGCACGATTGCCGGTGCGGCTGCCGCCGTTCTGATCACCGGCGTGCCATTTGCCGCCAAATATGCTTATGCGGATGCAGTGAAGGTTCAGTCGACCCAGCAGATGCCGAGCTTTGCCGATGTCGTCTCGGCGGTTACGCCGGCCGTTGTTTCGGTCCGCGTCCAGACCCGCGCCACCCAGGCCTCCGATGACAATCCGAATTTCGGCTTCAACTTCGGCGGTCCGGGCTTCGACGAACTGCCCGACGATCATCCGCTCAAGCGCTTCTTCCGCGAATTCGGACCGGGCGACCAGTATGGCGACCGTGGTCCTTCGCAGCGTCCCGATCGCTGGCAGCATCACGGCAAGCGCAAGGATGGTCCGGGCCGTCTGCGTCCGACCTCGCAGGGCTCCGGCTTCTTCATCTCCGAAGACGGCTATCTCGTGACCAACAACCATGTCGTCGATGGCGGCGCGGCCTTTACCGTGGTCATGAATGACGGCACCGAACTCGATGCCAAGCTTGTCGGGCGCGATCCGCGCACGGATCTTGCCGTGCTGAAGGTCAATGAAAAGCGCAAGTTCACCTATGTTGCCTTTGCCGATGACAGCAAGGTGCGCGTGGGCGACTGGGTGGTTGCGATCGGCAACCCGTTCGGTCTCGGCGGCACGGTCACGGCCGGTATCGTTTCGGCCCGCGGCCGCGATATCGGCGCTGGCCCCTATGACGATTTCCTGCAGGTTGACGCGGCGGTCAACAAGGGCAACTCGGGTGGTCCGACCTTCAACCTGGCCGGCGAAGTGGTCGGCATCAATACCGCAATCTTCTCGCCCTCTGGCGGCAATGTCGGCATTGCCTTTGCGATCCCGGCATCGGTTGCGAAGAATGTCGTATCGCAGTTGATGAAGGACGGCACGATCGCCCGCGGCTGGCTCGGCGTGAAGATCGAACCGGTCACATCGGATGTGGCGGAATCGCTCGGCCTTTCAGAAGCCGCTGGCGCGCTGGTCAACCAGCCGCAGGAAGATTCGCCCGGCGCCAAGGCCGGCATCAAGGAAGGCGATGTGATCACCGCCGTCGATGGCGACCCGATCAAGGGGCCGAAGGAACTGGCGCGCAAGATCGGCAATCTCGAACCCGGCAAGGTGGTCGAACTGTCGGTATGGCGCGATGGCAAAAGCCAGAGCATCAAGGTAACGCTCGGTACCCTGCCGGATCAGCCGACGATGGCCTCTGCCGATCCGCAGTCCGGTGACAACCAGGGTGAGGCGCCGACCGAGCAGACACTCGACAATCTCGGCATTGCCGTTGCCCCTGCGGAAGATGGCAAGGGTGTTCAGATCACCTCGGTCGATCCGAGCTCCGATGCTGCCGACAAGGGCCTGAAGAGCGGTGAGAAGATCACCTCGGTGAACAACCAGACCGTCAATTCCGGCGACGACATCGTCAAGGTTCTGGCTGATGCCAAGAAGGAAGGCCGCAAGAAGGCGCTGTTCCAGATCGAGGATCAGAACGGAAACCGTTTCGTCGCCCTTCCGGTCGGCTAAAGCCCGTCTGAAGCGCATGGCAAGCCCTTCTCCGGAAACGGGGGAGGGCTTTCTTACAAATCCAAACGGACCTATCTATTCGTCATGAAGATTCTGCTGATCGAAGACGACCTTGATGCCGCCGCCTATCTCGCCAAGGCTTTCCGTGAGGCGGGGCATACGATCGAACATGCCGGCGATGGCGAAAGCGGCCTGTTCATGGCCACAGAGAACGGCTACGACGTGCTCATCGTCGACCGCATGTTGCCGCGCCGCGATGGCCTGTCGCTGATTGCCGAATTGCGCAAGCGGACGATCAACACGCCGGTGCTGATCCTGTCGGCGCTCGGTCAGGTTGACGACCGGGTGACCGGACTCCGTGCCGGCGGTGACGATTATCTTCCCAAGCCCTATTCCTTCACCGAACTCCTCGCCCGTGTTGAAGTGCTCGGGCGCCGTCGCGGCCAGATCGAGCAGGACATGGTCTATCGGGTTGGCGATCTTGAGCTCGACCGGCTTTCCCACGAAGTTCGCCGGGGCGGTCGCGAGATCCTGCTGCAGCCGCGCGAATATAGGTTGCTCGAATATCTGATGAAGAATGCCGGTCAGGTGGTGACCCGCACCATGCTGCTCGAAAATGTCTGGGACTATCATTTCGATCCGCAGACCAATGTCATCGATGTGCATGTGTCGCGCCTGCGCTCGAAGATCGAGAAGGATTTCGACAAGCCGCTGCTGAGAACGATCCGCGGTGCGGGCTATATGATCAAGGACGAAGCGTGATGGGCGCTTACGCCCGTTTCCAGATGCTGCTCAAGCACACGGCCTTTCGCCTTTCCGTGCTTTATCTGGTGCTGTTTGCCGCCTGTGCTGCCGCTCTGGTCCTTTATGTCACCTCGATTTCCGAAAGCCAGCTGCAGTCGCGCATGCGCGAATCCGTGAGCCAGGAGGTTGCCGATCTCAACCAGGTCTACGAGGATGGCGGAATTTCGGCGCTTTTATCGACGCTTGAGAAACGCTCGCGGCAGCCCGGTGCCAATCTCTATGTTATCGCCGGTCCTAATGGCGAAATGCTGGCGGGCAATGTGGGTTCGCTTGCCCCGGGCGTACTCGATGAACAGGGCTGGACCAGCCGCCCCTTCCTCTACAACCGGTTCGGCGAAACGGGCCGCAAGAACCGCCATGTCGCGATTGCCAATATTCTTGTGCTGGACAACGGCCTGCGTATCCTGGTCGGGCGCGATCTCGGCGAACCGGAAAATGCGCGGCTTCTCGTACGTCAGGCGCTGATGCTGGCGCTCGGGATCATGGCCGCAGGTGCACTTCTGATCTGGTTCATGATCGGCCGCAACGCCATGCGTCGGCTCGACAGGACAGCACTCGCGGCCCAGAAGATCGTGGCTGGCGATCTGTCGCAACGTTTGCCGATCTCCGGGTCCGGCGATGAGTTCGACCGGTTGTCGGACTCGCTCAATGTCATGCTGGCCCGGATGGAACGTCTCAACGAGGGTCTGCGGCAGGTTTCCGACAATATTGCCCACGATCTCAAGACCCCGCTGACGCGGTTGCGGAACAAGGCCGAGAGTGCATTGGCCGGCGAGCGCAGCCCGGAAGACTATCGTGCTTCACTCGAAGAGATTATCGGCGAATCCGACCAGCTGATCCGGACATTCAATGCGCTCTTGATGATCTCGCGTGTCGAGGCCGGCTCTGCCGCAGCCGAAATGAACGAGGTGGATCTGACCTCCGTCGCACGCGAGTTCCTCGAACTCTACGAACCGGTGGCAGAGGATGCCGGAATGCGTCTCGAAGGCCGGATCGCGGATGCATTGACGGTGCGGGGCAATCGTGAACTGATCGCCCAGGCGATCGCCAACCTGATCGACAATGCGATCAAATATGGGGAAAACGCCGAAAATCCTCTCATCCTCCTGTCGGCTTGCCGCGAAGGCGAGACTATCGTGATCGCAATCGCGGATCACGGTATCGGCATTGCGGAGGAGAAGCATGCCGAAGTGGTCAAGCGGTTCGTGCGGCTGGACGAGAGCCGGTCAAAGCCGGGAACCGGCCTTGGCCTGTCGCTCGCGCTGGCGGTAATGGAACTGCATGGGGGGCGGATCGAGTTCGGAGCGACCGATCCGGCTGACACGGCCATGAAGGGCCTGACGGTGAGGATGCTGTTTCCGGCCTGAGTGCCGAACGGCGGGCATGGGAGTGAATGATGGCAATGGGCGCGGGCGAAGCCAGCATTGGCGGGCTGACGGTCAATCGGCTGAAGCCGCTCAGTCAGCAGGAGGCCCGTTCGGTTGTTGCCGATCTCAAGGATTGGGGCAGGCAGGAACCTGCGCTTTCCAAGCTTCTTGGTGCGGACGGTGTGCCGCGCGATTTCGTGATTGCCGCCCTCAGCCTGTCGCCCTTCCTGCGCGATACGGCAAGGATTTCGCCCGCACTGCTTTCGCTCGCCCTCGAGGGCGACATCAGGCAGGAACTGCAAGAGACGATCATCTCCGCCCGCGAATGCTGGCGGCATGCCGGCGAACCCGAGGTGATGACGGCTCTGCGCAAGGCCAAGCGAAAGGTGGCATTTCTGGTCGCCATGGCCGATCTCGCCGGCCTGTTCGATGGGCGCGAAACCACGGGATGGCTGACGGATTTCGCAGAAGCTGCCGTTTCGGCAGCATTTGACCATCTTCTCTTCGCCGGACACGAGGCAGGCAAGGTCGTGCTGAAGGACGAGACGGATCCCGGTCAGGGATCCGGTATGATCGTTCTCGGCATGGGCAAGCTCGGCGGTCGCGAACTGAACTATTCCTCCGACATCGATATCGTTGTGTTCTTCGATCCGGAAGCGGGCATCCTGTCCGATCCGGAGGACGGGACCGAGACCTTCGCGCGCATGCTGCGCCGCCTGATCCGTATCCTGCAGGACAGGACAGGCGATGGCTATGTCTTCCGCACCGATCTCAGGCTGCGGCCCGATCCCGGTTCGACGCCGCTTGCCATTCCCGTTGAAGCAGCCCTTCTCTACTATGAGGGAAGGGGGCAGAACTGGGAGCGTGCCGCCTTCATCAAGGCACGGCCCGTTGGTGGCGATCTCAAGGCCGGAGAGCGCTTCCTCAAGGAACTGGTGCCTTTCGTCTTCCGCAAATATCTCGATTATGCGGCGATCGCCGACATTCATTCAATCAAGCGCCAGATCCATGCCCACAAGGGCCATGGTCAGATCGCGATCAAGGGCCATAATGTTAAGCTCGGTCGCGGCGGCATTCGGGAAATCGAGTTCTTCGCCCAGACGCAGCAATTGATCGCGGGCGGGCGCATGCCCGATCTCCGCGTCAAGAGCACGGAAAAGGCGCTCGCGGCACTTGAGGCTGCGCAATGGATCGACGAACAGACGCGCGCCGAACTGGTGGAAGCCTACTGGTTCCTGCGCTCGGTCGAACACCGGGTGCAGATGGTGCATGACGAACAGACCCACAATCTGCCGGAAACCGAAGCCGAACTCAAACGGATCGCCTTTATGCTGGGCTTTCCGACAACGGGCGCCTTCTCCGAAGCCCTGACAAAGGTCTTGCAGACCGTCGAAAAACGCTATGCAGCACTTTTCGAGCAGGAGACCAAACTATCGACCGAAACGGGCAATCTCGTCTTCACCGGCCAGAACGACGACCCCGACACGCTCGAAACGCTCAAGCGCATGGGCTATGATCGTCCCGCCGATATCTCCCGTACCATCCGTGGATGGCACTATGGTCGTTATCGCGCCACCCAGTCGGTCGAGGCGCGCGAGCGGTTGACGGAACTGATGCCGTTGCTTCTGAGCACCTTCGGCCAGGAGCGTCACGCCGATGAAGCGCTTCTGCGCTTCGATCGGTTCATTTCCGGTCTGCCGGCGGGCATCCAGCTTTTTTCCCTATTGTCGTCCAATCCTTCGCTCCTGACGCTGATTGCGACCATCATGTCGGCAGCACCCAAGCTAGCGGGCATCATCGCGTCCAAGCCGCATGTCTTCGATGGCATGCTCGACCCGGCGCTCATTTCGGAACTGCCGACTCGCGACTATCTTGCCCGCCGCCTGTCGGCCTTCCTGACCGGAACCGTCTATTTCGAGGAAAAGCTCGACCGGTTGCGCATCTTCGCCTTCGAGCAGCGGTTCCTGATCGGTATTCGGCTGCTGACGGGGTCGATCAGCGGCAAGGTGGCGGCGGAAGCCTTTACCGATCTTGCCGATCTCGTAATCGCCGAAACCTTCGCAGCCGTGGTTCTGGAACTCGAATCCGTCCATGGACACTATCCGGGCGGCCGTGTGGCAATCTTAGGCCTCGGCAAACTCGGCAGCCGCGAATTGACGGCCGGTTCTGACATCGATCTAATCCTGCTCTACGATTACGACGATGCGGCCGCGGAATCGGTCGGGCCCAAGCCGATCGACTCCAACCGCTATTTCACGCGTCTCACGCAGCGGATGATCGCTGCCCTCTCCGCGCCGACCTCCGAAGGCGTGCTTTACGAAGTCGACATGCGGCTGCGCCCGTCCGGTAATAAAGGGCCGGTGGCAACCCGCATTCGCACCTTTCTCAAATACCAGCTCGAAGAAGCCTGGACCTGGGAACATATGGCATTGACGCGCGCGCGCCTTGTTTGCGGCGATCAAAGCCTTGTTGCCGAGGCCGAAACCATCATTGGCGATATCGTCGGACAAAGCCGCGATCGCAAGAAGATTGCTGCCGATGTTTCCGAAATGCGCGGCTTGATCGACAAGGAGAAGCCGCCAAAGGACATCTGGGATCTCAAGCTCATCCCGGGTGGTCTGGTCGATATCGAATTCATCGCCCAGTATCTGGTGTTGATGGCGGCGGCCAATGGGCAGGCTCTGGCGGACAGGTCTCCGGCAACCGAAGCAGCCATTCGCAATTATGGGCCGGGTCAATTGTCGGATGATGATCTTGAGACGGTCGTGGCGGCGCTTGGCCTGTTCTCCGAACTCTCGCAGATGATCCGCCTCTGCATTGAGGGCGGGTTCGATCCCAAGGAGGCGCCGGAAGGCCTGAAAGAACTCCTGTGCCAGGTCAGCGGCATGCCGGATCTGAAGGTGCTCGAAGCGGAAATCCGAGCCTATTCCGCTCGGGTCCGCAAGATCTTCAAGGCGCTCGTGGTCTGATCAGACGAGCATGTAGACAAAATCGTCTGCGTCGATGTTCGGGCGATTGTCGAGATGTGCGATCAGGATCTTATGAACTTTGCCGTCGTCATCCAAGAGATGGGCGATCACAGATCCGGTCGATCGCTCATAGGTGACCCCTGAGCCATAGACTGCGTTGATGGCCTTGAAATCGTCCATCTCGAAATAGCGGCCGTGGTCGTCATCCAGATAGCCGTTGCTATCAATCGACGTGCCCAGTTCCCACATGCCGTTGCCATAGGAACGATCAGGATCGATCACGCCATCATCGGTTTTGAAGATGAAGGCGATCTTGTCCTGCCCTGGTTTGAAGTCGGTAATGTTGGAATATTCAAACGCTGTCGTAGGCCGGAACATGAAATAATCGGAACCAGCGCCGCCGGTCAGCGCATTGTGCCCCAGGCCGCCGCTCAGAAAATCCTTGCCGTCGCCGCCGTTCAGCGTGTCGTCGCCCGAGCCTGAAAACAGGAAATCATTGCCGCCCATGCCCATTCCGGTCACGGAACTGTCGCCGAGATGGACGGTCTCGCTCTGGTTGGTGCCGACCAGACGCTGTTTGGAGGTCAATCCGCCGAAGTCGAAAATCAGATCCTCGACATTCTTGACCGTGATCTGCGCCTGGAATTTGCCGATGAGAACGGTCTTGGCGTTGGATGTCACATCGATGATGACGCTGTCATAGCCGCTGCCGCCATCGATCCGCGTGCCGCGCGAAGCCGAACTGCCCGGCTTTTCGAGATTGATGGAAAAGCCGCTTACGAGGTCGTTGCCGCTGCCGCCATAGATCTGGTCGGCCTTGCTGCCGCCGCCGGCAAAGCCGGAAATCAGGTCGTTACCGCCATTGCCGTAGATCACGTCGCTGCCTGAAGTCCCGAACAGGGAATCCCACAGGTTCGAACCGGTCATCTTCATCGTCGATCTCCCGTCAGGCGGCGCGCGGAATCGCGGACGCTGTCTGCGCGAATGATCAACGATCAAACCTTAAGATTGTGCTAAATCCGCACCGCGATTACTGTACCGCGACCTTCGCGCGAATGGATCTTCATGCGGCCGCCATGAAGTTCCGTCAGGGAGCGCGAAATGGCAAGGCCGAGGCCCGAGCCGCCCTGGCTCTTGGCATACTGGCTTTGAACCTGTTCGAACGGCTGGCCGATCTTTTGCATCGCCGATCGCGGAATGCCGATGCCGGAATCGGCGATCGTCAGATAGATCGCGCCATCGATCCGGCGGGCCCGCACCACCACCTTTCCGCCCTGGTTGGTGAATTTCACCGCATTGGACAGCAGGTTCAGGAGAATCTGTTTCATGGCGCGACGATCGGCGCTCAGACGCAAATCGCCCTCGATCTGCTGGTCGACCGAAATCGACTTGCTGCATGCCGCCACCGAGATCAGGCGCATGCTTTCGTCGATCAACACCGCGAGGTCGGTCGGCTCCGGATGGATCTGCAGATGTCCTGCCTCTATCTTCGACATGTCGAGAATGTCGCTGATGACGTTGAGCAGATGCTTGCCGCTCTCATGGATATCGCAGGAATATTCGTAATACTTGTCGGAGCCGAGCGGCCCGAACATCTGGTTCTGCAGGATTTCCGAAAAGCCGAGGATGGCGTTGAGCGGTGTGCGCAACTCGTGCGACATGTTGGCCAGGAATTCCGACTTTGCCCGGTTGGCGGCTTCCGCCCGTTCCTTCTCGGCCTGGTAATTGGCATTGGCGACCGAGAGTTCCGCCTTCTGGCGCTCGAGCTTGACGCGGGAGGCCGACAGATCGCCGATGGTCGCCATCAGGCGGCGTTCGGAATCGCGCAGACGTTCCTGGTGCCGCTTGAGGAGCGTAATGTCGGTGCCGACAGACACGAGGCCGCCGTCGCGCGTGCGCCGCTCGTTGATCTGCAGCCAGCGACCATCGGCGAGCTGGACTTCGGTCGTCTGCGAATGCGAGGTGAGGGGATCGGGATCGGCCAGCCGCCGCTCGATTACCGGGCGCGAGGCCGCAGCCAGCACCACCAGACGCTCAGTCCCTGGCGCCAGCACCGAATCCGGCAGACCATAGGCGAGCTGGTAATGAGCATTGCACATGACGAGACGATCATTTTTATCCCACAGCACGAAGGCTTCGGTGGTGGATTCGATGGCGTCCGCCAGCCGTTGGTCGGCTTCGGCGTAGCGCTGGGCCAGCTTGTGCTGTTCCGTCACATCCATGGCGATGCCGATGAGATGGGGAACGCCATTGGTGGAATGGATGATCTGGGCACGGGCCCGCAGCCAGACATGATGGCCGGCGGCATGGCGCATGCGGAAGATCTGGTCGACATGGCGCAGTTCGCCGCGGGCGATGGCACGCGCCAGCGAATAGATGGAATTGTCGTCGGGATGCATCATCCGCGCCATATCGCCGAAGGACAGGACGTCGCTGCGCGGCTTCATCCCCAGCATTTCATACATCGAGCGCGACCAGAACAGCCTGCCATCCTTCATGTCGAAATCCCACAGGCCGCAGCGGCCGCGCGACAGCGCGGTTTCGACACGCAGGTTGGATTCGACGAAGATTTCGTCGGCATCGCGTGCACGCTGCGCCTGGGTGTAATAGGCATAGAGAATGACAAGGACGATTGAGGAAATGCCGGCAAACAGGGTGACGTTGAGCGACACCGCCTCCCGCCAGTGCTGGTCGATCGGCGCCACCGGCAGGGCTGTGACGACATAGCCGAAATCATCGCCGATCGTGGCCGACGCTGCATGATAGGCCGCACCCGCGATCATCAGCGTGTTTGAAAGCGCGCCGCCCTTGCTGTTGGCAATGTCGGCATCCAGCATCTGGACGTAATGGCCACGCAGGGCAGCCGCCGGCCCGGTTCCAAAGGCGATGTAGCCGACACGGTCGGCAAGAATGATGACGGGCTCGGGACCATCCACCGGTGCGGCAAGCGCCGAACGCGCGGCCTTTTCCGCCTCAGCCGAACGATCGCGTGTCAAAAGGTCCGGCCGGCGCCCAAGTTCATTCGCGATCAGACGCGACGACAGGGCAAGTTCCTTGCGGGCGGATGTTTCGAGCCGGTCGATCTCCGCATAGATGCCCAGCACCCAGGAAGCGGCGACGACCAGAAGGAAGGCGGTGATGAGGATCGGGATCGACCGTTTCAGAACCGGCTCAGCCCGAGACAGGTCAAGCTTGCGCGGTAATGAGAAGGATGACTTGCGCCGCAGCGTTTTCTCAAGCCCGGATATGCCGGAAAAGCCGAAGCGCAAACTTCCGTTGCCAACACCGCCCCGATGAATGTCCGCCATCTGTTCCGCCTTGATTCTTAACAGGTTTCTCCGCGCCGCCCGCACGAATCATCCATAATGAATCACTGACGAATCACCTTGTCCAGATGGTTCGGTTAACGCTTTTTTAAACCGTTAGAATGACTCGCGATTTTTTTGAGCGAGTCACGCTTCGAGCATGCGGTCGACGAGGTCACGCACATCCGTCGACAGAGGGCTCGCCGCTCCGATCGTCACCAGAGCATTCCGCGCGAGGCCAGCGCGCGTCGATTCAAGCGAACGCCAGGACCGCATTGAGGTCAGAATTCTGGCGGCCACCTGCGGATTGCGCTTGTCGATCGCAATGATCTGGTTGGCGAGGAACGCATAGCCAGCGCCATCCTTGCGATGGAACCCGGTCGGATTGGCCATCGCAAAGCTGCCGATCAGCGACCGCAGTCGATTGGGGTTGCCGGCCGCAAAGCGCGGGCTCTGCATCAATGCTTCGACGGAAGCCAGCGTAGCCGGACCCGGAACGGTTGCCTGGATCGAGAACCACTTGTCGAGCACCAGCGCATTTTCGGCAAACCGATCGCCGAAAGCGGCCACGGCCTGCTTTGCGGACTCTGTCTCGGAGAAGCGGTGGGCGAGAACCGACAGGGCATGCGCGAGCTCGGTCATGTTGTCCGCTTCCGCAAAGGCCTTGGCTGCCCGGTCCGGGCTTGGCTCACAATAGCTCATCCAGGTCAGGGCCGCATTCCGCAGGGCGCGAATGCCTGCGCTTGCCGCATCCGGGCTGAAGGAGCCGACACGACGCGGTGCATCGAGAATGTCGGCGAGGACCGTACCTGCAGGCGCGGTAACGGCGGCCATAACAGCATTGCGAGCGGCATGGATCATCTCGGGATCGATATCCTTGCCGATTTCGCGGGCGATATCGGCTTCGCTCGGCAGTGCCATGATCTGGGCTCGGAATGCCGGTTCGAGACTATCATCGGAAATGCTGTCGCGAAGGATCGCGATCAGTTCGGCATCGACCGCAACTTGCGTCGCGCCGGCCGTCATTTCCTTCACTGCTTTGAGCAGATCGCGGAGCGCGAGCTGATTGATCGCCTGCCAGCGCGAGAAGAGATCGCTGTCATGCCGGGCAATCTGAACCATATCCTCGACCGGCATGTCGTAATGCAGGTTGATCGGTGCCGAAAAGCCGCGGTTGAGCGAGAGCACCGGGCGCGACGAAATCCCCTCGAAGGTGATCGACTGGGTGCGCTCGGTCAGATGCAGGACGCCATCGGCATATTCACCGCCGCTGACGCCTGTCGGCTGGACCTCGGTGCCATTGTCGAGAATGAAACCCATCGCCAGCGGGATATGCATCGGTTCCTTGACCTGCTGTCCCGGCGTAGGCGGAATCATCTGCTCCACATCCATCGTTAGTGTCTTCGCACCGGCATCATAGCGCGCCGATACGGTGACGACAGGCGTGCCGGCCTGATGGTACCAGCGGGAGAACTGGCCGAGATCACGGCCGCTCGCATCCTCGAAGCAGCGGACGAAATCCTCGATCGTGACGGCGCCGCCATCGTGGCGCTCGAAATAGAGATCCATGCCCTTGCGGAACATCGGACGTCCAAGCAGGGTCGCGATCATGCGGGTGACTTCCGATCCCTTTTCATAGACCGTCGTCGTGTAGAAATTGTTGATCTCGCGAAACTGCGTCGGCCGCACCGGATGGGCGAGGGGGCCGGAATCCTCTGCGAACTGTTCCGATTTCAGGTGCCGCACTTCGGCGATGCGCTTGACGGCGCGCGAGCGCTGGTCGGCGGAAAATTCGTGGTCGCGATAGACCGTCAGGCCTTCCTTCAGGCAAAGCTGGAACCAGTCGCGGCAGGTAATGCGGTTGCCGGTCCAGTTGTGAAAATATTCGTGCGCGACGATCGCCTCGATATTGGCATAGTCCTGATCGGTCGCGGTTTCCGGATCGGCCAGAATGTACTTGTCGTTGAAGACATTGAGCCCCTTGTTTTCCATGGCGCCCATGTTGAAGTCCGACACGGCGACGATCATGAATATGTCGAGGTCATATTCGCGGCCAAAGGCCTGCTCGTCCCACGTCATCGAACGCTTCAGCGCGTCCATGGCATAGGCCGCACGAGCCTCCTTTCCATGTTCGACATAGATCTTCAGTGCCACCTCGCGTTCGGACATGGTGGTGAATGTGTCTTCAACGACACCGAGATCGCCAGCAACCAGTGCGAAAAGATAGCTCGGCTTCGGATGCGGATCGTACCAGGCGGCAAAGCGACGGCCGTCGCCATAGTCGCCGGCACCCAGGAAATTGCCGTTCGACAGCATGACCGGATTGGCGGCACCATCGCCGATGATGGTGATCGTATAGACGCCGAGCACGTCGGGACGGTCCATGAAATAGGTGATGCGACGGAACCCTTCGGCCTCGCACTGGGTGCAGTAGGTGCCGTTCGTCCGGTAAAGTCCCATCAGCTTTGTGTTGGCTTCGGGATTGATGATCGTCTCGACCGTCACTTCGAAGGTGGTGCCGGTGGGCAGGTCCCGGATGACGAGCGCCCGGTCGGAGACGTCATACTGGCTTTCGGGGATAGGGTTGCCGTCAATGGCGACCGCCTTCAGGTTCAATTCATCGCCGTCCAGCACCAGCGGTACATCGTCTGCCACACCTTCGCGCCTGTGCATGAGCGTCCGCTGGATGACCAATGTTTCGGTCGGGTCTAGTTCGAAGGTCAGGTCCACACGTTCGACGACGAAATCTGTCGGGCGGTAGTCTGCCAGATGAATGACCTGGCCTGTTGTGGCTTCCATGGTGCTCCCGCGCGGCTCTTGCCGGCCTCTCCGTGTGGACATTTGCGTCATCGATGCGGTTGCAACCGTAACGCACACATTCCCGCAATCTATGACGTCAAAATCCTGAATTATCGTTAAACGCGTCCCGAAATGAAACGGAAGTTCGGAAATTGTTCTCTTTTTCCGATTCCGCGTACCGCCCTGTCTCCTGGAAGGGCCGGGAAGGCGGGTGCTTGCGGCTTGATGAATGTCACCTTCTGCGGTTCCAAATTTGCTGCGACAGGTCTAAGGTCCGGTTGTGATTGACGGAATGCGGAGTCGCGGCTGTGACGGTGATGAAATTCGGAGTGGGGGCATCGGCTCTGCGCAAGGAGGACGATAACCTTCTGCTCGGCAAGGGGAACTATACCGACGATCTCAGGCTCGACGATGCCCTGCATGGTTTCGTGCTCAGGTCCCCATACGCCAATGCGCGTTTCAGCATTATCTCGACCGATGGTGCGCTCGACGCGCCCGGCGTGCATCTCGTGCTGACGGCGGCAGATCTCGCCCATCTCGGTCCGGTGCCTTGCAAGCAGATTGTTCGCCAGCCCGATGGCACGCTGCATGACAAGCGCGAAACCCCCATTCTCTGTCTCGATCAGGTTCGCCATGTCGGCGATGCGGTGGCCTTCATCGTCGCCGACAGTCGCGAAATGGCCGAAGATGCTGCCGAACTGATCGAGATCGAATGGGAGGGCGAGGAGGCGATAACCGATCTCGCCACCACGCTCGATCCCGAAAGCCCGCTGGTCTGGCCGGAACTTAAAAGCAACCAGGCTTATCTCTACCGGATCGGCGATCGCGCCCGCACCGAGGCAGCTTTTGCCGAAGCGGCTTTCGTGACCGAGGTTGCCATCGTCAACAACCGCATCGTTTCCCACTACATGGAGCCGCGGGCGGCCGTAGCGCACTATGATGCGGAAGCTGGACAATTTCTCCTGCATGCGCCGAGCCAGGGCGTTCATTCCCTGCGCGACATTCTTGCCAAGGACATTTTCCGGATCGATCCGCAAAACGTCCGCGTCGTCACTGGCGATGTCGGCGGCGGTTTCGGCACCAAGAGTTTCTGTTATCGCGAATATGCGCTGGTGCTGGAAGCCTCCAAGCGCCTCGGTCAGCCGGTTCGCTGGCTGTCGAGCCGCACCGAGCACAGTCTCGCGGATGCGCATGGCCGCGACAGTCTGGCGAAGGCGAAACTCGCGCTCGACAAGGACAAGCGCATTCTGGCGATGAAGATCGACATGGTCGCGAACATGGGAGCTTACCTGTCGCAATATGGACCGATGATCCCCACCATGGCGGCGCGCATGGCCACCGGTGTCTATGACATTCCCGTTATCGATATGGAAATTCGCGCGGTTTACACCAACACGACGCCGGTCGATGCCTATCGCGGCGCCGGTCGTCCCGAGGCCGCCTACCTGATCGAGCGGCTCATGGACGCGTCCGCCCACCAGCTCGGCATCGATCCGGTGACGTTCCGCCGCATCAACTTCGTCAAGCCCGAGCAGTTTCCCTATCGCACGGCTTCCGGCAGCTTCTATGATGTCGGCGAGTTCGACGGTCATCTGACGCGCGCGCTTGAAGCCGCCGACTGGGCGGGGTTCGACGAACGCAATGAAGAGGCGCGTGAGCGGGGGCGCATTCGTGGCATCGGCCTGTCGACCTATGTCGAAATCTGCGCCTTCCCGGGTTCGGAAGCAGCCCATCTGCGGCTGAACGAGGATGGCACCGTGACCCTCTTCATCGGAACCCAGACCAATGGTCAGGGCCATGCCACGGCCTACAGCCAGTTCATCGCCGAAAAGCTCGGCATCGATTTTGACAAGATCATCGTTCGCCAGGGCGATACGGCGGAACTCGCCAAGGGCGGCGGCACCGGCGGTTCGCGTTCCATCCCCATCGGCGGCCTGTCGGTGATCCGGGCGGGCGAGGATCTGGCCGACAAGATCAGGCGCATTGCCGGCGATGAACTCGAAGCCGCGCCAGACGATATCGAACTGGAAGCCGGCATCGCGCGTGTGGTGGGCACAGACCGCCAGATGGATTTTTCCGCCATTGCCAGGGCCGCGAAATCCCCCGAGGATCTTCTGGCAATCGCCGATGTCCGTCAGGACGAGGCGACCTTCCCGAACGGCACCCATGTGGTCGAGGTCGAGATCGACCCCGATACTGGCGAAACGGCGATCGTCAATTACCAGGTCGTCGATGATTTCGGCGTCGTCGTCAATCCGATCCTGCTTGCCGGCCAGATCCATGGCGGCATTGCTCAAGGCGTCGGCCAGGCGCTGGTCGAAGGCGCGCATTATTCCGAAGACGGCCAGATGCTGACCGCAACGCTGATGGATTATGCGGTGCCGCGCGCCGACCTGTTCCCCGAATTCAAGTTCGAAATGCGCAATGTTCCCTCTGTGGCCAATGCGCTCGGCATCAAGGGGGCAGGCGAGGCCGCGACGATCGGCGCCACGCCGGCGGTTATGAATGCAGTGGTTGATGCGCTGCACCGGGCCTACGGCATTTCCGGTATCGACATGCCGGCGACGCCCTACCGCATCTGGCAGACCATCCAGAACGCGAGCGGCTGAGCCATGGATCGCACCATAGCGAACCCCATGCGCGGCATAGCGCTCAAGGTTCTGTCGATCATGCTGTTCATCTGTATGCAGGGCATGATCAAGGCGGGTGGCCGCGGCATCGCGATCGGTGAAATCACCTTCTTCCGGTCGCTGTTTGCCATGGTGCCGATCCTCCTCTGGCTGGCCGTCCGTAAGGAGCTGAAGACCGCCTTCAAGACCGACAATCCGCTCGGCCATTTCAATCGTGGTTTTGTCGGCGTCATCTCCATGTCGCTCGGCTTTTACGGCATCGTGCATTTGCCGCTGCCGGAATCGATCGCGATCGGCTACGCCATGCCTCTCTTCACCGTCATCGCCGGTGCCGTGCTCCTGAAAGAGGAAGTGCGGCGCTATCGCTGGACGGCAGTGCTCGCCGGTTTCGTCGGGGTCCTGATCATCGTCTGGCCAAGGCTGACGCTGCTCGGCGGTGGCGCGACAATGGGGGTCGAGGAAACTCGTGGTGCGGTTGCTGTTCTGATGTCGGCGGCGCTTGCGGCAATCGCCATGGTGCAGGTTCGCCAGCTGGTGCGCACTGAGAATACGGCAACGATCGTGCTCTATTTCTCGCTGTCAGCGACGATCCTGTCGCTGTTCTCTTTGCCGTTCGGCTGGGACGCGATAACACTGCCGCATGCGCTGTTGCTCATCTGCGCCGGGTTCGTGGGCGGAATTGCCCAGATCCTGTTGACCGAGAGCTATCGTTACGCTGACGTTTCGGCGGTTGCCCCGTTCGAATATACGTCGATCATCTGGGGCACCCTGGTCGGATATCTGTTCTTCAGTGAGTTGCCGAGTGGAACGCTCCTCATCGGTGCGGCCATCGTCATCGGCGCCGGTATCTTCATTCTCTATCGCGAAAGCCGCCGCATGGCCGAAACCGGCCGCAAGGAGCGATCGCTGACGCCGTAATCAGGCCGGACGGCGGAGAATGCGCCAACCGGCATAGCTGCCGTAGATCGCGAAGGTGGCCGCGAGCAGCAGCGGCAGACCGGCAGCGCCGCCGAAGGCGATCGCCTGGCCGCCGAGCAGCGGTCCGACAATGACGCCGAGACCATAGAGAACCGTAATGCCGCTCGAGATCCGCACATATTCGCCCGGCTCGGCGAGATCGTTGGCATGGGCGACGTTCAGCGAATAGATCGGAAAGATCACCATGCCGGCGGCAAAGGCGGCGCAATAGAGCATGATCGGACTGCTGGCATCGATCGACGCCATCCAGAGGCTTGCTGCAATTCCGATTGCCGCACAGATGCTCATCACCAGCCGGCGGTCAACGAGATCCGAGGCGCGCCCGATCGGGAACTGGGCGGCAATCGATCCGAGCGTGACGGCCGCGATCATGTTGGCGGTACCGGTTTCGCCCAGCCCGGACAGTTTCGAATAGACGACCGAGAAATTCATCCAGGCGGCGGAAATGATGCCGGCGAGAAAGCTGCCGATGAAGGCGACCGGCGAACGTTGCCAGAGACCCGTCAGATCAAAACCGGATTCGGTCGGCACGCCCGGCGACGACGAAGTGGTGAGCGTGATCGGGAAAATGGCCAGCGAGAACAGCATGGCCGCGACCATGAAGAGCGACGTCGTCAGCACGTCGCCCCAGGCGGCGATATAGGGCCCGGTAATCGCACCGGCCATCGCCACCACCATATAGACCGAGAACATGAAGCCGCGATACTGGTTGGTTGCCTTCTCGTTGATCCAGCTTTCCATGATCATGTAGCTGCCGGCCATGGCAAAGCCGAACAGGCAGCGAAACAGCATCCAGGCGTAAGGGTCGGGCACCAGCGCGCAAAGCAGGATCGAGATCGACAAGAGCGCGATGAAGGCGGCAAACACCCGGATATGGCCGGCACGGCGGATGAATTTCGGCGCGATGAAGGAAGCGAGCGTATAGCCCGCCGAATAGGTGGCGCCGATCAGCGAAATGTCGAAGGTCGTCCAGCCTTCGCCAAGCGCACGCGACTGGACGATGAAGCTCGCGACCCCGAAGCCGGTCATGACGATGAAGATCGACAAGAGCAGGCTGAATACCGTTCGGATACTGTCGATCATCTGGCTGCGCTCCTGCTTCCCCAATCTTTTCCATAGGGCGATTTGCGGCAAATTCCTGCCGCGATCGCGTCATCGTCTGGCTGGTTTGCGGGATGCCGCCAAAGTCAGGCTGCCAGCCGGTCCGAGGTCCAGCGCGAAATGTCGTCGCGCTCGCCGATCAGGGCAAGACCGTGGGCGATCGAAAGCAGTTCGCCGCCGCTCTCAATCTTGTCGCGGTCGAAACGGTTCTCGAAAATGCGCCGCACGGCCGGAACGAAGGAGGTGCCGCCGGTGAGAAACACCTTGTCGATGGCAAGCGGGCTCGTCTCGGTTTTGACGAGAACCTCGTCGAGTGCCTGTTCGATACCGGCAAGATCATCGGCGATCCAGTTCTCGAAATCGGCGCGCCGGATCGTCTTGCGGCCCGCGGCACCCAGAGGCGGAAACACGAATTCGGTTTCGTCCGACTCCGAAAGCCGCATCTTGGCGGCGGACACGGCCTGGTACAGGGGATAGCCTTCGTCATTGTCGATCAGGTCGATGAACAGTTCGAGCTTTTCCGGCTCCAGGCTCGACCGCACCAGCGATTTGAGGTCCTGGAAATCCTTCAGCGTCTTGAAGATCGACAGCTGGTTCCAGCGCCCGAAGCTGGCATAGTAGTTGGACGGGATCTCAAGAACCTTGTCGAAACTCTTGTAATGGCTGCCCTTGCCGATGACTGGCGAGACGACATTGTCGATGATGCGGAAGTCGAAATTGTCGCCAGCAATGCCGACGCCCGAGTGACCGAGCGGCCGCGCATGGATGCGACCGCCTTCGAATTCGAAACGGATCAGCGAATAGTCCGTCGTGCCACCACCGAAATCGGCAACAAGCACGGTGGCGTCTGTTCTCAGCGTTTCAGCGAAATAGAAGGCCGCCGCGACAGGTTCATGGACGAAATGGACATCATCGAAGCCGAGCCGCGCGAGCGCGGTCTGGTAGCGGGTGAGGGCGAGCGCCTCATCGGCGTTGGTTCCCGCAAAGGCGACGGGGCGCCCGACCACGATGCGGCCGTAGCGCTGCGCCCAGTCCTGTTGCGAATATGTTTCGAGCCGCTTCAGGAACACATCCATCAGATCCTCGAACTGCTGGCGCTTGCCATGCACGATCGTGCCCTGGAACAGCCGGCTGGCCGCAAAGGTCTTGATCGATTGCAGGAAGCGGCATTCGCCGGGATTGTCGATGAAGGTGCGGATGGCTGCAGCACCGGCCTCGACCGAAAGCGCAGACGCGCCCAGTTGCGGATGCTTCATGAAGGAGAGGCAGGTCCGCATCGAGTCGGAATGGCCTGCGGGACTGTCAAAGCCGATCGAGCGGGTGCCGTTGCCGGAACGGACGGCAAGAACCGTATTGGTGGTGCCAAAATCGAGGCCAATGGAAGACGTCATGGGAAGCTCCGGAATCTGGGCCCGTGATCTGGGAAGGGAAGCTGACAGGAAAGTGAGGCGGCCTCATGCCACGACGAACCGGCAAAGGCAAGAAGGCGAGGGGCATCCTTTGTCTCGCAGTCCGATTTGAAAAGCTGACATAGATCAATGTTTTTTCGCCGGACACGCCTAAGCTTGCCGTGTGTTGGGGCGCTGATGTCCCTGTGGAAGGAGAAGCCAGATGAAACAACTGATGAGAATTGTCGCCGCTGCCATCGTTGGCATTGCATCACTGGTTCCGACGTTCGAAGTCAACGCTGCGCCAGTGGTGCCGAACCGGCCTGCCGTATCGCAGGCGAGCGATGTGACCGACATTGCTTGGCGTCGCGTCTGCGATCGGCGTGGTTGCCGCCGCGTCTGGTTCGGACCGCGCGTTGTGGTTCGTCCGCGGGTCGTCGTGCGGCCGCCGGTGGTCGTCATCCGTCCGCGCGTGGTGCAGCCGCGCGTTATCATTACAGCGCCTGGCAACCGACATGTGCGTTGGTGCCTGAATCGCTATCGGTCCTATCGTCCGGCCACCAACACCTTCATCGGCTATGATGGTCGAGTCTATGTGTGCGTGTCGCCTTATCGCTGAGAAAGCCGCATCGTTTCATCGGGGGCCGCCGCATTGCCGGCGGTCCTTTTCGTTCGTCAGGATCATTCGCTTGCGCCTACTAAAAAGATCGTTCCGCGTCCGGGCTCGGCCTGACTCTCTATTTGTCTATTAATTGACGTTTACGTCAAAGTAATATATGGCTCGAAGCAACGGATTTTCGTCGCGATCCGGCTCGACAAGGCGGGGCGGATTTGACAAAAGACCTTGACGGAAAGCCGGGTCTACCGGAGCGGGGAGTTTGTGATGTCCGAGATGGAATTGCCTGAACGCGAAAGCATGGAATTCGACGTCGTGATCGTTGGCGCGGGACCGGCTGGTCTGTCTGCCGCGATCCGCCTCAAGCAGGTCAATCCCGACCTTTCGGTTCTGGTGCTTGAAAAGGGTGCCGAAGTCGGCGCCCACATCCTGTCCGGTGCTGTTGTCGATCCGATCGGGGTCGATGCGCTGCTCCCCGGCTGGCGCGAGGAGGGAGGCCATCCGTTCAAGACCGAAGTGAAAGCGGATCATTTCCTGTTCCTCGGCCCTGCCGGCTCCATTCGCCTGCCGAATTTTGCCATGCCGCCCTTGATGAACAATCATGGCAATTACATCGTCTCGCTCGGCAATGTCTGTCGCTGGCTGGCCGGCAAGGCGGAAGAGCTGGGTGTCGAGATCTATCCGGGCTTTGCCGCTTCTGAAATCCTCTACAATGACGAGGGCGCGGTCATCGGTGTTGCCACCGGCGATATGGGTGTCGGCAAGGATGGCGAACCGACCGGCAATTACCAGCGCGGCATGGCCCTGCTCGGCAAATATGTCCTGATCTCCGAAGGCGTGCGCGGCTCGCTCGCCAAGCAGCTGATCTCGAAGTTCAAGCTCGATGAAGGCCGCGAACCGCAGAAGTTCGGCATCGGCATCAAGGAACTCTGGCAGGTCAAGCCGGAAAACCACAAGCAGGGTCTGGTGCAGCATTCGTTCGGCTGGCCGCTCGACATGAAGACCGGCGGCGGTTCCTTCCTCTATCATCTCGAGGACAATCTCGTCGCGGTCGGCTTCGTCCTGCATCTCAACTACAAGAATCCCTATCTCTTCCCGTTTGAGGAATTCCAGCGTTTCAAGACGCATCCGGCCATCCGCGGTACCTTCGAAGGCGGCAAGCGCATTGCCTATGGTGCCCGCGCCATCACCGAAGGCGGCTGGCAGTCGGTGCCGAAGCTCTCGTTCCCGGGCGGCGCGCTGATCGGCTGTTCCGCCGGTTTCGTCAACGTGCCGCGCATCAAGGGCAGCCACAATGCCGTCCTTTCCGGCATGCTGGCCGCCGACAAGATCGCCGAGGCGATTGCGAACGGCCGCGCCAACGACGAGCCGATCGAGATCGAAAATGCCTGGCGCGACAGTGCCATCGGCACCGATCTCAAGCGCGTCCGCAACGTCAAGCCGCTGTGGTCGAAGTTCGGCACTGCCATCGGCGTCGGCCTTGGTGGTCTCGACATGTGGACGAACCAGCTGTTCGGTTTCTCCTTCTTCGGTACGCTCAAGCACGGCAAGACCGATGCCGCCTCGCTGGAACCGGCCGCAAAGCACAAGAAGATCGACTATCCGAAGCCGGATGGCGTCTTGACCTTTGACCGGCTCTCTTCGGTCTACCTCTCGAACACCAATCACGAGGAAGACCAGCCCTGCCATCTGCAGATCAAGGATCCGAAGCTGCAGCGTGAGAGCGAACTCGGCATCTATGCCGGTCCGTCATCGCGCTTCTGTCCGGCCGGCGTCTATGAATGGACGGAGAAGGATGGCGAAATGACCTATGTCATCAACGCCCAGAACTGCGTCCACTGCAAGACCTGCGATATCAAGGACCCGAACCAGAACATCAACTGGGTCACGCCGCAGGGTGGCGAGGGGCCGGTTTACCCGAATATGTAATCCATCCAAAGGCGGCTTTCGAGCCGCCTTTTTCATATCGTCTTTCCGATGTTGGAGCAGCCCCGGCCTAGTCCGTTCCGGGGCGGATTTCCGGTGGACATGCACCTGTCGGCGCTGTTCTATGACGCATCCTTGACCATCCAGGCCAGATCATGTCCGAACAACAAGAGAAGCAATCCGCCTTTCGTGCGCAGACGATCGAACTCTTCTTCGATCTCGTTTTCGTGTTCACGATCACCCAGATCACCCATCTGGTCGAACATGCCCATTCCGCCATCGATTATGTCCATGCCTTCGGCGTGCTGATGCTCGTCTGGTGGATGTATGATGGCTATATCTGGCTCACCAACCACGCCCATACGCCCAAAAGCCTGCGCTTCGTCCTGGTGGCGGCCATGGCCGGTTTTCTGGTGATCGCGCTTGCCATTCCCGAAAGCGCCGGTGCGGGAAGGGTCGTCTTCGGCCTTGCCTATCTCTATATCGTGCTATTGCATTTTGCCGCCTTCGCCTGGCGCGGCGGTCGGGAGGCCGCGCGCAGCATGCTGCGGATCGTGCCTTTCAACATTGCCGCCGCCCTTCTGGTGATCGGCGCCGGCTTTGCCGATCCGCGCTGGGGCTGGCTTCTGTCCCTTTCGCCGGCACTTCTCTATCTGATCGTCGCATTCAGAAACACCGGCGATGGCTTTGCACTTGATACCGGTCATTTCGTCGAGCGGCACGGCCTGTTGCTGATCATCGTTCTCGGCGAGATCATCATCGCGGTCGGCAACGGTTACGCCAAGGTTCCCATCAGCCTGAGCGGTATCATCGCCCTCGCTCTGGCGATCGGTCTGATCGCAGCCGTCTGGTGGAGCTATTTTGATGCCGACGAGGCCCGTTCGGATCACAGCATGCTAGGCGCCGACAATCGTACACGCACGAGAATGGCGCTCTTCGGCTTCAACGGCGCCCAGCTCTTCATGATTGCCGGTCTCATTCTTGCGGCCGCGGGCCTCAAGGAAGCGATCGCTGCCGTCGCCAGTCAGGCGGCGACGGATGGTCCTACGAGCGCACATGGCAATGATGTCCTGCTCATATGGGGACTCGCGCTCTACTTTGCCGGCAACGGGCTGTTTCTGCGCATGCTGCATCTTTCGCCGATCCTGCCGCGTGCCCTCTTGAGCGCGAGTCTTGCCATCGGCGCTCTTCTCAATCTACCGCTGCACGGGATCGTGCTCGTGGCTGCACTTCTGGCCTTGCTTATTCTGACGCTCGTGGCCGAGGCGCTGCTTTCGCGGCGGTCGGAACCGTCCCATCCCGTCGCGATAGGGTGATCGCGTTCAGCCAAGCGCCTGCAAGCGCCTTGTCAGAAACTGCCGTTCCGGCTCGAGCTTCGTAAGCGCCAGGGCTGCGGCATAGGCCGATCGTGCCGCCTCCACCTCACCAAGTTGGCGCAGAAAATCGGCGCGCGCCGCGTGAGCGAGGTGAAAGCCGGCGAGATTTCCGGCTCCGATAAGGTCATCGACAAGCGCCAGGCCTGCTGCCGGTCCCTCAACCATCGCGACCGATACGGCACGATTGAGCGCAACCACCGGCGAGGGCAGCGCTTCAAGCAGCAGATCGTAAAGCCGGACGATCTGGCGCCAGTCGGTCTCGGCACTGGTGGGCGCCTTCGCATGCACAGAGGCGATCGCAGCCTGCAGCGTGTAGGGGCCGGCCGTGCCCTGCGCCAGCGCGCGTTCCAGCATTTTGTCGGCCTCCGCAATCCCATCCGAATGCCAGAGGCTGCGATCCTGATCGGCCAGCAGCACGAGTTCGCCACTCGCACTATGCCGGGCGGCCGCGCGCGCATGCTGGAACAGCATCAGCGCAAGCAGCCCCAGGATTTCCGGTTCGTCGAGCAGCCCCTGCAGCAGTCGGGCAAGCCGGATCGCTTCCTCGGCGAGTGCCGGGCGCATGAGGTCGGTTCCCGATGAGGCGGCAAAGCCTTCGTTGAACAGCAGATAGATCGTGTGCAGGACCACCGAAAGCCGCGCCGGCAGTTCCGCTTTTTCCGGCAGGTCATAGGGCAGCGCCAGATCGCGGATCCGCTTCTTGGCGCGGACGATCCGTTGCGCGATCGTCGGAGCCGGTACGAGAAAGGCGCGCGCGATTTCCTCGGTCTTCAATCCGCAGACTTCCCGGAGTGCGAGAGCCAGTTGCGCATCCGCCGGCAATGACGGATGGCAGCAGATGAAGATCAGCCGCAATTCGTCGTCGCCGATCAGTTCGGCCTCCTCGACCATGCCAGCCTCCCCGTCATCATAAAGATGATCCCGTATCGCGTCGCTGAGTTCGTTCAGACGACTTGAACGCCGCAACCGGTCGATGGTCCGGAACCGCCCGGCTGAGACGAGCCAGGCCACCGGGTTGCGCGGCAGGCCGGACTGCGGCCAGTGGATGGCCGCCTGCAGAAAGGCATCCTGCATCGCTTCTTCCGCGAGCTCGAATGTGCCGAGAAGCCGGATCAGGCTGGCCAGAACCTTGCGCGAATGCTGCCGGTAATGGCCCTCCAGCATCTCACGCGTCATCGGCCGGGGTCTCGACCTGTGCCGCGACCAATGCCTCCAGATCGAAGACCGGTCGAACCTCGATGCCACCGTAACGTCCGACCGGAATACCGCTCCCCAGCCGGATTGCCTCGTTGAGATCGCGTGCCTCGACGAGAATGAACCCGCCCAGATGTTCGCGCGTTTCGCAGAAGGGGCCGTCGGTCACCGATATGTCGCCGTTGGCATGGCGGATCGATACCGCCGTTTCCGGTCCCAGCAACGGTTCGGCGGCGATGAAATGGCCCTGTTCCTTGAGTAGATTGTCATAGGCCAGCGAGTCTCGGTCGAGCTTGTCCTTTTCCTGCTGCGGCAGGTGATCGAATACGCCATCCGGCAGCCAGACTTGCAGAAGATATTTCATGGGACGTCCTTTCCTGGTTTGTCACGACCCTGGTCGAATGATCTCCCGCCATTTCGACAACATCAACGCCAAACAGTCGAAAAAAGTTTTTGCCCCCGCAGCCGGCTGGCTCGTCGATTTTTCCCTCCGCCGCTCGACCAGTGCCTGTCGAAGAAAAGGGGACAAGCATGGATCTCTACCTTGCCGGATTGGCAAATCTCTCGGGTACCTGCCAGCGGAGTGACGAAGAAGCCTATTATGCCAACCGCAGGCCCGAATGCCGCTCGATTGTATGGCGGGCGCTGTCGATCGGCCTTCTCCTCATCTGTGGCCTGATCGCATCACTATAAGGACGGACACGGAAATGACGTTGGAATGCCGCAAGCCTTAACCCGGTATTAACCATAATCAAATTACGTTCGCGGCATCAACCATTCCTTAAGGGTTCCTCCATGTCGATCTCGCGCCGCGGATTTGTGCTCGGCCTCTCAGCTTTGCTGGCCGGTTGCTCCTCGCAACATTCGGAACAGAAGGCCAATTATGCGGCCAAGCCGAATGAGGCCCATCCGATGCCGGCCATGGCGCTCGACAAGATCAAGCCCGAGCTGCGCCGCACCGAAATCGAATTCTCCAGCAACGAGCCAGCCGGCACGATCATCGTCAACACGCCTGAACGCCGCCTCTATTACATCCTCGGCAATGGCCGGGCGCTCCGCTATGCGGTCAGCG
Organism: Fluviirhizobium alvei; assembly: GCF_030551875.1. Taxonomy (GTDB): domain Bacteria; phylum Pseudomonadota; class Alphaproteobacteria; order Rhizobiales; family Rhizobiaceae; genus Rhizobium_E; species Rhizobium_E alvei. The sequence continues at coordinate 54,027 of NZ_JAUOZU010000021.1, read as the reverse complement.
TCGGTCGCGAAGGCCTCGAACTGCGCGGCAACGCCTATGTCGGCCGTAAGGCTGAATGGCCGACCTGGACACCGACCGCCAACATGATCCGCCGCGAACCGAAGAAATATGGTCCGATGGCCGGCGGCATGAAGGGCGGCCTCAACAATCCGCTTGGCGCCCGCGCCATGTATCTCTATCGCGGCGGCGGCGATATCCATTTCCGCATTCACGGCACCAACCAGCCGAATTCGATCGGTTATGCCATGTCTTCCGGCTGCATCCGCATGCTCAATCACGATGTCATCGATCTCTATAGCCGCGTGAAGGTCGGCACCAAGGTCGTCGTCATCCAGGCGTAATTGCTTCGTCAGGCGGCGCATCCATTACGGTCTGGTGGCACCGCGCTTTTGCGACAGGATGCCGGTCGAAAGAAGCACGCCGACGCTCGTCAGCGTGGCGGCGATCACGATGGTCGCGTTCAACGGTTCTCCTAGCAGGATGATGCCGCCAATGGCCGCCGCGACCGGCGTGATCGCGGTAAAGGCTGCCGCTTGCGTGCTGCCGAGCGAACGGACCGCGCTGCCGTAGAAGATGGTGGCGGCCAGACCCGACAGAACCCCCTGGGTCAGCAAATGCAGGCCGATTTCCGGCATCGGCACCTCGAAGAGATGGGTTCCGACGAAGGGCAGGGCGGCAAGGTTGAGAAGGGTCGACCAGATCGAGACCAGCGCGCCACCTTCAAAGGCGGTCAATCCAGATCTGCGGAACGCATGGGTGTAGATCGCCCACAGCGTCGCGCCCATCGGCAGCACGACATAACTCACCCAGCTCAAGCCGCCATCCGTCAGTCCGCCATAAAGCAGCAGGAGCCCGCCGGAGAGGATCGCCGCCATGCCGACCCAGCGAATGGCGTCCGGACGTTCCCCGAGCACGAAGACCCCGATCAACGCCGTTGCGAGCGGCATGATGCCGGGCAGAAGCACCCCGGCCGCCGAGGCCGGCGTTGCATGCAGACCATAACCGACCACCTGGAAGAAGGGGGCGCCCGAGCCGGCAATCATCAGCACCAGCGCCACCTTGTTTACGCCTTTGGGCCAGAGCCCGGTTCGCAGCCAGACCGGCGCCAGCACCAGTGCTGGCAGGCCATAACGCATCAGGCTGAGATCAAGCGGGGTGAGCGCTGAGCCGACGCTATGGCGGGTCGAAACCAGCCAGGAAGCCCAGATCAGGACGACGGCAAGCGCCGAAGCTGCTCCCAGTGGCGTCCCGGATGTTTTGGAGATTGCGGTCACCGTTGCCTCGCTCATGGAACCATCCTTTCCGATGTTTGGGATTCTACCGGTAGGGATCGGACGCGTCCTTGCGGATTCGGCCTTGAAAATTGCCGTTTGAGCAATATTCTGCCTCCAAGAAGTCTAATGAAGGTGGAATATGCCAAAACTGGATGAGTTCGATTTTGCGATCCTTTCCGCCCTGCAGGCCAATGGTCGCGCTACGAATGTCGAAATTGCTAATTCCGTGCATCTTTCGCCGTCCCCCTGCCTTCGCCGGATCCGCAATCTCGAAGAGGAGGGCGTCATCCGCGGCTACCGCGCTGATCTCGATCGTTCGAAGGTCGGGCTTGGATTGACGGTGTTCGTCGAAATGAAGGTCGGCGGTCACAACAAGGACAGTGCCAACCGCTTCCAGGAAGCTCTGGCAGAAGTGCCGGAGGTCATTTCCTGTTACATGATTTCCGGCAGCGCCGATTTCCTGGCCGAAGTGGTGGTGGAAGACCTGCAGGCCTATGAGAGGGTCCTGTCCGACAAGTTGCTGACCTTGCCCTTCGTCATCGACATTCGCTCCAACTTCGCGATCCGCGCCGTCAAGACGGGCGGACCGCTGAAATTGCCGGATGGTCGGAAGAAATAGACACTCTGACCCCGTGTCGATGACGCGCTTAAAGGATCAGGCTGCGGCGCGCGTGCGCCGTTCGAGAAGCCAGGAAACGAGGAAAACGCCGAAGCCGAACGCCGAAAGCACGGCGCCGACATAGCCGGTCGCGGCAAATCCGTACCCGTAGGCGATCACCAGTCCGCCGAGCCAGGCGCCGATGGCGTTGGCGACATTGAAGGCCGAATGCATCGAGGCGGCAGCGAGCGTCTGGCCGTCGCTTGCCACATCCATCAGCCTTGTCTGTACGGCAGGACCGGCGGCGAATGTGCAGCCGACGAGGAAGACCGACAGACAGAGCATGAAGGGGCTGGCAGCGGTGGCGCCGAAAACGGTCATGATGATGATATTGAAGATCAGCATGCCGCCGATCGTTCCCATCAGCGACATGTCGGCCAGTTTGGAGCCGACCAGATTGCCGACATTCATGCCGACGCCGAAGATCACCATGATGATCGGGATCATGCTCACCTGCATGCCGGCCACTTCGGTTGCCGTCGAGGCGATGTAGGAAAAGATCGAGAACATGCCGCCAAAGCCGGTGGCGGCGATCGTCAGCGTCAGAAGCACCTGCGGATGGGTGAAGGCCACCAGTTCGCGCACCACGCTCGCGCCTTCGGCCACCTCATCCTGGGGCAGATAAAGCCAGATCAGCGTGACGGTCAAAAGGCCGATCAGGCCCACGGCAGCAAAGACGACCTGCCAGGACAGGAACTGGCCGAAGAGCGCCATCACCGGCGTTCCCGCCAGTGTCGCGATCGTCAGGCCCAGCATCACCCAACCTACGGCACGCGCCCGCATATGCATTGGCACGAGCGAAGCCGCGACCAGGGCGGCAAGGCCGAAATAGGCGCCGTGCGGCAGGCCCGAGAGGAAGCGCAGCAGGGTGAAGCTCCAGAAGTTCGGAGCAATCGCGCTGGCGATGTTTCCAAGCGCAAACGCCGCCATCAGGATCAGCAGCATACGGCGCCGGCTGGTCTTGGCGCCGATCATGGCGATGATGGGGGCTCCAACCACGACGCCGAGCGCATAAGCGCTGATCACATAACCCGCCTGCGGCGTGGTCACCGAAAAGGTCTTCGCGACATCCGGCAACAGACCCATGATGGCGAATTCACCGGTTCCGATCGCAAAACCGCCGACGGCAAGCGCAATGATCACCAGCACGATCTGCAATTTCGACAGGGCAGGCGCATCGGAACGTTCGGTCATGCAATCGTTGCAGGTAACATCGCTCAAAAGAATGGCTTTCGGATCGGAGGCGTGTCGACACGCGAGTCGCGACAATAGGGAGGCAGATGACCAAACTAGTGTTCGTGCGCCGAACCTGACCAATGTTATTTTCTCCGGGCAGCAATGAACCTTTCGCACGGCTCGGACATTAATAACGCACGGGACGATGAAATGCCGCAAACCGTCCCTATATCCGATTGCTGGATCTGGAGACCGACGTGAAATTCAGGGCAATTCTCAATCGCGATGGCGGCACGTTCCGCACCACGGACATGCAAGCCTATTCGGACCATGCGCAGCGTATCTTCGCCGATAATGGCCATCAGCTCGAGATCGTCCTGGCCAAGGGCGAGGAAATCGCCGATGCGCTTGAGGCCGCAGCGCTGCGCGATGATCTCGATGGCATTCTTGCCGGCGGCGGCGATGGGACCATCTCGGCGGCAGCCAGCATTGCCTGGAAACAGAAGATGCCGCTCGGCGTCATTCCGGCCGGCACCATGAATCTCTTTGCCCGCTCGCTCGGTGTCCCCCTCGATATCTGGACCGCGCTCGATGCTTTGGCAAAGGGCCGCTTCATCGATGCCGATATCGGCAGCGCCGATGGCCGCGCTTTCGTTCATCAGTTTTCGGCCGGCATGCATGCGCGCATGGTGCGCCTGCGCAACCAGATGGTCTATTCTTCCCGTATCGGCAAGATCGCCGCCAATGTCCGCGCATCGGTCGGCGTTGTGTTGAACCCGCCCGAATTCGATGTCGAGTTCGATGTCGATGGCCATCGAGAACATCGTCTGATTTCGGCGATCTCCGTCTCCAACAATCCCTTCGCCGAGAATGGGTTGATGTATTCGGAAGATCTGACGACCGGCCATCTCGGCTTTTACGTCACCGATCCTCTGCGACCGGCAACGGCGGCCAGGCTTGCAGTCGATATCCTGCGCGGGCGTATGAAAACGAACGCCAGCATAACCGAAATGACGGGCAGGGCGGTCGACCTGCATTTCCCCAACCACCGCCATGGCGCCAACTGCGTGCTCGATGGCGAATTGCTGCCGCTGGGACGCGATGTGTCGCTTCGGCTTCATCCAGGAGAATTGAAGGTTCTCGTGCCTGCGGCTGGCTACGCGCCGCCGCCGATGGGTGAGGTCCTGCTGGAACGCGCCCGCCAGGCTGCGGCTTCGTTCAGCGCAGCCGCCCGACCGGAATGATTTCCTTGCTCCTGGCTTCGTAGGGCGTGCCCTGCCAATCGCCGAGCAAGCGCTCGACGACAAGGCCGGAAGCAGCAATCAAACGATCAAGATGATCGCGGTCGATGAAACGAATGCGGGCGAAACTGGAAAGCACAGGGCGGCCCTCTGCCTGATAGGCGGTTTCGTAGGTCACGATACCCGTCTGTGCGTCGTAGGCGACATCGTTCCAGGCCGCGCAGACCCCGAATTGCGGGTGCAGAACCGTTCGCTCGGATTTTTCGCGCGTCCACTCTTTCCATTCGTCGACGGCGGGGTTGCGGCTGTCGAAGATAAAACGCCCCTCGGGCGCAAGATGGCGACGGATGGCGGAAAGAACGTCGAGCACGTCCTGATCGGTCAACAGGGTCTGGAAGGCGTGACCGGTCATGACGATCAGGTCGAACCTCTCGCCGAGATCAAGTTCGGCAGCGCCACAGTTCACCCATGTGACTTGGCCGCCGTTCGGCCGTCCGCGCGCCACCTCCAGCATCGCGGCAGCCGGATCGACACCGACGACGCGGCGACCGGCTGCGATCGAGGCGGCGAGCTCGCCGGTGCCGCAACCGAGATCGAGCACGGAAGCGGCATTGGCCGCCATCTGCCGGCAGAAGTCGAAATCGGGGCGCCCGCCTTCCGCCGCATCGCCATTCTCGAGATCATAGAACGAGGCGAAGGTCGGGTCGACGTAGATCGCCTCGCCACCCGTTCCGCTCATTGGAAGGCTGTCTCGAAGAAGCTGCGCAGCTTGCGCGAATGCAGCTGGCCCGCCGGCATCGCCGACAGTTTTTCGAGCGCCCGGATCCCGATCTTGAGATGCTGGTTCACCTGGGTCCGGTAGAAGGCCGACGCCATGCCCGGAAGCTTCAGTTCGCCATGCAGCGGCTTGTCGGAAACGCAGAGCAGCGTGCCATAGGGGACGCGGAAGCGGAACCCGTTGGCGGCAATTGTCGCCGATTCCATGTCGAGTGCGATGGCGCGCGCCTGGCTGAGCCGCTTCACCGGCCCGCGCTGGTCGCGCAGTTCCCAGTTGCGGTTGTCGATGGTGGCCACCGTACCGGTCCGCATGATGCGCTTCAGCTCGTACCCGTCATAGCCGGTTACTTCTGCCACCGAATCCTGCAGCGCCTGCTGGATTTCGGCGAGCGCCGGAATGGGCACCCAGACCGGAAGATCGTCATCGAGCACATGGTCTTCGCGCATATAGGCATGGGCGAGCACATAGTCGCCGAGATTCTGGCTGTTGCGCAGGCCGGCGCAATGGCCGAGCATCAGCCAGGCATGCGGGCGCAGGACCGCCACATGGTCGGTGATGGTTTTCGCGTTCGACGGGCCGACGCCGATATTGATCATCGTAATGCCGGCATGGCCTTTGCGCTTGAGATGGTAGGCCGGCATCTGCGGCAGGCGCGGCGGCGGCACCCCTTCGACGGGCTCGTTCGACCCGGCCGGCGTCACGAGATTGCCGGGTTCCACGAAAGCCGTATAGCCGTTGCCGCCTTCCTGCATCTGCTGGCGTGCCCAGGAGCAGAATTCGTCGATATAGAACTGATAGTTCGTGAACAGCACGAAATTCTGGAAATGCTCGGCCTGCGTCGCGGTATAGTGGCTGAGACGTGCGAGCGAATAGTCGATCCGCTGTGCGGTGAACGGCGCCAGCGGACGTGCGGTGCCCGGTGGCGGTTCATATTCGCCATTGGCGATTTCATCGTCGGTTGTCGTCAGGTCCGGCGTGTCGAACAGATCCCGGAGCGGCATGTCGAACGAACTCGTGGCGCTGGCTTCCACATGCGCGCCCTCGCCGAAGGCGAAATGCAACGGGATCGGCGTCGTCGATTCCGCGATCGTGATCGGCAGGTTGTGGTTTTGCAGCAGCTGGCCGATCTGGGTCTTCAGATAGTGACGGAAAAGATCGGGTCTCGTCACCGTGGTCGAATAGCTGCCGGGTTCGGACAGGAAACCATAGGGCAGCCGGGAATCCGTCTTGTCGTACCGCATGGTCGATATCCGGATCTCGGGATAATAGGCCCTGTAGCGGCCCTTGGGGGCCGATCCGCGAATGATATCGTCGAACGCGCTGCGAAGGAAGGCTGTGTTCCGGCCATAAAGTGCGGTCAGCGCGTCTACCGCCGTGTCAGGGTCGGTGAATTCCTGCGCAACGAAGGGTTCGGGGGAGAGGATGTCGTAGAGTGTGTGTGAAGAGATTCGCTTTGCCATGAGCCATTATAGATGGCGGCTTATGACAATCAATCGGTCCACCTGGAGCGAAGCGTCCTAAAATTTTAGTTGGTGACGAAACGGGCGCCGAAGGGCGAGCCGGACAGGCAATCGTTGAGAAGCGTTGCATGGCAGTTCGCGCTGCCGTGGATGAGGGCGGTCCGCATCCGGCTGTTGTTCGCGACCACCATCTGAAGCGCCAGCGCAAAGATCAGGGCAGAGAGGCTGATGATGGTGAGGCGGCGAGCGAGAATGGTCATGATCGGGTTCCGTGACTTGCGATGATGCCTGTCTAGCGAAGTCCGTCTGAACCGGTCCTGAGATCCGCATTCATTTTCGGTTCAGAATGGTTGCCAAGATCGGGACGGCTTCCTACCTTCAAACTCCGACTGTCAAAAAACGCTCTGGAGAGACCGATGACCGCGCCGATCGAACTCTACTACTGGCCAACGCCGAATGGCTGGAAAATCACCATCATGCTCGAGGAACTCAACGTTCCCTACGAGGTGAAATATATCAACATTGGCAAGGGCGAGCAGTTCGAGCCCGATTTTCTCAAGATCGCACCAAACAACCGCATGCCGGCGATCATCGATCCGGATGGGCCGGGAGGCGAGCCGATCTCGGTGTTCGAATCCGGCGCCATCCTGCAATATCTCGGTCGCAAGTACGGAAGGTTCTATCCGAGCGATGAGCGCGCGCGCGTTCAGGTCGAGGAATGGCTGTTCTGGCAGGTCGGCGGCCTTGGTCCGATGGCCGGGCAGGCGCACCACTTCCGCAACTATGCACCGGAAAAGATCCAGTATGGCATCGATCGCTATACCAACGAGGTCAACCGTCTCTATGGCGTCATGAACCGGCGTCTCGAAGGCCGCGACTATCTCGCCGGCGACTATTCGATCGCCGACATGGCCTCGATCGGCTGGGTCATTCCCCATAAGAACCAGGGCCAGGATCTCGACGATTTCCCCAACCTCAGGGGCTGGTACGAGCGGGTGAAGGCGCGCCCCGCCGTTCAGCGCGCCATCGATGTCGGTAAGGCCGAGCGCGAACGCCAGGCCAGCCTTGCCGATGACAAGGAAGCGCAGAAGATCCTGTTCGGCCAGCGCGCCCGCTAGGCCATTCCCAAAACCAATATGAGTTCCGGACCCGCCGTGTCGATCACGGCGGGTTTTTCGCGCTTGACAGAAATAGGACGATTGACCTAGTTTAGGGCAAATGTCCTAATTAGTCGGAGTTGGCGATGGTGCGACCGAAGACCCGTGACGAGATAGTTCAGGTGGCCGATCGGCTTTTCTACGAGCAGGGGTTTGACAGCACCGCCTTTGCCGATATCGCCGGGGCGGTCGGCATCTCGCGCGGCAATTTCTACCATCACTTCAAGACCAAGGATGACATTCTCGCCGCCGTGATCGCTTTCAGGCTGGCAAGGACCGCCGCCATGCTCGATGGATGGGAGAGGAATGCCGAAGCCCCGCGGGAGCGTATCCGCCAGTTCATTGAAATCCTGATCGCAAACGAGGCGAAAATCATGCAGTTCGGCTGCCCGGTCGGCACGCTCTGCAGCGAACTCGCCAAGCTCGATCATCCTTTCCAGCCGCAGGCGAGAGAGATTTTCGATCTTTTCCGTCATTGGCTTACCCGCCAGTTTGTCGCGGCGGGCTGTGGAGAGGCGGCTGATCGGCTGGCCCTGCACATTCTCATGCGAAGCCAGGGAGTGGCCTCACTCGCGCTCGCCTATCGTGATGAAGCCTTCGTGCGCCGCGAAGTGGAGGCCGCCATCGACTGGCTCGACCAAACCCTGGCGGCCGCAGTCTGACTGCTGAACGCGAAGCCACCATTCTAAATCCAATCGAACCTGGAGTTTGAAATGTTTCTCGTGCAATTGGTGTTTTCAGATGAAGCCGGGCGTGCTGCGGACCTGATGGATGGCCATAATCAATGGCTGCGCGAGGGCTTTGCCGATGGCGCCTTCCTGATGGCGGGCAGCCTTCAGGATCGCAAGGGCGGCGCCATTCTCGCTCAGGCGGCAAACCGGCAGGAGATCGAGATGCGGTTGGCAGCCGATCCCTTCGTCGCCGAAGGCGTGGTGAAAACCGAAATCATCGCCTTCCGGCCGGGCAAGGTCGATCCACGGCTGGAATTCCTGCTCGCGGGCGACTGACGCCCTGCGATATCCAAGCGCAAAAAAGCCGGCCGCGTCTTCACGATGCGGCCGGCTTGAAATCATTAGAGATCAGACGTGATCAGATGCGCTTCCAGGTCTGCGACTTGCAGAACACGCTCATCACGCAACCCTTCATCTTCAGCGCATTGCCCGAAACGGTGCCATAGCCGGAATAGGTCTTGTCATCTTCCGGATCGGTGATCTCGCCGGAATATTCATCGCCCGAACCGGACATCTTGCCGATGCGCTTGCCGGCAAACTTGCCGGTCTTCAGCGTCACGCAGAAAGAGCCACCACATTTCGAAATGGCTGCGGTCTCACCGCTTGCCGTCTTCCAGTTGCCTTCGATTGGCTCGGCGGCCTGTGCGGCCCCGGCGAAGGCAAGCATTGCTGTCATAAGCATCAGTTTGCGCATGTCGATCCTCCCGGTGAAAATTGGAACCGGCTCGCCGTCGGGTCTGGAGAACCCCATTGCTTGCATCCGGACCTTGCGGCGAGCCTCGTCCCCGTCCGAGGATATAGCTGACGCGCACGTAAAGGTAAATATGCCTGAACCCGACTTTGGCGGACATTTGAGGAGCGGCCAAAAAAGGTCAATCGTTGCTGTGGTTAGCAATGAGTTGAAATGGGTTGCTGAAAATTCCGTAAAAATTTCAAGGAAATGCGTGAAGTGCAGGCAGTTGGATACTTAACGAAAAGACAAGTTTACAGAGTGTTTTTACATCGTTTTCTTCCGATTAAGCATGCATTTTAAGCCGCTATTGAAAAGCCTCAGCCATAGTGAAGCCATAAGACGAGCAGGAAAACTGCCAAGGCCGGAAGGTTAAAGGGTCTCGATTGAAGAAGATCCGAACCGGAAAAAGGCCCTCAAGGTAAAACAGGCAACGAAACAACAGGCAAGGTAACAACAATGGCACGCTTTGACATCAATACACAGGAAACGGCAATGGGCGGCGAGGCTCGCGCTGACGTTCTTTGCGAAATGGGTCTGATGTATGCGACCGGTCGCGGTTGCGAAATCGATCTGGTGGCTGCCCACAAGTGGCTCAACATTGCCGCCATCAAGGGTTCCGAACGGGCCGCCGCTCTGCGCGCCGATCTCGTTCCGTCCATGAGCAAGAGCGAACTGGCCACTGCACTCCGTGCAGCCCGCGAATGGATGACCATGCATTGATCGGTCCTTTGGGACATGAAAAACGCATGGCATCACCAGAGCATCAATAAAAGCTCAACCGCCCGCCAAGGGGCGATCAAAGCACTGCGAATGCAGGCTATCTCTTGACCGCGCGACACAATCGGGTTTCGCGCGGTTTGTTTATCCGAGCTTTTTCAAGACTTTCGGCAAGGCTTCGGCCAGAAGGTCCATATCGGACTGAGGTCCGACCGACACACGGATGCAGCGGTTGAGTGGAGCAACTCCCGGCATGCGAATGAAAACCCCTTCTTCCATCAGCCCATCGACGATCGCCTTCGCATAGGCACCATCGCGGCCGCAGTCGATTGCCACGAAATTGGTGGCCGATGGCAGCGGCGAAAACCCGTTGGCGACCGCAATCGAACCGATCCTTTCGCGCGCGGCGGCAATCTTCGCCTTGACCTCGGCGAGATAGTCCTGGTCGGCAAGTGCGGCGAGCGCGGCTGCGACGCTGACGCGGCTCATGCCGAAATGATTGCGCACCCGATCGAAAATCGCAGCCGTCTCGGCGGCGGCAATCACATAGCCAATGCGTGCGCCTGCAAGCCCGTAGGCCTTCGAGAAGGTCCGGGTCCGGATCACGTTCGGTCGGTCGATCAGCGCATCGGCGGGCGGGATCACCCCATCCGGCGCCGTCTCGCCATAGGCTTCGTCGAGAACGAGCAAAGTCGTCTTGGGCAGGGCGCGGGCAAAGTCCACCACATCCTTGCCATCGTTCCAGCTTCCCATCGGATTGTCGGGATTGGCAAAATAGACCAGCGGCGCATCTTCGCGTCGAACGGCGTCGAGAAGAGCGCCCAGATCTTCGCGATCGTTCGCATAGGGAACGGTCACGAGACGGCCGCCATAGCCGACGACATGATAGTTGAAGGTCGGATAGGCGCCCAGTGAGGTAACGACCGGCAGGCCGGGCTCGATCACCATCCGCACGATTTCGCCCAGAAGTCCGTCGATGCCGGCCCCGATATTGATCTGGTCGCGGCTCAGTCCATGATGTTTCGCCAGCGCTTCGCGCAGTTCGAAGTTTTCCGGATCGGCATATTTCCAGGTTTCGGGTGCGGCTTGCGCCATCGCCGCAAGCACCGAAGGGGCGGGGCCAAAGCCGTTTTCATTGGCGCCGATGCGCGCCTTCACCTTCAGGCCGCGATTGCGTTCGATCGCTTCGGGGCCGACGAACGGCACGGTGGCCGGAAGTTCGCGCACGATCGAGGTCAGCCGGGGGAAAATGGACATGGGAAATCCTTGCGAGTCACGATTTGCGCCGGGAGGATAGGACTTTTGCCCATGGACGCAAGAGGTGCAACCCTTGCCGGCCGGCATGCCCGCAGTCTCGATGACAGGATCGATAGGACGCGCCTGTCATCGAAGTCGACTCTTACTTGGTGAAGAAGTCTCCGCGCACGATCATCGAGAGGAATTCCTGATCGAGCGTCTTGATGAACCGCACCCCGACCCTGCGTTCCTGCCGGTAGACTTCCGCGCAGCCGATCCGGAGATCGGTGCCGAGAAGCATCAGATAATAGTGATCCGGCATCCCGATGGTGTTGTCGAGTTTCATGGCCGCACCGCCGCGGGAAATGTCGATCAGTTCGCAGGTCCGGTAGGACAGGCCGCTGAGGTTGGCACCGACGGATATGATCCGGCCAACCCGGCTGATCGCGAAACGTTCCCACTGGCGGCCCTGCATGCCGAAATCGCTATGGATCGATCCCGAAGCCGTGTTTGTCGCCGTCATGCTCATGGTGCAGTCTCCTTTTGAGAAACCATCGCATGGAGGTGTTGCACTTCATTCAATGCTAAAATTAAAGTTTTAGGGAAGTCTTGCGTTTGAAATGGCCATCGATCGGGCAAACGAAAACCGGGCCTCTTGCGGCCCGGTCTGCATGGTTGGATAAAGAAAAAGGTGATGGCTGCCGTCAGACGACGTCGCCCTCGAGCGATGCTGCCCCGACGAGGGTTTCGAGAAAGCCCGCATCCAGGAACATGTTGAACTTCACAACCAGGGTTGCGCCCTTGCGCTGGAACTCTGTGGCGCCGATTTCTTCCGAAGAACCAAGGATGACCAGGAAGAAATTCTTGGGCAACTGGACGCGCGGACTGAGATCGAGCATCGCGCCCGCCGATGAAATTTTCTGGACCAGACAATTATAGCGCACGGCAATCTTCAGGCCCTGTCCCACCGGAATGATCTGGCCCGGACGGTCGATCGTGTGCATCTTGAAACTGTGGCGCGGATTGTGCAGCCGCAACCGGTCGTGAAATTCTTTGAAGCTTTCGCTGTTTGAAAGGGGCATAATTCCCTCCCTCGTTAAACCTGCTGCAATCCTACGAAACGCTGGTTTATCAATTTTGAATTTTCCGTTGTAATTCATTGCTTTTATTGTGCTGGTTAAAGTCAGGTAAAGAATAGTACCAACAAAGCTTGACATTGGCCTGTCTGCTTTTTAAACAGTCCCCAGGTTCGGAGACCTGCCGCCGATTTTTCGCGGTGAATTCCTTTCACAATCATTTTTCGAAGACAGCGACGCCGGCACCTGCGTATGCGTTGGCTATTTCTGCAATTGAGGCCCCTATGTCCGAGCCACGATCCGACAACAGCAATGTGAATATCTATCTGCGCGGCAATCTCGGCGCGCTTTTTGCGCGCACTGCGGCGCCAATCATCCTCATCATGACCATCAACGGCCTCTATGTCGTCGCGGATGCCTTCTTCCTCGGCCTCTATGTCGGCGCCGATGCGCTGTCGGCCGTCACCCTCATCTTTCCGTTGATGATGATGCTCTATGCCATGCAGACGCTGGTTTCGAACGGAATGGCGAGCATTCTCGCCCGCCAGCTCGGCGCCTCTGATCGACACGCTGCCGAACGCACCTTCGCGAGCGCCCATGTTCTCGCCACCGTGATCGTCCTGATTGCCATGGCCATCTATTTCCTCGCGGGGCCCGCCGTCATCGAACGCGGGGCGGGCGGTGCTGAAGCCGTTGCCAATAATGCGCGCATTTTCATGGGCATCACCATGGCCACCGCGCCGATCGCCTTCTGGCTGTCGTTGCAGATCGATGCCTTGCGTTGCGAGGGCAAGCTTGGCTTCATGGCGCTGGTCACCGTCTCGGCCACATTGCTCAATATCGGCTTCAACTGGCTCTTCACCGGTGGTTTTCGCTGGGGTGTCGCCGGTTCCGCCATCGGTTCGGTTCTGGCGCAGCTCATCTGCCTGCTCGTCGTCATCGCCTATCGCTGGTCAAACAAGTCGGCCCTGCGTCTGGCCTGGTCCGGGCGGATCGAGCATTGGCGGCAGATGCTGGCGCTTGGCGCCCCCACCAGCCTCGGCCTGCTTGGCATCTCGCTTCTGTCCGCGGCCATGATCTTCAATCTCAGGATCTGGCAGGAGGGAAGCTATGTCGCCACCATCGCCGCCTACGGTATCGTCAACCGCATCCTTACCTTCGCCTATCTGCCGCTGATGGGGGTCAATATCGCTTTCCAGACCATCTGCGGCAACAATGTCGGCGCTGGCATGGCGGCGCGCGCCAACCGCAGTCTGGTGATCGCACTGACAACCGCAATCCTCTATTGCGGTCTGGTCGAGCTGGTGATCTTTGCCCTGTCCGGCAGCCTGGGCGCCGGCTTTGTCGATGATCCGGCCGTGATCGCCGAAACCCGACGCATCCTGCCCTATACCGTGGCTGCCTATCTGTTCTTCGGCATTCCCATGGTGCTGTCGGGCTATTTCCAGGCCATGGGCATGGCTTCGAAGGCTGGCCTGTTCGGGCTGTCGCGCATCTATCTCTTCAGCATTCCCCTGTCGTTCCTCCTGCCGTTCGCGTTCGGCGAGACCGGCATCTGGATGAGCACACCGGTCGCCGAGGTGTTGATGTTCGTGCTGATCCTGACCATGCTTGCCGTCAACGCCCGTCGCACCGGCTGGCGTTTCGGCCTCCTGCAGCCCGCCTGACGGCGAGGCATGCCGCAAAAAGTCAGCCCGGAAACTGCGTGCTTTTCCGGTCCGCAACGGGCCGGAACGAACCTTGTGAAAGGAAAAGCACGAATTTCTTCCGGGCTGACATTGAAACAGTCACCCTCATCCGTAATATTCCCGCAGCTATTGCGGAGGTGAATGATGAAAAGCGGGGAATTCGGGCGACGATTGTCCCTCGTGATTGTTGCGGTAACGCTTGTTGCCGCAACCGTAGATATCGCCGAAGCCGCCAAGCGCGTCGCGCTTCTCATCGGCAATCAGGAATATCGGTCGACGACACCGTTGCGCAATCCGGCCAACGATGTCGAACTGATGCGCAAGACCTTCCTTGATGCCGGCTTCGATGATGTCGAGGTGGCCATCGATCTCGATCTGGTCACCATGCGCAAAACCCTGCGCGCCTTCGAAGACAAGGCCGATGGTGCCGAGATCGCGGTGCTCTACTATTCCGGCCACGGGATGGAGATGAATGGCACCAACTATCTCATCCCCACCGATGCGGTGCTGCGTTCCGACAAGGATGTCGAGGACGAGGCGCTGCCGCTCGATCGCGCCGAACGGTCGCTCAATGGCGCCACCAAGCTCAAGCTCGTCATTCTCGATGCCTGCCGCAACAACCCCTTCATCGATGCGATGGCGACGAGCTCCGGCACCCGCGCCATCCAGCGCGGCCTTGCCAAGGTCGAGCCGGAAGGCGCCGATACGCTGGTCGCCTATGCCTCGCGCGCCGGCACCGTGGCGCTCGACGGCGCGGGTGTGAACAGCCCCTTTGCCGAAGCGCTTTCCAAATACCTCGCCCAGCCGGGCGTCGATGTTCGTATCGCCTTCGGCCAGGTACGCGACGAGGTCGTCAAGGTCACCCAGCGCAAGCAGGAACCGTTCGTCTACGGTTCGCTCGGCGGTGCGCAGATCTTCCTGTCGATCAAGGAACTGAACATCACCATCAACAAGACCGAGACCAAGCCGGAAAAGAAGGAAGAAACCGCACCGAACGGCATTTCCTCGGCGGCGGCCGACTGGCAGAACATCAAGGATCTCGCCGACAAGGAGTTGCTGGAAGCCTTCATCGCCAAGCATGGCGCCGATCCGGTCTACAAGATGCTGGCGCAGAAGAAGCTCAAGCTGCTTGCCGAAGCGGAAGCCAAGGCCGAGGTGAGCGCAGACCAGATCGCCTGGGAGGCGCTCAAGGGTTCGACCGATATCGCAGCACTCAAGCGGTTCATCGAACGCTATCCCGAAAGCAAGTTTCGGCCGGAGGCCGAAGTCGCCATCGGTATGATGGCGCCGGTGCAGAACCCGACGATTTCCGATGCCGCCAAGGCTTCGCCCGCCGCACGCGATTGCTACCTGCTCGCTGCCGAGCCGCAATCGCTGCCCGGTTTCCCGGGCGTCTATATGGCCCGCATCGATGCCAAGCGGGCGCTGACGGCCTGCGCGCAAGCGGTCAACGAATATCCCGAAGACGGAATGCTGGTGAACCTGCTCGGTCGTGCCCATGAGGCCGACCGCAATTTCACCGAGGCGCGCCGCAACTATGAAAAGGCGGCCAAGCTTGGCGATCTCTATGCGCAGACCAATCTCGGCTGGTTTGCCGTCTATGGACTCGACGGGCCGATCGATGCTGCCAAGGGCCGCGACCTGTTCGAAAAGGCCGCCAAATCCGGCAATCATGCCGCGGAAGCGGCCCTCGGCTATCTCTACCGCAACGGCCAGGGCGTCGATCAGAGCGATGCCGAAGCGATCAAATGGTATGAGAAGGCGGCGCGTCAGGGCAATGCCGTGGCACTCGGCAATCTCGGCTGGTTCTATCGCGAGGGCGTTGGCGTCGAGCAGGATTATGTGAAGTCGCTCGATTATTATCGTCGCGGCGCGGCTGCAGGCGACAATGCCTCGATCGCCGCCATGGGCTACGCGGCCCAGAACGGGCTCGGCATGGCCAAGAATTTCGCCGAAGCGCTGCGCTGGTACGAGAAGGGTGCCAATGCCGGCGATGATTATTCCATGGCATCGCTCGGCTTCCTCTATGATACCGGCGCCGGCGTGAAGCAGGATTATGTCGAGGCGCGCTACTGGTACGAAAAGGCGGCCAACAGCGGCAATGCCTATGCCATGGGCAATCTGTCGCGTCTCTACGATCAGGGGCTTGGCACGCCGATCGATGCGGCCGAGGCGGTGCGCTGGGCCATTGCGGCAGTCGAGCGCGGCGACAAGACCAAGATCGACGAGCTGAAGACGATGCCGGCCAATTTCTCGGCCGCCTTCCGCAAGGAATTCCAGAAGGTCTTGAAGGAGCGCGGCTTCTATAGCGGTCTCGTCAATGGCGATTTCGGCGACGAGATCAACGAGGCGATCGATGCGCTGGCGGCGGGCGAACAGCCCGACCAGCGGCAACAGGACGATCAGGACGAGGATAGCAAGCCCGACGAGGGATCGACCGGAAACGACATGCACGGCAATCAGGATGCCGGCGAGGAAACCGTCACCTCGATTGCCGATGCCATCACCTTCCAGCCCAACAAGCGCAGCGAAACGCCACGGGCTCGGGAATGCTACGTGCTGGCAGCCGAACCCGGCTATGATCCGACGCTCGAAGGCGTGAGCTTCGTCAAGCTTCAGGCGGACAGGGTCATCGATGTCTGCAATCAGGCGATCGCCGAAGAGCCTGGCGATTCCATGCTGCATGACATGCTGGGCCGCGCCTATCAGGCCAAGCAGGATGTCGCCACCGCTCGCGGCCATTACAACAAGGCCGTCGAACTCGGCAATGCCTATGCCTATGTCAATCTGGCCTGGCTGAAGATCAACGGCAACGGTGAAGCCAGGGACGAAGCCAAGGGCGTCGCGATGCTCGAAAAGGCGGCGCGCGCCGGCAATGCCTATGCGCAGGCCTCGCTCGCCACCGTCTATCGCAATGGCAATGGTGCGGTTGATGCGGATGAGGAAAAGGCGATCGAATGGTTCACCAAGGCTGCCGATCAGGAATATGCCGAGGCGCAGGCAGCTCTTGGCTGGTCCTACCGCGAAGGGGTTGGCGTCGAGCGCGACTATGAAAAGTCCTTCGTCTATTACATGAAGGCGGCGGAAGCCGGCGATGTCGGCTCCATGGGCGCGGTCGGCTATGCGCTTCAGAACGGTCTCGGCATCGCCGTCGATTTCGAGGAGGCGCGCCGCTGGTATGAAAAGGGGGAGGAAGCCAATGATGGCTATTCCATCTCCGCGCTTGCCTGGCTCTATCGCGAGGGCAAGGGCGTCGAGCAGGATTATGAAAAGGCGCTCGAACTCTATCAGCGCGCTTACGAACTTGGCGATGTGAACGGCACCTCAGGCCTCGGCTACATGAAACAGTTCGGCATGGGTACCCCGGTCGATCTCGCCGAAGCCAAGCGGCTCTATGAAACCGCAGCCGGCCTCAACGATGCCTATGCGAATGCGGCGCTCGGCTGGATGTACCGTGAAGGGTCCGGCGTCCCGCGCGACTATCGCAAGTCGCTCGACTATTATCGTCGCGGCGCGGAACTTGGCGATCTCAATGCCATGGGTTCGCTCGGATATGCAATCCAGAACGGGCTCGGAACCGACGTCGACTATGCCGAGGCCAAAACCTGGTACGAGAAGGGTGCGGAAAGAAACGACGCCTATTCGATGGCTTCCCTTGCCTGGCTCTATGAAAACGGTATGGGCGTCACCCAGGATCTGGCGATCGCCAAGGGCTGGTACCGGAAGGCAGCTGATGCCGGCAACACCTATGCCATGGGCAATCTGGCCTACATGTATGATCAGGGTCAGGCTGGCGATGTCGATCTCGACGAGGCGCAGCGTCTGGCATTTGCCAGCATGGAGGGCGGCGAACAGCAGTTCATCGACGAGATGAAGGCCGGCGCCACCCGTTTCTCGCCCGATTTCCGCAAGAAGATCCAGAGCGAGCTGCGCCGCCGCGGCCTCTACAAGGGGCTGGTCGATGGTGTCTTCGGCGCCAGCACCGCAACGGCGATCGACCGCCTGGTCAACGGCTGATCCAGCCTGATCGCCTGACGTCAAATGAAAAGGGCTGGACGGTTTCCCGTCCAGCCCTTTCGCATTCCGCTCCGATTTCAGGAGGCGAAATCAGAGAATGAAATCGCCCGAATTCATCGAGGTCATGTTGTTGACGCGGATCGAGAAATCGGCGGTGCCATCACCATTGGTATCGCCTGACAGAATGCCATTGGCAAAGCGCAGTTCACCGGCATCACCGGAGAAGGCCTGATTGCCGATGAAGGTGAATTCGTCGTCGCCGCCGCCATTGATGGCATCAATGCCGGACAGGTCGATGAGATCACCCTGGGCGCGGCTGAAATCCTTGATCACATCGCGCTGGCTTCCGGTCACCGAATCCTGCAGCGTCTGGAAGACGAACGTATCGGCGTCGCCCTGGCCCCAGAGCAGGTCGTTGCCCTTGCCGCCGATCAGCTTGTCGTTGCCGTCTCCGCCGTAGAGATCATCCTTGCCATCGCCGCCATTCAGCACGTCCATGCCGCCAAGCCCGTCGAGCTTGTCATTACCGGCATAGCCCGTCAGCGTGTTGGCGACACTATCGCCGGTCAGCGTATCGGCATAGGATGTGCCGCCGACATTCTCGACATTCCAGATCTCTTCTTCACGCGCAGCACCCGTGGTGGCGTAATGGCCGCTCAGATCGACAAGGACACCCTTGCCGCGCAGATAGATGTCATTGTCCTGGATCTTGTAGCTGATCGTGTCGACCCCATCGCCACCATCGAAATAGTTGTTGTAACCGGTCGTGTTGAACGTGTCGTTGCCGCCATCGCCATAATATTCGCTATGGCTGGTTTCGACGGTGAACTTGTCGAAACCCCAGCCGCCGGATACGATGTCGTAACGGTTGCCACGCGTAGAGAAGCCGGTGCCGATATAGGTGTCGCCACCTTCGCCAAGATCGATTTCATTCCAGCCTTCGACCTTGCTTACGACAGTGTCAGAACCAGTACCCGTCTTTACGAAAGTGTCGATCAGGGTCAGGCTGACATAGTCGTTCCCGCCATAGGTCCAGATATTGTAATAAGGACGGGAGTTGGTCTGGTAAACAGAATCCCTGCGATCGTCGCCTACATAATCCATGGCTGCTACTGCCTTTCTTCTCTTTTCGTTTCGAGTCTGTCCTTAGTCGCGAAACATGATCAAATCGCGGCACAGGTCATCGTTTGACTGGCGTGATATTCGCCGATGCCGACTGAATGATGACTGAAACGGGCATTAATCCGAGGTTCATCTTCGTTACCGGCTTGAAACGCGATAGCGCGGGTCGGGTTCCACCGAAACCAATCGATGCGGCACAAGCGCGCATCCCGGCAAAAGGCGAGCTTCTGTCACATTGCGGTGAAGGCAGCGGATTATGCTCCTGCCAGGATTGCAGGAGCCTCGCATGCATCAGACCCTTTCGAGCCATGATTTCAATGAAGCGGAACAGTTGCTCGCCGATATAAGGGCGCTTTCGGAGGCCGTCCATCGCGAAGCCCTTCAGATGTTGCAGAGCTGGGGCAAAAGCGAGGAACAGGCGGCACTCGCCAACCTCGCGCATTACCTGGCGCTTCGCCATCGCGACCTGAGAATTTTGCAGCGCCGCCTGATGCCGTTCGGCCTGTCGTCTCTCGGCCGTCTCGAAAGCCGGGTTGAGCCGACACTTGCGGCCGTCGAGAGGGCGCTGTCTCTGGTGGCCGGCCTTCCACCGCAATCGACTGATTTCGATCCCGACCGTTTCTTTGCCGGCGAGGAACGGCTGGAAGATGCCAGCGACCGCCTGTTCGGCGCACCGAATCCGGATCGCCGTGGCCGGATCATGGTCACCATGCCCTCCGAAGCGGCTGACGATCCGAAATTCATTGCCGATCTCGTTCGCCGCGGCATGGATGTCGCTCGGATCAATTGTGCTCATGATGATGCCGAGGTCTGGGCCCGGATGGCAAAGCATGTCCGCGCTGCCGGGGCCGCAATCGGGCGTTCGCCGCGCATCCTCATGGATATTGCCGGACCGAAGATTCGCACCGGCGACGTCGTGACCAATCCCGGACAGAAGAAGATCGAACTCGGCAATGCACTCCGGCTCGTGGCATCCGGCGAGCCCTGGCTGACCGAGGGCATCGCCGCTGCTGCGACCGTATCGCTGCCGGAGATCGTCACGCGGCTTTCGGTCGGCGACCGTGTTCGCTACGACGATGGCAAGCTCGAAGCCTATGTCGAAAGCCTGGAACCAGGTGCGGCGATCCTGCGCGTAACGCGCGCCAAGGCGGGTGGCGCCAAGTTCAAGCCGGAAAAGGGCCTCAACTTGCCCGATACGGTTCTCGGCCTGTCGCCGCTGACCAGCAAGGATGTCGACGATCTCGAAGCGGTGATCGCCAATGCCGACATGATCGGCTATTCCTTCGTCAGCCGTCCCGACGACATCGATCTCCTCGAGGAGGCGATCGCCCGCATCGGTGCGCCTCAGCGCGAACTCGGGCTGATTGCCAAGATCGAGCAGCCCGAGGCCGTGCGCAATCTTCCTGCGCTGATCGCCACCGCCGCCGGTCGCCGTCCCTTCGGCGTCATGATCGCACGTGGTGATCTCGCCGCCGAGATCGGCTTCGAACGGCTCGCCGAAATGCAGGAGGAAATCCTCTGGATCGCAGAAGCGGCCAGCGTTCCCGTCATCTGGGCGACGCAGGTGCTCGAGGATCTCGTCAAGGAGGGTGTGCCCTCGCGCGGCGAGATGACGGATGCGGCCATGGCAGCGCGCGCCGAATGCGTCATGCTCAACAAGGGGCCGGCTGTGGGTGAGGCGGTCGATCTTCTCTCGCGGCTCTTTGCCCGCATGGATGAGCATATGCTGAAGAAAACGCCGACGCTCCGGGCACTCAAATCCTGGTAAATTCCTTTGGATTCAGTTGGATGGTTCCATTTTCGGAATCATCCTCGCAAAGGGTTGAATCAGCTTCTGAACGCCGCCATTTTCGGCTTGCTTAGCTTTTACAAAATCAATGATCCAATAAAGATTACTTTCATTGAAGCTAGCGCTGTGGCTTTGTGAGACTTCGACTGTTCGGGCGGAGCCGCTGACCAATGGATGAGATGCTGAAATGGGGTGTGCCGCAGGCACGTCCTGCGCGTTACGATGTGCTGTTCGAGCCGGTGAAGATCGGACCGAAGGTGGCGCGCAACCGTTTCTACCAGGTGCCGCATTGTAACGGCATGGGCTATCGCGATCCCACAGCACTTGCCCATATGCGCGGGGTCAAGGCCGAGGGCGGCTGGGCGGTCGTCTGCACCGAGCAGGTCGAATTGCACCATACGTCCGAAATCACGCCCTTCATCGAACTGCGCCTGTGGGATGACCGCGATATTCCGGCACTCGCCCGCATGGCCGACAAGATCCACGAACATGGCGCGCTGGCCGGCATCGAGCTCGCCTACAATGGCATGAACGGCCCCAACCTCTATTCGCGCGAAGTGCCGATGGGGCCGGGGCATCTGCCGGTCGCCACCTTCACCTATGATCCGGTGCAGGCGCGTGCGAT
Source organism: Fluviirhizobium alvei (assembly GCF_030551875.1). Classification (GTDB taxonomy): domain Bacteria; phylum Pseudomonadota; class Alphaproteobacteria; order Rhizobiales; family Rhizobiaceae; genus Rhizobium_E; species Rhizobium_E alvei. The sequence goes on along the minus strand of NZ_JAUOZU010000021.1, from coordinate 32,549 downwards.
GGACAAGGAAGACATCAGGAACCTGCGCAAATGGCACCTGCAGGCGGTGCTGCGCGCCCGTCAGGCCGGCTTCGACCTCATCTATGTCTATGCGGCGCACGCGCTCGGCTTCCTGCATCACTTCCTGTCGCGCCGTTACAATCACCGCACCGACGAATATGGCGGCTCGATCGAAAACCGCGTCCGCCTGCTGCGCGAGATTACCGAGGAGACCAAGGCCGCCGTCGGCGACACCTGTGCGGTCCCGATCCGCATTTCGGTCGACGAGCTATTGGGCGAGGGCGGTCTGGAAAAGGCCGAGGTCGAGGACATGATCGGCCTGATCGGCGATCTGCCCGATCTCTGGGATGTGACGCTTGCCGGCTGGGAGAATGACAGCCGCACCTCGCGTTTTGCCGAGGAGGGCGTGCAGGAGCCGTTCATTTCCGGCATCAAGCGCCTGACCACCAAGCCTGTCGTCGGGGTTGGCCGCTATACGTCCGTCGATCGCATGGTCAGCCTCGTCAACAAGGGCATTCTCGACATGATCGGGGCGGCGCGTCCCTCGATTGCCGATCCGTTCCTCCCCGAAAAGGTGTTCGAAGGCCGGTTCGACGATATCCGCGAATGTATCGGCTGCAATATCTGCGTATCTGGCGATTTCACCATGTCGCCGATCCGCTGCACCCAGAACCCGACCATGGCCGAGGAATGGCGCAAGGGCTGGCATCCGGAAAAGATCCGCCGTGCCAAGACCGAAAAGCCGGTTCTGATCGTCGGGTCCGGTCCGGCCGGTCTCGAGGCCGCACAGGCGCTTGGCAAGCGCGGCTATCCCGTCACGCTCGCCGAAGCCGGCACCGAACTCGGCGGTCGCGTGCTCAAGGAAGCCCGGCTTCCGGGGCTGGCGGCCTGGATCCGGGTTGCCGATTACCGCAAGCTGCAGCTCAACCAGCTCGCCAATGTCGAAACCTATTTCGATAGCCGACTGACCGCCGACGATGTGCTCGCCTTCGGCATCCCGCGCGTGGCGATCGCCACGGGCTCGACCTGGCGCGCCGATGGTGTCGGTCACTTCCATACGGTGCCGATGCCGATTGCCGAGGGTGCCGATGTGCTGTCGCCGTCTGATGTGATGGATGGTCGCCTGCCGAAGGGCAAGACTGTGCTGGTCTGGGATGACGACCATTATTACATGGGCGGCGTCATGGCCGAACTGATGGCCGAAAAGGGCTATGAGACCATCTATGCCACGCCGGCCTCGGAAGCCTCCACCTGGACCCGCAACACGATGGAGCAGCATTTCATCCAGAAGCGGCTCCTCGAAAAGGGCGTCAAGGTGCGCACCTTCGTCTCGGTCGATGCGATCGGCCATGGCGAAGCGACGCTCGGCTGCACCTTCACCGGCCGGCAGGAAAAGATCGCCGCCGACAGTGTCGTGCTGGTCACCGGCCGGCTTCCCAACGAAAGCCTCTGTCTGGATTTGAAGGCCCGTCAGGCCGAATGGGCCGATGCGGGCATCGAAAGCGTCGTTGCCATTGGCGATGCGCTCGCGCCTGCGACCATTGCGCACGCCACCTATGCCGGCCGTCGCTATGCCGAAGAGCTCGACCAGCCGCCGCTTGCCGAAGGCGAGCTGCCATTCAAACGTGAAATCACCGGCCTTGCGCCGCTTTGAGGAGAAGAAAATGCTGCCGTTCAAACTCGATATGGACCGGATCGAACTCGACGCCTGGGGCGCACCGGAAGATATCGGCGCCACAACGCTCGAAGGCCCGATGCAGGTTTCGGGCAAACTGCTGTTCGGAACGCTGGAAACCGCTGTCTCCGGCGGGCTTTATGCCGCCACGAAGGGCAAATACCGCGTCGTCTATGCCTTCCACGAACATGCGACCCTTCTTGACGGCCAGGTTGCGCTGACCGACGAGACGACCGGCCAGACCGTCATCTACGGTCCCGGCGACAGCTGGATCATCGCCAAGGGGACGCCGGTCATTTGGGATGTCCGCTCGCCTTCGATCCGCAAAAGCTACATCGCGGCGATGGCGGATCTCTGAATTGTCGTCAAAGGGTGATCGTTCTGACATCATCCTGCTCCAGAAGGGGTGCCAGAAAGCGGCATATGTGTTATGCCGCTCCTAACCTCCATGCTGCGGAAGCGCAGCGGAGGGCAAGGCAGGAGCAAAACGGCATGCTGAAATGGTTGAAGCGATTGGGCAAGGGCTTCGCACTTGTCCTGGTGCTGTTCGGCTTCTATGTCGTCTATCTGAAGATGAGCGGCAACTTCCATGAAGTCATTGCCGGAGAACTCTATCGCTCCGCCCAGCCGACGTCGGCGCAGCTCGATCGCTATGTCGCCCAGTACAAGATCCGCACCGTCATCAACCTGCGCGGTGCCGATCTCAATACCGATTGGTATCGCGAAGAGATAGCGGAATCGTCCCGGCTGGGGCTCAACCATGTCGATTTCAAGATGTCGGCTTCGCAGGAACTCAGCATCGACGAAGTTCGTCAGCTGATCGCGATCATGCGCGATGCGCCGAAACCGTTGCTCATCCATTGCAAGGCTGGCTCCGACCGCACCGGACTTGCCGCCGTGATCTATACTCAGCAGATCGCCGGCTACAATGAGGAATTGGCCGAACTGCAGCTCTCGCCCTATTACGGTCATGTCGGCATTCCGCTTCTGTCGCCCACCTTTGCGATGGACGTGACCTGGGAAAAAATCGAAAAGGCTTTCGGAATCGAAAGTTAGGAATAGGAATGAATTCTGCGCTTGAAATCCTCGACCGGCTGATCGCGTTCCCCACCGTCAGCCGTGACGGCAATATCGATCTGATCCGCTATGTCGCCGGCCTGCTTGCCGAGGCGGGCATCGAGGCGAGGCTCTATCCCGAGGAACGCGGCGATCGCGCCTCGCTCTTTGCCAGCGTCGGCCCCGAAGTCGATGGCGGCGTGGTGCTTTCCGGCCATACCGATGTCGTTCCCGTCGATGGCCAGGCCTGGAGCAGCGATCCGTTCCGCATGATCGAGCGCGACGGCCGCTATTACGGCCGCGGCACCACCGACATGAAGGGCTTCGTTGCCTGCGCCATCGAGGCGATGGTTGCGGCCAAGGACCGGCCGCTTGCGCGTCCGCTGCATCTGGCGCTCTCCTACGACGAGGAAATCGGCTGCGTCGGCGTGCGCCCGATGCTGGGCGAACTCGCGAAGGCCGGCATCCGGCCGGATTGGGTGCTGATCGGCGAGCCGACCGCCATGCAGGTTGCCGTCGGTCACAAGGGCAAGACCAATATCCGCGCCACCTGCCGTGGCCATGCCGCCCATTCGGCGCTCGCCCCCACCGGCCTCAACGCCATCCATCTCGCCTCCGACCTGCTCGGCCAGATCCGCGCCCTGCAGGAGGAGATCGTCGAGACCGGCCTGCGCGATGACGATTACGATATTCCCTATACGACGCTGCATGCCGGCATCATTCGCGGCGGTGCGGCCCTCAACATCGTACCCGACAACTGCGTGATGGATTTCGAAATCCGCAATCTCGCCGGCGATGATCCGAAAATCTTCCTCGACCGGCTGTTTGCGAGCGCCGAGACAATCAGCGCCCGTCAACGTGGCCGTTTCCCCGAAACCGGCATCACGCTCGAAGTCTTCAATTCCTATCCGGGGCTCGATACGTCCAAACAGTCGGAAACGGCGAGCCGGGCCATGGCGCTGTCGGGCGGCTCCATGATCAAGGTCGCCTTCGGCACCGAGGGCGGCCTGTTTCGCGATCATCTCGATGTGCCGGTCGTCGTCTGCGGTCCGGGCAGCATGGATCAGGGCCACAAGCCGGATGAATTCGTGAGCCATTCCCAGCTCGAAGCCTGCCGCACCATGCTGGGCAAGCTCGTCGACCAGCTCTCCTGACCACGCATTCCAGAGCAATCTCAGCGCGATACGGCTGCAGCTTGCCTTTCTCTGCAAATATATTCAACCAATTGGTTGACAATTAAACGTTGATCATGAATATTCAACCGCATGGTTGAATATAACGCACAGCATATGGATCTGGTCTTTCACGCTTTGTCGGATGCGACGCGGCGCGGGATGTTGGCGGCCCTTGCTTCGGGCGAACGCAATGTCAGCGATCTCGCCGCACCCTATGACATGTCGCTCGCCGCAGCCTCCAAGCACATCAAGGTGCTGGAGAGTGCGGGGCTTATCCGCCGCGAGGTGAGGGGGCGTACCCATGTCTGCCGGCTCGATCCCGGACCGCTGGCGCAAGCGCATGAGTGGTTGGCGATTTACCAGCGCTTCTGGACCGATCGCCTCGATATGCTCGAAAATCTGCTGCGGGCCGACCGCGATGACGATGTCAAAAAGGGAGAGACGCGATGAATGAGCATGCGAAAGTGAACGACTATGCGGCCGTCGTCGAACAGGCGACTTTGAAACTGGAACGCCTGCTGCCCGGTCCCGCCGAGCGTGTCTGGTCCTATCTCACCGACAGCGACCTCCGGCGCAAGTGGCTGGCGTCTGGCCCGATGGATCTCACGGTCGATGGGCCGATGGAACTGGTCTGGCGCAATGACGAACTGACCGACCCGCCCGGCAGCCGCCCGGAAGGTTTCGGCGAGGAACATCGCATGCAGAGCCGGGTGACGGAAATCGATCCGCCGCGTAAGCTGGCTTTCGCCTGGGGCGGCGGCGAAGTCAGCTTCATGCTGGAGCCGAAGGGGGGAGATGTGCTGCTGACCGTGATCCACAAGCGCATCAGCGATCGCGCGAACATGGTCAAGATCGGCGCCGGCTGGCACGCGCATCTCGATATCCTCAAGGCGCGTCTCGAAGCGATCGCCCCCAAACCGTTCTGGGACCACTGGTCGCACTTGCGCGATGACTATGAGGCTATGATCCCGGCCTGAGACCAGGCGTCGATGATAGGCGACGATGGCGCCGGAGCGATTTTGGCTTACGACTATGTCCGGAGGGAAAAACGTCCGGCCCTCCGGATAGGCCACATCCTTCCCCGGCTTGTCGCAATCTTCGCTCCAAAGCATCGCTCTCCGCTATGCTTCGCGTCGGAGGAAGGTGTGCGGTCCCACGCAATGGCTTCCTGTCATTGATGCTTGGTTGAGTTCATAAACGCCATGAAGATTAGAGCATTTCCTGTCAATTCGGGGTCATTCTGACGGAGCGATTTTGCGACAAGATCAAGCAAAGGCCCGCAGGGCATATCCTTTGATACGTTCAAGGGCCTTTGCGCAGGGATTGGTGCAAAAGCGCCCGTCCCTTCGGGTTTCCGATTGGTGGGTGCCCGATGGCGATCCGGTCTTGCCCGATACTTCTGTATCGCGCTTCAACCGGCTCACCACCGGATCACGCGCACCAATCGAGAAACAGAACTGACCCCGAATTGGCAGGAAGTGCTCTAGTTTGCAGCCTTTGCCCAGTCCGGGATGTTCCAATTCACCTTGATGCTCCTGACGCAAGTGTCTGAGAGCTTGCGTTTGGGGTTGTTGGTGAAGGCGACACCCATGTCGGCTACGCAGGATTGGTAGAGAACTGCGCCATGACCCGCTTCAGGAATGAGAAAGACCTGGGCATTGGTCAGCTTTTCGACCGCAACATGAGCCCAGCTGGCGGGCGTCTGCGAATCGTAGAGGCCGCCTATTGAGAGTGTTGGGATATCGCTCTCGACGGGCATATGCCAGTTCTCTCTCGGATGCGGCTTGAAGGCCTTGCATGCTCCGAAAAAGCCGCTCGCCATTCCATCCCATTCGTCTGCCAGATGGGGATATTTGAGACTGGCGGTATAGGCCTTGTATCCCTCGTAGCTGTTATAGGGGATGTCTTCCTGGCAGGCATAGTTGAAGAGATACATGCCTTCAAAGAAGCCCTTTTCCGAAGTTGCCGCGTCGCGCTTGATAATGGCGAATGATCCAGTGACTTCGGTAGCGGTCATGCTGTCGATCAGGGTGAGAAGCCGTTTGGCAGTCTCGCCCTTCGTGTGGGACGTGACAAAACCCGCGAGCGCCTCCTTTGAAGGTTCAATGTTCTGGAGGGCGACATAATCCGCGAGGATGCTCTCAAGCTTGGAAGGGTCTTCGGATTTGACTGCGCGGAGTGCCTTTTCAAGCTCCTTGTCGAACAGGACGGCCACTGGTCCAAACTGGCTGCCTTCGTCAACCAGTTCCCGGAGTTCTGCCATCACGTTCTGGTTCGACCGATCGATACGCTGTGAGATTTCCGCGTTATCGACGAGCGTCTGGATCAGGCTCTGCTGCTCTTTCGGGAGAGCTGTGGCGGCGGCGGCAATATCTGCCTCTCCCGCCTTTGGCATCACAAAATCACGCGCCACCAGCATGTCAACCGTGGGCATTTCCTTGCCGCGATGCAGTTCGTAGATGAATGCGGGAATGTAGGGCGTCATTGACAGGTTTTCGTCGTGCGTATTCCGCTCTTCAAAAGGCCGTAAAACCGTTGTCACCGCAATGGGTTTGCCCTGGTGGATGATCTTGCCGGCCTTTGCCCTCTGCAAAGTCTCGACAATGACCTTGTCGAGATCGGGAAAAGGTTTGTTGCACGTCTCGTCGGCCTTGCATTGATCGACAACGTGATCAATTGTCTCGGCGGTCTTCAGGGCAAAGGTGTCATAAAGATGCACCCAGGGTGGGGCAACACCGTCGATGATCACGGAACGTATGCCCTGCGGTGAAACGCGCATCGTTTCGAGTGCCAGCTTCGTACCGTAGGAAATTCCGTAAAGATTATAGACCGGGTAACCCAGCGCCTGCATGACGGTGTGAACGTCAAGCGCATTTTCCCGTGTGTTATACTTGCTGATATCGATCCCGGCTGCCTCGATTTCCTTCAGACAAGCGGCGACGGTCGTGCTCTCGTTTTGTGGGCCCTGCATATCGCCAATCGTGAATTCGCCTTTCGCAATCTTCAGCGCATTTGTGGACAGCGCCTTGTAGCAATTGACCGAATGACCGGAGATGCCTGCTGAACGCTGGTCCCAGAAGACGATGTCGCGTGTCTTGCGCCATGGTTCGAAGACCTTGCCCAGCTTGTTGAGAATGTCGAAGGCACTTCCGCCCGGCCCACCCTGCAGATAGACCAGCGGATCGGGCTCCGGGTACTGCGACCAGGACTTCATCACCATGAACTTGAGGGCAATGCGTCGCCCCTCAGGCTTGTCGTGATCTTCCGGAACCACCACCGTGCCGCAGAAGACGGTCTTTCCTTCAATCTCATTGACCGGGAATGGACGAGGACAGGCGATCCGTGTCACAGGCAATTGCGGATTTTCTCCACCAGCCTTGAGTGTCGCGAATTCATCGCCACTGTTGCCGGTCAAAGCCGTAATCAGGGTGAAGATGAAACGAAAGTCCATGAAGTACACCTCGCGTCGTCGCCTGCGGACACGCCTTGCTTATCAGGGCATGGACCTTGGAAGAATACACCAAACCGATGACTTTTCGTCAAATGTGTAATCGAGGGTCCAGCCAGCTCTTCTCATCCCGTCTTGGCTGACAGAGGCGACTGAGGAAGAGGCAAATCTGAGCTTCGAAACATGTTGCATAAGTGAAGGATTGTGCCGGCGTTGTCGAACAGGCGACGTTGAAACTCGAACATTTTCTACCCGGGCCCACACAATCGGCTTCTATCAGCGACGCTTGGCCTGAGCCGGCCGGGTCACGGGCTACCTCACGCGCCGTGGCATTTCTTGAACTTCTTGCCCGAGCCGCAGGGGCAGGGGTCGTTGCGGCCGGGCGCCTTTCCGGAGGCGGCCTGGGCTGAAAATTCGCCGCGCATGTAACGCCATTCGCCATCGATCTTCGCAAACAGCGACGTCTCGGTCTGTTCGAAAAGCCGTCCGCCCTGGCGGAAACGCACCGTAAAGCGCACCGTGCCGTCATGATCCTCCGCGCCGCCGCGTTCGGTCGCCTCGATCGAGAGCCCCAGCCATTCGGTCACGGGCAGCGAGGCGGCGAGGTCCTGCCGGTCGAAGGCGCGCGCGGCGTCACCGGCGCAGGTCCGTTCGATATAGTCGAGATTGCCGCGCACGAAGGCGCTGTAGCGCGATCGCATCAGCGCTTCTGCCGTCGGGGCCGGCTTGCCCCCATGATAGGGCCCGCAACAGGAAATCTCGAACCGGCCGGAGCCGCAGGGACAGGCAATCATATCGGTCTCACGCGCAAAGGATCATCCGCCAATAGCGCCTTGGCGCACCGATGGCCAGCCCCTCCGTCGGCGGATTATGGGATCCGCATTTGCCTCGGCGCAGCCGAAGCAGGGGCTCCGAAAGAACTAATTTCCCAAAGCAGGGCGCGCTGCCAACATCATGACGCCCGCAAGGGTTGCCCGGGCCAGGCAGGGTGAGGCCGATGGGGAAGGCGCGATGATCCGCAAGGGCGAAGACTATATCCAATCGATCCGTGACGGGCGCGAGGTCTATATCGGTGGCGAGCGGGTGCGCGATGTGCCGACCCATCCGATGTTCAAGCCGCTCGTCGATATCCGCGCCCGCATCTATGACATGGGCCATGATCCGAAACTGCGCCATATCATGGCCTATCAGGAGGATGGCGCCTGGAATGCGGTCGCCAACAAGCTGCCGCATGTCCAGTCCGACTGGTGGGACAAGCGGCGCGCCACCGATACGGTGCTGGAGGAGCTCGGCGGCATCGTCACCCGCGTCGGTGATGAGACGGTCGGCGAAATGTGGTCGCTGTTCGATGGCCAGGATGTGCTCAACGAGGTCGATCCGCAATTTTCCGCCAACATCCGCACTCATATTCACCGGGTGATCCAGACCGATCCGTTCCATGTTTCGGCCAATACCGATCCGAAGGGCGATCGGTCGCGCCTGCCGCAGGAGCAGGATCCCGACATGCTCCTGCATGTGGTGCGCGAAACCGATGCCGGCCTCATCGTGCGCGGCGCCAAATATGAGACCGCCGCCGCCTATGCCAACCAGGCCTTCACCAAGCCCACCATCGCCAACTGGGGCAACGAGGCCTATTCGGATTATGCCGTCGGCTTCATCTGCGATCTCGGCACGCCGGGGCTGAAATTCATCTGCCGCACCGGTTTTGCCGGCCGCGCGCCGGCCGAGGATTACCCGCTCTCCAACCGGTTCGACGAGATCGATACGCTGGTGATCTTCGATGATGTGCTGATCCCGTGGGAGAATGTGCTTTTCTATCGCCACACGCGGGCGGCCATGTTCATGCGGGCAACGTTGCACCGCTATTCGGCCTTCGCCTTCGTGCAGCGCAGCCTGAAATTTGCCGACATGATGATCGGTGCAGCCCTCTTCAATGTCCGCCAGACCGGGCTCGACAAGCAGCAGGCGGTGCAGGAAAAGCTCGCCCGCCTTGCCGTCTATCGCGAAGGCATCAATGCGCATCTGACGGCGGCGATTACGCTGTGCGAACGCTCGCCCGGCGGGCTGATGATGCCCAACCAGTCGCTGCTCTATACCGGCCGCGTGCTGGCGACCGCGGAACTGCACGAGATGATCCATATCGCCCGCGAACTCTGCGGCGGCCAGATCTGCATCACACCCGACAAGGCCGCCTTTTCAGCCCCGGACACCGCTCCTTGGCTCGAGAAGTATTATAGCGTCAACGCGGACTGGGTGGCGGAAGACCGCCGCAAGCTGCTCGCCTTCGCCCGCGATCTTTTAAATTCCGATTATGCCGGCCACCGGCTGACCTTCCAGCTTTTTGCCCAGTCGCCGCCTTATGCGCATCTCGCCGCCGTCTATCGCAATTTCGACTGGGACGGGCCGCTCGACCTGGTGCAGAAGGCAGCCGGCCTCTCGAACCGCGTTCTGGGCGAAACCACTCGCACGCCGGGCGACAGCGCCATCAGCCAATGGTTCAATGCAGCCCCCGCCGCGCGGGCAGCGGCAGAGTGAGGGGGTGTTTTGTAGAGAAGCCGCGTTTTGGCTATGGGGTTTCCAACAGGCGTGAAGAAGGCGATTGCAATTCGAATAAATTGATACAATTTAAGGGTGCTGATATCAGGGGGATTCAATGCTGTCGTCTATAAGATTCAAGTTTGGTTCAACAGTAAAACAACCACCTTTGGAGGTTCAGACCCCGCCATCAGTTACAATTTTTGTCGGCCCAAACAATTCAGGAAAGAGTCAGGCCCTTCGGGAACTGGTTTCCGTATTTCGGTCCGGTCAGACAGAAGGATTTTGCGTTGTTGATGATGTTTCATTTGATGCTATTGCTAGAGATGTCGCTGTAAACGAACTAAAGAAAATTATTGTAGAGCCAGAGCCCGGCGCTCAAAAAATAAATGGTTATGTTTATATAAATCATTATAAAGAAGAAATGATGCATGTACCAATTGTTGATTTTTTAAATGCTTTGCAATATCCTAATTCCGCAGAAGGCAGACATAGAAGAAATTTTTCATCTTACTATTTAAAAAATTTAGTTCTCGCCCTAGATGGCCCTTCAAGAATCCAATTAATAAATCCGCAAGAGCGAGGAGATCTTAAAAAGCCAGCAAGTGTATTTGCGCGTTTGTTCGTTGACGATGAAAAACGTTCGGCCCTGCGGAAGCTAGTTTACGATTCTACTGGGTTACATTTTGTTCTCGATGCATCAGTTGGCAGTCACCTGCATGCTCGGTTTGGCTCTGAGGCTCCACCTAATGAACGGTCTTTGGAGGAAGGCACCCTCGACTACATGAGGGATGCCCGCGGCATCGAAAGCGTCAGCGATGGAGTGAAAGCGTTCACCGGTATCTTGTTACAGCTGCATGTTGGACAGCCACGCGTAATAACCGTCGATGAACCCGAAGCGTTTCTACATCCAAGTTTGGCCTTCACCCTCGGCAAGGAGCTCGCAAAGGGAGCCGTCGATGAGGGCAAACACGTATTTGCGTCAACGCATAGTGCACAATTTCTTATGGGCGCTATATCTTCTGGAGCCGAAGTCAACATCATCCGATTGACGTATCAAGATGGCGTTGGAACAGCGCGTCTGCTCCCCAGTGCCGAGCTAAAGGTGCTTATGCGGGATCCTCTGTTGAGATCGGTCGGAGTGCTGGAAGGACTGTTTTTCGATTGCGTGGTTGTTGGCGAGGCGAATGCTGATAGAGCTTTTTACCAGGAAATAAATGAGCGTCTGCTCGCGCAAAATGATGGAAGAGCGGCTCCGCGCACTCTTTTTCTGAATGCGGACAACAAGCAGACAATACCTAGAATTATCGCGCCCCTAAGGAAACTGGGCATTCCGACCGCCGGAATTGTTGATATTGATGTTTTTAAAGATGGGGGAGCAGAATGGACAAAGCACCTTGGTGCAATCGGCTTGCCGGAGGGCGAATACGATGCCTATGCAAGTAGGCGCTCTACTGTTTTTAAGGCGTTGGAGGCGGCAAATAAAGACTTTAAAACACAGGGTGGAATTACCTTGCTCAAAGGCGGCGACCTTGAAATGGCAAAGAACCTTCTGGCTGATCTAGGTCGATATGGCCTCTTTGTAGTCCCTCGTGGCGAGGTTGAACACTGGCTGATGGATTTAGACGTTGCGCGTTCGAAGAATGGGTGGCTACGGAGTATATTTGAAAAAATGGGAAGCGATCCGAATTCCGATGGCTATGTGAAGCCGGGGATCGGTGATGTATGGGATTTCATGGGGGAAATCTCTGGTTGGCTAAAGAACCGGAATCGCAGAGGCATTCCGGCTTAGCTGCAGATTGCTTAGACTATCTTTGTGCCAACATTTGAAAGCTTGTCAAAAAGCCGGCATTCGCGCCGGCTTTCCCTCACCCCTTGCGGGCAGCAATCTCTTCGGCGAGATATTTGGCATCGTGCCAGACGCCCCAGATGAAGGGCGAGGCGCGGCGGGAAAGCCAGGCGAGGCCGAGGAAATAGAAGCCCGGCACCTTGGAGACGCCGCGCTTGTGGTCCGGCCGGCCCTTTTCATCCGTCACGGTGAACTTGATCCAGTCATAATCGAGCGCATAGCCGGTCGCCCAGATGATCGAGGTGATGCCGGATTCCGCGAGATCGAGCTCGAGGATCGGGTTCTTCACGCAATCGGGCTCGGGCCCGATCACATGCGCTTCCGGCTCCTCGGGGAAATCGAGCCCTTCGCGGGCGATATGCGCATCGGCCGATTGCAGCACCGACAGATAGTCGGCATCGCCCATGGCAATGTTCTGCGCCAGGTCCGGGGCAAAATGCATGGTGCCGTCCTTAAAGGATTCGGCGCGGCCGACCAGCGTGATGCCATTCTGGGCAAGGTCGCGGAAATCCACCGTATGGCCGCCACGGGCACCGCTGACGGCAATCGTCACATGTTCGGTCGAGGGAGCGGGCGTTTCCATGTTCCACAGACCAAGCGCGCCCAGCCACCAGACGAAATCCTTGCCGCGATAGCTGCGCGGCGGCCGGTTGTGCGGCCCCACCGCGAGATAGACCTTGCGGCCGGCACGCGCCAGTTCATCGGCAATCTGCACGCCGGAGGAACCGGCACCGATCACGAGAACGCCACCCTCCGGCAGCTGGGCCGGGTTGCGGTAGGCGGCCGAATGGATTTGCAGGATGCCGCTGTCGGCCGGCACCACCGGCGGGATCACCGGCTTCTGGAACGGACCGGTGGCGGCCACCACATTTTTGGCTTCGATCACGCCCTGGCTGGTTTCGGCAATGAAGCCTGAACCGTCCGGCTTGCGGCTGAGCGAAGTGACCTCGACGCCGGAGCGGATCGGCGCATCGATCTGTTTGGCATAGGCCTCGAAATAGCTGACGATGCTGTCCTTGGTGGCAAACCCGTTCGGGTCGGTGTCGTCGAAGGTCATGTTCGGGAAACGGTCGTGCCAGGCGGGGCCGTTCGCCACCAGCGAATCCCAGCGCTCGGACCGCCACCGCTCGGCAATGCGGTTGCGTTCCACCACCAGATGCGGAACCTTGGCATTGGAAAGATGTTCGCTCATCGCGAGCCCGGCCTGGCCGCCACCGATGATGAGTGTGTCGACTGTTTCAACCGTCATGGGGAGGGCTCCTCTGCCGAAAACCTGATTGTCCGGCCGGCTGCCGGGGTTGCAAAAGATCTAGTCGAAGCTGCTGGTTCGGGAAATAATGATTTAATTCGCATTTGATTTGGATATTTTGAAGCAGCATGGCGCAGCCCGTTTTGCGCGGCTTCCTATCGGTTGGCTAAGCAGGTCTATGCCGTGCTTCGGTTTTCTTGATGCAAAGGGCAAGGAAAGCCTTCTTTCCTTCGCGCGCGACTTGCGCTCCTATGGGCGTAACGCCCGTTTGGATCGGGCTACGTCAACCGAAGAATGGAACGATCATGCCCGTCCACAAGCGCATCCGGATGTTCAACACCAAGGACACCTATCCCGAACAGAAGCTCGACAACGATCTCTGCCAGGTGGTCGTTGCCAAGGGCACCATGGTTTTCGTGCGTGGCCAGATCGGCCAGAATCTCGATACGTCGGAAAATGTCGGCATCGGCGATGTTGCCGCCCAGACCGAGCAGGCGATGGCCAACATCAAGATGCTGCTTGACGAGGCCGGTTCGGATCTGTCGCATATCTGCAAGATCACCATCTATCTCGTCGATCCGCGGTTCCGCGAAACGGTCTATCGCGTCATCGGCAAATGGCTGAAGGGTGTGTTCCCGGTTTCCACCGGCGTCGTCATTTCCGCGCTCGCCCGCCCCGAATGGCTGGTCGAGGTCGATGTGACTGCCGTCATCCCGGATTGATGCCATGACCTTCTCGATCATCGGTCGCTGCCGCGACACCGGCATGATGGGCATTGCCATCTCCTCGTCCTCGCCGGCGGTGGCGGCTCGTTGCGCCCATGCCCGCGCTGGCGCTGGCGTCGTGGCGACCCAGAACATCACCGATCCGTCGCTTGGGCCCAAGGGACTTGATCTGATGGCATCGGGCCTGTCGGCGGAAGAAGCGCTTGCGGCGCTTCTCAAGGATTATCCGCATGCCGACTGGCGGCAGGTGATGCTGCTCGATGCGGCCGGTCGCACGGCGCAGCATTCCGGCAGCCAGACGCTCGGCGTCAACAATCTCGCAGAGGGCATCGATTGCGCTGCCGGCGGCAACCTGCTCGCCAATCCCTTCGTCCCCAAGCGCATGGTCGCCGCCTTCGAAGAGGCGCCCGGTCCGCTCGGCGATCGTCTGCTCGCGGCCATGAAGGCGGCACTCGCCGCCGGCGGCGAGGCGGGTCCAGTCCATTCGGCCGGAATGCTGATCGTGCGTGAAGTCAGCTGGCCGGTCGCCGATCTGCGGGTCGACTGGGCCGAGGAAGATCCGATCGGCGAACTGGAAACCCTCTGGGGCATCTACAAGCCCCAGCTCGAAGATTACGTCACCCGCGCGCTCAACCCGTCGGGCTCGCCAAGCTACGGCGTCCCCGGCGACGAGTGACCGATCGGCTGGACACGCGATCAATTTCAGGACTGAACCGATGACCAAGACCAAGGCCGACTGGCTTTCTCTCAAAGCAACGCTCGCGATCCGCAACCTCGCCTATATCGATGGCGCCTATTGTCCGGCGCTCTCGGGCGAGACGTTCGATTGCGTCAATCCGGCCACCGGCGAGGTGCTGGCAAAGATCGCCTCCTGCGATTCAGCCGATGTCGATCGTGCTGTCACCGCTGCTCGGACCGCGTTTGAGGATCGCCGCTGGTCCGGCAAGACGCCGTCGGAACGCAAGGCGGTGCTTCTGAAACTCGCCGATCTCATCCGCGCCAATCTCGAGGAATTTGCCCTTCTCGAAAGCCTCGACATGGGCAAGCCGGTCGCAGAAGCAGCTGCCATCGATGTTCCGGGGGCTGCCGGAGTGTTCCAGTGGTTCGCCGAAGCGATCGACAAGGTCTATGACGAGGTGGCACCGGTCGGTTCCGGCAATCTGGCGCTCGTCCGTCGCGAGGCGCTCGGCGTCGTCGGTGCCGTCGTGCCGTGGAACTTCCCGCTCGATATGGCGGCCTGGAAATGCGCGCCTGCGCTGGCGCTCGGCAATTCCGTTATCCTGAAACCGGCCGAACAATCGCCGCTCACCGCCCTTCGTCTGGCAGAGCTCGCCACCGAAGCCGGCATTCCGGCCGGTGTGTTCAACGTGCTGCCCGGTTATGGCGAAAAGGCCGGCAAGGCCATGGGCCTGCATCCGGATATCGATTGCATCGCGTTTACCGGCTCCACCGAGGTCGGCAAGTATTTCCTCGCCTATTCGGCACAGTCGAACATGAAGCAGGTCTGGCTCGAATGCGGCGGCAAGAGCCCCAACATCATCTTCGCCGATTGCGAGGATCTCGATGCGGCAGCCGACATGGCGGCCTTCGGCATCTTCTTCAATCAGGGCGAGGTCTGCTCGGCAAACTCGCGGCTGCTGGTGCAGAAGGAAATCGCGCCGGCGTTCGTTGCGAAGATGCAGGAGCGGGCTCAGCGCTACCAGCCGGGTGATCCGCTCGATCCTGCCACCACCATGGGCGCCATCGTCGATGCCCGCCAATGCGACCGCGTCTATTCCTATATCGAACAGGGCAAGAAAAGCGCGACGCTTGTGGCCGGTGGCGAACGGGTGACGGTGGAGGGCAAGGGCTCCTTCATCCAACCGACGATCTTTGCCGATGTCGATCCGGGTGACCGTCTCGCCGTCGAGGAAATTTTTGGCCCGGTCCTGGCGGTCACGACCTTCGAGACGGAAGAGGAAGCGGTGCGGCTAGCCAATGCCTCGATCTATGGTCTGGCAGCCTCGGTCTGGACCTCCAACCTCGCGCGCGCCCATCGCATGATCGAGGCGCTCAGGGTCGGCACGGTGTCGGTCAACACGGTCGATGCGCTGTCGCCGATGACGCCGTTCGGCGGTTTCAAACAGTCCGGCATCGGCCGCGATCTGTCGCTGCATGCCTTCGACAAGTTTTCGGGCCTGAAAACCGCCTGGATCAAATACTGAGACCTTGAAATGGCCGGCAGCCGCCGGCCATCCCTTTTCATAAGTGGCGATCAGGAATCCGCATCGCATTCCTGGATTTCGCAGGTCTGGTCGGTCGTGGCGCGGGTGGCGCATTCGTTGAGGGCGCGCTCACGGGCATCGCCTTCATCATCATAGTTGTAGCTGTAGCCATAGGTGCCGTTTTCAGAGACGGCAATGCAGCCCCAGGCAAAGGCCGGTTGAACGGAGGCAGCCGACGATGCGCTAAGAACGAGAGCGGCCAGGACAAGGCGTGCGCGAATTTTCAAGTTGTTCCCCTGTAAGTTTAGGAAAGTGGTTGGCTAACAAAGACTTAACGTCTGAGCCAACTTACTTATTCTCCGCTTCCTGCAGGTTGGCAAACAAATTTTGTTCTCCTGGTAAATGCGCGTAGCGAAAACCGCCAGTTTGACAAAACGGTCCGAACCGGGACAGTAGAGACGACAACCGAACGGCAGGCCAGATGCGCTTTACCCTGAGACAGCTCGAGTATTTTATCGCGGCCGGTGAAACGGGCTCGATCACCCAGGCGTCCGATCGCATCAACATTTCGCAGCCGTCGATTTCCACCGCAATCTCGCAGCTCGAGCAGGAACTGGAAGTCCAGCTCTTCATCCGCCACCACGCACAGGGCCTGTCCCTGACACCGGCGGGGCGGGTGCTGCTCATCGAAGCCAAGCGTCTGGTGGAACAGGCCGAGTCGCTCTATGCAGCAGCCT
Source organism: Fluviirhizobium alvei (assembly GCF_030551875.1). Taxonomy (GTDB): domain Bacteria; phylum Pseudomonadota; class Alphaproteobacteria; order Rhizobiales; family Rhizobiaceae; genus Rhizobium_E; species Rhizobium_E alvei. The sequence continues at coordinate 15,896 of NZ_JAUOZU010000021.1, read as the reverse complement.
CCGAAGCGAGCGAGGAGGTGAGGGGGCTTCTCAATGTCGGCTGTCTGACGACGCTGGCGCCGATGATCCTGCCGGAACTGTCGCTCTCCTTCATGTCGGCCTTCCCCAAGGCATCCATTCGTCCGCATGCCGACCATCAGGAAACGCTTCTCTCCGGGCTCAACCGCGCCATGATCGATGTGGCGATCACCTATGATCTGCAGATCCCGCCCGAAATCGAATTCACGCCGCTCGTCGATCTGCCGGTCCATGCGCTGGTCGGCGAAAGCCATCCGCTCGCGCGTCACTCGGCGGTGACGCTTGCCGAACTCGCGGAACTGCCGCTCATCCTGCTCGATCTGCCGCTCTCGTCGGAATATTTCATGGCCTTGTTCATGAAGGAGGGGCTGCAGCCCAACATCGCCTTCCGCTTTCCGCAGTTCGATGTCATCCGCACCATGGTGGCGAACGGCTATGGCTATACGCTCGCCAATGTCACGCCGCGCTCGGACATGGCGCTCGATGGCCGTCGTGTCGTGCGCGTGCGCCTGTCGGGCGATCACCGTCCGATGACGATCGGGTTTGCGACTCTCAGGCAATTGCGAAAGTCCCGGCTTCTGTCTGCTTTTGCGACACATGCCCGTTCCTTCATCTCCGAATCCTACATTCCCGGCATGGTGGCGCCGAGCATGGGGCAGAAGAAGCGTTGATCTGCTGATTTATGAGGCAAATTAAGCCCAAAATCACGGCATTCGCCCAAAGTTTGGCTCTGCCTGTTGCTTAGGCTTTGCCTAACCAGATCAGCCGAAAATGATTATTTTTCCGACGAAGGAACCATGCTTTCCTGCCAAAGTCGCGGTTGAAGCCCGTCACCGCTGTCGGCGGCTCTGAGACGGCCCGAATATTGCAGAGCCAGCATCCGATCGGTCAGAACGGGCGCGCACCAGAATGACCAATGAAGCAGAAACTGTAACCACAGACCAAGAACCAGAGACAAGGGAACGTCATGAAAACCTCCATCTCCCGCCTGTTGAAGACAACTTTGGCCGCCGGCATCGCACTCGTCGGTGCAACGGTCGCCAATGCCGGTACCATGAAGCTCGGCATGACCACCTGGGTCGGCTACGGCCCGCTGTTCCTGGCCCGTGACCTCGGCTATTTCAAGGAAAAGGGCCTTGAGGTCGATTTGCAGATCATCGAGGAAGCCTCGATCTACATGGCGGCCGTTGCCGCCGGCGAACTTGATGGCAATGCCTCGACCATCGACGAGATCATGAAGTACCGCTCGCCGGATTTCTGCTTCAAGGCGGTTTACGCGCTCGACGATTCCCATGGCGGCGATGGCATTCTCGCGCCGGCCGGCATCAAGGATCTCGCCGGCATCAAGGGCATGGAAGTCGGCATGAACGAAGGTTCGGTGTCGCAGTTCTGGTTCAACATCCTGCTCAAGCAGGCCGGCATGACCGAAGCCGACGTCAAGATCACCAATATGACCGCCGATGATGCTGCCGCTGCCTTCATGGCCGACCGCATTCCGGTTGCCGTCACCTGGGAGCCGCATCTCACGCTCGCCAAGCAGGCCAACAAGGGCCAGGTCCTGATCGATTCTTCCAAGACGCCGGGCCTGATCGTGGATGTGGTGGCGCTCAACTGCTCCTATATCGAAAAGAACGCCGCCGATGTGCAGGCGCTCGTCGATGGTCTCTACAAGGCCAACGAATTCATCAAGGCCAATCCGGAAAAGGCCTATGAAATCATGGCGAAGGGCGTCGGTGGCTGGCTCTCGAAGCCCGCTGATTTCGCCTCCTCCGCTGCCGGCGTCAATTTCTACGGCAAGGAGCGCAACGCCGAGTTCTTCAAGGATGGCGCGGCCGGTGAATCGGGCAAGCTCGTTACCCTCGGCGGCGAAATCTGGGGCAGCTTTAAGAAGCTCAAGATGGACGTGAAGTACGAAGATCTGGTCGATACCCAGTTCCTCGCAAAGTAAGATAACCGGGGAGCGGTAAGACCGCTCCCCCATCCATTCGCATCGCTCTGGCGCCCTTGCGCCAGTACAAGCCGCCATGCGGCGGGACCCGGAGATTGACGTGTCCAGACCTTCCCTGCTGAAAAGCATCAGCACCCCCTTCGAAAACATTCCCAAACCGCTCTCGGTCTTTCTCGGCCTGCTGATCTGGGCGATCGTCATCGGCATCTGGGCGTCGCTGACCTATACCGGCATCATCAAGGAAATGTTCCTGCCGACACCCGACAAGGTGCTGACCACGGCCGCCTCCATGGCGGTGGACGGAACGCTCTGGGAACATTCGCTGTCGAGCCTGCAGGTCGTGGTGATGGGCTTCGTCATCTCCTCGATCCTTGCGATCCCGGTCGGTCTCATGATGGGCTCCTATCGCGTCGTGCAGTCGTTCCTGGAACCGCTCGTCAATTTCATCCGCTATCTGCCGGTCACCTCCTTCGTGCCGCTCTTCATTCTGTGGATCGGCATCGATCTCAAGCAGCGCGTCGCGCTCATCGTCTTCGCCACTTTCTTCCAGCAGCTGGTGATGTTTGCCGATGCCGCCCGCTCGGTGCCGCGCGATCTCGTCAATGCCGCCTATACGCTCGGCACGCGCCGCACTGAAACGGTCTTCCACATCATCCTGCCGGCCACGCTGCCGCAGATCATGGATATCCTGCGCGTAACGATGGGCTGGGCCTGGACCTATGTCGTGGTCGCCGAACTCGTCGCCGCCCGTTCCGGCCTTGGTTACATCTCGCTCAAGGCCATGCGCGGCTTCCAGGTCGACGTCATCTTCATGGCCATCGGCATGATCGGCATCATGGGCCTGTTCACCGATACTGTTTTCCGCCTGCTCCGCCGCTTTGTGGCGCCCTGGGCCAACTGAGATCGTCATGATGGCTGCGACCAAACTCGACCATAACAGCTCCGACATCACCGTCGAACATGTGCAACTGCGCTACGGAACCGGTGCCGGTTCGGTTCTCGCGCTCAACGATATCTCGCTCCATGTCGAGAAGAACGAATTCTGCGTCATCGTCGGACCGTCCGGTTGCGGCAAGTCCAGTCTTCTCTATCTGATCGCCGGGCTGCAGGACCGTACGGGCGGCAATATCCGCGTTGCCTCGCGCTCGATCTCCGAGCCGGGCGCCGATCGCGGCATGGTGTTCCAGGGCTATACCCTGTTTCCCTGGCTCACCGTGGCGCAGAATGTTGAATATGGCCCCAAGCGCAAGGGCCTGCCGGCCGCCGCCCGCAAGGAGATCGTCGATCACTATCTCGCCGAAGTGGGGCTCGCCAAATTCGCCAACCACTATCCGTCGCAGCTTTCGGGCGGCATGAAGCAGCGTGTGGCAATTGCCCGCGCGCTCGCCAACGATCCCGAAGTGCTTCTGATGGACGAGCCGTTCGGCGCGCTCGACAGCCAGACCCGCCATTCGATGCAGAAGCTCTTGCTGCGCGTCTGGGAACATTCCAAGAAGACGGTTCTGTTCGTCACCCACGATATCGACGAGGCCATTCTCTTGGCCGACCGCGTCTTCGTCATGTCCGGACGCCCGGGCCTGATCAAGAAGGTCATCAAGGTCGAAATCCCGCGTCCGCGCGACGCCGATATCGTTCTCGAGCCGGAATTCATCGCCATGAAGCGCGAGATTCTGGAACTGCTCAGGAACGATGAAGACGACGACCATTGAGCATGTTCGGGGAGACCGTCCGATGACCGAGATGCTCTATCGCAATGGCGTCATCCATACGGTCGAACCGGCGCTTGCCACCGCCGAGGCGATGCTGGTGCGCGGTGGCCGTATCGCGGCCATCGGCGCGGAAGCGGAGGTTGCAGCCCTTGCATCGCCCGATGCCGGTGTGATCGATCTCGAAGGCCGGTTCGTCATGCCGTCTTTCATCGATTCGCATCTGCATGTCGTCTGGGGCGCGCTCTATCTGCGCGAGGTGGGCTTGCGCGAAGCCCGCACCATGGAAGACGTTTTAGCGCGTCTCAAAACCTACGCCGAAGCCCACCCCGATCGCGTCTGGATCACCGGCAAGGAATTCTCCTACGGCTATCCGGACCTGCCGGAGAGTGGCTTCCACAAGTCGATGCTCGATGCGATCGTCCCCGACCGGCCGGTCTATTTCAAGTCCGGTATGGCGCATGCCGCCTGGGCCAATTCGAAGGCGCTCGAACTGGCCGGCATCACCCGCGACACGCCCGATCCCGACAATGGCGAAATCGTCCGCGATGCGGATGGCGAGCCGACCGGCTGGCTCAAGGAACATGCCTCAAAGCCGCTTGATGACATCGTGCCCGCTGCCGATCGCGCCGAACTCAGGGATGCGCTGCGCGTCGCGATGAAGGAAGCCAACCGGCTTGGCCTCACGCGTGTCCAGAGCGCCGGCTTCGATGACGAGATGGTGCCGCTCTTGGCCGAACTTCTGGCGGAGGAGGGGCTGTCGCTCCGCTTTTCGCTCGCAAGCGTCGTCGAACCCGATGCCGATCCGCAAACGGTGATCGATCGCGTCGCCCTCTGGCGCCAGACGCTCGATCCCGCCTTCCTCGATGGCCGCGTGATCAAGTTCTTCATGGATGGCGTCCTCGAATCCCATACCGGTTCGATGCCGGATGGTTATGCCGACAGGCCGGACGAGAAGGGGCTGCTCATCTGGCAGCAGGATGCCTATGCGGCGGCGGTCGCCCGGGCGCAATCGGCCGGCTTCCAGGTCTGGACGCATGCGATCGGCACCGGCGCGATCACTGCCGCCCTTGATGCCTATGAAGCCGATGGCGAAAATTCCCGCCGCCTGCGCCCGCGCGTCGAACATGTGGAGATCCCCACCGAACGCGATATCGCCCGCTTTGCCGAAATCGGCGCGATCGCCAGTCTGCAGCCTGCGATGATCTATCCGCGCGACCAGTGGCTCGGCATGGAAGGGCTCTGGGAAGTGCGCGTCGGTTCCGAAGGCATGAAGCGCGCCTTTCCGCTGCGCTCGCTTCTCGATGCCGGTGCAGCACTCGCCTTCGGTACCGACTGGCCGATCGTCGATCTCAATCCGCTCGTCGGCATCCGCAATGCCGTGCTGCGCCAGAGTGTCGATCATCAGCCCGAAGGCGGCTGGGTGCCGGCGCAGCGCATCACGGTCGAAGAGGCGATCCGCGCCTATACGCTGGGAGCGGCCCATGCCGGCCATGTCGAGCGTGACGAAGGATCGCTTTCGGTCGGCAAGCGCGCCGATTTCATCATTCTGTCCGGCAATCCGCTCACGATCGACCCCGATCGCATCACGGATCTCGCCGTTCTGTCCACCCATGTCGGCGGTGTCGAGGTTTTCTCGACCAGTGCCGCCTGACGCAGCATTTGAGGCGGGGATACCATGCAGCAAGCGACATTCGACTATATCGTCATCGGTGCCGGCTCCGCCGGTTGCGTGGTTGCCAACCGCCTGAGCGCCGATCCGTCGAAAACCGTCTGCCTGATCGAAGGCGGCGGCTCGGACAATGACCTGCGCGTCAAGGTGCCGGCCGGCATCCTGTCGCTCTATGGCAATCCGCGCTTCGATTACGGCTATGTCGGCGTGCCGCAGGCGGAAATGAACGGTCGCCGCATTCCGGTCAATCGCGGCAAGGCGCTCGGCGGCTCCTCCACCATCAATTCGATGATCTATATTCGCGGCGCCCGCGAGGATTATGACGAATGGGCCTCCCTCGGCTGCGCCGGCTGGGCCTATGACGATGTGCTGCCGGTCTTCAAATCCTTCGAACGCAACCTCTTGGGCCAGGATGCCGCCTATCACGGCTTTTCCGGCGAGTTGCTGGTCGACAATCCGCGTGATCCCAACCCGGTCGCAAAGATGTTCGTCAAGGCCGGCACCGAGGCGGGCCTGCCGGAAAACCGCGATTTCAACGGCGCAGCACAACTCGGCGTCGGCGTCTATAACGTCACGCAGGATCGCGGCCAGCGCTTCTCCGCCCATAGCGCCTTCATCAAGCCGGTGATGAACCGCAAGAACCTTACCGTGCTCACCGGTGCCGAAGTGGTCGATCTCGATATCGAGGCCGGCCAAGCCCGTGCCGTCAATCTCATCCGCGAAGGCGCGCTGCAGAAGATCGCCTGCCGTGGCGAAATCATCCTCTCGGCCGGCGCCATCGGTTCGCCGCGCATCCTGCTGGCGTCCGGCATCGGCCCGGCGGCGGAACTCGCTGCTGCCGGCATCACCGTCAAGGCCGATGTGCCGGGCGTCGGCAAGAACCTGCGCGACCATATCGACGGCATGATCACGGTGCGCTCGAACAGTCTGAAAACGCTCGGCCTTTCGCTTGCAAATGCGCCGGCGATTCTCGCGAGCCCGTTCCGCTATTTTGCGGCCCGTCGCGGCATGCTCACCACCAACTATGTCGAATCGGGCGGTTTTGCGAAAACGAAATATGCCGGGGCGCTGCCGGATATCCAGTTCCATTTCGTACCCGGCTATCGCAGCCATCGCGGCCGGCTGGTCGAATATGGCCATGGCTTTGCCGTCCATACCTGCGTGCTGAGGCCGAAAAGCATCGGCGAACTGACGCTGGTGGCCGATGGCAGCCGCCGCAATGTCGCGATCGATCACCGCTTCTTTAGCCGTTCGGAGGATCTCGACACGCTCGTCGAAGGCATCAAGGTGGCGCGCACTATCTTTGCCCAGCCGGCGATGAAGGAACTGGCCGGCACCGAAATCCTGCCGGGACCGAATGTGGTGAAGGATGACGAGATCCGCGCCTATCTGCGCGCCGAAGCGCTCACCGTCTATCACCCGGTCGGCACCGTGAAGATGGGCACCGATCCGATGGCAGTCGTCGCCCCCGATACGCTCAAGGTGCGCGGGCTAAACAATCTCCGTGTCGCCGATGCCTCGATCATGCCGACGCTGATCGGCGGCAACACCAACGCGCCTTCGATGATGATCGGCGACCGGGCCGCCCGGTTTATTTTGGGACGGTGAGGGGGGAGGCAGTCTACTGAGCCTCTGCATACTCTGACAGTAGCCTAAGTATCGATATTAAATCCAAAATCTCAAATTTAGCGGAAATCTCCTTACTATTTTGAGAAATATTGAATAGAATTTTCAATATTTCGAGAAGCTTATGGACATATTCAGAAGCTGGGTTAATATAAATATCTGCCTCTAGGGCGACTAATGCCTCTCTTTGAAGTTTAGCATGAGAGACAAATCGTGCAATGAGCGTTTCAGTGCTCGTCTCTTTCAAATGATCGGGGATCCGCGTTATTGATCGCTTTTCCGTACATTCGCCTCCTCGATAAATTAGAATATCATCATTCCCCAACCGACTGCGTATTATGATTTCTATTGTGCGCAGCCACATATCAAATTCGGCCGCGTCTGCCCTACGAAGACGGTCCTTCTCCTGCGCTGCTAGAATTGCGTTCTGTTTCTCAAGCAGATTAGCGCTGCGCTTCGCCTCTTCGATCTGCGCATTCATAAGAACTGACTGCTCCTGAAACACCTCACGTGTATCCTTCATTTCAGTGCGCTGAGCCTTTAGCTCCCGCATCTGAACGAAGAGTGCAAATGCCAACAGGACTGTCGCGGCAGGCGCAAACACGCCTGCGAGCAAATCTCCAGCCTCGTTTGGTTTCAAGCAGGCAAACAGATGCCAGATGGGATTTGTAATATTATTGTAACATTCACCGGCTTTGGTCAGTTTTAAGGCATTTATGGAAAACCATGCCCAAAATCCAAGTAACCCAAGCAATGAAATCCAGGTCAACAAGCCGACAAAATCAATAGTTTGATGCCACTTTGCCGGTTTGTTGCTTTTCATGACGTCCTCGATTTTGATTTTTTACCTTGGAGCTCTGATGTATGTTCAAGAGCGAATTTTAATGATTATATTACAATTGAAATTTATCAAATATAAAAATCACAACTATCAAATAGACGATGATAGAAATATGGAGCGTATATAAAGCGACCTGAAAATAAATAATATACTGAGGAATATAGTGACGGTCTAGCGTTCTCTTTGTGGCGTCCAGTTCAATGATAACAATAGAATTCCCTACATTGACGACATGCTTTTAATCAAATACGTTCTTTTTTTAATCGAGATAAAAACGTAATAAGACAACCTCGCGCAATTCAACAATCGAGGAGATCTTAGTATAGGTCGATTGAAATATATTTCTTGTGAAAAAACTTAAAGTATGAATGAGATTTCTATATTTTTCCAAGAAATAAAAATGTAATCATTCGATAATTGAATTGATTAATCATAAAAATGGGGAGGCAAAGCCTCCCCTGTTCAAAGAAATATAGGAACACGTTTTATAGTTCCGTTTTCTTCCACCTCAATAAAAGCTTCGTTACCTTTTAATTTTTGTTTCACAAGCGTATGATATATTAAAATCGCTCGCCTGATCACTTCACTGGGTGAGGTTGCGTTAGTGTGATGCTGAAGCTCTTTCATTGCGGAACCAAGATCTCCCGTTAGCCTGACAGATACTCTTGGGTATATAATCTCAGATACGGCCCTTAAGGGAGACTCAATCTCCTTAAAGTCTGCCGATTGACGCTCAATCAAAACGTTGCCCATTGATCTCCATCCTTCCCCGGATTTCAGGGAAACCTATTGTGAATGCACATTAGTTATCACAAGAAGAGCAATGCGTCAACCTTTGTCGGACAAATATCCTTAACGGAGCATGCGGCGACCGTATTGACACTTTGGTCGATAGCGTGCCAAATTGAACTGCCTGCAAAAGATGCAGGCAAGTTTAAACTTCCTAACCAGCAAGGAGCTAGCCATGAAATGGCATAGGTTTTCAAAATTTCTGCCGAATTGGCAGGAAACAGGAGGCCCCCCTGATGAACACGCGGGCAATAGGAGCATGAAATGGACTTTAATCCGGACTTTGAAAAACTCCTGGATCGAAAGATCGAGGAAGCGCTCAAGAAGAATGTGCGCGAACCATGGTGGTATGTGCTTTGGCTGGGTGTTACCGCCAGCCTGATAGCAACAGCCCTGTGGGCAGGTGGTCTGTGGCTCATGAAGCAGAACTTCATCAGAGGAAAAGTAGATGCCGAAATCGCATTGGAAATGAAAGCCTAGCAAACGGCGTGATGTCATCACTTCTCCTCCAGTCGTGATGAATTATGGCGGAGACTGATGCAGTTTCCGCCTTTTTTATTGCCAAAATGTCCAGAAACGTTATTCGCACTGGCAATGCTGCGCTTTAAAGCGGGTTCAGGCGGCCCTAGTTTCGGATTGAATTGAATCCGATTTCTGCGCTGTTTTCAGCGCCTCTGCCTGCGGTTTTTGCGGTGGCAGGACGGGCTTTTTTCAGCCCTTCTATGAATGCCTGGAGCGGCATGCGGCCGGCCATGTTGCGGCCCTGATGTGGGCGTTTTGTGTTGTAGGCGACGAGCCATTCGTCGAGAATAGCCAGCTATTTCGTCCGCCATCGCATGGGTTTGAAGCGAGATCAGGCGACGGTGGTTTCGGTTTGCAATAACTCCTATCGCACCGGTGTCCATCCCCCCCCCAATAACAAACGCCAGCCAATCATGGCTGGCGTCCGTCGCAAAAATCCTTACAGAACCACCCGCTTGCCGGTGGTGGCGCTTTCAAGTGCCGCATTGGCGAGTTGTAGGGCGGCGAGGCCATCGGCACCCGTCGGGCTGATCGGGGCGCCTTCCTCGATCGCGGCAATGAAGGCGGTGATTTCGTTGGCATAGGCTTCGGTATAGCGGGTCATGAAGAAATCATGCAGCGGCGGCCGCGTATAGCCATCGGCATTGGCGATCTCGATCGAGACGGCGCGCTGGTTTTCCGCCGCCACCACGCCCGCCGATCCATGCACCTCGATGCGCTGGTCGTAGCCATAGGTGGCGCGGCGGGAATTGGAAATCACCGCCTGCTTGCCGGACGCGGTTTCGAGAATGACCGTCACCGAATCGAAATCGCCGGCCTCGCCGATCGCCGGGTCGATGAGCACGGCGGCATGGGCCGAGACCGAACGGATCTCTTCGCCGAGCAGGAAGCGGGCCATATCGAAATCATGGATGGTCATGTCGCGGAAAATACCGCCCGACCGCTTGATGTAATCGACCGGCGGCGCACCCGGATCGCGCGAGGTGATCGTCACCATCTCCACCGCACCGATACGGCCGTCATCGATGGCGCGTTTGACGGCCATGAAATGCGGGTCGAACCGGCGGTTGAAACCCACCATCAGCCGGGCGCCGGTTTCCTCCACCACCTTCAGGCAGGCTTTTACCCGTTCGGCATCGAGATCGACCGGCTTTTCGCAGAAGATCGCCTTGCCGGCGCGGGCGAAGCGCTCGATCAGATCGGCATGCGTATCGGTGGGCGTGCAGATGACGACGGCATCGATATCGTTGGAGGCTTCCACCTGGCTGATCGAGCGCACTTCGGCGCCATAGCGGGCGGCAAGCGCTTCGGCGGATTCGGCCATTGCATCGGCCACCGCCACCAGCGTCGCATCCGGATCGCCGGACACCGCCTTCGCATGGACCTTGCCGATCCGGCCAGCACCCAATACCGCAAAACGAACCGTCATGATGTTCTCCCTTCGATGGTGGAGCCGGTCGGTGCCGGCTTTTTGGAATGAATGTTCTTTGAATTCATGAATAGTATTTTTATTCCGAAATTGCCAGTGCCATTCCATTTGTTGCAGGCGAGACTTCGATAACGCGCTGGCGGTGGCAAAGTTCCCGGCAATGGCGTGGTCAACCGTCATTGCGCATGCTATCAGATTCCGGCCGCGTTCGCGGTCCGGTCGGAGTCCTACCATGCCCAAATCCATGCTGTCGGGTGTTCTCCTGACGGTCTTTTCCTATTTTCTCTTCACCCTGCAGGATGCCTCGGTCAAATGGCTGGTCGAAACGCTACCGGTGGTGCAGATCCTGTTCATCCGGTCGGTGGTGATTTTCCTTTTGAGCCTTATCGTCGGCAAGCCGAAGCTTCTCGCCGACATGGCTGCGTCGCCGGTGCTGAAGCCGATGTTCCTGCGCAACATCCTGCTGCTCAGCGCCTGGCTTTCCTTCTATTCGGCCTCGCGCAGCCTCGGCCTCGCCGAACTCACCACCATCTATTATGCCTCGCCGATTCTCGTGACGCTGATGGCTGCACCGCTGCTGGGTGAGAAAGTGCCGCCGATCCGCTGGCTGGCGGTGGCGACCGGCTTTGCCGGCGTGCTGGTGGCCGCCGATCCGTTCGACAAGGGGCTGACGCTGTCGATGCCGGTCAATCTGGCGCTGCTTGCGGCTCTGTTCTGGGCGGCGTCGACAGTTCTCATGCGGCGAACGGCGATGAAGGAGCGCAGCCTGGTGCAGATGGCAATCTCGAGCGGCTTTTTCATCGTCTTCACCGGCCTTGCCATGCCCTGGTTCTGGACGCCGACCTCGTTTGTCAACATCGCCATCATGGCCGGAACCGGCATCTATGCGGGGCTTGCGCAATTCCTGATGTTCGAAGGCATGCGGCGGGCACCGGTCTCCATCCTGGCGCCGTTCGAATATTCCTCGCTCGTCTGGGCGTTTGTGCTCGGCTATCTGATCTGGGGCGATATTCCCGAACAATCGGTCTTCGTCGGTGCCGGTCTCATCATGTCGGCGGGTGCCATCATTCTCATCGGTGAACGGCGCACGCTTACGATGGTGGATGAAAGGCAGAAGCCTTCTGCGTGAGGCGTTCAGCCGGCCAGGCGTTTCTTGCCCGGCATCAGCTCTTCCAGCACCTCCGGCGCCAGGAACAGCGTGGCGCGGATCTGGTCGCGGATCACCGGCGCCACATCCTTGATCACCGGCGTTTCATAGACATAGCGGCGCAGGCCGATGAAGATCGCCGTCGAATGCATGGCGTAGATCATTTCGGTTTCGCGCTCGAACAGGCCAACCTCGGCAAGCGAGGGGTAGCCGAAGTTCGCGCGCAGTTCCTCGGCGATCGTAACGAGGATTTCCGAATGGAACTGCTCCAGGTAGGTCTGGGCAAAGCCGGAATCGTCAAGCGCCGCGAAAAGAAAGCCGCGATACCACTGGATCCGATAGATAGCCGGCAGATAGCTGGCGTAAAACTCCTGCAGCCGCTCCGCGAGCGGGCGGTCACGTTCGGCAAGCCTTTCACCCCATTCGGGCTGCCAGTGTCCCCGCTGAATGAGCTCGAGAATCGCCTCGATCAGGTCGGACTTGGTCGGGAAATAGCGGTGCACCAGCGGCTGCGTCACCTTCACCCGGTCGGCCAGCTGCTGCACCGTGATCGCCAGTCCGCGTTCGGAAAACAGATCGAGCGCTGCGAGAAGCATTGTGCGACGCCGCTCTTCTGCAGGCAGGTTGCGCCGTGAGGTTGCAGTTTGCATGAGGGATCCGTGTGTCTTTGCCATGCGGATATCTGACATGAAATCAGAAAAATGCAAATGATCCTCCATCCCGGAAATGTAAATTAGCAAATCCGCATGTAAATAAAGGCAACTTTCCCGCTTTTCCACAACCATTGGAAAAACAACCCACCGACCAAACAGCTGTCACAGAAGCTATAGTAGTTCGCTATGAATGAAGATGCGCCCGAATCGCGGGCGGTCTGAGCGGCGCTTTAACCCGGGGCGGAGCGGGCGCGGTCCGGTAGGGAGCAGTCATGAATATTGCAATGGTCGGGTCTGGTTATGTCGGTCTGGTTACGGGCGTCTGCCTTGCCGATTTCGGCCATCGTGTCATTTGTCTCGATCGCGACCCCACGCGCATCGAGGCGCTGCGCCGGGGCGAGATCCCGATCTACGAGCCGGGCCTTGATGATCTCGTCCGTTACAATACCGAGGCGGGTCGGCTGTCCTTCTCCACCGATATCGCAACAGCCGTGCGCGAATGCGATGCGGTGTTCATTGCAGTCGGCACGCCATCGCAGCACGGCGTCGGGCACGCCGATCTCACCTATGTCTATGCCGCCGCGCGCGAGATTGCCGGTTCTCTCGAAGGCTTCACCGTCATCGTCACCAAGTCGACCGTACCGGTCGGCACCGGCGATGAGGTGGAGAAAATCATCCGCGAGGAAAACCCCAAGGCCGATATCGCCGTCGTCTCCAACCCGGAATTCCTGCGCGAAGGCGCTGCCATCGACGATTTCAAGCGGCCGGATCGAATTGTGGTCGGGCTCGAGGATGATCGCGCCCGCACCGTGATGTCGGAACTCTACCGGCCACTGTCGCTCAACCAGGCGCCGCTGCTTTTTACCAGCCGCCGCACGGCCGAACTGGTGAAATATGCCTCCAACGCCTTTCTCGCCATGAAGATCACCTTCATCAACGAGGTTGCCGATCTCTGCGAAAAATCGGGTGCCGACATCCAGGATGTCTCGCGCGGCATCGGTCTCGACAGCCGCATCGGCGCAAAATTTCTCGATGCCGGGCCGGGTTACGGCGGCTCCTGTTTTCCGAAGGATACGCTGGCGCTGGTCAAGACCGCACAGGAATTCGGCGCCGGCATGCGGCTGGTTGAGACCACGATCGCCATCAATGACGAGCGCAAGCTCGCGATGGTCCGCAAGATCGTCGATGCGATGGGTGGCGATGTGCGTGGCAAGGTGGTTGGCCTGCTCGGCCTCGCCTTCAAGCCGAACACCGACGACATGCGCGACAGCCCGGCCATCGATATCGTCCGCGGCCTTGTCGATGCCGGCGCGACGGTGCGCGGTTATGATCCCAAGGCCATGGATTATGCCCGGAGGATCATGTCCGGAATCGAACTGGTGGCCGGGGAATATGAGGTGGCCGAATCGGCCGATGCGCTGGTGATCGTCACGGAATGGAACCAGTTCCGCGCCCTTGATCTCAGCCGCATCCGTGCCCTGATGAACGATCCGGTGATGATTGACCTGCGCAACATCTACCGCCGCGATGAAGTCGTTCGCCACGGCATCCGCTATTCGAGCATCGGCCACCGCGATTGATTGATTCGATTGCGGTGCCGAGGAGTTTCCGGGGTTGGGCGCTGGTTCGCCATCGCTAACAGTCACCGCTCCCATCCGTTTCGAAGAGCGGCGCCGGCATCCTCTCCGCGAGATTGGCAGCGGCCTGGACAAATTCTGCATAGGATGGCTGGAAATCAGACCCGGTTGTATCGGGTCGCAGTCAGTCGCTCGGAGACAGCGCAGGTCTTGCTGTCGCGCCAACCTGCCGCACGCAGAGCTGATCGGATGGCGGAATCGCCGAACGGAACCGCTTTTCCCTTGGGATAGATGGTCCAGAGCGGTAGCGAAGCGCAGGTTTCCAGCGCATTGATCAGATCGGAATGCGTGTCGATGCGGGCAATGGCCATTGCGGCCACCTCTCGACTATCGACCAATGCACCGTCGAGCGCCTCTGACAGTGCTGGATCATCCGGGATGCCGATCAGCAGTGCCTTTGCGCCCTTGTCGAGTCCGAGTTTGGCCCGGAGGCTGGGCGGCGGTGTGGCAATCGCTTTTGCCCAGGCTTGCGCGGCCTCAGGCCCGAGATGCAGTGCTATGGATTCGCCCTTGCAGGAAAAGCGAAGCACCGGCCCATCCACGCTGAGATCGCCCACCATCGATCGGGGGAAACGACGCCGAATCTCGCCGCGCAAGATGAGTTCCTGCGCTTCGAGCAGGGCCTTGACCTCACCCGTTTCGTGGGTCCCGACCTCCGCATGAACAAGCGCCTCGCGGCCCATGCCGATCTCCGTGATATGTTGCGAACAATCGTGTCAAAAGGATGTACAGGCATCGGAAGGCAATGTGGCTCAAAGGCCCGTGCAACGACCGAACAGGCGTGGGATTATCGAGCGCTAGCCGGCAAAGTCAATGACAACGAGGGAATAGCTGTCGTGAGGGACGACAGCATTTCAGCGACGCGAAAAAGACGGGAGCATCAGAACAAGGAGAACTTTTTCCGCTAGAAGACCCGGTTGAGCACGGAGCCCGCATCCAGCATTCGTGTGGCGGCTGAATGAAAGCAACAATGGCGGAGAAGATGGGATTCGAACCCACGATACCCTTCCGGGTATACTCCCTTAGCAGGGGAGCGCCTTCGACCACTCGGCCACCTCTCCGTTGCGGTGGGGATAGACAAGCTTTCAAATGATATCAAGTGTTTTTCGAAAGATTGGCGCGTTTTCCGGGGCAGGGGTGCATTTTATCGTTTTCGCCCTGCCATGGGCGCTGGAGAGCGTGTCGGAAGATGATTCATTCTATAATGACTGCGCCATGTCGTTCGGGCGAACGGGGCAAGCGGCCAATCGAATCGATTCTGGTGCCGACGAAATCGCCTCAGGTCGTGATCTTGTTCCTCTGTGTCCTTGATATGCGGGAACTGAAAAACAGGCGCTTATCCGCTGCTCAGGAGTTAACAGATTGTAAATATGCGCCAAAAGCGGATCGTTCCGGAACAGGCGCGCCATCAGATTTGTGGCTTTTCGGTAACATTTAGCCTCGATCCACGCGGTGCCGAACTCGATTGGACTGTTTAAGCGTTGCCTAACCACGGCGCATGAATAAGATCGCCTCGGAAGTTTGGGGAATGTCTCCAGCTTCTTTAGATTGGCCCTGGGCAGGGGATCGCTTGGCGAAAAGACCTGGGCCTAATTGAAACGTTGACTGGAGGTCACACATGAACATCAAGAGCCTTCTTCTCGGCTCCGCCGCTGCACTGGCAGTGGTCTCTGGCGCTCAGGCTGCCGACGCTGTTGTCGCTGCTGAGCCGGAACCCATGGAATATGTCAAGGTCTGCGATGCCTACGGCACCGGCTTCTTCTACATCCCGGGCACGGAAACCTGCCTGAAGATCGGCGGCCAGTTCCGCTACGAAAAGAAGTTTAAGAACCTTGCTGGCCCGCTAACGCCGACCTATTACTACCACCATTCGCGTGCTCGTCTTCATGTCGAAGCCAAGAACGACTC
>NZ_JAUOZU010000020.1 GCF_030551875.1 Fluviirhizobium alvei | reverse complement strand
TGCGGCCAGCGATGGAGACGGTGGATAGTTTCATTGGTGTTCTCCTTGCATCGAGCGTCAGGCGCTCCTCATCTTGTCAACTGCTGCAGGAATGCCTGCGGCAGCATCGTTCAGCTAAGCCGGCGCCGAAGTTCGGCGATCTTCTGCTCAATCTCATCCGGTTGACGGGCGGTACCATAAACATAATGGTCGGGGCGGACGATCACTGCGCACACATGATGATGATCGAACCATGAGGCCAGAATGCCATGTTCCTCAATCAGAATCTCATCGTTTCCGGTGACCGTTGACGGGGCTATGGAAAAGACCGACAGGCCGATGGACGCTGCTGACTGAGTGTCGACAGAAGCGTGCGGCAGCCGTCCATCCACGAAGAGACGCCAGCCACTGCCGGCGATCTTGTCGAGAAGGACAAGCCCGTCATCCGTGCGGACCGCCGGCTGCGGAAACAGAGAACCACTGGCGGGCGGGCTTTCCGCATCAATCAACCCCTCCTGCAAAGGAGGGACTATTTCCTGCCGCGTGATGGTCTTCGGCTTGCCTCCCCCATCGGTCAGAATCCGCGCGTCGCGTTCGGCTGCCTTGGCCGGATCGCGAATACAGATCATTTCACCAATGCCCTTGATGCGCCCCGTCAGTTCCTGGACATGCCGTTTGCGCTCGGTGCCATAGCTATCGAGCAGACTGTCCGGCGACTGACCCTTGATCACCCGGTCGAGCTTCCAGACCAGATTGGCGACATCGCGCAGGCCCTGGCACATGCCCTGGCCGATGAAGGGTGGCTGCTGATGGGCGGCGTCGCCGGCAATGAAAATCCGACCGGCCCGCCATGTCTCGGCCACAAGCGCGTGAAACCGATAGGCCGCGGCTCGCCAGAGTTCGCCATCCTGCGGCTCAAGCCAGGGCGAAAGCAGTGCCCAGACCTTGTCGGGCCGTTCCATTTCCCGCGGGTCCTCTTCCGGCAGCAGCATGATTTCCCATCGCCGGTGATTGCCCGGACCGATGACAAAGCTCGTCGGTCGCGCCGGATCGCAGAACTGCGCCGACGTCTGCGGCACCTTGCTGAATGCCTGATCGTTGACCAGCACATCGACCACCAGCCAGGGTTCGTCGAAAACCAGATCCTCAAGGCGGATCCCGGCCAGCTGCCGCACTGTGCTGGAAGCACCATCGCAGCCGATCAGATAATCGGCAGTCACATGACGCATGGTTCCATCAGCGGTGCGGATTTGGGCACGGACGCCGTGATCGTCGAATGCCATGTCGACCAGCTCGCAACCGGTTTCGATTTCGATGCAATCGAAACTTTCGGCATGCCGGCGCATGATTGCCTCCACCGGCGGCTGCGTGAACACCATGCTGGGTGTATAGCCCAGAGGATAAGGCTCCGGCACCATGTCGATCTGCCGGATCAGCTGGCCTTCGGCTCCGAAATGCCGAGAGGTGGAAAAAGGCGCAACATGCGGCATGATCGCCTCTGCGATGCCCATATTGTCGAAATGGCGCATGATTTCATGGTCGAGGGCGATGGCCCTGGGCTTGTCATAAATGCCCGTCAATCTGTCGATGACAAGCGTCCGGTGCCCGAGCTTGCCGAGCATTCCCGCAGCTACAGCACCGGCGGGGCCAAACCCTATGACCAGTACATCAAAATGATCATTGCTTTCGTTCTGCACGTTTGCCTGCCTGATGAGATTGGAATGGGTCGGAATTGGCGGTTCAAGGCGATGCGAATGGCACCGAAATCTGCGCCTTCTTGCATTCTTCGCTTTTCGGCGGGGCGATACCCCACTGATCGCTGCGGCCAGGGGGCCATATCCAGTCATCTGGGCAACCCACTCGGTAATGGTCGTCCACCTGCAATACTTCTGCGGTATATTCGACGACCACGCCCATAGGATCGACGAAATAGGCAAAGACATTGTCACCGGGACCGTGGCGGCCGACACCCCAGCCAATCGGATACCCGGCATCCTTGACATTGCCGGCGCCGCGCATGACGGACTCAAGATCCGGCATCAGGAATGCAATATGGTTGAGGCCATTGGTCGGTGCGTCCGCGATCACAACGGCATGATGGTCGCTGTTGCAGCGAAGGAAGGCCATGGCTTTCGACCGGTCCGTCAGGGCAAATCCCAGTGCCTGCTCATAGAAACCGGCAAGCGCATCGACATCGACAGAATTGATGTTCACATGCGCCAGCCTGACTGGTCTGTCCGCCACATTGCGCGCTGGCTTGGTCGCATCGCCGTGAACGAATTCGAGGCAGCATCCCTGTGGTTCGCGGACAGCGAAATGCCGTCCGCCCGCCGGGCCGGGTGCTGCTTCAAGCGGTCGGACAAAGGTCGCGCCCTGCGCAGAAAACACACCCGCCAAACGCTCGAGTTCGTCTTCCGACGAGGTGTGGAACGACACCTTGCGCAAATCCGACCCTTCGCCCGCCTTGAGTTCAAGCACATGGAAATCCGAGCCGGTGGCGGCCAGCCAGGCCTTGTCGCCTTCGCGCGCGACGAGGTCCAGCCCCCAGACGCCGGTGTAAAAGGCAATCGAATGGTCGAGGCTGGGCGTCGACAGTTCCACGCTGCGGAGCGCTGTCACCGGGAATATGGTCATTGCCCACTCCCGCCGCCGCATCGATCTCCAGATGAATGGCCGGCTCGCGCCACACGCATTTCCGACATTTGCTTTTCAATCCCTGACAGTTGTCCTGACCCAAGTCTAGAAAGGATTGTTCGGGCGTCCGTTACCGGATCGATCCGATCAAAGCTGCGTCCATCGCGCGCGCCTTGCGATTTGCCGTCGATAAGAAGATCAATGGCCATCTTTAAACTCCCTGCATTATCAGGTCTTTATTCGACAATGTCCTACGCTTGGCTGCGCTCGAAAATCGGCACTTCCGCCGCATAGACAAAGAAGGACTGCCGCTCGTCGAAAAAGCGGGACTGCGGATCCGCATTGATGTCACGCAGTGCCTGTTCATAGTCGCGGAACAGCCGCTCTGCGTCCGCACTGTCGAACCAGAGACTGGTCACCCCCTCGTAGAGCGGGACCTTTTTGCCGCCGAAATAGGCGAGCATGCCGTTGAAAGCCGGCAGTTGTCTGTTCTGGACACAGCGTCTTATTCCAGAGTTGCCGTCAGTAAGTTTGGCGGCAGCCCTGTCATGCGCCGCCGTCCACCGCTCGAAAAATACCTCAACAGCCAGGTCTGGAACCGATTTAAGGAAGTGCATGACCTTGAAGCTGCCGGCATCAGGCTCGGGCGCCATCATCTCCACTTCCTCGGCGACGATCGAGATCGTCAGGCTTTCATCGGCGAAGTTGCGCCCATCCGGGCCAATTTTGGTGCGGACATCGTGATTTGCGAAAGTCGTCCGCATGTCATCGGGACTGTCCCAGAAGAGTTCGGTCACGGAATCGCGCGGAGCTGCCAGGACATGCTCCGTTTCCGTTTGCGCGCCAAAGGCGCCGTCGAACACATGGTTCTGTACATAGCGGCGCAGGGTGACGGGGTTGTCCACGGTCAGCTTTCCGTGAACGAACTGGAGGTAACGGAGATATTCGGCATGCGTCATGCCGGGTTTCCTACACACGGCCGCAATCATCTTGATCATGTCATTTTACCCTTGTTGCCTTGTCGGATGTGGCGCGGTTCACGCGACCTTCGATGGGCGCGCGCGCAGGCCCGCAGCCTCGATTCCGGCGATTGCGCAAGCCTCGTCCTGATCACCGAGATCACCTGAAATTCCGACGGCGCCTATGAGATTGCCCTGCGCATCCTCGATCAGCACGCCACCAGGGGAAGCGACGAGGCGACCACCGGCGGCGACGGAGAGCATCGAGAAAAATGTGGGAAGGTTCTTCGCGCGATTGGATAGTTCGCGTGAATCGAAGCCCATGCCGAGCGAGCCCCAGGCCTTGCCGGATGCGATGTCGAAGCGGAAGAAGCCGGCGCCGTCCTCGCGCTTGAAGGCGATCAGATGGCCCCCTGCGTCCAGCACCGCCACGGCGATAGGTGCCAGTCCGCTCTCTCGAGCCTTGGCAATGGCGGCGTCGATGATCGCGCCGGATGAAGCAAGTGAAAGCATGTGTTCGTTCCTTTGGTGGTCTGGCGTTCGCATTCAGACGAACATGGCAAAGATGTCGCGCGAGCTTTTCGGCGTCGGCACCCTGAAATTGACGCTTTGGACATCAATGGCGGCCGGACGATCGAGGCAGGTTTCAAGCCAGCGCTTCATTGCCGTAAAAGTCGAAACGTCTATCTCGGCAATGGGGATGAAGTGCATCACGGCCGCGACGTTGAGATCAGCGGCGGTAAAGCGGTCCCCGAGAATGAAATCCCTGTCCTGCAAATGCTGCTCAAGCGCCGAGAAGGGGCGCGACAGCCGTTTCATCGCGATGGCCAGTTCCTCATCTGCCGGTTGCTTGGGTTCGAAGAGGTGGCGGATGGCAGCCGTCAGCAGCAAAGGCTTCTCGACTTCCGTCGCTACCCAGAAGGACCACTGCATCATCAGCGCCTCTTCTTCGGGCGATTGTGGACCAAGCGCACCACCATAACGCTTCGCCAGATAGAGATTGATCGCCAGCGATTCATAGAGAACGAGATCGCCGTCCTGCAACGTCGGACACTTGCCGTTTGGGTTTAACGCCAGAAACGCCGCTGGCTTTTCGGCGCCGGGCCGGAAGGCCAGAGGTTCATTGACATAGTCGATGCCAATCTCCTTCAGCATCCAGCTGCAGCGGTTGGCGCGTGTCTTTGTGACATCACCGTAGAGAGTAATCATGAATGATCGCCTTGGGATGGGCGGCCATGCTGTTCGCATGGCCGCGATTTGGGTCAGGGATGGTAATCGGAACCGAGCGCGTCGGCCGGAACCCAGATGCCATGGAAACCCTCATGCACACGGCAGGGGAATTTCAGGATCGCCACCGGCCCTCGCGACAGGTTGCGGGCGTCGAGAATGACCAGATCGGTGCGGTTCTCCGCCCGGCGTCCGACCATGGAAAGAAGCCATCCGTCGCCCTCTTCCGCATCTGCGCTTCTGGGTACGAAGTAGGGCTCTTCCGGCGCGGAATCCGGCCCGGCATAGTAGAAGTCGATCTTGCCGGTCTCTTCGTCGAAATGGCCGAGACAGGTGAAGGGCGGCCCCTTGGGGCCGAAAGGCAGCATCGGACCAAGCGCGGGATTGTTGGTGCCGAACCAGAAATGGCGGGTCTTGCGCATGGCAAAACGCGGATCAATGACCGGCATTTCGCCGATGTGATTGATGAAACGCTTGATTTCGACCGTATCGCTCTGACTGGAGAGATCGAGAATCCAGCGCTCGCCGAATGGCGGCAATTCATGAGCGTGCGGATCGTGGATGTCCGGGAACTGGCTGAGCCAACCGGAATCGGTCACAAACTGATCGAGCATGAGACGGCTGCCGTCTTCCCAGGCATTGAACGTATGTGTTTGCATCGCCACCTTTGGCGCCGTGAACCAGCGGATGCCAGCCACGCCCTGGTCGCGCGGGATGACGGCGATGTAGGTCTTGCGATGGCTGTCCCAATGCCAGTAGGACTCGCCTTTCTGGACGTGGTCCCAGTCGCAGACCATCGGGCAGATCACGAAAGCGATGAAATGGCGGGACACGAGAAAGTCGTGAACCATCGAACTGTACGGCGCCTTGAAGCGCTCGGTACGGGTGAACTGACCTTCCTTGTCGATGTTGTAGACTTCGATCTCGTCGCTGGCCACGCCCTCGCAATTGTAGGCGAAGGCCACGCATTCACCGGTGATGGGGTCGTATTTCGGATGTGCCGTGAAGGTCTTGCTCTTCAGCTGGCCACCGAAATCCGTCTGGCCGCGTGTCGTCAGATCGTTCGGGTCGAGTTCATAGGGCCTGCCGGATTCCTTGAGTGCGTAGAGTTTGCCATGATGCCACATGATCGACGTATTGGCGGTATTGGCATCCTCGCCGGCGACGGCTGGGGAATCGGTGAAGGGATTGCGGTAGGCGCCGAAAAGTGCCTGCCGGGCCTCACGTTCCAGCTGGAATTTGCGGGTCCGCACATAGCGCATGGTCAGGTCGGCATGCCCGCCCTGAATGCGCACCGAGTGAACCATGCCATCGCCATTCAGGAAGATATCCTTGCCGTGCAGCGGCGGATAGGTGTGGTCCGCACTGTTGCGGATATACATGCCTTCAAGCTCGGGCGGAATGCGTCCGATCACTTCGAGATCATGTACATGGCCTTCAATCCGGACCGGCGCCGCATAGCCATTGAAGACGATGTCATCGGGAAATTGTAGACCCGCCGGGGTCGCAACGTGCTTATTCATTTCTTCTCCTTGGAAAAGCAGTTTCGGGGTTTGCTATTCTATTGGCAGAGCCAGGGGGCGCTCAGGCCGACTGGCCAACCGGGCTCACGCTGGGCAACTCAGACCGGAGAAGGGTCAGCAGGCTGAGCGCCAGGATGGATACAAGCACTGCCGCAACGCCAAGCGCGCCATAGCCGAAGCCAGCCACGATTGCGCCGCCGACAGCAGGGCCGGTACAGGAACCGATCATCATCATGGCCGGCGTCGCGGATACGGCCCTGCCGCTGGTATCGAGCCGCGCTAGCAGGCCGAACAGGAACGTGTGGGTGAAAATGACGATCGAGACATAAAGCGCCGCCGCCACCGCATAGGGCATGAAGATTGGCGAGTTCGACATTGTCAGCGCCAGGAGAGCCTGAAGTACCGGACCGAAGAAGCCGACAGCAAGCGGCGACAGTCGCCGTTGAAGAATTGCCGCCAGCGCGCCCGGCAACAGGTTCACGAACCCGAGCACGATCAGAACGATATTGATTTTCTCGGTCTCGAAACCGCGGGCCGTGCCGATACGCTCAAGGAACGAAAAGACCATCGCCTGATTGAAGGTCAGGGCAATCACGACGCCGATGAGCATCCAGACGGCCTTGGGGGCTGCCGGCATTTTCGGAGCGGCCTCGGGTCTATGTGTCGCCCCACCGGCGGTGGGAAAGAACAGTGCCGTTACCACTGCCGCAAGACCCATGGTGCCGGCAAAGACCAGGAACATTGCCGATGCGTCGAAATGGATCACCAGTTGCGGCAGACCGGCAAAGAAGAATATGCCCAGCACGCCGAGCGCGACATTGACGAGGCCAAACAGCTGATGCGGATTGTCCGTCCGGCCGATATTGCCATGCGTTACCGAGAGCGCGCAGCCGGTGCCGAGCCCAGCAATGACATGCATGATAATGATGGGCAGGAGGCTCGCACTTTCAACCGGCTGCCGCGATACAATGAGAAATGCCGCACAGGAGACTGCAAAACCTGCGGCCACCGACGCCCGATGCGGAAGACGGTCAAACAATGGTGCCACGATCGTGCTGGCTATGACGACACTGAAAAGGAAAAGCGTAACTGTGAGACCTGCCTGGACAGGGCTAAACCCGTAATGCTGCATGAGGTTGCCGATCCAAAGAGGAAGCGCAACCATGTCGATCATTCCCGCGACGTGCCCGATACTGAGCACGACCTTTCCACCAAGACTGTTGGATTGTGTCATTCGCCCTCTCCCATTTTTTTTGAGGACAGCAAGGATCGTCGCCGATCCGTTCGATCGGGCACCATCGCTGTCACTCTCCTCCCGTGCCGTGACTTAGCACTTCTCAATTTTTAGCCTAAAGTCTTATGGTGGAAAAACAGATAGAATTCATGGTATGTATGAATTCAATTCATACCTAGATTGACAGGAAGCAAGCCATGCGACTGGACCGTTTTGACCTCAATCTGCTGGTCGTCCTCGACGCCTTGCTGGAAGAGCGCAATGTGACACGCGCCAGCGAACGGCTTCATATCGGCCAGTCAGCAGCAAGTGCCGCTCTGCGCCGCCTGCGGGATTTCTTCGGCGATGAACTGCTGGTTCCGGCCGGACGGCGCTTCGAGCTGACCCCACTCGCGCATGGCCTTGTCGGTCCGGTCAGGGACGCTCTGTTGCGGGCTCGGGCGGCGATATCGCTGCGCCCCTCCTTCGATCCGGCATCGGAAAACCGGCGCTTTGTCGTCAGTGCCTCAGACTATGCGATAACGGTCTTTCTCGGTCGGGCGGCGGTGGAAATCGCGTCAAGCGCACCGGGAATAAGGCTGGATTTCTGCCGTCCTCCGCTTGATCTTCATGAGGCTTTCGAGCGCGGCAGCGTCGATCTGATGATCATGCCCGAACAATATGCCGAACGTTTCGATCACCCGCAGATCACTCTTCTCACCGACGAGCATGTCTGTCTGGTTTGCGCGCGAAACGCGATCATTTCCGAGACACTGACCATGGAACAGTATCTCGATGTCGGCCATATCGCGGTCCGCCTCGGCGACGAGGAAAGTCTGGCCTTCGAGGAATGGTTCCTGCCGCGTTTCGGACGCCAGCGCCGGGTAGAGTGCAGCGTGGACTATTTCAGCGCGGTGCCGAGCCTGTTGATGAATACAAATCGTGTCGCAACCTTGCACCGGCGCTTCGCCGAGCATCTGACGCGGCTGTTTCCGTTACGGCTTATCCCTATCCCATTCGACATGCAGCCGCTGAGGGAAGTGATGATCTGGCCGCGTTACCGCGATCACGATCCAGGCCATGCCTGGGTTCGTGCAGCGATTACCCGATCCGCGACCGAACGTCCGGAATGACATGATCCGGGGCAAGTGGCGGTACCTGTACCGCGTCATCGACAAGCCCGTGCCGAGCGCCGATGCTCGCAATGAAACAGGTCCGTGGCCGCCCTCACAGTTGCCTGGCGGCCCGCAGGATTGCCCGGGTTGCCGCAATGGCCATCTCCGCTCGGCCGAGTGCATCGACCTTTGCGGCAAGCGCCCGGTGCGGGATCTCGACGCTGATGGTCACGTCCTTCGGGATGGCTTGAGCGAGGCCGACGAGATCGATGCCTCCCTCACCGGGAAAGAGACGTTCTCCGCGCGCGATACGGATCAGCCCCTCGTCGCTTGGATCGTAGGGAACGGCACCATCGCAGAACTGGACGTAGTTGACCCGCCCCCGTGGCATCGCCGCGATTTCCTCGAGCGTCGTTGCAGAACGATCGTAATGCAGTGCATCGACCAGCACCCCGCCATTGGCTTGGCCTGCCGCCTCAACGATTGCAAGTGCCGCTTTCAGGTCCGGAACAGCGGTCCAGGGCATGAATTCCAGATCCGCGGTGAGACGATGCTGACCGGCGCGTTCGCAGAAGCGGGCGAAACTGTCGATGAGCCGCGCCCGATCGGTATCGTCGCCGGCGACCAGCACATGCCGGGCATCAAGCGCTTCGCAACGCTCGCAGAAGCGGGCGAAGAGATCCCAGTCGTTTTCCGCCTTGAGGCGGATGATCTCGACATCGCCGACCAAAACGCCGGTGTCGGTAAGCGCCGAACGAACCTCCTTCAGCACCTTTCCATCCGTCAGCAACGGATAGTCGGGCTCGCCGCTGGCTGCGGCGGGCAGAATACGCAGGCCGACCATCTGGTAACCGGCTTCCGCTGCGATGCGCACGGCATCGACGGGACCGACATCGAAGGTGGTGAGAAATGCAAGAGACAGCGCGTGCATGGTCATTTCAACGGTGAGAAGGCAAGCGGCAGGGCGATCTGGCTGGTCATGTCGGGGGTCAACCAGTCCGGTCCACCCTTGGGTGGCCATTTTCCGTCGGCGACGGATTTCGCGCGGGCCTCCGAGCGCGCTGCGAGGCTTTCATAGGGCCAAATCTGGGTGAGACGCGGCTCGCCGTCGAGCCCGTACATGGCGACCGTCAGCTTGGAATAGGCTTCGCGCTCCGGCACGGCATCGGCCCATTTGCCCATTGTGGGCACGATGCCATTGATCTTCGTCCGGTAGGTGCGGAATTCATAGATCGGGCCATGTGCGCCGGGCTCGACCGGAGGCAGAAAATCCAGCGCGCGATAGCTCTGCATGTCGAGCGAAACCAGATGCTCGACACAGCCGAAAGGATTGTCGCTCAGGAGTGCACGTTCGCGCTCGGCATAGAGATCCCCGAGGCTGTCGAAAGCACGCAACACGAAGACTCGGTTCAGCGTGCCGATATCGGTTCCCCAGGCACCGCAGAGCCGCCCCTTTCCGTCCTTCACCCAGGCTTCGATGGCGGGCGCTGCCTTGCCGGCACCAAAGATAACCGTGTCGAGTGTTGCAAGTTCATAAAGGTTCATGCCGTTTTCTCCTTTGAGGTCGTTTCGATGCCCTCGACGGGCTGTCCGGCCAGCACGCGGCCGGCGATATATCCGAAAGTCATGCCCGGTCCGAGCGTGATGCCGCCGGATGGATAGTTCCCGCCCATCACCGAGGACATGTCGTTACCGACCGCAAACAGTCCTGGCACCGGTTTGCCAGTGCGATCGAGCACCCGTGCGGTCGGGTCGGTCACAAGACCGGCGAAGGTGCCGAGCGAACCGGGCACGATCTTCACCGCGTAAAAGGGTCCGTGTTCGAGCGGCGCGAGCGACGGATTGGGTCTATGTTCCGCATCGCCCTGGACGCGGTTATAGGTCGAGCGTCCACGATGGAAGTTCGGATCCTCGCCCTGCACCGCATGTCTGTTGAAGACATGGACGGTCGTTTCGAGCGTTTGCCGGTCGATGCCGCAGGCATGCGCAAGGTCGCCAAGTGTCCGGCCGGTCTTGAGATAACCCGAGCGGATTGCGGGACCGAGCGGAAAGGGAAAGGGTTTCGACCAGCCGAGACCCCAACGGCGTTGCGCCTTGTGATCGGCGATCAGCCAGGCAGTGGGCGGGCGCCCGGACGGCGTCGCCAGAATCAACGCCTTCATGAAGTCGTGATAGCTATCCGCCTCGTTGACGAAACGCCTGCCCTCCGGGGTCACCGCTATGATGCCGGGTTTGGCCCGCTCCACAAGATGGGGGAAATGCGCCGCACCGCCATCCGGGCGCGGCACGATCGAAACGGGTGCAAGCGCCACCGACGAGGCCAGATCGTCGGACACGGCGCCTCCTGCCGCTTCCCCCAGACGCAAGCCGTCGCCGGAATTGCTGCGGGGAGCGGCGGAGAAATGTCCCTGCCCGCCACCGACATTGCTGGCCATGAGGTCGAGCCGGGCCGGATCATGCGGGAAACCGCCGGTTGCCAGCACCACGCCGCGCGCCGCCTTCACAAGTGTATCGCCGCCAGGTGTGGCAAGACGCGCACCGATGACGCGATCACCGTCGCGGAGAAGGTCGATTGCCGGGGCGCTGTCGATCAGGGTAACGGAAAGATCGAGCGCGGAGCGCATCAACCGCGCCACCAGCGCATTTCCATTGACGAGCTGCATGCCGCGGCGATGGAGGGCGAGATCCCGGAAATGTCGCGCAAGGCGCTTTGCCACATGCAGAGCCGAACCGGGCTTGCGCAATGCGTTGAAGAAATGCGCCATATCGGCACCGCCCGCGATCCCCATGCCGAAAAGACTGACGACATCGAGCGGCGGTCGCAATTTCTTCGCCCAGTCTCCCAGTTCCCGTGCGTCGTAGGGCTGGACGGAGACGGAACGACCGCCCTTCGATGCGCCGGGCGTTTCATGAAAATCCGGAATGCGATTGCCATCGATCCAGCGGATGGCGCTCTTCTCGGCAAAAAAGGATACCATCTCGGGTCCGTTGCGGAGAAAGGCGGACAGACGAGGATCGGAAGCGCGGTTCCCAAGTTCGCTGCGCAGATATTCCAGCGGCCCTTCGGGAAGCTCTTCGATACCCGCTGCTCGCGCAAGCGGATTGCGCGGAATCCAGAGCCATCCCCCCGACCAGGCCGACGTGCCGCCGAACTGGGCTTCCTTTTCCGCCACCACGACCTTGAGGCCGAAATGTGCGGCTGTCACGGCTGCGGCCAGACCTGCCGCGCCCGAACCGATGACCAGTACATCGCACCCGAGAGTGCGTATCGATTGCCGTTCCATTCATCCCCACTTGCGGGCACGTGGCGTCGGGACATCCCGGCAATGGAACGGCAGACCGCTCAGGCGGTCTTGCGATCCTTCGCGGGAGCCGGCTCCACGGCCTTCACGATTGCTTGAAAATACTGCGACCCAGCGGCCGCTTCTCCGAGTTCCGCTGCCGATGCCTGAAGCGCCGGAGCCAGTTCCGCCATGCGCTCAGCCGTCATCCGCACCGCCGGACCGGCGATGGAAAGACAACCAAGAACAGGACCATTCGCGTGATAACGGACGGGCACCGCCATCGCGGCCATGCCGGCGATGTAGCTGTCGACCGCCGTGGCGTAGCCGCGTGCCCGCGCTTCCGCCAATTGTTCGAGAAGAAGTGTAAGGCTCCGCGGCGCATTTGGCCCCGCGCCATCCGCCTGCCGCAGCAGACCCTGCGCGGCGACCCGCGCGAGCGCTTCGTCATCGCTCATCGTCGCAAGCCAGGCCTTGCCGCCCGAAGAACTGGCAAGATGCACGACCACGCCCTGTTCCTGGCCCGGATCGTAACGCAATCCGCGTGTCGCACCCTGTGCCACCGCCACCCAGATCAGCCGGTCGCCATCGATCACCGAGAGGCGGATCAATTCGCCCGAGCGGGCCGCCAAGGCATCCAGAACCGG
This sequence comes from Fluviirhizobium alvei, assembly GCF_030551875.1. Lineage (GTDB taxonomy): Bacteria > Pseudomonadota > Alphaproteobacteria > Rhizobiales > Rhizobiaceae > Rhizobium_E > Rhizobium_E alvei. The sequence goes on along the minus strand of NZ_JAUOZU010000020.1, from coordinate 79,403 downwards.
TTGAGCAACATCGGTAATGCCGGCGCGCCCCAGGAAGCCTAGCCCCATTGCCGGCAATTTGATCGTCAGTGCGTAATCGCCCTGCGCCTGCACCTGCCGCACATAGCCGAGGCGACCCAGTTCCTGCAGCGTTCGATGGACGCCGCTGACAGGCTGATCGGTCGCTGAGGCGATCGCCGAGACGGGCAGCCCCGTCGGGTGATCGACAAGAAGTTCGATGATGGCGAGGGATTTCTCAAGGACGCTGCTCATGGACCATTTCCGTAATTGAATATGGTTCCACTAATGGCATCCAGCGGCGAAAGGTCAACCGAAACCACACGTCCGGTTGCTGCCGCCTGGCCGATTGCGTCGAGTACGATGAGATTTGCCGTCGCATCGCGCGCCGAGACGAGCGGTGCGCCGCCGTTACGGATCAGACCGGCGAAATGCGCCAGTTGCGCCTCATAGGGATCGGCCGTCTCTACGGCGATCTTCGTCGGGTGCAATGCCCGCGTCCAGTCCGGTTCACTTTCCGGCTCCCAGAGCGTAAGGTCCGGCAACGAAAGTCCGGCGCGGCTGCCGGCATAATGGTGCGCGGTGACCGGATGGGCAGGAAAGCGCAGCCTGTTCTCACCTGCCGACAGATCCCAGGCCCAGGGGCCGGTCGCCGCGTCCGAGATGCAGAGAGTTCCAAGTCCGCCACCGACAAACTCCAGGCAGACCGCAGCCGTATCCTCGACGGCGAAGCCGCGCCGCTTGTTGCTGGCCATTGCCTGAACGGTGGCTATTTCACCGAAAAAATGCCTGAGAAGATCGATTTCGTGAACGAGGTTGATCAGAAGCGGCCCGCCTGCACCCGGTGCGCGGCGCCAGGCCGCCTCGAAATAGGAGGCTGGCTTGGCCAGCGAACAGGTGACGGTCGCCATCACGAGTTCACCGATTCTGCCCGAGCGGATTGTTTCATGTGCCTTGCGAATAATCGGGTTGTGACGCCTGTGATGACCGACGAGCAACGGAATGCCGGTCTCGTCTGCAACTGCGATCAGGCCAAGGGCCGAGGCGAGACTTTCAGAGACCGGCTTTTCGAGAAGCACGGGAATTCCAGCCCGCAACAGTGCCTCCGAGACCGGAAAATGGGTCTCATTGGGTGTTGCGACAATTGCGGCCCTGGCCGAGCCGGACCCAATCATGGTCTCCACATTCGGGAATAACGGGACGCCGAGTGCACTGGCGAGAGTAGCGCTCGCCGGCATGGGATCGACAATCGCGGACAAGCGGAACCCCGACATACGCCCGATCGAATCGATATGCGTACGACCGATGGCGCCTGCTCCGATGACAGCGATTTCGATTGGCTGCGGCATGTGATCCTCCCGATCCTGTCTCGACGAATAGCAGACGAAAAACAGAAATGGAACTACTTTTTATTCTTGAATCACATTCCATTTTTTGCAATGGTGAACCCGGAGCATCTGAGCGATTGGGACTCGGAGAGGAGAACCGCATGCAAAAAGCACTGGCCGAGATCAGGCAAACCTACGATGTTGTTATTCTCGGTGCCGGCGCCGGCGGCATGTCCGCCGCTATCTTTGCCGCCCTTGAGGGCATGCGGGTCCTGTTGGTGGAGCGGACGGAATATCTTGGTGGCACCACCGCTTTTTCCGCTGCGACCACCTGGATTCCGCTTACACGCCATTCCCGCGCCATCGGCGCCGATGATAGCCGCGAGAAAGTCTCGGGCTTCCTTGACCGTGCGGTTGGAAATCGCAGTCCGAAAGCGCTGCGCGAGGCATTTCTGGCAGCCGGACCGGACGTCATCGATACGCTGGAAAACAGGACGGACGTCCATTTCCGGCCCCGTCCCTTCCATCCCGACTATCTATACGAGCTGGAGGGTGCGACATCCTTCGGCCGCGCCCTGGAACCGATGCCATTCGAGGCTGGCGATCTCGGAGCTGATCTCGCTCTCATCCGACCGCCAATCCCGGAATTCACCATTCTCGGCGGCATGATGATCGATCGAGACGATATCGCCCACCTGATGAAGATGGGCAAATCGCTGAAATCGGCTGCCTATTCGGCGCGGCTGATTGGTCGCTACTATCTCGGCAAGATGCGCCATGGTCGCGATCCGCGCCTGCTCATGGGCAACGCCCTGATCGGCCGCATGCTGATGACCGCCAACAAGCTTGGCGTCGATATTCTGACCGAGACCGAAACCACAGCCTTCGCGACGGATACGCATGGCGTCACGGGCATCAGCTTGCACCAGAATGGCATCGACAAACGCATTTCGGTTGCGGGCGGCGTCGTGCTTGCGTCCGGCGGCTTCGCACGCCATCCAAAGATGCGGACCGAAAAGCTGCCGCATCCGGCGCCGGAGTTCAGCCCGTCCGCCCCCGGCCATACCGGCACTCTGCACGATCTCGCCTTTGCCGCCGGTGCTCATCACGGAACCTCGGGCGCCCAGCCCTGCTTCTGGGCGCCGGTGTCGCACCGCAGGCGACCGGATGGCTCGATGGCCGTGTTCCCGCATTTCGTCTTCGATCGGTCCAAGCCAGGGATCATCTCGGTCGGGCGCGATGGCATGCGCTTTGTCAATGAAAGCACCAGCTACCACCAGTTCGTCTCCGCCATGTATGCGACCAACAAGGACGGCAGCCATGTGCCGACCTATCTTATCGCCGATGCACGCGCACTGAAGACCTATGGCATGGGCATGATCCGGCCGGGCGGCGCCAACATCAAGCCCTATCTTGCCGACGGCTATCTTACGGAAGGTGCAACGCTCGATGATTTGGCGCAGAAGCTCGGCATCGATGCGGATGGCCTGAAGGACAGCGTTTCCCGCATGAACGCCTATGCGAAGACCGGCATCGATGCCGATTTTGCCCGCGGCACCACCGTCTATGAAAAGGCGAATGGCGACCCGACGCATGGGCCCAATCCGACGCTCGGAACGCTCGATACGGCACCTTATTATGCAGTGAAACTCTGGCCGGGCGACATCGGTTCGGCCATGGGCCTGGTGGGCGACGAGAGCGCCCGGCTCCTGCGCGAAGACGGATCCGTCATCGAAGGGCTCTATGCCTGCGGCAACGATCTGCAGTCGATCATGGGCGGCGTCTATCCCGGACCAGGCATTACCATCGGTCCGGCAATCGTTTTCGGCGCCATTGCCGCCCGCCATGCGGCCCAACGTGCGATGGCAGCACGGCGGGGAGAAGCGGTATGAGCCGAATCCTCGTCACCGGCGGCACCGGTTTTGTCGGTCTCCGGACCGTCGCGTCACTCTTGAAGGCCGGCCATCAGGTGCGGATATTCGATCTTGCGCCGCGCCCGGAGCGTCTTGCGTGCGCCGCCGAAGTCGAAATCATTACCGGTGACATTACCGATGCCGCCGCCGTTCAAGCAGCGGCAAGAGATTGCGGCGGTATCGTCCATCTCGTCGGTCTGATGACGGTCGATTGCGCTCGCGATCCGGTGCTTGCGACACGGGTCAACCTGATCGGCAGCATCAATGTTTTCGAGGCCGCCAAAGTGGGCCGACTGCCGGTCGCCTACCTGAGCACGGCGGGCGTCTTTGGCCCCGAGGATGCGGTCAATCCCAAACCGATGACAGTCTATGGCGCGACAAAGCTCGCGATCGAAGGGGTAGCCCGCGCCTGGCAGCTGGATTACGGCGTTCCGAGCCTCGGACTGCGCCCCTACATCATCTATGGCCACGGCATCAGCGCAGGAATCGCTGCGGGACCATCGATCGCGATTGCTGCATCCGTCGCCAGAACCCCGGCGGAAATCCGATTTTCCGGCCGCGTCGGCTTCGTCTTCGTCGATGACGTGGCGCGGATGCTCACGAGTGCGATGACAGTGCCGCTTGAGGGCGCGACTGCTTTGACGATGGCAGGCGACATCGCTGAGATGGATGCTTTCGTCAGCGAACTTGCCCGCCAGACCGGCTGGGACGGCATTACCGTTCGCGGCGAGCCTCTGCGCATTCCCGCTGATCTGGCATCCGATCCGGCGCCTGCCTTCCTCGGACCGCAGCCTGCGACGGAAATTGCTGCCGGCATTGCGCAGACGATTGCCGCGCTCTCGGCGGGGACCGTTCAATGAATCGTCCAATGTTTCGGTCCCATCATCCATTTCCCGGCGGCGGGGACCATGGTTCTGTCTATCACGAAAGTGGCCGGGCAAGCGTTGGCCCGCGCCTCGGGAGGAATGCATGACGCAGCAATTGAAGATCGACGGAGAAACCCGGATCTTTCCGATCATCGGCCATCCGATCGGGCAGGTGAAATCGCCGGCATCCCTGAGCGGGATCATGGCGGACAGAGGTTTCAACGGCATGGTGGTCCCGATCGACATCCATCCGCAGGATGTGGCCGGCTGGCTCGCGCAAGCCCGTGCGATGCGCAATGTCGATGGCATCATCGTCACGGTTCCCCACAAGGTCGCCTGCCTTGCCTTCTGCGCCCGTGCATCGGCACGCGCCAGGGCATCAGGCGCGGTCAACATCATGATCCGCGACGGCGACGACTGGATCGGCGATGCGACCGACGGCCACGGCTATCTCGATGGCATTGCAGCGGAAGGTTTCGACGTGTCCGGCAAACCGGCACTCCTGATCGGCGCGGGGGGAGCAGGCTCGGCCATCGCCTATGAAATTCTGGCGCGCGGCGCCACCGAACTTGCGCTTCACGATATCGATGCGGGCAAGCGCGATGCACTTCTTGCGCGGCTGAACGAGGCCTTTCCGGGCAAGGCGCGGGCCGGCAGCACGGATCCGCGCGGTTTTGCGCTCATTGCCAATGCAACGCCGCTCGGCATGCGAGAGGGAGATCCCCTGCCTGTCCAGGCGGAATTCCTGACGCCGCAACAATTCGTCGCCGATGTGGTGACGCGACCGGCGGTGCCGCCGTTGATCGCCGCTGCGCGTGCCGCAGGCTGCGGCACCATGCCGGGTTCGGGAATGTTCAACGCCCAGGCGGTTCTGCTTGCGGAACTCCTGATGGGGATGCGTTCGATCGACGCCTGAAGGCGGCAGCGTAGCCGCATCGAAACAAAGGGATGGAAGAATTCGCCTGCCCCGGGAGAAGTTCAAGGGCGGTCGCATTCCGAGCAGTCGTCATGAGGACCGCTGCCGGATTTTTTGATAGGATCATTCACGGGAGGAAGATGATGATCAGGAAACTGCTTTCAACAGCCGCAATTCTGTTGGCCTGCACCGCGGTACCGGCGCTGGCCGAGCTCAAGGTCGGCTCCATCGTAGAATTGTCGGGACCGGGTGCGGCCGCCGGAACCAATTTCCGCGACGGCGTGAAAATGGGCTTCGAGGAAATCAATGCCGCCGGCGGTATTCTCAAGGAGCCGGTCAGCGTTCTCGAATATGACAGCCAGACCGATCCGCAGGTCTCCCGCGCCATGGTGCAGAAAGCGATCGACGATGGCATCTATGCCATTACCGGAACGGTGTTCTCGTCCTCGACCGTGGTCAACATGATGGTTGCCAAACAATATGGCATTCCGCAGTTCACCGGGTCGGAAGCGCCTTCGATCACCGCCAAGGGCAACCCCTACATCTTCCGCACCGCTTTCGGTTCCCAGAAGGGCGTGCCGAAACTCGTGAAATATATGATCGAGAAGATGGGCGTGAAGAAGGTCGGCGTGGCCTGGGCCAATACCGAATTCGGCAAGGGCGGCCATCAGGCATTCCTCGACGAAGCCCAGAAAGCCGGCCTTGAGATCGTCGTCGATGTGCCATCCGAACAGGCGCAGGCCGATTTCTCCGCTGACGTGCTGAAGCTGAAGAATTCCGACGCGGAAGCCTTCTTCGTCTATTACACCGAAGAAGAAAGCGCCCGCTTCCTGCGCGAAGCCCGCAAGCAGGGCCTCGACAAGCCGCTGCTCGGCGAAACCACGCTGATCGGCCACAAGGTGATCGAGCTTGCCGGCGATGCAGCAAACGGCGCCATGGGTCATGTGGGCCTGACACCGGACGCCGATATTCCGGCACTCAAGGAAATGGTCGAACGCTTCAAGACCAAGTTCAAGTACACGCCGGACCACAATGCCATCAAAGGCTATATCGCCGCCTGGACGCTCAAATATGTCACCGAAATGGTGGGTAGTCCCGACAGCAAGGCAATCGCCGAAAAAATGCATGGCCTGACGCTCAAGGCATCCGAATATCCCGGTGTTCTCATGGATGTGAGCTGGGACGAAACCGGCGAAATGTCTCGCGAGAGCTTCTTCGTCAAGGTCGAGAACGGCAAGCAGGTTGTCGACGCCATCTTGCCGGCGAACTGAGCCGCATGAACCCCACCGGCGGCTCGCGCCGCCGGTCCCCATCCGATGCTTTCCTAGAGCCGACCACCAGCCCCCGAGGACGAACCCATGGCCGAGCTTATCCAGATTCTCATTTCCGGCCTTGCCGCCGGTTCCATCTATGCGCTCGCCGCGGTCGGTTTCACGCTGCTGTGGCAAGCGTCGCAAACCATCAATTTCGCCCAGGGCGAATTCGTGATGCTGCCGGCCTTCTTCGTGCTCGTCGGCATGACCGTCTTCGGCCTACCGCTCTGGTCCTCCGTCTTTCTGGCGCTGGCCCTGTCGCTCCTTATCCTCGGCGTCGCCTTCAAGCGGCTGATCGTCGAGCCGATGCTGCCGCACGGCACCCTGCCGCTGGTCATCGCGACCATTGCGCTCGGTCTTCTGATGAAAGAAAGCGTCAAGGAATTCTATGGCGCCACGGCGCAACCGTTTCCGGCGATCTTCCCGCAGACGGTCTACCATGTCGCGGGCGCCAGCGTTTCCCTTCAGGATATCGGCAATCTTGTCGTTTCCATGCTGGCGATTGGCGGCCTGCAACTCTTTCTCAACCGCACCCGCACCGGCCGTTGCATGCAGGCGAGCGCCCAGAACCCCGCCGTTGCCCAGATCCTCGGCGTCAATGTCAAGCGCATGGTGCTCTACACCTTTCTGATCAATGCAGCGCTCGCCACCATTGCCTCGGTGCTGATTTCGCCGATCTACCTCGCCAAGTTTTCCAATGGCGAAACACTCGGCCTCGTCGCCTTCATCGCCGCCATCGTCGGCGGTTTCAACCAGATCCGCGGCGCATTGGTCGGAGGATTACTGATCGGAGTGATCGACAACTTCTCCGCCGTCTACATCTCTGCGGAATATCGCTCGGCCATGCCGCTCATCCTACTCATCGCCATCATCCTGCTGCGCCCGCAGGGCCTGCTCGGCACCCCGGAAGGGAGAACCGTATGATCCGCCTCCAACCCGTCCTTCTTGCCCTCGGCATCGCGGCCCTCGTCGTCGCGCCCATCGGCCAGGGCAACTACATCGTCTACACGCTCTGCTCGTGGCTGCTGTTTTCCATCGCCGCCATGGGGCTCAACCTGACGCTCGGCTATGCCGGACAGGTGAGCCTCGCCCAGGCGGCCTTCATGGGCATCGGTGCCTACATCACCTCGCTGATGACGCTGGCCGGCATCCACTGGGGTCTCGCCGTGCTCGTCTCGATTGCCGCAAGCTTCGTCGTTGGCCTCGTGCTCGGCTATCCGGCGCTCAGGGTCCAGCATCACTTCCTTGCTTTCGTGACGCTCGCCTTCAACACACTGTTGTTTCTCGTGCTGCGCAACGAGGAGGAGATCACCGGTGGCTCCTTCGGTCTGAGCGGCATGGAGCGCCCGTCCTTCTTCGGCTTCTCCACCGAAAGCAACATGGCCTTCTACTATTTCTCGCTGGTCTGCTTCCTGCTGGCCGCCGGCTCGCTCTGGTGGATCCTGCGTTCACCCTGGGGCCGCGCCTTCAAGGCATTGCGCGAGAATCCGATCCGGGCAGAAAGCCTCGGCCTCAAGATCCGGCGCCAGACTCTGCTCGCCTTTGCCATCGGCTCGGCCTTCGGTGGCCTTGCCGGCGCACTGCAGGCTCCGCTCGTGCAGTTCATCGAGCCAGGCAGCTTTGCGCTCATTCACTCGCTCAAGCTTCTGCTGATGGTCGTGGTCGGTGGTTCCGGCTTTTTCTTCGGCCCGATGCTTGGCGCCGCCGTGGTCATTCTGTTGCCGGAACTTCTGCGCTTCACCGAGGGATACTATCTCATCATCTATTCCGCCCTGGTGATCGTGCTGATGGTCTTTTCACCGAGCGGCCTTATCGGCCTTGGCCAGCGGCTCGCCGAGAAGTTCAAGCCCCGGCACGAAGCCCGCCGTGATCTGAAACAGGGAGTTCAGCTGTGACCATGAACGCGCCCATTCTCTCCGTCCGCAACATTTCCAAGCGTTTCGGTGGCATCCAGGCCGTCAACAAGGTGAGCTTCGAGGTCCAGCAGGGCGAGATCCTCGGCCTGATCGGACCGAACGGCTCCGGCAAGTCGACCCTCTTCAATTGCATCCTCGGCCAGCTACGTCCGAGCGAGGGCCATTGCGAGATCAACGGCAAGTCCACCGATGGCGTCCGCCCGGCAGACCTGTCGCTGATGGGTGTCGGCCGTACGTTCCAGCAGCTCTCCGTATTTCCGAAGATGAGCGTTCTCGACAATGTCATCCTCGCCGGCCAGGAGCACGAAGGCTCGATGCTTTCCCGCCTGTTCGGCAAGCCGGATGCCGGTCTCACCGAAAAGGCCGAACAACTCATCGAGTTTTTCCGGCTGACGCCCTATCGCGACACGGCAGCCGGCTCGCTCTCCTACGGCCAGCAGAAGCTGGTGGATGCGGCCATGGCCTTTATGGCCGGACCCGGAATCGTGCTTCTTGACGAACCGGCAGGCGGCGTCAACCTCACCATGCTCGGACATCTGAAAGAACGGCTGATCACCTATAATCGCGAGCACGGAACCACCTTTGTCGTCATCGAACACAATATGGAGTTCGTCATGAGCCTGTGCACGCGCATCATCGTGCTGGCGCAGGGCGAAATCATCGCCGAGGGGACACCGGACGAGATCCGGTCGAACCAGATGGTCATCGACGCTTATCTTGGAGGCTGACATGCTGGAGATGAAGAAAATCACCGGCGGCTACGGTCGCATCACCATCCTCAACGGAACCTCCTTCACCATCCCCAAGGCGTCGATCACCACGGTGATCGGCCCGAACGGCGCCGGAAAATCGACGGTGTTCAAGGCGATCTTCGGTCTCCTGAACATCCATTCGGGCGAGATCCTTCTGGAAGGCGAGGATGTGACGCGCAAGTCCCCGGCTGAGATGATCGCGCGCGGCGTCACCTATGTGCCGCAGGGCCGCAATGTGGTGCCGCAGCTTTCGGTGCTCCACAATCTCGAACTCGGGGGCATCACGTCGAAAGACCAGGCCAAGGTCAAGCGGCGCATGGAAGAGGTGATGGACCAGTTCCCGATGCTGCGCCAGCGCAAGGACCAGAAGGCGATCGAGCTTTCCGGCGGCCAGCAGAAGCAGCTCGAGATTGCCCGCGCGCTGTTGCTCGATCCCAAGCTGATCCTGATCGACGAACCCTCGATCGGCCTGTCGCCCAATCTGGTGCAGGAAGTGTTCCAGACGCTCATCCGTCTGCGCGACCAGGGCGTGACCATTCTGATGGTCGAACAGAATGCCAAGGCTGCGCTCGCGATGTCCGATTACGGTCTCGTGCTGGAACTCGGTCAGACCCGCATGTTCGACAAGGCCGATACGCTGCTCAAGGATCCGCGGGTCGGCCAGCTCTTCCTCGGCGGTCACATCGAGGATGCAGCCTGAGACCCTTTGCCGATTTCCTCCCAAGGGGACCATGCGACAAGGCCCGGTGACTGTTCACCGGGCCTTGTCGTTGTGATCATCAGACACACACGAGATCAGGCCGACGCATCTCCGAAATCGCCAAAGGCAGTCCAGCCACCATCGACCGGCAACACAATGCCGGTGATGCCGGAGGCCTGTGGCGATACCAGAAAGGCAATCGCAGAAGCCACTTCCTCGGCGGCAATCAGCCGCCCGATCGGCGTGCGCCGGCTGATGGTCGGCAGATCGATGCGACCAGCATCGGCTAGTTTTCTTACCAATGCGGTTTCGACGAAGGCCGGCGCGACGGCATTGACGCGAACGCCTTTGCCCGCCCATTCGCAGGCCATGGCGCGGGTCATCGCGACAACGCCCGCCTTGGCCGCGCCATAGGCGTTGCGTTTCGGCAGCCCCGTCAGGCCGGCGATCGATGACAGGTTGACGATGGCACCGCGACCCCGCGCCACCATGCCCTTCCCAACCTCCCGTGACATCAGGAAAGTGCCAGCAAGATGCACGTCCAGAACCTTGCGGAAGCCGTCCAGTCCCTGTTCCAATGTCGGAAGATGACTGTCGCCGATGCCGGCATTATTGACGAGAACGTCGAAGGCTGCGGAGGCCGCCACCTCCGCAGCCCGCGCCTCATCGGTGATGTCGCAGGCGACACCACAATGAGGCGAACCGGGATGAATCTCCCGGAGTTCGGCGGCACGTTCAACGGCCATCTCGCCATTGAGGTCGGCGATCGTCACCCGATAGCCAGCTTCGGCAAGCTTGCGAGCCGTCGCAAAACCGATGCCATCGGCTCCTCCGGTAACCAGCGCCTCAAGCATAACCCGGCCTCGGCACGAGTCCCATCAGCGACTGGGTGAGACCACCATCGACCACGATATCCTGACCGGTCACATAGGAAGCCCGCGGCGAGGCGAGGAACAGCGCCACATCCGCCATATCGTCCGGCGTGGCGATACGACGAAGCGGCACCATCGCTTCTCGTCGCGTCTTCGTCTCTGGATCGGTATAGAAGGCTTCCGAGAGCGGGGTACGCACCAGACCGGGGCTCAGCGTGTTGGAACGCACGCCTTTTGGACCCCATTCATAGGCGAGCTGGCGCGACAACATCAGGATCGCTGCCTTGGAGGCGGAATAAGCGCCGCTTGCCGGCTGGGGTTGGCTCGCCGCAACACTGGCCACATGGACCAGAGCACCGGCCCCTTTCGCTACCATTCCCCTCCCGAAAGCCTGAGCTGCAAGCATATAGCCGGTGAGATTGACAGACAGCATCATCGACCAGTCCTCTGCCGAGACGCTGTCGAGCAGACCGGGACGCAACACGCCGGCATTGTTGACGAGAATATCCGCGCCACCCTGTTCCTGAACGCGGTCGGCAGCCGCGGCGATTTCTTCTGCCCGGGCCAGATCGCAGGCGAGCGCAAGCGCATTGTTGCCCAGTTCGGCCGCAAGCGGTTGTGTTCGTTCAAGGGTGCGATCGACCAGCACCACGCGGGCGCCCTGCCCGGAAAAGGCGCGGGCGAGCGCCTGACCAATACCGCCGCCGGCGCCGGTTATGACGGCAGTCTTTCCCTCCAGTCCAAGCCAGCTCACGATGCTTTCTCCCTCTTGTCGGTTTTGTTGTCAGTTTCAAGTTCGATGCCGGCAAGATGACGTCCGGTAATCCAGCCGAAGGCCATCGCAGGACCGAGCGTGATGCCGGCGCCGGGATAGTTGCCGCCCATGATCGAGGCGCGGTCGTTGCCGACGGCATAAAGGCCGGGAATGATGGCGCCCTGCCGATCGAGCACTTCACCCGGAACAGTCGTTTTCAATCCGTCGAACGTGCCGAGGTCGCCCATTTCCATGCGAACGGCATAGAACGGCCCCTGCTCCACCGGTGCCACGGTCGGATTGGGCTTATGGTCAGGATCCGCCAGATAACGGTTGAAAGAAGTTTCGCCGCGGTGGAAGGCATCGTCACGACCCGTACGCGCACCGCGATTGTAGGCTGCCACGGTCTCTTCCAGACCCTTTGGGTCGATACCGCAGGCGTGCGCCAGATCGCCCAGTGTCCGACCCTTCTTGAGATAACCGCTGCGCAGCCACAGCCAGAGCGGCATGGGGGCCGGCTTGGCATGGCCGAGGCCATATTTGCGGATGGCGCGATGGTCGCAGATCAGCCACGCCGCCGCCTCGCCGGAGGCGACCATCGCGGCACCGACATCATGATAGCTCTCGCTCTCATTGGTGAAGCGTCGGCCATTTGAAAGCACGGCGATCATACCGGGCTTGTAGCGATCGAGCAGATGAGGAAACACGCCTTTGCCCGGCACACGACTGACCGGCATCCAGGCGGCGGGCTGCGGGAATTCGGCGTCGAAGGCTGCTCCCGCTTCCTCTGCGAGCCTTATGCCGTCGCCGGTGACGGACTCCGGTACCGGCGAGTAATGTCCGCCGCCGGCTTTCATATGGGCGTAGGATTCTGCCCGTCGCGCCAGATCATGGGCATAACCGCCGCAGGCCAGCACGACGCCGCGCCGAGCGGTGATCCGGCCCCGATTTTTCCCGCCAACCTCGACGCCGACGACACGGCCATCCTCTTTGACCAGATACAGCGCCGGCGTTTCGGTGAGGATCGGAATGCCGAGATCGAAGCAGCTCTTCGCCAGCCGGGCAGCAAGCGCATTGCCGCTGGTGACCTGCACGCCCCGGCCGTGGCGAACCACCTCGCCGGCATGGGCGACAAGCCGTTTCAGCACATAGGCGAAGGATGTCAGCGACTTCGTGGCATTGAAGAAATGCTTGATGTCGGCATTCGAGGAATTGAACATCATGCCCATGAAGGTGATGGTCGAAAGCGGTGGCCTGAGCCGCTTGAGGTCAGCACCCAGGGCACTGGTATCGAAGGGCGCAGCCAGAACCGAACGCCCGACATCGACGCCACCATCCATCGTCGGATGGTAGTCCGGATAAAGCGTCGGCACGAATTTGACCGCGGTCTCCTTCTCGAACCAGTCGAGCATGCGCGGTCCGGCCTCAAGATAGGCATCGACGGCCTCCGGCTGGAACCAGTTCCCGGTCTCGGCCATCATATAGCGGCGCGCGGCCTCGCGGCTGTCGTCGGGATTGTTCGCCTTGCCGTGGCGGTTGCCCGGAATCCACAGAACGCCACCGGAAAAGGCAGTGGTGCCGCCGAAAACGGCCTCCTTCTCGATGACGATGACCGACAGTCCATGTTTCTTGGCTGTGATTGCCGTGGCCAATCCACCCGCGCCGGATCCGACCACCAGCACGTCGCAGAGACGCGCCTCGCTTGCCCGTTCCATCATTTCCTCCCGTTTGTCATATTGCATGGGGGAATTGCTACGCGGGGGACGAGACAGGACCAATGGACGCTGCCGCACAATTGTTGCACAATTCCCGCAGGGCGATTGAAGGAGGAAAAATGGGCGGCGAAAGCACGGCGACCATTCCGCACTATTATCTCTATGGAGATCAGGGCGCGGATGTCGAACTCGATCTGTTGAATATCGAGATCATTCGGGAGCGAAGCGGTCCGAACGATTGGAGGATTCGTCCGCATACGCATCCCGATCACATGCAGGTTCTTTTGGTCCGCGAAGGTGGCGGCACCATCCGCATGGAAGAACTTTCGCTGACGATCCCGGCGCCCGGGATAATCGTCATTCCCGCCGGCATCGTCCATCAGATCGACTTCAACCCCGGTACGGACGGCTTCGTGGTCACGGCGGCCCTTGGATGTCTGAAGACAGCGACCGCAAGCGACGCGAGGCTCCTTGATGCCGCCCGCCGCCCGGCCGTCTATTCCCTGGAAGGAACCGGCGTCAACATCGCGGCCGTGACCGACACCTTCTACTGGCTGCATCGCGAATATGTCTGGTCGGCTCCGGGCCGGCGCACCGCGATCCTTGCCCAGTTCATGCGCATCCTGGTCGTGGTTCTGCGGCTCAGCATCACGCAGGAGGATCCGCGCATCATTGCACCCGACCGGGACTATGACCTGCTTGCCCGCTACCGGGCGCTGCTGGAAGATCATTTCCGCATCGAGCGATCGCCGGCCTTTTATGCCGATGCACTCGCCGTGACGCCGGCGCGGCTCAATGCCGCCTGCAAGAACCGGGCGGGCAAGACCGCTTCCGACCTGCTCTACGAAAGGGTCACCATCGAGGCCAAACGCTATCTGGTCTATACCGAAAGCAGCGTGGCCCAGGTTGCCCATATGACGGGCTTCGATGATCCCGCCTATTTCAACCGCTTCTTCACCCGCCAGGTCGGCATATCGCCGGGCGCCTATCGCAAGCATGTGGCGGGCAGCCACGAATAGAGATGTCGATCGTCCATGATTTCTGACGGACGGTCCATTTCTTCGCAGGGCCTCCTGAAACAGGATTGCGCATAGATGTTCGTTCGGCAGGGATCGTTCGAACCGGAGCGCGGCTGGTGGAGGACGAATGATACATGAGTGGCGAAGCTACCGGTTGAAGCCCGGAGCGGCGATTCCCTATCTCGAACTGCTGGCGGACTACGGGCTTCCATTCGTGAGCCGGCACTTGCCGCTGATGGGTTACTGGCTCGCCGAAACCGGACCGCTCAACGTGATCCACCATCTCTGGAGCTACGCGGACTGGGCTGAACGTGAAGCCTGCCGCGCAGCCCTGGCCAAGCAGGACGAGTGGGTGAAGGACTTCATACCCAAGGCTTTTGCCCTGGTCGAAGAACAGCAGAACCGGATCCTCAGCCTCACAACAAGCTCCAGGAGTTTCGATTATGCGCTCGAGCACAGACATCAACCATTGCCGGCGCGCGCGGTAGGATCGCCGCTTTTCGCCGGAGATTGCGCCGTCGCCATCAACGCCGCGGTCGATGGCGACACAATTGCAACCTTCCAGCCTATTTCCGGCGGACCAACGTTGCCGCTCTCGCTTCTGCCTCGCTCACCCGATCCCCTGACCGCCGAATGCATTGGCGGCTCCTGCCCGATTGTGCTGCGGCCGCTCGCTTTCTCCCGCCTTTGACCTGACCAATCCGGGGCGAACCTGAAATCGCACATGCCCGGTCCTATCGTCGACCTTGGTTCGAAACCGTTCGGTCGAAATACTTGACTACCATTGTCATATTATATAGCCGGGCTCCACCGGGACAATGGAGCGGCTGCCGACAATGAATGATGGGCCTACGATTTTTTCGACGACGGACCTCCGCTTCGACATCGGTGGACGCGCGTTGGTGCGCGATGTTTCGCTTGCCTTTCCGGCACGGTCTGTCTCGGCTCTGATCGGGCACAATGGTTCGGGAAAATCCACCCTTCTCAAAATGCTGGCGCGACAGATTATTCCGACCGCAGGTTCAATCCGGTTCGCTGACGAGCCTATCAGCCGGTTCGGATCGCGCGATTTTGCCCGTCGCGTCGCCTACCTGCCGCAGGATCTCCATGCGGCACAGGATATGACGGTGCGCGAACTGGTGGCGCTTGGCCGCTACCCCTGGCATGGAGCCCTCGGACGTTTCACCGAAGAGGACCGGTCGAAGGTGGAGGAGGCTATCGAACTCACCCATCTCGAACCGTTCGCCAACCGCGCCGTCGGCACGCTTTCGGGCGGCGAGCGCCAGAGAGCCTGGATTGCCATGCTGGTGGCGCAGGACAGCCAGTGCCTGCTGCTTGATGAGCCGACTTCGGCGCTCGATCTCGCGCACCAGATCGAAGTCCTGTCCCTGATTCGGACGCTTTCGCACGATAAGGGCCTCAGCGTCATCCTGGTCTTGCACGACATCAACATGGCCGCGCGTTTCTCGGACCGGATCTTCGCGCTCAAGGCAGGCAGCGTGATCGCCGAGGGCTGCCCGGATGACCTCCTCGACAAGACGGTTCTGGAATCCATCTATGGTATCGCCATGGACGTCACCCGTCAGCCGGGATCCACAAGGCCGCTTGCCTATGTCTGCTGATCCGCAACGCGGCATGCGCCGCCGACAATTGCTGCGTGGACTTGCGACGGCCCCGGTCGTTCTTTCGATGCCGGCGCGTGCTGGCACCCGACCCTTGCGAATTGCCAGCCTCGATTACGGCATCGCCTCGACGCTCCTGTCGCTTGGCGCCGTTCCCGCCGCCGTCGCCGATCTTGCTGATTGGGGGCGCTGGGTGGTCGAACCGAAGATGCCTGACGGCGTGGTCGATCTCGGCAGTGCGCTTGAGGTCAATGTCGAGGTGCTCACCCTGCTCAAGCCGGATCTCATCGTGACCACGCCCTATCTGGATGAACTGCTGCCGGTGCTCGAGCGACTGGGCCCTGTGCTTCGGCTCAGCATCTATGCGCCGGAAGCCGGACCGATCCTCGATGCCGCAATCAAGGCGACGGGCGTTTTGGCACGTGCGATCGACCGCGAAGCGGACGCCATGCGCTTCCTTGACGAGACCGAAGCGTTTTTCGATCGTTGCAAGGCACGGGTCAATGCGCTTTCGCCGCCGCCGCTTGCCTTCGTCAACTTCATGGATACGCGTCATGTGCGCATCTATGGCAATCCAGGCCTTTTCGACAATGTGCTCGAGAGGATCGGCATTCGCAACGCCTGGACGGAACAATCGAATTTCTGGGGCTTCCAGACCATCGCGATCGAGGAGCTTTCGCGCGTCAAGGACCGTAACGCCCGTCTGGCCGCTTTCGAACCGGTTCCCGGCGACGTCTTGCCGACGCTCAGCCAGAGCGCGCTCTGGCAGGCGCTGCCATTCGCCCGGCCCGGCCATTTCACCATACTCAAACCGGCTCTGATGTTCGGCATGGTCAACGAGGCCCGCCGATTTGCCGACCTTGTCATGGCCATGCTGGAAGACGATCATGCCAAACTCTAGCCTCACCGGACGTGTGCCGCTTTTCCTGACAGTCGCGGGCATGATTGGCTTTGCCTTCGCGGCGGCGCTGCTCTTTCTCGCACCGTCCTTCGATCATGATCCCCTGCCGGGCTATGATATCGAGCGGATGGTGCTGCTCTATTCGACCCTGCCGCGTCTCGCGACGGCACTGATCGCCGGCGCAGCGCTTGCACTGTCGGGCGCCCTGTTCCAGCAGGTCCTGCGCAACCCGCTTGCGTCGCCCACCACGCTCGGAATCTCAGCGGGCGCCAATCTCGCCCTCGTGCTCGTTACGCTCTACATTCCGGATCTCATGGGTCTCGGCCGCGATGTCGTGGCGCTCGCAGGCAGTGCCATTGCAGCCGGGATCGTTCTTGCCATCGGTTCGAAGCGCGGTTTTTCGCCCTTTTCGCTGGTTCTGTCCGGGCTGGTGATCAGCCTCTGGTGTGGTTCGCTTGCCGCAATTCTCACCCTGCTCAATGATCGCTATCTTGCAAGCCTTTTCATCTGGGGAGCGGGGTCGCTGGCCCAGCAAAGCTGGGTCATGCCGCTGTCGCTTCTGATCAAGACGGGGCTGATCGGGTTGGCCAGCCTGATGCTCATCCGCCCGCTTGCGCTGCTCGACCTCGGCGACAGTGGCGCCCAGGCGCTCGGGCTCGGTACCATTAAGATCCGCCTGATCGCGGTTACACTGGCCGTTGCCCTTGCCGCCTTCGTGACCAGTGCCGTCGGTGTGATCGGCTTCATCGGCCTGGTGGCTCCGACACTCTGCCGCCTGGCCGGGGCCCGCCGACCGGGCGAACTGATGGTTGGTTCAGCGTTGCTGGGAGCCGCATTGCTTCTGATTGCCGATCTCGGGGTGCAGTCGCTCGCCGGGACCTTTGCCGATCAACTGCCGACGGGGGCGGTGACGGCTGTCTTCGGTTCGCCCTTGCTGCTGTTGCTGCTACCGCGGCTGAAAATGCGCCATCGTCCGAGCCCGGCTCCGGTAATCGCGACCGAGGTGCCTCGCCGGGAAACGGGACGCTTGTTGATCTTGTTGGCTTGTCTTGCCGCAGCGATCGCGATCGGCCTCTTTCTCGGCCGCGACCTCGATGGCAGCTGGGTTCTGGCCCTCGGGGAAGAGACGCGTGATCTCCTGGCGCTCCGATTGCCCAAAGTGACCGCGGTCATCGCCGCGGGGGCGATGCTGGCGGTCGCAGGCGTGATCCTGCAGCGGCTCACCGGCAACGAGATGGCCAGTCCGGAAGTCCTGGGTGTCAGTTCCGGTGCGACGCTTGGCTTGGCGGCGGCCCTTTTCCTGCTGGCGGCACCCGCAACTTCGCTCATCGGTACCGCCTTTGCCATTGCCGGCGCCTTCGCTGTGCTCCTGGTCATATTCCTGTTCTCGACCCGATCCGGCTTTGCCGCCGAACGCGTGCTTCTGGGCGGGATCGCGCTCGGCGCAATGGTCGATGCGATCATCGGCATGCTGTCGGCAACGGGCGATCCGCGCGCCTTCCTCCTGATGCGCTGGATGAGCGGATCTTCCTATGCCATCGGCATACCGTCGGCCCTGACCGCCCTGTTGTTTGGGATCTGCCTGGTCGCAATGGCGCTGCTTGTCCGTCGCTGGCTGGACCTTCTGCCGCTCGGCCCGGTGACGGCCAGCGCGCTCGGCGTTCCGATGGCGCCGGCGCGACTTATGCTCTTCTCGCTCGCCGGAGCCATGAGCGCGGTTGCGGCTCTGACGGTCGGACCGCTGAGTTTCATCGGCCTGATGGGACCGCATCTGGCCCGAGAAGCGGGGTTTCGCCATGCCCTGCCGCAAATGGCCGGCGCAGCGGCGATCGGCGCCAGCCTGATGGTGCTGGCAGACTGGATCGGTCGTACCGCCGCCTTCCCCTATCAGGTTCCGGCCGGACTGGTTTCGGCGCTGGTCGGCGCACCGATCCTGATGCTGATGCTGTCGAGACGATAGGCTTTGAGCGAAAGAGCCGGGACCTCGTAGCCCGGCTTCGCCTGACCGGGTGTCCCGTCAGTTTTCGCCGCGGCCTTGCGGCAAAGGGCAGGAAATGCCGCAGCCGCCGATGCCATCGATCGCATAGCGGAGGCAGCAGACCTTGCGACGCCCGTAGGGCTGGCCGTTCGCGTCGCATTCGGGCCGGATCATACCATGGACCGGGTTCTTCCAATCACCCAATCTGGATGTTTCGCGGTAGCTTCTTGCAAGCGCGACGGCTGCCGGTCGACCGGACGTGTTGCGGATCTGATCCATGATCCAGTCGAGATAGGCAGCGACATTGTTCCAGAGCAGTTTGCGACCAACGCCCGAAAGACCGACAATGGCCTCGATCTGAGGCTCGAGATGTTCGCGCAGCAAAGGCGTGAGAAACCGCTCGATCGTGTCGGAGGCAGGTGCAGGCTCGCCAAGATGGGGCAGGATGAAGGCACGGGGCGTGCCGGTTTCGGGATCGATTGCGAGACGAGCCCTGTCGATGCCGATCGGCACCCGTCTGCCGACCTCGAGATTGAGGACGGTGGTCGCTATGGCAAGCGTGCTGAAATAATAAAGCGTCCAGAGCGAGACGATGGCGCGTCGATCCGCTTTCTGCCCGTGGGTCCGCGCGAAACGATCGATCACACTGTTGAAAACTGTTGCGTCCGTCAGATCGCGGCAGGCGATCGTCTCAAGGCCTTCCGGAGGGGAAAGTCTGAGACTGTCCTTGCAATAGACGTACTTGTCGCCGGTGGCGGCGATGATGAGATCGGCAAAATCCGCAGATGCGGACCCGTCTTTCGACGGGCCCGCTTCCGCTTCGCGTTCTATGGTCTGTTCCTGGATTTCCAAGCGGTTACCAGGTGTATTTCAGCGTGCCGAGCACTGTGCGGCGGTCGCCATAATAGCAGGAGGAGACGTAGCAGGTGGACTGATACTTCTTGTCGAACAGGTTGGTGACATTGACCTGGAAATCGACATCCTTGGTGATCGCATATTTCGCCATGATGTCGAAAACCATCGTGCTTTTCATCGAAATGGTATTCGCACTGTCCGAATAGCGCTGTCCGACATAGCGGGCGCCACCGCCGAGCGTGATATCGCCGCGGCTGTTCTCGCCTTCGATCGTGTAATCCAGCCAGGCCGATGCGATATGCTTGGGCACGTTGGCCGGCCGGTTGCCGATATTGCCGCCATTGCCATCCTCGACGATCTTGCCATGCCAGTAGGAGTAGGCAACCGTGGCATTCAGGCTTTCGTTGAGTGCGATCTTGCCTTCGAGCTCCAGTCCTCTGACATTGACTTCGCCGACCTGGCGCTGAACCGTGGCGCTCACAGATTCCGGCACATTGGTCTGGCTGAGATCGAACAGGGCTGCCGTGAAGAGCGCATCATAGCCTTCCGGCTTGTACTTCACGCCAACTTCATACTGGGTTCCGAGCTGCGGCTTGAGCGACCCTTCGACCGTGTATCCATTGGCCGTCGGTGCGACCAGAGGCTGGAAGGATTCCGAATAGTTGGCATAGGCGGCGATCTCGTCGGTCGCCTTGTATGTCAGGCCGAGACGCTTGGTGAAGGCATCGGCGGAATTGTCGTCCCGCGTTCCGCTGTCGATATAGTCGGCAGTGGTATTGACCGTATCGAAACGGCCTCCGAGCGTCAGAAGCCAGCGATCGTTCCAGGTCAGCTGCTCCTGTGCATAGACGCCCAGCGCATCCTGCTTGACGTGCCAGTTGACGTAGGGGCCAAGCGTGATGCATGCGCGACCGCAATAGACAGGATTGTCGAGATCAATGCCAGGTGCGGAGCCATAGAGAATGTTCTCGCGTGCATTGTCATGGGAATAGTCGATGCCGACGAGCAGCTTGCTGTCGAACGCACCCCAGCTGCCTTCATGCTGCAGCTGGTTGTCGATCGAGAAGCGGGTCGCATTGCCATAGACAGCAAAGGCCTCGCGCGGATCGGACGGATTGGTCGTGCCGCCATAGACTTCTTCATAATCAAGCCGCACATGCGTGTAGCGGGCGTTCTGGCGGAAGGTCAGGCCATTATCGAACTGATGCTCGAACTGATAGCCAAGATCGGTCTGACGCGTGTTGAAATGGTTGAAGTCCGGTTCACCGACGAAGGTATTCAGATCAATATCGGCGCCGGTCGGATAGCCCTTGGCGCCGGTGCTGTTGCGCTTGGAATAGTCGCCAAGAATGGTCAGCGACGTGCCGTCATCCGGGCTGATGGTTACCGCCGGCGCGATGTAAAGCCGGTCGTCGTTGCTGAAGTCGTAGTGATAATCGCCATTCTGGTAGAGGCCTGTCAGACGATATTTCCAGACACCGTCCTTGTCGATCGGGCCGCCGAAATCGATGCCGGTTTCGATATGGCTGTCGCCGAGGGTCGTATAGACCTCGCCGCCGGCAATGTCCTGCGGACGCTTAGTAATCGCGTTGACCAGTCCACCGGGTGCATTCAGCCCGAAGAGGCTCGAAGTCGAGCCCTTGAGGACCTCAACGCGCTGCAAGCCGTAAGGCTCCAGGCGGCTGGCGGTAAACCAGGCCGGAATGCGGGCGGGCAGACCGTCGCGGTAACTGCCGAGCGCCGTCAGGTCGAAGCCACGGATACGGTAGTAATCGTAGCGATCATCCGATCCATATTCGTCGGTCACGACACCCGCCGTATAGCTGACCGCCTGCTGGACGCTTTTGACCGCGCGGGTCTCGAGTTCCTTCTGGGTCACAACGGAAACAGCCGCCGGTATGTTCTCGATTTCAGTATCGGTCTTGGTGCCGAGACGGCTCGTCTTGGCGACGATGGTCTTGTCCGGTCCCACGGGCCTGGTTTCGCTGTCATCCTCAACCACGATCCGGTCAAGGTTCGTGACATCCTGCGCCGCCGCATGGCCGGCCAAAAGGGCAATACCGATCGCCGGTACGCCATACGCCGCCATAGTTTTCACCTGGAACCAACGACCCCTCGTCGGTTCGTTGCGGTCATCCCCGCGCTTCCACATTTCATGCCCCTTTCGATTGTGCATCGTCCGGTCCGCGTCCCGTGTCGCAAAGCCCTGTTCGACGCGAACCGGTTGGGAACATATAATCCTTCACATAGGAGTCAACTTTAAACTTGATATTTTTAATCCTGTTTTAGGTCTCGGGGGCGTGACGGTCGAACGGACGGGGATGAAGGTCGCTGTCAGGACTTCGAAAACGCCATAAAAATGGAAAACTGCCTGTAAACGCGCCGCTTCGGCCCGTTCCATGAGTCAGGACAGGTCCTTGCAAACATATCGCAACACCGTCTCGGATGCCTGGGTCCGGAGCGTCGTCTGCCCGCTTTCGGAGAAGAGGTCCTCACCGAACAGCAATGAAAAGCTTTTCTGGTTCGATACATTGAAGAAGCTGAGTGCCGAGATCAGCCAGTGGATCCTCAGCGACGTCAGGCCCGGTCTGAAAACTCCGTCGCTCACGCCCTTGTCATAGATGATCTGCACCCTGGCAATCGCCGCAGCGTTGAGATTGCGGATCACCTCCGACTGGCGCAGATACTCCCCGTGATGGATGTTCTCGATCATCACCAGCCGGATGAAATCCGGGTTGCGGCTGTGGTGATCGAAGGTGAATTCGACGAGCTGTCGCAAGGCGTCCTGCGGCGCCGAATGGTCGAGCTCGAGCGCCTCTTCGCCACGGCGAACCTTGCGATAAGCCTCTTCCAGGACGCGCCGGTAAAGCCCTTCCTTGTCCTGGAAATAGTAATAGATCATCCGCTTTGACGTTCTCGTCCGCGCGGCAATCTCGTCCATCCGGGCACCGGAAAGGCCGTTGCGGGAAAACTCCTCGAGCGCAATCGCAAGGATGTTGGAGCGAACCCCTTCCGGGTCCTGCTTCCAGCCGGCACGGTTGCCGCTTGTTTCCATCACGTTGCTGTCATCGTTCGTCATGGCCGCTTTTAACGCGGCTCGACGGTCGATGCCAGCCAAAATTAACTTCCCGGTACAAATGGCTTGACGTATTTAACTATCTAGTACATTAAATTGCAAGCGCGCCGGAAAGGGAGATTTCCGGCCTGCTTCGGGAGGGGAATTTGGCAAACGCAGCCACAGACAGCGTCGAACGCACGCGACCGCGGACAAAAGCCGTTCAGGTCGGGCTGATCGGCGCCGGAATCCAAAAGTCCCGTACGCCGGCGATGCATGAGGCGGAAGGTGCGGCCCTTGGGCTGAATTACAGTTATCGTCTGTTCGATACCCTGACGGATCCCTTAAAGGATGCGACCCTGCCGGAAATCGTCCGGGCTGCTGAGCTTTGCGGCTTTGCCGGCCTCAACATCACCTTTCCCTACAAGGTCGCGGTTATCGATCATCTCGATGAATTGTCGCCAGCAGCCGAAATGGCAGGCGCCGTCAACACCGTTGTTTTCCGCAATGGTCGCCGCAGCGGCCACAATACCGATCTCTGGGGTTTTGCCGAAAGCTTTCGCCGCAATATGGGTCAGGCCGCCCGCAGCAACGTGCTGCTGGTGGGTGCCGGCGGAGCCGGCAAGGCCGTTGCCCATGCCCTGATCGACTGCGGCGTCGAACGGCTCTGGATCCATGATGCGGACCGCAGCCGGGCCGAGATACTCGCGGAAGCCGTGTCGCTGCGCCATGGTGCAGCACGCGCGCTTGCGGTTGGTTCGTTGTCGGACGTCGATGCACAGGCAGATGGCATCGTCAATGCCACGCCGGTCGGCATGGCTGAACATCCCGGCCTGCCGGTTCCCGACTATCTGATCCGCCCGCAGCGCTGGGTGGCCGATATCGTCTATTTTCCGCTCGATACCGAACTCCTTCGCGTTGCCCGCCAGCGCGGATGCCGAACGCTCAGCGGTGCAGGAATGGCCGTTTTCCAGGCCGTGCGCGCCTTCGAGCTGTTCAGCGGCGAGAAGCCGGATGTCGGGCGTATGGAAGCAACATTTCGCTCTTTCGACGTCGCGTCGAAAGCGTGAAGATGGATACCGGTCGCGGAAGGGTTTCCGCGCCGGCGCATGAGAACCATGTCACGGCGGAATGCCGGGGCAGCGCAAGATAGGGAGGATTTCTATGCGCAATCTGTTGAAAAGACTGGCCACCGGCGTCGCAGCCGCCACAATCGCCTTCACCAGCACGGCAGCCTTCGCTGCAGACAAGGTGGAGCTGATCTATTCCGACACCGTGCCGGATGCCGATATTCGCACCACCACGCTGCGCGAAGCCTTCGGCGGCTGCCTCGGCGACGGGTTCGAATTCAAATCCTATCACGGCGCCACGCTTTTCAAGCAGGGCACCGAACTCAATGCCATGCAGCGCGGCAATCTCGACATGGCATCGCTGGCGATTTTCGATTTCTACAATCAGGTGCCGCACACCTCGCTCCTCGGAACCGCCTATCTGTTCCGCGACTATGATCACATGCGCAAGGTCTATGACGGCGACGTGCTGAAGGAGCTTTGGGCCGAAATCGAGGAAAAGGCCAAGGTTAAAATCCTCGCCAACCCCTACATCGGCACGCGTCATGTCAACATCAAGGGCGACCGCACGGTCATGAAGCCCGAGGATCTCAAGGGCATCAAGCTGCGCATGCCGGGCGGCGAAGGCTGGCAGTTCGTAGGCGAGGCGCTTGGCGCCAACCCGACGCCGATGGCCTTCACCGAAGTCTATACCGGCCTGCAGACCGGCGCCATCGACGGCCAGGACAATCCGCTGCCCGCCGACAAGGGCATGAAATTCTATGAAGTGACGAACCAGATCATCCTGACCGCGCATCTCATTGCCGCCAACCAGTTCACCATCTCGCTTGCCAAATGGAACAGCCTGAATGCCGAGCAGCAGGCCAAGATCCAGGAATGCGCGATGAACTTCCAGAAGACGCTCGACAAGGTCACGCTCGACCAGGAAGCCGAACTGGTCGAATTCTTCAAGGCTCAGGGCCTCAAGGTCTATGAGCCGGACAAGAAGGCGTTCCGCGATCATGTTCTGGATGCCTACAAGGCATCGAAATATTCGGCCGATTGGCCGGAAGGCCTGTTCGACAAGATCAACGCATTGTGACAGCGGACCACACGATGCGACGGAAGGCGGGCGGCTTGCCGCCCGCCCACCCCGGGGAGGAGGGGATGATGGATAGGATAAAATGGTTTCTCGGCTGGTGCACGCGCCGGGCGGAAGATGTGGTCGTCTTCATTCTGGGCAGCATGTTCGTCTGCTTTCTGCTGCAGATCGTCTTTCGATATCTACTCAACCTGCCGCTTGGCTGGGTCGAGGAATATGTGACCGGCGCCTGGCTGTGGGGCATTCTGTTCGGCTATGCCTTCGTGCTCAGGATCAACGAGGCGATCCGGCTTGATCTCGTCTACAATCTCGTCGGCTCGGGCCCGCGTCGCGTGATGAACATCGTCAGCGGTCTCGTCGGTGCGGGAGTTCTAATCTATTCCCTGCCGGCCACCTGGTCCTACATCGATTTCATGTTCATCGAAAAGACCGCCTATCTGCGCATCCCGATGGGGCTGGTCTTCATCGTCTATGTCCCCTTCGTCCTGTCGATCATCGTTCGCAATCTGTTCATTGCCTGGAACGCTCTTCGATATGGCCGCCAGTATTTCTGATCGAGGATAGGTTTGATGTTCGATCCATTCATCGTCGCTGTCGCACTGATTGTCGTGCTGACGCTCGCAGCCATGCCGGTCGGTGAAGCCATGCTTGCCGGCACGATCATCTATCTGGCGCTGTCGGGCCAGGATGTCGGCATTGCGGCCGAAACGATCCTGCAGAGCCTCCTCGGCTCCTATTCGCTGATCGCCATTCCGCTCTTCATCCTCGCTGCCGACATCATGAATGTCGGCTCGATCGCCGATCGCCTCATGCACTTCTCCCATGCCCTTGTCGGCCGGTTCAAGGGCGGTCTCGGCCATGTCAACATCGTCTCCAGCGTCATCTTTTCCGGCATGTCGGGCTCTGCGGTCGCCGATGCCGTCGGCATGGGACGCGTCGAGATCCAGATGATGACCAAATCGGGTCATATACCGGTCAGCTATGCGGCCGCGCTGACAGCCGCCTCGGCGACGATCGGACCGATCATCCCGCCCTCGATTCCGATGGTGCTCTACGCCCTGGTCTCGGATGCGTCGGTGGGCTATCTCTTTGCCGCCGGCATCGTGCCCGGCCTTTTGATGGCTGCGAGCATGTTCGTGGTCAACACCTGGATGTCGCATCGTCGCGATTTCCCGACCGACGATTCCGTGCCGTTGAGGGAGTTGCCGTCCGCCACCATCAAGGCATTGCCGGCACTGCTGCTGCCGGTCATCCTGCTGGGCGGTATCTATAGTGGCGTGATGACGCCGACCGAAGCCGCTGCAGTGGCCGCTGCCTATGCGCTTCTGGTGTCGGTTCTGCTCTATCGTTCCGTCAGCTTCGCACAGTTCTACCGCACGCTCCTGCAAAGCGGACGGTCCACCGCATCGGTGGGTATCCTCGTCGCCGGCGCCCTGGCCTTCAACTATGTCATCGCGAAGGAGGACATTCCGGCACAAATCGCCCTCTGGATCAGCGGGTACGAGTTTTCGGCGCTCGGCTTCCTTCTGTTTGTCAATATCCTGTTTCTCATTCTCGGCTGCTTCATCGATGCCGGCGCCATTCTGCTCATCTTCGTGCCGATCCTGATCCCGACCGTCAACGCGCTCGGTATCGACATCATCCATTTCGGTGTGGTGGTTGTCGTCAACGCCATGATCGGCCTCATCACGCCGCCCTATGGCATGTTGCTGTTCATCGTCGCGAACTTCACGAAACAGCCGCTGCGGTTGATCGTGCGCGATCTCGCCCCCTTCATCATAGGCCTGCTCATCATCCTTCTCATCATCACTGTTTTCCCCGATTTCGTCCTCTTCCTGCCGCGCATGCTCGGCTATCAGGGCTAGAAAGGCATTTTCATGATCAATCCCGAACTTGAACCCTTCCTGAAAGTCTGGAGCGAAAAATGGTCGGTCCTGCCGGCCAAGGCTTCGCCCAAGGACCGGCGTCTGCTGTTCGAGTATATTGCCGAAAGCATGCGCCTGCCGCAGCCGGAGGAGGTCACGACGTCGGTCCGCTTCGTGCCGAGCGGGGATCGCAATGTCCTCGTCCGCATCGACCGCCATATGTCCGGAGGCCAGCAGCCGGCACTCGTCTACATGCATGGCGGCGCATGGCTGCAGGGCAGCCCGATGACCCATGCCGATATCACCATGCGGATTGCGGCGACCAACCGCCAGACCGTTATCAGCGTCGATTATGCACTGGCACCGGAACATCCTTTCCCGCAAGCCGTTCACGAATGCCGCGACACGGTGCTCTGGCTGCACGAGAATGCCGATGACATCGGCATCGACAGGAACCGGATTGCGATCGGTGGCGACAGTGCCGGCGGTAACCTCGCCGCCGCCGTTGCCATTGCACTCAATGGCAAGGCCGAAGCGCCGATGGCCCAGCTCCTCATCTATCCGGCTGTCGATTTCGAGATGGACAAGCCGTCCTATGTCGAAAATGCCGATGCGCCGCTTCTGAATGTCCATGGCATGCCCGCGGTCAATGCCATGTATGTTCCCGATCCTGCCGAACGCCGCAATCCGCTCGCCGCACCGCTGTTTGCCGATAGCCATGCCGGTCTGCCGCCCGCCTATATCGCCGTCGCCCAGAATGATCCATTGCGCGACGACGGTTATGCCTATGCGGAAAAACTGCGCGCAGCTGGCGTTCCGGTCGCTTTCGATGCCGGCGAAGGCCTGATTCACGGCTACCTGCGGGCCATGGAATATTGTGCCGCCTCGCGCGAAAGCCTTGAGCGTATGTGCCGCTGGCTTGCCGAATGTTATGCCGATATAGGCACGCAGGCATGACAAAGCCGGTCGTCCCAACAGCACCCGGTCTCGACTTCGCCTTTCTGATCCGGGCGGAGATCGGCAAAGCCCTGAGCGGCGGCCTGTCGCCGAAGGGCGAGCGGCTGCATATCCCCATTCTCGGCGGCACCGTGGAAGGCCCACTTCTTGCGGGCAAAGTTCTGCCCGGCGGCTCCGACTGGCCGCTCGTCCGTTCGGACGGCACATCGGAAATCAGCGCGCGCTACACGATCGAGGCCGATGACGGTGCCCTCATAGAGGTCCGGAACGAGGGGCTCCGGGTCTCTTCGCCCGAAGTGCTGGCCCGGCTCCGTGCCGGTGAGAGGGTTGATCCGAGCGAATTCTATTTCCGTTCGGCGCCTGTCCTTCTGGCGCCGTCCGGCCGGCATGGCTGGATGAACGATACACTCTTCCTCGCCAGCCTGTGCCGGGATGGCGATTGCATTCTCGTTGCTGTTCACCGCGTCACCTGAACGGAGCTGCCCATGAAGACCTCGATTGCGACTGTCTCGATTTCCGGCGATCTCGCCGAGAAGCTTGCCGCCATCGCAGCAGCCGGTTTCGACGGCGTCGAGATCTTCGAAAACGATTTTCTCGCCTTTGATGGCAGCCCGCGCGAGGTGGGCCGGATGGTGCGCGATCACGGGTTGGAGATTTCGCTCTTCCAGCCGTTCCGCGATTTCGAAGGCATGCCGGAGCCGCAACGCAGCCGCGCCTTCGAACGTGCCGAGCGCAAGTTCGATCTGATGGGCGAACTGGGAACCGATCTTGTTCTGATCTGCTCCAATGTCTCGCCGCTCTGCCTTGGTGGAATCGACCGCGCAGCGGCCGATTTTCATGAGCTGGGCGAACGGGCTGCCCGGCACGGCATTCGCATCGGCTATGAAGCACTGGCCTGGGGCCGGCATGTCAATGACCATCGCGATGCATGGGAGATCGTGCGCCGGGCCGATCAGCCCAATGTCGGGCTCATTGTCGATTCCTTCCATACGCTTGCCCGCCGCATCGATCCCGACACGATCCGCTCCATTCCCGGCGACCGCATTTTCTTCGTCCAGCTGGCCGATGCGCCGAAGATCGACATGGATCTTCTCTACTGGAGCCGCCATTTCCGCAATATGCCCGGCGAAGGCGATCTCGATGTCACCGGTTTCATGCGGGCGGTCGCCGCGACCGGCTATGATGGTGTCCTGTCGCTTGAAATCTTCAACGACCAGTTTCGTGGCGGTTCGCCGAAATCCATCTCCGTGGATGGCCATCGCTCGCTCGTCTATCTGATGGACAAGGTGCGCCGGCTCGAACCCGGCATCCGCATCGATGTGCCGCCGATGCCGGACCGGATCGACGTCGAAGGAATTGAATTCGTTGAATTCGCGGCCGACGAGGAGGAGGCAGCCACGCTCGCGGGAATGCTGACGACACTCGGTTTTGCCCGCAGCGGACGCCATGTCGCCAAGGATGTGGAACTCTGGCGCCAGGGCGCGATCAACATCATCATCAACACGGAGCGCGAGGGCTTTGCCCATTCCTCCTATGTCATGCACGGAACCAATGTCTGCGACATCGGCTTCCGGGTTTCGGATGCGGCGGCCACCGTCGAGCGCGCACGGGCGCTGGGAGCCGACCCGTTCGAGCAGCCGGTCGGCCCGGGCGAACTGAACATTCCCGCCATCCGCGGCGTCGGCGGTGGTCTCATGCATTTCATCGATAGCGGCAGCGATCTTGCCCGTATCTGGGATATCGATTTCAGGCCGGTTCAGGACGGGCCCGCAAATCGAGATACCGGACTGACCCGCATCGATCACATTGCCCAGACGATGAACTACGAGGAAATGCTCACCTGGCTTCTGTTCTACACCTCGATCTTTTCCACCAGCAAGACGCCGATGGTGGATGTGGTCGATCCTGCCGGCCTCGTGCGCAGCCAGGTCATTGAAAACGACGCCGGCTCTATGCGGATCACGCTCAACGGAGCGGAAAGCCGCCGCACCCTGGCCGGCCATTTCATTGCCGAAAGCTTCGGCTCGGCGGTGCAGCATATCGCCTTTGCGACCGACGATATCTTTGCCACTGCCGAAGCCCTGAAGGCCAGCGGTTTCGTATCACTGGTGATCTCGGCCAACTATTATGATGATCTCGCCGCCCGCTTCGTCTTCGAGGATGACATGCTGGCGCGGCTGCGTGAATTCAACATTCTCTATGACCGCGACGAGCAGGGAGAGTATTTCCAGCTCTACAGCCCCAACTACGGCGAAGGCTTCTTCTTCGAGATCGTCGAACGCCGGGGTCCCTATCGCGGCTACGGCGCCGCCAATGCCCCGTTCCGCATTGCCGCTCTCAAACGGCATCTGCGACCGCCAGGCCTGCCGAAACGCTAGGCGATCTTGGGGCGAGCAATTTCCATCTCGCCAGGCTTCGCAGCCGCGAGCAGAGGGTGTGCGATAACCGTCATCCTGACTTCGTGATGAAGGTGCCGGTCGCAAGACGGGCGCCACTGGCAACGGGTTTGTCGCAAACTTTATTGGTTAACCGCGTATTGACGATCACCGGAGAAGTTCCGCTCCCGATGTTGTGGAGCGTAGCCATGATTCTGAATGCCATTGCCGAGAAGCTGAAGCGCCAGTCGAAGGATGATGTCGCTGCGCGGTCCTTCGGTTCAAGGACGGCATTTCGAGGTATGGCTGATCGTGCAGGCGCTGACATGCTATCTGCACTATCCGCTGAGCTATAGAGATCTCGAGGAGATGTTCCGCGAGCGCGGCTTCAAAGTCGACCAAAGCACCATCAATTGGTAGGTTCTCGCCTATGCGCCTCTGATCGAGAAGCGGCTGCGCCAGTTTCGCCGACCGCATTGTGGATCAGTCAGGATTGACGAGACCTACGTCATGATCCGCAGTAAGTGGCGATACCTGTACCGCGCGATCGCCAGCCGAGGAAACCCGATAGACTTTGTTCACCGCAAAGCGCGATCTCAACGCGGCAAGCGCTTCTTCCCAAAATGCTCAAGGACGAGCCGCTGCTATCGCCGGAAAAGATCGGCACGGATGGCGCCAATACCCTCCCTTCTGCGATCAAAACGGCCGTTGATAATGGAGTTTTGCATCCAGACCCGGTGCATTATGTCACCAAGCACCTCCAGCAAGGCATCGAGAGCGACCACTTCCGCGTGAAGAAGAACATGCCCGAGATCGGCGGCTTCCAGTCCTTCAGGACCGCACGCGGAACAATCGCCGGGTTCGAAGCGATGGCGTGGCTGCGCAAAGGCTTCGGACTTTCCAACGACTGGACCGTCAACGATCAAAACGATCTGCTGGCGCGCCTCTTCGAGCTTAAAAAGGTTAACAAGGCGTGAAAATGCCACCGTGTGCTGGGTAGTCTCAGCCTACTGAGACGTTTGCGACTAGCCCAGGTCGTGTCCTTCCAGGACGAGTTATACGTTCATGGCGCTCTGACTGGTTCCAGTCGGATAAACTCCTGATGCACATACGGGCATGGCGGGAACTTCAGCGAAGCCCGAACAGCCGGGCGCGAACCTGGTCCAGGTGCCGGAGCATTTCCTGCTCTGCCGCGCTTGGGTCGCCGGCCTTGATGGCGGAAACGATGGCGGCATGTTGCCTGTTGGTCTCCAATGGGGCGCTGTCTTTGCCGAACACCGCATTGAGCCGTTGATCGAGACCAGCCCGCCCCTGGTTGCGCAGCGTATCGTACAGCAAAAGCAGCAAACCGTTATGCGTGGCCTCGGCGATCAATCGATGAAGCCGCTCGTCAAGTCGCTTCCATTGAAGATAAGACTGAGTCTCCGACATTTCTGCTATGCAGCGCTCCAATGCGACCACGTCAGCCGGGCGTGCCGAAATGGCGGCACTTGCCGCCAGCTGCGGTTCAAGCAATCGCCTTGCATCCATGATGTCGCCGAGACTGATCCCTTCGGACCATCCGGGTGAACTGGGGTCGATTTGCCGCGGGCCGACAAACGTGCCCTTGCCGACATGACGCCATATCACACCCTCCTCCTCAAGCCGCTTGAGAAGTGTGCGCAGGCGGCCGCGAGAGACATTGATCAGTTCCGCGAGCCGGGGCTCCGGCGGAAGCTGCGGCTCGCCTTGCTGTATGGTCGTGTCGATGAAGGCGCGCAGACGCAGATCATCGCTCTCTGATGTCACGGTTTTCTCCCTTGTTTCGGCACTCGTAGCCGCATCGATGCTTCAAATCAATATCAAATCAATTTTGTGATTGACACGCTTCAATACTGGCAATTAAGTTGAATGAAAGCTCGATTGACATTGGGAGTGGACATGAGCGACGTATTGACTGCTGCGGGACAACCGACTCTCTTTCTGGGATCGGACGATCTGGCGCAGATCTTTTCATGGCATCACGCCATCGAGGCTCTGAAGGCCGCTTATGCCGCCGACTGCACGGACGCCATGTTTCCCCAGCGCTCGATGGCTCGCGGCCCGGGGCTCTGGCTGCGCACTCTGACGGGCGTGGCGCCGGTGGGAGGCGTGATGGGCGCGAAATTGATCGCCGCCAATATTCGCAACAAGCGTGCGAGCTATCTCATTCCGCTCTTCGATCAGGAAAGCGTCGAACTGCTTTCCTTGATCGACGGCAACTCGATTACAGGCTATCGCACGGCCGCAACAACGGCTCTTGCACTCGATAGGCTGGCGCTGGCAGGTGCGGTTTCCGTCGGCATTCTTGGAACAGGCTTTGAGGCTCGCAATCACCTCAAGGCGCTGGCCGCGGTGCGCAGCATTTCCTCGGTGCGGGTGTTCAGCCCGAACCCGGAGAGTCGCGCCAAATTCAAGGCGGAGATGGCGCCTCTCAATCTTGAGATCACCGGCGAAGCCACGGCTCGCGACGTCGTGCAGTCGGCGCCACAAATCCTGATCTGCGCTGCCCGCTCGCGAGACGAGCAGCCGCTCTTCGAGGGTGGCTGGCTTTCTCCGGGAATGACGGTCGCCTCCATCGGTTCGACATTGCCCGAACAACGGGAAGTCGACCCGGACACGATTGCGCGCGCCAACCTCATCGTCGCAGACATGACCGAAGAAGTGGCGCACGATACCGGTGACATGAGAGCGGCGACGCAGGCTGGCGTTTCCTTCGACCAGAAGCTCGTCCCGCTCGCCGACTTGATGGGCGGACGGCATCCCGGGCGGACATCGCTCGACGATATCGTGCTGTTCAAGTCGGTCGGGTCGGCGCTTCAGGATCTGACCGTTGCAGCCATGTGTTTCAGCCGGGCCCGTGAACTCGGACTCGGCACACCTCTCCCGCAAACAATTCGACCGGTGCTGAAATGACCCTCGCTGTTACTTCCGATCCTGCGGCCATTCTTTCGGATCCGACGCTGTTCAGGTCCAGCGCCTATGTGAATGGTGGCTGGGTCGATCAGGGGGAGAGCGGATCGTACGAACTGTTCAACCCCTCCACAGGTGCAAGGCTGGCGGAATTGCCGAAGCTGAGCCGGGGCCAGGTGGCGGATGCGATTGACGCCGCGCATGAAGCCTACCTTTCCTGGCGGCAGGTTCCCGCCAAGAGCCGCGCCATCCTGCTGCGCCGCTGGTTTGACCTGATTACGGCCAATTCCGACGATCTTGCCCGGCTGATCGTTCTTGAAGAAGGTAAACCCTTCGCGGAGGCCAAGGGTGAGGTGGCTTATGCAGCCTCGTTCGTCGAATGGTTTTCCGAGGAAGCCAAGCGTGTGCGTGGCGATATCATGGCGGCCCCGGAGAAAGGCCGCCGGATCGTTGTCCTGAAAGAGCCGGTTGGGGTGTGCGCGGCCATTACCCCCTGGAATTTTCCGGCAGCCATGATCACCCGCAAGGCGGCGCCCGCCCTTGCCGCCGGATGCACGATGGTGGTCAAGCCAGCAGAGCAGACACCCTTGACTGCCCTTGCTCTGGCAGAGCTAGCCGAACGCGCAGGAATTCCCAAGGGCGTTTTCAACGTGGTCATGGGCAAGTCGCGTGAGATCGGACCAGAACTGACCGGAAACGTGCTGGTGCGCAAGATCACCTTTACAGGCTCGACGGAAGTGGGCCGTCTTCTTCTGGAGCAGGCATCAGCCACGATCAAGAAAGCGTCGATGGAGCTCGGAGGCAACGCGCCGCTGGTCGTCTTCGACGACGCGGATCTTGATCAAGCCGTCGAAGGCATGATCGCCACCAAGTATCGCAATACCGGGCAAGCCTGCATCAGTGCCAATCGCGCCTATGTTCAGGCGGGCATTTACGACCGTTTCACCCGGCTACTGGCGGAGAGGGTGGCCGCCCTGAAAGTGGGGGATGGCTTTGAGACAG
This sequence comes from Fluviirhizobium alvei, assembly GCF_030551875.1. Lineage (GTDB taxonomy): Bacteria > Pseudomonadota > Alphaproteobacteria > Rhizobiales > Rhizobiaceae > Rhizobium_E > Rhizobium_E alvei. The sequence goes on along the minus strand of NZ_JAUOZU010000020.1, from coordinate 45,650 downwards.
GGGTCCAGCAGGGACCGCTTATTGATGCTGCTGCGCTTGAAAAGGTTGAGGAACACATTGCCGACGCCGTTTCCAAGGGCGCTGAAGTCCTCAGCGGCGGAAAACGCCATGCGCGTGGCGGCCTGTTTTACGAACCCACGGTTCTGGCCGGTGTGACATCCGATATGCGGGTGACGCGGGAGGAAACATTCGGCCCGGTCGCGCCTGTCGTTCGCTTCGAAACCGAGGCCGAGGTGATCGCTATGGCCAATGATACGGAGTTCGGCCTTGCCGCATATCTTTTCTCGAAGGATGCCGACCGCATCTGGCGCGTCGCTGCAGCCATCGAAGCGGGAATGATTGGCATCAACACCGGGCTCATCTCCAACGAAGTCGCGCCATTTGGTGGCGTCAAGCAGTCCGGCATCGGTCGGGAAGGCTCGATCTACGGCATCGAGGAGTTCCTGGAAATGAAATATCTCGCCTGGCAAGGCGCTGGCGAAACGCTGTGAAGGGAAGAAGCAATGGCGTCCTACAAGAAAAATGAGGCCCGCGAATGGGCACGCGAGAAGCTGGTAGGTGTGATCAACTGCACCCTCCCGTCCTTCTCGAACGATCTGACCCGCCTGAACGAGAAGGCTATCCGCCATGATACCCGTCTCGCCATCGAACACGGCTTTATAGGCTCGCTCGCGGTTTCCGAGGTTTCAATCACACTGGATGAGTATATCGACTTCATGTCGATGATGAAGGACGAGGCGGGCGATCGGCTGGTTATCACGCATCATGCCAGCTGGAACACGCTAGAACAGAATATCGAAGCCGTGCAGCGGGCAGAGGCGGCTGGAGCCGAATTCGTGCTTCTGTCCTATCCTCCCGCTTTCTATCCGGAAAGCGAGGATGACATCTATCGCTACACAAAGGCCATGTGCGACTCGACCAATCTCGCGGTCATGCTGTTTCCGATGTTCCTCTGGGGATTTTCACCGCGCATCCATCCCTCCGACATTCCGGTTTCGCTCATCCGTCGCCTGATCGACGATTGCCCGAATGTTGCGGCCATCAAGGCGGAAGGCGGTTTCCCATCGATCCAGAGCGTAATCGAATGCGATCGCCTGTTCGGCAAGGAGGTGGTCATCTCCATGCCGATTGAGGGTGAGTTGATCCCGCTCTCGCAGATCATGCCGATCCAGCTGTCGGCCACTAGTGACCATGAATATTGGGGGCCGTTGATCCCACAGGTCTTTAACCTGTTGCGCCAAGGCGAGTTCGACAAGGCTAGCGAGATTTACTGGCGCATGCATCCCGCGCGCAAGGCGAAGGGTCTGGTCGCCCAGCAGATGCACGGCGGCCATTTCATCAATCGCTATGTCTGGAAGTTCCAGGGCTGGCTGCAGGGCTATAACGGCGGCCCGCTGCGCATGCCGACCCAGCGCATTCACGATCCGCAGATGCAGACGCTGCGCAAGGGGCTGACCGATGCGGGACTTAACCCTTCGATGGAGCCGTTCCGGGAATTCTTCATCGGCCGGAACCCGATGTAAGTGGCGAAAATCGCGGCGCACCCTTCTGGAGGAGAGGTTTCATGAGGGTGTCGAGCCGTTCCTGCTGCCGTGGCGAGAATTGCGCAGAAACAAGGCAGTGAGCGCGTTTCAGCGGTCCGTTCGCCGCTCTAACCCGCCAATCCGATCAAAAACGTCCCAGGGAGGGGTGGTCATGAAGAAATGGTTTTCGGGAATTGTTGCGACGGCATTGTTGCTCGCTGCAGCGCAACCGGTGTGGGCCCTGGACAAGGTCCGCTTCGGCAGCATCCGGGTTCCGGTTCAGGTGTTCGTGGGAATGAAGATGGGCTTCTTCAAGGAAGAAGGCATCGAGATCGAGTCTGTTTTTTATAAGTCCGGCTCGGAAATTGCGCCTGCACTGGCGACCGGCCAGGTGGATGCAGCCATCACGACGTCAGGTGCAGCACTTTTCAATGCAATGGCTCGGGGTGCGAAGATCACCCTCGTTGCAGAGGCTCTGGCTCTGGAACCCTCCGCGCCTGGCGGGGACCCAACGGGAATTATTGTCCGTTCGGACCTCATCAAGGATCCGGCCGCGCCGGCCAGGGATCTGGCAGGCAAGACATTTGCAACAACGGCTCCGGGCCAGATTCTCGATATCATGCTCAAGACCTATCTGCAAAAGATCGGTTTGTCCGCGGCAGACGTGAAGATCGTCGGTATGCCGATGCCCGATATCATCCCCGCTTTGTCCAACGGCGCGATCGACGGTGCAATCGTGATCGACCCATTCATGTCCATGCTCGCCGATAGCAAAAAGGCGACGATTGTGGCTCGCTCGGCGGATATCCTGCCCAACGCATCCCAGGCATTCATCGCGCTTTCCGACAAAATGATGCAGCAGCCCGATCTGTCGAAGCGGTTCATCCGGGCGTATCTTAAGACAAACACGTGGATGCGCCAGGAATTGCCGAAGCCGGAAGGTCGCAAGAAGATCGCGGAAATTTTCCAGGAATTCGTTCCCGCCGAAAGTGCCGCGGTTTACGCACGAATGTCGCTTGGCACCGCCTCGGACTCCGCCGCGATCAATGTCGATGGCGAATACGGGCTGAAATGGCAGCTGAATGTCCTCCGCGAGGAAGGGTTGATCAAGGGCGATCCGCAACTTGAAAGCCATTTGAACAGCGGGATCCTGAAGGAGGCAGCCGAGAAATGAGCGCAGCAGATGCATTAGCCGATCAAGTTCCCGGCAAGTTGGAAGTCAAGGATGTCAGCCGGACTTTCGGCCCTTCTTCAAGGGGCTTCATGGCGCTCGGTCCGATCGAACTGACCGTGGCAAGTGGGGAGTTTCTCTGCATCGTCGGGCCGAGCGGTTGCGGCAAATCCACCCTTCTGCGCATGTTTGCCGGTCTCGATTCACCATCGACCGGCAGCATTGCCATCCGCCACGAAGACAGGACCCGACCGATGACGGCCATGATCTTCCAGCAGGAATCCGTCTTTCCCTGGCTGACGGTCGAGGAGAACGCTGCCTACGGACTGAAGGCGACGCGAAACTGGAAAGGGGCTGAGAGCCAGGACCGTGTCGATTATTTTCTAAAGAAGACGGGACTTTATTCCTTCCGCAAGTTTCGTCCCGATCAGCTGTCGGGCGGGATGAAACAGCGACTTTCGATTGCCCGCGCTTTTGCCACCAATCCCGAAATCCTGCTGATGGATGAGCCCTTCGCTGCACTCGATGAACAGAACAAACTGCTCATGCAGCAGGAACTCGCCAGCCTCTGGGAAGAGTTCAGGTCGACCGTGATCTTCATCACCCACGGGCTGGACGAGGCGGTGCTCCTGGGCGATCGCGTGGTGGTCATGAGTTCGGCTCCAGGCCGCCTCATTCACAGCATGCAGATCGATCTTCCCCGTCCCCGTCATTCGGCGGAAATCAGGCGCATGCCGGAATTTGCGCGTTACACGAGCGAGCTCTGGGATATCCTCGGTCAGGAAGTGCTGGAAGCACGCCGCCAGGAAACCAGGCGCATCGAGCGACAGGCGCACTAGAGCATTTCCGGTAAAAACCGGATCTTGGGAAATGCTGTATCGATTTGTTTTTCGCAGTCCGGACGCAAAACCGCTTACGCACTTTTGCTGGACGCGCACCAGGAGGCCATCATGGCTGCAGTAGAATTAACGACGCCCACCCGATCTGGCAGAGGCTCAGGTCTTCTCGGCGCCCTTCCGCTCGGCATCATCTTTCCGGTGTTTCTCCTTTGCCTGTGGGAACTGGCGGCGCGGATCGGGTTGATCAATGTTGCTTTCTTCCCTGCTCCGACGACAGTTCTCGCCACGGCGGCCGCGCAGATCCAGACGGCGCAGTTCTGGGGCGACCTGGCCGTCAGCCTGCAGCGCATCGCCATTGGTCTTGTCATGGGGGCAATCCCCGGCATTCTAGTCGGCCTTGCGATGGGCTTGTTCCGTCCTGTCCACGAGGCGCTCAACCCGCTTTTCGCGGCCATATTTCCTATCCCGAAAATCGCGCTGCTACCGCTTCTCTTGCTGATCTTCGGCATCGGCGAGACATCTAAATATGTCGTCATCGCCATCAATGTCTTCTTCTTGATGACGTTGAACACTTATGCAGGCGTGGTCGGCATCCCGAAAATCTATTTCGAGGTTGCGAAAAACCTTAAAGCCTCCCGCCTGACGACCTACCTGACGGTCGCGCTTCCAGGCGCCTTGCCCGGCATTTTCACCGGCCTGCGGATATGCATGGGCACCGCGCTCATCCTGCTGGTGGCCGTGGAGTTTTCCACCGCAGATTCTGGCGTCGGCTATCGCATCTGGTGGGCCTGGACGGTTTTCTGGGTCGATACCATGTATGTCGGCTTTTTGGTCATCGCGGTACTGGGTCTCGCCTTCTCTTATCTCCTGGATATCCTCGAGAAACTGATCGTACCTTGGCGGCAGCAACGGCAATAAGCCTTGGGGCCATCCCTTTGCCACTGGAACCCAACGGACTTCAGGTGAGCGGCGTCGCGTCGAGGCAGATGCGAGCCATCCGCATCGGCACGGCCGGAGATCGTCGCCCTGTTGTTTGCTATCGCCTTTACTCGCCGGCAACTGCTTCCTATCGCCTGTGGAGCGGGAGCAGCGCGTAGGGATCGTGCTTCCGGATGCCGATCCGAAGGCAATCGCTGAAGGTCTATTCTGGGGCGCCTTCATCAATAACGGTCAGACCTGCGCCGCGCTGAAGCGACTCTATGTACACGATTCCATACATGATGCCGTCTGCGACGAGCTAGTAGCCTATGCAAAGAACATCCCGGTCGGTAATGGCATGGAGGAAGCGAGCATGCTCGGTCCCATGCAGAACCAGATGCAGTTCGACAAGGTTTCGCGGCTCGTCGCCGATGCCAAGCGCAACAGCAAGGTACTGCTGGGTGGCAGCCGGGCGGATCGCCGTTCTTCCCGCCGACGATCGTGGCAGGCCTGAAGACGGCGATCCGTTGGTCGATGAAGAACAGTTCGGCCCAGCGCTGCCGATCATCCGCTATTCGGATGTGGAAGAAGCCATTCGCTTCGTCAATGATAGCCCGAACGGTCTCGGCGGCTCGGTCTGGTCGTCCGATATCGCGGCGGCAAAGAAGATAGCAAGTCGCATCACAACCGGCTCCGTCTGGATCAACAAACACGGCGCGATTCAGCCCAATGTGCCCTTCGGCGGCGTGAAGTCCTCAGGTCTCGGCGTGGAATTCGCCGAGGAAGGTCTGGTCGAATACGCAGATATTCAGGTGATCTTCAGCTGATGGACGGATAAAACTCACCCGAATCACGGCGGAAATCATATTGTTTTCCATTGTTTCCGCTGTGGTTAGATCACATGTTCCGATATTTTTGTCGATCCTGTCCCAGGGGGCGGTGTAGCTTCGGCGCTTGGCGGCATTGGTGTTGCGCTTTGCGGTGAGCAGGAAGTCGATCGGATTTTCATGCCTGACCATGGCCCGTTACACGGAGCGGGCCATGGTCAGTCAGCCTTCACGGCGTTGCGCGGGCCGAGGTAGGCGTCGGTGAAACCGATGCGGATAAGCGTTACAGCAAACCCGGCAAGGATATGCGCCTGCGTGGAGCGGCGCTGGCGGGTTCCGCTGTGGCGGATGCCCACTTAGCCCGCCTTGACCACCTTCTGGTCGATCGCGCCGAAGACTGGTGTTCCGTCGGGTAGGAAGACGTCCATCTTGACCGTATCCCCGAACGCCATGAAAGCGGTCTTCGGTTCGCCGAGATCGAGCATCTCGATGCCGCGCCGCTCCGCGATGCAGCTGGAGCCGATCTCGCGGTAATTGGCATTCGACACCGTGCCTGAACCGATGATCGTACCCGGCACGAGATCACGGGAATAGGCCGCATGGGCGACAAGATCGTCGAAGCCGAAGGCCATGTGATAACCGTTGGCCGCTCCGAACTTGTTGCCGTTCCAATGAACGTTTAACGGTAGGTCTACACGGGCATCGCGCCAGGCCGACCCGAGCTCGTCCGGTGTGACGGCGACCGGTGCCATGGAGCAGGGTGGCTTTGCCTGGATCCAGCCGAAGCCGGTCTTCATCTCAACGGGGGCGAGTTTGCGCAAACTCCAGTCATTGATCTGCACGATGAGGCGGATGAATTTCGATGCCTCGTTCACGCTCGTGCCCATGGGCGTACTGCTGACGATCACGCCAAACTCGCCTTCGAAGTCAATGCCGTCCTCGATCGAGCGGAAGGGGACATCCTGCGTCGGGGCATAGAAGCGATCGGACACGCCCTGGTACATTAAGGGCTTGGTCAACTTCTCCTTTTTGTTCATGCCGAAGACGATGTCCATCAGGTCGCCGTGGCTCTCGAAGGCGGAGCCGTCGAGCCATTGCCAGGCGCGCGGCAGCGGCGAAAGCGCTTCTGCCTGATCGAAGGCGATAGCCTCCTTCTCTGCGTTCCTGTTGAGGCTGTCATACTGCGCGGTGAGATCGGTCACGACCGTATCCCAGGCATCAAGCGCCGCCTGCATCGTGGTTGCCGCGCGTGCCGGTGCGGCCGTGGTCAGATCGCGCGATATGACGTGCAGCCGCCCATCCGGCGTACCGTTCTTGAGTGTCGCAAGTTTCATGAAAAATCTCCTGTCGTGTGGCCTTACGGCGCAGAACTCTGAGTGGCTCGCCGCTCAATCCTCGATGATGGCGACCGCACGGCACCAGCCGGCGGAGGCCTTTTCAACCTTGACCGGGAAGCAAGACACCATGAAGCCGGTGGAGGGCAGGCTCTCGAGGTTCGAGAGCTTCTCCATGTGGCAATAGGCCTGTTCGGCGCCGGCCTTGTGACCTTCCCAGAACAGTGAATAGTCGCCCGTTTCCTCGATCTTGCGGCGCGTGTGAATGAAGGGTGCATCCCAGCTCCAGCCATCGATGCCGGTGACGCGCACGCCACGGCTTGTGAGATACAGCGTCGCCTCGCGCCCCATGCCGCAACCCCGCGCAAGATAGTCATCGTGCCCATAGCGGACGCCAGCTGAGGTATTGACCAGCACGATGTCGAAAGGCTGCAGCTCATGGCCGATACGCTTCAGTTCCGCCTCGACATCGGCGGCGGTGCAGACATAGCCATCCGGCTTGTCGCGGAAATCAAGCTTGACGCCGCGGCCATAGCACCATTCCAGCGGTACTTCGTCGATGGTCCAGGCGCGTTCGCCATTGTTCATCGTCGGATGATAGTGCCACGGTGCGTCGAGATGTGTCCCGTTATGTGTCGTCATGACGACTTCCTCGGCTGCACACCCTTTGCCTTCCAGCTGCCTGTCTACCGGAATGCCGGACATCTGCTCGAATTCGAGCGCGCCGTAATCGTGATCGCGATAGGTGATCTTGGGGATCAGCCCCGGCGGATCGGACTTGATGCCGGACTTCAGCGCGACCGATATATCGACGAATTTGCGGGCCATGGGATGCTCCTGGATGTGAACGACGCGCCACGCCATGGGGATTTTTCGGCGTGGCGCTGATTTTTTCGGGAGATCATTCGCCCGGATAGCGAACCGTGAAGGCCTGGAGATCCACGTCCTTGGTGATAAGGCCGCGCTTCTTGGCCAGCTCGTTCCAGAAGGTGAAGCTCTTCTCCGGGTCGAGATGGGTCGAGAAGTTCGGAAACTTCAAATTGGCGACGACCGGCGGCGGCAGTGTCGTATACTTGGCGAGGCTATCGCGGGCTTCCTTGTCGTGTGTCTTGATGTAGCCCAGCGCCTCGTCCAGCGCCGCCTGGAAGTCGGCGACCTCCTTTTTGTGTGCCGAGGCCCAATCCGTCGTCACGGTATAGATGCTGGCGACCGTGCCGTCGGGAATGATGTCGAGATAGTTGCCGATCAGGATGCCGCCAGCCGACTCCACAGCGCGGCTCGCAAAAGGATCAACGCTAGCGACGCCATCGACCTGTCCCGCTTTCAGGATGTCTGCAGATTGCGGCAGTGTGATCTCGACGATGTTGATCTTGCTGGAATCGCCGCCGTTGCGATCGACCCATTCGCGCATCACGACATCCAGAAGCCCGCCGACGCCCGGTACCCCGATCTTCTTGTCGGCAAGATCTTTCGGTCCCTTGATGCCGCTGTCCTTGCCGGCGACCAACCCGGCTGCGCTCGGGTCTGGAAACACGTTGGTCGAGGCGATCGCCTGCAGGTCGACGCCGTTGTCGATCGCCTGGAAGACGACGACGGGCGTCGGAATCCCAATATGGGCGGAACCGGAAACGAGGGCGGTGACGATGACAGAGCCGTTCTGGGCGAGCTTGAGGTCGACATCCAGGCCGCGCTTCTCGAAGAATCCCTGGTCCTTGGCGACAAAGGCCGCGAGATTGGGCGCAGACGCGGTGTACATCAGCGTTATCTTGTCCGCCGCCAGTGCCGATATGGCCGATAGCGCCAGCGCAGCTGTGGTCAGCATTGCTCTTGCAATGGTTCGTTTCATTCCCGTTCCTCCCGAGTGTTGGAATGTAATTTGATGTTCAGGCTGCCGGTGCAGGCTGCCAGCGCAGCAGGCGCCGCTCCAGAGCGGTCAGCGCGATGTTCGTGACGAGACCGACGAGCCCCAGCATGATGACGCCGGCGAAGATATCCGGGGCGCGAAAGGCGCGGGCTGCCAACAGGATCCGACTGCCCAGTCCGCCCTGAACGGTGATCATCTCGCCGACAACGGTTAGAATGAGCGCGATCGTCAAGCCGAGGCGCAGCCCGGCAATAATGTCCGGCATGGCGGCTGGCAGGGCAATCTTGTAGACTCGCTCGAAGCTGTTGAAGCGGAGCACGCGGGCAACCTCGTCAAGGCGCGGATGCACGTTGGAAAAGCCATGAATTGTCGTCAGCAGCATCGGCCAGACCGAGCCGAAGGCGATGAGGAGCAGGATCATGTTATCCGTCATGCCCAGGAAAACGATTGCGACCGGGGCAATGGCCGAGGCCGGCAGCGGGCGGATCAGTTCCAATGAGGGAGCGATCCAGGTGCGGGCTAACGGGGAGATGCCGATGGCAGCCCCCAGCGCAATACCGATCACCGAGGCGACCAGCCAGCCGAACACCATCCGCAGCACCGTCTCCCCGACTTCGGTGAAGAGCTTGCCGGAGCCATAGTCGCGCACCAGAGCCGCCCAGGCGCGGTCCGGACCGGGCAGGAAGACCTTGGAGACATAGCCGTGATTGGCGATCCATTGCCAGGCGGCCAAGACGAACACGGTCACCAGAAGACTTCCGGCGAGCCAGACGAGGTTGGCGGGGCGCATCATTCCTCGATCCTCCGCAGCGAATGGAACGGGAAGAGCTTCTTCTCGGTCCTCACCAGAATCCAGTTCAGAGACCAGCCGATGAGACCAACCCAGAAAAGGGTTGCGAACATGTCGGCCGGGCGCAGCGATTGGCCCGCCAGCATCAGTCGGTAGCCGAGGCCTTGCGGATTGGCTGCGATCTCGACCGTGACAGACACGATCAGAGCAATGCCAGCGGCAAGACGCAGAGCCACGAACATGCGCGGCAGCACGGCCGGCAGCACGATCTTGGACGTGCGCTGTACAGCGGAGAGTCGCATCACACGGGCGACCTCCATCAGCCGCGGCGTGATCTGGCGGATTGCGCCTTCGGTTAAAAGCATGACGGGGAAGAAGCAGGCAAAGGCGATGATCGCCATCTCCATCGCATAGCCGAAACCGAAGACAAGCAACGCTATCGGGAGGATGGCGACGGCCGGAACCGGTCGCAGCACTTCGACGGTTACCCGCGACAGCCGCGAGAGCGGCGGCAGCAGACCGAAGATGAAGCCGATTACAATGCCGAGACCGCCACCTATGGCCAATCCACCGCCCGCGGCCACCAACGTCATCCATGTCGCCTCAAGGATGGATCCATCCTCCATGCCCGCTACGAAGGCGGTCACGATATCGGCGGGGGCAGCCAGCGTATCACTCTGGATGCCGAACAGGAAAGCCCAGGCCTGCCAGAGAACCAGAAAAAGGATCGGCAAGGTGAAACCCTTCAGCGCCTTCATCACTCGTACCTCAGCACGAAATCGAACAGCTTGCGCCGGAGCGCCAGGAACTCCGGCTCCTCGCGCGTCGTCAGCTGATTGCGCGGGCGCGTTAGCGGCACGTCGATGAGCTCGGCAATGCGGCCGGGATTGGGTTCGAGCGCAATGACGCGATCGCCAAGATAGATCGCTTCCTCAAGATCATGGGTGACGAAAAAGGCAGTGACATTGGAATCCGACACGATAGACAGGATCTCATCCTGCAGTTTCTGTCGTGTCATGGCGTCGAGCGCGCCAAACGGTTCGTCCATCAGAATCACCGAGGGGTTCTGCGCCAGGCAGCGGGCAATCTGCAGGCGCTGCTGCATGCCGCCCGACATTTCTGACGGATACTTGTCGGCATGTTTCGACAGGCCAACCTTGTCCAGCAAATCGGCGATACGGTCTTTGCGTTCGGCACGCGGGGTGCCCGCCGCCTCCAGAGCAAGGGAAACATTCGCCGCCGCCGTGCGCCATGGAAGCAGCGCATTCGCATAATCCTGGAAGACGATCGCAATATCGCTGGCCGGTTGCGTCTGGACCTTGCCGCGATAGCTGACCGTACCGCGCGAGGCGCGGATGAGACCGGCGAGGATGCGGAGCAATGTTGTCTTGCCGCAACCGGATGGGCCAATCACGCAGACAAACTCGCCCTCGCAGATTTCGACATCAATGTCGCGCAGGACTTCGTGCGAGCCGAATGTCAGGCCGACACCCTTCAGCGAAATCAGTGATTTGCGGTTTGCCTTCGCGCTTGCCACCGGGGCATGCGGGTTCGTTCGATCCAAATAATGCAGCATTGCCGACATGGTCGTGCTCCTCTCCCCGGCTGACTCCCATCCGCATCGATGCGCGGGCCAGGACGCCTCCTCCAGCCGTTATTCCATTGACGCTAGGGAGGTGGACACGATATGTCCAATGAATAGGAAACATATTTTCTATGATTTTGGGTAATAGTATTCATGCGCTTCGATAACCTCGACATGAACCTGATTGTGGCCCTGGAGGCCATCCTCCGCCTGCGTTCCGTCAGTGCGGCTGCGGAGGAACTCAACCTGACGCAGCCTGCTGTCAGTAGGGCGCTTGGAAGGCTGAGGTTCCATTTCGGCGATCAGATCGTGGTATCGGTCGGGCGGCAGATGCTGCCGACCGAATTTGGTGAAAACCTGCAGCGCCTAGTCCAGCAATTGCTTGAGGAGATGCGGGTGTTCGTGGACATGCGTCCGCATTTCGATCCGGCGACGGCGCGGAGAGATGTGACGATCAACGCCTCCGACTATGTCATCCGTGTTTTCCTGGCACAGGCGTCGCGGCGCCTTGCAGAGATCGCACCGGGGTTGCGGCTCCGGTTCGTCACGATTGATAGCACCACAGATGCCATGTTCGAACAGACCGAGGTCGATTTCCGGATCGTGCCGACCATGGCGCTGATGCCCGACCATCCAAGCGCACTGCTGTTCAGCGATGAATTCGTCTGCATCGCCTGGGAAGACAATCCGCATATCGGCGAGACTCTCGACGCCGATACCTATCTGGGGCTGAAGCACGTCACCACTGCATTCGGATCGCGGGGTCGTGACAGCCATTTCGAGCACATGCTGAAAGATCGCAAGATCAATATCGACATCGCGATGTCGATGCCAAATTTCGTGCTGCTGCCTGAATGCGTTGTCGGCACACCCTATATCGCGACGATCCATGCCCGCGTTGCCGCGATGCTGCCGAAAACCCTGCCGGTGCGGATCTTGCCCCTGCCGATCTCCATTCCTCCGGTCATCGAACATCTGCAGTGGCACCATCTGCGCAGCCATGACAGTGCTTCCCGCTGGCTCAGGCAGTTCCTGCTGGAGATGGCGGAGAAAATGGGGGAGGCCGTTTGAGATCAAATGATCTGAACGCTTCGAACTGGACCAGATTTGGTTTGAGTTTTCCGGTGCATTTTCCCGGCTGGGAAAGGAACCGAAAAAATGTAAGCATCGCTGTTTTCGGGCGCTCAGAAGGCGTTTGTGTTGATACAGGGTGACGACGATGTGGCCGTTGCGTAGATTTGCCGCAAGGCGGGGATCAGCCAGGCGCCCTATTTCAATTGGAAGAAGAAGAATGCCGGCATGTTGCTGCCCGTGGGCACTGGACATGCCTCCTTGGACAATCCATAAAATAATCTATGGATCATCCAAATGGATCCGCTGAGCGATGTGATTGCCCTGCTTCGGCCGAACACAGCCATCTCCAAACCCATATCCGGTCGAGGTGCATGGACCGCCGCAAACCGACGCCACTTCCGCCCCTCGTCGCTTCCGAATGGCCGGAAGCCATCGATGATCTTCGCGAAGGGTTTGCCGGGCAATTGAACGTCTATCGGGTAATGGCGCACCATCCTCTGCTTTTGCGCGCCTGGGCGCCGCTGCGGCAGCATATCGTCAAGGATACCGCGCTCGGCGCCGAACGTTCCGAAGTCGTGATCCTGCGGGTCGCCCACCGTTTCGGTTCGGAATATGAATGGGCGCACCACGTCTCCCGCGCCCGCAAGCTCGGTTTTTCCGATCAACGGATCCTGGCGCTGAAAAGCACACCGGACGGTGAAGATGCGCCAATCGCCGAAGCCGTTGACAGTCTCCTCGACCAGCGACGTCTGCCGCCCGCCCTCGAAGCCGAACTTGCCGCAATGATCGGGCGAGAGGCCGTACTGGACCTGATTGCGACCGTCGGCTTCTATTCCGTGCTCGGTTACATGCTGATGAGCTACGATAAGCCGATCGATGACGCTATTGCTGCCGAAATGGTCGAGCGTCCTCTCTAATCGGACAGGGTTGCAGCAATCCGATCAGCCACTTCGGTAAGCGGCGCCCCGAATTCCTCAAGTGCACGCCGCACATCCATGGCGCTGCGGATCCAGATCATCGACACGCAGGCAAGGATGCGTCCGTCCGACATGACAGGCACTGCAATCGAGGCGGTCTTGTTGCGGAACTCGCCGGCGGACCGGATGGCAATGCCACGCGCGCGGGTTTCCTCGATCATCTGGGAAAGATAGCGCGGTTCGAGAAATGGCTGATCTTCGGGATCGCCCAACCGGCGGAGATGATTGAGGATGAGACGCTGCTCCTCCTCGCTGCAGAAGGCGACATAGGCGCGCCCGGCCGAGGTGCGCAGGATCGGTAGCTTGTAGCCGGTCATGCCGCGATCGATCGACAGCGGTGAACGGCCATGGGTGGTTTCCTGGATCACCATTGCTGCATTGTCATAGACCGACAGATCGAGCGGCCAGACGATGCGTCCGGCATATTCGGAAAAGACCGGCCCGGAAGCCTGGCAGAGTTCGGAGGTCAGGGCATAGCCATCGCCAAGGGAAGCGGCCAGTCGCGTCACCCGCACGCGATTGGACGAGGGTGACAGAACGACATAGCCGGCCTCTTCGAGCGTTTCGAGCAGCCGGTAGACGGTCGGCCTCGGAATGGAAAGCGCGCGGGCGATTTCCCCCGGTCGCGCTTCGCCCGACACGTTGATGTATCGCAGAATGGCGAGGCCGCGGGTCAATGCCCGCACGGCCTCGCTCTTGTTCGTCTTTTCCGCCGCTTCCGTCATGTCGGCATCTTCGCATGACGGATCGGGCAGCGAAAGCCTCACGCTTCGGCCTTGACCGGATTGCGAAGGGTGCCGATCGAGGAAATTTCCACTTCACAGACATCGCCATCGCGCATCCAGAGCGGCGGCTTGCGGCGCGCGCCGACGCCGCCGGGCGTGCCGGAAACGATCACATCGCCCGGCAAGAGCGGCAGGATGGTCGAGCAATAGGCGATCAGGCGCGGGATGGAAGTGACCAGAAGATTGAGGCCGGTATCCTGCACCACCTCGCCATTGAGGCGCGTCTGCAGATGCAAGGTGGTGGGATCGGGAATCTCGTCTGCCGTTACCATCCAGGGGCCGAAAGCGCCGGTGCCGGCAAAAGTCTTGCCGGGCATGAACTGGTGGGTATGCTTCTGCCAGTCGCGCACCGAACCATCGTTGTAGCAGGCATAGCCGGCAACGAAATCGAGAGCGTTTGCCTCCGGAATCCGGCGACCTTCCTTGCCGATGATCACCGCAAGCTCGCCCTCATAGTCGAACTCGTCGGATTCAAGCGGCTTGATCAACGCCTGTTCATGACCGATCTGGCTGCCGGCGTAACGGGCAAAAAGCACCGGATTGACGGTCTCTTCGCGGCCGGTTTCCTCGATATGGGCGTGGTAGTTGAGCCCGACGCAGATGATCTTGTCCGGGTTGGGGATGACCGGCGCCTGTTCGACGGCATCAAATGCATAATCAGCCGGTGCATTGGCAAAGGTTGCGGCACGCGCCAGGCCATCGGCGGCCAGAAGGTCGCGCAATGTCGGCTCCGGCAAACGCTTGCCAAGATCGACAATGCCGCTATCGGTGACAAGGCCATAGCCAGCCTTGCCGTCTTTGGTGAAGGAACACAATTTCATGGGTCAGACCATCTCCGGTTCTTGAACGTCGATTGGGTTGGGTAGAATGCGGCCGAGAAGCGCTTCAAGCTCCTCGCGCGTATTGGCAGCGCCGAGCGTATGGCGATCCGGCCGCAGCACGGTGGCACGTGTGCCTAGCCGCGCAAGGTGATCGGCGGCATCGGGCGATGTGGCGGTTGTGACGAGACCGACGCCCGGCGGCAGAACAAGTCCTTCGGCGAGGTCGGCCTCTGCGACGACCACGAACCGATGCTTGAAAGGCCCGTCCATCCAGCGACCATCCGCCAGACGGGGCTGGCCGAACAGGCGCCCTGCCTTTTCGCCAATGCCCAGCCCCGGTCCGATCGGCGGCGCAATCGATTCCATCCGGGCTGAACCGTTGGCCGAAGGCAGAGCCGACCTGAGGGCCGCTTCCGTTCCGCAGGTATTGATCAAGCCACCGAGCCGCACCGCCGTGGTGATGTATTCGCGCGCGTTTGGCTTCCGTTCGCTCTCGTAGCTGTCGAGAAGCGCTTCCGCCGCAGCTCCAGCGACGATGCCTTTGCAGACAAGGGCGAGCTTCCAGTAGAGATTGGCGACATCGCGGGTGCCCGCGCACATGCCCTGTCCCATGAAGGGCGGCGTCTGGTGACAGGCGTCGCCAGCGAGCAGCAGGCGTCCGCGCCGCCAGTCATCCGCCACCAGAGAATGGAACACATAGACGGCGGTGCGCTCGAGCGTTGCTTCCTCCGGCTTGAGCCAGGGCGAAAGCAGTTCCCAGACCCGCTCCGGTTTGGCGATCTCGACCGAATCCTCCTCCGGTCGCACGGTGATTTCCCATCGTCGGCGCATGCCGGGACCGCGAACATATGTCGAAGGCCGTTCGGGAACGCAATACTGGATCGAGTGATCGCCGAGTGCCGGCTTGTCCTCATTCAGGATGACGTCGATGACCAGCCAGCGTTCATGGAAGCCGTAATCCTCCATTCCGGTATCGATGTAACGGCGGATGATCGAGCGGGCGCCATCGCAGCCGACGACGAACTTCGCCGTGATGCGTTCAACCTTGCCGCGGCTCATATCCTCGAACCGCAGCTCAACCTCGGCGCCCTTGTCCTCAACGAAGAAGACATCGGCGCGGGTCCTGACGGTGACGGACGCCTTCTCCGCCGCGCGGTCGCGCAGCAGCTTTTCCAGATCCGGCTGGTGGAAGCGGTAATTGGCGCGCCAACCTTGTGGGCCGGTTCCCTGCGGTCGCGGCCAATCGAGCAGCAGTTTGCCGTCGCGATCGATGAACCGCATGCCCGGATGCAGGGCCGTCATCGGCTCCATGGCATCGGCAATGCCGATCCACTGGAAAACCCTCATCACTTCCGCATCGAAATGGACCGCACGCGGCAGATGGTAAGCTGCCGTCTCGCGTTCCAGCACGATAACTTCCAGGCCGCATTCGGCCAAGAGGTTGGCAAGCGTCGCGCCTGCAGGCCCATAGCCGACGATGGCGACATCATAATGATCCATGGATCAATTCTCCCCTGTCTTGAACTGGCCGTAGAGCCATGGGCAATCGATGATCGGCGGTGAGCGCCGCCCCTTGGCTGCTGCCTCCAGGCGCATGTCGCGCAGGCGCTTGCGACCACCCTCTTCGGTAAGGTAGAGCCGCTCATGTCCCCAGAAGCTCGGACCATCATGGGTCTGGTGCGGCTCCCAGATTTTGGGATCGATCAGACGCCCGCCCCAGCCGTTTTCGACGAAAAATCCCGACGGCGAATTGGCGTAATAAGAGGTCATGTAATCGTTGGTGTGCCGGCCGAGCGTGTAGGCGACGCGGCCTTCCTCCATCTGCGCCAGATCGTAACCCTGGCCGACATCGTCGAGATTCTGGAATTCGACCATGAAATGGTGAAATCCCTCGCGGCCGGAACCGACCATCGCAAAGGAATGGTGGCGCTCGTTGAGATGGAAGAAATAGAGCCCGTAGGGTTCAAGTCCGTAATCCGACACGTGGAAATCCAGGAGATCACGATAGAAGGGCATCATCACCTCGATGTCCTTCACATGCAGAACGGCATGACCCATGCCGAGCGGGCCAGTACGGAATCCATCGATCGGCCGGCCCGGAACGAAAGGATCGGAAGCGATCATCGGCGCATGGAAGAGCTCGACGCGATTGCCGGCCGGATCCGAAAACCAGATGAGATCGCCGACAAATCGGCGGTCGCAGAGCTCGCGGGATCCTGGCTCGACCCGGACACCGGCCTTGTCGAGACGGGCGGCATAGTGCTCGAGATCCTGCTTGTGTTCGACCTCGAAGCCGAGGAAAGCCAGCGTCTCGCCCGGTTCGTCCGACACCAGAAGCCGCTGAACCCGATCGTCCATGCGAAAGGCAAGCGCCTTGCCGCCGCGATCGATCTTCTGCATTCCCAAGAGCTTGCCGGCGAAATCACTCCAGTCGTCGAGGCGGTCGGAGCGCACGCCGAGAAATCCCAGAGCATTGATTGCCATGGTCGTCTCCCTGATTTGTTGATGGATTGTGCCAGCCTACAAATTTCTGGCTGCAGACCCGAGGTATGATCCGCGTCCGTCCGCTGGACGGACGCGGATCGCCTGTCCTACTGGCCAGCGATCTTGCGGGCTGTCGCAAGCGCCTTGGCAGCGGCTTCAGCATCCGACTGCGCTGCAACCCAGGCATCGGCTGCACCGGCGAGCGCTGCGTCCCACTCGGCCTTTTCCGCATCCGTCAGTTCGATGAACTTCGCCTTGCCGCCCGACCGGAAATCCGCCTCGATGCTGGCATCGGCGGCATCGACGACGCTCGCAACCCATTCGGCATTGGTCCGACCCGACATTTCGTCGAGCACCTTGCGGTCGGCTTCGGGAAGCGACTCGTAGGTCGCCTTGTTCATGAGGATCGCCATCGGCTGGGCGGTGAAGCGGACGGTGGTGATCGAGGGAGCGACTTCGTCGAGCCGGAAGGTCTTGTAGGCATCCATGACCCAGACGGCGCCCGAGACGACGCCGCGCTCGAGATTTTCATAGACCTGCGGTGCCGGAATGGTGACGCCCGATGCGCCGAGAAGGCCAAACAGGGTGGAGCCGAACTGCGACGGAGTGCGGAGCTTCATGCCCTTGAGATCGCCGGGTTTGCGAATGCCGTCCCCTGCCATCAGGAACCGGTAGCTCGGCGTGGTGAAAAGCGCGATGATCTTGTATTCGCCATACTCCTTTTCCAGCGCACCCTCATCGGCAAGCGTATTGAGGATTTGCGTGCCGACTATCGAGGTCGAGGCGATGCCGGGAACCTCGACGACACCGGAAAGCGGGAAAACGCCCGGCGTGTAGGTTGGCACCACCAGTGCCACATCGGCAACGCCGTTCTTCACCAGTTCGGCCTGGGCCGGCGGCGCACCGAGAATGGCGCCCGGATAGAGCTTGAACTGGTTGCCTTCGCTGAGCTTCGGATTGATCTTGTCGATCCAGGCCTGAAGGATCTTCGAGGAGTAGAAGCCCTGTTGAGGCTCGTGCGACGACACCCGCATTTCCCGTGCCGATACCGGCAATGTAAGGAGAAGCGTGGCGGCGAGTGTCGACATGATGGTCTTGAGCATAGGTTTCCTCCCTTGGATGCCCGATTGATCAGAAAGCGTTGTATGGAAGCCAGGTGACGATCGACGGCACCGCGATGATGATGAAGACGCGCACCAGATCGGCGACGACGAAGGGGGTGACGCCGCGCCAGAGATCCATCATTTGGATTTCCGGATTGGTGCTCTTGATGACGAACAGGTTCATGCCCACCGGTGGCGTGATCAGCCCCATTTCCACCACCATGACTGCGAAGATGCCAAACCAGATCAGGTCGATATTGGCAGCCTGGGCGATCGGCACGAACAGCGGCACCGTCAGAAGCAGCATCGCGAGACTATCCATCAGGGTGCCGAGCACCAGATAGATGGCCAGCATCAGCAGGATGACGAGCAGCGGATAGGCAAGGATGTCGGAGAACATCGCGGTCAGCGAGAACGGCAGTCCCGAGAGCGCGAGGAAGAAGTTGAAGATGTTGGCAGCCACCAGAACTAGATAGAGCGCACCGCAAGTCAGGGCCGTATCCATGGCGGCGCGGGCAAAACCGTTCAGCGAAAGCCTGCGCGAGACGACACCGTAGAGCAGGACGACCGTTGCACCGATCGCCGCCGTTTCATTGGCTGTAAAGAGACCGGAATAGAGGCCGCCCATGATGAGGGCGAAGATGCCGACAGGCGGCACCAGTTCGCGAATGGCCTCAAGCCGTTCAGCATTGTCGGCGCGGCCGCGCTGCGGCGCATTCGCCCAGCCCAGACGGATCGGCAGCCAGACAGCGAGGCAATAGAGCGAGATCGCCACAACGATCGGACCAGCAGTCGCCAGAAGAAGCGACTTGATCGATTGTTCGGCAATGAAGGCATAGATAACAAGAACCGTCGACGGCGGAATGAGAATGCCCAGCGTACCGCCCGCCGCCACCGAACCCGCCGAAAGCGGCGCCGAATAGCCGGCAAGCTTCATTTCCGGCAAGGCGATGCGCGCCATTGTGGCCGTGGTGGCAAGCGACGAGCCCGAGATCATGCCGAAACCGGCCGAGGCCCCGATGGTCGCCAGCGCCAGCCCGCCGCGTCGATGGCCGATCAGCACCGACATCGACCGGTACAGCCGTGCCGAAAGACCGCTATGGGCCGCGAGATTGCCCATCAGCACGAACAGCGGCAACATGGTGAGCGTATAGTTGGTGAGACTGCCCCAGACCGTGGTGGCCCCCATGGTAACCGCGCCCTGCACGCCGATGATCAGGCCGGTGCCCACCAGTCCGACGAGGCCAAGCGCCACCGCGACCGGGACTTCGAGCAGAATGAAGGCAATCGCGAAAACGAAGCCGATACCGCCGAGAACAATACCGCTCATCTCAAATCCCCCGGTCGCGAAGAATGGATCGGAAACCGATCAGGGCAGCGATGAAGCTGGCAGCCAGCGCCAGCGTCACCACGCCAAGCGTGACGGAAACAGGCAAGCCCAGATCCGGCGAGGTTTCGGGCGAACCCAGCTTGGACGCTGTATTGTCTAGAAGGATCCAGAGCAGCATGCCTGCGAAGACGACAGACATCAAAGCGCCGAACTGACCGAGGAACCGTGCAAACCGTCCCGGCGACAGTTCGGATACGAGCTTGGCCGTGACATGCGTATGGGTCGTATAGCAGACCGGCATCGACAGGAGCGCGCCGAGCCCGATGGCAAACGAGGTCAGCTCGATCGCCCCGGGGAGATTGAGGCCGGCTGTCGCACGCAGAACGACGTCAACGACGGTCGCACCGGCACCGAATAGGAAGCAGGCGGCAGAAGCGCCAAGCAACGCGCGCGACGTGAGGGATTTGGGCTGGACGGACATCACGCAGCCTCCCGAAAGGGTAAGGCGGAATGGTCAGTTTGGACCGTTTTACAAAAGTGTTCTCGGCTCATGCGCCTGTTCCTCCCAGCTGCACGATGTTTTGGTGGGGCCGTCTCTATCCCAACCAGATCGCAGGAGGGGAGCTTTCGCAACAATGTGTCCGCCAGTCGGACACTTGGCTTGCGGCAGATCAATGCGCTATTATTTTCTTTCAACCTTCGACCCTTGATCTTTTAAACCACTTCCAGCCGGTTCAGCTCTTTCTGCGGCTGGGAAATCAAAAAGAGTCACTCCGGGATGAACTCGTAGAGTCGCTAGGCAGTGTGGACGGATTGCCGCAAGTAGTGGAAATGGGATTGAACGAAGCCGCTATCGCGGCACACAATCAGCATGGCTCACAGCCTTGGTCACAATGTTGTTGCCGAAGGGATCGAGCGTCGCCAGCAACTGGAGATCCTGAAGGACCTCGATTGCGACATGATCCAGGGCTTCCTTCTTGGGGAGCCCGTGTCTGCGGACCGGATCGGTCCTTTACTTCCATCCGACCCGGCAAAGCGTCGGCTTCGACTTGCAGTATGACAGAAGAAGGTTCGTAGCTGGAAACTATGCTTTTGGTTAGCCGGCTGTCGGCAAATGCCGAAGCTGCATAACAACCCGGCACAGAATTGCCCGTCCTTCAGAAACTTGCGTAGGAACCGATTAGCCGCTTCGAGATCGCGCCATGCGGCTAGCAGGACTTTGATCGGGTTTCCGTACATGTCGGTGGTGCGGTACAAGTTGCGCCACTTGCCGCGGATCTTGACCTAGGTCTCGTCGATGCGGACCGAGCCGCAGGAGGGTCTGCGGAACTGGCGAAGCCGCTTTTCGATCACCGGAGCGGCAATTTCCTCACCGAAGGTCAACAGTTCGGCAACCACGGAAATCTGCGATAGGCCTGTCAAACCTGCTCCATGTCTACAAACTGGCCACCAACCGCTCGCGAATGTCCGCGAAATTCCGCAACCACCAGGCCATCCTGATTGGCGATGCGGACGTCGTAGAGCCCCGACCGGCCTTGCTGGGAAATTTCTTTTGCCACGGCGATGAGCCGGTCATTTCGCCGGGCGGGGTTCACATAGGTGATCGAACAATGCTGGCCGACCGTCATCTGGTTGCGGCTGTTGCAGGCAAAGGCGAAAGCACAATCCGCCAGCGTAAAAATATGACCGCCATGGCAGGTGCCGAGACCGTTCAGCAAGTTCTCGGTCACCAGCATCGAGACGATCACATGGCCGGCTGCGACCTGATCGACCGTGAGGCCGAGATTGTGGGCCGCCTGATCAGACGCCAGCATCGTCCGAACGCAGATCTCGGCAACTTCCTGTTCGGAAATGGTCATCGGCCCTGAAACTCCGGTTTGCGTTTTTCAAGAAACGCCATCACGCCTTCGGAATAGTCGGCGGTGAGGCCGGCTTGCCTCTGCAAGTCGCGTTCGAGATCGAGCTGGCCTTCAAAGCCATTGTCGCTGGCCGCATGGATTGCCCGCTTGGTGAGGCCAAGACCCTGGGTTGGACCGGATGCCAGTTTCCGCGCCAGCGCTTCGGCTTCTGAAGCGAGTTCACCATCCGGAACCGCCCGCCAGATCAGACCCCAGGCTGCAGCCGTGCTTGCATCGAGTGGCTCGCCCAGCATGGCAAGCGCCTTGGCACGCGGTTCACCCAGACGTCGTGCCAGCGTCCAGCTGCCACCCGCATCGGGGATCAGTCCGAGACGGACGAAGGACTGGATAAATTTTGCCGATTCTGCCGCAAGTACAATGTCACATGCCAGCGCCAGATTGGCACCGGCCCCGGCCGCAACGCCGTTGACGGCACAGACGATCGGCTTTTCGAGACGACGCATCAATCGCAATGTCGGATTGTAGAAGGTCTCGAGCGAATGACCGAGGTCGGGTGCGGAGGTTCGGTTGCGCGGATCGCGGGCGGAAAGGTCCTGTCCGGCCGAAAAGCCGCACCCGGCCCCGGTCAGCAGAACCGCCCGAACCGACGGATCGCTCCCAGCCCGCTCGAGGCCGGCTCGCAAGGCCAGATGCATCTCCTCATTGAAGGCATTGAGCTTTTCAGGCCGATTGAGGGTGAGCCGGAGCAGGCCATCGGAAAATTCGGAAAGAACCGTGTCCATCTCAGCTACCCTTCCCGCCGTTTGTTTCGGCATAATGCATCGGCCCGCCGCGCCAGCGCGGAAAGCCATAGCCATGGATGAGCACGAGATCGATATCGGCAGCAGAGCCCGCAATCTGTTCTTCCAGGATCGCGCGCCCTTCCTCCGCCATCGCATCGAGGAGGCGCGCAGCAATCTGGTGGTGAGAAATCGCGTTCCGGGAACCGGCGGGAAGCGCGAGGATTTCGCCAACGGTGGATGAAACCTGCGGCTTACTGCTACCATCGGGATAGTCGTACCAGCCGGCACCGGTCTTGCGCCCCTTGCGGCCGGCTCGCACCAACCGGTCGCACAGCGTTTCGGCAATCGCCTGGCCATTCGCCCGCGCGGCTTCACGCTGCAGGAAGGCGATGTCGAGCCCTCCAAGGTCCTGCGCCTCGAACGGGCCCATGGCAAAGCCGAAGCTCCGCATCGCCGCATCGACCGCTTCGATCGACACCCCCTCCAGCAACAGGGCCTCGGCACCGGCACGATAGCGTTTCAGAATGCGATTGCCGATGAAGCCGTCGCAGATGCCCGCCTGAACCGGCACTTTCCCCAATTGTCGGGCCAGTGCGAAAGCAGTCGCCAGGACGTCCGCCGACGTCGCTCTGGTCGGCACGATCTCCAGCAGCTTCATGACATTGGCGGGGCTGAAGAAATGCAGTCCGAGAAAGCGTTCCGGCCGTTCCAGCCCTTTTGCGATCGCAGCAGGATCGAGATAGGACGTATTGGTCGCCAGAATGGCATCCTTGCGGCAGGCCGCCTGCAGCTTCGTGAAGACCGCGCGCTTGACGTCCAGTTTTTCGAACACCGCCTCGATGGCGAGATCGACATCGGAAAGAACGTCATAGTCGGTCGATCCATCCAACTGTGCCAGACGCGCTTCGGCCTCGGATTCCGTCAAACGACCGCGCTCGACATTGGTCCGGTAGAGATTGCGCAAGGTCGCCAGACCATGGTCGAGCGCAGCCTGATCCCGCTCGATCAGCACCACCGGCAGTCCGGCATCGAGAAGTGCCGCCGCAATCCCCGTTCCCATGGTGCCGCCACCGATGACAGCCGTCTTCCGGATAGGCAATGGGCGCACGCCTTCGAGCGACTGCGGACGGGGTGCCGCCCGTTCGGCCAGGAAAACATGGCGCAGCGCTGTTGCTTCGGCCGAATCCCGCAACGCGAGAAAAGTTGCCCGTTCATGACGCATCGCGCTCTCGAAGTCTGTCTCGGCAGCGTTCCGGAGGCTGGCGAGCGCCCGGACCGGCGCCTCCTGCCCGCGATAGCGTCGGCCGAGTTCCTGTGCCTGTTCTTTCCAGAACGCTTCTGACGGAGACGCAGCAACCCGGTCACGGCTAAGTGGCGGTAACGGCTTTGTGGCGATGTCGCGGGCAAACGCAATCGCGGCCTGGCGCAGATCTGCCCCGTCCACCAAAAGATCGACGAGGCCGAGCGCGTTGGCCTTGCCGGCACCGACCGGCTTGCCGGAGGTGACCATATCGACGGCGGCTTCGAAGCCGATCAGCCTTGGCAGCCGCACGGTGCCACCGGCGCCCGGGATGAGGCCGAGATTGACTTCCGGCAGCCCCAGTTTCGCCCCCGGCATTGCGATGCGATAGTGGCAGCCGAGTGCGACTTCGAGGCCACCTCCGAGCGCGGATCCATGGATCGCCGCCACCCACGGCAGTCTTGCACCTTCGATGCGGGCAATGACATCCGGCAGATGCGGCGCCAGCGTCGGTTTGCCGAATTCACCGAGATCGGCCCCGGCGATGAAGGTTCTGCCGGCGCAGATCAGCACCACGGCCTCGACGGCCGGATCGGCATCAAGCGCCTCCGCCGTTTCGATCAACGCCTGCCGCAGGGCCTGCGACAGGGCGTTCACCGGCGGATGATCGATGGTGACGACGGCTACGCCACCATCAATTTCAACAGTCACGATCATTTCAAATTCCCAGATAGGCTTCGCGGATCTTCGGATCGGCAATCAGTTCGGCCGCCGGCCCTTCCATGGCAATCCGGCCGGTTTCCATGACATAGCCCCGGTCGGCAATCGAAAGCGCGCCATAGGCATTCTGCTCGACGAGCAGGACGGTCACCCCGAGCGCCTTCAAATTGCGCACGACATCGAAGATCTGGGCGACCAGAATGGGTGCCAGACCCATCGATGGTTCGTCGAGCAGCAGGCAGGATGGACGCCCCATCAGGGCGCGGGCGATCGCCAGCATCTGCAATTGACCGCCTGAAAGACCGCCGGCCACCAGGTTCCGCTTTTCCCTGAGGATCGGGAACATTGCGAAGGCATCGTCCATATCGGAGGCGACACGCTCATCGCGAAACAGGAAGGCACCGAGACGAAGATTTTCCTCGACCGAAAGGTTGGTGAAGATCTGTCTTCCTTCCGGCGATTGCGCCAGACCCCGACCGATCCGTTTATAGGCGGGCACCCTGTCGAGCGCTTCGCCGCGGAAGGTGATGGCGCCGGCAGAAACCGGCTGCACGCCGGAAAGACAGCGCAGCAGCGTTGTCTTGCCCGCACCGTTGGCGCCGACAACGGTGACGATTTCGCCGGAATGGACCGTCAGGTCCACGCCATGCAGAACCTCGATGCGGCCGTAGCGCGATCTGAGACCTTCAACTGTCAGCATGGGCATCCTCCGCAGCCTGTTTGCCGAGATAGGCGGCAATCACTTTCGGGTTCTTGCCGACGGAGGCAGGGTCACCCTCGGCGATCTTCACGCCATGGTCGAGCACGACGACATGGTTGGAGATGCGCATCACCATCTTCATGTCGTGCTCGACGAGCAGAATGGCGACGCCGCTTTTGGCGACTTCGGCGATCAGGTGGTCGATCTCCTCGGTTTCCACGGCATTGCAGCCAGCAGCCGGTTCATCGAGCAGCAACACTTTCGGGTTGAGCGCAAGCGCCCGCGCGATCTCGAGCCGCTTCAGCGCGCCATAGGAGAGGCTCGCCGCTTCCTGGCTCGCCGCCCGCGCCAGCCCGACCCGATCCAGCAATGCGAGGGCCTCCTGGGCGGCCATGCGGGCACGCCGTCGCGACGACGGCAATGCGAGAAGATCGGCGATCAGCGAACCGCTTTCCTTGAGATGAAAGCCGGCAATCACATTCTCCTGCACCGTCATCGCCTGGAAGATCTGTAGGTTCTGGAAGGTGCGCGACATGCCACGTCGGGCAAGAAGATGCGGGCTGAGCGCCGTCACATCGGTCCCATCCAGCATGACCCGCCCCGATTTCGGCCGGTAGACGCCCGAAATCATGTTGAAGAGTGTGGTCTTGCCCGCGCCGTTGGGTCCGATCACCGATACGATTTCACCCTTCTCGATCGAAAAGGAAACATCATCCACGGCGCGCAGGCCGCCGAAGGCAATTCCGAGGCCTTCGATGCTCAAGAGGCTCATTCTCCCCTCCCCCGGACCAGTCGCGCCAGCGAGGGCAACAGGCCTTCGCGCATATAGATCATCACCAGCATCATGATCAGACCCAGCATGATCTGCTCGTACTCGGCAAAAATGGTCAACGCCTGCGGCAAGAGGGTCAGGATCGCCGCGCCGAAGATTGCGCCAAGCACCGATCCGGCACCGCCGAGGACAGCCATCGTCACGAGTTCGATCGAATGCATGTAGCCGGCCACTTCCGGCGTCACGAACTTGTTCTGCAGCGCGATCAGCGAACCGGAGACCGAGGCATAGACGGCTGAAATGACAAAGGCCTGCAGCTTGTATCTGGCGATATCGACGCCGACGGTGCGTGCGGCCACTTCCGACCCATGCAGCGCCCGCAAGGCGCGGCCGGTGGGACTGTCATAGAGATTGAGCGCCAGCCAGGCGCCCAGGATCATGCAGAGGCCCGACAGGATGTACCAGAGTTCGCTGTTGGACAGGTCAAGACCCGCCGCCTTGACGAGGGCGCGAATGCCGAGATCCGGCACCTCGATCCCGTCCGGACCCTTGGTGAATTCGCGTTCGTTGGTCAGCACCATCGCTACGAGAATGCCGAAGCCGAGGCTAGCCACGGCCAGATAATAGCCCTTGAGCCGCAGGATCGGGCGTCCGACCAGATAGGCGATGATCGCCGAAAGCGCTGCTCCCAGCAGCACAGCCAGGGCCGGATGCAAGCCGAGATAGGCCGGCGCCAGTGCACAGGCATAGGCACCGATCCCGACGAAACCGGCATGTCCAAGGCTGATCTGGCCGGCATAACCGGTCAGAATGACGATGCCGGTGACCGCGAGCCCGTTGACGAAGACCAGCGAGCCGATACGGAAATAATAGGCGGACGGGAAGAAGAACGGTGCGGCGACGACCAGCAGGATCAGAAACAGCAGCGTCGTGTGTTTGGTTCCGAGTTTCATCATCAGACGCGATCCGTGAATGTCCGGCCGAACAGGCCCTGCGGCATCATGAACAAGACCGCGAGAATGACGATGAAGGCGACGGCATCCTTGTACTGACTGGAGATGAAACCGGCCGAAAGCGCTTCGAAAATGCCCAGCAGAAGGCCGCCGACAAGCGCCCCCTTGGGATTGCCCATGCCCCCGAGCATGGCGGCGGCGAAACCCTTGAGGGCAAGAGCGATGCCGATGTCATAGCCCGTCATGGTGATCGGCGTCATCAGAATGCCCGCAAGCGCGCCGATTGCCGCCGATAGCGCGAAAGACAGGGCCATCACCCAGTTGGTGTTGATGCCGACCAGTTGGGCGGCGAGCCTGTTGTTGGATGTCGCCAGCACCGCCTTGCCGGTCAAGGTCCGGGTGAAGAACAGCCAGAGCGCCGTAAAGACCAGCACCGCACCCGCTATCACCCAGAGGCTCTGGGGCAGGATGGTCGCACCGAAAACGATGATCGGCTGATCACCGGAGAAGGCCGGGAAGCGATGCAGCTGCTTGTCGAACACATTCTGCGTGACGCCACGAATGAAGATGGAGGCGCCGATGGTGATGATGATCAGCGACACGACCGGCGCCTTGCGGGCAGGTTCGATCGCCAGCTTGTTGAGAATGATGCCGGTCAAGGCAACGGCGACGATCGCGATCAGGGCTGCCAGCGGCAGCGGTTGACCGGCATCGTGAAGAAATACCGTCACCATGCCACCCAGCATGACGAACTCGCCCTGCGCGAAGTTCACCACGTCCGAGGCATTGTAGATGATGGTAAAACCAAGGGCCACCAGCGCATAGACCGCGCCGACCGTCACCCCTGAAAGTATGAACTGCATCAGTTCAGGCATCAGGTTCCGAGCTCCTGCTTCGTGATGGGAAGGCCGGGCTCAAGCCCGGCCAAGCCGGTTCACTCGACGATGGTCCAGTGGCCCTTGCGGATCTCGAGCATCTTGAAGGCCGAGAGGTCGAAACCGAGATGGTCCTGCGGCGACATCGTCACCGTGCCGGTGGTCCCGACCAGCCCCTTGGTGGTTTCAATCGCATCGCGGATCGCCTTCGGCTCAGCCGAGCCTGCCCGTTTGATGGCATCGGCAAGAATGCGCACGGCATCATGGGCATAGCCACCAAAAGTGCCGACCGGAGCGCCGGTCGCGCCTTCAAACAGCGCCTTGTAGGCGGCAACGACCGGCTTCTGCGGATCGGAATCGCTTAGCAGGTCACCAACCAGAAGCGCCGTTCCGGGAAGGCGCACACCTTCGCTCGCCTCCGGGCCGGCAAGATCGATATAGCCCTGCGATGCGACACCATGCGATTCATAGAGCGGGATCTTGATGCCGAGCTGGACGACATTGCGCGTGACGACCGCGGCACCCTGGCCGAAACCCGGATTGAGAATGGCCTGGACGCTGTCCTTGCCGCGAATGTTGGTCAGCTGCGGCGTCATGTCAGCATCCTGCGGGCCGTAATTCTCGTCCGCCAGAACCTCGATACCATACTCATTGACGATGCCGAGACATTGCTTGCGCATCGAGGAGCCGAAACCGTCGGTTGACGAGATCATGCCGATCTTGGTGATGCCGCGCTTCTTCATGTCTTCGAAAATCTTGGCGCAGGCCATACGGTCGGTATGCGGCGTCTTGAACACCCAATGCTTGACCGGATCGATGATCTCGATGGCGCCGGCAAGCGAAATGAAGGGGATCTCCGCTTCCTCGACCACCGGAATGATCGCCATCGAGGTGCCGGACGTCGTGCCGCCGATGATGGCGTTGACTTCGTCTTCCTCGACGAGCCGGGTGGCGAAGGTGCGGGCCTTGTTGGGGTCACCGCCATCGTCATAGACCACGAGCGATATCTTCTCGCCATTGATGCCGCCGGCGGCATTGATCTCCTCGATCAGCAGCTTGAGGGTTTTCGCCTGCGGATCTCCCAGAGCGCCGGCCGGGCCTGTTTCTGAAAGCGTGGCGCCGATCTTGATATCGGCAGCAGCGGCACCGGTCATTGCCATAAGCGCGGCAAGGCAAGTCATTCCTGTTTTCATGGTCTCCTCCGAAGATCCTGAATTTCCGTATGGCCGGACAGTCCTGCACCTTCACGGCGCAGCCTGATCACAACCCCTCCCCGATCCATTAATAAACAGATCGATCGTTCTATATAATGCTTTTTCTTGCGAATCTACAAAAAACTTCAAGCAGCCCACCATGATTGCAGTCCGGGACGGAAACCTCGAAAAATCAACATTTTCGAAGCGTTTTCATCGCTATTTCGCCTGTATCTCTCATTTTTTTGCCATCCATCGTTTAATCCGCATCGCGATTTCGGCGCTGGACCGCTCTTGACATCCGCCAAATCCACCTCAATAAATAGAACGATCGGTCGAGTAATTTCAGACTTACTGGAGAAGGAGGAGCACCTTGTCGTCCACAGAAGAGAGCATCGATTACAATGCGTTGATCGAGCCCAACCGGGTCCATAGCCGCGTCTATTATGACGAGGCGATCTTTCAGGAGGAGCTGGAGAAGATCTGGTACCGCACCTGGGTCTATGTCGGGCATACGAGCGAGATCCCGAACAAGAACGACTATGTCGTCAAATCGATCGGCCCGACGCCGATCCTGATGGTGCGCGACAAGGATGGTGAAATCCGGCTGCTGCTCAACAAATGTCCGCATCGTGGCAACCAGCTTTGCGCCTATCAGGGCGGCAACCGCACGAGCTTCACCTGTCCCTATCACGCCTGGACCTTCTCCAATACCGGCGATCTCATGGGCTTTGCCCTGCCGGATGGCTATGTCGGCACGGAGAAGAAGGGGCTGGGCCTCGGCAAGGTGCCGCGCGTCGCGATCTATCGCGGCTTCATCTTCGGCTCCTTTGCCCATGAAGGCCCGAGCCTCGAGGAGCATCTCGGCGGCGCCAAGGCATCGCTCGACCAGCTGCTCGACAATTCGCCGACCGGCGAACTCGAACTGACGGCCGGCTTCCTGCAGCATCGCACCAAGGCCAACTGGAAATTCATGCTGGAGAACGAAACCGACGGCTATCATCCGGGTTTCGTGCATGGCTCGATCTTCCAGGTTACCGACAGCGGCATTGCCAATCTCTATGGCCCGGATTCGACCGCGCTGACCCGCGATTATGGCAACGGCCATACCGAGTTCGATCTGCGTCCCGAATGGCGCCGGATCGACAAGCCGCTCGAATGGTTCGGCACCAACGAAGCGCGTCTGCCGGGTTATGTGAAAGCCATGAATGAGGCCTATGGCGACGAACGTGCCCGCCAGATCATGATCGACGGTTCCCCACATATCATGATCTTCCCCAACCTGTTCATCGCCGAAATCCAGATGTTCGTGCTGCAGCCGACAGCCGTGGACGAAACCATCCAGCATGTAACCGCGATCCAGTTCAAGGATGCGCCCGACATGAACCGGCGCCTGCGCCAGCAGACCATGGGCTCGGTGGGGCCAGCCGGCTTCCTGCTTGCCGACGATACTGAAATGTATGAGCGCAACCATCGTGGCGCCGCCATCCGCGATCCGGAATGGCTGCTTCTGAGCCGAGGCGAGCATCGCGAGCGCCTGGATGAAAACGGCTACCGCATCGCCCATTCGACCGACGAGACGCCGCAGCGCGGCATCTGGCGCCACTATCTCAAACTGATGTCGGAGTGATACCAATGAGTGTTGCAATCAAGGAAGAATCACCGGCATCTGCCGAAAGCCTCGGCGCACTCTCGCCGCTCGAACTTCAGCATGCAGTGACGCAGTTTCTCTATATGGAAGCCCGTCTGCAGGACAGCCACGCCTATGACGAATGGGAAGCGCTCTGGACGGAGGATGCGATCTACTGGGTGCCGGCCAACGGTCACGATATCGATCCCGAACGCCAGATGTCGATCCTCTATGACAACCGCTCCCGCATCGGCGTGCGTATCAAGCAGCTCAAGACCGGTCGCCGTCACACCCAGACGCCACGGTCGGAACTGGCCCGCATCGTCTCCAATGTCGAGATTGTCAGCGTCGTCGACAATGAGGTGAAGGTGCATGCCAACACCATGATCTTCGAGGACAATCTGCGTGCAGAGACCGTCTGGGCCACGCGCAACGAATACAAGTTGCGCTATTTCGACGGTGCATTCCGCCTCGCCTACAAGAAGGTTGGCCTGGTGAACAACCACAAGCCAATCTTCACGCTCTCCTTCCTGGTCTGAGGCACGCAATGTCTGAAAACACAATGGCCGACACCGATCGGCAGGTCTGGATCGGCGAAGGGCCGGTCCTGGTTGATTATGCCGATCATGTCGCCCGCATCACGCTCAACCGCCCGGAGGCGGCCAACGGCATGAATATCGAGCTGATGCAGGCTCTCTATCGGGCCGTGATGCGCTGCCATCGCGAACCGGGGGTGCGGGTCGTGCATCTGCGCGGTGCCGGCAGGAATTTCTGCGCCGGCGGCGATGTGCGCGAATTCGCATCGAAAGGCGAGGAACTGGGCGATTTTCTGCGGGAAGTCACCGCCTATCTGCAGATCGCCATCGGTGCTTTGATCCGGCTTGAAGCGATCGTCGTCACTGAGGTCCAGGGTTATGCCGCCGGCGGCGGTGGCCTTGGCCTAGTCTGCGCCTCCGATGTGGTGATTGCCGGTTCCGGTGCGAAGTTCCTGGCCGGCGCCACCCGCGTCGGCATGGCCCCGGACGGTGGCGCCTCGGTAATCCTGCCAAGTCTGATCGGCTTCCGCCGTGCGACGGAAATGTTCCTCACCAACCGCATCGTTGAAGCAGGGGAAGCGCAGTCGATCGGGCTGATTACCCGCTGCGTGCCCGATGACGCGCTCGCCGAAGAAGCCCGCAAGGCGACACGAACCTATGCCGAAGGCGCGCCTCTGGCTCTGGCGGCCACCAAACGGCTGCTCTGGAATGGCTTGAATGTCGAATCCTGCCTGCCGGAGGAGGCCCGCACCGTCTCGACCTTGTCGGCGACGGCCGACTCCCGCGAAGGGCTCGCCGCTGTCATCGAAAAGCGCAAGCCGGTGTTCAAGGGCGCATGATCATGGCCGAAGAGCGCCGGACACGACATGCACTGGTCACGGGTGGCGCCAATGGCATCGGCGCCGCCATCGTCCTTCGCCTTCTGGCGGACGGCATGGCCGTGACCTTCTGCGATCGCGACATCGCCGGCGGCGATGCCCTGGCATCCGCAACCGGCGCGAACTTCCGGCCCGTCGATGCCACCGACCTCGCAGCGATTGCGGCACTCGGTGGCTCGCTCGGGCCGGTCGACGTGCTGGTCAACAATATCGGCGTCGACCAGCATGCCTTCTTCACCGAGACCGGACCTGAGGACTGGCGCTCGCTGCTGACGATCAATCTTGAAAGCGCCTTTGCCTTCACCCATGCCGCGCTGCCTGCCATGCAGGCCAATCGTTATGGCCGCATCGTCAATATTGCCTCCGAGGCCGGGCGGCTGGGCTCGAAAGGTGGCTCGGTCTATGCCGCCGCGAAAGCGGGCCTCATCGGCTTCACGCGCTCGATTGCGCGTGAGAACGCACGCTACGGCATCACGGCCAATACAATCGCCCCCGGCCCGGTTCTGACGCCGATGGTCGAGCGCGCCATCGCCGAGGTCGGCGACAAACTTCACGCCGACATGGCTGCGCTGACCTTGATGAAACGTCTTGGCCAGCCATCCGAGATTGCGGCCGCCGTCGCCTTCTTCGCGTCGGAGGATTCATCCTTCGTCACGGGCGAATGCCTCGGCGTTTCGGGCGGCATGGGCTGCGGCGCCTGATCATCCGCTCCCGCCAAGACGGGAGACCATCCAAACAAAAGCTGGGGAGACAGACATGCCAAAAATTACGTTCGTGGCCGCCAATGGCGAGAGCCACCAGATCGAGGCAACCGACGGACTGAATCTCATGGAATGCGCGCGCCGCGCCAACATTCCCGGTATCATTGCCGAATGCGGCGGCGCCTGTGCTTGTGCGACCTGCCATGTCTATGTCGATGACGAATGGGCGGCGCGTGTGGGTATCGCCAATGCGATGGAACGCGACATGCTGGAATTCGCCGATGCCGTCCGCGACACTTCGCGGCTGTCCTGCCAGATCAAGGTGACCGACCAGCTCGACGGTCTCACCGTCTATCTGCCCGCGGGCTGAGCCAATGCACGATCCCGGCCTATCGCACGAACAATGAGGAATAGGATATGTCTGGTCCCTTGCAAGGATTGAAGATCATCGAAATGGTTGGCCTCGGCCCTGCCCCGTTTGCCGCGATGATGCTGGCCGATCAGGGCGCCGAGGTGATCCGTATCCATGCAAAAGGCCAGCGGCCCGACATTCCGCTGATGAACACCCGCTTCGACGTGCTCGCACGTGGCCGACGGTCGATCGCACTCGACCTCAAGGTGCCCGGTGCCGTCGATCTAGCCCTTGAGCTGATCGATCAAGCCGATGGGATCATCGAAGG
Source organism: Fluviirhizobium alvei (assembly GCF_030551875.1). Taxonomy (GTDB): domain Bacteria; phylum Pseudomonadota; class Alphaproteobacteria; order Rhizobiales; family Rhizobiaceae; genus Rhizobium_E; species Rhizobium_E alvei. Next base: position 12,706 of record NZ_JAUOZU010000020.1, on the reverse strand, counting down.
GTTCCGGCCTGGCGTTATGGAGCGGCTCGGACTAGGCCCCGACATCTGCCTTACCCGCAACAGTCGCCTCGCCTATGGCCGCATGACCGGCTGGGGACAGGACGGGCCGCTGGCCTATACGGCAGGCCACGATCTCAATTACATCGCCATGACCGGTGCCCTCGCCGCCATGGGTCCGGCCGACCAGCCGCCCCCGGTGCCGCTCAATCTCATCGGGGATTTCGGCGGCGGCGGCATGCTGATGGCCTTCGGCATGGTTTCGGCGATCCTGCAGGCGAAATCGACCGGCCTCGGGCAGGTGATCGACGCGGCAATGGTGGATGGCGCCTCGTTGCTGGCCGGAATGTTCTGGGGCTTTCGCGCCGGCGGCATGTGGTCGGATGAGCGCGAAGCCAATCTGCTCGATGGCGGCGCCTATTTCTACACGACCTATCTTTGTGCGGACGGCAAGGCTTTTGCGGTGGCAGCGGTCGAGCCCAAATTCCATACCATCCTGATCGAAAAGCTGGGGCTCGATCCGGCCGAATTCACCCATGTCCGCAACCCGTCCGCCTGGCCGGATCTGCGTCAGCGCATGGCGGCGGTCTTTCGCACCCATCCGCGCGATTACTGGACCCGGATTTTTGCCGGCAGCGATGCCTGTGCCAGTCCTGTCCTCTCCTGGGAGGAGGCGCAGGCGGATGAACTGGCAACGGCCCGCGCCGCCTTCATCGAGGTGGCAGGCGTCCGCCAGCCGGCCCCGGCCCCCCGCTTCAGCCGCACGCCGGCAGCCGCCCCCGAAGTCGCCGTCGAGCCCGGCAGCCATTCTAAAGAGATTCTGTCTGATTGGGGTATCGACAACGACCGCATTGCGGCGGCAGAACAATCCGGCGCCATCTGAGGCGCCTGATCCATCCTCATCCGCTACAGTTCAAAGCCTGTCGAAAAAGGCGCCGATTTCCGAGAGCGACTGCGCGGTTTCCGGCAGTTCCGCAAAGACCTGAAAATGGTGGCACATGCGATCGAAGATCCGGAGTGTGATCGCCCCACCGGCATCGTTGACCCGCTTTTCCAACAGGCGCGCATCATCAAGCGTGATATCGCAGGCTCCAGCATGAACGAGCATCGGTGGCAGCCCGTCGAGCGCCGCAAAAAGCGGGGAGACCAAAGGATCGGACGGATCGCCGTTGCGGCCGATATAGGTCTTCGCCATGGCGCGCAGCTGCGCCGGCTTGGAAAAGATATCCGCCTCGGCAAGTGACGCGTAGCTGTCGCCGCTCAGCGAAAGATCGAGCCAGGGTGACAGGAGCATGATCGCGCGCGGCAATGGCAGGCCGGCATCGCGTGCCCTGACTGCCGTGGCAAGCGCAAGCGCCCCGCCGGCGGAATCGCCCATGATGGCATCGGGCACGATCCCGGATGCGATGAGCCAGCGATAGGCGCTAAAGGCATCGTCATGGGCGGCGGGGAACCGATGTTCCGGTGCGAGCCTGTAGTCGATACCGAGAACGCGGGCATCCGCGGCACTGGCGATACGGGTCATCAGATCGGCATGAGAGCGCAGCGAACCGATCTGGAAACCACCGCCATGCAGATAGAATATCGTTCGCTCGGCGCCGTTCCCGATCCAGCTGGCCGGCAGGCCTTCGAGATCGAAAATCTCAAGCTGGTCCGCCGCGAAATCACCGCCGAGAAATCCATCGAAACTGGTCCTGATCTCAGCAAGCGTCATGCCGTTCGCCCAGGACGATGTGATCGAACGGATCCTGTCGGCGACCAAGAGAAAGGGATCGGGATGGACAGTCATGTCATGCCTCGTCGTTCAAGCGCCGGACAGGGCAAAAGCCCCATCCAGCGCTGCTTGGGAGATCAAAGCCTAAACCCCTTAGCGGGCTTCGGCGCGGTGCAGCACGCGGGTTGCCTTGGCTTCGTAGCGCGGCAGCGTCCCTTCGGGATGGCATTCGACATTGATGTTCATGCCGAGCCGCGCCTTGGTTTCGCGACGAATGTCGCTGACGATCTGCTCGGCGGGACGCTGGTCGGCATGGGTTGCTTCCACGGCCACCGTCAGCGTACCGATAGTCGTCAGTTCCTTGTCGATATAGATCTGCCAGGCTTCGCGCACCGCGCCCTTGGTGCCCGCGATGATATCTTCGATCTGCGAGGGGAAGACGATGACGCCCTTGAACTTGATCATGTCGTCGCTGCGGCCGATGATCCGGCCGATCTTGCGCATGCCGCGACGGCCCGAGGGACAGTCATAGGGTTGGCTGGACAGGCGCACGAGATCGCGTGTCCGCCAGCGCACGACGGGTGACGCTTCCTTGCGGATGGTGGTGACGACGATTTCCCCGACCTCGCCTTCCGACACCGGCTTCATGGTGTTGGGATCGAGAATTTCGACAATGACCGTATCTTCGTTGATGAGCTGCAGTTCATCATCCGCATGGGTATAGGGGGTCGAGATCGCCAGAATCGGGCCGCCGGCTTCGGTGGTTCCGTAGATGTTGTGGCTGATGAAACCCTCCGGCAGTTCGCCCTCGAGCTGGGCACGGAATTCGGCTGAAACCGACTGACCGCCAAGGATCGCCACTTTCAGGCTCCAGTCGGTTTTCGGGTTGATGCCTTGCTGCTTGGCGGATTGCACGAGCGTCATCAGCCAGAGCGGCGACATCGAGGCGACATCATACTGGTGGTCGCGCAGCCAGCGCGCGGCGAGTTCGCCGCGGCCCGGACCGATCGGAAAATTGGTGCAGCCGAGTGCCGCAAAGCCGGCATCGAGCGCCGGACCACCGATCCAGAGGCCATAACCATAGCCCTGATAGGCCCGATACCCTTTCTTGACACCGGCGGCGGTCAGGGCACGTGCCATCTGCGATGGCAGAAGCGACTGCAGATCGTTCTTCGTCATGCCGAACATCATCGGCAACCCCGTGGTTCCGGACGTGGCGACAAACCGCTCGACCTGCTCGGGCTCCACCGTCAGATAGGGAAACGGATAATGGGCGCGGAGATTTTCCTTCTCCATGAAGGGAACATTCGCAAGCGCATCCGGAGCCGCCAGATCCTCCGGCTTCATACCGGCCTGAGCGAAATGATCCCGCCACAGCTGGCTCGAGGCCAGGCGCGCGCCCATGGCCGCCAGACCTTCCTGCTGAACCTTCAGGATCCCGTCGCGATCCAGTGTCTCGATTTCCGGGTGCTGCATGTCCTGAGACCTCCCTGTCTATAGTCACGATCCGCCCGGCATCCCACGCAGACCACCTCCAACCCATGCGCAATTAATAGAACGAACGATTGGGTTATGTAAACTGAAATTTTAACAAACCGCAGTTCATACCGGCCGTTCGCCACCGCAAATGCTGCCACAATTTACAAAATCGCCCCAACGTGATTATAGTCCGGCCGTTCAAATCAATTATGCAGGCGAGACGACCTTGGCGAGAACCCGTTCACCCGATTACGACAAGGTCCGCGATGACATCATCGAGAAGGCGGCCAGTATGTTCGCCAAGCGCGGCTATGCCGCGACCTCGATCGGCGACATTGCCGAGGCCTGCGACTGCTCGAAATCGCGGCTTTATCACTACTTCGATTCCAAGGAGGCAATCCTGCTCGATATGCTCAACACGCATGTCGACAAGTTGCTGTGGAGCTGCCGCCATTCACTCTACGGATTCCAGGATCCGGTCGAGCGTTTCCAGCAGTTGACGCGCTTTTTCCTCGAAGTCTACGCCGTCTCGCGCGACCAGCATGTCGTCCTCCTGACCTGCCTCGATTTCCTGGCACCGGAAAACCAGAAGGAACTGATCGCCAAGCAACGCGAGCTGATTGCCTATGTGCGCGACATCCTGCTCCAGCTTCGGCCCGATATGGCGGACGACATGAGCATGGCCCATGTCGACACAATGCTGTTCTTCGGCATGATCAACTGGACCTACACCTGGTACAGAGCCAATGGCGCGGTCTCTCCGGAGCAACTGGCAGACCGAACGGTCGAGCTTTTTACCAAGGGCTACGCCCTCGTTGGCCGCAAGCCCTGACGGAACGGCTGGCGGGAAGCCGGCTTCATCCGCGCAGCAGCGTGACCGGGTCGAAATCCGGCCGCGCCAGATCCTCCGCGGTGATTTTGACGCCTTTCTCGAACAGTTTCCGGGCCGCCATATAGGTGCGCCCGTCGTTGATCGTATCGACGGCAACCGCCACGCCATCGCGGAGATACCAGTGCGCAAAGGTCCGCTCGGCCCGCTTCGCCACCACTGAATCATAGCTGCGATTGAGACCGACGATCTGCAGCTTGGTGTCATACTGGTCGGACCAGAACCAGGGAACCGGCTTGTAATCCCGGGTCTTGCCCAGCATGTCATCCGCAACGATCTCGGCCAGATCGACGGCATTCTGAACGCTTTCGAGCCGTGTCTGCAGGCCCCCGAACGGAAAGTTCGCACAATCGCCGGCAGCCCAGATCCCCTCTTTCGACGCGCGGCCATGGAGATCGACGACGATGCCATTGTCACAGTGGAGGCCGGCGCGTTCAGCGAGATCGATGCGCGGCAACACACCGACCCCGACCACGGCAAGATCGGCTGCCAGCGACTCGCCATCCGCAAGCGTCAGTCCGGTCAGCTGTCCGTCCTGGCTCGAAACGGAGGCAATTGCACCGTTTTCAATGAGTCTGACACCTTTCGACTGATGAAGTGCACGGAAATGATCCGACGTGCGTGAGCAGGCAACCCGCTCGAGAATGCGCGACGCCCGTTCGATAACGGTGACATCGAGACCCGCCATGGCTGCGACCGCAGCAGTCTCGAGGCCGATATAGCCGCCACCGATGACGAGAAGCCGCTTGCCTGGCTGAAAATCGGGGCGGAGCCGATCGACATCATCGATCGTTCGCAGACGGTACACGGCTCGCAGCCTGGCAAACCCGTCCGGCATCGGGCGCGGCTCGGTTCCCGTTGCAAAGGCAAGCTTGCTCCAGCCGACCGTACTTCCATCGATCGCGACCGTACGGCGTTCGGCATCGACAGCCGTCACAGCCTTTCCGGTCACGACCTCGATCTCCATCCGGCGCCAGAAGTCGTCGGGCCGCAACAGCAACCGTTCACGGTCCCATTCGCCGGAGAGGTATTTCTTCGACAGCGGCGGGCGCTGGTAGGGCAGATAGGGTTCCTCGCCAACCAGCAGGATGTCGCCACCATAACCTCCGGCCCGCAAGCCCATGGCGACCGATTCACCGGCCTGCCCTGCCCCGATTATCACAACCCGTTCCCGACCCATTCCGCTCCCCGATAAGTTATTAGTTGACCGACCGTTCTGACTATTATATCGAGACTTGACAAGATGCAACTGCTGGCGCGCCGGAGGAACGGATGGAGTGATCCACCCGGCAGGCGCGGAAACGGGGGGAAATCGTGGTCGCTATTTCGTCGATCGGAACCTATCTGCCGAAGATGCGGCTCGAGCGGGCCGCAATCGCCCAGGCCATGGGATGGCTGACTTCGTCTGCAGGCACTGGAAAAGGATCACGCAGCCTCGCCTTCTGGGACGAGGACAGCGTCACCATGGCGGTCGAGGCGGCCCGCAACTGTCTGGCGGACCAGATGCCCGATACCGTTCGGCGGCTGGTTTTCGCCTCGATGACCGCGCCCTTTGCCGAATTTCAGAACGCCGTTCTCGTGCATGGCGCCTTGCGGCTGGGTAGAAACTGCCTCACCGAGGATACGACAAGCACGCGCCGCGCCGGCCTAATCGCCCTTCATCAGGCGCTCGAACAGGGCCAGACGAGCCTTGTTGTCGCGGCAGAGATCCCGAAACATCCGGCAGGCAGCAGTTCGGAAAGCAAATCGGGCGATGGCGCGGCTGCGGTTCTTGTCGAGCCATCGGGCGACGGCCTGCTGTGCTTTCTTGGCGGCAGTTCCATCACCCGGCCTTTCGCCGATAGATACCGCGCGACCGGACGCGATTTCGCCCTCGAATGGGAAGAGAGATGGATCCGGGAAGAGGGCTATCTGAAGATCGTGCCCGAGGCCATTTCTGCGGCGCTCAAGGCCGCGAACCTCTCCCCGACGGAGATCGACCATTTCGTGCTGCCGAGCACCATCGCCGGCTGTGCCAAGGCTGTGGGTCAGGCATCCGGGCTCGGTCACGCCCGCCTCGCCTCCGATCTTGCCGCGGATTGCGGCGATACCGGATCGGCCCATGCGCTTCTCATGCTCGCCGGAGCCATGGAGGGAATGAAACCGGGAGAAAAGGTTCTGGTCGCCGAATTCGGCCAGGGGGCGACAGCACTCATCTTCGAGGCCGGGCCGGCAATCGCCACCATGGTGCCGCAGGTCTCACGCCAGATAAAAAGCGGCCTGCCCGAACGGAATTACCTCAAGCTGGCAATCTTTCGCGGCATGCTCGAATGGGATCGCGGTCTCCGCGGCAGGGTGCAGGTCAATGAAGCCCTGACGACGGCCTATCGGCGGTCGGAGGAGCTGCTCGGCTTCGTCGGCGGGCGCAACCGCCAGACTGGCACCATCCAGTTCCCGCCGTCGCGCATAGCCGCAACGCGCGAAGGCCTCGATGTCGATGCGCTGGAGCCCTATCCGCTGGCCGATCGGGGCGGCACCATCGCCACATCCACTGCCGATCTCCTCGCCTTTTCGCGCCATCCGCCCAACTGTTACGGGCTTGTCGACTTCAATGGCGACGGCCGCCTGATGATGGATTTCACCGATCCGGGTGCCGACCAGCTGAAGGCTGGCGACGCGGTTCGCTTTGTCTTCCGCATAAAGGATATCGACGAACGAACCGGCTTCCGCCGCTATTTCTGGAAGGCGATCGCCGCCGACACGCAATCGAGCCGAACCGGAGGGGAATAGACCATGGCTAGCGGAATCAAGGATCGGGTCACCATTCTCTCGATGGGGTGTTCACGCTTCGGCGAACGGTGGGATGTCTCCCAGGATGAATTGATGTGCGAGGCCTATCTCGAGGCGCTCGATCGGGCCGGCATCGACCCTTCGATGATCGGCGCGGCCTGGTATTCCTCCCACTATGACGATATCGGCGCCGGCAAGGCCGGGACGCCGATGGCGCAAGCCCTGCGTCTGCCCAATGTCGGCGTCACGCGCGTCGAGAATTTCTGCGCCGGCGGCACCGAGGCCTTTCGCGGCGCCGTCTACGCTGTCGCTTCGGGCGCGGTCGATATCGCGCTCGCGGTCGGGGTGGAGAAGCTCAAGGATACCGGCTTTGCCGGTCTGCCCACCGCATCCCGCGGCACCTTTGCGCCAATGTATCTGCCGACCCACACCAATCCCGGCAATTTTTCCCAGCTCGCGCGCGCCTATGCGACAAAGCATGGCATTTCGCGCGATGATCTGAAGCGCGCCATGGCACATACATCGATGAAAAGCCATGCCAATGCGATCAGCAATCCGAATGCACACCTGCGCAAGGCGATCACCATCGAACAGGCGATGAATGCGCCCCTGGTTGCCGAACCGCTCGGCCTGTTCGACTGCTGCCCGGTTTCCGATGGCGCCGCCTGCGCCATCGTCACGACGCCGGACATCGCCCGCAGCCTCGGCAAGACTGCGCCGGTGCTGATCAAGGCAATCCAGGTCGTGACCTCGAACGGCTGGGAAGCGCAGCAGGCGCAATGGGATGGAACCTATGTCCACACGGCCCGCATCGCCGCCGCGCGCGCCTATCAGGAGGCAGGCATCGCCGATCCGCGCGCCAGCATCGGCATGGCGGAACTGCATGATTGTTTCTCGATCACCGAACTGGTGACACTTGAGGATCTCGGCCTCAGCGCCGAGGGGCGTGCCTGGAAGGACATGCTCGACGGTCTCTATGATGCGGATGGAAGCCTGCCCTGCCAGATCGATGGCGGTCTGAAATGTTTTGGCCATCCGGTCGGCGCATCGGGCCTGCGCATGCTCTATGAAGCCTGGCTGCAACTGACCGGCCAGGCCGGAAATCGCCAGCTTAAAGATCCGAAACAGGCATTGACCCATAATCTCGGCGGCGGGCCGGCCCAGAATGTCTGCTCCATCACCATTCTTGGTGGAGCATGAGGCAAGACAAGGAAATGCGCAAAGAGCATCGGTAACGCACCAAAGAGCTCGATGAAGGGCGCTGGATGAAAAAGGCCGGACCTGCCCATCACCGCACCGGCTGGTTAGGCTGCAACGGCGGGTCAACCCAACATGGCTGGGTAGCGTTCCACGGCGCATCTCGCGCCTGTTTTATCCAGATTGCGGTCTTGATGATGACAGAACCGCGGAACCGGCCAGTTCCTGGCTAGGCTCAATTTTTGAAACAGTTTTCCCGGTGCCAACGCAGAAATTGCGGATGGGGCCTTTCGAATGTTCGGCCGGGCACAATTGCCCTACCAGTCGGATTGATGAGGCCCCGAATACTGTCGGCATCATTGGCCTGTCGAGAAACCAGTCTGTTTCATCTGGGTGTTTAGTCCCGGCATTTGATGGATCGGATAAATGATGAAACGATCCGGCTCCAAAGTCCATCGTTTACAGATGAACTCGTAGGGCGTGAGGCTTTTGAGTGTCTTTAACCTTCGCCCGAAGTTATAGGCATCGATGAAGTCGGCGAGATGCTTTTGGAGCTGTTCGTGATCGTCGTAGTGGAAGCACTTGACGGTCGCATCCTTGATGGTTCGGTTCATTCGCTCGACCTGCCCATTGGTCCATGGATGCTTTACCTTGGTCAGCCGATGCTCAATTCCCATCTCGTCACAGACCCGGTCGCAGATGTGATGGAAGGCGTAGAGATCGCAGGCCCGCTTGTTGAACTGAATGCCGTTGTCCGTGAGAATCGTATGGATGGCATAGGGCACAGCCTTGACCAGATTGCGCAGGAATTGGGCTGCATTCATCTTTCCGGCTTTGGCGTAAAGCTCGACGAAGGCAAACTTGGACGTTCTATCAATGGCCACAAACAGATAGAGCTTGTCCACAGCGGTCTGGACTTCAGCGATATCGATGTGAAAGCAGCCAATGGGGTAACTCTTGAGCTTCTTTTTTGGCTCCTTGTCGCCCTCGACATCCGGCAGTCGTGAAATGTCATGGCGCTGTAGGCATCGATGTAAGGACGAGCGCGTCAGATGCGGGATTGTTGGCTGAAGAGCGTAGAGACAATCATCGAGCGGTAGCAGCGTGCGCCTGCGGAAGGCGACAATCACGGCCTCCTCCTCCGGGCTCAAGACTGTCGAATGCGGTTCCTTCGGCCCGGTCGCCAAATCGGCAATCGATGTGCGCTTCTTCCACTTGGCTACAGTCTTCGAGTTGATCCCATACCGCTTTGAGAGCGCTCTCAGGCTCTCTTGACTATTTTGTATTGCTCGACGGATTGCCTCTGTCGTTGTCGCGCGACCCTGTAGAACTTGGCCCATAGAGCTTCCTTCCAATCGAGGGAAAACAATGCACCATTAAAGTCCGGGATCAAACACCTAGAGCGCACGTCTGCAATTTGCGCGGTTAGCGCCCAACGTGACGATATCCTATTTCGGACTGAGCGAACGGCTCCGGATGTGCTGGCGATAGTCCGCCTCCAGCTTGGCCCGCTAAAGTACGCCCCACGCCAGAAACCTCCCCCTCCCCGTCATCTCCCTGAGGCCGAGCTCCAACACGATCCGCCGCGCTACCTGCGGCGTCACGTTAAGCGTTTCCGCCACCATGCCCGCCGACACCAACGGTCTTGCCATGATCAGCTCGACCAGTTCCGGCAGCTTCGAAGATGTCCGGCGCCCGTCCAGTTTTCGATCCATCATCATTATCGCAAGCGCCAGCCGGTCATGCTCCTTCAGCCCGATCCCGGCGACTGCCGAAAGACCGTGAGCGATGGCGAGCAGCCGGGTTCCGCGATCTCGATGCCGGCCTGCCGTAGGATGGACGCGGCAAACAGCCGGCCAAGCCAGGGGGCGTGCTGGAGGACGGCAAGCTCGTTCCAGGCATCAAGGGCAACAATCGCCTGCAGCATTGCCAGGAAGTGTTCGACTTGGCGCAACACAGAGCGCCATTCCTCGAGGCGGGCATCTTCATCCCAGTCGAGATCATAGACGAGAGGATCTCGTTCTCGGGTATCAGCACGCCCGGGACGCCTCGCGTGCTCTATCGCCGCCGCCGATCGGGCCAGCAGCGCATCGATAGCGTCATAATTGACTCCGGGAAACCCTTCGGCTTCATCGATTTCTTTCCCCTCCCCTTCCGGATCAATCGCACCCGCATTTAGCACTGTGCTGGCGGCCTCCGCCGCCTCAGTGCCGGTCGAGGCGTTCTCCGATGTCTGCCGGAGCGTGCGAATGCCTTCCGGTGACAGCGCCCAATAAGGCGACTGGCCACAAATGCGCCGACGGGTGCGCAGTACGTCGCGGGCGATGGTGAGCTCGTGTGTCGGGGGTTCGGGTATCGCGAAACGCGTCGTGGAGGACGAGGTCCTCGAGATGGACGAGTTCGCCGTCGATCCACAGCGAGGCGCAGGCTTCAGCAAAATGAGACCGTTCGATCCATCCCTGGCCAACCGGCGAACGGGCGATGCGCTCATCAAGACGCGTGAGTGCGATACCCGCCCAAAAAGCCGGCTCCATCAAGGACGTGGTGCTGATTCTTCTAAGGCCATAAACCATTGAAATCATGATATATGAATTCCTAAAAGAATGCTATATCAGAACTAGAGATCCTTACACCACATGAACGCGGGTTTGTATTATAACCATCGATAAGTAACTCTTATCAGATATGAGTTAGTCAACCTATTGACCAATACGGAAATCATCCTTATCCTTCGCAACAAGCACCCAAAACGAGGAAAGAAAGAGTTGCCATGACCGTGACCGTCAAGGTGGCCGAGGCCAAAACGCATCTGTCTGAACTTCTGGCTCGCGTCGAGGGTGGAGAGGATTTCATCATTGCCCGCGGCAATGATCCGGTCGCGCGCCTGGTGGCTGTGGACGAGCGTCGGCGACGCCTGGCTGCGATCGAGTCAGTTCGCGCGCTTCGCGCCCAGGCCAGGCCTGTCACCCATCAAGAGATCCAGGACTGGAAGCAGGAAGGCCGGCGCTGATGGCGTTTGTCGTTGATGCCTCGATAGTCGGCGCATGGTTTCTGCCTGACGAAGAGAACGCCATAGCCGAACAAGCCATGGCCCGCATGGCGGAGGAAGATGCCGTGGCACCTGATCTGTTGCGACACGAGATCCGCAGCATCCTCCTGAGCGCCGAGAAACGGGAGCGGATTTCGGCAGATTTCGTTCATTCGGCGCTCGCGCGGCTACGCGCATTGCCGTTGCAGCTTGCCGGCCCCGGAGAAAATGCCGAAGTGGTTCGCCTGTCGCGCAAATATCGTCTCAGCGCCTATGATGCCGCCTATCTAGCCCTCGCCCTTATCGAGCAGCTGCCACTTGCCACGCTCGACCGGCGGCTGGCGGAAGCCGCACGCTCTGAAGGTGTGTCTGTCCTTGGGCCGTCTTTCGATGGGGACTGAGCGAACAACAAGCGACCCGGTTTTCCGCCGCGCCGAGCAGCTCGACACGATCGCCGCCGTCCTGCCGATCGAGCGGCGTGATGCGCTCGCCGGCCTTCTGACCGATCAGGATGTCGAAACGCTCCGGCACCTCGTCAATCAGGGCATGGGCCCTAACACCATCCGGGCCTTCGCTTCCGATCTTGCCTATCTGGAAGCCTGGTCGCAGGCCGCCACCGGCAATGCCCTGCCCTGGCCGGCGCCAGAAGCACTGCTGCTGAAATTCGTTGCCCATCATCTCTGGGATGCCGAAAAGCGCCTGAGCGATCCGGATCATGGCATGCCCGCCGCCGTCGAGGACAGGCTGCGCGCCGAAGGCGTGCTGAAAGCAAGCGGTCCCCATGCGCCCGATACGGTGCGCCGGCGTCTTGCCAACTGGTCGACGCTGACGAAATGGCGCGGTCTCGAGGGCGCCTTCTCGTCGCCCGCTCTCAAATCCGCTATCCGGCTCGCGATCCGCGCCGTCCCGCGACCGAAGAAGCGCAAGAGCGCGCGGGCCGTGACGGGCGATGTGCTGGCGAAACTCCTCGCCACCTGCGATGGACAAAACCTGCGCGATCTCCGCGATCGCGCCATCCTCATGCTGGCGTTCGCGTCCGGTGGTCGCCGCCGCAGCGAAGTGGCCACGCTCCGGATGGAACAGCTCACCGTCGAGCCCCCGATCGAAGGCGAGGCGGGGCGCACATTGCCCTCGCTGTCGATCCATCTCGGCCGAACCAAGACAAGCGGCGCCGGCGATGACGAGATCGTCTATCTGACCGGCCGGCCCGTCGAAGCGCTCAATGCCTGGCTGAAAGCGGCAGGCATCCAAAGTGGCAGCCTGTTCCGCGCCATCGATCGCTGGGGCAACCTGTCGCCGCGGCCTTTGGATCCGAAGGCGATCACCGATATCGTCAAGCATCGGGCAGAACTGGCCGGTCTCGATCCGCGCGACTATTCCGCCCACGGGCTGCGATCGGGCTATCTCACCGAAGCGGCCAATCGCGGCATTCCGCTGCCCGAAGCGATGGAACAGTCCCGGCACCGGTCCGTGCAGCAGGCGTCCGAATATTACAACCATGCCCAGCGCCGCAGCGGTCGGGCATCGCGTCTGCTCGACTGAGCTGGAAATCCCCTAGCCCATGCGTTCGGATGCATAGCTTCCGGGGCTTGCCGGGAAGACCACCGTGCGGTTGCCGTTCATGAACACCCGG
>NZ_JAUOZU010000002.1 GCF_030551875.1 Fluviirhizobium alvei | reverse complement strand
CCCCCCCCCCCCCCCCCCCCCCCCCCCCCCCCCCCCCCCCCCCCCCCCCCCCCCCCCCCCCCCCCCCCCCCCCCCACAGACCATGCGCAAAATGTCTTCCATGCGAGTATTCTTGGTCTTTGCTGTGCTTGCGGCCACGTTAGCAAACCCAAGCAGCGTTGATGCTGGTTGGAATCCCTTGAAAGACATAAAGAGAGCCGCGAGTTCGGTCTTCCGTGGCGTGGGCAGTGTTCTTGGAGAAGGGCTATCTGCATTTGCAGGGCCAACCATCAACGACACGGCCAATGCTTTCCAGAGGGTCGCGGACGCTACAATCAAGAACGCCGAGATCGCCGGAAACAATCTCCTAACCAGAGCCGATATGCTGGCCCAAGAGCGCATCAAGCAGGTCTCAGCCGAGCTTTCCGTCAAGGTCGCAGAAGTCGATAAGGTTGTTCAGGAGCGCATAGCACAAATTGATGAAGTCTTATCTACAAAGCTCGGCTCGGCTGACATAATCGCTACTAGGCAAATAAATAATGCGGAGGTAGCCCTTAAGAGCGTCATACAATACGCCAGTATTGTGATACTACTCACTGCTGCCCTGGTGATCGTATTTTTCTTTGTTATGAAAACATGGAGGCCAGAAACGCCTTGGGCGAGGGTTGGCCCTAACTTGATCGCCGGTGTGTCGCTTGCAACCGTTTTCTCGACTATCGTTTTTGCGGGTTCAACATTTCTGGCGCCTCCATCTGAAGATAAAATTGAACAAATTCGAACACAGCTTGTAAAATCTTACAGCGACTCAATACAGTCAGGAGATCTCGACAGTGCGGTGTTCTTTGCCTCACAATACAGTTCGCTCGACGCCACCAATCTGGCGCCACGCTTCCTTGTCCAGTTTGCTGATCTTCAGCGGGATTTGCTAAAACGCAACGCCCTGTTCGTTGCAGATGACGCGGGCAGAGAACTATTCGCCAGGGTCAGTCAGCTCGCCAGAACGTGGGACAGCGTCTCAGATGAGAGCCTTCCTGAGAGACTTTCCTTTCTTCGATACGAGGTGCCCGCAACCGCGGCAATGATCGCTTGGCAAAATGCGCGGACCGTTAATGAGCAACAGGCTGCGGCATGCATGGCGAGCGCCGCGCTGTACGAAATGACTTCTCAACATAAGGACATCGGGAGTGCAGTCACGTTAGCATCTTCGTTTGTGTGGCTGTCCGCGAATTACGTGGACTGGATGTCCAAGAGCGACCCGACTTGGAGTGGAGAGGCTCCGGCTGCGGCTTGCGCCAATTTCCAGACGCAAGCGGAGTACGCCAACGACTGGTTGTCTGTATCGCTGAAGTCGGCATCGATCTTCATGAGCAAAATTGAAGACGCTCCGCCGGCGATCTACCAAGTGGTGCGCTATAACTCGGCAAGTACGGAATTTTACGCCTCTGTCAGCGCATCTTACTCTCTCGCCGCCGTCGCCGATGCACAATATAGGGCATACGCGGACGTTGCCCAACGTGACGCCGCGCTGCTCGTGCGGAACGAAGCCATATCAAAAATTAAAGAAGCATGGGGTGCTTACACAGAAGCACTACAACGCATTCCCGACCTGTCGCAGCGCGACATTCTGATGAGCACGACAGGCCTACCGTTGGGCATGGTTATTCGGGCAAAGAACATGGAAGGCGTCGAATGGGCCGTAGGCCAACCCGCAGTCGACCGTCGAGCATTCGGCTGGTCAGATATGAACGCTTGCATTGCTCAGATCGGAGAAATTCGGCCACTTTTTATCGAAAGGGCTTTTATCGCGGTATGCGTTAATCAGGAGGCCACAGATGGTAGCTTGCGGCAGTTTGAACAAAACCTTCAAGATGCGTTCGCAGCGGGCTCCTCTATACGCCCAAAACTGAAAGACCTCGTTGCGTCCTATCAGACTAACCCTGAAATGCTTTCTCTGGCCGGTAATCTACCAGCTTGCATCATAAACGACACAACAAGAAGCGGCATATATTCTGCTTGCTCCTCGGCAGCTAAGAAGACCCGCTTCATTGACTGGCTCGTAAGTCCCGACGTCGGTGGCATCACAGCCCCGGTCGATGCTGATATCTATCGCATTGCGATGGTAAGATAATGAGGTGGCATAATGTCCCTCTGACGGGCGGAGCGGCAATTGCGGTGCTGCTTTGCTTCTCGAGTGAAAGCCGTTCAGCCGACTACATTTGCAAAGACGTCGGAACAGATTGGCAATGGTTCGGCGATCACGTTGTGCTCTGGATTGACTATACTGTCATCGGAGTTCCGGGGCGGAGGTATGAGGTCGGCACCGGGGTTTCAATCAACGGGAAGCCTCGCGGGACAAAGAGAACTTACGAAGGAGAAGTATCTCTTATCGCATACGGTGCGGGCGCAATTCACGTTCGGCAAGTGGATGGTTCTAGTCCTTCGAAGATCTGTGTTACTTCCTCGGGCATGGGTACCATCACTCTGATGCGAGGAGAGTTTTGACTGGCCTGTAGCATCACAGGAGAATTTCACTGTGCTGGCCAAGGGCGGCCAAAAGCAGATCGGGCAGCCAGGGAATGCGAGTACATTAGCGGTGATAATCGGAAGATTGTTTGAATTTCGTTGTTGCGGTTCAGAGACTTACTTAGCTCTCATGGACGGACACCCCATCACTCGAATGATGGACACCTAAGATTTCTTGAATATGAGCAACAGATCAGTACGCGAGGGTGCGGGGAGCGATTGAAATTGACTAAAGATATCATCGGGACGAAGTTTGGCGGTGCGGTCGAATAACTCACTGAAATTTTGACATTGTCGCACTTCTGTCACGCCCACCATCCTTTTAACCCGTATTTTCAGAGATATGCAGCGGGCCGCGACCTCGTGGTCGGCTGTTGTTGCTTTTGATGCAGCAAGCAAATAGTCAACAGGAGATCGGGAACCCCAGGGAATGCAGCGGGTTCGGAAAACCGCGCGGCGTGGTCGTGCCGGTCCAATTGCAGTCTGTAATTTGCAAGTCGACCACGCTCATACAGGATGATGCGCCGGTGTCACCATCATGTACATTTCCCCCCCATTCAATCAAAGTTTAATGGTTCTGCCCTATAACCCTGCTGCCGGGGCGCTTGCGCCAAAGGGATGCGGCGATGGAGCGTGGGGAAAGCGTGTCGGTGGATCATCCGAAACTGGCGGTCTGTTTCAGCGGCGGCGGCTTCCGGGCCACCTTCTTCCATCTCGGCGTCATCCGGCATCTACGCAGCATCGACCGGCTCAGGGATGTGCGCTGCATCTTCTCCGTTTCCGGCGGCAGCATCACCGCCGCCCATCTCACGCAAAACTGGCATCTCTATAACGGCACGCCCGAACAGTTCGAACAGGCTGCCCGCGCGCTTGTCGAATTCGGCGGCCGGGATGTGCGCGGCCGCATCGTCCGCCGCCTGCCGATGACCTTCATCCGCGGGCTTTTCCCGCGCAAATTCGGGCGGATCTTCCGCACCTCGACCGATCTTTTGATCAAGGAATACAAGCGGCTGTTCGATAGTGCCCGCTTCAGCGACCTCTATCGCGATGAAGCCTCCGCCCCGCCCTGCGACCTGCATGTGCTGTCGACGCGGATGGATGATGGTCGCCGCTGCGTGATGGATCGCAAGGGCGCCTCGCTCGGGCCCTCGACGATGCTCGAAGGCGATCTCGATCTCAGTTTCGCGGTTGCCTGTTCCTCGGCCTTTCCGCCGATGTTTTCGCCGCTCCTGATCGATAAAGCCGAGTTTCCGCAGCTCGGCGAAACCGTCTATGCCGTCACCGATGGCGGCATTGTTGACAATCTCGGCTTCGAATCCGCCTCGATCGCGCTCGCGGAAGCCTATGACGATGTTGCCGAAGTGATCGTCTCGGATGCGTCCGGCCCGCTGAAGGAGCGCACGAACCGCACTTTCTGGTGGTTCTTTGCCCGGCTGACCCGCGTCACCGATATTCTGATGAACACGATTTCCACCGCCCGCAACGAGAAGATCGCGGTCGGCGATGGTTCGCGCAAGATCAGCCATCTGTCGATCCAGGACCGGTTCGATGCCGGGCCCGGGCTTGATCTTCCCGCCGTCGTGCAGAAATCCGTGCCCTATATCCGCACCGATCTCGATCTTTTCAGCCATGACGAAATCCTGGCGCTGCAGTGCCATGGATGCGGCGTGGCGGCGCGTCATGCGGTCGGCCAGACCGGAATCGCGCCCAACACCGCCGATCCCGCCTTCTATCCGGTCTGGGTGCCGGAGGCGAAGAGCGATGCGAAGGCCCTCAAGGGGTCCGAACGGCTGAAGCGGCGGCTCTTTGCCTGGCGGGACTGGGCGGGTTATCCGCCAGCGGCGATCGCTCTGATTTTGCTGCTTTATATCACGCTCGGCCCGGTCGCCATCGCCTATATCATCCGCGATGTCGAACAGACGGCGGCCCTATCCGCCGATGATGTCGCGGCCTGGTACCACAAGGCCCACAATGAGGGGGAAGTCTTGCGGGCGCGGCTGGCGAAGGCCGAAGCCATGCTTGCATCGCAGGCCAAGGCGCTCAACGTCGCCACCTGCCCGCCGTCCACTGCAGTCGAGCGCTACGCGGTCTCGGTGGAGCGGAGCGGCCAGTCGGAATGGCAACCGGAAGCCTCGAGCCAGCCGGCCTTCTGCCACCAGTTCGTCGAGACGCTGCGCGCGTCCGAACCGCCCGGCTCCGTCTTCAGGATCGCGGGGAGTTCGGAAGAGCGGCAGGATTCCTGCCTCCCCTTCCGCTGCATCGAACATCGTTATGCCTGCACTGTCACGGTGCTGCGCGAGCCGATCGCGCAGCCATCGAACGAGACGGCCTGCGCGCGCTGAGCCCTTCCCTCGCCCGCGCCGATCTGGCAGATTGCTGGTCTGGAGGAGCGATGACAAACGATGCGTTCGTGGCTTTGGCGCTTGCGGTGGATGGGGCTGTGCAAGCCTCCCATTTCGGCAAGCGCGATTTCCGCATCGGCAAGCGCATCTTTGCCAGCCTGCCGGAGGATGGGCGGGCCGTTCTCAATTTCACGCCAGACCGGCAGGCGATGCTGTGCGAACTGGAGCCAGCCTGTTTTGTGCCGCTGCCCAATGCCTGGGGCGCCAAGGGCTGGACGAGCCTGTTTTTTGCCGATTGCCCCGCGGATGTGGTTGCCAGCGCTCTGGCGCAGGCAGCCGAAGGCGTGCGCAAGGGCACGCCCAAACGCCGGTAGCCGTTCAACTGGCCGGCTTTTCGGCTTCCGAATATTGCTCGAAGGCTTCCAGCGCATCGGCGGCATACATCAGGCTCGGGCCGCCGCCCATATAGACGGTCATGCCCAGCACTTCCTCGAACTCCTCGCGCGTGCAGCCGAGCTTCACCAGCGCTTCGGCATGAAAGCCGATGCAGCCATCGCATCGGGTGGCTACGCCGATCGCCAAGGCAATCATTTCCTTGGTCTTTTTCGACAGGACCCCGTCCTTGCCGGCATTGGATGCCAAGGCCGAAAAGCCCTGCATGGTTTCGGGAATGTCCTTGCGCAGCTTGCGGATATTGTTGGAAATACGCTTGGTGATTTCGGGATAGTTCTTCGACATCGCTCTCTCCGGAAAATGGATAGTGTTTTCGCTATTCATTTGCGGGATTTCGCCGGACCGATCCTTGCGCTGGATCAATTAGAGCAAGAAAGGTCAGATCCGACCGAGAATGTTTAGGTCCGCCCGAGAAGCGGCGTCAGATCGTCCTCGTCGCGATAGTAGGAGGCGGTCGATAGGATCTGTGCCCGCACCGCATCCGGCAAGGCAGCGCCTCGCCCGGCAACGCCGCGGTTGAGCCGCTTGGCGCGACCATCGCTTTTATCCTCGAAGGCAGCCACCAGCCGGTCGCGGGCGTCCGCATCGAGCCCGAGATGGTTGGCCATCCGTTCGGCCAGCGCCTGTTTGTCTCCGAGAAAATCCGCCTCATAGGAGACGAACAGCGGCGACACCTCGCCATTGCGGGCGCATTTGCGCCAGGAAAGGTAGAATTGCACAAGCCAGGGCACATGCCGTTGTGCCAGCATCAGGAGCCGGTCGGCGGGATCGCGGCGCTCGTAATCACCCGGCATGCCATCTGTGAAATAGCCGTGCTGGCTTGAGCCCGGTCGCGAGCGCCAGTCGATCAGCATATCGTCCATCGAGACGATCGTGTCGAAGATGTTGCGATGGCTGACGATGGTGGAGAGCCGATAGGTGGAGAGAAGCCGCGCAAGATAGGGCGTGGCACGGCAATGGTGCTGGGCCACATAGGGCCTGCCATTGAGACCGGCACGCATGAGGGCCAGTTCATCGGGCTCCTGCTCCACGAGCCCGGAACCATGCACAGCCGCCGAAGCCCAGTCGAAGGTGGCGGCAAACAGGCAGGCGGAGTTGAGACCGAGTGCCTGTGTGAGTGCTGTCTGCAGGAAGGTGGAGGCCGATTTCGGCGCGCAGGCAAGCAGGATCTTCGGACCGGCCATCGTGCGCGCGGTCTGCTTGGCCCGCATCAGATAGTGCGCCAATTGCTCGCTGCTGAGCGACAGTGCGCCGACGGTGGCACCATCGACATTGGGAACGAAGAAGGGATTGGCCCAGGCAAGCGCCGAAGCCACTTTCAGCCCTTGCGAGGCCGGAAACTGGCCGATGAACGCATTGCCTTTTGCAATCAGTTCGTTGGCATCGGTGGCGCGCGACATCCAGGCCATCATCGGACGAACAAGATCTCCGTCCGACCCCTTCTGTGCAGGCGCCTCCGTCATCGAACCGACCGTCAGAGACCGATCAGCGCCGAGATATCCTCTTCCTCGCGATAGAAGAGCGCGATGGAGAGAACCTGTTCGCGCACGCGGGCGGGAAGATCGGCACCCCGGCCGGCGACACCCTTGTTGAGGCGCTTGGAACCGGCATCGGTCTTGTCGGCAAAGGCCTGGGCGATGCGGGTGGGATCCGCCTTTTCGGCACCGAGGAAGGTCGAGACGCGTTCGGCAAGCACGGCCTTGTCGCTGAGGAAATCCTCATCGTAGGAGACGAACAGCGGCTTGATGAGGCCGGCCCGCTCGCATTTGCGCCAGGAAATGTAGAACTGCACCAGCCAGGGCGTGTGGCGCTGGGCGAGGATCATCAGACGATCGGCACGGTCGAGCGTCGCGAAATTGGCCGGCATGCCATCGTTGAAATAGTGGCCGTCATTGCCGGGACCATTGTTGCGCCAGCCCATCAGCATGTCATCCATCGAAACGAGCGTATCGAAGATGTTGCGATAGGTGACGATCGGCCGGACATTGTAGAAATCGAGCAGCCGCGCCATGTAGGGCGAGCAGCGCGCATGCAGCTGCGAGACATAGCCGCGTCCATTGATGCCGTTGCGGATCAGCGCCAGTTCGTCAGGCTCCTGCTCCATCAGGTTGGCGCCCAGCATGGAAGCCGAATAGGCATTGGTGGTGGCAGTGAAAAGGCCTGCGGCCGGCAGGTTGAGCGCCTTTTGCAGCGCATCCTGAATGAAAGTGGAGGCCGATTTCGGCGCGCAGGCAACAAGCACGTTGAGCTGGCTGGAACGGCTGGCCATGAGCTTCACGCGCATCATCACTTCGGCGAAGATTTCGAGTGACACGGTCAGCTGCTTGGCGTTTTCCGCCGGAATATCGGGCAGGAAGAACGGGTTCGACCAGCTCATGAAGGAGGAAAGTTCAAGACCGCGCTGCGGCGGGAACTTGTAGAGAAATTCGTGGCACATGTCGTGCAGCGCCTTGGGATCCGACATGGTCGCAATCCGCCGCAGAAACGGCCCGATTTCAGCATCCGGATTGTCCACCATTGCAAGATTGCTCATCAGTCGCTCCACTTCCCTACGTTATCCTTTGTCAAACGTTAGAGCGCCAAACTTTCGCGAGACTGGCGATGGGTAGCCGTGAAATCCTACCAGCCTCTGACCTCAGATTGATGGAGAGCAAGCAACACTTTCGATTTCCGGCCCACTTTTTCGACGGAACGGAATCAGATTTACTTGTTCCAATAGTCGCAATTGGCGCGCTAGCGCCGCACCAAAGTAGAAAGAGATCGAAATGGCGTGGAAATTCATAGGGCAAACCGAAACGCTTTCTGAAATCGGCAGAACCGATTTGGAGAAAGCCTCCTCAAATGTTCTCAACTATGGCTTCAACGCCGATACAGGCGACTTTGTTATCCGTCGCGGCTCCGGCCTGAACAACACATTGATGTTCAATATCAACCTCTATGAAGACAACGAACTGACATGGAAATACTATGTCGGCGCGGAGAATGTCGATGAAGTGAAGGCCCTGCGAAACTTCGGTCGCGAAAATATCGGCAAAGGCTACTATATTTTTACCGACTCTTACGATCCAAATGATAAGGAAATAGCGATCAGGGATATGCGGGTCATATCAAATAGCAATCCGTACGGAACCAGCGCATACAGTAAAGATATATTCGAGAAAATTATGGAATATTACGACGGAAGCGGCTTTTCATACGATGACAAGGACCAGATTCTTTATGGTGACAATACATTTTCTACACATACAGAAAATCGTTATTACGTTGATGTCATGATCGGCGCCAAGGGCAACGACACGATCATATCGCTCTTGGGCGACGACAAGGCCTATGGCGACAGCGGCGACGACCAGATCTATGGCGGTTACGGCAATGACAGCCTGTTCGGCGACAATGGCGACGACGAGCTTTACGGCGAACAGAACAACGACATTCTGCGCGGCGGTGACGGCAACGACCTGCTCGATGGCGGGCTGGGCGCCGACACGATGATCGGCGGCGCCGGGGATGATGTCTATTATGTCGACAACCGTCGCGACGTGATCATCGATCAGGGCAAGGCAAGCGATATCGACACCGTGCTCATTCCGGTCTTTCTCAACTACACGCTGCCGACCAATGTCGAGGATGCGATGCTCGAAGGCACCGACGACAGCAATCTCGACGGCAACAAGCTCGGTAACGAGCTTGAAGGCAATGACGGCGACAATTCGCTCGAGGGCCTGGGCGGCAATGACGAACTGACGGGCGGTACCGGCGACGATGTCATCGAGGGCGGCCAGGGCAAGGATATTCTCGAGGGCGGTTCGGGTGACGATACGTTCGTCTTTGCCGAACGACCGGTGGGCGACAATGTCGACCGGATCGAGGATTTCGTCGGCGTCGATGATACGATCACGCTTGAGAAGGATATTTTCGCCTCGCTCGGCAAGGGCCATCTACAGGTTTCAGCCTTCACCCTCGGCAGCCACGCCGAGGATGGGTCCGATCGCATCATTTTCGATCCGAACACGGGTAAACTCTATTATGATCGCGACGGGACCGGCTCGGCCGATGCGGTGCTGATCGCCATCGTCGAGACCCCGGATGCACTGAAAGCCTCCGATTTCATGATCGTCTGAACCGGCGGCCGCGGGTTTTAAAAGCAAGCCAACCGAGCGGTGGCTTGCATCAGGCACAGGGTTGACTGACGTGCTGTATGGCGGTGAGAGCCCGCGATGCAAGAGCCCCCGCTGCTCTTCAACAAGTGGCACCTACCGCAAGGGGGCCGGCTGAAGAATGCCCCCTCTTCTCCCCAGCGGGGAGAAGGTGGCGCGCAAGCGCCGGATGAGGGGGATTATTCCGAAATATCAGCTGGATACGAGGGCTTTGCGCGCCCCTCATCTATCCTTCGGACATCTTCTCCCCGCGGGGGAGAAGAGCCTGCGAGCACATGCCACAGCTGAACCTGCCCCTCGTTATAAGGCAGCCTACCGAGCATGGCCCACGAAGGCGCCGGTTGCGGCGCGTAGCTTAAGTCGACAGCGCTCCTCCCCCTCACCGCTTGCCCTGATATTCCTCGCCGGGCCAGGCCACTTCATGCTCTTCGTAATCGTCCCAGGCGACATCGTTTTCGCTGACGGTGCGGCCACGAACGGAGATGCCGGCCTGATGGACTGTGTCGGGATCGCCGGAAATCAGCGGATGCCACCAGTAGAGGTCGCGGCCCTCTTTCACGAGCCGGTAGCCGCAGGTGGGCGGCAGCCAGCTCAGCGTTTCCACCTCTTCCACCGTCAGGCGAATGCAATCGGGCACTTCCTTCTGGCGGTTGGCATAATCGGAGCAGCGACAGCTTATGGGATCGAGCATCTTGCAGCGGATATCGGTCCAGACGATCTCGCCGGTATCCTCATACTCGATCTTGTTGAGACAGCAGCGGCCGCAGCCGTCGCACAGGCTCTCCCATTCGGAATCCGTCATCTCGCGAAGGCCCTTGGCCTTCCAGAAAGGGGTCTCGTCCATTTTTCGCTTTCACCGGTTTGAACGCGGCTCATACTGGGTTATGACAAAAAGGAGAAGAACTAACTTGGAACCGAACTCCGGGAACAGACCATGAGCGATGCTCCTTCCGGCAACGAGACGCCCGAACGCGACGAGACGGCCGAGACCCCGGCGCGCAAGCCGCGGCTGAAGCGGCATTTCTTCCTGCGCCTCGATGCGCTGATCGATTCCACCCTCTGGAATGCCGGCTTCCGCTTCATGGACTGGTGGGAGGATGTGACGATCTTCTTCCGCCGCTTCCGCGTCAAGGGCTGGAAGCGCATTCCGGTCGAACTCGCCAACGAGGCTCTGACCTGGGGCACTGTGGGGCTTGTGGCAATGCTGGCGCTGGCCAAGCCTGCCTTCGAGATCGCCAAGAGCGACTGGCGCAAGAAGCAGGATTTCGCCGTCACCTTTCTGGATCGCTACGGCCAGGTCATCGGCCATCGCGGCATCATCCATGAGGATTCGGTGCCGATCGACCAGTTGCCGGACCATCTGGTCAAAGCGGTGCTGGCCACCGAAGACCGCCGCTTCTTCGAGCATTTCGGCATCGATTTTCTCGGCCTGATGCGCGCCATGACCGAAAATGCCCGCGCCGGCGGCGTCGTGCAGGGCGGCTCGACACTGACCCAGCAGCTGGCGAAGAACCTCTTCCTCTCCAACGAGCGCACCTTCGACCGCAAGATCAAGGAAGCCTTCCTGTCGCTGTGGCTCGAGGCCAATTTCACCAAGAAGGAAATCCTGTCGCTCTATCTCGACCGCGCCTATATGGGCGGCGGCACATTCGGCGCGGCGGCGGCGGCGCGCTTCTATTTCGGCAAGGAAATCACCGATCTGACGGTGGCCGAAAGCGCCATGCTGGCCGGGCTTTTCAAGGCGCCGGCCAAATATGCGCCGCATGTCAACCTGCCGGCCGCGCGTGCGCGCGCCAACGAAGTTCTGACCAACCTCGTCCAAGGCAAGCTGATGACCGAGGGCGAAGTGCTGGAAGCGCGGCGGCACCCCGCCACCGTGGTCGACCGCAACATGCGCGAGGCGCCGGATTTCTTCCTCGACTGGGCCTATGACGAAACGCTGAAGATTGCCCGCAATTTCCCCGAACATTCGCTGGTGGTGCGCACGACGCTCGACATGGGCCTGCAGCATGCCGCCGAACAGGCAGTGGAAACCGGTCTCCGGCAATATGGCGAGGCCTATCGGGTCAAGCAGGGCGCGCTGGTGATGATCGAACATGGCGGCGCGGTGCGCGCCATGGTCGGCGGTCGCGATTACGGCGAGACCCAGTTCAACCGCGCCACCAAGGCTCTGCGGCAGCCGGGCTCGTCCTTCAAGGTCTATACCTATGCGCTCGCGATGGAAAAGGGCCTGACGCCGACCTCGATCGTAGTCGACGGGCCGGTGAGCTGGCGGGGCTGGTCGCCGCAGAATTATGGCCGTTCCTATGCGGGGGCCATGACGGTGACGA
Source organism: Fluviirhizobium alvei (assembly GCF_030551875.1). Classification (GTDB taxonomy): domain Bacteria; phylum Pseudomonadota; class Alphaproteobacteria; order Rhizobiales; family Rhizobiaceae; genus Rhizobium_E; species Rhizobium_E alvei. Next base: position 162,512 of record NZ_JAUOZU010000002.1, on the reverse strand, counting down.
TGGCGATCGCCAAGTCGATCAACTCCATTCCGGTCAAGCTCGCCAAGGATCTGATCGGCACCGAGGCGATCTCCAAGGTGGCGCGCGACATGGGCGTCGAGACGCCGATCCGCACCGACAAGACCATTCCGCTCGGCACATCCGAAATGACGGTGATGGACCAGGCGACGGCTTACGCGGTGTTTCCGGCCGAAGGCATGCAATCGCGCCGGCATGGCATCACCCAGATCATGGATTACGACGGCAAGGTTCTCTACGATTTCGAGCGTGACGCGCCGCCCGCCAAACGGGTGCTGACCAAGCAGGCCGCCGATTACATGAACCAGATGCTGAGCCAGATCCCCTATATCGGCACCGCCCGCAAGGCGGCACTCGACAATGGCATCCTCACCGCCGGCAAGACCGGCACCACGCAGGCCTATCGCGATGCCTGGTTCGTCGGTTTTACCGGCAATTACACGACCGCAGTCTGGTTCGGCAACGACGACTATACTTCCACCAACAATATGACGGGCGGTTCGCTGCCGGCCATGACCTGGAAGCTGCTCAACGACTATGCCCATCAGGGCATCGAGCTCAGGCCCATTCCGGGCGTGGAAAACCCGCTGCCGCAGCCGCAGACCGAGGAAGAGATCGCCGCCGCCAAGGAAAAGGCCAAGCAGGCGGAAGAAGCGGCCGGCCTGCCGAAATTCGTCCGTCCCCGCATGCTGAATGCCGCCACCACCCGTCTGATCCGCGAGATCGGCGACAAGCTCAAATCCGCGCCACCGCTGAAGAGCGACGGCAAGGTGGCGAGCGTGGCCGATCAGATGGTGCGGTAGAGAAGAGGCTGGGTCTCGACAGGCTTGCCCTCTTCTGCCCCGGGCGGCAATGACATAATGCCTCGTAGTCAAGGTGCTGGCTGAAACAACTACGTGTCCATCGGGCACGCCCCTCGAGAAAGATCGCCAGATGCCGACGCCCGATATCCTGCTTGCCTTTGTTGTGACCACCGCGCTCTTCGCCTTCATCCCGGGACCGGCGATGTTCTATGCCGCTGCACGTACATTGGCGGGCGGTCGGCGCGCCGGGTTCATGGCGGTTCTCGGCATCAATCTCGGCGCCTATGTGCATGTCATCGCCGCCGCCGCGGGGTTGACCGCTCTCTTTCATGCCATCCCGGTGGCCTACACGATCGTCAAGCTCTGCGGCGCTTTCTATCTGATCTGGCTCGGCATTTCCCTGTTCCGCAGCCGGGAGACCAGCACAGATGCTTCCATCGACGCATCGCCGCGATCGTCGAAAAGGGCCTTCATCGAAAGCGTGGCTGTCGAGGTGCTCAATCCAAAGACCGCGATCTTCTTTCTGGCCTTCCTGCCCCAGTTCGTCGATGCCAATGCCAGCCTGCCTCTCTGGGCGCAGTTCGCCATTCTTGGAGCAATCGTCAACAGCATCTTCACCCTGGCCGACATCGTCTGCGTGCTGCTGGCCGGGCTCATCGTCAAGAGAGTGAAGCAATCGAGCCGGATGCAACGGCTGATCCAGCGCGTGGGCGGCACCATTCTCGTGGGGCTGGGCCTGCATGTGGCGCTGCAGCGGAGCTGACGCCGTAACAGCGACGTATCCTCACACGGCGATGGCGATCGATCCGACCCCGCTTAGAAGCACGGCCAGTTCGGCATGGCGGCTGGTGCCGGTCTTGGACATGACCCGCTTGACATAGGTGCGCACGGTTTCGACCGTCAGGCCGAGCGCCTTTGCGCTCGCCTCATAACTCATGCCGGCCGCGATCTGGCGCGCCACCCGCGATTCCCCCGGTGTGAGATCGAAGAGGCCGGACAGCACCCGCAGATCCGGTGGACCGCCCGGGCCGACCGGCGTGACGATGAGGATCGCCAGGCTGCGATCGAACACATCGCGGGCCTGCCGCCGCACCGGCACCAGATGCAGCACCAGCGGCGTCTGTTCCTCGGTCAAGACGGCGATCGACTGCACCTGCCCGGTGGTGCCCAACGCCAGCCGCTCTAGCCCTTCGTCGAGCAGGTGCTGAGCCCCCTCGGTCGAAAGGCGGATGCGATCACCCGCACCGATGCGCAGGCCGGAACCGATCGCTTCCATATCCGCATTGGCGGCCATGACGCTGCGATTGTCGGAAATCACTGCCGCCGGCAGCCCGATCAGCGCCAGCGAACTGGTGATCGACTGCGCCTTGCGGAACGAAAGCCGCGAGGAAAGCAGCGCGGCGCGCGCCATATCTGGCTTGAGCAGGTTGAGCCGTGCCAGATCGGCATCGGAAAAGCCGCTCGTTTTGTCGCTCCGCATCAGATCGAAGACGATCGAGTGGCCGGACGGTTCGCGGATCGCACAACCGACGGCCCATTTCAGGCCGCTAGGATAGATGAACTGGCGATAGATCGGATCCTCGGCCAGTTCCAATGCCGTCATGATGTCGGTGTCGCGCAGAAAGGTACCCGGGGCCTTTTCCAGCGCACGCTGTGGCCTGACATTGCCGAACCGCACATCGCTTTCAGAATAGCGGGCAAAGATCTCCTGCATACTGGTGTTGCAGGCATAGGTCACGTCGAGGTCGGGATTGACGGTAAGAACCGCGGCCGATTGCACATCGAGTTCGGCGCACAGCGCATCGCAGACCTCCACCCACAATTCGGGCAGCACTGCCGCTTCATAGATGCGATCGATCAGATCCAAGCGCTCTGTCACCGGGCTCTCGGTCCCGCTCCCCTTGTTTACATGGCCTTCGCCACCGGAAACCTGTTCCGTTTTGTACCGCCTGCAAACGTTTACAGGCACTTTATCGCTTGCGCATGGAAGAAGTCAACTCGACGGAATCCGAGGCTTTCAGGCGTTACAGCCGAACGACGTTGCGACCCCCTATTAATCATCACACAAATTCGAGGGCCGGCGCTAAGGCTTTATTAACCATGAATTGCAAGGATTTGATTACGGATAGGACGCTGGGGGCGTCAGCAAAGCAGGGGATCGTCAATGCCAGTCATTACCATTGCCAACACCAAGGGCGGAGCGGGCAAAACCACGGCGGCAGCTCTGCTGACGCTGGAATTGTCCAAGCGCGGCTATGCGGTAACGGTGTTCGATAGCGATCCGCAGAAATGGATCAGCCAATGGCTGGAAACGGCAGGCCACCATCCGCTGATCAACGTCGTCAGCCATGTCACCCCCGCCTCGCTCGAATGTCATATCCGCGACATGCGGCCGAACGACTATTTCATCATCGACCTCGCCGGCGAGAAAAACCAGATCACCGCCACCGCACTTGCCTATTCCCACCATGTGCTGATCCCGGTGCAGGGCTCAGGCATGGATGCCAAGGGGGCAGCGAAGATCCTCGATCTCATCGCCCAGATCCGCCAGCAGACGGGGCTTGTCATCCCCCATTCGGTGCTGCTGTCGCGGGTCAATCCGATGGTGACCACCCGTTCGATGCTGGCCATCAAGGGGCTTCTCGCCCAGCGCGGCGTCGAGGTGATGGCGACCCCGATCATCGAGCGTGCCGCCTATCGCGACATGTTCGATCTCGGCCGCAGCCTCTACGAACTCGATCCCGAAAAATGTTCCAATCTCGACAAGGCGATGAGCAACGCCCGCGATTTCTCCGATGAAGTGCTGAAGCTGCTGCCAAGCCGCATCATCTCCTCGAGCCGCGCACCGCGCCACAATGGCTGGAACCGCGCCGCCTGAGCCGAAACCGCATCCGAGATCATACCCGGTCCCCGCACCCTATGACGCGATGAGAAGCGGTTCATGTGCGGGGGCCGGCCCCTCAATGCGCAACGACCCTTCCTCCGGGTGGAGGAAGGGTCGTTTCGTTTCAACAGTCTGTCGGTCCTTGCAGAACGGGTCGCCGTTCGGACGCGACCAGTTTCAGTAGTTGAAGTCGAAATCGTCCTCGACGAGCTGGCTCTTGGTCACGCCCAGAAGGGTGATCGTGCTGGTGGGGTCTAGTGACGTGGGGAAAGCGTCGAAGGTGATGGTGCAATTGCCGGATCCATCATCGACGGTATGGCTCAGCAACTGGCTCAGTGTTGTATACTGCTGCCCCACACGCAACACATCGCCTGAACCCGCGCCCGCTTCGAAATCGGTGATCGTGTCGTATCCGAGGCTGGTGTTTCCACTGGGGAAGTTCCAGAAGCGGAACACATCGTCGCCGTCGCCGCCTGTCAGCGTGTCGTTACCGAAGTAGCCGTCGATAATGTTATCGCCGGCATTGCCGGTGATCACATTGTCAAGATTGTTGCCATAGGCGCCGATTGAACTTGAGCCGGTGAGCGTAATGTTGTCGATGTTGTAAGACACATTGTAAAGCTCGATCTCGACAGTCGAGGAAATGACCGTGTCTATGCCCTCATCGGCATTTTCGAAGACAGTGGCGACGCTGTTGCCAAAAATGTAGGTGTCGTCGCCTGCGCCGCCTGTCATGACATCAGAGCCGGCGCCGCCAGCATCCAGCACATTGTTGCCGCTGTTGCCGACCAGAATATTGCTTGAGGCGTTTCCGGTGGCATCGATGTCCGCTGTGCCAAGCAGCGTCAGGTTTTCCAGGTTCGACGAGAGAGTGTATGAAATGCTGGCCTGGACGGTATCGACGCCAGCAGAGTCCACGACATTATCACCGACATTGTCGACAAAATAGACGTCGTCTCCATCGCCACCGTTGAGGATATCGGCGCCGACGCCGCCATCGAGCGTATCGTGGCCGTTGTCGCCGGTCAGCGTATTGTCCAGGGCATTTCCGATGATGGTATTGTCAGAGCCATTGCCCGTCCCGTTAAGGGCGGTGCCCAGCAAGGTCAGGTTTTCTATCCCGGAATAGTCCGCCAGGCTTCGGCTGACGGTGGAGGTGATCGTATCGCTGCCGGACGTGTCTTCCACGACATCGTTGCCATCACCGAGCACGTAGGTGTCATCGCCATCACCGCCAACAAGCGTATCAAGTCCAGCATCGCCATCGAGCACATTGTTGCCGCTGTTGCCGGTCAGCACATTGTCGCCACTGTCACCGGTGGCGTCGATATCGTCTGTACCGGAAAGCGTGAGGTTCTCGATGCCGCTGAACAGTGCGAGCGAACGGGAGATGGTCGAGGCGATCGTGTCGGATCCCGCCGAATCCCAGATCACATCCGTCGTATCGTCGGCGAGGACATAGGTATCGTCATCGGCCCCGCCATAGAGCGTGTCGGCACCCAGACCGCCAATCAGCGTGTCGTTGCCATCCTCGCCGGTGAGGATGTTGACTGCGTCATTTCCGGTCAGAATGTTGGCCTGTGCATTGCCGGTGGCATTGATCGCAAGGGCGCCTAGCAATGTCAGGTTCTCGATCGAAGTGTAGTCTGCGAGGGTGCGCGTGATCGTTGACTGGATCGTATCGTTACCCGCACTGTCGTCGACGACATCCGCGCTGTCCTCCAGCACATAGGTGTCATCGCCCGCACCGCCGTTCAGCGTATCGACACCTGCGCCACCATCGAGGACATTGTCGCCGTCATTGCCGGTGATGGTGTTTTCCAGTTCGTTGCCGGTGCCGTTGATCGCGTCGCTGCCGGTGAGCGTCAGGTTTTCAATATTGGCAGCGAGGGTCCAGGTGATGGACGATTTGACCAGGTCGGTGCCCTGCCCGGTTTCTTCCGTGGTCTCATCGCCTGCATCATCGACGACATAGATATCGTCGCCATCGAGGCCGATGAGCGTATCGGAACCCGCGCCGCCATCGAGCGTGTTGGCGGCGCTGTTGCCGGTGATCGTATTGGCCAGTCCGTTGCCGAAGCCATTGATCGCATCGCCACCTGTCAGGGTAAGCTGTTCGAGATTATCTGCCAGTGTGTAGGTGATCGACGACTGGACACTGTCATAGCCCTCACCCGTCGCCTCCACTATGGTGTCGCCGACATCGTCCACGACATAGCTGTCATCGCCAGCGCCGCCCGCCATCGTATCGGCGCCAAGGCCGCCATTGAGGCTGTTGTTGCCGGAATTGCCGGTCAGGACATTGGCGAGATCATTGCCCGTGCCGTTGATCGCATCGCTGCCGGTCAATGTCAGTCGCTCGACATTGGCAGTGAGCGTGTAGCTGATCGAGGACCAGACCAGATCGTTGCCCTCATTGCTTGCCTCGATGATGATATCGCCGGCATCATCGACCACATAAGTGTCAGCGCCCAAACCTCCCACCATGGTATCGCCGCCAAGCCCGCCATCAAGCAGATTTGCAGCGGCGTTGCCCGTCAGCACATTGTTCAGCGCGTTGCCGGTACCATTGATCGCGAGGCTGCCGGTGAGCACGAGATTTTCCAAATGGTCGCCCAGCGTGTAGCTGACCGATGCCTGGACCGTATCGATGCCGGCAGCGATTTTCTCCGTAACGGTATCGCCCACATTGTCGACGATGTAGGTATCGTCGCCTAGGCCGCCGATCATGGTGTCAGCACCCAGGCCGCCGTTCAGCGTGTTGTTGCCGCTGTTGCCGGTGAGAATGTTGGCGGCGTTGTTGCCGGTGGCGACAAGATCGTCGGTGCCGGTCAGTGTGAGGTTTTCGAAATTGTTGGCCAGCGTGTAGCTGATCGATGACTTGACGAGATCGGTGCCCTCGTTGGCCTTCTCAATCATGTTGTCGCCGCCATCATCGACGACATAGATGTCGTCGCCCTTGCCGCCGATCATCTTGTCCACGCCGCCCTTGCCGTCGAGAATGTTGGCGGCGTCATTGCCGGTGAGGATATTGGCTTCACTGTTGCCGGTACCATTGATGGCCTTGTTGCCGGTGAGCGTGAGATTTTCGACATTGGTGGCCAGCGTTAAGCTGATGGACGCTTGAATTGTGTCGGTTCCTTCGCCTGCCTTTTCGGTCACCACATCGCCGGTATTGTCGACGATATAAGTGTCGTTGCCCTTGCCGCCGTTCATCTTGTCGGCGCCGGCCTTGCCGTCGAGCACGTTGTTGCCGACATTGCCGATCAGGATATTGTCGGCGCTGTTGCCGGTGGCGTTGATCGCCTTGTTGCCCGTCAGCGTCAGGTTCTCGACATTGTTGGCGAGTGTGAAACTGACGGAGGCCTGCACCAGATCGGTGCCCTCGTTTGCTTTCTCGATGATCTTGTCGTTCGCATTGTCGACCACATAGGTATCATTGCCGATACCGCCATAGAGGCTATCCGTGCCGCCAAGACCCGAAAGCGTATCATTGCCCTCCAGCCCGAAGATCTCGTCATTGGCATTGGAGCCATTCAGCGTTTCCGAACGCTTCGTTCCCGTAATCCTGGCCATTTCCATCCCCGGTTTATTGCTGGATATTTGATCATTAATTCTCCGTTAAATAGACCATGCCCGATAGAAGAGCGAGTGTAAAGCGCGACGATTTCAAGATTCAATCGAGAAAATTTTAGCGTCGACGCCGGAGATGTACATTCACAACAAAGCCGCAACTGAAAGTTATCGAACGATTCAAAGAGAATAAAGAGCCTTCTCTGGCGTTTAACTACACCAGTTGAAAAACTCTAGCGTGTGAACGGTGAATCAATAGTGGCGAAGGATGAAGTTTGCCTTCAGCCAGACTCTCAGCATTTTTCCTCCATTGGCACATTCGATATGGATCGGGCGTTCAGTGAACCGGAACTGCGACCGCCTAAAATGTCTGGAAAAGGAAATCGTCGGCCACGAGTTGGCTCGCCGTCACACCCAGCAACGTGATCGTGCTGGAAGAATTGCTGGCAACATCAAAGGTGATGGTGCAGTTGCCCTGGCCATCATCGACGATGCGGTTGTCCTGCACCAGGCCGGTGAAGCTGTCGAACTGGGTGCCGACCCTGAGCACGTCTCCTGCGCCGGTGCCCGCGGTGAAATCGGTGATCGTGTCGTGGCCGAAATTGGATACTTCAACGCCACCGAAGGTCAAAAACCGGAACTCGTCATTGCCGCCGCCACCGGTCATTGTATCGTTGCCTGCGTAGCCGATGAGGATGTTGGTACCGCTATTGGCGATCAGGACATTGCTGCCACTGGAGCCAAAAATGTTCTTATCGAGGCTACCCGCCAGCGTCGCATTTTCAACGTTGCTCCCTGTAAGTCCGATGCTCTGGGCCGATGCTATGATCGTATCGATACCCCCATTCACCTCTTCGGTGATCAACCATGAGGTGCCGTTGACGATATAGGTATCGTCACCGGCACCACCCGTCAGCCTGTCGACGCCATCCGAACCGCCATTCAGCACGTTGTTGCCGCTGTTGCCGATGATCGTGTTGTGGCCCGAATTGCCGGTGGCATTGATATCTGCCGATCCGAGGAGGGAAATGTGCTCCAACTCCTCGGCAAGGGTGTAGGAAATGGCCGAATAGACCGTGTCCTCGCCGTTGAAGGCGAATTGTTCGCTGATCACATCGCTGGCGTCGTCGACATAGTAGACGTCATCGCCATCTCCGCCATCCATGACGTCGGCACCCGCGCCGCCGTCGAGTGTGTCGTCACCGAGACCGCCGGTCAGTGAATTGCTGCCGCTGTTGCCCGTGAGGTCATTGCCGCTGTCATTGGCCGTGGCATTGATATCGGCCGAACCCAGCAGGGTCAGCGCTTCAATGCCGGAATAGTCGTTGAGATTGCGGTTGATGGTCGAGGTGATCGTGTCGAAGCCCGAACTTTCCGTCACCGCATCATCGCCGTCGGTCAGCGAATAGATGTCGTCGCCTTCTCCGCCCATCAGCGAGTCGAGACCGGCAGCGCCGTCGAGGATGTTTGCACCCGAATTTCCTGTGATGATATTGGAAAGCGCATTGCCGGTGCCATTGATATCGACGACACCCGTCAGGGTCAGATTTTCGACATGGTCGCCAAGAATATAGCTGACGGATGCTTTGACCGTATCGAGACCTTCGTCGCTAAACTCGGTGACCAGGTCGCCGGCATTGTCGACCACATAAGTGTCAGCGCCCAAACCTCCCACCATCGTATCGGCACCAAGGCCGCCATCGAGGGTGTTGCCGGCATCATTGCCCGTCAAGGCATTGTTGAGTTCATTGCCAGTGCCGTTGATCGCCTTGACGCCCGTCAGCACCAGCCGTTCGACATTGGCGGCCAGCGTATAGCTGATCGAGGACTGGACAAGGTCGAGCATACCGCCATCTGTTGCCTCGACGACCACGTCACCGGCATTGTCGACGGTATAGCTGTCATTGCCAAGGCCGCCCGCCATCGTGTCGGCCCCCGCCTTACCGTCGAGATAGTTGAGGCCATTGTTCCCGGTGAGAATATTGGCGCCGGCGTTGCCGGTGGCGTTGATGGCGCCTGTGCCAGTCAGCGTGAGGTTCTCGACATTGTTTGACAGTGTGAAGCTCACCGAAGACTTTACGAGATCGGTTCCTTCGCCGGCCTTTTCGGTCACCACATCGCCAGCACTGTCGACGATATAGGTGTCGTTGCCCTTGCCGCCGCTCATCTTGTCGGCACCGGCCTTGCCGTCGAGCACGTTGTTGCCGACATTGCCGATCAGGATATTGGCGGCGCTGTTGCCGGTGGCGTTGATGGCCTTGTTGCCCGTCAGCGTCAGGTTTTCGACATTGTTGGCCAGCGTATAGCTGACGGAGGCCTGCACCAGATCGGTGCCCTCGTTTGCCTTTTCGATCACCTTGTCGCCAATATTGTCAACGACATAGATGTCGTCGCCAAGGCCGCCATAGAGGCTGTCCGTGCCGCCAAGCCCCGATAGCGTATCATTGCCCTCCAGCCCGAAGATCTCGTCATTGGCATTGGAACCGTTCAGCGTTTCCGAACGCTTCGTTCCCGTGATCTTGGCCATTTCCATCCCCAGGCTGTTGTTTTCGTTCTTGATCGGCATCAAATTTCAATAAATTTGACATTGTCGAAAATACTTAAACATGTAAAGCGGATGTAAATGAAGTTTTCACCAAAGAAATGCGCTGCGCTCCGCTGTTTTCAGTTCCGATTGCAACCAGAAATTCATGAGGAGGAGGATCCCTGGGTCTGATTGTTTTCAGCGGCGACTAGTGAAACGGAGTTTTTCGGCACGAAGCGCAGAATACATGCTGCAATTCTCCGTGAATGCGACCTCAGCCTCCCCCGTTGCGCGCCTTTGCCGGCGTGGCTATAGCTCGGCGACCCATCTCTAGGGTCAAAACTCAATCAGGATTTGGAGCGTGGTATGTGGGAAAATCGTTCGGTTTTAGAAGCAGATCCGAAGATGGATCGACCATCCATCGAGAATCTGCGACGCCAAACCGGGCGATTTTCACCATATCCCTTCGGGACGCGGCGGATTTTCGCTCTGAATGCGTCGAAAACCCTTTGTGGAGTTAGGCTCCACGGCAGGCTTTTCTCCTGTTCCGATCCAAAATCCGTCTCGCGCCACGCCCGAAACCTGATTGAGTCTTGACCCTAAGGACCGCCATGCTTCCCTGGATCGAACTCGACCGCGCCAATATCCCCGAAAGCCGCGAGACCCTGCGTCTCAAGCAGCGGGGCGCTGAATTCTCGATCATGCTCGGCACGAACGAATTGATGAACAGCCGGCTTTCCGGATCGGAGGAAGCGCTGGCAACACTCGCGATCGAGCGGCTCGGGGAGCGCAAGAAGCCGAATATCCTGATCGGTGGGCTCGGCATGGGTTTTACGCTGCGCGCGGCGCTGGCTCTCGTCGGGCCCGATGCCCGTATCGAGGTGGCCGAACTGGTCGGCAAGGTGGTGGACTGGGCCCGCGGACCGATGGCGGATGTCTTTGCCGGCTGTCTCGACGATCCACGCGTTCAGATCACGGTCGAGGATGTCGGCAAGGTCATCGCAGCAGCACCCAACCGCTATGACGCGATCCTGATGGATGTCGACAATGGGCCGGACGGTCTTTCGCGCCCGGGCAACGATGCGCTTTACGATTTTTCAGGCCTTGCCCGCGCCAGGGAAGCTCTGACCAACGGCGGCATCTATGCCGTCTGGTCGGCAGACGCGGATCCGCGCTTTACCCGCAGGCTCAACCAGAGCGGCTTCAAGGCCGAGGAACATCCCGTGCGCGCGGGCCGCGGCCGTGGCAAGAAACATATGATCTGGCTTGCAAGCAAGGGCGGGTAGAGACGAGGCAATTGACAGAGAACATTCGCGCGAATAGCTTGATGAAATTCTATTTTCGCGAGCATGAACCGGGGATTGTCCTTGCGCAGCGTCGTCACCGTCAAGAGCCTGCTTACCACACTGTTTCCTCGCGGAACGGCCGCCGATCCCGATAGCGGCATCGAGAAAATGCCTTTCCTGCCCACGGATGTGTTTGCGGCAGCGGGGCTATTGGTTGAACAGTCGCATATCTATCACAAAATGAAGCCGATCGAATTGTCCCGCAGGACGGATGCGGCGGTTGAGGCTTGTGAAATACTGATTACACAATGCCGCCTCTGCTGCTCGGAGAAAGATTTTTCGTCCCTGAAAGAACTTGACGAGAAGCAGGCGCAGGCGTTGATCCTCTCTGGACCGGATTGCTGGACCAAATTGGGGAAGCTTTGGAAACGTCATGAACAGATGCATCTGGTCATCCAATCCTTTTGGAACCTGATCATTGCTGCAGCCGATGAACCTGTCATCTTCGTACCCGTCGGTGGAACCGAGAGCGGTCATCCCTGGCTCCGCGCAGCACTGGCACTTCTGGCCATATCGGATGAAGCCTGCGAAGGATTGGGTTTCCATTCCGACAACTGGATTGAAGGTTTCTTCAAACAGGTCTCAGCCAGTTCACGTGCGGACCACGACGGGCTCGAACTGATCCACGCCGATTTCGCAAATCATTATCGCCAGCCCTTGACCGATGGCACCATGTGTGCGCTGGCCGACGAGAATGTGGTTTGCGTGATGCCGAAATCGCGAACCCCGATGATCGGCTGCACCATGCGAACGCTCAGCCACAATCTTGCACTGCTGCCGCCACCCCACAAGGCCTCTGCTTTCTGGTACCGCTCGGAGCAGCAGATGAAGCTGAACACGCGGCCCCTGAACCTGCTTTTGGTGCCACTGCCGCTGGATTTGCAAGTCAGGGACTTCCATCCGACCGAGGCCGCACCGAGTTATGATTCAGACCATGACCGCTGGGGTGAGTTTTCACTGCATCAGAGCTGGTTGTCCGATCCAGACAAGGTCATCAATGATGTCCGCGATCTCATCAAGGCTGCAAAATCGGATGGGATAGAGATCGAAGGGCTTGTTTTCCCGGAATATTCGCTCAACTGGAAAGTTTATAACAGCATCATTCGAATGCTGCAGGAAACATCCTTTTCACATGTAAAGTTCGTTGTGGCCGGCAGTTCTTCCCGGTTGCTCGAAGACAAGCAGGAAGAGAAAGGCAACTTCGTTCTCACCACCATGCTTTACGACGCCGACGCCAAACAGTCGGACGGTCTGCGCAAGGCATTCACATCCACACGCGGCAAACACCACCGCTGGCGGTTGAACCGCAGCCAGATCGAAAGCTACGATCTCGATTCCCGGCTCGATGCCAACACAAACTGGTGGGAGGAGATCAGTCTGACGGAACGCAAGATCAACTGCATGGTGTTTCGTGACAGTTCCGTGTTTTCGACACTGATCTGTGAGGACCTGGCGCGCAGCGAGCCGGTTCACAGTGTGTTGCAGAGCCTGGGGCCAAACCTGATTTTCGTGCTTCTGATGGATGGTCCGCAGCTTCCGCAACGCTGGGCGGCGCGCAATGCCACCGGTTTGGCCGAGGATCCAGGGTCATCAGTGCTGACATTTACGAGCCGGGGGCTTCTGGCACGCCAAAACCGAAGAGCGGGCAACAAATATCCGGATAACCATACCATCGCGCTGTGGCGCGACGATACGCTCGAAACGGTCAATATTGACTGTCCCAAGGATCAGAAAGCTGTTGTTCTTACTCTTTCACCCACGCGCGCCCGCGAAACGACGCTCGATGGGCGGTCGAACGCGGACGCTTGGACCTGGCGCATGAGCGGTTACCGCACCCTTTCCTGAGTGCGTTCAGCATAACCTCACGACGAGGTGTTGCTCCCGGCTTACTTTGCGGAGACGAGATAGCCGTCGTCGGTCCAGCGCAGCGACTGAGAGACCGCACGCTCGTATTCGTCGCGTTCCTTGCGGTTCTGCACGACTATGGACACGAGCTTTTCCTTTTCGCTGGAATAATAATCCGAATTGTCCTGGGTCCGTTCCATTCTCTTGCTCATGAAGATAGATCCATTCGGATTGTCATATAAAGTCATCGTAACACGCCCAGCTTAACCGGAGGTTATGCCCTTACATGGGAAGAAATCCATGTTGGCACAAGATCGTGGGCGGGTGCAACGGGAATTCTGCCTTGGTTCTAGCATTCACTCCGAAGATCCGCAACCAGCGATTTCCATTCCGGACGCTGGGCAAGCTTGGTATCGCCGTTCCTACCCTCAAATCTCGAAATTCGATGCCTGAACATGACCGAAGAATTCGGGACCATAGGGCGTATCATCGCCGCAGCGGACCATGAACCAGCTGTCGGTCGAATTGTTGTAGGTCTTGGCTTCGACCGAACCCTGCATGAGATGCAGTTTGGCGCCCGGCGCCAGCAGGTAGAAACCTTCATCCTCGCTGATCGTATCGTCGGTCCTGACAATCTTCTCGATGCCGATTGCCGAAAGATCGATCTTGTCGCCGGCCGAAAGATCGAACAGTTCGAACCGTGCCGTCACGCCCTCGCCATCGAGAACCTGTGACGGGTCGACCCCCGGCGCAAAGCGGATGCGCACCGTATCCTCGCCCTTGCCCGTGATGATGCGGATGGGATCGTCATCGAGCCGGTTGATGGTGAGATCGAGGCGATCATTTCCGTTGGAAAGAACGAAATCCCTGAATTCATTGAGCTCCAGCGCAATACCGCCGGAGAGCGGCCCCTGAAGGCGCAGGCTCTCGACATGGCGAAAATCGTAAGAACCGCCCTCATTCAGCACCAATGTATCGGCGCCGCCGCCGATAAGCTCGACGATCCAGTCGCTGCCGGCTGCGGCCCGTCCGGATGCGGCAAGGTTCGAGAGAACATAGGTGTCGTTTCCGTCGCCGCCTTCGAGATAATCCATGCCGTTGCCATCGAACAGCCAGTCATTACCGGAGCCGCCATAGAGCCGATCATTGCCATCGCCGCCCTTGAGGACATCGTCGCCAGCGGCGCCGCGCAGAAGATCCTCTCCTGATCCACCGAGCAGAACATCGATCTGGCCGCCGCCCGACAGGCGATCGTCACCATCGCCGCCATCGAGCGCGTTGATGCCGTCGCCACCGACGATTGTATCATCGCCATCACCGCCACGAAGCCTGTCATTGCCGATGCCACCGATGATCCGGTCATTGCCGGTGCCGCCGGTGATCGTGTCGTCGCCGGCACCGCCATCAAGAACATTGCGGCCGGATATGCCGAAGAGCTGGTCGCCGCCATCGCCCCCGAACAGGGTGTCATTGCCGGTCCCGGCCGTCAGATGATCATTGCCGGTGCCGCCGAAAAGCTTATCATTGCCCGCGCCGCCATCGATCCGGTCGCCATCCCCGGCGCCGTCGATCCGGTCATTGCCCGTGTCACCCGAAAGCCGGTCGCGCCCGGCACCGCCCTGAATGCGGTCGGCATCGGTTCCGCCGATGATCGTATCGGCGCCAAGCCCGCCATCGAGAAAATTCGCCCCGGCGATGCCGAAGATCCGGTCGTTGCCGGCGTCCCCGAAGACGGTATCGTTGCCCGAACCGGCCGTGAGACGATCATCGCCCGCACCGCCGGCAATCCTGTCCGCCGCATTGCCGCCGGTGATCGTGTCATTGCCATCGCCGCCTTCCAAGCGGTTGCGCCCGGCACCACCGAGAATGATATCGTTGCCGGCACCCCCAAAGACGGTGTCGTTGCCCGTGCTGCCATCGATATTGTCGGCATCGACACCACCGTCGATCTGGTCGTCTCCGAGGCCACCCATCAGGCTGTCGCGGCCCGCACCACCGGAAATCCGGTCGGTTTCATTGCCGCCGGTGATCGTGTCATCGCCATCGCCGCCATCGAGGCGGTTCAACCCGGCGCCACCGAGAATGATGTCGTTGCCGGCATCGCCAAAGACAGTGTCGCTACCAGCGCTGGCATCGATATTGTCGGCATCGGCACCACCGTCGATCTGGTCGTCTCCGAGGCCACCCATCAGGCTGTCGCGGCCCGCACCACCGGAAATCCGGTCGGTTTCATTGCCGCCGGTGATCGTGTCATCGCCATCGCCGCCATTGAGGCGGTTCAACCCGGCGCCGCCGAGGATGATGTCGTTGCCGGCATCGCCAAAGACAGTGTCGTTGCCTTCGCCTGCGGTCAGTTCGTCATTACCGGCCCCGCCACGGAGATTGTCCGATCCGGTGCTACCATCGACCTTGTCGGCGCCGCTGCCACCCAGAATGCGGTCGTTGCCGGCATCGCCCGTCAGCGTATCGTTGCCGGTTTCGCCGAACAGATGATCGGCACCTGCCCCGCCCGTGAGCGTATCGTTGCCATCGCCGCCATAGAGACGATCTTTTCCGGCAGCACCGAGCAGATCGTCATTGCCGGCGAGCCCCAGTAGAAGGTCGTTGCCCTGTTCGCCCAGCATGCGGTTGTCGCGCCGGTCCCCGACGAGGAGATCGTCATCATTGGCGGCGGAATCGAAGTTCGTACCGTCGCCGCGAATGTTCGGGCTTGTACCGCGAACATAGAGCACCTCTTCCAGACCTTCAGCCGACGCCCCGAAATTGTCGAGTATGCTGCCAATGGCACCCTGCAGATGATCGCTGATCGTGCTGGTACCGGCCGCATCGGCCTTTTCGACGCTGCCGGGAGCATAGCTCGATTCATAGGAAAGAATACGGCTACGATGGCTACTATAGGACAGGGCGACCGCACGCGCCTCCTCGTAACTGATCTGGTCGGGATCGTTGTAGAGCTCGAAAAGATCGGACTGGATATAGCGACGGCGAGCGATCGCGATCCCTTCGGCACTGTCTTCGCCGTCATTGCTTTCGTAACGGATCAGGTACCAGGTTTCGACGCGATTGAAGCTGTCGATCATCGCCATCAGGATATTGTCGAGATCGACGCCTTCGAAGGCGAGCGAAAACAGAACCGCCCGCTCTTGCGAGTTCGGGACATCGATATCGGCCCAGGACAGTATGGATTCCGCACTTCCGCCGAGATCGGCCAGGGTCGCCTTGATCGCGGCCTGGGTGGAAAACTCAAATTTGAGCGGACCGTCGTAATCCGGGTTGGCGGCAGCCCAATCCTCGAGCACCGCATTCATGCGGTTGCGCAACTGGCCATCCTGTCCAACGCTGTAGGCCCGGTTGATGGCCAGATTGTAGATTTCGACGGCCAGAACCTCGTCATAGGCCGCACCGAGAACATGTTGAGCAATGATCTTGAAGTCGAACACGCTTGTGCGCATGTCGAAGCCAGTTCCAATCGCCGGCGCGTCGCTGGGATTGACAAAACCACGCTTGTTGTCGCCCCAGACCGTCTTCATCAGCTGATAGCGGAAATCGGTGTATTGGCCCGCGCTCAGCTCATCATACTCGATAATATACATCGAACACTCCGGCGCCTCTTTCGGGCGGTTGCATCAGCATCATGGTTCTTTACGGCAGTCTGGACGATAGAAAAGCCAAGATGAATAGGCAGTGAATTGCCTTTCGCCTGCGGCCAGAAAATAGTCCGCCGACAAGCCGCAACTTCAGTCATCGAGCCCTTATACGCGAGTTTCATGAAAAGAATAGTGCGGTACCAAGACTGTGTGCCCGCCAAATGAAACAAAACGGACATTTTAAACTACGTCCTCCGATAGACATTCGGTGCTGCGGCCCATTCGGTTGGCGGGGATTTACGGCGGCAACCGGCTTTGCCATTTCCCTGCCCGGCATTCGATGCTAGAGGGAGGGCTTGCTTTGCCCCGAGACTCGCCGCTGCCCATGTTTCGCCTGCCCTTCCTCGTTGCGCTTGCACTCCTGACCACCTTCGGGCTGGGCGTCGGCTCGGCGGTGATGATGCTGAACGCATCGTCGGGTTTCGGCGCCATCCGGCTGGGCGCCTGGCAGGCCTTTCCCGATGCCCAGCTGGCAAGCGCCGATCCCTATGCCCGCTCGCACCGCGCCCGTGCCGGGCGCCTGTTGCTCGGTTCCGCCGAAGGGTTGCAGTTCCAGGCCAGCGTCGATGATGACGGCCGCAGCCTCAATCCCGCCTGCCTCTACGAAATCCGTGGCGAGACGCCGCCGGCCCGGTTCTGGACCCTTTTTGCCGCCAACCGCGAACTCGATCCGATCGTTGTCGACGAAGCGCTGCCTTCGGCGCTCAATTCGCGCACGGTGCTGCGCAATGCAGACGGTTCCTTCGTTATCCATGTTTCGGCGAAGGCGCAGCCGGGCAACTGGCTGACCATTCCTGCGGTCGGCTCCTTCAAGCTGGTGCTGACGCTTCTCGACACGCCGGCGGCCGGTTCGTCCCGCATCCTGGAAATCACGATGCCGAAGCTTGCCAGGGTATCGTGCTCATGATCCGCGCCACGCTCTTTTCCATGATCACCGGGCTGGTGGGCGCCATTGTCCTGCATATTCTGATCATTCTGGCGCTGCCGAGCTTTACCGGGCTCGACGCCTATACGCGCCTGACCTCCTATGATGTCGAAAACCGCTTCATCCAGTTCGGGCCGAAGAGCGATCCGTTCGGCTTTTCCACCGGCGACCCGTTCCTGAGCACCGCCGCCTGCCTGTTTTCGATCGAGGACCAGCCGCTGCAGATCACCGCTTCGGGCGATGTGCCGTTCTGGTCGGTGGCGATCTATGATTCCGCTTCCAACGAGGTCTTTTCGATGAATGACCGCTCGGCAGCCGGCGGCGATCTCGATGCGATCATCGCCTCGCCGGCACAGCTCGCCGCGATCCGCAGGACCGATCCGGACGTGATATCCGACAGCGTCCTCATCGAGATGCCGCGCCCGGACGGGTACGTCGTTCTGCGGGCGCTGTCGCCGGTTCCAAGCATGGATGGCGAGGCGAAGGCCTTCGTCAACGACGCCGATTGCCTGCCCTATAGCGGTCGCTGACCCCGGGCGAAGTCCTCAATCCTCGAGCGCACCGCCCGGCTTGCGACCCTGATGCGACAGTTCGGAACTGGCGATTTTCATGAGATTGTCGCCGGGACGGACGAAGCGGGCCGATACGCGGGTCACGATCACGCCATCGGTCGGGGCGGTGACGACATGATCGCGATCGGGATTGCCGGGTTCGGTGACGAGAACCGCCAGCCGTTCGCCGGCCGTCACCGCCATGCCGATATTCTTTTCGAACAGGACGGCACCGGCCACCGGCGCATTGACCATCTGGACATAGTCGAGACCGGCCACCGGGCCGGTGAAGGGTTCGTTGCGATCGGGCGTGCCGGCAACAACGCCACGGCGCTTGAGGAAGGACAGGATCCCGAGCGCATCCTTCTCGGCCGTTTCGGGATCGACATCGCGGGTGCCGCGGAATTCCATTGTCAGCGAAATGCGGCCCTCATGCCAGGCCGAGCGGCCACCGAGATCGCCGTGGCGCCAGGCATAGGTGACCGCTTCCTCGAAGGCCGACGAATTGCCGTCCGAAAGCAGCACCGCTTCAAGGCCGAAACTCTCGGCGAGATCTCGCGCGGCCGGCCAGAATTCGGCATCGAGATAGGCGTAAAGCTGGCTTTCATCGTCACAATGAAGGTCGAGCACGAGATCGCAGGCCGCCGCCATCGAGACCAGATGGCGCTTCAATTGATCGGCCGGCGGCAGGGCGGCGATGTTTTCGGTGAGCGACGGCAGTTCGGCAAGCGGCACCAGCGGGTGATCGCGGTTGAAATTGACGCGGCTTGCCAGTTCGAACCGGCCCTGCAACTCGCCGAAGAACCACTGGGCGGCGCCGATCGGGTTGGCCTTCGGCACGATCACGATATCGCCGAGAATATCGCCGCGCGCTTCTGCAGCAAGAAGATGCGGAATGAGCTTGTGGATCGCCACCACGCCCGGCAGTTCGCCCGCATGCAGCGCCGCCTGGATATAGGTGCGCGGTGCGCCAGTGCCACGACCGGAAAAACGTAGCACGGGAAGACGGAATTCGGGGCTGGAGAGGTCGCCAGCAATGACGATTTCGGATTTATGCATGATGGGTTCCGCAAGATCTGGTGGGAACCGATTGATGCCTCAAAAAGGCGCCGGCCGCAATCGCCGGAGCGACACCACCTTGTCGGTGGCCGCGCGGGCCAGAGGCGCAAAAGCGCAGTCGGGCCGTTATGGTTCGTCGGTCAGTGCGATTTCGGCTTGCTGTTGCCGCGGCGCTTGACCGTACCAGCCTTCGGCTCCTGCCAGCGTTCGTAGCGGACGCCGGTGAAGAGAAGGATTTTTGCTTCACATGGCTCGCTTCGCCGTTGCGGCTGTTTGGCGAGCCTTTCCTCTAATCGTATCACTTCTGCCATTCTCGTCTCCATGGATCTGGATTGAGACGGATGAACTGAGATTGATCTCATCCTGCCGATACCGGCAGACGCCTCCCCGACCGATTTGGCCAAGGAACATTTGCGCCTTTCTCCTTTCATGACCGTCCTGCCCGCTATTTTCCACCGGGTCGGACGGTTTTTCAGTTACGCAAGTCACAGGGTGAACCTGCAAGGTTAACCGAACCTTGCACCGTTCCATCTCACCATTTCATAGTTAACACCTCCTAAATGATTTGCCTATATCTTTCGATTTTGCGGGTTTTGCGTATGCGGGTGTGTTGTTTTGGACCGTTTTCGAGAACTGGAAATACCGCCGATGATGCGGACGAAGGATGTGGTGCTGATGGCGACCGTCACGACTTTCGAATCGATGTCTCCGCCCGGTCGCAACGAGCTCAAGCAGTTCGCCGAACTGTTCGAACCGGTTTTCAAGGCCTCGAGCCCGGAGGCGCGCCGCAATGCGGTTGCCGCCCTGACCCGGTGTGCGGTGCTGCCGCAACCCGTAGTGTGGTTTCTCGCCAACCAGCCGATCGAACTCGCAGCCATCTTCCTCACCCGCTCGCCGGCAATCGATGACGAAACGCTGATCGCGGTCGCCCGCAGCCAGGGTGCCGCCTATGGCAAGGCGATCGGCGCGCGCGAAAAGCTTTCCGTCAAGGTGCTCGATGCGCTTGTGTCGCTGCGCTATCATCCCCGCACCGAAAAGCCCGTCCCGAGCGCCGAAACGTCGATCAGCCGTCCGGCCGAGGGCGAGGACCTGCGCGCACGGCTGAAAGATCTGGTGCGCCGCGATACGCTCGCGCGCGCCGAAGAGACGGTGGAAGCCGGTGCCGATATCCGCGAGGCGCTGATGGTGCGTTTCGCCCGCCTCGGCGATGGCCGCGCCTTTTCCTTTGCGCTCGCCGAAGCCTTGGGCTCCAGCCGCTGGCTGTCGCGCCGCATGATGCTCGACATTTCGGGCCGTCAGCTCGGCATGGCCCTGATGGCACTCGATTTCGAGATCATGGATGCCGAATTCGTTCTCGGCGCCTTCTATCCGCATCTGAAGGCGCTGGATGGCGAAGAGAGCCGCGCGCGCCTGCTTCTCGCGAGCCTCGATCGCGAGGATTGCTCTGACCGGCTGCGCGCCTGGATCCGCGCCGACGATTATACCGAAGGCAAGGCGCCGGAGCAGAACCCCGCCAACGAAGACGAGCGCGTTCAGGTTTCGAGGCAGGCTTTCAACCCGACTGCCTGGCGACGCGCCCGCGGCTATCGCCAGCGCTGAAACGCGAACCGCCTTAGCCTTTCTTGCGGCGGACGGCCCCCCAGCCATCCGCCGCCGGCCTGCTATCCGCGCGACAGCGCGATATAGCGGGCGAGATGGTGATCGACATCGCCCAACTGGCTGTCGATCATGATCAGACGCTTGGCGAAATGGCCGACCGCATATTCCCAGGTCATGGCGATGCCGCCATGCATCTGGATCGCCTCTTCCGCCACCAGCTTGCCGATGCGGCCGACCATGGATTTGGCGGCGGACGCCGCCATTTCGCGTTCCTTGCGGGTTGCGTCGAACCGGCCGGCGACATTGATGACCGACGAGCGTGCCTGTTCGATTTCCAGAAGCACCGTGGCCATGCGATGCTGCAGCGCCTGGAACTTGCCGATCTCGACGCCGAACTGCTTGCGGGTCTTGAGATAATCGATCGTCAGGTCGCGGCATTTTTCCATGAGTCCGATCGCTTCTGCCGACAAAGCCAGGCATCCGAGCGCCAGCACCTTTTCGAGCGCCGGCCAGGCCTTGCCCGGCGTTCCGAGCGCGGCCTCTTCCGGCAGATCGACATTGTCGAGACGGATTTCCGCCGCGCCCAGCCCGTCGATGGAGGAATAGCCGGTCCGGTTCACCCCCGCCGCATCGGCCGGTACGAGGAAGAGCGCAATCCCCTCCTGATCCCAGGCCTCGCCGGACAGGCGGGCCGAGACGACGAGATGATCGGCGGCAGCACCATTGATCACCACGCTCTTGTGACCCGACAGTCGCCAGCCGCCGGCGGTCTTCACCGCGCGCGTTTCGACCAGTTCGGCATCGTAGCGGCTTTGCGGTTCGCCATGGGCAAGCGAAAGCTGCACACTGCCGGCCACGACATCGGCAATCAGCGCCTTCTGCGCCTCGCTGCCGAGCGCCGCGATCAGCGATCCGGCCATCAGGTTGGGCAGGAAGGGTTCGTTGACGAGGCCGCGCCCGAGCTCTTCGAACAGCACGGCGATATCGAAGGGCGCACCGCCGAAACCGCCGTCCGCCTCGCCAAACAGGGCGCCGACGAGGCCGAGTTCAGCAAAATCGCCCCAGCGCTCGGCCGAAAAGCCGCTGTCGCCGGCAGCCGCCTTGAGCCGGTCGGCAAGCGCATATTTATCGGCGATGAAACGGGCCGCCATGTCCTTGAATTGCTGGCGTTCTTCCGGATGGGAAAAATTCATGGTTCAAAGCCCCATAACAGTCTTGGAAATGATACCGCGCTGGACCTCGTTGGACCCGCCATAGATCGAGATCTTGCGATTGTTGAAATAGTCGGCCGCGACACCCGAGGCATAATCGGGACCGACCGTCTCGCCGTTATAGCCTTCCTCCAGTGCCGCCGGAATGAAGGGCATGGCTTGCGGTCCGAGCGCCCGGCGGGCGAGATCGTTGATCTCCTGCAGGATTTCGGTGCCCTTGATCTTCAGCATCGAGGAAATCGGCCCGGCTTGCGCTGCGGCATCGGGCGAGGAGAGAACGCGCAGATTGGTGGTGGCAAGGGCGTCGAGCTCCATCTCCACCTTGGCGATGCGGGCGGCAAACAGAGTATCCTCGATCAGCGGCACGCCACGGATCTTTTCGCTTCTCGCGATCTCCTTGACGGTCGAAAGCGCATCCTTGGCAAAGCCGATGCCGGCAATGTTGGTGCGCTCATGGGTGAGCAGATATTTGGCATAGGTCCAGCCGAGATTTTCCTCGCCGACGCGGTTTTCGACCGGCACCCGGACATTGTCGAAGAAGACCTCGTTGACCTCGTGGGTGCCCTCGAGAAGGATGATCGGCCGGACCGTGATGCCCGGCGTCTTCATGTCCACGAGGATAAAGGAAATGCCTTCCTGCGGCTTGCGATCAGTTGCGGTGCGGACGAGGCAGAAGATCTTGTCGGCATACTGGCCGAGCGTCGTCCAGGTCTTCTGGCCATTGATCACATAATGGTCGCCGTCGCGCTCGGCGCGGGTCTTGAGCGAGGCGAGGTCGGAGCCGGCGCCGGGCTCGGAATAGCCCTGGCACCACCAGTCCTCACCCGAGAGAATGCGCGGCAGATAATAGGCCTTCTGCGCCTCGGAGCCGAACTTCATCAGCACCGGAGCGAGCATCTTCAGCCCGAAGGGCAGGATGCGCGGCGCGCCGGCAGCCGCCGCCTCATCCTCGAAAATCTGCTGCTGCACCGGCGTCCATTCGGCGCCGCCATACTGTTTCGGCCAGGATTGCGCCAGCCAGCCGCGCCTGTTGAGCGTCGCATGCCAGAATTCGGTATCGGCCTTGCTGATGGTCATGTTGCGCTTGACCTTGCGGGCGAGCGCCGGCGGCAATTCGGCAGCCAGGAAGGCGCGGACCTCGTCGCGAAAGGCGAGATCCTCGGGCGAATAGGACAGATCCATGATGGTGTCTCCTGTCGTTGTCAGCTGCGATCATTGAGGCTGGCGAATGTCTGTCCTTTACGGACGAGTTCGACCAGCAGATCGGCGGGTTTGTAGAATTCCTGATCCTCGGCGGCGAACTCCTCGAGATCGGCGAGGACCTTTGCCAGTCCGATGCTGTCGACATAATGCATCGGACCGCCGCGCCAGCGCGGGAAACCGTAGCCGGCCAGCATGACCATGTCGACATCAAGCGGGCGTAGCGCGATGCCTTCCTCGACGACTCGGGCACCCTCGTTGATCATGATCGCGAGATAGCGGCGGATGATCTCGGCCTCGCTCAGGGCCGGGCGGACTGCGATCGCCTTCTCCTTGCGGATCTCCTCGATGAGGGCGAGGAATTCCGGATCCTCCTCACCCTTGCGGGCGCCTTCCGGATAGATGTAGCAGCCCCTGCCCGTCTTCTGGCCGAGCCGCTTCATCTCTGCCAGCCGATCCAGATAATCGAAGGCATAGCGTCCCTTGTAGCCCTCGGCGATGCGACGCTTGCGGGCAAGCCAGCCGATATCGAGGCCGGCGAGATCACCCATCTGGTGCGGCCCCATCGGATAGCCGAAGCCGACGACGGCGCGGTCGATCGCATAGGGGCTGGTGCCATCCTCCACCATCGTGGCCGCAAGCCGGAGATAGCGTTCGAGAATGCGGTTGCCGATGAAGCCATCGCAGACGCCGGCGCGGACCCCGGTCTTGCCGAGCGCCTTGGCGAGCGCAAAGCCGGTCATGGCCGTATCGGCGGAGGTGTTTTTCGCCACCACGATCTCAAGCAGCTTCATGATATGGGCGGGCGAGAAGAAATGCAGGCCGAGCACATCGGCCGGCCGGTTGGTGACCGAGGCGATCGCGTCAATGTCAAGATAGGACGTGTTCGACGCCAGCGTGGCGCCCGCCTTGGCCACCTGGTCGAGACGACGGAAGACATCCTTCTTGATCTCCATATCTTCAAAAGCGGCCTCGATGATGAGATCGGCCTCGCGAAGCGCGGAGAAATCGGTGCTGACGCGGAAGAGATCATGGGCCAGACGGTTGCGGCGAGTCAGATCGTAACGACCGCGCGCCACGCCCTCATCCAGCACCTTCTCGACATTGGCACGACCGCGGGCCGCCCCCTCCTCGTCGCGCTCGACCATGGTCACCGGAATGCCGGCGAGAAGCATGGAGAGCGCTATGCCCGACCCCATGGTGCCACCGCCGATGACACCGGCGGTGCGGATTTCACGCGGACGGCCACTCTCCTGTTCGGGAATGCGGCTGACGGCCCGCTCGCTGAAAAAGGCATGGATGAGCGCCTTGCTCTGATCGGAGGCGAGCAGTTCCATGAACATGGCGCGCTCCTTCTGCATCGCTTCGGCAAAGGGCGTGTCGAGGCTGAGCGCGATGGCATCGAGCGCCCGGACCGGCGAGATCTGGCCGCGTGCTTTGGCTTCGACGGATTTGCGCAGGGTGGCGATCAGATCCGGCCGGGCACGATCGGCCGCGAGCTTTTCTTCGCGCTCCGACGTCCGGCGGACGGGCCGGCCAGCCGCAAGGATTTCGCGGGTAAAGGCAAGGCCGGCACTCTTCGGATCGGGATTGTCGGAGACCTGATCGACGATGCCGAGCGCTGCGGCTTCCGCAGCGCCGATCTGGCGGCCGGAGGTGATGATCTCGGTGGCCTGTTCGATGCCGACGAGACGCGGCAGGCGCTGGGTGCCGCCGGCGCCGGGCAGCAGGCCGATCGCCACTTCCGGCAGGCCGATCTTCGCCGATTTCAGCATCAGACGATAATGGCAGCCGAGCGCGATCTCGAGGCCGCCGCCGAGCGCGGTGCCATGAATGACGCAGATGACCGGCCGGTCGAGCGCTTCGATACGCCCCACGACATCGGGCAATGCCAGGCCCGAGAGCGGCTTGCCGAATTCACGGATATCGGCGCCGGCGACAAAGGTGCGTCCAGCTGCAACGATCAGCATCGCTTTTGCCGATCGATCGGCGGCGAACTGGCTGGCCGCCTGGGCCAGGCCCGCGCGCACGGCTTCGGAAGCGGCATTGACCGGCGGATTGTCGATCGTGACGATGAAGATGCCATCCTCAAGGGTAGCGGAAACGGGATTGGTCATGGAAATTCCTGTCGATTGTGGAAAGCCGCCCGGCGAACCGGGCGGCGGATGCGGTGCGGGTTACTGGCGCGCCAGTTCCTTCCAGTCGCCATTTTCGATGCGGGAAATGACGAGCAGGTCGCCACCGATATGGTCATCGGTGAAATCGGTCGGCACGCCGGCGATCTTGTCCTCGTATTTCAGGCTTTCCATGCCCTTCTGGAAGCTCTCCGGCGTCAGGTCCTTGCCGGCGGCCTCAAGGCCGCGAACGAGCGATTCAGCCGCCGAACGGCCAAGCAGCGCGCCGGTGGAGGGGAACTCGCCGGCTTCCTTCTGGTAGGCTTCGACCCAGGCCTTGACCTCAGGATCACCCATGCGGGCAACGATATCCGGCCAGCCGGACGCGGCATAGAAGCCCTCGGTCAGGCCACCGGGCACCTTGGCAATCGCGGTATGGAAGGAGGCGGTGCCGCCCAGGAACTTGGCGTCCGTCCAGCCCATCTTCTTGGCGGTGGCGAGCACGGTGATGACCTGGCGGACGCCGAGCGCCACCGTGATCGTGTCGCAGCCGGCCTGCTTGAGCTTGGTCAGCGAACCGACGAAATCCTGCTCGTCCGGCTTGTGGGTGGTCTCGGCCTTCATTTCGAGCCCGTTCTCCTTGACGCCGGCATCGGTGCCTTCCTTGATTTCGAGACCGAAATCGGACGGGATATACATCGAGCAGACATTCTTGGTGCCGGCATTGTCCTTCATATATTTCAGGCCAAGGCGGATCTGGTCGTAGTAGGAGGTGAAGCCCGCATATTTATAGGGCGACGGCGGCTCGACCATCTGGCGCGCAGAGGTGAGCGGCGCGACATTGGCGATCTTCTTCTGCTCCAGAAGCGGGAAGGCCGCGACATTCATCGGCGTTCCGAGCGACAGGAACATGGCGAAGACCTTGTCGGAATTCACCAGCTTGTTGAGCGCCTGCATGGCCTTGGGCATCTGGTAACCGTGGTCCTCCACCACGAACCGGATCTTGCGGCCATGGACACCGCCCTTGTCGTTGACTTCCTTGAAATAGAGGTTGGCCGCCTTGACCGCCGGCGCGCCAAAGGCGGCGAAGATGCCCGACATGTCCTGGTTCGATCCGATCACCACCTCGGTATCGGTCACGCCCTGGGTTTCGGCATAGGCCGCCCCCGAAAGCATGGTCGAGGCGAAAGCGGCAGCGGCAACGAGCCCCCCGATTTTCGATGCATTCATGTTCATCATGCTGGTCTCCTCCGGTTGTTTTCTTTCAGGCATACATCTGGTCGATCAGCGCCTTGTGCTTCTTCTCCACGAAGCCGCGCTTGAGCTTCATGGTAGCGGTGAGCTCCTCATCCTCGGCGGTGAGAAGAATGTCGATGAGGCGGAAATCCTTGATCTGCTCGACGCGGGCGAACTCGCTGTTAACCTCGGCGATGATCGAGCCGATCAGTTCGCGCACCTCCGGCCGGGCGCAGAGCGAGGCGAAATCGGAAAAGGGCACGCGGCGGTCCTGGGCGAATTTCTGCACGTTCTCCTGGTCGATCATGACCAGGCATGTGAGATATTTGCGGCGATCGCCGATCACCACCGCATCCGAGATATAGGGCGAGAACTTCATACGGTTCTCAAGCTCGGCAGGCGTGATGTTCTTGCCGCCGGCTGTGATGATGATGTCCTTGATGCGGCCGGTGATGGTGAGGAACCCGTCCGCATCGATATGGCCGGCGTCCCCGGTCTTCAGCCAGCCATCTGGCGTGAACGCCTCTGTCGTCGCCTCGGGCTTGCGCCAGTAGCCACGGCAGCAATTGCCGCCGCGATACTGGATCTCGCCATTTTCGGCGATGCGCACCTCGGCGCCGGGAATGACCGGCCCCACCGAGCCGACGCGGCTTTCGGTCGGCGAATTGACCGAGATGACGCCGGAACTCTCCGACATGCCGTAGCCCTCCACCAGCACGACACCGATGGCGCGGAACCATTTGAGGATTTCCGGCGACACGGGTGCTGCCCCTGTCGTGCCCATGCGCAGGCGATCAAAGCCCAGCATGCGGCGCAGGTTGGTGAGAACAGTCGCATCCCAGAAGGCATAGGCGAGCCGGGTTGAAAGCGGCACCGGCCGACCAGCGATCTCGGCTTCCGCCTTCTTCTGGCCGGTGGCGACGGCCTTGCGGAAGCACCAGCGTCCGAAGGGCGTGGCATCGCCCGCCATGATGGTGACACGGGAATAGATCTTCTCCCACAGCCGCGGCACGGCGGTGAAAACGGTGGGGCTCACCTCCTGCACATTGTCGAACACCGTCTCCGGGCTCTCGGCGAAGTTGACGGTCGAGCGGCTGACGATCGGGGTGAAGTTGGAGACGACGCGTTCGAGAATATGGCAGAGCGGCAGGAAGCAGACCTGCTCGTCCGTCTCATAGACCGGATTGCGCACCATGCCGGAAATGATCGAGAAGATGATGTTTTCATGCGTGATCATCACGCCCTTGGGCATGCCGGTCGTGCCCGACGTATAGACGAGGATCGCAATATCGTCGCCGCGCGAGGCGGCCACCGCTGCCTCGAAGCGACCGGGATCGCGCGCCATTTCCTCAAGCCCGAGCCGGTAGAGATCATCCAGGAACATCACCTGCGGATCGGAAAAACCCTTGAGCCCCTCATCCTCGATGACGATGACCTTTTCGAGCCCCGGCATCTGGTCGCGGACGGCTAGGAACTTGTCGAGCTGCTCGTCATTTTCAACGAACAGGAAGCGGCTCAGGGAATCGTTGACGATATAGGCGAGCTGGCTCGCCGCATCGGTCGTGTAGATACCGGTGCAGATGCCGCCGGCCGACAGCACGGCGAGATCGGTATAGGCCCATTCCTTGCGATCCTCCGAGATGATGGAAACGCAATCACCACGCTGGAGGCCGAGGGCCAAGAGCCCGAGCGCGATCTTTTCGGCATGGCTGCGGTAATCGGCCCAGGAATAGGAAAGCCAGATGCCATATTCCTTCTCGCGGTGGGCGGTGCGTTCGCCGAGCGTCCTGCAACGGTCGACGAACAGCTTGACCAGCGTATCATGGCCATCGACCAGATAGGGGCCGTGGCTGAGATCGCGGTTGAAGCTCACACCATTGATGACCTGCATCGGACTGGTCCTGTCGTTCATCATCCCCTCCCTCATCGCCAGGTCTTGCGCTGTTTCCAGCGCCGCTGGCCGCGCTGGCCCTCTTCGCGGACGCCGAGATAGAATTCCTGAATGTCGCGCGAGGCGGCGAGCTTTGCGGCATCGCCCTCCATGACAATGCGGCCGAGTTCCAGCACATAGCCGTAATGGGCGGCATCGAGCGCGATCCTGGCATTCTGCTCGACGAGCAGCATCGTCACCTTCTGATCGCGGTTGAGGCGGCGGATGATGGCGAAGATTTCCTTGACCAGAAGCGGGCTCAACCCCAGGCTCGGCTCGTCGAACAGCATGATCTTGGGTCGCGCCATCAGGCCGCGACCGATCGCCAGCATCTGCTGCTGACCGCCCGAAAGCGTTCCGGCATCCTGCTTGTAGCGTTCCTTGAGGATGGGGAAATAGCTGTAGACCATGTCGATATCGGAGGCGATGCCCTCGCGATCGGGCCGCGTATAGGCGCCCATCTTGAGATTGTCCTCGACCGACAGAAGCGGAAAGATCTCGCGGCCTTCCGGCACATGGACCACGCCCTTGCGCACCACCGCATCGGGTTCCAGCCCCTGGATCTCCTCGCCATTGAGGCGGACGGTGCCCTTTTCCGGATCCATGACGCCGGAAATGGTCTTCATCAGCGTCGTCTTGCCGGCACCGTTGGCGCCGAGCACGGTAACGATCTGGCCCTCATGCACTTCGAGGCTGACGCCGCGAATGGCCATGATCGGCCCATAGTAGCTTTCGAGATTTTCGATCCGAAGAACGGGCTGGGTCATGCCGCTTCCTCCTTGTCGTCCGATCCGAGATAGGCCTCGATGACGGCCGGATGGGTCTGCACCTCATGCGGGGTGCCGAGCGCGATCTGGCGTCCGTTGGCAAGCGCCAGAACCCGATCGCAGACGCTGGAAACCAGATGCATGTCATGCTCGACCATCAGCACCGTGATGCCGAGCACCTTCTTGATATCCTCGATCCAGAAGGCGACATCCTGGGTTTCCTCAACCGACAGGCCCGAAGCCGGCTCATCGAGCAGCAGCAGCTTCGGTGCGATCGACAGCGCGCGGCCCATTTCCACCACCTTGCGGACGCCATAGGGCAGACCGGCGATGGTCTTGTCGCGATAGGCCTGCAGGTCGAGAAAATCGATGACATGCTCGACCGCTTCGCGATGGCGGTGTTCCTCGCGCCGCACGAAGGGCGTGAAGAGAAGTTCGGTGAGGAAATTCGAACGACGATGGGTATGGCGGCCGGCCAGCAGGTTCTGCAACACGCTTGCCTGTTCAAACAGTTCGATATTCTGGAAAGTTCGGGCGATGCCGAGGCCGGCGATCTCGTGCGGCGGCCGGTCGAGGATCGTCCGGCCCTGGAACAGGATATCGCCGGAAAAGGGCGTATAGAAGCGCGAGATCATGTTGAAGATCGTCGATTTTCCCGCCCCGTTCGGACCGACGAGGGCGAAGACCTCGCCTTCCTCGACCGCAAAGGAGACATCGTTGACCGCGGTGAGACCACCGAACTTGAGCGTGACATTTTTGAGTTCGAGAAGGCTCATCGGATGCGCTCCGTCTTGAGATAGCTCTTCTGGCGGCGGAACATGTCGCGCCGATAGAAGGGAAAGAGTTCGAGATAGGTGCGGATCTTCAGCCAGCGGCCATAGATGCCGTAGGGCTCGAAGAGGATGAAGCCGATCAGGATCAGGCCGAAGACGCCGGCCTCGAGCCCCGGAATGGCGATGGAATCAAGCCCGAAGGTGGCCGTCAGATGATCGCGGGAAAAGGCGATCGCCTGCGGCAGCAGGCCGATCACCATCGCCCCCAGAAAGGCGCCGTGGATCGAGCCCAGCCCGCCGATGACGATCATCAGCAGCAGGTTGATCGAGATGACGATGTTGAAAGTCTCATGGTTGAACACCGAGGCGAAATGGCCCATCAGCGCGCCGCCGAGCCCGGTGATCGCCGTCGAGAGGCCGAAGGCGAGCGCCTTGGTGGCGGCCACGTTGATGCCCATCGCCTGGGCCGAGATTTCGGAATCGCGCACGGCGGCAAAGGCGCGTCCAAGCGGCGACCGCAGGATATTACGGTAGCCGATCACCAGCAGCACGCAGATGCCGAGCACCAGCCAGTAGAGGCCGGCCGGATTGGAGTAACGGTTGAAGCCGATGCCGAAGATTTCGATATCGGGGGCGAAGAGGCCGTTGACGCCGCCGGTCAGCGGTTCGGAGAGAACGATCACATCCTCCATCATCACCGAGACGGCGAGCGTGGCGATGGCAAGATAGATGCCGTGCAGGCGGGTGACCGGCAGCGCAAAGAGCGCGCCGACCAGGCCGGTGATGATGCCTGAAAGCGGAAAGGCGAGGATGAAGGGCACATTGAGCAGCGTCTGCAGGAGAACGCAGGCATAGGCGCCGATCGCCAGGAATGCGGCATGGCCGAGGCTCGCCTGCCCCGACTGGCCGACGAGCAGCATCAGGCCAAGGCCGCCAACGGCCCAGATCAGCACATTGGTCGCTTCGCCGACCATGAAATCGCCGAGCAGGAAGGGCAAGGCCATGGCTGCGGCGAGAAGCAATCCATACCAGAAGGCCTGGGCCCCATGTTTGAAGAGGCGGATATCGGCCTCGTACGAGCGTTTGAAGACGATCCGCATGGTTACACCTTCTTCGCCTTGACCTGGGACAGGATGCCGTGCGGCCTGAGGATCAGCACCAGCACGAGAATGAGATAGGGCATGACCTGCGACACGCCGGCGGCGATGTAGCGCGAGGACAAGGGCTCGATGAGGCCGATCACCAGACCGCCGAGAAGCGCGCCGGGCAGGCTGCCGAAACCGCCGATGACGGCCGCAGCCGAGGCCTTGATGCCGAGCAGGCCGGTCGAGGGATCGATCGAGCCCTTGGCGGCAAAGAGGATGCCGGCGACGGTGGCAACCGCGCCTGACAGCGCCCAGACCATGGAATGGACCCGCTTGACCGGGATGCCCATGTAATAGGCTGCAAGCTGGTTCTGCGAGGCCGCCTGCATGGCGACGCCGAGCCGGGTGCGGGCGAAGAAGAGATAGAGGCCGCCGGTGAGCAGCAGCGTGACGATGATGGTGGCGATCTCGTCGAAACCGAGCACGAGGCCGCCGATCCGTACATCCATGCCGGCAAAGGGGCTTTCGAGCGATTGCGGTTCATGGCCCCAGATGACGCCGGCGAGGAAGCGGGCGACGAAGCCGATGGCAATCGTGAGAATGACGACGGCGATCTGCGACTGGCCGAACATGCGGCGGATGACCACCACTTCGAGCAGGAAGCCGACCAGTGCCATGATGGCGATGGCCATCGGCACCGCAAGCCAGAACGGCAGGCCCATATGGCCGGAATTGGTGAGGCTGAGCGTGATGAAGGCACCGAACATCATGAAATCGCCCTGGGCGAAATTCACCGCTTCGGTGGCCTTGTAGATCAGCACGAAGCCGAGCGCGATCAGGCCATAGACGCAGCCGTTCGCAAGGCCGCTGATCAAAAGCTGCAAAGTATCCAAACCAAGGCCCCTCCCAAAGCCCGAGCTTTCGCTCTCCGGTTTTCGCGGGCGTTTTCGCCCCTGTCCTCCGTTCCGTTACATCGTCATGCCTGCCATTGCCGCCGGGGCGCCAAGCCCCCTCAGGGCGAATTCGACACATTGCTGCGCCAGATTGAGCCTGTCCTCCACTGTCTCGCCATGGCGCGGCGAGTACCAGAAGATCGGCGAATTGAGCGCCAGGAACATCAGCTGCAAGGCGATACCGGCATCCTTGAACTGCAGGTCTCCCTCCTCCTTGGCCGCCTTGAGCGCCGCACGAAACCGGTCCGAATAGCTGTCGCGATAGGCGATCAGTGCGGCGAGCCGGTCGCGTTGCTCGGGCGTAGTGGCACCACGCAGGTGAATGGCCACCCCTTCCCAGACCGAACGCTGATAGGCGCGGTTCTCGATCATCGACATCGTATGGGCGAGCGCCATCGATTTCAGCCGGTCCATCGCCCGTCCCGCCGCGTCGAGATAGGGTCCGATCGCTGCGAAATTGCGGTCCATCCCCTCTTCCGCGACGGCAAAGAAGAGATCGGCCTTGGAGGCGAAGAAGTGATAGATGCGGCCCTTGGTGCTGCCGAGACGGCGCGCCACATCATCAATACTGGTTTCGGCATAGCCTCGTTCCATGAAACAATGCGCAGCAACGCGCAGGATTTCATGCAGGCCCTCCTCCGAGCCGCGCGGCGTCGAAATCGACATCGATCAGCATCCTCCCATGTCCGATATGCAACCGGCTCCCTGCTGTCGATGAGAGTAGGACATACTACTCGGTATGTTGTCAAGCGGACATAGTCGACCCACTAAAACAATTTTCGGTTTTAATTTTCGCGCAATTGTAGCAAACGCACCAAAATCCGCCCGAAATTCGCTCCGGCCGGAGATTTTGGTTCAGACGACGGACGCCTATCGCCGTCGCGGGAAAAAGGGTCGGCAATCACTCGCCGACCAGTCTCCTCCACCTATGGGTGCAGGACATACTTTCCGACGGCGCCGCGCGCCATGATGCGTTCGAGCACGGGAACGGCATCCGAAAGCGGATGGCGCCCGTCGATCTTCGGTTTGACGGCGCCCGACTGGTACCAGCCGAACAGTTCCTGCATGTTGGCCGCATAGGTGGCCGGTTCATGGGCGGTGAAACTGCCCCAGAAGACGCCGACCAGATCGAATTCCTTCACCAACGCCAGATTGGCCGGCAGGGCCGGAATGCGCCCGGCGGCAAAACCGACGACGAGGTAGCGGCCATAGCGACCCATCAGGCGCACGAGCGTATCGAACAGATCGCCACCGACCGGATCGAAGACGACATCAATGCCCCGCTTGCCGGTGAGCGCCTTGAGTTCATCGCGCAGATTGTCGTAACCGATCGCATGATCGGCGCCGGCTTCGAGCGCCACCTTGCGCTTGTCGTCGCTGGAGGCGATCGCAATCACCGTCGCGCCGAGTGCCTTGCCGATCTGCACGGCCGCAAGGCCGGTGGCGCCGGCAGCACCGGCGACGACGAGGATTTCGCCTTCCTTCAGGCGGCCGCGCTGGCGCAGCGCATGATGGGAGGTGCCAAAGGCGCACAGAAGCGCGCAGGCATCATCGGCCGGCATGCCGGCGGGCAAGGGAATGCAGTTCCGTTCCGGCGCGATCCCGAGTTCCGCATAACCGCCGGTGGAGGCAAAATAGGCAACCCTGTCGCCCACCTTGAGCCGCTTGACCTCGGCACCGACCGCCTCGATGGTCCCGGCCATTTCGAAGCCGGGAATGAAGGGCAGTTCCGGCTTGGCCTGATAGAGGCCCTGGACGATGAGCCCGTCCGGATAATTGACGCCCATGGCCTCGGCCCGCACCAGCACATCGTTCGGACCCGGAGCCGGGTCGGCGACCTCTTCGAGCGAAAGGCCGGCGATCGGCCCATAGGACTTGCAGAGAATGGCTTTCATCAGACTTTTCCGTTCAGATAGCGTGACAGTTCCTGGCGGGCGACCTGACGGCGATGAACCGCATCGGGCCCATCGGCCAGCCTGAGGGTGCGGACATGTTTCCACATACGGGCGAGCGGCGTTTCCTGGCTGATGCCGGCGCCGCCATGCATCTGCACCGCCTCGTCGATGATCTTGAGCGCCATGCGCGGGGCGGCCACCTTGATCTGGCTGATCCAGGGGGCGGCAGCCTTGGCATCGCCCTGATCCATCATCCAGGCGGCTTTGAGGCACAGAAGCCGGGTCATTTCGATATCCATGCGCGCTTCGGCGATGATGTCGAAATTGGCGCCGAGCTGGGCGAGCTTCTTGCCGAAGGCTTCGCGGGCGAGCGAGCGCTTGCAGAGCAGTTCGAGCGCCAGTTCGGCATGCCCGATGGCGCGCATGCAATGGTGGATGCGGCCCGGACCGAGGCGCCCTTGCGAGATCTCGAAGCCCCTGCCCTCGCCGAGAATGAGATTGTCCACCGGAACGCGGACATTGTTGAAGGCGATATGCATATGGCCATGCGGCGCATCGTCGTCACCATAGACTTCCATGGCGCGCAGCACCTCGACGCCCGGTGTGCCGGCCGGCACGAGGATCATCGAATGCTGCTCATGCTTCTTGCCCTCGGTGGGCGTGCGCACCATGACGATATAGATCTTGCAGCGCGGATCGCCCGCACCCGACGACCACCATTTTTCGCCATTGAGCACATAATGATCGCCATCGCGGACGCAGCTCATGGAAATGTTGGTGGCGTCTGACGAGGCTTCGCCCGGCTCGGTCATCAGATAGGCGGAGCGGATTTCGCCGGCGAGCAGCGGCTTCAGCCAGGCCTCCTTCTGCGCTTCCGTGCCGTAGCGTTCCAGCACTTCCATGTTGCCGGTATCGGGAGCCGAGCAGTTGAACACTTCCGCCGCCAGATGCGACTTGCCCATTTCCTCGGCCAGATAGGCATATTCGACCGTCGACAGGCCGTAACCGCGATCGGAATGGGTGAGCCAGAAATTCCACAGGCCGCGCTCGCGCGCCTTGGCCTTCAGCCCTTCGAGAATTTCCGTCTGGCGGGCGGTATAGACGAAGCGGCTGCCGGCCTTGCCGACTTCGGAGAGGAATTCCTCATCGAGCGGAATGATCTCGTCGCGCACCATGGCGCAGACAGCGGCATGAATGGGTTTCAGCCGCTCGGTCATCCCGAGCGCCATATCCTTGTTGTCATTGCCCTTCGGCATCAGCGTAAACCTCCCTGTCCTTCGTCCATCCGAGAGCGCGCATCGCATAGAGCGCGCATTCATCCACGATTTTTTCGATCTCTTCGGCGCTCTGTCCCTCGCGCGGCCGATACCAGAAGACCGGTCCGTTCACCGCCATGAAGGCCGTGTTGAGCGCGATGCTCGAATGCTGGAACGCGAGAAACCCCTCAGCGCGCGCGGCCTCCATCACCAGACGGAACCGTTCGGCATAGGCATGGCGCAATTCGGCCAGCTCGCCGAGCTGCGCATGTTCCGGTTCCGGCAGCGCGTTCTGGCGCAACATTTCCACGCCCTCCCAGACCACGCGCTGGAATGCCTGGGTCTCGATCATCGAACGGACATGGGCGCGCAGCATGGCATGAAGCCGCTGGTCTGCCGGACCGGGTGCCGAAAGGCAGGGTTCGATGGCAGCGACGTTCATTTCCATGCCGGCGCGATAGACATCGAAGAACAGCTCGGCCTTGGAACTGTAGTGATGGTAGATCCGGCCCTTGGTGGAGCGGATGCGGGCGGCGACATCATCGATCGAGGTGCCGGCGAATCCGCGCTCCTGAAAGGATCGCGCCGCTCCTTCGAGGATCTCCATGCGCGACAGACCGGCATCCGGCTGGCGCCGATAGCGGGAAACCTTTGTCGTTGCTGTCTCTTGCATCACGCCCTGCCGCAGCTGCCGTCGAGGGGATTGCAAAACATCCGGAAAAATCCGCCCCCCCTCTTTACGAGTTGCCATCAATGAACATACTATTCGGTATGTTGTCAATCGGCATCGAAAGCCGACGATCGGGAGGACCCTATGAACGAGACCATGAACGCCTTTCTGGCACGGCTCTATTCGCTTGAAGGCAAGACGGCCCTTGTGACCGGCGGCGCCACCGGCATCGGCCGCATGATCGCCACAGCCCTTGTCCAGGCCGGCGCCCGGGTGCTGATCGCCTCGCGCAAGGCAGCCGATTGCGAAGCGGTGGCAGCCGAACTCAACGCGCTTGGCTCAACCGGCACGGCGGAAGGGTTCGGCGGCGACGTGTCCAGCGAACAGGGCGTCAAGGATCTGGTGGCGGCGGTCAAGGCACGCACCGAGCGGCTCGACATTCTCTTCAACAATGCCGGGGTCACCTGGGGCGCACCGATGGAGAGCTTTCCCTGGGGCGCCTGGGAAAAGGTGATGAACATCAACGTCACCGGCCTCTTCACGCTGACGCGCGAACTGTTGCCGATGCTGGAAGCCTCCGGCAAGCCGGGCGATCCGAGCCGCGTCGTCAATCTCGGTTCGGTGATGGGCTCGACGCCGATGACCGACCCGACCTATTCCTATTCGACCTCGAAGGCGGCGGTGCATCACCTCACCCAGATTCTCGCCAACACGCTCGCCGGCCGCAACGTCACCGTCAATGCGTTTGCGCCGGGGCCGTTCCAGAGCAAGATGACAGCATTTGCGACCGGCACGGATGAAAAGGCCGCGAAGATCGGCAAGGGTGTGCCGCTCGGCCGCATCGGCCTGCCGGATGACATTGCTGCTGCAGCGCTCTTCCTCTGCGGTCATGGCGGCTCCTACGTGACGGGCCAGATCCTGCATCTCGATGGCGGGCTGCATGCCAACTATCCGGGCGGCCTGTTCGACGAACATTGACATCAGCCAAGAGGGAGGACGGCCATGAGCGAGGCACAGAAGGCATCGCTGGAGCTTGATCGTGCCGCGCTCGGGCGCGAACTCGAAGGCGCGATCGACGGGTTCCGGGGACTCGAGACCATCACCAAGTTCAAGGGCGGGCAATCCAACCCGACCTATCTTCTGGAAGCGGCGAGCGGCAGATATGTGCTACGTTCGAAACCGCCCGGCACCCTGCTCAAGAGCGCCCACCAGGTGGACCGCGAATATCGGGTAATGAAGGCCCTGAAGGGAACCGGCGTTCCGGTTCCCGAGATGCTTTATCTCTCGCCGGAAGACTCCTCGATCGGCCGCATGTTCTTCGTCATGTCGCACATCGATGGCCGCATCTTCTGGGATCCGGCGGTTCCAGAGGTGTCGGTGGACGAACGGCGGGCGATCTACGACAACATGAACCGCGTCCTCGCCCGCCTGCACGATATCGATCCGGTTTCCGTCGGCCTGTCCGATTATGGCAAGCCGGGCAACTATTTCACCCGCCAGATCGACCGCTGGTCGAAACAGTATCGCGCCAGCGAAACGGTCAAGCTCGCGGATGTCGACTGGCTGATCGACTGGCTCGAACAGAACCAGCCCGCGGATGACGGCGCCGTTTCGCTGGTGCATGGCGATTTCCGGCTCGACAACATGATGTTCTCGCGCGACGGCACCGAGATCCTGGCGTTGCTCGACTGGGAACTCTCCACGCTCGGCCATCCGCTCGCCGATCTCGCCTATCAATGCATGCAATGGCGGCTGCCGCATGCGAGCGGTTTCCGGGGTCTCGGCGGCATGGATCGCGCCGCCCTCGGCATTCCATCCGAACAGGACTATGTGCGCGACTGGTGTGAGCGGCGCGGCCTCGAGGGCGTCGACAACTGGGTCTTCTGCCTCGCCTTCTCGTTCTTCCGGCTGGCGGCGATCATCCAGGGCATCGTCAAGCGC
Source organism: Fluviirhizobium alvei (assembly GCF_030551875.1). GTDB lineage: Bacteria > Pseudomonadota > Alphaproteobacteria > Rhizobiales > Rhizobiaceae > Rhizobium_E > Rhizobium_E alvei. The sequence continues at coordinate 124,707 of NZ_JAUOZU010000002.1, read as the reverse complement.
ATCGCCGACGGCAATGCCTCCGATCCCGAGCGCGGCGCGCAACTGGTGGCGGCAGTGCCGCTTCTGGCGCGCATGGCTCGCAACCTCATCGAAAAGGGAGAGTAAGATGAGCGGAACCCATTCGGGAACGACCGTGCTGGTTACCGGCGCCTCAGGCGGCTTCGGCGCGGCCAGCGCCCGACGTTTCTATGCCGAGGGCGCCAATCTCGTGCTGTCCGATCTCAATGAAGAGGCGCTTGCCGCTCTCGCAGGCGAATTTTCAGCTGACCGGGTGGCGACGCTGGCCGGGCGGATCGAGGACGAGGTCTTGTCGGAAGCGCTCGTCAAGCTGGCGCTCGACCGGTTCGGCCGGCTCGACATCGCCTTCAACAATGCCGGCATCGCTTACCGTCCGACCAAGCTGGCCGAGATCGATTCCGATGAGGCGCGGCTGGTGATTGCGGTCAATACGCTCGGTGTCTTCTATGCGATGAAGGCGCAGTTGCCGGTGATGGAGGCGCAGTTCCGCGCGGGCGGCAAGGGCGGCGTCATCATCAACATGGCATCGGTGGCCGGCGTGGTCGGGGCGCCGGGCGGTTCGATCTATGCCGCCTCCAAACATGCGGTCGTCGGCCTCACCCGGTCGGCATCGATCGAATATGCGCGGCGCGGCATCCGCATCAATGCCATCTGCCCGTCCTTTGCCCGCACGGCGATGGTTCAGAACATTCTCGACGATGGCGACGACAATGCGACCGATCTCGTGCGCGGCATTCCGATGCGCCGGCTCGCCGAGGTCGAGGAAGTGGTGACAGCCGTGATGTTTGCCGCCAACCCGGCCAACAGTTTCATGACCGGCCAGACCCTGCACGTCGATGGCGGCCTGACCGCTTTCTGACCAGGCTATCGCGACAGAACGTTGGAGACGATGCGGAACGGGCTCGAAATGGTCCTGCCCGCCGCATCGAAGACGAAGGCACCCGCCTGCCCCAGCGACGCCTTGCGGTTGGAGGCGACCAGCGCCGGATAGAGCTGGCCCATCGAGGCATAGCGGTTATGGTTGCTGTCATCGGGATTGTCGACCCCGGAAATATCGATGAGCTGGATGCCGGCCCTGACTGCCGCCTCGCGCACGGCCGGATCGGCAACATTGAGAGCGCCGATGCGCTGGGTCGAGGCATTGATGTAACGGGCGGCGAGCAGCGCCCGGTCGTCGCTCGAGGTCAGGATCGTCATCGGCGGATCCATGCGGCCGATCACCGCGATCTGGGTGCGGAAGACATCGGCATCGATATCGGGTGCCGCTAGAATGACCGTGAGCCGCGACAATACATCGTCACGCCCCTGCAGACGCAACTGCCGCAGCGTTTCCACCGTCAGCCAGCCGCCCATCGAATGGGCCATCACCACCACCTCGCCACGGCCGCGGCCCCTGGTCAGATCGATGAGCAGATCGGCGAGGTAATCGCGCGAATAGGTGGCGGCTTCCTTGTCGGCGACATAGCCGGCGAGCGCACCCTGCGAGGGCCAGGAGAACAGGATCGGCGTTCCGGGAAGATCGGCATCCGCCGTCATCTGCGCCATGCGGAAGAGCGATTCCTGGAAGTTGAAATTGTAGCCATGCACGAAGACGCCGACCAGCTTCTGACGTGCCATATCCTTGCGGAACTGCTCGCGGCTCAAGGACTGCTGGGCTGCGACTGTGAAGGATTTTTCCGGGTTGGGCTTGCCGCTTTTCCACTCGACCTGCGCAGGCTTGTGACCCGGCGGCACGGAAATCGTATAGGCGGCGAAATTGCTGTCGAGCGATTTTCCGGTGTCGAAGGCGTTCGAATGGCCATCAAGCCGGGTGCGCGTGGTGACGACATAGACACCAACCTGCTTCTGGCCCGGCTCCGGTCTGACGGTCGCGAGCGCTTCCGGCCCCAGCCGCGAGGCGCAGGCGGGCAGCAAAGGCAGGAGAGCGAGAAGCAAAAGAAGCCGCAGCGCCGGCAAAGTCCCGTTTCCACCGATCATCACACACCCCAGATCCCTACACCTTCCGCATCCAGGATGCGCCTGGCGTTCCTGCCATCGGACCGTGCCCAAATCAAGACAGGATGGATTTTTCATGGGGATGCCAATGGGAGGCGTTTCCAGGCGCTCCGGGAATCGGCCGGATTACGGGTCCGTCGACATTTGGCATCCGTGATGACGGGAACGGAAGCTCCGACGCTGTTTCACCCGATCACGGCGAGCGCTTTATTCGGCCGGGCTGTTCAGCGCATCATGGATGATCTTGAGGATGGCAGTGCCCTCCGCCGAATTGGAAATCAGGCAAGGGTCGTCCCATTGGTTATAATAGACGAAACTGCAGCCACCGAACCAGTAGCGGATATAGGTCGGATGCTCTTCCTGCTTGGGCACGCCATAGCGATTGCGAATGGCCGACGCCAAGGATGGAATATCCGAAGGGTCGAACTCCAGTGAGCACCATCCGTCTGGCAGGTCGAGCAGGGTTACGGTCATTCGCCAAGGATATGGTTACAAGGCTCTGAGAACAAGGTCGAGACACCCGCCCTCAACATCCTATCGCAGACGGGAGCTGCGCGATGTCTTGCCCGAGAGCGGCGCCATCGATGCTATGCACAGATAGACTGCCAGCAGGCTCGTTTCACGCCGCCGGGCGGCTGATGACATAGAAGGCGCAGGCGAGCAGCAGGCCGCCCAGAATGATCGTTGCCCAGAGCGGCATGACACCACCCAGAAGGATGGCGCCGAAACTCAGCGACATCATGGAGACGGCCAGCACCTTGGCATAGGTGGGAATGGCGCCGCGCTCGCGCCAGGCGGCGAGCGGTTCGCCGAAGACGGGATGTTCCATAAGCCAGCGCTCGGCACGCGGCGAGCCCTTGGCGAAGAAGCCGGCCGCCACCAGAATGAATGGCGTGGTGGGCAGAACCGGCAGCACGATGCCGACAACGCCGAGACCGACGAAAAACCATCCAAGCAGGAGATAGAGACTGCGCATCGCACGACCCGTTTGCGGCGGCCGGAATTGACCACCGCCTGATGTGGCAGGCTTCCATGGCTAAAACAAGACCCTGATGGTAATGTTTCAGCTTGCAACCGATGTCGCTGCCCATGAACCCGCCACGTGCAATCGTGCGGGTTCAGGGTGAATATTCCGCTAACTGCAGGGCCGCTCGTCTCAAAGCTTGAGATCGAGGGTTGCAATGCGGGTCGTCGGATCCTGGGGATGCGGCCGGATCTGGAAGCCGAACTCCTCGCACATGGCCAGCATGCGCACATTTTCGGCGAGGATCAGCCCTTCGATCCGCCGCAATCCTTCCTTGACGGCATAGTCGACCAGCTGCTTGAGCAGCGCCCAGCCGAGCCCGTGGCCCTGCAGATCCGTGCGCACCAGAAGCGCATATTCGGCCACTTCGTGATCGGGATCGGCATTGAGGCGACCGATGCCGGCCAGTTCGCCACTTTCCTTAGTCAGCGCGACGAAGGCGATCTCACGATCGTAATCGAGCTGGGTCAGGCGCTTCAGCATCTGGTCGGGGAAACTCTTGCGCGGCGTGAGGAAGCGCAGGCGGATATCCTCCGGCGAAACGCGGGCGAGGAAATCCGGATAGAGTTCGACATCCGACGGCTGGATCGGCCGGATATGGTAGGAATGGCCCGTAAGGTCGATATCGCTCTCCCAGCCCGACGGATAGGGGCGGATGGCGAGATCGGGATTGGGGCCCTTCTCCTCGACACGGGCCGGGTCGATCTCGATGCGGGCATCGAGCGCGATGACGCCGGTCTGGTCGGCGAGAAGCGGATTGATGTCGAGGCCGCGGATGGCGGGAAAATCGACCAGCATGCGCGACAGCGCCGTCAGCGCCGCGATGATACCCGCCCGGTCTGCCGGCGGCCGGTCGCGGTATCCGGCCAGCAGGCGACCGATGCGGGTCTGGTCGATGAGATCGCCCGCGAGCACGTCATCGATCGGCGGCAGGCCGATGGCCGTATCGTCCATCACCTCCACAGCCGTGCCACCGGCGCCGAACAGCATGATCGGGCCGAAGATCGGATCGCGGCTGGTGCCGAGAATGAGTTCGTGGGCTTTCGGTCGGATGACCATGGCCTGCACCGAATAGCCGTCGATCTCGGCTTCCTTGCCGAGTGCTGAAAGCCGGTCGCGGATGCCTTCGCAGGCCTGGCGCGCCGCTTCAGCCGTGGCGATATTGAGCACGACGCCGCCAACATCGGATTTGTGCGTGAGGGTACGGCTCATGAGCTTGACAGCGATGCGGGCATTCTTTTCGAGTAGGCTGGCCGCGATCGTCCCGGCTTCGGCGGGCGTCGTTGCTACCGCCGTCTCGGGTACCGCGATGCCATAGGCGGCAATCGCCGCCTTGGCTTCCGGCTCGGTCAACATCGTGCGGCCTTCGGCGGCGGCGAGGCGCAGAAGATCGCGCACCACCTGAAAGGCGCTTTCATGTTCTTCCATGATGCTCTTGGGAACCCGCATCAGCTGCTGTTGGGCGCGTGACCAGTCCGACAGATAGGCGATGGCATCGGCGGCCTTCGATGGTGTTTCATAGGAGGCGATGCCTGCCTCCTGCAGGAGATGGCGCCCTTCCTTGGCGGTATGCTCGCCGAGCCAGCAGGCCAGCACCGGCTTGCCGTTGATGGCGCCTTTCTTTGCGAGCGCTGCCACTTCGCGCGCAGCCTCGACCGGGGACGCAAGGGCGGTGGGGCAATTCATCACCAGCACGACATCGCTGCCGGGATCGGCTGCCGCTGCCTCGACGGCGGCGCGGTAGCGTTCGGGCGGCGCGTCGCCGATGATGTCGAGCGGGTTGGCGCGAGACCAGTTGTCCGGCAGCTGCGCGTCGAGGGCGGCGATGGTTTCGGGTGAGATCGGCGCCAGTTCGCCCTTCCAGTCCATCAGCCGGTCGACGGCGAGCACGCCGGCGCCGCCGCCATTGGTGACGATGGCCGTGCGCGCCCGCGCCACCGGCGCAAAGCGGGCGACGGTTTCGGTGGCCACGAACAGTTCGTCAAGTTCCTTCACGCGCAGGATACCGGCCCGTCTCAGCGCGGCATCGACCACGCGGTCGGCACCCGACAGCGCACCGGTATGGGTGGCGGCGGCCGCAGCGGCGGCGGCATGACGGCCGGGCTTGATGGCGATGACAGGCTTGACGCGCGCGGCTGCCCGCGCCGCCGACATGAACTTGCGCGGATGCGGGATCGATTCGAGATACATGACAATGGCGCTGGTTTCGGTATCGCCCGCCAGCATGTCGAGCATGTCGGCGACATCGACATCAGCCATGTCGCCGAGCGAGACGATCTTGGAAAAGCCGATCTCCTTGTCGGCGGCCCAATCGATCAGCGAGGTGACGATAGCGCCCGATTGCGACAGGAGCGCGATCCGGCCCGGCCGGGCCGGCATGTGGGAGAAGGAAGCATTCAGTTTCTGCGGTGGCAGGATGAAACCGACCGTGTTGGGCCCGATGATGCGGAAGAGATGCGGCTTGGCGGCATCGAGCATGGCCTGCTTGAGGCCGTTGGCCTTGGTCAGACCGGCGGTGATGACGACGGCGGCGCGGCAACCACGCTCACCGAGTTCGGCGACGACTTCGGGCACCGCTTTCGGCGGCGTGACGATGACGGCAAAATCGGGCGCTTCCGGAAGAGCGGCGATCGACGGATAGCAGGGCTTGCCGGAAAGGGCGGGATATTTGGGATTGACCGGATAGATTTCGCCTTCAAAACCGCCATCGATGATGTTCCTCAGAACCATGGCGCCGACCGAGCCTTCGCGGGCAGAGGCGCCGATGATGGCGACCGAACGGGGATTGATGGCATATTCGAGATTTCTGACCGTCATGTTTTCATCCTTTTTCGCCCTTCATGCCTGCCTCGTCGGCGCTTGCCCTTGACACTGATCAATGTCAGGGCGCGCGCGCCTGTCATCATGCAGACAGCAAGCCGGCATAACAATGCCGGAAAACCGAGATGCCAGCCCCTCATTCCGGAGGTTCCGATGCGCCTGTCACTCGCCGCCATACTCGTTGCCGCTTCTGTCAGCTTCGTGACAGGGCCGGCGATCGCCGAAGAGGCCTTCACCTTCGGCCAGGATGCCTATCTCGCCGGGACCGACCCGACACTCGACCAGGAAGCGGGCCGCGATGCGTTGCTCGCCGGCTTTTCGGTGGTGGTCGATGCCGAGGTCGGCAAGGATGCCCATGCCACCGGTTTCGATGTCGATATCGGCGCCCCGATCGGTGCGGATCTCTATGCGCTCGGCTTTTCGGTCAAGGTCAGCGCGCCGGTGGGTGAGGACCTGTCGGCAAGCGGCGCCAACATCCGTCTGTCGAAGGCGGCCAGTGTCGGCGGCAATGCCCGGCTTGTCGGCGGCACAATCGTCGTCGATGCGCCGGTGGCGGGGAGCCTGCTGGCCGCTGCCGGCGACCTGACGCTCGATGCTGCCATAAGCGGCGATGCGCAACTGACCGCCGGCACCCTAACCTTCGGCCCCCATGCCCGGATCGACGGCAAGCTCAGCTATTCGGCACCGGAACCGATTGCCATTCCCGCAACGGTGATTGCGCCCGAGCGGGTGTCCTTCACCAAACTCGAACATCCGAGCCAGGTCTCCGTGGTCACCGAGGGCGTCGGGCAGACCATTCCCAACCTCTGGCCCTCCTTCTTCGGCATCCTGTTCGGCTTTGTCTTCACGCTCGCCTTCCTGGTCGGGCTGGGCTGGCTGTTCATGCATTTTTCGCCGCGCTTCACCGATCAGCTGCGCGAGGCGGCCATTCGCGAACCGGGCAAGGCCATCGGCTTCGGCATTCTCGGACTGGCCGCACTGATCGGGCTCGTGCCACTGGTCGCCATGACGCTGATCGGCATTCCCCTGATCCCGTTCATCCTGCTCGCCATCCTCTTGTTCTGGACCGGCGGCTACCTGATCGGCGTCTATGCTGTGAGCTGGCAGATGGCGAAGGTGCTCGCCAAGCCGGCGCAACCGACCATTCCGGTCCGGCTTCTTGTGCTGGCGATCGGCCTCATCGTCTTTGCGCTCCTCAACTTCATTCCCTTCGTCGGCTGGCTGGTCAATCTGCTCGCCGTGCTGTTCGGCATGGGGGGCATCGCGCAATATGCGATCGGTCGTTTCCTCGCCCGCAAAGCAGCTCCCTCGCCTTCGGCCGTCCTCGAATCCGAGGGCGACGGCATCTAGAATATTTGTGACTAGTCATTCATTTCAGGATTTCAGGACATGCCCAGCCTTTCGCATCTGCCCGAGGACCGGCCAAAGGATGCCTATTGGGCGCGGCCAGCGACCGCCCTCCTTGCCGAACTGAAATCCGGTCCGGGCGGGCTCGAGAGTGCGGAGGCTGCACGACGGCTTGCCGCTCTTGGACCGAACCGCATCGGCAACCGCAAGGAGCATAGCGGGCTGAAACTGTTTCTCGCCCAGTTTCGCAGCCCGCTGGTGCTGATCCTGATCTTTGCCGCGCTCGTCTCGGCCAGCGTCGGCGAAAGTCATGAGGCGATCATCATCATGATGATCGTGGTCGTTTCCTGTCTGCTCGGCTTCTCGCAGGAATATGGCGCCTCGCGTGCCATGGAGGCGCTGCGCGAGCGGCTGTCGCGCAAGGCGACCGTGCTCCGCGATGGACGCGAGCAGGAGGTCAATGCCGATACGATCGTGCCCGGCGACGTGGTCATGCTATCCGCCGGCGCGCTCATTCCCGCCGATTGCGCCATTCTCGACGCAAGCGATTTCAATGTCTCGGAAGCGGTGCTGACCGGAGAAACCTTCCCCGCCGTCAAGAGCCCCGGCGTGGTGGAAGCCGAGGCCGTGATCGGCAAGCGCAGCAACGTCACCTTCACTGGCACCTCGGTGCGCAGCGGCACCGCAAAGGTTCTGGCAGTCCATACCGGCGACACGACCGAATTCGCCGCCATTGCCGGGGCGATCGAACATCAGGTGCCGGAAACCGATTTTGCCCGCGGCATCCGCCGCTTCGGCTATCTGATGACCGAGGTGATGCTGGCGATCGTGATCGTCGTCTTCGCCTTCAACCTTCTCCTCGAACGGCCGCTGATCGATTCCCTGCTGTTTTCGCTCGCGCTCGCAGTCGGGCTGACGCCGGAACTGCTGCCGGCGATCATTTCGGTGACGCTGTCGCGCGGCGCCCGCAAGCTGGCCGAAAACGGCGTCATCATCCGCAGGCTCGAGGCGATCGAAAATCTCGGCAGCATGGATCTGCTCTGCACCGACAAGACCGGCACGCTGACCAAGGGCGTGATTCATCTCGACGGCGCCTTCGATGCCGGCGGCACCGCTTCCGATCAGGTTCTCGTCTATGCGCGGCTCAATGCGACGCTGCAATCGGGCATGGCCAATCCGCTCGACGAGGCGATCGCTGCTGAAAAGGGATCCGTCGAGGGTTGGGAAAAGGTCGATGAGGTGCCCTACGACTTCATTCGCAAGCGGCTGTCGGTGGCGGTGCGGAGGCCGGGCGAGACGGCGGTGACGCTGATCACCAAGGGGGCGGTGGCGCAGGTGATGGAATGCTGCACCACGCTGCGCCAGAACGGGGCCGAACAGGCACTCAACGAGGCTGCGCGCGCGGCGATCGATGTGCTCTTTCGCGCCTGGAGCGAAAAGGGCTTCCGGGTGCTGGCGGTCGCAAGCCGGCAGTTCTCCTCGCACGGCAAATTCAGCCACGATGACGAGCAGGCAATGGTGCTCGAAGGGTTCCTGCTGTTCTTCGATCCGCCCAAGGAGGGCATGCGCGACACGCTCGCCGAACTCCACCGGCGCGGCATCGCCATCAAGGTCATTTCCGGCGACAACCGTTACGTTGCCAAACATCTCGCCAACGAGATCGGGCTTGCTTCCGACCATATCCTGACCGGAGCCGAAATCCAGCTTCTGAGCAAGGAGGCGCTGTTTCACAAGGCGCCGCGCACGGACCTCTTCGTCGAGATCGATCCAAACCAGAAGGAGCGGATCATCCGTGCGCTCAAAAGCCATGGCCATGTGGTGGGTTACATGGGCGACGGGATCAACGACGCGCCGGCGCTGCATGAGGCCGATATCGGCATTTCGGTCGAGGGTGCGGTTGATGTCGCCCGCGAGGCCGCCGACATCATTCTGCTGAAACAGGATCTCGGCGTTCTGGTGCGCGGGGTGGATGACGGGCGCCGGACCTTCGCCAACACGATGAAATATATCTCGATCACCACCTCGGCGAATTTCGGCAACATGATCTCGATGGCCTTCGCCTCGCTGTTCCTGCCGTTCCTGCCGCTGCTTGCCAAGCAGATCCTGCTCAACAACTTCCTCTCCGACCTGCCGTCGCTGGCGATCTCGACCGACAATGTCGATCCGGAAGATGCGCTCAAGCCGCGCCGCTGGGATATCGGCTATATCCGCCGCTTCATGGTGCTGTTCGGGCTGGTGAGTTCGGCCTTCGACTTTTTGACCTTCGGCTTCCTGATCTTCATCGTCAAAGCGAACGAACAGACCTTCCAGACCGCCTGGTTCATCGAAAGCCTGATCACCGAACTGCTGATCGTGCTGGTGGTGCGCACCGCCCGCCCCTTCTGGCAGAGCCGTCCAAGCCGGCTGCTGATGATGCTGACAGCCGCCGTGATCCTGATCGCCGTCATCCTGCCGGCACTGCCCTTCGCCGGCTGGTTCGGCTTCACGCCGCTGCCGGTCTGGGTGATCGCGGGGCTCGGCCTCATCACCCTGCTCTATCTCGCCGCCTCGGAAGCGGCCAAGCATCTCTTCCATCGCTTCGGCCAGAAACGCCCGGCGCCGCGCCGCACCCTGCGGCATTGAGATCGATCAGGGCACCAGCACCGCAGCGCCGGAGATGCGGCCGTTGCGGAGATCATCGAGTGCCCGGTTGGCGTCGCCGAGCGGATAGGCAACGGTGTGGGTGGTGACCTGCGCCGCCTTTGCGGCGGGGAAGAATTCCTCGCCATCGGCGCGGGTGAGGTTGGCGACGCTCACCAGTTCGCGCTCGCCCCAGAGAACCGCATAGGGCATTTGGGGTATATCGGTCATGTGAATGCCGCCACAGACGACGCGGCCACCCTTGCGCACGGCCTTGAGCGCTTTCGGCACCAGATCGCCGATTGGCGCGAAGAGGATGGCGCAATCGAGTTCGACCGGGGGCCTTTCTTCCGAAGCGCCGGCCCAATCGACCCCGAGACTGAGCGCAAAGTCCTGCGCCTGGCGATCGCCTGCCCGTGTGAAGGCATAGACGGAGCGGCCCTGATGCAGGCAGACCTGGGCGATGATATGGGCGGCAGCGCCGAAGCCGTAAAGACCTATCGAACGGCCCTCGCCGGCCTTGCGCAGCGAACGCCAGCCGATAAGACCGGCACAGAGCAGCGGCGCGATCGCCACCGGGTCGGCGGCCTCGTCGAGATCGAAGGCGAAGTCGCTGTCGGCCACGACATGGGTGGCGAAGCCGCCATCGCGGGTATAGCCGGTGAAAAGCGGCGCATCGCAGAGATTTTCGCGGCCATGCAGGCAATGCGAACAATGGCCGCAGGTATGGCCGAGCCAGGGAATGCCGACGCGTTTTCCGATCCTGGCGGCATCCACGCCCGCCCCGACCGCCTCGACGCGACCGACGATCTCGTGGCCGGGAATGATCGGGAACTGCATGTCCGGCAGGTCGCCATCCACCACATGCAGATCGGTGCGACAGACGGCGCAGGCTTCGACCCGGACCCGGATCTCGCCCGCTGCCGGCTCTGGCAAGGGTCGCTCGACGGGCTTGAGCGGCTCGCCGGTGGCAAAGAGCGCCATGGCTTTCATCATCATCCCCTTGTCTCCCTGCGCATCAGGATCAATCCCGGCAGCATCGGCAGCCAGAGTGTGAGGCCGCGAAAGATCAGCGTCGCGGCAAGTGCTGCCTCAAGCCCCATGCCGAGAAAATGCAGCATGGCGGCCGCCACACCCTCGAAGGTGCCGAGCCCCATCGGCACCGGCGTCAGCGTGGCGGTGATCGAGGCCAGCATGAAGGCGATGAAGGTGGCAGGCAACAGGATCGACAGCGGTCCGTCGCCGCCCACCGCTTCAGCGGCGCACCAGAGCGTTGCGGCATCGAGCAGAAAGATCGCCGCCTGCCAGACAATGGCCTGACCGAGCACCGAGCGATCGACAAGGAGTTCGGTGCGGACACGGGCGAGAATGCGCACGAAGCGGGCAATGGGCGACCAACCGAGCACGGCGCGCGGCACAAAACGACCGCGATCGAAGGCGATTGCCAGGAGACCGAGCGCAAGCAGGATCACGACGCCGAGGAAGAGCCACAACAGCACCAGCCAGGGACCCTCGAGATCGCCGAGATGCCAGAGCAGGAAGAAGGCTGCGAGACCGACCAGCAGATAGGCGGCATAATAGGAAATATAGGCGACCAGAAGTGCTGTGGTGGCAATGGCGGCATCCGCACCGCGCCGCACCAGCCCATGCACAACGAGAATCGAGCCCGACAGGCCGCCGGTGGGCAGCGCCTGATTGGCGAAGAGTTCGAGAAGCGCCAGATTGAAGAGGCTTGCGAGCGGTTGCGGCTCGCCGGCTTTGTCGAGCGTTCCGCGCCAGACGAGTGCGGCACAGAGATAGGTGAGCGCCTGGCAGAGAAAGGCCGCCGCGATCCACAAGGGATTGGCGGAACGCAGATGTTCGGCGAAGAGCCGCAGATCGCCGACATGCAGGAAGAGCGAGGCGACGGCCGCGACCGCCAGCAGCGCCAGCCCCCAGCCGACCAGCAGCTGGCGGCTGGACGTTTTCGGAAGCGTGCCGTCGATCGGCGCGCCGGAGACCGGATCGAGAAGCGGTGTGCTTCCCTGCCCGCCCGGTCCCGGCTCTGTGTTTGTGCTGGCGGACATTGCTTCCCCTGATCGGTCAGCCGGCACCTTTTTCCGGACCATGGACGCCGTTGAGCAACGGGAAATCGTCCGGTGTGATGGTTTCCTTCTCGAGCAGGATTTTGGCACCGGCATCGAGATCGTCGCGGCGGGCGGACAGCATGGTCTTGGCGCGCTGATAGGCCTCGTCGATCAGTCCGCGGACGGCAAGATCAACCTCGCGGGCCGTGGCTTCGGAATAATCCTTGCGCGGCGGCATGCCGACACCATCGCCGAGATATTGCTGGACCTGCTGTTCGAGCACCGCCTGACCCAGAACCTCGCTCATGCCGAAGCGGGTCACCAACTGGCGGGCAATGTCGGTGACTTTCACGAGATCGTCGGAAGCGCCGGTGGAAATTTCGCCGAACACCACGTCCTCGGCGGCACGACCGCCGAGCAGCACCACCATGCGATCCTTGAGCTCGTCACGGGTGATGAGGAAACGGTCCTCGGTCGGCCGCTGCATCGTATAGCCGAGCGCACCGATCGAGCGCGGGATAATCGAGATCTTGTGGACCGGATCGGCGCTCTTCAGCGCGGCGGCCACCAGCGCATGGCCCATTTCGTGATAGGCGACGCGGTTGCGCTCCTCCGGCTTCAGAAGCCGGCTGCGGCGCTCGGACCCGGCGACGATGCGTTCGACCGCCTGGGTGAAATCCTCCATCGTCACATCGTTGCCGCCACGGCGGGTGGCAAAGATTGCCGCCTCGTTGACAAGGTTGGCAAGATCGGCGCCGGAAAAGCCGGGCGTGATCGCCGCAATCTCCTCGGTGCGGACCGTCTTGGCGACCTCAACCTTGGCGAGATGGACCTTGAGGATGGCTTCGCGGCCGGATTTGTCGGGACGGTCGAGCACCACCTGACGGTCGAAGCGGCCGGCGCGCAAGAGCGCCGGGTCGAGCACTTCCGGCCGGTTGGTGGCGCCGAGCAGCACGATGCCGACCCGCGGATCGAATCCGTCGAGTTCGGACAGAAGCTGGTTGAGCGTCTGTTCCTTCTCGTCGTTGCCGCCATAGCCGCCGAAGGGCGAGCGGGCGCGGCCGAGCGCATCGAGTTCATCGATGAAGATGATGCAGGGGGCAGCGGCGCGGGCCTGCTGGAAGAGATCGCGGACGCGGGCGGCACCGACGCCGACGAACATTTCAACGAATTCGGAGCCGGAGATCGAGAAGAAGGGAACGCCTGCCTCGCCGGCCACCGCGCGCGCCATCAGCGTCTTGCCGGTGCCGGGCGGGCCCACAAGCAGGATGCCCTTGGGGATGCGCGCGCCCAGCCGGCCGAACTTGTCCTTGTCCTTGAGGAAGGAGACGATTTCCTTGAGTTCGGTCTTCGCCTCCTCGACGCCGGCGACATCATCGAAGGTGACACCGGTCTTGCGTTCCATGAAGACCTTGGCCTTGGACTTGCCGATATTGACGAGCCCGCCCATGCCCTGCTTTTCGGCAATGCCGCGAAACAGGAAGGCCCATAGGCCGAAGAAGATCAGGATCGGCACCACCCAGGACAGGACCGTGCTCAGCCAGTTGCTGTCGGTGGCACCGGTGACCTTGACGCCGGCTTTGTCGAAGATATCCGCCATCTGCGGATCGACACGGTTGGCGAGAAAGTGGTTCTTGCCGTTCTCGGGTGCCTTGAAGGTGCCATCCACCGTGGTTTCGGTGATGGTGACGGTGGCGATCTTGCCCTCCTCGGCATAGGTCATCAGTTCCGAATAGGAGAGGATGGCGACATCGCGATAGGCGAACCAGAGCTGGAAGCCGGTGAGCAGCAGAAATGCAAAAAGAAAATAGCCGATGTTGAATTTATGCTTGTTGTCCATTCTCGAAACCTTTCACGGCGTTGCCGCCATGCTCGTTCAATCGGCACGGGAAAGCAACGCCGGTATTCACGTTCATCCGGCGGGCAACCGGAAAGCAGTCCGCCGATCCTGTCTCGACTAGCCGGCAAAGCGTGCGGCAAGCGCCTCGGGTGAAAGTGCCGTCAGATCCTTGTCCCATTCGCCGGCAAGCGCCTTGCGGGTCCTGTCGCCATAACAATCCCTAAGAAAACCGAGAGCTTTCGGCGGAGCGATGACCAGAACCGCGCGCGCCTCCTCGCCCTTGATGGCATCTTCCAGCGCGGCGGCGACCTTTTTGAGGAAGGTTTCCTCTGCCTTTGCATGCCAGTCGGTTTCTTCGGTGGCGCTGATCGGCCCGCCGCCCGGTGCGACAAGCCGTCCGGGACGATCGGTCCCCAGCTCGTGGGCAGAGTCATGCTTTTCATCAAAGGCGAAATGCAGGCCAAGCCGAGGCTTGTCGGCATTGCCCTCATTGGCAAAAATCCGTGCCGTGGCTCCATCACAGACCAGAAGCCAGGCATTGCGCGGCAGAAGCATTCCTTCCATGGCACCCTCCTCGGTTGATCGACGGCAGGACCTGTCGTCGCGCCTGATCATTGCAGGATCGGAGAAACGCGCCTTGACCTCCGTCAAGCTTTCGGCGCGCGAAGGCGGTTCTTGAGCTCTTCGACAATCTCGGCGATCGGCTGTGCCGCATCGATCCTGAGCCAGTCGATCGTTCCGGGATCATGATCGAGCTGGCGATCGAGAATGGCGGTATCGGCATCCGATGCCGTGCTCTCGCGAGTGCGGGCGCGGACACGATCCCTGAGGCGTTCCGGATCGGCATCGAGCCAGACGAGGAGCGGCGCAAGGCTGGCAGCGCGCGCGGCTTCGGCGATCGCGGCACGGGTCTCCGGCCGGTCATAGACGGCATCAACGATGACACTGCCGCCAGCGCCGGCAATCAGAAGCAGCCGCTCGATCATCTGATGATAGATCACGACCGAGACTTCGGGGCGATAGGCTTCGGGCGGCAACGGTGTTTCCGGCGTCGCGCCGAAATGGCGCTTGCGCAGCCGGTCGCTCTCGATGATGCGGGCACCCGGCGGCGGGGAAAGTTCCGGCGCCAGATGATCAGCGATGGTGGATTTTCCACTGCCGCTCAGACCGCCGATAACGATGGCGCGCGAATGGGCGGGCGAGAGCAGGCTTTCGGCGAGCGCGAAATAGCTTTTCGCCTCGGCGGCGAGCGCCGCGTTCGGGCTGCCCTCCTCGATCTGGGTGGCGGTGACATGAGCGCGGACAGCCGACCGCATGGCCATGAAATAGGTGAGCAGAACGAAACCGTCATCATCGCCGGTCCGGTCGAGATAGCGGTTGGCGACGCGGTTGGCGAGATCGGGCATGCCGCGATGCCAGAGATCCATCAGCAGGAAGGCGAGATCATAGAGCGTATCGCAGATGGCGATCTGGTC
The DNA here is from genome assembly GCF_030551875.1 of Fluviirhizobium alvei. Taxonomy (GTDB): domain Bacteria; phylum Pseudomonadota; class Alphaproteobacteria; order Rhizobiales; family Rhizobiaceae; genus Rhizobium_E; species Rhizobium_E alvei. Next base: position 109,503 of record NZ_JAUOZU010000002.1, on the reverse strand, counting down.
GTTGAATTCGATACAGTCGAACAGGCAGGGTCGATCGCCGATGCGGCAGATGTTGCGCAGATGCAGATCGCCATGGCAACGCCGGACATGGCCGGCAGCCTCCCGCCGGTCGAGGAGATCGGCATGCTGGGCCAGTCCCGCCCGGAAGGTGGCGTTGAGGCGCGCAACCGCCGAAGGTTCGAAGAGATGTGAGGTGGCAAAACCCGCCTCGTTGATCGCGAGCACGCCGGCGACATTGGCCGATCCGGAACCTGTATGAACCGCAGGCGCCCGTCCATGATAATCGGCGATCATTTCGGCGACGTCGGCCATCAGCGGCGCATCCAGTTCGCCGCGATCGGCCATGCGGTCGAACAGCTGCTCCTGAGCGAATTCGACCATCTCGACGACCGCATCGACGAGTGTGCCGGTGCCATCGAAGACGAGCGTGCCGTCCGGCTCGCGGGTGATGCGGCGAACCCCGCAATAGAGGCCCGGCGCACCGGGACTGTTGAATTCCACCTCGCGTTCACAGGCATTGAGCCGGATTTCCGGCGTCGAGAAATCGACATAGGGCAGTTTGACCGCCCGCTTGAGCTTATAGACGCGACCACCCGTCAGGAAGATGCGGGAAATATGCGTCTCCATGGTCCTGACGGGCCGGTCAAGACCATGGGTCTCCGGGTCGGCGAGGAAGGCAACGGTGGCGGACTGGTCTTCTGTGAACATTCGCTTCCTTCCGTTGGGCTCCCGTCTGGCTTACTGGCTGCGAATCTCGGCCGCCATGCCATCGGCAAGCGTATCGCCCGGATGGAGCACGACCTTCTCGTCGGGTGCAAGCCCTTCGAGCACCTCCGCCGCCTGATCGTTCATATGGTCGATGCGAACCGTGCGGCGTGCGAGCACCCCATCCTTGAGCACGAACACAGTCCAGTCGTTGCCGGTGCGAAAGAGCGCGCTCAAGGGCACCTGCACGATATTCTCGCCCTGCCAGACGGCAATTTCGGCATAGATGCGGAAACCATGGCCAAGGCGCGGATCGCTCTCGCCGAGATCGAAGACGGCATTGACGCGTTGTTCCTCGATGCCGAGCGCCGAGACCTTGGTGAAGGCGGCCGGATCGATGCGGCGGAGCGTGGCTTTCAACGGACGGTCGCCGCCCCAGTCGACGATCGACGCCTGATCGCCCGGCTTGACGCGGACGGCATCGGCGGAAACGAGATCGACCACCACTTCGAGATCACGCGGATTGCCGATATCGGCGATCTTGGCGCCGACGGCTACGGGCTGTTCGCTCTTGGCATAGACTTCGAGCACGGTTCCGCTCGCCGGCGCGGTGAGTTCAACACAGCATTTGTCGCCTGAGTTCATGTCCTTGCGGTCGGGTTGACGAAGGCGCGCCTCGGCGCTTTCCAGCTCCGCCCGCCTGAGATTGATGGAAGACAGGGCCGATTGCACCTGCGCCCTCAGGACGGAGACTTCGCCGGCGGCCTTCTGCATGGTGCTTTCGGCAATCACGCCGGTCGCCGAAAGGCGGCTTGCGCGTTCCATCGCCTTGACCGCGAGATCGAGGCTGGCCATCACGCGGGCATAATCGGTCTCGGCGATGACGACGGCCGCTCGGGCAGCCTCACGCGCGGCGATCAGTTCGGTCTCGGTGCGATTGTCGATCAGCGGCGGCTCCAGTGGGTGGATCGCGGCAATGACGGTCTTGTTCGCTTCGACCGGATCGCCCACATCGAGAATGGTGCGCGACAGATGGCCGGTGATGGGCGTCGAGATCGTGTAGATCTCGCGCACACGGGTGCGCCCCTCCTGGGTGATCGTCACCCGCATCGGCGCCTTGACGACCGCGCCGATATCGACGAGCGCCGGCTGCGGCCGCATGGTCCAGGCAATGGCGCCGACAACGCCGAGGCCGAGTGCGGCGAGGCCGATGCGCTTGATCCAGGTGGCGTCCATGATGTCACTCCCTCGTCTTGAGAACGGAGACCAGATCGAGCCGGTCGATGCGGCGGCGGACAATCAGCGCCGAAAAAAGACCGGCCGTCAGCACGATCGCGCTGGCGATCGCATAGGTCGAATTGTTGATGATGAACGGGATGCGGAAGAGATCGCTTTCGAAGCCCTTGACCATGGCGCGGGCAAAGAGCGAGCCGATGAGCCAGCCGGCCGGCTGCGCCACCAGAACGATGGTGAAGAGCTCGACCAGAAGCACGCTCGACACTTCCATGCGGGTGAAACCGAGCACGCGGAGGCTTGCGAGTTCGCGCGCCTGTTCCGAGAGCGTAATGCGGGCGGAATTATAGATAACGCCGAAGGTGATGATGATCGCCAGCACGCTATAGACCGTCGTCATCATGGTGATGTTCTGCGAGATCGTCTCGCGGAAACGTTCGCGCGAGATGCCGAGAAGCGCGATGCTGGCGATGGCCGGCGTGTTCTTGACCGCAGCATAGAGATCGGGAAGCTTTTGCCTGTCGATGGAAATACGCGCACCTGAAATGCGCGGCCCCTCGCCCAGAAGGGCTGAAAGGGCGTTCCCATCCATATAGACGCTGAGCCCCACGAAACTCTGCACCACAGCCGTGACCGGTACGCTGAAGCGGCGATTGCCGAGCTCCGGCACCGTGATCTCGACAGGGTCGCCGATGCCGAGCTCGAAGATCGCGGCGACCCGTTCGGACACCATCAGCCCGGTCGATGGCGGAGTGACGGCGCGCAGATCGGTATCGAGGATCTGGGCAAGATCGCCGCCCTCGGCGATTGCGCTGATCGCCAGCCGCCGCTCGTGCTGGCCGCGGCGCATGATGACGGAGACGGCCCTATAGGGCTCTGCCTTCATGACGCCGGGCAGCCGCTTGAGCGCATCGAGTGCATCCGGCGTGCGGGCGGTGGCAAAGCTCAGGATCGCATCCTGCCGCTCGGCGCGGAAGAAGACCGTATCGATCATGTAGGCAATGGAATCGAAGGAGAACAGGGCCGTCACCAGCAGCGCCACCGAAAGCGAGGTGCCGAAAATGGTGGTGACGGTGCGCAAGGGCCAGCGGATCATGTTGCGGGCGGCCATGATCGTCAGCTGCGAGAACATTCTGAGCGCCAGGCCCCGACCGCCGAACAGGCTGCGGAAGCGCGTCGGCGCCGGCGGTTTCATGGCAACGGCAGCCGGCAAGGCCACCACCGAAAGGATCGACCGCAAGGCGCCGGCGATGGCCGCTGCGACCGTCACGCCAGCGGCAATCAGATAAAGATCGGCGCTCTGCAGGAAGATCAGAAATGGAAAGGCAAAGAATTCCGTATAGAGCCGCGTCATGGCGCGGCCCAGCCAGTTGCCGGCCACCGAACCGATGAGCAGGCCGACGAGCGCGATGACGATGGTGAATTTCACATAGTGCCAGGCGATCATCAGGTCGGAATAGCCGACCGCCTTCAAAAGCCCGATCTGCTCGCGTTCGAGCGCGATCAGGCGCGACAGGATCATGTTGACCAGGAAGGCGGCGACGAACAGGAACACCGGCGGGATGACCGTGGCCATGGCCCTGAGCTGCACCAGTTCGTTATCGAGAAAGGAATGCGAGACCTGATCGGTACGCTCATAGGCACCGGTGCCGCCATAGGGTTTGAGGATCGCATCGAGCTGGTCGATGACGGTCTGAACGGAGGCGCCGCGCAGTACTCTTAAGGCGACGTCATTGAAGGCGCCCTGCATGTCGAAGATGCCGGCGAGCGCGGATTTCGGCATGAAGAAGACGCCGAAACGGCGCTGGTCGGGCACCATGTCGCCAGGGCCGATCGAATAGATATATTCCGGCGACAGCACGATGCCGGTGACCGTCAGGAGCCGCTTGCGGCCGTTCATGATGGCACGGAACCGGCTGCCGATCTCCATCCGGTGCGCCTTGGCGAAATTCTCCACCACCGCGATCTCGCCCTCGCGGGACGCATCCGGCAAACGGCCGGCCCTGAGATAGAGGCGGTTGACTGCGGGTTCGCCGCGATCGGGGATGGAGACGGCAACGCCGGCCGCCGGTTCCGCCATGCCTTCGATATCGAGGATCGCCGCCTTTACGATGCGCAGTTCCATGCCGCCGACGCCCGAGACGGCCGCCAGCCGATCACCGATTTCATCGGGCGCCCTAGTGACGGTGGCAAAGACATTGGCGAAACGGTAGCGGTCGTAAAAGGCAGACCGGGTTTCGAGCAGCGAACGATGGGCGCCGAGCGCGGTGACGATAGTGGCGACGCCGCAGGCCATGACAAGCGCGATCGCCAGCACCTGCACCCGCATGCGCCAGAGATCCCGCATCAGTTTCCGATCGAGAACGGCCATTACCAGCTGACCTCGGCGGGCGTGATGCGATGATCGTTGACGGTCTGGTCGGCAATGCGGCCGTCGCGGAAGCTGAAGACGCGATGGGCGATCTGGCGGATGCCGGCATTGTGGGTGATGATGGCGATGGTGGTGCCGAGTTCGGCATTGATGCGCAGCAGCGCCTCGAGCACCAGGACACCGGTCTTCGAATCCAGCGCGCCGGTCGGCTCGTCACAGAGAAGAAGGTCCGGCCGCTTGGCGATGGCGCGCGCAATCGCCACCCGCTGCTGTTCGCCGCCGGAAAGCTGGGCCGGAAAATGATCGAGCCGCGACTTCAGCCCCACCATGGACAGCGCCTCTTCGGGTTTCATCGGATGGCGGGAAATCTCGGTCACGAGCGCGACATTCTCCCAGGCGGTGAGCGAGGGAATGAGATTGTAGAACTGGAAGACGAAACCGACATGGTCGCGCCGGTAGCGCGTCAGCTGCCGTTCCGACGAATGTGTCAGATCATGATCGCGGAAGAAGACCTCGCCGGACGTGGCAGTGTCGAGCCCGCCCATGATGTTGAGAAGCGTCGATTTTCCCGAGCCGGACGGGCCGAGCAGGACGGCGACTTCCGCCTCCTGCAACGCCAGATCGACACCCGCAAGCGCCTTCACCTCGACCTCGCCGGTCTGGTAGGATTTCGTGACATTGCGGGCGGACAATACGATTTCGGCCATGATCGATCCCGCTCCTTTGCCAGCCGAGGTCTTGCGCACAACCTAACGTCTATCAAGCCGGACCGGCAAAGCCTTGACCTCGGTCAATTCGGACGTCCAGCATCGCCGCAATCGGCACCCGGTATGGCTTTACAGTTTCACCTTTCATAATTCTTCGCGGCGGCACATTTGCACTGGTTAACAAAAGGCTTTTTCTGTTGATTGTTGTTGGTAAACAGAGTTAATGCCGGTTGCCCGTGCTATGGCTTGGCGGTACGAGAAAATCATGTCTGGTGCTCGAGCTCCCGATTTTGTAAATCCTGTGTAGAAAAGTCATGTTTTTCCGAGCGAGGCCGATTTGAGCACTGCCCCTTTCAAGAACGGAGCGGACGAACTGCGCGCCGCATTGGCCGACTGCAGGTCGGCATTCCTGGCGATCGGGATTTTCTCCTTCTTCGTCAACATCCTCGTTCTGACGGGTTCCATCTACAGTCTGCAGGTGTATGACCGCGTGCTGACCAGCCGTTCGGAGCCGACGCTCGTGGTGCTGACGCTGCTTCTGATTGTGCTTTACGCGATCATGGGCGTGCTCGACCACATGCGCGGGCGACTCGCTGCCCGAATCGGTGCCCGCTTCCAGTCCAATCTCGAAATGCGTGTCTACCGAATCGTCATCGACCGGACGATGCTGGCATCGCAGGGCATCAACACGACGACGGCGATGCGCGACCTCGATTCGGTCCAGCGCACCTTGTCCTCGCCGGCCGTCTTCTCGGTTTTCGACGTGCCGTGGACACCCGTCTTCGTCATCATCATCTTCCTCTTCCATCCGCTGATGGGCATCGTCGGCGTTGTCGGTGGCCTTATCCTGATCACGCTCACCTGGCTCAACCAGAACGGCACCAAGCAGGACCAGGAAAAGGCGATGAATGCCTCGCGTCTTTCGGAAGAAATGACGGCGACCATGCAGCGCGAGGCCGATACGGTCCGTGCGCTCGGCATGCGCGGCTCGACCGCCGAACGCTGGCGGACGCTGCGCTCCGGTGCGCTTGAGGCCAACATTCACTATTCCGACAATAACGGCTTTTACGCCACCACCTCGAAGACCTTCCGCATTTTCCTGCAATCGGCCATTCTCGGCATGGGTGCCTGGCTTGCCATTCAGGGCCACATCACCTCGGGTGCGATGCTGGCGAGCTCGATCATCATCGGTCGCGCGCTGGCGCCGATCGAAACGCTGATCGCGCAATGGGCGCTGATCCAGCGCGCCTGGCAGGGTGCCAAGGGCCTGCGTGATGTTCTGACCAAGGTTCCGCCAGAATCCTCCCGCACGGCGCTGCCGCGTCCGCGTGCCATTCTCGACGTGCAGAATATTTCCGTCGTGCCGCCCGGCGAACGGATGCCGACCTTGCGCAACCTGTCCTTCGAGCTCCGGCCCGGCCAGGCGCTCGGCGTCATCGGCCAGTCGGGCTCAGGCAAGTCGACGCTCGCGCGCGTGCTTACCGGTGTCTGGCCGATCCAGGCCGGCAAGGTGCGTCTTGATGGCGCGGCCATCGACCAGTACGGCATAGACGATCTCGCCAACTATGTCGGCTATCTGCCGCAGGAGGTGGCGCTGTTCGAAGGCACGATCGCCGAAAACATCGCCCGCCTGCAGCTGGAGCCGGATTCGGAAAAGGTGGTGGATGCGGCCCAGAAGGCGGCGGCCCATGATCTCGTTCTGAAACTGCCGGGCGGTTACGACACCAGACTGCCGGCCACCGGCCAGCGGCTTTCGGGCGGCCAGAAGCAGCGCATCGGTCTGGCGCGGGCGCTCTATGGCGACCCGGTTCTGCTGGTGCTCGACGAGCCGAATGCCAATCTCGACGCCGAAGGGTCGATGGCGCTCAACATCGCCATCCGCAATGCCAAGAAGGAAGGCCGTTCGGTCGTCATCATGGCGCATCGCCCGGCCGCGATCGAGGAATGCGACCTGATCCTCATCCTCGAGGGCGGCAACCGCGTTGCCTTCGGTCCGCGCGATGAGGTTCTCAAGCAGCATCTGCGCAATTACCAGCAAATTACGCCACCCGGCCAGCCGCCGGCCGCCAATGGCGGCGCCCAGCCGCCGGCCGCAGGTCCGCGCGGGCCTGCACCCAATGGTCCCGCACCGGGTGGGTCTGCACCCGGCGGCATGCTGCCGCCGCTGCCCGGCCTGCTCGGCACCGGCCTCATTCCCGGTGTCGGTCGAGCCCCCAACAATCCGCCCGGCGGCAATCCGGGTCCGGGCGGCACGCCCGACAAGGATGCGACCGACAAGCCGAAGGATGACAGCAACGGGGAGAGCAAGGCGTGAGCGACATCACTTCCTCATCTTCCGCCTGGAGCATGAAGCGATACCTGATCATCGGCTTCATCACCGTTGGCATTCTCGTATTCGGGCTTGGTGCCTGGGCGACCCAGACGACGCTTGCCGGCGCCGTCGTCGGCATGGGCGTGGTGGAAGTGGAAAGCAAGCGCCAGGTGGTGCAGCATGCGACCGGCGGCGTGGTTGGCAAACTGCTCGTCAAGGATGGCGACACGGTGAAGGCCGGACAAACGCTTCTGGTGCTCGACGACACGTTCGACAAGGCCGAACTCGGCGTTGTGGAAAGCCAGCTCTTTCCGCTGCTCGGCACGCGTGCCCGCCTGATTGCCGAACAGGATGAGGCGCCGAAGCCGGTTTTCGACCCCGAACTGGTGGAGCGCGCCAAGACCGATCCATGGGCGCAGGAAATCATCCGCAGCCAGTCCGACCTTCTGATTGCCCGGCGTCTGACGCGCGACCAGCAGATGGACCAGCTCAAGGAACGGCAATCGCAGGTGCAGGAACAGATCGACGGTCTGATTGCCCGCGAGGCGGCGCTCGAAAAGCAGGCGAGATTCATCGAAGACGATCTTTCCGGCCAGAAGAAGCTGCTGGCGCAGGGCCTGACCCAGAAGAGCCGCGTGATTGCGCTCGAGCGCGATCTTGCCCAGGCGCATGGCGAAGCCGAACAGACGCGCGCCTCGATTGCCGAGGCCAAGGCACGGATTGCCGAAGTCGAACTCAGCAGCATCAATGTCGCCGCCCAGATGCGCGAAGAGGCGATCAAGACGCTCGGCGAAAACGATGCCCGCATCGCCGAACTGCGCGAGCGCCGCAACTCCATTCTCGAAACGCTGTCGCGCGTGGAAATCAAGGCACCGACCGAGGGGCGCGTCTTCAACATGCAGGTGCATGCGTTGCGCGCCGTGGTGCGCGCCGCCGAACCGATCCTCGAAATTGTGCCCGACAATGTGAAGCTGGTGGTGAGGGTGCAGTTGCCGCCTTCGCAGATCGATCAGGTGCGGATGGGCCAGGAATCGATCGTGCGCGTCGATGCGTTCGACCGCCGCCATACGCCTGACGTCAAGGGCAAGGTGACCTTCGTATCCGCCGATATCGTGACCAACGAACGGACCGGCCAGAGCTATTATACCGCCACAGTCGAGATCAATCCCGACGAGTTGCACTATTTCAAAAACCAGATGCTGAAGCCCGGCATGCCGGTGGAAGCCTTCATCCGCACCACCGAACGCACCCCTTACGACTATCTCGTGCGGCCGCTGACGAGCTATTTCGGCAAGGCAATGCTGGAACGCTGAGAAAGCTTCGTTGTATGTGGTGATGCCTCTTGCTCGTTGTTAGCTTTCAGTACTATTGTAAGCTGATGGATGGGAAATTACGACCTTTAGTGACCGATCAAAATCACACCACAGCAACATCTGCGAATAAGGCAGATGGACAGGTACGTCGTTCTCGGCGTCGAAAGCGAACTTCGAAAGACACCCTGTCAAATCTGCTTGCGGCTTGCACGACAAGCTGGAAAACTCCCGACTATATTCTAACTATGGTGGCGAATTTTTTCAAAGCATCTTCTTCTATTCTATGGATTCGCGACGAACAAACTCAAGATGAATTCTGGCCTCACGCAGTATACAATCGACCCGATCTTGCCGAACAAATAGCGCAGAAACGCGTCTATGTTTCCTTGGAAGATCCACACGTAGTTGCAAGTAGGGCATTCGAATCCCGAACAACCGTAATCGGAAAGATTGGCGACGCGCCATTCGATGACAAATGGCTATCGAAAAGATATACTTGTGAGTTAACTTCCCAAAGCATATCTTACATTAGCCTTTCCCCAATGTTTGATGACCGTGGCGAGCCTTTCGCATTTATTTCATTATATTTCACCCACCCTCCGGATATAAGTCGCCTCAAAGCTCGATTGCCGCCACTGTTAATTCACTTGTCCGCATTATTTCAACTGTTATGGAGCGAAGTAAGACTGGTGCGAGGAGAGCGTCGCCTAATGGGCCACGAAATTCGCCATGCCACTACCAGCATCAAAGGATCTGTTGACGCGATCGAACGACGGCTACGGAGCCACGAGAATTATGATATAATTCTTCAGCGTAGTATTGCGGATCTACGCAAAGCCTTAACCACAGTGCTGGAAACAGCAAAGAGCGACAAGTATCTTGATGCCATTCGGGAAATGCGCCGCAAGGCAACTTCTATAAACTTTCAGGATGAATTCAATTCTGTAGCGCAGCCGCTAATAAGGCAGCAGCCGCTCCATCGTATTTCTCTAAGTCCTACACGCTACCTAGATGGGCGCTTCGATCTTGTTATGGCGGAAATTCACTTCAGAGAGATAATAGAAAATCTCATTTCAAATGCAATTAAGTATTCCATCCCAGAAGGAACTGTCCGAGCGACCGTCAGCCGCGAAAAAGGAACCTCGAATGCTATAGTCCAGATTTCCAATACTAGTTATGGCCTATCCGCAGCGGAGCAAAAAAAAATATGGACACGAAACTACCGCGGAATTCGTGCACGCGAATCTTCGGCACCCGGTGAAGGAATAGGGCTTACAGTAGTGCGCGACATCTGCGAAGAGTATCATATACGGTACACATACGATGAATCGATGCGACCAGAAAGCAGCATAATATGGTCTAACTTCACACTTGCTTTTCCACATACAATTGTAAGGTGGGAGTCTTGAGCAAATGCCATCATTGAATAAAAACTTGGGGAGCCGAATGTCATCTTGTTCTGTCGTTATATTTGACGATCAACCAGCATCAATAGAAAAACACCAAATAATATTGAGTGAAATTGGCGCGCGAACAATTATTGTTTCTGATCTATCTGAGCTGGCAGACGTAATTTCCAAGACGACAGATCTTATACTTTTTCTTGACCAACATATTGCCGATGTCTATGATCTCCGCGAGCTTGGATTGCCTGGCTCAAGAACTGATAATTGCGAGAATGTTGGACTTGCAATCATCCGCGGCTGGCTTCCTCGTCTCGATAGATCAGACATTCATCCGGCACTTTTAACTGGCTTCAAACTCTCCGAGCATGCCGAAGAACAGCTACGGCGATCAAGAGCCCAGGGCTCAGATGTTGGATACATACATAAGGACAATATTGTAGATTTCGAACAATTTGTTCGCTCGAAGGCGGAGAAGTTGTTTCTCGTTAACTGGAGGCGTGATGTTAGAGCCGCCGAAATGATTGTCCAAGAATGGGCGGGCTATGATGTTAAGCTAGTGGCTCGCGCGTTCGGCTATGATGGTGAAGTGGCGGACTGGCAGGCGCAATTCAGAAAAATTGAAGCCGACGCTTCGATCGATGCGCGCGATAGAGTGAAGTTAATTATCTTTATAAAAGAATCTCTCGTAAGAATATTTCGTAGAAACGACCCAACCACTGAGATAGCGTGGTTACGGGAATCTGATAGCGGCCTCGGTGATGATGGAACACCCTGGGATGGGATTTTCTCAGGACATCAACATAGGCTTGCTTCTGTTGCAGGATTGATGCGTCGTATCGTTGACTGAAGAGATTATAATGGCAGCTTCCAGAGAGACCACCGTTAGGATTGCCTTAGCCCCTATGCCGGTTAATGCGCTCTCATCCTATGGACTTCCCGGCTCCAGCCAAGCTGGAGGATCAGTAGATTTAATGACCGCCGCATTTTCAAACGCTGAATATGTTCTTGGTGGGAGTAAAAGCGCTTCTCGGTACTCTAACGGAGAGTGGCCAGTTCTCTACACAGCAACATCAGTTGATACCGCTGTCTCAGAGAAAGGATACTGGGTATATACATCCATTTTTTCGAAGAGTGCGCGCCCTACTGAAGTTGAGTGCATAGAGTACCAAGTAACTTTTGAGGGCGTCGGATTATCATTAGTTAACGCGGTCGCGGACAAGCCAGAATTGGTACACCCAACAGATTATAGTTATTGTTGGAGGGTAGCAAAGGAAGCTAGAGAAAAGAATATTGACTTTTTATTTGCACCTTCTGCAAGGCGAAAAGGAGGCGTCAATGTGAATCTTTTCCGTAAGACGGCTGTTTTTGAAATAGGATCGTGCGCCGCTGGCTCTTTTTTACTTGGAGACGGAGGCGTCATAAAGTACATCTCCAATAGTACACGTTGTGATCTCGTTATAGATGACGTTTTCAGCCTATTTTCCAAAAATTAGTGATTTCTCGCCGATGAGATTTACTTAATTTAAAATCGTCTTATTTAATCCGCTGCAATTAGCGGTAACTTCCCCTATTTTACTCTTTTTCCGCCGTAGCTTTTAATATTGTGTCGATCTGCTATTTAACGCATGCAATTGGCCGGCGAGGATGCCGCGCCGACCATTCGCGTCATCGAGGCGATCATGGCCTATACCGACACGGCGATGACCGAGGGACGCGATGGCCGCAAGCTTGCGCCCGCCCGCGCGGCGCGCGACGTCGTCGAAGGGATCGAGAGGGGCCAAAACGAGATCTGGGTCGGCAACACGCACCTGTTGCGACTGATCAACCGGCTGTCGCCGAGACTTGCCGCGCGCATCCTGCGCAACGGGTGAAAGCAGCCCGGGCTTTCACCCGGGCCGCCCTTTGTCCGTCACAGAATGAAATCGCCCTTGGCCAGATTGATGAGGCCCGCGAGCTCGATCTGGAAATCGGCCTTGCCGTTGCCATCGATATCGCCCTCGACGAGGGTGAAATCGTTATCGGTGCCGGCATTGTCCTTCTGGATGAAATGCAGCTGCCCGGCCTTGCGGCCGAAGGCATCGTCGCCGATGAAGGCAAAGGCCTGATTGCCGCTGCCGGTCTGGGCATCGATGGCCGAGAGATCGATATCGTCGGTCTTGCGCCTGAAATCGGTGATCTCGTCGCGCCCAGCACCGACCGTCGAATCCGCCGCCAGCAGGTAGAAGAAATCGTCGCTACCGACGCCGCCGGTCAGGATATCGGCGCCCGTGTTGCCGGTGATCTTGTCATTGCCGCGGGCGCCGTTGATGTCATTGACGCTCGCATTGCCCAAAAGCGTGTCGGCGCCATCGCCGGCATAGATATTCTCGATGCCGGAAATGGTGATCGCCACGCCATCGATCTTGCCGGTTCCCTTGCCGAGATTGACCGTCATCGCTGCGGTCACAGCTGCCGCATTGAGAAGATCGATGCCGCCATCGGCATCCGTCAGAGCCTTCGAATGGGTGTCGGTGAAATCGGAAAATTCGTTGGTGTAGATGTAGCTGTCATCGACGTCGGGTGCTGCGCCATAGACGGTGATGAAGGCATCGCGCACGGTGACCGCATCTGGCGCCTCATCATCGACAACCCGAACCGTCCAGTCGCCGGTGCTCAGGCTGCCACGGAAGGCCTGGCTTTCGAAAGTGTATAGACCATCAAAATCTCCATTGCCGCCCTGATCGGCGATCAGGCGATGTTCCGTTCCATCCGGCCCTGTCAGATAGAGTTCGAGATCACCGACATAAGTGCTTGAAAAATCGAGACTGACGACGACGCGTTCGACAACGATTGCGTCGGACATCGTTTTCGTGAAGGCAATTTCACTGGCGTCGAGCGCGGTCAGGGCGTCGGTCATGTCCAGCGATGCCGACTGTTCGTTCGCGCTCGTGGACTGGTCGGTCCAGCTTTCGGCAAGCCGGACCGCGGCAAGCGCATCGACGAGGCCATAACCATAGTCGGCGGAAAAATGCAGGCCGCCGCCATTCCAGTTGGCCGCACCATTCCAGCCCCAGAGATTGCGCTCGGAACCCGACAGGCTCTCGCCATTGATATTGGAACCGACATGGCGGGCCGAATAGGCGAGGATCGATTGCACATCGCGCCAGCCGAGATCGGCATTGGCTTCGAGCATCAGGGCCACGACGCCGGACACCATCGGCGCGGCGGCAGAGGTTCCGTTGAAGGAGGATGTGTAATCGCCATCCACATCATCATTGTAACCGGCAGTGCCCTGCCGGTCGGTGCTGTAGATCTGGCCGACATAGGGCGAACCGAAGGCGGATACCAGAATGGGCGAACCCGGCGTCGAATATTCCGTCACATAGCCGCTGCGATCGAGAGCGCCCACCACGACCTGACGCGTATCGGCATCCATGGCATCATGGTTGACTTCCGTGTAGTCGCCGCGCGAATTGCCGGCCGACTTGACGAGAACAATGCCGAGACCATCGCGACCGGAGGCGACCGCATCGGCAAGCGCCGCCTTCTGCAGCGCCAGATTGGTCAGACCGTCATAGCCGCTGAAAGCGCTGGTGGCACCGAAACTCATGTTGATGACGCCGACATCCTTGGTCACGGCATCGGCAAGCGCCGTAACGTACTCGGTCCGCCAGACATCAGCGGAGACGGCGAAATCGATCCGGGCACCATAAAGGGTCGAACCATAGGCGACACCGACCACGCCGGTACCGTTGAGTGCAGCCCCGATAATGCCGGCAACCGCGGTGCCGTGATTGTCATCATCCGTTACGGGTGCGGCATCGTCATCGCCCGCACCGTAGTCATAGTCCTGATCGGTATCGTAATTGGCTGAAAGGTCGGGATGGGTATAGTCAAACCCGTTATCCATGACCATGACCTTGACGCCGGCGCCGGTATAGTCCTTCCAGGCAGCCAGAACATTCAGGTCATATTCGTTTGCGTAGGGGTTACTCAAATACCATTGATTGGAAAAAAGCGGATCTGTCGGCGTGCTCATGCCTGGCTCCCTCATGATGCAATGAGAAAGCAGTAAACGCTTTTTTACGAACATTAAATATGGGTAAATGCTCTTTTAAAATTATATTTTGTTCGAAACAGCAGTACTGATGCCAAATCAGAAAGGATATGTGTCAAATAATACTATTGATGTGTATCAAAAACAGGACAGAGGAAAGGAGCCTTGCGGCCCCTTCCCTCCCAACTCTCAGTCGTCCAGCCCTTCGATGGCCTTGAGCGCGCGGGCTGCCGTGGTGCGGCGGATTTCCACCTCGTCACGGCGGGCGGCGAAAGCCTCGCCGCTCATCAGCTGGTCGGCGAGATCGGCCGGCAGCGACAGGACCACGCGGGCATCGTCGCCATGGATCGAGGCGAGCGTCGAGCGCTTGGCGGTGATCATGCCACCAGCCACCGTATTGTTGGTGTCCGGATCGATGAGGATAAAGGCACCGGTCGAGCGGTTCTGCTCGTAGGTGTCGAACACGGCCTGCTCGTCGAAGGCAAGATGTACCTTGCCGATCGCGTTCATCGGCAGGCGCTCGGCATCGTTCCACTTGCCGCTCTTGAGATCGAGCTGGCTGACCGGCTCGACGAGAACGCGCTGGCGGCGCGAGCCGCTTTTCAGCCAGTAACGCTTGCCGGGCTCGATGCCATCGGGCTGTAGCGCCACGATCTGGGCGTCGAAGGCAAGGCCGATCATCGGCAGGCTGTCGACCGAGGCGATGAGATCGCCGCGCGCGATATCGACCTGGCGATCGAGCACGAGCGTGACGGCATCGCCAGCAACGGCGGCATTGCGGACGAGATCGAAGGTGACGATCTTGGAGACATTCGCCACCATGCCCGAGGGCAGCACGGTGATGGAATCGCCCGGCTTGACGGCGCCGCCGGAAACGGTGCCCTGATAGCCGCGGAAGCTTTCGCCCGGACGCGACACGCGCTGCACGCTCATGCGGAAGCCGACAGTCTGGTTCGAACGCACGGTGGCCTTTTCAAGCGTCTCGACAATGGTCGGCCCCTCGTACCAGGGCATCGAGGCGCGACCGTCATAGACGACATTTTCACCCTTGAGCGCCGAGACCGGAATGGCGGTGACCTGACGGACGCCGAGCGACAGGGCCAGTTCACGGAATTCCTGGGCGATCTCGTTGAAGCGGGCCTGATCATAGCCAATGAGGTCGATCTTGTTGATCGCCAGCACGAACTGGCGAATACCCATCAAGGTTGCAATCGTCGCATGGCGGCGGGTCTGCTCGAGCAGGCCGGCGCGCGCATCGACGAGCAGCACGGCGAGATCGGCGGTCGAGGCGCCGGTGGCCATGTTGCGGGTATATTGCTCATGGCCGGGCGTGTCAGCAACGATGAAGGAGCGGCGATCGGTGGCGAAATAGCGATAGGCGACATCGATGGTGATGCCCTGTTCGCGTTCGGCCTGCAGACCATCGAGCAGCAGGGCGAAATCGGGCAGGCCGAGATCGTTCTGCTTGCCGGAATCGCGGTTCAGCGCCGCAGCCTGGTCTTCCTTGACTGCCTTGGTATCCCAGAGCAGACGGCCGATCAGCGTCGACTTGCCGTCATCGACGGAGCCGCAGGTGATGAGGCGCAGCGGGCGGGTGTCGCGGGCGGCGGGAGCGGTTTCAAGCGCGGGAATGGTCTCGGCGGCGAGATGGGTGGGCGTGCTCATATCAGAAATATCCTTCGCGCTTCTTCTTTTCCATGGAACCGGCCTGGTCGCGGTCGATGGCGCGGCCCTGACGTTCGGAGACCGTGGCGATTTCGAGTTCGGCGATCACATCGTCGAGCGTGGTGGCCGTCGAGCGGATGCCGCCGGTGAGCGGCCAGCAGCCGAGCGTGCGGAAGCGCAGCATGCCTTCCTGCACCTGTTCGCCCGGCAGCGCCTCAAAGCGCGGATCTTCGGCCCACATCAGCATGCCATCGCGCTCGACATATTTGCGGTTCTTGGCGAAATAGAGTGGCGGCAACGGAATGTTCTCGGCCTGGATGTAGCGCCAGATATCGACTTCGGTCCAGTTCGACAGCGGAAAGGCGCGCACGCTCTCGCCGCGGCGGATCATGCCGTTATAGATGTTCCACAGTTCCGGGCGCTGGTTGCGCGGGTCCCATTTGTGATCGGGCGTGCGGAAGGAATAGATGCGTTCCTTGGCGCGGCTGGCTTCCTCGTCGCGGCGGGCGCCACCGAAAGCGGCATCATATTTGCCGGCATCGAGCGCCTGGCGCAGCGCTTCGGTCTTCATCACATCGGTATGATAGGCCGAACCGTGGCTGAAGGGCGAAATGCCTTCGGAAGCACCACGCGGATTGGTATAGACGACCAGATCGAGATCGAACTTTTCCGCCATTTCATCGCGGAAGGCGATCATTTCGGGGAACTTCCAGCCGGTATCGATATGCAGGAGCGGAAACGGCACGCGGCCGGGATAGAAGGCCTTGCGGGCCAGGTGCAGCAGCACCGACGAATCCTTGCCGATCGAATAGAGCATCACGGGACGCTCGAACTCGCCCGCAACCTCGCGGAAAATGTGGATCGCTTCGTTTTCCAGCGCCTTCAGATGCGGATCGAGCGGCTGGCGCGCCGGTGCGTCCTTGGTATGCAGGTCGAATTCGGAAATGTGCATCGTCTTTCCTTTCATGTGGCACCCCCTCATCCGGCCCTTCGGGCCACCTTCTCCCCGCTGGGGAGAAGAGGGAGTGCGCCGCGCTCTCTGCGATTTCCGGATCGCAGCGAATGCGGCGTTGCTTTTGATTGCCGGCCTATCCTCTGGTTGCCTCTTCTCCCCAGCGGGGAGAAGGTGGCCCGAAGGGCCGGATGAGGGGCTGGACGAAGGCCGATTATAGCTCGCTCGATTCCAGCGAGGGCAGCGCTGCATCGGGAACATGCAGGCCGCATTCGCGCTTCTCGTCATTCTCCCACCACCAGCGGCCGGCCCGTTCGGATTCGCCCGGCTTGATGGCGCGCGTGCAAGGCTCGCAGCCGATCGAGGGATAGCCGCGCGCATGCAGCGGGTTGATCGGCACCGCCTCATCCGTCACAAGACAGTTGATCTTCTCGATGTCCCAATCGGCGAGCGGGTTGATCTTGATGAGGTTGCGCTCGGCATCATATTCGGCAAAGGGCGTGTCGGCACGGTTGCCGGACTGGCCGCGACGCAGGCCGGTGATCCAGATCGCAGCGCCCGAGAGAGCGCGGGCGAGCGGCTTGACCTTGCGGACGCCGCAGCAGGCATGGCGGGCTTCGACGCTGTCATAGAAACCGTTCAGGCCATATTGGGCGGCATAGGCTTCGATATCTTCCTTGAGCGGGAAATAGCGCTTGATCTCGATGCCGTAGCGGTTTTCGGTCTCGCTGATCAGCGCCACGGTTTCGGGAAACAGCCGGCCGGTTTCGAGCGTCACCACATCGATATCGAACCGGTTCTGGCCGATCACATGCGTGATGACCTGATCCTCGATGCCGAGCGAGGTGGTGAACACCACCCGGCCGCCAAGGGAAGCGGCGAGCGCAAGTCGACCGGCGAGATCGAGGCTGGCGAGCCGTTCATTGAGGGATTGGGCTTCGGCGGAGAGATTGATCAGCGTCATTTCAATTGCGTCCAGCAGGCGGTTTCAAGGTTGACGCATTATCGCTCTTTGCCGTGCCGACAGACAGAAAGGCCGTTGCGAGCTTTGGCCGGTGCGGAGCAAATATCACTCCCCCAGCCGGATTCCGGAAAAAAGCAGCCTCATGCGGTCATTGGCGAGGCCTTGCCCCTCTATTGAAGCGCGGCAGGCAAAAGCGACCGGAAGTGCGGGAAATTGCATCGATTCCGAGCGTTCGCGCTTTGCAACCGCCGACCTATGTATTAGTGACGGTCAAAGAGACGGGAAAGATCGATGATTTCGCAGAAGGCCAAATATGCGCTGAGGGCGCTGGCAGCACTCGCAAGGGCCGAGGGCGGGACACCCATGCTGATCGGCGAGATTGCCGAGCAGCAGAAGATCCCGAAGAAGTTTCTCGAACAGATTCTGCTCGATCTCAAACATCGCGGACTGGTGATGTCGCGCCGCGGCCGCGATGGCGGCTATCTGCTTTTAAAGTCGCCCGAGGAGATCACCTTCGGCGAAGTTCTGCGCATGATCGACGGGCCGATCGCGCCCCTGCCCTGCCTGTCGCAGACCGCCTATCGCAAATGCGATGACTGCCTCTCCGAAGAGGAATGCGAGATCCGCCACGTCTTCGCCCGCGTTGCCGAAGCGACCCGCGACGTGCTGTTTTCGGCCACGATCGCCGATACGCTTTCCGACCGCCACCCCGCCGTGGTGATGCTGTCGGGTTGAACCGTCAAGTCACCACAGCCATCATTTGCAAGCCCGACGCAAGCGAGCAATCCTAGACTGCATTATGCAATCAGGAGGCGATCGTGAGCGAACTTCAATATACGTCCCTCGGGACGAAAAATGACTTTTGGGTAAATCTTTTCAAAGGCCTGACGGTCGAAGACGTATCGATGCATGAGGTCCGCCTGTCGAATGCCGATGGATATCAACTAACGATGAAAGGCGACTTTCTCGTTACAGGCTTCACGGGAGCAAGGGCAGTAGAATTGACAAGCCTTGTTCTGACCGATGATCAAGGCCGCGAACTGGCAAAGCTGACCGATATCGATGACATTCCGAACTTAAAGTCTCTCGGTGGATTGGCGAAACAGCTCATCAGGAGTGCCGACAGCACGATCGGAACCATCGGCAACGATCAGATATTCTTCCAGTCCACGATGGACGATAGCAGCCTTTATGCGCTCGCCGGCAATGACCGGATCATTTTGCGGTCTTTCGAAACGGGCAGCCTGGTGGATGGCGGACTGGGCAGGGACATTCTCGATTTTTCGCGCTTCAATCCGGGCCTCGATCAGTCGGGAGATCACCGATCACTCTATGTAGGTCTGGAATTTGGCGAGTTTGGTATTTATAGTGCAACCTTGAACTCCTTCGCGCATATCGACAAGATCATTGGCAGCCGTTTTTCCGACATTTTCGAATGCGGCGACCAGGACACGATCTTTTTCAACACGGGTGCGGGCGATGACAGCGTGTTCGGCGGCGAAGGCAAAAGCAGATTCGATTGCGGGGCGGGCGACGACAGCATTTCCGGAGGTACGGGCAGACAAATCCTGCAGTTCGGTCTCGGTTCTGACCACGACTATTTCGCTGACTTCGATGTGGCCAATGACAGAATCGCCATCAAGGACAATCTCGGGTTTTCGAACTTCAGCGAACTGGCCGAGTTCACAGTAACCGATGGCCACGAAACAGTCATAGACTTTGGTGCCGGCGACATTCTCACAATCGAAATACTCAACGATGCGGCGCTAACCGCCAAGAACTTCATTTTTTAAAACCTGACACGCGTCGCCTGCAATACCAAGCGGTTCTTATCATCGACGCTTGGTATCGGCAGGCGATGCGTTTCTACGCCCTTCCCGACCACCGTGCTGATGCTGTCGGGTTGAGGAATCGGCACGCCCGACTGCGGCAAACTCTCCGTTTTTCCCTTGAAAAAATGCAAGAACGCTCCGAAACCGGGCGTTTTGCGGCGAAATTTTATTCTCTGCAGCCCGTCCTATCCACGGGCTTCATTTCGCCACCCATCCCCTGACACCATTGCTTTTCCAATCCGAGGACAATTCCCGCAGGTTCATTGCTTACTTAATAGACCTTGTTGACATACTCTACCTACTAGATAGAGTTAAGACGCATTCAATGTCTGGAGGACACAATGTCTCGGAAGTCCACATTCAAGCGCGTCGCCGGCCTGGCGCTCGGCCTCAGCCTGGCTCTGACCACGGCGCTGCCGACCTTTGCGCAGACCACGCTTCTCAACGTTTCCTATGATCCGACCCGCGAGTTCTACAAGGAATTCAACGAAGCCTTTGCCGCGCACTGGAAGAAGGAAACCGGCGAGGATGTCGCCGTCCAGCAGTCGCATGGCGGTTCGGGCAAGCAGGCGCGCGCCGTGATCGACGGCCTGGATGCCGATGTCGTGACGCTGGCGCTCGAGGGCGATATCGATGCGATCGCCACCAAGACCGGCAAGATCCCGGCCGACTGGAAGAAGCGTCTCGACCACGACTCTTCGCCCTACACCTCGACGATCGTCTTCCTGGTGCGTCAGGGCAATCCCAAGGGCATCAAGGACTGGGGCGATCTCGTCAAGGGTGACGTGCAGATCGTGACACCGAACCCCAAGACCTCGGGTGGCGCCCGCTGGAACTATCTCGCAGCCTGGGCCTGGGCCAACAAGGAATTCGGCGGCGACCAGGACAAGGTGAAGGCCTATATCGCCGACCTCTACAGACGCGCCCCGGTTCTCGATACCGGTGCCCGTGGCGCCCTGACCTCGTTTGCCCAGCGCGAAATCGGCGATGTGCTGCTCGCCTGGGAAAACGAAGCCTATCTGGCGCTCGACGAATTCAAGGACGAAGGTTTCGAGATCGTCACGCCGTCGCTGTCGATCCTCGCGCAGCCGCCAGTGACCGTGGTCGATGGCAATGTCGATGCCAAGGGCACCCGCAAGGTCGCTGAAGCCTATCTGAAATATCTCTATTCCGCCGAAGGCCAGACGCTTGCCGCCAAGCATCATTACCGGCCGTCGCTGCCGGATCTGCTGCCGGCAGGCACCGCGCAGCTGCCCGCTCTCAATCTCGTGACCATCGACGACCCGCAATTCGGCGGCTGGAAGAAGGCGCAGCCCGAACATTTCGGCGATGGCGGCATCTTCGACCAGATCTACAAGCCGGCGAACTGAGGAAAGCCCCCTCCCCAGCCCCTCCCTACAAGGGGGAGGGGTTGGGGAGGGGAAACAAAACATAATAAATCATTGGAAAACAAAGTTTTCCTGACTTGAAACGAAACGGGGAATACCATGTCGTCGAAACCTCTTACAGAGGCGATCGGCTTCAGGCGACACAGCGTCATACCGGGCTTCGGGCTCAGTTTCGGCGTTACTGTCACCTGGCTGACCCTTATCATCCTCATTCCGCTGGCCGGGCTTGTGCTGCATTCGGCCTCGATCGGCTTTTCCGGCTATGGCGAGCTTCTGACCGACGAACGGACGCTGAATGCGCTGAAGATCTCCTTCGGCACCGCGCTTGTCGCCGCGCTCATCAATGTTGTCTTCGGCGTCACCATCGCCTGGGTGCTGGTGCGCTATCGTTTTCCCGGCAAGCGGCTGGTGGATGCGATCGTCGACCTGCCGTTCGCGCTGCCGACGGCAGTGGCCGGCATTTCGCTCGCAGCCCTTTATGCCAAGAACGGCTGGGTGGGGCAGTTCTTCCAATGGTTCGGCATCAAGATCGCCTTTTCGCCGGCCGGCATCGTCGTGGCGCTGATCTTCATCGGCCTGCCCTTCGTCGTGCGCACCGTGCAGCCGGTGATCGAGGAGATCGACCGCGAAGTCGAGGAGGCCGCGGCGACGCTCGGCGCCAGCCGCCTGCAATCGATCACCCGTGTGATCCTGCCTTCACTGACGCCGGCGATCCTGACCGGGTTCGCGCTCGCCTTCGCCCGCGGTGCCGGCGAATATGGTTCGGTGATCTTCATCGCCGGCAATATTCCCTATGTGTCGGAAATCGCGCCGCTCTTGATCATCATCAAGCTTGAGGAGTTCAACTATGCCGGTGCGACCGCAATCGCGACCGTGATGCTGGCTGTTTCCTTCCTGATGCTGTTCGTCATCAACCTCATCCAGGCCTGGACCCGGAGATACGTCAATGCAAGCTGAAACCCGCGCCGAAACCGCCGCCCCCCGCAGAGGCTGGCGTTCGCCCACCTCCGAACCGGCCCTCGTCGAGATTCTGCTGCTTGGCGCCGCCTTCCTATTCCTGACGCTCATCATCATCCTGCCGCTGATCTCGGTGCTGGTGGAAGCCTTTCGCAATGGCGTGTCGACCTATCTCGAAGCGCTGGCCGAACCCGATGCGCTGGCCGCGATCCGGCTGACGCTCTTGGTTGCCGGCATTGCCGTGCCGCTCAATCTCGTCTTCGGGGTTGCCGCCGCCTGGGCGATTGCCAAGTTCGAATTCAAGGGCAAGGCGTTCCTGATCACGCTCATCGACCTGCCCTTCTCGGTCTCGCCGGTCATTTCGGGGCTGGTCTATGTGCTGCTGTTCGGTTCGCACAGCCTGCTTGGCCCCTGGCTCAAGAGCCATGGGATCGAGATCCTGTTTGCTGTTCCGGGCATCGTGCTCGCCACCGTGTTCGTGACCTTCCCCTTCGTCGCCCGCGAACTGATCCCGCTCATGCAGGAACAGGGAACGGCCGAGGAAGAGGCCGCGATCACGCTCGGCGCCAATGGCTGGCAAACCTTCTTCAGGGTGACGCTGCCCAACATCAAGTGGGGCCTGCTCTATGGCGTGCTGCTCTGCAACGCACGTGCGATGGGCGAATTCGGCGCGGTTTCGGTCGTCTCCGGCCATATCCGTGGCCTGACGACCACCATGCCGCTGCATGTCGAGATTCTCTATAACGAATACAATCTCGCTGCCGCTTTTGCCGTCGCCTCGCTCCTGGCGCTGCTCGCGCTGATCACCCTTACCGTCCGGACCCTGCTCGAGATCTTCTACTCGCATGGTCTTTCCGGCAACAATTCGCATTGAGGTCTCTCTCATGGAAATCCGTATCGACAAGATCCGCAAGGAATTCGACCGTTTCCCCGCCCTGCACGATGTCTCGCTCTCGATCCGCTCGGGCGAACTGATCGCGCTCCTCGGCCCGTCCGGCTCAGGCAAGACGACGCTTCTGCGTCTGGTCGCCGGCCTCGAACGGCCCACGACCGGCCGCATCTTCTTCGGCCAGGAAGATGCAAGCTGGAAGCCGGTGCAGGAGCGCAATGTCGGCTTCGTGTTCCAGCATTATGCGCTCTTCCGCCATATGACGATCCTCGACAACATCGCCTTCGGCCTGACGGTGCGGCCGCGCGCCACAAGGCCGCCGAAGCAGGAAATCCGCCGCCGGGCGCTGGAACTGCTCGACATGGTGCAGTTGACCGGACTTGAGAAGCGCTATCCGAACCAGCTTTCGGGCGGCCAGCGCCAGCGTGTGGCCCTTGCCCGCGCCATGGCGATCGAACCGCGCGTGCTGCTGCTTGACGAGCCGTTCGGCGCGCTCGACGCCAAGGTGCGCAAGGAACTGCGCAAATGGCTGCGCGAGTTCCATGACCGCACCGGCCATACGACCATCTTTGTCACCCACGACCAGGAAGAGGCGCTCGAACTCGCCGACCGTGTCGTCGTCATGAGCCAGGGCAAGATCGAACAGGTCGGCTCGTCGGACGATGTCTATGACCGGCCGAACTCGCCCTTCGTCTTCTCCTTCATCGGCGACAGTGTCGAACTGCCAGTCACCGTTTCCGGCGGCCAGGTGCAGTATCTGGGCGCACCGACCGGTCTCCGGCATGATCATGAAGGCGAAGGCAAGCTGTTCTTCCGCCCGCGCGATGCCGAACTCGTTTCGGAAGGCGATGGCATCAGCGGCCGCGTGACCTCCGCGCGCCGTCTCGCCGGCGCCCGCATCATCGAACTCGATGTCGGCGACAAGGCGAATGCGCGTCCGATCGAAATCGAAGTGCCCCTCGATGCGACAGCCGAGCGCGGCTCGGTGGTGAAGTTCCGGCCGCTGCGCGAAAAGGTGTTCGCCGCCTGATCAGGATATCGGGGCGCAACTGGTCGCGCCCCGGTATAAGTGGACCATGTTGCCGATCAAGCTGGCAATTGTGCGATCCGGTTGACAATACGGAACTCCGGCGGCGCCATAAGCCCGCCGGATTTCATCATCGACGGGACATCCGGATCGGCGCGAAAGGCGGCGAATGCCGCCGCATCCGGCCAGTCGATGATCACGAAGGCACGGTTCGGATCTTCCGGATAGGCAAACACATCAGCACGCTTGGCGCCGTGACGTTGGCGCAATCCGGCTCCACCCGTCGCAAAAACTGCGAGAAATCCCGCAAGATCCTGCACCTGCAATTCGGCGAGTGTTGTGAACATGTCTTTCTCCGTCAGACGAAGCTCGCCTTGGTGATCGCAGAGAGGGGCACATTGACATCGAAGGTCTTGGCTTCAATGCCGGTGATGCCGAAGCCGGCAAGCCGGGCAGTGTGCTTGGCCAGATAGCGGGCGGCATTGTCGCGATCCGCGAACAGATAGATGCCGCCAGCCCGGCCGGTTTCGGCATTCTCGGTCCAGATCTTCCAGAGGAAGCCGGCCTCCGTGGCGATATCGTGCGCGAGCCCATCCATGGCTGTGGTCATTTCGGCGCCCATCGGGCCAGCATAGGGGAAATCGATCTGCAATAGCGTATTGGACATTCAAGGCTCCATCCGTTGTTGATGCCTGGATTGTAATTGTTGATCAAAGAGACGATAATACCTCCTCCATCAAAGATTGTTTTTACTCCAGGTAAACAATGGATCGCCCATGGACCGGTTCGCCAGCATGCAAGCCTATGTGAAGGTGGTGGAACTCGGCAGCTTTTCAGCCGCTGCCCGCCAGTTGCGCCTGTCGCCCGCCATGGTGACGCGGCATGTCTCGCAACTCGAGGACAAGGTAGGCGCACGGCTTCTGAACCGCACCACCCGGCATCTGTCGACCACCGCCGCCGGCCAGAGTTATTTTGAACGGTGCCTGTCGATCCTTGCCGCAATCGACGATGCCGAAGCCGAGGCCGGCAAGGTGACACAGAGTGCGCGGGGAACGCTGCGGATCACAGCTCCAGCCGAATTCGGGGACACGCATCTGTCGCGGCTGATTTCGCGCTTCCTCGACCTGCATCCGGATGTCGATATGTTTCTTGAGTTCTCCAATCGGCAGGTGGACCTGGTGCAGGACGGCTTCGACCTTGCGCTTCGGGTGGCGCGCACACTCGATGGAAGCCTGATCGGGCGTCGGCTGGCCCGCTCGCATTTCCGGGTCGTTGCCGGTCCCGACTATATCGAACGTCATGGCGAACCCGAAACGCCTGAGGATCTCACCCGCCATGTCTTCCTCGCCTTCAGCGTGCCCTCGCCGTGGGTGAATCTCGCCTTCGAGTGCGATGGCAATCGCGTGGAGATCCGCCTGCAACCGCGCATTCTGTCCACAAGTGCCGAAACTCTCAACCGTCTGGCGCTCAATGGCAGCGGCATAGCCGTGCTGCCGACCTTCGTCTGCGGCGGCGACATTGCGGCCGGACGGTTGGTGACCCTGTTGCCGAACCACGACGCAGGCGCCCTGAACCTGCATGTGCTTTACCCGCACAAACGCTTCCTGCCGGCACGAACGCGGCTGTTCGTCGACTACCTTGTCGAAACACTGGGCTCGGACCCCGACCGCGACCCCTGGTGCAAGAGCGGCGGCTGACGAACCCTGTTAATCGCCGCCAGCCATGCCGGCGTCCGTTGATGCCGGCCACGCCATCCGAAGTTATGCATGCGATCAACACAATCTAAAGTATTTCCCACGCGCAATTTAAAATCAAGGATTTTATCCATCGCAGCATCAATTTAAACTTCTTATTATGGCGCCTTTTCACAATTGTTTTGACTCGCCTTCAATATAGATCTGTGTTCTACATATATTCCCATTGTAGAAGTTCGGTACTTTCCAAGAAGGAGACCGAAAATGGCGCTACCATCTGATCCGCTTCTCAGCCAGCAATGGCACCTCGGGAATTCCGTGGCCGGGCTTCTTGATCTCAATGTGCGCAAGGTCTGGAACCCCGGTGAAGGTCCTGGCTATACCGGCGCAGGTATTCGAGTCTTCGTGATTGACGACGGGTTCGACTATCTCCATTCCGATCTGTCTCCGAACTATCGTACAGATCTCGACTTCGACTACGCCGATGCCACAACAGACCCATTCGGGCTCTCGACAGACGCTCATGGCACCGCTGTCACCGGGATCATCGGCGCTGCCGCCAATGGCACGGGTGCCGTGGGCGTCGCCTACGGCGCGACCCTCGTCGGCTATCGTGTCGACGGCTTCATCACCAACACCTGGCTTGATCATATCGGAGACGCCATCACAAGTGCTGCGGCCTCTGCGGCAGGCGGCGATGTGATCAACATCAGCCAGGGGATCGCCAACGACCTCAGCAGCGAATTCCGCAACGGTTACAATGCTGCCATGTTCACAGATATCGAAACGGCGATCGGATCGGCCGTCGATGGCGGGCGTGGCGGTCTCGGCACGGTCATCGTCAAATCGGCCGGCAATTCGCGCGGCGCCTCCATTGGCGCCACCGACGATTATGACGTCAATGCCGATGACTGGACCAACGACACCCGCCAGGTGGTGGTGGCCGCCGTCGATCAGGATGGATTTGTCTCCTCCTATTCGAGTTATGGCGCTGCCGTACTCGTTTCCGGTTTCGGAACCCCGGGCGAAGTGGTAACAACCGACCGGCGCGGCTCCGCCGGCTATACCAACGGCAACTTCACAACGACGTTCAACGGCACGTCCTCCGCGGCGCCGATGGTCTCGGGCGTTGTCGCGCTGATGCTGGATGCCAATGACGATCTCGGCTGGCGCGATGTGCAGAACATTCTGGCGAGTTCCGCCCGCCATGTCGGCAGCACGATCGGCTCGGTCCACTCCGGTTCCGAATTTTTCGATTGGGGCTGGAACAGCGCAAGTACTTGGAACGGCGGTGGCATGCACTTTTCCAACGACTATGGCTATGGCCTGGTCGATGCCCTGGCAGCCGTACGTATGTCTGAAACCTGGTTGTATGGAACGAACGATGCGCAGAAGAGCGCCAACCAAGTCGCGACCTTCATGGACTTGGTCAATTCGTCCCAGTTGATCCCAGATGGCAACAGCGTCGGATCCACTTTTTCCGGTACGACCAGCTTCAATGATATCGTCGAACGCGTGACGGTGACCATGACCTTCAGCACGACATTCCTTGCCGATATGGAGGTCTATCTGACTTCACCTGATGGAACGACGAGCCAGTTGATCGCCGACCAGGCGAGCGGCGGCGATTTCAATGGCACCTGGACCTTCGAAAGCCAGGCTTTCCGCGGCGAACGCTCCTTTGGCAACTGGTCCGTCAAAGTGGTGGATGATACGGGCGGCGATACGCTCACTATCACCGATCTCGTCATCAGGACCTGGGGCGACGACGCGACGGATGACCGCTATATCTATACCGACAACTATTCCGACTATGACGGTGTGAGCGGCCATGTTCGCAATGTCGTCGACAGCAATGGCGGTTCGTCGGATGTGGTCAATGCATCGGCGGTAACGACGGCCAGCGTCATTCGACTCAACGGCAATGCCGGGCGCATCGACGGCGTTTCGACCATCTTCACCAATATCGAAAATGCCGTCGGTGGTGATGGCAAGGACACTATTGTCGGCAGTGCCGGTGTCAACAAGCTCTTCGGCATGCGCGGCGCCGATGAGATTACGGGCGGCGGCGGCAATGACGAAATTCAGGGCGGCATCGGCTTTGACACGATCCGCGGTGGCGTGGGAGCCGACAAGATCAACGGCGGTGGTGGCACCGATACGGCGACCTATGCGGATGCCGGCGCCATGGTTGTCGTCCATCTCGATAACACCGGCTCCAACCAGGGCGAATCGACCGGCGATACTTTCAACCTGATCGAGAACCTGACCGGTTCAGCCTTTGGCGACAAGCTGTTCGGCGATACGAATGATAACCGTATCTCCGGCGGCAATGGCAACGACCTGATTGTTGGAGGAGATGGCGTCGACACTCTGCTCGGCGGTGCCAACACGGATACGTTCCAGTTCGGCAGTCACGAAACCGGCAAGACCAAGGCCAGCGCCGACATCATCATGGACTTTTCGCGCAGCCAGTCCGACAAGATCGACCTTCATCTGATCGATGCCAAACAGGGTGCGAGCGGCAACAATGCCTTCACCTTCATTGGCGACCGGAATTTCCACAATGTCGCCGGCGAACTGAGGACGGACCGGTCCGGTGGCGACACTTTCATCTATGGCGACATGAATGGCGACGGCAATGCCGACATGATCATCCGGCTCGACGATTCCATCGTGCTGCGCGGCGGCGACTTCATTCTCTGACGTCAATCGCGCCCGGACGGTTCATCCGGGCGCGACAGGGTTTATCATGATACGAAGGCCGGAGGTCCGACGACCTCCGGCCTTTCTCAAATCAGGAAGACACTGATGATCGGGAAGGCTGTGAGAATGACGATGCGCAACAGATCGGCACCGACGAACCAGATGATCGCCTTGTAGGTCTCGCGGATCGGCACCTCTTTGGCCATGGCCGCGATGATGAAGAGATTGAGCCCCACAGGTGGTGTTATCATGCCGATTTCAGCCACCATCAGCACCAGAATGCCGAACCAGATGGCGAACTGTTCCGGCGACAGCCCATAATCCATCGCAGTCACGATCGGGAAAAAGATCGGCACCGTCAGCACGATCATCGAGAGCGAGTCCATCACGCAGCCGAAGATGATGTAGAGCACCAGGATGATGATCATCACCGTCATCGGGGTAAAGCCCTGTGCCGTCACCCATTCCGCGCCCACCTGCGGCAGCCGCGAGAAGGCGAGGAAGGAATTGAATACCGAGGCACCGAGCACGATGAAGAAGATCATGCCGGATGAGACCGCCGTCTCGCGCAGGCATTGGAAAAGAGCACCCTGCCCAAGCCCGCCGCGCCACCAGGCAATGAGACCGGTACCGACCGCACCGACGGCTGCCGCCTGGGTGGGCGTGAACCAGCCGAGATAGATACCGCCGACGACAAGGAAGAAGATTAGCAGAACCGGCCAGACAGCGATCAGCGCCGGAATGCGGTTCGCCCACGGAAGCCGGGCAACGGTGCCGGCGCTTTCGGGCTTCAGCCGGACATAGATGGCGATGACTGTGAGATAGGAAAGCGCCGCGATGATGCCGGGCACGAAGGCTGCCAGAAACAGCTTGGCAATGTTCTGTTCGGTCAGAATGGCATAAAGCACCAGCACGACCGATGGCGGAATGAGGATGCCGAGCGTGCCGCCAGCCGCAAGCGTGGCCGTGGCGAGGCCACCGGCATAGCCGTTGCGGCGCAATTCCGGCAATGCCACCTGAGCCATGGTTGCCGCGGTTGCCAGCGACGAACCGCAGATCGAGCCGAAACCCGCACAGGCGCCGACCGCCGCCATGGCGACGCCGCCCTTGCGATGACCGAGGAAGGCGGCCGCTGCGTTGAACAGCGCCTGGCTAAGACCGCCACGGGCGGCGAACTGCCCCATCAGCAGGAAGAGCGGAATGATCGACAGCGAATAATTGGCATTGGTGTTCCAGGCCACCGCCTTCAGCTGGTTGAGGATGACGATCCATTTGCCGGTGACCAGCCAGGTGCCGATGATGCCGGTTCCCAACATGGCGGCCGCGATCGGTACGCGCAGAAAGACCAGCAGGATCAGGACGGGGAAGGACCAGAGCCCGATTTCGACGTTGCTCATCAGTGGACTCCCAGCGGAATTTCGATCTGCGCACCACGGCGGATGTCGCGAATGTCGGAGAAGATGCACCAGACACCGACGATGACCGCCACGACCAACAGCACCATCGAGGCGGCATAGCCCCACCAGAGCGGCACGAAGAGGATCGGGGTGAACTCGCCATTGTGGAACTTGTCGACCGTGCCGAGCCAGTGCCGCCAGGCGATGAGGGCCAGAAGCACGGTGATGATGATATCGCCGATCAGCTGGGTCCAGCGGATGGCGCCGGAGCCAAGGGCGTTGATCAGAAGATCAACGCCGACATGGCCTTTCTTGAGCTGGCAGAAGGGCAGGAAGGCGAAAACGGCGAGACCACAAAGAATCTCGACCAGTTCGATTTCCCCCGGCAGCGGTTTATAAACCTGCGCGCCGACGATCGAGATGCCCGTGAGAATGGAGGCGGCGACCAGGCAAAGGCCGCCGAAAATCGCCACCCCTTCCGCGAGGGCATGAACAAACCGTCCGGCTGCTCCGGATGTGTTCTTGTCTTGCATGTTCGTCTCCGGAGCCTGCTGGTCGGATCAGTTCTGCTTGTCGATCAGGCCAACGGCGTCGTTATAGAGCGTCGTGCCGTCCAGACCCTTGCCGTTCATCTCTTCGATCCAGGCATTGGTCACGCCCTGAGCAAGCTGCTTCCACTTTTCGGTTTCAGCCTCATCGAGCTTGATGATGGTGTTGCCGGCTTCCTCGGCGATCTTGCGGCCGCGCGCGTCGCCTGCATCCATGGCCTTGCCGAAGGTGCGGGCCAGTTCGATACCGGAATTGTTGTCGATGACCTTCTTCAGATCGTCCGGCAGCGCCTCGTAGGCATCCTTGTTCATAGCAAACAGGAAGGTGGCGGTGTAGAGACCGCGGTCACCGGCAAACTCGGTATGGTTGGGCGCAAGTTCCGCGATCTTGATCGAGGGCGTGACTTCCCAGGGAACCACGGTGCCTTCGATGACGCTCTTGGAGATGGATTCCGGAACCGCCGTCACCGGCATGCCGACCGGCGAGGCGCCCATGGCTTCCAGCATCGCGTTGACCACCTTCGAGGTACCACGCAGCTTCATGCCGGCCATATCCTCGACACTCTTGATCTGCTTGCTCGGAATGGTGTGCAGGAGACCCGGACCATGGGTGTGCACGGCCAGCACGTGATAATCGGCGAATTCGTCCTTCAGGTTCTTCTCGTAATATTCATAGAAGGCAACCGAGGTCTTTTCGGCATTGGTCATGATGAAGGGAAGCTCGAAGGCTTCGGTCTTCGGGAAGCGGCCCGGCGTATAACCGATGACGGTCCAGATAACGTCCACGACACCATCGCGGGCCTGGTCGACGAGGTCGGCCGGCTTGCCGCCCAGCTGCATCGCAGGATAGAGCTCGACTTCGATACGACCACCGGACTCTGCCTTCACCTTCTCGGCCCAGGGGGCGAGCACTTTCGACGGGATCGTTGCCTGCGGCGGCAGCATCTGATGCAGTTTCAGCGTCACATCGGCTGCAAAGGCTGCCGTACCCGCCATAAGAATGGATGCGGCGGACAGACCCGCCAGAAGAACTTTTCTCAACATTATTTCTCTCCCAGTTGGGTTCGGCAGCCAGTCCGCAGCGACACCTCCTTCGCTTGCGGAGCCGAACGGTGCCATCATTTCAAAAACCGACAAAAAGTTCAAACAAAATCGTTCAGTTGTATTACTATTATAATTGCGAACAATATGACACGAACATGAAGGGGCGTGCAGTCAGCCTCAACGCGCTGCATTCAAGTCGATCGCGCGACAAAATAGCCGGCGAGATGTTGCGAGTTTAACCCTGCCGTGACATGCGACCGGCAACAGCTCGACCGATCGCAGCTCAAATAACAATCCCTGATTGCATTAATCTGAATCGATCAGCAATCCTTCCCCGCCGACAAAGTGCCACCAGAGTGAAGGTTCGTCAAACCCTTCGGAATCGGAGGATGTTTCAGGCCGGCATGGGTGCCGACAATCCGCCAGGGGTGCGACGCATGGCCAGAAGATAGGTGAGCGCACTGATGAATATGCCAAGGGCGACGACCAGCGGCATCGGCCCGAACGCGCCCATCCCAAGCAGGAAGCGGGTCTGCTGCTGGAAGACCTCGAAGGATGCGGCGATGGTTTCGGACCGCGTCACCCGCCGCACCAGTTCGAGCGCCTCGGCGGAATTGGCAAGCGACAGCGTGAAGGAATAAGAAGCGGTGAAGCCCGCGACATAATAGATGACGCGCAATCCGCCCTCGGGAGTGCGGGGATAGAGTTCGAGCGGAAAGGAGAGGAATGCGATCAGAGCTGCGAGGAACAGCACCTCGACCGGCATATCCGAGAGAATAGTGACCATATCGATGCGGGCAAACCAGAGCGAGCCGAAATTGAAGAAGAATTCGGCCGAAGCCCCGAACCAGATGAAGAGGGCAAGCCCCCAGATCGGGCTGATGCGCAGATACCAGATGCGCAAGACCGCAGCTGTGAGTACGACGATGCCCATCGCGAGCAGGCCATAGGGCCTGAGGAGGCCGTTGAGCTTGGCATCGAGGGCGCCGCAGGAGCCGGCGACCGAAGCGCAGTTCGACAGCCGCATCACGACCCATTCCAGATAGTAGAAATAGATCGCGAAGAAGAGATAGCCGATTGCGGCCATCATGTTCCACCAGAGATATCGGCCTGCGTACATCGTCTCCTCCGGCAAAGGCTGCATCAGGAAGAGACGATAGAATAGCGATTCCACCCGCCTTGTGCGGAAAGTCTTGCATCTGGGTTTCCGGCTTCTGACAAAGGCGACCGATCGAAAGCGCCTGCGTATCAAACCGGAACAGGATCAGGCAAAGAGCGCATCCGTGACACGAACATCGCCAACGGCAATACCATTCCAGTTGCGCATCGTGTGATTGGCGATCCCCATCAGCTGATCGGCGATCTCCGGCTCGTCCCGGAACCGGCGGGCCAAAAGACCAGCCACCATGCTTTCGGCAGCGCGGGTGGTGCCATCCTCGCATTTGAGGGCGATGGCAATCCCCTGTTCCGGAATGGCGGCGCAGAAGACACCTTCGGCGCCGGTCTTGGCGAAGATGCGACCGGGGGCAACCTTCATCAGCCGCGTGCAGGCGCGTCTGGTTCCGGCAACATAGAAGGGTTCGGCCATGCAAGCCTCGATGATGCGGCGCGCCGCCCTGCCCCGCTCGGTGCCGAGGCCGATGCCGGTCGCCATCTTTGCAAAGCCGGAAGCCAGCGTCCGCAGCGGCACCGCATAGGTGGGAATGGAGCAGCCATCGGTGCCGCAATTGTCATGACCGAGCGGTGAACCGGTCAGATCGGCCATCACATCACGGATCTCGGCCTGCAGCGGATGATCATAGGTGACATAACCTTTCGGGTCCTGCCCGACATGGCAGGCCGCGCAGACGAAGCCGGCATGCTTGCCCGAGCAATTGTTGTGCAGCGCCGT
Source organism: Fluviirhizobium alvei (assembly GCF_030551875.1). Taxonomy (GTDB): domain Bacteria; phylum Pseudomonadota; class Alphaproteobacteria; order Rhizobiales; family Rhizobiaceae; genus Rhizobium_E; species Rhizobium_E alvei. Next base: position 76,467 of record NZ_JAUOZU010000002.1, on the reverse strand, counting down.
GGGATGATCGAGGCTGCGAGCCTGCCTGATCAGCACCGGCTGTTCGAACGACCAGTGGGCACCGCATTCAAGCACACTCTCATCGCGACCGGCCGCCTTCAGCATCGCGGTAGCAACCGCCACATGTTCCGGCTCGCCCGAATGCGACGAGGCCGACAGTGCCAGTTCGCGATTGCCGAAACCAAAGGCATCCGCCGCACCGCTTTCGACCAGCGGCAGCGCCTGCATGGCCTTGCATGCCGAACGCGGAAAGACCGGCAGATCGATATCGCCGAGCGAGGTAACGAGTGTGCCATCGCCATCCACGATCGCCACCATGCCGCGATGGCGGCTTTCGACGAGGTTGCCGCGTGTGACCTCGACCAGTACCGGATTTGCCATGATCTCTCCCTCAAACCGCCCGAATGGCCGGTGAAAACTGCTTCTGCCTCCGGGGATGACAAAAATCAGGGGAGAAATCAATCGACATGCGGCTCTTCAAGCGTCTCACCCTTCTGATCGGGCTCGTCTATCTGGTCCCGAGCCTGGCGGCTGCGGCCTACTGGGCCAGCCAAACGCATCCCGCCAACTGGCGCGCCGCCGACTGGAGTTCGGCCAGGCTGCTGCCGGACCCGGCGAAGGACAAAAGGGCGCGCATCTCTATTCTCGCGGCCCGCACCGGCGGCTTCAAGGGAGCCTTTGCCGTCCATAGCTGGATCGTGATCAAGGATGCCGGTGCCAGCAACTATGACCGTTTCGACGTGGTGGGCTGGGGCAAACCGGTGCGCCAGAACGGATACGAGCCCGATGGGCGCTGGTATTCCAACCGGCCCGAAATCATCTGGCAGGCGGAGGGGGACAAGGCTGCAGCCCTCATCCCCGACATTCGCAAGGCAATTGCCGAATATCGCTACAATCAGAAAGGCAGCTACACGCTCTGGCCGGGGCCGAATTCGAACACGTTCGTCGCGACCATCATGCGGGCGGTGCCGGAGATCGATGCCGTGCTGCCACCCAATGCCGTGGGCCGCGATTTTCTCGGCCCGAGCGACTTCGCCTTCTATGACCGGAGCGGCAATCTCAACCTGACCCTCTATGGATTGGTTGGCCTGTCGGCCGGCTCCAAGAGCGGCTTCGAGGTGCATCTGCTTGGGCTGGTGGCGGGCTTCGACATCTCCCGCCCCGCCCTCAAGATCCCGGCCGTTGGACGGCTGGCGCTGATGTGAGCAATAGGGGTCGCCTGATAAATGGCGGCGAGACAGGATGTTGACATTTATTCTATTTTGAATATATTCATTTTTGAATAATTTCATGGAGCGATAAATGCATAACCGCACGACTGAGCGCAACCTACTCAAGCGCAAGCTGGAAGCCGGGTTAAGCATTCACATGCCAGCACCCAGGCGCATTGGCAAAACATGGCTTATAAATCGGCTTGCCCAGGACCTTCGCGATGACGGATGGCATGCTGTCGAAGTCGATGTGGAAGGAATTCGGACGCCGAGCGAATTTGCCCGAGAATTGTGCTCGCGAATTGAAGGGCTAAATACCGCAAAGGAGCGCTTCTTTGCACATGCGCGTCAACGAATTGGTGCGGTTTTGGCCGGCCAGTGGGGCGACAAGCCGATGGAAGCCCTTGGCAAAGTGGACCCAATCGAGTTTTCAGCCATACTGATAGCATCGCTGAATGATACGCATCCAAAGACGGCGATTATTGTTGATGAAGTAGCCTATTTTTTCCTGGCTCTCGCAGAAAAAGACCCACGCGATGCGAACGCATTTGCCTACAAGCTGCGCGCCATGCAGCAGCAGTACAAAAATGTCCGATGGCTCATTACGGGTTCCATCGGCCTTGACACAATTGCCAGACGTTACGGCTTGGAAGGCGCCTTCGTGGATTTCGAAACTTTTGTTCTCGAACCCTTCAAGCCGGATGAGGCGCGCTCATTCATTCGTGACGCCAAGATTCAGCAGCAGATTACTCACCTGTTCGATGCGCGCGACGAGGATTTCGACTATATGTTCTCGGAGTTGGGGTGGCTTGCTCCTTACTACCTGAAAATGGTCGCCAACGAGGTTCGACCATCCGACACGATTCCGGACCATGCTCTTCCATTGGCAACCATGCGCGACATAGACGCCGCCTTCGCCAAACTGCTTCAACCTAACAGGCGCTCCGAGTTTGCCGTTTGGCGCGAGCATGTCGATAAAAACTTGCCAGCAATCGACAGAGATATCGCAAAACAAATCCTTGGCCTTTTGTCGCGGACTGTAGAAGGTGAGCGCCGGGACACCATAAATGCCCATCTGTCTCAAACGCAGGGGCACCTCAGCTCACGACAGACAATGGACATATTATCAATGCTTTGCAATGATGGCCTGATCATGAAGAATGGTGAGCGCTACGTTTTTCGTTCCGGTCTGGTCCGTAAATACTGGCTTGAGTATGAAGCAGAATGACAAAACCACCCGCGACGGCTCTCTACAATCACTCCAGCCTCAATGACGCTGATTTCGTGGCGAATTTTACGGCGCGCCGGGATATGCTGGATGCGCTCATTCGAAGACTGAAAGTGGCAGATGAAAGTGGTTTGGGGCACCATAACATTCTGATCGGCCCGCGAGGCATGGGCAAGACAACGCTTTTGCGGCGACTTGCCATCGCGATCACGGAAACGCCGGACCTGTCATCGCGCTACATTCCCTTGGGATTCCGCGAGGAGCAATACAACGTCCTTACCCTCGATGATTTTTGGCGCAACTGTGGGGAAGCTCTGGCTGAATGGGGCGAGGCGAATGCAAAAAACGATCTCGCAGACCGCTTAGACCGAGAGCTGGCAAATGAAACGTGGGCCAACGGGCTACGCGCTGGTGAACAGTTCAGAAAGGAAATGCAGCAGCTGAATCGGCGGGCCGTGTTGTTGGTCGACAATCTCGATCTCATCCTCAATGCCTTACCAAGTGAGGACAAATGGGCACTCCGGCGGTTTCTGCAAGCCAACAATGGCCCCATAATCATCGGAGCTGCTGCGCATTATTTAGAGGACAACGCGGACAGAGACGCGGCATTTTACGAGTTTTTTCAACCTCATCATCTTGAACCCCTGAATGAACATGAAACTGAGTACTGCATGCGCTCGCTTGCGGCGCGACGCGGCCCACATGGTCTTCACGTTTTGGAAGTGCTCGATACCCAACCGGAGCGACTGAAGACGCTTCATGTTTTGACGGGGGGGAATCCCCGTATTCTCACGCTGATTTACCGTCTCCTGGAGGTTAATGAGACCGAGGCGGCCATGGCTGATCTTGAAGTTCTGCTTGACCAGGTGACCCCCTATTACAAATCGCGCGTGGAAGAGTATCAAACGCCGCAACAGCGCGCTGTTATTGATGCGATTGCGCTTCATTGGGATCCTGTCACCACCGGCGAACTCTCCAAAAAGACACGGATCGCATCCACAACATTATCGCCGCTGCTCGCAAGATTGCGCAAGGATGGCTTTATCGAACAGACGCAAACATCCGGCTCCTATGCGGGGCACCAGATTGTCGAGCGTTTTTTGAATATCTGGTACCTGATGCGGCATGGTACCAGACGGACGAAACAGAAAATGCGCTGGCTGGTCAGCTTTCTGACCAATTTCTACTCGTCGAGTGATCTCAACAAATTAGCCAACCGTACAGTTTCTTCAGGTTACACGGAAAGATTATCACCGGATTTCGAATTTGCCCTGAATGAAGCGATTCGTAGTTGCGCGCTGCCGATACACGAGGATGAACAACATGCAAGAACATCTCCGCGCCTAGGGCTTGGGCCTGATGGGGTGGAAACTACCGATACGGCTCGAACCATTGACGACGAGGACTTTTCTGACGCTGTTAACTTGATCCAGCGAGGCATTGCGTTTGGCCAGAACGGCGACATAGTGTCGGCAATCGCTGCCTTTGATGAAGTTGGTGCCCACTATGGCAATGACGAACGGATCGAGCTACAAATACAGGCTGCGTTTGCGCTGCTCATCAAGGGCGTTTCCCTTCGCCTGAATGGGAACACAGTGGCTGCGATCACTGCATATGACGAATTCATCGCGCGCTATGGTGTAGACCAGCGTTCTGAATTTCAAAAACTGGTTGCCAAGGCGCTGCGAAACAAGGGTGTTGCCCTTGGCCTCATTGGCGATACGACGGCCGAAATTGCGACTTATGACGAGCTTATCGCTCGCTATGGCAAGGACGAACGGCCCGAATTGTGGGAAGACGTCGCAAAGGCACTGCGAAACAAGGGCATTGCACTTTCCCAGAAAGGCGAAAAGACAGCAGCGATTGCTGCCTATGACGAGCTCATCGAACGCTATCGCGAAGACGAACGAGCCGAATTGCAGGAACAGGTTGCCAAAGCGCTGCTTAGCAAGGGCGTTGCTCTTCGCCAAAACGGCCAAATGGCAGGCGCGATTGCCACCTATGACGAGCTCATCGCCCGCTATGTTAATGAAGAACGATCAGAGTTGCGGGAGCAGGTCGCCAAGGCGCTGACCAACAAGGGAATTGCCTATGGCCAGAACGGCGAAACGGTGAACGAGATAGGTATCTATGACGAGCTCATCAGCCGCTATGGTGAGGACGAACAGCCTAAATTGCGTGAACTGGTGGCCAAGGCGCTGCGAAACAAGGGAGATGCGCTTAGCCGAATTGGAGATACGACGGCCGAAGTCGCGGCTTACGACGAGCTTGTCGCTCGCTATGGCAAGGATGATCAACCGGAAGTGCGCGTACAAGTTGCCGAAGCGCTATTCAACAAAGGCTATGCTCTTCGCCAGAATGGCGACTTGGCAGGCGCGATAGCCACTTGTGACGAGCTTATCGCCAACTATCATGACGACGAACGACCTGAGTTGCGGGAACTGGTTGCCAAGGCGCTGGCCTACAAGGGAGTCGCCTATGGCCAGAACGGCGAAACGGTTGCCGAGATTGCCGCCTATGACGAGCTCATTGCTCGTTATTGTGATGACGACCGACCAGAATTGCGGGAACTGGTTGCAGGAGTTCTATTCAACAAGGCTTTTGTCCTTGGCTTTAACGGCGACACAACAGGCGCAATTGCGGCCTATGAGCGAGCGCTCGATCGGATTTCAGGAGAAAAAGGGCTAGATACGGAACTTGTTCAATCAATCCAGGTCCGTCTTGCCAATTTGTTGCTGGATCTCGGCCAAGATATCGCGCGCGCTGAGGCTCTTTACAAGGCGGCCTCGACACGAATCCCCCTTCTCGCGAATGCCAATCTCGCTTGGCTTTATATTCTAAACAACCGTCTGTCTGAAGCCAGCGCCATCCGCGAAAACCTGCGGGAATTGCCTTCCGGGGGGGCTGGTCTGCTGGATGCGGGCCTGGAACTGGCGCAAGAGAATTTCGGGTCTGCGACAACGCACCTTGCGGCGGTCCTCGAGAAAGATCTTGTCCAGGAAGGATGGGATTTCGCAGATGACTTTGAGCGTTTGCTGAAGCTCGCGGAACGCAAAGGATTTGGTGAGCGTTTGCTCATCTGGATGGAAGAAACCGGCTTTGCGGACCGGGTCGCGCCTATCTATGCCGCATTTTCCGCATACATAAGAGGCGAACAGTATTTGCTCGACTCCAATCCCGAAGTTCGCCGCCCGGCACAAACAATTTATGATCGTTTGACTTTGTCTCGCCGACACGAAAATGCGGCCCCGAAGAAGCGAAATGCCTCGCGCGGTCGTCCGCGAAAGAGGTAATCGGAACGCTCGTGCAACAACCGAACGGATTTGATCGGACACGTCGGCCTCAATTCAAACATATCCGGCAAAAGTCGCAGCAAAAGGCGAAAGCCGGAGCATTGCTGCCCAGGCTTTCAGGATTCGTCTTGCCTGTCACGGCCCGTCGGCCATGGTCTGTCAGAACTGGAAGTCCGCCGCGGTGATATCGGCGAGATCCATATTCTTGAGGCGGATCGTGTCGCCGTCCAGAAGCGAGATCACGACGGTTTCGTCATTGACCTGCTTGATGTGACCATCGAGATCGTCAAACCCCTCGATGCCTTTGTAGTTGGCGAGATTGAGCCGATCGATGCCATCCTGGAAATCGTTCACCACATCGTGGCCCGAATGCGCCTTGAAAAAGAAGATATCGACGGTATCCAAAACGCCGCCGCCCGGACCGCCGGTCAGACGATCATTACCGGCCCCACCTGTAATATAATCGAGGCCGACACCGCCGACGATTCTATTGTCACCCCGGTTGCCGTTGAGAACATCCGAAACAATCGTTCCAGTGAGATTGATGTCGGCCTTGCCGGTGAGCGTTGTCTGTTCGATACCCGTGGCGACCGTGTAGCTTGCGGATGTATAGACCCGGTCGATGCCGGACTGGTCGGCTTCCTCGGTGATCACAAAGGCACTGCTGTCAATACGGTATGTATCGCTGCCTTCTCCGCCGATGATCTCGCCCTTTACCGTGCCGCCCTTCGACGTGAAGGTGTCGTTGCCGCCTTGCAAAAAGATATCACCGACGATGCGGCCGGAATTGGTGATATGCTCATTTCCGCCGTCGCCAGAAACGCCAAAAGTTGCAAAGCCGGGATGAACGGCCTTGATGACACCACTGTTGTTCAGGCTGTTCTCGTCGCCTGAGGATGTATTGAAGAATACGCCCTTATAGGTGGTGTTGATCGTGCCGCTGTTGACGACGCTGTTATCGTCGCCGGTGACGCTCACTCCGTAATAGGCAGAAAGCGAACCGCTGTTTTCGATCGTGCCGTCCGAGCCTTCAAAGTAGATCGCCTTGCTCTCGTTGGCGGTTGCGGAAATTGTGCCGGCGTTGGCAATGCTGCCATGCTTGGAATAGACGGTAACGCCCGCGTTGAGCGCGCTGATATAGGCATTGGCTCCGACCCGGACATCGAGATTTTCCGGCTGGGAAAAATAGCTACCGGCGACAATGCCGATATTGGAACCCGAAATGCTGCCGTTGAGCAGGAACGTGCGGTTGGCGGCGGCATCGTGTGCATCGATGGCAGAATCTGCCATGACCGACAGCGACGTGCCGGCCTTCAGGATGTAGGTCGTATCTGCCTTGTCAGCGATGAAGACGGCTTCGCCGCCCGGAATGAATGTCTTTGCCATTGTGGAAATCCCTCGGTTTGTTGGGACCACATTTAAGGCCTATTGTTTCAGTCCTTCTTCTTGCAGACGGCAATCTTGTTTCAATTGTTTCAGGAACGGCTTCGGCACGACTTGCCGCTGCTCGCTTCGAAACAAGGATCGAAGGTTGAGCCATGCGCTGGTCTGGCAGGCGCAATCGATTCCTATCATCGACGCTAGGTATAAGCCCTCTTCGCAGCCGCAAAGGCGGACAATTCGGCGGCGACCTCAACGGTATTCTTCACCCGCACCGATGTTTCACATCAATTCAATTGACTTGAGATCGCCATCCGAATTGCCGATGGAGGATGCGAAAGGAACGCTTGCCGATGCTTGCCGCCATAAGGATCATCCTGCACAATCCCGCCATCCGGGTCGCGACGATCGCACTCTTTTCAACCGGCCTGACCTACGGCGCAACTCTACCCTATCTTTCGATCGTAGCGATCAAGGAATTCGGCATGAGCAACGTCATGCTGTCGCTGTTGCTGTTCGTCATTGCCCTCGCCAATCTGGTCTATGGCGTCAGCATCGCGCTGGTTTCCGATGCCATACGCAATGTCAAGCCCATGATTCTGTTTGTCAATCTTGCTGGCATCATCGGTTTTGGCCTTGTTTATCTTTTGCCACACATGGCTGTCTTTGTGTTCGCCGCCGTGCTGCTGGTGCCGCTGTCCAATGCCAGTTTCGCGCTTTTGTTCTCCTCGATCCGCGCATTCAGCTCCCCCCTCGGCAACCGTGAAGCCAGCGCAGTGACACAGGTCGTGCGTGCACTCTATTCCGGATCCTGGATTCTGGTGCCGGGACTGATCGCGCTCTGGCTCGCAAACTCGAACAGCCTCTTACCAGCCTGGGGCTTTTCCGCTGTCGCTTGTCTTGCGAGCTTCACAATCGTCTGGCTTCTGATGCCCTCGCTCGAACGATCGCAGGATGCGCCGCGTTCACCCTTCTTCGCCTCGCTGCGTGAACTGACCGCCGCCAACATGATCGGCCTTGTTGTGTCCATGTCGCTAATTACAGCGGCGCCGCGGCTGCTATCGGTGATCCAACCGCTGATCATGACTGGCCTTGCTGGCGGGAAGATCACCGATGTCGGGTTCGTTGCCGGCTTCACGGCCGGGCTGGAAATTCCCTTCATGCTGATGTGGGGCATGTGTCTGCAGAGACTGACCGTCCTGCAGGTACTGGGTATCGGCACTGTAATCTATGCAGTTTTCCTCGCACTGATCAGCCAGGCTTCGACGCCGATCGAGATCTATCTGCTGACGATCCCGAATGCCTGCGGGGTCTCGGCGATCCTGTCGCTGCCGTTGTCCTACTATCATGAACTTTCGCCCGAGAGGCCCGGGTTTGGGACGTCGCTCAACCAGATCACCTCTTTCGTTTCCACAGGCATGAGTGCCCTGGCGTTTTCGATCGGCGCGGCAACGCTCGGCTATTCGGGCAGCAACTGGATCGGCGTCGTCATGGTAATCCTTGGCATTGCAGGACTGTTCGCGCTCGACCATCGTTCGAAAGGAAAGCGACCATGACTGCCAGAGCCTGAAATCAGCCGCCGATCGCAACCGTGAGCGCGAACTTGCAGGTCTCGTTGCGGCGGGCGGCGTTGCGCATCTGGAACACCATGACCGTATAGTCGCCATCGGCCGCCAAGGTTCCCGAATAGTCATAGCCATCCATGGTGCCGTCGAAAAGGTTTTCATCCTTGCCGGGCTCGCGCACGATATAATAGCAGGAACCATGGCTCGGCTTGAAGCTGATCGCCATCACCTGCCCCGCCCGGGCACCGATCTTGTAATTGATCCCGTCATAGCCCTTGAGTGAACTCTTGAGCGTGACCGAACTGGCGCCGGCGGCAAATTTCACCGTCTCGGTGCGTTCATCGGCCAATGCCGGCGCAACGGTGGTGGCGGAAAGAAGGAGGGCGAGCAGGGTTTTCATGACAGTCTCCGGCAGGATGCAACGGGTTCGGTGCGGGCGATTGCGAGCACCCGAAGAGCAACGAACAGAGCCGCCAGATTATTCTTTTACGAACCGTTGCTCCACAACAGTTTTTGTCGGAGAGCGGCCTGCGACCCTTTGCACCCGGCAAAGGCTCCGACTGTGCCTGACCCTTGACGAGAGACCTGTTATGATGGGGCCTGTTCTACGAGACCCGAAAGAGATCCATGTCCCTCAAGACCTTCTATCTCATCATGGCCATTGCCGGCACCCTTTTGCCCTGGTTCTTCTTCGGGTCGTTCTTCTCGGCCAACGGCTTCGATCTTGCCGCCTTCATCACCAGCCTGTTTGCCAATGGTGCCGCCGGCGGCTTTTCCATCGATGTGCTTTTGTCGATTTCGGTTTTCTGGGTCTGGTCGTTCGTCGATGCGGCGCGCACCGGCACCAGGCGTTGGTGGCTGGTGCTGCCTGCAAGCTTCACCGTCGGCCTGTCGCTGGCGCTGCCGCTCTATCTCTATCTGCGCATTGATGAAAGGGACTGAGTCCCCCCTCACTTTTCCAGCAGGGGCTCGTAGCGCTTGTCGGTCAGCGTCTTCAGGAAGGCGACGAGAGCATCGATGCGCTGGTCATCAAGGCCCGGACCGGTTTCGAGTTCGGTCTTGGCCAGATTATCGGCCACTTCCGGTGCCGCCCAGACCTTGCCGGTCTCGGGATTGATCTGGCGGCTTTTCCGCTTCGAATTGTACTTGTTATAGAAGAGGATGACCGTGCGCAGATCCTTGAACACGCCATTGTGCATGTAAGGACCGGTGACGGCGATGTTGCGCAGGGTCGGCGTCTTGAAACGGCCGCGCGCCGTTGGATCATCCTTGGCGGCCGGATTGGCGGCAAGCCCGAGATCGACATGATCGGCGGCCACACCATTGACCTTGCGCGCGGCTTCATTCACCGGCACGCCGATGTTGAAATATTTGTGCGAGGAGAAGGTCGAAGTCTCGAACCGGCCGTCGGTGCCCTTGATGTCATGGCAGAGATTGCAGTTGGTGAACTGGGTGGAGAAGAACAGGGTACGGCCAAGCTCTTCCTGTTCGGTCAGCTTTTCCTCGCCGCGCAGATACCGGTCATATTTGGAATCGAAGGGCGAGAATTCCGGCGTCCGTTCGAATTCGGCCACGGCCTGACGCAGCGCCTGATAGGTCTTGGCCGGATCGGAAAGCACATCCTCGCCGAACTCGGCCTTGAAGGCAGCGACATAATCCGGATTTTCGGCAATGCGTTCGGCCACCGTCTTTTCGTCCGGCATGCCCATTTCGATCGGGTTCAGGGGCGGTCCACCCGCCTGATCTTCAAGCGTTGCCGCACGCCCATCCCAGAACTGGCCGCCGACATAATCGCCCTTGGCATTCTTGCCGAAGGTCGGGCTGAAGGCGGCATAGGCGGCCGTTGGCGCCGAACGGTCACCGAGCGATTTTCCGTCATCGCCGAGCGACACGGCAAGCCCGGCCTTCGTTTCGCGATGATCGGTAAAACCCATATCCGGCATATGGCAGGTGGCGCAGGCCTGGCTGCGGTTCTTCGACAGATTGACATCGTTGAACAGCGCTTCGCCGAGTTTGGCCCGGTTCGGATAGGTGCGTTCGCCGGCCTGAGCAAGGCCCGAAACCAGAAGCAGGGATGCGGCAAGAAAGCCGCCGAAATTGATGAATGTGCGCATGGATCTGTGTCTTTGCGGTTGTCCCACATGGATGGCCGCTTCTAGCGCTGTCCTATCGCACGGTCCTTGACGCTTATCAATCTCGGGCAGAAAAGTTGATTGCGAGTGTCATCAATAAAAACCCCACCCAGCGCTCAATACAACAGGAAATCATCGCGACTGATGAGATCGACATCGGTATTCTTCAATGTCAGCACATCGCCTGCGCCGAGATCAATCCGGACATCCCTGCCCGCCTGTTCGATGTCGAGCTTGGCGAAATTGATCTTGCCGAGCCGGATTAAATCCTGGTCGCGACCGGTGGGATCGAAATCCATGATCGAGTCACGGTCGAACTTGCTGGTGAAGAGGAATATATCACTGTCATCACCGCCGTACAGCGTATCGTTGCCATAGGCGCTACCGATGATGTCCTTACCGGCAAAACCACGGACGATGTCATTGCCGAGGCTTGTATCGAACAGGAAGTCATCGGCAGCCGATCCCGTGATCACGTCATTGCCGGACTCCAATCCTCCGTAAAGATAGTCTGTCAGATCGGATGCGCCATCGATAATCTTCGAGAAATGGCTGGCATTCAGCCGCAAGCCCGAGATCTCGACCAGGACATGGTCTTTTTCATCAAGAAGCGTCATCGCTGAAATCGTGCCGTCGGTGAAGTTGTTGCCCTTGGCCTGCAGCCCATTCCCGGCAATCTTGACCGATACGCCACTCACATCGTCAAACGTTGCGCTGCGGCGTGTTTCGAGGGTCAGGTGCATGGCACTTCCGCCAAAGAAAAAATCATCGACGTCAAAACCCGAAATATGCTTCGTATAATTGATCTTCGCCAATTCTTCGCACTCCCTCTGCTCATCACCGCAGTTGATGAGGAAAAAGGAGAATCATCTTTTTCGCAACCAGAAAATATTGAGGCGAAGCGCGCTCTTTACATCGGGTGATGACAGAAGAAGCGGTGAGCACCCTCGCCGCTCTCGTCCGGCATGGTCTGGCGGCAGAGATCGGTCGCATTGGCGCAGCGCGGATTGAACGGACAGCCCGGCGGCGGGTTGAGTGGCGACGGCAGTTCGCCCTTCAGTTCGATGCGGTGCTTCTTGCGGGTCGGATCGGCCACCGGCGTCGCCGAAAGCAGTGCCGCCGTATAGGGATGGCGCGGATGGGCGAAGACCTCTGCCACAGGGCCGCGCTCGACCGGGCGTCCGAGATACATGACGAGCACTTCATCGGCAATGTGGCGCACCACCGACAGGCCGTGCGAAATGAAGAGATAGGCGAGCCCCATTTCCTTCTGCAGGTCCATCAGGAGATTGAGCACCTGCGCCTGGATCGAGAGGTCGAGCGCCGAAACCGGCTCATCGAGCACGAGGATCTTTGGATCAAGCATCAGGGCACGGGCAATGGCGATGCGCTGGCGCTGGCCACCGGAAAACATATGCGGGTAGCGATCGTAATGTTCCGGCCTCAGACCGACCTTCTGCATCATGTCGAGCGCCTTGCGGCGGCGGGTCTCGGCATCGTCATGGGTGTTGATCTTGAGCGGCTCTTCCAGAATGGCGCCGATCTTCTGGCGCGGATTGAGCGAGCCGTAGGGGTTCTGGAACACGATCTGCACCGAAGAGCGCGTCGCCTTGACGGACGGATCGGCGGTGCGGCCCTCGATCAAGAGCTCGCCTTCGCTCGGCTCCTCGATCATCGTCACAAGGCGGGCGAGCGTGGACTTGCCGCAGCCGGATTCGCCCACCACGGCGAGCGTCTTGCCGGCTTCGAGCGCAAAACTCAGCCCATTGAGCGCCTTGACGGTGGCGGGTTTGGAGAACATGCCGCCGCCGACTTCATAGAAACGCTTGAGGTTGCGACCTTCGACGATGGCGTTCATGCGAGCGCTCCTTCCGGCGCCGGATGATTGAGCGGCTTGCCCTTGACGAGCGGATAATTGCACAGCGCATTGCCATAGGCCGGGCCCTGGCGGCTGGCACCGGCACGACAGTAATCGGTGACAAAGGCGCAGCGCGGCGAGAAGAGGCAGCCCTCGGGACGGTCGCTATGACCGGGCACGACACCGGCGATCGAAGGCAGGCGCCCACCGGCCACGGCGCGTTCCGGCAGCGCTGCAAGAAGCGCTGCGGTATAGGGATGGTGCGGATCGGTGAAGAGATCCACCACGCCCTGTTCCTCCACCTTCTGGCCGGCATACTGGACCTGAACGCGCTGGGCCGTTTCGGCCACCACGCCCATATCGTGGGTGATGAGGACGAGCGCCATGCCCTCCTCTTCCTGCAGCCGCACAAGCAGATCGAGGATCTGCGCCTGAATGGTGACATCGAGCGCTGTCGTCGGTTCGTCGGCGATCAGCAGTTTCGGATTGCAGGCGAGCGCCATGGCGATCATGACGCGCTGGCTCATGCCGCCCGACAGCTGGTGCGGGAAGTTCTTGAGCCGGCTTTCGGGTGCCGGAATACCGACCTTCTTCAGAAGCTCGATCGCGCGGGCACGGCGCTCGGCCTTGCCGAGACCGAGATGGGTCTTGATCGCTTCCTCGATCTGGAAACCGACCGTGAAGCAGGGATTGAGCGAGCTCATCGGCTCCTGGAAGATCATCGCCATGTCCTTGCCGATGATCTTGCGCCGGTCATGCGACGACATGGTCAGAAGATCGCGGCCGGCGAAAGTCATGACATCGGCGGTGATCTTCGCCGTCCAGGGCAACAGGCCCATCACGGCCAGCATGGCGACCGATTTGCCCGAGCCGGATTCACCGACGATGGCGAGGATTTCGCCCTGGTCGCATTTCAGCGACACATTGTCGACGGCGCGGAACAGGCCCGTGGTGGTGCGGAATTCCACCGTCAGATTCTGGATTTCAAGAAGAGCCATGTTACGACCTCTTGAGCTTGGGGTCGAGCGCATCGCGCAGACCATCACCCATCAGGTTGATGGCGAGCACGGTGATGAGGATGGCCAGGCCCGGAAAGGTGACGACCCAGGGCGCACGCAGGATGAATTCGCGCGCATTGGCGAGCATGGTGCCCCATTCGGGTGTCGGCGGCTGGGCGCCGAGGCCGAGGAAACCGAGCGCTGCCGCTTCGAGGATCGCGTTCGAGAAGGAGAGCGTGGCCTGCACGATCAGCGGCCCGAGACAGTTCGGCAGGATGGTGACGAACATCTGCCGCAGGTGGCCGGCACCGGCAACACGCGAAGCGACCACATATTCCCGGTTCTTCTCCGCCATGACGGCGGCGCGCACCAGACGGGCGAAGTGCGGCTGCAGCACGAGCGCGATCGCCAGCATGGCATTGAAGAGGCTCGGCCCCAGGATCGTGACCATGACGAGCGCGAGCAGGAGCGACGGAAAGGCAAGGATCAGGTCCATCACGCGGCTGATCACCACATCGACCCAGCCACGGAAATAGCCGGCCAGCAGGCCGAGCGTGATGCCGCCGATGACCGAAAGCGTGACGACGACGGCACCGATAAGCAGCGAGAACCGGGCGCCATACATCAGCCGTGACAGGATATCACGTCCGACCGGATCGGTTCCGAGGATGAACTTCCAGCTGCCGCCCTCCTGCCAGACCGGCGGTGCGAGGAAGGCATCGCGGTACTGCATGTCGGGTGCATGCGGTGCCAGCACTGGCGCCAGAAGGGCGGCCAGCACCATGAGAGAGAAAACCACGAGGCCAATGACGGCACCACGGCTCTGCGAGAAATAATACCAGAATTCGGCGAGGCGCGGAAACCGCTTGGCCTCCACCGGTGATACGGAACTGGTCTGGGTCGTGGTCATGGCTTACCTCGCCCGCATGCGCGGATTGATCACCGCATAGAGAATATCGACGATGAGATTGACCACCATCACGATGAGCGCGATCAGCAACAGACCGCTCTGCACGACGACATAGTCGCGCTTGAAGATGGAATCGACCATCCATTTGCCGATACCGGGCCAGGAGAAGATCGTCTCCGTCAGGATGGCGCCGGCCAGCATGACGCCGACCTGCAGGCCGATGGTGGTGACGACCGGGATCATGGCATTGCGCAGCGTATGGATGGCAATGACGCGGAATGGCGACAGGCCCTTGGCACGGGCGGTGCGGATATAGTCCTCGCCCAGCACTTCCAGCATGGCAGAGCGGGTCTGTCGCGCCACCACGGCCAGCGGAATGGTGCCGAGCACGATCATCGGCAGGATGATATGCTTGAGCGCTGACAGGAAGGCATCCGGCTTGCCGAGCAGCAGCGTGTCGATAAGCATGAAACCGGTGATCGGCTTGAAGAAGAATTGCAGCCCGATGCGGCCCGAGACCGGAGTCCAGCCGAGATAGCCGGAGAAGAAGATGATCAGCAGCAGGCCCCACCAGAAGATCGGCATCGAATAGCCAACCAGAGCCGTGCCCATGATCAACTGGTCGGGCCAGGATCCGCGACGGACAGCGGCATAGACGCCAGCGGGAATGCCGATGGCGACCGAGAAGATCAGAGCGACGATCGACAATTCGACAGTGGCGGGAAACAGGACCGCAAACTCGTCGATCACCGGTCGTTTTGTGGAAATGGCCACGCCGAAATCACCGGTCAGCACCTGTCCGACATAGCGCAGATATTGTTCCCAGATCGGAAGATTGTAGCCGAATTGTTCCTTGAGAATTTCGTAGCGTTCGGGTGTCACGCCATGCTCGCCCGCCATGGCGAGAATGGGGTCTCCCGGCAAAAGCCGCACGAACGCGAAGGCGCAGATCGTGATCCCGATCAGTGTCGGAATGAAGAGCAGGAGTTTGCTGACGAGAAAACGGAGCATGGGCAAAAACCTGAAGGGACGGCGGCCGCCTCCGGCCGCCGTCCTTATTGACGATTACTCGGCCTTGTCGACACCGTCGAAGCGGTGGATGCCGAGCGGGTCCATCATGTAACCGCTGACATTCTTGCGGATGACCGAATAGACCTGCGAATGGGCAAGCGTGAAGGCCGGAGCTTCCTGCTTGAAGATGACCTGCGCCTGCTCATAGAGCTTGGTGCGCTCGGCGAGATCGCTGGTGATCTTCGCCTTCTGGATCAGGTCTTCGAACTCCTTGTTGCACCAGCTCGAATAGTTCGAAACGCCGATGGCCGAGCAGGAGAACAGGGTGGCAAAGAAGTTGTCCGGATCGCCGTTGTCGCCGGTCCAGCCGATCTGGAACGCACCCGGGCGGTCCTTCTTCTTGCCTTCTTCGCGATACTTGGTCCATTCAAGCGTCTTGATCGTCGCTTTCACGCCCACCGCTGCCCAATCCTGCTGGATCAGTTCGGCCGCACGCTGGAAGCTCGGGTTGTACGGACGGAAACGGTCCGAAGCCCAGAGTTCGATCTCGGTAACGCCATTGTCGGCAAGCACCTTCTTGGCAGCTTCCGGATCATAGGCGTCGTCCTTGACGTCCTTGTTGTAGGACCACATGGTCGGCGGAATGAGGTTGGTTGCCGGGGTGGCACCGCCCTTGCCGAACAGGGAATCGATGATCGCCTGCTTGTTGATGGCCATGTTCAGCGCCTTGCGCACTTCGGGCTTGTCGAAGGGCGGCAGCGTGGTGTTGTAGGACATGTAGCCGATATTGAGGCCAGCCTGTTCGAGCACGGTTACATCGCCATTGGCCTTGAGAGCCTCGACGTCGGCCGGGTTCGGATAGGGCATCACATCGCATTCGCCAGCGAGAACCTTCTGCATGCGGGCGCTTGCATCCGGGGTGATCGCGAAGATCAGGTCGTCGATCTTTTCCTTGCCCTTGAAATAATCCGGGAAGGCTGCGTAGCGGATGACGCTGTCGAGCTGATAGTCGACGAACTGGAACGGACCGGTGCCGATTGGCTCGCTGGCATATTTCTCCGGCGTGCCGGCTTCCATCAGCTTGTCGCCATATTCCTTCGAGCCGATCGACGCGAAGTCCATGCCGAGGTTGGCCAGCATCGGCGCATTCGGCTCGGTGAGCGTGATCTTGACCGTCAGGTCATCGACCTTTTCGATCGACTTGAGATATTTCGGCATGTCCATGCCCTGGAAATAATCCCAGGTGATGTTGGGCATGTAGGTCTGCCACTTGTTGTCGGCCTTCCACTGGCGCTCGAACGACCAGATCACGTCATCGGCGTTAAGGTCACGCGTCGGCGTGAAATAGGAGGTGGTGTGGAACTTCACGCCCGCGCGGAGCTTGAAGGTATAGACCAAACCGTCGTCGGAAATCGTCCAGCTTTCGGCCAGACCCGGCTCGATTTCGGTCGAACCGTGCTTGAATTCGACAAGGCGGCTGTAGATCGTCCGGGACGAAGCGTCGAAGTCGTTGCCGCCCGTGGTGATGGCGGGATCGAAGTTCGCCGGCGAGGCTTCGGAGCAATAGACAAGCGTCTTGGCCGAAGCGGAAAAAGCGAGAACGGAAGTAATGGCGGTTGCCGCCAGGAGCGTCGCGATCTTTTTCATGAGTCCTTCCCCTTGGTAATTTCCTTGCCTGCTCATTTACGGCAAGGTTGCAGAGAATGGACCGTATTTACCCGCCAAATGCAATATGGGCCTGTAATATTTTTTCCAAAGGGTCAAAATCTGTGAATAAACTCGCAGTGGATCTGTAACAATTCGGACATTCCCATCCCAAAAAATGTGTCGGAATCGTGATTTTTCGATTCCCCTTTTTCGCAACGCACGCTATGGCGAAACGGACTTGAAAATTCGCATCGGCGCCGGAATTTCCGGCTCTCTTGAAGGAAGCCCGCAAGCATGAAACTGAGCATAGTGACCCTGGCCGGTCTGTCCCTCCTCCTCGCCGGCTGCTCCACCACCGGTGCCTTGTCCACAGATGCGCTCTCCAAGCGCTGGGTCGGCAAGGAAGCCGGAAAATTCTTCGCCGCCTATGGCCCGCCGATCGCCGATACGGAAAGCGGCTCCTCCTCCACCTACAACTGGAAGGGTGGCTACAAGACCCGTCGCACGCCGGCCCAGTATGAAGGTGAAGGCAAGGCACGCAAGCTTGTCGCGCGTGCCCGCACCGACTACCTTGTCTGCCATGTCAAATTGACGGTCGACAGCAACTACACGATCACCTCGATCACCCGCATCACCGACAAGGCCGGCGTCAAGGGCGGACCGACCTGGTGCGAGGAATTCCTCGACGCCGCCGGCTGATCCCTACAGATTCCCGGATTGTAAAGCCGGCCCCGATCACGGGCCGGCTTTTTCGTGCCGCCGATCCGGTTCGTCCGGCAAACTGCTCCTTTGTCAGAGGCCGATAATGGTCAACATGACGAAGGTGGCAAAAAGCACGAAATGCGTCATGCCCTCGATTGCATTGGTCTCGCCGTCATTGAGGTTGATCGCTGCGGCAATCAGGGTAATCGCCACCATCACCGTCTGCACAGGCGTCATCGCCATCGTCAGTGGCTGACCGTTATAGAGTGCGAGCGCTTCCACCAGCGGCACTGTGAGAATGACCGTCGAGAGCGACGCGCCCATGGCGATGTTGACGACCGCCTGCATGCGATTGCGCAGTGCGGCCTTGAGCGCAGTGAGGATTTCGGGCGCTGCCGAAATCGAGGCGACCACGATGGCCATCAGCGCCGGCGGAGCGCCGGTTCCTTCAAGGCCCGCATTGAGCAGTACCGACATGAATTCGGCCAGAACGCCGATCAGCACGACGCCGAAAAGGATGGCGCCGATCGACCAGGCGATGCTGTCTTCCTCACCATGACCGGGCGCCCTGCTGGGCTTGCCCTCGATCGTCTCGTAGCTATAGGCGAAGAAATAGCTGTGCTTGCCCACCTGCATGCGCAGGAAGAGCGTGTAGAGCAGCGCCATCGCCCCGATGGTGAAGATCGAATAGTAATGCCATTTGGCAACCGGAATGAATTCCGGCACCACCATGGAAATGCCCATGGCTGTGAGAATCATCACGCCGTAGGTCTTGCCGGAATCGTCATTGTAGGGCTGCTCGCCGTGCCTCAGACCACCGAGCAGGGCCGCAAGCCCGAGAATGCCGTTGATATCGAGCATGACGGCCGAATAGATCGTATCGCGCACGAGCGTCGGGGAGGCCTCGTTGCTCATCATGATCACCAGCATGATCACCTCGACGAGCACGGCCGAGAGCGTGAGGATCATGGTGCCGTAGGGATCGCCGACCCGGTGGGCGAGCACTTCGGCATGATGGGCGACCCGGATCGAGGTCATGACGATGGCTGCCACCAGCAGGAAGGCGACGAGAAGCGACAGGCTCTGGCCGGCCGCAAGCACCTCATGCTCGAACAACCACACCAAAAGACCGGCGACGATGGGTATGAGCAGGACCCGTTCCGCCAAGAGCTTCGACATTATGATCCTTTCAGGCTGGCATGCAGGCGTTTGAACCCTGATCTTGCCCCAAGGACAGGCCGCGCTCAACCCATGGAACGGGATCGACACAGGGAATTCTTTGCCGATTTCGTTTCCAAATTTTCTCAAGCGGCTGCACGATTTTACCGGCCGGAAGCCTTTGCGGCAAAAATGTGTCTATTTCGCATTCAGAACAGCGCTTGACGCAGGCGAGCCATGCGGACAAAAATACCAGCCACATTATGTGGCTATTCATGGCTAATTAATTTCTTCAAGAACAGGGAACAGCAATGTCGGATGAACTCTCCTACCTCAGCCATCGTGTCGCACTCGGTAAACTCAGCCGCCGCGATTTCCTCGGCCGTGCCGCTGCACTGGGCGTTGCCTCCACTTTCGCCAACGGCCTGATCGCAAGCGCCGTGCGCGCAGCCGGCCCGGTTCGCGGCGGCACGCTGAAGGCCGGCATGCAGGGCGGCGCTTCCACCGACAGCCTCGATCCCGCCACCTGGCAGAGCCAGGTTCCGGCGACGTTCGGCTGGCAGTGGGGCGAAGGTCTCGTCACCGTCGGTCCGACCGGCGATATCGTTCCCAAGGTCGCCGAAGAGGTCAATGCCTCCAAGGATGCCAAGGTCTGGACCTTCAAGATCCGCAAGGGCGTGACCTTCCACAATGGCAAGGACGTGACCCCGGCCGACGTGGTGGCGACGATGGAACGCCATTCGGATGCCAATTCCAAATCAGGCGCGCTCGGCCTGATGGGTTCGATCGAAAGCGTGAAGGCCGATGGCGGCGACGTGGTGATCACGCTCAAGGAAGGCAATGCCGACCTGCCCTACCTGATGGCCGACTATCACCTGATGATCCAGCCGAACGGCGGCAAGGACAACCCGACCGAAGGCATCGGTTGCGGCCCCTACAAGGTGGTCACCAACGAGCCGGGCGTGCGTCTGGTCGGCGAGAAATATGACGGCTACTGGAACCCGGATTTCGGCTTTGCCGGCACGATCGAGATCCTCGTCATCAATGACGCAACGGCCCGCATGGCGGCGCTGCAGAGCGGCCAGGTCAACATGATCAACCGCGTCGAGCCGAAGATCGTTGATCTGGTCAAGCGCCTGCCGGGCGTGACGATCCGCTCGGCTTCCGGCCGCGGTCACTATGTGTTCATCGCCCATTGCAACACGGCGCCCTTCGACAACAACGACCTGCGTCTGGCGCTGAAATATGCGATGGACCGCGAGGAAATGGTGCAGAAGATCCTGATGGGCTACGGTTCGGTCGGCAACGACATTCCGATCAACAAGGCCTATCCGCTGTTCTCCGACGATATCGAACAGCGCGCCTTCGATCCCGACAAGGCCGCCTTCCATTACAAGAAGTCCGGTCATTCCGGTTCTGTGCTGCTGCGGACCTCGGATGTCGCCTTCCCCGGCGCCGTCGATGCGGCCCAGCTTTACCAGCAGTCCTGCGCCAAGGCCGGCATCACGCTCGACATCAAGCGCGAGCCGGGTGACGGCTACTGGTCGGAAGTGTGGAACAAGCAGCCCTTCTCGACCTCCTATTGGGGCGGCCGTCCGACCCAGGACCAGATGTATTCGACCGCCTATTATTCGAAGTCGGACTGGAACGACACCCGCTTCTTCAACGAGAAGTTCGACAAGATGCTGATCGAGGCCCGTTCGGAACTCGACCAGGCCAAGCGCAAGGCGATCTATCGCGACATGGCGCTGATCGTGCGCGACGAAGGCGGCCTTATCTGCCCGATGTTCAACGACTATCTCGACGCGACCGGCCCGAATGTCGAAGGCTGGGTGGACGATCCCAACTTCGAACTGTCCGGCGGCTACGCGCTGTCGCGTTGCTGGGTGAGCGCCTGAGGCTTCGGGAGAGATGTCCTCCCCGATCCTGAAAATGGTGGCTGAGCGTATCGCGCTCAGCCTCCTTCTCCTGTTCTTCGTCTCGATCATGATCTTCGTCGGCACGCAGATCCTGCCCGGCGATGTGGCCCAATCCATTCTCGGCCAGTCGGCGACGCCGCAGGCGCTTGCCAACCTGCGCGAAGCGCTCGGCCTCAACGATCCCGCCTATGTCCGCTATTTCAAATGGCTCGGCCATGCGCTGACCGGCGACCTCGGCACGGCGCTCTCGAGCGGCCAGGACATTGCCTCCTCGATCTGGCCCCGCCTCAAGAACACGATGTTCCTCGCCTTCTGGGCGGCCGTCGCCTCCATTCCGCTCGCCGTGCTTCTCGGGTTGATTGCGGTGCGCTATCGCAACGGGCTGGTCGACCGCTTTATCTCCGGTTTTGCGCTTGCCTCGACCTCGCTGCCGGAATTCTTCATCGGCTATCTCTTGATCTATTTCCTCGCCGTGCAGTTCCAGATCTTCCCGGCCATTTCGACCGTCTATGACGGCATGCCCTTCCTCGACAAGATGAAGGCGATCGCGCTGCCGGCACTGGTTCTGACGCTGGTGGTGCTGGCGCACATGATGCGGATGACGCGCGCCGCCATCCTCAATGTCATGCAATCGGCCTATATCGAAACGGCCGAACTCAAGGGGCTGAGCCCGTTCGAGATCATCTGGAAACATGCGCTGCCCAATGCGCTGGCGCCGATCATCAATGTCGTCATGCTCAACCTCGCCTTCCTGGTGGTGGGTGTCGTGGTGGTGGAAGTCATCTTCGTCTATCCGGGCATGGGCCAGTATCTGGTCGACCATGTCGCCAAGCGCGACGTGCCCGTGGTGCAGGCGGTGGGGCTGATCTTCGCCTCGGTCTATATCCTGCTCAACATGGTGGCGGATATCGCGGCGATCCTCGCCAATCCCCGTCTCAGGCATCCGAAGTGAGGCGCGCCCGATGAAGCTCCGTTCCATTCCCTTCGGTGCCGCGGTCGGCCTGCTCATCACCACCCTCTTCCTGCTGGTGGCGATCTTTGCGCCCGTGATTGCGCCCCATCCGCTCGGCGAGATCGTCGGTGGCGTGTGGGAGCCGATGTCGGACAAGTTTGTGCTCGGCACCGACAATCTCGGCCGCGACCTGCTGTCGCGCATGATTTTCGGCGCCCGCACCACCATCTTCATCGCGCTTTCGGCCACCGCCCTTTCCTTCGGGCTCGGCACCATTCTAGGCTTTGCCGCTGCGGTGTTCGGCGGCTGGCTCGACATGACGATGTCGCGGCTCGTCGATCTCATCATGGCGGTGCCGACGCTGATCTTCGGGCTCGTGGTGCTGTCGGTGCTGCCGCCGACGCTGACGATCCTGATCCTCGTCATGGGCCTGCTCGATTCCACCCGCGTCTATCGACTGGCGCGCGCCGTGGCGGTCGATATCAATGTGATGGATTATGTCGAAGCCGCCCGCCTGCGCGGCGAAGGCCGGCGCTGGATCATCTTCTTCGAGATCCTGCCCAATGCGCTGTCGCCGCTCATCTCCGAACTCGGCCTGCGCTTCATCTTCGCGGTGCTTCTGCTTTCGGCGCTCTCCTTCCTCGGGCTCGGCGTGCAGCCGCCGGATGCCGACTGGGGCGGCATGGTGAAGGAAAACAAGGACGGCATCGTGTTCGGCATTCCGGCCGCGCTCATTCCGGCCGCCGCGATCGCCATGCTCGCCATCTCCGTCAACCTGGTGGCCGACTGGATCCTCAATCGCACCACCGACCTCAAGGGAGGACGCGGCAATGGCTGATTTTCCCGTTCATGCCGCCGCCAAGAAGGGGCCGGTGCTCGAAATCGAAGGGCTGAGGCTTGAGGCGACCGTGCATCCGCCCGGTGAAGCGTCGCGCAATCTGGTGATTGTCGAAAGTGCGTCGCTGACGCTCGAACGCGGCAAGGTTCTCGGCCTGATCGGCGAATCCGGCGCCGGCAAATCGACGATCGGCCTCTCCTCGATGGGCTATGGTCGTGGCGGTGTGCGCATTACCGCCGGCTCCGTGAAACTCAACGGTCGCGACATTCTCAAGGAAGGCCGTTCGGGCATGCGCAAGTTGCGCGGCCGTGAAGTCTGCTATGTGGCCCAATCGGCCGCCGCCGCCTTCAACCCCGCCCAGCGGCTGATGGATCAGGTGGTGGAATCGGCCATCAAGCATGGCGTCGTCTCGCGCGCCGAAGCCGAAAAGCGCGCCGTGGCTCTCTTCCGCAAACTGTCGCTGCCCAATCCGGAAACGATCGGCCAGCGCTATCCACACCAGGTCTCGGGCGGCCAGCTGCAGCGGGTGATGACCGCGATGGCGCTCTGCCCCGAACCGGACCTGATCGTGTTCGACGAGCCGACCACCGCGCTCGACGTGACGACGCAGATCGACGTGCTCGCCGCCATCAAGGAAGCGATCCGCGATACCGGCGTCGCAGCCCTCTATATCACCCATGATCTCGCCGTCGTCGCCCAGGTGTCGGATGACATCATGGTGCTCCGGCATGGCAAGCTGGTCGAAAAGGGTCCGACCGAGCAGATCATCCATGCGCCGAAAGAGGCCTATACGCAGGCGCTCGTCTCGGTGCATGAGATCGCGCATGTGGAGAAAGTTCCGACCGACAGGCCGATCCTCGAAGTCCGGGGCGTCGATGCCGCCTATGGCAACGGTATCGTCAAGGTGCTCGACCAGGTGTCGGTCGAGGTCCATCCCGGCCAGACACTGGCCGTGGTCGGCGAATCCGGCTCCGGCAAATCGACACTCGCACGCGTGATCACCGGTCTTCTGCCGGCAAAGACGGGCGAGATCCGCTTCGACGGCAAGGTCCTCTCAAAAAAGCTCGACGACCGGTCCAAGGAAGATCTGCGGCAATTGCAGATGATCTACCAGATGGCCGACGTGGCAATGAATCCACGCCACACGGTGGAGCGGATCATCGGCAGGCCCCTCTCCTTCTATTTCGGCATGGACGAGAAGGCGCGCAAGGCGCGGGTGGTCGAACTGCTCGACATGATCGAGCTCGGCAACGGCTATGGTGGACGCTATCCGGCAGAACTGTCCGGCGGCCAGAAGCAGCGCGTCTGCATAGCGCGGGCGCTTGCGGCCAAGCCGAAGATGATCATCTGCGACGAGGTGACGAGCGCGCTCGATCCGCTCGTTGCCAACGGCATTCTCAAGCTGCTGCTCGACCTGCAGAAACATGAGAATGTGGCCTATCTCTTCATCACCCACGATCTCGCCACCGTCAAATCGATCGCCGACCAGATCGCCGTCATGTATCGCGGCAAGGTGGTGCGCTACGGACCCAAGACCGAGGTGCTGACACCGCCCTTCGACGATTACACGAGCCTGCTCCTGTCCTCGGTTCCCGAGATGGAAGTCGGCTGGCTGGAAAAGGCGATTGGCAACCGCAAGATGGCAAGTGCAGGGAATTAAAACGCAATGAAATCCAAACTGCTTCTGATCATCCTCGATGGTCTGCCCTATGACAACTGGCGCCGCTATATGGGCAATCTCGAAGGCTGGGTCGGCTCCGGCGAGGCGCGGGTGTGGAAGATGCGCTCGGTGCTGCCATCGACCTCGGCCTCCTGCTATGCCTCGATCCATACCGGTGTGC
Source organism: Fluviirhizobium alvei (assembly GCF_030551875.1). Lineage (GTDB taxonomy): Bacteria > Pseudomonadota > Alphaproteobacteria > Rhizobiales > Rhizobiaceae > Rhizobium_E > Rhizobium_E alvei. The sequence goes on along the minus strand of NZ_JAUOZU010000002.1, from coordinate 51,824 downwards.
CGCCGCAGGTGCATGGCATTCTCTCCAACGATGTGCGCTTCCGCGTCAACCAGCCGGATCTCTTCTCCGAGATCAGCAAGGCCGGCGGCAAGACAGGCGCGGTGACGCATTCCTACTGGTCGGAATTCTTCAACCGCTTCCCGTTCGATCTCGTGCGCGACATGGAATATGACGAGCCGGAAAGCCCGATCACCCACGGGCGCTTCCACACCATGACCGGCTACAACCACGACAACCAGATGACACCAAGCGATGTGGACCTGTTTGCGACGCTGACGATGCTGACCGAGCGCCATGGCATCGATTACGGCATTCTGCATACCTGCACGCTCGATTCCATGGGCCACCGTTTCGGCCATGAATCGACGGAGATGGACCGGGCGCTGTTTGTCATGGATGCGATGCTGGCCGCCTTCCTGCCGCGCTGGCGCGCCGCAGGCTACGAGGTGATCGTGACCGCCGACCATGGCCAGTCGCTGCGCGGCCATCATGGCGGGCGCGGATCCGACCAGCAGGATTTCGCGCTCTATTATTTCGGACCGGCGGAAGGGGCCGATCCCGGCCTGCTGCTCGACCAGCTGCAGCTGGCGCCGACCATTCTGAAACGTCTCGGCGTGAGCATTCCCGAAACGATGAAGGCCGGCAGCTTCCTCAACTGATCAAGAGGGGCCCAGTCTCAAGTGGGCCCCCGATTTCAATAGGGCCAATGCCCCTTGCCGAACGCATCGACGGCTTCGACGATGCGATCGAAAGCTTCGCCTGCCCGCCGCACCAACCGACGGGAGCGGATATGGCCATGCACCAGTCCCTGTTCGAGCCGATGGTGGACGCGGCCACCGGCCGCCTTGATGCGGGCCTGGTAATCGGCGCCGTCAGAAGCGAGCGGATCGCATTCGGCCGGAAAGACCGCCGTCATCGGCAGGCCGGTGAAATCCTGATCGGCCAGCGGCTGGAAGGTCGGATCCGCCGGATCGACGCCACCGGCATAGAGGCCGACACAGAATTCGACATCAGCAAGGGTCAGAAGCGGTGCCTCGGCATGCAGGCGATAGGAGCCGCGATCACGCGGGCCGCCGAGACCGGGATAGATCAGCACCTGGCCTGCCGGCGGATGCGGATGGTGGCGCCGCGCATGGGCGACGCAGGCGGCGAGATTGCCGCCGGCGGAATCGCCCGCGAGCACGATGCGGCCCGGAAAATGGTCGGCCAGCCAGTCATAGGCGGCCACCGCATCCTCGAAGGCGGCCGGATGGGCAAATTCCGGCGCCATGCGATAATCGACCGAGACGAGATCATAGCCGGTGCGTCCGCACAGTTCAGCGCACACATCGTCATGGCTGTCGAGCCCGCCGACGATGAAACCGCCGCCGTGGAAGAACAGGATCGTCGCCGCACGATCCGGATTCTGCCGGCGATAGGTGCGGATGGGAAGATTGCGATCGGCAAGCGCAAGGACGCTATCCTCCGAGGTCACATCCGGCGGATTGCCGGTATGGAAGGCGCGCGCGAGATCATTGGTCACGCGGCGCTGGAAGGCGATCGAGCCATCGGTCGTATCGGCGGGATAGAATTCGAGCGACTTGCGGATATAGGCCCGCATCTCCTCATCCAGCAAAATGTCATAATCAGGCTTCATCTCCGCTCACTCCCTTGCGGTTTAAGGGCCGGGTTCGCTTCGGATCAGGGATGGTGCCATTCGCCGTGACCGAGCGCCTTGATCGCCTCGACAATGCGGGTGAAGCTTTCGCGGGCGCGGGCAACGGTGTGGCGGGCGCGCAGATAGCCATGCACGAGCCCGGCCTCCTCATGCCACCAGGCCTTGCCGCCGGCAGCGCGGATCTTTTTGCCATAGATCTCGCCATCCGACGAGAGCGGATCGCATTCGGCGGTGATGACGATAGTCGGCGGCAGATGCGAAAAATCCGTATCCTGCAGCGGTGCGGCCGTGACATCGCCCGGGGCTACCTCGCCGCGGATATGCTGGTAGAATTCGATATCGCGCGCTGTCAGCATCGGCGCTTCGGCATGCTTGACGAAGGAGGCGGTTTTGAAGCCGCCGCCGAGGCCGGGATAGATCAGCACCTGGCCGATCGCCGCCTGCTTGTGATTGCGCGTGGCATGCGCAACCGCAGCGGCGAGATTGCCGCCGGCGGAATCGCCCGCCAGGATGATCGGCAGATCATAGCCGCCCGCCACCCATTCGAAGCCGGCCAAAGCATCTTCGAAGGCGGCGGGATGCTTGAATTCCGGTGCCAGCCGGTAATCGACCGAGATCACCTCGTAATGGGTGCGGGCGCAGATATCGGCGCAGACATCATCATGGCTTTCCAGACCGCCGACGACGAAGCCGCCGCCATGGAAATAGAGCACCACAGCATGGGCATCGTAGCGCGAGGCGCGATAGCGGCGGGCCGGAATGTCGCGACCCTTGGCATGGATGAGCTTGTTCTCGGCCGAAATGCCTTCCGGATAGCCGTGATGGAACTCACGGCACATCGTATTATAGACCTCGCGCTGGCGCTCGATCGAATAATCGACCGCATCGGGCGGATAGTAGCTGTTGGTGCGATCGATGAAGGCCCAGGTCTCGGCATCGATGATGCTCTTGTAATCGGTCATGGCTGAAAAATCCTGACGCTCGGAAAGAATGACATAACGAATGGCAGGATGATAGCGACTGGCGCCGAAACCGGAAGGCGGAAACCGTCCGCTTCATGTCGTTTTCAGTTGATGAGACACTTTTTCGTTGTGCGGACCAATGCGGTCCGCTCAGACGATATCGGCGTTGAAAACGAGCTTTTCGACATGCTCGATATGGATTTCGACATCGAATTCCTCAGAGCGGATCAGGAACTCGCGCTTGCCGAGAAATTCGATCTCGAGCGCTTGCGGATCGGCGATCAGGTTGACGACGTCATACCCCTTGCCGCCATCGATCTCGACCCGGCGCGGCGCGATCCAGAACAGGTCGAACAGCTGGAATGTATCGTTGCCGGCATTGCCGAGCAGCGTATCGTCGCCGATGCTGTTGGAAAAGAAGTCATCGCCCTTGCCGCCGCGGACATAATCATTGCCCTCGCCATCGATGAGCATATCGTTGCCGTCGCGGCCGAAGATGAAATCGTCGCCATCCATGCCCTCGATCAGATCATCGAGCGCACCGCCGATCATGACCTGGTAATGATCGATGCCCTGCTTTGTTTTTGCGACCATGATGCGCTCCCGTTCCAACGCCGGCATGTTGCACCAACAGGGTTAACCACCGGTTACAACGCTTCTTTCCACCAAAGGATGCTTGCGCAAGTTCCCTTTTTGTTCTTTTTATGCATCATGGTGACGGTGATCGATACATTGCGGAAGGCGGCGGCGCGCAGCATGCTCCTGCGCGTCGAATGTCAATCCTGCCAACGGGTGGTGAATTTTCTCGCCAGCGACATCATGGCCTTTGCCGACCCCAACCAGCCGCCGCAGACGGTAAAATTCCGCTGCAGCGAATGCGGCACCAACGGCGCGAAAGTCACGACCATCGAACGCGACAAGGACCGCGACCGCGGCATCATCGTCTGGCGGCCAATGCGGTTGAAATAGGGGGAGAGCCGCGCCAGAAGAGGCAGGTCCAGTTCAACCGGTTTCGGGCGTTGGTTAGCAGATGTGTGTGTAGAGAGGGCCGCAGAACTGGGCTGGATTTGGCTTATATAGGACAAGGCCGGCTCGAACCGTGCCCCTCGGGATACATTCTGATCTTCCCAATGTCGGAAGGATGACGACTTTGCATCGTTCACGATCGGGCTTTCGCTTGACGATCGTCATCAAATCAGTCTGAATAAAGCCATTGAAGGAACCCGAAGACGTGATCGCAATCGCGGCAAACAGGCTTATGTTCTATCTCCGGCTCGCGCTTGTCGCCGCGCTGGCCGGTTACATGCTGCCAACCGTGAGCTTTGCGATGCATGGCGATGTTGCTGCAAGCTACAGCCAGCAGATGGCTTTCGCCAAGAACGATTCCGCCCATTCGCATGACGAGACCGCAGCGGTTCATGATCACGGCGATCAGGCTGCAGAGCATGAACATATCCAATCCAACCAGGATTGCTGCTCGAACCTGTGCCTGAATATGGCCGTGGTCGCCGACTCGCCCCAGTTGAGTGTGCTGAGAACGTCCATCGCAATTGACTTCACGAACGACCAGCGGGTGTTCGCCGAACCAATTGGACTTATTCGGCCCCCCTGTTTCCTTACATGATTGACGGCCGCTCCCGCGGCTGAAGGCGGTCGTTCGCGACCGAACCTCAGTTCATGTTCGGAATTCATCCATGAAACACCTGTTAATGGTGGCCGCCCTGCCAGTTCTGCTGGCCGGATGCGCAGCCACAAAGCCACCCGAGGTCACGGCCGGCCGCGATCCTGCCGATCCGTCGGCCGAGATACGGCCAAGCCATCACCATAGCCCGGTCATCTATACGGCACGTGTGCCGGTCGAGCCTGAGCCGTGGAAGAAGCTGAACGAGGACCTTTCCTCCAGCGAGGAGGATCCGTCATGAGCCGTTTCCAGATGATCGGGGGGATGGTCGTCCTCCTCATGCTCGCCGGCTGCACGACCGGTGCCGAGTTTTCGGTGAAGGATGCAGGCTTCGATAAGGTCAAAGACAAGACTTCGGTGCTCTCCAAGGAGACCGTCTGGGTGCAAAGCCGCGCCCAGGCCGAAAAGACCGAAGCGCGCGTCAAGACGCTTCTTGCCGCGTCAAAGACTCTCGACGCCGAGACGGCTGTACAGATCGCTCTCCTCAACAACAAGGGCCTGCAGGCGGCGTATGCCGATCTCGGCGACGCCGGGGCCGACGTCTGGCAGTCGACGATGTTCGTCAATCCGACGGTTTCTGTCGGGCTGACCGGGATCGGCACGCCGGGCCTTGAAGCCTACCGGGCGATCGAGGGCATACTCGCCGTCAACCTCCTGGCGCTCGCCACGCGGGAAAAGACCATCAAGGCCGCAAAGGTTCGTTTTGAACAGGCGCAGCTTAACGCCGCCTTGAAGACCCTCGAACTGGCCGCAAGCACGCGGCGGGCATGGATCAATGCAGTCGCCGCACGCGAGTCCGTCGTTCAACTGGGGCAGGCGCAGGTCGCTACGGACGCGGCCTCCGAACTGGCGCAGGAGCTCGGCAAGGCAGGATCGATGACGAAGGCTTCCCAGGCGCGGGAGCATGCCTTCAACGCCGAACTTGCGGGTCAGGCGGCACAGGCCCGATTGGCCGAGCGGTTGGCCAAGGAGGAACTCACACGCATGATGGGTCTCTGGGGGAACGATGTTGCCTATAAGCTTCCCAACCGACTTCCCTCATTGCCGAAAAAGCTCATCACGACCAACGTCATCGAGGCGCTGGCGCTGGCCAACCGCGTCGATCTGCAGATAGCGAAGCTGGAGCTCGAAGCGAACGCCAGGACCTATGGTCTGACGGAAGCAACCCGCTTCGTCACCGACCTCGAGATCGTCGCGGGCTTCGAGACCGAACGCGAGAGGGAAGATGGCAAGATCAAGAAGGAAACGACCCATTCCAAGGAACTGGAATTCGTCATCCCGATCTTCGACAGCGGCAAGGCACGGCTGCGCAAGGCCGAACTTGCCTACATGCGTGCGGCGAACCAACTCGCTGAGAAGGCTGTCAACGTCCGCTCGGAAAGTCGATCGGCCTATGAGGCCTACCGGTCGAGTCATGACATCGCCCGGCTGTATCGCAACAGCCTCGTGCCACTGAGGACGACGATCGAGCAGCAATCGCTGCTGACCTACAACGGCATGATCACCAACACATTCGAGCTGCTTGCCGACACCCGCGACAAGATCAACGCGCAGCAGCTTGCCATCAACGCCAAGCGCGACTTCTGGCTCGCAGCGGCAAACCTGACAACGGCGATCTATGGCGGTGGCGCGGGTACCGCGCCGGCCGAGATCGCATCTGCCGCGCCGTCCAGCGCGCCCGGCGGACACTAGGAAGGATCAGTGATGTACTCAAGAAGACAAATCCTCGGCGCTGGCGCGGCACTGGTCTCCAGTTCCGCCTGGGCCACCACGACCAATATGGGATTGCCCGAAGCCGCCCTCATGGACAAGGCCTCGACACAGGGGCCGCTTCATCCACCGTCCGGGCCCGACTATCAACCCGTGGTCACGCTCAACGGCTGGACTCTGCCATTTCGGATGAACAACGGCGTCAAGGAATTCCACCTTGTGGCCGAACCGGTCCAGCGCGAGATGGCGGAGGGCATGACCGCCAATCTCTGGGGTTACAACGGCCAGTCGCCCGGTCCGACGATCGAGGCGGTCGAGGGCGATCGTGTCCGCATCTTCGTCACCAACAAGCTGCCGGAACATACCACCGTTCACTGGCACGGCATGATCCTGCCGTCAGGCATGGATGGCGTCGGCGGCCTCAGCCAGCCGCACATTCCGGTTGGCAAAACCTTTGTCTATGAGTTCGACCTCGTGAAGTCGGGCACCTTCATGTACCACCCGCATTCCGACGAGATGGTGCAGATGGCGATGGGCATGATGGGCTTTTTCGTCATCCATCCCAAGGACCCGAAGTTCATGCCGGTGGACCGGGACTTCGTCTTCCTGCTTTCAGGCTACGACATCGATCCCGGCACCTATGTGCCGAAGGTCATGACGATGACGGACTTCAATATCTGGACCTGGAACTCCAGAGTGTTTCCCGGCATCGATCCGCTCGTCGTCTCCAAGAACGACCGCGTGCGTGTCCGGGTCGGCAACCTCACCATGACCAACCATCCGATCCACATGCATGGCTACGACTTCGAGGTGACTTGCACGGATGGTGGCTGGGTGCGGCCTGAGGCGCGCTGGCCGGAAGTCTCGATCGACATCCCGGTCGGTGCGATGCGGGCCTACGAGTTCGACGCGAAATATCCCGGCGACTGGGCGATCCACTGCCACAAATCGCACCATACGATGAACGCGATGGGCCACGACGTGCCCACCTTCATCGGTGTCGACAAGAGCAAGGTCGCTGAAAAGATCAAGAAGCTCCAGCCAGAATACATGCCGATGGGCACCAAGGGCATGGCCGACATGGGCGAGATGGAAATGGAACTTCCCGACAATACGGTGCCGATGATGACCGGTTGGGGGCCGCACGGTCCGATCGAGATGGGCGGCATGTTCTCGGTGGTGAAGGTCCGCGAGGGCATTTCCGCCGACGATTACAGTGACCCCGGCTGGTACGAGAACCCACCCGGCACCCAGGCCTGGGAATGGACCGGATCGCTGCCGGACCACGCCAAGGCCGAGGACGCCAAGACAAAGGTGACGCCAAAGGATGGCGTGACCACGAATTCTTCCCACAAAGACCATCATTGAAAGGGCTGTCCATGAAGACACAGATCATCGCATTTACTCTCTCGCTGTTCGCCTCCGCCGCACTCGCATCCGGCACCCACCAGGGCGGGCATCATGACGAGATGGTTGTCGGGAAGCCTGGAAAGGCCGCGAAGGTTACCGAAACCATCAAGATTACGATGAAAGAGACCGACGACGGCAAAATGGTCTTCGAGCCGTCTGCCATCAAGGTACGCAAGGGGCAGACCGTGCGCCTTTCGATCCACAATATCGGAGAGCTCGATCACGAATTTGTCCTCGATGGCCACAAGGAGATCATCGAACACAAGGCGCTGATGGAGAAGTTCCCGGAGATGGAACATGACGATCCGAACGCGATCCGTCTGGCAGCGGGCAAATCCGGAGAAATCATCTGGCAGTTCTCGAAGGACGGTACCTTCAAGTTCGCCTGCCTGGTGCCGGGCCATTATGACGCCGGCATGCATGGCGACGTCACCGTCGCGAAAAAGTGACACTGAACAAAGGAGCACGATCATGAAAAAGCTCATCGCCATCACTCTCGCCATCGCCCTTTCCGGGACTGCCGGCTTCGCAGCCGAGATGACCAAGGGCAAGGTCAAGAAGCTGGACGAGAAGGCCGGAAAGGTCACGATCATCCACGAGGAACTCAAGAGCCTCGACATGCCGGCCATGACCATGGTGTTCCGGATCGGCGACGGCGTGGACGTGGCCAAGCTCAAGGTTGGCGCGAATATCGAGTTCTCCGCCGATCGCGTCAACGGCAAGATCACCCTGACCGAAGTGAAATGAACCGGTGGCGGCACCGGCGAATGCGCAGGTGCCGCACCTTTTCTGGATTGGAGATCGGGCAACGACCTGAGGCCAGGCACCTTGGAGCTGTCAGACCCTGGTGCAAGTGATGTCTGCCTTCGCAAAAACGCGATCTCTGCCTCCACGACCGGCGTGGCCGCCAAACCGACCGATACGGCTGAATGTACGGGATAGGCGAGGCAAAGATTGCGGACCAACCCAGATCCAGTTCACGAAAGGGCCATGCCGTTGCACAGCAGATGACCTGATAGAATGCTTTCCGGGAAAGGCAGGCGGTCAGTCGCTGGCGAGCGTGAGCATGCTTCCTTCCAGCAAATCATCAAACATCCGGGCGAATTGCTGAAGATCGTGAGCAGCAACGTCCCTCGACCAGAGATTTTCAAAGCCAAGCAGATTGAGGATCTGGTGCTGGATTGGTTGGTCCAACCGATCGATCATCTTCGAAAGTGACCTTGCAGCTTTCCTGACGATGTCGAACCCTTCGCTCGTTGCCGTGAAGTCCTCAAGATTGTGGGGGACGCACCCGGCGAAATTGACCCTGGACGCCAGCAGCCATTGCGTTCTTATCTTGTGTCGGTCATCACCTGCTTCGGATGGCTCTCCGATGTTGAGGGCCAGAAGCCGCAGCCATAGCTCCAGCATGGCATCATTCGCCCAGAAGCCGACCTCTTCGCGATCAGACGATGTTGGAGCCCCAGACCTGTCTCGCCCCAGCGTCACAAATGTCGTGCCCATGATGTCGGCACCTTTCTTCCGGTTGCATTGCCTCCAATCACTAACGCCGGGCGACGTTTCTGTTCAATAGCGGACCGAATGCTGATGTCGAAATCGATGCGGACAGCGGAGTGTCTGGCGGCCGATGCGGTTGAAATAGGAGGAGAGAAGCGTGCGAAGAGATCGGTCCGGTTCAGCGGTTCTTGGGGCGTTGGTAAGCAGATGCGTGTGTAGAGAGGTTTGTTGTTTCCGGCTCTCTGGGCGGCAATGATTATCGTGTTGCTGAGTGTTTCCGTAGATTACGTTGTATGAATGGAAGGCTCATTCTTGCCGACGGCCTTAGATTGCTGCAATCATGAGGGACGCCCGGAGGCTGAAAGCGACCATAGGCGATGTTTGCAGAAGGAGAATGGCATGCATCGAGAGCCTGGTCGCAGTGTGGTTTCGGCCTCCGAGGCGCAGGAGTTGGTTGAAAGTGGCGAATGGGTATTCGACACCGATCTTCACGACTTTCTGAGACAGGCTATCCAACGTCTCGATCCGACATGGAGCAATCTTCCGATGAACTGGGAAGACCTGTCGTGGCCGAATGGTGCAATATCGGGCTTCAATGACGCTGTTGCCGCCCACGTCGAGCGCCGGTCCATCGAAGATACCGGTCAGAGCAGCAATCCCTGGCAGATTGAGAAGCGGATTGGTCGCTATGCCGTGTTCAAGGTGTCAGAAGCCATCAAAGACAGCATCTTGAATTTCGCCACCATCGCGGTGCTCGTGGCGGCTCCTCCCCCAACCTGGGGTCTTGCTCTCGGTGTCGCTGCATCGTCGTACGATTTGGTCAGAAAATTGTGCAAGCTCTACATTTCTCTTGAAGACGAGACAGAGAGAGCGGTGTTTACTGCTGTCTGCAAACTCTCCTCGGCCGCAAAGATCGTCGACAGGAAAGCATACGAGGAGGAACGTTTCCTCGACGCGATGGGCACCGAACTTCCGACACAAGACGACATCATGAAGGAATTGACGGACATTCCCGAAGCCGATGTTAAGAGAGCAATAGGGGATATGATCGCCAAACAAGCGCTTGTGATGACCGCAGACGGCAGGATCAAGGTGGGCTAATCGGCAGAGCCATTCGCGCAGTTCACAATTAGGCTTGTGCTTGCTTTGTCATTCGGATTCGCTCGATGGCGACTTTGATTGCCCCGTAGCCCGTATTCCTCGGCTGGCGTTTCTTCGAGTCTCGGAAACTGGCGGCAAAGTTTGCGACAAGGGCCCTGAAGGCGACCGGCAACGATTTGAACTCGTCGCCTTCCAGTAGCTTGGCGACCTGTTTGGCCTCGCGCTCCGTGAGCTGCCAGAAGAAATCTTCGTCGGTTGGCATTTTAATGGTTCGTACGGTGCTCATGAAATTTTCCCTTTCTCCTTCCATGCCTTCAAGCTGATGATTGTCGATCCCACCACCGTACCGGTTAGGGCCAATCATCCTTTGCATGGCGCGTGTTTTCACGGTGTTCGCTTGACGTAAACGACGTGCGGAAATCTGGCTTCTGGGGATCGATAAGGATTCCGCAATAACCAAGAATGCCAATGAGTACGCGCCGTTCCTGATCGTTCGACGGAAGAAGCGGGGCAATAGCCTTTGACAAATCTCCGAGCCGCGCACTGGTCGGCATTGTACACGCCGTATCGATTATCTTCACAAGGATTTCTGGCGCCGCCATCAAACAAACACCCTTCACCCCTTAACCTCAAACCGATGTATTATATCCCAAAAGCACCATCAAAAGTCTGGCCCTGCGCGATTTCGCCGTGGCGCATGATGACGCTGTCGCCCGTCACCACTCAAGCGCTTCGACCGTATAATTGCCATCGGACCAGAATGTTATGCGGCCGATAACCGCGTCGCTATCGAAATCGACGCCGTCCACGATTGTCGGTCGGGCAGCAAACGGTCACACCGATCACAAGCCCTCCACCAAGCGCCCTGCACCATTCGATAAAGGCTCCTAGCAACGCCCCTTCACCCGAACCGTGACAGCAGCTTGAGCATGGTCCGCGCGATGCGGCCATAGGGCGGATAGAGCATCGCAACGCCGGTGCGGGCGGCCTGGCGCAACACCGGCTTTTCCTTGGTCATCGCCACGAAGCCGGCCTCGCCGTGATAATGGCCATAGCCGGAGGCGCCGACGCCGCCGAAAGGCAGATTGTCCTGCGCCAGATGCAGGATCGTGTCGTTGATTGTCACACCGCCGGCGATGGTGCCGTTCAGCACCTTCTTTTCCGCCGCCTTGTCCTTGCCGAACCAGTAGAGCGCCAGCGGCCGGTCGCGATCGTTGATGAAGGCGAGCGCCTCCTCAAGCGTGTCATAGGGGATGACGGGCAGGATCGGCCCGAAGATCTCCTCCTGCATCACCGCCATCGCCGGATCGACCTTGGTGATCAGCACCGGTGCCAGAATGCGGCGGGCAGCATCGGTGCCCGGCACCAGTTCGATGATCTCGGCGCCCTTCGCGCGCGCCTCATCGATCAGCCCGGCCAGCCGACCGAAATGGCGGTCGCTGATGATGGTCGTATAATCCGTGTTGCCCTCGAGCTTCGGATATTGCTTCTTCGCTTCGGCCTTCACCGCCTCGATGAAGGAGGCGAGCCGGTCGCGCGGCACCAGCGCATAGTCGGGCGCCACACAGGTCTGGCCGGAATTGAGGAGCTTGCCCCAGACAAGGCGCGGCACGGCGCGCGCCAGATCCGCCGAGGAATCGATGATGGCGGGCGACTTGCCGCCGAGTTCGAGCGTCACTGGCGTCAGGTTCATGGCCGCTGCTGCTGCCACTCTCCGCCCGACCTGGGTGGAGCCGGTGAAGATGAGGTGATCGAAGGGTGCGGCGCTGAAGGCGGCGGCGACATCAGCGCCACCGGTGAGAACCGTGACTTCCTCTTCCTTGAAATGTTCGGCGACGGCCTGCCGCAGCGCTTCGGAAAAGGCGGGCGTCAGTTCGGACGGTTTCAACATCGCGCGGTTGCCGGCGGCCAGCGCGCCCACAAGCGGGCTCAGCATCAGGTTGAGCGGATAGTTCCATGGCGCGATGATGCCGATGACGCCGAGCGGCTGGCGGATGATGAGCGCGCCAGCAGGCTGCGAGGTCCAGGCAACCGAAGGCTTGCGCGGCCGCATCCATTCGGCCAGATGCTTTTTCGTATGGCGGATGGCGGCGCGCGTGGGCACGATTTCGGTGAGCGTGGTGACGATGGGCGAGCGGTTGCCGAAATCGTCGCTGATCGCTTCGGCAAAACGGTCCTGCCAGGCAACGATCATGCGATCGAGCCGGTCGAGCCGGTCGCGGCGGACTTCGATGGCCGGGTTCATATCCGATAGATAGGCGGCCTTCTGTTTCCAGAGCATGTTCTCGATGCCGATCTTGAGCGACATCGGGCCCTCGTCTGTGACCATCTCCACCTTCGCATCCATCGCACGCTCCTTCAGTTCTCGCCCATCGCATAATATGACATAGTATCAGATTGTATCGACGGCTTCCATGTTCAAGGTTCAACAAAATCTTTGCCATAATGCGGCATGGCGGTTGATTTGTCGCCACCGAGGTTTCACATATCACTTGATATCTGAAACAGGTCGAGAGATGCCACACAGCCGCAAGGACAAACAGCGCCAGACAAAGGAGCGATTGCTGCAATCGGCTCAGGACATGATTGCGGCGGGCGGCATGAGTGCGGCTTCGATCCGCGGCATCTGCGATGGCGCCGGCTTCAGCCAGGGCGCCTTCTATTCCAATTTCGCCAGCAAGGACGACCTCCTGATGGAACTGTTGGAGGCGCAGATTGCCGAGGAAGTGGGCTTTCTCGGCGCCCTCATCGACCAGACCACCGCCTATGACGCAACGCTTGCGGCACTGTCGGAACGTTTCGCAACGCTCGCAATGCAGCCGGAATGGTCGCTGCTCGCTATCGAACTGCAACTGCATGCCCAGCGCGATGCGGCCTTTGCCCAACGCTACAACGAGAGCAAAGCCCGCACCCATGCGGCCTTCGCCCATCTTCTCGAAACGCTGATCGAACGCCACAACCTTGTTGCCAAATTGCCGGCGCTGCAGATCGCCATCGGCCTGCATGCGCTGTGGTCCGGACTGGTGATCGAGGGCACGGCGGAGGATGCGCTTCCCCGCAGCGAAATCCATCTTGCCTTCTTCAAGGCTTTGATCCGGCCGGCAACGGCCAAACCCGACCCAACCGACTAGGAGACGGGCAAACCTGCCCCGCCAGAACCATGGGCGTGATGCCCGGAAGGAGTTTTCAATGACCATCAGGAATGTCACCGTGCTTGGCACCGGCGTGCTCGGCGCCCAGATTGCCTTTCAGACCGCCTATCACGGCTTTGCCGTGACCGCTTACGACATCGATGACGCGGCGATCGAAAAGGCGGAGCAGACCTTCGCCTGGCTGGCCGCCCGCTATCTCGCCACGCTCAAGGGTGCCGATCAGGCCAAGATCGATGCCGCGATGGCGCGGATTTCCTATGCCACCGATCTCGCCACCGCCGCCAAAGAGGCCGATCTGGTGATCGAGGCAATCCCGGAAAGTCTCGACCTCAAGAAGAAGGTCTATGGCGAGCTCGGCACCGTGGCACCGGCCCATACGATCTTCGCCTCCAACTCCTCCACCCTGCTGCCGAGCGCCATGGCCGCCTCCACCGGCCGGCCGGAAAAGTTTCTGGCGCTGCATTTCGCCAACGAGATCTGGCTGCACAATGTCGCCGAGGTGATGGGCCATCCCGGCACCGATCCGGCGATCTATGCTCAGGTGGTGGATTTCGCCCGCGCCATCGACATGGTGCCGATCGAGATCCACAAGGAAAAGGCCGGCTATGTGCTGAACTCGCTGCTCGTGCCCTTCCTGCAGGCGGCCGGCGAACTTTTGGTCGATGGCATTGCCGAACCGAAATCGATCGACGACACCTGGCGGATCGCCACCGGCTCGCCCAAGGGTCCGTTCGAGATCTATGACATTGTCGGCCTGATGACCGCCTACCACATTTCCTCCATGGGCGGCGAAAAGCAGAAGAAGTTCGCGCAACTGATCAAGGAAAACTATATCGACAAGGGCAAGCTCGGCGTCGCGACCGGTGAAGGCTTTTACAAATACGGCAAGTAAGCCGAAGCCGACCAGCGGGAATTGAAACGGGCCTTCGGGCCCGTTTTGCTGCCGGAATGCGGACATTGCCCGTGCGCTTTCCGATCTTCCGATGGTGATCCGCCCCTTCTGACCGCGCCGGCCAGAAGGGGTCATTCTTTCGCCCGTTTCCAGCTATTTCCATGATACGGCTGCGGTCTGCCTGGCGGGGCAGATCTTGGTTGGTTTGAAGGCGGGGCACCAACCGGGTTGGCATTCCAATGAGGCCGTCCGATCATTCGGGGGACAGATGCAGATCAAACCACAAAATCGGAACAGAAGAAGGATGCCGGTAGTTGCCGCCATTTCAATCTTTGCTGCATTGGCGGCGGGGCTTGTAATCGCTGACAACAGAACCCTGATTTGGCCTGAACTTCAGTGGCCGCAATCGGCCCATGCGCATATCGAAGAGATGGCGTCTATCCTCAGGCGCATTCGCGCACCGGCCAGTTGGTGCACGCCCTCAAGAAACCCTGCCAACATCTATGTTTTCGACCCCAAAGAGCAGGAGCAGATATTCGGACGCTGCCTGTCGTTGATCGAACCTGCAAGCGACTTCCTCGAAACGGAACCCGGACACTATGTCAAACGCTTCTATCGTGCGGAGGTCGGCGACAAGTTCTGCGAGGTCACGCTATCGACGGTCAATGATGACGAGAGGATTGTGGGGTCCGATTGCTATTTCGGCTTCTTTCCCAAGGTCAAGGATAACAGCACCGGCATGACCGACGATCCGTTCGGATAGAGCGACCGCGGCAGCTACCTTCCTATTCCTGCTTGATCGGCAGCGCCGAGAGTTTCCTCCGCTAGCGCCGCGACATCCCAAGCGAACGTGCCAAGGTGTTCAGCGCCACAAGTCCCCTCAGCCTCCGACCAGAGCGTGGCCTCAAATCCCGACCGCCTTGCGCAGCGCCGCGTTCAGCCGACCCTGCCATCCTTTTCCGGTCTCGCGGAATTTGGCGATGACATCTTCGTCAAGCCTGAGCGTGATCTGCTTTTTCGGATGCGCCACTGCCGGACGCCCGCGCGAACGACGGTCTTCCTCCATCGCCTTGAAAAAATCGGATGGCAGAACCTCCCGCGCCGGACGCATCCCGGCCAGTTCCTCGTCGCTCAACTCTGGAAAATCGACGGCATCCCAATCCTCGCGGCCATAGCCACGTCCGGTTTCGAAGCTCTTCAATCTCTTGCTTTTGGTGGCCATGGAAGCCTCCTTCTTTCCCTGTCGCTTGCCGGGCGAAAGCTGATGATTGAGATGGCTTCCGATCCCAGAAGGGCGAAAACAACGGCTGCCGTACCGTCACGGAAGTAGCCGATCGCCTTCAATCTCCGCCGACCATCCGCATCCGGCCTGCTATCTTCGACAATGGCATTTTCCCAATCGAGTTCGCTTACATCAGCGAAATCGAAACCGTGCTTTTCCAGGTTAGCGCGCCGCTTGGGCTCATCCCAAACCATCTTAATAATTAAATGTAGCTACATTTAATGACGAGTTCAAGGCGGGCTTGGACATCGCGCAACCAAAAAACCCGCCAGCGTTGCCGCCGGCGGGTTCAAGTCGTTGATGCTGCCGTCTCTTATGTGCGCGGCTTGAGGTTTTCCGGATCGTAGAGCGGCTTGTAGCCGACGCCGGCGACTTCGACCTCGTAGCTCTCGGCGAAATATTCCACCTTCAGCTTGCGGCCGACCTGGCAATGGGACCAGGGCAGATAGGCGAGCGCGATGTTCTTGCCGATCGTCGGGCCATAGGCGACCGAAGTCGTGTAGGAGATGCGGCCGAGCTCATCGACCAGCACCTTGCCGGTGTCGGGATCGACGACCGGCATCGAGCCGACCGGATAGCGCTTCACGCCCTTGGCATCGGTGTGCTCGTTCATCACAAGCGTGCAGAGCATGGCCGGCTGATGCTCGCGGGCCTTGTATTCGAGATGCTTGGCCTTGCCGCGGAAATCGGCTTCCTTGACCTTCGGACGGGCCAGATCGGCTTCGATCAGGTTATACTGGGTCAAAAGATCGGCATTCTGCAGGCGCAGGCTCTTTTCCATGCGGCGCGAGTTGGCATAGGTTTCGACGCCGAAAGCCATGACGCCGGTGGCGCGCAGCGCATCCCAGACGGCCAGACCATCCTCGTACTTCATGTGCAGTTCCCAGCCCTGCTCGCCGACATAGGAGATGCGGAAGGCGGTGACGTTTTTGCCGGCAATCTCGATCTGCTTGATGGCGGCGAAGGGGAAGTTTTCCGGATCGAGCCCGGCGGGATCGGCCACGGCCTTCTTCAGCGTCGCACGCGCATTGGGGCCCCAGATACCGATGGTGATGTATTTTTCCGACGTATCCGTGATGGTGACGTTGAGGCCACGATCTTCGGCGACGCGCTTCATGTAATGGAAATCGCGCGGGCCGGCATCGGCACCGTTGACGAGGCGGCAGCGGTCTTCCATGCGGAAGACGGTGAAATCGGCCCGCACCATGCCTTCGTCATCGAGGAAGTGGGTGTAGACGCCCTTGCCGATGTTGGCATCGCCACCGATCTTGGCGGCGCAGAGCCATTCCAACAGTTCGACATGGTCGGGGCCTTCGATATCGACCATATGGAAGTGGCTGAGATTGACGATGCCGCAATCCTCGCTCATCGCCAGATGTTCGGCATTGGAGACGCGCCAGAAATGGCGGTTGTCCCACTCGTTTTCGCGCACCGGAATGCGGTCGCCGTACTTTTCGAGCAGATGCTCGTTGGCCTTGTAGCCATGGGCACGTTCCCAGCCGCCGAGTTCCATGAAATAGCCGCCAAGCTCGACTTCGCGCTCATACATGGGCGAACGCTTGACGTTGCGGCCGGAAGCATAGGGCTCGCGCGGATGCACGGCCGGGAAATAGATCTTCTGGGCGGCTTCGTAGCAGCGGCCTTCGATGAACTTTTCCGTCAGCTGGTGCGGATAGAAGCGCGAATAATCGATCGAATTGTGGTCGATTTCGGTGCGACCGTCGGTCATCCAGTCGGCAATCAGCTTGCCGTAGCCCGGGCCGTCCTTGACCCAGATGGCGCAGCAATACCAGAGGCCGCGCACCTTCTGGCTTTCGCCGCAGGAGGGGCCGCCGGCGGCGGAAACCTGCAGGAGGCCGTTGAAGGAATGGCCTTCGTTATAGCCGAGCTCGCCGAGAATCGGAGTGAGTTCGATGGCGCGTTCGAGCGGCTCGAGGATCTGCTCCATCTCGAGATCGCGCTGCGAGGGCGAGAGGCGTGCTTCATGCTTCTCGAGCAGGTCGCGCGGGTGGCACATGCGCGGATTGTCGGTCTCGTAATAGCCCCATTCGATCTGGCCGCCTTCGGTGGTGGCCGGATCGCCGGTGTCGCGCATATAGGCCGAATTGCCCTGGTCGCGCAGAAGCGGATAGCCGATTTCCTTGCCGGTGCCGGCAAATTCGTTGAACGGGCCGAAGAAGGTCAGCGGATGGTCGACCGGCATGATCGGCAGGTCCTCGCCCACCATCTCGGCGATCAGGCGGCCCCAGAGGCCGGCGCAGACGATGACATGATCGGCCATGATGGTGCCGCGATGGGTGACGACGCCCTTGATTCGGCCACCTTCGACGATCAGGGACTGAGCCGGCGTATTGCCGAACATCGTAAGCTTGCCGGACTTTTCGGCGGCATCGACGAGCTTGCCGGCAACCGTCTGCGACCGCGGAATGACGAGGCCGGCATCGGGATCGAACATGCCGCCCTGAACCTTGTCTTCCTCGATGAGCGGGAAGAGCTTCTTGATTTCGGCAGGCGACACGTAATGCGCGCGGGTGCCGAAGGCGCGGGCCGAGGTCAGCTTGCGCTTGATCTCTTCCATCCACTTGTCATCGCCGGTGCGAGCGACTTCGAGACCGCCGATGCGGGCATAGTGGCCCATCTTCTCGTAGAAATCGATCGAGTACTGGGTGGTCCAGACCGAGAGATAATCGTGGCTCGTGGTGTAGCAGAAGTCGGAGGCATGGGCGGTCGAGCCGATATCGGTCGGGATGCCCGACTTGTCGATGCCGACAATGTCGTCCCAGCCGCGTTCGATGAGGTGATGGGCAATGGATGCCCCCACGATGCCGCCCAAACCGATGATGACGACCTTAGCCTTAGTCGGAAACTCTGCCATTGCCTGAGACCCTGATTGATATTGAGCGCGGATTTTACGGCGAAGCACAGAGCCATCACAGCCTGTCTACGACATATAAAAATATCTGTACGACCAGCGACATGGTTTGCAAGTCGGAAAAATAACGCAGGCAAAAGCGGCACCTCCACAGCCACATCTTGAATTCTCACCATGAATTCATACATTTATGGGGAAAAACGAGGGTGGAAACCGCCATCGGAGCCCAAAACGGGCACCGCATTTGCGACGCGGGCCCAAATTGGAGCTATCGCGACGGCGCAAGTTTTCTGCCGCAATTCAAACAGTGCCTCGCGCACATCGAGGAAAGTCATGTCGAGAATCGTTCCCTGCCCCCATTGTGGCCAGCTCAACCGGCTTCCGGACGGAAAGGATGCGCGCGAGGCGCGCTGTCCGACCTGCAAGTCGGAGCTCTTCACCGGCCATCCGATCGCGCTCGGTGCGGCCAACTTCGACCGTCAGATCAAGTCCGACGATCTGCCGGTGGTGGTCGATTTCTGGGCCTCCTGGTGCGGTCCCTGCCGCGCCATGGCACCGGTGTTCGAGGCGGCCGCGGCCGAGTTCGAGCCGAAGGTGCGGTTCGGCAAGGTCGATACCGATGCCGAACAGGCCATCGCCAGCCGCTACCATATCCAGTCGATCCCGACACTCATCCTGTTCAAGGGCGGGCGCGAGATCGCCCGCCGGGCTGGCGCCATGAGCGGCAGCGACCTGCGCCGCTGGCTGCAACAGATGGCATAACCGGCAAACGGCAGAGCGGGGTGACCCGCCCTGCCCGCTTTACGCCTTTTCCTTGCGCGCCTTGGCGATCGCCGCCGTCAGCGCCTTCTCATCGAGCACGCCCGGATAGAGATCCTTGCCGATCACGAAGGATGGCGTGCCGATGAAATTGAAGGCCATGGCCTGGGCATAGTTCCGATCGAGAAGACCGTTGATCTTGCCGGACTTGGCATTGACCGCCTCGATGAGCGCCGGCATGCCGATACCGGCATCGGCAAGGATCGACTGCACCTCTTCATGATCGAGCTTGCCATCGTGGCGCATCAGACCGTCGAGCGCAGCTTCGTAGCGGCCGATTTCGGCGGCCCCGAGTGCGGCCTGCGCAGCATAGGCCGAGACTTCGCCGAAGACCGGCCAGTCCTTCATCAGCAGCCGGACATTGCCGTCGGAGGCCACCACCCGGCGAACCATGTCATAGCTCTTCTTGCAATAGGGACACTGGTAATCGAAATATTCGGCAACCGTGACATCGCCTTTCGGATTGCCGAGCACCGGCGCATCCCTGTCGAAGAAGACCTCGCTTTTCGTCGGCTGGGCGGCATGAGCGCGTCCGACCATGGCGCTGGTGGCGATGGTCGCGAGCGAGAGGGCGAGCGTTTTCCTGCGTGTGAGCAAGGTCTATTCCTTTCAATCGAGGGTCCGAGCAACGGACCCGAAAGTCAGCCTTCCGGCTTGCAGATTTCTCGCCGGCGGATGGCACCGAAGGTGAGTACAGCCAGCGTCAGCACGATGCCGAGCAGCAGGGCCGCGAGAATGAGGCCGATCGTCTGGTGGGCGAAGGAGGCGGTTTCGCGCGCATAGGCCAGCGACGCAACCGAAAGGGCTGCGACCGGGAAGGAGAGCGCCCACCAGGAGAGAGCAAACGGCAGGTTGCGGAACTTGGGCAGCTGCGTCAGCACGACGGCTGCGAAGACATAGCCGATATTGAGGAGGATGCGGGCAAAGCCATCAACCCCGCCCGACAGGCGCAGATAGGCGACGAAAGCAATCGCCGGCGGCGCCAGCAGGATCACCAGCGTCGGCGTCAGCCGCCCGGGAATGGGATCGTGAAAGATCATGCGGTTGAAGACGAGTGTCATCAGGATCAGCCAGAAGACCAGGCCGCCGGAGAAGAACAGCCAGGAGATTTCGCCATAACCGAGCGGAACGCCGGCAATCGGCACGATGACATTGCCGACGGCAGGAATGAACCAGGCCGGGCTCAAATGCATGGGCTGGAACGGGCGATGCCCGATCCAGGCGGCAATCACCGAGAGCGTCAGCACCGATTGTGCCGCAACGCCAGCGATCCAGAGCCCATGGGCAAGCGAGGGGAAGCTCTCGAAAGCGGCGGTGGCGAGCAACAGCAGCGAGATCGAGGCGGCCGGAAAGAAGGCGATGCGGACCGGATGGTGCCATTCGGCCACCACGGCCTCCCTGTGCCGGACGATCTTGGCCCCGTAGAGGCCGAGGATCGCCAGAAATGCGAAGGTGGCGATGCCCAGCATGAAATCGCCCGGCCCCTGGCCGAGATCGATCGCATGGCCGACCGCCCGGAAGACAAGCGTCAGTCCCATCAGCCCCATCGAAATGGCAAAGAAGGTGATCGGGAAGTTTTCCAACCGGTCACCCGGCGGTATCTGATGCGCGTTCATGGTGGCCCATCCATGGAAAAGTACGAGGCGCCCCGAAGGCGCCTCATGATCAAGAACATTGAAAAGCAGACTACGCTTTCTTGGTCGGAACGGGAACCGTCTGCATCAATTTCCGGTCCTCCTGCATTTCGAGCCACATCGCATTGACGACGGCAAAGAGGGCGGCGAGTGGAAGGCCGAGAAGCCAGGCGAAATACCACATGATAGGATCCTTTCTCAGTAGACGGATTCAGATTTGACGGTGATCTCGGCGGCTGTGACCTTGCCCCACAGAACCTTGTAGACCCAGGCGGTGTAGGCGAGGATGATCGGCATGAAGATGACGGCAGCCACAAGCATCACGAACAGGGTCTGGTGCGAGGACGAGGCATCCCAGACGGTCAGCGATGCCTTCGGATCCAGCGACGACGGCAGGATGAAGGGGAACATGGTGAGCCCCGCCGTTGCGATGATGCCGATGATCGCCAGTTTCGAATAGAGCAGCGTCGAGACTTCGCGTCCGGCCCTCAATCCGAGGTAAGCCAGGGTAGCACCAATTATTCCGAGCACCGGTGCCACTGCGATCCACGGCCGTACCGAATAGGCCGCAAGCCAGTTTCCGCTCGCCGCAGCGTCCTTCAGCAGCGGATTGGAGGGCGACCCCGGCGCGATGACGCTGGTGATTTCATAGCCGGTGATGCCATAGGCCAGCCAGACACCGGCCAGTACGAAAGTCGCGATGGTTATGAGGGCAGCGGCAGCACCGATCTTGCGGGCCCGAGCCTGGACTGTGCCTTCAGTCTTGAGGTTGAGCCAGGCGGCGCCATGCATGACGAGCATGGAGAGCGACACGACCCCGACCAGCAGCGCGAAGGGATTGAGCAGGCCGAAGAAGCTGCCTTCATAGAAGATCATCAGATCCTCGTTGAAGCGGAAGGGCACGCCCTGCAGCACATTGCCCATGGCAACGCCGAAAATCAGTGCCGGCACCGCGCCGCCGACGAAAAGCGCCCAGTCCCAGGCCGACCGCCAGAGGGCGCTGTCGCGCTTGGAGCGGTACTTGAAGCCGACCGGACGCAGGATGAGGGCCGCCAGAACGGCAAACATCGCCAGATAAAAGCCCGAGAAGCTGACCGCATAGAGCGGCGGCCAGGCGGCGAAGATGGCGCCGCCGCCGAGGATGAACCAGACCTGGTTGCCTTCCCAGACCGGGCCGATCGTGTTGAGCGCGATGCGGCGCTCCATATCGGTGCGGGCAACGAAGGGCAGAAGCGCGCCGACGCCCAGATCAAAGCCATCCGTGAGCGCAAAGCCGGTGAGCAGGACGCCCAGGAGCAGCCACCAGACGACGCGCAGGAGATCGAAATCAATCAGTTCGAAAAGAACCATCACCATTACTCCGCAGGAAGGGGTGCAGGGGCACCGGCGAGCCGGCCACTGTGGCTGGCCATCCAGACATCGGTTTCAGCGACATCCTGATGCGGACCCTTGCGGATATATTTGATCATCAGGCCCATCTCGACCACGAACAGCACCGTGTAGAAGAGCACGAAACCGGCGAGCGTGATCAGGAGATCGGTCACGCTGAGCTGGGACGCAGCCAGTACCGTGGGCAGAACGCCATCCACCACCCAGGGCTGGCGACCGAATTCGGCGACGAACCAGCCGAGTTCGGCGGCAATCCAGGGCGTCGGGATGATGATGACGGCGAGCCAGAGCGCAAAGCGCGGGAACTGCATGCGCCTAAACGACGACATGTAGAAGAACCAGGCCATGACCGCGATGAAGGAGAAGCCGAGGCCGACCATGATGCGGAAGGCCCAGAACAGGGGCCAGACGGTGGGAACCGTGTCGTTCGCCGCCATGGTGATCTGTTCCGGCGTCGCCTGGCGCGGATCGTCGACATAACGCTTGAGCAGAAGCGCAAAGCCGAGATCGGCCCCATGTTCCTCGAAGCGGCTCTTGAGTTCCGGAGTGACCTGATGCTTGTTGGCGCGGATTGCCATCAGCGCATCATAGGCCTGGATTCCCGAACGGATGCGGGCTTCGCCCTCGGCAACCAGCTTGTCGATGCCGGGAATTTGCTCGGTCAGCGAACGGGTGCCGATCAGGCCCATCACATAGGGAATATGGATGGCGTAATGGGTTTCGCGCGCCTTCTGATCGGGAAAGCCGACAAGGGTGAAGGAGGCCGGTGCCGGCTGGGTTTCCCACATGCCTTCGATGGCCGCCATCTTCATCTTCTGCGAATAGCCGACCGAATAGCCCGATTCATCGCCGAGAACGACGACGGAGAGCGCCGAGGCAAGGCCGAAGCTCGCCGCCACCGCTATCGACCGGCGGGCGAGATCGATGTGACGGCCCTTCAGCAGATACCAGGCCGAAACGCCGAGCACGAAGACCGAGGCGGTGACATAGCCTGCCGAGACGGTATGGACGAATTTCGCCTGCGCGACTTCGTTGAACATGACCTCGAAGAAGCTGGTCATTTCCATGCGCATGGTGACGGGGTTGAAGGTGGCGCCGACCGGATGCTGCATCCAGCCATTGGCGATCAGGATCCACAGCGCCGAAAAGTTCGAGCCGATCGCCACCAGCCAGGCGACGACCAGATGTGCCACCTTCGACAGTTTGTCCCAGCCGAAGAAGAACAGGCCAACGAAGGTCGCTTCGAGGAAGAAGGCCATCAGGCCCTCGATGGCAAGCGGGGCACCAAAAATATCGCCGACATAATGGCTGTAATAGCTCCAGTTCATGCCGAACTGGAATTCCATGGTGATCCCGGTGGCGACACCGAGAACGAAATTGATTCCAAACAGGGTTCCCCAGAATTTGGTCATCTGCCGCCAGATCGGACGATCGGTCATGACATAGACCGTCTCCATGATCGCAACGAGGATGGACAGGCCCAAAGTGAGGGGAACGAAGAGGAAATGGTAAAGCGCCGTCATCGCAAATTGCAGGCGTGACAGCTCTACGACATCAATGTCCATCATCTCATCTCACTCCAGTCAAAAATGCATATAAAATGCACTATATGTACTAGCCAAAACAGGGGCCGTACACTTTGATTGAGATCAATAAGGTGTATTTCCAATGCGCCTTAAGCGCCAGAAGGCCTGGAAACCAGCAGGTTGCGATCCGCCCAGCGTCGTTCTGCCGCACGGTGGGAGGCGAGAAGAATGGCAGTTTCCGGCTCCAGATAGGCACGAATGCCCTTTAGCACCGTCTCTGCCGTCGCCTCGTCGAGTCCCTCGGTCGGCTCGTCGAGCAGCAGAAGCGACGGACGCCTGAGAAGCGCGCGTGCCAGCGTCAGACGCCGCTGCTCGCCGCCCGACAGACCGGCGCCCGCTTCGGTGAGCCGGGAGGCCAGGCCGCCGCGCGCATCGATGACGCGATCAAGCGCCACGGCCGAGAGTACCGACCAGGCCTCGTCAACCGTCAGATCCGGCCTTGCCAGTTGCAGCGCCTCGAAAATGGTGCCGCTCATGAGGGCGCTGCGCTGGGGAAGATAGGTCACCGCGCGGAGGAGATCGGGTTCGGCCCAGTCGCCGATCGCCCGGCCATGAAGGTGGATATGGCCGGCCTCCGGCTCCATCTGGCCGGCCGCGAGCAGAAGCAAGGTGCTCTTGCCGACGCCGCTTTCGCCGACCAGCGCAACCGTTTCGCCCACCTGCAGCGAAAGCGAGAAATCGCGGAGGATGATACGGTCACCCTGCCGGAAAGTGATATGGTCGAAGGCGAGCACCGGCGCAGACGCGGCGACGGCGGAACCTGTCTTTGCAGCGCGTTCGGGTGACGGCTCCGGATGCAGTTGCGGATCGATGCGGCGGGCGGCATCGGCCATGCGCGCATAATCGGCCGCAGCGCGCACCAGCGGTGCCGTGACTTCCGGCAGCGCCAGCGCAACGAAGAAGCCGGCGGCGGCGAGCGGCAGTTCGAGCGCGCCCGACCGGGCCAACAGGATCGCAAGCAGCAGGCTGAGAGATGCAGACGTGGTGGCCGCGGCGGCAAGAACGAAGCTGCCGAGACGTTCGGAGCGATCGACGTCCTTCTGCGCTGCCTGCAGGCGATCATGGGCCGCAAGAACCGATCGCGCTGCGCGGTCCGCCTCCCCTTCCATGATGGTTTCCGATTGCGCCCGCAGCGTATCGATGAAGCGCAGGCGCACGGCCTGCATGGCGCGGTGGGCGCGTCGCGACGGCTTGCGGCCCAGGCTTGTGGTCAGCGCGAAGGCGGCGATGACGCCCACAAGCAGGCTGGCGGTCTGGGAAAGCGCCATGGCTATGCCCGCCATCCGCCAGACGATGGCAAAGGCCGCGGGCAGGAGAATGGCGGCGGCAATCAGCGGAATGAGGAGCCGTGAAGCGATGCCATCAAGCGCATCGACGTCGGTGGTCAGATGGTTGAGCCGCTCGGACCCATTGAGGGCGCTCATGCGGCGGACAGGAAGATGGCTCATCGAATTGAGCAACCGCAGCCGGAGTTCGGCCAGCCCGCGCAGGGTCGCATCATGGACATAGAGCCGCTCGCCATAGCGGGTGCCGGCACGACCGAGCGCCAGGAAACGGATCATCGCGCTCGGGCGAAAGACATCGAAGGCGATGCCGAGGCCGGCAAGCCCGGCTAGACCCGAGGCGGTGATGAACCAGCCCGACAGGCCGAGCAACGACAGGCCCATGGCGAGCACCAGCACCGACAGCAGCGCACCAAGCAACAGCTTGCCGGCATGCGGCTTCCAGACCGTAACGGCAATGCGAAAGAGCCGCTTCATGGCTGACCTCCAAGCGCAATGACGCGGTCCATCCGCCCCACAAGGTCCTGATCGTGGGTGGCGACGATGAGGGTGCGGCCGCCATTCGAAAGGCCAAGCAGGGCATCCGCAACCCGGGCGGCATTGTCGGCATCGAGATCGGCGGTGGGTTCGTCGGCAAGGATAAGCGTGGCGTCGGCATAGAGCGCACGCGCGATCATCAGGCGACGCGCCTCACCGCCCGAAAGCTGGCTACCGCTTTCGCCGAGCCTTGTATCGAGCCCGCGTGGCAGGCGCGCAATCACCTCCTGCAGACCAGCCAGCGCAAGGGCGCGATCCAGCCTTTCGTGATCGAGCGGCTGGGCTGAACCGCAGAGATTGGCGCGGATGCTGGCACTGCGGAATTTCGGCCGCTGCGGGATCCAGGCAATCTCGGCCCGCCAGCGATCGGCGTTGCTGTCGTCAAGCAGCGCGCCATGAACGAGGATCGAGCCGCTGCGGGGCGGAATGAGGCCGGCAAGGAGGCTCAGAAGCAGGCTCTTGCCGACGCCGCTCGGGCCGCTCACCGCCACCGTCTCGCCGGTCCGGATCACGAAATCGGGATAGGCGATGGCGGCCGTTCCCGGCAGTTCGGCCACGAGATCGCGTGTCTCAAGCGAGAGTGGACCGGCAAGCGATTCGGCGACCGCACCCCGACCCAGAATACGCAGCGGATCGCGTTTCTCCTCGGCATCGATCTCGCCGGCGACGGCGAGTGCGGAAGCGCGATCATGCCAGCCGGCGGCCAGTTCGCGCAGCGGATTGAAGAATTCCGGCGCCAAAAGCAGCAGGAGCAGGCCTTCCGACAGGCCAAGCGGCGTGCCCCAGCTGCCGAAGGAGAAGACGCCAAGCAGGCTGAAACCGACATAGACGGCGACGAGCGCCACACCCAGCGCCGAGAAAAGTTCAAGCACCGTCGATGACAGAAAGGCGATGCGCAGGACGGCCATGGTGCGCAGCCGGAGCGCTTCGGCACTGGCCGCAAACTGGCTGAGCATGGTGGCCCGGCCATCGAGCAGGCGGATATCGGCAAGCGCATTGAGACGTTCGAGCAGAAGCGCGTTGATGGAGGCCGTTTCGGCGAGCTGCTTTTCGGAGAGGTTGCGCGCCGAAATGCCGATCAAAGCCATGAAGAGCGGGATGAGCGGCCCGGCAACGAGGAGGATCAGCGCCACCGCCCAGGAATACCAGGCCGTGACGGCAAGGATGACGAAGGGCAACAGCATGACCTTGCGGCGCGCCGGCCAGTAGCGGGAAAAATAGGGCGCCAGGAGATCGAGTTTCTCGCCGATGAGTGCGGCATGCGCTGCCGAGGAAAGCTGGCCGGAAGCAAAGGGCGACGTCAGAAGCGCGGTGGCGACGCGCCGGTTTCGAAGCCGGTCGATGGCCGATTGCGCCGCCAGGAAGGCCAGACGTCCACCATAAAGATCGAGCGCCATCCGCAGAAGCCCGGCAAGGGCAAAGGCGAGAACCAGCCCGAGAATGGGGGCATCGAGCGCGGGATCGAGCGCGACGCGTCCCAGCCCGTAAGCCGCAATTGCCGACTGAACCGGCACCAACAGGCCGCCGGCCAGGATCAGAGCCGTCGCAAGCCGGAGCCTCGGTCGTTCACCGCTCTCGATCGCGAGCAGCCTTTGTGCTGCCGGATCTGTCTTGCGCCCTGCTCTTCTGGTCATCGCCCGGCCCGTTTCCAAAGCCGGCACGGTAAGCCACTCCAAAACAACATCATTCTCCAGACATGTTGATGCAGATCAATATCGACCGGCTTTTTGGGGCCTATCCATAGGACGATGATGGAGGGGAATCCATAGCGATGCGGATCACGACGCGCACCAATCTGGCCATTCGGACATTGATGTTCTGCGCCGTCAATCCGGACAGGATGGTGCGCAAAGTCGATATCGCCGAAGCCTGCAACGCGTCCGAAAATCATCTCGCGCAGGTGATCCGTACGCTTGCCCACAAGGGCGTGATCGATGCGTCCCGGGGCCGTACCGGCGGGCTTCAATTGGCGCACGAGCCCGAGAAAATCAACATCGGCACGGTTTTTCGCGCCTTCGAACAGGATCTTCCCTTTGCCGAATGCATGAGCCGAAACAACACCTGTCCGCTCGTTTCCGCCTGCTGGCTGCGGCCGGCGATCCAGAAGGCGGTCGAGGCTTTCTACACCTCGCTCGATGCGGTTTTCCTGTCGGATCTGGTCGTGGGCAACGACAATCTGTCGCACATTCTGACGATGTCGGATCGACCGATGGCAGGCTGCAGCCGGTCTAGAGCGTAGATCGGCTGCCACTCTCTTCCTGTCAATGATAGCTGCGGTTGCGCCGCCCGGTCGGTTGCGGCAGGCAGCGGCTTGCGATCATGAGCATCGCCCGTAATTGCGAAATGGCGTCGGACCGCTCGCCAAGATCATCGATCCGCGCGATTTCCCTGACCGCTTCGCCAGCAATATCGGCACGGTCATCGAGATCGCAAAGCCAGGCTAGAAACAGATCTTCAGGGCTTCGTGGTTCTGGCTGCATCCCCTCCCCGGCAACCATGTCAGGCCTCGATCTCGATAGTGCCGAGCGGGCGCGAGCAGCAGGCCAGGATATAGCCATCGGCGATCTCGGCATCGGAAATGCCGCCATTATGGTGCATCTCGACCTCGCCGGAACGTTTCTTGACCTTGCAGGTACCGCAAAGGCCGCTTTCGCAGGCGGCGGGAATGCGAACGGAAACCGATCGGGCCGCGACAAGAACCGTCTGGTCTCCGGCGCAGAACGCCTGCTCACCGGTGCCGAGAAACTCGACCTTGTGGCGGTTGCCAGCTTCTTCGCCGGCCAGCACATCGTCATTGGCCGGCTTCTGGGCAACATCGGTCAGCGCGGTCGCACCAAAGCTTTCCTGATGGTAGTGGGCCATATCGAAACCCTCTGCCTTAACGATGGTGCTCACCGCCTTCATGAAGGGATCGGGTCCGCAGCAGAAGATCTCGCGATCGAGGAAATCGGGCGCGAACATCGTCAGTTTCTGCAGATCGATGCGGCCCATCAGCCCCGCCCAGGGCGTGACGCCCGAGCGCGATTCCGGCAGGAAGCCGAGCTTGAGGTTGGGCATGCGGGTCGCCAGCAGTTCCAGCTCTTCGCGGAAGATGATCTCTTCCGGACGGCGCGAGGAATTGATGAAGGTGACATCAGTCCCCGGTGCGCAATCGGCGAGCCAGCGCAGCATCGACATCATGGGCGTGATGCCGGACCCGGCCGAAACGAAAAGATATTTCTTCGCCAGATTGCGCGACAGCGTGAAATGGCCGCTCGGCCCATAGGCGCGCACGCGGCTGCCCGCCACGATATTATCGAACATCCAGCGGGTGCCGATGCTGTTGGGCTGCGCCTTGATGGTTATGGCAATGGCATAGGGACGCGATGGCGACGACGAGATCGTGTAGGTGCGGTGCAGATCTCCCCCTTCGGCACGCAGTTCCACCGTGATGAACTGGCCCGGCAGATAACGGAACCAGCCGCCGCCCTCCACCGCGAAGGTGAAGGTCTTGACGTCCGGCGCCTCATCGACGACGCCGGTGCAGACCAGCATCTGGCGGGCGGAGTTCCACGGCTTCATTTCATCGATATGAAGGGCGGCGGGCACGGAGCCCATCAGTTGCACCTTGGCCATCGCGTTTCCCCCGATCAGGCGACGGAGCGCAGCGCGGGCTTGCCCGTCAGCCGCTTCTCCATGAAGTTGGCGTACCATTCGACGAACTGGGCGACGCCGCCCTCATGCACTTCCGAATAGGGGCCCGGTTCATAGGCCGGCGACTGGATGCCGAAGGCATTTTCCTCGACGATCTGGCGGTCCTGGTCGTTGGTCTCGGTCCAGACATGGGTGAGTTCGTCGAGACGGTAGTCGATGCCCTCGACCGCATCCTTGTGGACGAGCCACTTGGTGGTGACGGCGGTTTCGGTGGCGCTGATCGGCAGCACGCGGAAGGTCACGGCATGGTCGGAAAGCACATGGTTCCAGGTGGTCGGGTAATGGAACAGCAGAAGCGTGCCGATGCGGTCCATGTTGACCTGGTCGGACAGGCGCATCTGCACCGCCTTACGGCCCGACATCGTATAGGAGACGGCATCGCGCAGGAGCGGCATGCGGGCGGTGCGGAACTGGCCGGCCGGATCGATGACGAACTTGCTCGGCAGGCCGATGCCCTCACATTTCTGCCAGTGCTCGGCGATTTCCGGATCATCCTCGGCACCGTTGACGCCGGTCGCCGTGGGGGCTTCGGGATAGGTCTTGCAGAGTTCGGGATGGTTGCCGGCGCAATGGTAGCATTCGCGGTTGTTTTCCCAGACGAGCTTCCAGTTGCCCTTCTCGATGATGGTGCTCTCGAAGGCGACCTTGGCATCCCGCAGGCGGTGCGGCAGGAAATAGGGTTCCATCATGGCGCGGAAGGGCGCGAAATCCATCGGCTCGTCGGCGAGACAGATGAAGATGTAGCCGCCGGCGGTTTCACAGGCCACCGGCTTCATGCCGAAGCCCGATGTGTCGAAATTCTCACCCATCTGGCGCGCATAGAGCAGCTTGCCATCGAGCTCGTAGGTCCACTGGTGATAGGGGCAGACGAGCTTGGGCGACTGGCCCTTGTGCTCGAGGCAGACGCGGCTGCCGCGATGGCGGCAGGAGTTGTGGAGCGCGTTGATCTTGCCATCATTGTCGCGAACGATGACGACCGGATAGGCGCCGACCTGAACCGTCATGTAGCTGCCGGGATTCGGCAGTTCGCAATCGTGACCGATGAACAGCCAGTCCTTGTACCATATATGTTCGAGATCGAGCTGGTAATAGGCCGGATCGATGTAGAAGGGCTGGTCCAGGCTGAAGCCGGGTTTACGGTTCTTGAGCCGCGAAAGCATGTCGGAACGGATGTCCATGGTCGGTCCTCGTCGTTTTCCAAGGACTGGGCATGGTGGACATCGAGGGGACGCGCCAGCACGGACCGGCGGAACCGGACGTCACGGGCCATCTGCCTCTTGACCGCCCACCGCGATCAGTCGAGTTCAAATTCCCGAGGCTGGTTTCCGGGCTATGGAACTGTCCTTGCGGACCAGGCGACCCCTTCCCAGGCCTAGGCCCAGTGGCTCCCGTCGCCCTTGAGTTCCCCTACCGTTGCGGGGGCAGCGCCGGAATTCGACCGGCTTCCCAATTCTCCCGGCGAAAACTGCCGGGCACCTCAAGCATCGCGATATCAACACAGGCGATACGACACCGCCAGCCTGTTTGCGACATCGACATGGCGTATCCCAACAAAAATCACTTTTGCGACAAATTCCCTGCGAAAGTTCGAAAATCCCTATTGAAAGCAGCAGCTTACGCTTTGACGCAATGGGCGCGCGGTGCGGTTTCGAAGTCGCCGGGTTGCGGCGGCGCGATCGGTTTGAACAGCGACCTGTCGGGTTTGAGATCGAGAAGCGGCGTACCGTCGAGGCAATCGAATCCACGCACGAAGAGGCGATTGCCCTCGATCCGGTCGAGAAGAACGATCGAGGTGCCGATCGGATTGGGCCTGACCGGCGAGCGGATCGAGAAGGTTCCATGCACCTCGCCGTTCGAGGCCGGGCTTTGCAGCACGAGATCGCGGCGGGACTGATCAAGCCAATAGAGAATTTCCAGCCGCTCGAAGCGCTCGACGCCCTTGAGCGCCGCCACCCAGGGCTCAAAGATCTCGATTTCGCATACCGGTCCGTCATGACGGCCCTGGCGCGGCGTTTCCATCCGTGAGGTCCAGGGCGTCTTGATGCGGCCGATATAGGTCAGATGCGCGTCGACCGGATCCGGCGCCTCGACGGCAACTTCATTTTCGCGGATTTCGTTCAATCGCACCATGATCCTGTCCTTCCGATCGTTCTATCCGAATGGATATCACGGCTTAAGGAAAGGACAAGATCAATGGCGACAGCAACCGTCTTCGGTCAGGCTTCCAGTTCAAGTGCACGCCGAACGGCCGGGCGCGAAAGCATGCGCTCGCGGAAAGCGGCGATGTTGGCCGGGAGTTCAAGGCCGATCCTGTCGGCCCACATCGTCATATAGAACAGGCCGGCATCGGCGATCGAATAGTCGCCAAGCAGCCAGTCCCGGTCGGAGAGCTGTTCGGAAAGCTGGGCAAGTCCCTTTTCGACGACGTCGCGGCCATGCGCGCGAAGTTCCGTCTGGGCCGCTTCGCCGCTCACAAATTTTCCGGGCACCAGAATGAAGGTGAAACCGCGCATATGCACGGTCCCGACCATGTAGTCGAGCAGTTCGAGGGCGCGAAGTTCGCCTTCGAAACCGCCGGGCAGAAGGTTTGCCTCGGGATAGGTCCTGGCGATCCAGAGCGCGATCGTCTGGAACTCGGTCAGGAGACCACCCTCCTCACGCACCAAGGCCGGCACCTTGCTCTTGGGATTGACCGCACGAAAGCGCTCGCTGAACTGCTCGGCGGCGCGAAGATCGATCGCCACGCCGCGATAGTCGGCACCCGCTTCCTCGAGCAGGACATGAATGCCGAGCGAGCAGGCGCCGCGGGCAAAGTAGAATTCCATCATCAACGCTCTCCCGGCTCAGAACTTCACGAGATCCGGCCCCTTGGTGCCCAGCATCGCGCGGGCCTCGTCGGGCGTTGCGATCTCGAGGCTGAGCTCTTCCAGGATCCGGCGGATCTTGGATACCTGATCGGCATTGGATGGCGCAAGCTGGCCCTTGCCGAGATAGAGATTGTCCTCAAGCCCAACGCGGACATTCCCGCCGAGAATAGCGCCCATGGTGATGAGCGGAAACTGATGACGCCCGGCGCCCAGCACCGACAGGCGGTAATCCTTGCCAAACAGGCGATCGGCGGTCGACTTCATGAACATCAGGTTTTCCGGATCCGGCCCGATAGCGCCGAGAATGCCGAAAATGCACTGGACGAAGAAGGGCGGCTTGACGAGGCCAAGATCGGCAAAATGGGCCAGGTTGTAGAGATGACCGACATCGTAACACTCGAATTCGAAGCGCGTGCCCTTGTCGCCGAGGCTGCGCATGCCCTTCTCGATCTGGGTGAAGGTGTTGGAGAGAATGAGATCCTTCGAGGCTTCGAGATATTGCCGCTCCCAGGGCTGGCTGGGCTCCTTGAGAGCGCGGGCCGCACCGGAAATGTTGAAGTTGAAGGAGCCCATGTTCATCGAGGCCACTTCGGGCTCGAGCTGGAGCGCCGGCGCCAGCCGCTCGTCGATCGACATGCCCATGCCGCCGCCGGTGGTGATGTTGAGAATGGCGTTGGTCTGCTGCTTGATCCGCGGCAGAAACTCCATGAAGCGGGCCGGAGACTGGTCCGGTCTGCCGGTGTCGGGATGACGCGCATGCAGGTGGATGACGGCCGCCCCGGCCTCGGCCGCTTCGATGGAAGCGGCCGTGATCTGGTCTGCCGTCACCGGCAGATGCGGCGACATGGAGGGCGTGTGAATGCTACCCGTGATGGCACAGGTGATGATGACTTTATCAGCCATGGAGTGATTTCCCTTCAGCCAAACGGCAGGATCAGGCTTCGGCGACGACCCGGTTTTCGATGACGCCGATTTCCTCGATTTCGCAGCGAACCACATCGCCCGCCTTGAGGAAGCGCGGCGGCTTGAAGGCGAGGCCGACACCGCCCGGCGTGCCGGTATAGATGACATCGCCCGGCTTCAGCGTCATGGCCGTCGACAGTTCGGCGATCTGGTCCCAGACCTTGAAGATCAGATGCTTGGTGTTGGAGTTCTGGCGAAGCTCGCCATTGACGTAGCACTTGATGGCGAGACGGTGCGGATCGCCGATCTCGTCGGCGGTGACGATGGCCGGGCCGAACGGCGCATGGGTGTCGAACGACTTGCCGAGCATCCACTGGGCGGTCTTCATCTGCCAGTCGCGCACGCTGACATCATTGCCGACCGCATAGCCGAACACATGCTTGGCGGCATCTTCGCGGGAAATATGACGACCGCCCTTCCCGATGATCGCGACCATTTCCACTTCGTAGTCGAGCTTGTCGGAAGCCTTCGGGACCTGGATATCGCCGTTCGGCGCATTGACCGAACTCGGCTGCTTGCAGAACCAGACCTGTTCGGTGGGGATCGTCAGGCCGCTGCCGCGGGCCTCCTCGACATGGTCGGCATAGTTGAGGCCGATCGCCAGGATCTTTTCCGGATTTTCGACCGGCGCAAGGAGCTGGACGGAAGCAAGCGGAATCGATGCCGTCGAGGCGGTCGCGCCCGCCAGTTCAGGCGCGATACGATCCCAGTCGGCGATCACGGAACGCATATCCTGCGGCGCATCCTTCACCAGTGCCGAAAGCGGAATGACCTTGTCGCCGGCAAGGATGCCGACCTGGCCGGCTGCGCCGCCGACCGAGAAACGTACTACATGCATTTGGGAGTCCTTCTCTGGAATGTCTGGATAGGATGGGCTCAACCCATGGCGAGGTTGAAGGCGTAATCGGTTTCCCAGGCGCTCAGCTCGGTCAGCTTCCATTCGCGCGGACGCATGGGGAAATGTTCGTGCCAGGGACGCGGCTCGCACATGTCGAGCTCGGGGATATAGACGTCCATGTCGGTATAGAGTTCGATCAGAACCTGATCCGGATCGTAGTGGTAGCCGGCGAGATTGTGGCCAGCCGTATGGCGGCCCGGGCCCCATTTCACCGGGACGCCGTGTTCGCGCAGCGTATCGCAGGCCATGGCGTGCGAGGCATTGCCCTTGAGCTGGAAGGCGATGTGGTGGACGCGGTTGTCGGGAATATTCATGACATTGACGACATGATGCTCGCGATTGCAGGTCAGGAAGTTGGCGATGCCGGCGATCGTGTCGGTAAAGGCAAAGCCGAGGAAATCGCGATAGAAATCCATCAGCTTTTCGCCATCCGACGAGGCCACGGCAATATGGCCGAGGCGCAAGGGCGAAACGCCGGTCTTCTTGAAGCCCGGTGCGGGTGCGGCGATCTCGTTATAGAACTGGAAGATGCTGTGGCCGGGCGCCTCGACTTCAACCAGCTTATGAATGCCGGGCTGGCTGTCGGTCTTGATGCTTGCGGTCAAACCCCGCGCCTGGGCATCCTTCAGGATATCGGTAACGTCGAATTCGGGCTTCAGCTGAAAACCGAGATGGGCGAGCGCCTTCTTGTCGGCCTTGCGCAGCACAATATTGTGATGGTCAAAGCCGATCGACAGATAGCGTTCGCCATCATGGCCGACATCGGTCTGGGTCATGCCGATGGTTTCGGCATAGTGGTGGCGCGTCTTTTCGATGTCCGCCGATTCCAGCGCGATATAGCCGAGCTGAAAGACTTTCGGTTCAAACTTCTTCTGCATATGTTCCTCCCATTGCAGTCAAATGATCCGCAGCGCTTCCGTCAGGGTTCCGAGACCTTGACGACAAGCTTGCCGAAATTGTCTCCCCGGAAGAGGCCGAGAAAGGCCTCCGGGGCATTCTCAAGTCCATGCACGATCTGCTCGCGATAGCGCAGCCTGCCCTCGCGCAGCCATTGCCCCACCCGCGTGCGGAATTCCGGCGCCAGCGCCATCAGATCGTCATCGCTGTAGATGAAACCGCGGATGCTGAGCCGCTTGACGAGCACCGTCGACAGAAGCGCCTGCATCGAACCGGTACCGTCGGCGCCGGGCTGGTTGCGATCCACTGCGATGGTGCCGCAGACAAGGATGCGGGCCTGGGCATTGACGAGCGGCAGCACGGTCTCGAACACCCGGCCGCCGACATTGTCGTAATAGATATCGATGCCGGACGGGCAGGCTTTGGCAAGTTCGTCCGAAAACTGTGGCGAACGATGATCCACCGCCGCATCAAAGCCGAGTTCATCGGTGAGAAAACGGCATTTCTCGGGACCGCCGGCGATACCGACCACCCGGCAACCCAGGATCTCCGCCACCTGACCGACCACGGAACCGACGGCCCCCGACGCCGCGGAAACGACCAACGTTTCGCCGGCGCGCGGCTGTCCGTGGCGCATCAGTGCCGTATAGCCGGTCTGGCCCGGCATGCCGAGAATACCGAGCGCGGTGGACACCGGCGCCAGATCGGGATCGATCCGCCGCAAGCCGGCTCCATCGGAGAGCGCGAACTCCTGCCAGCCATGACCGCTTTCGACATAATCACCAACCCGGAAATCGGGATGGTTCGACATTGCCACGATGCTGACGGTGGAACCCACCATCGGCTCGCCGAGCGCAGCGCTGGCGGCATAATTACCACCATCATACATGCGGGCTCGCATATAGGGATCAAGCGAAAGATAGAGCGTGCGCAAAAGGATTTCACCGGCAACAGGCGCACGGAGTTCGACCGTCCTTAGCGCGAAATTGTCGACTGCCGGTCCCTTGACCGGCCGGGAAACGAGCTGGATCTGACGGTTCAGCATAAAAACGAATCCTCCCCTTCCCTCGATCCCAGATGCCCGGGAAAAGCCGATCTTCGGCTTCTCCGATGCTTCTTTTCTAGGAACATAAAATCCATTTGTCTAGATAAAATATATTTTATTTCCGGAGAAAGACCGGACCCGTCCGGTCTTTCCTTCGCTTGCTCTCAGCGCATCAAAGTGCTGCGAACGGCTTCTGCACCTTGATGTCTGGCGCATATTTGTTTTCGGCAACCTTGATCTCGAACGGCCATTTCTCGCCCTTGACCCACTGCCCGCCGACGACCGGCGTCTGCGAGGCATTCGGCACCGGCCCCGTCTTCCAGTTCACCGGACCGACGAGCGTCGTGATGTTGGTTGCCTTGACCGCATCCATGATCGCGCCGGGATCGGTGGGATCGGCCGAGCGCTTGAGCACATCGAACGCCACTTCGAGAAGCGCGTGCTTGTAGCCCATCGGCTGGATCCACTGCTTGCCGGTTGCCTTTTCGAAACCACCGGCAATATCGGCCGAACTCTGGCCGGTCAGCGTCGAGGGGAACGGGTGATCGGGCGACCACCAGACTTCCGACGACAGGCCGACACCGTGATCGCCCAGGGCCGCAACGGCATCGGAGAACAGCAACGCCTTGGCGATTGTTGCCGCCTTCGGCTTGAAACCCTGCTGGGCCGCCTGCAGCCAGAAGGTGGTCCAGTCCGGCGGCAGGAAGACGCCGGTGAGGATATCGACGCCGGCATCCTTCATCTTCGAGATCTGGGCCGAATAATCATCCGAGAGCGGCTCGAACAGGCCACCATCGACCACCTCGTAACCCGCCTTGCGCAGCATGGCGGCCATGCCGGTTTCCGGATTGGACTGGGCGACGCCGTCGCTGTCGTTGGAAAGCAGCAGTCCGACCTTCTTGTTGGTCTCGATCTGGCTCCAGAGCGACGAATAGCTGTCGACGATCTGCGCCGCGCCCCAAAAGAAATGGTAGGTCCAGTTGAAGCCGACGGCAGGATCGCCACCACGGGCGAAGAAGAAGGCATCCCAGGGCGTATCGGTGGAAATGCTCGGCACTTCATTGGTCTCGCACTGGTCGGCCACCGGCAGCACAGTGTCGGCCGTCGAGGAGGACAGCATGAGATGCACATTGTCCTTCAGGATCAGCTGCGAGGCCACTTCGGCGGCGCGATTGGGGTTCGACTGTGTATCGCGCCGGATGATCTTGATCGAATAATGGGTGCCGTTGATATCGAGACCCTTGTCGATGATGCTCTGGACACCCTGCATGATATAGTCGTCAGCAGAGCCGAACGCGGCCACCGGCCCGCTGGTCGGACTGATCCAGCCGATGCGGATTTCATTTTCTCCGGCAAAGCCCCGGCGCGGCAGGATCACGGGTGCTGCAAGCGCAGCCGCCCCCGTCCCGAGAACCCGTCGCCGGGTCCAGGTGGAATTCAGTATCCGTGTCATGCTTTCTCCTCCTCTGGTGCCGGGACCTATTGGGCCGCGGCTTTTTTCGGGGCTCCCTCCCGGAGCAACCCCAACTCCCTCGCCTGGCGACCCAGTTCGGCCACGACCTCCTCCAGTCGCGACTTGTCGCCTGCTCCACCGAAGACATAGAAATCCGGTCGGACCAGCATTGCCGCGACGTTGCGTGCTCGCATCCAGGGCAGAAGCTGCCCCTGAACGTCGGCATAGTGCTCATCGCTGGCTGCGGTCTTGGCCGCCACATTGACGACATTCACACCGAGCGCGCCGAGCACGTCCCAGGTCGCAGCCGAAAATGTTTTCGGATCGATCGTGTCATCGATGACAAGCATGAAACCATCCGGCACCAGGGCATCGAGCCTGCCGGTGCGACCGCGATGGCGAACCACGCCGTGCGGTGCCAGTTCGCCGGCCGGTGCCTTGAGGCTTCCATCCGCGGCCTTATCGAGCATGCCGCCGACGAGCGACGGGAAATCGGCAGGCGGCGGCGCATTGCCGGACAGGAACATCTCGTCGCGCTGGGCAGCCGCCGCCTCATCGGGAATGCAGATGATCGATCCCAGGAAGATCGAGGCATCGATCACATCGGAGACATGCGGCCGCCGTTCCAACTGGTAGGTGTCGAGGATCGTGTCGTCGGCGGTGCCACGCAGCACCGGATCGAGCTTCCAGGCGAGGTTCCAGATATCGCGCATGCCGGCGCACATGCCCTGTCCCATGAAGGGCGGCATGAGATGGGCGGCATCGCCGGCGAGAAGCACACGACCGCGGCGCCATTCGTCGGCGACCAGCGAGCGGAACGTATAGACGGCATGGCGGACCAGTTCGCCCTGTTCCGGCTTGATCCAGTCGCCCAGGAGTTCCTCGACCTTGGCGCGATCGTTCATTTCCTCGCGCGTTTCATGCGGCAACCGCATGAATTCCCAGCGCCGGCAGACACGCCCCTCATCGTCATGGCCGCCCGGTACGATCGTGGTCGGTCGCTTGGGATTGCAATACTGGCCACATTCGACCAGGCCGAGATCGCGGGCGGTTAATCCGTCATTAAGCGCGAAATCCACCACCAGCCAATCGGCCTCGAAACCCTTGTCTGTGCGGGTGATGCCGAGACTTTCGCGAACGAAGCTGTTGGCACCATCGATGCCGAGCAGATAACGACTGCGATATCGCTTCGTCTCGCCGGTTCCGCTGTCACGAATGGCAACGGTGACGCCGTCGTCATCCTGTTCGAGACCAATTGCTTCCGACCGCAAATGCAGATCGATGTTCGGCGTCTGCTTCACCGCAACACAGAGCGCGCGCTCGAAGCTCGGCTGGTGGACGAACTTGACGCCCTCGGTGCCGGAGACCGAAGCGCCGGTCCAGTCGATCGCCAGCAATTCCTTCCACTCAGCATTGAACCAGCGATAAATTGGTGAAGGCTCGGTGACCTTGCGGGTCAAATCCTCGAGACCGATCGCCGCCAGCATACGGTAGACCTCATGGTCGATGCAGACGGCACGCGGCAGCGGATAGACTTCATGGTGACGCTCGAAGATGCCGACCTTCCATCCCTGGCGCGCAAACAGAAGCGCGGCCACCTTGCTGACCGGACCATAACCAATCTGAATAATATCGTAATCGTAATTCTGCGGCATCGAAGCCTCCTCCCAACCTCTTGACCGAGCGGGACTGTGGCACATGTTTTTCAGTCGCACAAGAAAAAATGTATTATTTCCTTGAGTATGTATTTTTTCTCGGTTAGGCTTTGAAAATATGGGAGGAACCAATGACCGACAGCGCTTATGCACTTTCGGCCGACGGGCTATGCAAATCATTCGGAGCCGTCAAAGTGGCGCAGGACGTTTCGTTCCGCGTGGCCACCGGCGATGCGCTCGGAATCATCGGCCCGAACGGCGCAGGCAAGACCACACTCTTCAACCTGATCACCGGCACCTTGAAAGCCGACAGCGGCACGATCAGCCTCTATGGCAAGGACATCACAAGCATCGATGCGCGCAGCCGCTGCCATATGGGGGTGGCGCGCAGTTTCCAGGTGCCGCAACCTTTTTCCGGCCTGACAGCCTATGAAAATGTGTTGATCGCCGCCGCCTTCGGCCGTCAGGTCAGCGAACATGCCGCCAGACCGCACGCAGCCGAAGCGATCGACCGCTGCGGCCTGGGGCCGAAGTCGGACGTGATTGCCGGCGGCCTGACCCTGCTCGACCGCAAAAGGCTGGAATTGGCCCGCGCGCTTGCCACTGGCCCGCGCCTGCTGCTGCTCGACGAGATTGCCGGCGGCCTCACGGAAGCGGAATGCCGCGATCTCGTGGCTCTCATCCGCGAGATACGCGCCGCCGGCGTCACCATCATCTGGATCGAGCATGTGCTGCATGCCCTGCTCTCGGTGGTCGACAGCGTGATGGTGCTCGATTTCGGTCAGCTGATCGCCCAGGGCGATCCGGACATGATCATGAAGAACCCGCAGGTTGCCGCCATCTATCTCGGTCTCGATACGACGGAGGAAGCCCATGGCTGAGCCGCTTCTTGCTATCAACAACATGTCGTCCGGCTACGGTGATTTCCAGGCGCTTTTCGGCGTCAACCTGTCGGTGCCGGAGAAATCCATTCTCGGCCTCGTGGGCGCCAATGGCGCCGGCAAATCCACTCTCTTCAAGGCCATTCTCGGATTGTTGCCGCGCGAGCGCGACATGGTGATGTTCCGGGGCCAGCCGATCGGCGATCTCACGCCCGAACGCCTACCGAAGATCGGCATCGTCATGGTGCCGGAAGGCCGGCGCCTGTTCCGCTCGCTGTCGGTGGAGGAAAATCTGCGCATTGCCGCCGATCACGGACGCCGCGGCGAATGGACGATCGATCGGGTTTTCGAGCTGTTTCCGATTCTCGGCGAGCGCCGTAACCAGGCGGCAACGCAGCTTTCCGGCGGCCAGCAGCAGATGGTGGCGATCGGACGCGCGCTCGTCGCCAATCCTGCCGTGATCCTGTTCGACGAGATTTCGCTCGGGCTCGCCCCGGTGGTGGTCAACGATGTCTATGCGGCTCTTCCGGCCATCGTCGACAGCGGCATCTCCGCCGTGCTCGTCGAACAGGATGTCGACCGGGTGCGCAAGCTTGCGGGGTCGCTCGTCTGCATGCGCGAGGGACGGGTCGTGCTGTCAGGTCCTGCCGATGCATTCAGCAAGGCCGAGCTCATTGCCGCCTATTTTGGGGAGTGAAATCATGAATCTCATCGATGCGGCGATCCAGGGGATCCTGCTTGGCGGTCTCTACGCCCTCTTCGCGGCTGGTTTGAGCCTGATCTTCGGCGTCATGCGGCTGGTCAACATCGCGCATGGCGATTTCATCGTGCTTGCCGCCTATGTCGCGCTCGTCGTGGTTCAGGCGACCGGCCTGCACCCGTTCGCGGCTGTTATCATCGTCGCACCGGTGATGGCCGGCATCGGCTACCTGCTGCAAAGGTTCGTCATCAACCGCACGCTCGGGCCGGACCTGTTGCCGCCCATTCTCGTAACGTTCGGCTTTGCCGTCATCATCCAGAACAGCCTGCTCGGGCTTTTCTCCAACGATGCCCGTCGACTGAGTGCCGGTGCGATCGAAACCATGAGCGTTTCGGCCGGTAGCCTCGCGGTCGGCCTGCTGCCGCTTTTGACCTTTGCGGTGGCGGTGGTGGTGATCGGCCTGCTCGAACTGGTCTTCTTCCGCACTGCGATCGGCCGCGCTTTCCGGGCGACGTCGGATGACCCCGAAACCGCGCGCTCTATCGGCGTCAGCACCCGTCATGTCGCGGCTTTAGCGATGGCGCTCTCCTTTGCGGTGATCGCAGTTGCCGGCATCCTCTTGGCCGCGCGCTCGAACTTCGATCCCTTCGCCGGGCCGGCGCGCCTCATCTTCGGCTTCGAGGCCGTCATCATCGGCGGGCTTGGCAATCTCTGGGGCACGCTCGCCGGCGGCATCGTTCTCGGTGTGGCGCAGACATTCGGCGCCCAGATCTCACCTGCCTTCCAGATCCTCGCTGGTCATCTCGTCTTTTTCGCGGTGCTGGCTTTCCGCCCCCGCGGCCTCTTTCCCCGGATGGACTGAACATGTCGAAACCCGCTTTGCGCGTTACCCTTGGCCTGATCGTCATCGCAGCC
Source organism: Fluviirhizobium alvei (assembly GCF_030551875.1). Classification (GTDB taxonomy): domain Bacteria; phylum Pseudomonadota; class Alphaproteobacteria; order Rhizobiales; family Rhizobiaceae; genus Rhizobium_E; species Rhizobium_E alvei. The sequence goes on along the minus strand of NZ_JAUOZU010000002.1, from coordinate 10,393 downwards.
ATTCTCGCCTCCGCCCCGCTCTGGGCCGGACGGTCCGATCTGCGGCTGATCGGCGAAATCATGAGCTATCTGGCCCTGGCCGTGCTTTGGAACCTGCTCGCCGGCTATGCCGGACTGGTTTCCACCGGCCAGCAGGCCTTCGTCGGTCTCGGTGGCTATACGCTTTTCATCTGCGTGATCTGGCTCGGCCTGCCGCCGATAGCCTCGATCGCCATTGCAGCCATTGCCGGCGGGCTGGTGGGCTGGCTGTTTGCACCGCTGCTCTTCCGGCTCGAAGGCGCCTATTTCGCCATCGGCACCTGGGTGGCGGCAGAGACCGTGTCGCTGGTATTCGGCGCCATCCCGTCGTTGGGCGCAGGCGCTGGCATGTCGCTGCCGACCAGCGCAATCCGCAGCATTGCCGCAAGCCGCGATGGCCGCGAGATCGTCGTCTATCTGCTGCTCGTCTTCCTCGGGCTCGGCATTCTGGCTGGCACCTATGCGCTCATCCGCTCCAAGGCAGGCCTGGCGCTGATGGCGCTGCGCGACAACGGGTTGGCGGCGGCCTCCGTCGGCGTCGATATCTGGCGGACGCGGCTCTGGACCTATATCGCGGTTTCGGCCGCGACAGGGGCGATCGGCGCCGTCATATTTCTACAGAAAGTGCGGATTTCGCCCGATGCTGCCTTTTCGATGACCGACTGGACCGTCATCATCGTCTTCATCGTGGTGATCGGTGGCATCGGCCGACTGGAAGGCGCGATCGTCGGCACGCTGGTCTATTTCTTCCTGCGCGAGCTTCTTTCGGATTATGGCACGATCTATCTCATCGTGCTCGGCCTGGTCGCGATTCTCGTCATGACCTTTTCCCGCACGGGACTGTGGGGATTGGTGGAGCAGAAGCTCGGCTGGTCGTTGATGCCGACAAGACGAAGGCGCAGCTGATTTGCAAATACGAGTTGCGGCCCGGATGCGATAAACGTGAACATTCGACCAAAGAAGCGAAAAAATATATTTATCTGAGGAATGGAAGGATATAGTGAAGCCATGACCGAGGATACCATGCACAAGAGCCGCACCGAGCGAACCTATAACCTTCTGCGCGATGCAATCGTGCACGCCCATTATGCGCCAGGCGAAAAGCTCAGGATCGACCATATCGCCAAGACGATGGAGGCGAGCCTGGGCGCGGTGCGCGAAGCCCTGTCGCGCCTCACGGCCGAAGGGCTGGTGGTGGCCGAACCGCAGAAGGGCTTCGTCGTGGCGCCGATCTCGCGCCAGGATCTGCTCGACATGACGGAAGTGCGCATCGAGATCGAATGTCGCTGTCTCGAGGATACGATCCGGCGCGCCGATCTCGAATGGGAGGGGCGGATCATCGCGCTTCAGCATCGTCTTAAAGTGCTGGCCGGGCGCTCGATGGCAGATGGCGGCCTGTTTTCCGATCAATGGCACATGGCCCATACGCTGTTCCATGACGAACTGACGGCATCCTGCGGCAACATGTGGTGGCTGCGGCTGCGCCGCCAGTTATTCACTCAATCGGAACGGTATCGCCGACTGTCAGGCCCTCTCGACGAAACCGGCCGAGATGTCACAGCCGAACATGATGCCATTGCGGCTGCAGCCATTGCCCGCGATATCGACACGGCGCGCACTGCCATGGCAGAGCATCTGCGGCGTACGACGACGATTCTCCTGCAATCGTCGCTACCGTTCGAGGACAAGCCCATTCCGGTCGACGCATGACAATCGAGAGATACTGGCGAACGGGCAAACTCATGTTATGAAACGGTCGGTCCACATCAATCTTGCTGACCTGACCGAACGCCCCTGACCCTCAACGATCCGCACCGGTGAAGCCGGTCCCCCAAGCCGAAAGATCGATCCCGTGCCGGAGCATTTTCTTATCATCGCGCTCGCTGCCCTCATTGTCGGACTGGCCAAGGGCGGCCTTGCAACAGCCGGTACGCTCGCCGTGCCGATGCTGACCTTCTGGTATGATCCGCTGACGGCGGCCTCGCTCCTTCTGCCGGTGTTCCTGATTTCGGATGCAGTCGGGGTCTGGGTCTATCGGCGCGAGTTTTCGGCCCGCAACATCGCGATCCTGGCGCCATCGGCCCTGTTCGGCGTTCTGGTGGCGAGCCTCCTTTCCGAACATGTTCCTTCCTGGGTGATCGTGATTGCGACCGGCATCATCGGTATCGCCTATTGCCTCACGGCCTGGATCGGTCGCCATGAGGCCGCCGAACCGCGACAGCCCAACCTTGCCTTCGGCCTTTTCATGGGTGTTCTGACCGGCATCACCAGCTTCATCGCCCATTCGGGCGCGCCACCCTTCCAGGCCTATGTGCTGCCGCAGAAACTGCCGAAGATGGTATTTGCCGGTACGACGACCATCACCTTTGCGATCGTCAATCTGTCGAAGCTGCCGGCCTATTACACGCTCGGCCTGATGGATGATCTCAATGTGACGACGGCGCTCGTGCTCTGCGCGATTGCGGTCGGCGGCACCTTTCTCGGCCGCTACATTTCGCGCGTGCTGCCGGATGTGATTTACCGGCGGGTGATCATGGTGCTCCTGTTCCTGATCTCGATCCAGCTCGTCATCCAGGGCGGATACGAAGCCACGCTCTGATTGTCCGAAAACAGCATCCGAATTGCGTTCGATCAAGGAATCTGGTTCCGATCCGCCTAAGGTCTGTCTGACAGGAGACCGACATGATCAAGACCCAGATGCTGACCGAACCGACCCGCTACCTGTTCTTCACCGGCAAGGGCGGCGTCGGCAAGACCTCGCTCAGTTGTGCGAGCGCGATTGCGCTTTGCGATCAGGGCAAGCGGGTGCTGCTCGTCAGCACCGATCCGGCCTCCAATCTCGACGAGATGCTGGCGACGCCGCTCTCCGACGAGCCCGTGGCGGTTGCGAATGTGCCCGGCCTGTTCGCCATGAACATCGACCCGGAAGCCGCTGCCGAGGATTACCGGATCCGCGTTCTCGACCAGATGGGTCCTGCCGCCACCGAGGACGAGAAGAAGACAGTGCGGGAACAGCTCTCCGGCGCCTGCACCACCGAGATTGCCGCCTTCGACGCCTTTGTCGGACTGCTGGCCGATGCGATGCCGGAATTCGACCATATCATTTTCGATACGGCCCCCACCGGCCATACGCTGCGGCTTCTGAGCCTGCCCAAGGCCTGGACGGGGTTTCTCGAAGGCAATGATCGAGGCGCCTCCTGCCTCGGGCCCCATTCAGGGCTCAAGATGCAGGAGGACCGGTTTCGCGCTGCCCTCACCTGCCTCGGCGATGAACAGCGCACGAAAATCGTGCTGGTGACGCGGCCGGATCGCGGAGCCTTGCGCGAGGCCGCGCGCACATCGCGCGAACTGACAGCGCTCGGGCTTGAAAACCAGATGCTCGCGATCAATGGTCGTTTTCACCCGGTCGGATCGGGAGATGTGATCGCTACAGGTCTTGAGCGCAGCCAGGCCGCAGCGCTTGCGGAGATGCCGGCGGAGATTGCGCGGCTGAGCCGCGACGAGTTCCCGCTGCTCGGCTTCGACATGGTCGGGCTTGCAGCCCTGCGCGCGCTCTTTGCGCCACCGGCGACAGCCAGCGACGTTACTGTCATTCCGGAGAGTGTCTGGCCGGATCTGCCGGGCTTCGCAGCGCTCGTCGACGATATCGCCGCCGGCGGCAAGGGACTGGTGATGGTGATGGGCAAGGGCGGCGTCGGCAAGACGACCGTCGCCGCAGCAATCGCGATCGGTCTCGTCGAACGCGGCCATGCCGTGCATCTCACCACCACCGATCCCGCGGCCCATCTCACCTTCGTGGTCGACGGATCGCTCCAGAACCTGACGGTGGACCGGATCGATCCGGCGGCGGAAACGAAGCGCTACATTGAAAAGATCATGGCTTCGCGTGGCCGCGATCTCGATGAGGATGGCAAGGCTTTGCTGCGGGAAGATCTCGAATCGCCCTGCACCGAGGAAGTCGCAGTCTTCCACGCCTTCTCCCGCATCGTGGCGGAAGCGCGCGATGCCTTCGTGATCATCGACACGGCGCCGACCGGGCATACGCTGCTGCTGCTCGATGCAACGGGGGCCTACCATCGCCAGATGACGGCGCAGATGGAGCCGACCCATGCCGGCCGCATGATCACGCCGCTGATGCGGCTGCAGAACCCGGACTATACCAAGGTGGTTCTGGTGGCCTTGCCGGAGACGACGCCGGTCTCAGAAGCCGCCGCCCTGCAGGAGGATCTCCGGCGCGCCAAGATCGAGCCCTATGGCTGGGTGATCAACCGCGCCATGTCGGCCAGTGGCACGGGCGATCCGCTGCTTCTGTCGCGCATTGCCGGCGAAAGGGCACAGATCGACCGTGTTCGCGACAAGCTCGCGCGCCGCACCTATCTCTTGCCCTTCAAGGCCGAGCCACCGGTCGGGATCGCGGCCCTGAAGGCGCTCTCGAGCGCTCCGGACCGGAAGGACTGATCCTCCCGCCCCGGCCTCAGATCGATTTCAGTTTCATCCGCGCTTCGAGCTTTTCCGCGTCTTCCTTGCGTTCGGAATAACGGTCGGTGAGATAGGACGAGCAGTCGCGGGTCAGAAGGGTGAACTTGATCAGTTCCTCGCAGACATCGACAACGCGCTCGTAATAGGAGGATGGTTTCATACGGCCATCGCCGTCGAACTCCTGCCAGGCCTTGGCGACCGAGGACTGGTTGGGGATGGTGATCATCCGCATCCAGCGGCCGAGAAGCCGCAGCGTATTGACCGCATTGAAGCTCTGCGAGCCGCCCGAAACCTGCATGACGGCGAGCGTCTTGCCCTGGGTCGGGCGGATGGCGCCGATCGACAGCGGAATCCAGTCGATCTGCGCCTTCATGATGCCGGTGATAGCGCCATGCCGTTCCGGACTGACCCAGACCTGGCCCTCGGACCATTCCGACAGTGCCCGCAACTCCTCGACCTTTGGATGGTTGACCGGCGCATCATCAGGCAAAGGCAGGCCGGACGGATTGAAGAAACGCACCTCGGCGCCGAAATGGGTCAGCAGGCGGCCTGCCTCTTCGGCGAGCAGCCGGCTGTAGGAGACCGGGCGCACCGAACCGTAGAGGATGAGGATGCGCGGCGGATGGGTGGAGGCAACCGGGCGCAGGGCCGCGGGATCGGGCTGCCGGAGATGGCGGAGGTCGGCGGCGGGGAGATCAGACAAGGCGCTTGCCTCCTTCACCGAGGACTGCCTCGCCATCCTCCTTGACGAAGGGAGCCGAAAACGCGTCGGCCGGGAGGATATCGAGCACGGCTTCCGAGGGGCGGCAAAGCCGCGTCCCCATCGGCGTGATCACGAACGGCCGGTTGATGAGGATCGGCTCCGTCAGCATCGCATCAAGCAGTTGCTCGTCGCCGAGCGAAGGATCGCCGAGGCCGAGCGCTTCATAGGGCGTACCCTTTTCGCGGATCGCCTGGCGCACCGTAAGCCCGGCATCGCGGATCATGGTGGCCAGCTGCTCCCGGGACGGCGGGTCCTTGAGATATTCGATCACCGTGGGCTCAAGGCCGGCATGGCGGATGAGCGCCAGCGTGTTGCGGGAAGTGCCGCAGGCGGGATTGTGGTAGATCGTCACGTCCATGGTCAATGTTCCCTGCTCGGATTGTGGTTGAGGTTGCGGCGGACGGCAGGCGCGCTTTCGTACCAGCCCTTGGTATTGTTGACGATCCAGACCACCGACAGCATGACCGGCACTTCGATCAGTACGCCGACGACGGTGGCAAGAGCCGCACCGGAATGGAAGCCGAACAGCGAAATGGCGGCGGCGACCGCCAGCTCGAAGAAGTTCGAGGCCCCGATCAGCGCCGAGGGTCCGGCCACGCAATGTTCCTCACCCGACCAGCGATTGAGCAGATAGGCGATGCCCGAATTGAAATAGACCTGGATGAGGATCGGCACTGCCAGCAGCGCGATCACGCCGGGTTGGGCGATGATGGCCTCTCCCTGGAAACCGAACAGCAGCACCAGCGTGGCAAGGAGCGACAGGAGCGACAGCGGCTGCAGGCGCGACAGCAACGCATCGAGCCGTGAAGTGCTTCCATCCGCCATCAGCAACCGGCGCAGCACCTGCGCGACGATGACCGGGATGACGATATAGAGCACCACCGACAGGATCAGCGTATCCCACGGAACGGTGATCGCCGACAGGCCGAGCAGCAGGGCGACGATCGGCGCAAAGGCCACGACCATGATCGCATCGTTGAGCGCCACCTGCGAGAGCGTGAAATGCGGTTCGCCCTTGGTCAGGTTCGACCAGACGAACACCATGGCGGTACAGGGGGCGGCGGCCAGAATGATGAGGCCGGCAATGTAGCTGTCGATCTGCGCTTCCGGCAGCAGCGGCCGGAAAAGCCAGCCGATGAACAGCCAGCCGAGCAGCGCCATCGAGAAGGGCTTGACCGCCCAGTTGACGATGAGCGTTACACCGATGCCGCGCCAGTGGCGGCCGACCTGGCCGAGAGCCGCGAAATCGATCTTGAGCAGCATCGGGATGATCATCAGCCAGATCAGCATCGCGACCGGCAGATTGACGCGCGCGACTTCCATGGCACCCACCGCCTGGAACAGGTCGGGCAGGAAATGGCCGAGTGCGATGCCGACGATGATACAGAGGCCGACCCAGATCGTGAGATAGCGTTCGAAGGTCGACATGTCAGGCGCCCTTTCCGCTGGAACCGGTCGCGCCTTCCATGGCGCCGATCTGGCGGAGCTTGCTTTCGAGCGCCAGCTTGTCGATCGAGGCGATCGGCAGGCTGACGAAGGCCATGATGCGGTTCTTGAGAAAACGGGCGGCCTGCGAGAAGGCGCGCTCCTTCTCGAATTCCGGCCCATCGACGGCGGCGGGATCTTCGACACCCCAATGGGCCGTCATCGGATGGCCGATCCAGACCGGACAGGTTTCGCCGGCGGCATTGTCGCAGACCGTGAAGATGAAATCGAAGGCGGGCGCACCTTCGACAGCGAATTCGTCCCAGCTCTTGGAGCGGAACCCGTTATCCGGATAGCCGAGTGCTGCGAGCGTCTTGAGCGCCAGCGGATGCACCTCACCCTTGGGATGGCTGCCGGCCGAATAGGCACGGAAGCGCCCCTCCCCCTCCTTCGACAGGATGGATTCGGCGAGAATGGAACGAGCGGAATTGCCCGTGCAGAGGAACAGCACGTTGTAAATCTTGGTCATGGCGGTCTTTCAGGTTCGGTCGGTGGCACCCTCTTTGGGAGGGCAACAGGGGGTAAGATCGGCAATCAGAGGCACGCAAAGCGCGGCGTTGCCGCCGCAGCAATTCTGCAGGAGATAGAGCATGACCGAGCGGAAACCTTCGAGATCGGCCCTGTAAATGATCGATCGGCTCTGGCGTTCGCCGATCACCATGCCAGCATTGGCCATGATCGAAAGATGCGTCGACATGGTGTTCTGCGGCACGCCGATCAGCCGGGCCAATTCGCCCGCTGGCACGCCTTCGGGTTCGCGCTCGACCAGAAGCCGGAAGGTCTGCAGCCTTGTCGGCTGCGCAAGGGCGGCCAGTGCCGCTATCGTTTTGCTCTCATCCATATATCCAGAATAACCGATATATTGAGCGAGTCAAGGCACGTTCGGAGAAATCCCGGGACCGGGGTGGGGGGGGGGGCCCCCCCCCCCCCCCCCCCCCCCCCCCACCCCGGATGATCAGATCAGGAAATCATCGACCTTCAGCTCGGCAACGCTGACGCCCTCGATCGTCAACGAACTCACCACCTTGCCTCCTGCCTCGAAGCTGATGACGACATCGGAGCCGCTGTCATGGGCGTAAGTGGTCATCAGGTCGCTGAAGTTCTTGATCTTGCTCGCCGAGAGATCGATGACATCACCGCCGTTGACATCGAAATCCACGATTTTGTCGGCGTCGTTGAGCTTGCCGGTGAAGATGAACGTATCCTTGCCGGTGCCGCCGGCAAGACTGTCGTTGCCCGCCCGGCCATCGAGCTTGTCATTGCCGGCGAGACCGGAAATGGTGTCGGCGCCCGCGGTTCCGATGAGCGTATCGGCGCCCTTCTTGCCCGTGATCGTGTCGACAACATCGGTGACATTGAAGATCAGGTGATTGATCTTGCTGGAAGCAAGCCCATTGTCATCCACGACCTTGAAGCCGATGTCACCGACGCCGGTGCCGAAGGCATCCTTGAGCGGCTTCCAGACCAACTGGCCGAGATCCTTGGCCGCGATACTGGCCCCGAGCGCCACTTCCTTGCCTTTGAAGGTCAGCGTGCCATCGCCATCGAGCGTGCTGATCTTGACGGCGCCGAGGCTGTCGCCATCGATATCGGCAAAGCCAAAAGCGGACTTGTTCATCTTGTAGCCGCTGTCTTCCTTAATGGTGAGGGTCTTGTCGGCCCCGGTCGGCGCATCGTTGACCGCCGTGACATCCATGGTCAGCTTGTAGGTCGACGACGACATGTTGCCCGAGGAATCCTCGACCTTGAAGCCGATACTGGCGACATTCTTGCCATTGGCATTGGCGGGCGGGGTCCAGACGAGTTCGTCGAGATCGGCCGCGGCAATGACATCATTCTTTTGAACGGCCTGACCGGCGAAGGTGAGCTTGCCCTTGGTCGGCAGGCTGGTGATGACGATGGAGGATAGCGTGTCGCCATCATTGTCACTGAAGGTGATGAGCGATTTCGCAAAGGAAAAATCGGTATCCTCCTTGGCCGTCACGGTCTTGTTCTTGCCGGTCGGGTCGGAGCTGAAAGAGGTCTTGCCAGCGCTGTTGAAGCGCTGCATGTAAACGCCCTCACCATCACCATCCTGGCCATAACTGCTCCAGGTCACGACCCAGCCGCCATCGTTCAAGGCCGAAACGGAGGGCGTATCCTGATCGGCATCGGTGGTGGTGTTGATGCGGGTTTCGTCGCCGACAGCAGCGCCATTCTTGTTATAGAGCTGCTGATAGACGCCGTACTGGCCGCCGTCGTGGTCGGAACTCGACCAGGTCACCACCCAGCCGCCGCTCTTCAGTGCCGTGACACTCGGTTCGAACTGAATGCCGGTGACGAATGTGTTCACCTGGGTTTCCGAACCGACGGTGGCGCCCGAACTGTTGTAGCGCTGCTGGAAAATGCCGAAGGCGTCGCCATCCTTGTTGGGATCATACCAGGTCACGACCCAGCCACCATCGGCAAGTCCGGTGATCGATGGCGTGCCCTGATCGCCTGCGGTGGTGGAGTTCACCAGCGTTTCCGAACCCACTGCCGTGCCGGCACTGTTGTAGCGCTGCTGGTAGATGCCATACTCGCTGCCGTTGCCGCCAGAGCCTTCCCAGGCCACAACCCAGCCGCCATCCTTAAGCGCGGTTATGGTCGACGCCACCTGGTTGCCCGACACCCAGCCATTGACCAGGGTTTCGCCATCGCTCGCGACACCGCCACTGGTGAACCGTTGCTGGTAGATATTCATGTCGCCGCCATGAAGGCTTTCCCAGGCGACGACCCAGCCACCATCGTCGAGCGCAGTCACGACCGGATTGCGCTGGGCGGATGTGGCAGTGGTGTTGACCAGGATCTCGCCGGCGGCATCTGCGTTACCATCGGCGTCGTAGCGCTGCTGGACAATGCCATAGCTGGATCCGTCCGGACCGGCGCTCTGCCAGGTCACGACCCAGCCGCCGCCGGAGAGGGCTGTGATCGACGGTGCGAGCTGTTCGGAAACGGTATAGGAATTGACCTGCACCTCGCCGCCGATCTTCACACCCTTGGCACTGTAATGCTGCTGGTAGATGCCGTTGCCATCGCCATCCTGGTCGGCGCTCTGCCAGGTCACGACATAACTTCCATCCGAAAGCGTGGTCACCTGCGCGGCTGTCTGGTTGCCAGCCGTTGCGCTGTTGACACGGGTTTCTGCATAGACCGTCAGATCATCGACGGCATCGACATCGAAGGTGATGGTATAGGCCGATTTCGACGTGGTGCCGTAGCTGTCGGTGACGGTGAATTTCAGGCTGTCGAGGCCTTTGCCATTGGCATTGGCGTCCGGCGTCCAGACCAGCTTGCGGATGTCGCTGGCGGCGATCACATCATTCTTTTCCACCGCCACGCCATCAAGCACAAGCGTGCCGCTCGATGGCAGGCTGGTGATGGTGATCGATTCCAGCTTGTCGCCATCGGCATCGGTAAAGCCGAAATCCGCCTTCTCGAAACTGTAGGATGTATCTTCGTCAAGGCTGACGGTGGCATTGGCACCCTCGGGTGCGAAGTCTGAAATCTTGTCGCCGTTCTTGCTGAAGCGTTGCTGATAGATGCCATTGCTCGAACCATCCTGCCCCTTGCTTTGCCAGGTCACCAGCCAGCCGCCATCGTCGAGCGCTGTCACGCGCGCATTTGACT
>NZ_JAUOZU010000019.1 GCF_030551875.1 Fluviirhizobium alvei | reverse complement strand
TCCGTGCTCGGCACAGCCAAGGTCAGGGTCGCGGTCGAAGCCGGCATTCGCCAGGGCTGGGACCGGTTCATCGGCTCGGACGGCATCTTCGTCGGCATGAAGGGTTTCGGTGCTTCCGGCCCCTACAAGGAACTCTACAAATATTTCGGAATTACGGCGGAGGAGATTGCCAAAGGGGCAATGGACGCGCTTTGAGGCGCGTCCAAAGATCATGGTTTAGCTCCCCAACAGCGTCTTCTTCGCGCCATTGGCCTTGCGAGTGCGGTAGCCGGCCCAAAGCCGAATGGCAATCGCCGCGAAAAGAATGACCATGTAGGGCCAGTACATGGCTGGCACGTGGACGGCGCGGCGTCCAAAGTTCACCACAAAGAACAGAGCCAGAAACCACGCACCGGTCTTGTGGATGATCTGCCATGCCCTGGGTCCGGCCATCGAAGCGGCCCACGGGAAGGATGTCAGCGTCATCACCAGAATAATGGCATAGCCGGTACCGCCGGCCCAGAACGACGCCGGCGTGGTCAGGTCATCGAACAGCTGCGGGTTCAAGCGCCAGAGCGCGAAGAGTGCGGCGGCATGCACCGCATGCGAAAAGGCAAATGCGAGGCCAAAGTAGCGGCGATTGTTGCGGAGCCAGAGGGTGGCCGGCGAGCGCGCAAGGGTCAGCAGGCTCGATGCGGTGAAGGCAAATACGAAAAGGATCATCGAGGTTCGCGCGGTCAGTCGGATGACCATGCGGGTGGCTTCGGTTGGCGTCGGCGACAGGGCCACTACAAGGATACACAGGATTGCGACGGTCAGGCCAAGGCAAACGCCCGTTTGCCAATGTCCGGTCGTCCGGGCTTCTTCATGCTGTATCGTCTGCATTGTGAACTCCAATGTTATCGGTGATAACATCAAGTTAGTTTGCGATTGTGGATTTTGTCAAGAAATGTTTTCAGTGCTTACATTGAATCAAAAGAGAGGCTATCGTCGCGTCATGACGAACGAGCCGAAAATCCAAAGAAGCTACCATCATGGAAATCTGGTCGAAGAACTCATTAGCGCGACGATCAGACTGATCGAACAGAAGGGTTTTGAGGCTGTCTCCGTTCGCGAAGTCGCCAAAGCCGCAGGCGTTTCGTCTGCTGCGCCGTTTCGCCACTTTGCCAACAAGACGGCGCTGATGACCGCCGTTGCTGAACAGGCAATGGCACGATTGACCGGTTCGGTGGAGGCGGAACTCGCCGCCGCAGACCTGAGCGATCCCGTGGAGGGTCTGCGCGCCATTGCCCGAGGTTATCTCTCCTGGGCCCTGCGCAACCCGACCCATTTCAATGTCATCGCGTCGCGCACGCTGATCGATTTCCATGGTTCCGAGCGTCTGACCGGAGAAACCGAAGCGATCCGGCTGATCATGGTCGATCTCATCGCCAAAGGACAGGCAGGCGGCCAGATTTCGTCGGATATTCCGCCGGATGCGCTGATGTTGTCGGCCCGTGCATTCATTTACGGCCTCTGCCGGATGTGGGTCGATGGTCACTTCCCGGAATGGCGGGTAACGAAGCCCGCAGACGAGGCGATGGCGCAGGCTGTCGATCTCTTCATCGACATGATCGGCAGGCGCGTTTGAGTTTGAATTAAAAACAGACGCCATCATACTTTAAATTGGTCGGGCTTTGGATTAAGAATGGTCGCATGATTGCGCAGCTGAATCCCAAGGCCATTATCGACCGCAAGGCGTTTCCTCTGGTAGAGGCCGCATTGGCAGATACCCGTGTGGTTCTGATATCGGGACCGAGGCAGGCGGGCAAGACGACCCTCGCGCGGATGTTTTCAGACAGGGATCGGCCCTATTTCACGCTGGATGATGCAAGCACCCTGAATGCTGCGAGGGAGGATCCGACCGGTTTTATCAGGGGGATCAGGCGAGCGGTCATCGACGAGGTGCAACGGGCGCCCGACCTCATGCTCGCGATCAAGGCGAGCGTGGATGAAGACGAGACGCCGGGCCGGTTTCTTCTGACCGGTTCCGCCAATCTGGCGACCATACCGGCGATTGCGGATTCCCTGGCGGGCCGCATGGCTGTCGTCCCGCTTTTGCCGTTTGCCCAGGCCGAGATCCGCTCGAGCCCGGGTCACATGCTCGATCGGCTCTTTTCGGGTGAAGAGCCTGTAATCGAAGGCGACGTCGTCCTTGGCGACGAGATGATGCGCATGGTTCTCGCCGGGGGCTATCCGGAAGTCCTGCGGCGAAGCTCGGCGGCCCGGCGCATTTCATGGCTCGAGGACTATGTCAGCCTGATCCTCGACCGCGATGTGCGCGACATTGCGAATATTGATCAGTTGGATCGGCTGCCCCGGCTCATGAACATCCTTGCCGAACATGCGGGCATGCTGATCAACAACAGCAGCTTTGGTGCGGCGCTCGGCCTGTCCGGGGTGACCACTCAGAAATATATCGCAATCCTTGAACGGCTCTTTCTGGTCAAGACTCTGGTGCCGTGGTCAAACAACCGGCTGAGCCGGCTCGTTAAAACGCCAAAACTCCATTTCATCGACACAGGTCTCCTCGCCGCCCTGCGTGAAGACGAATTCGCGCGTCTCGCCAGTGACAAGACCCGGTTTGGGTCCCTGCTTGAGAGCTTCGTTCTATCCGAACTGATGAAGCTCGCCTCCTGGTCCGAGCGGCGGATGTCCTTTTCGCACTACCGGACAAAGGATCGCGATGAAGTCGATGTCGTGATCGAGGATCGACGCGGCCGCATCATCGGTATCGAAGTCAAGGCATCCGCCACGGTCAAGGCGGATGACTTCCGGGGATTGCGCCAGCTGCAAGCCGCTGTTGGTGATCGCTTTGTGCGCGGGCTCGTCCTGCATGACCATGACCGTATCACGCCTTTTTCAGAACGCCTGCAGGCAGCGCCCCTGTCGATATTGTGGTCGATGTGAGAACGGCAGTTCCCTAACGGCCCGTCATTGAGCCCGGATGAGCGTCAAGACGCTTTATCTGCCGGTCGCTCCGCGTCGCGCTCGAGCCCGGCATGGTTGAGCGCGATGAAGGCCAGCAGGCTCGCCACTGCAAAGGTGTTGAGATTGAGAAGGGTCGCAAGGTCCTCGCTGCTCCAGACATGCAGCGGCGCGCCGATCCCATAGCGCGAGACGACGAAGACGAGGAAGACAAAGGCCGTGAGGCCGCGTTGCCACCAGAGTTCGTGCGCCCGGAAGGACAGGGCCACGAGCATGATGCAGGCCGCAAAATAGAGATCCGTCCCCGATGCCGATCCGAACAGCTTGGTCTCGAACAACGTATCGAGCGTGCCGACCACCGGCAGTGCGATCCGGGCCGCCAACGGAGAATGGCGGGCAAGGAAGGGGATCGCCAGGAAGAAGGGCGTTCCGAGCAGAGTGCCGAGTGAAGCAAACAGTCCATCGCCAGTCAGATACCAGACATAGAGCGGGTAGAATGGCTTGTTGAGAAGAATGACCCAGGCGATCGTTACAGTCGCGCGAGTCAGGGGATCGAGCGCCGGCGCCTGTTTTGCGGTGATGAACAGTTGCGCCATCAGTCTCATCCTTTCTTCTGACGATTACGTATTTCTACGACGCACGGTCCCCTTCAGTTGTCTTTCGGCTGTAAAAAATTGGAAAAAATTCGCTTGCGACGAAACTGGTCCGCCCTTTGCCGCGTACATAGCACCACAAACAAACCAACAAGCATGAGCGAGAGGGATCGATGGCAGGCAATCGGCGGATTTCGGATGGGCGCCGCCCGCGAGATTACAAAGGGGTGCCGCATGCACCAGTTTGACGAGGCGACATCCCCGGCGCTCGATCTTTCAGCAAACCGCAGGAAGATCGGCCTCGGCGGCCTTCTCCTGTCGCGGCTGATCCGAAACCTTCGTTTTGGTCGTCTGACGATCGTGTTGCCGTCCGGTGCGTCGGTGAAGCAGGCGGGTCCTGAAGCCGGACCGGAAGCGACGATCGTCATCCGGCGCTGGCGCATGGTGCGCCGTCTCCTGGCGGCTGGCGATATCGGTTTTGCCGAAGCCTTCATCGACGGCGACTGGACGACGCCGGACCTGACGTCGGTCATCCGCCTCGCTGCGCGCAATACGGAATCCCTCACGCCGGCAATAACGGGAAATGGCGTGATGCGTCTCGTCAACCGTATCGGCCATCTTTTGAACGCCAATACGAAAAAGGGCAGCCGGCGCAATATCGAAGCCCATTACGATCTTGGCAATGATTTCTATCGCGAATGGCTGGATCCGACGATGCTCTATTCGTCCGCGATCCACGACGCAGCGACCTCGGATCTCGAAAGCGCCCAGAGACAGCGTCTCGATCTGATCCGTGAAAAACTGGCGCTCCGCGGTGGCGAACGCGTACTCGAAATCGGTTGCGGCTGGGGTGCGCTCGCCGTCGATCTCGCGACGAAGGCCGATGCGCAGGTAACGGGCCTTACCCTTTCTCCCTCCCAGCTGGCCTGGGCCCGCGATGCGGCGGCAAGCGCCGGCAAGGCAGACCAGATCGATTTGCGTCTGGAAGATTACCGCGACGTTCAGGGGCTGTTCGACCGCATCGTGTCGATCGAGATGTTCGAGGCGGTCGGCCAGGCCTACTGGGCGAGCTATTTCGACACTCTGAAACGGTGCCTTGCGGCGGATGGTCGGGCCGTGCTGCAGATCATTTCGATCGAGGAAGCGCGGTTCGACGCCTATCGCGACAATGTCGATTTCATCCAGAAATTCGTCTTTCCCGGCGGGTTCCTGCCATCAGTGCCGGCGTTGCGCAAGGCAGTGGAAGCTGCCGGCCTCACGCTCGTCGATGAGCAGCGGTTCGGCAAATCCTACGCCTGGACACTCGCTGAATGGCGGGCTCGTTTCCACGCCAATTGGCCGGCCATTGCCGCCCAGGGTTTCGACGAACGGTTCCGCCGCCTGTGGCACTACTACCTTTGCTACTGCGAGGCGGGTTTCGAGGAAGGCAGCATCGATGTCGGCCTTTACACGGTTATGCATGCATAGAGCGCTTGAGAAAGGAGAACCCATGAAAGCTTTGATGTTGACGGTGGCGTTTTTCGCCTTTGGTTGCGCCGGATCCGCCCAGGCCAACGAACTTTACGGCGAGTGGGCCCGTGGTGATGGCAAGGCCCGGGTGCAGATCGCACCCTGCGGTGCCGATATCTGTGCCACCAATGTCTGGGTCAAGCCGGGCACGCCGAAGGAAGACAAGGGCGACACGCTGGTCATGTCGATCCAGCAGCAGAACGAGGGCGTCTATGCCGGCACGGCTTTCGATCCGAAGCGTGATCTCACCTACAATCTGACGGTGACGATCAACGGCGACAGGATGACCTCGCGCGGTTGCGTTATCGCAGGCCTCATCTGCCGCGGCATTGGCTGGGAACGGATCAATTGACGCAATCGCCCTCGCCTATCCATCTGGGGGTCGGTTCAGTCTGAAGGCGAAAGGGCACTGTAAGCCTTTGCTCCGCTGTCCCCATTGAACCCTTGTGAGTCTAATGCCGGAAAGCCTTGGTTTGCATGGCCCTGCGACCGTCCCAAACAGGCTTCGGTTCATCTGGGACAGCTCGCATTTGGCCGCTTTGCGCCGATTGTGGACATCTCTTGGCGGATAGCTGAAGGTTCATTCTCGACCCCATGTGGGAAGTTCCGTGACACGAGGCTGTTTCTCAAAAGCCGCCATACTTGGGCTAGTCAATGATAGCTTGGGCAGGGTCCGCAACTGGACTATGGGTTTACGACACCCCTTGGCTAAACCACTCGTTGACACACGGACAAAACGATGGTTGTTTCTGGGCCAAGCAACGCCCAGCCGAGTATCTTTTTACAAGAGAAGTTTTAGTATGATCAGCTCTCTTCACAAATTAATTGACGAACTCGAAAGTCGATCGTCAAATATTACGTCAATGGGGCTTAAAGTTAAGATTCAAGATGACCAATTGACTGGAAAGTTGATCAATCTAGCGAATCAGCCCGGAGAGCTGGACCGTATAAGTCGCTCAGTAGATGGACTAATGCAGAGTTCGGGGTTTAGCGTGATCGACGGGGAACATGTCGTTCGCAATCTTCTCACGGACCGGCATTTCTACGGCAGTTTCTGCGAACTCGGTGCCTATGATTGGCTCGAACGAAACAACGCGACCCATACGGCTCAGGTTGCTCTCGGGAGCCAAGACGTCCTCAACCCTAATGGTTGCACAATCGACGGTCAATTCACGAACTACGATGCATATTTCGACATAAAAGGCTTCGGGATGCAGGCGTATCTGATGGGCCTTTTCAAACAACGGCTGCAGCCCTTTTTGCCGGGTTTGACTATCTCGATCGACGGCCCCTTGGATGTTGCTGTGAAGGATATCGAAAAGTATGCTTTTGGAACTATCGGGCAGTTGAAAGCCAAGTTATCTGTGGGGAGCACACACCAGATAGGCGAGCTTGGGTGGTCGATTAAGGTCGCGACGCCACAGAGGGTTACTATATCCGAACACACAAGCGATCCTTATGTGTTTGCTGAGCAGAATAGATATTATCCTTTTAAGACGTCGCGCCAGTTCACGCGCAAAGCACCGTTCTTTCTAGTCTTCCCTTACTCTTCGCAGTTCAATAGCATGTTGGCATCGAATGTTTTCGACATGACAGACATCGCGCTACGGGCATTGGCCCGACGTGTCTTTATCCAACTCACTTCTGACAAAACATTACTTCACAAACATGATTCTCAAACAAGTCCGGGGCTGACAGTTGCGGATGCGGCTAAACTCGTTTCCGCTTTGCTATTTATCAATCTTGACAATGACGGAGCGTGGCTGTTTTTGAATCCGCGGGCCGAACATAAACTGACGAAATATCACATCGAACAGGTTTTTGATTTCACAATTCCAGTTCAGATGGGAATTGAGGATTTCGAGCACGACAACTACTGACTCAAGCCTCGTACGCATCCAAGGTTGGCGCTGTGACCGGGAAAATCAGGCTTGCTGCGCCGCAGATTGAGACCCTCCAGTCAGTTTCCCACTCGACTCATGCGCCTCCAGATCAGCTCTACTATGTCCGCTTTGGGCCAAAGGCTGACGTCGCTCGTTAGAGTGTCATTTCGCCCTCAGCCCTCGCCCTAACCATCGGTGGAAAGGGCGAGTGCCTGATTGTCCTTCAGGATCTTGAGCACGAAGTCTGACCGCACCTGCGCGACCTGCGGCTGGATCAGCAGCCGCTCGTGGATGAATTGCGAAAAACTGTCGAGATCTCGCATCCTGACATCGAGCACGTAATCGGCATCTCCCGAGACGGAAAAGGCCGACTGGACCTCTTCCTGCCGTTCCACCCAGCGCGAAAATTCCTTGTCGGACTCCTGGCCATGCATGCGCAGATTGACGCGGATGATGGCCCGGATGCTGAAACCCAGTTCCTTGGCATTCAAGCGGGCGTGATAGCCTTCGATCAGGCCAGCGGCCTCGAGAGCGGCCCGGCGGCGCGAGCATTGCGATGCAGAGAGATTGATCAGCTCCGATAGCTCGCCATTCGTCAATGCGCCGTTTTTCTGCAACGCCTTCATAATCCGCAGATCAAATCGGTCCGGCACCATGCTTCAGTTTCCTATGCGTTTTTCCATGCGTGCATGAAAGATGCATCGATACCGAATTTCATGCAATCTCTGCGCAAAAATTCTGTTGCGGCTTACGTCTTTGCACAGTTCGTGCCTGTGCTTGGTATTAGCCTGAGAAAGCCCGATGGCTGTCTCGCAAGGAGGAATGCGCGCAATGTCCGAAGTCACGATGCCCGTTTATCAAAGCATTGCCCGCGCCCTTCGCGATCACGGTGTCGAAACGCTGTTCGGCCTGATGGGCGACGCCAATCTCTTCATGGTCGACCATTATGCGCGCGCCTGTGGCGGCCGTTTCGTGCCCGCCGCCCATGAAGGCAGCTCGGTTCTGATGGCGCTGGCCTATGCGCATGTGTCGGGCAGGATCGGCGTCGCAACGGTAACCCACGGGCCGGCGCTCACCAATTGCGTCACGGCCCTCACCGAAGGCGCCCGAGGCAATATTCCGATGTTGCTTCTGGCGGGTGATACGCCGATTTCCAATCCCGGCCATCTGCAGAGCATCGACCAGCGCGAGGTCGTCAAGGTAACCGGTGCGGGATTCGAGCAGATGCGCTCGCCCGAACTGGCGACACAGGATGTCGCCCGGGCCTTCTTTCGTGCCAGCACCGAGAGACGGCCCATCGTCCTCAACATGCCGGCGGATTTCATGTGGATCGAGACCGCGCACAGGCCCGTTGTCAGCAATGCCTTTCATACGCCGGCCTTCGTGCCGGAAGGGGCGGAACTGGACAATGCCATCGGCATCATTGCCGCCGCTCGCCGCCCGCTCATTCTCGCCGGCGGCGGTGCAAGCCGCGCCCGCGACCCGTTGATCCGTCTTGCGAACCGTCTTGAGGCACCGCTCGCCACGACCCTGAAGGCGAAGGGCCTGTTCAACGGCCATCCCTACAATGCCGACATTTTCGGAACGCTCAGCACGCCGGCCACTTATGAGTTGATCGACAGATCCGATTGCATCCTCTGTTTCGGCACCGGTCTTCTGGATTTCACCACCGACCGGGGCGCGCTGCTCAAGGGCAAACGCGTGATCCAGGTCGATGTCGATGCGCGGGTGATCGGCAGAACCCATCGCCCGGATGCGGCGCTGATCGCCGATGCCGGTTTGACAGCGGATAACATTGTCCATTGGCTGGATCAGGCCGAAATTCCGGCAAGCGGCTTTACCCGCGAACTGGAGGTTTCGGCACTGACCATCCACCCCGCGCCCGCGTCCAAGGGGCCGGCGCAAGGCTGCGTCGACTATATCCATGCGCTTGAGGCGCTCGAGTTGGCGCTGCCGAAGGATCGCGTTCTCGTCACCGATGGCGGCCGCTTCATGACCGAAGTCTGGTGCCGGATCTCCGCACCCGATCCCGACAGTTTCGTGGTGACCGCCAATTTCGGCTCGATCGGCCTTGGCCTGCCGGAGGCGATCGGTGCCGGCCTTGCCGCGCCCGACCGTCCCGTCGTGCTGTTCACCGGCGATGGCGGCTTCATGATGGGTGGCATCAACGAATTCAACACCGCCGGCCGGCTCGGGCTCGATCTGATCGTCATCGTCTGCAATGATGCCGCCTATGGCGCAGAACATATCCAGTTCATCGATCGCAAGATGGATCCCGGCCTCACTCAGTTCGATTGGCCATCGATGGCCGCAGTGGCCACCGCCCTCGGTGGCGAGGGAATGACCGTGCGCTCCGTCGAGGATCTGGATCTGGCGCTTGCGGCCATTGCGAAACGCAGCCGGCCACTCCTGATCGAATTGTGCCTCGATCCGCGTGACGTTCCCCGCATGCGGGCGTGAGACGCAAAGCGCCCGGGACGAGCCCGAGCGCTTCAGATTGAGCGGAGATTCTTTTCAGACGATACCGCCCGAACCGCCGGCAATCGCCGGACGTTCGGATGCGACCCGGGCGCGATAGCCGCTCGCCCGATAGGTGGCGACGGGATCGATGGCGCCGCCGGTGCGAAGCCTTGCTTCGGCGAGAATCGGCTCGACATCGGTGCGGTAGGCCCGCTTCAGGGTTTCCGTCGCCATCAGGGCATCATTGGAGTCCTGGTAGAGGTCGAGGGCCGAACGATCGACCAGCAGGGCCTGGGCATAGGCACGGCGGATTTCGTTGGCGCTCGAGATCAGGCTCTCGATCGGATCGGTGACATTGTGGCTCTGGTCGATCATGTGCGCCGGATGGAAGCCACCTGCATTCCTCCGCTCGGCATCGACCAGCTCGTTGAAGACGAGGAACAGCCGATAGGGCTCGACCGAACCGGCATCGAGATCGTCATCGCCATATTTGGAATCGTTGAAATGGAAGCCGCCGAGTTTGCCGAACTGGATCAGGCGCGCGACGATCATTTCGATATTGGTATTGGGCGCATGATGGCCGAGATCGACCAGGCAATAGGCCTTTTCACCGAGCGTATTGGCAATGAGATAATTGGTTCCCCAATCCTGCACGACGGTGGAATAGAAGGCCGGCTCATACATCTTGTGCTCGGTGAAGAGCCGCCAATCGTCCGGCAGCGCCTTGTAGATCTCAGCAAGCGAAGCGAGATAGCGCTCGAATTGGCGGGTGAAATGGCTCTGGCCCGGGAAATTCGAACCATCGCCGATCCATACCGTCAGCGCTTTCGAGCCAAGCGCACGGCCGATTTCGATGCATTCGAGATTGTGTTCGACTGCCTGTGCCCGTGTTGCGGCATCCACATGGCTGAGGGAACCGAACTTGTAGGAATGGGCCTGGCCCGGCGCATCCGAGAAGGTGTTGGAATTCATGGCATCGAAGCCGAGGCCCAGCGCATCGCCCTTGGCCTTCAGTTCCTTCGCATCCGCCTTGTCCCACGGAATATGCAGCGACACGGTGGGCGTTGCGCGCGTCAGCTGATGGATGACGGAGCAATCGTCGAGCTTGTCGAAGATATGGCGCGGTTCGCCAGCGCCCGGGAACCGGGCAAAACGCGTACCGCCGGTGCCCACGCCCCAGGAGGGAACGGCAACGGCAAATTCAGCGACTTTCGTGGTGATCGTATCGATATCGACGCCATTGCGCGCAAGCCTGTCGCCGAGAGCGGCATAATCGGCAGCCTGTGCCGCTGCCCGCTTTTCATTTTCCTGAGCGATCACATCGCCTGAAATCTTCTGTTCGGTCATTCCATCCTCCCGAAGTGCCACCTGCTGCGTGCTCTCCCCCAGCAGCCGGGCATGATAATACGAAAGCCTGCCGCCGGTCTTGGGAGACCCCGGCGGCAGGCAGATCCCGGACCCCTGTCAGCGCGGAAAGCTCTGCGCGTTGCCGGCATCGACATTGATGATGTTGCCGGTCGACTTGGCCGAGAGATCGGAGGCGAGGAAATAGATGGCTTCGGCAATGTCTTCCGGGAAGACATTCAGCTTCAGCATCGAACGCTTGCGATAATGTTCCTCGAGATCCGTGACTTCGATCTTGGAAGATGCTGCCCGCTGTTCGCGCCATTCGCCGGTCCAGATCTTCGAACCGCGCAGCACGGCATCGGGATTGACCGTATTGACACGGATGCCGGCATCCGCACCCTCGAGGGCCAGGCAGCGCGCCAGATGGATTTCCGCAGCCTTTGCCGTGCAATAGGCCGAGGCATTGGGCGAAGAGGCAAGACCGTTCTTCGATGCGACGAAGACGATGTTGCCGCCCAGGCCCTGGCGACGGAACAATTTGAAGGCTTCACGCGACACCAGGAAATAGCCGGTGGCGAGAATGTCGATATTCTTGTTCCACATCGCAAGCGTTGTGTCTTCGACCGGCGCGGACGATGCAATGCCGGCGTTGGAGACGAGAATGTCGACGCCGCCGAATTCGAGGCAGGCTTCAGCGAAGGTCGACACGACCGCATCCTCACGCGTCACATCGAGCGTGACGGCGCGAACGGCATCGCCGCTGTAACGTTTGGCGAAATCGGCCAGCGTATCGGCAAGGGCGGCGGCATCGATATCGGCGAGCACCACGCAGGCGCCTTCCGACATCAGCCTTTCGGCCGTCGCCCGGCCGATGCCGCCAGCGCCACCGGTTACGAAGGCCACGCGGCCGGCCAGGCTCTTCGGCTTCGGCATCCGCTGCAGCTTGGCCTCTTCGAGCAGCCAGTATTCGATATCGAAGGCTTCCTGTTCCGGCAGGCCCTGATATTCCGAAACGGTGGAGGCCCCGCGCATCACATTGATCGCGTTGACATAGAATTCGCCCGCGATCCGGGCGGTCGCCTTGTCCTTGGCGAAGGACAGCATTCCGACGCCGGGAACCAGGAAGATGACCGGGTTCGGGTCGCGCATCTTCGGCGAATTGTCGTGCTTGCAGGCTTCGTAATAGCGCGTGTAATCGGCGCGATAGGCTTCAAGCGCCTGGTCTAGGCCGGCAATTGCCTTGTCGACATCCGGATTGGCCGGATCGAAATCGATGATCAGAGGCCTGATCTTCGTGCGCAGGAAATGGTCCGGGCACGAGGTGCCGAGCTGCCCAAGCGGGCCAACTTCCTTCGAATTGACGAATTCGAGAACGGCATCCTGATCGTCGAAATGGCCGAGCTTGCGTTCGGCCTTGCCGATACGGCCGCGGATTTCAGGCATCAGGCGGGCGGCAATTGTGCGGCGGTCGTCTGCCGGCAGGCTGTTAACGGCGGCGCCGCCGAAGATCACCTTGCCCTCGGTCTGTTCGGCAAACCAGGCGATTGCCTTGTTGATGATCTCGAGTGTCAGAAGATAGCAATCCTTGGCATCGTCGGCCCAGGTGAAGAGCCCGTGGCTTTCAAGCACCACGCCCTTGGCAGCCGGATTGGCCTTGACGAAGGCTTCGAGATCGAGGCCGAGCTGGAAGCCGGGCCTGCGCCAGGGAATCCAGCCGATATCCGTGCCGAAGATCTCTGCGGTCAGTTCGCGGGAGTTTTTCGCCGCGGCAATCGCGATGATCGCATCCGGATGCATATGGTCGACATGGGCGAAGGGAACGAACCCGTGCAGGGGCGTGTCGATCGAGGCCGCGCGCGGATTGAGGTTGAAGGTGCAGTGCGGCAGAAAGCCGACCATGCGGTCTTCGTCATGCACTCCCTTGTAGAGGCCCTTCAGCGCCTCGAGCTTGTCCATGTAGAGGGTGGCGAAACCATCAAGCTTGATCGTGCCGACATCGCCGCCCGATCCCTTGACCCACATAACGCGCACCATCTCGCCGGTGAGCGGATCCTTTTCCATCACCTTGGCGGAGGTATTGCCGCCGCCATAATTGGTGATGCGCTTGTCGGCACCAAGGAGGTTGGAACGGTAGAGCAGCTTGCCGGGCTCATCGAGCGTGGCAGCGTGGGAATCATCCCAACGGTTTTCGAGAAGGCGGGGCTGGCCCGTCATTTTATCCTCCCTGGCTTTCAAATCATGATCCAGGCACGCGGCGCGGATCATCTCCTTATGACCAGCTTATGGCGCATCGACGGAGCAAGTGTCAATCAAATTCGATCACAAAAAATCATTGTGCGCTGCAATATTATCTTTTTTGATCGTTTGTGATTGACAGATTAAAAGTAATGCGAATAAATCACGCTCAGGAGGAGCCCAATGCACGAACGTGAACGCCATCGCATCATTTTGAGCGCTATCCAGGAAAAGCCCGTCGTGACGGTGCAGGATATCGCTGAATTGACCGAGGCATCCGAAGCAACCATTCGCCGCGACATCGCCACCCTGCATGTTCAGGGCAAGCTCCGGCGTGTGCGTGGCGGTGCAGAGGCGATCCATCCGCCGCAACTGGGCGCGCTTGCGGCGCGACCGTTCCGGGTATCCGAATCAGTCAATATCGATCGTAAACGCGCAATTGCGCGCCGCGCGGTCGAACTTTGCGACGAAGGCGATTCGATCATCATCAACGGCGGCACCACCACTTTCCAGATGGTGCACTATATGTCGGCCCGCCGGCTGCAGGTGATGACCAATTCCTTCGCGATCGCCGAACATCTGGTCAAACATTCGAAATGCACGGTCAGCGTACCGGGTGGCGCAATCTACCGCGACCAGAGCCTGATCCTGTCGCCGTTCGAAAACGACGCGATCCGAAATTTCTACGCAAGACGCATCTTCATTGGCGCCCAGGGCATCACGGCACTCGGGGTCATGGAATCCGATGCGCTTGTGATCCAGAGCGAGCAGAAGCTCGTCCGCCAGGCCGAAGAGCTGATCGTCATGGTCGACTCGTCGAAGTTTTCCAAACGGTCGAGTCTGATCCTGTGCCCGCTCGACAAGGTTTCGACGATCATCACCGACGATGCCATCACCGACGAAGCGGCCGAAATGGTCACCGACGCCGGCATCAAACTAATCACGGTCAAGCCGATGGCTTCGTCCGAGAAGGAGGATTCCACCTCGGCCGCATAACATGAGGAGCGACCGGGGGGAGTGTAACAGTCTTATCAACAGTGGGAGGAAGACGAATGAAACTGACCAAGACACTCTTTGCCGGTGTGGCGCTTGCCTTTGCCGTCATGACAACTGCAGCCTCGGCCGCCGACATCAAGATCGCGCTCGTGGTCAAGTCGCTCGGCAACGGCTTCTTCGAAGCTGCCGACAAGGGCGCCCAGGAAGCGGCCAAGGAGCTGGGTGGCGTTGAAGTCATCTATACCGGTCCGACGACCACGACTGCCGAAGGCCAGATCGAAGTGATCAATTCGTTGATCGCACAGGGCGTCGATGCCATCGCGATCTCCGCCAACGATCCGGATGCCGTCGTTCCGGCGCTCAAGAAGGCCGCGCAACGCGGCATCAAGGTCATCTCCTGGGATTCCGGTGTTGCTGCCGAAGGCCGCATCATGCATCTGAACCCCTCGTCCAACGAACTGATCGGCCGCATGTGCCTGCAGCTCGCCAAGGACCATCTGCCGGATGGCAAGGGTGATTTCGCGATCCTTTCTGCAACCACCACCTCGACCAACCAGAATATCTGGATCGACGAGATGAAGAAGCAGCTCAAGGATTTCCCGGGCCTCAACCTCGTGACGACCGTCTATGGGGACGATCTTGCCGACAAGAGCTATCGTGAAGCCCAGGGCCTCCTCACCTCGCAGCCGAACGTCAAGGTCATCGTTGCCCCGACGACGGTGGGCGTGCTTGCCGCTTCGCAGGCGGTGAAGGATGCCGGCAAAATCGGCGAAGTCTATGTCACCGGCCTTGGCCTTCCGTCCGAAATGGCGGGCGCGATCAAGTCCGGCGCGACGAAGGAATTCGCGATCTGGAACCCGATCGATCTCGGCTACTCGGCCACGCAGATCGCCTATCGTCTCGTCAAGGGTGAGACCGATGGCGCTCCGGGTTCGGAAATCGAAGCGGGTCGCATGGGCAAGATCAAGGTCGGCGACAATGGCGAAGCGGCGATGTCCGATCCCTTCGTCTACGATGCGTCCAACATCGACCAGTTCTCCAAGATCTTCTGATCCTTAAAGCCATGGTGCCCGGCGGCTCAGCCGCCGGGTCTTTTCATTTTCTGGTGACATTGTGATGAACGTCCAAGCTTCGACAATCGATGCGGGATCAGTGCCGCTCGCGACACCCATTCTCGAAATGCGCGGCATTTCGCAGATCTTTCCCGGCGTCAAGGCGCTCGATACCGTCGATATCGCGCTCTATCCCGGCAAGGTTACGGCGCTGATCGGCGAAAACGGCGCTGGCAAATCGACGCTCGTCAAGATTCTCACCGGCATCTATCGTCCGAACGAAGGCGAGATCCTTATCGACGGGCGCTCCACGAGCTTTGCCAATGCCCAGGCGGCCATCGACGCCGGCGTGACGGCGATCCACCAGGAAACCGTGCTGTTCGACGAGCTTTCGGTGGCGGAAAACATTTTCCTCGGCCATGCGCCGAAAACCCGCTTCGGCCTCATCGACTGGCGCCAGATCAACCGGCGCGCCTCCGAACTGCTGGCGGAACTTGAAATCCATATCGATCCGACGACGCGCCTCAAGGATCTTTCGATTGCCCAGCGCCATCTGGTGGCCATTGCACGCGCGCTGTCCGTCGAAGCGCGGATCGTCATCATGGACGAGCCGACGGCGGCCCTGTCGCGCAAGGAGATCGATGATCTTTTCCGGATCGTCGAGACCTTGAAGAAGCAGGGCAAGGCGATCCTCTTCATCAGCCACAAGTTCGACGAACTCTACGAGATCGCCGACAATTATGCGGTTTTCCGCGATGGCCGCATGGTCGGTGCCGGCATTCTGCGCGAGACGCCGCAGGAGGAGATCGTCCGGCTGATGGTTGGCCGTGATGTCCATGACGTCTTCCCCAAGACCGAAGTTGCGATTGGCCCGACGGTCCTCAGGGTCAGCAATTATTGCCATGATACCGAGTTTCGCGACATATCGTTCGAACTCCGCCGCGGCGAGATTCTCGGTATCTATGGCCTCATCGGCGCCGGCCGGTCGGAACTCTGCCAGTCGATCTTCGGCATGACGCGACCGGCGTCGGGAACCATCGAGCTCGAAGGCCGGACGATCAGCATCAAAAGCTCCGCCGATGCGATTGCCGCTGGCATCGTTTATGTGCCGGAGGAGCGCGGCCGCCATGGTCTGGCGCTTGAAATGCCGATCTACCAGAACATGTCGCTGCCATCGCTGGTCCGCACCTCGACACGCGGCTTTCTCAAGGCGGCGAACGAGTTTTCGCTTGCGCGCAAATATGCCGAGCGGCTGGATCTCAGGGCCGCCGCGCTCTCGGTGCCGGTCGGCACCCTGTCGGGCGGCAACCAGCAGAAGGTCGTCATCGGCAAATGGCTCGCCACAAGGCCGAAGGTGATCATTCTCGACGAACCGACCAAGGGCATCGACATCGGCTCGAAGGCGGCTGTTCACGGCTTCATCTCCGAACTTGCCGGCGAAGGCCTCTCCATCATCATGATCTCCTCGGAACTGCCCGAGATCCTCGGCATGTCGGACCGCGTCATGGTGATGCGGGAAGGCCTGCAGGCGGGCATTTTCGAGCGCACCGGACTGACCGCCGAAACGCTCGTGCGGGCGGCCACCGGCAACGCATAGGAACGACCATGCAGAAGCTTCTGAAAAACCGGGAAATGCTGTTGGCGGCAATCATCGTCGCGCTTCTGGGCCTTTTCTCCACCCGTGCCGACGGCTTTGCCACACCTGGCAACCTTGCAAACATCTTCAATGATACGTCGATTCTCATCATTCTGGCGCTCGGCCAGATGACGGTGATCCTCACCAAGTCCATCGATCTGTCGGTGGCTGCAAACCTCGCCTTCACCGGCATGGCGATCGCGATGCTGGATGCGGCCTATCCCGGCCTGCCGCTCGCGCTTCTCATTCTGCTCGCGATCCTCATCGGTGCCGCACTCGGTGCCATCAACGGCTTTCTCGTCTGGTTCATGCAGATCCCGCCGATCGTGGTGACGCTCGGAACCCTGACGATCTATCGCGGCATGGCCTTCGTCCTTTCAGGAGGCAGCTGGGTGAATGCGCACCAGATGACGCCGGAATTTCTCAACCTGCCGCGCCTGTCGGTCATCGGCTTGCCGATCCTGTCCTGGACTGCCATCGCCATCGTGCTCTTCATGTGGTTCGTTCTCATGCGGACCGCCTTCGGCCGCGCGACCTATGCGTCGGGCGGCAATCCGGTCGCGGCGGTCTATGCCGGTATCGATGTCGGCCGAACCCGCTTCTTCGCCTTCGTTCTGTCGGGCGCCCTTGCCGGTCTTTCGGGCTATCTCTGGGTGTCGCGCTATGCGGTCGCCTATGTCGATATCGCCGCCGGCTTTGAACTCGACAGTGTTGCGGCCTGCGTGATCGGCGGCATTTCGATTGCCGGCGGAATTGGCACGGTCGTCGGCACGGTGCTGGGCGCGCTCTTTCTCGGCGTGATCAAGAATGCCCTGCCCGTGATCGGCATTTCCCCCTTCGCCCAGATGGCCATCTCCGGCATCGTCATCGTGCTCGCCGTTGTCTTCAATGCCAGAGCCGAAAAGAAGCGGGGCCGGATCATCCTGCGCGATCGCGCTGCCAAGGAAATCAATGAGGTAACGGCATGACCATGACGGTGACCGACAATCGTTCGACGGCACGGCATATTCCGGATCGGCTGGGAACACCGCTGAAACGGCTGCTGTCCAGTTGGGAAGTGCTGCTGTTCGGCGTGGCAATCCTCATCTTCATCGCCAATTCGCTGGCGTCGCCCTATTTCCTCGATGCGTGGAATCTCTCCGATGCCACCTTCAACTTCACCGAAAAGGCGATGATCGCCTTTGCCATGGCGCTGCTCATCATCGCGGGCGAGATCGATCTGTCGGTGGCCGCCATCATCGCGCTCGCTTCGACGGCCATGGGTGCTGCCGCCCAGATGGGCGTTGGCGCACCGGGACTGGTCGCGATCGGGATCGGCGTCGGTCTTGTCTGCGGCGCTTTCAACGGATTGCTGGTCGCCGGTCTCAAGCTGCCGTCCATCGTCGTGACCATCGGCACAATGAGCCTGTTCCGCGGCATCTCCTATATCGTGCTCGGCGATCAGGCCTATGGCAAATATCCAGCCGACTTCGCCTATTTCGGCCAGGGGTATGTCTTCTGGGTCTTCTCCTTCGAGTTCGTGCTGTTTCTGGTGATGGCGGGCCTGTTTGCCATTCTGCTGCATGCCACCAATTTTGGTCGTCATGTCTATGTGATCGGCAACAATTCCATGGCGGCGAAATTTTCCGGCATCTCGGTCGATCGCGTCCGCTTCGTCCTGTTTCTGCTGACCGGATTGATGAGCGGGGTTGCCGCCGTCTGCCTGACATCGCGCCTGGGCTCGACCCGGCCGTCGATCGCCCAGGGCTGGGAACTGGAAGTCGTGACCATGGTCGTGCTTGGTGGTGTATCCATTCTGGGTGGCGCCGGCACCATCGCCGGCGTCGTCATCGCAGCCTTCGTGATGGGTCTGGTGACCTTCGGGCTCGGGCTTCTCAACGTCCCCGGCATCGTCATGTCGATCTTCATCGGCCTCTTGCTGATTGTCACCATCACCCTGCCGATCATCGCACGGCGGATTCACGCCGTCCGGAGCAAGCCATGAGCAAACTCGAACGTCACGCCTTCCGGATGAAACTCAATCCGGGCATGGAAGCAGAATATCGTCGGCGCCATGACGAAATCTGGCCGGAACTTGTCGAATTGCTGCATCAGGCCGGCGTCAGCGACTATTCGATCTTTCTCGACAGTGACACCAATATCCTGTTCGGCGTCCTCACGCGGCCGGCAGATCACGGCATGGCTCAGTTGCCGGACCATCCGGTGATGAAGCGCTGGTGGGCGCATATGGCGGATATCATGGAGACCAATCCTGACAACTCGCCGGTCGCGATCGATCTGAAACCGGTCTTCTATATGCCATGACAGGGACATTCGAACGCATCGCCGTGATCGATATCGGCAAGACCAATGCAAAGGTCGTGGTCGTCGATGCTGCCGGCGGCGCCGAACTGGCGGTCCGCAAGACGGCAAACATTGTGCTGGATGGTCCCCCCTATCCGCATTTCGATACCGAGCGGCTCTGGACCTTCATTGTCGAAACGCTGACGGAATTTGCCGCAGCACCGGGTTTCGATGCACTATCGATAACCACCCATGGCGCCAGCGCCGCCCTGCTCGATGCCAACGGGACGCTCGCGATGCCGGTGCTCGATTATGAGCACACCTATCCCGATGCCATCGTTGAAGCCTATCGCGTTCTGCGACCGGATTTCGCCGAGACCTTTTCGCCCTGCCTGACTGGCGGGCTGAATCTCGGAGCGCAACTGCATTTCCAGAAAACGGTTTTTCCCGATCTGTTTGCGAAGGTGGCAACCATCCTCACCTATCCGCAATACTGGGCCCATCGCCTGACGGGTACAACGGCAAACGAACGAACCTCGCTCGGCTGCCATACCGATCTCTGGCGACCGTTCGATGGGCAATATTCGGGCCTGGTCGACAAACTGCAGATCCGCGACCTCATGGCGCCGCTGCGATCGGCCTTCGATCCGCTTGGCGAGATCCGCGCGGATATTGCGCAGAGGATCGGATTGGCAAAGCCGGTTCCGGTCTATTGCGGCATCCATGATTCCAATGCATCGCTCCTGCCGCACCTTGCCGGGTTCGGCAGTCCCTGCAGCGTGGTTTCCACTGGCACATGGGTCATTTGCCTGGGTGTCGGCGCAAAGCCGGCGAATTTGGATCCATCGCGCGACACACTCGTCAATGTCGATGCCCATGGCAATGCGGTGCCCTCGGCACGGTTCATGGGCGGCCGCGAATGGGACCTGATCACGCGCGAACTCGCAGCCGTCTCCGTCGAGGACGAGATGGCTGCGGCTCAAACGATCATCGCCGCCGGTGCAATGCTGCTGCCCAGTGTCGTCGCTGGTACAGGCCCCTTTCCGGACCTGCAGTGGCGCTGGCAGAACGAGCCGCGATCGACGGCAGAACGACGCGCTGCGGCAAGCCTTTACGAGGCCCTGATGACGAAGACCTGTCTCGATCTCATCGGTGCAGAGGGTCCGATCGTGGTCGAAGGCCCCTTTGCCGCCAATATTCTCTATCTTCGGGCGTTGCATAGCCTCACCGGGCGTCCGGTCCATGCGTCCGAAGCTACGACGGGTACGGCCATCGGCGCGGCTCTGCTGACCGGCATCCGGCTCGATGTGCCGATGCGCGACGTCAACGGAACGGTCGATGGTCTGGCGGATTATGCTACGACATGGCTCAGGGCCTGCCGCCCGCAATAGGCGCCCGTCCGGAAAACCGGTATCCGTTTTGAAATCTGGCGCAAAAATTGCTTTGCTCCCGGCAAGAAAAGCGGGAGACATTCTTGATTGATGACATGACCAGATGCAGGGTTAGGGGCACGCCGGATGTGATCTGTCCGAGCGCAGATTGCGCCCGTTCTGACGTTGCCAGTCCGGCAAATGGTGCGCCGTTTTGAACATGTCGAAGACCGTCAACGACCTGACAATCCTTGTCATTGATGAGAACGCGATCCGCGGTTCGATCATCGAGGAGGGCCTCAACGAAGCCGGCCATAGCAATGTCAAGGTGATCCACGAGATGCATGGCGTCGCCCGCCTGATCGAAACGATGGATCCGGACGTCATCATCATCGATATCGAGAACCCCAATCGCGACATGATGGAGCACATGTTCCAGCTCACCCGCTCGGTGTCGCGGCCGATCGCGATGTTTGTCGACCGGTCCGATTCCGCATCGATCGAAGCGGCGGTCGATGCGGGTGTCTCGGCCTATGTGGTCGATGGCATGAAGAAGGAACGTATCAAGCCGATCCTCGACATGGCCGTCAGCCGGTTCAACGCTTTCAGCCGGCTTCAGCGTGAATTGGCCGAAGCGCGCAATGCGCTCGAGGAGCGCAAGGTCATCGAGCGGGCCAAGGGTATCCTGATGAAGATGCGCGGACTGAGCGAGGAGGATGCTTTCGCCCTGTTGCGGCAGACCGCCATGAACGAGAAGAAGAAGCTGGCCGACATCGCCCAGAGCGTTGTCACGGCGGCAGGATTATTGCTTTGAACGCGGCCCCGATGGGAGAGCTGGTGAGTGACATGGTATCCACGCAATCTGGCGACATCACCCTGAACGCGCCTGTCGCGGTTCGCGGCGGGGAGCAAAGGACCATCCGGGCCGGGTTCATTCCGCTGATGGATGCCTCGATCCTGATCGCCGCCGCCGAGCTTGGCTTTGCCGAAAAGGAAGGGCTGAGGCTTGACCTCGTGCGCGATGTCTCCTGGGCCAATGTCCGCGACCGGCTGGCTTTTCGCCAGTTCGATATCGCCCATATGCTGTCGCCGATGCCGGTTGCCTCGATGCTCGGGCTGGGCTCCAATCCCTCGCCAACCATTGCCCCCTTCTCGCTCGGTCGCGGCGGTAACGCCATTACCCTTTCGCTGCGCCTGTTCGAGCGGATGAAGGCGCTGACGGGCCTGAAGGATGATGCGTCGGCTCTTGCCAATGCTCAGGCGCTTGCTGCCCTCCTGGCAGATATGCGGGTGCGCGGCGAGGCGCCGCCGACCCTCGGCATGACTTATCCCTTTTCCTCGCACAATTACGAATTCCGCTACTGGCTCGCCGCCGGCGGCATCGACCCCGACCGGGACGTGAAGCTGGTGGTGGTGCCGCCGCCGCTGACCTCCGATGCGCTTGCGGCTGGCGCCATCGACGGCTTCTGTGTCGGGGCGCCCTGGAACATGATCGCTTCCGAACGCGGAACCGGCCGCATCGTTGCGGCCAAACAGGATATCTGGGCGCTGGCGCCGGAAAAGGTCATCGGCATGCGGCCGGACTGGGCCGAAGCCAATGCCGACACCGTCGCACGCCTGATCGTCGCACTCGATCGTGCCGCACGCTGGTGCGACGATCCCGTCAATCATGATGCGCTTGCCGAAATCCTGTCCACTGCCGACTATATCGCCGCCCCCAAAAGCATCATCCGCCGTGTCCTGAGCGGAGAATTCAATCTCGATGCCCAGGGCACGAAGCGGGTCATCCCCGATTACTTCCTCTTCCATCGCGGTGCGGCCAATCACCCCCGACTGGATCAGGCGGCCTGGATCTACAGCCAGATGATCCGTTGGGGTCAGACAAGCTTTAGCGATGACGGAATGGAAAAGGCGCGGAGTGCCTACCGGCCCGATATCTATAGCAATGCCCTTGGTCGCGATGCCGCTATTCCGGACGTTGTTACCGGCTCAGGCTACGAGGGTTTCATGGACGGTCAGGTCTTCGATCCGAACCACATATCGTCCTATGTCGAGCGCTTTCCTGTCCGCTCGAACCCGACAACGGCATCGCAAACGGCGGATATCTGATCCGCCGCACTGCACAATACTGCGGCATCTGCACGGAATCGGCGGACGCAAATCGTGCAGTTTTTCATTTGCTATTGGAAACCACTCACCGCGCGCCAGGCCTGAGATTGCTTTCTTTCCGGATGCTTAGCCAGAAATTTCAGAATTGGCACGGTGCTTGCATCTTTTCTAACGTCCGCGATCAACGGCGATCGCAGGGCAGATGAGCGCCGCATAGGGCGCAGATAACCATCCGACACCGACGTCGCAAGCTTCTTTGCTGTCCGGCTCCTCCCGCCTGGACCCAGCAGACCAGCATGCGGCGTTTTTTGTTTTCAAATCTCCGTCACGCACCAGAGGGACCTTGAACATGACGAAGACCACGCAGATGAACATCAGCCGCCGTCATATCCTGAAGATCAGTTCTGCCGCCGCCATGATCGGCGCCATCAGGACGGCCTTTCCCTCCGGTGCCTTTGCTGCAACCGCCGGCCCGGAAGTTTCGGGCGCCAAGCTCGGCTTCATCGCGCTCACCGATGCCGCACCGCTGGTGATCGCCAAGGAAATGGGCCTGTTTGCCAAGCATGGCATGCCGGATGTCGAAGTCCTCAAGCAGGCCTCCTGGGGGGCCACGCGCGACAATCTCGTTCTCGGCGGTGAGTCCAACGGTATCGATGGCGCCCACATCCTGACGCCGATGCCCTATCTCATTTCCACCGGCAAGGTCACGCAGAACAATGTGCCGGTGCCGATGTCCATTCTTTCTCGCCTCAATCTCGACAGCCAGGGCATTTCGGTCGCCAAGGAATATGCGGGCACCGGTGTGCAGATCGACGCGTCCAAGCTGAAGGAAGCGTTCGCGGCCAAGAAGGCTGCGGGCGGCGAGGTCAAGGTCGCCATGACCTTCCCGGGCGGAACCCATGATCTCTGGATCCGCTACTGGCTCGCAGCCGGCGGCATCAACCCGGACAAGGACGTGTCGACGATCGTCGTGCCGCCGCCGCAGATGGTGGCAAACATGAAGGTCGGTAATATGGACGCCTTCTGTGTCGGCGAGCCCTGGAACGAACAACTCGTCAATCAGGGCATTGGCTTTACCGCCTGCACCACCGGCGAACTGTGGAAGGGCCATCCCGAAAAGGCCTTCGGCATGCGTTCTGACTGGATCGAGAAGAACCCGAATGCCGCTAAGGCGCTTCTGATGGCGATCATGGAAGCCCAGCAATGGGCCGACAGCATGGACAACAAGGAAGAGATGGCGGGCATTCTCGGCAAGCGCCAGTGGTTCAACGTGCCGCCCAAGGATGTGCTGGGCCGTCTGCGCGGCAACATCAACTACGGCAATGGCCGCGTGGTCGAACATTCCGGCCTCGAAATGAAGTTCTGGAAGGATCATGCATCCTATCCGTTCAAGAGCCACGACACCTGGTTCCTCACCGAGAATGTCCGCTGGGGCAAGTTCGCTGCAGATACGGATATCAAGGGCCTGGTCGACAAGGTCAACCGCGAGGATATCTGGCGCGCTGCCGCCAAGGATCTCGGCGTGGCCGCGGCCGATATCCCGGCTTCCCCGTCGCGTGGCGTCGAAACCTTCTTCGACGGCAAGGTTTTCGACCCGGAAAACCCGCAAGCCTATCTCGACAGTCTCGCCATCAAGGCCGGCGCCTGATCTCCCCTTCTCCCCGCTGTTACGGCGGCGGGGATCTCCGCTACACGAACGCACGCGACAGAGGACAACGTCATGCTCGCCACCGCCCGAAAGACCGAACAGGAAATGCCGGCCATTGCCACGGCCAATAGCGGCGCCGTCGTTCGGCTGGCTCCTCGCCCGACCTCCCGGTTCAACGTCAACAGGGTGATGATGAGCGCCCTGCGCAACATCGTGCCACCGCTGGTGGTGCTCCTCGTCCTTCTGGGTCTCTGGCAGGTCCTCTGTTCGGAACCGGGTGCGACGCTGCCGCCACCGTCGCAGGTCTGGTCGGAAAGCTACGACCTGATCGCCTATCCCTTCTTCGACTATGGCTCGCAGGATATCGGCCTGGCCTGGCGCGTGCTCGTATCGCTGCAGCGCGTGGCGATCGGCTTCGGTCTTGCCGCCCTTTGCGGCGTCATCGTCGGTGCCGTGATCGGCCAGTCGGTCTGGGCCATGCGCGGCCTCGATCCGATCTTCCAGATCCTGCGCACCGTGCCGCCGTTGGCCTGGCTGCCGCTGTCGCTCGCCGCCTTTCAGGACAGCAACCCGTCTGCGATCTTCGTGATCTTCATCACCTCGATCTGGCCGGTCATCATCAACACCGCCGTCGGCGTACGCAACATCCCGGATGACTACCGCAACATCGCCCGCGTCCTGCGGCTCAATCCGCTGGAATTCTTCTTCAAGATCATGATCCCGGCCGCTGCACCCTACATCTTCACCGGCCTGAGGATCGGCATCGGCCTGTCCTGGCTCGCCATCGTGGCGGCAGAAATGCTCACCGGTGGCGTCGGCATCGGCTTCTTCATCTGGGATGCGTGGAACTCCTCGCGCCTGCCCGACATCATCGTGGCGCTCGCCTATATCGGCGTGACCGGCTTCGTCCTCGACAAGCTGGTCGCCCTCCTGGGCACCGTCGTCACCCGCAGCACGGCAAAGAACTGAGAGGGAACGACCATGACCGCCTATCTCAAGATCGACCATATCGACAAGAGTTTCGAACGTTCCGGCACCCGCACCGAGGTGCTGAAGGATGTGACGCTTACCATCGACAAAGGAGAGTTCGTTTCGATCATCGGCCATTCCGGCTGCGGAAAATCAACGCTCCTGAACCTGATTGCTGGCCTCACCCGCGTTACCTCCGGGGCCGTGCTTCTCGAAAACCAGGAAGTCAATGCGCCGGGCCCCGAACGGGCCGTGGTGTTCCAGAACCATTCGCTCCTGCCCTGGCTCACGGTTTACGAAAACGTCAACCTTGCCGTTTCCAAGGTGTTTGCCGGCAAGAAATCCAAGGCCGAGAAGCATGAATGGGTGATGCGCAATCTCGACCTCGTGCAGATGGGGCATGCCAAGGACAAGCGGCCATCGGAAATTTCCGGCGGTATGAAACAGCGCGTCGGCATCGCGCGGGCGCTCGCCATGGAGCCGAAGATCCTGTTGCTCGATGAGCCCTTCGGTGCGCTCGACGCGCTCACCCGCGCGCATCTGCAGGATGCGGTGATGGAGATCCATGCCCGGCTCGGCAATACGATGATCATGATCACACATGATGTCGACGAGGCCGTGTTGCTATCGGACCGGATCGTGATGATGACCAACGGTCCGGCCGCCCGCATCGGCGAAGTGCTGGACGTGCCGATTCCGCGACCGCGCGACCGCATCGCGCTTGCTTCCGATCGCACCTATCTCAAATCCCGCGAAGCCGTGCTGAAGTTCCTCTACGAACGTCACCGCTTCGTCGAAGCCGCGGAGTAAGACCATGGCAGAAAAACTTGTCATCATCGGCAATGGCATGGCGCCTGGCCGCATGCTTGAAGAGCTGTTCGAAAAGGCGCCTGGCCTGTTCGACGTCACGATCTTCAATGCCGAGCCGCGCGTCAATTACGACCGTATCATGCTCTCGCCGGTCCTGTCCGGTGAAAAGGCCTACGAGGACATCGTCATTCACGATGATGCCTGGTACGCCGCCCATGGCGTCACCCTCCACAAGGGCGCGAAGGTTACCGGGATCGATCGGCAGAGCAGGACTGTCACCGCTGCCAACGGTTTGACCGCCAGCTATGACAAGCTGGTAATTGCCACCGGCTCGCTGCCCTTCATTATTCCCGTTCCCGGTCATCAGCTGCCCGGCGTTCTCGCCTATCGCGATCTCGACGATGTCGAAAAGATGCTGGGGATCGCAAGAGGCAAGGGCCGCGCCATCGTCATCGGCGCGGGCCTGCTCGGTCTCGAAGCGGCCTATGGGCTCAAGCGCCAGGGAATGGAAGTCACCGTCATCCATCTGATGCCGACGATCATGGAGCGCCAGCTTGATCCGGCCGCTGCCTATCTGCTCGAAAAGGCGCTCACCGAGCGCGGTATCGAGATCATCACCAAGGCCAATACCAAGCAGGTTCTCGGCACCGACAGGGTCGAAGGTATCGAACTCGAGGATGGTCGGGTGATTTCCGGCGATATGGTGGTCATGGCCGTCGGCATCCGTCCGGCGTCTGCACTCGCCAGGGAAGCCGGCATCGCCGTCAATCGCGGCATCGTCGTCGACGATGGCATGATGACCTCGGACCCGAACATCTTTGCGCTCGGCGAATGCGCCGAACATCGCGGCACCTGCTACGGTCTCGTCGCACCGCTCTATGAAAGTGCACGCGTTCTCGCCGACCGGCTGACCGGTGGCGCGGCCGAATATCACGGTTCCGTCGTCAATACGAAGCTCAAGGTTACCGGCATTAACCTGTTCTCTGCCGGCGATTTCGCCGAAGCACCGGACCGCGAGGAGATCGTGCTGCGTGATGCGAGCGCCGGCATCTATAAGCGGCTCGTGCTGAAAGATGACCGCATCATCGGTGCAGTGCTTTATGGCGAGACAGCCGACGGTTCCTGGTTCTTCGATCTGCTCAAGAAGCAGACCGATATTTCGGCCATGCGCGACACGCTGATCTTCGGCCAGTCGTTCCAGGGGGGGGCCCCCCTGGACCCTATGGCGGCCGTTGCAGCCTTGCCGGATGATGCGGAAATCTGCGGCTGCAACGGCGTCTGCAAGGGCAAGATCACCGGCGCGATCACGACCAAGGGCCTGACCACGCTCGACGCCGTGCGCGGCCACACCAAGGCGTCCGCCTCCTGCGGCAACTGCACCGGCCTCGTCGAGCAGCTGATGTCGCTGACGCTGGGGGATGCCTACAATCCCGCTGCCGTGACGCCGATGTGCACCTGCACCGAGCTTGGCCATGACGATGTCCGCCGTCTGATCAAGGCCAAGGGGCTCAAATCCATTCCGGCCGTCATGCAGGAATTGGAATGGAAAACCTCCTGCGGCTGCGCCAAGTGCCGCCCGGCGCTCAACTACTACCTCGTCTGCGACTGGCCGGATGACTATGCCGACGATTACCAGTCGCGCTTCATCAACGAGCGCGTCCACGCCAATATCCAGAAGGACGGCACCTATTCGGTGGTGCCGCGCATGTGGGGTGGGGTCACCAGCGCCGCCGAACTGCGGGCCATCGCCGATGTCGTCGACAAGTTCGAGATCCCGATGGTCAAGGTCACCGGCGGCCAGCGCATCGATCTGCTTGGTGTCGAGAAGGAGGATCTGCCCGCCGTCTGGGCCGATCTCGGCAAGGCCGGTTTCGTCTCCGGTCAGGCCTATGCCAAGGGCCTACGCACGGTGAAGACCTGTGTCGGCTCCGACTGGTGCCGTTTCGGAACCCAGGATTCGACCGGGCTCGGCATTCGCATCGAGAAATTCATGTGGGGTTCCTGGACGCCGGCCAAGCTCAAGCTCGCGGTTTCCGGCTGCCCGCGCAACTGCGCCGAGGCCACCTGCAAGGATATCGGCGTCATCTGTGTGGATTCGGGCTTCGAGATCCATTTCGCCGGTGCTGCCGGTCTCGACATCAAGGGAACCGACGTGCTCGGGCTTGTGAAAACTGAGGATGAAGCGCTCGAACATATCGTGGCACTGACCCAGATGTATCGCGAGCAGGCCCGCTATCTCGAGCGTATCTACAAATGGGCCAAGCGCATCGGTCATGACGAGATCCGCCGCCAGATCATGCAGGATGCCGACAAGCGGCGCGCCTACTACGACCGCTTCGTCTTCTCCCAGAAATTCGCGCAGGTCGATCCCTGGTCGGAGCGCGTCTCCGGCAAGGACAAGCACGAGTTCAAGCCGATGGCGACGGTCGGCTACAGCCAGGCGGCGGAATAGAAGACCCCCTCTGGCCTTCCGGCCATCTCCCCCACAAGGGGGGAGAGACCTGGCGGAAACCGCTCGATTCTCTCCGCCAAGGGTTCGGCTGGGTTAAGCCCTCCCCCTTGTGGGGAGGGTGGGGAGGGGCATTTGGCAACAACAAGGAAACGAAACCCATGAACTGGATCGCCATCGGCCATATCGACGACATTCCGCTCCGCGGCGCCCGCTGTGTCAGGGTGCCGGAGGGCAAGATCGCCGTCTTCCGCACCGCCGAAAATGAAGTGTTCGCCATCGAGGACCAGTGCCCGCACAAGGGCGGACCGCTCTCCCAGGGCATCGTGCATGGCAAGGCCGTCACCTGCCCGCTGCATAACTGGGTGATTTCGCTCGAAAACGGCCAGGCTCTCGGCGCCGATGAGGGCGCTGTGCGCACCATCCCGGTCCGCAATGACGACGGACTTCTGTCGATCAGCCTGGAGCCGGCAATGATGGCGGCGGAATGATGTCAACCGGCCGCTTCGATCTCCTTGCGGGCGCAGCTGGCGAGAAAGGCCGAGCGGGTCAGCCCGCGCCGCGCCGCCGTCTCGTCGATCGCGCGCAAAGTGCCGGCCTCGAACGTGACATTGGCGCGGACGATGCGGCTGTCATCCTCGATCAACGGAATGCGGATCAGAAACGCCCCATCGGCCAGTTCTCGCCGCACATCGTTTCGCGCCAGGATTGTTTCCAGCGGCGAAGCGTCGGGCAGCGCCTCGTCCTCCGCCCACAATTGCAGCGCCTCGATGGCATTGCCGACAATATCGGCCTCCTCGTCGGCAGCGGAAAAGACCTGTGGCAGATCCGGAAAAGCGATGCCGAAAGCCGATTGCGGATCCTTGTGAACGAGAGCGAAATAGCTGCGCATTGTCATATCCATCCTGCCTGCCGGGCAATGCTGCGCGCTGTGCCGATGGGCAGGTTTTTTTTAGGGTGCGGGACGATGACGGTCCGATCGCCCTTGCGGAACTTGTGGTGCGATCCGCGGATCGCCACCAGCTCGAAACCGTCGTCCTTGAGGCGTTGGATGATCTTGCGGCTGTCACATTCCATCACCCAAGCCTCCGATGCGCATATATATACACACTCAGCTGGTCTGACACAAGTCCGGCAGCGCAGGGCGCGGCTGCTTCCGCAATCCAATGCAAGCTATGGAAACGATGGCCATGCCTCATGATGTCAAGACCACTTGCCCCTACTGCGGTGTTGGCTGCGGCGTGATCGCCCGCGTCGAGGACGATGGGCAGGTGAGCATCAAGGGCGATCCGGAACACCCGGCCAATTTCGGCCGGCTTTGCTCGAAAGGGTCGGCGCTCGCCGAGACGCTCGATCTCGAAGGCCGTGTGCTCTACCCTCAGATCGATGGCACGCGTTCAGATTGGGACACGGCGCTCGACCGCGTTGCCAGCCGGTTTCGCCAGACCATCGCCGAACATGGGCCGGATGCGGTCGCCTTCTATGTCTCCGGGCAATTGCTGACGGAGGATTATTACGTCGCCAACAAGCTGATGAAGGGTTTCATCGGTTCGGCCAATATCGACACCAATTCCCGCCTCTGCATGGCTTCCTCGGTTGCCGGCCATCGGCGTGCCTTCGGTTCGGATACCGTGCCGGGCTGTTACGAGGATCTGGAATGCGCCGATCTCGTCGTGCTTGTCGGCTCCAACATGGCCTGGTGCCATCCGGTGCTCTATCAGCGCCTGGCGGCCGCCAAGGCAAGCCGCCCGGACATGAAGGTCGTTGTCATCGACCCGCGCCGCACCGCCACATCCGACATCGCTGATCTGCATCTGCAATTGCATCCGGATGGCGATGTCGCGCTGTTTGGCGGACTTCTGCATCATCTCCACCAGACGGGCGTGGTCGATCACGCCTTTGTTCGCGACCACACGGTGGGTCTTGAGGTGCTGCTTGCCGAAGAGCCGGGCTCTTCCCTTGCCGCAACATCGAATGCGACCGGGCTTTCGGTCGAAGAGCTGCTCCGCTTCTATGCGCTCTTTGCCGTGACCGAAAAGGTCGTCACCTGCTACAGCCAGGGCGTCAACCAGTCGACCTCGGGAACCGACAAGGTCAATGCGATCATCAACTGCCATCTCCTGACCGGCCGTATTGGTCGGCCCGGCATGGGGCCGCTGTCGCTCACCGGCCAGCCGAATGCCATGGGTGGTCGCGAGGTCGGCGGTCTTGCCAACATGCTCGCCGCCCATATGGCGATCGAGAACCCCGTTCACCGCGAGCGGGTGCAGCGGTTCTGGAACGCGCCCCGCATCGCGGAGAAGCCGGGGCTGAAAGCCGTCGACATGTTCGAAGCGGTTGCCGATGGCCGCATCAAGGCGCTCTGGATCATGGCGACAAACCCGGTCGTCTCGATGCCGGATGCCGATCGCGTCCGCGTTGCCATCGCCGCTTGCCCGTTCGTCGTCGTCTCGGATATCCAGAGCGACACCGATACGGCCCGGCTTGCCCATGTGCTGCTGCCATCGACCGGCTGGGGCGAAAAGGACGGCACCGTCACCAATTCCGAACGCCGGATCTCGCGCCAGCGCGGCTTTCTGCCGCCACCCTCGGAAGCCCGTCCCGACTGGTGGCAGCTTACCGAAATCGGCCGCCGGCTGGGCCATGAGGCTGCCTTCGACTATGATGGCCCGGCGAAGATCTTTGCCGAACATGCCCTTCTGTCGGGTTTCGAGAACGATGGCGAACGCGATTTCGACATCGCCGCCTTCTCTGATATCGACCGGAAAGGCTTCGACGCGCTGGCACCGTTTCAATGGCCATGCCCCGCCCGAACCGAACCGCGCGAGAGTCGCTTCTTTGCCGCCGGCGGTTTCTATCATCCGGATCGCAAGGCGCGGTTCGTTGTGTCGCGGCAGGGTGGGGCCGCGCGGCGCAGCACAGATTTTCCGTTCACGCTCAATACCGGTCGCATTCGCGATCAGTGGCACACGATGACCCGCACCGGCAAAAGCGCGCGCCTGTCGGCCCATCTTGCCGAGCCTTTTGCCGAGATCCATCCGCGTGATGCGCTCGATTATGATATCCGGGATGCCGATCTGGTCGACCTTGTCAGCGAAACCGGCGCGCATGTGATCGTCCGGGCGCTCCTGACCGACCGGCAGGCGCGGGGATCGATCTTCGTTCCCATGCATTGGACCGGTGAAACCGCCGCGCTCGGACGGATCGATGCTTTGGTGCCATCGCGGACGGATCCCGTCTCTGGTCAGCCGGCCTCCAAGAATGTCGCCATTGCGGCAAGGCCTTATCGGGCCCCCGTCTATGGCTTTGTCGTTTCTGCCAACCGCCCGGAACGGGGAACATTGCCGTTTGCCTATTGGGCTCTGGCGCGCGCAGAGGGCGGTTACAGGCTTGAACTGGCAGGCGAGAGCCCGCCTGAGGGCTGGGAACTCTGGGCCCGCGCGGCCTTTTGCCTCCCGGCCGGTGCGGACATGGTTGGCTATGTCGATACGGTCGGCGGCGGCACCAGACTTGCTTTCTTCGACGGGCAGCAGCTCCTCGCAGCACTTTTTCTCTCCGATCGACCGGTGGCGGTTTCGCGCCAATGGGCGATATCGCAGCTGACCGCGGAACATCTGGACCGGTCCGCCCGCTCACGGGTCATTGCCGGGCGCCCGGCGGCCGGCCAGATCGACAAGGGCGCGATCGTCTGTTCGTGCTTTTCCGTGGGCATCAATGAAATCGCGGCCTCGATCCGCTCCGGATGCGGAACGGTCGAAGCGGTCGGACAGGCTGTCAATGCCGGCACCAACTGCGGCTCGTGCCGCGCCGAAATCAGGAGGATCATCGATGCGCAACGTCCCATCGCCGCCGAGTGAAACCCAGGCGCGGATCAAACCGCTCGCCAAGCTTCCCATCTTCTGGGATCTGCAAGGCAAACGAGTGGTCGTAGCCGGCGGCAGCGACGGTGCTGCCTGGAAAGCCGAGCTCTGTGCCGCCAGCGGCGCCCTTGTCGAACTTTATGTGCCAGCGGAAGAGCTGGGCGAGATCGCGGCCGGTCTGGTTGGCTCCGGACTGGTGACGCATGTCGACCAACTGTGGAATGAGGATGCATTTGCCGGCGCCGCCATTGCGATCGGTGATTTCGAGGACGATGCGGAAGCCAAAGCCTTTTTCGAGGCCGCTCGCGCCGCTGGGGTTCCCGTCAATGTCATCGACAAGCCGGCCTTCTGCCAGTTCCAGTTCGGATCGATCGTCAATCGGTCGCCGGTTCTGGTCTCGATCTCGACGGATGGCGCTTCCCCCATCCTGGCGCAGGCGATCCGCCGCCGGATCGAGGTGCTCTTGCCGCCGGCGCTCAAGGATTGGGCCCGGCTCGCCCAGTCCTTGCGTGCTGGCGTCAATCGCCGGTTCGCACCGGGTTCGGCTCGCCGAACCTTCTGGGAAGGCTTCGTCGATCGCAGCCTCAGAACCAACGCGCCGCCAACCGAACAGGATTGCGCGATGCTAGCGACAGCGGTCGATCCGTCGCGGGTAGACGGCGCTGGTGGTCATGTCACGCTTGTCGGGGCCGGGCCCGGCGATGCGGAACTGCTGACGCTAAAAGCCGTCCGCGCGCTTCAGGCCGCCGATGTCATCCTGTTTGACGATCTGGTGTCGAAGGACGTGCTGGAACTGGCACGGCGCGAGGCAAAGCGCCTGCTGGTCGGCAAGCGTGGCTTCCGTGACAGCTGCAAGCAGGAAGATATCAACGACATGATGGTGCGGTTCGCCAAGGCCGGCAAACGCGTCGTCCGCCTGAAATCAGGCGATCCGATGATCTTCGGCCGGGCCGGCGAAGAGATCGAGCGTCTTCGCGACGAGGGCATTTCGGTCGATGTCGTCCCCGGCATCACCTCGGCGCTCGCGATGGCATCGGCGCTTGGCGTGTCTCTAACCCACCGGCATTGCGCCCAGTCGGTACGGTTCGTCACCGGCCATTCCCGCCATGGCGATCTGCCCGATCTCTACTGGCATTCGCTTGCGGATCCGGCCTGCACCACGATCTTCTATATGGGCGGTCGAATGGCCGCGAAGATTGCCGAGCGCCTGTTCGATAACGGAATGGGAAGGGAAACGCCCGTCATCGTGGTTTCGGCGATCAGCCGGCCGAACGAACGCCGCTGGGCTGGCCCGCTATCCGGGCTTGCCGGAGCGATGGAGGCGATCGGCATCGATGAACCGGTGTTGATCGGCGTCGGCGAGGTTTTCGCGCCTCTCTCGGCCCGTATCGATCCTATGGCGCAGCCACAAGGCTGGCTGCGAACCGGTTGATAATTGAGCCTAGGAGTTCCGCTTCTTCATCGGCTCAAGGGGACCGAGACTGTCGAGATAGGCGGAGCGCTGACCGGGCCGATAGACGTCGAAATCGATTTCACGGTCGCGCCAGGATTTGAGCACC
Organism: Fluviirhizobium alvei; assembly: GCF_030551875.1. GTDB lineage: Bacteria > Pseudomonadota > Alphaproteobacteria > Rhizobiales > Rhizobiaceae > Rhizobium_E > Rhizobium_E alvei. The sequence continues at coordinate 68,259 of NZ_JAUOZU010000019.1, read as the reverse complement.
TGGCCAAGTCCGTTGGCGCCGTCGCGGCGCGCTTGCCGCACCAGACCGAGATCGAGCATGACCGGGAAAATTTCCGCCACCTGCCCGGCCTGATAGGCCGCATTTCCGCTCGGATCGGCCACCAGCGAGCGGCCATTGCCGCCGCCATCGAGGCCATTGACGTCGACCACGTAACATTGGAACATCGCCGCCGTTGCCTTGGAAATCGCGTTTTCGGCCGCGCGGTCGGTGGTTCCCGTCAGGGTCGGATGGATCAGCACCTCGACCCCTTCGCTTGTCAGCGCCCGCATGATCTCGGGAAACCAGATGTCGTAGCAGATGCTGAGACCGAACCGTCCGACGCCCGGCACGTCGAATGCCAGAACGCTCGCGCCAGCGGAAACGCCCGTTTCGAAGGGCTGGAACGGAAAGATCTTGTCGTAACGTCCCTGAATGGATCCGTCGGGTCCGATGACCACGGCATGGTTGAAGATCTTGTCCTCGCGCCGCACATACATCGAGCCGGGCACGATCCAGACCCCGTGCTTTTCGGCAAGATGCTGAAACTGCGCGATGTCCTTTGAAGGATCGGGCGAAATCTGCGTCTCGAGCGGCCCATGCATGGCGAGTTCAGAGAAGACGATCATGTCGGTGCCGGGAAACAGCGCCATGGTTTCCGCCACCTTGGCGCACATGGAAGGAATATTGTCCTGCCGGTAGGATATCGGCATCTGGACGCCGGCAACCAGAAAACGTTCGCTTTCCCGCGCTTGAAGTCCTGCCATGGTCAAACCGCCTTTTCGCTTATTACCAGCCGCCCGTGTGCGGCCATGATCACCTTCAACTGGTCGATATCGATGGCAGGGCAGATATAGCCCGGCGGCTTGAATGTCGGGACATCTTCGCCCGCGACGATCGCATTGAGCACGCTTTCATCGATTGCTTCCACCGCAGCCTCGTAGAGAGGGTCGAGCTCTTCCCAGTTGAGCGACCGGCGGCTGATGATCGGCCCCGCATGAAGCGAGTTCGGCATATCGTCGGCAATCGAAAAGGCGAGGAAAATATCGCCCGATCCGTTTCCACCCGGCGTTCCGGATCGTCCGATGCCGATCGAGGCCCGCTTTGCCATCTGTCGTAGCACGGCATCCGAAAGCGGGGCATCGGTGGCGATGATCACGATGATGGAGCCGCGTTCCTTTTCCTGCGGCCACTCTTCCGGGATCTCGCGTCCCACCGGCACGCCAAGCACGGTAAACCAGGGGCGGATGCCATAGTTGGCCTGCACCAGCGCACCGACCGTATAGGTCTCGCCGCCGATCGTCACCTGACGCGATGAGGTGCCCGTTCCGGCCTTGAAGCCATAGGCGATCATGCCGTTGCCACCGCCCACAGAACCTTCGGCAACCGGGCCGGAACAGGCGGCGTCGAGTGCAGCCACCGCATGCTCTGGCTTCACGAACATGGCATTGATATCGTTCAGGCAACCATCATAGGTCTCGGCCACGATCGGCATGGCCCAGGCATGTTCCTCGTTGAAGTGCTTGGCATAGGTCTTGATCATCCACTGGGTCGCCCCCGTATGGGCTGCGCCGACGCCATGTGTGTTGGTGATGCAGATCGGCCCGACGAAATAGCCGGCGTCGTTGATCCAGTGCACGCCGGTCATTTCGCCATTGCCGTTGAGCGTATGGAAGCCGGCCCAGACCGGATGCGGACTATCCTTTTCCGCCCTTGGAATGATGGCCGTCACGCCGGTCCGCATGTGCTTTTCCGGGTCTGTCAGCGTGGTGAAGCCCACCAGAACACCGGGCACATCGGTAATGGCGTTGTTGGGGCCCGGCGTGCCGGGAAACGGCAGGCCAAGCGCGCGGGCGCGGGGTTTGGTCATGAAAGCAGTCCTGTCTTGGCGATCATCAGTTTCGGCGCTGCGTCGAGCAGTGCCTGGGTATAGTCGGTCTGCGGATGGCGCAGGACCTCCTGGCTCTTGCCATATTCGACAAGCTTGCCGTGCTGCATGACGGCAACATCCTCGCACAGATAGCGCACCACGGCGAGGTCATGCGAAATCAGGATCAGCGTTAGCCCGAGCTCTGCCTGCAGGCGCTTGAAGAGGTCCAGAATCTGGGCCTGGATCGAGACATCGAGCGCCGATGTCACCTCATCGGCGATCAGGATTTCCGGCGCCATGGCAAGGGCACGCGCAATTCCCACGCGCTGGCGCTGTCCGCCGGAGAGCTGGCCGGATTTTCGCCCGAGCAGCTCTTCGGGCAGTTCCACCGTCTGCATCAGCCGCTTCACCCGCTCGGGCACCTCGCTTGGCGCACAGAGTTGGTGGGCGATGAAGGGTTCGGACAGTGTCTGGCCAATCGTATAGGCGGGGTTGAGCGACAGGTAGGGGTCCTGAAACGCCATCTGCACGATGCGGGCTCGGGCCTTTTTGTCCTGAGGACCGTCAATGTGGATGCTGCCGGAGCTCGCACGGACCAGCCCCACGATGGCGCGGGCGAGCGTGCTCTTTCCGGACCCGGATTCGCCGACGATCCCGAGCGATCCGCCCCGTCTCACCGAGAGGCTGACATCATCGACCGCCCGCACCACATGGGCGGGTCGGCCGGCGACGAAATCGACCAGACCTTTCGGACCGGGAAATTCGACGCAGAGATTTCGGATCGAGAGGATTTCGGGCTCTTTGGATGCGGGCTCGGTACGATCCGGCAACAGCGATGGCTGCGAGCGGATCAGGTTGCGCGTATAGTCCACCTTGGGTGCCGTCAGGATCTCTTCGGTCGTGCCGGTTTCGACGATCTGCCCGTCTTTCATGACGATGATGCGGTCGCAGACGGCCCCGATCACGCCGAGATCGTGCGAGACGAGAACCACCGTCAGGTTGCGTTCCTTGCGGATCGTGCCGAGCAGGGCAAGGATCTGCGCCTGCACGGTCACATCGAGAGCGGTGGTCGGCTCGTCGGCAATCAGCAGGCCGGGCGAACAGGCCAGCGCTGCGGCAATCATCACGCGCTGGCGCATACCACCTGAAAGCTGGTGCGGATAGGATGAAGCCCGGCGCGCTGCATCGCGGATCTTCATGTCGTCAAGCAGGCGGACTGCCTGTCTGTTCGCTTCGGAACGGGCCAGTTTCTGGTGGATCACCAGCCCTTCGGCAACCTGATCGCCGACCTTCATGATCGGATCGAGATGCGTGGATGGATCCTGAAAGATCATCGCCGCCTTTTCGCCGCGGTAGCGGCCGAGTTCAGCTGCCGACATGGAAAGAACATCGGCGCCCTCATAGAGGATCTTGCCGCCGGTCACCCGTGCGTTCGGGGCAAAGAGCTGCAGCAGGGCGCGGCAGACCACCGATTTTCCCGATCCGGATTCGCCGACGATTCCCAGCGCCTCGCCGCGTCGGATGGAGAAGGAGACGTCCTTGACCGCATCCACCGGCCCGTGCCGGGTGTCAAAGCTGACCGAAAGTCTGTCTATCGAAACGAGATCGTCCATGTCAGGCTTCCGGATCCAGAATATGAGCCAGGCCATCGGCGACGAGCGACAGACCGAAGGCGAGAGTACAAAGGGCAATTCCCGGGCAGACGGCGATCCACCAGGCCGAACCGAGATAGGTCCTGCCTTCGGCGATCATGGCGCCCCATTCGGGCGTCGGGGCCTGCACGCCGAGGCCGAGGAAGCCGAGGGACGATCCGAGCACGATGGTCAGCACCGCATCGGTCATCAGAAACACGCTCGAGGGAATGATGGCATTGGGAAAGACATGCCGGAGCATGATGCGACCGGGACTATAGCCAAGCACCCGCGCTGCCAGCACGAAGTCGGCATTGGCGAGAACCATCGTTTCGGCGCGAACGAGGCGGGCATAGGTCACCCAGTTCACCACCGTCAGCGAGATGATGTAGCTTTGCAGGCCCGGCCCCATGATCGAAACGATTGCGATCACGAGAACGAAATAGGGAAACGAGATCGTCACTTCGAGGATGCGCATCAGCACAGTATCGAGCCAGCCCCGGAAATAGCCGGCCAGCAGGCCGATTGTGGTTCCGAGAATGAAGGGGCCGGCCACACCGGCCACCGCCATCAGAAGGTCCATCCGGGCGCCATAGAGGATGCGGGTCAGCACGTCGCGGCCGACGGAATCCGTCCCGAGCAGATGTTGGGCACCGGGCGGCTGCAGCGCTGCCAGCGCATCGATCCTGATCGGATCGTATGGCGTTGCCACCGAGGCAAAGGCGGCGGCAAGCACCCAGAAAAGCGTGATTGCGAGGCCGATTACGAGCGAGCGCGGTGCTTCGCGATAGAACCAGAAAGCCGTGTTTTTCATGTGCCGGTCCTCGGATCCAGAGCGGCGACCACGATGTCCACGATCAGGTTCGACAGCACGATCCCGAGCGCCATCACGATCGTGACGCCCTGCACCACGAGATAGTCCCGGCTCAGAACCGAGCGCACGAGAAGCAGGCCGAGGCCCGGAATGTTGAAGACGTTCTCGATCACGACAGTGCCGCCGATCAGGAAGGAGGCGACGACGCCGAACAGGCTGACCGTGGGCAGAAGCGAGTTCCAGAACACATGCCGCCAGAAGACCTGGCTCGGCGACACGCCTTTGGAAAGGGCCGCTGTCGCGTATCCGGCATTCATCTGCTGCAGCAAGGTCGCCCGGAAATTCCGCGTCAGGACGGGCGTCACCGAAATCGCAATCGTCAGCGCCGGCAGGAAGAGATGGTGCAGATTGGCGAAAATACCGTCCGCATAGCCGGAGACCGGGAAGAATTTGAACGACAGGGAAAAGACCAGCACCAGCAGGAGCCCGGCGACATAGGACGGAACTCCAACCCCCACGACACAGATGATGCGGATCGTCTGGTCGATCACGCCGCCCCGGCTGCGGGCGGCCAGAACGCCGAGAAGCAGCGTCAGAGCAACCGAGAGCGCCAGCCCATAGACGAGAATATAGAGGGTGGGTCCGATCCGTTCGAGGAGGATCGGGCCGATGGCCGAACGATAACTGATCGACTGGCCGAAATCGCCCATGAGGACATTCTTGATATAGTAGAAATACTGCACGAGCAGTGGCTGGTCGAGGCCATAGCGCTCGCGCACAAGCGCGATGGCGGCATCGCCCGCCTTGGGCCCGAGCAGCAGGCGAACAGGGTCGCCAGGCGTCAGTTGCAACAGAACGAAGCTGATCAGGCTGATCCCGAACAAAACCGGGATCAGCTCGAACGGCCTTCGCAAAAGAAAGGCGAAACGCGTCATTGGAGACTACCTGCACTGCGAGGAGACGGAGAGGTTAGCCCTTCAGGTCCGCTTCGTCGATCGATGCATATTGCGATCCAAGATTGAAGACGAGGCCTGTCACCGCGGCTGAGCGTGCGCTCGTCCAGCTTGGATGATAGAGCGCGACCTGTGCCACCTCTTCCACGCAGATGCGCTGGATCTTGCTGTACATTTCGGCGCGCTTTGCATCGTCCGGCTCACCTGCCGCCTTGTCGATCAGGCTGTTGACCTCATCATTGTTGTAGCGCGTGTAATAGGATTTGTTGTCGCCGGCACCCCAGACGCACCAGCGCACGGCATTGTCCGGGTCGGTGGTTTCATTGTACCACCAGTTCAGCTGCGCCTGATACTCTCCTGCAACCAGCTGGGTCCAGGCCTGACCGGGATCGATGGCGTTCACCGTGACATTGATGCCGATTTCGGAGAGCTGGGCCTGGATGAGAACGGCCGTCTTGTCTTCATCCGTGGTGCCGGCATTGGTCAGAAGCGTGAAGGACGGATCGCCGACGCCTGATTTTGCAAGCAGCTCCTTGGCCTTTTCGACATCGCGGGCGATCACCTTCATCTCCTTGTCGAAGAAGTTCAGCTTCGGGCTGAAGATCGATGCGGCAGCGGTGCCGTAACCTGCGGTGACAGCGTCGTTGATCTGCTGCCGGTCGATACCGTAGCTCACGGCCTGCCGGAAGGCGAGATTGTCGAACGGCGCCTTGGCGTGGTTGATCAGCATGTCATAGGTGGCGCTTGACGGTTCGGAAACGATCGTCACGCCGGCGGCCTCAAGCTCCTTCATGCGGGCGAACGGCACGCCCATGCTCACATCCAGTTCGCCGGCCTGGACCATGGAGACGCCGGTGTTGACATCCGGGACGAAGATGAACTCGATCCCTTCGAGATGCGGAAGGCCTTCACGGTAGTAATGTTCGTTGCGGGCCATGATTACGCGGTCGCCGGCTTTCCATTCGACGAATTTGAACGGACCCGACGTCACGTCCGGCTTTGCGCTGAAGGCTTCATCGCCCATGGCCGTCACCGTCTTCTTGGAGACGATCCCCGTGTTCCAGATCTCGCAAAGCTTCAGGAACGGCGGGAATGCGCGGTCGAGGCCGAATTTTACCGTTAAGGGATCAACGACCTCAATCGTTTTCAGCGGCTGGAAGGGCGCGGCATAGACCGAGTCCTTCTGGAAACGCATGCGGTTGAAGCTGAAGGCCACATCTTCGGCTGTCAGGGCGCTGCCGTCAGAAAACTTCAGGCCTTCACGCAGCTTGAAAATATAGGTCAGCCCGTCACTGGAAATCTCCCAGCTCTCGGCCAGACCGGGGCCGACTTCGCTCTGATCCGCATTCGCCTTCAACAGGCGGGCATACATCATGCCCTGGCTGATGATGTCGGGACCGAAAACGGTCTTGATCGGGTCGAGCGTTTGCACCGGAGCGGCATAACCGATGCGGAGTATCTTCGTATTTGCTGCCGCAGCGATCGTGGATAGCTGGTCGAGCAGGAAAGGCGCACCGACGCCTGCCAATATGCATGACTTGAGAAAATTACGACGGTTCATGTTCGTTCCCCAATGGCTGATTATTTGGCTCATTTGTCCGGGAATACTCGGCGTGGCGCTTGTATCTGTCAATAACATTATTATGATAGATATCTGTCAGAAATGAGCCTGTTCGAGCGAGTATTCCATGTCGGCAACCACCATCCGAAAGCTGCAGTCCCTCATTCCGGAATTGACGGCGACCGAGGCGAGGATCGCGCATTTCATCATCGCCCATATCGACCAGATCCCGTTCGAAAGCGGCAGTTCGCTGGCGCGAAAGGTCTATGTAAGCGAAATCTCGGTCAGCCGTTTTCTGCGGCGGGCGGGATACAAGGGCATCGCCGGCTTGAAACTCGAACTGAAGGTCGAGGCGGTCAACGAACGGCATCTTTCCGATGACAGCAACAATGCCGAATGGCCTGATATCTATGCCGAGGTGCGGGCCAATGAGATCCGGTCCATCGAACGGCTGTTTGAAGAATTCAAATATGCGCCCTGGCGGGATCTTGTGCAGACCGCCACATTGGCAGAGCAGGTCTTCGTCACCGGCTTTCAGGCCCTGCGCGGCACGGCGGAGGATTTCTCGCGGCGCCTTGCGCTTGCGCGCCACAATGTGCGGTTCCTCTCCGCGCATGACGATATGCTGGGCGAATGGCTTTCCTACATCGGCGATTCACAGCCGAAACCGATGGTGCTGATCCTGATCGACGGCGTGCCCTATGCCAATGACGGGTTGAAGGTGGCCCAGATCGCCAAGGAAAACGGTATGAAGGTGATCGTGATCAGCGACGAGTTCTGCGATTGGGCCCATGACGTCGCCGATCATACGATGTTTGCGGCTTCGGGTTCCGGATTGTTCATTGAATCGACGGTGGCGCTGACCCTGATCCTCAATGTCCTGGTCGATGCCGTGGCCCGCGGCAGCAATGGCAACAGCACACTCAGGCTGGATCGATGGCAGATCCTGATGCGCAGGTTGAACATCTTCTGAGACAGGCATTGTCGGCCTTGCACGACGGGACGTGCAAGGCCGGTCATTGCTATGGCAGTCTGTCAGGATGCAAACAGGAAGTCGCCGGCGTCGAGATCGCGTTTGTGGAAGTCCTTTAGGATCAGGGCGTCCCGACCGGCCTCGATCCAGAGATCGCCATCCTGCATGTAGGCATGGCTCTTGACGTCGGCGAAATTCGCGATCTCCGGCCAGCGCGCCAAGTTGATCGTGTCGATGCCGGTCTCGAAGTCCATGATCCGGTCATGGCCGCCATTGTGCATGAACACGAACGTGTCCGCGCCGTCGCCACCCCAGAGCCGGTCATCGCCAAGCTTGCTGCGCAGTCGATCGTCGCCGCCCAGCCCCTTCAATACGTCGTTGCCTTGACGCCCGTAGAGACGGTCGTTGCCCTCGGTGCCGATCACCCTGTCGTTACCTGCCGAGCCGACTTTTACATCAACCCGGTCGATGACATGAATGCTGAAGGTTTCGTCATAGGCCAGGCCATCTGCATCCTCGGCTGTAATGGTTAGATCGACCGTGTGTTCCTTCTCATAATCTAGGCTGGTGCCACTCTTCAGTCTGAGCCGGTCATTGACGATCTCGAAGCGGTTGTCATCGACAGTGTAGGTCACGGTGTCGCCCGTATCCGGGTCGGTGAATGACAGACGCCCGATGACGGCACCCTTGACATTCTCGTTGACCGCCGTCGCTCCGCCGGGAAGGGTACGCCGTGGGGCGAGCACAATATCGGTCGGCGCTTCGTTGACCGCGGTCACGGTGAAGGCGAAGGATTGTCCGGTAACATCGTTGCCCTGACCGTCGGAGATCGAAAAGCCGAAGCTGGCGCTCGTCGTCTCGCCACCGTCATGGGTATAGGTAACAAGGCCGTCGTCGATATCGTCCTGCGTGAAAGTGTCATTGAGATCGAGCGCGACACCGTTCAGAAAGAGCGTGCCGTTGGTGACAGCGCTGGTGATCGTATAGACGAGATTGTCAGCGGTCTGGTTAATATCCGCAAAGGCGAGATCGGCGGCGGCCACTGTCACCGTACCGCCCTCGGCCACAGTCACTCCGGCATTGGCGCTTTCGGTTGGCCCATCGTCTATCGCGGTTAGCACGACATCGTTGCTGGTGCCGCCGTCATAATCGATCTGGAAATAGGTGCCGCCAACCGAAAAATAGGCGCCATCCGTCAACCCGCTGAAAGTGCCGGTCACGGCATCGCTGCCCTGGTTATCGATGATGGTGAAACTGTCGCCGACTGTGGGAAGGTAGGCATTGAGGAAGGAGACGTCGAGCGTGCCGGACAGTGTCACACTACCGGTGACCACGATCTGGTAGAACTCCGTTCCGACGATCGTGCCTGATATTTCGACATCGAACGTGCCCGAGATCGTGAGATCGGCGACGGTGAGAATGCCGGGACTGTTGCCGGGCCCGATGGTTCCGCCCGACTGGATCGTCACGTCGCCCACGGTGCCGGAACCGCCGAGCATTGCACCGGAGCCGATGGTGAAATCGGTATTCTCAATGGTGCCATCGACCAGAAGCGTGCCGGCGCTGGCGCTCCAGCTCTGCGTTGCCGCATTGGTGCCGGTCAGCGTCCAGGTGCCGGACCCGGCCGAGCCAAGATGTTCAAAGCCGCGATATTGCGCCGAACTGCCGATGGTCGAGACGTCAAACGAACCGCCGCTTGCACCGCTCAGGCGCAGCGTGTCGTCCGTGCCGTCCGCCTGAACATTGCCGGTAATCGAGCCGCCCTGAATGTCGAGCAGGTTGGTTCCGGCTTCGAAATAGATCGCGTTGTTGCGCGTGACGCCATCGCCGCTCAGGCCGCCGGTGACTGAGCCTGCCGAGGTCAGCGTGATCGAGAGATTGCTGCCATAGATGCCTTCGCCGCCGGCGCCGTAAGTGCCGTTTCTGATCGGGATTTGATCGCCGGCAGTGCTGATCCCTCGGTCGCCGCCCGCACCGCCCGTCACCGTTGCCGCAACCACAATCGAGGTCCCCGCCGCAGAATCGATCCAGAGACCGATACCGCCGCGTCCGCCATTGCCGGCAAAGGTAATGATCGCGTCGCCGCCCGCGCCGCCTGCCCCGCCTGTCAGGTTTTCAGTCAGGGTGCCGAGCGACCCCGACCCCGTCAGGACCGCGCCATAGCCACCGGCGCCACCGCCGCCGCCCATGTTGCCCAAGTAAGCGTCTTCGCCAGCGCCGCCGCTCGTTCCAGAGGCCGCCGTGGTTGGAAGCGTCGTCCCCAGATAGCCATGAACCCCGCCATCGCCGCCATTGCCTGCGCCAACGGAACTTACCGTTCCTCCTGCGCCTCCGACGAGGTATCCGGCACCGCCGCCGCCACCGCCAGACCCATAGGAGCTGACGCCCGCCCCCCCCGAACCAGTGGGATTATTGGCGCCGCCGGCATATGTTCCAAGAAAGCTGGATCCACCCCCGACAATCGCCGTCCGGCTGGTCAGCACAACGTCATTGCCGTCGCCGCCCTCATAGCTGATGGTGAAAGCCTGGCTGCCGACGACGAGTGTGTAGCCTTCGGACAACCCGCTGAAAGTGCCAGTTACGGCATCGCTGCCCTGGTTGTCGATGATGGTGAAGCTATCGCCGACTGTGGGCAGGAAGGCATTGAGGAAGGAGACATCGAGCGAGCCGGACAGCGTCACGCTGCCGGTGACCACGATCTGGTCGTACTCCGTTCCGACGGTCGTGCCTGATATCTCGACTTCGAACGTGCCCGAGATCGTGAGATCGGCGACGGTGAGAATGCCGGGACTGTTGCCGGGCCCGATGGTTCCTCCGGACTGGATCGTCACATCACCCACGGTGCCGGACCCGCCGAGCGTCGAGCCGGAGCCGATGGTGAGATCTGTATTCTCCATGGTGCCATTGACCAGAAGTGTGCCGGCGCTGGCGCTCCAGCTCTGCGTTGCCGCATTGGTGCCGGTCAGCGTCCAGGTGCCGGACCCGGCCGAGCCAAGATGTTCGAAGCCGCGATATTGCGCCGAGCTGCCGATGGTCGAGACGTCGAACGAACCGCCGCTCGAACCGCTCAGGCGCAGCGTGTCATCCGTGCCGTCCGCCTGAACATTGCCGGTAATCGAGCCGCCCTGAATGTCGAGCAGGTTGGTTCCGGCTTCGAAATAGATCGCGTTGTTGCGCGTGACGCCATCGCCGCTCAGGCCGCCGGTGACTGAGCCTGCCGAGGTCAGCGTGATCGAGAGATTGCTGCCATAGATGCCTTCGCCGCCGGCGCCATATTGCCCTATCCTGCCCTCGACCCAGGTCCCGCCTCGATCGCCGCCAGCGCCGCCGGAGACGGCGGCAGCCACCGTGAGCGATGTGCCTGATAGGTCGTTGATCCAAAGACCGATTCCGCCACGCCCGCCGGAACCGCCCCATCCGCCATCCGAATATCCGCCGTCACCACCGTCACCGCCCATCGCGCTTGCAGTCAGGGTGCCAAGGGACCCTGTGCCGGTCAGGACCGCGCCATAACCGCCGCCGCCGCCGCCGCCATTGGCGCCTATGTCTCCGAGTTCCCCCGCGCCACCCGCTGTTCCAGAGCTGGCTGACGCTGAGACTGTCGCTCCCAGGTAGCCATGAACCCCGCCATCACCGCCATCGCCGCCGTAGCTGGTCCACGGTGGCAGTTGAACGCCCCCCGATCCCCCGATGAGATATCCGGCGCCGCCGCCACTGCCACCGTTGCCCGATGAACCGTCCAGGCCGCTTGCCCCCGCACCGGTGGGATTATTGGCGCCACCAGTGATATACTGATTGTTGGCCGCGCCGCCGCCTATGATCGTTGCCATGCCACCCTTACTCCCCGGCGCGGTCTCTGCCGCCCTTGCAGTTCACATCGTTGTCACGGGTCGTGCCTCGGCACCGCCAATCGAATGCGAAATCATTGCGGATCACTTCAGGATGCAGTGGTGCCGGTCAAGTCCCGGTGATGCTTGTGGGACTCTGTGTAAAGCAATTGGGACAACAGGTTAAAGCCGGCTCGCAGGCCGTTTCGCCTCGGGGTGGAGGCTGCAAACCTTCCCTGCCTGTCATGGGACAATAGGACTGATATAGGGATAGACTTCCGCCGGCATCGGGTAAGGAGCATCGGTGCCTTCCGGGGGGATGGCGAGCGAGCGGACTTCTTTCGGCGTCAAGCCGAAGCGGGCCTTGAAAGACCGTGTAAAGGCCGAAGCATGGGTAAATCCTGAATCGAAGGCGAGTTGCGACAGACGAATGTCCTTGAGGGCCGGGTTCGTCATCTGCCGGAATGCACGGCGAAGCCGGCGTTCATTGATATAGGCGCCGACACCACCCAAGGGTTCGAAGGCGCGATAAAGGGTCGAGCGCGCCATCCGGAATTCGTCGAGCAAGGACTGCGGCCCGAAATCCGGATCGGAGAGCTGGCGCTCGACCGCCGCCTTCAGGCTTGCCAGCGAAACGAAGCCGCTGGTCCCTCGCGAGGCAAACTTCGGCTGCGACACCGTATCGAGGCAGCCGCCAACCATAAGGATCAGCGCGTCGGCAATGACGCGTGCTTCCGCCGGCTGCGTGGCGGCACCGGCCGCGATCACCTTTTGCATCGCACCGATCAACACCTGCGCGAGAGCAGTGGGCGGCACCACCAGTCCATGCGTGCCATCGAGAAACGGAACCAGCGCTTCAAGCCTGCGCCGGGAGATGGCGAGGCTCACATTCGCTACGCTGGGCGCATCGATGGAGAGTTCCTGGGACAGATCGAAAAACGCGAGTTCCCCGCATTCGACCCGCCGTTCTACGTTCCCCATCGCGTAGGTGAAGTGCCCCCGGGTGGAGCAAACCATGATCACCTCGTCGGAAGCCGACCGCGCAATCGTCTTGGCATTGCGCGTCAGGTGCGATGCGGTAGCGGTCACGCGCGACACCGCGACATCCGGCAGATAGAAAACCTCCGTTTCGGCAAAGAACGGCACGTCACGGGCATGGTCGGGGATTTCGAAGTCGAACATCCTCGCAAGCAGCGCCTTGTAGGCGGCAGAGGATTGCGGATCTTCTTCGGGAAAGAAGATCCTGAAACATTGGATGGTCGCTGCGCTATCCTTGGTCACACATTCCGCTCCCGAACTGGATCGGGCGATTTTTTGCACAGGAGCCCGTTCTCTGGAAGCGCCTTGTGAGTACGCTCCTGCAAAAACAACGGATCATTTCCCGTATTGCCGCAATCGGAACCGATGGCGCCGGAGCAAACAGCCGGCCCGGGGAATTAAAGCTGATCCGAGGGGCTTCCGCTCTTTTGACGTCCCTTTCCGGCACGAGAAAGGACTTCTCTAGCCAGCTCAGCCGCCCATGGGATGGATATAGGGAAACACGGCCGGAGAGAGGATATAGGGCACATCCTTGCCTTCGGGCCGGATGGTCAGCGTACGGATCTCCTTCGGCGTCAGGCCGAACTGGGCCTTGAACGACCGCGTGAAGGCCGAAGCATGGGCAAATCCGAGCTCGAAAGCCAGCTGGGATAGGCGCAGATCCTTCTGGGCGGGATCGGTCATCTGCCGGAATGCATAGCGCAGCTTGCGTTCATTGATATAGGCGGCCACCCCTCCGAGAGGCTCGAAAGCCCGGTAGAGGGTCGAGCGGGTGATGTTGAACTCGGTCATCAGCGATTGCGGCCCGAAGTCGGGATTGGTCAAATGGCGCTCAATGGCGGCCTTCAGGCTCGCGAGCGAAACGGGGCTTGCGGCTGCGCCGGTCACGGGCTTGGGTTGCGAAACCTGTTCCAGGCAGGCGCCGACCATCGCAATCAGCGTATCGGCGATGGGGCCGGCTTCTGCGGCCTGGGTGGTCGCGCCTGCGGCGACCACCTGTTCCGCCACTGCGATCAGTACCTTCGTGAGTGCCGTCGGCGGGGTTACGTAACCATGGGCGCTGTCGAGAAACGAAACCAGCGGCTCGAGCCGGCGACGGGAAATGGCGAGACTGATATTGTCGACGAACGGCGCCTCGATGCTGGATTCCTGCGAAAGGTCGAAGAAGGCGATCTCACCGGCCTCGACGCGCCGCTCAACATCGCCGATCCGGAAGGTGAAATGCCCGGTCGGATATGTGACCACGACGATTTCGTCGGAGGCGGACCGGGCAATCGTCTTGACCGTCCGTGTCAGGCGCGATGCTGTCGTTCTGACCCTGGACACGGTCGCGTCCGGCAGACAGAAGACCTGTGTCTCGCCGGAAAACGGCGTCTCGCGCGCATCGTCGGGAATGGTGAAGTCGTACATCGTGGCGACCATCTTTTCATAGGCGTTCGCCGCCTCGGGGTCGCTCGCCGGAAAGATCATCTTGAAGCAATCGATATTTGAAACCGCATTCCCAGACACGCAATCGTCTCCACCCACGGATGTTTGGTTCTCGCCCACCCGCCCGACCCGGTAAAGGGTCCCAATTCATCGGCTTCTCGGATTGGCCTTACGGGCTTCTGCCGGCAGGAAGAGTGCGATTTGTATTATCGCAAATTTATTAAAAAATAAGCCATTTTTGCTCGAACGACCAACTGCCATTGCCGGTCGCTCTCGCGTGTCAAAAAAAGAGCCTCCGCACAGGATCAATGCGGAGGCCCGGGTTCGTTACATCTTGGCGACCAGTTCGCGATCCGGCCTCTTTGTTCGCAACAGCCAGAGCACGAAGACGAAGAAGGCGGGAACGAAGAACACCGCCAGTACGGTGGCCGAAATCATGCCGCCGAGCACGCCGATGCCGATCGCGTTCTGGCTTGCCGCCGACGGACCGGTGGCGATCGCCAGCGGCACGACGCCGAGGGTGAAGGCGAGCGAAGTCATGATGATCGGCCGGAAACGAATGCGCGCCGCATCGGTTGCTGCTTCCGCCAGCGTTCTTCCTTCGGCGAAATAGTCCTTGGCGAACTCCACGATCAGGATCGCATTCTTGGCCGACAGACCGATGATGGCGATCAGGCCGACCTTGAAATAAATGTCGTTGGCGCCGCCCGTCATGAGCACGGCGAGCACCGAACCGATGACGCCCAGCGGAACGACCAGCATCACCGAGATCGGGATCGACCAGCTCTCGTAAAGTCCGGCCAGCAGCAGGAAGATGAAGAGGATCGACAGGCCATAGAGGATCGGCGCCTGGTTGCCCGAGGTGATTTCCTCGAGCGTCTGCCCCGTCCATTCATAACCGAAGCCTTCGGGCAGGGATGCTGCCAGCCGCTCCATCTCGGCAATCGCATCGCCGGTGGTGGCGCCAGGTGCAGCGCTGCCCGTGATGCGGATCGAAGGATAACCGTTATAGCCGACGACCTGGCTCGCTCCCTTGATCCATTCGATACGGGCAAAGGAGGAGAACGGCACCATGGTTCCCGAAGAATTGCGGACATTCAGCTTCAGGAGATCCTCGGCGTTGGCGCGGTTGGTATCCTGCGCCTGCAGGATCACCCGTTGCATGCGGCCCGTATTGGGAAAATCGTTGATATAGGCCGAGCCGAGATTGGTGGTGATCGTCGTGTTGATATCGGCAAAGGTCACGCCGAAAGCGTTTGCCTTTTCGCGATCGATCGTCAGTTGAACCTGCGCCGCATCCGGAAGACCTTCGATACGGACCCCGGCAAGGAGCTTGCTCTGCGACGCGCGCATCATCAGGTCGGCACCGGCGGCCGTCAGTGCCTGGGTGCCCAGGCCGCCACGATCCTGGAGACGGAAGGCAAAACCGTCCGAAATCCCGAAACCTTCGATCGGCGGCGGCGAGACAGCAAAGGCAAAGGCGACATCCTTGAGGCCGAACAACTGCATGTTCGCCCGGTTGGCAATCTCGTCGACACTGTTGCCGATGCCACGTTCGGCCCAGTCCTTGAGGCTGATGAACGAAATGGCGGCATTCGGCCCCTGGCCCGAGAAGCCGAAACCCAGAACAGCGATCATGTCCTTGACCGCCGGTTCGTTCTTGAAGATGCCCTCGACCTTGTTGATCGCGTCGCTGGTGCGTTGGGCGGAGGCTTCCGGCGTCCCCTGCACCCCGACGATCAGGAAGCCCTGATCCTCGTTCGGCACGAAGCCCGAGGGTACCTTGAGGAAAAGATAGCCGAGTGCGCCGCCAATCAGCACATAGATCAGCATGATTCGGCCTGCCCGGCGGGCAATGCCGCTCACCGACCAGGCATAGCCATTCGTCAGCTTGCCGAAACCGCGATTGAAGAGGCCGGCAAGCCCGCCCTTTTCGTGATGTCCCTTGGCGATCGGCTTCAGGAAAGTGGCGCAGAGCGCCGGCGTCAGCGAAAGGGCCAGAAAGGCCGAGAACAGGATTGCCACCACCATCGTCAGCGAGAACTGGCGATAGATCACGCCGGTGCCGCCGGGGAAGAAGGCCATCGGGATGAAGACGCAGGCGAGAACCAGCGTGATGCCGATGATGGCGCTGGTGATCTGGCCCATCGCCTTCCGCGTCGCCTCCTTCGGCGACAGCCCTTCCTCGGCCATGATCCGCTCGACATTCTCGACCACGACGATCGCATCGTCCACCAGAATGCCGATCGCAAGCACCATAGCGAACATGGTCAAGACGTTGATCGAGAAGCCGGTTATCAGCATCACGCCGACGGTGCCCAGAAGCGCCACCGGCACCACAAGCAGCGGAATGACCGTGTAACGGAAGGACTGCAGAAAGATCAGCATGACAATGAAGACGAGCGCCACGGCCTCGATCAACGTTTCGAACACTTTCTCGATCGAGGCATTGACGAACGGGCTCGTGTCATAGGGCACGCTATATTCGATGCCGGCCGGGAAGAACTTCTTCAGCTGTTCCATCTTCGCCTTGACGGCTTCCGATGTGGCCACCGCATTGCCGGTCGAGGACAGCTGCACGGCCGCTGCCGCGCTGGGCTTGCCGTTAAGCCGGGTTGAGAAATTATAGCTTTCCGAACCGATCTCGATACGGGCGACATCCTTGAGGCGAACGAGCGAACCGTCGGGATTGGCGCGCAGCACGATATCGGCAAATTCCGCCGGGTCGGACAGCTGGCCCTTGACCAGAACCGTCGCCGTCAGGTCCTGGCCGATCGGGTTCGGTTCGGCACCGATCTGGCCCGCAGAAACCTGGGCATTCTGGGCTGAGATGGCGGCATTGATGTCGCCGACCGTCATGCTGAGACCCTGCATCTTGGCCGGGTCGAGCCAGATGCGCATGGCGCGCTGGGCAGCAAACAGTTGCACGCGCCCGACACCTTCGATACGGCGAAGTTCGCCGAGAATGTTGCGGTTGAGATAGTCGCCGAGACCGACGTCATCGAGCCGCCCGTCGGTCGAGGTCAGCGACACGATCATCAGGAAGCCGGCGCCGGCCTGTTCGACATTGATACCTTGCGACTTCACGCTCTGCGGCAGGCGCGGCTCGACGCGGGCAATGGCATCCTGCACGTCGATGGTCGCCTGGCCGAGATCGGTGCCTGAATTGAAGGTTACCGTGATCGAGACGCTTCCCGACGTATCGGAGGTGGATTCGAAATAGGCAAGATTGTCGACGCCGTTGAGTTCATCCTCGATCTGGCGCGTCACGCCCAGATAGATATCCTGCGGCGAGGCGCCGGGATAGCTGGTGTTGATCGTCAGCTGCGGCGGCGCAACTTTTGGATATTGGGCGACCGGCATGAAGGGCAGCGCAATCGCGCCGCCGATCGAAATGAAGATCGCGATGACCCAGGCCAGAATCGGCCGGCTGATGAAGAATTGTGCCATCTGGTCTTACTTTGCCGGTTCGGTTGCGGTCGCATCGGCCTTGGCCGCGGGTTTCCATTCTTCCGGAGCAACGGCTGCCCCCGGCTGCAGCTTCTGGCCACCTTCAACAACCAGCTTGTCGCCCGCTTTCAGCCCCTCCTCGACGATCCAGCTGTCGCCCGCGGCTGGTCCCAGCTTGACGGGTCGTGCTTCGGCCTTGCCGTCAGCGCCGTTGACATAGACCATTGCCGCACCGGTCCCGTCGCGCATCACCGAACGCTGCGGAATGGTAAGCGCCTGCTTGCGGATCGCCTGGTCAATCCGCACGCGCACATAGAGGCCGGGCAGAAGATCGCGGTTGGGGTTGGGAAATTCCGCCCGCAGCGTCACCTGGCCGGTGGTCGCATCCACGGTCGTGCTGGAAAACAGCAGCCGGCCCGGGTTCGGATGCACCGTGCCGTCATCGAAGACGAGCCGCACGCCCGCATCGTCCGATGGCGCCGCAAGCTTGCCCGCCGCGATGTCCCGGCGGATTTCGAGAAGATCGCCGGCCGGCTGGGTGAAGTCGGCATAGACCGGATCGATCTGCTGGATCGTTGCAAGCGGATCGCCGCTATCGGCATTGACGAGTGCGCCTTCGGTCACCAGCGCGCCGCCGATCACGCCGGAAATCGGTGCCTTGACTTCGGTATAGCCGAGGTTGATTTCGGCCTCTTCGAGGGCTGCCTGCGCCAGTGCCACGTCAGCGGCGGCCTGTGCCTGCGCCACCACGGCGCTCTCGTAGGCCACTTCGGTCGAGGCATTGCGCTGGCGGAGAAAACCCTGCCGCTCCAGCTGCTGGGCTGCGTTGCGTTCGGTCGCCTGGGCCCGTTGCAGGGAAGCGCGCGCGCTTGCGACCCTGACCTTGAACAGGCCGGGATCGATCCGGAGCAGAACATCGCCGGCCTTGACGAGGCTGCCCTGTTCGAACACCCGCGCCTGGATGATGCCGGTGACGCGCGAACGCACCTCTGCAATCCGAACAGGCGCGATCCGGCCCGGCAATTCGCTGGTGACCGGCAAATCCTCGGCCTTCAGGGTCAGGACGCTCACCGCAGTCGGCGGCATCTGGCCCGGTTCCTGCGCCAGGGCGGGCAATCCGAAGCAATGGATTGCAAAGGCAAGTGCTAAAACGGGGATCTTTCTGGACAATGCTTTCATGGCACGGGCTTTCTGAAAATCGATAGTAAGGCCGGTTCTATGGTATCTCGGCATCCGGTCAGTTTGTGTCACTGCCGTCCCGGGTGGAGGCGGCGTCGGACAGTTTCTGGATTTCGGTAAGGAGGGCTGTGCGTTCGCTTTCGCTCCAGTGGAAGACGTCGAGATATTCGACGGATGTCATGCCGTGCAGCGCCAGAAAGGCGACAATGGCAAGCGACGGGTTTCGTGCCGGGGCGCTGACAGCCGCAATGTTGCGCGTGAAGAAGTCTCTTATCTTCGCCTGCAGCGGTCCCTGGCATGGCAGGGCTGCGCTCAGCATCACGGCAATATCGCGGTCCTCCTGGGCCGGCGCCTGCCGGGCAAGCGCGATGCGACCGGCGAGCTCGGGATTGGCATTGTCCCGTTCGGCCTCGACGGCCGTCTCGAGGCGCTTTTCCTCCATCATCAGGCGACGGTCGAGAATGGCGCTCAGAAGGCCGCTTTTCGATTTGTAATCGTAGATCACCCGCGATTTGCTGATGCCGGCCTCGCGAGCGACCGCATCGATCGACAGCGCCGCGGCGCCATCACGGATGGCGATCCGTTCGGCAGCGTCGAGCAAAGCGTTATTGTCGATGGTTCGGATACGAGCCATGCAGCCTCGGATTTCATTGAGAACGATCGTTCTTTAATTGCGTCGCCCGAGGGCGTCAAGCCGGCAATTGTATGCTTTTTGCACGCATCCGCCGGCGAAAAGCGGTTGGCTTTTCGAAAAAGCGATCGCCAAAGGCCTCATAGAAGCGGGAGACCGAACCGAAGCCGCTTTCAAAGGCCACTTCCGTGATCGAGAGATCGGTCGAGATCAGCAGCGACTGCGCGGTATCCAGCCGGTGCCGCACGATCGCCTGGTTGATCGTGTGGCCGACGGCGCGCTTGAAGATCGACATCGCATAGTTCGGATGCAGGCCGACCGAGCGGCCGACATCCTCTGCCGAAATGTTTTCGAGCGCATGTTCGGCGACATAGCGCAGCATCCGCTCGATATGATCGAAACGCTCGCTGTCATTGTCGGTAAAGCTGGCAATGGCCGAGCCTTCCTCGCGCAGGTCGCGCCAGCCGTCGCGTTCGATCCTCAGAACACGGGCTGTCAGTTCGTTGCGAACGATCTCGGCCAGTCCTTTGTCGCCGGAGAGCAGTTCGTCGCGCCAGCGGGAGAAGATGTCTCGATCATAGGGGCGCAGTTCGAGCGCCTCGATCATCGCGCCGCGAAAGACGGCATCGCGGAACCGTTCCAGATTGGCGAGCCCCAGAAAGACCGACATCGGAATATAGAGGCAGATGAAGGTGGTTCCCTCGCGCCGATCGATCACTTGGTGTGGGATCATGCCCCAGAACAGCACTAGCCGCCCCTCGTCCACCGTCAGTTCGCGGCCATCGAACCAGTAGGTCATGTGGCCGCTGAGAACGAAATTGAGTTCGACCTGGCTGTGCATATGCGGCCCGGCCATGCGCTGCACCGTCAGGTTTTCCCCGGCACAGAAACGGTGGTCGCCGAAGATGACCAGCGGATGACGTGGGTCATGATCGGGATGCACGGGGACGGATTCGTCCACCAACAGGGGCTTTGCATGTTCCAAATCTTAGGATCCCGGAAAACTTCTGCGAAAACTCGGTAGAATGTTACGGGCTTTGCAGACCATGATCAAGACGAGCTGAGATTTCTGTTCCGGTGGGATCCGGAGCCTGAGCTCCGCATAAGCGATGCACCACGGTCATAGGGAGGAAAACATGACCTTTTTCAAAAGCCTGAGCGGCTTCGCGCTGGGCGCTGCCCTTCTGTCATCCACCGCCTTTGCCGGTGAAATCGTGATCAACTCCGACCATTCGGATCCGGCGCCCAAGAAGGCGATGGAAGATCTGATCGCCGATTTCCAGAAGGCCAATCCCGACATTACCGTCAAGTGGAACAATTTCGACCACGAAGGCTACAAGTCCGCCATCCGCAACTTCCTGACGGCGGATGCGCCGGACGTTGCTGCCTGGTATGCCGGCAACCGCATGGAACCCTTCGTCAAGGCCGGTCTGTTCGAGGATGTGTCGGATGTCTGGGAAGCCAACGGCTTCAACGACCAGCTCAAGTCCGCGTCCGCCTCGATGACCATCGACGGCAAGAAGTGGGGCGTTCCCTATACCTATTACCAGTGGGGCATCTACTATCGTAAGGATGTCTTTGCTGCACAGGGCATCACGCCGCCGAAGACCTGGGCCGAATTCCTCGCTGCCTGCGAAAAGCTGAAGTCTGCCGGTGTCACGCCGATCACGATCGGCACCAAGGCGCTGTGGCCGACGGGCGGCTGGTTCGATTATCTCGACCTGCGCGTCAATGGTTATGAATTCCACATGGAACTGACCTCCGGCAAGGTTCCCTACACCGATCCGCGCGTGAAGGCCGTGTTCGAAAAGTGGGGCGAGCTGGTCAAGGCCGGCTATTTCAACGAAAACCATGCCGCTATCGACTGGCAGGATGCCATCCCGCAGATGGTGCAGGGCAAGGCTGCCATGTATCTGATGGGCAACTTCGCCGTCGCCACCATGAAGGAAGGTGGACTGAAGGAAGAGCAGATCGGCTTCATGCAGTTCCCGGAAATCACCGCCGGCATTCCGATGGCGGAAGAGGCGCCGACCGATACGTTCCACATCCCGTCGGGCGCCAAGAACAAGGAAGATGCGAAGAAGTTCCTCGCCTACCTTGCTTCGCCGGAAGCCCAGTCCAAGATGAACGCCACGCTCGGCCAGCTGCCGGTCAACAACAAGGCCGAAAAGCCGAAGGACGTCTTCCTCGAAGCCGGCTTCAACATGCTGTCGAACGCTTACGCTCTGGCGCAGTTCTACGATCGTGATGCCAATGCCGAAATGGCAAAGGCCGGTATGGAAGGCTTCCAGGAATTCATGGTCAAGCCCGACAATCTGGACAAGATCCTCGAGCGGCTCGAAAAGGTCCGGGCGCGCGTCTACAAGTAAGCCTCTGGCTCCCTGCGCCGGGTGCTGCAGGGCCCTTGGGGTCCGTGGCATCCGGTTGCCGTTTCCGTTTTCATTCGAGGTGCCGCCATGAGCAACACCGCCTCCGCCCCATCCAGCTACTGGAAGCGCAACCAGCAGAAGCTGGCGCCCGTCCTGTTTCTGGCACCGGGCATGCTGATGTTCGTAATCTACGTGCTCGTTCCGATCTTCCAGTCGATCTGGATCAGTTTTCACGACTGGGACGGACTGGGCGAGATGAGCTGGATCGGGCTTGGCAACTATGTCGAGCTCCTGGATGACGATACGTTCTATGTGTCGCTCAAGAACAATCTGATCTGGCTGGTGCTCTATCTTCTGTCGATCCCGGCAGGCCTCGCGGCGGCCCTCTTCCTTAACCAGACGGTTGCCGGCATCCGTTTCTACAAATCGATGTTCTTCTTCCCCTTCGTGATCAGTCAGGTCGTGGTCGGCCTGATGTTCACCTGGTTCTACGCGCCGGATTTCGGCCTCTTCTCGAAGCTCACCGAAATGCTGTTCGGCGAACAGATCGCGGTCCTCGCCGATGAGCGTTTCGTGACTTACGGCATCATCGTTGCTGGCCTCTGGCCGCAAACCGCCTATTGCATGATCCTCTATCTGACGGGTCTCAACAACATCAACCCGGAACAGGTGGAAGCCGCCCGCATGGATGGCGCCAAGGGATTCCGGCTGCTCTGGCACGTCATCCTGCCGCAGCTTGCGCCGGCTACCTTCATCGCCATGGTCGTCACCGTCATTGGTTCGCTCCGGTCCTTCGACCTCGTCTCGATCATGACTGCCGGCGGTCCCTACGGTTCGAGCCAGGTCCTGTCCTATTTCATGTATGAGCAGGCGCTGTCCGAATATGGCTTCCGCATGGGCTACGGCGCGGCCATCGCGGTCGTGCTCTTCCTGATCATGATGGTCTTCATCTCGCTCTTCATCGTGCGCATGCTTTCCCAGGAAAGGAACGCCTGATGTTCCCCACGCCCATCCAGAAGGCCTCGCCCTTCGCGCAGACCGCCTACAAGGTCCTGTTGCCGGTGGCCCTCATGCTCTGGCTCCTACCGCTCATCGGAGTTGCCATCACGTCGGTCCGCCCGGCAAGCGATCTCGCCGCCGGCAACTATTTCGGCATCCCTTCCGGTTTTGCCGGTTTCGAGAATTACAAAGCCGTCTTTGCCAATTCGCCGATCGGCTACTATATCCTCAACTCGTTCAAGGTGACGATCCCGACGGTGATCGGCGCGGTGGCGCTGTCCTGCCTTACCGGCTTTGCGCTGGCGGTCTATAATTTCAAGGGCAATCTCGTCCTTTTCTTCCTGTTCGTCGCCGGCAACTTCATCCCGTTCCAGATCCTCATGGTGCCGGTGCGCGACATGACGCTGCGGGCCGGTCTTTATGATACGACGCTCGGCCTCGTCCTTTTCCACGTCGCCTTCCAGACCGGTTTCTGCACGCTCTTCATGCGCAATTTCATCAAGGGCCTGCCGTTCGCACTGATCGAATCCGCCCGCGTCGAGGGCGTGTCCGAATGGCGGATCTTCCGCTATATCGTGCTGCCTTTGATGCGCCCGGCCATTGCTGCCCTGTCGGTTCTGATCTTCACCTTCGTCTGGAACGACTATTTCTGGGCCACCGTGCTTGTCCAGGGTCAGCATGCGATGCCGGTCACGGCCGGTCTCTATTCGCTGAACGGCCAGTGGGTTGCCGCCTGGCATCTGGTTTCGGCCGGATCGATCGTTGCGGCACTGCCGCCGGTCGCCATGTTCTTTCTCATGCAGCGGCATTTCATTGCCGGCCTGACCCTCGGAGCAACAAAGGGATGAGCGATATTCTTACGATCGGCTCCGCCGAGTTCAGCCTCAGCCTCAGCCTGCCCGAACTCGGCATGCCGGAAATCCTCTGCCTCGGCCGACCGGTTGCCGGTGCCGAGCCGCTGTTCGAGGTCGAACGGTCCAGCCGCATCAACGGCATGGATGTCGCGGTGCCGGCAAATGTTCTGCTGCCAACCGGTGGCATGGGCTTTTTCGGCTGGCCTGCCGTTGCTGGCCATCGCATGGGCCGCGATTTCGTGGCCCAGTTCGGCCAGTGGACGGTCGAGCGCGATGGACGCACGACGCGTCTTTTGGGCACCGATCCGGTCGCCAGGCTCGAGATCGTCGTTGAGCTGACAGCGCATGAAAGCGGCGTCATCGGCATGGCGAGCCGGCTCACCAACCATGGCGATCAGGCCTATCAGCTCGACCGCTGCATGGCAGCGACCTTTCCGGTTCCGGCCGGGCCGGTCGAAGTCACCAGCTTCACCGGCATCTGGGGACGCGAGTTCCAGACCCGCCGCGAGACGCTCGGCAACGGCATCTGGAGTCAGGAAAGCCGTCGTGGCCGCACCTCGCATGATCGTTTCCCGATGCTCTTCATCGAGGGCGAAGGCACCCGGTTCGGCGTGACGCTCGGCTGGAGCGGCGGCCACCAGCTCGTCATCGACCGTATCGATGACGGACGGCGCCTCGTTCATCTCGGTGAACTGTTCGAGCCCGGCGAAATCATCCTCGCACCGGGCGAAAGCTATCAGAGCCCGGTCGCCTATGCCGGTCCGGACAGCGAAGCATTCCACGCCTTTGTGCGGACGGAGCTTCTTGACTGGCCGGGTGCGGAGATGGCGCCGCGGCCGGTGACGCTCAACACCTGGGAAGGCAACTATTTCGATCATCGGATGGATTCGCTGAAGGCGCAGGCAACCGCCGCGGCCGAATTGGGCATCGAGCGTTTCGTGCTCGATGACGGCTGGTTCGGCAAGCGCGACGATGACACGACAAGCCTTGGTGACTGGGATATCGATGCACGCAAGTATCCTGATGGCCTGAAGTCGCTCGTCGATCATGTCACGGGTCTTGGCATGCAGTTCGGCATCTGGTTCGAACCCGAAATGGTGAACCCGGTTTCGGAGCTCTACAAGGCGCATCCCGATTGGGCGCTGACAATCGAGGGCCGCCCGGTGCTTCAGTCCCGCACCCAGCTCGTGCTCGATCTCACGCGTCCGGAGGTGTCGAATTACCTCTTCGGCAAGATCGACGCCGTGCTTTCCCGCCATGCCGTCTCCTATATCAAATGGGACATGAACCGCGATCTCACCCATGCCGGCGGACGTGACGGCAAGGCAAAGATCGCCGCCCAGACGCGCGCGGTCTATGCGCTGATGGACCGCGTCCGCGCTGCCCATCCGAAAGTGGAGATCGAAAGCTGCGCTTCGGGCGGCGGCCGCATCGATTATGGCGTTCTTGCACGCACCCATCGCGTCTGGACGTCCGATTGCACCGATGCACTGGAGCGGCTTGAAATCCAGCGCGGCGCCTCGCTCTTCCTGCCGCCGGAAATCCTGGGCAGCCATATCTCGGCCTCGCCGAACCACCAGACCGGTCGCCGGCACACGCTTTCCTTCCGCGCGCTGGTCGCGATCGCCTATCATCTCGGCGTCGAACTCAACCCGCTCGAACTGACGGATGAAGAGCGCGACGAGCTCAAGGTCTATATCAAGGCCTACAAGCGCAATCGCGCGCTCTTCCATGCGCCGGGCGCCAATTTCCGGATGGAACCGGTCGATGGCCGCTATGTCTGGGGCGCCGTCTCGGCCGAAAAGATCGTGCTGGTCGTCGCCCAGGGACCGCAGATGGTGGGTGAGCAGCCTGCACCGCTGCGCCTGCCCGATTCCGTGACCCGCCTGGGTGGCCAATGGCGGATCAGCACTGTTCTGCCGGCTGCACCGCACTTCATCCGCATCTCCGAAGGGCAGAAGGCGCTTCTTTCCGGTGCCGTCGCATTCGCGCTCGAAAGCGCCGGCCTTGCCGGTCTGCCGCTGCCGATGCTGGCGCCTGAAAGTGCCATGCTGCTCGAATTTGAACCGATCAAGGGAGGCAAGACCCATGGCTGACGTGAGCCTTCGCGACGTCAAGAAACAGTTCGGCGCACTCAGCGTCATCAAGGGCGTCGATCTCGACGTCAGGGGCGGCGAGTTCTGCGTTTTCGTCGGCCCGTCCGGCTGCGGAAAGTCCACCCTTCTGCGCATGATCGCCGGTCTTGAAGAAATCACCTCCGGCGCCTTGTCGATCGGCGGCAAGGACATGACCAGCATCGGTCCGTCCGAGCGTGGCGTCGCCATGGTGTTCCAGTCCTATGCGCTCTATCCGCATATGACGGTGGAAGAGAATATCGGGTTCGGCCTCAAGATGACCGGCCATCCCAAGGCCCTGATCGCCGAACGAACCGCCGCTGCGGCCCGCATGCTGCAGCTCGAACCGCTTCTGCAGCGCAAGCCCGGGCAGCTTTCCGGCGGTCAGCGCCAGCGCGTTGCAATCGGTCGCGCCATTGTGCGCAACCCGGATGTCTTCCTGTTCGATGAGCCACTGTCGAACCTCGATGCGGCGCTGCGCGTGCAGATGCGCACCGAACTGTCGAAACTGCATCAGGATCTCAAGGCGACGATGATCTATGTCACCCATGATCAGGTCGAGGCCATGACCATGGCCGACAAGATCGTGGTTCTTTCCGCCGGCCGTATCGAGCAGGTCGGTTCGCCGCTCGAACTCTATCATCGCCCGAACAACCTGTTCGTCGCTGGCTTCATCGGCTCGCCGAAGATGAATTTCCTCAAGGTCCGGGTCTCAGTACAGGATGGCAGCGCGATTGCCCATCTTCCGGGTGCCGACATCGCCATCCCGACCCACGGAGCAACTGTTGCCGCTGGCGAGATGACCTTCGGCATTCGCCCCGAACATATTGATGCGACCGGCAAGGGCGACATCGTCATCGAGGCCACCGTGAAGCTTGCCGAATATCTCGGATCGGAGACGCTGTTCTTCGTCACTCTTGCCGATGGTTCGGAACTGGCCGTGAAGGCCGATGGTCTCGCCAGCGAAAAGCCGGGCCAGACCATTCGCCTCGGCATTCATGCCAAGGCCTGCCATCTGTTCGACAAGGACGGCAAAGCCGTCATCAACGGGGATCTGACACGATAATGCTCGGCGTTTGCTACTATCCGGAACATTGGGATGAAGACCGGTGGAAAACCGACGCGCGCCGCATGCGCGAACTCGGCATCTCCTTTGTTCGTATCGGTGAATTCGCCTGGTCGCGGCTGGAACCGTCGCGGGACCGGTTCACCTTCGAGTGGCTCGACCGCGCCATCGACATCCTGACCGAAGCTGGCCTCAAGATCGTGCTTGGCACGCCGACGGCGACGCCGCCCAAATGGCTGGTGGATCAATGCCCGGATATCATCCCCTATGACGAGCATGGCCGTCCGCGCGGTTTCGGCTCGCGTCGCCACTACACGTTTTCCTCGGAGACCTGGTGGAAGGAAAGTGCCCGCATCGTCGAAATCGTTGCAAAACGCTATGGCGATCATCCGGGCATCGCCGGCTGGCAGACCGATAATGAATATGGCTGTCATGATACGACCCTCTCCTGGGGTCCCGAAGATCTCAAGGGCTTCAAGCGCTGGCTCAGGCTACGCTACCAGTCCGCCGATCAGCTCAATGAAGCCTGGGGCTCGGTCTTCTGGTCGATGGAGCTCGAAAGCTTCGATGAGGTCACGCTGCCCAATCTGACGGTCACCGAACCCAACCCGGCCACGCGGCTCGATTTCTGGCGGTACCATTCCGATCAGGTCGCGGCCTATGATGCCATGCAGTGCGCCATCATCCGAAAATACTCGCCGGGCCGCTGGATCACCCACAATTTCATGGGTTTCGTCTCGGATTTCGATCATTTCAAGGTCGGCGACAATCTCGATCTCGCCTCCTGGGACAGCTATCCGATCGGTTTCGTCGAGAAGTTCCCCTTCACCGAAGAAGAGCGCAATCGCTGGGCCGAGACCTCGCATCCAGATATCGCGCCCTATCACCACGATCTCTATCGCGCTGTCGGCAAGGGCCGTTTCTGGGTCATGGAACAGCAGCCGGGGCCGGTCAACTGGGCGCCATGGAACCCGGTGCCGAAACCGGGCATGGTGCGGCTCTGGACCTGGGAAGCGCTCGCGCATGGTGCCGAGGTGGTCAGCTATTTCCGCTGGCGTCAGGCCCCTTTCGCCCAGGAGCAGATGCATGCCGGCCTCAACCTTCCGGGGCTCGACGAATGGTCGCCCGGTGGCCGCGAGGCCCGGCAGGTTGCCGAAGAGCTGGCGGCCCTTGGCCCGCTGCCGGAAACCGGTCAGGCGCCGGTCGCCATTCTCTTCGACTATCAGAGCCACTGGTCGACGGTGATCCAGCCGCAGGGCAAGGATTTCCGTTACGAGGAACTTTGCTTCCGCTGGTACGAGGCCCTGCGCCATCTTGGTCTGAATGTCGATTTCGTCCGCCCGGGTGCCTCGCTCGAGGGCTATCGGCTCGTCCTCGTTCCCTGCATGACGGAAGTGGACGAGGCCACGCGCGCCGAACTCGCTCGCACCGCAGCAACGGTTCTCGTCGGTCCGCGCAGCGGCTCGCGTGATCGCAACTTCCGCATTCCGGATATGCTGCCGCCCGGTCCGCTCGGCGAACTCAGCGGCAATCGCATCGTTCAGGTCGCCTCCTTGCGTCCCGGCCTTGCCGATGCGGTCACCGGCTCGGTATCGGGTGCCGCCATCCGCTGGCGCGAATATGCCGAGAGCCGAGCAACGGTGCTGGCCCGGTTCGAAAATGGCGATCCGGCGCTCACCGAACGCAACAATCTTCTTTATCTCGCCTGCTGGCCCGATGAAAAACTGCTGGCCTCGACGATGGCGTTGGTGACCGAAAAAGCTGGGATTGCGACCATGCCGGTGCCGGATTTCATCCGCATCCGTCGTCGCGGCCCCCTCTCCTTCGCCTTCAACTACGGAACCGAAGACTGGGCGCTGCCGGCAGGCGCCGAGATCCTGCTCGGCGAGGCGGTGCTGAAGCCGCAGGCGGTTGCGATCTGGCGCTGAGAAGGCTGACAGTTCACGCAGGTGAATCGGTCGGGCGCGACCGATTCATAACTGTCGTTGGACAGGGCACCCCACTGGCGCGATCATCGTTTCATGCAGACGATGATCGAGTTGGAACGGTGTCAGCCGGAAAAGAACATGGCGCGGTATTACAGGCTGGAGATCGAATGCGATCTCTTCGGCCAGCTGCTCGCCCGCCGCACCTGGGGCCGGATCGGACGCAGCGGCCAGAGCCGGTCCACGCCTGTCGCATCCCTTGAAGAAGCCTGGGCGGAGCTGAGGCTCTGGGAGACGCGCAAGCGGCGGCGGGGTTATTGCGACCGCCCCTGAAGGCGCCACTCAGCCTTGGGCCATGATGAAACCCGTCAGAAGCGCGTTGAAATCCTTTGGTTTCTCGATCTGTGGCGTATGTCCGCAATTGTCGAGGATGTTCAGCGAGGCGCGGGATGGGATGGCCGCAGCCAGTTCGGAATGCGCCACCGGAATGACATGGTCGTCGCGGCCATGCACGAAGAGAACCGGCACCTTCAGTTCGGACAACAGACGGCGCGACTGAACAATCAGCCTTTTGCTTTGGCCACCCAGGCCGCCCATCTGGCGCAGGGTCGCGAGAAACGCCTTGTCGGCACCCGGCTTGTGCACATTACGCGAAATGACCGCGCGGAGTGCCGCATCGATACAGGCCGGGTCGGCAACAATCGCCTTGATCTGCTGGCTGACGGCCATCGGCCCTGGCCTGTTCATCAAGGGTCCCAGAAGCGGCAGCGTCATCAGCCGAAAGGGCAGCGGGTTTTCACGCCCGAGCGTCGCGGCATTGGCAAGCAGCAGGCTCTGTGTTCGATCGGGTGCAATACCGGCCATGCGCAGCGACACCGCGCCGCCCAGCGAATTGCCTGCCAGATGCAGTTTTTCGATCCCGATCGCCTCAACGAAACGCCAACCGAATACGGCAAAGTCATCGGGACCGTAGGGCCTGTGACCGAGATCGGACAGTCCATGGCCCGGCATGTCCCAGGCGATCAGCCGCAGCCTCTGGCCCAGGGCAGTCAGTTGCCTGTCCCAGATTTCAAGCGATGCACCAATTCCGTGGCTCAGGAGAACCACAGGCCCGCTGCCGCCGCTATCCCGGTAACGGATACGGGTCGTATCGACATGGATATACTTGTCTTCGATCATCGGCGTTCCCTTCTTGCATTGGATGACCCGCCCGGAAGGGCGGGTCTTCTATCTTCACTGCATCCGCACGATCGGCTTGATCGCCTTGCCGTTTTCGGAATCGTGGATGGCCTGGTTGATGTCGGCGAAGTCGTAGAAGTTCACCAGCTTGTCGAAGGGGAAGCGGCCCTGCGCATAGAGTTCTGCCAGCATGGGAATGAAGGTATCGGGGTTGGATTCGCCCTCGACGATCCCCATCAGCCGGCGGCCGCCGCTCATGAAATGCACCTCGTCGAGATGGATTTCCGTACCCATCGCAGAGGCGCCGAGAATGCCGCAGGTGCCCATCGGCGCCAGCGCCATCACCGCATTGCGGATCACGCTCGAAATGCCCGTCGTATCGAGCGCGAAATTGAGGCCATGGCCGGTAATCGCCATGATCTCGGCTGTCGCATCCGCCTTGCCGGGATTGATCGTGTGGGTGGCGCCGAGTTCGCGGGCCATCGCCAGCCGCTCGTCATTCATATCCACCGCAATGATGGTGGTGGCGCCGACGACCTTGGCCGCCATGATCGCCGACAGGCCAACCGAGCCGGAGCCGAAGACGGCAAAACTCTTGCCGGCCGAGACCTTGAGCGCGTTCATCACCGCGCCGGCGCCGGTCTGGATGCCGCAGGCAAGCGGTCCCATCAGTTCGAGCGGGGCGCTGTCCGGCACCTTCACCACATTCACCTCATGGCAGATGGCATGGGTGGCGAACGATGACTGGCCAAAGAAATTGCCATGCACCGTCTCGGAACCTTTCGAAAGGGCGCTGGTGCCATCGGCGCGGGTGGCGAAGAAGTTGCGCGGAAAGAATTCGTGGCAATAGCTGATGTGATGGTCCTGGCAGCTTGGGCAATGGCCGCAGCTGTTGAAGGTCATCACCACCTTGTCGCCTTCCTTGACCTTGGAAATGCCCCGGCCGACCTTTTCGACGATGCCAGCGCCCTCGTGGCCGAGGACGACGGGCATCGGCGTCGGCAGCATGCCGTCACGCACGACGATATCGGTGTGGCAGACGCCGGTGGCGACCACCTTGACCAGAATCTCATTGTCGCGCGGTTCTTCGATATCGATGGTTTCGAGAGAAAGGTCGGCCCCTTGCGAACGGGCGACCGCAGCCGTGATCTGCATGTTCAAGCTCCTGAATGAAATGGTGTGGCTGGGATGCGGGCTTTAGCCCGCATCCCTGTCCTCGCGGGGATCAGAACGGATAGAGCGTGGCGGCGTCCTTCACCGAGATCCACTTCCAGGTGGTGAATTCCTCGATGTCGGCGGGGCCGCCGATGCGGGTGCCGTTGCCCGATTTGCGCGGGCCGCCGAAGGGTGCGAATGGTCCGCCATTGACCGTCTGGTCGTTGACATGGACCATGCCGACATCCAGCTCGTCGGCCAGGCGCAGCGCGCGGCTGGTATTGGCCGAGATGATGCCGGCGGCGAGGCCATAGTCGCTGCGATTTGTGAGATCGATCGCCTCCTGATCGGTTTCGAAGGTGGCAATGCAGGCCACGGGTCCGAAGATCTCCTCATCGAAGGCGCGCATGCCCGGCTTGACCCCGGCCAGAACGGTGGCGGCATAGTGGCGGCCGTCATGGGTGCCGCCGGCGAGCAGCGTCGCGCCCTTGGCAACGGCTTCGTCCACGATCTCCTGTATGGCCTTGACCTGCCCGTCGGAAATGATCGGGCCAAGCGCCACCTGACCGGATGAGGGATCGCCCGCCGGCAGATGCGAAGCCTTGGTCACCAGTCTTTCGGTCAGCGCCTCGGCAATTTTCTCGTGGGCGAGAATGAGGCCGGTGGCCATGCAGATCTGGCCCTGATGCAGGAAGGCGCCCCAGGCAGAGTTGGAAGCGGCGATATCGAGATCGGCATCGTCAAGCACGATCAGCGAGTTCTTGCCGCCGAGTTCGAGCTGCACCTTCTTGAAATGTTTGCCGGCAATTTCGGCAACCTTGGAGCCGCCGCGCGCCGAACCGGTAAACGAGATCATCGCAATGTTCGGATCAACGCACATGGCCTCGCCGGCATCGGCGCCACCCGGCACGATCTGCAGCACACCCTTCGGAAGGCCGGCCTCCTCGAAGATGCGGGCAATGATGATGCCGCCGGAAATCGGCGTGCGGGGATCGGGCTTGTGGACCACGGCATTGCCGAAGGCGAGCGCTGCAGCAATCGAGCGGACCGAAAGAACGAGCGGGAAATTGAATGGAGAGATGACGCCGACCACGCCATGTGGCACCCGCTTGGCATAGTTGGTTCGGGCATCCATCGCCGGCAGCATCAGCCCCATCGGCGCGGTGGCGAGGTTGGCGGCATGGCGGATGAAGAGCGCGCCATGCTCGATCTCGATGCCCGCCTTGGGATAGATCGAGCCGGATTCGCGCATGATCCAGGGAATGAGTTCGGCGCCATTCTGCTCGAGCAGGTCGGCAGCCTTGTTGAGAATGCGGGCGCGGTCGGTGGGCAGCATTTTTGCCCAGCCCTTCTGGGCCGCGCGGGCTTCGGCGGCAGCGCGGGCAATGTCGGCCGGTCCGCCGATACCGACCGAGGCGATCACCGCACCGGTCGAAGGATCGGTCACATCGGCCACGCCGGCTGTCGTCTTCTGCCAGTCGGCAAAGAAGGCGCGGCCCGCCCAGCGCTCGGCATCAAGAAAGTTCTGGTTTTCAATATTCATCGGTTCCTCCTCATGGTTCCGTCGAGGAGAGGCGAGAGGCATGGCTTCGCCGTCACGCAGATCGGTG
This sequence comes from Fluviirhizobium alvei, assembly GCF_030551875.1. Lineage (GTDB taxonomy): Bacteria > Pseudomonadota > Alphaproteobacteria > Rhizobiales > Rhizobiaceae > Rhizobium_E > Rhizobium_E alvei. Next base: position 35,636 of record NZ_JAUOZU010000019.1, on the reverse strand, counting down.
CTCGCCGATGCGTTACAAAGCGGTATTTGGCGCCTGGCCGATATCCTCCTGCCGCCTCCTCAAGCGGTCGCATAGAGTTTTGCAAGCTGCGTGCCAGATCAGCCGAAACGGTGGCCGGAGGCGGGTCTATGGTTTCAATAGATTGATATTGCTCAAATTTCACGGCGAGACATGTTGCGAAGAGCCATCGTCGCATTCACCTTGTTATTCATTAAATGATGAAATATCTTCATGAAAATCACCAAACCAGAAATGAAATCGTGATGACATCAGAGCGACCCGAAGGATTGATCTCGCTGGCAGAGGCCAACCGCAAGACCGGTCGCCTGCTGACGAAGGGCGCCTTCAGCGAACTGGACACCGGTGCCGCACCGACCTTGGGTGATTTGACCGAGGCCTTGCATTTCGCGCTGGGCGACGGGCGCATCTGGCTCAACGACCAGCGGATGGTGCTGATCCAGTCGCAGGTGCTTGGCCGGCTCCGGCAGGAAATCATCGACGCCTTCGGGCTCGAAACGGCCAAGGCCCTGTTCATGCGCGTCGGCTATATGCAGGGCGTGCGCGATGCTGAACTGATCCAGAAGCGGTTTCCGCAGCAGGATCTCACCCATGCGCTGGCCGCCGGGCCGCGTGTGCATACGCTCGAAGGTTTCGTGAAGGTCACGACCAAGGGCTTCCAGTTCGACCTGCGCAAAGGAACCTATTTCGGCGAGTTTTCCTGGGACGATTCCTCCGAAGCTGCCGAGCATATAGCCAGCTATGGAATTGCAAGCGAACCGGTCTGCTGGATGCAGACCGGCTATCCTTCCGGCTACACGAGCACGCTTTTCGGCCGGCCGGTGATTTTCCGCGAGGTGGAATGCGCCGGCATGGGGGCGCCGCGCTGCCTTGTCGTCGGCCAGCATGCCGAAGCCTGGGGCAAGGATGCGCCCGAACGGTCCTATCTCGGGCTAGACTGGAAGAGCCGGCGCTATGTTGCCGTCGAGCGCCATGCTGCGGGCGCCAGGCCCTATTCAACGCCGGCGGAGGCCAGCGAAGGCCAGGTCGTCGGCGTGTCGGCCAGCTTCCTGCGCACCCGCCTGATGCTGGAAAAGGTGGCCGATACCGATGCGACCGTGCTGTTCATCGGCGAATCCGGTGTCGGCAAGGAGCTGTTTTCCAGCGAGCTGCACAAGCTGAGCCCGCGCAGCGGCGGCCCCTTCGTGCCGATCAATTGCGCCGCGATCCCAGAAACTCTCGTCGAATCCGAGCTGTTCGGGGTGGAGAAAGGCGCCTTCACCGGCGCGGTTCAATCGCGGGCCGGCTATTTCGAACGCGCCCATGGCGGCACGCTCTTTCTCGATGAGATCGCGTCTCTCACCTATTCCGCCCAGGGCAAGATGCTGCGCGCCATCCAGGAGCGCAAGATCGAACGGGTCGGGGGCAGTCGCACCATTCCGGTCGATGTGCGGGTGGTGGCGGCCTCCAATGTCGACCTCGCAGAGGAGGTGCGCGCCGGCCGCTTCCGGCAGGATCTCTATTTCCGGCTCTGTGTGTTTCCGATTGCCATTCCGCCCCTCAGGGACAGGCGGGACGATATTCCGCTCTTGGCGGCGCATTTCCTCAAGCTCTTCCGCGAACGCCATCGCCGCGATGTCACGGGCTTCACTCGCCGTGCCATGGATGCGCTTCTCGCCTATCATTTCCCCGGCAACATCCGCGAACTGCAGAACCTCGTCGAACGTGGCGTCATCTTCTCGGATGCGGGCCAGCTCATCGATATCCGCCACCTTTTCACCGGCTTCGAGACCGTGCCGGCCAGCGCCATGCATCTCACCGGCGAAGGCAGGATCGGCGCGACGCGGGATGAACGGCCGGAACGCCCCTCCGGCCCATCGGCACCAATCACCTCGCCGGAAGCGATCCGGCAGGCGGAGGCTGATCTCTATCGCTCCGCCCTTTCTGAGGCGGGAGGCAACATCGCAGCAGCGGCCCGGTCGCTGAACATGACGCGGGCAAAGCTCGAATATCGACTGCGAAAGATCGGCGCCGTGACGTAGTTTAGCGGCTCGATGGCCGGCCGCCCCTGACGATGCCAACCTTGCGCCTTGATTGCCCTTCCCTGCCATGTCCAGCCGCCCGCCCCGGTGGTGGCGGGTCCATCCTGTCCCTTGGCAAAAGGACGGACCCGCACTCGGGAAGGCGCGACAGGCGCTTGCAATCATCCGTCAATTCAAATCATCTTCCGTTCGAAAAATGATGTCATTCTTTCATGAACGGAGCTTTCATGGCGTCCCGTCCCACCATTGCCGATCTTGCGAGGGTCGCCGGTGTCAGTGTCGCGACAGTCGACCGCGTGCTCAACGGCCGCCACAAGGTGCGGGAGGAGACGGCCCGCCGCGTCTATGATGCGGCCAATGAAATTGGCTTTCACGCCGTCGGGCTTCTGCAGCAACGGATTTTCGAAGGCTTGCCGCAATATAGGCTCGGTTTCATCCTGCAAAAGCCCGATCACCACTTCTATCAGATCTTTGCACGCGAAATCGAAGCGGCGGTGCAGAGCCATCCCGGCATCAGGGGCGTGGCGCAGATCGATTTCTGCATTCCGCAGACCCCGGTCGAACTTGTCGAGAAGCTGCGCGAAATCGGCCATCGCAACCAGGCGGTCGCCATGACGGCACCGGATTACCCGGCGCTCTCGGTTGCGGTCGAGGAGTTGAAAGCGAAGGGAATTCCCGTCTTCTCTCTTCTTTCCGATTTCGCGTCGGGGATCCGCGAAGGTTATGTCGGGCTGAACAACCGCAAAGCTGGTCGCACGGCCGCCTGGATGATTGCGAAGACGGCGACGAAACCGGGCAAGGTCGCTGTTTTCGTCGGCAGTCACCGTTACCACGGTCACGAATTGCGCGAGATCGGCTTCCGGTCCTTTTTCCGCGAACAGGCGCCGGAATTCGACGTGGTCGATACGCTGGTCAATCTCGAGACGGTGCAGATCACCCACGAGGCAACCCTCGATCTCCTGCACCGCCATCCCGATCTCGTCGGTTTCTACGTTGCCGGCGGTGGCATGGAAGGCGCGATCGCAGCACTCCGAGAGGCCGGCCTTGCCAGCAAGCCCGTTGTCGTCGTCAATGAACTCACGCCGGTTTCCCGGGCAGCACTTGCCGACGAAATCGTCACGCTCGCCATCGCGACCCCGCTTGCCAGGCTTTGCCGCGAACTTGTCTCTCTCATGGTGGCTGCGGTCGATCATGGCCCGGCGACGGCGCCGGGCCAGACCTTTCTGCCGATCGAACTTTTCATACCGGAGAATGTCTAGGGAATGATGGAATCATTGCATTCCCAATCGCTAATTCTATCACCAATGCGATGATTTGAGCCAACTTCGTCTTTGACGCCTATCGCGAAACCTGCTGACCTTTGGTCGGTGGGCTGGTTGAGGAATGGTCCTGCCCGCCCTTCATTGGGAGAGTTTCATGTCTTCGCCTGTCTTCGCGCTCAACCACATGGTTGCGCCCCGCCTTTCGCTCGACGATTTTTTCAAGCTCGGCACAGCCCTTGGCATCCACCAGTTCGAGATCCGCAACGATCTCGCCGGCAATGCCATCCTGAACGGGATTCTGCCGGAAACGGTCCGTGCCGCCGCCGCCGGTCACGGGGCAGAGATCATTTCCATCAATGCCCTGCAGCGCTTCAACGATTGGACCCTCGCCCGAGAGCAGGAAGCGCGCGACCTGGCATCCTTTGCTGCCGCCTGTGGCGCAAAAGCGCTCGTTCTGGTGCCGGTCAATGATGGCACCGGGCAGGCGGAGGGCGAACGGCAGAGAAATCTGCGCGAGGCTTTGACCGGGCTGAAGCCGATTCTGGGACAGGCGGGCATTTGGGGGCTTGTCGAGCCACTCGGGTTCCGGATCTGCTCGCTCCGGTCCAAACGCGAGGCTGTCGAAGCCATCGAGGCGATCGGCGGCGGCGACCGTTTCCGCCTCGTCCACGACACGTTCCACCATGTGCTCGCCGGCGAGCCGGACCTCTTTCCGGACTGGACCGGGCTTGTTCATATCTCGGGCGTTGACGATCCTTCGATCGCCGTCGACGACATGCGGGATCCGCATCGCGTTCTGGTGACCGAGCGGGATCGCCTCGCCAATATCGGTCAGATCCGGGCGCTTTGCGATGCCGGATATGGCGGCCCTTTCTCCTTCGAACCGTTCGCTCCGTCGGTCCACGACGCCGCTGATCCGCTCAAAATGCTGCGGGCCAGCATGGCGCTTATCCGGTCCGGGTTGCATTAGCGACATCTGATCTCCTCCCTCCGGTGGGTTTTTGATTGACATGGCGGATAAATGGAATATTTATTCTGACTATGAGGAATAAGAATATATATTCCGAAGCTGCTCGGCGGGAGACGAGCAGGATAATCGCCCCGGGATCATCCGGGCTTCCGGTAAAAAGGGTGCGACCGGACACCCGCTGTGGAGGAGAAAGACATGTTCAAGAAGCTGATTGCAGGCGCCACGCTGGCGCTTCTCGCATCCACCTCGGCCTATGCCGGCGATATCGGCGTGTCGATGGCGAACTCGGATACGTTCCTGACCGTTCTGCGCAAGGGCATCGAGAAAGCTGCTGGCGATGCCAACCAGCCGGTGCAGATCGAAATTGCCGATGACGATGTGCAGAAGCAGCTTTCGCAGATCCAGAACTTCATCGCCGCCAAGGTTGATGCCATCATCGTCAATGCGGTCGATACCTCGGCGACGGCGCCGATGACCAAGCTGGCCAATGATGCCGGCATTCCGATCGTCTATGTCAACCGCCAGCCGATCGACGTCGATGCTCTTGGACCCAAGGGTGCGTTTGTGGCGTCCAACGAAGCTGATTCCGGAACGCTGGAAACCAAGGAAGTCTGCCGCCTGCTCGGTGGCAAGGGTGATATCCTGGTCATGCAGGGTGATCTCGCCAACCAGGCTGCGATCATGCGCACCAAGGACGTTCACGATGTGATCGCCACGCCGGAATGCTCGGGCATGAAGATCATCGACGAACAGACCGCAGGCTGGGATCCGGTCAAGGCGCAGGACCTGATGACCAACTGGATTGCGGCCGGCCACAAGCCCGCAGCCGTGATTGCCAACAACGACAATATGGCGATCGGTGCCATCAATGCCATGAAGGCTGCCGGTTGGGACATGAAGGATGTCGTCGTCGCCGGTGTTGACGCGACCCAGGAAGCGCTTGCCTACATGAAGGCCGGCGATCTCGATGTCACCGTCTTCCAGGATGCCTTCGGTCAGGGTGCCGGTGCCGTCGATGCGGCCATGAAGCTGGCCAAGGGCGAAAAGGTCGATGCCAAGGTCTGGATCCCGTTCCAGCTCGTCACCCCTGAAAACATGGATCAGTTCCTCACCAAGAACTGATCGGCACAGCCGTGATCAAAGCCGCCACCCGGTTGCGGGTGGCGGCGGATCTCCGATTTGCCCCTCCGGGCAGCAGGACGCACAGGCGAGGCCCCTATGTCGAACATTGTCAGCCCCACCACGATGAAAGCCGTGCGCGAAAGCGGCGCGGTCCCAGGCGCTGAATTCCTGCTCGAGGTCAGCGATGTCCGCAAGGAATTTCCGGGTGTCGTCGCCCTCGACAATGTGAATCTCAAGCTCAGGCGCGGTACCGTACACGCGCTGATGGGCGAAAATGGCGCCGGCAAGTCGACGCTGATGAAGATCCTCGCCGGCATCTATGTTCCCGACAGCGGAACCTTCAGGCTCCGGGGCCAGAATATCCGTCTCAAGAGCCCGCTCGATGCGCTCGAGAATGGCATCGCCATGATCCATCAGGAACTCAACCTGATGAATTCCATGACCGTCGCCGAAAACATCTGGATCCGGCGCGAACCGAAGAACCGCTTCGGCTTCATCGACCACCGCCAGATGAGCCGCATGACCAGCGACCTGTTCCGCCGCCTCGAAATCGATATCGACCCTGAAATCCAGATCGGCACCCTCAGTGTGGCGAGCCGTCAGATGGTCGAAATCGCAAAGGCCGTCTCCTACAATTCCGACGTCCTGATCATGGACGAGCCCACCTCCGCGCTGACCGAAAAGGAAGTCAACCACCTCTTCCGCATCATCCGGTCGCTCAAGGACGATGGAAAGGGCATCATCTACATCACCCACAAGATGAACGAGCTTTTCGAGATCGCCGACGAGGTCTCGGTGTTCCGCGATGGCCAGTATATTGCCACCAGGGCCGCAAATGAGGTGACGCGGGATGACATCATCCGCATGATGGTCGGCCGCGAGATCACCCAGATGTTCCCGAAGGAAACCGTCCCGATCGGCGATGTCGTGCTTTCGGTCCGAGGGCTCACGCTCAAGGGCGTTTTCCGCGATGTCTCGTTCGATGTGCGCGCGGGCGAGATCCTCGGCCTTGCCGGGCTCGTCGGTTCGGGCCGGTCGAATGTGGCCGAAACGATCTTCGGCGTCACGCCGGCAACTGCAGGCCAGATCTTCATTCACGGTCAGGAAGTGAAGGTCTCGTCGCCATCGGTGGCCATGAAACATGGCATGGCGTTCCTGACTGAGGATCGCAAGGAAACCGGCTGTTTCCTGCTTCTCGACATCCAGGAAAACGCCCAGATGGCGGTGCTGCAGAACCGCTATGTCAATTTCGGATTCGTCCAGCAACGCAAGCTGTCGCGCGATGCCGCAGCGATGGCCAACCGCATGCGGGTTCGCACGCCGGACATGCATGAGCGCATCCTCAACCTGTCGGGGGGCAACCAGCAGAAGGTGCTGATCGCCCGCTGGCTGCTGACGGATCCGAAAATCCTCATCCTCGACGAACCGACGCGCGGCATCGATGTCGGCGCGAAAGCGGAAATTCACAAGCTGATCTGCCAGCTGGCGGGCCAGGGCGTGGCGGTGATCATGATCTCGTCGGAAATGCCCGAGGTCCTGGGGATGAGCGATCGCATCATGGTCCTGCATGAGGGACGGATGACCGGCATTCTCGACCGCAAGGATGCCGATCAGGTCAAGATAATGGAACTGGCGTCGCACTGAGTGTGACTGGGGGAGTGAAAGCCATGGCGACGGCGAATGATTTGGGCGATACATCGACAACCGGCCTCAAGAAGGTACGTCGATTGCCCGCCGAAGTGTCGATTCTCGGCGTTCTGATCGGCATCATCATCATTTTCGAAATCCTCGGCTGGTACTTCATTGGCGACAGTTTCATTGCCAACAAGCAGCGGCTTTCGATCATCGTGCTGCAGGTGGCCGTCACCGGCATCATCGCGGTGGGCGTCACCCAGGTCATCATCACGGGAGGCGTCGATCTTTCATCGGGGTCGCTGGTCGGCTTCATCGCCATGGTCGCGGCAAGCTTTGCCCAGACGTCGCTCAATGCGCGGGCCGTTTTCCTGCAGCCGGAATTTGCCCAGTTCGGCATGTCCTGGTTCATCGATTCGAGCCCCTTCTGGGCCATCGCCGCCGGCCTGCTGATCGGGCTCCTGCTCGGCTGGGTCAATGGTTTTGCCATTGCCAAGACCGGAATTCCGCCCTTCATCGCAACGCTCGGCATGATGGTGTCGGCCCGGGGTCTGGCGCGCTGGTATACTGAAGGCCAGCCGGTGGCGCTCCTCAGCCCGGAATTCAGCTGGTTCGGCCAGAGTTTCGAGGTCTGGGGCTTCCCGGTGCCGCGCCCGGTCATCGTCTTCTTCCTCGTTGCCATCATCTGCCACATCGCGCTTAGTTATACGCGCTATGGCAAGTTCACCTACGCGATCGGCGCCAATCCGCTGGCGGCGCGCGTCTCGGGCATCGATATCGGCAAGCATCTCATCAAGGTCTATGCCGTGGCCGGCCTGCTTTCCGGTCTGGCGGGCGTCATGCTGGCGGCCCGCGCCCAGTCCGGTCAGCCCAACATGGGCATTGCCTTCGAACTGGATGCGATCGCGGCCACCGTCATTGGCGGCACCTCGCTTGCCGGCGGCGTGGGACGGATCACCGGCACCGTCATCGGCACCATCATTCTCGGCGTCGTCACCTCCGGCTTCACCTTCCTCAAGGTCGGCGCCTACTATCAGGAAATCGTCAAGGGCCTGATCATCGTGGCGGCCGTCGCCATCGATGTCCACCGCCAGCGCCGGAAATCGCGCGCATGAATGGTATCGGGGGCGCGGGCCTGCCGTGCCCCGGAAGAACGCCGCCGGTCCTGCTGCCGGTGGGTTGAAAGCAGTGCAATCGCAAAGTCATCAGGAGAATACCATGGGTCTCGGGGTAGGATTGATCGGGTCTGGCTATATGGGCAAATGCCACGCCATGGCCTGGACCTCGGTTGCGACCGTCTTCCCCGATGTCGAACGTCCAAGGCTGGTTGCGCTTGCGGATGCGACGGACGAACTGGCCGCCAGATATTCCAAGTCCTTCGGCTTTTCGCGCGGCACCGGCGACTGGCGCGAGCTGATCGCCGACCCTGCCATCGATGTCATTTCCGTAGCCGCACCCAACCAGTTTCATGCCGACATGGCCATTGCCGCCCTCGAGGCCGGCAAGCATGTCTGGTGCGAAAAGCCGATGGCGACCTCGCTTGCAGATGCGACGCGCATGCAGGAGGCAGCTAAACGCTCCGGCCGTATCGCTATCCTTGGCTATAACTACATCCAGAATCCGATGATCCGGCTTGCCCGTTCGGTGATCGATGAAGGCCGCATCGGCACGGTCAACCACATTCGCCTCGAGATGGATGAGGATTTCATGGCCGATGCGGCCGCACCCTTCTACTGGAAGAGCGACAAGGCATCCGGATATGGCGCGCTCGATGATTTCGCCGTCCATCCGCTGTCGCTCCTCTCTGTCCTGCACGGAAGGATCACTTCCGTGGTTGCCGATATGGCCAAGCCCTATGCGGCGCGGCCCCTTCGCGATGGCGGCCAGCGCGAGGTCGAAAATCACGATATCGCCCAGGCCCTCTTCCGCACCGAAGGCGGCGCATCCGGCGTCCTCATGGTCAACCGGTCGGCCTGGGGTCGCAAGGGCCGCATCGCGCTGCAGATCTTCGGTTCGAAAGGCTCGATCCTGTTCGACCAGGAGCGCATGAACGAGTTGCAGATCTATTCCGCCGACGATCGCGAGGGTCTGCAGGGCTACCGCACCATTCTGGCAAGCCCGGCGCACCCGCCCTACCGGCAATTCGTTCCGGCTCCGGGCCATGGGCTCGGCTTCAACGAGCTGAAGGTCATCGAATGCCACGAACTGCTCGGCCGCATCGCCGGCCGGGGCGATGCGCATGTCATCGATTTTTCGGCCGGGCTGGAGATCGAACGCGTGGTCCATGCCATGGCCCGTTCGGCGGAAAAGCGCGGTTGGGTCGACGTCTAAACCGCCACCTTGTGGGCGGCGCGACGGATTGCCCAGTTTGCGATGTGCCGATTGCAGTCAAAGCCGGGGATTGCTATCCCAAGAGCTGCCCGCGTCCCGGTCCATGATGCGGGACGTCACGTCGACGGCGTCAATGGATCCGGCACACGCGCGCCCTCCCCGATTCCCTGGACAAAGGGTGCGCTCCAGGAGCCCCGATGGAAAAGGCCAACCCGGCGTCCCCCGACGATAAAACGCCTGTCATGTCACACTGGCGGCGCATCCCGCCCGGCATCTGGGCGCTTGGTTTCGTTTCGCTCCTGATGGATGTTTCCTCCGAAATGATCCATGCCCTGTTGCCGATCTATCTGGTCACCGTGCTCGGCACATCGACCCTGGCGGTCGGGATCATCGAAGGGATCGCGGAAGCAACAGCCTCCATTACCAAGGTCTTCTCCGGCGCGCTGAGCGACTGGCTCGGCAAGCGCAAGCTGCTCGCGGTCTTGGGTTATGGGCTGGCCGCGCTTACAAAACCGATTTTCCCCCTGGCGACCACGATTGAATGGCTGATCGCGGCGCGTTTCATCGATCGTATCGGCAAGGGCATCCGGGGCGCGCCACGCGATGCTCTCGTGGCGGATCTCGCGCCTGCCGAACTCAGAGGCGCCAGTTTCGGCCTGCGCCAGTCGCTCGATACCGCCGGCGCCTTCATCGGTCCGCTGCTGGCGATCGCATTGATGTGGGCGACTGCCGGCCATTTCCCGACCGTCTTCTGGTTTGCCGTGCTGCCGGCCGTCCTTTCCGTGCTTGTCCTTCTCCTGTTCGTCAAGGAGCCGGAGAGGAAAGAAGCGGCAGGTCCGGCGCGCATGCCGCTGCATCCGCGGGAACTCGCAAGGCTCGGCGCCCGCTACTGGTGGGTGGTCGGTATTGCCGCGATCTTCACGCTGGCCCGGTTCAGCGAGGCGTTCCTCGTCCTGCGGGCACAGTCGATCGGGCTTCCGATTGCGCTGGTGCCCGTGGTGATGGTGATCATGTCGCTCGCCTATTCGCTGTCGGCCTATCCGATCGGCATGCTTTCGGACAGGATGACACCGACCGGCATCCTCATCGCCGGGCTGGCGCTGCTCGTCGCAGCCGATATCGTGCTCGCCCTTGCGACGGATATTTGGCTTCTCGCCACGGGCGTGGTGCTTTGGGGTCTGCATATGGGCTTTACCCAGGGCCTGCTGTCGGCCCTGATTGCCAATGCCGCACCGGCGAACCTCCGGGGAACCGCGTTCGGAATGTACAATCTGGTGACGGGGCTCGCGATGCTTGCCGCAAGCGTGCTGGCAGGCTTGCTCTGGGATCTGGCCGGGCCACAGGCCACGTTCCTTGCCGGGGCTGGCTTTGCCGTGATCACAATCGCCGGGCTGATCTGGATCCGGTTCCGGTCGCTTCTGGAAGAGCCGGGTCGCGCCTGAAACCTGGCTCGGCCTCACACCCTTTCAATAGCGCGCACTTGCAATGAAGAACGGCCCGAATTGCTTCGGGCCGTCGGTCTTCGTGGTTGGAGGAAAGCCTTAGAACTCTTCCCAGCTATCGCTGCTCTGCTGCGCCGCCGCTGCCGTTTTCAGCGGTCGCGATGTCCGCGCCGGCATTGCCGTTGATGTTGAACGCGCGGGCTGTGCCATCGCCCGGGCCGTCTGGCGCAGCGCGCTGGCATTGCTGCTGGCCGTCATGCCCAGCTTGAAGGTGGAAACGAGATCGCGCAGCTTGGCGGCTTCCTGCGAGAGCGAAGCCGCTGCAGCGGTCGATTCCTCGACCATGGCCGCGTTCTGCTGCGTGGTCTGGTCCATCTGGTTGACGGCAACATTGACCTCGGACAGCCCGGTGGACTGTTCCCGCGACGAGGTTGCGATCGACTCCATGTGGCTGTTGATGCGGGTAATGTAGTCGCCGATGGTCTTCAGGGCCTCGCCGGTTTCGCGAACAAGCTTGACGCCGCTTTCGACTTCAGTGGTTGAATTCTGGATCAAGCCCTTGATTTCCTTGGCGGCGTTGGCCGAACGCTGGGCGAGTTCGCGCACTTCCTGGGCAACGACGGCGAAACCCTTTCCGGCTTCCCCGGCGCGAGCGGCCTCGACGCCGGCATTGAGCGCCAGAAGGTTGGTCTGGAAGGCGATTTCGTCGATGACACCGATGATGTTGGAGATCTGCTGCGAAGAGGTTTCGATGCGCCCCATCGCGTCTTCAGCGCTGGACACGACATGTGCTGAATGGGCCGCACTCTGGGTGGCCGCCCTGGCAACAGTGCGGGCCTCTTCCGTCATCTTCGACGAACTCGAAACATTCACGGTAATCTCGTCGAGTGCAGCGGCGGTTTCTTCCAAAGCTGCTGCCTGCTGCTCGGTCCGTTTCGAAAGGTCGGTTGCACCGGTTGCAATTTCACGGGTTCCGGAATCCATGTTGTCGACGGCAACGATGACCGCACTGACCGTCTGGCTGAGCTGATCGACCGTGGCATTGAAGTCAGTGCGGAGCCCTTCATATTCCGGTGCAAACTGGGTTTCGATCCGACAGGTCAGGTCGCCACTCGCCAGGCGCTTCAGGTTGTCGCCGAGCGCGGCGCTCGCGAGCCGCAGCTGTTCGGCTTCGCGCGCTTGGCGCTGCTGTTCTTCATCGCGGCGTTTTTCGGCTTCGCTGCGATTGGCGAGTGCTTCCTGCTCCAGCCTTTGCGTGGTCAGTGCGTTCTGGCGGAAAACCTCGACGGTTTTTGCCATCGCTCCGATCTCGTCCAAACGACCGGTTTCCGGAACCGTGACATCCGTTTTTCCATTGGCGAGTTTACCCATGACATCTGTCATGGTGACGATCGGTCGCCCAAGACTGCGAGAAAGGACGACACCCATGAGAACCGCCACCAATGCTGTCAGCAGGCCGCCAATCGCGAGGGTGAGCATTCCAGTGTGAAAGGCGCTTTGAAGCTCCTGATCACGAGCGGCCGCCAACTTGCGCTCATTTTCCGTGAATTGCCCCAATATCTCACGGATTTTGGTTAGTCTTGCAGTTTTGGCAATGGTTGCCCGCGTTTCTTCGAGTTTTTGCGAATCTTTCGCGTCGGCCACAGCCTTTGAAACATCTCCGTTGAAGGTCGAAATGGACTCTCGCAACGGGCTAACAGTTTGGGCGCGTTCCTCGGGGCTAAGACTGTCCTCAAGTGTCTTGATCAGGGGCGGCAAGGCGGCCGAATATTTCTCCATCCTCGTTATGAAATCGTCATTCAAGCTTGCCACATAGCCACGCATCGCATTCTGATGCTCGACCAGCGTTGTCAGAATTTCCTCTGTCAGCTTCAATCTTGCTTGCGATTCTTGATTGGCGGATGTCGCGTCCTCAATCTTGATAAAGGAATTGGTGGCCAGAGCGCAAAATGTGATGACCACGGCAAGGATGACCGCGAAGGCAAGAACGAGTTTCCGTGAAATCCTAAGGTCGCGCATGGTACCACTCCAACAATGTTCGCCATGAATAACCTTGCTGAATTGCAAATTGGTTAATTATCAATTTTTGTTGTGGTGTGATATTTTGCTACCTTTCGGTGATTTCCCGCTTCGGGAATAGTCGAAGCTTCAAGCGTTTTTTCAATAGTCATCGATGTTTATAGGTCAGTCGGCGGTGAGCCGCGCCCAATGGAGAGATGAGCAGCAGCGAGGGCATCGGCTGTCAATCGCTTCAATTTGGCACGGCTACAGTTTGATCCAGGCATCATCGACCCGCAGGCATGCCGATGACTGTCAGAGACTGAAGTCCTGCTTGTTGAGCGTCAGATCGGTCAGGAGATGCAGATACCCATCCCCCTTCCCGTCTCCATTCGTGTCAACGCTCAGCAGATAGCCGTCGTCCGTTCGCGTGGCCTGCAATTCGCCCGCTGTGCCGGAAAAGGATTTCGTGCCGATGAAGGTGAAAGCCTGGTTGCCCGATCGTGCCGTATTGGCATCGATCGCGGAGAGGACGATCAGATCAGCATTGTCGAAGTCGGTGATCCGGTCGGCGGTTTTGGCCTTGGTGCCCATCTCCGCAACACTGTTGAAGAGGAAGCGATCTGCCCCCTGGTTGCCGGTGAGGATATCGCTGCCCTCGCCGCCGATGATGGTGTCGTTGCCCTGCCCGCCGACAATCGTATCGCCGCCACCGAGGCCGAAGAGCCGGTCATTGCCGCCCAAGCCTTCGATCCGTTCGCCATAGGCACCGCCGGTGATCTTGTCGTTCTTGCCGGAGCCGGTCAGCGTTTCGGTCACGGCCTGGAATGTGACGGTCAGCTTGCCTTCCGTGGTCTCGATTCCGTCGCCGGCTCCATAGAGAACGGTCACCTTCGCGGACTGGTTTCCATCGATATCCGGCCCGGTATAGCGAACGGTGAGCGTCCCGTCCGAGTTGATCGTTACCGTGCCGCTACCCTTGCCGACGCTGGCGGTCTCGACCGAAAGGCTGAGATCGTCATGCGCCGTATCGTTGGCGAGAACTGCGACCGTGACCGCGTTGCCCTCAAGACCCTTGGCGCTGTCATTGACGACCGTCGGCGCCTGGTGGATGGAGAGATCGTCGGAATTGTCAAACGTGATCCCGGCGAGATCGAGCGCCGTTTTCTGGGCGGAAGACAGCACGATCGCATCGTCGGAGAGATCGATACCAGTTATGCCGGCAGCCCCGAGGGCGGCGATCTGGTTCACTGAAAGATCGGCGATATCGTCGGAATCCGCTTCGATCACCAGTTCATCGACATTGGCATCGAAGAGATCATCCGTGTCGTCTGCCGTCAGCGCCAGGGCCGAGGACAAGCCAATCGTCGCGGTGATCTCGTCGGCGCTGAGGAAGGACAGGCCGGCGGCTGCATACTGGCTCGCGAGATCGTAAGTGAATTCAAGCACGGTGTCGGAAATGTCGACCCGGTCGGTCTTGATGTCGGTCAGGATCGCCAGCGTGTCGGAGTCCGAATCCGCGACCTTGGAGGCGGAGACACTGACGGTGATTAGATCGCCGCTGGCGAAGCTGATATTCTCGACCGCCATCAGCGTTGCGCGTGCCCAGTTGGTAATCGTTAGCACGTCTTCCGTCACATCGATCCGGGTAACATCCTTGTCTCCCAGATCGACCACATCGCCGATCGACAGGCCGGTAATCACAGAGGCGCTCGCGGCAAGCTCGATGATATCGACGCCAGCGGCTTCGTAGGCGTCCAGCGCGCTTGCGGACAATCCGTCCAGTGTCGAATAGTCACCCGACAGAACCGCGATGATCTCGTCATCGATCGCGACCCCTGCCCCGCTGAGGAGATCGAGCTGCGCGGCACTGAGTTCGAGTTCGGCGACATCGCTTGTGATCACCGAAGCGCCGATGGTGGTGATTTCGCTGATGTCGGTCGTTTCGAGCGCGGCTGCTTCCGCAACGCTCAGCGAGACGGTGATCGTATCGCCGGCATCAAAGCCGAGACCGCGATCATTGAGGGCGACGATCTGGTCGAGCGACAGCGTTGCGGCATTGTCGCTCAGGTTGATGGTCGCAATCGACATCGAAGCGAGCATCGCAATCGAATCCGTATCCAGAGTCTCGATCACGGCGCTGGTATCATAAAGCGTCAGCGTTCCCCCATCCGTATCGAATGTCAGGGAGATCCCCTGGTCGGAGAAGGCTTCGAGCTGGGCGAACGACAGTTTGATCGTTGCGGCCGCAAACTGATATTCCGTGACACCGGCTGCGGCCAGATCGGCGATCTCGGCTGCGGTCAGCGTCTCGTATCCATTGGTCCAGTCAAAGATGGTGATCTGGTCATCGGCGCCGTAGGAGAAGCCCTCCTCAAGGAAATAGGTGAGATCGCTATAGGAGGTGAAGATCGTGTCGTTACTCGCGTCCATTCGGGTGACGCCGAGCGTCTTCAGGAACGAGAGATTAACGCCACCCAACGACACAAGCACATTACCGGTGTCATAAAGCGTCACCGTGTCCGTAGCGACGAATTTCAATCCGGCGATCAGCAATTGGGAAGCGAAATAGCCGGAAATCGTTCCGCTATCGTCCGTCAGGTCGATCGCGGCAACGGGAAGGCTGCCCAAGGTCGCAAGGCTGATGACACCCGTTGCGCTGTCATCCAGCGCCTTCAGTTCCGCCATAGAAAGGGAAGCATAGACCTCATCGCCATCGGCAAATGTGATCCCATTCTGGATCACCGCATCGAGCTGGTCATGGTCGAGGCTGACCGTATCATCCGAGACGTCGAAACTGGTGTAGCCGGCGGCGGCAAGTGCCGCGATTTCCGTGGCGGTCAGGGCTTCGAACGCCGAGGATGTATCCGTAAGCGTAATACTGTCTTCGCCATTGATGACCAGACCATCGATATCGAGAAGCGCCAGCGCCGTATCGAGTTTGAACGTGACCGCGCCGCCATCGGATACGGTAATCTTTGTGACGCCGTAATCGGCTATCCGGCCAACGTCTGCCACAGTGAGCGCCGACAGATGGCTACGGCTGTCGGTCAGGCTCACCACTTCGGTATCGTGGGTGTATCGCTTCTGATAGATGCCATAACCCGCGCCATCCTGGCCGAAGCTGCTCCAGCTGATGACGAAGTCTCCATTGGCAAAGGTGGTGATCACCGGCTCAGACTGGGCGGCTGTCGTATAGTCGTTGACATGCGTTTCATCGCCGACCTTGTCACCGTTGGCATCGAACACCTGAAGAAAGACACCGCCATCTTCACCGTCGGCGCTCGAGTTGCTGACCCAGGTTACGACAAAGCCGCCATCCGGCAAGGTCGTGACATTGTAGTCATCCTGCGTTCCCGTCAGCCAGCTGTTGACCGTCACCTGATCGCTGACGGCATTGCCATCGGCGTCATAGACCGTCATCAGGACATCCTTGTAAGAGGCGCTTTCGCCGGCATTCTTGACGTAATCGGTCCAGATCGTGACAAAACCGCCACCGGTGAGGGCAATGACGGAAAGACTTTCGGCGTCCACTGTTGTTTCTGCAACGAGGATTTCCCCGGTCAATGGATTGCCGGAACTGTCATAGACGCGCTGGTGGATACCTTCCGCATCCGTGTCATACTCGCCGCCCCAGACGATGACGAAACCGCCGTTCGCGAGCGCCGTAACCGCCGGATCGGATTGACGGCCGGTCTCGTAGACGTTGACCTGAACCGGTGTCCCGACATCGTTGCCCGTAGCATCGACAATCTGGAAGAAGATCTCGTAACCATCGCCATCATTGGCTCCGTATGAGACAACGAACGATCCGTCTGGAAGAGCGATTGAGGCGCTTCCGTAATTGGTCATGTTCATTGACGATGCGATCTGGTTCTCACCGCCCACAAGCACACCGGCGGCATTCACCAGTTGGGTATAACCGACAGACGAACTGTTGCTCCAGCTGAAGGCCAGAGAACCGTCGTTGAGCAAAATGGCCTGGAGATCGTTCTTGTAACCGCTCGCCGTTGAGACCGCGATCTGACCCGTCTGGGCATTGCCGTCGCCGTCATAATAGATGGCGTAGATATTCTGTGCGGAATAGCCTGCCGTATATTCTGCCCAGTAGACCGCAAAGCCGCCATCCGAGAGAGCGACGATCTTGCCGCCACCGAAATTGTAGTCCGGATTGTTGAGGACCAGATTGTTCCCGACCGCATTGCCATTGGCATCGTAGATCTGGGCATGCACCTCGTTGTCGCCGGAAACGTTCGACCGCCATGAAAGTACATAGCTGCCATCCGAAAGAATGGTGAGGTCTGGGGTGGCCTCGTAACCCGCCGTTGCGGTGTTGACGGCAATCTCA
Source organism: Fluviirhizobium alvei (assembly GCF_030551875.1). Lineage (GTDB taxonomy): Bacteria > Pseudomonadota > Alphaproteobacteria > Rhizobiales > Rhizobiaceae > Rhizobium_E > Rhizobium_E alvei. The sequence goes on along the minus strand of NZ_JAUOZU010000019.1, from coordinate 18,492 downwards.
GCCGATGTTTCGGAGTAGGTGGCATATTCCGAGTTGATGGCGATCGTCTCGGTCGAATAGGCGGCAAGCTGGGTGAGGGTGAGACCCAGTTGCCGGTCGGAACCGAGAACCGTTGTCACGCCAAGTGCTCCAAGCTCGGAAATCTCGCTCTCGGTCAGTTCTTCGATATTGGCGGCGAGATCGGTGACCCCGACCGCATCGCCGCTGGCAAAGGTCACGCCGGAGGCAACGAGCGTTTGCGCTTCCTCGACGGTCAGAACCAGCTCATCGCCATCGTCGAGATCGAAGGCGGTGGTACCGGTGGCGACAAGCGCCGCAATGGAAGAATAGCTGGACATGAGAAACCTTTCGAAGGACGGTCAGCCCCTTTCGCACCGGAGCAGCGCCGTTATACCAGCCCTTGCTTATTGATCGGTAAGCAAAGGATGGGCAAAACGTCTCGAAGGATTGTCATTCCGTCTCACCCTTATAGTGGCAGGGCCGGGACGGCTCCTCGCAGGGCGAGGTTCCTCCGGCTCGCGTATAAGCGATCGCCGCATGTCATCCTCTTGTCAGCGGTTACTGGAATAACGGAAGTGCCGATGGTTCCCCGCGGGGAACTGGCCGGATGATGGCCAGCCGGCGTACGAAAATGCAGATGCATGGGTATTGAAAGCCGGCTTGGGACGGCGTTTTTCCGCCTCTTCCGAATCGGAGCGATCGCAGCTACGATAAAAATAGAAAATTTCGATTTTCAGCGTAGTCTCATCGAAATTAACCGATCGTTAACCATGGTCTGCAAAATGGTGGCAGTGAGAAACGGAGAGAACCACAGGTGACTCGACATCTGAGCAGCCTCGATTTCATGCAGACATTTTCGGAGAAGCTGGAAATCGCTCTCCGCAATCTGTCGATTGCACAATATCCACCGGATGCGCATCGCACCATGCGAAAGTTCGCATCCTCCGAGGTCGCCCAGCTCCTGGACGTGACCGAAGCCTATATCAGGCAGATTTCGCTCAAGGGGAGGGGACCCGAACCCGAAGTCAGCACCAGCGGTCGCCGGCTCTATTCGGTCGAGCAGATTCTCGAACTCAGAATGCTGCTGGCCGAAAACGGTCGCAAGAAATGGATCAACCCGCGCCGGACGGAAGGCGAGGCTTGCCAGATCCTGGCGGTGACGAATTTCAAGGGCGGCTCGTCCAAGACCTCGACGACAATCCATCTCGGCCATTATCTCGCGCTCAAGGGCTACCGGGTGCTGGCGATCGATCTCGATCCGCAGGCTTCGCTGACGGCCCTGCATGGGTCGCTGCCGGATTTCGATCCGCGCGAAGGCGATACGTTTTATGGCGCCATCCGTTTTGACGATCCGGTGCCGACGGCAAGCCTCATTCACAAGACCCATATTGCCGGCTTCGACGTCATCTGCGCCGGGCTCGAACTTACCGAGTTCGAAACGGCCGTAGCGCTCGACATGCGCAAGTCCGGCGGGACGGGGTTCCTGTTGCGGGTGGCACAGGCGATCGAACAGATCGCTGATGATTATGACGTGATCCTGATGGATTCGGCCCCGTCGCTCAACTTCCTCACGCTCTCGTCGCTGACGGCGGCGACCGGGGTTCTGATCCCGGTTCCGGCCCATATGCTGGATGTCGATTCGACGGCCAAGTTCCTCGAGCTGGCTGGATCCTACATGCAGATCCTTGCCGACATGGGCACGGCGGCGCAGTGGGATTTCGCCAAGTTCCTGATCACAAAGTTCGAGCCGAACGATCATCCGCAAGCCAACATGATGGCCTTGATGCGGCAGGTGTTCGGCGGCGATCTGCTTCTCAACATGGTGATCAAGTCGACGGCTGTCGCTGATGCGCTGACCTGGAAACAGAGCCTTTACGAGGTGCAGCGGGCGCGCTTCTCCGCGCCCAAGACCTATGACCGGGCAATGGAATCGATCAACGCCGCCAACGACGAAATCGAGCAGCTGCTGTGGACAGCCTGGGGGCGCCAATGAGCCGCAAGGATTCCAAGGGACTTTTCGCTAATGTTCTCGGCCAGTTGGGCGAGGGGGGATCAAACCTTGCCGGTGCCCAGCCGAAGCCGACCACCTCGCCGCATCTGATGAAGGTGGCGGCCGGCGTCCGTCAGATTCAGGAGCGCGGCGAACTGGCCGAGAAGCTTCTGAAAGACGGCAACAGCGTTGTCGAACTCGATCCGGATGCAATCGCACCGTCGGCGATCGCCGACCGCTTTGACGGGGCCTATTCCGAAGCCTCGATCAGCGAACTGATCGAAAGCATGCGCGAGCGTGGCCAGATCGTTCCCGGTCTTGTGCGTCCGATCGGCGAGGATGGTCAGAGGTTCCAGATCGTCTATGGTCGCCGACGCCTGGCCGCCGCCAAGGCGCTGGGGGTGAAGTTCCGTGCCGTCATCCGGCCGCTTTCGGATGAGGAAGCCGTCATCCTGCAGGGCGAGGAAAACACCGCCCGCAACGATTTGAGCTTCATTGAGAAATGCACCTTTGCCCGCACGCTCGAACAGGCAGGCTATTCGCGCCAGACGATCATCGCCTCGCTCAGCACGACGAAATCGCATGTGTCGGAAATGATTACGATCGTTTCCCGTCTGCCAGAAAAATTGGTGCAGGCGATCGGCCCGGCGCCGGAGATCGGTCGCCGTCGCTGGCTGCAGTTGGTCGACAAGGTCAGGCAATTCCCCGATTCCGTCAGCATGGTCATCGAAGTGCTGGAAACGGTTCATGCCACGACGACCACGGATGAACGGTTCGAACTGGCGGTCAAATCGCTTTACGCCAAGATCTCGCGCGCCGAACCGCGTGCGCCCGGGCCGCGTGAAGTGCTGTCGATGGGCTTCAAGATTGCCGATGTGACCTATGGCGATAGCGGCGGGCGGATGGTTTTCACCAAATCGGTTCCACGCGAATTTGTCGCCTATATCGCCGAACATCTGGAAGAATTGCACGAGGGCTTTCTCAAGAGCTCCGGCAAATCCTTGAACAAGAAACCAAAATGAGGTGAACCGCAAAAGAAAAAGGCCCCCAAACGTTACCGTCCTGGAAGCCCTTCTCGTGTCTAGCAGCTAGAGAATCGCATTTCCCGGAATCACAGTCAAGAGTCTCGGCATCGTTTCGGTGAGCAAATTTCTTTTGCCTTGATGGGGTGAAGGAAATGGATGGAAATGTGATCACGACGCCCTTCGGGCGGCGGGGGGTGACTATTGCCGCGTTGCAACGGCACTATGCGCTCGGCGAACAAAATGGCCCGACCCGGGCCGACAAGTGGAAACTGTTCCGCGATATCGGCGAAGCCCGCGAATTGCTTGGCCTGACCGATCGCGCCATGGTGGTCCTCAATGCGCTCCTGAGTTTCTTTCAGGACAGCGAACTCAGCCGCGAAAGCGGGCTGGTGGTGTTCCCATCCAATGCCCAGCTCAGTCTCCGGGCGCATGGCATTTCGGGAACGACATTACGCCGGCAGCTGGCGCTGCTTGTCGAAACCGGACTGATCGAGCGGCGCGACAGCCCCAATGGCAAACGCTATGCGCGGCGGGACGAGCAGGGCGCGATCGATGCCGCGTTCGGCTTCAGCCTCGAGCCGCTTCTGGTGCGTGCGGCCGAACTTGCGGCTCTGGCACAGGAAGCCGCCCGGCAAAGGCTGATGTTCCGCAAGGCAAAGGACATGCTAACGGTTCTGCGTCGCGATGCCCGCAAGCTGATCTCCGCCGGGCTCGAACAGGCCAGCGAAAGCAGCGAGGATGAACTGGCTCTCTGGCTGGCGCTGGAAGAGCGTTATATCGCCCTCGTCGCGACATTTCCGCGCCGCCCGGACATCGATTTCATCGAAAAGACGAGCCTGGAAATGGGTGCCTTGAAGGACGAAGCCGTCAAGTTGCTCGAAAACAAGTTCAATTTAAAAAAAATGGACGCCAATGACCACCAGTCTGGCGCACACAAACAGAATTCAAACACAGATTCCATCCATGAACTTGAACCGCTCCTGAAAAAAGAGCAGGCGGACGAACCGGAGCAAAAAAGCGCGCAATCCATGGCTGTGAAGGTCGAGGGGATCAAGAACTTCCCCCTGGCGATGGTGTTGAGGGCCTGCCCGCAAATTGCCGATTATGGGCCGGGCGGGGCAATTTCGAACTGGCGCGACATGATGGCCGCCGCCGTGGTGGTGCGCTCGATGCTCGGGGTCAGCCCCTCGGCCTATGAGGCGGCGTCGCATGCGATGGGTCCTGAAAATGCCGCGGTTGCGATCGCCTGCATTCTCGAGCGGGCCGGGCATATCCAGTCCGCCGGCGGTTATTTGCGCGATCTGACGGCGCGAACCGAACGGGGTGAATTCTCGCTCGGGCCGATGCTGATGGCGCTGTTGCGCACGAATGGACAGAGCGGATCGCTGCGGGCGGGATAGGCGAGGGATGGAGCTCCGGAAGGCAGGTTTCGGATCAATGATCCGGAATATTCTCCTTCAGCACTACCTGGATGCGCGGGCCGATATAGCTGATCGGTTCGCCACGGATGGCGGCCTTGAGCATGGAAATGGTTTCGCGGGCTTCGACGCGCGGATTCTGGTCAATCAACGCATCCATCGTGCCCTTGATCAGCATCAGCCTCGTGTCTTCGGTCACTTCATGACCGACGAATACGACCTCGCGACCACGGCCGCATTCCTCGAGCGCCTTGCCGATACCGGAATTGCCGCCGCCGATATTGTAGATACCGGCAAGATCGGGATGCCGGCTCAGAAGCGTGGTGGATTCGGCATAGGCGCGAATGCGGTCATCGCGGATTTCGCGCAGATCGACGATCTCGAGATAGGGAAACTCTTCCGACAGGATGTGGCGGAAACCCATTTCGCGCTCTTCATGGCCGCGATAGGCAAGCGAGCCGGCAAAAAGGGCGATCTTCTGCGGCTGGTCCTTCGGCAGGAAGCGGCCGATGAGATAGCCGGCAAGACGACCGGCAGCGCGATTGTCGACCCCGACATAGCCGATCCGCGGCGTATGCTGGATATCGGATACCATGGTGACGATCTTGACGCCGCGATCGGCAAGACGTCGCATCGCTTCGCGTACGGCCGGATGATCAAATGCGAGCAGCCCCACGCCTTGGGAATTGTCTTCGAGCTCGGCGAGTTTGGCGGCGAGCACATCCGGGTTAAACCCTTCGACCGTATGAACCCGCGCATCAAGATCCGTCATCGCGGAGACCTGGCGTTCAAGTTCGGATTTGAGGTTCAGGATGAAGGCGTTGGTGCCTTCGGGCAGAACGAAATCGATGCGGAGACGACTATCCTGAACGGTTGGCGCGGTGAAATAGCCAAGCCGTGTCGCAACCTCCATGACGATGAGGCGCGTTCGCTCCTTCACACCAGGACGGTTGTTGAGAACCCGGTCGACCGTGGCGGTCGAGACACCGGATTCCCTTGCAATGTCAATCAATGTCGATCTCACGGCATTTGCCTTCATGTTCTGATGTGAAATGATGTAATTGAACTGACGATAAATGCAATCTTCAAATCATTTAATGCCCTAATATTTTGGTTTCAGGCAGGAATTTTGGAAATCATGCGTTTCAAAAGAATGAATAAAGCACTTATTTATCAATGAATTGATGCAAAAAGCCGCGCATGAATGCAATCAAATGATGCGATGCATGATCAAAATGATGAAAAATGATGTTGACAGTCATCAAGTTGGTCGTCATTTTCCTCATCATTGGGCGGAAGGAGGTCTGCCCGGTGGGAGGATAAGATGGTCTCAAGACTTGAAATGACCCGTCGTGGCCTGTTGGCCAGTGGCGGTAAGGCAGCCGTGCTGACGGCCGCCATCGGCATTGCACCGCAATTCATCCGGCCGGGTCGGGCCTTTGCCGCGGACGCACTGGCGCCGGGCATGATTGGCGGGCCGACCGGATTTGACGGCGCCGAACGTTACCAGTATGGCGCCGAGACGCCCGAAGGCCGGGCGGTGGAAGCGGCCAAGGCGCTGAAGGCGGCCGGCAAGGCACCGGAGCGGATCGTTCTCGGCCTGTCCGACGGTTCGATCGGGCAATTGACGCAGCCTTTCCCGAAGGGCGCGCCCTCGATCAAGGATCTGTGGGAAAAGGAAACCGGCATCAAGCTCGAAATCGTCGGCGTTCCGAACGGCCAGGAATTCACCAAGACGATGCAGGATATCTCCACCAAGGGTGGGGCCTTCGACATCTATGCCGTGGAATGGAACCGTCTGGGCGATCTTGCCGAAACCGGTGGCATTCTCAATCTCGACGATTTCGTTGCGGCCCACAAGCCGGAATGGGACGATCCGGAACGCGGCTACGTCAACGGCAAGCAGGGCGTTTCGCTGCTCAACCAGTATAATGGTTCGACCTATGGCGTGTCGCTCGACGGTGACTTCCAGACCTGGAACTACCGCACCGATCTCTTCAACGACGAGGCCGAGAAGAAGGCTTTTGCCGACAAGCATGGCTATGAGTTGAAGCCGCCGCGGACCTGGAAGGAACATTCCGAGATTGCGGCCTTCTTCCACCGTCCGGACAAGGGCCTGTTCGGCTCGACCGACCTGCGCAACCAGGGCTGGGGCTATACCAACTGGTATCAGCGCTATGTTTCGATGGGCAATCCGAACCAGTTCCTGTTCGATGAAAGCGGCAATCCGCTGATCAATTCCGAGGCCGGCTATGCCGCCACGCTCGAATATGTGGAATCGCTGTCGCACCATTCGCCGGATGCGATTTCCTGGGGCTGGCCGGAACAGTATGGCAATTTCGCCAATGCCGGCGCGGCCATGACCTGCGCCTTCTCCAACCTGCCGAAATTCCTCGACAATGCCGGCAATACCGGCTCGAAGGTCACCGGCAAGGTCGGGTCCATGCTGCCGCCGGGCCGCGAGGTCGATGGCAAGCTGATCCGCCGCACCGTGCTCTGGCTTAACCTGTCGGCTTCGATCTCGTCGCAGTCCAAGCATCCGGAAGCCTGTTATCTTCTGCTGCAATGGCTGGGTTCGAGCCGGATCTATTCGTGGATGACGGCCAATCCGGGCGGCTACTTCGATCCGTTCCAGCTGTCGAACTTCTCCGATCCGCTCGTGCGCCAGACCTACCACGACTACCACATGGATATCGTCCGCGAGAGCGTGGCGCGCGCCGTGCCGACCATCAACTATCCGGGTGCGACCGCCTTCCACAATGCGCTCGACGAAAATCTCGTCGCATCGCTGACCAAGGCCAAGACACCGGAACAGGCGATGGCCGACACCGAAAAGGAATGGAAGCGCATCGCCCGGCGCATCGGCGAGGACAAACTCGTCAGTGCCGTCAAGGCGAACATGGCTGCCTGGCCGACCGTGGTCGATTGATCGATCGAACGGTTTCTCTCCCAAGGCACGGAGGGGCGTTTTCGCCCCTCCGATCTCCAACAATGACAGTTGATGACCATGCATCGTTCGTTTGCCCTTGAGTGTCTTCGCTATCTCGCCATCTTCGCGGCGTTGGCCATTACGCTCGTCCCCATTCTCTGGATGGCCTCGATGGCTTTCAAGCCGATCGCCGAATGGACGGCGACGGGCGATCAGCTGACCTGGTGGCCCAGACAGCCGACGCTCGACAATTTCCGCTTCATCTTCGGGGAATCCTCGAACGAACTGATCGTCGCGCTCGACAAGACGGCGGCCAAGCCCATTCTCGCCTCGCTGCTTTCGGCGGTGTTCGGCACGCTGATTGCCATGGTGTTCGGCACATCGGCCGCCTATGGCCTGTCGCGCTTCGGATCTGGCGGCAATCTGCCGCTGGCGCTGATCCAGCTCCGGCTGTTTCCGCCGATGGCCGTCATGATCCCGGTCATGATCATGTGGGCCTTCTTCAACATGGTCGATACATGGTGGGGCCTGGCGCTGATCTATGGCATTGTCACGCTGCCCTTCGCCTTCTGGCTGATGAAGACCTTCTTCGACGACATGCCGCGCGAAATCGAGGATGCGGCGCGGGTGGAAGGCTGTTCGCGCTGGCGCGTCTTCACCAAGATCACGCTGCCGATGATGCGCGCCCCGCTCGCAAGCTCCGCCCTTTTCGTCTTCATTCTCAACTGGTCGGACTATCTGATCGGTCTGCTACTGACCACCCGCGAATGGGTGACGATCCCGGTCTATATGGCCTCGCTCTCCTCGTCGATGACGGGACAGCTCTATGGTGCCAAGGCCGCGCTCGGTCTCATCGCCGCCGTGCCGCCCGTCATCATGGGCATCGCCATCCAGCGCCATCTGGTGCGGGGGCTGACATTCGGGGCGCTGAAGCAATGAGCCTCGTCGATCGTCTTGAACAGGGAGGACAGAGCGTCATGCCGGCTCTCGAGCAACCCGTATCCCTATCCGCCAACGCGGCGACGGATGCCGACGAAGGCCGCCGCCTTGGACTGTGGCTGACGCTTCCGGCCCAGATCCTGGTGCTCTTCATCTCGGTCTTTCCGCTTCTGATGCAGCTTTATATCTCGCTCACCGACTGGTCGCCGCTCGATGGTACCGGCTGGTGGATGGCCTGGGAAAGCTGGAACACCTTCGCCAACTATATCGACCTGATGACGGACAACCGCTTCTTCGGCGCGCTCGGTCGCACGGCGCTGATCATGCTGGTTTGCGTGCCGGTCGAGTTCCTGCTCGGTCTCGGTCTCGCGATCCTCTTCGTGCAGGATTTTCCGGGCAAGCGGGTGTTCTATTCGATCCTCCTGATGCCGATGATGGTGGTGCCTGCGGTCGCCGGCTACATGTTCTTCATGCTCTTCCAGTCGGGCGGGCCGGTGAACATGCTGATTTCGGCGCTGACCGGCCAGCCGGTGGCATTGGCCTGGCTCTCGAGCCCGGGAACGGCGCTGATTGCGGTGATGATCGCCGATATCTGGCAATGGACGCCGCTGATGTTCCTCATCCTGCTCGCCGGCCTCGTCGGCGTGCCGGAGGACCAGCTGAAAGCGGCAAGCCTGCTCGGCGCTTCCTGGCCGCAACGCTTTCTTCACATCATGCTGCCACGCATGAAGACGATCATCCTGATTGCGCTCGCCATCCGCGTCATCGAAAATTTCAAAATCTTCGATACGCTCTTCATCATGACCGGCGGCGGGCCGGGTGTCGCGACCGAGACGATCTCCGTCTATATCTACAAGGTCACCCAGCAGGATCTCATCTGGGGCTATGTCGCAGCGATCGCGCTCGTCATCCTCATCGTTCTCTCCATCCTTGTTTCCCTGGCGATTTCCCGGATGAACAAGGCGCGTGCGGAGGCCTGACATGACGTCGATCCATCTCGAAAATCTCGAAAAGAGTTTCGGTGCCTTCCAGGCCCTGAAGACCATGGACCTGAAGATCGCCGACGGCGAGTTCATGGCGCTGCTCGGACCCTCGGGTTGCGGCAAGTCGACGACGATGAACATGATCGCCGGCATGGAACGGCCGACCGGTGGCCGCATTCTCTTTGACGGTCGCGACATGATCGACGTGCCGATGGGCAGGCGCGGTGTCGGTTTCGTCTTCCAGAACTATGCGATCTTCACCCATATGACCGTGCGCGACAACCTCGCCTTCGGCCTGAAGATGCGCCGGTTGCCGGCTGCCGACATCAACCGTCGCGTCAAGCAGATGGCGGAGTTCCTGCAGCTCACCGAACTGCTCGACAAGCCCTCGGCGAAACTGTCGGTCAATATCCTGCAAAGGCTGGCGATCGGCCGCTCGGCAATCGTCGAACCGGCGATCTTCCTGCTCGACGAGCCGCTCTCCAATGTCGACGCGGCCTTCCGCGCCGTCATGCGCACCGAACTCAAGCATCTGCAGCGGCAGTTCCGCCAGACCATGGTCTATGTCACCCATGACCAGCTTGAGGCGATGACGATGGCTGACCGGATTGCGGTGATGGATCACGGGGTGCTGCAGCAGGTGGGAACACCGCTCGAGGTCTATAACCATCCCGCCAACCTTTTCGTTGCCAATTTCATCGGGGCGCCGGGCATGAACCTCATCCGCGGTTCGGTGACCGAGGAGAGTGACGAGATCCGTGTTGATCTCGGCCAGCTCGGTCTGTCTCCGGCGTTGCCACAAGGGCTCGCCGCCGCACTCCGCCGCCGCAAGCGGGGCGATGTGTGGTTCGGTTTCCGGCCCGAACAGGTATCGATCGACCGGACGGGTAGTGGCATTTCGCTGCCGGTGCTGTTCGTCGAGCGGATCGGCGCGCGCACGACGCTGCATTTCGGCGCCGAACGCACGCTGGCCAAGGCGGTGATCGACAATGGCGAGGGGATCGAGGCCGGCAAGATGGCGCCGGTGGCGCTTGCCAGCGAAGGTGTGCGACTGTTCGATGCCGAGACCGGCATGGCGATCGGGGAGGCTTGAGACCATGGCGACCATCCGTTTCGACAATGTCACCAAACGCTATGGCGACAAGATCGCCGTCGACGATGTCAGCTTCGAGATCGGCGACAATGAATTCTTCTGTCTGTTCGGGCCGCCGCTCTCTGGCAAATCGACGATCCTGAAACTGATCCTCGGGCTCGAAACGCCGGACAGGGGCGAAATCCTCATCGATGGCAGGCCCGTGACCCATGTTCCGGCGCCGGCGCGCAATGTCGCGATGGTGTTCCAGAACCTGGCGCTGTTTCCGCATATGACGGCCGGCGACAATGTGCGCTTTCCGCTGGTCGAGCGGAAGGTGGCGCCCGATGCGATTGCCAGACGCGTCGCAAGCGTCGCCGAAAAGCTGCATATCTCGCATCTGTTGCACAAGCTTCCGGCCCATCTCTCCGGCGGCGAGCGCCAGCGTGTGGCGATCGCGCGGGCTCTTGTGCGCGATCCGGTCGCTTATCTGATGGATGATCCGATCTCGGCGCTCGATGCGCGGCTCCGCGAGGAAACCCGCGTCGAACTCAAGCGCATCCAGCGCGAGCTCGGCCATACGCTGGTCTATGTGACGCATGACCAGGAAGAAGCGATGTCGGTCGCCGACCGGATGGCGATGCTCGAACATGGCGCCATCCGTCAGATCGATACGCCGCAGGCAATCTACGACAATCCGGCCAACCGCTATGTCGCAGGGCTTCTCGGCTCACCGCAGATCAACATGCTGACGATCGAGGCCGGACCGACAGTAACGGCTGCCGCCGGCGCCTTGCAGCTCGATCCGGCGCGGATTCCGGACGGTGCGGTCGGCATCGGCATCCGGCCGGAAGACCTCAAGGTCGGAGCCGAGAGCGGCGCGGCAAATCAGGCGCGCGTCTTCGAGGTCGAGCCGCTTGGTGGCCATACGGTCATCACGCTCGAAAGCGGTTCGATCCGGCTCCGGGCCCTGATGCGCGGCCAGCCGCAGATCCGGCTTGACAGTCTCGTGGGTCTCGCGTGCGATCCGGCGCGCATGTTCTATTTCGACAGGGCCGGGAGGGCCCTGCCGAAACTGCAAAATCTGTGAAGGGGAGGAGAATATGACGAAGGCTGAGCCATTTCATCCGGATGTCGATGTTCGGGAAAAGGGTTATCGCATCGGCTGTATCGGCGCCGGCATGATCATGGCGGAATGCCATCTTGCCGCCTACAAGATGGCCGGTTTCACCGTTGGCGCGATCGCCTCGCGCACGAAGTCGCGGGCCGCCGAGGTGGCCAAGCGCTGGGATATACCGACCGTACATGAGACGCCGGAGGCGCTGATTGCCGATCCTTCGATCGAGATCATCGACATTGCCTATCCGCCGGACCAGCAGCCGGACCTCATCCGCAAGGCGCTTGCCACGCCGCACATCAAGGCGATCCTCGCCCAGAAGCCGCTGGCACTGTCGCTCGAAGAAGCGAAGAAGCTGCGCGACGAGGCAAAGGCCGCCGGCAAGATCATCTCGGTCAACCAGAACATGCGCTACGACCAGTCGATGCGGGTTCTCAAGGAGATCCTCGACCGGGGCGAACTCGGCTCGGTGGTGATCGCCACGATCGAGATGCGCGCAATTCCGCACTGGCAGGGTTTTCTCGAGGATTACGACCGGCTGACGCTCGCCAATATGAGTGTGCATCATCTCGATGTGCTGCGCTTCCTGTTTGGCGATCCCGACGAAATCTATACCGCAGCCCGCACCGATCCGCGCACCCGGTTCGACCATAGCGACGGCGTGACCGTCTCGACACTGAAATTCCCCAACAATGTGCTTGCGGTGTCGCTCGAGGATGTCTGGTCGGGTCCGCGCGAGGAAGGGTTCGACAGCGACATCTACATCAAGTGGCGCGTCGAAGGCACCGATGGCGTCGCACAGGGCACGATCGGCTGGCCGGATGGGTCGCCCTCGACGCTCAGCTATGCGTCGAAAAAGACCACCGGCGGCAAATGGGTCTCGCCCAAATGGGACACGATGTGGTTCCCGCATGCCTTCATCGGCGTGATGGAACAGCTGCAATATGCGCTTCGCTCCGGCGAGGCCCCGGCACTTTCGGTTGCCGACAATGTCAAGACCATGGCGCTCGTGGAGGCCGGCTATCGTTCGATGGCCGAAGGGCGCGCCGTGAAACTCGCTGATATCGCTATCTGATTTCGATCCAAAGGGAGGACTCAACCATGATGCAGACCGGCATTTTCACCGGATATTTCCCCTACAGCCTTGAAGAGACCGCAAGGAAGATCCGTGCGCTCAACTTCAACACCGTGCAGCTCGACCTGCATTTCAAGGATATGGATCTGAGCGCAGGCCAGATCACCAAGGAGAAGTGCATCCGCATCCGCGAGACGTTCCGCGATCACAATCTGCCGATCTGCTGTATCTCCGGCTATACCAACATCATCCATCCCGATCCGGCAGAACGCGCCCGCCGCGTCGGCTATCTCAAGGAAATCATCCGGCATGCGCAATATCTCGGCACGCCCTATGTGATTTCCGAAACCGGCACCTACAACACCGAGTCCGACTGGGTTCACCATCCGAAGAACAAGACCGAGGAGGGCTTCGAGGAATGCCGCAAGGTCATCGCCGACCTGTCGCAGCATGCCTATGACCATGGTGCCACCTTCCTGCTCGAAACCTATGTGAACAATGTCGTCGGTTCCGTCGAGGAAACGGTGAAGATGTTCGCCCAGGTCGATCACCAGGGCCTTGGCCTGCTGATGGATCCGACCAACTATTTCGAGACCCACAATATCGACAGGATGGATCAGATCCTCAACCAGGTCTTCGACACGCTGACCGACAAGATCAAGATCGCCCATGCCAAGGACGTCAAGCGCTCGGGCGATGACAAGTCCGAGAAGCATGCCGATATCGGCGATGCCGATGCGATGGAAAGCCATACGTTCCGCGGCGTCGGCGAGATCGAGCTGCCGGCCCCGGGCCTCGGTTCGCTCAACTACGATCTCTACCTCAAGCGGCTGGCGCAGAAGCATCCGAACATTCCGATCATCATCGAGCATCTGGAAGAATCCGACGTGCCGCGCGCCAAGGCCTTCCTCGACGGCAAGCTGCGGGCCCAGGGTCTCTAAGCTTCGGTTCTCAAGGAAATGGCATCGGGCGGGATAGCCGCCCGGTGCCGGACAGATGACGTTTCAGCAACGGAGCAGCGGCGATGGTGACACTTTATGGCGAGCGCAGGACCAGACGGGAACTTTCCGCCTATGCGGGCAGCCTGTCGCAGTTCGCCGGTGTGCGCCTGATGACGCTGGGCGACGGGGTCGAGCGAGGCGTGCGCATGCTCGAATTCCGCACCGGTACCGGGCTCCGCTTCACCGTCCTCATAGACCGCGCGATGGATATCGGCGATTGCGAACATAACGGCATGGCGATCGGCTGGCATTCCCCGACCGGATTTCGCCATCCCGGCCTGCATGATTATGAAGGGGAGGGCGGCCTGGGCTGGATGCGGTCCTTCTCCGGACTGCTGGTCACCTGCGGCCTCGATCATACGCTCTTCATGGCCGAGGAACCGGCCGATCACTATAATTACCGGCCGCGCCAGACGGTCAAACATTCGATCCATGGCCGCGTCGGCACCATTCCCGCCCGCCTGTCCGGCTATGGCGAACGCTGGGACGGCGATGATTGCTGGCTCTGGTGCGAAGGGATCGTGCGGCAGGCTGCCGTGTTCGGCGAACATCTCGAACTCATCCGCCGCATCGAGGCGAAGGTGGGGACCGACGAGATCCGCATCACCGACCGGGTCGCCAATCGCGGCTTCAGCCCGACACCGCACATGTACATGTATCACGTCAATGTTGGCCATCCGGTGCTGGCGGAAGGATCGCGCTATGCCGCGCCGATCCGCGATGTCCTGTGGGCCGCCCATGAGGGCGAAAACTATCGTGCCCAGAATGTCGGCTATGACCGGATGCCGGCGCCGCAGGAGCGGTTTCACGAACAGGTCTGGGAACATGACGTCGTGGCTGATGCGGCCGGACAGGTGCCGGTGGCGCTGGTCAACGACCGCGCCGGCCTCGGCCTCGAAGTCTGCTTCCGCAAGGACCAGTTTCCCTGCCTTTTCGAATGGCAGGCCCTGCAATCGGGACTTTATGCGCTCGGTATCGAACCCTCGACCGACCATGTGATGGGCCGGGGCCGGGCGCGCGAGACGGGCGAACTGATCTGGCTCCATCATGGCGAGGAGCGCCGCTACGACGTCACATTCCGGGTGCTGGCTGGAGCGTCCGCCATTGCCGCATCGCTCGACCGGATTGCGGCGATCGCAACACAGCCGGCGGACGGTTTTCCGAAACCATCCGGCCAGTTTCCCAACATCACGAGAAAGAAGCAGGAACCCGCCGGCTGAACGGCAGGGGCAGGGAGGTCAACGACATGTTGGACAGGGTAGACAAGCGGGATTATTCGCTGACCGGCGAAGGTGCTGCGCGCGCCGTCGCGCTCGGCCTGGCCTCGGCGGAATGGTATCATTCGGATGTCGACCGCAAGACGATGAAGGCGCTGATGCAGCGCTCCGATGCCGCAGCGATCCGGGACACGGTGATCTGGCTCGGGCTTCTGGTTGTGGCCGGCGCCGGCGGCGTCTATTTCTGGGGCAGCTGGTGGTGCATTCCGTTCTTCTTCGTCTATGGCGTGCTTTACGGGTCGGCGAGCGATGCGCGCTGGCATGAATGCGGCCATGGCACCGCCTTCCGCACCAGCTGGATGAACGACGTCGTCTACCAGATCGCCTCCTTCATGCTGATGCGCAACCCGGTGAACTGGCGCTGGAGCCATGCGCGGCACCATACCGATACGATCATCGTCGGCCGTGACGCGGAAATCGCCGTCATGCGTCCGCCGGATCTTTTGAAGGTGGTGCTGAATGTGTTCGGCATTCTCGACGTCTATCATTCGCTGATCGGGCTCGTTCGCAATGCGCTCGGCCGCTACTCCGCCGACGAACGTGACTATATTCCGGAAAGCGAGATTCAGAAGGGTGTCCGGGCAGCGCGCGTGCATGTGCTGATCTATATCGCCACCATTGCCGCCGCCCTTTATCTGCAATCCTGGCTGCCGCTGATGCTGATCGGCCTGCCGCGCATGTATGGCTGCTGGCACATGATCATGACCGGGCTTCTGCAGCATGGCGGCCTGGCCGAGAACGTGCTCGATCATCGGCTCAATAGCCGTACCGTCTATATGAATCCGATCAGCCGCTTCATCTACTGGAACATGAACTACCATGTCGAACATCATATGTTCCCGATGGTGCCCTACCACGCGCTGCCTGAGCTGCATCGCCTGATCAAGCATGACCTGCCGGTGCCGAACCCGTCGATCATCCATGCCTATCGCGAGGTGATCCCGGCCTGGCTGCGCCAATTGCGCTACGAGGACTATTTCGTGAAACGGGAGCTGCCGCCGACGGCACGGCCCTATCGCGAGGATCTGCAGCCGAACCTCGTGCACTGAACCGACACTGAAAGTGAGGGAAGGCATGACCGCCCGCACGGGCGAAAGCCAACCCATGTCCAAAAACCGGAGAATGACTATGAGCGACTGGATCAGGGCCTGCGCGCTGGACGATATCGACGCCGAGGATGTGATGCGGTTTGACCATGATGGCCAGACATTTGCGATCATCCGCGCCCCCGACGACACGGTCTATGTGACGGACGGGCTCTGCACCCATGAGAGGGTCCATCTCGCCGATGGGCTGGTGATGGGCCATGTCATCGAATGCCCGAAGCACAATGGCCGCTTCGACTATCGCAACGGCAAGGGGCTGAAGGCGCCGATCTGCGTCGATCTCAAGACCTACGAGGCCAAGGTCGAGGATGGCGACATCCTCTTCCGGCTCGGCTGACGGTCCGGTCATGAAAAGCGACGGACCCATCGTCATCATCGGCGCCGGCGAGGCGGGTGCCACCCTCGCGGCAGAGCTTGCGCGGCGCGGCCATTCCGCGCCGATCCATCTCGTCGGGGCGGAGGATTGCGCGCCCTATGAGCGGCCGCCACTGTCGAAGGCCCATCTCGAGCCGGGCGAAGCAGCCCGAGCGGTTCCGCTCTTTGCCGGTGGAGAGATGCCGGACACGATCATTCATCATCGCGGCGTCCAGGCGCTCAGGATCGACCGGGCGGCGCGGAGGGTCGAACTGTCCGACGGGCAGCGGCTGGACTATGGAAGGCTGGTGCTGGCCACCGGCGCCGCGTCGCGACGCCTGCCGATCGCCGAGGGGATTGCCGGCATTCGCTATCTCAGAACGCTTCGCGAGGCGCAGGCCTTGCGGCCGCTTCTGGTGGCCGGTGGCCCGATCGCCATTCTCGGGGCCGGCTTCATCGGGCTCGAAGTGGCGGCAGCCGCGCGCAAGCATGGGGCAGATGTAACTGTCATCGAGCCGCAGGCGCGAATTCTCGCCCGCGGCGTCTCGGCATCGATTGCGGACCAAGTCCAGCAACTGCATGAGCGGAACGGCGTCGTCTTTCGCCTCGGGACGGGCGTCAGCGCCATCGACCGCAGTGGCGATGCGATTGCGCTCATCTTTTCGGATGGCGGAACGATTACGGCTGCCACGGTGGTGATCGGCATTGGTGCCGTGCCTGAGGTGGCGCTGGCGCGCGAGGCCGGTCTGATGGTCGACAATGGCATCATCGTCGATGCGCGGCTTGAAACTTCCGATCCGGCCATCCTGGCGATCGGCGATTGCTCTTCCTTTCCGCTTTCGATCTATGGCGGCCGGCGGGTCCGGCTCGAATCCTGGCGTAGTGCGCGCGACCAGGCGGCCATGGCTGCGGCCCTCATCTCCGGCGAAGCGATCAGCGAAATGCCGGTGCCCTGGTTCTGGTCGGACCAGTATGACCATGGGCTGCAGGTGGCGGGGCTCATCGATGAAGGGGTAACCGAAATCTCACGCCGGCCCGGCGAGGATGTGCTGATGAGCTTTCATCTCGCCGCCGACGGACGGCTGGTGGCAGCGCAAGGTTTCGGGCCGGGCCAGGCGGTGGCCAGAGATATAAGGCTCGCCGAGATGCTGATTGGCCGCGGTGCCCGACCGGACCCGGCATTCCTTGCCGATCCGTCCAACAAACTCAAATCGCTACTCTGATCCTGGAAGGGGAAACGCATGTCCAGAAAGAGACCGACCATTGCCGACCTCCGCGCGATGAAGGGCAAACGCCAGCTGACCATGCTGCGCGTCATGACACTCGAAGAGGCCGAGGCGGCCGAACGCGCCGGCATCGATATCGTCTCGATCCCGCCGGATCTGATGCTCAATCCTGAATATCGCGATGCGGCGCCGACGCTCTTTTCAATGCCCGGCGACAATTTCTTCGAGATCGGCACCGCAGACGATTTCGTGCGCTGGGCCTTCCGGCTCTACAAGGCCGGCGCCGATGCCGTCTATTGCTCGGCAAGCTATGCGACGGTGAAGGCGATGGCGGATGAGGCGATCCCGGTGATCGGCCATGTCGGGCTGATCCCGTCGCGGGCGACCTGGACGGGTGGCTTCAAGGCGGTCGGCAAGACCGCGCAATCGGCGCTCGATATCATGGATGCTGTGCGCAAATATGAAGCGGCGGGCGCCTTCGGTGCCGAAATCGAGGTTGTTCCCGTCGAGGTGGCCAAGGCGATCTCCGAGCGGACCTCGCTCTTCATGCTCTCGATGGGCGCCGGCACCGGTTGCGATGCGCAATATCTGTTCGCCGAGGATATTCTCGGCCAGAACCGTGGCCATATGCCCCGCCATTCCAAAGTCTATCGCAATTTCGCTGCCGAATATGACCGGCTGCAGCAGGAGCGGATTGCCGCCTTTACGGAATATCGTCAGGATGTCGAAAGCCTCGCCTATCCCGAGGACCGCCATGTCGTCCATATGGACCCGACGGAGCTCGAAAACTTCCTGAAGGCGCTCGATTCCTGAGCGGTTCCAAGGCCCCATCGAGGATGCGCGTCTGGCCTGGCGCAACGGGCCGGACGGCGGTTTTCTATGCGAAAGAGATGAAATGCTGACCTATGTTCTGACTGTCACCTGCGTGTCCACCCGCGGCATTGTCGCTGCGATATCGGGTTTTCTGGCGGACAAGGGTT
>NZ_JAUOZU010000018.1 GCF_030551875.1 Fluviirhizobium alvei | reverse complement strand
AATTCCGGCAGGTGACGAGATGTCACCCTGCAGGAAATTCGGGCCCGGATTGGCCGGCGCGCGCACATCGATCCCGATCACGTCGGCACCCATGCCGAGCGCCATCTCCGCCGTCCGAGCGCCGATCCCGGACGCAACGCCCGTGATCACCAGGGTTTTGCCAAATAACATCAGATTACTCCTTCACTTTCAATTCGGATGGAAGTTTGAGCCGGTAGCCGACCGGCATGAGAGAGAGGCCGAAGCGTCTTTCGATTTCGCCCCACAGGCCCTTGGGCAGGAAGAGGGCGAAGAGCAGTGCGATCAGGCCGAGGCCGATCAGGTACCAGACCCCGAGCGCCCCGAACCAGGTTTCGATCGCGAAGAAGATGATGGCGCCAAGGATGGCACCTTCGAAGGTGCCGATGCCGCCGACAAGCACCATGAAGATCATGTAGGCGGTCCATTGCACCGAGAAATAGGTTTTCGGCTGGAAGCTGGTTGCGCTCGCCAGCCAGAGCGCGCCGGCGATGCCGATGCCGGCAGCGGCCAGAACGAAGAGCAGGCGCTTTGTTCCGACGACATCGGCACCGAGCGATAGCGCTGCATCCTCATTGTCGCGGATCGCCTGGATGGCAGCACCGGTGCGGCTTCTGAGCAGCACGAACAGGCTCGAGAGGATGGCCGCCATTGCCACAAGCGCCAGCCAGTAGATGATGGTGCGCCGCATGCCGGAATCATAGGCATTGAGGGAAATCAGCGATGTACCCGTCTCACCCTGGATCAATCCGTCGAGATTGACGCAGAGATGGGTGAGCGCGGAAACGACCCACATGCCGATGGCAAATTCCCCACCCTTGAGCCTGAGCATGACCAGCGACAGCGGATAGGAAACCACCGCGACCACGAGCCCTGCAATCAGTATCGCGACGAAAGGATCGATCCCACGGTCGGCAATCCGCACCGTGAAATAGGCTCCGAGCCCGGAGAAAACCTGCTGGCCGACCGAGACGAGTCCGCCGAAACCGGCCAGTGCATTCCACATCGCGGCCATGATGATGTAGATGAAAAGCGCCGTCATGCGGTCGATACTGCCGGCGCCGAGAACCGACGGCGCCAGTGCCAAGGCCACGAGAACGATGATCGAGATGACAACGGCCATCCGGGACGATCGGGTCCAGCGTTCGATCGTAATGCCCTGGGCCAGCGTGGAAACGGAGTTGCTGTTCATGATGCACCTCCCATGCGAAGAATCCTGGCTGGCAGCAGTGCCAGATCCGGGAAAATCAGCCGGGTGAAGAGAATGACGAGAAAGACGGCATGGCCGGCGATGAGGAAGCCGAGCGGATGCACGGACGCCCCGAAGGTCTGGGCGATGCCGAGAATAATCCCGCCCGCGAGCGTTCCCCAGAGGGAACCGGCACCGCCGATGACCGCGGCTTCGAAGGCAAACAGCAGTTGCGGCGCCCCGGAATAGGGTTCGAACGTGGCCCGCATGCCGAGAAAGAGGCCGGCGATCGTCACCGTCACCAGCGCAATCGCTGCAGCCGTTGCGTTGACGCGCCGTGCGTCGATACCGACGAGACCCGCCGTATCGGGATCTTCAGCGGTCGCACGAATGGCCCGGCCGATCTTCGTCCGCGTCAGCATCAGCTGCAGGGCTGCCAGCATGATGACGGCCGTCGCGAAGATGATGACCGGCAGCTTGCCGACAAAGAGGCCACCCGGCAATTCCCATGAATCCCAGGAGAGATCGCCGATCGCTCCAGCCAGGGACCGCGTATCGGCACCAAACTGTTCGAACAGCGTATTGTCGATCACCATCGACAGGCCGAACGTGGACAGGATCGGCAGAAGCTGGCCCGAACGGGCCGATCGCTCGAGGATCAGCCGCTGGATCAGCCAGCCGACAACGGCCATCACCGCCACCGAGACCAGCAGGCAGAGCCAGAGCGGCAGATGCGCCTTTTCGCTGAGCACGAAGATCAGATAGGCAGCCACGACCGCCAAGCTGCCATGGGCGAGATTGATGATGCGCATGACCGAAAACATGAAGCTGAGGCCGCAGGCAATCAGCGCATAATAGCCGCCGAGCAGAATGCCCTGGATAATCTGGTTGGTCATGCATGCACCTCCTTGCGGCTCGACCGGTCGAGGCCGAAATAGGCCTCGGTCACCGCATCGCGGGTCAGGGTCTTGGCATCGCCTTCCAGCACCACCTTGCCTTCGAGCATACAAACGACGCGATCGGCCACGCCCATGGCGCGCGACAGATCCTGTTCGACGAGAAGAATGGTGGTGCCGGATGTGATGAGACCCTCAAGCGAGGCATAGACCCGATCGACCACCAGAGGCGAAAGGCCGAGCGACAGTTCATCGAGCAGGAGAATGTCGGGATTGCTCATCAGGGCGCGACCGATGGCCGTGGCCTGCTGTTCGCCGCCGGAGAGATGCCCGGTCTTCGAATGGATCCGCTTGACGAGATTGGGGAAGATTTCCAGCACCCGGTCGACCGTCCAGGTTCCGGATCGACCGGCCATCGCACCAAGCTCGAGATTTTCCCGCACGGTCATGGAAGTAAACATCCGACGACCCTCCGGCACAAGCGCAATGCCGCGCCGCACCCGCTGGTGCGAAGGCAGCGCCGTGACATCCTCTCCCGCAATCCGGATATGACCGGAGGTTACCGAGTGCGCACCGGCAAGTGTTCGCATCAATGTCGTCTTGCCGGCACCATTGGCACCCACCAGCGCAACGGTCTCGCCCTTGCGAATGGAGAGACTGACGCCGCGTACCGCTTCGAGAAGCCCATGCCGGGCCGTGAGATTTTCAATTTGAAGCATCGTCATTTTGGCCCGCCTCCGAGATAGGCCTTCACCACCTGCGGATCAGCCATGACGGCATTGGGTTCGCCATCGGCAATGATCCGGCCTGCATCCATGCAGACGAGCCGTTCGACCACCTGGAGCAGCACATGCACGATATGTTCGATCCAGACGATGCCGATGCCGCGGCGACGCAGTTCCTGGATGGTTGCAACCAGTTCCTGCGCTTCGGAATCGGTCAGGCCGCCGCCAATCTCATCGAGCAGGATCACTTTCGGACCCGTTGCGAGCGCCCGCGCAAGCTCCAGCCGCTTGCGATCGAGAAGGCCGAGCGTTTCGGCCCGCCGATTGGCAACCGAAAGCATGCCGCAGAGTGACAGCGAATCGACCACCCGCTCATAGGCGTCTTCACGACTGGCTCCCCGGACATGAGAGGCCGCGACATAGACATTTTCGAAGGTGGTCATGCCGAGAAACGGTTTGGGCACCTGGTGGGTCCGGACAAGACCGAGGCGGCAGCGCTCGGCTGCCGTCATGCCGGTCACATCACGCCCCGCGAAGGAAACCGAGCCCGCGCTTGGCGGAAAAGCACCCGCAAGCGTAGCAAGCAGCGTGGTCTTGCCGGCGCCATTCGGCCCGACAATCCCCACCGCCTCACCCAGGCCCATCGAAAAGTCGACATCCTCGAGGACTTTCAAGGCACCGAAACGTTTGTGGATGCCCTTCCCCGAGAACCGGCTCGCGCCGGTTCCATTTTCGTTGATGTTCACAATCGCGACCCTTGATCTCAGCCGTTATAGGGCAGCAGCTTGGCCGCGACCGGCACGTTCGGATCGGTGGCATTCTCCGTGACCACATAGTCGAGCGCGAACTTCGAGCCTTCGGGCGCCTTGACCCATTGGGTGCCGATGATCGGGCCCGGCGACACATTCGGGAACGGACCGGAGGTGAAATCAACCTTGCCGGCAATCGTCACCGTGTTGAGGGTCGATAGCGATTTTGCCACCGCATCCTTCGATTTCGGATCGCTTGCAGCCTTGAGCGCTGCAAAGCCAGCATCGAAGAGCGAAAGCGTTGCACCGAGCTGCTGCGTCCATTGCTTGCCGGAAGCCGCTTCATAGCCATCGGCCAGCGCCGGGCCCGAAACACCCGTCAGCGACGAATTGTACGGGAAGGCCTTGTGCCAGTAGGCAGCGCTCGCCAGGTTGACGCCGAGCGAGCCAAGCGCTTCGACACCCGACGGGAAAAGGCCGGTCTTGGCGACCTGTACAATCTTGACCTGCTTGTGCAGACCCTGCTGGGCCGCCTGGCGCCAGAAAGTGGCGAAATCCGGCGGAATCGGGAAGGTGTTGATGATTTCGACGCCTTCCTGCTTGAAGAGCGCGATCTGGCTCGAGAAGTCGGTGGTGCCGGTCTCGTAGGCGCCCGGATCAACGATCGTGAAACCGTCCTTGGCAAGCAGAGGTGCCAGGTTGGCGCGGATCGCGTTACCATCGGCATCGTTGGGGTACATGACCCCGACCTTCTTGTTGGTTTCGATCAGATTCCACTGCGAAACATAGGTCTTGTGGAATTCGCCGACGCCGAAACCGAAATGGTAGGTCCATTTGAACGGCGACGGCTGGTCGGGCTTGGCGCCACGGCCGAAATACCAGGCTTCCCAGGGCATGACGGTGGAAAGGCAGGGTACACCGGCAGCCTCGCAGGCATCCGATACCGGATTGATGGTTTCCGGCGTCGAGACCGCCAGCATCATGTCGATGCCCTGGTTGTTGATCAAATCCTTGGCAAGCTGTCCGGCGCGCGACGGATCCGACTGGGTATCCTGGTCGAGAATTTCGACAGCATAGGTTTTGCCGCCTATCTCGATGCCCTTTTCAAGCGCCTTGCGCACCACGTCCAGCACATAGCCGTCGGTTTCGCCGAAACCGGCGAGCGGACCTGTACGCGGGCTGATGAAGCCGACCTTCAGCGTATCTGCGGCAAAGGCCGGCTTGATACCAAAGGCAAGCGCAGCACTGGTGACGGCCGAGGCCGCCAGCATTTCGCGGCGTGTCAAGCCGCCTTTCCGGGTCATATCATTCGTCATCTTTTCCTCCCGAACGAATGTTGGTTTCTCTGATGCTCCGTGCGCGATCACAAAGGATAGCTGCCCGGCATGGTCGACAGCGTTACCCATCGCAACTCGGTGAATTCATCGAGAGCGGCAGCTCCGCCGAAGCGGCCGTAGCCGCTCGCCTTGACGCCACCGAACGGAACCTGCGGCTCGTCGGCGACGGTGGCTGAATTGATGTGACAGATGCCGGATTCGATCCGGCTCGCAACCTCGAGCGCACGTCCGATATCGCGACCGAAGACAGCACCGGACAGGCCATATTCGCAATCATTGGCGACGGTGATCGCCTCTTCGACGCTCGATACCCGGATGATGGCCGAGACCGGGCCGAAACTCTCTTCGCGATAGATCCGCATCGAACGGGTGACATTGTCGATCAGCGTCGCATCCATGAAGGCGTCGTGCGCCTCGCCGCCGGCGAGAAGTGTCGCCCCCTTGCCGATCGCATCCTCGACCAGCGAGCGGACGCGACGCGCACTTTCGGCGGTGATCATGGCACCGATGGGAAAGATTCCTCGCGCTGGATCGCCGGATTTCAATGTCGCGACCTTCTCGGCTAGGCGACCGACGAATTCCTCTGCGACCTCATCCATCACGATGATCCGCTCGGTCGACATGCAGATCTGGCCCTGATTGAAATAGGCTCCGAAGGCGGCCGCCTTGACGGCTTCGCCGATATCGGCATCGTCCAGCACGAGGAAGGCGGCCTTGCCACCCAGTTCGAGAAGGCAGCGCTTGAGGTGACGCGCCGCCACCTGTGCGACGATGCGGCCGACCCTTGTCGAGCCGGTAAAATTTACCCGGCGGACCACCGGATGGGCAATCAGCGCCTCAACGACAAGGGATGCATCGGCGGGCGCATTGCTGATCACATTGACGACGCCGGCGGGAAATCCGGCTTCCGTCAGGACCTCGCCAATCAGACGATGGGTCGCGGGGCAGAGTTCCGAAGCCTTGAAGATGACAGTGTTGCCGCAAGCCAGTGCCATGGCAATCGACCGGACACCCAGGATGATGGGTGCATTCCAGGGCGCGATCGCCAGACAAACACCGGCTGGCTGGCGCATTGCAAAGGACTGGACGCCCGGTCGGTTCGACGGAACCATCGAACCGGCGACCATTGTCGTCATGCCGGCCGCATCGATGAAAATCTCGCTCCCGAGTTCGACATTGAAGGAACACCAGGCTTCGGTAGCACCTGTCTCGCGCAGCATGGCGGCTGTAAAATCCGCCTTGCGTTCCATAAGCCGACGGGCAGCCGCTTCCAGCAGGCGCCGACGTTCGGAAGGCGAGGTCCGCGACCAGCCTGGAAAAGCCGCTGCGGCAGCTCTGGCGGCGCGTTGCACATCATCAGCGCTCGCAGCGGCAGCAATGGTTGCCAGCTCACCGCTGACCGGGCTGCGACGTTCGAACACGGCATCTTTCTCCGCCGGGCAAGCTTCACCGCCAATCAGCAGGGAGGCGAGGAAGGGCTGTTGTTCATTGCGCAAGGCAAGCGCCGGCTCAACCCCACGAGTAGGGTCGACACGAGCAGTGCTTGTCTGAGAATTGCGCTCCGACGATGCCATTCTAAGCCTCCTCCCAAAGGCATGACAGGACAGTAGCGCAGGGAAACAAGATAGGAATGTCGATTTCTGGTGTATATTTGTGATTATCTGGTGTATTAGGGCTTTCCGATCCACTGACAGCATCCGACATGCCCCTTGAATCCGGAATTCATCATGATGCGCGCGGCGAATGGATGGAGCCCAGCATCTCCAGACGGACCTTCCGCATCGGCCGGGCACCGCAACGGTGGTTTCATCACGCCTTGTTTCTTTCTGGAGGCCAGGCATACCTGTCGGGCGACAGTGACGCTCCCGCGATAACCGGTCCCGCCATCATCTTCTTCCCGCCGTCGGAAAGCGAAACCATCATCCTTGCAGCTGGCGCCCATGGTTCTCTTGTCGGCGTTTCGCCGGAAATCTTTGCCGAAGCCACAGGTGATCACGCAGAATCGTCGGCTTTGCGCCTCTTCGCCGGCAATCTGTCGATCTCGGAATTTCTCGCCAGCGAAACCGTGCGGGAAATTGCGCCGCTTTTCGCCGGTTTCCTCGGCGAAATGCAGCGGGAGACCAAGGCGTCGCGCATGGTGATCGCAGCCTACGCCAGACTGATCCTGATGGCGTCTTTCCGTCTCGCCGATGTCAGCCAGCAGGCAGGCGAAGCACCGGCGAGCGCCGGCGCCATTCTGCAGCGTTTCCGGCAGGCGGTCGAACTCTCGTTTCGTCATCATCGTGCGATCAGCGATTATGCGAACGAGCTCGGAATCTCTCCCGACCGGTTGCACGATATTTGCAGACGAACGCTGGACCGCTCTCCCCTCGAACTCGTCCATGACCGGCTGGTCCAGGAAGCAAGGTTGCGGCTGGAGCGGTCTGCCCGTTCGATCCAGGAGATATCGGATGGGCTGGGATTTCGCGACCCGGCCAATTTCAGCCATTTCTTCAAGCGCAAGACCGGCGTCTCCCCGGCCCGCTACCGGGCGTTGGCACAATCGTCTCCCGACCAGACCACCATTCCGCTGGCATCGAGCTATCATGACTGGCCCTGAAAACGCAGCCGGCCCGATCACACCGGTTTTCCATACCACCAAGAAATGTTACTGACATGCGTGGAGGAACCGCATGTCATCACTGTTCGATCTCAAGCAAAGGATCGCCCTCATTACCGGTTCGAGCCAGGGCATCGGCCTGGCGCTCGCCAGAGGTCTCACCGAACATGGCGCCAGGGTTTTGATCAATGGCCGCGATGCGGACCGGCTCCATGCAGCAGCTGAAACGCTCGGCGCCCGCGGGCTTTCCTGTGGCACGTTCGCCTTCGATGTCACACAGGCCGAAGCCGTGAATGCCGCCATCGAGGACATCGAGAGTACCATCGGCCCGATCGATATTCTCGTCAACAATGCGGGCCTGCAGCATCGCGCACCGCTCGATCAGTTTCCCGACGACAAGTGGGACGCGTTGCTGACCACCAACATCTCGAGCGCCTTCTATGTGAGCCGGGCTGTCGCCCGCCACATGCTGAAACGCGGTCGCGGCAAGATCATCAACATCGCTTCCGTCCAGAGCGAGCTGGCACGCCCATCGATTGCGCCCTATGCTGCGACGAAGGGCGCCATTCGCAACCTCACCCGCGGCATGTGTGCCGATTGGGCGCGGCACGGGATTCAGATCAACGCCATTGCACCGGGTTACTTTCGCACTCCGCTCAACAAGGCCCTTGTCGAAGATCCGCAATTCACCGATTGGCTCGAAAAACGAACCCCGGCTGGGCGCTGGGGCGAAGTCGACGAACTGATCGGGGCGGCTGTGTTTCTGGCAAGCGACGCTTCTTCCTTCATCAACGGACACACGCTTTATGTCGACGGCGGTATCACAACCAGTCTCTGAAAAAGCCCAACCCTGGGCCATTGTGGTGATGGGCGTCTCGGGCTGCGGCAAGAGTTCGGTCGGACGCGCCATCGGCGCTGCGCTGAAAATCGATTTCGTCGAGGGCGACGAACTGCACCCGCCGGCGAACATCGACAAGATGTCGAACGGCATTCCGCTGACGGATGAAGACCGCTGGCCCTGGCTGGATCGCATCGGCCAGATCATCAGCAACGCCCAGCGGGAGGGACGGTCGGTCGTCGTGTCCTGCTCCTCGCTGCGCAAGGCCTACCGCGACCGCCTGCGACATGCCGGACGCGTGCTGTTCGTCTATCTCGAGGGTTCGGAAGAGCTCCTGACCGGGCGGATGAGCAGGCGCGAAGGCCATTTCATGCCGGTCTCGCTGCTGAAGAACCAATTGGCTGTTCTGGAACCGCCGAAGGGTGAACCGTCAGTCCTCGCAATCGACATTTCCGGCTCCTCTGCCGAGGTCAAGCAGGAAGCGATCGCCGCCGTGGCGGCGTTTCTCAACGCTACCGGTTGACCGGCGGCGGACAGGTGGATTCTCGCAAGACCAGTTCGACCGGCCAGATCTCGCTGAATTTGCTGATATCGCGACCCGACAGCATCTGAAGCAGCAGATCGCCGATCCGCGCACCGGCCTCGCGCATCGATGATCGGGTGGTCGACACCGTCGGCACCATGTTATCGGCATTGATGTAATTGAACACATCATCATGGGCGATCAGCGAAATATCGGCTCCAAGCGCAAGCCCGGCCGAGCGAACCGCGCGCATGACCCCGAGCGCCGTCATCATCGATCCGGCCAGGAGCGCCGTCGGCGGATCGGGAAGGGCCAGGAAATCCTGCGTCGCCCGATAGCCGACATCGTCAGTGAACGGCCCGTGCACAATCCATCGTTCGGGAGCCGAAATTCCGTAATCCTTCATGGCCTTGCGATAGCCGGCAAGCCGGTGCTCGGCAAACACATCGCCCCGGGCACCATTGATGAGGCCGATCTGCCGGTGGCCGAGTTGCAGCAGATAGCTGGTCGCGCGATGGACAGCGCCAAAATTGTCGATATCCAGCCAGGGATAGCCCTCGCCTTCAACGCCGCGGCCATGAACGATGAAGGGCATGCCGAGGGCCTTCAGAAAAGCCATTCGTCCGTCCCCCGTTTTCGGCGTATGGACGATCACCGCATCCACGCGCTTGGAGGCAGCCAGGCGCCGATAGGCCGCCAGTTCACCGGCTTCGTTATCGACCACCGTGATGAGGATATCGATCTGGCCTGTCTCGAGCCGGGTCCCGAGCCCGGCCATGAATTCGGTCGTATTGGGATCGAAGCCCGTCGCTTCCTTCAGAACGATACCGACTGCACCCGCGCGGCCGGTTGCAAGTCCGGCAGCCGACCGGTTGGGATGGTAGCCCAACTCGTCTGCAAGCTTGAGAATGCGCTGGCGGGTCTCGGGCTTGACCTCGGGATAGCCCGACAGGGCCCGACTTACGGTCGTCTGGCTCATCCCGATGGCCTGAGCAAATTCCTTCAGGTTCATATGACCTTGTCTCCTCCCCCGATGGCAGCACCGGACCGCACTTGGCATCGAGCCTCCCCGCTCGATCCCAGACTTTAAATATGACAATTTTTGAAAGCGCCATCAATTGAAAAATCGAAGAGTTTCACAGTCGATACCGGCGCGCTTCGATGGCTTCAGGTGGCTATGCAATCATCAGCTAAACATCTGTTATTAAATACACTAATCATATTTCAGGACAAATCGGCCAAGCAAATGCGCCAATTTGTCCGGTGAAATCGCTTGACTTTCCCGCAGGAGATGCGCTTTATTGTTTTAAAGCGCTTTCAAATGGGAGGTTGACATCTTGAAAGCCCTTCAGCCGAAAACGCTTTGAACCATGCCGCCCTGCTGCGGCGAAAAACATTCCAGATCCACGGGAGGATTATCGGATGATGAAGTCTTTTTTGATGGGCGTTGCAGCAATTGCGCTGTTCGCCGGCGCCGCTCAGGCCGCCGAGCTCAAGTTCAAGCCGGGTGAAGATGCGAAGTTCAATTGGGCTTCTTTCGAGGAATTCAAGAAGAGCAACGACCTCAAGGGCCAGACCCTGACGATCTTCGGCCCATGGCGCGGTGAAGACGAAACCCTTTTCCGCTCCGTGTTCGCCTATTTCGAAGAGCAGACCGGTGTGACGGTGAAATACTCGTCCTCGGAAAACTACGAGCAGCAGATCGTCATCGATACGCAGGCCGGCAGCCCGCCGGATATCGCCATCCTGCCGCAGCCGGGCCTTCTGGCCGATCTCGCCTCCAAGGGTTTCCTTGTTGACCTCGGCGAAGCATCCGCGACCTGGATGAAGGATAATTACGCCGCCGGCCAGTCCTGGGTCGATCTCGGCACCTACAAGGGCAAGGACGGCGCCAATCACTTCTACGGCTTTTCCTACAAGGCTGACCTGAAGTCGCTCGTCTGGTATTCGCCGGACAATTTTGCCGATGCCGGCTATGAAGTGCCCAAGACCATGGAAGAGCTCAAGGCTCTGACCGAAAAGATCGTCGCCGATGGCGGCACCCCCTGGTGCATCGGGCTCGGTTCGGGCGGCGCCACCGGCTGGCCGGCAACCGACTGGGTCGAAGACATGATGCTCAGGACGCAGACACCTGCCGTCTATGACCAGTGGGTCAAGAACGAGATCCCCTTCACCGATCCGGCCGTTGTCGGCGCCATTGATGAATTCGGCTGGTTTGCCAAGAACGACAAGTTTGTCGAAGGCGGCGCCAAGGCTGTGGCCTCGACCGATTTCCGTGACAGCCCGAAGGGCCTCTTCACTTCGCCGCCGAAGTGCTACATGCACCGCCAGGCCTCCTTCATCCCGTCCTTCTTCCCGGAAGGAACGAAGGTTGGCGAAGATGCGGACTTCTTCTACCTACCGCCCTATGCCTCCAAGCCCGATCTCGGCAATCCGGTCCTCGGTGCCGGCACGTTGGTGACGATCACCAAGGATACGCCGGCGGCTCGCGTTTTCATCGAATGGCTGAAGACGCCGATCGCGCATGAAGTCTGGATGGCGCAGTCGAGCTTCCTGACACCGTTCAAGGGCGTCAACCCCGACACCTATGCCAATGCGCCCTCCAAGAAGATGGGTGAAATCCTCACGAATGCGACAACATTCCGCTTCGATGGCTCCGACATGATGCCGGGCAAGATCGGCGCGGGCGCTTTCTGGACAGGTATGGTCGATTATGTCGGCGGCAAGTCCGCAGCCGATGTGGCGGCTGATATCCAGAAGGCCTGGGACGCGATCAAGTAAACCTCCCGAAACTGGCGGCGGGCCCTCCCGCCGCCTTTTTTGACTGGATGGCGCAGCGATTTGCGCAAGCGCATTTGCTATTTTCTATTCCCGACAAGAAGAACGATAAACGGGACACGGGAGGACAACCGATGCAGTTGATCTATGCCATCGCAACGATGGTGGCTGGCGTCCTGGGGTGCGCCGCCTATTTCTACGGCAGCAACCTCATTCTCGATCTGGTCTTTCCGGCCCGCCTGGCGGATAGCGCGCAGGCTGCGCGCAACATGCGCCGCGCCGCGATGATCCGGCCCTGGCTGTTTCTCGCTCCCGCCGTGCTCGCCCTAGCCCTCTACCTCGTTTATCCCGTCTTCGAATCGATCCGGCTTTCGCTGCATGACAAGGCCGGCCAGACCTTTGTCGGTTTCGACAATTATGTCTGGATGTTCGGCGATCGCGAATTCCGCGAGTCGATCCTCAACAACTTCCTCTGGCTGCTTGTGGTGCCGGCTGCGGCGACCTTCTTCGGCCTGATCATCGCCGCGCTCACCGACCGTATCTGGTGGGGCAACATCGCCAAGTCGCTCATCTTCATGCCAATGGCGATTTCCTTCGTCGGCGCCGCCGTGATCTGGAAATTCGTCTATGATTATCGGGACGCCGGTTCCGAACAGATCGGCATTCTCAATGCCATCGTCGTCTATTTCGGCGGCGATCCGCAGGCCTGGATCACCATCCCCTTCTGGAACAACTTCTTCCTGATGGCGATCCTCGTCTGGATCCAGACCGGATTTGCCATGGTCATCCTGTCGGCTGCCATTCGCGGCATCCCCGACGAGACGATCGAAGCCGCCGTGATCGACGGCGCCAACGGCCTGCAGATCTTCTTCAAGATCATGGTTCCGCAGATCTGGGGCACCATTGCCGTCGTCTGGACGACGATCACGATCCTGGTTCTCAAGGTGTTCGATATCGTTCTGGCGATGACCAATGGTCAGTGGCAGACGCAGGTTCTGGCCAACCTGATGTTTGACTGGATGTTCAGAGGCGGCGGCGATTTCGGCCGCGGTGCGGCCATCGCCATCGTCATCATGGTTCTGGTCATCCCGATCATGATCTGGAACATCCGCAACGCCCGCAAAGAGATGGAGTAACGCCGATGCTGTCGACCAAACGCTCCCCCCTTCTCTGGGTCGTTCATCTTTCGGTGCTGCTGCTGGTGGTTCTCTGGACCTTGCCGACAGCCGGTCTCCTGATCTCCTCCTTCCGCGACAAGGACCAGCTGGCCGTTTCCGGCTGGTGGACGGCGCTTGCGACCTCGTCCCAGAACATCGTCTTCCGCGCCCCCGGCGCATCGGGCCAGGTCGAAAAGGATGGCAAGTTCGTCATTTCCGGCAATGTGCTTGAAAATCGCGGCGGCGTAGTTGCTGCCTGGAGCACCAACGTCAACAAACCGTCTGAATTCGAGCCCGGCACATCGACGACGCTGCGCGACGGCTCGACCCTGACCGTCAGTGCCGACGGCAATTTCGAGATCGTCTCGCCGACGAAGATCGAAACCGAGCGTGGCCAGCGCATCGCCTTCGTCGCCGAGATCGCCCCGCGCTTCACGCTCGACAATTACCGCGAAGTGCTGACCGCCGAAGGCATCGGTTCTTCCTTCATCAATTCGCTGACGGTTGCCATTCCCTCGACCATCATCCCGATCCTGGTTGCGGCTTTTGCGGCCTACGCATTGGCCTGGATGAAGTTTCCCGGACGCGCCTTGCTGATCGCCGTCATTGTCGGCCTGCTGGTCGTGCCGCTGCAGATGTCGCTGATCCCGCTCCTGCGCTTCTATAACGAGGTTGGCGGCTTCTTTGGCGTGCCCTCGAAAACCTATCTCGGCATCTGGCTCGCCCATATGGGTTTCGGCCTGCCGCTCGCCATCTATCTTCTGCGCAACTATATGGCCGGCCTGCCGCGGGAAATCATGGAATCGGCCCGGGTCGATGGCGCATCCGATTTCGAGATCTTCCTCAAGATCGTGCTGCCCCTGTCCTTCCCGGCCCTGGCATCGTTTGCGATCTTCCAGTTCCTCTGGACCTGGAACGACCTGCTCGTCGCCATGGTGTTCCTGGGCACCGGCAAGGACGAACTCGTTCTCACCGGCCGGCTGGTCAACCTGCTCGGCTCGCGCGGCGGCAACTGGGAAATCCTCACCGCCTCCGCCTTCATCACCATCATCGTCCCCTTGCTCGTCTTCTTCACCCT
The DNA here is from genome assembly GCF_030551875.1 of Fluviirhizobium alvei. Classification (GTDB taxonomy): domain Bacteria; phylum Pseudomonadota; class Alphaproteobacteria; order Rhizobiales; family Rhizobiaceae; genus Rhizobium_E; species Rhizobium_E alvei. The sequence continues at coordinate 120,560 of NZ_JAUOZU010000018.1, read as the reverse complement.
GCAGCGCTACCTCGTGCGCGGCCTGCTGGCTGGATCGGTCAAGGGCGGCTAAGACATCGGACGTCAGGAATTTGCAATGGCAGACAGGAACAATCAGGCCCAAACCGTGGACAAGGATTGGTGGCGCGGTGCGGTGATCTATCAGATCTATCCGCGCTCCTACCAGGATTCCAACGGCGACGGGATCGGCGATCTCAAGGGCATCACACGGCGGCTTTCGCATATCGCATCGCTTGGCGCCGACGCGATCTGGATCTCGCCCTTCTTCACCTCGCCGATGAAGGATTTCGGCTACGACGTCTCGAACTATTGCGACATCGACCCGATCTTCGGCTCGCTTTCCGATTTCGATGCGATGATCGCAGAAGCCCATCGCCTCGACATAAAGGTCATGATCGATCTCGTGCTGTCGCACACGTCCGACCAGCATCCCTGGTTCGTCGAAAGCCGTGCGTCCAAGACCAATGCGAAGGCCGACTGGTATGTCTGGGCCGATCCCAAGCCGGATGGCACGCCGCCGACGAACTGGCTGTCGATTTTCGGCGGCTCGGCCTGGCAGTGGGATACGCGGCGCTGCCAGTATTACCTGCACAACTTCCTGACCTCGCAGCCGGACCTCAACTTCCACAATCCGGAAGTTCAGGACGCACTTCTCAGCGTAACGCGCTTCTGGCTGGAGCGGGGAGTCGATGGCTTCCGGCTGGACACGATCAACTTCTATTTCCATGACAAGCAGCTGCGCGACAATCCCGGCCTGGCGCCGGAACTGCGCAACGCGAAAACCGCGCCTGCCGTCAATCCCTATAACCACCAGCTGCATCTCTACGACAAGAACCAGCCGGAGAACCTTGAATTCCTCAAGCGCTTCCGCGCCGTGCTCGACGAATTCCCCGCCATCGCAGCCGTGGGCGAAGTGGGCGATTCCCAGCGCGGGCTGGAAATCGTCGGCGAATACACATCCGGCAATGACAAGATGCAGATGTGTTACGCCTTCGAATTCCTCTCGGTCGATCCGCTGAGCCCTGCCTATGTCCGCGAAGTCCTCAAGGATTTCGAGAAGGCCGCGCCTGAAGGATGGGCTTGCTGGGCTTTCTCGAACCATGATGTGGTTCGCCACGTTTCGCGCTGGGGTGCAGGCATTTCCGATCATGACGCCCATGCGAAACAGCTGGCGGCGCTTCTGATGACCCTGCGCGGATCCGTCTGCATCTACGAGGGCGAAGAACTGGCACTGCCGGAAGCCGATCTCGCCTTCGAGGACCTGCAGGACCCCTATGGCATCCAGTTCTGGCCGGAATTCAAGGGTCGCGACGGATGCCGCACGCCGATGGTCTGGGAAAGCGCTGTTCCGAATGGTGCCTTCTCAACCGGAAAGCCCTGGCTGCCGGTTCCCGCTCGCCATACGGTCCGCGCGGTTGATGTTCAGGAGAAGGATGCAGGTTCGGTGCTGCACCATTACCGGCGCTTTCTCGCCTTCCGGCGCGAGCATCCGGCACTCGCCAAGGGGAAGATTGATTTTGCCCATGCGGACGATCAGTGCCTGGCCTACACGCGCAGCCATGGCAACGAGACGCTGATCTGCGCATTCAACATGTCGGAACGGGCGGCGAAGCTCGATCTTCCCGCCGGCGAATGGGAAACGCTTTCGGGGCATGGATTTGCAGCGGAAAGAGACAATCAGAAAATCAACCTGCCGCCCTTGGGCGCATGGTTCGGCCGGCTGGCCTGAGAAACGGGTGAGGAGGGGAATGGCATGTCTGATGTGACCTTGAAGAGCATCACCAAGTCCTATGGCGCCGTCAATGTCATCAAGGGCGTTGATCTTGAAATCCGCAAGGGCGAATTCATTGTCTTCGTCGGCCCGTCCGGCTGTGGCAAGTCAACGCTGCTGCGCATGATTGCCGGCCTGGAGGAAATCACCAGCGGCGACATGTATATCGATGGCGAACGCGTCAACGACGTGCCTCCGTCGCGCCGCGGCATCGCCATGGTGTTCCAGTCCTATGCGCTCTATCCGCACATGACGGTCTATGACAACATGGCCTTCGGCATGCGGATCGCCAAGGCTTCGCACGAGGAGATCGACCGTCGCGTCAAGGCCGCAGCCGAAATCCTGCAGCTGACCCCCTATCTTGAACGTCTGCCGAAAGCGCTATCCGGCGGTCAGCGCCAGCGGGTGGCGATCGGCCGCGCCATCGTCCGCAACCCCAAGGTCTTCCTGTTCGACGAACCGCTCTCCAACCTCGATGCCGCCCTGCGCGTGGCAACCCGCATCGAGATTGCCAAGCTGCATGAAAGCATGCCGGATTCCTCGATGATCTACGTCACCCACGACCAGGTGGAGGCCATGACGCTGGCAGACCGGATCGTCGTGCTCTCGGCTGGTAAGATCGAGCAGGTCGGCACGCCGCTCGAACTCTACGAACGGCCGCAATCGCTGTTCGTCGCCGGCTTCATCGGCTCGCCGAAGATGAATTTCCTTGAGGGGGCGCTGGCAGCGCCATTCGGCTGCACGACGCTCGGCATCCGGCCGGAACATCTGGAAGTCGTCGGCAGTGCCGGTGGTCAATGGACTGGCAAGGTCATCCATACCGAAAAGCTGGGTGCAGATTCCTTCATCTACATCGATATCGGCACAGACGAGCCGTTGACGGTGCGTGAAAACGGCACAACGCCGCATAATGTCGGCGATACCGTGTCAGTGAAAGCCATGGACGGCAAGGCACATCGCTTCGGCGCGGACGGCAAGCCGGTCAAGGCTTGACGGGCATAGACCAGACATCGAAGTTCCGGATGGCTCACTTCATTCTCCTCCCGGCTGCTCCTGGCCACCCTCCCCGCCACAACGAGGGGAGGGTTTCTTTTGTGATCCACCCCAGTTGCGAAGCGGCGGGCGATATGCAGAAGTCGGATCATGACAGGGCATGAGCCGCCACAATGGAGCGTGCCATAAAGCATGGAGACAGCCCTACATGGCCGAATTCAATCCCCTCGTCTTCCCGCTGTCGCCGCCGCCGATCCCGTCCGTTCTGGCCTGGTCGCGGGCTTATGACGGTTCGCGCGGCGAGCGGATCAATCTCAGCCAGGCTGTGCCGGGATATCCGACCCACCCGGACATGCTGAAATGGCTGGGCGAGATGGCGGCAAAGCAGGATTTCACCAACTATGGCGAGATCGAGGGCGAGCCGGAACTGCGCCAAGCCTATGCGTCTCACGTCGCCGGGCTCTATGGCGCGACGATGTCGCCAACCAATATCCATATCACGTCGGGCGCCAATCAGGCTTTCATGTGCCTGATCATGGCGGTCGCCAAAGCCGGCGAGGCGGTGGCGCTGCCGCTGCCCTTTTACTTCAACCACGACACCACGCTCGCGATGCTCGGCATCCGCACGGTGCCGATTGCCTGCGACGCCGGCTTCCTGCCCGACGTCTCCTCGGTGAAAGCGGCGGTTAAGAGCGGCATCAGAGCGCTGGTTCTGGTTACGCCCAACAATCCGACGGGTGCCGCCTATCCTCCGGCTCTGCTCGACGAGATCTACGAAATCTGCCGCGCCGGCAATGTCTGGCTCATCCTCGACGAGACCTATCGTGACTTCCTGCCGTCGGGGAGTGGCGCACCTCACAGGCTGATAGGTCGCCCGGACTGGGAGAAGACGCTGGCCCTGACCTACAGTTTCTCCAAATCCTACTGCATCCCCGGCCATCGGCTGGGCGCCATTACCGCAGGCGCCGAGATGATCGACCAGGTCGCCAAGGTTATGGACAACCTGCAGATCTGCGCCCCGCGCGCTGCCCAGGCCGCTGTGGCCAAGGCGATCACCGCCCTGGCGGATTGGCGCAAGGCCAACAATGACGAGATCAGCAGACGCGTGGCGGCGATGAAGGATGTAATGACCCGCCTCCCCGCATGGGAGATCTCCGCCATAGGCGCCTATTTCGCCTATGTCAGACATCCGTTCCCCGGCGTGAAATCAGAGACCGTTGCGGAAAAGCTCGCCCGCGACTACGGCGTCATCTGCCTACCCGGGGCCTATTTCGGCGAAGGCCAGGAAAACCATCTGCGCTTTGCGTTTGCGAATGCGGATGCGGCGACGATTCTGAAGCTTGAAGAAAGATTGGGCGGATTTTCCATCTGAGGCGCCTCAATGCCATCAACATAGCAGACGAAGTGAATGCGTTCTCTCATCACATGGATGTCAGCGTATCCCTCTGGCAAAAAACTGCCCTGCCTTAGTGGTTTCACCTGTCCGTCGAGATCGACATAGCTGTGGTTGATAACCTCGGCAACGTCGGAAAATTCGTAGTCGTCGGGCAAGTCGAGGAAGTCCCACCTAAAAGGGCTTCCGTAGGAGAAACAACGCCCGTCACGCATACGGAACACCCAGCCCGTCCAGGCCATCGTGGTTTCGCCATGGATCTGCTGCATGAGCGACAACGGGATCGCGAATCTTGATGGGCCAATCGATCGGATTTTGTAGTCACTCACCTGGGTTCCACTCGCTGCGAAATGCGCAACCATCTCGCCAAACGGGTCGTCGCTTCTAAACTTGCTTCTTCCTTGTAACGCTTCGGTGATGCGAAGCCTCGCCAAATGGGCAATCGCATCCCGGGATTGCAGCGTGACACAGGGAAGAAATGTCCCGTCCTCCAGCGTCGCCGAACACCTGTAGATCGGGCCGTAGCTGTCGTCGACGATAGGCTCGATGGTCGAAAGCGCCTCTGTAACGAACGGGTAGATTTTGGATCTCATCGACTTGGTAGTCTCGCACGAAAAACCGGCACCGATACGGTGCCGGTCGATCGAGATTTAAACCCAAGATTGTTCTACCGCAATCCGTTCAGCAATAAATCTCCCACCGCTTCCGGATCGCCGCATCCGCCTCTGCATCAATAAGCGACGGGGCGGCTTCGGCCAGAATGCGGTTCTTGCGTTCGATGGCCTTCTGGATGAGGTCGGGCTTGCCGAGTTCGACCCATTCCTTCGGGCTCGAACGGTTGGCAACGACCGGGTAGACATATTCGGTCTGCATGACCTCGAGCGTCTGGTTATGGCCGAGATAATGTCCCGGACCTTCCAGGCAGACCGATTTCATCGTTTCGATCGACACCGAATCTTCGGTCACGTCGATGCCACGGATGCAGCGCTGTACCTGTCCCAGGAGGTCGTCACCCAGAACAAGCGATTCCAGGCAGAAACCGAGCAGCGATGCATGCATGCCAACCGATTCATAAATCATGTTGAGGCCGGAGAGGCCGGCCATAACATTGAGGATGCCCTGTTCCCAGCCCGCCTGCATATCCGGCAGCTTGGAATCCGACATGCCGCCGGCAGCCCCGCCGGGCAGGCCATAGAACTGGTGCATCTGGGCACAACCCGCTGTCAGCAGGCCCTGCTCGCCCGAACCGCCCGACATGGCGCCGGTGCGCAGATCCGACACAAAGGGCCAAGTGCCGAAGATGGCCGGGAAGCCGGGCGACATGGCATTGACATAGACCACGCCCGCCAGGCATTCGGCAACGGCCTGCACAATGGCCGTTGCCAAAGGCGCCGGCGCTGTGGCGCCGGCCTGACCCGCTGACAGCAGCAGGACAGGCATGCCCTCGCGGATGCAATGTTCCATCGTCTGGCAGCTTTCGGTCGCGAACTTCATCGGCGGCACGACAAAGCAGTTCGAGTTCGACACGAAGGGCCGCGCCCGCCACTTGTCCTCGCCGCCGGCGATCATGTGCAGCATGTCGAAGCCATCGGCGACATGGCTCGGATCCGAGAAGCTGGTGCCGACATGCTTGGTCGTGCCCGCACAGCAGGCATAGAGCGTGTTCATGTCCATCAGCAGATTGTCGGTCACGTCGCGGCAAACCATCGCTCGCTGGAAGAAATGGATGTTGTCGAGGTGGTGGACGAGCTTGGAGGCCGCCAGCAAGTCATGTGAGGTCGATTCACGGTATTCGCGCTTCTCGACATCGACGATATGGACGGCGGCGCCGGCGGTACCGAAATAGGTGTTGGTGCCCGAAAGATGCATGTCATATTTCGGATCGCGCCCGAAAAGCGTGATGTTGCGGGCCGCTTTCGCCAGCATGTCCTCGACCAACGCACGCGGAAATCTCAGCCGTCCGTCATCGCCCAGTATGGCGCCAGCCTTCGTCATGATCTCGACGCCCGACTCGGGTGCCTGACTGAGACCGATGACCTCGAGCGCCTCAAGAGCTGCCTCATGGATGCGCTTGACGCCTGCCTCCGTCAGCGGCTTGTACTGGCCGCCCGGCAGACCGGGACGGATGGGGCGCAAATTTTCGGCAAGCGGTGCCGAGCGAGCGGCGACGCGGGCTGCGCGACCGCCGGATCGGCGGCTGACGGGGGAAAGTTCGTTCATGGCTGCTCCTCACCTCATCTGTTGGTCCCGCACCTCAAGGCGCAGGACATTAGCACTGTCTGCATGGGGACCTCCCCCTCATCCGGCCCTGCGGGCCACCTTCTCCCCAAGGGGAGAAGAGGCAAGACGCGACCCTTTCCTGCCTCCTCTCCCCCTGGGGAGAGGTCCGCCGAGCGCAGCGGAGGCGGGGTGAGAGCGTGACCCCCCGCCCTACATCCGCACCCGTTCCGCCTTGGGATCGTACATCGGCACGAGCGAGGCGGTGGCCGGCACACGCCGACCGGCAATTTCGATCTCATAAGACGAGGCAAGCAGATCCGCCTCGGTTTGACCTTCGCAGGGCACATAGCCCATGCCGATGGCACCACCGAGGAAATGGCCATAATTGCCGGACGTGATCGTCGAAACGATCTTGCCATCGCGGACCACAGCCTCGTTGTGGAACAGGAGCGGCTCCGGGTCGTTCAATCGGAACTGTACCATGCGGCGCTTGAGGCCCTCTTCCTGCACCCGAAGCACCGCATCGCGACCGAGAAAATCGCCCTTCTTCGTACGTACGGCAAAGCCGAGGCCCGCTTCCAGGACGTGATCCTCGTCGGTAATATCGTGGCCGAAATGGCGGAAGGCCTTCTCAATACGGCAGCTGTCGAGCGTGTGCAGGCCGCAGAGCTTCAGCCCATGGGCAATCCCTGCCTCCTCGATCGCCTCGAACACATGGGCGGTCTGATCGGACGAGACATAGAGTTCCCAGCCCAGTTCGCCGACATAGGTGACGCGATGGGCGCGGGCGAGGCCCATGCCCACTTCGATCTCGCGCGCGGTCCCGAACGGATGGTGCGCGTTGGAAAGGTCGTTCGGGCTGACGGACGCCATCAGATTGCGCGCCTTCGGCCCCATGATGCAGAGCACCGATTCCGCCGCCGTGACATCGGTGATCACGACGAACTCGTCGCCGGTCAGGTTCTTGCGCAGCCAGGCCAGATCGCGCTGCAGCGTGGCACCGGGCACAACGAGGAAGAAGGCCGTTTCCGAAAGCCGCGTCACGGTCAGGTCGCTCTCGATACCGCCGCGCCTGTTGAGCATCTGGGTATAGACGATACGACCGGCGGGCACATCCATCTGGTTGGCACAGAGCCGCTGCAGGAAAGCGAGCGCATCGCGGCCTTCGACACGGATCTTGCCGAAGCTCGACATGTCGAAAAAGCCCACACCGGTGCGGACCGCCATATGCTCGTCGCGCTGGTTCTCGAACCAGTTCTGACGCTTCCAGCTATAGCGATATTCGCGCTCCTGACCTGGCTTGGCAAACCAGTTGGCCCGCTCGTTGCCCGCAACCTCGCCGAAGACGGCTCCTCTCGCCTTGAGATGTTCATGCAGGGGCGAACGGCGGACACCGCGGGCCGTTGCCATCTGGCGGAAGGGAAAGTGATCGGCATAGAGCAGGCCAAGCGTTTCGGAGACGCGCTCACGCAGATAGGTGCGGTTCTTCTGGAACGGTTGCACGCGACGGATATCGACCTCCCAGAGGTCGAACGGCGGTTCGCCATCGTTCATCCATTGCGCCAGCGCCATGCCGGCACCGCCGGAGGAAACGATGCCGATCGAGTTATAACCGGCAGCGACCCAGTAGCCCTTCAACTCGGGTGCCTCGCCGAGATAGTAGCGATCATCGGGCGTGAAGCTCTCGGGCCCGTTGAAGAAGGTGTGAATGCCGGCCGTTTCCAGCATCGGCATACGGTTGACCGCCATTTCGAGGATGTGCTGGAAATGGTCGAAATCTTCCGGCAGCTGATCGAAACAGAAATCGGCCCGGATCGCTTCCCCCTTGGCCGGCCAGGGTTTGGCCTTCAGTTCGAAAGCGCCCACAAGCATCTTGCCGGCATCTTCCTTGTAGTAGGTCGCCTCGTCCGGCACGCGCAGCACCGGCAACTGCTTGAGCCCAGTGATCGGTTCGGTGACGATATAGAAATGCTCGCAGGCATGCAGCGGCACGGTCACGCCCGAATGAGCAGCGAGATTGCGGCCCCACATGCCGGCCGCATTGACGACATTGTCGGTTTCGATCGTATAGGTCTCGCCATCCTGCTCGCAGGTCACACCGGTGACGCGGCCATCTTTGGTGCTAACGCCGGTAACGATGACCCCTTCGATGATGGTCGCACCGTTCTGGCGTGCGCCCTTGGCCAAGGCCATGGCAATGTTGGCCGGATCGCACTGGCCATCGAGCGGCAGATGCACGGCCGCCTTGATATCCCCGACATTGAGATGCGGGTACATCTCCTTGACTTCCTGCGGCGAAATCTCGCGCACATCGACATTGAAGGCCCGCGCCAGCGATGCCTGACGGTAGATCTCCTCCTTGCGCTCGTCGGTCAGCGCAACCGTCATTGAGCCGTTCTGCTTCATGCCGGTGCCGATACCGGTTTCGGCTTCAAGCCGGACATAGAGATCGGCGGAATATTTCGCGAGCCGGGTCATGTTCTGGCTTGCGCGCAACTGGCCGATCAACCCGGCCGCATGCCAGGTGGTGCCGCAGGTGAGCTGCTTGCGCTCGAGCAGAACGACATCCGTCCAGCCGAGTTTCGCCAGATGATAGGCGACGGAACAACCCGAAACACCACCGCCGATGATGACCGCGCGGGCCTTGGAGGGAATGGGCTTTTTCATGCGCGCAGCCTTTCATTGGCGGGATCCCACAGCGGCTTGTCTTCCTGCACCACTGCCTTGAAACGATCCCCGAAGATTTCAACCTCGATTTCGGTACCCGGAACGGCCAGATCGGCACGCAACATGCCAAGCGCCACCGATTTGCCGATCCGGAAGCCCCAGTTGCCGGAGGTGGTTTCGCCAACCACCTTGCCATCGTGCCAGAGCGTCGACATGTAGGGCGCATCGCAATCGCCGGCATCGACCACGAGCGTCACGAAACGCTTGCTGACGCCCGCCTGCTTTTCGGCCAACAGGGCTGCCTTGCCCTTGAAACCATCCTTCGACCAGTCGACGAACCGTTCGAGCCCGCCCTGCAGGATCGTGTAATCGGTCGAGAGATCGCCCTTCCAGGCGCGGTAGCCCTTTTCGATGCGCAAACTGTCGAGCGCTTCCATGCCGAAAGGCTTGAGACCATGGGCCTGGCCGGACGCCCAGACAGCATCGAATACCGCTTCGGTATCCTCGACCTTGGTATGCAGTTCCCAGCCCAGTTCGCCGGCAAAGGACACGCGAACGAGTTGCAGCCAGCGACCGGCAATCTGGCACGACTGATGCGTGAGCCAGGGCTTGGTGAGATCGGCATCGGTGACAGCCGCCAGAATGTCGCGCGATTTCGGACCGGTCAGGATCTGGCAGGAGAACGCTACCGTCACATCCTCGATCGTAAAGGCGGCATCCTTCGGCATGTGCTTCTTGAGCCATTCGAAATCATGCCATTGCGCCGTTGCAGCCGTGATCAGGAAGAAGAAATCCTCGGTAATCGCCATCACCGACATTTCGGTGACGATGCGTCCCTTGTCATCGGAGAAGTAAGCGAGGCCGATCCGGCCCGGCTTCGGCAGCTTGCCGGTGATCAGACCCTTGAGCCATTCGTCAGCACCCGCGCCCTTGACGCGATAGCGGGAAAAGCCGGGGAGGTCGAGGATACCGGCGGCATCGCGCACCGCCAGGCATTCCTCCTCGATGCGCGGGCTCCAGGGGCCCTTGCGGGCCCAGGTCTGGGTGGCTTCTTCGGAAATGTCGTCACCCGGCTTGGCATACCACATCGCCCGTTCCCAGCCATTGTAGGGCTTGAACTGGGCGCCGAGCGCCTTGATGCGTTCATGGATTGCCGATTTCTTGCGGTCGCGGCCTGCGGGCCAATAATGCTTCGGAAAGTGCATCGCATATTCATGGCCGTAGATTTCCATGCCCTTGGCGACGCAATAGTCCTGATCGGTGTAATCGGTGTACCGGCGTGGATCGCAGGACCACATGTCCCATTCGGTCTCGCCATGCATGACCCATTCGGCCAGCACCTTGCCGGCGCCACCCGCCTGGCAGATGCCGAAGGTAAAGACGCAGGCCTCGAAGGCATTCGGCACGCCGGGCATCGGGCCGATCAGCGGATTGCCATCCGGCGCATAGGGAATCGGGCCATTGATCATCTTCGAAAGGCCCGCCGTACCGAGGATCGGCACCCGCTCGATCGCATCGTTCAGATACCATTCCAGCCGCTCGAGATCGTCCGGAAACAGCTGGAAGGAGAAATCCTCTGGCATCGGGTCGTCCTTGGTCACCCAATGCGCCTTGCAATTCTTCTCATAGGGGCCGAGATTCATGCCGTACTTCTCCTGGCGGAGATAGTAGGAACTGTCGACGTCGCGCAGGAGCGGCAGTTTGTGACCGGCCTCCTTCGACCAGGCTTCAAGCTCTGGAATCGTGTCGAACAGCATGTACTGGTGGCTCATCACCATCATCGGCACATCGCGACCGAACATCTTGCCGACTTCGCGGGCATAATAACCGGCAGCATTGACGACATATTCGCAGCGCACCTCGCCCTTCGGCGTCACGATCACCCACTCGTCATTCTCGCGGCGAACCGAAGTCACCGGGCAGAAACGGATGATCTTCGCACCGAGATCACGCGCACCCTTGGCAAGCGCCTGGGTGAGCTGGGCCGGATCGATATCGCCATCATAGGGATCGTAAAGCGCACCGGTCAGGTCATGCGTTTCGACGAAGGGATATTTGCTGCGGATTTCATCCGGCGACAGGATATCGAGATCCATGCCCTGGTAACGGCCCATGCCGACCACGCGCTTGAATTCCCGCAGCCGCTCGTTGGAATGGCCGAGGCGAACGGACCCAGTCACATGGTAGTTCATCGGATAATCGACCGCTTCACCGAGCGTGCGATAGAGTTCTGCCGAATAGCGCTGCATGTTCATCAGCGACCAGGACGCGGAAAAGGTCGGCACATTGCCGGCCGCGTGCCAGGTCGATCCCGCCGTCAGTTCGTTCTTTTCGAGAAGAAGGCAGTCGGTCCAGCCAGCCTTGGCAAGATGATAGAGGCTGGACGCACCAACCGCGCCGCCACCGATGATCACCACCCTCGCCGTACTCGGCAATTCAGACATACGAACCTCCCTTTCTCAGCCTGGCAATGAGCTTAATTCTACATTTGTGAAATTCCAACGAGTTTCACGGTCGCAACGCTGGCTGGCAAACAAAGGATATGAGGCCAATGCACAAAGAAATTTTGTGCGAAGACGGGACCACTATTGAAAATTGGCGATTGTCACAAAATAATCGACCCCTCAGCTTGGAATTTCTTCGTTTGTCTGGCGATGCGCGGCTTGGGAAAACGGTGCATCGACATTTTCGCGAGGGATAAAGCATGCGCTACGGTTTCATCGGTCTCGGCAATCTCGGCCAGCATCTGGCAGGCAGCCTTATCCGCGAGGGCTTTGACGTGACGGTCAACGATCTCGATCGCGGCAACGCCGAAGTGCTGATCGCCAAGGGCGCCAAATGGGCCGATGATGCCCAGTCGGTCGCCGAGGCGGTTGATCACGTGATCACCTGTCTGCCGTCGCCGAAGATTTCCGAAGCCGTTCTCACGGGACCGCGCGGCATTCTCGCCGGTTTGAAATCGGGCGGAACCTGGATCGAAATGTCGACCCTAGATCATAACGAAGTGGCCCGCCTGTCGGCAGTGGCCGCTTCGAAGGGCATTCGCATGATGGAATCGCCGGTCACCGGCGGCGTTCATCGCGCCGCAGCCGGCGATATCACGGTGATTGCCGGCGGCGACAAGGATCTCTTCGAACTGCATCGGCCTGCGCTCGAAGCCATGGGCGGCGAGATTTTCCATGCCGGACCGCTCGGCAAGGCAGCGATCATCAAGGTCATCACCAACATGCTCGCCTTCATCCATCTCCTGGCAACCGGCGAAGCGCTGATGCTGGCCAAGAAGGGCGGCATCGACCTCACGGATGCCTTCAACATCATCAAGGCTTCCTCAGGCAATTCTTTCGTCCACGAGACGGAGGGCCAGGTCATCCTCAACGGCTCCTACAACATCAACTTCACCATGGATCTCGCCGTCAAGGATCTGGGTTTTGCCCTTGGCTTCGGCAAGGAATTCGGCGTCCCCCTCGACCTTGCCGGCCATACGTTGCAGACCTTCATTCGTGGCCGCAGCACCTATGGTGGCGATGCCTGGTCTTCGAAGATCGTCAAGCTGCTTGAGGATGCGGTGGGGACGGATCTGCGGGCCCCGGGCTTCCCGGCGGAACTCTGACCCATGGTCGAAACGCTTGCCACTTTCGATTACGTGATCGTCGGCGCCGGCTCCGCCGGCTGCGTTCTCGCGGACTATCTGACGCGAAGCGGTCGACATTCCGTCGCGATCATCGAGGCAGGCGGATCCGACCGCAAGCTTTTCGTCCAGATGCCGCTCGGTTACGGCAAGACCTTCTTCGACCGGTCGATCAACTGGAACTATAGAACTGAACCGGACCCCGGACTGAACGGTCAGCAGGATTTCTGGCCGCGCGGCAAGATCCTCGGCGGGTCCGGCTCGATCAATGCCATGGTCTGGATCCGTGGCGATGCGCGCGATTTCGATGACTGGGCCAGCGAAGGCAACAGCGGCTGGTCCTATCGCGATGTCCTGCCGGTCTTCAAGGATCTGGAGGATAACGAGGCCGGTGCCGATACCTGGCGTGGAAAGGGTGGACCGCTTCATATTACCGACCAGAGCCGCCGTTGCCATCCGCTTGCCAATCGGTTCGTCGCGGCGGGTGTCCAGGCCGGGTTTCGCCATAACCGGGATTTCAACGGTGAGAGCCAGGAAGGCGTCGGCATCTACCAGATCAACACCAAGAGGGGTTTGCGCCATTCCGCAGCGCGCGCCTTTCTGCGCCCGGCACTCAAGCGAAAGAACCTGACGCTCTTCTCTGAGGTTCTGGCGACCCGCCTCGTTTTTGAAGGACGCCGCGTGACCGGCATCGAAGTGGAACGAGCGGGCATCCGCCAGTTCATCCGGGCACGGGGCGAGGTAATTCTGGCCGCCGGCGCCGTCAATTCGCCGCAGTTGCTGCAATTGTCGGGCATAGGGCCTTACGCGCATCTTGCCAGTGTCGGCATTGAACCGAGGCTCGACAGTCCGGCGGTTGGCCATCATCTTCAGGATCATCTCGGCATCAACTATGTCTTCCGGGCCAGGACACCGACTCTCAACCAGACACTCGGCCCCTGGTGGGGCAAGGCACGCGCCGGCATCGAATATCTGCTCGGCGGCTCTGGCCCTCTCAGCCTCAGCCTCAACCAGGGTGGCGGTTTCGTCAAAACGCGTCCGGAGGCCGAAAGGCCGAATATCCAGCTCTATTTCCAGGCCATCAGCACGCACGAGGCCAAGAAGGGCACTCGCCCGCTTCTCTATCCCGATCCCTATCCGGGTTTCGCGATCGGCCTCTCAAGCTGTCGTCCGAAGGCACGCGGCTCCATCCTGATCCGGTCGTCGGACCCTTGCGATGCACCGGCCATCCGTCCCAATGCCTATGGTGGCGAAGGCGATCTCGAGGATATGCTCGATGGCGTGAAACTGATCCGCCGGATTGTCAGCCAGCCGGCACTCTCCGAGATTACCGATGAGGAACTTGCGCCAGGCAAGGCAATCGTCAGCGACGAACAGCTGATCGATGATTTCCGCAGCCGTTCCGGTACCGTCTATCATGCCTGCGGAACCGCCCGCATGGGCAAGGACCCGCGCCAATCCGTCGTCGATGATCGTCTGCGGGTCCACGGCTTTTCCGGATTGCGGGTGGCGGATGCCTCGGTTTTCCCTTCGGTGGTTTCCGGCAATACCAACGCCCCCACCATGATGGTGGCAGCAAAGGCCTCAACCATGATCCTCGAAGAGGCCGACGGGCGTTGAAGCCGGCGGGCTGCAGGGCTGTTTTGCAAAAGCGCCGGACTTGTGCTTAGAGTCTGGCCCTATTGCAAATATCCCTCCGGCCAAAATGACCGATCACAATCCTTTTTCCGGCTATCAATTACCGCCCCTGGCCTGGTTGCGCGCCTTCGAGGCAGCCGCACGCCATCAAAGCTTCACGCTTGCGGCAACCGAACTCAACCTCACGCAGGCAGCCGTCAGCCATCAGGTTCGCACGCTCGAGAAGCATCTGGGCGTCACCCTGTTCAAGCGCTTGCCGCGGTCCCTGATGTTGACCGAAAAAGGTGCCGCCTACCTGCCGCCACTGCGCAACGCCTTCGACGAACTGGCAGCCGCGACGGCCGGCCTCTTTGGCCCGGTGGGAAAACGAACCCTGTCGATCCGCGCACCGATTTCCTTTGCTGCCCTGTGGCTCGCACCAAGGCTTGACGATTTCATCAGCCGCTGGCCCGATATCTCGCTGCGCATGTCGACCGTCGTCTGGGCTCCATCACTCAACGATGATCCGGCCGATGTCGATATCCGTTACGGAGATGGCAACTGGAGTGGTGCCCGATCGACCTTGCTGTTGCGGCAATCGGCAGTGGCCGTCTGTTCACCCGGCATGGCAACAGGCGAGACGGACCGCGACCGGCTGGCGAGCCTCTTCACCGGCAGGCCGCTGATCCATGTGACGGGCTACGACAATCTCTGGAAGAAGATGGCATCCGCCCATGACATCCACGTCCTGAACGCCACCAGCATCAACATCGATACTACCATCTCCGCGCTGGAAATGGCCGCTTCCGGCGTCGGCCCGGCAATCGTTCTTGAAGCGCTGGCCGAACCCTATATCCGCAAGGGCGCGCTTGAGCCTGCCATTTCAACGCGGCTCACGATCGACGAATCGCACTATCTCGTGCAGCCCGAGGGCCAGAAGCGGCTGACCGCTGAAGCGATGCTTTTTTCGGACTGGCTGAAATCGCAGGCGGCCGATCTCGTCTGATCATCGCTTTCATGATCCCGTTTCCGGATCGTCTGGCGGCCGCTGAACGGCCAGAAACGGCGGTCTTTCAGGCCATCTCCTTGATCCTGCTTCCGGAATTTCCGTTTTTCCGACACGAACGCGCACAAAAACAAATTTCCGTCAACCTATTCCAAATAAACGATAATTGTGATTATATTGAATGGATATTCAGCAAATACGGAGGCCGCGATGAACGAAATGATCAGGGACCTCACCATTCCCGCCGACTGGGATCGACGCGGATTGCCCGGATGGACCTACCATTCGGAGGCACTTTTCGAGCTCGAGAAGCAGCATATTTTTCGCGAACATTGGCAGATCGCCTGCCATGTGTCCGATCTGCCCGAGCCGGGAAATTACCTTTCTCTGGATATCGTCGGCGAACGGGCTTTGATCCTGCGCGGACAGGATCATGTTGTCCGCGCCTTCCACAACATCTGCAAACATCGCGGCTCCCGCTTGGTGGCGGACGAGAAGGGCGCCTGCCGCAATGCGCTGGTCTGTCCCTTCCATGGCTGGGTCTATAATCTTGACGGAACCCTGCGCGGTCCGGCCCGGCCCGACAGTTTCCCGCCGCTCGACAAGAAAGCCTTCGGCCTGACCGAGATCGATTGCGAGGTCTGGATGGGCTTCGTCTTCATCCGTTTCGAAAAGGGACCGCAGGCGAGCATTGCCGAAACCATGGCGCCCTTTGCCGAGGAACTGGCCCATTACAAGCCGGAGATCGCAATCCCAACTGCCGGAACCTGGACGCAACTGTCGCCGGTCAACTGGAAATCGGTGCGCGATGTCGACAATGAGGGCTATCACGTTGCCATGGCGCATCCGGCGCTGCAGGATCTCTATGGTTCGACCTATTATGACGAGCCGTTCGTCAACGGACTCTGCCGGTCATTTGCCACTTACAACCCGCATGCCGGCCGCCGCTGGAGCGTGCGCCAGTATGTCAAGATCACGGAAGAACCGGAACGGCTGCCGGAAAAGCTCAAGAAGGCCTGGATCTACTATGGCCTCTTCCCCAACACCGTGATTGCGGTGACACCGGAAACAATTCAGTTCTATCAGGAGTTCCCGCTCGCAAAGGACAAGACCCTGCTCCGGGGCGCTGTCTATCGCTATCCGGAAGAAACCCGTCGCCAGCGACTGGCCCGCTATCTCGCCGCCCGTATCGATCGCGATACCCAGGCCGAGGATGTACAGCTGACCATCTGGTCCAATGAGGCGATGGGCTCGAAGAATTACAGCCACTTCTACCTCTCGGATCTGGAATACGGCGTCCGCACCCATCATGACCATCTGCGCAATGTCCTGCCGGTGATGACGTTGGACAAGGCGCCGGAGGAAAAGGAAATGGCAACACTGAACGACAGGATGCGGCTGGCGAAATCAGGCTAGCCGAAATCGTCGGATGAGCCTTCACCCGACTTGTCGGCAGTGCGGAGCGTTTGCTACCAACCGCAATCGACGGATTGGAGAGCAGGATGGTTTCGTTCGGATTTGCGCTGGTGCGCCTCTTAAAAGGGCTGATCCGGGGGTTTCGAGACCCGGATTTTCGCGCCTTGCTCTTCGTTCTGGCGCTGGTGCTGCTCGGCGGCACCCTCTTCTATCATCAGGCGGAAGGCTGGAGCTGGGTCGATTCTCTCTATCGCTCGACGATGATCCTTGCCACCATCACGCCGGAAGGCTTCGTACTCACATCGGACATGGCGAAGCTTTTCACCGTCGTCTATGTGATCGCCGGTCTCGGCGTCATGATCAGCTTCGCGGTCACGCTCGGCCGGCATATTGCCCAGCCGAGCGCTATCCGCAAATATCTTTCCGAGAAGATGGACCCGTCCGACGAAGGCTGAGGTTGCCTCATCCCTTCCAGAGACCTTCGCGAACCAGTTCGTCCTGTGTCAGCCGGATGCTGCGATCGAGAATGTCTGCCATCTCGTCGATCTGGTTTTCGGAAATCGTCAGCGGCGGGCTCATCACGCACATGTTGATCAGCGGCCGCACAAGCAGACCCATTTCCTGGCAATGCTTGTCGATCCGCTTTCCGACTTCAAGATCGAGCGTCAAAGGATTGTTGGAAACCCGGTCGGCCACGCATTCGATGCAGGCCATCAGGCCAAGGCCGCGAACCTCCCCGACCAGCGGCAACGCCTCGAGCGCCTTTAGCCGTGACTGGAAATGACCGGAAATCGTTCGTGCCTGCTCCAGAAGCCCGTCTTCCAGAATATCGAGGTTCTTGAGCGCGACCGCACACCCGATCGGATGGCTGGAATAGGTCAGACCATGCGCAAACATTGCATCCGAATGGTTCGACTGCCTGAGATCGGAAAAGAGCCGCGACGCAATCATCACACCGCCGAGCGGAAAATAGCCGGATGTCACGCCCTTCGCGAAGGTGATCATGTCCGGCTTGATGCCGAAGACATCATCGGAAGCAAAGACCTGGCCGAGCCGCCCGAAGGCGGTGACGACTTCATCCGAAATATAGAGAATGTCATGCTCGGTGCAGAGCGCACGCATGCGCTTGAGATAGTCACCGGGCGGAACGATGACGCCGCCGGAGGCCTGGATCGGCTCGGCAACGAAGGCGCCGATCCGCTCTGCGCCAGTGGTTGCGATCAATGTGCGGAACTCCTCGACCAGACCGTCACAGAACGCCTCGACGCTCACGCCCGATGGCCGCCGGAACGGATTGGGCGATGAGAGCTTCAGCACAAGCTGGCTCGCGGAATCCATCCAGTCATGATCGCGCGGCCGCCCGTTGAGCGAAGCGGAAAGATAGGTCGAGCCATGATAGGCTCCCTCCCGCGAGACGATCAGTTTCTTTTCCGGTCGCCCCCGGACATTGTTATAGAACTGCATGAAACGCAGCGCGGTCTCGACCGCCGACGAGCCGCCGGTCGTATAGAAGACGTGGTTCATACCCTCGGGCGCATGGCCGGCGAGACGCTCGGCAAGAACCGCCGAGGGCGCATTCGTCGTGTACCAGGGTGAGTTGTAGGAGAGATCCATCGCCTGATCATAGAGAACCTGCGCCAGTTCCGGCCGGCGATGGCCGACATTGACGCACCACATGCCGGCAGGACCATCGATCAGCCGGCGCCCGGTGTGATCCGTCACGTAGATGCCCTCGCCGCTCTGGATCAGTCCGCGCGCTTCCGCTCCGATCGAACCCGAGGTCGGCCAGGGCTGCACCAGATGGCGGGTCGCAATATCCTCGATTGCAGCGGCGCCCGACGGACTGACATCAGCCTCTTCACGTATTGCCGCCATTTTCAATCCTCTCAAAAACGTTTCCAGACAGCCCAATCAATTGGGCGTAAACGGAAAATCAAAATTATTTTGAATATCCGTTCAATCAATATTGCAGAATTAGCTCTTGATTTCAATCCCGATTTGCGCTCATCCTAACAGCATAACAAGGGGAGAACGGCGCATGCACACCGAACTGTGGCAAGCTCCGGCGCGCACGATGCGTGAACGGTGTCCGATCTGATGGCGGCGGAGGCGATCAGCGTCCGAAACCGCTGGGACCTCTTTCGGGGCGGGTCTCTCACCGGCCTGCTTCTGATTTCGCCGACCTTTCTTTATGCGCTTGCGCTCCTTGCCCTGCCGATCCTGATCGTCTTTCTCTATTCTTTCTGGACACAGGATTATCTGACGATCGACCGCACCTTCACGCTTGCCAATTATGTGCGAGCGCTGACGGACCCGATCTATCGCGATCTTCTCGGCCGTTCGTTGTGGATCTCGCTGCTGGTCAGCCTTGCCACTGTCGTCTTTTCCTACCCGATCGCCTGGTACATTTCCTTCCACGGCGGTCGTCGAAAAGGCCTGTGGCTGTTTCTCGTCACCGTGCCCTGCTGGACCAGCTATCTCCTGCGCGTCATGGCCTGGAAGGTCATTCTCGGCTATCAGGGCGTCCTCAATTCCGGCCTGCTCTCGGTCGGCATCATCGACCAGCCGCTGACCTCTATCCTTTACAATTCGAATGCGGTTCTGATCACGCTCGTCCATTCCTGGGCAGCCTTTGCGATCCTGCCGATCTTCGTGGCGCTTGAGAAAATCGACCGCTCACTCGTTGAAGCCTCGCGCGATCTCGGCGATGGTGCGATCCGTTCCTTCCTGCGGGTGACTTTGCCGCTGTCGATGCCAGGGGTGATTTCTGCCTTCCTCATCGTAATGATCCCGACAGTCGGCGATTATGTCACGCCGAAACTGGTGGGCGGCAAGGATGGCGTCATGATCGCCTCTGCCATTGAATCGCAGTTCGGCAAGGGCAACAACTGGCCCTTGGGCGCGGCCCTGTCGGTTACGACGATGATCGTGGTCTCGCTGACCGCGGCCTTCTGCGTGCTGGCCTTCCGCGGCCTGGTCCGGAGGATCCGGTGATGCGGGGAACGATCGGCAACGCGTCACGACTTCTGCCGGCCTATGTCGGAATCTATCTTGTCTTTCTCTATCTGCCTGTGCTGCTGCTGCCGATATTCTCCTTCAACAACGCTGCCGCACCGACCCTGCCGCTCGCGGGCTTCACAACCAAATGGTACGCCTCGCTGTGGGGCAATTCGCAGATGCTGCAGGCAGCCACCAACAGCCTGATCGTCGGCATTTCGGTATCTTTGCTGTCGACCTTGCTCGGTATCCTCGCCGCTCGTGCCATCACCCGCCATCGCTTCATCGGCCAGCGACCGATGTCGGGGCTGATCATGGCGCCGCTCTTCCTGCCCGAGATCATCGTCGCGGTATCGCTTCTGACCATTCTGTTGTCGACCGGCATCGGAACCTCGCTGCTCTCGGTCATTCTAGGTCAAACCGTCTTCTGTCTGCCCTATGCGATGAGCGTGCTGATATCCGGCTTTTCCGGTTTCGACCGTTCGCTTGAAGAAGCCTCGCTCGATCTCGGCGAAACTGCGGCCGGCACCTTCCGCCGGGTCGTGTTACCCGTTGTGTCGCCGGCGATCATTTCAAGCCTTCTCGTCTCTTTCACCATTTCGCTCGACGAGTTCATTCTCGCCTTTTTCCTTTCGGGAACCCAACCGACACTGCCGGTCTATATCTGGGGTCAGTTACGGTTCGCCGCCAAATTGCCCGGAGTGCTGGCCCTCGGCACCATCATTCTCGCCATTTCAGTCATTCTGCTGGCCACGGCAGAAATTATCCGCCGCCGCGCCGAAAGCCGGATCGGCAGCGAAGGAGCCCTGACATGACCACCATGATTTCGATCGATACCGTCAGCAAACATTACGGAATCTATAAAGCCCTCGACGCGGTTTCGCTCGATATCGCCCAGGGAGAATTCTTCTCGCTGCTCGGCCCCTCCGGATGCGGCAAGACCACGCTTCTTCGCTCCATTGCCGGTTTCGAGACGCCCAGTGACGGCACGATCCGGATCGATGGGCAGGAGATGACTGGCACGCCGCCGAACAAGCGCCCGGTCAACATGGTCTTCCAGTCCTATGCCATCTTTCCGCATCTCAATGTCGAAGCAAACATTGCCTACGGACTGAAAAAGCTGCGGCTTTCCACCGAGGAAGAGCGTGCCCGTGTCGGCGCCGCGATCGAGCAGGTGCGTCTCGGCAATCTCGGCAAGCGCATGCCCAACGAACTGTCGGGCGGCCAGCGCCAACGTGTGGCGCTTGCCCGCGCGCTCGTCATGAAACCGAAAGTCCTGCTGCTCGATGAGCCCTTGTCGGCCCTGGACAAGAAACTGCGCGAGGAAATGCAGATCGAACTGCGCCTGTTGCAGAAGGCCGTCGGCATCACCTTCGTGCTGGTGACCCATGACCAGTATGAGGCGCTGGCCCTGTCCGATCGGATCGCCGTGATGTTCGATGGCAAGATCGCCCAGATTGCCACACCCAAGGAGATCTACCAGCGCCCCCTGACGCGGCGCGTGGCCGACTTTCTCGGCGGCATGAATTTCCTTTCGGCCCGCGTCACGGGCGAAAACGGCAACCGTCTGACGGTGGAAACGGCAAAATTCGGTGTCCTCAACATGGAGAAGCCATCCGGCTACCAGGGCAATGGCAGCCAGGCCACGATCGGCATCCGGCCGGAACGTCTGCGTTTGCTGTGGGAAGGCGAAACGGCAGAACACGAATTGACCGGCAAGGTCCACAACCGTGCCTATTTCGGCGAAACGACCCATCTCGAGGTCGCCGTCGAAGGGTTGGAGCGCACGCTGTCGATGATCGAAACCAACAATTACGGCGCCGATGACCTGCCGATCGGCGCCGAGATCCGGCTTGCCTACGACCCCGACGCCATGGTGCTGCTCGGCGAAGATCGGGCTGCCGAACGAATCGTCGCCTGATCGGTTGGTTCAACGCCCGTGAAGCCGCTTCCGCGTGTCCGATGGGCTCTCGCGAAACTGGGTCCGGTAGGATCGCGAAAAGGACGAGGCCGAATTGAAACCCGTCTGCGCCGCGATCTCTGCAAAGGTTGCGCGCGTCTCGATGACCTTTCGGCGCGCCGCGTTAAGCCTCAGCGCCAGATAATGAACATGCGGCGACACGCCGAAGGCATCGGCAAACAGGCTTTGCAGGTGACGCGCCGACACTTTGGCCCGGCGGGCCAGCCGCTGGAGTGACAGAGGCTGATCGACAGTCTCCTCCATCAGCCGGACAGCCTCGGTCAGACGGCGATCCATGGTCCCCGGACTGTTGTGAGGGCTCGGCAGCAGGTCACGCCCACCGCCATCACGCTCATAGATGAAGGATCGCGCGACCTCGAGCGCCATCGAATAGCCAAGGCGCCGGCGGACAAGTTCAAGCATCAGGTCGAGCGTCGGAATGGAGCCGCTGGTCGTCATCCGTCGGCGATCGATGACAAACCGCTCGCGCACGACATCGAGGGCGGGATAGCGTGCCGAGAATTCCTCGTTATCCTCCCAATGGACCGTGACCCGATGATCGGCAAACAATCCGGCCTCGGCCATCAGCCAACTGCCGGATTCGATGCCAACGATCAGCGACCGGTAGCGGGCGGTGCGGGACAGTGCCATTTTCATTGCGGTCGTCGCACTGCGACGCCAGTTGTAGCTCGAAACCACGAAAAGCGGTCGGGAATCCTTGTCGGCCTCGAACCTGCCATCGACCGGGATCTGGATCCCGGCGGTCGTTTCCACTGGCCCACCATCGGGACTCAGAAGCCGCCAGGAATAGAGCGGCTGGCCGGAAATGCGGTTTGCAGCGCGCAAGGGTTCGATGACCGCAGCAAGCAGTATGAGCGTTGTTTCCGGGAAGGCGAGAATGTCGATCTCGACCGTCTTGTCCTGTGATTCCAGCATGCAGCACTTTCCGATTATGTATGAAATATTGCCGATAATGAAAAGCATGGCAAGCAAACCTGCCTCTTAATTGCGCAATCGAATAACGGGAGAGGCCCATGCCGCTGAACATGAACCGCGAAGTTTTCATCACCTGCGCCGTCACCGGCTCCGGCGACACGGCCGGCAAATCACCCCATGTTCCGCGTTCTCCCAAGGAAATCGCAGCCTCGGCAATCGATGCTGCCAAGGCCGGTGCAGCCGTGGTTCACTGCCACGTTCGCGATCCTGAAACCGGCGCGCCCTCGCGTCTCAAGTCACTTTACAAGGAAGTCACCGACCGCATCCGCGATTCCGAAACCGACGTGGTGCTGAACCTGACCGCCGGCATGGGCGGCGACATGATTTTCGGCGATGTCGAACATCCATTGCCGCTCAAGGATATCGGAACAGACATGGCGGGTGCCACAGAGCGTGTCGCTCATGTCGCCGAATGCCTGCCGGAAATCTGCACGCTCGACTGCGGCACGATGAACTTCTCGCTCGGCGACTATGTCATGACCAACACGCCGTCGATGCTGCGTGCCATGGGCAAGATGATGACCGATCTCGGCGTCCGTCCGGAGATCGAAGCCTTCGATACCGGCCATCTCTGGTTCGCCAAGCAGCTCGTCGAGGAAGGCGTGATCGAGGATCCGGTTCTGATCCAGCTCTGCATGGGCATTCCGTGGGGCGCACCCGATGACCTCAACACCTTCATGGCCATGGTCAACAACGTGCCATCGAACTGGACCTTCTCCGCCTTCTCGATCGGCCGCAACGCGCTCGCCTATCCGGCCGCAGCCGTGCTCGCCGGCGGCAATGTCCGCGTCGGGCTTGAGGACAATCTCTATGTCGGCAAGGGCCAGCTCGCCACCAACGCGCAACTGGTCGAAAAGGCTGTGAATGTGATCGAGGGCATGGGTGCCAAAATCATCGGCCCCGAAGAAGTCCGCAAGAAGCTGAAGCTGACGAAGCGGTAATCTGGAGGGGATCTTACCCCTCACCAAGTTCATCCAGCCAATCGCCTTCGGCTCTTGGGGATGAACTATCCTCTCCCGCAAGGGGAGAGGTAGACAGCCATAAGCTCGGCCTCACTTGAGGCACCAGAGCGCCGCGAGTTTACCTCTCCCCTTGCGGGAGAGGATACGAAGGCCGGGAGAGCGTAGCGAACCCTTGGCCGAAGTTGGTGAGGGGTAAAGCGCCCTTCCAGACAAATTTGAAGGGTATGAACCAAAATGACCACGAAAATCCAGAAAGCAGCATGTATCGGCGGTGGCGTGATTGGCGGAGCCTGGGCGGCCCGCTTCGTGCTCGCCGGAATCGACACCAAGATGTTCGATCCGCATCCGGAAGCCGAACGGATCGTCGGCGAAGTCATGGCCAATGCCGAGCGCGCCTATGGCCTGCTCACCATGGCGCCGCTGCCCAAGAAGGGCAAGCTGACCTTCGTCAAGACGATCGAGGAGGCTGTCGAAGGCGCCGACTGGATCCAGGAAAGCGTTCCCGAACGCGTCGACCTCAAGCGGAACGTCATTACCCAGATCGACGCAGCCGCTGACCCTAAGGCGCTGATAGGCTCCTCGACATCCGGCATCATGCCGACCGAACTGCAGCGCGACATGAAACATCCCGAGCGGATGTTCGTCGCCCATCCCTATAATCCCGTCTATTTGCTGCCGCTCGCCGAACTGGTCGGCGGGGAAAAGACGGCTCCGGAAACACTGGAACTCGCCAAGGCGCGACTGGCACCGATCGGCATGAAGGGCGTCATCCTCAAGAAGGAAATCGAAGCCTTTGTCGGTGACCGCCTGCTCGAAGCCGTCTGGCGCGAAGGCCTGTGGCTGATCAAGGACGACATCTGCGATACCGAAACACTCGATGACGTGATCCGCTATTCGTTCGGCATGCGCTGGGCGCAGATGGGCATGTTCGAAACCTACCGCATCGCCGGTGGCGAAGCCGGTATGCGGCACTTCATTGCCCAGTTCGGTCCCTGCCTCTCCTGGCCCTGGACCAAGCTCACCGATGTGGTCGATCTCACCGATGAACTGATCGACAAGATCGCCAGCCAGTCCGACGCGCAGTCGGGCGCCTACGGTTTCCGCGAACTGGAACGGATCCGCGACGAAAACCTCGTCGGCATCATGCAGACGCTGAAGGGGTCCAATGGCGGCAAGGGTTGGGGCGCGGGTAAGCTGCTCTCTGAATTCGAAGCGCAGCTCTGGGCCAACGCACCCAAGCCGGAAGCCAAGGCCAGTGCCGACCTACTCAAGCTGCTTGAGCCGAAAGTGCATCCGTCCTGGGTCGATTACAACGGCCATATGACCGAGTTCCGCTATAACCAGTGCTTTGCCGATGCGGCCGACGCCTTCCTGCGCCTGATCGGCGTCGACATGGATTATGTCGCGGCAGGTCACAGCTACTATACGGTCGAAGCGCACAATCAGTGGCTCGACGAGGCCAAGCTGGGCGATGCGCTCTTTGTCGAAGCCCAGGTTCTGCCATCGGACGGCAAGCGCATCCACACCTACATGTGGCTGCGTCGCGCCTCTGACAACGCACTGCTCGCGACCTGCGAACATATGATGCTGCATGTCTCCTCCAAGGAAGGCAAATCGGTGCCGCCGCTGCCGGCAGTCCTTGAGAAGTTCAATCAGTTCGCCGATGCCCATGCCAGCCTGCCGGTTCCAGAAACAGCCGGTCGGACTGTGGGTCAACGGAAATAGGCTGGATCGCGCGCTGGGAACCCCTCATCCGGCCCTTCGGGCCACCTTCTCCCCAAGGGGAGAAGAGGGAGACCGGGTTCGGCCTCCAGGGGAAGTCTGGAGCATAGAGAACAAGCCGAGAGGGCGCGGCAACCGCCCTCTTCTCCCCTTGGGGAGAAGGTGGCCGAAGGCCGGATGAGGGGTTCCAACCCTGATCGGCAGAGATTTTGGGAGAACCACACCATGAATTTCGGACTGACCGAAGAACAGGACATGATCGTCAACACCGTGCGGAGCTTCGTGGAAACGGAGATCTATCCGCTCGAGGACGAAGTAGAAAAGCTCGGCTTCGTACCGCCGGAAATGGGACAGGAGATTGCCCGCAAGGTGAAGGATCTCGGTTTCTTCGGCTGCAACATGCCTGAAGATGTCGGCGGCGCCGGCCTCGATCACCTCACCTTCACGCTGGTCGAGCGCGAACTCGGCCGTGGCTCGATGGCGCTCACCGTTTTCTTCGGCCGCCCGTCTGGGATTCTGATGGGCTGCAATGACGAACAGCGCGAAAAGTACCTGATTCCGGCGACCAGGGGAGACAAGTTCGATGCGCTCGCCATGACCGAACCGGGCGCCGGCTCTGACGTGCGCGGCATGAAATGCTTCGCCCGCAAGGATGGCGACGATTGGATCGTCAACGGCACCAAGCATTTCATCAGCCACGCCAACATTGCCGATTTCGTCATCGTCTTCATCGCGACTGGCGAAGAACAGACGCCGAAGGGACCGAAGAAGCTGATCACCTGCTTCCTCGTTGATCGCGGCACACCGGGCTTCGAGATCCGCGACGGCTACAATTCGGTCTCCCATCGCGGTTACAAGAACTGCGTGCTGAATTTCGACGAATGCCGCCTGCCCTCTTCGCAGATCCTCGGCGAAGTACACAAGGGCTTTGACCTTGCCAATGACTGGCTCTATGGCACCCGCCTGACGGTGGCTGCCAATTGCGTCGGTCGTGCCCGCCGCGTGTTCGATTATTGCGTGCCCTATGCCGCCGAACGCAAGCAATTCGGCAAGCCGATCGGAGCCAACCAGGGCGTTTCCTTCAAGCTTGCCGACATGATCACCGAAATCGACGCCGCCGATTTCCTGACATTGCATGGCGCCTGGCTGCTCGATCAGAAAAAGCCGTCCAACCGCGAAATCGCCTCCGCCAAACTCTACGCCTCTGAAATGCTCGCCCGCGTCACCGACCAGGCGATCCAGATCTATGGCGGCATGGGCCTGATGGACGATCTGCCACTCGCCCGCTTCTGGCGCGATGCCCGCGTCGAACGAATCTGGGATGGCACCAGCGAAATCCAGCGCCACATCATCAGCCGTGATCTCCTCCGTCCGTTCGGAGCCTGACCATGACGGACGAAAGTGCGGGGCAGTTTGAAGAACCTGATGGACCTGCGGCACCACAGCTGCTGCAGGACCTGTTCCCCGCATGGCGATTTGACATACCGGCACCGTCGCGCCTCCTGCCCGACGTTGCCAAGATACGTCAGGCCCAGTTTTCCCTGCTGGAAGCTGGCTTCTTTCTCTCCAGGAGATGGCTCGGATGAAAACGCTCTCGCCCAATTCCCTTTCCCGCCTCATCCGCCCGAAATCGATTGCCGTCTTCGGCGGCAAGGAAGCCGGCCGTGTCGTCGAGCAGTCGAAGAAGATGGGTTACAAGGGTGAGATCTGGCCCGTGCATCCGACCAAGGATGAGGTGCATGGCTATAAATGCTACCGATCCGTCGCTGATCTGCCTGCAGCCCCCGATGCGGCCTTCGTCGGCGTCAATCGCATGCTGACAATCGACATCATGCGGCAGCTGCGCGACAAGGGTGCGGGCGGCGCCATCTGTTATGCCTCGGGCTTTTCCGAAGCCGTGGCGGAACTGGCCGATGGCCATGACCTGCAGGCGCAGCTCGTCGAGGCGGCTGGCGACATGGCTGTCGTTGGTCCCAACTGCTACGGCTTCATCAACATGCTCGATGGCGCGCTTCTATGGCCGGACCAGCATGGCATGGTGCGGACGGAGAAGGGCGTAGCGGTTCTGACGCAAAGCTCCAACATTGCCTGCAACATTTCCATGCAGATGCGCGGCCTGCCGCTCGCCTATCTGATGACTGCCGGCAACCAGGCGCAGACGGGTCTTTCTGCACTCGCCGTGGCAGCGCTTGAAGATCCACGCGTCACCGCCGTCGGTCTCCATATCGAGGGTTTTGATGATCTCGAGATGCTGGAACTCTTGGGCAAGCGGGCCCGCGAACTCAAGAAGCCCGTCGTCGCCCTGAAGATGGGCAAATCGGAAGCGGCCCAGAAAGCCACCGTCTCCCACACCGCCTCGCTGGCCGGCAATGACAAGGTCTCCGGCGCCGTGCTCGAGCGGCTCGGAATCGGTCGCGTCAGTTCGCTACCGGCCCTTCTGGAGACACTCAAGCTGCTGCACCTCGTCGGCCCACTCGCGACCAACGAAATCTCCTCGATGAGTTGCTCGGGTGGCGAAGCCTCCCTGATCGCCGATTCCGCCGTCGGCCTCGATGTGAATTTCCGCGATCTCAAGCCGGAACAGCTGCCGGTGCTGCGCGAAACGCTCGGGCAGATGGTGACGCTCTCCAATCCGCTCGATTACCACACCTTCGTCTGGGGCAATGGCGAAAAGCAGACGATTGCCTTTTCGGAAATGATGAAGGGCGGCTATTCCCTCAACCTCGTCATTCTCGATTTTCCCCGTTCCGATCGCTGCGATCCGGCCGACTGGATGACCACGGTCGATGCGGTCATTGCCGCCCACAAGGCAACCGGTGCCAATGCCGGTATCGTTGCGTCGATGGGCGAAAACCTGCCGGAAAACGTCGCCTTCCGTTTGCTGGACAATGGCGTTGTGCCCTTCATGGGCATCGATGAGGCCCTGGTCGCGGCCCAGACCGCCCATGCGATTGCCAAGGCCTGGGCGCGGCCCGAGCCCCTGCCGCTTCTGAAATCGGATGTGAGAGAGGGCGAAGCCAGAACATTCACCGAATTCCAGTCGAAGGACCTGCTCAAGGATTACGGATTGCCGGTACCGAAAGGTCGCCTGGTGGCCTCTGTCGATGAAGCCGTCGAAGCGGCAGCCGAAATCGGCTTTCCCGTCGTGCTCAAGGGATCCGGCATCGCCCACAAGACCGAGGCTGGCGCCGTCCGTCTCAACCTGACCTCGGCAGAGGCCGTACGGTCAGCCCATACGTCGATGCAAGACATTGCCGACGAATTCCTCATCGAGAAGATGGCGTCCCGACCGGTGGCGGAACTCATTATCGGTGCGTTGCGCGATCCGGTGGCGGGTCCGGTGCTGACGGTTGGCGCCGGCGGCATTCTTGTCGAATTGATGGATGACAGCGCTGTTATCACCCTGCCCGCGACCAAGGCTCAAATCGAAGAGGCCCTTGCGGGACTGAAGATCACGAAGCTTCTGACCGGCTATCGCGGCCAGGCAAAGGGCGACATGGAAGCACTGGTCGCAGCCATTGCCGCTGCAGCCGATTTCGTCATTGCCCATGCCGACTCGATCGAGGAACTGGACATCAATCCGCTGATGGTGCTGCCGGAGGGGCAAGGTGTTGTCGCGGCGGATGCGCTGGTGAGGATTAGGAGATAAGCAGGCTTGCTGAGGGAAAGTCACCCCTCACCAAGCGCGCCCATGCCTTCGACCTCCGGTCTCATCCGGGCTTGCTATCCTCTCCCGCAAGGGGAGAGGTAGGGTGCCACAAGCACCGCCCATTTAAGGCACTGTGGGCTCCACGGGTTTACCTTGCCCCTTGCGGGAGAGGATACGAAGGCCGGGTAAGCGTAGCGAACCCTGGCCGTAGTTGGTGAGGGGTAAAGCCCTCTAACAGGATAAGAGGGAGAACCGATATGACCGATACGCCCATCAAGACCCGCCGCGAAGGCGGTATTCTCGAAGTCACGATCGACCGGCCGAAGGCCAATGCAATCGACCTGATCACCTCCCGCATCATGGGAAAGATCTTTCAGGATTTCCGCGATGACGACACGCTCCGCGTTGCCATCATCACCGGATCAGGTCCCAAATTCTTCTGCCCCGGCTGGGACCTGAAGGCAGCAGCAGCCGGTGATGCGGTCGATGGCGATTACGGCGTTGGCGGTTTCGGCGGCATGCAGGAATTGCGTGATCTCAACAAGCCGATCATCGCCGCCATCAACGGCATCTGCTGCGGCGGCGGGCTCGAGATCGCCTTGTCGACGGATCTGATCCTGGCTGCGGACCATGCCACCTTCGCGCTGCCCGAAATCCGCTCCGGCACGGTGGCTGACGCCGCCTCGATCAAGCTGCCCAAGCGCATTCCCTATCATATCGCCATGGACATGCTGCTGACCGGCCGCTGGCTCGATGCGCAGGAGGCGCATCGCTGGGGCTTCGTCAATGAAATCCTTCCCGCCGACAAGCTGATGGAACGCGCATGGGAGCTTGCCCGCCTGCTCGAAAGCGGTCCGCCGCTCGTCTATGCCGCCATCAAGGAAGTGGTCCGGGAAGCCGAGGGCAACAAGTTCCAGGACACGATGAACAAGATCACTCGCCGGCAGCTGAAGACAGTCGACGTTCTTTACGGGTCGGAAGACAATCTCGAAGGTGCGCGCGCCTTTGCCGAAAAGCGCGACCCGGTCTGGAAAGGTCGCTGACCTTGAGCGGAAAGGTGATCAGGCGCGCAGAAGCCTGATGCCCTTGGCTTCGAAGCCAGCCAGCCGGCTGGCTTCGACTGTATTCGAAACCACCAACCCGGTGATCTGATCGCTTGCCACCACATTGGCCGGCGATGCGGCATCGAGCTTGTTGGATGTCAACAGGATCCAGGTCGATGCCGCCTGCTGCACGATCTGACGCTTGATCGCCGCTTCCTCGATATCGCCGGTCGAAAAACCCTCGGTCGGATGCGCGGCCGTCACCCCGAGGAAAAAGAGATCGGGCCGTAGCCGACCGATCGCCTCGGCTGTCATCGCCCCCACAGCCACCATCGAGTGTTTGTAAAGGCGGCCACCCAGCAGAATGACCTCCGCGGTGGGATGTTGCTCGAGTTCGGCAGCGATGGTTGGACTATGCGTGACCACGGTGAAGGCGAAATGGCGGGGCAAAATCCGCGCGAGCGCCGCATTCGTTGTTCCACCATCGAGAAACAGCATCTGCCCGGGAGAGACCAGCGTGACCGCGGCAGACGCCAGGCGCTGCTTTTCATCTGACTCGATCCGAGTACGCGTGGCAAAATCCGGCAGATCCGGTGAAATCGGCAACGCCCCGCCATGGACACGATTGAGCAGGCCTTCTGCCGCCAACTCCCTGAGATCGCGACGAATCGTGTCTTCTGACAGCATGAATTCTTCCGCGATCGCCTTCGCCACGATGCGGCCATCCCGCCGTAACCGGTCCATCAGCAGCGCCTTGCGTTCCGTGGTCAGCATCTTCCCTCCTTGACGAAGTCATGAAATTGCACGAATATGCACGAATAAATCTGAGATGACATGCGTATCGGGAATATTCGGGCAGTTACGGTGGATTTATCGGCGATACGCCTGGCGAACCTACCGAACCCGAATGGGCAAGGCAACCATTCAATGAAATTCGTGCAACTTCATGCAATCAGTCTATGACGGAAAGGAGAAGGCAATGGCGAGGCACTTTACCAACGAGGATCGCACCAGCACCTGGAATATCACCAAGGGTGGAGATCTCTGGGTCGTGGGGCAACAGGCTCACTTCCAGATCGATGGAACCGGAATCGATACCAACGGCTTTTCAAATACCAGGATCAAGATCTTCGGAGATTTAACGACCAGCAGCAACGATGAGTGCGGCATCAATGCCACTGGTGGCAAAACAAGCATCTTTGTTGGTGCCACATCGAACATCACAGTCAGCGGCGCAGCAGCAGTAGCCATTGGCGGCGATGGGAAGAACGTTTCGATCGTCAACCACGGCCACCTCGAATCCGGTGAGTGGGGAGTCAACCTCAACAATGGCGGCAACGTTTTCAACGATGGCACAATCCGTGGAGAGACAGGGATTGAAATTGCCTGCAAGGACCAGAACGCCGCTGGCAGAGTAACGAACGAAAGGCTTATCGATGCAGATAGTGTCGGCGTCGACATGACCGGACTTTCCAGCTCAGCGACGGATACCGCAGCTGGTGCCAAGACAACCGCGACGATGATCAACGGCGAGGATGGGATCATTCGGTCGGACAATATCGGGATCATCTTCAGAGGCACGGACGGCAATCGTCTGGTGAATGATGGCATCATTCGCGCGCCGCGCGCCATGATAGACGAAGATGTTTCCACCACCGTTATCAATCGCGGCAAGATTTTCGGAAACGTTCTCCTGGAAGGCGGGAACGACACATTCATCACCCGTGGCGGATCGATTGATGGCAAAGTCTATGGCGGCGCGGGAAGCGACACCTACATCATCACCGGGATCAGCCCCCTGCAGGGATTCCAGATCGTCGAAGGAATCTTCAAAGGTGTGGACACAGTCAAAAGCAGCGTCTCCTACACACTTGGTGACTACGTCGAAAATCTCGTGCTTCTTGGCAATGCACAGGAAGCCACAGGAAATGCGCTGGACAACAGATTGGTGGGCTCAAACAAGGAGAACACGCTCTCGGGCTACCAGGGAAATGACATTCTCGATGGACGCAAGGGTGACGACATCCTCCATGGTCACCTGGGCGATGACATCTTCGTCTTTTCCAGAGACTATGACCGCGACACTATTCTCGGCTTCGAAGATGGCGCCGACAAGCTCAAAGTCGAGGGCATGGACTCGATCTACGACTATTCTGCTTTTTCCACGAAGATCCACCAGGTTGGAGTAAATGTCGAGATCGATCTCGGCAATGGCGATGTCCTTATCCTGGAAGGTATGAGCAAGGCCAACATATCCGTCTCGGACTTCGAGTATTGAGGGGATCAGAACATGTTGATTTTGACAATCCTGAACCAGCAAGCCTTGCAGAACGTCCTGCGACCGCGACCCTTTCGCACCGCAATCTCGCGGATCGTGGAATGGCGGCGTTGGCAGCGTTTCAGAGCCGAGTTGAATGGCCTCGCCGCAAAGGATGACCACCTGCTGCGGGACATCGGACTTACCCGAAGGGATATTGCATTGGCAATGATTGCAGCCCATCCGACGGAAGGCTGGCAGATCATCATCAATGCGTACCGCAGGGCCCACTTACCAGGCGACACGAACGTTTTGACCGGAAGGCAGAACCGTCAAAATGCAATTTGTGAAACCGACTGGCACGGTATCCAAGGTCGGGTAAAGGCTTCAAGTCCCTGAAGAACCATCAGGCTGGGCGACCAAGACTAACCGCATCCTCTCGACGCGTTCGATCCACGCGGCGCCCATCCTGTAGGCCCGGAGCGCATCAATCGCGTCTTCGTTGTCGATGCGTGAACAGATGCGGTAGATCTCGAGCACATCGAGCGGCATCTCGCCGCGGCGGTTGAAAAACATCGCCGCGGCATAGCGGGCGCGTCCGGACCATTCCTCGCCGGCAGGCGTGAGAATAAGCCTCCAGTTGGCGACCTCCTCCGGATCCACCGCCCCGGGAATGGCTTGATCCGATGGCATCAGAGCAACCCTGGCGGATTGGCGCCGCGCCGGTCGAGTTTCAGGAACGGCCGCGGCACAATCCGAACCCGCTTCATCAGTTTCTGGTACTGAAGCTCGCGCAACACATAGATCTCGACCCACAGATCATCATTGCGGCTGATACCGAAAGGACGCGACAGGCTGGCAATCGCAATCGATTTCTTGAGGATGGGCGACCAGGTGGCAGCCGTCACTATCCCCACCTCCCGCTTCTGGCGATGATAAATCAGCGACAGCGGGCCTGCGACATTGCCGTCGACCTCCAGTCCGACGAGAACATGGCGGAGAGACCCGGTCCGGCGCGCCTCCATCATGGCATGGCGACCATTGAAATTCGGCTTTTCGAGATCGACCATCCAGTCGAGCCCGATCTCGTCGGGCAACCGCAACCGATCCTCGCGCAAGGCCGTCTCGGCAGTGACAAAATCGGCGTTGGCGACAATGAAACCCGCCTCGATCCGGGCCCGGTTGAGGGCCGAATAGCCGATCGCTCTCAGGCGATTGCGCTGGCCGCTCTGCCAGATCCGGTCCCAGAGAGACAAGGCCAGATCGGCAGACACGAACAGTTCGTAGCCGAGATCGCCGGTAAAGCCGGTCCGCGAGATCGTCACGGTTCCCGCTGCATGCGGAAAATCCGCCAGCTGGAATGGCCGCAGCTTTTCGACGCCATCGAAACCGGCATCCCTGAGAACCGCATAGGCACAGGGCCCCTGCAGCGCGAGCCCCGCAACAGCCTCCGTTTCATCGGTGATGCGGACATCGAACCCCACTGCGCTATCGAGCAGCCATGGTAGATGCCGTTCCTGCGAGCAGAGCCGGAACCGGTCCGGCGCCAGCCGGAAAAGCGTGCCATCATCCAGAACATGGCCCTCATCGTCGCACCAGGCGGTATAGTGGACGCGACCGGGCGCGAGCTTGCGGACATCGCGGAGCGTCAGCCGATTGAGGAAGGCTTCGGCCCCCGGCCCCTCGATGCGATACTTCGTCATCGGTGAAATATCGAAGAGGGCCGCCGTCGAACGGATGGCGAAATATTCGAGCTCCTCGTCGTAGAGCGAATGCGGTGCCTTGAAGCCGGACCAGGCATACCAGTCATTGGCATGCGCAAGCGCTTCCAGTCGCGGATGGAACGGCGTCTGGCGAAGCTCCTCGCCGATATGGCCATGCTGGATGGCCGCAAGATTGCGGGATCGTGCGGTCGGGATCATGAGCGCCTCCGCTTGAGAATTGCACGCGCGGCATTGCGGCCGGCAAGACCGGAAATGCCGCCGCCCGGATGGCAGCCGGCGCTGGCCAGAAACAGTCCGTCGATCGGCGTGAAATAATCCGAGAGGGCAAAGACCGGACGATTGAGAAGCATACGATCGGCCTGCAATTCGCCATGGTGCCAATGGCCGCCGGGCATGCGGTAGCGCGCCTCGATATCGGGCGGCACGAGCAGTTCGGACCCGACGATCCGTTGGCTGAGGCCAGGAACTGCCCGCTCGAGCACCTTGAGGACGTTCTCGAGGAAGGTTGCCCGCCCGGTATCCCAGCCTCCCTTGAGATCATAGGGCGCAAACTGCACGAGTGCGGAAAGCACGGCTCCGTTGCCCGCCGCCAAATGCGGATTGTGCAGGCTCGGGAAACTGAATTCCATAACGGGATCCGGCGAAAACGCACCGTATTTGGCGGGATTGAAGGCATTTTCCACCTGATTGACGGAAGGCGCGATCACCATTCGTCCACGCAGGTCATTCGGTGTGAGGCCGGCAATCTCCGGCAAACGATCAAGCGCCAGCGACAGGCGGGCGACGTTGCCCTTGCTACGGATTTTTCTGATGGCAGAGGAGAGACCGGTGTCGACTTCGCCCGGCGCGAGCAACCCCTGCAGCGCTGAACCGGGATGAATGGCCGCGATCAATTCGGTCGCGAATATCTCTTCACCATTTTCGAGCCGGACGCCTGAAACCCTGCCACCCGCCGTGAGAATGCGCGCCACCGGCGCAGAAAGCCGCACTGATCCGCCGGCGCGGGCAAAGGCCGCTTGCAATGACCCGGTCAGGGTCTGGAACCCACCCTTGGGCACCATCTGGCCCCCAATCAGCCCCGCCGCTTCACCAGTCAGCCGATAGTAGAGGCCGAGAAGAGAGGTCGGAGATCGAGGTCCGAGGTGAATTCCGAGCGTTGCATCGAACGCAAGCAAGCCCTTCAGCCGGTCATCGGTCAGATACTCGTCGGCAACGTCGGTCACATTCATCAGCAGCATGCGGGCGAAATCGCGCGCCGGTGCCCGCCCATGCCGGATCAGCTCGAAACCGGTGCCGGCGAGACCAAGCATTTCCATCGGGCCGATCGCGCCCGGTCGCGGCGGCGCTTTTGCCAGAAACCGCCTGAGGATGGAGGCCTGTCGCAGGAGCGTCTCCCGAAGCACCGAAAAGCGCTTTGCTTCTTCAGCATCGATGCCTTCCAGGCTCGCACCATAGGCGCCACGCAGGATGACGGGCGCCTTTCCCTCCGACAACAGCACGGTCGGGAGATTTTCCGAACCAAAACTGTCGGCGGAGATGCCAAGATCGCCAAGCGCTTCCCGCGAAAGCCGGTTGAGCATGTGGACTAGCCCGCCGGACCGGAAGCCGGGGGCGAATTCATGATCGCGCAGCGCGCCGCCGAGCGTATCGGACGCCTCGAGAAGCAGGGTACGGCGGCCTGCCTTCGCCATCAGGCCAGCGGCCACCAGACCGTTGTGGCCGCCGCCAATGATGATCGTGTCAAAGGATGTCATGGGCCGGGCTCATGTGATGACGGGATTTGCCGAGGTCACGGAGAATTTCAGCGGCGGCATTGTAGCCGGGCGCGCCCATCACGCCGCCTCCGGGATGGGTGGACGAACCGCAGATATAGAGATCGCGGATCGGGCTGCGATACTGGGCGTAGCCCGGTACCGGCCGATTGAACAGCAACTGGTCGAAGGTCAGTTCGCCTTGGAAGATATTGCCCTCGGTGAGCCCCACTTCCGCTTCGAGCTCGCGCGGGGTGCGCACTTCCATATGCAGGATGCGGTCGCGGAAACCGGGGGAATATTCGGCGATCTGGCTGATGACGGACTCGGCAAAACCATCCCGGTCCGCATCGGTCCAGTCGCGACCCTCGACCTTCGGCGGGCAATATTGCACGAAGCAGCTCATGAAATGCTTGCCGGGCTCGGCCATGGTCGGATCGAGCGTGGTCGGAATCATGGCATCAAGGAACGGATCGGCAGACCAGCGCCCCGCCTTCCAGTCGTCATAGGCGCGCTCGATCCGCTCCACCGTATCGGTAAAATGGAGATCGCCCTTGATGCAGCTGGATCCGGCCGGCAACGCCGGAAATTCCGGTAGGCCGTCGAGCGCGATGTTCACCTTGCCGGAGGAGCCGCGCATCTTGAAATGCTTGACGCGGTGGACGAAATCGTCGGGCAGTTCCTTTTCCTCGACCAGTTTCAGGAAGGTCCGCTTAACATCCGCATTGGAGATGACGCGATTGCCGTGCACCTCATCGCCATTGGCGAGCACCACGCCCTCCGCCTTGCCATTGCGAACGAGGACCTGGGAAACCTCGCTTTCGGTCAGGATGGTGCCGCCGGCCGCGCGGAAGGAGGCCGCGAGCGCCTGGGTGACAGCGCCCATGCCACCGCGCGCATAGCCCCAGGCGCCGACGGAACCGTCAACCTCGCCCATATAGTGGTGGAGCAGCACATAGGCCGTGCCCGGCGACATCGGGCCAAGCGCCGTGCCGATGATGCCGGACAGCGCCAGATAGGCCTTGATGACCTCGGTCTCGAAATACTCGTCGAGAAAATCCGAAATCGACATGGTCCAGAACCGCAGCGTCTCGGCCAATTGGCTCGGGCTGAACTCGCCGAACTTGCGGGCCAGGAAGAGCATTTCCGAAAGGTCGCGCGGCTTGAAGGAGAAGGGATCCGGAGCGGTGCGCAGGAGGAAGGGCTGGATCAGGCGGCACTGCCGCGTCACATCGCGGGCATAGCGCTCATAGGCTTCCGCATCGCGGGCAGAATAACGGGCGAATTCACGCCGATGCCGGTCGTGGTCGCGATAGGATGCGAGATAGCCGCCTTCCCGCGTCATCACCGCACCGCCTTCATAGGCGACGATCTGCAGCCCATGCCGCGGCAGTTCGAGATCGCGCATGATCTCCGGCCGGAACAGCGAGCAGACATAGGAACAGTTGGAATAGGCAACGCCCGGCGTCAGTTCGCGGCTGGTCGCAGCCCCACCAACCCAGGGGTTCTTTTCCACAACAACGACATCCAGCCCAGCGCGCTGCAGATAGCCGGCCGTTACCAGGCCATTGTGGCCACCCCCGATGATCACCGCGTCGTACCGCTTCATTCCGCTCTCCCGGTTCACCGGTAAAAACTGGCACGGAAAGCGCAATCCTGTCCAGAGATTTTGAATGAATATTCAGCAAGCATATTGCAATCTGCGGAATTCGTTATAGGATTTCATATCAAGGAACATGTTTTCCTGACCATTTCGGGGCCCGACATGACAGCGGAAATGCAGCGTGACGCCGAATATGACGACGAACATATGCGCTTTCTGGAGCTGATCTGGGGCGATGGATATCTGTCGCCGGGCGGGCCTTCGGAAGTGGAACGCATCCTCCATGGCATCGATCTTGCCGGTTTGCGCGTACTTGATCTCGGTTGCGGCTCGGGCGGCATCACCCTCTTCATCGCCGAGCGCTTTTCACCGCGTCACATGACAGGCTTTGATGTGGAAAGACCGGTGATCGAACGGGCCCGCGAACGTGCCGCGAAGGCGGGCCTGTCCGATCGCGTCGATTTCGTTCAGGCTGCTCCGGGCCGTCTGCCCTTCGACGATGGTGAATTCGACCTCGTCTTCTCCAAGGATGCGATGGTGCATGTTCCCGACAAGGACGCCGTCTTTGCCGAAATCTTCCGGGTGCTCAAACCCGGCGGTCGTTTTGCCGCCTCCGATTGGCTGATCGGCCACGACGAACCGCCCTCGCAGGACATGCTCAATTATATCGAGGCGGAAGGATTGAGCTTCGGCATGGCATCGCCCGCCCGCTATCGACAGGCGATGGCGAAAGCGGGATTTGTCGACATCAGGACCGAAAGTCGCAACGAATGGTACCGCAAGGAAGCCGCTGGCGAACTCGCCCAGCTGACGGGTCCGCTCTACGATCAGGCCGTCGCCCTGACCAGCCCCGCCTTCATTGACAAGAATATCCGCACCTGGACGGCCATGCAAAAGGTCCTTGACAGCGGCGAACATTGCCCCACTCACTTGGCCGCAACCAAACCAGGGGCAGGCTGAGATGGCTATGGTGCTTGCCCGAGAGACCAGGGAGATGGCGGCCAGTATGGGCACCGCGCGGGCAATCGAGAATGACAAGAAGAGCCGCAAGGCTTCCAAGGAAACACGTCAGCAGCAACTGATCGAGGCAACGATCGATTCGCTCGCCAAACGCGGCTATGCAGAAACCACGCTCGCGAATGTGGCCGATGGTGCCGGGCTTTCCCGCGGCATCGTCAATTTCCATTTCGAGAGCAAGGAAAACCTGCTGATTGCGACCCTGCAATCCATGGCAGACGAATATGCCAACCATTGGAACGCTGCCCTCTCCAAAGCGGCAGCCGACCCGGCGAGCAAGATCTGGGCGCTGGTTGCCGCCGATTTCGATCGTCGCATCTGCACCAAGCGCAAGCTCGCAGCCTGGTGCGCCTTCTGGGGTGAAGCCAAGTCGCGTCCCACCTATCAGGCGCTCTGCGGCGCCCGTGATCTCAAATACCAGGAAACATTCGAAAATCTCTGCGCCGAGATGAAGGCCGAAGCCGGATATGATTACGATCCGGAAGCGGCGTCGCTGGCCCTTTGCGCCACACTCGAAGGCCTCTGGTTCCGGCTGATGATGAATGACGGATTGTCGCGCGAGACGGCGCATGCGGCCGCCATCGCCAATCTCGTTGCCCTGTTCCCGAAACATATCGAACCAGGCGGGCCAAAGCCGCGCTAGAAAAAGCTGAAAAGGAGAGAGTGCATGACAAAGCCGAACCGGACCCGAACCCTCTTTGCATCCGTCTGCCTCTCGACCTTGGCCCTGTTTGGCCCAACAGCAGCCTCGGCCGCCGACCTGACCATCTTCGACTGGTCGGGCTACGAGGATCCGGCCTTCCATCCCGCCTATACCGCCAAACATGGCAGCGAGCCGGATTTCAGCTTCTTCGGCGATGAAGAGGAAGCGTTCCAGAAATTGCGCTCCGGCTTCAAGGCCGATCTCGCCCACCCCTGTTCGCAGAGCGTTGTGAAATGGCGTGAGGCCGGCCTGCTGCAGGAACTTGATCCCGCCAAACTGACCAACTGGAAGGATGTTCTGCCGGGCATTGCCAAGATGAACAACCTCATGACGTCATCGGATGGCAAGGCCTGGTTCCTGCCCTTCGAATGGGGCAATACGCTTGCCATCTATCGTAGCGACAAGGTCACGGATGCCGAGGTCGCGTCACTGAAAGCCTTCGCCGATCCCAAATTCAAGGATCGGGTATCGATCGGCGACAATGTCGATGATGCCTATGCCCTTGCGAGCCTCGCGATCGGCCTCAAGGACTGGACGAAAATGACCGACGCACAATTCGCCGAGGCCTCGGCCTTCCTGCGCGAGGTGCACAAGAATGTCCGGCTCTACTGGACGGAAAACACCGATCTCAGCCAGGCGATGGCGTCGGGCGAAGTGGATCTGGCCTGGGGCTGGAACGAGACCGGAACGACGCTGCAAAAGGACAATATTCCCGTCACCATGAAAAAGGACACCGCAGAAGGCCATTCGACCTGGGTCTGCGGCTATGTGCGCCTCAAGGACAGCAGCGCCACCGACGAAACCGCCTATGACTTCCTCAACGCGATCTCCAACCCGGACATTGCCACCTATATGGTGGATTCCTGGGGCTACGGCCATGCCAACGGCAAGGGCATGGCCGCGGTCGATCCCGCCATCCTGAAGGCAAAGGGCTACGACAACATCGACAAGTTCGTCGACAACACGCTCTTCCAGTCGCCGATGCCAATCGCGCTCCGCGAAAAGATGATCGCCGAATTCGAGAAGATCAAGGCCGGCTATTGATCATCGCCCGCAGGAAGACGAGGCCAGCGAACTGGCCTCGCTTCAACGCATGGCGGCGAGTTGATCGCAAAGACGACGCGTAATATCCGCCGACTTCCAGTTGCCCTTGAGATCCGCGCTCAGGCAACCTTCAGCCAGAGCCTTGTTGGTGGCGGCGCGGATATTGGCTGCCGCGTCCGACAGCCGGGAATCCGCGTACTTGCTACCGAGCCAGTCAAGCATGGCAGCGGCTGACAGAACGGTGCCATAGGGATTGGCGATGCCCTTGCCTGCGATATCGGGCGCCGAACCGTGCGCCGCCTGGAAGAACCCGTTCCGCTCCCCGAGTTCGGCCGAGGGGGCGAGACCCATGCCGCCGATCGTGGCCGCACCAAGATCGGAGATAATGTCACCGAACATGTTCTCCGTCACGATGACGTTGAAATGGCCCGGTCGCAGCACGAGATGCATGGTCATCGCATCGATGAGCACATGCTCGACCTCGATATCTGGATAGTCAGGCGCCACCTCGTCGAACACCGCGCGGAAGAAGGCATAGGATCGCAACACATTGGCCTTGTCACAGCATGTCACGCGCTTGACACCGTCCTTCGGCGCGCCGTTGGAAGCGCGTGCCAGCTCAAACGCCTTGCGGACGATCCGCTCCACACCCACCCTTGTCTGGACCAGGGTATCGACGGAAAGCTCGCCACGAAGCTGCACGCCTGCGCCGCGGGCGGCATAAAGGCCTTCGCTGTTCTCCCGCAGGATGATGTAATCGATCTCGCCGGCCTTCACGCCAGCGAGCGGGCATGTCACGCCTTCGAAGAGCCGGATCGGCCGGATGTTGGCGTAAAGATCGAGCTCGAACCGAAGGCGCAGGGTAAAGTCAAGCCCGGCTTCGGTCCCATCCGGATGGACGACACCCGGAATGCCACCAGCGCCATGCAGGATGGCATCGGAGCTTCGGCAGGCATCGAATGTTGGCTCCGGAAAACTCTCGCCCGTCTTGAGGAAATGCTCAGCCCCGGCCGGATATTCGCGGAAATTGAGCGGCGAGCCGTTGCCCAACGCTGCCTTCACCACTTCGACGGCAGCCGAGCAGACCTCCGGTCCGATACCGTCGCCATGGACGACCGCGATCTCATAGATCTCTTTCATCCCGGCCTCTTCAGATGCACTTGCCGCCATCGACATTCAGGTCGACGCCGGTGATCATGCTGGCTTCATCCGAGCACAGGAACGCTGCGGCATTGCCCATGTCGGCCGGCGTCGACAGACGACCGATCGGGATGGTCGCAACGATCCGTGCACGGCTTTCCTCGCTGTCGGAACCGATGAAGGTCGACAGGAGCGGCGTATCGCCGGCCACCGGATTGATGGCATTGACGCGGATGCCGAATGGCGCCAGTTCCACGGCCATGCCGCGCGTCGCTGCGATATCCCAGCCCTTGGAAGCGTTGTACCAGGTCAGATTTGGGCGGGGCGACACGCCGCCGGTCGACGCCACATTGAGAATGGCGCCATATCTTTGGGCCTTGAAATGCGGCACGACGGCGCGCGCGCCGTTATAGATCGAGCGAATGTTGACATTGAAAAGGCGATCGAAAAGCGCCTCGTCCATCTCTTCCATGGGCATCGGCAGCTGGCCGACGCCGGCGTTGTTGACCAGGATATGCAGGCTCCCGAAATGGGAGAGCGCGAGATCACGCGCCGCGATGAAACTGTCGAGGACGGCGACATCGCCGGAAATCGCTGCCACGGCATCGCCGAAAGCGGCTGCTACACGCTCCGCTGCCGCAAGATCGCGATCAACCAGAACGACGCGAGCGCCTTCTTCAACGAATTTGCGAACGATTCCCTCGCCGAATCCCGAACCGCCACCGGTAACGATGGCCACTTTGTTTGCCAGACGCATAAAGACTCCTCCATTTGCCCCAACATCCGACAAGTCGTCCGCATTTCACAGTCCGATTATCTGAACGCCCTTTTAGGTTTCTTTATTTGTGCCCGACCGGGTAACTGGTGAATATCGCGCTCGGAATTGGAATGGGAGGAGATCGCCATGACACTGAATTTCGACGCCAAGAAGCTGGCGGGCGACCTGTATGATGGCGGCTTCCGCCCGATGTTCATCGGCGGTCAGTGGGTCGCGGCCCAATCCGGTGAGGTAAGTGAAGCTTATAACCCCGCAACGGGCGAAGTGCTGGCGACTGTTCCGCTCGCCGGTGCGGCCGATGTCGATGCCGCCGTGGTTGCTGCCCGCAAGGCATTCGAAGGCCCGTGGTCGAAATTCACGCCGTATGAACGACAGGTGCTGCTCCTCAAGATCGCCGATCTCTTCGAAGCGAACTGGGAAAGACTTTCGGTCTCCGATACGCTCAACATGGGCATGCCGATCAGCCGGACAATTGCCAACAAGCGCCGCGTCATCGGCATGTTGCGGTTCTATGCCGGTATGGCAACTTCGCTGCATGGCGAGGTGATCGACAATTCGTTTCCGGGCGAGATCGTCAGCTTCACCCGCAGGGAGCCGATCGGCGTCGTCGGCGCCATCATTCCGTGGAACGCGCCAACGGCGGCTTCGATCTGGAAGATCGCGCCAGCGCTCGCGACCGGCTGCACGGTTATTCTGAAACCCTCTGAAGACGCACCGCTGACCCCGCTTCTCATCGCCAAGCTGATGCAGGAAGCCGGCGTCCCCGATGGCGTTGTCAATATCGTAACCGGCAAGGGCTCAGTCGCCGGAGCCCGGTTGGCCGAGCATCCGGACGTCAACAAGATCGTCTTCACCGGATCAACCGCGACCGGCCAGGCCATTGCCCGTGCAGCCGTCGGCAATCTCAAGCGGGTGTCGCTCGAACTGGGTGGAAAATCGCCCCTGATCATCTGCCGCGATGCCGATATCGAGCGCGCCGTGCCAATCGCTGCAATGGCCGTTTTTGCCCATTCCGGCCAGATCTGCATTGCAGGCTCGCGCCTGTTCGTCGCACGCGAAATCCACGATGAGTTCGTTGGAAAGGTCGCCGATTATGCCCGGTCGCTCCGCATTGGCCACGGCATCGAGGAAGACACTGATATCGGTCCGCTGATATCTGCCCGACAGGCAAAGGTCGTCGAGGGCTTCATTTCATCCGGCCAGAGCGAAGGCGCAAACCTGATGGCGGGCGGCAATCGTCTCTCCGGCCCCCTCTATGATGGCGGCAACTTCATCACGCCCACCGTGTTCGGCGGTGTGAAGGACGACATGCGGATCGCACGCGAGGAAATCTTCGGTCCCGTCATTTCCGCGATGCCTTTCGATACGATCGACGAAGTGGTCGAGCGGGCGAATGCCACTCCCTATGGATTGGCCGCCGGTATCTTCACCCAGAATCTCGGGCTCGCACACAAGCTCGTTCGCCGTATCAAGGCCGGTTCTGTC
Source organism: Fluviirhizobium alvei (assembly GCF_030551875.1). Lineage (GTDB taxonomy): Bacteria > Pseudomonadota > Alphaproteobacteria > Rhizobiales > Rhizobiaceae > Rhizobium_E > Rhizobium_E alvei. Next base: position 77,018 of record NZ_JAUOZU010000018.1, on the reverse strand, counting down.
TGGGTCAACATGTATCACGCCATCGATCCCGCCGTTCCGTTTGGCGGCATGAAGATGTCCGGCTATGGCCGCGAGGGCGGGACCGAGCATCTGCACGAATATCTCGAAACCAAAGCGGTCTGGATCCAGACCGACTGACGGAAACGATCAGCTTTCGCCACGTAGATTGGTGCGGATCAGCGCAATCAGCTGCTCCGCATAGCGCTGCTGAACATAGCCGCGCGTGGTGATGATACCGACGGCGCGCCGCGCATTGGGGTTGTCGAGCGGAACCACGCGCACCCTCTTGTCGACATTGACCCCGAGCGCGATGCCCGGCACGATCGAAATCCCGAGGCCGGAACAGGCGAGCGCCAGCGCCGTCTGGGCATTCTCGACCTCATATTGAGCCTTGAGCTCGATCCCCTCCTCCTGGATGAGGCGGTCAACCAATCCGCGAACGGCTGTCTTGCGGTTCAGCATGATGAGAGGAAAGCGGGCCAGCGTTTCGAGCTTGATCTTCTTTTCCCCGCTATAAAGCTCCTCCGGGACGCAGGCGACCAACGGATCATCGATGATTGATTCGAACTGGAATTCGTTGAGATTGGGTACTTCAGGACCGATGTAGAATTCCACTTCCTGCTGTTGCAGCATCGCCAGCGCCGCCTGTGGCGGTGTTTCCTGCACTTCCACGATGCTACGCGGATAACGGAGCTTGAAGGTGGCGAGAATATCGCCCAGCCGGCTTGCGGCCAGCGTGGGAGCACAGGCGATCTGGATCTTGCCCTTGCGCCGCGCCGCCAGTTCCGTAAGCTTGTCGAGGCTGGCCTGTACATCTGCCATCGCCCGCCCGATTTCCTCGAACAGGGCCTGGCCTTCGCTGGTCAGGTTAACCCTTTGCGGCGTCCGGATGAAGAGTGAAATGCCGATCTGTTCCTCGAGATCCCGGATCTGCATGCTGACCGCAGACGGCGACCGGTTGCTCTCATCTGCCGCCTTGCGGAAACTCCCGAACTCAGCTGCAAGCAGGAAGGTCTGAAGCAATTTCAAATTGACGCTGGTCATGGTCTAACATTCTCGATGAAAATGACGGCCTTGAAAAGGCCGCCACCTGAAACAACTGGCACCAGAGATCCCGTCGAACCCCTGAGATCAAAAAAAGAAACCGTTTGCGACGGTCTGCGCAAACGGTTGGGGAAGTCAAGTTGGGAGGGGATCAATGGACGGCAGCAAACATGATTTTCTCTTCCGATGCGTCGGAAGCCATCATTTCCTCGACCACGCGGCCACGCTTGACGACGAGGATGCGATCGGAAACGGACATGACTTCCGGCAGGTAGGACGAGATGACGACAACGGCCATGCCCTGATCGGCAAGATCGTTGATCAGCTGGTGGATTTCGACGATCGCACCGACATCGACGCCGCGGGTCGGTTCATCGAAAATGATGAGTTTCGGTTTCTGGATCAGCGACTTGGCAATAACCACCTTCTGCTGGTTACCACCCGAGAGCTCGATCATACGCGCCCGGTCGTTTATCTGTTTGAGGCGCAACCGCGCGCCCCAATCGGCCACCAGTTCCTTGGCCCGGCTCATCGAGACGACCGACAGAGGATTGGCCGTTTCGGACAATTCGCCGATCTGCAGGTTTTCGCCGGCCGTCATGGTTTCGAAAAAACCGTCTAGCTTGCGATCTTCCGTCACATAAACGATGCCATCGAGCATGGCCGGACGCGGCACCCGATAGCGGACCGATTTGCCGAACAGGCGGATCTCTCCGCCGTGAAACAGGTTGCGCTTCATCACACCGGCGACAACCTTGGCCATCTCCGTGCGCCCGGCACCGACGAGGCCGAACATGCCCGTCACCTGGCCGGCAAACACCGAGAAGGAGGAGTTGCGGACAAGACCGGCGCAGGACAGGTTTTCAACCGACAGCACCTTCTCGCCATAACCGCGCGGCACGCGTTTCGCCGAGCCATGCAGCGTTTCGCTGAGATTGCGCCCGACCATCGCCTGGACGATCGAATTGCGCGTGAACTCGGACGCTGCACCGGTCGCGACGATCTCGCCATCGCGCATCACAGTGATCCGGTTGGCGACCTGCAGCGCCTCTTCCAGCGCATGCGTGATGAAGATGATCGCAACGCCGGCTTTGACGAGCCGGTCGACGAGATTGAAGAAATGGCGTTTTTCTTCCGGCGTCAGCGTTGCGGTCGGTTCGTCAAAGATGATGACGCGCGCCTTGTGATGGACGGCCCGGGCGATTTCCACCATCTGCTTGTGGGCCGCACCGAGCGTGCTGACCTGCGCCGTCGGATCGACCTGGAAGCCCATGCCAACGAGGAACTGCCGGGCCTGGATGTTCAGACCACGCAGACGGTTGAAGAACTTTTCCTCGCCGAGATAGAGGTTCTGGGCAACCGTCATGGCCGGAACCAGGTTGGTTTCCTGAAAGACCATTGCGATGCCGGCCTTCAGGGCTTCGGCGGGAGATCCGAAATCGACCTCCTTGCCATCGAAGAAATACTTGCCTTCCGTGAGTCGATAGACGCCCGACATGACCTTGGTCATGGTGGATTTGCCAGCACCATTTTCGCCGAGAAGCGCATGGATTTCGCCGGGCTTCAACGTGAAATCGACATTGCGAAAGGCGGCAACGCCTCCGAAAGCCTTGGTCGCATTCTTGAATTCGATGATGGTGCTCATCTCAGCCTCGCTCTCCGCTGGCAACGCCGGCGAGCTTCAGGATCTTCGAACCGCCTCGCGATGCGACGATCAGGTCATCGCCGATCTCGCAGGCAGACAGGATGCCATGAACCTTTCCGTCGGCGCGCGAGTGGTAGCTGGAAAGTGGTCGCATCTTGGGGTCGCAATTGACCACCAGTCCATAGGAGCGGGTGACGGCATAAGGTTTCAGGACACCCATCTGCTTCAGCTGGCTTCCCTGCATCGGCTCCTGGTACGAGTTCCACGAGCTGAGCGATGGCGCCATCCAGAAGGCTTCGGGCACTTCAGACAGCATCCGGTCGCGGAACCGGTCTTCCCTGAGAATGAATTCCACCAGCTGGTTACGGCAGGAATAGAAGGTCACCCAGTAACCGGCATCAATGGCAGGCGAAATCCGCGCCGGATAGGCCGGCAGATGCTCGAGCACATTCTCCTGCGCACCCGTTGCCAAATCGATCGCGATAATGCGATGGCGCCAGGCTTCCGAGACAAAGATGCGGTTGGAACCCGTGGTGGCAACACCGGCCGGCCAGGCAAGTCCATCCTTGACGAGATCGGCCTTGCCGCGCGCGAGATCGATCTTCCAGACGCTGCCGGTTGCACCTTTCTGCATCAGGTCCCGACGCCAGCCTTGTGCCCCAACCGTGGTCGAGCCATTGGTGGCCAGCAGGGTTTCGCTGTCGAGAAATGTGAGCGCGGTCACGCAGTTCAGCGTCTGCAATCCCGATGACTTGATCGACAAGCCATCGTGAGCCCCACCGCGAATGACGATGCCCTCGCCATCGAGCGCCAGCGCCGTCATGCCGCGCGCAGCGGCAAGCGCAGTAATAGCCTGCGGAAACGCTACCAGTTCCTCCATGGAACTGTCGGGCTGAACCAGCATCAGCTTGTTGCCGCTCGACGCCAGCAGACCCTTTCCGGTCGAAACGAGATTGTCGACCTCGAGAAGGTTGGCGACGGTCTCGGCTTCCTCAAGCCTCTGGTTGGGAAGCAACGGCCCGTCAAAGGTCGGAACCGTTACCGCCCAACTGCCACGACCGAGCATGCGGTCGAAGAAATCTCCAAACAGCCTCATGTGCGCTTCCCCCAGTAGGATTCGGTGCTGAACCAGGACTGGTCGGCATCGGGCAGCTTGAGCGTACCCATCCTGTTGTTGAAGATGCCGCACAGATAAAGAACGCCCTTGTGCTCGCGCATGGAGGTGATCATCGGATGTTTCTCGCCGGTCTGATCCCAGAAGCTTTCGAGGATCTCACCCTGTTCGTTGAAGCGAAGCACGCAACCGGTGTTGAGGTTCGGCATCAGCCAGGCATCTTCCGACACGCGGCGGGCCATGCGGCGACGGAAACCCGGCATTTCGAGCGACAGGTCGAGTGCGGGCGTCCGCATGCCCATGAGGGCGAGCCAGTAGGTGCCGTCCGAAGCGCGGTTGATATTGTCGGGATAGCCCGGCAACCCTTCGATGACCCGTTCCAGCTTCCCGGCCTTGGGGCCGGCAAAGTAGTAGCGATTGATACGGCAGGCCCAGCTTTCGGCGAAGAGCACCGATTGTCCGTCGAAGGATGTGCAGACGCCATTCGGGAAGACGAGGTTGGAAATCAGCGTCCGGGTCGAGCCCGTGGCTGGATCATGGACGATGATACGACCATTGCCACGGCTTTCCAAAGCATCGGCATACCAGTCGTGCATCTCGAAACGCACGGTGGCCTCCGAAAAGACGATACGGCCATCCGGCAGGATGTCGCAATCGTCTGCAAGCTTCATCGTGCTGTCGTCGACGACCGAGGTCAGGCTGCGGTTCGTCTCCGCAGTCAGAAGCTTGGCTTCGCCTGCGGGTGACACCTGATAGAGACCCATGCCGGCAACGCAGATGACGAGATTGTCGTTGCGATCGAAGGCCATGCCGAGCGGCGAGCCGCCGATATGGGCAAAAAGCTCGGAGCGGGTGTAATCCGGCGGATAGAAACGCAGGATTTCACCCTGGCGGCTGCCCGTATAGAGCCGGTCTTCCTTGTCGAAGATCACGTCTTCGGCACCGTCGAGAATACCGAGACCGATGACACCGACATCCTTGAGCCGATCATTGACGGCCATGGGCGTTCCGGGCGCAGTCGAAACGGCCTTCGACATCTTGGCAAAGGTCGGCGAAATATAGACGCTGCGCAGGATCTTGTGACGGTTCTTGACCCAACGGACATCGAGAAACACCGAGGCAAGCAGAACGAGACCGAGCATCAGCGCATTCACCGGGCCAGGCACCGCAAGCGTCAGCAGGCTGTTGGAAAGAATAAGAACGAAGACGACACCCATCAGCGCCTTGGCAACCGAGCCGCGGCCGCCACCGAGCGAGATGCCGCCAAGCACCGTTGCCGTGAGCGCCTGCAGTTCGAGCCCGGACCCGACATCCGAAGCCGCACTTCCGATGCGGGCGCAGAACAGGAAAGCCGCAAGCGACACCAGCATCGAACAGACCACATAGGCGCTGAACACGGTCATCCGCACATTGATGCCGGCATTGTAGGCCGAGCGCCGTGCGCCACCGACGGCGAAGAGGCGCCAGCCATAACGTCCGCGCGACAGCACAAGATGGACGATGATGGCAATGATGACGAAGAAGACGAAGGAAACCGGCATGCCAAGCAACTGGCCGAGGCCCAGCCAGTCATAGACCGGCGAATCCGGATAATTGGTGACCAGCGCGGTCGAGACCTGCGGGAAGATCATTTCGAAGATCGAACGGAAAATGATCAGGGTCACGAGCGTTGTCAGGAAGGCCCGCATGCGCAGAATGCCGATCATGAAGGCATTGATGGCACCGCAGGCAGCGCCAACGGCGAGCGTGGCGGCCAGGCCGACCCCGAAACTCCATTGGCCGACATTCATACCGTAAAGAGTAGCGAGCACGGCCAGGGCGAAGGTCGATCCGATCGAAAGATCGATGCCACCCGACACCATGACGATCGTCAATCCAAGGACGATAAGCCCAAGCTCTGCGGTCTGGCCGCTGAGATTGGTCAATGTCGTCAGATCGAAGAATCCGGGAACGATCGACCCGAATATCACGCACAGGAGAACCAGTGCGAAGAAGGGAATGACGCTATCGATCCATTTCTTGGCGAGGATCTCCCCGACCACATGGTCGGGGAGGAAGCGATAGCGCAATCGTACGAGGCTTTCGGCCATGCTCATTTGTTTATTCCGTCACTTGAAGTCGTCGAGCTTCCAGCAATTGCGGCCGGTCGCATTGTTCTTGTCGACGCGGGTGATCGGGCCGAAGAATATGGTCTTTTCGCTGCCCGCTTCACGCTCCGGATGCTGCAGCAGTTCGGAGATCTGCTGGGCGGAGATTTCACCCTGGATAGGGGCGTTGAAGTTGAAGATCACGTCGAGAAGACCGTTCTCGATGCTCTTGCAGCCTGTTTCCGAGCCGGCACCGTTGGTAACGATCGTGACTTGGTCCTGCTTGCCTGCCGCAACGACGGCAGCACCGGCGCCAACTTCAGCATTGTCCCAGATGCCCATGATGCCGCAGAGATCCGGATGCTGCTGCAGGACGGTTTCGGTGATCTGGCGCGCCTTTTCGCTCGAATAGTCGGCGGGCTGGTCGGAGACCAGTTCAAGCTCAGGATACTGCTTCAGGATCTCGTCGATGCCTGTCCGCATGTAGATGTTGGCGGCACCGGTCTGAACGCCCGCAAGCCACATGACCTTGTGGGACGGGGCATTCGGACCCGTGCAGGTCTTGGCAAGCTCGGTCATTTCCAGCTTGCCCATCTCGATCCAGTCGTTGCCGACATAGCTGTCGGTCTGGGTCGCGGACTGCATGTTGACCTGCAAAACCTTGATGCCGGCGCTCTGGGCCTGCTTCAGAAGACGCGCATAGGTCTGCACATCCGGGTTCTGGACAATGATCAGATCCGGCTTTTCAGCGATCGCACCCTGCATGGCGCGGATGCCGGCATTGGTATCGCCGTTCGGATCGCGAACTTCCAGCGTGAAGCCGTAGCGGGCCGCATGACGCTGCCAGACGACGACCCAGGCCTGGTTGAGGTCCATACCCTGCGAGATCGGCACGAAGATGACCTTCTTGCCCTTGACGGCGTCGAGATAGGCCTGGCGACCCACCTGATCGGTTTCCTGAGAAACCGCTGCCATGGGGGCAGAAAGAAGCGTAGCGGCACTGAGGCCAGCCACCAGAATTTTCTTGAGAATCGTCATAGTTTCCTCCCTGTTGACGTCTCGGTTGTCAGATATCGCCGCTCTGCGAGGTCTGCTCGTCACGCGGATTGATGATCGCGTCGATAGCCAGCGCGCTCAAAAGAATGACGCTCTTGATGAGGTTCTGGCTCGTGTAGCTGAAATTCAGGATTGTCATGCCGTTGGTCAGGATGCCGACCAGAATGGTGCCGACCACGACATTGCGCACGCCACCCTGCCCGCCGGAAAGGCCGATCCCGCCAAGCACGACGACCAGCAGCACATCGTAGATGAGGCTTGAGCTGTAGAGCGTCGTGTTGATGCCGGTAACGAGGCCCGTCATGATCAGGCCGGCTGTAAAGGCGATCAGGGCACTGATGACATACTGGGTCACGATGATGGGTCGCGTGGGAAGCCCCATTGTGCGCGCGGCATTGGGATTGTCGCCAGCAGCATAGACAAGACGTCCGAAGCGGGTCTTGCGGAGAAAGACGCCCATGACGAGAGTGACCACGCCGAAAATGATGACAGATGCCGGAATGCCGAGCACGGTGCCGGATCCGACCCATTTCAGCCATGCCACATTGTTCGGCGCATAGAGGACGTCGGAGGCAAAAACGAAACGGCCGGCACCATAGACGCTCGAGGCGATGGCGAGCGTCGCAAAGATCGGCGGGATTTCGGCAAAGGCGATCATGATGCCGGTGAAAAGGCCGATCAACGCCACGAGCAGCGCGCCCAGCAGAACGGCGAGCGTGAAATCGATGCCCCAGGAGGTAATCCAGATCGAGAAGGCAACGCCGACGACCATGACCGCGACCATGGTCAGATCGATTCCGCGACCGACAACGATGAAGCCCATGCCTACCGCAAGTGTGCCGAGAATGGAGACATTCTTGAGCAGGGCGATGATGTTGCCTTCCGAGAGGAACTTGTCGAGCACCACGGAAAAGACCAGGAACAGCGCCACGGAAATGCCGACAACAACGGCTTCCTGGCTGATCTTGATTTTCCTGCCTGTCGTACGGTCCGTTGATACGGATTTGCTGCCGCCAACCAAATGCGCCTCCCTGGGCAACGGTCATACCGTCTGCCCCTCCTCCACGCTGACGCGCGGATCCTGTCCTCCTTGCTCGACCTCAGCCGAGCCCTCGAAGGCAAACATCATCCTTCGACCGGATGAGCGCAATTTCGTTTTTCTGACGCACTGTGCAGTTCGGGTTGGCGAAGCGGCTCGATTGCTTTCGTTTGTCCGCTCCAGAATCCAAACGCCCCGCAACCGAAGGTGCGGGGCGTGTGTCAGGCCATCCGTTGGCTTGCTAAAGCAATAGCGAAGCGGTCAGTTTTCAGAACTCCTCCCAGGAGTCGCCTGTTTTCAAGGCCGCATTTCCATTGAAGGCCTGCGCGACCTTAGCGGTCATCGCACGGGCAGGAGACGACATCGGACGCGACTGGCTTGTAACCAGAGCCGGAGCCGCTGGTCTTGCAGGTCGGCGACGCGTAGTGGCACTACCAATGTTGAATTGTCCCAGCAGGCTGAACAGCTGTTCTGCTTCCCGCGCCAGACTATGGGCAGCCGCTGTGGTCTGCTCGACCATCGCGGCGTTTTGCTGGGTTCCCTGGTCCATCGTGTTGACGGCCTGGTTGATTTCCTTGAGCCCGGTCGCCTGCTCCTTGGACCCTTCCACGATCGCGGAAACATTCTCATCGACCTGTACCACCTGGGAGACGATTTCTTTCAGCGCCTTTCCGGTATTGCCCACCAGTTCGACACCACTCTTCACATGCTGGTTGGAGGTATTGATCAGATCCTTGATCTCCTTTGCCGCCTTTGCCGAACGCTGCGCCAGTTCGCGCACTTCCTGCGCCACGACGGCAAAGCCCTTTCCGGCCTCTCCGGCACGAGCGGCTTCCACGCCTGCATTCAAGGCCAAGAGGTTGGTCTGGAAGGCGATTTCATCGATCACGCCGATGATATTGGCAATTTCGCCGGCCGATTGCTCGATCTTGCCCATCGCTTCCACCGCATTTCCGACCACCGTGCCGGAATGCTCGGCATTTTGCTTGGTCTGACGCACGAGGCTTCCCGCTTCTTGCGCACGATGGCTTGAATCGGCAACCGTGGTGGTGATTTCCTCCAGCGCTGCTGCCGTTTCCTCGACCGACGCCGCCTGCTGTTCGGTCCGCTTCGAAAGATCGTTGGAAGCCGACTGGATTTCCTGCGATGCCGCTGCGATTGCTTCCGCGTTTTGTGTGATATTCTCGAGCGCTGATGCGAGTTTGCGGGCGGTCTGGTTGAAATCGACCCTAAGTTTCTCAAGCGCGGGCAGGAACGGTGAATTCAGTTCCTTGGTCAGATCGCCTTCGGACATGGCATTGAGCGATGCCGCCAGTTCCTCGACATTGCGGACCCGTTCCGAAACGTCGCTGGCGAACTTCACGACCTTGAAGACTTTGCCATTCATGTCGAAAATCGGGTTGTAGGAGGCCTGAATGTAAACCTTCGCGCCGCCCTTGCCGATCCGCATGAATTCGTCAGCCACGAATTCGCCAGACGCAAGCCTGGTCCAGAAACGGCGATAGTCCTCGCTTGCAGTATATGCCGGCTCGCAGAACATCGAATGGTGCTTGCCCTGGATTTCCGCCAGCTGGTAACCGAGCGTCTTGAGGAAATTTTCGTTCGCTGTCAGGATTTCGCCCTTGGGTGTGAATTCGATGACGGCCTGGGCACGGGAGATTGCATCCAGCTTTCCGGCATCCTCGGCCGCCTTCAGTTTCTGAGCCGTGATGTCCGTGGCAAACTTGACCACCTTGTAGGGCTTTCCACCGCTGAATACGGGATTGTAGGAGGCCTCGATCCAGATCTCGCTGCCGGATTTTGTGATCCGCTTGTATTGACGGCGATCAAACTCACCACGTGCCAGTTTTGCCCAGAATTCCTTGTAACTTTCCGAGTTGACTTCTGCCGGATCGACGAAGATCCGGTGATGTTTTCCAATGATTTCCGCCAGTGGATAGCCCAGCGCGCTACAGAAATTCTCATTTGCAGCAATGATCGTGCCATCGAGTTTGAATTCGATGATTGCCTGCGATTTGCTCATAGCTTCGAGAACGGCTTTCGCATCTCCGCCGCCAAAACCAAACATCTTATCCTCCAAAATTGTTTTCCTGCTTGCCGATCCGGACGGACAGCGATCGTTCCACAACGTCGACAGTGCAATAATTCGGATAAAAAAATTTACGATCTGTGAACATTTCCCAATAATTGCATTTTTATTGCGCGATTTGCATTTTTCTTGCCGTATCTATTGGCAACGGCAATTCAGGATTTTGCTCAGACAAGGTTCCCACAATCTTGCGTGGCCATGATATCATTTATGGACACACCGGAAGAACTTCACCTCCGATTCGCGGAAACAGAGTCACCAGTAGAGACCCATGCTATCCGGAACTGGCGTGGCGTTTCGGTACAATTTTCACGTCTGAAACTGCCGACCGAATATGAGTTCCAGTGGGATGGCAACTGTCATTACCTTGCCCATCACGATCTGATTCTGGCTGATGGCGAGATGGAGGTTCTTGGCGAAAAGCCGATCGCCGCAAAAGATCTTCGTGACAAGATGACCTATGTGCCGAAAGGGCAGACGATCAACGGTTGGGCGGCACCGGCGGACCGCATGAATGCTTTCACCGTGGTATCTTTCGACCCGGCAGCCATGGAAGAAGAGCTTGCCGCCGAGTTCAACGGCCCAAACCCAGTACCTCACATCTACTTTCAGGATGTTGAACTGGGCGCGACCATGCGCAAACTCGCGCGAATGATGGGGGACGAGCGTAAGCCCGCTTCCAAAGCCTACGCCGAGACGCTCGGTCTCACGGCTGCACTGGAAATGTTCAGGCTTTCACACGAAGCCACATCGCAGATCTTCACCGCAGGCCGTTTAACTGCAGCGCAAATCCGATTGCTCCACGACTATATCGACCAGAACCTGGCACAGGATATTGGATTGGATGAACTCGCTTCTCTATGCGGGTTGACACGTTTTCATTTTGCGCGCGCCTTCAAGGCGAGCTTCGGCGAGCCGCCCTATCAATATCTGATGCGAAAGCGCATCGAACTTGCCCGCCAGTTACTATTGACCACCAAGCATCCGGTTGCCGAGATCGCTGCAGCAACAGGCTTCAATGGCGCATCCCAGTTCGGCCGGGCTTTTCGCGATCTGGTTGGACAATCCCCATTGGCATTTCGCCGTAACGCCTGAAATTTTCCTGCGGCACGAAGGGCAGATCACCGCCGATCCGGCATTCAACTCTCTTGAAGCGGCGAGACCGACAAGGATCGCTTCAGGCATCCAAGGGTGAAACTTGAGCGCGAATGCCGGACGCCCGGGATCTTATAGAGCTTCTTGCCAAGGAAATCGGCATAACCCTGCGTTCCTTCCACCGCCACCTTGATGAAATAATCATATTCGCCCGTAGTCAGATAGACTTCGAGAACTTCCGGCATGGCGGCCATGGCGCGACCGAAATTGGCGACCGCCTCGTCATCATGGCGATCGAGCGTCACCTCCAGCAACACCGTTTCCTTTACGCCCAGAAGGCTCTGGTCGAGCACGGCTGTGTAACCCGAGATGAAACCATCGGCTTCCAGCCTGCGGACGCGCTGCCAGCAGGGCGCAGCGGAAAGCCCAACCTTTTCAGCAAGTTCCGCGTTGGTCAACCTGCCATTCTCCATCAGAGCAGCCATGATTCTGCGATCGATACGGTCCGGGGTTCGGTTCGACGCCATTAAAATAACCTTTTGCCATGCAGCCAATATGAGAAATAAATATTCGCACATGGCGAATTTGCCAAGATACTTCGATAACACATTTGGCAGAAGGGACAATAACCTCTTCCTGACAAGAGGGAGGCTTGTATGGACGAATTGATCTGCTTTACGACCGGTAATCCCTACGATCTCGTTGCACGCGCCCTCGATATCCTGCGGACCATGGGTTTTTCGCTTCTCTCGCTATCTGTGGAGGGCGAGGATTGCGAAACCTACCGGGTGAACATCCATTTCCGACCCGCCGGGCCCTTGTCGTCGGACACGCTTCGTCTTCGCATGGCCAGAATCGACGGGCTCGAACTGCTACCGTCCACCGCCTGGCAAAATCGCACCCTGCCCGAAAGAACGGCCAGGCTCTGCAATACGAACTGACCCGACCCTGATACGCATTTGAAGCCTTTCAACGCCCAGCCGTGAGGTTCCCATGACCGCCCGCAAACCGCTGTCGCTCACCGTTCCGGAACCGGAGGTACGGCCCGGCGATCAACCGGATTTTTCACGCGTCAAAATCCCCCGGGCTGGCGCCATACGCCGACCGCCGGTCGACGAAGATCCCGAAAACATGCGTGATCTGGCATTCGGGATCATCCGCGTTCTGGATCGCGAAGGCCAGGCGGTCGGGCCCTGGGCGCCCGATCTCGATGGCGATGCCCTCCTTGCCGGCTTGCGCAACATGATGACCCTGCGCGCTTATGATGCCCGCATGCTGCTGGCCCAACGGCAGGGCAAGACATCCTTCTACATGCAGCATCTCGGGGAAGAGGCCATCAGTTGCGGCTTCCAGACCGTTCTGGAGCCTGGGGATATGAACTTCCCCACCTATCGACAGGCAGGCCTCTTGGTGACGGCAGGCTACCCGCTCGTGCAGATGATGTGCCAGGTCTATTCGAATGACGGCGACAGTGCGCGGGGGCGACAGTTGCCGGTCTTTTATTCCTCGAAGGAACATGGCTTCTTCTCGATCTCCGGCAATCTTGCGACCCAATATATTCAGGCGGTCGGATGGGCCATGGGATCGGCGATTTCGGGTGACAGCAAGATTGCCGCCGCCTGGATCGGTGACGGCTCGACTGCCGAAAGCGATTTCCACGCCGCGCTCGTGTTCGCCTCGACCTACAAGGCGCCGGTCGTCCTCAATATCGTCAACAACCAGTGGGCCATTTCGACATTTCAGGGCATCGCGCGTGGCGGCTCCGGAACATTTGCTGCCCGCGGCCATGGTTTCGGCATCCCGGCGCTCCGCGTCGATGGCAACGACTATCTGGCGGTTCAGGCAGTCGGTCACTGGGCCGCGGAACGGGCACGCCTCAACCTCGGCCCGACGCTTGTCGAATATGTGACCTATCGTGTCGGCGGCCATTCGACATCGGACGATCCGTCCGCTTACCGGCCGAAACAGGAAAGCGATGCCTGGCCGCTTGGCGATCCCATTTTGCGCCTCAAGACCCATCTGATCGGTCTAGGCCTGTGGTCCGAAGAGCGCCATGTACAGGCGGAAGCCGAAATCCTCGAAAGCGTGATTGTGGCACAGAAGGAGGCCGAGGCCATCGGCACCCTCAACAGCGGTCGCCGCCCCTCCCCGCGTGACATGTTTCTCGATGTCTATGCCGAAATGCCGCCGCACCTTGTCGAACAACGCCAGCAGGCGGGGTACTGAACCATGCCGAAAATGACCATGATCGAAGCCATCCAGAATGCGCTGGACCTTGCGATGGGACGTGATGAACGCGTCATCGTCATGGGCGAGGATGTCGGCTATTTCGGCGGGGTCTTCCGCTGCACGGCCGGTCTGCAGAAGAAATACGGCCGCACCCGTTGCTTCGACACGCCGATCAGCGAACTCGGCATCGTCGGCGCCGCTGTCGGCATGGCCGCCTATGGCATGCGGCCCTGTGTCGAAATCCAGTTTGCCGACTACATGTATCCCGCCTACGACCAGATCGTATCGGAAGCCGCCCGCCTGCGCTATCGTTCGGCGGGCGAATTCACCTGCCCGCTCGTCGTCCGCATGCCCACAGGCGGCGGCATCTACGGCGCCCAGACCCATAGCCAGAGCCCGGAAGCCCTGTTCACCCATGTCGCCGGCCTCAAGACGGTCATTCCTTCCAATCCCGCCGATGCCAAGGGATTGCTGCTTTCAGCGATCGAGGATCCCGACCCGGTGATCTTCCTGGAGCCCAAGCGTCTCTATAATGGCCCCTTCGATGGCCACCATGACCGACCGATCGTCTCCTGGAAGAAGCGGGACGATGGCGAGGTTGCCGAGGATTATTACCGCATCCCCCTCGGCCAGGCCGCCATTCATCGATCCGGAAGTGCGCTGACCATCGTGACCTATGGCACCATGGTCCATGTCGCGGCAGCGGCAGCGGACGAGGCCGGAATCGATGCCGAAATCATCGATCTGCGCACGCTCGTGCCACTCGACAAGCCGCGCATCATGGAATCGGTACGCAAGACCGGTCGCTGCATTGTCCTGCATGAGGCGACTTTCACCTCCGGTTACGGTGCCGAACTCGCCGCCCTGATCCAGAAAGACTGTTTCTACCATCTCGAAGCACCGGTCGAACGCGTGGCAGGCTGGGATACGCCCTATCCACATGCGCAGGAATGGGACTATTTCCCCGGCCCCGCGCGCGTCATCGAAGCGATCAACCGTGTGATGGAGGCCTGACATGAGCATTCATACGATCCGATTGCCCGATGTTGGCGAAGGCGTCGCCGAGGCCGAACTGGTCGAGTGGCATGTTGCCGTCGGCGAACTTGTGCGCGAGGACCAGATCGTGGCCGCCGTCATGACCGACAAGGCGACGGTCGAAATCCCCTCCAATGCCGAAGGCCGCGTCATCTGGCTCGGTGGCACGGTGGGCCAGACGCTCGCGGTCGGCTCGGATCTGATCCGGATTGATCTGAGCGGCGCCATGCCGCCAGAAGGCGAGAGTGAAGAACAAACGGCGCAGCAGCCACTTGTGGTCGACGTCGCGCCGGAGGAACCGGCACCGGTCGCGATCAAGACCGAAGCGGAAAACATCCGCCCCCAGCCTACCCGACCCTCGCCGACAAACGTGCAGGAGTTTTCACGACCGCTCGCTGCACCCTCCGTGCGGGGACGCGCCCGCAACGCCGGGGTCGATCTGAAACTGGTGCAGGGCACGGGTCCCGCCGGCCGCATTCTGCATGAGGATCTCGATGCCTATCTGGCAGGCAGCCGCAGACAGACACAGGCGGCGGCAAAGAGTACGGCTGTCCGCGAGATACCCGTCATCGGCCTTCGGCGGAAAATCGCCGAACGCATGGCCAACGCCAAGAGACGCATTCCCCATATCACCATCGTCGAAGAAGTGGATGTGACCGCACTTGAGGAACTGCGCGAGAAGCTCAATGGCAGCCGCAAACCGGACCGCCCGAAACTGACGATCCTGCCATTCCTCATGGCAGCGCTGGTGAAAGCCGTTCAGGAGCAGCCGGCCCTCAATGCCCATTTCGATGATGACGAGAACATCATCCGCCAGCATGAAGCCGTCCATATCGGCATCGCCACGCAGACGGCGTCCGGTTTGATGGTACCGGTGGTCAGACACGCGGAATCGCTGTCGCTCTGGCAATCGGCCAGTGAACTGGCACGCCTTGCGGAGGCCGCGCGCAACGGTCAGGCCAAACGGGAGGAACTGACAGGCTCGACGATCACCATCACCTCGCTCGGACCGCTGGGAGCCATTGCCACGACGCCGATTATCAATCATCCGGAAGTCGCAATCCTTGGCGTCAACCGCATGGAAATTCGGCCGTCCTGGGATGGATCGGCTTTCGTCCCCCGCAAGAAGATGAACCTGTCGGCTAGTTTCGATCACCGGGTTATCGACGGCTGGGACGCAGCCGTTTTCGTCAGGAAGATGAAGGACCTGATCGAAAACCCGACCCTGATGTTTGTGGAGACCTGAGCCATGGAAGAACTGAGCTGCAAACTTCTAGTCGTCGGGGGTGGTCCCGGGGGTTATGTCGCCGCGATCCGCGCGGGCCAACTGGGTGTGGACACGATCCTGGTCGAACAGGAGGCGCTTGGCGGCACCTGCCTCAATATCGGCTGCATTCCGTCAAAGGCGCTCATCCATGCCGCGGATGAGTTTTACCATGTCAGAAGTGCCGCCGATGGCCCATCGCCGATCGGCATTAGCCTGTCCAAGCCTGAAATCGAGTTCGGCCGCACGATCGACTGGAAGGACGCAATCGTCAAGAAGCTGACGGGTGGAGTGGGCGGCCTGCTTCGCAAGGCCAAGGTCCGGCAACTCACCGGGCGGGCGCATTTTCTTGATGGCAAAACAGTCGAAGTGCGTACCGAACAGGCCCGCACCCGCATCAAGGCCGAAGCGATCGTCATTGCCACCGGCTCCGAACCGGTTGAACTGCCCAACCTGCCTTTCGGCGGCAAGGTCCTGTCTTCGACCGAGGCCCTGTCCCTGCGCGAGGTTCCAAGGAGACTCGTCATCGTGGGGGGCGGCTATATCGGGCTTGAAATCGGCACCGCCTACCGCAAACTTGGTAGCGACGTCACGATCGTCGAAGCGGGAGCACAGATTCTCCCGGTCTATGACGCCGAACTCACCCGCCCCGTCAGCGATCGCCTGAAGAAGCTCGGAATAACCGTCATGACCTCGACCGAGGCCGTCGGGCTTAACTCGGACCAGACGGCGCTTCTGGTCCGCACGAATGGTCAGGACGTTTCATTGCCGATGGATCACGTGCTGGTCACGGTCGGCCGCCGGCCCCGGCTGTCCGGGTTTGGCCTCGAAGATTTGCAATTGTCCATGAATGGCCGCTTTCTCAAGATCGACCGCCAGTGCCTGACATCGATGCGCGGGGTCTATGCCATCGGCGATGTGACCGGCGACCCAATGCTGGCGCACCGCGCCATGGCGCAGGGAGAACTCGTGGCCGAGATCGTGGCAGGTCGCAAAATGCTATGGGACAAGCGGTGCATTCCCGCCGTCTGCTTCACCGACCCCGAACTCGTCACCGCTGGCCTGTTGCCGGAGGAGGCGCGATCGGCGGGCATCGATACGGTCGTTGGCCTGTTTCCATTTCGCGGCAATGGTCGTTCTTTGACACGGGAACGCGAGGATGGGTTCGTGCGGATCGTTGCGCGAAAAGACGATCATGTGATTCTCGGTATCCAGGCGGTTGGCGCCGGGATATCGGAACTGGTGAACGGCTTTTCTCTCGCACTCGAAATGGGTTCGCGCCTTGAGGATATTGCCGAGACGATCCATGCCCATCCGACCGCAGGAGAAGCCTTCCAGGAGGCAAGCCTCGTTGCACTCGGACGGGGCCTTCATATCTGAGCACGACCGGACAACTCCCGGCCATCGCGATTATGGCGCGTCAGGAATGGCGGGCCGCTCGCGGGACATGTCTGCGAACGCCGATTTGGTGGCAGCCTGGCGGCGCCGTTCGCGAAATCGGTGAAATTGCGTGTCGGCGATGACGCCTGCCAGAATGACGGTACCCATGACCGCGAAATTGAGTGAGGAGGGTATGCCGAGCAGGTTGACGAGATTTTGCAGCACCTGCAGCAGAATGACCCCCAACACAACGCCGACGATAGAACCCTCCCCGCCCCTGAGCGAAAATCCGCCGAGCACGGCGGCTGCGATGGCGTAAAGCTCATAGAAATTGCCATGCGAGGATGGCTGCACCGACTTTGTGTACATGGCGAAGAAGACAGCCGATATGCCGGTCAGAACCATGCACAGAACGTAAGCTGCGACAATCACGAACCGGGTGTTGATCCCGGAATAACGGGTCGCCTCCTCGTTCTTGCCGACCGCCAGTAGATGGCGGCCAAACACCGTGCGGTGCAGGAGAAACCACGCTACGATCGCGCAAAGGGCAAAGGCAACGACCGAATGAGGTACACCCGCCGTCCGGCCGATGAAAAGGAATTCGAGGGTTGGAAGATCCGTCCCAAAACTGAAGCCCGCCGTACCGTCCTTGGTATAGAAACGCGCAATTCCACGATAGATCAGAAGGCCGCACAGGGTAACCACGAACGGCTGCAGTTTGAGCCGCGTGATCAGAAAACCGTGCAGCAAGCCGATGACCACCGATAAGGCCAGCACGATGACGAAAGCGATGGGCCAGGGCACGCCGTAGGACGCGATCAGATCGATGAAGATGACACCGAGCAAGGCGATTACCGAGCCGATCGACAGTTCTATTCCCGCTGTCACGATCACGAAGGCTTCCGCAACCGAAAAAAGACCGAACAGCCCGATCAGATTGGCGGTATTGGCCAGATTGATCGGAGAGATGAACCGCGGATTGACGAGCGTAACGATTGCGCCGACGGTGAGCACAAGAACCGCAAGGCCAATATCCTTCTTCTGCATGCAGATCTCCTATTCCACTGCCAGCCGCAAAATCGCTTCTTCCGACATTTCCGCGCGGGACAGGATGCGGGAAATGGTGCCGCGGCGCATCACGGCGACGCGCGTCGATACGCCCATGACTTCCTCCATGTCGGAAGAGATCATCAACACCGCCGCACCGGCCTCCGCCAGGTCGCGCATCAGCCGATAGACTTCGGCTTTTGCCCCGACATCGATGCCGCGCGTCGGCTCATCGAGAATGATCAGCCTCGGTTTCAGGCCAAGCCATTTGGCCAGCACCGCCTTCTGTTGATTGCCGCCCGACAGTTCGGCGACCGGCCGGTCAAGCCGGTGTGCCCTGATCGAAAGGCGCGCGCGAAAATCCTCCGCAATCGCCGTCTCCGCCTTGCGGTCGACGAAACCCGCTTGCGCGATCGATGCGAGGCTGGGCATGACAATGTTCTGGGCGAGCGAGAAATCGAGGAAGAGACCTTCCGACTTGCGGTCTTCCGGAACGAGGCAGATCCCGGCTGCGATTGCGGCAGGCGCGGATCCCGTTTCGATCCGCTTGCCATCGACCTCGACTTGCCCACCGCGAACCGGATCGATACCGAAAAGCGCGCGCGCAAGTTCGGTTCGCCCCGCACCCACCAGCCCGGCGACCCCCAATATCTCTCCACGCCGCACTTCGATATCGACCGCGACGTCAGGATAGGCTTGGGTTCGCAACGCTTTCGTTCGAAGCACGACAGGCCCGGCCTCCGTCTCCGGTGCTGAATAGAACTGCTTCAGGTCGCGCCCGATCATCAGGCGCACCATCGCGTCCCTGGTGATGTCTGCCTTGGGCAACTCGCCGGCATTGCAGCCATCGCGGAGACCGACCACCCTGTCAGCAACCGCTTCGACTTCCGCAAGCCGATGCGTGATGAACAGAATGGCGACGCCCTCTGCCCGCAACCGTCGCACCACATCGAGCAGCCTTTGCGTTTCGGCCAGCGTCAGGCTTGACGTGGGCTCGTCCAGGATGAGCAGGCGCACGTTGGTCGACAGGGCCTTGGCAATCTCCATCAGCTGCTGGTCGGCGAGGGAGAGTTCGGAAGCAGGCGTAGATGGCGAAAAGCGCGCGCCCAGCATCTCGAGCAGGGGCCGGACACGCTCGATCATCGCAGCCTGATCAATGAAGCCAAACGGGCGGCGGCGCAACTCGCGCCCTAAAAGCACATTGCCGGCCACATCGAGATTGGAGAATGGATTGAGTTCCTGGTGAACGAAGGCGATCCCATGGCCGAGAGCCACGGCAGGTGTCAGCTGCGACCGCTCGACGCCATCGATGACGATCCTGCCTTCATCGGGCGCAATCGTGCCGCCCAGGACTTTCATCAAGGTCGATTTGCCGGCACCGTTTTCGCCGATCAGCCCCAGCACTTCGCCACCCCGGATACCGAGCGACACGCGGTTCAGTGCGACCGCGCTCGGATAGACTTTCGTGATACCGGCAAGTTCGAGCGATATCGGGATGGCAGTGGACATCAGGAACACCTCGACTGGAAATGAGGGCCTGCGCGGATCCGAAGTCTCCGCGCAGGCGAGACACCGGAAGCTGTTTCAGCCGCCGATCCGCTCCTTGAGCTGCTTTTCGAAGGCATCGACATTCGCCTTGTCGATAACCTGGGTCGGAACGATGATCAGCCCGTCCGCCGGCACCTGGGACTTATCCCCCTTGAGATAGGCCGCCATGAGCTTCATGCCCTGGTAGCCCCACTGGTAGGGATCCTGCACAACGGTTCCGGCAAAGCTGCCTTCGCGGACGGCTCCTAGCGTGATCGGATCTTCGTCGAAGGCAATGACGGTGATCGCCCCGAGCTTGCCTGCTGCCTGCAAGGCCTCATAGATTTTCGGCGGATTGTAGGAATAGAAGCCGACCATGCAGTTGATATCCGGATTGGCGGCAAGCACATCATCGACATTCGAGCGGGCGCGGGCGAAATCGACATCGTCGCCGCGAACATCGACAAGCTCGATCGACTTTCCTTCGACGGCCTTGCGGAAGCCGGCAATGCGTTCCTTGGCGTTATCCGCCCCCAGGAAACCGACAAAGCCCATGCATTTGCCGCCGTTCGGCATGGCCTTGACGGCGATCTCACCGGCCTGAATGCCGGCATCCGTATTGGACGATCCCAGATAGGCGATGCGATTGGACTGGGGTGCGTCGCTGTCGGTGGTGAAGAGCGGGACTTGCGCCGCGATGCGGTTGAAAGCGTCCACGGAATTCTTCGGATCGGCAGACGAGATCATGATCGCGTCGGTTCCCGCGGCCACAAGGTCGTCCATGAGCGCGTTCTGAAGTGCTGCGGTGCCCTGCGCGGGATAGCGGAACTGTAGCTCAAAATCCGGAAGTTCAGCCTGGGCCGCTTTCACGCCGGCCTCTGCAAGTTTCCAGAAATCCGAGGCGGCGTTGACCACGAAGGCAAGCGCCTGTTTCTCCTGGGCGACCGCCGGGATTGCCGTCATCGTCGCCACGGCCGCAAGAGCCGTAATCATCAGCTTTTTCATTGTGTCCTCCCGCAGCCCGTTCCTCCTGGGCTGCTCATTGTTGAAAGGCGACAACCGGGAATGCGTTTCAACCAACCCGGTTGCCGGATTCATGCTCGGCGGGCGCACGAAATGTGCGCCTCCTGGCCTCAGTTATCCTTGCAGAAGCCGGGATCTTCGGTGTTGCAGACATCAAGGCCGGTATAGAGCGGATCATCGACCGCCTCGCCCTTGATGAGCCGGATCATCACATCGGGAGCCTTGTATCCCATCTCGAACGGGCGCTGCCCGACCTGGGCATGGCTGCGACCTTCACGGAAAGCCTGGGTCTGCGGCGGCAGTGTGTCACCGGCCACAATGATCAGTTCCTTTGATTTCAGCTTGTCCATGACCTGATCGGTGACTTGCGTGTAGGCCTGGGGTGCAAACTGTGCCCAACCGCCGATCAGGATAAAGGCATCGAGATCCGCATGGGCGGTAAAGACATCCGACATTTGCTGGTTTGCGAGATCAGCCTGGTCGTTGGTGTAGACCGGGCATCCTTCAATCTCCGTCCAGCCGTTCTGGCCAGTCAGGCGCTCGACATCCTTGGCGCCGGCAATCGTGTCGCGAAAACCCTGGGCACGGGCGTTGATGTTGGCGGCAGCGACATTACCAAGCTGCAGGCAGACTGTTCCACCCTCAGCCTTCAGTTTCTTCGCCTCCTCCGCCATCTTCACACCCATCAGATAGTTGTCGGTGCCAAGATAGGTCTTGCGGAGATCGTGGTCCTTTTCGAGAAAATCCGCATCAACCGTCATGACGGGAACCTTCGGGGCAATCTCGCGAACCCGGTTTGCCATCGCCGGCGCATTGGACGGCGAGATGGCGATGGCCGCGACGCCCTTGGTCAGGAGATCGTCGACGATCTGGACTTCGCCGGCTTCATCGGCGGATGATGCCGGTCCGGTATAGAGGCATTCATATTCGCTGTCGGGGTTTTCCGAGAGCCATTTCTTGCAGCCCAGATTGATCTGCTCGAAGAACGGGTTGTCGAGACCCTTCACGACGATCGCCAATGTCTTCTTGCCCTCAGCAGCGCTTTCTCCGGCCAGCAACATGAGAACAGGTATTGCAGTGAATGCCAAATATCTGATGTTCATTGCCTTTCTCCTCCTCCAAATCGCCGGCCGGGCCCTCCTGCTCAGCCGGGATACCAAATGACGCGCGGATCATCCGGTGCGCGTGCATATTTCCAGGCCCGCTCGACGAGACCGCCAAGGTCGATCTCAGGCTGCCAGCCGAGCACCATCCGGGCCTTCGAGTTATCGAGCCAGTTGCTGTGAAAGGGCGTCGGTATATCGTGGCGAATATGTTCGCCTGTTGCTTCCAGGAAGCTGGCCACGTCGCCGTAATCGACAGGTCGATCCATCGCGACATTGAAAAGCTGTTTGAAGGCCGCCGGATTGTCGAGCGCGGCGAGCACAGCCGCCACGAGATCATCGACATGAATGAAGTTGCGCTTCAGATAGGCGCCGGTTCCGTCGCGCAGGGCAGGAACAGCATGCTCCTGCTTGATCTTCGTCAATTCATCCTCTTCCAGAAGGCTTTCCCAGGAAGGGCCGCCGAACTGATCCTCGCCCAGCGCGAGAGCGTAGCGGAAATCATCCTTCTCCATGATCCAGGGCGCCCGAAGCGTCGTCCAGTCGAGCCCCTCCTGGATCCCGAACTGTTCGAGCATGGTTTCCTCCAGAACCTTGGTCAGGGCATAAACCCCGCGATAAGCATGTCTCGGCGCCTGCTCGGTGATCGGCTCGCGATAACCATGGAAGATATGCCCCACCACGCAATCGCCGCTGAGCAACAGGAACTGGCGCCGCGATGCCGCACGGCAGAACCGATCAAGCAGCAAATAGAGGCCCTTCAACGCCACATCGATCGCCTGGTCTGGCGTCTCCTTCACGGCAGCGAGATGCAGGACATGGGTAACCCCGTCCAAGGCCCGGACAACGACTTCCGGATCGGCGACAGAGCCCTTCACCACCGAAACGCGCGGCTGCGGGGCAAGAGAGCGATTGTTGCAAAGGGCCACGACCTCCCAAACCGCAAACCGCGGATCGGACAGAAAGGCCGGAAGGAAGGCTTGGCCCACCTTTCCGGTGGCGCCCGTGATGAGCAGCCGCATCCGAACCTCCCCGACTTCGTTTCCTGGTTGAGCAATTAATATTTAGTAATAATATTAAGTCAAGCATCATTAATATCAATTTGCGCGCACCAAACGTGCAAGCTATGGTGCCCGAGGAGGACCATCACGAGATCAGCCGGGGGAGGGCGGAGCGTGCCGCGACTTTCATTGCATTCAATTTCAAAGAGTTATGGCGCCATACAGGCGCTATCCCAGGTCAGCCTGACGATCGAGCCGGGCGAAGTGCTGGGCCTGATGGGAGACAATGGCGCCGGCAAGAGTACATTGGTGAAGATCATCGCGGGCAACTTTCCGCCATCGACCGGCGAGATCCTGATGGACGACCAGCCGGTCGCCTTTCACAACCCAAGAGATGCACAGCGTCATGGGATCGAAGTCGTCTATCAGGACCTCGCCCTGTGCGACAATCTCTCAGCCGCCTCGAACGTTTTCCTCGGTCGCGAGACGCTGCGGCGGTTCGGCCCCGTGCGCTACATCGACTACACGGCAATGAACCGCATTGCGGCGGGCCTCTTCCGTCAGCTGAAATCGGAGACCAGACCGCGCGATCTGGTCAGACGAATGTCCGGAGGACAACGGCAGGCGGTCGCCATCGCGCGGACCCTGCTCTCGAAACCCAAGATCGTGATGATGGACGAACCGACCGCCGCCATTTCCGTGCGCCAGGTCGCCGAAGTCCTCGATGTTATCCGCAGGCTGCGGGACCAGGGCATCAGCGTCATCCTGATCAGCCACCGGATGCCGGACGTCTTCGGCGTTTCGGACCGGATCGCGGTGCTCAGGCGCGGTGAACTCGTGGCCAGCAAGCGCGCCGAACATTCCTCACCCGAAGAGGTGACCGGTCTCATCACCGGCGCCATCGAAGCCGCCTGAAAGGGGATTGCCATGACCACACTGGACGATGTCATTGGCCGCAGCGAGCATCGCAACTGGTTTTCGCGTCTGTCGAGCCAGCAACTGTTCTGGGTCTTCGTGGCCGCCGTTCTGGCCTGTCTGGCGCTGAGCTTGCTCACTGACACCTTTGCGACCGAACGCAATCTCTTCAATGTCGCTCGCAATTTCGCCTTCGTCGGCATCATCGCGATCGGAATGACGACCGTCATTGCCTCCGGCGGGATCGATCTGTCGGTCGGCTCGACTGTGGTGCTGAGCGCCATGGTGATTAGCGTGGCGATGGAGGCCGGTGCGCCGTTCGTGATCGCGGCGCCTCTGGCCCTTGTCGCGGCGCTGCTGGTCGGCCTTCTCAACGGCGTGCTCGTCGCTTATGCTGGCATGCCGCCCTTCGTCGTGACACTCGGCAGCCTGTCAGCCGCCCGATCGCTCGCCATGGTGCTTTCCGACAACAAGATGATCTGGAATTTCGGCCCGGACCACGACCTGCTGATCTGGATCGGTGGCGGCTCGACCCTCGGAGTTCCCCATCCCCTGTATGTGCTGGCGGCGCTGACGCTGATCATGTCGCTGGTTCTCAAATGGACGCGCTGGGGTCAGCATCTCTTCGCCATCGGCAGCAACGAGAATGCAGCCATTCTCACCGGCATTCCCGTCCGCCAAATGAAGGTCAGCATCTATATGTTTTCAGCGCTCACGGCCGGCATCAGCGGCATCCTGATGGCGGGCTGGCTTGGCAGCGTCACCACCAATCTCGGGCAGGGCATGGAACTGACGGTGATTGCCGCAGCCGTGATCGGCGGCGCCAACCTGGCCGGCGGCGAAGGCAATGCACTGGGGGCTGTGGTCGGCGCGCTGTTGATAGAGGTTATTCGCAACTCCCTGATCCTGCTGGGCATCTCGACATTCTGGCAAGGAATGTTCATAGGTACCTTCATTGTGGTTGCTGTCGCCTTCGATCGTATCAGGACCTTGCGATCCTGATACGTGTCAGATGCCTTCAAAACCACGGTGTTCGACATGGAGCATGCCTTGAAACCGACGATGATGGATGTGGCAGCGCTGGCGCGCGTCTCGCAGGCGACCGTTTCCCTCATTCTCAACGGCAGTTCCGGCGCCCGTTTCAGCGAAGCCACCCGCAAAAGGGTGTTCGATGCGGCAGAGCAACTGGGTTACCGCCTCTCCAACAAGTCGGCATCCCAGACAAGCTCAGGCAGCACCCACACGAACAAGGTCATCGTCTTCGTTGTCGACGAGCTGACGACCGATCCCTGGATGTCCATGGCTTTCGAAGGCGCCCGCGAAAAAGCGCTTGAGCTTGGTATCATCGTCACGCTGGGCGTTTTCCGCAAAGGAGAGGACCCCGATGGCGGCATCTTCTCGGTCTGTGATGGCCAGATCCTGGTCGGATATGTGTTCGGCACGATCCTCACGCGCAAGATCGACCCTCCCGAACCGCTCCTGAAAGTGCCGTCGGTGCTGGTCAATTGCTACGATCAGGAACGCCGGCTGGCGTCGATCCTGCCGGGTGATATCGCGGGTGGCAGGGCCGCGACAGAAAGGCTGATCGCCGCCGGGCGCAAGCGCATCGCCCTGATCAATGGCCAGGAAGGGCTGGACAATCCGCGCGACCGGCTCCGCGGCTACAAACAGGCACTCGCCAGCAACGATCTCGCCTATGATCCCGACCTCGTCCACTATGGCAACTGGGAGCCATCATCCGGCTATGAGAAGACCCAAGCGTTAATGAAGCTCAAGAACCCTCCCGACGGCATCTTTTGCGCCAACGACCTGATGGCGCTGGGCTGTATCGAAGCGTTGAAGGAATTCGGCAAGTCGGTGCCGAAGGACGTTTCCGTCATCGGCTTCGACAATCGTGACATCGCGCAGTTTACCATGCCACCACTGACGACTTTCCACCTGCCGATGTTCGAGATGGGCGCCATGGCCGTCGAATTGATCAGCGATCTGGCGGGCGGGCTCACCAGTTCCCACGACCAGTTGAAAGTCGAATGCCGGCTGGTGGAGCGCCAGTCGGTGTAGGAACAGAACTGCGCGCTTGCGGCGCGCAGTCTCGGGTGGGGCCCGATCAAGGGAGCTATGAAAGGATAGCGGCACAACAAGTGCTCGGCTATTGCCGTTCGTTTGACCCGCCTGAACCGTGACGCTTCAGACCGTCCCGAGCAATCGGGTCAGGTTCGATCGGGCGCGAGCAATATCGCCTTCATCACCCGAGGCGATTGCCTTGATCAACTCACGCACCTCAGGCGACCCGACACCGGGACGATTCATAACAGGACTGGTTTCAACCTCGAAGGCAGAGCTGCGGCCTTCCGGATCAGCGCGGAGCATGCCGTTGATAAAGCTATCGAGACGATTGTCGCCCGTGCTCTTGCTGGAGAGGCCACCCGCATGACCGATCGCGTCGAAGCCGGTCTTTCCCCAGTCCGCGATTTTCCGCTCTGCGATAAACTGCTGCGCATCACCCTCGATCTTATCTTCAGTAACACGCTCGCCGACGAGCAATTCGAAGGCGGCCGTGCCGAGGCCCCAGACATCAATTTTTGACGTTCCGAACAACCCGGCACGATTTGTTTCCGTAACATTCAGAACCGAATGAAGTTCGTCCACAAGCACGTTGCCCATATTGTACCAACTCTGACCGATCTCTTGAATACCTTCAGGTGACACGCCTTGTTTCGACAGGTAGTCATCGAGCTCAAGCTGTAGCTCCTGCTTCAGGGAGATCGGAGCCTGCTCCTTTACAGCCTTGCTTTCATGGTCGAACCGCTTGAGTTCCGGCGCACGGTAAAGCGGGTTGGCGACAATTGACTTGACGTTCGGATTCAGCTTTTTGCCCTGCAGGCTTTCACCAAAGTCGATCACGACAGCGCGACCATTGCTGTCAATCATCATATTCTGCGACTTCACATCAGCGTGGATATAGTCTCCCTGACGTTTGATCTTGTCGAGGCCGGCAGCGGCATCCTTGATCAACGTCAGCGCAACAAGCTCGCGCTCCTGTTTGGTGATCTTGCCCGGCAACGGCGGAATTCCGGTATTTCCGGTATCGACGGTGACATCTTTGAGCTTGGAGCTCATCTTTTCCAGGTCGCCGTGGGTGGCAAGCTTGCCGGCTAGCGCCAGGCCTCCGTTTGCAAGGGGAACCACTTTGCTGAAGCCGAGCGCATTCGGGTTGTTTGCAGTCAGTCTGTTGGCAACATGGTACTCCTCAAGAGCAATCTGTCTCTGGTCTTCCGGGTCAGGCGTGTTCGGCGAAAAAACCGGCAGTTTCACAGCAAGAGGCTCGCCACCCGGTGCATCGTAACGCACCACGACGCCGGCACCGCCAGCACCCATAACCTGCGTGGGCGTGTAATTCAGGCCGTCAATATTCATGTTAGGAAAAGTGCCAAGCTTGTTTGCCGGCGGAATGGGAAGCGAGACTTCGCCGGCGACCACCGTGTTGGCCGTATGCGGCATGGGTGTAGGAATTTTCTCCGGAACCTCGTATCGGTCAAGCAAACTTGCAATACGTCCCGTCATGCGCTCCATGACGCCGAACGTATCGGCGAGTCTATTTGCGCGCACCGCGCCATAATCGAAGATGTTCACGTCGATATGCTTGAAAATGTCGGTCAGTTTCTGAATTGAACTTTGCTCAAGTCCGGCTCGCTGACGAACTGGGTCCAGCCGTTGATGAACAGACTGGTTATATCTGCCAACGAGCGTCATGATTGTCTCGTTCGCCAGCTGCTTTTTGTAGGTGGCGCGGCTCATCAGCTTGCCGTCGTGGAATTTCAGCCTGATTTTATCGAGCTTGTTCGACTGCGGCTTTGTATAGAGTTCTATGCCGCCATCAACATGTTTGGCGACGATTTTCTGATCACCCTTGGATGACAGGAATTGGGCGGCTTGCCCGAGAGTCGTATTTCCATCTACACGCATCTTCGTTCCTCACACCCGAATCATTGCATGGTTGTTGACGGCATCCGGCTCATCGGCCACAACCGCCCCCCGCAGGATCAGCGACCAACTGGCCGCAACATTTCCGAGACCGGCCGCAGTTCTGGCGACAATGGCAGAAGTCGCGAGCGCCGCCGGAATGTCGATGGAGATTTCAATGGCGCCGTTGTTGCCGGCAAGCGCGATCCGGACACCGCCGGTCTCCCGCCAGAGCCCGTTCTGCGCCAGCATCGCGCGGAAGGCGTCCGCCTCTTTATCGGCGGTCGGCCCATCGATCAGGATCGAGAAAAACAGCTTTCCAAGTTCAGGGATATTGTCAACGATCACGTCATAGTTTTCGAAACGGATGAGCCATTGCCCTTCGCTGTCTTCAAGGGCAACGACACTCAGAATCCCCTCATCCTGAGGCCCGGATTCTGCGATGATCGCCGCGATTGTTTCATTGTCCATCTGTCTTGCTCCCCTGGCCATAGAACCGGTTTTTCAGTAACCGGAGACTAGCAAGAGCACGGGAAGCGCTTTGGTGTTGGGCGATACACAACAGGCATGTCGTTTGACATCACCAGATCTGCAGCGAGAGGACGTCGGTCACTATCGTCCGCTGGCCCGTGCCGCCTTCGGTGCACAGCCGAACACCGGAAATGCAAGAACCGACCAGCCAGCCAAGCCGACTGATCGGTTCTCTGATTGCTACACGAAACCTGAGAAATCAGGCGACGTTGCGGATGATCGACTTCAGCGTATCCGAGATCGACTTCATCATGTTGGTGCGAAGGTTGGTGATCGTCGACCAGGTATTCATGAGCATCTGCATTTCGAACATACGCTCGGTGTCAGACAGGTTTTCATTCTGCTGGATCGCGCGAAGCTGGTCTTCGAGCTTCTGACCCTGTGTCTGAAGCTGCGACTGAAAATAGGCAAGGTCGAAACCCTGCTGGCGGCGGAAGGACGTTGAGTCAACGCTAATCGAGGTCAGCGTCGCGTTCATCGCGGTAGCTGTGGTCTTAGCATCTGCCGGGGTTACAGCCATTTTTGAATTCCTTTGTTCCTGTCTGGAGATCAGCCCACACGCCGTGTCGCCAGAATGCTTCCGGCGGCTAGCACGGCCTTTTTCAATGCAATCACGACTTCAAAAGCGTCTTTGGGAAGACCTTTGCTCTCGAGGCCGGCGAGATGCTTGTCCAGCTCGATAAGACGCTCCATAACGGCTTGCGCCTTCTCCACACCGTTGGCACCCAGAAGCTCCGCTTCAAGATCGGAAAATCCCAGAAACTCTTGCAGTTCGATATTGGGATTAACGGTTTCTTTATCCCCTGGGTGTGTCGTTTGGCTCATTTGGTTCTCACAAATTGAAGGCGATGGCCTCGAGCTTGGTCCGGTTCGTCACGATGATATGGCGATCTTCGACCACAACCAGACCATCGGCGATCCAGGCCCTGAGGATCTTGTTCACATTCTCGCGCGTGCCGCGTGCCATCGCCCCGAGATCGCGCTGTGTCACCACCGGTCCAAGCACGGGTGCCATCTTGTTCTGGTAACGGATTTCGTTGCCGAGACTGTCGAGCAGCCGGATGATGGAAAGAGCGAGCCTGGCTGTCAGCGTTGGCAGATAGAGGGCGCGGGCAAACTCCATGTGGGACCGGTAGCGCTTGGAAATCATCCGCGCGATGACGGTCCGCAATTCATTATAGGGAGCGCCTTCCTTGTCCATCCATTGTAACGAGATCGCGGTCAGTTCCACGGCATCGATCGTCGAGGCTGTATCGCAATAGCCGAGCCGGTCGAAAGCGCCCACTTCCCCGAAGGAGGCCCCCTGCGGAATGATGGCATAAAGCGCCACCGACCCGTCTTCCATGATGTGGGACAGGCGCACATGGCCACGGTCGATAATGAAAAGAGTGTGCGCGGGATCATCCTGAAAATAGACGATCGTGTTGGCGGCCAACTGTTTGCGACGCGAATGAGAAAACAGGATAGCCTTGGCTTCTTCGCTGACATTGTCGAACGGGCTGTGACTCATAGTCTGCCGATCGCCTCCATCAGCACCCGGTCCCCGTTGGAATAGAAACGGCGCATGCCTTTCGCGGCAAGAGGCGCCAAAGATAGACATCTCAGGTCGACAGCGGCGTCACCCATCCGGACAATCAAAGGGCCCGGCTTTCCTCTGTCGGGTACTATTCTGTCGATGCCGTGTCCGCCACCCATGATGGTTGCCATTTCATTCCTCCGGCCGTGCTCCAAGGCCTGGAGCCCCCGCTTTTGTGCCGTTATCGAGGGTCTGCCGCGCACGCCGATCGACGCTCTTCGTGCCATCGAGGTCAATCTCGCGCTTGCCTTCCGCCATGACGACAACGCCCAACCCTCCGTCATTTCAGGAACTTCTTCAAAACCTCCGGGCAACGGTCAAGACCTCGATCGTCAAATGGGATTCTGGGATAAGCAATTGAGACGCTGGGATAATGCGCGCCAGCGCTTGTCCCGTCTTGAGACACGTCTCACGACCCTGCAACCGCCTCTCGTCCCTTCATGGTGCAGGAAAAGAACGGGACCCGCATCGACATGAGGCCAGCCTGCTTTCTGCTCGAAGGCGGTGGGAACCTCGTTCCTTGTGGACTCGATGCTGATGGAACAGACGTTCGACAGGGGATGGCGACATGTCTTTCATCATCACCATGCTGAACCGCTTTGATCCGACCGAGACCGCGTCTGACGATGAAAATCGTTAACCGTAGGAAATGCGCCTCAAGTCTCCGGATCGGGAACGGGCTTGCGATCTTGTGCCGCAACAGGCCAAGGCCGAGAGATCAGAGAGCCGCAAAAGGTCCGGCCAATATTCCCGGTTCACACAGCCTGGTTTTGCCCAAGGGCACCATATCCCTGCAAAGCTGAATTCCTGGCGATTTCCGCAGCCGGATCGAACGTGTTGGACGGAGGCGTATTGTTGGCGAGGACGGTCGTCACCTGATTGCCGTTGAGATAGTTTTCGAAATCTTCCGTCTGCTGTTGAACCTGACCCTGCCGGTTCACGACGCCGACCTGAATATCCTGCGTGACGGGATTGTTTTCCGGCGGCTGGCGTTTGCCGAGATTCTGGATCTCGCCGGACTGGTAGGGCGCCATTGGCGGCAACTCGCGCTCGATCATGACAAGCCTCCTGAAATCTGCTCATAGCGTTGGATTTTGGGCATCATTTCACAAGGCTTACCGGCTGGCAGTGACATCCGTCACTCAATAGGCTTCTGTCGAAAGCCCAAGGATCTGCGACGAAACCGGATCATGAAAACCAGCGCCGCACCGACCAGCATCAGGCGCCACCAGAACCCGACCGTTTGAAGAAGCCTGTCGAGCGCTGCTTGAATGCCACTTGGGCTCGAACGGAGACCATTCGCTGTTGTCACGTCCCCGACATCGCCCTGCCCGACAAGAATTTGCTGAAGGCGTTGCTGGAACGTCTGCCGATCCAGATCGCGCCCGAACAGTGATTGAAATCCTCGCGACCAGCTCTCCGCATCGTCAGCACTTCGCAGCGCCAGGGGAACATCTATCTCCCGGCTGGGCAACCCCGCCTTGTCGATCGCGGTTCGGACAGCGGCATAGCCGGACTGATCGAAGATAAAGAGCAGGACGGTTGCCTTGCCGCTTTCGGCCAGCAGACGCGCGAGTTTTCCCACCGTCACATCGCGATGGCTGAGCCGCACCGAAGTGGCCGGTGGGGAATGGGCGCGCTTGACCGTCACGCCAGTCTCATCGACATCAATGGTAACGCTCTCGGCCATCGTTCCCGTCCTTGCACGAAAGGCGTCAACCAGGCCGGAAGGCGCCAGGATCGGCGCAGTGACGACGGATACATCCTCGCGTACAGGTTCCGCGCTGCGCCGGTCGATGACCAGGCTGAGCACGAGAAGGATGATGGCGGTGCAGAGCAGGTTGGCGGTCACATCCAGCATCACGGTCAGAAATGCCGTGTCTGTCGCGGAAGACGCTGTGTCAGGGTACTGCGGAGCCCGCTTCGTTACCGGCGTCGGCATGATATCCGCCATCCGGTTGGTGCAATCTCGATCGTCTCGATATCTGCACAATCCCTCTCCAGCCGTACGCGCCGCACTGAGGGAACCCCGAGCGCCGCCAACCGCGCCGTCAGGTGAAAGGCTGCATCGATACCGTCCGGCGCAATCACCAAAGTTGGTATCCCGGTCAGGGCTAGGGATGGCAGTCGGCTATTGGCCGCAATCTCGCTGACCGTGACAAGATGGTCGCTGCCGGCAAGACGGATCCCTCGAGCCTCGGCGAAGAGGACGGGCCCATCTGCTGCCGCAAGAAGTGCATCAAGCCGGGCGGTCGACGGAGGGGCATCACTATCCGGGAGCGCTTGCTGGCGCATCGCCTGCGCTCCAACGGCCAACAGGACGACCAGAAGCAAAGCGGTCGTCCCCAGCATCAGATCGACCATGGCACGGGTGCCGGCCTCATCGGCGAGCGTGTCGGTTTCGGCCTCATCGTCCGCCACCGGCCGTTTCGTCATGCCTTATCCGCCCTATCCGGATCCACCGTATCATTTGCTTCCAGAAAGGCTTCGGCCCTTTCGATCTGGGCGAGCGCCAGCGTCGCCGCAATCGAGCCGAGAAGTCCAAGCAATGTCGTCTCAAAGGCCGTGGCAATACCCTTGAGGCTCTTCGTCATATCGGAAATCGCTTTCGACATGTCCCCTGCCTGATCCTGAAAGAACAGTTCCCGCGGAATATGCGAAAGCGCGATCTTGATGCCCCAGACTGTGCCGAGAAAACCCATCACCGGCAACAAGGCGATCAGGGTCTTGAGGAACCGGCGCTGGATCTGGCTGCGCATGGCGATCAGCTGAGCCGGATAAACCGCATCACTCACAGACCGGATCTGTCGCGGCGCATCCAGCCAGATGCTGAAAAGCACGCAACAGATGGCGGCAAACAGCACCAGGATGGCCAGATGAATGGGTGTAGCGACCAACCAGGCCAGCCCGCTTCCGGCGCCCACCGCGCCCGCCCCGTAGTAAGTGATTGAAAGGATCGTGAGCGTCAGAGCGATCGCATAGTTGACGAGCGCTCCGCTCGATCGGACAAATTGTTCAAGCACGGTCTTTGCGGCGGGGGATGCGGGCCTTTGCCTCCGCATGATCTGCCGCATTTCCGAAGCGGTGGCCAGGGCATCGAGCGCCCCACCAGCCAAAAGGCCCGTCACGATCACGGGCCAGAAGGAAAGGCTGGCAAAGGCCGCGATCAGCAGACTTTGCTGGTTCGCCTCCTCCGGTGGGGCAAAGTCGATTGTGCCGAGCGCCAATCCTCCAACAGCAAGCGAGGCAATCAGGACGGTTGCAGCGGCATAACCGATAAGCCCGGGCCAGCGAAGACAAAGACCCGAAAGCATCGGCCCGCTGATGATGGTGGCGATCAGCACGGTACCGGAAAGACCCTGTAGCGCGATCGGGAAAAGAAACAGGGTCAGAGCCTCGCCCAACGCAGCAACCAGCGCATAGGCCGATGCCCGATAGGCCAAGGCTTGCACAATGTTTTCCGGCACGGCACTCCCCCGCTGCAATGCAGTTCCTCAAGTCATCATGAGAGGGCGTCACTCGCCAGGAGCCGAGCCCACACCCTCGATGTCAGTTTACCCTTATGCGATCGAGAGGCTGCACATTCACATCCGGCGCCAGTTCCTGGAATGACAGGATGGCGAGTTCGGGGAATTCCCTTTCGACGATCTTGCGCATGAAGCGGCGGATATCCATCGGCGCCAGGAGCACAGGCGGCAGCGCGTGGCGCTTCATGTCGCCGATACTGCCGCGCAGGCTTTCCGTGAACCGGCGATGGAAATCGGGCGACAGGGCCAGATAGGAAGCGCCGGATGTCTGGCGCACAGCGCCGCGAACTTCATCCTCCACTTCCTTGGAAAGCAGGTAGGCCGGAATGACATTCTGCCCTGCCGAGAATTTGTGCGTAATATAGCGCGACAGAGCGCCACGCACATGTTCGGTCAGCAGGATCGGGTCTTTCTCGCGCTGTCCCCAATCGACCAGCGCTTCCAGAATTGTGCGCATGTCGCGGATCGAAATGCCCTCTCCCACCAGCCGCTTGAGTACATCAGTGATAGTGATGGTCGGCAGGACACGGGTTGCCTCGCGCACCAGCTGGGAAAAGTTCTTTTCCATCTGGTTCATCAGGAACATGGTTTCCTGGACACCGAGGAAATGCGGCGCATTGTCC
This sequence comes from Fluviirhizobium alvei, assembly GCF_030551875.1. Taxonomy (GTDB): domain Bacteria; phylum Pseudomonadota; class Alphaproteobacteria; order Rhizobiales; family Rhizobiaceae; genus Rhizobium_E; species Rhizobium_E alvei. The sequence continues at coordinate 43,105 of NZ_JAUOZU010000018.1, read as the reverse complement.
TTGAGCACATGGGCAAGATGGTAGGTCAGCATGTTCGGCAGCGTCATCTTCTGGATGCCGGCCTGATCGATGACGGCGATATGCTTGCTCTGAACCCAGAGGCTAGGCGTATTCGGCAGAAAGTCCTCACCCTTCTCAAAGGGAATGTCGAACATTTTCAGATTGGCTTCGCTTTCGCGAACGATCACATAATCCGCACGCGCTGTGCCGGCCGCGACCGGGACTTCGTTGACCATGATGCGATAATGGCCGTCCGGGAGATTCTCGTTCAGGCGCAAATGGATGCCGGGAAAGGGCACGCCGAGATCGAAATAGAGGGCGCGGCGTACGCGCGCCACCTCTCGATCCAACCGGTCGGGCTTGATGGCATTGCGCACAGAGGCTGCAATATCCACCATCAGCGGCACGGTGAGGGCAAAGGTTACGGGTTCGACCGGGCGCGTATCGTCTTCCTCGTCGGGAAACCGCGGCGACTGGCCCGCAGGGGCAACAGCTGCCGCCAGCGCCGGCATGCGGTTATTGTCTGTCGCCGCTCCAGCACTCTTGCGCTGACGGCCGATATAATAGCCGCCAAAACCCAGAACGGCCGCCAGCGTCAGGAACACCAGCGTCGGAAAGCCCGGAATCATCGCAAAGCCAAGCATGATACCGGCCGAAACCAGCAGCGCCTTAGGCTCGGTTACCAATTGATCGCCGATATCGGAACCGAGATTTTCGCTTTCATCCGAAGAAACACGGGTAACGATGAAACCGGCGGTAATGGAAATCAGCAAGGCCGGAATCTGCGCCACCAGGCCATCACCGATGGTCAGGATCGCATACCGGGTCAGCGCATCGCCAATGCCCATGCCGCGCTGCATGGTGCCGATCAGGATGCCGCCGATGATGTTGACGAAGATGATGATGATGCTGGCGATGGCATCGCCCTTGACGAACTTCATCGCGCCGTCCATGGCGCCGTAAAGCTGCGATTCCTTCTCCAGCTTGCCGCGGCGGCTCCGCGCCTGATCCAGGTCGATCATACCGGCCCGCATATCGGAATCGATCGACATCTGCTTGCCGGGCATCGCATCGAGCGAGAAACGGGCGGCCACTTCGGCCACGCGCTCGGAGCCCTTCGTGATGACCATGAAGTTCACGATGGTGAGAATGAGAAAGATGACGCCGCCGACGACCAGATTGCCGCCCACCACGAACTTGCCGAACGTGTCGACGATATCGCCGGCATGGGCATGCAGAAGAATGAGGCGGGTCGTCGAGATCGACAAAGCCAGGCGGAACAGGGTCGTCAGGAGCAGGAGCGACGGAAAAGCCGAGAATGCGACGACATCCTTGAGATAGATCGCCACCATCAAGAGGATCGCAGAAATGGTCAGATTGGTGGCGATCAGCACATCGACCAGGAACGGCGGCAGCGGCAGGATCATCATGAAGACGACGCAGACCAGCAGGAACGCCAGGATGACGTCGTTGCGCTTGGAAATGGTGATCAGTAGCTTTGTCAACACAGCAGGCGAACCTAGGGTCAGGATTCAATCAGGTTTCGGATGTGGCGCGAGCCCAAATCCACGACAGGGTTCGACATAGATCCGGGGCGGATGCTCGATCCATCATCGGCTCCGCTCCTTAAACCGAACGGTCCTGCCCCATACCATGCTCCAAATCCTGAGCGCGCTTTGACTCTCTCGTGCTTCACGTACCCACCTGCCGTCTTTCTGCCCGCTTTCGTAGCGGGAGGCGTGTATCCGATGACACCGTCGATGGCCGCGGGCACCTGATAAGCAGGAAGGAGAAGAAGGGCCAAGAAGGCCGGCACTTGAAGTGACAATTCGGGGAACAGGCGAGCGTGGTAGAGATCCTGTCGACAGATGCAGCCAGACTGCTGGCATCGCTTGGCATGCTGGGCCTGTCGCGTGGCGCCTTCCAGCAGGCCGAAACGGTGTTCAAGGCCCTGAGCCTTGCCCGACCCGACCAGGAAATCGGCCCGCTCGGCGAAGGTCTGACGCTGCTGGCCAAAGGCGAGACCCGGCGCGCGATCGCGCGGCTGCGGCAGGCACCGCCAACCGAAAGCGCGAACCTCTTCCTGGCGATGGCCTATGGCCAGATCGGCGAGCGCGACGAAGCGCAAGATATTCTCGAAAACCTCCTCACCGCAGATAATCCGGCTGTCCGCCAACTGGCGGGCCAGATGCTGACGGAGGGGAGCGGCATGAGCGCATGACCCCCGAAAATGTATCAGATCCGGTACGGAACGAACCGGATCCGTCTTGAGCAAGCCAGTAAACAGGAAACAGCAAATGGTTTCGTCAATTGAAGTTGCCCAGCTTGCCACACAGCAACCGGTAACCGCCACAGATGCCCAGCTGCCCAGCGACGAGCGGGTGGAAGCTTTCGAGCAGATTTTCCGGGATGCCAACAGCCGGCAGCCGACGGCGACGGAAACCGCCCCCGCGCCCGAGAGCCAGGATGCCCGCCAGAACACGATCAATACGCTCGACCTCAACAACAACGCCGCACCGGCCAGTACGACCGGCGACACGATCCTCAATGGCTTTTCGAAGCTCCGCGAGATCTTCGACGTCGAGCAGGCCAAACTTGCGGGCATTGGCTACACCGATTCAGCATCCGGCCTGATCGCCGCCCAGCTGGAGGTGGTGAAATACAGCATGCTTGTGGATGTGACCTCCAAGTTGACAGGCAAGGCAACCCAATCGTTCGACACGCTCATGAAGGGTCAGTGACGGGGGCGAAGTCACCGGCCGCCTGCGCGGAAGGTGCGGCGGGTCAGCATTCGGAGCAGGTGGAAAACAATGGGCGGAAGCAGGATTGCGACACGCATTGGGGCCGTCCGCTGAAGAACGCCCCTCCGGTAAAGGACTGAAATACTCGTGATGGAAGCTTTTCGTACTGCGTATTATGCATTTGCCGGCAGCATCAGGCTGCTTGTCAGGCTGGTCATTGTTTCCAGCCTGCTGCTTCTGGCCGGCTGTTCAACGGAGCTTTATTCCAAGCTGTCCGAGACGGACGCCAACGAAATGCTGAGCGTGCTCCTGGCCAACAATATCAATGCCGAAAAGCAGCCAGGCGCCGAAGGTACATTCAATCTTGTCGTCAGCGACGAAGAGGTTCTGCGCGCGCTCGATGTGCTGCGCAATGCCGGTCTCCCCCGCGCCACCCGGGAGAATATGGGCCAGGTCTTTGCCAAGTCCGGCATCGTTTCCTCACCGTTTGAGGAACGCGTCCGCTATATCTACGCGCTTGGCGAGGATGTTGCCGCAACGATCCAGCAGATCGATGGGGTGCTCACCGCTCGTGTGCATATCGTGATGCCGGAAAAAGCGGAACTGGGCCAGGAGATAAAGCCATCTTCGGCGGCCGTTTTCATCAAGCAGCGTCCGAATGTCGATCTCGACTTTCTCGTTCCGCAGATCAGGCGGCTGGTCTCGAACTCGATCGAAGGCGTCACTTTCGACAATGTCACCGTTGTTCTTGTCGAGGCCATGGACACGCCACCCGCTGCAGCGGGCCGTGACGAGCCGAAACTCGAGCAGATCCTGCCGGGAGTGACGATTGCGGCGGCTTCCGCCTCGGGTGTGTGGATCTGGATATCGGTCGTCGGCCTCGTCCTTGTCGGCCTGATCGCCGGCATCGCCGTCCTTGCCTGGCTACTCTTGCGCAAGAGGGGACCGGCGGGTGCAACCGGCAGGGAAGCGGAGGCCGCACGTTGACCGAGGTTCCGCAGTCGATCCGGTTGATTGCCCGCCTGGCGGAAGTCATGGCACGACCTGCCGAGCATTGGCCGCAGGAAATGACTGGCCTTGCAACCATGCCTCCTGACACCGTCTCCGGCCTTTATCGTGGCAGCCGAAGCGCCCTTTTCCAGAAGGCGTTGGCGATCGATCTCAAACTCGCCGACATCAAAATCGACGACAGTTTCATGGTCGACCTCCGAACCGTTCCCGATATGGCGCATGCCGTCCGTATTGCCTGCGCGCCGATCGCCGAAATCATGGTGGCGCTGCGCCATCTGGCGGCCTGCATCTATTGCAAGGCGGTCAATGGCGCGGTGCGGAAATCAGACCGGGAAGCGATGCTTGACATGCTGGGCGTCGACGGTCTTCTGACCGCCCAGCGGCAGGCCGATGTCTTCTGGCCATCCTTGTCTGGCCTTGCCGCTGTCACGACCGGGCTGGCCACAACGCCCGCCGAACCGCCGACATCCGATGGACCATGGCACAGGCCGTCCACAAGCAAGGCCATCACCGCAAGGCCGCCCGCACTTCAGCACGCCTACGCCGTCCTGCTTGGCCATGTGAACGCGCTTAGTGAAACAGTCAGCAGGATATTGCAGGCACGACTGGGCACAGTACCGGCCAGCTACGGGCCACAAACGCTGTCCCCGCAGCAGGATCGGGATATCCGAGATCTTCTGGAGCGAAAGGTACCGACATGGTCGACTACTATCGCCTGAAGGAGGTCGGGCTTCAGATTGGCGCAGGCACGCGCATCATCAAGCGTGCGGAGATGGCCGATGTGGAAAATGCCACCGATATCATCATCGCCGCCCGGCAGAAGGCTGCGGAAATCGTGGCCGAAGCCGAACGGTTGCGCGAAGCGGAGCGCCGCCGCGGTTATGAGGAAGGCTTGAAGGCCGCCGAAGTCGAATCCTTCGAGCGCTTGATCCGCGAGCAGACATTGTTCGACGATGCGCTGGAACGGTCACGCGGCGAGATCACAGAGCTCGTTCTGCGCTGCACGCGCGCGATCGTCCAACATCTCAATCCGGTGGATGTCGCCGTCTCCATGACACGTTCCGCCCTTGGCCGCATGCGCCGCGAGAAACGGTGCCAGCTCTATGCACCGGCAACGATCGCGGCTGAAATCCAGACGCGTCTGGAGACGATTCTGGCCGATTTTCCGGAGATCGAGCTGGTCGATGTGGTGGAGGATGCAAGCCTCAATGCACCCAATGTGGTCCTCGTGTCGGCGCTCGGTCGTGTCAGTTGCTCTGTCGATGAAGCGGTGATGGCGCTCGAAGCCGCGCTGCATGGTGGCATGAGCGGCCGCACGCGACCGGAGCCGGCAGCTGTGCCTCAGTTCGGGGTAGAGCCATGAACCTCAGAGCGCGCGCCCATGACCAGAGTGAGGAAATCACCCGCCGGGAACAGTCGATATGCTCGTTCCCGTTCGATCAGGTCGCCGCGTTGAAATCGCGCGCAGGCGATTACAATGCTTTCCCGTTGCTCGGGCTGGTCAAGAAGGTCGTTGGCACCATCATCCATGCGTCGGCGCCGGGCGTTCAGGTGGGCGAACTCGTGGAATTGCGTACGCCCGCCACCGGCCACAGGTTGATGGCCGAAGTGGTGGGCTTTCTGGGCGACGAGGCACTGCTGTCGCCGATCGGCGAAACCCAGGGCATTGCGCCGCATACGGAAGTCGTGCCCACGGGCCGCGTCCAGTCGGTGGCGGTCGGCGATGGCCTGCTGGGTCGCGTCATTGACGGGCTGGGCAACTTTATCGACGGCGTCAACCGACCTTTCGAGCCCGAGACCTATTACCCGATCTACCAGCTGCCGCCGGACCCGATGAAGCGGCGAGTCATCACCGAGCATCTTTCGCTCGGCGTACGAGCGCTCGATGGACTCCTGACCTGCGGCGAAGGCCAACGCATGGGCATTTTCGCCGCCGCCGGCGGCGGCAAATCCACCCTCCTGTCGATGCTGGTCAAGGGCGCCGACGTAGATGTAACGGTGCTGGCGCTGATTGGTGAACGCGGCCGCGAAGTGCGCGAATTCATCGAGCACGATCTTGGCCCGGAAGGTCTGGCAAAATCCGTGATCGTCTGCGCAACCTCCGACAAATCCTCGATGGAGCGCGCCAAGGCAGCCTTTCTGGCGACATCGATTGCGGAGTTCCACCGCGACAAGGGCCGCAAGGTTCTGTTTCTGATGGATTCCGTCACGCGATTTGCGCGCGCGCTGCGCGAAATCGGCCTGGCCGCCGGCGAGCCACCGACCCGTCGCGGCTTTCCGCCATCGGTATTTGCCAACCTGCCCAAGCTTATGGAACGCGTCGGCATGAACGAGAAGGGTTCGATCACCGCTCTCTACACCGTGCTCGTCGAAGGCGACGACATGAACGAACCCGTGGCCGATGAAACCCGTTCGATCCTCGACGGGCACATCATTCTCTCGGCCAAGTTAGCGCAGCAGAACCACTATCCGGCGATTGACGTGCTCGCCTCCAAGAGCCGCGTCATGACCAAGGTCACGGCACCTGATCATCTCGAAGCCGCCGGCGCCGTCAACGAGCTGATGGCCGTCTATAACGAGGTCGAGCTCTTGGTGAAGATCGGCGAATACAAGGAGGGGTCTGATCCCCGCGCCGACCGCGCCATTCGAAAGGTCGAGCAGATCCGGTCCTTCCTGCGCCAGAAGACGACCGAGCTGACGCCATTCGATGAGACTGTCGCCATGCTGAAGAAGGTGGCCTCATGAACGCGCTCGTCCAGTACAGGACACTGGCCAGGGTCAAGTCGCTGCGGGAGCAGAAGGCGCTGGAGGCCCTGCAGAAGGCCAGGCGGGAGGAGCTGGAAGGCGAACGCAAGGTGGAACGCCTGACAGAACAGCTGGCCGAAAGCGCCCGAACGCTTCCCGATCGTATCCATGCCCTGTTTCAGGAAATCATCGGCACGCCGGTTGCGCTCGACGACATCGACGACGTGAAGTACCGCGCCACTCTTCTTGAGGAAGAGCACCAGAAGATTGCCGACCGCAAAGCGCGCGCCGAACACACCTTGCTGAGCCTTCGCGAACGCACCAGGGCAGCACTCGCCGCCTACAAGGCCGCACAGATCGATCGCGAAAAGTATGACGACCTGATCCGCGATCTGAAAGTCGAAATGCTGGCAGCCGCGACGGCCGCCGAGGAAGTCGAAGTCGAAGATCTGTTTTCCCGCCCGCGCATGATGAGCGGCAGGAAGGAGGCTACCCAATGAGCATCTTTGATCCCACGCGCCCAAACCAGCTCAATCCCTTCCGGCAGAAATCCGGTCACGATCTCGGAGGCTATCAGGAGGGTGAGACCGGAAAGCAGCTCGAAACGGGCCTGAATTCGCAACAAAGTTTCCGCGATTCCGCCAACCAGGGCCACCAGATGCGTGACCGCGAGAACAGGTTCGCCGCCTCGCTCAAAGCCCAGCTCAGCCATGGCAAGCAGCCGAAGCCCGACCGGCATGGGCCGGACGACGAGTTCCATCTGCTCGCCCGTATCATGCCGCGAAAAGACAATGAGCATGACAAGGCCGTCAAGCCGTCCACGATGGAACTGCCCATGCAGCTCTCCTTCATGAATCCGGAAGGCGACGGGGTGCTGCTGACGGTCAAGGTGAATGTGGAGCCGAAGGCGCTGTCGCAGGAACTCGCAAACCGGGTCCGGCACGTCGCCAAGATCGTCGGCGATCAGATCAACGCCAACCTCAGGACCAATCTCGAAGGTGCTGGCAAGGATGGCGTGCGCTTCGATATCCAGGTGCAGGACAAGGGCATCGCGCTCAACGGCATCTCGGTCCACAGCCAGGGCAATGTGATCACGGTGACAATGCGCACGGTCGAAGGGGCGCTTGATCCGGAAACCCTGAATTCCCTTGCCGCCTCGCTCGCGTCCAGCCTGTCCATGCGCTTTCCGAGGAAAGTCATCGAGATCGCGGGCCGCATCGATACGAACGCCAGAGAGAACAAACATTCAGAAAGAGGCAGCGGCGATGAAATCGCCGCCATACTTGGCAAAAAATGAACGAACACGCCTCTTTGCATATTGCGGCGGATGCCGCCACGACAGCCGATGAGGTGGCAGACGACACCGCAGCCGGAGCGATTGCCGCTGCCCTGCCCAGGATGATGTTGGGCAGAGAGCAGCTGGACCTATGGAATGCGCTGATCCGAACGCAAGGCAAACTCGTCCATGCCGGTGCGATGCAGCTGATTTATGAGCAGGTTGCGGCGGGTGACGATCGCCTGTTCCGTCAGCAGGTTGCTTGGAACGACGCCCATGGCGAACATCACGCATTGCTGGCGCTCGAGGAATTCTCCTTCCGGGAAACGCATGGCGCCGAGCTGACCATGGAATCGCTCGGCCAGATGCCCGAGGCAATCGCTTCCGTTCTGGAAAAGAGCGCCCTCGATATAATCGCCGAACGACTGCAGCAGGCAGGACTGAAGGGACGGCAGGTGGCGCCTGTGATCGCGCCGGCCGAAACAGGCAGCATTGAAGTCAGGGTCAGGATCGGCGGGCTCTTTGCCGAACCTGTCGGATTTCGGTTGAAGGGAACGCCCGCCGCCCTGGCGCTTCTCGCCGATGTTGGCAGCCTCTCGGCACTCAGCGCCGTGCCGGAAATCGCATCCTCGATCAACCTACCGGCAAGGATCGAACTGGGAGCGGTCGTGTTGGCGGCTCGCGATGTCGCCGATCTCGAAACAGGAGATGTCCTGCTGCTGACAGAAGAGCGGGATCGGGCACCGATAACGATCTTGGTGGCTGGCCGGCGGCTACTGGCGGCTAACCATGAAGGGCAATGGATGATCAGGGAGACAGGAATGGCCGACGAGGATCCGCAGATGGGCAGGGAAGAAACGGATCTGGCTGAGATCGGCTCCGCCGATCAACTTCCCGTCCGCGTTCATGTCGAGCTGGCCAGTCTCGATCTGCCGCTTTCCCAACTTGGATCCTGGGTTCCCGGTGCGCTCGTCGATATCGGCCTCGGGCCGCTTGCAAACGGTCTGCCCATCACATTGCGCGTCGGCGGCAGGAAGCTCGCTTCCGGCAATCTGATCACCATCGACGATCGCTTTGCCGTCCGGCTTTCGACGGTCGGCATGGCGCCTGCAAAGAGCTGAGCGGGAAGATCAAACGACACACCCGCGGCGCGCGCGCCGACCTATAAACGACTGTCCGTTCACTGCTGCACAACCGTGGAAGCACCCATGATCGATCCGCTTAATCTAATTCTCATCCTGGCGGTCGCGGCCCTGCTTCCCTTCATCGCGACCGTGGCAACCTCCTACATCAAACTGTCGGTGGTTTTCCTTCTGTTGCGCAATGCACTGGGCGTGCAGCAAATTCCGCCGAATTCGGCACTGAACGCGCTGGCCATCATCCTTTCCGGCTACATCATGACGCCGGTCTTCTATGAGACGGCAAACATCATCTCGGCGGGCAACTACCGTTTCGACACCGTGGAAAATATTTCGGCCACCTTCAATGCCGCCAAGGGGCCGCTGGTCACTTTTCTCAAAAGCCATGCGGACCTCAAGGAAAAAACCTTTTTCCTGGAGGCGGCAAGCCAGCTCTGGCCGCCGGCGGTCCGTGCCACACTGACCGAGGACTCGCTTGCCGTGGTGCTTCCGGCCTTCACAGTCAGCGAACTGAGGGAAGCCTTCGAAATCGGCTTCCTGCTCTATCTGCCCTTCATCGTCATCGACCTGATCGTCTCGAACATCCTGCTCGCCATGGGCATGATGATGGTGTCGCCTTTGACGATCTCCCTGCCTTTCAAATTGTTTCTGTTCGTCATGGTCGATGGCTGGTCACGCCTGATCCTTGGCCTCGTGACCTCCTACCAGATAACACCATAGCGGGATCAGGCCATGAGAGCGGATGAAGCGCTGTATTATGTCACGCAATCGATGACCCTGGTCATGGTGCTCTCCATGCCGCCGATCATTGTCGCTTCGGTCGTCGGCATCATTATTTCTCTTTTGCAGGCGCTGACACAGATCCAGGAACAGACGTTGCCCTTCGCCATCAAGCTGCTGGCGGTCGCGCTGACGATTGCAGCCATGTCGGGCATCTTGGGTTCGGAACTGCTTCATTACACCGAGGGCATTTTCAACGACTTCCCGAAGCTGGTGAGGTGACCCCGCCTTGGGAGAGCTGATCCTTTCGGTCATCAACGAATACAAGCCTTATCTGCTGGCCCTGCTGCTCAGCTTGGCGAGGCCTCACGCCTTCTTCTCGGCGTCACAGGTCCTGGCTCCCAGTGCCGTACCGCGGATGGCACGAAATGCCGCGATCCTCACCATCGTCGTCCCTATCGTGCCGGTCAACATCGCCTATGCGCAGATCATCGAACCGTCGCTCTGGACCTATGTGATGCTGTTCGCCAAGGAATATGCGCTTGGCTTCCTCATGGGATATGGTGTCGCCTGGCTGTTCTGGGCGGTCCAGACCGCCGGTGATTTCATCGACAACCAGCGCGGCGCGGCGATCGCGTCCTCCATCGATCCGCTGCAGGGCCATGAAGCCTCGCCGCTCGGCAATCTGTTCAGCCAGGCCTTCGTCACCTATTTCTTTTCCATGGGCGGCTTTCTTCTGGTGGTCAAGCTGCTTTACAGCTCCTTCTCGGCCTGGCCGGTGATGCGGGGATTGCCGCTTCTGTCGCCCGAGTTGCCGGCTCTGGCACTTCAGATCATGGACAGCGGCATGCGGCTGATGTTCGTGCTTGCCGCGCCCGTCATCGCCATCATGTTTCTGGCCGAATTCAGCCTGGCAATCGTCAGCCGTTTTGCACCGCAATTGCAGGTCTTCATTCTGGCCATGCCGATCAAGAGCGCGCTCGCGCTGATGATCCTGATCTTCTATTGCGTGACCATGTTCGAGGTCGCCTACAGGAATTCCTCCTCGTTCGAGCCCTACATACGCAAGCTCTACGCCATCATGAACGCGGGAGATGAAGCGGCGCGGACCATCACCTGGCCCACTGTTCCAACCGTGCCACCCGCGGGAGACAGGGCGCCATGAGCGAAGGTGGGGAAAAAACAGAGAATCCGACACCGAAAAAACTGCGTGACGCCCGCAAGAAGGGCCAGGTCGCGCGCTCGCAGGAACTCGCCACGACGATTTCGCTCTTCGGCGTCATCGCGCTCATCTGGATGATCGGATCCATCTACTATCAGCAGCTGGTGGGGATGATGGATACGGTGGCGCAGCTGGCCGCCAATATGGATGGCCACAGCAAGACCACCATGAATTCCGCGGTCGCCATCGTCTACAAAATCGGAACGGACATCCTGTTTCCGATCCTGGGTGTGACGATCTTCGTGGGGATTGCCGCGAACTATATTCAGTTCGGCAGCGTCTTCTCGCTCGAGAACCTTATGCCCAAGCTCGAAAAGATTTCGCCCGGCGCCGGTTTCAAGCGGATCTTTTCAGTCAAGCAACTGATCGAGACCCTGAAATCGATCCTGAAAATCGTTTTCCTTTCTGTTCTTCTCTATTTCGTCATTCGCAAGATGATCGGCCCCTATATCACGGCGGTCTATTGCGGCATGGATTGCCTGATGCAGGTGACTGTCCATTCCTTGCTCCTGGTTTTCGCCTATAGCGCGCTCGCCTTTACGGTCGTCGCCATCGCCGATTTTGCCTATCAGAAACACACCTTCACCAAGGGTCTCATGATGTCGAAAGACGAGGTGAAGCGCGAATACAAGGAAAGCGAAGGCGACCCGGTGGTGAAGGGCCAGCGAAAGCAATTGGCCCATGAATTGCTCATGAGCGATCAGGTAGGACAGGCGCGCAAATCCACTGCCGTCGTCATCAACCCGACCCATCTGGCCGTCGCGCTCCGCTATGAGGAAGGGGAAATGCCGCTGCCGATGGTGGTGGCAAAGGGCCGCAATCTCAATGCGGTGGCAATCCGCGCAGCGGCGGAAGAGGAGGGCGTACCGATCTTCCGCAACGTTCCGCTTGCCCGCAACCTGTTTGCCGATAGCGAACCCGGCGAATATATCCCCGACGAGGCCTTTGAGATGGTTGCAGAGATCCTGGCCTGGGTCGCGCGAAACAGGGATCGGCTCTACCAGGGGCCACTGCCCCACGGCGTTCTCGACATGGATAACGAAAAGCTTCCCGACTGAACCCGTTTTGGATCGAATGCCAGGCTCTATACCCGGATCAGTGGACCGCCCTCGCCATCCTTCGACAAGTCATCTGCACGCACCGGACTGCCGGGATCTTTGGCGATCGTGAGATCGACATCACGGAAAGTCATGACTGTTTTCACGAAATCGAGCACCAACCGGTCCAACGCTTCGCGGTCGACGAGTTGAACATCGACCCGCTGACAGAGAAACGGCACACCGCGGGCATCGAGCGCAAAGCGTGCCGCGCGCAGGCCCTTGTCGATGGAGTTCAAACGCAAGAGAGCCTGGAGCTGTTCAACGGACACATAACGATCCGTAGCGGTCGTATAGGCCGTCAGTTCGAGTTCGTGATCGGAGATGCGAAAGATATAGAGGGAGATCTGGTCCTCGATGATGAGTTCCGCACGGCCAACACCGTCGAATTCAAGCGTCGGAGCGCCAACAATGTCCTTCAGCGCCTCAAGGGCGTCTCTTACGTCCCTCACCTCTGGACTCCCACTGCACTCCGGCAGAGCAATGCCGCAGGCTGCGCATCAGATTTGCTTGCGGTTCGATTGTCAAACACGGTCGTCTTCCGAGTAAGTTGGTCGCCGCCCATCGGATCGACGGGCGTTGCTTGCGGGTCTGGGCAAGCGGCCGGATCTGGCAGCGATAAATGACGAAAACCTCTTCCGGGGGCACATCGCGCTGACCATCCGGCCATTCATCGCACCAGTCCGTTCAGCCCTCCTGCGATTCATTTGGCATGATGCCGAACTGTATCCCGATGAGGATGCGCTGGGCCGTATGCTGGTCTTCGCGATACTTGGGATTATGGCGGCCGCGCTGAGCCACCTGCATCAGATGACGGCGGGCCTCGGCGACCTGATCGCGTTCGAGCGCATTGAGCCCCAGCAGCAGATAGACCCTGGGATGCGCGAGCTCCTGCTCGATCAGCCAGTGGCAAATCCTGTCGGAAAGATCGCGCGCATCGGCCCCGGCTGCAATCGACGCCAGGCCGAACAAGGCCGGCAGATGCGGATTGCTCGGAGCCGTCATCCTGCCATAGCAATAGGAAATCACGAAACCGAAGGCCGCATTCCGCCGGTGTCCGGCCTGATGATCGCGGCAGGCTCGTTCGTAAACCGCCATGATCGGCACTTCCTTGCCGTCGAAGCTCTCCTGATACTGGCGGATATCGCCATCCATCAACCAGGCACGAATGAAGTCAGCCATCACCGGAGCCATATCACCGAGAGGGGCCCAGAAATCGCTCCGAGAAGCAGCCTCTATGATCTGAGGTACCTGTTCGACCTTCAGCACGGCATGCTCATCCTTTGCCTCCATCCGCAAGCTACTCGTCACCCACGCCATGGGCGCCAAAGCGCGAATTGCCTGAGCCTGCATTATGGTCTTACCTTTCCTTGCCACGCCTTACTCCCTTCATAAGCAGAGAGTATCATCGTGTGCGTTTAGTTCCTAGCGTATCATCCACGGCATGGACTTCGGATAAACTTCCGCCACATAGCCGTTCGGCACTTTCACGAGAACGCCCAGCTCGCCGATACTGGCAATTCGGCTGTTCAGCGACGGCGCTGCACCCTCAGTCAGCTTGTCGCCATTATCCAGCTGGATATATCGTGAACCGTTCGTATTGGCGCCCGCGAGCGCCAGAGTGTATGTCGGTGAACTGCGAAGCAGGAACCGGATGAAATCGGGATTGCGCCCGACTTCTTCCAGATAGATCGAGCTTTCAGCCAGTTTTGCGATTTCCGGATCCTTCTGGCGAAGAAGGCAATCGCGGACGCGATCGGGCGACAGGCCTGCCTCGAGCAGAAGACCGTAATTGTCGATGAACAGATCGTTGATCGACACATTTTCCGAAATGCTCAACAGATCCAGCCAGAAGATCAGTGTCGGCAGGACGTCCGGCGTGATGTTCGATCCCTGCCAGCAGGCGCTGGCATCCTGCGGGCCGGCCTTTTCGGCAATCAGCGGTCTGATGGCCGCCTGCTGTTTGACATTGACCGAAATCCGGTCGAGCGCCTGCTGCACGTCCTTGCCGCGTTCGGGTCCCAGGAGATCATTGAGCCGGGTACTCTTGTTGAGTTTGAGAATGGCGGTTGTCGCATCCCTGAGCTGGCGAACCGCCTTCGCCGCTTCCTTGGTTTGCGTGAGCTGGGCGACGTCCAGAACGGGCGGCGTTTCAGCTTTTTTGGTGGTATCGGATTTGTTGGTTCCATCGGTCGCCGGCTTGGCAGGCACCTCGGCTTTTTCGGTGGCGGCGGGCAACTCAGGTTTGGACATGTCGTCGGCGACAACTGGCGATGATTGATCGTCCGGCGTCTTGACCACCGCAACGTTGACCGCTTCGGCGGTATCACTGACCTTGTCGGCTGACTTGTCGACAGCGTCCTCGGTCGCATCGGTCGTGTTCTTGATTGTGTCGTTCTTGTCCCTGGTCGTATCCGGCAGCCGGGCGGTCTCCGGACCTTCCTTCGCCCCTTCGTCGTCAGCAGGCAAATTGTCGGCGGCAGGCGTCACGCCAAGCGCCTGCATCAGCGATGTATCCGAAGGATTGTTCGGTTTGGACCTGTCGTCCGTCAGCGCCCTATCGGCATCGGCAGCCTTGTCTGTATCGGGATCGGTCGCAACTTCATCAGAATTGTTCTGCTTGTCAGCAGTCGTTTTCCGAACTGAATCCGGCTTAGCGGGATCGGCCTTTGAAGCGTCTGCCTTGACAGGATTGCTTTGGTCAGCGTCGTTCTTGCTCTTGGAAGGCGCGACAGCATCAAGCAGCTTTTCGTAGCTTGTCTGGTTGTTGAGAAACATGTCGAGCGGCACGCGGCGACCCACAGTGCCCGGCGCAGACTTCTCGCTCGCCAGGATGAGGGGCACCGAGGCTGGGGCATCGTCTGTCGTCTTGACTGTGTTGGCAGGACCGGGCGCCGCCGGATCTGTCTTGTTGACGATGACCGTCTGCCCCTCGATCCCGACATAGGAACGCAGGGCCATGATGTCGGCGATGCTCGCGGCATAGGATTTCAGAAAGCCGAGCCAGGCATCGATCTGGTCGTTGCGGATCGCCCCGGTCGCCTCGATCAACTGACCACCGCTATCGAGCGATGCCAGCCTGAACAGCACACCTTCGCCCACCTTGGCGCGGCGCGCGAGTTCACGCACATTCTCGAGCACATTTTCTGCTGTCTCGACCTCAGAGCGAACCCCGGAAACACCCACGACCTGTTGACTGATCAACGCACTCAGCTCATCGACCTTCGCCTTGTCCAGTTCCCGCCCCTTGAGCACGATCTGGCCATCCTTGGTCATGTCGAAGGTAAGCGGCAATCGCCGCACATCGATCAGGGAGGTCACTTCATTGCGAACGACCTCGCGCGCCCACAGGCGCATTCTCACTTGCACGCCACTGGCCGCCACAGCATCGTTGACAGCGCGACGTTCGACCAGGCTATCGACATAGCCGCTAGCGAAGATCGACCCATCAACCTCTTCAATGACCTTCACCTGGGCTGCAAACGGGAACCTGGCGATTGCGGCGCGGACAACCTCGACATCGCTGCTGTTGCTGCGTTTGATCAGGCTGGAGATCGAGCCCTGCGAGTTCGTAAGCCCAATGGCCAGGAACGTGACAAGCACGACAAGTGCCAGAACGGGCAGGCCATATCGCATCAGCGTGCCGGAATGAACGGGCAGGCTGCTCTCGGTACGAACGGTTTTTTCAGGCGACGCGTTGGCCGATGCGGAGGCAAGAAGCCCCGCCCAGTTGGCGCTCGCCTTGCCGACCGCAAAGCGTGTCGCGCCTGTGGTTACGACATCGAGCTGGTCGATATCGTGCCATGCTGTCTCTCCGGCGTTGAGGATGAGACCGGTAGAGGTTGAAATCGAGCCGCTCCCGGCTGTGATGGAAATCCGCCCATCGGCAATCCGCAGCCGACCATGCTTTCCGCTCAAGGCGACATCGGTAATCTGCAGATCATCGTCGCGGTCATTGCCGATAGAGTATTCGCCAGATTCAAGGGCGACCTCGACCCCGTTTTGCGGGCCGTTCAGGATCTTGAAGATCATGCTCTGACTGGGGTCTTCCATACTCTAGCCCTGATTGATGCGAACTGCGGCGTTGCTGCGCAGGACGCCCCTTTCCCCTGGCCGTCCGACTGTTGCTGCCCAAATGGCAATTTGAACTCTGGGCGCTCTCCCTTCAAAGAGCGCGTGACCCCAACAACCATTTTTATCAGGCTGCGAGTGTGACCATGGACACACCGGCTCAAGGCACCATCAGCTTCGCGCAAGGCAAGGGTTGAGCCGAATTGATAGCGGCAATCGCACAAGCAAAGGCTTTTTGAATTTTAGTTGCCGCATAAGTTTTTAATTTCAATAGCTTACAGCCACGCGTGAACGGACCGCTCCGTCAATCAACCCGAGCCCAGCCAGCAATGCCGGGATCCATCCCTGTGTTGCATGGAGTGTCATGCGATACACCCAGCACCAGAGGCTCAGTTAATACCTTACTTAATGACGCATTTACGATTGCCGCATGCATCCAGCCACACATGTCGTGGATCTGTGAGGAACAAGAGCCGGGATTGCAATGGCCTGTATTGAAGCGCTCTGGGGATGCAGAAATCCAGGATGTATTGTGTCGCGCAGAAATTGAAAATGCAAGGGTCGGACCATTCTATTTATAGAAATAGGTCCGTCAACTGGGTGAGGCAATGCTGAAAACAAAACTATCATCTGGTATAGGATATTTAATTCGACATATATTTTTTCATTACACAACAGAGAAATCTGAAAATACATCTATCCGCCTTCTGAATTCGACGAATGCTTGAGGCGGACATGAAGACCATTGCCAAAACCGGTGTTGCTCTTGTCCTCGCGGCCACGATGGCGGGATGTTCAGCAACCGATCTCACCTCAGGTCTGGATACGGCCGGGCCGCGTCTCTACAGCCCGAACCGCAATACGGAAAAGGGATACATCAACACGCGCGCCATCAATGACGCTGCGGGTCGTCCGATCTACGCAAAGAACGAATATTACGAAGCGAGCCTCAATGAGGGTGATGGCCAGCCGGTAATCACCGGGCCAGACGGCAACCAGCCTGACGAAACCGGCGTTCCCGGCGGACGCCGCTTCAAGCCCGGCGAAAAGGTTACGCTCAAATTCGACAATGAACCGCTGTCGAAAGTCATCCAGCGGATGCTGGGAGGCATCTTGCGTGTCAACTACGTCGCCCCTCCCGATTTGCAGGGTTCGGTGACATTCAAAACCGAGGAGCCGATCCCGGCCGATCAGGTCCTCTTGGTTCTTCGCGATCTGCTGGCGCGCAACAATCTGGCGATCCGACGTGTCAGCAATGTCTATCACATCGACACGCCAGAGAAGCTCGAAGCGCTGCAAACCAACAGCAACGCGAGCCAGCTCGACAATGCGACGACAAAGGTCATCAAGATCCCCAACGGCCGCGCCGTCGAATTCGCCCGCGTCATCAGTACACTCGTCCCCGCGGGCACACAGGTTTCGGCAATCGAGTCATCAAGCTCGATCCTGGTGAAGGGCAGGCCAGAGGATTTCGAGTCGGTCAGCTCGCTCATCGATACGCTGGTACAGACCGGCGTGGTCGATCAGCGTATCGCGATCATACCGCTGCGCGAGGCAGCGCCTGAACAGATCGCCGAGCAGATCATGAAGGTCTATAGCGCCTTCGGCACTGCAGCTGTCGTGGTTATCCCGCTTGAAAGCCGGCAGGCCCTGCTCGTTGCCGCCACCAGCAATTCCACGATCAACAATATCAGGCGGCTCGTCCGCCAGCTCGATGTCAATCTGTCCGAAAAGATGGACCTTCGCGTCATCCAGCTCACCAATCTGAATGCGAAGGAAGTGGCCGACGAAATGACCAAGCTATTCGGCGGCGAGGTCGCAGCAGTTGAGAATGCCACCGATCAGGCAACGGCGCCGAACTCCAACGTCACCGCCGCCGCCAAGGATCTCGCTACCCAGGGCGTCGATGCCCGAATGGGCACAGACCAGGATGCCAACACGCAAGCCGCAGCCAGCGAGAAGGATGGCGTGAATTATGATCCGGCCGCCGCTGACGAGAATGCGGCCAACGCATCGGCAACATCGATTTCCCCGGGCAGCGATGGCATCAGCATTGTGGCGAACGAACGTTCGAACTCGCTGCTGATCCGCTCCTCCTTCAAGGATTACAAGCGCATCAAGGAGGTCGTGGCGGCACTCGATGTTCCGGCCGGCCAGGTCGTCATCGAGGCGACAATCCTTGAAGTGACAATCAACGATCGCCTGCGTTACGGCGTGCAGACCTTCCTGAAGAGCAAGGGCCTGTCGCTGCGTTCAGCCGAACTCACTGCCCCGGCCGATCCCGGCAATGCAGGTTTCACCGGTGTCCTGTCGCAAAAAATCGGCTCCGTCGATGTCGGTGCGGTCGTGGATGCGCTGAAATCGATTACCACCGTCAAGGTCGTATCCTCGCCCTATCTTACGGTGACGAACAACAAGGAAGCACGTCTGGCTGTCGGCGACCAGATTCCCTATACCACCACATCCCAGACCTCGAACTCCGGCGGTGCGGTCACCGTCACCCAGGAGGTCAACACCCGTGACACCGGCATCATTCTCAAGGTCACGCCGCTGATCAGGCCGGACAATTCCGTGACGCTGGAGATTTCGCAGGAAGTCTCGACACCGCGCGAAGAAGCTACGGGTGACTCGAAAGGCACGAACCCTGTGATTGCGCAGCGGTCGATCGAATCCCAGATTACCGTCGATTCGGGCGCCACCGCGCTGCTCGGTGGTCTCATACAGGACCGCATGAACAAGACGAAAAACGGCATACCTGTTCTGGGCGACGTGCCGGTGCTGGGGACACTCTTCAGCCAGACCAATACCACCAACGCCCGGACCGAACTGGTCGTCCTGATCACGCCGCGGGTTGTGCGTCGATCCAACCAGCTCGAATATCTCACGGAACAGTTGCGCTGGCAGACATCGATACGCCCGAACTCGGTCATCAAGAAGTAGCCGCCGGTCTATTGAAACCCGCCTCCGGAGCAGATTGTCGGAGGCGGCTGTCCCAGGCAGGGGACTCACTCAACCGGCCATCATTGGCGGAAAACAGCGCGACCAACGCCCTGTAAAAATCGTAGATATCCCAATAGATTAAGCCGATCCAAGACGAACTTGGATCGGCTTCCATTTGACGCGCTGTTTGCCGGCCTTGTGAGCCAGAATTGGGTGCGCAACCCTATTCAGCTCGAGGATGATCCGGCTCAAAGCCGGATCATGCCGCCGAAGCCGGCATCGTCGCGGCCCGATACCGCTGGCTGCGCCGCGACAGGTTCATCATGATCGCCGATGGTGCGGGCGGCCTCGACAAGTGTGTCACTTCCCTGGCTGAACCAGTAAGCGCCAGCACGCACGAACGCCTCGGTGCGGCGGTCCACGATGCCGGGGCTCATCTCGGCAACGTCCCAGCGCTCGCAGTAGATGGCCTCGAGCTTGACCGGGTCGAGCGCCAGCCGGCCGAAACCGGTTGCCTGGCCGAGAAAATTCGCCGCCAGCATCGCCGCCATCATGCCATGCGTGGCGAAATCGAGGTTGGGCAAGGGGAACGAGAGTTCCAGCATGTTGGAATCGATACGGGTGATATAGGCGACGAAACCGTTGCCGAAGTCGATTTCGACCTGACCGTCGGCGTTGAGTTCGATACCGGACATTCCGAGCTTGGCGGACATGGCGTCAAGGACATGAGCGATCGTTGTCATGACATGGGTCTTTCTGTTTGCTAAAGAGTTTGATTGGGAACGTGCGTCCGTGGCCTTTGGAATGGCCACGGAGGAGAGCAACTGCCGGCTAACGACCGGCGGCAGATCAGGCTCATTCGATGTCGCGCAGATTGAGAATGTTCTTCGATGTCGCTTCGGGCCGCAGCCCGGCCTTGATGAACATCTGGTCCTGACGTTTGGCCAACTCTACTGACAGACCGAAGATATCCAACGCAAACTGACCCTGCGGCCCTTCGGTTTTGACATTCAGATACTTATCAACCTTGCCGGCCTTCGGATCCTTGAGGTTCGACTGGTTCGCACTGTCCTGGGAGAAAGCCGAGACCATGCTCATCAGACGTACCACGGACTTGGAGATCTCGTTTTTCGCGTTGGCGACCGGCAAACTGGTGGTGATTGCCGGGTTGATGACCTTCAGGAAAAGCTGGTCGGCAAAGATCTTGTGAACGAAGATGTTCTTGTCACGCTCGGTAAGACCGTTACCGCGATCCTGTTCGCCCACTTTTTCATCAACGGTTGGCCGCTCCAAAAACTGTTTTGAAAGTTCGCCGAACAGTTTCTTCACCCCGGGCGGAATCTCCAGCTTGCCAATCTCCTCCTGCAGCCTGATCGCGATTTTCGCAATCTTCTTCGCCACCCCTTCGGTCATCCCGTTGGCCCAACCGGCGATCTGCTCCTTTTGGATTCTCTCCATCAATGCCTTGATGTCCTGGTCTTCATCCAGTTCTTTCGCGAAATTGAACACCAGATCAGTGACCTGGTCCCTGAACGTTTCCATTCCGGATGCATTCATCAAGGTTGCCATGGCAACCGCGATCTCATCAGATCCGGAACGAAGAAATGTCTCGGCATTGTTCGATTGCGCGAGACCATCCATGACAATTGGACGGTAAATCTCTTCCTGGCCTTTGGGGGACTTGATGTAGACGACCTTGGCGGAAACGAGTGCCAACAGTTTGGCGCGCTCCTCGTGGCCTTGATTGCGCAATTCCTTGACGATTTCGCCTATGGTTTCGGGATGGAAATCCTTGATCTGATGGACTTTGGCGCTCTTGACCATTTCATAGACCTGGTCTTCCATGAACTCTTCGAACGTCGGCGCACCCGGATCCTGACCAATGGCAGCATAGTCAGACTTGAGATCCGCCAGCATCTTGCGCATGTTGAGGCTGACCTTCGGCAGGTCCTGCTTCATGTTGAGAGCCTTCTGCTCCTCGATCTCCTTCCTTCTCAGGGTCTTTGCGGATTCGCTGAGCTTCTCGTCGATGCTCTCATCGGTCACATTGACGTTGAAATGGTCAAGCGCCAGCTTGGTCTTGTAGCTGAGCGTAGGCTTGTAGTTGTTCTCCTTGATTTCCTCGTCGCGATCCCGACGCATTTGCTTCAATTCTTCAGGCGACGACTTGATCTCGCGGAGTTCAATCTCGGAGATGAGAGTACGCACGAATTTCGCTTTCGACTCATGACCGATGGATGCGAACTTGTTTGCGAGTATCTGGAGGTCCGCCAAAGACACTTCCGAAAGGTGCAGGTCGCTGGAACTTGCGACCAGATTGCGAGCATTCTCTAGTCGAACCATATCAGGCGTGGAACCGTCGATATTCAGTTTTTTTATTTTTTGCTTGGCATCCTCAATCTTCTTGTTGCAATCCTGAAGTTCTTTAATTCGCAATTCTACCTTTTCGAGATTTTTGTTCCGGGTCTCTTCACTTACAGACTTCTTTATTGCCTCCTTTAAGTGATCGACATAGCCCCTCAGCTTTTTCTGTTCTTTTCTGAGCCCTGCCAAATCTCTTTCAAGTGACGGAAGCTGACCCTTCAGAGATTCGAAATCTCTGCGCGCATTCCCTTCCAGCTTTGTCAGCATGTTGCTGATCTTGTGGAAGATCTTGCTGTCCTTGTAGGTGTCGCCCGTCCAGTTGATGTTAAGGAAAGCCTCCATGGCATCCACATTGTGGACGTTGTTCAATTCCGGGCGCGATGGTTCGAGAAAGAAATGCTTGCGATCGAGCCGAGCCTCATGACCGTCTTTGGAAGGGTGGGGAACAGAGGTTTCGACGAACAAATCAGAGAGAGCGAACTTGAACGACTCCCAACCTGTCTTCATCTTCGAAAACACGTCAGCCAGCTTTTCCTTGGCCCGTTCCTTGAAGGGTTTCTTAATGTCGTCGTTCAGGATCTTGCCGCCATCATTGACGCCGATGCCCGCTTCGATTTCGCCGTGCTCTTCAAGACCGAATTGTTGAAGATCGGGAAGATCTTTTGCCACAACGACCTGCGGGTTCTGATTGCCCGGCTGAACTTCTGGCAGGACCTCCGGCTTCACCTCGGCCTTGATTTCCGCCTTGGCCCCGACCTTGGCATTGCCCCAGATCGCCTTTTCGAGCTGACGCTCGACCCAATCCTTCTGCGGCTGGGCATCGTTTTCCTCGGTGGTATCCGATTCAGTCTCTTCCTCCACGATCGGCTGCTTCTTCAACTCGATCGATGCCACGGTCTTGTTTTGAAGCGTCGAGAGATCATTCGGCCCGAAGTCGAAATCCTCCGATTCCTCAAGGTCGTCATCGACGAATTCCGAATGCGTATCGTCCTGCTTCGTCACTCTTTCGAATTTGATTGGTTCGCTTTTGGATCGACCGCGCGTTTTGAAACTCGAATCGTCGGACTCGTGATCGTCTTCCTCGCTGCTTTTCGCTTCCTGGTCGAGCAGGTCCACAATATCGTTCTGAAGCTTGTCGGTATCTTCGAACGTATCATCGTCATCTTTGGAGCTTGCGTCGCTGTCATCATCTTTCTTGCTGACACCCTTGGCATCATTCTTGACGAAGCCGTGGTCCTCGGCTTCGTAGTCTTCTGAATCATAATCCGTATCTTCGTCGGTCAGGATATCGAAGTCGTCATCCTGCGTGCTGCGATTGACAGCCTTGGTCTCGCCCTGACCGGTCTGAGAAGCCTTCGACCCAATCCCGCTTGGAAGAGTCGGGGCATTCTTCAGCGCAAGACTGCGCGCGATCGGCACCGTCATCGACTTCGCGCGCTCGCGTTGAAAATTCTGAGTGCCCTGAATGTTTTTGCCAATAACTCCGCCAACCATGGTTCGTCCCCTGTCTTGAACATCAACTGGGCATAGATTTTCACAGCCGTAAGTGCTGCCTTGTATCGGGCGACACCGTGCCGAAGATTTTGTTGAGAGATGAAAAGAATACTGGCTTTGCCTGTTCCGGCATTGCTGTCTTGAGGCTTGCTTGCACCGGGCGCGCATTCGTGGGAATCTGGTAATGGCCGTTGACGGCAGCGCGCATTGTGTTTTTAAACAGTGCGTCAGTCAGGAACGATGGTGCCGCCAGTGGCAAGGTGGCAAGCAATAGCGAGAGCAGCGTTCAATGATCGGCAGTGCCGGAAGCGAGCTTGAAAGGACACGATTGCAGCGCGGCGGCACTGTTGCGGATTGCGCCGCGCCGATGACAATTCCACCCATTCCTCAACCCCTCGCACAGGCGATTGCTTCTCGGGTTCCATGATACGAACGGTCGGCAACAATGGTGGCACTCCCATTGATCCAGCGACAAGGCACGCTGGAAAGGATGCTGTCGCCAACAAGATCGCCAAAGCCGAAACCCTGGGCGCGTTGAAAATTCGTGCCGGCAACGGCGAGGGAATGCCGACGCGGATGGAACAGAGCGGCGCCTCCTTCAGCAACTTTTCGGCGCAGCTCGGACTCGGAGAAGCGATCCTCGAAGGCACCGGCGCCCAGCAAACAGCCGAAACCCTCAGCCGCCTTCGTTCCGAGGCCCGGCAGCAAACGAAAACCGACCGTGATCCATGACCATGCGTCTTGAACGCCGCGCCCTTCTGGGGATAATGGCAGCCTCGCTGCTGCCGCTTGCGGGTTGCACCACCACCGGAACGAGACGCAGCACCAAGACCGAAAGCGGCAGAGCATCGGAAACACTGGTCGGAATCGACTATGTGCAACCACTCTACAATGAGCCCTATTTCGTCCCCGGCATCCGTCCTGGCACCCTGCCCGAGAAGTTCCAGCGCCATGTGGTCGCCAACGCAACCGGATATCCACCCGGCACGATCGTGGTCAACACCAGCAAATTTTTCCTCTATCTCGTCCAGCCCGGTGGCAAGGCGATCCGCTATGGCATCGGCATTGGCCGAGACGGCTTTGGCTGGAAAGGCGAGGCTGTCGTCGGCGCCAAACGGGAATGGCCGAACTGGAGACCGCCAAACGAGATGGTGCAAAGGGACCCCCATCTGCAGCCTTTCGCGAACGAACCGGGTGGCCTGCCCGGCGGCACGAACAATCCCATCGGCGCCCGCGCCCTATATCTTTACCAGAATGGACGCGACACACTCTATCGCATCCATGGCGCAACAGAGGCGGAATCGATCGGCGCTGCGGTCACATCTGGATGCGTCCGCATGCTCAATGTCGATGTCATCGATCTCTACAATCGCGTGCCCATCGGCGCCAAAGTCATCGTCCTTTAGCCCGACAGACATCGCCATATTCAGGTCATGGAAACGCTCTGAACGACAATCCTTGGTCAGATATGGAATTGCTTTCTGCGCCGCGGTCGTTTGGCCGCGTCTGCAAGTTCGGCGAGCCATTCGGGAATGTCCATACCGTCCTCGAGAACATCCTTCAGCGATTTCTCGAGCAACTTGAGCGCAGAGACAAGGCCGGCAAGCCAGGCCAGCAGGGCGGGACCGTTCTTCTTTTCGACCCGGCTCACCAGTTCCTGCAATGCCCGCAACAGGCGGAGATTGGCCCCGATCGACACAAGATAGGCCAGCAACTGCTCAGGCGTCATCGGCGCCTCATTCGCCTCCGTCGTCTCGGCCAATTGTACGAGCGCATCCGCCTGTTCGGCCGCAGCGGGGTTTTCGACCAGTCTCGGCGGCGGCCAACCGGGGATCATCGCGGCGTTGAGAATGACCGACGAAAATGACTTCCAGTCCTCGCCTCCCTCGGTCGGGGGCGCGAGCGCGACCAGCGCATCGAGTATTTCCAAAACCTTCGCGCCAGAAAGGGCCACGGCCGGCCTATTGGACGCGCTGAATCCAGCGGATGCGACTTCTGAACCATCTGAAGCGGGCGACGTACTTTCCAGACCGGATCTCTCCGTGGCCTCTGCCGGAACTAGAGGCTCGCCATGGGCCTCGGAAGGCGGCCGGAGCGGCCCCGCGACCGGTAACTCCGCAGTATGCGCCCTGGCTTCCATGGACCGCGCGGCCTCAGCGGTTTCCAATAGCAATCGGGCACCGGCAGTCTGCCTGGAGATCAGCCGCGCGTCATCGCCCGATCGGCCATCCGGCACCTCTGCCTGCTCCGCCTCCAGCGACGCGCCGGCAATCGAAGGCCGCGACAAGCGAGCCGGATCCCGATCCCGTACCGTGGTGTTTTGCTGAACCGGCTCGTCGTCGCTGTTCAGGAGGATCTGTCCATTCTCCCTGAGTTGCGGATGGGTGGCCGATGTTTGAGGCCGGTTCCTCTGGTTTCCCTCGACGATGGATTGCAGTGTATCAACCGCCTGAGCCTCGCCAAACAGCGAGACTGCAGATGCCAGCAGCGTTTGCGGCTTTTCCAAAGCTGTGCCACCGCGCTTCGCAGCAGCAGGATCTGCGATGGAACCACCACCGGCGGCCATTTCGCCGTCCGGTGCCGGATCTCCCGGCGTCACGGTCTGGACCGGCAACGGCGCGACCGAGGTCTCATCAGCCAGAGTTTCCATTGTCATGAATGCCTGCAGGGCCAAGGCAGCGTCGGTCGTCAGAACCGGCAAGCCCGGCCTGCCAGTATCGGGCAATGCAGCGTCCGTATTGGACTGCATCTGCGGTTCGGCGGCGGCCAGTTCTACCGCCACGGCAGACACCAGTGCCTGCGCGGCTTGCATTGCCGGCCTTGTCAAAGGGGCGTGGTCATTGGGCGTACTTGCGGCGCTGCCTGTCCCGGGTTCCTGGATGGTCGGCTGACCTGGCGCAACAGTCGCGGTCTGCCTGCCGTCTGGCGACCCACCCGGTCGGGCAAGACCTGCCAGTGACAGGGCCGCGTTTCGCGGTCCGGATGGCCAGCGCACGGCCTCGCGTTCTGCCCCTTCAAGCCCTTGATCGAGCGCCGCGCGCATGTCGTCATCGAGGCGATCGGGAATGTGGTCGATGTTTGAGGGTGCCGGGTTACCGGCTGCAACCGAAACACCGGGCCCGACGGCAGGTGTGGACAACGCTGTATCGTGCGGGCGAGCCGGTTGATCCGCGGGCGCTCCCTCTGCTTCGCCCGGCCCGGAGGAAACGACATTCCTGCTGATTTCGATTGCCGCAAAGCTTTTGACCAGTCGAAAAAGGGAAAGGTCAAAATCGTTGCTCATGGCTCATCCTCTCGCCCGACGCTGCAGCGCCAGGCGGAAGAGATCCATCTCCTCCCGCATGTGCGGTGTAAGATCGTCCAGGCGCGCTTCGATCCTCGGCAAAAGAGCCAGGGCGGCCTGCATCTCGGAACGCCGCATGTGAATTTCGAAAATGTGGAAATGGGGAACGGCCCAGTCGCCACGCAGGCTCGATGCCGTCGAAAAGGCAACCATTGCGCTGTCGAAATCATCCCTCAGCCGCGCGCAGATGCCAAGACCCATCCAGTGATCGGCGCGTTGGCCGTCAAGAACGCAGAGCGCGCGGAATGTCGCCTCCGCCCGATCGACATGGCCCGCGTCGAAGAGGGCGAAGGCCCGTCCGTAAAGCGCTTCGAGAAGCTGCGGCGACAGGCCGAGAAAGGTTGCCAGAGGCGTCCCGCTATCAAGCGCCTTCACCAATCCGGTTGACCGCCCCGGCAACAACTCGTCGAGACAGGACTGAACAAGATCCAGATCCTCCCCCTTAAGGTCGAAAGCGCGTTGCAAGACTCCGGTCATCGTGTTTGTTCCCTCGCAGCCTCTCTGTTCCCTGCCGGGCTCGACATCAAAACAGCATCAGCTAACTCGAATGCCGGCCAGCAGCCGTTCGGCAAGGCCCA
This sequence comes from Fluviirhizobium alvei, assembly GCF_030551875.1. Taxonomy (GTDB): domain Bacteria; phylum Pseudomonadota; class Alphaproteobacteria; order Rhizobiales; family Rhizobiaceae; genus Rhizobium_E; species Rhizobium_E alvei. Next base: position 16,364 of record NZ_JAUOZU010000018.1, on the reverse strand, counting down.
ATGTCCGGCTGTCACCAGTTTCGCTAGCGATCGCGATGGCGGTCTGCAGATCCTGCCGTGCCTTGTCATGCATGCCGAGGCCAAGGCTTGCCCTGCCCGACAGATAATAGCCGCGCGGTTCCTGCGGATTGATCGAAATGATCAGTGACGCCGCCGTCATCGCAAGTTCGAAATTGCATTCGGCGATCGATGCATCGGCCAGACCAACCTGAAAGCCCACTTCTTCCGGTGCCATCACGGCGAGAACGCTGTAAAGCTTCAAAGCACTGGCAAAATCGGCTGAGGCCATCTTGAGATGCGCCACATGCGCCATGGTCCTGAGCTGGGTGATATCAAGGCCGAACTGGTCGCGCAGAGCGGCAATGACGTCCAGCGTGCCGGCCTGGTTTTGAACGATAGCGATCTGGTCCATATTCACGTTCCTCATCTGGGATCTGACCCTGTCCGGACGGCTTTGCCAGACGGTCACGGTATTATTCTTTGCCTGGCGCGCTCCATAGAATGCCAGGCAGGGGTACGGAAGAACGCAGGCGTGTCCGGACCGAAATGCCTTTGGGTTTATGGCCGGAGAACCAAGAACTCTTCCTCGTTGGCATGGTGTGTGCCGCTGGCGATATAGGGCGCGCCACGACCGACCGACGAGCCACCTGCCGCAAGATGCGCACCCTGCCACTCCAGTTGCTCCATCACATCCTCGATTGCCGATTTCATCTCCCGACCGATCTGGCCGAGCGGATGAGAAAGCGCCACCCGGGCCGTAACAGCCAGAGCTGGTGGCTGCTCTATGGCTCCGGATTCCTTCAGCCCGGCAGCCGCACGGTTGGTGGCTGACAGGCCGAGTGCGGTCATGAGGACCTGGCGTATCTGCTCCTGCCGCACGGACCGGTCGTCCGCAAAACGGGGCGGGTCGTCTGCCTCGACGATCACTGCGCGGCCGTTGGGTGCGAGCCGCAGCGAAATGCCGACGGGCTTATCGTCGATCTCGAACTCGATCCGGTGATGACCCGACACCAGCTCCGGTCGAAGAGGGGCAGGCATGTCGAGCACACGGTAAAGCGCATCGACGGCCTGCGCAAAGGATAGGTCAGCCATGGTCTTGCTCCGGATGTTGGCCGCTTGATCAGCCGCGGGTGATCGACTGCATGCGTTCGATCTCGGCGTTGCGGATTTCCTTGATGAACTGGATGACCGCCTTGATGGCTTCGGTCAGGTCCTCGGCGAACTTCTTCTCGATATCCTGCTGGCCCTGCGTATCCTGGGCGATCGCCTGGATTTCCTGCCCCTGCGCCTGCAGGTTGCTGGCATCCGACTGCATGGTGCCGGAAGCGCCCTGGCCCGCCGAGCTGGTCATATCCTTGGCAGCGCCGCCGAAAGAGCCGATCGCCTGGGTCCGGTTTTGCAGCTTCGCGGCGGCAGAGTTGATGACCGCGTCGTTGGTCTGACCCTTCATGTTGGCCGTGTGCTTGGTCTGGGCACCCAGGGTGAGGCCGCCGGTGCCAATCTGGGTCGCCCCCGCGATGATGCCCAGCACAAGGCCGGCAATGGCCGCGTCCATCTGCTTGTTGGCCGCTTCCTTGCTCTTGCCGGCAGCGTCCAGAAGCTCATTCTTTGCGCTTTCGCGGGCATTGGCACGCTGATCGACCGCGGACTGCCGCTGGTTGTTCATCATTTCTACGAGGGCAGAAAAGAGAGCCGTGCGGTCCTTGGCGCCGGAGATGAACTCTTCGAGCACCTTCTGCAGCTTTCCAAGATCAGCACCGGCCGGCAGCTTCTTGTACTCATCGCTGGTGATCATGTCCTTGACGCCGTTGCCATTCTTGTCGAGGCCAAGTGCCGACAGCATTTCGGGCGTGATTTTGGCGCCGTTGAGGCCCTTGGCGACCGACGGTTCGACATAGACGGTATCACCCGTGGTCGTCTGGATCGGCTGGTAGTTCATCTTGGTAGCGGAAATCTGGTCCATGGTCTTGATCCTTGGTTGAGCTCTGGCCGCGTCAGCCGGCAAACATGTTCTTGGAAAGCGATGCGCCGCGATCGTTCAGCGACTGCATGGCTGAATCGATCATTTCGCCGGAGATCTGGTTGGCGTTCATCAGCATGTCGAGCGCCATGTCGATCAGGCTTTCGAGCGTCTTCATTAACGCCTCAATTTCCTGACCTTCGGCCTCCAGCTGCTTGGCCTCTGCCTCCCGCTTTTGCTGGCCGTAGGTAATGGTCGAGGAAATGACGCCGGTGGTTCCGCTGCCGATCTCGACCACCGCACCGCCGACCCTCGCGACGGACTGCAAGGTCCGAACGCTTTCCTTGATGGTTTCGGACGCACCCTGGACATATTTGGCGAGGTCGGCGCTCTTCCCCGCCCATTTGAGGGCTTTCTCAGCCGCTTTCATACCGGCATCGAAGCCTTTTCCGGTGGCATTGACGGCGCTGTCGAATGATTTGACCGCAGAGGCAGCCATAACCTTCGCTATCCCCTTCAACACGGCAGGCGCAAGCTGGGCGCCGATCGTCAGAACCGATAGCGCAACGGTGATGCCCATCATCGCTTCGCCAAACACCTTGTCGGCCTTGGCGATCGCTTCCTCGCTCGCCCCCATCGACTTGGCAATGTTGCCGGCGATGCCCAATCCCGTCGCATCCTTGACAACCGAATTGGCAAACATGACTGTCATGGCAACCGCACCGGCAATCAGCAGTGCACCCATGCCGGCACCCACACCCGTCGCCATGGCAAGGCCGGCCATAACGTAGGTGAAGACGAGGGCAAGCGCTTCGAACAGCCGCGAGAAGAATTTCGCGATCGCGCTCTTCTTGTCATCGGCAATCGATTTCTCGATCTTTTCCTTCCGTTCGGCGAGCTTGGACTGTTGCTCCTTCTGGGAAGTGCGAACCTTTTCCTGATTGGCGTTGACGCTTTCGAGACTCGTCTTCTCGCGCGTATCCTTCAGCGTCGCCGACACTTCGGCAAGCGTGATTTCCACATCGCCGGAGCGCTTTGGTGCAAAGGACGACGATGCGAAGATGACCGAGAAACTGATGATCGCCGCCGCACCAAGACCCGTCGGCACATCGGGCACGCCGCCCGTCTGGCTGAGTGTCCCCTGACCGATCTGGTCCTGGTTCTGGATATTGCCCTTCTTCTGGACATTGCTGGTCTGGATGTTGTCCAGATTGCCGGTGTTGACCGGTATGCCGCCGCCGCCAATCGTCAAGTCTGCCATTTCACGTTCTCCAGATTGGTTCGGGGCCTATTGCTTGCCACCGTGGATCGCCCACTTGGCACGCGCCTGTTGCAGCGATTCCGGTGATCCATGTCCGCGTTCGGCTTCACCCAAAGCGATTTCGTAGCAGCCCGCGGCATTTTCGGTTTCCCCGATCGCCTCGAGGCACTCGCCAAGCCGCAGATAGCCATCCGGATTGGTGGCATCCATGGTAATGAATGTCGTGTAGATCTGGGCGGCGACATCGAACCGACCTTCCATCTGATAGGTGGCAGCGAGAGCATAAATGCCGCGTTCCTCGCTGGGATCGAGCTGAAGCAACGTCGTCAGGATCGCGCGCGCCTTCTCGATTTCGCCGACGGCCAGAAGGTCATATCCCTGCTGGTAAAGTGCCTCGATGTGGCGGCTCTCAAGTCCAAGTGCCGCCGCAGGCGTCGCCCCCGCCTTGATCGCCTGATAGTAGGGCGTATCTTCGAGTTCGAGTGCCTTCATGACCTCATCGAGAAACATCGGAACGCCCTCGGCGGCCGATTCCATATCGATCTTCAGTAGCGGGTGGCTGTCGAGGATGCTCATGTCATGTCTCTTGCAATGGATGGGAGCAGTTAATCATCAGGCGCGGCGGGCGATTGTATCGAAAGGCACACTGCTGGCCGGTAGAGGCGTCTCGCCTCGCAATCACCCGACACTGACGGTGCCCCGCAGCACGGCCCATGCCGCTTCGAGATCGGAAAGCTCGAACCGCTCGTCACCAAGCGTCGTCCAGGCCACGGCGCGCTGGTCGCGCGTCGCACCGACATGGATCATCCGGTCGGTTGCGGCATCATAACCAGCCCTAGCCAGCAAAATCGGCATGGTCTGATGGGCAAGCCCTGCCATCGGCCGGCTCAGGCTCATCATTGGCGCATGGCCGTTACGGTCGGGGTTGGGCGTGAAAGTCAGCCGGCCCGATGTCTCAAATTCGAACGTATAGGAACCGTCGCGGCTGGGCTGAGCGACGAGGTTCATGGATTCGGCGAAGCGCTCGACTGTCACCAGAATGGATTGCGGAAGACTGGCCATGATGTTCCTCTTCAGCCGGAATGCGATTCGAAATAGGCCTCTTCGCGGGCAACGAGCCGTGTCGAGAGATCCATGATGGAACGGCTCTGCTGTTCGCGCGAAACCGATGATGGAAGGACCGCGTCGGGCATCAGTCCGTGAATGTTGCGCAGCATATTGACCGCCGTGACCGAGATCCCCGGATCATTGCCGGAGATGCCGGAGATCACCTTTTCCGCATCGCCGACCGAGGTGGAAGGGTTGGAAGCGAAATGCAGCAGCCGGCTTGTCAGGTCGTTCTGGTCGGGCATGGTGTTGGAACCCTTGAGCTCCGGATGCACCCGCTTGATCGTATCGAGAACAAGACCCGATTCAGAGTGGAGCGTCTTGATCTGCTTGAGCTTGGAAAGCTCCGACAACACATTGCCGATCAGCTGCGAGGTTTCGCCGATCGTCACCTGATCCTTGTCGGCATTCAGCACATCGAGATCGCGACCGGCGATCCTGGTGAAGGAATCGATGATCTGATCGAACGAGCTCGCGAGGTTGAACGTGCGCAGATGATCGAAAATCTGGCCCAGATTCTGGTTCTCCCGCACCATGTCACGGTAGCTGTTGCGGATCGCGGTCGGATCGGTTTCAAGCGATCCGGCCATCTTGTTGGCGATTTCGGCTGCAGCGAATCCGGCCGTAACTTCGCGCCGCATCGGTCCTTCACGGAAGCTGGCGCGCGCTTCATCGATAACAGCGAGAAAATCGTCTCCGGCGCCGAGAGCCGCAACATCCTGACGGAACCGCTCCAGCGCAGCGAACTGGTGCGTCGGATCGGAATCATAGCGGCGCAGTGCTTCGAGAATATCGTCCTTTGTCGGTCGGCTGGAACCGCTGCCACCGCGCTCGAAACTCTGGCGGAATTCATCCAGCTTTTCGCGCAGATCGCGCAGGCGTTGATCCACCGGCTGATCGGGCAGCTTTTCCTCGATATCGGTAATGCGGCCCATGCCTTCGGCATTGGTTCCCGCGCCCTTGCGAACCTTGGTTTCTTCAAGCCGCGGCTTGCGTCGCTCGGCAACGACTGCGCCCAGTTCCTCCATCGCATCCATGATGTCGGACTGGTCGACGCCGCCCATCTGGACATTTTCCTTGGTGACGGGCGACTGACCGAGCATGCGCACACCGACTTCGCTTTCGGCATTCTGCGTCGCAATCTGCGTCCTGACCATTTCCAGAGGTGCGCGGGTAGAAGTAATGTCGGCCATTGTGCGATGTCCCTCGTATGGCTGAGCCCAGGCTGTTGCCAAGGGTTTAGCCAAACTTTGACGAGGGGGTCGTGTCAGGCGACACCGGTGCGGCGATTGGACGATCTACTGAGGACACGAGACCGGCGCAGGGAGTATAATTTCCTCTCCGCCTCTGCTACTCAAGAAACGCGAAAGCGACTGATCTTGCTCCATCTTTCCAGGCCTTGCCGCAGTGGCGATTGCCAAGTCACGGATTTGGCGATACATCTTTTTTATTATCGTGAATGTTTTCTTATTTATGTGGGGATAGTCCTGTTATGCAGAGCAGTGCTGATGCGCTTGCACTGATCAGAAAAAAGGTGCGTCTGACTGACGATGCCAACCCGAATGACGCGTTGAAGATCGATATCGAGAACGTCGTTCAGGTCAATCTGGCTCCATCATCTCCCGATCATATTCTCATGGTCGCCGAACTGCATGAATTCAGCGGCAGGATCAACGAAGAGGTCATGCGGAGCATGCTGCATGCCAATGCTTTCGGCGAAAGCACGGGGCCGGCCCGGCTATCGATCGAGGCGGACAACCGCCCGACCCTTTCGCTTGAGCTTCCGGTCATCAACCAGACCGAGGACAAGCTGCTCAAGAAGGTCATCGAGTTCATGAACTATGCCGCCTACTGGCAATCCATCGGCACCGATATGTTGGTCGCCGCAGCGTCGGGACGCAAACCAGAACCTGAACCCGTCAATGAATGGGATGATGTGATGCTGGTGAGGATCTGAACCGACGCGCAATGTCTGCCGCCGTCTGACCGCTGAAATCGAACCCGTTTCAGCCCCTCTTTCATCCCGAAGTAGACAGCCAAACCACCTGGCAGTGCCAATCGACACATAGCCATTCTCTAACGCGCCCTAACATCTTCACAACTTGCAGAGCAGGACCGGCATTGCAGGATGGCGTACGACTTCGTCCGCTTCCCTGGCGATCGGGTCGATCATGGCCCTGCTGACGGAGAAAGCGAGATCATGGCTGAAATTACGTCGTCACCGACTGTCTCTATCCAGTCGCTGCTCTATCCAAACACCACCGACACGCAGACAACCACCCAGACGACCCAGTCGAACCCCACGGTCACCTCCACGATCGTTCCCACCGACACCTCGATCCTGCCATCGAGCGGACGCGGCTATTCTGCAGCGACGCTGGGTCTGACCCCGCCGCGGCCGGGCGGCTCCGCCGAGGCCGATCTCCTGATGATCCGGCAGATGCTCGAGGACATGAACAATGACACGCGCAACAACGAAATCATGGCCAGCACCCAGCGCAAGGCGACAGCGCTCGGTGGCGCGCTCTCGCTCCTTAGCGGCATGGTGGAGAGCGTGGGCACGGCCTTTTCCCTGATCCTCGAAAAGCCAGTGGCATATGCCACAGCCGCAAGGACCAGAATCGATTACGATACCAAGAAGCAGGCGGCTGACGATATCGCCACCCAGCTGGCGCCGGTGAAGACAGAGTTCGACAAGCTCACCGGCGATATTGCGAAGGCCAACCAGGACATTGGGAATATCGATTACCAGATCGGCCTCACGGATGCGTCCATCGACATCACGAAAAAGCAGATCAAGGACGCAAAAGACGATCTGGGCGTTATCGAACAAAGCATCTATCAGAAGAACCAGCAGATCGACGGACTGAAACAACAGCTTGCTGCCGCCACCACAAATTCAGAAAAGCAGCGGATTCAAGGCTTGATCAACACCGCTCAGAGCGAACTGAGCGGTCTCCTGGACCGGAAGACGGGCAAGGAAGGTGACATCACCAACCTCAACACGACGCTCGATCAGTGGAATCAGACCCGCTCGAACTACGTCACCACCCGTGCGGAAAAGGTGACCCTGATCGATACTGCTCAGACGCGCCTCGATGAGATCACGCCCACCAAGCTGCAGCTTGAATCGGATCTGAACGCTGCCCGGCAGGTCGAGAACGATGCCTATAATGTGTGGCACGCGGCCCAAAGTTATGCGGATGGCATTCAGCCCCGGATAGACCAGGCATTCGCCGATTTTGCCGCCACAATGGCGGGGTTCACGCTGATGGCCAACCGTTTGGCGGCGGTGCCAGGCATGCCGGATGCAGGCCTTGAATCGGAACTGGCAACGCTCAGGAAGGAAAACAAGGACGCGCTTGCCGATCTCTGGAACATCATGACGCAATCGCGCGAAAAGCTCGGCACCGAAGCCAAGATCAACGAGGCCATCAATGCAAAGCTGAAGGATGTCGATGATGTCCAGCGCGCCAAGTTGGGCCTCGCCTTCTCGTCGATCTTCACCTCGCTCCGGCAGGCACTGGGCACCATGGCGGTGCTGCTGGATCCCACGGCGACGAACGGCGGTAGCAATTTCTCCGAGCACCAGCCGCAGCGCATGCGCTTCGCGATCGGCGGCACGGCATGACCTTTTCACCCTTCGACCCCGAAGTGATGCGCGTAACGCTCGGCAGGGCTCGTGCCCCATCGGGCGGCAAGACCGATATCGACCGGATTGCAGAAAACACAGCCTTCGAGGAGGCGCGGCTCAAAAGCACCTATCGCGAAATCGAAAAACGGTTCGCGGAACTGCTGTCGCTTGAGTTCGTCAACAGCGACCCGGAGGCCATGGACCGGTTGCATCAGCTGTTCTATGCGGTCGATATCGAAGACTTTTCACGACGTTTCGACCACTTTGCCGATTATGCATTGCAGCGTCTTGAAGTGATCGGCAACGACGATGACGCGGGTGCTGCAGCACGTGCGCGCCTTCGCGCGGGGCTCGGCAAGCTGGGCAGCACGGCGACGGCAACAGGTAGCGCCGCGCTTCATTCGCCGATGTCGCTGATGAACGAAAGCAGCAGGAAACCCGGCGAAACAGAAACGGAGAGCCCCGGAGAGCCCAGTGCGCCGAGGCCACGCATGCGGTTGCGGCTCTAGGACTGTTTGAGGCCTGAAAACGGGACGGACCGGAGGAACCGGCCATTCTGATTGATGTGGAAAGGTGAGCATGACCACTTCGGTAGCAGCTTTTGGCGGCCAGTATAGTTTTACGCCGTCCTCCACCAATCCCTTGTTTGCGGGTGACACGCCACTCGATCCGGCGAGCGTTTCGCTTGCGACTTTTCTAGCAGCAAGCACATCAGACCAGATCGAATATCTCAAGGCAGCCGCCAGCCTGCTTGGATCCACCACCAATGGCGTGGAAGCCTATGGCCTGCGTTTCAACGATTCCGGCACCACACGCACCTTCATCCTGTCGGCCAATGCGCAGGCAGTCATTGCCGTCGACCAGTTGAGTGAGAGCGGCTATCGTTCGCTGGATGCCGCAGACCGACAGGCAGCCATTTCGACTGGCGCACTCCTGGTGACACCCGATGCCGATGATTTCGCGGCACAGACCTCGAGCTTCCGCCTATCCTATGTGCAAACGAACGGAACCTTCATCGGCTCGGTTGCGCCGCAGCCAAAGGGCGTGGCCTTACCGGAGGCGGGTGGCGACCGGATCTTCATTCTCAACACGGCTGGGAATGACGTCATCGATGTCGGACTGCTCGACATCAAGGCCTATTTCAGCCTTCCTGCTGCCGATCGGACGCTAGCGCGTCTTTCTGGCGGGCTTTCACTTTCCCCCACGGCCTTTGAACTGCGGACGATCGCACCCGGCCAGCAGGCGGAATATCTGACCACTTTCGGCAGCACGATTGCCACGACAACGGGCGGCACACCGGTTCAGGGCCTTTTCCTGATCGATAATGGCCGCCAGAGCGCCTTCATCCTCAGTGAGACCGGAACCGCAATCGATCTTGGAACCCTGAGTTTCTCGGCCTTCAACGCCTTGTCAGCTGCTGACAGGGAGAGAGTCCTGGCGACCGGCGTCTTGCGCATCGATCCTTCGGCAACCGAGTTTCGTGCCGCCACGGATCTCGAGCGGCAGCGTTTTCTCGATCTCTTCGGCACCTCACTCGGCAAAACCATGGACGGAACGGATGTCCGGGGATTGATCTTGCGGGACAGCACCGGCGCCAAGGCCTTCCTGTCTGCACCCGGCGGTGTGATCGATGTCGCATGGCTGGCACCCACCGCCTCTGCCTTCAATAGCCTTTCGGCCTCGGAAAAAAGCCTGATCATGGCCACGGGTACCCTGCCCTTCCTGCCGACACTCGATCTTTTCCAGTCCTGGACGCCAACGAGCCAGCTGGCGTTTCTGACGGCTAACGCTCTGGTGCTGGGCACGCCGCCCGGTGGATCAAGTTCGGTCTCCGGTCTGATTTTCCTGGGCGCCAATGGTCCCGTTGCCTATATCCTGTCAGCAAGCGGCGTCCTGATCGATCCGGCTTCCGTGAATTTCAGTGCTTTCGCCGCCGTACTGCCGGCAGCCAATGCGCTGACCGACAGCGAACGGGAGGCGATCGTCTTTTTTCGTGGCAGCATGCCCACGCCGACACCGGCCGAACTGTCGGCCGCCAGTGCAGCTATTCAGCTCTCCTACCTTCAGTCGGCGAAGGCAACGCTGGGACAAACTGCAGCCGGTACGCCGATCGAAGGCGTGCGCCTCTCTGACGGAACTTCGAGCGGAACCTTCATTCTTTCTGCGGATGGCGCCCGCGTCATCGACGTAACATCCCTGACGCTGTCCGACTTTCTGGCCTTGCCGGTGGCCGATCAACAATTGGTCAATGCCTTGCCGGAGTTCCAGGCTTCGCTTACGGCTTCGGCGTTCCGCAACGCCTCCAAGGCCGACCAGGTGGCCTATCTCACCGGCTTCGGCACTAACCTCGGCTCGACCGCAACCGGTGCAACGGTCCGCGGCCTGCGCCTGCCCGATGGATCAGACGCCGCAACCTTCATCCTCGATTCAGCCGGCTCATCGGTCATCGATGTCTCCAGCCTGTCGCTGGCAGCATTCGTGGCACTGGCACTGGCAGACCGGCAACTGGTCACCGCCTCATCGGCTTTCAAACCGAAACTTGCGGAATTTCTGGCGCTCAACGATCTCCAGAAGGGTACTGTCATCGATGAAGCTGGCGAAGAACTTGGCACGGTCGCGCCATCGACAATCATCAAGGGACTGCGGTTCACCGAAACGAGTCCGATACGAACCTTCGTGCGTTCCGCAGATGGATTGCAGATCCTGGAACCCGAAGCATTGACGCTTGACGCCTATGCAGCACTTTCAGGTGCGGACCGGGCTATTGTCATCGCCAGTGGTGCCTTTGGCGGCGCGATGACAACGGAGGCGTTTTCCTCCTCCTCGACAGCGGCACAGTTGCAATGGATTGCCGATCAGGGGCAACGACTGGGTGCTCTGCCGGACGGAACCGTCATCATGGGCGTGATCCTCGATGGCGCGACCGGACGGACTGCCTTTATCCGCAATGCCGCCGGCACCGGCGTCATCAATGTCACGGACTTGTCTCCCGTGACCTTCCTCTTGCTTGGAGCGACCGACCGGGCGCTGGTGGCCGGTTCCAACCTCTTCAAGCCGACGCTTGACCAGGTTAACGCTCTTGGCACCGGGCTCCAGGCGGATTTCGTGCGCCAGGCATCGACCACGACATTCATCAAACCGGATGGTTCCAAGGCATCCGCCCTCACGGTTTCGGCATCGGATGGCGACCATGTGATCATCGTCGACAGCGCCGGCACCGGGGTGATTGACACGGGAGCTCTGACCTTTTCGAGTTTCTATGCGCTCGGCACCGCCGATCGCGATCTCGTCCTGGCATCCGGCGGCTTCGTGCCCAACCCGACATTGGCGGAATTCAAGGCCGCAGCGCCGGCGGTGCAGGTCGCCCATGTCAACCTTGCCGGCTATCAGGCCGGTTCGTTGGCCGATGGCACAGCCGTCAAGGCCGTGGTCCTGTCCCACGGACTGAGCCGGTCGATGTTCATTGTCAACACCGGCGGAAGCGCCGTCATCGATGTCTTGACGATCAATGCCATCGGCTTTGCCGCCCTGATGCAGACCGATCGCGACCGGGTCTATGCTGCCGGTCAGTTCACCGCTCTCCCCACGGCAGTCGCCATCCGTGCCAATCCGTCGCTGGTGACCTCCAATGCGGTGACGCTCGGTTATACCGCGGCCAATGTGCCTGTCAGGGGGCTTGTCGTGTCAGACGGCAGCACGGAAACGCTGTTCATCATCGACAACACGGGCACCGTGATCGAACCCGGCTTGATGTCGACGGCGGAGCTCGATGCGCTGACCGCGACGCAGCGCGATTATATCCGGAGCGTGGCGTCCTATCTTCCCGCAGGGCTTATCCCGCCCTATTTCCGCGATGCCAACGAGCGCGATCCGATCAATACCACCACGGGCGAACTGGGCGAACTGGTCCGCATTCGCGAAACCAAGGAGCTTTATGCCACGACGTTTCTGGATGGCGAGACGCGCAAACTGGCCGACAATCCCCTGTTCGGCCTTACCGGCGATGCGCTCGTCAACGCGTTCCTGCAGGCGCATACGGCCCATCAGCTGGAATATATCAAGTCCATGGGCGACACGCTGACCTTTACCGGTACCGTCGGCGGGTCGTCCGTCACCTATACGACAAAGGCGCTCAACCTGACCGTAGGCGGCGATACCTTGACTTTTATGGCCAGCACCGACGGCACATCCGTCGTCAACGTGGCGAAACTGTCGCTCGGCGGCCTGGCGCGCCTCAACCAGACCGACCAGGCGCTGGTTTCGAAAACCACTGGCTTCGCAGAGCTCGCGGTTTCTCTCGGTGTAACAGCCGACAGTACCGAGCGCAGCAACCTGAGAAGCCTATTCACCACCATGATCACGAATGTGGAGACAGCCTTCCCGTCAACTTCGACCGACCAGGACATTCTGGATGCGCGCTCGATCTTCACACAGGAACTCAACCTCATTATCGATCGTCTCGACAACACAATTGTCGTGTCCACATCGGCGTTGCAGACCAAGCTCTCCGAAATCTCTGCACGGTTTGAACGCGTCAAGGCATTTGCCGAAACGCTGACCCAGGTGCCCGACAAGGCGAGCGCCTTCGCACGTGGGCTTGACTATGACAAGCTCAAGGAGGGCCTGACATCCTTTGTGCGCGAGGAAAAGCGCATTGCCGTCAACGACGCCCGCATTGCGCGGCTGACACGGCTGGCCCAGCTGGGCATTCCGAGTGTCGATCTTGCCGCGATGATCGTCGAATTCCAGACGCTTTACGAGATCGATTCCCGCGCCAAGGCCGATGCCGACACGGTAGAGGTCAAGCAGCAGAATGCCATGCTGGCGGATTATAACGAGTATCAGCGCGTCATTACATTGACCGCAGGCAGCTTCCCGGCCAAGGACGATGGCAAGACGGCGCTCGAAATCAAGGACGACACGCTCGATGCGCGCGTCAAGAACATGTTCGACGCCCGCGTCGGCACGATTATCCATCCGATCGAGAAACTGACAAGCACCAAACGGCCGGTACAATATACAGCCACGCTGACTTTCACTTTCTCCAAATGGAGCTACAACAACAATGGTGTTCGCGACCCCGAGGAGATCGGTGAAGACTTCCTGCCGCAAATCATAAGCATCCTCGGCGTTGTCGTTCCGCACTCTTCAGGCAATGGCATCCCGACATTCATGGAAGACTTGACGCAGATGGACTATCACATCCGTTCGGTCACGGATGACTCCGGCCTGGAGGAAATCTATGATTTTCTAAATAAAATCAAGGACGATGGCTACGACGCGCAACGTGCAACCATGAGACAGGTCCTGGGTCTCAACGACAATTTCACCCAGGATGATTTCAAAACACTTGCCTCGGAATGGAGGCACGAAGTCGACGACTATGCCAACCACCAGGAAACCAAGAATCTTTTCAGCACCTTCTTCCTTCGCTTTCTGCAAAAGCATGATGGCAACAGCAATTGGGGGCGGACCTGGTTCCCGCAATGGGTCACTGACAACTATTACAAGGATAACAACGACAAGGGCGACAAGCTGAACTACGATGAATTGACGACCGAGGAAGAAAGGCCTCTGATCTACAAGGCCCTCAAGCGCAAGGTCGACTGGGACAATATCGGCACCCAGCTCTCCAACGCGATTACCAATGTCAACCAGTCGAACCAGATCCGCCAGAACTCGATCAGCCAGTATCAGAGCGAGGCGACGCGGCACTTCGACCTGGTCAACAATACGCTGAAACGCATGTTCGACCTCATGCAGAGCATCGGTCGCAACACGGCATAGGGCGGATCATGACCACGATATCAGGCACACCAATCTATCTTCGCCTCGCCGATGCCGATGGCAAGCTGCTGACGGACGATTTGCTGCAGGAATCGCTTTCGCTCGAAGACGGCATTCCCTATGACGGCGAGACCCGCCTGCTCGGCAACAGGCCGTCAGACTTCGGCGATCCGTCAACCTCGACCGCCTTTCCGACCGGCTTTCGCTATTGGAACACGATCTACCAGCTCGAATGGCTGAAGGAATATGCAGCCGCCCATCCGGATGCGAAGGTAACGTCGACGGATGGCGGCACGAACCTGTCGACGATTGCGGTTACGCTTCCCTACGGCTCATCCTCAAACGACACAATCAGTGTCGTGGTGACATCCGGCCTGATCGGTCAGGTGGCCGGACTGCAGCTGGGTGTCACCATCCTCAATGATCTCACCCCGGAAAAGCTGCGCCGATTGACGCTGGATGATCAAAGGCTGATCGCCGCCCACCCCGACTTTAACCGTCTGGTGGCAGAGCCATTTGCTCTTCGCCCTTCGGCTGGCGAAACTGTCGCGGCTGCTCGGCAGGCAATGAAAGACATTCTTCTCGACCTGAAATCGGTTATAGCCTCGGCGGGTCCCCTGACATCCTCGACCGACAGTACGTTACCTACCGATCCGGCCAAGCTCATCACCGACTCAATCGATCTTTCGCTTGCTGCGCTCGACAAGATGGCCGTCTTCAGTCCCGATGCGATCGCCCAATTACGCGCCGATTTCTCCGAGCGCTACCAGCGACTTGCCAACTACTCCGCTGCCCTGCGCGGCTTCGAGACTTCGGGCACACAGGAGACCAACACGACAGGCTATATGAGCGTGGACGACCGCGCGGGCCTCCGGAGTACCTACGAAATATTCCTACAGTCCGCCAAACGCCAACTCGATGTCGAGACGACGGCGGCACAGATTGCCGATACCGGCCTGTTCAATGGCAAGTCACTCGATCTGGCCGGCCTCACCTATTCCTTCCAGGTGATGGCAAACTATGGCGGCGAAGCCGAAATGCAGGCGCGCACCGAGGAAATCCGCGCCCGTAGCTCGCTCCTCAACATCTATTCGATCGTTCAGAAGTTGATCAACCGCACCTCTGCAAAAGTGGATGATCCGCCGAAATCCAAGGATGGCGTCGTCGATCAGCCGAAAGGTCCGCTGGTGTACGATCCGAGCAATCAGGAAGCCGAAGAAAAAGCGCTGAAGCTGTTTCTCGCCGTCGGCGGCGTACCGCTCGCGCTTCATCCTGCGGAAGTGACGCTGGGGATCGAGCGGCCGACTCTGACCGAAACGACCATGACAAAATCCAACTGGGACCTGTTTGCCTCCAGCCTCTCTGGCGCCGTCCGCGTGCTTGACCGGGATGTTCAAACATTGTCCGATGCGGTGAATTCCGTGAGCCGCGAGCGAAACCGGCATTTCGACATGGCAACCGAAGTGGTTCAGAAAATGTCAGACATGATCAATACGATCACCCAGACCATGGAATGAGGCAGGGACCAGAATGAAGGCCACACGACCGACTGATGGCAGCGCCCGGTCCTTCCGAATCCAGTCGCTGGATGTCGGTGTCGAATCCATCGGTCGATGGCGGATCGATGATGAACAGCATCTGCCGGAAGACCGCAAACCGTCACCCGTCTTCCTGCCGGAAGCGCGCGCGCTTGATGAAATTTTACGTCGCCCGTCGCTCGATGAACGGCTGCCCAATCTTCTGCGGCCAGATCGGATCGACCCGGACCTTCTTCTTCCTGCCAGAATGAGTGCCGTCCGTCTCGATGTTGCCCAGCGGTTCCGGGAAATGGAGCGGCATGCGAAAACCCAGGCGTCACGCAACATTTTCGCCTTGGCCGCGACCGTGATGGAAGATGATGCCGCCCTCGACGACGAAGTGCAGAGCGCATTGGCGCTCCTCCTGCGTGGTTGATCCATTATGGCCGACGGCAACACCGAAACGGAATCGGGAATGCGAGAGGAACAGGAGCGCCAACACGGCTTGAAACGCCAATCGGGGCCGGTCGCCGAACGCTGGATCAAACCGATCGAGGGCGATGAGCGCGACTTTCTCCTGCTACTCGTCTTCGTCTATCTGCAGCATGAAATGCTCGACCGCGCCCAGGCAATCATCGAGGCAATGCTGGAAGCAGGCGACGGCAGCCGTGAAGCCGTCCTCGCCCAGGCAGTTATCGCCTTCTGCAAGAAAAATTATGAGAAGACGCTCGAAGTCCTTGCGCGCCTTGATCGCGTCGATCCGATTGAGCGTTACGGTCGTCGGACATTGACCGATCGGCAACGGATGCGCACTTATCTTCGGGCTCGGTCTCTTTATGAGCTTGGCGGGGACATGCAGGCGACGGTTGATCTCTACATCCGTCATCGGGATTTTGAAGGCGGTGAAGAGGAGAGGGCCGAGCGACGGTAGCGCGACCGTGGATTTTTGCGGAGCGATGGTTTGGGTGCGCTTGGAAACGCAAAAATCCCCTTGGTGGGGCTTTGTTGGGATTGTAGGGCTTTGGTTGCGGGGGCAGGATTTGAACCTGCGGCCTTCAGGTTATGAGCCTGACGAGCTACCGGGCTGCTCCACCCCGC
>NZ_JAUOZU010000017.1 GCF_030551875.1 Fluviirhizobium alvei | reverse complement strand
TATCGCAGCGTGCGGCCTGACGATGCCTCGATCCGCGAGGCGATGAAGAAGGTGGCGTCAGAGCGCCGCCGCTTCGGCTATCGCCGTATCCACGTCATGCTCGACCGGCAGGGGATCGTCATGAACCTGAAGAAGCTTCGACGTCTCTATCGGGAGGAAAAGCTGACGGTGCGCAAGCGTGGCGGCCGAAAGCGGGCCTTGGGAACGAGACGTCCTCTGGCTCTGCCGTCGCGTCCGGGCGAGCGCTGGAGCCTGGACTTCGTCAGCGATGCCTTCACCGACGGCCGCCGGTTCCGTGTTCTGGCGGTGGTCGACGACTTCACCCGTGAATGCCTGTGCCTGGTCGCCGACACATCCCTGTCGGGGGCACGGCTTGCCCGCGAACTGGATAGTCTCATCGCCAGACGCGGCAAACCGAGGACCATCGTCTCGGACAACGGCACGGAGATGACCAGCTTGGCCATCCTCAAATGGTGCCAGGAAGCAAAGGTCGACTGGCACTACATCGTGCCGGGCAAGCCGATGCAAAACGGCTTCGTCGAAAGCTTCAACGGCAGCTTCCGTGACGAGTGCCTCAACGAGACCCTGTTCTCGTCGCTCACCCAGGCCAGAGCCGCCATCAACGCATGGAAGGAGGATTACAACAGGAGCAGACCCCACTCGTCGCTGGGCAACATAACCCCCAGCGAGTTTGCAATGAGAATAGCTATGGAAAAACAGGCCGCATGAGGCCAGATTAGAAACCCGAGACTCTCCCGAAAACTGGAGGGAATTTGGGTCTCAGGTCATTCGGGCGAAGCCACGATTTCATCGACGACCGCGGGACGGGCCGAAAGATCCGTCACCAGAATGGGCGTTTTGTTGGGAACGCGGTCGAACAGATCGACGACATCCTGGTTGATCATCCGCACGCAGCCGGATGATACCGATTTTCCGATCGACCACCATTCCGGCGAGCCATGCACGCGATAGAGCGTATCCTCGCCATTCTGGAAAATGTAGAGCGCGCGGGCACCGAGCGGATTGTCGAGCCCCGGCGGCATGCCGCCCATGTCGGAACCATATTTGGCCAATTCCGGCTGCCGGCCGATCATCTCGTCGGGCGGTGTCCAGCGCGGCCATTTGCGCTTGTACTGGATCACGCCGCGTCCCGCCCAGGCAAAGCCCGCCCGCCCGAGGCCGACGCCGTAACGCATCGCCTGGCCACCGGGATAGGTGTAATAGAGGAAATGGCCGCCGGTATCGACGACGAGCGTTCCCGGCGCTTCGCCCGTCGGATCGACGACCATCTGGCGATGGAAGCGGGCAGGGACCTTCTGATAGGGAATGGCCGGCAGCGGGAACTGTTCATCAGGCTTGGCGGCATAGAGGAGAGCAGCTTCCGGATTTTCGGGCATCGACTGCACCACCGGCTTGATTTCAGCCCTGTTCTGGGTCGCGCAGCCGGCAAGCGTCATTGCCGCCGCCCCCGAACCCGCCATCAAAAAACCTCTCCGCGTCAAATACATACCAGCACGCCTTATCCATTTATATGTTGATAACGCGTCTGCCTTGGTTAAGGTTCCGGGCAAAATTGCGGATTGTTTGCAGCAGCCCTTGTTCTTGCACTAAAAACCGCGTGAATGAAACGTGATCGAACGTGCATGGCGGAGGAGGCAGTTTCATGCAGGCAGAACCATTCGACTATATCGTCGTCGGGGCCGGCAGCGCCGGCTGCGTGCTGGCCAACCGCCTCTCGGCCGATGGTCGGGCCCGCGTTCTGCTGCTCGAGGCCGGCGGGCGCGACAATTATCACTGGATCCATATTCCGGTCGGCTATCTCTACTGCATCAACAATCCGCGCACCGACTGGTGCTTCAAGACGGAGGCCGAAGCCGGTCTCAATGGCCGTTCGCTGCTCTATCCGCGCGGCCGCGTGCTGGGCGGCTCGTCCTCCATCAACGGCATGATCTACATGCGCGGCCAGGCGGCAGACTATGACCAGTGGCGCGATCTCGGCTGCACCGGCTGGGGCTGGGACGATGTGTTGCCTTTGTTCCGCAAATCGGAAGATTTCTATCGCGGCGCCAGCGACCTGCATGGCGCCGGCGGCGAATGGCGGGTGGAAAAGGCGCGCGTTCGCTGGGCGGTGCTCGAGGCTTTCCAGGAGGCGGCGGCGCAATTCGGCATTCCGAAGGTCGAGGATTTCAACACCGGGGACAATGAGGGATCGGGCTATTTCGATGTCAACCAGCGCTCCGGCATTCGCTGGAACACTTCCAAGGCCTTCCTCGGACCGGCCAGAAACCGCAAGAACCTGACGATCCTGACAGGCGCGCAGGCAAGGCGGCTGATCATCGAGGGCGGCGAGGTGAAGGGCGTCGCGTTCGATCATCAGGGCAGTGTGCGCCAGGCATTCGCCCGCCGCGAGACGGTTCTGAGCGCCGGCGCCATCGGCTCGCCGCAACTGCTCGAACTGTCGGGCATCGGCCCCGGCGCCGTGCTGCAGAAGGCCGGCATCGAAACGCTCTGCGATGTGCCGGCTGTGGGCGAGAACCTGCAGGATCATCTGCAGCTGCGGCTGGTCTTCAAGGTCACGGGCGTGCCGACCTTGAATGAGAAGGCGAGTTCGCTTTTCGGCAAGGCGGCCATCGGTCTCGAATATCTGCTCAAACGTTCCGGCCCGATGTCGATGGCGCCGAGCCAACTCGGCATCTTCACCCGTTCGGGGCCGGATGTCGAACGGGCCGATCTCGAATTCCATGTCCAGCCGGTATCGCTCGACAAGTTCGGCGATCCCGTCCAT
Source organism: Fluviirhizobium alvei (assembly GCF_030551875.1). GTDB lineage: Bacteria > Pseudomonadota > Alphaproteobacteria > Rhizobiales > Rhizobiaceae > Rhizobium_E > Rhizobium_E alvei. The sequence goes on along the minus strand of NZ_JAUOZU010000017.1, from coordinate 137,209 downwards.
CCATTCCCGGCCATGACGGCGAGCGTCTGCAACCTCAGGCCGGAAAGCCGCGGCCATGTGCATGTGAAAAATGCCGATCCGCGCCAGGCGCCCGCCATTTCGCCCAACTATCTCGCGACCGAAGGCGACCGCGCCGTCGCCGTCCGTTCGATCCGCCTGGCGCGCGAGATTGCCAGACAGCCCGCCTTCGCCCGCTTCCAGCCGGAGGAATTCAAGCCCGGCCCAGCCTATGAAAGCGAGGCAGACCTGGTGCGCGCCGCTGGCGAAATCGGCACCACGATCTTCCATCCCACCGGCACGGCCCGCATGGGCTCGGATCGGCAAAGCGTGGTCGATCCGCGATTGAAACTGAGGGCGCTTGGCCGCCTGCGCATTGCCGATGCATCGGTGATGCCGACCATCACATCGGGCAACACCAATTCTCCTACCATCATGATCGCCGAAAAGGCCGCAGAGATGATCATCGTCGACAACCGCTGACCTCTCCCGTTCTTTGGCGGCACGCGCCGATTGAATTTTGATAAAGCGCTTTACAAGGTGAAAATCTCGCCTATCCTAGGCTGGAAATCATCTTGGGGAGCCTGCCTTGTCCTTACCGCCAGACCTTATCCTCAATGCTGCGGACGATTGCACGATCCGGCAGGACCTGACACTCGTCGCGCTCGGCAAGAGCCCGGCGGATCTTGCCATCCGCGTCGGCCGCCTTTTCAATGTCTATAGCCGCACCTGGGATCTCGACCGTGAAATCGTCATCAAGGGCCGCCGTATCGCCTTTGTCGGGCCGGCCGGCTCCTATCGTGGCGAAGTTCTCGAACGGGTCCACTATCCGGATCTCGCCGCCGTGCCGGGTTTCGGCGAAGTCCACAAACATATCGAAAGCTCGCATCTGACGCCGGAATTCGAGGCCGCCATGGTGCTGCCGCGCGGCAATACCTGGACCTGCGAGGCGAGCCACGAATTTGCCAATGTCAATGGCGGTCGCAACAGCGAATTCTGGCAGAGGGCGCGACGGCTCGGCGTCCCGCACAAGATCTTCATCCAGCCGGGTTCGGCGGTACCGCCTTCGGGCTGGGAAACATCCGGCGGCTATTATGGCTATAAGGAGCAGCGCGATTTTCTGGCCGGCGATCTTTCGGTGGTCAGCCTCGATGAGGTGATGGACTGGCCGGCGGTCTGGAATCCGGAGAACCCGTCCTACGAGCGGCTCTGGGGCATGATGCGGGCCACCGTCGAACAGCGCGGCGTCATCGAGGGGCATGGATCGGGTCTGGTCGAAGCGCATGATGCAAGCGCCTATGCCGCAGCAGGCCTCTCCTCCGACCATGAGGTCTGGACGCTCGACGAGGCCTGGGAGAAGCTCAATCGCGGCGTCTTCATCGAGATCCGGCCCTTCAACTATCCCGAAGTGCTGCCGGGCCTCATTGCACGCGGCCTTACCGACTGGTCCAACATCGCCTTCACCACCGATGACCGCAGCGCGTCCGATACGCTGCGCAAGGGGGCCTCCGATTATAATGTGCGGCACGCGATCGAACATGGCGTGCCGGCGGATATCGCCATTCAATGCGCCACCATCAATCCGGCCCGCCATATGCGCATCGATGCCTGGGTCGGGTCGATCACGCCGGGCCGCTATGCCGATATCGTGCTGCTCGATGATGTCGAGACAATCTCGATCGCAGCCGTCTATTCCGACGGCCAGAAAGTCTCGCAGGGCAAGACCTATCTCGGCCCGCTGCCGCGGATCGACTGGCCGGATTGGGCAAGCCGGACGATCAATCTCGGGCGCCGCCTCACGGCTGCCGATTTTTCAATTGCCGCCGCTCCTGGCCGCTCCAGCATGAAGGCAGCTGTGTTGCGTCCTTTCCATTGGAACGAGGAATTCCTCACCATGGATCTGCCTGTGGTCGATGGTGTCGTGGTGCGCGATACGGATCGCAAGATCACCAAATTCTCGGTCGTCGATCGTTATGCGGGTGATGGCAAGCTGGCATCGATGTTCTGGATCGGTTGTGGCCCTGCCGATGAGGAGACGGCGCTGGCCTGTTCGGTGGCGCATGATTCCCACAATATCTGGTCGATCGGCTCTTCCGATGAAGCCATGGCCATGGCAGTCAACCGGCTGGCGGAGACCGGCGGCGGCTGGGTGCTGGTGCATCGGGGCAGGATTGCCGCCGAGGTGCATTTCGAAATCGGCGGCCTGATGACGGCACGGCCGGCCGAAGCCCTCGACAAGGAAATGGGCGCCTTCCTCGAGATCGCCGATCAGGTCGAGTGGATGTACGAACCTTCCGCCAACAAGAACTGGATTCCGGGTTTTCCCGAACATCTCATCTTCGCGACACTGACCTGTGCGCCCTGGCGCTGGGTTCTCGTGGCGCCGCACGAAAAGGCACCGAATGGTTTCGTCAATGTCCAGACCGGACAGACGCATCCGATCGTCTGGTAATCACTCTCTCAAGGACTGAACATGAGCTTGAAAATTCTCCTCGCCGGCGAATCCTGGACATCGCTCGGCCTGCATCTCAAAGGTTTTTCCATCTATACGACCGGTTCCTATGAGGAAGGCGGAAAACCGCTGATCCGGGCCCTGGAAGCGGGCGGCATGGAGGTCACCTACATGCCGAACCATCTGGTGCCCGAACATTTCCCGACCACCGTCGAGGCGCTCAAGGTCTATGACGTGGTGATCCTGTCAGATATCGGTGCCGATACGTTTCTGCTGCACCCCGATACGCTGACGCGGTCGCTCCGGCGACCCAACACGCTCAAGGTCATTGCCGATTATGTCGCCGAAGGCGGCGGCCTGCTGATGGTCGGCGGCTTCATGAGCTTTTCCGGCTTCGGCGGCAATGCCTGCTATCACAACACCGTGCTTGCCGATGTGCTGCCAGTGAAGATGCTGGGACATGACGATCGCGTCGAATGCCCGGAAGGCATCAACCCGATCGTGACGATGGACCATCCGGTACTCGACGGGATCGACCGGCACTGGCCGCATTTCCTCGGCTACCAGCGACTGATCGCCAAGGATGCGTCCGTAACCCTGCTTGAACGCGGCGCCGATCCGTTCCTGGTCCTCGGCCAGCATGGCGGCGGCCGGGTCGCGGCTTTTGCGTCCGATTGCTCGCCGCACTGGGGCTCGCCGGAATTCGTCAACTGGCCCCAGTATGGACAGTTCTGGAGCCAGTTGACCCGTTGGTTGTCAGGAGAGGACTAAGCCAAAATCAGCTTGCCAGACGCCCGAGCTCCGACTTCTGCCGGTAATGGGCACCGAAACGGTTGGCGAGGAATGTGTCGAGGCTGATATCCTCCTGCCGCACGAAGCCCTTCTGCGGCAGGTTGCCCGTGGCCAGCATGTCGAGCACGGCGCAGATCGAGGCAGCCGTGGTGATCTGGATCGCGCTCATCATCTGGCCGGCAACCGGTGCGGCATAGACCTTGTTGGCATAGGTTTCCTGCAACAGTCGTCCATCCTTGCGGCCCGATACGGTCACGAAGATGATGACGACATCCTGCATGGTAGCGGGCAGTGAGTTTTCGAGAATATCTTTCAGAACCTCGCGCCGGTTCCTGAGGCCGAGATCGTTGAGCAGCGCCTTCATGATCGCCGCATGACCCGGGTAGCGGATGGTGCGGTAGTTCAGCGTCCGCACCTTGCCTTCGAGCGTTTCGCACAAAGTGCCAAGACCGCCCGACGTATTGAAGGCCTCGTAGGTAACGCCGTCGAGCGAGAATTCCTCGCGTTCTTCCATCGCCGGCACCTTGACCAGCCGGCCCTCGACGATCGCCTCGCAGGGTTCGATATACTCGTTGATGACGCCGTCGGTGCTCCAGGTGAGATTGTAGTTGAGCGCGTTGGACGGATATTGCGGCAGCGCACCGACCCGCATGCGCACGCTGTCGAGCGCATCGAAATGGCGGGCGAGATCATGGGCAACGATCGAGATGAAGCCGGGGGCAAGACCACATTGCGGAATGAAGGCGGTGCTGGCCGTCTCCGCGAGCGCGCGGACCTGCTGGGTGGAGCGGACATCTTCGGTCAGATCGAGATAATGGACGCCCGCCGATGCTGCGGCTTCGGCAATCGGGACCGTCAGATGGAAGGGAGCCGCACTCAGCACCGCAAACTTGCCGGAAAGGAAAGCACCGAGCGCATCTCTATTTTCGATATCGATTTCCGCCGTGTCGATCCGGCCCGGGCGGGCCACGGACGCCAGTTGTGCCGCGCTGCGATCCGCCACGGTCACATGGTAATCGCCGGTCTCGGCCAGCATTCTTGCAATGGTCGCACCGATCTTTCCGGCGCCGATGACAGCAATCTTTTTCATATTGGTTCCCCGCATGGTGTTGTGAATTGATTATCGCCAGGATGGCTGTTGATTCACAGCGCCAGATTGATAATTCCGCATCATCCGTTTAATCATATTGCCGACAATGGAGAGCAGAATGCCGATATCGGAGAAAGACAAGGATTTGCTGGCGCTCCTGAGCGAGAATGCCCGCATGCCGACGGCGCTGTTGGCCCGCAAGCTCGGCCTGTCGCGCACCACTGTGCAATCGCGCATCGAAAAACTGGAACGGGAAGGCGTGATCGCCGGTTACGGCGTCCGGCTGACCGATGCGTTCGAGAAGAACCTCGTCCGCGCACATGTTTCCATTCAACTGGCGCCGAAAGCGCTCTCCCGCGTCACCCAGGATCTGCATGCGCTGGCCAACGTGCGCTCGCTCCATTCGGTAAGCGGGACGTTCGATCTGATTGCGATCGTGACGGCGGATTCGATCGGCGATCTCGACCTCGTCATCGACCGGATCGGCGAAATCGACGGGGTGGAACGCACCCTGTCCTCGATCATTCTTTCGACCCGGATCAGCCGTTGATGGCCAAAGCCTGTCCTTTTCGGACCGGCGAGAAGGCATCGATCAGGCAGACAGCAAGGCCTTGAGGCGATCTGGTCCGGCCAGGAGATCGGCATCGGACGGCGTCATTCCCTTTGCCAGCAGACGCCGCGCCAGCATGTGGTCGGCGGGTCGGTTGACGCTATCGACGGCGATCAGCCGTCCTTCCGCAAAATGATAGACCGAAAACGCGCCGGCTTCCGGATCGCCGACGGTGAGAAACCGGTCCGGAGAAAAGGAAAGGCCCGCCATCTGCAGCTTCATCGGTCCCTGATCGGACCAGAACCAGGGCGTTTCGCTATAGGGTCCCGGTTCTTTCCCCATGATGATCTTGGCGACATGCTTGGCCTGATCGGAGGCATTCTGCACCGATTCCAGCCGGACTCGCCGACCGGCCTGCGCATGTGGATAGTTGGCGACATCACCGATCGCGAAGATTGCCGGATCGGAGGTCCGCAGTTCCGCATCGACGATAATGCCATTGTCGACGGCAAGCCCGGCATCGCGTGCCAACCCGTCATTGGGAAGGGCGCCGATACCGACCAGGACCAGATCGGCTTCAATCGCACGACCATCGGAAAGCCGCACCGATTTCACGCGGCCCCCTTCGCCCTCGAGTGCCGCAATTGCGGTACGGGTGAGGATTTCGATACCGAGGGCGCGATATTGCCGGTCGACATGGGCCGAAACCACTGGCGACACCGCCCGGCCGAGAATGGCGGGTGCCATTTCGATAACCGTCACGCGCTTGCCGAGCCCGGCGAAAGTGGCCGCTGCTTCAAGGCCGATGAAGCCACCGCCGATCACCACGATGTCCGAGGCTCTATCCATGGCCAGCCGCAACGCTTCGGCATCGGCCCGGTTGCGAATGGAATGGATACCATCAAGATCGTGACCGGGCAGGGAGAGGCGACGGTTTTCCGCACCGGTGGCGATCACCAGATGCGAATAGGAGAGTGCCGAACCGTCCACGAATGTCAGCCGATGCGCGACCGGATCGATCGCCGCCACCCGCCGCCCGAACAGGAGATCGATCCGGCTATCCGCATAGGCCTTCTCCGCCCGCAGGATCTGCGGCTCCTGGGCAGGGTCCTTCAAATAGGCCTTTGACAAGGGCGGCTTGTGATAGGGCAGGTCCGGCTCGTCGCTGACCAGATGAACCGGCCCCTCATAGCCTTCCTGCCGCAGGCTGAAACCAGCCTGGCTGCCGCCATGGCCGGCACCGAGAATGACGACGCCCGGCTCCATGGTCACGCCTCCGCGACGGTGACGGTCAAACCGTCAAGGGCCGCAGAGAGCTTGACCTGGCAGCCCAGCCGGCTGGTGGGACGAACATTGAGCGCCGTGAATTCCAGCGCGTCGGCTTCCATGGAGTCCGGTTCGGGAAGCTTTCCGTCATCATCTTCCGCGACATAGACATGGCAGGTTGCGCACATGCAGGAGCCACCACATTCGCCGATGATGCCATCAACGCCGGCCCGGGTTCCGGCCTGCATCAGGCTTTCGCCGTCAGCAAATTCCACAACGCGACGGGAGCCGTCGCGCTCGACAAAAATCACACTGCTCATCAGTCTGTCCTTCAGAGAAATTGACGGCCGCCATCAACAATCAGGGTCTGGCCGGTCACGAAAGCGGCGTCGCTCGATGCCAGGAACAACACCGCGCCGGCCATGTCCTCCGGCGTCGAGGCCCGCTTGAGGGCGCCGCGATTGACGCCATATTCGGCGGCGTTTTCCATCAGGCCAAGGCTTGCTTCGGTGAGGGTGAAACCCGGCGCGATGGCGTTGACGGTAATGTTATCGCCGCCGAGCTCGCGGGCGAGCGCACGTGTCATGGCAATGATCGCGCCTTTGGAGGAGACATAGTGCAGCCATTCGGGCGATCCGCTCATGACGGTTGCCGAAGAGACATTGACCACCGCCCCGGATTTCTGCGCCCGCATGGTCGGAGCCACGGCACGGGTCGCGAGCCAGGCACCCTTGACGTTGACGGCCATCACACGATCCCATTCGGCATCCGGAATGTCCTCAAATCCGCGCCGCTGAAGTCCGGCATAGATGGCGGCATTGTTGACGAGAACATCGATGCGGCCCTGCCAGCCGGTTGCCGCCGCAACGAGGGCATCGAGCGAGGCGCGGTCCGTCACATCGACAGCCACACCGATGGCGGCCCCGCCTTCGGCATTGATCATCGCCGCCGTCTCTTCGGCGCCGGCCCGGTTGATATCGGCTGCCACGACATTGGCGCCGGCAGCAGCGAAGGCAAGCGCAAAGGTGCGACCGAGACCGCCGCCCGCGCCGGTGATGATCACCGTCTTGCCTGAAAACCGATTATCCGTCATCGCATTGCCTCCACGTGCATCATGTCATCCAGCCAGGCCATGGCCTGGCCCTGCGCCACCAGCGCTTCGGCCATGGCGCGTCCATCCTTGGTCAGCATCTGCGGCAGCACGAAATCCTCAAGCATCGCGACCGTTTCCTTGGGTGGGGTGCCGAACCAACCGCAGATGGTCTTCACACCGTGGCTGGTGAACCGCCACAGCTTGTCGGCTTCCTTAACGATCTCGTCCTCGGGCGAAATCGCCTGCTTGCGCGTGTCATGCCCGTCGATGATGGCGAGAACCGTTTCGACATCGACGCCGGGAACGGCAAGCGCCTGGAGATGTGGCCGCGCAATCGCTACGCCTTCGATTTCATGCACGCGCTGAAGCTCGGGATATTTCGGTTTCGGCCCGACGGAATCGACAAGCTTGTCGGCCGGGATCGCCTTCCAGCCGACATCATGGAAGAGGATGGCCGTCAGCACCGTCGCCTCGTCGACCTCGGGACGCAGCCTCAGGAGCGCCCGCGCCAGCCGGTAGGAGATCAGCGTATGTTCGTCGTTCGACCGCACATCGAGATAGGGGCGGGCGGCACACCAGGTCGCGATATCGCGTGGCAGAAGCGCGCCGGACATCACAGGCCCTCCGCATAGGAGAGATAGATGCTCTTGTATTCAAGATAGGCCTCGATGCCGTAGCGGCCCTTCTCGCGCCCGAAACCGCTTTCCTTCATGCCGCCGAAGGGCATCGTGTGGCTCGAACGGTGGATATTGTTGACCCAGACCGAACCGGCCTCGATCTGTTCGGCCATGGTCAGCGCCGTGGCGAGGTTCTGCGAGAAAACGAACCCTGCCAGCCCATAGCGGGTCTGGTTGGCGAGGCGAAGCGCCTCGCGGCGATCATCAAACGGCATGATACCGAGCACCGGCCCGAAGGTTTCCTCGGTCATGACCAGCATCGAATGATCGGCATCAGCAATCAGCGTCGGTGGGAAGAACCAGCCCTTGTCGTAGAGCCCGCCGGTGAGCCTTTCGCCGCCGGTGAGGATGCGAGCACCCTTCGCGCGGGCATCGTCGCTCTGGCGCTCGGAATTGCGATAGATCTTCTCGTTGACAAGCGGCCCCATGGCGCAGGAAGCATCAAGCCCGTCGCCGACCTTGAGCCGGTCGACATGGGCCTTCAATCGGGTCAGGAAATCCTCATAGACCGGCCGCTCGACATAGCAGCGGTTGACGCGGTAGCAGAACTGGCCGGAATTGGCGAAAGCATGGCGGGCGATGGCCGCACTTGCGACTTCGAGATCGGCATCCGAACAGACGATGGCCGGGCTCTGTCCCCCGAGTTCGAGCGTGAGCCGCTTCATGGTCTGTACGGCGGCGGCGGCAATGGCCTTGCCGGCGGCCGTTCCACCGGTAAACGCAATCTTGCGCGGCACCGGATGTTCGATCATCGCCTTGCCGATGCCGGAACCGCGCCCGGTGACGACGTTGAAGACGCCGTTCGGATAACCGGCCCGGTGAAAAAGCTCGGCCAGCATCAGAGTGGAAAGCGGCGTATCCTCGGCGGGTTTTGCCACCATGGTGCAGCCAGCAATCAGGGCGGCGCCGAGCTTGAAGGTCAGAAGCGTGATCGGATAGTTGAACGGCGTGATCGCAACGACCACGCCCACCGGCTCGCGGGTCACCAGCATCTTCTCGCCGGCAACCGAAGTGATCGGCATTTCGGCGACCAGCCGCAGCCCTTCCTCCGCATAGACATCGAGAAGATCGGCCGAACGTTCGATTTCGGTGATCGCCGCGGCGAGCGGCCGGCCGAGTTCGAGCGTCAACGTGCGGCCGATTGCCGGTGCTTCGGCCCGCATCAGGGCAGCGGCTGCCTTCTGCAGGCGGGCCCGTTCAGCGACTGGTGTCCGCTTCCATGTTTCGAAAGCGCGCGCTGCAGCAGCAATGGCAATTTCCGCATCGGCCGCATCTCCGGTCGGCACCGTGTCGATGACCGCACCGGTGGTGGGGTTGATGACGTTCTGGCGCAAACCGGCCTGCGCCGCAACGAAGCCGCCGTCGATGAACATATCCATTGTGTCGTCCGCTCAGATGAGGTGAAGCATCAGGGCCTGGCGGGTAATCGCCAGTTCCTCGGTCGCCATTTTCAAGCCGGCTTCGGTTTCGAGTTGCGACAGTCCGGTCTTTTCGAGCCGATCGGCATATTGGTGCGGGTTCATCTTGAACCAGTCGCATGCCACCGAAACGCCGGTCACCGTGAAACGCCAGAGCTTGTCGGCATCGCGCACCAGCCGGTCGTTGAGGCTGCGAGGGTCCGGTCGCGTATCATGCCCATCGATAATCTCGCCGACGGCAACGATGACAGCTTCCGGCCAGCCGGTCTTTTCCAGCACCTCGCGCGACAGGCGCACGCCTTCGCTTTCATGCAGGAACCGGACATCCGACTGCATCATGTTGGGACCGAAACCCTTTTCGAAAATGTCGGTCTCGTCGATCGACCACCAGCCGATGTCATGCAACAGGATGGCGAGCGATACGATGTCCTCATCGGCTTCCGGATAGTGATCCAGAAGCTTGCGGGCGAAGGCATAGGAAAGCGGTATATGCACATCGTTCTTGCGCGCCCGCATATAGGGTTCGGAAGCGCGCCAGACGGCATCGTAACGGCCGGTCTTGAGGGAAATGTTCACGGGTTCGTCCTCGCAATCGTGGTCGTTGCGGGCCGGCTTGGTACCGGCCCGCAGGGATAAGCTGGCCTCAGGAGAGAATCTGGACTTCACCCGTGGCACCATCGACCCGGAGCATCTGTCCGGTCTTGATGGTCGAGGATGCGTTGCCGGTGCCGGTGACGGCTGGAAGTCCATATTCACGGCAGACGATCGCCGCATGGCTCATCATGCCGCCGATGTCGGTCACCGTCGCCCGGATCTTGCCGAACACCGGCGCCCAGGACGGGGCTGTGACAGGTGTGACCAGGATTTCGCCTTCCTCGATAAGCCCCAGTTCATCCGCCGAACGGATCACGCGGGCGCGACCTTCGGCGATACCGGGGGAGGCAGCCATACCGACCAGCTTGGACTTGTCCTTGCCGCCATCGAGCCAGCGGGCGATCGATTCCGAGGTGATGCCCCAGAGCATGATCGTGAAAGGCTCGGTTATGACGTCCGGCGGGTTGTTGAGCGCCGGCTGCGGCGGCTGGGTGGCGAGTGCCGAAAGGATTGCCTTGCGCTTGGCAATCACCTCCGGCCAGTAGACCGGGCCGATCGGTTCGCCGCCGACACCCCAGGCATTGCCGTAATCGAACAGCGCATCGCGCACTTCCTGGCGGTTGAGGAAGAACATGTCGTCGGCATTCTCCCAGAAGCCGGCCTGATGCAGGACAGCGCTCAACTGGCGCATCTTGCGCCAGAACACACCCATCGACCAATGTTCGATGTAGAAGTTGTGGTTTTCGACATAGGGGAACACGGTGCGGGCGAGTCCAAGCTTGCCTTCGAACACCGGCCGCAGCTCTTCCGGCAGAAGCTCGGCATATTCGGCTGTGATCCGGTCACGTTCCTTGGCGATCTTGGCGGTCGGCCGGTCGATTTCCTCGCCCTTTTCGAGCTTGCCGATATAGTCGCGGATATAGCCGAGGGGAATATCGAGGTTTTCGTTCCAGTATTTGTCGGTGGAATAGAAGCCGTTGCCGGAGGTGAAGTTGAACCAGGGGTCCTGGGCTTCGGTCCAGGCATCCAGCCATTCCTTGCCGTTGGCGGCAGCGGCGACATTCGCCAGAGCCTCTTCCACCGTTCCACTCTTCAGCGCATCGGCAACGCCGAGCCTGACGGCAAGTTTTGCGAGTTTCTTCAGCTCGTCATCCGGCCGGAAGAGATCAACATCCACGCCCTGAACCATCTTGGCGATCGCCTGGTCGGGAATGGTGGGGAACTGTTCCTTGAGGAAGCCGAAGAAATCGAGATAGGCGGCATAGCCGAGATTCAGGAACTCGAAGTGATACTGCCAGGTCTTGTAGAGAAGCTGGATCGCCCGGTCATAGGTCTCCATCATCTGGTAGGTATTGTCGAGGCCGACGCCGTCCTTGATCCAGTCGAGCGGCACCACATCCGGAAGCGGTTCGAATGTCAGCGCTTCCATGTCCGCGATGTTGGCGCGAACTTTCTTCATCCAGTTGTCGAGCAGCGCATCCCAGTTCTGGAAATAGTGGCCGGCCCGCTCCATGAAATGCGGCACGCGGCCGGCAATCTGGTCGGGCGGGACCGCCAGCGGGCTCATGTAGCAATAGCCATTGTGGATGCGGTAATCGACGCCGTTGGCCGGCGGGATCAGATAGTGCCGGGTATTGTACTGGCCCAGACACTTGACGGCGAATTCGACGGTGACGGTATCGAACGGCTTGAACGGGCTTGGCCAATGCTGGGAATCGCAGAACCAGAACTTGGCCTCCTCCTTGTCGCGGACCTTGTCGTTGAACAGCAGGTAATAGGGGTAAAGGTCCTCCCAACCTTCAGCACCCTCAGGGGCCTTGAGCGAATAGGGACTTGGGAATTTCATATGGCTGGTCACGGATCTCTCCTCCTGAATACCGTGTGAAATTGTCGTCAGTTCTTGGCCGTCAAGGGCGAAAGCAGCGTTCCGAGAACGCCTTCGATGCCCATCGAATAGGTCTTGGATGCGGATGGCGCCTTCTTCTGGCTCCAGACCGTTTCCGGCCGGCTCTGCAGGGCCACGAGGTTTTCGCCGTCCGGCAGGTCGGCGTCGATCGCCCATTCCACGTCCTGCGGGCAGCCCATTTTGCGTTCGAGCGACTTAGCGAGTTGCGCCACCTCGATCACCTGGGCATCCGTCAGCGAAGGCAGCGTGCGGCGTTCCGGCTCGATGACGCGATCGACGGTCTTGCGCAGCGCACGGTCTGCAACCAACTCATGATCCTTTTCGACGATGCGGCGTTTCGTGACCTGCATCATCACCTTCTCGACCACGAAATTGTCGGGCGTGATTTCACCGGAAACCACCGGCTCACCGAGACCGAAGGCGGAGTCGATGACGATCTTGGTGCGGTCGCCATTGATCGGATCGAGCGTCATCGCAACACCCGCGGCCTTGGCGTTGACCATCTTCTGCACGGCGACGCTCATCAGCACATCGAGCTGGCCGAGCTTGTTCTTGACGCGATAGGAAATGGCCCGCGCGTTGAAGAGGCTCGCCCAGCAGGCGCGAACCTGGGTCACGACATCATCGGCGCCGGTCACCCAGAGATAGGTATCCTGCTGGCCGGCAAAGGAGGCATCCGGCAGATCTTCCGCCGTTGCCGAGGATCGCACCGCAACCGGCAGGTCATTGTCCGGCGACATTTCGAGATAGGCAGCGCGGATGGCGGTTTCGATATGGGCCGGCAGCGGCGTCGAGCAGATCCGCTCGCGGATCGCGGCGGCCTTCAGCGCTTCGTCAGCGACATTGTCGACATCGATGCTGGCGATCATGGCGGCAAGGTCATCACGAAGACCCGGCGTTTCGAGAAACTCGCCATAGGCATCGGTCAGCACGGCAAATCCCGAAGGCACCGAAACGCCGGCTGCAATCATGCGGGCGAGGCTGGCGCATTTGCCACCCATGCGAGGATGGTCGGCTTCCGTGGCCTGGTCGAAGGCAAGGATATAGTGATTGTGGTTGGCTGTGGACATTTTCTCTCTCCCGGGGTCGGTACCGTTTGCCCGACCCCCTTATTATACAATTCGCTTCCGGTTTGGTCGGTCGCCTCCTCTTAAGCGACCGGCCACTCCACATGCAGTGCCGTCGGCACGCGGAACGAAATGTTGCGGACAAACTCGAACTTCTGGTCCGGCGACAGGCGCATGTTCGGCAGACGCCGTGTCAGTTCCTCGAGCATGATCGAGAATTCGAGCTTGGCAAGCTGCTGGCCGAGGCAAAAATGGATGCCATAGCCGAACGACAGATGATTGCGGGCATTGGCACGCTGGATGTCGAAATCGTTCGGATGATCGAACACCGTGTCGTCGCGGTTGGCCGATGCCATGATGACCAGCACATTCGAGTTGGCCGGAACCTTCACGCCGCCGATTTCCGTATCCTGGGTGGCGCGACGGCGCCAGGTGACGATCGAGGGGGTGAAGCGCAGGATTTCATCGACAGCGCCCGGGATGAGCGACGGATCGGCCACCATCGCGTCCCAGTTCTTGCGATGGGTCATAAGTTCGCGAACGCCATTGGCCATCAGCGTCGTCGTCGTCTCATGGCCTGCGAAAAGCACGCTATAGAGGACGCCGGCAATCTCCTCGTTGGTGATATCGGCGCCTTCCTGCTTCAACCGCACCAGGTCGCCCGGCAGGTCGTCGGCCGGATTGTCGTAGCGATCGCGCACGAGATCCTGGCAGTAGTTCCAGTATTCGACCATGTTGCGGGCATGCGGCAGCTGTTCTTCGTCGGTCAGATCGGCCCAGGTCAGAAGCGCGCGGCTGACGGCCCAGCGCTTGACCTTCGGCACGTCGCTGTCGGGAATACCGACAAGCTTGAAGAGCACCAATGCCGGCACGTCATAGGCGAATTCGGCAAAGAAATTGGCCTTGCCACGCTCGGCGAAAGCATCGATCGCGCGGGTAACGATTTCACGGATCTTCGGCTCGATCGATTTGAAACGACGCGGCCCGAAGCAGCTCTGGGCGAGCTTGCGGATCCGGGTGTGATCCGGCGGCACCCGTGCCGACAGGCCCGAATAGGCGGTGAACCCGCCCTGGCGCATGATTTCCTTGCCTTCCGCGCACATCGGGCGCAGCGGCGCCTGGGCATTGTCGGAGGCGAAGACCTGCCAGTTCTCGAACGTCGCCTTCACATCGGCATAGCGGGTCACGACATAGTAGCCGAGTTCTTCCGAATAGAAGACCGGGGCTTCCGCACGCGCCCATTCATAGAACGGGAACGGGTTTGATAGGTCGAAAGGGTTGAAATCGGCGGATGCATTCGAATAGGGACAGGTCCGCGCTGCGGTCATCGTCGCTGTCATTGTTTCCTCCCATGACAGAGGCCTCATGGCCAAAGATCATGATCAGAATAGGGGCATTTCTTTGGTTTTTCTTTAGGTCTTTAGGCCTATGTTTTCGTGCGGTTTTTGGCTTTCGTCAGGCCGACTTTCCCGCCTTCAGCGCCTGATAGGTCGCCTTCAGTCCTGCACTTTTCGGACGATCGTCGAAATGCGAAAGCGAGTCGATATAGAGTTTGAACTGGCGGTCGATCGCTTCCTGTCGGCCCTGGGCCGCGAAAATCCGCATCGCCTCTTCGTGCGCGATCTCGCAGAGTGGATCGATCGCAAGCGCCTTCTGGCAGTGGGCGAGGGCGGCGGAATAATCCTGCCGCTGGCGATAGATTGAGGCGGCGTTGCGCTGGACCTTGAAGAACATTTCCCGGAGCCAGTAGCGCTTGGACCAGCACCAGTCGCGCTCGTTGTCATCGGCATATTCGGCCGGAATATCGGCGAAGAGATCGCCGGTATAGAGCCGGTCGGCAGCCTGAAGACAGATCATCGCTTCGTCCGGCGCCCCGGCATTCATGTGGGTGGTCGACTGGCGGCACAATTGCTCGAAGGTGGAAATGTCGAGCCAGCTCTTGTCCGGCGGCACCAGCACGTAACGCGATGAATCGCGGATCAGATAACCGGAGCCCGATTTTTCCGCTCCCTGACCGAGTGCTTCGCGCAGATAGCGCACCGTGTGATAGAGCCGGTTGCGCGCCGCTTCGGCGCTGGCCGCCTCGGGCCAGAGCAGGTCGGCCAGCTCGTCGGCGCTCGCCCCATCGCCCCCCTTCTGCAGAAGATAGGCAAACAGGGTCTTGGTCTTGCGCGTTGCCCCGCCCGGCGTATCCCAGATGATCTGCGACCCGTTGTTGCGATAGACCCGTAATCGTCCGAGACAGCGGATCTTCCAGCGGTCACGGGCCTCAAGCCCGGCAATCGCCGGCTCCTCGGCCGCCCGCCTGAGAAGCCACATCGGGTCGGCACCTTCCGCCGCATGAATCTGGGCCCCATCGCTTCCGGGCGCAAGATCGGGGGAAAGTGCAGTAAGCCAGTGATCGACCTGCTGGCGCAGGGTCCCTCGGGTCAGCAGCATCGGCGGCAGCCAATGCGGGTTCTCGCGGATGCCAGCAGTCGACAGAATGCGGGGATGCCCCCTGAGCGCCGTCAGCATCTGTTCGTCGATCATCAGATTGCGATTGTAGAGCGATAGAACGGCCACCCCGGTCTCCCGGCTCAAGACGTCGACGATCTCCACCCATGTCTCGAAATTGGCTGTTGCCGAGTTGGTGGCCAGCGCCCAGCTCATGTCGATCACGAGCACCTTGGTTCGGCCGCTCTTGTCTTTGCCTGCGGTCGAGACCCAGCTGGAAATGCGGGAATAGACCGTGCGGAAGGAAATCGGCGAATCCAGAAAACCGGCTTCCTGGAAGGAAAGCAACGGCTGGCCGGCGGCCTTGCCGCGGCTGCCTTTCCGGCGAATAGGGCGCCAATGATCGGAGACGGCGAGGATTTCCGGCTCATCGGCAAGATGGCCGATAGCGGTCGTAAGATCTTTCGCCTGGCGTTCGAGCCCAGCCGAAAACATCGCAATATTGCGGTCACGACCGTCAGCCAAGACCCTCTCCCACCCGTGGTTCAATCAAGCGGAACTACTTGAAGCCGAAGATGGTGCTGAACGGCGGCCCGGTCAACAGCAACAAAGATGCATTTCACTCAGGGTCGGCGAGCGGTTCGAGAAGCTCGACATCATAGAGCTGGTCGATTGCAAAGACACGGCAGGCGGAAAGCCGCACGGGAACGACCTCGCCCGACAGATGCCGGACATTTGCCTTCTCACCGACATAGCTGCCGGCCTGAATCAGTCGCTCGAGGCGCCGGAGACGGCCTTCGTCATCGACGACATGCTCGGTCGACACCATTTCCTGCTGCTCGAGATTGTCCCAGTCGTCGCCGACAAGATCAAGATAGGCCCGGTTCACCGCGATGTAACGGGATGTATTGAAGCCGGCCGTTGAAATCGACAATGCCGATGGGTTCGCCTTGAAATAGGCAAACAGGATTTCCTTGATCAGATGTTCCGGACCGTGATCCGGCAAAGCAGCTCCCCCAACCGGAGCCGATCCTGTGCTCGGCTTGGCGCTCCGCCGCAGGCCCGCAAGGTAACGCCCGAACAGAAGAGCGGTCTGGGCATCGATGCGGGCAAAGGGCGTCGCGGCCGCCGACGGAACATCGCAGGCCCGGCCTTCAACGATCTTTCCGAGCGCGGAATGCTCATCAAAAACCAGCGTGATTGCTTCGATCCCCTCGGGCAGTTTTGCCGCGGGATACTCATCGAGAAACACATCGAGTTCGTCTCGATCCAGTACGATGATCCCGTGCATGGCCCCACCCATCTCCGGGCCTAACGATTCTAGGACCCGGCTTCCATATTGCTTCATTGCTTCGGCGAAGCACCCCTGCAGCGCCTGGCCTTATGTACTGCGACAGTCCATAGCCCGCAACAAACTTAAGATAGGGATAATATTGGCGGCCGGCGCGAACGACTGCCGACCGACGCGGCGGCCTCAGGTTGCAACGATATGAACGTTGCGCGGCAGGCCGGAGAGGATTTCCGGTCCATCGGCCCGCAGGATGACGATCTCCTCAAGCCGGATACCGAACCGGCCGGGTAGATAGATCCCGGGCTCGATCGAAAACACCATGCCCTCATCGAGGATGACATCGGATGTCGCGGTAATATAGGGTGGCTCATGGATATCGATCCCCAAGCCATGACCGGTGCGATGGACGAAGTACTCTCCATAGCCAGCGTCGGTGATGACGCCACGTGCCGCATCATCGACCACATGAGCCGGCACGCCGGGCCGCGCTGCCTTGAGCGCCGCCTGCACGGCCTTATCGACGATCGTATGGATTTCGCCATAGCCTTCGGGTGGCATGCCGACAACGGCCATGCGGGTGATGTCGGAGGGGAAGCCCTGCTTGCGGCCGCCAATATCGATGACGATCGCATCCCCCTCCTCGATCACCCGCTCGCTCGCCGAATGATGCGGGAACGCCCCATTGCCACCCGCGCCGACGATCCAGAATTGTGGTTGCGCCCCTTCCGAAGAGAAATGACCCTTTATGATATCGGCGACCTGGTTTTCGGTCATGCCCGGCTTGATACCGGCAAAGGCGGCCTGCATGGCACGGTCGGCGATCGCCGCATTCATCTTGAGTTTCTGATATTCCGCCGCATCCTTGCGCATGCGCAGGCCGCCGAGCGTCTCGGGTGTAAAGCTGCGTCGCGTATCCCCAGGCAGCGCATCGAGAAGCAGCAGCGCGAAATCGGCGCGCATGGTTTCGTCGAGCGCCACCAGACCCGGCGCCGTCGCGTCGATGGCGGAAAGCGCTTCAGATAGCGCCCTGGCTGGCCCTTCGGCATCCGACCAGTTGAAGAAGGCGATATCTGTGAATTCGCGCGTTCCCTCGGCATTGAGCGCCGGCATCAGAAAGGCCTCCTTTTCGGGACCGATCAGCAACAGGCAGGGACGTTCGTCCGGATGCGGATGAAAGCCGAGCACCCAGTCCATATGCGAGCCGGGTGCAATCGCCACCAGACCTGTTCCTGTCGATTTCATGCGTTCGCGCAGGGATTTGAGACGGCGTTCGGTCTGTTCGGACATCGGTGAATTCCTCGAAAAATGGGCTCGCAAAACTTGAACGACCCCCACCCGGATGGGTGGGGATCGCTCCGGGGAGGAAGGATGGATCAGGCGCCGACGCCGTAGATCTCGGCGGCACGCTCGGCGGAAATCAGGCCGTTGCGGATATCGCGATGAACGAGTTCCGGATCGCGGTCCTTGGGATCGCCGAGACCGCCACCATTGGCGGTGATAACACGGATCACGTCGCCCGCATTGACCGTAAGACCGGAGACGAAGGCGTAATCCTCCTCGCTGCCATCGGTCCGGATCACCTTGACATAGTTCGGCGAGCCTTCGCGGGCACCATCCACGGCCCATGGCGGGAACTTCGAGCGGGTATAGCCGGCCGTGAGGAACGAATTGTCGGCCCGGATGCGGTAATCCATCACGATGCCGCGGCCGCCGGTATGCCTGCCTTCGCCACCCGGTTCCATGTTGAGTTCCATACGGTCGACGATCAGCCCGTTGCGTGCCTCGTTGATCTCGGCCGGGCAATTGTAGGTCTCGCCATGGAAGCCGCAGAAGATTGCCGAATTGCCATCGCCCTGGCGGCTCGCGCCCCAGCCGCCGATCTGCGGTTCGATGATCGTGTACTGGCGACCGGTATCGGGATGGGTGCCGCCGATGAAGGTGCCGCAAACGGAAGCGAAATGGCCCGCGGCCAGTCGATCGGGCATATGCGGGGCGAGGCAACGCCACATGATGTCATAAACCCGGAGTTCGATCTCGTAATAGAAGCCGATCGGCGCCGGCTCCTTGGCATGGAAGACCGAACCTTCGCGCGTCAGGAGCTTGATCGGCCGGAACGACCCTTCGTTGGCCGGCGAATAGGGATCGGTCAGCGACTTGAAAATCATCTGGGCCGAAACCATCACGCCGTCGCGGCTTGTATTGACCGGATTGTTCGACTGGTCCGGATTGTCGCGCAGATCGACCTCGAATTCGGTATCGGTGATGCGGATCTTGACGTTGAAGATGCGGCCGTCATCCTGCTCTTCGGAGAGTTCGAACGTGCCTTTCGGCAGTTTCGCCAGCTCGCGCAGCGAAACCTGCTCGCCGTAATCGAGGAACTTCGTCATCGCCCGTTCGAAGGTCGCAACGCCGTATTTGCCGGCGATTTCCACCAGCCGGCGGGCGCCGATGCGGGCCGAGGCGATCGCCGCCCAGACATCGCCCTCGAGCACGTCCGGCATGCGCGAATTGACCTTGATGATCTCCATGACCGAGCGGATCGGCTCGCCCTTCGAGATGATCTTGATTGCCGGCAGCCGGAGCCCTTCCTGGAAGATTTCCGTGGCAAGGCCGGTGAGCGAACCCGGCGCCATGCCGCCGACATCGGAATTATGGGCGATATTGGCCGTCCAGGCGATGATGCGGCCATCGGCAAACACCGGCATGGCGATGACGATGTCGTTGAGATGGGTCACGCCACCGTAATAGGGGTCGTTGGTGGCAAACACATCGCCGGGTTCGATATCGCCCGGCTTGTCGAACTTGTCGACGATGACCTTCACCGCCTTGTCGAGCACGCCGATGAAGGCGGGAATGCCGGCGCCGGAGGAGGCGAGCGCGCCTTTGCCGTCGGTAATGCCGGTGCCCATGTCGAGCACTTCGTAGATGATCGAGCTCATCGCCGTCTTCTTGAAAACCGCGAACATTTCGTCCGCCGTCGCCTGCAGCGAGGCCTGGATGATTTCGAGCGTGATCGGATCGTCTGCAATCTCAGTCATGGATCTCTCCTCAGCCTGCAAGCGTGATGTGAATGTTGTTGTAGCCGTCGATTGCAACCGCGCTGCCCGGATGGATGACCACCGTGGTGCCCGGATCCTCGATCACCGCCGGACCCTTGAACTGCATGCCGGGTTCGAGCTTCGTGCCGTCGTAGATATCGGCTGCATGGACGCCTTCGAGCGCATAGTCGACATCGCGCTTGCCCTTGATCGCCGGGCTGGCATCGTTTGAACCGAGCGGCTTTTCCTGCATGGTCAGCTTGCCGACTTCGGCCGATGCGACCAGATGCATGCCGACCATCTCGACCGGCGCATCGAGCCGGTAGGTATATTCCTTTTCGTAGGCTTCGTGGAACGCCGCCTCGATCTCGCTGAGTTTGGCATCGGTCACCGGAACGTCGGCAATCAGCACCTCGGTCGTATGTTCCTGGTTCTGGTAGCGGAACTTGCCGTAACGCAGGAACTTGACCTTGCTCGCGTCAATGCCTTCCTCGCCGAACTGCTTGAGCGCCAGCGCTTCGGTTTCGGCAAACAGGCTTTCGATCACGGCACCGGCACCGGGCTTGAGGTCGGCGAGCTTGGTGACGAAATAGTCGCGACGCAGGTCGCTCATCATCATGCCCCAGGCCGAGAAGACCGAAGCGCCAGCCGGGATCACCACCTTCTTGACGCCGAGTTCGGCCCCGAGTGCCGCAGCATGCATGGCGCCGCCGCCGCCGAAAGCGACGAGGGTGAACTCGCGCGGATCATGGCCGCGATTGAGCGAAACGAGCTTCAGCGCATTGACCATGTTGTTGTTGGCAATGCGGATGATGCCGCGCGCAGCCTCATCGGTCGACACGCCGAGCTTTGCACCGACGGCTTCAAGCGCCTTTTCGGTCGCGGCCATATCGGCCACCACATCGCCACCGCAGAAGTAATCGCGGTTGATGCGGCCAAGCCAGAGATTGGCATCGGTGGTAGTCGCATTGGTGCCGCCGCGACCATAGGCGGCCGGGCCCGGCTTGGCGCCGGCCGATTGCGGACCGACATGCAATTTGCCGAAATCATCGACCCAGGCGATCGAACCGCCACCATTGCCTATCTCGACGAGATCGACCACCGGAACCATGATCGGATAGCCGGCCGATGTGCGGTCGCGCTCGATCCAGTAATCGGTCATGATCTTGATCTGGCCATCCTCGATCAGCGAGCATTTCGCCGTGGTGCCGCCGATATCGAGCGCCAGCACATTCGGCTCGCCGATCAGCTTGCCGAGTTCGGCCGCGCCCCAGAAGCCGGAAGCCGGACCGCTTTCGACCATGGTGATCGGAATGCGCTTGACCGATTCCAGCGAATCCACGCCGCAGTTGGACTGCATGATGTAGAGGCTCTTGGAAAAGCCGCGTTCGCCGAGGCCGCCGGCAAGCCGCGAGAGATAGCGCTCGGCAGCCGGCTGCACATAGGCCGAGAGCACCGCCGTGTTGGTGCGCTCATATTCACGCCATTCGCGGGTGATCTGGTGGGAGGACACCACCGACACTTCGGGCCACAGGCGATGGACTTCAGCGAGTGCAGCCTGTTCGTGCGCCGGATTGGCATAGGAATGCAGAAACGAAATCGCGATCGCCTCAACCCCGTCCGCCTTGTAATCGGCGACGATCGCCGGCAGGCCCGAAAGGTCGAGCGGCGCCATTTCCTCGCCATGATAGTTCATGCGGCCGGGGACTTCGCGGCGCAGATAGCGCGGAACGAAGGGTTCGGGCTTGCGATAATGCAGGTTGAAGAAGTCGGGCCGGTTGCCGCGGGCGATTTCGAGCGTATCGCGGAAGCCTTCGGTGGTGATGAGACCGACCTTGACGCCCTTGCGTTCGGTCAGCGCGTTGATGACGACCGTGGTGCCATGGGCAAGGAAATCGACCGATTTGGGATCGACGCCACCCTTTTCGAGAACGTTGAGCACGCCCTGTTCGAAGTTCGGCGGCGTCGTGTCCGACTTGGCGGTGATGATCTTCGACACGCCGGTCGCCAGATCGGTTTCGAAGCAGACGAGGTCGGTGAAGGTGCCGCCGACATCGGTGGCCACGCGGATTGTCTTGGAGCTCATGCTCGGTCGTCCCCCTTGAACTTGTCGTGAAGCAGCATGCAGACGAGACCGGGCAGTTTCAGTGCCTCGGCAGCCTCGACGCGGTCGGCGGTGTAGAAATCTCTCTCATGCAGGCAGTTGAGCGTGCCGATGACACGGCCATCGGCAATGATCGGCACATTGATGACGCTTTGGCAGCCGAGCGACAGGATCAGCGGGTGATCATCGAAAACGGTCGCGATATCCTCGATCGTGTTGGCGACGAAGGTGCGCTTCTGGTTGAGCGTGATCTCCGACCAGCGCGACTCGTTATAGGGCTTGGTTCCGGAGACCGGATAGGCCTCCGGCATGTTGGAATAGATCCGCTCGGAAATACGATTGACCGTGTCGGAGGTCATGATGGTGAAGAGCTTGACGCCGACATGGTCGCGAACGAGCGCTTCCAGTGCGGCGAAGGCTTTCTGCGGCTGGCCATCCGCCTCGGCGACAGCCTCGACGAATGTCCGGAAATCAGGCATTTGCATTGCGATCCTCCATGATGCGCGCACGCAACTCCGCCTCATCCCGGCCCACGACGGGCACGGCGGCGATCAATCTGCGTGTGTATTCGTGTTGCGGCGAGGCGAAGATCGCCTCCGTCGAGCCGAGTTCGACCAGACGACCCTTTTCGAAAACGGCCACCCGGTCGGCGATGTTGCGCACGACGCTGAGATCATGCGTGATGAAGATGTAGGTGAGGCCGCGGCTGTCCTTGAGGTCCTTGAGAAGACGCAGCACCCGCGCCTGCACCAGAACATCGAGCGCCGAGGTCGGCTCGTCGAGCACCACGAGTTCGGACTGGCAGGCCAGCGCGCGGGCAATCGCCACGCGCTGGCGCTGACCACCGGACAGCGCCGAGGGATTGCGCGTCCGGAATTCCGCCGGCAGCCCGACCTCTTCGAGCAGTTCGCCCGTCCTCTTCACCCGGCCGGACGGCTCGCCGATCTTGTGGACATCGAGCGCGAGGCGAAGCGAGGCGCCGATCGAACGACGAGGATTGAGCGAGGAGAGCGGGTTCTGCTGCACGAGCTGGATCGCCTGGCGATGCTTCAGCACCCGCTTGGCCGGCAGCGGCTCATCCTTGAACCGCAATTGACCTTCGCTGGCGCCATAGATTCCGAGAATGATGTTGGCGATGGTCGATTTGCCGGAACCGCTTTCGCCAACGATCGCCAGGCACTCGCCCTTTTCGACATCGAAGGAAACGTTGTCGAGCGCCTGCACGCGGCGGCCATTGACCTCGAAACTCTTGGAAACGTTTGAGACGGAAAGAAGCGTGCTCATGCCAGAAGCTCCCGTTCGGAATAGCCGGGATGGGCGACCAGCGGCGCGCGGAAGGCAGCCATGTCCTCATCGAGATCGGGGATGCCGCCGCCGGTGATGCGCGGCACCGCCGAAAGCAGGGCCTTCGTATAGGGATGGAGCGGATTGTCGAAGAGTGCGGCCGTCGGCCCCTGCTCGACGATGTTGCCCTTGTAGATGACATAGACCCGATCGGCGAACTCGCGCACCACGCCGAGATTGTGCGAGATGAACAGAACCGAGGTCCGGTGCTTTTCAACAAGCTCGCTCATCAGTTTCAGGGTCTGCGCCTGCACGGTCACATCGAGCGCCGTGCCCGGCTCGTCGGCCAGAAGCAGGGCGGGATTGTTGGCAAGCGCCATGGCGATCATCACGCGCTGGTTCATGCCGCCTGACAGCTGGAAAGCATAGGAATCGAGCACCCGCTCGGGTTCGGAAATCGCCACATCGGCCAGCGCCACGATCGCTTTTTCGCGCGCCTGTTCGGCGGTGATTGCCGCATCGGCACGCGCCAGCACCTCGCGGAACTGGTCAAAGATCGTATAGACCGGATTGAGCGACGAGGTCGGATCCTGAAAGATCATCGACATCCGCGTTCCGCGCAGCGCATGGCGTGATTTCGGCTTCAGCGATTGCAGATTGATGCCTTCGAACTCGACGGTGCCGTCGATGCGGGCAGTGCGGATCGATTGCAAGAGCCCGAGCACGATGCGGGCAGTGACCGACTTGCCGGAACCGCTTTCGCCGACCAGCGCCACCCGTTCGCCGGGGCGGATATGGAGGGCAATGCCATGCAGTACCTCCACCATGCCTGACCAGGTCTTGAAGCCGAGCCTCAGATTATCGATGCGAAGTGTCGGTGCGCTCATTGGTCGACCCCCAGGATTTCCCGCAGCGCATCGCCGATCAGGTTGAAGCCGAAGACGGCAATCAGAATGGCGAGGCCCGGAAACACGGTCAGCCACCAGCTGTCGGGCAGATATTTGGCGCCTTCGGCGACCATCGAACCGAGATCGGGCGTCGGCGGCTGTACACCAAGGCCGAGGAAGGAAAGCGAAGAGGCAATGAGGATGACGAAGCCGAAATCGAGCGTCATCTTGGTGATGATCGAGGGCACGCAGTTGGGCAGGATCTCACGGAACATGATGTGCAGGCGCGAGGCACCGATCACTTCGGCGGCCAGCACATAGCCCTCTTCCTTCTCGGAGCGGGCGATGTTGTAGACGAGACGCGTGTACCAGGGCCACCACATGGCGGTGACCGCGATCATGCCGTTGGTCAGCGTCGGTTCGAGCAGGCCCATCATCGACATCGCGAGCACGAGCGGCGGGATCGACAGGAACACATCGGTGATCCGCATCAGCACGAATTCGGTCCAGCCGCCGAGATAGCCGGCGGCCAGCCCGATCGCCACGCCGATCGGAACCGCAATCACCAAGACGACGATGCCAAGGATCAGCGAGATCCGGTAGGCATAGATGACGCGCGTGAAGAGATCGCGGCCGACAAGATCGGTGCCGAACAGATAGGGCCATTCCGGCGCCTTGTTGAAATTGGCGAAATCGACCACGGCGCCGGCATGTTCGGGGAAGGGCGTGATCAGGTCGGCGAAGATGGCCGACAGGACCACGATCGCCACGAGGATGAGGCCGATCAGCGACAGCGGATTGCGGGTCAGGATGAGAAGCGTTTTCTTCATGACGCCCTCTGCGACAGGCGGATGCGCGGGTTGATGACCGAGACGAGCAGATCGACGATCAGGTTGACCAGCAGGAACATGGCGGAAATGATCAGCACCGTGCCGACGATGGCGTTGAGATCCTTGCGCAGGATCACCGCAACGCCGTAGCGCGACAGGCCCGGCCAGGCATAGACGGCTTCCACCAGGAAGGCATTGCCGAGCATGGCGGCGAAATCGAGCCCGATGATGGTGAGCGATGGAATGAGCGACGGCCGGAAGGCATAGCGCCAGGCGATACGGCGCGCCGGATAGCCATAGGCTTCCGCCATCTCGATATAGGGCTTGTCGTAGGTCTCGACCATGTTGGAGCGCACGAGCCGCGCCGCCTGGCCGATGCCCGAAAGCGCGAGCGCAAAGGCCGGCAGGATGAGATGGCGCAGCGCATCGACAAAGGCGGCCATGTTACCGGCCAGAAGCGTATCGATGAGCAGGAAACCGCTGACGGAAGGGATGGAATAGCTGTCGGCAATGCGGCCGGCGATCGGGAAGATCGGCAGGAAGAAGGCAAAGACGAGCATCAGGATGACCGCCCAGACAAAGCCGGGAGCCGAAACGCCGAGAAGGGTGATGAGGCGGACGCCATGATCGATCCAGGTGCCGCGATAGCGGGCCGAAAGCACGCCGAGCGGCAGGCCGAACAGAACCATCATGATGCCGGACACGATCACCAGCTCCAGCGTTGCCGGCAGGAACTGGGCGATATCGTCCATCACCGGACGATTGGTATAGAGCGAGATACCAAGATCGCCGCCGAAGAGATCGGCGATGAAATAGCCATACTGGGCGAAGAAGGAATCGTTGAGATGCAGACGCTCCCTGAGGGCCGCGACAGCCTCCGCCGTGGCGTTCGGTCCGAGCGCGATGCGGGCCGGATCGCCGGGAATGACCCGGGCAATGGCGAATATCAGCAGGGATACCCCGATCAGAACGATCAGAGAGGTCCCAAGCCGCTTCGCAAGGAGGCGGACGACAGGGGGCATTTCAAGGTCTTTCTCTCGGTTGCGGGGGGCAAGCCCCGTCCCACCCCCGACAAGGGGCAGGCATAACTTGCTGCAATCGCCGTTGCAGAAATCTGCGCCGGGGCGCCTTGGGCTAGCCCCTCCCCCTCGTGGGGGAGGGGCCTGCGAAACCCGTAACTATTCGTTCATTTCCATCAGGCGGAAGCTGAAGCCGAAGCCGGCGAGCGCGTAAGCCTTGGACGGATCGGCAAAGGCCGGCACCGAGACCCGCTTGGAGGCGGCGAACACAGCCGTCTGGTCCTGGGCATAGATCGATGGCGCCAGGTCCTTGAGCTTCTTGTTCAGTTCCTCGTAGATGGCGGCGCGTTCTGCCTCCGGAGCCACGCGACCCTTTTCGAGCAGCGCATCGACATCCTTGTCCTTGAGATATTCAGGCGACATCCAGGTGCCGGCGGCCGAGGAATGATACATGCCATAGAGCAGCGTATCGGGATCGCCCGTCATGGTGTTGACGAAGACCTGGCTGACGGAGGGTGTGTTTTCCGGCTTGGTGACCATTTCGGTGAACAGCGCCCACGGAACCTTCTTCACTTCCGCCTTGATGCCGATCTCGGCGAAGTTGGCCTGCATCAGGAGTGCGAAACGCTCTTCGAGCGGTACTTCGCCGATCCAGGACAGATCCACCTTCATCTCTTCCGGCTTGTACTTGCACTTGGAGAGATAGTCCTTGGCCTTGTCGATATCCTTCTTGACCGCCTGATCCGCCGGCAGCGAACCGAGCATGCCGACCGGCAGCGCACCGGTGGCCATGCTGCCCTGCGAGACGGTATCGGTGACGGCAACCATCTTGATGCCGGCGTCATAATCGAAGGCATAGGTGACGGCGAGACGGCAATTGACGTCATCGAACGGCGCCTTGGCGGTGTTGAGCTTGATGTAGAATTCGGTCGAGCCCTTTTCGGTCAGAAGCTGGGCGCCATCGCCAGCCAGCGACTTCAAGACTTCCGGCGGCAGCCACTGCGAGGAAATGTCATGCTCGCCCTGCGCGATTAGCGTGCGAACGGTCGCGGCTTCAAGCCCGTAGCGATAACGCACCGTATCGGGCGCCTTGGCCGGCACGCCGAGGAAATAGTCGCCATTCTTGGCCATGACCGTTTCTTCCTGCGGATTGTGCGAGACGAGCTTGTAGGCACCGGTGCCGGCCGAATGGGTCGAAAGCCAGGCCTGGCCCCAATCCTTCATGTCGCCATCGCCTGCACCGAGGTTCGCCATCACGGTCTTCTTGTCGAGGATCGGCAGGCGGGTCAGCGCCGAGATGAAGGGCGCATAGGCTTCCTTGAGGGTGAATTTTACCGTAGCGGCATCGACCGCTTCGGCCTTTTCGACATTGGTGAAGAGATAGGACAGGCCCTGTCCGAGCGCCTTCATGCGATCATAGGAGAAGACGACATCTTCGGCGGTCAGCGCATTGCCGCTCTGGAACTTCACGCCGTCGCGGAGCTTGAACGTGTAGGTCTTGCCATCGCTTTCCCAACCGGACGCGAGCAGCGGTTCGAAACCCGGCTTGCCGGCGGTCGGCGCGACCAGCGCATCGTAAAGGTTGAACATCAGCACCGAGTCCGCATAGTCGGACGCTTTCGCCGGATCGATTTCGCCAACCGGCGATTCATCGAGGCGCAGCACGGTTTCGGCAGCAGCATAGGAATGGATGGAGGCTGCCGCGAGAAGGGCGGCCGCAATCGTCTTGAGAAGCGGTTTCATGTCGAATTCCCCTTGGTTACTTTGGGCTTCTTCGGCGCATTGCGCCTGTTCACAGCCCTGGTCACGACCAGGCTGGTATTGGGATCGCCTTTCGGCTCGCCTTCGCCGAACACATCCATCGTGCAGGTATGGAAGATCGTGGCCGGTTCGGTCGTATGGTTCCAGGTGACATGCACCCGGGTGGATGGAAAATGGGCCGCATCACCGGCTTCAAGAATGGTGCGTTGTCCGTCGAGTTCCAGGGTCAGGGCGCCGGAGACGATGTAGAAAATCTCCTCGCCCTCGTGCGACATCGGCTCGGACCGATAGCCCGGCGGCTCGTGGATCAGCGTCGACCGCAGCACATTGCCGGGGAAGGAAGCCGAAAGCCGCTCGTAGGTTACGCCATGGCCAGGAATGCCGAGCCCGTAGACGGGACGCGTTTCGCGGCGCGTCACCGGATCATCGACCCGCGGCTGCTGGAAGAAGGTGCCGACATCTTCCTTGAGAACCCTGCAGACCGCCACCAGCGAGGTGAGCGAGGGAACCGTGATGCCGCGCTCGATCTGGGAAATGAAGCCGACCGAGAAGCCGGCGCCATCCGCCACGTCCTGCAGCGTCAGCTTCAATGCCTTGCGACGCTGCCGCAACCGTTCGCCGAGCGGCGCGATGGCCGGCGTCACATCATCCTCGTTTTCTGTGATTTGGCTCTTGCTCAAGCCCGGCCCTCTTTTTAGTATTACTTCAATAGAAGCGAGAGGCCTGACAAGAGTCAAGAAAGATTTTTTAGCTATGCTAAAATTTTTTCGCCCGGAAGGGTGACGCCGCAATATCGCAATTCTCAGATGCCGAATGGAGACGTCGGACTTTCCTGCGGTTGCGTGAAAAATACCGGACCATCTTCGCTCATGTAGATATGGTCTTCGAGGCGAATGCCGAATCGACCGGGATAGACCAGCATCGGCTCGTTGGAGAAGCACATGCCGACGGCCAGCGGCTGCCGGTTGCCGCGGACAATATAGGGCTCCTCGTGAATTTGCAGCCCGAGCCCGTGGCCTGCACGGTGTGGCAGGCCGGGCAGAATGTAATCGGGCCCCAGCCCATGCTTCGCCAACAGTGCTCTGGCGGCGTCATCAAGGCTTGAACAAGGGGCGCCGAGCTTGGCTGCATCAAAGACGGCCTGCTGCGCCGCCCGCTCGATCGCCCAGGCATTTTCAAAATCGCGATCGCCCGCCTTGAGCTTGTAGGTCCGCGTCAGGTCGGAATGATAGCCATCGAGCCGGCAACCGGTATCGACGAGAATAACATCGTCCTCTGCGAGAATCTGATCGCCATCCGCACCATGGGGTAGCGATGTGGCGACACCAAAGGAAACAATACAGAAAGTCGAGCCACCATCGGCACCCATGGCGCGATGTTGCTCATCAATGAAGCGCGCCACTTCGGAGGCTCGGATGCCCGGCTTCAGCATCGCATGCGCCCGTTTATGGACCTCGAGCGTCATGCCCATGGCATGTCGGATGAGGGCGATTTCGGCATCGGACTTGCGTGCGCGAAGATCGCGGATCAGGCGCCCGCCATCTTCGAGCCGATCGACTCCCAGCGCACCGGCGAGCTGCGAATGGACGAACAGCGGTAGCTCATCATCGAGTGCCAGGATGCCATTGGGGCCAAGAAGACGAGAGACGAGCGCCGCACTGCTTTCCTCCTCTTCCCAGATGGCGATTTCGGCTGGAAGGCAGGGAAGCGTCTCGAGCCGGCTGCGCTCGAAACCGGGGCAGATATAGACGAGCCTGTCACGCGTCACGAGCGCGCCCACCAGCCGCTCGCTCGGATGCCAGACGAGACCGGTGAAGTAGTTCAGGCTCTCCGTCGAACCGAGCAGCAACCCTTCCACACCGGTTGCCTCCATCGACTGGCGCAGGCGATCGAGCCGTTCCAGCCGTTCGGCATTGGTGATGCGGGGGACGGGATGGTTCCAGGACATGGCGTTTCCTCTCGATACCTTAGCGGCGGTTGCCCATCGCGCTGATGGCGACGGCGGCCACGATGATGAGTCCGGTAGTGAAATCCTTGAAGAAGGGATCGGCGTTCAGGATGTTGAAGCCATTGTTGATCAGCGCCAGCATGATGACGCCGGCGAGCGACCGCCAGATGGCGCCCTTGCCGCCATAGATCGAGGTGCCGCCGATGATGACGGCGGCGATCGCTTCCAGTTCGATGCCGGTGCCGGCGGTTGCCTGACCCATCGAGATCCGCGACACCGCAATTGCCGAGGCGAGGCCGGCCGAAAAACCGGCGATCGCGAAGGTCAGCACCTTGATGCGGTTGGTGCGGATGCCCGAGAGAATGGCGGCTTCCTCGTTGCCGCCGACAGCAAGGATCTTGCGGCCGATGGTGGTGCGGTTGAGCAGCACCATGATGGCGACGGCGAAAATCAGCATGACGATGATCGCGATATAGACCGGGCCGATCCGTTCGCGCCCGAGCCAGGTGAATTCGGGAATGCGGACGGGAATGAGCTTGCCGCCGGTGATCAGGATCGCGATGCCGCGAAACATCAGACCCGTGGCGAGCGTTGCCAGAAAGGAATGGATGCGCAGGCCGGTGATCACCGCGCCATTGACGGTGCCGAGCAGGAGACCGACGAAGGGTGCTGCGATCAGCCCGAGATAGGGATCGACATTGAGCGCCAGCCAGGCCGCCGAAACGCCTGCAACCGCAAAGATCGCGCCGACCGAGAGATCGAAACTGCCGCAGATGATCACCAGCGTCATCGCCGAGGCAACGATCGCCAGCGGCGCGTTCTGGTTGAGGATGTTGATGAGGTTCTGCACCGTCAGGAAGGAGTCGCTCAGGATCGTCAGCGCCACCATCAGGATCAGCACCATCACGGCGATCGCATAGCGCTGCAGGAAGCGCATCGCCGACGCCCAGTTGAAGGGTGCCGTGGCTGAAGTCGTCGTTGGGCCGCTCATGAATGGCTCCTTGCAGTTTTACTCTGTTCGTCGTGGAAGAGGGCCCAGAGGATCTGGTCCATGCCCTGTTCCTCCGGCACGATTTCGCGGAAGGTCCGGCCCTCGCGGACCAGGTAGGCGCGATGGGCCAGCCCCAGAACCTCCTCGATTTCCGATGAGATCAAGAGCACGCCCGCGCCCTTGCGCGCCAGTTCGACGATGAATTCATGGATGCGTCGGCGCGCGCCAAGATCGACGCCGCGGCTCGGCTCATCGAGGATCACCAGCTTCGGTTCCTCCATGATCCATTTGGCGAGCAGCACCTTCTGCTGGTTGCCGCCCGAATAGTGGACCACATCGCCATCGACATGGCGCGGGCTGACACCGAAATAATCGATCAGCGACCGCACCGCATTGCGTTCGGCACCCGTTTTCATGAAGCCACCGGCCGAAAAGATGCCGAGATGCGGCAGCGTCATGTTGGGTCGTACAGTCTGGCTGAGCACGAGCCCCTGCTTGCGCCGATCTTCCGGCACCATGGCAAGACCGCGCGCCACCGATTCCCTTGGAGACCGGTCGTCATAGTCCTTGCCATCAAACATCACCGCGCCTGCGGTCGTCTTGTCGGCGCCGAAGATGGCGCGCGCGATCTCGGTCCGACCGGAGCCGACCAGACCGATAAGGCCGACGATTTCGCCGGGATGGATTTCAAGATCCGCACCCTTGACCCCATTGTCGGACACAAGGCCACGAACGCTCAGAAGCGGGGGCGCACCACGCACCGGCGGCGTCTTGTCGAGATAGGAGACATCGGCGCCCGCATCGCCCAGCATGCCGGCAACGAGGCTTGCCTTGGTTTCTTCGGCAATCGATCCGGTGCGGACCACTGCTCCCTCGCGCATGATCGTCACACGGTCGGCGATCGACAGGACATGATCGAGGAAATGCGAGACATAGATGATCGTGCGGCCCATGGCACGCAGGCGCCGCATCGTCGCATGCAGCCGGTCGGCCTCGTCGGCGGTCAGCGACGAGGTCGGCTCGTCCATGACGATGACCTTGGCATCGCGGGCGATTGCCCGCATGATCTCGATCTTCTGCTGGTCGGCAAGCGACAGCGAACCGGCGCGCGCATTCGGATCGAGCTGGAAGCCACAAACCTCGATGACGGCAGCAAGCCGGGCCGGTTCGTCATTGGTGAGAAAGGAGCCGCGATTGTTCTCGATGCCGAGAAACACATTCTGCGCTACCGTCAGTTCCGGCACCAGTTGCAGTTCCTGATGCATCATGGCGATGCCGCTTTTGAGCGCTGCGGCGGGGTCCCAATGGCTGACCGCCTCGCCGAAAATCTCGAGATCGCCCGACGACCGCGAATAGTAGCCGCCGGCAATCTTGCCGACGGTCGATTTGCCTGCGCCATTCTCGCCGACAAGGGCGTGGATCTCGCCCTTGCGGAAATCGAGGTTGATGTTGCGCAGCACCCGGACGCCGGAGAATTCCTTGCCGACATCGATCAGCCGTACATAGATCTCTTCGTCATTCATCCGGGCAACTTCCTCATCGGGGACGGGCGAGGGTATCAGGCAGCCGTTCGCGGCTTGCTGGCGGCCATATCGACATCCAGCGCATCGGTGAAGGCCACGCCATACTGTGCCAGAGCCTGCTCGCGGGAAACAAGGCCACGGATCACATCGTCGCGAACTTCATCGAAGGGACGTGCGAGCGGATCGCCATAGCCACCGCCGCCACCGGTGCGGGTGATGAAGAGCGTTCCCTTCGGGAAGGGCTTGGCCCGCATCTTGAGCGGCGTTTCCACGGTTCCGTCCGGCAGCACGACCTCGTTGAACGGCCCCTGGCCGGACTGGCCACCGGAAATGCCCCAACCGGGCGTGCGCGACCGTTCGAACCAGAGCGCGCCGAAAGCTTCATCCAGCAAGCGATAGGAACGGACGACGCCGAGGCCGCCGCGCCAGCGGCCGGGACCGCCGGAATCCTTCCGAAGCGAGAATTCCTCGACGCGGACCGGGAATTTGGTCTCGTAAACTTCGGCCGGAATGTTGCGGAAACCGCCATTGACGAGGTTGATGAGCGCGCTTTCGCCATCCGCTCCAACGGTACCGCCCCAGCCGCCGGCAGTCGGTTCCACGGCAATCCACTGGCCCTTTTCCGGGTCCATGTTGAAGAAGGCCGCCACCATGGAATCGCCGTAATGGGCAGCGGTTGCCTTTTCCGGCATCGCTTCGCCGAGGCAGGAAATCATCAGGTCGGCGAGAAGGCCGAGACCGGTGAAATACCATTCGCAGGCATAGGGTTCGCGAGCGTTGAACATGCAATCGTCCGGGATCACCACCTCCATGGTGGAGAAGGAGCCGCCGGTGATGGCGCGTTCCGGGCTGATCATGGTCTTGTAGGCGAGACGCAGCAGCGATTCCGTCTGCACCGCACCGCAATTGATCGAGCCCTGGACCGGCCTGGACGAGCCGGTGAGATCGATGATCATGCGCTCGCCATCGATGGTGATGCGGCAGGCGACCTTGACCGGATCGCTGGTGACACCGTCATTGTCGAGATAGCCTTCGCGATAGTAGCTGCCATCCTTGAGCGCGCCGATCGCGGCCCGGTCGAGCAGGCGCGCCTGTTCGAAGATGTTGGCGCAGGCGGCGCGATAGGTCGCGGGGCCGATGCGGTCGAGCACCTGGCTCAGACGGCGCTCGCCGGTGCGGATCGAGGTGATCTGGGCATTGAGATCGCCAATCGTCATTTCCTTGAGGCGCGTGTTGCGGGTCAGGAGGTCGTACCATTCCGGGATCGGCTTGCCCCTGGTCACGATGCGGGTCGGACCGAGGCGGATGCCTTCGTGATAGATCGAGGTCGAGCCCATGGTCGAGCCGGGATCGATGGCGCCGATATCCTGCCAATGCGCACGGGCGGCGCCGAAACCGACGAGTTCGCCCTTGTAGAACATCGGGCCGACGGCGGTCACGTCGTGCAGATGGGTGCCCTGCAGGTAGCTGTCGTTGAGGATGAAGATATCGCCGGGATGGATATCCTCGCCATAGCGCTCGAGCACCAGCCGGACGCAGGCATCGATGGCGCCGACGAACAAGGGCACGCCGGTGGACTGGCCCAGCATATTGCCCTTTTCATCAAGCAGGGCGACGGCACTGTCGCGACCTTCATAGATGATCGAGGAGAAGGCCGAGCGCCAGAGAGCCGCATTCATGTCCTGGGCGCAGGAGATCACGAAATTGCGGATCACTTCGGTTGTAATCGGATCGGCAGTGGCGACCGTCATGGCTCAGGCCTCCTTCTTCTTGCGGTTCAGGGTCATATGGCCGCCGGTGATGATCTCGGCCTGCCAGTCGTCTGGAACGAGCGTGGTCGCGGTGGCTTCCTCGATGATGGCCGGACCGGAGATGATCGTGCCGATGGCGAGCGTGTCGCGGTCGATGATCGCGGTGTCGAACTCCTTGCCGCCGAAATAGACCTTGCGGCTGCGCGCGGCCGATGCCGGACTGACGGACGGATCGGCAAGACCCGGACGCACAAGGCGACCGACAGCCGCGACCCGGAGATTGGCCACTTCCATCCGCGATTCCGGAGCCGAATGGCCGTACTGGCGATCATAGGCTTCATCGAAAGCCTTGCGCACGCCGAGCATGTCAACCGGATCATTCGTGACCGGAATGGTCAGCACATATTCCTGGCCATGGTAGCGGAAATCCGCATAGCGCTGGAAGCTGATCTCCTTCTCGTCCAGCCCTTCCTTGAGCAGGAAGTCGCGGCCCTTCTGCTCGAGGTCGCCGAAGGCTGCGGCCAGCGCATCCGGCGCGACCTCGTCCCAGTAGCCATAGAAGGTCATCTTGAAATCGTGCCGCACATCGGTCTGCAGCATGCCCCAGGCCGAAAAGGCACCCGGAAGCACCGGAATGATGACTTCGCCGATATCGAGTTGTTCGGCGAGTGCCGCTGCCTGCGCAGGGCCCGCACCGCCATAGGCAACCAGCGCAAAATCGCGCGGATCGATGCCACGGCGGATCGTGATCGTGCGGATGGCATCGGCCATCTTGGCGTTGATGATATCGATGATGCCTTGCGCCATGGCTTCGGTGGAAAGGCCGAAACGGTCGCCGAGCGACTTGACCGCCGTCCGCGCCTTTTCGACATCGAGTGTCATGGTACCGCCGGCGAAATTGGCGGAATCGAGCCGCCCGAGCACCAGATTGGCATCGGAGACCGTCGGCTGCACGCCGCCGCGACCGTAGCAGGCCGGGCCCGGAACCGAACCGGCCGATTGTGGGCCGACGCGCACGGCCCCGGCTTCTTCCCAGGCGATCGAGCCGCCACCGGCGCCGATGACATGGATATCGACCACCGACATCTGGATCGGCAGGCCTTCAAGCTCGGCTTCGTTGGAAAATGAGGGCTGGCCGTCGATGATCAGAGAGGCATCGAAGGAGGTGCCGCCCATATCGACGCAGATGAGGTTTGGGCGGCCCGTGACTTCCGAGAGCGTACGGCCGCCGATCGTGCCGCCGACCGGGCCGGACAAGAGCGTCTGCAGCGGGATTTCCGAAGCAGCAGCGGCTGTCATCGCCCCGCCGTTGGATTTCATCACATGGATCTGGCTGTCGCCGGCCAACCGGCCACTCAGTTCGCCGACCAGCGTATCGAGATAGCGGCGTACGACGGGGGCGGCATAGGCATCCATCACCGTCGTCGAGGTGCGGGCATATTCGCGCCATTCCGGCGAAACGCGGTGGGACAGGGTGATCGAGACACCCGGAAGACGATCGCGCAGATAGGCTTCGGCTGCGAGCTCATGGGCGGGGTTCTTGAAGGAGAACAGGAAGCAGATGGCGATCGCCTCATAGGCGCGCGCCTTGACAGTTTCGATGAAACCATCGAGCTCGGCCGTATCGAGCGCGGTTTCGATCTCGCCCTTGGCGCTGATCCGCTCATCGACGACGAAAGTGTCCGGGATTTCGGCCAGCGGCTTCGGCTTGCGCCAATGGATCGAGAAGATCTCACCGCGGTCATTGCCCTGGATCGTATAGACGTCGCGATAATTCTTGGTGGTCAGGAGCGCGACCTTGGCACCGCGGCGCGTCAGCACCGCGTTGAGACCGACCGTGGTGCCATGAATGAAGAAGGCAGCCTCGGAACCATCGGGAAGCGCCTTGTCGAGCCCTTCGATGACTGCGAGAGCCGGGTTCTTCGGCGTTGAAAGCACCTTGTAGGCAAAGCAGCGGCCGCTTTCGGCCTCCTGGAAAACAAGGTCGGTGAACGTTCCGCCAATATCCGCGGAAACGCGATAGGACGTGCCTGCCACGGGCATACCTCCAGCATCAGATCATGAAAATGTCGGGAAGGGATGGCCGCCGATGGCGGCCATCGGAGCGGGGCTGCTTACTGCGCCCATTCGCCCTTGAAATCGGGGTTCTTGTCGAGAACCGCCTTGTCGATGATTGCCGGCAGCGGGCCGACTTCATCCATGTTCACGAAGCTCGGGCCGGCTTCCTTCTTGAGCGCCTTGACGACAGCTTCAAGCGAGAGGCTGCCCATGGTCACGGGATAGGATGCGAGCGTGTTGTCCCAGCGGCCTTCGCGGATCGCCTCGATCGCGATCGAGGCAGCGCCGCCGCCCGAGAGGAAAAGATCGGGCACATTGATGCCGGCATTGTTGAGCGCGATTTCGGCGCCAACGAGATGCTGGTCGGCATTGGAGAGCACGACATGGATATCCTTGTTGGCCTGCAGGATATCCTGCATCACCGTCAGCGACTTGTCCGGATCGTAATTGCCTTCGCCGGTTGCCACGACCTTGATGTTCTTCTGTGCATTGAGCACTTCGAGATAGGATTCGTAACGCAGATTGTCGAACGGATAGATCTTCTGGCCGATCAGGATGACGACATTGCAGGGATCCTTGTCCTTGCAGAATTCGACGACCTTTTCAGCCTGCGCCTTGGCGCCAACGGCCGGCGGGCTTGCGACCGTCACAGTGACGCCCGGTACCTGCGGCTCGAGCTTGGCAAGATCGGGACCGATCGGGAATAGGGCGGTTGCGAGCGGCTTGCCGGCCTTGCCGACTTCCTCGACCGCTCCGGCGATACCGACGGTGTCGTTCGGCACCACGATAAAGGCGTCGAACTTGTTGCCGGCCAGCACATCCTCGATCTGGCTGTACTGCAGGGCGGCATCGAACTGACCGTCATAGATGGAGACTTCGACGCCGAGTTCCTTGGCCTTCTTCTCGATGCCTTCATAGATAGCCTGGTTGAAGCCGTTCTGCGCCGACGATGCGAAGAAAGCGACTTTGTAATCAGCGGCATAGGCAGCGCTCGCTGCGGAAATTCCGGCCACCGCGACAGCTGCGGACGCCAAGAAATGACTAACCTTCCTGTTCATTGAACTGCTCCTTAATTCCGCGCCGATTTTTTTCGGCTTCCCTCTGGACGATTGATCCTAGGCATAATACAAACTTTATGCAACATGTATTTTTGTGTTGGAAATGAGCGTTGAAATACGCATTCGCGACACTTAAAAGCATGCGTCCGGAACAGGGGCCGGACGGATTTCGGAGAGCCATAATGGTCAAGGCAGGCAAGCGCAGTCGTGTTGGCAAAACACCGGTCGACGACACCGAGGATGCAGGTGCGGGAAAGCGCCGCGGCCGCGGCTCAACCGCTGTCTATGAGGATCTCCGCGAGGATATTCTGTCGCTGCGGATCGAACAGGGTTCGGCGCTGGACGAGGTGGCACTTGCCGAACGGTTCGGACTGTCGCGCACACCGGTGCGTGAAGCGCTGTTGATGCTGGCCGGCGAGGATCTCGTGACCTTCCTGCCGGGCCGCAGCGCCATTGTGACCCCGCATACGATGAGCAATTCGCACGAATATATGGACACGCTGATGCTGCTGTCGCGCGCGATCGCCCGGCTCGCCGCCGAGACGCGCAACACGGAATCGCTCGCTGAAATCGAGCGCCAGCGGCTGGCTTACGAAACGGCAGCGGCAACCGGCGATATCACCGCCATCAATGTCGCCGATCTTGCCTTCCACAGGGCCGTATCGTTCGCCTCGGGCAATGCCTTCCTTGGCAAATTCTACCGCCTGTCGCTCGATTACGGCCGGCGCATGCACCTCCTTCATTACTACCCGATCTTCGGCGAGGCCGAGAAACAGGATTGCATCCGCCAGCATGCAGCGCTGACCGCAGCCATTGCCGCCGGAGACGGCGACCGCGCAGAAGAACTCGCCGGCGAACATGTGATGGCGGAACTTCGGGTGGTGCAGCGCTCTCTCGAACCGAAGGTCGGAACCCGTTTTGCGCTCGCGCCTTCGGCGCGGGTCTGATTGGCATGAAAAAGGACGACGCATCATGAGCGTACAGGACAGGACCGGCGTCATTGCCGAAGGCACCCAGGCTATTCTGGAACAGATCGCCGAACGCCTGAAACAATCGCCGGGCTATGATCTCTTTACGGTACTTGCGCCGCATGAGAGCGGCAACCGTCTGGAACGGCTCTATTCCACCAATCAGGAACAGTATCCGCTCGGCCCCGCCGACGAGGTGAAGGACGATGTCTGGTTCCGCCAACTGTTCCGGAACCAGGAGCCGATCGTTGCCAACACGATGGAAGAGATCAGCGTCTGGCTTCCGGTCGACTACCAGATCTTCATCGAACAGAACTATTATTCGCTCCTGAACCTGCCGGTGGTGTTTGCGGGCCAGACGATCGGGCTCATCAACATGATGGGGGCTGCACACCATTTCGATCCGGAAAGCCTGCGTCAGATCCGTGAGGAAGTGCCTCTGGCCGCACTCGCCATTCTCGGTTCGATCAGCTCACCGCCGCCGAACATTCGGCTGTCCTGACTCTTCTTTCAAACCAGCTGTTTGACCGATTTTCGCTCGATCAACTCGACCGGAAGCAGAATGACCGGATTATCGGTCATTCCATTCAGCCGGTCACGCAATACCTCGAACGCCTTGCGCCCCATCTCTTCGATCGGCTGGCGAACAGCCGTGATCGGCGGATCGAGGAAGGCCAGCGGTCCGGCATCGTCATAGGTGATGATCGAGAGGTCATCGCCGACCGACAGGCCGCTTTCGCGCATCACATCCAGCACGCCGTAAAGAATCTCGTCGCTGGCTACGAAAAGTGCGGTAATGCCTTCCTGCTCGGCAAGGAAGCGGCGTGCCGCCTCGCGGCCGAAGGCGATCGAATAGGAGCCGAAATACTCTGCCGCAACCGTGGCACCGCCGGCAATCGCAGTCTCGCGGAAGCCGGCCGATCGCTCGCGCGTGCTCATGATCGTCTGCGGCCCGCCGATGAAAGCCATCCTCCTGTGGCCATGAGCAAGAAGATGCTCCGCCGCCAGTCGCCCGCCTTCGCGATTGTCCGAAAACACTTTCGGCGCAACGAGCCCGTCGACATCCTCATCGACGATCACCACGTTGGAATTGGCGCCGATGGCGCGAACCAGCTCACCCGTATCGACATGGTTGGTGGCAAACAGGAGCCCATCGACGAAATTGCGACGCAACCGTTCGATGTAATGCAGTTCGCGTTCCTTGCGGTTGAGACTGGAACAGAGCATCAGCGCCAGCCCCGTGGCATCGGCCTGGCGCTCGATGGCGGCGGCCAGCTTGGCGAAAAACGGATTGTCGATCTCGGGAATCACCAGCCCGATCGTATCCGACCGGCCCCGACTGAGGCTGCGCGCATGCGGATTGGGCTGATACCGGAGCTCGGCAATCGCCCGATCGATGCGCGCCGACGTATCGGCCGGCAGGGCCAGAGACCCGTTCAGATAGCGCGATACGGTTGCCGGCGACAGGTTGGCGGCTCGCGCAACATCCTGCAATGATGGTGGTTTGCTCATGCCCCCTCCGAAGTCCGATCGCGCTCACCAGACGATCGGATGCACCTGTCCGTTCTGGACATTGACGAAACCTTCCGGCGCCCGCGGCCCCGGTGCGACGAGCACCCAGCGCCAGGGTGCGCAGGTCAAGGTTGCAAAGGCAAGCCTTTCGGGGAATCCCGGCCACCATCGCGGCGAAAAGGTCGGCTCATACATCCATTCGATCTTTTCGCCCGCTTTGTAGAGGTTCAGCATCTCGGCGTGAAGGGCCTCGGCCGGGCGGCAGGTCATCAGGCCACCAACCTCGTAGCGAACGGTCGCGGTCACCACCCCGCGATCGACCAGCGCCCAGCCACCCTGATTGTCGATCAGCGCATTGACGGCCATGGCCATTGCGGAATCCGAGGAGCCGACGACCCAGATATTGTGCTTGTCATGCCCCATCGAGCAGGCAAGCGCGCAATCCTCGGTCGCGGGTCCCGTGCCGAGCCAGAACATTTTTGCCGTCCGCCCCTCGCCGGAGAACCGGTCGACGATGGCGAATTTCGTGATGTTGCGGCTGCTGTCGCGCTGGACGCAGCCGTTTTCGACAGGCAGCTCCGCGGTGATGAATTCGTCCGACCAGTGGAAGGGCCGCAAAAGGGCTGCCTGCATCGTCTTGCGGCCGGGTGCGGCGGCAATCGCAAAATCCTCGGCCACCATGCGGCGCTGGATAT
Organism: Fluviirhizobium alvei; assembly: GCF_030551875.1. Classification (GTDB taxonomy): domain Bacteria; phylum Pseudomonadota; class Alphaproteobacteria; order Rhizobiales; family Rhizobiaceae; genus Rhizobium_E; species Rhizobium_E alvei. The sequence goes on along the minus strand of NZ_JAUOZU010000017.1, from coordinate 97,153 downwards.
TGACCGTTTTCGTCGCCCAGTCCGGCCAGTCGATCGTCGGCACCGGCGGCAGATAGGTCTTGCCCTCCGAGACCGGCTTGCCATCGGCCCAGACCGACGCGATCGAGAGCGTGGCGATATCATCGAGCAGCACGAAGTCGGCAAACCGTCCCGGTGCGATCGAACCGACCCAGGGCGTGAGCCGCATATGACGGGCCGGGTTGATCGTGACGCACTGGATGGCGATTTCCTGCGCCAGCCCGTTTTCGATCGCCAGACGCGCATTATAGTCGGTGGCGCCAAGCTTCAGCGTATCCGAGCAGGAACGGTCATCGGTGGTGAAGGCGATCTGAGACCAGTCCTGCAGACCGGACGCCAGCAGCGCCTTGATGATATCGGGCAGCGAATGCGGGCGGATTTCGATGAAGATACCGCGCCGCAGCTTGTCGAACACTTCTTCCGGCGTCCAGGCTTCGTGATCGGACGCGAGCCCGGCAGCGGCAAAGGCATTGATCTCGTGGGCTTCGCGCAGGCCGGCGCCATGCCCCTCCACCACACCCCGTTGCGCGAAGGTGGCGCCGATCATGCCCCAGAGCCGGTCATGCGAGGGATTGTCGGGATTCCAGACCGACGGCCAGTCCATCACCTCGTCAAGGCCCGCCACCATCAGCGAGGATTTGAGGAAGGAGGCCTGCTCGTCATGGCCGAAATAGCCGCCGCCCCATTCATAGGCGGTCGGGGGCACCGCCGAGCCGGGCAGCGGGAAGATCTTGAGCGGCGAGCCATGTTTGCGGGCCGTCAGCCAGAATTCGAGATTGTTCGGTCCATCGACATTGGAAAATTCGTGGCTCGCCTCGCAGGTCCAGGTATTGCCGCGCGGCAGCACCAGCGAGGCTTCCCATTCGGGCGTCAGATGCGAGCTCTCGATATGCTTGTGCACCTCGCCGAAACCGGGAACGGCGGCCAGATGCGGCAGATGCACCCGTTCTTCGACCGCGCCCGTGTAGCTGCCTGCCGGTCCCGTATAGGCAATGCGGCGGCCACGGATGACGATCTCCTGATCCTCGAGCCAGGTGCGCGTATGGACATCGAGAAGGCGTCCGACGCGGACCAGCCGGTCGGCCGGACGTTTGCCGAGTGCGACGAGGACGAGATCCTGGCGGATTGCCACCTCATCGGCGCCATTGATGAACAGATCCTCGGGCAGCGGCTTGGTTTCGGGCAGGGTCAAACGGTCATCTCCCTCTCTGCGATGCCATGGTTCTTGCGGAAGGCAGCGATGGCCCGACGGCTCTGTTCGGTGATCCGGGCGAGGAAGATCTCGCCTTTTTCAGCGGTCGCCGGACGTGGATCGCCGAACACCCCGCTTTCGTTGAAGCTTGAAAGCTCGATCGGCTCCTGGCCGAAGGTGGCTGGAAAGACCGGATATTCCGGCGCAGCGAGTTCCATCCGCACTGTCTCGGGGGCCAGCGCAAGCATGAAGGCGGTCTCCACCTCGTCAGCATGGTAGAAATGCGGGGCGGCCGGCTTGCTGTCACAGATCTCTTCTGCCGTTTCCACAAGCCCCGGATAGTCGAGGCAGAGAACCGGCAAGCCGTGTTCCGAGAAAAGCGCGCGCGCCGCAAGCCCGATCGGTTCGCGATTGCCGAAATGGCCGTTGACCAGCACAAGCCCGGCGACGCCCGTCCGCTTCAGACTGCGGCCGATATCGAGCACCAGCGCTTTCAGGGTCTGGGGCGAAATCGAAATCGTTCCCGGGAAACTCTCGGTCGTCCAGCATTCGCCAAACGCGAGCGGTGGCAGCAGGAAACCAGCTTCCGCTTCGGCAAGACGGCGGGCGACGCCATTTGCCATCACCGTGTCGGTCAGAAGCGGGAGATGGGCGCCATGCTGTTCGACCGCGCCGACCGCGAGAAAGGCAAGCACCGGCCGGGAGGCGACAGCATCCCGGATATCGAGCCAGCTGCATTTGGCGGCGTCGAGCATGATCAATCCTTCCAGAAATGGCTTGCGAACCGTGCTTGCGGCGCAAAGGCTTCCGCCAGAAGCACAGCACGCCGCGCATGGCTTACAGGCCGATCGCGCCGCTCGGCAAGATGGATCTCGACAACATCGTCACCCTTGCCCCCGAGAGCGACGAGATTGATGATCGCGACCTCGAGCGGGTCCATCGACGGATTATAGGCAACGCTTTCGATCGCCGCTCCGCTGATGATCCGCCCATCGGCCAGCCGGAGTGCGGCTGCAGCCGGGTTTTTCGTATAGGGCGCATGGGCGAGCCGGCCGGCTGCAAGAAGTTCCGCCCGGCAGGCGATTCCATCCGCCAGAACGAGGTCTGGCCAGCAGATGCGCCCGGCCACAGCCCCTTCGTCGCCGAGATAGGCAGGATCGAATGGCCAGGGCAGCAAATCGGCGAGGGCAAGGTCATGGCCAAGGGGATCGATGAGCCGCAAGGAAGGTGCGCCGGCAAATTCCGACAGGAACTGCCGGCAATGGCCGCAGGGATGCGCCTCGCCCAGCGCGATTGCTACAAGCGTCGTGCCCCGGCTGAAGGCGCGCGCTGCAAGACAGGTCTCGCCATGGATCGTCAGCCTGAGATGGGTGCCGGAAAATTCCATGTTGCCGCCAAGAAGCAGGCTGCCCGTTTCGCGTTCGAGACCTACGGCACCAACCTCGAAACCCGAGATGACAGGACGCGCATAGCGGCGTGCGAGTTGCGGCAAAAGTCGCATCAGCTCGATCTTGTCTTCAAGGCCGAATTCATCGATGAGGTGGGTGCAATCCGCCGCCGAAATCACGCCATCGGCGAAGGCCATCGCACCGGCTCTTTCGAACAGGGCGGGCGAAGATTGGGACAGGATTTCCTCGCATCTACGCGCGATCCTTTTATCGGCGGCAAAGGGATTGGCACTCATGGCAAAGCTCTCACGTTACCTCCTGCCCAGTTTTTCACCGACCATGAGAGGCGCAATATTTTTGTGCAGATTACAGCCTGAAGCCAGTTGACAGCTGTCATCCTGCTATAGTCTAGTACGAGCGCAACGGATTTGTAAATCGCTTTACTTGGCTATTTGAATGGCTTCCACGCTGATTTATGGCGCAACGATCATGACGGTCGACAGCAGGGATCGCATCCTTGACGGCGGCTGGTTGTCCTTTGAAGACGGGCGGATCACCGGCCTCGGGGAGGCAGTCGACTGCCCGCCGCGCGGCGATTTCGACGCTGCGCTGGACATGGCCGGCAAGCTTCTGATGCCGGGTCTCGTCAATGCCCATACCCATTCGGCGATGATCCTGTTTCGCGGCCATGCGGAAGGCCAGAGCCTGCTGACGATGGATGGCTGGTACAATGCCATCCGGGAACCGGAACTGGCCATGGTTGCCGACGACATGGCGCCCGCCGTGGCCCTATCCTGCGCCGAGATGGCGCTTTCGGGCACCACGACCTTCTGCGACCAGTATTTCTTTGCCGAGGAGATTGCCGAAGCCGCCGCGCAATCCGGCCTTCGCGCCGTCATCGCCTATGGCATCGTGCAGTTGGGCGACGAGGAAAAGGGAGTCGAGGAACTCGCAAAGGCGACCGCCTTTCTTGAGCGCCAGCGCTCGGCGGATGGCCGCATCATTCCCTGGTTCGGACCGCATGCGCCCTATGTCGACAATAGCGAGGCTTTGCTGAAGGCCGAGACGGAAATTGCACTCGCCTATGGTTCGGGCCTGCACCTGCATATGGCGGCCGGGCCCGAGGACAATGAAGAAACCATGGCCCGTTACGGGTTGACCGCGACCGAAGCGCTGGAGCGCGACGGTTTCTTCAAGGCGAGGGTTCATGCCGCCCATTGTCTTGATCTCTCCGACAATGACATCGCCATTTTCGCCCGCTCGCCCGCGGCCTCCGTCGCCCATTGCGCCAGTGCGTCGCTGCGGTCGGGCAAACCGGGCATCTGCCCGGTTCACGATCTGCGCAAGGCGGGCGTGACGGTTTCGCTCGGCACTGACAATGTCGCCGCCAACAATTCCTATGACATGATCGCCGAAATGCGCATCGCGGGCCTGCTTGCCACGCACCGCGAAGGCGTGGCACAGGTCATTTCGAGCCGTGAACTGGTGCGGATGGCAACCATCGACGGCGCCCGCGCGCTTGGGCTCGACCATGACATCGGTTCGCTCGAGATCGGCAAGGCGGCCGACCTGATTACACTGGATCTCTCCGGTCCCGGCTATTCGGATTGTCCGGATCTCGCAGCATTGCTGGTCTATTCCGGCAGCGGACGCGATGTGCGCGACGTCTGGGTCGCCGGCGAACGGCTGGTCATCAATCGCCAACTGGTCCGCCAGCCCTATCATGAAATCCGTAACCGCTATTCGGAAGCCTATCGCAGCTTCTGGTCGCGCGTTAAAGCCAGGAAGGCCGCAGCATGAGCATGAACCGCAACCGATTGATCGTCGATACGGATGGCGGCGTCGATGATGCGCAGGCGCTCGTGATGCTGATCGGCAATGGCTGGGTTCCGGCGGCGATCACCACCGTGTTCGGAAATGTCTCGCTTCAGAGCGCAACCGACAACATCCTTGCCATTCTCGCCACGCTCAAGGCATCGGTTCCCGTCTATCGCGGCGCTGACCGGCCCCTGATCGGCGATGCGATCGACGCAAAATATGTCCATGGCGACGATGGGCTTGGTGGCGCACCGCGACCCGAGAGGCAGGATGAACCGCAAGCGATGCATGCGGTTGATTTCCTGCGCACTGAACTCGCGCAAGCCACCCGGACTGAACCGGTCGATCTCCTGATGATCGGGCCGCTCACCAATCTGGCGCTGGCTCTCAGGCTCGATCCCGATTGCGCCAAAGGTATCGGCACGCTCTACATCATGGGCGGCACCGTCAAGGGTCGCGGCAATGTGACACCGGCGGCGGAATTCAACTTCTATGCCGATCCGGAAAGCGCCAGCATTGTGCTCTCGGCGGGCATTGCCACCGTTCTGGTGCCCTGGGAAAGCTGCACCGAGCATATGATGACGGGCACTGAGCTCGATGATGCCTTTGCGGGCCTTCCGACCATCGGCGCACCGGGCTTTTCGCTGGCGCTGTCGCAGCATCTGCGCCGCAACGCGCAGTCGCGGGGCAGGGGTGACGTGATGCTGTTCGTCGACCCGCTTGCCTCTGCCGTGATGCTCGATCCGTCCATGATCGAGACCGCAACCGATGCCGCAATCGAGATCGAGCTCTCGGCCGGTCCGGCGCGCGGCATGTCGATCATCGATCCGGCGGGCCGCATCCGGGCCTCGAACGTCCGAATCGTCGAATCGGTGGATAACCGAAAACTGGCGGAGCTTTTCCGGCGTTCGATCGCCTATGCTCCCTGAAAACCAGATAAATTAGCATGAAAAACAACCCCCACAGGAGAACCACAATGTCCCGCATCAGCCTTCTGAAATCCGCCACGGCAGCCGTGGCCTTCGTGGCCTTTACCGGTGCTGCGACCCTTCCGGGCTTCGCTGCCGACTATTCCAAGGACAATCCGTTGAAGGTCGCGCTGGTGCTGCACGGCACGCTCGGCGACAAGAGCTTTTTCGATTCGGCTGCCGCCGGCATGAAGCTCGCCGAAGTGAAGCTGCCGGTGACCGTCAAGATCATCGAGGCAGGCTACCAGAAGGACCGCTGGCAGCCAGCACTCGCCGATGCCGCCGACAGCGACTACGACGTGATCATCGCCGGCACCTTCGAAATGACCGGCTTCGTTTCCGAAATGGCGAAGGACTATTCCGACAAGAAGTTCATCGTGTTCGATGACGCTCCGGATTACTCGACCGGCTGCTGCGCCAACGTTCTCGGCATCCAGTATCTGACCTCGACCGCCGGCTACCTCGCCGGCTACGCATCTGCCAAGCTTTCGACCACCGGAACGCTTGGCGAAATCCTCGGCATGGAATTCAAGACCGTGACCGATTTCGCTGTCGGCTTCGACCAGGGTGCGAAGGCCGCCAAGCCGGATATCAAGATCCTGAAGGCCGTGGCCAACACCTTCTCCGACCCGGCCAAGGGCAAGGAACTCGCACTCGCCCAGATGGGCCAGGGCGCTGACGTGATTTTCCCGATCGCCGGCGGCACCGGCATCGGTGCGCTCCAGGCCGTCCGCGATGCCAAGAAGCTCGCCGTCGGCGTCGATTCCGACCAGGCAACCATCTTCGCGCCGACCGATGCCGCCCAGGCCGATGTGATCTTCACCTCGGTGGAAAAGAAGGTCGGCCAGTCGCTCTATACCGCGCTCGAACAGACGATCGACGGCAAGGCTCCCTATGGCACGGCCCTTCTGCTCGGCCTCAAGGATGGCGCCGTCGGCATCTCCAAGAATGCCTACTACGAAAAGCTGGTCCCGGCTGATGTGCGCGCCGAAGTCGATGCGATCGAAAAGAAGATCGTGGATGGCGAAATCGCCGTCGATACGTCGATGAAGTAAGCATCCGGGCCGCCGGGCGTGTGCGTCCGGCGGCCTTTGTTTTGACTGCTCAATGAACGGGGACTTCATGGCAGCCTTGCTGGAAGCGCGCGGGATATCCAAGATCTATCCGGGCGGAACCGTCGCCAACGACGGCGTCAATCTCATCGTCCAGCCGGGCGAAGTGCATGCCGTGGTGGGCGAAAACGGTGCCGGAAAATCGACGCTGATGAAGATCCTGTTCGGGATAGAACAGCCCAATGCCGGCGAACTGATACTCGATGGCAAGCCGGTTGAGTTTCCCAATCCGAAAGCGGCGATTTCCGCAGGCATCGGCATGGTGTTCCAGCATTTCTCGCTGGTGCCGTCCTTCTCCGTCTATGAAAATGTCGTGATGGGTTCGGAGCCAAAATCCGGCATTCGCTTCGATCGCAAGCGGGCGATCGAGGAGGTGCGGGCGCTGTCGGAAAAATTCCGCCTGTTCGTCGATCCGATGCCTTCGGTCGCCTCCATTCCGGTCGGCCAGCAGCAGCGTGTCGAAATCCTCAAAGCGCTCTATCGCGACGCGCGCATTCTCATTCTGGATGAGCCGACTGCGGTGCTGGCGCCGCAGGAAGTCGAGGAACTGTTCGTGGCCGTCCGCTCGCTGGTGGCGCAGGGCCGTACGGTGATCTTCATCGCCCATAAGCTGCCCGAAGTGCTGGAAATCTCGGATTCGATCACGGTCATGCGCGGCGGCAAGACGGTCGGTCAGGTGCGGTCGAAGGATGTGACCGAACATTCGCTCGCGACCATGATGGTCGGTCGCGAAGTGGCGCTGAAGGTCGATCGGGCGCCAACCGACAAGTCGAAGGTCATGCTCGAAGTGGCCGATGTTTCGGTCAACAAGGAGAATGGCAAACCAGCCTGCCACAATGTCGATTTCCGGCTGCGCGCCGGCGAAATCGTTGGTCTCGTCGGCGTCGAAGGCAATGGCCAGCAGGAACTGATGGAAGCGATCGCCGGCATGCGCACCGCCCAGTCGGGCAGCGCGCTTCTCGATGGCGACGATATCCTGCCCCTGCCGGTGCTGGCGCGCCGCGAGGCGGGGCTCGCCAATATTCCGCAGGACCGTATCGCCGAAGGTCTGGCGGTCGGCGCACCGCTTTCCGAAAACATGGCCGCGACCCGGCTTTCGGACCCGAGCTTCGTGCGCCACGGCATTCTCGATCTCAAGGCCATGAGCCGGAATGCACAGGCGCTGATCGACAAGTTCGCGATCCGCGCCGCCGGGCCGCAGGCGGCAGCCGGCACCCTTTCGGGCGGCAACATGCAGAAAGTGGTGGTCGCACGCGAACTGTCCGAACAGCCGAAAGTGCTCCTGGTATCGCAGCCCACCCGAGGTGTTGACCTTGGCGCCACGCAGTTCATCTGGAAGACGATCACCGAGGCGCGCGATGCCGGTGCTGCGGTTCTCCTGAGTTCCGCCGATCTTTCCGAACTGATGGCGCTTTCGGATCGCTTTCTGGTTTTTTATCACGGAGAAATCGTTGCGGCGCTCGATAATGACGCAGCCGTGACGCCATCGCAACTCGGCGCCTACATGCTCGGGCTTGATCGCCAGAGCCCGGAACAGATCAAGGCAGGGTCCCTATGAGCACGCGCAGCAGCGAACGTTGGAAAATGCTCCGCACCGAAGGCGCCCGCGCATTGACGGCCCTGGCCATCGCGCTCGTCGTGGCCTTTGCGATCGTGCTCGCAACCTCCAAAACGCCATTCGAAACTTTCACGACGCTTCTGAGCGGGCCCCTGACCTCCAAACGAACGGTCGGGCTCTGGATCGATGATGTCGCGAAACTGACGATCACCGGTCTCGCCTTCAGCCTTGTCTTCCAGGCAAGGCAATTTGCCATGGGCGTGCAGGGGCAGGTCTATATGGGCGGGCTCTTTTCCGCACTGGTGGCGCTGTCGCCGGTCGGCAGCACCTGGCTCGGCATGCCGCTGGCGGTTCTTGCCGGCATGGCGGCGGGCGCCTTCTACGGCTTCATTCCCGGTTATGCCAAAGCTCGTCTCGGTGCCAATGAAATCGTCTCCTCGCTGATGCTGAACTATATCGCCATCAACCTCGTGACCTATCTGGTGCGCGAGCCGCTGGTGGCCGGACCGGGCCTGCTGGCGACACCCAACTTTCCGCCCAACGTGATCTTCCCGGCGCTTGTCCCCCGCACGCGCATCGATCTCGGCCTCATTCTCGCCGCCGTTGCCGTCATTGCCACCTGGTTTGCGCTTTACCGCACCAGCTGGGGGCTCAAGCTTCGGCTGGTTGGCCATAATGCCCGTTTTGCCGAATATGCCGGCATCAAGGCCACCTTCATCATGGTCTCGGCCATGACGGCATCGGGCGCCCTTGGCGGCCTGCTGGGTGCCATGTTCGTGCAGGGCCAGTCCTACGGCAAGCTGATCGTGATGTTCGAAGGCAACCTCGCCTTCGAAGGCATCCTGATCGCCATCGTTGCCAAGGCGCGGCCGCTCGCAGTTCCGGTTGTCGCCTTCTTCTACGGCTATCTGAGGCAGGGTGCGCTCATCATGGGCATCCGCACCGATGTGCCGACCGAGGTGATCTCGGTGGTGCAGGCGGTCATCATCCTGCTTGTGGCCTCCTCCTTCTCCTTCGGCGGCAAGAAGCTTCTCGCCCGTCTGTTCGGGCCATCGGACACATCCGGTACGGTTGCGGAGGCCCGCACATGATCGATCTCCTCGACGCGGTCTTCTCCTTCGCCTTTTTCGTCACCATCGTTCGGGCGACGACACCGCTGCTGTTCGCAACGCTGGGCGGCCTGATCTCCGATCTCTCCGGCGCCCTCAATGTCGCGCTCGAAGGCATGATGCTGATCGCCGCCCTGACAGCGGTCATCGTCTCGGTCTACACACCCTGGTATATCGCCGTTTTGGCGGCAGTCCTGATGGGCTCGCTTTTCGGTGCGGCGATCGCCTTCTTCCACCTGAAGCTTAAGGCGGACATCATCCTCGCCGGTTTTGCCATCAACATTCTGGCCGCCGGCGGCACGGTGTTCGTGCTGTCGCTCGCCACCGGTGGCGACAAGGGCACCTCGATCAACCTCGCTTCAAAGGCGGTGCCGGTTCTGGATCTTTCCTTCCTCAGCGCCATTCCATTGATCGGACCCTTCCTGTCCGGTCTTCTCTCCGGCCATTCGATCCTGAGCTGGCTTGCGGTACTGACGGTCATCGGCATCTGGTTTTTCCTCTACCATACGCCGCAGGGTCTCTGGCTGCGCGGCGTCGGCGAATATCCGGCCGCTCCGGAAGCTGCCGGCATTCCGGTCGGCAAGATCCGGGTTTGGGCGCTTGTCGCCTCCGGCGGACTAGCCGGTCTCGGCGGCGCCCAGCTTGCGATGTTCAACTATATCGGCTTTACCCGCGACATGACGGCGGGGCGCGGCTTCATCGCGCTCGGTGCCGTTTTGCTGGGCGCGCGCCATCCGGTCGGCGCCATGCTGGCAGCGCTCCTGTTCGGCGTCTTCGAAGCTTTGTCGATCGTCATGCCCGGCCTGTTTGCCTGGATCCCGGCCGAAATGATCGTCTCGATCCCGTTCGTGGTGACGGTGCTGGCGCTCTTCCTGTTCAGCTACCGGGCGATGCGGGCCCGACGGCTGGTCGCGGCGGATTAAACGCCGCGACCGGATTGCTGATCGTCACCGGTTCTTGAATTCCGGCTTGCGCTTCTCGACGAAGGCGGCGCGGCCTTCCTTCTGGTCTTCGAGCGCGAAGAGCGAATGGAAGACGCGGCGTTCGAAGAGCAGCCCTTCGCTGAGGCCGACTTCGTTGCAACGATGGACCGCTTCCTTGGCGAGGAGCACGGCGGGCAGCGACATGGAGGCGATCGTCTCGGCCGTCTTCAGCGCTTCGGCCAGCAGTTCGGCAGCTGGCACGATGCGGGCGACGAGACCGGACCGTTCGGCTTCCACCGCGTCCATCATGCGGCCGGTCAGGCACATGTCCATCGCCTTCGCCGTCCCGATCAGGCGGGTTAGACGCTGGGTGCCGCCCATGCCGGGAATGAGGCCGAGCTTGATTTCCGGCTGTCCGAAACGGGCATTGTCACCGGCAAGAATGAAATCGCACATCATGGCAAGCTCGCAGCCGCCACCGAGCGCATAACCGCTGACGGCGGCGATCATCGGCTTGCGCACCGAAAGCATCCGGTCCCAGGGCGAGAACTTGTTGGTGATGAGATTGGAAAGATAGCTGTCAGCCTCCATCTCCTTGATGTCGGCACCGGCGGCAAAGGCCTTTTCCGACCCGGTGATGACGATGGCGCCGATCGCTTCGTCGGCATCGAAGGCCTCGACGGCTGCGATCAGTTCGCGCGTCAGCTGGGCATTGATGGCATTGAGCGCATCGGGCCGGTTGAGGCGGACGAGGCCGACGCGGCCATGGGTTTCGGTGAGAATGGTTGGCTCGGTCATGTCAGGCAGCCTTGTCGCGGAAGAATTTGATGATGGCGGAGAAATCTTCGCCGCCATGGCCGAGCTTGTCAAACAGGCCGTAAAGCTGGGCGGCCTCGGCGCCGAGCGGCGTAGAGGCACCGCTGGCCAGTGCTGCTTCCTGTGCCAGACGCAGGTCCTTCAGCATCAGCGCGGTGGCAAAGCCCGGCTTGTAGTCATTGTTGGCGGGCGAGGTGGGAACCGGTCCCGGCACCGGGCAATAGCTGTTGATCGACCAGCATTGACCCGACGAGGTCGAGGCGACATCGAACAGAGCCTGATGCGAAAGGCCGAGCCGCTCACCAAGCGCAAAAGCCTCGCCGACGGCGGCCATTGTGACGCCGAGGATCATGTTGTTGCAGATCTTGGCCGCCTGACCCGATCCCGCATCGCCGCAATGGACGATTTTGCGCCCCATCGCTTCGAGAATCGGCTGTGCCTGGGCGAAACTGTCCGCCGAGCCGCCTACCATGAAGGTCAGCGTGCCGGCAGCCGCGCCGCCGATGCCGCCGGAGACCGGTGCATCGACCGATTTGCAGCCATTGTCTGCCGCCATCTGATGCGCCTTGCGAGCACTTTCGACATCAATGGTGGAACTGTCGATCAAAAGCGTGCCCGGCTTCACGAGCGCCATCAGCTCCGTCCAGACCGAAAGAACATGGCGACCGGCCGGCAGCATAGTGACGACGATACCGGCGCCTGCGACCGCGTCAGCGAGGCTGGTGACCGGCTTGACACCCTGTGCGGCCGCCGCCGACCGGCTTGCCTCCGACAGGTCGAAACCAGAAACGGCATGGCCGGCCTTGACGAGGTTTGCCGCCATGGGACCGCCCATATTGCCCAAACCGATGAATGCGATTGTCTCAGTCATGGATCCCTCCCGGATCAGATGGCGCCGAATGGCGGTGCCTTGTGCGGTCTGAAGAAGCGCTCGAGGTCGGATGCGGCCACCTCGGCGAGCGAGGCTGGCGACCAGCGCGGATTGCGATCCTTGTCGATGACCGCTGCGCGCACACCCTCATAGAAATCGGCGAGCGTCAGGATCATCGCTGCTCCCGCGAATTCGCGATTGAGGCAGGTTTCGAGATCCTGGCTCGCGCGGGCCTCTCGCAGCATGCGCAACGCGATCATGAGCGCTGTCGGCGATTTGGATTTGAGTGTTTGCAGCGTCTGGGCGGCAAAGTCACCGCCTTCGCCCGCAAGCGCCTCAAAGATCGCCTCGACAGTATCATGCGCGAAGGCTCGGTCGATCACGGACCGATGCGCGGCAAGCGACGGAGCGGATGTTTCGAACCGATGCTCCGCGATTACGCTCGTGACAGCCTCGGCATCTGCCCCGGCACTCAGCGCAGCGAGCGCGGCAATCAGCTCGGGCAGCCGGGTCGATTCGACCGCAACATCGGCGAGATTGGCAAGGATCGCATCTGCCGCACCGACAATCGCGCCCGTCAGGCCGAGATAGGTTCCGAGTTCACCCGGCGCATGGGCCAGAAGCCAGGTGGCACCGACATCCGGGAAAAAGCCGATGCCGGTTTCGGGCATGGCAAGCCGCAAACGTTCGGTGGTGATGCGATGGCTGCCATGGGCCGAAAGCCCCACGCCGCCCCCCATGGTGATCCCATCCATGATGGCGATATAGGGTTTGGCATAGTGGGCGATGCGGGCATTCAGCCGATATTCCTCGCGCCAGAACGTCTCACCCATACCATCGCCGGCCTTGCCGCTGTCATGCACCATGCGGATATCGCCGCCGGCGCACAGGCCGCGATCGCCAGCACCCTGCAGAAGCACCGCAGCGATTGCCGGATCGGCCGCAAAATCATCAAGAGCCGCATCGATGATGCGCACCATCCCGAGCGTCAGGCTGTTGAGGGCACGCGGCCGGTTGAGCGTCAGTATGCCAAGGGCGCCCCTGCGCTCGACCAGCACTTCGGCCTCGTTGTTCGTCAAATCTGTCATGATGTCCTTCCGGGGTCAGCGTCCGACAATGCTCCGGGCGATGATCAGTCGCATGATTTCGTTGGTGCCTTCGAGGATCTGGTGAACCCGGAGGTCGCGCACGATCTTCTCAAGCCCGTATTCGGCAAGATAGCCGTAGCCGCCATGCAATTGCAGCGCCTGATTGGCCACCTCAAAGCAGGAATCAGTCACGACCCGCTTGGCCATGGCGCAGAGCCGCGTCGCATCAGCCGAACCCGCATCGAGCGCGGTGGCGGCCCGCCAGAGAAAGGTGCGAGCAACTTCGAGATCCGTCGCCATATCCGCCAGGCGAAATTGCAGCGCCTGGAAAGCATCGAGCCGCTGGCCGAACGCCTTGCGATCCGCCATGTAGGCGACGGCCTTGTCGAAAGCACTCTGAGCGCCGCCGAGCGAGGCAGCAGCGATGTTGAGACGGCCGCCATCAAGCCCGGTCATGGCAATCTTGAAGCCCTGACCTTCGCTGCCGAGAAGATTTTCCACCGGAACGCGGGCATTTTCAAACATCACGGTACGGGTAGGCTGGGCATTCCAGCCCATCTTGCGCTCATTGGCTCCGAAGGAGAGGCCCTCGGTGTCGCGCGGCACGATCAACGTCGAAATACCGGACGGGCCGGGACCGCCGGTCCGCACCATGACGAGATAAAGCTCGGACGCGCCGGCTCCGGAAATGAACTGTTTCTGACCATTGAGGACATAAAAGTCGCCCTGGCGCTCGGCCCTCGTTGCAAGCGCTGCCGCATCCGAGCCCGAACCCGGTTCTGTGAGGCAGTAGCTCGCGAGCGTCTGCATCGAAACCAGATCCGGCAGGTAGCGCTTTCGCTGTGCGTCAGAGCCGAATTTGTCGATCATGCCGGCGCACATATTGTGGATCGAGACGAAGGACGCGATCGACGGGCAGCCGGTTGCCAGACCCTCGATGATCAGCGCCGTCTCAAGCCGCCCGAGGGCCGATCCGCCCATATCTTCCCGCACATAGATCGCGCCCATGCCGAGTGCTGCGGCACGCTTCAGCACATCCACCGGGAAATGCTTGGTCTGGTCCCAGTCGAGCGCATGGGGGGCAATTTCATCGGCCGCAAAGGCGCGCGCCATATCATAGATCGCCGCCTGTTCCTCGTTCAGTTCGAAATCCATTTTTCCTCCCGGACCATTTCGGCCCTGTCTGAATTCATGGTTGCACGAAATTTCGCACCGGGATACGGGTAATTTTCCACTTTGGCTGTGCAGAAATTCGCATGCAAAAGACAATCGACTGGGATTTGCTCCGCTCGTTTCTGGCCGTCGCCCGTGCAGGCAAGCTGACGATTGCTGCGCGACGGCTGAAGATCAACCATGCGACCTTGAGCCGCCGCATCCAGGCGCTGGAAACGGCACTCGACACCAAGCTGTTCGACCGGCTGCTCTCCGGATATGTGCTGACGGTGCAGGGCGAACGGTTGCTGGCGCGCGCCGAGGATATGGAAAGCAGCGTCTTCGGCATCCAGACGGATGTCGCTTCGGAAGGCAGTGACGTTTCCGGCACCGTGCGCGTCGGATCGCCCGATGGTTTCGGGACCGCCTTTCTCGCTCCCAGGATCGGTGCGCTCGCGGAGGCCCATCCCGATCTGGATATCGAACTGGTTGCCATGCCGCGCAGTTTCAGCCTGTCGAAACGCGAAGCCGATATCGCAATCGGGCTTTCGCCACCGCAACAGGGAAGGCTGCATGCCCGCAAGCTCACCGACTATGAGCTCGGCGTCTATGGCGCCGCTTCGAAATCGGAACACTGGTCCGCAATCCGGTCTGCGGATGATTTGGCCCGTCATCCGTTCATCAGCTACATCGATGATCTCATCTTCGCGCCGGAACTGGATTATCTGCCGACGATCGCGCGTTCGATCGTGCCGCATATCCGCTCTTCGAGCCTGATTGCCCAGTTGGAGGCAGCCGCAACCGGTGCCGGACTGTGTGTGCTGCCCTGCTTTCTAGCGGGCCGGGATGCACGCCTTGTTCGCATATTGCCAGAAGAGGTGAGACTGGTGCGTACATTCTGGATGATCATCCATTCCGACATGCGCAGCCTGCCGCGCATCAGCGCCACCAGCGCCTTCATTCTCAGGCAGGTGCAGCAGGCCGGCAACCTGTTTCTGCCGGACCGGCGACCGGGTACGGGACTTTAGTTTTATCAAATCGGCATCTTGACTTTTAATTTACACTTGTAAATTATTTTGCCATCGATTGCGTCGTTTCGCCGGCAGGGGCCGTCAAGTCAAGGCGCGGATGGGGTCCACTATGATCAAACGGTTTTTGTCGGCGCCGATACTGGCAATGACGCTGCTCGCCGCCGGCTGCGGCGAGCAGGCGCCGCCGGCCGCACGTGCGCCGGTGCGGGTGAACTATGAAACGGTTTCATTGACCGAGCATATCCACAAGGCCGCTCTCACAGGGGTCATTGCCGCCCGCAGTGCCAGCAACCTCTCCTTCCGCATCGGTGGCCGGGTGACGGAACGGCTGATCGATGTCGGCCAGCATGTGAAGACCGGAGACGTGCTGGCGAAAATCGACAGCAAGACGCTGGAATCTGACGTCGTTGCCGCCCGTGCGAACGTTTCTGCAGCCGAGGCACAGCTGACCGAAGCGACAGCGACGCTCGAGCGGCAGAAGGCGCTGCTCGACAAGGGTTTCACCACCCGCCGCCAATATGACCAGGCCGAGCAGGGCTTCTCGGTCGCCAAAAGCAATGTCGATGCGACCCGCTCCATGCTCGCCAATGCGGAGCAGAACCTGTCCTTCTCCACACTCCGCGCCACATCTTCCGGCATCGTGACCGCCGTCCAGGCGGAAGTCGGCCAGGTGGTACAGGCTGCCCAGACGATCGTGACGGTGGCTGACGACGGAGATCGCGATGCGATCTTCAACGTGCAGGAAGCCGTCATGGCCGAAAAAACCGTTTCGCCCGACATCGCGATCGCCCTTCTGTCTGATCCTTCCGTCTCGGCGCAGGGACATATCCGGGAAATCTCGCCGGTCGTCGAACAACAGACCGGCTCTATCCGCGTCAAGGTCGAGGTCAAGAATACGCCCGCAGCCATGCCTCTCGGTTCGACGGTAATCGGCACGGTCAGCGGCCACGCAGAAAAGGCGGTGGTCTTGCCCTGGTCCGCCCTGACCGCCAAGGGCGACAAGCCGGCAGTCTGGGTGATCGACCCCCATTCGAAAACGGTATCGCTGCGCGAGGTGCGGATCAGTGCCTACGAGACAGATACGATCGTTGTTTCTTCAGGCCTGGTGCCCGGGGATCTCGTCGTGACGTCCGGAGTGCAGATGCTTGGTAACGGCACGGCAGTCGAACTTGCGGAGGAAGGTGCATGATGCGGAACGCTGCCCTGGCCATACTTCTGGCCACAACCTTCATCCGCCCCGCTTTCGCCGAGGATGCCGAACCCAAGCCCGAACCGGTCCGGCCGGTCCTGTCGATGATCGTGGCACCGAAGGCTAATGCGACCGATTCGTTCGCCGGCGTGATCGAGCCCCGGTTCAGCGCCGGTCTCGCTTTCCGGGTTCTGGGCCGTATTACCGCCCGTAACGTTGATATCGGTGACATGATCCAGAGAGGGGCCACGATTGCCACCCTCGATCCGACCGCACTGACGCTGGCTGTGCAGGCAGCCCGCGCCGATGCCGCTGCGGCCGATGCGCAGATGGCCAATGCCACGGCGAGCGAAGAACGCATGCGCCAGCTGCTGGCCGGCAACACGATTTCGCAGGCGACTTACGATTCCGTGCAGCAGGGGCTGGAGACCGCCAAAGCCAATTCCGAACGCGCCCATGCCGAACTGACGAAGGCTGAAGAACAGCTGGGCTACGCCCGGCTCTTTTCGGATTTCGACGGCATCGTCGTCGGCGTCTCGGCCGAAGTCGGCCAGACCGTATCACCGGGACAAACCGTCGTCACAGTCGCCAAGACCGACCAGCGCGAAGCGGTTCTGGACGTGCCCGATACGCTGGTGGCAGACCTTGCCATCGGCACCGAGTTCGATGTGACGCTGCAATCGCTACCGTCGCTGAAGATTCGCGGCGTGCTGCGCGAAGTGGCGCCGCAATCCGAAGGCACCACGCGGACGCGCCGTGTGCGTCTGACGCTCGAAAATCCGACGGATGCTTTCCGCATCGGCTCGACGATCACCGCATGGCGGGTGATTACCCGGCCTCCGACAATCGAACTGCCGGCCTCCGCCTTGCTTGAATCCGAAAAGGGAGCGCAGGTCTGGATCGTCGATCCGGGTTCGCGCACCGTCAAGGCCCAGCCCGTGACCGTAGTCGCCAAGGCCGGCGACATCGTCACGGTCGATGGACTGAAGCCGGGGACCCGCGTTGTCACAGCCGGCGTTCACAGTCTTGCCGAAGGGCAGAAAATCCGTTTCCTCAAGGGAGCTGCGCAGTGAAGGACTTCAATCTCTCCGACTGGGCGCTCGAGCATCGCTCGCTGGTCTGGTACTTCATGCTGATCTTCATGGTCGCAGGCGTCATGTCCTACGTCAATCTGGGCCGCGAGGAAGACCCGGCCTTCACCATCAAGACAATGGTTGTCCAGGCCAACTGGCCGGGTGCTTCTGTGGATGAAACATTGAAGCAGGTGACCGACCGCATCGAGAAGAAACTCGAGGAACTCGATGCGCTCGATTTCACCCGCTCCGTTACAACAGCCGGAAAGACAATCGTCTTCGTCAACCTCAAGGCCTCCACGAAGGCCTCCGAAGTGACCGACAACTGGACGCAGGTGCGCAACATGCTCGATGACATCCGGACACAGTTTCCGGATGGCGTGCGTGGCCCGTTCTTCAATGACCGCTTCGGAGATGTGTTCGGCAATGTCTATGCCTTCACCTCCGATGGGCTTTCTCATCGGCAATTGCGCGACTATGTCGAGGATGTGCGCGCGCGCGTGCTGACCGTGCCCAATGCAGGCCGCGTCGAGATCATCGGAGCCCAGGACGAGGTGATCTATCTCGAATTCTCGACCCGGCAAGTGTCTGCAATGGGTCTCAACCAGCAGGCGATCGTCGCTAGTCTCCAGGCGCAGAACGCCATCACGCCTTCAGGCGTCATCGAGACCGGCCCGGAGCGGGTCAGCATCCGTGTTACCGGTCAGTTCACCTCGGAAGAGAGCCTCAAGGCGGTCAATCTCCGGGTCAACGGCCGCTTCTTCCGTCTGAGCGATGTCGCCACGATCCGCCGCGGCTATAGCGACCCACCCTCGAGCCTGTTCCGTTACAATGGCCAGGAAGCGATCGCGCTCGCAATCGGCATGAAACCGAAGGGCAACCTCCTGGAATTCGGCCATGCGCTGGAAGCCGAGATGGAAAAGGTCGTAGCAGACCTTCCCGTCGGTGTTGGTATCCATCTTGTGGCCGACCAGCCGGTCATCGTCGAGGAGGCCGTTTCAGGCTTCACCAAGGCCCTGTTCGAAGCCGTGGCAATCGTTCTTGCCGTCTCCTTCGTCAGCCTCGGCATGCGCGCAGGTCTTGTCGTTGCGCTGTCGATTCCGCTGGTTCTCGCCATCACCTTTGTGGTGATGCTTTACGCCGATATTTCCTTGCA
Source organism: Fluviirhizobium alvei (assembly GCF_030551875.1). Classification (GTDB taxonomy): domain Bacteria; phylum Pseudomonadota; class Alphaproteobacteria; order Rhizobiales; family Rhizobiaceae; genus Rhizobium_E; species Rhizobium_E alvei. Next base: position 78,691 of record NZ_JAUOZU010000017.1, on the reverse strand, counting down.
ACGCATTTCGCTGGGGGCTCTAATCATCGCACTCGGGCTTCTGGTCGATGACGCCATGATCGCGGTGGAAATGATGGTCGCACGGCTCGAACTGGGCGACAGTCTCCGCAAGGCCGCAACCTATGTCTATACCTCGACCGCCTTCCCGATGCTGACAGGCACTCTGGTAACGGTCGCCGGCTTCATCCCGATCGGCCTCAACAACAGCGCCGCCGGCGAATACACCTTCACCCTGTTCGTCGTGATCGGGGTTTCGCTGACAGTCTCCTGGCTGGTCGCCGTACTTTTTGCCCCTCTGCTCGGTGTGGCGATCCTGCCAGCTCAGATCAAGGGCCACCATCATGGTCCCAGCAAGCTGATGTTGGCGTTGCGCAGTATCATTCTGGCTGCCATGCGGCATCGCTGGATCACCATCTTTACGACGATCCTGCTGTTCGCCACCTCTGTCTTCGGCATGCAATTTGTGCAGCAACAGTTCTTTCCTCCGTCGGATCGGCCGGAACTGGTGATCGACTGGAGCTTGCCGCAGAATTCCTCGATCAAGGAGACGCGTGACACGATTGCCCGATTTGAGAGGCAGGCGCTTGAAGGCAACCCGGATATCGCCCACTGGAGTTCCTATGCGGGACGCGGCGCCGTTCGTTTCGTGCTGACCTTTGACGTTCAGCCCGAAAATCCCTATTTCGGCCAGACGATCATCGTCACCAAGAGCGTGGAAGCCCGCGACCGCGTGAAGGCACAACTTGAGCAGATATTGCGCAAGGATTACGTCGGCCTCGACGCTTTCGTGAAACTGCTCGAACTTGGCCCGCCGGTTGGTCGACCGCTGCAGTACCGTGTCAGCGGACCCGATCCCGAACAGGTCCGCACGCTCGCGCTCGATTTCTCGCAGGTCATATCGGCCAATCCCAAAGTGGGTTCGCCGACCTTTGACTGGAACGAACCCCAGCGCGTGGTTCGCGTCGATGTCCTGCAGGACAAGGCGCGCCAGCTGGGTGTGACGTCGCAGGACATTTCCAATGCCCTGAATGGCATCGTCGGTGGTGTCGCCATCACTCAAGTGCGTGATGCGACCTATCTGATCAATGTCGTGGCGCGTTCGGAGAAGAGCGAACGCGGTTCTGTGGAAACTCTGCGCAACATGCAGATTCCCACCGGCAACGGTGAGTCCACCCCGCTCGCGAGCCTGGCCAACATCGACTATACGCTCGAACAACCAACAGTTTGGCGGCGCGGACGCCTTCCGACCATTACCGTTCGCGCGGGCATCGTCGACAGCAGTCTGCCGGCGACCGTCGTCAAGGAACTGAAGCCTTCGGTGGATGCATTCATTGCCAAGTTTCCCGATGGCTATCAGGTCTTCACCGCAGGTGCGGCGGAAGAAAGCGCCAAGAGTCAGGCACCGATCTTTGCTGTCATGCCGCTGATGTTGCTCACGATGACGACGATCCTGATGTTCCAGCTGCAGAGCTTCCAGCGCCTTTTCCTGGTAGTAGCGGTGGCTCCGCTCGGATTGATCGGCGTCGTTGCGGCTCTGCTGCCGAGCGGTGCGCCGCTGGGCTTCGTGGCTTTGCTCGGTGTTCTTGCGCTGATCGGCATTCTGATCCGCAACTCGGTCATCCTGATCGTGCAGATCGAGGATCTGATCCGGGAAGGCAAGGCGCGGTGGGATGCCGTGCTTGAAGCAACAGAGGGCAGAACAAGGCCGATTGCGCTGACAGCGGCGGCGGCCAGCCTGGCACTGATTCCGATTGCCCGCGAAGTGTTCTGGGGCCCGATGGCCTATGCCATGATGGGCGGCATCATTGCCGGCACAGCGATCACGCTGCTCTTCCTTCCGGCGCTCTACATCGCCTGGTTCCGGATCAAGGAACCGGAAAAGGGTGGCGATGGGACGCAAGACGACCTGACGCCCGGCGCAATCCCGGCAGCAGAAACGCCGGCGCATGGCTGACCGCAGTCCAGATGCGCGGCTCATTCGCACACGAGCCGCGCTCGTCGATGCAATAACCGGGCTTCTGGACGAACGTCCGGTGAGCGAGATCACCATTTCGGATCTGGTTCGGCGCGCCCAGGTGACGCGCCCGACCTTCTACCAGCATTTTCCGGATATCAACGCCGCCGCCCGCGCAGCTTTGATCGAACGATTGCAATCCTCGTTTCCGGCACAGCATGAAATCCGTGAATGGGAAGAACTGGATCCTTCCGGATGGGAACTTGAACAGACGATCACCGGAATCCTCAGCCACATCGTTCTTCACAGCGCGTTCTATCGCCGGGTGCTGCATGGTGCCGGCTCTTTTCCGCTCTATGATGACCTTTGCGATTTCATCGAAGCGGAGCTTATGACCCGCTCGCCAATCCGCCACAAAATCCGTGAGGCGGCGCTCTCAGGGCGAATCGACCCTGCTTTCATCGCGGGCGGTTTCGTGACCCTGGTCGTCCGCTGGCTGAAATCGGATTTCACCGGACCGAATGCCGTGAACGTCTTTGCGCCACGACTGGCGAAGAACATGGTCCTGATCTTTCAGTCGGTGATCCTGCCGCGATCCTGAGCGGGAGATTCTCCTCCAGAACTGAAAAAGCCTGCCGCGGGAGGAGGTGCGGCAGGCTTTTCCGAAAGAACCGAACAGCAGCTGGGAGGAGGAGTGCTACTGTTCCCGCAGAGGGTTTGGGAGGAGGAGTAACCCGTCTGCAAATCCGAAGCTCCGCGGGAGGAGGTGCAGTGCTTCGATGAATCTGACTATACATTAATCACGCCCATATTCTAGGCAGATTTCTGCAGGCCAGCTATGCGCTGAGCGGGTAGCTTCCTTTTTCAGCCGAAAAGCGCCGGCGCCATCTGCAGATGCCGGTCGATATAGTCGTTGAAATGGACGAGCGTTGACTGCTCGTCGGCCAGCACCACCGCATATTGCGCCGGTCCTTCAAGCCGCTTCTGTTCGCCGCCAACGCTTTCGAGATGCAGCGAGACATTGTAGTGACTGCCGGCTAGCGTGGTGAACGGAATGCCGTGCCAGACGCCGGTGGTGGTGATGTGCACATGACCCGCGATCACCTGGCGAATGTCCGGATGGGTCTTGAGAACGGCGAGGAACCGCTCTGCCTCTTCGAGCTTGATCACATCGACCGGCAGTGCAAGATCATTGGCGTGATGATGCAGCACGACAATGACCGGACGATCGGAAGCTTCGGCAAGCCGTGCCTTCAACCAGTCGAGACGCTTGTCGCAGAGAATGCCGGAAACCTTGCCGGGCTCGGAACTGTCGAGCAGGATCACCCGATAGCCCTTCGCATCGATCACCTTGTTGATGAAGCCGTTTTCATCAGCCTCGTCGGTCCCGAACACATCGAGAAACACCGGCCGGTTGTCATGGTTGCCGAGTGTGATGTGATGCGGCACGCCAAGAGGTGCAAGAATCGTCTGCAGCCGACGATAGGCATCGGCTTCGCCGCGGTCAGCGAGATCGCCGGCCAGGAGGCAGAAGTCGGCATCGGCATGATCACGGTTGATGCTTTCGATGGCGAGCGCAAGACGCTCTGCCGTATCGAGACCATTGGACACGCGCCCTTCCGGCACGAGGTGGAGATCGCTCAGAACAATGAATTTCAACATGTCTTTTCCAGTTTGAAAGGGCGGCGGGCGAACCCGCCGCCGGCGGGGTTATTCGGCAGCCAGCGCCCGCTGGCCATTGTTGATCTCGATGAGACGACGGGCACGTTCGAGGCTAGCAGGCTGTTCGCTGCGATAGCGCGCACCGATTTCCATCATCAGAACGGTCTCGGGCAGGAAGGTCAGTTCGGCAAAGATCTCTTCCCAGGCAATATCGCCCCAGCCGAGCGGCATATGGAGATCGCCGACGCCCATGGCTGTATTTTCCTGCGGATGGAAGCCGCGATAGAAACCCTGCGGCCGACCGAAGGAATCATGCACATGCAGATGACCTGCGACCGGCGCCATGGCGCGCAGCTGCTCGAGGAAATCGAGCCCGCGATAGGTCGATTCGATATAGGCGTGGCTGAAATCGATCAGGGCCACGATGTTGGGGTGGTTGACCGCCTTGACAGTCTCCGCCACTTCGGCTGGGGTCTGGCGATATTGGCCCGGTTCGGTGGTGAAGATGTTTTCGAGCGCGATGCGGACACCATAGGGACGGGCAAAATCGCCGAGTTCCACCAACGCTTCCCGTTCGCGGGCATCGGTCTCGGCACGATCGAAGATCTGGTCGGCACGCAGGCAGCCGCCATGCTGGACGAGGATGCGGGCGTCGATGCGGTCGCAGATTTCGACCAGCGCCTTGGCGGCATCGATCTGGTAACGCTGGGTAACCGGATCCATGAAATTCGACGAGACGAGGCCGTGGACCGTGTAGCGGAAATCGAACTGCTTCAGCATCGGCACGAGACGCGAGGCGCGCTCTTCGATGATGCGGCCGCCAGAGATCAGATCGACCGTGGTGATGCCGAGTTCGACCGTGTCGCAGCCGATATCGGCGAGTGCACGCAGATCGGCTTCAAGGCTGGCGATTTCGCCATCGGCCGAAGCGGCATTGAAGCCGGTTCCGATGATATTGCTCATTGAGTGTCTCCAGTATGGGTCTTGTTGACGGGGGCGTGGACATCGATGCGCTTGCCGTCCTCGATCGAGAAGGCATGCAAGGCATCGTCAAGCGTGAGATGAATAGGCGTACCGGAGGCCAGTTCGCGGCCTTCGGTATCGAGCGCGACGAGGCGGCTGCCGGCGACATCGGCATGAATGAGGCGAGCGGAGCCGAGCTCTTCCACATAGTCGACCACGCCGGGGATGGCGCCTTCGGTGGCCTCGTTGGTGCGCCGGACCGATTCCGGTCGGATACCGAGCACGATCTTGCGGCCGGGCACGCGCTGGCCGTTGAGCGACGAGACGGCAATGCGACCGCCCGCGCCGTGAACGAAATGGCCATTCTCGTCGAACGTGCCTTCGAGCAGGTTCATCGCCGGCGATCCGATGAAATCGGCAACGAAACGGCTGACGGGACGATCATAGATATCGGCCGGGCGGCCAACCTGTTCGACATGGCCGCCATTCATGATTACGAGCCGATCGGCGAGCGTCATGGCTTCGACCTGGTCATGCGTCACGAAGATGGAGGTGACGCCGAGCTGGCGATGCAGGCGGCGCACTTCCGCCCGCATGGCGACGCGCAGCTTGGCATCGAGGTTGGAGAAAGGTTCATCAAACAGGAAGACCTTCGGCTCGCGCACCATGGCGCGCGCCATCGCCACGCGCTGGCGCTGACCGCCGGAAAGGGCCGCCGGGCGACGGTCGAGATAATCGCCGAGGCCGACAGATTGGGCGACTTTCTGTACACGCTCGTCGCGCTCGGCCTTCGGAACGCCGGCCACCTTGAGTGAATAGCCGATATTGGCGGCCACCGTCATATGCGGATAGAGCGCATAATTCTGGAACACCATGGCGCAGCCGCGCTCGCGCGGCTCGAGCTTGTTGACGACACGGTCGCCGATGGCGATCTCGCCGCCGGAGATTTCTTCAAGGCCGGCGATCATGCGCAGGAGCGTGGATTTTCCGCAGCCCGACGGGCCGAGAATGACGATGAATTCTCCGGCCTCGATCTCGAGATCGACGCCATGGATGATGTCGTTCTTGCCGTAACGCTTGCGAACATTTCTGAGACTGATGGCTGACATGGGTTCCCCCGTTCACTTGTCTTTCGAAATCAGGCCGCGCACGAACCAGCGTTGCATGAAGGCAACGACGAGGAGCGGCGGCAGCATGACGATGAGGGCGCCCGCCATGGTGACGTTCCATTCGGGCATACCGTTCTGCGCGGGGATGAGGCTTTTCAGTTCCATCATCACCGTGCCGTAATTGGGCCGGTCGGTAGTCACGAGCAGCGGCCAGAGATACTGGTTCCAGGAGGAGACGAACATGATGGTGGCGAGCGCCAGCATGTTGGTACGCGAGAGCGGAATGAGCACGTCGAAGAAGAAACGCATCGGCCCCGACCCGTCCATCTTGGAAGCTTCCACCAGCTCATCCGGTACCGTCATGAAGAACTGGCGGTAAAGGAAGGTACCCGTAGCGGTGGCCACCAGCGGCAGGATAAGGCCGGAATAGGAATTCAGAAGGTTCCAGTTCATCGCGATGCGGATGCCGGACACAGTTTCGACGAGGCCCGTGATGCCGAGCCAGTCCAGAATGGACTGGAACGGCTGCAGCGCATTGGCCGCGATCGAATAGGTCGGCACGATGCGGACTTCGAGCGGCAGCATGAGCGTGATGAAGATGAGCCAGAACACCACCATCCGAGAACGGTAGTTGAAGAAGACGATCGAAAAGGCCGTAAACGCGGCGATCGTGATCTTGCCGATCGTCACGCAGGTGGCGACGATCAGCGTATTGATGAGCTTGGGTCCGAGATCGGCCCGCGTCCAGGCCTTGGTGAGATTTTCCCACAGATGGTCCGAGGGCCAGAGAGCCATCGGCACCCGCGAGACTTCCGGCAGCGACAGCGATGCGCCGACGAAGACGATCCAGAACGGCATGACGATGATGACGAGGCCGAGGATCATGACCCCGTAGGTGATGTAGTCAAAGAGCGGCGAACGTTCGATCATGACGATCCTCACGCATAATGGATGCGGCGCTCGACCCATTTGAACTGGACGAAGGTCAGCGCGATGACAATGAGCATGAGCACGATCGACTGGGCAGCCGCGCCCGAATAATCGAGGCCCTTGAAGCCGTTTTCATAGATTTTGTAGACCATGACCTCCGTCGAGCCGATCGGCCCGCCTTCCGTCATCGTGTCGATGAGGGCGAAACTGTCGGTGAAGGTGGAGATGATGTTCATGATCAGCAGGAAGAAGGTCGTCGGTGCGATCAGCGGCAATTGCAGATCAAGCATGCGACGGGCGGGGCGAGCACCATCCATGGCACCTGCTTCCGAGATCGAGCGCGGGATCATCTGCAGGCCGGCCAGAAAGAACACGAAATTGTAGCCGATCGACAGCCAGGCATGGCAGATGATGACCATGATCAGCGCATGCGTGCCGTTGGTCGCCGGGTCCCAGATGCCGGGCCAGACCAGATTGACTGCGCCCACCATCCCGGCTTCGGGCGAGAGGATGAAGCGGAAGGCGACGCCAACGACCGGCGCGGCGAGTGCATAGGGCCAGATGAAAACAGACTGGAACAGCTTGGTTCCACGCAGACCGCGATCGACGAACAGCGCCAGCGTCAGCGCGATCACCATCGAGATTGCGGTTGCCGACACGCCATAGACGGCGGAGCGCACGACGGTGGCCCAATAGCGGCTGTCGGAAAAGACGGCTGAGAAATTGTCGAAACCGACCCATTCGTTGCCGCCACCCCAGGGCTGTTCGAGCGTGAAGGCCCAGTAGAGCGCCTGCGATGTCGGCCAGTAGAAGAACACCAGGACCAGAAGCAGCTGGGGAGCAACCAGCAGCCAGGGCAGGACCCGGTTGCGATAGTAAGCGCGCCGTTCCATGAATTTATGCCAATCTTGAAAAAGGGAAACGGGCAGCCCGAAGGCTGCCCGAAAGACGGTGCGATCAGTTCAGGGCCTTGCCCTGATAGGTCTTTTCGAAACGACGCAGGATTTCGTTCGAGCGGGCAGCGGCTTCGTCAAGCGCCTGCTGGACCGGCTTGTTGTTGAACACCACTTCCTGCATGGCATTGGCGATTTCCTTGCGGATGGCATTGAAATTGCCGAGACGCACGCCGCGGGTATATTCGGTCGGCGGGGTGGCGGTCAGGCTGGCGATGGCCAGTTCGCGGCCCTTGTAGGGAGCCTTGTCGTAGAAGCCCTTGGCCTTCATGGCTTCGAAACCGCTGTTGGTCACCGGGATGTAGCCGGTCACGGTTGACCACCATTCAGCCTGTTCCGGCTTGGCGAGGAAGGCGTAGAAGGCGGCAGCGCCCTTGTATTCTTCTTCCGACTTGCCCTTCAGCGTCCAGAGCGAAGCGCCGCCCACGAGCGAGTTGGTACGGGTGAAGCCATCGAGGAGCGGTAGCATGGAGACGTCCCAATGCATGCCTTCCTTGGCCTGCTTGCCGAACGTGCCGTGATCGGCGATCGACGACGAGGTGATCTGGCACTTGGCATTGACGAAGGCATCGTTGGCGGTTTCGCCGACGGCCTTGCTCTTGTGGACGAAGAGACCTTCGTCATACATCTTCTTGATCCAGGTCAGCTGGTCGACGAACTTGGTCTTGTTGAAGGTGACTTCGGCATCGAGACCTTCGTAACCGTTGCCCTTGGTAGCGATCGGCTGGTTGTGGATCGCCGAGAACTGTTCGAACCACTGCCAGACACCGGTCGGGTCGAACGCAACCGGGCATTCGTAGCCCTTGGCCTTCATGGCGCGGGCAACGGTCTCGACTTCGCTCCAGGTCTTCGGCAGGCCTTCAAAGCCCACGGCCTTCAGCGCGTCGGTGTTGTAATAGATCATTGCGGTCGAGGAGTTGAACGGCATCGAGAGCAGTTCGCCCGACGGCGAGGAATAGTACGAGGCGATACCGGAGAAATAGTTCTTCCAGTCGATCTGGTAGCCGTTCTTTTCCATCAGCTCGCGCACCGGAACATAGGCGCCGGAGAGCATGAGGTCGAGCGTGCCGCCATCGGAGATCTGCGTCACGGTCGGATGCTTCTGGGCGCGGAAGGCAGCGATCGTGTTCTGCAGGTTGTTCTCATAGGTTTCCTGGCTGACGCAGACGATCTCGTAGTCTGCCTGCGAGTCGTTAAAGGTCTTGCACATGTCCTGGATGCGCTCGCTCAGGTCGCCGCTGAGGCCGTACCAGAATTCGAACTTCGTGCGGGCTTCGCCGCTCGTTGCACCGAGGGCGAGGGCGCCGATCGTCAGCGCGGTGGAAAGCAGCCATTTTCTGTTCATCATAGTCTCCCGAAGGTTGGCGTGGCTTGGTTCGCGGAGCTACCTAAGGAGATCAGATGACAGGCGCATGTCTTTGGGATGACCGTTCGATGATAGCAGAGGCCCGCATTTTGTCATCGAACGCGAAAAGCTATGAACACCAAAGCCTTGCATGCTTTTTAGGCCCAGGGGTTGCTTGACACCTTTTTGGGCACTGCTATGGTTTTTGAACCAAAAGGTAAAAAAGGGGAACTGCACAATGACCAAGGAATTCCTGATTTCCCGCCGCACCGTTCTCGCCTCCGGCCTGGCGCTGGGTGTGAGCGGTCTGGCGCCGTTCGCGCGCGCCGCAACGCCGATGAAGGTCGCCGGCATTCATGCCTCGCCGGTCGAAAATGCGTGGAATTCCTGTCTCCACAAGGCGCTGCAGGATGCTGCAGCCGAAGGTGTGATCGAGTATGTCTTTTCCGAAGGCGTTTCCGGCACCGATTATCCCCGCGCCATGCGCGAATATGCCGAACAGGGCAACAAGCTGATCATCGGCGAAGCCTATGCGGTCGAGAAGGAAGCCCGCCAGGTTGCCGCCGACTATCCGGACACTGCCTTCGTTCTCGGCTCGAGCGGCAATGAGGAAGGCTCCAATTTCGGCGTCTTCGGCACCTGGAACCATGACGGGGCCTATCTCGCCGGCATGCTGGCCGGCAAGATGACCAAGTCGAACATCGTCGGCTCGGTCGGTGCGATCCCGATTCCGGAAGTCAACATGCTGATCAATGCCTTTGCGGCCGGCGTGAAGGCCGTTAATCCGGATGCCAAGCATCTCGTTTCCTTCATCGGCACCTTTTTCGATCCGCCGAAGGCCCGCGAAGCAGGCCTGGCGCAGATCGATGCGGGCGCCGACATTCTGTTCGGCGAGCGTATCGGCACGGCCGATGCCGCCAAGGAGCGCGGCATCAAGGCAGTCGGCTCGCTGATCGATTATTCTCCGCGTTATCCGGACACCGTATTTGCCAATGCGCTCTGGGGCTTCCGCCCAATCCTGAACGCCGCGATCGCCGATGTCGCCGCCGGCAAGCCGGTCGGCCGCAACTACACCGCCTATGGCCTGATGAAGGAAGGCGGCAGCGATATCGCTTATGTGAAGGGCGTTGCCCCCGCCGATGCGGAAGCGGCGATGGAAAAGGTGCGTGCCGACATCAAGTCGGGTGCCTTCGAAGTGCCGAAGATGATGGAAGAGCCGAAGTAACCTGCCGCCATCATGCAGCAGGATGCAACGGAACTCGCACAGGCGATCCGGACGGGTCGCCTGACATCGCTTGAGGCCATGGAGGCCTCGCTGGCCGCGATCGACAGGCGTGCCGATCTCGGCGCTGTTACCTATTGCGATCCCGAGCTCGGCCGGGCGGGCGCGAGCGCCATGGATTTGGAACGCGCACGCGAACCGGACAGTTTTGCCCAGCGCCCTTTCGGCGGCGTGCCGACACTCGCCAAGGATCTCGGCGGACCGTTCCGAGGGCTGCCGGTGGCCGCAGGTTCCCGCATGATCGACCGCCAGAGCGGGCTACCCGATTCGGAACTCGCGCAACGTTTTCGCGATTCGGGCCTCATTCCCTTTGGCCTCACCACCGTGCCTGAACTCGGACTGTCGCTGGCGAGCGAACCGATGGCGGGACCGATCTGCCGCAATCCGCTCGATCCGTCACGCACGCCCGGTGGTTCGTCGGGCGGTTCGGCGGCCGCCGTGGCAGCTGGCCTGGTGGCGATCGCGCATGCGACCGATGCCGGCGGTTCGATCCGGGTGCCGGCTGCCTGCTGCGGACTGGTCGGCCTCAAACCCAGCCGCGGCATCATGCCGGGCGGCCCCAATTTCGGTAATCATCTGGGCGGCATCGCCAGCGAACTTGCCGTCACCCGGAGCGTGCGCGATGCGGCGACCGCTTTCGCCTGCCTTGCCGGAAACGTTCAGGGGCCGGGGCCTGAACCGTCACTCATTTCGATGCCGGACGGTGTGCTCAAGATCGGGCTCCTGTGCGAAACCGGCACGGATTTTCCCACCGAATCGCAGCGCAGCGAAGCCGTTCTGGCCGCCGCCCGCAGCCTCGAGGCGGCCGGCCATCGGCTGACACCGCTCGACTGGTCGCAATTTGCGGCGATGCAATCTGCTTCGGGCCGGATCTTCGGCGATATCATCGCCGCCAATCTTGCGCTCGCGCTGAAAAGCCCGGCCCTCGACGAGACGCTTGCCGAGCCGCTGACACGCGCTTTTCTTGAGCGGGGCAGGGCGCTTTCCGCCGCGATGCTGTGGAATTCCCTCAATGCTGCCGTGCTGGTGAGCCGCGATCTCTGGCAGCTGTTCCAGTCCGTCGATGTCATCCTGGCGCCGATGCTGTCGGGACCGCCCTTGCCGATCGGCTCGTTTCCGTCCGACCATGCCGATCCCGAGCTGCAACTGAAGCGCATGAGCGCTTTTGCGCCGCTCGCGGCACTCGCCAACATTGCCGGTTTCCCCGCCATCACGCTTCCCTTCGGGGCTGATGCCGATGGATTGCCGCTGCCGGTGCAGATGATTGCGCCCTTCGGCCACGAACCGCTGCTCTTGGCGCTTGCCGAGCGGCTGGAGCGCGAAGAGCGCTGGCAGCATCCCTTTCCGATCGCGGGGTTAGACGCATGACGCAGCCAGTGCTCGAGATTTCCGGCATCAGCAAACGGTTCGGCGACAATCTCGCCAATGACGATATCTCGCTCACCCTCGCCAAGGGCGAGATCATGGCACTGCTCGGTGAGAACGGCGCCGGCAAGACGACGCTGATGAGCATCCTGTTCGGCCATTACATGCCGGATACCGGCCATATCCGCATCGAGGGGCAGGATCTGCCGCCGGGCAAGCCGCGCGCGGCCATTCGCGCCGGCATCGGCATGGTGCATCAGCATTTCTCGCTGGCGCCCAATCTGACCGTGCTCGAAAGTGTCATGACCGGCACCGAAAGCCTCTGGTCGCTGAAATCGGATACGGTGCGCGCCCGCGCCAAGCTATTGACGATCGCCGAACGGTTCGGCCTCCGAGTCGATCCGGATGCACGGCTGGGCGATCTGTCGGTTGGCGAGCAGCAGCGGGTGGAAATCCTCAAGGCGCTCTACAATGACGCCCGCATTCTGATCCTCGACGAGCCAACGGCGGTCTTGACCAATATCGAGGCGGAAAAGCTGTTTGCAACGCTGAAGGAAATGGCGCGGCAGGGTCTGTCGCTGATCTTCATTTCCCACAAGCTCGATGAGGTCATGTCGGCTGCCGATCGCATCATCGTCCTGCGCGGCGGCAAACTGGTAGCCGAACGCAAAGTCGCCGAAACCAGCAAGGCCGATCTCGCCGAACTGATGGTCGGCCGCCGCGTTGCCCGACCGGTGCGCGAGGCCTCTACCCCCGGCGCCGTGGTTCTGGAAGCCGCCAACATCACCGTGCATCAGGCCGGTGTCGACCGGCTGAAGGCCATCAACTTTCGCCTCCATGCCGGCGAAGTGCTCGGCATTATCGGCGTTTCCGGCAATGGGCAGGCGGTGCTTGCGCATCTCCTGTCGGGAACAATCGCCCGCACTTCCGGCGATCTGCTGCTGTTCGGCGAAGCAGTTGGCGATCTTTCGGTGGCCGAGGTTGTCGAAGCCGGTATCGGCCGCATTCCGGAAGACCGCAACCATGAGGGCGCAATCGGCGACATGGCGCTGTGGGAAAATGCAGTGCTGGAGCGGATCGCCTCACCGCGCTTTGCCCGCAACGGTATCGTCGATCGCAAGGCCGGCATGGATTTCACCCGCGAAATCATTGAAGAATTCGATGTCCGCGGCGGCGGGCCGGCCACCCGTACGCGGCTTCTTTCCGGCGGCAACATGCAGAAGCTCATTCTTGGGCGCAACCTGCATGACCGGCCGAAGATCCTGATTGCGGCCCAGCCTGCGCGCGGGCTCGACGAGGGGGCTGTCGCAGCCGTGCATGAACGGATTCTCGCCGCCCGCAAGGCGGGAACCGCCGTGCTTTTGATTTCGGAAGATCTCGATGAGGTGATCGCGCTGTCCGATCGTATCCAGGCTATTGTCGGGGGGCGCCTGTCACCGCCGGTGGCAACCGAAACCGCCGATGCGCGACGACTGGGATTGATGATGGCTGGCGACTGGCATGAGGGGGAGACCGCCCATGCGGTTTGAACGTCGGGAACATCGCTCGCTGGCGCTACTGGTGCTGACACCGCTGATCGCGGTGATCGCTGCATTGCTGATCGCCGGCATCCTGATTGCCATTGCCGGTGCTCCCGTTTTCGAGGCCTATGGCAAGATCATCACCGGCGCGTTCGGGTCGCGCCTGTCGGCGACCGAAACCCTGACCCGCGCCACGCCGCTGATGCTGACCGGACTGGCCGCCGCCGTCGCCTTCCGGGCCCGGCTGTGGAACATCGGTGCCGAAGGCCAGTTCTATCTCGGCGCGATAGCGGTCGCCGCTGTCGGCTCGCAGGTCCTCAATGGCGTTCCGGGCTATCTGTCGATCCCGATCCTGTTCGTGGTCGGCGCCATCGCCGGCATGGTGCTGATCCTCATTCCGCTGTGGCTCAGGCTGAAATTCTCGGTCGACGAGGTCGTCACGAGCCTGTTGATGAATTTCGTCGCGGTCCTGATCGTTTCGATGCTGATCGATGGGGTGCTGAAGGACCCGCTCGCCTTCGGCTGGCCGCAATCGCAATCGGTCCCGGATGCGGCAATGCTGCCGAAACTCATTGAACGGTCGCGGCTGCATATCGGGCTCGCGATTGCGGTCATCATCGCCATCCTCGTCCATCTCGTGCAGTCGCGCACCGTCTTCGGCCTGCAGTCGCGCGCAGCGGGGCTCAATCCGGGGGCGGCGGTCTTCGCCGGGGTCCCGCTCGCCTCCACCCTCATCAAGGTCGCCTGCATTTCGGGTGGTCTTGCCGGCCTTGCCGGTGCCGTCGAGGTGATGGGGGTCAAGGGCTATGTCACCACCGATCTTTCGCCCGGCTTCGGCTATTCCGGCATCGTGGTCGCGATGCTTGCCAATCTCAATCCGCTCGGCGTCATTCTTGCCGCCCTTTTCACGGCCACCATGTTCGTCGGTGCCGATGGCATGAGCCGCTCGATGGGCATTCCCACCTACATTGCCGATGTGACCGTGGCGCTGTCGCTGATCACCATGCTGGTGGCACTGTTCTTCGCCCAATACAGGATCCGCCGATGAGCACGCTGATCGATATCCTAGCCTCCGTCGGCCTCTGGGCAGCCGTCCTGCGCATCGCCACGCCATTGATTTTCGGCACGCTGGGCGCGCTTCTGTGCGAACGGGCGGGCGTTCTCAATCTCGGTATCGAAGGCATCATGACCTTTGGCGCCATGATCGGCTGGCTCGCGGTATTCCATGGCGCCGATCTCTGGACCGGACTGGCCGTCGCCGCCCTCTCCGGCGCGATCTTCGGGTTATTGCATGCAGCATTGACTGTCACGCTCGGCCTGTCGCAGCATGTCTCCGGCCTTGGCGTGACGCTGTTTGCCTCGAGCTTCAGCTATTATGTGTTCCGGCTCATCGTGCCGGTGGCCGGAACGCCGCCGACTATCGAGCCGTTTCAGCCGATCGCCATTCCAGGCCTTTCCGATCTGCCCTTCATCGGGCCGGCGCTCTTTACCCAGACCATGCCGACCTATCTGGCGATCCTCCTTGCGGTTCTGATGGCCTATATCCTGTTTCGGACACCGCTCGGGCTCGCCGTCCGGATGACGGGCGAAAATCCGCATGCGGCAGAAGCCCAGGGTGTCAATCCGATGGTCGTGCGCTATGGCGCGGTGCTCGCAGGCTCGGCGCTGATGGCCATGGGCGGCGCCTTCCTGACGTTGTCGGCCTTCAACTCCTTCTTTCCGACCATGGTGCAGGGTCGCGGCTGGATCTGCATCGCGCTCGTCGTCTTCGCCTCCTGGAGGCCGGGTCGCGCCCTGTTCGGCGCGCTTCTGTTCGCCTTCTTCGATGCTTTCCAGCTCCGGCTTCAAACCGCCATCGAGGGCGTGCCCTACCAGATCTTCCTGATGACGCCCTACATTCTCTCGATTGCAGCTCTTGCCATCATGGCCCGCCGGGCCCGGGTGCCGCAGGCGCTGATGCAACCCTATCGCCGCGGCGAACGCTGACCGAAAGGAACCCACCATGTTCGATCTCATCCTCAAGAACGGCAACCTGCCGGATGGTCGCAAGGGCGTCGATATCGCCATCCGCAACGGGATAATCGAAGCGATCGAGGCCAACATCACCGCCGAAGCGGCCGAGACGATCGATGCGACCGGCAGGCTCGTCTCGACCTCCTTCGTCGATCCGCATTTTCATATGGATGCGACGCTCTCGCTTGGCTTGCCGCGCATGAATGTCTCCGGCACGCTTCTCGAAGGCATCGCACTCTGGGGCGAACTGCGTCCGATCGTAACGAAGGAAGAACTGGTCGAGCGGGCGCTGCGTTATTGCGATCTCGCAGTCACCCAGGGCCTTCTGCATATCCGCAGCCATGTCGATACGTCCGATCCGCGACTGGTGACGGTCGAAGCGATGATCGAGGTACGCGAGAAGGTCAAACCCTATATCGACCTGCAGCTCGTCGCCTTCCCGCAAGACGGCTATTATCGCGCCGCCGATGGGGTCGCATCACTGGAACGTGCACTCGACATGGGCGTCGACATTGTCGGCGGCATTCCCCATTTCGAACGCACGATGGAGGATGGGCGGCTGTCGGTCGAAGCGCTCTGCCGCATCGCCGCCGATCGCGGCCTGCCGGTCGACATGCATTGCGACGAGACCGACGATCCGATGTCGCGCCATATCGAAACGCTCGCCGCCCAGACGATCCGCTTCGGTCTTCAAGGCCGCGTGGCGGGCTCGCATCTCACTTCGATGCATTCGATGGACAATTATTATGTCTCGAAGCTCATTCCGCTGATGGCGGAAGCCGAGATCAATGTGATTCCCAATCCGCTGATCAACATCATGCTGCAGGGCCGCCACGACACCTATCCCAAGCGGCGCGGCATGACGCGGGTGAAGGAACTGATGGCGGCAGGCCTCAACGTCTCCTTCGGCCATGACTGCGTGATGGACCCCTGGTATTCGATGGGATCGGGCGACATGCTGGAAGTCGGCCATATGGCGATCCATGTTGCACAGATGGCCGGGCTTGAGGACAAACGGAAGATCTTCGATGCACTGACGGTCAACTCGGCCAGGACGATGGGGCTTGAGAATTATGGTCTCGCCAAGGGCTGCAACGCCGATCTTGTGATCCTGCAAGCTGAAGATGTCTATGAAGCGCTGCGGCTGAAGCCGAACCGGCTCGCCGTGATCCGCCGTGGCAAGGTGATTGCCCGCACAGCACCCAGGATCGGCGAACTCTTTCTTGATGGACGCCCCTCTTCGATCGATGGCGGCCGCGATTTCGTACCGCTCTACGAGGGCCGGCCGCGCTGAAAGGCGCGGCTCGAATTCGACAGCATGGCTGACCGAAAGACACAAAAAAGCCCGGTGCGGGAGGAGGATGCACCGGGCTTTTGATATTGACCAACGGCTGGGAGGAGGAGTGCCGGTGGTCGCCAGAAGCCGATTGGGAGGAGGAGTATCGACTTCTTGACGTCATTTATATTGCTGCATCGCACATAACGCAAATGCGCTTTTTGCAAAGCAGCATCAACGATAGCGCAAGGCTGGTTTCCAAATCGTAAAGGCGATGCATGACCGCCGGCTTGCCATTGCCGTTTCCGATAGCCGCTATCTTTGAAAAGGCCTTTGTTGGCCGCCTCTTGCCGCCTAATGAAAGGAAAAGGGAGGAAGATATGATCGACAGCACACCAATCCCGTTCGTCCTGGGCATGTTCACCGTCAGCGGCAGCCCGGCCTTTCCGGCCATTGTTCTCGATGATGAAGCCGCCATCTCCATCGAGGCGATCGCCACTCTGGCCGCACGTCTTGGCCTGGCGCTTACGGGCAAGGAATCCCTGTTCGGCCTGTTGCAGAACTGGGATCATAATTTCCGTGCACTTTGCGCCACCGTTGCCGCCCTCGATGATGCCGAAGCGGGTAAATATTTCCGCAGCGCCTTTACGGCGATCGAGTTTCTGACACCGGTCGCGCCGCTTGAAACACCACGCCAGGTTCTGTGCGAAGTGACCAATGCCGGTGAGAAACCAGGTCTGTTCGTGAACAAGCTTGCCTCCACGGTGGTCGGCCCAAAAGCGAAGATCCATTTGCCGTCGCGCGACGGAAAGGTCGTCGGCGAAGTCAAGGTCGGCGCCGTCATCGCCCATCCGAGCTATGAACTGGACCCGGCACAGGCCGTCAATGCCATAGCGGGCTATATGACCGTCACGGATCTTTCCCTAATCGATGGCACGGAAAGTGTCGACTGGCTCAAGGCAAAATCGCAGCCGGCATTCCTTCCGACCGGTCCCTATTTCGTCCCGGCCGCCTTTGCCGACGCGATTGATGCAGTCGATACCAACATCGCCTTCAATGGCGAAACCAACCTGAAAGCGAACCTCGCATCGCGGAGCGAGACGATTGCCGCGACCGTTGCCCGGTTGACGCACGATTTCCATCTCTTCCCTGGCGATCTTGTCTGCTGCGGCACCGATTCAGGCCCGGTCTTGTCCGATCGGCCAGCACTGGGCGATGGCGACATCATCGAAGCAGCCGTGCGGGGTCTTGGCCAGCAGACCCTCAACGCGATGCGGACAAGCCTCGAAGCCAGCCGCAAAGGCTGATTTGACGATAGTCATGTATTGGTGCAGGTGATAAATCCTATCTCAGCAATCCATTTTTCAGATTGTTTGGGCGCTTGTATAAACAAGATGAGGCGGGAGGAAATCGCCGCACCACCATTGAACTGCCACCTTCCTTGCGAGGGATGGCTGACGTGACTTTCGAGGAAAGGCGGCCCCATGGCTATCATCGGCATCGAGACCCTGCTGTTCGGCGTTGAGGATCTCTCGCTTTGCACCCGTTTCTTTGACGATTTCGGCCTCGTGCAGAAATCGGCCGGCAACGACCATACCCACTATCGCCTCGATGAAGGCTCCAACGTCATCCTGCGTTATCTCGACGATCCGCTGGTGCCGAAGTCGCCCTATATCGGCAAGGGCGTCAAGGAAGTGATCTGGGGCGTCGACACTGCTGAAAATCTCGAGGCCCTGGTGGCGCGTGTGTCGCAGACCCAGGAGGTTCGCAGGACCGAGGATGGCACTGTCCATTTCGCCACCTGTTCGGGCCTTCCCATCGGGCTCAAGGTCTTCAATCGCAAGAAGGTCACCTATGCTCCGGATCCGCTGAATGCGCCCGGGCACGTCAACCGGCTCAATACGCCGCGCAAATGGAAGACACGCGCCAAGCCGAAGACGATCACCCACACCGTGTTTGCCGTTCCCGATCCGCGCGCCGAATATGAATGGTACCGCGATGTCCTCGATTTCCGGATGTCGGAAGAGCAGCTCGGCATGGGCTTCTATCTGAGGGCCGATGGAGCGAACGAGCATCACAACCTGTTTCTGATCAACATGAAGTTTCCGGCGCTGCCGGGTTACCCTGTCTATCACCACACCAATTTCGGCGTCGAAGACATCGATGAGCTGATGATCGGCACCAACTACATGACCCGCCGCGGCTGGAACACGGGTCCGCTCGGTTCGGGCCGGCACCGCATTGCATCGGCACTCTTTTCCTATCTCGAATGCCCCGCCGGCGGTGAAGCCGAATATGGCGCCGATTCAGACTATATCGATGACAACTGGATCCCGCGCGAATGGAACCAGGTGTTCGGCACCTATAGCTGGATGCACAAGATTCCTGCCTTTCTCGGCACTTCGCAGAAATGGGAGTTCCGTCTGCATCCGGAATTCGTGCCGAAGGACGACACAAAGGCGGATGCCGGCTGGGATTGAGGCAGGCGGCAACCGTTCCCGATCGGGTTCCGATCGGGCGCATGAGATCTTTTGAAGGAGTGCGGACCATTCAGTCCGCGGGAGGGAATATCGTGTCCAACGAGAATGTGCGAAAGCTGGCCGGCAGGGTCCTGATCGTCGGTGGCGGCGTGGGCGGCATGGCGGTTGCAATCCGCCTGGCGGAAGCCGGTGTGACCGGGATCGACCTGATCGACAGCGATCCGAAATGGGGTGTCTATGGCACCGGGATCACCCTTTCGATGCTGACGCTCCGCGCCTTTGGCGATCTCGGATTTGCGCCGCAACTGATGACGGAAGGCAATTGCTATGATGGCATCTTCCTTTGCGACAACAAGGGCAATCTTCTGCGCGACATCGCGGCACCAAGGCTGTTTTCGCCTGATGTTCCCGGCGAAGGCGGTGTGTTGCGCCCCGTGTTGCATGCGATGATGAAAAAAAAGGTCACGGATCTCGGCATCAAGGCCCGTCTTGGGATTACGATAGAGAGCTACGCACAGGATGAAAGCGGCGTCGATGTCGTCTTTTCGGACGGATCGCAGGGTCGCTACGATCTCGTCATCGGTGCCGACGGGCTGTTTTCGAAGACGCGCGCGTTGACATTCCCGGATGCGCCCAAGCCGCGTTTCACCGGCCAGGCCTGCTGGCGCGTGCTCTTCGATATCCCGGAAGGCTGGGAAAAGGGCCGCATGTTCCTGGGCGAGAAGGTCAAGGTCGGCTTCAGCCTCTGTTCGCCGAACAAGATGTATATGTATCTGCTCGAACATGTGCCGGATAATCCGTGGCGCAACGAGAGCGAATTCCCCGCCATTCTGCGACGCCTCATGGACGATTTCCAAGGACCGGTTGCCGAACTGCGCGACCAGATCAACGACAAGAGCCATATCGTCTATCGCCCGCTCGAAGCCCTCCTTTTGACCGACACCTGGACCAAGGGCCGCGTGGCGCTTCTGGGCGATGCCGCCCACGCGACAACGCCGCATCTCGGCTCCGGCGCAGGAGCAGCCGTCGAAGATGCGATCGTTCTCGTCGAGGAACTCGGTCGTGCCGGTTCGATCGATGAAGCTTTCGAGGCCTACAACAGGCGCCGCATTCCGCGTGCCTCGGTGGTTGTCAACAATTCGCTCCGGCTCGGTGAACTGGAAATGGCCAGTGCGCCGATGAGCGAACAGGCAGCCATCATGGGCGCTTCGCTGGCAGCTATTGCCGAGCCCTATCGCTGAGCCCTAGGGTCAAGAATCAATCAGGTTTCGGGCGTGGCGCGAGACGGATTTTGGATCGGAACAGGAGAAAAGCCTGCCGTGGAGCCCAACTCCACAAAGGGTTTTCGACGCATTCCGAGCGAAAATCCGCCGCGTCCCGAAGGGATATGGTGAAAATCGCCCGGTTTGGCGGCGCAGATTCTCGATGGATGTTCGATCCATCTTCGAATCTGCTTCTAAAACCGAACGATTTTCCCACATACCACGCTCCAAATCCTGATTGAGTTTTGACCCTAAGCCGAACCATGGCATCGATTTGACCGGACCGATCAGGTCCGGTCGATCCGGTAAACGGTGCCGGAACCCGCATCGCGGATGAAATCCACCATCTGCCCGTTCCAGTGATAATCAAGATGGCGACCCTGACGCGGAGCCGATGCCAGATTGGGCCGGAACAGGGCGGCGCAATCACCCCCCTCATAACGCTGGCTCGGATAGACGATACCTTCCGCCTGTTTCTGGCGCAGCCCGCGCGCAAACGCCTGTGCGGCCCTATAATCGTCCCTATGCAGAAGATCGGTGGCTTCCACCTGTCTGAGGTCGACGAGACTGGCGGTTACCGTGAGCAGGATTTCACGAAACTGCGATGTCCAGCCCGGCTTTTCTTCGGTAGCGAGCATGAACCGTTCATGATGGTGGATCGTTTCCATCAGCGCCACTTCGAACCGGTCACCGACATAGAGAACGCCAAAGGTCCCGTCCGAAAAGCGGCTCGGGCGATCGGTGCTGATATGGGTGAAGGGTGCCATGAGATAGCTGGCCCCTAACCCGCCGACGCGATTTTCGGGTGCGACGAGATCGAGATTGCCGATCGTTTCCATCAGGCGCGGATTGGTCTTCTGTTCGGCAGAGAGAAGCAGGGCCCAATCCGCCGGATCGGCAATATCCTCGAACAGGTCGATCGGCGGATAAAGGCTGCGGATGATACGAACAGCCGAAGGCCATTCGACGGAGGCAGTCGGAAAGTCACCAGCCGCCACGTACGGCATCCAGATAGCGGCGCACACGCATGAGATCGCTAAGTTCGCCGCCGAGCATGACGTTCAGCGCCGACTGGCCGCCAAAAGCCGCGTTGTTCGCCCGCACCCAGTCATAGCCGCGCTGCGCTTCACGAAAGATCAGCCGGAGGGCCTTGTGGATGCCGAGAATGTTCGACAGCCTCGCCTTGCCGTCCCGTCCCATCCGGCCGGGCCCTTCTGCCTTCCATCGCCGGAAGGATCGCACCGGCATGTCGAGAAGAATGGCAGCCTGCTCATCGGTCAGGTCCCAAAGCCGGAAGAGATTGATGGCGGCACGGAACATAGCCGCCGCCTCTTCGTCGGTGATCGGCGAAGGTACGAACCGTTCGCTTTCAGTATGCACCGGGGTCAGAACAATCACAGCATTCTCCTTTTGGCCTAAAATAGTTCAATTGATGCCAAATGGCAAGAAGAAGCGCAAAAAGAACGCCGCGACCAGGGCGGCGTTCATCGCTTACGGAAGCGAAGGATCAGGCCTTGACCACCTTCTGATGGATGGCACCGAACAGAACCGAGCCATCACCATTGCGTGCTTCCATCCGCACCGTTTCGCCGAATGTCATGAAGGGCGTGGTAGGGGTGCCAGTATCGAGCTTTTCGATGCCGCGACGCTCGGCGATGCAGCTCGAGCCGATCTCGCGATAGTTCTTGTTCGAAACCGTGCCCGAACCGATGACCGTGCCGGCCACCAGATCACGCGAATAGGCGGCATGCGAGACGAGATCGTCGAAGCCGCAGCTCATGTGATAGCCATTGGCGCCGCCGAATTTCGCATCGTTCCAGTAAACGGAAAGTTCGAGATCCACCCGGCCGTCGCGCCAGTTCGCCCCCAGTTCGTCCGGGGTCACGGCAACAGGCGCCATCGAGCAGGGCGGCTTGGCCTGTACCCAGCCGAAACCCGTCTTCATTTCGATCGGCGCCAGCCGTCGCAGCGACCAGTCGTTGATCTGCACGAGAAGCCTGATGTGCTTCATCGCCGTCGCCTTGTCGGTACCCATCGGCACGCGATCGGTGATGATGCCGAATTCGCCTTCGAAATCGATGTCATCCGCCTCGCTCATGAAGCGTGCATCTTCGGTCGGGCCATAGAACTTGTCGGATACGCCCTGATACATCAGCGGCCGGCCGGTCTTTTCCTTCTTGATGCCGAGGATGGCATCCATGAGTTCGCCATGGCTGTCGAAAGCCGAACCATCAAGCCACTGCCAGGCGCGCGGCAACGGCGCCAGAGCCTTGGCCGGATCGAAATTGATCAGGCCCTCGGCGGTTCCGGCATTGACCGCGTCATGTTCGGCCTTGAGACCGGCCTCGAGGCCTTCCCAGTTTTCCATCGCGGCCTGAAGCGTTGCCGCCGCCTTTGCCGGCGCGGCTTTGGTCAGGTCTCGCGACACGACATGCAGGCGTCCGTCCGGAGTGCCATTGGCAAGCGTAGCAAGTTTCATTCTTGATCCTCCACATGGATTGTTGTCGGCAACTCAGGCTACCGATCGGTGTTTCAGGAAAAGGCGCGCGCGACAAGCGCATCGGCATCGGCGTCGCGCTGGAAGCCCAACCGGTCGGCAATCGGTGTCTCGAGATCGGGATAGGAGCCGAACAGGGCAACGATCTCCTCGTCCGGCGCATAGGTGACGCGCGAACGGCTGTCAGGGAACTTCCTGAACAGGGCAGCGACAAGCTCCTCGAACGAGAGGACCAGGGCGGGCAGCGTGAAGGCGCGATCCTTGCCGAGCATCGCACTTTCGATCATCGCGCCATGGGCAAAATTGCGCGCAACGCAGTCGACCGAGGTCAGCCAGGTTCGGGAATGCGGATGCACCGGTAGCACGATATCCTCTCCCCGCATCACCGAATAGAAGACACGACTCATGAAGGCCGTCCGCAGGCGGGCATCGGCGCCATCCCGCGCCATGACGCCGGAGGGGCGCAGGGAAACACCGTCGAGCCAGCCGCGGGTGGCAAAATTCGACAGGGCGACTTCCATCATCAGCTTTTGCGCCCCGTAGATCATCGAAGGGCCGGTCGGCGTCGTATCGGTGACGAGCGACGGCATCGGCTTGGCGAACACGGCGATCGTCGATGCGAAGACAAGTCGTGTGGCGGGATTGGCATCGCGCAGAAATTCGAAAAGATCGAGCGTCGCATCGACATTGACCTTGCGGGCAAGCGAATAGTTGCTCTCCGCACCGCCGCCCAGGATGGCTGCCAGCAGGATGACCTTGTCGACACCAAGAAGCGCCTTGCGCATCAGATCCGGCTCGGAAAAATCGCCGACAAACCGTTCGACCCTTCTGGCGGCAAAATCCTCCACTTCGATCTGATCGACAAGGACTAGCCGTTCCAGGCCGACCGTTTCCTGAAGCATGATCCTGGCGAGACGCTGGCCGACAAATCCGCCCGCGCCGATGATTGCGATTTGCACGATTCCCCTCCGACATTCCTTATTTGGTCGTACGACCAGTTAAAAGACTTTAACGGTTTTTCGCGCCGATGCAATCACTCCACCTATCCGATTTCCTTATGCCAGCAATCGCCGACGCCCATTCGTTGCCAACTGGCAAAACCGCAAAATGTATTTTTTGTTCTTGACTGGTCGTCCAACCAATTACATCATGCAGGCGAGATCAAGGGAGGTCACATGCAACAGCTCGACGAAACGCGCGCTGGACTCTTGGCACGCGTCGGTGCCCAGTCCAACGTCAACGACATGTTCACCGGCATAACAGACGCCGCCAAGTTCATCGCAGACAGTCCGCTTTCGCCCGCCGCCCCGGCCTGGGCCTCGATCGAATGGACGAACACGACCGAAGCCGGCAATCGCCGGTTCGAGGAATATCGCTATATTCCGAAGGACGGCAGCCGCGCCTTTCTGCCGGTCGGCTTCATGTTCGAAAGCCGGCCGGATGGATCCTCCGAGGTCCGGGTCTATTCCGACCACCATCTGGTAGAGGACAGGGCGCCGATCCTGCCGGTCGTCGACGATATCCATCCCTGGCAATCGGAAAGCGATGTGCTCTATGCCTATTTCCAGGCACTCAATGGCAACAGGCTGGAAGAGGTGCTCGACCTCTTCGACCATGACGGTTACTTCCGCCATTCCAATGCAGAAACCTTTACCGGTCGCGATGAATTGCGCATCGATTTCACCAAGATGATGGGTTCGAGCGGCATTCGCGTGCAGTATTGCCAGTTTACCGACGATGGCACCACCTGCGCTGCGGAGGTCTATATGCCATCCGGTCGGCCGGCGGTGGCGCTCTATCAGCGCAGTGCCACGCCGGGCAGGCTGCATGCCGTTCGTATCTATCTGTGAGGGGCGGAAATGGCAAAACTCGTCAGTCTGATTGCCGTTCCGCATGATCCGACGCTACCGATTTCGGAACGTCTGGCCCACGAGGGCAAGGCCGATCCCGGAGCGCTGCCGGCACTTGCGCATCTTGCGACGCTACGCCAGCGCCTGGCCGATGCGCGGCCGGACACGATCGTCGTCATCGGCTCGGACCATCTCGGCCAATGGTTCATGAACAATATGGCGCCCTTCATGGTGGGCAAGGCAACCCGCATGAAAGGCCCGTTTCCGGCCGAGATCGCTTCCTGGGGCCTCAAGAGCTGCGACCTGCCGATCGATGGAAAACTGGCACGCCAGATTCTCAGGGGCGGCCTTGAACGCGGCGTTGATTTCGCCTTCTCCGACGAATTCGTCGCCGACCATTCCTTCACCATCCCGCTCAACTTCCTGCGCCCGGAAGATGATCTTCCGGTCGTGCCGGTCTTCATCAACCTGCTCGTGCCGCCGGTGCCGCCAGGATGGCGTTACCGCCAGGTGGGCGACGTGATCCGGTCGACAATCGAGGATGACGGCTCCGACCGTCGTGTGGCGGTGATCGCGACCGGTCACCTGTCCAATTCCGTCGGCGGTCCGAACATGATGCGCAGCCTCGTCGAGCCGGAAAGCGAATGGGACCGCAATATCTGGCGGCTGATCAATGAGAACAACATCGATGAAGTGGTGCGACTGAGCACATGGGACCAGCTTTTTGCCGTCGGCAATGGCACACCGGGCTTCCTGGGTTACGTGCTCGCCTTCGGACTGGCGCGTGGCGCACCACCGAGTTTCGCCGAAATGGTTGCCACGAAGGCACAGCCGGCCTGCGCCTTCCTGGGATGGGACGAAACTTCACTGACGGGAGGTCGGGCATGACACGCTATGCCGTCGACAAGATCCTCTGGACCTATGGCCGGGATGCCGACTATCGCGCCGCCTTCGACAGGGATGCGGCAGCAACGATTGCCGAGGCTGAACTTGAAACGGACGAGAGGGCGGCACTGGCCGCTGCGGATATCCGGGCCATATTCCAGCTCGGAGCCCATCCGTTCCTCGTCTATTCCTTCGCCATCCAGCGCAACCGCGGCTGGAGCTACCAGTTCATGCTGGACTATGTGGAGGCTCTGAAGGGACTGGAACTCGGCGATATCGAGACCTGATAACAAGGAAGGAGAGACTATGAAAGTTGCACTTATCGGTGCCTCCGGCAAGGCGGGCTCCCGCGTTCTCAAGGAGTTGCTCAGCCGTGGCCACCAGGTTACGGCAATCGCGCGCAATCCCGAGCGGATCGAGGCAAGTGATGGCGTGACCGTACGCGGCGTGGATGGCACCAAGGAAGATCTTGCAACGGCGCTCGCCGGCCATGATGCCATCATCAGCTCGGCCCGCTTTGTCGATCTGGTTCCCGAAATCCTCGTTCCGGCGGTGCTCGCGTCTGGCGTCAAGCGCCATCTCATCGTCGGTGGCGCCGGAAGCCTGCTGCATCCCGACGGCGTCGAGGAGATGAACCATCCCGGGTTCCCGGCCGTGGCACAGGCAAATTCGGCGCGTGGCAAGGATCTTCTCCTCGCCCTTCAGAAAACCGAAGGGCTGGACTGGACCTTCATTTCGCCGCCGCGCTTCTTCATCGCCGGCGAACGGACCGGCAGATATCGCTACGGCAAGGATCATATGCTGATGGCGGAGGATGAGCCGACAAAGCTTTCCTACGAGGACATGGCGCTCGAAATCGTCGACAGTCTCGAACAGGGCAAGCATCTGCGCGAACGGATCACCATCGGCTACTGATCGATCATGCGAACAGACCGGCGCGCAACCATGCGCGCCGTCACTCCAGCCGAAACCGGCTATCCGACAGATCGATACTGATCGTCATCCTTCCCTCGTGGATATCCCAGCAGAACAAATCGTAAGTGCGCAAGCCGAGCCGGTGGAACGGATCTCCGTCGGCATAGTGCCGGGCTTCCTCCTCATTACCGGCCCGAAGGAGGATCAATCCGGCCCCAACAATTGCATCTCCCGCTGAAGGCGTCAGCGGTCCCGCCGCGAAGAGATGGCCCTGCTTTTCCAGCGCGATCTGGTAACGGAGGTGATCGGAAAGATAGGGCACAATTGCGTCCATGGGCGCCACCGGACGCGTCATGACCACCCAAAGCCGCTTGCGATAGAAGTTCTTCCCAATCGCTTCGATTTCTTCATTCATAGTCTGATCCCCCACGAAAAAGGGGAGCCCTGTGAGGCTCCCCCAAGATCCCGCCGCATCTCTAATGTTCAAGCCTTACTTCGGCGCGCCTTCCCAGATGTAGTCGGCTTCGGCCGGTGCTTTCGGAATGAAACCGAACCGCTCCATATCGGCAACGGCCTTGCCCCAGACGTCGCGCGGGAAAGCGGCAACGAAAGGCGCGATATAGCGTGTCTTGATATAGTCCGGCGGCATCTTGGTCTGCGCCGCGTCGACTGCACGCACGGCGTCCTGGTGTTCGTTGCCGTAGGCATAGGCCTTTTCCATCGCCGCCACGAAGGCTTTCATCGCATCGGCATTCTCAGCCACGAAGGATTTCGACGAGGCGAAGATGACGGCCGGATTGCCCTTGATGAATTGATAGGCTTCATCGACCGACGTGAAACCCTTGCTCTGCGCAAGCGAATAAAAGAGCCCGATGGGGATGATGGCATCGACGGCTCCGCGTTCGGCGCTTTCGATCATCGCATCGAAGGGCAGGTTGACGATCTTGACGTCTTCACGCGCGATCCCGGCCGATTCCAGCGCGCGCAGCAGCAGCAGTCCCTGCGTGCTCTGGACGCCGCCCGGCAGGCCGACAGCCTTGCCCTTGAGATCAGCGATCGCCTTTACCGTGCCATTCGGCGGCACGAGCAGACCGGTGGTGGGAACATCACCCTGATTCTGGGTGTTGAGCACGGCCGTTACCGGAAGTCCCTGCGCCACAGCGGTGATGATATCGAAGGCACCCGACATGATCACATCGGTCTGGCCGGCCTGCAGCTGGGCGATATTCTGCGTCGGAGCACCGCCGATGGTGACCTCGACCTTGATGCCGGCTTCCTTGAAGTAGCCCTGCTCTTCGGCAATATAGAGACCCTGGAAGGTTCCGACCGGCGACCGCAGCACGCGGATCACCTTTTCCTGTGCCAAAGCAGCACCGGCGGGCAGCATGGCCAGAGCGGCAATTGCCGCCAGCAAACCGGTGGCAGTGCGCCTTTTCATTTTCGTCATCATGTCCCTACTCCTCCTGATTGGGATAATGGCTTCATTTCACCGGCCGGCGGATCTGGCTCAGAATCCGGCTGCGGTATTCGGCAAAGCGTGGATCGGCTTTGGTGGCGATCTGGTCGCGCTCGGCACCGAGATCGATTTCGACCGTATCGATGACGGTCGCGGGATGGCCCGACAGAACGACCACCCGATCGGCGAGATAGACAGCCTCGTCGATATCGTGCGTCACGACAACGATCGAGATTTCCAGCCGCTTGCGCAGCGAAAGCACGAGATCTTCGAGATCAAACCGTGTCTGCGCGTCGAGCGAACCGAACGGTTCGTCCATGAGCAGGATGTGGGCGTCATAGGCAAGCGCCCGCGCAATCGCCACACGCTGCTGCATGCCGCCGGAGAGTTGCCAGGGGTAGCGCTCCGCCACCTGTGGCAAGCCGACCGATTCGAGGCTGGAGCGCGCTCTTTCCATCCGTTCCGCCTTGGGAACGCCTTTGCCCTGCAAGGGGAAGGCAACGTTCTCCGCCGAACGCATCCAGGGAAGAAGCGAGCCGCGATAATCCTGAAAGACAATGCCGATTTCCGAAACCGGTGCGGAAATCGTCTCGGTGCCCACCCGCACGCCGCCGGCTGTCGGTGCCAGAAGGCCCGAAAGGCATCGCAGCAACGTTGTCTTTCCGGCGCCTGACGGCCCGACGATGCAGATGATCTCGCCCGGATCGACGCGCAGGTTAAGGTTCGACAGGACCTGAACGGCGCCGTAGCTCTTGCTCAAGCCCTCGACCACCAGCGGTTTGACGACCGGAACGGCGTTCTGTCGGTTCATGCTCATCGTATTCATGCTCCTCCTCCGGTTCTGAGCCGGGCGGCCCGCAAGCGGGCCCAGATCGATGTGCCGTCATCCTGGAAGTACCAGCGCAGGAGGCGCCGCTCGATCAGGAGAAAGGCAAAACTCAGGATGTAGCCCAGGATGCCGACCAAGAGCGTGCCAGCCCAGGTCTCCCGGATTGCAAAACGTGTCGACGCATCGGTGATGTAGAAGCCGATACCCTGATCGGCGCCAAAGAATTCGGAGATCACCATCAGCACCAGGCCCACGGCGAGCGCGACGCGGATACCCGCCATGATCTGCGGCAGGGCGGCGGGCAGAGCCACGCGAACGAGGGCGAGATGTGGCGGGATCCGATAGGCGCGCACGGTTTCCAGAAGCGAAGGCGACGTTCCCCGCACACCATCGATCGTATTGAGCAGGATCGGCCAGAAGCAGCCCAGTGCAATGATGAAGATCTTCGGTGCCGATCCGACGCCGAGGGCAATAATGACGATCGGAACGATGGCCGCCGGCGGAACGGCTCTCAAAAAGTTGAGGATCGGCGACAGGACCTTGCGCCCCTGCTGCGATCGCCCGATCACCAATCCGAATACGACCCCGCAAACGCAGGCGATCAGCAGTCCATAGGCGAGATTGCTCAGGCTGGCAGCCAGATGCGTTCCAAGCGGACCATGAACTAGCTCGTTCCAGAGCACCGACAGAATATCGGCAAGAGGCGGAAAATAGAATGAGGTCGAACCGGCGGAAAGCCAGAGCCAGATTGCGACAAGCAAGCCGGCGACCCAGAGCGACTTGACGATATCAAGGAAGAGATCAACGACGAGATAGCGGTTCATGGCAGGCCCCTTCATTCAGCCGAGCTGCGATGGTGCCAGCCCAGCAAATGCGCTTCGAGCTGATCCCAGAGGAATGTCAGGACAACGCCAAGGAAACCGGCATAGAAAATGTAGGCGAATGTTGTGCCGGTCTCGTTGTAACTGCGCGACAGCGCAATCTCGCGTCCCATCCCCGGTGTCACGCTGACAATCTCCACACCAACCGCAACGAGGATCGAAATGGTGGTCGCAATCCTGAGTCCGGTCGCGATATAGGGCCCGGCGGCCGGCAACAGCACCTTGAAGAAACGCAGATGGGCCGGAATGCGATAGCTCCGGATCGTATCGACAATGGTCGGCTCGAGCCGCCGCGCTCCATAAATCGTCTGAATGAGAATGGGGAAAAAGCAGGCAATCGCGATGGCAACCACCTTCATCAGGGCGGTTGCGCCCAACAGCAGGACCAGAATGGGCAGAAGCGCGATCACGGGGAAGGAGCGGCCGAAATCGATGATCATCCGGGTCGCCTTGTCGACGGATGGAAACATGCCGACCAGGATGCCCAGAGGTATGGCCAGGAATGCCGCAATGAGCAGGCCTCGGACGGCATCGAAAACGGTGCTGCCGATCGCGGAATAGAATTCCGGACGTTCGAGAACGAGAACAATTTGCGTGGCCACCTGCTCGACCGGCGGCAGGATGGCCGTGTCAATCAGCCCGAGCCTCGTCGATACCCACCAGAGCACCAGCAAGGCCAGCACGGCCAAAGCCTGATAGGCCAACAGTTTCGTCCGCGACGATTCCACGCCATGTCCTCCCGTTCAACATCCAGCCAATTCACCCGATGCCTTCATGGGCAATACCGCTGACGCAAACGCATCCTGCGGCCTGGCTCCCATGCTTCCCCCGGCACCAATCTCTTTGGTTGGTCGTTCAACTAATACATGGGAGATGACAAGTGTCAAGCGAGACTGGGGCCTCGCGAACAATATCTGGCGTCAGGAAATATCGTCGTTGACTGCGGCTCGCTGCAGTCGCGCTGGCGAGCTCCGAAGAGAGCAGAATGACCGAAGCGGATCTGTCGAGCCCAACCGCAAAACGCCGCCCGGCACCAAAAGCCGGGCGGCGATGCAATAGATCCAACTTATGCTAAAACTGACCGAGCCGATCTGGCGTGATCTTCAACGCGTTGGCAACTCGGGCCAATCGGGCCGGATTGTCATCCAGGCCATTTTCTATGTCTTCTATTTCGCTTGTCGTGAGGCCGCATGTCACGGCCAGGTTCTCGATACTGTATCCGGCATCAAGCCGGAGTTTCTTCACATGCAACCCGATCCTGTTCGGGTGTTCTGTTTCAAGGGAAGGCGAGAGATTGATTGCGTGGTTCTCAAACAACGGATACCTCCAATGTTTTGTGAATGTCTTGCCACTCCGTGACTATGTTTCCTCGAGCAAGCCAGTTTCTAAAGATGCAGCGCCCTGCAGACAACAACCCGAAGGTAGCAAACCGATTGCCGTGCCGAATTGGGATTCCGTGCAGACAGCAGGCTCCAATTTGATCCGGACCCGGCGCGTCCGGCGATTCCTGTCTCAAATTGACATGCATATTGGCCCCAAAGACCCAATTCGGCACAGCAATCCCAAAACACGCGGCATGTAAACGCTGCGGACCAGAAAATGTTCCCGCCTCTATTTCCGTTAAATTTCAGCCGCTTAATGCTCAGAAATGATATCGCTAAAAATATATATAAGCAGTTCATAACGTTTTAGACTCTGTCCGGTACAACATCTCACGATCGGTTGGTCAGAAAACCGCAATGATTATGAGAACCGTACAGAGGACAACATGCGTATCCTCATCGTTGATGACAACCGGACCAGTCTAATGGTCCTTCACAAGCTCGCTTCCAAGCTCGAGGATTGCGAACCTTTGCCGTTCGGCAGCCCGCAGGAAGCACTTGCGGCCATGCCGGCAATCGATTTCGACATTGCCATCGTCGATTTCCAGATGCCCGTCTATAACGGCGTCGAATTCGTTACCGAGGTGATGCGTTTCGACAAGTACAAGGACAAGATGGTCGTCATCGTGACTGCCGACACGGATGTCGAAACACGAATGGCTGCACTCAATGCCGGAGCGATCGATTTTCTCACCAAACCCGTCAATCCGCTCGAGTTCCGGGCGCGCTTGCGCAATCTCATGGCCCTTGCCGATGCCCGCGCCAAACTTGCGGACAAGGCCGCCTGGCTTCGTGCGGAAGTCGACCGATCACTGGCCGAAATCCGCGAACGGGAAGAAGAAATCATTCATCGTCTCGCAGTCGCTGCATCCTACAAGGATAGCGATACGGCCAATCATACGTTCCGGGTCGGCGCCTATTCTGAGGTGATCGCGAAAGCCTACGGCCTGCCGTTGGAACTATGCTTCGATATCCGGCTGGCCGCTCCGATGCATGATATCGGCAAGGTCGCGATACCTGATGCCGTGCTCTTGAAGAATGGCAAGCTCACGGAAGGCGAATTCGCCGAAATGCAACGCCATACCGTGGCCGGCTGCGATATCCTGAAGGAATCGAAATCCAGCCTGCTGCAACTGGCCGCCGAAATCGCCGGCAGCCACCATGAACGCTGGGATGGCAACGGCTATCCGTTGCGCCGCGCCGGTACTAGTATCCCGCTATCGGGACGGATCGTGGCGATTGCCGACAACTTCGACGCGCTGACGACGGCGCGACCCTACAAGGAAGCCTGGCCGGTCGAGCGGGCCGTCGAGCATATTCGCAGCCGCGCGGGTATCCAGTTTGATCCCGAATGTGTTGCAGCCTTCGACAAGGCCTTGCCCGAAATCATGAGAATCATGCTCGCGGGGATCAACAACGAAATGAAATCCAGCACCGATCCCGAACAACCGAATATTGCCGAAGTCGCCGCCTGAACGAGGAAAGATCATGAACATTCGAAATGGCATCCTGGCAGCCGCGTTGCTCATTCTGAACGCCACCACAGCTGTTGCACTTGAGAAGCCGACCGGTGATGTGGTCCTGACCGTGACCGGCAAGATCAGCCAGCCGAACGCGGGCGACAAGGCAGAGTTTGACATCGACATGCTCGAAAAGCTCGTGTCGCGCACAGGAACGATGGAAACGCCATGGACCACCGGCAAAGTCACATTCTCCGGCCCGATGCTGAATGCTATTCTGGAGGCAGCCGGGGCAGATGGCGAGACCCTGACGATCAAGGCTCTCAACGACTATGCCGCCGACGTTCCGATGTCGGACGCGAAGGACTTCGACACCATTCTGGCAACCCGCATGGATGGAAAGCTGATGTCCGTGCGTGACAAGGGGCCGCTCTTCCTCATCTATCCGTTCGACGAGAAACCGGAACTCTATAACGAGAAATACTTCTCGCGTTCCGTCTGGCAGATCAAGGCCATCGAGGTCCATTGACAATGTCGACGCCTGAGGCCGACCGCATCGCCATCCGCAAGGCCGGACTGAGCACCTCGGTGTTGAAGTTCTTTGCAATCGGTCTTTCGGTCGTTCTCGGCTTCATCTATTACGACATTTCCGAACGCTATACCGCCATGCAGAGCGGCATCCGCGAAAACGCCATGTGGTCGGTCTATCAGCTCGATCGCGAAGCCCGCAATCTCAATGCACGGCTCGCGGTCATGCTTGCCACCAAGGATCTTTCTCTCACATCCCAGAAGCAGTTGGCGACCCGCTATGACATCCTCTATTCGCGGATGGATATGCTGGCGAAGGCGACTTTTGAGCAGACATTCACCGTCAATGACAAGCTAGCGGGGCTGCTCACGGATATTCGCCGCGACGTGTTCGAACAGGTCGGCATCTTCGACGCCATCAACGCCGGAGAAGCCGCCAGCACCGCCGAACTCCAGGCCGCAAGTGCAGATTTCCAGAAAGTTGTGGTCAACACCGAACAACTGGTGACCTTCACAAACAGTTCGCTCAGCGCCGATCGCGCCGATCAACGTGAAGCGGTCGCTGCGCTCGAAATGAAGTCGCTGATCCTGATCGGCTTCCTCGCGCTGATCATCGGCGTGATCATTCTCATGCTGCGGCGGCAGCTTGCCAGCGTGCGCGCCGCCGGCCTTTCCTTCGAACGGATGGCCGAGCGGCTTGAAGGCGCCTATCAGGCTGCCGAAGCGGGGGGTCGGGCGAAATCGCAGTTCATGGCGACAATGAGCCATGAGATCAGAACCCCGCTCAATGCCATCCTCGGAACGGTCGAGCTGATGGAGCTCACCCAGAATTCACCCGAATGCGCGAAAAACCTCAGAACCATCCGCACATCCGGCGAAGCCCTGCTCGACATCATCAACGAGATCCTCGATTTCTCCAAGATGGAACATGGCCGGATCGAGCTTGAGATGCGCTCGGTGGACATCCGTGCCATGGCCGAGAGCATCGTGGAGATGATCCGCGGTCGCGCGCTTGAAAGCGGCAACCGGATTTCGCTCGATGCGCCGGAATCCCTCTCGCTGCCCTATATCCGGACCGACGTCACGCGGCTGCGCCAGGTGCTGCTCAATCTGATGAGCAATGCGGCGAAGTTTACCCGCAACGGGTCCGTGACGCTGCGCATCTCGGAACGGAATGAGGATGGCACGCTTCGCATGCGTTTCGATGTGATCGATACCGGCATCGGCATCAATGAGGAAGGGCGCGCCAAACTGTTCAAGCCCTTCTCGCAGGTCGATGCCAGCATCGCGCGCAAATATGGCGGCACCGGACTTGGCCTCACGATCTGCAAGGAAATCGTCGAGCAGCTTGGCGGCGTGATCGATGTCGAAAGCGTGTTCGGGCATGGCAGCACGTTCTGGTTCGAAATCCCGGTCGAAGCCGGCCAGCCCCCGAAGCAACAGAACGACACAAATGCCATCGCGACGTTGGTGCCACGGCTGAACGTTCTCATTGTCGAAGACAACCCGATCAACCTGCATGTCGCTTTGAAGTTCCTCAACCATCTCGGCCAGGATGTCGTCTCCGCTGAAAACGGAGCCATCGCGATCGAAAAGGCGGAAGAGACCGCGTTCGATCTCATTCTCATGGACATGCAGATGCCCGTGATGGACGGGATCGAGGCCGCGCGCCGCATCCGCGCCGGAGAAGGGAAGTCACGCCGAAGCCCGATCTATGCCCTGACGGCCAACGCCTCCGACGATGATGCAAGACTTTGCCTCGAAGCGGGTATGGATGGGTTTCAATCCAAGCCGATCAACATGAACAAGTTGCGACAGATGATCATCGAGACAGCCGGCCGGCTTGGAAAGACACTTCCGGCCCCCGAATCCACAATCAAACACCCCGCTCAGGAAGAGCCGGATCTGACCTCCTTCCAGGAGCGGCGGGCAGAACTGGTGGAAGTGCTTGGCGAGGAGGATTTCGCCGAACTGCTCGACAGTTTCTTCACCGATATCACGTCCATCCTCTCCGATCTCAAAAAGGAACTTCACTCGGAAAATCCGCAGACACAGGATCGTCTGCTGCACACGATCAAGGGGGCCGCGGGCAATATCGGGCTAATACCGATCGCCGAACTTGCGGAAGGCATGCGCCGCAAGCCGTTCGGAGAAGGCGAATGGACGGAACTCCACAGGACGATCAGCGTCTGCCAGCAGGCGCTGGCTGCCTGATCCACAGAAAAAACGACGATCGATAAAATTGTATCTTTCGATGCAACCGAGTTTCAAATCCCCTCGCATAAAGTGTGTCCATCGACGGAGACAGTCGATGAACAACAAAAACCAGACGGGGACAAGTTATGAACGCATTGAAGAAGCGGGCTCAGGCCCTCGAAACCATCTATGCCCACGAAGCCGAAATGTCCTTCCGCGCGCAAGCGCGCCGTAATGCCATGGTCGGCAAATGGGCCGCCCCGATGATCGGCAAGACCGATCCGGAAGCCTACGCCCAGGAACTGGCGGGCCTTGCTGTCGAAGGCGACCGCAAGGTTTACGACAAGCTGCGTGCCGATTTCACCCATGCCGGGGTCCAGCTCACCGATGAGGCTCTCAACGATCGCATGGTCGAGCTCCTTCGCAATGCCGCCCGCGAACTCCACGACCATGCCTGAATAACCTTGGCCTCCTCCAGCCAAATGATGCGGTTGTCGCCGGCGAAAGCCGGCGCAACTGTTTTGGACGCAAATACAGGCTTGAAAATCCTTCCGGTCACTGCCATCTGAAGCGCGCTTTCACGTATCGCCATGGATGGGAGATGTCTGGATCATGACCATAGAAGCCAATCCGGAAAACCACGTCTTCGCCGCCGATGTCGCGCGGCTCCTGCACATGATGGTGCACTCGGTCTATTCCGACCGCGACGTGTTTCTCCGGGAACTGATTTCAAACGCCGCCGACGCCTGCGAAAAGCTTCGCTATGAAGCCATTGCCGAACCCGCTCTTATGGCCGGGGAGGCGGCAACGCGGATTACCCTGACCCTCGACAAGGACAACCGGCGCCTGATGATCGAGGATAACGGCATCGGCATGAGCCGCGACGAGATGATCGAAGCGCTCGGCACGATCGCCCATTCCGGCACCCGCGCTTTCATGGAACGGTTCGAAGCCGAAAAGGCGGGCGATGGCGCCCAGCTGATCGGCCAGTTCGGTGTCGGATTTTATTCCGCTTTCATGGTGGCCGGAACTGTCGAGGTCGCCTCGCGCCGCGCCGGCAGCGAACAGGCCTGGCTGTGGTCGTCTGACGGCAAGGGCGCCTTTACCATTGCCGCCACCGAGGATGCGCCCGCGCGCGGCACCCGAGTGACCCTCAATCTGCTGGACGACGCCGATAAATATACCGAGCGCCACACGGTGGAACGCATTGTTCGCCAGCAATCTGGCCATGTGCCGGTGCCGATCCTGCTGATCGAAAAGCCCGGCGAGGAATCGGAATCGATCGGCGACGGCACCGCGCTCTGGACCCGATCCAAGAACGAGATCAGCGAACAGGAATATAATGATTTCTATCGCGGCGTTTCCGGGCTCTACGACGATCCGGCGCTGACCGTGCATTTCCGCGCCGAAGGCCGCCACGAATATACGACGCTGGCCTATGTGCCCGGGTCGCGTCCCTTCGATCTTTTCGATCCGGATCGCGCCGGCCGCATGAAACTCTATGTGAAGCGCGTCTTCATTACCGATGAGGCTGAACTCCTGCCGCGCTACCTGCGTTTCGTGCGCGGCCTTGTTGATACGGCCGACCTGCCGCTCAACGTCTCGCGCGAAATGATCCAGGAGAGCCCGATCCTGGCGGCGATCCGCAAGGGTGTGACCAACCGCATCCTGACCAGCCTCGAAAAACTCGCCGAGAACGACAAGGACGCCTATGCAAAGGTCTGGGATGCCTTTGGCAGCGTGCTGAAGGAAGGCATCTACGAGGATTTCGAACGCAAGATGCAGATCCTCGCCCTGTCGCGCTTCAAGACGAGCACATCCGGCGATGCGACCCGTTCGCTCGCCGATTATGTCGGCGCCATGAAGGACGGCCAGAGCGCCATTTTTTACGCGACCGGCGACAGCGTGGCTCATATTGCCGCGTCACCGCACCTCGAAGGGTTCATGGCGCGCGGCATCGAGGTTCTCTATCTCACCGATCCGATCGACAGTTTCTGGGTGCAGGCGATTGCCGATTTCGAAGGCAAGCCGCTCAAGTCCATCACCCAGGGCGCGTCCGACCTTGCCGAGGTTGGCGACAAGGATGCCGACAGCAAGAACAAGGATGTCGATCCCGGCATCGCCGGCTTCATTGCCTTCGTCAAGGAAACGCTGGCCGATGCGGTGGTCGATGCGCGCACATCCGAGCGGCTGACCGAAAGCCCGGTCTGCCTCGTCGCCCCGGAATATGGCCCGGACCGCCAGCTTGAAAAACTGCTGCAGGGTGCCGGCCGCCTCAGTGACAGCGCCAAGCCGGTGCTTGAGATCAACGCGACCCACAAGCTGATCAGGAGCATGGCATCGGTTCCGGAATCGGAAGCGGAGTTCCGCAAGGATCTTGCCTGGCTGCTGCTGGATGAAGCCCGGATTCTCGATGGCGAGAAACCCGCAGATCCACGGGCTTTTGCCCGGCGGCTCGGCCTCCTGTTCGACCGAGCCCTTCCCGCCGCGGACTGACAAGCATCAACTTTTTCGCGGCGCAACAAAATTCCGCTTGCAATTGGTGCGCCGCAACATTATAAAGAAATCAAGAGAACAGTTTACCTCCTCCCAAACGGTTCTCTGGCGATCGGCAACACTCCTCCTCCCAGTTGTCCGATCATGATTGGAGCCCGGTGTACCTCCTCCCACACCGGGCTCTTTCCTTATCTGCGGTACATTTCGGCAAAAGGCACGGATTCTCCGGTGGACTGGCATGGCGCCCGGCGCTATGAACCGCCGCATGGCATGCCCGGAGGAGAAGACCCTTGCCGAAACAGATTGCTCTTTCGCCTTTCTGCACCTTTTTCGTGACCGTGGATAAGCCCATCCGACTCGGAACGGGCGGCTTCGGCGAGACGCGCATCATTCCGCTGACCGGCGGCACCGTTGAAGGCGAGGAACTGCGCGGCCGCATTCTTCCCGGCGGATCGGACGAACAGATGATCCGTGAGGATGGTCTGACGCGGCTTCACGCCCGTTATGTCATCGAAACCCATGACGGCGCCCTTGTCCGCGTCGATAGCCAGGGCTTGCGGTCCGGGCCGCCCGAGGTGATGGCGGCACTCATGCGGGGGGAGAAGATCGACCAGGACCAGATCTATTTCGTCACCACGATCCGGCTCGATACGGCCGATACACGCTACGACTTCCTCAACCAGCGCCTTTTCCTCTCGCAAGGAATCCGCGAGCCGGATTGCGTTAGGCTGACCCTGTTCCGGGTCCAGTGACCCCACGATTTGATTGAGCGGACCTTCCCATGACAAACGCGCAACTTCCTGTCCTCATCGCCGGCGGCGGTATCGGCGGTCTGGCGACAGCCCTGACCCTCAACCAGATCGGCGTCGATTGCATCGTGTTCGAACAGGTGCGCGAGTTGCGCCCGCTCGGCGTCGGCATCAACATCCAGCCGAATGCGGTGCGCGAACTGTTCGATCTCGGGATCAGCGCCGCCGATCTCGACGCGGTCGGCGTTCCGGCGAAGGAATGGGCTCTTGTCGGGCTGAACGGTAACGACATCTATTCCGAACCGCGCGGCGAGCTGGCTGGCTACAATTGGCCGCAATATGCGGTGCATCGCGGCGCCTTCCACATGATGCTGCATGACAAGCTGGTCGAGCGCATGGGGGCAGGCGCGGTGCGCACCGGCTCGAAGGTGGTCGGATATCGCAAGGAAGCCGATGGTTCCGTCACCGCCTTCATCGAGAATGCAGACGGCAGCCGTTACGAACAGGCAGGACGCCTGCTGATCGGCGCCGACGGTATCCATTCGGCAATCCGCGCCCAGATGCATCCGAACCAGGGCCCGATCCACTGGGGTGGGGCCGTGATGTGGCGTGGCACGACCAAGGCCAGGCCGATCCGCACCGGATCCTCCTTCGTCGGGCTCGGCACCCACCGCCATCGTATGGTGATCTATCCGATCTCGCCGGCCGATCCCGAGACCGGTCTTGCAATGATCAACTGGATTGCCGAGGTCACGCTCGACAATTCCGAAGGCTGGAAGAACAGCGGCTGGTTCCGGCAGGTCGAGATCGCCGATTTCATCGATCATTTCGCCTCCTGGACCTGGGACTGGCTGGATGTGCCGAGCCTGATCCGTGGCGCCGACATCGCCTTCGAGAACCCGATGATCGACCGCGATCCGGTACCGACATGGCAGGATGGGCCGGTTATCCTGCTCGGGGATGCCGCCCATGCCATGTACCCGACCGGCTCGAACGGAGCCAGCCAGGCGATCATGGATGCCCGCATTCTGGGTGCGAAGATGGTCGAGCACGGCGCGACGATGCAAGCGCTCGCAGCCTTCGATCAGGCGCTTTGCGGTCCTGTTTCGCAGCTGATCCTGCGCAATCGCGGCGCTGGCCCCTTCGGTCTTCTCAATCTGGTCGATGAACGCTGCGGCGGCCATTTCGACAAGATCGACGATGTCATTCCGGAAGCCGAACGCATCGAATTCATGGCCGGCTACAAAGCGGCGGCCGGCTTTGCGATCGAGAAGCTTAACCAGTCGCCGCCGACGATCGCCAAGGGCGCTCGCGTTGCCGAGGTTTCGAGCGTTTCGGCCTGAACCAGATCCCTATTCGGCAGCCTGCTCAGCCTTGTTGCGGGCTGCCTCGACTTCCGCCAGTTTGGCGCGGCAGGGTTCAGACAGTCTGTCGCGCTTGTCGTCGATACATTGCTTGAGGCGGCCACCGCCCGGCCGGACTCCGAAACACAGACGCATGACGTCTGACTGGCAGACATCGCGGATCGCCTGCATATCCTGTTTGTTCAACTGGGCGGCCTGGCTTGTGCTCGCGGCAAGAACCAGAAAAAGACATGGCAGTAACGATTTCATGGCGGGTTCCTCGTTTGATCGTGCGCGCCCGTCGGGCCAACGTCGCGCGCCATCACATTGAGGCTCCCCCTTTGCGTCTTTATGTCTGAACTGTTGCTTTTTGTAAGGCTGGCCGCTTTACCAACTCAGGCCGCATTCAGATGTCCGCGTCCGATCTCCTCCTTGCGGCGGGCGACATAGGCTTCGAGCGCCTCATCGACCGCCGGATCCAGCGGCGGCTGTTCATAGGTTCGGAGCAGGTCCTTCCAGATTGCGTTGGCGCGTTCGGTGCCGGTGCGGGCACCGGATTCAGACCAGGTCTCGAAGTTGCGCCAGTCCGACAGCATCGGTTCGTAGAAGGCATTCTCGAAACGGGCCAGCGTATGCGGCGTGCCGAAGAAATGTCCGCCGGGTCCCACTTCGCCGATCGCTTCGACGGCGCGACTTTCGGTATCGACCGCGAGCGGATCGAGGAAGCTCCGCATCATCTGCAGCATCTCTGCATCCAGGATCAGTTTCTCGAACGAGGCGGTCAGGCCGCCCTCGAGCCAGCCGGCCGCATGTTCGATCAGATGCACGCCGCCCATGATGGTCGACCAGAGCGACATGCCGCTCTCATAGGCCGCCTGGACATCGACCGCGTTCGAGGCTGTGACATTGGACGAGCGGAACGGTACGCCATATTTGCGCGCCAGTTGACCCGATGCGAGCTGGGCCTTGGCATATTCCGGCGTCCCGAAGGCGGGCGAACCGGTGCGCATGTCGACATTGGACGTGAAACCGCCATAGAGCACGGGCGCCCCCGGCGCGGCAATCTGCGACAGCGCTATCAAGGCCAGCGCCTCGGCATTCTGCTGGGTCAGCGCACCGGCAATGGTGACCGGGCTCATGGCGCCCGAAAGCGTAAACGGTGTGATGGCCACAGGCTGGCCGGCACGCGCCATCGCCAGCAATCCCTCGCCCATCGGAATATCGAGCCTCAGCGGCGAGTTCGAGTTGACAACCGTCAACGTGGCCGGGTTGGCGCGCAGTTCCTCGCGCGATTGACCGAGCGTGATCGACAGCATCTCGAGCGCATCCTCTACCCGATAGCCGCCCAGCGCCCAGCATTGCCAGTTCTTGTCGGTAAAACGGATGGCGGCCTGATAGAAATCGAGATGCCGCGAATCCGGATCGAGATCGGTCGGCTCGCAGGGGCAGCCACCCTCCTGATGGATGACATTGAGACTGTGCACGACCTTGATATAGTCGCACATATCCTGAAAATTGCCCGCGCGCCGGCCGCGATCGAGGTCGGAGACGAAGGCGGGGCCGCCGGTTGCCGCAAAGATCAGATTGCCATCCCCAACCCTGAGATTCTTTGCCGGATTGCGCGCCTGTAGCGTGAAGGCGGCGGGCACTGTGCCGATCACCTCCTCGATCATCGCCGGATCGAAACGCACGCGCTGGTTCGCTTCATCGACATCGGCGCCGGCCGCCTTGAGAAGCCTGCGGCTTTCCTCATGCATGACCTCCATGCCTGTCATCGACAGGAGATCGAGCGACGACCGGTGGATCGCCTCGATCTCGTCGGTGCTCAGGAGCGAAATCGGCGGATAGCGGTTGACGACATTGGCAAACGGCATCTGGCGGGTGCCGGCGCCCTGGGCGCGGCGTCCTTCGCGTCGTCCTGGCTGTCTGGTCATGCATCTCTCCTGCTTCGAATGGGGGGAACCGCCGGTCATCCGGCCGCCCTTCTGACGGATCAGCCCTTGGCGAACCGCGTGACGTCGAGATAGCCATCGGCGAGGATGAGCGGCTTCAGCCTACCGCGCGCCACCGCGGCAAAGGTCTCGTGGGTCAGGAACACGAAACCGCCGGACTCTTCCATCAGATCCTGCATCTTCTTGTAGATGCCATCGCGCTTGGCCTGATCGGTCTCGGCCATGCCCTCGAGATAGAGCTTTTCGAACTCGGGACTGTCGAACTGCGACCAGTTATAGACCCCGATCTGCGAGGGCCGAAACCAGGTGAGGTTTTCGGACGGATCGACGCCGCCGGCAAAGTTCATCAGCACCATTTCCAACGTCTTCCAGCCATCGCCGGAGCTCTTGTCGCCGATGGTCCAGTAAACACCGTCATCAAGCGCCTTGATCTCGACCGTGATCCCGACCTGAGCGAGCAGCGCCTGGACGATCTGGCAGGTCAACTGGCTGGTCTTGTCGTTCTGGCAGGAAAGTTCGATGGTCAGATCGGTCACACCGGCCTCTTCCAGCAACGCCTGCGCCTTCGCGGCATCGGCAGGATAGAGGATCGCCTCGCGATGACCCGTCATGCCGGGCGGAATGACGCCGGTGGACGGCTTGGCAAGGCCGGAATAGGAGCCTTCCATGATCTGGCCGACATCGATCGCATACTGGATGGCGCGGCGGATGCGCTCATCCTTGAATTTCTCGTTGTTGACGTTGATCGAGAGCCAGAGAAAGCGGTTGCCATCCATTTCGATCAGGTTTGTCTCGGCCGGCAGCTTGTCACGATAGGTGGCAAGCGTGTTGAGGCTGATCTTGGAATAGTCGATCGCCTTCGATTCATAGGCCAGAGCCGCCGCCTCGTCATCGGTAACGATCTCGAAACGGATTTTCGCGAATTGAGGGGCGGGCCCCTTCCACTGCGGATTGAGCGCCAGCGTCAGGTTCTGCTTCGGCGTCCAGTTTTCGATGACATAGGGACCGGCGCTCGCCGGCACTTCGGTGGTGAACTTGCCGCCCGCCTTTTCGACCGCCGCCTTGCAGACGATCTTGCCCATGTAATAGGGCAGGGTGGTGAGCCAGAACGGCGCCGAAGGTGCATTGAGCTTGATGATGCCGGTGCGTTCGCCCGTCACCTCCACCTTCTCCATCGCATCGAAGGCATAGGCCCAGGCCGAGCCATTGGCCGGGTTCTTTACGCGTTCGAAGGAGAATTTCACAT
The DNA here is from genome assembly GCF_030551875.1 of Fluviirhizobium alvei. Lineage (GTDB taxonomy): Bacteria > Pseudomonadota > Alphaproteobacteria > Rhizobiales > Rhizobiaceae > Rhizobium_E > Rhizobium_E alvei. The sequence goes on along the minus strand of NZ_JAUOZU010000017.1, from coordinate 35,912 downwards.
CCTCGGCCGTCACCGGACCATAACCGCCGGTCCATTCCAGCCAATCCTGCAGCTCGAAACCGATTTCGGTCGGCGACAGCTGGTTGAGTTCCTTGGCGGCATAGAGATCCCACTTGGTGCCGCCCCGCACATCGCCGAGACGATTGAGCGTGAGGAAGAGGGCGCGGCCGATCTCCTCCTCCAGCAAGCCGTTCTGGAAGGCCGGATCGAGAATTTCGATATCGGATGCACCGCGAATGACGAGCGTGTCGCCCTCCACCGCATAGGAGAGGCCGGGGCGAAGCCCGAATGCCGCCGCGGCCATGGCCGACGCCTGAAGGAAATGCCTGCGATTCATCATCATTCCGGTCATGTTCGTTCCCTCTGTTATCATGCGTTGAATGCGGGGCGATCCGTCAGGGCGGCGCCAAAGGAAAATGGCAGCGGACCACATGGTCCGGCGCTGGTCTGGTCTCGGCCGGCGCTTCGCGACGACAGCGCTCCTGCGCGAAACGACAGCGCGGATGGAACTCGCAGCCCTGCGGCCGGTTGGCGAGGCTCGGGACTTCGCCGATCACCGGCGGCTCCGTACGGCGGCGGGCTGGATCCGGCACCGGTTCGGACGCGAGCAGGGCGGCCGTATAGGGATGGCGCGGCGCGGTAAAAATCGACCGCGTGGGGCCCGTTTCGACGATCTGACCGAGATACATGATGGCGATCCGGTCCGACACATGGCGGGCGACGGCCAGATTGTGGGTGATGATCAGAAAGGCAGTCCGGTATTCGTCGCGGATATCGAGAAAGAGGTTGAGCACGCCGGCCTGCACCGACAGATCGAGCCCGGCGGTCGGCTCGTCGGCAACGATCAGCTTCGGCACCACCGAAAGGGCGCGCGCCACCGCTGCGCGGCGGGCCTGGCCGCCAGAGAGACCATGCGGAAACCGCGCCAAAAGATGGCGCGACAGTCCGGCCCGCTCCGCCATTTCGGCAATCGCATCGAGCCGGGTGCTGCCGACACCCTGAATATGGCGCGGCTCGGCAATGATCGAGGCGATGCGTTGACGCGGATCAAACGAGGTGACCGGATCCTGGAACAGAAGGGCCGTTGCCTGCCGCATGCGCCGGAAACTTTTCTGCGACCAATCGGGAAGGATCTCGCCATCGAGCACGAGCTGGCCGGCCGATGGTTTCATGAGCCCGACCAGCGCCTTGCCGAAGGTGGATTTGCCGGAGCCGCTTTCGCCCACCATGGCAAGGATTTCGCCGGCACCGATGGTCAGCGAGATATCCCTGAGAATATCGAGGCGAGGCTGCTTCACGAAGGGCAGGCGGCTGCGACCGGGCACCGAGACCGAAAGCGATTGTGCTTCAAGGACGGACGGCGCACTCATGGGCGCACCTCACCTGGTTCATCACGCCAGGAAATGGCCGGCAGGCGGGCAGCGCCATCCTCGACCAGCGACAGTTCGCAGGAGAGCAGGGCCTTCGTATAACCATGCCGGGGATCGGCAAAGATCCGCTCGACCGGTCCTTCCTCGACGATCCGCCCGGCATACATGACCGCGACGCGGTCGCAGATCTCGGCAATCACGCCCAGCTGATGGGAGATCATCAGGATCGACACGCCGGTGCGCTGCCGCAACTCCCGCATCAGATGCAGGATCTGCGCTTCCATGGTCACATCAAGCGCCGTGGTTGGCTCATCGGCGATCAGGAGCGCCGGCTGCATGAGAAGCGCAGCCGCAATCGAGATCCGCTGCAGCATGCCGCCGGACAATTCGAACGGATAGGCATCAAACCGGGCTTCGGGATCGGAGATCCCGGCATCCGCCAGTGCGTGGATGATCCGTCTGCGCTTTTCATCCGGGCTCGATGCACGGTCGCGCCAGAGAAAATCCATCAGCTGCCGGCCGATGCGATGCAGCGGGCTGAAGGTTGCCATTGGATTCTGGAACACCATCGCCGCACCCGGACCGCGAAGATGCCGCCGCGCGTTCGCAGACGCTGCCAGAAGATCCTGCCCGTTCAGACGCATGTGCCGTCCTTCGACGCTGGCGCTTGCGGGCAGCAAGCCGAGGATGGAATGGGCAAGCGTCGATTTGCCAGAACCGCTTTCGCCGATCAAACCGACCACCTCGCCCGGCATGACCCGCAGGCTGACGCTGGAGACAGCCCGGGCGACGCCGCTATAGGAGATGCTGATATCGTCAAGGTCGAGGATAGGCGTTGGGGTCATGCCGAACGCCTCCGCGCCAGTTTCGGATCGAGCGCATCGCGCAGCGCCTCGCCGAAGAAGGTGAAGCCGATGGTGGCGAGAATGAGCGGCAGTCCGCCCGCCAGCACCGGCACCGGCGTCTTGCGGATCACGGCGAAACCGTCGCTCAGGATATTGCCCCAGCTCGGCACCTGCGGCTTGACGCCCAGACCGAGGAAGGACAGGCCGGCCTCGAGCGTGATGATGGTCGAAAGATCGAGGCAGGCGAGGATCAGGAGCGGGCCGATGACATTCGGCAGCAGATGGACGAAGAGAATGCGGGCCGTGCCGGCATTCATCGCCTGTTCGGCCTTGACGAAATCGAGCGATTTCAGGCCGAGGACCTGGCTGCGCACCAGCCGCGCATAGCTCGGGATGCAATAGAGAACGATGACGAGAATGACGGTGCCGAGGCCGGCGCCGAGCAGCACCACCATGGCCAGCCCGAACATGATCATCGGCAGCGAGGAGAAACTGTCGAAGATGAGGATGAGGAATGCATCGAGCCAGCGCGGCCCGTAGCCGGCGATGAGGCCGAGCGGCAGAGCGGCGGCCAATGCGATCGCCAGCGAGACAAGCGCCACGCTCATGGCCGTTCGCGTGCCGATGATGACGCGGGAGAGGAGATCGCGGCCGAGCTGGTCGGTTCCCAGCCAATGGGCAAGCGACGGATCGGCAAGCCTCTCCTTCACATTGATCGCCGTTGCCGCATAGGGCGCCAGGAGCGGTGCGAAGATGGCGGTCAGGATCACGAGCAGCACCAGCACAGTTCCGATGAAGCCGAGTGGTGTCGTGACGACCGACAGCATCACGGCGCCGATCCGCTCCAGCCTGCCGCTCTCCCGTTCGCCTGTTGATGTTTCGATTGCAGCCATCTCAGAGCGCGCTCCGGATTCGGGGATCGAGGATAGCGGCCAGAAGATCAGCAAGGATCATGCAGGCGATATAGAGCGCCGAGGTCACGAGCACCGTGCCCATGACCAGCGGATAGTTGCGCGACATCACCGCATCATAGGTGAGCTTGCCGAGGCCGGGGCGGGTGAAGACGATCTCGGCGAAGACCGAGCCGGTCAACAGACCGCCGAAGCCGATGGCGATGACGGGGAGCGCTGCAAGGAAGGCCTGGCGCAGGGCATAGCCGTAGACGATGCGGCTTTCGCTGACCCCGAAGGCGCGCTGGGTGCGGATATGCGCCTCGCCCATCGCTTCGATCATGGAAGCGCGGATGATGCGGGACACATAGCCGACCCAGCCGATGCCGATCGCAAAGGAGGGCAGGATCAGCGCCCGGACCTGCGACAGCGGTTCGGACGCGTCACCGGCGCCAATGGCCGGCAGCCAGTTGAGGCTGACAGCGAAGATGAGCAGCGAATAGAGCGCGACCACGAAGGAGGGCACCGCCACGAACCCGACCGAGAAGAGGCCGATCAGCCAGTCCTGCCAGCGTCCGTGATGAATGACGGCGGTGCAGCCGAGCAAGGTTCCGAGACCAACCGCCCAGATGAAGCTGGAAAAGGCCAGTGCGACGGTAAAGGGCAGGACTTCGAGCACGATTTCCGTCACCGGCCGGCGGCTCCAGACATCCTGGCCGAGATCCAATTTTAGGAGACGCAGCAAATGCGCGCCGATCTGGTTGAGGAGCGGCTGGTCGAGCCCCATCATCTGGCGGAAGGCTTCGCGCATTTCCGGCGTCGAACGCGGACCCAGCGCCACAACGGTCGGATCGCCCGGAATCATATGCAGCATCAGGAACAGGAGGATCGAGACGATGAACAGGATGAGGATGCCAAGCAGCGTGCGGCGAAGGATGAAGGCCGTCATCGGGTGGCTCCGATCCGGCGCGCGGCGATTACAGATGATCGCGGTCGATCCATGCCTCGCCCTCCCTCTCGAAAATCAAGGCGCCACTGTCGCTCACCTTGAGCCGCCATTGCAGATGAAATTGCGTTTCCGTCGATGTCAGGATGACCTGCGAGCGGCTTTCGGCATCGCAATCGCCGCTCTTGAAGCCAAGCACCCAGCCGGTGTCGAGCCGTGCCGAAAGCGGATCATCCTCGGTGATGGCCATACAGTCGCGCACCGTCGACCAGGTCTCGATACCGCGATCGAGCAATCGCTGGCGGCCATAATCGCTTGAAAGAACGAGACTTTCGCTGCGGGCACCGGCATCGATCGTCAGGATGCGGCTGTCCCTGGCTTCCGCCAGTTCCTCGATTTCGACAGGCGGTGAAATGGCGGCATCATCAAAGGCGATCGTTCCATCCTCCGGCCGGTCAGGCCGCACCGGCAACAGGAGCCGGCTTTTTCCACTTTCGATCGTAAAGGTCGCCATCACGGGTGCGGGCCAGAGGATCGGCCAATGCTGGTTGGAGAGAACGAGCCGCAAACGATTGCCCCGCGCAATCCGCCGACCGCAGTGATTGAGGTTGAGACGCACGGTAGCGGGTGCATCGGGCGTAAGCGTCTCGGGATGTTCGCGCGACAGGCGCTGGCTGAGATTGAGCGCACCCCAGGTGATGAGGGTGGAGGTTCCATCCGGCCAGACTTCGCAGAGCCGAGCGATCAGGCTCGCCTGCGGCTGATCGGATGACAGCGTGACCTCAACCGCCGGAGCGCCGAGGAGAACCATATCCTCCGCAAGCGGGGCGAGATCGAAGGCGAGGCCGAGCCCATCCTCGCGGCGCTGGTCGCCGGCCATATCGGGCACCGTTCCGCCATAGCCGCCATAGCGGCCGCAATCGCGCCCGGCGGTGACCGGCGATTTGAGGATGAGGGACGGTCCGCTTGCTGGCTCGGAAGCCAGGGCGCCATCATTGAGAAAGAGCGTCTGTGCAACGACATTCGGCGACGGCCAGTCCGGTTCGCCAACCCAAACTCCCGGATGATCCGGATAGAAATGCGCCGGCCGATGCGGATCGCGGATATGGACCGTCAGCATCGGCCCATCCAGGATGCCGGTTTCTTCGCCCTTCAGCCAGTGCCGCCACCAGCGGATCGCTTCGCCGAGATAATCGATCGCCGGACCCGGATCGCCGAGAAAAGGATAGCTGTGGCTCCAGGGGCCGATCAGGCCTTTTTTCGGTCCGCTCAACCCTTCGAGAAGCCTGGGCACGGCATTGAAATAGGTGTCGTCCCAGCCGCTGATCGCATAGACGGGAATGTCGATGGCGGCAAAATCCTCGCAGACCGAGCCGCGTTTCCAGTAGGCGTCGCGATGCTGGTGGCGGAGCCAGGTGTCGGACCAACAGGTGGTCGCTTCAAGCCGCTCGCGCCACATCTCGCGCCAGCGATCGCCGACAATCTGGGGATCAGGCGGAAGAGCTCCGAGCCCGAGCATGAAGCTCGACCACATGCCGTCTTCGGTCAGCAGGTTGCCGCCGAAATAATGGACATCGTCGGCGTAGCGATCATCCGAACAGCAAAGCGCGATGATGGCTTTCAGCGCCGGCGGGCGCCGGGCGGCAACCTGAAGCGCATTGAAACCGCCCCAGGAAATACCGGTCATGCCGACGGAACCGCTGCACCAGTCCTGGGCCGCAAGCCAGGCAATGATCGCCTCGGCATCGCACTGTTCGCGTTCGGTATATTCGTCCGCGAGAAGTCCTTCGGAATCCCCCGATCCGCAAATATCGACCCGGACGCAGGCAAAGCCATGGCCGGCAATATAGGGATGCATCTTCATGTCGCGGAACACGGTTCCGTCGCGGCGGCGATAGGGAATGAGCTCGAGAATGGCGGGAACCGGATCCTCCGCCGCATCCTCCGGCAGCCAGATCGTGGCGGCGAGCCTGACGCCATCCGGCATCGGGATGAAGACCGGATCGAGGGTCCGGACGCGGCGGGGAAAGGTATCGACGATCCGGCTCATCGCTTGCCTCCCTCATCGCCATGGTCCGCCTCGTCATGCGGTGTCCATTCATAGACCATCGGCGAGGTTTGCGGGTAGGCGACGAACTGTTCGCGGGAGCGTGCCGGCGGCTGGCGCACGAGCCGAACAAACGCGTAGGTGCCGAACAGGATGGACAGGCCAATGCCATACCAGAAGAAGATTTCGGCGCCGAACGGACCAACGCCGGCCGTGACGATGGCCGGGCCGATGGTGCCGCCGAAGGCCCAGATCAGGAGAAGGTTGGACGAGAGCATGACGAATTCGCTCGGCTCCGCCTTGTCGTTGGCATGGGCAACCCCGAGCGGATAGAAGATTTCCGAAATACCGCCGAACAGGGAAAACAGGATGAGAAACAGCCAGAAGGGCGAATCCGGGCGCATGAACAGGAAGAGGACACAGACCAGCGCCAGACCGACCGAGAGCCAGAGCATCATCTTGCGTCGGTCGGTGCGATCGGAAAGATAACCGAGCGGAAACTGCAGGAAAAGCGCGCCCAGTTGCGTTGCCGCCATCAGAAGCACGATGGTCTGCTGGTTGAATTTCAGCTCCAGACCATAGAGCGGACCGACCGAGGCAAAGGTGGACGAAACAAGCCCGGTCATCAGGCAGGCGAGCGCGCCGATCGGCGAAATCGCAAATGTCCGGCCAAGGCGGATGCCGACCGGCACATGCAATTGCGGTTCGCCGACCCAGATCGCGGTCACCGGCACCAGTGCGATGACGTAGAAGCCGGCGGCAATCATCAGCATCGCCTCGCGGGCCGGGTCGACACCGGTGGCAAGCAACTGGCCGAGCCCATAGAACAGGCCGAGGATGAGCACATAAAGCGTGAGGATGCGGCCGCGATTGGCGTTGGAGACCATCGCATTCATCCAGCTTTCGATCACCACCGCCTGGCCGGCATTGGAAAAGCCGATGACGGCCATGATGACCATGAAGAGAGCGAGATGCGGGTCGAGACCGAGCGACAGGATCAGAACCGCCGAAATCGCCGAGAGGGCTGCATAGGCGCGCACCTCACCCACCGAACGGATAAGATAGATCGAGCCGATACAGCCAATGAGAAAGCCAGCCCCTTCCGCGCCAACGACAAGACCGACGGCATCCGGACCATAACCCGCCGCGACCAGCTTCAGCGGCAACAGGGTGTGAAACAGGCCCGAGCCGACCGCATGAAGCGCGCCGCCGGCAAGCGGCGAGGCGACTGACCATGGCGACAGGCTGGGCGTGGGCTCGGTCATCAACCCTCCGCCAGTCCAGCGCGGGAGGTAAAGGCGGGCTCGAAATCCACCACCGGCGCATCGCGACGGAAGGGCTGGGGCTGAAGGCCGAGTTCGCGCCCGTACCGATGGCCGCTATGGACCGCATGGACGATTGCGCCCGGAGCCAGGGCATCGCCAATCCGTTCGACGGTCTTGATGCCAGCAGCGGCCAGAAATGCCGGATCGGCGATCAGCGACTGGTAGAGTTCGTCATTCGGCAGACGAAGACCGACGATGACCAGATTTTCGCAGGCGAAAGCGGTCTGTTCGCCGGTAAAGATCTGCGTAAGCGTCGCCGCCTTGCCGTCGAAGGCGCTGACCGTGACAAGGGTGGTGACCGGCACATTGCGCTTGGCAAGCGCCCGATGCACCAGCGGCAGCTCATTGGTCATGATCGTCCAGGCCGAAGCCTGTCCCGCCGGCGTCGCGTAGCTCACCGGTATGCCGAGTGCTGCCAGATGTTCGGTCAGCACACCGCCCATGTAGTAATTGTCGAAATCGAAGACGAGCGTCGGCCCGACCGGCAACCGTCCGGCTGCGATGTCATCCGGCGTGAAGACATTCGGATGCGTGATGCGGCCGACCGGAATTTCCATCGAGGAATAGGTGAAATTGCTCCAGCGCGATCCGGTGGCGACGACCACATGGTCTGGCGCGAGATCGGCAATATCGGAAGCGCCCAGTCGGCTTTCGAGATAGAGCGAGACATTCGGCATCTCGTTTAGCCGCCCGAGCCGGTAATCGACGACGCGGTTCCAGGCGGAAAGCCCGGGCAGGGTGCGTTCGAAGGTGAGACGGCCACCGAAGATCGACCCGGCATCGGCAAGCGTCACCTCATGGCCGCGACGGCCGAGCGTCAAGGCAGCCTCAAGCCCGGCCGGACCACCGCCGATCACCAGTACGCGCTCGCCTTTTTCCGCCCGGCCCGGATTTTCCGGATGCCAGCCGCGCCGCCATTCCTCGCCGGCCGTGGGGTTCTGCGTGCAGCGCACCGGCACGCCATCATGCCAGCTCGAAATGCAGATGTTGCAGCCGATACATTCGCGGATTTCCTCGATCCGTCCCTCGCGGATCTTGTTCGGCAGGAACGGATCGGCAATCGAGGGGCGGGCGCCGCCGATGAAATCGAGAACGCCACGGCGGATCTGGCTTACCATCGTATCGGGCGAGGTGAAACGGCCGACGCCGACCACGGGCTTGTCGGTCAGGGTCTTGACGAAATCGATCACTGGCTCGTGGCTGCCTTCGCCGGTGAAGCGGGAGGCGGAACAGTCCGTCGGGCTCGAATCCATCTTCACATCGAAAAGATCCGGAACATCAGCAAGCAGGGCAATAACTTCGTGCGCCTCCGAGGCCAGGTTCTGGCCGGGGCGTCCGCGCAATTCCTCAAGCGAGATGCGCAGCGCAACGCCACAATCCTGCCCGACCGCCTCCTTGGTGACCTCGATCATCTCGCGAACGAAGCGAACGCGATTTTCGAGCGAACCGCCATATTCATCGCTGCGATGATTGTATTCCGGCAGCAGGAATTCATAGCCGAGATAGCCCATGCCGGCATAGACATAGACCACGTCGAAACCGGCGCTGCGGGCCTTGCGGGCACCTTCCGCCTGCCAGCGCAGAACGTCGCGGATATCCTGCTTGTCCATCGAGCGCGGCCGGAGATTGCCCATGAAGCCGACATGGGTGGCCATCCAGGGAATGCCGGAGGGAGAAAGCGGCGCAATCCGGCTCGACCGGTTCATGACCGAAGCGCCACCATGCCAGAGTTCGACACCGGCAAGCGCCCCATGCTTGTGCACGGCATCCGTCATCATCGCATGCGCCCGGATATCGTTGTCGTCCCACATCGTCGCCATCGGTAGGGGCGTATCGTCAGAGCTCACATCGATGGAACAGGCACCGGTACAGATGACACCCCAGCCACCTTCCGCCTTCATTTCACGAAAACCGGCGCGAACGCGGGGCAGGGCATTGGTCATGCCCGAGGCGTGCGGCACCTGGAAAAACCGGTTCGGCGCGGTCACCGGGCCAATCCTGACAGGTTCGAACAGGACATCGTACCGCGACTGCGGTTTTGCCATCACATTCATTCAGTTCCCCTTTGCCGGCTGAGCCGATCATTGACGTCAGCATAGAAAATGCATGACCATTGTCAAGACTTGTTATACGAGTTTATAACAACAGCGAAAACGGCTGAAAACTAGCCGGTTGCGAATGAATGCATTAAAAGCTATTTAGAGGGGCAATCGTTGTGGGCTGATGATTTGACGACCCCAAAAACAAAAACGAAGGCGCGCGCACGCTTTCGCCGCGAAACACCGGAAGAGAGGCGACGCCAACTGGGGGAGGCAGCGCTGCGCTGTATCGTCAAGAACGGCAATGCCGGGGTTTCCGTGCGCCAGATTGCGGCCGAGGCCGGCGTCACGCAGGGGCTCATCACCCACCATTTCGGCGAGATCAACGAACTGGTGGCCTACGCGTTCGACATCATGTCGACCGGGCTCATGCAATCGATCCTGAAATCGGTCCATGAAGCCGAACCGACACCGAAAGCACGCCTCGATGCCTTCATTGCAGCATCCTTCTCGCCGATCATGCTCGATCGTGACGTGCTCGGCGTCTGGGTGGTGTTCTGGGGCCTGATCCTGCATTCGCCGCGCATGAGCATGTCGCAGCAACAGGAATATACCGACTATGTTGCAACAGTCGAAGGCTTGCTTGGAGATCTCGCCGCCGCCGAACGTTTCACGATCGGCGACCTCAAACTGACTGCGATGGCCTTTACCGCCTTGATGGACGGGCTCTGGCTCGCCTGGTGCTTGAACCCGGACGCCTTTCGTCCGGAAGATGGCGTGCGCCTCTGCAACAACTGGATCGAAGGTTTGCGGCGTGGCGCCTATGCCTGAGCGTCGCGCCATTTTTGCTGCGCTCGCGAAATAAATCGCCTGCAACCGACGTTTGGGCGGCAAATCGACCTGTTCAATTCGGCAAACGCCCCCTAAACCGGTTCGGCAGCCATGGGGTGACGCGTCTGCGGTGCCTCTTTGCTGCCCACCCGAACGAAAGCCGAGAAGCTAAAATGAAGCAGACGCAGGCCAGCGGCTATATCTACGCGCTGTTGGCATTTTCGATTTTCGCAGCACAGGATGCCATTTCCAAGCATCTCGGTGAACTCTATTCGCCGGTCTTCATCGCCATGATCCGCTATTGGTGGTTCGGAGCCTTCGCCATCATCTGGGCCATGCGCTCGAGCGGCGGCCTGAAAGCGGTCGCATCGACCAGCCGGCCATTCCTGCAGATCGCGCGCGGCCTGTTGCTGGCCGGCCAGATCATCACGGCCATTCTCTCCTTTGCCACCGTCGGGCTTGCCCATTCGCAGGCGATCTTTTCCGCCGCGCCGCTGGTGGTCGCAGTCCTTTCTGTTCCGCTGCTCGGCGAGCATGTTGGCTGGCGGCGCTGGACGGCGATCTGCATCGGCTTCATCGGCGTGATGATCATTCTGAAACCCGAGGGCGGGGCGCTTGAAAGCGATCTCCTGATCCCGGTCCTCAATGTGCTAGGGCTGGCGGTCTATGGCGTTCTGACCCGGCTTGCCAACCGCACCGACAGTTCGATGACCAGCTTCTTCTACACCGGCGTTGTCGGGGCCGTGGCGATGACACTGATCGGCCCCTTTTTCTGGAGTTCTCCGACGCTCGCCGACTGGGGGTTCATCGCAATCATCTGCATCACCGGCATGACGAGCCATTTCTGCCTGATCAAGTCGTACGAGACGCTCGATGCGGTGCTCGTACAGCCGCTGTCCTATCTGCAACTGGTATTCGCCAGCCTGATCGGCATGTTCCTGTTCGGCGAAGTCATCCGCGCCAATGTGGTGCTGGGCTCCGTGATTGTCGTCTGCGCGGGACTTTTCACCATCTGGCGCGAGGCGATGGCAAGGCGCAGCGCAAGGATGGGATCGACCTGAGCTGGTGAAGTGGCTCCTCCCATCGCCCGGCATTCGAAGGTGCAGGAACGCCGGGGCGATCAACTCAGACAGTGGGAACGGTGCCGCCGTCAATGACAAACTCGGCGCCGTGGATCGCGGCGGCGCGATCGGAAGCAAGATAGGCGATGAGGTCAGCGACCTCATCGGGGTCCGCCGGGCGACCGATCGGGATCCCGCCGAGGCTGTCGAGAACGACCTGCCGTGCGTCCTCGATCGTTCCGCCATTGGCAGCCTGCAGTCGCTTGAGCAGGTCGCCGGAGGACTCGGTCATGATCCAGCCGGGGGAGACGACATTGACCCGAACCCCCTTGGGACCAAGTTCCTTGGAGATGGACTTGCTGTAGGTCTTGAGCGCCGCCTTGGCAGCGGCATAGGCGGTCGTGGCCTCGGGCAGGGGAAGCACTGACTGGATCGAGGTGACATGCACCACCACCCCGCTGCCGCGTTCGATCATCTGCGGAACGAGAAGACGATCGAGGCGAACGGCCGCCAGAAGGTTCAGGTTCAGTTCTGACAGCCAGTGATCGTCCGTCAGGGAAATGAAACCCCCGCCGGGGGCCGATGAACCGCCAAGAACATGGGCCAGAATGTCGATGCCGCCAAAGCGCTCGAATGCAGCCTCGGCCAGCATTGCTCCTCCCTCGGCCGTCGTCAGGTCGGCCTGGACGAACTCAATGCCACCAATGAAATCCGGCATTCCGCGGGCCGCGGTGATCACCCGCGCGCCGCCTGCCAGAAAGCGGTTGACAGTGGCGCGGCCAGCACCTTTGGTCCCTCCGCTGACCAGCACGCGTTTCCCGGCGAACTCAGTCGCATCCACCTTGATATTCATGCCACAATCTCCAGGCTGTTGATTGCGTCATTTTCAAGCGTGAAACGGTAGGTGAAACGGATTGGGCTACCCTTGAAGCCGCCGTGCGCCGGGCCTTCGACCACGACCTGACGATTCTCGTGGCGGACATTCTCCGGTGTGAAAATCGCCTTCACTGCTGCCGCCTCGACGAGCAGGGCTCGCAGTTCGATCTTGCCATCGTAACGGCGCCCATTGTCGAGCACGACGGCGTCGGCCGCGAAAGGTTTCAACATGGCGTCCACATCGAGATGTGCGTTGGCTTCGACATAGTCTGCGATGGGTTTGGGTAGTGCCGGGATCATGTGCGTTCTCCTTTGCTTGCAGGAAAGATAGCAATCAACTATTGCTCAAATAAGCGGGATTAAATTGCATGTACTGATGAAAGAAACAGGACAATGGAGCAGGCGAGCCTGAAGGAACTGGAGGCTGCTCTCGCGGTTGCCCGGCGTGGGACGTTCCGTGCGGCCTCTATCGATCTCGGCATCTCGACGACCGCTTTGAGTCATACGATAGGCAGGCTGGAGGCAGCCCTTGGGGTGAGGTTGTTCAACCGCACGACCCGGAGCGTTTCACTGACGGATGCGGGTCGGCTGTTCATTCAAAACGTCGCGCCAACGCTGCAGGATCTGCACAAGGCATTGGAGACCGTCCGCGAGCAGCGCGAAACACCTACCGGAACAATAAGGATCAACGCCGCTCCGTTTGCCGCCCGAGCCATCCTGTCGCCTCTCGTGTTGGAGTTCCTGCGCCGATATCCCGAGATGAATGTCGACATCGTGACCGAGGGGAGGATGGTCGATATCGTCAGGGACGGGTTCGATCTGGGAGCAAGGGTCGCAGGCCTTGTTCCCAGCGACATGATCGCGGTTTCCCTCGGCCGGCCGCAACGACATGCTGTGGTCGGTTCTCCTGGCTATTTCGAGAAACACGGCAAACCAATGGTTCCACCGGATCTTCTTGGCCACCGGTGCATTCGCGTCCGGTTGCCTGACGGGTCGTTGTACCGATGGTGGTTTGAGAAGGACGGAGAGCAGGTTCAGATCGATGTCAGGGGCCAGATCTCACTCGATGAAGCCAGCCTCACGCGGGCCGCGGTGCTCGAGGGGGCTGGTCTTGGCTACCTGTTTGAACAGGACATTCTTCCGGACATCAGAGCGGGGCGGGTCATACGTGTCCTGGAAGACTGGACCCCGCCCTATCCCGGGCTCTGCCTGTACTATCCCGGGCGGCGAAATCTTTCGGCGGGCGTGAGAGCGTTGCTGGAGCTGGCGCGTGAGCTCGCGCGGCAAGCCGATGAACCTGGCGTCGACTGAAGTTACGCAGTTCGGAAGCCGGCGCACCTGGCGCTCGCTCAGATCAAGTACGCGTGCCGCTGACACAATGGTCATCCGACCGCCGATCACCTTCGACAAAACTTCGATCCGCTGCAGATCGCGATCGCTGATCGCAATCAATCCCATCTGCTTGCCTCCGCGTTATCAAACGCGGGGAGTGTGACACTCTAACTTTGCAGAAACAGGACATTCCAACTTTGCGGCTACAAGAGTGAAATCGCATAAGACATCTTATGGAACTGTAAGCGCGACCTTTTGCATTATGGAATTTCCCGCTTGGCAGAACGGCTTCGGCTCAGCCTGCCATCCATTCATCGGTCGACATCACGCGCGCGAAGCCCGCCGATAAGGTTGCGGCGGTGGCTGCCTTGATCGCTTCCTGCGTCGCGGTTTCCGAAAGATCGGGGCAACCCGTGGCATCGATAAGAAAATCGACGAAGAAATCGAGGTCATGGCCGTTCCGGGCCGTCGCCTCGCAGCAGAAATTGGTCATGAAGCCGGTGATGACGATCCGATCGATGCCGCGAGCGCGCAAGATTGTCTCGAGCCCGGTGCCGATGAAGGAGGAATAGCGCTGCTTGCTGATTTCCAGCGCCCCTGCCGGCACCGTCAACTGCGGATCATCCTCGACGTCGATCGTGCCGGCGACGAAGCCGATTTCTGAAGCCTCACCGGCAAAATCGAACATGCGGCCGGCATCCGAACCATCGGCCTTGTGACTATGGCGGATATGGACGATGAGATCGCCAGCCTTCTCACCTGCTGCAAGCACACGGTTGATGTTGGCGATGGCGGCCTCATGGCCAACGCAGTAAAGCGGCGATGCCGGGGCAGTATAGACCTTCTGCACATCGATAACGAGAATTGCACGTGCCATCGAGACCAGTCTCCCTCCCCTCCGATTCCATAGGCTGATCTTTAACCTGATCCCCGAAACGGCGCAAACGCAGCCGGACCTGTTAGCGCAAGTCCTTAGCGATCCGTCCAAACAGACCAGATACCCTGCCGGCCGACAGCCTCAAAAGCGTCAAGTTTATCCTGCAGGAACGGCCCGGCATTGAGGCTGGCTCTTCCGTTCGAGGGGCATGAGCCAGTAAAGGCGCCGTAAAGGGCTGAAAGCCGCGCGCCGCACAGACACCGCAGCCACCTTTTTCGGACTTATCGCAGAAATCGAGGCACCGTTTAGGATTTGATTACCACATTTGTTCACACTTCGCCTATCCGGCACCGATGCGCGCGCCACTGCTTCGCATCTCGCCGGATGTGTAACGGGCTTCCGACACTGTTGTCAGGGCTGCGTCGAGTAACGAGTAATGGGTAACTGAGTCATGGCGTCTCCAAGCAAGCCTGCGCGTGCCGCGTCGAAATCCCGCACGAGCCGTTCCCTCACCATTGTTGCCAGCGGCCTCCTGGCCTGCAGCATCCTCGCCGGAGGCGTCTGGGCCCTCGCTTCAACCCTCCACGAAATGCACGAAGCCGCGTTTGGCTGGCACGAAGCGCGCATGAGCCTCGATACGCGGCTCAATCCGGCAAGGGACATGGCTGCCGAACGTCATTCCGAACGCTGGGCAAAAGCGGCGCGTTTTACATCCGTCTCCAAGCCAACCACAGATGAGATCCGCAGACGACAGCTCGCTGCCGCGGCCATCCGCCTGACCGAGCAGCATCATCCGGATAGCCATCCTGCGATGGCAGAAGCGAAACGCAAGGATGTGGCGTCGAAGATCGTAACCGCCTTTGCACGCATCAAAGATCCGGCACCACAGGAAGACAAGGTCATTCAGACCTCCCCCATGGTGCTCGCCTATGCCGAGGCTGTGCCAACACGGGACATGCCGCCCTTTAGCCTTGTGCTTGCGAAAACAGAGACGGAAGAGGATTTCGCTCTACCCGGCATCATTCCGCTGCCGGAGACCCGGCCGCTGATCGAAACGGTTGTCACGGAACCGAAACCGGATGACGAAAAGCCTTCCCTGCGCGCGAAAAAGAAAAACGAGAAGCCCGTACGCGAACTGGCCTATGCCAAGCCGGAGCGCTCGCTGTTCGGCGATCTCTTCAAGAGCAAGTCGAACGACAGCGGCTGGCCCGGCAAGGGCACGCGGGTCGCGATCTACGACGTCTCCAATGCCACAGTCTATATGCCGGATGGCACGAGGCTGCGCGCCCATTCCGGCATTGGCCGTATGCGCGACAATCCGCGCTACGAACATGTCAAGATGACGGGCCCGACACCGGCCGGCATCTATCGCCTGTCGATGCGCGAAAAGCGCTTCTATGGCGTCGAAGCCATCCGGATGACCTCGATCGACGGTCGCGATCCAAAGAACCGCACCGGACTTCTGACCCACACCAACCTTCTGCGCGGCCAGATCGGCTCGCATGGTTGCGTCGCCTTCCAGAACTACCAGCCGTTCCTGAAGGCTTTCAAGCGCGGCCATGTCACCATGCTGGTCGTGGTGCCGGAACTGCCCTCTTCGCGGACCCAACTCGCAGCACTCTATCGCAAGGCCGGCGCCTGATCGTAGAAGCGTTTAGCTGCATATAGCTGGAGGCCGAGGAACCTAGAGTTCCGTTCGCACCCGCCAGAGTTCGGTGAAAAATTCAGCTTTGAGAATGCGCCTCAGGTAAGAGATACTCGCTGCCCTCCTCAAGCGCGCTCGAAACCGATTACGCTTGCGATCGCCGAGACATGTTTGAAACGGCCGCGTCGGAAATTGACTTCAAAATCTACCGCCTTCGAGGCCACTTCGCGGGCTTCCCGGTAACTAGACCGATCGCCATGGACTGTCACCCAGTCGGCGATGGCGCGGACTTAAGACTTCGAGACTTCACGCAGGTTTCGGTCAAGAATCTCTTCGGGTGAAAAAGCCAAAACGGGAAAGGCGGCACAGGACCGCGTCATGGAGAGGGGGATACGCAAGATCGGGGTCAAACTTTCCCACGAGGTCGCTCGGTACTCCTGCGCCTTGAGCATCGCCAGGTTGCGATTGCCAACCGCATCTTCGATCAGTCGCTGTTGCCATGATTGAAAGTCCGCCAACTAGCCGAGTTCCATGCGAAAACCGAAATATTCCGAAGGTGTCATCGTCCGATGGACATCCCAGGACGAATTCAACTGTTCGACGAACCTTGCAATGTGTGCCAGCATTTTCAAGGCCTCAAGCCTCTAGTCGACTGCAATCACGGTCCGAGCCACGCTCAGTTCGCAAAGGGCCAGCTTCATCCAAAGTTCGGATAACTGATGCTCGACGAAGAACAGCAGTTCGTCTTGCCCCGTTCAAAACGGCTCCTGTGCCGTCAAAACCTGGCCGAAGTTCAAGTCGTCGGCATAAGAAATCCGCATGCGGAAATCCATATCGGCGCATCCTTTGAAGGATCATAGGCCGCGGGAAAATCTTAGGATGATCACTCTCGTTTCATTATCGTGACCTCAGCCCCCACTAATGCGGTGGACAAGAGCCGAGATCTCGGCTGTTCGGTTTTCCCGTTTCACTTCTTTCAGACAAAGATGAAATCACCTGCCGACAGTTCGGCCTTGTGGATCCCGAGCAGGGTAAAGGTCGTATGATCCTGCAGCGAACTGAAATCGAACACGAGATTGTCGCCGTCGTTGTGAGGCAGGGCTTTGACCTCTGCTAGGGTGTCGATGAAGTAGAGATTGTTGAATTCGTGCAGATCGATTTTGTCGGCGCCTTTCACGAAATCGGTGATCGTCACATGGTTGATCGGCTCGCCCGCGCGGAAATTGAAGACATCCTTGCCGCCGTTGCCGGTCAGGACATCGTGCTTTCCATAGTAGCCGTCGAGGTTGTCTCCCGCGTTTTTGCGATCGGCCCTTCATAGCCGAAACCGGTTACAGGCTAACCATGTGCTGGCAACGCTTCTGAAGTCGGATGAAGCGCTCGGATGAAGCGCCTGGACCAACTCGTCTCTTGACTTCCACCAGACTTTAAAGTCTATAAATTATATAAACTATAGGAGTTTACATGAAGTCCGTTGATATTGCGGTCATTGGCAATGGCCTTTCCTCAGCCGTTACCCTCATGAACATCGCCGCGAATGCCGAAAGGCGGCTGCATGTCGCGGTGGTCGGTCGCTCCAGAACGATGGGACAGGGTGTCGCCTATTCGACGCCTGAGGAGGTTCACCGTTTGAATGTTCCGGCTGCGAGGATGAGCCTGTTTCCCGATCGTCCGGACGATCTTTGTGACTGGCTCAGCGAGACCGGCGTCGCTTCAGGCCCGGAGGATTTCGTGCCGCGTCCGGTCTTCGGCCAATATGTGAAACAACGGCTGGATGAGCGATTGGCGCAGCTCGACAATCGTGCCGGCGTCTCCTTCGAGGATGCCGATGCGATTGATTGCGAAGAATTGGGCGATGACCGGCAGGTCTTTCACCTGTCGAATGGTGCGAGGATTGCAGCGCGCGCCAGCGTTTTCTGTATCGGCGGCACGCCCGCGCGGCTTCCGATCGCGGAAAGCCGGATTGCGGATGCCGCGCGCCGGCATATCTGTCTCAATGTCTGGGCCGATCTCTGGATCGAACGGACAGCACCGGATGATACCATCTTCATGCTCGGTTCCGGTCTGACCATGGTCGATCAGGTCATGTCGCTGCGCTCTCGCGGCCATCGCGGCCCGATCCATGTTCTGTCGCGCCACGGGCTTTTGCCTTTGCCGCATGTCGTACCCCGAAGCGACGCGACAGCGCCGGTCCTCACACCTGGAACGGCTCCCTTGAGCCGGATGATGCAACAGTTGCGGGATGCTGCCCGACAGGCTTCTGACTGGCGCAGCGTGGTCGATGGTATCCGCCCTGTCACACAGGCGCTCTGGCAGCATCTTTGTCTGGAAGAGCGGCAGCGGTTTTTGCGCCATGCCAACAGCTGGTGGAACATTCACCGCCACCGGATGGCACCTGATGTCCGAGCCAATCTCGACACAATGCGGGAAAGCGGCCAGCTCACGATCCGCGCCGGCTGGCTGCAGGAGGTCTATGAAAAGGATGGGCGCGCCCGGGTCGCCTATCGCGACCGCCACACAGGCACCTTGCGTCAGTTGAGCGCCGACTGGGTCGTCAATTGCACCGGTATGGAGAAATGCTCGATCTCGAAGGTTCCGCTGCTCAAGAAAATGTCGGCGCGCGGGCTGATCGGGGCGGATGCCCTCGGCCTCGGCGTTGCGGTCAACGCCCAATCGCAGCTTCTGCGATCCGATGGTTCGGTCGCGCAATCGGCTTACGCCATCGGCCCGATGACGACGGGGCAGTTCTTCGAAATCTTCGCGGTTCCGGATATCAGGGTGCAGGCTCGCGACGTCGCTAACCGCATCGTGGAGAAAATGTCCGGTTGATGATGTCGGCTGCGCTTGAGAATGTAAGCGAAAATTATATCTATAAAGTCTATATAGCTCGCTTCCGAGACCGACTCGAAACTCAGGTGCTCCTTCATGCTCACCAAAAAGGGAAAATACGGCCTAAAGGCCCTGATCGCCCTCGCCCGATTGCCGGAGGGCGAAACCGCCTTCAGCGGTGAGATCGCGCTGGCTAACCAGATCCCGAAGAAATTTCTCGACACGATCCTGCTCGAATTGCGCAATGCCGGCATCGTGCGTTCGCGCAAGGGCCCCACGGGCGGTTATTCGCTATCGCGGCCTGCATCCGAGATCCGGATCGGCCATGCGATCCGCGTCATCGACGGACCGCTGGCGCCGATCCGTTGCGCAAGCCGCACCGCCTACGAGGCCTGCGACGATTGCGCCGATCCGGCAAGCTGTCTGGTGCGCAAGGCGATGACCCAGGTGCGCGATGCCATTTCCGAGATTCTCGACAAGCTCACACTCGAACAACTGATTTCGGGCGACTATGCCGAATTGGATATCGACCTCGACATGGATCGAACAAAGGTCGCGACCTGACCTGTCATAGATCCGGAACATGAAAGGCCGCAGGTCCGTTCAGTGACCTGCGGCCTTTCTATTTCTCCGGTCCAGCCTGCCGGCGAAAACCAACTCAGCGAACGAATTGGCCGTAACCGCCATTCTGGTAGACGAGCGAGCCGCCATCGCCGATGGCAACGGCGAGCGCCCGACCGAGGATGATTGCGTGGCTGTGCCGTTCGATGACTTCCTCGACTTCGCAATCGATGGCGGCAAGCGCATCGATCAGCACCGGTGCGCCGCTCGCAAGCGTCGTCCATTGCGCGCCCTCATAGCGCGCCACGCCCTTGATGCCGCCGATTCCGGCAAAACGGTTGGCGATTTCCTGCTGGCGGTCGTTCAGGATGTTGACGCAGAAATGCCCATGTCGCTTGATCACCGGCCAGCTTGACGAAGTTTTGTTGATGTTCACGATCATGGTCGGCGGATCCATCGAAAGACCCGTGGCCGAGGTGACGGTCGCGCCTGTGCGTTCGTCACCGCGACCGGCGGTAATCACACTGACGCCGCCGGCAAGACTACGCAATGCGCGCTTCACATCCGCCGGTTCGGCGTGATCGGCATGATAACGGCTATCGAAGGCCGGCTGGGTCTGAATCATGTTCATTGACGTTCCTTTCAGAGGCGATGATGGGACGAACGATAAATTCAAAACGCATATTGTCAATAAAAATTATATACATTATGGATTAAGAGACGAAACGAAACGAGTGAGGGATGACGATGTCCCAGAATCCGCATCCGGCAATCGATCTGCAGAGCCACGACGTAAACCTGAAACCTCGGAATCTGACAGAAGCGACGCGACCGCATCCGGTCAGCGCGTCCCAAACGACAACGGACTGGATCGCGGTGATCGGCGGTGGCTTCACCGGTGCGGCCACAGCGTGGAACCTCGTTTCCACCGACCCGTCCATTCACGTTCTGGTCTTCGAACCCCGCACCAAGCTGGGCGCAGGTCTTGCCTATGACACGCAAGATCCGATCCATCGGATCAACGTACCGGCGAGCCGCATGAGCCTCGACCCGGACCGGCCGCAGGATTTTGCCGACTGGCTGCATGACCGCTTCTATGCAGAGCAGGATCCGGATGCGATGTTGCCCGATGGCAGCCTCTTTCCGCGCCGGGCCGCATTTGGAGACTATGTAGCGGCGCGGCTTGAACCTTACCTCTCTGCGGGGCGGATCGTGCATGTCAAAGCGCGGGTCTCGAGCCTTCATCGAACGGAAGATCACTGGACGATCGAAAGTGACGGCGGGAACCATTTTCAGGCTTCGGAGGTGGTCATTGCTACCAGCCATCCGACGCCATCGCCGCCGCGGCTTTTGCACTCCATGCTCGAAGGCCATCCGCGTTTTGTACCCGATGCCACCGTTGCCGGTGCGCTCGATGTCATCCGTCCGACAGATGCGGCGCTGCTGGTCGGCAATGGTTTGACATCGGCCGATGTAATCGCCTCGCTCCTGGCACGCGGCCATACGGGGCCGATCACCTCGATTTCCCGCCGCGGCCTGCGGTCGCGTGGGCATTCTCCGGTGCAGCAGGATCTGCATGGCGATTTTGTCAGCCGCCCCATTCGGTCAGCACGGCTTCTGGCGCGCCGCGTCCGCGAAGCCATAGATCAGGCCGCCCTGTTTGGCGTCAGCTGGCATGCGGTGCTCGATGCCGCCCGCGCACAGGGGTCTGAGATCTGGAGCAATCTGTCCGTCGAAGAGCGTCGACGGCTGGTCCGACATCTGCGCCCCTTCTGGGATGTGCACCGGTTCCGGATCGCGCCACAGATCGAAAGAGCGCTTGCCGTGGCTACAGAGCGCGGCCAGCTCGTAACGCTGGCAGCATCCGTCGCAGCCGTGACCTATCAGGGCGCAAAAATTCGCATCGCGCTCAAACGCGCCCGTGCCGGTGGCACATTGATCCGCGATTTCGATGCGGTGGTCGTGACGACGGGACCCGCCCATGATGCCATCATCGCAAGCCAGCCTTACCTTGCGGCGCTTGAAGCGGAAGGGCTGGTGGCACAGGATCCTTTGCGTCTCGGTCTCTGGTGCGATGCCAACGCGCACATTCTCGATCGCAGCGGCCATCCCGTCGAAGGTCTCTATGTTGCCGGTCCGCTCGCACGCGGCACCTTTGGCGAACTGATGGGCCTGCCGCAAGTCTCGGACCATGCGCATGCAGTCGCGATCGAGATCCTGGCTGCCCGCAGCCTGAAGACCGCAAGCAGACGACAAAGCGCGGACAGCTGAAACGGAATTCTCCAAAGCCATCTAAAAAGAGACAGATTTTCTTTTCCCTTAATGTCTATCAATTATATAGACAATATGAAGATGAAAGGGCGCAACATGAGTGATCTGAGAATCGTCGGCATATCTGGCAACGTCAAGGCACCGTCGCGCACCAGTGCGCTCCTTGCCTCGGTTCTCAAGCGGATCGAGGAGCGAACCGAGCTTTCCCCGCACCATATCGATCTGGCAGCGAAGGCGCCGGTTCTGTTTCGTGCGCTTCGTTCCGATCAGCTGGATGAAGAGGGCCGGGAGATCGTCTCGGCCATCGAGAATGCGGATGTGCTGGTGGTCGGATCGCCGGTCTATCGGGCGTCCTATTCAGGTGCGCTCAAGCATCTTTTCGATCTCGTCGATTTTCGTGCACTCATCGGCAAGCCGGTGGTGCTGGTCGCGACTGGCGGTAGCCCCCTTCATGGTCTGATGATCGACCATCAGCTCCGGCCGCTCTTCTCCTTCTTCAAGGCGCTCACGCTTCCGACGGCAATCTATGCGCTGGAAACCGATTTCACCGACTACGCCATCAGCAACCCGGATATCGGTGCCCGCATCGAAACCGCCGTCGAAGAGCTCATCGCCTTTGCGGAACTCGGACGGCATCCGGTCCCCGCTTTCCGTTCCATCCCGTCTCACCGCAATGACTTTCAGAGAGGAGAAGTCGCATGAAACAGGTCGTCACAGCCGTGGGAGCGGATCTGCCGCCCAGTTTTTTTGAGCGTCTTTCGGCCCGTTGGCGAGCCTTCAGAGACGAGGATGATACTCCCTTTGACGCCTTCCGCGGCTTTTCCGACCCTGACGAACGCCTTCGCCAGGAGCGTTTCGCAGCCGCACAGGTCGTCTGCGCCGACATCCCTTCTACCGATCCATATCTGAGCTAACGGAGAACGACATGACGAATCCGAAGAAGAATGAACCGCTGAAGTTTGCCTATTGGGTGCCGAACGTTTCCGGCGGCCTGGTGATCAGTTCGATCGAACAGCGAACCGACTGGGGCATCGATTACAATCGCAAGCTGGCGCAGATCGCCGAACAGAACGGTTTCGAATATGCGCTGAGCCAGATCCGCTTCACGGCCGGCTATGGTGCGGATAACCAGCATGAATCGGTATCCTTCAGCCATGCGTTGCTGGCTGCCACCGAAAAGCTGCGTGTCATCGCAGCCGTGCTGCCCGGCCCCTGGAACCCGGCGCTGCTCGCCAAGCAGATTGCCACGATCAGCCACATCACCAATGGCCGCATCGATGTCAACATCGTCTCGGGCTGGTTCCGCGGCGAATTCGCCGCCATTGGCGAGCCCTGGCTCGATCATGACGAACGTTACCGCCGTTCGGAAGAATTCATCCGCGCCATCCGCGGCATCTGGACCGAGGACAGCTACAATCTGCGCGGCGATTTCTACCGCTTCACCGATTATTCGATGAAGCCGAAGCCGCTCGGTGGCATTCCGCAGATCTTCCAGGGCGGTTCGTCGCGCGCCGCCCGTGACATGGCGGCCCGGGTGTCCGACTGGTACTTCACCAATGGCAACACGCCGGAAGGTCTCAAGGCCCAGGTCGACGATATTCGCGGCAAGGAACGGGCGTTCGGCAAGTCCTGGCCGGCCAGGATCGGCATGAATGCCTTCGGCATCGTGCGCGAAACGGAGCAGGAAGCCAAAGCGGTCCTGCAGGAAGTCATCGACAAGGCTATTCCCGATGCGGTGCGCGGCTTCCATCACGAAGTCCAGAATGCCGGCAATTCATCGCCGGAGCGCGAAGGCAACTGGGCCAAGTCGACCTTCCAGGATCTGGTCCAATATAACGATGGCTTCCGTTCCAATCTGATCGGAACGCCCGAACAGGTCGCCGAACGCATCATCGCCCACAAGCGGGCTGGTGCCGATCTCATCCTCATGGGTTTCCTGCATTTCCAGGAAGAGGTCGAATATTTCGGCAAGAAGGTCATCCCGCTGGTGCGGGAACTCGAAGCGCAGGAAGCCGGAAGCCTGCAGGCGGCCGAATAGGCCATCCGCCCATCCTGAAACGACAACAGACGGCATCCCGGTTGCGGGATGCCGATCGGGGCGGTGCGTCCAGAACCATGGCTTTCCGCAGATGAGAGGGATCGAGATGCTGGATACCCATTACACTTTCTCCGCTTTGGACGGCAGCGCGTCGTTCCGTGAATTCCCGTCGGTCAATGTGCAATTGCCCAACCGCGCGTCGCGTGTTCAGGCCCCGGTTGCTCTCAGCCTGACACCGCAGCCGGTCCTGGCGCTTGATGATGTCACGCTGTCCTTCGGCGGCCTGACGGCGCTTGCAGAGATCAGCCTCTCGGTAAATCCCGGAGAAATCCGTGCAATCATTGGCCCCAACGGTGCCGGCAAGAGTTCGCTGATCAATATCATCAGCGGGCTCTACAGGCCCGACACCGGCTTCATCACCCTTGGCGGTCAGGTGTTCCGGCAGGTCCCGGCCAGCCGCGCCGCTCGCCTTGGCCTTGCGCGCACCTTCCAGAATCTTGCGCTGTTCAAGGGGCTGACGGTGCTGGAAAATGTCATGGCCGGGCTCGCCTTCACCCGCCGATCCACCTTCATCGGCCAGGCCTTCGGCTTGCCGCGAGCCCGCCGCGAAGACCGCGATGCGCGCGAGAGGGCGCACTCCATTCTATCGTTCCTCAAGCTGGAGGCCCATGCCGACCGGCTTGCCGGATCGCTGCCATACGGACTGCAGAAACGGGTCGAGATGGCCCGTGCTCTTGTTGCCAATCCCGAAATCCTGCTGCTCGACGAGCCGATGGCCGGCATGACCGTCACCGAAAAGCAGGAGATGGCAGGTTTCATCCGTTCCGTGCGCGACGATTACGGCACGACAATCATCCTGATCGAGCATGACATCGGTGTCGTGATGGGCCTGTCGGATCGGATTGCCGTTCTCGACTACGGCCGAAAGATTGCCGATGGCACGCCCGCCGAAGTTCGCGCAGACCAGGCGGTCATCGATGCCTATCTCGGCGTTGCCCGCCATGACGATTTCGAGGAGGGCATCTGATGTCCGAAGGCTTCGACTATCTCTTCTTCCTTGAGGTTCTCACCGGAGGGCTTCTTTCGGGCGTCATGTATTCGCTGGTCGCGATCGGTTTCGTGCTGATCTACAAGACGTCCGGTGTCCTGAACTTTGCCCAGGGCGCCATGCTCCTTTTTGCGGCACTCACCTTCGTGTCGCTCGTCGAGCGCGGGGTTCCGTTCTGGCTTGCGCTGGTTGTCACCTTCGCGATCATGGTCCTGATCGGTCTGATGGTGGAGCGCACTGTACTCAGGCCGCTGGTCAACAAGCCGCCGATCACCCTCTTCATGGCGACGCTCGGCCTGTCCTATGTGATCGAGGGTTCTGCACAGCTTCTCTGGGGCACCCAGGTTCATGCGCTCGATCTCGGCATCGAGGATATTCCCTTCGAATTCCACGGCATCTTCATCTCGCAGTTCGATCTCTTTGCTGCCGGATCGGCCGCGCTGATGGTGCTGCTGTTGACGCTTTTCTTCCGCTACACCCGTGTCGGCCTATCGTTCCGGGCTGTTGCTGACGATCAGTTCGCCGCCCTCGCCGTCGGCCTTCGCCTGCCCCGCATCTGGGCCACCGTCTGGGCAGCAGCCGGGCTTGTCGCTCTCGTTGCCGGTCTTCTGTGGGGTGCCCGTTCCGGGGTGCAGTTCTCGCTGTCGCTCGTCGTGCTCAAGGCTTTGCCGGTCCTCGTGCTCGGAGGATTCGATTCGATTGCCGGCGCCATCATCGGCGGCCTGATCATCGGCGCCTCCGAAAAACTCGCCGAGGTCTATATCGGCGACTATGTCGGTGGCGGCATCGAGGGCTGGTTCGCCTATGTGCTGGCGCTCGTCTTCCTGCTCATCCGTCCCTCCGGTCTGTTCGGCCAGAAACTTGTCGAAAGGGTCTGATCATGGCCATCCTTGCTTCCGAAACGGTTACCACGCTCAAACACCCGGACTGGGCCGGCCCGCTTGCCGTGCTCCTCGCTGCCTTCGTTCTCGTACCGCTGTTCGGTTCGAACTATCTCATCGAAGCGATCATGATGCCGTTTCTGGCGCTATCGCTTGCGGCAGTCGGCCTCAACCTTCTCACCGGTTATGCCGGCCAGGTGTCGCTCGGAAGCGCCGCCTTCATGGCAGTGGGTGCCTTCGCCGCCTTCAATTTCAACCTTCGTATCGAAGGACTGCCGCTCGTCGTCAGCATTCTCCTGGCCGGCGGCGTGGCAGCGGCAGTCGGCATCGTCTTCGGCCTGCCGAGCCTGCGCCTCAAGGGCTTCTATCTCGCAGTATCGACGCTCGCAGCGCAGTTCTTCGTTCAATGGGCGCTGACCAAATTCGGCTGGTTCTCCAACGACAATCCATCGGGCGTCATCGATGCGCCTGCGCTGTCGCTGCTCGGGATTGCGTTCGAAGGTTCGCTCGGCCGCTATTATTTCGCGCTCATCATCGTGACGCTGCTCACCACACTGGCCTGGCGGGTGGCGACGTCTCAGACCGGCCGCAACTTCGTTGCCGTTCGCGACAATGAGACGGCGGCCCGCTTCATCGGCGTGCCGGTGCTGAAGACAAAACTGCTCGCTTTCGCGCTCTCGTCCTTCATCATCGGGGTGGCGGGCGCGCTCTGGGCCTTTGCCTATCTTCGCACCGTCGAGCCGGCTGGTTTCAATCTCGACCGTTCGTTCCAGATCCTGTTCATCGTTATCATCGGCGGGTTGGCGACCATTCGTGGCGCCTTTCTCGGAGCGGCGCTGATCGTGGTCTTCCCGGTGGTCCTGTCGCAGGTCGGCACGTTTCTGCTCGGCGATCTCTTTGACTCCGGCGTCCTCGACATGAGCCAGCGTATCGTCCTTGGTGCCCTCATCATCGTATTCCTGATCCTCGAACCCGATGGGTTGGCCGCTCTGGCCCAGCGCCTCTGGTTAAGGATCGGATCCAGAACCAGGTCTCTCTCCGAAGGCTGAGCGCCCCGGACCGCGACCCCAATCAATCCCAGTGAAATCGTCATCAGGGCCGGACAGTCAATCCGGTCAACAGAAGGAGCTTGCCTGATGAAATACCTGACCAACACCCTTCGCGCTGCCGCAGCCGGCATCGCCATCCTGATTGCCGGCACCAGCCTGCCGGCCAAGGCCGACGAGCAGTATTTTCCGCTGCAATCCTATCGCGTCGGCCCCTATGCTGCCGGCGGTACCGGCTTCTTCGGCGGCTTCATCGACTATATGAACCTCATCAACACCCGCGACGGCGGTGTGAACGGCGTCAAGCTGACCTGGGACGAGTGCGAAACCCAGTATGAGGTCGAACGCGGCGTCGAATGCTACGAACGCCAGAAGAGCCGCGCCGGAGCCGCCGCCTGGAACCCGCTGTCTGTCGGTATTGCCTATGCGATGATCGATCGCATCTCCACCGACAAGGTGCCGCTCGTTACTGTCAATCACGGTCGCACCGACTCCACAGATGGCCGCGTCTTCCCTTACGTCTTCCCGCTGCTGCTCAATCCCTATTCGGAAACCTCGGGCATCATCAACTATCTCGCCTCCAAGGAAGGCGGGCTTGAAAAGCTCAAGGGCAAGAAGATCGTCGTCCTCTATCACGGCTCGCCCTATGGCAAGGAAACGATCCCGATCTATGAACTGCTGGCAGAGAAATACGGATTTACGCTGCAGCAGATCGAGGTGCCGCATCCGGGCAACGAGCAGCAGTCGCAATGGCTGACCATCCGCCGCGCCAAGCCGGATTATGTGGTGCTGCGCGGCTGGGGGGTCATGAACCCGGTGGCGCTGAAGACTGCCCAGAAGGTGGGCTTTCCGGTTACCAAGATCGTCGGCAATGTCTGGTCCAACTCGGAAGAGGACGTGATCCCGGCCGGCGATGCGGCCATCGGCTATACCGCCATCACCACCCAGGCATCCGGTGCCGATTATCCGATCGTCAAGGAGATCATCGCCAACCTCTATGACAAGGGTCAGGGCAATCTCGAAGACAAGAAGCGCATCGGCTCGGTCTATCACAATCTCGGCATCGTCAACGGCATCCTCAATGTCGAGGCGATCCGCATCGCCCAGGAGAAGTTCGGCAAGCGCACGCTGACCGGCGATGAGGTTCGCTGGGGCTTCGAACATCTCAAGCTCGACCAGGCGAAGGTGGAAGCCCTTGGCGCCAAGGACCTGTTCCATTCGATCAATGTGTCCTGGGACAACCACGAAGGCGAAGGCTACGTCACCTTCCAGCAATGGGATGGCAAGAAGTGGAACGTCGTCTCGGACTGGATCGCGCCGGACTGGAAGCTGCTGCGCCCGATCATCGAAAAGAGCGCCGAAGCCTATGCCAAGGAAAAGGGGCTCAAGCTCAGGACCGAGGCTGATGCCGAAGGCGCGGTGAACTGAGGATTGGAAAAGACCCCTCCTCCTTGTGGGGAGGGGCGTTGACCCAAATCGAGGGCGCGATCATCTGAAAGGGTTTTCCCATGTCCAACCTGCTTGAAATCGATGCGATCCATGCGAGCTACAGTGAAACGATCAAGGCATTGTCCGGCGTCAGCATCCGCGTCCGCGATGGCGAGATCGTGGCGCTGCTCGGCTCCAACGGTGCGGGCAAGAGTACCACGCTCAAGGCCGTCTCAAACCTGCTGCCAGCCGAGCGCGGCCAGGTCAAATCAGGATCGATTGTTTTCGACGGTCGCGATGTCCAGCGGCATAGTCCGGCCGAGCTCGTCAGGGCGGGCTTGGTACAGGTGCTCGAAGGGCGGCATTGCTTCAAGAGCCTCAGCGTCGAGGAAAATCTCGTATCCGGCGCTCTGGGTCGCGGATCAGGCAGGGCCGACATTGCGCGCGATCTCGACCATGTCTACGCCACCTTTCCGCGTCTTAGGGACAAGCGCCACACATCCGCCGGTCTCATTTCCGGCGGCGAGCAGCAGATGACGGCCATCGGCCGTGCGCTGATGTCACGACCGCGCCTGCTCGTTCTGGACGAGCCATCCATGGGACTTGCGCCCATGGTGATCCAGGACATTTTCCGGGCTCTCAAAAAACTCAACCGCGACAACGGACTTTCGCTGCTCGTGGCCGAACAGAATTCCACCGTCGCTCTCCAATTTGCCGATGTCGCCACCGTGATCGAGAACGGCCGCACGGTCCTGTCGGGACCCGCAGCCGAGCTCCGTGACCGCGCCGATATCAAGGCCTTCTATCTCGGCGAAAGCGGCAGTTTTTCCACCGACAGGCCGGCTGCCTGACCACCACAGGAGTATCCCATGAACGTCAATGCCAATGTGAACAAACCCGTCGGCGTGCCCGGCGTCGCCCGTCCGGCTGAACCGGCCTATATCATCAGGTCAGACGATGAGGCGATCGAGATCGCCCACAAGCTCGCGGCCGAATTCGTCAAGGGAGCCTCCAAACGCGACCGCGAACGGATCTGGCCGGCGGCCGAACTCGATGCCTTCTCCCAGAGCGGTCTTTGGTCCATCAATGTTCCGCAGGAGTTTGGTGGACCGGATGTTTCCTATGCCACCCTCGGCAAGGTCGTCGAGATCATCTCGGAAGCCGATCCTTCGATCGGCCAGGTGTCGCAGAACCATCTTGGCGTCGTTGCCGCTATCCGCACCGTCTCCGATCCCGCCCAACAGAAACTGCTGTTCGGCGAGGTGCTCAAGGGCACACGGTTCGGCAATGCCTTTTCGGAATTCGGTTCCAAGCGGGCGGCGGATTTCGAGACGAAGTTTACCGATCACGGTGACCATGTCGTGGTCAATGGCCGCAAGTTCTATTCGTCCGGTGCGCTCCTTGCCCACAAGGTGCCGATCGTCGCCCTCGATGATCAGGGCCGTGCCTGGTATGCGATTGCGGATCGCAATGCGCCCGGCCTGACAGTGATCGACGACTGGTCGAGCTTCGGTCAGCGCACGACGCTGTCCGGCACCGTGATCCTCGACAATGTCAAGGTCGACAAGGCCTGGCTGGTGCCGGGCTACAAGGGCTATGAACGCCCGACCGCCGATGGCGCCATCTTCCAGGTCATCCAGGTGGCGGTCGATAACGGCATTGCTTCGGCGGCGATCAAGGAAACGATCGATTTCGTGCGTACCAAGTCGCGTCCCTGGGTGGATAGCGGTCTCGATCATGCCTGGGACGATCCCTACACGATCCAGGCCATCGGCAGCCTGAAGATCAGGTTGCATGCGGCACAGGCGCTGCTGGAAAAAGCCGGCCAGGCGATCGATCGGGCGGTCGCCGAACCCAACGCGGAAACGGTCGCCGAGGCGCAGATCATCACTGCCGAAGCCAAGGTGCTTTCGACCGAAATCGCCATCGAGGCCACCAACAAGCTGTTCGAGCTTGCCGGTACGCGTTCGACGCTTGCCGAACATAATCTCGATCGACACTGGCGCAATGCGCGCACCCACACGCTCCATGATCCGGTGCGCTGGAAATACTCGATCCTCGGCAAATACTACCTCAACGGCGAAAAGCCGCCGCTCCACGCCTGGAGCTGATTCCCATCCGTATGGATCATCAGCGGCGCCCCTCGGGGCGCCGTTTGCGTTTCTCCGAGGGGAAAGTTTCCGCACCGGATCCTTCCGGGCAGAAAACTTGGAAAAAAAATCTCCAGATCGGCGCATTTTCAGAACCACATAATGTCGACTAATTATGTAGATTATATCAATATGGTCGCCATCAACCTGGAGGCACTACAATCATGGTCACACGCAGACAGACACTTTCTCTCATAGGAGCATCGGTTGCCGCAGGGCTGCTGCCAACCTTTCAGACTGCTTTTGCTGCCGAACCCGTCAAGCTCCGCATCGGCTGGCAGAAGTTCGGCGTTCTGGCGCTCGCCAAGCAGACCGGGGCCCTCGAAAAGCGTCTCTCCGGCAAGAATGTCGAAATCGAATGGGCCGAGTTCAATTCCGGGCCGCCGTTGCTCGAGGCGCTCGGTGCTGGTGCCGTCGACTTCGGACCGACGGGCGATGTGCCGCCGCTCTTCGCCCAGACAGCGGGCGGCAACCTGCTCTATGTCGGCACCTATCGTCCGCCGGCCGGCTTCCACGGCATCCTCGTAAAGAAGGATTCCCCTATCCAGACGCTTGCCGATCTCAAGGGCAAGAAAGTCGCCTACAAGCGTGGTTCTTCCGCGCATGCTTTCGCCTTCAAGGCGCTCGCCAAGGCCGGTCTGACGCCGGATGACGTCGAAAGCGTGGATCTGCCGCCGCCCGATGCCGGCGCCGCTTTCAAGAATGGCTCCATCGACGCCTGGTCGATCTGGGATCCCTTCTATGCCGTTGCTGAGGCCGACCCTGATACCCGTGTGCTGACGACATCCGAAGGGATCGTCGACGCTTGGGGCTTCTTCCTCGGCAATGGTGATTTTGTCGCCGCACATCCGGATATCGTCGTCGATCTTCTCGACGAGCTCGCCAAGGTCGGCGCCGCCGCACAGAAGGATATCGACGGAACCACCAAGGCACTTTCCGATCTGACCGGCGTCAAGCCGGAGATCACCCGGGTCACCCTTACCCGCACCGGTTCCGATCTCGGCCTTGTCGCGACCGTCAGCGACGAGGCGGTCAACCATCAACAGCAGCTCGCCGATGACTTCCATGCCTGGGGCGTGCTGCCGAAGAAGCTCACCATCAGCGACATCGTCTGGCGACCGAAGGCCAGCTAGCGCGATCGCACAACCCGAAAGGACCGACGCCATGATTACCCGCAGACAAGCACTCAAGACGGCAGCCACCACGGTTGCAGCACTTTCGTTTCCGGCCATTGTCAGGGCGTCGGTCCAGTTCAGGATCGGCTGGCAGAAGAATGGTGTCCTGGCGCTCGCCAAGGCCACCGGCGCGCTGGAGAAGCGGCTCGCCAGCAAGGGTGTCACCGTTACCTGGTCGGAATTCTCGTCCGGTCCACCGCTACTTGAGGCCCTTGGTGCCGATGCGCTCGATTTCGGGCCGACCGGCGATGTGCCGCCGCTCTTTGCCCAGGCCGCCGGCGGCAATCTTCTCTATGTCGGCTCCTATCGGGGCTCTTCCGCATCGTCGGCCATTCTCGTTCATCGGGATTCGCCCGTGAAGGCGCTCGAAGATCTCAAAGGCAAGCGCGTTGCCTTCAAGCGCGGATCGTCGGCACATAATTTCACCGTCAAGGCGCTGCGCAAGGCCGGGCTCTCGCTCGCCGACATCACGGCGGTCGATCTGCCGCCGCCTGATGCAGCGGCTGCCTTCAAGACCGGCGCCATCGATGCCTGGGCGATCTGGGATCCCTATTTCGCCGTCGCAGAAGAGGTTGCGCAAACGCGTGTTCTGTCGACCGCAGAAGGTATCGTCGATACCTGGAGCTACTTCCTCGGCAATACCGGTTTCACCAACAGCCACTCCGAGATCGTGCTCGAAACGCTCGATGAACTGAAATCGGTGGGCAAGGCGGCGCAGGCTGCATTGCCGGCCACCGCTGGCGCTCTTTCGGCCATCACCGGTGTTCCCGAACCGATCACCCTCAAGGCGCTCTCCCGGCCGGGAGCCGATCTCGGACAGGTTCAGCTCCTGTCGCCTGAAGCGGTGGCCTACCAGCAAGCGCTGGCTGATGAATTCCATAGCCTCGGCATCCTGCCCAAGTCGCTCCGCGTCGACGATATCGTCTGGCAGCCCAAGGCCAGCTGATCAACATCACTTTCATTTGGAGAAACATCATGTCTCAACAAAAACCGCTCGATTTCCTCTGGTTCATCCCCACATCCGGCGACGGCGCCTATCTCGGCACCAACGATCTCGCCCGCTCGGCCGATCCGGCCTATCTCAAGGAAATCGGCATTGCCGCCGATCGCCTCGGTTATTCGGGCGTGCTGATCCCGACAGGGGTTGCCTGCGAGGAGAGCTTCATCATCGCAGCCTCGCTGGCTCCGGTCACCGAACGGCTGAAGTTCCTCGTCGCCATCCGTCCGGGCGTTGCATCGCCGGCCTATTATGCCCGCCTTGCCTCGACGCTCGATCGCGTTTCGAACGGCCGTCTGCTGCTCAACATCGTGGTTGGCGGTTCGGCACAGGAGCTGGCCGGCGACGGCATCTTCCTGCCGCACGATGAACGCTATGACCATGCGGTCGAGTTCTTCCAGGTGTTCAACGAGCTGCTCGCCACCGGTAACTCCACACTTGATGGCAAATACATCAAGGCAATCGGTGCCCAGCTTGGCTTCCCGCCGGTACAGGCGCCGCGTCCGCCGCTCTATTTCGGCGGCTCTTCCGATGCTGCGATCGATTTCTCGGCCGAACATACGGACAAATACCTGACCTGGGGCGAGACACCGGCCCAGGTAGGCGAGAAAATCGAACGCGTCCGCAAGGCCGCCGCCGCCCGCGGTCGCAAGGTCTCCTTCGGTATCCGTCTGCATTTCATCGTCCGCGAGACGGATGAAGAGGCCTGGGATGCCGCCAACCGGCTGATTTCAAGACTGCCGGACGAGGCGATCGAGGCGGCACGCGCCCGTTTCACCAAGGAATCGGATTCGGTCGGCCAAACCCGGATGTGGGAACTGCATGGTGGCCGCCGCGACAAGCTGGAAGTGTCGCCCAATCTCTGGGCCGGGATCGGGCTGGTGCGTTCGGGCGCCGGGACAGCACTTGTCGGCTCGGCAAAGACAGTCGCAGCCCGCCTGCGCGAATATCAGGCGCTCGGCATCGATACCGTGGTTGCCTCGGGCTATCCGCATCTCGAGGAGGCCTATCGCGTCTCCGAATTGCTGTTCCCGGAACTGGGGCTTGGCCTGCCCAATCACCGTCTGCCGGTGTCGTTCAGCAAGGACCAGGTGTTCGGCGGCGGCGGCCATGGCGGCAATCTCCGGGTCGTATCCGGCTCTTGATCCGATCGGCAGCGGGTGCCCCGGCACCCGCTTTCCCCCAACTCTCCTGGAGAAAGCCATGACCATTCTCGACAGCGTGACCCTTGATCAGAGGTCCAAGGCCGGCAATGTCCGCACGAGCATTTTGGACAGGATGACATTTCTGAACCGGTCCCTGTGGCTGCCCTATCTTCTGCCTCTGGCCACGATCATCGTCTGGCAGGTCCTGTCCTCCTTCGGCATCATCTCGACCCGGATCATGCCGTCGCCGGCCGATGTGCTCAAGGCATTCTGGACCACGACCCTGTCCGGCGATCTGCCGCATGATATCGCCGTGAGTGCTGGCCGCGCACTGGCCGGTCTCCTGGTCGGCGGCGCAATCGGCTTTGCGCTCGGGATCGCCAATGGCATCTCGCGCCTCTCCGAACAGCTCACCGATACGACGCTGCAGATGCTGCGGACGATCCCGCATCTGGCACTCATTCCGCTCGTCATCCTCTGGTTTGGCATCGGCGAGGAATCCAAGCTGTTCCTCACTTCGCTCGGCGTGCTCTTTCCGGTCTATCTCAACACCTATCACGGCGTCCGCAATGTCGATCGCGACCTGATCGAGATGGGTCGCGTTTATGGGATGAGCGGCTTCACCCTGTTCCGCAAGGTCATTTTCCCCGGTGCCCTGCCGTCGATCTTCGTCGGACTGCGCTATGCGCTCGGCATCATGTGGCTGACATTGATCGTATCGGAAACCATCGCCGCCTCATCCGGTATCGGCCATATGGCGATGGAGGCGCGCGAATTCATGATGACCGATATCGTGGTCCTGGCACTCGTCATCTATGCGCTGCTTGGCAAGGCCGCTGATATTGCCGTCCGCTACCTCGAACAGCGGGTCCTCGCCTGGAACCCGGCCTACAGGGCATAAGGAGATCCAAGATGAGCAATGCCAACCTCGCCCGCGCCGTTCCCTCCATCAATCGTGCTGATAGCGCTCGTTCGGCGGCTGGACTGAACCTCAGCCGTGTGGAAAAGAGTTTCGGCCCCAACCGGGTGCTTCGCGGCATCGACCTCGAGATCGAACCGGGCAGCTTTGTCGCCATCATCGGCAAGTCTGGTTGCGGCAAGAGCACGCTTCTCCGCATCCTGCTCGGTCTGGATACACCAACAAACGGTCGCCTCGAATTTCACGATGGCGAAGGCAATTCGGTCGCGCCCGATGCCCGCATTGTCTTCCAGGAGCCGCGTCTGCTGCCTTGGGCCAATGTCCTCGACAATGTCATCGTCGGGCTCGGCAGCGATCACCAAAAGGACGATGCCCGCGAACTGGCCCGTCAGGCCCTGCATTCGGTTGAACTGTCCGCCAAGGAGGGTGACTGGCCATCGCAGCTGTCAGGAGGCCAGCGCCAGCGCGTTGCCCTGGCCCGGGCGCTGGTGAGCCGGCCCGGCTTTCTCGCGCTTGACGAACCGCTCGGCGCGCTCGATGCGCTGACCCGAATCTCGATGCAGCGTCTATTGTCGGAGGTCTGGCGCGAACGTGGCTTTACCGCTGTTCTCGTGACGCATGATGTCGCCGAAGCCGTGCATCTCGCCGATCGCGTCATCGTGCTCGAAGAGGGTCGCATCAAGCTCGATCAGCCGGTTCCGTTTGCGCATCCCCGCCGTCACAGCAATCCCGAACTGGCGGAAATCGAGGGGCGACTTCTCGCCGCCATTCTGGGTGATTGATCGAAAGGAGATCGCATCATGTTGCTGTTGACTGGGCATACATTGAGTTTCTTCTTCCCCAAGCAGGCGGCCTTCATTGAAGCACAATCGGATCGCCCATCCGGGCGGGTAGAGCTCGCGTCTGCAGATACCGTCGAGAACCTGCCTGCAGCATCCGCCGAAACATCGTCGCAGCCGACTGCGGCAATCGAGCCTATCCCGGCCTGGCTTTACGCCTACCGTAGCCTCTGACCTTCGCCACCTTGGCACCCGGATCTCGCCCCCGTCGAGATCCGGGTCTTTTTTTGCCAGAACTCATGACTAACGCGAAGGCGTAAGATCTGCGCACGGGTTTTCTCGCGCTTCTCTTCTAGGATAGGCGCGTTGAATCGCTTGCGCATGTCTCCGGTCTAGGCACAGATGATGATTGTTGGCGGCACAAGGCAAGCGCTGCCATGCTTAGGGACCGAAGCTTTTGAAGTACTATTTTTTTTGGGGGGGTTGGTTGCGGGGGCAGGATTTGAACCTGCGGCCTTCAGGTTATGAGCCTGACGAGCTACCGGGCTGCTCCACCCCGCG
>NZ_JAUOZU010000016.1 GCF_030551875.1 Fluviirhizobium alvei | reverse complement strand
AAAAACAGGCCGCATGAGGCCAGATTAGAAACCCGAGACTCTCCCGAAAACTGGAGGGAATTTGGGTCTCAGGTCACAGGCCAAAATCCCGATGACGGATGTAGAGATCAACCGTCGCCTGAATGTCCCCGCCAAGCTCATAAAGAGACCGAGCCCGAAGATAAGAGCGCATCCGTTGGCGATCGGTCAATGTCCGACCGACAAATGCGGCAAGGCACGAGCCTAACCTTCGATGGAAAAGATGTAGTCCGTCTCTTGCCGCAACACGTCTCCAGGCATGAGAACCGCATTCGGAAATTGTGGCTGATTCATCGAATCAGGCCAGACCTGGGCCTCGAGGCAAAAGCCCGCGAAGGGACCGTAAATGCGTCCCTCAAGCCCCGTAACCGGGACACCAATGCCGGCGCCCGCATAAAACTGCACACCGGGCTCTGTCGTCGCCATTCGCATATGCACGCCCGAGGTTGGGCTCATCGCATGCGCGACCGCGCGTTTGGCGACCCGGTCCGACGAGAGGCAGTAATTGTGATCATAGATGAAGGGCTGACCCTCCACCTTCAGTCCGACCGGTTTCATGGTCCGGAAATCGAACGGGGTGCCGGCGACATCGGCAATCCTGCCAACGGGAATGAGATCCGAATCGATGGGCAGATAACCGTCGGCGGCAATCGAGAGCATCTGGGCGTCCGCGGTCGCACTGCCATCGAGATTGAAATAGGAATGCTGGCAGACGTTCGCGATCGTCGGCTGGTCAGAGACAGTTTCATAGACGATATTGAGAACGCCATCGGGCAGAAGGCGATAGACACAGGTTGTGACACAGTTGCCAGGATAGCCCATATGGCCATCGGCTTCTTCGATGCGCAGGGTTACATGCGAAGGACCCTGGTCGACAATCTCCCAGTTGCGCGCACCAAACCCGGCCCGCCCGCCATGCAGATGCGTCTTGTCGTTATCGTTTCGATCAAGCTCGAAATCCTGTCCATCGATTGAAAACCGACCGCGTGCGACCCGATTGGCGTAGCGACCCACCGTCGCGCCGAAATAGGGGGAATGTGCGAGATAATCTTCGAGCCGATTTAGGCCGAGTACCAGCGGTGCCGCATGACCTTCCAGACGCAGATCCTGGATGATGGCGCCCCATGTCAGGATCGATGCGGTAAGACCACCGCCTTCAATCACCAGCTGCAGGACCGGTTCGCCGGCGGGGCCGGTTCCAAAGAATTCAGTGCCCACGCTCTTCCCTTCCCGTGTCACATGAGGAGGTGCGGAAATTGTATGATTTTTCGAGCGATGGCAACAGAAGATTGCCGTAGACCGACAGTCCGCCTTAACGGGTGGGGACCGGCGTCGGGCCGCGATAGTCGTAGAAGCCACGACCGGATTTGCGGCCGAGCCAGCCGGCTTCGACATATTTCACCAGAAGCGGGCAGGGACGATACTTGCTGTCCGACAGGCCCTCATGCAGCACCTGCATGATCGACAGGCACGTATCCAGGCCGATGAAATCGGCGAGCTGCAACGGCCCCATCGGATGATTGGCGCCAAGCTTCATTGCCGTATCGATGGCATCGACGCTGCCGACGCCTTCATAGAGCGTATAGATGGCCTCGTTGATCATCGGCAACAGGATGCGGTTGACGATGAAGGCCGGAAAATCTTCAGCGACGGTAATGACCTTGTCGAGGGTGCTGACAAACTGCTTGGCGGCAACGAAGGTCGGTTCATCGGTCGCAATGCCGCGCACCAGCTCCACGAGCTTCATCACCGGCACGGGGTTCATGAAATGAATGCCCATGAAACGTTCCGGCCGATCGGTTGCCGAGGCGAGACGGGTAATCGAAAGCGAAGATGTATTGGTGGCCAGAATGGCTTCAGGCTTCAGGATTGGACAGACGGTCGCATAGATCTTGCGCTTGACGGCTTCGTCTTCGGTCGCAGCTTCGATCACCAGATCGGAAGAGGCAAGGTCGTTGACATCCGAGGTGCCGGTGATCAGCGCCAGAGCAGCACTACGGGCATCGTCCGTGATTTTCCCGCTCACCACCTGGCGGGCAAGATTGCCATTGACCGTGGCAAGAGCGGCTTCCACCCTTTCGGCGGAGAGGTCGTAGAGATGCACCCGATGGCCGGCAACAGCCGCCACCTGGGCGATACCGCAGCCCATCTGACCCGCACCGATGATCCCGACATTCCTGATTTCGCTGCCCATGACTTTTCCCGTCGTGCAGGTCCGGTTTTTGTTTTGATTGTCCGGACGTTTAAGGCCGGGCTCGCTCTCACTCGCTGCCCGGCCCTGTGATACTTCCTATCCGTCGAGATTTCCAGCCTTTTCTCGCATTTGCGAAGGGCTGGTTAACAGGCCCGGATCAGAGTGCCTTTTCAAGCTCCGGCAGGGCTTCGAAGAGATCCGCAACGAGTCCGAAATCGGCGACCTGGAAGATCGGCGCTTCTTCATCCTTGTTGATCGCAACGATGACCTTGGAGTCCTTCATG
The DNA here is from genome assembly GCF_030551875.1 of Fluviirhizobium alvei. Classification (GTDB taxonomy): domain Bacteria; phylum Pseudomonadota; class Alphaproteobacteria; order Rhizobiales; family Rhizobiaceae; genus Rhizobium_E; species Rhizobium_E alvei. The sequence continues at coordinate 138,596 of NZ_JAUOZU010000016.1, read as the reverse complement.
CCGGCAAGATGCTGGATTGCACCCGAGATGCCGCAGGCGATGTAGAGCTGCGGCGCCACGACCTTGCCGGTCTGGCCGACCTGCCAATCGTTCGGCGCATAGCCGGCATCGACGGCAGCGCGCGAAGCGCCGACAGCCGCACCGAGCTTGTCGGCGACTGGAAGGATCACTTCCTGGAACTTTTCCGACGAACCGAGCGCGCGACCACCCGAGATGATGATCTTGGCCGAGGTCAGTTCCGGACGGTCGGACGACGACAGCGCATCGGCGACATGGCTGGAGAGACCCGGATTGCCCGCAGAAGCGATGGCTTCCACCGCAGCCGAACCGCCTTCGGCGGCAGAGGCAAAGGAGGCCGTGCGCACGGTGATCACCTTCTTGGCTTCGCCAGACTGAACGGTCTGGATCGCGTTGCCGGCATAGATCGGACGCTTGAACGTGTCAGACGAAACCACTTCGATGATTTCGGAAATCTGAGCTACATCGAGAAGGGCAGCGACGCGCGGTGCAACGTTCTTGCCCGAAGCGGTGGCGGCAAACAGGATCGTGTCATAAGCGCCGGCGATCGAAACGATCAGGGCAGCAAGCGGCTCAGCCAGCTGATGGGCGTAATCCGCACCATCGGCGAGCAGAACCTTGGAGACGCCCGAGAGCTTGGCGGCAGCGTCCGCTGCAGCCTGTGCACCCGAACCGGCGACCAGCACATGGACGTCCGAACCGATCTTGGTGGCAGCAGAAAGCGTCTTGGCAGTCTGGTCGGAAAGGGTTGCGTTGTCGTGATCGGCAACAAGAAGAATGGTCATGGAAAGATCCTTCCCGGAAATTAGAGAACGCCAGCGGTCTTGAGGCTGGAGACCAGCTCGGCAACCGACTTGACCTTGACGCCAGCCTTACGGCCTTCCGGCTCCTCGGTCTTAATGACCTTGAGACGCGGGGTGACATCGACGCCAAAATCGGCCGGCGCCTTCTTGTCGAGCGGCTTCTTCTTGGCCTTCATGATGTTCGGAAGCGAAGCATAGCGCGGCTCGTTGAGACGCAGGTCGGAGGTGACTACGGCCGGAAGCTTGACATTGATCGTCTGCAGGCCGCCGTCGACTTCGCGGGTAATGTCGGCGGAACCGTCCTTGATGTCGACCTTGGAAGCGAACGTTGCCTGCGGCCAGCCGAGAAGCGCCGAGAGCATCTGTCCGGTCTGGTTGGAATCGTCATCGATCGCCTGCTTGCCGACGATCACGAGACCCGGCTGTTCGGCTTCCGCAACACCCTTGACGATCTTGGCGACGGCTAGCGGCTCGACGGTTTCGTCGGTTTCCACCAGGATCGCGCGATCCGCACCCATGGCGAGCGCCGTACGCAGCGTTTCTTCCGCCTTGGCAGGACCGACGGAGACGACCACAACTTCGCTCGCCTTACCGGCTTCCTTGAGACGAAGAGCCTCTTCCACCGAGATTTCGTCGAACGGGTTCATCGACATTTTCACATTTGCGAGTTCAACGCCCGAACCATCGGGCTTCACCCGGATCTTGACGTTGTAATCCACAACGCGCTTAACCGTTACGAGGATTTTCATCGGCTTCCTTCCTTTTGAGCTCCATCAGGAAAATGCGACATTTGCATGCTGTCCTGATTGTCTGTGGGCGGCAGTTTTAAGCACGATTTTCGTCATTTCATAGTGCCTAAACGCTGTGCAATCCCTAAAAATCCACATGTCGCAGCGGGGATATATTCCTCTTACGTTAACGTCAATATGCCGCACTGCACCCAAATCGATTTAGATCTCGAATAAGAGTTTCAGCGACCCCAATGCGGCGGCTGCGGGTTTTGGGTCTCTTCCGTGGCGATATGCTCGACGGCCTTGGGGCTGACGATCGAACGGTCGAACAGAGGCACGGAGCGCCTTTTCATCAGCGGCGTCAGAACGAGGCCTGCAATGAGGCCGCCGGCATGGGCAGCCCAGGAGACACTTCCTTCTGTATCGACCACAAGCATATAGAATTGCTGGCCGATCCAGAAGAGAAGCGGAATGAATGCCGGCAACGGCAGCGGCAGCCTCCAGAGCACGAGAACCCAGATCCTCACTTTCGGATGCAGGAGAAAATAGGAAGCGACCACGCCGGAAATGGCACCGGACGCACCAATCAGGGGCCCTTCGGAAGCCGGTTCGAGAAAGCCGTGGAACCAGGCCGCAGCTGCCGCACAGATGAGATAAAACAGAAGGAAGCGCACATGGCCCATCGCGTCTTCGACATTGTCGCCGAACACCCAGAGGAAAAGCATGTTGGATGCGATATGCATGAAATTCGCGTGCAGGAAGGCATAAGTCACATATGTGAAATTCTCCGGCACCATCACAAGCGTCGGATCGAGATGGGCATTGCCAAAGATGAGCGCGGGTATGAAACCGAGCCCCATCGAGGCACGCGAGGCGAAATCCTCGTTCGCCGCGGCTCCTGTCGCGAGCCATACCAGCACATTTACAGCGATCAGGCCAAGCGTCACATATTGTAGACGGATATGCTTCAGCGCGTTGACATCATAGAGCGGCACGAACATTCCGGCGTCCTCCTCGCAACGGCCAGGTCAGCGATTGCCTCCCGGAACCCAAAGCACATCATCAGCGCCGCGGTTATTGGCGTAACGGGCCGCAACGAAAAGATAATCGGAGAGGCGGTTGATATATTTCAGCGCCTCCGGCGAAACCACTTCTCCTGCATCCGCCGAAAGCTCAACCATCAGCCGCTCGGCGCGACGGGACATGGTTCGGGCGAGATGCAGATGCGCCGCCAATGCCGAGCCCCCGGGAAGCACGAAGGAATTGAGCGGCTGAAGATCCGCATTGAGCGCATCGATTTCGCGTTCGAGCCTGTCCACCTGGCTCTGGATGATGCGAAGCGGTTCCCATTCCAGTTTGGTGCCCATGTCAGGCGTTGCAAGATCGGCACCGAGATCGAAAAGATCGTTCTGAACGATCAGAAGAACGGCATCGATGTTTGGTACCGTCGCGGCATGAAGGCGTGCCATGCCGATCATGGAATTGACCTCGTCGACGGCCCCATAGGCGTCGACGCGGACATCGCTCTTGAGACGCCGCGGCCCGGTGACCAGTGCCGTCGTACCGTCATCGCCGGTACGGGTGTAGATCTTGTTGAGCTTCACCATCGATCAGCGGCCTCCGCCGGTCAGCCAGAGCGTCAGCATGATAAGGGCGACCGCGAGCGCCTGCAACAGAATGCGGGCCTGCATCAGCTTGTTGGAGAGATTACCGGAGCCGCCGCGCATCATGTTGAAGAGGCCGCGGCCCAGCACGACTAGAACGGCGAACATGACGACGAGCGTCAGGAAGTAGGTGACAGTTCCCATGGAATTTCCCAATCTCAGCCGAGGCTTGCGAGGATGCGATAGAAAAGCCGGCTCGGAAGCAGGCGCTTGAGTAATACGCCGCGTCGCGCCGGTTGGGTCACCACATAATGTGGTTTGGGCCGCCGGGCGGTCAAGGCATGGCGCAACACATCGTAAACCGCTTCGGGGCCGAGCTTGCCCTTGACGCCGGCGCTTTCGCCGCGAAGACGCTGAAGCTGTTTCTGGTATTCGACGCGGTGCACCGATCCTTCGAGGTCGATGTTCTTTTCGATATGCAAGAGCGCATTAGCAGTGAACTGCGACCGGATCGGGCCCGGTTCGATCAGGCTCACCGATATGCCGGAACCGCGCAGCTCCATCGCCATGGTGATGGACAGGCCCTCGAGCGCATATTTCGAAGCGTTGTAGGCGCCGCGCCAGCGATAGGGAACGATGCCGAGGATGGAAGAGCATTGGACAATGCGACCGTGCCCCTGCTTGCGCATGACAGGAATGATGAGCCGCGTCAGTTCATGCCAACCGAAGAAATTAGCCTCGAACTGCTGTCGAAGCACATCGGTCGCGAGATCTTCGACCGCGCCTGGCTGGCCATAGGCGCCATTGTTGAACAGCGCATCGAGAGTTCCGCCGGTTCGTTCAAGCACATTGGCCACAAGCGCATGGATCGAGCCGGTATCGGTGTAATCCATGAGGAAGCTTTCGATTCCGGCCGCTTCCAGTTCGCTCTGATGCTCCGGCCGTCGCACGGTCGCAAACACCCGCCAGCCGTCTTCCTTGAGTTTTCTGGCACAATGGGCGCCGATTCCCGAGGAGGCGCCGGTGACAATAATGGTCGGTTTTTCTGCCACGCTTCGCTACTTTCTGTACAAAGGCCAGATTGTTTCCCATATTCGAACCAGCGTTACAACAGCTCTCGGGAGAAGGAATGCCGGCAATCATCCGCGTGATCTGGAAAGTGGTTTTCGATGCGATCTGGCATTTCACCGAGGATGACGGCTGGGCAATGGCCAGCCATGTCGCGCTCTCCGCCCTGCTCGCCATCTTCCCCTTTCTGATCTTCGGCACGACGCTGGCGAACTTTCTCGGTGCCGATCAGTTTGCCGATACCGCCGTTCACCTGATCTTCGATCGCCTGCCGAAAGAAATCGCAGCGCCGATCTCCAAGGAAGTGGTCGCGGTTCTCACTACGCCGCGCGGGGGATTGCTAACCGTCTCGGTTCTGGCCGCGGCCTATTTTGCGTCCAATGGTGTCGAGGCCCTGCGGATTTCGCTCAACCGCGCCTATCGGGTCTATGAGCCGCGGCGCTGGTATATTACCCGGCTTATCAGCCTGGGTTATGTGATCGGTGCCGTCATGAGCCTGGTCGCCTTGTCGACCTTCCTCGTCTTCGTGCCGCTGGCAATCAAGGATGTCGGTCAGTGGATGCCATGGCTAACGCCGATCGTGTCGGTGCTCGACAACTGGAGCAGTTGGGGCGCCATCGCAACAATCGTTATAGCCCTCTTCATCACACATCTCTATCTGCCGGCCGGACGTCGCCGTTTTTTCGATGTCTTCCCGGGCATATTCCTGACGCTGGTGGCCTGGGTCGCCGGCGCCAAGATTTTCACCTACTATCTCGCCGAATTCGCCAACTATACGGCGACCTATGCCGGTCTGGCATCGATCATGATCGCGCTTGTTTTCCTGTATATGATCGGCGTGATTTTCATGCTGGGAGCGGAAATCAATGCGGCTTTGTTGAAATACCGGGTCCGCTATCTCTTCACCCGCCGCTCAACCCGTGGCCAGGCCGATCCGGCGGCGGATATCTGATGGCGAAAGCCCTGCCAGTCTGAGAGAACGCAAGCCAGTCGAGCCGATGCTTTTTGAAAGCTTGTGGCCGCTTTCGTCCAGGATGAGGCGATGGTGGTGATAGAGAGGTTCCGGCAGGTCAAGCAGCGTTTGCAGCAACCGGTGGACAGGCGTAGCCCAATAAAGATCAAGCCCACGCACCACATGGCTCACTCCCTGCAGTGCATCATCGACCACGACGGAGAGATGGTAGCTCGACGGCGCGTCCCATCGCCAGAGAACGACATCGCCCCAGACCTGTGGGTCGGCACTTATGGTTTCAGCCCGGCCTGATCCGGTCTCCGTCCATCGGAGATTCTGGCCAAAGCGGGCGCAGGCCTTGTCCATATCGAGGCGCCAGAGATGGCGTTCGCCGTCAGCAATTCGTGCTTGCGCCTGCAGGCGGTTTTGCATCCGTTCCTCGGTCGGATAGTGCGGTGTTCCATCCGGGTCGCGGGGCCAGATGCTGCCTGCCGCTTCGGCCGCGGCGACACGCGCCTTGACGGCTGCACGCGACAGGAAGGCAGGATAGACGAGTTCGCGCTCGGCCAACCGCTCCAATGCGGCCCGGTATGCGGCAATATGATCGGACTGCCGACGGGCAGGTCTTTCCCAATCAAGCCCGAGCCATTCCAGATCATCGTAGATCTGGCTTTCATACTCTGGCCGGCAGCGTTGCGGATCGATATCCTCGATCCGCAACAGCATACGGCCACCCGCTTCGCGCGCCATGTCCTGGTTCAAGAGTGCCGAATAAGCATGGCCGAGATGCAACGCTCCGTTCGGGCTTGGTGCGAAACGAAAGACCGGCGTCATTGCGCGTTGGCACGCTCGCGCTTGAGAAGCGAGGGCGCCACGGCAAGCAGGGCGCCGCCCGGCACCAGCAGGCAGGCGACCAGGATTTGCCAGGACGGTTCGGCAAATCCCGAGGCGATCAAAGCCAGGGTCGAAAGAACCGGGGCGGCATAACTTGCGATACCCAGAAGCTGGATGTCGCCATGCTTGACGCCATAGTCCCAGGCATAGAAGGCGGCGCCGACCGGAAAAAGACCCAGACCGACGATCGCCAGCCATTCCGACATCGATGCCGGCCAGACGGTGGTTTCCAGAAACAGATGACTGATCGCCGAAAGCACCGACGTCGCCAAGCAAAAGCCCGTGACTGCATCGGTTGGCACCGCTCCGAAACGGCGGCTGACGAGCGAGTAGGCGGCCCAGGTGAAAGCGCAGGCGAGGGCGGCGGCATAACCGAACATCTTCTGCCCCGTCGTAAACTGGTCAGCGCCACCGGCGCGACCCGACAGGATCAGGACCGCACCGGCAAAGCCGATCATGGCGCCAATGACATGCACAAGGCGCAGCTTCTCGCCCGGCAGCATTGCCGAGCCCAGAACGATAAACAGCGGCCAGAGATAGGCGATCATGCCGGCTTCCGCTGGCGGAGCATTCCGAAGCGCCGAGAAATAGAGAAAATGATAGCCGAACAGGCCGATGATGCCGGTCAACCAGGCCGCCTTGGGCTGGTTCAGGAGTTTGAGCCGTTCCGGTTTTGCCACGAACACTGCAATTCCCGGCATCGATCCGATCAGGAAGGTAATGGCGGCCAATTGAAGAGGAGGCATGGTTCCGGAGGCGGCAGTGAAAAGCGCCAGAAGCGACCACATCAGGATCGCCGTAAAGCCAATCAAGGTTGCTTTGTATTTCAATGGCCTGCTCCCCAAATCCCTAGCCGTCGAAACGCGTCGCCCTCATGGTCAATGTTCCATATTTGGTCGGCACCGACAGAAAGACTGGAGCATATACATTCAAGATTGCAGATTTCGCAAACCAGATTTCAATGCCCTTCAACTTGCGGACATATTCGATATCGCTGTGGTTCTTCCTGTATCCGGAGCGGGGAATATATCGCAGGCTGCATTTGATGACTGATCCTGAAAAACCATGCGTGCGGAATTGGTCCGTCCCTTTGGCTTCCAGCATCAGATCCAGTCTCGCCTCGCCATCATAGACCTGGATCTTCGCCCTGCAGGGATCGGAATCGGCAGGAGAAATAAAGGCAGCAATCGGATCGGTCACCGCTTTGAGATGCTCGGGCCTGATTTCGATCCAGTTCTTGCGGCGGCTCTCTTTTGGTTTCGGTTCGATAATGGAGGAAACGACATTGCCATTCTTGAAAGAGGTGTCGAACAGCCGGTTGCGCTTGCCATAGCGATACCGGAAGAAAAAGCGCTGCGGCTTCAACTGGCCATTCTGCAACGTTCCAACCGATCGCATCTGTGCCTTCGTGCTGGTGATGACATTGGCGATGCCTGTCGAATGGATCTGTGCCTCGATCTCATAGTCGTCGGAATGTTTGACGGCCTGGAAAACGGCACTCGCCAGAGGAAGCCCGGACAATGCGATCGTGTAGTCGGTTCGGTTCCGCGCTTCGTCGGCAAAAGCCGATAGCCCGCTAAAGGCTAGGATCAGCAGGGATGATAAGACAGGTGCTATTGGCCGCATTCGATTACCTCTGGTGCAATCTATCGAATTCTGATGGCAAATTGAGGTGAAAATTGCCTCTGACAGCACATTTTTCGTTCGGAAAAGCCGATTTCAAGACGCCCGGATTTCCGGCGAGGATAAATGCAATCAAAAAAAGAATAAGGGAGAATTCATTCAACCCTGAAGAGGAAATATGCGGTAGCCATATTGGAAGGGTTGCTCCAGATCGTAGATTTAGCAAATAAAAACAAAAGCTTTCAATGGAGCGGACGAGCGCTTCTAAAAAACGCGTCCGCATGCATCCCGTTCTTCACTGGTGATAAAAACTCCGTATCAAGTCAAGGGTGCAACCTGGAGGATTATTAGGCGATAATAATATTATTTCCAATTTTAAGTAATTCTTGGATGCTCGTTCTAGCCCTCTGATATATTTAAGATTTTTCTCCAGTTTACGAAAAATAAACGGCAATACTGCTCTACTTTGAGAACGAACGACATTTTCTATCGAAGAATTGGTCAGACGTTATTACTTAAAACAATAATCGCGGTGAATGATTGCGCCGACAAAGCGGAGGGGGCCATGGCTCACGAGGTGCAAGTCGACAATAGCCAGGAGCCGGATTTATACCGGCGTATATTTGAAGAACTTTCCGAGGCAATCATTGGCACGGATGTCTCAGGAACCATCGTTTTTTGCAACAAGGCATCGGAAGTGATTTTCGGCTGGAAGCCGGAAGAACTGATCGGGCAAAAGATCGAAAAGCTCATACCCCAGCGTTATCGCGCCGCGCATGGTGGCCATATGGCCAAGTTCAAGAAAAACAATGTCCGCTCGAAATATATGGGCAAGGCGGTCGCTTCGGTTACCGGAATGCATCGTGACGGCCATGAAATCGACCTTGGCACCACGATAATGCAAATGACCTGTAACGATGGAAAGAAGGTCTTTGTCGCCGCTGTGCGCGATATCTCCCTTCGCATGCAATATATGCAGCAGGTCGAAAAATACGCCAACACCGACCCGCTTACCGGCCTCTCAAACCGTCGCTATTTCTTCGAAGAGCTCAAAGCGCTGATTGAAAATCCCGGAGCCGGTGAGACCCGTGTCTGGCTTGGTCTCTTTGATCTGGATGGCTTCAAGGCAGTCAATGATATCTATGGCCATCAAGCCGGCGATCTCCTGTTGCAGAACGTCGCCAGACGCATCGCGATTTCGTTGCCGGAGCATTGTCTCCTCGCCCGTCTCGGCGGCGACGAATTTGCCGTTGCCGTACCGGGTCCGGCCACAGCCAGCGATATCGATGAGCTTGGCCACCGTATCATCGCGGCACTGCGCCAGCCCTATGAGATCGACGGCTCCCAGATCGCAGTCGGTGCATCTGGCGGTTTTGCCCACTATCCCGACATGGCGACGACCGTTTCCGCCCTGTATGAACGAGCCGACTATTCGCTCTACGTCGTCAAACATGCCCGCAGCGGCGGCATCAATGTCTTCAATAGTGGCTTTCAGTCCCTGATCGAGCAGAAGTCGCGCATGGAATACTGCCTGCGCAAGGGCGATCTCGCAAACGAGCTTTATCTCGAATTCCAGCCGATCATGGATCTGGCCACCAATCGCATCAGCCATTTCGAGGCTTTGGCGCGCTGGGCCAATCCGGAACTCGGGTTGGTGTCGCCCGCCCAATTCGTACCGCTGGCCGAACGGTGTGGTAAAATCCATGAAATCACCCGCATCCTGTTCCAGAAGGCGCTTGATGAGGCGGCCACCTGGCCGGAGGATGTGTCGCTGTCCTTCAATCTCTCCGCCCAGGATATTCTGTCGCGCGACAGTGTTTTTGCGCTTCTGCGCATGATCATGCGCTCCGGCCTCTCGCCAGCGCGGATCGAATTCGAGATCACCGAAACCTCGATCCTGACCGATTTCGACCAGGCCGATCTCGCTCTCCGTAATCTCGCCGCTGCCGGCTGCCGGATTGCGCTCGACGATTTCGGCAGCGGCTATTCCAGCTACGGCTATATGGATCGGCTCATGCTGCACAAGATCAAGATGGATCGCAGCTTCGTCTCGCGGCTCAATACCGGGCCGAAGGCGCTGAAAGTCATCAAGGCCATTGCCGATTTTGCCGCCAGTCTCGAGCTTGACTGCGTTGCAGAGGGCGTTGAGACGCTCAACGAACTCGAATTGATCCGGTCGCTCGATATCCCGCATGCACAGGGCTATATCTTCAGCCGGCCGGTGGACGCCGCGAAGGTCCCTGACCTGTTGCAGATCCATAACGGTTTCGATGCCGCATCCAACGAAGACCTTCGTCGCGACCGCAAGGCTTGACGGTACGGAAAAGCGCTATCGTTCCGAAAATGGATGGCATTTTTTAATGTCTAGTAATTTGGTAGACTAAATTTTCTTATCCTTCCAGCGCAGCCGTGGCATCCTTGTTTTCAGAATTGGTTGTCAAACGCGTTGCCCGAGAAGGAGTCCTGTGATGCCGACACGCCTGCTCGTACCGGGTTTCCAGGGTTCCGGCCCCGGCCATTGGCAATATTGCTGGGAGAAAGATGATCCGGATTCAATCCGGGTCAATCAGCAGGATTGGGACAGGCCTAATCGGGCCCAATGGCTCGATCGCCTCATCGAGAGTCTCAAGAGCCATCCCGGTGCCACGCTTGTCGCCCATAGTCTGGGTGCGGTCCTCGTGGCCGAGCTCGCGACACATCCAGCCCGCCACCTTGTCGGGGCTGCCTTGCTGGTCGCGCCCTGCAATCTTTCGCTGGCTAATCAATTGCATCCGGGGAAGATTGAATTCGGTCCGATGCCGGAGGCCCGGCTGCCCTTTCCCACGGTCCTGGTCGCCAGTCACAATGATCCCTACATGCGTTTTGACGATGCCGAGCGCTACGCGACCCTGTGGGGCAGCGATCTCAAGGACATTGGCCATGCGGGCCATATCAATATAGCCAGCGGATTCGGGCGGTGGTCCGAAGGCCCGGTACTGGCCTCCAGTCTCGAGCAGAGAACCCGCAAGGGTTCCAGCTTAAGCATCTCCGCACCCCTCGCAAACGCTGCATCTCTGCCGGTCGCCGCCACGGGGCGAATGTGTCGCTGAACAAGCGATCATTCCTCCAATCCAGTGGCATCTGCAATCCGGAGAAAGACGATGCAGAAACAGGTAATCGAATTTGGCGGCCTGCCCGTCGGAATTGTCGTGCCCGCGAGCGGCCAGCTCCGCTTCATGGCCGTGAAATTCCATGTGATGGATCTCGACGGCCAGCTGTTTGCGTCTCCGGCTGCGGTCCGTAATGCAATCGGCTCCATGTTGTCGCAGCGACAGCTGGTGGCCTGATGAAAGAAAGCCTCGGATCCGCTACCGAGCCCCCATGCCATAACCTCCGAGGAAGGAGGCGAGATTGTCGCCCAAGGCATCGCACAGATAGCCGCCCTCCTGGATGATCGCGGCGGGCAGGCCAATGCGTGCGATCCGCTCGCCGATACGGGCGAATCCTTCGGTCGAAACGGAGAGGCCACCAAATGGGTCGCCTTCGAACGCATCGAGACCCAGTGCGATGACCAGGGCATCGGGAGCATAGGCCTCGATCCGGCGGATGCCGGCTTCGAGCGCTTCGAGGAATGCTTCATCGGCCGATTTGCGCGGCAGCGGTAGGTTCAGATTGTAGCCAAGCCCGGCACCTTCGCCGCGTTCATCGGCGTGGCCCCAGAAGAACGGGTAGAAACGCACCGGATCGGCATGGATCGACACCGTCAGCACATCATTGCGGCCGTAGAAAATGCCCTGGGTACCGTTGCCATGATGGAGATCGACATCGAGGATTGCCACCCGGCTCGCGCCTTCCAGAAGGTGCTGGGCCGCAATCGCGCTGTTGTTGAGGAAGCAGAATCCACCTGCCACATCGGCAAACGCATGATGGCCCGGCGGGCGGCAGAGCGCATAGGCAGCACTTGCGCCATCGAGCAGGCTCGTTGCGGCTTCCACCGCCGACCAGGCGCTCCAGCATGCACTATCCCAGGTGTCTGCCGAAATCGGGCAGGCCGTATCAGCCATGTGGTAGCCGGCCTGACCAACCGCCGAAGCGGGGTAACGGCCCTGGCGTGCCAGCGGGTGAATATTCGGGATCACCTCTTCGGATGCGCCGTCGATCCGTTGCCAGCGCGAAAAGATACCCTGCAGGAACTCGATATATTCCGGCGTATGGACCGCGGCGATCGGCTCAAGACCAAACTCGCGCGGCTTGATGATTTCGCATCCGGCCCGGACGGCACCGTCGCGAAGCCGCTCGATCCGCTCCGGTTTCTCCGGATTGGGTTGCGGCGCGCCGCTGGAGAGGAACATTTTGGGATCATGTTTGCGCTGCTCGTCGGCCAGATAGGCTTTCATCTCTCTTGCTCTCTGCTGAATTCAATTGTTTTGCCGGCTTCGGCCAGGGCTTCGAAGGACGCATCGTAAGCCGCATGAATCTTTTCCGTCTCGCGATGCGTCAATCCGTTGCTTCGGTAAAAAGCCTGCGCCCCGGGATTATCGGCGTCGACCGAAAGCCTGAGATAGCGGCCACCTTGCTCTTTGACGCTTCTCGCCGTCGCCCAAAGCAGCGCCTGACCTATGCCTGCACCCCGGAACTGGGGCTCGACGACAATATCCTGGATGTAGGCGCCGGCGGTGCCGCGCCAGGTCGAAAAGCTTTTGAAATAGAGGCATAGACCGGCAAAGGCGCCATCCATTTCGGCGATCAGCACCTTGAAGGCTGGCTCGTCACCGAACCCGTGGCGCCTGATATCCTCGACCGTCGAGGTGATCTTGTCTTCCTCGCCCAGATGTTCGGCAATCCGCCGAATGCCGGAATGGATCCGTTCCGCATCCTCTGCAGATGCCGGCCGGATCCGGAGCGAAGACGCTGCGGCTCTGACCATCAGAAATCCACCTCGTCCTTGCCCTTGAGATCCAGCATCGCGCGGGCTTCGTCCGGTGTCGCGATATCGAGCGACAGTCCTTCGAGAATGGAGCGGATGCGGCTGACCTGTTCGGCATTGGACCGGGCAAGCGTGCCCCGGTCGAGAAAGAGATTGTCCTCGAGCCCCACCCGCACATTGCCGCCGAGCGTCGCACCCATCGTGGCAAGCGGCATTTGCTGGCGTCCGGCGGCCAGAACCGAGAACAGATAGTCATCGCCGAACAGTTTGTCGGCAATGCGCTTCATATGGATGAGATTGTCCGCGTCAGCACCGATGCCGCCGAGAATGCCCATGACGAACTGGATGAAGAAGGGTCCCTTGACCAGCCCGCGATCGACGAAATGCTTGAGCGTATAGAGATGGCCGACATCGTAGCATTCGAACTCGAAACGCGTGCCGCAATCACGGCCGAGCCGCAAGAGAATATCCTCGATATCGGCAAAGGTGTTGCGGAAAATGGTGGAGCGGGTTGCTTCGAGCAGTTTGGGTTCCCACTCATGCCGCCATTCCATGCCGTCCCGCATGAGCGGATAGATGCCGAAATTCATCGAGCCCATGTTGAGCGAGCACATTTCAGGCTTTGTCCGCAAGGCAGGGGCCAGACGGTCATCGAGGCTCATCACGGACGAGCCGCCGGTAGAAATGTTGATGATGCCATCCGAAGCCTGCCGTATGGACGGGAGAAAGCGAAGAAACACTTCGGGGTCGGCACTTGGACGCCCGTTTTCTGGATCGCGGGCGTGCAGATGAAGAATGGCGGCACCGGCTTCCGCTGCTTCGATCGCCTGGCGTGCGATATCCTCGGGCCGATAGGGAAGGTAGGGGCTCATCGATGGCGTGTGCACCGAGCCTGTGATGGCACAGCTGATGATCACCTTGCGTTTGGCCATGAATATTCCCCCAACTTCAGCTTCGGCGCGTGCAGCACCGATAGCGCCAACGAAGGGTCTGCGTCCAGCCATCCGCAGCACCTATTGTCGGAGTCCGGGCCACGATCGGGCAGATGTAGCCGAGCTGTAACAAAACTGTCATGGAACTGTAATATTGGAGTTCTACAGGGACGGCGACGTAGCGAACGTCTCAATTTCCGAACGGGAGAAATCCAATGAAATTCGCAAAGACCACCGTGGCAGCGCTTGTCGCTTCCGTAGCATTCGCCGGCGCTGCAGCTGCCGCCGACCAGATCCACATCGCCGGTTCCTCGACCGTGCTTCCCTACGCCAAGATCGTTGCGGAAAACTTCGCCGAGACCTATCCGGATTTCAAGGCTCCGGTCGTTGAATCGGGTGGCACGGGCGCTGGCCTCAAGGAATTCTGCAAGGGTGCAGGTCCGGAAACCATCGACATTGCCAATGCTTCGCGCAAGATCAAGGATTCCGAACTGGAAACCTGCAAGTCGAATGGCGTGACCGATATCACCGAAGTCAAGATCGGCTATGACGGCATCGTCTTCGCTCTCGACAAGTCTGCTCCGGATCTCGCTCTGACCCCGACCGACGTTTACCTGGCTCTCGCTGCCGAAGTTCCGGTTGATGGCAAGATGGTTGCCAACCCGAACACCAAGTGGAAGGCTGTCAACGCGTCCTTCTCCGACACCGACATCCAGGCTTTCATCCCGGGCGAAAAGCACGGCACCCGCGAAGTGTTCGAGGAAAAGCTCCTCGTTGCTGGCTGCAAGGCCACCGGCGCGCTTGAACTGATGGTCAAGGGCGGCATGGAAGAAAAGGCTGCCGAGAAGGCCTGCAAGGCCGTTCGCAAGGATGGCAAGGCTGTCGATATCGACGGCGATTACTCCGAAACCCTGGCCCGTATCGACGCCAACAAGACCGCCGTCGGCGTCTTCGGCCTCTCCTTCTATGAAAACAATGCCGACAAGCTGAAGGTCTCGACCGTCAACGGCGTCGTTCCTACGGTTGAATCGGTTGCCAAGGGCGAGTATCCGGTTTCGCGTCCGCTGTTCTTCTATGTCAAGAAGGCTCACCTCGAAGCCGTTCCGGGTCTCAAGGAATATGTCGAGTTCTTCACCGGCGACCAGATGATCGGTCCGGAAGGCCCGCTGGCCGAATATGGCCTGATCCCGGCTCCGGATGCCGAGCGTGAAGCTGTTCGCGCTGCCGTTTCCAGCTGGAAGAACATGTAATCATAGCGGCACCGGCGGACACTCCCGCCGGTGCCATCATGTTTGCACCGACAGTGCCGGCCCGCCGGATAGGATCGAAAATGGGTACTTCCGTATTTCTGCTGATCATTGTTCTGATCGGCGTTGCTGCTTACGTGTTGGGACGGTCCCGCGCGATTGCGGTTGCCGCCGGTGATGAATCGAAGCTCCATTCGCGGCCGGGCTATTTCGGCTCATATTCCGCCATTCTATCGTTGCTGCCTGCTCTGCTGGTGCTTGTCATCGGCATGGCGATCGGTTCCGAGCTCGTGGATCGTTCCCTGCGCAATGCGCTGCCGGCCGACGTTCTTTCCAAGCCGGTCGAAGAACAGAATGTCATTTTCCACATGATCCAGGGCATGTCCGGTGGCATCGAAAAGATGACGACGGAAGAAAAGGCCACCGCCAAGGCGGATATCAGCACGCTGAAGGCCATTCTCGGGTCCAAGGGCGTTCCGCTCGCCAGAGAGCCCGAACCCTTCATGGTAGATGCGGCCGAAATCTATTCTTCGAACGCGAGCAACGTCCGTCTTTCGGTGGGCATTCTCTCGGTCGCGGTCGCGCTGCTGGGGATGTTTTTCGCGCTTTCTCGGGTTTCGCTGACCTTCCGTGCCCGCAACCGGGTCGAGCATGTCGTGCTCGCCGGTCTGATCATTTCCTCCACCATTGCCATCCTGACCACCGTCGGCATCATCGGTTCCCTTATCTCCGAGACTGTGCGCTTCTTTGCCGTCGTGCCGCCGCTTGATTTCTTCTTCGGAACCGTCTGGGATCCGCGCTTCTCGGCTGCAGGCGACGCCAATGCGCACGGCCAGTTCGGCCTCATTCCGCTGCTTCTCGGAACGGTCTATATCGCGCTTGTGGCGATGCTCATTGCGACGCCGATCGGCCTCTTTGCCGCCATCTACATGTCGGAATATGCATCCAGCCGTATCCGTTCCATCGTAAAGCCGCTGCTTGAGGTTCTGGCCGGTATTCCGACCATCGTCTACGGCTTCTTCGCGCTGATCACGATCGGTCCGTTCTTCCGTGATTTCTCGGCCCAGCTCTGGGGCGCGCTGACCGGAAACTATACCAATTTCATCGAAGCGCAGAGCGTACTGACAGCCGGCTTTGTCATGTCGATCCGCCTCATCCCCTTCGTCTCGTCGCTGTCGGATGACATTATCACCGCCGTGCCGCGGGCCATGCGCGATGGTTCGCTCGGACTGGGAGCCACGCGGTCGGAAACCATGAAGCGGGTGCTTTTGCCAGCCGCGCTTCCGGGGATTGTCGGCGCCCTGCTTCTGACCGCCTCGCGTGCGATTGGCGAAACCATGATCGTTGTTCTGGCCGCTGGCGTTGCCGCAAACCTGCAGTTTTCGCCCTTCCAGCCGATGACAACCATTACCGTCAAGATCGTCAACCAGTTGACGGGCGACCTTGAGTTCAATTCGCCGCAGACCTTGGTGGCCTTCGCGCTCGGCATCACGCTCTTCGTGATCACCCTCATCCTCAATGTCTATGCGCTCTACATCGTCCGCAAGTACCGGGAGCAGTACGAATGACCGACGCCGTTCTCAACCCCGCCCTCGGCACGTCGCTGTCGGGCCGCCGCGATATCGGACTGGCCAAGCGCCGCGCTGCTGAACGTCGGTTCCGCATCTATGGTGTCACCGCGATCGTTCTGGGTATCCTCTTCCTGATCATGCTGCTCGTCAGCATCGTATCGAAGGGATACACATCCTTCTTTCAGACGATGATCACCGTGCCGGTGGAACTGTCGGAAACCGTCATCGATCCGTCGAACAAGCGCGCCACCGATCCGACGGTGCTCGTAACGGCCAATTATCCGGTCATCGCCCGTAATGCGGTCGCCCAGGCCCTTGGCATCGAAAAAACCGACAAGGCGGCCATGAAGGCGATCAAGGACGTGGTCTCGGATAGCGTCCGCGTCAAGCTGCGCGATCTTGTCGCTGCCGATCCGGCCCTGATTGGAAAAACAGTCCCTGTCACCTTCCTCGCCTCCGCCAACATCGATTCCGCCTATAAGGGTCAGATCGACCTGACCGTTCCGGAAGCCGATCGCAAGGTGAAGGATGTCCAGCTCAAGATCATGAATGATCTGCATCAGAAGGGCATGCTTGGCCTGTCGTTCAATACGGATTTCTTCACGCTCGGCGCATCGTCGCGACCGGAGGCGGCTGGCCTTGGTGTTGCCATTCTCGGTTCGCTCTATACGATGCTGATCGTTCTGGCGCTTGCGCTGCCGATCGGGGTCGCGGCCTCGATCTATCTTGAGGAATATGCGCCGAAGAACCGCTGGACCGATGTCATCGAGGTCAATATCTCTAACCTCGCGGCTGTTCCCTCGATCGTCTATGGTCTTCTCGGCCTGTCGATCTTCATCAACTTCATGGGTCTGCCGCGCTCGGCTTCAATCGTCGGTGGTCTTGTGCTGGCCCTGATGACGCTGCCGACTATCATCATTGCCACCCGTGCCGCGCTCAAGGCCGTACCGCCCTCGATCCGCGATGCCGCTCTCGGCCTCGGTGCATCGAAAACGCAGACCGTGTTCCATCACGTCCTGCCGCTCGCCATGCCCGGCATTCTGACCGGCACGATCATTGGTCTCGCCAATGCGCTGGGCGAAACCGCGCCGCTGCTTCTGATCGGCATGGTCGCCTTCGTGGTCGATTATCCGACGACGCCCTTCGATCCGGCGACGGCGCTTCCGGTGCAGATCTACATGTGGGCGAACGAGGCTGAACGTGCATTCGTTGAACGGACCTCGGGTGCCATCATCATACTGCTCGTCTTCCTCATCATCATGAATCTCGGTGCAATCATGTTGCGCAGGCGGTTCGAACGCCGCTGGTAAGGAGCCATTCCCATGAATATGGTTACGGATATTGAAGTCGAAAAGGCGCTTGAAAAAACCATGACTGCAGTTCAGGACTACAAGATGATCGGCAAGGATGTTTCCGTCTATTACGGCGAGAAACGCGCTCTGTTCGATGTCAACCTCAACATCCGCAAGAACACGGTGACGGCGCTTATCGGCCCCTCGGGCTGCGGCAAATCCACCTTCCTGCGCTGCCTCAACCGCATGAACGACACGATCGACGGTTGCCGGGTGACCGGCAAGATCACCCTCGACACGGCTGATATCTACGATCCGAACCTCGATGTCGTGGAACTGCGCGCCCGCGTCGGCATGGTGTTCCAGAAGCCCAACCCCTTCCCGAAGTCGATCTACGAGAATGTCGCCTACGGCCCGAAGATCCATGGCCTGGCGCGCACCAAGGCGCAGATGGACGAGATCGTCGAAAAGAGCCTGCAGCGTGCCGGCCTCTGGAACGAAGTGAAGGATCGCCTCAACGAGCCGGGCACCGGTCTCTCGGGTGGTCAGCAGCAGCGCCTCTGCATTGCTCGCGCCGTGGCAGTGTCGCCGGAAGTCATCCTGATGGACGAGCCCTGCTCGGCGCTCGATCCGATCGCGACCGCCAAGGTCGAGGAACTGATCCACGAACTGCGTGCCAACTTCACCATCGTTATCGTGACCCACTCGATGCAGCAGGCCGCTCGCGTCTCGCAGCGCACGGCGATGTTCCACCTCGGCAACCTGGTGGAAGAAAACGACACCGACAAGATGTTCACCAATCCGGATGACCAGCGCACCCAGGATTACATCATGGGCCGTTTCGGCTGATTTGTTCAACGACGGTCAAACGTAATCCTGTGGAGGATAGACAATGGCAAATTCACATATCTACTCGCCCTTCGATGAAGAGCTGAAATATCTCGCCCGTCGTATCGCCGAAATGGGCGGCATGGCCGAACAGATGGTCTCCGATGCCGTGCGCGCGCTGGTCAATTCGGATTCTGCACTCGCCCAGCGGGTGATTTCGGAAGACGTTCTCATGGACGAGGCCGAGCGCGAAATCGGCGACAAGGCCATTCTGATGATAGCAAAGCGCCAGCCGGTCGCCTCCGACCTGCGCGAAGTGATCGGCTCGATCCGCATCGCGTCTGATCTCGAACGTGTCGGCGATCTCGGCAAGTCGAATGCCAAGCGCGTCATCGCTGTTCAGAATACCGGCGTGCCGCGTCCGCTCGCCCGTGGCATCGAACATCTTTCCGAACTGGCCCTGTTCCAGCTCAAGGAAGTGCTGGATGTGTTTTCCAATCGCTCGGCGGAGAAGGCGGAAGCCATTCGTCGTCGCGACGAGGAAATCGATGCGATGTACACCTCGCTGTTCCGCGAGCTTCTGACCTACATGATGGAAGATCCGCGCAACATCACATCCTGCACGCATCTTCTGTTCTGCGCCAAGAACATCGAGCGGATCGGCGATCACGCGACCAACATCGCAGAAACGATCTACTACATGTCGACGGGCGAAAACCCGACCGGTGAACGTCCCAAGGACGACAATACCGCTTCGGTAATCCAGCCGGTCGACCAGGGATAAGATGCGGGCCGGATCCAGGATCCGGCTGATCGATGCATAAGGAGCATAGACATCCATGCAGCCGAGAATCATGGTTGTTGAAGATGAAGAGGCCCTGGGCACGTTGCTCAGCTACAATCTCGAGGCCGAAGGATACGACGTCGAGGTGATCACGCGCGGCGACGAGGCGGATATTCGCCTGCAGGAGCGTGTACCTGACCTTCTCATCCTCGACTGGATGCTGCCGGGCGTCTCGGGCATCGAGCTTTGCCGTCGCCTGCGGATGCGGTCGGAAACCGAACGGTTGCCGGTCATCATGCTCACCGCCCGCGGTGAAGAAAGCGAGCGCGTGCGTGGCCTCTCTACGGGTGCAGACGACTATGTCGTCAAGCCTTTCTCGACGCCGGAACTGATGGCGCGCGTCAAGGCCATGCTGCGTCGCGTACGGCCATCGACGATTTCCTCACTTCTCAAATGCGGCGATGTCGAACTCGACCGTGAGACCTATCGCGTGCATCGCCGCTCGCGGGAAGTCCGGCTCGGGCCGACGGAGTTCAAGCTGCTTGAATTCTTCATGTCGTCACCCGGTCGCGTCTTCTCCCGCTCGCAGCTTCTGGACGGCGTCTGGGGTCACGACATCTATGTCGATGAGCGTACGGTCGATGTGCATGTCGGCCGGTTGCGCAAGGCATTGAACCTGTCCAACATGCCCGATGTCATCCGCACGGTGCGCGGCGCCGGTTATGCGATGGAAGCCTGAAGGCTTTTCTCCTGATCAAAACGTACTTGAGCAAGCAGCCGGTTCATAGCCGGCTGTTTTGTTTTGGCAGTGTCATTGGCAGCCGAACGGCTGGTCCAGGCTCGTCGATAGCTTTTGAGCGCCGCTCGGCTCGATCGGACCGGTCGGTGACCGATTCTCGTTCCGGATCGCACAGCGTCGGTTTTCACCGAAATCGCCCCTGGGAAGCGTACGGTGCGCCTCACGCCCTTGACCGTGGATTACATCTGAAAATGCGTCTCCTGGCCCTCTGTGGGCTTTTCTGGGCGTTTCCATCGGTCTATTCGCTGTGCTCTCAGAGCTGATGTTGGGCCCGACCGGACAGCGATCGGGCGGAATCGATTGAATCGTCGCTTCAGGCGAAAAAAACGCAGCTTTTGCTTGACAGGCCGGCGCCGTCTGACTATTGAACCGCAACTTCAAGAACAGGCCAGCTGCATGCGGGCCCCTTTTCGGGCCTGTTTTCGCGTGGTGCGGCCACAGTAGAAATGGGTGATAACATGTCCCGTTGTTGCGAATTGACCGGCAAGGCCGTCCAGTCGGGCCACAATGTAAGCCATGCGAACAACAAGACCAAGCGTCGGTTCCTGCCGAACCTCTGCAACGTCACGCTGATCTCCGATGCTCTCGGCCAGCGTTTCCGTCTTCGCGTCTCGGCTGCGGCACTGCGTTCGGTCGAACATCGCGGTGGTCTTGATGCGTTCCTCGCGAAGGCTGACGAAAACGAACTGTCGGTTCGCGCTCGCCTGCTGAAGCGTCAGATCGCCAAGAAGATCGCTGCCTGATCAAGGCATGCATGAATTTTGAAAAAGGCTTGGTCGAGTGCGACCAGGCCTTTTTCCTTTGACCGGGCCGACCCGGCCCCGACATTCCTCTAACTGGTGGCATCACCCAGGATAAAAAAATGCGATCACTTCGTGATACGTTTCTCTATGTCGCGCTGATGACAGCTGTCATCGTCGCCTCCAACTACCTCGTCCAGTTTCCGGTCAATGCGACTGTCGGCGCCATCAATCTCGCCGATTTGCTGACCTGGGGTGCATTCACCTATCCTGTTGTCTTTCTGATCACCGATCTGACCAATCGCGAATTCGGTCCGAACCGGGCCCGCATCGTGGTGGCGGTCGGCTTTGTGATTGCGATCGCAATTTCGGCTTACACTTCGGCACCGCGCATCGCCATTGCCTCGGGTTCGGCCTTCCTGTTCGGCCAGATGCTCGATATCTCGGTGTTCAACAGCTTGCGCCGCCAGTCCTGGTGGCGGGCGCCACTGATCGCCTCGGTTTTAGGCTCGCTGCTCGATACGGCGATGTTCTTCAGCTTTGCCTTTGCGCCGGCCTTTTCTTTCTTCGGCCCGAACGACGATTTCGCCATCGAATGGGCGCCGGTGCTCGGTGTGTTTTCGACCGAATTGCCGCGCTGGATTTCCTGGGCCCTGGGTGATCTTTCGGTCAAGATCGCGGCGGCGCTTCTGCTGCTTCTGCCTTATGGCGCGCTGATGAGCGTCATCAAGCCGATGCCGGATCTTGCAAAGACCCGGTGATCGGCTTGACGAAGGCTCAGGTTTTCACGGGAATGCGGTTTTCGAAATAGCGGAACACCGCCACCAGAATCGCTGTCAGGACGAGATAGATGAGCGCCAGCAGCAGCAGGGGCTCATAGGTCAAGAACGTGTTCTGACGCACCTTCGAAATCACGCCATAGACATCCACCACGGTAATGGTGGCGACCAGCGGTGTCGATTTCAGCTGCAGCACCGTTTCACCATTCAGCGTCGGCAATACGCGCTGGACGGCGCGCGGCAACCAGATGCGGCGGAACATCGTCGATCGACCCATGCCATAGGCCTTGGCGGCCTCAAGCTCGCCGCGGGGTACGCCCTTGAAGGCGCCGCGCATGACCTCGCCCTCGTAGGCCGCAAACGAGATCATCAGGCTCAGGAAGCCGTAAGGCCAGGCCTGCCGCAGATAGGGCCAGAGGAAAGAGGACTTGATTTCGGGATACTGGGCGAAGATGGAGCCGAGGCCGTAATAGAGAAGCCAGAGCTGCAGCAGAAGCGGCGTGCCGCGAATGATGCCGCAGAAGCCGGAGGCAAGCCAGGCCAGCGGCTTGGGGCCGGTGACCTGAACCAGCCCGAGTCCGATCGCAAAGATCATGCCGACGAACGCACTGGAGAACAGCATGGCCAGGCTCCGACCGACGCCGGCGATAAGCTGCCCCTGATAGTCGACCAGCCAGTCCCAGCGCATCGTCGTCGCGACAAGAACGATCAATCCGGCGAAGATCAACGCCAGAACGATTCGGTGCGGCATCAGCCAGCTGGCGCCGCCATTCCTTTTGTCCGTGTTGGGAACCGCATCAGCCATCAGACGGGCCCCGCAATGCCGCGCCGGGCGCGATGTTCGAGAACCCGGATGACAAGTCCCGAGACGAGCGAAAGCGCAAGATAGAGGGCGCCAGCAGCGAGATAGAAGGTCATGTAGGCCTTGGTGGCGCCGGCCGCCTGCCGGGTTGCGAGCGTCAGCTCGGTAAATCCGACGACAGCGAGCAGGGCCGTGTCCTTGGTGGCGATCAGCCAGAGATTTCCAAGCCCGGGCAGGGCATGCGGCAGCATGGCGGGTATGGTGATGCGGCGGAAGATCATGAAGGGGCTCATGCCATAGGCGCGACCCGCTTCGATCTGGCCGATCGGTACGGCTTTGATGGCACCGCGGATGACTTCGGTCGTATAGGCGCCCTGCACCACGCCGATCACCACGATCCCCGCCAGCAGCCCCGAAATATCCATCGGTTCGTGGCCGAAAAATGCCAGGATCTGGTTCACCAGATCGGTGCCGGCATAATAGAGCAGCAGGATCAGAACCAGTTCAGGAACCGCACGAACCAGCGTCGTATAGATTTCCAAAAGATCGCGCAGGATCAGGCCGCCATAGAGCTTGCCGGCCGCGCCGAAGAGACCGATCAGCATCCCGAGCGAATAGCCGCCCACGGCAATATAGATCGAGTTGCGGAAACCCGCGAGCAGAACGCCACCCCAGCCTGGCGGTTCGAGCGCCAGAAGGCTGAGATCGGCAAGTGTCACCGGCACATAGGTCATGTGCTTGCCACCCACATTTCAGGAGAAAAGGTGGCGCCGGTTTGGCCGGCGCCGGCTCGCGCTCAATCGCCGTAGATGTTGAAGTCGAAGTACTTCTTCGAGAAGGTATCGTAGGTGCCGTTGGCGCGGATCGCCTTGATGGCCGCGTTGAGCTTTTCCTTCAGCGCGCCGTCTTCCTTGCGAACGCCGATCCCGACGCCCAGGCCGAGTACGGCCGGATCATCCTCGACATTGCCCTTGTGCTCGCAGCAGGCACCGGCTTCCGATTTCAGGAAGGCGTCGAGCGCGATCGCATCGGCCTGAACGGCGTCAACGCGTCCGGCAGCGAGATCCTGGTTGGCCTCGTCCTGGGTCTGGTATTCCTTGATTTCGGCCGCTTGCGTGAAATGCTTCTTGGCATAGTCGGCATGCACGGTGGAAACCTGAACGCCGATGATCTTGCCGGCAAGACCCGCCGGGGTGGCGTCCAGCTTGTCGGTCTTGTTGCCGATGATGCCGGTCGGCGTGTTGTAATATTTATCGGAGAAGTCGATGGTTTTCATCCGCTCTTCGGTGATCGACATCGAACCGATGATCACATCGATCTTCTTGCTGGTGAGCGCGGGAATGATGCCATCCCAGGCGACCGGCGTGATTACGCAATCGAGCTTGGCTTCCTTGCAGATGGCTTCCTGGAATTCGACTTCCCAGCCGACCCATTTGCCGGCGGCATCCATTGAGGTGAAGGGCGGGTAGGGTTCTGCTGCAAAACCGACCTTGATGGTTTCAGCCTGTGACTGGGCGGCTGCTGCCAAACCCATCACAGCGGCAATCGCCAGGACTTTGAGACCTTCTTTCATGATATTCCCCTTTGTTGTCCGTCAACTCGTCCATTTTGTTTTGTCTGGCTCGAGCGGTTTCAGTGAATCGAACTGATGAACTTTTTCAGCCGTTCGGATTTTGGATCGCCGAAAAGCTGTTCCGGCGGTCCTTCTTCTTCGATCTTTCCATTGTGCAGGAACACGACATGGCTCGCCACCGAACGGGCGAATTTCATCTCGTGGGTTACGAGAACCATCGTCCGCTTTTCGGCAGCGAGGTCGCCGATGACCGACAGAACCTCACCGACGAGTTCCGGATCGAGCGCCGAGGTTGGCTCATCGAACAGCATGGCGAGCGGATCGATTGCAAGCGCCCGCGCAATGGCTGCGCGTTGCTGCTGGCCGCCGGAGAGAAAGGCTGGATAGATGTCGCGCTTTTCAAACAGCCCCACCCGACGCAGAAGCGTCTCGGCCCGGGCGATTGCCTCGTCCCGGGAGATTCCAAGCACATGCACCGGCACTTCGATGACATTCTGCAGAACCGTCATATGTTGCCAGAGATTGAAGTTCTGGAAGACCATCGCCAGTTTCGAGCGAATACGCTGAACCTGCCTGCGGTTGGACGGAAGCAATCCGCCGCGACCGTCACCCTTCATCGCGATTGTTTCGCCATGCACCGAAATGGTGCCGGCGCTCGGAAGTTCGAGCATGTTGATACAGCGCAGAAAGGTGGATTTGCCGGATCCGGACCCACCGATCAGGGCAATGACATCGCCGCGCTTGGCGGTGATGGAAACACCCTTCAAAACTTCCAAAGGGCCAAATTTTTTATGCAGATCAATAACTTCGATGGCTTTCGCCGAATCGTCCATAGATACCGCCAATGCCGGGCAATCATTGCCCGCCTCTTCTGATTGCTGTTCCCCCAGCTTCTTTTTTGCAATCGGGCCGCTGGTCTCCCGTTGCTTGAATGCGGAGAGTAAAACACTTGTCCTAAAATTATTCAAGTGTATAATCACACCCATCGGAGAATGATCTTCCACTAAAATCGGCCGGAGTGAATGCATGAGCGCCTATGGATGCCAGGAAATGTCTGCCAAGCTGGAACGCGTGTTGATGCGCCGGCCGGGCGAAAGCCTGAAGGCGGCAGATCCGCAGAAATGGCATTATGGCCCGACCTTTGATGGCGCCCGTGCTGTCGAGCAATACAAGCATTTCGCCCAGCTGGTGCAAGCCGGCGGCGCAGAGATCCTCTGGCTCGAGGATTCCGGCGACGGACTGGCGGATGCGATGTTTACCCACGACCCGTCCCTGATGACGGAAAAGGGCGCCATTCTCCTGCGCATGGGCAAACCGCTTCGCCTTGCCGAAACCGCTCTGCATGAAGAGGCCTACAACAAGGCCGGCATTCCCATTCTTGGCCGCATCGTCGCGCCGGGAACCGTCGAAGGTGGAGACTGTGTCTGGGTTGACGCAAAGACGCTGGCCGTTGGCCGCGGTGTTCGCTCCAACCAGGCGGGTATCGAGCAACTGCAAGCCATTCTGGCGCCGCTCGGCGTATCGGTCCTCGGTTTCGACCTGCCGCTCTGGCAGGGTGAAGAAGCCTGCCTGCATCTGATGAGCGTGATTTCGCCGCTGGCTTCGGACCTCGCGCTGGTGCATGCGCCGCTCCTGCCGGCCGCCTTCTACATGCTGTTGCGCGACAAGGGCATCCGCATGATTGTTGCGCCGCCCGAGGAATTTGCCGCGTCCAACGGCCTCAATCTGAATGTCCTCCCGCTTTCGCCGCGCAAGGTGATCATGGTCGATGGCTTCCCGGCCACCCGCAAAGCCATGGAAGAGGCCGGTTGCACCGTCGAGACCTTTGCTGCCGATGCGCTCTGCATCGCCTGTGAAGGCGGCCCGACCTGCCTCACCCGACCCATTCTCCGGGGAGCGGCATGACGCGTCGACCGTTTCGACATGAGAGCGAAGATGTCCGGCGGCAGGATCTGATCGCGGCCACGCTCGATTGCATCGCCGACTATGGAATTCAGGGTGCGACGGTCCGGCAGATTGCCGAGCGGGCAGGCGTGACGCCGGGCCTCATCCGGCACTATTTCGTCAGCAAGGAGCGCATGTTCCAGACGGCCTATCGCGAGATCATGAACACGATGTTCGAGACTGCGAGCAAGGCATCGGAAGAGCATGGCAGCGATGCGATCGGCAGGCTCAAGGTCTTCGTTCTTGCGAATTTCCGGCCGCCGATCATCGATCCGCGCATGCTGTCGCTCTGGGCGACCTTCATCTCGCAGATCGGAGTGGATCCCGAACTGGCCTCCATTCATCGCGAAGGCTATCTGGCGTTCCGCGATCGGCTGGAAACATTGTTGCAGGATGTTCTGACCGAAGCCGGCCGCAAGCCGAACCAGGATGATTGCCGCCGCATGGCCATTGCCATCAATGGCATGATCGACGGTCTGTGGCTGGAAGGATGCATGGCGGGCAGCCTGTTCCGCGAACAGGAGCTCGGCGACATTGCGCTGGCCTCCGTCGCCACCCTCCTGGGAATCGATTTCGACAAGGCATCATGAATGGGGTTCGCAAAAGCGGCCGCAGGGAAGGAATGGACATGCGTTACGCATCGATCACAGACAGATTGTCCGGCCTCGGCTCGGGAAAATGGGCGCTCCATATCGAGGCACGGGCCATGGCCCAGCGTGGCGAGCCGGTGATCGAGCTCACCATCGGTGAACCGGATCTTCCGCCGGATCGCCGCCTGCTCGATGCCTGTTCGGCGGCCATGTATGCCGGTCGCATTCGCTATTCGAACGGGCGCGGTGAACCTTCCGTGGTCGCAGCTCTCGTCGACAAATATCGCCGTCGCCGCGAGGATGTTACCGCCTCGAACATTCTCTGCTTTCCCGGCACCCAGACAGCACTCTTCGGCGTCATGTTGGGTCTGGTCGAGGCGGGTGATGACGTTCTGGTCGGCGATCCGCTCTATGCCACTTACGAAGGGGTGATCGCTTCGACAGGCGCCAAGCTGGTTCCCGTGCCGCTGCGCCCCGAAAATCGTTTTCACCTGCAGGCAAAAGACCTCGAGGCCGTAATCACGCCCAATGCGCGGGTTCTCCTGCTCAACAATCCGCACAATCCATCCGGTGCCGTGCTTGACGCGGACGAGATTGCCGAAATTGCCGAAGTCTGCCGGCGTCACGATCTCTGGATTGTTTGCGACGAGGTCTATGAAGAGCTGATCTTCGACAAGGAATTTGCCTCGCCTTTCGATATGCCGGCCTATGCCGAACGGACCGTGGTCGTCTCATCGATTTCCAAATCGCATGCGGCACCGGGTTTCCGCTCGGGCTGGGCGGCAGGTCCGGTGGAATTCTGCGATCGCCTGCTGCCGGTCAGTGAAACGATGCTGTTCGGCGTCCAGCCATTCATTGCCGACATGACGGCGATGGCGGTGTCTGAGGATTTTGATACGTCGGCCAGGATGCGCGCGAGCTATCGCAAGAGGGCCGATCTGGTGCGGCAGCATCTGAGCGGATCGAACATGCTGAAACCGATGATGCCCGAAGGCGGCATGTTCATCCTCATCGATGTCAGCGGTACCGGTCTCACCGGCGAGGCCTTCGCGCTCAGGCTTCTGCATGAGAAGAAGGTGGCCGTCATGCCGGGCTCCTCCTTCGGCGAGCAGGCCCGCAACTTCATTCGTGTATCCCTGACTGTGCCGGAAGATCGTCTCGAAACCGCCATGGATCGCGTCGCCGAACTTGGCCGCGAAATCGCTGGCCCAGCCCGACGGATCGCCTGACAAAGAGGCCGTTTGCAGCGTGTTCACCGGCGCTTCGCGTTAAGCGCCGGGCAAACTATTTCCTGTATTTCCATTCCGAGCCAAGGTATAGGCCGGTGCCGGCAAATGGGCCAGAGGAATGGATCGATGCAGCAAAAACCGATGCAGGCGGAACGTGCGACCGCTGGCTATCCGGAAATCCTCGATGTGACAGCCCTCTCCGATTCGGTGGAGAAAATTGCGCACGACAATCGCAGCAAGCCCGAAGACGGTCGCGCGGCGATACTGGCGCTGTTCAAGCAGGTCAACCAGGATGGTCGTGACAAGGCGCGCGCGATCCTGAACGAAGACGGTTCCGGCATGGGCTGCGCGCGGCGGATTTCGTGGCTGCAGGACCAGCTCCTTATCCAGGCTTACCGTTACGCCACGCAGTACATGTATCCCAAGGCTGCAGCCGATATTGCCGTAACCTCCGTGGGTGGCTACGGACGCGGGACGCTGGCGCCCGGTTCGGATATCGACCTGCTTTTCCTCTTGCCCGGCAAGCAGGGAGCCGGCACCCAGAAGATCATCGAATTCGTGCTCTATCTCCTGTGGGACATGGGCCAGAAGGTTGGCCATGCCACGCGCACGGTTGAAGAGTGCATCCGCCTTTCCAGGACCGATATCACTATCCGCACCGCCATTCTGGAGACCCGCTTCATCTGCGGTAACGAAGCATTGGAGCGGGAGCTGGTCGCGCGGTTCGACAAGGAAATCGTTCGCATCACCGGACCGGAATTCATCGCCGCAAAGCTCGCCGAGCGTGATGATCGCCATCAGCGCTCCGGCAACACGCGCTATCTGGTCGAGCCCAACGTTAAGGAAGGCAAGGGCGGTATCCGCGACCTCCATACGCTGTTCTGGATCACGAAGTATTTTTATCGCGTCACCGATACTGCCGACCTGGTGAAGCTCGGCGTCATGTCCAGATCCGAATATGCGCTGTTCCAGAAATCGGAAGATTTTCTCTGGGCCGTGCGTTGCCATCTGCATTTCGTCACCGGCAAGGCGGAGGACCGGCTGTCCTTCGACAATCAGCGTGAAGTCGCTGATGCACTCGGTTATCAGCCGCGTCCGGGCCTGTCGGCGGTCGAACGGTTCATGAAGCATTACTTCCTTGTCGCCAAGGATGTCGGTGATCTGACCCGCATTCTCTGCGCCGCGCTCGAGGAGCAGCAGGTCAAGGAAATCCCGGGCATTGGCGGCATGTTCTCCCGCTTCTCCAACCGGCGCCGCAAGATTGCCGGTACGCAGGATTTTGTCGAGGACAAGGGCCGGATCGATGTCGCCGACGCCGAGGTCTTCAAACGCGATCCGGTCAATTTTATCCGCTTCTTTCATTTTGCCGACGTGCGGAATCTTGAACTGCATCCCAATGCGCTGAAGTCGCTGACGCGCTCGCTTTC
Source organism: Fluviirhizobium alvei (assembly GCF_030551875.1). Taxonomy (GTDB): domain Bacteria; phylum Pseudomonadota; class Alphaproteobacteria; order Rhizobiales; family Rhizobiaceae; genus Rhizobium_E; species Rhizobium_E alvei. Next base: position 109,460 of record NZ_JAUOZU010000016.1, on the reverse strand, counting down.
CCGCATTGACGATGCCCTGCGCGACAATGAGGAGGCCAACCGGCTCTTTCTCGATATCCTGACTTCGCGGCGCGATCCCGCTCTCATCCTCAGGCGTATGAATGAGGCGGGTGTGCTCGGCCGTTTCATTCCCGAATTCGGCAAGATCGTCTCGATGATGCAGTTCTCGATGTATCATCACTATACCGTGGACGAACATCTGATCCGCTCGGTCGAAGCCCTGTCGAACATCGAGAAGGGAACCGAGGCCGAGGCGCATCCGCTGGCCGATTCGCTCATTCGCACCATCGAGGACCGTCAGGTTCTCTATGTTGCGATGCTGCTGCACGACATCGCCAAAGGCCGGCCGGAAGATCATTCGATTGCCGGGGCCAAGGTTGCACGCAAGCTCTGCCCGCGTTTCGGCCTGACGGCCAAGCAGACCGATACCGTCGCCTGGCTGATCGAGGAACATCTGACCATGTCGATGGTCGCCCAGACCCGCGATCTCAACGACTGGAAGACGATTTCCGATTTTGCGAGCCGTGTCCAGTCCATGGAACGGTTGAAGCTGCTGGTCATCCTGACGGTCTGCGATATCCGCGCCGTCGGTCCCGGTGTCTGGAACGGCTGGAAAGGCCAGCTTATCCGCATGCTTTATTACGAAACCGAGCTGCATCTCGCGGGCGGTTTCTCCGAAATCAGCCGCACCGAACGCGTCAAGGTGGCGCGTGACCGGTTGGCTGCAGCTCTCTCGGATTGGCCGGAGCAGGAGCGCATGGCCTATGTGCGGATGCACTACAACCCTTATCTTCTGTCGGTACCGATCGAGGATCAGGTTCGCCACACCCAGTTCATCCGCGAGGCCGATCGCGATGGCAAGGTGCTCGCAACCATGGTCCGCACCGATTCCTTCCGGGCCATTACGGAAATCACCGTCCTGGCTCCCGATCATCCGCGCCTTCTGGCCGTCATTGCCGGTTGCTGTGCCGCTGCCGGTGGCAACATCGTCAATGCGCAGATCTTCACCACCGCCTTTGGACGCGCGCTCGATACGATCCATATTTCGCGCCAGTTCAAGGATGATGAAGACGAGACCCGGCGCGCAGCCACCATTTCGAAAACCATCGAGGATGTGCTCTCGGGCAAGCGGCGCCTGCCGGAGGTGATTGCCACCCGCACCAAGGGCAAGAAGAAGGACAAGACCTTCGTCATCTCGCCCACGGTCACCATTTCCAACATGCTGTCCAACCGCTTCTCGGTCATCGAGGTGGAATGCCTTGATCGGCCCGGCCTGCTTTCCGACATTACCTCCATGCTGGCGGATCTGTCGCTCGATATTGCCTCGGCGCTCATCACCACTTTCGGCGAAAAGGTCATCGACACATTCTATGTCACTGACCTGACCGGCGAGAAGATCACCACCGACAACCGCCAGGCGCTGATCGCGGCGCGGCTCAAGTCGGTGATTTCCGAGGAGTTGGACGATCAGAAGCCACGGGTGGCACCCGGTGTGGTGGCGCCGTTGCCGCCCAAGGGGGTCGTGGTCAAGACGCCGGTGTCGGACAAATGAGCATCGTCAAGAAGTTCATCACCGTCGGCGGAGCAACGCTCGGCAGCCGTGTCATGGGTTTTGCGCGCGAAACGCTGATGGCGGCCGCCCTTGGCACCGGTCCGATGGCGGACGCGTTTTACGCCGCCTTCCGTTTCCCCAACCTGTTCCGGCGCCTCTTTGCCGAGGGCGCCTTCAACGCCGCCTTCGTGCCGCTGTTCGCGAAGGAAATCGAAGGTGGTGGCAAGGAGGCGGCCAAGCGCTTTTCCGAAGAGGTGTTCGGGGTTCTCTTCACCGTCCTGCTCCTGATCACCATCGTCATGGAACTGGCGATGCCACTGATCGTGCGGACGATCATCGCGCCGGGTTTCGAGGTCGGTTCGGAGAAATATGACGTCACCGTCAAACTCGCGATCGTGATGTTTCCCTATCTGATGTGCATGTCGCTGACGGCCATGCTGTCGGGCATGCTCAATTCGCTGCATCATTATTTTGCGGCAGCCATTGCCCCGATCTTCCTCAATATCATGATGATCGGCGCGCTTGGTTATGGTCTCTGGACCGGCGCCGATCCTTTGACGACGGCCTGGTACCTCTCCTGGGGCGTGCTGGGAGCGGGCCTTTTGCAGATGGGCGTGCTCTATGCCGGCGTACTCCATGCGGGCATGTCGATCCGCTTTCGGCGTCCGCGCATGACGGAGAATGTCAAGCGCCTGCTGGTCCTCGCCGTTCCGGCGGCGGTTACAGGCGGTATCACCCAGATCAACCAGATTATCGGCCAGATGATCGCCTCCACCAAGGAAGGCGCAATCTCGGCGTTGCAATATGCCGATCGCATCTATCAGCTGCCGCTGGGGGTAGTCGGGATCGCTGTCGGCGTGGTTCTCCTGCCAGAACTTGCGCGCGCTCTGCGCGGCGGGCATCTGCGCGAAGCCTCCAACCTGCAGAACCGCTCGATGGAATTCGTGCTGTTCCTCACCTTGCCGGCGGCCGCCGCGATCTGGGTGCTCTCGGACGAAATCATCCGTGTGGTCTATGAGCGCGGCGCCTTCAACCCGGGCATGACGGCAACGGTCGCATCGATCCTCGCCATCTACGGCCTCGGCCTGCCGGGTTTCGTGATGATCAAGGCGCTTAACCCGGGCTTTTTCGCCCGCGAGGATACCAAGACGCCGATGCGCTTCACCATGGCGTCGGTTGCCGTCAACTGTGCGCTGGCTGTTTCGCTGTTTCCGTTCTTTGCCGAACGCGGCATTGCCACCGCAGAAGTGGTGTCCGGCTGGCTGACGACGGTTCTGCTGTTCGCCACGCTCGTCAGGCGCGGTCATTTCGAAGTCGAACGCGCGCTCGTCTGGCGGCTGGTCCGGCTGGTGATCGCAGCTGGCATCATGGCGGCAGTGCTGGAATATGCCTCGATTTACACGGCGCCCTATATCCGGCCCGAATCGGGCCTGCTCGAACAGGTCGGCGCCGTCTTTGCGCTGATCGGCCTGGCGATGATCGTCTATTTCGGCGTTGCCTTTGCCATCGGCGGCGCGAGCCTCGGCATGATCCGCCGCAACATCAAGCGCGGCGCAGCGCCCGCGGCAAAAAGCGAGGACGCCCCATGAGCCAGTCGGTTGCAACGGTCACGCTCGTGGTTCCAGATTACGATGCAGGTATCGTTTTCTATCGCGACCGGCTCGGTTTCGAACTCGTGGCCGACAGCGATCTCGGCGACGGCAAGCGCTGGGTGCTGGTCCGTCCTGCGGGCGGCAAGGGTGCCGCACTCCTGCTCGCCAGGGCGGATGGGGAGGATCAGGAGCGTGCGATCGGCAACCAGACCGGCGGGCGTGTTTCCTTCTTTCTCGAGACGAATGATTTCGCGCGCGATCATGCGCTCTATAGCGCGCGCGGGGTAGCATTTCTCGAGGAGCCCCGGCACGAAGCCTATGGCACCGTCGCCGTCTTTCAGGATGACTTCGGCAATCGGTGGGATCTGATCGAGCCCAAGGGTTGAGATTGGAAAGATGATTTCCTCAGATCTGTGGTGAGAACACCCCTCCCCAACCCCTCCCTACGAGGGGGAGGGGCTAGTTCGTTGCGCCGTTCGCATTCAAACTCCTAGGCCGTGTGAGCCGAAGCGTCGTTTTGGTCGCTATGCGAGCTCCGGATTAAGCCCTCCCCCTTGTGGGGAGGGTTTGGGAGGGGCTACTCCCAGCAGGGCTCTATACCTCTTGATCCGCACCGCTTAGCCGTGCATAAGCGCCAGCGTCAGCAACATGGGCAAAAGCCCTGGGGCCCTCCACCAGCCTAACCGAGGAACTTCATCATGGGCGAATTCAACAAGCTCGTCTTCTCCGGCGTGCAACCGACCGGCAATCTCCATCTTGGCAATTATCTTGGCGCTATCCGCAAGTTCGTGGCGCTGCAGGACGGCAATGACTGCATCTACTGTGTCGTCGATCTGCATTCGATCACTGCGCAGCTCGTTCATCCGGACCTGCCGGGCCAGATCCGCTCGATTGCGGCCGCCTTCATCGCCTCTGGCATCGACGCCGAAAAGCACATCGTGTTCAACCAGTCGGCCGTACCGCAGCATGCCGAACTGGCCTGGGTCTTCAATTGCGTCGCCCGCATCGGCTGGATGAACCGCATGACCCAGTTCAAGGACAAGGCCGGCAAGGACCGCGAGAATGCTTCGCTCGGTCTGCTCGCCTATCCGTCCCTGATGGCAGCCGACATTCTCGTCTATCGTGGCACTCATGTGCCGGTGGGCGACGACCAGAAGCAGCATCTGGAACTGGCCCGCGATATCGCCATGAAGTTCAACCTCGATTATGCTGACAATATCCGCAAGGCCGGATTGGGCACGGACATCAAGGTGGGCGACGAGCCGGTTCACGCCTATTTCCCGATGGTCGAACCCCTGATCGACGGTCCGGCGCCGCGCGTGATGAGCCTGCGCGACGGCACCAAGAAAATGTCGAAGTCCGATCCGTCGGATCTGTCGCGCATCAACCTCATGGATGACGAGGAAACGATTTCCAAGAAGATCCGCAAGGCCAAGACCGATCCGGATGGGTTGCCGTCCGACATCGAAGGCCTGAAGGGTCGTCCGGAAGCCGACAATCTCGTCGGCATCTATGCGGCGCTGGCGGACAAGTCGAAGGCCCAGGTCCTCTCGGAGTTCGGTGGCCAACAATTCTCGGTCTTCAAGCCGGCTCTGGTCGAGCTTGCGGTTCACGTCCTGTCGCCGATCACCGCCGAAATGCGCCGGCTGATGGACGACACGAGCCACATCGACAATATCCTGCGCAAGGGTGGCGAACGGGCACGGGAACGGGCCGAAAAGACCATGAACGAAGTCCGCGACATCGTCGGTTTTCTGCGCTAAGACTCTCGCCCGAACAACTGCCAGGGTCTCAGCCATGGTCTCGAAGAGACAGTCTCGACTGGAAGGTCACCGCCGCAAATTCATGGCGGTGATCGACAATACGCCGGAATGCGGCCGGGCCGTTCGATATGCTGGCATGCGCGCCAGGAATTCCGGCGGCGGCCTGGTTCTTCTCTATGTGATCTCGGATGCCGACTTCAACCAGTGGATCGGTGTCGGCGAAATCATGCGGGCCGAGGCGCGTGAAGAAGCTGAAACCGTGATGGCGAAAATTGCCCAGGAAGTCCGCGAATCCATCGGCACTGAACCAGAACTGGCGATTCGCGAAGGCAAGGGCGCCGATGAAATCATGAAGCTGATCGAGGAGGATCGCGACATCGCCATTCTGGTGTTGGCCGCCTCGTCCGGCAAGGATGGGCCGGGACCGCTCGTTTCCATGGTGGCCAATCGCGGTGCGTCGTTCCCCATTCCGGTGACGATCGTTCCCGAAAACCTCACCGACGAGGAAATCGAAGCCCTCAGTTGAGGCCAGCTGGCGCCTTGGGGAAGCGGAGAATTTTCATCCACTTTCGGCTTTGCCCTTGCCTGATGACCATAAAATGCCTATTCTTTTGAAACATTCTAAACAATCGGGCTGCCTTGAACAGCCTTGATAGGAGAGCCAGATGTTCATCCAAACCGAAGCGACGCCCAATCCGCAGACCCTGAAGTTTCTTCCGGGCAAGGTTGTGCTTGAAGAAGGCACCGCCGATTTCCGTTCGGCTGCTGAGGCAGAGCAATCGCCGCTGGCCGAGCGCCTCTTTGCGGTCAAGGGTGTTACTGGCGTATTCTTCGGCTACGACTTCGTCACCGTCAGCAAAGATGGAGGCGACTGGGCCCATCTGAAGCCGGCAATCCTCGGCGCCATCATGGAGCATTTCATGTCCGGCGTGCCGGTCATGGGTGCCAAGGCCGGTTCGGCGACGGCGTCGTCCGATGGCGAATTCTTCGACCCGCAGGATATCAACGTCGTCAATACCATCAAGGAGCTGCTTGAGTCGCGCGTGCGTCCGGCCGTAGCACAGGATGGCGGCGACATCACCTTCAAGGGCTTCCGTGATGGCAAGGTTTTCCTCAACATGAAGGGTGCCTGCGCAGGTTGCCCATCTTCAACTGCGACGTTGAAGCATGGTGTGCAGAACCTTTTGCGCCATTTCATCCCTGAAGTTCAGGAAGTCGAGGCCGTCTGAGGCCGAGCGGAGCAGATCTTGCTGGTTCTGTGCATCGATACGTCGGGTCCGGCCTGCGCCGCCGGCGTCTATGACGATCATGCCGATCGCATGATTTCGGAGATCTCCGAGATCATCGGCAAGGGGCATGCCGAACGACTGATGGAGATGATTGCCGCGGTCCTGAACGAGGCCAAGCTTGGCTTTCGCGACATTGACAGGATTGCCGTCACCGTTGGCCCAGGGTCATTCACCGGAATTCGTGTCGGCGTGGCGGCTGCGCGCGGTCTCGCGCTCGCGATCGATCGTCCGGCTGTCGGTGTCTCCACCCTTGCCGTGCTGGCCGAAGCCCATGAGCGGAAAAATCCGGAGGCCGCGGTTCTGGCGCTGATCGATGCCAAGCGCGGCGAAATCTATGCCGAAGGCTTTGCACCATCGGGGAAGAGCCTGTCAAAAGCGTCAGTCATGCCTTACGAAGACGCTCGCCATCTTGCGGCAAATCTTGCTGCGGAATGCTGCGGCTCGGGCGCGGCAATCCTTGAGGGTGCCGAAACCGCTGCCATGGATGCGATTCCTCTGGCGCTGGTGGGACGCATCGGTGCGCGCTCCGGCTTGGATCGTTTGCCGAAGCCGCTTTACATCCGTGGAGCCGATGCCAAACCGCAGCACGGCTTTGCCGTCAGCCGCGTCTGATGCGTCTGGCTGCCCAATTTGCCATCAGACGCCATGAAAAGCGGCATGACGGTCGCGCATTTGGAAATTCTTCAATCTTTTCAGCAAAACTGTTTCGGGAGGACGAACAAGGGAGTCGCTCATGAATCCGGTTGCCATGCTTGGAACGCTGTTTGGACGCAAGGCCGAGTTCGATCTCTTTTCCGCCGGCGCGGATGATTGCCACGATTTTTCGCGACTTCATGGCGAGCGGTTCTACAAGGGATGGGGTGATGGTGAATTTCACTCGTTGCTTACGCAATCGAGCGTGTTCGGCTTTTCCGCCCGCGATACCAATGCGTCGGATCGTGATCTCGGCGGTTTCGTGATCGCCCGCGAAGCCGGCGGCGAAGCGGAAATCCTCACGATTGCCGTCTCCGACAAATATGCCCGCGCCGGGCTTGGCTGGCGTCTGATGCTGGCTGCGATCCGTGAAGTGCGGGCCCGCGGCGGCGAAACGCTCTTTCTCGAAGTCGATGAGGGAAACGATGCGGCCATCGGTCTTTATCGAAAACACGGTTTCAAGAAGGTCGGCGAACGCAAGGGCTATTACTCCGATGGACGGGGCAAGACCTCCACGGCGCTTGTCATGAGGCTCGATCTCCGCTAGTGCCACGAAGGCAATCGTTGGCGGAGGGAATCCGATGGCGGATCTCACACAAACGCTCGAGGAGCTGTGCGCGGCCCGAGGCCTGCGCATGACCGAGCAGCGGCGCGTCATCGCCCGTATCCTGCAGCAATCGACCGATCACCCCGATGTCGAGGAGCTCTATCGGCGTTCCTCCGAGATCGACAGCCGGATTTCGATTGCGACGGTCTATCGGACCGTCAAGCTTTTCGAAGATGCCGGCATCATCGAACGTCATGATTTTCGGGAAGGCCGCTCGCGCTACGAAACCGTGCCTGAAGAGCATCACGACCATCTCATCGATCTGAAGACCGGCAAGGTCATCGAGTTCCATTCGCCGGAGATCGAGGCGCTGCAGGAGCTCATCGCCCGCAAATACGGCTTCAGGCTCGTCGATCACCGGCTCGAGCTTTATGGCGTTCCGCTCTCCAAGGACGAAAGCTGACGCTCTCCCATGATTGGCAATGCCAGGATCGTCCTCGCCGTTTTTTTCGTCGTGCTGGTGACGATCGTCCTGTTGCCGATCCATCTACTGCTTCTCGCCCTGCGGCATCCCTGGCGGACGCGGCTGCCGAAATACTGGCATCGCGCGGCCCTCTGGGCGATCGGGATCAAGGTCGTCACGCATGGGCGGATCGATAGCCGGCGGCCACTGCTGGTCGCTGCCAACCATGTTTCCTGGCTTGATATCCTGGTTCTCGCCTCGGTGGCGGATGTGACCTATGTCGCCAAGTCCGAAGTGCGGGACTGGCCGGTCTTCGGATTTCTGGCAAAGTTGCAGCGATCGATCTTCGTTGTTCGCGAACAGCGGCAGCGGACCCAGGACCAGGCCGATGAGATCGCCGAACGCCTCGGCGCGGGAGAAATCGTGGTTCTGTTTCCGGAAGGAACGACCTCGGACGGCAACCGTCTTGGCCTGATCAAATCCTCGCTCTTTGCGGCGGCAACCTCGGCTGCGACCCATTCGGCCGGCAAGTGCGTGCATGTGCAGCCGGTCGCAATTGCCTACACGCGCATCCAGGGCATGCCGATGGGGCATTATCACCGGCCTATCGCCGCCTGGCCCGGCGATGTCGAACTGATGCCGCATCTTCTGGGGGTCCTGCGCGAAGGCGCGATTGATGCCGAAGTCAGTTTCGGCGAGGCCATCGATGTCACGCCGGGATCGAACCGCAAGGAGATCAGCGCGCGCGCCGAACGCCAGATTCGCTTGATGCTGGAAGATCGATTGCGGGGCCGCGAGCATTGACGCCTGCGCCGTAGTCGGGGGTCGCAAGAATCCGCTTCAAAACCGGCCCCCGATGCTCTAAAGAGCCGGCATGGACCAGACCACCGAGATCGCAGAAGCTGCAGCATCGCAAACACCGCGCAAGGTGTTCGTGAAGACCTATGGCTGCCAGATGAATGTCTACGACTCCCAGCGCATGTCGGACGCGCTGTCGGAGAGCGGCTATCAGCCGACCGATACGATCGATGATGCCGACCTCGTTCTCATCAACACCTGCCATATTCGTGAAAAGGCCGCCGAAAAAGTCTATTCGCAGCTCGGCAAGCTGCAGAAGATGAAGCGTCTGCGCGCCGCCAAGGGCCGCGATCTGATGGTGGGTGTCGCCGGCTGCGTGGCGCAGGCGGAAGGCAACGAGATCATCCGCCGGGCGCCGGTCGTCGACCTGGTGATCGGCCCGACCACCTATCATAGGCTGCCGGAAGCGGTGAAACGGGCGCGCAATGGCGAAAAGATCGTCGAGACCGAATATGCGGTCGAGGACAAGTTCGAGCATCTGCCGGCCACCAACCGGGAAAAGACGCGTTCGCGCGGCGTCACGGCTTTCCTGACTGTGCAAGAAGGCTGCGACAAGTTCTGCACCTTCTGCGTCGTGCCCTATACGCGTGGTTCGGAAGTGTCGCGCCCGCTGGCGCAGATCGTCGACGAAGCAAGGCGCCTTGCCGATGCGGGTGTCCGCGAAATCACCCTTCTCGGTCAGAACGTCAATGCCTGGCATGGCCATGGAACTGATGGGACTGCCTGGGGGCTGGGCGAACTGCTCTACCATTTGGCCGAAATCGATGGCATCGAACGGCTGCGCTACACGACCAGCCATCCACGCGACATGGACGACAGGTTGATCGAGGCGCATCGCGATCTGCCCAAGCTGATGCCTTACCTGCATCTGCCGGTCCAGTCCGGTTCCGACCGCATTCTGAAAGCCATGAACCGGCGCCATACGGCCGCAGACTATATCGCGCTGATCGAGCGCATTCGTGCCGCAAGGCCCGATATCGCTCTGTCGGGCGATTTCATCACCGGCTTTCCGGGTGAGACCGACCGCGATTTCGAAGACACGATGGAACTGGTGCGGGCCGTCAATTACGCGCAGGCCTATTCCTTCAAATATTCCTCGCGGCCCGGAACGCCCGGTGCCGAACTGCCCGATCATGTGTCCGAAGAGGTCAAGGCGGATCGGCTCGAACGGCTGCAGGCGCTGCTCATGCAGCAGCAGACCGACTTCCAGAAATCGCGACTTCACATGACCTTCGATGTGCTCGTCGAAAAGCCGGGCCGCTTCCAGGCTCAGTTCGTCGGACGCTCGCCCTGGCTTCTGCCTGTGGTTATCGAAACGAAAAGCCATGACAATCTGAAAATTGGTGACATTATAAAGGTGCGAATCACCAATGTCGGTACCAACAGTCTCCATGCCGAAACGGTCTGAGACGGTGGACGACAACAGCAGGGAGCAGCACGGCTTGGTCAGACCAGAGTTGATGCCTTCACCAGAACGCCAGCCAGCCCGGTCATCGTCAGACGCCAACCACTTTGTGCTCACCTTCGAGAACAATCGCCTGGCAAGCCAGTTGTTCGGGCAGTTCGACCAGAATCTGAAACTGATCGAGGACAAGCTCAGCATCGATGCCCGCGCCCGCGGCAACACGGTCTCGATCACCGGCGAACTGAACGCGACCAACCTGGCGCGCCGCACGCTCGACTATCTCTATGACCGACTGCAGAGCGGCGCCTCGATCGAAGCCTCCGATGTCGAAGGTGCGATCCGTATGGCTCAGGCGGCTGACGATCAGCTGGTTTTCCCGTCGCTGGAAAAGAAGGCCAAGCTGACGATGGGCCAGATTTCCACCCGCAAGAAAACCATCGTTGCCCGCACGCCGACACAGGATGCCTATATGCGGGCGCTCGAACGGTTCGAGCTCGTGTTCGGCGTCGGCCCGGCCGGTACCGGCAAGACCTATCTCGCCGTGGCCCATGCCGCCCAGCTTCTGGAACGCGGCGCCATCGACAAGATCATCCTCTCGCGTCCGGCCGTCGAAGCCGGCGAACGTCTCGGCTTCCTTCCCGGCGACATGAAGGAGAAGGTCGATCCCTATCTGCGTCCGCTTTACGATGCGCTCTACGACATGATCCCCGGCGACAAGGTCGAGCGGGCGATCACGGCGGGCGTGATCGAGATCGCACCACTGGCCTTCATGCGCGGCCGGACGCTCTCGAACGCTGCCGTCATTCTCGACGAAGCGCAGAACACGACGTCGATGCAGATGAAGATGTTCCTGACGCGTCTGGGCGAAAATGCCCGCATGATCGTCACGGGCGACCCGAGCCAGGTCGACTTGCCGCGCGGCGTCCGCTCGGGGCTCGTTGAAGCGCTCGACATTCTCCATGGTGTTGAAGGAGTGGCGGTAACGCGCTTCCGCGATGCCGATGTCGTGCGTCATCCGCTCGTTGGCCGTATCGTGCGTGCCTATGAGGCGGAAGGGGCGGCAAAGGCTGCGGCAAACGCCGCCGCAAGTGCAGTCGATGACGCCTGATGTCTGAACGGCAGCGATTGGAACTCCAGCTCAGCCTGGAATGTGACGGCTGGCCGGAGGAGGCGACACTCGAAACCCTTGCCACCCGGGTGCTGGAAACGGCCGCGGTCCATCTGGCGCGGGAGACCGAACAACCCTTTGCGGATGATCCAGTCGAGATTTCGCTGGTTTTCACCGACGATGACGCTATAAGAGCCATCAATGCGGAATGGCGTCAGCAGGACAAGCCGACCAACGTCTTGTCCTTCCCGGCCTATCCGATCGCGCCCGGCGATGAGCCTGGCCCGATGCTCGGGGACATTATCCTCGCTCTGGAAACCCTCCAGCGCGAGGCACTTGACCTCGGCAAGCCGTTTGAGGATCATCTGATCCATCTTCTGGTGCATGGGTTCCTGCACCTTTTCGGCTATGACCACATGACCGACGCGGAAGCGGAGGTGATGGAAGGCCTGGAAATCCGGATTCTGGCGGAACTCGGCCTTGACGATCCTTATGGGGATCACTCCCAGAACGACAATTGAGGCAATGAGCGATTTTTCCACGCGGCCCGAAGAGGCTTCCCGAGACGCATCGCAGCAGAAGAGCGGCGATGATGGCGGCAACTCCCCAAAAGGTGACAGTACCACCGTGCCCAGGCAATCGCTCTGGGCAAGGGCGGCACGGTTTTTAAAGCCGCATTCGGCGCATAGTCTGCGCGAAGATCTCGCCGATGCGCTCGCCGAGGATGGCGGCAGTGTCGGCTTCACGCCGGTCGAACGCGCGCTTCTCAACAATATCCTTCGGTTCCGCGAGGTGCGGGTCGAAGATATCATGGTGCCGCGGGCGGAAATCGAAGCCGTGGACGAGAATATCTCGATCGGCGAACTGATGATGCTGTTTCACGAAACGGGCCGCTCGCGCATGCCGGTTTATTCCGAAACGCTCGATGATCCGAAAGGCATGGTCCATATTCGCGACCTGCTCGGCTATATGATCAAGGAAGGTCGCAACAAGCGCCGCACCCGCGCAGCCGCCGCAACGGCTACCGATGCTGGGACGACAACGAGCCCGGCCACCAAGACCACCAAAACCAGCAAGCCGTTCGATCTGGCGCGGGTCAATACCGACACGACGATTGCCGAAGCAGCGGTCATTCGCCCTGTTCTCTTCGTGCCGCCGTCGATGCTCGCCTCCGAACTGATGGTGAAGATGCAGGCCGAGCGCACCCAGATGGCGCTGGTGATCGACGAATATGGCGGCACCGACGGGCTTGCCTCGCTCGAGGATATTGTCGAGATGCTGGTCGGAGATATCGAAGACGAGCATGACGATGAAGAGGCGATGTTCACCCGCCAGTCCGACGACGTGTTCCTGGCCGATGCTCGTGTGGAGCTTGAAGATATCGCCAAGGCCATCGGCCCCGATTTCGATGTGTCCGGCCAGATCGATGAAGTCGATACGCTGGGCGGATTGATCTTCGCCGAGCTTGGCCGCATTCCGGCCCGTGGCGAAGTGGTTCAGGCCGTGCCCGGGTTCGAGTTTCACGTGCTGGATGCCGATCCGCGACGGATCAAAAGGGTGCGGATCACCCGCAAGCGCCATGCGCCGCGGCGACGAAACGTCAAGGACGGTGCCGAAAGCGCCGAACCGCAAACCGGGACAGATCAAGCGGAAGAATAGTGCAGGCTATAGGATGATCAAGGGATCTCCATAGCCGACTATGGATCCTTCCTCCGCCACGATGCGAAACGCCCTGCCAGAGCGAGGTGCCATGATCGGCCGGACAAGCGGTCCGACGGTCAGGAAGCCAGCGATTTCGGGATCGATAGCCACCATTCCATCATCGGTAACAGGATTGACCGAAGGGTGCCGGCGCGTAAAGCGAGCCGGCCCGCTGGCCCGGAAAGCACCTTCGACAGAACCCGCATCCGCTAAGACGATCCGAATCTGTCCGTCGGGGGCCGCATAATCGAATTCGGCGATGCCGTAACGGCGCATCAATCTGCGCAGCCTTTCCTCCTGGCTGTCACGCATTGTCTGCCGGCCCGATCGTGAACATGAGATCACCCTGGTCCACCGGGGCGCCATTTTCGATATGGACCGCGAGCACGACGCCATCGCGGTCGCACTCGACCGGATTGAACATCTTCATCGCCTCGATGATCGCGAGTTGCTGACCATCCCGGACAAGGCTGCCGACCTCGACAAAGGGCGCCTCGCCCGGAGACCGCGCGCGATAGAAGGTGCCGGAAAGACCGGCATGAAGCGCCCCGTCGTCCGGAACTGCAATGCCGGTCTGTCCTTGACCGGTCGCATCCGGATCGATCGGACCGAGACTATCGCCAGACGCGCGCCGTTGTTTCGCCAGCCTGATACGCATGCCTTCTTCGGTGACATCAAGCTCCTCGAGGGAGGATTGTTCGAGCATCCGCATCAGCTTTTCAATGAGTTCAAGATCCATCCGTACGGTCCTCAAGAGGTAGCGAAGGGCGCGATGGCCACGCCGGCAGCCTGCAACGATTGTCTGAGCCGGCGCGCGATCTCCACGGCGGATGGCGTATCCGAATGGACGCAGATCGAATCGATCCTGGTCTTGAGCCGTTTGCCGGTGATCGTTTCGATGGCGCCAGTTTCGAGCATCGACAGAATGCGTCGGGCGATCAGGTCGGGATCATGCAGCACAGCCCCCTCCAGCCGGCGGTCGACCAGAAAACCCTCGTCGGTATAGGCCCGGTCGGCAAAGATCTCCGAGCGAACGTCGAGGCCGAAATCACCTGCCAACCGCTCCTGTTCGCCAAGCGCAATAGCAAGGCAGACGAGCTTGTCGTTGACCGCCTTGATGGCACGGCAGGCTGCGAGCGCGATGTCGCGGTTCTGCTGGCCGAGATTGCCAAGCGCCCCATGCAGTTTCACATGTGTCAGCTTATGGCCAGCATACGCCGCCATCGCTTCGGCAGCACCGATCTGGTAGGCGATCAGGCGCTCCGTCTCGGCATAGGTGTAGGGCATGTTGCGGCGTCCGAATCCCCAGAGATCCGGATAGCCCGGATGGGCGCCAACCGAAACGCCGCGTTCCTTTGCCTTGCGGAAGGTCTCGGCCATCACTTCGGGGTCGCCGGCATGGAAACCGCAGGCAACATTCGCCGACGAGACGATATCGAGCATGGCGGCATCGTCGCCGATACGATAGGCGCCAAAACCTTCCCCCATGTCAGAATTGAGATCGACGCTGATGCCGGACATGATGTTCTCCCTGAATGCATGACCGCCAACAAGTCGCGGAATTCGAGCGAAAAATCAAACCGGATCTCGCCCAATCCGCTAGGATGATCGTTCCGATCGCTTTTCATTGCGTCCATGGCGGAAGGGTAAGGAAATTTATCATACCCAGTAGGCAAGCGCGCCATTCTGATATATCAGTTCATCTCGACTTTGGCGGAAGAATGCGGTGCCGGCAGTGAACGAGCCGAAACTCTATTATGAAGGTACGGGTTCCATCCTGGTGGATGTGTCCGATGGTGCCTTCGACTCCCGCAGCCAAAGGCAGATACTCGAAATTGCTGATGCGCTTCTGCCGGTTCCCGGCATTCTGGAAACCGTGCCAGGCATGAATAATCTCATGGTGGTGTTCGATCCGTTCCGTCTCGAGGGAGAAGAACTCGAAGCCGCGATCAGATCGGCCTGGCATCGGGCCAAAGGCGATGGTGACGATGGTCCTATACGCGAGGTTCCTGTTGTCTATGGCGGTGAATCGGGCCCGGATCTGTCAGCCTTTGCGAACGCAAAAGGCCTGAGCGAGGCAGAGGTCATCGCGCGCCACAGCCATGCGATCTACTCGGTCGCCGCCGTTGGCGCGATGCCGGGTTTCGTCTATCTCTCGGGTCTCGATCCGAGCCTTGCGGCACCACGCCTGTCCAACCCCCGTTCGGCGGTACCGAAAGGATCGGTCATCGTGGGTGGCGCGCAGGCCGGCATCATGCCGGTCACGGCACCGTCCGGCTGGCATATCCTTGGACGTACATCACTCGAACTGTTTGACCCGGAGCGGGAGCGTCCTGCCCTTTTCCGACCCGGCGACCGGATCCGTTTCGTTCAGGAGCGGGTTCGATGATCGAGATCCTCACCTCCGGACTGATGAATTCGGTGCAGGATCTCGGCCGTACCGGTTTGCTCAACCAGGGTATCGGCCGTGGCGGCGCGATGGATCGCAAGGCGCTTGTCATCGCCAACCGGTTGGTCGGCAATGCCGATGATCTGGCCGGCATCGAGGTCTCTATCTTCCCTTTCCGTCTGAGAGTGGAACAGGAGGTGCTTGTCGCGGTCACCGGTTGCGATTGCGATGTCTCCGTCAATGGCAGAGGGCTGCCGCCTTGGTGGGCCACCACACTTCCAGCCGGCGGCGAACTGCGCCTGGCGCCACCGCGCAGAGGGGCCCGTGCCTATATCGCCCTGGCCGGCGGCATCGACTGCCCTCAGGTGCAGGGATCGCGCGCGACAGATCTCAAGAGCGGTTTTGGCGGGCTTCGCGGGGCTGCACTGATGCGAGGCGATCGCCTCGCTCTGATGTCGACCCTGAATGCTGTACAGCCAAGGCAATCCGCTGGTCACGGCGCCGATCCAAACTATTTCCGGGATGGATTTGGTGGCCAAACCGGTTGCGATGCCCAGACGATCCGGATCATGATAGGCGCTGAATACGAAGCCTTCTCCGAGGAGGCGAAAGCCGCCCTGAACCGGAGCGATTTCGTCGTTTCGTCGGAAAACAACCGCCAGGGCATGCGGCTTGAGGGACCGGTACTGACATTGACGAATAGGCTCGAACTGCATTCGCATGGCATCATGCCAGGGACGATCCAGGTGCCGCCTTCGGGTCAGGCAGTGATCCAGCTCGCGGAAGCCAATACCTGCGGCGGCTATCCCAAGATCGCACATGTCATCGAAGCCGATCACTGGAAGCTCGCGCAGGCACCATCCGGCTCGAAACTGCGCTTTGAAATCATCACCCGTTCTGCGGCGATCGCAGCGGAACGACTGGAACGACAGAAACTCGCCCGCCTCGGCAATCTCATGCCGCTGGCCTTGAACGCCCAATCCGGAGCAGGATGAAGCATGACTGAAATGAGCGATCCCATCATCATTGCTGGAGCCGGTATCGTTGGCGCCGCAATTGCATTCGAACTCTCCCGTCGTGGCCGGAAGGTCGTGCTGATCGACCGCCAGGAGCCGGGCCGCGGCGCCTCGTTTGGCAACATGGCCTCGATTGCCATCAACGGTTTCGATGCCGTCTCGCGTCCGTCGACCTGGAAGAAGATACCCTTCTGGCTCGCCAATCCGGTGGCTCCGGTGGCGGCGGACCCGCTCTATGCCTGGCGCATGGTCCCCTGGTTCCTTCGCTTCCTGAGAGCCGGCACATCCTCCCGCATTCGTGAGATCGAGGATGCGGGCGCGAGCCTGGCAACCCGTTCGCTGGAAGATCTCCGCCTGATGTTGTCGTTGCTTGGCGCTGACCATATGCTGAGCGAGACCAGCTGCCTCTGCGTTTTCGGTTCGGAAAGCGAATATCGTGCAGGGCAGGGCAATCTGGAGATGATGGGCCGCTACGGGCTCAAATACGAAATCCTCCGCGGTGCCGAGATCCAGGATCGCGAACCCCTTCTCACCCGTGAGATCCAGCATGCGGCTCTGCTGCCGGATAATCACTTCGTGTCCAATCCGTTCGAGCTTGTCGGTCGGCTCGTTGCAGCCATGCAGTCCCATGGCGGTACGCTCGTTCGCGGTGAAGTCGCCGATGTCGAGCGCGACAATGGTCTTGTTACCGGCGTACGGCTGACGGATGGCCGCACCATTGCGGGCAGCAAGGTCGCGCTCACCCTTGGTGTGCATACGCGAGAGCTCGCCGGTCGCCTCGCCGAACCGATTCCGCTCGAAACCGAGCGCGGTTATCATACCCAGATCATGGCGCCGGGCATCGATCTCAAATGGTCGATCATCTGGCCGGAAAGGGCCTTCATGATCACGCCGACAGCGGGCGGCATCCGCGTCGGCGGATCGGTGGAAATGGCAGGGCTGGAGCGCGCACCCAACTGGCGGCGCGCCCGCATTCTTGTCGATCATGCGAAATTCGCGCTGCCGGGTCTGAAGGTTGAGAATGCCGAGGAATGGATGGGCCACCGTCCGGCACTGCCCGATACGATTCCGGTCATCTCGGCGTCGGCCCGTCATCCGGGCCTCTATTACGCGACCGGACACGGTCATCTCGGCCTAACCTATTCGGCAACGACGGCCAACATCATGGCCGACATGATGACCGGCGAGGCGCCGGCGGTGGACATGCGGCCGTTCCGCGTCAACCGATTCTGATATCGCAAGGAAAAGACGATGCGTTGGAAAAGAACGATTCAGCTGGTGGATGTGCACTGCGAAGGCGAAATCGGCCGAGTAGCCACCGGTGGCGTGCCGAACATTCCCGGCAAGACCATTGCCGAGCAGCTCAACTACATCAACACGGTGGACGATAGTCTCAGACGGTTCCTTTGCCTTGAGCCCCGGCAGGGACCGCTCGGTTCTGTCAATCTGCTGGTGCCGCCGAAGCGTGAAGGCGCCGATGCTGGCTTCATCATCCTGCAGGCAGATCAGGCCCATGCGATGTCGGGCTCGAACTCGATCTGCGTGACGACGGCGCTTCTGGAAACCGGCATGGTCGAGATGCAGGAACCGACCACGATCGTGAAATTGGATACTGCTGCGGGCCTCGTCACGGCCACCGCAACCTGCCGTGACGGCCGTTGCGAAAGCGTCGAGCTGACGATGACACCATCCTTCGTTCAGGAACTTGACCTCGAACTCGACACCGACAACTGGGGCAAGATCAAGCTCGACCTTTGCTTTGGCGGCATCTTCTACGCCATTGTCGATGCCTCGGCCGTGGGGCTGACCATCGACAAGGCCAACGCACGGGCACTGGTGGAAGCCGGCATGGCGATCAAGGCGGAAATCAACCGCAAGATCCCGGTCGTCCATCCCGAAATTCCTGAAATCTCGGGCGTTGCCTATGTGATGTTCCGGGGACAGGAACCGGACGGTGCCGTGCGTACCTGTACCACCATGTGGCCCGGTCGGGTGGATCGCTCTCCTTGCGGCACCGGCAGCTCGGCCAATCTTGCGACCCTCCATGCGCGCGGCCTCGCCAAGCCGGGTGATGTGTTCGTCTCGCGTTCGACCATCGGCACGGAATTCCGCGTCGGCCTCAAGGCTGTCACCGAAATTGCCGGGCGCCCGGCCATCATCCCCACCATCTCCGGCCGCGCCTGGACCTTCGGGCTCACACAGGTCGCGCTCGATCCGTTCGATCCGACAGCCGATGGCTTTGCGGTCACCGATGTCTGGGGTCCGGAAGCCGGTCAGATCCGCTAGGTGAAACCGGTACGGCTATGCGCCTGCTGTTCCGCAGGGAACGGCGGGCAGGCCCCGGTTCAGGCGATTGTGGCGCCAAGTGAGTGCCTGGTTCGACTTGCGCTTTGCAAATGGCGGCAAGTCGAATAGTGTCAGGCACGGATGGTTCCCGGAGGCCTTCGGACATGCAGGATATCGATCAGTTCCACAAGATTGTCGCGCTTCGCCGACGCGAAATACTCGCCGGTGCGGCTGCCTTGGCTGTCGCGAACGGGTTGCCTGCGCGTGCTTCCCAGGCGATCGGTTCGCTGATCGATGCCCGTGGCATGGTGCTGAAACGGCAGAACGATGTCGAAACCCAGATCGCTTCCGGTGCCGAACTGATCGACAATGACCTGGTCGCCACCCGCGAAGAGAGTTTCGCTTCGATGTCGCTGGGTGCCGATACCAAGATCCTCATGGGTCCGAACACCGAGGTGCTTCTCGACACGTTTCTTGCCGAACAGGGCGGCACGCTTGAGCTCGTCTCCGGCGATATGGTGTTCGACCGGCCTGAAGGGCTCCCCAAGATCGACCTGACGATCCGCACCACCTTTGGCCAGATCGGTGTGCGCGGAACCAAGTTCTTCACCGGACGCAGCCGTGGGAATTTCGCCGTTTTCGTCGAACATGGTCAGGTCGAGATTTCGAGTGGAGAAACCGTCCGGCGGATCGGCGCCGGTGAAGGTGTCGATATCGCAACGGATGCGAAAACCCGCTCGCTCTTTGGCTCCGACATGTCGGAAACCAAGACCTGGGGCAAGGCCCGTATCGATGAGGCTTACAAGAAGGTTGGCCTGCTCTGAGGGCGCGTCCCCGTCGATTGCTCTTCTGTCGTACTGGACTCTGGAAACGAAAGGACCGCCACGGCTGGAGGGCGGAGCCATGGCGGTCCTGTATAACGCGGAACAAAGTAAAAGGGGCGTCTTTGTCCGCATCTCCGGGACGGCGGGGGACATGCCGTTGCTCCGGAACAGGCAGTCAAAGGGGCGATGACTGCCGATAATCGTTATCTGGCTATCCAATTGTGGCATTTCAATGGATCGCCTAGCGACCCACCCATTACAAATTTGTAATGAAATCCTCAGGCGTTTCGGGATCAGTCGATGGGCGTCAGCGCGCCAGCCGAGACCGAGAAATACTGCGCGCGACTGCCCAGCGCGTTGAACAGCTGCCGATCTGTTCCGGTCATGAAGGCTTGGCCTCCCAATTCCTCGATGAGATCGAAGAGGGCAGCCCGCCGTTTTTCGTCGAAATGAGCGGCGATTTCATCGAGCAGCAAAACCGGCGCATAACCGGTCAGGCTGGCGGTCAGCCTGGCATGGGCGAGTATGAGACCGGTCAGCAGGGCCTTCTGCTCGCCGGTCGAACAGCGGGCTGCATCCATGTTCTTCTCGCTATGGTCGACGAGGAGATCGACCCGGTGCGGGCCTTGTAAGGTTCGCCCTGCGGCCTGGTCGCGCCAGCGGCCTTCGCGGAGAAGGGCAAGATAGCGCTCCTCGAGATCGAGCGCCGGCAGGCCTGCCGCATCATCTAGGAAACCTTCCAGACGCAGCCGGGCGCTTGGAAAGGCGCCATTGCCGGTTGCCATATCACCGAGCTGGGCGATCAGTGACAGCATTTCGTTGCGCGCAATGGTCATCGCGATGCCGAGTTCGGCCATCTGCTGTTCGAGGCCCGAGAGCCATGTCTCATCGGGCTTGCCGTCTTCCAGCAGACGGTTGCGCATTTTCATCGCCTTCTCGAAATCAGCGGCACGCCGGCCGTGTGTGGGATCGAGAGACAGGACCAGCCGGTCGAGGAAGCGACGGCGGTCGGAAGCCGGGCCGGTGAACAGCCCGTCCATGGAGGGGGTCAGCCAGAGAATTCTCAGATGGTTGAGCAGTTCGTCGGCCGATTTCATCTCGGTTCCGTTGATCCGGACTTTGCGCAGGCTGCCTGCATCGGGACCCGCGCCAACGCCGGTGCCGATTTCAACTTCACCCTCCATCCCCTCAAGTTCGGAGAAAATGGTAAAGCCCTGGTCTTGCCCTTCCCGAACGGCATCGCCATAGACGGCCCGCCTTAGCCCGCGTCCGGGCGATAGAAACGAGATTGCCTCGAGAAGATTGGTCTTGCCAGAACCATTGTCGCCGGTCAGCACGACATGGCGTCCGTCGAACCGCAGCGACAGGGCGCCGTAGTTGCGGAAATTGCTGAGCACGAGGCGGAGAATGGTGACTTTGCTGGCCATTATGCTGACGACAGGACGAAGAATCGCGCGACCATAGAGGTTTGCGCGTCATGGCCAAAGCCAAATCTTGGAAATCCGGGGAGATATCCTGCGTTCAGATCATTCCGACCCAGGCCTTGGCGATCGCCATGCCCGCGACATCGGCATGAACGCCGGCTGTGGCGGCATGATGCTCGTAGTCGGCCAGCCAGTCCGGAGCCTTGCGCTCGATCACGCTGGAAAAAGCCTTGTTCCAGGTCTCGACGAGGCTGCGGTTCGCCTCGAAATGGAACTGCATGCCGTAAGACGCCCGACCGATGCGGAAACACTGGTTGGTTGCCGTCGTGTTGGTGGCGAGATGTACAGCGTCCGCTGGCAGGGTGAATGTGTCGTCATGCCACTGGAAAATGGGGAAGCTCTCCGTAACGGACGACAGAACGGGATCGCGCTGGCCCTCTTCGGTCAGGTGAACGGTCTGCCAGCCGAATTCCGGTGCAGCACCGATCAGATTCTGGCCGCCATGGGCGCGAGCCAGCAATTGGCTCCCGAGGCAAATGCCGAGTACCGCCTTTGACTGGGCGCCGAACTCGGCCATCAGATTGGCGAGCGCCGGCAGGTAGGGGTGTTTTTCGTCATCGACAGCGCTCTGTTCGCCGCCAAGCACTACCAACCCATCGAACCCGTCCGACATTTCGGGCAGAGGTGCACCAGCCCACATCTGGCGGATGTCGGACTGGATTCCGGCGTCTTCCAGCGCCCGGCCCACAACGCCGTAATGGGAGAGATTGTAATTTTCGATGACCAGTACGCGCTTCTGCATGATTTTCCCCGGACGATGCGACTCGCCATGAGACTAACGGCTTGTTTGCTAATGCCAATCCATTTTTCAGGAATTATTTGATCTTGTCCGCACCTTGTCCGTCATTCTATGATTGCCGTCGAAAATGAGGGAGAGACCGGGTGAGCAAGCGTACGAGCCGCCTCGATGATGCCGCCCGTGCAGGCTGGCTCTATTACGTCGCGGGCAACACCCAGGACCAGATCGCCACCAAGCTCGGCGTGTCGCGGCAATCGGCGCAGCGGCTTGTGTCTCTCGCCCGGTCCGAACGGCTCGTCCGGGTGCAGATTGATCATCCGATTGCCAATTGTCTTGAACTGGCCGAGCGGCTGCGCCAGAAATTCAAACTCCGGTCAGTCGAAGTCGTCCCCACCGATCCCGGTTCTGAATCGACCGTGACCGGTGTCGCGGAAGCGGCAAGTTCCGAGCTGGAGCGATGGCTCAAGCAGGAAACGCCGGTTCTGATTGCGGTGGGAACAGGCAGAACGCTCAAGGCTGCGGTCGAAATGCTGCCACGTATGGATTGCCGGCACCATCGCGTGGTTTCGCTGACCGGAAACATTGCCCCCGATGGATCGGCGGCCTTCTATAACGTTGTTTTCACCATGTCCGATACGGTCAACATCCGGTCATTTCCGATGCCGCTGCCGGTCATCGCCTCCTCGCCCGGCGAACGCGAAATGCTGCATGCCCAGGCGATGGTGAAGCCGACGCTGGCGCTCGCCGCCAAGGCCGATGTCACCTTCGTCGGGATCGGCGATCTCAGCGATGCTGCGCCGCTCTACCTCGATGGGTTCATCACCGAGGCCGAGCTCAAGGCGTTGCAAAAGGCGGGAGCCGTGGGCGAAATCGTCGGTTGGTCCTTCGATATCCAGGGCAGGTTGATCAAGGACATTACCAACGACCGGGTTGCATCCGCCCCCATTCCGTCGCGCGAAACATCGCTCGTGATTGCTGCCGCGATGGGCCGCAAGAAGTTGCCCGGCATCCTCGGTGCCATTCGCGGCAATCTCGTCAATGGTCTGATCACCGACGAGGACACGGCAGAAGCCTTGCTCGCTTCGGCAGCCTGAACCCTCCATCGCAACCATCTCGTGACTGTCGTCGCTCGGTCGAGCGCGTTCGCACGCATGCTTTCCTTCACGATTCCTGAAATTTAAAATCTCGTTTTTCCTCAGAGGCTTGGCCTGCCTGCGGGGACGATTCCGCCTGCCATCTGTTGCGACGCAGCAACGAATCCTGATTGACAGATTTACGAATGAACGAGTAAATGCCCAGGAGTATAGCAAATGCTCACTTACTTCTCGGGAGGAAGATCATGAACCTCAAGACCCTTCTGCTGGGCGCAAGCTCGGCACTCGCACTGTTTTCGCTCGCGAATGCGGAAACGCTGACCATTGCGACCGTCAATAACGGCGACATGATCCGTATGCAGAAACTTACGGATGATTTCACAGCCAAGAATCCCGGCATCGAATTGCAATGGGTCACGCTCGAAGAAAACGTGCTCCGTGAACGCGTCACGACCGACATCGCGACCAAGGGTGGTCAGTATGACGTCATGACCATCGGCACCTATGAAGTGCCGATCTGGGCCAAGCAGGGCTGGCTCGTTCCGCTCGACAATCTCGGCGCCGACTACGATGTCGACGATCTTCTGCCGGCCATCCGCGGCGGCCTCTCCATGGATGGCAAGCTCTTTGCGGCGCCCTTCTATGGCGAAAGCTCGATGGTGATGTACCGCAAGGACCTGATGGAAAAGGCCGGGCTATCCATGCCTGACGCGCCGACCTGGGAATTCATCGCCGATGCGGCCCGCAAGATGACGGACCGCGCCAATGGCGTGAACGGCATCTGCCTGCGCGGCAAGGCCGGCTGGGGCGAAAACATGGCCTTCCTTACCGCCATGTCGAACTCCTTTGGTGCCCGCTGGTTTGACGAAAGCTGGAAGCCGCAGTTCGACCAGCCGGAATGGAAGGCGACACTCGACTTCTACGTCAACCTGATGAAGGACGCCGGACCGGAAGGCGCATCCTCCAACGGCTTCAACGAAAACCTGGCGCTCTTCCAGCAGGGCAAGTGCGGCATGTGGATCGATGCGACGGTCGCAGCCTCGTTCGTGTCCAATCCGAAGGATTCGACGGTTGCCGACAAGGTTGGCTATGCACTGGCACCCGATAACGGTCTCGGCAAGCGTGGTAACTGGCTCTGGGCCTGGACGCTCGCCATCCCGGCCGGCACCCAGAAGGCGGAAGCTGCCGAGAAGTTCATCTCCTGGGCAACGTCGAAAGCCTATCTTGACCTCGTCGCCTCCAAGGAAGGCTGGGCCAACGTTCCTCCGGGCACGCGTACTTCGCTCTACAACAACCCGGAATACCAGAAGGCGGCGCCGTTTGCCAAAATGACGCTCGACTCGATCAACTCGGCCGATCCGACCAAGCCGACCGTCAAGCCGGTGCCTTACGTCGGCGTCCAGTTCGTCGCGATCCCGGAATTCCAGGGTCTCGGCACCACGGTCGGTCAGCTCTTCTCGGCCGCACTTGCCGGCCAGTCCAGCGTCGATGACGCTCTGGCGCAGGCTCAGGACGTCGCAACCCGTGAAATGACCCGGGCCGGCTATATAAAATAACAGCTCCCAAGGCCCTCTGGTTGCCCGGAAATCCGGGCAACCCCTTTCCGCCTCGCGGATCATTGCCACCGACATTCATTCACGCGCCAGCATCGGCTCAAGGCTGTCTTTCATGACTGCCGCCGCATCGGGGAGGATCGCATCATGGCGACGCAACAGACCAGAACCCTTGCCAGAATGATGATGGCGCCGTCCGTTGGGCTGCTCCTGGTCTGGATGATCGTACCACTGGCAATGACCCTTTGGTTCTCCTTCCAGAACTACAATCTGCTGAACCCGGCCAATGTCTCCTTCGCCGGCCTGTTCAACTACAAATATTTCTACACCGACCCGGCCTTTTTCGTCTCGATCGCCAATACGTTGATCATCGTCGTCGGCGTCCTTGCGATCACCGTGATTGGCGGTATTGCCATCGCACTTCTTCTGGATCAGCCGATGATCGGCCAGGGGGTGGTCCGTATCATGATCATCTCGCCCTTCTTCGTCATGCCGCCTGTTGCGGCACTGGTCTGGAAGAACATGATCATGCATCCGGGCTACGGGGTCCTGGCGGATCTAGCCCGCGCTCTCGGTCTGCAACCGGTTGATTGGTTTGCGCAATTTCCGCTTTTGTCGATCATCATCATCGTCGCCTGGCAATGGCTGCCTTTCGCGACGCTGATCCTGCTCACAGCCCTGCAATCGCTCGACAGCGAGCAGAAGGAAGCCGCCGAAATGGATGGCGCCGGCTTTATCAGCCGCTTCATCTATCTCACGCTGCCGCATCTGGCCCGGTCGATCACGGTGGTGATCCTCATCCAGACGATTTTCCTGCTCGGGGTCTATGCCGAAATCCTCGTCACCACCAATGGCGGCCCTGGCTATGCCTCCACCAACCTGCCGTTCCTGATCTATCGGACCGCGCTGCTCGGCTATGATGTCGGGGGTGCATCGGCCGGCGGCATCATAGCGGTCATCCTCGCCAACATCGTCGCCTTCTTCCTGATGCGCGCCGTCGGCAAGAACCTCGACAAGTAAGGGAGAACGGACATGGCACGTGCAACTTCCACCAGACGGACGCTCGCCTTCACCCTGCTCGCATGGATCATAGCGCTCGTGATCTTCTTTCCGATCCTCTACACGATCATCACGAGCTTCAAGTCCGAG
Source organism: Fluviirhizobium alvei (assembly GCF_030551875.1). Lineage (GTDB taxonomy): Bacteria > Pseudomonadota > Alphaproteobacteria > Rhizobiales > Rhizobiaceae > Rhizobium_E > Rhizobium_E alvei. Next base: position 83,955 of record NZ_JAUOZU010000016.1, on the reverse strand, counting down.
ACCGAAGCGATCCAGGGCTTCAACCTCATCCCGTCCGGCACGTTCGAAAGCTATATCGAGGTCCAGACCCAGAAGGACTATTTCAAGCCCTTCATGAATTCGGTGATCCTGTCGATCGGCTCGACCCTGCTTGCGCTTCTCGTGGCGGTACCGGCCGCCTGGTCGATGGCCTTTGCGCCGACATCGAAGACGAAAGATATCCTGATGTGGATGCTTTCGACCAAGATGATGCCGGCAGTGGCGGTGCTGGTGCCGATCTATCTGCTGTTTCGCGATCTCGGCCTTCTCGATAGCCGCTTCGGTCTCACCATCATGCTGATGCTGATCAACCTGCCGATCGTCGTCTGGATGCTCTACACCTATTTCCGCGAGATTCCGGGTGAAATCCTTGAGGCGGCACGCATGGATGGCGCCTCGCTGTGGGGCGAGATCTGGCATGTGCTGACCCCGATGGCCGTGCCGGGCATTGCCTCGACCATGCTGCTCAACATCATTCTGGCCTGGAACGAAGCCTTCTGGACCATTCGCCTGACAACAACCAATGCCGCACCACTGACGGCTTTCATCGCCTCCTTTTCCAGTCCACAGGGCCTGTTCTGGGCCAAGCTCAGCGCTGCCTCCACATTGGCGATCGCCCCCATCCTCGTGATGGGCTGGTTCTCGCAGAAGCAGCTGGTGCGCGGACTGACCTTCGGCGCGGTGAAATAGGGGCAAGCCGGCAGAACCGGCGGGAGGAAAACATGGGACATATCAAACTTACCAAGGTCAACAAGACCTTTGGCGCCACCATCGTCATTCCCGGCATCGACCTGACGATCGAAAACGGTGAGTTCGTCGTCTTCGTCGGGCCATCCGGATGCGGGAAATCGACGCTCCTGCGGCTGATCGCCGGTCTGGAAGACACGTCCTCCGGCAAGATCGAGATCGATGGCAATGATGTGACCCGTGCCGCTCCTGCCAAGCGTGGACTGGCGATGGTCTTCCAGTCCTATGCGCTTTATCCGCATATGAGCGTCTACAAGAACATCGCCTTCCCGCTGAAGATGGCTGGCCTGCCGGTGGAGATCATCGACAGGAAGGTCAAGGATGCCGCCCGCATCCTCAACCTCACGACTTATCTCGATCGCCGTCCCGGTCAATTGTCGGGCGGTCAGCGCCAGCGTGTCGCGATCGGTCGCGCTATCGTCCGCGAGCCTTCGGCCTTTCTGTTCGACGAGCCGCTTTCCAATCTCGATGCGGCATTGCGCGGCACCATGCGGCTCGAAATCTCCGAACTGCACCAGCAGCTTGGCACCACGATGATCTATGTCACCCATGACCAGGTCGAGGCCATGACCATGGCGGACAAGATCGTGGTGCTGCAGGCCGGCGTCATCGAACAGGTCGGCTCGCCGATGGAGCTCTACAATCGACCGGATAATCTCTTCGTTGCCGGTTTCATTGGTTCTCCGCGCATGAACTTCGCCATTGGCGATGTCGCCGGTCGTTACCAGGCACATACGATCGGCATCCGGCCGGAGCATCTGCGGCTTTCGAAAACGGAAGGGACCTGGAACGGTACGATCGGTGTCACCGAACATCTCGGCTCCGACACGTTCCTGCATGTGCATGTCGAGGGAATTGGTCCGATGACGGTCCGTACCGCTGGTGACACCGATCTGGTCCATGGCGACCGCGTCTTCGTCACGCCGGATGAGAACCGCATCCACCGGTTCGACGCCAACGGAAAGGCGATCCGATGACCAGGCTGGCGGGAAAATCGGCGCTGATCACCGGCTCGGCGCGTGGCATCGGTCGCGCCTTCGCGGAGGCCTACATTCGCGAAGGTGCCACGGTGGCAATCGCCGATATCGACCTTGCGCGCGCGGAGGCAACGGCATCCGAACTCGGTTTGAAAGCCTATGCGATCGAAATGGATGTGACGAACCAGACGTCGATCGACAAGGCGATTGCAGCGGTCGATGACCGGACCGGCGGCATCGATATCCTGATCAACAATGCGGCTCTTTTCGATCTCGCGCCGATCGTCGAGATCACGCGCCAGAGTTACGATACGCTTTTTTCCATCAATGTCGCGGGAACGCTCTTCACCCTGCAGGCGGCGGCGAAATCGATGATTGCGCGTGGAAAGGGCGGAAAGATCATCAACATGGCCTCGCAGGCCGGTCGTCGTGGTGAGGCGCTTGTTGCCGTCTATTGCGCCACCAAGGCCGCCGTCATTTCGCTCACGCAGTCGGCCGGCCTCGACCTCATCAAATACGGCATCAACGTCAATGCCATCGCGCCCGGCGTGGTCGACGGCGAGCACTGGGACGGCGTCGATCGCCTGTTTGCAAAATATGAGAACCGACCGATCGGCGAAAAGAAAAAGCTCGTCGGTGAGGCGGTGCCGTTCGGTCGCATGGGTCGGGCGGAAGATCTTACCGGCATGGCGATTTTCCTCGCGTCATCCGACGCCGACTACATCGTCGCCCAGACCTACAATGTCGATGGCGGCAACTGGATGAGTTGATCTCATCCATATTATGAAGGAATTCAGAGATGACAGTCTCTCTCTCAAACGCCAATCTCCAGAAACTGTCCGGCAAAGCGGCCATTCCGCGCTATGAGCGCTCCGATCTCGCCGCCGGTATCGTCCATTTCGGCATCGGCAATTTCCATCGTGCCCATCAGGCGGTCTATCTCGATGATCTCTTCAATCTCGGTCTCGACCACGACTGGGCGCTGATCGGCGCTGGCGTCACCTCCTATGACGGGGCGATGCGGGCGAAGCTCGCGAGCCAGGACTGGCTGACGACGGTGGTGGAACAGGATGTCGGCCTTTCAGCTGCGCGCATCACAGGCGCGATGATCGATTTTCTTGATCCATCCGATCGGACGGGGATGATTTCGCGCCTGTGCGACCCCGCAATCCGCATCGTCTCGATGACAATCACCGAGGGCGGCTATTTCATCAATCCCGCGACGGGACATTTCGATCCCAACCATCCCGCTATTGTTGCCGATGCATCCAGACCAGATGAACCGCAAACGGTGTTCGGTCTCATCGTTGCAGCCTTGAAGGCGCGGCGCAACGCCGGGCTTCCGGCTTTCACCGTCATGTCCTGTGACAATATCCCCGGTAATGGCCATGTGACGGAAAATGCCGTTGCCGGTCTCGCGGATCTCTCCGATCCGGAATTCGGCGCCTGGATCCGGGCAAATGTTGCCTTTCCGAATTCGATGGTCGACCGCATTACGCCCGCCACGGGTACACGCGAAATCGATCATTGCGCGCGTGAGTTCGGCATTGCCGATGCCTGGCCGGTTTACTGCGAAGAGTTCCGCCAGTGGGTGATGGAAGATCATTTTCCGGCCGGCCGACCTGCCCTTGAAAAGGTCGGTGTCACCTTCGTTGACGATGTCGCCCCCTTCGAGCTGATGAAGATCCGCATTCTCAATGGCGGTCATGCGGCCATCGCCTATCCGGGTGAGTTGCTGGATATCCATTTCGTCCATGAGGCGATGGAGGAGCCACTGATCCGGGCCTTTCTCGCCAAGCTCGAGAACGAGGAAATCATTCCCTGCGTGCCGCCGGTGCCGAACACGGATCTCGGCGATTATTTCAAGCTCATCGAACGCCGGTTCTCGAATCCGAAAATCGGCGACACGATCTCTCGTCTCGCGCAGGATGGGTCGAACCGGCAGCCGAAATTCATCCTGCCTTCGACGCGCGACCGGTTGAGCCGTGGCGAGGATGTTACCGGTCTGGCGCTGATATCGGCGCTCTGGTGTCGCTATTTCGAGGGGAGTTCCGACAGCGGACGCCAGATCACATTCAACGATGCGAATGCCGAACGGTTGCAGGCAGCCGCGCTCGCCTCAAGAAGCGATCCGCTCGCCTTCCTCGCGCTTGACGACATTTTCGGGGATGTTGCCCGTTCGGATCTGTTTCGCAGGCGTTTCGTAACGGCACTCGCTTCCTTGCGGGAGAAAGGGACGCGCGTAACGTTGCAGACCTATCTGGATGATGCATTGTGAGCTTGAGCGCCTACGACAAACAGGTATGACGTCGAAGGCGTTTCGACCGGCGAAACGGAAGCGATGATGTTAGGGCACTGGCCATGGCAGGCGACGGATCACACCTGATCATTTTTGATTGCGACGGCGTTCTCGTCGACAGCGAAATGATCTCCTTTTCCGTTCTGCATCGCATGCTGGCCGATGTCGGCGCCGATGTGCCGCTCAAGCGCGCCTATCACGATTTTCTCGGCAAGAGCCTGGCCTCGGTGACGAAGCTGGTTGCGGAGGAGTTCTGCGTGCAGATCACCGATAAGCATCTGCAGGATATGCGGCTTGAACTCTATGCCCGGTTCGAAAAGGAACTGCGGCCGATGCCGGGCCTCCGTAATGTGCTGGCCTCGCTTGAAGCCGACCGTTGCGTTGCATCCTCGAGCCAGCCGGAGCGTATTCGCCTTTCACTGACGACCACGGGTCTCATCGATTTTTTCGAACCGCATATCTTCAGCGCCACGATGGTCGATCACGGCAAGCCGGCGCCGGATCTCTTTTTTCATGCGGCAAATGCAATGGGACGACGGCCGGAAGACTGCCTGGTCATTGAAGACAGTCCGGCAGGCGTTACGGCAGCCAAGGCCGCAGGAATGAAGGTTTTTGCATTCGTGGGCGGCGCCCATGCCGGACCCTGCCGCCTGCGTGAACAGATGCATGACTTGAAGCCGGATACCATTTTTGATGATATGTCCAAGCTTCCTGCCCTGATTGCGGCTTGGAGCTAGGGAGGTCCATGGGCGAATTCGTTCTCGCAATCGATGTTGGCACTGGCAGTGCCCGGGCCGGTCTGTTCGATCGCCGGGGAAGCCTTGTCGCGCGAGCCGAACATCCCATCCTCACGAACCGCGAAACGCCGGACATTGCCGAGCATAGTTCTGACGATATCTGGAATTCGGTGGTTCAAGCCGTACGGAAGGCCGTCGAAACGGCGGGCATCGATCGGGCGTCGATCGATGCCATCGGCTTTGACGCCACCTGTTCTCTGACGGTCCTGACCGGGGAAGGCGAACCGGTAGACGTTTCGATCCAAGGCGGTGGCGCCTGGGATACGATCTGCTGGTTCGATCACCGCGCCACCGCTGAAGCTGAACGTATGACGGCGACCTGCCACTCTGCGCTTCGTCATGCCGGCGAGATCGTATCGCCCGAGATGCAGTTGCCGAAGCTCCTGTGGCTCAAGGAAAAGAGGCCGGATGCCTGGCAAAAAGCCGGCCTCATTTTTGATCTTGCGGACTATCTCACTTACCGGGCCACCGGGAGTGCGGTTCGGTCACTGTCGACGCTGACGACCAAGTGGAACTATCTTGCCCATGCAGAGGAAGGCTGGTCGAAAGATTTCCTGGCCGCTATGGGCCTGCCTGAGCTCAAGGAAAAGGCCGGCATGCCGGGCTCTCCTGTCGCGCCTGGAAAGCCGGTCGGGACGCTTTCAAACGAAGCTGCCGAGGCTCTCGGCCTTCGCGCTGGCATACCGGTGGCGGCCGGTATGGTGGATGCGTTTGCAGGCCTTCTGTCGCTGCTGGGTTCGCGCCCTGACCAGGAGGAGACAGCCGCGTTGATCGGTGGCACCTCAAGCTGTGTCATGCGGCTATCTGCGGTGCCGCAATTTGTCCGCTCCTTCTGGGGACCCTATCGGGATGTCGCGCTTGATGGTTTCTGGGTAATCGAGGGCGGACAATCCGCAACGGGAGCGCTTCTGGATCTTATCCTGCGCACGCATGGTGCTGGCGGCCGTATCGACAGCGAATGTCATGAAAAGGTTCTCGAGCGTATCGAGGCGCTTCTGAAGGAAAAGGGTCTGGGCTTTGCCGGCGATCTGCACATTCTGCCCGACTATCATGGAAACCGGGCACCGCTGGGGGACGTAACGTCGCGCGGCGTCGTTCACGGACTGTCGCTCGATCCGTCTTTCGACGGGCTCTGCGCAGTCTATTATCGGGCCATGGTGGCACTCGCGCTCGGCATTCGCCAGATCGTGGAATTGCTGGAGGAAAAGGGCGCGCCGATTGCGCAGCTTGCCTTTGGCGGCGGGCATGTGCGTAATCGTCTGCTAACGCAGCTCTATGCCGATGCAACGGGTCGCGAGATCATGATCGGTGCCGGTGACGAGACCATGCTGCATGGCACCGCGATTGCGGCGGCAACGGTTGCCGGCTGGCATGGCAGTCTCGCCGAAACCAGTCAGCGCATGCGCCGGGAAGAGACGGTCATTCGCCCGCAGCCGCAGCCCGCGCTCGATCGCGATTACCGGGTGTTCCTGATGATGCAGGAACACCGGCGGCAGATCGCGGCCATCCGCTGACTTTCGTGTGGCCTCAAAGCTTCACGTTCCGGTTTTCCGGATCATGGAACGGAGCAAGCGAAACCCGCGCCTTGACGCGTTCGGTCGCGACTTCGAGTTCGTAATCGCCTTCCAGCACATAATCGGCGGTGACACCTTCGGGATTGCGCACATAGCCATAGCCGATCGGCTTGCCGACTGTGTAGCCAAAGCCGCCGGAGGTCAGCCAGCCGGCCCGCTTGCCATTGCGGTAGATGGTCTCGCGGCCGAGCAGGACGATCGATGGATCATCGACAACGAAGCCGGCCAGCATTTTCTTGACGCCGGTCTCGTTCTGGCGCTGGATCGCCTCGCGTCCCCGGAAGGCGACATTGCTCTTCATCTTCACCGCCCAGCCGAGACCTGCTTCTACCGGCGTATGATCGGGGCCGATATCCGAACCCCAGGCGCGATAGCCCTTTTCGAGGCGCAGGCTTTCGATCGCGCGGTAACCGGCATTGGAAAGACCGAAGGCGCGGCCCTTCTCCATCAGGAGTTCATAGACCGAGCTTGCATATTCGACCGGCAGATGCAGCTCATAGCCGAGTTCGCCGACATAGGTAATGCGAAGGGCCCGGACGGGAGCGCCGGCAATGCCGATCGTCTTGAACTTGCCGAAGGGCAGGGCGGCATTCGAGACATCGGCGCTCGTCACGCTGGCCAGAATATCGCGTGCCTTCGGCCCCATCAGTGACAGGACAGACCAGGCCGAGGTGACATCCACCAGGCTCGCATTCATTCCAGAGGGAATGTTGCGGGCAATCCAGTCGAAATCATGGGTGGCGAAACCGGTGCCGGTGACGATGTAATATTCATCCTCGGCAACACGGGCGCAGGTCAGGTCCGCCTCAATGCCACCCTTGTCGTTCAGCATTTGGGTATAGATGAGCGAACCGACGGGCTTGGCGACATTGTTGGCGGCAATCCACTGCAGGGCGTTTTCGGCATCGCTGCCCTTGAGGCTGAATTTGGCAAACGACGTCTGGTCGAAAAGCACGGCTTGTTCACGGGCCGCCTGGTGTTCGCGACCCACAGCGCCGAACCAGTTCTGGCGGCCATAGGTGTATATGTCGCGCGCTTCTTCGCCTTTGGCGAGATCGGCAAACCAGTTCGGCCGCTCCCAGCCCAGCTTTTCGCCGAAGCAGGCGCCTTGCGCTTTCAACCGGTCATAGAGCGGTGATTTGCGAGCCGGCCGGCCCGACGCATGTTCTTCGAACGGCCAGGCCATCGTGTAATGTTTGCCATAGGCCTCATAGGTGCGGGTGCGCACCCAGTCGGTGTCGAAATGCGGCCGACCGAAGCGGCGGATATCGACCGGCCAGAGATCATAGGGGGCTTCGCCCTTGGCGACCCATTCGGCGAGCGCCATGCCGGCCCCGCCACCGGAGGCGATGCCGAAGGCGTTGAAGCCGGCGCCGACATAGAAATTCTTGAGTTCCGGCGCCTCGCCGAGAATGAAGTTGCCATCAGGAGTGAAGCTTTCCGGACCATTCAGCAATTGCTTGATGCCGGCCGTCTCGAGCGCCGGCACGCGACCGAGCGCCAGTTCCATGATCGGTTCGAAATGGTCGAAATTGCTGTCGAGCAGCGTATAGTGGAATCCGTCCGGAATTCCGGTCTCGAAGCAGCCGATCGGATTGGGTTCGTATCCGCCCATGACGAGCCCGCCGACCTCTTCCTTGTAATAGGTCAGACGGTCGGGGTCGCGCAGCGTCGGCAGGTTCGAGGGCACCCCGAAGGCTTCCGTGATCATATATTGGTGCTGGACCGAAACGAGCGGGACATTGACCCCGAAGCGGGAGGCGAAATTGCGCGTCCACTGGCCGGCGCAGACCACGACCTTCTCGCATTCGATGCGGCCGCGATTGGTGATGACGGCGCGGATCTTGCCCTTGTCGATCTCGAGATCGAGCACTTCGGTATCTTCGAAGATCGACACGCCGGCCATGCGGGCGCCTTTCGCCAGCGCCTGTGTGATGTCGGACGGGTTCGCCTGACCGTCGGTCGGCAGGAAGGCGGCGCCGACGAGATCATCGATCTGCATCAGCGGCCAGAGATCCTGCGCTTCCTTCGGGTTGAGGAGATGCATTTCAAGGCCGAACGAATGGGCGGTGGTGGCCTGGCGCTTCACCTCTGTCCAGCGTTCCTCGTTACAGGCAAGCCGCAGCCCGCCATTCATCTTCCAGCCGGTGCCAAGCCCGGTTTCGGCTTCGAGCTTCTTGTAGAGATCGACGGAATAGCCAAGGAGCTGGGTAATGTTGGCGCTGGTGCGCAGCTGCCCCACAAGGCCGGCAGCATGAAAGGTGGTGCCGGAGGTAAGTTTCTTGCGCTCGAGAAGCACAGTATCCGTGAGGCCGAGCTTACCAAGGTGGTAGGCGGTCGAACAGCCGATGATGCCGCCACCAATGACGACCGCTTTGGCAGATGCAGGCAGTTCCTTCATGATCATATCCCGTCAAAATGTGCATAGGCGCTTTCAAACCGCGCCCTGTTCTGAGCCGTATAGGCCTTGTAGTCGAAGCCGATGGTGGAGTGGATTTCCGAGACCATGCTCCACATCGTCTCACGAAGAAGCGAAGCGCATTTCATCGCCTGGTAACGCCGCCACAGCGCCTCATCGACCGGCTGTTCGTAATAGGCTTCGAGCAGGCTGATCTCGCGGCTTTCACCGAGAAGATTGTTGGACGCGAGCCCGCCAAGATCGAAAAGCGGCGAGTTGAAACCGGCATAATCCCAGTCGATCAGCCAGAGACGATCGCCGTCGTCGAGGAAGTTGGCCGCCAGGAGATCGTTGTGGCCGAACACGATCGTATAGGGTCCGGCAGCGGCTTCGAGACGTTCGGCGCGGGAGAGCAGCAGCGGCAGATCTTTCAGATAGTCGCTCTCGCCGTCCTTGAGCACGCCCGCATATTGCTGGATGACCTGAAACACCCAGAAGATGAAGGTCGGTCCGCGGAAATATTTCGGCATTTCGAGATGGCAACGCCGGATAAGCGGGATGATGCGGCCGAGCATGTCGGGGTTGTTGACATCCTCCTCGCGCAGCGTCTTTGCCTCCAGGAATTCCATGACCAGCATGCCCGGGGCATGGTGAAGGACCCTGGGCGAAATGCCGGCCGCCTCGGCTGCCAGGCTTGCAGCCAGTTCGTTGGCGCGGCTGATCATATGGACCGGAATATCATCGCCGAGGCGTACAACGGCCGTGCCGCGATCATCGGTCACACGAAAGTTCCGGTTGGTCATGCCGCCAGACAGGGGCGAAATCTCCAGCTTGCCACGCCAGATGCCGAGATTTCTGATCTGGTCTTCGGGATGTTCCCCCATTCCCAAAACCTCTCCCACTCCTGCCTCTTGTGCCAGACGGTTCATGCGCGCCGCATCGGGCCGGTGCCGGCCCGCAAAATCATCTTGCGTGCGTTTTGTTGTGGAATGTAAGGTCGTTCAAATTCGCGAATTGGTCAAGCAAAAACCACATTTTCGGTCGCGATTTTGGTTATTTGTTGGTTTTGCGCCATGAATCGGGCATGCAACGACCAGCAGCGTACAGCCGGGAAGGTTTTCGAATGAATGCGCAGGAGCGACCCACACAGCATGCCAATCACCGGGAGCGCGAGATTCTCGAAGAACTGCGGCTTGCGGGTGGGTCGAGCCGAATTCAGTTCCTGGCCGAGCGGCTGAGTGTTTCGGAAGAGACCATTCGCCGCAACATCAAGGTTCTCGAGGAGGGCGGCCTCGTCACCAAGGTGCATGGCGGAGTTCATCTCAAGGATTTTTCCTCCGAGCAACCGCTGCATTTCCGCATGAACGAGAATCCGGAAGCCAAACGGCTGATCGCCGCCGAAGTCGCGACCATGATCAAGGATGGCGATACGTTGTTTCTTGATATCGGATCGACCACAGCCTTCATCGCGGTCGCCCTGCAGAAACACCAGAACCTGTTCATCGTGACGAACTCGATTTCGGTCGCCCATGCGCTGGCAACGCGCAACGGCAACAAGGTGTTCTTTGCCGGCGGGGCGCTGCGCTCGCACGATGGCGGCGCCTTCGGTATCGAGGCCATCGATTTCGTCCGCCGTTTCCACGTCCGCCATGCCATCCTGTCGGTGGCGGCCATCAATGCCGAATCCGGCTTCATGCTGCAGGATATGGACGAGGCCGAGTTCTCGCGCGCGGCGGCGCGGCAGGCCGATCGCAGCATCGTCGTGGCCGACGCACATAAATTCTCGCGTAGTGCCCCGATCATCATCGATCGCCCGGATAATTACGATCTTCTGGTGACGGATGCGAGCCCACCGGCGGATATACGCCAGATGCTGGAACAGAACCGGGTGGAGCTGATCGTCGCCGGCAACCGTGACCGGACATGAGTTCTCGTGCTGCGGCATGGCGTTGCAAAGCCGTGATAAATCATATTCAACAGCATATCGTTCGTTCGGGCTCGCCCCGGGCTCACTTCTGATTATCTGAGGATATTCCAATGAAGGCTGTCGTCATCGGTGGAAGTCATGCCGCCCTGGCCTATGCCGCAGAGCTGCGCAAGCTCAGCGAGGATGCCGAAATCACCATCCTTTCGTCCGATGCGGAAACACCCTATCAGCGGCCACCGCTCTCCAAGGCCTATATGTCGGGCAAGGTGACGTTCGAGCAGATCGTCCTGCGTCCCGATGAGTGGTATCAGGCAAACCGCATCGAGCTGCTTCGCGGCGTTCGGGCTACGGCCATCGATCGGGCCGAACGCAGGATCCATCTCTCGAATGGCGAAATCCGCGCCTATGATCGGCTCGTTCTGGCGACCGGCGCCAGACCTCGCCGACTGCCGGAAGCCATCGGCGGCCTTCTTCCGAATGTCTTCGTCATGCGCGATCTTGCCGATGCCCATCATCTGATGGCCGAAATGGTCGAAGGACGTCGGCTCGTCGTGGTGGGTGGCGGCTATATCGGGCTCGAAGCGGCATCCGAGGCCGCCAAGAAGGGCGTCTCCGTCACCGTCATCGAGGCTGCCGACCGTATTCTGAAGAGAGTGGCATCCGCCGAAACCGCCGATGATGTCCGCGCACTTCACAAGGCGCATGGCGTGACGATCCTTGAGGATACCGCACTTGCCCGCATCGTCGAGAAGGACGGTGCCGCTGTCGGCGTCGAACTGGGGGGCGGTGAAGTGTTGCCGGCCGATTTCGTGATCACAGGCATCGGTGTCGTGCCTGATATCGCGCTTGCGGAAACGGCCGGACTGGAGATCGCCAATGGTATCAAGGTCGATCTCCAGCTCAAGACCTCCGACGAAACGATCTTCGCCATCGGCGACTGCGCCTGTTTTCCCTATCACGACCAGATGATCCGGTTGGAATCGGTGCAGAATGCCAATGACATGGGAATCGTGGCTGCCCGCAATTCGCTGGGCGAGGCGGTCGATTATCGCCCGGTTCCCTGGTTCTGGTCCGACCAGTTCGAACTCAAGCTGCAGATTGCCGGTCTCAACACCGGTTACGATACGGTGGTGACACGTGCCGGTGCCCGCGAAGGGGCAAAATCGCATTTCTATTTCCGCGGCAACGATTTTCTCGCTGCCGACTGCCTCAATGACGGGGCCACCTACATGATGAGCCGCCGGCTGCTCGAGGCCGGCAAGGGTCCGACGCCGGAACAGATCCGCGACCCGTCCTTCGTGCTCAAGTCACTTCTCTGAAAGGTCAGCCGATGCATCTCCCCGCCAATGGATTGAAAGCCGATCTCGCGGCCGGCCGTGTCATGACCGGTCTCTGGCTCGCGCTCGCCAATGGTTACACGGCCGAACTTCTCGGCCACTGCAATTTCGACTGGCTGCTGATCGATGGCGAACATGGTCCGAACGACCTGAGATCGATCCTGCAGCAGTTGCAGGCGCTCAAGGGATCGCAATCGCATGTGATCGTCCGGCCGCCGGTCGGCGATGTGGCGCTGATCAAGCAGCTCCTGGATATCGGCACGACTTCGCTTCTCATTCCAATGGTGGAAAGCGGCGAGCAGGCACAGAAACTGGTGCAGGCGGTTCGCTATCCGCCGAATGGCATCCGCGGCGTCGGCGCCTCGATCGCCCGGGCCTCGAATTTCGGCTTGATCGGTAACTACATGCAGGCGGCCGATCAGGAAATCTGCCTGATGCTGCAGATCGAAAACCGTGCCGGGCTTGCCGCACTTGATGCGATTGCCGCCACCGAAGGTGTGGATGCGGTCTTCATCGGACCGGCGGATCTTTCCGCCGATATGGGTTTTCCCGGCCAACCCTTTGCGCCGGAAGTCCAGGCGGCCATTGAGGATGCGATCATCCGCATCCGCAAGCACGGCAAGGCAGCCGGCGTCTATATGACGGATGAAACCTATGCCCGCCGTTACATCGAGCTCGGCGCCTCTTTCATCGCGATCGGTTCGGATGTGACCCTGCTGGTCGAGGGCGGCAAGCGGCTCAAGGCCCGCTATTCCGGCGAGGCGGCGGCGCCGCAAACTCCGGGCAGCTATTGAACGAGCGGGCAAAAAGCACGCATGTGAATTTCTGTCAGAATATTCACAGGTGTCATTGACCTGAACCAGCGCCGCCGCCAATGTGGCGACGGTCGGAGGACACGAGGAGGCACGTGTGACACCCCGGAACCGCGACAGGCTGGATCGACTGGCGAACCTCTTGCAGGAGCGCGGCGTGCTGCATCTGAAAGAGGCAGCGCGGGCGCTGGATGTGTCGGAGATGACGATCCGGCGCGATATCGCCGGCGATACGAGACGGTTTGCCTATCTCGGTGGTCACATCATGCCGGCCGGCGCCATCGAACCGGAGGCGCCCTACCAGATTGCCGCGGCAACCGACAAGCATGCCGAGGCCAAACGCCAGGCCTGCCGTTACGCGCTCGCGGAAATTCGTCCCGACGATACGATCTTTATCGATTGCGGATCGACCTTGATGCATCTCGTGGACCTGTTGCCCGAGGACATGCCGGTAACGGCAGTCTGCTATGCGCTGAACACGGCCGAAAAGCTGGCCGCCAAGCCCCGTGTGCGGCTCATCATGCTCGGTGGTGAATATTTTCCGGCTTCCGCTTCCTTTTCCGGGGCCCCGGGTCTCGAAATGCTGGACCGTCTGGGCATCAACCTCGCCTTCCTGTCGGCCGCCGGCCTGGAGGTCAATCGAGGCGCCACCTGTGCGCATTTTCACGAGGTCGCCATCAAGCAGAAGGCCATGGCGCTGGCGCAAAGATGCCTGATGGTCGTCGACCGCAGCAAGATTGGCCGGGTCAAACCCGCCTTCTTCGGCAATTACGACGAGTTTGACGCGATCTACACCGAAGATGGTCTCACCGACATCAGCGAAACCGGTTGACACTGTCCGGCAATGATGCAATCCTAACAAAGAATGTTAGATAAATAACATATCCCAGATCTCGCAGTCTATGATCCGGAGGATAGGGTGGAAATGCCGAGCACTGAAACCAGCCATGCCCCCAACCACGGCTGGCCACGAAATCCGGGCATGGATCTCGATCTTGCCTGGGTCGCCGAGCAGCGCGTCAACCTGTCGGCCGGCGAGCGTCGCATTGCCTCGCTCTCGGGCCGGCGCACCGTCAAGAAGGATGCGCAGGCTGCCTGGCTCTTGAAGGCACTCACCTGTATCGACCTGACGACGCTGAATGGCGACGACACGGCCGGTCGCGTCAAGCGACTCTGTGCTAAAGCGGCCAATCCGGTTCGTCCCGATATTCTCGAAGCAATCGGAATGGCCGATCGGCGCATCACCACCGGCGCCGTCTGTGTCTACCACCGGTTCGTTGCAACCGCCGTCGAAGCACTGGACGGGACCGGCATTCCGGTTGCGGCCGTCTCGACCGGGTTTCCGGCCGGCCTTTCGCCACATGACACGAAGCTGCGCGAAATCGAGGCTTCGGTTGCCGATGGAGCGCGCGAAATCGATATCGTCATCACGCGTGAACATGTACTGACCGCCAACTGGACGGCTCTCTATGACGAGATGCGGGATTATCGCGCCGCCTGCGGTGACGCCCATGTGAAGGCCATTCTCGCCACCGGCGATCTCAAGACCTTGCGCAATGTCGCGCGTGCCTCGCTTGTGTGCATGATGGCCGGTGCCGATTTCATCAAGACCTCGACCGGCAAGGAAGGCGTCAACGCCACTCCGCTTGTCACGCTGGTCATGCTCCGCATGATCCGGGAATATGAGGAGCGTACCGGCATCAAGATCGGCTACAAGCCGGCCGGCGGCATCTCGACTGCCAAGGACGTCCTGAACTACCAGTTCCTGATGAAGGACGAACTGGGCCGCGAATGGCTGGAGCCGGATCTGTTCCGGATCGGCGCCTCTTCGCTTCTGGCCGATATCGAGCGGCAGCTGGAGCATCACGCAACCGGCGCCTACTCCTCCTTCCAGAGACACCCGATCGGATAAAGCCATGACCGTTGCCCAGTATTTCGATTCCATGTCCTATGGACCGGCACCCGAAGGCGATGCGGAAGCGCGGGCCTGGCTGAAGCGCCACGAAAGCCGGTTTGGCCATTTCATCGATGGAGCCTTCCGCCCGTCGGCATCCGGCAAGACATTCCCGACTTTCGAACCCGCCACCGGTCATGAACTGGCCATGCTGGCTGCAGGAACGAAGGACGATATCGATCTCGCCGTTGCAGCGGCCCGCAAGGCGCAAGGCGCCTGGTCGAAACTGTCCGGTCACCAGCGCGCCCGCCATCTCTATGCGCTGGCGCGCATGATCCAGCGCCATGCGCGGCTGATTGCCGTCATCGAGACGATCGACAATGGCAAACCGATCCGCGAAACCCGCGACATCGATATTCCGCTGGCTGCCCGCCATTTCTATCACCATGCCGGATGGGCGCAGATCCAGGACACCGAGTTTGCCGATTATCAGCCGATCGGCGTCATCGGCCAGATCATTCCCTGGAACTTCCCCTTCCTCATGCTGGCCTGGAAGGTGGCGCCGGCGCTCGCGCTCGGCAATACGGTGGTGCTCAAGCCCGCCGAATTCACCTCGCTGACGGCGCTTCTGTTCGCCGAACTCGCAGCAGCCGCAGGGCTTCCCGCAGGCGTGATCAACATCGTCACCGGCGAAGGTGAAACCGGGGCCGCTCTGGTCGATCATCTGGGTGTCGACAAGATCGCCTTCACCGGCTCCACCGAAGTGGGCCGCATCATCCGTGAGAAGACGGCTGGATCCGGCAAGTCGCTGACACTCGAGCTTGGCGGCAAGTCACCCTTCATCGTGTTCGATGATGCCGATCTCGATGGCGCGGTCGAAGGCGTGGTCGATGCGATCTGGTTCAATCAGGGTCAGGTCTGCTGTGCCGGTTCCCGTATTCTTGTGCAGGAAGGCATTGCCGAAAAATTCCTGAGCCGGCTAAAGAGACGAATGGCAACGCTGCGGGTCGGTCCGCCGCTCGACAAATGCATCGATATGGGCGCGATCGTGGCGCCGGTGCAGTTGCAGCGTATCGAAAAGCTGGTGGCACAGGGCGTTGCCGAAGGCGCAGAACTGCATCAGGCGCCGATCGACCTGCCGTCCGGTGGCTGCTTCTATCGCCCGACGCTTCTGACCAATGTCCAGCCGACATCGATCGTCGCCACCGAAGAAATCTTCGGTCCGGTTGCAATAACGATGACCTTCCGCACGCCGGAAGAGGCGATCCAGCTCGCCAACCACGCTCGATACGGTCTGGCCGCCTCGGTGTGGAGTGAAACGATCGGCCTGGCGCTGCATGTGGCGGCCAAATTGCAGGCCGGCGTCGTCTGGGTCAATGCCACCAACCTCTTCGATGCCTCGGCCGGTTTCGGCGGCAAGAAGGAATCCGGTTTCGGTCGCGAAGGTGGCCGTGAGGGGGTTTACGAATATCTCAAGCCAAAGGCATGGGCCGCACTCAAGCCTCGGCCGGACGTCTCTGTGCCCGAAGCCAAGCTTGCGGCCGGTGATTTCGCCATGGCGACGATCGACCGCACGGTAAAGCTTTATATCGGAGGCAAGCAGGCGCGTCCGGATGGCAATTACGAGCGGCCGGTGATTTCGCCCAAGGGCAAGCTGATCGGCGAGGTCGGCGAAGGCAATCGCAAGGATATCCGCAATGCCGTTGCTGCTGCCCAGTCGGCCAGTGGCTGGGGCGGGGCAACGGCGCATAACCGTGCCCAGATCCTCTATTACATCGCGGAAAATCTCGCGTCCCGTGAAACGGAATTTGCAGCCCGCATCGCCGCCCAGACCGGACGGTCGATGGTCTCCGCGGAAGCCGAAGTGCAGGCATCTGTTTCGCGGCTCTTCACCTATGGCGCCTGGGCCGACAAGTATGAGGGGCTGGTCCACCAGCCGCCGCTGCGTGGTGTGGCGCTCGCCCTGCCGGAACCGCAAGGGGTCGTGGGTATTGTCTGCCCGCCCGAAGCGCCGCTTCTCGGTCTGATCTCGCTTGTCGCGCCGCTGATCGCGGTCGGCAATCGCGTTGTCGCGGTGCCGAGCGAGCCGTACCCGCTTTCGGCAACCGATTTCTATACTGTTCTCGAAACCTCCGATGTGCCGGCCGGTGTCGTCAACATCGTCACCGGTGGGTCGCTGGAACTCGGCAAGGCGCTCGCAAGCCATATGGATGTCGATGCTGTCTGGGCGTTCGGGTCAACGGCCCTGTCGGCAACGGTTGAGAAACTCTCGGTTGGCAATCTGAAGCGGGTGTTCACCGATTATGGCAAGGCCATCGACTGGTTCGATCCGAAACAGGCGGAAGGCCCGCTCTTCCTGCGCCGCGCCACCGACATCAAGAATGTCTGGATTCCCTACGGCGAATGAGGCCTGACCCTGCCGGGTCCATCGGCAGGGTCCAATCCTCCTGAAACGCTTGACCGCAGACCGGCTTCAGTATCCCACAGCCGCGCCGGCAATCGCGCGGCTGTCGATGGCGCCATTGAGGCGTGATCCTTTGCCGGATTCGATATCGGCAACATCCTCCCCACCGACGAGTATGCCCGCCGACTGACCCCAGATCGTCCAGTTGGGATCGATCGACACATCATGGCCCATGGCAGCGAGTATCCTCAGCGTGTCGCCGGAGAGCGCATAGGGTTCCATGAACACCTTGTCCGGCAGCCACTGATGATGGAGACGCGGCGCATCGATCGCTTCCTGGATATTCATACCGTGATCGACCACATTAAGGATGGCTTCAAGCGTGATGGTAATGATGCGGGCGCCACCCGGGCTACCGATCACCATGAAGAGCTTGCCGTCGCGCGTCACGATTGTCGGGCTCATGGACGAGAGCGGCGTCTTGCCCGGCTCGACCGAGTTGGCTTCTCCTTGAACGAGGCCATAGAGATTGGCTGTGCCGGGTTTGGCGGTGAAATCATCCATCTCGTTGTTGAGCAGAATGCCGGTCCCGGGCGCGACGATGCCGGTGCCGAAGGCGCCGTTGAGCGTGTAGGTCACCGAAACCGCATTCCCTTCGGCATCGACGATCGAATAGTGCGTCGTTTCAGCGCTTTCCGCGGCAATCGGGGTCACATCAGCAGACTTTCCGGCCCGGTAGGGCGAGATTTCCGTACGGATCTTCGCTGCGTAGGACTTGTCCAGCAAGGTTGCGACCGGGTTCTTGACGAAATCCGGATCGCCAAGCGCCGAATTGCGGTCCGCATAGGCATGCCGCATCGCTTCCACCATCAGATGGACGCTGTCGGCGGAATGATAGCCGAGATGGCCGAGCGGATAGGCTTCGAGAATATTGAGGATCTCGCAGAGGATGACGCCGCCGGAGCTTGGGGGCGGAGACGAGATGATAGCGTAACCCCGGTAGTTGCAGCGTACCGGCTTGCGTTCGCGGACCTGATAGGAGGCGAAATCCTCCATCGCCAACAGGCCGCCATGGGCGTTGCTGGCATCAACGATCTTTTGAGCGATTGCGCCTTTGTAGAAGGCGGTCTGTCCTTCGGAGGCAATGGCATCGAGCGCCTTGGCAAGATCGGGCTGCACCAGCTTCTCACCGGGTTTCGGAGCCGAGCCATCAGGCTTGAGAAAGATCGCCGCCGCTGCCTTGTCCTTGCCGAGCTTGCGGGCTCCGGACGCCAGGATGGTCGCATCGCCCTGTTCGAGCAGGAAGCCTTCGCGCGCCAGATTGATCGCCCGGGTCATCAGTGCCCGGCGCGGTTTGGTACCGTAATGCTCCCGGGCATATTCCAGACCCGCAACGGTGCCGGGCACGCCCACTGCCAGATAGCCCTGCGTGCTCAGGCCGGGGATCACCTTTCCCTCGCCATCAAGGTACATTGTCTTGTAGGCCTTGCCCGGCGCGCGCTCGCGGAAATCGAGAAAGGTTTCGCGTCCGTCGGCCATGCGAATGGTCATGAAGCCGCCACCGCCGATGTTGCCCGCGGTCGGATAGACCACGGAGAGGACGTAACCCACGGCCACTGCGGCATCCACCGCATTGCCACCGGATTTCAGAACCTCGATGCCGGCTTCCGATGCCAGCTTCTGGGCCGTTACCACCATGCCATGCTCGGCCTTGACCGGAGCCGGCGCCGCAGCCCAGCCGGGAGGGACGAGCGTGGTCAGGATATAGGTGGCGACGATTATGGACCGGGTTCGAATTCGCAGCATGGCGCTCTCCCTGTGTTGATCGATAAGCCTGTCGGAAGCGGAAGCCCAAGTCCAGCGGAAAGAACGGTCGCCTCATGCTGGTTCGAAGTGTCGGGGGCCATCAAGAAAGACTGGAATCCTTGCGGCGAGTGGGCCAGACTGCCCGAAAGGAGAATTGGGCATGATCGACATCGGAAGGGTCATCGCACTCTGGCACTATCCGGTCAGCACGATGGCCGGGCATGAAATCCCGACGCTGACCGTGACACCGCAGGGCGTTCCGGGAGACCGGCAATTCGGCCTGTTCGATCGGGAAACCGGCCAGATTGCTGATCCGGCACGCGACGGGCGCTGGCGTCCGATACTCGAAATCACGAGCCGCGTGACCTCTGCCGGCACGCTGGAACTCAAATTGCCGGATGGCGACTGGCAATCGGCTGAAACGATGGATGAGGCCCTGTCTCGTTTCATGGGATTTCCGGTCGAACTCCGCCGCTATGACGATCCAGCGCCGAAGCCCGGGGTGGATATTCAAGGGGCGCGCAATCGATACCAGCCGAGCCCCATCCATCTTTTGACGACGGCATCGCTTGCGGCCCTCAAGGCACTGCATCCGGCTGGTCAGGCCGATCCGAGGCGGTTCCGGCCCAATATCTTTGTCGAGATGGACGAGATGCCGGGCTCGTTCCCGGAGACCGAATGGATCGGGCGCGACCTGCTGATCGGCGAAGAGCGCCTGACAATCACCGAACCGACCCGCCGCTGTGGTCTGACGATACAGAGCCAGACGGATCTGGCGCATGATCCCGATATCCTGCGCCATCTGGTCCGCAACAACGGTCACAATATCGGCGTCTATTGCGTTCCGGAGCGGGCCATCACAATTCGAACAGGCGACAGGGTCCAGCTGGTCTGAGCGGGCATCTGCAGATCAGTTCTCGCGCAGTCCATAGGGCAGAATGGCCCGGTTCTCATGGTCGATCACCAGCCGGCCCTTCAACGGCGGCATGGCGCGGCTTGCGCATTTGGTGCGCTCGCAGATCCGGCAGGAAATGCCGATCGGATCGAAGGCCGCCTTGTTGGTAAGATCGAGCCCGTCGGCATAGACGAAGGCATCGGCATAGGAAATCTCGCAGCCGAGCGCGAGCGCGTAATGCTGTTGCGACAGGCGAAAGCCGCGCCCGCCCTTGGTGACCTGGGTCGAAAGCGACAGGTAGCGCACGCCGTCCGGCGTTTCTGCGAGCTGGCGGATGATGCGCCCCGGCATTTCGAATGCCTGATGGGCATTCCAGAGCGGACAGGCAGCACCAAAGCGGGCGAACTGCAATTTGGCAGCAGAATGGCGTTTTGTGATGTTGCCGGCACGATCGATGCGGGCAAAGAAAATCGGAACCCCCTTGAGGCCGGGGCGCTGCAGGGTCGAAAGCCGGTGGCAGACCTGCTCGAGGCTGGCGCCGAACCGCAGCGAAAGAAGATCGATGTCATGCCGCACATCGCGCGCGGCCTGCATGAACTTGCGGTAGGGCAGGATCAGCGCGCCGGCGAAATAATTGTGCAGCCCGATCTTGCAGATTTCCATGGCCTCGCTCGTCCGGAAACCGGCCTGCTTTGCAACCTGGTCAATCGAATCGGCGGCATGGAGCTGGGCAATCTGCATGGCGATCTGGAAATCGCGTGTCGACGCCGGAAGATAGGCATTCAGCGTCAGCACGCGTGCCTGATGGTCATAGGCGCGGATCATGTCGTCATCGCGGGTCGAGCGGACGATGCGCACGCCATACTCACGCTCGAGAAAGGCTGTGAGCGCCGGATTGAGATCGGTATCGCCGATGCCGAGTTCGGTCGCGAGCTTCTCCGCCTTCAGATCGATTTCGTGGATGTAGTTGTCGACGAAATGGAAAAAGTCGCGGACTTCCTCATAGGGCGTGTTTTCAAACACGCCGGAAGCGCGACCCAAAGTCTGGTCGATCGAGGCGAGCTGTTCGGAATTGTGGCGGTAGGCCTGATGGCATGCGATCAGCGCGTGCGCCAGTCCCGGTGCATTCTGGGTAATCAGCTTCAGTTCCTGCAGGCTGGTGCTGAAAGGTTCGAAGATCGGATCGGTCAGGGTCTCCGTCAGCGCCGAAAGCAGCCGGTCGCCTTCCCCGGCAGAAAGGTCGGCTAGATCGATCTTGAATTTTTCGGCGAGCGACAGGAGCACCGCGGCGGATACCGGACGCTGGTTGTTTTCGATCTGGTTGAGATAGGAAACCGAAATGCCGATCCGTTCGGCGAACTGCGCCTGCGTGGCGCGGTTCTCGAGCCTGAGATCGCGGACCTTGCGTCCGATATAGAGTTTGCCGACAGCCATGTTCGCAAATTTGCAAAATTCAGTTTCACAAAGTGTAAACTGCGCATGTTCGCATGATCAAGCATTTTGTTAGAGGCGCCGACGATTTATGAAGAGGCTGGTCCGGAGGTGGGCCGGCTTCAGCAATCGGGTGGGAGATACCATGCGCCAGATACTCGAACAGTTGGAAACGCGTCGTGAGGCGGCCCGCGTGGGCGGTGGTCAGAAGCGTATCGACACCCAGCATTCCAAGGGCAAGCTGACGGCTCGTGAGCGGATCGACGTCCTGCTCGATGAGGGCTCGTTCGAAGAATATGACATGTATGTCTCCCATCGCTGCACCGATTTCGGCATGGAAGAGAACAAGGTCCCCGGCGACGGCGTCGTTACCGGTTGGGGCACGATCAACGGTCGCCTCGTCTATGTATTCAGCCAGGATTTCACCGTTCTCGGTGGTTCGCTGTCGGAAACCCATGCGCAGAAGATCTGCAAGATCATGGACATGGCAGCCCGCAACGGGGCGCCGGTCATCGGTCTTAACGATTCCGGCGGCGCCCGTATCCAGGAAGGGGTCGCCTCGCTTGCCGGCTATGCCGAAGTGTTCCGTCGCAATGCCGAAGTGTCGGGCGTCATTCCGCAGATCTCGGTGATCATGGGACCCTGTGCCGGTGGTGCTGTCTATTCGCCGGCTATGACCGATTTCATCTTCATGGTGCGAGACAGTTCCTACATGTTCGTCACCGGCCCCGATGTCGTGAAGACGGTGACCAATGAAATCGTTTCGGCCGAGGATCTCGGCGGCGCCAAGACCCACACGACCAAGTCCTCGGTGGCCGACGGTGCCTTCGACAATGATATCGAAGCACTCCTCAAGATCCGCGATCTCTTCGATTTCCTGCCGCTCAACAATCGCGAACAGCCGCCGGTGCGCCCCTTCTTCGACGATCCGGCCCGGATCGAGGAGCGTCTGGACACGCTGATTCCGGACAGCGCCAACAAGCCCTACGACATGCGCGAATTGGTTCTTGCCATTGCGGACGAGGGCGAGTTCCACGAAATCGCCGAGGCCTATGCCCGCAACATCCTGACCGGCTTCATCCGCCTGGAAGGCCAGACGGTCGGTGTCGTCGCCAACCAGCCGATGGTGCTCGCCGGTTGCCTGGATATCGACTCCTCGCGCAAGGCTGCGAAATTTGTGCGTTTCTGCGATGCCTTCAACATTCCGATCCTGACACTCGTCGATGTGCCGGGCTTCCTGCCGGGCACCGCGCAGGAATATAACGGCATCATCAAGCACGGCGCCAAGCTTCTGTTCGCCTATAGCCAGGCAACGGTGCCGATGGTGACGCTGATCACCCGCAAGGCCTATGGTGGCGCCTATGACGTCATGGCTTCGAAGCATATCGGTGCCGATGTCAACTATGCCTGGCCGACCGCGGAAATCGCTGTCATGGGCGCCAAGGGCGCAACCGAGATTCTTTATCGTTCGGAACTCAACGATCCGGAAAAGATTGCCGCCCGCACCAAGGAATATGAGGATCGTTTCGCCAATCCCTTCGTGGCAGCCGAACGCGGCTTCATCGACGAGGTGATCATGCCGCATTCCTCACGCCGCCGGATCGCCCGCGCCTTCGCGATGCTTCGGACCAAGAAGCTGGAAACGCACTGGAAGAAGCACGACACCATGCCTCTCTGAGGAGGTCGACGGGGAGGAGCACGGTGTCGGCGAGGCTGGAAATGATGATTGTCAACAAAATGTGCGATTTATGCGAAGGATCGTCTGCGAATATGCGACGTTCCTTTACAAGATCCCGTTCGCGCGGCAATATGCCGCAATGGTTCGATGCGCGGCTGGAGGAGCGGCTTGCGGCATCGGCTTTCGGACGGGAGGAAATCGTCGATGCAGAAGCCGCTGATGACGCCGGAAGAAGCCCGGCGGGACCACGAGGAAATGCTGCGTTTCATGGCCAAGCGTTTTGCCATGGGGCTGGGTCTCGGACTGGTCTGCGCAGCGCTGGTTTTCCTTCTGGATATCGGCACGCTCGGCACAAGGGTTGCGCGCACCGACAATCCCATCATTCCCATATTCCTGATCGCGGTTCCCATGGGCCTGACCTTCGGCGCCATCGTTCTGTGCATTGCCATCTGGGTGCTTCCCTATGAGGCAAAATATGCAAAGGAACGTGGTGAAGGGCGCGAGCCATTCTGATCTGACGATCCAAAACCGTCTCGGCGCTGGCCCATGCTGAAGGGAAGGCGCCATGGCACTCAAACCGAAAATGACACCGGAAGAAGCCAGACGAGATCACTGGCTGATGATGCGCTTCATGGCGCTCAACGCCGCCTTCGGCGTCTTCCTCGGTCTCATGATCGCGGCCTTGCTGATCTATCTCGACATAGGCGGCATCGGCACACGCATTCTGCATGCATCCAATCCCATCCTGCCGATCGTGCTGATCGCCTTTCCGCTTGCGCTGACCTTCGGCGCCGCGGTCACGGCTTCGGCCATCTGGCTCATGCCCTACGAACGCAAATTTGCGCCTGAACCCAGGAAAGACGACGATGATAAAGAAAATTCTGATCGCCAACCGCGGTGAAATCGCCTGCCGGGTCATTCGGACCGCCCGCAAGCTGGGCATCAAGACCGTTGCCGTCTATTCCGACGCCGATCGCGAGGCGATGCATGTGAAGATGGCGGATGAAGCGGTCCATATCGGCCCGGCACCGTCCAGCCAGTCCTACATCGTCATCGACAAGATCCTCGACGCCATCCGCAAGACCGGCGCCGATGCAGTCCATCCCGGCTACGGCTTCCTGTCCGAAAACGCAGTCTTCGCCGAAGCGCTCGACAAGGAAGGCATCACCTTCGTTGGCCCGCCGGTCGGAGCCATCCAGGCGATGGGCGACAAGATCACTTCAAAGAAGCTGGCCGCCGAAGCGGGTGTCTCGACCGTACCGGGCTATATGGGCCTGATCGCCGATGCCGAGGAGGCGGTGAAGATCTCCAACGAGATCGGCTACCCGGTCATGATCAAGGCTTCTGCCGGCGGCGGCGGCAAGGGCATGCGCATTGCCTGGAATGCGGAAGAAGCGCGCGAAGGTTTCCAGTCGTCGAAGAACGAGGCGAAGAACTCCTTTGGCGACGACCGTATCTTCATCGAGAAATTCGTCACCGAGCCGCGCCATATCGAAATTCAGGTTCTCGGCGACAAGCATGGCAATGTGCTTTATCTCGGCGAGCGTGAATGCTCGATCCAGCGCCGCAACCAGAAGGTCGTGGAAGAGGCGCCGTCGCCTTTCCTCGATGAGGCAACCCGCCGCGCCATGGGCGAGCAGGCGGTCGCGCTCGCCAAGGCTGTCGGTTATCATTCTGCCGGCACCGTCGAATTCATCGTCGACGGCAAGCGCAACTTCTACTTCCTCGAAATGAACACCCGCCTGCAGGTGGAGCATCCTGTCACCGAATTGATCACCGGTCTCGATCTCGTCGAACAGATGATCCGCGTTGCCAATGGCGAACAGCTCGCCTTCGGCCAGAAGGAAGTGAAGCTCAATGGCTGGGCGATGGAAAGCCGTCTTTATGCCGAGGATCCCTATCGCAGCTTCCTGCCGTCGATCGGCCGCCTGACCCGCTATCGCCCGCCGGTCGAAGGCTATCGCGAGGATGGAACCATCGTGCGTAATGATACCGGCGTCTTCGAGGGCGGCGAGATCTCGATGTATTACGACCCGATGATCGCCAAGCTTTGCACCTGGGCGCCGTCGCGTCCGGAAGCCATCGAAGCCATGGCGAATGCGCTCGACAATTTCGAGGTCGAAGGTATCGGCCATAACCTGCCATTCCTTTCGGCGGTGATGGCGCATCCGCGCTTCTATTCCGGCAACATCACCACCGCCTTCATTGCCGAGGAATGGCCGGAAGGTTTTGGCGGCGTCGAGCCGAGTGCCGAACAGTCGCGCCTGCTCGCCTCCGTGGCCGCCTTCGCGCAGTTTGTCGAGGAATCCCGCAAGACCAGGATTTCCGGCACCATGGCCAATCATCCGCGCAAGCTCGGCAGCGATTATGTCGCGGTCGGCGGCAAGTTCTTCTGGCCGTTGACCATGTCGGTCGAAGCTGGCTGTGCCAGCATCGTCTATGATGATGGCATCGAGCAGGTTGTGACGAGCGACTGGTTGCCCGGCATGTCGCATGGCACCTTCATGGTTTCCGGCCAGTCTTTCGGCGTCAAGATCGCCAAGGTTCAGGCCGGTTGGCGCCTGCGCTTCCGCGGCATCGACCAGGTCTTCCAGGTCATGACGCCGCGGATTTACGAACTGTCGCGTCATATGCCGGTCAAGAAGGCGGCCGATACGTCCAAACAGCTGCTCTGCCCGATGCCGGGCGTCATCACCCAGGTGATGGTCAAGGAAGGCGATATGGTGGAAGCTGGCCAGGCGCTTGCAACCGTCGAGGCCATGAAGATGGAAAACGTGCTGAAGGCCGAAAAGAAGGCCACGATAAAATCGGTCAAGGTTGAGGCAGGACAAAGCCTCGCCGTCGATGAAGTGATCATGGAATTCGAGTGATGGGTTTTCGGGTCACTCTTCTTTCGGTGCAGGCCGGGGATGCGGACAAGATCCTCCAAAGCCTCAGCCTCACTGCGACCAGTGAGGCTGATCCAGAGAACAAAACCCCTTTGAGCGGTGCGTCCAACGGCGAAACCTATATCATTTGGGGAAACGATGACGCCTACCGATTCTCCGATGATCGGCTTCTGATGGCTTCTCGACTTGGTCCAATACTGATGCTTCGCGCCAATGAGACGGTAATGATCTCGGAGGTCGCGAAGTTTGACCATGGCCAGAAGCAATGGTCGCTTGTTCACGATTGCAACGAAGGTCTGGACCATCTAGCCCCATGGGGAGATCTGCCTGCCATCTGGCAGACTATCAGAGATGATCTCAGCGCCGAAGCGGCGGCAGAAGACGACGATGTTGTGGATTTTATCTACGATGCTCCTGTGGTCCTCTTTCAGCATCTGAGCGGGTTTCGCCATGACGAAAGCCATGAACTGCAATTTGTGACGCTGTCTGGAGAACACAGCGCCAGAGTAAGGAAGCCGTTCTGGAAATTCTGGGTATGACGAGAGGATAAACGCGATGCCACGGCAAGACACATTGCCAGAGTTTCTGACGGCGTCAGTCGTCGGAAACCGTTTTTTTCCGTCCAAGCCGTTTCAACATGTGCCGCTGGTGGTCCTGTCCGCCGAAAAAGACAGCAAGGATTCGAATGACCTCGGCATCTTCATCAATGTCGAAATAGAAGATGGCCTGGTTTTTCGTGACAACCCGAAGGTCGTCCGCGAGAAGGTTGTGAAGCGTTCCCTGATGAGGCGCTTTCGAGATCGTTTCCATGTCTGCCTCGATGGCGCGGATACGATTGGCAGCGCGTTCAAAGGCGTCGGCGGTGCTATCGCCGAGATTGATGTAAGATCTCACCAAATGATCGAAGATGATTTCGAGATCTTGGATACTGTCGCGGGATCGGCTGATCCTAAAGGCCATAGAGCGCTCTTTTTGAGGCAATCATGTCTTCGATCTGTTGATGGCTCTCGGCGCCATTCAGGAATTCGCCTGTTCTTCTTTCAGCGATCAGGGCTTTCAGGGCTTCGAGTTCCGCGTCTTTCAGTTCCGTTTCTTCACGAACCAGCTCCAGTCCTCGTTGCACCACTGCGCTCAGGCTTGCGTAACGTCCTTCCTCCACCAGCTTTCGCGCGAAGGACTCCTGTTGATCGGAAATTGAGACCGAGGCTTTTACGGACATTTCATTGCCCTCCGTTTCTGCCCCCAGAATACTACCCAGTAGCAATGCAGTCAATTCGAGCAGACCGGGCAAGGCCCACGCCTGCTGTAACGCATGTCAAGGAGTGACCCATGACAGATAAGACAATCGCCGACTGGCAGAAACTCGCCGAGCGGGAACTGAAGGCGTCGCCGGACACGCTCACCTGGCACACGCCGGAGGGGATCGACGTCAAGCCGCTCTATACGGCCGAGGATCTCGAAGGCATCGACCATCTCGATTCGCTGCCGGGCTTCGAACCTTTCGTTCGCGGACCGCGCGCCACCATGTATGCCGGTCGGCCCTGGACGATCCGCCAATATGCCGGCTTCTCGACCGCCGAGGCTTCTAACGCCTTCTACCGCAAGGCGCTTGCGGCAGGTCAGCAGGGCGTGTCGGTTGCCTTCGACCTCGCGACCCATCGCGGCTATGATTCCGATCATCCCCGCGTCGTCGGCGATGTCGGCAAGGCGGGCGTGGCGATCGACTCGGTCGAGGACATGAAGATCCTGTTCGATGGCATACCGCTTGAAAATATCTCGGTCTCGATGACCATGAATGGAGCGGTCATCCCCATCCTCGCCAATTTCATCGTTACCGGCGAGGAACAGGGCGTGTCGCGCGACAAGCTTTCCGGCACCATCCAGAACGACATCCTCAAGGAGTTCATGGTCCGCAACACCTATATCTATCCGCCGGAACCCTCGATGCGGATCATTGCGGATATCATCGAATATACCGCCAAGGAGATGCCGAAGTTCAACTCCATCTCGATCTCTGGCTACCACATGCAGGAAGCCGGCGCGACGCTGGTGCAGGAACTCGCCTTCACGCTGGCCGATGGCCGTGAATATGTTCGCGCTGCCCTGAAGAAGGGCCTCAATGTCGATGAGTTCGCCGGCCGTCTGTCCTTCTTCTTCGCCATCGGCATGAACTTCTTCATGGAAGCCGCCAAGCTGCGCGCTGCGCGCCTGCTCTGGACCCGCATCATGAAGGAGTTCGAGCCCAAGAAGGCCTCGTCGCTGATGCTGCGCACCCATTGCCAGACGTCGGGCGTGTCGCTGCAGGAGCAGGATCCCTATAACAACGTCATCCGCACCGCCTATGAAGCACTGTCGGCCGCACTCGGCGGCACGCAATCGCTCCACACCAATGCGCTCGATGAAGCGATCGCGCTACCGACCGAATTCTCGGCCCGTGTTGCCCGCAACACCCAGTTGATCCTGCAGAACGAAACCGGCGTTACCAAGGTCGTCGATCCGCTCGCCGGCTCGTACTATGTCGAAAGCCTCACCAACGAGCTGGCCGAGAAGGCCTGGGCGCTGATCGAAGAGGTCGAGGCGATGGGCGGCATGACCAAGGCGGTCGATGCCGGCCTGCCCAAGCAATTGATCGAGGAAGCCGCGACCCGCCGTCAGGCGGCAGTCGACAAGGGCGAGGAGGTCATCGTCGGCGTCAACAAGTTCCGCCTCGAAAACGAAGAGCCGATCGACATTCTCGAGATCGACAATTCCGCCGTTCGTGCCTCCCAGATCAAGCGGATTGCCGAGACCCGCCGTGCCCGTGATCCCAAGGCTGTCGAAAAGGCGCTCGCACGCCTGACAGAAGTGGCGCGCACCGGCGAAGGCAACATTCTTGAAGCCGCCGTCGATTGTGCACGCGAGCGGGCCACGGTCGGCGAAATCTCGGATGCGATGCGGTCGGTGTTCGGCGATCATGCCGCCGTCCCCAAGGTGGTCAAGAACATCTACGGCAAGGCCTATGAGGGTGATCCGGAACTGGGCATCCTCGCCGACCGTCTGAAGTCCTACAAGGAAGCCAAGGGTGCTGCGCCGCGCATCCTCGTCGCCAAGCTTGGACAGGATGGCCATGATCGCGGCGCCAAGGTCATCGCGTCGGCTTTCGGCGATATCGGCTTCGAGGTGGTCGCCGGACCGCTGTTCCAGACGCCTGAGGAAGCAGCCGATCTTGCGGTTGCAGAAAAGGTTCAGGTCGTCGGCATGTCATCGCTGGCGGCCGGCCACAAGACGCTGGCGCCGCAACTGGTCGCGGCACTCAAGGCGCGCGGAGCGGATCATATCATCGTCGTGGTTGGCGGCGTCATCCCGCGCCAGGATTACGATTATCTGCTCGAACATGGCGTGTCGGCTGTCTTCGGGCCGGGAACCAATGTCATGGAGGCGGCACGTGCCGTTCTCGATCTCGCCGAAGGAAGGCTGCGCAATGACTGAGAAGAAGATGCTCGGCCGCGTCAATCACATCGCGCTTGCGGTTCCGAATCTCGCCGAAGCCTCGGAGCGTTATCGTGTCAGCCTCGGTGCTGATGTCTCCGCCCCGCAGGCACTGCCGGAACATGGCGTGACGGTGGTGTTCGTGCAGTTCGACAATACCAAGATCGAACTGCTCGAGCCGCTGGGGGAGAAATCCACCATAGCCGGCTTCCTCGCCAAGAATCCGGATGGCGGCATGCACCATGTCTGTTACGAAGTGACCGACATTCTTGCCGCCCGCGATCATCTCAAGGCTGCCGGCGCCCGCGTTCTGGGTGATGGCAACCCGAAGATCGGCGCCCATGGCAACCCGGTGCTGTTCCTGCATCCGAAGGATTTCTACGGCACCCTGATCGAGCTCGAAGAGGTCAAGTGATCAGCGGCGAGCGCGACGAAAGCCGGTATAGCTGCCACGTTAATCTCGGAAGCGGAATCGCCATCTCAGATTGCCGATAATCCCTTTTTGCTTGCACACGTACGGGGTTATGCATAGCTTGCATGCGTCAAGTGAGGAGGCATAAGCAAAATGGGTGCATGGGGAATTCGGGCATTCGACAATGACGATGCGGAGGATTGGCTCCAGGACCTTCTGGAAAGCCCGGATGTTGGCAGCATAGAAGCGGCTTTTGCGGATGTCATAGACGCAGAAGACTATCTGGAAGCACCCCAAGGCGAGGTTGCGATTGCCGCAGCGGAGGTTGTCGCCGCATTGCAGGGAAGACCGGACGCGAACAGCGCTCGGGAGGAAATCGCTGACCTCGCGTTTCGGCCGCAGCCGTCTCTCATCACAATGGCGCAAGAAGCGCTCGACAGGGTTCTTTCGGAGCCATCGGAACTGCTGGAGCTTTGGCAGGACAGTGACGATTACGACGCCTGGCGTCAATCCGTTCTTGAACTCAAGGCCCGCGTTTCAGGGTAATCCATGACCCTGAAACACCGGCAGCCGACGTTGGCTCGCCTCAGGCTAACGATGAGGACCGTGAAGGGAACTGATAGCGGCCTTTACGCCTCGTAGCTCGGCGTGGCACTGCCTCTTGAATTATCGGCAGTCGTAAATCCTCAGCGGCGGGCGCCGAGGATCCATTTCCAGAG
This sequence comes from Fluviirhizobium alvei, assembly GCF_030551875.1. Classification (GTDB taxonomy): domain Bacteria; phylum Pseudomonadota; class Alphaproteobacteria; order Rhizobiales; family Rhizobiaceae; genus Rhizobium_E; species Rhizobium_E alvei. The sequence continues at coordinate 53,474 of NZ_JAUOZU010000016.1, read as the reverse complement.
CGTGCCGCCGAACAGCCGGTTGCCGATCACGAAATAGGCGATGATCAGGGCGAAGACCACCAGGGCAGGCCATCCATTCAACTGAAAGCCATCCTCCGTCAGCCCACCGGTCATGGCACCGACGAGATAGCCGAACGCGAAAAAGGCGGTCAGGAAATCGAGAATCGCCGCGAGCACGATGCGCCAGGTCGCGGGTGTTTTTGGCGCGTTGCCAGGATCGTTGTTTGCCATGGACCTAACCTCATTGAAGTTTTGCTTCTAACGTGATGGGTCCATGACAGGCAAGACCCGAGAGCGAATACAGGCGCTCAGGCAAAAAACTGGCTGACCGCCTCTATCTCCTCGGGCAGGATTTCATGGCCGCCCTTGTGCCATTTGGTCGTCACTACAGCTCCCTGCGCGTCGAAATAGCCATCGAGCGCGCAGGTGAAGCCCGGCGGGCAAATGGGGTCGTGCTCGCCCGCCGTCATCAGGATCCGTTTGCCGGCGAGGGCCGGATTGTCGTTCGGCTGGAACGGGATCAGCGGATGCAGGAGGGCGGCGCGATCGAAGAGCGCTCCATGGGCAAACATCACGCTTGCAAGAATGTTAGCCCCATTGGAATAGCCGAGGCCCCAGACCTCCGTGGCCCCATGCTCTGCCTTCTTGGCCTTCACGAAAGCGGCCATCTTTTCGGTCGCACGTGCAAGGTCTGCCATGTCATAGACGCCTTCACCGGTGCGGCGGAAGAAGCGGGCGGCGCCACGTTCGGAGACGTCGCCGCGTGGTGCCACGATCGTCGCTTCCGGCAGGAGCGAAGCTGCAAATCCGAGGAACTGGTTTTCGTCGCCACCGGTTCCGTGAAAGACGAAGACCAGCGGCTGGCCGGGTTTCCCCGGCCTTTCCTTGGTGATGTAGTCGCCCATGATCAATCCTCCAGCTTCGGCAGATGTTCCGCCAGGATCGGACGTAGATGCTTGTGCTGTTGCGGCAGCATCAGGCTTTCACCGAGATGGGCCCGTTCCTCGTCGCGGTCAAAGCCCGGTTCGTTGGTGGCGATCTCGAACAGCACACCGCCCGGCGTCCGGAAATAGATCGCCCAGAAATAATCGCGGTCGATCACGGGTGTGACCTGATAGCCGGTATCCATCAGCGCCTTGCGGACTTCGAGCTGCTTTTCGCGGTTTTCGACGGCAAAGGCGACATGGTGAACCGAGCCGGCGCCCTGCAGGCCACGGGCGATGTTGGGCATCGTTTCGAGATCGATGACGCTGGCATCATTGCCACCCGGCACGGCAAGCCGTGTAACCCCGTCGCTCTTGTCGACCGTCTCATACCCCATGAACTTCAGGAGCTCCGATGTCGCACCTTCATCGCGCAGACGAAGTGCCACCGAGTGGAAACCGCGAATGGCGTGGTCGCCATCCACTCCGTTGGACGTCCAGGGGGTGCGGCTGTCGTTTGCCACCTCGACCAGCGAAAAACCATCGCCGTCTGGACCTGCGAAATGCAGGCGCTTCTGTCCGAAGCTTTCATCCCGCTGCAATCCATCGACGCTGTTTTTCGTCAGCCGGTCGGCCCAATAGCCGAGAGAGCCCTGCGGCACGGAAAAGACGGTGGTTCCGACTTCGCCCGTTCCAGCCCGACCGGGGCCGATATTGGGGAAGGGGAAGTAGGTCATCACGGTGCCGGGAGTGCCGGCCTCGTCGCCGTAATAGAGGTGATAGACATCCGGCGCATCAAAATTGACCGTCTGCTTGACGCGGCGCAGTCCGAGCACCTTGGTGAAGAAGGCATTGTTCTGGCGCGCATTCGCAGCCATCGATGTTACGTGATGCAGGCCCTTGATCTGGTTCAGCATGGCAATTCCTTTCTCCTCACTAGGGGAGGTTTCTTGCCAGCTAATATGCGCTCAGATGCCGGAGAATTCAGCCCCCGGCCATCGCAACGGATTGTTTCGGATAATTGAACGAAGTCTGGCCTGTTGTTTATTACTTCACTATTTCGATGCCGGTCTGCGGAACAGGGTCGGTCGTCCATAGAGCGGTGTGATGCGGTTGAGCGCGTCGCGGTAGAGTTCGCGCGAAACTGTCATCGTGTAACCGTTGGCATGCAGCATCATCTCTTCATTTTCCATGATGGCGACATGGCCTTTCCAGAAAACGAGATCGCCACGGCCAAGGTCTCGTTCCTCGATCTCGCTGCCGATCGAGGCGGCCTGCATGTCGGAATCCCTGAGGACCGAGATGCCCGACATCATCATCGCCAATTGCACGAGGCCGGAACAATCGATGCCGAAACCGCTGCGCCCGCCCCAGAGATAGGGTGTTTCGATGAATCGGGTGGCGATTTCGACATAATCACCCGCCAAAGGCGCGCCGATAGCACCGGCATGCCTGGCGATGATGAAACCGCCGTCAGCGAGCTTGAGATAGCGGGTTCCGCGTGTTTCGGCCTCGCCGGTCACGACGAGGCGGCTCCCCATGGACAGGGACCGAATTGGTGGTTTGCGCAATTCGGCCTCCGGATAGACGAAGGTTCGAACCGCCGTGACCCAATGGGTTGCCGGCGTCAATCCGTGGAAAACAGCATCGTCGGGGAGATAGCCGACATAGGTGTCGATGGTTGACTGGACCCATGCCCAGCCGTTTGCGCGTTCGAAAACCTTGACGGGTTCGCCAAACAGTAACTCCGTATCGATGCCGGACGATGCGTCCGGTCTAGGACGCAAAGGTACCGTGGGAAGGGCGATAACGGCATCTGTTCCGTCGCAATAGGCACCCGCTTCGACCTTGTCCTGCAGGCTGCGGTCGGCGAGGTCGGGGCGAAAAGCGTTCAGTCTACGATCAAGCATGGTGAGTTAGAGCGGCAGGCCGCGTCCCCTTTCGATGATGAGGTCGCCGAACTTCTGCAGATAGAGCGCTCCGGCGACGGTGCGCTTGATGATGACATTGCGGCGATCGAGATCATCGCGAACCCGATCGACGAGCCCCAGTTCGCCCATCGTATCGAGCGCGCGGGTGATCACCGGCTTGGTTACGTTCAGCGTCGCAGCAAGGCCGCGCACCGTGTGTGGCGGCGGCATCAGATAGATATGCAGGAGTATGGCAATTTGACGGATCGTGAGATCGGAATCGCCCGATTTCACCTGGTCGAGGCAGACGCCGTGCCATAGGCCGAGTGCCTGGGATGCATTCAGCTCTACGCCCATCACCAGCCTCCAGCCTATTGTTACGCAACCGTTCCATTCTCACCGATCGTCGAAACGGTTGCAAGAGCCATTGCGGATGCCTACCGCACCGATTTCCGCTCGAGCATGTCGAACAGGGCACGGATGGCCTGGGCTTCGCCGCCGACAGTCGCATGCGGCTTTTCGCTCGAGGACCAGCCATAGATGTCGAAATGGGCCCAGGATCGCGTCTTGCGCACGAAGCGCTTGAGAAACAGCGCTGCTGTGATGGCACCGGCCATGCCGCCCGACGGCGCATTGGTCAGATCGGCGATCTTGGCGTTGATGTCCTTCTCGTAACCCTTGTAGAGCGGCATCCTCCAGAGCGGATCATCCACCTCGAGGCTCGCATCCATCAGCGCATGGGCAAGATCCTCATCGTCGGTGAAGAATGGAGGCAGATCGGGCCCGAGCGCGACGCGGGCCGCGCCGGTGAGCGTTGCCATGTCGATCAGAAGGTCGGGCTCCTCCTCGTCGGCCAGCGACAGTGCATCGGCAAGGATCAGGCGACCCTCGGCATCGGTATTGTCGATCTGGACCGTCAGCCCGGCCCGGCTCCTGTAGATGTCACCGGGGCGGAAGGCGTTGCCGGAAATGGCATTTTCCACCACCGGCACCAGAACCGTCAGATCGATCTTAAGCTTTGCATCCATGATCATCAGGGCCAGGCCCATGACGTTGGCCGCACCGCCCATATCCTTCTTCATCAGTAGCATGGACGAGGAGGGCTTGATATCGAGCCCGCCGGTGTCGAAGCAGACGCCCTTACCCACCAGCGTTACCTTGCGATGGCCCTTCTTGCCCCAGCGCATCTTGAGAAGGCGTGGCGCCTGTTCGGCCGCGCGGCCGACAGCATGAATGAGCGGGAAGTTCTGCTGCAACAGATCATCGCCGCGAACTACGGAAACCTCGGCCTTGTAATGGGCGGCAAGTTCACGGAAGGCCCCTTCCAGGGCGTCCGGTCCCATATCGTTGGCCGGCGTATTGATAAGGTCCCGTGCCAGGAAAACGCCGGCGAGCTGACGCTTGATCCGCGCCGCATCGGCATCTGCCGGAATCATCAATGTCGCGGGCGCCGAAGAGGGCGATTTGTATTTCTCGAACCGATAGCTTCCAAGGCCGTAGCCGAGAAGGAGACGATTTGCCGTCAGGGGAGCGGTTTCGATGTGCCATTCGCCGGCTGGAAGCAGGCGCGCAAGCTTGCCTGTCAGATAGGGCGTATCGGACGGATTCTTGCCAAGCCCGAACAGCGCACCAGCAAGGTGGCCATCATTTGACGGGATCAGCAAAAGTGAACCGGCATCCGCCCGGTAGCCCGCCTTTTGCGCCCAATCATGGGCAACCGGATCGACCATGCCCGTTTCGATATGCGCCGGCGTCACGGCGAAAATCGGCAATGTCTTGCCACCCCGGCTGTTGAATGGCGATGGTCTTTCGATGAACTGGTAGGGTACCATGCTATTTCCTGAGCGAACGGACCGGCTGCTGGTCGAAATTAACAATCTGTTAGGGTTAACAGACTATTGCTGGAGCGAGGGTTGCGGCGACGACAAATCCTCCATTTTCCGCCGCAGAGGTCTAGCAGGAGATCGCACAATGGTTCGGTTCGGGAGCAGTCCGGTTGTCTCCACCATCGGCAAGGCAAGTGTGATTCTTGTCCTCGCACTCGCTCTCGGCGCCTGTTCCTCTGTCAGCCGCGAAAAGACGGCATCGATCCCCCGTCTCGGCAAACCCGTCGAAATGATGAATGCCGGTGAGCTTTCCGCCGCCGCCCGCCGAATTGGCGAGGATTACGCCCGTAATCCCAAGGATCGCCAGGCTGGTCTCAACTATGCGACCCTGTTGCGCATGACCGGCAAGAACGAGCAGGCACTCGCCGTCATGCGCCAGATGGCAATCCTTTATCCGCAGGACCGCGAAGTGCTCGCGTCCTACGGCAAATCGCTGGCGGGTGCCGGCGAACTGGAGCAGGCGCTCGCCACCATCGCCCGTGCCCAGACGCCCGACCGTCCGGACTGGAAGCTGAAATCGGCCGAAGGTGCCATCCTTGACCAGCTCGGTCGCCCCGAAGAAGCGCGTGCCGCCTATCGCGATGCGCTCGATGCCAATCCGAACGAACCTTCGGTTCTGTCCAATCTCGGCATGTCCTATCTTCTGACGCGAGATCTCAAATCGGCGGAAACCTATCTTCGTACCGCGATCAGCCAGCCTGGAGCAGACAGCCGTATTCGCCAGAACCTGGCCCTCGTCGTCGGTCTTCAGGGGCGCTTCCAGGAAGCAGAAAACATCGCGCGCCAGGAACTGACCGCCCAGCAGGCGGAAGCCAACATTGCCTATCTCAAAGGCATGCTGGCGCAGGAAAACTCCTGGAAGAAGCTCGCGAACGAAGACAACAACACCAATTGAAGCAATTCAAGCTTCCGTCGTTTTCCTGAAGGCCAGCCAGGTCCAAGTCACGCCGGCGCGCCGGTTGGCCTCCTGCAGAGACTGGGCCTCAACCCTCGTCGCAAGCGCAAGTCCTGCCTGATCGGCCTGCCCGATCGTTTCCTCAACATCGATTGCGATTACCGGACGCGACAGGGCGCCGGGACCATGCCGGAGCGGCAGGATCAAGGTTCCTTGCTGTCCGAGAAGCGTCGAAAGCCGTGCCATGGCGAGCGGACGGCTTTTGAGGTCCAGATGTTGCCAGACGCCGATCAATAGCATGCAATCAAATGATCTTTGGGGCGACAGCTGGCTGAGTTCGGGCAGGCGATCGTCGATCCATTCGATCGACAGAGCCGAATGGATTGCGATCCCGGCGTTTCGAAGTCGCGCGACCGGCTCCACGGCTGTAACCTGATGACCCTTGCGAGCGAGCCAGGCGGCGTCCCGACCGGTTCCGGCACCGATATCGGCAATCAGGGAAGGGCGATCCGGCAGAAACGCCAGCACTGGCGCGAAGAGTTCTGCGCAATCGATCTGTTCGGACTGTTCGATCCAGTCGGCGCCAACCTCTTCGTAGCCCGCCAGAACGCGAGCCGAAAAATCCTGGTCCGTTCGATCGTCCATAGGCTCTCGCTGTTCGTCAGAACTTGTCGGACACCTGGATGCCGGCCGGTCCGAGAATGACCGCAATGAGAACCGGAAGAAAGAACAGAATCATCGGGACGGTCAGTTTGGGCGGAAGCGCTGCGGCCTTCTTTTCCGCCTCGTTCATGCGCTGGTCACGGCTTTCCTGCGCCAGAACGCGCAGCGCCTGGGCGATCGGCGTGCCGTACCGCTCGGCCTGGATCAGGGCCTGGGTCACCGCCTGTACGGAATCGATCTGCGTTCGCTTGGCGAGATTTTCAAATGCGGCTCTGCGTTCCTGCAGGAAGGATAGTTCGGCATTTGTCAGCACCAGTTCTTCCGCGAGCTCCGCCGAATTCTGCGTCATTTCGTCGGCGACCCGCTTGATCGCGGCTTCGATCGAGACACCGGACTCGACGCAGATCAGCATCAGGTCGAGCGCATCGGGCCAAGCTCGCCGGATCGAATGCTGTCGCTTGGACATGCGGTTCGAAATGAAGATGTTCGGGGCATAGAAACCGATATAGGCGATGGCGAGAACCGCAAACAGGCGCACCATCAGCGTCTGGTCGGCAAGATAGCCAAGGAAGAAGATGTAAAAGGCTGCAACGGCCATAAAGAGAAATGGCAGGAAGAAGCGCGCGAAAAGAAATGTGTTCAGCGCATTCTGCGAGCGATAACCGGCGGCCCTGAGCTTGTCGACGGTTCCGGCATCCACAAGTGCTTCGCGGAGGTTCAGCCGCTCGACGATCTGGCGGATATTCGTGTTGTTCTGCTGGCGCAGCGATGCGCGCTGAAGCGAGGTTTCCGAGTTCAGGCGGGCGCGTTCGCGACCACGGATCTGTTCGCGCTCGGTGGTGACGTTGCGCATGCGCTTGTCCAGGCCGCCCTTTTCGAAATAGGGCAGGACGAGCACATAGATCGTGGCGAAGACGGAAATGGCGACAAGGGCGGCCAGGACGACCTTTGGATCTGTGAGCGTCGTGACAAGATCGCCGTTCATCGTTTCAGCCTCTCAGATGTCGAAGTTGATCATGTTGCGCATCACGAGAATGCCGATCGACATCCAGATGGCCGACGCACCCATGATGAGATGGCCGCGCGGATCGGTGAACAGGATCAGCATATAGGCCGGCGATGTTAGATAGACGAGGAAGGCGACGATAAAGGGCAGGGCGCCGATAATGACGGCGGAAGCCTTCGCTTCCATCGAGAGGGCGTTCACCTTGGCCTTCATCTTGCGGCGGTCGCGAAGAACGCGCGAAAGGTTGTTAAGCGCTTCGGAGAGGTTACCGCCCGCCTGCGCCTGGATGGCGATGACGATGGCGAAGAAGTTCACTTCCGGCAGGGGGATGTTGAGGTAGATGCGGGCGATCGCCTCGGGCACGGAAAGGCCCATCTGCTGTGCTTCCACCACCCGCCGGAACTCCGTCCGGACGGGATCCTTGGCTTCCGAGGCAATCAGCCGGATCGCGTCGTTGAGCGGCAGACCGGATTTGATCGAGCGAACCATGACGTCGAGCGCATTCGGCAGTTCCTCGATGAATTTCTTCTGGCGGCGCTTCACCATGAAATTCACGAAGAAGCGCGGCAGTCCCGCCCCGACGACAAAGGAAACGCCTAGCAGCAACAAAAGTGGTGCACCGGAGATCAGAAGGACGACCGCAGTGGCCAGACCGAGACCGGCACTGACCATGTAGAATTGCGATAGGGTGAAGCCCAGGCCGGTCTGGTCGATCCGGGCCTGCAATGTCATGGACTTCTTCTTGTTGTCTTCCTTCTGTTTCCGCTCGAGTTCTTTAAGCGAATCCTGGACGCTCTTGCGCCGCTTGGTCATTTCGGCCAGCCGGTCGCGCGAAGCCTTGATCTTCTGTCGGTCCGTCTCAGCCGTCTTGACCTTGTTGACGCGGCTTTCCGCTTTCTTGTCGGCCTCGATCCGCGAAAAGAGGATGCCATAGGTCACTGCACCTGCCGAGATGGCGGCGAGTGCGATGATGGCGATCACATTCAGGTCAAGTCCGAACATTCAGGTTCCGTCGCCGGCCGAAGCCGACCCTTTCGTCAACGGGATTTGTTTTCCATCTCGTCGAGGGCCGCGGCCAGCCGCTTGTCCTCGCCGAAATAGCGTGCCTTGTCCCAGAAATGTGGCTTTCCGATCCCCGTCGATTTGTGGCGGCCGATCAGCTTTCCATTCACATCTTCACCTTCGATCTCGTAGCGAATGAGATCCTGGGTGATGATCACATCGCCTTCCATGCCCACAACCTCGGTGATGTGGGTGATGCGGCGTGAACCGTCGCGCAGGCGGGCTGCCTGGATGATGATATCGACCGAACCGGCGATGATCTCGCGCACGGTCTTTGCCGGAAGCGTAAAGCCACCCATCGCGATCATCGATTCGATACGGTTCAGGCATTCGCGCGGGCTGTTGGAGTGGATGGTGCCCATCGAGCCATCGTGACCGGTGTTCATAGCCTGCAGAAGGTCGAACACTTCCGGTCCGCGCACTTCGCCGACGATGATGCGTTCCGGTCGCATGCGGAGGCAGTTCTTGACCAGTTCACGCATGGTGATCTCGCCTTCGCCCTCGATGTTCGGCGGGCGGGTTTCGAGACGCACGACATGCGGCTGCTGCAGCTGCAGTTCGGCGGAGTCTTCGCAGGTGATGACGCGTTCGGTACCGTCGATATAGGCTGTGAGGCAGTTCAGCAGCGTCGTCTTACCCGAGCCGGTACCGCCTGAGATGATCACGTTGCAGCGGACGCGCCCGATCACCTGCAGGATTGTGGCCCCTTCCGGCGTGATGGCGCCGAAACGGACGAGCTGATCGAGCGTCAGCTTGTCTTTCTTGAACTTGCGGATGGTGAGTGCGGCGCCATCGATCGCCAGCGGCGGTGCGATGACGTTGACGCGGCTACCGTCGGGCAGGCGCGCATCGCAGATGGGAGAGGATTCATCGACGCGGCGGCCGACCTGGGAAACGATGCGCTGGCAGATCGAGAGCAATTGCGCATTGTCGCGAAACCGGATCTCGCTTTCTTCGATCTTGCCATTCACTTCGATGAAGGTCTGGCCGGCGCCGTTGACCATGATATCGGCAATGTCGTCGCGTGCCAGAAGCGGCTCCAGCGGACCATAGCCAAGCACGTCGTTGCAGATGTCGTCGAGCAGTTCTTCCTGCTCGGAAATCGACATCGCATAATTCTTGATCGAAATGATGTCGTTGACGATGTCGCGAATTTCCTCGCGCGCACTTTCGATCTCGAGCTTGGCGAGCTGCGAAAGATCGATCGTGTCGATCAGGGCCGAGAAGACCTGGCTTTTCGTCGTGTAGTAGTCGTCAGAGCGGGCGGCGCGTCGGCGCGCAGCCGGTTGCTGCAGCGGAGTTCGACTGGGCTGATTGTCTCGTATCGGCTCCTGTAGAACCGGAACGGGACTGGGCGACGGGATCGGTTGCTGCACAGGCGCCGTCGGTGGCGGCGCCACGTCCACGACGGAACCGCCTCCCTTGCCAAAGCCTTCATTACCGCGTCTGCCAAACATGTTGTTCTGACCTGTTTACTGTTACTTCTTCTTCGAAAGCTTGCCGAGGATTGCCGACAGCCCACCGGATTTTGCTTTTTTCACCGCCACGCGGCCCGTCACGATATGGGCGATCTGGCTCATCACTTCTGCCGCTGCGGACTTGCCATCCATTTCGCCGATCATGCGGCCCGAATTGGCCGCGGAGCCGAACAGCTGGCTGTCGAACGGGATGATGGCGATTGGCTCGGCGTCGAGAGGTTCGCAGAAATCCGCCGGAAGGATCTCCGGCCGTTTCGGCATTCCCACCTGGTTGAGCACGAGATGGGGCATCTTGTCGTTCGGCCGCAATTTGCGCAGCTGGTCGAACAGGTTCTTGGTGTTGCGAAGATTGGCCAGATCGGGTGCTGCCGTGATCACCACTTCATCGACGCTTGCCAGCACCGAGCGGGTCCAGTCGTTCCAGACATGCGGAACATCGAGAACGCTGATCGGCGATGTCCGATGCAGGGTATCGAGCAGAAGCTGGAAGGCCTGGCCATCGAAATCGTAGGTTCTGTCGAGAAGGGAGGGCGCTGCAAGAAGGCTCAGATGGGCCGAGCATTTGGTCAGCAGGCGATCGAGAAAGACTTCGTCCAGCCGGTCTGGCGAATAGACGGCTTCGGCAATGCCCTGCGCGGGGTCCTGATCGAAATCGATATTGGCCGTTCCGAACGGCAGATCGAGATCCGCCAGCACGGTTTCCGAAGAGAACAGGTTCGAAATGCCCCAGGCGATATTGTGGGCGATCGTCGACGATCCGACGCCGCCCTTGGCGCCGATGAAGGCGATGGACCGCCCGAGCGGTTCCGCTTCCGGGTCGACAAAGATCGACGCGATGGCCGTAATGATATCCCCAAGCGATACCGGCGCCACCAGATATTCCGAAACGCCATTGCGGATCAGATCGCGGTAGAGCTGGATGTCGTTCTTGCGGCCGATGATGACCACCTTTGTGGACGGATCACAGACTTCGGCCAGCGGCGCCAGCTCGTCCATCAAGGAGCGGGTATCGGGAGCCGATTCGAGCAGGATGAGATTGGGCGTCGGCGCCGAGGCGAACATGGTGACCGCGGCCGGAATCCCGCCCTGGTTGACCCGGAAGGAGACCTTGCCCATGCGGCGGTCCTGCGCCAGCTTTTCCATGAGCGAGTACATGTTCTCGGTCGCGCAGAAGGCGTGAACGGAAATTCGAGGCAACGGGCGCAGATGATCGAGTTCGCCCGGCCGCCCCGGAGCTTCGGCGATCGGCTGGTCTTCTCCGGTATTGATGCGGTATTCGACAGCGCTCATGGTCGTCTTTCCAATTAACTCTGCATGCGTTTGGTCGGTTCTCTAAACCGATCAGGCGCCGCCATCCTCACGATAGACGCTGATGACGGTGGCCCGGCGTTGTGCGTCGATCGGCGTCATCCCGCGCGGGCCGACCAGGTCGGCCGGATTGGCGATCTGAGCCGCAAGGTTTTGCTGGGTCGCGCAACCGAAGTTTTCCCAGTTCTTGTTCTCAACGGCAGTTGGACCCACGAGGTCGGAGGGCCATTGTCCGCAATCGTCGGTCACGGCCGTTACCGCGACAAACCGCAACTGAATGGGCGAGGATGCTTCGCTGTTGCGCGGCGCATAACTGCTTTGAACGATCCGGCTCGCCTGGATGCCCGCCTTCTGCAGGATGCCTTGAATGTCCTTGCGGACCCGATAGGTGGCGCCGGAGTTGGCGGCATTCTGCGGCACCAGCACCTGGATGGTGCCGGAAGACAGCGAACTGTAGTCCTGGGCGAAACCGCGGATCAGATCGCGGGTTGCCGGTGTCAGGCTCATGTCGCCGGCGGCGATCGGCACATCGAGATTATGTTCCACCTCGGCCAGCGTGATCGGGTGACGGGTGCGATAGTCATCCGGGATCGATGCTGTCGTCTGCCGATCAGGGCGGACGGTGCCGCAGGATGCAAGCGTGAGCGCCGCCATGGACATCACGGCAATGGCAGCAATGGATGCAAAGCGGCTGTTACGGCTGCGGCAAAGGGGCGAGATGTTCATCCGGTTGGTATCCATTGTCTGTCCCTTTACTTGTAGATGAAGCCAACGGCGCCATTGTATTGACCCGGGTTCTTCGCATTTTCACGCCGGCCGTAGATCTTGTTGACGCGGTTGAGGAAGAAGGTCGCGACATCGCTTTCGGGATTGAAATTGTCGTCAGGGCGGGCGAGCTTTGACCGCTCGACCGGACGGACCAGGTAGGGGGTCGCAATGATCACCAGTTCGGTTTCGTTGCGCTGGAAATCCTTCGAGCGGAAGAGTGAGCCGAGGATCGGCACCCGCGCAAGCGCGGGAATGCCGGAGCTCGCTTGCCGGACCTCATCGCGTACCAGACCTGCGATCACGATCGAGCCGCCGGAAGGCAATTCGACAGTGGTGCTGGCCTCGCGCTTGCGAATGCCGAGATAGGTTATGGCCGGCGTCGACTTGGTACCGCCCGAAACGTAGGAGCCTTCGAAGGTCGGTTCCGAAACATTGGTCTCGATGTTCAGCGAAATGCGTCCCGGCGAAAGCACGATCGGCTTGAAGTTCAGCTCGATCCCATATTCGACGCTTTCGGACTCGCGGGTGATGCCGTCCTCGGAGATTTCCTGGTTCGACACGAGACGGAATTCGCCCCCCACCTTGAACTTTGCCTGTTCGCCGGAAATGGCGGTCAGGCTCGGTTCGGCGAGTGTCCGCATGACGCCGGCCTGCTCCATGGCGTTGACATAGGTCGAGATATCGAATTTGCCGAGCGTGCCGGAGAGAGCGTTGCCGGTGACCCAGTTGTTTGATCCGCCAAGATTGGTCGGGTTGGTGAAGGAGATCGCGCCGCTGGCGCCCTTGATCGAGCCGCTGAAGCCCAGCTGCTTCAACACCTGCCGGCTGACTTCGGCAACCGTTACCTTCAACGTCACCTGGTCTTCTGCCTCGATCGTCAGCATGTTGACGATCTGCGATGTTTGGCGATCTTCGTTGAAGAGGGCGACCGATGCATCCCCGGTTGCTGTCGTCGAAGTCGCGGACACATTCCGGGTGGTCGCTTCACCGCCCTTGACGAAAATCTCGGCGAGTTTTTCTGCCTGCGAGGCATCCTGCGGCGTCCTGACCGAACCCGACAGGACGATATTGTCCGAGATGATTTCCACCTTGATGTCGGATTCGGGAATGAACCGCTTCAACTGTGCTTCGAGATTGGAGATATCACGTTCGATCTCGAGATCGATGCTGACCAGTTCCTCGCCGCCCGGGCCGAATATGAAGACGTTGGTCTGTCCGACGGCCTTGCCGAACAGGTAAAGCCGTCGCGACGTGCGCGTCACGGCATCGGCAATTTCCGGATTGGCAACGAGAATATCGTGGGCGTCCTCCGGAAGATCGAGAACGATCGCTTTGCTCAGGCCGAGCTTGAGCTTCTTGGAAACACCCGGGCCGACCTGCGAGATCTTGATGATCGAAGCATTGGCTGCCTCGGCCGCCGGTACTGACCAGCCATATTCACCGGTTCCCGGTACGCCGGCAAGTGCAAGCGCGGAACCAAGGATCAGCCGGGCAGGGACAAGAAAGGAACTTTTCGAAATCATCGGACTTGTCCTCGGTCAATGTTGGTCTTGTGTGGCGGCGCCGGGATCATTCAGCTTCTGGATGACGCCGGATTTGATCACCTGGATCGATGTTCCGCTGTCGCCCGACAGGAGATGGTCGGCGACGAGGGAATCGGATTCCTGCGCATCGGCGACCGAGCGCAGAGCCAGCGTCAGCCGGTCCGCCATCTGCTGGGCAACGGCGATGACCTTGGCCTGATCCGGGTTGAGTTCGAGGGTTGCGGTCGTTCCGACAACCGTCTTGGCGCCTTCTTCCCGCTCCTGGATCTCCTGATCGATCGCAAGCACACGAATGTTGCTGAGAATGGTTTCCGTCACATAGGTGCCGTCTTCATCCTTCTTCACCATGATCACGTCGACGCGATCGTTCGGCAGGATGAAGCCGCCGGCGCTGGTGGAGACCGAAATTTCGGTGGCCACGGCGCGCTTTCCAGCCGGCAACAGGGATGACAGCACCGCGTTGTTGCCATCGGCGATCTTTTCAGGGCGAATGGGTTCGCCTTCGAAGATCGGCAGGCGCACGATCGCATCCTTGAGTTCGGTGAGGGCCTCGGGACGTGTCGACTTTGTGATGAAACCTTCGGAAATGCTGCCTTCAGGCCAGCTCTTCCAGATCATGGCCTCGTCGGTGAGTTTCGAACCGACCGGCAGGTTCGCGCTTGCGACCAGCACATCGACAACCGGTTCTTTCTGGACAACGGTCTCGGCCTGCAACTGGACGACCCGTTCCTCGCCGGTCAGGTTCATCGCCATGAAGGCGGCCCCTGCTGCCGCAACCAGTGCGACTGTGAGAATGATAAGGCGGGCGGGTTTCATGGGTCATCCTGCGCTGAAAGGAATTTCACGCTGCAGAATGGTCAGGAATTGGTGTAATTATGGTTAACGCAGTGCTTACGTTTATAGTTAATTCAACATAAACATACCCGGGTCAGCCCAGACATCGGGTCACTTGCGGCTTCAGTGCCCGAGTACGAAAGCCATCAACGGCGATTCCGGAAAGGCCATGAAAGCAGCAGCACCGATAGCGATTCCGTAGGGGATCTTCTTGGCATGCATCATGGTTGCAGGAATGCGAAGTCCGGACGCCAGGATCATGTTGTTGTTGGCACGAAGCGCGAGCACAACCAGGCTTAAAAGACCGCCGAACACCGAAACGTAAACGATATAGTGCATCAGCGAAGCGTTCATGCCGAACCAGACAGCGCTTGCAGTCAGGATCTTGGCATCGCCTCCGCCCATGATGTGAAGGGCAAAAAGAGCAAAGCAGACAGCAAAGACCGCGAGCCCAGCTCCGAGATGCAAGAGGATGTCATAGGGAGCAACGCCAGCAAACGGGGCAATGCACAGAAAAGAACCGATCAGGATGATCGACAGCCTGTTGGGGATCGTCATGGTCAACAGGTCGCTGAAGGCAGCCATGGCCATGCACAGGGGAAACACAACGAGGATTGCCGCTTCGATCATGATTTTAATCCAAACGCTCTGATCATGCTTGTCCACCGCATGGGTGTCCGACCGGGCAACAGGGTGGAGGCGGTCCGCCGGTCGTTGGTTCAGTTCAGATTCAACTGTCCAGCCAGGCCGTTGAACTGATTATCAAGCGCGTTACCGAGAGTGCCAGCGCCCGTCAGCATCGCAACCGCGATGAGTGCGGTGATGAGACCATATTCGACGGCTGTAGCACCGGACTTGTCTTTGAGAAGGCGGGCGACAACTGAAGCCATGCAAGTCTCCATCGGTTTGAGGCGCGTTCAATCGACCTCGGGGGATGTGTCGCTTTTAACAAAGCTCCGTTGAATGTTGTTTAACGTGGCTGGTTAATTGCGCATGAACCTTGTTGTCCGAACCGGCCGGGATTGTCCTGTAGAGATCCATCAGGCGCATGAGCGGACGATCAAACGCATAATGGCCCGCCGGATGGCGGGCCACTATGGCGAAGTGCATAACTCAGGATCAGCCGGTGTAGTTCAGCTTGCCAGAGAGAGCGTTGAACTGGTTGTCCAGAGCGTTGCCGAGGGCGCCGGCACCGGTGATCAATGCAACAGAGATAAGAGCGGCGATGAGGCCATATTCGATAGCCGTGGCGCCAGACTCATCCTTCATGAAACGTGCGAAAATTGCGGACATCGTTGTCTCCTTGTAAAACTGGTTCAGCACTTCCGCCAACTGTTTCCCGTTGATCGGATGAGCACAGATTACATGGGGGTACTTGCGACCTCCTTAAGGATTTCGGTTACTAAAACATGAATCGCTCGGAAGTTCTGGCTTGGTGAAAGATCTGTTTATCGGAAACATCAAAATAGAAATGTCATTTGATAAATATATGAAAGTAAAGAGTGAAGCGGAGGCGAAAGCCGGTCCGGGTAGGGTTTTTATGATCGCGATGACCCTGTTTGCCTAGTCAAAACGCGCGCCCATCGGGCCAGATGGTCGTTTCTGCCGCCCCTATTTGTAAGGGGTGTTTAATAAGGGGATCTCGGTTTTGGACATGAATGCAGAAAATTTGGCGGGCTTAAAGCTTCCTTCACCAATCCCGTCCATCCTTTGTTGAGGTAAACGATCCGGAAACTTGGCATGCGTTGTCTATCGTCATCGAGAACGGCTGTGCGAAAGCTCAAACTGGCCACATTGGCGATCATGGTCGCTGCGTCCATGAGTTCCGTCACGCGTGCTGAAGACGGCATGCTGCGCGTCTATATCAATCACGCCAAGATCCTGAAACTGGATCGGCCGGTATCCAAGGTGATCGTCGGCAATGCAAAGGTTGCCGATGCGACGGTCGCTGATGCGAAAACCATCGTTCTGACCGGCAAAGCCTTTGGAACCACCAATCTCGTGCTGCTCGATGTCGAAGGAAATGCGCTTCTCGACGAGCGTATCCTGGTCTCCATCGATGAAGGCAACACCGTGCGTATGTATAAGCAGACATCGCGTACGGTTCTTTCCTGCACGCCTTCCTGTGAAGAGCACCAGGCGCTCGAAAGCTCTACAGAGTAATCCCGCGCGCGAAACGCTTTTCGATGACCGTAGGGAAGGCATGCCTTTCCTGAAGATGAACCGATTGGTTCAAATTCGCTCGTTTTCAGGAACCTCGATTTAACAGCCAGCCATTAGATTTCTCTGACATACCATCTGGTAGGACTGAGAGATGAATTGGCGGCGACGACAATCGACCCATGCGTTCAGCGGCCTGATCAAAGGCTTTCGGAGGAATCGTGAGGGGGCTGCGGCCCTCGAATTTGCGATTCTTGCTGTTCCGTTCCTCATGCTCACCTTTGCCACCTTCGAAACCTTTTTCGCATTCGCCGGCGAACAGGTGCTGGCAAATGCGGTGGAAACCATGTCGCGCAAGATCCGGACCGGAGAAATCACATTCGCGCAGGGCAAGGCGACCGATATGACCGAGGTGGAGTTCCGCGAAGCTTTTTGCGAGGAAATCGCCGTCTTCAACATGTGCTCCGACAGTGAAGCCGCATCGCCGGACAAACTGCATATCGATGTCCGTCAGTTCTCCTCATTTGGCGATATGCCGCGGCAGATCCCGAAGGTCTCGACGGCCGATTATGCGGATCTTGATACGACGGGCTTCGGCTTTTCCCCGGGTGGACCGAACTCGATCAACATGGTTCGGGCCTTTTATCGCTGGCAGATCATCACGGATATCATTCGCCCCTATGTGACCACCATTCGTCCGGAGGGGGATCCTCTGCCAACTGATTATCTGATGGTGTCAACAGCAGCGATCCAGAACGAGGAATATGAATGAGTATCCGTCGCCTCTCGTCTGTGACTCATGCTCTGGGATGGTTCAAGGCTCGCAATCGGGCCGCTCGAAAGGTGTCAGCCCGCCTCAAGGGCGACAGGACAGGCGCTGCGGCCATAGAATTTGCCATCATCGCGCCCATCCTCATCGGCATCTATATCAGCGCCTATGAGGTCACGGCAGGCTACTCGACGGCCCGCAACGTTCTGAAAGCGGCCGGCACGGTTGCCGATGTCGTCACACGACAGCCAACCGTCAGCAAGACATTCCTTTCGCAGATGTTCGATGCGGCCGAAGCGACGATTGCGCCGCACAGTGCGACCGGCATGACGATGAAGGTGAGCGGCATCACAATCGACAGCGCCGGCAATGCCCGGGTCCTCTGGTCGTGGAACCAGGATGGTGGCGTGCCCTATTCCGCAGGGTCGACGGCACCGGTTCCCGATGACATGCAGTCACCATCATCGTTTTTGGTGCGGGCGGAGATCAGTCTTCCGCACACGATGCTCCTGTTTCTCGGATCGGAATCCGAAACCCGATCCGTCACGATCCGACGGGAATTCTATTACCGGCAACGTCTCGGAGCCGAGATTCTCTGCTCCGACTGTTCCTGACGCCAGCCGATCTCCCAATCCGATTGCAAAAATCCTGACATCGTTTTAGTCAGGATCAGCACAAATCGTCGGGGCCCTGGCCAATCTGCCGCCCGACCGGGGAGGTTGGTATGGCGCGCGCAATGTTGTTTGTTCTCGACAGTTTCGGTATCGGCAACGCGCCGGATGCCGAGCGTTACGGGGATCTAGGGTCGGATACGCTCGGCCATATTGCCGAGTTCTGCGCGAGTGGCGCCGGCGACCGCGAGGGATTGCGCCAAGGACCGCTCCATCTGCCTAACCTGACGTCGCTCGGTCTGGTCGATGCGCATCTGCTGGCATCCGGCTATGTGCCGGCCGGCATGCAGAAACCCGACAAGACGGTTGGCGCATACGCTGCTGCCTGCGAAACTTCGCGTGGCAAGGATACGCCATCCGGCCATTGGGAAATCGCCGGTACCCCTGTCATGTTCGACTGGGGATATTTCCCCGAGGGTGAAACCGCCTTTGCGTCCGATCTTGTGGCTACAATCGTTGCGGAATGCCAGCTGCCCGGCATTCTCGGCAATTGTCATGCGTCCGGAACCGAAATCATCGCGCGTTTCGGCGAGGAGCATATGCGGACCGGCAAGCCGATCTGCTACACTTCTTCGGACTCGGTCTTTCAGATCGCGGCCCATGAGAGGACGTTCGGCCTCGAGCGGTTGATTGCCATGTGCGAGACGGTGCGCAAGATCCTCGATCCGCTCAACATCGGTCGCGTCATTGCCAGACCCTTCATCGGCGAAAGCCGTGATACGTTCGAACGGACCGGAAATCGCCGCGATTTTTCGGTCCTGCCGCCCGAACCCACATTGCTCGACCGGCTGGTGGCGGCCGGGCGCAAGGTCCATGCCGTTGGCAAGATCGGTGATATCTTCGCCCATCAGGGCATTTCGACACTGACCAAGGCCAACGGCAATATGGCGCTTTTCGATGCCACGCTCGCCACCATGGACAAGGCGGAAGAGGGCGATCTCGTTTTCACGAATTTCGTCGATTTCGACATGCTCTATGGCCATCGCCGTGATGTCCCGGGTTACGCTGCCGCACTTGAAGCTTTTGACCGGCGTCTGCCGGAAATCGCCCGGCGCATGCGACCGCACGATCTAGTGATCCTGACAGCCGATCATGGCTGCGATCCCACCTGGCGCGGGACCGATCACACACGCGAAAAGGTTCCCGTTCTCGCTTTCGGCCCGACGACGCCGGCCGGCTCGCACGGCATTCTGGAGAGCTTCTCCGATATCGGCGAAACCATTGCCAAACATCTCGGGATCGAGCCGGGCAAGTATGGAAAGTCGTTCCTATGACGCAGCATCTGAAGAAGGCCGAACTGCATTGTCATATCGAGGGCGCGGCAGCGCCGCAGCTGGTGCTGGCGCAGGCGCGCAAGTACAACGAACCGACGGAAAGCTTCATCCGGGATGGGTCCTACATCTGGAACGACTTCACGACCTTTCTCCACGCCTATGATTCCGCCTCCAAACTCTTCCGTACCGAGGAGGATTTCGCGCTGCTGGCGGAAACGTACCTGACGGAGCTTGCCGAAGCAGGAACCATATTCTCGGAACTGTTCGTGTCGCCCGATCATGGTGAAGCATCAGGCCTTGGTGCCGAAGCCTATATCCGAGGACTTGGTGCCGGCATGGAGCGCGCCCGCCAACGGTTCGGCATCGAAAGCCGGATGACAGTCATCGGCGTTCGCCATCTTGGGGCCGAGCGTGTCATCGCTGCCGCCGAGTTTGCCGCACGGCGGCCCCATCCGCTGATCAGCGGTTTCAACATGGCGGGCGACGAACGCATGTTCCATGTGCGGGATTTCGTCCCCGCCTTCGATATCGCGCGCGATGCCGGTCTCGGGATTACCATTCATGCCGGCGAGCTTTGCGGCGCCTATTCGGTGCGCGATGCGCTGGATTATGTGAAGCCAAGCCGGATCGGGCATGGGGTTCGCGCCGTCGAGGATATGGCACTGGTGGAGCGGATCCGCGATGAGGGGGTGGTTCTGGAAGTCTGTCCGGGATCGAACATCGCGCTTTCTGTCTTTCCGAGCTTCAAGGCGCATCCGCTGCGGCTGTTCGTCGACATGGGTCTGAAGGTGACGCTGAATTCCGATGATCCACCATTCTTTCATTCCTCGCTGGCCCGCGAATATGAAATCGCATCGACCGAGATGGGATTTTCCGATCAGGAGATCAACCAGATGACGCGGACCGCCATCGAGGCGGCCTTTGTGGACGAAGAAACCCGAAATCGGCTTCTTCAGCGGCTTTGAGCGCGAAAACTGGGGCAAAAACCGTTCGGCTCTTGCGGCTGGGATTGCGGCGTGAAAAGAAGAATTTCGGCAAACTTTCGGGAAGGCACCTCCATGGACGGCGTAACGGTCATCAATCATCCGCTCGTGCAGCACAAGCTGACCATCATGCGCAAGAAGGAGACCTCTACGGCTGGCTTTCGTCGCCTGCTGCGCGAGATCTCGACGCTTCTGTGTTACGAGGTGACCCGCGATCTCGAGCTCACATTCGAAGAGATCGAGACCCCGCTCGAGACGATGAACGCCCCTATTCTCGAAGGCAAGAAGCTCGTTTTTGCCTCGATCTTGCGCGCCGGAAACGGTTTGCTGGAAGGCATGCTCGATCTCGTGCCCTCGGCACGCGTCTCCCATATCGGTGTCTATCGCGATCATGAGACGCTGAAGCCGGTCGAATATTATTTCAAGGCGCCCGAGGATATCAACGAGCGTCTGGTGATCGTGGTCGATCCGATGCTGGCAACGGGCAATTCGTCGATCGCGGCCATCGACAAGCTCAAGGAGCGTGGTGCGACCAACATCCGTTTCCTCTGCCTTTTGGCCGCACCCGAGGGTATCCGCAATTTCCACGCGTCGCACCCGGACATTCCCGTCTATACCGCTTCGATCGACAGCCATCTCAACGAGAAAGGCTATATCGTGCCGGGTCTCGGCGATGCCGGTGACCGCATGTACGGCACAAAATAAACGATCATAAACCGTTAACCGAATGTCCAGATAAACGGCGACGACCCTGGTCTGTCGCCGTTTCGTTTACCATTGCATCAGCGCCTTCGAATAGAATGGCGAGATGTTATCGAATGGGAACGAAGAACCATGATTGGACGCGCGCTGCTCATCTGGTCGTCAGCAATTGTGATTGCCGTCAATGTGCCGACCATCATCGGGCTGCCCAAAAAGCAGGAACCGACTGCGGCCATGCAGGCACATGTGACCGATGCGTCGGCACCGGTCGAGCGTTCCTATGTCGTCAAGGCCAACGCGGAAGGACATTTCGAGGGTCGGTTCCGGCTCAATGGCAAGCCGATCGCCGCCATCGTCGATACCGGTGCCACCTTCGTAACCCTGAATGAAACGGCGGCGCGCAACCTCGGTTACGGTGGAAATGAACTGCGTTTCCGCTACGATGTCACGACAGCCAATGGCAAGGTCAAGGCCGCGCGTATCACGCTGAAATCGGTCGAGATCGGCACCGTACAGGTACGCAATGTCGATGCTCTCGTCATTCGCGACAAGTCGCTCAAGGCCACGCTGATAGGCATGAGCTTCATGAAGAAACTGGGTTCCTACCGAGCCGACAATGATGAGCTGAAGCTCATCAACTGATCCGCTCGAGCACCACAGGGCGCCGCTTCTGCGGCCCATCGGCAAGCGTTGCCGCAGAAATAAAATCCGCAATGGCCCGCTCGGCCGCCGCGTCGTCGGCGGCATGAACCATCGCGAGCGGCTCGCCCTTTTCCACTCTCGAAGAGATCGGATGGATGGCGCTGAAGCCGGTCCGGTGATCGATATGGTCATCGGGGCGTAATCTCCCGCCACCCAGACCGATCACCGCCAGCCCGATCGCGCGCGTCGCATAGGCTGAAACGAAACCGGCCTTCGGCGCCGGAACCGGACGGATGACCGGCGCCTTCGGCAGATAGTCACGCCATTGATCGAGGAAATCCTCTGGCCCGCCAAGCGCCGTCACCATGCGGCCGAAAAGCGCCCGCGCTTCGCCTGAATCGAGTGCGGCGTTGGCTTTGGCCAGAGCGCTTTCTGTATCGGCAGCAAGCCCGGCATTCACGAGCATATCGGCTGCAAGCGCCATGACCGCCTCATGGGCCCGCGTTCCATTCATCTCGCCTTCCAGAAACGCCATCGCATGCGCGATTTCCAGCGCATTGCCGGCGCAATCGGCCAAGGGCTCGTTCATGTCGGTAATCAGGGCGGAGGTTTTTACACCGGCACCGTTGGCGACATCCACGATCGAGCGTGCAAGCGTGCGGGCTTCCTCCATGCTCTGCATGAAGGCGCCATTGCCAACCTTGATGTCCATCGTCAGCGACTGAAGCCCGCCGGCCAGCTTTTTCGACAGGATCGAGCCGGTGATCAGCGGCACGGATTCGACAGTCGCCGTCACGTCGCGGATCGCATAGAGACGCTTGTCGGCAGGCGCGATCTCGCCGGTCTGGCCGATGATGGCGCAGCCGATTGTCTTGACCGTGTCGTGAAAGAGCTGAGGCGAAGGGTAGGGGTTGTAGCCGGGAATGGATTCGAGCTTGTCCAGCGTGCCGCCGGTATGGCCGAGGCCACGGCCGGAAATCATCGGCACGGCCAATCCGCAGGCGGCAACAATGGGCGCCAGCATCAATGAGACATTGTCGCCGACGCCACCGGTCGAATGCTTGTCGCCCACCGGGCGCGCAACATCTGACCAGCTCATCACGGTGCCGGAATCGCGCATGGCGAGGGTCAGCGCCACGGTTTCCTCCCGGCTCATGCCGCGAAAATAGACAGCCATCGCAAAGGCCGCGACCTGGCCCTCGGTGATGCGGTTGTCCGAAAGGCCTTTGACGAAATCCGCGATATCGGAAGCCGAAAGCGTTTCCCCGTTCCGCTTGGCGCGGATGATTTCCTGCGGGATCATATGTCCTCCAGACGGATCAAAGCCCGTCGGCAATCATGGCAGTCAGAATCTCGGCCAGACGTCGGCCGCCGATCGGCGCCATTTCCTTGGTTTCCTCATGGCTCAGTTCACCGCCTGTCATGCCGGCGCCGTAGTTGGTGACGACCGAAGCGGCGGCCACACGCATGTCGAGGAACCGCGCCAGAATGACTTCCGGCACTGTGGACATGCCGACGGCATCGGCACCCAGAATGCGGGCCATGCGGATTTCGGCAGGTGTCTCGAAGCTGGGGCCTGAGAACCACATGTAAACGCCCGATGCGAGCGGGATACCGAGCTTGTCTGCAGCCTTTTGCATGCGGTCGGCCAGATCGACATCATAGGCCTGCGTCATGCCAACGAAACGGCGGTCGCTCTCTTCGCCGATCAGCGGGTTGTAGCCGGAATAGTTGATATGGTCGGAAATGCGCATCACCGAGCCCGGCGGCAGGTCTTCGCGCAGCGAGCCGGCCGAGTTGGTGAGGATCAGGTTTTCGATGCCGAGCGCTTTCAGCGTCTCGATCGGGCCGCGCATCACGGCTGCATCGCCCTTCTCGTAATAATGGACGCGGCCCGACAGCATGATGACCGGTCGGCCGGATAGAAGCCCGGTTACGACCTCGCCGGCATGGCCCGACACCGAGCCGACCGGAAACCCCGGCAGGTCTGCAAAGGCGATCCGTTTGGCATTCTCGATCCCGGCGACAAGGGTTCCGAGGCCAGAACCGAGAATGATAGCGGTCTTCGGCTGTAGATCGCCGAGATTGGCGCGAATGATGTCGACGGCACTCATCCCAGCACCTCGGTTTCAAACGAGAAGGGAAGCAGTTCGTCCATGGTCATCGTCTTCTTCACGCCGACTTCATCGCAGAGATGGATCAGCGTCGTCTTGTCCGCGAACTCGGAAATCTTCTGCCGGCAGCCACCGCACGGCGGGCAGAGTGCAAGCTTTTCGGCAATCACGGCCATCTCCACGATCTTGCGACCGCCGCCCATGATCATCGCACCGATCGCGGTCGGCTCGGCGCACCAGCCCTGCGGGAAGGAGAGGTTCTCGATGTTGGCGCCGAGATAGACCTTGCCGTCATCGGCGAGGATGGCGGCGCCGACCGGAAACTTGGAATAGGGCGAGTAGCTCTTTTCCATTGCGGTGCGTGCCGCATCGAACAGCATGTCGGTGACAGCCATCTTACCGCTCCTTCACGTAAGGATTGCCCGAAGCCCGTGGCGGGGTGGCCTTGCCGATGAAGCCGGCGAGCAGCACCACGGTCAGGATGTAGGGCAGGGCCTGCCACAGCTGAACCGGGATCGATCCGACCAGCGGAACCGTCTTGCCCTGCATGGCAATCGAAAGCGAATCGAGAAGCCCGAACAGCAGGCAGGTGAAGAGAATGTTCTTCGGTCGCCAGTTGGCGAAGACGAGTGCCGCCAGCGCAATGAAGCCCTTGCCTGCCGACATGCCCTTGGTGAATCCGGCGCTGACAGCCATCGAGAGGAAGGCACCCGCCAGACCGGCCATGACGCCGCCGAGCAGAACCGCCATATAGCGCATCCGGACCACCGAAATACCGGCTGTATCGACGGCGCCGGGATTTTCGCCGACCGCGCGCAGTCGGAGACCGAACCTTGTGCGGTAGAGGATCCACCAGCTGATCGGAATCATCGCATAGGCGAAATAGGTCAGAAGAAAATGGCCGGAGAGCAGCTGCGAATAGATCTGGCCGATCACCGGTACGTCACGAAGCGCGTCGGCAAAGGGCAGGGTGATCGGGTTGAGCTTGGCATCGGCAGGAAGGGAAGGCGTGCGCCCGGCCATATTGAACCAGGCATTGCCGATGATCACCGTCGCGCCGGCTGCGATGAAATTGATCGCGGTGCCCGAGACGATCTGGTTGCCACGCTGCGAGATCGAGGCATAGCCATGCACGCCGGAGAACAGGAGCGACGCCACGATGGCAGCCACGACGCCCAGTGTGGCATTGCCGGTAACGGCAGCCCCGGACGCGCCGGCAAAGGCCGCAGCAAGCAGCTTGCCTTCAAGCCCGATATCCACGACGCCCGATCGTTCGGCAAAGAGACCGGCGAGTGCTGTGAGGATCAGCGGCACCGACATGCGGATGGTCGATTGCAGGATGGAAATGATCCAGTCGATGTTTTCCATGGCTCAGGCTCCTGCGGCTTCGGTTTCTGTCGCTTCGGCCCTTGCCCGCGCGAACAAGGCCGTGATGGCGGGCCGGAACATGTGCTCAAGAGCGCCTGCAAACAGGATGACCAGACCCTGGATCACCACGATCATGTCACGCGAGATATTGGGCATGTCGAAAGCGATCTCGGCGCCGCCCTGATAGAGCATGCCGAACAGGATCGAGGCGAGCACGATGCCGATCGGATGCGAGCGGCCCATCAGCGCCACGGCAATGCCGACGAAACCGGCACCGGCAACAAAATCTTGCTGGATACGGAACTGGTCACCCATGATCGAGTTGATGGCCAGCATGCCGGAGAGCCCACCGGAGATCAGCATCGAAACGATGATGATCTTCTTCTCGGAAATGCCGGCAAAGCGCGCAGCGCCGGCCGAATTGCCGAGTGTGCGCATTTCATAGCCGAGCCGTGTCCGCCAGATCAGAACCCAGACGAGGAACGATACGGCAAGCGCCAACAGGAAGGACATGTTGAACGGTGCGGCACGGATGTTGAGGCCGAACATTGCCAGCAACCAGTCGAGCTTCGGCAATTGCCCGCCTTCGGCAAACGTGCGCGATTGCAGGGCCATCGAGCCGACCGGTTTGTAGACATTGAGAAGAAGCCACAGCATCAACTGGTTGGCGAGATAGTTGAACATGATCGTCGTGATGACGATGTGGCTGCCGCGATAGGCTTGCAGCCAGGCGGGAACAAGCGCCCAGAGCGCGCCGGTAATCGCGCTGCCGGCAATGGCAAGCGGAAAGACGATGTACCAGGGCAGGCTGTTGTCGAAAGCCAGGCAGGCCGCCGCAACGCCGATGCCGCCAATATAGGCCTGGCCTTCGACGCCGATGTTGAACAGGCCAGCGTGAAAGGCGACGGCCACGGCAAGGCCGGCAAAAATGAAATTGGTGGCATAAAACAGCGTATAGCCGATGCCTTCACCCGAACCGAATGCGCCCGACACCATGAGATAGGCAGCCCGCAACGGGTTTTCCCCGGCGAACACGACCACCAGCCCTGCCACGAGAAAGGCAATCACGAGGTTGACCAGCGGCACCAGGCCATATTCCGCCCAGGCGGGCAGTTTTACGAATGGCGCGCTCATTCGGCTGCCTCCTTCTTGTCTTCGACACCGGCCATGAGCAGGCCCAGTTCCCCTTCCGGCGTATCAGGCGAACGTTCGCCGACGATGCGTCCGGCAAACATCACCAGAACACGGTCCGATAGCGAACGGATTTCATCGAGCTCGACAGAGACGAGCAGGATCGCCTTGCCCTGGTCGCGCATCTGGATGATGCGCTTGTGAATGAATTCGATGGCACCGACATCGACGCCGCGGGTCGGCTGACCGATGATGAGAACGGAGGGATCCTGTTCCATCTCGCGCGCCAGCACGATTTTCTGTTGGTTGCCCCCGGAAAAATTCGCCGTTTTCAGCCGCGGATTGGGCGGGCGGATGTCATATTGCTCGATCTTCTTCTGCGCATCGGCGCGGATGGCGTTGATGTCGAGCAGCCAGCCCTTGGTATATTCGGGATCGTTGTGATAGCCGAGAATGGCATTCTCGCTTTCCTCGAACTTCAGCACGAGGCCGGTATGGTGGCGGTCTTCCGGCACATGGGCGAGGCCGCGCTTGCGCAGTTTGGCCGGGCTCGCCTTGCCGGTCACATCGACAGGCTCGCCGTTCAAGGTCACCGTTCCACCGGCGGCGCGACGCATGCCGGCTATGGCTTCCAGAAGCTCCGACTGGCCGTTGCCTGCGACGCCTGCGACGCCAACGATCTCGCCGGCGCGCACGTCGAACGAGACATTGTCGACCATCGTCACGCCACGGCCATCCTTGACCGTGAGGTTGCGAACCGAAAGCTTGACGTCGCCCGGATGGGACTCGCCTTTCGGCACATGCAGCAGCACGTGACGGCCCACCATCAGCTCGGCCAGCTCTTCGACATTGGTCTTTGAAGTCGTGCGGGTGGCGACGATCTCGCCGCGTCGCATCACCGACACTTCGTCGGTGACGGCCATGATCTCGCGCAGCTTGTGGGTGATGAGCAGGATCGTCTTTCCCTGGTTCTTCAACTGACCGAGAATGCGGAACAGATGATCCGCTTCCGCCGGGGTCAGAACGCCCGTCGGCTCGTCAAGAATGAGGATCTCGGCACCGCGATAGAGCGCCTTCAGAATCTCGACGCGCTGCTGGATGCCGACGGGAAGCTCCTCGATCACCGCATCGGGATCGACTTCCATCTCATATTCGTCTTCGAGGCGCTTGAGGGCCTGGCGGGCGGTGACGATGCCCTTGTTGAGGATTTCGCTTTCCTCGGCGCCCAGCATCACATTCTCGAGAACCGTGAAATTTTCGACCAGCATGAAATGCTGGTGCACCATGCCGATGCCCGAGGCGATGGCGGTCGAGGGCGACTTGATGTCGATCTTCTTTCCATCGATCAGGATTTCGCCCTTGTCGGCCTGGTAGAAACCGTAAAGGATCGACATGAGCGTGGATTTGCCAGCGCCGTTTTCACCAATGATCCCGTGGATTGTTCCCTTGCGGATCTTGATGTCGATGTTCTTGTTGGCATGCACCGGACCGAATTTCTTGTCGATGCCTTTGAGTTCGATTGCGAATTCGCTCATGACCACCCATATCGTAGCCCGCCGGCGACACTGCCGGTCGATCGGAAAAACCAGTCTTCAAGGTTCCGGACAGCTTGTCCAGCGCCTTTTGACCTAACAGGAGGGAAAGGCATGCGTCCCGAAGGCGATCCCTTGAGCGAGCGAATCACAAGTCTAGAAGAGGCCGCCGCACATCAGGCGCGAACCATCGAGGATCTGTCCTCGCAGCTTGCCGATCAGTGGAAGATCATCGATCAGCTGCAGTTGCGATTGACCCAGCTCACCGAACGATTCCAGTCGCTCGAAGATGTCGCTTTCGAAGCGGCTCCAGTGACACGTCCCCCGCATTACTGACACCGTCATTCCCGTCCCGGTAAAAAAAGACCCGTCCGCGAACTGCGGACGGGTCTTTTCATGCGCGATGGCTCAATAGGGGCACTTCTCGTCCGACATATAGTCGTGAACGGTCACGGCGCCGGAAATGATGTCGGCCTTCGCCTTTTCGACAGCTGCCAGCATGTCGGCAGACACGAGCGGTTTGTTGTTGTCGTCCATGGCGACGCCAACGCCTTCTTCCTTCAGGCCGAGCACCTGGATGTCAGCAACGAACTTGTCGTTCTTGACGTCGTTGAAAGCATTGTAGACGGCCACATCGACGCGCTTGAGCATCGAGGTGAGAACCTTGCCCGGCTGCAGGCCGTTCTGGTTGGAATCGACGCCGATGCCGAGCTTGCCGGCTTCTGCGGCTGCCTGGAGCACACCCACGCCCGTACCGCCGGCCGCATGATAGACAACGTCCGCGCCCTGGCTGATCTGCGACTTGGCGATTTCACCACCCTTGACCGGGTCGTTCCAGGCCGACGGATCCGAGCCGGTATAGGCTTCAAGAACCTTGGCATCCGGCTTCACCGACTTCACGCCGCCGAAATAGCCGCATGCGAACTTGTGGATGAGCGGGATATCCATGCCGCCAACGAAGCCGACGGTGTTGGACTTGGCGGCGATCGCGGCCATGACGCCGGCGAGGTAGGAGCCTTCCTGTTCCTTGAAGACGATCGACTTCACGTTCGGCTTGCCAGCGACGACCATGTCGATGATGGCAAACTTGGTGTCCGGATATTCGGCGGCTACCTTCTCGACGGCAGCAGCCCAGGAGAAGCCTGCCACGACGATCGGGTTGTTGCCGTCACCGGCGAACTTGCGCAGCGCCTGCTCGCGCTGGGCGTCATTGGCGATTTCGAATTCGCGGAAGGCGATGCCGGTGTCGGTGGTGAACTTCGTCGCGCCGTTGAAGGCAGCTTCATTGAACGACTTGTCGAACTTGCCGCCAAGGTCATAGATGATCGCTGGCTTGACATCAGCAGCCAGAGCGGAAACCGCCATGGAAGCCGTTGCCATGAGTGTCAGAAGAATCTTTTTCATTTTTATAGCCCTGTTTTGCGAACAAAATTGATCAGCCGATACCCGCGCCTATCCGCGAACCTCAACCCTCAGACGGTCTCATGCCTCCCGAGACCAGCCGAAGGCATCCTTGCATGGCTTCAGCAAAAATTCACCAAAAATTTTTCGCTTGGTAAAAAAAACTCATTGCACGGAAATTTTCTATCCCGTGCAATGAGTTATCAAAAGTTAAAATGTTAACATCTGTCGCTTCAGATGGCGCAGGAAACCCCGGTTCCGCGCAACCCGCAATAACCGCCCGGATTTTTGGCGAGATATTGCTGATGGGCCTCGTCGGCGAAATAGAAGGGTCCGGCCATCGCAATTTCGGTGGTGATCCGGGCATTCTTGCCGGCAGCCTTGAGGCTTTCCTGGTAATGATCCCGCATCGCGGTTGCTTCCTTGAGTTGCTCCTCATCATAGGCATAGATCGCCGAACGGTAGGTGGTGCCGATATCGTTGCCCTGGCGCATGCCTTGCGTCGGGTCATGCTCCTCGAAGAAATTCTTGAGCAGCGCCTTCAGGCTGATCACCTTCGGATCATAGACCACGAGTACCACCTCGGCATGGCCGGTTAGGCCGGTGGTCGTCTCCTGGTAGGTCGGGTTGGGCGTGTGGCCGCCGGCATAGCCGACGGCAGTCACCCAGACGCCATCGAGCTTCCAGAACATTCGTTCGGCACCCCAGAAGCAGCCCATGCCGAGCAGAATGCTCTGCATGCCCTCGGGATAGGGTCCTTTCAACGGGTGGCCATTGACGAAATGATGGCGCGATGTCGGTATTTCGCTCTCCCGTCCGGGCAAGGCATGTTCCGGAGCCGGGATCGTCATCTTGTTGTTGAACATGTCGATCAGGAACATTGTTTATCCTTTCAAGGTTGCGGGTGTCAGGCGGCGAAGCGACCGGCTACGGGCTCGCGCTTATAGGCGAGAATCCACAGGAGCAGCGACACCAGCAGAAACACTATCACACCGGGCTGCAAAAACAGCCAGTTGGTGAGGAACGCCCAGCTGCCGTTCGGGAGGTTCTGCTCCGTATAGTGCTGAAGCGACGGCAGGATGCCGGGATTGATGGCAAACAGCGTCGAACTGAGCGTCGTCAGCTGCAGATTTTCGCCTGCCACCGACTGAATCGAGTCAATAACGCCGACCATCACCGCCGCGGCAAGAAATAAAAGACTCATAAGCCGCAATAGAAAACGCATCGAACTCCTCCGTCGGCGTCTATCTCGCTTCGGTCCGGCCATGCGAGAAAGAAAAATCCGTTCCAGCATTCCTTCTATGCTTTCGAC
Organism: Fluviirhizobium alvei; assembly: GCF_030551875.1. Classification (GTDB taxonomy): domain Bacteria; phylum Pseudomonadota; class Alphaproteobacteria; order Rhizobiales; family Rhizobiaceae; genus Rhizobium_E; species Rhizobium_E alvei. The sequence continues at coordinate 23,138 of NZ_JAUOZU010000016.1, read as the reverse complement.
CGCTGTTCGATTTCCAGTTTTTTCCCGAATTCGGACAGATGCCGAGACAGATAGCGCCCGAATGTGGCGGTTTCAATGCCTCGTTGAAGATGCCTGTAAAAAAGGACATCAAATTTCTGTCATGTGAGGGTTGATCCTGCGGCAAACCTCGGTATATATCGCGCCCGGAAGCAGCCTTCGAATGTTCGCGCATTTCTGACAGGCAACACTTTCAAAGGACAGGTGGCCGAGTGGTTGAAGGCGCACGCCTGGAACGCGTGTGTACGTGAAAGCGTACCGAGGGTTCGAATCCCTCTCTGTCCGCCATTTTCTTTCCGACCGGATTGATGTTTCATATTAATCGCCTTCCGTACGTCCAGCTTTTCTCGATGCTTGGACGATTTCTGTTCGTTTTTCATCACGAATAGAGTTCATCACAAAGTCCAGTGTCATGCACGCTGCCGCGCGGGACCGGTCTGGCCCAATTTTGGCAAATCACCTTTAATGGTTAGCGAGTTGGCAAAGGAACTGTTGCGGCTGTTCGCTTGTCGTGATAGTTAGCAATATGACTAAGCATCAAGCTGATCTATCACTGCTGTTCCACGCGCTTTCCGACCCCACGCGCCGGTCGATCCTGACGCGGCTGGCGGAAGGGCCGGCGCGCGTCACCGATCTTTCGGAGCCGACCGGTTACAGTCTGCCAACGGTCATGCGCCATCTGGCGGTGCTCGAGGAGGCCGGCCTGATTGCAAGTGCCAAGGATGGGCGGGTGCGAACCTGTGCCATCGTTCCCGAAGCCTTCAAGCCTGTCCGGACCTGGCTCGATGAGCAACGCCTGATCTGGGAGCGGAGACTGGACCGGTTCGAAGCGATGGCGCTGAAGGCCATGAAGGAGAAAGACGAATGACGAGGCAAGATAAAGCAGAAACACCCATCAGCCGCTTCGCTACGCTCACTTTTGAGCGGGCACTTCCCGTGTCGCGTGGCGTTGCCTGGCAGACATGGACCGCGCCGGCCGCGCGTGCGATCTGGGCTGCTCCTACGCCTTCGGTAGTCGTCGAGTTTCTCGAGGCCGACACGCGCGTTGGCGGGCGTGAGATCTCCCTCTGCAAAGTGGATGGTCAGGATGACATCCGCTGCGAATGCGGCTGGCTGGAGATCGATCCGGAAGTGCGGAGCGTCAACTACGAGGGTCTTTCGTCCAAGGGCGAGCAGATGTCGACCGCACTGGTCACGGCGGATTTTGCCGGCGATGCCGATAGCAGCCACCTGGCGGTGACGGTGCAACTCTCGGCGCGTTCGGATGACCTGGAGGCAGGCTACCGGCAGGGGTTCGAGGCCGGGCTCGCCCATCTTGCCGCTGTTGCCGCGCGCACCATGGTTCTGCAACGGATCATCAAGGTGCCGCGGTCCATTGTCTGGAAGACCTGGATCGATCCGGAGATCCTGCCGCAATGGTGGGGTCCGAACGGCTTTTCCTGCCGCACCAAGCGGATCGACCTTCGGTCCGGCGGCGAATGGGTGTTCGACATGATCGCGCCCGATGGCACCGTATTTCCGAACCATCACCAATATTCCGAAATCCGTCCCGAAGACCGCATCGCCTATGCTTTGCTCTGGGGAGAAAACGGCCCGAAACATGCAGATGCCTGGGCCTCTTTCGAGGATTGCGACGGCGGCACGAAGGTGACGCTCGGCATGGTTTTCAGTTCCGAGGCCGAGTTCCGCGAGGCAAAGGGATTCGGCGCTGTCGAACTGGGCATGCAGACGCTCGGCAAGCTGGAGCGAATGGCGCAGTCCCGCTAACTCGAGAGCGAAGAACCGGTCTCAGGCGCTTGCCTGCATCGTCATGATGCCGGCGTCATTGGTCAGCCAGAGTTCGAGCCCATCTTCCTGGCCACGCACATGGCAATGGACCCTGCCACCGGCAAAGAGCGGATGAACCGAGCGGAAAGCGAAGCGTGCGGGCAGGGCGCCGTTCCGCCGGTCAGCGGCGAGTTTCAGCAGCAGCGTTGCCTGTAGTGGGCCATGAAAGATCAGGCCGGGATAATGCTCGACGCCGGTTGTGTATGGGTAATCATAGTGGATCCGGTGACCGTTGAAGGTAATGGCCGAATAGCGGAACAGCAGCACCGGATCCGCAACGATGATGCGCTTGTCTTCGCCCTCGTCCTGCCGCGCCGCCGGCAAGGGTGCCGAACCGGAAGCCTCCGCCTTGCGATAGACGATATCCTGGCGCTCCGAGAGCGCGACCCCGCGCTCAGTCTCGTAGCGATGGCGGACGGTGACGAAGATCATCGCTCCGCTGCGACCGGATTTCAGCACCACATCCTCGATGGTGGAATGCCGGGCCACCTTGTCGCCAACATGGAAATCGCCGCTGAAAGCAAGTTCTCCACCCGCCCACATGCGGCGGGGAAAGGGAACCGGTGGCAGGAAGCCGCCACGGGCGGGATGTCCGTCAGGCCCGATGCCGCGCATCGGGACGATATCGGGCGCCAGGCACCAGTGGATGCCGACCGGCGCAAGTTCACCCTCCGTGCGTTCATTCTCCTCGTCCAGCACAGCATCGAGGCTTTGAGCCAGTCTGGGCGTGATCAGATCCTCGACCGTGCGCTGACGTCCGATCCAGGTCTTAAGATGCTCGAGATCGACATCGTCCATGCCCGCCTCCATCAACTGGTCTCCCTCAATAGGAGCGCGGCATGCCCAGCACATGCTCGGCAATGAAGCTCAGGATCAGATTGGTGGAAATCGGGGCCACCTGGTAGAGCCGTGTCTCGCGGAACTTGCGCTCGACATCATATTCCTCGGCAAATCCGAAGCCGCCATGGGTCTGGACACAGGCCTCTGCCGCAGCCCAGGAGGCTTCGGCCGCGAGCATCTTGGCAATATTGGCCTCTTCGCCGCAGTTTTCACCCTCTTCATAAAGCCGGGCGGCTTCCTTCACCATCAGGTCGGCTGCCCGCATCTGGGCATGCGCCCTGGCGATCGGAAACTGCACGCCCTGGTTCTGGCCGATCGGGCGGCCGAAGATGACCCGGTCGCGCGAATAGTCAGCCGCCTTCTTGATGAACCATTTCGCATCACCGACGCATTCTGCAGCGATTAGGATCCGTTCGGCATTCATGCCGGAAAGAATATAGCGGAACCCCTTGCCCTCTTCGCCGATCAGGTTTTCGGCCGGAACCCGCACATTGTCGAAAAACACTTCGGTCGTCGCATGGTTCATCATGGTGCGGATCGGGCGGATCGTCATGCCGGATCTCTTCGCCTCCTGCATGTCCAGGATGAAGACCGAAAGGCCATCCGTCTTCTTGGCGACCTCATCTTTCGGGGTCGTGCGGGCAAGCAGCAGCATAAGGTCGGAATGCTCGGCCCGCGATGTCCAGATCTTCTGGCCGTTGACGATATAATGGTCGCCGTCGCGGCGGGCGAAGGTCTTGAGCGAGGTCGTGTCGGTTCCGCTCGACGGCTCGGTGACGCCGAAAGCCTGCAATCTCAGTTCGCCACTGGCGATCCGGGGCAGATAGCGTTGTTTCTGATCATCGTTGCCGTGACGAAGGATGGCGCCCATGATGTACATCTGGGCATGGCAGGCGCCGCCGTTGCAGCCGGATCGCTGGATTTCCTCCAGAATCGCCGCGGCCGCAGACAATGGCAGGCCGGCTCCGCCGAATGCCTCGGGAATGAGAGCGGACAGGTAACCGGCTTCCGTCAGCGCCTGGACGAATTCCTCGGGATAGGCACTGTCGCGCTCGAGCCGTTGCCAGTAATCGCCCGGAAAACCGGCGCAGAGTTTGGCAACCTCCTGGCGGATCTCGGCATAGTCTTCTCTGGCCACGGCTCTCTCACTCCTGTCGAATTATCGGTCGGAGTCTAGGGCGCGCGAACTATAACCACAAATACAGTTTGATTGGCGCTCTCATAGGAAAAAGCGATAGCATCAAACGGATAGGATACTGAAATCGTTTATGTTCGCAACCGATGGCAGGGCTTCGAGCTGCATGAACAATGACGATGCCCCATTGCCCAGCACAGGTGTTGCGAGCGTCATGAACTTGGCCTCCACGGCGCTTCGGTCCGGGAACGTGTCCGGTTCGCCGGAAGGATCGGCAATCCGCTCCTCGATCACGCCACTTGGCGTACTCACGGAAATGATGGCGCCGAACGGATGGCGCAAGCCTTCGAGCCGCTCATCGCGCTCGACCACCACGCGCGATGCGATGGCTTCCACATCGGGATTGCCGAGAAGCGCATAATCGTCCCAGCCGAAACTGCCCTTGTAGAGCGCGATGGCGGCGGCAAAGGGCATGGAGAACTGCCCTTCGACCACGCTGCGCGGGCGCCTTTTTTCCTCAAGCGGGGCACCGGTGAGAACGATGCCGTTCTGGTGCAAGCCCACGCGTACCGACTGGATGTCCTGCGCCGTCCAGCCGTGAAGGCGCCGAAGCCTAAGAAGCCCGTCAACGGCTGCATGGGTGTAGCGGCAGGCCGGATAGGGCTTTATCCCGATCTTCATTGTCTCATAGGTCTGGCCAAGTTCCCTGGTTGCGAGTTCCGGCCTGGCATTGTCCGTGTAACCCACGAGAAACCCGTGCTTGCCTTCGATTGCATCGGCTGCGCCAATGAATTCCTCCTTGGCGAGAGTGGCGGCGATCAGCCCGTTCATGGCGGCAGCACCCACCTGATAGCGCTTGTTCCAGGCGCCGTTGACGAGAAACTGCAGAGACCCCGCCGCCTGGCTGGCGGCCACCCCGAAGGCCGAAGCCAGCCCTGCCGCGTCAAGCCCCAGGAGTTTTCCAGCGGCAGCCGCAGCACCGAACGTTCCCGCCGTCGCCGTCGGGTGGAAGCCGCGCGCATAGTGTGCGGTGGGATCGAGTGCATTGCCGAGCCGGCAGCAGACTTCGTAACCGGCCACGATTGCCGCAAGAAGCTCCTTGCCGGAAGCGCCGACCATTTCCGCCGCCGCAAAAGCCGCCGGCACGACAGGCGCGCTCGGATGCAGCGAACTGTCGGCGTGCGTGTCGTCAAAATCCAGCGAATGGCCGAGGGCACCGTTGAGAAGGGCGGCCGTTGCCGGCGAATAGCGCCTCCCAAGACCGAAGACCGAAGATTGGCCGGGTCCATCCATGCCGAGACGTTTCAGCATGCCGAGCAGCGACGGTGTCGAATCCGCCTCCTTGCTGGCGCGCACGATGCTGCCAATGAGATCGATCGCCAGATGGCTTGCCCGTTCCGGAACCTCCGCGGGAAGGTCCGAATAGTCGAGTTCGGCGACATAGCGCGCCAGGCTGTTGGTAATGCCGGTCATGTTCTATCCGTTCGTCAGGCGGGTTTGGCGTTCGAGGATCTGGCGGGCACGGGCAAGAACCGGTGCGTCGATCATAATCCCGTTAATAGCACTGGCAGCGCCGTCGAGGTTGGTTGCGACCACTTTTTCGGCCCAGGAGATCTCTTCGGCAGATGGAGAAAAGCCCCGCCTGGCGGCAATCACCTGCGCCGGGTGAATGAGAAGCTTGGCGCCGAAGCCGAGTTTCATTGCATAGCGGGCGTCCTGTTCGACGGCTTCGTCATCCTTGATCGACAATGTGACGCCATCGATCGGCTGCGGTTGAGAGGCCAGTCTGGCCGCAAGAACGATCCGGCTGCGCGCGAGAAGCAGCGCGTCCCGATGATGGGCGCATCCGAGATCGGCAGCATAGTCGACGGAGCCGAAGGCGATCCGATCGCAGGCCGTCGCGATTTCGTCGACAGAGGATAGACCTGCCGCCGTCTCGACGAGCGCGATCAGCAATTTTCCGGCAAGGCGCTGGCGAAGGGCGGCGAGGGTGGATGCGCTCTCGGCCTTGGGCAGGATGATGCCGGAAACGGCAAGCCGCTCTACGGCAGCAAGGTCGTCGTCGTGCCACCGGGTGGTGGTGCCGTTGATGCGAATGAAAACCGGTCTGCCGGCGTTCCGCAACGCATCGTCATGAGATGTCAGTGCCGCGCGGGCAGGCGCCTTTTGATCGGCGGCGACGGCATCCTCAAGATCGATGATGATCGCGTCGGCACCCGAGGCCGCTGCCTTGGCAAAACGCTCGGGCCGGTCGGCTGGAACGAAGAGGAAGAGTGACGCAAGCTCCGGCGAAGACGTCATGGAAGGGATTCCTGCTGAATTCGTCTCATTATCCGGACGCAAGTCCAGTCCGGCCAATAGTTTTTTGCTGCCAGCACCATATCCCTCGCTTATGGCTTTCTCCTGCAAGCCAGAACATTCCGCTATATCCTCCCCATTACACTGTTATTTGAAGTGATGGCAGAAATCGGACATGGTCGAATGGGCCGCGATCAGAACGGCCAAGAGGAAACGCAAAAAATCCGGCGGAAGACATGAATAGAGATCTGGAAGGCTTGCTCGTCGTTTCCGTCGAACAGGCCGTTGCTGCCCCCTATCTGTCCGGCAAACTCGCCGAAGCGGGTGCCCGCGTGATCAAGATCGAGCGGCCCGAAGGCGATTTTGCCCGCGAGTACGATCATCTCGTTCATGGCGAGAGCGCTTATTTCGTCTGGCTCAATCGCGGCAAGCAATCCGTTTGCCTCGACCTCAAGCAGGAGGCCGATCGCGATATCCTGATGAACATGATCGGCAAGGCCGACATCTTCATCCAGAACCTCGCGCCGGGTGCCGTCGAGCGATTGGGTTTCGGGCCCGACCTCCTGCGCAGCCGGTTCCCGCGTCTGATTACCTGCTCGATCTCCGGCTATGGCGATGAAGGGCCCCTCAGGGAGCTCAAGGCCTATGATCTCTTGGTGCAGGCTGAAAGCGGTCTTTCGGCCATTACGGGCAACGAACATGGTTCGGCCCGCGTTGGCGTGTCGGTCTGCGATATCGCAGCCGGCATGACCGCAACCCAGGCCGTGTTGCAGGCGCTCTACGCTCGTTCGGTGAACGGCAAGGGCCGTCATATCGCCGTGTCGCTTTATCACGCCCTGTCCGACTGGATGAATGTGCCCTACCTGCAATATGTCTATGGCGGCAAGGTTCCGGCACGCAGTGGCCTCAGCCATCCCACCATCGCCCCCTATGGCGCCTATGTCTGCGCGGATGGTCGTTCGGTCCTGTTCTCAATCCAGAACGAACGCGAATGGGTGAGGCTATGCACCGATGCGCTCGGACGTCCGGATCTGGCAGCGGATCCTCGTTTCGGTTCGAACAGTGCCCGCGTGACGAATCGTGAGGCGCTTGATGCTGAAATCACGCCGATTTTCGCTTCCCATTCGCGCGATGAAATGACGGAGAGGCTGTATGCGGCCAAGATCGCCTATGGTCGGGTCAGCACGCTGGAGGATGTCGCGAGCCACCCGCAGAACCGCTATGTGACCGTCGAGACACCGACCGGGCCGGTGCGGCTGCTTGGTCCCGGTGCGCTTGTCGATGGGCATTTGCCCGAATTCGGACCGGTGCCTGCGCTGGGTGCCGATAGCGAGCCATTGAAACGCGAGTTCAGCGAGCGGACCTGAAGGGCGCCGGCTATTCACCCCTGCCTTGACAGGGCTCATCCTCCGCACGTTATAGTAAAAAGCGAAACATCGTCTTGAAGCTATAAAAATAAGTGGGAGGGTTGGGCATGGATCTGCGCCAGCTGCGCTATTTTGTTGCCATCGTCGAACAGGGTTCCTTTTCCAAGGCCGCTGCGACCCTGAATGTCGCGCAGCCGGCACTCAGCCTGCATGTGCGCAACATGGAAGCCGATCTCGGCACGCCGCTTCTTTTCCGCAGTCCCCAGGGCGTGGTAGCAACCGAAGCCGGTGAAATTCTCCTGCGCAATGCGCGCATCATCATCGATCAGTTCGCGATCGTCCAGGAGGAGATCCGTGGCCACGAGGCAGAGCCGGCCGGCGAAGTCAGGCTGGGTCTGCCGGGCACGATCAGCCAGATTCTCTCCGTTCCGCTCATCATTGCCGCGCGGGCGCGCTTTCCGAAGATCAAGCTTCGCATTGCCGAGGCCATGAGCGGATTCATCACGGAATGGATCCGGGAAAACCGCGTCGACATTGCCGTTCTCTACATTCCGGTCGAAGACAAGGTTCTGAAATCCTATCCGGTCCTGACCGAGGAGCTTTGCCTGCTCGGGCCATCCTCTCCGATGGCCGACGTGAAAACGCCGGGATTTGGCCCGCTCACGCTCAAGAATGTGGCGCCGCTTCCGCTCATCCTGCCAAGCTACAGCCATGGTCTGCGGGAACTGCTCGAACGCGAAGCTGCATTGAACAAACTCGAGCTCAACACCGTGATCGACGTTGATTCCTATGGCAGCATCAAGGAGTTGGTCGAAAAAGGTCTCGGCTACTCGATCCTCCCCTTCAACGCGATCGCACGCGAGGTCCAGGAAGGGCGGTTGCGGTCCTGGCGCATCACCAAACCTGAGCTCAGCCGTGATGTCCACCTGGTTCGGGCCACCGATCGACCGATGACAAATGCTGTGGCGACTATCGAGGCGCTTTGCCGTGAAACCCTTCTCGAACTCGCGGCGACCGGACAGTGGAGCGGCGCAAAAGCACCCGAGCAGCCCCCTGTGAAATCCGCCAAAAAGCCATAACAAACCCATATAGCGCATAACGCAATTTGATAATTTAACTTATACGCCACGCTGGCTATAGTCCTCAGCAACTGCCGAGATTTTCACCACTTCCGAAGATGAAGGGTCGACAATCTGGCAGTGGAAGTTGCTGTTCTTCTAATGAACGGCAACCCCGGGAGGAGGACAATCCGGTGAATGCACCCAGTCTGTTTCGCTATCTGAATCAGGAGAAAATCGTCTTCATTCTGACGGTGCTTCTGTTCGTGGCCTTTGCCGTGACGCTCAACAATTTCCTGTCGAGCGCCAATCTTCTTTCGCTGGTGCGCAGTGTGGCCGTTCTGGGCGTTCTGGGTCTCGGCATGCTGATTGTCGTCCTGGGTCGCGGTATCGATCTTTCGCTTGTGGCAGTCATGGCCATATCGGTCGCCTGGGCCATGCAGCTCATCCATCAGGGTGTGCCCGTCTCCGGTGCTTTGACCATGGGCCTGTTGTTTGCGGTCGGGATCGCGCTTTGCACCGGAATTCTGGTGGCCTATGCGGAAATTCCACCGCTTTTCGCGACGCTGGCCATGTCGACCTTCGTCTATGGCTTTGGCCGCGCCCATCTCATCACCGGAACCGACGTCGTCTACATGCCGAAGACGATGGGCTGGATTGTGACATTCGGCCAGGGAAAGCTGTTCGGCATTCCGATGCCGATCGTGGTTGCCGCGGCCATGGCGCTGATCGTCTATCTGTTCCTGCGCTACACCAAGCTCGGCAACTTCATCTATGCGATTGGCGACAACCTTGCCGCATCGCGCATCGGCGGCATTGCGGTGAGGCCAATGCTGGTGCTGCAATATGTGCTCTCGGGCGCGATCGCCTTCGTTGCCGGCATCATTACGGCCACGTCGGTGGAGGCGATGAACACCCGCATCGTCAATTCAAACATGATCTACGACGTCATCCTGGTGGTGGTCCTGGGCGGCGTCGGCCTGTCCGGCGGGCGCGGCAATGTCCGCAACGTCATCGTCGGTACCCTGCTGATCGGCGTTCTGATGAACGGAATGACCATCATGGACATCCAGTACACCGTCCAGAATGTCATCAAGAGCCTGATCCTGCTTTTGGCCGTTGTGGTCGACTCGATCGTCAACCCGCGTGACGAGCAGACGGGACAGCAGGGCGACATCTAGACATCGATAAAACCAGCATTTCAGGAGGAGGAACCAGAATGCGTAACTTTGCTTTGAAGACACTGGCAGCGACAGCGCTCGCTGCCCTGACGATCGGCGCGACGTCCGTGCGTGCCGACGACATGAATGATCCCTATCGCGAGCCGGCCCTGTCGGCGCTCGCCGGCAAGAAGATCGCCTATCTGCCGATTTCGATCGGCTTCGACCTGGCACAGGCCTGGGGTGGGGTCGTCAAGACCGAAGCCGAGCGTTACGGCATGACGTTCACGTCGCAGGATCCGAACTGGAACACCGATGCGATGGCTCAGGGCATGACCGCCCTCATTGCCGAACATCCCGATGTCATCGTCACGCAAAATCCCGACATGCAGTCTCTGGCACGCCTGTTGAAGCAGGCCAATGCCGAAGGCATCGTGGTCGTGCAGCTGAACATGCAGGGCGCAGTTCAGACCGATGCCTTTGTCGGACCGGATTTCATCGCCATGGGCGAGCAGGCCGCCAACATGATGCTGGACAAGTGCGGCAAGGATACCCAGACCTCGCACAAGGTTGCGATCGTGCAGGGTGTGCTCACCGGCGGCGTCAGCTATTACCAGGTCCAGGGCATGATGAAGGTGTTCAACGAACATCCGGAAATCCAGATCGTCTCGAGCCAGGCGGCCGACTGGGATGCCTCCAAGGCGCGCGCAATCACCGAAACGACGCTCCAGCAGCATCCCGATCTCTGCGGCGTCATCGACGTCTGGGATGGTCAGGGCATCGGCACGGGTGCGGCGATCAAGCAGGCCGGCAAACAGGGCCAGGTCTATTTCTTGACCTCGGGCGGTGGCGCACAGAGCATGTGCGATGGGCTCGCCGATGGCACCTATTCCGCAGTCATCAACTACAATGCTCCCGGCATGGGCCGTGATGCCTGGACTGCGATCATGATCGCACTTCAGAACAACCAGGGCGCCGGCGCCATCAAGACGCAGATCTATTCGCCGACCCGCGTCATGACCAAGGACGATGTCCAGGCCGGTACCTGCTGGGATCCGCAGCAATACGCCAAGATCCTCCGTTGATCGCAAAGACATGGCCGGATCTGTTCCGGCCATGTCCATTCATCCGGTTCATTGATACGATTGCAGCAGGAGGCGCGCCTTGGCGTCGGCATCAACATTCACGAAGCTGAGATATCGCTTCATTCCAGATCATGTGATCGGGGAAATCCTGTCCAAGAAATGGATCGACAACGCGATTCCCTTCCTGGTCCTGATCGCCGTCATTGTGGTCTTCGGCGCCCTCATTCCCAATTTTTATACGACCGGGAACCTTTCGATCACCGCCCGCCAGCTCGGTGAATTCGCGCTGGTCTGCATTGCCATGATGCTGGTCATCGTTGTCGGCGGCATCGATCTTTCGGTCGGCTCGAATTTCGCGCTCGGCAATTTCATGACGCTTGCCCTGCTCAATCTTGCCGGCTGGTCGGTCTGGGCAACGGTTCCTGCCGTCATTTTGATTTGTGGCTCGGTCGGCCTCCTCAATGGCGTGCTGATTGGCTATCTCCGGCTGAGAGCCTTTCTGACGACGCTGGTGACACTCATCATCGTGCGCGCGGTCGTCGATATGCTGCTCTTGCAATATGCGCAGGCCATGTCCATGAGCTTCTATCAGTCCAGTGTCTGGGATCTGATGGGGCTGGGTGGCTTTTTCGGCATCCCCTTCTCCTTCTGCGTGCTTCTGGTGGTCGCAATCATCGGCCACATTCTGTTGACGCGCTCGCGGCCCGGCTGGCGCCTGATGGCGATCGGCGGTTCGCGTCGTTCGGCCCACAATATCGGCCTGTCGGTTCGCGGCACCGTCTGCGCGGCCTATACGATCTCGGGCATGCTGTGCGGCCTGGCGGGTGTACTCTATGCGGCGCGCCTGTCCGGCGCCGGCACCGATACCGGCATGGGTTTGGAAATCTCGGCACTGACGGCAGCGGTTCTCGGCGGCAACAGCCTCGGTGGCGGACGTGGCTCGATCGTCAAGGCTCTCATCGGCGCCGTGATCGTTCTCGTCATGACCAACGGCGTGCTCCGGCTGGGATTGAATTCCGGTTCCGGTCCGATGGTTCTGGGCCTGACCCTGATCGCCGCCGTTTTCATCGATGTGCGCTGGCTCAAGAACCGCGACAAGCTGCTCAACAAGGTCTATGTCTCACCGACCTATGTCGAGTTGCCGCAACCGGTTTCGACGTCTGCCGGTGCAGCCACAGCCTTCGCCCTCAATGATCGGCTCAAGGATGTCGAGATCATTGGCCTTGCCGATGTGGAATCGCCGGAAGATGTGATTCTCGATGATGAAGATTATCTCTACTGTGGCACCCGCCATGGTGATATCGTTCGCTTCGCGCCACCCGACTACAAGACGCATGAAGTCTTTGCCCATATCGGCGGCTCACCGCTCGGCATGAGCTGGGACAAGGACCGCAACCTGCTCGTCTGCGTCGGCGGCATGGGTCTCTACAAGATCGATCGCAACCGCAATGTCAGCAAGGTCACCGACGAGACCAATCGCTCGGCCTTCTCGGTGGTCGATGATTCCCGGCTTCGGCTCGCCGATGACCTCGATATTGCGCCGGATGGCCGTATCTTCTTCTCCGAAGCCACCATCCGCTACGAAATGCACGATTGGCCGGTCGATGCGCTGGAGAGCCGGGGGAACGGTCGCATCATCTGCTACGATCCGAAAAGCGGCAAGACGCAAACGGCGCTGCGCAATCTGATCTTCCCGAACGGCATCTGCACCGCCCAGGATGGCCAGTCCATTCTCTTTGCCGAAAGCTGGGCCTGCCGCATCAGCCGCTTCTATATCAGCGGGCCGAAGGCGGGCCAGGTCGAGCGCGTCCTCGATCGGCTGCCCGGTTATCCGGATAACATCAACCGCGCGTCCGATGGCACCTACTGGGCCGCGATCATGGGCATGCGTTCGCCGGCTTTGGATGTGGCGCTCCGCATGCCCGGCTTCCGCAAGCGAATGGCCCGCCGCATCGCTCCCGACCAGTGGCTCTATCCCAACCTCAATATCGGTTGCGTGATACGGTTCAACGACAGGGGCGAAGTCTTGGAATCGCTTTGGGATCAGGGTGCCAAGAACCATCCGATGATCACCTCGATGCGCGAACACAAGGGCTATCTCTATCTCGGCGGCATCACCAACAATCGCATCGGCCGCATCAGGCTGCCGGATCGTAATGATCGCTGGTCGAGCTATCAGAACTATTGGGGGGCAGTGTAATGACCAATGTCCTTCGCAATTGGGTCGACCGCTTCCTGGGACGGGGCGAGGCCGCGGTAACTGTGCCGCCGCTCGATGGTGCGCTGAAGCCCAACAACCTTCTCGAAGAGGCCGGTATTGGCCTCGCGATTCCGGCCCCGGACAATCTGGTCATCGCCGGTGGGCGCTTGATCTTCTCTAGCGGAACAATGCTGCTAAGCCAGCCGTTCAGCGCGGGAGCCGGCGAAAAACTGGCGGATCTGAACGGCCCGATTACGGCGATCGCAGCAGGCGAGAACGGATTGCTGGCAATCGCTGCCGCCGGAACGATCACGTTTCGCAAGGCGGATGCCGAGAAGGCTTCCGGTCTGTCGGCAGGTCCGCAGTCCTGGACCGGGGTCACCGCAATGGCCTTCGCGCCGGATGGTTCGCTCGTCATAGCCATCGGCTCGTCGAAGAATGGCGTCGATGACTGGCAGCGCGATCTGCTCGATGGTGAACAGGCCGGTTCAGTCTGGCGGCTTGACCCGAAGAGCGGAGCCGCGACGCAGATAGTGGCGCGGCTCGCCTATCCGAACGGAGTAGCGCTTGAGCCGAATGGCAATATCATCGTCAGCGAGGCCTGGAAGAAGCGGCTGCTGCGGCTTTCGCCCTCGGGGCAGGCGCTCGGCCAGGTCATGGAAGATCTACCCGGCTATCCGGCTCGCTTGAGCCGGTCGGATCGCGGTGAATACTGGCTGGCCATCTTTGCGCCGCGCAGCCCCCTGATCGAATTCGTTTTGCGCGAGCCGGCCTATCGCAAGGCGATGATGGCCGAAGTCGACAAGGAATTCTGGATCGCGCCCGCGTTGCGCAGCGGTTATTCCTATCATGAGCCCATGCAGGGTGGGGCGCTCAAACAGATGGGTATTCTGAAGCCCTGGGCCCCGACGCGTTCCTATGGGCTGGTCGTGGAACTGGCTGCCGATTTCACGCCGCTTCGCAGCTTCCACAGCCGGGCGGGCGGCACCCGTCACGGCGTCACGTCAGCGGTGGAGGCCGAAGGCAGGCTTTGGGCGAGCGCAAAGGGTGGCGACGAACTCGTCGCCACCGACCTCGGAACGGAGGGGAAGTGAGATGAAGCCCATCCTCGAATTGAAGAACGTCACCAAGGCATTCCACGGGGTCGCCGCCATCCGCAATGTCAGTTTCACGCTGATGCCGGGCGAGGTCCATTCGCTGCTCGGCGAGAATGGGGCCGGAAAATCGACGCTGACCAAGATCATGGCCGGTGTGTATGAGCCGACCGAGGGCGAGGTCGCGTTCAATGGTGAGCCGATGACGTTCGGCAGCCCGGCCGATGCCCTGACGAAGGGCATTGCCATGGTGTTCCAGGAAACCAGTCTGGTCCCCTCGCTTACGGTGGCGCAGAACATCTATCTCGGCAAGGAAAAGTTCCTCAATCGCCTGCGTGGCATCTACATCGCCGCCCAACAATTCCTGCAGTCGCTGAGTTTCGGCGTTGATCCGACCATGTATGTCTCCCAGCTCGGGGCAGCCCAGAAGCAGATGGTCGAGATTGCGCGCGCAGTGCACCACAAGGCGAAGGTCATCATTTTCGACGAGCCGACCGCCACGCTGACGCCCGAAGAGAAGCACCATTTCTTCGCGCTCGTGAGCCGCCTGAAACGCGAAGGCGTCTCGATCATCTTCATCAGCCATGCGCTGGAAGAGGCTCTCGCCATTTCCGACCGCATCACCATCCTGCGTGACGGCCAGCATGTCATGACGGACGATGCGAAGAATTTCGACCGCGACAAGATCATTGCCGCCATGGTCGGCCGATCGCTTTCGGCCGAGCTTTACAATCGCGACCTGACCCGCAAGGCACGACCCTATGGGCCCAAGGTCCTGTCGGTGCAGAACCTGTCGATGGGCAAGATGGTGCGCAACACGTCCTTCTCCATCTATGCCGGCCAGATCACCGGTATTTTCGGTCTGATCGGTTCAGGTCGTACCGAGACGGCCAAGATCATCTCGGGCGTGGTGAAACGCGATTTCTTCCATGGCGGTGAAGTGCGTCTCGAAGGCCGGTCTGTTCGCTATCGCGTCCCCCGTCCGGCGGTGAAGGACGGGATCGTCTATGTCACTGAAGACCGCAAGATCGAAGGTTTCTTCGAAACAAAGTCGATTGCCGAGAATATCTACATGAACCTGCTGTCGTCAGACCGAAACAGGGGCGTTGTGATTTCGCATTCGGAAATGATGGATCTCGCCAAGAGCTGGACCGAAAAGCTCAATATCCGAGCCATTGACGCCAATGCCCGCGTGATCGAGCTTTCGGGCGGCAATCAGCAGAAGGTCGTGATCGCCAAGGCGCTGGTTCAGGCGCCGAAGCTCGTCATTTTCGACGAGCCGACACGCGGCGTCGATGTCGGCGCCATTGCCGAGTTGCATCATGTGATCAACCAGTTGGCCGATGCCGGCCTCGCCGTGGTGGTGATCTCATCCTACCTGCCCGAAATCCTCAATCTCGCCGACCGTATTCTGGTGTCGCGACAGGGGCGGGTGGTCGAGGAGTTCTCGACCGAGGAAGCCACCGAAGAAAAGATCATGTACGCCGCTGTTCATTGAGAGCGGTTCAATGGCGCCAACGCCGTGGGAATGAGGAAGACAAGCATGAAGATCAGAGCCGCCGTCCTTGAGGAAATCGGTGTCGAGCGCCCTTACGCGCGCACCCGGCCTCTGAAGATCGAGGAGGTCGATCTCGATGGACCCGGGTCGGGCGAGGTCCTGGTCAAGATGGCAGTCGCAGGTCTCTGCCATTCCGATCTCTCCGTCATCGATGGAAACCGGCCGCGTCCGGTGCCGATGGTTCTCGGCCATGAGGCGTCCGGCATTGTCGAGGCTGTTGGTGCAGGTGTCGACGATCTGAAGCCGGGCGACCATGTCGTCTTCGTCTTCATGCCGAGCTGTGGCCATTGTTCGCCCTGTTCGGAAGGCCGGCCGGCTCTCTGCGAACCGGGTGCCGTCTCCAATGGGGCCGGTGAATTGCTCGGTGGCGTCAATCGCTTGCACTACAAGGGCAAGAAGGCCTTCCATCATGTCGGCGTCTCGTCCTTTGCGGATCATGCCGTCGTGTCGCGGCGGTCCCTGGTCAAGATCGACAAGGAAGTCCCGCTCGATATCGCTGGGTTAATCGGCTGCGCCGTGCTCACGGGGGCCGGCGCCGTCTTCAACACGGGCGATGTCAAGCCAGGCGGATCGACCGCAGTGGTCGGACTGGGCGGTGTTGGCCTTGCCGCCCTGCTCGGGGCCGTTGCCGCCGGCGCCGAAACGATCGTTGCCGTCGATCGGCTGGAGTCCAAGCTTGAATTCGCCCGCGAACTTGGGGCGACGCATACCTTCAACTCGGATGATCCCGACGTCGTCGCCAAAGTCCGCGAAGCCACGAGGGGAGGCGTTCAGGCAGCCCTCGAGTTTGCCGGATCGGTCAAGGCACTCGAATTCAGCTATGCGATCACCCGGCGTGGTGGCACCACCATTACAGCCGGATTGCCGCACCCCAAGGCCATGCTGTCGCTTCCCGCCGTCTCGCTGGTTGCCGAAGAGAGAACGCTCAAGGGCAGCTATATCGGCTCTGGCGTGCCCTCGCGTGATATCACGCGGTTTCTCGGCCTCTACAAGCGCGGCAAACTGCCAGTCGACCGCCTTCTGACGCATCGATTGAAACTCGACGATATCAACGAAGGGTTCGACCGTCTGGCTGACGGATCGGCGGTCCGACAGATCATCGAGTTCGATTGATATTTGACGTTACATCCGCGTGGATCGTGGAAGCGGTTTCGCATGCCTACAGGGTGAGATCATGAAGAGAGTTCAGGACATCAAGGAATATCGCTGCTTCATCGGTGGCGAATGGGTCACGGCGCGCTCCGGCGAGCTGTTCGACTCTGTTGATCCGTTCACCGCCAAGGTCTGGGCGCGTATCCCAAAATGTGACGCGAACGATGTCGACCGGGCTGTTGAGGCAGCGCGCCGTGCTTTTGACAGCGGCGATTGGCCGGCACTCAATGCCACCCAGCGCGGGCATCTTCTGCGCCGTCTTGGCGATCTCATTGCCCGCGATGTCGACCTGCTTGCTGCCACCGAAGTCCAGGACAATGGCAAGCTGATTGCCGAGATGCGGGGACAGGTCGCCTACATTCCGCAATGGTTCTATTATTTCGCCGGCATGGCGGACAAGGTCGAAGGCGCGGTTCCGCCGATCGACAAGCCCGATATGTTCACCTACACGCGCCATGAGCCCCTCGGTGTCGTTGCTGCCATCACGCCGTGGAATTCGCCGCTTCTCCTCCTGGTCTGGAAGATGGCCCCGGCCCTGGCGGCCGGCTGTACCATGGTGATCAAGCCGTCCGAATTCACCTCCGCCTCGACGCTGGAACTGATGCGCCTGGTTGAGGAAGCGGGCTTCCCCAAGGGCGTCGTCAACGTCGTCACCGGTTTCGGGCAGGATGTCGGTGAAGCGATCTCGACGCATCCGGGCATCGACAAGATCGCCTTTACCGGCGGCGAATTGTCCGGCCGCCGGATTGCCCAGCAATCGGCGTCCAATTTTAAGCGGCTGACGCTTGAACTGGGTGGTAAATCGGCGCAACTGGTATTTCCCGATGCCAACATCGAGAATGCGGTCAAGGGCGTCGTCTCGGGCATCTTTGCCGCTACCGGCCAGACCTGCATCGCCGGTTCGCGGTTGCTCGTTCATGAGGCGATCCATGATCAGTTTGTCGAAAAGTTTCTGGAGCTTGCGCGATCGGCGCGCATGGGCGATCCGATGGATATGACAACCCAGGTTGGCCCGGTCACCACGCAACCGCAATATCAGCGGGTCCTGTCGATGATCGAGATGGCCAAGGCTGAAGGGGCAACCGTCGCCCTTGGCGGCAAGCCGGCCGACCGTCCCGAATGCGGAGATGGCTGGTTCGTGGAGCCGACCGTTCTCTCCGATGTCAACAATCGGATGCGCATCGCCCAGGAGGAGGTCTTTGGCCCCGTTCTGTCCGTCATCAAGTTCAGCGATGACGAGGAGGCATATGCGCTCGCAAATGACACGCCCTACGGGCTCGCGGCCGGGGTGTGGACAGCAGACATGGCGCGTGCCTTTACCGCTGCCAGGCGGTTGCGGGCTGGAATGATCTGGACCAACACCTATCGTGCAGTCTCTTATATGATGCCGTTCGGTGGCGTTAAGAATTCCGGCATGGGCCGCGAAAGCGGACAGGATGCGATCTACGATTTCCTGGAAACCAAGAGTGTCTGGCTCGCCTTCAACAAGGATGTGCCGAACCCGTTCGTTCTGCGGTAACTGTCAGATCCAGTTTTGCTTTCAATGCGGTTGCGGTGTGCTGCGTGTGAAAGCGAAGTTAAGTTTTTGGATTGTCTGGAATGACGGTGAAACGCCTTTATTTTCAACGGATTCAGCTGAAGAAAAAGCGGATCACGACCACAATTTCGCCATCTAAAGCCAAAACTTGCAGTGGTGGATTAATCATTGATAAACCATTTCTTGGTGAATTCGTATTCATCTGATCAACAAGAATAACGCTGAGATGAAACGTTTCACCGACACAGTCAGGTGACCTGTCAGCGACAGATTCAGAATGATTTTCACCGAAACGCTGTGGTTGCTCCGGTTCTCGGAATAGCGCTGCAATTCATCTAGATATCGCCTTCCTCCCGTGCCTCTGCGACTGGCTCCGGGCGAACGACGATGCACGTTTCAAAAAAACTCGCTGTTGGCAATGAGCGCTGACGGCACCCAGTCAGGCAGTTTGCGGTCGTTGAGACGATCGCGACGATGAGCGCGTGCGCCTTCACCATCGGTCTGCTGGGTAAACGGGTTCGGCAATTCATATTCGCAACGGTTCAGACAACCATTCGTAAGCGGGGACAAGCATCATGGCAAATCAGAGACTGAAAGTCGGCTATGACACCGAACTGACCATCAGGCATGCTCAAGAGGTCAAGCAACAGCTCGCCGCGACAATGGTTGAAGGCGGCCTTGAGCTGG
This sequence comes from Fluviirhizobium alvei, assembly GCF_030551875.1. GTDB lineage: Bacteria > Pseudomonadota > Alphaproteobacteria > Rhizobiales > Rhizobiaceae > Rhizobium_E > Rhizobium_E alvei. The sequence continues at coordinate 4,122 of NZ_JAUOZU010000016.1, read as the reverse complement.
ACATCAACCCCGACGCCGCCGTCGATCTCAGCTTCGTCCAGCTATTGGCCTCTGCCCGCCAGCATGCACTCAAGACCGGATGCGATTTCTCACTGACACAACCGGCAAGCCCGAAACTCCGCGATATCCTCAAACGCGGTGGCTTTATCGAGGGTGCGATGCCGGGTGAATCGAAGTTCTGGTTTCATACGGAGAATGTACAATGAGCGCCAATATCCTGACCGTCGATGATTCAGCAAGCATCCGTCTGACGACGCGGGTGACCCTTACCACGGCCGGTTACAACGTCACCGAAGCAGTGGATGGCATGGATGGTCTGAACAAGCTCAAGGACGGTCAGTTCGATCTGGTCATCACCGATCTCAACATGCCCAATATGGACGGGCTGACGATGATCCGCGAGCTGCGCAAGCTGCCGGCGTTCACGGGCGTTCCCGTCATCTTCCTCACCACGGAGTCGGATGGCGAACTTCGCCAGCAGGCAAAGGCCGCCGGCGCAACGGGTTGGCTCACCAAACCGTTCGATCCTGAAAACCTCGTCAAGATTGCCAGAAAGGTACTCGGTCGATGAGCAATCCCGATCCCATTTCCGTTTTCCGCACCGAGGCTGCCGAATGCCTCGAACTGATCGAAGCGGGTCTTCTCGATTTGACCCGGGATCTCTCTGACCGCGCGCAGGTGGATGCGGTGTTCCGCGGCCTGCATACGCTCAAAGGCTCCGGCGCCATGTTCGGCTTCGATGCGCTCGCGGCTTTCACCCATCATTGCGAAACGGCTTTTGATCGCGTCCGCAAGGGGGATGTGCCTGCGACGCAGGAACTCGTGTCCGCAGTGCTTGCGGCACAGGATCATATGAGAGCGCTTCTCGATTCGCCGAACGGCAATCATGACGATGCGAGCGCATCCTTGCTCGATGCCCTTCATCGCGCCGTCAATGGCAGCAGCGCTGCGGCTGCGGCCGCAAACGGTCCGGCGCTGAAGGAGTTTCGCCTCCGCTTCAGCCTGCCGGCCAATTCGATGGTCAACGGCACCAACCCGCTGGCTCTTCTTGATGAGTTGCGTGACCTTGGCGATTGCCGGATCACCGCGGACGCCGCCTCCATTCCCGCCTTCGAGACACTCGATCCGACCGAGATCCATCTGACTTGGAATGCAACCCTGAAGACGGAGCATGGTCGGACGGAAATCGAGGATGTCTTCATATTCGTCATGGACGAAATGAAGCTCGACATCACCGAAATTGTTACCGAGACACCGGCCGCCCTTGTCGCGCCGCCCGTACCGAAGCCCGCAAACGCGAGCGATCCGGCCCAGGTTGCCGATGCCAAGCAGGGCAAGAACGCGCAGAACGAGAATGTTCGCGTACCGGCCGAACGCCTCGACGAACTGATGGACCGGGTTGGCGAACTGGTGATTGCCCAGTCCCGCCTCTACCAATTGGCCACATCGAGCATCGATATCGGCTTGCGCGCAGTTTCCGAGGATATCGAACGTCTGTCCGGTGAATTGCGTGATACGACCATGGTCCTGCGGATGGTGCCGATCAACCAGCTTTTCGGCCGGTTCCGGCGACTGGTTCACGATCTTGCCCGCGAAACCGGCAAGCAGATTGAACTTGTCACAGAGGGCGAAAGCACCGAAGTTGACAAGGGTGTCATCGAACGTCTGACTGATCCTCTTGTCCATCTGGTGCGCAACTCATGCGATCACGGGCTCGAAACGCCTGAGGAACGGCTGGCAAATGGCAAACCTGCCGCAGGCCGGGTAACCCTTTCGGCTCATCAGTCTGGCGGCGAAGTGACGATCACGATCCGCGATGACGGACGCGGGATCAATCGCGAACGTGTCCGTGCCAAGGCCGAGGCCAATGGCCTGGTCGCACCGGGTGCCCAGTTGAGCGATCAGGAACTGTTGCAGCTCATCTTCCAGCCCGGCTTCTCCACCGCCCAGCAGGTCACCAATCTTTCCGGCCGCGGTGTCGGTATGGATGTTGTCAAGAAATCGGTCGAGGCATTGCGCGGCTCGATCAATGTGACAAGCCAGCCGGGCGAAGGGTCGATCATCTCGCTCTCCATTCCGCTGACGCTCGCCATCATCGATGGTCTGCTCGTGCGGGTGGGAACCGGCTGCTATGTCATCCCGCTCTCGGCGGTTGAAGAATGCCTTGAGCTTTCGGTCGAGCAAGACATGCGGTCGCGCGGTCGCAGCTTCATTTCCCTTCGCGACAGCCTGGTACCGTTCCTTCGACTGCGGGATCTCTTCCGCACAGGAACGCCGCCCGATCCGCATCAGAAGGTCGTGGTGATTTCCACCGGCGATGAACGCGTGGGTCTCGTCGTCGACCAGATCATCGGCGACCATCAGACCGTGATCAAATCCATGTCCAAGCTCCATCATGATGTCGTCACCTTCTCAGGGGCGACGATCCTTGGGGACGGGTCCGTGGCACTCATCCTCGATGTGTCGCACCTCGTCCATGTTGGTCAGAACCAGGAGGCGCAGTTGCGAGCAGCCGGATGACAATCGTACATAACAAACAGCAGTTCGATAGGCTCTGGAATGGAGCCGAAGAAGTGGCGGTCCTGACTTTCGGTCTTTCAGGAGAAACATTCGCCATCGAGGCGGTGGTGGTGCAGGAAATCCTCGATCTCCTGCCCGAGACCAAGGTGCCGGCCGCCAGACCGTTCGTCGGCAGCGTGATCAATTTCCGCGGCAAGGTCATTCCCCTTGCGGATATGCGCCTCGCCTTCGGATTGGAGGCATCGGAAGCTACGATCGACAGCCGTATCGTGGTCCTTGAGCTTGAGATTGAAGGGGAGGAGACCCTCGTCGGCATCCGGACAGATCGGGTTTACGAAGTGACCACACTTCAACGGACCGCAAGCGAGCCGCCGCCCAGCGTCGGTATGCGGTGGCGACCCGATTATCTCGATTGCCTGGTCAAGCGTGGCGGTGAGTTCATCATCGTCCCTAACCTTGACGCAATTTTCACCGCATCGGGCGACCAAACCATCGCCTTGGCATCTTAAGGATCCTGACTATGAACCTGACGATCAAAACCAAACTGGCGATTTCCTTCATCATCATGATTGCGCTTCTGGTAGGCAGTGCCGTTTACGGCATTGTCAGCCTCGGAACGATCAATGATGCCATGGCTGCCATGACACGTGGACCGGTGGCCCGACTTGAGCTTGTCCAACGCATCAAGATTGAGGCGCTGCAGACGATCCGCCAGCAGAAGAACATGCTGGTCGCCACGACGCCGGCAGAAGTCGATGCCGCCCGTACCAAAGGCGATGCCGCCCGCAGCGTGATTGCCTCGACGCTCGAAAGCGCACTGGCCATTGCCTCCGAACAAGGTCGGCCCCGGTGGCTGAAAATTCAGGAACTGGTTGAAAAGGCTAATGCTTCCGACGACAAGATTCGCGGTTTGATTGCAGGCGGCATGGTTGATCAGGCCAACCGCATTTCGGTCACCGATGCCCGCGCCGCCGTCAATGAGCTTGACGATGCGGTCAGTGAACTGATCGACCTTTCCAAACAGCAGCTGAATGATGCGAATGCCGAGACGGATGTAATCTACGAATCCACCCGCGCCATCATGATCGGTGTCGCAGTCGGTGCGACTTTGATTGCAGTTGCCGCGGCCATCTGGATTTCGTTGACCATCAGCCGCGGCCTTGGCCGTGCCACGACAGCCGTCCGCGACGTTGCCGAAGGTGATCTGACCAAGTTCGCCGACATTTCGAGCCGCGATGAAATCGGCGAACTGCTGGGCAATGTCAATCAGATGATCGAGCGTCTGCGTGGCGTTGTCGCCGATGCGCTTTCTGCCTCGGTCAATGTCTCCTCGGGCAGCCAGGAACTGTCGGCAAGCTCCGAACAGCTGTCGCAGGGTGCGACGGAACAGGCCTCCTCGGCTGAAGAAGCGTCCGCTTCGATGGAAGAGATGGCCGCCAACATCAAGCAGAATGCCGATAACGCTGCCCAGACCGAAAAGATCGCTCGCCAGTCGGCCAAGGACGCGGAAGTCTCCGGCGAGGCCGTCGGTCGTGCCGTCGGTGCGATGCGCACGATTGCCGAGAAGATCTCGATCGTGCAGGAAATCGCCCGCCAGACCGA
>NZ_JAUOZU010000015.1 GCF_030551875.1 Fluviirhizobium alvei | reverse complement strand
AATTCCGGCAGGTGACGAGATGTCACCCTGCAGGAAATTCGGGCCCGGATTGGCCGGCGCGCGCACATCGATCCCGACCACGTCGGCACCCATGCCGAGCGCCATCTCCGCCGTCCGCGCGCCAATCCCGGACGCAACGCCCGTGATAACAAGGGTTTTGCCAAAGAGCATGGTCGATCTCCTCAGTCTGCAGCCGCTTGAAGCATGCCATCCATGAGATAGCCGCCCGGCTCGAAAGTGCCGTTCTCGTCGCGGAATGCATGGGCATAATCGGGCCAGATCAGGGTCAGGCGACCGCTGCGCGGGTCCACATACCAGCTTTTGCAACCACCATCGAGCCAGACCGTGCCTTCGCTGCGGCTATGCAGGTCCTCCATATAGGCGTCTTCGGCCTCGCGGCCGGCTTCCATGACCTTGATTTTGCGATCTTGCGCATAACCGAGCGCGCCGAGAATATAATCGACCTGCGCCTCGATGATGTAGACGATCGAGTTGTGGCCGAGGCCGGTATTGGGTCCATTGATGATGAAGAGATTGGGGTAGCCGTTGACCGCAATCGACCGGTAGGCCTGCATGCCGAGATCCCAATGGGCGTCGAGACTGACGCCGTTCTTGTCGAAAACCCGCTTGGCGAAGGGCGGACGCACGGCCTCAAACCCGGTCGCAAAGACGAGCACATCGAGATCATAGCCATTGCCTTTGGCGCTGATGGCTTTGGATCCCTCGACCCGGGCCAGCGCCGATGTCTCGAGCGTGACATTCGGCTTGAGGAAACTCGGGAAATACTCGTTCGAAATCAGCAGGCGCTTGCAGCCGACTTCGTAATCGGGAGTCAGTTTCGCCCGCAGCTCGGGGTCCGGCACCTGCTTTGCCAGATGATCGAGCGCCATGGTCTTGGCCTCGTTGAGGAACCGCGGCACATTGCGGCGCTGGGCATAATTATATTCGCCGCCCCAGAAGACCTCCGAACGGAGCGCCTCCATCGCTTCGGCATCGCGGCGGAACAGGCCTTTCTCCGCTTCCGAATAATGCCGGTCGAAGCGCGGGATGACATAGGCTGCACTTCGCTGGAACACCACAAGCTCTGAAGCCACTTTTGCCATTTCCGGCACGATCTGGATTGCCGAGGCACCGGAACCGACAACGCCGATCCGCTTGCCTTCAAGCGAAACGTTGTGGTTCCAGTCCGCAGAATGGAAGGCCTGGCCGGTGAACCCGGAAAGTCCGTCGACATCGGGAAAACGGCCATCGGCGAGATGGCCGGTGCCGGTGATCAGATACTGGGCGGTAAAGGTGCCGAGCGGCGTTTCGACCATCCAGAGATTTGCGGCATCATCCCAACGGGCCGACTGCATATCGGCACCAAAGCGGATATGCGGCAGAAGACCCTCTTCGCGGGCGCAATCGCGCAGATATTGCTGGATCTCGCCACCCGGAGAAAAGACCCGCGACCATTCCGGATTGAGCCGGTAGGAGAAAGAATAGAGGTGCGAAGGCACGTCGCAGGCGATGCCCGGATAGTGATTGTCGCGCCAGGTTCCGCCGACATCGGCGGCCCTTTCGAGAATGACGAAATCACGCTCGCCGTGACGCACGAGCTGGATGCCCATGCCGAGACCGGCAAAGCCCGCGCCGACGATGATGATCTTGCTGTGATTGGATATATTGGTCATGTCCTGCTCCCTTTGTCCTGTTCGATGCTGATCGGTCATCATGGCTTCAGTGCCGGAAGCAGGCTTCCAGCCGGATGGCGTGACGGTTGGCGGAGAAAGCTGTCCACCACATGGAAAAGCTCCGCTGCGCGTTCGAAGACGACAGCATGGCCGGACGCGATTTCCGTATAGCGGGCATCCTCGATGGCGCCGAACAGGGCCTTCGAATGGTGCTTGGGCACCATCTGGTCGAAGGTGCAGCCGACCACCAGCGTTGTCGCCTTGATGGACGCAATCTCTGCCGTCAGGTCGATGCGGGTGTTGAGATCCATTTGGCGATCGACGAAATCCGTCAGTTGCAGCATCTGGGCCGCTGCCAGCATATCGTCGAGGCTCTTTTCGGCCATGAAGCGGGCCGAAAAGGCACAGAAGGTCATATATTCGCGAATCGCCGTCGACCCCTCGTTGCGCAATGTCCGCCAGACCCGGTTGCGAAGACGTTGATGGGTGTCCGTCTTCATCCAGCCGGCGACGAGCGCCAGCGATGCCACGAGATCGGCATGCGCGGCAGCAGTGGCTGCGGCAACCACAGCGCCAAGCGAGTAGCCAAGCAGTGCGACCCTGGAGCCGCCACCGACATGGCGGATCACGGCTTCGACCTGGCGGACGAGCTGTGACAGTTCGAGGCGTCCACCCGGATCGGCAAGATTGAGCGAAACGACCTTCTGACGCGTCGCCAGAAGCGGCAACAGATATCCGAAATGGCTGTCTGTCGTGCCACCGGTGCCATGAACCATGACAAGCACCGGCCGGGACGGATGATCCTTCCCGGCAGAGAAATAGGTGACCTCGACACCATCGACAGACAGAACGGCTTCTGAGCTTCCAGCGGATTGCAGCATTTTTCCTCCTCCTGCAGGTCCAGTCCTGCGCACAAGATCCTGAGATCATAAAGTTCACATATTGGACTTAATAATTCGTTGACTTAACGAGAGATCCATTTAATTCCGAATAGCCCAAGTAATTAGGCGCTTTCAACTGTTTTCTTTGGTATTTTAAAAGTCCAATTAACGGACATATTGCGTGGCATCTGGACATGCAAAATCGCGCGGCGTCTGCCGCCGCGCAACCAGGCATCCAGGTCTCAAACGAAATCAGGCTATGGGCAGATGAAAGGCGCCATCGACATAGATCGCTTGCCCATTCAGATAGGGCATGGCTCCGGAGGCGAGTGTCGCCGTTGTCGCGCCGACATCCTCGGGGCGTCCCCAACGCCTGAGCGGCACACCGCCGGATTCGATATAGGCATCGATTTTCGCGGTGCTGGCGGACGCTGTCATATCCGTCTTGATGAAACCCGGCCGGACCTCATGGACATGGATCCCTGCCGCGGCAAGCCGGACGGCGTAGAGCTTGGCGGTCATCGACAGCCCGGCCTTCGAGACGCAATATTGCGACCGGTCGATAGAGACATGTTCGGCGGCGATCGAGGTGATGAAGATGACGGAGCGATAGAAGGATGTGTCCGGTTCCGCCAGCATCTTCCGCGACATGGCCTGGGTGAGAAAGAAGGTGCCGCGCAGGTTGATGCCGAGGTTGAAGTCGAAGGCTTCCGGCGACAGATCGAGAATGTCGGTCAGAGGTCGCGCGGCGACACCGGCATTGTTGACCAGACAATCCACGCCGCCGAATGCATTCCAGGCCTCCTCGATGATCTGCGAATGGCTCGACAGATCGGCGAGATCTCCCGTGACGAACCGCGCGGCGGCGCTCTTTGCTGCGAGGGTCGCGAGCGTTTCGTCGGCGCGTTCGTCGGCAACCAGATCCATGATCACCAGATCGAAGCCCTTGTCGGCCATTTCAATCGCAATTGCACGCCCCAGCCCCTGCCGTCCGCCCGTGACCAATGCGACGGGCTTGGTTCTCTTCCGCATTTGCATCTCCATCGACATTCAAACCTCCAGCCACTCGCTGCGGATACCATCATTGGCCATCAGGTCGGCCGGTGTACCTTCAAAGACGATCTCGCCATGGCCCATGACATAGAGCCGATGGCTGATCCCGAGTGCGATCACCAGCTTCTGTTCCACCAGCAGAATGGAAATTCCCCGCTCGGCAATGCGCGCCAGCAGTCGTCCGACCGCTTCGACCATCCGCGGAGCCAGCCCTTCGGTCGGTTCATCGATCATGATGAGATCGGGATCGCCAATGAGCGTCCGGCAGATGGTCAGCATCTGCTGCTCGCCGCCGGAAAGCACGCCGGCGCGTGTATCGGCCCTTTCGCGAAGCACCGGGAAGAGATCGAAGATATCCTCCATCGACCAGCGGCCCGGGCCACCGCGCTTGAGGCCGAGAACAAGGTTCTCCCGCACCGTGAGCGCACCAAAGATGTCGCGATTCTCCGGAACATAGCCGATGCCGTGATAGGCAATCTGGTGTGGTTTGAGCCCGGCAATATCCTTGCCGCGCCAGAACACCGAGCCACGCGTTGCAACATCGCCCATGATGGCCTTGAGTGTCGTGGAACGACCCGCTCCGTTGCGGCCGAGCAGGCTGACGATCTCGCCTTTGCCGACCGTGAGATTGACGCCATGCAGGATGTGGCTCTTGCCATAGAAGGCATGGAGCCCTCGGATATCGAGGAGTTCTTCCGTCAAAGGCGCTTTCGACAGGGCCGTCATGCCGAGACCTCCTTCTTGAGTTCGTCCATCGATGTGCCGAGATAGGCTTCCTTGACACGCTCGTTGGCGCGAATTTCCTCGGGTGTGCCGGTGGCGATCACCTGCCCATAGACCAGCACGGAAATACGGTCGGCGAGATCGAAGATCACGCCCATGTCATGTTCGACCATCAGGAGCGTCTTGCCCTGCGAGACCCGCTTGATGAGCTCAAGCGCATGGTGCGTTTCCGAATGGCTCATACCGGCCATCGGCTCGTCGAGCAGCAGCACGTCGGCGCCGCCGGCAATGGCGAGGCCGAGTTCGAGCGCACGCTGCTCGGCATAGGAGAGGACATCCGCCTGGCTGTCACGGCGATGTTCGAGGCCGATCTGGTGGAGGAGTTCCTCGCAAAGCTGCTCGACATCCGAAAGGCCGGAGACCATGCGGAACAGCGAATATTTATAGCCGAGCCGCCAGAAAACGGCGCTGCGCAGGTTTTCGATCACCGTCAGTTTCTTGAACACGTTGGTGATCTGGAAAGAGCGTGACAGGCCGGCGCGGCAGATGTCTGCCGGCCGCATCTGCTGTATCTGTCGATCATTGAGGCTGATCGTGCCGCTTGAGGCCTGCAGTCTGCCGCTGATCAGATGAAACAGGGTGGATTTCCCGGCGCCATTCGGGCCGATCAGTGCATGCCGTTCTCCCTTGCGGATATCGAGATTGACCCCGCGGATAATCTCGACCGGGCCGAAGCGTTTGCGGACATCCTTGAGGCTCAACGCGATTTCAGGACTGGACTGGCTCATGCCGCGCCTCCGGTTTGCAGTTGGGTTGTCAGGTTGTGCCGGCGATCTTCCAGACGGGAAAGCGCAAGTCGGGTGGCGAGGAAGCCCCCGATCAGGAGTGTGGCGCCGAGCGTCGAGGAGAGAGCGGACTGGACATCAAAGGCGAGGCCGAAAAAACTGAGCACCGGCCCCTTCGCAGCATCGAGGCCGGAGCGATAGCCAAGCTCGATCATGAGGCTCAGTCCGATGGCGGTGGCGAGGCCTGTCAGGCCGACAAGCAATGTTGCCGGGGCCAGTGCAAACCGCATCGGGCTGGAAAAATAGCGGCGGGCTGCCGTCAGAATGCCGACCAGACCCTCGGGCACGAACATCACCACGAAAATGAAGAGAATGCCGAAATAGAGCTGCCAGGCGGGTGTGATGTCCGAGAGCCAGATCTTCATGATGCCGATCGTGATGGCGCCGATCACCGGCCCGAAGAAGTTCTGGATGCCGCCGATATAGGTCATGAGAAGAACGAGCGTCGATTGCGCCGCCCCGATATCGGATGTCGTCATCACTTCGAAATTCAGCGCGGCCAGCCCTCCGGCAATACCACCGAAGAAGGCGGCGATGACGAAGGAGAGGAAACGTATGCGCGAGGGTTTGAAACCCACGAATTCGACCCGTTCCGCATTTTCGCGCACCGCATTGGCGAGGAGGCCGAAGGGGGTTTTCGTGACGAGAAAGAGCAGCACTGCCGAGATAAAGAACCAGCCGACGATCACATAATAGATCTCGATCTGGGTCGCGAAATCGAAGCCGAAAAGGCTTCCTGTCATCGTCCGGTCAATGCCCTTGCCCTCTTCACCGCCGAAGAAGCTCGGAAGAATGAAGCTTGCGGCATGCACCAGTTCCCCAAGGCCGAGCGTGATCATGGCGAAAGTCATGCCGCCGCGCCCGGCCGCGATCCAGCCGAACAGGATACCGAACAGGCTCGCGCCGACCGCTCCGAAGAGGGGCAGAAGCGGCAACGGAAAGTTGACGCCGCTTTCCTCGCAGAGCTGAAAGACGAGGACGGTGATGAAACCGCCGAAGCCGAAGAACATGCCATGGCCGAGCGACAGCAATCCAGCCTGACCCAGCAGCACATTATAAGACAGGGCGAAGATCGCCATGATTCCGAGATAGGAGAAGGTGCTGATGGCCGATCGTCCGGGAAAGACGAGCGGCAGCACCACCAGGACGATCGCAAGCACGATCCAGCCCGTGATTGCGATTGTGTGGTTTCTGGCTTGCCAGCCGGTGGCCGGTGCGGCGGTTGCAATGGGGGTCATGACTTGGATCCTCTCTCGCTTCGGTTCAGCTGCGCTTGCCGATCAGGCCGGTCGGACTGAAAATCAGCACCAGGACCAGAAGCAGGTAGGGAATGATGGGACCGATCTGGGCGACGGTCACGTCACGGAGATCGCCGAGTATCGCAGGCACCTCAGCGGCGCCGAACAGGCCGAACAAATCGGCAAGCGACAGATCGATCGACACGGCGAAGGTCTGGATGCAGCCGACCAGGACCGAGGCAATGAAGGCGCCCGTCAGCGAACCGAGACCGCCGACCACGATGATGACAAACAGGATGGGTCCGAGTGCTGCGGCCATCGACGGCTGGGTGATCAGCACCGGCCCCGCGATGACGCCCGCCAGTCCTGCCAGAGCGCTGCCGGCACCGAAGACCAGCATGAAGACGCGCGGCACATTGTGCCCCAGCATGGCCACCATGTCCGGATGGGTGAGCGAGGCCTGCACGATGAGCCCGACGCGGGTCCGGGTCAGAACCAGAAACAGGCTCGCGAAGATGGCGACGGACACGACCAGCATGAAGATGCGGAACGCTGGATAGCCGGCGCCGAACAGGGTGAAGGCAGTGAAATCAAGCGCTTCCGGCACCCGGAAATCGAGCGGTGAGCGCCCCCAGAACATCTGCACGACCTCTTCGATGAGGAAGGCGAGACCAAAGGTGAAAAGCAGTTCGCCAAGATGGCCATATTTGTGGACAGTCCGAAGTCCGAACCGTTCGACGAAGGCGCCGACGCAGCCGACAAGAAGCGGCGCGGCGATCAGGGCGACCCAGAAGCCCGTCCAACGGCTGATTTCAAAGCCGAAATAGGCGCCGAGCATGAAGAAGCTCGCATGGGCGAAATTCAACACCCCCATCATGGAGAAGATCAGCGTCAGGCCACTGGCGAGAATGAACAGCAGCATGCCGTAAAGCAGGCCGTTGAGCAGCGAGAAGATCAGCACATCCATGTCGGTTCCAGTCTGTCTTGCATATGATGGGGGGCGGTTTCAGAACCGCTGAAAGTTGAGCCGCAGGCCAGGTCGTGGCCAGCGCATGGAAATCAGGCGGCCGCTGCCGGAAAGGGTGATATAGGCCGTCCGCATGTCGGCGCCGCCAAAGCAGATATTGGTCGAAAACTCATCCGGCATCGGAATGCACTCGACTTCCTTGCCCTCTGGCGAAATGACCGTGATGCAACCCGGTGTGAGACCCGCAACGCAGATATTGCCGTTTTCCTCGACTGCGAGGGAATCGTAGCGTTTGAAGCCCTCGATCTGGGCCAGGACGGGATCTCCGGGACGAGCCGGGTTGGGCTTTACGATCTCGCCCGGCGCCGTGATCTCATACGAATAGAGCCGCCCGGTCTCGGTTTCGGCGACATAGAGCGTCCTTTCGTCCGGTGACAGGCCGACGCCATTGGCGGTGGTGATCGGGAAGGCGATTTCCTTGACCATCGAGCCATCGATCTTGCCGTAATAGACGCCGCCGCAATTGAAGCTGCGGGCTTCCCGGCTGCCATGGTCGGTGAAATAGAAGCCACCCTGACGGTCGAAGACAAGATCATTCGGCATCAGCAACGGATGGCCATCGACAGCGCGATAGAGTTCGCGAACTTCGCCGCTTGCGAGATCAACGCGTTCGATACGGCCGCCGGAATAGGTCGGCGAGCCGCCAACCGGCTGGGTGATGCCGCCGGGAGCACCCCACAGGAAACCGTCACCATTGTTGCAGATGTAAAGGGCTCCGTCGGGACCGAAGGCGGCGCCATTCGGTGCGCCGCTCATCTGGACGACCTTCTCCTTGCGGCCATCCGGAAAGATGCGGGTAATGCAGCGCGCCTTGATTTCGACCAGGATGACCGAGCCATCTTCCATCGCGACCGGGCCTTCTGGGAATTCGAGCCCTTCGGCCATGACATTATATTCGACCATGTTTTCTCCTCGCCTTGCAATTGTTGGCCGGGCCCGATCGGCCCGCGCCATTCTTGAACGATTGTCCAACCTCATTCCATAGGTCTTGAGGATAGGACGATGCGACGGTCAAACCGCCACGTGCCGGCTCCTCAGGGTCGCTTCATCTCGCAATCCTTGGGCTCAAGCGTAATGTCGGTTGCCGGGATGATCGCCTGGGTATGCCAGCCCCAACTGGTGCCTTCCTCGTCAAGGCCGCCATCCTTGGTCGGACCGAAGCTCGAGATCGCCATCTGGGTAATGATCTGGTGGTCGTCCGGACGGACGGTGGCATCGGCGCCGAACACGGTCTTGATCTGGATGCCTTCGAGGGCGGCAACCAGTGCGTCGACATCATTTGAGCCTGCCTTTTCGGACGCGGCCTTCAGAGCCCGCACGGCCGAGGTATCGCCGGGGAACGGGCTCGCCGAGGTGCCCTTTTCCTTGCGGAAGCTTTCTTCGAACGCCTTGAGATCGGCATTGTCGATTCCCGCATCGCCGTCAAAGACCGAATAGATAAGATTGTCGAGACCAGCCTGCTTGATGGATGTCGGCGCACCCGGGCCAGTGGAGAAGTAGGTGAACCACTTGGTCGCAAGCTTGGCTTCGCCGGCTGCCTTCAGGACCAGCGCAAGATCGGCACCCCAGTCGGACGTGATCACGACATCGGCGCCTGAGCTGCGGATCTTGGCGACATAGGGTGCGAAATCCGTGACCTTCTGCAGCGGATGGGTTTCATCACCGACGATCTCGATATCGGGACGCATTTCTTTCAGCATGTCCATCACGCGTGCGCGGGTCGTCTGGCCGGATGAGCCTTCGGCATTGAGCAGATAGACTTTCTTGATATCAGACTGGCTCTTGAGGAAGACACCGAGACCCTTGGTCTTCATGTTGGCGTTCAGAACCCAGGAGAAGCTGTAGTAGTTGCACTTTTCGCCTGTCGTCAGCGGATCGTGGCTGGCACCGTCGAAGACGATGACCTTGTTGTCCGGATTGCGGCGATTGTACTTGGCAACGAAATCCACCAAGGCAAATGTGTTGCCGGAGGAGACGCTCGTCTGCAGGATGCGGGCGCCCTGATCGATTGCCTTCTGGGCCTGGATGGCGGTTTCCTGAGGCGACATCTTGTTGTCGAAGGTCAGAACCTCGATCGGCTGGCCGTTGAGCCCGCCCTTGTCGTTCACCTCTTTGACCGAATAGGTGAGAACATTGAGAATACGCTCGGTCACGACAGCGGCCGGGCCCGACAGCGGATCGATGACAGCGAACTTGAACGTATCGGCAGCATAGGCAGTGCTTGCGGCAAGCGACAGAACGAGGCTCGTCAAAAGGCTGGTCGTCTTCAATCTGGACATCAGGTTCTCCTCCTTGGTTTAGTGTCCATCGTCCGGCATCACATCCGGCGAATAGGGTCGGTTCCATCCCAGGCAGCCGCTTCGGCATAGATGCGCGAATAGCGGCGCTCCTGGGAGGAATTCATTTCGATGAGTTCGATCATGCCGGGCATGGTGCCCTTGCAGTCAAAATAGGCGATCCGCGTTCCGACCGGCGTCCGATCGGTAAAGACAGGTTCGAAGCCGCTGTTGCGGTAAGCGTCCGACCTCGTGTCGAAATCTGCCGTCGCGATCCCGAAATGGTGAAAGCCGTAGCCCGTCCTTTCGACCGTTTCGCGATATACAGACGGCTCGTCATTATGCTGCTGAACAAGTTCGATCATCAGATGGCCCGAAAAGGCCATCGCCAAGCTGAGCAAAACGCGGGTGGGCTGACCCCGGTAGAGCGCGTTCTCCGGCGTGAAGGGGCCGCGCAAAAACCAGGGGGCAATGCCGAACTCACGGCTGTAGCGGTCGATTTCGGCCTCGATATCGGCAACGGTGAACGCCACCTGCGTGATGCCATCCAAGGGCTGGCCATAGTTCAGTCTTGTCACAATCTTGCTCCGCGCTTCATCTTCCGGCGCCATTCACGGTTCGGACCTGCCGTAGAAGAGGTAATGGTCATAGGTGTTTTGCAGTCGCTCGCGGTCGACACGGATATCGATCACGGCCGGTTGGCCGTTTTCATTGGCGGCAAGCGCACGTGCGATCGCATCATCTAGGTCTGCTCGGTTTCGAACGGTTTCGCCGTGGCAATGACAGGCGCGGGCAAGTGCCGCCAGATCCGGCATCAGCTTGAAGTCTGTGTCGAGAATGCGATTGCCGAAAGCATGCTCCTGGATATCGCGGATCGAACCCAAAGCAGCGTCGTTCAGGACGATCCATGTCACGCCGAGCCGGTATTCCGCAGCGGTCGCCAGGATCGGCATCACCATCTGGAACGATCCGTCTCCTACGAACCCGATCGCCGGATGGTCGGGTCGGGCAATTCTGGCGGCCGGAAGAGCCATCGAGGCAAAGCCCATGCCGTAAAAGGACGAGGGCGTGATTGTCTGTCGCGGCCCGAAAATCTCGAAGACGGGAAAGGCGCCGGCCATATGCTGAGCCAAGCAACCGACATCGATCGCCACCGAGGCATCCCTGGGCAGGTGACGGCCAACCGCGCGAATGGCCTGCACCGGGTGGATGCAGTCACCGGCAACCTTACCCTTCTGTTCGAGTTCGGAGCGGATGGAAGCAAGCGTCTCGGCGCAATCGCGCGTTCGCGGATGGTTGCGGAAATCCGTGTTCGGATCCGATAACCCCTCTTCGGCCAACGCAAGGTTCAACTGCCCGAGCACCGTTTTGAGATCACCGACGATACCGAGTCCGGCCGGAATGCTGCGGGAGATTTCCGCAGGATCGATATCGACCTGGATATAGGTCGCCTCGGGCGACGGCACGAAGCCGGGACGCCAGTTGTTTTCCATTTCCTCGAACCGGGTGCCCAGACCGATCACGACATCGGCCTGCTTCAGCAATCGCTTCGAAAGACCGTTGCGATGGGCGCCGAGCCCGCCGGCGGACAGCGGATGATCATCGGCAATCGATCCGCGACCGGAAAGGCTCGTGACGACCGGGATCGCCAGAGATTCCGCGAGAGTCCGCAATTCGTCCCAGGCACCCGAGGCAATGACACCACCGCCTGCCACCATAAGCGGATGGCGCGCTGTGGCCAAAAGGCGCGCGGCCTCGCGGATCGTCCGCTCATCGGCAGCCAGCCGCGCCGAACGCGACGGGTTGGGCCTTGGCGCTGCAATCGTTTCCGTCAGGAGATCGCGCGGGATATCGATATAGACCGGGCCCGGCTTGCCGCTGCGGGCAATCCGGAATGCCTGACTGAGAACCTCCGGCAAAAGTTCGGCGCGATCGACACGGACCGACCATTTGGTCACCGGCGCAAAGATCTTTTCGGTCGAGACTTCCTGGCTGGCGCCACGAAAGGCTGTGGCGGTTGCGCCCCTGCCGGCCAGAATGATCATCGGAATGGAACCGACATAGGCTTCTGCAACGCTGGTCAAGAGATTGGTGGCGCCGGGTCCGGCAGTTACGAGACAGACAGCGAGGTCACCCGTCAGCTGGAAATAGCCCGTCGCCAAAGCCGGGGCCTGCTGTTCATGGCGAACCAGATAGCTGCGGATTTCGGCGCACCCATGGAGTGCGTCATAAATGCCGAGGACGTGGCCGCCCGGCATGCCGAACACCGCCTTGACGCCTTCTGCCACCAGAATATCGACGACAGCCTGGCCACTAGGCACTTGCTCGACCGCCGGCAATGCCGTTGCTGAATTCACGTTCCACCCAACGCCGGCCTCCCGACCGACGCCTCCTCTGTTCGGATTGTCGCGCCCTCCAGCCACGGACAACAGGCCCGAAAGCCTCGTCATCACATTTGTCGGCTGGATGCTTTCGACATTCCCCCTCAAGAACTGGGACCGAACATAATCACGGGTGACGTTCTGTCAATTTCATTAGTCCGCATATCGGACTCAAATGAAAATATTTTCAAAGCAGTTGATCTGCATCAACGCATTGAAAATTAGTTTGTCTGGTGAAGTTTTTTTATTTTTTCCGTTCACAATCCGCATGCATTGGAAATTAATGTCCATTATATGAACTTCAATAGGTCGCTCGACCTCCGGAAATATCGAAAACGGCTCCGGTCGTGAATGAACATTCCTCGGAACACATCCAGCTCACCATGGCCGCGACCTCCTCCACCGTTCCAAATCGCCCCATCGGGATTTTCGAAAGCGAAAAGGCGACCTGTTCCGGCGGCAATTGCTCCATCAATGGCGTATCGATCAGTCCCGGCGCAATGCAGTTCGCCCGGACGCCGGTGCCGGCCAGTTCCTTGCCGAGCGATTTTGTGAGGCCAATGATTCCCGCCTTTGCTGCGGAGTAGCTCGATGCGTTGGGGTTCCCTTCTTTTCCGGCAACCGAAGCGACGGTGACGATCCGGCCATAATTGCGCTCCAACATGGAGGGGAGCGCTGCCCGACAACACAGGAAGGCGCCAAACAGATGCACATCGACCACTTGTTTCCATGCCTGTGCCGGATGCTGATCGACGGGATGCGTAAGGCCCGTCATGCCGGCGGATGTGACCAGGATGTCGACCTTGCCAAGCTGTTTTTCTGTTTCAAGCATGGCCGCAGCCACCGAGGCCTCAGAGGAGACGTCGCAAGCAACGCCAATTGCGCCTTCGATTGCGCGCGCGGCCTCCTCACCGTTTCGCAAATCCCAGATTGCAACGCGAGCGCCCGATTGCGCGAACCGCCGCGCGATCGCCAGGCCGATACCACGCGCTCCTCCGGTGACGACCGCCACCCGTCCTTCCATGTCAATTCTGTTCATTTCCCTCTCCCGAAACACGCCCGCGACCCTGTTTGATCGCCTTCACCTTTCGGAATTGCTAGGGGATGCTCGAAAAAAAGTCCATATTTGGAATGGGGAATAGGATATGTAGAAGGCGGAAAAATCAGATATAACAAAATAATAACAGATAGATAGAATATTTACTTTTTTGACGAAGAACCAAAATCATTCTGGGCCATCGAAAAAATAGTCCGCATATCGGTCTTTTCTAGTCATTTGTGGCGAGCTATAGGTGAGGGGCTCGAAAATTGCGGGGGAGATTCGATGAGCGACGACATGCTGGACGATGGCGGTTCCAAGAGCCAGGTCGTCGAAAGGACCTGCCGCATATTGCGGGAAGTGGCCAAAAGAGGCCATTCCGGCACACGGCTGCTTGACCTGACCAATGCGACGGGTCTTTCCCGGCCGACGGTTCATCGTATTCTGCAGTCGCTGATTGCAGAGAGATTTGTGCAGCAGAAGTCCTCGAAACGCTATCATCTCGGCACAGCGCTCTATGAGATCGGCCTGTCGGCACCCAGTCCGCTTGGCGACCTCGAACCGTTCCGGCAAATCATGCAGGATCTCGCCAACCGATGCGGTGACACGGTCTATCTTGCCATCCGGCGCGGCGATCAATCCTTCTATCTTCTTCGATGCGAAGGCGCCTTTCCGATCCGCACCCATGTCGTCAATGCCGGACAGACATTGCCGCTCGTCGGAAGCCATGCCGGGCACGCATTTCTGGCCTCGATGGAGCCGGCCGAGGCCGAAGACGTCATCAGCCGTGCGGAGAAAACGCCCGACCTGTTTGGTGCCGGCAATGCCGAATTCCTGCGCGACGAGATCGAACGCATCCGGTCGCAAGGCTATGGCTGGGCGAAAGATGTGACGATCAAAGGTGTGGCCGGGATTTGTGCGACCGTTCCCAATGCCTATGGCCAGCCCTATCTTGCGGTAACGATTTCTGCCATTTCCTCGCGACTGGAAAAAGATCGCGTTGATGCGCTCAGCCGGATGCTGCTTGAAACGGCTGAAGCGATTTCCGATCAATTGCATAGTCGGTAAAGCATCAAGCGCTTGCCGCGGATTCAGCAACAAACGAGATCTCGCGGTGAAGCACCTTCACCTTGTCGTACGTTGCAACTCGGCTGTATCCCCGACAATGAGCCATGTCTCTAAATACCGCCCTTTGAAATCATCCTACTATTGAAGCTGCATTTTTTGGTAATCGTTTTCAGAATCATGGCGACATTCCGCTACATCGGGAGCGGCAATTTCCTCGCCGATGGTCAACAACTCGGCAACCACGGAGATTTGCGACAGTCCCCGCCGAACTGACAGCCTTTGTCCTGTCGAGCGCGAAAGCGGACCATGAGTAATGAAACCTGATCGGCAGGGCCCTGTTGCTTCGCGCCGTTCCCAGGGCAATTACCTTCTAAAAGGTGATCTATGCACCAACGCCCATTTCCATATAAACGCCTTGGAAGTCGGCGCGCTTTTGGGGAACGGGGAGCAATGGAACAGTCAACCGATTTATAGGCCCTAACCATGAACTACGTGGGCTCAGCGACATGGGCGTTAGTCATTTGATGCACTTCGCTTGAATGGCTGCGCACGCGTCTTTGAAGGCCGCCCCCAAGCGCAAGGCATCAAGAAAAGTATTGACACCAGTGGAGCCCACACACGACAAAAATGAAATGTGATCTAGACAGCGGTCGCGACGTGCGATCAAGCATGGCCTCGCGCCTACCCGCTTTGAAGCGCTCGACCCAACGCGCCACGATCTTGTCCGAGACGCCGTAGACCTTGGCGGCACGGACAACGGGCAATCCTGCGATGATGGCAAGCGCCATTTCCCCTCGACGCAAAGGTGTCAGTCGGGCATTCTTATGGATGTTCATTCGGAGCGATTCTGGATGACTGAGGTGTGGTAACTCCAGTCTCCTCGATCTGCTCTGAATGGACAACCTAATGAAAGCTCACATGTAGTCTCGCCGAAACGCCCTGGCGCTCTTTCGGACATCAACGAAATTTTTTATAGCAGAGCTGTCTCACTTCCTGGCGCTGGCTTTGAGATACATGGCCAGCGCCTCTATGTCGGCGTCACTGATCTCGGTCTTGCGAAAAGACGGCATGATCGAGGCTCCATTGCGGATCGTATAGGCCAGCATGTCGATATCGAGATCGCCACGCATTTCGAGCAGCGGCGGCGGATCGTCATTGTACTTGAAATGCAACGCCATAGTTCCCGGCGTATGGCGGCCCGGACCGTGGCAGGGCGCGCACCATTTGGCAAAGACCTGTTTGCCGCGCTTGACGCCCGCTGGCGCATCGGCGGCTAGTGCTGCGCCGGAAGCCGAGAGCATGGAAAGAAGAAGGCTGGGAAAAAGAGTCATACGCATGTCACTTCCTCTCGTCGCGGATATGCTTCGGCCAGATGCCATAGCGGCCGGCGGCAAGAATGCCGTTCGGATCGACGGCATCTTTCAGTTGCTCGCAGAAGCGCCGATAGGCATGATCGTTGAAGCTGTAGCGGTCCAGGATGAAATCCTGCAGCGCCGGCGCCGCCCGATATTCGCCCCAGCCGTTTTCGGCCGCTATCATGATAAGGTGCTTGAGCAACATCAGGCCTTTCCGGCTCATCTCCGCATTGGTCTTGGAGATGAAGATCGGGAAGATCATGATGAAGGTGTGCGGCGTATAGCCGAGCGGCACCGGGGCATTGAAGCCAACGTAAACGCCCATTTCGGCGATCGCCTTGCAGAAGACGTTCTGGGCCTTCATCACGCCCTCGCCGGAACGCGGGATCACCGCCGAGAACCACAGATGGCCGTCGGACGGGGCAGGAAAGGCCGGTGAGCGCGCGCCCATCGCAAAGATGCCGAGATTGGGAATGCCGAAATTGACCTTGCGGTCGAGATCGAGCCGATAGGGCTCGAGTGCTTCTTCCTGTTCGGGCGTCAGCGGGATGTCGTAGGTCACTTCCTCAATGAAGCGGCATTCGGGCAGCTTCTTCCGGAATTCTTCTTTCGCATGTTCCCATTTCGCTTTGGCGATTACCGGCGGACCATAGGAGAGGACGCGTACGTTCCAGAACGGCCTGTCCCCCGCGATACGGGCGAGTTCATCTGGCGTCGGTCCGCCCTGCATTCCGAGAACCCGGGTGATCTCCAGATCAGGCTTGGCGCCGAGAGTGCCGGTGACCGGGCTGGTGATCTGCGGCATGCCGTCGCAAAGCCCCGACATTTCGAGCCGGTTCAGCACCTCCAGAAGAGGAATGATATCGGCATAGTTCTTCGCCTCAATGACGCCGGCGCTCATGGCTTGCGGACGCGGCATGAGATGGATGCCCATCTTGGTCACAATGCCGAAATTCCCCTGCGAGAACAGTCCATCGACATAGGGGCCGAACCCATATTTGTAATCCTGCCATGTAGCGGCGCCCGGCAGAGCGCCCATGCCCGTCCGCATCAGTTCGCCATTTGCGAGGACGACTTCCATTCCGCAATGGGCGCCGAAGTGATCGCGGTAATTCTGGCTCGTGTAGCCGACCCCGCGATCCAGCGCATTGCCGATTACGCTGCCCCAGCCCGGTTCCGGACAGTCGATCCAGAGATCAAGCCCCTTGTCCTTGAGGTGACTGTAGAGGTCGAAATAGGAAACCCCCGGCTCGACAAGCGCGAAACAGCGGGTGGAATCGACCTCAATGACCCGGTTCATGCGCTTGAGATCAACAATGACGCTGCCCGACAGATTGGGTGCCGCGCCGCCATAACCGAGATTCTTGCCGGTTGAGATCGGATAGATCGGCACTTTCAGATCATTGGCCACACGCACCAGGGCCTGGACCTGTTCTGTGCTGTCCGGCGCGACAGCGGCAGCGGCAAGCCGCTCTTCCGGCTCGTCCCAGAAAGGCGAATAGGAATCGCGATAGGTGGCAAGATCGTCTTCAGAGGTAAAGACCCAATCAGCGCCGACGATGGCGCGGAAGCGCTTGAGCGCCTCTTCGAATTGCTGGCCGGTGAGGCCGGGCGGAAGTATGGCCATGTCAGCTTACTTTCATGTTCAGGCTGGTGCGCGGGACCAAGGTCCAGCGATAGGGTGCGGAAGCAGTGACGTGATCTATGGGAACCCTCGTCCCGGTGGTAGCGACGTGGCAATCGGCGATTCGCCAGCTGAGGTCGGCGGCAAGCCTCGAGAGGCAGAAAAGGGTGTCGCCGAGCGTAAGACCCGTGACCGGCGCGGAAGAGGCCATAAGATAGGGCCTGATCTCGGTGAACCAGACAGGAGAAACATCCGCGCCCGTCGCTACGATCCTGGCGCCGGGCAGAGCCGTGTGACCGGTGGAAAAGCGCCGGTCGTAAAGAAATAGGCCGGATCCGGCGGCGAAAGCCGGTGCGAGACGGGGCCCGGCGATTGCGCCGAGCGAGGCCGCCGCCGCCAAAAGAAGGAAGTTTCGTCTTTTCATGAGGACCGCTCCCGAACGGGCCGGCCGGCCGAGGCCGCGCCAGGCGGTGGCGTGAGATCAATCATTGTCGCTTGTCCTTGGTCAAGAATTTTGGCGGCTCTCCGGCACCGCGGGACACGGCGTCAGGCCGAGCAATTACCGGCATCAGTGAAAAGGGCATTTCCCGGTGCCTTCGGCCGAAGCCGGGGCGGCGCGGGACCGAGCCGGCCATCGCGGGCAAACGGCACTTCGCTGACCGCGATCATCGGGGGGATCTGCATCTGGTTGTCGGTGCGGCCGGCCCGCCGCGCCCGCTCGGGCACGCTAAGTTTGGGATCCGGCAGAACATGTTCGGCCATCCAGATCTTGAAATGCATGAGCTTGCGGACGAGGAAGGCTGCCAGCGGATTGGGTTCGCCCATATCGCGGAGCTTGCGGATATAAGGCTCCTGCATCGTAAGGACCATCTGCCGGCCGAGGCCATGAAGCGGCCTCGGAAAATTGGCCTCGCAGAATTGCTGAACCGTATATTCGGCAAGTTGGCAGCCGGCTTCGCTGTGGGGCCAGTCGCGGGCGTCGAATTCGGCGACCAGTTTTTCCATGCCGGCGAAATCGTCTGGAAACACATCGATATAGCCGTTGATGCCGCGCATCATGCGCAGGATGTCACGCCAGAAATGATGCGCGGCGATCTTCTGTTTATTGCTGAAGCCCGCCACGCCGATCTTCTGGCGCAACTGGTGGGCGGAGGTCGCAAGCATGCAGACGGTATAGACATAGTCTTCGTCGGGAAAGGCCTCCGGCCATTTCTTGGCCAGGCCGGCATGGATCCGATTGACCAGCTCGATCGAACGCTGAGTCTCTTCGCTGGCGGGACCCTTTTCATACCAGGTCCAGAAGCTCGACAGCGTGTCATAGGCGCGCTTGTGCATCTGGTCGACGGCCTTGCGGGTGCGCGAGGCGAGAAGCTCGCTGCCGGCCGGGTTCTGGGTGATCCGCGGCAGGCCAAGACAGTAGAGCAGATTGAAGGCGGTTTCGTCGACCCGGTAACAGGACGTCAATTGCCAGATACGGACATAATCAGTCTCGGGATCCAGGCTATCGATCTCTCGGGCGATCCAGCGATAGCCGCGACGGGCGTCCGCTTTCTTCGGCGGTGCCATTTCCCCATGGACAGCTAGGCCACTTTCTGTATGCATGAACTCCTCCTCGTGTCGGGTAGAGACGGCTAACTCCTCTTCGCCGCCCTACCGATTTTCATTCTGTCAAACAGCCGGAGCGCGAACTATTCGGGGATCGGAATAAGCTTCATGAAAATCGATGATGGGAAAAACCTGTCCCTGGACCAGCTTCTGCTGTTCCAGGCCATCCTGAAAGAGCGTAGCGTCACCGGCGCAGCCGAGGCGCTCGGGCTCAACCAGCCGACCGTCAGCCAGTCCCTGCGCCGTTTGCGGGGGATTCTCGGTGACGAGCTTTTCATTCGATCCGGCCGCGGCGTCGAGCCCACCTCCCGGGCACTTGAACTGGTGGAGCCGGTCGAGCGGATCCTGACGATCCTCGCCAGGGAAGTGCTGGCGCGGAGCGATTTTTCGCCGCGCGACAGCGATCGTCACTTTGTGATCAACACCACCGATCTGGGGGAAATCACTTTTGTGCCGAGCATCCTTAGGCGATTTCGCGCGGAATCACAGCGCATCACGTTGGAAGCCAAATGCCTGAAACCTCAGGATCTGATGAATGCCATGCGGCTCGGCGACGTCGATCTGGCGCTCGGCTATTTTCCCGAGCTGACCGCACATTCTGTCTATAGTCAGTCGCTCGCCGACCATCCCTTCGTCTGTCTGGCGCGCAAGGGCCATCCGCTGATCCGGGACGGACTTTCGGTGGAGGAATTCCGTTGCGCCGAACATGTCGGACTGATCGGCGAGGGTCATGCCCAACGGCGGATGGAGGACAGGATCAACAGCGCCGGTATCGACCGCAAGGTCGCCTTCCGCTCGCAGAATTATGCCAGCATCCCGTTCATTGTCCGCGATTCCGACCTGATCGCCACCGTGCCGAAAATGCTTGCGTTCTGCTTCGCCGAGTTTCTCGAGATCGAGGTGTTCAAGCCACCTATCCCGATCGAACCGATCCATCTCAAGCAGTATTGGACCGAGCGACAGCACAAGGATCCGGGCCAGATCTGGCTAAGACGCATTGTCGCAGAGATTTTTCTTAACAATGATCCGGCGGCCAACTTCAAAGTTGGGAACGGCTCGGATGAAAAGCCATGACGATTTTGGAAGACGACTTTCTGCAGTCACAGGGTCCGTGGCTTGCACGACAATGGCCGCAGCAACAAATGTGATGTGGCGCTCATCACCCTGGTAAAAAAGAACTCAAAGGTGAAGTTCAGGAAGCCGGCGCAAGCAGAAGCCAATTCACCGCCGTATCCTGAAGATCGGCGATAAAGCTTTCGTCGCTATATACAAGGCCGACATCCAGCGCACTGGGCGTTGCCACGCGCGCCATGAGAGCCGCAAAAATCACCCGGAAACAGCGGTCGATCCGTTCCGGGTTGGGCTGCTTCTGGGCGCCCGAGTGACGCAAGACAATATCGCGAAACCAGGTCGCCGTTTCCGTCCGTGCCTGACGGGTGCGAAGCGCGATTTCGTCATCGATTTCCGCACGAAGTATGACAGGACGGTGGAAGCGTTGATGGGCAAATGTTGTCAGCGCGATGGCGGCCACCGCGCCACGAATGACAGCATCGGGCGAGCTGCCTTTCAACCTTGCCCGGGTTGCCTCCGTTTCCTGCCGGACGGCGCCGAAGCCGTGCTCGAAAACCGCAAGAAACAAAGCTTTTTTCGTGCGTACGCGCGCGTAAATGGCGGTCGGGCTGACATTGGCGCGCGCGCAGATAGCGGCGATTGTGAAACCGTCATATCCTTCTTCTTCGAGAAGGCGGAGCCCCGCTTCCAGGATACGCTCCCAGCTTGCCTGGGTACGCTCCTGCTGGGGAGGGTGGATCTCGAAGTCGGCAGGCAGGTCTTTCACGGAATCAGCACATTGCAAAACATACGCGTTGAGGGATGTCGCATCCCGGTTCGAGGATGCGGGAAATCGTCCATCATTGCAATTGGGCTTTGCCGTGTTTCGTCAGCCTTGTCGAGTGTCTGCCGTGCGGAGATGGGCCGGCCAGATTCCGTGCCGCCCCG
Source organism: Fluviirhizobium alvei (assembly GCF_030551875.1). Classification (GTDB taxonomy): domain Bacteria; phylum Pseudomonadota; class Alphaproteobacteria; order Rhizobiales; family Rhizobiaceae; genus Rhizobium_E; species Rhizobium_E alvei. Next base: position 137,881 of record NZ_JAUOZU010000015.1, on the reverse strand, counting down.
GATTGATGATTCCCTTGGGATCGACGGCGTCCTTGATCCGCTCGACGAAACGGCGATAGGCATGTTCGCCAAAGCCGTATTGATCCTGGGCGAGATCCATGAATTGCAAATGCGCCCTGTATTCGCCGTAGCAGCGCTGGCCTGCCTTCCTCACGAGATCCTGCATGGCCGCATAGCCGGTTGCCGTCGCCTGCTCATCATCGATGTCGAACTGTATTCCGGCGACGCTGACCAGCGAGCGGGCGTTAACGACGATGAGATCGGCGGTATGATCGATGCCATGGTTTTCGAATTCCCGCCGCATCCAGCATTGAAGCTCATAGACAGTCTTTCCGGTCAGCGGCGCCACCGGGGCGAAGCTCATATGGCCGCCACGCTCTCCGCCATACCAGCCGCCCATATCTTTCCAGTCCAAATTGGGGACGCCTGAATAGACGCGATCGGAAGGATCGGGCAGGTTCGGCCACTCGCGCGGCCCCGTCACCGAGGACCGGATCCGGCTTCCCGGAATGGCGCTGAAGGCCTTTGTCGCTTTGTCGAGTTGCAGAGCCACTATGTTGCGATCGCCGTAAAGCGCGAAACGAAGATGCCAGCGACCGATACCGATCCGTTCGGCGATCGCATCGATCGCCTCGTCCGGTATCGGAACCGAGGGGTCGCCGGCATACCAGTGGTCGCGCTTTGCGATGGTGGACGCGATCAGCAGGGTGTTGAGAATGCAAGGCACACCGTCGATCGTTCCGTCCAGGCGCAACCGGCGCAGGATATCGACGAGTGAAATCAGATCCTCGTCGCGGCTGACATCGACATGGACATGGGCAATTGCTTCTGGCTTCGGCATCAGCCACAGGCCCAGCTTGGTAACGACACCAAAGTTGCCCTGCATGAACAGCGGCTCGATGGTCGGACCCAGACTGCGCTTATAGAGGTTCCAGCTTTCGTTGCCGTCCATCGCACCCATGCCGGTCCGCAGCAGGCGACCATCTGCCGTCACCACTTCCAGGCCGCAGATGGCCTGGAAATCCTTGCCATAAGGCAAATAGGTCAAGCCATTGTCCTGCGAATTGCCGCCGAGGCTTCCCCAGCCCAGATCCGGCACCGACACCATGAGGTCGGCGCCCGCTGCTTCGATGGCATCATACATGTCCTGAAAGGAGACGCCGGGCTCGATGAGCGCATAGCCCAGTTCCCTGTCGATCTTCAAAACACGGTTCATTCGGCGAAAATTGATCGTTATCCCGCCCGACAGGCGCGGCGCGGCCCCGCCATAGCCGTTGTTCCGGCCTTGCCCCTGGGCCCAGACCGGAATCCCGTACCGGCCCGCAATATCCACGATCGTTTGAACATGCTCGACACTGTCGGGCTGAACGACGCCGGCGGTCGTAAAGGCATCCCATGCCTGTGGTTGGTAAGGATCTCGATATTCTCCCCCGTCGCCAATGATCACTTTGTCGGCCCCGATCTTGGCGGCGATTTCCAGAAGCGCGCGGGTGAGAGTTGCTGTCTCCACCTCTGCCTGTCGTGCTGGAATGAACGATGGTGTGGTCGCCTGCATCGCGAATGCCCTCCCGGTCGATAAAAGATGCGGTTACGCGAGAACTGTAGTGATCACTACAGTTATTGGCAATGAAAAATGTAGTGGTCACTACATTTTATGAGCGCGCCGGTTGGTGCGACAATTCCATTCCAAGAGAGGGAGCTGTGTCCGAGCTGGAGCCGAGTGGCGGGTGCGCCACGATGTCAGCGCCGCCGACATGCGGCAAGGCCCTTCGTTTGAGGATCGATCGGCGTCCGGATCGGCATTGCCTGGCGACAGATCCAGGTCGGCAGCGTCAGCCGGGGGTTTTTAGCAGCGTTGGCACGCAGGACTGCGCCACGGCGGCTCAGGCGCGGGTGGCGAGGAAGCCTCTAGCGCAGGCCAAACAATCGTGCCCGTACATGGTTGAGATGCTGGCGCATTTCCTGCTCAGCGCCGTCGGGATCGCCGTTCTTGATCGCCGCGACGATGGCCGCATGCTGTCTATCGGTCTCGAGTGGCGCGCTGTCACTGCCGAAAACCGCATTGAGACGCAGATCGAGACCGGCACGGCCTTGGTTGCGCAGGGTGTCGTAGAGCAGAAGCAGCAGGCTATTGTGGGTGGCTTCGGCAATCAGCCGATGAAGCCGCTCATCAAGCCGCTTCCAATGCATGTAGGAGGGTGCTTCCGCCAGTTCTTCCAGGCATCGCTCGAGCGAGGCAATGTCGGCAGGTCGTGCGGCAATCGCCGCCTGGGCGGCAAGCTGCGGCTCGAAGAGCCGCCGCGCATCCATGATATCGCCGAGGCTGATGCCTTCGAACCACTCCGGAGACGATGGATCGATTTGCCGCGGGCCAATGAAGGTGCCCTTGCCGACATGCCGCCAGATGGTCCCTTCGTCCTCGAGCCTTTTAAGCAGCGTGCGAAGCCGTCCCCGCGAGACCTCGACCAGTTCCGCCAGGCGTGGCTCCGGCGGCAATTGCTGCTCGCCCCGCTGCAACGCCGTGTCGATGACGGCCCTCAGGCGCTGCTCATCGTTTTCTTCTGCCACACAAGTCTCCCTCGGCTGCCCTAGGATGTTTCATAAAATCTCGCTGGCCGCAAATCAACATAAATCAATAATATGATTGACACGCATTAATATGTCTAATAAGTCGCTTCTATCTTGATTTCTGTGCGGAGCGACAATGAGTTCGATGCAGGCCTCCCTGAGCCAACCCACGCTATTTCTTGGCGCCGATGATCTTGCCCATGCCTTTTCCTGGAAGGAAGCCATCCTGGAACTGAGAACAGCTTATGCCGCTGATCAGACGGAGGCCATGTTTCCACCGCGCTCGATGGCGCGCGGCAATGGGCTCTGGCTGCGCACCCTGACCGGGATCACGCCTGGCGGGGGCGTCATGGGCGCGAAAATGATCGCTGCCAATATTCGCAACAGTCGCGCCAGCTACCTAATTCCCCTCTTCGATCAGGAGAGCGTCGAGCTTCTGGCGCTGATCGACGGCAATTCAATCACGGGTTTTCGCACTGCCGCCACCACGGCGCTCGCACTAGACGCCCTGGCGCGTCCGGGTCGGGTTTCGGTCGGCATTCTCGGCACCGGCTTTGAAGCCCGCAACCATCTCGCGGCTTTTGCATCGGTCCGCGATATTTCCTCAGTCCGCGTCTTTAGTCCCAACCCCGACAGCCGGGCGAAATTCAAGCAGGAACTCGCGTCTCTCGGCCTCGATATCGCAGGTGACGCCACCGCCCGAGACGTCGTCGAGTCCCGGCCGGACGTGCTGATCTGCGCGGCCCGTTCGCGGCTGGAGGAACCGCTCTTCGACGGCGCCTGGCTGGCGCCCGGCATGACCGTGGCTTCGATCGGCTCGACCTTGCCCGAGCAGCGCGAGGTGGATCCCGAGACCATTGCCCGGGCCGAACTGATCGTTGCAGACATGGTCGAGGAAGTGGCTCATGACACGGGCGACATGCGGGCGGCAAAGGATGCCGGCGTGGTGTTCGAAAGCAAGCTTGTTCCGCTTTGCGACCTGATCGCGGGCCGTCACACCGGCCGCCGGTCGCCCGACGAGATCGTGCTGTTCAAGTCGGTCGGCGCGGCGCTGCAGGATCTTGCGGTGGCTGCCATGTGCTATCGCCGGGCCCAAGAACTCGGCCTCGGCACCATCCTTTCGAAAACCATCCATCCGGTGCTGAAATGACGCAACCCGTTGCCAACCCCGTGCCTTCCATCCTGTCCGATCCCACGCTCTTCAAATCCGCCGCCTATGTCGACGGCGCCTGGATCAGCCAGGGCAAGGCGGGCTCCTATGAATTGTTCAACCCTTCGACCGGCGACAGGCTGGCCGTTCTGCCGAAACTCGACCGTGGCGAAGTCGCGCAGGCGATCGCGGCGGCACACGATGCCTATGGGGCCTGGCGTCAGGTGCCAGCGAAAACCCGCTCTATTTTTCTGCGCCGATGGTTCGACCTGATCACCGAAAATGCCGAGGATCTCGCCCGGCTGATCGTGCTTGAGGAAGGCAAGCCCTTTGCGGAGGCCAAGGGTGAAGTTGCCTATGCGGCTTCGTTTATCGAGTGGTTCGCCGAAGAGGCCAAGCGCATCCGGGGTGACATCATGGCGGCGCCGGAAAAAGGCGGGCGGATCGTCGTCCTGAAGGAACCGGTGGGCGTCTGCGCCGCCATCACCCCGTGGAATTTCCCCGCGGCGATGATCACTCGCAAGGCCGCTCCAGCTTTGGCCGCAGGCTGTACCATGGTCGTCAAGCCGGCCGAGCAAACCCCGTTGACGGCGCTTGCTCTGGCCGAACTGGCCGAGCGCGCCGGAATCCCCAAGGGCGTGTTCAACGTCGTCCTGGGAAAGTCCCGCGATATCGGGCCCGAATTGACGGGCAATGTGCTGGTGCGCAAGATCACCTTCACCGGCTCGACCGAGGTCGGAAGCCTGCTTTTGTCCCAGGCGGCTGCGACGATCAAGAAAGCGTCGATGGAGCTTGGCGGCAATGCACCGCTGATCGTCTTCGACGATGCCGATCTCGACCAGGCGGTCGACGGCATGCTGGCCACAAAGTATCGCAACACCGGGCAGGCCTGTATCAGCGCGAACCGCGCCTATGTCCAGGCCGGCATCCATGACCGCTTTGTCGAAAAGCTCGCCCAGCGTGTTTGCGCGCTCAAGGTCGGCGACGGTTTCGAGGACGGCGTCCAACAGGGCCCGCTCATCGATGAAGCAGCCCTGGCGAAGGTCGAAGACCACATTTCCGATGCCCTGGCCAAAGGCGCGAGCCTACATAGCGGCGGCAGACGCCACGCGCGGGGAGGCCTGTTCTTCGAGCCGACCGTGATGTCGGGTGTCACATCCGAAATGCGCGTGACGCGGGAGGAGACTTTCGGACCTGTCGCGCCGGTCATTCGCTTCGACAGCGAGGCCGAGGCGGTCGCCATGGCCAACGACACCGAGTTCGGGCTGGCTGCCTATCTGTTTTCCCGCGATGCCGCGCGCATCTGGCGCGTCGCCGCAGCCATCGAAGCCGGCATGATCGGCATCAATACCGGCCTGATCTCGAACGAAGTCGCGCCCTTTGGCGGCATCAAGCAGTCGGGTATCGGCCGGGAAGGCTCGATCTACGGCATCGAGGAATTTCTCGAAATGAAATACCTCGCCTGGCATGGCGCGGGCGAAACACTCTGACAGGGAGACGAACATGGCCTCGTACAAAAAAAACGAAGCACGGGACTGGGCACGCGAAAAGCTGGTCGGGGTGATCAATTGCACCATTCCATCCTTTTCCAACGATCTGACACGGCTCAATGAAAAGGCGATCCGCCACGATACACGGCTGGCCATCGAACATGGTTTCATCGGCTCGCTCGGCGTCTCCGAAGTATCGATCACCCTCGATGAATATATCGATTTCCTGGCGATGATGAAGGACGAGGCGGCACACAGGCTGGTCATCACCCATCATGCCAGCTGGAACACACTCGAACAGAATATCGAGGCGATCCAAAAGGCCGAAGCGGCAGGTGCCGAATTCGTGTTGCTTTCCTATCCGCCCGCCTTCTACCCGGAAAGCGAGGATGACATCTACAATTATACCAAGGCGGTCTGCGATGCGACCAACCTGGCTGTGATGATCTTCCCGATGTTCCTGTGGGGCTTCTCTCCCCGCATCCACGCGTCCGACATTCCGGCCTCGCTGATCCGCCGGCTGATCGACGATTGCCCCAATCTCGCAGCGATCAAGGCGGAAGGCGGCTTTCCGTCGATCCAGAGCGTCATCGAATGCGACAGGCTGTTTGGCCGGGAGGTGGTGATCTCCATGCCGATCGAGGGTGAACTGATCCCGTTGTCGCAGATCATGCCGATCCAGCTTTCGGCCACCAGCGACCACGAATATTGGGGGCCGCTCATTCCCCAGGTCTTCAACCTGCTGCGCAACGGCGAATTCGACAAGGCGACCGAAATCTACTGGCGCATGCACCCGGCGCGCAAGGCCAAGGGCCTTGTCGCCCAGCAGATGCATGGCGGCCATTTCATCAACCGCTATGTCTGGAAATTTCAAGGCTGGCTGCAGGGTTACAATGGCGGGCCGCTGCGCATGCCTACCCAGCGCATCCACGATCCTCAGATGCTGACACTGCGCAAGGGGCTGATCGATGCCGGCCTCAATCCGTCGATGGAGCCGTTCCGCGAATTCTTCATCGGCCGTCATCCGATGTGAGGGGAAACAGCAACCGCGGTGGGCCTGAGTGATCAAGCCCGCCGATCCCACATCATAATCCGGCGCAAGCGCCACAGGGAGGAAATGGCATGAAGACATTGATTTCGGCTGTTCTTGCAGCGGCGGTCCTGATCGCTCCTGCTTCGCTCGCCCATGCGGCCGACAAGGTCCGCTTCGGCAGCATTCGGGTTCCCGTGCAGATTTTCGTCGGCATGAAGATGGGCTTCTTCGAAGAGCAGGGAATCGAGGTTGAACCGGTTTTCTACAAATCGGGCTCGGAGATCGCGCCGGCCTTGGCCACCGACCAGGTGGATGCGGCCTTCACTACGTCCGGCGCCGCACTGTTCAATGCCCTGGCGCGCGGTGCCAAGATCACCATTGTCGCCGAAGCGCTTGCCCTCGAACCGGAAGCGCCGGGCGGCGACCCGACGGCCATTGTACTGCGCTCGGATCTGATAAAAAATCCGCAGAAACCGGCCGAAGATCTCAAGGGCAAGACGCTGGCGACAACGGCGCCAGGCCAGATCCTTGATATCATGATCAAAGCCTATCTGAAGAAGATCGGCCTTTCGCCTTCGGACGTCAAGATCGTCGGCATGCCGATGCCCGACATCGTGCCGGCGCTTTCCAATGGCGCCCTCGACGGAGCCATCGTCATCGACCCGTTCCTGTCCGCACTCGTCGAGGCCGGCAAGGTCAAGGTCCTGGCTCGATCATCTGAAATCCTGCCGAATGCCTCCCAGGCCTTCCTCGCCTTGTCCGACTCGATGCGGCAGCGCCAGGACCTTTCGGTTCGCTTCGTTCGGGCCTATCTGAAAACCAATGGCTGGATGCGGCAGGCCTTGGCCAGTCCCGATGGTCGCAAGGAAATCGCCGCCATCTTCCAGGAATTCGTTCCGGCTAGGAGCGCCGAAGTCTACGAACTTATCGCTCTCGGCACCGCATCGGCTTCGGCCGAAATCAATGTCGACGGAGAATATGGCCTGAAATGGCAGTTGCAGGTCTTGAAGGACGAGGGATTGATTAAGGGCGATCCCGATCTGGATGCTCATCTGGACAGCGACTTGCTCAAGCGGGCGGGCCAGGAGTGAGCGTGTTGGATGCGGCAACAGGCCAGTCTTCTGGCAAGATCGTGGTAAGCGGGGTCAGCCGGGTATTCGGCGACCCCGACAAAGGGTTCAAGGCGCTCGGGCCCGTGGAGCTGTCGGTCGGGCGGGGAGAATTTCTCTGCGTGGTCGGGCCGAGCGGTTGCGGGAAATCGACGCTGCTCAGAATGTTTGCCGGCCTCGATCGTCCCTCGGTCGGCACAATCGCCATCGGCCACGACAATGTCGCCAGGCCGATGACGGCAATGATCTTTCAGCAGGAATCGGTCTTTCCCTGGCTGACGGTCGAAGAAAACGCGGCCTATGGCTTGAAGGCAACGCGCACCTGGAAAGGGGCGGAGAGCCAGGAGCGCGTCGACTATTTTCTGGAAAAGACCGGGCTGAGCTCGTTTCGCAAATTTCGCCCCGATCAATTGTCGGGCGGCATGAAGCAGCGGCTGTCGATTGCCCGGGCCTTCGCCACCAATCCCGAAATCCTGCTGATGGACGAACCCTTTGCCGCGCTCGACGAGCAGAACAAGCTTCTGATGCAGCAGGAACTGGCCAGCCTGTGGGAAGAGTTCCGCTCGACCGTGATCTTCATTACCCACGGCCTGGACGAGGCCGTCCTGCTCGGCGACCGCGTGGTAGTGATGAGTTCGGCGCCGGGGCGCATCATCCATAGCATGTCGATCGACCTGCCAAGGCCGCGCCATGCCTCGGAAATTCGCCGGATGCCGGCCTTCGCCCGCTATACGAGCGAGCTTTGGGACATTCTGGGGCATGAAGTTCTGGAAGCGCGGCGACAGGAAAACCGGCGGATCCAGGGACGGGCGCAATAGGAGGCTGTGATGGCTGTCATCGAAACCATGACTGGAAGCGAGAGAGGCATGAGCCGCGGCTTTGGCCGCTCATTGCCGCTCGGCATTGTCTTTCCCATCCTGTTGCTCGGCCTGTGGGAAGCGGCCGCCCGGGCGGGGCTGATCAACGTCGCCTTTTTCCCTGCCCCGACGACGATCCTCTATACGGCCGTCCTCCAGGCGCAGACTGCGCAATTCTGGGGCGATCTGGCCATTAGCCTCGAGCGCATCGGCATCGGCCTGATGATGGGCGCCGTGCCGGGCGTGCTGGTCGGCCTCGCCATGGGACTGCTGAGGCCCGTCCACGACGCGCTCAATCCGCTGTTCGCCGCGCTGTTCCCGATTCCGAAGATTGCCCTGCTGCCGCTGTTGTTGCTGATCTTCGGGATTGGCGAAACCTCGAAACATGTCGTGATCGCCATCAATGTCTTCTTCCTGATGACGCTCAATACCTATGCAGGGGTCGCGGCCATTCCGAAAATCTATTTCGACGTGGCCACGAATCTCAAGGCATCGCGCCTGACGACCTACCTGACCGTGGCGTTGCCCGGTGCGCTTCCGGGCATCTTCACGGGGCTGCGGATCTGCATGGGGACCGCGCTGATATTGCTGGTAGCGGTAGAATTCTCGACCGCCGATTCCGGCGTCGGCTATAGGATATGGTGGGCCTGGACGGTGTTCTGGGTCGACACGATGTATGTCGGCTTTCTGGTAATTGCCCTCTTGGGTCTCGCTTTTTCCTATCTATTGGATTTTATCGAGCGCCTGCTGATCTCCTGGCGGCATGGACGGCGCTGAACTGAAAGGACGACTTCTATGATGGATGCGAAAGGCCAGAAACGGCTGGAAGGCAGGATTGCGGTGATTACTGGCGCAGGTGCCGGAATCGGCAAGGGTTGCGCGGCTATGTTCGCCGCCCAGGGCGCGATCGTCTACGGGCTGGACAGAAATGCGGCAGGCCTCGAGGCCACGAAGAGCGAGGCCGGAATCAATTTCATTCCGCGTACCGTGGATCTCCTCGACGAGAAGGCTGCAGAAAATGTGATCGCCGAGATCGGCACCGCGCATGGCCGAATCGATATTCTCGTACCAGCGGCCGCGTTTTCGCTTTTCGCTTGGATCGACGAAATGTCCTATGACCAGTGGAGAAAGACGCTTGCCGGCGAACTCGATATCGTCTTCCTGGTGACGCGTGCCGCCTGGCCGTATCTCAAGGCCAGCGGCAAGGGATCTATCATTAATTTTGCTTCGGCTAATTCCCATGTCGCTCTCGACGGTTCTCCCGCGCTTGCCCATTGCGCTGGCAAGGGCGGTATCCTTGCCATGACTCGGCAACTGGCGATGGAAGGTGCGCCGCATGGCATTCGCGCCAACTCCATCGCTCCAGGACTGATCCTCACAGAGCAGACCGCTCGCCACATGCAGATGGATGCTGAGTTCGAAGGAAAAGCCATGCAGAAGATGATGATAAAGCGGATCGGCCGGCCCGAGGATATCGCCTGGTGTGCCGTCTGGCTCGGCTCCGATGAATCGACCTATGTAACCGCTGCGGATATTTCCATCGATGGCGGCGCGACTGCTTGGTAGGTTTTATCAAATAAAGGTGGTTGGAATTCAAGGGCAAGCACTCAAATTGAGACTGAGGTATGGTGCGATTCAGGCGTTTGGACCTCAATCTATTGGTGGCCTTGGATGCCTTCCTGATGGAGCGCAACGTGACTCGTGCCGCCGAAAGGCTCCGCATCAGCCAATCTGCGGCGTCCGGTGCACTCGCGAGACTTCGGGAATACTTTGGTGATGAGTTGTTGATCCAAGTTGGCCGGAAGATGGTGCTCACTGAACGGGCGAGGCTGCTGGAAGACGCGGTGCAAAGCGTGCTTCGCCAAATTGACTCCACAGTGGTTCGACGCCCAGTTTTCGATATGGAAACTCAAAAACGGACGATACGAATTGTCGCATCCGACTATGTGGAAATCGTTTATCTTTCATCTTTGATTAGTCGCCTTTCCAACGAGGCGCCCGGCCTGAAACTGTTCATCGAGCCACCTGATGAAGACCCGGTCGCCCGTTTGACGCGCGGGGATGTCGACTTGCTGATAATGCCGGAAATTTACCTATCAGATAAACACCCCTCTGAACGCTTGTTTAGCGACGATTATGTGGTGGTCGTTTGGAGTAGGAATCAACGATATGGTGATGAGATTACGGAGGATGAGTTTTTCAACGCATTCCATGTCGCCGCAAATTTTCCTGCGGATAGACTCCCATTCGACGACATCCATTTTCATGGTTATGGCAGGACACGTAAGGTGATGCTCAAAACCCACAGCTTTTTCAGTATTCCGTCGCATGTGATCGAGACGGATAGGATTGGTCTGATGCCGCGCAGGCTAGCATCGTCAATGGTTTCGATGATGTCGTTGAGAATCTTAGCCTGTCCAATCGCAATCTCTAAGCTTGAGGAGCGCGTACAATGGAGTTGTTGGTCTGAGGGTGATCCATGCCTCGAATGGATACGCCGAAAACTGGTCGCTTCTGGCTTACAGTGAGATTGAGCAGGCCGAGATCGGTGCCGACGGAGGCTTCCGTCAGCGCCATGGCGCCGATCCATTCGCCGGAGATCATCTTCGGCAGGTGGGTCTGCTTCAGCTCGTCATTGGCGTGGTGGGCGATCGCCTGGGTCGCGCCGCGCGTCAGCCCCGGAAACAGGCCGAAGGAGAGGTTGGCCGAGGAGACCTTCTCGTCGAGCAGGAGCTGCAGGACGCGTGGCAACCCCTGGCCGCCATAGATGGGATCGCCGGAAAGCCCACTCCAGCCGGCGTCGGCAAAGGCCCGGCAGGCGTCGGCGAAGCCCTTGGGCGTCGAGACGCGCTCGTCTTCCGGAAGCGATCAGCTGATGCCGTCAGTCTTGAAGTTCCACGGCATGAGGCTTCGATTTCGGACGCGGGCCAGCCTTGAGCGATGTGGGTCAGGGTCTGAGAGAGCCAATCGAGCGGATCGACATTGTTCATCTTGGCTGTCTGCAGGAGCGTGGACAGAGTAGCCCAGGTTCGTCCACCGCCCTCGCTGCCGGCGAATAGACTGTTCTTTCTGGTAATGGTTTGCGGCCGGATCGTAAGGGGTGTTTTCCCCCCACATTGACTGTATTTGGTGGGCCGTTCTGTAAAAGACCTGCCAAGGCATTGGCGGCTGGAACGCATCAACGACAGAATTGGCGTGAACCGGTATCCGAATTAGCGGTCTCTCAGAACGCTATCCCCGTCATGTGTTCGGAGATTTCCCACAGTTTATTCCTGGCGATGGGGTCGAGTGCTTGTGCAGGAATACGCGCGGGGTGTGGATGCCCACGAGTTTCACGGAGCCTGTCGGGGCCGTAGTAACCACCTCCAACTGCGTGAGCGGACGTCGCGGCATACAGTGAAGGGAGCGCACCCTGTGACGCGGGCTGGAGTAGGAACCACAAAAATGTTCTGGCGAGGCCCTCCAAGCTGCGCCGACCCAGCGTGTTGTGCACGAGATCAGTCCGCGCGACGCCAGGATGAGCAGCCAAGCCTGAGTGTCCCCAGCCACCGGCGCGGCTGCGGCTGTCGAGTTCTAGTGCAAACATCAAGCATGCGAGCTTCGACTGGCTGTATCCCGCCAGTGGCCGATAGTTCTTCTCTGCATTGATGTCATCAAAGTCGATGTGGCCACCGTTGGCAGCGAGGCTTGAGAGCGAAACCACGCGCGCATTGCCCTTTGAAAGAAGCGGTTTAAGGCGAGCCGTCAATGCGAAGTGACCGAGATAGTTCGTACCCAACTGCAGTTCGAAGCCGTCGTTTGTTACCTGCCGTTTAGGCGTAAGCATGACGCCAGCATTGTTCACCAGAAGGTCCAGGCTCTGCTTCTCGTTCTCCATGTGCTGTGCAAATGAGGTAACCGAGGACAAATTGGCAAGATCAAGTTTGCCAAACTGAACAGTTGCACCGGGAACCGCGCGTACGATATGAGAGACAGTTTCAGCGCCTTTTTCTGGGTTGCGGCCAGCTATGGTCACGTCACATCCTGCTCTGGCGAGCGCAAGCGCGGTTTCCAACCCTAATCCCCCGGTTCCGGTCACTACGGCGGTTCGTCCATGCAGGTGTGGGATGTCGGCTGCGGTCCACTTGGTCATCTTACATCTCGTTGCTAATTTTTGCACTTGGTGTAAAATAAATATCGCACTGAGTGTAAGTTTACAAGAGGACTCCGTTGAGCGATTTTGATCATGAGGATAGGGCCAGTGGCGGCTTGCGGGAGCTGAAGAAGCGCGAGACCAAAAAGCGGATCACGGAAAGAGGTATCGCCCTTTTCCTGAAGCAAGGCATCGATCAGACGACCCTCGATGAAATTGCTGCCGCTGCGGGAATTTCCCGCAGAACCTTCTTTTACTACTTCAAATCCAAGGATGAGATTCTGCTATCCATGCTGAGTGGGATGGGGGAGATGCTGACAAATGCGGTCAGAAAAGCTCCCGACCAATCCACCCCAATGATCGCAGCCAGGGACGCGGTTCTCAGTGTATGCAATACAATCCCATCAAGCGAGATGATCGAGCTGGATCGACTGATGCGGACGAGCCCAAGCGTGCAAGCACGTAAGCAGGCGTTTTACGTGCAGCAGGAGGCCGAAATCTACGAAGCGCTTAAAGAGCGGTGGCCAGAGCCAGACAGCTCGACGGTGTTGCGGATCGTTGCGATGGTGTCGGTTGGTGCCCTCCGAGTTGCTGGAGACATCTTCCATAAAGAGCAGGGTTCCCGACGCCTGGTCGGAATACTTGAGGAAATTTTTAGCAGCGTAGATAAACAAATCCGTCTAGGGGAGGTTGGCTGATCTAGGTAATTGGACAAGTCCATGTATTAGACGTCGGGCGTGATCGCAGTTTCGTTGTCAACCGCAGATGCAGTCGCTCGTTCATCCGATATAATTCCATGGCATAAGCTCACACACCCTGCTCTGTTTGTGCCCGTTGACGACGGCAGTGAGTGTGCTGCCTAGATAGGCGAGCGGATCGACGGAATTGAGCTTACAGGTTTCGATGAGCGAGGCGATGGTCGCCCAGTTCTCGGCTCCAACGTCATGTCCGGCAAATAATGCATTTTTGCGATTGAGGGCTATCGGCCGAATGGCCCGCTCGACACTATTGTTGTCGATCTCGATGCGGCCGTCGGTCAGGAAGAGCTTCAGGCCATCCCAGTATTTGGCGATGTAGGTCAAAGCCTCGCCGAGCGGAGACTTCGTCGCGACGCGGGCGCGGTGATGAATGAGCCACGCCTGCATGTCGGCTACGAGTGGTCCTGATCGTTCCTGCCGACCTACAAGGCGAGCCTCAGGTTCAAGTCCCCGAAGTTCGGTTTCGATGCGATACAGCTCGCCGATCCTTTTGACGCCGTCCTCGGCAATCGGCGCGGCTCCGTTGCGAGTGATCTCCACCAGCTTGCGGCGGGCATGCGCCCAGCAATAGGCGAGCCGAATGTCCGGGCCAACGCGGTCTGGCGCGATCAACCTGTTGTACCCGGCATAGCCATCGACCTGTAGGATGCCGGAGAAGCCCTGCAATATCCGTTCTGCATGTATGCCACCGCGACCGGGTGCATAGGTGAAGGCGACGCCGGGTGGAGCGCCGCCACCCCAAGGGCGGTCATCTCGCGCAAGTGCCCAGAGGTATCCGGTCTTGGTTTTGCGGGAGCCAGGATCGAGGACCGGAGCACGGGTCTCGTCCATGAAGAGCTTGGATGAGCGCTTCAGATCGGCAATCAGCGCATCGAAAACGGGCCGCAGTTCATAGGCTGCCCGACCGACCCAGTCAGCCAGCGTGGATCGGTCGAGGTCAATGCCTTGGCGGCTCATGATCTGCGCCTGCCGATATAGGGGAAGATGATCGCCGTATTTGGAAACCAAGACATGGGCGACGGTCGCTTCCGTCGGCAGCCCCGCTTGGATCAATCGCGCTGGAGCTGGAGCCTGAACGACGCCATCTGTGCAGGCTCGGCACGCAAATTTGGGCCGACGCGTGACGATGACCCGGAACTGCGCCGGGACGACATCCAGCCGCTAGGAGACATCCTCTCCAATACAATGCAGGCAAGCGCCGCAGACGCAGATCAAGCTTTCCGGCTCGATCACCTCTTCGATACGAGGAAGATGCTTTGGAAGTGAGCCTCGATTGATCGCGCGTGGCTTAGCAATCCTCTGTCCGGCAGGAGTGTCCGCCTCATCCTCGGCATGGATGGCGGCCATGGCCGTTTCCAGGTCTTCCAGTGCCAGATCGAACTGGTTGGGATCGGTCTTCTCGGACTTGCGCCCGAAGGTTGCCTGCTTGAAGGCCGCGACCAGTCTCTCAAGCCGTTCGATCCGCTCATCTTTGCGGGCAATCTCGGCGTCTTTGCACGCCTCGCGTGCCTGCGCCGCGATCAGCATCGCCTTCAGGGCGGCAACATCGTCGGGAAGATCGGCGGTATCAAGCATGACCATAAGTTACCAAATCCCTGCCCGCTTTACCTTCGGAATCTATCGTGCTGAGTCATCGTGCCGCAGCGACTAGACGGTCTCCGGCGTTCTCGTCTTGACGGCATGAACCCGCCGCCAATCGAGACCAGCGAACAAGGCTTCGAACTGGGCGTGGGTGAGCGTCATCAGGCCATCCTTGATACCAGGCCAAATGAAGCTTTGTTCCTCCAGCCTTTTGTAGGCCATGACGATCCCGGAGCCATCCCAGTAGATCAGCTTCAACCGGTCAGCCTTGCGTGACCGGAATACAAAGACCGTTCCGGTGAACGGGTCCTTGTGCAACTCGTTCTTCACAAGCCCCGCTAATCCGTCATGACCCTTGCGAAAATCCACGGGTTTGGTCGCCACCATGATCCTGACGCGGTTCGACGGAAAGATCATGTCTCCGCCGCCAAGGCGCGGGCGATGGCAGCGATCCGGGATGCGGACGCGCCTTCCTCCAGGCGGATCGTAACCGGACCGACGACAATCTCGGCGCGCGTGACAGACTCGACCGCTGGCTGTTCCGGCGCTGGGGTCTCGACGACCATGGCCGCAAACTCGACCGCGTCTTCCGGCTCTAGCAATACCAGCTTGCCCTGCCGAGCCAGTGTTCGCCAGGACGACAGGTGGTTGGCCTTCATCCCGTAGCGTTCCGCCACTTCGTTCACCGTCACGCCTGGACGTAGGCTCTCCGATACGATCCGCGCCTTGACCTCGTCAGGCCATTGGCGATGCGCCTTACGTCCGCTCCGTCGCGTTGTGAGAACCTCCAACGTACTCTCCATGGAGAAACTCCTTGTCGCTCATCCATGGACAGTGGATCACAGATCAGGCGATAGCGGACAATGTGGGAGCAGAACATCGGTTACGCCGGATCGCCTGTTCGACGATGTTGGAATCGATCTCGATGCGGTCGTCGTTGAGAAAGCGTTCAAGAGCTTCGCGCCGGGTTAGTGCGTAGCGGATCGCTTCGGCTGTTTTGGATTTGCCAGAGACTTTACCGGGGCCTGTCGCAAATTTTCTTGGTTAACGGCCTGTTGACCACCAGCGGAGAAATTGCCGCTCCCAATGTAGCGGAGCGTAGCTATGATTCTTCTGTGGTTGCCGCCCGTGATGCAAGAGGTTTCTGGCCCGATGGGTATGTGATCGAGTGCGGTCTTCTGTCAGGCCTGTAAACGCAGCATTTCCAGAAGCCGCTGGCCGGTATGGTGATCTGCGGGTCGGGTTCAAATCTGAATGTCGAACTCTACTGCTCACGAATCATTACTGGTTTTCCCGATCCAGATCTTTTCGCCCATTCGGGTCGTCGCCTTCTTCCACCCCATTTTCCGGCAACAGGCTGATTACAGCATTTTGATCATGTTGCTATCGCCTGCGCCGGAACTCGATAATCCTCATGTTTTGTGAGCAGCGCCCAGATCGTGCGCGCCATCTTGTTGGCCAGTGCAATCGCGACCAGCATTCGCGGCTTTCGAGCGAGCATGCGCCCTAGCCACGATCCTTCCGGGATGGATTTTCGGCCCAGCCAGTTCAGGCGTGACATCGCCCCGATAATCAGCAGTCTGCGGATATCGGACTGCCCTGTCTTGGAAATGCGTCCGAGCCGCTGTTTACCGCCGGACGAGAACTGGCGTGGCACGAGGCCGAGCCATGCGGCAAAGTCACGACCACACCGGAAGTTCCCCATCGGCGGGGAAAAGGCTTCGACGGCCAAGGCAGTCAAGGGGCCAACGCCGGGAATAGTCTGCAAACGCCGCGCCGTGTCAGCTTCAGCCGCCAACGCCTTAATCTTTACGGTCCGCTGAGTGATGCGCATTGTCTTTTCGGCGATCTGTTTCAGCAGATCGCGGCATTCCTCGCGCATCAACTCTGGCAGGTCACTGTTTGGCTCGTCCAGAATCTCCTCAATACGCTTGAAGTGGTGAACACCCTGCGGAACAATATGGCCATATTCATAAAGGCAAGCTCTGAGCGCGTTGACCAATTCGGTACGTTGATGGACGAGCTCGTTCTCGAGCCCGAAACAGGATCGCCCGGCTCTGCTGCTCCGCAGATTTCGGCTCCACGAAGCGCATCTTCGGTCGCTGGGCTGCAATCACGATCGCCTCCGCGTCTGTCGCATCGTTCTTCTGCCGCTTTACGAACGGCCGCACGTACTGCGCCGCGATCAGCTTCACCTCATGGTCCAGCCTAACCATCTCACACGCCCAATAATGCGCGCTGCCACAGGCTTCCATCACCACCAACGCCGGCGGGTGTTCCGCCATGAACTTGGAAAAATTCTGCCGTGACAGCTTCTTTCGGAACCGAAGCTGCCCGGTCATCGACGCGCCGTGTAGTTGAAAGACATTCTTTGCTAAATCCACGCCAATCATCGTGTCGTTCATAACCGTTGCCGTCCTTTCCGCTCAGTGGCCTCAACACCACATCCTGGCACATTGCGATGCCGTCTGGGGAGGGCGGCAACCACCCCATCTGAATTCGATTGCCGAGAAGCTAAAGCGCCAGTCGAAGGATGATTTCAAAGGCAGGCATTTCGAGGCATGGTTGATTGTACAGGCGGTAGCTTGGTATTTGCGCTATCCGCTCAGCTACCGAGATCTCGAGGAAATGTTCCGGGAACTTGGCTTCGAGGTCGATCATAGCACCGTCAACCGCTGGGTATTGGCTTATGCGCCGATGATCGATAAACGGCTGCGGCAGTTTCGGCGACCCCACTGCGGCTCAGTCCGGATTGACGAGACATACGTCAAGATCCGCGGCAAATGGCGCTATCTGTACCGAGCCATCGATAAACACGGCAATCCGGTGGATTTCCTGCTAACCACTAAGCGCGATCTCGACGCCGCCAAACGGTTCTTCCGCAAGATGCTCAAAGACGAACCCTTGTTGTCGCCGAACAGGATCGGGACGGACGGGGCCAACACCTTCCCGTCAACGATCAAAACGTCGGTTGATGATGGGCTTCTCCATCCGGACCCCGTCCACTATGTCACCAGGCACCTCCAGCAAGGCATCGAAAGTGACCATTTCCGGGTAAAGAAGAACATGCCAAAGATCGGTGGTTTCCAATCCTTCAACACAGCGCGGCGAACTATCGCGGGTTTCGAGGCGATGCTGTGGTTGAGGAAAGGCTTTGGCTTTTCAGGCGGTTGGACTGTAAACGACCAGAACGATTTGCTTGCGCACCTCTTCGGACTGCGAAAGGTTAACAAAGTATGAAAACGAGGATGCTCAGGGGATAATCGCGCGCTCAGAAAATGTTTGCGACTGGCCCGGCCATGCACTGAGCTAGGCGGTAAACTTTTGTCGATAGGCTCGATGTTGCCGGGCTCGGCTTTAGGCATGTGGGCGCGGTGTAGGTGGGGCGGCCATGTTTCGACCCGCGCGGAGATGTGCGCTGGATGAAATGAAGTCAAATGCTAGTGTTTGAGAGCGGCGAAACGTGTTTGGTCAGTTCAGATCTAACTGCCTCACGCGGTCGAGCGGGAGAAAAGCGCGACTTGCGTCAGGTTTTGTCTTGATAAACACTCGGAAACACGATGTCCTGATCAACAAGCACGTTGAACTTGTACCCTGGCCGGATTTCCAGCGTCGGCTGGACATTGAGATTTCGGCTAATCGTTTGCTCGGCGACCCGGCCGAAGCTCTCCGCGAAATTCCGCCTTGCCGCATCGGATGCCGTCTCCTGCGCGGCGAGCGTCGAACTCTCCGGCAAGGATGCGTCGATCCCTGTCCCAATCAGCGCGATCAGCGCCGCCGAGCCGAATGTCCGCCAATAGTGGTTGTTCACCTTGTCGTGGAAACCGCCATAGCCTTGCGCGTCGGTCCCCGCCATGCCGCCAATCTGCAGCGTCGAGCCGTTCGGGAAAATGATATCCGTCCAGACGACGAGGACGCGGCTCTGCCCGAACGACACCTTGCTGTCGTAGCGGCCGAACAGCTTCGCTCCTTGCGGGATCAGCAGGCGATGTCCTGTGGTGCTGTCATAGACGTTCTGGCTGACCTGGGCGGCGATCCGGCCGGGCAGATCCGAATTGATGCCGGTGATCAGCGTCGCCGGGATGACCGAACCGCGTTTCAGTTCAAAGGGTGACTGCTGCGGTACGACGCGGTTCGGCAGGTAGCCGACCTCCTTGAGATCGGCGTTGAAGAAGTCCTCTTTGGAACTCTGCCCGTTCGGGTCGACATTCTGCCCCCCGAACCCGGCCCGCAACGCGGCGGCATAAAGATCAGAGTTGGCGCCGGTGGTCGTCGATGACGCAGCGTTCGTCATCGTTCCCGCCGAGGTGGTCTCGTCTGCCCTCGCCTCCAGCTTGCTGCGGTCGATGGCGAGTGGTGCGTCATAGGCCGCGTCATTCGCCTGCAGCCGGGCCATGCGCTGGCGATGCCGCTCACGCAGATATTGCTCCCGCTGTTCCCGCTCGAGACGGGCACGCCAGACCGCTTCGCTTTCCAGCTCCTGCCCGCGCTGCTGCACCTCGCGTTGTCCCGGCTGCGGCGTGAAGGGATTGTTCGCCTTCTCCTCGGCCTGCTTTGTTTCGACAGGTGTCGGCTGGAACGTCGTCTGCTGCAGCGGCTCGCCGATGATGCCGTCCGTCACGCCGCGCTTGATCTGGTCGGCGAAGGTCGAGGCCGGATTGCCCGAACTCGTTTCCGGACCGCTGTCCTTTCCGAAGTAGAGTCCGCGGGAGGCAAGCCCATAGAAAATGACGCCAAGGAAGGCGATCACCAGCACGATCACCACGATAATCGGCAGGCGGTTGATCCGCTTGATGCCGGCTTCCGCTTCGGCATTCGCAGCGCCACCAAGTTGCAAGGATTGCACCATCGTCGCCTCCCCTCAGCCGCGCCGCATCAGCGAAAGTGCACTCGCCGGCATTGCACCGTTTGCCGTGACTGTGTAGGCGCGGCCAAGTTCGACGCTATCGGTCGAAAGACGCGCCAGCACTTGCCCGTCGAATGGCACGATCACATAGGCGAGCGGGATGACCTTCGTACCGCTGTCCGTCTTCTGATCGGTGACGACGGCATAACCCCAGCCTTTCAGCGCCGCCTCCAGCGCCTGCCCGAAGGGCGAGGTTTCCGGTTTGAGGGCAACCGTCGCCTTGCCGGGTCCGATCTGCTCGGCAAGGCGGCTGACCATATCGCCGGCAATGGCGCTTGCAGCCGGGCCGGAGATCTCCGGCGGCGCGTTGCTGGCGACGAGACCATCAGTCCCCATCGATTGGCATCCGGAAAGGAGGATGGTCAGGGCGAAGGGTGTGGCAAGGGCGCGGATGGGGCGCAAGAGGAGATAGTGCGGAAAGGTTCGCATCACCGCCCTCCCCTTCTGATCGTCACCTTTTCCTGTTTCCAGCCGACGCCCGAGACGAGGACCGCGCGATCGATGTGATAGTCGACCACCATCATGTCGTTCTTCATCCGATAGTTGACGATCCGGTTCTGGCCGCCGGAGGTGACGAACAGCACTGGCGCATCCTGGCCGGAGATCGAGCGTGGGAACTGGATGTAGGTTTTCAGGCCGTCCGAATAGACCCGTGTCGGCCGCCAGCCGGCTCTACCGGAGACCGAATAGGAGAAGTTCAACTGCTCGGCTGGAACGCCGGCGCCGGGGATGGTGCTCGCCTCGAGACGGGCATTGATGTCGGCGAGTGTCGCCGAGACGTCCTCCGGATACTCGAATCCGACTCGGGCCATGTATTGCGTGGCATGCGACTTGAGCTGGATATGATAGGTCCGACGCGACGTCGTCACCACCATCGAGGTTACCAAGCCCGGCTCCGACGGCTTGACGATCAGATGGATCGCCTGGCCACCGGCCGGCCCTGATGTCGCCGGCTCCACCTTCCAGCGCACCGTGTCGCCGACCAGCACGTCGCGAACGACCTCGCCGCCCTGAAGTTCGATATCGCAAACCTGAAGTGGCGAGCAGACGACCGAGGGCTGAACCTCGCCATAGAGGAAGATCACCTTTCCGTCCGCTCCCTTGGTGACCAACCCTCGCGATCCCCGCCACTGGGTGGAAATCCCCATGCCCTTCGCCTCGTTGGCGGTCACGCCGTCGGCCGCAAAGACGTCGAGAGGTGCAAGGGCGGAGAGCGCCAGCCCCGTCGGTGCGATTGCGCAGGCAATCAGCATGGCCGAAAATCGTCTGTGTTGGATATTCATGTTCGGGGCCATGCCTTTCAAAGCTGCGCTGTCCAGTCGAAGTCGCGGAGATAGAGACCGATGGGATTGAGGCGGATGACGCCCTCGTCCTGCGGCGGCGTCAGTGTCACGGTGGCGATGCCGCGAAAGCGGCGTGTGGCCGTTTCCTTGCCGCGGCGGTCGCGCTCGAACTCGGTCCAGTCGACCTGATAGGACTGGTTCGACAGAGCAACGATGTTGTTGACCTCGACGGCAACCGTGGCGGTTTTCGCCTTCTCGAAGGGCGAACTGGAACGGAACCAGGCGTTGACCTTCTCGGTCGCGGGATCCGAGGTCCTGAGCAGGCCGTAGGTTCGGTCGATATATTGCTTTTGCACCACCGCATCCGGCGTCACGCTCCGGAAATTCGTGACGAAGCTGCCGAGCGTCGCGCGCACCACACGCGGGTCTGCATATTCGATCTGCTGCGGGAAGCCGGCATTGGAGGCCGTGCCGAGCTTGTCGACCTCGACGATATAGGGAACGAGCTTCACTTGAGTGCTCTGGTAGAGAGCATAGCCGAAGCCGATCACCGCCATGACCATGCCGGTGACGCCGACGATGCGCCAGGCCGCGGCGGCCTTCACATAGGAGCCATAACGCTCGTTCCATTCATTGCGCGCGGTCAGATAGGGATTGGCAATATGGGGATTATTTGGCGGATTGCGTCCGGCCATGGGTGATCAACCTCCAGCTATTTGTTCTCGTTGATGGGCGGGGGTGGAGGTGGCGGCGTGGGCCGGTCCGACTGACGCGTCTGGTCGAGCTTGGCGTTGGCGAGGCCGAGCAGCGATCCGGCATAGGCGCCGGGAGAGGCGATCGCCTTCTCCTTGGCAGCCGATCCGGCAGCCCATCCAGCACTTCCAATACCGGACGCCATGCCGCGAAGCGCCGCTCCGGCCATCGAAGAGCCCCCCGCCCTCGCTGAGTTCGCCGTCTGCGCCCCTTTCGTTGCGGCACTCGCGCCAAGGAAAGCGCCGCCGGCCGCGAATGTCGCGGCCTGGCCGCCATGACGGATCGCTTCCATACCTCCGGCAACCGAGGCGCCCTGGACCACACCCTGCAGGATCGGCGGGACATACATGGCGATCACGAAGACCACAACCGAGATGCCGGCGATGGCAAGTGTGGTGATGAACTGCTCGGAGGTCGCTGTCGGCGCCTCGGCAAGCCCAAGCAGGATGTCCGAGCCGATCTTGGCGATCATCACCAGCGCCATCAGCTTCATGCCGACGGAGAAGGCGTAGACCAGATATTTAACCGCGAAATCCTTGGTGAAGGACGAGCCGCCGAGACCGAGCATGATCATGCCGGCGAGCAGGCCGACATACATCTCGACCATGACAGCGACGAAAATCGCCGCAACCAACGAGAAGCAGACGACGACCACGACCATGGCGAAGACGGCGGCGATCGCCAGCGCATTGTCTTCCCATAAACCGAACTTCGCCTGTTCGGACATCTTGGTCGCGACCCGGATGCCCGCGTCGAAAATGTTTGCGGGTGATGCCGAGCCGCCGCCGGCGCCGATCTGGTAGAGGCTGTCGACCACGGCCTTGGCGAAAGACGGCCCTTGGTCGAGGATGAAGGCGAAGAGGCCGATGAACATGATCCGCCGCACGAGCTCGGCAAACCAGCTGTCGAGCGAGGCGGCGTTGATCGCCAGCCACACCGCGGCGATCCCGACTTCAATGCCGGCAAGAATCCAGAACAGCGAACGCGCCGCGTTCATCACCGTGGTTTCCCAACCTTTCGCGGCCGTGACGACGGAGTTTTCCAGCGTCGTCAAAACCGAACCCTGTTGGGCAAGCGCCGGTGTCGCGACCAACAGGATGAGGCCGATCGAAATGAACGCAAGCTCCAGCTTCCGGGAAGGATGGACAATTACCATCGCGGCTTCATCTCCTGCCCGCCACGCACGCCGCGCTCCGGGTCGCCACTGAAGAACTGTTCGCGATGCTTGCGGCGCTCGGTTTCGGAGGCAGGTTGCGTAGAGGCCGCGCCCGATCCGGACACGGGCGCCGGACGCGGCTGCTCCACGATCCAGGTGACGATGCCGCCTCCGAACGCGACGATCCCCGCCAAGACGAGAATGATAATCAGACGCGGGCTCACCAGCGTGGCTCCATCGTCTGGCCGCCGCGAATGTCACGCTCGGTCGCGCTAAAAAACTGTTCGCGTCTCGCCTGCGCCAGATCCTTCTGTGCCTGTTCGGACTGATACCACGTTCCCATCATGGTCATCTGCTGGGAGACGAGGCCGCGCAGCTTCTGCATCTGCGCAACCTGTTGGGCGGCGATCTGGTGTCCGACCTGCAGCGCCTTCATCTGGCCGTCTGACGACTCCGACATCGAGCGCAGCGACGACATCGTGCTTTCCTCGCTCGAGAACTGATCGGCCGTCAGATTGGCCGCCTTCAGCGTGCCGGCGATCGTGTCGCGGTTGGTGTCGGACCAGTTCTGATAGGTCGTGGAGAAGCTCGCTCCATCAGGCAAATTGCTCTTCATCTCGGCAAAACTCTGGAAGCGCTGCTTGAGAACGTCATCGATATTGCCCATCGAGAAGGCGACACCCTGTCCTTGTGCCACGACGTTTTGCAGGTTCTTCAGGGCGTTTTCGACCTGGCCCCAGATGTGGTTGGGAAGTTGAGCGGTGTTCTGCAGGAGATTGTTGTAGATGTTGAGCTGGTTCTGGATCTGCTCGGCAAGCTGAGAAATCTGGGTGATCTGATTGTTCACCTGTTCGGCCGATTTGCCGACCAACGAGACGAGCTCGGCATTGTTGGCGAGCTGCGTCCACTCGGTCGCCTGCCCGGTGACTCCGCTGGCTTGAGCTGTAACCGGTGAAGTGGCGGAGAGCATAATGGCCGCGATGACGGTGGCGCACGCCACCTTACTTGGCCGGGAAGAATGTTTCGTCATGGGCGATCCCCCTTTGCTGGAGCCATTGAAGAGGCCATGCGGCCCCATGTTCGAGATGAAGGGCGCGGATGCGCTTCAGATCTTCTTTGCCGGACGCGCCGACGAACGAGAGCGCGACGGGCCCGAGCGCCATGTCGAACAGTCGACGTCCCTCAGGCGAGACGACGTAGTATTCGCGCTTGGGGAGTGCCGTCGCGACGATCTCGATCTGCCGCTCGTTGAAGCCGATGCGTTCATAGAACTCGCGGGTGCCAGGCTCCCGCGCGGCCCCGTTGGGCAGGCAGATTTTTGTCGGGCAGGATTCCTTCAACACATCAATGATGCCGGAGCGTTCCGCATCCGAGATCGACTGGGTTGCAAGCACCACGGCGCAATTTGCCTTGCGCAACACCTTCAGCCATTCGCGGATCTTGTCGCGGAAAACGGGGTGGCCGAGCATCAGCCAGGCCTCGTCGAGGATGATCAGGCTGGGTGCGCCGGTCAGGCGCTTTTCGATGCGGCGGAACAGGTAGGTGAGGACAGGCACGAGATTGCGCTCGCCCATGTTCATCAGTTCCTCGATCTCGAAGCATTGGAAGGCGCCCAGTACCAGACCGTCCTCCTCGGCATCAAGCAACTGACCCATCGGGCTGTCGACGGTGTAATGGTGTAGCGCGTCCTTGATCTCGCGCATCTGAACGCCGGATACAAAGTCTGAGAGTGAGCGGCCACGCGATTCCGCCATCAGCCCGATCTGCCGGGAGATGGCGTTACGATAGTCGGGCGTGATGGTGACACCCTGCAGCGCCACGAGCGTCTCGATCCATTCCGCCGCCCATGCGCGGTCACCATCGGTCGAAAGTTCAGCGAGCGGGCAGAAGGCGAGCGCCATGGCCTCCCCCGTTGCCGAAGGACCAATATCGCCGCCGATCTGGTAGTGGTCGCCGCCGACGCCAAGCGTCAGTGGCAGCATCGAACCGCCCTTGTCGAAGGCGAAGACCTGCGCGTCTGCGTAGCGCCTGAACTGCGCGGCGATCAGTGCCAACAGGGTCGATTTGCCCGAGCCGGTCGGGCCGAAGATCAGCGTATGGCCGACATCGTCGACATGCAGGTTCAGCCGGAACGGCGTCGAGCCGCTTGCAACCTGCATCAGCGGCGGTGAGCCGGGCGAATAGAATGGGCAAGGCGCGACCGGATTTCCCGACCAGACCGAATTGAGCGGGATAAGATCGGCGAGATTGCGCGTGTTGATCAGCGGTTCGCGAATATTGGCATAGGAAACGCCCGGCAGGCTGCCGAGAAAGGCGTCTGTCGCATTCAGCGTCTCGATCCGTGCGCCAAAACCTTCCGCCTGGATCAGCCGGCGGACCGCCTCGCACTTCT
The DNA here is from genome assembly GCF_030551875.1 of Fluviirhizobium alvei. Lineage (GTDB taxonomy): Bacteria > Pseudomonadota > Alphaproteobacteria > Rhizobiales > Rhizobiaceae > Rhizobium_E > Rhizobium_E alvei. The sequence continues at coordinate 112,713 of NZ_JAUOZU010000015.1, read as the reverse complement.
CTTGGCAGCGAGACTGATCCTCGTCGAAGAGGACGATGACCGGGGTGTAATAACCATAGGCGACAAGTTGCGATGACGCCTCGGCGATCGCATCCTCGGTTTCGGCAACCATCATCATGGCGTCCTGATCGACCGAACGGCTCTGTGTCTGAAACAATTGGTCGAAGAATGGGCGCACCTTCTGCTGCCACTTCTTGCGGGTGCGTTCGAGTTTCGCCCTCGCCTCCTCGGCATCGAGGAAGACGAAGCGCGACGACCAGCGGTATGTAAGCGGCATCAAGTCGAGGCTGTTGAGGATTCCTGGCCAGCTCTCGGCTGGTAAGCCGTCGATCGCGACGACACCCAGAAAGCGATTTTCGACCAAAGGCGTGAGGCCGTGCTGCAATTCGGCCGTTACCAGCCAGTCGAGATACATGGGGATCTCGGGCAAGCGCACCGGGTTATTCTCGCCGGTGATGCAGAAGCGGATAAACTGGAACAACACGTCATATCGGGCGACCCGGAAACCGCCACCTGTCTGCGCCTCGCGTGTCATCATCCGCCGGATCGAAACGACATTGGCGAGATATTGTTCGACCTCGCGGATCGTAGTCAGGAAGCTTTCGAGCGCTCTATCGGCATAGGTTGCGGAACGGCTGGTCGCATCGGAATAAATATAGCGTGTTAGCCCCGAGCGCCGCGGCTCAGGCGGACGCCAGGTCAGGATCAGTGCGTGCCGGCTCTCGAAATGTCCCCTCTCCTTCTGGAAATGGGCGCGCCGTTCGGCGTCGATCGCCCGCGTGACCGGATCGGGGAAGTGGCAATCGTCCTCGGCCGGATAGTCTCCGGTAGGAATCCTGATGGCCTCCACCTGGATCATCCAGCCGGAGCCCAGCCGAGACAGGATCGTGTTGATCTGCCGCGAGACTTCGTTTCGCTCGGCGTCAGTCGAGCTCTCGCTGTCGGGTCCGGCAAAATACCAGCCGGCCATCAGCGAGCCGTCCTTGAGCAGGATCACGCCGTTGTCGATCAGGCCGGCATAGGGCACCAGATCGGCAAAGGACGGACCGGAATGACGGAATGACTTGAGGGCAACCATCGCGATTCCTCAGAACCTGCGCCACGGTGAGGACGTGGCGCGGTAGAATGTCTTGTAGGAGATGTGGCGGATATAGACCCGGCGCATCAAAGGATCAGCTTTCGCCATCATCCGCAGTGCCGCGACGGCGATCATCCAGATCGCGATGCCGAAGAGCGCAGCATACCAGGTCAGCACGACGAAGATCAGGATGACGGCGGCAAGCGCCGTGAGCAGCACGAGTTCGCGGTCGGCACCCATTAGAAGGTTCGGACGCGACAGGGCCCGATGCACACGCGAGCGGGAGAGGTTCGAACCGGCATCAGCCATGCGCCCCCTCCCCTTCCGGGCGATCCATTGCTGTCGGCTCGGTGGTGCGAGGCGTTGATTGTGCTTCAATCTCGCCTATACTGGCGCCTGTCGCGCCGAACAGGGCGACGATCTGCGTTGCACCCAGCAGAACACCGCCGACGAGAGCGACGTAGCAAAGTCTTCGAGCAAAATCGTTGAGTTCGCCGCCGAAGATCAGCATGGCGCCAGCGATGGCCACAGCCGCCAGCGCGATGAAGCCGGCGACAGGGCCGGTAATGGACTCCTGGATCTGCTCCAGCGGCGATTCCCATGGCAGACTTCCACCCGAGGACGCCAGTGCCGGTTCGGCCAGGCCAAGAGAGATGGCGGCGAGGCCTAGGCAGGCGAGCGTGATTTTTATCTTATGCGACATGGCTGTACTCATCGGTCTGGGCGTAATGTTCGGTCCGGTAACGGGCATTGCCGAACCCCTCGACATGGATCACGTCCCTGACCCGCCTCCCTTTCCCAGTGCGCTCAATGGAAACGACAAGATCGACGGCTTCGCCGATCACCTCCTGCATGGGCTGCTGGCTCGCTTCCGCGGTCAGTTGCTCCAGCCGGCGTAAGGCAGACATCGCCGTATTGGAGTGGATGGTGGTGACGCCACCGGGATGGCCGGTGTTCCATGCCTTGAGCAGAGTGAGTGCGGCGCCGTCGCGGACCTCGCCGACGATGATGCGGTCAGGTCTGAGACGCATCGTGCTCTTCAGGAGCCGGGCCATATCGACCGTGTCGGTCGTGTGGAGGGATACAGCATTTTCCGCCGCGCACTGGATCTCGGCGGTGTCTTCCAGAATGACCATGCGATCATCCGGCGCCGTTGCGACGATCTCGGCGATGACGGCATTGGCAAGCGTCGTCTTGCCGGATCCGGTACCGCCTGAAATGACGATGTTCAGGCGCGACGCGATCGCACTGCGCAGCACCGAGGCTTGTGCTTCGGTCATGACTTTCGACATGACGTATTCGTCGAGCGGGATTAGCCGCGACGCGCGGCGCCGGATCGTGAACGCCGGCGCCGATACCACCGGTGGCAGCAAGCCCTCGAACCGATGTCCGCCGATCGGCAGTTCGCCGGAAATAATCGGTTGTTCGTCGTCGGCTTCCGACTGCAGCGCATGGGCGACGCTGCCGATGACGACTTCGGCAGTCGTGGCACTCATCGCGCCGGCCGGGGCGACCCCGTGCCCCAACCGTTCGATGAACAGCCTGCCGTCGGGATTGAGCATGATTTCGACGACCGTTGCATCGTCGAGTGCGACGCAAAGTTGGTCGCCGAGGGCGTCCTGGAGCTTGCGCACGAGACGGGGATGGGAGCGGAGTTGGGTCACGCGGCGCTCCTGAAGAGGCCGGAGCCAGTACGCTCGAGTGCCGAGCGGTTAGCGGGCGGGCAGACCTGTTCGAAGCTGGCTCGATCGGCCGGCAGGCTGCCCGCGACGGCGATGGTGTTCCCGATCGCAACCGGATCGCCGAGGCGGTGCATTGGCCAGCCAGCACGCTTCAGGATGCGTTCAAAGCGAAGATCGGTCGCGGTAACAATCTCACTGTAACCGTTCGCCATCGACCATTCGATGATGCCGGCGAACATGGTGAGCGTGACCTGATGGAGGCACCCTCCCCTCCCCGCTTGAAGCGAGGTGTCGACGCAAAAACGTGAACTCTCGACCATCGCAGCATGGGCGCCAAGCGAACCGCGCTCCAGCAGTTGGGGGAATGTCTGCTCCAGCATCGTCGGGCCAGATGCAGGCAGCAGGCGCGCACAGCCGACGACTTTCTGGTCGGCTGAGACCGCGAGGATGTAGGTCGGTAAGAGATCATCATACTGATCCCGCTCTCCCTGGTCCGTAATAGCGACATCCCATTCCAGGCGACCGCCAAACACGGCGGCCCGAAGACGGTGCATCTGGTTCAGGTAGTTATGGTTGCTTGCATAGTGGTCGGCCGAGACGCTCAGAATCTGCATTGTGATCTCCGCATGAACTGGTCAGGCGAAGGAAAATCATCTCGTGTTGCCTGTGGCTATGTGCAGATTTGCATCCGGTGATTCTACCGAATCGGCGTTATACGTCTCAAAAGCCGGTTGGGAACCGGGTTCTGGGATGTTGATAAGAGGTGCAGATCTGCATTTCGCGTGCCATGCGATGGCGCCAGAGGCGACTCTAACGGTTTGACGTTATTGGAGGTTTCGAAATTTGATTGGAGTTTCCAGCGGTTCTGTTAACGTCTCGTTAACCAAAAAGCTCTTGCTGAGCGCTCGGAATCGGCGCTTATTGCCAGTGGCGGAACTTTATTGGTTTCGCGAAAAAAATCGCCAATGGCAACAAATGGGTTTTGGGATGGCGAAGCGTGCCGAAAAACTGCCTCCTGTTCTCGAAGGCTTGACGACCCTGCTGGAGCGGCATGCGGATGCTCTCTCGGGGCAACTCCAAGCGCATTACCTGAAGGTCTTCCCTCCAACTTCCGAGAAAAGCATCCGGTCATTCGCGCCGTCAGAGGCATCCAAGCTATTAGGCGTAGGCGAGTCTTATCTCCGTCAGACTGCGTCGGAAATGCCCGAGCTAAACGTAAGCCTGAGCCCCGGCGGGCGACGTGCGTTTTCGATTGAAGATATCCATGCGATCCGCAAGCACATGGATCAGGTCGGCCGCGGTAACCGGCGCTATCTGCCGCATCGCCGGAACGGCGAGCAATTGCAAGTTATCTCCGTAATGAACTTCAAGGGCGGTTCTGGCAAAACCACGACCGCGGCGCATCTTGCGCAATATCTGGCAATGCGCGGATACAGGATTCTCGCGATCGATCTCGATCCGCAAGCAAGCCTCTCCGCGCTCTTCGGCAGCCAACCCGAAACAGATGTTGGTGCGAACGAGACGCTTTATGGTGCTATTCGATACGACGAGGAGCAGATACCGATCGAGCAAATCGTACGCGGCACTTACATTCCGGATCTTCATTTGATTCCTGGTAACCTGGAATTGATGGAATTTGAGCACGATACGCCGCGCGCTCTGATGAAGCGGAAAGAAGGCGACACCCTTTTTTACGGTAGAATCAGCCAAGTCATTGAGGACATCGCCGACAACTATGATGTTGTTGTGATCGATTGCCCGCCCCAACTGGGTTACCTGACGCTTTCAGCTCTGACGGCTGCAACGTCTATTTTAATCACGGTACATCCCCAGATGCTGGATGTAATGTCGATGAACCAGTTCCTGGCGATGACATCAAATTTGCTGCGTGAAATCGAAAGCGCCGGAGCCGAATTCAAATTCAATTGGATGCGCTATCTGATAACCCGCTTCGAGCCGAGTGATGGTCCGCAAAATCAGATGGTGGGATACCTGCGATCGATTTTTGGGGAGAATGTGCTCAACTTTCCAATGCTGAAGACCACGGCGGTTTCGGACGCTGGCCTCACAAACCAGACCCTTTATGAAGTCGAACGCAGTCAGTTCACACGCTCCACTTACGATCGCGCCTTGGAGGCCATGAATGCTGTCAACGACGAGATCGAAGGCCTGATCAAGAAAGCATGGGGTAGACCGACATGAGCCGAAAGCACATCCTCGGAGTCTCTACGGAAGCTTCCGACACGTCATCAGCAGAGAATCGGACGGCAAAGAACCGCTCCATGCCGCTTTTGGGCGTAGTAAGGAAAGAGCGCGATCCGGCAACGAAGCTGACGGCAAATATAGGTAACGCGCTGCGCGAGCAGAACGAGCGTCTAAGTCGTGCCGAGGAGATTGAGCGCCGTCTTGCCGAAGGCCAAGCTGTGGTCGAACTGGAAACGTCGTCGATTGAGCCCTCCTTCGTGCAGGATCGCATGCAGGGTGAAATCGATGGCCTCCTTGCTTCGATCCGAGAGCAAGGGCAGCAGGTTCCTATCCTCGTGAGACCGCACCCCGACCTGCCCGATCGGTATCAGGTTGCCTTTGGCCATCGCCGGCTTCGCGCGGTCTCGGACCTGGGCCTTCCTGTAAAGGCAGTCGTGCGTGAATTGACGGACGAGCAACTCGTCGTAGCTCAGGGTCAGGAAAACAACGAGCGCGAAGATCTCACCTTCATCGAAAAGGCGAGGTTCGCGTATCGATTGAACAAGCAGTTTTCACGAGAGATCGTCATTGCCGCCATGTCGATCGACAAGAGCAATCTGTCGAAGATGCTCTTGATTGTTGACGCCCTCCCCTCCGAGTTGATTGATGCTATAGGCGCCGCACCCGGAGTCGGCCGCCCAAGTTGGCAGCAATTGGCAGAGCTGCTTGAGAAGGCGGCTTCTCCGGTGGAGGCGATCAATTTCGCAAGCTCAACAGAGGTGCAAACGCTGTCATCGGCCGACCGATTCAAGGCGGTGATTGACCACCTGAAACCGCGTCGGATCGCGCGTGGGCTCCCGGACGTCATGTCGACCCCGGATGGCGACAGACTAGCGCAGGTGACGCAGAGCAAGAGCAAGCTGGAGATAACAATCGACAGGAAAGCCACGCCGGACTTTGCCGCCTTCGTACTCGAACATCTACCGGCGCTTTACCAAGAGCACCGCGCTGAGCTTAGACGTAAACAAGGAGACTAACCCGCAAAAGAAAAGAGCCCCCTCAACGTTGCCGTCGTGGAAGCCCTTCTGTCTCTTTAGCACGAACAGAATCGCATTTCCTCGAATCTTCGTCAAGAGTTTTTGGCGCCGTTTTGGTGAGCGGATTTCTTTTGCCTGCTGAAAGGTGAAAGACGATGCAGACGGGAAGTGTGACGACGCCATTCGGGCGGCGGCCGATGACCCTTGCGCTCGTGCGGCGTCAGGTGGCCTTGGCCGATATCAAACAAGGCAAAACTGCGGACAAGTGGAAAGTATTCAGGGATGTTTCCGCGGCGATGGAACTTCTCGGGATCCAGTCCAACAGCTTGGCGGTTCTTGATGCGCTCTTGAGTTTCTATCCTGAGAATGAGTTGCGGCACGACTCTCAACTGGTTGTCTTCCCGTCGAATGTCCAGCTTGCACTTCGAGCGCATGCAATGGCGGGCGCGACCTTACGCAGACACATCGCCATCCTGGTGGAAGCGGGTCTAATTGTCCGAAGGGATAGCGCCAATGGAAAGCGCTACGCCCGGAAGGGTAGTGACGGTCAGATCGAACGCGCATTCGGTTTCGATCTGTCGCCGCTTTTGGCACGGTCCGAAGAGTTAGCGCTGTTGGCGCAGCAAGTGTTGGCTAACAGGGCGACGTTCCGGAAGGCCAAAGAAAACCTGACAATCTGCCGGCGGGACATCAGGAAACTGATTACGACAGCTATCGAAGAGGGTGCGCAAGGCGACTGGCAGTCGGTCGAGGACATCTATGTGACGCTTGTTGGCAGAATACCGCGGGTTCCTAAACTCGCGGACGTGACGACGATCCTGGAAGAAATGGAAATGCTTCGTGAGGAGATAGTCAACCGGCTGGAAACACAGATAAATTCAGAAAATCATAGCAGCAATGACGCTCATATTGAGCAGCACTTACAGAATTCAAAGACAGAATCCATATACGAATTTGAACCTGGCTCTCGAATAGAGCAGGGGGCGAAGCTGAGCGAAATGCGCCAAGTGAGGCGTGAGCCTGTTAAGGCGTTTCCGCTGGGTATGGTGTTGAAGGCATGCCCGATGGTAGCGGACTATGGACCGGGCGGGGCGGTCGGAAGTTGGCGCGATTTAATGTCAGCCGCGGTGGTGGTGCGATCCACGCTGGGCGTTAGCGCGTCAGCCTATCAAGAGGCCTGCGAAGTTATGGGGCCGGAAAATGCCGCTGTGGCGGTCGCTTGCATCCTGGAACGTGCTAACTTCATCAATTCGGCCGGCGGCTACCTGCGTGATCTTACAAAGCGCACGGAACGGGGCGAGTTTTCGCTCGGTCCGATGATAATGGCGTTGTTGAGGGCCAACGGACAGGGGAGTTTGAAGGCTGGGTAGTATTTGGCGTACAGGCCCTCAGGGTCCGATCTTTGGAATAAGTGCATAGATGGCAGAAGGCGAGTTTTTGTTGTGGTCAGCTGACCACCGTTCTAACTCACGGAAAGAAAAGAGATTTAGGCGGGAAGCTCTATGGCTATGCGTAAGTTCTGAAGCTTAGGTCAGCAGGCGACATTAGGCCGAGGTTTATTTGGGTGTATCAAGCCGTCCCATATGAACGGGCGACGAGGTTAGGGTAAGTATAGCGACGCAATTGTTGGGTTTGACGTTGCGGAAAGTAGGCGGGTGACGGCTCTCGAGAGACAGTCGGCGAGTGGTGGAGTCCGCTTTGCGTGTTATCGATGCCTACTCTGTGGTCAGCTGACCACTGTTCTAAAATGCTGAAAAGCATACACTTTTCGCTTTTTTAGTGTCACAGTTTTCGTTCCGGTTGAGTGCGAAAGCGACTTGATTCCGGAGAAAGTCGGCTGTTACCAGGGCGCTGGAGATCAATCTCGATCGTAGGGCACGGTCGATGAGGTTTTTACGGGTTCTGTGAGTTACTGGGCAGACGGCCCCTCGTTTTCGCGGCCTTAATGCCTGCTTCGGTTCGTTCGGAGATGGGAGTGCGCTCGAGCTGTGCCACGGTGCCGAACTCCCTGCGACGTCGCCATGTTGAGTGGAACTTGCAGGGACCCATAATGCGCGTTCCTCGTAGTCAGATCCTCGGCCACTTCGAGGAGATGGCTGACGGAGTGTGCGAGGCAGTCGAGCCGCACAGCGACAAGCGTGTCGCCGGCGTTGATCTCGCGAAGCAGCTTCGAGAGGGCGGGACGGGCGTGCGAGGCACCGGACCCGAGTTCCTGGACGACGACATCGCAGTCGGCCAAGCGGAGCGCCATCTATTGGCGCTTCCGTTGCCTGCTCGTCGGTGAATACGCGAACGTAGCCAATCAGACGTCCCTTCGGTTTCCTCATACCTGTCTTGCTCGGCGGATCATTTGCTCGAGATATCCACACGGTCGGCAGGTTCGGGCCATGTATCGATAAAGCGTGGGTTGCCGGATACATCAGCTCCTGATGGCTTTAGGGGGTGCTGCCCCGAGGATGTGGATCGCAATAAATGACGCTGCGTTCACCTCGTTGCTCGCTGAATATCAGCATAGATGGCCTCGATGCGAGCGGCCTCCGCGTCGTTGAGCGCCGAAAACTCCTTGTCACGGGCCCGCTTTGACAGTCGCCCTTCGTTCTGGCGCAGGAAGCGGAACAAGAGGTCCAGCAAGCGATCGGGCATATCGATCATCTGCTGCACTTCGATCTTGAACGCGTCATAGATGCGTAGGAATGCCGTCTCGGCCGGGAGATCCACATCGATCGTTCGGGCGACGCATTCGAACAGGAATTCGGCGTGCGGCGTTGCGTCGAAGTAGCGGTAGAAGTCCGCGGTGTCATTCAGCACCGCGACATTGCCACGATCCGTTGATTGCCAATGAACACGCGGCAAAAGGCGGCGTGAGTAGCTTTCCAATACGGTGCGATAGGCATCGATGCGGTCAATGATCACGGATGAGACAGGAAAGACGAGACCGGGAGGGTTGAACCCGCGCTCGGCGAGAACATGATGGATCAAATAGCGGTGCAGTCGACCGTTTCCGTCCTCGAAAGGGTGAATGTAGACGAAGCCGAAGGCGAGAGCCGCGGCGGCGAGAACAGGATCGAGGTGCTGTGCCGCACCGCTGTCGAAGGAGGTCAGGCCGTCGATCAGCGAGGGCAGATCTTCGTGTCGGGCGCTGACGTGATCGGGGATCGGTGCGCCCGACAGGCGATCGTGCTCGCCGATGAAGCCACCCTCGACGCGCAGGCCGAGATGGACGAAGCGCGCGTCGCCGATGACGATGCGCTGCAACCGCTCCAGTTCGGCGCGGTCTATCGGCCGGCGGCCGGCTTCACCGATCACTTGGCCCCAGCGCTGGATGCGATCTTGCGGCGGATCTTCTCCTTCGATCTGGAAGCTTGAGCGCGAATCCTTGAGCAGTAAGAATGCGGCGGTGCGTGCAAGCAGGTCCGCTGGCACTTCGGCGATCAATTGCCGCGCTTCGTCGCCGAGCCCGCGTGCAACGAAAGCTTCGAGTGCGGGCGTGCGGAAGATCATCGGGCAGAAGGACGGCGTGCCGGGCAAATTGTTCTTTACCCGATGTCTTGTCGAACTCGATCCACTCACCGCGAATTGCCGCTCGGGATCGACGACAAGGGCATAGGTGCCCTTTGGCGCGTCTGGCAGATCGAGCCGTGTATCGAGCAGCCATTCGTAGAGAAACCATAGCCGTCGCGCATAGGCGCCAGTAGGCGCCGCGCGCACCATGTCAGCGATCGGCTCAGGCCCTGTTTCCCGAAACAAGGCTTTCAGAGCGGCAAGATCCAGCCCTTCATAGCGCAGCGCGAAGGTCAGGTGTCCGGCAAGGTCATTGTCCGGCTGATGGCGCGGAGTATAAATGTTCCAACCCTCGGCCTTATAGACCTTGTGGCGTGGACCGATCGCTGAGAGGCTGATTGGCACTGGTACGGGCAGTTCAAAGGCATCGATTAAGGCCGCATAGCCGACGGGGATGGCGGCTTCAGGCATCCAGCGGCCGTGAAAAATGCTGACCGCGCCTGAATATGGCTTTTTTTGTCTCTGCTCCATGAATCCGGATATCCGCTTCTGAAATTTAGGTTCGGAGCGAAATTCTCACGAAATTCGATCATCAGCAATGAATTTCGCTAACGGGTAGGCTCTATTTACGAATATCGGTTCTAAGGAGCGGTGTGAGCCAGAAGCTCTTCTATAATTAACGGCTGATCGATCTGGCGGACAAACAGTACGACGAACATTTGAGTGAGTTGGAGAAGAAATATGGATGATCTTGATAGACTATCCAGACGCTTCCTAGGGACGAACAGCGCGACATTGCAAAGCGTGCCGAAGAGCTTGTCACGGCGCACAAGCTGCGGGAATTGTTGGCATTCGCTGGACCGACGCAGGTAGACGTGTCCGCCGCGACCAGTTTCAAGCGGACCAACGTCCCGAAGCTCAAGAAGCGCGCCGATATGAAACTGTCGAAGTTTCGCGACTATGTCGAATCCCTCGGTGGCACATTGAAGATCGTCGCGGATATGGCGGGCAACAAAGTCGATCGTTCCAGCATCGCACAGCGCTCCCGACACGGTTCAAAGATTTCAGCGGACCACCGGCAGGGGAGGGGTGAAATAGAGCCCGGCCGCTTTAGTGAGATTCACCCTGAAACGGTCACGCCGGCGCTGATAACGGCGGGCCATTTCGGCGCTGGCGTGGCCGAGCTGTTTCTGGACATAGCGCTCATCGATCTCCGCCGACGAGGCAAGGCCGGCGCGCAGTGGGTGACCGGAAAACTTCAGCCCCCGCTCGATCTCCGGAAGATCGCCCCGTATGCCCGCGGCCAGCGCCGTCTTCTTAACAAGGCGAGCCACTTCCTGGTCGTTGAGCCGTTCAGGCCCGACAATCTTGCCTTGGCGATCGTCGCGAACTTGATCCAGGTCTAGACGGCGGCGACGGGGCAGGCGGCTTCCGAGAAGCCGAGGCCGATTTCCACCTCGCGCCAGCCGGTCTAGCCGCGCAGCGTCACCAGCAGTTCTTTGTCGAGGATTTCGATCCAGCCGCGACCGTCCTCCGTCTGGTCACGCCCGACATCCAAGCCGACGATTTCCGACCGCCTGAGGTCGCCGGCGAACCCCAGCAGTAGCATGGCGCGGTCACGTAGGCCCCTGAGCGAACCGCGGTCCAGCGTTTCCAGCATGGCGATCAGATCTCCGGCAGTATGGCTTCCTTCTGTCGGGGAGGGGAGGTGGACGCCGCATGAACGGGGTAGACCGCTACGGCCGATTGGATGTGCTCATCGTCGTTGTTCATCTACCCTGCTCCGTCACTGCATAGAGATGACCGATAGCCGGTTCGCCACGGTCCTGCCGCACGAGCACCGGGCGAATCCAGATCAGGCGTCGCTCGCTGAGGCCCGCACCGTGCGCCTGCCGTCGCCAATGGCCGCGGCGCCAATGCGCGGCCACTTCGCGGCCGGGAAGATGGGGGCCCATTGCATCGTCGGCCCGGTGCTCGACCGCGCCAAGGTGAAAATCCACCCGGCGAATGGAAAAATAGCCATCTTCCGCGAGACGGCCGGCTGCGGTTCGACGACGCTTAGGTGTGCTGGCGTTGACAACTGAATCGATGAGCGAGGGGGGCGCTTGTTTCGGCCATTCCGGCGTGCCAAGCGCGGGTTCACTCGACAGAAGGCACAGTGCGTTACAGAGCAAGGCTAGCACCCCGCTGGCGGTGGGATATGCAGCCTGGTTGAACAACGCGGCGCGCTCGTAGCCGGAAAAAGTCGGGCTGCCGACCGGAAGCCCGTCCTTGCGGGCATCCTCTACACCTTCTCGAAGGCTTGCCAGGGCGTCGAGGTCCGGGCAAAGGCTAATATCGTTCGTGGCGATAGCTTGGTCGAGTGCCTTCTGTAAGGTGTCGTCCGGTGAGGCGAGTGTCAGCGGCGCAAAGAAATGCGGTTCGTGGCCGAGGATCCAGGCGCCGGAACCGCGATGCGGACCGTCCGTCCGCCGGCTGGTAATATAGAAGGACAGGCTTGGCGCAGTATCGTTGTCGGGGCCGCGCGCGAAACTTTCGACATAGGCGCCATCAATGACGTTCGGCTCGCCGGGAAGACCGACGTCGAGCCCGCCGGCGAAGCCGAGATAAAAGCACCGGAAGGGCAGGTGCATGTCCGAGAGCCGGATATCGCCGAGATCAGTTCTCCGGAGAAGCGAGACCAATTCTGCCGGCAACCAGAAGGAGTTACGGCCGCCGGCCGCGAAAGTAACAAGATGAGCGACGGTGCTTATCGTACCGGCGGCCACGTCGGTCGTTATCGGCCGTTTTTCGAAGGGGAGCTTGTCCAACGCCAGATTATAGGCAGTCATGCCTGCGTTGGCTACACGTTGGAAGGCATCGGAGGTCAACAACCCGTTATGGCAATGATTAACCTCACGACGGACGATCTCCCGCGCCTCGGGGAACTGGCGCAGGAAGCGCATTGGATGCAGATCGTCGGCATCGAAAGTCATGTGGATTTCCCTCAAGAACGGCGCGTCTTTCGTGATCGATCATGGCGAGTCCAGAGCTGAGATAGAAGCCTATCTGTCGCGACCTTCGACACTTTGCGTACTGATTTGGACCGTTCTCTATATAAAGAACATAATGACTGATAATGCAGTTATATCAGACTCTTAGCTGAAATGGCCATCAACCACTGATTCCCCGATCAAAGCAACCTAGCAGCTCTACCACTGCGACGTGTTGCACTGTTGTAATAGCTTGACGCCTGTTGCACTGAACGATGGCGCGACTGCTCCATGGCCTCTGACAGCGGAACGCCCCGGTTGGCTGCTTCCGTCAGATATCCTGATCGCAGCCCATGGGCGGAAAATTCCCCCGGATCCAACCCAGCCATCGCCGCCCGCTGCTTGACGATCGCATTGACCGCACTCGGCTCCAGCGCTCGCTTCGAAACATTGCCCCAGCGATCTATCTTCCGAAAAATACTCCCGCTTTCAACTCTAGCAGCCGTCATCCAGGCATTAAGCGCCACCACCGGCCGGCCGGTCAGATAAACGACCTCATCGCTTTCGGCACCTGACGTCTTGGTGCGACCGAGATGGATAGCGAGAGAGGGGAGGGGAGGGGCACCCTCGACGGTGATGGGTGGCTCGACGGTGAGCTGCTCCCTGCGCAGACCGGCAATCTCACTGCGACGACGGCCGCCCGAGGCAAAAGCCACCATTAGAATTGCCCGGTCGCGGATGTCACGAAAGCTGTCGGTGCTGCAGGTCGCCAGCAGCTTAGCCAGCACGTCGCCGGTGACGGCCTTCGCGCTCTTGCGTTTCCGTGGTCGCGGCGTCGCCCGAACGGCGAGGCGTATCGCGGATTTCAGCGAAGGGGATGAGAAGACGCCGGTCAGGCCGCGCCACTTCGTCAGCGTCGACCAGGTGGCAAGCCGCCGGCGCACCGTGTCGGGTGCATGCGGGCCGGAGGATCGAAGGAACCGCTGATCGCGCAGGCTCTGCTCGACGTCAGCTGGCATGCCATGATGAGGATCGATGTCACGCTGGTCGGGCTGCCACAAATGGTGGGCGACAAATTTCAGCAGCAGAGCTTCAGGCGCCGGCCAAGGGAGGGAGGCACCGGTTGCGGCGAGCGACCAGGCCTGCAGATAGGCGAGATCGGAGGTGAGGGCGCGCAGGGTGTTAGCGCCCATGCCCTCGTTGACCAGATGGCGCAGCGTTTCGATGTCCTGGTCGGTGAGCAGTTCGGCAAGCTCGTCGCGTCGGTCGATCGGTAGCACGCTGGCAATCGTGTCCAGTTCGTCGGCGCGGCGATCGACGGCGGTCTTTGAAGGGGACGGCATGGCCATAGAAAGCCTCCGGATCGAGGGTTTTGACGGCCGAGCGACCGTGGATTTTACCGAATTCTTTCTGATTTGCGACCCGAAATCAATAACATACGATAAGGGTTACTTATCGATGGCCAGCGATGCGCTGGTGCAATCTATCCAGTGGCGAACCCAAACGTCGAGATAGATTTCCTTCAGCAAATCATTTACTATATTTTCAATGGTTTATGATCTCGCGAAAATCAGTATGACAGCCTTGATGCGGCCGGCTTTCGACGCCGGCATCGCGTTGACGCGTCTCGACGAGCGCATTGCTCGCTCGCCCGTCGGCGTCGGCTTCCTTGAGCGGCAAAATTTCGCCGATGCCTGCGCCTCGCTGTGGATCGACGGCGAACTCGTCCACCTGGAAGACCTCGTCCTCCATGACGCCTTTCGCGACACCCGCACGCCGACCCATGAACTTACGATTGCTCGCGACGTGCTGCGCACCCGCCGGCGCATTGCCGGCCAATCACCGGATTGGGCACTATCCGCCAACGGCCTCCGGGCGCTGCGGCGGACATCCGAGATTTCGACTACTGGCGCTGAGGCGGTTGAGCCGGCCGGCGTCATTCGGTCTGTGGTTTCCATCGACCTGGAAGGGGAGGGGGACAATGGTGATGACGCGGAGAACCTCCCCGGGCTCGACTATGCCGCTATCGATGCGTTGCTCGCCCGATCCGACGCTGCGATCGCAGAGGCAAAGCGGCCCGGCCGGGCTGATAGCTCCGTACGAGATGCTCTCGTCTATGATCTCGACTGGGACGAGGATGCCCGGCTCGACGAATGGCGCGGCGTGCTGCGCCAGGCCGAAGACCTGCCGGCGACGCTGCAGGCGGTCGTCGCCCTCGATGCCTGGAACGAGCTTTCCGTCCTTCAGCACGCGCCTTGGCTCGGCCGGCTGTTGGCCGCATCAATTTTGCGCCAAGCTGGCATCACCGCCGGCGCGCATCTCGCCGCGATCAATTTTGGCCTCAAAACCATTCCCGTCGATCGGCGCCGGCATCGTGATCGGGAGACCCGGTTGCTCGCCATCGCCCACGGAATTTTGGCGACCGCCGAGCTCGGCCTGAAAGAGCATGACCGGTTGGTGCTGGCGAAAACGATGATGGACCGAAAACTGGAAGGACGGCGGACGTCGTCAAAACTGCCGGAACTGGTCGAGCTGGTGATGGCAAAGCCATTGGTGTCGGCCGGGATGGTGGCAAAAACGCTCGAGGTCACGCCGCAGGCGGCGCGGCGGATCGTTTTGGAGCTAGGCCTCAGAGAGATGACGGGGAGGGGGAGGTTTCGGGCATGGGGCATTGTCTGAACATTGCTAACAGCCTTTAGACCATCGGCTTAACGTCCAATGATGACGAACCACGCTAGGCGAGTAGATCTGCCACCAGCGACCCGCAACGCATTGGGTAGCAGGTGATAATTCAATCACTTGAAATGTTCATGATGCGTTCCTATGCTGATCTTACAGTCTCTAGGAGGAATCGATGGGGATGAGGCAGCTACAAGTGGAGAACGAGTTGCGCGACGTAGTCAGCCGCATCATCGTTCAGGTTGAACTGGCTACAGCCCAGGGCCGAACGGATATCAACTTGGCCCTTGAAGATGCCTTCATTCCGATCCTGAGGTCAGTCTACAACCTTCCTCGATTGATCAATCTCAATCGAAAGCAAAAGAACTACCCGGGTATTGATCTCGGTGACGACCATGATCGAGTTGCTTTCCAGATCACATCGACCACCAGCCTCGACAAGGTTAAGTTTACGATCAAGCAATTCATGGATCGATCCTACTTCAACTCCTTTGACGAGCTATACATTCTTATGCTCTCGCCGAAGCAGGCGTCCTATAGCCAGATATCGGTGAATTCTCTCCTGACGGAAGAGTTCTCATTCGATTGCAAGCGCCACATCATTGATCTTCGGGACCTGCTTGGACAAGTAGCGGGGTTGAGACTCGCCGCGCAGGAAAGGGTTCTGACTGAGTTTAAGCACGTATTGGGTGAGGTCGATGCCTACATAAGCTACAGCACCGATGGCATCGCCGCGCCCGTCGCGATCACGTCCAATCTTCAGCGCATTAAATTGCCACCTGCGGTATGGGTCGCCGAGGTGGCCATTGACGACAAGGACGTGATCAAGCGTGCCAAAACGGAACTGGCGTATCAAGGCAAGGCCAAAGGCAGAAGGTCGGTGGTTAGAATGGCGCTCCGTCTCCACGGCGTCGACACCGACGCGTGGGCCTATCATGACAATCGGCTTTTTGCATTCCATGACATGGAGCAGAGCGGTCTGGTCAACGTTGTGGAAAGGGGAACGATCGAGCGCATGGATGCATCAGATCTCGCGGATTCTGACGAAGTGGATAATGTGAACGTGTTCAAGCAGATGTTGGCGGCTGAGACGAGGGAGCATCTCAAGGCACGCCACGTCCGCATGCACCCGAAGGATGGGTTCTTCTATTTCTCTCCCACCGAGGAAAGCCAGATCAGCCGCATGGAGACGTGGATCGGTAAGAAGACCGCGATACGTCGAGTGTACGAACTCAAGTATCAGAAGAAAGACCCGTCTAAGGTGGCTCATCACAAGCACTTGTCGTTCGCGCTCTCGTTCACGGCGCTTGACGACGAGTGGTACGCGCAGATCGTGCCAGGTTGGTACTATTCCTACGATGGCTTTCTGCGTTCGAATTGGCACGATGACCTTCTCTCTCAGCAGAAACGATTGGAGCACAACTCAAGTGTCAGGAACCAAGTGCGGTTTGTAGCATACTTCCTCGCCAGCATCGCCGTGGAGGACGAGGGCGGATTGCGATTTGAGACGTTGTTGGAATTTGGCGCCGGTGATTGCGAAGACACCGAGCCAGTGGACGATCAGGAGGAAGCCGTCATTGTCGAGGAGGGAGCAACTGCATGAAGTTAACTATCATCAACGAGCCGTTGCTAGAATTCGGCACTGGCACCCATGTCTGCCCGCGGACCGGCATCGAGCACATGGGCGTCTACGATAAGCGGGATGAGCTACGTCGCACTGAACTTAGGATCGGCGTGGTCGGTCGCGGTGAGGGCGTAGATTTGTTGGACGAGTGGTTGGAGCGCTGTCGTGATGGCATAGAGCGAAAGCAAGGATCGAATCTGCTGAACCTCTTCCGTGGGTTCGGCGGCATCAATCAGGACTATGGCTTTCTGACACGTCTGATCAATTCGCCACAATATACCCGGACCTTGAAGAAATCCGAGATCACTAAGGTGGTGGGCCTACCTTCCAGGTCCGAACGCGTAGAACGCGCCGTCGAGCTCTACTACGAGCAGATCCGCTTTTTGGCAGAAAACCGATCTGTTGACGTCATTGTCTGTGTGATGCCCAACGAAATGTTTGATTCGGTTACGTCCGCGAACGACACTGACGAGGAGGAGGGCGGCGAACTCGAGCATAATTTCAGGCGCATCTTGAAGGCAAAGTGCATGCACCTCGGCACCCCGCTGCAGCTGGTGCGCGAGAAGACGATGGTGATCACCAAGCATACAGGCGACCAGCAGGATGCCGCCACCAAAGCCTGGAACTTTTGCACGGCGCTTTACTACAAGGGTAACCGGACCATCCCGTGGCGTCTGGTCGAAGACACCGCCAAACTGCGGTCCTGCTACATTGGCATCGGCTTCTACAAAAGCCGGGACGGCGAAACTGTTTCCTCCAGCCTCGCGCAGGTATTCGACGAATTTGGCCATGGCATCATCCTGCGGGGCACACCGGTCTCGATCGACAAGAAAAATCGTCACCCTTATCTCGATGCTGAGCAGGCGTACCGATTGCTGACCGACGCACTGGAAGAGTACGATCGCGCGCTTGCGCATATGCCCGCCCGCATAGTGGTTCACAAGTCCAGCCATTTCCGAGACAGCGAAAGAGAGGGGTTCCTTCGTGCGCTCGACGAGAAGGGGATCGGGAGCAAAGACTTTGTTTCAATAACCGACACGGACATAAGATTGTTTGGCGACAAAGATTACCCGCCGAAGCGTGGCACGCTCCTTAGTCTGTCAGAAGAAGAAGGCATTCTTTACACTCGCGGGACGGTCGACTTTTATAAAACCTATCCTGGTATGTACGTCCCAAGTCCTCTTAGAGTTACTGTGTACGAGCAGGACTCATCGCTGGAGACACTTTGCGAAGAGATACTCGGCCTGACGAAAATGAACTGGAACAACACCCAGATGGATGGCCGATTGCCGATAACGCTCGAGTGCGCCAAAAAAATCGGGGACATCATGAAATACGTTGGGAGCGGAGAAAAGCCGCAAGTTAGTTACAGCTTCTATATGTGACCTCAACATACTGTTATCAGACTGGTTCCGGAAGTTGTGAGTTGCGCGCGTATCTACTTTCAAACGGAAACTCACACCGGTAGCCTCGCGTGCTCGCATTGCTTCGCGGCGACATCGAGACATGAGTAAAAACAGTCGTTCCAGAACCAAGTCAAAGCCAGACATCAAGGGTACAGCCACGGTGGGCCTCGCGCAGGTCCCGCCACCGAACGCCGCTGCCCGATTTCTGCCGCTCAACGAGATGCTGGACGAGAATTTTGAGTTCATCTGTATCGATATCGCGGAGCGGGAGCCAGAGGTCGTCCAGGCCGATCTGAAGCGGTCACGGGGTGTCGAGCAGTTCGGTGCCGATGTTGAAGGTTTCTCGATCGAGCACGTCCCCGTCTTGGTCATTTCCGCAAAACGCTACCAGAAGGTAACGCCAACTACTTTGAAGAAATGGGGGACGGACTTCCTCGATGCCTATGAGGGCCATTGGAAAGGCAGAGGCGTTAAGCGTTTCGTCATCGCCGCGACGGTCGAGTTCAATGATGACGGCCTGAATGACGCCATCCGCGAAGAAAAGCTCCGGTTTGGGGCTTTGGGCATTGCTTACGAAGCTTGGGGTCTTAGGCAGCTTACAAACAAGCTGCGAGGGCTTCCCCGGGTCGTGGGAAACTACATGCATCCCGCCTGGGTTCCGATCGTCTGCGATCCTGGCACCCAGTCCGAAACGACCCTGTCATCGCGGGACGATCGCGCTATCGCTAATGTGGTGACGCGCCACGCAGGCGCCGAATTGGCCGATGCGGTCGGAATGATCAAAGAGCGTTATGGCCGGGAGATTGGGCTTCAGTTGGAGGGAGCACTCGCTAACCTGTCAGAGGGGAGGGCAAAACCGTTGGAGGCACTGGTTGCCCGTGTGCGTGAGGATCTCGTGACCTGGGACAGCCTTGGCGGTGAGACGAAGGCCAAGGTTCTGCGTTCGGCGTCTGCACTGGCGCTGCGAGACCAAGATATCATCCGCGCCAAGGCCCTCCGCTCCGAGGCGGCTCTCTATCATCCCGCGCCCGACCGAAGCGCCGCCGCACTGCTCATGGTCGCAGAAGGCGACACAGAGGGAGCCCTTGCGCTGCTTGAAGATCCGAGAACAGCCGAAGAAAACAGCATCTATGCCGGCGTCCTGATCGAGGAGGGTAAAAGCCAAGAAGCCAAGGAGTTCCTTCTTCACCGCGAGGGCCTGGAAGCTGACCCGTCGGAGCGCGATCGCCTTCTGGCCTATGCGAGCAGTGTTGAACGGCAGGACGAGGCAGCGCTCGCCTACATCCGCAAGGCCGAGATTGCCGCCCCCAGGCGGTATGCCGTTCAATGGGCAGGCGCTCTCATCCGCTTCAATGCAGCCTTGTCGCCACAGCTTCGGTTTCAAGGTGGCTCTTACCCCAATCCGGTTGGGCCGGCCTTTGTCAAAGAAGACGATGTTTCGCGCGAGCTTCTCGCAGAGGCCGCCCAGATGTTCGGTCGTCTGACCAAAGCCGTCGACGTGGAGCGCCAGATCGAGGAACTCGAAATCTGGAATCTCGCGGCGCTCCTGTGTCACGGTCGCCGGACTGTCGACGCTGAGAATGCTTTCGCCCGCATTATGTCGCGATCGGTTCCCCAACCGGGTGCAATCGCCTGGGCCGTGCAATTCGGCCTGCCGGTCAAACCCGACCCGCTCTTAAAGATATACAAGAATGAGCTTTCCGCTGGTCGCGGAACGTCCTCCCAGGTGGTTGTTTCCGCGTACCTGATGCTCCACGCAGGAAATCGTCCGCGTGCGCTGAACTTCTTGAAAAAATGGCGGCCCGCATTCGATTTGCCAGGAGATCTGGAATTGATCGACCACTGGATCAGTCAGGTCAGCGAAATGCAAGGGGTCAGAGCGTCTGGCGACGACTCAAGTTTCCAGGCAGCCCTAAGGGCTGTCTACAAGAAGCGCGACGCAACGAAGCTTGTGTCATTCATCGACGACGGTCACTTGGAGCCCGATCGTTTGCTGGCGGCCTTCGAAGCCTTGCTCGCGGGCCGGATGTGGAAAGAGGCCAACGCGCGTCGTTCTTTGTTGGCCCCGTTCAAGACCGCGAGTTCCATCGAAATGATGGCTATCGCGGCGTGTGAAGCCGGTGACTGGAGCGATTGTATCCAGATGCTGGAAGAAAACGTCAAGCTATTTGCCAATAGTTCGCTGCCCCGCAGGCTCAAATTGCTAGAGGCCGACGCGAAATCACTGATGGGACGGCCCGATCTTGCTCTGAAGGTCATCGAGAGCTTGCAGTCGGAAGAGGGGGATGCATCAGGCATCGCGTTCCGGTCGGCCTGGTTGCGTCTTGGCCTTGGCGACGTGGCGGGCGCGGCTCGTCAGAT
Source organism: Fluviirhizobium alvei (assembly GCF_030551875.1). GTDB lineage: Bacteria > Pseudomonadota > Alphaproteobacteria > Rhizobiales > Rhizobiaceae > Rhizobium_E > Rhizobium_E alvei. The sequence continues at coordinate 92,189 of NZ_JAUOZU010000015.1, read as the reverse complement.
CAAGGGAAGAGCAATTCCGAGCGAAATTGGTATCGAGAACATCCTGCACATCGCCGGCGAGTTTCGCCACGAGGATCCGGAGCTGGCGCGCTCGATACTCAAGACCGTACCCTGGTCGAAACTGGAGAAACGGCTGATCAATCCGGCATTGGCGCTCGCGGCGGAACTTGGCCTGGCCGAAGCACAGCGCGCTTTGCTCCCGAAGGTCCAGGCTCTTCCGCAGAACCAGGCCAAACGATGGACGGTCGACACGATCGACGAAATGGTGGCGTGGCTTGAAGACAACCGGAAGAAGCAGGAGGGCGTTTTTGAGAAACTGCGAACCAGCTGGCTCAATCTCGAGATCCCCCTTCATCTTCTCTTCGACGGCAAGCCGCTCGAATGGGCGGGTTACTTTCACAAGCCCTTCCATCGGGATGTGTGGGGAGGAAAAGCTGGTCCATTCGATGCGCCGCTCCTTTTGCGCAGCGGACACATCCGACCGCGCCAGAATGGCGAGGCTCTCGCCGCGGGCATCGCTGCCCGTGGCCTGATCGTCGACGCGTCTGCGCTTCTGCTTGCGAACAAGCTTGGATTGCTGAACGAGATCGATCAGCTTGGCGCCCGGATCATGCTCGCGCGCGAGGTCCCGGAGGTTCTGAGGTCGACGGAGACGACGCTGGCGCAGAATTTCAAACCTGTCTCAAACGCGGCTCTTGACGTCGAAAATCTTGTCCGCGACGGTGCAATTGCCAAAATGGACGCCATTCAGGCAAGGTCAATGTCCCGCCTTGTTTTAGCCGGTCGCAAGTCGAGTGACACGGACGTAACCCTGCCAGAACTTCTGAACGAGCTTTACGAAAAAGGACTCGATCGTGACCTCGGCGCAGCCGCATTGGCCAAGCTCGGCCTGAGCGAGACGGAGGCCAGCAAAGCGTCACCGACTGAGCAGGCATTGTTGGTTTCAGCCCGCGATTTCATTCATTTGTCAGACACGGGTTTGCTCACGCCACTTCAAACTTTCCTGCCGTTGCACATCACCGAAAGCGACGCCAACCGCATGCGGCAGGACATCGCCGAAATCCAGGATGGGGTGCGGCAGGTCGAGGCACTTACCAGCCTGCGCGAGCACGTCAGCGATTGCTTGACTGTCGGGAAATGGAGCCTGCTACCCCACCTACCGCGGGCGGAGGGGGATCGCGATCTCTCGAAGTCCGGCCCTCTGCTGCGCAGTCTCGTCGGCATCCTGCACTATTGCGAGAATGAGAACGCCGCGGCCGTGTGGATCGAGGATAGATATCTTTCCCGCTTTGGTGCGCTTGCCTCAAGCCCGGCGATGGACGTTACCGACATCATTGCTGTGTTGCGAGCGCGCGGCCGGATCGACGGCAAGCGAGAACAGGAGCTAATGCGGAGCTTGGAAAGAGCTCACTATGGCTTTCTGCTTCCAAGGACGGGCGAATTCGTGGATTCCCTTCTGTCCGCGCCGGTCGGCAAAGCCGGTATTGTGGAGACCCCGCGCCTTGGCGAGTTGCGCGAAGTGGTCGCGTGGCAGATCGAATATGGGCGCCATCTGAAGGACGTGCCCCTTGGGAGCAATGTTGGCGCAGGGTCGGAACTACTTTTTCTGTCGAAGCTGATGCGGTTAGCGGGAAAGGTCGTGGCCTCGATCTGGAGCAAGAACGTCTCTCTCAAATCGAAGGCTGCGGCCTGTACCTGGGCATGGCAGCACTTGCGCCTGGAACAGGTCGACTATCTTCCGATCGAGGATCGGGCGCCCGCTGCGCGCCAACATTTTATCGATCTGCAATATGCCGGTCTGGCAACCGCCGTCTTTTCTATCGCCGGCCGATCCTATCGCTCAATCGGTCGGTTGCGCAAACAATATCTGGACTGGGCATTTAAGACCGTACTCGACGACTATGCGGCCCAGCGTCCCGCCTTCGACAAGGTGCTCGTCGATCTGGTGGCGCAATTTATCAACTTGCTGTTCGGGCCTAATCTTGAAACGGACGAGGACGACTATGCGGTCAGGGTAGCCCTAGCCCGGGACTACGTCGGTTGCTTTCCGAAGCGGATCCAAACCCTTCTGCAGGAGCACGCGCTTCTCAGTGACAAATTGGCGCTACGGCGAACCGAAATCGTCACCATTGGCTATATGTCATTCTCGGCCAAATCTTTTTTCGCGGCGGTAAAGCTCGCCCATGAACAGGGCACGGCAACCGCCCCGCTCCGCAAAACTCGACGTCCGGCAAGGTTTGCGCCTCTCGACCCGGAAAAAGCCGGTGGGGTTTTCGGGGTCACGATTGCCGACCGGAAAACCACGACCAACATCGTTGATGACACGCTCGCTCTGTTGCTGGAGGACGAGGAAAAGCGGGTCGAGGCATTAAAACGTCACGCTGACTGGTTCGACTGCACGGGGAGTGATCTCGAAAGGACTGCCCGCGAGGTTGCCGAGCTGGAAGCATTTGACGAGCGACGAGCAGAGCTGCGACGCCGGCAGGAGAACACTGTGGTCTGGCGGCTGGATAAACTCGCTGCGGACATACAAGCAGGGACAGCAAGCCCGAACGAATTACTGGCTCCTTTGAACCCCGCAGCTCTCCGGCGTTTCTTGCGGATCGCCGACAGCGATGGCGGCTTCGCCAGCCTGACTGACCTGGCAGTTCAAAGCTTTAAGGCGCTTAGCCGGGAGGTTGGTGCGCTGCGGGCATTGCGACGGATTTCGGCGCTTCCGGTCGAACTGCCTGAAGATGTGAACCGGGCGATTGCAGCCGAAGCGGAAACAATGTCCCTTCAGGAGGTATTCGCCCGAACCGGTCCTACGCCGCTCGCCATCGTCGGGCTGTGGAAGGCGCTTTGTGAAAACGGGTTGGCGCTCTCCGGGTTCGTCCTGTCAGACGTTATTAGAAATATCGAGGAGTTCTCTGAGCTCTTTGTCAGCGTTTTACAGCTCACATTTCGGGCAGCTGCGCAGGTTTCGGATTGGCGCTCCCTCAATTGGGACCAGACGGCTCTCTTGTGGTGCCACGCCAACAGCGTTCTCGATGTAATGCTGCAGCAACACGTGGCCATCCCCGAAACCACCAAGCTCCTGGACATGCAATTCAAGTCCCGACTGGAGGAGTCTTTCGAAAACGGGAAACTGCCCGGAATGCGGATGCAAAGCCCGTCTAATCTACGGGGTGAATATTTCGCAGCAGCCGCCAGCTGGCGCGCATGGGCCGCGACACCAGATATCGGCCGCGATGACACCAATCTTGCGAAACTAAAAGCGATCGTATCGGGCCGTGTGGGCCGTCACGATGTCCCGCTCTCCGAGCTCCTAACCGACAGATCTTTCAAGGACGTGCCGGACACATGGCTCTCACGCGATATTGGTCATCAACTGCAAATGTTGTCTGTCGTCGAGATGCCGTCGCCGTTTGAGCTGCGAGAGGCCGAACTCATCGCAGCGCGGCTCATCCCGGAAATACAGTCTGCCACCTACGGTGAGGGCGAGGGCGTCTGGAACCTCCTCTGGTTCTGCGAGACCGCCGAGCTTTCCCGCGAGACGCTCCTTTCGATCCGGTCGCTGCAGACCCGCGAAGGCCTTATCTCGCTCCTGAAGCTTGATGGGCGGTATGTCATTTCCGGCATGATTTTTCGGGCACATGTGGCTGGACGGCTGGAAGACAAGAAGATCTTCCTCGATGATCTGAATATCGCAGCCCACGAGGCCCGAAAGGTCCTCAATGCTCCGCAACGAAAGGTAACCCTCACTGTCGAGGATACCCGGCAGGATAGGTTATTTACGTCACTCGTGGAAGCTGTTTGGGTTTTTGCATCCCTCTATGCAAAAACCTTTGACGAGCTAGGAGAAGAGGTTGCAGCCGGGATTACTGTTATTGTTGAAGGATGGCCGGAAAGCAGATTGGCTTGTCTCGATATTCTAGATGTCTTTACCAAACAGCTCTCGTCGGCTGGGGCACTTCCCATATGGGTTCTGATAAACCAACTGCGCCGAGCCGAAACGACCGTACAAAACGTGGCTTGACGTGCCGACCGCCCGTGAATTGTTTCCTCCATCTGGCTCCGATTAAGTCAACGTTCTGCCATATATTGCGGCGACTGTTGCGGCGCCAATATGGATAGCCAATTCGCCGCGATCATCGGTGTTCTGATCAACACCAGATCGGCAAGCGTCGCAACCTCCCCGGCCGGCGGCTGGTCGACTGCAGCCCTGCAACACTACTTCGACATCCGCAGTCACGGCCGTTTCCAATTGTGCAATCACCGAGATAGTGAATGCATCTGGCTTCCCCCGTTTTGTTCATCTGCTTCCGCAGGTCGCCTCCTTAGGCCAGCCTAATCGGACGTCGGATCGTTGTGGGATCAGCAACCAGCCCGCCTTGGCCGGCAGCGACAATGCGCATGATCGCGCTTGCGTGGTGAAACGCTTTGAACGCCTCCGCGTCACTCGGATCCGTAAAGCTTGTCGAAATCTGTCGGTCGGCGGAAGGAGACAACGTGCCAGCGGGCACTGCGCCACCCCAGCCACGCATTTCCATGAACGTTCTGACAAGCGTCACAAAAGCCGGATGGGCATGGCTGAGCCGGGCATTAGTGAAGGTGACGAGCACTCCGGTCGCGTCGCAGGGAAGGCAGCCGTTTTCGTCCGCAAATCGCTCAAACTGCCGCTCCTTGGCGCGTCGCAGATCCTCGCTGATCGCGCCATGGCAGGCGTCGTAAAACTCCTGCGACTGTGGTCGAGGTGAACCGGTGATCGCATCGATGTAGGAAAAATCCGTATCGCTGTCATCGACGCGAACAACCCAGAAGCCGCGTGTCGGAAAGCCCTTAACAAAGGATTTGCGCTTCTCGAATCTAGAAATGCCAGCACCGATCTTCGAGGGACCGTCAGCGATCAGGAGATCGTAGCGTTCGAGCAGCGCAGAAAGGTCGGCATGGTCACCGGCATCTGTGATTGGCGTATCGTCTTCGTAGCGCGCCAACATCTCCTTGAAATGCTGCCTGGCCGCGGTTTGCGTCGGCCAGCCCCTACCGTTCGATAATGTAACGCTTTTCTTTGCCATGCGCTTACCCTATATCCTCTAATCTCTGGGTCAGACTTCATTGCGCGGCACGGCGAGCCGATATTCGAGCGCAAGCGCACCAACCGCGTCACTGATCTCATCAAGGTCCGACAGAAAGTTTTCCCACTCGCGGAGAGCGCCATCGACCGTATCGGCGACAGGATTCATATCCGCTTTGCTGCGGTCCGCACGGATCACCCGACCACGGGTTTTTTCTTCAAGACGCCGTAGCAGCGAAGGAAATGGCATATTCCAATGTTTGCTTTCGTTGGCGAACTTTTGGTGAACCGGGATCATTGCTGCCAGCTGCTTGTGAGTCATCAGCTCGAGCCCCTGATCGCGCAAGGTCGCGTTATGACTCGCATGATGGCCCACTTTATAGAGAACCGTCTTTTCCAGCAGAACCTTGGATGTAACGGCACCTTGATCGCCCGACGCTTTGCCGTTCGACCAGACATAGTTACTCCACGACAGCCAGTTGCCGACCTGCGCATCGCCTGGGAACAAGAGGACCCGGCTATCTTTGCCTTCGCCGATCTCGAAGGCCAGTACCAAGCTAGTGTTGTTGGTGTCGCTGTCGAGTTTCAAGGCGATGGTTTCAGCTGCCCAGAGCCAGTCGACGTCGATACGTCGCCACTCTTCCTGCGCCTGACCATAGCGTGCCAGAAATGCGGTCTGTGCTGCGGGATCCTGCTGTGCGCCGATTGTCGCGGACTTGCTGTCGAGCGCAACGAGATTCTTGAAGCCGAACGGCAGACTCATCTTCAGCTTCTGAAGGGCGTCGGCGTCGAGCAGGACTGCGTCTTCCTCAAGACCGACCGCGGCGGCCAGAAGGTAATCGTCGCCGCCTGCACCATTCAGCGCGTAGACTTCCGGATTGGCCTTGCTCGGATTGCTCTTCCGAAGCAGCGTCTTGTCGCGCGGCGGACCCATGACATAGGTTCTAACATAGGAAAGTCCGGCAAGCGCAAAAACGTCCTCGCCAGGCTCGAGGTAACGCACTTTTTCCGCCTTCGCTATCAAGGCTTTGAGGATGCCGCCGGTGGTTGCCTCGCTGCTAGCTCCAAGACTGCTAGGCCCGATGCCGGCAAAGGACATGACGTTGCGCAAACCGTCAAGCGGGCTCGATCGCTGTGAGCCGGGCGTGGCGGATGTCTCGGCGTAGCCACGCGCGGCAAAAGCGTTGTAGCTTTTTTCCAGAAGCGCCAAAGCCGTCTTGCGCGCCTGGCGGAGTTGGTTGGCGTAGTCGTCTCGCGGATCCTCCGTCCAGGCCAGCCACAATTCCTTGACCTCGATCGGCTGGAACTGATCACGGGCATGATAAAATCCTGAAAGGTGATCAACGTGCTCGTGCGTAATTACTAGAATGTCGATCGTCATTGTAAGAGATGCGATATCCGCCATGATGCGTTGCGCGCGTCTTTTCGCATCGGGCATTCCCTGGATTATCCCGAAGTCAATCAGCATATGCACGGTCCGACCCTTATCCGGAAAGCGCAACAGGAAGCAGTCACCAAGAATGTCGCGGTACATCCTCACGCTGATAAAGGCGGGTGGGTCGGTATCTGAACCTTCTTCAGCCGGGGTTGCGGCGTCTTCCTGGTCGTCTGTCTTGGGCGTCATGGCGCAGTCTCCTCACAGCATGCGATGCACAAAGGCGAAGGGTTCGTCCCGACTGGCGGCGCCGAAATAGGTCGCCCCAAGCGCTTCACTGTCAGCACCGAACTGGAACGCGCGCTGGGCTGCAAGGCGCTCTGTGCTGGCAATATCCTTCGAAATGCAATACCGAACCTCGCGTGTGCGAAGATCGACGATGAGCGTGGCGCCACCGCGGAAGACGAAGTCGGCGGTTAGGCCGGCGACCCTGCCGCGAGATTCCACCTGTTGCTGGGCCTCGGGCGTCCTGTAGCCCCGTCTCTCTTGTGTGATCTCAATGATTAACTGTTGTTCCTGGTCTCCATCAGGGCCGACGCGATTGGCCACTCGCACTGAATGAACCTCGACAGCCGGGCGGCGTGGCCTGCGGTCACCGTCCTTCTGTCGTCGTCGGATTGTTTTTGGAGCATCCTCCCGCAGCCACAATCCCATCGATCGCATCGCTTCATGGGAGATCCTGGCATTGTCCCATAGCCAGTTGAAGAGGTCGGCGCAGCGGCGAGTGGCTGTCTCGTAGATCTCGCGACGATCGGTGATATATGGAAAATCGATCTCCTTCAGCCAGTCGATCTCAATTCTCGTGTCCGGTCGCTCCCACAAGAGACTATCGACGGACAGCGATCGGCAATCCCGGGGAAAGATGCCGCGTCGGCGAAAGGCCTCGATGACAGCGATCCGGTAGCCGCGAGCGTCATCGCTGACGAGATCGGCGTCGGCGGTGATCAGTGCCCTGAGATAGTCACCAAAATTGATGTCAACCGGCGGGAGATAGTCGACGGCGCGGATACACATGCGCAAGACATGCGACGCCGCCTTGGTCGCCTCTTTGGTCAGTCGCCGGATTAAGTCAGGGTGAAGATCGCTGTCCGGAAATCGCGTCCCATCCCCAGTGCTAATGCGCAATAGGTCTTCGACACGTGATCGGTAGATGGAAAGGAACGCATCGAAGACGGCGGCAACTAGAATCGCTCCGCGCTCATGTGGTTCAATGGCGCGATCAAGCGCGCCTGGATCTGGCAGACCGGTCGCGGGATCGATGGAATCGATCGCGTCGCGCAGGGCGCCGTAATGGCCAATAGCATTGCCGAACTGGATGGCGAGTCCACTGAGCAGCGATCGTCTGGAGAGATCGCCACGCAACTGGCTAATCTGCTGGTAGACGGCCTCCTCAATAGTGAAATGCTGGAAGAGCGCCACGATATCGGCGAACGCTTCGTGGAAGGCGAGTAAGTCGGGATTGCTCGCCTCGATGAAACGGCGATGCATGCCGTCAAGGATCGCATGCGTCGTCTCGTGCGCGACAATGTCATGAGACAGGCAGGTAAAGATCGTCCCGCCTGGCAAGGCAGTACCGAAGTCGATGCGTGACGCCTGGAAGTAGCCAAAGAGCAGCCCGACCTTCTGCGGGCTGTAATAAGCGTTCGCCTCACGCAACGCATGCGGATAGATGCGCAAACGCCCGACATAGCGATCAACCGTTTCTCTCGTTTTCCAATCCCAGGGGCGCTGCGCCCATAGCACCCGCCGGCCGAGCGCCCGCTCAAAATTGCGAATGGTCATCATCGCCACGGCGTACACCATCTGCTGGTGGAATTTCGGATTGCCGTCGGAGGGCGGAAAGCCATCTTGGACGAGGAGTGCCGGATCATTTAGATCGACGGGCAAATAGAAGCCGCCACTTGCCGGATCGACATCAATCACTTCAATATATTCGCCGATTGGTCCCGGCTCTAACTGTTCCCACGGCAGCGTGACGGTTGCGCTGTTGATGACGGCAGTGCGCATATCGAGCGAAGCCGCCGGATCGAAAGCGTAGATCCGCAACCTACGGAAGGGTGGCTCCAGGCCATCGCTCGATGCAGCCCTAATCGACATGCTCGTCTCCTAATAACCGACGGGGTAGGGAAAGCCTGCAGGCTCGGCAAGCTTTCGTCCCGTGATCGCCTCGAAGTCCACGGCAAAGTGCTTTCGAAGCGCCGCGTCCGTTACCGCGTATCCCCAATTGATCAGCCGTTCCTGCTCCTCGTTGGCCATCGCCTGCAGGCGCGTCGGAATGGCCGCCAGATGGGACGGGTCTCGGCTCTCTGCGGCTAGCGGGTCGCTTGCCAAGGCATAATCTTTGATGTCGGAGCGAATGCCCCAATAGCAGCCAAGAATTGTGCGGGCTTGAAAGCTGTCGATCAGCGCGCGCTTCCGCAGGCTGCGAACCTGGTTGTCAACAATGTCGAGGATCCTGATTGAATGGCGGGCCCAGTCATGATGGGGACCGACCTCGGAACTTATCTTCTGGCCGGCATCGCTGACGAGCACGGTGCGGCAGCTCTTTATCACGGTCTCAAGGCCGAGATTGTCGTAGACGCCCCCATCGCTCAGCACCACCGATCCTCGAAAGGCGGTGTCGGGAAGATCCCCGGCATTATTCCATTGAGCTTCCGCGTCGATGTCAAGCGTTAGCGGGGACAAAACTGGCGGGAAGGCGGACGAGGCGGCAACGGCAAGTGAAAGCGGCGTCTCAGGGTTGGCGACGAGACCGACGCGATAGTCGCCCATATAGGGACGCGAGAAACGCCACAGCGCGCCAGTCTGCACATTTGTTGCATTGATGACGAAGCGCGGACCATGATCGTCGTCAGGCAGTTGATTGAGACCTGCTCCTCGAAAAAGAACCCGATCATAGGCCGCCGCGACCCTGTCGCTGATCGAGCCTGGCAGCAGGATGCCACCGAGGATCGCTCCAGCGTCGATTGTCGTTGACGCCATTTCACGGATCTTGTCGATGACGATACCGAGTGCGTTGGCCCGCCCGCCGGGGTCAAAGTCGAGATCCTTCCACCGAAGGCCGAGATAGGCCGCAGTAATCGATCCACCCGAAACGCTGGAGACGCGCGACAAATGCTTGAGCAATCCCGCCTCGTTCAACCGCAGCAGCGCACCCAGGTGAAAGACCATCGCCCGGTAGCCACCGCCTGAGAGGCATAATCCGATACCACTCTTGCCGCTGACGGTTGTTTCCTCTTCGTGTCCCACGTCTCGCCCTCCCTACCCGTGAAACCGAATAAAACGCCAGTTCGGTGCTGCAACGCAAGGACGTTCTCAAGCGCTTGGGATAAAATTCAGGGTATCATCGGTTGCAGGATCCGGTTGCCGTCCTTTGCGCTAGGAATCGGTGCGGGCGTTGGCAGCGGGTTGGGAAGGCGGCCATCGTACACGAAACGCATATACCGCTCGTCGGGGACGTTCATTTCTGCCTGTTGCTGCTCCGGCAGGGTGCTCCGCCCGACAGCACCATTGGAGACGGTCGAGCTTCCTCGGTGGCTGCCCCGTTGCATCTGATCGAAAGCACAACACAGGCGTGGCCATCGTAGAGGATTCACTTGTATCTGAAATGGTGACCGCGACAAGTGGGCAGCCCTCACCCCTTGATTTTAGTTCGAGTCCCACTCATAAGGATTCAACAACTTGAAGTGGGCCGGGGATGCCTTGGGGTAACATAAAGCGCGTCGAAACGCTCGACGCTCCGCATCATTATTCTTCATATGAACCGGAAGATTTCTCGGCTTGGATCGATGTGGTAGCGGCCGAATATGTGCGCTTGCGGACAAGTTTCGCCGCGCCTCTTCCCGACCTTTTCGAGTTTCCCGGCCTTGGCGGTTTCACCGGCGCGGCGATCAAGGCGCGCGTAGCTCAGGCCACTGTGCCAAAGGAAGACTATCAGAAGAAGAATTTTTCAGTCATGCGCAGCGATCTCAGCGAGGTTGCGGCGTACATGCTTCTTGAACGTACATTCGGAACTGAGATCGCTTATAAGCTTGTGCGCGACCGCGAACTGACGAAGCTACCTGGTCGTGGCATCGATGCGATCGGCATCGAAGTCGGCGACAAGCACGTTATCGTCCTTGCCGAAGTTAAGTTCTCTTCTGAGAGCATTAAGCCTGGTTCGGCGCCCCAGGTGGTCGACAAGTCCGACGATTGCATGCGTAACCAGCACCTCGGCCACATGAAGGAGCGGAGGGAGACGATTGATAAGCTTATGGATTGTGCCAGGCGAGCCGCGAGCGATGCCGAGCGGGATAATTTGATCGCGGCGGCTATGTACTTGGAGCACGAACTCTGGGATAAGGTCGAAGTCGTGAGTTGCTGCGTTCTCATGCGTCCAAAGTCGCTCCACACGGATGCCGACTTTGGTTCCTTCCGCACCAGCCCGCTTGACTACGAGCCGGCGCGCGTTCGCTTCCTCGTCTGGAAGCTGCCTGGAGTGATCGACGACATCCTCAAAGCATGGGCTCAAGCGGTGGAGAACAAGGTGGGCGCGCCATGATCGGACAGAGCGGCCAGCAAAATTCTCTCTCATCAATCCTTCAGGAGGAGGCTGTGCGTGAACGCGTGGCGCAAGCCCGCGAGAGCGTTCTTGCAGCCGATCTCGTCCATGCTGCTGATCGTGCCACGAGCGACATTACGCGTACACCACGACTTGCTTATGCCTTTGAAAGTGACGGACTGACAAATTATCGACATGGCCGCTCCGAGCGCGATCGGGAAAGCAGCCACGTTCCGTCCTTTTACTCTGCGCTTTCTTGCTGGATGGCCATCGCCGATCACGCGCGACGGACAGATGTCAGACCGGCGGCTCGACCGGACGTGTTCGGTTCCGCCACCGTTCTTCCGTTTGAGGTGGAACTGGCGTTTCATGTTGCTGCCTCCGGCCTTCTCGCCGACGCGGCGGCGGAAACCCGACACCACCTGGCCCAGTTCAGTCTGGTCCCCAGCAATAGCGACAACTGGTTGGCGCGCCTCGCCCAAAATATCGCGACGGCATTCACACTTCTCGTTAGGAAAGCCGGTGGCTGGGAGGATGTGGAGACGGGTCTCACCCTCATCGAAACCCTTCGTCGAGAACAGGCAAGTTTTGAACCTCAGTTTCTCGATCAGACCGAAGACGATCTTCAGACGCGCAATGCGCTGACCCTGGTTGGCTTTTACCATCTGGCCCAGCTGATCACAACGGCGGGCGATTACCTGAAGACCGGCGGCGACGGTGGGACGCAGGCCGGCCTGCGCATCGACACCGGTCGACGAAAGGCGGTGGAATCCTTTCAGTTATCGGCCACGCCGGAATACACCAATTTCGCCGACCTTCTTTGGGCGGGCTGCCGCGAGTTGATTCGCAATTCGTTGTGGAGCCACATCGAGGGCCTTCCGGACGGCGTCCAGCAGTTCGGCCGCCTTCTGCTCGACCACTCGAACAGCAAACCGGTCCTCGAACTGTGGCCAAGCCAGCAGGAAGCCTTGCGAAACAGCTTCCTCGATCCCTATCGTCGCGCCATCCTTGTCGAAATGCCGACAAGCGCAGGAAAAACGTTACTTGCCAAGTTCGCTATTGTACAAGCGAAAGCCTTTAACGACACCGCAACGGTCGCCTATATCGTTCCGACGCGCGCGCTAGTGAACCAGGTCACGTTCGATCTGCGGCGGGATTTCGCCAAGCTGAACTTCGTCGTCGAAATGGCGGTGCCGGCTTTCGAACTCGATCCGACGGAGGCAAGGCTCCTGGGCGACAGAATCGATGTGCTCGTGACTACGCCGGAAAAACTCGACCTCCTGATCCGTGTCGATCATCCATCCGTCAAGAATCTCAATCTGATTGTTGCCGACGAAGCGCACAATCTGCAGGACGGCACACGCGGTGCTCGACTGGAACTGCTACTTGGCACGATCAAACGCGAACGCAGAAATGCCCGTTTTCTGCTTCTGTCGCCGTTCCTGCCGAATGGCCACGAGATTGTCAGCTGGCTCGGCGAAGACCGCGCCCTGCCGCCGATCCAGGTCAGCTGGCGCCCGAGCCGGCGAATCGTCGGGTCCGTGTCTGCTGTCGGGCGTCAGAGCAAACGAAGGCTGGCGCTCGAAGCTTTGCCTGCAAGCGACAATGTCGATGTCCGCGCCGGAACCGAAATCTCGATCGCGCCCCGTTCCGAAGTCCCCGAGCAGCTGTCAGTTTCCTCGATCAGCCGTGCGACGGCACGGGCGATGCGAGGGCGTGGCGGCGTTCTCATCCTCTGCCGCGGGAAAGGCACCGCCATGAAACGGGCGACCGAGCTTGCTAACGAGCTCGGGCCCCTGAAAAAACTGTCGCCGCTGGCGCAGGCGGTCTGCGAGTTTTCCGAAGCCGAGGTCGGGGCGCCGACGCCGCTCAGCAAGGCGATCCGCGCCGGTGTTGCCTATCATCATGCCGGGTTGTCGCAGGAGACGCGTTGGCTCGTTGAGCGCTTGATTGCCAATGGCGATGTTGCGATCGTCTGCGGAACGACAACGCTTGCCCAGGGCGTGAACTTCCCGATCTCCACCGTCGTGATGGAAACGCTGCAAAAGCGTGACAAGCCCCTTACCTATTCGGACTTCTGGAACATCGCTGGGAGAGCAGGGCGGGCGCTGATGGATTCGCTTGGTGTCATCGCCTTCCCAAGCGAAAGCACCAAGCGCAAGGCTGACTATGTCGATTTCTTGAAGGGCGAGGCGACAGCAATTTCAAGTCAGCTTGCCGCGCTAATCGTCGCAGCGGACGAAATCGGCGAGCAGTTTAATCTCGCTGTCCTCAGAAGCTATCCGGAACTGTCGGCCCTACTGCAGTTTCTGGCCCATGCGGTCAGAACATCCGACAATGTCGGCATGGCGGACGAGATGGAAAATCTTCTGCGCTCCAGCCTCATCTATCATCAAGCCGCACTTGAACGATCGGATCTCGACAAGTTTATTAAACTTTGCCGCTCATATGTCCGATCGATAGCCGGGCAGGCGAAAGGACTGCTAGCTCTTGCCGACACGACCGGATTCGCTACGCCAAGCGTTTTCTATCTGAACGCCAAGGTAAGCGAGAATAGGGGGCTGCAGGATCCTGCAGACTGGTTGCCGTCAAAACTGTTCGGCGATGACATTTCTGCGCTTCGTCAGCGCGTCGAACTCATTGCCGGAGTGCCGGAAATGCGATTGGGCGACGGTGTCGGCGGCGGGCCATTCGATGCCGAACGTGCCGCATCGATCCTCCGAGACTGGGTGCAAGGCGCTTCGCTTGGAGAGCTTGCCGAAAAGTACGCCCTGCCTAATTCCGACGGCTCGCAACGAACGCCAGATCAGAAGCTCACCGACTTCAGCACCTATCTCTTTTCCACACTGATCGGAAACGCTTCCTGGGGACTGGGAGCGCTTGAGGGCCTTTGCCTGTCCGGAAAAGTTTCGAAGGAGGCGGAAGTCGCGCAGCATATCCCATCTATGGTTTTCTTTGGCGTCTCCTCCACAGAGGGCGTCTGGCTCAGAATGGCCGGCGTTCCGAGGCTGGTCGCTGAAGGCGCCGCCGAGATCTGGCGTACGAGAGGCAAAGGCCAACCAAATACCTTCAGAGACGTCCGTAGCTGGATGAACAACTTTTCTGAAAACGATTGGCGCGCGGCGCTTCCGAAGGGTGGACCTATGAGCGTTAACTCGATGCAGCTCGTGTGGAAAGAACTCAGCGGCATCTAGGAGCGAAAAGGATGTATGCGCCGCAGTGGAGACAGTCATTGACAGTCCCCACCTTTGCATCTTGCTAAGACGGTTATGGCTGCCGGTTTTTTTGATTCATTCAGAAGATGAATTTTTTAGTAAAAACAATGGTATGTAGTTTAAGCGCATCGACAAAGAAGGCCGGGTCGTCGGTTCGTATCCCTTCAAGGTGGCTGCCGGCCCGTCTGCGACAAGACGCGGAAATAGTTTCTTCTTCGCTCCCAAGAGCGTGAGCGTCGCCGGGTCTTCAAGATACATACCTCATTGCCCGGCTTCGTCCCGATCGGGATGGGAGGTCAGCCTGCGTAACCAAAAACCTACAATTGGTCCCGATCGGGACGTTTACTTGATTGTTCGCTTTTTAGATGCTATTTTCGTCCCGAGAGGGATGATGATGAGCACCATTGCAGATGCGAAAACCTTTGGTGCGCTCGTTCGCACCGAGCGAAAATCCCAGAAACTGACCCAGGAACAACTCGCAGGCCTTGCGGGCGTCGGCGTGCGATTTGTGCGTGAGTTGGAGGCCGGCAAGGAGAGCTGTCAGCTTGGTCGTGCCTTGCAAGTCGCCCAGACGCTTGGCCTCATCGTCTCTGTTAGTACCCGGCGCGAGCTCCGACTGTGACCAGATATCTCGATGTCTACTTCAAGAACAGGAAGACCGGCATCCTCGGACAGGAAACCGATGGGACGCTATCCTTCGCCTACGACACCGACTATCTCCAATCGGGTGATGCCAGAGCCATCTCCTTCTCCATGCCGTTGAGGGAGGAGCAGTATTCCGATCAGGTCGTCCGTCCATTCTTTTCCGGTCTTCTTCCCGACGAGGGCGCCAGGCAGCGGCTGGCGGGCGCGCTTGGACTGTCGTCCGGAAATGCCTTCGGTTTGCTCGAAGTCATCGGAGGCGAGTGCGCTGGCGCACTGTCTCTCTATCGTTCCGGAGAAGCGCCCGCTGCCGATGACGATGATGGGGTTGAGGAGCTCACCAGTACAAGACTGGCTGAGCTGATCGGAAAGTTGCGCGGTCGCCCTCTTCTGGGCGGCGAGGAAGGCGTTCGCCTGTCCCTTGCCGGAGCTCAGGACAAGCTTGCGGTCATTGTGCAAGGCGATGCCATCGGATTGGCGAAGGGCGGCCGGCCGACAACCCATATTCTCAAGCCAGTGATCCCGGGGTTGGAAGGAACCGTCGAGAACGAGCTCTTCTGCCTGCGGCTTGCCGGGCGCCTGAACCTGCCGGTTCCCGCTGTGGAAATGCAGTGGAGCGGAGAGACGGCATTCCTCCTCATCGAGCGTTATGACCGGGCCCGGACACGCGACGGCCGCATCGATCGATTGCATCAGGAAGATTTCTGCCAGGCCTTGAGCATCCCGCCGGAACTCAAATATGAGGAGGAGGGCGGCCCCGGCACAGATCGTTCCATCGATCTCATCAACCGAGCATGCGGCAGGCCAGCGGCCGATCGCCTGCGCTTCATCAGGATGCTTCTTCTTCATTATCTTGTTGGCAATGCCGATGCCCATGGGAAGAACTATGCGCTTCTTTATCATGGCAACACGCCGGACTTGGCCCCACTCTATGACGTGGTCTGCACAGCCGCATATCCGAGACTTGCGAAGAAGCTCGCCATGAAAATCGGCGGTCGATCAGTTGCCGACACGATCCAGCTGAAACACTGGCTGACCCTCGTTCCCGATACCAAAGCAGCGCAACGCCTCCTCATCAGCGACATCGCCACACTGGCCGGCAACATCGAAAAGGAAGCGGATGCACTGCTGGTCGAGCTTTCGAACGCTGGCATCCAGCATCCGATCCTCGAGACAGTGCGCGGAGTGATTGCCACTCGGGCCGCGCACTTGCTGAGGATTATCGACAAAGAGTGAGCCGTCCGCGTCTACGCGGCCTCCCACACCCGGTTCAGGATCTTTGCTGCCAATGCGGCCTTATCTTGTGGCAGGAACCGCCCATAGTGTTGGGCGACCATGTCTGGTGTGTCCTGGATGGCATAGCTTGCCTGTTCGTACGACCCGGTTTGCTTCAGGATATGTGTTGCAAGGACGTCTCGAACATTATGCGGTCCATGCGGCAACAAGCCCTTGATCACACCGCGGCCGGTGTAGGGGTTGAAGATGCCATAGCGCTGGATAGCCAGTTTCCAGGCTTCATAGAAGGTGGTCTGATTGTAGGCGGCATCCTTGCTGGTTGTCTTCACGGTCTTGATGAACAGGGTGCCGGGATCTTCGGACCCGCCAAGCAGGACACGGCGATGCCGACTGACATAGGCATCGATGTAGAAATAGAGATCCTGCAGATCGGGCAGGATGAGCCTGAAAGGCTTTGAGCCGAAGAATGACGAGTTCGCATTCTTGAATGCGACTGCCGGGATCAAGACCTCCCAGCCATGATCACGATCGCTCCATCGAAGCTCGCCGCGTTTCATGTCCTCCAACCGGCGTTCGGACGTTGGAAACTGTCCACGCGGGCAGACCATTAGCTGTCGCAGGTTCTTCTGGCGCAGGCCGAGATGAAGGCCAAGCCTCAGAAGCAGGAACGACCTGACGGCTTCGGCCGCGGCGCGCGGGTAGCGGCTTTCATCGGGTATGCGCTTGACGATTTCTTCGGTGATTTTTCTGTATTCGCCTAGCGGGCTTTCGGCCTCGAGCACGCACATGATGGGCTCAAAGGGATCGCGATGGACGCGAGCTACGCGCTGGATTTCTTTCTGCCGTTGCGTTGCATGCTTGAAGGCGGTTTCGCACGCTGCATGCCAGTCATTCTGGGCGGAGAGGATTTCGGCTGTACTGACCAATCCGGGAATTGGTTTCAAATTGACGGCAAGCTGACGATGCTGCCACATCCAGCCGGTTTCCGGTCGAACCATGCCCAGGAGGATCTGAAGCATGTCCTCCTCCCATTTCGTATAGAACCCACGGCGCCGCTCACGCCACTGCAGATACCAATCCCAAACACCTGGAAAAACCAGCAGACCAAATGTCAGCTGCGCCAAAGGTACGCCGTAGCCTTTGACAGCACCTTTGGGCGATGCTGCCAGCGATCCGAACATGAGCCCAAGATGCTCGATCTTCTGCGACGTCGTCTCCTCGCCCCAGACCCCACTTCGCTGAAATCCGACGGCCGTCAGAGTGGCGGTCTTGAAATGCACGAGGTTCGCCATCTCCATCGACAGCCGGGGCGGTGCGTCGATCACGCCGGCGAGCAGATCTGGGTCTTCGATCGAGGTATGATCGGCCTCGACGACGTCGTCGCCATCAATGAAGCGAGGGGACAGCGTGCTGCCGTAAGAAATCGCGGGGAAGCGGATCGCATAACGCTGCTTGGATGCGGTGGCCTGAAAACGCCGATAGTCGGTAGAGCCAGTAATGATGACACGGCGCACCCATTCCAGGATTTCCTCGCGCTTGGCGAAGGGAAGGGTGTTGAAGTCATCGGGAAGGTGCCAGGCGAGGCGTCGTCGTTCGGCAGCGCTGACCTCGCTCGCAAGTTCGAACCCTGATGCTGAGCGAGACTGATGTGGCAGCTTCGCCTTGAAATACCCGGAGCGGAGACGATACCGCCGTTCGAATGATGACAGGACCTCCAGGCTATCGACGGTACGAGGTGACTTTGTTCCTTTTCTCCAACTGACCAAGGTGGAGCGTTCGAAGCCTGGGTGTCGGTCTGCAACAGCGCGATGGAGATGCCAATCGGAGTCGCCATGCCTGCGCATATGGTACATGAGGGCCGATGCGAAGTCGGCTGGATCTTCCGACGCGTCGAACAAGGGTTGCGGAAATTCCTCGATGGGCTTGGGTGGAACACCTGTCTTGCCTCTCGGACGACCACCGGTGTCATTGGATGTCGACCCTTCGTCCTTCGGACGCCTTGCCCTCTTCGCGACCTTGGTGGTTGAACGCCC
This sequence comes from Fluviirhizobium alvei, assembly GCF_030551875.1. Lineage (GTDB taxonomy): Bacteria > Pseudomonadota > Alphaproteobacteria > Rhizobiales > Rhizobiaceae > Rhizobium_E > Rhizobium_E alvei. The sequence goes on along the minus strand of NZ_JAUOZU010000015.1, from coordinate 74,032 downwards.
ATCATTCGGTCCCTCCTGCTCCTTGTCGATCCAGCGGACAATTGCCTCGAGCCCGGATTGAAGGGTTTTTCTCAAGGCACTGCTCATTGCGGTTTCGAGGCCGCATGCTGCGTGGATCGATAACCAATCCGTGCGGCCCGATCGCGTTGGCGGATACTTGCGGTAAATGATCAGGCTGAGGAGGTAGGGTCGGATGTTGTTCAACTCGCGCGGTGAAACGAGCGGCGCGACGCGGACATCGCAGAAGGTTGAAATTTTTCGCTGAAATTGACTGGATAAAGCAGACTGGTTTCTCATGGCATTCCTGGTTCGCACTCTTCACCGGAGGAAATTCCGGGGCTGGCCTGCTAAGGCCATAGGGCAAAAGAAACCTGAATCGCTGTGATTGGGTGTCATACCTGGGGTGGCGCATCGAAAGGCGCTGATGCACTTGGTCCGGACGTCCAAGCGAGTGCCGCTAAAAACTGGCCTCGTACTGGGTCGCAAACAACGAAACATGTGCCTCAAGTGGCGGCCGCAGCTCAAAGGCTCGAACGTCACGGGAAAAGTCGAATAGCCGAACAAGGCTCCACTCATGTCGCCTGGCGTTGGCAACCTCGAGCTCATTGCTCGATATGTAGAAAGGCGTGCGTTCCCATCCGTTGGTCGTCTTCACCTCAACGAGGCGCGTCGAACCATTTGGATCAAAACTCTCGATGTCATAGCCAGCGCCGTCACCATCCTCCTGCGAAACCCACCGAACCTTCGTGGCCAAGTCTGCGCGTCCGTGAGCTTTGAGCTGGGCACGCTCATGGTGGAACACCCGCTCTTCGCCCGCTTTTCCGAGTGCCCGGTTCCGAGCATCTCGGCCTGCCACGTCGAATTTTCGAGCGATCGCTTGGATCTGCGAGAGCTCTGCAGGCGGAGGAGCGTTCTGCAATGTCGGCGGCAGGCCAAGAAACAAGGCGGGCGGTTCGGTAAATGCCTGCGGGCGATATGGAACAGTAGCAGAGTCAAAGGCTGGATTTCGGGCCAGCCATCGCGAAATCGCATCGGCCAGAGACATCTGAAAATTGAACCGAGGTTGATATCCTCTGATGTAAGAAAGACCGAAGCCTATGAGTGCAGCGGAGATATTGCAGTTCTTGAATTCTATCGAGCCCTTCGATCGACCGAGCGCTTGCTGAAGAGAGCGGTTATGGGCTGCCTTGTTGTAGACGCGGCCCGCAAGATCATCGCCCAGCATCTGAAAATACAAGGCGACAATCGCGTCGTTGTCCTGATCTAACCAGTGCTCTGAAACCATGGCGCCAAGCTAATTCGGTCAGAAGACGTTGTCACGCCCCTCGCCGTCAAACTCTTGGGCGGAATCATCATAAGCGTTGGATTTTGGACGAGATCTTTGGTCGATAACAGCGGCCCACGGTTCGATTCCGCTCAACACCTTGAATAAACGAGGTCAAAAAATGGTCGCTGCCGCGACAGCGACCATGCCGAGGCCGGCCGTAATCTCCAGTCCTCGCGACACCTTGTCGAGCGGCCTTTTGTTTCGGATGAACAACCGGTCGAAGACCTTTCTGAAGGACACCGCCAGGAGCGCAACGGTACCCAGGGTCAGCGCGACGCCCGCCAGCATGAGGACAGCGAACAGCAGTCCCGCGCCTGTCACGCCACGGGCCGCCGCATAGGTCATGACGAAGAGGGTGAGCGGACAGGGAATGAGACCTGCCACGAAGCCGAAGACCGCGCCTTTGCGGCGCGCGTGGCCGTGGGAGGCGGCGCTCAGACCTCGCCAGATCATCCAGAGGCCGATCAGGCCGATGGCACCGCGACTTACGTGCTCGAGCAGCGGCGAGGAACCCGGTCCCGAGCCGCCGAACATGTAATCGATCACCGGGAGCGACAGGAGAACGATCAGCACCGAGATGGATATGTGTGTCGCCGCCAGAACGAAAGCGGTCAGGAGTGCGCTCCACATCCCGCCCGACGAACTTGCGACATAGGTCGCAAGCAGCAGCTTGCTGTGACCGGGCATCAGGGCATGAACGGCACCCAGCAGCAGTCCTATGGGCAGGAAGGCCAGAAGCGCCGCCGAGCCGCCTCCGTCTGCCAACGTGCGAATATGCTCGCCGAAGGTGAGATAGGTCTCCTTCTGGAATTCGAGAATCCAGGCCAGCATGTCAGGCGACCTCGATCGTCAGCCAGGCGAGCACCAGATAGCGGCCGGCCTTGGCGATGGTGACGAGTGCGATGAAGGTCAGAAGCGGTACCCTCAAGACGCCCGCGACAAGGGTGAGCGGGTCGCCGACGACCGGCACCCAGCTTGCCAGCAGCGACCATTTTCCATAGCGCCGATACAAGCCTTCGGCTCTTTCGAGCTTTTCCGGCGAGACCGGAAACCAGCGGTGGTCGCGATAGTGCTCAATGCCGCGCCCGAATGCCCAGTTGACGACGGAACCGAGCACATTGCCGAGGCTCGCGATCCCGATCAGGATGGCAAGCGGATAGCGCTCGGCAAGGATCATCATGGCAAGCACGGCCTCCGATTGGGCGGGCAGGATGGTGGCTGCCAGAAATGCCGCGCCGAAGAGGCCGAAATAAGCAGCAAGATCTGCCGTCACTCGTCCACCTTCTCGACGGCAGGCGGCTCGCCAGCAGCCTGCGCGGCCAATCCCTGCCAGCCGTGGATGCCGATATAGAGGCCGACCGCGATGATCAGCAGGCTTGAGACATAGGGCGCCCGGCGTGCCAGCGTGCTGAACCACGACCAGCGTTTCGTCGCGTGCCGGACGCTGAGTGCCGCGATCGCCCCGACCGTCACCAGCGTGATGGCAAGGCCGATCGAGAAGCAGAGCACGAGGATGAAGCCCAGTGTTAACTCCTTGAGCTGCAGGCAGAGCAGCAGGACGGTGATGGCGGCGGGGCACGGGATCAGGCCGCCGGTCAGGCCGAAGAGGACGATCTGCCAGGTCGTCACCTTCCGGTCGGCGAAGCGGCGGCGGATATCGTTGGCATGGGCCAGTTCATGCGCATCCTGATAGCCATCGGTCGCGAGGTCCAGCCCACGCAGTTCCTCATGCATATGGTCGTGACCGTCGCCCTCCACGAAGGAGAGGTCGTAGTCGTGGCTGTGATTGCCATGCCCGAGGCTGAGGCGCGCCATGAACGCGTGCGGCTCCGGGATTTCGGTCAGGGATTCCAGATAGTCCCCCCGGTCGGCGAAAGCGAAGACCTGAACGGATCCATCCGGCCGTTCCGTCGTGATCTTCACGTCGGCGGGTTGCCAGACATGGCCCCGCTCGGTGCGCAGGCGGAAGACGGGTGGCACGCCCTCCTCGAAGATCTCCAGCGAGACGACGCCATGTCCGGTATCGATCCGGCGCACCTCCTTACCATGGCCGTGATGAACATGCGCGAGATGATGACCGTGAACCCCATGATCGTGCGAACCGTGATGTCCGTCATGCGAATGCCCGGCGGCGGCCTTTGCCATCTTCTGGTCCAGCCACGTGCGCCAGAGCATCCACAGCGCGATGGCGATGATGATCGCCGCCGAGGCGAGCTGGAAATAGGGTTCGACGGTTTCGGCATCGACGCCGCGCCACAGATAGAGGCCGGCAAAGGCAATGCCCCAGACGACGGCCGTATGCGAGATCGTCGCCGCGATGCCGAGCAGCACGGCCTGCGTGACCGTGCCGCGGATTGCCACGATGAAGGCCGCCATCATCGTCTTGGAATGGCCGGGCTCCAGCCCGTGCAGCGCGCCGAGGAGGATTGCACTCGGTATGAAGAGCCAGGCATGGGCGGAGCCCTGGCTGAGAAGTTCGGCGAAGCCGGGCATGTCGCCCTCCCTACAGATATTTGGTGATTGCCTTGAACGCGTCGATGGACTTGCGCTGCTCGCGGTCGAGCGCGCCGACGGTCTCGTCGAGGCAATGGTCGAGATGATCCTGGATCAGCGTTCGCTTGGCATTCTCGACCGCCTTCTCCACCGCATGAAGCTGCTGGGCGATGTCGAGGCATGGCCTGCCGGCCTCGATCATGGCGATCACGCTCTTGAGGTGTCCTTCGGCGCGTTTCAGCCGCTTGATGATGTCGGGATGGGATTCGTGTCGATGTTCTGTCATGATCCAATACCTATCCCCCTGGATAGGATATTTCAATGCGGATTCTTGTCTCCGGCGGGGTTTGCGTTTATCAGGGGCAACATGCGGCTTCACACGAGACCACGATTCGGGACCAGGATAATGGCCGTGCTGGCAGGCATTGCCATGCTCGTCTTCGCTTCCATGCCGGCCGGAACGCATTCGCTGAGCCAGCACGCCCCGGCAGTCGTCGTCGCAAACGATGCCCATTCCCATGATCACGGCGATCATTCGCACGATGACGATCTGGAGTTCGCCCTTAACGCCGCCGATGCGCCGGATCACCACCACGCCGATCACACGCACGAAAAGGCGGGTCTCGTCGCAGTGGCGGGTGACATGCTGCGCAACGTCCTGGAGGCGGACTATGCGCTCGTCGATGGATACCTCGACGGGGGCCTTCCCTTCGGCATCGACCGGCCCCCGCGCTCCGTAAACCGCGCCTGATCCACGCCGCATCCCGCGGCCGGTTCACCTCGTTTACGGAAAACAATCATGACTACACCACTCCGCGGAGGTGTGTCGCACGGCCAGTCCGTCCGGCACACGCTCCTATATGCGGCGCTTGTCGCGCTCTCGCTTCTGCTTCTCGCGGGTACGGCAGCAGCCCACGCCGTCGCCGAAGGCGACAAGGGCTACATCCAGGAAATCACGGGCATCCACCTGATCCCGTTCGTCTATCTCGGCGCCAAACACATGGTCACCGGCTACGACCATGTGCTCTTCCTGTTCGGCGTCATCTTCTTCCTCTACAGGCTGAAGCACATCGCCATCTATGTCAGCCTCTTTGCCATCGGCCATTCGACGACGATGCTGCTCGGCGTCTATTATGGCTGGAATGTCAGCGCCTATCTGATCGATGCCATCATCGGGCTCTCGGTCGTCTACAAGGCGCTCGACAATCTCGGGGCCTTCCAGCGCTGGCTCGGTTTCCAGCCGAACACCAGGCTGGCGACGCTGATCTTCGGCTTTTTCCATGGTCTCGGCCTCGCAACCAAGATCCTGGAATACGACATTGCCGAAGACGGGCTCGTTCCCAACCTTCTCGCCTTCAATGTTGGCGTCGAACTCGGCCAGCTTATCGCGCTTGCCATCATCCTGATTGCCATGAGTTATTGGCGCAAGACCTCCGGTTTTCTGCGCCATGCCTACACCGCCAACGTCCTGATGATGACCGCGGGCTGGCTGCTCGTCGGCTATCAGCTCACCGGCTATTTCGTCTCCTGACCTAACAAGGACAACTCAAATGTTTAACTCACAAGCACCCAATCCCGATGACCTGCCGACTTCGGCGCAACTCGTCAAATCGACGGTCATTTCCGTCGTCGCCGCTGCTGCGCTTCTCGTCACCGTCGTGATGCCGTCCGAATACGGCATGGATCCGACCGGTCTCGGCTCCGCGCTGGGGCTGACCGAGATGGGCGAGATCAAGACCCAGCTTTCGGATGAGGCCGAGCGTGATCGTCAGATCGACCAGAACCAGCCCGCTTCGCTGGATCAGGGGGCGGGATCCGCGACGGGCACGGCACCTGTCGAGGGATCGAGCCTTCTCGATCGCATCATCCGCGAGTTCGGCGTCTCGTCCGCCCATGCCCAGGAGGCAATGCGGCAGGACGAAATGTCCATCACCTTGCAGCCCGGCGAGGGCGCCGAGATCAAGCTCGTCATGATCAAGGGGGCCAAGGCAAACTATGCCTGGACGGCCAACGGCTCGAAGGTGAACTTCGACACCCATGGCGATGGCGGCGGCGAGAGCATCTCCTATGAAAAGGGTCGCGGCGTCGCCGAGGACTCGGGCGTTCTGGAAGCTGCCTTCGACGGCAACCATGGCTGGTTCTGGCGCAATCGCACCGGCGATCCGGTCACGGTGACGCTGAAGACCGATGGCGCCTATTCCGACATCAAGCGCATGATGTAACAATCGAGGCCGGCGGATGCTGTTCCGCCGGCCCTTCCTTACGTCCAAACAGGAGATTTCAAGGTGCGCGTCAGGCCTGAGGATTGCAGGGCCATCGGCCTGTTCGAAAGCATCGCGGGAGAAATCCTTGCCGAGCGCGACCTCCTGATGAACGCCATCGAACTGCGCCATCTCAACGCCGGGGAGGCCCTGTTTTCGCAGGACGAAGCCCACCCCTTCATCTATGTGGTGCGGCAGGGCCTGCTGAAGCTGACCTACCTCAACGCGCATGGCGACGAATGGACAAAGTCGCTGGTCGCTGAAGGGCAGTTTTTCGCGAGCCTCTCGGCGCTGCGCTCGGGCCAGGCGAGTTTTTCCGTCTGCGCGATCGAGGCCTGCGTGCTGGAAAGGATGCCGTTCCGGGTCGTCGAACAACTGGCGGATCGCGATCTGGCCTGGTCGCGCATGGTGCGCAATGCGCTGATGATCTTTGCCGAGCGCAAGGAACGCCGTGAGCGCCAGTTCCTGACGATGTCCGCAGAAACCCGCTACAGGCTGCTGCTCGACGAGGAGCCGCATCTGGCGGCCCGCGTGCCGCAAAAGGATCTGGCTTCCTATCTCGGCATCACGCCGGTCGGCCTGAGCCGTATCGCGCGCCGTGTCCGGGCCGGCGTGCGCGAGACTTAACCCGGGTTAATGCGGACCGAACCGGTCTTCGCAATATCGGCTTCATCAATGATGGAGCCGAACATGAACCTGTCGCGACGCACGCCCGATCACCTACTGTTTCTCCGGTCATGGATAAGCCGGCCCCTCCAGGTGGCCGCGGTTGCCCCTTCGAGCCGCCGGCTCGCCGAGGCGATCACCGCCGACATCTCGCCACGCTCCGGCCCTGTTCTGGAGCTCGGACCGGGTACCGGGGTCTTTACGCAAGCGCTCCTGCGACGTGGCATTCCCGAAGCGGCCTTGACGCTGGTCGAACGCGAACCGGCATTCGCCGAATTGCTGCGGATACGCTTTCCGGCCGCATCCGTGCTCGAATGCGATGCGGCAACACTACCCTCCGGATGTCGCGGCTTTTCGGCGGCCGTCAGCGGCCTGCCGCTTCTGTCGATGCCGCCGGCTCAGGTCGAACGCATCCTCGCTGGTGCATTCGAGCGCCTTGTCGGCGACGCGTGCTTCTACCAGTTCACCTACGGTCCGCGATGCCCTGTACCCGAAGCCGTCCTGCTCCGGCTTGGCCTGGCCGCATGGTTTCGTCGCTTCGTGCCCCTGAACCTGCCGCCGGCAAGCGTCTACCGGATCGCACGCACGTCATCGCTTCACGAGCGGGAGGCCTCGCAATGCGCATCCTTCTGAACACCAAGGCGGAGACCATTCCAGACGATCTTGCAGAAGCGCCATTGCTCTTCGTGCTCAGGGACCATTTCGGGCTAAATGGTCCGAAATTCGGCTGCGGCGTCGGGTCCTGCGGTGCCTGCACGGTTGTAATTGATGGCGAGGCGCAGCGCTCCTGCCTGCTCCCCGCCGGTTCCCTCGACGGCAAAGCCATCCTGACCCTTGAGGGACTGTCCGCCGGGGCAAAACTGCATCCCTTCCAGCAGAGCTGGATCGCCGAGAGCGTGCCGCAATGTGGCTACTGCCAGAATGGGCAGATCATGACCGCCTATGCGCTGCTTGCCGCACGGCCCGAGGCCGGTGCCGACGACATCGCCGAAGCCATGGATGGCGTGCTCTGCCGTTGTGGAACGCAGGCGCGGATACACAAGGCGATCATCCGGGCGCAGGCGATGATGCGGGAGGAACGGTGATGGCAGACCTGTCCCGGAGACGTTTTCTCAAGGCGCTCGGCTGGAGTGCTGCGGGCATCACGGTCGTTGCTGGCGGGGCGACATTCGCGCTGATGCCCGTCTTGCCGCCGCGCAACAGATCGACGCCCTCCGACGCGGCCGCCTGGATCAGCTTGCGGCCGGGCGGCAGGTTCAGGCTTCTGTCGACGCGCGTGGAAATGGGGCAAGGCATATCCATCGGGCTGAGACAGGTCGCAGCCGGCGAACTGGGCATCGAACTCGATCACATCGATCTGGAACTGCCCGATACGGCGCTCATTCCCGTCGCCCGCTCGACGGTCGGTTCCGATGCGATGCGCGAGACCGGACCGCTGGTGGCGCAAGCGGCGGCTGCCCTTCGCGACGCCATCCTGCGCAAGGCCGCCGAGCGGCTCGGTCGGCCCGTCTCGGCGCTCGAGATTGTTGCGGACGGCGTCAGCGACGGCATCGCCAGCCTTCTGACGTTCGAGGCGCTCGCGTCCGGCCCGCCGCTGCTCGTAAAGGCGGAGGATGTCGGGACAGCACGGCCGAGGCTGATGGAAAGGCGGGATGGTCACAGCGCGGTGGGCCGCCCCATTCCGACGCACGACATCGAGGCGATCGTCACCGGCAACCGGCCGCTCTATGCCGACGATATCAGGCTCGACGGCATGGTGTTCGGCGCGGTCGTCCGTCCGCGCACGATCGGCGGGCAGATCCGCTCCGTCGATGCGTCGGCTGCAAGCGTCGTGCCCGGCTATGTCGGCCTCTACCGCGAGGGCGATTTCGTCGGCATCGTGGCCACCCGTCGCGGTGCGCTCGCGCAGGCGCTGGACCTGCTGTCAATCGACGAGGACAACGGTCCGCCGAACGCGACCGCCGACGTCGATACTATGCTTGACGTGGCTGACGCCGGACAGATGGAGCACGTCATGCTCGACGAGGGCGAGGCCGGGCGCGGTCCCTTCGACATCGATATCACGCTGTCCGTGCCACTCGCGGCACATGCCTCGATCGAGCCCCGCACGGCCATTGCCCGTTTCGTCGATGGCGGCCTGGAAATCTGGACCGGAACGCAGGATCCCTTTTTCGTGCGCGACACGCTGGCCGCCGCCTTCGGCCTCTCCCGCGAAGCCGTCCGGGTGCATGCCATGCGGATCGGTGGCGGTTTTGGCGCACGGACCATTGTTGCGGCCGAGCTGGAGGCGGCAAGGCTGGCCAGGCTCTGCGGCAGGCCGGTGAAGGTGCAATGGTCACGGCGCGACGAGTTCCAGGCGGGGTTCCATCGACCGCCGTCCTGCCACCGTATCCGGGCGGCAGCCGACGGGACGGGGCGCATTTTGCGCTGGCACCACATGTTCCGCTCCGGTCACGTCATCTTCACCTCCGCCGCCATGGGACCGGGCCTGCAGTTCGCCACGAGCTTCGTCCCCGATCCCGGCGTCGGGCGGGGTGCGATCCCGCCCTATCGCGCGGATGCGACGCATGTGGCCTTCGAGGATGTGCGCCTCCCGGTCAAGACGGGTCCATGGCGCGGCCTCGGGGCTGCCGCGAACCACTGGGCGATGGAGACGGCCATTGATGCACTCGCCCGGGTCAAGGGGCTCGACCCGCTGGCGATGCGGCTTGCGGCGCTGCCACCGGAGCACAAGCGACTGAAGGCCGTCCTGGAAGAGGTCGCGGACATGGCCGGCTGGAGCGATCGTCCGGGCTCGGGCGAAGAGAGGATGGGCCTTGCCTGCGGTATCTACAAGGACATGTCCTATGCCGCAGCCATCGCGCGGGTGATCCGCACGGACGGCGGATACAAGGTGGCGCGCCTGTGGTGCGCCCATGATTGCGGCCTGGTGATCAATCCGGATCAGGTTCGCGCACAGATCGAGGGCAATCTCGTCTGGGGCATCGGCATGGCCCTCAGGGAAGCGCTCGCCATCGACGGCGGCGCAATCACGCCCGAGAATTTCTTCGATTATGCCGTTCCGGTCCTGTCCGATGTGCCCGACATCGACATCCGGCTTGTCGAGGGCAGTGCCGCGCCGACTGGCGCCGGCGAGACGGCCATCGTCTGCGCGACGGCCGCCATCACCAACGCGGTCGCGGCCATCACCGGTGAAACCGTGATGCGGCTTCCGGTAAGCGTCGCGTGAGGATAAATCCCGCCCTCACCGCATGCCGGCAAGGGTCCAGGCCATGCCGAGTACCGCGCTGCCGAGGAGCACCGTCATCACCGACATTTTCAGGCGAAAGATTGCAAGGACCGCCAGGAGCGTCAGCACGAGCGAGGCCCTGTCGACGGACGAAAGCATGGGAACTTCCATCTTGAGCGGCCCGGCCTGGAGAGTGGTCACATCCGCAAACAGGACGTGCAGGCCGAACCAGATCGCAAGGTTGAGGATCACGCCGACGACGGCGGCCGTGATCGCCGCCATGCCACCGGAGATGGCCACATTGCTGCGCAGCCGCTCGATGAACGGCGCCCCGAGGAAGATCCACAGGAAGCACGGCACGAAGGTCACCCAGGTCGCAAGGACGGCCCCGATCGTTGCGGCCTGAAGGGGACCGAGACCGCCCGCGTCGCGATAGGCGCCCAGGAAGCCGACGAACTGCAGCACCATGATCAGCGGTCCCGGGGTCGTTTCCGCCATGCCGAGCCCGTCGAGCATCTCGCCGGGCCGCAGCCATTGATAGTTCTGCACCGCCTCCTGCGCGACATAGGCCAGCACCGCATAGGCGCCGCCGAACGTAACCACGGCCATCTTGCTGAAGAAGACGCCGATCTGGGTGAAGACATTGTCCGCGCCGAGCGTGACGTAGAGAATTGCAACGGGCGCGAGCCACAGCAGCAAGAGGACCACGGAAACACGCAGCGACCATTGGAGGTTCGGCCTCGCATGCGCGGGCATGGCTTCGCCGAGCGCGGAATCCGCATCGGACAGGATCTTGCCTGCCGCTGCCTTATGTCCGCCGGAGACTGCAAACCATCCGTGCCCGGTTCTTGTCCCGACAAAGCCGATGGCCCCGGCCGCCAGTATGATCAGGGGAAAGGGCACCTGGAAAGCAAAGATCGCGATGAAGGCCGCCGCCGCGATCAGCACCATCGCGGGGCTTTTCAACGCCCTGCCGCCAATGCGGAAAACAGCCTGCAGAACGATTGCCAGCACCGCGGCCTTCAATCCGAAGAACAGCCCCGCGACCACGGAAACCTCGCCGTAGAGGACGTAGATATAGCTGAGCGCAAGGATCGACAGGAAGCCGGGCAGGATGAAGAGGATGCCGGCCATGAGGCCGCCGGCGGTGCGATGCATCAGCCAGCCGAGATAGACAGCGAGCTGCTGGGCCTCGGGGCCGGGCAGCAGCATGCAGTAGTTCAGCGCGTGCAGGAACCGGCTTTCGCCGACCCACTTCTTCTCGTCGACGATGATCCGATGCATGACCGCGATCTGGCCCGCCGGACCGCCGAAGCTCAGCGCCGCGACGCGCAGCCAGACCTTGAACGCCTCCCTGAACGAGACGCCGTGCTCCGTCGGCCCGCGCGAAGGTTTCACCGAAACGATCGTGTCCGCCATGATCAGCCTCCCTTTCTCGCGGAAGGCCAGTCATGCGCCTCCCCCGTCGCATCGCGACACCAGCGATAGAATGCGTCGTAGAGTGTCATGCCAGCCTCAAGCTGTTCGAGGTCGTCATTGAACATGCGCGACAGTCCGAGAGAAGCCGCCAGCAAACCGGCCACCTCGGGCGCCAGATCCGGCCGGGCCGTATCGGCGCCGCGCACGATCGTCGAAAGCCGCAGGAGCGGCGGTGTCGAAAGTCCGAACGCCTCGACCATCACATCGAACGTGCAACGCTCGCCCCGGTGGCTCCAGAGGACATCCTCGATATCGAAGGGCGTGGCACCGAAACGTTCGGCGACGGCGGCGACTTCGCTTGCCGCAACGAACAGGAAGAGAGCGTCCGGATCGACGAAGCGCCGGATCAGCCAGGGGCAGGCGATACGATCGATCTTCGGCCGCGCGCGCGTCACCCAGACGGTTCGCCCCTGAGCATCGCGCTCCGGAATGAGACTGGTCGGCACCAGCGGAAGACCCGCGGCTTGCCACGCCTCAAACCCGCCTTCCAGAACTTCGGCACTGATCCCTTCCGTCCGCAGATAGGCGGCCACGCCATGGCTGAGCTTCTTGCCCTTCTGGCAGATGGTCACGACAGCTTCGCCGGTCACATGCCCCGCCCAGGCTGCGACATCATCATAGGGATGGCGGCGCGAACCGGGGATCAGCCTCGGATCGGCCTGGAAATCGTCGTGCGTGCGCACGTCGATGAGCACCGGAGCACTCGGTGTACCAATAAGGCGGTTTAGCTTTTCGGGTGAAATTTCAAGAAACGACGGCATCGCGCGTCCTCCGTTAGCCGGGTCAATGGACGCGATTCTCTAGCATGACGCCTCGTGGGGTGATCGCGACCCCATGTGAGATTGATTTACAGCAGTTTTGGAGGCTGTCAATTCGTGACTGCCGCATAGTCTCGACAAGATTCTGACTTTCTCATTATCTCCGCTGACAATGATAACGCGGAGGTGAGGGACTGGGTCAGAGGTTCAGATCCCTTCAAGAGCAAATGCTCGGCGTTGACGTTGAACGGAAGGCTGATTCAGTTGGATGTCAACCCAGTCTGGTCTAGGGATGAGGCGACGATGATGGCGCGGAACTCGTCCAGAAACTCCGGGTAGCGCTGAGTGAGAAATCGTTCGATTTCCGCATTCCCGACGAGTTTACTAAGGTATCCCGAAGCCACGACCAAGTGCAGAATATCATCGCCATAGGATTCCTCGATCTGCTTGAAGTCCTGATGGAGTGACGCCATTTCGCGCTCCATACGTGCCATTTGTTCTCTGGTCAGGCCACCGATCTTTTTCGGACGATCCGGTTTTGCAAGATCTTCCTGTTTTGTCGCTGCCAGTAGCGCCTTGGCATAGCTGGAGGTCCAATTGTGCACGGTCAGCATCAGTTCTGCGGACTCGATCTGTCGCATCGGCCTCATTTTTCTCAGCACGTCGAATGTTACCGGGTTAACCGACTTGTCCTTGAGAAGTTCAATCACCTCCGCGCAAATGCCGTCGAGCAGGGTCCGGCGGCGCTTGATCATCGAAATATCCAGGTCGAAGGTTTTTGCCAGCTTCTCTTCGGGGACGCCGCTGTTGAGCGCCTTTATAAGCATGTAATGTTCCTGGACCGTGGCCAGCCGGTTCACACGCTTGTTGTATGTGAAGCCCTCGTCGTCATTCGAGATCAGGCAGCGTATGGTGGCTGCGCCACGGTCAAGCGCGATTGTAAACCGGACGTGGCCATCCAGCAGCATGAACGTATGCCCATTCTCCTCCAATCTGGAAACAACGATGGGTTCGACAATTCCGACCTCCGAGATCGAACTGGCGATCCGTTTGTATTTCACTGTCTTCTTTTGTGCCTCTGTGATGATTTTTCGCGGCAGGATCGCGGTCATGGGTAACTCGACGATTGTCTGTTCGAACGAGATGCGAACCAGCCCGCTCATTGTAGCCTCCCGCTGCCAAGCCGCTCAGCCAAAGGTTTCGGCATGTCCTTGATGGCTTCAGCGCGAAGTAGCGTCGTAAAATGCTCATCATCTATAAGACGGCGCAGGGCATTGACCAGAAACAGCAGACGGCTCTGAGCAAGTGTCGCCTTCTTGATCAACATCTTCTGGCGTTCGGTCTCTTTCTGGTAGGCTCGAACAAGCGCTGCGGCGGTTACCTGCTTTCGTGGACTGTCACCCTTGTAGGCTGCGCCACTCACGGTTTTTCCGGATAGATTGCGCTGCTCGACGATCTTGCGTATCGCAAGCACTTGGTTGCCAGGAATGGACTTTTGCTCATAGGCTTCAGCCAGCGCTTTTTGCACCTCGGCGTCTTTCGCACGCGAGATCTGCATTGCAATGCTTGCGGGAATAATCCCCTTCTCAACACCCGTCAGGAGCCGCTCCTCGCCGTGATCTAGCAGGTAGCAGACTGCATAGACATACTCCTCGGAAAAGTCGGTCTTCGTCGAAATCTCGGTGAGCGAGTATCCCCTGTCGCGCAATGCGGCGATCTCGCGAACCAGTTCCAAAGGTGAATGTTGACGGCGGGCGAGGTTTTCAACCAGGCTCATGACAAAGCAATCTTCAACGCTGGCGTGGACGAGGATCGCGGGGATATGTGTTTGCCCCAGCGCAACGAAAGCCTCCAGTCTCCCTTGGCCACAAACCAGGTCGTATACAGAATTGTCATCCCGTACGCTGACCGTGATTGGCCTCTTCAGTCCTAAATGGGCAATGCTGGTTACGAGCTCGTTGAAAATCTTTTTACTACGAACCCGTGGATTGAGGACATTGATTGCGTCGATCGGGATGGATTTGATTTCGGGTAATCCGTCAGTCATGCCGCCCTCCTAATGGGTACACGTTCTGTAAGCCGAATGAATCGAGAAAGATCTGCACAGCGATAGGTATCAATGCCGATGGCATTATCCTCCGCCACCGCGAGGTTTGCAGAGGTAAAATCGATCTTGGGGAGGAGATAGTAATCGAGGATCTTCTCGTTGCCGGGAGCCATCCTGACAGCAATCGAGAGGTCTGGGTGGAGGCCATTGTCCAGCCGTATCTTCCAACGCAAGCTTCCAGCCGGTGTCTCTATACATCTGCATACGACCACCGACACGGTGAATTCGCCATTGATTGTGAGAAGGTCGGTTGCCGCATCTCGAACAATTCGACCCCCGGCGTGTTCGACGGATGCAATAATTCCGGATATCACCTCGGGGAAGAGATCACGGAGCATCCGGTTGATCTCGACATATCGGTTGTCCCGGTTCGGTGTGTACCCGACCAATTTATAGGCCCGCAGCAAGCCACCAAACCGTGAACCGTAAATCGAACTCGAGGGCATGCCCTCCTGCTCGTCTATAATTATTGCACTCAACTTGCCGCTTCTGAGCAGCAATTGCGCCAATAGTGCCAGCATTTCCTCGTCTCGCAGGCGTATCGTCCGCTCGGCAATAATTACCGCGGCTCTCTGGAAAAGATCCTCGCTGACGATCGGTTGGAAAACACCGCTTGCTCGTATTATGGCGTCAGGTGGGTTTCGGACGCGACGCATCTTCAGCTTGAACGAGATTCGGTTGAAGACATTGTTACCGACGTATTTTTCGTTCGTTAGGACCTGATGCACCGTTCCTCGGGTCCATGGTCTCCCCATATCGGTCAGTGCGCCTTCATAATTCAGTATCTCGGCGATAGAGCGTTCGTTCTGTCCTTTTTCCACGAACAAGCGATAGATTCTGTCGACCACAGCCACCTCCGTTTCGGGACCTGGCACGAGAATGACGCGGTCGGTTTGAATGCTCTTGCGTTCGCCATGGGTAAGCAGGGTCTTCGGCTGACCGCGTTCGTCGATAAGCTGCCGCCGCAATCCAAAGCCAGCCGCCCCACCTTGGCGATAGCCAAGCTCCACAAGATGGCGTTGACCTTCAAAAACTTTACGGGACAGATCTCGGCTATACTCGCCGGCCATCGCGCGCTTCATGTTCTTGATGATTGTTGTCGTCAGGCTGCTGTCATTGACGAATTGCTCAGCACAGTATTCGACGGCAATGCCGGCTCGCGTACACAGATACTCCAAATAGGCCGACTCGTCGGCGTTCTGAAAGCGGCCCCAACGGCTGACATCGTAGACAAGTATGACCGAAAAATCCGTCTGGCCGTTGCTGACGTCCTCGATCAAACTTTGCAGGGCATCCCGGCCATCAAGTTTGAGTCCACTTTTTCCAGAATCAATGTATGTTTTGACAATGACGTAACCGTTTTCGCGCGCGTACTTGGCGATCTCGATGGCTTGGTTTTCAGTCGAATACTTTTGATGATCGGTTGACATGCGGACATACTGTGCCGCCCGCACATTTTGATTCTTGTGTGCCTGATCGCCTGCTCCTGTCATCTATATCGCAGCTTTTTTGAGGCATTTCCCGAGGTCTGATATTAATTCGAGGGGAAACGAAATGTCGCCTACGAACAAGGACCGAAATATTCAGTCCAAAAGGGGAAGAGGATTTCCGCCGTCGTCCGAAGGGCGTTTGGGCGCTGCTGCCTTTGCTTCTGCAATCGCGGCGGCGCTACGAAGCGACTTTGGCGAGGACCGAAGCGCTGTGAAAACAATTGCGGGGTTGACCCTGGCAAACGAGCGCGCGGTCAAAAATTGGTTCAACGGTATCAACGGGCCCAGCGGCGAGTTTCTAATCCTGCTTTGCCGGCATTCAGATATGGTTCTCGAAACTTTTCTTATGCTGGCCGGCCACAGTGAGCTTGTGAAGGTTAAGAAATTCGGAGACGTCAAAACCAAACTTAACGAGATGCTTTTGCTGTTGGGCGATCTCGAGCATCTCAACGACAAACCTACGATCGGCTGACACACAAATGGGCCAACGGTTCGGATCCTTCAACTGGATGATTGTGGGATAGCTGGGCGCTGCTTGCGATTTGACAGCCGAGAAATCTGCTGTAAATGATGCCGCAGGGGGTCGCGATAACCCCACGAGGCGTCATGCTAGAGAATCGCGTCCATCAACCCGTTTAACGGAGGACGCATCAAGCCGTCATTTCTCGAAGTTTCCCCCGATATATTGAACCGCCTCATCGGCACGCCTAGTGCCCCGGTGCTCATCGACGTGCGCACCGACGAAGACTTCCATACAGATCCGAGACTGATCCCCGGCTCGCTGCGCCGCCCTTACGATCAGGTCGCTGCCTGGGCAGGGCGGTTCACGGAACAGCCGATCGTGACCATCTGCCAGAAAGGCAAGAAGCTTAGCCATGGCGTGGCGGCCTATCTGCGCACGCAGGGCACGGCCGCCGAAGTCCTCAAGAACGGCATTGAGGCATGGGTATCCGCAGGTCTCCCTCTGGTCCCCGCCAGTCAATTGCCCGAACGCGACGCGCAAGGGCGAATCGTCTGGGTGACAGGATCACGTCCCAAGATCGACCGCAAAGCCTGTCCATGGCTGATCCGACTTTTTGTCGATCCGGGTGCGGTCTTCCTGTTCGTCGCGCCAGGCGAAGTATCCGCCGTGGCCAATCGCTTCCGCGCAACCCCATTCGATGTCGACGATGTCTTCTGGAGCCACCGGGGCGAGCTATGCACCTTCGATGTGATGATCGAGGAGTTCGGACTTTCGACACCACCGCTCTTGCGCCTGGCAACGATCGTTCGTGGTGCCGATACAGCCCGCCCGGATCTTGCGCCCGAGGTGGCCGGCCTGCTGGCCGCTTCACTCGGACTGTCGCGCATGTTCAACGACGACCTTCAACAGCTTGAGGCTGGAATGACGTTTTACGACGCGTTTTACCGCTGGTGCCGCGATGCGACCTCAGAAACCCATGACTGGCCTGCTGGAAAGAAGGGTGACTGAGATGTCGGACACCGTGGTATCGACAAAACCGCAACGCGGGTCCGCGGAGCGTGGCATTTCATTTAAGGAGGCCTTCAAGGTCTGGCTGCGGATGGCGGCGCTGAGCTTCGGTAGGCCGATGCCGCCTGTATTTGTCACTGGGCGTTTGGCCTCACCCGTTCCGTGCCTCGTAGAGCGCTACAGCATCGGGGCCGCCGGGAAACTGAAGCCGGCCTGACGTATCATGGACGGCATCCCAGACGGCCTCAGCAACATCCGTTTCCTTCGTTGTCATGGCGGGGCGCCCGAAAGCCTCGAAGATTGGCGTTGCAAAACCGGCATAGGCGGGCGGGATCAGATCTTCGATCCGCACATCCGTATTCTGTGCAAAGCGCGTCGTCGGCGCATAGCCCGGTTCCACCAGCTTCGCACGGATATCGAAATAGCCAAGTTCAGGCGCGAGCGAGCCGGTGAAGCCCTCAATGGCCTGCTTGCTGGCGGTGTAAGCGGCAGCAAGGGGCATGGCGGCCAGCGTTACGCTCGACGTCACGTTGACGATCACGCCGGACCGGCGTTCGCGCATCTGCGGAATGACCGCCTGGCACATCGCCATGACGCCGAACGTGTTGGTGGCGAAGACCTTGCGGACATGTGCCATTGGCGTTGCCTCGAATGCGCCGACAAGGCCAATGCCGGCATTATTGACCAGCACATCGATCGGCCCGGCCGCGGCGACGGTTGCAGCAATGCTCTCGTCATTCGTCACGTCAAGCGGCAGGAGACGCAACTTCGGCGAGGCCGGGAAAAGACCTGCGTCGGGGCGGCGCATCGTGGCGATGACATTCCAACCCTTGTCGAGGAAGTGGCGGGCCGTTTCCAGGCCGTAGCCAGAGGATGTGCCGGTAATCAGGATCGTTTGCATGCGAAGCTCCATTCGTTTCGGATGGTTCCTTCATAGCACCGACCCATGAGACGATATATAATTTAATGTCCAAATATAATTTCCAATCGTCCAGAATGGCGCTTTGGGGGCCCGCTTTATGCTCAGGCGTGATCACCGCCGCCGTTGATCCGGGCGAATTGCCCCGGCGGGCAGCCGAGCCGCTTGCGGAAAGCCGTGCTGAACGCGCTGGCGGATTCGTAACCAATCTCGTCGGCGATGCGATCGAGCGTCTTGGCGCCCCGCAGCAATGCGTCTTTTGCAAGAGCCATCCGCCAGCGGGCAAGATATTCGATCGGGCCGCAGCCAAGGACTGCGCCAAAGCGTGCTGCAAAGGCGGAACGCGATTGTCCCGCAATGCGGGCAAGGCTGGCCACCGTCCAGTCGGCACGCACATCAGCATGCATGGCGGCAAGGACCCGCCCCAAAGCCGGATCGCGCAGACCATGGAGCAGACCGGCGCGGTCCTGATCCATTGTGCTTCGTTGCGAGCGGAGTGCCTCGATGAGAAGAACCTCCAGCATACGCTGCAGGATCATGTCCTTGCCCGGCTCTTCGCCACGGCATTCCTCTCCGATGAGATCGATCAGCCGGCCGAGCCGCGCTGATCGTCCCTCTGACGGCGGCACATGGATCATCCGTGGCAACAGGGCGAGCAGCAGCGGCGCATTCGCCGTTTCGATGCGAAACGTGCCGCCCAGCGCTATGAAATCTGCCTCACCCACCAGCTCGCCATGGCGAACCGGCACATCCATCGGCTCCGTCAGCGTTCCATCCACGCCGGGATGACTGCTCAGCGTGAAGGCTGGCGTGGCAGGCAGAAGCAGAAAGGCTCCCGTCTCCAGCTTCAGAGGCGTCTCGCCCTCAAACGTGACCCAGCAAACGCCCTTCAGAACAATGGTGAAACCGGGGGCGTCATGAGCAGCATAGCGCACGGCCCATGCACCCCGACCGGATATGGGTTTGGAGATGGCTGTGTTCGGCCGAAGCAGGGCAATCACATCGCTCAGCGGGTCCATTTGGATGATCCATAGATTATTTTTGGATTACTTTATGGATCGTCCAAGGAGGCGTGTCCAGTGCCCACGGCATGTCCGATCCGGCCTCCCGTCAGGCAAACATGCGGGTTTTATGTGGGAAGGAATCGCACCGCCCTTTGAGAGTTCGGGAGTTCGCGCAATCAGAGCCCGCAACTGGACTTCGACACCGGGGGTTCCATTCTGCCTGGTCCATGGTGATCAGATCGCTCGCTGTTTCCATTCTCCACGTTCAAATCATTGCCAGTTGTTTCGGGGTAGACTTCCAGATCGTTCTTTCGAGCTGTAGCCCAAGCGCGCTTTATTTTTTCCTTATGCCGTCCGGCACCTTCCCAATCGATTCCTGATCCGATTTCGGCCGATGGTCGAGGCATGACCATGCCAAAGGAGTTGGAAATGTCAGACATCATCTATCTGGCGACCGGGCTGTTTGCCTTCGTCGCCTTTGCCGCCTATGCGCGGCTCCTTTATCGCCTGTGAGGGAGTGCCATGCTTGAGATCGTTATCGGCCTCGGCGTCGCGCTTGCGCTCGGCGTCTATCTCATCATCACCCTCGTCCAGCCCGAGCGGTTCTGACGGGCTTTGCAGGAGAAGATCATGACACTGACAGGATGGCTGCAAATCAGCCTTGTCCTCCTGGTCGTCCTTGCGATTGCAAAGCCGCTCGGGATCTATATGGCGCGCATATTCTCAAGCGAGCCTGCGCCGTTCCGGGCGCTCGCGCCCGTGGAGAACGGCCTCTACCGGCTGGCCGGCGTGCATGCCGGCAAGGAGCAGGGCTGGCTGGGCTATACGCTGGCGATGCTCGCCTTCAATGCGGCGGGCTTCGTGCTTCTTTACGGCATCCTGAGGCTTCAGGGCCTGCTGCCCTTCAATCCTCAAGGCTTTGCCGGCCTTCCGGCCGATCTGGCTTTCAACACCGCCGCAAGTTTCGTGACCAACACAAACTGGCAGTCCTATGGCGGCGAGACGACGATGAGCCATTTCAGCCAGATGGCAGGGCTGACCGTGCAGAACTTTCTTTCCGCGGCAACCGGCATCGCCATCGCGGTGGCCGTGACCCGCGCCTTCGTGCGCTCGTCGGCCGCCACTCTCGGCAACTTCTGGATCGACATGACGCGTGCGACACTCTACGTGCTGTTGCCGCTTGCGATCGTGGTTGCCCTGGCATTCGTCGCCCTGGGCCTGCCGCAGACTCTCGCCGGATCGGTCATGGCAACAACGCTGGAAGGTGCCAACCAGACCATCGCGCTCGGCCCCATCGCCAGCCAGGAAGCCATCAAGCAGCTTGGCACCAACGGCGGCGGCTTTCTCAACGTCAATGCGGCGCATCCGTTCGAAAATCCGAGTGCCTGGTCCAACTATCTCAACATCATCTCGATGCTGAGCATCACGCTCGCGCTCCTCTACAGCTTCGGCCAGATGGTTGGTGACCGGCGGCAGGGCTGGGCACTGATCTGGACCGTGATGCTGTTTCTCGTGGTGGGAACGGGCATCGTCTACTGGATGGAAAGTGCCGGCAATCCGGTGCTCACTACCCTCGGCCTTTCCCCCGATCTCGGCAACATGGAAGGCAAGGAAGTGCGGTTCGGTCAGGCAATGACTGCGCTCTATACCGCGGTTACGACCGGCATTTCCAACGGTGGGGTCAACGGCATGCTCGGTTCGTTCACTGGCCTTGGCGGTCTGGTGCCGATGTTCTTCATCCAGCTGGGCGAAGTGCTGCCGGGCGGTGTCGGATCCGGTCTTTACGGGCTGATCGTCTTTGCCGTGCTGGCAGTGTTCGTTGCCGGTCTCATGGTTGGGCGCACACCGGAGTTTCTCGGCAAGAAGATTGAAAGCCGCGAGATGAAGTTCTCGATGCTGGCGGTGCTGATTCTGCCGCTGGTCATTCTTGGGTTCACCGCGATCTCGGCCATTCTGCCGATTGCCCTTGGGTCGATCTCGACCCCTGGCCCGCACGGCCTGTCCGAGATTCTCTATGCCTATACGTCGGCTGCCGGCAATAACGGCTCAGCCTTTGGCGGCCTTTCTGCCAACACGCCCTGGTTCAACACCACGCTTGGGCTCTCCATGCTGCTCGGCCGGTTCGGTTACGCCATACCGGTGCTGGCAATCGCCGGTTCGCTGGCCGCCAAGACCAGGATCGAAGCATCCAAGGGCACGTTCCCGACCACGACGCCGCTGTTTGTCGGCCTGCTGACCGCGATCATCCTCATCATGGGTGGACTGCAGTTTTTCCCGGCGCTCGCGCTCGGACCGATCGTCGAACACATCGCCATGCTGTCCGGCCAGACTTTCTGAAGGAAACGATCATGACCAAGAGAGTAACGACGCATCTTTTCGACCGGGCCATCGTCGTGCCCGCGATCGGCGAGGCATTCGTAAAGCTCGATCCGCAGCGGCTTTACAAGAACCCGGTGATCTTCGTGACCGAGGTGATCGCCGTGCTGGTGACCCTTTCGTTCCTTCGCGACCTGTTCACCGATCCATTAACCGCGCTGTTTTCCGGCCAGATCGCAGCCTGGCTCTGGTTCACGGTCCTGTTTGCGACCTTCGCCGAAGCCGTGGCCGAGGGCCGTGGCAAGGCGCAGGCAGAAAGCCTCAAACGAGCCAAGACGGACCTGATGGCCTACCGGCTGCCCAAAGATGATTCAGGCCTTGATGAGGTCGTGCCCGCGGCAAGCCTCAAGGTTGGCGATGTCGTTCTGGTCGAAGCCGGCCAGCTGATACCGGGCGACGGCGAGGTCATCGAAGGGATTGCCTCGGTCAATGAAAGCGCCATTACCGGCGAATCCGCCCCGGTGATCCGGGAGGCCGGCGGTGACCGTTCGGCGGTTACCGGCGGCACGCAGGTTCTGTCGGATTCCATCAAGGTCAGGATCACGGTGCCGCCGGGCGGTACGTTCCTTGACCGGATGATTTCACTTATCGAGGGCGCCGAGCGCCAGCGGACACCCAACGAGATCGCGCTTTCGATTCTCCTTTCGGGCCTCACACTCATCTTCCTGATTGCCGTGGTCACCCTCGGCGGACTTGCCGCCTATTCCGGCACCGTGCTTTCGGTCACCGTGCTGTCGGCGCTGCTGGTCACGCTCATTCCGACCACCATCGGCGGGTTGTTGTCGGCGATCGGCATTGCCGGCATGGACAGGCTTGTCCGCTTCAATGTGATCGCGATCTCGGGGCGGGCCGTCGAGGCCGCCGGTGACGTCGATACGCTCCTGCTCGACAAGACCGGGACGATCACCTTCGGCAACCGAATGGCGACGGATTTCCTGCCGCTTCCGGGCATCGAGGCGAGGGAACTGGCCGAGGCGGCTCTGCTGTCGAGCCTCGCCGACGAAACCCCCGAAGGCCGCTCCATCGTTGCCCTGGCAAGAAGCGATTATGGCCTAGACACCACCGATGGCACCGTCGATGCGGTTATTCCCTTCGCGGCCGAAACCCGTATTTCCGGCGTGGATGTCGGCGGGCGCAGGTTGCGCAAGGGCGCCGTGGATTCCATTCTCCGTTTCGCCGGCACCCTTTCCGGTCAGGCACCGCAAGCGTTCCAGTCGACGGTCGAGAAGATTGCCCGGACGGGGGGCACGCCGCTCGCGGTTGCCGATGGTGACCGTATTCTGGGCGTCATCCATCTGAAAGACGTCGTCAAGCCGGGCATCAAGGAACGGTTCGCCGAACTTCGCGCCATGGGTATCCGCACCGTCATGGTCACCGGCGACAACCCGGTCACCGCGGCCGCGATTGCGTCGGAAGCTGGTGTCGACGATTTTCTCGCCGAGGCGACGCCCGAGCAGAAGCTTGCCTATATTCGCGACGCCCAGAAGGGCGGGCGGCTGATCGCCATGTGCGGCGATGGCACAAATGATGCGCCGGCGCTCGCCCAGGCCGATGTCGGGGTTGCCATGCAGACCGGCACCCAGGCTGCACGCGAGGCCGCCAACATGGTGGATCTCGATTCATCGCCCACCAAGCTCATCGAAATCGTCGAGATCGGCAAGCAGCTGCTGATGACCCGGGGAGCGCTGACGACATTTTCGATCGCCAACGACGTGGCGAAATATTTCGCCATCATCCCGGCACTCTTCATCGCCACCTATCCGGGGCTGCAGGCGCTCAACCTCATGGGACTGGGATCGCCGCGATCGGCAATCCTGTCGGCCGTGATCTTCAACGCGCTGATCATCATCGCGCTGATCCCGCTGTCGCTCAAGGGTGTGCGCTATCGGCCCGCCGGTGCCTCGTCGCTGCTTCGCCGCAACCTCGCCATCTATGGGCTCGGCGGTCTCATCCTGCCTTTCGCCGGCATCAAGGCCGTCGATTTCCTCGTCAACCTCGCCAATCTGGTGTGATCATGCTTGCCAATTTCAGACCGGCAGTCGTTCTGCTTCTTCTCTTCACCGCGCTTACCGGGCTTGCCTATCCGCTGGGCATCACCGCCGTTGCTGCCATCACGCTTGCCGACAAGGCTTCCGGCAGCATGATCCGGAACGGCGACAGGGTCATCGGCTCGCGCCTCATCGGCCAGCAGTTCCAGTCGGATCGCTATTTCTGGCCGCGCCCGTCCGCCACCGCGGAGGTGGCCTACAATGCCGGGGCCTCGTCAGGTACCAATCTCGGACCGACATCGGCCAAGCTGCGAGATATGGTGGCAGCGGCAGTCAGGCATATCGGTGAAGCCGGTATCGACGGTCCCATACCCGCCGACGCCGTCACGGCCTCCGGCTCCGGGCTGGATCCCGATATCTCGCCCGCATTCGCCCAGCGCCAGATAGCGCGCGTGGCCAAGGCGCGCGGCCTTGATCCTGATCAGGTGGCCTCGCTTGTCGATGACCAGACCGCGTTGCCCTGGCTTGGCCTCTTCGGCGAGCCGCGGGTCAACGTGCTTGCCCTGAACATCGCACTCGATTCGCTCGAGCCTCAGGGCTAAGAAGAAGCATGAGCGGCCGCGATCGAGACCATGATACCAGACCAGACCCCGATGCACTCCTGGCATTGGCAGGCCAGGACCATCGCGGCCGCCTGACGATCTTTCTCGGTGCAGCCCCGGGCGTCGGCAAGACCTACGCGATGCTGGCGCGGGCCCGGCGGCTTCGGGCCGATGGTGTCGACATCGTCATCGGCCTGGTGGAAACCCATGGCCGGGCCGAGACGGCCGATCTTTTGGCGGGCCTTCCGCTGCTTGCCCGCCGTCCCATCGAATACAATGGCCGCACGATCGACGAATTCGATATCGATGCGGCCCTGGCACGCAAGCCCGCGATAATCGTGGTGGACGAACTGGCGCACACCAATGCGCCGGATTGCCGCCATCCCAAACGCTACCAGGATATAGAGGAACTTGTCGAAGCGGGCATCGACGTCTGGACCGCGCTCAATATCCAGCATCTCGAGAGCTTGTCGGATGTGGTTTCCCAGATCACGGGCGTCACGGTTCGCGAGACCGTCCCGGACAGCATTCTGGCCGAAGCCGACGAGGTTGTTCTGATCGACCTGCCGCCTGCCGAACTGATCGAACGGCTCAATCAGGGCAAGATCTACCTGCCGGCCAATGCTGCGCGGGCCACCGAAAAATTCTTCAGGCTTGGCAATCTGACCGCTCTCAGGGAACTGGCGCTCAGGCGGACCGCCAGCCGGGTCGATGACCAGATGGTCGACTATCTCCGGCAGAATGCCATCGATGGGCCCTGGCAATCGGGCGAGCGGCTCGCGGTCGGTATCGCTGCCGATGGGCTGGCCGAACGCGTTGTTCGTGCTGCGAGCCGGCTGGCGATCGGGCTCAATGCGCCCTGGACGGTGGTGCATGTCGACCGACCCGACCAGACACAGGACGACCAGGCCCTGAAAGAGGTGGATGAGGCCTTCCGGCTTGCCGAACGTCTGGGGGCGGAAACCCGGCGCCTGACGGGAAACGATTTCGTGGCCGAGATCCTCAAACTGGCGCGACGTGCGCATGTGACCCAGATCGTCATTGGCCGGGCAAGGCAACGCCTTGCCTTGCGGCTGTTTCGACCGTCCTTTGCCAAGGCCCTGATCCGCCAGGCGCAGGGGCTCGATGTTCATCTCGTCACAGCGGAGGGAGCGCCTTCGGTCCCCCGGATGCCGAAAGCGGGTGGTCCCTGGTGGCACCATTGGCGGGATGCCATTCCCGCCCTTGCAAGTGTCACGCTCGCGACGCTGACCGGGCTGATCCTCAACTCCTTCCTGCCGCTGCCGAATGTCTCGCTGCTGTATCTGCTGGCGGTCGTCGTTTCGGCCATCCGGGGCGGCTATCGCAGTGCTTTCCTGGCTGCGGTTCTTTCAGCGCTCGCCTATAATTTCAGTTTCATCGAGCCGGTCGGCACGCTCACCATCGCCCAGCCACATGAAGTGTTTGCCTTCTTCATCTTCATCGCCGCAGCACTTCTGGCGGGTGGCATTGCATCGCGCATCAGGGAGCAGGCCAAGAGCGCCAGCGCACGAGCCCGCGTGACGGCAAACCTCTATGACCTCTCAAGCAAGCTTTCGGCCACCGCGCGCGGTGACGATGTCGTGTTGGCCGCCGTTTCGCATCTCAATGAGGCGCTCACGCGACAGATCCTGTTTCTTGAAAAGGTTGACGGCGAACTTCAACTCACCGCCAGCTGGCCGCCGGATCATGTGGCGGAGGTGATTGATCTGGCGGCTGCACGCTGGGCCTATGACAAGAACGAACCGGCGGGCGCCGGCACGGGAACCCTGCCTTCGAGCGCCTATCAGTTTCGTCCGCTCAAGAGCCCCCAGGGCGTCATCGGCGTTTGCGGCTTCCGCCTCGACAAGCGCCCGCTCGATGGTGTCGAGGAACGGGTGCTGGGAGCCGTGCTTCACCAGGTCGCGATCGCCATCGACCGCGCGCAGCTTTCCAAGGCGGCGATGGAGCAGGCCAGACGCCAGGCTGCCGATCGTTTCCAGACGGCACTCCTGTCCTCGATCTCGCACGATCTCAGAACGCCGCTCGCCACCATTACTGGTTCGGTTTCGACGCTGCGCACATTCGGCGACAAGATGCCGCCTGAAGCGCGCGATGATCTGCTGGCCGTGGTGGAGGAAGACAGCGAACGGCTGGCGCGGTTCGTCGGCAACCTGCTCGACATGACGCGGATCGAGGCCGGGACGGTCGACCCCAGAAAGGAATGGGTTGACCTGAAGGATGTGGTTCGCGAGACAGTCGGGCGTGCGGTGCGCTATTTCCCCGATGCCGTCATCGAAACGAGCCTGGCGCCGGATCTGCCGATGATCAAGGGCGATAGCGTGCTTCTGGGGCAGGTTCTGTTCAACCTGATCGACAATGCCCTCAAATATGGTGGCAAGGAACCTGTGAGTGTCTATGCGCGCCGGGACGGTAACGATGTTACCATTTCTGTGACCGATCTCGGCAAGGGCATTGCCGAAAAAGATCTGGAACGCATCTTCGAGAAGTTCTTCCGGCGCGGGGCGAAGGCCGATGGCCGCAAGCCGGGCACCGGATTGGGGCTTGCGATCGCCCGCGGTTTCGTTGAAGCCATGGGTGGGCATATTCATGCGGAAAGCCCGGCGATCAAGAAGCGCGGAACGCGTGTCGTGATGCGCTTTCCGGTGCCCGAGCAACCCAGAACGGAGGATCTCGACAAGTGAGTGGCGAACGTGTCCTGGTCGTCGACGACGAGAGGCAAATCCTGCGGTTCCTGAGGCCGGCGCTCGATGCGGCGGGCTATGATGTGGTGGAGGCCGAAACCGGAGCCGATGCCCTGCGGATGGCGACAACCAGCGCGCCCGACATCGTGATCCTCGATCTCGGGCTCCCCGATATGGATGGCAAGGAGGTTGTGTCGCGTCTCCGGGCCTGGTCGACCATTCCGATCATCATCCTTTCCGCCCGCGACCGCGAGAGCGAGAAGATTGCGGCACTGGATATCGGCGCTGACGATTACATCGAAAAGCCGTTCGGCATCGGGGAACTGACCGCCCGCATGCGGGCCGCCCTTCGCCACAGCCTTGGCAAGGATGCCGTGCGCGAGAGGATCGCCACAGACGGGCTGACCATCGATTTCGTCCATCGCCTGGTCGAGCGCGACGGCCAGCCGATCCGGCTGACGCCGAAGGAATATGATCTTCTTGCGCTTCTCGCCAAACAGGCCGGCAAGGTGGTCACCCACAAGATGTTGCTGACATCGGTCTGGGGACCGGCGCATGCCGAAGACCTGCATTATCTCAGGGTCTTCATCGGTCAATTGCGCGCAAAGATCGAACGTGACCCGGCTAACCCCAGGATCATCGGTACCGAACCCGGCGTGGGATACCGGTTTGTGGAAATCGATTGAGATCGGGATTGGACATTCATCCTATGATCTCGCCTTGCTGGGACAAATGTCTTGAGAGGGGCGCGACGCGACACCGCCCTGCATATCAGGGTTCGTTGCTCAGGCGTCCGGTTTGGCGCTCGACAGGACAACGGAAGCATATCGAACGTTCTGGGATTAGTTTGAGCATTCGTCGGGCTGGATATCTCTTGTGAGATATCCGATAATCCGCGGATCAGCTTGCCCGCTGCGGCAAGCTGATCTGGTCCCTGACTCGGCTGGAAAGCATGGCAATCGCCGAAGCTACACCGCCTCCTGGGACATTATCGAACGAATTCAAGAAACACTGAAAGATGCCGACTTCAATATCTCGGAGGCTGCTCGGCGCCTTGGCGTGGATCGTGTCCCGGCGAGTGGTGTAGTTTCGTCGCTCGCCATGCCTTCCGGACGGAGATCTATCGCTGGGAAGCCGATCGTCCCATTCATTATCTGACGGCACTCGACCGGTATCGGGCGCGCTGAAATCGGATGGTGCAAGATGATCGGATTCCTGCGGCAATGGATCGAACGCCGCCGAGAACTCCGCCGCTGTTGGCAGGAAGACGCCAAGCGACTGGCCGCAACGGACCCGGTTGGTGCCTACTACGAGGCGCAGCGAAGAGCCGCCCTCAGCCGAGCACAAGGGAATGCCGGTGAATGCTTGCATTGGGCCAAGGTTGCCAGCGAAGTCGCCCGCATCGACCTGCGTGCCGAGATGCACTTCGAGGTCGTCAAGGCGATTGCCGATCAGGAAAGCGCCGGTCGTCGCTGAACACCTGCACAGTGTGTGTCGGAATACATGCCTAATTGACGCTGTAGCTATGGTGCAGGTGAAGACCTGTGCCGAACATTGCCTGGCCCTCCGAAGCAAACCAATCCCGCGCTTCATTGATGGCGTCCTGGACCAAGTCCGGATCTCCGTCGATCAACCCTCTGTCGGGGTCGGCTAGCAAGCTGCCGTCGCTCGGCTTTGCCTTCGCGATGATCGCGACCGTCCCCGGTCCTTTGAGGAGCCATCGAGCGGGATCGGCCCGCTCCGGACGGAGGTTTCTCACATGGCACAGGATCTTGCACTCGCTCAACGTCACGCTTTCGCGCTCGCCCGCACCCTGATGGTTCCGGTCACGCTTTTCAGGTCCGGAAACGAGTTCGGCGTCCTTCCGAGCGACGAACTCGATGACGAAGACGATCTGGAGATCGTCCACGAATACATTCCAGGCGGGTCTCATTGAGACCCTTTTCCTCTTTCAGGTGCCGCTTGCGAGCGGCAGGCGGCAAGGGAAGCTTCGCCGCGCCCTTGCCGCCTTTGCTCTTCGCGGACCGCCGGAAGTGGCCCCGCAAACTGCGGGAAGAACAGAATCCTTAAAAAAGGGCGGACGCGAGAGCGCCGGTAAGAAGTATGGAGAAAAAAGAACTGGAGGACCTGCGAAACGGGGTGTCGTGTACCGCCGTGCTGGAGCAGGCCAGTTTTGCGGTCGACGTGAAAGAAAGCACGCGCAAAGCGATCAAATATCGGCGCGGAGCCGAGATTGTCATCGTCATCCATGAGGGAAAGGGATGGTTCGATCCGCTGTCCGACGCCAAAGGTGATGTCTTCAGTCTCGTCGAGCACCTCGATGGCGTATCTTTCGTCGAAGCGCTCGACCAAGTCGCTGCATTGGTCGGGTTTGTTGCCAAAGAGCCGGTCTGGACCCGTCCCGCTCGCAAGTCCGCATCGCACAGTTCCATTCCGGAACGATGGGAACGGCGCCGCAAACCGTGGCGCGAATCGATGACGTGGCGCTATCTGCGCGACGGACGCTGCCTGCCGGAGACCATCGTTCGAGCCGCCCTCGAAAGCGATGCGTTGCGCGAAGGTCCCTACGGCAGCATGTGGGCGGCGCATAACGATGACTATGGCGCCGTCACAGGCTGGGAGGAGCGCGGCCCCGACTGGCGCGGCTTCTCGACCGGAGGGTCGAAGGTTCTGTTCCGCCTCGGCTCCCTTGATGCTCCGCGTCTGTGCGTCACCGAGGCGGCGATCGACGCCATGAGCCTGGCCGCGTTCGAAGGCTTGCGAGAGGGGAGCCTCTATCTCAGCACGGGCGGGGGATGGTCGACGACGACCGAAGCCGCGGTCCGCGTGCTCGCCGCACGTCCCGGCGCTGAGCTCGTCGCCGCCACGGATGCCAACAGCCAGGGCGAGACCTTCGCCGGCCGCCTGCGCGACATCGCCGAAGATGCCGGCTGCAACTGGTTCCGCCTGACACCGCCGGCCGAGGACTGGAATGATGCATTGCAGGAGAGAAGAGGGCAAGAAAAGGAAAAGAGGGAGAGCAGGAGAGGCCTGCCGCATGCCCGCCGGCCGCGTCAAGGGTGAAGCTTCGCCCGGCTGAAGCCGGCCCTTGACCCCGCCGGACGGAGAGGCGGCCGCGGGGGAGGGGTCAGGAAGGGCTGAAGAGAAGATGGCGCCATCGCAAGGATGCGCTGCGCGTCCCTCCCGACGAGGCTGAAAGGAGCCCATCATGAACCTCTCTCCCATCCGCAAGGTATTCCAGGGTGTCGCCGACCGGCACCAGATGTTCCGCATGTTCGACCGCCATGCCCAACGCCCGAACCGGTGGGAGAACGATGACAGTGGTGCGCTCTATCGCGGCGAATGGTTCGAGATTGGCGAGGCATCCCACGATTACATGTTCGAGATCCTGCCGCCGCTCTGGATGCGCGGCGACATGTTCGCCATGCGCGAATTCCTGACTGGCTCGATCACCAGCATCTTTTTCACGTTGTCGATCGACGGGCGCATCCGGCACTTCCACGGCTATTGCGACCTCGCCGACAGGGGTTCGCCCGAACGCATGCGCGAAGCCATCGTCGAGCGTGAATCCCGCCCCGTCCGGGCGATGACGCGCCAGGAGCGTCTCGAACATATCTGGAGCAGCACGGCGGACGATTATCGCGGCTATACCGGCGGGCGTTGGCCAGAGGCTGATCGCGGCAAGCGCACGGTGATGTTCTTCGCCAGTCCAGGCGGCACCACATGCAAGCTGCTAGGCGACCTGACGGACGTGGAGATCGCGGCCAAGCTGCCGGTACATCTGCGTTACCTGCCCGACGCGCTCGCGGCGTGACGGAGGGCGACATGTTCACTTTCTCCCTCACGGACATTTGCGCCGTTCTGGCGCGTGGCCGTGCCGACGCGGCCGCAAACGGCGGCTTTCGGATTCCGTATCAGGGAATATCCCCTGAAGCCGAGGCCAGAGCCGGCCTGTGGCTGGTCGGTGACGAGTGCGTCTACGTTCTCTCGAACGGAAAACTCGCCGAGGTACAACGTCCACTCGTCATCTATGCCGAAGAATGCGATCCGAAGACCAACCCGGATTACTGGCACTACAAGCGCCGATATTTCGGGGGGATGACGGGGTCGAATTCATCGACGCCGTCGAACTCGAAAAGCTCGTGGCGGCTCAGCCCGACGCGACGCATCTGCGGATCGTGATGGACCACACTTCCATATCCATCAGCCTGATCCGCCGCTGACGCGCGCATCCTTCCAACACCCTCGCGACCGCCCGCAACCTCACTGCCAGAGGAACGATGGCGCTCGCCCCTTTTCCAAGGAGAGCATTTTCATGTCCAATGATCCTTTTTTGCTTGATCCGCCTGGCACCCTCGATATGTTCGGGAATACAGCCCTGTCGTCAGGGTTCGGTCTTGGCGTCATGGGCCTCAGTGTCTTCACACCCGAGGCGGCCCCCGAACCTGCGAATGACGATGATCCCGATCCGACGCCGCCCGCGCCCGCACCGGCGCTGCCGATCGCGCCGCCCCGGCGGTCAGCACCACGCCGGCAGGGCGACCGCACGAACTTCTATCTCGATGACGGCGAGGATCGCGGCCTCGCCGCCTCGTGGAAAGAGCGGGCCAAAGCCAATGTCGCTGCCATCCGGCTTGCCGCCGAAATCGAAAAACAGGAGAGAACCGCCACGAGAGGCGAGCAAGCGAAGCTTGTCCGGTTCACAGGTTTCGGAGCGTCAGACCTGGCGAACGGCATGTTTCGACGCCCTGGCGAGGTGTGCTTTCGGGATGGCTGGGACGATCTCGGCTCGTCGCTCGAAAGTGCCGTCTCGGAGAGTGACTATTATAGCCTGTCGCGTTGCACGCAGTATGCGCATTTTACGCCGGAGTTCATCATCCGGGCGATCTGGGCGGGATTGCTGCGCATGGGCTGGCGCGGCGGTCGCGTGCTGGAGCCGGGCATCGGCACGGGCCTGTTTCCGGCGTTGATGCCGGCAGAGTATCGTGACAAGGCTTATGTAACTGGCGTCGAACTCGATCCGGTGACAGCGCGCATTGTCCAGCTGCTTCAGCCAAAGGCGCGGATCATCGAAGGGGATTTCGCGCGCACTGAACTCTCGCCGATCTACGATCTCGCCATCGGCAATCCACCGTTTTCCGATCGCTCCGTGCGCTCCGCCCGGCAATATCGCTCGCTTGGTCTCAGGCTGCATGATTATTTCATCGCGAGGTCCATCGATCTCCTGAAACCCGGCGCTTTCGCAGCTTTCGTCACCAGTTCCGGCACGCTGGACAAGGCGGACAGCACAGCCCGCGAGCACATCGCCAGATCGGCCGACCTGATTGCGGCCATTCGTCTGCCCGAAGGCGCCTTCCGCCGCGATGCCGGCACGGACGTCGTCGTCGATCTCCTGTTCTTCCGCAAGCGCAAGGCTGGAGAAGCAGAGGGCGACCAGACCTGGCTCGACTTGGATGAAGTCCGCCCTGCAACAGAAGACGAAGGCGCTATCCGCATCAATCGCTGGTTCGCACGGCATCCTGATTTCGTGCTTGGCGACCACGCGCTGACGTCGGGCCCGTTTGGTGAGACCTATACGTGCCGTGGTCGCGCCGGCGTCGATCTCGAAACGGCACTGAAGGCCGCCATCTCTCTTCTTCCTGAAGATCGCTACGACGGCGAGCCGTCAGCAATCGACATCGAACTGGAGGACGAACTCGGGGAGATCGTCGATCTTCGCCCCGGAGAGGAGAAGGTTCGCGAGGGCAGCTTCTTCATCGACGCCAGGCACGGCCTGATGCAGATGGTCGATGACTCTCCGGTTCCGATCAAGGTCCGCAAGGTCCGTTCAGCCGAAGGCTTGTCCGAGAAGCAAATCCGCATCATCAGCAAGCTGATCCCGGTCCGGGACGCGGTGCGCGAGGTGCTGAGGTGCCAAGAACAGGATCGCCCCTGGAAGGACAACCAGGTGCGCCTGCGCATCGCCTGGTCATCATTCGTTCGCGACTTCGGCCCGATCAACCACACGACGGTTTCGATCTCGGAGGATGCCGAGACCGGTGAGGTGCGGGAGACCCATCGGCAGCCGAACCTTCAGCCCTTCCGTGACGATCCCGATTGCTGGTTGGTCGCGTCGATCGAGGACTATGACCTCGAGACTGATACCGCCCGACCCGGTCCGATCTTTTCCGAACGGGTGATCTCGCCGCCGGCCGCCCCGGTGATTACGTCCGCCGCCGATGCCTTGGCCGTGGTGCTCAACGAGTGCGGCCGCGTCGATATCGACCATATCGCCGAACTCCTGCACCGCGACTCCGAGGCGGTTATTGCCGAACTCGGTGATGGGATCTTTTGCGATCCGACTGACGGTTCTTGGCAGACCTCAGACGCCTACCTCTCCGGCCCGGTCCGCACCAAGCTCGGAGCAGCTCAGGCCGCCGCTGCGCTTGATCCGGCTTTCGGGCGCAATGTCGTGGCACTCAGGCAAGTCCAGCCAGCCGATCTGCGCCCGTCGGACATCACGGCCCGTCTCGGCGCGCCGTGGATACCTGCCTCGGACGTTACCGCCTTCGTCATGGAGACGATGGGAGCGGACATCCGCATTCATCATATGCCGGAACTGGGGTCATGGACGGTCGAGGCAAGGCAGCTGGGTTACACTGCCGCAGGCACCTCCGAATGGGGCACCAGCCGCCGCCATGCCGGCGAACTGCTCGCCGATGGGCTGAACAGTCGCGTGCCGCAGATCTTCGACACGATCAAGGATACAGGCGGCGAGCGCCGTGTGCTCAACGTCGTCGACGCAGAAGCAGCGCGCGACAAGCTTCAGAAGATCAAGGAAAGCTTCCAGACCTGGGTTTGGACCGACCCCGATCGCACCGACCGGCTGGCTCGGGTCTACAATGACCGCTTCAACAACATCGCACCGCGCAAATTCGACGGTTCCCATCTGAAACTTCCCGGCGCCTCTGGCGCCTTCGTTCTTTATGGGCACCAGAAACGCGGCATCTGGCGGATCATCTCTTCCGGCTCGACCTATCTTGCGCATGCCGTTGGCGCCGGCAAGACCATGACCATGGTGGCAAGCATCATGGAGCAGCGCCGCCTCGGGTTGATCGCCAAGGCGATGCTGGTCGTGCCCGGTCATTGCCTGGCGCAGGCGGCAAGAGAATTCCTGGCGCTCTACCCGTCGGCCAACATTCTCGTCGCCGATGAGACCAATTTTACCAAAGACAAGCGTCAGCGTTTCCTGAGCCGTGCGGCGACCGCCGTCTGGGATGCGATCATCATCACCCATTCGGCGTTCAGGTTCATCGGCGTGCCCTCGGCTTTTGAGCAACAGATGATCCAGGACGAGCTGCAGCTCTACGAGGACTTGGCTGGGAAGGTCGATGCCGAGGATCGGGTGTCGCGCAAACGGCTGGAACGGCTGAAGGAG
Organism: Fluviirhizobium alvei; assembly: GCF_030551875.1. Lineage (GTDB taxonomy): Bacteria > Pseudomonadota > Alphaproteobacteria > Rhizobiales > Rhizobiaceae > Rhizobium_E > Rhizobium_E alvei. Next base: position 39,743 of record NZ_JAUOZU010000015.1, on the reverse strand, counting down.
GGTTTGCAGGAACGCCTGGAAGCCTTGTCCACCCGCAAGGACGACCTTCTGACCATTTCCGAGATCGGCGTCGACCAGATCGTCGTCGACGAGGCGCAGGAATTCCGTAAGCTTTCCTTCGCCACCAATATGTCGACACTCAAGGGCATCGATCCGAACGGCTCGCAGAAGGCCTGGGACCTCTATGTGAAGAGCCGCTTCATCGAGACGAAGAATCCATGTCGTGCCCTGGTGCTGGCTTCGGGCACGCCGATCACCAATACGCTCGGCGAAATGTTCTCGATCCAGCGGCTGCTCGGTCATGAGGCTTTACGCGAACGGGGCTTGCACGAGTTCGATGCCTGGGTGAGCAATTTCGGCGACGAGAAGACGGAGCTGGAACTGCAGCCCTCCGGCAAATACAAGCCGGTGAGCCGCTTCGCGTCTTTCGTGAATGTGCCGGAACTGATCGCCATGTTCCGCGCCTTCGCCGACGTGGTGATGCCGGAGGACCTGAAGGCCTATGTGAAGGTGCCTGACATCGCCACCGGCAATCGGCAGATTCTCACCGCCGCACCGACACCCGCCTTCAAGGCCTATCAACAGGTCCTGGAAACCCGCATCAAGGCCATCGAGGAGCGCGACCGTCCACCCGAGCCCGGTGACGACATCCTGCTTTCCGTCATCACCGACGGACGCCATGCGGCGATCGACCTGCGCCTGGTCATGCCGGCGATGGATGACGAGCCGGAGAACAAGCTCAATTTGCTCATCCGCAATGCGCACCGGATCTGGCAGGAAACTGCGCAGAACAGCTATGTCCGCCCGGACGGCAAGGCATACGAACTGCCCGGCGCCGCGCAGATGATCTTCTCCGATCTCGGCACGATCAATGTTGAGAAGACGCGCGGCTTTTCCGCTTATCGCTGGATTCGCGACGAACTGATCCGCATGGGCGTGCCGGCATCCGAAATCGCCTTCATGCAGGATTACAAGAAGACGGAAGCGAAGCAGCGCCTGTTCGGCGACGTGCGCGCCGGAAAGGTCCGCTTCCTGATCGGCTCATCCGAAACCATGGGCACCGGCGTCAATGCGCAACTACGGCTCAAGGCTCTCCATCACCTCGATGTGCCATGGCTGCCGTCGCAGATCGAGCAGCGCGAGGGCCGGATCGTCCGCCAGGGCAACCAGCATGATGAGGTGGATATCTACGCCTACGCCACGCAGGGCTCGCTCGACGCGACGATGTGGCAGCAGAACGAGCGCAAGGCCCGCTTCATCGCCGCCGCCCTTTCCGGCGATACCTCGATCCGCAGGCTCGAAGACCTGAATGAAGGCCAAGCCAACCAGTTCGCAATGGCCAAAGCGATTGCCAGCGGGGACGAGCGCCTGATGCAAAAAGCGGGTCTTGAAGCCGATATCGCGCGTCTCGAACGGTTGCGGGCCGCTCATGACGACGATCTCTTCGCCGTGCGGCGGCAGGTCCGCGATGCCGAGCGCGAAATCGAAACGGCGACCCGGCGGATTGGCGAGATCGGCCAGGATATCGAACGGCTGGTTCCGACATCAGGCGATGCCTTCGCGATGATGGTGATGGGAAAGCCTTACACGGAGCGTAAGGAGGCCGGCCGGGCGTTGATGAAGGAGATCCTCACCTTGGTCCAGCTCCAGAGCCAAGGTGAAATCCACATCGCGTCGATCGGCGGCTTCGATCTCGTCTATGACGGCGAGAGGTTCGGCCGCGGCGACAACTACCACTATCAGACCCTGCTACAGCGCACTGGCGCCGACTACGAAATAGATCTGGCGGTCACCGTCACGCCGCTCGGTGCCATCTCTCGCCTTGAGCACGCGCTCGACGGCTTCGAGGAGGAGCGCGAGCGATTCCGTCAGCGACTTGCGGACTACCAGCGGCGGCTTTCCTCGTACCAGTCGCGGCAGGGTGGCACCTTCGCCTTTGCCGACGAACTGGCTGAGAAGCGCCAGAAGTTGCGTGAGGTCGAGGAGGCGCTCGCGACATCGGCCCGGGAGGATGCAGGGGCAGAGAAGGTCGCCGCTTAGCCCGGTGGCTTGAGCGAAAAATCGCCCCAGACCGGCCAGCCGAAACTAATCCGCGAACAGGATGGCGCCATAGTCGGTGGCGCCATGCAGGACATGGACGATGACCACTTTCACGGTTTCGACGCGGTAGAAGATCAGGTAGTTGCCATGCACGCGCCGACGGATACCATGGTGCTCGTAACGGGGGACGAGGGCGAAGCCGTTCGGACTTTCGACGAGATCCTCACATTTGCTGCGCAATTCTCGGATAAATGACAGCGCGCGCCGGGGATTGTCCTGAGCGATATAGTCGGCGATTTGCTCGAGATCACTTTCCGCCTCGCTGGAAAACTCAAGGATCATGCCGGGTTTTCGGCCTTGTCAGCCATCGCACTGTACTTGGCCTCAAGTCGATCAAAGACATTGCTCGCCGGCTTCGTTCGGCCAGCGTCGGCATCGGCAATGCCGCGCATGATGGAGGCATCCAGTGCGGCAAGCCGGGTCTCGCGGTCCTGCACCAGTCGCACACCTTCCCGCAGCACTTCGCTTTTCGAGCCGTAACGACCTGTGTCGACGAGTTGCTGGATATAGCTTTCGAGCTGCTTTCCCAATTCGGCACTGATCATGTTGTTCTCCATCTGACGTGACGCAGGAGAAGATAGGTCGTTTATCAACTATTATCAATCCTTATTCCGACAGCGTGTGGTGGAACAGGAAATAGAAAGTAGGAGGAAAAAGGAAGAGAAACCCCTCTCGCAGATCGGTCGACCCGTCGCCGCTGTCGCTCAACCGCCCCCTCCTCAACCCTGCCCGTCGTTCTCGCAAGGCGCTGCCCCGCTCGTCCTGACGACCAGGGCCGCTCGGGCGCAGTTGCGCCGGCCCAATCGCCCTGCGGTCCGGGAGATGTCTTCGGAAAGAACTGAAGACGGACACGAACCGGCACTTGCCGGTTCCCAAACCTCGGAAGGAGCCAATCCCATGCAGATCCTGAAACTCGACCCCCGCGCGCTGAAGGACAATCCCGACGACGCGCGCCGTTCAAAGTCCTCAGCCCAGGCCGATGCCATGCTGCTGGCGACGGTAAAGGCGGTCGGCATCATCCAGCCGCCGGTCGTGTCGCCGGAGACCGGCGGAGGCAACGGCTATATCATCCAGGCAGGACACCGCCGCGTCCGACAGGCGATCGCCGCCGGCCTCGATGAAATCGAGGTGATCGTCCGCGAGGCGGTCAATGACAATGGCGCCATGCGCTCGATGGTCGAGAATATCGCCCGTGAACCCCTCAATCCCGTCGACCAGTGGCGCGGCATCGAACGGCTTGTCGCTCTCGGCTGGACCGAGGAAGCAATTGCCGTCGCACTCGCTCTAGCGGTCCGCCAGATCCGGAAACTCCGGCTGCTCGCCAATGTGCTGCCGGCCATGCTCGATCACATGGCGCTGGGCGACATGCCGAACGAGCAGCAGCTCCGCACTGTCGCAGCCGCCTCGCTCGACGAACAGAAAGAGGTGTGGAAGGCGCACAAGCCGAAGAAGAACGAGCGGGCGGATTGGTACAACATTTCCCGGGCCCTTTCGAAAACCCGTATGTACGCGAAGGATGCGAGCTTCGGTGAGGATCTAGCCAGCGCCTACGGCATCGAGTGGGTCGAGGACCTGTTCGCTCCCGCCGACCAGGACAGCCGCTACACCAACAATGTCGAAGCCTTCCTCGGCGCCCAGCAGGAATGGATGACCAACAACCTTCCGAGGAAGGGTGCGATCGTCGAGGTGAACAGCGGGGGCCAGCCGGAACTCCCGAAGAAGGCAAGCCAAGTCTACGGCAAGCCTTCGAAGTCCGATCATGTGGCCATGTATCTCGACCGCGACGGCAAGGTCCAGTCGGTTGCCTTCCGCATGCCGGAAGATAGCAAAACGAACGGGAAGGGCGGCGTCTCCGCGACGGGCGGGCAGGACGCTGTCCATGAGGGCAGCATCATCGACACGCCGAAGTCGCGTCCCGACGTCACGCAGAAGGGCCATGACATGATCGGCGATTTCCGCACCGACGCACTGCACGAGGCGCTTGGCCGCGCGCCGATCGAGGACGACATGCTGATGGCCTTGCTCGTTCTCGCTTTTGCCGGCCAGAATGTCCGCGTCGACTCCGGCGCCAACGACGCCGTGTTCGGACCGAAGCGTTTCCGGCGCCATGCCGCACGTCTGTTTTCCCAGGACGGAAAGCTCGCCTTCGATACGGAGACGGTGCGCGTCGCCGCCCGCTCCATGTTGATCGACGTCCTGTCGTGCAGGCGCGGCATGTCGAACAGCGGTGTCGTTTCCCGCATCGCCGGCGATGCCATCGGCGCCGACGGGTACCTTCCGAACATGGGCTCCGAAGATTTCCTGTTGTGCCTGTCGCGGCAGGCACTCGAAGCGGCAGCGAAGGAGGTCAACGTCCTGCCGCGTCCAAAGGTGCGCGAAACCCGTGCGGCTCTGGTCGACCACTTCAAGCAAGGTCATTTCGTCCATGCGTCGGCGCTCTTCGCGCCCGATCCGAATGATGTCGGCGATCTGATCAGCCAAGCCGATACTCTCGACGACGAGGAAATCCAGGTTGACGCCACAGGGGATGGCCTTGACGACGCGCCCGTTGAGGGCGCCGCGGTCGATGCGGACACAGATGCAGATACAGGCGAAGGCGCTCCGGTTGATGGGAGCGTCGTCGATGAAGGTGATGCTTTCGATCCGTTCGAGGGTGAAGCCGATCTGCCCGACACCTTCGACGATGCTCCCGAAGCGGCCGAGCCTGACGAGGCGCAGGACGCCTATCGCGTCGCGGCGGAATAGCCGCCCCGCACTTCCTTTCGAATGATGTTCCGCCGCCGGTGATCTCCATCGGCGGCGGTTTCGTTTTCGCAACCCCTCGAAACTTAGGGAGAACTTGCATGTCCGCGCATATCGCATTTATGGCACCCATCGGCTCGATCATCGCCTGGTCGAACGGCGCGCCGCGCCCGCCCGAACGCCACCGCAGGAAGCTGTCCGCATGGCAGAGCGATAACAGCAGGGGCCGCCTGATCCGCAAACAGGGAGAACTTGGCTCAGGCAGCATCATTTTGCCCGCGAGCTTCACGCTTCACGAAGCCGACCACGGTGCTGCCGGCGTCATCACAATACGCGTTCATCGGACCTTCTCGCTGGAGACCCGTCTGACGTTCACGATTGAAGAACGGCCTGCCATCGGCAGCTGCCGCGTGTTCGATCGCGCCGGCGACAATGCCGAGCTCATCCATCTCGCAGCAAACCGCCAAGCCGCGGAGGAATGGCTGTCCCGACACGGCTATCCTTATGCCGCGCTGGAGGTCGTCACGGCGGACGAGGTCGCAGCCGACGTCGTGGAAGGGAGGGCGGCAGCATGAACACCAGCCCTGTCACGACCGAAGCCAATGATACCTCCGGATATCCGAAGGTTTCTTTTGGGCGATCCGTTGATGGCTTTCCGGTCGCCCGTGTCGCCGATACGGCGTTCGCAATGTTGCCCGGCCGTAATGGGCGGCACTATCTTGGCCTCGGTGGTAAGATCGCCCGACCGCTCGAGGAGTGGCGGCGATCTGATTTCTACGGTCATTCCGGCGAACTCGCCGACGAGGCGACGTTTCGTGCACGCGTGATCGAAATCGCTGAACATCAGCGCGAACGGTGGACACTCGGCCGCTGCGAGATCTTCACCCGTGTCCATACGCGCTGGGGAATGTCGCAGCGCACGACCGTCTATGCGGAGGGCGTCGAGTGCCATTCCACCGCCGGGCACGGCGGCTTCAAGCTCTCGGCTGAGCGCAACCGAAAGGTTCACCCGCTGCTGCGGTCGAAAGACGGCTTCTATGAGGAGGACTCCGCCTGGGCGATCGTGGCGATCACCTTTCCGCATCTGTTCACCGGGTTTGAGCGGCGCTGCGCGGAACGGTCCATCAAGGATTGGTGGCCCGACGCCTGGGAAACGATCTTCGTCACGACCCTGGCGCCCGGTGAATCCCATGTGAAGGACCGCCGCGCTTTCGAGGCGGCCCATGCCGATGACTGGATCGTCATCTCCGCCCTTCGCTCCGATCATCATCCCGGCATGATCGAAGTGATCGCCACGCGCGGCGGGAAGCGGGAGCACAATGCCGGGGAACGACGGTTTCTCGTGCCATCTGCCGAATACGAGCCAGGCCGCTTCGGTTTCGTCATCGATGTCGATCGTCATCCGTCCTATGACGGGCCGTCGAGCTTTGTCGTCTGGCAGGGGAGGGAGACGTCATGACCCGGTCCCCGGAACGTCAGGCGTTGCTTTTCCGGATGGAAGAGGCCCGCCGCCAGACACAACGCCAGCTCGACATGATCGACCGGCAGATTGCCGCCAGGATGACGGCTCTCATCCCGTCGCTCGGACGGCGCCGGAGCGGATACCGGCGGGGTAAACCGCCCGCGCCGGAAGCCTTCCTCGCCCGCTATCGCTCCAGTCTGGCGGCGATCACCGCGGAACGGCAGCCGGAGATCGATGCTCTTTCCCGCAAGCTCGCGCGCCAGGAGGCCGCCATCGCCGCTTTCCAGGCGCGACCGGAATTTAGTGCTTCCGCTCGGGGTCCGGAACGAGGATGCCGTCATCCCCATCGTGAGAGGAGCGCGCCATGAGGCGCTTTGACGCCGAGCCGCTTCCACCTCTGACTGAGGGAGAGGTGGATGCCCTTCAGGATTATGCCGCCAGACACGGCCGTTCGTGGAAGCGCATCCTGAACGACGCCTGGATGGGTGAAGCGCCCCATGACGTTGGCGGGATATTACGCCGGCTTCGCAACACGCACGGCCCCACCTGGCTTGATCGTTACCGCTTGCCCAAACGGTAGCGCACCCCGTCAGCGTTTTCGCACGAATTCCGTGCGCAGGACCAGCCCCTTGATCGCGTCGTGGCGGCAATCGATCTCTTCCGGGTTATCGGTGAGCCGGATCGACCTGATGACGGTCCCCTGCTTCAGCGTCTGGCCGGCGCCTTTCACCTTCAGGTCCTTGATCAGCACGACGGAGTCGCCGTCGGCGAGAACATTGCCGGAGGCATCGCGGACTTAGGCTGCCTTTGCCTTCTCCTCAGCAAGTTCGGAGGCCGGCCGCCATTCATTCGCCGGTTGCTTCGTCATAGACGTAATCGTCGTTGCTCTGGTCGCTCATCTGTCGTGCCCTTTTCTCGGGAGACCTTGTAAGGGTCCCGCATGTCAGGAGCGCATCTATCGCGGAAAGCCGCCGAGATCAAATCGCCGCCGCTTTCCCATCGAGAGTGCCTCGCATTCCAGCGGACATCAGGAGGGCGTCAAAGCATTTCTGCCCTGGTGAGCGAAGCTCTTCCGGCAGATGGGACTGGTGTGGTGCGCGCCTTGCCTGGTTTCCTCATCGGCTCTGACATCCGGTGTCGATTCCCTTGGCCGTTCCGCCCTTCGGTTTCGTTGCGGTCTGAACCGGCTGCCGGTCGTTTCAAGGCCGCTGCCGCGCCGCGGGGCGGCCGGTCAAGCCGCTCGTCGCAAAGCAGTCACGCGTGCTTCGCAGGTCTGAAAGACCCGCTTGACCGCTTGACTGCTCCGCTCGATCTGGCCTGCCCGGACCCTGAAACACCCGGCTTGCGCCGGCTCCTCTTGACCGCACCGAAGGGCAGATCGGCCAAGGGGGCCGAACCGCTTCGGGGAAACCGAGAAGGAAACCATCATGGCAAAGCCCGCAACCCAGTCCCGCCAATCCGCCCGCGTTCTCCAGCTCCGCAAGGGCGCCACCATCGAAATGGTCCGTCTGACATGCCCCGATGAAGCCCAGGCGCTCCGCATCGCCGAGAGCTTCGGGACCGCCATTCTCGACAGCGACGGCATCCGCGACATGCACGAGCGCCTGATCGTCGAGACCGCCACGGGCCTTTCGGACGGGCTTGGCGAGCGGGCGATGCAGATCCATCTCCAGCGCATCGTCGGCGCCTATGTCGGATCCGCTCATGGCGCCGGCCAGTTCTACTCGCGTGCCGTCACCGAGGCCCGCGACGCTACCGCCAAGGGATCTGCCGACGCCCGCGACGAGGATCTTGACGGTCCCGTCGGCTATGACAGCGCCGCCCAGCGCAAGCGCGAGTTCGCCGCCGACATGGGGATCCAGGCCCACGCGCTCAGGATGGCCGCCGAAGGTGCCGTCGCCGCTTACGAGCAGATCGTGGGCGAGGTCTGGAAGCCTTTCGACCGGCCGGTCGACAATCCGGGCCAGTCCCTCGACCGCAAAGCGGCCGCCGCGCAGATGTCGGCCTTCGATTGAGGCCGACCTGGCGGAGTTTCGGCTCCGCCTTCGTCGTATCCAGGAAGAGGCCGTCTCCTCACGGGGCGGCTTTCGATGTTTCGACGTCGCGGCGAAGTCGGATCAGGAGAGGTGAGAGAGAAAGAAATCGGGGCGAGAGACAGGCGCCATCGCGGCCCGTCCCTTCTGTCGGTCCTGCAGGAGCCGACGGCAGGCGCAACGGCTACGCCGCCCTTCTCTTCGTTCCGGCCGTTCCGGTGCGCATGCCGCCTGACCGCTCCTGCCATCGGCCCTCCGCGACGGGGCCGCGATGGGCGCGGCCTCAAACGGAGGTCAGAAGAATGAGCAGGAAATCAGAAAGCGCGCGGATCGACATCTATGCGCGGATCACGGAGCGCATTGTCGCCGATCTGGAGAAGGGCGTGCGCCCGTGGGTGCAGCCCTGGAGTGCCGGCAACATGGCCGGGCGGATCACCCGGCCGCTGCGTCATAACGGCCAGCCATACACCGGACTGAATGTCCTCCTGCTCTGGTCGGAGAGTATCGCCAGCGGGTTTATGTCGGCGACCTGGATGACCCTGCGCCAGGCAAACGAACTTGGCGCCCACGTGCGCAAGGGCGAGAGCGGTGCGACCGTCGTCTATGCCAGCCGATTCACGAAAACGGAAAAAGACTCGAGCGGCGGCGACATCGAGCGCGACATTCCGTTCCTCAAGGTGTACACGGTCTTCAATTGCGATCAAATCGAGGGGCTTCCTGATCACTACTATCGCCGCCCGGAACCGGTCGCTGAGCCGCTCGAGCGCATCGAGCATGCGGACCGTTTCTTCGCCAATACCGGCGCAGTAATCCGGCATGGCGGACGCCAAGCCTTCTATCAGCCATCCAGCGACACCATTCAGATGCCGGAGTTCGAGGCGTTCCGGGATGCCGAGAGTTACTACGCCGTCCTCGGACATGAGGTCACCCACTGGGTTGGCGCAAGCCACCGGCTGAACAGGGATCTCAGCCGCTATCACAAGGATCGCACGGATCGCGCGCGCGAAGAGCTTTGTGCCGACATAGGGGCATGTTTCCTCTGCGCCGATCTCGGGATCGTCCCGGAACTGGAGCCTCGGCCCGATCACGCCAGCTATGTGGCCTCGTGGTTGAAGCTGCTTGACGGAGACCGTCGGGCCATCTTCCAGGCGGCCGCGCATGCGCAACGCGCTGTCGCCTATCTCCATGATCTCCAGCCCAAGGCGGAGGAGCGGCAGGCCGCCTGATGTTGTCCGCTCGAACATCGAAGGGGAGGGCGAGACGCCTTCCCCGGTATGACCTTCGTGTCCCCCGTTGGAGAAACCTTGCAGATATGGGAGAGGCGATCTACATTATTTCCTGAATTTATCTACATGGAGCTGCCATGCCGATCAACGTCAACAATCCGGAAGCGGATGCGCTCACGCGCAAGTTCGCGCATATGGCCGGCGTCAGCATTACCGACGCCATCGTGATCGCCATGAAAGAGGCGATCGAACGTCGGCGCCACGAGGAGACCCCACTCCAGACCGCCGCCCGGCTCCGCAAACAGCATGGGGTCGAGCTCAGCGCTGCTGCGAGACAGCCGCTTCCGCGCGAAGCCTATGACGAATTGTGGGAAAGCTGATGTTCGTCGATGCCTGCGCCATCATCGCGCTCCTCTCCGACGAGCCGGAAGCGGAGCGTGTCTCCAATGCGATCGCGTCTGCGAAGATCGCCTTCACATCCCCGGTTGCCGTGCTCGAGGCAGTGCTCGGTCTTGCCCGCCCCGACAAGTTCGGCCTCGCCGTGGCGGAGGTAGAACCGATCGTCATTGAGTTCCTCGATGAGCGTGGAATCGAAATCCGCGATCTTCCGCCTGCGGACGCGACGACCCGCATCGCGCTTTCCGCCGCGCATCGTTATCGCGCGGGCCGCCGGGGCCTCAATCTTGGTGACTGCCTGCATTACGCATGCGCCAAATACTACAACGTACCCATTCTGGCGACGGCAGATGAGTTCAGACAGACAGACATCGACACTGTACCCTGACGCAGCGGGCCACGACCGCTGGTTCCGGGCGAGAGTGCAGGAGGCCCTGGAAGATTCCCGGGCCGACACTCCCGACGAGAGGGCCGAAGCTCATTTCGCCGAGCGACGTCTAACGGCGCGTGCAGTGTCGGCGATCATCACGTGCAGGCCCTTCTGATCGAGCGGGCGCAGTCGGCAGGCACGCGGAACGAGCCCCGCCGCGCGACGGCGGATCAGGTGTGGTCGATATAGGCACGCCGCGAGCCTGTTGGTTTCGAAGCGCTCCCATTCCTTCCTCTCGACCGGCCCCCAGGGAGGTGCGGTGAGACCTCGGTCGCCGGCTTGTCCGAGGATACGCGCGCGATGGACGAGCCGCCATACGATCTGCGCCGGCCAGCGCATTCGTCATGGACATGATGCGGATGGGGCGTCGGCGAGGGATCGACGGACACTGCGGGCCGTGCACATGGGAGCCATCGTGAGAGAGCGGTGCCATCACCGCGGTCGCCGTCGGGGATCGCCGATGAACTCCGGGCCATGATCGGTGTTCCTTGCTCGATTGAAGCGAGGCGCACCCGCGCAGACCTCGATGGATTGGGTGTGACCGAAGGACGACTTCGTCTCGATCGCCTTCCCGCAACGGCCATCCGCAACTTTCTTCCCCTGCGAACAGGTTCGCATTCCTCGCGATCCAAGAAAGCCGCTCCCGGCCGCCCTCCACTTCGTTTCGGCCCAGAGGGTGCAGTGTCGATCGCCACCGGTCCTTACACCGCCATCGAGGCCGCGACAGGCGCTGCCCGAACAAACCGGAAAGGATCACGACAATGGCAGTCATCGGCGAATTCACCACCAACGGCAACAACTCGATCATCGGCAACGTCCGCACGCTCACGGTCAGCATGAAGGCCCGCCTGAACCCCATCGAGCGCGTCTCGCGCGATGCCCCGGACTTCCGTATCACCGCCGGCAACGGTGTCGAGGTCGGCGCAGGCTGGAAGGCGGTCTCCAACGACGGCGAGGAATATATCTCGGTCAAGCTGGACGACCCGAGCTTCAACGCCCCGATCACCGCGGCCCTGTGGCCGAGCGAGAAGGAAGGCGAATACGCCCTCATCTGGAACCGCCCGAAGCGGGAGGCTTGATCGCCACGCCCAGGAGCTCCGCCACCGGGCGGGGCTCTTCTTCTTATGTCGCATGAGGAAGCCGGTCGCGGGCGTCGAGCCCGCTTCCGGCCTTTCGGGTGCCATCCGGAGAGCTGGGGGTCTGCTCAGTTCGTCCGAGAATGCCATGGCGGACCGAAGGCGTCCAGCACGAGCGGTACCCCCAAAATGCTGGCGCATTTCGGCTCCCCCGCTCGCCGCCTCCGGCGGTCGCGTTCCGCGATCCTGGACTCCTCCGCTTTGCCATGACGCGCGGCGTCGTCTTTCACAAGCGTCAAGGAGACGACGATGACGATTTCTCTCGAAATGCAAATCGAGGAACTGAAAGCTGAACTCAGGGCCGTTCTGGACGCGAGCGAGCGCTGCCAGATTGCGGTGGAGCTGGAACTGGCGCAGGCCGAGCTTGCGGCCGTTGACGCCGAACAGGACGGCCGTATCAGCGGGGAGCCTCCTTTCTAGAAGACTTCCATAGGGCTGCCGATCTCAGCAGCCCACTCGCCTCAGCCGTTCAGTGCGTCCTTGACCGCCTTGCCGGGCGTGAACGTCAGCTTCTTCGAAGCGGCGATCTTGATCGTCGCACCGGTTGCGGGATTGCGGCCCTCGCGTTCCGGCGTGTCCTTGATCTTGAACTTGCCGAAGGATGGGATGGAAGTTTCCGCGCCGCTCTTTGCCGCCTCTGCGATCTGGCTGAACACGCTTTCGACGATGGCCTTGGCCTGTGTCTTGGTCAGGTTCTGCTCGGATGCGATCTTGTCGGCGATTTCGTTGGTGGTAGTCATGAAGGACAGTCTCCTCTGCTGGTGGTTGTCCTTCAGCTATGACGATGAAGATGCGGCGCCGATAGAGGCGCGAATGCTGGAAGTGTTGGCAGATGCGAGAAAACCACAGGAAACAAGCAGGCTCGGGCTGTTCAAGGTCTGTTATTTGGCGCGGTGGGCGTCGCGATAGCCCCGCTTTCGTTTCGTGCGCTCTAGGCGCGATAGCGCCCTGTCTGCATCCTCTTGGCCGTCGAAGGTTTCCATCATCGTCTGGCCGTTAGATCCGATCCGGCCCCAGTTGCGGATGATGGAGGCGCCACCAAACAGGGTCGGCTGGATCGTGAGCGTATAGAAGCGACGCATGTTCTGGGCCGCGTCGATGCGGTGAAGATTAACCTGGCCTGTCCCCTCGTTTTCCATGATTGGATTCTCGCTTCGTTTTGAAGCAGCGTCCAACGACTTCCATGAATCGATCCCGCGTGATTGATTCATCTCGCTGATGGTTTTCCCCTCTGGAGGAAATAGGGAGTGGGCGAGGCGGCTTTGCCGCACGGCTCTATGCGCTGAAGCGCACCGAACCCGCCAAGCGGTTTCGTCCCATGCGGGTTGCGATCCTCCCGCGGACCGGCTTGCAGCCGGCACATGCAAGCCCCCTCGATCGGGGCTCTCATCCACCTCTCTCTTCTTCGCGATGAAACCTGTTGTGCCCGACGCAGGCCCTCATGTCGTCACGCCGGAACCAGATGGCGCGCCCACACCTGAGCGGCGGATTGCCTGATGTGAAGACGATCTGTTCGTCGCTGCGCATGCGCAGCACTTCGTGCGGCATGATCAGCGGCCGACGGCTGAGCTGCTTCGATCGCGATCGCGAAGATCCCTTCATTCCCGTGGAGCGGTTTGTCTGGTCGACCTCGACCGTGGTGTCGCCGCAGCGCTTCGAGATGTAGTCGGCCGTGTCCGGATCGTTGATCGCGGCGAACGAGATCCAGGACGCGGATTCGAACCATTTGCTTGTCGCGTCACGCCCGCCATAGGCTTCGCGCATCTGGCCGATCGACTGGAAGATCATGGTGAGCGTGATGCCGTATTTCCGGCCGGCGTCGCGGGCGGTTTCAAGGATGCGCAGATAGCCGAGGCGGGCGACCTCATCGAGCAGGAACAACGTGCGTCCCTTGACTTTGCCATTGCGATTGTAGATCGCGTTCAGCAGCGAGCCGATGACGACCCGCGCCAGCCCCGGATGGGCCTCCAGCACCTTGAGATCGAGCGCGATGAACAGGTCCGCTTCGCCTTCCGCGAGATCGTCGGTCGAGAAACTGTCGCCAGACACGAGCGCCGCATAGTTCGGGTAGGACAGCCAGTGCGTTTCCTTCACCGCATTGGCGTAGACGCCGGAAAACGTCTCCGGCGTCATGTTGACGAAGACGGCAACATTCTCCTTCACGAAGTCGGACTCTGACTGCTCATAGATCCGTGTCAGGCGCTCGCGGAGCTTCGGCTCCGGCTCTGAGAGATTGGCCCGGACGCGGCGCAGCGTCTGGTCTTTCTCGTCCGTGTGCCCTGACAGGCAGACGTCGGCGATCAGCGCCGTCAGGAGCTGCATGGCGGATGCCCGGAAGAAGTCGTCGCGGGCCGACGCGGTGCGCGCATTGTCGGTCATGATCCAGGTCGCCACCGCGACAATATCCTCTTCCTTCGTGTTGCCGTGACGGCCGATCCAGTCGAGCGCGTTGAAGCCGATCGCGGGCGTGGCTGGATCGAGGACGATCACGTTTCGGCCGGCCTTGCGCCGGTGATCGACGACCATGGGTGCTACCTCGCTCGACGGGTCGAGCACGACGAGGCCGCCACCCCATTTGAGCGCGGTCGGGATCGTCACGGACGTCGTCTTGTAGCCGCCCGAACCTGCAAAGACGATCCCGTGCGACGAACCGAACGAGCCGTCGAAACACAATAATGGAGACTTGCCGCCGGCGCCCCAGCTCAGCGCCTCACCGGCGCGAAACGGTATGGCCGCCACGCTGTCCTTGTCGACGCGATACCGTTCACCGATCACGATGCCAACGGCATCGGGAAAAAGCTTGACGGCGTCGGCCATCTTCATCCAGTCGGCGTCGCCATGCACGGCGCGCTTTCCAATGATCCGCCGCGGCGCTGCTTTGGCGAAGGCGGCGTTCCCCCTGATCGCGACGCGCAGTGCGAAGATGCCGCCCAAGACGGCGGCGAACGCGCCAAGCATCGACGACGGATCGGTATAGGCGAACACCGACTGGCCGTGAGGCACCTGATCAGCAAGAGCACGCAGCCGCCACCCTTCGCGTGCGATCGCTGCGATGCAGACGAATGAAGCGCCAGCCAGTACGCTCAAACCGGCAGTCTTGATGTTCGCCGCGCCCGCCGTCGCGAACAGGGCCATCATGCCGATCGCGGCCGCGGCCGAGTAGGGCAGGGCGAGACCGATCCGCCCGAGCATCAGCTTCGCTTGGGGCGACGTTCCGAAGCCCGAGAGCCAGGTCTCAATGCCCAGCATTGCCAACATGGTGGTGATCATCAATGCCGCTGGCAGGATTGTGAGAAGGAGCCTATTCATTGTCGCGACCAAATGCCTCCGCGCCGATTGCGGCCAGGCGCGATCGCTCGGTTTCGTCACCGCGGATCCGCCCAGCGGCATCGATCAGCAGCCCGAGCAGCAGAGCCCGTTTTTCGTAGCGCAGGCCAGCCTTCACGATCAGGCCGCCGAGCTCGATCTTCTCGCGCGTATCCTTCTTCCTCGCGTCGCTCGAATTGGTTCGCTGCATCCGCTCAAGCCTCGCCAGCGCCGCCCGCATTCGAGCCAGTCGCGAGCGTCGCGGACGTGTCGCCGCCGGTCCTGCCGTCGCCGACATTCTTCTTTCCGGTCGTAGCTCGCGTTGTTGCCCCTTGGCCTCCGCGAAACCGCCCGGCGATGTCCTCGAACGCCGCCTGAAGCGCGGCTTCCTCGATCTCGATTTCGCCGAGCCCGGCCTTGAGCGCGATCCTGCCGATGCGTTCGGCCTCGCGTGTTTCTGCTGCTTTGAGCTGCTCCTGGAGCCTGACGATTTCCTCCCTGATCTTCGACGACGGCTTCTTCATTCCGGTGGCACTCCTTGGCTCTTTTGGCGTTGCATGCGCGACGCCAAAACTCCTCCGGATGCCCTTGGGATGAAATGTGCAGATTTGCACGTCGGCAAAGCCGACACTTTGGAGGATCATCCCGCCGTTCCGAAGGAGCGGTTCCAAGGGCGCAATTATACGTCGCTGACGCGACGCCTTGCGTGGAGGCCCGAGCGGCGTGGCCAGCTCCCGACGAACGAGGTCCGAACCAGGAGCTTTTGTCGCGTGGCCATCGCCCACTTCTCAGTCAGCATCGTCAGCCGCGGCGACGGCCGCAGCGCCGTGCTGTCGGCGGCCTACCGGCACTGCGCCAGGATGGAATACGAGCGCGAGGCCCGCACCATCGACTACACCCGCAAACAGGGGCTCCTGCACGAGGAATTCCTGCTTCCGGCCGATGCGCCGAAATGGGCACGGATGCTGATTGCCGACCGGTCGATTTCCGGCGCATCCGAAGCTTTCTGGAACAAGGTCGAGGCCTTCGAGAAACGTGCCGACGCCCAGCTCGCAAAGGACCTGACCATCGCCCTGCCGCTGGAGCTGACGGCCGAACAGAACATCGCGCTGGTGCGGGATTTCGTGGAGCGGCACATCCTCTCTAAGGGCATGGTCGCCGACTGGGTCTATCACGACAATCCCGGCAATCCGCACATCCACCTGATGACGACCCTGCGTCCTCTGACCGAGGACGGGTTCGGCGCGAAGAAGCTCCCGATCCTCGGCGAAGACGGGCAGCCGTTGCGCAACAAGGCGGGAAAGATCGTCTACGAGCTTTGGGCCGGCGGGACGGATGATTTCAATGCCTTTCGTGACGCCTGGTTCGAGCGTCTCAATCATCATCTGGCGCTGAATGGGATCTCGCTGCGCGTCGATGGCCGATCCTACGAGAAGCAGGGCATCGATCTGGAACCGACCATCCATCTCGGCGTAGGCGCGAAGGCGATCGAGCGCAAGGCGGAGAAACAGGGCGTTCGGCTGGAGCTGGATCGGATCGAGCTGAACGATGCGCGGCGCGCGGAAAACACCCGCCGCATTCTTCGAAACCCTGGGATCGTGCTCGACCTGATCACGCGGGAAAAGAGCGTCTTCGATGAGCGCGATGTCGCGAAAGTTCTGCATCGCTATGTCGATGATCCGGCTGTCTTCCAGCAGCTGATGTTGAGCATCATCCTGAACCGGCAAGTTCTCCCGCTCCAGCGCGACACGATCGACTTCGCCACCGGCGCGAAGGTGCCGGCGCTCTATTCGACACGAGAGATGATCCGGCTCGAGGCGACGATGGCGCGGCAGGCGATGTGGCTGTCGCGCCGTGAAACCCATGACGTCGATGACAAGGTGCTGGCGGCGACGTTCGCGCGACATGCTCGCCTGTCCGACGAGCAGAAGGCGGCGATCGAACGGATTGCCGGTTCCGCGCGGATAGCAGCCGTGGTCGGCCGCGCCGGCGCAGGCAAGACCACGATGATGAAGGCTGCGCGCGAGGCCTGGGAGCTCGCCGGATATCGCGTGGTCGGCGGCGCCCTTGCCGGCAAGGCGGCCGAGGGACTGGAGAAGCAGGCGGGCATCGTCTCCCGCACACTCGCTTCCTGGGAGCTGCGCTGGCAACAGGGCCGTGACACGCTCGACGCCAGGACCGTGTTTGTCATGGACGAGGCCGGCATGGTCGCCTCGAAACAGATGGCGGGCTTTGTTGATGGTGTTGTCCGGGCCGGCGCGAAGATCGTGCTGGTCGGCGATCCCGAGCAGCTTCAGCCGATCGAGGCGGGCGCTGCCTTCCGCGCCATCATCGATCGTATCGGCTATGCCGAGCTCGAGACGATCTACCGCCAGCGCGAGGAGTGGATGCGGCATGCCTCGCTCGATCTCGCGCGCGGCAACGTTGAACGGGGGTTGCTGGCCTATCGCACCCGCGGTCATGTCGTTGGAGAAAAGCTGAAGTCGGAAGCCGTCGAGAGTTTGATCGCTGATTGGAACCGCGACTACGATCAGAAGAAAACCACGTTGATCCTCGCGCATCTGCGCCGCGACGTTCGCATACTGAACATGATGGCGCGCGAAAAGCTGGTCGAGCGCGGTATTGTGGGTGAGGGACACGTATTCAGAACCGCCGACGGCACCCGCCAGTTCGACGCTGGCGACCAGATCGTTTTCCTGAAGAACGAGGGTTCGCTCGGCGTCAAGAACGGGATGATCGGCCGTGTGATCGAGGCCACGCCCAACCGCATCGTTGCAACGGTGGGGGAGGGCGATCAGCGCCGGCAGGTGACGGTCGAGCAGCGGTTCTACAGTGATCTCGATCACGGTTATGCCACCACGATCCACAAGAGCCAGGGCGCCACTGTCGACCGGGTGAAAGTGCTGGCTTCACTCTCTCTGGATCGCCACCTGACCTATGTCGCGATGACGCGCCATCGAGAGGACCTTCAGGTCTATTTCGGGCGCCGCTCCTTCGAGATGAATGGTGGGCTGACCAAGGTTCTCTCCGGGAAAAATGCCAAGGAGACGACGCTCGACTACGAGCGCGGCACGCTCTACCGCGAGGCGCTTCGCTTCGCCGAAAACCGTGGGCTGCATATCATGCAGGTGGCGCGGACGCTGCTGCGCGACCGGCTCGACTGGACGCTGCGCCAGAAAAGCAAGCTCACCGATCTCACCAACCGCCTTCGCCAGCTCGGTGAACGTTTCGGCCTGCGGCAATCCCCGCCAACACAATCAGCCAAGGAGTCGAAACCCATGGTCGCCGGCATCACCCGGTTCGAGAATTCCGTTGCAGACACGGTTGAGCAAAAACTCGACGCCGATCTGGCGCTGAAGAAGCAATGGGAGGAGGTCTCGATCCGCTTCCGCTATGTCTTCGCTGATCCCGAGACGGCGTTTCGGGCGATGAACTTTGATGCCGTGTTGGCCGACAGGGACACGGCGCGACAGGTGCTGCAGAAGCTTGAGACCGAGCCGATGTCGATCGGGCCGCTCAAGGGCAAGACCGGCATTCTTGCCAGCAAGACGGATCGCGAGGCGCGCCGCATCGCCGAGGTCAATGTGCCCGCATTGAAACGCGACCTGGAACGCTATCTGCAGATGCGCGAGAGCGCGGTGCAACGGCATGAAGCCGAAGAGAACACGCTGCGCCAGCGTGTCTCGATCGACATACCGGCGCTGTCTCCGGCCGCGCGCGCCGTGCTGGAGCGCGTACGTGACGCGATCGACAGGAACGATCTGCCGGCCGCACTTGCATATGCGCTGAGCAATCGCGAGACGAAGCTGGAGATTGACGAGTTCAACAAGGCTGTAGCCCAACGGTTTGGCGAACGCATCCTGCTGACCAATGCCGCACGTGAGCCATCGGGCAAACTCTTCGACAAACTCTCCGAGGGAATGCAGCCCGAGGTGAAGGAACGTCTCAAGGAAGCCTGGCCGGTCATGCGCACGGCCCAGCAGCTCGCCGCCGATGAGCGTACGACCGAGACCCTGCGGCAGGTAGAGGAATTGCGTCTCGCGCAACGCCAGACTCCGGTTGTGAAGCAATGAAGCGGCGCGGTGCGATCATGCTGTTGAGCACGTTGTTGATGGCTGTCGCCAGCGTTGGCACGATCGCGACCGTCGGCGGCTATCGGCTAAACCTGACGCCGAGCGAGCCGCTCGGGCTCTGGCGCATCGAGAAACTCGATCGTCCGGTAAAGGCTGGGGATATTGTCTTCATCTGCTCGCCTGCGACCGCACCGTTCGAGGAAGCGCGACTGCGAGGATATCTCCGGCGGGGCTTGTGCGCCGGTGGGTTTGCGCCGCTGATCAAGACGGTCGCCGCGATTCCCGGACAGCACGTCGAAATTACCGATCACGTCGCGATCGACGGCCGTTCCCTTGCCGCATCCGCCGTCCGGAAGACGGACGGAGAGGGCAGGACGATCGCGCCATATCCAGGTGGCAACGTGCCATCAGGACATCTCTATCTCCACTCCTTTTTTGCGAGCTCCTATGATTCCCGATACTTCGGACCGGTTCCGGACAGTGGCCTTCTCGGCCTCGCCCGCCAGGTCCTTACCTTCGATCCGTGATCACATTGCTGGCCATTGGCGATCTGCGTTGCTCATCGTCGCATCCGTCGCCTGCGGCTCACTCGGCTGGAGCAGCAATGTGCTCACCCTTCCGGTCGCGATGCTGTTTCCAGCGCTTTGGGCGATGTCGCCGTCGCGCATGGTCGCGGCGCTCGTGTCGGCTGGCTATTTCCTGGCGGCCTCGCGCGGTCTGCCGCAGGGCGTCGCGAACTTCTTTTCAGCCGATCTTTGGCCGGGCTTCCTTCTCTGGTTCGCGGCCTCGGCCTCCTTCGTCGCCGTACATGCGGTCGCGTGGACAAGGCGTCCGGGAATAGGGAGGGCGGTGCGCTATCTGGTGGCTGCGGCGCTGATGGGGCTGCCGCCCTTCGGCATCACTGGGTGGGCGCATCCGCTTACCGCAGCTGGCGTACTGTTTCCCGGATGGGGATGGTGGGGATTGCTCGCAACGGCAGCCGGCCTGCTCGCAATGGTGACGAGATATCGGCTGGCTGCCGCCATTGGCCTCGGAGGCTTCTGGCTCTGGTCCGCAGCAACGTGGACGAAGCCAAGCTTACCGGAGGTATGGAGAGGCGTCGAGCTTGAATACGGCCAGACGCTCGGTCGCGATGGGTCGCTCGAGTATCACCGTGACCAGATTGCCACGGTGCGCCTGACCGCGTCTGCGGATGCCGGCGTCAGTGTCGTGGTGCTGCCTGAAAGCGCGCTCGGTTTCTGGACGCCGACGGTCGCGCGTCTCTGGCGGGAGGGGTTGCGCGGGTCCGGCCTCACCATCATCGCCGGCGCGGCTGTCGTCGAGCAGCAAGGCTACGACAACGTCATGGTAACGATCTCGGCCGACGAGGCGCGGATCCTCTATCGCGAGCGCATGCCGGTCCCTGTCTCGATGTGGCAGCCATGGCTTCGGTGGACGCGGCAAGGCGGTGGTGCCCGCGCCAACCTCTTCGGCAACCCGGTTGTCGAGGTCGATGGCAAGAGGATTGCGCCGCTGATCTGCTACGAGCAACTAATCCTCTGGCCGGTGTTGCAGTCGATGCTGCGTTCCCCAGCCATCATCGTCGCCACGGGAAACGGCTGGTGGACCGAAGGCACTTCGATCGTTGCAATCCAGAAGGCGAGCGCTACCGCCTGGGCGAAGCTCTTCGACCTGCCCGTCGTCATGGCCTTCAACACATGAGGAGAAGCCGGGATGGTCGATGCCGCCCTCATCAAACAATGCGCCGATCCGGGCTTAAAGCCCGCGATTGTCGAACAGTTCATTGAGCGGGCGGGGTCGGAGGATCCGCTCGAGATCACAGTCCGGTCCGGAAACAGGATCGTGCTCGTGCCGAAACCGAAGACAGCGGACGAGGCGATGGGCCTGATCCGCAAGCATATCGGCCGAGAGACGATCCGCGTCGGCATCACACAATATCCGGCGGGGCTCGGTATCATGGAGGCCGGTGCGCTGAAACCAGACCTGGTCGATCCTTGCGAAAATCTCCGTATGGGCACCGCGCTCTTCGCCAAAGTCTATCGTATCGTCATGAAATGGTACGGTAATCCCAGTGAAAAAGAGGTTCTTCCGCAGGTGCTCGAGGACGCGATCATCGCCTGGCAGACGGGATTCTTCGAGGGAACGGCCGTATTCAGCGCGCCGGACCCTGGTGAGATAAAGGCCCCTGAAGCTGGCAGGGACGAGCACACGAGTGACGCGATCGAGGAGTCAGCAGATTCTGCCGAGTTGAACGCAAGCAAGCCGTCGGAGAATGTGGCCCGCAGCGATGATCCCAACAAGGCGGGTATTCGTGTCGATCTCTCCGGTATCGGTGCCAAATGACATTGATGCTCGCGAAAGTCACAGCGCGACTTACGTGATCATGTGCATGTTTGCACTGGCGAATTCAGCTTCCGCCCTCTATAAGGGCGAATAGGGCAGTACGCGCTGCCTCGAGGTGTGGAAACCTCTATCTGGCGGTTGGCGCTGGCCGTTGCAGCACCAGAATCCTCTGACCGATTGGCCGGGGGCCTGTGACGTATGTCCAGGTGCTCCGGTACTAAAGGTCGCAGGACTGTCCAGGTACAGTTTCCAACCCCCGGCTTGGGATCAGGGATTAACGTTTGCGGGGGCGCACCGCGGACAAGCCGGAGACTGGATCGAATGACACCAGACGCGCCAATATCGGAAGACAAACTCGAAATGCGTCCCGTGTACGGGCTGACGCAGGGTCTGCCCAAGGCTGACCTGGAGAGCTTGACGGTGGATGCTATCCGGACCCATCGGCGTCTGGTCGACACTGCAGATCGGCTGTTCCAGGCACTGCCCGACACCTACAAATCTGGTAAGGAGGCGGGCGGCGTGCAGCACCTCACTTACATCCAGTCCTGCATGGAGATGCATGCGCAGATGTATGTGGTGAACACGCTGGTCACCATTCTTGGTCATATTCCGAAAGTGTCGATGAACTGAGGCTCAGATTAGCTTTCGGCGGATAGCGACGGCAGTGAGATGGGTCAGTGTGTGCACGTCAAACCGCTTCTTCGTTTCGGCGATTTTGACGCGCACGCTGTTGTACTTGACGCCCTCTAGGTCCGCTGTCTCCTCCATAGTCTTCCCGACAGCTATCCAACTCAGATAGGCCGCCCCTTTGGGATCCAGTCCAATCGGCTCCTCGACACTCGGGGTCGGATCAGCGAAATTGATGCGGGCATGAAGTTGCGCGACGGCGGATGCAGCTTCGACAGGGTCGATCTCGCGGTCCAGGTCGATTGCCGGCTTCTCCGAGGCAAGCGTGAACATGGCCATGGAACCGTGTGCGGCCTTGATGGGCACCGTGATGCCGGAGCGAATTCCAAAATCGGCTGCATGCGCAAAGAACGAGCGTTCAGCTTTCGATAGCTGTGGACTCTCCTGTTTACCGCTCCAGGCGAAGGCTCGTTTCAGGAACTTTGCTCGCCGGATTACCGGATCAATCGCAAGATAGTCCCGCGCGAAATAGTCGGCTTGCCATTCCTGACGATAGTTCGAGATTGCAAGCGAACGCCCTGGCTGGATGTTGAGATAGGCATAGCCTCCAAAACCAATTTGTTGGGTAAAGGTTGCCAGCGCGTCTTTCAAGATGCTTTCGTCGCCAGGAATTGCAGCGAGGTCTGTTAACTTGTCCGGCCACTGTTGCATGATAAACTCCACGAGGTCGCTAGGCGGTACAGATCCTACATGCCCTTCACGCCAAAACTAACCAATGGCTGCATAATCCATCTTGCGGAACTTTTTTCTATTCCCAATTGAAGCTTAAATTCTTGCGCAAGGCAGGGAGAAGTTTCGCAGGATACTAAGCAGAAAATGTCAATCGACTTCACGCTTACGGCGCTATTGATTTGCCGTGAAAGAAGGGTCCTTACTGTGGGCGGTACAAAGTGATCTGTACGCGCCGATTAGGGATGGTGGTTGAGGCACCGTTGAAGATATCGCACTAAAATTATAATCAAGACTAGCAGCAATCATAGGCTGTATAAAGGCTTCCGATTGCATGCACAATCCTGATGATGCAACCAGCCCGCCAGCGTGATGACAGGCGGAAACACCAATTTCCGGCGGTCCAAGGTCTGGTCCCAGAGCAAAGCCTAAGACTCTCCAAAATGGGCGTAGCGATATTGGATCTCAGATCAGGCAGTATGCGTATCTATCACTCACATGTATGATATACCCAATTCGGGCAGAAGGCACTCCGAGCTGATTTGAAATCGCATAGCGCGGGCTTTCTGGCGACTACGCTTCGTGGACAACGTCGAACACTATCTCAAGCGCTCGCTCCGCAAAGCGGGTTGCAAGAGGAATGACCTCAGCCGCATTTTCCGCAGCTGCATTTCCAGCGCGCACGCGATCAGCAATGCCTACAAAGATAACGGCAAAACGAAAGAGCGCGAATGCCTTGTGGAATGGAAGAAGCGGCGCGATGGCGGGGACCGCAGCCATATAGCGTTCGACAAATTCCGCCTCTTCCGGAATCCCGAGACGCTTTCGGTCAAAGCCGAGTATACCGCCATATTCTTCCGGGCTGGTATGCCATGGCATGACGCAGAAGCCGAGATCGCCGAGCGGATGGCCCAAGGTCGAGAGTTCCCAGTCCAGGATCGCGACCACTCGGGGCTCTGTCGGATGAAAGAGCAAATTGCCCATGCGAAAATCGCCATGAGCCAGCCGTACCATGCCATCGTCCTGCGGCAGGTTGGCGGGAAGCCATTCAACAAGGTTGTCGAGCGCAGGGATGGTCGAGTGTAGCGACGAATTCAACCATTGTTTTGTCCAGCGCGCGATCTGACGCTCGAAGTAGTTACCGGGCGGACCGAAATCGCCAAGACCGATATCCGCTGGAATTACCGAATGCATCGCAGCAAGCGCATCGGCGGCTCCCATCCAGATGGCATGCCGCTCATCCGGCTCCAAACCCGGGAGGGCACAGTCCGTGAAAACGCGACCATCAACCCGATCCATCAGATAAAACGGCGTCCCTAGCAACCCGGGATCTTCATGGAAGAGAATTGGGCGCGGTACCGGAACGCCGACCGGGTTTAGGGCCGATAGAATACGAAATTCGCGATCAATCGCATGCGCGCCCTTCAAGATAAGTCCTGCGGGCTTCTTCCGGAGCACCATCCGTAGTGTACCATGCGTGACAAAATAGGTCGGGTTTGATTGTCCGCCGGAAATTCTCTCGATTTCAAGATATCGGCTCGATCCGAATTGATCATCAAGGAATGCCCGCAGGGCGCCGACATCGAAATCGAGGGACGGGGACATCGCATTCGCCATATCAGTTTTCTTCCCCCGCCCTGTGTGTCACATCATTGCGCAGTTCAAACTTCTTGATTTTCCCGGTCGCAGTCCGCGGAAGCGATAGAAAAACGAATTTCCTCGGGACCTTGAAATGCGCCAGATGCTCGCGGCAGAAAGAGCGTAGCGTCTCCGATGTCACAGACTGCCCGGGCTTAAGCTCGATGAAGGCATATGGGACCTCACCCCATTTCGGATCGGGCGCGGCAACAACCGCAGCAAGAAAGACCGCCGGATGCAGATGCAGAACGCTTTCCACCTCGAGGCTCGAAATGTTTTCCCCACCGGAGATGATGACATCCTTGGCGCGATCCTTGATTTCGATCTGCCCGTCAGGATGCTGGACCGCAAGGTCGCCGGTGTGAAAAACGCCGTTCCTGAAAGCCTCCTCGGTCGCCTGCGGGTCGCGGTAGTATCCCGCCATAAGCGTATTTCCCTGCAGAACGATCTCGCCGATCGTGTTGCCATCCGAAGGAACTAAGTTGTTGCTTTCGTCGACAAGTCGCACGCGATTGGCGGTCACGTGCTGGACACCCTGTCGGGCAAGAAGCGTTGCCCTTTCGGTGATGGAAAGTGATTTCTCCGCGTCGCTCAAGATACGCAGTGTCGACGGACCGTAGCTTTCAGTGAGCCCATAGAGATGTATGAACTCGAAACCGAGCGCATCCATTTGGGCAATCAGCGCGCTCGTCGGGGCAGCACCGCCGGTCGCAACGGTGACAACGCGAGAGGGATCGCGCAAGGCGCGCGCCTCATGGTTCAGCAGCATATGGAGCACGACCGGTGCGCAGGCCATGTGGGTCACCCCAACGCTTTCGATCACCTCAAAGATTTCCGCGGGGTCAACCCGTTCCAGGCAAACGTGAACACCACCCGCCGCCGTTATGGCCCAGGTGTGGCACCAGCCATTGCAGTGAAACATCGGCAGTACCCACAGATAGATACTATGCCGGTTGAAGCCGAGTTCGATCACATTACCGAGCGAATTCAGATAGGCGCCGCGATGATGCAAGACCACGCCCTTCGGATGGCTTGTGGTGCCGGACGTGTAGTTCAGGGCTATCGGCTGCCATTCATGCGCCACCTGCCCCCATTGATGGGGCGGGATCGGATCCATTGCATCCAGGAGCGCCAGACCAGAAAGCGCATCGGACCCATCGGACGCCAGGCAAACGAATGGAACGCCGGCCACGGCTGCCGCCGCTTCGGCAATGTCCCGGCAGCCTGGGTCGGCTATCATCAGCCGGCTCTCTGAGTGAGACAGAATATAGGCGACCGTCTCGCGGTCCAAGCGCGTGTTGACCGAGTTGATGACAGCGCCGAGCAACGGAACCGCATAATGTGCAGCCAACATTTCCGGTCTGTTGGGGCACATCAGCGAAACGACGTCGCCCGCTTTGACACCTTGCGATGCCAGGAATCTGGCAAGCGCCCATACGATGTTGCCCAACGCAGCATAGGTCCACACCCGTTCGCCCCAGATCACGGCCTTCCGGTCCGGATGCGCCGTCAGCGCGCGCTCAAGGAGGTTGAGCGGCGTCAGCGGCGTGCAATTTGCTGGTCTCGACCCAAGATAGACCTCATCGCGCATCAGAATTCCCCCCCGACATCTGTCAATTGTGGCTTGCTGGCCATGCCCAGAATTGCCGATCTTCCTTGTCGAGATGGCGCTCAAGGACCATCTTGTGGACCTCGTCCGCTCCGTCGACCAGGCGCGCCTGACGCGCATAGCGGTAAATCCATTCCAGCGGCGTGTCCGTCGAATAGCCGCGCGCACCGTTGATCTGGATCGCCGTATCGGCAGCCTTGTGCAGGAGATTGGCTACATGGATCTTCGCCATCGAAACCTCCTTTCGCGCATAGCCGCCACGATCGAGCTCCCACGCCGCCTTCATGACCAGGAGCCGTCCGATCTCAATCTGCATCGAAAGGTCACCAAGCATCATGCGAATGCTTTCCCGCTTGGACAGCCTCTCGCCAAAGGCGAAACGCTCGGCAGCGTAGGTCCGGGCAATCTCCACGCAGCGCTTCGACAGGCCCAGCCAGCGCATGCAATGGGTGAGGCGCGCGGGGCCAAGCCGCATCTGGGTCACTTTCAACCCTTCACCTTCGCCAAGCAGGATGTCCCCTGCGGGAATTTCAAGGTCCTCGAAAACCAGTTCGCAATGGCCGCCATGTTCCTCCGGCCCCATGATCGGAATGCGCCGCTCGATGCGCCAGCCCGGCTGGTCACGATCGAACAGAAAGGCCGTCAACCCCTTGCGTTCATCATCCGATGTTCGCGCCATCAAAATGAAATGCTGCGCCTCTTCGGCCGCGGTAATGAACCATTTGCGCCCGCGGATGAGATACTTGTCCCCCTTGCGCGTCGCCGTCGTCTGCATCATCGACGGATCTGAACCAGAGCCGGGATTTGGCTCTGTCATGGCAAAGGCAGAGCGGACCTTTCCTTCTACGATCGGCTGCAGCCAGCGGGCCTTCTGCGCATCGGTCCCCGCCTGCTCGAGAACCATCATGTTCCCGTCGTCAGGCGCCGCAGAATTGAAAACGGCGGGCCCGAAGATCGAACGGTTCATCTCCTCGTAGCAGACCGCCATGCCGATCTTGCCAAGCCCTGCACCACCGGTTTCCGGTTTGAGTTGCAGACACCAGAGGCCTTCGGCACGCGCTTTTTCCCGGAGAGGCTCGAGAAAGTCGAGGCGAATGTTCCCATGATCATCATAGGCGTCGCGGTTGCCTTCAACCGGCAATATTTCATCCTCGACGAAACGTGCAATGCGACTGCGGTAATCGTCGATTTCAGCAGAGATTGTAAAATCCATGACCTGGTCCTTACAGGGAGGAGACGAGATGCCCGCCATCCACGACGATCTCGGTTCCAGTAATGAAACGACTCGCATCCGATGCGAGCAACAGAAGCGCGCCCCTGAGATCATCGACCTGGCCGAGACGGCGTTGCGGGATGCGGCGAATGAGTGCCTGGCCGGCTTCAGAGGCAAAGAATTCCCGGTTGAGGTCTGTTTCGATATAGCCCGGGCAAAGCGCATTGACGCGAATGTCGAAGCGAGCCCATTCGAGCGCGAGTGACCGCGTCAACTGGATCACACCGGCCTTTGCCGCGGCGTAGGCGGCAACATTGCCCGCAACCCGTATCCCTAGGATCGACGCGATGTTGATGAGGCTACCGCCGTTGCCGGCTTCCTTCATCCGACTAGCAGCGGCCTTGGCAACCCGGAAAACCCCACCCAGATCCGTTTGGATGACCCGGTCCCAATCGTCCATCGTCGTCCGCAGGGCTGGCCCATCATGCGTTACGCCCGCATTGTTGACCACGATGTCGAAGATACCCGCAGAACCGGCAAACGCCCTTTCCACCGATTGATCGTCCGTGACATCCATCTCGACGATGGAGACGCTTCCGCCGGCCCTTGTAATCGTTGCCGCAGTTTCATCCAGCGCCGAGCGCCTGCGCGCGGCAATGGTGACCCCGGCTCCCGATTGAGCAAGCGTCTGCGCAAAATAGCGACCGAGGCCGGAAGATGCACCGGACACGAATGCGGACTTTCCATCGAGCGAAAAATTCAATTCAGAACCTCTTATTCGAGCGAGCGTTCGCGTTGCAATCATAAGACGCGTCAAAGGCGCGTATGTGCCCGCTCAAGTCCAAGACTTGCACATCTGTTTCATGAGAATTGGAGACGAGCGTCATTTCCGGCAAGACGATGCCGGCACTGCTTGAGACAACCTATCGCCAGTGAGCGGAAATCGCCCCTGTTTTGTCGATGAGCACGACGGTCTAGCCGCCGTGTCTCGCCGATTTCATCAAACCGCAGCCGCTATCGACTTGCCGTCCATGAGATAACCATCGGGTTCGAAGCTTCCGTTTTCATCCCGGAAGGCGTAGGCGAAATCTGGCCACAGCACGGTTAGACGACCGCTGTTGGGGTCGCGGTACCAGAAATTGCAGCCTCCGGCGAGCCAGACGGTTCCA
The DNA here is from genome assembly GCF_030551875.1 of Fluviirhizobium alvei. Classification (GTDB taxonomy): domain Bacteria; phylum Pseudomonadota; class Alphaproteobacteria; order Rhizobiales; family Rhizobiaceae; genus Rhizobium_E; species Rhizobium_E alvei. Next base: position 11,511 of record NZ_JAUOZU010000015.1, on the reverse strand, counting down.
GCGCTCCGCTGCTCGATTGCTGCGACATAGCGCGCCTCGGCTTCGACACTCGCTTCCAGGGTCTCCGAGCCACTCGCCTTGGCGTAATCGAGAGCGCCGAGGATATAGTCCACTTGTGCCTCGAGGATATAGACCATGGTGTGATGGCCGAGACCGGTATTGGGCCCGAGCATCATGAAAAGATTGGGGAAGCCCGGAACTGTGATGGAATCGTATGCCTGCATTCCTCGGGTCCATCGCTCGGCCAGACTGGTCTCACGACCATGGATGCGATGTGCTACCGGCGGTTCCGCCGCCTCGAAGCCGGTAGCAAAAACCAGCACGTCGAGGTCGTAGGACATTCCGCTTGCGGCAACGGCCTTGCTGCCGTCGACCCGCGCCAGGGCCGATGTTTCAAGACTCACGTGCTTCTCGTTGAATGACGGATAATAATTGTTGGAAATCAGCACGCGCTTGCAGCCGATTTCGTAATCCGGTGTGAGGCTCGCACGGAGCGTGGGATCAGGCACCTGGGCCGCAAGGTGGTCGAGGGCCATTTTGCGCGCTTCGGCAACGAAAGCCGGTACGGCGCGCCGCTGCGCATAGGCATATTCGCCAAACCAGAAGATTTCGGAACGAAGAGCCGTCATCGTGTCCGGCAGCCGGGTGAAGGTGCGCTTTTCCGCTTCTGTGTAGGCCCGATCGGGCCGCGGGATAATGTAGGGCGCGCTGCGCTGAAAGACCACGACCTCGCTCGCTACCTTCGAAACTTCCGGCACGATCTGGATGGCAGACGCGCCGGAACCGACGACACCTACACGTTTGCCCTTCAGATCCGCGGCATGGTCCCAGCGTGCGGAATGGAAGGAGCAGCCATGGAAACTTTCGAGCCCGGGCATTGCCGGCAAATGTGCGTCGGCGAGAACCCCGGTTGCGGTGATGAGATAGCGCCCGCGCCAGACGCCGCGCGTCGTCTCCACAGTCCAGCGCCGACCGGTTTCGTCCCAGTTCGCCTGCAGCATCTCTGCGCCGAACTGGATATGCGGCACCAGGCCCGTCTTGCGGGCACAATCGCGGAGATAGTCCCAGATTTCCCCACCGGGCGAGAAGACCCGCGACCAATCGGGCTTCGGCATGAAGGAGAAGGAATAGAGATGCGAGGGTACATCGCAGGCCACCCCCGGATAGGTATTGTCGCGCCAGGCGCCACCGACATCGTCAGCACGTTCGAGAATGACGAAATCGTCCATTCCCTTCTGTTTCAGTTTCATAGCCATGCCGAGGCCGCTGAAGCCAGCGCCGACAATGATGAGGGAGGTTTCGTGGATGGTCCATTCTACTGTCATTTCGGTCTCCTCCTCGCTTACGGCTTGATCTCGGGAATGATCGATCCGGCTGGGTAGGCCAGCGGATCGCGCGCAAAATTGTCGACCAGGCGCAGCACTTCCGCCGGACGCTCGAATACCACCGCATGTCCGGAAACGACCTCGACATATCGTGCATCCTCGATCATGCCGAACAGAGCCCGGCAATGATGCACAGGCACCATTGTGTCGTGGGTGCAGGCAATCACCAGGGTGGTCGCCCGGATTTGCGGCACGAGGTCGGAGATATCGACGCGGCTGTTCAGTTCCATCTGCTTGTCAACGAAATCGTCGAGCGGCATCGCGGCTCCGCCGGCGAGATCTGCGAACGTCTTGCTGGAGAGGAATGGTGAACCGAAGGCCGCATAAATGGTATAATCATCGAGTTGCGGCGAATTGGTTTTGCGCAGCGCGTGCCAGACGCGATTGAAGAGGGTCTGTTTCAGATCGGTTTTGACCCAGCCAGCCAGGAGAACGAGGTTCGCGATGCGATCCGGATAGCGCGCCGCAGCAGAAGCTGCCACCACTGCCCCAAGCGAAAACCCGAGGAGCGTTACTTTCTGGCCCGGCGCCGCATCATCCATGACGGCAAGCACCTGTTCTTCGATATGTTCGATTTCCAGCGCTTCATCCGGCTTTACGGGATTGGCGAGATCGATCGAAATGACCCGATGACGTACCGCCAGCATTGGAAACAGAAAACCGAAATGTCCTTGCGTACTTCCCGAAGATCCATGCACCAGCACGATCGGCGGATGACCGGCCTCCGTTCGTCCGGCGTCATGATAGGTCACCGGGATGCCCCCGACCTTGATTTGTCGGGTCACGACCCCGGATGCGAGCGGTATTGCGCTACTGTCTTGTTCCATCACTATGCTCCTCCTTCACGCCATACAAACACGGAGGAACAGGCGTTTTGCATTCGCCTCTCCCAAACCGGCCGTTGCGTGCGTTTCCCAAAAATCGCGGCAGAGCCGCGTTCTTCCATTCTCGCAAGGTTAGACCAATTCCTTCGGCCGGTTTTCGCGCTCGCGGCACAATTGTTTTGCCGCAGCGGTAGAGGATCAATATCCCGTGGCCGGACGGATGAGTTCGTGCCGCAGCTCGCGGGGGGTCGCATCGAAGTGGTCGGCGGCAGCGCGATCCTCCTCACGTACGAACCAATGCACTTGCTGCCCTGAGACAGCCCGCCAGACCGTTTCGGCCACCTTGTCCGCAGTGACGTTGACACCGCTCAGGGCAACGGATTTTGCCGTCGTCTCCGCTTTGGAGAGTATCGGCGTGTCGACATATCCGACCATGACGTCGCTCACCCGGACGCCCGCTTTCTCGAACTCGATATTTAGGGCTTCCGTAAGCCCCCGAATCGCAAATTTGCTCGCCGAATAGACCGCCAGATCGGGAACACCGTAAATGGCGGCCGCCGAACTCATGGTCACAATGGCGGCATGCCCATGAGCCTTGAGATAGGGGGTGGCTGCAGCGATAGAGTTGACGACACCCTTGATGTTGACATCGAGGATGGCATGCAGCCGCTCAAGTGGAGTTTCGGCGAAAGGTCGCATGTCGAGGAGACCGGCGGAATTGAACAACGCTGCCAGTTTGTTCTCCGGTCCGACAAAAGTTGCCAATGCACTTTCGACAGTCGCCGGATCGAGCACATCGAGCGGGAGTACCATGGCGTTCGAGCCCAGGTCATGGCCCAGCCGTTCCAGGGTCTCGACATCGCGGTCGGCCAAGCCGACGCGCCATCCGCGGGCAGCAAAAAGACGGGCGGTGGCCGCCCCGATTCCTGATGCCGCTCCAGTAATGAATATGTTTGGCATCGTGCGATTGCTCATACTCTTCTTCCGGTAACTTCAATCGACGAACTGGCCACCGGCAGAATAAAGTGTCTGACCGGTCATATAGCTGCTCTCGTCGGAGGCCAGGAAAAGACAGGTATTGGCCTGCTCGTGCGGCGTGCCGGTGCGTTTCATCGGTGTCATTGCCATTGCCCAGCGGTTCTCGTTACTGTCTTCGGCAACGTCCCACATCGGTGTTGAGGTGAAGCCCGGCGCCACGGCATTCACGCGAATACCCGTCTGGGCGAGTTCAAGCGCCATCACCTTGGTCAGCATGATCACTCCCGCCTTGGCCATGCAGTAGGCGCCCGAACCCTCGATCGGTATCTTGCCTGCGGTCGAGGCAATGTTGACGATCGATCCACCCGTCCCCTGTGTCATCAGTTTGCGCGCCAATGCGCGCGCTGAACGCATCACCCCTGTCAGATTGATATCGAGCATTCGCTGGAAGACAGGCGTGTCGAGTTCCAGCATGGGGATCGGATCAAGCCGGATGCCGGCCGCAAAAACCCCAACGTCGACCTGGCCGAACCGCTCCACCGCCGTGTCGATCATGCTTTCGCAATCGCGGTCAGAGGTCGTATCGACGATCAGTGTCTCGGCCTCCCCCCCAGCCGCACGGATGCGCTGCAATGTCTCCTCACCCGGCTTCATGTCGGCGATCAGGATCCGGGCGCCTTCTTCCGCAAATCGTAACGCGCACGCCTGGCCGATACCGCTGGCGCCGCCGGTGATGACAGCAACCTTGCCATCCAGTCTTCGTCCGGTCATTCGTTTCACTCCCTTTGAATTGAATGCTGCTATCGTGTCGATGATCTCGTCTGGCGGCACGCGTTAGACGACGTCGACGCCCGCGTCGTTGAGATCGCCGAGATAAAGGTGATGGAGCCGCGCTGGATCATTGCGGAGAGAGGCGCAATCGCCTTCGTAGACTACACGGCCGCGCCGCATCACATAGGCACGATCGCCGATCTCCAGAGCCAGATGGGCAAACTGTTCGACCAGCACCACGGCCAGGCCCTGGTCAGCCAACCGCCGGACACCCTTCATCAGCCTGCTGACCACGACAGGTGCCAGCCCGGCAGACATCTCGTCGATCAGCAAAACCTTCGGGCGGCCAGCCAGCGCCCGACCAATGACCACCATCTGCTGTTCGCCACCCGAGAGCATGCGGGACTGGATGTCCCTCCGGGCAAGAAGCTCTGGAAAGAGATCGTAAATCTGATCGAGGGCCGCGTCATCTCGTTGACCGACCAGCAAATTTTCCTCGGTCGTCATGCTTCCGAAAACCGTGCGGCCCTGTTCGACATGCGCCAGTCCGGCCCGCGATCTGGTGCCGGCTCCCTCCCGAGAGAGGTTAACGTTTTCGAGCAGGACCTCTCCATCTGCGACCGGTGCAACGCCCGAAATCCCCTCAAGCAAGGTTGTCTTGCCGGCGCCATTGGCGCCAAGAAGCACGCTGATTTCGCCGGCCCGCGCGATGAGGCTGACACCCCGCACCACCGGAATGTTCGTTCTGTGAATGACGAGCGCCCGTACTTCCAGCATGGTCATTCGGCTGCCTCCAGATCGATATCGATGCCCATATAGGCTTTTTGCACGATCGGCATGGCCAGCACGTCGCGGGTCGGCCCCGTCGCGATGACCGTGCCGAAATCGAGAACCGTCACCTCCGAACAAGCCGTTCGAACCAGGTCCATGTCGTGCTCGATCAGCAGAACCGAAGATCCGAACCGAGAGGGGATCTCTGCAATCCGCTGGCCGAGCATCACGGCCTCGGCATAGGATTGGCCCGCCGCCGGCTCATCGAGCAGAATGACGGGCGGGCGGGCTGCGACGACACCGGCAACATCGAGCAATCGCCTGGCACCGGCGTCGATCGTATCGATCAGCGCATCGGCTGAAGGGCAGCCGAGCCATGCGAGAACCGCATCGATCTGCTCGTCGTCGAGTTCTCCGCCCGAAGACAGGTGGATATAGTCGCCGACCGTCAGTTCAGGCGCTATTCGGGTCGTTTGCCAGGTGCGGCGAATGCCGACGCGGGCGCGTTGTGTCACATTTAGGGCGTCGATACTGGTGCCCTGAAACAGGATCTCACCGTCATATTGGTGGATGAACCCCGTGATGGCGTCAACGAAAGTGGACTTTCCGGCGCCATTCGGCCCGATCAATCCGACAACCTTGCCCCTCGGCACGGCAAGCGAGGCAGCGTTCACGGCCACGACATTGCCGTAGCGAACGGTCAGGTCGCGCACTTCGAGCGCCCGTTCCGCCTCGGCAAACACGCGCGCGGCGGGCAAGGCATCGACAGCTGCGCGTTGTTTGTCTGTTGCCGGGCGCGACAGCCATTTAAGGCCGAGCCTAAGGAAGGTTTCGCTGATCGTTTCGCCCGTACTCAACGCCTGAACGGCGCCGATACCGAACAGAACGCTGCCGAAATCCTGCGGCAGGTTGAGGCGTCGCAACAATTCCGGAAAGAACGCAACCAAGAGGCCGCCGATGATGGCCCCGAGGGTAAAATGCGCTCCGACCATGGTTGCGACCGCAAAAAGCGTGAGCGACTGCATCATGGAAAAATTGTCGGCAAGCGCGGTGCCCATATATCCGGTCAGCAAACCGCCGGCGATTCCCGCAAGGAAGGCGCTGATGGCGAAGGCGCTCAATTTTGCGCGCGGCACGGAAACACCGAGCGAGGCGGCCGCGCGCTCCGAATGGCGCACTGCAAGCCATGATGCGCCCAGACGCGACCGTACGAGAAACTCGATCGCAACGGCGATTAGGCAATAGACCCCGACAACGAAGACGAAGTAACCGGTGTCGCTTTCGAAACCTGTCGGACGGGCGACGAGGGTAAAGGTCGTCTGACCCGGAAATGTCGTCGATCCCAGCACCACTCCGAATGCAACGGCAAAGCCCAAAGTGACGATCGCGAGATTGATGCCGCGCAGCCTCAAGGCAGGCAATCCGATTGCGACCCCGAACGGTACCGCCGCAAGTCCACCGATGACGATCCAAACCGGTAAACCGCCTGGAAAACCGGCGAGATTGAGATATCCCACCGTCCAGGCGCCCACTCCGGCAAAGGACATCTGGCAGAGCGAGATCATGCCGGCCCGACCGACCACTATCCCCATGCTCTGCAGGGAAACGCCGATGATGAAAACGGCAGTGACGAGATAGACCCAGTATGCCGGCAGGAGAAACAGGCAGATCAGGCCGAGCGAAATGATCGAAACCGCTGTTTTCAGAGCGTTCAGTCCACTAGCGCGCTTCATCCCAGCGGGCTCCTCTCTGTGACCACAAAAGTACGACGAGAATGACGATGAACGGCACTGCCGCCCGATATTGGTTCAAACCAACAAAGCCGCTGGCGATCCCTTCGATGATACCGATCACGATTCCGCCGATCAGCGCGATCCGGAAACTCCGGAATGACCCGATCAGGGCGGCTGCAAACGCCGGCACGACGAGCAGACTGAGCGATCCGAAATCCGGTGACCGCAAAGGCGCAACCAGCATCAGGGCAAAACAGGTGACGGCACCGCTCACGCCCCAGACCCCGAGCGCCAGCCACCGCACCCGAATGCCGAGTAGTTCTGCCGCCATTGGCCGTTCCGAAAGCGCACGGAGCTGCAGGCCCGTACGGGTGCGGGCCAGAAACTGCTCGACGGCAATCGTCAGCAGCAGGGCCAGTCCAATAGCAAGAAGTGACGCCTTGGTTATTATGACATTTGCGATGCTCAAGCCAGCGCCGCCGACGAGATCAGGAAATGCCCGCGGATGCTGGCCGCCGGTAAAGCGAAGGCCCAAGGCGACGATGCAGACGAGGATTGCCGCGGTTACCGCAGCCTTGACGGATTGGTTGGCCCCTGAGAACCAGACCGTTGTGATGAAGCCGACAGCGACAGAAGCGAAGGTCCCGACCGCGATGCCGATCAGCGTGGCGGGGAGAAGCGGAAGACCGCGTTCGGAGAGCAGAACCATCGAAAAGGCACCGACGGCGCCAAGTGCTGTCGCCGTAAAGTTTACGACGGCAACGAGCCTATAGGTGAAGACGACGCAGACCCCTAGGATCGCATAGGCACCGCCGGCGGAAAGCCCTGCGACCGCGGACGTGAGTAGAGCGTTCATGAAGTCAATCTCGGTTGATGAGGAGGCCGGGCAGGCAATCCTTGGATCGCTGCCCGGCAAACACATGCATCATTTCTTCGCGGGCAGGACGAACCAGTCGGGCGTGACGATTTTCCATTCGCCGCCTTCGAGCTTGACCACCTTGGTCGCGCGCATCGGGCTGTCCGTCGCTCCCTTTCCGAAGCGATAAGGGCCGGCCGCAATCGGATAGGATGCCGGCTGCATGTCGCGGAGAGCCGCAGTCACGGTGTCGCGTGTCACCGGACCGTCGATGCCGGCGATGACATCGGCGATGATCCGGCCTGCGAGATAGCCACCTTGCGAGAACGCACTGGCCGGAAGTTTGGCTTCCGTCACCATGGCGCGCCAATCCTTGTTGGCCTCGGAAGACAGCGTATAAGGCTCCCATTCTGTGCCGACATAGATCGGCTGACCGGATTTCGCCAGGGCAGACGCGACGCCTTCGGTGTAGCCCGACGCCAGGAAGAGCCAGTTGATGCCAGTGATCCCCTGGGCATCGGCGGTGTTGATCCATTGGACGATCCCCGGTTCGACCTGGTTGGTGAACACGGCATCACAACCTTCATCCCGCGCGCGAATGAGGAACGGCGTCAGGTCTCCCTGAACTGGCAAAGTCATATCGATTATTTGAAGCTTGTTGCCAGTGATGGTTTCCCAATCTTTCAGGGCGTTTTCCATCGCCTCTTTCCAACCGCCGATGACATAGTTGAAAGCGCAGAGCTTCTTGGCGCCGAGTTCCTGGCTGGCGTAGTAGAGCATGGCAGTCGTCAGCGTGTAGGGTCCGGGATGGACCGGCGCGACCGAGGGTGAGTTGTAGCAGACCGGGTCGACCCCGAGGCCGGCAACGCTCAACACATTGGAGCGCTGGTAGAGACCGGCGTTCACGCCGCAATCGAGTAGGCTGGCATTGCCGACCATCGCCACGATTCCACGATTGTCGATGAGATCGCGAGCGGATTGAGCCGCAACCAACGGGTCGCCGCGATCATCGGCGATCTCATATTCAACCTTGCAGCCATTGATGCCGCCGGCGGCATTGAGCTGTTCGAAAAAGGCCGCTGTGGCTTTCGGTCCTGCGGAAAAATCCACCGGGCCGGTCACGGTCGAAACCGCACCCAACCGGATCGGTCCATCGGCACAGGTCGGCCCGGCGGCAAGCGCCGTGCCTCCAAGTGCCAGAACGCCGACGCTCAGTGCGATACAGAGGCCGGCTGCCTTCCATACATGTTTCAAGTGGGTCTTCATCTGCTTACTCCTCTCCCATTTTCAGATTTGCTATTTGGCCACGGAGCACCGCGCGGCTTCCGCCTCGCTACAAAAGTGCGCCGAGCGGGGACGCAACAGCGTTTCGGCATCTCAGAGCCGAATGCCGAAGCGCCACTCCGTCCCATGCGTCTAATGCAAGCTTCGAAGCCTATGCGGTTGCGATGCCATAGCCGCCATCCACATAAACAGGATGACCGACCAGATAGGGCAATTCGCCCGCCGCGAGCGTTGCGATGGTGCGCCCGACATCGCTCTCTTCACCCCACCGATTCATGGGCACGTCGCCATTCCGGATATGAGCCTCGATGGCCTCGCTTGGAGCGCCCTCGCTTGCAGTCATGGCCGTACGGATGAAACCCGGCCGGACTTCATGGACATGGATGCCCGAGCCGGCAAGCGTCAGCGCAAAGAGGCCGGCGACCATCGAGAGGCCGGCCTTGGAAATGCAATATTCCGGGATATCGACAGAGACGTGATTGGCGGCGATCGATGTGATGAACATCATGCTGCGATAGTAGGGCCCGTCTTCGGCTGCCTGCATCAGGCGTCCAACGGCCTGGGCTAGAAAGAAATTGCCGCGCAAGTTGATGCCGATATTGTGTTCGAACGCCTCGGGCGTGAGCGTGAGGACATTGCTCAGTCTCAGCGGCGCGACCCCGGCATTGTTGACCAGGCAATCGATCGCACCAAATGCGTCCCATGCTTCGTGGGCAAGTCGTTCGAGAGTTCCGAGATCGGAAATGTCGGCCTTGACGAAATGCGCGCCAGCACCTTTGCTTGCGAGTTGAGCTAGCGTCTCACGTGCAATATCGTCGTCGTGACGATCGACAATGACCAGATCAAATCCACGGTCAGCCAAAGCCAACGCGCAACCGCGTCCCAGACCCTGCCGGCCCCCCGTTACGACCGCAACCGGCCTGTGTTGTTGTGCCATCCCCTCTCTCCTCCAGTCATGACATGCCGACGATCTTCTCTACCCAGGGGCGTGAGATCTCCTGCAATGTCGAGTTTAGAGAAATATCCAGGCTTCACTTCACGCTAACGGCACTATTGCTTTGCCGTGCAAGAAGAGTTTTTCGGGGTGAAACCAAAGCGCATATCCCCGTGCGCCGGCGAGAACCAGCAGCGTAGCTATCAAGATACGAAACGGCGTGGCATTTCGCCTCTGCAGAATTGATCCGCCTGGATCAATTCTGTGGTTTTGTTCCCATGAACTCGCTTGGTGAACGGCCATACTGCGCCTTGAAAGCACGGTTGAAACTGGACACGTTGGTGAACCCGGCCGCATAGGCAATCTCGCAAATGAGTTGAGAGCCAACCTTGCGGTTCAACTCCAGCTCCTTGCGGCAGGCTTCGAGCCGCCGCTTCTGAACCCACCGCATGGGGGAAACGCCTTCGGCGGAGAAAATGTCCGACAGGTAACGGGCGCTGATGCCAATGCCGTTGGCGATGGTTTGCGGGCTAAGATCTTCATCATCGAGATGGGCTTCGATGAATTCGCAAGCGCGAGCCAGGATCTTCTTGCGATGCAGGCTCAAGCCGACGGCGCCATCATGAACTTCGGCATTGACCATTTCACCGACAAAGCTGACCAGAGACTGCGCAAGAAGCTTTGCACCCCTTAGGCTCACTTCATTGAATTCGCTCAAGGCGCTGCTGGCAAGGTGCTGTACCGCAAGGCCCATCCCCTTGTTCGCATCCAGAGCTCGCCAGAGGACATCATTCACCGACAGGGCGTAAGAGCGCAGAACCTCTGCAGGTATGCGCAGCCAGAGCGCCTCGAGCTCATCGGACATCTCGATCTCATATTCTTGATCGGCGGCGACAATACCCAATTGACCTCGGTTCAAGCTGCATTCACGGCCGAGGTGCTTGACGCGTATTCCCCCTATCAATGGCAGACAGGCGAAGTAATACCGGCTGTCGGCATCGTTCATATGACGTTGCAGGCGGCGCGACGAGCTGTTCGGAGCAGAGTGAGCTGAACGCACAAGCAACAGATCGCCGGGTCGTGCCACAGTAAACCGGGCATGGGCGTTTTTCGGCCATGAAAGCTCAACCCGCGTAAATAAGGCGTCGATGGTTTCTGGTTGGTACTCGCCCATTTCTACGACGGAGCTTCGCACCGTATCGCAGGCACTGTTCATCTCTGTTCCTCCCAGACAGTCGATAGTTCTATACCCGCCCCACTTCCGCGCGGCTGGCTTTGTTCCGGAAGAGGTTCCTCCGCTCTTTTTGGAACGCTGCGTGTTTTCCAAGGTAGATAGAACTATCTCCCCAGCCCGACGAGATTGGGATCTTGACCGGCGACATTGCAGGATTATAGGATTATCTGACAATGTAATCGTGGTCAAGTTGACGACAGGTACATGGCTGAAGTGCGACGCTTCTGAATAAGCAGCATTGGCGGTGATCATTGCTCGTCCAATTAATCTATGTCGCCTAGTGACAAGATTAATTTGAAGAGAGGGATCGGTGTATGTCCGATTTGTTGGAGAGCGGCGGCTTGCGACAGGTGGACATTGAGCCTGCGTACAGGCGGGTCGCCCGGATGATAGAGGAACAAATCGTGGCCGGTCGGCTCAAGACTGGTCAGTTGCTTCCCACAGAAGGCGAACTTGCAGAGTAGCTTCGCGTCCACCGTTCGACGATCCGCGAAGGTATCCGCGCATTGGAAAACGCTGGTCTGATCAGACGCGCTGTAGCAAAGAGGCTGGAAATCGCGGCACCGGAAATAGCCGCGATCAGCTCTGTGGTCGCGCGCGCCCTAGGGCTCCGTAAGTCAGGAGCCGTTTTGCAGCCACCTGTCAGAACGGGTAATGCTGGTTTGGATCTTCGATTGTGATCCAGCGGAGTTCTGTGAACTCGTTGATGGCAGCCTTGCCGCCGAAACGTCCATAGCCGGA
>NZ_JAUOZU010000014.1 GCF_030551875.1 Fluviirhizobium alvei | reverse complement strand
CCGGCCTCCTGCTCCTTCAATATCCCGATAATCTGTTCTTCCGTGAACCGTGAACGCTTCATGCCGTCCGTCTCCTGGTTATGACGGACTCTACCAAAATTTGGAGGAAGTTCAGGGGCTCAGGTCATTCGTTCTAACTGCATTGAGTCTATTTGGAGCGAATTCGGTAATTTAGAAAATCGTAATAAGCAATGAAAAGTTGTCCTGATTGCTCATAAGTTGTTTTAAATCGATTAAGTAGGTTAAGTTGAAAGAGCTCGCCCGGCTTTATCACGGAAGGTGGTGAATCCGGGCGCCCGGGACGATCCGTTCGGCAATGTCGCAGAGATGGCGGTGATGGGTCAGATAGATGACCTGGCCAATGCGGCTGACATCGCCCAGTAGCCGGAAAACCTGCTCCGAACGCGGATCGTCAAACGTTTCCATGATGTCGTCGGCGATGAAGGGCACAGGCGGGCGCACCTGGGCGAATTCTTCGTATCCCGCCAGCCGAAGCGCAAGATAGAGCTGGAAGCGGGTGCCGGTCGAAAGGCTGTCGGCGCTCTTGGAAGCGCCCTCGCGGCTGAGCCCGATCAGCGTTTCGCTCTCCTTCTCCAGCCGGGCCGCAAGGCCGGAATAGGCGCCGCCGGTGATGGTCTGGAACGCATCGGAAGCCCGCAGCATCATCGAACTGCGGTGGCTTTCCCGGTAGAGATGCAGCGCCTGCTCTGCAGCCATGACGCCGGCGCGGAGTTTGAGATAGGTCTCGGCCCGGTCGGCGATATCAAGGAAAATGGTCCGCCGCCGCGCCTCGATCCGTGCCACGGCATCGTCGCCACCCACTGCCGCCAGCCGGTCGGCCGCGCGCGTCATCTCGGCGAGCTGTTCCCGGCTGCGCTCGGCGAGCGCCTCGATTTCGTCTGTCAGCGCCAGCTGGTCGCGTTCGGTCGCTTCGATATCGAGATCCTGCAGCCGCGCGGCTGCGACTGCAAAATCGCTGACCCGCAGTGCGGCGGTGATCTGGGTTTCCAGTTCCGTCCGGCGCGCAACAAGCGCCTGCCTTTCGCGCACGGTTTCCAGATAGGCGGAGACCCCGGCAAGACTATCCTCACCGGCAAAGGCAAGAAGTTCCGCCTTGGTTCGTTCATGGTCGGCGAGATCGTTGATCAGGCGCCGTTCGGCCTCCCGGAGCTTGTCGCGCTCCGTTTCGAGATCACGACGGCGGGTGCGGTCGCGCAAGCCCGCCTCGCACAATCCGGTGAGCCGATCGGCGATGATGGCCGGATCCGCATCGGGGTCGGTATCGCCGAACTCCTGAGCAATCGTCCTGATGGCTTCGGCGAACAGGGCCTGGTCGCGTTCCATCGTCGCGACGCGCTGGGCGAGCTGGTCGCGTTCGTTCAGAATGATCCGAAGTTCTGCAAGTGCTTCCAACAGGCCCCGGATAGCCGCGGGACTGTCAGCCCGATCGGAAAACCAGGTACCGGCGAGCGCTTTCTCCCAGGCCATGGTCCAGTCGGTGAGCGCTTGTCGGGCACGCGACTGATGGTCAAGGCGGAGTTGGTGGTCCCGTTGCGCTTCCTCGCGCTCGCGCCGCTTGCGTTCGGCATCAGTGCTCTGTTCCCGCGCCAGGCGAATGGCCTTCCGCGCGGTTTCGATACGGTCGGCGGCATCCGACCCTTCGGGGAGCCCTAGACCGGTTTCGGCCATCCGGCGGACCAGCAGCGTCTGTTCGGCCTCTCGCGCTTCCTCGAGTTCCGCAACATCCTGCCGGGCTGTTTCGTAAGCGGTGATCGCATCGAGCGCTTTGTCGCGACGCAGAAGCCATGCCTCCAGCCGCGCCAGGCTTTCACTGGCGCTTTCGTCCGGCGCGACCGGAATGGGGGAGAGCGCCGAGATCCGCGCTTTCAGCGCTTCGCATTCGCGTTTGCCCTCGCCATGCTGGCGTTCCGTTTCCCGCAATAGGGCTGCCTGCTCCGCGAGCGAATGGTCGAGTTCGCGCAGGCTCGCCAGCGCGCGCGATTGCAACAGCCGCAGGTCCGTCAGCCGGTCGTCTTCGCGCATTGCGCTCTCGAACCTGTCGGCGCTGGTTTGGTCGAGGCTCTGTCGATGATCCTGCCAGGCGCTGTCACGGCGGGTTCTGCTGGCGGCAGCCGTCTGATCATCGATGGTGCCCTCGCCGGTCAGGCTCTCCCGTCGGGCCTTGATCCGTGCCATTTCGCCGGCAAGGTCACTCTGCCGTCGGGTAAGATCCGTCAGACTGCGTTCGAGTTCGGCTGCGCGCTGGGCGAGCGGCGTCAGTTGCTGCGCGTCGAGCGCCCGGGTGTCTGTCAGCGCTTCGACACTGCCGTGCCAGGGAATGAGAGCGGCAAGGGCTGCCGCCTGTTCAGCCCGTCTGCGTTCGAGATTGCGTCGTTCGAGCGTGAGCCGACCGGCGAGATCGGCGCCGTCGATGCGGGCCAGCATCCGTTCCAGCGCCTCGATCGCCTCCCGGTCGGGAGCTGCGTCGGGGCTGCCCTGCTCCATTGCGTCGGCAAGAGACTGCAGGCGTTCAGCACTACGGACGGCTTCGGCTTCGGCACTGTCATGGCGAGCGACGATGCCGGAACGGCTCTCGATCAGCGCAGTGATTTCGGCGACCGTCGACGCCGGCAACAGAAGCCGTTCGGCCTGTGGTTCATCCGCCCGGCCAAGGTTGCGCAGGGCGGCGGCGAGCACTGCATTCTGTTCGGCAAAAGCAGCCCGGCGCTTCGGCAGATCGTTGCGCGCCGTGCGATCGCGCGCCCGCAAATCCTCGAGTGCCGCAAGCCGGATGCGGATCTCGTCAAGGCGCGGATCGATGCCGATCGAACCGATACTCTCTTCCAGCCTCGCAATCTCGGCACGGTTCCGCTCGATCAGGGCTTCAAGCCTTGTCTCGTCCTGCATCAGCCTGGGCAGAAGCGAAAACCATTCCGAAGGCGGGCGGGGAAGCTCTGGCTGATCGCCAAGCTCCATCAGCAAACGCCGATGTTCGAGCGCCAGGGGAACCGATCCTAAAAGCCGGTCCAGTTCGGCATGGCGCTGTCGCCGTTCGGCAAGCTGCGCCGAAACCTCTTCATAGGCAGACCGCGCCTGAACATGGGCTGCACTCAGGCTTGCATAGGTACCGGCATGGATATCGAGCGCATCGCGCTCCGCCTTCAAGGCCTGCAACTCGCGCTTCAACTCGGCGATCGCGGTGCTGGAAGCGCGCTTGCGATGAATGGCGCTGGCCTCGTCGGCTGCAGCCGCCAGAGCCTTGTTCAACCCGGAAAGACCGGAGCTGGCCGAGAACAACAGTTCGCCGAGCTCGCCGCGACTGCGGATGATTGCATCGCCGCCCTCTTTCAGCGACTGGTCATCGAGCGAGAACATCGTCCGGTAGGCGTCGCGCCCGATACCGCCGAGTGCGGACGAAAGAAGCGCCTCGTTGACCGGCTGGCCTTGCGGATCGAGAAGGCTTCCCATGCGTTTCTTGACGCGGATCAGCTCGTGGTCGCGTCCGTCGATCGAGAGCGCCGCCCCGATCTGCATCGTGCTGTAGGGATGCAGGAAGCCATAGGGACTTTCATTCCCGATGCCGTAGAGCAGATCGAGATAGGCCGCAAACGTCGTGGATTTGCCTGCCTCATTGAGCCCGTAGATGATGTGGAGATCCGGCGCGCCGGCGATCGGCTCGCCGAAATCGAGGCTGAGATCGGTAAATTTGCCGTAGCGGGTGAGATCCAGTCTTCTGAGTCGCATCAGCCGTCGCTCCGTTCGGCCGTCTTCATGCGGGCGATGATCGTTTCGGTCGCCTCCGTCGACAGCTGGTCGAGAAAGGCGGCAAACGCGCTTTCGTCGCTGCCGGCGAAACTGCGGCTTTCGGGTGGCAGATCATCGAGCAGCTCTTCGGTGAGCTGGCGCAGGCTTTCGCGATAGCCGGGCCCCGTCAGGATCCGGTCGCGCATGAGGGCGGCAAGCTCGGCCACCGGGTCGGCGCTTTGCGCCCCCTCCTCTTCACCGGAATGGGTCTCGAGCTCGATCTTCTCGATCCAGGCCGAGCCGATCTGCTCGGCGCGTTGCTCCGCTTCCGCTAAAAGCAGGTCGGGATCGCGGCGCAGCCGGAAAGAAAGCGGTGTCGCGCCCGTCAGCCTGAGGCGTGCAACCAGATGCGGGCTCACGATCCGGTCTCTTGCCGATGCGACAGCATCGCTAATCCGGCTTATCGCGTCTCTCCAGTCCTCGGTGCCGTTCAGGTCGACTGCGACCCGCTCGAACTGGGCGACCGCGACATGACGTTCTTCGATTGCGATCGTGCGGTCGTCCCGGACAGTTACGAGCGAGACGGATTTGGCACCATCCTCGTTGATATCGCGGCCCTGGGGGATGCCGGCCATGACGATATGGCCGTTGCCATTATGATGCGAACGCTTGTGGATATGGCCGAGCGCCCAGTAATCGAAGCCGTAAGCCTGCAGGTCGGCAACCGAACAGGGCGCATAGGCATCGTGGCCCGGGGCGCCCGCAAGGCTCGTATGCATGAGGCCGATATTGATGAGGCCGGGAACGGGGCTCTTGTAGCGTGGCAGGAGCGATTCCGGCGCCTGCGACTTGGCAAAACTCAGGCCATGAATGGCTATGCCAAGACTGCCGAAACGACGCTCCACAACCTCTGCCTGCCGATCGAACACCATGACCGATGGCGGCAGCAACAGTTCGCGGGTGATCTTGGAAAGCGCATCATGGTTGCCGCGGATGATGAAGGTCTCGATCCCCGCGCGATGCAGCCGTTCCAGTTCGGTTGCCAGGAACCGGGCGGTTTTCATCGAGGTCTGATCGCCATCATAGAGATCGCCGGCGATCAGCACCGCATCGACGCGCTCCTCAAGCGCAAGCTCGACGATTGCCGTCAGCGCCTGACGGCTGGCATCGCCCACGAGTGCGGCAAGCTCAGCATTGCGCAGCGACAGCGAACGCAGCGGCGAATCGAGATGCAGATCGGCAGTGTGAATGAAGCGAAAGGCCATGCGCCTGCTTGCCATGACCGGGGGCGGCAATCAAGCGAAACGGCGGAGCTGTGCGACCCCGCCGTGCATCCCGGTTTTAAGGTCAGGCGGCGACGCTTTCGTTCAGTTCCCGAAGAAAGCGGTCAACCGCACCGGCCTGCTCCTTGCTGAGGTGAAGGCCGAGCTTGGTGCGCCGCCAGAGAATGTCCTCGGCGGATCCCGCCCATTCATGGTCGACGAGATAGCGGATTTCCGCTTCGGTCAGGTCATGGCCGAAATTGCGACCGAGATCGCTCATCGCGCGGGCGGAACCCAGAATCATTCGCGCCCTTGTTCCGTAAAGACGCAGCAGCCTGAGGGACGTGGCGGGCGTCAGGAACGGATAGTCCTTCCGGAAGGACGCAAGCAGAGGTTCAAAATCCTTCTTGTCGAAATCGCCGCCGGGCAGTTTGGCGCCTGCGGTCCAGGGTTTGCCGCGGGTGCCAAGGATTTCCTCGATCTTTTCGAGCATCGATTCCGCCAGCCTGCGGTAGGTGGTGATCTTGCCGCCGAACACGTTGAGAAGCTGCGGCTCTCCGGGTTGCCCGGACGCCTTCAGCACATAGTCACGCGTTGCTTCCTGAGCCATCGAAGCGCCGTCATCATAGAGCGGGCGGACACCGGAATAGGTCCAGACAATATCGTCACGGCCAATCGGTTCGCGGAAATACGCGCTGGCGCCGGCACAGAGATAATCGATTTCCTGTGCGGTGATCTCTACCCGACCCGGATCGCCCTGATAGTCCTGATCCGTGGTGCCGATCAGGGTGAAATCCTGCTCATAGGGAATGGCAAAGAAGATGCGGCCGTCATTGTTCTGGAAGAAATAGGCGCGCGGATCCACGAACTTGCGGCGCACGACGATGTGGCTGCCCTGAACCAGCCGGACATTCTTTGCATTGCTGCCGGCGACAGTGCCGAGCAGATGATCGACCCAGGGGCCTGCCGCATTGACGAGCAGTTTCGCATGCACCAGCTGGCGCTCGCCGCTGTCGACATTCTCCACGGTGATGACCCAGTGACCATCCTTGCGATCGGCGGTCAGGACACGCATGCGGGTTTTGATCGTGGCGCCACGGTCGGCCGCATCGCGGGCGTTGAGAACCACAAGCCGCGCATCGTTGACCCAGCCGTCGGAATATTCGAAGGCTTTGCGGAAGACTGGCTTCAACGGCTCGCCGGCCGGGTCGCGTTCGAGATCGAGCACACGGGTCGCCGGCAGGTCCTTGCGACCGCCGATATGGTCATAGAGAAACAGGCCGAGCCGGATCAGCCAGCCGGGGCGCATGTCCTTGTGCAGCGGCAGAATGAAGCGCATCGGCCAGATGATGTGCGGCGCCATCGACCAGAGCACTTCGCGCTCCATCAGCGCCTCGCGCACCAGACGGAACTCGTAATGTTCGAGATAGCGAAGACCGCCGTGAATGAGCTTGGTGGATGCCGAGGAGGTTCCGGCCGCGAGATCCTTCATTTCGGCGAGATAGACCGAATAGCCGCGTCCAACCGCATCGCGCGCGATGCCGCAGCCATTGATGCCGCCGCCGACAATGAAAATGTCGAAAACCTGTTCGTCGCTCATGGCGCCGCTCCTCAATTATTTCATCTTTGAATGAAAATGATCAAATACGAAAACAATACGAATGTCAATCGAATGAAAACGAAAGTTCACTTTGGTTTCGGTTTTCGATCGAGTGTGACTGGCTTGTCATCGGCTTTCGCCCGTTGCATGAAGGCGGGCTTGAACGATGGGAGGCCGGATGTGGCAGCGCAAATCGCGATCGTCGGTGGAGGGCCTGCCGGTCTGATGGCCGCAGAACGGCTGTCGGCGGCCGGTCATCAGGTCACCGTCTATGATGCGATGCCGACCGTCGGGCGCAAGTTCCTGCTGGCCGGCAAGTCCGGGCTCAACATCACCCATTCCGAAGCCTATGAACTGTTTGCCGAACGGTTCGGATCGGCTTCGCGGCGCCTCAAGCCGGCGCTTGACAGGCTGATGCCGGAAGACATCCGCGCCTGGGCGAAAGAGCACGGCACCGAAACCTTCGTCGGCTCTTCCGGGCGGGTTTTCCCTGAGGTTATGAAGGCTTCGCCGCTGTTGCGGGCCTGGCTAAGGCGGCTGGACGAGCAGGGTGTGACCTTCAAGCTTCGCCATCGCTGGGTCGGCTTTGCGGAAACGGGCGCCCTTCGCTTCGAGACTCCGGATGGCGAGACGTGTTTTCAGGCGGACGCGACGCTTCTGGCGCTTGGCGGCGCGAGCTGGCCGAAGCTCGGCTCCGATGCGGCCTGGACCGCCATTCTGGAAGCTGAAGGTATCGCGTTGGCGCCGTTGTTACCGGCCAATTGCGGTTTCGATTGCGACTGGTCGCTGCATTTCCGTGAACGGTTTGCCGGCGCGCCGGTCAAGTCGGTTCTGGCCCATTCGGATGCCGGCAGCAGCCAGGGCGAATTCGTGATTTCCCGGCATGGGATCGAGGGCAGTCTTGTCTATGCCCATGCCGCGGCACTGCGGGATCGGCTGGCGGAAACGGGCTCGGCGGTTCTGACGCTGGATCTGGCACCGGGCCGCGATGTTGCGCGCATGATCCGGGATCTTGGCCGGCAGGATGGGAAAGCGAGTTTTTCGACCCGATTGCGCAAGGCGACGGGGCTCGATGCGGTAAAGGTGGCTTTGTTGCGGGAAGTTGTGCCGGAGAGTGTCCGCTATGCGCCGGAAGCGTTGGCAGGCATCATCAAGGCGCTGCCATTACGGGTGGTGCGGCCGCGTCCGATTGCAGAGGCGATTTCGACGGCAGGCGGCATTCGTTGGGACGAGATTGATGACAGCTTCATGGTGAAGGCCAGACCGGGCCTGTTCGTCGCCGGCGAGATGATCGATTGGGAAGCACCCACCGGCGGCTATCTGCTCACCGCCTGTATGGCCACCGGCCGCGCCGCGGCCGATGGTATTCTGGACTGGTTGAACCGCAACGGATAACGCCGCGATGCGAAGCGCCGGAAGGGTTCAGGCGTGGCCCTCAAGGTTATGGGCCATCTTGCTCATGACCCGGAAGGCGACTTCGAGTTCATCAGGCTCGATGTCGCGAAGCAGCGTCTCGCTGAAGCGTCCCGCCACTTCGGCCACTTCCGCGGCACGACATCGTCCTGTGTCTGTCAGGACGATCTGCTTGGTGCGCCGATCACCTTCCACGGGCACACGCTTGATGCAACCGGCCTGCTCGAGATGATCGAGCAGCCGCACCAAGGTCGGTCCTTCGATTTCAAGCTCTTCTGCAAGAGCCTTCTGGCTCGCACCGCACCGTCCCAGTCCGAGCTTGCGCAAAATATGCGCACGAGCAAGGGTCATGCCGCGCTCCTTCACCATGCCGTCAAACACGGTGCGCATTCGGCGCGTGACATTCACCACTTCCTCTATGAAGTTTGGCGAACTGCTCAAGGTAGCTCCTTTTCGTTTCTCTTGCCCTATATGTAGGTAAAATCGAACGAAGTGCAAATAACGCGCAGAATCCCACGGTGTTCCGTTTCGGATACCTAGCTTGAATATCGATTGTCCCCTACCGAACAAGATAGCCGCGACCCAGCTTTCGCGCAAGCAGACTTCTGCCTGCCTCTTCAGCCTCATTGAGGCTTGCCGCGACATCGATCTTCATCTGTCCATTTGTGCCGATCCGGCCCCAACGCCGGATGAGGACGGGATTGCAAAAGAGATCGTAGCCCACCTCGATTTCATAGAAGCGCGCCATGTTGCGCGCCGTGTCGACGCGGCTGATCAGGATCGGTTTTGTGAGGTCTTGATACGTCATGGCCCATTGTCAGGGCCGGGCATTGGAAGGTCCAACGCAGAGTTTGAATCGGTTGACGGCAATCGATTCACGTTCGGAATGGGTCGGCTGCGGGCCGAAATGCCGCCGCCCTTGCGAGCGGCGGCAAGGAATGATCAATCGCCGTAGCCGACGATACCCTTGGTCTCGAGGAAGTCGTGAATGCCGAAATCGGCATATTCGCGGCCGTTGCCCGACTGTTTGTAACCGCCGAACGGCGCCATCGTGTCCCAATCCGGATAGTTGAGATAGACCGAACCGGCCCGCATTTCGAGGGCGACCGCGCGCGCATGTTCGATGTTCTGCGACTGAACATAGGCCGCAAGACCATAGACGGTATCGTTGGCGATGCGGATCGCCTCTTCTTCGCTGTCATAGGGCAGGATCGACAGAACCGGTCCGAAGATCTCTTCGCGGGCGATCGTCATGTCGTTGGTGACATTGCCGAACACGGTCGGGCGTACATAATAGCCGCGGTTGAGCCCTTCCGGACGGCCGAGACCGCCGGTGACGAGTGTTGCACCTTCCTTGATGCCGGCTTCGATCAGGCGCTGGATCTTGTCGAACTGCAGCTGGCTGACGACCGGGCCGAGAACCGTATCTTCCGCGGTCGGATTGCCGACCTTGTGGGCCTCGGCAGCCACCTTGGCGATTTCGAGCGCTTCATCATGGCGATCACGCGGCACCAGCATGCGGGTCGGTGCATCGCAGGACTGGCCGGAATTGCCGAAGCAGCCCTGGACGCCGCTGGTGACGGCCGATTGCAGATCGGCATCCGGAAGAATGATGTTGGCGGATTTGCCACCCAGTTCCTGGGCAACGCGCTTGACCGTATCGGCGGCCGTCTTGGCGACGATGATGCCGGCGCGGGTCGAACCGGTAAACGAGACCATGTCGACATCCGGATGACCGGCCATGACCTGGCCGACATCCGGGCCCGTGCCGTTGACGAGGTTGAAGACGCCCTTGGGAACGCCGGCCTCATCCAGGATTTCGGCCCAGACGATGCCCGAGATCGGTGCGATTTCCGACGGCTTGAGCACCACCGTGCAGCCTGCGGCGATGGCGGGTGCGACCTTGCAGACGATCTGGTTGAGCGGCCAGTTCCACGGCGTGATCAGCGCGCAAACGCCGATGGCTTCCTTGACCACGGTGGTGGTGCCGCGCTTTTCGCTGAAGGAATAGGTTTCGAGCGCTGCGATGGTCGATTCCATATGCGCGCGTCCAGCCCAGGCCTGCGCTTCGCGGGCGAAGGAAAGCGGGGCGCCCATTTCGTTCGAAACGGCCTGGGCAATGTCTTCAAAGCGCTTGTTATAGACTTCAAGGATCTTCTTCAAAAGGGCCAGACGCTCGGCAACCGGCTTGCGCGAGAAGGCAGGAAAGGCAGCCTTTGCGGCGGCCACGGCTTTGTCGACATCGGCTTTGGCGCCAAGCGAAATCTGGGTATAGGCCTCTTCGGTCGCCGGATTGATGACGTCGAGCGCGGCAGGGGTGACCGGATCGACCCAGGCACCATCGATATAGAATTTGAGATTGTTGGACATTCGGGTTCGCTCCCGCAGAATGAATGACGTTAATGCGCTTGGCGTCAGGCCGTCGCATAATGAAGGTCTAGCGCATCGGCTGGCGGGTCAGAAGCACTTTCCGCGACAGTCGATGCGCTGGTTTGAACGATCAGGGCAGATAATCCATGTAACGTTCGTGATCCCAGTTGGTCACTTCCTTGAGGAAGCGCTTCCAGTCGTCGCGCTTCATCATGTCGTAGAGTTCATAGAGGCGGCCCGGCATGGCCTCGAGAACGAGATCGTCATCCTTCAGCGCATTGAGCGCATCATTGAGGTTGAGCGGGATAAGATCGACATGACCGCCCTCGCGCATGACTTCAACGACATTGCGATCTTCCGGCGCGCCGGGATCGATCTTGTTGGAAATGCCGTCATCAAGTGCCTTGATGAGGGCGGCGCAGAACAGATGCTGGTTGACCATGGCATCGACGGCGCGGAACTCGAACCGGTCTGGGGCGGAAATGCGGATGGTGCAGGAACGGTTCTGCAGGCCCCAGTTGGCACCGATCGGAGCCCAGAGGCCGACATCGGCAAAGCGGCGGTAGGAGTTGACGGTCGAGGCACCGATGGCGGTCAGGGCACCGATATGCTTGAGGGCGCCGCCAAGCGCATGGTGGCCAAGTTCGGTCGGCAGCCAGCCATCGTCCTTGTTCTCGAATTCGTTGACGCCGCCCTTGGTGTAGGTGAAGACCTCTTCCATGCCGGGCAGCTCGCCGGGAACCAGCGCCTGCACTTCCGGTGCGCCACCGATCCAGATCGAGCAATTGTGGTGGCAGCCATTGGCGGGCACGCCCATCATCGGCTTGGCCATGAAGCAGGCGATCAGCCCGTGCTGGCGCGCCACCTCGTTGCAGATCTGGCGATAGGTGGTGAGGCGGTCGCAGGTCTTCAGCGCATCGTCGAAGGCGAAGTTGAGTTCGAGCAAGCCCGGTGCATCCTCGACATCGCCCTGGATCATGTCGAGACCCATGGCCTGGCCATATTCATAGACCTGTTTCCAGATGTGGCGGGCACTTTCGAACTGGCCGATGTGATAGGCGTAAGGTTCGGTAATGCCGGAATAGGGTGTGGCAGAACCTTCCGGATTCTTCTTGAGCCACAGCATTTCCGGTTCCATGCCGACGCGCAGATGCAGGCCGTTATGCTTTTCGCGGAATTCGCGGTCGAAACGCTTGAGGTTGCCGCGTACGTCGCATTCGAAATAGCCGCCCGGCTTCTTGGCATCTTCGAGACCATAGAACAGGGTGCAGAACACGCGGCCGATCGACTTGTCCCAGGGCAACTGGCAGAAGGTTTCCGGATCCGGCAGCGCCAGCACTTCGCCGTCATTGGCCGAAAAACCGTAAAGGCTGCCGTTCATGTCTGTATCGACATTGGTCACGCCACCCATCCAGGTCTGCACGCCCTTGCGGGCATTGGTCAGCCAGTGGCGGGCCGGGACGGATTTGCCGAGCACGCGGCCGGTGATCGAGACATATTGGTAATAGATATACTGGACACCGAGTGACTTGATCTTCTCCGCCACGCGGGCGACGCGTTCCTGACGCACCGGATCATTGAGTTCGCGGAACAGGTCGCAGTTTTCATTCTTTGCCATAAGGCGTTCTCCTCTTTGATTATTGTTGGGGTTGTTCCGTCAGCCTTCGAGATAGCGGGCAAGCTCGGCGGCGCTGACCGCCTTGGCGAGGCTCGCATGCTCGACATCGCAGGCATGGGCGAAATGGTCTGTGAAAGCGTCGCCGAAAGCCTTGCGGGCCAGCGTGCTCGCTTTCAGCCGGTCGGCGGCATCCTTGAGGTCGCGCGGCAACTTCGTGGCGCCGGGCGGAATGTCGTCGGGGCCGCCGAACGGGGTCGCTTCGGGGGGCTCGATCTTGCCTTCGATCCCGTCGAGACCGCCGGCCAGCATCAGCGCAAGCGCCAGATGCGGGTTGCAATCGGCACCCGGCAAGCGGAATTCGAGACGTGCGCTCTCGGCCGCCGATGGCACCGAGCGGATGGCGGTGGTGAAGGTATATTCGGCCCAGGTGACCGATTTCGGCGCCCAGGAGCCCGGAGCGAAGCGGCGATAGGCATTGACCGTGTGGGCGGCGAGCGCAAAGGCTTCCGGCACCAGCTTGCCCATGCCGCCGATGAAGTTTTTCGCCAGCGCATTGGTGCTGGCCGACGGATCGGAAAACAGGTTGCGGCCGGTGTTGCGATCGATCAGCGACAGGGTCACATGGCCTCCAATGCCCGGGAACGGGCTGCCCATATGGGCCATGAAGCTTGCGGTCATGTTCTGCCGGCGGGCGAAGCTGCGGGCCGCCTGGCGGAAGAAGCAGGCATCATCGGCTGCCTTCATCGGCGTTTCGGCGGCAAGCGTCGCCTCGAAGCAGCCGGGTCCCAGTTCGCCGGCCACCGCAAACAGCGACACGCCGTGATCGAGGATCGCCGCTTCGAGATCGGTGACGAATTCGGCCTGATCGGCGGCGGTCTGCCCGGACCAGCACTTGTTCTCCGGCACGAATGTGCCGAGATCGGCATAGCCCTTGTCGCGCAGGCTGGTCGCATTCTCATCGAGGAAAATGACTTCGAACTCGAAGGCGGCACGAATATCAAAACCCATCGCCCGGGCGCGTTCGACCTGGCGGGCAAGCACCGCGCGCGGCATCAGATCGCGGTTGGGTCCGGCATAGCCGGCCACGATGGCAGCCGAGTTGGCTTCAAACCCCCAGGGCCGGTAGGATTGGAGATCGAGGCTCAGTGCCTCGGTCAGATAGGGGCTGCCGCCGAACAGATTGTCGGCCGAATCCCAGTGCGGAAGCGTGTTCGAAAAGCGCGGATCCTTCGCCCATTCGAGAAACTGTTCGCGGCGAAGCCGGCGTTCGCGGAACATGCTGGCATAGTCGAAAAGGCCGACATGGACGATATCGATACCGTCCTCTTCCAGGCGCTGGGCAAGCTCCTTCAGGTCTTTCATGCGTCTCTCCTGTTGCAGACGGCCCCTCGCCGTCCGGTTCGTTTGTTATGGGTGGTTCAGTAGACGTCGCGCAGGTAGCGCTTCTCGCGCCGCAAGCGTTCGAGATAGAGATCGGCGGCCTCGGCACTCATGGCGCCCTCGCGCTGCAGAATTTCGGAGAGCGCTTCCTCGACATCGGCCGCCATGCGGGTGGCATCGCCGCAGACATAGAGATAGCCGCCCTCCTCCAGCCAGGCGAAGAGATCGCGGCCGTTTTCGCGCATGCGATGCTGGACGTAGATCTTTTCGGCCTGGTCGCGGGAGAAGGCGAGATCCATGCGGGTCAGCAGGCCATCATCCTGCATGCGCTGGAATTCCTCTCCATAGAGGAAGTCATGGGCGCGGCTTCGTTCGCCGAAGAACAGCCAGTTGCGGCCACTTGCGCCCGTGGCGCGACGTTCCTGCAGAAAGGCGCGGAAAGGAGCGACACCGGTGCCCGGACCGATCATGATCATCGGCGCCGCATTGTCCTCCGGAACCCGAAAGGCGCGGTTGGGCGACAGGAAAATCGGCGCCGGATGGCCCTCGCCCACCCGGTCGGCAAGGTAGGTCGAGGCAACACCCTTGCGGGCACGGCCATGCGAAGGATAGCGGATGGTCGCCACCGTCAGATGAAGGCTGTCGGGATACTCCTTCGGGCTCGAGGAGATCGAGTAGGCGCGGTGCTGCAGCGGCTTGAGAAGGCCGATGAACTCGCCGGCCGTGAGCTCCCCGTTCGGCAGCATCTGCAACAGGTCGAGACAATCGCGGCCATAGAGCCAGCTGTCGAGCGCCTGCCGGTCACCATGTTCGAGAATATGGTTGAGCTCGGCATTGCCCGAACGGCGCCCAACCTCGGCGACCAGTTCGCGCGAGGGCACGGCGATCTCGAACTGTTCGGAAAGCAGCGTGCCGAGCGGCTTGTCATGGCCTGCGACCGGAACATGCGCGCAGAGACCGAAATGGCTCATCACCGCATCGACGAGTGCCGGATCGTTGGTGGGGATGACGCCGATGCAATCGCCGGCTTCGTAAGTGAAGCCACTGTCGGTGAGTGCGATTTCGATATGGCGGGTGTCCTTGGAGGAGCCGGATCCCGACAGGCGCCGATTGGTCGCAAGCGTTGCCATCAGCGGGTTGCGGCGGTTCCAGCGGCTGCGGGCGGCTGTGTCCGGGGCGCTGGTCGCGACCTCGTCTTCCGTGCCTTCGACCTTGCGGATTTCACCAAGCGCCCGGTCGACCCAGGCAAAGGCTGTGGCGGCATAGTTGGTGTCGCAATCGACCCGAGCCTCGACCGGACGGGCACCGAGGGCTGCGAGCCGACGGTCGACATCCTGACCGGCCTGGCAGAAGGTTTCGTAGCCGGAATCACCCATGGCCATCACGGAATAGGAAAGTCCGGCAAGATCCGGAGCCTCATCAGAGGCGAGCGCTTCCCAGAAGCCCCGGGCCGTATCCGGCATCTCGCCCTGTCCATAGGTGGAGGTGACGATGAGCAGGCGCTTCAGCCGTGCGAGATCCGCCATTGCCATGGAATCCAGCGGTGCGACGCGCGGCGCAAAACCGCGTGTTTTCGCAATGCCGGCAATGTCGCTGGCCATCTGCTCGGCATTGCCCGTCTGGGTGCCATAGAGAATGGTCAGAGACAGGCTCGGGCCGCTCTGGTTTGCCGATGGCTCGCCATCGGCGGGTGCTGCCGAACTCGGCGGGATGAAGGCCTTGCGCTCGCCACGATCAAAGGCGATCGGCAGCGTGATCGGTCCGGTATTGCCGCTGTCGGGCAGGAAGCGGGCAACACCATCGACGCGCGGATTGCGCATCCGGTGCGCGAGGATGGCGAGTGCTTCGGTCATGTCGCCGCGGGCGATGAAGTGGCCGAGGCAGAAATGGGCGCCGCCGCCGAAGCCGAAATGCGGCTTGCGTTCGAGCGTGATGTTGAAAGACGGATCGGGATAGGCCCGCGGATCGGACGCAGCCGACTGGCCGAACAGGTGAATGGTGGTGCCGCGTTTGATCTCCAGGCCCTGATAGGTGAAATCCTCGACCGCCTCGCGCGTGACCCAGGTAATGGTCGGGCGCATGCGCATCACTTCCTCGACAGCGGATTTGCCGAGTTCCGGATTGTCGCCCAGAAGCGCCCACTGGTCCGGATGGTTCATGAACACATCCATGGCCAGTCCAAGCTGGTTGCGTGTCGTATCGATGCCGCCGAAGATGGCGAGCATGATCATGTCGTAGAGTTCCTGTTCGGAAAGCGCTTCATCGCTTTCGAGATTGGTGCGCACGAGCATGGAGAGGAAATCCTCGCCCAGCGTCTGGCCGCGCAATTCGTTGACGAGCCCCATCACATAGTCGAACAGTTTGGTCGTAGCGGTATCGACGGTATCGAGGTCCTGCTTGAAGGTGACGCCGAGTGCCAGGCCCATGTCGGCGGCAAGATCGGCCAGCTCGCGCCATTTCTCGTGCGGCAGCCCGAGCAACATGCAGATGACGCGGGTCGCATAGGGTTCGGCAAAATCGGCCATGAATTCGCAGGAGCCCTTCTCGACGAACTTGTCGATCAGTTCGTTGGCGAGCTTGGCGAATTCGGGCCTGAGGCTGATCACCAGCTTCGGCGAAAAGGCAGGGTTGGCGAGCCGTCGCAGGCGGGCATGGTTCGGACCCTCCTGGCTCAGAAGCATCCGCTCCCACCAGCCGGCAAAGACGCCGGAGACGCCGTTGAGCTTCGGCCAGGCATAGCTGCCCTGCCGCAGCCGGGCATCGCGCATCAGTTTGTGGACTTCGTCGTAGCGCAGAACGGCCAGGCCATAATTGGTGCGGGCGCACCAGCTCTTTTCGCGGGCTGCATTCACTTCCGCCGAACGAATGGAAAAGTTCGGGTCGGTCATGTCGAGATAGGGGAGGTCCCGCACATCCATCAGGTCATCGGCAATCATGGTTCCCTCATGTGTTTATTTTTCCAAGGGAGCAGCAAAAGCCGTGCCATCTTGATGAAAACGACTAAGTTGCTGGGAAAAATGAGGAAAAATTTCCGTCAAATTCGCTTTTGCCAATTTCGACCGGCTTGTGATGCGATTTCGCCATGGCCTGTTCCTGCATTCCCGCAGCAGGCAGGGCCGGATCGCCGTTCGTCTCCAAGCAGGAGTCAAACAGAGGCGGTTCCAGTCGGTCGTATCGGGTCTCGCTGGATCTCAAGGCAGCCGGTGACGTTGCTTGCAGGTGTGCTGCGCAAACGGCACTTCAGCCAATGCACAACTGCATCACCCGCACCGCATGAAAAAACTATGGTATTGAAAGAAATAGATATTTTCTATGGCATGAAAATTGCTGATTTCCCTATAAACAGCAAGGAATCCCGGCATGCCACGCAAGAAGCTCCTGTTCATCTCCCAGTTTGCCGAACCCGGCACCTATGACAAGTCGGTCTGGCGTCGGCTGCAGGGCGGTGAAGATGAAACGATTGCT
This sequence comes from Fluviirhizobium alvei, assembly GCF_030551875.1. GTDB lineage: Bacteria > Pseudomonadota > Alphaproteobacteria > Rhizobiales > Rhizobiaceae > Rhizobium_E > Rhizobium_E alvei. The sequence goes on along the minus strand of NZ_JAUOZU010000014.1, from coordinate 148,755 downwards.
ATCGATGCGCTGCTCGACAGTGTCGGGCTGCGTTCAGCCATCGATTATCAGGGCATCAAGGCCCATGAAGGCGAAGCGCTGCCGGACGATCCCGCCGCCTTCGACGCCGTCATTCTCGGTGGCAGTTTTGCCTCCGTCGCCGATGGCTATGAATGGCAGTTGCGTATCGCCGATTGGCTCGGCCGCTACCGCCAGACCGGTAAACCCCTGATGGGCATCTGCGGCGGTCATCAGCTGATGTCGAAGACCCTCGGTGGCCGGGTGGAAAAGATCCCGACCGGACCGGAAGTGGGCTCGTTGCCACTTGATGTCAGCGATGCCGGACGCAGCCATTATCTCTTTGATGGTTTCGATCCGGATGCGCCCTTCTTCTTCGGCAATTCCGACCGCGTGGTGGATCTGCCGGAGGGGACCGTTGTGCTGGCGACCCGCCCCAACCTGCCGGCGGCTGCCGTCGATCATGGCGGCAACTGGGTTTCGGTGCAGTTCCATCCCGAGACGACCTGCGACCGCATGGCGACCTGCTGGATGGATCGCGACCCGTCGCAAAGCGCAAAATACCATTTCATTCCGGGCTGCGAACGCATGGTTGCCAATTATCTCAGGGCTGCCGGGTTCGGTGCGTGAGGATGATGCGGAAATGCAGCTCTTGTTTACAATGCCATCGGCCAGCGATATCGGTGTTTGATCAATGATCTGGAGTTTCGACAGTATGGCGGACAGGCAAGAGGTGCGGGAGGCACAGGCGGTCTCGGCAGCCGATGCCGATCCGACATTGTCTGCGGATCTCTTGATCGATATCGTTTCGCAGGATGGTCGCATCCTTTGGGCCAACGAAACCCAGGCCGAACTGCTCGGCATCTATGACGGGCCGATCTCCGGTCTTGATGCTTCGGCATTCTATGCGCCGGATTCCTATGCCCGCATCCAGCAGGCAAGCCGCAATTCCGGTCGTTCCGACCATGCGACGACCTTCGAGCTGACGCTTCTGGCGCGCAGCGGCCGCTCGTTCCGCACGCTTGCCCGCGCCCGTCCGGTCCGCTTCGATGGTCAGGCTGCGCTGCGTCTGGTCAAGATGGATCTCGCCGCCGTCGGAAATGCCTATCGGCGGCTGGAGGAAGATCTCAACACGCTGCAAAGCATGCTCGAGACCGCCAACGAAGCTCATTGGGGCATCCATTTTCTCGAACCTGTCGATACGACCCTGCCGAAAGAGGAAGTGATCCGGCAGGTGTTCGAAAACCAGTCGGTCTGGCGCATGTGCAACCCCGCCATGGCGCGCATCTACCAGCTCCCCGAAACAGTCGATTTCAACGAGCAGGATGTGCGCCTCTATTGGCCGCGCAGTGCGGCCAACGAACGGTTCGTCGACGAGATCATCAATTCCGGCTATGCGATCAACGATGCGCTCAGCGTCGACCGGCGTCATGACGGCACGCTGCAATACATTCTCAACGACGTGCGCGGCGAGATTGTCGATGGCTATCTCAAGCGGCTCTGGGGCAATTGCCGCGACGTGACGGAAAAGCACAATGCCGACGATGAAGCGGCCAATGCGCTGAAACTGACGATGCGCGCCTTCGACGGATTGCCGGATCCGGTGCTGGTTCTCGATGGTGACGGCAAGGTCCTGAGCCGCAACAAGGCCTATGCCGCAGCCTATGCGGCGAGCCGCACGTTCGAAACCCAGCTTCTTGCCTTCATCCGTACCCGCAAGAAGTTCGAAGGCTGGACGGTGTTCAACCATGCTGGCGGCACATCGCAATCGATCCTTCTCGACCTGCATTTGCGACGGATCTCGGGCCTCAACGACGAGGCCTGGACCGTGGCGATGCTGCGCGAACGCCAGAAGCCGGCACCGCGACAGAAAAAACGGACAGGCACATGAAGTCACCGGGCGATATTCCGCAATTCTATCTCGGCATGAGAGGTGCGGAAGCGCTGCCCCGGAATGTCTGGGAAGACAACTTTGCCTCCGCTGGCTTCCAGACCTTCGCTAATCTGTTGACCGATGGTCTCGTCATCGTCGATCCGGATGATGTGGTGATCTTCCTCAATCTGGCTGCTGAGCGAGCCGCCCGGTTGTCGTCGCCGTTCAAGAGCCAGGCGCTTTCCTCCTTCCTCCGGTTTTCCGATTTCGACATGGACGATTTTCTCGCTTCGGTCGAACGCGGCCAGAGCGAGGGTTCGGTCAGGGCGCGCACAACGGGCAAGGTCTATCAGGCCGCTCGCAAGGTTCTGGTCACGTCGGGTGGCGGCGGCAGTTTCAATCTCTATTTCCTGCGCGATCCCGAAAACCAGGACCGCGCCAAACGCGGCGCGACCGCGCGCTCGATTTCGGCCGGCGACCAGCGCGAGAGCGCCAAACTTCTGTTTCCGGAGGATCTTCGTGCGCGCCTCGATCAGGCAAGCCGGGCCTATGCGCGCAATTTCCGCATCCTGCTGCTCGGCGAATCCGGTGTCGGCAAGACAGCAATCGCCAAACATATCCACCTGAGCGGCGGCGATCGCGGCCGTCCGTTCATTCATGTCAATTGCGGCTCGATCCCCGAAACGCTGTTTGAATCCGAGATGTTCGGCTACGAGCGCGGCGCCTTCACCGGCGCGCTGCAGGCCGGCAAGCGCGGCTATATCGAAAGTGCGGCGGGCGGCACGTTGTTTCTCGATGAGGTCGGTGAAATCCCGCTGTCATCGCAGCCCAAGCTCCTGAAATTCCTCGAAGACGGGACAATCCAGCCTGTCGGATCCTCGGTGTCGAAAAAGATCGAGACCCGCGTCATCACCGCCACCAACCGCGACCTGCAGCAGATGACGCGCGAGGGTGCCTTCCGCAAGGATCTGCTCTATCGGCTGTCGACATTCCCGGTCGAGATTCCGCTGCTGCGGAACCGCACCGACAAGGAATTGATCCTCGACATGATGCTCGAACGGGCAAGCCAGGAGCGCGGATCGACGTTGAAACTGTCGGCGGCCTGCCGCGCGATCCTGCTCCGGCACCCATTTCCGGGCAACCTGCGCGAAATGAAGAGCGTGGTGGATTATCTCGATATCGTCGCCACCGATATCGCTACCCCGGAGCATCTGCCGCCGGCTCTCATGCTGCAGGGGCCAGCGGCGGCGATAGCCGAGCCGTCTCTCGCCTCCCCGTCTCTGCCCGCGATCGAGAGTGCCGGCCTGTCGCTCAAAGACATGACGCGCGCCTTTGAGGAAAAGGTGATCAACGAAGCGCTCGACCGTCTCGGTTCCAAGCGTGCGGCTGCCAAGGAGCTTGGCGTCGATATTGCAACGATCGTGCGCAAGACCAACCGCAGCGATAGTTAACCAAAGGTTAATGCATTTCGAGGAGGGGATTTCTCCCCTCCTCTCATCTCATTTCTTCTCACGCAGCATCGAGACGGATGCGAAGATGATCACCAGCGACACCAGCACGATCAGCGCGCCGATGGCGTTGATTTCCGGCGTAATCCCCCGCCTGAGCGTCGAGTAGATATACATCGGCAGGGTAATGTCGCGCCCGGTGAGGAAGTAGGTCACCGGGATTTCATCGAAGGACAGCGTGAAACACAGAAGCCCCGAACCGATGATCGCGGTCTTGATGTTCGGCAGGATCACCCGGAAGAAGGTCTCGAACCCGTCGGCGCCCAAATCGGAGCTTGCCTCGGCGAGGTTGCGATTGACCTTTTCGAGGCGGGCCAGCACCTGGCTGACCACGATGCCGACAAGTGCGGTCGCATGGCCGATCACCACCGCAGTCAGGCTTTGCGGCAGGCCGATCTGCTTGTAGAAGTTCAGCATCGCGATACCGGTAACGATGCCCGGCAGGGAGAGCGGCAACAGGATCGTGTTGCGGAAGATGCTCTTGCCGATGAAGGGATAGCGATCGAGCGCAAGGGCCGCCGGAACCCCGATCACGATGGTGAGGGCTGTTGCCGACACCGCCACGATGAGACTGTTGACCAGCGCCTTCAAGAGATCCTCGTTGGCGAAGACCTTTTCATACCAGCCCCAGGTGAAGCCCGAGAGCGGAAAGGACGTCACCGGACTGTCGTTGAAGGAGAAGAGGATGAGGATGGCGACCGGAACATAGAGGAAGAGCAAGGTTCCGATCGCCACGCCAACCAGGCTTTTCTGCCACCAGAGAAGTTTGTGCATCTCGGTTCTCCTCAACCCATGCTCACCCGACCGGCGCGGTCGAGACGGTTGGATATCTGCAACACCACCAGAACGAGGGTGAAGATGATGACGGCCAGTGCCGAGCCGAGCGGCCAGTTGAGCGCTGCACCGAACTGGCTTTGCAGCACGGTGGCCACCATGGTGCCGCTCGGACCGCCAACCAGCACCGGAGCGACAAAATCGCCGAAGGAAAGGCAGAAGGTCATGGTCGCGCCGGCCACCACGCCGGCTGTGGAAAGCGGCATGATGACCCGGAAGAAGGTTTCGAACGGCCCTGCCCCGAGATCCTGCGAGGCTTCGATGAGAGCTGGCGGAATCCGCTCGAGCGCGGTGAAGATCGGCATCACCATGAAGGGGACGAAGATGTAGGTGAGCGTGATGACCATGGCCGCCTGGTTGTAGAGGAAGATATCGAGCGGCTCGTTGATGATGCCGAGCCAGAGCAGCGCCGAATTGAGGGCGCCATCGGTGCCGAGGATGATTTTCCAGGTATAGGCGCGCAGCAGGTAGGAAACCCAGAGCGGCACCACCACGCCCATATAGAGCAGGGTTCTGAGCCGGGTCGAGCGGATGGTGAAAACCAGGAAGTAGGCAAGCGGGTAACCGAGAGCGACCGAATAAAGCGTCACCAACCCTGCGATTTTCAGCGTCCGGAAGATGACGGTGGAATATTGCGGATCCGAGAACAGCTGGACATAGTTGCCGAACTGGAAATCCGGCACGAACAGCGGGAACTGCCGCGACCAGAAGCTGATCACGCCCATCACACCATAGGGCAGGATCAGGAAGACGAGGGTCCAGAGGAGCGGCAGCGAGAACAGCAGCCAGAAGCCGGCAGCGTGGCGCGTCTTGGCCTTCATGCGTTGGCCTCCGCAGGATAGACCAGAACATCGACGGGAGCGACATAAAGTGCGATCTGGCTGCCGGGTTGCGGCACAGAGCCATCCGCAGCCATGGAACGACGCTGAACCTCGACGAAAACCGGCTCGTCGCGACCGGAAATGCGCGTTTCGAGCTGGAAGCGACCGCCATGGAACAGCTGGTCGACCACCGTTGCCTGTATCTTGGTACTGCCATCCATCGGCACCAACTGGAGCCGTTCCGGGCGGATGGCAATCTGCACGGGCTTGCCTTCGCGAAGACCGGCATCGGTCCGTATCGCCGTGCCGCCGATCAGGGTGCCATCGGGAAGCCGTACCTTGACATGGCTTCCCTCACTGCCGGCGCTGGTTCCGGAAATCAGGTTGGCGGCGCCGATGAAATCGGCGACATAGGGCGTGGCCGGGCGATCATAGAGTTCGGAGGGCGAACCGATCTGGGCGATCCTGCCGCCCTGCATCACCGCGATGCGATTGGACAGCACCAGCGCCTCCTCCTGGTCGTGGGTGACCATGAGGAAGGTGATGCCGAGTTTCTGATGCAGATGTTTCAGTTCCACCTGCATGGCTTCGCGCAATTTCACATCCAGTGCCGAAAGCGGCTCATCAAGCAGCAGCACCTTGGGCTCGCGCACCAGGGCGCGGGCCATGGCGACGCGCTGGCGTTGCCCGCCCGACAGTTGCTGCGGCATGCGGCCGGCCTTGTCGGAGAGCCCGACAAGCTGCAGCGCTTCGGCGACCTTGCGATCGCGCTCGTCGCGGGGGCGGCGGTTGGAGCGGACTGTCAGGCCATAGGCCACGTTTTCCGCCACGGTCATATGCGGAAAGAGCGCATAGTCCTGAAAGACGGTGTTGACGTCGCGCCTGTAGGGCGGCAGTTCGGTGACATCCTTGCCGGCAATGGTGATCGTGCCGCGGTCGGCGGTTTCAAAGCCGCCGATTAGCCGCAGCGTCGTGGTCTTGCCACAGCCGGAGGGGCCGAGGAGGGTTACGAACTCCCCGGCGCCAATTTCGAGATTGATGTCATGAAGTGCTGTGAATGTCCCATAGGACTTCGCCGCACCTTTAAGGGTGACGATCGGTTGCAACGCCATCAGGTATTCCTTGGTCTAGTCGGCAGAAAACGGCAAATGTCACCGCCGGTTTTCCCGGCGGTGATGGAAACGTTCCTCGGACGCCTTACTGGGCGGCCTTCACAGCGTTCCAGACTTCGAGATACTTGTCCAGCCGGGCCGGCATCTGCCACATGACCAGGCTCTTGACGAACTCGATGTTGTTGACCTTCTTGGCTTCCGCTTCCTCGCCCTTCAGGCAGCCCGCAACCGCCTTCGGATTGACCGGGAAATAGCCGGTCGAACCGACAATGCCGCACTGCCCATCCGCCGAGAGCATGAAGGAGAAGAACTTGTAGGCGCAATCCACATTCGGGCTGCCCTTGACCAGCTGCATGGAGTCCATCCAGCCCTCGGCCTTTTCCTTCGGCGTGAATTCGACAACCTCGAAACCCTTCTTGAGATTGTTGATTTCCTTGCTCTGCAGACCGGTCCAGGTGTTGGAGAGCCAGACTTCCTGGTTGGCATAGAGCTCGGTCAGTTCGCCGGCCGTGGCCCAGTATTTGCGGATCAGCGGCTTCTGTTCGATCAGTTTCGCCTGAACGGTTGCGAGCTGTTCATCGGTCAGATCATAGACATTTTCAAAGCCGAGCAGACGGGCGGCCCAATAGATGGACGACTTGTCATCCCACATCGAGACCTTGCCCTTGTACTTCGGATCGAAGAGCGCACCGATGGAATCGGGCTTTGGGTCGACCTTGTCAGGGCGATACATCAGCGAAATCGAGCCCCAGACCAACGGAACCGACCAGGTTTCACCATCGACTGCGACATCGTTGGCCGCGGAGAATTCCGGATAGACATCGGCCCAGCCTTCGATCTTGGACGTATCGATCGGATCGACAAAGTCGGCCTGGCGCATCAGGCCGATCGTGTCGATCGACGGGACGATGATGTCATAGACGCCGCCGCCGGCTGCGAGCTTCGGGGCGAAATCGTCGTTGGAGCCGACATAGGTGGAGTTGGTCTTGCAGCCCGATGCCGCTTCGAACTTGGAAATGAAGGAGGCGTCGGCATAGCCCTCCCAGGTCAGGATATTAAGTTCAGCAGCATTGGCAAAAGCTGGCAGGGCAACCGAAATTGCCGTGGTGATGGCGAGAAGGGTTCTGGCGGACGTCTGAGCTATCTTCATTGTGTTCCCTTTCTGAAGATTGGTCGATGCTTTGCGCCGCTTCTGTTGGCGGCTCTTCGCTCGGGCCCTCGACCCAAGACGATTCAGGGTAAGCAAGAGCCGTGCCATCCCTGCGGATCGATAAAGCCGTTTTGATTCAATGCCCTTTTTTCCGATACATTGCTGCATTGCGGCGTTGATGCTGCATTTCTGCAGCGCAAACCCCGATTTTGTCGACGTTGGAGTGAGAAAACGCATCGCATCGGGCGCTTGCCAGCCTCGGTGAAAATGGCCTAGGACTAGGGATATTGCCGCCCCTGCCCTTTCCTTTCATCGAGTTTCATCATGCCAGACCGCCTCCCGATCGCAGCCATTCTCGCGTTCGGCATCACACAAATCATCGGCTATGGAACGCTCTATTACAGCTTCTCCATTCTGGCGCCCGACATGGCGGCGGACTTCGGCTGGAGCAAGGACAGGATCTTCGGTCTGTTCTCTGCCTCGCTTCTGATCGGCGGCCTGGTGGCTCCGTTCATCGGCCGGGCGATGGATCGACATGGTGCCGGGCGCATCATGGCACTCGGTTCGGCGCTGTCGGCGCTTAGCCTGCTCGCAACCGCGCTTTCGACATCCGACCTTTCCTTCATTGTCTCGGTCGTGGTCATGCAGGTGGTCGCGGCAATGGTGCTCTATCAGGCCGCCTTTGCCACGCTGGTGGAGCTTTCGCCGCTGACCGCCAACCGGAGCATCACATATCTGACGTTGATTGCCGGGTTTGCCTCGACGATCTTCTGGCCGGTCACGAGCCGGTTGCACGAGATCTGGACCTGGCGCGAAGTCTATTATGGCTTTGCCGCTGCCAATGCCCTTCTCTGTTTGCCGCTGCATATTTTGGTCATGCGTTGGCAGAGGACGGCCGCCACCGGCATCGAGCGGTCGGATGAGAACCGGCGTGTGGTTGGGCGCGTGCCGCAGCACCAGCAGATGGGCAGTTTCATCATCATGGCCGCCGGTTTTTCACTGCAGGGCTTTGCACTTTCAGCGATGCTGGTTCACATGGTGCCGATGCTGACCGCGCTTGGGCTTGGTGCGACGGCGGTGACGGTGGGCGCGCTTTTTGGCCCTTCACAGGTCTTCAGCCGTTTCATCAACATGGTGTTCGGCACCGGGCTTGCGCCGGTTCTTCTGGCGGTCGTCTCATCGGGCTTCATCTTCGCTGCGATCCTGCTGTTGCTGCTCGCCGGCACCTGGGTTCCGGGTGCGCTCTCTTTCGTTCTCCTGCTGGGGCTTGGGTCGGGCATATCGAGCATCGTGCAAGGGTCGTTACCGCTCTATCTGTTCGGGTCTGACGGTTATGGCGCACTGACCGGAAAACTTTCGGCGATCCGGTTGACGGCCGGTGCGGCATCGCCTTTCGCCTTTTCGCTTCTGATGGAACGAGCGGGTCTGGATGTCGCCCTCTTCGTGACCGCGCTCTTGGCAGCGGCAGGCGTGGTGGCGTTCGGCATGCTGCGCCATCATCGTTGACAGCTGTCAACAGCTCCACGCCCTGGTGAAGAGAGTGATCGGCACGCGATCTAACCGTCGCGGACGCCCACGCGGCTGCGCCTTATGTTAAGATTTTGTTAACCAAAAAACGCTTGACCCGACTCGTGGAATGCCCCACCGTCTTTACGGAAAATGTTGAACAAAGTTCCGTTCGCCGTAAATGCCCCCGATTTCTGTTAGTTTTTCGGCAGAGCGTATTTCCGTGGGGGATAGAATCGTGAAAGTGGTAACCAATCTGCCGCTCCCGTAGCAGATTTACTCCTTTTATGCGGGAACGGACAGGCATGGAGAATTATGGATGGCGGCTGCATCCGAAAAGAAACTGGATCTGACAGGCGGCGGGCTTCCCCCGGCGGATGAAACGATCGCGGCAGATGCGCGGGCGCTTTCGGCCCAGCTCAAGGCGATGCGCGAACGGCTGTTTCCGCCGGCATCGCAGAAAAGCCTGCGCTCCTTTTCATCTGGTGAGGCCGCACGTCTCATCGGCGTGTCGGATGGATATCTGCGGCAATTGTCGCTTGCCGGCGAAGGGCCGCAGCCGCAGATCGGGGCCGGTGGCCGCCGCTACTATTCGCTCAAGGATATCGATGCGCTCCGGCATTATCTCGCCGACCAGGCGCTTGCCAAAGGCAACGAGGCGAAAGCGCGTTCCTATGTGAAATGGCGTGATCCCGCGCGCGGCGAACATCTGCAGGTCATTTCGGTGACCAACTTCAAGGGTGGTTCGGGTAAGACGACATCGGCTGTTCATCTCGCACAATATCTTGCGATGACCGGCCATCGCGTGCTGGCGGTCGATCTCGATCCGCAGGCTTCGCTTTCGGCCCTGTTCGGCTATCAGCCGGAACTCGATCTGATCGGCAACGATACGCTCTATGGAGCGATCCGCTACGATTCCGAAATCCGCCCGCTGAAGGATATCATCCGCCAGACCTATTTCCATGGGCTCGATCTCGTCGCCGGAAATCTGGAGCTGCAGGAATTCGAACATGCGACGCCGCGGGCGTTGTCCGCCCGGGAACCCGGCGATCTGGGTTCGCTCTTCTTTGCTCGGGTGCAGACTGCACTTCAAAGCGTCGCCGATGATTATGACGTAGTGGTGCTCGATTGCCCGCCGCAGCTCGGTTACCTGACCTTGTCGGCGCTTTGTGCTTCGACTTCTGTTGTCGTGACCGTGCATCCGCAGATGCTCGATGTCGCCTCCATGAGCCAGTTCCTGTTCATGACCTCGGACCTCCTCAACGTGGTGCGGGAAGCGGGCGGCTCGTTGAATTTCGATTTCCTGCGCTATCTCGTCACGCGCTTCGAGCCGCATGATGGCCCGCAGACGCAGATCGTCGGCTTTCTTCGCTCGTTGTTCGGCGAACGCGTGCTGACGTCACCGATGTTGAAATCAACCGCGATCTCGGACGCCGGCCTGACCAAGCAGACGCTCTATGAGGTTGGCCGCGAGAATTTCAGCCGTGGCACCTATGATCGTGCGATGGAATCCCTCGATGCGGTGAATGCCGAGATCGAGAAACTCATCCACACGGCCTGGGGTCGGCCATCATGAATCCACGCGACCGCAAGAACTCGATCAAGGCACTTTTCGGCGATGCGCTGACGCCGGCACCGGAGACGAAATCCGAGTTGCCAGCTGTCAACTCGTCATCGGATGCGGCCAACCCCGGCGCGGCATCGGTTCCCCGGGCAGCCTCCGGCGCGGTCAAGGCGATGGGTCTTTCGCTCTCTTCGATCGCCCGTGAGGCGGAAGAGGCGCGCGTTCTCAAGCAGGCTCTGGAGGAGGGAGAAAGGATCGTGTCGCTGGACACGACGGCGATCGACATCTCCTTCATTTCCGATCGCCTGAGCGATGCCGAGAAGGATGATCCCGATTTCCTGGCGCTCGTCGAGAGCATTCGCGACAGCGGCCAGCACGCGCCGATCCTGGTGCGGCCGCATCCGGAACAGAAGGGGCGCTATCAGGTAGCCTATGGCCACCGGCGCCTCAAAGCCGCGCGGCGGCTCGAGATTGCTGTCAAGGCCATCGTCCGGCCTCTGACCGATGATGAGCTTGTCGTCGCGCAGGGCAAGGAAAATGCCGAACGCCGTAACCTGAGCTTCATCGAACGCGCCCTGTTTGCCAAGGCGCTCGTCGGACGCCAGTTCGATCGCAAGCTGATCGGCGAAGCGCTCGCGGTGCAGAAGAGCGAACTGTCGCGCCTGCTCCAGGTGGCCGATGCGGTTCCGGACGAATTCGTGCGTGCGATCGGCCCAGCGCCGAAAGCCGGACGCGACCGCTGGATGGCGTTGGGCCAGTTGTTCGACAGTCAGGCGGCGCGGGTCAAGGCGATCGACGAGATCCATAGCGAACGGTTTCGCAAGTCCGCCACCGATGAGCGCTTTCAGCTGCTTTTCGACCGGCTGACGCGCAAACAGCAAACGGAGAAGGCCAAGCCCGAGGATCTGACTGGTCCGGATGGCAAGGTCTTCGCTCGCGTACAGCGGCAGGGCAGGGGGGTGAAGATCGATTTCGCCGCCAATGCCGACAGCGCTTTCATTGAAAGCGTAGCAGAGCGACTGCGCGAAGATTACGCCCGATTCGTCAGCGGATCGAGCGAATGAGTTGATGATGCCTGGCGGCGAAAGCCGCTGGGTCGCCTGAGTGAAGTGAGAAAGGACGACATCGAGACAAGAAAAAAGGCCCCCAAAACGTTACCATTTCGGAAGCCCTCTTCAATGTAGCAATTCGAGAGAATCACTTCCGCACAGCAAAGTCAAGAGTCGACGGCGAATATCCATTCGCTGAAGTATATCTTTTGTCCAAATGAGAACGTCTGAGGGTCCGCTTGCCTCTTTTGACAGGGGACGGATGATGGAGACGATTGGAACGACGCCCTTTGGGCAGCGGTCGATGACGCTCGCCATGCTATCACATCAGGTAGCGGGGCGGGATCTCGATGACGAGAAGTCGACCGACAAATGGAAACTTTACCGAGCGGTCTGCGAAGCAAGACCGAAACTCGGCGTGACGGACCGTGCACTGGCGCTGCTTAATGCGCTTCTGAGCTTCTATCCGCATACGGAACTCTCGGTTCAGAATGGGCTGGTGGTTTTCCCGTCCAATGCCCAGCTATCGGTAAGGGCGCATGGGATGGCCGAGCAGACGATCCGACGGCATCTGGCCGTGCTGGTCGAAGCCGGGCTGATCAGCCGCAAGGATAGCGCCAACGGCAAGCGCTTTGCACGGCGCGGCTCCTCCGGCGATATTGATGAGGCCTACGGCTTTTCGCTGGCGCCGCTTCTGGCGCGTGCAGAAGAGATCGAAGCCATGGCAGCGGTGATTGCCCAGGAACGGGTGGACCTGCAGCGGCTGCGCGAACGCATCACCATCTGCCGGCGCGACATTGCCAAGCTGATCGGCGTCGCCGTGGAGGAGGCGATCGAAGGCGACTGGCCGATGTTCCTCGAACAGTTCCGCGCGATCGTCGAACGCTTTCCGCGCCAATGGAACAAGGCCGCCGCCGAAGCGAGCCTCGAAGCGCTCGAACATTTGCGGCAAAGGATCGTCAATCATCTGGAATTGATGATGAATTCAGAAAATATGAGCGGCAATGCCCATGATTCTGAGCGTCACACACAGAATTCAAAATCCGACTCTAAATCTGTATCTGAACCGCGCTATGAAAAAGCGACGGGCGAAAATCCGGTTCGGGAAGAGCGAGGGGTTGCGCCAGAGATAAAATCCTTCCCGCTCGGCATGGTTCTGCAAGCCTGCCCGGAAATTACCGCCTATGGGCCCGCCGGCCGGATCGAGACCTGGCGCGAGCTGATGTCGGCAGCCGTCGTGGTGCGGTCGATGCTGGGCGTTAGTCCGAGCGCCTATCAGGAAGCCTGCGAGGTGATGGGGCCTGAAAATGCGGCGACCGTGGTGGCCTGTATCCTCGAGCGCGCCGGGCATATCAATTCGGCTGGCGGCTATCTCCGCAGCCTGACCACAAAGGCGCGAGAGGGCGAATTCGGGCTTGGACCGATGCTGATGGCCTTGATGCGGACCCATGTCGGCACGTTGCGGAAAACCGGGTGATGCGCGCTTTATCCTCGCCGCGATCAGCCGTCCGGTTCGGCGACCAGGCGTGCCGCCCGGCTCAGGCGCCGTTCGGAATTGTTGTAGTAGGCGGCGGCCTGGATCACCGATCGGTGTTGCGATTGCTGCATGGCTTCCTGCAACGGAATGCCGCGATTGGCGGCCTCGGTGAGATAGCCCGATCGCAGCCCATGCGCGGAAAATTGTGCAGGATCGAGGCCGGCCTTTTGGCAGCGCGATTTGAGGATGAGATTGACCGATTGTGCGTTCAGGGCACGGCGGTCGATGTTGCCCCATTGGTCGATCCGGCGGAAGATTGCCCCGCTTTCGATCCCGGCTTCGGCGAGCCATTGTCTGAGCGCGGTCACGGGATAGCCGATCAGGTAAGCTTTGGCACCATGATCGGCGGCGGTCGTCTTCGTCCGGCCGAGATGAAGCGACAGGCAGGGCAGGGGAGGCGACTGCGGATCGGACGGGTTGGCCGGTACCGGATCTTCTTCGGCGAGATCCTCCAGCCGGAGCGCGACCAGCTCGGACCGGCGGCGGCCACCGGAGGCAAAGGCGCCTTGCAACCCACACCATTGGGTGAGTGTGGACCAACTGTTCAGACGCCGCCGCACCGTAGCCGGCGAATGTGGTCCGAAACTGCGCAGAAGGCCCACGTCCCGCAATGTGCTCGAGACAGCGTCCGGTATGCCGTTATCTGGTCAGCAGAGCGGCAATCGTTTCGCGCCGCTCGATCTGCAGAATTGAGGCGATCGCGTCGAGTTGGAGTGAGCGTTGTTCGCTTTCGGATAGGTTTGGAACTGTCATCGAGCCTCTTGAAACCGGCCGAATTGCCCGGTCTTGGCACCAGAATCGTGATTTGCGCCCTCAAATCTAAAACATGTGATAAATTATAGTTATCGTATGTGAAGGATATCAAATCATAGAGTTTGAACTGGCGAACTTTATAGGCGCAAAAATGTTCGTTTAATATAATATTAACTATAAAAACAATTGGTTAATTTAGTGAGAATCCGATCGCGAAGCAACGGACCAACGACCAGGCGCTCTGACCCATAACGTTTGTCGATCGAGGAAAGGCTTATCCTTTCCTCGATCTCTACAGTTTGCCTTGGGCCAGCGCTTGGAGACGTATCTCGAACCAAACTCCAGCGACATCAGAGAGCGGGAAGGCCCGCCGCTCTGTCGTGTTTGGCGGAGCGCCTAGATCAACAAGAAATCGCTTTGCGACAATGTCGAGATATTGTCGAGCGTAGCGAGAAGAAGCGCTTCCTCATCACCCCCCTTGCCGTCTGCATCGAACCAGAGCCTGTGGGCGTCGCCTTCGAACAGGAAGGTCGGCGCGGCGCCGGAGAACGAAACCTCGTTGGAGTTGACGAGATTGAACCCGGTCTTTTTATCGATGCCGAAGGCAATTTTGTCGATTGAAAGCCGGTCCTGGCCGCGCTTGAAATCAACGATCTCGTCGCCGGCGTCGAATGTGCTGCTGAAAGCGAATAGATCCTTGCCCGCGCCGCCGCTGATCCAGTCCGCATCGCCTCCACCCGAAAGAGTGTCGTTGCCGTCCCGGCCAGCAAGGATATCGTCGCCTGCGCTGCCAAACAGATCCTCGCCAACGTCGGTACCCTTGATATCGTCGTCTTTACTCGTACCGATGACGCGTTCGATGCCGATCACAGAGATTCCGTTGACCAGTCCGTCGTTCTGTCGGAAATCGGCAAGATCTAGTTTGACAGAGCTGTCGCCTGAAAAGTCGAACCTGATCGTATCGGTACCTGCGCCGCCATCGAAGACGTCGTTGCCGAAATAAACGTCATGGATAAAGAAATCATCGCCATCGCCGCCGTAGAGCGTGTCATTTCCAGCGCCATCATAGAATGTATCGGCTCCCCCCATACCCTTCAACACGTCGTTGCCGGTATTGCCGCGCAGAATGTCCGAGGCGGACCCTGCTTTGACGATGTCTCCACCCGCGGTGCCCATGAAATCGAGAGCTTCCATGCCGGACACCTTTGTTGCTCCATTCACGTTGACCACGCCCGATGAAAAGGTGAAATTCACGCCCGTTGTTAGCGCCGAGAGATCGATGGTGACCCGATCGAAACCTTCGCCACCATCCGCGCGATCGCCGGAGTTGATATAGAGTTCGTCATTCCCTGCGCCTGCATTCAAAACATCGCTATCGGCTTCCGTAGACTGATTGCTGGCGTAGAGGTGGTCGTTTCCATCGCCAGCCTCGAGAGTGTCGGATCCAGAGCCGCCATGCAGCCAGTCATCACCTGCCTGTCCTCTCAGGGTATCGGCTCCATCATAGCCGTTTAGCTGATCTGCAAGCTTGCCGCCGGTGAAAATGTCTGCGCCGGAGCCGCCACTGATCTTGACCCGTTCAAAATTCTTAACGATAGCATCGCCATTCACCAAACGGGCATTCGCCGACAGGACAAACGTCAGCGAGGCGGTGGTTAGGCTACGATCGATTTGTACGAAATCAACGCCGTTTCCGCCATTTGCTTCAAGCGCGCCATAGACCCCGCCCTGGCTGTCATTCAACTTGACGATGTCGTTGCCGGCGCCGAGATCGACGATGCTCAATCCATCATCGCTCGCGTCCATGACGGACACCGAGATCTCGTCATTGCCTTCTCCACCCAGCAGCGTGTTGTTGCCACCCATGTCGATGATTTGATCGTTTCCCGCGCCGCCATCGATGAAATCGCTGCCGACGCCTGCATCCAATAAGTCAGCGCCCTTGCCGCCATAGAGCTTGTCATTGCCTTCTCCGGTCTTGAACCAAACCTGAAGCGCGTCTCCCGCATACAGGCTGTCGGATCCAGAACCCGTGAAGATATTGAAGATTTCGGTATTTGCCGCTGTCGTGCCGTTTGAGAGCGTGCCCCTGCCGTTGGAGGCGCGAAACGTCAGATTTTGGGTATAGAGGTCGACATAGAAATAGGCTGTATCTCGGCCATCGCCGCCGTCGAGCGTGTCCTTCTCGCCCCCGACCATCATGATATCGTTACCGGCCTCGCCAAAAAGCGTATCGAGGCCGTGTCCGGCATCCAGGAAATCATCTCCGGCGCCGGAGCGCAGAACGTCATTGCCGCTATAGGCTGTAAGAGTATCGTCGCCACCGAGTGTGACGAATGTATTTGCGTCGCTTGTTCCGAACAGTCGGTAGGCTTCGACGTGCTGAATTGTCGTTCCATCAGCAAGTGTATTGACCTTTGATTCATCCATGGCTGTGAAATTGCCATCGATATAGCCGTAGGTGATTGTATCAGTGCCTGAGCCGCCATTGATGCTCTTTTTGCCGGAATTCGGCGACAGGATAATCAGATCGTCGCCGCTGCCAGTCGATACCAGATCATCACCTCCTCCCAGAAAAACATAATCGTCCCCCGATCCGCCCTTCAGAATATCTGCGCCCGCGCCGTCGATGATATAATCATTACCAGCACCAGCGGAGATAACGTCGTTGCCGTCATAGCCGGTAAGCTCATCATCACCCTTGCCTCCGTAAAGACTGTCATTGCCGAACCCGCCCTGGAGCCTGTCTTTGCCAAAGCCACCGATGAGACGATCGTCGCCTTCATCGCCTTCGACTGTATCGTTTCCCTGACCGCCGATGACAGTGTCGTTGCCAGATCCGCCGCTCAGATAATCGAAACCGCCACCGCCTTGGAGCGTGTCGTCGCCGCCTTTGCCCTCGAAGCGGTCGCTCCACCGGCCACCGGTCATGGTGTCTGCGGCTTGATCGGAACCTATGATGAAATACTGCTCGATGTCGTGAAGTTGCGCGCCGACGAGCGTGACTGTATTCAAAGGGTCAGATGCTTCGAACGTGACACCTTCCGCCGAATTCGCCAGGGAGACGAGAATGGTATCGATGCCCAAACCGCCATCGATAACATCGCCAACATAATCGCTGACATCTGTTTCGCTGAAAAGATCGTTGCCGAGACCGCCGATCATGATATCCGCGCCCGCCCCGCCGGAAAGACCGTCGTTTCCAGACCCTCCGTTCAGCCTGTCCTGTCCAAGGCCGCCGGCGAAGGAATCATCCTGGAAGCCGCCTTCCATCAGGTCATTTCCGTCACCGCCGATCATCTGGTCGCTGCCGAAAAGCCCGATCAACCTGTCGTCGCCGCCCATCCCGAGAAAGAAGTCCGCCTCGTTTCCGCCGGTCAGTGTTTCGCTTGCATCGGTTCCATATCTTACTGTCATGTTGATGTTCCTGAATGGGCGCAGGCCGAGACATTGCCCAGGCTGTTCAGCGCCGATTGTGGTGAAAATGAACCTGGCAGAAGGGCGCAAGGATGCGCGTCGTTGGGCCGTTTCCGGCGCAACATCGTGTCAAGGTTCGTTGCATGTCTGCGTTTAGGGCGTGCGCGTCCTATTGGACGATCGCATGCTAATAGCCGGGCGAGCCGCACTCATTTGAAAGTGACGGCAAAGATTTTGTCTTGGCCAGACTAAACATTATCGCGAGGCGGCCTCCATAGCCATCACACAGCCGATGGCGGGATGGTCATAAAGCCGCCTCTTGTGTTTTGAGAGCCGCCATTGTGGCGGGCGCATTCACGCGCCTCGCACAAGATGTCCGACTGATGATGGACGGACCGATTTGAGGCGATGAGGCGCGCACAAAGCCGCGGCCACCATCAGTCCGCCGATTACGGATATGTGCTCGAAGACGAACATCATCTCCAGGAATGCCATTTCGCCGCTCATAGTCCAGAATGCGTGAGCGATAGGAATGGTCAGCGCGGTGAATACGCCGAGCGCGCCAGCCCCCAGCCATGCGTAACGGCCATGAATGACGAGCGCAGATCCGCCCAACTGCACGATGATGACGAGGATCGCCACGGGTGCCGCGGGCGCGAGGCCAAATCGCTGCATTTCCGCCATCGCGGTTGGGAAATCGAGAAGCTTTGCAAGGCCGCTCGACCAAAACATGAAGGTCAGCACGGTCCGGGCGACGAAGCCGAAAGAGCGTGTTGTCACCAAGCGTTCGATGAAACTGTTCATGGAAAGATCCTCAAGCGTGTGCGGGAAGGGGAATTGTGATGCCGAATTGGGCCGCAGTCTCCACGATTTTCGGCACATCCGGCGGCGTCATCGGTGGAAATTCCGTCTGCCCGGGAGACAGTTCTTCGCCCACAGCGAGGAAGAAGGCTTCGTGCAAATCGCCCGGAAAGTTGATCAACAGCATTCGTGACGGCGTGGACGCGATATTGCGGAATGTGTGCATTTCGCCGGGAGGAACATGAACGAAGTCGCCGGGAACGCATTTGCGCACGGTGTCGCCAATGGTGATTTCGTACTGTCCTTCCAGAACCAGAAAGGCCTCCTGATCCGTCTGCGTGTGCGGCGGCGGACCAGCTTCTGGCGCCGTCAAAACCTCAATCACCGTGAAGCTTTCACTGGTGTCCGAATACCGTGCGCGGAAGGTGAGGATATTGCCGAGAAAATGGAGCGTGAGCGGCGATGGGCGGCTCACTGAAGCATGAAAACTGGAATTCATATCTTGCGCCTTTGTTTTGTTGTGATACTTTATTCTCTTGATGAGATACATGTCTCATAACGAGGTTGGAATGAACAGTCAAGAGAGAAGTTTTGAACGCGTGAACCAAAAGCGCAGAACGCGGGCCGAACTCCTGCGGGCGGCGCGGGAGATTCTTGAGAAAGGCGGGCGGCCTTCTGTGGCAGAAGCTGCTGACCAGGCCGGGATTTCCCGTGCTACCGCCTATCGCTATTTCTCGACGCCCGAAGATATGATCAACGAGGCGGCCCTGGACGGCGTGGCGACGGCCATTCATATCGCCCCGTCGCGCGCGGATATGGATACGACCGAGGTGGGCGAGCGGGTGGATAAACTCGTCGGAGACGTCTTCAGCATGATCGCCGATAATGAAACCGTTTTCCGCGCTCTTTATGGCGGAGCATCTTCAGGCAGAAGCGAGAACAGGCGAGCCGGACGTCGCATAGGCTGGCTGAATGAAGCGATGGCGCCGATCCGGGAAAAACTGCCTCCCGAACATTTCAAGCGGCTTGTGAATGCCCTGTCGCTGACGATGGGCATCGAGGCCCTGGTTGTCATGCGTGACGTCTGTGAGTTGGAACTGGAGGAGGCTGAAAAAGTGCTCCGCTGGACTGCCCAGGCTTTGATGCGCGCAGCTTTGCAGGAGGATGGTGTCAGCGATCGTTAGCCCATCGGAGCACGACCGACCGAGCCGCCGCCGCAACTGATTGCATCGCCTATGACGTTGACATCAGTGGGTTGAGACCCCTTGAGGCGCCTTCGTGAAAGCATGTCATCCGACTTCCAGGACGCGGACTTACAATGTGTCGGGGCTTGGAGGCCATGCATGTGGTTAAGCGAGGCGGAGCGCTTCTGATGCTCCGCTCTTGCTTGCCAGGCGGCTCCGAGTTTTTGTCTCAACGTCTCCGCTCTAATCGGCGGTCCAGCCGCCATCGACCAGCAGCGATGTTCCGGTCACCATCAGGGAGGCATCGGAGGCAAGGTAGGCAACTGCGCCGATGAGGTCCTCGACCAGTGCGACACGACCGAGTTTGATCTTCTCCTTGATCCAGCGCATCCGTTCAGGATTGCTAAAGGTCGGTTCGGTCAGGGGGGTACGGACAAAGGTCGGGCAGATCGTGTTGATACGGATCCCATGCGGGCCCCATTCGATCGCCATGGATTTGGTAAAACCCTCGACCGCATGTTTTGTGGCGGAATAGACCGCGCGATCGATGCCGCCGACATGGGCCATCTGCGACGAGATCGTGATCAGCGAACCGGGTTTGCCGGCTTCGATCAACGATCGGGCAACCGCCTGGGCAAGGAAGAATGCGCCTTTGACATTGATGTCGAACACGGCATCGAAATCAGCAACCCTGGTTTCGGTCGCGGGAGAATGTCGGGCAAGGCCGGCACTGTTGACGAGAATGTCGAAAGGCTGGACCTGCGCGACGAAGTCGGCGGTCTGGTCGATGTCGGCGATATCGAGCTTTACGCCCTCCGCCGACATGCCCTTTGCCCGCATCGCCTCCACGGCTTCCGCCAGGCGGTCAAGGCCGCGTGCGGCCATGACCACATGCGCACCCGCTTCGGCAAGGGCGACGGCAGCACCCAGACCGATGCCGGACGAGGCACCCGTTACGAGCGCGCGGCGCCCGTCAAGCCGGAAGGATGGCGTTTTGGGCAGTTCCATGATTGTCCTCCATCGCAAACAGGCAGGCGGAAGGCTTTGCGCCGGTTATTCCGCTGCTGTACCATAGGGCACGTTGCGCCCGCCATAGCGCCGCACCCGCACATTGGCCTGTTCGGCATGGCCGACAAAACCTTCCAGCATGCAGAGGCGCGAACAATAGGCGCCGATTTCCGTGGCCGCCGCATCTGTCGTCACGCGCTGGTAGGAATGGGTCTTGAGGAACTTCCCGACCCAGAGCCCGCCGGTATAGCGCCCGGCCTTCTTGGTGGGCAGCGTGTGGTTGGTGCCGATGACCTTGTCGCCATTGGCGACATTGGTGCGCGGTCCGAGAAACAGTGCACCGTAGGAATGCATGTTCTCGAGGAACCAGTCGTCCCGATCGGTCATGACCTGCACATGTTCGGAGGCGATGTCGTTGGCAACATCGAGCATTTCCTCGTAGCTGTCGCAGACGATCACTTCACCATAGTCACGCCAGGAGACCGATGCCGTGTCGCGGGTCGGCAGGATGGCGAGCAGCCGGTCGATTTCCGCGAGCGTTTCGCGCGCCAGCTTTTCGGAATTGGTCACGAGAACCGCCGGCGAATTGTAGCCATGTTCGGCCTGGCCGAGCAGGTCGGTGGCGCAGAGTTCGGCATCAACCGTCTGGTCGGCGATCACCATCGTCTCGGTCGGGCCGGCAAAGAGATCGATCCCGACACGGCCATAAAGCTGGCGCTTGGCTTCGGCAACAAAGGCATTGCCCGGGCCGACCAGCATGTCGACCGGCTTGATCGTTTCGGTGCCAAGCGCCATGGCGCCAACGGCCTGCATGCCGCCGAGCACGTAGATCTCATGGGCGCCGGCCATATGCATGGCTGCAACGATTGCCGGATGCGGCTCGCCCTTCTGCGGCGGCGCCGAGGCGATGATGCGCGGAACGCCTGCCACCGAGGCGGTGAGCACCGACATATGCGCCGATGCAACCATGGGGAATTTGCCGCCCGGGACATAGCAGCCGACGGACTGGACCGGAATATTGCGATGACCGAGAATGACGCCGGGCAAGGTTTCGATCTCGATATCCTGCATCGAGGCCTTCTGCGCTTCGGCAAAGCGGCGGATCTGCGCCTGGGCGAAGCGGATGTCGGCCATGTCGCGTTCGGACACCTTATTCATCGCGGCTTCGATTTCCGATGCCGTCAGCAGGAAGCTCGGCGGCGAATAGGAATCGAATTTTTCCGACAGGTCGCGCACAGCCGCATCGCCACGCGTCTCGATATCCTTGAGCGTCGTTTCGACGATGGCACGGACTTTGGCGTCATCCTCTGCCCGTTCGGCCTGCGGCTTGCCACGTTTCAGATATTGAATGGTCATGAGGGCACTCCTCGAAATCAGGTTGGCCTGGCGATCGGGAAACCACGCAGAGCATAGAAATCTCCGATCGCTTCAAATTTTATTCGTCTAGCGGGTCCGGCAGGTCCTGCTTCATGCGACGCAGGGCCAGAATGCGCGAATCGCGCCACTGTTGACGGCTGGCAACTTCCGAAAGCGGAATTTTGCCCGTCATAACCCTGTGTGCTTCTGCAATCTGTTCCGGCGTCCAGTCATAGTCGGTGCGTGCCGAGCGTCCAAGATGGCGCATCATCGGCCCCAGCCGGTCGATAAAGCCCTGGATCCCATCCGGAGCATTGAGATGAGCCACTTCGAACGGTCCGATCGAAGCCCAGCGCAGCGCGAGCCCATCGGTCAGCACCGCATCGATATCCTCCGGCGTGCAATAGCCTTCGCCGACCAGATGCAGCGCTTCGGCAACGAGCGTAAACTGCAGCCGGTTGAGCAGGAACCCGTCGATTTCCTTTTTCAGCACCACCGGTCGCATGCCGGCCGAGAGCATGAATTCCTTCGTGCGAGCGATTGTCTCGGGGCTGGTCCAGCGGGTGCCGCAGAGTTCCACCAATGGGATGAGCGATGGCGGATTGACGGGATGGACGACAAGTGCGCGTTCCGGATGTTCGATGGCACTAAGAAAATCCGAACCGGGCAGGGCGGAGGTCGAAGAGGCCAGAATGGCATCGGCCGGCGCATGAAGGGCAATCTCGGCGAAGACGGCGCGCTTGACGTCGAGGTCCTCGCGCACGCTTTCCTGAACATAGCCCGCGCCGCGCACGGCCTCAGCAATACTCTCGACCGGCTTGATGCGGGCAAGCACCGTCTCGACGCTCTCGTCAAGAAGACCGCTTTCGCTGAACAGGTCGAGCGTCTTGCGCGCTCCATCCATTGCGCGACCGGCGGCTTCGCCTTCCATCGCATCATAGAGATGGACGTCATGACCGGCACGGGCGAAAACAACCGCCCATGCCCGACCGACGGTGCCGGCTCCGATACAGGCAACCTGCATCATTCTGCGGCAGCCTTTCCATCGCGTGCCCAACGCTTTTCGAACTCCCAGACTTCGCTGAAGCCGATCAGCGTGTTGAATTCGGAGAAGTTGAACAGTTTGGAGTTGGGCGAGTCGGATGTGCCTTCGGTCTTCAGCACATTGAGGGCATTTTCGGCGGCGGCAGCAGCGGCGAGGCCGGTTGCCGAGGGGAAGATCGCCATGTTGTAGCCGATGTCGCTCAACTGTGCGGCCGAACGGATGGGCGTCCTGCCGCCATCGGCCATGTTTGCCATCATCGGCTGCGGCACCCGGCGGCAGGCATCGCGCATTTCCTCTTCGCTTTCCAACGCCTCGAGGAAGACAATGTCGGCACCGGCTTCACCATAGGCGAGACCGCGCTTCAGGGCCGCCTCATAACCTTCCGGCTGCCGGGCGTCGGTGCGGGCAATGATCAGCGTTTCGGGGTTGCGGCGTGCTTCCACCGCCACCTTGATCTTCTCGACCATGTCGATCATCGGCACCACGCGCTTGAAGGGCGTGTGGCCGCATTTCTTGGGGAATTCCTGGTCCTCGATCTGGATGGCGGCAACGCCGGCCTCTTCATAGCCGCGCACCGTGTGGTGGACATTAAGAAGCCCGCCATAACCGGTATCGGCATCGGCGATTACGCCGGCATTCACCGTCCGGCACAAGGTCGCGACGCGGTCGAGCATCTGCGAATAGGTGGCGATGCCGGCATCCGGCAGGCCGTAGGCCGAAGCCGTCATCCAGTAGCCGGATGCATAGACGAAATCGAAGCCCACCTTGTTGGAGACCACCGCGGTGATCATGTCATGGATTCCCGGTGCGACGACGAACTGACCCGAGGCCAGGGCTGCCTTGAGGCTGCGCTTGCTCATGAAACTTTTCCTATATTCTTGAGATATTCAATGACTTCCGCTTCGCGCACGACATCGCCGTACTTGGCGTCCATATCGAAGAGATTGGCCTCGTGCGGTGCGGGATGACGATCGCCGACCGCATCGCGGACAATGATCGGGATGAAGCCGTGCGAACAGCAATCGACACAGGTGGCGCGCACGCAGCCTGATGTCGAAACGCCGGTGTGGATGACCGTATCGATGCCCAACGTGGTGAGTGTTGACGCAAGCGAGGTGCCGAAAAAGGCCGATGGATACTGCTTGGAAATCACCAGCTCGTCTTCGCGCGGCACGAGGCCTTTCGGCCAGGCGCCCATCGGGCTGCCCTCGACGAAATTATGGAGGGTCATCGACTTCTGATAGAAGCGGCCGCCGTTGAGGACCGATTTGTTATAGACGACGTTGGTGTAGATGACCGGCACATCGGCAGCCCTGGCCGCCGCCTGAAGCCTGAGGGCGGAGGCGAGAGCATCCTCGACATCGGCAAACAGGGCGCAGCCACGATCGAAATAGGCTTCGACGAAATCGATCATCAGCAGCACCGGTTTCTTGCCGAAGCCGATGCGCTTGCCGAAGGCGCCCTGGTAATTGCTGGAAAGATCCTGATCAGTCATTCCGTTCTCCCTGTGCGAGAAATTTTTCAAGGCGGCCGTCATCGAGAAACAGCCAGGGCTGCTGGGTGCGATGGCGCTGTTCGAACGCAGCGATATCCGTCTCGTCATCAGCAAGGATGGTGCCGATCTCGTCGAGACCTTCCAGCAGGGCGCGCTTGCGCCACGGATCGATATCGAACCGGATCGAAGGCCCGTTCGGCAGAAGGACGGTTTGCGCTTCGAGATCGACGGTGAAAGGCTCGCCGCTGCGCGCTGCCGCCATCACATTGGCATGGGTATCGCCGGTGACGACAATCGGCAGAACGCCATTCTTGAAGCAGTTGGCGAAAAAGATCTCGCCGAAGCTGGGCGCGATGACGCAGCGGATACCGAAATCGGTAAGCGACCAGACCGCCTGTTCGCGGCTTGAGCCGGAACCGAAATTGGCATCGGCAACAAGAATTTTCGCCTGGTCGAACGGTGCCCGGTTGAGAACGAAATCGGTGGCCGAACCGTCCGCAGCATGTCTGCGCTCATGGAAGAGGTGCTTGCCGAGTCCGGCCTTGTCGAGAAGCAGCAGGAAACGGGCCGGGAAGATGATGTCGGTGTCGACATCCGCTTCGGGCAGGGGGGCTGCGACCGAGGTCAGGGTTGTGAACTTTTCCATGATCAGATCGCTTCCAGCTTGCGGACATCGGTGAGATGCCCGGTCACGGCCGCTGCCGCCGCCATGATCGGGCTCATCAGATGCGTGCGGCCCCCGAGACCCTGGCGACCTTCGAAATTGCGGTTGGAGGTGGAGGCGCAGCGCTCGCCGGGCTTGAGCCGGTCGTCATTCATCGCCACGCACATCGAACAGCCCGAATCGCGCCACTCGAAACCGGCATCGCGAAACAGCCGGTCAAGACCTTCCGCCTCGGCCTGAAGCCGCACGGTGGCCGAACCGGGAACCACGATCGCCACGACATTGTCGGCGACCTTGCGGCCCTTGACCACGGACGCCGCCAGCCTCAGATCCTCGATGCGGCCATTTGTGCAGGAGCCAATGAAGACCCGATCGATTGGGATCTCTTCGAAAGGCGTGCCGGGCGTCAGATCCATATAGGCGAGGCTGCGCTGCATCTTCTGCCGCTTGACCGGGTCGGTTTCGACCGAAGGATCCGGAACCGCACCGCTCACGGGCGCGGTCTCGCCCGGGTTAGTGCCCCAGGAAACCTGCGGCGAAAGCGAAGAGACGTCGAGATCGACCTCGCGATCGAATTTGGCATCCGCGTCGGAGGCAAGCGTCCGCCAATAGGCCTCTGCCTTGGCGAGCAACGCGCCCTCCGGCGCGAGCGGCCGGCCACGCACATAAGCGATGGTCGTTTCATCCGGGGCGATCATGCCGACACGGCTTCCCGCCTCGATCGACATATTGCAGAGCGTCATCCGGGCTTCCATCGACAGCGATGCGATCACGGGCCCTGCATATTCGATTGCATAACCGACGCCGCCATTGGTGCCGATCTTGGCGATCAGACCTAGGATGATGTCCTTTACGGTGACGCCAGGATGCAGTTCACCCAGAAGATTGACGCGCATGGTGCGCTGTTTCTTCTGCCGCAGAACCTGCGTCGCGAATACGCATTCACACTCGCTCGCGCCGATGCCGAAGGCGATGGCTCCGAAGGCACCATGCGTGGATGTGTGACTGTCGCCGCAGACGAGAGTTGCGCCCGGCAGGGTGAAGCCCAGTTCGGGGCCGATGACATGGACGATACCATGCCGGCGATCGTTGATGTCGATATAGCCGATGCCGAAAGACTGACAGTTTTCCTTGAGGCGGGCAACCTGGCGCGCCGCCAGTCCGTCCGGCAGCCCGAGATGGCGCAAACGGGTGGGAACCGCGTGGTCGGCCACGGCAATATGCGCATCAGGCCGGCGAAAACGGCGGTTCTGGGCGGCAAGCCCGGCAAAGGCCTGCGGGCTCGAAACTTCCTGGACCAGATGGCGATCGATGTAGAGAAGCGACGTACCGTCATCAAAATCCTTGATAACGTGGCTTTGCCAAACCTTGTCGTATAGCGTTTTTGCGTTCATTGCGTAGGCGATGTCCGGTGGCCATTGAGGGAGGCATTGGGTGGCTATGCGGTGAAGAATGAAAAACTGGAGGCTCCAGTCATCTTTCCTCTTGCAGAACCACTGGAACCGAATCTATGCTGAAATGAATACGCATGCAATACTCATTTGGATGCGGCGAAGAAAAAGGAGCTAACGATGCGTGTAGGGGATTTGATATGAGACTCGGTGTCGATGTCGGTGGAACGTTCACCGACCTTTTGTTGCACGATGAAAAAACGGGACGTACGTTCCAGGCCAAGACGCCTTCAACGCCCGAAGACCAGTCGATCGGCGTTGCCGCTGGCGTCAAGCTGATCTGTGAGAAGGCGGGGATCTCGCCCTCCGATCTCGATCTGATCCTGCATGGCACCACGGTTGCCACCAATGCGGTGCTGGAAGGCAAGGGCGCGCGCGTCGGCCTCCTGGTCAGCGAAGGGTTCGAATATACGCTGCATCTCGCCAAGGCCTGGACGCCCGGCCCGCTGTTTGGCTGGATCAACATGGACAAGCCCGATCCGCTTGCCTCGCTTGCCGATACGCGCGGCATCCCCGAGCGCATGAATGCACGCGGCGAAGTGGTCAAGGAACTCGACCTTGCCAAGGCGACCGCGCTGATCGACGACCTCTGCTCGTCGGGCATCGAGGCGCTGACGATCTCGCTCATGCATTCCTATGCAAACCCGGCCCACGAACGCGCGCTCCGCGATATCGTGGCGGCCCGCTTCCCGCAGATTCCGGTATCGCTGTCGTCCGACATCCTGCCGGAATTCCGCGAATATGACCGTGCCATCACCACGGTGATGAACGATTATGTCCGTCCGATCATGAAGCGCTACCTGTCGCGAATCGAAGATCGTCTGGCTGCGGACGGCGTCACGGCCCGCCTGCATATCGTGCGTTCCGACGGCGGTCTGATGAGTGCTGCCGCTGCTTCCGAGCGGCCGGTGCACACGGTTCTTTCCGGTCCGGCCGGTGGCGTGACCTCGACAGTCATGCTGTCACGTCGCTCGGGCTTTTCCAAGTTGCTCGCTTTCGACATGGGCGGCACCTCGACCGACGTGGCGGTGATCATCGATGGCGAAGCAACGATCTCGCGTTCGACCGAAGTCGGCATGTTCCCGGCCAAGGTCCCGACGCTCGATGTCCGTTCGGTCGGTGCAGGTGGCGGCTCGATCGCCGATGTGTCGGAACTGACCGGTTCGCTCCGCGTCGGCCCCCGTTCGGCAGGTGCGCGTCCCGGTCCGGTTTCCTATGGCCGCGGCGGCACCGAACCCGCTGTCTCCGACGCCAATGTGGTGCTCGGCTATCTGCCACCGGTGCTTCTCGGCGGCGATATGACGCTTGATGTGGACGGCGCCCGCGAAGCGGTGGCCCGTGTCGGCAGCCAGCTCGGTCTGACGCCGGAAGATGCCGCAAAGGGCATCATCGACATCGCCAACGAAGTCATGCTCGGTGCGCTCCGCGTCATCACCGTCCAGCGCGGTCTCGATCCGCGTGAATTCGGCATCGTTGCTTTCGGCGGCGCCGGCCCGTTGCATGCCAATGCCATGGCCGAACTGCTCGGCTGCTATCCGGTTCTCGTGCCGACCAATCCGGGCGTGCTCTGCGCACTCGGCTTCCTCGAAGCCGATTTCCGCAACGAATTCGTCCAGACCTATATCCGCTCGACGGTGGGTCTCAATCCGGCCGAAATCTGGTCGCGGTTCGACGAACTCGAAGCCAAGGCGCAGGAATGGCTGAAGGAGCAGGAAGTCAGCGAGGCTGACGCTTCGATCTCCTTCTCGCTCGACCTTCGTTACGAGCAGCAGGGCTTCGAAGTGGCCGTGCCGGTTTCCGCGGCGGATGTGCATGCCAAGGGCGACATTGCCCAGACGCTGGCCGATTTCCACGACATCCACGAACGGCTCTATGGCGTTCGCTTCCATGTTCCGGTGGAACTGGTGGCACTGCGCGTCGTCGCCCGCGGCGCGACGCCGCCGGTCGAAGAGGTTCATCTCGTGTCTTCTGGCAGTGACGTCAAGGATGCGATCATCGAAACCAGACCCGCCTATTTCGATGGCAAATGGGTCGATACCCATCACTATGACCGGGCCAAGCTCGGGGTCGGCGCGCGCGTGGAAGGCCCGGCGATCATTCGGCAATATGACACCACCACCGTGCTGCTCCCGGCTCACTATGCCGAGATCGACAAGCACGGCAATATCCTGATCTGGCCCGTTTCGAAGGGAAAGTGAGCGCCATGACCGTCAAAGTCGATCCTATTACACTCGATATCATCGAAAACGCCCTCAAGAATGCCCGCTTCGAAATGGACGGCGTCGTCGTCCGCATTTCGCTGTCGCCGGTCATTCGCGAACAGCACGACGAATTCCCGATGATCTGCAATCATCGCGGCCAGATGATCGTCGGCCAGTTCGGCTCCTACATCCCGTCCGTCGTGGAGAAATTCCAGGGCGACATCAACGAAGGCGATATCTTCGTCTGGAACGATCCCTATGCCTGCAAGGGCTCGATCTCGCACAACAACGACTGGTGCGTGATGATGCCGATCTTCCATGAAGGGGTCCATGTCGGCTTCTCCTCGATCTTCGGCCACATGGTCGATGTCGGCGGCACCGTGCCGGGTTCGATGCCGGCGAACGCCCGCACGATCTGGGAAGAGGGGCTGCGCATTCCGCCGGTCCGGATCTATTCCAAGGGCGTGCTCAACGAAGGTGTTCTCGACATCATGTTGAACAACACCCGCACGCCGGACATGAACCGCGCCGACCTGATGGCGCTGATCGCCGGCTGCCGCACCGCCGCAACGCGCGTGAAGGAACTCTGCGACCGTTTCGGCCGCGAGACCTACATGACCGCCTGCGACATGCTGCTCGATCGCACCCGCGAAGCCATGCGCGTCGTCATCCGGAAGTATATTCCGGAAGAGCCGGTCAGCTTCACCGACTATGTCGATGATGACGGTCTCGGCAATGGTCCGTTCCGCATGACGCTGACGATCTCGCGTCGTGGCGATATCGCCGTGTTCGACTTCACCGGCACGGACGACCAGGCGGAAGGTCCGATCAACTTCCACATCCACGAAGGGCTGTGCAAACTGTTCTTCGGCGTCTACATGATCATGTCCTTCGATCCGTCGGTGCTGTTCAACGAAGGGTTCTACGACCTGTTCGAGATCGTGCTGCCGGAAGGAAGCCTGCTCAACCCGCGCTTCCCGGCGGCCCTTTCGAACCGTCTCAACACCCACACCCGCTTCTTCGATTGCCAGGCCGGCGCGCTCGGCAAGTTCGTGCCGCAGCTTTCGATGGCGGCCGGCTACGGCACCAGCCCGCACTTCATCTTCTCCGGTCACGACAAGGACAAGAAGTATTTCCAGCTCATGGAACTGCTGTTCGGTGGCGTGCCGGGTCGTCCGAAGGGCGACGGGTTCGACGGTCACGCCTGGTGGCCGCTCTTCTCGGCAACCCCGATCGAATATATCGAAAACTACTATCCGGTTCTGGTCGAGCGTTACCTGCCGATCCAGGATTCGGGCGGTCCTGGTCTGCATCGCGGCGGTGCGGGTATCGAGAAGGTCTATCGCGTTCTCGAGCCCGGCCAGGTTTCCATCCATGACGACCGCGAAGTGGTGCCGCCCTGGGGCATCAATGGCGGTCTGCATGGCGGCACCTCCAGCAAGTGGATGATCAAGGCCGGTTCGGACGAGCCGACCCGCATCCCCTCCAAGGTCGACAATCTCAAGGTCAATCCGGGCGACCGCATCGTCTTCAAGACGGCGGGCTCCGGTGGCTGGGGCGATCCGCTCGATCGTTCCGCCGAGATCGTGGCGCGCGACGTGCGCTACGGGCTGGTCTCGCGCGAGCAGGCCAAGGATGGCTACGGTGTGGTGCTGACCGACGACAATCAGGTCGATGTCGCGGCAACGGATGCGCTGCGGGCGAAGGTTCGCGAGGTGCGCGGTGCGCCGCCGCCGTTCGACTTCGGCTTCACGCCGCCGGAACGTCAGGCTGCAGAATGAAGGAAGGGGCCCGAAAGGGCCCCTTTTCATATCCGGAACAATGAAATCCTGTTCATTCCGCGTTCGGTTCGGCCTCGCGCGTGGTGCCTGCCGGCCATTGATAGGCCGGTGGCACGGGGATCGTGCCGCGCCAGATCAATCTGCCGGCGATCGGGTGATCGAGGCCCCGTTCGATCGGCAGGCTCGGTTCATCGAGATGCAGCATGTCCAGAGCCTCATCGACCATCTGGTTGATCGGCTGGCGCACCGTCGTCAACTGGTAGGGTGCTCGGCGGCCTTCGGGAATATCGTCAAACCCGGCAAGCATCAGGTCCTCGGGGATTTTCAGGCCCAGCCGGAACCGCAGCGCATCCATGGCGCCCATGGCCATGATGTCGTTGATGCCGAAGATCGCTTCCGGCCGCGTGCGGTTCTTGTCGCCGAAATGGCGCAGGACTGCACTATAGGCGCCCTCATAGGAGGAACTGCCCTCGATTTCGGCAATGTCGCTGCGGCGCACGCCTTCCTCGAGCAGGCGTTCGACGAAACCGCGAGCGCGATCCTGGCTCGTCGTGCCCTTGGGATCGCCGGTGATCATCAGGAAACTGCGCGCCCCGGCGGCCAGGAACGCTTCGGCGATCAGGCGCCCGCCGCCGGCATTGTCGCAGCGAACGCCGGATGCATCCGAGCCGGGAATGTAGCGGTTGAACAGCACGATCGGGATGCCGCGGTCATGGCAAATGCTGGTCATGCGCGTCGAAAGCTGCGCGGCGGTGAGAATCACGCCATCCACCTGGTATTTCAAGAGATGCAGGATCGCCTCATCGCTTTCCGCCCCCGGATCGACCGTAAAGATCAGAACCTGCCTGCCTTGCTCCTGCAGGCGCTGGGAGAAGGTGTGCAGAACATGGACGTAGAAAGGGTTGCCAAGATTGCCGAGAATGAGCGCCACGATGTTCGTGCGCTTTGTGGTGAGCGAACTGGCAATCGAGTTGGGAACGTAGTTGAGCTTCTTGGCAGCTTCGAGTACTTTCTGGCGCGTTTCCTCCGCAATGCTGGATCCGGGCGTGAAGGCCCGCGATACGGCCGATTGCGAGACACCGGCCAGGGCCGCGACATCGAAAGAGGTTGTTCTGGTCGTGTTCCGCGTCATTGCTGCTACTTTCCGATCCTGACTTTCGAATGCGCATTCATTTTTTCGGTGGATCGCCTGCAGAGTAGCGCCCAAACCCTCAGGTTTCAATAGGTTCATTGCGCGCAATCTGTGGGCAGACAAGCCACCGCAGCTGCGTTTTCTTGCATTCCTATGCAAGATTTCGATTTTCGACGATTGACTTGCCGACGACTTTACGCAAACAATGCATACGCATTCATAGAAGCGGTCCGCCGAGGGGGTGAGACCGCGCAATGTGGTCTGGGAGACTGACATGAACAAACGCGTCCTGCTCGCATCTATCACTTCTTTTGCCGCTCTTCTGTGCCTGGCGGGCCCGTCCCATGCCGATGAGGCCGCAGACGGACTGGCGCGTGCCAAGGCCAACCTGGCAAAATATCAGGCCAAGCCGGAATTCGTTGCTCCGGGCGAGCCTTTCGATGCCATGGCCTGCGCCAAGGGCAAGAAGATGCTTTCGATCCCGAACAATTCGGGCAACCCGTTCCTCAAGGGCATCATCGACCGCATGAAGACCGCCGGCGCCGAAGTCGGTCTCGAAGTGCGCGAATGGGAAAACCAGGGTCAGCCGAGCCAGTGGGTTCAGGGCGTCGAAATGGCGATCCGCGAGAAGTATGACATCATCGATTTGATTTCGGGTATCGATCCCGGCACCATCGAGCCGCAGCTCAAGGCTGCCAAGGAAGCCGGCGTCAAGGTCATGACCTCGCATTTCTACGATCCGAGCTTCGAGCAGAACCCGGTCGTCTCTTCGTCGCTGACCATCGGCTTCGGCGAAATCGGCACCATCCTGGCTGACTGGTCGACCGTTGCGACCGAAGGCAAGGCAAACATTGCCATCGTCGTCTCCAACGAAGTGCCGCCGACCATTCCGCTGGTTGCCAACTTCAAGAAACAGCTTGCCGAAAACTGCCCGAACTGCAAGATCGTGCAGGAAATCAATGTCGGCGTGACCGAATGGGGCACCAAGATCCAGCCGGCCGTCCAGTCTGCCGTACAGGCCAATCCGGAGATCAATGTCGTGATCCCGATCTATGACTCGATGTCGCAGTTCGTCGTCCCGGCATTGCGCCTGGCCGGCAAGACCGGCGAAGTGAAGCTTGCAACCTTCAATGGTACGCCCTTCGTGCTCGATTACATCCAGCAGGGCCTGGCCGACATGGATATCGGCGAGAGCCTCGACTGGATCGCCTACGCCACGATCGACGGCCATCTGCGCGATGCCTGCGGCATGAAGAGCCCGACGGCGCTCAACGTTCCGTTCTACATCTTCGACAAGAACAACGCGCATGAAGCCGGCACCCCGGCCCAGTTCGACACCGGCTACGGTGACGCCTACAAGGCTGGTTTCCGCAAGCTCTGGGGCATCGAATAATGGCATTGCAGTCGGGTCAGACAGGGCATGATCCGGCGATCAACCCGGGAGCGTCACAAGCGCTCCCGGTCCTGTCGGTGAAGAACATATCCAAGTCGTTCGGCGGAGCCAAAGCGCTGCGCAACGTCTCCTTCGATGTGATGCCGGGCGAAGTTCATGGCCTGCTCGGCAAGAACGGCTCGGGAAAATCCACGCTCGTCAAGATTTTGGCCGGCTTTCACGCGCCGGATGACGGCGGTTCGCTGTTCTTCAACGGCGAAAAGGTTTCACTTCCAGTGCGGGCAGGCGATGCGAGACGTCTCGGCATGGCCTTCGTGCACCAGAATCTCGGTCTGGTGCCATCGCTGACGGTGCTTGAAAACCTGCGTGTCGTGCAACTGACCCATGGTGGTCGCGCCTTCATCAACTGGGTTGAGGAGGAGAAGGCGGCCCGTCATGCGCTTGAGCGTTTCGGTCTCGACATCGATCCGCATGAGCGTGTGGACCGGCTGAGCCCCGTGCAGCGGGCGCTGCTTGCTATTGTCCGCGCCTTCGAGGATATCGAGGCGGCCCGTGCCGTAACCGGCAAACCGGGTCTGGTTCTGCTTGACGAACCCACACCATTCCTGCCGGCGAGCGGCGTCGCACAGCTTTTCGAACTGGTGCGATCCATCACCAAGGCCGGTTGCAGCGTCATCTTCATCTCGCATGATATCGACGAGGTGATGGACATTACCGACCGGATCACCGTGCTGCGCGATGGCATCCAGTCCGGCGAACTCGATCGTAAGGATGCGACCCACGAGAAGATCGTGGAAATGATCGTCGGCCAGAGCATCAGCCGCGGCGGCCACGCCAAGCGGGATCCGGAAAGCCTCAAGCCCTTTGCTACATTCCGCAATCTCGCCGGCCGCATGCTGCAGCCATCCGATTTTCATGTCGGCAAGGGCGAAATTCTCGGCCTCACCGGGCTGATCGGCTCGGGCTATGAAGAGGTTCCCTATCTGGCTTTCGGGGCAAAGCCAGCCGCAAGCGGCACGATCGCGATTGGACAGAACGAGCCGTTCGAACAGGTGACGCTGTCGCCGAAGGCCGCGATCGAGAAGGGCTTTGCGCTTCTGCCCGGCGATCGCCAGGGCGCGAGCGGTGTCGATAGCCTGCCGATCGTCGACAATATGTTCCTGCCCGATGTCGGGCGTTTCTTCCGCGGCGGCTTCCTGCGCAATCGTGCCATGATTGATGAGGCCCACGTGCTGGGAACCCAGTTCGAGGTGCGGCCCAACGATCCCTACCTCAAGCTTTCCGCCCTTTCCGGCGGCAATGCCCAGAAGGTGCTGATTGCCCGCTGGATGAACCGTTCGCCGGCGCTCCTGCTTCTCGATGAACCCACCCAGGGTGTCGATGTCGGCACGCGCCAGCAGATTTTCGCCGCCCTGCGCAAGGCGGCGGCCGAAGGCATGTCGATCATCTGCGCGAGCTCGGAAGCCGAGCAGCTGGCCGATATCTGCGACCGGGTTCTCGTCTTCGCCAAGGGACGGATCTGTCACGAACTGACCGGCGACAGCCTGACCAAGGAGGGAATTTCCGAGGCTTGCTACGCGACCGCCCCCACCTATCACACGACAAACCGACCGATGCGAGCCGCACAATGACAGACCTTGCCACGACCGCTCCCCAGAACCGTTCCCGGAAGAACCTGACCCGGCAGTTCGAACGTTATGCCCTGCTTCTGGTCTGGGTCCTGATCATCGCGGCCTTCAGCATTGCCATGCCGAATTCGTTCTTCAGCTGGGGCAATTTCTCGATCATGTTCGCCTCCTACGCGCCGGCCGCACTTCTGGCTCTGGCGATCATCGTGCCGCTGACGGCCGGCGACTACGACCTGTCGGTGGGTGCGACGCTGACGCTGTCGGCCTCTACCATCGGCGTGCTGAATGTCTGGCACCAGATGCCGATCCTGCTCGTGCTGCTGATCGTTCTGGCCATGGGCGTGGTGGTCGGTCTGATCCACTCGCTCTTCATCATCTATTTCCGGGTCCCGTCGCTGGTGGTGACGCTCGGTTCGACCTCGCTGATGAGCGGCATCGTGCAGTGGATGACCAATTCTTCCACCATCGGCGGCATCGACAACAGCCTGATCATGGCCGCCGTCGGCTACCGGCTGTTCGGCATTCCCTATGCGTTCTACTATGCCATCGCAGCGGCGCTGGTCATGTGGTACATCTTCGATTACATGCCGCTCGGCCGCCGGCTGCTGTTCGTCGGACGGGGTCGTGAAGTGGCCCGCCTCAACGGCATTTCGGTCGACAAGGTGCGCGTCGGTGCGCTCGTCATGTCAGCCGTCCTCGCCTCGGCCGCCGGTATTCTCTATGCGGGCGTTCTCGGATCGGCCGAT
This sequence comes from Fluviirhizobium alvei, assembly GCF_030551875.1. Classification (GTDB taxonomy): domain Bacteria; phylum Pseudomonadota; class Alphaproteobacteria; order Rhizobiales; family Rhizobiaceae; genus Rhizobium_E; species Rhizobium_E alvei. The sequence goes on along the minus strand of NZ_JAUOZU010000014.1, from coordinate 113,749 downwards.
CCCTATTCGGGTCTCAACTTCCTGCTGCCGGCCTTTGCCGCAGCGTTTCTCGGTGCGACGACGATCCAGCCGGGCCGGTTCAACCCCTGGGGCGCCATCGTTGCGGTCTATTTCCTCGCCACCGGCATTACCGGCCTGTCCATGCTCGGCATTCCGCTCTGGGTTACCAATGTTTTCAACGGCGGTGCGCTGATCCTGGCGGTCACGATTTCCCAGATCACCCGCGGACGCGAAGCCTCCGACATCGGCTGATGTTTCCCAAAGCCGGTGAGGCGTGCACCGGACATGAGCGCGCGGCAACTTCGGTTGCTGCGCGTTTGTTCTTCTTGAAGATTGCATTTCTTCGAACGACATGTCATAGCGATTGCACTCCGTATTGCCGCGGCTGCTGAACCCAGGCTTTTACGGAGTTCATATTGTGACCAACAAACCATCCATTCTTTGCTCGAGCGATGTCGCCGGGCACAGCGTCCGGTCAGTCGTTGCGCGCGACGAACCGGAACGACATTTTGCGCATGCGCTTTTGGACCTTGCCAGCGCCCTTCCGACGCCCGATGCTCTCGCGAAAGACGATGCGACGATCAAGGCGATTGTGACGACGCCTGATTTTCATCCGGGCAAACCGGTGCCCGTTGGCGTCGTTGCCGATGTGGAAGGAGCCGTCCTACCGCATCTGATCGGTTCGGATATCGGGTGCGGCATGCGGATGCTCGTGCTTCACGGCATCACCGAAGAGGACTTGAAAGATCCGCAACTCGACCATCAACTCCGCCATCTCTTTTTTCAGGGTGGACGCGATGTTGCTTTGACGGGATATGATCGCTACGCCATCTTGCGAGATGGTTTGCCGGGCCTTCTCGATCGTCTCGGACATGACCGTACCGGCCTTCTGTCCAAGCTGGATCTCGATCAGGCCTGGGCGGATCTAGAGCGCCAGTCAGACCATGGTGTCTTCGCCTGTGACGACATTGATCCCGACTTTGCCGACTATACACAGATCGATGATCGTCATCGGCGCGATGCGATCCTTGGCACGATTGGCGGCGGAAATCATTTCGTCGAATTCGGTTGCGTCGATCAGGTCGCGGATGGTGCATTCGCCAGGGCGGCCGGGCTCAAATCTGGCAGTGTTGTTGTCGTCGTCCATTCCGGCTCGCTCGATTTCGGGCAACGGATCGGGACGGCGACAAAGGAGAGAATGCGAACGAGCTCCAAGGTTCGGCTTGATTGGCGGATCGTTTCCAAGGATCGGCAGCCGGCCCTCTACCGGCGGTTCATGAATGGCCATGCGAATGCGGCCAATGCTGCCTTTGCCAACCGTTTCCTGCTTGGTCTCACAGCGGTGGAAGCGGTGTCACGGATCCTGGGTCGCCAGATCGATCATCATCTTGTCTACGATGCGCCACATAACACCGTTTGGGAGGATGGCGAAGTCGTACGCCATCGCAAGGGAGCCTGCCCGGCGAAAGGTGCAGACGCGATGAGCGCCGGTCCCTATTCTTGGCTCGGTGAACCGGTCATTCTTCCCGGATCCATGGGGGACGGCACATGGTTGCTCAGAGGATGCGGTTCTGGCGATCTCCTGTCGTCGTCGGCGCATGGTGCGGGGCGCAGGCTTTCGCGTCAGGAAGCGCGATCCAACGCGATGATCGGTGGTGGTCTGCGCGTTATCGGTCCCGTCGATCCGCTCAGCCCGGCCCTGCACGGGAGGCGGGATATTGCAGCGGAAATCCGGGCGCGCCTCAACGAAGAGGCGCCGGATGCCTACAAGCCGATCGACAGCGTCGTGGAGCCGATGGTCGAAGCCGGAATGGTAGCGAAGGTTGCGAAGATCCGTCCGTTGCTGACAGTGAAAGGTTAGGTTCCGAACCCGCCTTAAAAACCCGCCTTCATGTTCGACCGCTCGCCACGCAGGTGGCAGGCGGCGGCAACCCTGGCGACCGAGGCTTGGAATGAGAACGACTTCACCTTTTCATGCCTTTGAATTCAGGCGCTGCTGGGCCCAAGTGCGGTAATGGTCGGCGATCGTTTCCGAAATGGGGCGGTAGGCAATGCCGAGTTCGTCGCGGCTGCGGCGATTGTCCAGTGCAAAGCGAATGCCGAGGTGATTGGTCATGTAGGATTGCGTCAGGCCGAACAGCGGCCCGACAAGCCGAACGACAGCATTTGGAATCTGCCAGGTGGGCAACAGGTAGGGCTTGGGATGAATACGTCTTGCGACCGACGCTATCTCCAGGAAAGTTCGCGTATGATCTTCCGAGACGATGTAGCGACCCTTGGCAGCCGGATTCTGTGCAGCGCGAATGTGCGCAGTTGCAACCTCGCGGACATCCACGCAGGCCAGACTCAGGTCCGGCATACCGTAGAAGAAGTAGCCCTTGAACATTTCATCAAGCAGGAAAAGTGAGCCGGACTCCGAGGCCGGTGTCAGCGAAGGCCCCAGAATCATGCCTGGATTTATGGTGACGAGGCTCCAGCGATCCTGTTCGCCGGCTTTGGCCCACGCAGCCTTTTCAGCCAAGACCTTCGAATAGTGGTACGGGTTATTGCTGACATTGCTGGAGGTATTGAAATAGTCCTCCGAGACTGTGTTGTTCTTCATCCTTCTGACATCGGCATAATCGCCGAAAATGGCACCGATCGTCGAGGTCATCACAACGCGGCTGACACTCTGGGTCCGCTCGACGCTGGCGAGCACATTATGTGTGCCGCGAAGGGCGGGTTCGACCATTTCAGTCTGTCCGTCCCGGATCTTCTCGGGCAGTTTGAAAGGGGAGGCGACGTGGAAAACGATCGAACAGTTTTCCATCGCACTATCGAAGGAGCCTTCCTTGAGAAGATCGGCTTCGAAGAGATGAAGACGGCCCGGATAGCGCTCAGACAGATCGGTGAGTGGCTGCATCTTTGCGATGTTGCCGAAGCTCCGGACAGTTGTATGAACATTATAGCCAGCTTCGAGCAGCTGCATGATGAGATGGCTGGCGACAAAACCGCTCCCGCCTGTGACGAGTACTGTCTCGAGCATAAAAGTTCCTTCCCGTTACTTCTGATGAAAAGACAAGTATTCGTAGCATCAAGGCGGGATGCACCAGCCCGCCTCAATAGCCCGCCTTCATGATCGACCGCTCGCCGCGCAGGTGGCGGGCGGCGGCGTCCTTGCGGTCCTTGACCAGCCTGCCGTTGGCGATGAACCGGATCAGCCAGGGAATAGTCTTGACGCGTCGGGCAGCGGCCTGGGCCAGCACGAAACATTCGGCGCATTTTTCGAGGATCTCGATATTGAGGAGCAACCGCTCGAGCCCCATGCCGAAACAGAGCGACAGATCATCCAGGCAATAGGCATTGGCGCCATTGGCAAAGAGCGAGGCCTGCAGATCGTCGGTCGAGCGCATGCCGATGCGTTTGCCCTCGACGCCAAGATGACGCACCTGTTCATCGAAGACCGGTGGCAACGACATGTCGAGCCGACGTAGGGCAGACATCCAGGTGAAGCTACCGGCTGCAATGGAACCGACATCGGGGCGGGCCGCATAGATGCGGTGGTGAAGGCCCTGCGGCGTGCCCGACAGGCTCGCCCAGGCGAAGAGATCCGGCACATCCTGACCGGCCCGGATCGTGACGGTCACGAAAGCATTTTCCTCGGGAATGCGCTGGGAAAGCGTATCGCCCGGCTTCAGCAGCCCCTTGCCATTGAGCCTTGCCGCGGCAAGGCCGAGGGAGGCTTCGATCGATGCCTTGTCCACCGGATTGCCCATGTCACACCAGCTTGAAGACGTCTTCGAAACGGTTGAGCGCATCGTCGATCACCTCGTCGGTGTCGGCCATGCTCGTGTAAATGCGGCTGCCGGCCAGCGTCAGCACGCCATGCGCCAGATAGGCGGCCCCCATCTCTTCCATCAGATGCTTGCGGGCATTGGCCTCGCGCATCAGCTTGATCGGGTTGCGCATGCTCATCAGGAGCACTGCCGAGGTCTGCAGATGCACGATCGAACCCATATTATAGACGACATAGGGCAGGCCGAGCCGATCGATGATGCCCTTCAGCCCCTTGGTGAGCCGGTCGCCGGCGCGGCCGGCCAGCACCGGCGCATTGGTCTTCGCCATTTCCTCTATGGCGTAATAACCTGCCACGCAGGAGAGCGGATTGGCCGACAGCGTGCCGCCCACAAAGGCCCGCTTGCTCGACGTGCCGATACCGCCCACCAGCGACATCATCACATCCTTGCGGCCACCGATGCCGCCCGCCATCAGATAACCGCCGGTCAGGCACTTGCCGAACACGGTGAGATCGGGATCGACGTTAAAATAGCCCTGGGCACCGCCCATGCCGACGCGGAAACCGGTGACGACTTCATCGAAGATCAGGAGTGCGCCGAACTCGTCGCACAGCTTGCGAACTTCGCGGTTATATTCCGGCGTCACCGGGCGGGTGCCGCTTTCCGGCCCGAGCGGTTCGAGAATGACGGCGGCGGTGCCGCCCCTGAGCCGGTTCAGCATCAGCTTGCGGCGCAGCGTGGAAAGCTCGTTGGGGAAGACCTCCTGGGTATATTTGGTGGCACCCTTGGGAATGCCGGTGGCCTCGCGGCGGCCGGTGCCGGGCACGCGCATGCCATAGACCATCTGGTCGCTCCAGCCGTGATAATCGCCGCCGACCTTGATCACCCACTTCTTGCCCGTATGCGCGCGCGCTAGCCGGATCGCGCCCATGCAGGCCTCGGTGCCCGAACCCAGCATGCGGAACATTTCGACGCCCGGCATGTGCTGGCGGATGATTTCGGCAAGCTTGAATTCATATTCGTGCAGCAGGCCGGTCACCGGGCCGCATTCATCGATGATCGCATGCGCCTTCTGGCGAACCGGCAGGTAGTTGGAGCCGAGCAGGGTGGGGCCGCCAGCCTGCAGGAAATCGATGTAGCGATTGCCATCCGCATCCCACATATAGGCGCCATCGACCTTGGCAGCGGCGATCGCGAACGGATAGTTGAAGGCAAGATTATGCTGGACGCCGCCTGGAATGACCTCGGCCGCTCGTGCGGCCCAGGCCTTGGAAGTCTGGCACTTCTGTTCGAAATACTCGAGCACCTTCGGCATGTTGGCCTTGGAAATGCCGCGCGGCGGCTGTTTCAAGAGCGCGTTCAGCCGGTCCATCAGGTCCTTGTTGTCGGGCCAGGCGCTGATGCCATAGGCTTCCGGTGTGGCAGGGCGGGTTGCCATATTCATGTCAGGCTCCTTTGGTCTCGGCCTTTTCCAGCACATTCAGAAGGAAGGTGCGGAGTTCGCTATCGAGGTTGGTGCGTTTTTCGATGCTTGTCTTGAGATGGATGGCGGCGGCGGCTTCGACCTTGCGGATCATGTCGACGGCCACCGCCAGGTTTTCGCCGGCGCAGATGACGCCGTGGCTCGCCAGAAGGTAGGCGTAGATATCGGCTTTCAGCGATTTTGCGAACAGTTTGGCCAGCATGCCGGTGCCGGACGGTCGGTAGCCGACCAGGGCCACATGGGCACCGAGTGCGCTGAAATCGCTTCCGGTCGGCCATGGCAACTGTTCGTGCAGCAGCGCCACGGCACTCGCAATCGGCTGGTGGGTATGGATGCTGGCGCGGCGGGTCGGGTGCTTGCGCAGCATTGCGGCATGCAAACTGCGCTCGATCGTCGGCACCGTCGTGCCTTCGACAACCTCCATCGTGTCCAGCGACAGCAACGGCACATCCTCGGCCGTCATCGTGTAATAATCGGTCGCTGAAGGGGTCACCGCCATCAACCTGTCATCGACGCGCAGGCCGATATTGCCGCCGGTGCCGGCAACATAGCCGTTGTCGGCAAGATAACGGCAGGTCTCGACGATTTCCTGTCGCGCTTCCTTAAACCTGACCATGTGCCCTGCCTTTCGAGCCGTTGAGTTTGCGGTAAAGCGGTGCCAGCCGCTTGTGCAATTCCTTGAAGACGCCGAAACGCTCGTCGTAGAGGCCGCGATTGGCGCGGTTCGGCTCATAGACACGGTCGATCGTCACGAGCGCCGGCACATCCTCGAGCCGCATCAGGCCGAGCCCGACCGCACCGATGAAGGCAGCGCCGCGGGCATTGGCCTTGACCGGATCCTCGGGCTGGCGGATCCGCACATTCAGCACATCGGCAAAGATCTGGCACCAGGAATTCGACATGGCACCGCCGCCGATTAGCGTCAGTTCCTCGACCGGGCGGCCCATGAAACGCCCGACGGGGGTCATCATCCAGCGCGTGTTGAGCGCCACGCCTTCGAAAACCGCCCGCACCAGGGTTTCGCGGTTATGTTCCATGCTGAGATTGATGATGCCGGCCCGGAGCGACGGATCATCGACGGGCGAACGTTCGCCGAACAGCCAGGGCAGATAGACCGCACCCTCAGCACCTGCCGGCACACGGGCGGCAATCTCATCGAGAACCCGGTAGGTGTCGACCGATGGTTCGGCGTCGATCAAGCCGTCCTTGTGAAAGACGATCCGGTCCTTGAGAAAGGCGATATTGGCGGCGCCGCTCGATTGCATCGCCATCATCAGGTAGCGGGTATCGGAGGCGCAGGGTAGCGATGCGATCTGGTTGAAGACGTTGACCTTCTTGAAGGGCACATGGGCGGCGATCCAAGAGGAGGAGCCCATATAGAGATGGGTGTCATAATCGGCACAGGTGCCGGCCCCGATCGCTGCTGCGGTATTGTCGATTGCGCCCGCCACCACCGGCGTTCTGGCGGAAAGACCGAGGCTCTCGGCGACTGCGGGCAGGAGCGTACCGATCACATCGGTGCAGCGCACGAGATCGGGAAACTTGTCGCGGTCGATGCCGCTGGTTGCAATCAGGCCGCTATCGTAGCGGATATGGGCAGGGTCGCGATTGTCCGTTACCCAGGAGGTGAGGATCGAATCCTGCGTGGCGCAGAAGCGGCCGGTGAGGCGCAGGTTGAAATAATCGAGCACATTGAGGAATTTGTGGGTGCGCTTGTAGATTTCGGGAAACGCGTTGCGGATCAGCAGCATATGGCCGGCAGGGTCCTTGCCGGACAGGGCCGGTGCGCCACCGCAGAGCCTGAGCCATTTCTGCAGTTTCACCGCGTCATAGCCTGCGACCTTCAGCGAACCGCGCATCTGTTGTTTCAGGTGGCGCGCGCCGCGCATGTCGAGCCAGATGACGGCATTCATCAGCGGTTTGCCATCGCGGTCGACCGCAATGGTGCCTTCGCCCTGCGTCGAGCAGCAGATGGCGACAATCCTCTCGCGCGGGACGAGCTCAAGCGCCAGAACCTGCCGGGCAGCGGCAATGAAGGCGGCCCACCAATCATCCGGCCTTTGTTCGGCGCCGATCGCATCCACCACCATCATCTGTACGGGTTCGAAGGCCCAGCCAACCACCTGGCCACGCGTCGAAACCAAACCGACCTTGCAGCCGCTGGTGCCGAGATCGACCGCCAGAATGTATTGGTTCGCTTTTGCCGTGGGCGTCATGGCCTCTTCCCCTTGCGGCCTTTGCTCCTTGCCGCTTGCATAGAAGATAACGGCAACCGGCCGGACCACGAAAGCGGTTGAGCTGACCTATTGAGGGTCTATTCCGGCCAAATTGCTGACAGGTCACTGCGCATTGCCCCGGGCGTCGTGCCGGTCCAGCGCCGGAAGGCACGGCGAAAATTATGGGGGTCCGTAAAGCCGACGGCGTGGGCGATCTGCTCGATCGACATATGCGGATTGGCCAGCAGCTCCAGCGCCCGGTTCTTGCGCAGGCCGTCGATCAGGCTTTGGAAGGACACATTGTTTTCCGCCAGCCGGCGCCGCAGCGTCCGCTCGCTCATGCCGAGCGCGCGCGCGACCTTGCCGATCGTCGCGCTGTCCTGCAGCGTCTGGCGGAGCACCCGTTCGACGGATTCGGTGATTTCGGTCGCCTCGCGGGTGCGGGCGCGATTGTAGGCCATGAATTCCGTGAGTTGACGGTGCGAGAAGGCGTCAGCCGTGGCCAGCGGCCTGGTATAGTCGGCCGGATCGGACAGAAAGGCATTCTCGACCTGGCCGAACCGCACCTCGCAGCCGAAAACCCGTCGATAGACATCGGCATGTTTCGGCGCCGGATAGGCGAGGTCGACGCGGATCGGCCGGAATTCGGGTCCGATCAGCTCGATGCCGATCCGCATGAAGCTTGCGAAGGCCTCCTCGACCAGGAAGGCATAGATGTCGGGATCGTGGAAACGGCTTGCCGCTGTCACCACAAGACCTTCGTCCGAAGCGCGCATGTCGAATTCGAGCATGCTGCCGGTATCCTTTTGCAGCTCTATGCCCAACCGCACCGCGTCACCCACCGTTGGCGCCGTCAGCATGGCATAACCGACGAGGCCGACCGAAGTGACCTTCTCGCGGATGCCGGTTTCGAGCCCGAGCGCGCGGTCACCGGCCATCTGCATGGCCCGGACGATCATTTCCCGGCCCTGCCGGAAGGAGACGCGGCAGGTCGGATCATCGAGATCGTGCAGGCTCAAACCCAGCCCGACGAACAGACGCGATGGATCGAGGCCGAAATCCGTCAGGGCCGCGATCAGGCTTCGAATGAGAAGGGCCGGGATATTGGCGGTGACATAGCGTGCATCGACTGGCTTCATGGCTTTCCTTTAAGCCCATCGGGTCAGGTTCAGGCCGGAGACGGCAACAATATGGCCGCAAAAGACCCTTATCAGATGGAAGGGCACCTGTCGTGCGAAAGCGCAATGAGCGCGGCGCCACGATGACGACCTATCCGATGGCAAGGACAGTGAGCCGGTGCTAGAGTGGTCAAAGCATGGCGAAAGGTGAGGAGGACCCGATGGACGAACCGGATCGTTGGAGACATATGCGCAGCGCGCCAAAGGATGGCACGCGTATCCTGATCACCATTCATCCTTCGGAACAGGGGCCGGCGGCCGTCGATCTGGCCTATTGGTCCAATGGCGATCTTCATGGCGGCGAAGGATGGCGCGCAGCCGATTCCTCGCCGGGCTGCATCGTTCAATATGCCGAACCCGAACTCAAATGCTGGATGCCGCTGCCGACCGCAGCTTTCGGGCGCCCCGCGATGCCGGCGCCCTGGCAGGGCAAGGATGCGCCGGAGCTGGACGGATCGGGGATCTGATCCCGCCAGACTTCGTGTGAAAGCAGTTCCTTAGCCGCAAGGCCGTTGCGGCTAAGGTCAGTTTATTGGATCTCGTTTCAGGAGATCAGAGGAAATAGCGCTGCCATTCGAAATCGGTGATCCGCTGGGTCTTCCAGGTCTCGTAGGCGGCGACCTCGTTGAACCGGCTTGCGGCATAGTGGTCGCGGAATTCCTTTCCGAAGGCTTCGGCGCAGAATTTCGACGAGGCAAACGCTTCCGTGGCATCCGTCAGGTTCGATTGCAGCCGCACCGCACTGCCATCCGGTGCCAAACCGGCGTCGGCTGCCCGCGGTACGAGCCCCTTTTCGATCCCTTCGGCGCCGGCGGCGATCATGGCAGCCACGGTGAGATAAGGATTGACATCGGCGCCCGGCACCCGGTTTTCGAACCGGCAGGCAGACGGTGTCGGCGTGGTGATGGTGCGAATGGCAGCCGTTCGGTTCTCGTAACCCCAGCTGACATCTTCCGGCGACCAGGCGCCACGATCAAGCCGGCGATAGGAATTGATCGTCGGACGGAAGAACACATGCGTTTCGGCCAGCCGATTGAGCATGCCGGCAAGAAATTGCTGGCCGACTTGCGAGAGCGCGTTGGTGCCGGCTGCCAGAACCGGCTTGTCATCCTGCCAGAGGCTCAGGTGATGGTGTGCCCCGCAGGCGCTTTCCTTGCCCGGCGGCTGGAAACGGGCCATGAAGGTGGCGACAAGGCCACGTTCGGCGCAGAGTTCGCGCAGATGCAGCTTGGCGCGCACGGCATCGTCGGCGGCTTCCACGGCGTCCTTCGGCGTCAGCGCGAATTCATACATGCCGTGGCCATATTCGGTGACGAAGGAGGCAACGCCGATCCCGAGCGATTCCATCCGCTTCATGAATTCCAGCACCAGATCCTGATAGTCGCCGGTGCGGGCGATGTCATAGTTGACGAGCGACTGGCCCCAGGGCTTGAGTTCGCGGAAGCGACCCTGCTGCATCAGTTCCTCATCGGCATGGAAGATGCCGAATTCGTATTCGAGCGCCACTTTTGCCGTATAGCCGAGCGATCGCAGCCGGGCATCGACCTTGGAGAGCACATAGCGCGGGTCGACAAGGCAGGGCGAACCGTCGAGCATGTAGCCGGTGGAGATGACCGAGGCCATCTCCGGCCGCCAGCCATGTTGGCGCACGGAGGCCGGATCGGCCACGCACTGGATGTTGGGGAAACCGTTGTCACCCGATGCCATGTAGGATTCGAAGGCGGTATCGCCGATCGGCTGGCCGTCCCCATGCGATACACAATAGAGAATGCCGTTGAGGGCGTCGCCGCTGGCAGACAGCTTGAAGGGCGAGATCTTGGTGCGCAGCGTGCCGGCCATGTCGACCATATGGCTCTGGATATAGCGGACGCCAGCGGCCTTCAGGCGCTGGTATTCGGCTTCGTATGACGGTGCGTAGGCTGCCGCCTGTTCGACGAAGTTCATTTTTGGTCTCCTGTCGTGGATATGTCTGTCTTGCGCTTGCCGAGCCCGACGGCAAGCGCCTCGTCGAGTTCATAGCGGCTACTCAGTCCCTGTGGCCGCAGGATCATGCAGAATACGATCACGGCGCCAAGGGCCACGCCCGAAAGGCCGAGCATTTCGGGCAGATGGATCGGGCCGAGATCGACGCCGGATTCAATCGAGCGGATGAGTTCCAGGCTGATCGAGAGGATGAGGGTGCCGATGACCGCACCGGTCACGGTTCCCAGACCGCCGAGGATCAGCATGGCGAGCGTCATCAGCACCTGCTGGAAATAGAAGAGGCGCGGGCTGATCGTGCCGGTGAAGCTGGCATAGAGCACGCCGGCGAGGCCGCAGACGAGTGCGGAAAGCAGCCAGGCCTTGCGGCGGAGCGCACGCGCATCGATGGCCAGTGCTTCGGCTGCGCGAGGATTGTCGGCGGTTGCGCGCAACTGCATTCCGCTCGGGCTCTCGCGGAACAGCCGCGCAATGAGGATGGTGAAGACAGCAAAGGCAATCAGCGCCGGCAGGCTGACGGTTTTGGGAATGCCGAAGAATGCCTGGTTGCCCTTGAACAGGGCCGGCCATTGCAGAAACACCGAATGGCAGATGATGAGCAGCGCAAGCGTAACGATAGTGGTCGCTTCGCCCGAAAGCCGCGAAATGATTCGACCGGTGAAAACCGCAATCACCGCAACGACCGCAAGCGCGATCACAGCCGCCAGCGCCGGATGAAGCTCGACCTGGGCAAGTCCGAAGGGCGCGTTGGGAATCGAGAGCTTTTTCATCATCACCGGGGTGGCGAGGATTGCCATCCCATAGGCGCCGAGGCCGACGAAGACGCTGTGGCCGAAATTGGCAAGGCCCGAATTGCCCATGAAGATCTGCAGCCCGACGACAATGATGAGGTTGAGCACCGCAGCGGCAGCGAGGTTCTGGTAATAGTTGGGGGCAAAGAGCATCATGCCGACGCCGATGAGGATCACGGGAACAGCCGTGACGGCTCCACCCTTGAGCGCGCGTCGCACCCAGCCAAAATCGGAGCTGCCAGTCTTGGTCTTGGACATGTCAGAATTCCTTGTCGCCGAGTTCGCGCCGCGATCCGAGCAGACCTTCCGGGCGGTAAACGAGAATCGCGATGACGATGGCATAGGTCAGGGCATCCTTGAGGCCACCATATTCCTGCGGAAGCGCCACCAGCAGGCCGACCTCGATGAAGCCGAGCAGCATGCCGCCGACGGCGGCGCCGGCCAGCGATCCGAAGCCGCCGATGACGCAGGCAACGAAGGGCTTGAGCACCAGGACGAAGCCCATGTCGGGAGCGACACCGCCGCGACGCGCCAGGATGAAGACGGTCGCCACGCCGGCAAGGATGCCCGAAATCGCAAAGGCAATCGCGATGACCCGGTTCGCCCGAATGCCCATCAGGCGCACGGTGGCGAAATCGCGCGAGGCGGCGCGCATGGCGATGCCGAGATTGGAGTGATTGAGAAAGAGAACGAGTGCGCCGATGCAGAGGATGGCGGCGACAAGTTCGAGGATCTGCAACGAGGAGACCGCGTAGGGACCGAGATACCAGGTGGTGCTGAGACCATTGAGAAGCGGCATGGCTTGCGGCCTTGCCGAGACCATAAGCTGCAGCAGGTTCTGCATCATGATGCTGACGCCAAAGGCGGTTAGCATCCCGGTCGTCGCCGGCGCGTTGCGCACCGGACGGAACGCGACACGTTCGAGGATGACGGAGATGACACCTGCCGCAACGATCGGCACGAGAACGGCGATCCACGGCGAGGTGAAGCCGAGCGACATGGCAAGCAGAACCGCATAGCCCGCTGTGCTAATGACTTCGCCATGGGCGAAATTCATGAGCCGCATGATCGAGTAGATGACGGCGAGGCCAAGCGCGAGAAGCGCATATTCGGCACCGAAAGCCACGGCGTTGACAAACTGCTGGACGAAATACTCCACCGCTCAGCCTCCCACATAGACGGACATGAGATCGGTCCCTTCAAGATCGGCCGGCGTGCCGACAAACCGCACTTCGCCGGTCGATAGAATATAGACGCGATCGGCAAACCGCATGGCCTGGGCGGCATTCTGCTCGACGACGAGCAGGGTGAGGCCGCTCGCCTTCAGTTCGCCGATGAAATCGAAAATCTTGGTCACGATCAGTGGCGCCAGACCAAGAGACGGCTCGTCGAGAAGCAGAAGGCGTGGTCGCGACATCAGCGCCCGGGCGATCGCCAGCATCTGCTGCTCGCCGCCGGAGAGCGTGCCGGCGGGCTGGGCGAACCGTTCGCGCAGCACCGGAAACATGTCGAGGAAACGTTCGGTATCGTCGCGGACGCCGGCGCGGTCCCGTCTGAGCGCCGCGCCCATGCGGAAGTTCTCGCCAACGGTGAGGTTGGCGAAAACGCGACGGCCTTCCGGCGAGATCGCCAGTCCCTTCGCAATGCGGGATTCCGCGGGCAGCATGCTGATATCGGTGCCGCCGAGCAGGACCCGGCCCTTTGAGGGAACCAGACCGGTGATCGCGCCGATGGTCGAGGATTTTCCGGCGCCGTTCGGTCCGAGGAGGGCAACGAGTTCTCCCTCCCCGACCGTCAGGTCGAGGGACCGTACCGCCTGTACGGCCCCGTAAGACACCTGGAGCTTCTCCAAGCTCAGCATGCTGGGCATGGGCTTACTGCCAGGCCGGAACGAAGGATGGCATCTCGTTGGAGATGACCATGCGCTTGCCGTCCTTGAAGCCGATCACCGGAACGGCCTTGACCGGATAGCCACCATGTTCCGCATAGGAGGCGATCGGTGCAGTAACAGCCGGGTTGCCGCCTTCGGCTCGGAGCGCTTCCAGGATCGCCTTGGCATCGGTCGAACCGGCCTTGACGGCGGCGGCATGGGTTTCGCGGACCATATCGGCGCCCAGCGCATCGAAAATGCCCTGAACCTTGAAGCCGGCCTTGCGGCAATCATCAAGGAACTTGTCGATATCCGAACCGACACCGGTAGCGCCGTGGGTGGCAAACATCACCTTGTCGAGGGCGGCTGCATCGCCGACGGCGCCTTCGAGCGACGGATCGTCAAAACCGTCGGAGCCGACGATAAAGCCCGTAAAGCCGTTCGAACGCAGCTGGCGGATGAGGATGCCGACATCCGGAAGCATCGAGGAGATGTGAATGACGTCGGGCGCCGGGTTCATGCCCTTGATCTGGGCGATCTGCGGCGACCAGTCAGTGACGCCGAACGAATAATTGAGCGTACCGACCACCTTGCCGCCATGATGCTCGAAAGCTTCGCCGAACCAGACCGGCAGCTTTTCCGACCAGGAACCATTGTCGGCAGAGACAAGCAGCAGCGCATTGCGGCCGCCGGCCTTGTAGACGGCTTCAGCCGTGGCCGCACCATTGACCGGATCGGGAACCGCACCGGCGACGAAATTCGTGAGACCCGTGACCTGCATTTCGACCTGGGTGTTCGGCGCCGAGAAAACGATCGCGCCATAGGGCTCGGCGGCCTGGGCAATCGGAATGAGGGAATCGGGGAAGGGAATGCCGGTCACGACCTGCACGCCTTCATCGAGGAACTTCTGGGCCAGGGTCACCGACAGCGGCGGATCGGAGCGGGAATCTTCCACGAGCAACGTCATTTTCGGGCCAACGCCGGCCGCATTGAGGCGGGCCGCTTCGCAACGGGCGCCCTCGACTTCGACATAGGGGGCAAAGGCGCCGGTGAGCGACGCGGCCATGCCGATCTTGACTTCGTCGGCAGATGCCAGGGCCGGCAGCCCAAGCGCGGCCGTTACGGCAAGGCTTATCCCGGTTGTCTTGATGCGCATAAGTTACCCTCCAATTTGCCTAGGTTCTTCAGTTGACACTGGTTGTGACCGGCGCGCTGGCGCCGACATAGACTTCAATGACGCGGGGATCGGACCAGACGGTTTCGGGAGCGCCACTCGCGATCAGGCTGCCCTGATCGAAAACGAAAAGACGCTTGCAGATCCGGTTGATGAAATGCAGGTCATGGTCGATCACCAGAATACCGGTTCCCATCGTGTGCCGCACCCCATCAATGACGGTGCCGAGGCGCGATGTTTCCTCGTCGTTGAGACCGGCTGCCGGTTCATCGAGCATGAGAAAATCCGGAACGGTGGCCATCGCGCGGGCGATCTCGAGCCAGCGCTGGCTGCCATAGGGCAACTCGCTGGCGAGGGCGCCGGCAACGGAAGTCAGGCCAAATGTCGCAAGCAGGCTGTCCGGATCGACGCGCGCCGCCTTCTGCGGGTTCAGTTGCCGGCAGCGGGAATGGGCGACCTCGACATTCTGTCGAACCGTCATGCTGCCGAAGACGCGCAGGTTCTGGAATGTTCGGGCGATGCCGGCAGCGGAAATCGCGCGCGCATCGAGACCGGTAATCTCCCGCGCGCCGAGTTTCACCGTACCGCGGTCGGGGCGCAGAAAACCGGTCACGACATTGACGAGGGTCGATTTGCCGGCGCCGTTCGGACCGATCAGGCCAACGATCTCGCCGGGTGCGCAGTCGAGGCTGGCGTCAGAAAGAGCGCGAACGCCTCCAAAGGATTTTCCGATTGCCGTGACGGCCAACATGAGCAAGTCCCCCTGGTCCGATGCGATGTCGGACCGTGTTATGGGGAAAGGTTATGTGCCGAAACGCCGCATGACAATAGAAAATTTTCGATTTTAGAAAAAAATAACTCCTGAGGAAATTTTCGCGACAAAACAGTCAGAGATTGCGCCGGTCGGGGAGGGCGCCGGAACGCCTCTGGCGCCAATCCAGACGCAGTCCGATCGGTCGGACGAGCGGCCGAATTGCCGAGTGGCTCAGGCAGGTCGCCGTGCCCGGCGCGGGCCAGCGGGTCTGACGGGCGCAAGTTCAGGCAGGTCGGGGATCGGGTTGCGCATCATGGTGTTGGACATGAAAAGCCGTGTCGGCTCTTCGCTGTGGCACACATAGGCATGTTCCATTTCACCATCGAAGAGGATGCTGTCGCCCGGAGCCATGATGAGCGGCTCATAGTGGCGGCTGTGCAATTCGAGGATGCCGGACAGGACCTGGATGAATTCCTCGCCCGAATGCCGTCGCCAGCCGCCGGTTTCCTCGATCGTGCGGCCGGAGATGGTGACATTCCAGAAGATGTTGCTCTTGTCGCGGAAATCGCTGCAGAGAACCTCGAAAATCACGCCTTCGGTCTGATGCTGGGTACCGGTACCGGCGCGCGTGATCGAGCGCCGGCCGAGAGGCATCTGGCGCGGAGCCGCCAGCAGTGAGGTGACGGGCACGCGCAGGACACCGGCGATCTTGAGTGCGACATCGACGGAAATGCGCTGCTTTCCATTCTCCAATTTGGAAAGTTGGGAAACTGTCAGGCCAGACCGTTCCCCCAGTTCGCGCAGGGTCAGTTTCAACTGCTTACGTGTCTGACGGATCGTCTCGCCAAGCTCGTTGGTCATACCTGCCCCGATCACCCTCTTGAAGTCGCTGATTTCATCGGCAAAGCCGGCCCATGCAATCTGTCATGCTGCTATGCAAAATCCCATTCCGACTGACGGCGTAACACAGCGTTCAGGGTTTCGTCCAGCAAGGCAATCGCCCGATCCGAAGTTTCCGGATTGGAAAAAAGGCCGTTGTTCACCTCGACATAGAAATAGGGGAGCCCGTGATCGGCCGCGTGGGTTTTGAGACTGCGCGCCCCCACCTTGCGCAGATCGTAGGGAGCATTGTCGCCGGGTCGCAAATCGAACAGGGGCGCAAGGCGCATCAGTTCTTCAAGAGCGATCCTGACGAAGGCGTTGTCCTCATCCCAAAGAAGCCCGACATCGACGGTGCGCAATTCCCCGGCCATCACGGGGGTAAAGCTGTGAACCGATATGACAGCCCGAGCATTGCCGCGTGCCGTTTCGATCGCCGCGCGGACGGGTAGAACTGCCAGCGCTTCCCGGCGCTCACGATCCTCGGCCTCGATGGAAAGATTGCCTGGCACCGGAATGCCGCCGAGATCGGGGCGGATATAGTCCCAATCATCGGCGAAGCGATTGTAATCGAGGAAGATGCGGGAATAGCGCGCCAGCACGCCGCGGGCATTTTGCGATTGTGCGAGCCGGCGGGTCACGAGGGCCGCGCCGGGGTCGTAGGCATAGTGGGTGGACAGGAAGGCCGGATCGAGGCCGAGACCGTCCCAACCGGGCGGGATCTCGGCGCCGGCATGTTCGCAGACGAGAAGGAACGGGCTCGTTCCCTCCGGCGTCAAAAGTTCCACGGCGCCGCTCGAGGGCGCCGTGAGAGAGGATCTGTCCGCCATGATCAGCCGATCTTCCGGCGAATGTGGAAGGCCTTGGGTGCCGTGGTTTCCACCAGTCCGACACGACCGTTCGTGCGGCCGAGGCCCGAATTCTTGATGCCGCCCCAGGGCAGATAGAGGTCGGCATGGTCGCAGCGGTTGAGATAGACCGTGCCGGCTTCCACCTCATCGAGCAGATCCAGCCCCTTGTCGATATCCTGGGTCCAGATGCTGGCCGAGAGGCCGAAAGTGCTGTCGTTCATGAGCGCAATGGCTTCGGCATCGCCATCGACGCCCTGGATGCAGGCAACCGGTCCGAACAGTTCGTCGCGCATGATCGACATCGAATGGTCGACATCCACAAGCACTTGGGCGGGAACGTAGGTGGCGCCGAGACTGGTCTCGCTACCATGCAGGAGGCGTGCACCACCGGCGACCGCGCTGGCGACCTGTCCCCGGATGCGGTCAGCGGCAATCGCCGTCACCACCGGGCCAATCATCGCCTTGTCGTTGATCGGATGACCGATCGTCCATTTCTTGGCCTCCTCGACAAGCGCCTCATTGAAGCGGCCGAGAACGCTGCGATCGACATAGATGCGCTCCACCGAGCAGCAGCTCTGGCCGGCATTGGAGAAGCAGCCTTCGGCAATATCGGGGATCAGCGCTTCGATATCAGCATCGGCACGAATATAGGCCGGATCCTTGCCGCCGAGTTCGAGATGAACCTGCGTCATGGTTCCGCCGGCTGCGGCATGCACCCGCTTTCCGCCATTGACCGAACCGATGAAATTGACGGCATCGAACGTGCCGGCCGCAATCAGCCGTTCCGCATCGGGGTGGCTGAGATGCAGCGTCTGGAACACGCCGTCCGGTCCGCCCGCTGCCTTCCATGCTTCGATTGCAATTTCGGCGATCAAAGGTGTCTGCGGCGAATGTTTGAGAATGACGACATTGCCGGAAATCAGCGGCTGGCTGACGAGATAGCCCAGCATGGCGGTCGGGTAGTTCCAGGCGCAGATCGACAGGTGCAGGCCGCCCGGGACGGCGCGGGTGAAGCGGCGGATATTGTCATCGCTCTCGAAATCGCGATCGCCGAGGGCTGTAGCTGCATCCTTGGCCAGGAGTTCGCCAACGAGCGCCAGACGGCCGGTTTCATCTGCCTGCCAGCGCGGCCGGCCGATTTCCCAGGAGACGGCATCGGCAAGCTGGTCGGCGCGGCGTTTCATTTCTTCGCCGAAGGCGGCAACGAGGGCTGCGCGCTCGGCGACGGGAACCCGGCGCCAGCGCGATACGGCGGCACGGGCGGCTTCGACCGTCCGGGTGATCTCGGCGGCCCCGGCATAGGGGCGCGTCAGATAGACCGAGCCATCGATCGGCGAAACAACATTGAAGGTGGATTGCGACATGGGTTCCCTTTCTGAATTTCGAATATGGAGACCAAGCTACATAATTTTTCGATTCTAGCAACTTTTTTCCAAATGGGCTTGATGGCCGTGAAAATCGCATTAAGCTGGCAGCCATTGGAGACTCTGTCTGGCAGGAAGGACGACTATGATCACCTATGACTTCACAGGACGCCACGCGGTTGTGACCGGGGCAGGCGGCGGGATGGGCGAAGCGATCGCCAGCAAGCTGCTGGCCGCCGGCGCCACCGTCACTGCGCTCGACATCAAGCCGATGCCGGAAACGCTCTCGGCAGCGGGCGACCGGCTCGACTATTACCAGGGCGATCTCGCCGATGCCGCGTTCATCGCTTCTGCAATCGAAGCAGCTGGCGCCAAGCGCGGCAGCATCGACTATCTCGTCAATGTCGCCGGCGTGCTCTGGTTCGGGCGCGACAAGTCCGTGCTCGAGATGGACATGGATGTCTGGGACCAGGTCTTCGACATCAATCTCAAGGCCATGGCATTGACCGCGCGATCGGCGGTTCCCTTCATGCGCAAGACCGAGCGCGGCGGCGCAATGGTGCATTTCTCGACCATCCAGTGGTATCGCGGCGATCCCAAGCCGCAGGATGCCTATCAGGCCTCCAAGGCCGGCGTCTGCGCGCTGTCGAAATCGCTCGCCATGCAGCTTGCCGCCGAAGGCATCCGTTCGAATGCCATCTGCCCCGGCATGGCGCACACGCCGCTGCAGGCCCGTTGGGATGCCGATACGCTCAAGGCAATCGCCAACTATGCCCCGCTCGGCCGCGTCGGCACCGCTGACGACATGGCCAATGCGGCTCTCTTCCTGCTTTCGGATGCATCGAGCTACATCACCGGTGTCGAACTTGCCGTCGATGGCGGCCTGCTGATGCGGATGTAATCGATCCGGCATGACCTGACCATTCGCGCCCTTTGGGCGCGAATGGCGAAAGGGATGCAGCCTTTTTGGCCCTATCCCCAGGAGACGGATAGCTTTCGTTTGACGAGTCATCTACCATCTTTTCAATGGTTTATGAACTCGGCAAACTTCCGCTAAAAAGTCTTCTAGGGCCGGTTGCCGATGCGACCGCGCTCTGGGCCCGGCTTGACGAGCGGATCGCCCGCTCCCCGATCGGGCCGGGATGGATCGAACGGCTGCATTTTTCCGATGCCTGTGCGTCGCTGTGGATCGATGGCGAACTCGTCCATCTGGAAGATCTCGTTCTGCATGATGCGGAACATGACATCCGTACCCCCACCCATGAACTGACGATGGCGCGCGATGTTCTGAAAACACGCCGGCGCATTGCGCTGCAGCCAGCGGGCTGGGCGCTCAAGGCGGAGAATATCCGCAATCTCCAGGGCCTGGAGACATCCGCTCCCACCCCTCCCCAGAGTGATCGTGCCGAAGACAGCCAGGAAGCGCTGCAACCCGATGCCGCCGACGATGGCGAGGCGCCCGATCCGGGTGATCCCCTGGCCGCAGAACTGGCGGCGATCGATGCCCTCCTGATCCGGTCGGAAGCGGCGATTGCCGAGGCCAGGGCGCCTGACCGCCGCGACAGGCGCGATCGGGATCCGCTGGTTTACGATCTTGATTGGGATGAGGATGAGCGCATCGCCGAATGGCAGTCCGTGCTCAGGGAAACGGAGGGCCTGCCGCCGCTTCTGCGGGCGGTGCTCTGCCTCGATGCCTGGAACAGCCTGGAAGTGCTGCAGCATATGAACTGGCTTGGCCGGCTGCTGGCCGCTGCGATCCTGCGACAGGCAGGGATCACCACCGCGGGGCATCTTGCTGCGATCAATTACGGGCTGAAAGCGATTCCCGTCGATCGGCGGCGGCACCGCGATCGCAACATCCGCCTTCTCAGCCTGCTGGAAGGAATTTCGGCCGGTGCGGCGCAGGGGCTCAAGGATCACGATCGTCTGCTGCTCGCCCGTCAGGTGATGGAACGCAAACTCATCGATCGCCGGACATCATCCCGCCTGCCGCAATTGATTGATCTCGTCATTGCCCGCCCGCTTGTGTCGGCCAGCATGGTGGCTTCGACGCTGGATGTGACCCCGCAGGCGGCACGGCGCATCGTTGCCGAACTCGGTCTGCGGGAAATGACCGGGCGTGGCCGTTTCCGTGCCTGGGGCGTGCTCTGAAGGTCCGGCGCAAAACTGTCTGCCTTAGGGGCTGCAATGAGGGCTGGATCGTTGTGGCCTCTTCTCCCCAGCGGGGAGAAGGTGGCGCGTTAGCGCCGGATGAGGGGGCCGAAGCAACAGGTTCCAAAGGAGGGCTGGGCATATCCCCCTCATCTGTCCTTCGGACATCTTCTCCCCAAGGGGAGAAGAGCTTGCGCACCGTATGCTCCTGCCAAACCAGCCATCCCCCCAGGTTTGCAGCAGCTTGATCAATGATCCGAAGGTGTCGCCGGCGCGTATCCTTCAGGAAATCTGAAGCACTCATCTCCAGCCTGTCAGGACAACCGCCATGGCGGTCGAGCAATGCCGCAATCTGATCCTTGTCCTGGGCGACCAGCTGTCGCCTGCGCTTTCCAGTCTTGCAGGCTGTGACCCCGCTCGCGATATCGTGCTGATGTGTGAAGTGGCCGAGGAGACGGGCTATGTCCGTCACCACCAGAAGAAGCTCGTCCTCATCCTGTCGGCCATGCGCCATTTTGCCGAAGAGTTGCGCGCTCTCGGCCATCGGGTTTGCTATCGCCAGCTCGACGCGCCCGACAACCGGGGGTCCTTCACCGGCGAACTGATCCGGGCCGTCGAAGCGTTTGAGCCTGAGCGCATCATCGTCACGGAACCGGGCGAATATCGCGTGCTTGAAGCGATGCGGGAGTGGGCAACGCAAACCGGACGCCCGGTCGAGATCCGCCCCGACGACCGTTTCCTCTGCAGCCACGAGACGTTCCAGGTCTGGGCGACAGGCCGGCGGGAAATGGTGATGGAATTCTTCTATCGCGACATGCGGCGCAGAACCGGTCTCCTGATGGAGGGCGACAAGCCCGTCGGCGGTCGCTGGAATTTCGACAGTGAAAACCGCAAGCCAGCCAAACCCGATCTCTTCCGCCCGAAACGTCCGCGCTTTTCTCCTGATGCCATCACGCGCGCTGTCATGGATCTGGTCACGAACCGGTTCGGCGACCATATGGGGACGGTCGATGGCTTCTTCTTTCCGGTGACGCGGCAGCAGGCCGAAGAGGCCGCTGATCGATTCCTTGATGATTTCCTGCCGCATTTCGGAGACACGCAGGATGCAATGTTGAGAGGCGATCCGTTCCTCAATCATTCGCTCCTGTCCTTTTCGATCAATATCGGACTTCTCGAACCAATGGCGCTCTGTCGTGCCGCCGAACGCGCCTATCTTGAAGGACGGGCGCCGATCAATGCGGTCGAAGGGTTCATCCGCCAGATCATCGGTTGGCGGGAATATGTGCGCGGCATCTACTGGCTGCATATGCCGGATTATGTGTCGATGAATTTCCTAGCCGCCGGGCGGCCGCTGCCATCCTTCTTCTGGACCGGCGAGACGAACATGAACTGTCTCGCCACGGTGATCCGCGAAACGATCGACAATGCTTATGCGCACCACATCCAGCGACTGATGGTGACCGGAAATTTTGCCATGCTGGCCGGACTGGATCCGCATGCGCTGCATGAATGGTATCTCGAAGTCTATGCGGATGCGTTTGAATGGGTGGAAGTGCCGAATGTGATCGGCATGAGCCAGTTTGCCGATGGCGGCATCATGGGCAGCAAGCCCTATGCGGCGAGCGGCGCCTATATCTCGAAAATGTCCGACTATTGCGAGAGTTGCGCCTACGATGTCCGTCGGAAGACAGGCGAGGGCGCCTGTCCCTTCAACGCGCTCTATTGGGATTTCCTCGATCGCAACGCGGAAAAGCTCTCGCGCAACCATCGACTGGCGCAGCCTTACGCCGCGTGGCGGCGGATGGATGACAGCCAGCGTGACAGTTACCGCAGAAGCGCCCGTCTTTTTCTCGAACAGCTGGATGCCGGATCAGATGTTTGAAGGAGCATGAAATGCGAATGACATCCTTATCGCCCGGCTACCGGGCCATCGTGATCGGCGCCAGCGGCGGGATCGGTTCGGCAATCGCAGAGGCGCTCGCGGCCGACACCAACTGTGGCGAACTTATTCGCCTGTCGCGTCGCGACGATGGGCTTGATGTGACGGACGAGCTTTCTGTGGCTCAGGCTGCCGAAAGGCTTGAGGGCCCTTTCCAGCTCGTCTTTTGCGCGACCGGGGGCCTGACGATTGACGGGGTCGGGCCTGAAAAAGCGTTGCGGCAGATTTCTGCTGACGCGATGATGAAACAGTTCGCGCTCAATGCCGTGGGCACAGCGCTGGTTCTCAAGCATTTTTCGCCAAAGCTCGATCGGCGCAATCGCAGCCTGATGGGCTTTCTGTCCGCCCGCGTCGGCTCGATCGGCGACAACAGGCTCGGCGGCTGGATCTCCTACCGCGCCGCCAAGGCCGCCCTGAACCAGATCGTGCGCACCGCCGCGGTCGAACTTGCCCGCACGCATCCGGAAACCGTGCTGGCGGCGCTGCATCCCGGGACGGTGGCGACACCATTGACGGAAGGCTATGCCGCTGGCCATAGCCGCATGCCGCCTGCGGAGAGTGCCGAAGCGCTGCTTTCCGTGCTCGACGGTCTTAAAAGCGGTCTTTCGGGTGGCTTCTTTGCCTATGACGGCAGTGCGATTGAATGGTGATCGCCGGCTTCCGGTTCGGCCCGTCGGCGGGGACCAAGGTTGACCGCCTTCGATCGAGATGCGACATTCACCGCCGATGTTTACCGGCATGCCCAGATCCGAATCACCGATGACGCTGCTGTGGCTGCAGGCCGGCAGCTGTGGCGGTTGCACCATGTCCGTGCTCGACAATGGCGCGCAAGGCTGGGCGCGAGAACTCAAATCCTTCGGCATCGAGCTGCTCTGGCATCCGTCGCTCAGCGAGGAAAGTGGCACCGAAGCGATCGATATCCTGAAACGCGTCGAGGATGGCAGCACTCCGCTCGATTTCCTCTGTATCGAAGGCTCCGTCCTGCGGGGGCCCAATGGAAGCGGCCTCTTCAACCGGCTGGCCGGCACAGGCAGCACCATGCTGGATTGGGTCAGACGGCTTGCGCCGCGCGCGCATCACTGTCTGGCTGTCGGCACCTGCGCCTCCTATGGCGGCATTCATGCCATCGCGCCCGATCCGACCGAGGCTTCGGGACTGCAATATGAAGGCGGCGAGGCCGGCGGCGTGCTCGGGCAGGATTACCGCTCGCTGTCGGGTCTGCCGGTGATCAATATCGCCGGCTGCGCCCCGCATCCCGGCTGGATCATGGAAACGATCATCGCGCTCCAGATGGGCGATTTCGACGAACGCGATCTCGATCGTCTCGGCCGACCGAAATTCTATGCCAAGACGCTTGCCCATCACGGTTGCGAGCGCAACGAATATTACGAATTCAAGGCGAGTGCGGAAAAGTTTTCCGATCTTGGCTGCATGATGGAGCATCTCGGCTGCAAGGCGACCCAGGCTGCAGGCGACTGCAACCAGCGCGGCTGGAACGGTGGCGGTTCCTGCACCCATGGCGGCTTTTCCTGCATTGCCTGCACCGAACCCGGTTTTGAAGGTGCGACGGATTTTCTCAAGACGGCCAAGGTCGGTGGCATTCCGGTCGGCCTGCCGCGCGACATGCCCAAGGCCTGGTTCGTGGCGCTCGCAGCCTTGTCCAAGTCCGCCACGCCGGAACGGGTGCGCGAAAATGCGACGTCAGATCGTGTCGTCCTCGGATCGCCGCGCAACAAGGGTCCGAACGAATGAACCGCGTCATTGCCGGCCCCTTCAACCGCGTCGAAGGCGACCTCGAAGTCAGCCTTGATATTGAGGATGGCATCATCGAGCGCGCCGAGGTGACGACGACGCTCTATCGTGGATTCGAGCAGATGCTGGCCGGTCGGCCGGGGCTGGATGCGCTGGTCATCGCCCCGCGCATCTGCGGCATCTGTTCGGTGTCGCAATCGATTGCTGCGGCCAGCGCCTTGCGCAATCTCGCCGGTGGTCGCGCCGCACCCAATGGTTATATCGCGGCCAATCTCGCCCACGCGGCGGAAAACATTGCCGATCACCTCACCCACTTCTATCTCTTCTTCATGCCGGATTTCGCTCGCGACGAATATCGCGGCCGATCATGGTTCGATGGCGTCGTTTCGCGCTTCAAGGCGGTGAGTGGCGGCGGTTCTGCCCAGTTCCTGCCAATGCGCAAGCGGCTCCTGGAGGTCATGGGCGTGATTGCCGGCAAATGGCCGCATTCGCTGGCTTTCCAGCCCGGCGGTACCACGCGCGCCATCGATGTCGGCGAGCGGGTGCAGCTCTTGACCCTGCTTGGTGAGTTTCAGGTCTTTCTCGAACAGGCGCTCTACGGCGCATCTCTCGATACGATCCTGTCACTCGAGACCGAGGAGGAACTGACGGCCTATGCGGAAGCCGGCACAGCCGATTTCTGCCAGTTCCTGCGGCTTGCCGATGATCTCTCGCTCGCCGAACTGGGCAAGGGGCCGGGCCGACTCTTGTCCTTCGGCGCCTATCATACGGCCGATGGTTCGCTGTTGCCATCCGGTGTCTTTCTTGCCGATGGCACGCTCACGGCACTTGATGTCGGCGGCATTTCCGAAGATGTTGCCCATTCCTGGTTTCTGCCATCTGGCGACCGCCCCTGGAATTCCGAAACGGTTCCGAGTGCCGAAAAGGAGCGCGCCTATTCCTGGGCAAAGGCGCCGCGGCTCGGCAAGATGCCGGCCGAAGCCGGTGCCGTTGCACGTCTTGCCGTGGCCGGCCATCCGCTGATCCGTGCCCTGATTGCGCGGACCGGAGCGACCTCGGTCAGAACCCGCATCGTCGCGCGGCTGATCGAGACGGCCCTTCTGGTTCATTCCATGCGCGGTTGGCTGCGCGAGCTGCGGCTGAAAGATGAGTTCTGCCGCCATTTCGCGCTGCCGGACACGGCAACAGGGTCAGGATTGGTGGAAGCCGCCCGCGGTGCGCTCGGCCATTGGGTCAGCATCCGCGACGACCGGATCGAGCGTTACCAGATCATCGCACCGACGACCTGGAACTTCTCCCCGCGCGATGCCGATGGCGTGCCGGGACCGCTCGAAAGCGCGCTGGCCGGGCTCGACACCGGTGGACTCGGAGCAAAATCTGCCGCGCTGCAGCATGTGATCCGCTCCTTCGATCCCTGCATGGTCTGCACTGCTCACTGAACCGGATGGCAGGCGATAAGCCGGTTTTCACCGCTGCAAGGCTTCTTTCCGCCCAAGCTTCCGACCGGCTCTGTCCCTTGTTTTGTCATATTCGAAAATAGCTATAAATTTCAAAGAAATAAAAGGAAACTCCACAGCCTGATCGCTCTTGGCCCGCTTCTTGCAAACCCTCCTCCTACAACGCCCGGGTGTCATTCGGGCGACATGTTGGGGATGGATTGCTGGAGGACCATATGGCAACTGCTGAAACCTTCTATGACGTCATTCGCCGCCAGGGGATTACCCGGCGCAGTTTCACGAAATTCTGCAGCCTGACTGCGGCAAGCCTCGGCTTTGGCCCCGGTGCGGCGACGGCCATGGCGCAGGCGCTGGAAACCAACGAGCGGGTGCCGGTCATCTGGATGCACGGGCTTGAATGCACCTGCTGTTCGGAAAGCTTCATCCGCTCGGCGCATCCGCTTGTGAAGGATGTGGTTCTGTCGATGATCTCGCTCGATTACGACGACACAATCATGGCGGCAGCCGGCCATCAGGCCGAGGCGATCCTTGAAGAGACCAAGCAGAAGTACAAGGGCAAATATATCCTCGCCGTCGAGGGCAATCCGCCGCTCAACGAGGATGGCATGTTCTGCATCGACGGCGGCAAGCCGTTCGTCGAGAAGCTGAAATGGATGGCCGAGGACGCGATGGCGGTCATCGCGTGGGGCGCCTGTGCTTCCTGGGGCTGCGTGCAGGCCGCCAAGCCCAACCCGACCCAGGCGACGCCCATCGACAAGGTCATTCTCGACAAGCCGATCATCAAGGTCCCGGGCTGTCCGCCCATCGCGGAGGTGATGACCGGCGTCGTCACCTTCATCACCACCTTCGGCAAACTGCCCGAACTCGACCGCCAGGGCCGGCCGAAGATGTTCTATTCGCAGCGCATCCACGACAAGTGCTACCGCCGGCCGCATTTCGATGCCGGCCAGTTCGTCGAGGAATGGGACGACGAGGGCGCACGCAAGGGCTACTGTCTCTACAAGATGGGCTGCAAGGGCCCGACCACCTACAATGCCTGTTCCACCGTGCGCTGGAACGAGGGCGTGTCCTTCCCGATCCAGTCGGGCCATGGCTGCATCGGCTGCTCGGAAGACGGTTTCTGGGACAAGGGCAGCTTCTATGATCGGCTGACCACCATCAACCAGTTCGGCATCGAAGCAAACGCCGACAAGATCGGCATGACGGCAGCCGGCGTCGTCGGCGGCGCCATCGCTGCGCATGCGGCCGTGACCGCTGTCAAACGCGTGACCAGCAAGCGCGAAAAAGCCGACGCATAAGAGATTTGGGTAGGAACACCATCATGACCATTCAGACACCGAACGGCTTCACGCTCGACAATTCCGGCAAACGCATCGTCGTCGATCCGGTCACCCGCATCGAGGGACATATGCGGGTCGAGGTCAATGTCGACGAGAACAACATCATCCGCAATGCCGTCTCCACCGGCACCATGTGGCGCGGGATCGAGGTGATCCTCAAGAACCGCGATCCGCGCGATGCCTGGGCCTTCACCGAACGGATCTGCGGCGTCTGCACCGGCACGCATGCGCTCACCTCGGTGCGTGCGGTGGAAAATGCGCTCGGCATCACCATTCCGGAGAATGCCAACTCCATCCGCAACCTGATGCAGCTGGCCCTGCAGGTGCATGACCATGTCGTGCATTTCTATCACCTGCATGCGCTCGACTGGGTTGATGTGGTCTCCGCACTCTCGGCCGATCCGAAGGCGACGTCGGCGCTGGCGCAATCGATTTCCAGCTGGCCGCTCTCCTCGCCGGGCTATTTCAAGGACATCCAGACCCGGCTCAAGAAGTTCGTCGAGTCCGGCCAGCTCGGCCCGTTCAAGAACGGCTACTGGGGCAACGCTTCCTATAAATTGCCGCCCGAAGCCAACCTGATGGCGGTAGCGCATTATCTCGAAGCGCTCGATTTCCAGAAGGAGATCGTCAAGATCCACACGATCTTCGGCGGCAAGAACCCGCATCCGAACTGGCTGGTCGGCGGCGTGCCCTGTCCGATCAACATCGACGGTACCGGCGGCGTCGGCGCGATCAACATGGAACGGCTGAACATGGTCACCTCGATCATCGATCGGCTGATCGAGTTCAACGACATGGTCTATGTTCCGGATGTCATGGCGATCGGTTCCTTCTACAAGGACTGGCTCTATGGCGGCGGGCTGTCGAGCAAGAATGTCATGTCCTATGGCGACATTCCCGAACATGCCAACGATTACTCGGAAGCCAGCCTCAAGCTGCCGCGCGGTGCGATCATCAACGGCAATCTCGCCGAGATCCACCCGATCGACCATGCCGATCCGGAACAGATCCAGGAATTCGTCACCCACTCCTGGTACAAGTATCCCGACGAAACCAAGGGCCTTCATCCCTGGGACGGCGTCACCGAGCCGCATTACGAGCTCGGGCCCAATGCCAAGGGCACCAAGACCAACATCATCGAGCTCGATGAATCGGCAAAATATTCCTGGATCAAGTCGCCGCGCTGGCGGGGCAATGCCATGGAAGTCGGTCCGCTCGCCCGCTGGATCATCGGTTACGCCCAGAACAAGGCCGAATTCAAGGATCCGGTCGACAAGCTGCTCAAGGATCTCGGCCTGCCGGTCACCGCACTCTTCTCGACGCTCGGCCGCACCGCGGCGCGCGCGCTGGAATCGCAGTGGGCCGGTTACCAGATGCGGCATTTCCAGAACAAGCTGATCGCCACCATCAAGGCCGGCGATTCTTCGACAGCCCATGTCGACAAGTGGAAGCCGGAAACCTGGCCGAAGGAGGTCAAGGGCGTCGGCTTTACCGAAGCACCGCGCGGCGCGCTTGCCCACTGGATCAAGATCAAGGACGGCAAGATCGATAATTACCAGTGCGTCGTGCCGACGACCTGGAACGGCAGCCCGCGCGATCCCGAAGGCAATATCGGCGCTTTCGAAGCCTCGCTGATGGATACGCCGATGTCCAATCCCGAGCAGCCGCTCGAGATTCTCCGCACGCTCCATTCCTTCGATCCGTGCCTGGCATGCTCGACCCATGTCATGAGCCCGGATGGACAGGAAATGGCCAAGGTCACCGTTCGCTAGGGAGGCGGTCATGACAGTCCAAGACACGCTTGCCGCAGCCGATTCCCACGGCGAAAAGGCCGTGGAACGCCAGAGCGTCTATGTCTATGAGGCGCCGGTGCGCATCTGGCACTGGATCAATGCCTTCGCGATCCTGACACTGGCGCTGACCGGCTATTTCATTGGTTCGCCGCTGCCCTCGGTTCCGGGGGAGGCGAGCGCCAACTTCCTGATGGGCTATATCCGCTTTGCCCATTTCGCGGCGGGGCAGATCCTCGCCGTCTTCCTGATCCTCAGGGTCTACTGGGCCTTTGTCGGCAATGTCCATGCGCGGCAGATCTTCTATGTGCCGTTCTGGAGTGGCCGGTTCTGGAAGGAATGGCTGCATGAGGTGGGCTGGTATGCCTTCCTCGTGCGCCAGCCGAAGAAATATGTCGGCCATAACCCGCTGGCGCAGTTTGCCATGTTCCTGGGTTTCACCCTGCCGCTCTTCTTCATGGTGATCACCGGCTTTGCGCTCTACAGCGAAGGTGCCGGCCGCGACAGCTGGGAATACGCCCTGTTCGGCTGGGTCTTCTCGATCTGGCCCAACAGCCAGGACATCCATACCTGGCACCATCTCGGCATGTGGCTGATCCTGCTCTTCGTGATGATCCACATCTATGTCGCCGTTCGCGAAGACATCATGAGCCGCCAGAGCATCATTTCGTCGATGATCTCGGGTGAGCGGCTGTTCAAGGACCGGGAGGACGATTGAATGGCGAGCGTTCCCCAATCGCAATCCGAACCCCGGGTGCTCGTGCTCGGGATCGGCAACATTCTCTGGGCCGACGAAGGTTTTGGCGTCCGCGCCGTTGAAGCCTTCCACAAGGCCTATTCGGTACCGGAAAACGTCACCATTCTCGATGGCGGTACCCAGGGTCTCTATCTGGTGCAGTTCGTCAACGAACATGACCGGCTGATCGTTTTCGATGCCATCGATTATGGTCTCGAGCCAGGCACGATGAAGCTGGTTGAAGACGACGAGGTGCCCAAGTTCACCGGCGCCAAGAAGATGAGCCTGCACCAGACCGGCTTTCAGGAAGTCCTGAGCGCTGCCGATCTCATGGGCCATTATCCCGAGCGGCTTGCGCTGATCGGTTGCCAGCCGCTCGATCTCGAGGATTGGGGCGGGCCGCTGACCGAGCCGGTCAAGGCCGTCCTGCCGGCTGCCGTCGAGGCGGCGGTCGAGATCCTGCGCGGATGGGGCATCGCGGTAAAAGCGCGGGCGGCGGACGAGGATGTTCCGCCCCTGCTCGAAAATGACATCGATTATGAGAGTTACGAGCGCCGTCTTCCGATGGCCGAACTCAGCTTTTAGGAGGAAACCATGAATTATCGCACAATCGCGGCGGCTGCCGCCCTCCTGGCGCTGCCGGGTCTCGCCGAAGCTCATCCGGGCCTGCATGCCGATGGCGCCTTTTCCGGCTTCAGCCATCCTTTCAGCGGGCTGGATCATATCCTTGCCATGGTCGCGGTCGGCTTCTGGGCCTCGACGCTTGGCGGCTCTGCCCGCATCATCGTGCCGTCCGCCTTCGTTGCCGTGATGGCACTGGGCGGTGTCATGGGCATTTATGGCATCGAACTGCCGATGGTGGAGACGGGCATCGCGCTCACCGTCGCCATGCTCGGGCTGCTGGTGGCCTTCGAGGTTCGGGTTCCGACCATGGCCGCCGCCGCCATCGTCGGCATCTGTGCCCTCTTCCACGGCCATGCCCATGGGACCGAACTGCCCGGCATGTCGAGCGCTGCAGGCTATGTTGCTGGCTTCATGATGGCGACCGTCATCCTGCATGCCGTCGGTCTCGGTCTGGCTGCGCTCCGTTTCGGACGCACGGGCCAGATCGTCGGACGGTTTGCCGGTGCCCTTGTGGCGCTGTCGGGCGCTGCCCTTCTCGCTGGCTGATGGCTCTTCCAAGGCCGCACCGGGCCGTCGGCGATGTCCGGCGGCCCTTCCGACATTTCCAAAGGAAGACATCATGTGCATCGGCATCCCCATGCAGGTCGTCACCGGCAATGATTGCGTGGCCCAGTGCGAACGCCACGGCAACATCGTTGCGATTTCCATGATGCTGGTCGGCGAGCAGGCGCCCGGCACCCATGTTCTTACCCATCTCGGCTCGGCGATCCGCGTGCTCGATGCGGAAGAAGCCCGCGCCATCGACAATGCGCTCTCGGGCCTTGCCGAAGCCGTAGCGGGACGCGATTTCGATGCGCTCTTTGCCGATCTCGTCAATCGCGAACCGGAATTGCCGGCGCATTTGCGCGACATGTGAAAAGTAATTTTCCACACTGGAAATTGACTTTCCAGTTTCATCCGTAAAATATTCCTTCCGAGCGAAAATTTCCCTTCCAGATCAATGGAATCCAACTTTCCTCAATCTGGCATGCGCTTTGCAGACTGTTCCTTGAGCAGATTGATCAACGACAAGAATCTGCAGAGTGAAAGTGGAGGAGACTATGCCATCTTTTCTGGTCCGCGCGCTGAGCGAGCGGCATCGACTTCCTGTGGTGGACGAGACAAGCATCGACGCCTTCCTGGCGCCCGCCGCCGGCGAGCCTGATCATGCGCTTCTGTTTTTCAGCGGCGATCCGGCACAACGCCCGGAGGCCGATGATGTTGCCGTCGTGCTTCCCGAGCTTTTGCATGCCTTTGACGGCCGCCTGCGCGGTGCCGTCGTCCGTCGCAACACCGAAGACAAGCTCAAGGCCCGCTTCAATGTGGTTGTGATGCCGAGCCTTGTCGTCACACGGCGCGATCAGCCGGTCGGTGTGATCGGCAAGATCCGCGACTGGTCCGAATATATGGAAAAGATCAGCGGCTTTCTGTCGCCGGATGCGCCCGTCATGGTGGCCTCCGGTGGGCCGCAGGTCACCATCACCCATGCCGGCAAGGAGATTGTGCGATGAAGGCGGGTTTCTGGGTCGCCCCGGAGGGCGAGGATACGGCCATGACCGTGATGCCGATCGGCGCCGAACCGCCGCTCAGGGCGCGAAAGCTCAATTTTCTGGCCACCAGCACGGCAGAGGAAATGATCCGGCGTTGCAATCATACCGCTCGGCTGCTGCCGGAGATTGCCGATGCGCTGGCTATCCAGAAGGCGAATGAGCCGGGGCGCCTGTTCGATATTACCGATTTTCCCGAGGATGACCGCACGCTGATCACCGAAACGCTCGGCGAAGGCGAGGTTGCGGGTGTTGCGGCTCTCGCCAATGGCGTCACCGCCCAGATGCAGGAAGCGGTGATGGCCGGGGTCTGGCGCATCCGTTTCACCGATGCCGAGGGCCGGCTGATTGCCGACTATGTCGAGGTGGCCAGCATTCCGGCGGCGGTCCGCCAGGCCTGTTCGGCATTGCCGACGACAATCGTTCATGGTCCTGCGCCTGCCGGTGCCATGAATGTCATGCCGGTGCTGACGGAAATCGCCGATCGTACGGCGCGCTATCGTGATGGCGATCCGGCCCATGTCATCACCTTTTCGCTCTTTCCGATGAGCCCGGAAGACATGGGTTTCCTGCAGACGACGCTCGGTGCCGGCCCGGTGCAGCTCACCTCGCGCGGTTATGGCACCTGTCGCGTCGTTGCCACTGGCGCCCGCAACGTCTGGTCGGTGCAGTTCTTCAATGCCATGGACACGATCATTCTCGACACGCTCGAGATCTGCGACATTCCCTCGGTCGCGATTGCGGCCGAAGAAGATTTCCGTGATTCCGCGGTGCGTCTGAGGGAAATCGAGGAGGCCTATTTCAAATGAGTGCCTTCGAGAATTTCGGCAAGCGCGAGACCGACAGCCAGGATCGCATGGAATGCGGCATCTGCTGGCATGTCTATGATCCGGCCGAGGGCGACCCCGTCTGGCAGATCCCGCCAGGAACGCCCTTTTCGGAGCTTCCGGAAGACTGGCGCTGTCCCAACTGCGATGCACTGCAATCGAAGTTCATGAGGCTCGGCGATGGCGGTTGATGCGCTCGGGATTGCAGATCCGGCGTCGGTCATCGGCCAGCGGCTTGAAGACCGTTACCGGCATGTTCACGCCACCGCCATGGCGGACGTGCCGATCTGCAATTCCGTGCTCTCGGTCGCGGCAACCGGCTTTCGCAGCCATGGTGGCCGCGCGATCGGCATTATCACCACCCCCTGGTTCATGAACCTGGTGGCTGTCGACCTGCCGGATGGTCCGGGTTCCGATCCGGTGCCGCCCGGCTCGACGGTCCGGATGGGCCTGCCAGCGGGCGAGGTCGAGTTCATCGCCGGAGAGCTCGAGACGATCGGCCGGGTGGATTCCTGTTCGCTCTTTTCGCCGGTCTTTGAGTTTGCCGATATGGAAACGGCCCTTCAGACCGCCGAGGAAGCGATGCGCGCCTTCTTCGATCCGATGGCGCTTGAACCGCCCCCGGCTCCGCTGGCACCGGTCAACCGGCGCGATCTGTTGCGGGGCAACTTCCGCAAGCGGGAAGAGGCCTGACCCATGACCTACCTTCTCGGCGCAGGCACGATCCGGATCGAGGTGACCCTGTCGCGGGCGCTCGCCTGTTCCGTCGCGGTCGCTGGCAGCCGGCCGCGGGGGTTGAACCGCATGTTCGTCGGGCGCCAGCCGGAAGAGGCACCGGCGCTTGCCGCTCAGGTCTTCTCGCTCTGCGGCTTTGCACAATCCGTCGCGGCGCGGATGGCCGTCCTCAATGCGGCCGATCTCCCAATCGGTGAAAGCGAAATCCGCGCCGCAAGTGCGGGTCTGCTGGCAGAACGGATATTCGAGACGCTCCGGGCGCTCGTCCTGCATTGGCCGGTAGCGCTGCCGCAGCCGATGGCCGCGAGTGCGGGCCTGCAGCTGCGTTCGGCACTTCAGGCCTCGCAGGCAATCGTTGCGCGTGCCCGGACCGGTTCGGTCGCGGGGCCGGAATTTGCCGTGGATGTCGCGCGGCTTGCCGATGCCGCCCGCGCGCTCGGCGTTCCGGCGGATGGCGACCGGTCGCTGGCCGGATCGGTTCTCGACAGGATGGAAGAGACGCTTGTTGCCGTCGCGGCCTTTCCATCGACAAGGCCCGATCCGCTTCTGCCCGACGATGATGATGCGGTCATCGAGCTTCTATGCGGCGATCCCGATTATGCCGCCATGCCGCATCTGCCGGGACGCGTCATCGAGACGGGCGCCTATGCCCGGAAGGCCGGAGCATATTCGATTACGGAACCGCATCTTGTCCGGCGCCTGCGGGCGCGCATTGCCGATGTGGCCACCTGCCTTTCAGACCTTGCGGCTTTGGCCGCCGGCCGCCAGCCGGACTGGACAGCACTTGCCGCTGGCGGGCCGACGCCCGGCACCGGCGGCTATGGCAGCGTTGAATGCGCGCGCGGCCGGCTCTATCATCAGGCCGAGATCGGTGATGATGGCAGGCTTTCGGCCTACCGGATTCTGGCGCCGACCGAGTGGAACTTCCATCCGGCCGGTCCCTTCGTCGAAACGCTCCTGTCCTCGCCGATCGGAGCGAAGGAGGAGGCCGCACGCGCCGTGGCGCTTCTGGCCGTGTTGTTCGATCCGTGCGTGGCATTCGAGGTCGATGTGCGGGAGGATGCCGATGCATGAAATGTCGCTGATGGAAAGCGTCATCGATATCGTTTGCGAAACGGCGCGCAAGAATGGCGCGAGCCGGGTCAAATCGGTGCGGCTCGATGTCGGCGTGCTCAGCCATGTCGATCCCGAGGCGCTTCTCTTTTGCTATGAGGCGGTCCGTCACGGCACGATTGCTGACGGCGCCGAACTCGAAATCAACCGGATTGCCGGCGAGGGCTGGTGCCTCGATTGCGGCAAGACGGTGCCTTTGCAGGAACGGTTCGGGGCCTGCCCCGAATGTGGTCGTCATCGCGTTCAGATGACGGCCGGCGATGAATTGAAGATCAGGGACATGGAGGTGATCTGATGTGCACGGTATGCGGTTGCGGAACGGCATCCATCGAAGGCCACAAGCATGAGGGCGGCGGCCACCACCATAATCATGGTCACGATCATCATCATCATCATGATCATGATGGCGAGCACCACCATCATCACCACCATGGCGAGGGGCACGATCATCACCATGCCCATCCCCATGATCACCACCACCATGACCATACGCATGACGATCACGGTCATGATCATGGCCATCACCATGGCGACAAGGGCGATGTTCATTACGGCAAGGGTATCGCGGGCGTTCATGTTCCCGGCATGAGCCAGGAGCGGATCATCCAGGTCGAGCGTGACATTCTCTCCAAGAACGATGCCTATGCCGACGAGAACCGTCGCCATTTCGATCGCAATGGCATCTTCGCGCTGAACTTCGTGTCCAGTCCCGGCTCGGGCAAGACCAGCCTGCTGGTCCGTACCATCAAAGATCTCAAGGATCGCGTCACGATCAGCGTCATCGAGGGTGACCAGCAGACATCGAACGATGCGGCCCGTATCCGCGAGACCGGTGCGGCTGCGATCCAGATCAATACCGGCAAGGGCTGTCATCTCGATGCCCATATGGTGGGCCATGCGGTCGAAGACCTGGCGCCGGTGGCCGGCTCGACGCTGTTCATCGAAAATGTCGGCAATCTCGTCTGTCCGTCTGCCTTCGATCTCGGCGAAGCCCACAAGGTGGTGGTGCTCTCGGTGACGGAAGGGGAAGACAAGCCGCTCAAATATCCCGACATGTTCGCCGCGGCCGATCTGATGATCCTCAACAAGTCCGACCTGCTGCCGCATCTCGATTTCAATGTCGGCCTCTGCATCGCCAATGCCTTGCGCGTCAATCCGCGTCTACAGACGCTGATCGTCTCGGCCCGCACCGGCGAGGGCATGGAGGCCTTCTATGCCTGGCTCGAAGCCTCCGCCGCCCAGCGGGCCGCACGCGCCAAGGTGGCCTGAACCATGGTACCGGCGCTCGCCCAACCGACGGAAGCTCTGCCCCGGCGCCTCAGGCTCCGGGTGCGCGGCGCCGTTCAGGGCGTCGGTTTCCGGCCGTTCGTCTATCGGCTGGCGCGGTCCATGGATCTTTCCGGCTTCGTTTTGAATGACAGCGCCGGCGTGCTGATCGAAATCGAAGGCGGAGCGGCCGATCGTTTTGCCGACGCAATCCGGCCACAGGCGCCGCCACTTGCCCGCATCGATGCGATCGACGTGCTGGAGCTGGCACCGACCGGTGGTGAACGCTTCGAGATCCTCGACAGCCAGTCCGGACGCACGGCCACCCGCATCGGCGCCGATGCGGCGATCTGTGCCGATTGCCGGAGCGAGCTTGTTGACCCTCAAAGCCGCTTCTTTGGCTATCCGTTCGTCAACTGCACCCATTGCGGTCCGCGTTTCACCATCACGCGCGCGCTGCCCTATGATCGCGCCCAGACCTCTATGGCGTCATTTCCGATGTGCCAGGCCTGCGCTGCGGATTACGTTGATCCGGACAACCGCCGCTTCCATGCCGAGCCGGTCGCCTGTCCGGCCTGCGGGCCCGGCCTCAGCCATTCGGTCGATGCGATTGCGGCGATGATCCTCGAAGGCGGCATCGTCGCGCTCAAGGGCATCGGCGGCTTTCATCTGCTCTGCGATGCGCGCAACGAGCAGGCGATCGCCAATCTGCGGGAAAGAAAGGGCCGCGACGAAAAGCCGTTCGCGCTCATGCTGCAGGATCTCGAGACGGTGCGGCAATTCGGCCGACCGACCGCAGCCGAGGAAGCGTTGCTTGCCTCGCCCGCGAGCCCGATCGTGCTCATCGAGGCTCGCGCCGGACTGTTGCCGGCATCCATCGCTCCGGGTCTGCGCCGGATCGGCGTCATGCTCGCCTATGCGCCGCTGCACCATCTCATTTTCGATGAGATCGCCCGGCAAAATCCAAACTGTCCCGCCGCGCTGGTCGCCACCAGCGCCAATCCCGGTGGCGAACCACTGGTGGCTGACAATGCGGATGCCGAACGCCGCCTGATGGCAATTGCCGACCTGATCGTCACCCACAACCGCGACATTGCCGTCCGCGCCGATGATTCCGTCCTGCAGGTGATCGATGGCGCGCCCGCCTTCATCCGCCGCGCCCGCGGCTTCGTGCCGGAGCCGGTCGATCTCGGCATTGACGGCCCCTCGATCATCGCCACCGGTGCCGATCTCAAGAACACCGTCTGCGTCACCCGCGGTCGCGAGGCCTTTCTGTCGCAACATATCGGCGGGCTCGACAATGCCGAGGCGATCCGATTCCAGAGGGAGGCGATCGCCCATCTCTGTTCGATCCTCGATGTGAGGCCGGAATATGCCGCCTGCGATCTGCATCCGGATTTCCGCTCGGTGCGGATGGCGGAAGCGCTCAACCTGCCGATCGTAACGGCCCAGCATCACCTGGCCCATGTCGCGGCTGTCACGGCCGAGCATCGTCTTTCGGGTCCGGTTCTCGGTCTGGCGCTCGACGGTCACGGCTATGGCACCGATGGAACGGGATGGGGCGGCGAAATGCTGCTGCTCGACGGTGCCCGATGGCAGCGCCTCGGCTCGCTTTTGCCGCTGCCGCTGCCCGGCGGTGATCGGGCAGCGCGCGAACCCTGGCGGATGGCGGTGGCTCTGCTGCAGGCCTCAGGCCGGCTTGAGGATGTCGAAAGGCTATGGCCGGATCATACCGGCGCCACCCAGTTGGCTTCGATGTTGGCCCGCGGCATGCGTGCGCCGCTGACCAGCAGTCTCGGCCGTCTTTTCGATGCGGCCGCGACCCTCGCCGGTCTTCGCCTTACCCAGTCCTATGAGGGTCAGGCGGCGATGGAACTGGAAGCGCAGGTCGATATGGTCTCGACCATGGCTGGTGGTTTTTCGATTGCCGATGGACGGCTCGATTTCCGCCCACTGCTGTTGCGGCTTGCCGAACGGCAGCTGTCGATGACGGAAGCGGCAGGCCTCTTTCACGGTACGCTGATTGCCGGCTTCACCGAGTGGGTGGCGAGAGCAACTGCCGGGACCGGTATCAGGCAGGTGGTGCTCGGCGGCGGTTGCGTGATGAACCGCGTGCTGGCCGAGGGGTTGGCGCAAGCGCTTCGCGAGTGCGGGCTTACGCCGTTCCTGCCTCGACTTGCGCCCGCCAATGACGGCGGCATTGCGCTCGGCCAGGCCGCCTGCGCGCGCTCGGTGATCATGAATGAGAAGAATGCAATGGAGGAGATGCCAACATGTGCCTAGCCATTCCTGTCCAGGTCAAGGAAGTGCTGCCCGATGATATGGCCAAGGTCACGCTCGACGGCGTGTCGAAGATTGTTTCGACGGCCCTCGTCGATGATGTGAAGGTGGGTGACTATCTCGTGCTGCATGTCGGTTATGCGCTCGCCAAGATCGATCCGGAGGAGGCGGAGAGGACGCTGGCCCTGATCCGTGAAGCTGCCATGGGAGATGCGGCATGAAATATATCGACGAATATCGCGACGGAAGGCTCGCCAAGGATATTGCCCGACAGATCGCCGCCCAGGCCGATCCTGCCCGCTCCTACCATTTCATGGAATTTTGCGGCGGCCATACGCATGCCATTTCACGCTATGGTCTCGAAGACCTGCTGCCATCGAACGTGAAGATGATCCATGGACCCGGCTGTCCGGTCTGCGTTCTGCCGATCGGCCGCATCGATGCGGCGATCGCGCTGGCGCTGCGGCCCGAAATCACGCTCTGCACCTACGGTGACCTGATGCGCGTGCCGGGTTCTGACGGTTCGAGCCTGCTCAAGGCCAAGGCAGCGGGCGCCGATATCCGGATGGTCTATTCGACGCTCGATGCATTGCGGATTGCCGAAGCCGAGCCGGACCGCGAAGTGGTGTTCTTCGCCATCGGTTTCGAAACCACGACGCCGCCCACCGCGCTCGCACTGAAGGCGGCGATTGCCAGGGACCTCAAGAATTTCTCGATATTCTGCAACCATGTGCTGACGCCGGCTGCGATCCAGAACATTCTCGAAAGCCCGGATGTGCGCAAGCTCGGTACCATCAAGATCGACGGCTTCATCGGTCCCGCCCATGTCTCGACCGTCATCGGCACCGAGCCATACGAATTCTTCGCCGAAGAATTCCGCAAGCCGGTGGTGGTGGCCGGTTTTGAACCGCTCGATGTCATCCAGGCGATCCTGATGCTGGTGCAGCAGGTCAATGACGGCCGCCATGTGGTGGAGAACCAGTATATCCGCGCCGTCACCGCACTTGGCAACGAGAAGGCCCAGGCGGAAGTGGCCAACTTCTTCGAACTGCGCGAAAGTTTCGAATGGCGCGGTCTCGGCGAAGTGCCCTATGGCGCCCTCAGGCTCCGCCCGCAATATGCCGCCTACGATGCCGAAAAGCGGTTCTCGATGGTGACGCCGGCGGCGAAAGACAATCCGGCCTGCGAATGCGGCGCCATTCTGCGCGGCGTCAAGAAGCCGGCCGATTGCAAGCTGTTCGGCACGGTCTGCACGCCCGATACTCCGATGGGTTCTTGCATGGTCTCGTCGGAAGGCGCCTGCGCGGCACACTGGACCTATGGCCGTTTCCGCGAAAAGGCGCGTCAGGTCGATGCCGGGAGGGCCGTGGCATGAATGTGATGCTCAAGGCCTACAAGCGCAAGCTCGATATCGCCCATGGCCGCGTCGATCTCTCCCATGGTGCGGGTGGTCGCGCCATGGGGCAATTGATCGAGGGCATATTCCATAAGGCCTTCGACAATGACTGGCTGCGAGCCGGCAATGATCAATCGGCCTTTTCGGTGCCAGCCGGCCGCATGGTCATGACGACGGACGGCTATGTCGTGTCGCCGCTCTTCTTCCCCGGCGGCAATATAGGCACGCTCGCCGCCCATGGCACGATCAACGATATCGCCATGGCGGGTGCGGTGCCGCTTTATCTCTCGGCCAGCTTCATCATCGAAGAAGGCTTTCCGCTCGCCGATCTCGAACGGATCGCACAGAGCATGGGCGAAGCCTCGCGCGAAGCCGGCGTGCCGATCATCACCGGCGATACCAAGGTGGTGGAGCGCGGCAAGGCCGATGGCGTCTTCATCTCGACGGCGGGCGTCGGTTGCGTTCCCGACGGGCTCGATCTGCGCTCGGATGCCGCCCGTCCCGGCGATGCAGTCATCGTCTCCGGCTCGATCGGCGATCATGGCGTGGCAGTGATGTCGAAGCGCGAAAATCTCGAATTCGATACCGCGATCGTCTCCGACAGCGCGGCGCTGCACGGGCTCGTGGCCGACATGGTGGCAGCGGGCGGAGCCCATATCCGCCTGATGCGCGATCCGACGCGCGGTGGCATCGCCGCGACGCTCAACGAAATCGCCAGCCAGTCCAGAGTCGGTTTCCGGATCGATGAGGAGGCCATTCCGCTCAAGCCGGAGGTCGCGGCGGCGTGCGAGTTTCTGGGGCTCGATCCGCTCAATGTCGCCAATGAGGGCAAGCTCGTGGTTGTCGTTGCGCCAGAGGGTTCCGACGCGGTTCTGGCGGCGATGCAGGCCCATCCGCTTGGTCAGGAAGCGGCTCTGATCGGCCATGTTGTGGCGGATGACAATTGCTTCGTGCAGATGGCGACCTCTTTCGGTGGCGGCCGCATCGTCGATTGGCTGTCGGGCGAACAGTTGCCCCGGATCTGTTGAGGCGGCGATGCGCATCCTGCTTCTCTGCCACAGCTTCAACTCGCTTTCGCAGCGGCTGCATGTCGATCTCCGGCGGGCGGGACATGTCGTCTCGGTCGAGCTCGATATCCATGACGATCTGACGCGGGAGGCCGTGGCGCTGTTTGCGCCGGATCTCATCCTTGCTCCTTTCCTCAAGCGGCCGATCCCGGCCGATATCTGGCGCAAGACACGGTCGCTGATCGTCCATCCCGGTATTCGGGGTGATCGCGGACCGCATGCGCTCGACTGGGCTATTCTCGAAGGCGAAAGCCAATGGGGCGTGACGCTGATCGAAGCGCGCGAGGAGATGGATGCCGGGCCGGTCTGGGCCTGGCGCGAGTTCCCGATGCGTTTGGCGCGCAAATCCAGCCTCTATCGGCACGAAGTCACCGAAGCGGCCGTCGCCTGCACGTTCGAAGCCATCGAGCGGATCGGATCCGGGCAGGGTCCGGCGATGGAAGCAAACTGGGGCCAGGGCCGTGAGCGACGTGCCTGCCGGCGTTCCGATCGGACGCTTGATCCGGCCCGCCAGACGATTGCCGAGGCACTTCACGTCGTTCACGCCTCGGATGGCGATCCGGGTGCTGCGCTGGTCATTGGCGGCGAGGATTATCTGGTCTTCGATGCCAGCGAGGCCGAAGGCCTGTCGGGCGAGCCAGGCGCATTGCTTGCAAGATCGGGCGGTTCCCTGGCTATGGCCTTTCGCGACGGCGCGCTCTGGATCGGCCATCTTCGCAGGCCGCAGAGGAGCAGCCTCAAATTACCGGCGATCCGGCTTCTCGGCGCTGAGGCCAAGGACCTGCCGGAGCTTCCGGGTCCCGAGCCCTGCCGGTACCAAGAGGTGGCGGGTGTCGGCTTCCTCGATTTCCGTTTTCACAATGGCGCGATGTCGACGGCCGACTGCAATGCTCTACGCGCGGCAATCCTGGCGGCACGTCAGCGCCCCACCTCCGTTCTCGTCCTCAGGGGCGACGCCGATTGCTGGTCGAACGGCATCCATCTCGGCATCATCGAAAGCGCGGACAGTGCGGCGGATGAATCCTGGGCCAATATCAACGCGATGAACGATCTCGTTCAGGCGATCATCGAAACCGATGATCGGCTGGTGATTGCGGCTGTTACCGGCAATGCAGGTGCCGGTGGGGTATTCCTGTCGCTGGCCGCCGACGAGGTGTGGATGCGGGAAGGGGTGATCCTCAATCCGCACTACAAGGATATGGGCAATCTCTATGGTTCGGAATACTGGACCTATCTGTTGCCGGCCCGCATCGGCGCCGAACGCGCGGGTATCGTGACACAGGCGCGCTTGCCGATGGGGATCGATGAAGCGATCGAACTCGGGCTCGCAACGCGCCGGTTACCCGGTATAATCGTTGCGGCGGATCGGGACCTGCTTCAGGCGGCAACCGAGCTCGCTGCATCCGGGGAGATCGCCGAACGGATTGCCGCCAAGCGCGCGCGCCGGGCGCGTGATGAGGCCGAAAAGCCGCTTGCGGCCTATCGGGAGGAGGAACTGAAACGCATGCGGCGCAATTTCTATGGCTTTGATCCGAGCTACCATGTTGCCCGCTACAATTTCATTCGCAAGACGCCCAAATCACGGACGCCGGCAACGCTGGCGCTCCACCGGGCAGGCGGCGATATCGGCATGAGGAGGACCATGGGATGAGCAATCCGCACGCGACCGTTCTGGTTGTCGATGACGAAATCCGCTCGATCGAGGCGATCCAGCGCGTCCTGTCGGACGAGTTCGAGGTCATCGGTGCCCGCAATGCCCGCGAGGCCGAGGAAGTTCTCGAAGGCGAGATGGTGCAGGTCATTCTCTGCGATCAGCGCATGCCCGGCGAATCCGGCGTCGAATTTCTCAAGCGGGTACGGGAACTCTGGCCCGATACGATCCGCATCATCATTTCGGGCTACACCGATTCCGCCGATATAATCGAAGGCGTCAACAATGCGGGCATTTACCAGTATATCACCAAGCCCTGGAGCCCCGACAAGCTGATCGATTGCGTTCGCGAGAGTGCCAATCTCTGGCGGCTCCAGCATGAAGTCACCGATATGCGCATAGAGGTGAAGCCGGCCAGCGAGGCGCTGCAGAAGGTCATCAGCGACCGCCGTCGCAGCCAGAGCCAGTCCTTCGGTTTCGATCGCATCATCCATCGCAATGACAGCCCGCTGGTCGATGCGATTTCGCTCGCCCGTCGGGCGGCGCGTTACGATGTGTCGGTCCTGGTCACTGGCGCCTCCGGTACCGGCAAGGAGCTTCTGGCGCGCGCGATCCATCAGGAATCGTCGCGGGCGGAAAAGTCTTTCGTCGTCGAGAATTGCGGCGCGCTTCCCGATGATCTGCTCGAAAGCGAATTGTTCGGTTGCAAGAAGGGCGCCTATACCGGCGCCTACCAGGACCGGATCGGCCTGTTCGAGCTTGCCGACAATGGCACGATCTTTCTCGACGAAATCGGCGAAACCTCGCCGGCCTTTCAGGTCAAACTCCTGCGCGTGCTGCAGGAAGGCGAGATCCGTCCGCTGGGCGCGCAGCGGCCCCGCAAGGTCAATGTCCGCGTCATTGCCGCCACCAACCGCGATCTTCTGGCCGAGGTTGCCGCCGGCCGCTTCCGCCGCGATCTCTATTATCGTCTGGCGGCCTTCCCGATCCACATGCCGGCTCTGCGCGATCGGGTGCAGGATATTCCCGCGATCGCGGCCCGCATCCTCACCCAGATCAACCAGTCCTTCAACCGCCAGGTCAGTGGCTTTCATCCCCGCACGCTCGACCTGATGGCGGCCTATGGCTGGCCGGGTAACGTGCGCGAACTGCACAACGAGATCCAGCGGATGACGGTGCTCTCGGAGGGCAATGCGCCGCTGGCGCCCGATCTTCTGTCGCCGGCGATCCGCAATGGCGAGACGGCTGCTGTGGTTCCGGCCGGGGAGGCACGGCAGCTCAAGGATATCGTGGCGGAGGTGGAAAAGGCGGCCATCGAGGCGGCGCTGATGCGTCATGACGGCAATATCAGCCGTAGTGCCGACGAACTGGGCTTGTCGCGCGTCGGTTTGCGGAGCAAGATCGAGCGCTATGACCTGAGGCGCTATCGGGATGACGAAACTGACTGACAAGACCGAACGAGGCGCCGGCGCGGACCTGATCAGCAAGGTCTCGCTGCCGGGCATGTTCGCGCTCGACGGTTCGAGCGAATCCATGTGGGTGGATGTGATCCACCGCATGGACGAGGTCTATTCCGAACTGTTGCGCAACGAGACCGATCTCGAGCGCAAGAATGCCGAGCTCGAGGAGGCACAGACCTTCATTTCGAGCGTCATAGCCTCTGTTTCCGACATTCTGATTGCCTGCGGCAGCGATGGCGTCATCCGCAAGGTCAATCCGGCCTTTCTCAGCCTGGTGGGGCTGGACGAGGCCAGGGTCATCGGCACCCGCATCTTCGACTATGTCATCGAGGCCGACCGCAAGGAGGCCGAACGGCTGATGAGTGCCGGCCAGCAGGGCAGGGTGCTCGAGGGCGATCTGCATTTCAGGACGGCGCAAGCGCGCGAAGAATGCCTCGCCATGCGCTGTGCAGCCCTGTTCGATGGCCGCCGCCGCCGGTCGGGGGCCGTGCTCACCGGCCGGCCGATCAGCGAATTGCGGCAGGCCTATCAGGATCTCCACCAGGCCCATCTCGAACTGCAGCAGGCCCAGCGGCGCCTGATCGAGCAGGAAAAGATGGCAAGCCTTGGCCGGCTCGTCGCCGGCGTCGCCCACGAACTCAACAACCCGATTTCCTTCGTTTATGCCAACATCTATACGCTCGATCGCTACCGCAAGAATCTGGTCACCTACCTGAATTCGGTTCATGCGGGTGCGGGTGACGACGCGATCGCCGAACAGCGCAAGCGGCTGAAGATCGATGCCATTCTCGCCGATATTGCGCCGCTTCTCGAAGGAACGATCGAGGGGGCGGACAGGGTCAGCGATATCGTCAAGAACCTGCGCCGGCTCTCCTTCAGTGAGAGCGGCGAGCGCCATACGGTCGATCTCGATCGTGTGCTGCGAAATTCGGTCCAGC
The DNA here is from genome assembly GCF_030551875.1 of Fluviirhizobium alvei. Lineage (GTDB taxonomy): Bacteria > Pseudomonadota > Alphaproteobacteria > Rhizobiales > Rhizobiaceae > Rhizobium_E > Rhizobium_E alvei. The sequence continues at coordinate 69,325 of NZ_JAUOZU010000014.1, read as the reverse complement.
TCGCCATCCGCGCCAAGAATTCGCGAGCTGAGGTGACGATCGACAGCGAGCCCGGCCTTTTCGTCGAGGCTCATGAGGGACGCATTCACCAGGTGGTGGTCAATCTGATCGACAATGCGCTTTTTGCCGTTGCCGACCGGACCGACGGGCGGGTGCATCTGCGCGCCAAATCGACCGGGGCGATGGTGGAATTGCTGGTCTCGGACAATGGGCCGGGTATTTCGGACGAAGAGCGCAGCAAGATCTTCGAACCCTTCTTCACCACCAAGCCGGTCGGCGAGGGTACCGGGCTCGGTCTCTGGATCACCTTCACCATCATACAGGATTATGATGGAGAGATCAGCGTTCGCAATCGTGCCGGCGGAGGGGCGGAGTTTCAGGTTCTGCTGCCGGCGTCTCCTTCCGCTGTCTGATCCGACCTCTTTGAAAATCTCGGAATGGCGATCTCCTGTCGCGAGGCGCGCCTGAAAAGAGAACGGGCCACCCGATGGATGGCCCGTTCGCGGTTTTGATCGAAAGAGCGCCGCGCCGATGCGTGCTGCCTCCCGGACCTGTCTTAGAACTCTTCCCAGCTCTGGGATGCGCTGGTGCCGTTCGCGACCCGGCGGGCAGGTTGGGCTGAATGCGTCTTTGCTGCCGGGGCGTGGCTCGGCCGGGCCATGGTGCGGGCGACCTGGCGCAGCGTTTCGGCTGGCTGCATCGCCGCCCGCTGGTCGAGCTTGAACTGGTTGACCAGTTCCTTGAGGTGCTGCGCTTCGCTGGCGAGCGTTGCCGAAGCTGCGGTGGATTCCTCGACCATGGCCGCATTCTGCTGCGTGGTCTGGTCCATGGAGTTGACGGCGTGGTTGACCTCGGAAAGGCCGGTGGCCTGTTCCTTGGCGGAGACGGCGATGGCATCCATATGGACATTCATCTCGGAAATATAGCTGCCGATGGTGCGCAGCGCGTCGCTGGCCTTGCGAACGAGATCGACACCGCCTGCCACTTCCGTCGACGAGTTCTGGATCAAGGCCTTGATTTCCTTGGCGGCATTGGCCGAACGCTGGGCGAGTTCACGCACTTCCTGAGCAACGACTGCAAAGCCCTTGCCGGCTTCACCGGCGCGCGCCGCTTCAACGCCGGCATTCAACGCCAGCAGGTTGGTCTGGAAGGCGATCTCGTCGATCACGCCGATGATGTTGGAGATCTGCTGCGAGCTCGTCTCGATCCGGCGCATCGCTTCTTCGGCATGGCTGACCACTTCCGAAGACTGGTTGGCCGCCGTATTGGCGCGCGAGGCAACGCCTCGGGCTTCTTCGGTCCGCTTGGTCGAGTTCGCCACGTTGGACGTGATTTCCTCAACGGCTGCTGCAGTTTCCTCGAGCGCTGCCGCCTGCTGCTCGGTGCGACGCGACAGGTCGTTGGCGCTGGTTGCGATTTCCTGCGAACCGTTCTCGATGTTGGAGATACTGCTGATGACGTTCGACAGAGTGGTGTTCAGCTGCTCGACAGAGAGATTGAAGTCGTTGCGCAGCGCTTCGAACTCGGGAGAGAAGGGCTCGGTGAGCTGGAAGGACAGATCGCCCGAGGCCAGACGCTTGAGGCCGGCGGCGAGCCCCGATGTCGCAGCTCGCAGGCGCTCTCCGGCCTCCTGTTCGGCCCGTTCCTGGGCCGCGATGCGATCGGCCTCGGCCTTCCGGCGGTTTTCCTCGGCCTCGCTTTCGAGACGCTTGTTGGCGATAGCCGCTTCGCGGAACACCTTGACGGTTTCGGCCATGCGGCCAATCTCGTCCTTGCCGAGTTCAAGATGGGGAACGTTGGTGTCACCGGCAGCCAGTCGCGAAAGGATGTCGGAGATCTTGCCGAGGGGACGCGACACGAGGCTGAAATTGAGAATGCCCATCAGCGTTGCGGCCAGAACCGCCGCAAGCGCCGCGATCAGGTTGATTGTTTCCATGCTCGTGAGTGCGGATGCCTGGGTCTCGGATGCAGCCGTGGCTCGGCTGTTGAGCGCTGCCTTGACCTCGCCGAGCTTGGCCGCGAACGTATCGAGCTTCTGCTTGCCTTCGCCTGTCAGTTCAAGAGCGCGGGCGAGTTCGACGGTCGAAGGATCGCGCATGGCGAGGAACTGACGGGCGATGACGCCCTTGCGCCATTCGTCGATGGCGCCGCGGGCTTCAGAGAATGTGGCACTCTGATCCGACAGGTTGTCGGCGAGCATCTTGGAAAGCGCATCGGCCTCGGTGTCGAAACGGGCCGCGGTTTCTTCATAGGCTTTCACGTAATCGCGGTCGCCGGTCAGAAGGAAGTTCTTGGCCGCAAGATTGGCGCCGGTCACGACATCGGCAAGTTCGCCGCTCTTGTCGACGATGCTGTTGACCAGAAGATTGTTGTCCACGGCTTGCTCGGCGTTGAGCGCCTGCAGGTAGACCAGCGAATTCGAGCCGATGGCGAGCAGTGCCAGAATGCCGAAGGCGGCGAAGCCCTTAACGCTGACGGAGATGTTCTTGAGCATGGATCTGTCCGAATGTTGGGTTGTTCACGCGAAACGGGGACTTTGACCCCATCCCGTCAGCTCAGGAAGAAGCGCGTCTGGCAAGCTCGGTGAGGTTAAGCTCGACGGTCGCCGCGCCGATCGGGGTCGCGCCACTCGGATCTGTCAGCGTGAAATTGACCTGCGCGCGCCAGATCTTTGCCTCGTCGTCCCATTCCGCCTCATCGATGAAGATCGCGTCTTTGCTCACCTGGAAGGTCTTCTGGAACTTGTCTTCGTCACCCTGCCAGAAATCCTTGGTAATCGAGCTCTGGCCTACATTGAGACCGTTCTGGTCCATGATGAAGATTTCGGCGTAAAGTCCGAGCGACCGGCCCTGGATGCGGTTGAGATAGACCGAGAGCGGATTGGACAAAGTCGCGGCGATCAGAGGCTTGTCGTCTGCCTCACGCTCTTCGACCCATTGTTTGTCCGCAGCATCGATTTCGGCCTGGGTCAGTTTCGATAGGCGCTTGTTCTGCGCATCGATCGCAACTGTCACAATGTCATTCTTCAGGAACCCCTGAATGTCCTTGATCACAGCCTCGGTTATCAGTGCCTTGACGTCCGGCTTCGGCGGTTCCGCCATGGCGGAAGTCATCATGAGCGTTGAAAATGCCAAGGCGGCGGAAAGCGAAAGAAGTGGTTTCATGAGCATCTCCTATTACAGCTCATGAACTCAGGACTTTCATAAAGATCGGTTAAAATGCCGGAATTTCGACGAGAAAAGCTGCATTTTTCGGCAATCTGGTGTGATTATATGCAGGCATTCCGCGCTTTCGCTTTACGGTGACGCCTTAAGCGTGTGCTTTCGCCTAAAGCTTGTACACATGACGTCGCCGCAAGGGTGCCTAGATTTGTTCCATGCTTTTTCTGTCGGTGAAAGAAGGCCTGTTTCTGGAAAACAGGCCTTCTTGACAGGATCAGCCGATGCGCTCCACCGCGATGGCAGTGGCTTCGCCGCCGCCGATGCAGATGCTGGCCATGCCGCGTGTGAACGACCGGGCTTTAAGCGCCGCCAACAGCGTCACGAGAATACGGGCGCCGGATGCTCCGATCGGATGGCCGAGCGCGCAGGCGCCGCCATTGACGTTGACCCGTTCATGATCGAGGCCCAGCACCTTCATCGTTGCCATGGTGACGACGGCAAAGGCTTCATTGATTTCGTAGAGGTCGAAATCGTCTCGGCCCAATCCGGTTTTGGCGTAGAGCTTTTCCATCGCGCCGATCGGGGCGGTGGGGAAGCGGCCGGGCTCTGCCGCATGGCTGGAATGACCGAGAATCCGGGCGAGGGGATTGAGGCCACGACGTTCGGCTTCGGAGGCGCGCATCAGGACCAAAGCCGCAGCGCCATCCGAGATCGAGGAGGAATTGGCGGCCGTGACCGTGCCGCCGGTGCGGAAGGCGGGCTTCAGAGTGGGAATCTTCTCCGGTCGGGCCTTACCCGGCTGCTCGTCGATATCGACAAGCCCGTTGCGGGTTTCGACGCCGACGATTTCGGAGGCAAACCGGCCTTCGGCGATGGCCGAGCGGGCGCGCTCCAGCGACGACAGCGCAAAGGCATCCTGGCTTTCGCGGCTGAAGCCCATTTCGGCGGCGCAATCTTCGGCGAAGGTTCCCATCAGGCGGCCGCGATCGTAAGCGTCTTCGAGCCCATCGAGGAACATGTGATCGATCACCTGGCCATGGCCCATCCGGTAGCCGGACCGGGCCTTGGGCAGCAGGTAGGGCGCGCCGGTCATCGATTCCATGCCACCGGCAACGGCGATTTCGACCGAGCCGGCGCGGATCATGTCATGGGCGAACATCACGGCCTTCATGCCGGAGCCGCACATCTTGTTGATGGTGGTGGCACCGGCGGCGAGTGGCAGACCAGCGGCGATCAGTGCCTGTCGGGCGGGCGCCTGGCCTTGTCCGGCGGGCAGAACGCAGCCCATCACCACTTCTTCTATCGTCTCGGGGGCAAGGCCGGCCCGGTTGACGGCGGCGCGAATGGCTGCCGCACCAAGGGTGGAGGCGGTGAGATCGGCAAAGGCGCCCTGCAGCCCACCCATGGGGGTGCGGACCGCCGAGACGATAACGATCGGATCGAGAGACTGGGTCATGGTTTTTCCTTACTTGGCCGCCATGCGCAGGGCGCCGTCGAGGCGGATCACCTCGCCATTGAGATAGGGATTGGAAAAGATGTGGCCGACAAGGGCTGCATATTCGTTTGGTCGTCCGAGCCGGGCCGGGAAGGGCACCGTCGCGCCGAGACTATCCTGAACGGCCTGCGGCATCGCCGCCATCATCGGCGTTTCGAAGATACCGGGTGCGATTGCCAGCACGCGAATGCCCGCGCGTGCCAGTTCGCGGGCGGCTGGCAGTGTCAGCGATGCGATGCCGCCCTTGGAGGCTGCGTAACCGGCCTGACCGATCTGGCCATCGAAAGCCGCAACGGAGGCCGTGTTGACGATCACACCGCGTTCACCGTTCTCATCCGCATCGTTGGCCTGCATCGCTTCGGCTGCAAGCCTGAGCATGTTGAAGCTACCGATGAGATTGATGTTGATGGTGCGGGCAAAATTCTGAAGATCATGGGCACCGGAGCGGCCAACAATCCGCTCCGAAGGTGCGATGCCGGCGCAATTGACGAGCCCGTGCACGGCTCCGAAGCTGGATTTCGCCGCCGATATTGCACCCGCCGCATCCTCCGGCGAGGTCACGTCGGTCCGGGCGAAGATGGCCCCTGCCGGCATCGTTTCCGGTGCCTTGAGATCGGCGATGGTAATCTGCGCGCCATGGTCGATCAGCCATTGGGCGGTGGCGGCGCCGAGGCCTGACCCGGCGCCGGTGACGATGATGCTTTTGCCTTGAATATTCATTGGAGCTCCGGATTAACGTCGAAAATTCTGGTTGAGACAGGCGTAGGTGGCGTCGATCAGCGTTTGGCCGCGCGGATTGACCAGGAAGCCAGGCCCCATTCGGTTCATTGTATAGGCCATTGACAGGTCGAGGTCAGGATCCCGGAAGCCGAACGAGCCGCCGGCGCCAACGTGCCCGAATGCTTGTGGTCCGATCCTGAAACTGTCGCCCCTTGGCGGTGTGCCGTCGTTGTCCATCGAAAGCATGAAGCCGGGACCAAAGCGGGTGGGTTGCAACAACATGCCATCGCAATGGGTCGCCGATGTCGCCTGCGAAAAACCGGTAATCTGTCGCTCGCCAAGGCCAAGCGAACCGTCCGGCCGCATGGCATCATAGAGCCCGGCGAGACCGCGTGCATTGGTGATGCCAGAGGCGGCACCGATTTCGGCTGCTCTGCCCGCCCTTGTATTGACGCCGGATGCCATCCAGTCGCCGTGATTGAAGAAGAACAGGTTTTGCAGGGAGCCGGTTTCGCGGACGGCGGTTCCGAAAGCGGTTGGCGCCCCACCCCTCATCGGTCGGAAATGTTCGATCGGGGCCACCCTTGGCTCGATCGCCTCGGGCAAGCCGATCCAGAAATCGATGCCGAGCGGGCCAGCGATTTCCTCGGCAAAGAACCGGCCGAGGCTGCGGCCGTCGATCCGCCGGACAAGTTCGGCTAGAATGTATCCGCCGGTGACCGGATGATAGGCGGTGCGGCTGCCGGGTGAAAAGAACGGCGTCTCTGCCGCGATGGCTGCGGCCATCAGATCATGATCGGTCAGGGCATGGGCCGGCAGCGGCGCCCGAATGGCAGGAACGCCCGCCGAATGGTCGAGCACCATCCGGATCGTGGTTGCTTCCTTGCCATGCACGCCATAATTCGGCCAGTGATCCGCGACCCGTCCATCGAGATCGAGCTTGCCGCGGGCATGGAGGAGATGGATGCAGAGCGCGGTGGCCGCCTTTGTCGCCGAAAAGATGATGCCGACCGTTTCCTCGGTCCATGGCCGGCCAGCATCCGCCCATCCTCCGTGAAGATCGACGATCGTCTGGCCGCGATGCCGGATATGGAGCGAGGCGCCACGCTCATTGCGGCACGCGAAATTGTCGGCAAACGTCTCGGCGATCGCTTCATAGCCGGGCGCCACCGTGCCGCTGACAACAAGCCTCGCTTCCTGTTCAGACGGCTGACCGTCGCCGGCTACCTCTATGGTCCGACGCCATTCTTGCGCGTTCTGTGTCAGGTTCGATCCTCCCTTTCGAGCCTTGCGGGTAAACCGGTTGGGTCCGCCCGCCTTCCCCAAGCAATGTAGCTGACTTGCCCTTTGTTAAAAGCGGGTTGCAAGAAGCGCGTCTCGCTGCTAAGTCATTTGCTTGAGGTGCTTGACTTGTTTTTAGCCAGCTGTTTGCATTTCGTCAATCGGCAAGGCGTGGAGGAGGAAAATTGATGACCGCAGCAACCGGAGCGAGGAAGCTTCCGACCGACGATGACGCAGCGCTCCTGCGTGAGGGGATCAGGCTCGCCAACATTCCCTCCCTGCTCAGCGTGCTCTATCAGATGACCGGGGAAAGTCGCTGGCTCGAGCCGCCCTATTGCCCGGCGCGTGGCAAGGGACTGGATGACAATGACGATGGCGGACTGCCCGAAAACATCCAGGACGAGGTTCGTTCGGCCGCCGAAGAGGCGATCCTCGCCTGGAAACAGGGCCGTCCGGTTGCGATTCCCGCGCCTGACTCGGCCCAGCTGGCGCGCATGCTCTCCGTTTCGATGGCGGAACCGGTGCCGGAGAATTACGGCGAGATCATCGCCGAAGATATGGGGCTGACGGCCCATCGCAAGACCCCGGAAGTTCCGATGCCGGCTGGTCTCAAGGTGCTCGTCATCGGCGCCGGCGTCTCCGGCATCTGCGCCGGCTGGAACCTCAAGCGTCTCGGGGTCGATTTCCGCATTCTCGAGAAGAATGACGATTTCGGCGGCACCTGGTACGAGAACCGCTATCCGGGCGCCGGGGTCGATACGCCGAACCACATCTACACCTTTTCATTCGCCAAGAATGACTGGTCGCGCTATTTCGCGCTGCAGGGCGAACTGCTCGATTATTTCCGCGGCGTTGCCGACCAGATCGGCCTGCGTCCGCATACGGAGTTCGGCGTGCGTGTCACGGCGGCGCGTTGGGATGCCGAGACAAGCCAGTGGGTTGTTTCGGTAACGGGCGCCGATGGAAAGGCGCGGGAAGAGCGGGCCGATATCCTTTTGTCCGCCGTCGGCATTCTCAACCTGCCGCAGATTCCCGAGATTGCCGGTGCCGAGACGTTCACGGGTGTCGCAACCCACACCGCCACCTGGCCCGAAGGGCTCGATGTGACGGGAAAGCGCGTGGCGCTGGTGGGCAATGGCGCTTCGGGCATGCAGGTGGCGCCGGCGATTGCCGCCAAGGTCAAGTCGCTCACCATCTTCGCCCGATCCAAGCAGTGGGCCGCACCGTTTCCGCAATTCGGCAAGGTGGTGCCGGATCCGGTCCGCTATCTGCTGCAGACCGTGCCGCTCTATCACGAATGGTATCGCATCCGGCAGTTCTGGACCTTCAACGATCGCATCCATGCGTCCTTGCAGAAGGATCCGGACTGGCCGGAGCCGAAGCTGTCGCTCAATGCGATCAACGATCGTCACCGCCAGCATTTCACCGACTATGTGAAGGCCGAGCTCGATGATCGTCAGGATCTGCTCGATCTCGTGCTGCCCAACTTCCCGCCCTATGGCAAACGTATCCTGCTCGACAATGGCTGGTACCGGACCCTGCGTCGGCCCAATGTGACGCTTGTGCCGCAACGGTTGGCGAAGATTGAAGGTTCGACGCTGATTGCCGGCGACGGCACCCGGGTCGACGCCGATGTGCTGGTCTATGCGACCGGGTTCAAGGCTGCGGAAATGCAGTCCTCCTACAGCATCACCGGCAAGGAAGGACAGCAGTTGCGCGATGTCTGGGAGGGCGACAATCCGCGCGCCTATATCGGCTCCACCGTTCCCGGCTTCCCGAACTTTTTCACCATTCTGGGGCCGAATGTCGGGCTCGGCCATGGCGGCAGCATGATCAAGGCCATCGAGTTGCAGACATCCTACATCTTCAGCGTGATTGCACGGATGGTGGAGGCCGGCGCGCGCACCGTCGAAGTGCGGGAGGAGACCTACGAGGACTATAATCGCCGGATCGACGAAGCGCATGGGAGGATGGTCTGGACCCATGAGGGGACGGAGAACTGGTACCGCAATTCGCGTGGGCGGGTTGTCGCGATCTCGCCCTGGCGGAACGACGACTTCTGGCGGATGACGCGCGACGCCGATCCGGCAGACTATATTTTTTCCAGCTGACAAGATACCGGCCGTCTCGACAGCGGTCGGCCTACACGCCAATGTTCAATGGGAGGATTGACATGTTTGACGCTATTGCGATGCCGGAAGGCACGCCTATTCACGACAGCCGCATTCCCGCACCGGACCGGCTGGTCACACGGCCGCTGCTCGACCGGCTGGCAAGCGAACAACCCGAGGCGGTGTTCGTGAAATTTGACGACAATGGCGAGGAATGGACCTACGGCGCCTTTCAGCATCTCGTCCGCCAGACGGCGGTCGGACTGCAGGCCCAGGGTGTCGCCATGGGCGACAATGTAATGGTCTGGATGCCGAACAATCGTGACCAGATCCGCATCTTCTTCGCGCTCAACTATATCGGCGCCGTCTATGTGCCGATGAACACTGCCTACCGGGGTGGTCTGCTCGAACATGTGGTGGCGCTTTCGGATGCGAAACTTGCGATCGTTCACGCAAGTCTGGCCGATCGGCTCCTCGACATTTCCACCGCAGCACTTGACCATGTCATCATCCAGGGTGGCGAGCCGATTGCTATCGGCAGCCTGAAGGTCAGCCGCTATGAGGACGTGCTGTTGCCGGCATCGGGTTCGGTGCAGGCGTCGCCGCGGGCCATCGAGCCCTGGGACCCGATGGCGATCGTCTTCACTTCCGGCACGACAGGCCCATCCAAGGCCGTGCTGATCTCCTATCTGCAGCTCTTCTCCAATGCCGGACCAGAGACCTGGACCTTCGTGGATTCCACCGATCGATACCTCATCAATGCGCCGATGTTCCATATCGGCGGCATGGGGCCGATGTATGTGATGATGGCGCGCGGCGCCTCCTTCGCACTGGTCGACCGGTTCGACACCAAGACCTTCTGGTCTTCGGTGCGCAAGAATGGCGTCACCGTCGCCTTCCTGCTCGGCGTCATGGCCACCTTCCTCGAAAAGCAGGATCCTTCGGAAGAAGACCGCGGCCACGGGCTAAAGAAGGCGATCGTGGTTCCGGTCACGCCGGAACTCGAACGCTTCCGGCAGCGCTTCGGCATCGATCTATACACGATCTTCAACATGACCGAGATTTCCTCGCCCTGCGTGTCGGAAAAGAACCCGACCAAGCGCGGCACCTGCGGTCGTGTACGCCCCGGCGTCGAGGTTCGCCTGGTCGATGCCAATGATTGCGAAGTGCCGGTGGGGCAGGTGGGTGAGATGATCATCCGCACGGATCGGCCCTGGGCGATGAATTCGGGCTACTACAAGAATCCCGAAGCCACCGCCAAGGCCTGGCGCAACGGCTGGTTCCATACCGGCGATGCGTTCCGGCGCGATGCGGATGGCGATTTCTTCTTCGTCGACCGGACCAAGGATTCCATTCGTCGCCGTGGCGAGAACATTTCCTCGCTCGAACTCGAAGGGCTGATCCTGCGTCATCCGGCCATTCTGGAAGCGGCCATCATCGGCGTCCCTTCCGAGGTCACCGAGGATGACGTGATGCTGTGCCTTGCACCCAAGGCAGGGCAGACGATCGATCTTATCGAACTGACCGAGTTCATGCGCCACGAACTGCCCTATTTCATGGTCCCGCGCTATGTCCGCGTCATGAGCGAATTGCCCAAGACACCGAGCGCCAAGATCATGAAGGAGGAGTTGCGCCGCGAGGGCGTGACCGCCGACACCTGGGATCGCGAAAAGGCCGGCATTCGCATCACGGCGGAACGCTTCGCCTCCTGACAGGATCTACAAAGGGGCACCGGATCCACCCGGTGCCCTTTTGCAATGACGGCATGAGAGCGCTTACGTCGCGGATGGCGATTTGCACAGGGTCGCGAATTTGCTATCCAACCCGGCAGGCGCAGGAAAAGGCAAGGCAATGAATGGAATTTCCGAGGATGATGGCACGCGCGAGCGACTGAAGGCGACCGCGATACGGCTGTTTGCCCAGCACGGCATCGATGGTGTTTCGATCCGCAGCATCCTGACCGGCGCCGGCGTCAAGAATTCGGCCGGAATCCATTATTACTTCCGGACAAAGGACGATCTGATCCGCGAACTGGTTGTCGATGCCTTACGTCGCACCCGTCGGGCACGCCATGCGGCGCTCGATGCGCTGGAAATGCGCAAGACAGGAATCGGCGTGCGCGACATCGTCGATGTCATCGTTCGCGTCGAGACGACCGGTACCGGCGATGCCGAGCAGATTGCCGAGCCGCCCATCGGCTTCGGCCATATGCGCTTCATTTCCGCCATGCAGCTCAATCATCGCGACAAGTTCATGGCTGCAGTGGGTGATGAGGGCGATCCGAGCTTCCAGCGCTGCATCGACCACATCGTGCGCGCGCTTCCGGCCCTGCCGCGCGCGGTGCTCAACCAGCGCATCGCCTTCTTCTATCAGTTTGCCCAGGCAAGCCTGTCGGCGCGCGAAGCAGCCTTCATCGCGTCCTCTTCGGGCGGTCGCCTCTGGGGCCAGGCCGATGCACTCGACAACCTCATCGACAGCCTCACGGCGAGCCTGATTGGCCCTGCCGATTGAGGGTGCTCAAAGTTTGATCCCGACCTAAGGGACCAAGGAAGGGGCCAGGACGGCCCCTTCTGATTTTATAGGATCACACAGCCGCGCGCAGGATTTCCATAACGTCGGAGGGCTGGCTGATGGTGCGCGGATTGGTCCGGCCCCAGATATCCTGCATCGTGTATTCGGCAATCGACTGCAGCTTGTCCTCGGTAACGCCGACCGCCGAAAGGCTGCGCGGCATGCCGAGCTTTGTGATGAACTCGTCGACCACATCGCCGGCGGATTCGCCGGGCCGTCCGAAAGCCGCCGCAATGCGGGCCTGCCGGGCAGCATTGACCGACACGTTGTAACGCAGGACGAAGGGCGACATGACGCAGGACGTATAGCCGTGCGGAACATCGCAGAGCCCGCCGAGAACGTGGCCGATCGCATGGCTCGCCCCCATCGGAACGCCACCGATGATCGGCAGCATCGACTGCCAGACGCCGATCTGGCACTTCAGGCGTGCCTCGAGATCGTTCGGATTGGCCTTCACGCGCGCAAGACCTTCGGTCAGAAGATGCAATGCGCTTTCGGCCAGGCCATCGCAGAAATCATTCGACTGGAAGCTCTGCAGGGTTTCGATCGCATGGTCGAGGGCGCGAACGCCGGTCGAGAAGAACAGCCATTCCGGCGTATGCACGGTCAGCCGCGGGTCGAGAACGACGGCGATCGGCGCCATCAGCGGCTTGTTGTAGCCCTGCTTGTGGCGCGTCACCGGATCGGTCGAGCCGGAGAGCGGATTGAACTCGCCGCCGGAAAGGGTTGTCGGCACGCAGATGGTGCGAATGTCCTGGGTCTTGAAATCCGGATTGACGAGCGCGCCCTCAGGCGTGACATAAACATGGTAGCCGCCCATCTCTTCGGCGGTACGGACATCGTTGGCGAGCATGATCGGCACGATCTTGGCGACGTCGGTCACCGAACCACCGCCAACCGAAACGATCAGATCGGCCTTGGCGGCACGCGCGGCTTCCGTGGCGGCGATGACATCGGTCCGGGGACCATGAGGCGCAACACCCGTGAAGGTGGCGGCATGGCGGTCACCGAGCAGGGTTTCGATCTTGCGGATCTCGTCGGTCTTTTTGGCCAGCGTATCGCTGGCGACGATCAGCACGCGGCGAGCGCCCAGCTGTTCGGCCTCGTTGCGCAAGGCTTCCCCTGCCGGAATGCCGGTGTGGACGCGTTCGGTGTGGGTGAGCGTGATGACGCCCTGTTTCAACTCGGTCATGTTTCCTCCTCGGTGCCATACGGCTTTTAAAGCGTTCTGCCGGTCACTGGACCCGCAACTCTCTCCCGATGCTGCGATCTAAAGCAAACGCCTTAGCTAGATAGCTTGATTTTTGCCCATTTTGTCAAGTCGTTTGCATGAAGCAAATGACTTATTTTGTTTTCGTCATGTCCACTGCCATCGTGGCGGTCTCCAAACAGCCATGTCGGGGTCGCTTTGATGTTTCGAAGATGACGGTCGACTCCGCTGAAGGGTACCCACAGCTCGAAGGACTAAATGCGTAACCCTTAGAGATTTCCCGGCTTTTTTGCGGGATAATTGATGCTTTTCGGCGGTCAGAGAAAGCATCGCTTCGGCTCTGTACAGGTCAATAAGTATGATGGATTCCGGTATCAGGATTTGGCCCTCACCGGGCACATTCTCGTCATCCAACCGTCGCGGCGAGTTTTAAAACCACCTTGCGATCGAACTTTTCGCTGCGCTCGAACATCCAGTTCAGCGCATCCTGTGTCGTCCAGGGCTTCTTGTAGGGCCGAAGCGAGGTGAGCGCATCGAAGACGTCGCACACCGTTGCGATGCGTACCGGCATGCTGATCTGGCGGCCCTTGAGGCCGAGAGGGTAGCCCTTGCCATCCAGCGATTCATGATGGAGATGACAGACATCGAGAATGATCTCGGAGATCTCCGGTTGCCGTAGCAGCAGATCATAGCCGAGCGTGGGATGTTGCCGCATCGCGACGAGTTCTTCCTGGGTCAACCGGCCGTTCTTGTCGAGAATGCTGTTGGGCATGAGATTCTTGCCGATATCATGCAAGAGGCCGGCAGTCGCTAGCTCCTGCTGCATCTCGATATCGTAGCCGAGCTTGTTGCCGACCTGTGCCATCAGGCCACCGACCGCGATCGAATGCTGAAAGGTGCTCTCGTTCTTAGTCCGCATGCGACTGAGCTGCTGGAAGGCATTGGGAGCTTCGACAGCGAGATTCTGCATGATGGCGGCCGCCGGGACGATCCTGTCCATATCGACGGTCTGGTTTTCCCGGAGGTCGCCGATGCTTTCCTTCAGTTGGGTGACCGTGTTCTGCAGCAATTCAGGTGCAGCTGCAGCCAGGACCGGATCGTCCTGCATCACGCGTTTGGACGCGCTTTGTCGCGGCTTTGATTGGCCGGCACGCGTGTTGATGAGAACCTTGACAGCTGAGGTTGCCTGAATCGCGGCCAGTTCCGAAGGGTCGGTCAGAAGAAAGCGGCGGCGCGAAAACTCGGCGACGGGGCACTCGACGGCCTCAACGAACATTCCCGGTTTAAGCTGCTCCTTGGCAATATGCACAAGCATTCGGATCTCCGGTCCCAGAACGCGATCTAAGACTCAGATTCATGAAAAATGTCCTAAAACAGTGGGTAATCCATTTTTTCTTCGGTTCGATCAGCGACGGCGCAGCAGTGTGGCGATGACGAACAGCGCTCCGATGGAACTGGTGATGACGCCAACAGGAAGCTCCTGCGGCGGCAGGATGGTTCGCGCCAGAAGATCGCTGCCGAGTAGAAGGCCGGCACCGAGGAGGGCCGAAAGCAATGCAAGCCTTAGATGGAGGGGACCGGCGAGCGGGCGGGCAATGTGGGGAACCATCAGTCCGATGAAGCCGATCACGCCCGCGACCGAGACGAGAAGTGCCGTTGCAAAGCTCGAGACGACGAAGGTAACCGTGCGTAGCTGCGTTACCGGCACACCGAGGCTCTCGGCGGTCTGCTCGCCGCCCAGCAACGCATCGAGCTTGCGATGACGCACAAGCGCATAGACGAGCGCCAGCATCGCCCCGGCAATGCCGATGCCGATATTCTGCCAGTTCGCGAGACCCAGCCCGCCCATGGTCCAGAACAGCACCGAATGGGCAGCGCGCTGATCGCCGGAAAAGACGAGATAGTTGGTGAGGGCGGTAAAGAGGAAGGAGACGGCAAGCCCGGCCAGGATCAGCCGTTCGGGCCCGTGGCCACGGGTGCGCTGAATGAGGAGAAGCACCACGAAGGTCGCACACATGCCGCCGGCAAAGGCAGCCAAGGGCAGGGTCAAGGTTCCCACCGCATCGCCGATACGGGTGATGACGGCAACGGCACCGGCGGCGGCACCCGCCGAAAGACCGAACAGGAACGGATCGGCGAGGTCATTGCGGGTGACGGTCTGCAACAGCAGACCCACCACGCCGAGACCGGCCCCGACCGCGATCGCCAGGATGGCGCGCGGCAGCCTGAGATCGACGACGATCCGGTCGATCGGTCCCGCAACCGCTTCTGGTGCCAGCCCGGTGGCGCGGGCAAGTGCAGACAGGACCTCATCGATCGGAATGACGGTCGAACCATAAGCGACCGAAAGGCAGGCCAGAAGGACGACGGCCAGAAGGGCCGCCGACATTGCCACGGTGAAGGTCGGTTTCACCATCAGAATGCTTCGGGATGCAGCGCCCTGGCAATCTTGCCGATCGCCGCGATATTGTCCGGACCCGGGGTCAGTTCTTCATAACGAAGCGCCACGAAACGTTCGTTCTTCACGGCATCGGTTTCCTTCATGGCCGGATGGGCCTTGAGGAAATCGAGCAGTTTGCGGTAGCCGGCACCATCCTGGTAATCGAGGAGAACGAGGAATTCCGGATTGCGGGCGGCAACGGATTCCCAGTCGGTCGTACCCCAGCTGGTTTCCATGTCGGACATGATGTTTTCGCCGCCGGCAGCGGCAATCATGGCGGTGGTGATGGCAAATTTGCCGGCCGTGAACGGCTTGTCCTCGCCGGAATCATAGAGGAACACGCGCGAACCGCCCTTGTCGCCGACCTTGGTCTTGATCTCGGCCAGTTCCGCCTTCCAGCCGGAGACCAGCTTTTCGGCTTCGGCATCCTTGCCGAAGATCTTTCCGAGCTTCTCGATATCGCCGAACAGCAGATCCATCGAGGCAGCCGGACGGTTCTTGTCGAGATGGACGCAGCTCTCGGTCAAGACCAGCGTCTTGATGCCGTGCGGCGCCAGCGTGTCCGGCGTCACTTCGCCACCCGGCTTCATGCCATAGTACCAGCCGGCGAAGAAGAAATCCGGATTGGCGGCGAGGATATTCTCCATCGACGCATATTTCGGCGACAGTTCCGGGATAGAGCCTTGCTGCGCCTTGAACGTATCGTCCAGCTTGTACCAGCCGGAAATGCCGGCAACGCCGACAATCGACGGCTGCAGGCCAAGGGCGAATGCCATCTTCGACATGTTGATGTCCTGGATGACGGCGCGCTTGGGTGCCGCGTCAAAGGTGATCGGCGTACCGCAGCTTTCCACCGTCACCGGAAAGGCAAATGCGCTCGATGCAGCGAGGGAAAGCAGCGAAGCCAGAATAAGGCGCTTCATGAAAACTCCTGTTGTTAAAGTTGGGATGGAATGTCGAACACGGTCACCTGACGGTTCTCGACCGGATGGGGAAGCCGGAAGAGATCGATGCCGAAAACCCGCTGGACCGTCTCGCGCGACAGGGCCTGGTCGGGCGGTCCGCAGGCGACGATGCGGCCGGCATCGACCACCGCGACCTGGGTTGCGAATTCCGGCACGACATGAAGGTCATGCAGCACCGCCACCACCGTCAGATCGAGCCCGGCGACGAAGCGCATCAGGTCCGAACGGGCGCGGGGATCGAGGTGATTTGTGGGTTCGTCGAGGAAGAGGATGCGCGGTTCCTGGGCCAGTGCGCGGGCGATCTGTGCCCTTTGCCGCTCGCCACCGGAAAGCGACCCCATTTCGCGTCCGGCGAAGGCTTCGATGCCGGTCCGCACGAGCGCCGCATCCACAATGGCCCTGTCATCGGTTTTCTTCACCTGGCCATGATGCGGAACGCGCCCGAGCCCGACATAGTCGCGAACGCAGATACGATGGTCGGGCTGGTCGACCTGGCCGACAACGGCCACCAGTCGGGCGCGATCGACCGGGCGCATGGCCCGGATATCGCGATCGTAGAGCCGCACGGTCCCGCTCGTCGGACCTTGCAAGCCGGCGAGAAGGCGCAGAAGCGTAGTCTTGCCGGCACCGTTGGGACCGATGATGGCAAGCCTTTCGCCATCGGCAACGGAAATCGACACATCCTCAAGAAGGTTGCGGCCCGAGCGAGGGGAATAGGCGAGGCTGTCGCCCGCAATGGCGAGATTGGTCATGGGTTCCAGCCTCCGCTTGCCGGAATGCGGGCCAGCGTCTTGCCGCGCAGACCTTCGGGCCGGTGACCCTCGTTGCACCAGCCATCGTCAAGCCTTGAGTAGAGCGCTCCAAACGCGAGCAATGCCGGGATATCGTTTACGGGGTCGATGTCGCCAAAGAGATAGGAGGCCTTGTCGGGTGCGGTGAAACCCACCACCATCGGCCGTTCGCAGCCCGCCATGCAGCGCACGGACACAACGCGGGCGCCGCAATCCTCGGCTTTTGAGGCCAATTGCTCGGTCAAGTCGTTGATGGCCTGCGGATCCCGGACCTTGTCCGTACCGCAGCGATCGCAGACATGAATGGTATAGGCGTGCTTCGACACGTCTTTGATCCCTGTCAGGATCGGGGTCTGGGGAACGGATGAGAGACCGCCATCGCACAGGCGCGGCGCTTTCAAACGCTTCCGGCACACCCCGTCCGGTTTGTCGCTCACTGGATACGGCAGGTCTCCTGGCTCGCGGGTCGATGGTTTGTCGGCCTTCCCGATCTTCCGATCAGTGGCGTTTTCGACGAAACCTCACCGCTTACAGTTGCGGGGGCAGCCGCGGTTTCGGCCCCGTTTGACGGGTCGTCCTCACCGCGTTCCCTTTTAATCCCTCCGGCTTGGCCATCGGGAACCGTCCGTCCAGTTAGTTGACGAATGACCTTTCTGTCAAGCGGCCTGCCGGTCCCAGCGTTCGAACGGATCCGGCAACTGGCGCCATTGTTCGGGCGTGAAGGTCGCGCTCTTGACCAGGCAGGCATCGAGTTCTGCCCTCAGAACCGCTTCGTCCATGTCGGCTGTGCCGATGAAGACGATCTCCTGGCGTCGGTCGCCCCAGACCGGATCGAGATAGGGGCGCATGCGGGCAACGAAGTCGGGATCCTGCGGCCAGCGGTCGAAGGGAACCGACGCCCACCAGAGCCCTGCCTTTCCGGAGCGGACCTGGGCGCCTGCCTGGCTGATCTCGCCGACATGGTTCGGCCTTGTCGCGAGCCAGAAGAAGCCCTTGGCACGCACCACCTCCGGCCAGGAGCGGTCGATGAATCGCTTGAAGGCGGCGGGTTCGAAGGGAGCCTTGGCGCGATAAACGAAGGAGCGGATGCCATATTCCTCGGTTTCGGGCACATGGTCCTTGAAACCATGCAGTTCCTTGAACCAGAGCGGATGTTCCGAAGCGCGCTCGAAATCGAACAGATTGGTTCCCAGCACGTCCTTCAGCGCCACCTGGCCGAAATCGGCCTCGATGATCCGTGCATCGGGGTTGAGGGCGACGACGATCTTGCGCGCCGCATCGCGCTCTGCCGGCGTCGCCAGACCGATCTTGTTGAGCACCACCACATCGGCGAATTCGATCTGCTCGACCAGAAGGTCGACGATCGTGCGCGTATCGCCTTCGCCGGCGATTTCGCCGCGATCGGCCAGGAAGTCGGAGGAGGAATAGTCCTTGAGCAGATTGGCGGCATCGACAACGGTCACCATCGTATCGAGCCGGGCGACATCCGACAGGCTCTGGCCGTCTTCGTCGCGGAAATCGAAGGTCGCGGCGACGGGGAGTGGTTCGGCAATGCCAGTGGATTCGATCAGCAGATAGTCGAAACGACCCTGTTCGGCGAGCGCGCGCACCTCCTTGAGCAGGTCGTCGCGCAGGGTGCAGCAGATACAGCCATTGGTCATTTCGACCAGTTGCTCCTGCGTGCGCGACAGGTTGGCGCCGCCATCACGCACCAGTGCCGCATCGATGTTGATCTCGCTCATGTCATTGACGATCAGTGCAACGCGCAGACCTTCGCGGTTGGCGAGGATGTGGTTGAGCATTGTCGTTTTGCCGGCGCCGAGAAATCCCGACAAGACGGTGACGGGCAACCTGTTCTTCATGCTTGGTCTCCTTTGGTCGTTCCGGTCCGCGCCGCCTGCGCGCTGGCAGGCTGCGCCGTTCAGACGGATTGAACGAGTTGATGATTTTCTCCGGCAGTCGGAGCGTCAAAATCGCCGCGCTATTGGGCTGCAACCGGCAAGGCCCTGCACTTGCCGAACCCGTCGGTGAGAATGTCGCGCGGCAGGTTCCGTCCGATGAAGACGAGGCGGGAAAGGCGGGTTTCTCCGGCCTTCCAGGCGCGCTGGTGGTTGCCTTCCATCAGCATATGCACCGATTGCACCACATAGCGGTCGTCATCGTCTTCGAAGGACAGAATGCCCTTCATGCGCAGGATATCGGTGCCGTAGGCCTGGACGATATACTCGATCCAGCGGAAGAATTTCGACGGATCGAGCGGCATCGACTCAAGGAGCGAAATGCTGGCGACGTGGTCGTCATGATCATGCTCATGCACCTCTTCCAGAAAGCCGGGCTCTATTTCGAGGATGCGATCGAGATCGAAGGCGTGACGGTCGAGCAGGCTCGCAATATCGACATCGCAGCGGCTCGTGCGCTCAATCGAGGCAAACGGGTTGAGGCGCCGGATGCGCGCTTCGACTGTTGCAATCTCCGCTTCCGTGACCAGATCGATCTTGTTGAGAATGATCGTGTCGGCAAACGCCAGTTGCTCCTGCGCCTCGTGGGCCTCATCGATCTCCCCGAGCAGATGTTTGGCATCAACGACCGTGATGATTGAATCAAGGCGCGTTTTGGAGCGAACGTCGTCATCGACGAAGAAGGTCTGGGCCACAGGCGCCGGATCGGCAAGACCCGTCGTTTCGATCAGGATCCCGTCGAAACGGCCGCGCCGCCGCATGAGACCCTCGATGATGCGGATGAGATCGCCGCGCACGGTGCAGCAGATGCAGCCATTGTTCATCTCGAACACTTCTTCATCGGCATCGACGATCAAGTCGTTGTCGATCCCGATCTCGCCGAATTCGTTGACGATTACCGCATATTTGCGCCCGTGCGGTTCGGACAGGATGCGGTTGAGAAGCGTCGTCTTGCCGGCACCAAGATAGCCGGTGAGCACGGTTACCGGTGTCGGAGCGATCGGCTCTGGCTGTGTCTCGGTCATGGTTTCATCCTCGCGGGCAATGTCTGATCGGGGATTGCTTGAATGTAACGGTATAACATTCAAGTTGACGAACGTAATAACATTACATAGGACATTGCTGTCAAGTGCCACCGGCGGAAGCTGCGCAAATTGACGATCAGGAAAGGGGGAAACCCATGACGACACTTCTTGCAAATCCGCTCGCGCGGCAATCGCCCGAAACGCTCGCGGCCTCGCGCAACCTGAAGAAATGGGCTCGCGAACTGCTCGATCTCGGCTTTGCCGACATCATCTTCGTCAATGAACTGGCCTGTTCCGTTCCCGGCTGTGCGCCCAAGGAAACGGTCATCATCTTCATGCCCAGCGGACAACCAAATTGGCAGGTTTCCATCCACAAGGCGCTGGTCGAGATCACCCACACGGACCTGGTTGCCGTTCTGACCTGACCGCCACGCCTGTTGTCCCGGCATCATTGCGCCGAAGCGCAAAAGCCCTAATATCGGTGTCTGTCCGGTTCGGAAAATCATTCCGGAGGACAAACCGAAAGGCGCCTGCACAACGTGAACCGCTATGAACTGAGCGAATTCGTCCTGACACTGATCGACAAGGCGAACACCCACACGCCCTTGCGGTTCCAGCAGTTCATGATCGATCTGGTCCGCGACGTGATCGTCTTCGATGCGGCCTGGTGGGGTTGGTCGCTGTTTCGCGGCGGCCGCATCTCCATTGTCCACACCAATCTCAGCGGCCTGCCGCCGGAATTCGAGACGGCGGTGCGGTCGCGTCTGCTCAGCGATCCGTTCGTACGCACGGGCCGCACCCTCAAACTGTTCACCAAGTCGCTCACCATGGCGGAGTCTGCCGTGGATCCGACCTTTCGATCCCTGGGCGACGAATTCAATCTGACACAGATGCTGAACGGCCATTGCAATGTGCGCGAAGGACCGTTCAATTTCTTCATGTCGCTTTATCGGTTCGGCAAGGCGCCCGCCTTCTCCGAGACCGAGAATGCCGATTTCCTGGCCATCCTGCGCCACCTCGAACAGGCCCTGTCGCTCAGCCTGCAGTTTGATCTCAGCCTGCGGGTCGATCCGCACAGCCAATGGGCGCTGCTCGATCATGATGGCGAGCTGTTTCTGAGTTCGTCCGGGTTCGATGCGGCCCTGACATCGACCCTCAATCGTGGCGAGCGAAGGCCCACGCGTTTGCGCGAACTGGCCCAGCAGGAGCGCTTTTCCAGCCGTCACGGCACCGTCTTTTCCCGCCAGCGCTATTCGGACGAACTGTGGATCGTCTCCGTCCAGCCTCGCAGCCCCTGGAAGATGCTGTCGACCAAGGAGCGACGGATTGCGGAAATGATCTGCGCGGGCATGACGGCCCGGGTGATTGCGGACAGTCTGGGCGTGTCGGTCAATACCGTGCGCAACCAGACAAGTTCGATCTACCGGAAGATGGGCGTTCACAACAAGGTGGAACTTGCACGCTTTGCCGGTCCGCAGGACCAGGACAAGGAACGTCTGCCGGTGGAGGCAGCAGACTGATCCTCAGGGATCGCCTCTTCATAGGGCTGACGTAAAAGCGCTCCTGTAGACGATTTGCTGCCGCTTTGTAGTGCAAATGCACTATATTCTCGTCTTAAGGCTCCCCTAAGATCAACCACAACAAAAGCCCTGTGTTGAAGCATGGAGGCGATGTCCGGAACGGACAAGCGTGAACTGGGAGGTTCTCGAACATAGAAGTCGCTGCCGCTGGCAGTGGCCTGAAAGGACAACGGACGGAGCCATGCTCCGCGCTGAACGCTGGCGGCTGCTCTGCACGCTGCCTGTCATGAACATGAGAAGGTTTTGGGGAAGACATGAACAAGACAGCCGACCTGATTTTGACCGGAGGACGCATCTATACCGCCGATCCTGGCGGGCGCTGGGTGGAAGCCGTTGCCGTTCGTGGTGGCCGCATCCTCGCCATCGGCACAGCGGCGGAGATGAAGGGACTGCAAGGAACCGACACCGAAACCGTCGACCTTGCCGGGCGCATGGTCATGCCTGCCTTCAACGATGTCCATAATCACATTCTGCTCGCAGGCCAGTCAGCGCTTTACGAGCTGCAATTTCCTTCGAGCGCCTCGGTCGACGAGATCTGCGACCATGTCCGCAACCATGCCAGCCGCATGAAGCCCGGCCAGTGGGTAGTGGGCAATGCCTGGGGCGCCGACATGATCACGGCGCTCAACAAGGAGACCTCGCTTGCCAAACTCGATGCGGCAAGCCCCGACAACCCTGTGATGCTGCGTGACGAATCCATGCATAACCGCTGGGTCAACACAGTCGCGATGCGGATCGTCGGCATTTCCGACAAT
This sequence comes from Fluviirhizobium alvei, assembly GCF_030551875.1. Lineage (GTDB taxonomy): Bacteria > Pseudomonadota > Alphaproteobacteria > Rhizobiales > Rhizobiaceae > Rhizobium_E > Rhizobium_E alvei. Next base: position 47,262 of record NZ_JAUOZU010000014.1, on the reverse strand, counting down.
GTCAGCCCGCCGCCCCAGGGTGGTTTCGGTCGCGATCCGGAAACCGGTCGCCTGACCGGCATTCTGATCGAAGCCGCCTCGGGCGCGGTGGAGTTTGCCGCCGACCAGGCCTTCACGGACGAGATGCGCAAGGCTTCGGTGAAGCGGGCGGTCGAGATTGCCAATGGTCTCGGTATCACCGGCTTCCAGGAAGCGGCCACGGCGCTGCCGATCCTGCAGGCGCTCGCCGATCTCGATCGGGCCGGCGAACTGAGTGGCTGGGCCGTCGGGTCGCTGCCGCTGGTGCAGCCGGGCTTCCTGTTCGGCACGGCAGGCGATGCGCTGCTCGACGTCCGTCATCAGTATCGCACCACGCATGTGAAGCCGAATTTCACCAAGCTTTTCCTCGATGGCGTTCCCGGAGCCCAGACAGCTGCCTTCCATGAAGCCTACTTGCCGGATGGCGCTCATCCGCATGGCCATCGTGGCGAGATGCTGGTCGAGATGCCGGAACTGATCCGCATGATCGACAAGTCGGAAAAGCTCGGCATGGCGCTCAAGATCCATTGCACCGGTGACCTTTCGGTCAGCACCATGCTCGATGCCGTCGAGGCTGTCCGTCATTTCAACGGGCCGACCACGCTTCGGCATCAGATTGCTCATGCAAGCTATATCCGGCCGGAGGACATCAAACGTTTCGCCGAGCTTGGCGTCGTGGCCGATCTCTGCCCGATGATGTGGTTCCCAACCGCCTTCCTCGAAGGGCACAAGGAAGTCATGGGCGTCGAGCGTGCGACTGCCTTCTGGCCGATCGCCGACCTCAAGAATGCCGGCGCGCTGATTGCCGGTGGGTCGGACTGGCCCGTGGTTCCGCTGCCCAATCCGTGGATCGGCATCGAAGGCATGGTGACCCGCCAGAACCCGTTCGGCGATTTTCCGGGCGTCTCGCTCTGGGCCGAACAGGCAATCGATCTCGAAAGCGCCATTCGCGCCTATACGATCAATCCGGCGACGGCCATGGGTATCGACGATCTCACCGGCTCGCTTGAGCCGGGCAAATCGGCCGATCTCATCATCCTCGACCAGAATGTCTTCGATGTGCCTGCAAGCCGCATCGGCAAGACCAAGGTCCTGACTACCTATTTCGAAGGCCGTGTCGTGCATCAGGCATGAGGCGGCGCGCAACAAAGATCACCTGGATCAAAAGAAAAGGGGAGACTACATATGAAAACCAGACTTTTTGCCGCGGCCATCGGCGCATTTATCAGCATGGCCTTGCCCTATGGTGCCGCTCAGGCCGCACCGACCTGCGAGGCCGGCCCGATCAAGATCGGGTCCGTTTCCACCATCACCGGCATCGTCGATTTCTCCGATGCGCCGAAGGCTGCCAAAGCGGTGTTCGACCAGCTGAATGAGGCTGGCGGCATCCATGGCTGCAAGATCGAATATACGATGGCCGACGACAAGGCCGATCCGCAGGTGGCCGCGCAGGCTGCTCGCGACCTGATCGACAACCAGGAAGTCTATGCCCTGTCGGGCGGCGCCAGCCTGCTCGATTGCGCCGTCAATGCCGGCACCTATGCCAAGAATGACGTGCTTTCGGTTCAGGGCGTCGGGGTCGATCCGCTCTGCTTCAATGCGCCGAGCGTTGCGCCGGTCAATGTCGGTCCCTACACGCTCACCACCGTAATGCTGGATTATGCGACCAAGAATCTGGGCGCTGAAAAAGCTTGCGCCTTCATCGCCGTTATCGGTGGCACCCAGGAAGCCTATGCCGGTGCCATCGCCGACTGGGAGAAGATGAGCGGCAAGACGATTACGCTTGCCGACTATACGCTGCCGTTGCAGGGCGATCTCACCCCCTACCTCATCAAGGCTCGCGATGCCGGCTGCGATGCGGTGATCACCAACCAGGTCGAACCGGGCATCGTCCAGTGGATCAAGACTGCGGATTCGCAGAAGATCTCCGGCATCAACTGGCTGTTCCTGGCGCCTGGCTACACGGAAGGCGTTGCCAAGGCGCTCGCCGACAGCAAGCAGCCGCTCTATATCGGCACCGAATGGGAGCCCTACACCGAAGCATCAAGCGATGCGAACAAGGAATGGGCTGCCACCATGGACAAGGCCGGCCTGCCGAAGACCGCTTTCTCGCAGGGTGGCTACATGGCGGCGAAGGTAATCATCGACACGATTTCCGGCATCGAGGGCGAAGTGACACGCGAAAGCCTGACAGCCGCACTGAAGGCAGGCAAGCCGCTCACCTATCCGATCGCCGGTACGCCCTATGTCTTTGGCGATGCTGCAGTCCATTCGCCGATGAAGGCCTCCAAGATCATGCAGCTGGTCGATGGCAAATGGACCGTCAAGACACCGGAATGGTTCACCCTGACCAAGCCTGAGTAAGGCGTTTGCGCGGACGGCCCGGATCCGGTGGTCCCCATCGGATCCGCCTGTCGCGCCATCGGGGCGGGACAAGGACAGGGCGAAAGCGATCCGCCCCTGCGGTCCCGATCTCACCGCAGCAACCTTCTTGTCTTTCGGCACATTGGCTGGGTTAATGCTTGCCTTGCAGAGACCCCGTGACCATTGGAGCATTGCGTGAACTCTCTCCTGACTGCCGCGGTGGCGGGACTTTCGGCCGGTGGCGCCTATGCCATCCTCGGAGTCTGCGCCATCTTCACCTACCGCCTCGTTGCGGTCGTCAATTTTACAGGTGCCGCCATCGGAGCTGCCGGTACCTTCGTCATGGTTGGCCTCTATGATCTCGGCACGCCGCTGTTTCTTGCGTTGATCCTCGGCATTCTAGGCGGGGCGATTGCCGGTATTCTTGTCGGCCTAGTCATGACGACCTGGTTTGCCAATGCCAATGCCTCAACCAAGGCGGCCGTTACGGCAGCCCTTCTTGTCGGCGTCATCGCCCTGGGCCTGCGGCTCACCGGCGGCCAGCATCCGCACTATTTTCCCGAGCTCATAGAGGGTTCGGCCTTCCGGCTTGCCGGTGTCGAGGTGACCTGGGCGTCTATCGCAACGCTGGTGCTGGCGATCGCCTTTACGATCGCGACCGAACAGTTCCTGGCCCGTACGCGGACCGGCCTGCAATTGCGGGCGCTTTCGCAGCGACCGATGGCAGCGGAACTGATCGGCATTCGGGTGCGGACGCTGGCACTGGGCGTCTGGGCCGTTACCGGAGCTGTCACGACCTCAGCGCTCATGATCATCGCGCCGCTGCGCTCTCCCGATTTCGCCTCGCTCAGCCTCCTGGTCGTGCCGGCGCTCGCTGCTGCGCTCATCGGCGCCTTTACGAGCCTCAGGGCCGCCCTTCTCGGTGGTGTCCTGATCGGGGTAATCGAGGGCGCCGTCAGCGCAGTGGATTTCGTCAGCCAGTATCGCAGTACGGTCCCCTTCCTCATCATTCTCGTCGTTCTCTTGTGGTCGCAGAGGGGAGCCCGCTGGGATGAAGCACGCTAACATGAAAGGCGCTCTCACCACGGCGCTGTCGCTTGCGGTCATTGGCATTCTGGTGCTGTTGCTGCTTCCGAAATACTGGGTCTTTCTGCTGACTGCGGTCTTCATCGTCGGGATTGCGCTGCAGAGCCTCGGGCTGGTTGCCGGCCGAACCGGCATGATCTCGTTGTCACAGCTGTCCTTTGCCGGCGTCGGGGCCTGGGTCACGGGCTATCTCAACGTTATCGATGCGCCGGGCGGGCTCGTCGTCTGGACGATTTTGGGCGGACTTGCCGCCGTTCCGGTCGGCATTGCGCTCGGTCTGCCTGCACTCAGGTTGCGCGGCATCAATCTGGCCATCGTTACGCTTGGATTTGCCGCCGCTTTTGATACGGTTCTCGCAACAATCACCTTTCCGGGCCAGACCACCTTCACGCAGGTTGCGCGTCCGGCACTGTTCGATACCGACCGGGGCTATTTCGTCTTCGTGCTCCTGGTCTATGGTGTCATTGCCGTGGCGCTCGAATTTCTCAGCCATTCGCGGCTCGGGGCCTCCTGGCTGGCGGTGCGCCATTCGGAGCGGGCCGCAGCGGCCCACGGCATCTCGATCCCGCGCGCCAAGCTCAGCGCCTTTGCCATCAGTGCCTTTATCTCGGGCATTTCGGGCGGATTGCTTGCCGGCTATCTCGGTACGCTTGTCGCCGATAATTTCTCGATGATGCAGTCGCTGGTTCTGTTCGCCGTCTCGACCATGGTGGGGGCGCATTTCGCCCTCGGTGCCATCATCGGCGGGCTGATGATCACACTGTTTCCCGAGATTCTGCGCCGGCTCGGCCTGCCGCAGGATATCGGCAATGTCGTCTTCGCACTCGGCGCCGTCCAGGCCCTTTCCACCGGAGAAACGATCGCGGAAACCTGGATCAGGCTTGGCCGCAAGTTTCGTCGGACCAAAACCATCGAACGATCTGCCGGCGCTTTGGATCATCTGCCGCAGAAGGCGCATCATGCCAGCGGGACTGCGCTTGAGATCCGCGATCTGACGGTGCGCTACGGTTCGGTTACGGCGCTCGACAAGGTCACATTGTCGGTTCCTGCCGGCAAGGTTGTCGGCCTCGTCGGACCGAACGGTGCCGGCAAGTCGACGCTTGTCGATGCCATCGCGGGATTTCTGGCCCGCTACGACGGTTCGATCCTGCTCGAGGGCCGGCCGCTCGAGGGACTGTCTGCCACCGATCGCGCCCGTGCTGGCGTGCGGCGGACCTGGCAGACCACCCGCATCGCGCCCGAACTCAGCGTCGGCGAGTATATGAAGCTGGCGGCCGGGGGCGTTTCCGCGAGCGAAATCGAGGCGCTGCTAGCCTGGGCGGGCGCGCCGGCACCCGAGACCCCGATCGCCGCGATCGATGCCGGGACCCGTCGCCTGCTCGATGTCGCCGGTGTCGTCGCGGCCCGGCCGCCCGTCATTCTGCTCGATGAGCCGGCCGCCGGCGTATCCTATGACGAGGCGCTGAAGCTCGGTGAGCGGATTGCGGCCATTCCCGCGACCTTTGGTAGCGCGGTGCTACTGATCGAGCATGACATGGATCTCGTGCGCAGCGCCTGTTCGGAAATCACGGTGTTCGACTTCGGCCGGGTCATCGCGCATGGAGCGCCCGAAAGCGTGCTTGCCACGCCGATCGTCCAGAAAGCCTATATGGGAATTGAGTTCGAGGAGGCTGCGCAATGACATCGCTCCAGATCGAAGGGCTGAAAGTCGATCGCTCGGGTATTGCCGTGATCCGTGGCGTTGATCTTGTTGCTCAAAGCGGCGAAATCAGCGTCCTGCTTGGCTCTAACGGCGCAGGCAAGACCACGCTTCTCGAAAGCCTTTCGGGCATCATTCCATCCCGGGCGGGCTCGATCAGCCTCAACGGGGTGGAACTCGCCCGGCTGCGGCCGGGTACAAGGGCTAAGGCAGGCATCAGCCACGTGGAGCAGGGGCGCACCGTCTTCAGCGACATGACCACCGAGGAAAATCTCAAGGTGGCCCTGCATGAGGAGGCCGACCTCTCGGACGCCTATGACCTCTTCCCGGAACTCCTGCAGCGGCGCAACGTCAAGACCGGCATGTTGTCCGGCGGCGAGCAGCAGATGGTCGTCATCGCAAGGTCGATCGTCAATCGACCGCGTGTGATCATGATCGACGAGATGTCATCGGGTCTGGCACCGGTGATCGTCAACCGTCTGATGCGGGCTGTGCGGAAACTGGCCGATTCGGGCATGGCGGTGATTCTTGTCGAACAGTTCGCCTCGCTGGCCCTGTCGATCGGCGACCGCGCCTATGTTCTGCGGCGGGGGGAAATCGTTTATGATGGTGGCTGCAAGACACTCGCCGATGATCCGGCCCTCATGCACCGGCTCTATCTTGGCGAGGGAGAGAAAGCGGCTGCTCTTTGAGCGGCGCGAGAGCCATGTCGCTGGTCTCGATCCCCCGACCGATCGTCGTTCCGTAAAGATGCCAGGTTCCCTTGCCGGTGGCCTTGCCGTGGTAAAGCGCCGTATCGGCTTTGCGCATCAGTTGATCGAGCGTCTCGTTGTCGCCTGACGACAGCGTGGCGCCAATCGTGGCACCGATCCGCAACTGTTCGCCGCGATAGCTCATAGGTCGACTCATCACGGCCTGCACCGAGGCACAGAGTGACGCGATCTCATGGGCGGCGGCAAAATCGGGAATGACGATGACGAACTCGTCGCCACCCATCCGGCACAGAATGTCGTTCTCGCCGACCAGGGATCTGAGGCGCTTCGCGGTTTCCATCAGCACGAAATCACCGGCGGCATGGCCGAGATTGTCGTTCACCAGCTTGAAACCATCGAGATCGATCATGGCCAGGGCCACTTCGGCCCCGGTGCCTTGCAGCCTGTTGCGGATATGGTCCCAGCGCCTTTCCAGGTCGCGGCGGTTGGCAAGTCCGGTCAGGGGATCCTGATATGCTGCAGCACGAAGTTCGGTCTCCAGTCGCACGCGCTCGGAAATATCTTCGAAAAGTGCGACGCCGATCTTCAGATCATGCAACAGGATGCCACGATTTTCAAAGGTCGAAATGGTGCCGTCGCGTCGTTTGACCTGATACACCTGCGTTCTTATTTCCGAGACACCGGTCAAACCGTCGGCCCACAGGTCTCGCCAGGTCTCGCGCGCTGTTTGCTGCTGTTCGGGAAGTGGGTAATATTGTTCGACCCAGTCTTCCACAGTGATGCAGGTTGGTGGCAGGTAGCCGAAAGTGTCGTGAAATGCGCGGTTGTTGAAACGGATGATCCGATCGGCAAGGGTCGCGTAGGAAATCGGAATTGGCAGGAAATCGAGGATGGCCAAGCCCTTGTCCTGCAGAGCATCGGCGATATCTGCAATCGCACGCATGTGCATTTCCTGACCTCATAGTACCAGCGTTCGCGACATCGGAAGCCTGTTGGAGGTTTCCTCATCGAGCGAGACTATGAGCAGTTTCTTGTGAATTGATTATCAGCAGTTTCTAACGCTTGCAGATGGTTAAGAAAGTCTGACGCGTTATGCCAGACCAACCCCGATCAGATCGAACGCCTGTCCTGAAAGCCTGCTAGAGCACTTCCTGCAAATTCCGGGTCATTCTGACGGAGCGATTTTGCGGCAAGATCAAGCAAAGGCCCGCAGGGCATATCCTTAGATACGTTCAAGGGCCTTTGTGCAGGAATTGGTGCAAAAGCGCCCGTCTCTTCGGGTTTCTGATTGGTGGGTGCCCGATGGCGATGCGGTCTTGCCCGATACATCAGTATCGCGCTTCAACCGGCTCACCACCGGATCACACGCACCAATCAAGAAACAGAACTGACCCCGAATTGGCAGGAAGTGCTCTAGTAAACCTGACCCTTAGAGGATTGCGGCAGTTCTGCGCCGTCTCGGAAGCTCTTGAGCAGGTTGGACGTGGCATTGACCAGGAGGCCAACATCGCTGCCGATTCCGACAAACGTTGCGCCCAGCTCGACATAGCGACGTGCGAGCGTCTGATCGGCGGTCAGAATACCGGCGGCCTTGCCGAAAGACTGGATCCGCACGAGCGCGTCGGTAACGGCTTTCTGAACCTCTTCGGCGCCGGGCTTTCCAAGAAAACCCATATCGGCGGCAAGATCGGCCGGACCAATGAAGACGCCGTCGACGCCGTCAGTCGAGGCGATCGCATCGATATTGGCAAGGCCCGCCCGGCTTTCGATCTGCAACAACAGGCAGACCTCGTCATTGGCGGTTTGCAGGTAATCGGGAATGCGGTTGAAGGCGGATGCGCGCGCCAGCGAAGCGCCGACACCGCGGATGCCGTGCGGCGGATAGCGCACGGCCCGTACCAAGGCTTCGGCCTGCTCTTTCGATTCCACCATCGGCACAAGAATTGTCTGGGCACCGATATCGAGAATCTGTTTGATCAGCCAGGCTTCGCCGATCGGTGGGCGCACGATTGCATGGGTAGGATGCGGCGCCATCGCCTGCAGCTGCGCGACGAGCGTCGGAATGTCGTTGGGCGCATGTTCGGCATCGAGCAAAACCCAGTCATAGCCCGCGCCAGCGCAGATTTCGGCAGTGAAAGGGCTCGTCAAGGCAGCCCAGAGACCGATCTGGGTGCGGCCTTCGGCGAGCGCTGCCTTGAAGTTGTTCCTGGGCGCGGGCATGGTCAATCCTACTTGAAATGGCAGCTGATGGTGCCGTAAGGGCCGAAATCGCCGGTGATCGTGTCGCCATGGCGCGCTTCGATCGGCCGGATGAAGGAGCCGGCAAGCACGATCTGGCCGGCCTCGATCCCGTCGCCATACTGGGCGAGACGATTGGCAAGCCAGGCGATGCCGCGGGCCGGATGGTTGAGCACGCCGGCGCCCAGACCGGTTTCCTCGACCTCGGCGTTGCGCGAGACGATCGCACCCATCCAGCGCATGTCGACGCTATCGGGACGCATCTGGCGGCCACCGATGACGATGCCGGCATTGGCGGCATTGTCTGAAATCGTATCGACGATCGTGCGCGTCTTCTTCGTTTCAGGATCGACACGCAGGATGCGGGTGTCGAGGATCTCGAGTGCCGGCGTCACATAATCGGTGGCATTGAGCACGTCGAACAGGGTAACGCCCGGACCCTTGAGCGGCGACTTCATGACGAAGGCGATTTCGGCCTCGATGCGTGGCTGGATGAAGCGATCGGGAGCGATCACTGCGCCGTCTTCGAACGCCATGTCATCGAGCAGAACACCGGAATCGGGAATGTCGATGTTGAGCGCATATTGCATCGCTTTCGACGTGAGCCCGATTTTCCAGCCGATGACGCGCCGACCGGACGCGATCTTCTGGCGCACCCAGGCGGCCTGAACGGCATAGGCATCGTCCATGGTCATGTCCGGATGCCTGAGCGACAGGAGCCCGGTCTGTGTCCGGCTCCTCTCCGCCTGTTCCAGCGCGTCGGCGGCGGCAGCGATCTGGTTCTGTGTCAGCATGGGTCAGCCCTCGTCGGCGATCGTGTTGCGCAGAAGACCGATACCATCGGCCTCGACTTCAACGACATCGCCCGGTTTCAGCCAGATCGGCGGATCGAACCGCGCACCTGCGCCGGTCGGCGTACCGGTGACGATCACATCGCCGGGCACGAGCGTCGTGAAGGTCGATATATAGTTGATGATCTTGCGGAAGGAAAAGATCATCCGGCTGGTGCGGTCCTGCTGGCGCACTTCGCCATTGACGCGGGTGGTGAGTTCGATGTCGGCGATCTGGCTTTCATCGGTATAGGGCACCAGCCAGGGGCCGATCGAGCCGGTCCGGTCGAAATTCTTGCCCTGGGTGACGTTGAATTTCGCGTGCCGCACCCAGTCGCGGATCGTGCCTTCGTTGCAGAGCGAGAGGGCTGCGATGTGATCGAGCGCATCGGCTTCGGCAATGCGGCGACCGCCCTTGCCGATGACGATGACGATCTCGCCCTCGTAATCGAGCTGCGGACTTTCCGGCGGCCGGATCAGCGGCTGGTCGTGGCCGGTGAAGGAGCGCGGAAAGCGGATGAACAGCGACGGATTGGAAGGTGCCGCCTGGCCGTCCTTGTATTCCTCGTTGCGATCGGGAAAATTCACCCCGACGCAGATGAGCTTTTCGGGCTGCGGAATGGGGATTTCGAAGCGGAAGCTTCCTGGCGCGAGATCCGGCGCAAGGTCGGCGCCTTCCTCTGCCAGTTTCGCGAGCGCACCGGCTTCGATGACTTCGCGCAAGGTCGGCCATTCCGGATGGCGGGACGAGAGATCCACCAGGCCATCATCCTTCAGGAGGCCATAGCCATGGCCCGATGCGGTGGAGTAGGTGACAAATCTGGCGGTCATTTCGGTTCCTTGCTCATGCTGGGCGGATGCAGGCGGATCAGGTCCGCCTGCTCGTTTTCTGAAATGTCTGGCGTCGGATCAGGGCGCGATGATCGGTTGCGCTTTGAGATCGGATTCCCGGACATCGGCGCCGGCAAACAGGCTGCCTTCCTCGAACCAGGAGCGCGGGGCAGGCGCCCCCCACAGCGTCTGGCGCTGCGGATCCTTGAGGTCCCACTTGATCGGTTCGAGATCGGGATCGACCGTCTGGTAATCCGAGCAGTAGATCTCGATACGATGGCCATCGGGATCGCGGACATAAAGGAAGAAGGCGTTCGAGATGCCGTGGCGGCCGGGGCCGCGTTCGATGTTCGGCAGCCAGCCGGTGGTCGACATCAGATCGAGCAGGTCGATGATGTTGAGCGGCGTCGGCACCCAGAAGGCGGTGTGGTGCAGGCGCGGACCGCGGCCATTGGTAAAGGCGATGTCATGCACACCGCCCTTGCGGTGGGTCCAGGCTGCCCAGAGACGACCGGTTTCCTCGTCGGCGGTATATTCCGTCACCCGGAAGCCGATTTCGTTATAGAAGGCCACGCTTTCATCGACATTCGGCGAGAAGCAGTTGAAATGGTCAATGCGGAGCGGCTTCACACCCTTGTAGAGCGCGTATTTCTGATGGATCGGCGGCAGACGGTCCATCTTCGAATAGAATTCGAGCGGCGTGCCGTGCGGGTCGCGGGTGCGGAACGTGCGGGCCTGATAGGGCCTCTCGACCCATTCGACACCGAGGCCCTTGGCGTCGAAGAATTTCGCCGCCTTGTCGAGTTCGTCCTCGTCATAGACCTTGAAGCCGAGGTCGCGGGCTTCGGCCTTGTCGGACTTGCGCAGCACGATGCAGTGATGACCGCGTTCCTCCATGGCGCGCAGATAGATCGCGTCGGAGGTTTCGTCGGTCACCTGCAGGCCGAGCGTATCGACATAGAAGGCGCGCGACTTGGCAAGATCGGTGACGCCGAACTCGACATGGCTCAGGCGCACGATGTTGAAGGGCGGGTAGAGATTGGGGGTCGGCAGAGCCATGGGTTCCTCCTCGGGTAAGATCAGCCGCCAAGCTTCTGGATGGCGTGGGCGGTGTTTGCGAAAGCGATGTTCTTGGTTTCCATATAGAAATCGAACGACCAGTCGCCGCCGTCGCGGCCGATGCCCGAATTCTTGACGCCGCCGAACGGGGTCGGCAGATGGCGCACATTTTCCGAATTCACCCAGATCATGCCGGCTTCGAGCGCATCGGTGAAGCGGAAGGCGCGGGTGACATCATTGGTCCAGAGATAGCCAGTGAGGCCATATTCGACCTCATTGGCGAGGGCGAGCGCCTCAGCCTCGTCCTTGAAGGGGATGGCGGTGAGAACCGGTCCGAAAATCTCCTCCTGGGCGATGCGCATCTGGTTGTTGGCGTTCGTGAAGAGGGTGGGCGACACGTAGCAGCCACCGCCGGGGCCATCGAACTTCTCGCCGCCGGCAGCGACGGTTGCGCCTTCGCTCTTGCCGATGCCGATATATTCGAGAACCTTCTTCTCATGAACCGGATGGATGAGCGGGCCGATAACTGTTGCCGGATCGAGCGGATGGCCGACCTTGATGCGCTTGGCCTTCTCGGCCACCATGGCGGTGAACTTGTCGTAGATGCTTTCCTCGACCAGCAGGCGCGAGGACGAGGTGCAGCGCTCGCCGTTGAGTGAGTAGATCATGAAGACGGCAGCATCGGCGGCGCGCTCGAGATCTGCGTCGGCAAAGACGACGACCGGGTTCTTGCCGCCCAGTTCGAAATGCACGCGCTTCAGCGTATCGGCACCCTGCTTCATGATCATCGAACCGGTACGACTTTCGCCGACGAAGCCGATCGCCTTGATGTCGCGATGTTCGGTCAGCGCCCGGCCGGCATCTTCGCCGAAGCCGTTGACGAGGTTCCAGACGCCCTTGGGCAGACCGGCCTCTTCGGCGATCTCGACCAGCAGGCGGGCGGTCAGTGGCGAAAATTCGGCCGGCTTGTGGACCACCGTGCAGCCGGCGGCGAGGGCTGGGGCGATCTTCCAGGTCGACAGCATGAAGGGCGTGTTCCAGGGCGTGATGACACCGACCGGGCCGATCGGAACCCGGGTCGTCATGTTGATCTGTCCGGGGCCGCGCAGAGCCTTGCCATCACGGGCTTCGGGTGCCCGGTCGGCAAAGAAGCGGAAGTTTTCCGCACCGCGCAGGGCCGCTTTGGCCATGAATTTCAGCGACTGTCCGGTATCCATGCATTCGACGAAGGCGATTTCTTCGGCACGCGCGACGATCGCATCGGCAATCTTGTGCAGGAGCTTCTTGCGGGCGGTACCGTCCATGGCGGCCCAGGCCGGAAACGCGGCCTTTGCCGCTTTCGCTGCGCGATCGATATCGGCAGCCTTGCCGCGTGCGATCCTGGCGAGCGGCTTCAGGTCAACCGGGGAAATGGTTTCGAACGTCGTCCCGTCTTCAGCCGGGACATCGTCTCCGCCGATGCGGTTGAGCACGGTGTCGCCGAATTTGGCGAGATAGGTCCGGGCCTTTTCAATATTTTCTTCGAGTTGCGACATGTCGTCTCCATCGGTCAGTCAGGCGCCCGAGGTCAGGCTTCGGGCAAAAAGGGTAGTCGGATGTGAAAGGTCAGGCGCCCTGGGCGCGCAGCCGCGGGTGGATGGCGTTCTTCTTCCAGCTCAGCACGGGGTCGATCTCGCGGATCTCGAGTGTCAACGCGAAATGCGGCGTGGCAAATTGCGGCTTGAGGAAGTCGGTAACGGCGGCAAAGATCGCATCGCCCGTGCGTTTGCGATCCTCTTCGCTGCGACCCTTGCCGACACGGAAGGACATATCGATGAAGCCGTTCTCTGCCAGCAGGTCTGCCACCGCATAGGCCTCGCAGCGAATGGCGCGCACCCGCACGGCGCCGAGTTCGAACAGGCCGGTGTCGAGAATCACCTTGTGCACCAGACGGCACAGATCCGCAAAGTCCACCGCGCCATCGAGATTGGCGGAATATTCCATCGTGAAGTGGGGCATGGATCCTCCCGATCCGTTCTTATATTTAACATGTTAATAAAACGGCTGCGAATGTCAAGCCCTTTCGGCCGGTGATGCGAAGGTTGTCCCAATTGCAAAAGGCCGGGAAATGAAGGATAGAACCCGGCATGACCGACGCTCCGAAAAACAAACTCGCCCAGGATGCCTTTCTGCCACGCAACACGCGGCGTTCTTTGCCGATCGCACTGTTGCGTGCCCGTGAAGCTGTGATGAGCCATTTTCGGCCGATGCTGAGCGCGCATGACATTACCGAACAGCAGTGGCGGGTCATTCGTCTTCTCGCCGAGCAGGAGACGGTCGATGCTTCCGAGATGGCCGACAAGGCCTTCATCCTGGCGCCCAGCCTCACGCGCATTATCCGTTCGCTCGAAGAACGCGGCATCATTGCCAAGCTCAAGGACGAGAATGACGGTCGCCGCGTCCTGCTGAAGATCACGCCTGCGGGCATGGCAATCATCAACGAGGTCGCACCGGAGAGCCGCCTCATCTACGATCGCCTCGAGAAGCAGTTTGGTCGCGAGAAGATCGATTTGCTGCTCGATCTTCTCGACGAGGTTTCGACCTTCAACGAGGGCGCCTGACCTCCGCTCAGCACAGGGCCTCACACAGGCTTTCGGCCTCGATCACGAAACGTTCGTTACGTTCGATGCCGCCTTGCTCATGCATGCGCGTGATGATCCAGCCGACATAGGTCAGGGCCCTGAGCGCGAGGAAGAGATCGAGATTGGCAAGATCGAGCGACCGGACGCTGGCATAGCCTTCGATGAGAGCCGCCCTGAGATCGGCATAATCCGGCTCGGCCCTGTTCTTCAGCAACACCGTCGCCACATCGAACGCGCGAAAACCGAAGCCACCGTCATCGAAATCAATCAGCGCAATCCTGCCGCCGTCGAGAAGAACGTTTTCGCGAACCAGATCGGCGTGGATCAATCCGTAATCGAGAGAGGGCGCCAAATCCGTCAACCGGTCGCGGGCCTGGTTCCGAAAGCGAACGAAGAGGGCACGCGTCGCATCCGAGAGCGAGGGATTGTCCCAGAAACGGTCCCATAGCGGAGCCTCGCCCAGCAGTCCCTCGAGATCCCAGTGGCAACGCTTGAAACCGTCCGGGCGCTGCCAGCTGTCGCACGCCGCATGCAGGCGCGCCATGGTTTCGCCGATAGCGAAAACCGTACCGCATCGGTCGGCCAGTTCGAGCGGCTGCCGGCTCTTGCCCAGCGGTTTGCCGGGCAGCCAGCTGACCATGTCGACATGATAGGCGTCGATCTTTTCGAGCAGGCGTCCGGCGCGTGATGGAAGCGGGCGCGGCACTCGCAGCCCCGCCCGTTCCATCGCCTGCAACCAGTTCAGTTCGGAAACAAGCTCGGCTTCATCGCGATAGCCGGGCCGCTTGATCCTGAGCGCGAAATCGCCCGCCTTTGTCGTTACCCGAAAAACCTGGTTTTCCCGGCCGGCGACGAAGGAGCAGGGCGCGCCTTCGAGACCCCATGCGCAAAGCGATGCATCCACCGGCAGGGTCATGCCGCCTCCAGCGTTTCAGCGATCACCGCATCGAGCGTGGTCATCAGGAGATCGAGATGCTCCTCGGCAAAGGGCATCGGTGGCCGGATCTTCAGGGTATTCTTGTGGCGACCGAGCTTCGACAGAATGATGCCGCGCTCGCGCATCCGGTTGACGACCCTGTCCGTGAAGGCGACCGCCGGTTCCTTTGTTTCCCGGTCGAGGACGAATTCGGCGCCGAACACCATGCCGGACTGGCGGACATCGCCAATTATTTCGTACTTTCCGGCAAGCTGGCTCAGACGCTCACGGGCCAGTTTGCCCATCCTTGCGGCGTGGGCCTGCAGGTTCTTCTCCTGCAGTTCCTCGAGCACGGCCATGGCTGCGGCCGTACTGACGGGATTGCCACCGAACGTGTTGAAGTACCGGAAGGATTTTCGGAAGCGGGTCATGATTTCGGTGCTGGTGACCAGCCCCGCAACCGGATGGCCATTGCCCATCGGCTTGCCCATGGTGACGATGTCGGGAACCACGCCCTGCTTCTGGTGGGCCCAGAAACGGCTGCCTGAGCGGCCGAAACCGGACTGGACCTCATCGCAGATCAGCAGGCCTCCAGCGCGCCGGACAGCTTCGGCGGCCGGTTTCAGCCAGCCCTCTGCCTGCGTCGGGAAGCCCTCGTTGAGAAAGAGGGGGCAGACGATCAGTGCTGCAAAGCCGATGCCGCGCTGTTCGAGATCGTCGATCGCTTCCTGCACCTTTGCGGCAAAGCGCTGCCCGTCAGGATCGGCGATGCGGTAGCTGTCCGGCGCTTCGACATGGCTGAGATACTGGCCCAGACCGAAGCCCACTTCCGGCACATTGCTCTTCGACAGATGGCTGACCAGCGTCGTGTTGCCGTGATAGGTGGCGTCGGTGGCGATGATGCCGCGCTTGCCGGTCATGGCTTCGGCCATCCGCAGCGCGATATCATTCGCCTCAGAGCCGGTACAGGTCAGGATTGCCGTCTTCAGGGGTTCCTCGAAGGTTGCCGTCAGGCGCTCGACATAGTCGAGAATACCCTCATGCAGGTAACGCGTGTGGGTATTGAGCGTCGAGGCCTGACTGCAGATGGCCTCCACAACGCGCGGATTACAATGGCCGACATGTGGCACATTGTTGTAGCAGTCGAGATATTTGCGCCCGTCGGCATCCCAGAGCCACACACCTTCTCCCCGCACGATATGCACGGGGTCGTCGTAGAAGGTTGACATGTTGGGGCCGAGAAGACGTTGGCGACGGGCAAGAAGCGCGGTCTTGTCGCTCACCTCATTTCCCTCCGGCGGCGGTAAGCCCGGCGTCGAGTGCAGAAACGATCCGCGATACATCATCGGCGGTGATGACGAGCGGCGGCGAGATGATGACGTTGTAACCCGAGGTGCGGATCATGACGCCCTCGGCATAGGCCGTGTCGAAGACTTTCTGGACCGTATCCTTGGCGGCGCCTGCCTTGGTCTTGCGGTCGGAGACGAGTTCGAGCGCGCACATCAGACCGCGACCACGGACATCGCCGACGAGTTCGTGCTTGGCCTTCAGGTCTTCAAGGCCGGCAAGAAGCTCGGCGCCACGGGCTGCGGCATTGGCGGCCACGTTAAGCCGGTTCGTTTCCTTGAGCGTTGCGAGGGCTGCGGCAGCACCAACCGGATGGCCGGAATAGGTGTAGCCATGGCCGATCGAGCCGACCGCACCCTTCGATCCTTCGAACACGGCGGCGACCTTTTCGGCGATCATTACGGCACCGAACGGGAAATAGCCGTTGGTGATGGCTTTCGCCGTACACATCAGGTCCGGCTTCACACCCCAGCCGCGCGATCCGGTCCAGGCGCCGGTACGGCCAAAGGCGGTGATCACTTCGTCGGCGATCAGCAGAATGCCGTGGCGATCGCAGATCGCGCGCATCAGCGGCATGAATGTCTCATGTGGAACGATGACGCCACCCGACCCCAGAACCGGCTCCATGATCATGGCCGCGATCGTATCGGCGCCCTGGAAGGCGATCTCGTCCTCGAACTGGCGGGCGATTGCCTGGGCGATTTCCGCCGGATCAGTGGTGTTGAAGGGGTTGCGGTAGCTGTAGGGAGCGGCGAGATGGAACACGCCCGGCAGCAGCGGCTCGTAGTTGCGGCGGAAATTCGCATTGCCATTGACGGAGGCGCCGCCGAAATGGGTGCCGTGATAGCCCTTCTTGAGCGCCACGAACTTGGTGCGCTCCGGCTGGCCGTTGATCTTGTGATACTGGCGGGCAAGCCGAAGGGCAGTCTCGACCGAATCGGAACCGCCCGACGTGAAGAAGGCACGCGTCAGGCCATCCGTCTTGAACCATTCGGCCAGTTCATAGGAAAGCTCGATCGCCGTGTCGGTCGAGGTGCCGCGGAAGGTCGAATAATAGGGCAGCGCATCGAGCTGGTCGCGGATGGCCTGCTTCACCGGCTCGCAGGAATAGCCGAGATTGACGTTCCACAGGCCGCCGACCGCATCGAGCAGCGTCTTGCCTTCGACATCGGTGACTTCGACGCCCTTGGCCGCCTGGACGATATGGGGTGGATTGGCTTGCATCTCGGCAGGATGCGCCATCGGGTGCCACATGTGGCGGGCATTGTTCTCGATCAGGAAATTGGTCTCACGCATGGGGGTTCCTCATAGTTTCGGTTGTTTCAGAGTCCGAGCATCGCTAGTGCGCGGTGGTAGCCTTCGGCAGGGCGGGTGACGTCGAAATGCACATGCGGCAAATGGACGGCGACGGCGCCCTCGATGTTCTTTTTCTGGTCGTCGACGAAGACGCAGTTCTCGCGGTCGAGCCCGAGTTCGGCGAGCACCAGCTCATAGGCGCGCGGATCGGGCTTGAGGATCTGTGTGTAGGTCGCATCGACGATGACATCGAAGAGATCGATCAGCGGAAAGCGCTTGCGGAACTCGACGCCATAGAACAGGTCGAGTTCGTTCGACAGGATGGCGAGTCTCACCCCCGCCGCCTTGGTCTTGAGGATCGCGTCACGCGCTTCTGGCCGCAGCACCAGCTCCGGCTCGGCGCCACGGGCGCGCTGGACGAAGGTCTTCATGTCGGTCCAGGTCTCGCCGAGCTGTTCGCCGACTTCGCGGGTGCGGGTCATCCAGTAATCGCGTTCGGTAATCTCGCGGTTCTGCATGCTGACCCAGAGCGGATCGGTCGACGGATCGAACGGACCGCGCCAGGTCAGGCTTCCCGGCGGAAGGCTCAGGGCACGTTCGGTCACATCGTGGGTTTCGAAGAGGGTCCGGGTAACGACGCCGCCGAAATCGAGAATCAGCGCCTTTTTAGAATTGTCGTTGCTCATGGGCGTCCTTTCGCAACCAGTCCCTGATCCACCCAGGCATCGAGAATCTCGAGTGCCTTGGCAGCAAATTCGGGTGCATTGATATGGGCGTCGATTTCCTCATAGCGTGCCTTGGCCGGCACGGCCTGACGCATGGCGTCGACGAAGGCGTCGAGCGCCTCGGGCTCATAGAGCGGCTCACCCTCCTGGTCCCATTCCTGGATGCCCCGGACGGGCAGGATGAAGGCGACGGGCGAATGAGCCGCTGCCAGTTTCTCGCCGATGACGCGGGCAATCTCGCGACGTCCATTCGGATCGGTGGTGACCGAAGCGATCAGGCGGTTATGGGCATGGAAGGGCCGTTCGGCGAAACGGTCGGGCAGGGGGCGCCAGGCCTGCAGATCCACCATATCGACTGCACCCGGTGCCACGATCTGCGGAATACCGAAGCGACCGGCATTTTCCATCCGGTCCGGGCCGGAGGTGACGACAGTGCCGTTATGGTGGTTGGAGATTTCCTGAATGCAGAAATCGAAGACGGCGGCAAAGCCCTTCTGCGCCGCGATGGCCTCGAAGGCGCGGCCGCCCATGCCGGTTGCATGGAAGACCGCCACGTCATAGCCGCGGCGTTCCAGCTCGGGCCGGAGATATTTCATGTATTTGAGGCAGGAAGAGCCGAGCGAAGTCATGCCGATCAGCGGCCGGTCGCCCTTCGGGCGCGTGCCATGCTTGGCCGCACCCACGACAGCGCCACAGGCCTGCGACAGAACCGAACTGCAGATATCGTTGAGCCCGTAGAGACCGCCGGCCCAGAGGATCATCATCAGGTCGGGCGCGATCCGCTCGGGCGGCAAAAGATGCGAATAGGCGATCGTGGAGACCACGAATTTCGGGACGCCGAGCGGTAAAACAGCGGCGACATCGAGCGCCAGATCGGTGCCCATGGAGCCGCCAAGCGCGATCATCCCGTCCATCAGCCCTTCGTCATGAAGCGTACGTATGAGGTTGCAGGCGCCCTTCGCCATCAGCGCCATGGATGTATTTTCGTCGCCGCTGCCGATGATGTCCTCTATGGTTGTTTCGGCCGCAAAGGCGATGTCATGCTTGGAATATTCCGGTACGTAGGGCGGATCGCCCAGCACGCTGACATCGACCATGATGGCTTCGCCGCCGGCTTCCGAAATCTTGCCAGCCATGAAGTTCAGTTCGTCGCTCTTCGTGTCACCCGTACCGATGACCAAAATTCTGGGCCTTTGCGCCGTTTGGCTCATCCCGATTTTCTCCCTTCTTGCAGCGCAGCCGGTTCCTTGCGGTCAGCGCCGAAAAATGCTTGTGAAATCCGTCTGGCGGCCGCTGCGGCTGCCTCCCCATGCTTGCGAATGGTATCGGGATCGGTGCGCGCCAGGGGGGCTGCGACGGTAACGCAGCCGATCGGTCGGGCGCCCGGTGCAGCGATTGCCGCCGAAGTGCTGAACACGCCGATTTCCATGCCCTGGCGATTGACGGAATAGCCATCGCGCCGCGTCTGCTCGACCGCCTTGCGGAAAGAGGCTGCGTCGCGGGTCGTGTGGTCGGTGTAGGCAGTAAGGGGCAAAGCAAGTGCTGCTTCGACATCCTTGTCGGGACAGGCGGCGATGAAAGCGAGGCCTGAAGCCGTGGCATGAAATGGCAACAGGGTGCCGATGGCGATGAAGACGCGATGGGCCTTGGTCGAATCCTCGACATGGACGGTCGAAAGGCGCCCGCCGGAATATTCCGACAGATGAACCGTTTCGCCGCTTTCCTCCATCAATTGCCGTACAAAGGGCAGGGCGGTCTTGAGAAACGGATAGCGGGCTTCGCGAATGCGTCCGAGCCTGACGGGTGCTGAACCCAATCGGTACTTTCGACTGTCTGCGACCTGCTCGACGAAGCCATGCTTCTCAAGCTCGACCAGGAATCGCCTGGTCGTCGCCTTGTCCAGCCCACAGGCGGTCGCGACCTCGGTGAGGCCGGCATCCTTCTCCATGAGCGACAGCGTGTCCAGCAATGTCAGCGCCTTACTGATCGTTCCCATTTTTTCCTCGTCTGCCGGGTTTTGACGCCCGGCTCTGGTGGTTGCCCACCTGTCAAGTGCGCTTCTGGCGGCGCCTAGATACTTAACATGCGAAATAACTTGACAGGTGATATGGCATTTTGCAAGTCTATATTTGAAGCGAAGGTTCAATATTTGAACCGTAGCGAACTGCACTGCCAAGAACAACAACAAAATCGGCAGCAGGTTCTAACTGGAGGATCGTCGTTTTCGGGCGACGGTTAAGATCGCAACGCCAAAGGGGAGCTTAAGCGATATGAGCAATTCAGGCACACAAGCCAGCGGTGACAACCAGCTGCGCAAAAACAGTCTCGGCGTCAGCGCCGTTACCTTTCTGGTGGTTTCTGCCGCCGCGCCTTTGACAGCGGTCGCTGGCGGCGTACCGCTGGCCATGCTGCTCGGCAATGGCGTGGGCATTCCGCTGACCTTCCTTCTGGTCACCGTTATCCTGATCCTGTTTGCCGTCGGCTATGTCGCCATGGCGCGGCATATCCGCAATGCGGGCGCCTTCTACGCCTATACCGCCCAGGGACTGGGTGGCATGATGGGTGGCGCTGCTGCCATGATCGCCATTCTGGCCTATAATGCCATGCAGATTGGCGTCTTCGGCCTGTTCGGCGCGGCCACATCCGGACTTTTCGCCGGCTGGGGACTGGAAATGCCCTGGTGGGTCTGGACCTATATCGGCATTGCCATCGTTGCAGTGTTCGGCTACCGCCGGGTTGATCTCTCGGCGAAGGTTCTGACGATCCTCGTCATTCTCGAATATCTCGTCGTGCTCGTCATCGATGCGGCAATCGTTACAACCGGTGGCGATAGCGGACTTTCGATGGCGCCGTTCACGCCTACAGCCTTCATGAGCGGCGTGCCGGCAATCGGTATCCTGTTCTGCTTTGCCGCTTTCATCGGCTTTGAAGCCACCACGATCTACAGCGAAGAGGCTCGCGAACCGCACAAGACCGTGCCGCGCGCCACCTATATCTCGGTGCTCATCATCGGCCTCTTCTACATGCTCACCTCCTGGCTGATGGTCAACGGTGCCGGTGTCGACAAGCTGGTGCCCGAACTGCAGGGCCTGCAGGACCCCACCACCTTCCTGTTCATCCTGGCGGATCGCTATGTCGGTCACGGCATCGGCACCATCATGGGCATCCTGCTGGTCACCAGCCTGTTCGCCGGCGTGCTGGCCTTTCACAATGGCGTCGCCCGCTACATTTATGTTGCCGGCCGCGAAGGCTTGCTGCCGAGAAGTGTTGGAGTCACGCATCCGAAATATCAGAGCCCGCATGTCGGCTCCGTCATCCAGACCGTGATTGCCATTCTGGTAGTGGCCCTGTTTGCTGTGACCGGGCAGGATCCGGTGCTGGCACTGTTCTCCTGGCTCACCAATGTCGGTACGCTCGCAATCATCCTGCTGATGGCATTCACCGCTTTTGCGATCCTGATGTTCTTCAGCCGCAACCCAGGCCTTGAGAAGAATGCGATCGTGACCAAGGTTCTGCCGGTCATCACCGGTGTCATCCTGCTTGCGCTCGTCTACAAGATTGCAGTGGATTTTGGCGCGATTGCCGGTGCGAATGGCGTCCTCGCGATCGTCCTGCCGGGGCTGGTGGTCATCGCTGGCGTCATAGGACTGGCTTTGGCGGCGCGTCTGAAGGCTGCCGATCCGGCCGCCTTTGCAAGACTGGGCGCCGGCCAGGACAACTGATAGCAACGACTTCGGATGGCGGGTCTTGTGCCCGCCATCGCACCAATTGAGGAACGACGAGATGCAGGACAAGATCGACCAACTCCGCCAACTGCCGGTGGAAACGCAATCGCTGTTCATCGGCGGACGCTGGACGCCAGCCGCAAGCGGCGCCACCATGGAGGTGATCTCGCCGCTCGACGGGCGACGGCTCACGACCATTGCAGATGCGGGTGCCGACGATGTCGATCTCGCCGTCAAGGCCGCGCGATCGGCCTTCGACAAGGGCATCTGGTCCAGGGCTGCGCCGGCAGAACGCAAGAAGGTGTTGCTCAGGATCGCCGATCTGATCGAGAAACATGCGCTCGAACTCGCCGTGCTGGGCGTGCGTGACAACGGCACCGAAATTTCCATGGCGCTGAAAGCCGAACCCGCAAGTGCGGCGGGCACCTTCCGCTACTATGCCGAAGCGATCGACAAGATCTATGGCGAGATTGCGCCCACGGCCGGCAATGTGCTCGGTCTGGTGCATCGCGAACCGGTGGGTGTCGTCGCCGCCATCGTGCCTTGGAACTTCCCGATGATGATCGGCGCCTGGAAGATCGCGCCGGCGCTCGCGGCCGGCAATTCGGTGGTGCTCAAGCCCGCCGAGGGAGCCTCACTCACGCTCCTCAGGCTTGCAGCCATTTGTGCCGAGGCGGGCCTGCCGGAAGGTGTTCTCAATGTCGTCACGGGCCGCGGCGCGGTGACCGGTGAGGCGCTGGGCCTGCATATGGATATCGATGTGCTGGCCTTTACCGGTTCGGGTCCGGTCGGGCGGCGCCTGCTCGAATATTCGGCCCGATCCAATCTCAAGCGGGTCTATCTCGAACTCGGCGGCAAATCGCCCAACATCGTCTTTGCCGATGCGCCGGATCTCGATCAGGCCGCCAAGGTCTCGGCCTATGGTATCTTCCGCAATTCCGGACAGGTTTGCGTTGCCGGTTCGCGCCTGCTGGTCGAGCGCTCCATCCTTGCCGAATTCTCCGAAAAGGTAGCGGCGATCGCCCAGTCGATGAAGCTCGGTGATCCGCTCGATCTCAAGACCGAAGCCGGCGCCGTTTCGAGCGAGATCCAGCTACTGAAGGATTTGGGCTATGCCGAACAGGCTCTCGGCGAAGGCGCGCGCCTCAGGGCCGGCGGCCAGCGCATCTTCGCCGAAACCGGTGGTTACTTCATGCAGCCTACCGTTTTCGAGGTCGAACCGACGATGACGCTCGCAAGGGAAGAGGTGTTTGGCCCGATTCTCGCGATCATCCCCTTCGATGGCGAGGAGGAGGCCCTGCGCATTGCCAATTCCACCGATTACGGTCTCGCCTCAGCCGTCTGGACTTCGAACCTGTCGCGGGCGCACCGCATGGTGCGTGGCATCAAGGCCGGCGTCGTCCATGTCAATACCTATGGCGGTAGCGACAACACGGTGCCGCTCGGCGGCGTCAAGCAATCCGGCAATGGCCATGACAAGTCGCTGCATGCGCTCGACAAGTATGTCGATCTGAAGACCGCCTGGATCCAGCTCTGACGCGATCATACATCCTCCTGATCAAAGGCCCTTTCCGGATGGAGAGGGCCTTTTGCGTTGGTGCGAAAGAACCCGGTCTTGCCCAGTTGAAATATCAAGAAAATATGCCTTCAAGCTCCTGAAAATGCGATGTCTAATGCGTTAGGAAATGAAAAAGAGAGCCCTCTGGACTTCTGAATTTCAATCTGATATATCAGATGCATCAGATCAAACGCGGCTGGCGCTGCAAACGCAGGAGATGACAATGACGGCAAATGTATTCAGCGGCTGCATGCCCGCACTCATGACCCCTTGCAACCCGGACCGCACGCCGAATTTCGACCTCCTGGTCCGCAAGGGCAAGGAACTGATTTCTGCCGGTATGTCCGCCGTCGTCTATTGCGGCTCGATGGGCGACTGGCCGTTGCTCACCGACGAAGAACGCCAGGAAGGCGTGCGCCGTCTCGTCGAAGCCGGCGTTCCCGTCGTCGTCGGCACCGGTGCGATCAACACCAAGTCGGCCGTCAGCCATGCCGCCCATGCTGCAAAGGTGGGCGCCAAGGGCCTGATGGTCATCCCGCGCGTGCTGTCGCGTGGAACCTCCGTCTCAGCCCAGCGCGATCATTTCTCGGCCATCCTGTCGGCTGCCAAGGATCTGCCGGCTGTCATCTACAACAGCCCCTACTATGGCTTTGCCACCCGCGCCGATCTGTTCTTCGATCTGCGTTCGAAATTCTCCAATCTGGTCGGTTTCAAGGAATTCGGCGGCAAGAAGGACATGACCTATGCGGCGGAAAACATCACCTCGGGTGATGATGCGCTGACGCTGATGGTCGGCGTCGATACCGGCGTCTATCACGGCTTCGTCAATTGCGGCGCAGGTGGTGCCATCACCGGCATCGGCAATGCGCTGCCGAAGGAAGTGCTGCATCTGGTATCGCTGTGCGAAAAGGCTGCCAAGGGCGATGCAGCGGCCCGTCGCGAAGCGCTCGAACTTGAAGAAGCGCTGATGGTTCTGTCGACCTATGACGAAGGTCCGGATCTCGTTCTGCACTACAAGCATCTGATGGTGCTGAATGGCGACACCGAATATACGCTGCATTTCAACGAGACCGACAAGCTCAGTGCCAGCCAGCAGCGCCATCTCGAAAACCAGTATGCCCTGTTCAAGGCCTGGTATGCGGCCCGCTACGCCTGAGCGATCGACTACTGAACTCTTGCATAAAATCACCCCGTCTCGGTTCGAGGCGGGGTTTTTCGTCTAATGCCCTACCGAATCCCGCGCTCAGCTAGTCTGTGGGATTGCGAAGTGAGTTGATTGCAATATCCCTTTGTGATCAACTGAGAGTAATCAACGGGGTGCAAGATAATGTGGACCGAAGTCTTCAGGGCGATCCTGGTCGCATGCGTCATGGGCGTTTTCGGAATTCTCGGATCCTATTGTCGCAAGATCTGGGAAAAGGACGAAACGGAACGTGCCCGATCGAAGGTCATGTTGCCGGGTCTCGCAGCGGCCTTCGTCGTGCCGCTGTTTCTGTCGGTCGGCGATAGCGGCATCTTCAAGGATGCGCTCGCTGGCGGCGTGGATTTCTGGCACAATCTCTTTGTCATCGCCGGTTTCTGCATCCTGGCCGGCGTCTCCGCCCCAACCTTTATCAATGCCCTGGCTCAGCGGGCCCTGCAAACCGCGGAGGAGGCGAAGGAAGAGGCCAAGGCCCGCAGCGAAATCGTCGAGAACAAGGTGGAAGCGGTTTCCGAGGTGATCGAGAACAGTCCGGAGGCTTCTCCGCCTGCCGAGACGCCCTTCGATGCCAGACTGTCGATGGAGACCATGGCGCCCGATCTCAAAAGCAGTTTTGCGCCATCCTCCGCCGAGGCGAAGCTTTTTGCCGCATTCAGTAGGTCCGGCTTTACAAAACGGACGATCGGCGGGCTGGCAAAGGATACGGAGCTCGACAGAACCAGCGTCAAGCTGGCCCTGTCGGAGCTTGTGAAACAGGCAATCGTCGAGGAAACCGTTTCGCAGAAAACCGGCAGTTCCCTCTACTCCCTGCGGGCGCGAGCAGGTTCTTAACCCCCGAAGCTGCCAACCTGCGTCGGCACGTTGACGTAGGAGCGATCGAAATAGAGCAGGGCATTGCCATCCTGCCGTGAGCGGATGCCGATCACCTGGCCGATGAAGATATGGTGGGTGCCGACAAGCCTGGCTTCCACCAGTCGGCAGTCGAACGACACCATCGCATCGGCAAGTGCCTCGCTGCCCGAGGGCATGTCCACCCAGTTGGCGGCGGCATACCGGGCGGCCATGTCGGCCTGCTTGCCGGCAAAATAGCCGGCCAGTTCCTGGTGATCATTTGCGAGCACATTGACGCAGAAGCGACGATTTTCGAGGAAAAGGCCGCATTGCGCCGATTTGCCGTTCATGCAGACGAGCAGCGTCGGCGGCTCGTCTGTGACACTGCACATGGCGGTGGCGGTAAAGCCGCCGCGCCCGGCGGGTCCGTTGGTGGTGATGACGTTGACCGGCGCGCAGACCCGCGCCATCGCATCGCGGAATTCGAGTTTCGAGACCGTCTCCTCCATGGTCCTTCTCCTCAGCCCTGACCGAGCGGCGGCAGCCAGGTATTGCCCGTCCAGCCGTTCTCGTCGTAATCGCTCATGCAGGTATCCACCAGCGCTTCCATTTCGCGCAAGCGGCCACCGCGTTCGGCACCCTTCAGAACCTGCAGGCGCACTTCTTCCGGCGCACCGGCATAGTTGAGTTCATAAAGCGCGTGGCGACCGCCGAATTCGGTGCCGGTCGCATCCCAGAGCAGCTTCATGATCTTGATGCGCTCGACATGGCCCATGTCGTTGGAGCCGCGCACATATTGCATCAGATAGCGGTCGATGTCCGGATTGGCGAAATCCTTGGCCGACGACGGCAGGTAGATCAGGCCCGATGCGACGGTGCGACGGACGATATCGATGACCTTCGGATAGGCTTCCGACATGAAGGTGCGGTAGCAGAGCGCGGCTTCGAGGTTCGGCAGTACGGCGCCATTGGCCCAGGGAATGGGGTTGTAGGCCATGGCGTTCGAGAAGGTCCAGAACTGGTGGCGAATGGCAATCACCTCACCCAGCATGGCCTGGTTGCCGCGGAAGGCATCGCCGCCGGTGGCGCGCAGCGCCTTGGCCAGAAGGCCGGCGATGAAATCGAGCTTCACGGCCAACCGGGTGCAGCCCTGGAAGCAATAGCCATGCATGAAGCCGGAGGCAGGATGGAAAGACAGGATCTTGGCCGCATCGCGCAGCACCAGAACGTCTTCCCAGGGAATGAAGACATTGTCGAGCACCAGGATGGCATCGTTCTCGTCAAAGCGCGACGACAGCGGATAGTCGAACGGCGTGCCGACCGTATTGGCCGTCTGCTCGTAGGAGACGCGGCAGAACATCTTGATGCCCGGCGCATTCATCGGCACGATGAACATGACCGAGAGCGAGGGATCTTCCGTTACTGTCGCCGAGCTCTGGGCGAGGAAGTTGTAATGCGTGAGCGCCGAGGAGGTGGCCACGACCTTGGCACCCGAGACATAGATGCCCGCGTCGGTTTCCTTGGTGATGTGGACGAAAACGTCCTTGACCTGGTCGGCAGGCTTGTGGCGGTCGATCGGCGGATTGACGATCGCATGGTTCATGAACAGAACCGATTCCTGCGCCCGCTTGTGCCAGGCCAGCGCATTGTCCTTGAAGGGACCATACCAGTCGGCGTTGGCGCCGAGCGTGTTCATCAGCGCGGCCTTGTAATCGGCCGTACGGCCCATCCAGCCATAGGACATGCGGGCCCAGTCGGCGATCGCGCCCTGCTGGGCAACCAGTTCTTCGGATGATTTGGCAACCCGGAAATATTTGTGGGTGTAGCCGCCGTTGCCGGTGTCGGTCGGCGAGGTCAGCCGGTCCTTGGTCTTCTCGTCATGCAGCGCATCATACATGCGGGCAATCGAGCGGGCCGAATTGCGCATCGACGGGTGCGTGGTGACATCCTCCACCCGCTCGCCGTTCACATAAACCTCGCGGCCATCGCGGAGGGAGGCGAGATATTCCTCGCCGGTGAAGGGGCGGGTCTTGTCGGCGCGGTAATCCTCGGGCAGCAGGCCGGGACGGCGATCCTGAATGTTCATGCAACTCCTCCTTTGACGTTGATCAAGATATTAGGACTTGAACTCGCCGCCCTCCATGCACAGAATGGCAAAATCACTTGTACTTTTTCGGGTATGCCCGTGCCACGTTCCGTGCCTTCCTTCTTTGTCTATGGCGAACCGGATCGTCCGCTCGACGTCGGCTTCATGCATGTCGAGACAGTCATGGCGCGGCGAAATGTGCATCTCGGCCAGGTTTCAGCCCATCGCCATGCGCGGATGGCGCAGATTACCTTCTGGACCAGCGGTCACGGGACCTATTTCATCGAAGATCGGCGCTTGGATTTTTTGGCGCCCGCCGTCAGCTTCGTGCCGAGCGGGGTCGTCCACGGCTTCAGCGTCGAGCCGGCCAGTTCCGATGCGATCGTCGTTTCGGTGGCCGACAGCGCGCTGTTGCCGATCCGCCAGCAGACCATCCTGCCCCTGGACGCGCCGATTATGATTGCCGGCGGAGGCGGAGAAGCGGATTGGGCGAGGCTCGGCGGCCTGATGGACCAAATTACCGGCGAATATCGCGACAACCGCCCGGGTGCCGAACAGGTGCTTTCGGCATTGACGGCGGTGGCGCTGACGGAGATCGCGCGGCTGGGACCGGACCGCGCCATCAGCCCCGTTTCGGAGCATCGCCTGCTGGCTTCGGAATTCCGCCGTCTGGTGGACCAGCATTTTCGCGACAACTGGGCGGTGGAGCGCTATGTCGCCGCACTCGGCACCACGCCGCATCTGCTCGCGCGAGCCTGCGAGCAGGCGTTCGGCCTGTCGGTAAAGGCCTTTCTCAACGAGCGGCGGCTTCTCGAGGCCAAGCGGTTGCTGCTCTTCACCATCCGGTCGCTGGAAGATATCGCTTTCGAGATCGGCTTCAAGGATGCGGCCTATTTCTCGCGCTTCTTCAAGCTCAGGGTCGGCATGCCGCCGAGCGACTGGCGTGCCAGCCATGGCGACGGTGGAACCGGCTGACCCGGCGCTACCTTCAAGATTCTGGATTCCGGGTCAAATCATGTTCATTCCGGATCAAGACACCCTGATCTTCTCTTCATAGATTTCTCCCGAAAGGGAGGTTCTCATGAGGTTTTCAGGCAAGACTGCGATTATCACCGGCGGCGGTACCGGAATCGGCGCGGCCGTCGCACGACAGATCCATCTCGATGGAGGCAATGTTGTGCTCGTGGGACGGCGGCTCGAGCCGTTACAAGCGGTAGCAGCAGAGACAGGTGCCACCGTCCTGCCGGCAGATGCGGCCGATACCGCGTCGATGAAGGCTGCGGTAACGGCGGTGGTCGAAAAGTTCGGATCCATTGACATTCTGGTGGCAAATGCCGGCGGCCACGGGGTCGGTCCAACCATTTCCATGTCTGATGATACATGGGAACAGGCCGTTCGTCTCAATCTCAACACTGCCTTTGTCAGTGCCCGCGAATGTCTGCCGCATCTGATCACCAGCAGGGGCAACATCGTGGTGCTGGCATCGATTGCCGGACTTTTTGCCGGCCCGGATGCGGCTGGCTATGTGACGATGAAACATGCCTGCATCGGTCTGGCCAAGTCTCTGGCGCGCGATTATGGCCGCCAGGGTGTGCGCACCAACTCTGTTTGCCCCGGATGGGTGACCACCGCCATGGCCGACGAACAGATGCAGGTTCTGGTCGAAAAACATGGACTCAATTCCATTGAGGAAGCCTACGCGCTGGTCACGAAGGACGTGCCGCTTGGCCGCCCTGCGACCCCGGAGGAGGTTTCGCATGCGGTCTGCTTCCTGGCTTCAGCCGAAGCGGCGATGATCAACGGCGCCATTCTGACCGTCGACGGCGGCGCCAGTACCGTCGATCTGCCGACATTGGCTTTTGCAAACTGAACCAGAGGGAGAAGGATATGGAACAGCAAAACCCCAAGGATTGGAAGACATACGATCAGTTCGCCTACGGCATCGATACCAACCGCCTGCCCGCGACCGACGCGCTTGCCGGGACGAGCCATGTCATCGATTTCGAGGATGGCCGCTGGCTCTCGCTCCGGCTGATGGCCGGGTCGGTAGAATGGTCGG
Organism: Fluviirhizobium alvei; assembly: GCF_030551875.1. Classification (GTDB taxonomy): domain Bacteria; phylum Pseudomonadota; class Alphaproteobacteria; order Rhizobiales; family Rhizobiaceae; genus Rhizobium_E; species Rhizobium_E alvei. Next base: position 18,059 of record NZ_JAUOZU010000014.1, on the reverse strand, counting down.
ATGGCGATGAAGCAGACATCGATCCGGCCGAAGTCATTCTGGTGGCGCCGGATACCTATTTCATCGAGATCGTCTTCAAGTCGCGTCCGAAAGAATCCGAAACGCTGATCCTGAATGTTGCCACGCGCCGCGTGCTCTCGATCTACTCGCTTGTTCGCAGCAAGGAGGATTCGATCGGCGAACCGCAGGTCGCGCAGATTTTCCGCGCTGGCACAGTAGGGGAGGCAACGGGGTTCAGACCACAGGAAACCCGAGACCTGATCGGACTGCGTGCCCACTTCACCTATAGTCCGAACCATGTCTACGAACACACCTATCTGTCATCGCAGCGTTATTGCTGGCAGTGCCTCGTGGGTGTGCAGCGTGGCCATGGCGATGTGGATCTCACCACCACCTACAAGTTCGACGAGGATCTGTACATCTTCACCTTCCGCGAGTTCAAGATCGCGGTGGCCTCGACATTCTTCTACAATTTCAAGGATATGCGTTCGACCGGAAAATTCCTGGGCATCACCGGCGACGGTGCCATCCAGAACAGCCCCGCTGGTGCCCATATCCGCAAAGTGTCGATGTCCTATTATCTTCCGGGTCAGGAACCCGTCTGAAAGGCTATTCCCATGCGTTCGACCTATGAAATGGTTCGCGACCATTATGCTGCCAACGACCGGCGTGATCTGGCCGGAATGCTGGCCGACCTCGCGCCCGATGTCCGCTGGACCGAGATGGACGGCTTCCCCTGTGCCGGCACATATGTCGGTGCCGATGCTGTTGTCGAAGGGGTGTTCGTGCGGCTCGGGTCGCTGTTCGACAATTATACGTTCACGCTCGAACGGCTTCTGGATGCCGGTGATGACGCAATCGGCATCGGCAACTACACGGCAGTCCACAAGGGCACCGGCAAGGCGATGAATGTGCGTGTCGTCCATGTCTGGGGCGGATCCGGAGGGAAGATCCGCCGCTTCGAACAGTTCACCGATACCCTGAAAGTGGCTGAGGCTATGGGCTGATCAGCCAAGCGCCGCGCGGCGGAAGTCGCGCGGCGTCATGCCGAACCGGCTACGGAAGGCTCTCGAGAAATGCGCGCCCGACGTGAAGCCCGCCGCGAAGGCGATATCGGTGACAGACCGGTGCCGCGCAACTGGCGATGTCAGTACCGCCCGCGCACGTTCCAGTCTCCGATCCCAGATATACTGTGCCGGCGACAGGCCTTCGGTCTGAAAAGCGCGGAAGAGATAGCTTTGCGAGCAACCCATGCGGATCGCGATCTGTTCGACAGTGAGGTCAGGCTGATCAAGGTTGTCATCGATGAACATCCTGGCGCGATACAGCAGGAGATTGAGCGAATGGGCGCCGGTCATTTCCGATCGCGCGAGACCGCCTTCGATCAGCGGGCGGATCAGTCCAATCAAGCCGTCGCCCATGCCGGTCCGGCTGGCATCATCCAGGTGATCGACCTCCGACAATCCGCTGTCGATCATCGAACGCACCACCCGGCATAGGCCCGAGAAAGCGCGCGGAATTAGAACCGGCGACGATAGCGACTGGATGGCCGATCGCGAAAAAGCCTCTCTTGGCACCTGCAACATCAACAGATGCACCCGCGTTTGATTGACGAGCGTATAGGCGCGCGTCGGATCGTAGAGCACCGGCCTTGCGCGCCCGAACTCCACCTGCCGTCCACCCTGCTCAATTGTCGACGACCCGTCTGATTGGAACAGCAGCTTGAGACAATCCGGATCGTGCGTCGCCTTCACCACATGTTCGCCCTGTACCGTGTGGGGACCCGCCCGCAGATCCGAGACCCGCACCGAACCCAGCGCGGCAGATGCAAGACGTTTGCTCTGGTTGGGTTCGCCGGCGAAGGAAAGCCGGACATTTCCGAACAGTTGGCGGGCCAGTGCCGGAAAATCTGGCCCGCTAGCCACCGAACATGCCCCTGCCATGGTCATCTCCTATTGTGCCAGATAGGCGCGGTGCAGGATCTCCGGCTCCTCGAGCAAGGTGGCCGGAGCGCCGGAGAATGTCAGGCGACCGCGCGACATCACGCTCGCCTCGCTCGCAACCTTGAGCGCGATATGGGTGAACTGCTCGATCAGCAGAATGCCGGTTCCCTGTTCGGCGAGCTTGACGATGACGCCCATCAGACGCTTGACGATGAGAGGCGACAGGCCAAGCGACATTTCGTCGGCCAGGATGAATTTCGGCCGTGCCACCAGGGCCTGACCGAGCGCCAGCATCTGCTGTTGTCCGCCCGACATCGAGCCGGCAAGCTGGGCCTTGCGTTCGGCAAGTTCGGGGAAGATCGCGAAGACATCGGCAACCGCCCTGTCCGCTTCGACCCGGCTGTGGCCGAAGCCCGCCGCCAGCAGGTTGTCGAGCACGCTGAGGCCCGAAAGCACCCGGTGTCCTTCGGGAACGGCGGCAAGGCCTGCGGCCCGGATCACTTCCGGGGCCTTTCCAGCCAGCGCCTTGCCATCGATTTCTACCGAACCGCTCTCGATCGGCAGGACGCCGGCGAGCGCCAGAACAAGGCTGCTCTTGCCGGCCCCGTTCGGGCCGAGAAGGGCTGTGATGCGCCCCGTTTCCAGAGTGAGCGAGAAATCGTCGACGGCCCGCTTGTGGCCGCGCCGGACATTGAGATTGTGAATGGTAATGCGGCTCATGCGACCTCCTCGACGCCGAGATAGACAGCGCGCACGCGCGGATCGCTAAGCACGTCGCGCGTGGGACCGGCAACGACCAGCGAACCGAAATCGAGCACCATGGTGGAACTGCACACAGCCTGGATGAGGTCGACATCATGGTCGATCAGGAGCGTCATGGCGCCATTGAAAGAATGGATGTCGAGAATGACCTGGCGCAGCCTGTCCATCTCGATCTGGCTGAGGCCTGCGCCGGGCTCATCGAGCATCAGGATCTTCGGCTTGCCGGCGGCACAGCGGGCAATCTCGGTCATGCGGCGCTCGAAGGCATTGAGGCCACCGGCCCGCGTCTTGCGCAGCGCCGACAGGCCGCAGAATTCGAGGGCGGCTGCAAGATGCCGTTCGCGTTCGGCAGATCCGAGACCGAGGCTGTCGAGCACGACGCCGACATTGTCCTCGATCGTCAGTTCGTCCACCACCTGCTCCTTCTGGAACGAGCGCCGGATGCCCCAGCGGCTGCGCCGGTGCGGCGGCATCGGCAGAATTTCGCTGCCGAAGGCCCGGATCGAGCCGGACAGTGGTGTGATGAAGCCGGAAAGCACATTGAGGAACGTGGTCTTGCCGGCGCCGTTCGGGCCGATGATGCCGACCACGGGATCGGAGAGATCGACGCTCACTTTGTTGAGCGCCCGCACGCCGCCGAAGGCAACGGTGATGTCGCTGATCGAGATCATGGGCGATCCTCCTTGCGTCCTGTCAGTCGGTTTGCAAGGCCTGCAATCTGCCCGGCAATGCCCTGCGGCGCGGTCATCAGCGCGTGAATAAGGGCTGCGCCGAAAATGATATAGGCAGCGTCACCATTGACGCCGATATCGTTCAGGAGCGCCGGCATGAAGCGATAGAGCAGGGCGGCGATGACGGCGCCATACCAGTGCCATGCGCCGCCAACGATCGTGAGCGCGAAAATCATCACTGATTCCGCCGGCGGGAAGGACCGGGCATCGAGAAGCTGGAGATTGCCGGCCAGCAGACCGCCGGCAACGCCGGCCAGGAAGCCCGACAGGCCGAAACCCCAGATCTTGTAGCCGGTGACATTGATGCCGACCGACATGGCAACCGCCTCGCTGCGACGGATCAGCGACCAGGCCCGGCCGGGTTTCGTCCGTTCATGCAGATGGATGAGGCCGAAGCCGAGGGCGACGACGATGGCACAATAGCGCAGATAGGCCGCATCGGTCTGGGCCAGCCAGGGGCGGGGCATGTAGGAAACCGACTTGACGGCAAAACCCAATAGGCCCGGTCCGCCGTTCGGAAACTGCAGCACATTGATGAGAATGCCGAAACCGCCCGCTGCCATCAGCGTCACCAGCGCGAGATAGAGACCGCGCATCTTCAAAGCCGGATAGGCGAAGATCATTCCGACAAGGGCCGCAAACAGCCCGCCCAGCAAGATGTTGATTTCGAAGGGCATGCTGGTGCCATAGGCGAGCCTGAGAGCGACCCAGCCGCCGCAGCCCATGAATGCTACCTGCGCCAGCGAAACCTGGCCGAGCTTGCGGTAAAGCAGGCCGATGCTGGCGGCGGTCAAGGTATAGATGACGACCGACGTCATGACCTTGAGCCAGAGTGCGGCCGCAAAGGCCGGCAGCACCATGGCGACGATCAGGAGGGCCAAGGGCGCGCCAAGCTCGGAAAGAAGGCGGGATCGGCCGCCTTCGCTGCGATGGCTCACCGCAGCTTCGGATGTTTGAACCTGAACTTGCATCAGTCGGCTCCGGCGAATGTCAGCTTGCGGCCGCGCTGCAGCCACAGAAGGGCGAGGATCGCCACGATGAAGGGCGATGCGACGCGGAAGGGCGCAAGCGGTTTGTAAAGGGTCAGGAAGCTCTCGATCACACCGATCGCCAGCCCGGCGAGGAAGGTGGTGCGGATCGAGGTCAGCCGCCCGACGACGGTGGTGGCGATGATCGGAATGACGATAAAGGTCAGAACGGCCGGATCGAGCCGCACGAGATCGCCGAACAGCATGCCCGTGATCCCCGCCATTACCCCGGAAAAGCCCCAGGCGATGGTTTCCACCTTGCGGATGGGCGTTCCGAGCACAGCTGCCTGCTGGCGATCGTCGGCCAGCACCCGCATCATCAGGCCAAGCCGTGTCTTGACAAGAAAGAGGCTCATGCCGGCAGTGATGGCGAAGCCCGCGATCAGGGCGAGCAACCGGGTGCCGGTCATTCTCAGGCCCAGCACGTTGATGGCGATGCCATCGAGTGCCAGGGTGAGCTTGCGGGGATTGACCACCCAGAGCAGGTTCATTGCACCGAGGATGGCGATGCCGAACCCGAGGGTGGCCACCGCCTTGACGACCGGCTCGCGATGGGCAAGCTTCGGCGCAATCGCCGCGCCATAACCAGCCGAAAGCAGAAAGGCGATTGCCAAGCAGACGGCCCAGGCGATCGGCTCCGGATAGCCCCATTGCAGAATCTGCCATGCCGCCATGGCGCCGAGACCGCCAATCGCGCCATAGGCAAAATTCAAAACGCCCGTTGCGCGGTTGAGCAGCACCAGCCCGACCCCGCCGAGGGCGTAAAGCGCGCCCACGGCAAGACCGGATACGAGGAAGAGGCCGTAGGCACCCATCGTATCATCCGTTCATCAGTTGCTGGAGATTCCGAGCTCTTTTTCCTGAGCGCGGATCGGATCGAGATAGGCGCTGTCCACGTCCGTGCATTCGCCGACCTGCTTGAAGCCACCATCGATCATCTGCATCATCACGTTGGCGTGGTTCGGCATGTGGCGATCGCCGGGACCGACATAATAGGGACCGCAGAGAAGATCGGACTTCTCGTTCTTGATCGCCCGGATAGCCTCAGTGACGGTCGCGCGGTCGATCTTGGCCGGGTCGAGCTTCATCATCGCATCGACGAAGAAGCGGGCCGAGAGATAACCAGCCTGGCTGAACGTGTCGCGCGGATCGCTGACATCGCCATACTTGTCCATGATCTCGCGCCAGTTGGTGGCGTCTGGACCGGTGCCGTCGATCGGGGTCAGCTCTGCATTGACATACATCTTGCCCGACCAGGCATCCCCGAGCAGGCCCGGAACGTCCTTGTCGTAAAGCGGCGTGGACGAGATCCACTTGAAATCATCCTGGGTGCCCGACTCCATCACCACCTGCAGGAAGGCGGCAGCCATGCCGGCGGGCAGGTTGACGAGAACGGTGTCAGCACCGGAAGCGACTGCTTCCAGATAGGCAGAGTTCATATCGGCCGTGCCCGGATCGATCAGCACGCTCGAACCGTTGAGGCTCTTGGACTGCATGTATTTCTCGGTCCAGCCGCAGGAATACTGGCCGACGGTCGGGATCGTCAGGCCGATGCAGACGACATTCTTCGAGCCGAGATTGGCTACAGCCCATTGCGCGGCACCGACGCTCGACGGCAGCGGGCCTTCGTTGGTCGAAACGATGTTCTTGGATTCGAAGCATTCGGCGACGGCGCAGCCCGATGCCATCGACATGACATTCTCGTCGGCATAGAGCTTGGCGTTGACGCCCATTTCAACGAAGGAGGCGCTGGCAACGAGTGCGACGACCTTGTTGTCCTTGACCAGCTTGGCGGCTACCTGGCCGGCCACTTCCGGGTTCCACTGGTCGTCCTCGACCATGTATTTGACCGGCCGGCCATTGATGCCGCCATTTTCGTTGACGCAGTTGAAGAAGGCCTGCGCGGCCTTGGACGAAGACGAGAAATCGTCCGGACCGGTGCGGCCGACGACGGCGCCGACCAGGATCGGTTCGCCTTCGGCCTTCTTGCCATTGTTGAGACCGCAGCTTGGGGCCGCCATGGCGCTTGCGCCACTGGCCAGAATGAAGCCCGCCGATGCGGCGAGCAGATAGGCAGTGCGTTTCATAACTTCTCCTCCAGTTAAGCTAAACCCACCTTGCGGCGGGGCGACCGGCCACCTCCATGGTCCGGTCTTTCCAGTCCTGATCGTCAGGCCGAAATTGTCTTGCCGGTGATGAAGGATGCCGCACGGGCTGCAATCATCATCGCTGGCGCATTGGTATTGCCCGATACGAGCGTCGGCATGATCGAGGCATCGCTGACGCGCAGACCTTCGACGCCATGCACCTTGAGGTCGGAACCCACCACCGCCATCCGGTCGTCGGGACGGCCCATCTTGGCGGTGCCGGACGGATGGAACACGGTCTTCGCCGTCTGGCGGATATAGTTCCTGAGCGCGTCGGGATCCTTCTCGATGCCGGGTTTGGGCAGCACCCGCCGCTTGAGGATCCGCGCCAGCGACGGCGCTTCGAGAATCCGGATCGCAATCTCGACGCCGCGGACCAGCGTTTCGAGATCCTGCGGATCGGAGAGCGAATTGGCGTTGAAGAGCGCGCCTTCGCGCGGATCGGCGGACTTGAGCTTCACGGTCCCACGGGAGCGGGGTCGCAGGAAACAGGGGCCGATCGAAAGACCATGGCCGGGCTCGGGTTCGCGATCGGCAAAGCCGACAAGCACTGGCAGCACGTGGAACTGGATATCGGGCTGTCCGGTACCGGCGGAGTCCACGAAACCACCGCTTTCCACCACGTTCGAACTCAGTAGGCCACGATGGGTCAAGAGATAACGCAGCATATGCATGGCTGCGCGAATGCCCTTGTCTTCCCCCAGAATGGAAATCGGATCGCGCGTCTCGCCTTGTACCGGGACTTCGAGATGGTCCTGGAAATTGGCGCCGACGCCGGGAAGGTCCGCGACCACCTCGATGCCGAGTGACGAGAGGTGCTCAGCGTCGCCGATCCCCGAGAGCTGCAGGATTTTCGGCGTCGCGATCGCTCCGGCCGCGAGCACGATCTCGCGTGTCGCGCCGATCCTGCGACCGTCGAGCAGTTCGACCCCGGTCGCCCGCTTGTCGGTGAAGAGAATGCGGCCGACCTTCGTTTCGGTCATGATCTTCAGGTTGGGCCGCTTTTCCGCATCACGCAGGAAGGCCTGTGCTGACGACCAGCGGCGGCCATTGCGCGTCGTGCTCTGGTAGAAGCCGACGCCTTCCTGGACGGCACCATTGAAATCGGCATTGTAGGGAATGCCGATTTCGGTCGCAGCCTTGACGAAGGCTTCGTTGAGCGGATGGCGATGGCGGGGATCGGAGACAGAAAGCGTTCCGGCCTTGCCGTGGAACTGGTCGCTGATCCGCTGGTTGTTTTCCAGCGAACGGAAGGCGGGCAGAACATCCTCGTAGGACCAGCCCTTGCACCCCATCTGCGACCAGGTATCGTAATCGTTGCGATGGCCGCGGATATAGATCATCGCATTGAGAGAGCTGCCGCCGCCGAGCACATTGCCCTGCGGTACGATCGACGGGCGGCCATTGAGACCCTTTTCGGGTTCCGACATGTAGGGATGGATGTCGATGCCCTTTTCCAGCACCTTGAAGAAGGTGGCCGGAATATGGATGAACGGATCCTTGTCGGCGCGACCGGATTCGATCAGCAGCACCTTGTGCGCCGGATTTTCGGAGAGGCGGTTGGCCAGCACGCAACCGGATGAACCGCCACCGATGATAATGTAGTCGAAATTGTCCATGGTTCAGCTCAGCACGGTCTGGATGGTGGTGAATTCCTTGAGGCCTTCGGCGCCGAACTCCACGCCGATGCCGGAATTCTTGACGCCGCCGAAGGGCGCGTTCGGCTGGATGGCGCCGTGCTTGTTGATCCAGACGGAGCCGCATTCGAGCTTGAGCGCATAGTGGCGCGCCTTGTCCGGGTCCGACGACCAGACCGACCCGCCGAGACCGGCCGGATTGCGGTTGGCACGCTCGATCACCTCATCGATGTCGGAGTAACGGATGATCGGCAGGGCCGGTCCGAACTGCTCCTCATCGACAAGCCGCATGCCGTCGGTCACATCGGCCACCAGCGTGATCGGATAGAAATGACCGGGCCGATCCATCGGTTCGCCGCCGGTCAGGATGCGGCCACCGTTGGCGCGGGCGTCTTCCACCAGTTCGCGCACCTTGTTGAACTGCATCTCGTTCTGGACCGGGCCCAGAATGCTCTTCTCGTCCATGCCATCGCCGACCGGAACATTGGCCGCATAGGCTGCCAGCGCCTCGCAGACCTGATCGTAGATGCTGTCATGGACATAGAGGCGTTTGAGCGCAGCGCAGGTCTGGCCGTTATTGATGAAGGCGCCCCAGAAAAGACCCTCGGCGATCCCCTTGGGATCGACATCGGGGAGCACGATGCCGGCATCATTGCCGCCGAGTTCCAGTGTCAGACGCTTCAGGGTTTCGACGGCGGAGGCCATGATCTTCTTGCCGGTCTCGGTCGAGCCGGTGAAGGTCATTTTCGCAATGCCGGGATGGGCCGAGAGCCGGGAACCGATCGCGTTGTCGCCGGTGACCACGTTGACGACACCGGCTGGCAGCACGGTATTGATGATTTCGACTAGCCGAATGGTCGACAAAGGCGTCATCGGTGACGGCTTGATCACCACCGTATTGCCGGCGCGGATTGCCGGAATGATATGCCAGCAGGCGATCATCACCGGCCAGTTCCAGGGCGTGATGGAGCCGACGACGCCGATCGGCTTGCGGTGCAATTCGACGCGGCCCTCATTGTCGTCCTGAAGAATTTCGACCGGCAGCTGAAGTTCGGCGGTATAGCGCGTCCAGGCCATGGCGCCGCCGATCTCGAAACGCGAACCGAGACCGTTCATCGGCTTGCCCTGTTCGAGCGTCAGAAGATGGGCCAGCTCCTCGGCGTGGCTTGCAATGGCATCGGCGATGGCACGGCAGGCGGCTGCGCGGTCCTCGTCCGGCGTCTGGCTCCAGCTCTTGAAGGCTTCCGCGGCAGCTGCAACGGCCTGGTCGAGCTGCTCAGGGGTCGCAAGTGGCATCATACCGACGATATCGCAGTTTGCCGGGTTGCGAATGGGCGCGTGGTTCTCCGTCGGCACGCTTTCGCCGCCGATCATCAGATTATAGGTCATTGGTCTCTTCCTCCCGGGCGCCGCTTGGGAGGCGGCGCTGATCTTACGGGGGAACTATGAACCGCGGCCTATTTGCTGTCTTGGAGGATTGCGCGCCGCGACTTGGAGAAAAACGCAGGTGCAGCGCACAAGATTGCGCGATCAGTTCTGCTTATCGGAGCCTTGCTTGAGGCAGTCCGTCGGCGCGCAGTTGAACAGTTCCTTGAAGCTGCGGTTGAAATAGGAAATGTCGTTGAAGCCGGCGGAATAGGCCACGTCGGCAATCGTCTTGTTGCCGCGTTGGTCCTTGATCTGTTCGATCTTTTCCTTGGCAAGCTTGAGCCGCTTGTCACGGATGATGGTCGTGCAGGTAACGCCCAGTCCCTGGAAATCCTGCTGCAGGGTGCGGATCGAAACGCCGATGCGCGTGGCCAGCCATTTGGCGGAGAGGTTGGTGTCCGTCAGGTGACGGTCGATCAGGATATCGACCATCTGCAGGCGTCGGCTGGTGCTGTCGTTGATCGAGCTTGTCAGCGTCTGGGCATCGGACACGAAGGCCTGACGCGTGGCGCTGAAGATGAGGTCCTTTAGCTGGGCCGAGTTCGTGTCGCTCTCGGGTGTCGAGAGGATCTTGGCAATCAGCGCACGGAGCATGATCGCCATCGGATCGAAACCCTGGAGCTTGCGGGATATGTCGAATGCAGTCCGCGTTTCCGAGAACATGATCTGCCGCGGCAGATGCATCGACAGGTGGTTGCTGAAAACGCCGCCGAAATGAAAGGTGGTCGGCTTGGTGGAATCGACCAGAATGCAATCACCGACATCGAGCGTGTTGCGTTGGCCGATGTGATCGACGCCGCAGGACCCTTCGAGCTGCACGATGAGGAAGAGATGTTCATTGGCGTCGCGGCGAATATCGTCCCAGTCGCGATGAACGCGGTCGAGATCGTTCGAGACATGGGCGAACTGCATGCCGCAGACATCAATGCCGCGGGCGGCACCCCGCACGGACTTGCCCCGCTCCGTCAGGCGCGGGTTGAAGCTGCCGCAGATGGATTGCAGGTCATCAGCCCATTGATCATAAGAAATTGCGTTCCAGTCCGATGGCATCAGACTGCGACTGTTCAATAGCTCCATTTCCGCCTCCCAACAGAACAAAGCCCGCCTTTGGCGCCTCCACGCCAAGGAACTTAACATATTCAGTATCTGGCAAACGCCCAAACCGGTCAAGCCATCTGCGGTAGCGAAATCCTCCGACTGCCAGAGACCGGTTTGCATAGGGTTTCGCCTGCTTCCGGAATAAGGCAGGCCAGCGATTGATCCAGATCAACTCATCGGCGCCAGATCGTGATAGATAACATGTTAACTAAATGGAGGAGGAAGCCATGGGTAAACTGGTTCTGGCCGCAAAGGTCACGCATGTTCCGACGATGCTGCTCTCGGAAATGGAAGGATCACTGAAGGGATTGCGCAAAGCCGCGATCGAGGGTCACGCCGAAATCGGCCGTCGCGCCATTGCGGCGGGCGCCGATACGGCCATCGTTCTCGATACGCACTGGCTGGTCAATGCCGGCTATCACATCAATGCCAACAAGCATTTCAAGGGCACCTTCACCAGCCATGAGTTCCCGCAGTTCATTCGGGATCTCGATTACGAGTTCGAAGGCAATCCGGCACTTGGCGATCTGATCGCCGAAAAGGCCAATGCGAAGGGCGTGTCGACCCTCTCGCACCAGATCGACAGTCTCGATCTCGAATATGGCACCATCGTGCCGATGCGTTTCATGATGCGCGATCTCGAAAAGAAGATGAAGGTTGTGTCGGTGGGCGCCATGTGTACGGTGCACAGCCATGAAGCCTCCCGCAAGCTCGGAGAAGCGATCATGGAAGCCATCGAGGCGAGCGATTCCAACGTGGCACTGATCGCCTCGGGCTCGCTGTCGCACAAGATCTGGCCGAACGATATCTATGCCCAGAACAATGGCACGATGACGATTTCGTCCGAATTCAACCGTCAGGTCGATCTCAGGGTGCTCGAACTCTGGCAGAAGGGTGATTTCGACACATTCCTCAAGATGCTGCCCGACTATGCCGAATATTGCGATGGCGAAGGCGACATGCATGACACGGTGATGCTGTTCGGTGCTCTTGGCTGGGACAAGTACAAGGGCCGCGGCGAGGTCATCACCGAATATTTCCCCTCCTCCGGGACCGGCCAGACCAACGTTCTCTTCAGCCTGCCGCAATAGTGGCGGGCTGACCATCGCAACGATCGGTCGCGTGGAGGAGCGTGTCATGTCGCGTGCAAATCCTGCCTGGATGCCTGCCCGAACCGGCACGGTCCGGGCCAGCCATCCCATCCCGGATATCGATGTCATGGGCCTCTGCGGTGGAGCGGATGCCGCCGCCGAGATCCAGTATGAATCAATCAACCGTCTTGCGGAACTGATGGGGCGCAGCCCGGCACCGCACAGGCATATCGATTGCCTGCAAATCCATTTCATCGAAGCCGGGCAATATGATTTCACCCTGGATGAAAGCCGGTACACGGGCGCCGGGCCGGCGATCTTTCTCACCCCTCCCGGTGTGCCGCATGCCTTCACCCTCTGTGGCGATGCTGTCGGCCATGTGCTGACGATCCGTCAGGATCTGCTCTGGGCGATGGCCCGCCAGCATGATCTGCCGCTGCAACGGGAAAGGCTTCTGCCCTTCTGCGCCGGCTTTGCCGGTCCGCGAGGGCAAGGGGCAGCACGATCGATTGCTGCCAGCCTCGATCTGTTACGCAGCGAGCTCGGTTCCGATGGAGCCTCTGCGACCGCGCGCCTGCTCGTGGCCTTCGTCGTCACCAAAGTCATCGACCTCAGGACGGAAAGTCCGCTCGAAGCCGTATCCGGCAACCGCCAGATATCGCTCTACAGGCGGTTTCTCGATCTCCTCGAGCAACATCATGCGGACCATTGGGCGATCGCGCACTATGCCGATCAGCTGAACATCACCCAGTCCCGGCTCTACGAACTCTGCCTGCACAATGCGGCCCGATCGCCCAAAAGCATTCTGAACGACCGGCTGGTGCAGGAAGCGCGCCGCTACCTTTCCTTCTCCGACAGTTCGATGAAGGAGATTGCCGGCATCCTCGGGTTTGAAGACGTGAACTATTTTTTCAGGTTCTTCAAACGCTTGACCGGTGAGACGCCGTCGCAATGCCGTCAGCGGACCCGTCTGGCGACCCCGCCTGAAAATGTCCAGTAGAAGCCGGATTGTATCCATTGTTGCGGCCCGGCCGACAGAGCAAGCTCTAGAAACAAGCGGCATAGCCCGCCTTGCCACGCAGGAGGAGAGATCATGGCAGCACGGACAGGAAAACAATTCATCGAAGGACTGAAGGACGATCGCGAAATCTGGCTCGGCAACGAACGCGTGAAGGATGTCACAACCCATCCTGTTCTTTCGGGCTCCGTCAGGGGCATGGCCGGCTATTTCGACTGGCAGCACACATATGCGGATGATTGCCTGGTGCCCGATCCGGTGACCGGCGAGCCGATGAATGCCAGCCTCATCGTGCCGCGCAATGCCGAGGATCTTGAAAAGCGCCATCGCGCGTTTGAGCGTTTCGCCCGCTATTCCTGCGGTATGCTCGGCCGTACGCCGGACTATGTCAATGTGACACTCGCCGGTTTCGTGGCCCGCAAGGATATCTTCACCGCCAAGGGCGACACGACCTCCTATGACCGTCTCCATGCCTTCTATCGCGAGGTGGTGGAGAAGGACCTGTCGATGACGCACACAATCATCCAGCCGGCCATCGACAAGAGCATCGGCGAACTGATGGGCCTCAATGGCGACATCGCACTCAAGGCCGTGGGCCGCACCGACGAGGGCGTCATCGTTCGCGGCGCCAAGATCCTTGCCACGCTCGGACCCTTCGCGGATGAAATCTTCGTCTATCCGGCCGGACCGCTGCCGCCCGGAAGCCCTGTCGAACATGCGCTGATGTTCTCCATTCCGGTCAAGACCAAGGGCGTGATCCAGGTCTGCCGCGATCACTACGGCACCACGGCATCGCAGGCCGACCAGTCGTTCTCGAGCCGGTTCGACGAGCAGGATACCTATGTGATCTTCGATGATGTGCTGGTGCCGCACGAGCGCATGTTCATCGATTGCGATCTCGATGCCTATAACAATCTGCGCGCTGCCGGCTGGGCTGCCAATGTGTTCCAGCAGACCTCGACACGCGCTGCCGTGAAGCTCGAATTCGCTTATGACCTCTGCACGAAGATGGCAAAGATCATGAATGTCGAGAAGAAGCCGGATGTTGCCATGCGGCTGGGTGAACTCTGGTCCTATTCGCAATTGACGCGCGCAGCCACACGCGCCGCCATGATCGATGCCCGCGACTGGGGTTCGGGCGCCTTCTTCTGCGATGATCGTCCGCTTCGGGCCGTGCGTGCCCAAATGCCGGGATGGATGGCGCGCATGTCCGAACTGGTAAAGTCGATCGGCGCCCATAACCTGCTTGCAACGCCGTCGCTCGAGGCTTTCAATAATCCGGCCATGCAGCCATTGCTCGACAAATACATGCCGTCGGCGAATGGCAAGGATGCCGAGGAGCGGGCGCGGATCTTCCGGCTTGCCTGGGATTTTGTCGGCTCGGCTCTGGGTGCCCGTGTCGATCTCTACGAGCATTTCTACCTGGCCAGCCAGCCGACCAACTTCATCCGCGAGCATATGCAGACGCTGGCAGAGGGCGGGTTCGGGGTGCTGGACGAATATCTCGCGCAGCAGGGCTGACGACAATAGGTGCGGGGCATTTCTTGCCCCGCGCCGGCCGTTAGATCAGAGGCTTTCCAGCGCCATCGTTGGCTGTTCGAGGAGCCTGAGCGTCAGGGATGCGCCGTCCAGATCGCCTGTCACCATATGAGAGGTATGCAACTCGCCTCGAAGCGCTGTCGCGGCCTCAGCCAAAATCCGGGCATTGCTGACGCGAACTTCGTAACCAAGAAGTCGGGCAGCGTCGGCTGGCGGTTTTTTGGCATTCGGTCCCTGCCATACGTTGACGGCGATGCGATGGGTGTAGGCGCCGCCAGCGCCAAGATCGGCCATACCGATCTTTGGCAGGTTCAGATTGCGTATAAACCCGAGTTGCTCATAGAAGCGGATGGCCGGTTCGAGCGCCCGAACATGCAAATGAAGATGGGCGATGAAAGCACCATCGGAAATCGGCCCATCCAGCCCCGCTCGCGGCGCATGCGACAGTTCGAACCGCAGATCGAGGGGATCGCGCCCCAAGCGCAGCCTGCCATCGGCGTCAATCATAGCGATGCCGGATGGATGATCGACAAAGCGCTGGAACCTTTCGGGCGTTTCATAGGCAATCTCGATACCGTGGCCATCCGGGTCGCTGAGATAGATCGCCTTTGACATTGTATGGTCGACCGGGAAGGCCTGAATTCGACGCGCCATCAGGCGAGCGAGGTAGCGGGAAAACTCCTGTTGCGACGGCATGCCGATCGCCACGTGATACATGCCGGTATGGCCGGAAAGAACCGGCTGCCTGGCGCCTGGATGCAAGACGATCAGCGTTTGCAGGCGCGTGCCGAGTTCGATGGCGCCCGATGATCGCGTTGCACGCGCCCTGAGGCCCATGACATCTGTCCAGAACTGGACGGATCTGTCGAGGTTTGTCACCTGAAGCTCGATAGAGCCCCATGAAAGGCGTTCGGGCGTACCAGCTGCACGATAGTCTTCCGCTAACTTGATGGCGGGCGTGGTCATGGTCATGCTCCTGGTTGAATGGAGCCCCGAGGCTTCGGACGTCCCGGGACGTGGCGTCTTCACAGTGATCGTGTCAGCGCGATGGGATCGGCGCCTTGTTGCGGCGACCCCAAAAGACGAGAACGGCGATGGCGAGCAGAATGAGATTGACCGGCAGAACCATATATTCGCCGCGGGTGATGTGAACGGGGATAGCCAGCAACTGAATGGCTGCAAGGCCAAGTGCCGCCAATGGTGTGAGTTGCGGCATGATACGGGTGGCGGCCGGCAGAAGGATGCCGATCGTGCCCATGACCTCGGCGAAACCGATGAAGCGCACCAGCCATAGCGGTGCATCGGCAACAAAGCCCATTCCCATCTGGATCAGCTGATCCGGGCTCATGGTGAGTTTGTTGAAACCTGCCATGCCGTAAACGGCGGCCAGAGCGACCTGGGCGACCCAGAGACCGATGGACCAGGCGCGGGAGGGGCTGTTGGAGATTGCAGCGGAATCGGCGTTCATAATCTGTACCCTTCGTGGTGATTTAAAGAGGACTGTCTGAGGTCTTGCTGTCTTTGTAATCGTTTCTTGAGAAAGCATCATTGGCTTGATATGAAAGGTATGGTTTCTTCAGGAGAAATGATATGGATACGTTGCTGAGCTTGCGCGTGCTGGATGCCGTTGCCGAACTCAAGAGCTTTGTCGGCGCCGCGGAACGGCTGGAAATGTCGCCTGCGATGGCAACCAAACATGTCAAACATATCGAGGCCCGGTTGAAGGCACGGCTGCTGAACCGGACCAGCAGAAGTGTCAGCCTTACGGAAGCCGGTAGCATCTATCTCCAGCGCATGCGGCCGCTGCTGGAAGGTCTAGATGAGGCGGAAGCCCAGATATCGCAGACAGGGGTGCGGCCATCGGGCCGGTTGCGGGTCAGCCTCCCGGTATGGATGGCAACGGTATCGTTCGCATCATTGGTCACACGATACGGCGAGCAATATCCCGATGTCGTGCTGGAGCTCGATTTCAGCGCCCGCCAGATCGGCCTTGTTGAAGAGGGTTTCGACCTTGCAATCCGTGTTGCCATGTCGCTCGAGCCCGGGCTTATTGCGCGCAAGCTCGGTCTGGTTCAGTTCAAGATGGTCGCCAGCCCCGCATTTCTTGAAAAGCATGAACCTCCAGAGACCATCGAGGCATTGGAGAACAGCCCGTTCCTCGCCTATTCCCAGGTCTCGCGTGACGGTCACCTGCGACTTCCCTTTGGCGAAGGGCATGCTGAAGTGCAATTCAAACCCGTGCTGATCAGCAGTAACGAGGCGTTCCTGATGCAATGCGCGTGCGAGGGCATGGGCTATACGATTTTACCGCAATGGCTGGTCGACGGCGAACTGGCCGCCGGCCATCTGGTGCATGTACTGGGAAATGAGGTGCGACCAGCAGCGCCTCTGCACGCTGTCTATCCGGATCGTAGTTTCATGCCGGCCAAGTTGCGCAGCTTCCTGGACTTTCTGGTGTCCGCCGGCTTTCCTGAAAAGATGTCCTGATCGCTATCATCGCGCGCTGGGACATTGTTGATAGGTCGCTGGGCAAAACCCGAACCTTTCTCGATTTCGTGGCAGGCCCGGACGGTGTCGGCGGGCTAGGGGAGGCCAGTAATTCTGAACCGGATTTCCATCCTGTCATTTCCTGATGTGAAATTCTGTCTCAAATAACTGGCAGATGATCTCCAGATAGGAAATCAATACTGTCAACTCATCGGAACAAATCGCCACGGCGAATACGCTCCGATGACAACAGACCCCGGACGCCCCCAGGCCCAATAACGCCAATCAGGAGATTGAGAATGTCTAACCTTACCCGTCGCGCCACACTCACCTTTGCCGCCGTCACGACTGCGATTTCGCTATTTGCCGGATCGGCTTTCGCCGAAACCGACTACAAGACCAAAATCCAGCTTTTCTACGACACGTTCCGCAAGAACGATCCTGCGATTCTCGACCAGATTATCGCGCCGGACTGGGTTCGGGTTCCCACAACCCCGGACGTTGAGCCTGGTCGTGAGGGTTTCAAGAAAATAGTGCCCGGCTTCGCGAAGGTTTTCACGGACGCAAAGCTGATTGCCGAAGACACGATCCAGGAGGGCAACAAGGTCGTCGTCCGGTCGACTTACTCTGCCACGCAGGCCGCCCCCTTCATGGGCTTCCCGTCCAAGGGGCGTTCTTTCACGATCATGACTATCGACATCCACGAGTTCAACGATGAGGGCCTGGTTCAGACCACCTGGCACCTTGAGGACTGGACCGGTGCCCTCTTCCAGCTGGGTGCCTTCGACAGATAATCGGTAACACTCCGGAACAGAGTGGGGGGCGGTACGCACGCCTCCTTCCTTCACGTCCAGCGCCGCTCATAAAGCATCTTTCGCGTCACCGCCGGTCTTGTCTGCGGAGAGGTCGATGTGCTCCGGCGAGGTCGTATTCCGCTCTACAGCGGGCGTGCCGCCATTTCGGCAGCAATAGCGTCATCGATCGGCGTATCGTAGCTCATCAGCATGTAACCGAGCACGGAATAGAAGCCCACCGTCGCAATCAGGTCCAGCACGGCCTCTCGCCCGATCATCGCGGCAAGTTCGGCTTCGAGGGCGGGCGGCAGACGTCGCTGGTCGAGGAGACTGTCAACGGCTTCGGCGATTGGCGC
>NZ_JAUOZU010000013.1 GCF_030551875.1 Fluviirhizobium alvei | reverse complement strand
AGAAAAGCTCCGCTTCGCTATCCGCGAAGGTGGCCGTACCGTCGGTGCAGGCATCGTCGCCTCCATCATCGAGTAATTTTGGGCTTTACAAATCAGGTGGCAGGGGCCTAAAGGGTCCCTGCCATCGTTTGAAGCAAGAATAAACATTCAAAACGGTCCGCTCTGCGGACTTGTTGAACAAGGACTAGTTGAATGAACGGCCAGAATATCCGTATCCGCCTCAAGGCGTTCGATCACCGGATCCTCGATGCCTCCACGCGCGAAATCGTCTCGACGGCGAAGCGTACGGGTGCACAGGTTCGCGGTCCCGTGCCGCTGCCGACGCGGATTGAACGTTTCACCGTGAACCGTTCGCCGCACGTGGACAAGAAGAGCCGCGAGCAGTTTGAAATGCGGACGCACAAGCGTCTTCTCGATATCGTCGATCCGACTCCTCAGACGGTCGACGCGCTGATGAAGCTCGATCTCGCCGCCGGCGTCGACGTCGAAATCAAGCTCTAAGTCCGGCGAAAGCCGAAATAACAAGGAAGGAACGTGGCGCAAGCCAACGGCTTCCAGGAACGGGAAACCGGAAGATCGTGATGATCTGACGGAATCCTTAAACAAGAGGCACGAAGGGGCAAAACCCCGGATGGACTTCTAAGAGGAAATGAACCAATGCGTTCAGGTGTGATTGCACAGAAGGTGGGGATGACCCGCATCTACACAGATGCCGGTGAACATGTTCCCGTAACAGTGTTGCGCATGGAAAACTGCCAGGTGGTGGCCCAGCGCACAGAAGAAAAGAACGGATACACGGCCGTCCAGCTCGGCGCCGGCGTTGCCAAGGTCAAGAATGTGTCCAAGGCCATGCGCGGCAACTTCGCGCTTGCCCAGGTCGAGCCGAAGGCAAAGCTTGCCGAATTCCGCGTGACCCCCGAAAACATGATCGATGTCGGCGCCGAACTCGCCGCTACCCATTTCGTTCCGGGCCAGCTCGTCGACGTGACCGGCACCTCCATCGGTAAGGGTTTTGCCGGTGCGATGAAGCGGCACAATTTCGGCGGTCTCCGCGCGACACACGGCGTGTCCGTCTCGCACCGCTCGCATGGTTCGACGGGTAACCGTCAGGATCCGGGTCGCGTCTTCAAGAACAAGAAGATGGCCGGCCACATGGGTCAGACCCGCGTGACCACGCAGAACCTCGAAGTCGTTTCGACGGACGAGGATCGCGGTCTCATCCTCGTGCGCGGTGCCGTTCCCGGCTCCAAGGGCGCATGGATCATCGTTCGCGACGCCGTCAAGGCGGGCATCCCGGCTGACGCTCCGCGTCCGGCTGGCATCCGCGCAGCCAAGTAAGGGAGCCTCAAAGATGGATCTCACCGTAAAAACGCTCGAAGGCAAGGACGCTGGCAAGGTTGCCGTCTCCGACGCCATTTTCGGCCTTGACCCCCGCGAAGACATCATCGCTCGCATGGTGCGCTATCAGCTCGCCAAGAAGCGCCAGGGTACGCACAAGACCAAGACCCGCAGCGAAATCGCTCGCACCGGTTCCAAGATGTACAAGCAGAAGGGTACGGGTCGCGCTCGTCACCATTCGGCTCGCGCTCCGCAGTTCCGCGGCGGCGGTCGTGCTCACGGCCCGGTTGTTCGCAGCCACGCTCACGATCTTCCGAAGAAGATCCGCGCTCTTGCTCTGCGTCACGCCCTGTCTGCCAAGCTGAAGGCTGAAGACCTGATCGTTGTCGATCAGCTCGTTTCCGCACAGGCAAAGACCAAGGAACTGGTCGGTGCTCTCAGCGGTCTCGGCCTGAACAACGTCCTGTTCATCGGCGGTGCCGAACTTGATGCAAACTTCAAGCTCGCCGCCCAGAACATTCCGAACGTCGACGTGCTGCCGGTTCAGGGCATCAACGTCTATGACATCCTGCGCCGCAACAAGCTCGTTCTTTCCAAGGCTGCGGTTGAAGCTCTGGAGGAGCGGTTCAAATGACTGATCTTCGCCACTATGATGTGATCGTTAAGCCCGTGATCACGGAAAAGTCGACCCTGGTTTCCGAAAACAACCAGGTCGTCTTCAACGTCGACAAGGCCGCTTCGAAGCCGGAAATCAAGGCTGCCGTCGAAGCACTGTTCGGCGTCAAGGTCACCGCGGTCAACACCCTGGTTCGCAAGGGCAAGACCAAGCGCTTCCGCAATACCCTCGGCAAGCAGCAGGACGTCAAGAAGGCCGTCGTAACTCTGGCTGAAGGCCAGACGCTCGACGTGACCACCGGTCTCTGAGGAATAAGACAATGGCATTGAAAACATTCAATCCGGTAACGCCGAGCCAGCGCCAGCTGGTGATCGTCGACCGTTCGGGCCTCCACAAGGGCAAGCCTGTCAAGGCGCTGACCGAGGGTCTTAACTCCAAGGGCGGCCGCAACAACACCGGTCGGGTTACGGCCCGCTACCAGGGTGGTGGTCACAAGCGCTCCTACCGTCTCGTGGACTTCAAGCGTCGCAAGTTCGACATCGAAGCAACCGTCGAGCGTCTGGAATATGACCCGAACCGCACCGCTTTCATCGCGCTGATCAAGTATGCCGATGGCGAGCTGAGCTACATCCTGGCTCCGCAGCGTCTCGCTGCCGGCGACAAGGTGATCGCGTCCACCAAGGGCGTCGATGTGAAGCCCGGCAACGCTATGCCGCTCGCTTACATCCCGGTCGGCTCCATCGTCCACAATGTGGAAATGAAGCCGGGCAAGGGCGGTCAGATGGCTCGTTCGGCTGGCACCTATGTCCAGCTCGTCGGCCGCGACCAGGGCATGGCCATCCTTCGCCTGAATTCGGGTGAACAGCGCCTCGTTCCCGGTTCGTGCATGGCTACCGTCGGTGCCGTGTCCAACCCGGACCATGGCAACATCAACGACGGCAAGGCCGGTCGTTCGATCTGGAAGGGCAAGCGTCCGCACGTTCGCGGCGTTGCGATGAACCCGGTCGACCACCCGCACGGTGGTGGTGAAGGTCGCACCTCTGGTGGTCGCCATCCGGTGACTCCGTGGGGCAAGCCCACCAAGGGCAAGCGTACCCGCACCAACAAGTCGACCAACAAGTTCATCATGCGCTCGCGTCATCAGCGCTAATTGAGAGAGGAAGTCATTAATGGCTCGTTCAGTATGGAAAGGCCCGTTCGTTGACGGCTATCTTCTCAAGAAGGCTGAGAAGGTTCGCTCCGGCGGTCGTGCAGAAGTAATCAAGATGTGGAGCCGTCGCTCCACCATTCTTCCCCAGTTCGTTGGTCTGACGTTCGGCGTCTACAACGGCAACAAGCACGTTCCCGTGCTGGTTTCGGAAGAAATGGTCGGACACAAGTTCGGCGAGTTCTCCCCGACCCGGACCTATTACGGTCACGGCGCGGACAAGAAGGCGAAGAGGAAGTAATCATGGGCAAGGCAAAAACCGAACGCCGGCTCAAGGACAATGAGGCGCAGGCAGTAGCCCGCACCATTCGCGTGAGCCCCCAGAAGCTGAACCTCGTTGCCGCAATGATCCGTGGCAAGAAGGTCGAGCGCGCTCTCGCTGAGCTCGAATTCTCCCGCAAGCGTATCGCTTCGACTGTCAAGAAGACGCTCGAATCGGCTATCGCGAACGCCGAGAACAACCATGACCTCGACGTCGACGCTCTCGTCGTCGCCGAGGCCTATGTCGGCAAGTCGATCGTGATGAAGCGCTTCCACGCCCGTGGCCGTGGCCGTGCATCGCGCATCGAAAAGCCGTTCTCGCATCTCACGATCGTGGTTCGCGAAGTCGCCGAAAAAGGGGAGGCCGCATAATGGGTCAGAAAATCAATCCGATCGGCTTCCGTCTCGGCATCAACCGGACCTGGGATAGCCGCTGGTTCGCAGACAATGCCGAATATGGCCAGCTGCTGCATGAAGACCTTGCCATCCGCAAGTATCTCATGGACGAGCTCAAGGCTGCCGGCATTGCCAAGGTCGTCATCGAACGTCCGCACAAGAAGTGCCGCGTGACCATCCACTCAGCTCGTCCGGGTCTGATCATCGGCAAGAAGGGCGCCGACATCGAGAAGCTTCGCAAGAAGGTCTCGGACATGACTTCCTCCGAAACGCACCTCAACATCGTTGAAGTGCGCAAGCCGGAAATCGACTCGACGCTGGTTGCCCAGGGCATTGCCCAGCAGCTCGAGCGCCGCGTTGCCTTCCGTCGTGCCATGAAGCGTGCGGTTCAGTCGGCCATGCGTCTCGGTGCCGAAGGCATCAAGATCACCTGCGCCGGCCGTCTCGGCGGTGCGGAAATCGCGCGTACCGAATGGTATCGCGAAGGCCGCGTTCCGCTGCACACGCTGCGTGCGGATATCGATTACGGCGTCGCCGAAGCCCACACCGCTTTCGGTGTTTGCGGCATCAAGGTCTGGATCTTCAAGGGTGAAATCCTTGAGCACGATCCGATGGCCTCCGAGCGTCGTGCCGTGGAAGGCGACAACCAGGGCGGCAACAACAATCGCCGCCGCGAGAACGCTTGATAGCGGTCCGGCAGATTTCGGAGAATAGAAAATGTTGCAGCCAAAGCGTACAAAGTTCCGCAAGCAGTTCAAGGGCCGTATCCATGGCGTTGCCAAGGGTGGTTCTGACCTGGCGTTCGGCGAGTACGGCCTGAAGGCCCAGGAGCCCGATCGCGTCAATGCACGTCAGATCGAAGCGGCTCGTCGTGCCATCACCCGTTACATGAAGCGCGCCGGTCGCGTCTGGATCCGCGTGTTCCCGGACGTTCCGGTTACCGCCAAGCCGACCGAAGTTCGTATGGGTAAAGGTAAGGGTTCCGTCGAATACTGGGCTTGCAAGGTCAAGCCGGGTCGAATCATGTTCGAGATCGACGGTGTCAGCGAAGAAATCGCCCGCGAGGCTCTGCGTCTGGGAGCTGCCAAGCTCTCCGTCAAGACGCGCTTCGTCCAGCGTATCGCCGAATAAGGAGAGAGCAGATGAAAGCGTCTGACGTGCGCGCACTGAGCGCCGACCAGCTCACTGAAGAGATCGCGAAGTTGAAGAAGGAGCAGTTCAATCTGCGTTTCCAGCAGGCTACCGGCCAGCTCGAAAAGACAGCCCGCTTCAACGAGATCCGCAAGGATATCGCCCGGATCAAAACTATCGCCCGCCAGAAGGCGGCCGAAGCCAAGGCTTGAAGGAACTAGGAAATGCCGAAACGCATTCTGCAGGGCACCGTAGTCAGCGACAAGAACGACAAGACCGTTGTGGTCCGCGTCGAGCGTCGTTTTGCCCACCCCTTGCTTCAGAAGACGGTGCGCCGTTCCAAGAAGTACAAGGCTCATGACGAAAACAATGCCGTGAAGACCGGTGATGTCGTTTCCATCGAGGAATGCGCACCGATTTCCAAGGACAAGCGCTGGCGGGTTGTGACCGTTCACTCCTGAGAGCGCCTGATAGCTTGACAAGAATGATCGCCCGGAAGACCTCCGGGCGTGAACTCTTTTTGAGAAAAGACTTGCTTTTGGGCGCGTTTCCTATATGACGCGCCCATTCCACTGAAATTGGGACTGAAAAGCCGGGCCAGGGGATGGGGTGTTTTGCCCATGTCCAACCATTCCGGTCATAACAAGAAGGCGACCTGACATGATTCAGATGCAAACAAACCTCGACGTGGCGGACAATTCCGGCGCACGTCGTGTCATGTGCATCAAGGTGCTGGGCGGCTCCAAGCGTAAGTACGCATCGATCGGCGACATCATCGTCGTTTCGATCAAGGAAGCCATCCCGCGCGGCCGCGTTAAGAAGGGTGACGTGATGAAAGCCGTGGTGGTTCGTACCGCCAAGGACATCCGCCGTCCGGATGGAAGCGTGATTCGCTTCGACAGCAACGCAGCCGTTCTCATCGACAACAAGAAAGAGCCGATCGGCACCCGTATCTTCGGACCGGTTCCGCGCGAACTTCGCGCCAAGAACCACATGAAGATCATCTCGCTGGCTCCGGAAGTGCTGTAAGAGAGGGAACGACTGAGATGCAAAAGATTCGCAAGGGCGACAAGGTCGTCATCTTGACCGGCAAGGACAAGGGCCGTTCCGGCGAAGTCCTCCAGGTCATGCCCAAGGAAGACCGCGCCATCGTTCGCGGTATCAACGTGGTGAAGCGCCATCAGCGCCAGTCTGCTTCCCAGGAAGCCGGCATCATCACCAAGGAAGCCCCGATTCACCTGTCCAACATCGCGATCGCCGACCCCAAGGACGGCAAGCCGACCCGCGTCGGTTTCAAGATCGATGGCGACAAGAAGGTTCGCGTGGCAAAGCGTTCGGGGGTATCGATCGATGGCTGAAGCTAAGTACGAGCCGCGGCTCAAGAAGGAATATGTTGGTCGCATCCGCGCTGCGATGCAGGAGCAGTTCTCCTACGCCAACGAGATGATGATCCCGCGTGTCGACAAGATCGTCATCAACATGGGTGTTGGCGAAGCAACGGCTGATTCGAAGAAGCCGACTGTTGCTGCTGCCGACCTCGCAGCTATCGCTGGTCAGAAGCCGGTGATCACCCGCGCCCGCAACTCCATCGCCGGCTTCAAGGTCCGCGAAGGAATGCCGATCGGTGCCAAGGTGACCCTGCGTGGCGCCCGCATGTATGAATTCATGGATCGTCTGGTCAACATCGCGCTGCCGCGCGTTCGCGACTTCCGCGGCCTGAATCCGAAGAGCTTTGATGGCCGTGGCAACTTCGCCATGGGAATCAAGGAGCACATCGTGTTCCCGGAAATCAACTACGACAAGGTTGATCAGATGTGGGGCATGGACATCATCGTTTGCACGACGGCGCAGACGGACGACGAGGCACGGGCTCTCCTGAAAGAGTTCAGCTTCCCGTTCCGCACCTGACCGTAACGACGAGCGTAGAAAAGGAACGTACACATGGCGAAAACAAGCGCAGTTGAAAAGAACAAGCGCCGCCGTAAGCTGGTTGCCCAGCAGGCCAACAAGCGGGCCAAGCTGAAGGCAATCATTTCGGACCGCAATCTTCCGATCGAAGACCGGTTCAAGGCTACCCTCAAGCTGGCCGAACTGCCGCGCAATGGCTCCAAGACCCGTATTCGCAACCGTTGCGAAGTGACCGGTCGTCCGCGCGCATTCTACCGGAAGCTCAAGATGTCGCGTGTCGCTCTGCGTCAGCTCGGCAACTTCGGGCAGATCCCCGGTGTCGTGAAGTCGAGCTGGTAAGGAGGGCTTAAGATGTCTATGACTGATCCTTTGGGCGATATGCTCACACGCATCCGCAACGGCGTTGCCCGTCGCAAGTCGTCGGTTTCCACGCCGGCGTCCAACCTCCGTGCCCGCGTTCTCGACGTTCTGCAGGCTGAAGGTTACATCCGTGGTTACTCCAAGGTCGAGTTCGAGAACGGCAAGGCCGAGCTCAACATCGAGCTGAAGTACTACGAAGGTGCTCCGGTCATCCGCAAGATCGACCGCGTCTCCAAGCCGGGCCGCCGGGTCTATGTCTCGGTCAAGTCCATTCCGCAGGTCGCGAACGGCCTCGGCATCACCATCCTTTCGACTCCGAAGGGTGTGATGGCCGATCACCAGGCTCGCGAACAGAACGTTGGTGGCGAACTGCTTTGCTCGATCTTCTGATCGGGTAAAGCCATCGCATAGCGAACAGACAGGGAAAAAACTATGTCTCGTATCGGTAAGAAGCCCGTTCAGGTTCCTGCAGGAGTGACCGCCACTGTCGAAGGACAGACGGTGACTGCGAAGGGCCCGAAAGGGGAGCTGAAGTTCGTCGTTAACGACGAAGTTCTCGTCAAGCTCGAAGAAAACACCGTTGCCGTTAGCCCGGTCAACGAATCCAAGGACGCCCGCGCCAAGTGGGGCATGTCCCGCACCATGATTGAGAACATTCTCAAGGGTGTGAAGGACGGCTACGAAAAGAAGCTCGAGATCACCGGCGTCGGTTATCGTGCTGCCATGCAGGGCAAGAACCTGCAGCTGCAGCTCGGCTTCTCTCATGACGTCATTTATGAGCCGCCGGTTGGTATCTCGATTGCTACGCCGAAGCCGACGGAAATTACCGTTTCCGGCATCGACAAGCAGCAGGTCGGCCAGGTCGCCGCTGAGATCCGGGAATACCGTGGCCCCGAACCCTACAAGGGCAAGGGCGTCAAGTATGCCGGCGAGCGGATTGTCCGCAAGGAAGGCAAGAAGAAGTAAGGAACGCGCATTATGGCTAGCACAAAAGACAAAATGGTGCGCCGCGCAAGCCGCGTGCGCCGTCAGCTCAAGTCGGTGGCCAATGGCCGTCCGCGTCTCAGCGTTCATCGTTCGTCCAAGAACATCTACGCTCAGATCATCGATGACGTTGCAGGCAAGACCCTTGCTTCGGCTTCCACTCTCGACACCGGCCTGCGCTCGTCGCTGAAGACCGGTGCCGATACCGCTGCCGCTGCTGCTGTTGGCAAGCTCGTTGCCGAGCGCGCCGTTGCTGCAGGCGTCAAGGACGTTGTCTTTGACCGTGGCGCCTTCATCTATCACGGCCGCGTCAAGGCTCTTGCCGACGCTGCCCGCGAAGGCGGTCTGAACTTCTGATCTTTTGCGAGCCCGGTTATCCGGGCTCTCATTCTGAAGCTTTGGCTTCATTTCACTGGACCTCGTTTCTTGCCGAAGGGCAGGGGCGGGGTCTTCCACAAAATGCCGATTGCACCCGGAAAAGAAAAAGGAAGAGGACAATGGCACAGGAAAAGCGGGCTCCGCGCGAAGATCGCCAGAGCCGTGAAGAGCGCGATAGCGAATTCGTCGACAAGCTTGTCGCGATCAACCGCGTCGCAAAGGTGGTCAAGGGTGGCCGCCGTTTTGGTTTCGCAGCACTCGTCGTCGTCGGCGACCAGAAGGGCCGCGTCGGTTTCGGTCATGGCAAGGCACGTGAAGTGCCGGAAGCCATCCGCAAGGCAACCGAAGCTGCCAAGCGCGATCTGATTTTCGTACCGCTGCGCGACGGCCGTACGCTGCATCACGACGTTCCGGGCCGTCACGGCGCCGGCAAGGTTCTGCTGCGCTCGGCTCCGGCCGGTACCGGTATCATCGCCGGTGGTCCGATGCGCGCCGTTTTCGAAACGCTCGGCGTTCATGACGTCGTTGCCAAGTCGACCGGTTCGTCGAACCCCTACAACATGGTTCGCGCAACCTTCGACGCCCTGAAGAATCAGGTTCATCCGAAGGACATCGCAGCCCAGCGCGGCATCAAGTATGCAACGCTTCAGGCTCGCCGCGCCGCCATCACTGGCCAGGCCTCGGAAGAATAAGGAGCTGGATCATGGCGAAAAAGGAAGAAACCAAGAAGACCGTGACCGTGGAACAGATCGGCAGCCCGATCCGTCGCCCCGGCTACCAGCGCCAGACCCTGATCGGTCTCGGCCTTAACAAGATGCACCGCATCCGTACGCTCGAAGACACGCCGTCTGTCCGTGGCATGATCGCCACCGTCAGCCATCTGGTCCGTGTCGTCGACGACAAGTGAGACGGGAGAGACGACGATGAAACTGAATGAGATCAAGGACAACGAAGGCGCTCTGAAGAGCCACAAGCGTGTCGGTCGCGGTATCGGCTCGGGCTCGGGCAAGACCGGTGGCCGCGGCGTGAAGGGTCAGAAGGCCCGTTCCGGCGTTGCGATCAACGGCTTCGAAGGCGGCCAGATGCCCATCTACCGCCGTCTGCCGAAGCGCGGCTTCAACAACATCTTCGCAAGCGACTTCGTGGTCGTTTCGCTCGGCCGCATCCAGGCTGCCGTCGATGCCAAGAAGCTTGATGCTTCCGCCACTGTTGATGGTGCAGCGCTCAAGGCTGCCGGCGTTATCCGCCGCGTCAAGGACGGTGTTCGCATTCTCGCCGATGGCGAGCTGACCGCGAAGCTGACCTTCGAAGTGGCCGGCGCATCCAAGGCCGCGATCGAAAAGATCGAAAAGGCCGGCGGTTCGCTCAAGGCTCTTTCGGCTGCTGCTGAATAAGCGATGAATTCAACGCCCGGTGTGGCTTCACACCGGGCGTTTTCTCTCCTATATGAGAGCCTCACATGTGGCCGCTTCTTGCGGCCGATCGAACGAGGGCTGAAGTGAGGCCGATGTAACTGCATTGCCGCCCGCTTTGTGCCTTCTCGACAAAACGATTTCTTTCCAGCGGATCCATTCGTGATCCGATTGTGGTTTTGCGGAGAATTTCATGGCGTCTGCAGCGGAACAATTGGCTTCCAATCTGAGCTTCTCGACATTTGCCAAGGCGGACGACCTGAAAAAGCGGTTGTGGTTCACGCTCGGCGCGCTTCTCGTCTATCGACTCGGCACCTATATTCCGCTTCCTGGAATCAATCCGGATGCATTCGCCAACGCGTTTCAGTCGCAGTCCGGTGGTATTCTCGGCCTCTTCAACATGTTCTCGGGTGGAGCGGTCAGCCGTATGGCGATCTTCGCACTCGGCATCATGCCCTACATCTCGGCTTCGATCATCGTTCAGTTGATGACGTCAGTGGTTCCGGCGCTCGAACAACTGAAGAAGGAAGGCGAGCAGGGCCGCAAGATCATCAACCAGTATACCCGGTACGGCACCGTGATTCTCGGCGCGCTGCAGGCCTATGGCATTGCGGTGTCGATGGAAGCAGGGCAGGGCATCGTGGCCGATCCGGGCTGGTTCTTCCGCATTTCCACCGTCCTGACGCTGCTTGGCGGCACCATGTTCCTGATGTGGCTCGGCGAGCAGATCACTTCGCGCGGTATCGGTAACGGTATTTCGCTGATTATCTTCACCGGTATCGTTGCATCCATGCCGCACGCCTTGGCCTCAACCCTTGAGCTCGCTCGGACGAATGCAATTTCTACCGCGGTGATCTTCATCGTTTTTGTGGTCGCACTCGCTGCCGTTGCCACCGTTGTTTTCTTCGAACGTGCTCAGCGTCGTTTGTTGATTCAGTATCCGAAGCGCCAGGTCGGCAACCGGATGTTCCAGGGCGATACGTCGCACCTGCCGCTGAAGCTCAACACGTCGGGCGTCATTCCCGCCATCTTTGCCTCGTCGCTGCTGCTGCTGCCGGCAACGCTGGCAGGTTTCTCCGGCAATACCGGTCTGCCGGACTGGGCAACGACCATCGTTGCCGCGCTCGGCCATGGCCAGCCACTCTATATGGTGCTCTATGCCGGTATGATCGCCTTCTTCGCCTTCTTCTATACGGCCATCGTCTTCAATCCGAAGGACACGGCCGATAACCTGAAGAAGCATGGCGGCTTCATCCCTGGTATCCGTCCGGGCGAGCGGACCGCGGAATATATCGATTACGTCCTGACGCGCATTACCGTCATCGGTGCTCTTTATCTTATCGCCGTCTGCATTCTGCCCGAAATCCTGATTGCACAGACCGGCGTCCCATTCTACCTTGGTGGTACTTCGCTTTTGATTGTTGTCAGCGTGACACTTGATACTGTAGCACAGATTCAAGGCCACCTGATCGCGACCCAGTATGAGGGTCTGATCAAGAAGTCGAAACTCCGGGGAGGAAAGAGGGGATAATGAGATTGATTCTGTTGGGGCCTCCGGGCGCCGGAAAGGGCACTCAGGCCCAACGTATTGTCGAAACACACGGTATTCCGCAGCTTTCGACCGGTGACATGCTTCGTGCTGCCGTCAAGGCGGAGACCGAAGTCGGCAAGCGAGCAAAGGCTGTCATGGACGCCGGCAATCTCGTCTCCGACGATATCGTCAATGCGATCGTTTCGGAACGAATCGATGCCGACGATTGTGCGAACGGTTTCATTCTCGACGGATATCCGCGGACTCTAGTCCAGGCTGATTCTGTCGAGGCTATGCTCTCTTCCAAGGGCATGAAACTCGACGTGGTGATCGAGATCCAGGTGGATGATGCGATTCTCGTTGATCGCATTTCTGGCCGCTATACCTGCGCCAACTGCGGCGCCGGCTATCATGACCGGAATCACAAGCCGAAAGTGGATGGCGTCTGCGACAAGTGCGGTTCGACCAGCTTCAAGCGTCGTCCCGACGACAATGCCGATGTGGTGGCGACGCGCCTGCAGGTCTACTACAAGGAAACTTCGCCGCTGATCGGCTATTACCATGCGAAGGGTCTTCTGAAATCGGTTGACGGCATGGCTCCGATCGATGAAGTAACCGCAGCAATCGAAGCGATTCTCGCGAAGCGCTGATTGTCAATTTTCTTTTGGCGGATAGTTGCTTTTCGCGGCCGATTCCGTTAATGACGCGCCAACTCGCGATATTCTAGGCGATCGGCGCGGCTCTCTCCCAAGCGGGGAAGGTCGGTTCGGTCGCTTTTGACATGGCGCGAACTGGTGTTGTTGAACAGGTGGCCGCTCGTCGGACACTTAACGTAAAGCCAATTGCCGGATGGCAACTGGGATTGAAGGAGAATAGGCGTGGCTCGTATCGCTGGCGTCAACATCCCGACTCAGAAGCGCGTTGTTATCGCGCTGACCTATATTCACGGGATCGGTCCGAAATTTGCGCAGGAAATTTGCGAGAAGGTCGGTATTCCGGCCGAGCGTCGCGTTCATCAGCTCACGGATGCGGAAGTTCTGCAGATCCGTGAAACGATCGACCGCGATTATCAGGTCGAAGGTGACCTGCGTCGCGAAACTGCAATGAACATCAAGCGTCTGATGGACCTTGGCTGCTACCGCGGTCTTCGTCATCGTCGCTCCCTGCCGGTGCGCGGTCAGCGCACGCACACCAATGCACGCACCCGCAAGGGTCCGGCAAAGGCGATCGCCGGCAAGAAGAAGTAATTTCAGGTCGGGCTGCATTTTGCGGGTAGCGAATAGGGAACCCTCTATTCGCTACCCGCACTTTAGCTGTCTGGCTCGAAGGTGTAGCCGCTGGAACTACGGCGGCGAAGAGATCAACGAAAGGAAATACCATGGCCAAGGAAGCCGCACGCGTTAAGCGTCGTGAGCGTAAGAACATCACTTCGGGTGTTGCTCACGTCAATTCTACCTTCAACAACACCATGATCACCATCACCGATGCCCAGGGCAATGCGATTGCCTGGTCGTCCGCTGGTGCCAAGGGCTTCAAGGGTTCGCGCAAGTCGACCCCGTTCGCTGCCCAGGTTGCCGCCGAAGACTGCGCCAAGAAGGCCCAGGAACATGGCATGCGCCAGCTCGAAGTCGAAGTCTGCGGCCCGGGTTCGGGTCGTGAATCTGCGCTGCGCGCCCTGCAGGCTGCCGGCTTCACCATCACCTCGATCCGTGATGTGACGCCGATCCCGCACAATGGCTGCCGTCCGCGCAAGAAGCGCCGCGTCTGATCAGATTTTCAACCGCCGTGCTTTCGGGTGCGGCATCCTCGATGTCGATCGCCACGATTGGATGGTGGCGCGAATGGAAGGCTAGAGACACATGATTCAGAAAAACTGGCAGGAATTGATCAAGCCAAACAAGGTGGAATTCACCTCGTCGAGCCGGTCCAAGGCCACCCTCGTGGCCGAACCGCTCGAGCGCGGCTTCGGTCTGACGCTCGGTAATGCGCTTCGTCGCATTCTGCTGTCGTCCCTGCGCGGCGCGGCCGTGACCGCCGTCCAGATCGACGGCGTGCTGCACGAGTTCTCGTCCATTCCGGGCGTCCGCGAAGACGTGACGGATATCGTGCTCAACATCAAGGAAATCGCCATCAAGATGGACGGCGATGACCCCAAGCGCATGGTTGTGCGCAAGCAGGGTCCTGGCCAGGTGACGGCCGGGGACATCCAGACGGTCGGGGATATTGAAATCCTCAACCCGAACCATGTCATCTGCACGCTCGACGAGGGTGCCGAGATCCGCATGGAATTCACTGTCGCCAATGGCAAGGGCTATGTGCCTGCCGACCGCAACCGTTCGGAAGATGCTCCGATCGGCCTCATCCCGGTCGACAGCCTGTTCTCGCCGGTCAAGAAAGTGTCCTACAAGGTGGAAAACACCCGCGAAGGCCAGGTTCTCGACTATGACAAGCTGACGATGACCATCGAAACCGACGGTTCTGTGACCGGTGAAGATGCCGTGGCTTTTGCCGCTCGCATCCTGCAGGATCAGCTGTCGGTGTTCGTGAACTTCGACGAGCCGCAGAAGGAAGCCGAGGAAGAGACCATTACGGAACTCGCCTTCAATCCGGCGCTGCTCAAGAAGGTCGATGAACTCGAACTGTCGGTCCGTTCGGCAAACTGCCTGAAGAACGACAACATCGTCTATATCGGCGACCTCATTCAGAAGACCGAGGCGGAAATGCTTCGTACTCCGAACTTCGGTCGCAAGTCGCTTAACGAGATCAAGGAAGTTCTCGCTTCCATGGGGCTGCACCTCGGAATGGAAGTGCCCGCATGGCCGCCGGAGAACATCGAAGAACTCGCCAAGCGTTACGAAGACCAGTACTGAAACCAATCAAACAGCAGGGTTAACCCTGCATGTGAAGGAGTATAGCAATGCGCCACGGAAATTCGGGCCGCAAGCTCAACCGCACCGCCAGCCACCGCAAGGCCATGTTCAAGAACATGGCGGCTTCGCTCGTCGAACATGAGCAGATCGTCACAACCCTGCCGAAGGCAAAGGAAATCCGCCCGATCGTCGAGAAGCTCGTCACGCTCGGCAAGCGCGGTGACCTGCATGCCCGTCGTCAGCTGATCTCGCAGATCGGTTCCGCCGACCTCGCCGGCAAGCTGATCGCAACGATCGCACCGCGTTATGCCAACCGCAACGGTGGCTACCTGCGCATCATGAAGGCCGGCTTCCGCCATGGCGACAACGCCCCGCTCGCCGTGATCGAGTTCGTCGATCGTGACGTTTCGGCCAAGGGTGCTGCCGACCACGCTCGCGTGGAAGCTGAAAAGGCTGCTGCTGAAGCAGCCTGATCGCTCAAGCGTTCTGATATCGGATCAAGCCGGGCCACAAGGTCCGGCTTTTTCTTTACCTGAATTCCGGGCAAGCCGTTGCGTTTGCCCAAATGTCAGTGGCATGAAGAAGCGTTGAAGCTGCAAGGGAGACCCGGCATGCGACGCTTCCTCCGGATCGGGCTGGCGGTCATTGCTCTGGCCTGGAACACGGGCCTAAAAGCAGAAACGGTTCGTGTTGAACCGGATAGCGCTGTCACGCCGGGATCGACGATCCGGTATCGGGATCTCGTCACTTCCCTTTTGCCGGATATCCTGGGCGATGGATCGAAAGCCGATGTCACGCCGGGCAAGGGTATTCGGCATATCGGTGGAGCGGATATGCTCGCCTATACCGTCCAGACCGAGCCGCAGTCGATTTCGCGCCTTGATTTCGTCAGCCCAGCCGGCAAACGGGCGCTCATTCTCTTTGATTTTGGCACGGCTGAGGATGCGGCGCAGAGCGTTGCGATTCTCGGGCTCTATGATCTTGCAGGTGAGCCGAAGCTGCTCGATGCGGCCGATGTGGGTTATGACCGGTTCACATCCTTCCAGGCGCCTGAGATTGCCTTTGCCGCGCCCGACGCACCTGTAACCTTCTTCCGCAGTTCCCACCTCAATGCAGGGGAGGAATATGTGCAGACATCGCTGGTGTCTTTGGCAGGTGACAGGATCAACCTTATTGACTCAATCGGAACCATGAACTGGAACGGCTGTGCATGGTCGATCATGTCGGATCTCGGCTTCCGAGCCACAAGCGGAACGATCCGCGCGACGATCCATATCCGCAAGACGAAACTCGACGGGACAGGATGCGAGCCGAACCGCAATGAGCGGCGGATCAGGCCGGGCCGGATCGACGGGACCTATGTGTGGGAGGCAAGCCGGAAACGGTTCAAGGCGCGGACGGCGGCTTTCAAATCCATTCCTTTTCCGGGTGGCGACGAATGATCGATGAGGCAGGCGAGATGACAGACGGGAAGGGCGGGGAGGGTGAGGCCGATCTCTACGGCAATGCCCTCGTCAAAGGCGAGGTGTCTGGGCAGGTTCTCTTTTCGGATACCGGATTGAGCTTCTGGGGTGGGATCGATCCCGAGACAGGAAATGTCATCGATCGGGGACATCCTCTGTTCGGCAAGTGCATCGCCGGTCGCATTCTCGCCATTCCTGCGGGGCGTGGTTCCTGCACAGGAAGCTCCGTGCTGCTGCAGTTGATGATCAATGGTGTCGCACCCGCTGCGATGATCTTTTCGACGCGCGAAGAAATTCTGACCCTCGGCGTGTTCGTCGCGGAGGAAATGTTCGGCCCTACGCTGCCTGTCGTGCAACTGGCACCGGAGATGTTCGCCCGGCTGGCAGAGGTCGACCGGGCGACGGTCTCGGATGGCAGGGTCCTCTGCGGTGCCGGTTCGGTCGGTGTGGACAGGCCGCATCATCCGGATACCGCGCCAAAACCGCTGCTGCTGAGCACAGAGGACCTGGCCCTTCTTGACGATGGATCGCCAGAGGCCACCCGGACCGCCATGCGCATCATCATCCGGATGGCGGAACTGCTGGGCGCCGAACGGCTGATCCCGGTCTCGCGGGCCCATATCGACGGATGCATCTATACCGGTCCGGCGAGCCTGGACTTTGCCGAAAAGCTTGTGGCCGCCGGCGGCAGGGTTGCCGTTCCGACCACGCTCAATGCAATCTCGGTCGACCGGATGGCCTGGCAACGGCAGGGCACCGATCCTGCGCTGTCGCGGGCTGCCGCCGCGCTTGCCGATGCCTATCTGGCGCTCGGTGCCCGGACCTCTTTCACCTGCGCCCCCTATCTGCGCGAGGATTCGCCCGCTAGCGGCGATGACATCGCCTGGGCGGAATCAAACGCGGTTGTCTATGCCAACTCCGTTCTCGGGGCGCGGACGATGAAATATCCCGATTTTCTCGATGCGTTGATTGCCCTGACCGGACGCGCACCGCTGGCGGGCTGCCATATCGCAGAGAACCGGCGGGCGAAGCTGATCATAGAGGTTCAGCCGCCGCAGGGCTTCGACGACAGTTTCTGGCCGCTCCTCGGCTACCATATCGGATCGCTGGCGCCGACCAAAATCCCGGCCGTCACCGGCCTTGCGGATCTTGATCCGAAGACAGACGATCTCAAGGCCTTCGGTGCGGCGTTTGCGACGACCTCTGGCGCACCGATGTTTCATCTGGTCGGGATAACCCCGGAGGCCACCAGTCTGAAGGACGCAACCGGTCAGGTTGAGGGGCTGCCGGTTCTAACCATATCGGGGGCGGACCTCCGAGGATCCTGGCAAAAGCTGCAATCGACCGACGAGACCGCAATCGATCTGGTGGCGCTTGGCAATCCGCATTTTTCCCTGACGGAAATCGCCGACCTGGCCCGCCTTGTGGCCGGGCGCACCCGTGCACCTTTGACCCGGATGACGATCACGACATCACGCGCCACGCTCGATCGGGCCATATCGGCGGGCCATGCCGCAACATTGCAGTCGTTCGGTGCCGAGTTCGTTGTCGATGCCTGCTGGTGCACGGTGCTCGAACCGATCGTGCCGCCAGAAGCGACGACGATCCTGACCAATTCGGGCAAATACGCCCATTACGGCCCGGGACTGACCGGAAAAGCACTTCGGTTTGCAAGTCTTGCCACATGTGTCGATGCAGCCTGTCGCGGTCAGGTCGATGCCCGGCTTCCGGGTTGGCTTGTCGGTTACCCGTGACGCCAGACCATGAAAAATGAAAAGGCGGGAAACGACCGTGCCGTTTCCCGCCTTGCAGATTGCGACCGGTTCAGGCCGATCAGTACACGACCACGCCGCGCACGCTTTCGCCCGAATGCATGAGGTCAAAGCCCTTGTTGATGTCCTCAAGCGGCATCACATGGGTGATCATCGGATCGATCTGGATCTTGCCGTCCATATACCAGTCGACGATCTTCGGAACGTCGGTGCGGCCACGCGCGCCGCCAAAGGCGGTGCCCATCCAGGTACGGCCGGTGACCAGCTGGAACGGACGGGTGGAGATTTCCTGGCCGGCGCCGGCCACGCCGATGATGACCGACTTGCCCCAGCCGCGATGGCTGGCTTCGAGCGCCTGACGCATGACCTTGGTGTTGCCGGTGCAATCGAATGTATAGTCTGCGCCGCCGATGAGATCGGCGCCACGCTTGGTCATATTGACCAGATAGGGAACGATGTCGCCCTCGACTTCCTTCGGATTGACGAAATGGGTCATGCCGAAGCGTTCGCCCCAGGCCTTCTTGTCATTGTTGATATCGACGCCGATGATCATGTCGGCACCGGCGAGACGCAGGCCCTGGATGACGTTGAGGCCGATGCCGCCGAGACCGAAGACGATGGCTGTTGCCCCCATCTCGACCTGGGCGGTGTTGATAACCGCACCGATGCCGGTGGTGACGCCGCAACCGATATAGCAGATCTTGTCGAAGGGGGCGTCTTCACGCACCTTTGCCACCGCGATTTCCGGCAGCACGGTGTAGTTTGCGAAGGTGGAGCAGCCCATATAGTGATGGATCTTGTCCTTGCCGATCGAGAAGCGGCTGGTGCCATCCGGCATCACGCCCTGGCCCTGGGTCGAGCGGATCGCGGTGCAGAGATTGGTCTTGCGCGACAGACAGGAGGGGCAGGAACGGCATTCCGGCGTATAGAGCGGAATGACATGGTCGCCCTTCTTCACCGAGGTCACGCCCGGGCCGACATCGACGACGATGCCCGCACCTTCATGGCCGAGAATGGCCGGAAACAGGCCTTCCGGATCGGCGCCCGAAAGAGTGAAATCGTCCGTATGGCAGATGCCGGTGGCCTTGACCTCGATCAGTACTTCGCCGGCTTTCGGGCCTTCGAGCTGTACGGTCATGATTTCGAGCGGCTTGCCCGCCTGTACGGCGACTGCGGCGCGAACGTCCATGGTATTCCTCCATTGGCTTTGCAAATCAATGGCGCCTAGAAACCATGGCGGCAGGGCGAAGGGCAAGGCCGCAACGCGGATTTTTTGGTCGGTTGCGCGACATGAAGGGGGACGTCGAATGGTCCGCAGTTGACGTAAACGGAAATATTCGCCACTCTCCGCCTGTCTTGGGGGAGGCAATCATGGAATTCGATTATGTCATCGTTGGCGG
Organism: Fluviirhizobium alvei; assembly: GCF_030551875.1. Taxonomy (GTDB): domain Bacteria; phylum Pseudomonadota; class Alphaproteobacteria; order Rhizobiales; family Rhizobiaceae; genus Rhizobium_E; species Rhizobium_E alvei. Next base: position 192,899 of record NZ_JAUOZU010000013.1, on the reverse strand, counting down.
TGGGTCTGCCGGCTCGGTTCTCGCAGCGCGGCTGAGCGAGAATCCATCCGTAACTGTCTGCCTTCTGGAGGCGGGCGGCGAGGGGCGGGATCTTGCCATCCGCATGCCGTTCGGAACCATTGCGATGCTGCGCGGCAAACCGCGTTACAACAACTGGGCTTTCGAAACCGAGCCGCAACGGGAGTTGAATGGCCGCAGAGGCTACCAGCCGCGCGGCAAGACGCTGGGTGGTTCGAGCGCCATCAATGCCATGCTCTATGTGCGCGGCCATCCAAGCGATTATGATCGCTGGGCGGAGAACGGTTGCACCGGTTGGGGCTGGGACGACGTGCTGCCATGGTTCCGCCGGTCGGAAGCCAATGAACGTGGCGCGGATTCACTGCATGGTGACAAGGGCGCTTTACAGGTTGGCAACCAGCGCACACCGCGCGATCTCTCGATGGATTTCGTGCGGGCGGGCGTGGAAGCCGGCTTCAAGGCCAATGATGATTTCAATGGGCCCGATCAGGAAGGGATCGGTCTCTACCAGGTGACACAATTCTGGAATGGCGAGAAACGCGGCCAGCGTTGCTCGGCGGCTGCCGCTTATCTCCACCCGGTGACCGGGCGTCCCAACCTCCATATCCTGACGCGGAGCATGGCGACAGAAGTGCTTTTTACCGAGAACCGGGCCAACGGCGTGCGCTTTCTGCGCAATGGCGCTCTGGAAACGGTCGCGGCCAGGCGGGAAGTGATCCTGAGCGGCGGCGCCTTCGGTTCGCCGCATCTTCTCATGTTGTCCGGCATCGGTCCCGGAGATGAGTTGCGCAAAGCCGGAATCGCCGTTCGTCGTGAAGTGGATGCTGTTGGCAAGAACCTGCAGGACCATCTCGATTTCATCATTGCTTCGCGTTCGCGCGAAAAGGATTCCGTTGCCATCAATTCGACCGGCGGCATTCGCCTCCTGAAGGAATATCTAAGATGGCGCAAGGATGGGACGGGGCTTCTGGCAACACCCTTCGCCGAGGGGGGTGCCTTCCTGAAATCGCGTCCGGAGCTTGCCGTACCGGATCTGCAACTGCATTTCGTGATCGGGGTGCTCGAGGATCATGCGCGCCGGTTGCGCTGGGGCCATGGTTTTTCGACCCATATGTGCGTGTTGCGGCCTTACAGCCGTGGGACCGTCGGGCTGAAGAGCCGCGATCCGCTCGCTGCCCCCCGGATCGATCCGAACTTCCTCAGCGATCCGCGCGACCGGCAGACGATGATCGATGGGGTGCGGGTGCTCAAATCCATCCTCGACGCGCCATCGCTTGCCCGGCATCGGGTGTCTGACCTCTATCCGTTGAAGGACCTGTCGGACGATGAAATCCTCAGACATATCCGGGCACGGTCCGACACGATCTATCACCCGGTCGGCACCTGCCGGATGGGCAGCGACGATCAGTCGGTCGTCGATCCCGATCTGCGCGTCAGGGGGATCGATGGTTTGCGGGTTGTCGATGCGTCGGTGATGCCGACACTGATCGGCGGCAATACCAACGCGCCGACCATCATGATGGCGGAAAAGATCGCCGACAAGATGCAACGTACGGGCTAACGCGGCTTGGCGGCAGGCGCGTTCCATGCCAAAAGGCGCGTTCCTGCTGCCGCCGACCGAGAGTGCCATGTCCCCCATTCCGACCGACCCGCGTTCGCAATTGCTCAAGGGTGCGGGCATCATGGCCTTTGCGATGCTGATCCTGCCCTGCATGGATGCGATTGCAAAATATCTTGCGACCTTTCAAGCCATGTCACCCGGCCAGGTGTCCTTCTATCGCTTCTTTTTCCAGCTCGTCCTGACCTTGCCGCTTCTCTTGTCGGTCAGCGGCGCCCATGCGTTCAAGGCAAAACGACCCTGGATCAATATTTTTCGCGGCGTGCTTCACGCAGCGGCAACCTTCCTGTTTTTCGCTGCCGTCAAATATATGCCGCTGGCCGATGTGTTTGCCATCTATTTCGTCGAACCGTTCATGCTGACGGCCATGTCGGCGCTCTTTCTCGGCGAGAAGGTCGGCTGGCGCCGCTGGACTGCGATCGCCGTCGGCTTTGGCGGCGCGCTGATCGTCATTCAGCCGAGCTTCGAGATCTTCGGTATCAAGGCTCTGCTGCCAGTTGCCTGTGCCTTTCTGTTTGCGCTCTATCTGTTTCTCAATCGGGCGATTGGCGAGGCCGATCCGCCGCTGACGATGCAGACGCTTGCCGGCCTTGGCGGCACGATCTTCATGGCGCTCGTGCTTCTGGGCGGCTCGTCAGCGGGCGTCCCTGATTTTGCGATCTCGTTGCCCCAATCCTGGATGGTCCTTGGTCTCATTGTGGTTCTGGGAGCGCTTTCGGGCTATGGCCATCTCCTGGTGGTTCAGGCTTTTCGGCTTGCACCTGTCTCGGTTCTGGCGCCATTCCAGTATTTTGAAATCATTTCGGCGACCGTTCTCGGTTTTCTTCTGTTCGGAGAATTCCCGAGCGCGTCCAAATGGTTGGGCGTTATCATCATCGTCGCTTCAGGCCTCTTCATCATCTGGCGGGCGCACCGGCAACAGCAGAATGCAGCGGCACATTAACTGCGCGTTCACCATAGTTTTTATGCCGGCCTTTACGGTTGCTGTGGAAAATCAATTCCGCTTCATGATGAGGCCGGAGTTGAAAAATGACACAGATGCGACCGACCTATCCGGCCTCCGCGCTGATAGGCCAGCGAAGGCTGGATGAGCTTGACGTTCTTCTCGTACGAAGACACGTCTTTCCTGAGGGGCTTACCTCGGCTGACGATGCAGAGGTCCTTCTTTCCATCCATCGGTCGGCATCTGAAACCACGTCGGACTGGGACGCATGGTTTGTCGAGGCGATGGTCGCCTTCATCGTCTTTCATTCCTGGCCGCAATATAGTCTCGATGAATTCAACGCCAACTGGATCGTCGCCTCGATTGCGCCGGAAGGAGTGGTTGCGACACAGGCGGAGCTCGAATTCCTGCTGCATGCGATCGAAGTGTCGCGTTCGGTTCCGGATCTGCTTTCGGCCCTCGCGATTGATCAGTTGCGGATCGCCATCGAGGGCGGCGGCGCGCTTTCCTTCCTGCGACTCAGCAAGCGTCCCGGCATCTCACGGGAGGATGTCGATTACCTCTACCGGATCCTCAAAGGTTCCTTCGGCGGCGGCAGAATGCGGCTGACGGCACGCGAATATGCGGTCATTGCCGCGATCGAAGACCGGGTCCGGTCCCATTTCAATCATCCGGCATGGCACGATCTCCTTCGGAGCCTCGAGCAGGTGGATGATGCAGGCCTGCGCAATGCAAGCGGCTGGCTGCAATCCTTCGAAAGCGTCGAAGAGAGTTGCGTCGCCTGAGGCCTTTGTAATCGGAGACTGAGATCAGGCAGCCGTCGCCTCGACCGGCAATTCGACGCAGAACAGGGCGCCACCGTCTTCCGGCTGACTGTAATAGGCGCGGCCATGATGCAGGCGAGCGATTTCTGCGACAAGGGCCAGGCCCAGGCCCCAGCCGCCTGCCGCCTCGCTACGCCCTTCCGGACGATAGAACGGTTCGAAGATCCGCTCGACTTCGTGTGATTTCAATCCGTTGCCATGGTCCCTGACCGTAAGGCAAACATTTCCACCGGTCACCGACAGATACACATCGATGGGCGGTTTTCCATGCCTTGCAGCATTCTGCAAGAGATTGCGGATCATGCGTCGCAGGTAGCGCTCGTTGCCGCGGATGGTAACGGAATCGCCATCGATGCTGGCATCCACGAGACTGGCTTCCTCGGCGGCGAGGGCGAGAAGATCGACGATCTGATCGGTTGCGATCGGCTGGTTGGAGCCGAGCCGACTTTTCATCAGGATCTCTTCGACCAGTTCATCGAGTTCGGCGAGGTTCTTGTCGATTTCCTGCCGCATCGAATCCGATGGATTATGCTGAAAGATCTCGCATGCCATCCTCAAGCGCGCCAAGGGGGAGCGCAATTCGTGGCTGGCATTGGCGAGCAGGCTCTTCTGCGAATTGACGAGCGCTTCGACGCGGTTGGCGGCCTCGTTGAAGGCGCGGGCGACGGTGGCGATCTCATCCTTGCCAATCACGGTGGCGCGGGCCGTGAGATCTCCCTGGCCCCATTTCTCCACGCCCAGGCGCAGAAGATCCAGTCGCCGCGTCAGATGCCGGACAGCGGGATAGGCGGCAACTGCTGTGGCCGCTGCGATCGCCAGGATGGAGAAAATCAGATTGAAGCGTGGCGGGCGCGGTGGTTCGAGCCTCAGTTTTACCAAGGTACCATCCGCGAGCGTCGCCCGAAAATCGCGCAGACGGTCGCTCGACTTTTGCGAAGGCATTTGCATCGGCTCGCGCTTCCATGCGCCGGCACCGAGCAGGAATTTGCCCTGCTTGTCGTAAAGGGCGATGTCTGCACCAAGCGCATCGGCGAGCCGATCGACCATTTCGGCGCGTTCTGGCTGGTCCTTGCCTTCCATCAGCATGACGGAGACGAAATGGTTGAGACGATCGGCAAAATTGCTTTCACCGTCGAACCGTCCGACATAGGCCATGGTTCCGATGATCACGACCACCAGCGCGAGACTCGTCAGAACGGTCAGATAGATCTTGATGTAGAGACGACTACGGATCATGGGACTGCCGGCCCCTCATCCTGATTGCGGGCGAAAAGATAGCCTGCGCCACGAAGGGTGATGATGCGCCTGGGATGTTTGGGATCTGTTTCGATCGCGGCGCGGATACGGGAAACATGCACGTCGATCGAACGATCGAAGGCTTCAAGCTCTTCGCCCTTTGTCAGATCCATCAGTTTTTCGCGGCTGAGCACCCGGCCGGGATGTTCGGCGAGCGTCAGGAGGAGCGAGAACTGATAGCCGGTTAAAACCTTCTCCTCGCCATTGACGCGGACGACGCGCTGGCCGCGATCGATTTCGAGACGGCCAAACCGCAGAATATCCTGTGGGCTCTGGCTGTCCTGCGGATTGCTGCGGCGGAGCACGGCCTTCAGACGGGCAGCCAGCTCTCGCGGGCTGAAGGGTTTGGGCACATAGTCATCCGCGCCGAGTTCCAGCCCAACGATCCTGTCGGTTTCCTCACCTTTGGCGGTAAGCATCAGGATGGGTAGGCTAGACCCGGCGCGGATGCGACGGCAGATTTCGAATCCGTCGTGATCGGGGAGCATCACGTCGAGGATAACGGCGTCGGGGGATCGCCGGGCGATTTCCTGGAGGCCAAGGTCGCCGGTCGCAGCCGTTCTGGTCTTGAAACCTGCCGATTGCAGATAATCGGCCAGCATGGCGGAAAGACGCGTGTCATCGTCAATGATCAGGACTTCCGCCATGCTCTCTTCCTTCCTGCCGAACGTTACCAGCGGCCGGGACCATCGCCCGGACCGAAATCCTCAAGTTCATCGGCCAGCTTCTTGCGCTGGTCCGGTGTCAGGATCTCTGCAGCATCGCCGATAGCCTTGGCAATCACTTTCGAACGTGCATCCATTTCGGCGACATGTTTGACGCGCAGGGCCTCGATCGCGGCACGATCGATGGTGGGTGCTTCCAGAAGCTTCAGGGCTTCATCGCGCATGGCCCGGCGTTCACTGCGTTCCGGTCGGACCTCATCGATCGTCGCGCTGACGAGGGTCTTCAATTTGGCCTTCTGTTCATCGGAGGCGCCGATATCCGTCAGGACGCGATCGGTGCGGTATTCGATGAAATCGCGCATCATGCCGCGATGGCCGAAATGTCCTGCGCCGGCAAAGGCGGCGGCGCCGGCGCCCAGAAGAGCAACGGCTGCAATGGAGCCGATAACAAGGCCGCGACGCTTCCTGGGGGCAGGGGCTGCCTGTGGAACTGCGGGCTGTTCCTGTTGGTCGGTCATGGTGTTTCCTTTCCTGTTTCGGAATTTCTATGACCTTAAAATAGGAAGCCCCTGTTTCACGTCCGTTTCGCTGCGGTAAAGTTTTGTAAATCCTGGCAGGACCGGGGGATGGGGCGTGATATGTTCTGCCATGAGTTTGATTTCATTATTGTATTACTTCGCAAAATGCGTCGCGGATGGCGCGTTTTTTCATAGACCGTTGAGGGTTTTTGGGTTAGCACGACACAGGCACGTAAACGTCCGTGAAGAGAAACAACATGTAAGCAGAAAGCAGGTCGACAGAGGCCAAGCCTCGTGCAGACCTGCAGAACAATCGGAAGAGGGGCTAAGCTATGCAAGAGGATAGCGTAGACGAACTCGAAATGGCCCCTACGCCTGATAACAGGCCTGAACTCTCGGACATCTATACCGAGGACGGGTCGGTCCGGCATGACTTCCTGATGATGGTCGGCGCAGCGATAGCTGATCGCGACGTGATCTTCCTGCGCAACAATGTCGGCCGCCTGCATATCTCCGAACTTGGCGACGTGCTCGAGGCAATCCTGCCCGAGCAGCGCATCGCGCTCATCAATCTCCTGGGCGACGAATTCGACCTTGCAGCGCTCACGGAAGTGGACGAGGCGATCCGTCTCGAGATCGTCGAACAGATTCCCAACGAGGCGATCGCAGCGGCGATCGGCGAGCTTGATTCGGACGATGCCGTCTACATTCTCGAAGACCTCGACCAGGAGGACCGCGAGGACATTCTCGCAAAGCTTCCCTTCACGGAACGGGTGCGGCTGAGGCGGGCGCTGGATTATCCGGAAAGCTCGGCCGGCCGCCGCATGCAGTCCGAGTTCGTCGCGGTGCCGCCGTTCTGGACGGTCGGCCAGTGTATCGACTACATGCGGGAAGACGAGGATCTGCCCGAAACCTTCACGCAGATTTTCGTCATCGATCCGACGTTCAAGCTGCTCGGCAACGTCGATCTCGACCGTATTCTGCGCAGCCAGCGATCCACCAAGATCGAAGACGTCATGCGCGAGATGAACCATTCCATCCCCGCTGAGATGGACCAGGAAGAAGCAGCGCAGCTCTTCCAGCAGTATGACCTTCTGTCTGCCGCCGTCGTTGATGAAAACGGCCGGCTTGTCGGCGTTCTGACCATCGACGACGTGGTTGACGTCATCCATGAAGAGGCGGAAGAGGACATCAAGCGTCTGGCCGGCGTGGGTGACGAAGAGCTGTCGGACAATGTGCTTTCGACCGTTCGTTCGCGCTTCCTGTGGCTGTTCATCAATCTCGGTACGGCCTTTCTCTCTTCATCGGTGATCGGCCTGTTCGATGCCACGATCGAGCAGATGGTGGCGCTTGCGGTGCTGATGCCGATCGTCGCTTCCATGGGTGGCAATGCCGGGACCCAGACCATGACGGTGACCGTGCGGGCGCTCGCGACGCGTGATCTCGATATCTACAATGCCGGTCGTATCATCCGGCGCGAGCTTGGCGTCGGATCCAGCAACGGTCTAATGTTCGCGATCATGGTCGGACTGGCGGCAGGGCTGATGTATCATGATGTGCAGCTAGGCGTCGTGATCGGCATTGCGTTGTTCATCAACTTCATCGCCGCTGCGATGGCCGGAAATCTGGTGCCGCTGCTCCTCAACCGCTTCGGAGCGGATCCGGCAGTCGCGTCATCGGTCTTCGTGACGATGGTGACGGACCTGACCGGCTTTTTCGGTTTCCTCGGTCTTGCGACCCTCTGGTTCGGCCTGCACTAGCCGCAATTGACGTAAATTGACTTTTACGTAAGAGTTAATATAATGCCCTCCCTGAACCGAAATGGGTGGAACCGCAAGTGACCAAGTACTACAGCATTACCGAGCTGACGCGCGAATTTGATATTTCGACGCGCACGCTCCGATTCTATGAGGACGAAGGTCTTATCCATCCCGAACGGCGGGGACGAACCCGTCTCTACAGGGTTGCCGATCGCCACCTGATCCAGCAGATCCTGCGCGGTCGCCGTATCGGTTTCACGATTGCCGAAATCCGCGAGATCATTCAGGTCTATAATGCGCCGCCGGGCGAGGCGGGTCAGTTGCGTCTTCTTCTGGCCAAGGTCGAAGAAAAGCGCGACGGATTGCGCCAGAAGCGCAAGGACATCGACGAGACGATCGGCGAACTCGACAATATCGAGGAAGCCTGTCTCAACCGTCTGGCGGAAATCGGCGTTTCCACCTGATCGAACCTGCTTCGCGCCGGTTACAGCCAGGCGCGAACGCGGCGGCGATAGCGTTCGAACTCGTAGCCGAAGCGCGCATGAAGATGCATTTCTTCGCGCCGGATGACGATGAGATGGGTAAAGGCGGCGGCTGCGAGCGCTGCTGAGACAATCCAGAGATTCTTGTAGAACAGTCCCACCCCGATGACCGCCAGCGTATAGCCGAGATAGGTCGGATTACGGGAAAACTGGAACGGACCACAGGTGACCAGATGGCTGGCGCAGCGGTTCGGCAACATCGTCGTGCCGCGACGATAGAGGGTGAACAGAGCCCAGAGATCGAGCGAAATGCCGGCGACAAAGAACAGGATGCCGACCAGACGATAGGTCGAGCCTGCAATCAGCAGCGGATAGACTAGCTGCAGGGCCAATCCGCCGAAAGCGGCGCCAACATAGACGAGCGGTGGCCAGGGGAAATTCAGGGGTCTTGCGCGGTAGGCATTCATGCAATCAGTCCTTCCGGAGGCAGCCCTCATTCGAGGGCTGGTACAGAGCATTGAACGGCAATGGCCTTGATCCTCTCATCATGCTCTGCCGAGATTGCCCCGGACTGGAATGCTGAAAAAAGATTTTGCGCCTGCAGTTCTTCCAGCGTGCATTGGCAAAAGACCCGACAAAGCGCCTTGTCCTGTTCCTTGCTGCAGCCCGCCACGCAGCTTTCCAGATAGGATGCGACCGGATCTGCCTGCGGTGCGGGCACGATCTGCGAAAACATCCAGAGAAGAGCGATCAGCACCGGCTGGTGAACCAGATATAAGGTCAGACTGTGGCGGCCGAAAAAGACAAGCAGACGACTCACAGGATTCTTGCCACTTATCCCTTGTGCAAAATGCCGCAGGGCCGCCGTAGCCGTGGAACTCTGGCCGAGCGCCATGCCGAGAAGGAACGGGCAGAGCCAGGGCAGGATCGGCACATAGTCGAACGACAGTCTCGTTTCGGTGGAAAGGCCGACCCACCAGAGCCAGGGCGTGTTGAAGCTCTCTGATGCAAAATAACGCGGCGCCAGAAAGGCGAGCGCGGCAAGGATCACGTTGAACCAGGCCGGAAGCCGGAGAGCCAGAAGCCCGATGACGCTCATGGCGGCAATGGCGTGCAGGATTCCGAAAAAGATCAATCCCTGCGGCATCGCCAGAGCACTCGCCAGACTGACAAGGGCAGCTGCAGCAACGATTTTGCCGAGGCGAATGAGGTAGGCGCGGGCGCGAAAGCCCTGTTCATGCCCGAGCACCATCGACAGGCCGGCGAGAAAGAGGAAGGTCGAGGCGATGCATCGCGCATAGATCTTCGGCCAGCCGGTGGCCGGGTAGGAGGGATCGAGATAGCCAAAATCCCCGAGATCCCAGAGGAAATGGTAGCTCGCCATGGCAATGAGCGCTGTGCCGCGCAGGATGTCGAGGAGCAGAATGCGGCGCTTGGGGGCCGCCTCAACGGTCGTGGTCTGTTCGGTCATTAAATCACTTTGTCGGCTCAAGATCGCGAATGATCACGTCGCGGGCGTCGGAGAAAAACTGACGGCGCAAAAGGATCAGGATCACGAAGGCGGTCACGGCCATGAAAACCCAGGCATTGATGAACCATCCGAGATAGCCGATCGACAGGAATGTGGCGCGCAGGCCGGCATTGAAGTTTTTTGCGGCGATGATGTTGATGTCGATGACACGGTCGGCGGCCATTTTTGTGGCGATCTCGTCGCGTCTTGCGTCGCCCGTCATCGGAATGGCGCCAAACAGGATCGAGCAATAGTTGAAGAGCCGGTAAGCCCAGCCGAACTTGAAATAGGAATAGCCGAAGATTGCGGCGAGGCCGCCGACCTTCAGCTCATAGGCGGTCCGGCCGCCGTGAAAAACGTAAGGCAGGTCGGAGAAGATCGCCTGGACCTGTTCGGTTGCGCCCAGAAGTGCAAAACAGCCACCGAGCGCGAAGATTGCGGTGGAAGCGAAAAAGGCGGTGCCGTTCTGCAGGCCAGCGATGATCTGTGTATCGATCATCTTGAGGTCGCGGGTCAGCGAATTGCGGATCCAGCGTTCGCGATGGATCGCCATGCCGCGGGTCAGGCTCATGCGCTTGAAATTGCGCTTTCCATCGGTGAGCCAGTTGAAGGCCCACCAGAGTGTGATGAAGACGACGAGTGCGCAATAGTCCAGTACGCTCATGTTTCTCTCTGAGTCCGGTTGTCATCGGTCGTTCAGGGGCGCAAGCGCTGTCGCAGGTCCCATGTCGCCCGCGTGGCAGTGCGTGCCGGAGTTCCGCTACCACATTCTGATGACAGGATGCTAATTTGACGATTCATAATGCCTCGGTTCGACCGAAGAGGGGATAGCATGTTTCTTTCCGTGTTTGATGTGTTCAAGATCGGCATCGGCCCGTCAAGCTCCCATACGATGGGACCGATGACGGCGGCGAATCTTTTTCTGAAACTCATCCTGTCATCAGACTGGCCGCGCCCGGTCGGCGCCCAGATTGCGCATATCAAGGCGAGCCTGCACGGATCCCTGGCCCATACCGGCATCGGGCATGCATCCGACCGCGCCGTCATTCTCGGACTGATGGGCCAGACAGCGGAAACGATCGACCCCGATGCGATGGACGAGATGGTCGCCTCGGTCGAAAGGTCGGGCCGTATCAACCCGGATGGTCACCCCGGATACCGGTTCCGGCCGAAGGACGATCTGCTGCTCGACAAGAAGAACCCGTTGCCGGGCCATGCCAACGGCATGACGTTCAGTGCCTTCGATGCTTCGGGCCGGCTGCTGCTCAAGCAGATCTACTATTCGATCGGCGGTGGTTTCGTTGTCACCGACACCGAACTGGAAAAGATGCGGGCAGCCAAGGACAAGGAGAGCCAGAAGGTTCCCTATCCCTTTGCCACGGCCCAGCAGATGCTGGACATGGCGCGCCGCTCCGGCCTGACGATCGCGCAGATGAAACGCGCCAACGAGGAGGCGACGATGGGCCGCGAGGCTCTCGACGCCAAGCTCGACAAGATCTGGGATGTGATGCGCAGCTGTATCGATCGCGGTCTTGCTGTCGAGGGCATCATGCCGGGCGGATTGAAGGTTCGCCGCCGCGCCAAGCAGATCCATGACAAGCTCAATGAAGAGTGGCGCTCCAACAAGGCCAATCCGTTGCTCGCCAATGACTGGCTGTCCGTCTATGCCATGGCGGTGAATGAAGAAAACGCCGCTGGAGGCCGCATCGTCACGGCGCCCACCAATGGTGCCGCCGGCGTCATTCCGGCGACAATCCGCTATTACGAGCATTTCCATGAGGATTGGGATCAGGATGGCATCCGTGATTATCTGCTGACGGCAGCAGCGGTCGGTGGCATCATCAAGCACAATGCCTCGATTTCCGGTGCGGAAGTGGGGTGCCAGGGCGAGGTGGGTTCGGCTGCTGCCATGGCTGCGGCCGGTCTTGCCGCCGTCATGGGCGGAACTCCCGAGCAGATCGAAAATGCCGCCGAAATCGCCCTCGAACACCATCTCGGCATGACTTGTGATCCGGTCGCCGGGCTCGTCCAGGTCCCCTGTATCGAGCGCAATGCGCTCGGCGCGGTCAAGGCGGTGACGGCAGCCTCGCTGGCGCTCAAGGGCGATGGCACCCACTTCGTGCCACTCGATGCCTGTATCGAGACCATGCGGCAGACCGGCCACGACATGAGCGAGAAATACAAGGAAACGTCGACCGGTGGTTTGGCCGTCAATGTGGTGGAATGTTGATAGCGCTTATTGGCTGTTGACGTGAGGAACCGGATCGGGAATGGAAGGGCATGGCCCTCAACCTGATCAAACTTTGTGTCGGCGCTGACTCCCTTGACGATCTCAGGGAGTGGGTAAACGAGCGCTCGCTCCATGCTCTTGCCAACGGCCTGGAGCCACATTCATCGCACACCACGCGCATGGTGCCCAAGCGGAAGGACGATTTGCTCGCCGGCGGTTCGCTCTACTGGGTGATCAAGGGGCAGGTGGCGGCCCGGCAAAGGCTGCTCGATATCGTCGAATTCACCGGCGATGACGGTATCGGTCGTTGCCATCTGGTGCTGGGGCCAGAAGTTATCGAAACGCTGCCGCAACCCAAGCGGCCCTTTCAGGGCTGGCGTTATCTCGAGACCAAGGATGCACCGGCGGACCTTTTTGGAGCCGGCGCTGGCGATATGCCGGCCGATCTCAAGCGCGAACTGGCGCAACTCGGCTTGCTCTGAGCGGTCGCAACGGTCGACCGTCGTTTTCAAGCCAATTCTCGATCAGCGCCATTCTCGATCAGCGAATGCGAAGCCTGAGCGGATGTTTGCCCGAGGGTGTCCGGACATGCAGATGCAGGCTGGCGCGTGGTTGCGTGAGACGCCAGGCGCGGGCGCCATGACCCATGAGCATGGCGACGAGATCGCGCGTCTTGGCCGATGGTTTGCCGCGTCCGAGGCTGGCGATCCGGAGAGCGGCCTCGTGCAACGGATGCAGGCCTGTGTTGCGCGCTGCCTTGCGGGCGTTGCCGGCTTCCGGGGGCAGGTTGGTATTTTCGTTCTGGGCCATCATCAACCTCGTACGCAAAACAATCGAGGATCACATTTCAGTCAGCCAAGACGAAGACCGACCGGTTACATCACTTCCGTCCAACGAAAAACGGCCGACATCGTGCCGGCCGCTCTCCAAATCACTGCAGGCTTGCCCAGCAGCCGATGCCCTTGCGCTTCAGGGCCTTGCAGGCATTGACTGCTGCATCCTGCCCGGAGAAGCCGCCGAAACGGGCGCGGTAGACCTGCTCATTGCCCTTCACATAGGCAACGGTGAATGGGGTGGCGGAACGCAATACCTTTCCGCCTTTATCCTGCGCTTTCTGCAGGAGTGCCATGGCCTCCTTCTTGCCCGGCGCGGCGCCAACCTGGATTACCCAGCCCTTGGAGCCATTGTCGGTGGAGGCAGTCGTCAGTTCATCGACCTTGTTGTTGTCATTGGCGACCGGGGTGGCCGGGATCGGCGCGTCTTCCACTGCGGTCGTCTTCGGCAGTTCAATGGCGCTGGTTTCGGCGATCGACGCAACCTTCGTTTCGCGGGCCGATTTCTTGATCACCACTTCCTCTTCGTAGCGAACATCCGGAACCGGGCCATTGGTCGGCAGTTCGATCGCACGGGTGGCGCTGGCGACTTCGACATCGTCCTGCTTCACGGGTTCGGCATAGGCGAGAACTTTTTCAGAAACCGGTCTTTCAGAGGCCACGAACGCATCTGCATCGCCACCGCGACGGCTGGCCTTCGGCAGATAGGCCTGCACGAGCCGCGTCATCTTGGCGTTACGGGCGGCACCCGAGGGGCTTCCAAGAACGACGGCGACAATCGAGCGGCCATCGATCTGCGCCGAGGTGGCCAGGTTGAAGCCAGCTGCGCGGGTGAAGCCGGTCTTGATGCCATCGACACCCTTCACAGCGCCGAGCAGACGGTTGTGGTTGCCGATGACCTGACGGCCATATTTGAAGCTGCGGGTGGAGAAATAGCCGTAATACTGCGGGAAATGCTTGCGCAGCGCGGCGCTGAGCTTGGCCTGATCGCGCGCCGTGGTGACCTGACGTGCATCGGGAAGACCGTTGGCATTGTGATAGACGGTGCGCGTCATGCCGAGCGCGCGCGCCTTGGCCGTCATCATCTTGCCGAAGCGCGGCTCGGTGCCGCCAAGGAATTCTGCGAAAGCCGTGGCGCAATCGTTGGCCGAGCGCGTCACGAGCGCCAGGATTCCCTGTTCGACGGTGAACGTCTGTCCGGAACGAACCCCGAGCTTGGAGGGGGCTTGCGCAGCGGCATGTTTGGAAACCGGGACCGGGGTCCGAAGCGAAATCCGTCCGGATTCCAGAGCATCAAAGACCATGTAGAGTGTCATCATCTTCGTGAGCGATGCCGGATAGCGCAGGCCATCGGGATCTTCCTGGAACATGACCTTGCCCGTGCGGGCATCAACGACGATGCTGGCCGGTTTCGGGCCAGCTTCAGCCTGATGGGTCGGCGACATCACAAGAACAGCTGCCATCGCGATAGGAGTAACGATTTTTGCGAAGGAGCGGCACATTCCCTTAAGGGCGGGAAACAGAAGCTTGGATTGAGGCACAACGATACTCGACAATTTATGTTGCAACTTCCGGGGCAAGGTCCGGCAGAACTTAGTAAAAAGATGTAACCCCGATAGCGTTACCAATCGGTTTATGAATGCATGCAGAATCCTGAATATGTGCAATTGCGAGAAACTTTTCGGCCAGCCGGCCGTGACGTTTCAGGGCACCTGTGTGCCATTGCCGGACTCGATTGCCCGGTCTGCGAAAGCGACCATCGCCTTGTCGATGTCCGCCCAATGATCGAGAAGACGGGAAGAAAACCGGTAAAGCAGGGTCAGATCTCGGCCAACATGGATATCGCGCTGGCAGTCGGCGGAACTGGACGGCGCCCCGTCGCGCGGCAGGATGCAGCGCACAACATAGGGCCGTTCGCCCTTGCGCTCTGCCGTCAGGATCTGTTCGCTGCCATAGCCGCTTTTCGGATCGAGTTCATGGATGGTCAAGCCGCCAGGGCCAGGGCTTTCCTTGCCGGTAAACAGACGTTTATAAATCGGCTCAAGGCGTCCCGACATGTCGCGTGACATGATGCTCTGACTAAATTCAGCGAATATGACGCTGTCGGTGCTGTTCTTGTCGGTGAAGAGTGCCGCATTTTCCTGGCTATAGCCTTGCAATCCCGGCCAGACGAGCGCGAGATGGACTGCATCTTGGCGACCCGATTGGCGTTCGGAGGCAAAGCGTAGCATGTTTGCCGGCAGTTTCAGCACATCCTGACCCACGATCAGGTGAAGAGGCGACGTCTCGTCGGTGAAATCCTCGCGTGCCAGCGTTTTGCCCAGCATATGGCCGCCAATGGTCATCCCGATCATCAGCAGCGCCATGAGCGAAATTGCGATGAGAATTCTGACCAGCAGCCTGTTGGACAGAATATGGTCGCTGGTCACACGATCATCCTCCGGCTCCTTGCCTTTCATCGATGCTTGGCACGACTAAACGGTCTCAATCCTGTGCCAGACTGGAGCATGCACGGGTGGCACGAAGCTTGCTGGGCGAAGCTTGTAAAAACCTTGAACGGATAGGCTTGGAGAGCATGAATTCAGGTGATGTGTTTGTTTCCCTGGTTGTCGGCTTTGCGGTACCGCTTGCCATAGCCGATCTTGCCAAGGCCCTGTTGGACCAGCGTCTGCCGGTTCAGAGCAACAGCATTCAACTGGAGCGCCGATTTGTCGTCTGGTTTCTGGCGCTCATTGCCGGACCGGGCTTTCTGGTCGATCGTCTGGCCGAAGTCTGGCGTGAAGGCAAGGTGAGCCGCCAGGATCTTGCCTGTGGCGTCATTGTCGCATTCGGCTGGGCGTGGATCTACGGGCTCGTCGTTCTGGGATTTGTTCGCAAAATCGAACTTCTCTAGGCTCGGCAGCATCCAAAAAAAGAGCCGGCCCCGGGGACAACGGGGCCGGCAACGACCGGATCTGGGGGACGGGGATTGGACTGATCCGGCCGGAACTCTGTCTATGATTGGCTCAACTGCTCCGGGCGACCGGTGCAGTTGGTGCCAGAATTACATGGCGCCAAGGGCTGGCGAATGGTCATCGTCGATCTTCACCCACTGACCGGCATTCCTGGTCGATTGGCGCTTGAGGAATGTATATTCGGTGTCCGACCACAGAAGGACCTTGTTGCGCATATTGTCGAGAACGAAGTCGCCGCGGTCGGTTCGAACCGTGAGTACAGCATGGCCATCACCATTTGGCTGCAACACCACGGTGATCAGAAGATTGGCCGGAGACACGCCGCGATCCATCAGCATCTTGCGCTTGAGAAGAACATAGTCCTCGCAATCGCCAACCGAGGTTGGCATGGCCCAGACCTCTTCCTTGCCGAAGATCTCCTGATCGGTTAGCGGCTCGATCTTAGAGTTGGCATCGTAGTTGACCTTGAGAATGGTCTTCCACAATTTCTCGGTCAGTTGCAGCGGACCGCTGTCGGAGCCGTTCGAGCCACATTCATTGCCGTTGATCATGCAATATTCATAATGGCCGATCGGCGGATTGGTCTTGCCGGCCGTGTTCATGTTGGGTGAGGCCGCGAATGTCACGGTGCTGATCGTGGCGGCCAGGATTGCGAGAATGCCCTTCCATGCGACTTTGTTTTTCATTTTTCGTCTCCCCGTCTGAGATGGGGAAACTATGGCAGGCACTATTTTATCGGTCGCGAAATTCCGAAGTAAAATAAAGTATTGATTTGAGTATATTGAATATAAAGCTCGATCATTACTTTAGTAAAAATATCTTAAAACAATACGAGAATTGAAATAAAACAAGATGCATTATTGAGGAAAATTGTCGCGAAATTTGCTTCAAATTGCAGCCGGTTTGCGCGAACGGTCTGATTTGATTGATGGTTTTTGATCGAACGAAGACGCTTGAACCCGCTAGCGACGCTCGGACGTCGCGCGGAGCAGGCGCTGCCCAATGCTGCTTAATTCTGTAGCGGGATCGTAACACGAGCTGTTTCAGCGCCAAAACAGGACAAATCGGGGTCAAAACAGCCCGGAATTATTTTCAAAATGGCACGACTTTTTTTGAGTGAGGGCGGAAAAAGCGGCAAAATCCGGGCGAAAATAGGATCAGGAACTGAAAGCGATGCCGTTTCGCGGTGAGATGGGGCGCCGAAGGCGTTTATCAGGCCTTTGAAACAGGGAATGTTTAACAACGTTCCGTGTTGGCATTTTAGGTTTGGCTGACGCGAAGAATGGGCTTGCCCAAGCAAAAGGCCGAGGTCTCATGGACGCCCGGCCTCAAATATTATGGTAGAGTTATGCGGCCGGTTCGCCCGGTCTTGATCAGATGTACTTTTCGAGGCTTTCGCGCGACAGCATGACCGAGAACTCGACCGCCACGCCTTCCTGGAAATGACGGACGATCCGGCCGCGCATATGGCCAAGCCGAACCGGAGTGCCGATTGCGGGCCTGAAATCGATTTCCACGGCGGCGCCGGAAAGCGACAGGTCGATGATCTTGCAGGGAAAGACGCGACCGTCATCCAGCCCGATTTCGCTGCGCGTATTACGTGGCATCAGGCGCTCGTGGCGACGATCCTCCGGCAGGCCGAGAGCCGTCTTGTTGGCCATCCAGTTCAGTTGGGCGGCAAGCTTGTCGCGCTTGCGATCGGTTGCGATCAGGCGAATGACGAAGCCATGCTCGATATGGCCTGTAACCGTGCCTTCGAGACGTCCCAGATGTTCGATATAGGCGACAATGCGTTCGCCGACATTCGGGAAGGCATTGCAATGGAAATGAACTTCGTTCGGCGACATTTCGATCGCACGGCAATCATGTTCTGAAAAATCCGAACGCATCAGTCGACCGGGCAGCTTCACGGACACAAGTCCGTTGCCCTGGTCGCTGGCCTGAAAGGCTGCTCGAGGATCGGATGGCATTGCTGAATACATCATGAGGACCTTTATTCTCCGTCCCCCAGACTAAGCCACTCCAGTTAACATAGGGTTTTTGGAATCAAAATCGTCCAACTTTGTTCGCTTCCGGGATCAGATGTCGAGATTCTCGGCAAAGGCGGATCGCTCCTGGATGAAGCGGAAACGGGCCTCGGGCTTGGTTCCCATCAGGTTGTCGACTGCTTCGCGCGTGCCCTCGTAATCGATTTCGTCAATCTCGACCCGCAGCAAGGTCCGCGTCTTCGGATCCATGGTCGTTTCCTTGAGCTGCGCCGGCATCATTTCGCCCAGTCCCTTGAAACGACCGATTTCGACCTTCTTGCCCTTGAAGACGGTTTCCATCAGTTCCTGGCGATGGCGGTCATCGCGCGCATAGAGCGTCTTGGCGCCCTGGCTGATGCGATAAAGCGGCGGCACGGCGAGGAAGAGGTGCCCCTTGCGGACCAGTTCCGGCATTTCCTGATAGAAGAAGGTGATCAGGAGCGAGGCGATATGGGCGCCGTCGACGTCGGCATCGGTCATGATGATGATGCGTTCGTAGCGCAGTTCGTCTTCGCGATATTTCGATCTTGTGCCACAGCCGAGCGCCTGGATGAGGTCGGCAATCAACTGGTTGGCCGAAAGCTTGTCGCGACCGGCACTGGCAACGTTGAGGATCTTGCCGCGCAACGGCAGAATGGCCTGGTTGGAACGGTTGCGCGCCTGTTTGGCGGAGCCGCCGGCCGAATCGCCTTCGACGATGAAGAGTTCCGCGCCCTCGGCCGTGTTCTGCGAACAATCGGCGAGCTTTCCGGGCAGTCGCAGCTTGCGGACTGCCGTCTTGCGGTTGACTTCCTTTTCCTTGCGCCGGCGCATGCGCTCTTCGGAGCGCTCGATCACCCATTCGAGCAGCTTGTCGGCTTCGGAAGGATTATCCGTCAGATAATGGTCGAACGGATCGCGGATGACGTTTTCGACGATACGCTGGGCTTCGGCACTGGCGAGCTTGTCCTTGGTCTGGCCGACGAATTCGGGTTCGCGGATGAAGACCGACAGCATGCCGGCGACCGAGATCATCACGTCATCGGTGGTGATGCCGGCCGCGCGCTTGTTGCCCTTGAGTTCGGCATAGGCTTTCAGCCCCTTGGTGAGCGCGATGCGCAAGCCGGCTTCATGGGTGCCGCCTTCCGGGGTCGGGATCGTGTTGCAATAGGAATGCAGCATCATGTCGCCGCCATACCAGGTCACGGCCCATTCGACCGAACCGTGACCACCGGGCCGTTCGGTCTTGCCGGAGAAGATATCGCGGGTGACGGTAAAGTCCTTGCCGATCTGGGCCGCCAGATAATCCTTGAGCCCGCCCGGGAAGTGGAAGACCGCCTTTTCCGGGATTTCGGTCCCCGTCACCAGTTCGGGCGCGCAGGACCAGCGAATTTCGACGCCGCCAAAAAGATAGGCCTTCGAGCGCGACATGCGGAAGAGGCGGCCGGGATCGAATTTGGCGTGATTGCCGAAAATCTGCGCATCGGGATGGAAACGGACGCGCGTGCCGCGGCGATTGTGGATCTCGCCGAGATCCTCGAGCGGGCCTTGCGGAATGCCGCGCGAAAAACGCTGGCGATAGAGCCGCTTGTTGCGGGCCACTTCGACTTCGACGAAATCGGAAAGCGCATTGACCACCGAGATACCGACGCCGTGCAGACCGCCCGATGTTTCATAGGCCTTGCCATCGAATTTGCCGCCAGCATGTAACTTGGTCATGATGACTTCGAGGGTCGATTTTCCGGGAACCTGCGGATGCAGCTCGACCGGAATGCCGCGGCCATTGTCGGTGACGGTGAGATAGCCGTTGGCATCGAGATTGACGTCGATGAAATTCGCATGGCCCGCGACCGCCTCGTCCATCGAATTGTCGATGACTTCGGCAAAGAGATGGTGGAGCGCCTTTTCGTCGGTACCGCCGATATACATGCCCGGGCGCATGCGCACCGGTTCGAGCCCTTCGAGCACGCGAATGGCAGAGGCATCGTAATCATCGCTCTTCTGCGGTGCCTGCGGAACAGCGGCTGCGCGTGTGGGTTCTGGCGCAATCGGTTCGGCTGCCGCCGGCTTTTCGACACGGGGCATGTCAGGGATGGCAGAAAAAAGGTCGTTGCCGTCAGTCATGGGTCTCGTTTCACAAGCGTCGGAGGGAGGCGAATCAGCCGATTCTGCCAGAATGCGCCTCATTTCGCGAATGCGAGGAGGATTGCTTTCTCGTCGCCGGGATGGCAAGGCGCTGGGGTCGTAACTTCCCGGAACGCACAGGATGTCCACAGTTCGTTGGCCTCGCGCCATTGTCGCCCTTCCCATTTTGCTGGTTTTCGGCGCGGTCGCCTCTGCTACAGCCGAACTCAAGCCCTACAAGGACGAGCTGTTCGCCTATCCGGCAATCCTCGAAACGCGTGACGGCGGAAATTTCCTCAAGGTCGATTACCAGGAACTGCGTGACATCAACGAGCGCGACGAAGTGCCGGAGCGGCGGGTGAGGGGGCGTTACGTTTCGCTCAAGCCGAAGTCGGCGCAGGAAAACGAAACGTTAAGCGCTGACGGGCGCAGGCTCGATGTCATGCGTGTCGGCAATGTCGAAAATGCCGCATTCGCCGTCATTTTCCTGCATGGTCGCGGTGGCGACCGCCGGCTGGGTGCCAACGACTATTCGTTCGGCGGCAATTTCAACCGGCTCAAGAACCTCGCCATGCAGAATGCCGGGGTCTATTTCGCGCCGAGCGTACGGACCTTCGATGCGGAAGGTGCCGCCGATATCGCCATGCTGATCCGGCATATCCGGGCCAATGCGCCGGGCGCCAGGATCGTTCTTTCCTGTGCATCGATGGGCAGCTTCGTCTGCTGGTCGATCGCGCGCGACAAGGATGTGGCAGGCCAACTTGCGGGCATGATGATCATGGGCGGCGTCACGGATCCCGATTTCCGCAAGACGGCCGCCTATGCAGCAAGGCTGCCGATGTTTTTCAGCCATGGATCGTCCGACAGCGTCTATCCGGCAGCGGACCAGATTGCGCTCTACGAAAGTCTCTCCAAGGAGAAATATCCGACGCGGTTCGTTCTGTTCGAAACCGGATCGCACGGAACCCCGATCCGGATGACGGATTGGCGTGACAGTCTCAACTGGCTGTTCGAGGCGCGCTGAACGCGATCACGATCGCAGGAGCACCTTCGTCGAATCGACCGCCGTCGAGATCTGCTGATAGTGAAGATAGCGGCGTTCGGAATTCTCGCTGGCACGTAAGAGCGTCGTCTTTGCCTCTTCGATCACCGCAGTTGCCTGTTCCATGGCGCGGGGGACGGCATCCTTGCGAATGGCCGTATAGCTGCGGGTTTTCTTGAAGCGCGGATTGGCGTTCTTCTGCGCTTGCAACTTCGGTTTTGACCTATCCGCATTTTCGGAGACGATTGCCGCCAGCTTGCGGCTGGCCTGTCGGAGCACGCGCTCGGTTTCGACATATTCGCTGTTTTTCGGCAGGCTGTCGGCAATCAGGTCCAGGCCCTGGCGCAGGCAGTCGATCCGGTAGACGTCGTCATAGGTCGAGCATTCACCCACCACCGCCCGCAGATCGAGGACGATCTTGCGCGTCGTCATCCGGTTGAGCGCATTGTATTCCAGCCCCGGGCCGTCGTTCCCGTAGGTCTCGTTGTCTGGTGTGTCGACGGTCTGGTGCGGCGGCGACATGTTCATGGCTGCGAGAATCAGGCTGTCCACGTCCCGAACGGGCGCGTTCGGCACCAGATGAGGAATCGCGGCGAAGGAGGGGCTGCCGACGAGGCTGAGGCTCCCTGCAACGACAAGTGACATGCCTTTCAACAATGGACGCATCGTCATAGGTGGAATACCTCTCCTCAATCAGTGGTCTCGCCATAGGCGATCCGCATGCTTCGCTGGGTGCCCTGGCCGAAGGCGCCGTCGATGCTGCCTTTGTAGAAATTGTTCTTGGCCAGTTCGGCCTGCAGCGCCTTGCGCGTTTCCGGCTTGAACTGGTTCGGGCGGTTCGTCAGCTGTTCGAGAACATCCTTCACCCCGGAACGAAGGGCCGCATAAAGATAGCGGGCCGCATCTTCCGGACCCTTTCCGGCGACGACGCCATCATCGATCAAGGCGGCGGCATTGAACATGGCCTGCGGATGCCGAAGGTCAGCCGCTTTCAAGAACAGGTCGACGGCCTTCTGCGGGTCGCGTTTCAGGCCGATGCCGCCCTGATAGTACAGAAAGCCGAGATCGTTGATCGCGTCGGCAAAACCAAGTTCGGCCGATTTCTGATAGAGCCGGAGCGCTTCGTCGAGGTTTTGCGGCGTGCCGATGCCCTTTTCATAGAGCTTGGCAAGCTCGAACATCGCTTCGGGCTCGCCATTTTTTGCAGCGGCGGAGAACATGGCGACGGCGCGTTCTGGCTTGAAGCGGGATTTTTCCGGATTGAGCGACATATAACCCAATCCAAGCATGGCGCGGACATTGCCGTCTTCGGCAAGCGAGGCCAGCTGCATTTCCTGGTCTGCCGCCAGTGCGCTCCAGGCCTTGGTACGATCCGAAAGAGCCGCAACATTGATGTCGGAACCGCCGAGGAAATAGGGGATGCCAGAGAGGGAGCCGTAGAAGTGTGGCTCCTGCTTGTTCTTGGTGGCGATCAAAACTGCATCGCGCACGCGACGAAACACCATGCCGATCTCGACATTCGGCGTCGGCAATTCGCTGATGAGTGCGCGGGCAAACGGGCTGTGGCCGCCTTCGCCATCAAGCGCGACTTCGCCTTCCTTGGCGGCATAAACGACCAGCATGCCCTTGTCGGGCGAGGGGGCCGCAAGACCGCCCTTGCGCAGTTCCCCGGCAACCCCCGTGACATAAGTGGCATCGCCAGCCTTGGCCACTTCCTGGACCGGCCATGTGGCGAAGGGATTGTTGCGGCAGGAATCAAGGATGACCACGCGCAGCTTGCGGGCATTTTCGACCGCTTCGAGGAGATTGCGCAGCGTAATCGCCTGCGAGCCGATATCTTCCGGTTTCCGGATATTCACATCGACCGGGATCAGAAAATTCTCGCCGCTCAGTTCGACGCCATGACCGGCATAATAGATCATGGCGATATCGGCCGTTTCCGCCGTGACGGAAAATCGGTTGACCGTTTCGACCAGATCCTTGAGCGGCAGATCGATCGCGGTTTCAACCTGGAAGCCGAGCGCTCGCAGCGTTTTCGAGATTTCGCGCGCGTCGTTTTCGGTGTTGGCAAGTGCGGGAATGTTGGCATAGCGCGCCATGCCGATCACGAGCGCCACGCGAGGCGCTGCGGCATTGGCGGTGCCCGGAACAAGGACCGATAGCGAGAGGAACAACAGGCAAAGGACTGCCGCCGATATGCGCGCTGTTCTCTTCATGTTTCCAGCTTTCGCTCGTGGGCTTCTCAAGTTGCTTTCAGCCATCCGCGTAACGGCTCATCTTCCGGTTTTATTCACGCATTCCATTGTGTCAATTCTTCCGGCTCCGATCGACGGAAGTTTAGCTTGCGGCTTTTTCCGCCTTTCTGCTAGGGCAACGACAGGATTTTTACGTGAGGAGATCGATATGACGCCGGAAATCAAGCCGCTCGTTGCCGGAAACTGGAAGATGAACGGAACCCGCGAGCAGCTCAACGAGCTCAAGGCGATGGCTGAAGGTGTCGCGCCGCTTGCTGGCAAGATCGATACGCTCATCTGCCCGCCGGCAACGCTTCTCTATGTGGCGACGGCGCTTTGCACCGACAGTCCGTTGAAGATCGGCGCCCAGGATTGCCATACGGCCCAGTCGGGTGCTTTCACCGGCGACATCTCCGCTACGATGATTGCCGATTGCTTCGGTACCTTTGTGATCGTCGGCCACTCGGAACGCCGTACGCTGCATGGCGAAAGCGATGCGCTGGTGCGTGCCAAGGCCGAGGCCGCCCATGCCGCCGAACTGGTGGCCATCGTCTGCATCGGCGAGACCGAAGCCGAGCGCAAGGGCGGTGAAACGCTCGATGTGCTGAAGCGCCAGTTGGCCGGCTCGGTGCCGGATGCCGCCACCGCTGCCAATACCGTCATTGCCTATGAACCGGTCTGGGCGATCGGCACCGGCCTGACGCCGACGGCCGCCGATGTCGAGGAGGCACATGCCTTCATGCGCTCGGAACTCGTGGCGCGCTTCGGCGCCGAGGGCAAGAAGGTGCGCATTCTCTATGGCGGTTCCGTCAAACCGTCGAATGCAGCCGAACTGATGGCGATCGCCAATGTCGATGGTGCCCTGATCGGTGGGGCGAGCTTGAAAGCAGCCGACTTCCTTGCCATATCCAAGGTCTACGAAGCGCTTTAAGGCTCAGTGAGAACAGTTCGTGCGCTTGAAAGGCGAGGCGAGGGGCTTTCCAAGCGGGCGGGCCTCGTGTAAGAGCGCGCCAAACACATTTAGGTTCGGAACTTCCGGACAGGATTGGACATATGCAGACGGTATTGATCGTTATCCATCTGATGATCGTTCTGGCGCTGGTTGGCGTCGTGCTCATCCAGCGTTCCGAGGGCGGTGGTCTGGGCATCGGTGGCGGTTCCGGTTTCATGAGCGCGCGCGGTGCTGCCAACGCCTTGACGCGGACGACGGCCATTCTCGCGACGCTGTTCTTCATCACCTCGCTCAGCCTCGGCATCCTTGCCCGCTATCAGGCCAAGCCGACCGACATTCTCGACAAGCTGCCGACGACGACATCGGGCGACAATGGTCTTCTTGATGCGCTCGGCGGCAATGAAAAGAAGCCGGAAGCGCCGGTGGCGGCTGACCCGAATGCCATTCCGACCGATGGTGATAACACCCAGCCTGCTGCACCTGCGGATGCCGCCAAGCCGGCGGATGCTGCGAAGCCTGCAGACGCGGCAGCACCTGCTGATGCTGCCAAACCTGCGGATGCGACAGCCACGAAGCCGGCAGATGCCGCTCCGAAGACCGAGAACAATTCGACGCCGGCCCAATAATCCGGCACATCACTTCAAAAAGCCGGCGGGTTTCCTGCCGGCTTTTTTTGTGGGCCAATGACAAATGGTCTGGCCCTGGAACTCGTGGATAACAATTTTTCTCTGGCGGAATCAGCCGGGAAGCAGTATCGGGTAAAGCCCATGGCGCGATATGTATTCATCACTGGCGGTGTGGTTTCCTCTTTGGGGAAAGGCATCGCGTCCGCAGCTTTGGGAACGCTCCTGCAGGCGCGCGGTTACCGGGTTCGGCTCAAGAAGCTCGATCCTTATCTCAACGTCGATCCGGGCACCATGAGCCCGACGCAGCATGGCGAAGTCTTCGTCACCGATGATGGTGCCGAAACCGACCTCGACCTCGGCCATTACGAGCGGTTCACCGGACGTTCGGCCACTAAGACCGATAACATCACCACCGGTCGGATCTACAAGAACATCATCGACAAGGAACGGCGCGGCGATTATCTCGGCGCCACGGTTCAGGTCATTCCGCATGTGACGAACGAGATCAAGAATTTCGTCACCGACGGCAATGACGGCTACGATTTCGTTCTCTGCGAAATCGGTGGCACTGTCGGCGATATCGAAGCGATGCCGTTCATCGAGGCGATCCGCCAACTCGGCAATGAGTTGCCCCGCCATTCTGCCGTCTATGTGCATCTGACACTGATGCCCTACATTCCGGCGGCGGGCGAACTCAAGACCAAGCCGACGCAGCATTCCGTCAAGGAACTGCAGGCGATGGGTATCCATCCCGATGTCCTGCTGGTGCGTGCCGACCGGGAAATTCCGGAAGCCGAGCGCAAGAAACTGTCGCTCTTCTGCAATGTGCGCCCGTCGGCCGTGATTCAGGCGCTGGATGTCGCCAGCATCTATGATGTTCCGAACGCCTATCACAAGGAAGGCCTGGACGACGAAGTCCTGGCTGCGTTCGGCATCGAGCCCGCGCCGCAGCCGCGCATGGAGACCTGGGAAGAGGTTTCCCGCCGAATCCACAATCCGGAAGGCGAGGTCACCATCGCCATCGTCGGCAAGTATACCGGCCTCAAGGATGCCTACAAATCGCTGATCGAAGCGCTTTATCACGGTGGCATTGCCAACCAGGTCAAGGTGAAGCTCGAGTGGATCGAATCCGAAATCTTCGAAAAGGAAGATCCGGCCCCCTATCTTGAGAAGGTGCACGGCATTCTGGTGCCGGGCGGTTTCGGCGAGCGTGGTTCGGAAGGCAAGATCCTTGCGGCCCAGTTCGCGCGTGAACGCAAAGTTCCCTATTTCGGGATCTGTTTCGGCATGCAGATGGCGGTGGTGGAAGCTGCCCGTCACCTCGCCGGCATCGAGAAGGCCTCATCGACCGAATTCGGCAAGACGTCCGAACCGGTCGTTGGCCTGATGACGGAATGGGTGAAGGGCAACGAGCTCGAAAAGCGTTCGGCCGCTGGCGATCTCGGCGGCACGATGCGGCTTGGTGCCTATCGCGCCAGCCTCAAGAAAGAGAGCCGGATAGCCGATATCTACGGAACGACGGAAATTTCGGAACGTCATCGTCATCGCTATGAAGTGAATGTCGATTACAAGGACCGGCTCGAAAAATGCGGCCTCGTCTTCTCCGGCATGTCGCCGGATGGCGTGCTTCCGGAAACGGTCGAATATGCCGACCATCCCTGGTTCATCGGCGTGCAGTATCACCCCGAGCTCAAGAGCCGTCCGTTTGAACCGCATCCGTTGTTTGCGAGCTTCGTCGAAGCCGCACTCGAACAGAGCCGGCTGGTGTGATCGCATCAGGAAATCGAATGACCATTTAGAGCGTAGATCGGCCTTATTGAACCAATTCTGTTGGCTCAAACTGGTTTTCCGCGAGGAGAGCGGCGCGAGCTGTAGCCGTCGCGTACAGCCAAGCCGCTCGACGTTGCGGAGAGCCAGTTTCAGCCAACCCACCGCAGATTTGCTTACGTAAATCTGCGCATTATGAAAGTCGGGCGTGCTTTCGCTTCGCAAGAGCGAAGCGGCCGCCCGATGGGCGACATGAATTTTTGTCAATCTCTACGGTCTTTGTCGTCGACCGTGCCTATAGGTACGCTCTCGACAAAGTCCTTGATCCTAACAAAAATTCCTTGTCGCAGAATGATTCAATCAGGCCGATCTACGCTCTAAAACGCGGCCATGGCCGCGTTTTTTATACAGCAAGCCTGTCGTCGTTGGCGACCTTGAGCTTTTCGCCTTCCGAGGTGACAACCTGATTGCGGCCACCGGTCTTCGCCTTGTAGAGCAGGCTGTCGGCGGTGCGATAGACATCTTCGAAAAGGCTGCCGGATGAACAGGTAACACAGCCGATGCTGACGGTCAGCCGCAACTTGCTGTTACCATAACTCGGTTGCAGTTCGGTTCGCTGAATGGCCAGGCGGATTTCTTCGGCTTTTTTCGGTGCCGTCTCGCGGTCGGTGTCGGGAAGGAAGATCGCGAATTCTTCGCCGCCCATGCGCCCGACCAGATCCGTCTTGCGCACGGTGCTACGGATGATGCCTGCGACCAGCTGCAAGGCTTCATCGCCG
This sequence comes from Fluviirhizobium alvei, assembly GCF_030551875.1. Lineage (GTDB taxonomy): Bacteria > Pseudomonadota > Alphaproteobacteria > Rhizobiales > Rhizobiaceae > Rhizobium_E > Rhizobium_E alvei. The sequence goes on along the minus strand of NZ_JAUOZU010000013.1, from coordinate 165,718 downwards.
GTGATGTGGCCATGCGTGTCGTTGACCTTCTTGAAATGGTCGACATCGATCAGCAGAAAGGCACTGGGGCTTGTGGCGCCCTGGCTGTTGGCGCGCTGGAACCACGTGTGAACACGATGGGTGAAGGCCGCCCGGTTAAGACAGCCGGTCAGGCCATCGATCGATGCGAAATCCTTGAGCTTGTGGTTCAGGATCGCCGTTTCGCGTAACTTGACGGTCAGATAGAAGAACATCGGGCCGGCGATGATGATCGGCAATACTATCGCGCTGATGATCGACTGAATGAACGCAGCCCGCCCAAGATCCCAGAACGCGGTGACATTATAGGTGACTGAAACCGCAATGCAGCCCAGCGTGCCGAATATGGTCCAGGCAGCAAGTTTGATCTTGCCCTTCCTTGAGATCGTCTGCAGCGATTCAAACAACGCACTACCCTCATCACCAATAGCCCATTGCTAGCGAAAACAGGTGAAGAAGTGGTTAGAGTCTTGATGCGAAGACGCTGAAAATCTCGAACAAATCACTCGATTTCGTGAGTAAAGACCGCATTTTTCGTCACGACATGACCGCGTCTGTATTCTTGTGAGCAGCCTGGCAAACCGTAGAGACTTTTGATGAGCAAGAATTTGCCGGCAGATCAGGATACCCGCCGGCAATAACAGCGTTACACAAGCATATCCCATCCGGACGCAAGGCCGGCATCCGGCGTGAATTCTCCGGTCAAAAGGTTGAGTTTGCCATCAGCAAACCAGGCTCGCTCTATATTCTCGAGATGATCAGTCCCACCACCAAGCAAGCGGATGGTGTTGGCATCCTGATCAAAAACGTAGGCCGAATAGCCATAGGCATAGAAGGCGCGGTCGAAGCCATGTCCGCCATCCAGCCTGTCATTGCCGCTTCGGCTCACGAACTGGTCGTTACCGTCTCCACCCTGGAGAATGTTGCTGCGTGCGTTGCCGAACAATGTGTCTGCGAAAGCGGACCCAACCAAGCCTTCGATCGACCTGTATGTATCGCCAGCGGCTTCACCACCGTTTTCGGCCGGCTTGTCCAGTCTGGCGACGATCCCTTCGCTGGCCATCTTGTAACTGGCGATGTCATAGCCATCGCCGCCAAAAAGCTCGTCGGAGCCCCTCCCGCCGACGAGATAGTCGTTGCCGTTGCCTCCGACCAAGGTGTCATCCGCCTTCAAGCCGTAGAGAAAATCATTGCCGGCGCCGGTTTTCAAAACATTCGCATTGTTGCTTCCGATCACAAGGTCACGATAGGGTTTCCAGAATCTGCTGCCGTCGACATCGACAGTCGTATCGTGATCTTCCGGTAAGTCCGCCCATTTGTGCACCCAGGCATTGTCGATACGCTGGCCATTCGTATAGTCCATTCCTCGCTCGATGATGGTGCCGCTGGCATCATAGCCCATGTAGGAGAGCTGTTCGATATAGCCGGCCTGACGGTAGATCCGATTGACGAAGGCCTGGTTGCTGCCTGCGGGCTCGGCTGCCGTCCAATCGTCCAAGCGTGCGGTTAGCGCATGGCCAAGTTCGTGGATAATGGCTGTAAAGGGAAAATCCTGAACGGCATTGCCATGGCGATCGATATAGCTCGCATTGTCGAGTTCGCGCATGTCGAGATAGACTTCGCCATTCCAGGCGCTGAAATCACCTTTGTTGTAGATGAAATCGATGTCGCGTCCCTTATCGATGACCCAATGATCAAACATCGCGCGGGCGATCGAGGATTCCGAATAGGCCTCCTTGATCACGGCGAGAATTGCCTTTTTATCAGCAGCCGAGAAATCCTCATCTATATTGATCGCAGCAGCGATATCCTTGTAGCTCATTGCATACTCCCAGCTTCCTCTTGGTCACGGCATAGCAGACTGGCGCATTGCCGTGATCGTTGCTCACTGAGTAGCTGATTCATGAGAGCTCAACGACTGGAAAAACCGCGCTGCTTGAGCGAGCGGTCCATGGCGCTGACGGCAAAGCCTGCCTGCTTCGGCCAATCGCCGTAAGCCGTTCGGGACGGTTCGAGCGACAGGCGGGCATGCAGGGGCCAGTTCGGTTCGTCGAGGGCGCCGCGACCGAGCGCGACCAGATCCGCCTTGCCTGAGGCGATGATGTCTTCGGCATCGTTCGGATCCGTAATCAGGCCGACTGCCATGGTGGGAATGCTAGCGCCTTCACGGAGGGCAGCAGCAAGGGGAACCTGATAGTTGGGGGCCGGATCGAAGCGGGCACCATCGAAACCGCCGGATGAACAATCGACAAGGTCCACGCCCAGGGCCTTGAGTTTGGCTGCCAGCCGGATGGAAAAATCGACACCATTGCCGTCCTGATGATTGTCGGAGGCCGAAAGCCGGACGAAGAGCGGCTTGTCTTCCGGCCAGGCCGCGCGCACGGATTCGGCGATTTCGAGCAGGAAGCGCATGCGGTTTTCGTCCGACCCACCATAGGCATCGGTGCGCTTGTTGGCGATCGGGGACAGGAATTCGTTGATCAGGTAACCATGGGCGCCGTGGATTTCAACGATATCGAAGCCGGCGCGATCGGCCCGGCGTGCGGCGTCGACGAAGGCCTGCCGAAGTGAAGCGATCTCATCGACTGTCAGTTCGCGCGGGATCTTGTAATCCGGTGACGATGCATGCGGGATTGCGCTCGGTGCCACCGGTTGCCAATCTTCAAAGCCGACCTCAGGCTTTTCCGCTTCGGTTTCCGTGAAGCCGCCGCGCCACCAGAGCGGTGTTGCAGCCTTTCGACCGGCATGTCCGATCTGGATTGCCGCGGCAGTCGACTGGGTATGAAGAAAATCCACAATACGGGCCAGCGGCGCAATCTGTTCATCCGACCACAGGCCGAGATCGGCATAAGTGATGCGGCCCTCCGGAACGACTGCCGTCGCTTCGACGACAACGGCACCGAAGCCGCCAAGACCGAACCGCGAAAGATGGGCAAAATGCCAGTCATTGGCCAGGCCATGCTTGGCCGAATATTGGCACATCGGCGAGACGACCGTTCTGTTCCGTAACGTTAGCTTACGTAAGGTAAAGGGAGAAAACAAAGCAGACATGGATTGCCTTTCGGGGAGATCATGCGTGGGACGCGGGATGTGGCAAGTCGGCAGGGATGTTTCAAGATGCAGGTTAGCACGTTGCTGCGCGATCATAGTCGCCAGCGGCATCTCGGTCAGATCAACCGCAGGCCCTTGAGGCTGGCATGGCCATCCTTGCCGATGATGATGTGATCATGAACGGTAATGCCCAGAGGCTTTGCGGTGGAGACGATGAGGGCCGTCATGTCGATATCGGCACGCGAAGGCGTCGGATCGCCGGACGGATGGTTGTGGACAAGGATGATGGCGGTCGCCGAGAGTTCGAGCGCGCGTTTGACCACCTCTCGCGGATAGACCGGGGTATGATCCACTGTGCCGCGCTGCTGTACCTCATCGGCGATCAGCTGGTTGCGTTTGTCGAGAAAGAGAATGCGGAACTGCTCGGTCGTTTCATGCGCCATGGCGGCATGGCAATATTCGATCACCGAAGACCAGGAGCCGAGCACCGTCTTGCCCCGGATCTCACTCTTCAGCGTGCGGTGGCCGATGGCCGCGACCAGCTTGAGATCGGTGGCGACGGCTTCGCCGACACCCTTGATCTCGCAAAGCAGGTGATGTGGTGCCCCGAAAACCCCGGCCAGGGTTCCGAACCGATCGAGGAGGGCCTTGGCGACCGGCTTGGTGTCGCGGCGGGGAATCAGCCGAAACAGCATCAGTTCCAGCAATTCATAATCCGCCAGACTGCCATCGCCCTGTTCGCGGAAGCGTGAGCGCAGGCGCTCACGGTGGCCGTGATAATGTTCGGCAGGCTGTTGCGACTGACCGTCCTTGACCGGCTTGGCTTTTTTCAGGCCGGAACGACCTGTCACAGGCTCGAAGAAAAAACCGCGTTCGTCGATGGCTTCGTTCTGCCCGTCTTCAGCCTGTTCGATCGGATCGTTCCGGCTTTCGGGCGTCGTTGCCATGATGCCTCACATGGTCAGGCCCGGCGTATCGAGACCGCCGGGTGAAAGCGTGAAGATTTCGCAACCGGTCGCGGTGACGCCGATGGCATGTTCATATTGTGCCGACAGCGAACGATCCCGCGTCACAGCCGTCCAGCCATCCGAAAGCACTTTGACATGCGGCCGACCGAGATTGATCATCGGTTCGATGGTGAAGATCATGCCTTCGCGCAGTTCCGGCCCGTCATTCGGTTGGCCGTAATGAAGGATGTTCGGAGCGTCGTGGAAAAGTTGGCCAAGGCCATGGCCGCAGAAATCACGCACCACCGAACAGCGTTCCGCTTCGGCATAGGTCTGGATCGCATGGCCGATGGCACCGGTGCGGGCGCCGGGCTTGACCGCCTGGATGCCGAGCATCAGCGATCGGTAGGTCACTTCCATCAGCCGTTCGGCCGCGCGCTTCACTTCGCCGACCGGATACATGCGGCTAGAATCACCGTGCCAGCCGTCGACGATGAAGGTTACGTCGACATTGACGATATCGCCTTCGCGCAGCGGCTTGTCGTCCGGAATGCCGTGGCAGACAACATGGTTGATCGAGGTGCAGGAGGCCTTGCGGTAGCCGCGATAATTCAGCGTCGCCGGCAGGGCTCCGTGGTCAAGGCCGAATTCGAGAACGAACTTGTCGATCGCATCGGTTGTGACGCCCGGCTTGACCAGCGGCCAGATCGCATCGAGGCAGCGCGCTGTCAGCTGGCATGCCTTGCGCATGCCTTCGAACGCGTCAGCGCCGTAGATCCGGATCGCTCCGGTGTTTTTCATCGGCGCTGTCATCGCATCGATATAGGTGACCATTTCACGCAATTCCCGGCAATATTCTCCATTCGAACCTGTATGCCGGGTTCATCCCGTGCAATCAAGCTCTTTGACGGGGCTAGACCCGCACGCGCACATAGGAACCCGGCGCTTCCTCGATCGGATTGAGCTGATCGCCACCCGGGCGCCGTGCCGGAACCGTCTTGGAATGATGTTCAAGGATCCAGCCATGCCAGTGCGGCCACCAGGACCCCGGCGTTTCCTTGGCACGTTTGGTCCAGTCTTCGAATTCGCCATCGAGCGACGGATCGGTCCAGTATTGGTATTTCACCTTGTCCGGCGGGTTGACGACACCCGCAATATGACCAGAACCGGACATGACATAGGTGACTTCGCCGCCGAACAGTTTCGAGCCGATATAGACCGATTTCGCCGGAGCGATATGGTCCTCTCGGGCCGCGAGATTGTAGATCGGGATCTTGATGTCATGGAGCGACAATGTCTGGCCGGCGAGCTCCATGCGGCCCTGCGCCAATGTATTGTCGAGATAGCAGTTGCGCAGATAATAGGAATGATTGGCCTTCGGCATTCGGGTGCTGTCCGAATTCCAGTAGAGAAGGTCGAAGGGCATCGGATCCTGGCCCTTCAGGTAGTTGTTGACGAAATAGGGCCAGATCAGTTCCGAAGCCCGCAGCATGTTGAAGGCGAGCGCCATCTTCGATCCGTCGAGATAGCCGTCCGCCTCCATCATCTTTTCGATGTTCTGCAACTGGGCTTCGTCGGCAAACACCTTCAGATCGCCGGCATGGGTGAAATCCACCTGGGTCGTGAACAGGGTGGCGGTCTTTATGCGTTTGTCGCCCTCGCGTGCATGCAGGGCAAGGGTTGCGGCCAGAAGCGTGCCGCCGACGCAGTAACCGATCGCGTTGACCTTCTCTTCGCCGGTGGCCTTGGTGATCGTGTCGAGGGCGAAATTGATGCCGTCGCGCGAATAATCAACCCAGTCCTTCTCCGCATGGCGCTCATCCGGATTGACCCAGGAAATCACGAACACGGTATGGCCCTGTTCGACGCACCATTTGATGAAGCTCTTTTGCGGATTGAGATCGAGCACATAGAACTTGTTGATCCAGGGCGGGCAGATGAGGAGAGGGCGCTTCAGCACCTCCTCGGTGGCCGCCTCATACTGGATGATCTGGCAGATCTCGTTTTCCGCGATCACCTTGCCCGGCGTCACGGCCATGTTCTCGCCGACCTTGAACTTGCTCGCATCGGTCTGCCGGATGCGGAGGTCGCCCTTTCCGGCTTTGATGTCTTCGGCGAGCTTTTTCATACCTTCGACAAGGTTGGCGCCGTTCTGGGCCACAGTCTCCTTGTAGAGAACCGGGTTCGTCAGCACAAAATTGGCCGGTGAAAGGGCCGAGGTCAGCTGCCGGACATAGAACTGCGCCTTGTGGCGGGTGTGGTCATCAAGGCCTTCGGCCTTGGCGGTCAGGGTTTCGACCCAGTCAGCCGTGACCGTATAGACCTGACGGAGAAAATCGAAGAAGGGTGTCGCCTTCCAGTCGGGATCGCTGAAGCGCTTGTCGTCGCGAACAGCAACGGCCGCCTTCTCCGACTGCCCCGCTGTGGCAGCAAGCGTCTGCATCCAGATGTTGAAATAGGCGGACATGAGGTAGGTCTGCGCTTCGAGCGTGCGCTGGGGATCCTTGATCCAGTATTCGACCACGCTCGAGAGCGTCTTGACGATATCTGTCACGGGCTCGATGACGATATCGACCTTTTCGCCGCTTTCACGCGGTTGCAACCATTCCGAGGCCGCCTTGCCGAGATTTTCAAGCGATCGGGCGATATTGACGGACAGAGCCTCCGGATTCTTCACCAGAAACGGTTCGATCATTTTCGGATCGAATTGCGGTGGCGGTGCTGCCCCTCCGGCTTCGGCCTTCGTATTGCTCATGTCCTCGCTCCCAGAATTCTTATTGTCTTTATACATTTAGTTTGCACGAAACCTGTCTGCAATTCTAGCTTTGTCATATCGATAAATGGTAGGGTCCGGTTCGGAGATTTACCTCCAGAGCGCATGCGCAGGGCCGGATATGACAGTCGTGATCAGAATCGCTTTCCTCCTTCTCCTCGCCGGAGGTCTGTCTGGCTTGCTTTCCTCGTGCAATTCGAGCGGGAATGCGAATGATGCGCTCAATCCGGTGGCTGGAGCCAACCATTCGGAATTTTCCAAGCCGCTGACAACAGCGATGCCGCAAATGAGCGATGCAGAAGCGGCAAAAATGTCCAAGGATCTCTCTGCCCTGGCGCAGGGCCGCCGCGATGGGACGATTTCTGAAGCCGAATACTGGCGTCGCGTTCGCGAGATGCAGGCACTGGCGGGAAGCAACGCCGAATAGGCACGATGGGCGCCAACGTCCTCTGTTTCGGCGCTTCGATCGTCCGGACGCCAATTTGCGCTTGCCTTTCTCGACTTTTGGAAGCAAAGCGTGATTTGCGGCAGGTTTGTGCCGCTTTGAAGCCACGAGGTTCCCATGGAAGAGTTTCACAAGGTCCGGCGCCTTCCGCCTTATGTGTTCGAGCAGGTCAACCGTCTGAAGGCGGCCGCGCGAGCCGGTGGCGCCGACATCGTGGATCTCGGCATGGGCAATCCCGATCTGCCGACCAACAAGTTCATCGTCGACAAGCTGATCGAATCCGTGCAGCGGCCGGATACGCATGGTTATTCGAGCTCGAAGGGCATTCCGGGCCTGCGTCGTGCCCAGGCTGCCTATTATGAACGCCGTTTCGGCGTGAAGCTCAATCCCGATACGCAAATCGTTGCGACGCTCGGTTCGAAGGAAGGCTTCGCCAATATGGCGCAGGCCATTACCGCGCCGGGCGATGTGGTTCTGTGCCCGAACCCGTCCTATCCGATCCATGCTTTCGGCTTCCTGATGGTCGGCGGCGTCATTCGCTCGATCCCGATCGAACCGGATGCGGAATTCTTCCGGGCGCTGGAACGCGCCGTCGTCCATTCGATTCCGAAGCCGATCGCGATGATCCTCTGCTATCCGTCGAACCCGACTGCTTCCGTGGTCGAGCTCGATTTCTACAAGGATGTGGTCGCCTTCGCCAAGAAGCATGGCATCTTCGTGCTGTCGGACCTTGCTTATTCCGAAATCTATTTCGACGGCAATCCGCCGCCGTCGGTCCTGCAGGTTCCGGGCGCCATCGATGTTGCCGTCGAATTCACCTCGATGTCGAAGACATTTTCCATGGCCGGCTGGCGCATGGGTTTTGCCGTCGGCAACGACCGGCTGATTTCGGCGCTGACGCGTGTGAAATCCTATCTCGATTATGGTGCCTTCACGCCCATTCAGGTGGCCGCGAGTGCTGCGCTCAATGATCCGGATGCGGACAAGCATATCGATGAGGTGCGTCAGGTCTACAAGCGTCGCCGCGACGTGCTGGTCGACAGTTTCGGCCGTTCCGGCTGGGACATTCCGGCGCCGAAGGCCTCGATGTTCGCCTGGGTTCCGGTGCCGGAAAAGTTCCGTCATCTCGGCAGTCTCGAATTCTCCAAGCTCCTGATCGAAAAGGCCGACGTTGCCGTCGCACCGGGCATCGGGTTCGGGGAACATGGCGACGATTATGTCCGTATCGCACTCGTCGAGAACGAACATCGCATCCGTCAGGCGGCGCGCAACATCAAGCGCTTCTTCTCCACCGCCGATGAAAACCTCCACAATGTCGTCGCGCTGAAATCGGCGCGTTGAAGTTTTAATTGAAGACAGGATTTGGATATGGCTGAGGCCCTCAAGATCGGTATTGCGGGGTTGGGAACCGTTGGCTCTGCGCTTTTCAAGATCATTGAAACGCGGCAGAACATGCTGGCCATCACATGCGGCCGCAAGATCGAGATCGTCGCCGTTTCGGCCCGTGACCGCAACCGTGACCGCGGGATCGATATGTCTGGGGTTGCCTGGTACGATGATCCGGTGGCCATGGCATCGGAAGCCGGGATCGATGTCTTCATCGAACTGATGGGCGGTGCTTCGGGTGCGGCGCACGCGGCTGTTAAGGCAGCGCTTGGGCGCGGTCTCCATGTGGTGACAGCCAACAAGGCGCTTCTTGCCGCCCATGGCGTCGATCTGGCCGCACTTGCCGAAGAGAAAGGCGCCATTCTCAATTTCGAGGCTGCGGTTGCCGGTGGTATTCCGGTCATCAAGGCGCTCAGGGAATCTTTGACCGGCAATACGGTCAGCCGCGTCTATGGCATCATGAACGGCACCTGCAACTACATCCTGACCCGGATGGAGAAAGAGGCAATGTCGTTCGAGGCCTGCCTCAAGGAAGCGCAGCGTCTCGGTTATGCCGAAGCTGATCCCGCCTTCGATATCGAGGGCAATGATACGGCCCACAAGCTGTCGATCCTGACCACGCTTGCTTTCGGAACCCGGATTGCCGCCGATGACATCTATCTCGAAGGCATCACCAATATCTCGCTTGAGGATATTCGGGCTGCCGGCGAACTCGGCTACAAGATCAAGCTGCTCGGCGTGGCGCAGAAAACCGCAACCGGCATCGAACAGCGCGTGCATCCCACCATGGTCCCGGTGGATTCAGTCATCGCTCAGGTGGATGGCGTCACCAATGCGGTGGCGATCGAAAGCGATATTCTCGGCGAATTGCTGATGGTTGGCCCCGGTGCCGGTGGCAATGCCACGGCTTCGGCCGTGCTCGGTGACATTGCGGATATCGCCAAGAGCCGCCCCGGTGCCCAGCTCGTGCCGAGCCTCGGACGACCGGCCCTGCAGCTCGAACCATTCGTGCGCGGTGAAATCCAGGCGCATGAGGGCGGCTATTTTATTCGCCTGACGGTCGAGGACCGGATCGGCGTTTTCGCGAGCATTGCCAAGAACATGGCGGACAACGGCATCTCGCTCGAATCCATCGTGCAGCGGCCCAGCGAAACCGCCGACGAACTGGCACGCAAGACCGTGATCCTGGTCACGCATGCGACGGCGGAACATGCCGTGCGCAAGGCGGTTGCCGCGATCAAGTCGGAAGGCTATCTGTCGGGCGAACCGCAGGTCATCCGCATCGAGCGCCCTAAAGCGGGGTGAATGGTGGCGGGGTGATTGTCTCAGCGGGGTTGCTGCGGTTCGGCTCTGGCAATAAAGGTCAGTGAATGGAAGAACGCGCCGATCCCGTTGAACGAGCCTTTCTCAATGTCGAACGCTCGGTGCTCGGCCAGCGATGGGTTTCGCGTATCGATCAGGCCGGCCAGAACCGGGCGCTGGCGATGGCCCAGCAGCATGGCCTGCCGGAGCTGACGGCGCGGGTATTGGCCGGGCGCGGCGTCGGGGTTGCCGAAGCGCTTGCCTTTCTCGACCCGACCATCCGGTCGCTGATGCCGGACCCCCATACACTGACGGATTGTCAGAAGGCGGCCGAGCGGATTGCGCTTGCCATAAGGCGTCGTCAGCGGATTGCGATCTTCGGCGACTACGATGTCGACGGCGCATCGTCCTCAGCCCTGATAGGGCGGTTTCTCCATCATTTCGGCATTGACTGCGAAATCTATATTCCCGACCGGATTTTCGAGGGTTATGGACCCAATCCCGCCGCGATCAACCAGCTGATCGATGGCGGTGCGCAACTGATCGTGACGGTCGATTGCGGTTCCACCAGCCATGAATCGCTCAAGGTGGCTGAGGAGCGCGGGATCGATGTCGTTGTCATCGATCATCATCAGGTGACCCATGATCTTCCGGCCTGCCATGCCCTCGTCAATCCCAACCGGGAAGACGATCTGTCCGGGCAGGGGCATCTTTGTGCGGCCGGCGTGGTTTTCCTGGTGCTGGTGGCTGTGCAGCGGCATCTACGCCAGCAGGGCGATGAGAGGGCGGCGGCGATCGACCTACTGGCTATGCTCGATCTCGTTGCTCTGGCGACGGTCTGCGATGTGGTGCCACTGAAGGGGCTCAATCGCGCCTATGTCGTCAAGGGACTGGTGGCGGCCCGCCATATGCAGAATCCCGGGCTGACGGCACTCCTGGTCAAGGCCGGCATCGGCGGACCGGTCACGCCCTATCATCTTGGCTTCCTGATCGGTCCGCGCATCAATGCCGGCGGTCGCATCGGCGATGCGGCGCTGGGCGCGCGGCTTCTGATGGAAGACGATGCCGGACGCGCCGCCGAGATCGCCAGCCGGCTCGACGAGCTCAACAAGGAGCGTCAGGCTATGGAGGCGGCGATGCTGGCGGAAGCGGAGGCCGAAGCGCTTGCCGAATATGGGACTGGGGAAAAGGCATCGGTGATCGTCACCGCCAGCGATCGCTGGCATCCCGGCATCGTCGGGCTGCTTGCTGCGCGCCTGAAGGAAAAATTCCGCCGACCGGCTTTTGCGATCGCCTTCGACCCGTCCGGAAAGGGAACCGGTTCCGGTCGCTCGATCAACGGCTTCGACATGGGCCGCATGGTGCGCGCGGCGGTCGAATCCGGTTTGCTCGTCAAGGGTGGAGGGCACGCGATGGCAGCAGGCCTGACGGTGGAGCGCGCCCAGCTTGGCCGCCTGCGCGGCTTTTTCGATGAACAGGCACAGCGCACCGTATCCGAACTTGTCGCCAACGAGGTGTTGAAAATCGATGGCGCGCTTGGGGCTGCCGGTGCGAGTTTTGATCTGGTGGATCAGCTGGAGAAGGCTGGGCCCTATGGTTCGGGCCACCCGCAACCGGTTTTCGTGCTGCCGGCGCATCGTGTGATCGATAGCCGCTACATTGGCACGAACCATGTCAAGGTGACGATGCAGGGATTGGATGGTAGCCGGATCGATGCGATCGCCTTCCGGGCGGCGGAAACCGATCTGGGACGCCTGCTGCTTTCCGGGCGGGGAGACCAGATCCATGTCGCCGGGACGCTCGGTGCCGATCACTGGCAGGGAAGCCGCCGGATCCAGTTCCGCATTCTCGACGCGGCCAAAGCCCACTGATGTCAAGCTCCTGGTCCTTCGGATGGTCCGGAAGACACAATGACAGGCTACAGCGCTGGGAAGCGTTTGCTGGTCCATATTTTCGGGGAAATCAAAGAAGTGGCACGCCCTAGGGGAGTCGAACCCCTCTTCCCAGAATGAAAATCTGGTGTCCTAACCGATAGACGAAGGGCGCTTCCTTCGTGGTGGCGCCCTTATAGTCAGGCACGGAGATTCCCGCAAGCGCCAGTTTGCATTTTTTTGCAGAAAATCGAGAAAATCTTTGAGGGAATTTTATTCGGGCAAAACATTAGGAAAATAGCGCAAGCCATTCTGTTTGCGTTTCAATTCGACAATGCTTGTGGAGATGATGGCACGCCCTAGGGGAGTCGAACCCCTCTTCCCAGAATGAAAATCTGGTGTCCTAACCGATAGACGAAGGGCGCTTCCTTCGTGGTGGCGCCCTTATAGTCAGGCATGGAGATTCCCGCAAGCGCAAAAAAGCGGAAAATGACAAAAAAATGTAGAAAAAAGCACGAGCGTAAAAAATGCGTTTCACAAAACAAAACAGGCGCTTACGCGCCTGTTGATCTCAACCCCGCCGTTTGCTGCGCCGGCATCGCCAATTCCAGTCGCGTTCGCCGCCGACATCGATATGGACCGAGTTGGTGTGGCAGTAGGTGCCGACGCCGCCGCGTCCGGGGATGGAGCGCAGGTAATCGGCCAGCGCCCATTTGGAAACGCCCTGAACCTGGATATCGGCCGCTGCGCAAAGCGTGTGGAGCGAATGACGCACCCCGCCGGCGCGACGGTTATGCCGCGGATCCCGATAGCCTGAGGTTACCACGACCGGCCGTTTGTAATGATCCTCGACAAATTTGATCACGTTGACGAGTTCGGGGCGAAGGCAGGAGACTTCCACTTCCGGCGTCTGGGTCCAGATGCCGTTCGAAGCCATCCGCGTCATGCTGGGCAGAGATGCGAGCTTCATGAGCCCCACAGGCTCGCCATCATCCTCGTCGCCCTGATCGAGCGGCTGGGCCTGCGGGAACATGGCATTTGTGGTGACGCCGGGCAGGGCGGCATTCGGCAGTGCAGCTGTGCGCATGTTGGGAATCGACGATGTGCTCAGACGCTTGCGCGACGAATCGCCGAAACGGGACGAATCGAAATTCTCTTCATCCTCTTCGTCATCGGCATTGCCGAAGAAATCTGCGAGCGTGCGGGCTTTGCGAACCGGTTTCTCCTTCGGCTCCTCCGTCTGTTGCACCACTTCAGGGGTTAGCACCGCGGGATTGACCATGGCCACCTGTTCGACCGGCTGGTTTACCGCCGCATCCGGATTGATTTCGGCAGCAAGCGGCGCTTCATCCGGCGGCACGAGACCCGCAAGCGCCATGTCCTGCGCCTGTGCCACCGTTTCGGCATTCGGCAGCGGCACCGTTTCGCTGGTGACGACCGGAGCCGTCGCCCCGGCATAGATGCTGTTCTGCGTCGCATTCATGGCGGCGCTAACAGGCTTGCCCGTGACCGGATCGATCGTCTCGGTCAGCGGACGGTCGGCTGTTTCCACAGGGACAGGCTGGGTCGAAAACAGGCTGGTCTTGGTTGCCGCGACATTCTTGCGACCGGGAACGATGGCGTTTTCGGTCGCGTTCGGATTCTCATTGAGCATTTCCGCATCCTGCGCTGCCTGCGAGGCGATGTCAGAAGGCGGATTTTCAGCCGACGTATCGGCAACAACCGGTGCGTTGGCGGCTGCGAGCGTCTGCGGTTTGGTGGTGCTGATGGATTCCAGCTGATCGGTGGTTGACGACATGCATCCACCAAGCCCGAGCATCGTCGCAGCGAAAAGGGCAAACTTCAGTGATTTGCCGGCTCCGAACGTTGTTGTTCGCTGGTTCTGCAATAATAGGCTCCAACTCTACACTTCGCCGTCGCGCGTCAACATGTAACCAAGAAATCGCGGAATGTAAACTGAAGTAAACATTCCGTGATCGCGAGACGGGGCGCGGGCAGGATGACCCACGCTTGAATGGCCGGATCTATGGCGTCAACCTTGCGCCAGGAGTTCCGTCCTATGAAGACGGATTACCAGACGCCTGTATTCGGCATCGAAGCCCAGGGTTCGCTAGAGGGAAGGGCGGCTCCCTTCTGGAGGATTTCGATCGAGATTCCATCCGGCGAACGGACGAAGGCCATGCGGCCATCGCGCGGCGGCCGGTTGATAGTAACGCCCATATCCATCAGTCGCTGGCAGGTTGCATAGATATCGTCGACTTCGTAGGCGAGATGGCCGAAGTTGCGGCCGCCAGTATAGGCTTCCGGGTCCCAGTTATAGGTGAGTTCGAGAAGCGGTGCCGATTCGGCACGGCCGGAATCGATATCCTCCGACGCCGCCAGGAAGACGAGCGTGAAACGGCCGGCCTCGTTCTCCATCCGGCGAATCTCGGTCATTCCGAACTTGTTGCAATAGAAGTCCAGCGATTCCTCGATATTGGTGACGCGCACCATGGTGTGCAGATAACGCATTGTATTTTCTCGCTCCAGTCACAAAGTCCGGCAAGCTTCTCCAGAAAGCCAGTTTGAGGCAAGCCTTTTGTGCGAGCTATCGACGTGGGTTTTCAACAGCCGGGACTTGCATCTGTATCATTTCGGGATGTTAATCACGGTGGTGAAGAATCAATTAACCGGTAGCGTGCGTAACGAGGGGCAAGACAATATGGCGGATAGGATTTCTTCCAAAGATTCCTCGCTCTTCGGGGATATCGTCCAGGATCCGGTCGATCTCGTCGAAATCACCGGCGTCATCAAGTGGTTCGATGTTGCCAAGGGGTTTGGCTTCATCATTCCTGATAATGGCATGGCAGATGTTCTTCTTCACGTCACCTGCCTGAGACGCGATGGATACCAGACCATTCTGGAGGGTACGCGCGTTGTGGCTCTGATCCAGCGGCGTGATCGCGGCTTCCAGGCCTTCCGCATTCTCTCGATGGATACATCGACGGCCGTGCATCCGTCGCAGATGCCGCCGGTCCGGACCCATGTTCAGGTGACCCCGTCGAGCGGGCTTGAGCGGGTGATCGTCAAATGGTTCAACCGCACCAAGGGGTTTGGCTTCCTGACACGCGGCGAGGGCACCGAGGACATCTTCGTGCATATGGAAACGCTGCGGCGCTACGGTATTACCGAACTCAGGCCGGGCCAGAGCGTTCTGGTGCGGTTCGGCGATGGCGACAAGGGGCTCATGGCGGCCGAAATCCATCCCGATATGGCTGTGCCGACCAACCGGGCCCATTGATGCGAGTGGGCGGCAAAACCATCACAAGCGCCGTTTCGGCGCTTTTTGTGTTTTTAGGTCTCGTTCAGAGCGTCTGGGCGCTCGAGCGGCAGGCGCTTCGCATCGAAGGCGAGGGTGGCGTCAAGGCGCGCTACCAGGTCGAACTGGCAAGCACATCCGACGAGCGGATGAAGGGGCTGATGGACCGGCAGGCGCTCGATGCCGGCGCCGGCATGCTGTTCGATTTCGGCACGCCACGGCGTGTCTATATGTGGATGCGCAACACCTATATCCCGCTCGACATGATCTTTATCGGCACCGATGGCCGCATCGGCCATATCCATCGCAACGCTGAGCCGCTGTCGGAGACGATCATCGATTCGCACATCATGACGCTCTACGTGCTGGAGGTGAATGCGGGCGAGGCGGATCGGCGCCATTTGAAAGAGGGCGACAGGGTCATTGCCCCCGCAATTGCGGCCACCACGTCCAACCCTTGAACGGAAGGGTGTGAAAGTGGAAATGGGGGTTGCGGTGCCGGTATGAACCGTGTAATCCAGCCAGCGTTTCGACAGTCGGAGTGTAGCGCAGCCTGGTAGCGCATCTGGTTTGGGACCAGAGGGTCGGGAGTTCGAATCTCTCCACTCCGACCATTTCAACAGCCTGAAAATCGCTCGGGATTGCGGCCGGACAAGTGGCTTGACTTGCGGCCGGCGACTTGTCATTGCCTGATCGTCAGATCGGTGGGCCAGCGCGGCGGATATCGCCAATTCCGGCTTGCGAGGTCTGTTGGAATTTGCCTTCGATGTCGTTCACAAACGGGTGAATCTGTGGCAGAAGGGGCAAGCAAGTCCGCGCAGTCGATGAGGAAAAGAGCATGTCGGCGAAGATCTACCGCCCCGCCAAGACGGCGATGCAGTCAGGAAAAGCCAAGACCCATCTCTGGGTGCTGGAATTCGATCAGGAAAAGCCGAAGACGATCGATTCGCTTACCGGATATACCGGCAGCAGCGAGATGAAGCAGCAGGTTCGCCTGAATTTCGAAAGCTGCGAGCTCGCCAAGGCCTATGCCGAACGTCACGGTATTGCCTATCGGGTGATCGAGCCCAAGGAAGCGACGCGCAAGAACGTTTCTTACACGGATAACTTCCGTTTCAACCGCATGCAGCCCTGGACTCATTAAAGTCCCTGCCGCCGGTCAACGGCGGCTGATGGCCCCTTAGCTCAGCTGGATAGAGCACCTGCCTTCTAAGCAGGTTGTCGCAGGTTCGAGTCCTGCAGGGGTCGCCACCCACTTTTTAAGTAATTGAAAATCAATCGTTTTTTTGATTTTCGCCCACACCTGTTTCGAGGTGTGGGGATAGGATGTTCTCATTTAGTTTCTCGGCGGCTGACAAGGCCATCCGGCGGCGGTCTGCTTTTCGGGTGTAGAGAGACGCCATGGCGTCCGAATTCCAGCCGAAGAGCGCCTTCAGTTCGCTGTTGCTGCCACCCAGTTCTGCCAGCTTTTGCGCGACAGATTTGCGGATGCCATGAGCCCGAACCGAAACCCCGGCTTCGCGGCACATTTCACCGAACCAGTTGCCGAATGATGCTGCGGACTTGAACGGGCGCCCGTGGATGGGCGTCACCAGATAGGCCATATGCCCGGTCTTTACAGCGGCAAGGGATGCCTTGAGGATTGGATGTAGCGCGATATAGAGATCTTCGCCGTTCTTGGTTGCCCGGTATTCGATGACATCGCCACGGATATGTTGCGGCCCGATTCTGTAGACGTCCGATCGGCGAAGCCCGGTGAACATGAGCAGCTCCATTGCAAGCCTGGCCTGGCTTCCGGCGGGATGCTTTCGGTAGAAGGCAATGATGTCCTCTTCGGACCATGGTTTATGGCCGTCGGTCTTGACCTTCGGGCGCTTTACCCCCTTGCAGGGGTTTTCGTCCATGTAACCGGCATCGACACCCCATTCGAACAGATAGCTCATCATCTTCATGAAGCTGATTGCAGCGAAAGGTGTATCGGCGCGCTTGTCGCGGCCGCCGGCGATCGTGGCGCGCCCGATTTGCGACAGGAGTGCGGATCCAGCATCACCCTTGCAGACGTTCTTGTACATGTTGCGCCTGACAGACTGGGTGGCCGGAGACAGTTGCTTGAACGCCGCTGATTCCTGGTACTGATCGACCAGCCATTGAAGCGTCATTTTCCCGGCCGGCCTTTTGGGCGCTATCGTCTCGCCGGCCAGAAGCCTGCGGTGCGCTTCCATGAATTCCTTGTCGCCATATTGACCCGGCATTCTGGTTCGCGGGCCGGTGCCAATGCGAAAATACCAGACGATTTTTCCGTGTCTGGTGACATGCTTTTGCACATAGAGCGGGCGCGGTTTCGGCATGCCTTCCATCAGAGGTAATCCAGAATCGGTTTTTCAAGTGATTTTTCAGATTTTGGCGGGTTATCCCCGTTGATGATGACCGCGCCGCTCGGTTCAACCCGGATGGATTTCACCTCGACGCCGGCCTTTTGAACGGCGGATATCGCACGGACAATGGCATCCTGCGAGACAGCAACAGCTTTTCTGCCCATTCCGGTTTCCTCTACAACAGCGCCCATTGGCGGTCGGCGGCTTCCGATGCTGTCTCTGGCCTGGCGCCGGGCGGCAGCATCCATTTGGCGGGGGGATCGGCGACGCCATCGTCGTCGCGGTGCCATTCGAAATAGCCGAGCTCGCCACGGCAGGGGATGAATTCAACCGGTTGCGGATCACGCAACAGCAGCCCCTTGGGGCCAAAGAACCACGGGCTATGGGATTGCGACACGACATCGATGATCTCAACGGTGCCGATGATGCCGCCACGCAAAAGCCTATCTGGTGATGGCGCCAGATGCACAACGCCGGCGCTGCGGAAAACATCGATCGCCATCGCATATTCGTGCCGTGTCATGCCCTTCGAGGCATGGATGCAAACGCGGCCACGAAAATCGAGTGCCGCACCATGGGCCGATTTATAGCGGCGGTTCCATGAGCGGTTTTCGATGTTCTTGCCGGCATGAATGATGGCCCATGCCCATGGCTGGCGAACGGATAGGGCGAGACGGGGGAGGGTCATGGGGCGACCCTTTCTCGGATAGCGGCAGCTATCCTGTCCGTGTGATGAGACAATGGTGAGTTTTGCACGATACGCGCCGCTTCCTCGAATGCAGCGTTGCGGGCATCGGCAAGGGCTCTTTCTGCGGCTTCGGCGCGTCTTTTTAATCGATACTGCTCCGGGGAGAATGGAAGCCAATCAAAGCAAGCAACCCCTTCATTGCGAGATTGTATGATGGCACACGGACCGCAGCGGACTGGTCCACCTTCAGCAAAACAAAGATCAGGCGTGTCGCATGTGGATTCGATATCTGATCTTTGCAATAATCTTTGGTGATCGGTAAGCGTAAAATTCACGCGATCCCTAAGCTCGTCCCGCTCTTTCTCCGCCTGCTCAAGGCGAGAGCGAAGCGCACCAAATTCATTGTTGATCATCACAAATGGCGACTCTTTCATCGCCTCTGCCGCCATCTCAATGCCCTGTATTCGGCCATATTCAAGCGCTGAATTTATATCAGCACATTGCAATGGCTTCATAGTTGCCCTTTCAATTGCTTCACGCTTCCTCTTCGCTTTTGCCAGTAGCAGTTCAGATATCCGTTCCACGATGTCACTCATGGTCGCCTCCCTTGAGGGTGGCGCGGTCCAGCCGTTCAATTTCAGCGATGATCAGTGCGCCGGCCTTAACAAGGTCGCGGCGTCGGCCTGTTGGCTTCCACCATTTGATGTCCCAAGGCCAACGCGCTTTCATCCATCCTGGTGTTCCATCAGCGCCGTGGTTATCGCCTCCGGATACTATGAGATCCTGCAGACGAAAAAGATGCGCGGGCATTTCAAGGGATCGATCATTCCGCTTCTGGGCGATCTTTCCGCGCGGCGTTGGCTGTGCGGCGAAGGCATAGAGACCACCGGCTGGCTGGCCGCACAGGAAGGCTGGCGCGATGACACATTCTATTTCGCCGCCGGCAGCCTGGGCAACATATCCGGCCCGGCTGACCCGGACAGCAGCTTTTACCATCCCAACCTCACCAAGCCGGACAGTGCCGGCCGCGCGCGGCGGGTGAAGGTGGGCGGACCGGTGCCGAAGCCGGGCAGTGAAGGCGACTGTTTTCAGGTACCGGCGCATGTGACGGATCTCGTCATCGGTGCGGATGGCGACTGCGAGAAGGTGCGGACCCTTTCGGATATGGCGCGGGCTGAGGCCCGCCTTGCCCGGCCCGGGCTCACGGTCAGCATATGGTGGCCGCCCGAAGGGATGGATTGGGCGGATTTAAGCAGGGGTGCGAAATGACATCGAACGGTTTGCCGGAAGCGGTGCTGCGCATGGCGCAGATTGCCGCCGAACAACGCGCGGCCTATGGCGCCAACCCGGACCCTTTGCCGGTTCTTGAGGCGGATCTGCCGGAGCCGGCCCTTGAGCCGTCTGACGACGAAAAGCTGGAAGAATGCGCCGCCGCACCGGAAACCGACATGGGCTTAGGCGACCGGTTTCGCATTCGCTATGGCACCATTGCCCGGCATGTAACGCATGTTGGCTGGCACGGGTTTGATGGCAAGCGCTGGAAGGAAGATGATTCCGGCGCCTTTACACGCCGGCTGGCGCACAAGACTGCGCAATGGATCGATGACGAGGCCATTCTGCTCGAATGTTCCGACGATGAGCGGGCGAAGATCGAGGCCGGGCGCCTGGCGAAAGCGGCCCTGCAGGAGATGGGGCAGCCGCCGAAAGCAGGTGAATCGGTCTCGCTCGACGAGCTCGACCGGCTGATTGCCGAGGGCGACGAGGCCGAACTGATCAAGACGAAAATGGGCAGGCCGAAGGCGGACTGGGACGCGGAAAAACACGCGGCCTATCGCGCAGCCGGTGAGGCGATCGCCGCTGGTGCCGCCGCGCGCAAGAAGCGCTTGCGGGCCCAGGAAGGGCAGGGCTGGACGCCGGAGCGGCTGAAGGATTACGAACGGCTGCAACGCGATATCGATCGGATGGAAGAGGTGGAAGAGGATCGTGCAGGGCGGATTTCGTCGCGGCATAATTTTGCCCGCGCGGCGCAGAGCACCAGCCGCATCAACAATATGCTCATCGAGGCCGCACCTTATCTCTCGATCTCGGTCGAAGATCTCAACCGCGATCTCCATTCGCTCAATTGCCGGAGCGGCACGCTGCGCTTCGTGCGGCGTGACGGGCGCTGGAATGTGATGGAAACTGGCCATGAGGCCAGCGATTACATTTCCAAGCTGGCGGAGGTTGATTTTCGCCGTGATGCGGCGGCACCGGCCTTCAAGCGCTTTTTGATGCGGATCCAGCCAGACCCCGATATTCGCGCCTTTCTGCAGCGCTATTTCGGTTATTGCCTGCTGGGCGTGACGCTCGAGCAATGCATGGTGTTCTTTTATGGCGCCGGGCGAAACGGCAAATCGACGCTCATGGATCTGCTGGTCGAGATCCTCGGCGATTATGCGGTGTCGATGTCGATCGACAGTTTTGCCGGCGACAGTCGCAGATCCGGTGCCGAGGCAACGCCAGACCTTGCCCGCTTGCCGGGCGCGCGCCTGGTGGCCGCAAGCGAGCCGGAAATGGGCACCAACCTCAAGGATGCCCTGATCAAGACCCTGACCGGCGGCGAAAAGATGCCGGTGCGGCGGCTCAACCAGGATTTCTTCGAGCTCAGGCCGCATTTCAAGATCGTGCTTTCGGGCAACCACAAGCCGCAGATCCGCGATGATTCCGACGGCATCTGGCGGCGCGTGCATCTGGTGCCGTTCGAGATCCAGATTCCCGAAGAGGAGGTCGATCAGGACCTTCCCAAAAAGCTGCGAGCCGAGGCCGAAGGCGTGTTTGCCTGGATGGTGGCCGGCGCGCTCGATTATCTCAATGGCGGCTTGCGGGTGCCGGACAAGGTGCGGGCAGCAACCGCCGAATATCGCGAGGAGAGCGACCCGATCGGCGCTTTTCTGCGCAATGCCTGCGAGATCACCGGGCGCGAGGAGGACCGGCAGAGCCCGCTTTCGCTGTTCGAGGCCTTCTGCGCCTATGCCAGGCGCGAGGGCTTGCCGGAATTCAAGCAGGCGACCTTCACCAAGCGATTGCCGGACCAGACCCGAAAGCACTGGCTGGGACCAGACAAGGCCCTGCACCAGTTCTGGAAAGGCAAGAGCGGCACCACCGTTTATTGCGGCATCCGCATTCTGCCGGACTTCGAACCGCAGGCTGGCGGGCGCGGGCGCGACGAGCGCTTTCCGCCGCCCAGCGATGAGCCGTGGCCGGATGACATGCGCTGATCCCGGACCCTTGGCCGGGACGCGCGGGCAGCAAAGGGCTGTTGCGGCCCTCCTGCGCCATCTCAAAGGGTCCGGGGTGGTTCGGATTGGGACGCAAGGGACGGTAATGCGAAACGGTTGGGACGGAAATCAAACGAAGGGTTGGGGGAAATGGAAATGAAAACAATGGCTTTGGACGCTAGGGGCGCTAGGGACGGAAGTTTCCGACCTTCCATGATGCGCGCACGCGCAAACGGGAATGCACAATGAGTGTGAACGAAAATGGCGAGAGGTTGCGCGTGGTGCGAAAGGCGGGATTTTGCGTCCCTAGCGTCCCAACCTTTGTTTTTGTTCGCTTATTCAGGATTTTCCGTCCCATTTTGCGTCCCAAACTCTCTTTCTCATCGTCCCTAGCGTCCCAAATGACTGTTTTTGACACCGACAGGAGGTTCTGATGCTTCGCATTGGCTTTATGGAATTCATGAAATGGGCTTTTGCAGAGGAGCTGGTGCATCTCGCCTCCAACAACGAGAGTGCGGCCTGGTCTCGGATGGCTTCCTATGCGGCGCTCGGGACGGTGATTGACCGGTCCGGATATGGCGTCGGCGGATTGCCGGATATCGACGATGTGCATCCGGACGCGGTGGCGGCGAGCGAAGCGGTGATGCTGCTTTCCGCTGAGACGTTCGACCTGCCGGAAGGCTGGAACCCGATGCCGGAATTTGACGATCCGCATGGGCTGATTGCCGAAACGGTCGCGACGGTGCTGAAACAGCGGGCGAACCGCGATCGTGAGACCAGCACCAACAATCTGATCGCGACCGTCATTGGGTATGCTGTGATGCAGCGAGAGCCGGAATGGCGGGTGGCGTGGCCAAAATACCGGATGGTGACGCGTGGAGGTAAGCCGGCCTGGTTCCGGCAGGAGACATTCAAGGATAGTCTTGGTCGCAGCAACTCACTCGAGGTGGATGGTTATGATGCGCGCACCCATCGACCAAAGCCGGGTGCCTATCGCAAGTTCGAACTGTCGGAACCGTATGAAGGGGCGGTTCGGTCGCGGATCGACTGGTATCTTTGGGCAAAGGCTGTTGCAGTGGTCTCGAATCGCCTTCAGACCGGTCTTGTGGCCCATCGCGTCGAGCGCTTTGAACCGCATCCCGAAATCTGGACTGTTGTTCCCGCGAGTGAAGCTGTTGAAAATGCTTGAAGAAAAATTCGCATTGCAGGGCTTCACTGCGGCAGAAACTTGACATAGCCTTGAAGCGTGGAAATTTATCCAGAACCCGCTGGCGGAGACGCTTCAGCGGGTTTTGCATTTCAGGTGGGTGCGACGTGGCAGAGATCCGGTTCGACGCTTCCGAATTCGAACAGCTCGGGCGGGCGTTCCGCAATCTTCCTGGCGAGATCAAAGCCAAAGCCATGGCGCGGGCGATGAGCCGCATGCGCGATATGGCGAGGACACGGATCATCCGGCTCGGCTCGGACCGTATCGATATCCCGCAAAAACATATTCGCGAACGCGCAACGGCTTACTTCAATTCCGGAAGTAGCACGATCGAAGTCGTCGAAAGATCCGGTTGGATTGCGCTATACGAACTCGGTGCGAGCCAGACGAGGCGAGGCGTGTCCGTCAAGTTGCGCGGATCGTATCGGCATGCGTTCATCGCGGCCATGGGGTCGGGTCATAAAGGCGTGATGCGGCGGGTCGGCTCGGAGCAGTTACCTATCCGCGAACTGTTCGGCCCGAACCCTGCGCATGACATCACCAACAACCCGGATGACTATCTCGACGTGATGGAAGAGATCATCGAGCAGAACATTCTGCCGCGTGTCATCCACGAGATCGACCGGCTGCTGCCGCGCTGACCCTCCGGGCGGGCGCGACCCACCCCCGGGGTTAGGGACCGTATGCCGCAAAGCCAGCCAACGGGCCCGGCGGACCCCGAATTCCCGGCAGTCTGAGGGTAAAACTGAAGCCTAAAGGTTCTAAAGGTCGTTAAAGGATTAAAGGTCGAGATTTAGCATGGGCCCGCAACTCGTTTCCAAAGGCGAATTTGCGGCCATGATCAATGTCTCGCCCGGACGAGTTTCGCAGTTCATCGCGGCGGGGCAGATCAGCGCTGCGGCGATGGTGGGCAGCGGCCAGCGGGCGAAGATCGATGTCGAGCGCGCCAAGGCGGACCTTCGACTGACACTGGATGTGAGCCAGCGTCTCGGAAATGGTGCCTCGACCAATATCGATCCGGGTCTCTCTGGTGCGGCGCCGATCTCGGCTCCGAATGTCTATGACCCGGAACCGATCCTCGGCATCGATCACAAGATCAAGCAGCAGAAGTTCGAGCAGCTCCAGCGCGCCAACCGCAATGCGGCGGTGGCGGAAGCCAGAGATGCCGGCCAGCTGACAGATGCTCAGGCGGCCAAGGCTGAGATGATCAAGATCGCGGCGAGCATGCTGGACGTGTTCGATGGCGGCATCAACGATATGGCCATGGCTGTCGCGGCCAAGTTCGAACTGCCGCAGCGCGATGTGAAACACCTGATGCGCACCGTATTTCGCGACGTGCGCGAGCGGGCCGCGAAGGTGGCGCGCGAACGCGGTGCGGAGATGCCGGATCTGGCATCAACGACGATTGAGACCGAGGAGACCGATCAAACGGCGGTGACATGAACCAGATCGTCATCGACGTGGCCAATGCCGAAAAGGTTGCCTGCCAGGCGCTGTTCGAGGTGCTGAATCCTCCGGCCCGTGTGGACTATCTCGCCTGGGCTGAAAACAACATCGTATTTTCGGAGCTGGAAAGCCCGGATTATCCGGGCCCCTACAGCCGGCGTCTGTTCCGGTACTTCGACGAAATCCTGATGGCGCTGTCGCCGGACGATCTTTGCCGCATCGTGACGATGTCGAAATCGGCGCAGATCGGCGCGACCGTGATCGCCACGATTTTTACTTGCGGCTCCATGGACATGGATCCGTCGTTTTTTCTCTATGTACAGCCGACGGTTACCAAGGCCGAGAGCTGGAGCAAGATGAAGCTTGCTCCGATGCTTCGGGGAACGACAGCGCTTTCAAAGCTCTTTCCGATGAAGAGCCGCGATGGACTCGACAGCCTGCTCTACAAGGAGCGCGTCGACGGGCGCGGCGCCATCCAGATCATGGGCGCCAATGCGCCGATCGACCAGGTGACGATGAAGCGCCAGGTGCATGATGACCTGGCGAAATGGGAGATCAACTCCGCCGGTGATCCGGAAACACAGGCCGACAGCCGGTCGCGCGGGATCGAGGAAGCGAAGATCTTCAAGATCTCCACGCCGCTTGTCATGCCAGGCTGCCGTATCACGAAGAATTTCGAGGATGGCAGCCAGGAATATCCCTACGTCCCTTGCCCGCATTGCGGCTTTATGCAGGTGCTCGAGTGGGAGAACATGCTTGCCAACCTGGATGAAAACCATCCGGAGAAGGCGCATTTTACCTGCATCGATTGCGGGACCGAGATACAGGAATATCACCGGCAGCAGATGCTGGATGGGCTCGAATGGCGGGCACACAACCCTTCGCAGAAGCGGTTTCACCGATCCTTCTATATCTGGAGTGCCTATTCGCCGCTGCAGAGCTGGGAACGCATCGCCCGCGAATGGCTCTCGGCCAAGGGTGATCCGGCTTCGGAACAGGTGTTCCTGAACGATACTGTCGGCCGCGCCTATGTCACGGCAGGAGAAGCGCCGCCCTGGGAAACGCTCCGGGATCGGGCAGCCAATTCGGAAGTGCCGCGCGGCACGATCGCCATCGGCGGACTGATCGTCACGCTCGGGATCGACTGCCAGGACAACCGGGTCGAATGGCAGGCTGTGGCCTTCGGGCGCGATTTCCGCCGCTTCGTGATCGATTGCGGCATCATTCCCGGCCATATTTCAGAGGATGAAACGCGGCGGCGGCTTGACGGGCTCCTCGAGCAGACCTGGCCGAACGCGCACGGGCGGCGGATCGGCATCGACAAGGCAGCAATCGACGGCAACGCCTATACCGAGGAAGTCTGGGAATGGGCGCGCCGGCACCCAGCGTCAAAACTGGTGATGGTGCGCGGTGCGAAGGAAGAGACGGCGCCCTTGACCGCCAGGGTCAAGAAGGAGCGTAACCACAAGACCGGCAAGCTCCTGAAATATGCCAAGCGGTTTTACAACTTCAACGGCTCGGTCCTGAAGATGGCGCTCTATCGGAATTGCGCCAAACAGGACCCGTTGGAGCGGGGCTATGTGTTTTTCCCGCGCGGTCTTGATGATGAGTATTTCCGGCAGTTGACGGCGGAACGACGGGTTCCGAAGCGACGCAAGGACGGGTTTACCGACTATCGTTGGGAAAAGGACCCGAACCAGGCCAACGAAATGCTTGATACGATGAACCAGGCTGAGACGGCGGCGATCCTGTTCGGTGTTCGCGGGCTGCCCGACAAGATCTGGGACCAGCTCGAAGCGGAACGGGATTGTCCACCGCAGGAAGCGCAGCTCGATTTCGAGGATGGTCTGTTCGGGCTCGGCCAGATGGACGGATCCGGCAGCAAGCCGGCCGTGAAGAAACAGACCGGTTCGACCGAAAACAGGTGGAAGAAACGAAAATGACGAAGCCACGGGTGCGGGTACAGGCTGGCAGCCGGTCTGTCGGCTTACCCGTGTCACGGCCTCAGGCCTCCTACCTGAGGGATACGCGTTCCGGCGTGATCGCATCTCGCCCGGCCTCGCTATCCGAACACCGGGACCAGGTGCGTGCCGTCTGGCGCAGGGCCGGCGCGCTGGCGATGGACATGATCCAGAATTCCGGCCGGTTGCGCGGCGTGGTCGACCAGATCATCGTCGACAGCTGCGGCACCGAACTGACGATGAGCTATCAGCCGGATCTTAGCCGGTTCGGCTATCACATCACAGAGGCGACCGACCTCGCCACCGTGGCCAACACCACCTATCACCTGCGTTACACCGAGGCCGATGGCTTCGTTCTCAAGAGCATGACCGACCTCGCCTATAATCCATCCAGTGCTCTCGAAACCGATGCGGCATTCGATTCCGCTTTCGATGATATTCTGGTGGCGCGAGTGGTGACCAATGGCGCCAATGTGGCGACCATCACCAATCTTTCCAACAAGGCGCGGCTGATCAAGCAGGTGAACCGCCGTGACGTGCTGATGTCGGCGCTTGACTGGACCACGCTCTCCGGCAGCGGAATGGCACTCAACTGGGGGAGAACGCCGGGCATCAGCTCCTGCACCATGCAGGAATGGCGCTCGAACAATGCCGGGCCCGATGGCAGCGTGACAGCGGAAAGCGCCGGAACGGCACGGGCCGTGGGCGCGCGCATCCCCGCAAACGGGGTGTCGCGCTACAATATTTCGGCGCTCGAATACTACTACGAAGACACGACCTTGAACCACGGAACTGCGAGTTTCGTGGTATTCGCAACTGCATTCTGAGGTGGACCATGGCCGCTAACGTGACATGCATTACCTGTGAGCCTGGTGTGTGGACCCTGCTTGCCGAAAATGTCTCTTCGATCGCCTTCGAATGGCGCTCGGAAACGGCGGTGGGGAAATGGGTGATCGGGCAGGGGGATGCGCCCGAACCCACAACGCAGGACTACAAGACCATTCGGCCCAAGAGCCCGCAGAGCCTCAACGATCTTTCGGTGTCCGACAAGATCTGGGCCATGCCGGAAGGATCGATCGCTCAGAAAATGGAGGTGATCACGCCATGAGGACCGGCAATACGGGCGAGCGCTTTGCGCTGCGCGGCCGGGCGCCGCTTGCGGCTAGCCTGAAGGATGTGAGCGCTGTGCCGGTGGTGCGGCTGACGCTTGCTGGTTTCACGCTGGTTCTGGATGGCAAGGTTGTGGTATTGGAGCGTAGTGATGACTGATATATCCGACATTCCACAGTTTTCGCTCGATGCGCCGGGGCCTTTGCAGGATCAGATGGCGACGGCCTTACGTGCGGCCCTACGGCTCGAGGACCTGGCCAGTTCGACCAATGGCAGCGCAGGATCTTTGGGAATTGATGATCTTGGTACGCCGGCGCTCTTGAAGATCAGAACGATCAATATTGTTCACGAGGGTGCCAGCGGTGATGAGGCGGAGGACGCCACCCCATTCATCGCCTCCGCAATCGCGAAAATCAGAGCGCTTGGTGGTGGTGCTCTGCTCATCCCGCGCGGCACGTTTTCGACCGACAGCTTCGACTATGGATACCTGGCCGGCGGGTCCGGAAAACTCGTTGTCGAAGGTGATGGTGTTGCATCGCTACTAAAGAAGCGGGTCAATGACGGGGCGACATTCTTCAAGATTGGGCGCAGCAGTGGATCGAATACGTTTCAGGGTTCTGTAATGCTCCGCGACTTTGCCCTGTCAGGTATTGATGGCGGCAGTGAGCGCGTCATGGATCTCTGGGGTCTAACGAATTCTATCCTGCAGGGCGTCCGCTGCAGATATGGTGCATCAGCCATTGTTTTGAACAACTGCGTGACCAACACGCTCATCGGATGCATTGGTGCAAATGCGGTAAATGGCCTTACGCTTATCAAGCACGTATTTGAAGATAGCACATACTCAGATCCAAACCTGAACACGGTTGTCGGGGGCGCGTATAAAGATTGCAGTGGCTGGGGCATCAAGGTTCTGAACGGCACTCAGACTGTTCTGGAAGGCACCCAGATTGAAAACAACGGCACCGTTGGGGACATGAACACCGGTGGCATCCTTGTTGATTCAAATGCCGGATATCTTTCAGGTGTTTATCGTCTTGGACGGGCGATTTCCATGCGCGGCGGATGGTTCGAAAGTTGCAAAGGTCGCGCGGCACTTGTCCTCAAGGCTGGATCCTCGCTGCTGGAAGGTGTTCACTTTCCAAACAACGCCGAAGCGACGCGTGAGATTTATAACGACGGCGGGAAGTACGTTATCCTTGAGTGTACCATGGCACTTGGCCGCACTGCCGGTAATATCGAAGATACGGCGAATGCGAAGGCAGGCAGCCTGATCATCGGCGGCGAGATTGCCACCCTAATCGGAAGCATCGATACATCAAAAACTTCATTTTTCGAAATTAACGCCGGAACAAATGAAGCTCCAAACCGCATTACTCTGATCAGAGGAATGGGGTCTATTCTTTCAAAAGATGGAAAGGAACTTGCTAGAGTTAAGGGAGTCGATAATTCACCTAGTGGTACGGTCATCAACTTTGGAGTGACTTTCAAAAGCGCCCCAGAAATAACGCTTCAGGAGCGTGGTGCCGATAACTCTCGCATATTCCAAGCTAGGGTGTCATCTCCCACCACTACCGGCTTCACAATCAACAAACTTTCCTTGACGAGCGGATCTTCAACGATCTCGACAACGAGCGATACCGTTCAGTGGGAAGCAATCGGCGAGCTCGCATAGTCTTTCTTGCGCCAGCGCTGGGCTATTGCTAATGAGCAATATCTCATCGCGGAGCATTTAAATGGCGAGAATCACCGAGAACTTTGTGTTTGTGCATGTCCCCAAGGCCGGCGGAACATCGATCACTGAAACGCTGTTCGAACTGGTGGACGAAAGCCAGTGGTACCCGCGAGAGAAACTTTTTGGGTATCCGCTATTTCGCGAAGTTCCGCCGGCAGATGAGCCGAATTTGTACATTTCCCATTTCGGTTATAACTTCTTCCGCGGCTCCGGTGGCAACTGCATGACGGTTCTACGCGATCCTGTCGAGCGCATCCTGTCTCTCTATTCGTACTGGAAAAATCCGGGTGGCCGCATGGCGCCTGGTGATCCGATCCCACCTGATATGACGCTTGAGCAGTTCATCGAAAGTGATAGACCAGATATTCGGATGAACATCGACAATGCGCAGACGTGGCAGCTTGCTTTTTCTCTCGATGTCGCCACGCGCGAGCGCCTTGCTGGAATCTATCCCGTTGAACTTCTGAGCATCGCCCAAGCCAATGTGAAATCCTGTGTTGTGGCTGGTGTGATCGAACGGCCTTGGCAGTTTCTCCTTCAGCTTGCCGATTTTTTCGGGAAGCAGGTGCCGGACTTCAAACTTATCAATGCAAACCGGTCCGTGGAGCGCGTTTCTGCGACAGAGGTCGATGGGGCGACGATCGAAAAGATCAAGACCATGACTTGGATTGACCAAAAGCTCTATGACTATACGGCTGCATTGTCACAAAAGCGGGCAGCGAATATCGAACAGATCAATACGTTGAAATCCAGGACAGAAGAGTTGCGCCGGACGATGGAGCCTGATTACCTCGCGTTATAAATTTCATGTTCAGCCAATGATATTTACCTAATTCGATCATGCTTCGTCCCGCGCACCTCGCACGGGCGGGTGAATGTGCCCGCCCAGATGCCGGCTCTCACATCGGAAATATGTTACCATTTCTTGTCACAGACCTTCCAACCGTTAACCAACGGTTAACCATGAACTGTCAGAAATTGCAGTGCTTTACATGTGAAGGATGCTGACGATGGTTGCTTTTGCGATTGAGAAGAAAGTGGTTTCCGCAGGTTCGAAGATCACGAGCGGCCAGCATGATTTTTCATCGCTATCGGCGCAGACACAGCTTTATGCGATGGAGTATTTCGACCAGTCTGGCACCACTCGCATTGTTGTCATCAAGACGGTGATCCCGCTTTCTTCCGACAAGTTCGCAATGATGTCGTTTCGCGGCAAGGTGCTCACTCTGTTCAAGAGCCAGATCCTGGGCTGGGAACCGGTGCTGGTGCTGGATGAAGACCCTTACCCGGCAGGCTGGTGGGAAGCGCCGGTTGCGGGTGAAAATGAAGTTCTGAACTGAACTTCCTGCGCGGCCTGGATCATCCGGGCGTTAACGAGCCGACAGCATTGACCAAATCACCCGCCTTTTGGCGGGTTTTTTCGTACCATCGAAAGGAAACATCATGGACATCAAGAGCGTCCAGCAGAGGCTGCTGGCGATTGGATATCGATTGCCGAAATTCGGCGCTGACGGCTTCATGGGAGCGGAAACGGCTGCCGTGCTTTCTCAATACCAACGGGCGCACGGCTTGCCTGTGACGGGCCAGCCTGATGCGCTGACGCTTGCGGACCTGTTTCCGCCTGCCGAGGCGCACAAGATGGACCGGGGCGTGTTCTATGCTGCCGTTCGCTCATCACTCTTCGCCGGCAAGCTGACGCAATACCAGGTCGAAGGGTTCGAGGTGCTTCTGAATGCGCTCGAGGCCGACCGCGACGATGGCACGCCGCTTTCCCTCGACCACGCCGCCTATATGCTGGCGACCGCCTACCACGAAACCGCCTATACGATGCACCCGGTGCGGGAAACCCTGGCATCATCGGACGATGAGGCGATCCGCATCCTTGATCTTGCCTTCGCGCGTGGGCGCCTGCCCTGGGTGCGCAAGCCCTATTGGCGCAAGGATGCGGACGGGAAGTCCTGGCTTGGCCGTGGCTATGTGCAGCTGACGCACAAGGCGAACTACCAGAAGGCGGCGGAAAAGACCGGCATTGATTTTGTCGGCGATCCTTCGCTCGCCATGGTGCCGGAACATGCCGCCGTGATCCTGATCAGGGGCATGGACGAGGGCTGGTTCACCGGACGAACGCTCGACGACTATCTCGATGGCGTGGACGAGAGCGATGCTGTCGATCTCGCGGAGTATCGCGCGTCACGCCCCATCATCAACGGAACCGACAAGGCGGCGGCGATTGCTGGCTACGCCCTGAAATTCGAGGCTGCGCTGAAAGCGGCCGGTTTTTGAGAAAGGAACGGACATGGGCGCTCTCTCGGCAAAGCTCCGCGGTGCGACGAACGGCGGCATTTTGTTCTGGTGTCCCGGCTGTGATGGCGCGCATAAGTCATGGTCGGTGAAGGGTCAGGCCCGCGCTGGGGCTATAACGGTGATCCTGACAAGCCGACGTTCACACCAAGCGTTCTGGTAACGGGAAAAAAGATCACCCGCGACCAGTCTGGAAAATGGGATGGGGACTGGGAGCGAGACGCTTCCGGAAATGCCATCACCTTTGTCTGCCACTCATTTGTCACGGATGGGCGCATCCAATTCCTCAACGACTGCACTCACGACATGGCGGGGCAGACCGTCGATCTCCCCGATTTTGATTGAAAGGAAGAACCATGGAAAAAAGCTGGTATCAGAGCCGCACGATCTGGGGCGGCATCATCACGGCGGGGCTTTCGGCCTCGGGCATCGCGCTCAATTTCGACCCGGCAACGGGCGATTTTTCCGGCAACATCTATCAGATCTGGCAACAGGCATGCACGCTGCTGGCCGGCCTGTTGGTGATGTATGGCCGGACGCAGGCAAGCGCGCCGATCAGATCCACCCGCCGCAAGAAATAGCGGGGCCGGGATGGAAGAGGGGCATCAATATGCGCTGATCCTCGATCGGCTCGGACGGATCGAAACGAGGATGGACGCCGACAAGGCCGACGCCAGCGAAAGCCGGCGCCGGGTGCATGAGAAACTGGAGCAACAGGGGTTGACGCTTGTGGCGCTCGACCACCGGATGGCGGCGGTGGAAAAGAGCGTGGACAGCGCGGCACCGACGCTTTCGGAATTTGCCCAGCGAAAGGCGCAGGCACAGGGGGCGGGAATGCTCGGGCGTGCTTTGTGGTATATCGGAGGCTGGCTGCTTGGCGGCGCGGCCGGCATCTACGCCTTGCGCGACCAGATCTATGCCTGGTGGCATTGGGTGACGATGCGATAGGTTGACAGTTTAGAGCGAGGGCAACCGGTGGCGCGAATGCCGCCGGTTTTTTTATGGCTCTATCGGCTGTTGCGGCGGCGAAATGGTGATGCTGATCTTGCGACCGCCGCACGCGCTGCATTTGAGCTTCGGCGTGAGACCGGCGGACAGTGCCGGGTGATCGCGGCCAAGCCGTTCGGCCAATGCTGGCAAATCCAATTCCTTCGACCGTCCGCAGCCTTGCGCCTGGCAGTGGGCGTAGATGGCGTAACCTCGATCGATGAGGCTTCCCAGCGTATCCATGGTGATCGGATATTTCACCATATGCCAATCGCCTCGGCAATGCGCAGGGCGAGCCCGGCGATGGTGGCAAGCGTCAGAATGACGATGACGGCGAAGGTGATGCGGATATTCCCGAAGACACGATGAGCCATGTGATTGATGAATGGTGGCCAGAGCGCTTACTGTGACCTTGTAAGGTGAGGGCGGATCATAAAATCATATAACAAATTCAATGATAAGATAATGCTTTGGTGTGGGGGCTTTATCCATTGAATTCATTGAATAAAATGCTATTTATGCTTTTCCTGCAGGGGTCGCCACCCATTTATGCCTCGCCAGATTCCCCCGGATTCTCGCCACGATTTCTGGACTCGCCGCCCGGAGCCAGGGTCAGAGTGTGGTCAGCCGGGCATCGTTAGCGGCTGTGTATTTGCGATCGACGAAAGACGCCACGGACTCGAGGATAACGCCCGCGTCCGCACCGTAGAACCGCGCGGCGTTAAAACAATTGGCCTCGACTATTCCATATCGTTCGCCCGAGAGAGCTATATCAAGGCAAAACACATCCGCTGGCACCCAAAGCTCGGCTGCCTCGAATGCCAAGTCGATTGCTCGGTGAGGGACGTGAAGGTTCATGTTTCCAATGCCGTTGTAGCGATAGGAGGATGCCGCTACGACCTCTCCGCCGACGATAAATGTGCGCCATTCCGCGTCGACCTGTATCGGCCTTGCGATGATGATCTGCGTGCGATCGTTGATGCGACCCTTTGAGATTGCCGGGTCGAGAGCCGCCGTCAGTGTCTTCCGGTCATAGGGGCCGCCGTCGAACGCCTTGCTGTCCTCGTCGGGGCGAACGAAGGCGCATTCAGAAGCAATTCGCGCCATGGCTTCCGGCAGGTTAGCGACGAGAGCATCGGCGCTCAGCATCCGGTCCCCCCAGCCATCACGGAAGGCGGACCAACGGAAAGTCGCAGGATCGAAGAAGATTCCGGGCGAAAGGCGAGGATATTCCAAGGCGCGCGGCACGAAGGAGGGGCCGTAACACACCGTGGGGCGAGACAAATCCAGGGTTTCCGGCAAAGGAATGTCCGTTGAGTTGCCCTTGAGCGCTACAACGGCGACGTCATTGCCCTGATCGCGCAAGATCTGTTCGATCTCGCGGATGGAGGACAGGTGCGGGTGGTTGCCCTGGAGTAGCCATTGGACCGTCATCGTTGCCAGCGGAGCCTGCTTGCTTTGACGGTGGTCGAACCCATATGCGCGATGAACATGCTTCGCAAAGTCTCGCGGCGTCGCATTGCATTCATCCTGCCGATAAAGGTTTCATCATCGGCCAGAAACAGCCAGTCGACGAAGTCATCTGCGGAGACTGTTCCATGCTTGGGAATGAAATCAGTCACATGCATGAATTGGCCATCCTGCACGCTGCCGCAATAGCCATGACCGGCACAGACAGCGCGCACCAGCGATGCAAATCCGAGTTTTCCGAACATTGATTTGGCCCGCTCGCCGGGCCTCAAAACACGATGTACAGGCCTAAAAGGTCACGCGAAACAACCTTTGTCAACAGGCGCGCTCTTCAGTTGCGATCATCCGCATCACCGCCATCCGTTCAGTTGAGAATGGCAACCGCCAGGTTCAGGCTGCTAGCGAAGGTGAGCCAGAGCGCATAGGGGGCAAAGCAGGCAGTTGCGATCCGGTCCCGCGAGCGGATCATGAACAGAACGGTCGTGGCCAGGAGCGCAAGGATGATCACCAGCGCCGGCAGGATCAGCTGGGCGCCGAAGAAGACGGGCGTCCAGGCCCAGTTCAGCAGCATCTGCACGAGCCAAAGGCGGAAGGCGGGCGCGCTTGCGCCTTCGGTCACAAAGGTTCTCCAGCCGGCAACGGCAATAAGGATATAGACAATCGTCCAGACCGGGCCGAACACCCAGCCGGGCGGCGTGAAGAAGGGTTTGTTGAGGGCGAGATACCAGTCTCCCGGCCGGAAAACGAAGCCGATCGTGAAACCGACCGCCAGCACTACGAGCAGGAACAGGCCGAGATAAAGAAAATCGGATTTCAAACGGGTCATGGCAATATCCTCTTGAATTCGTGCTGCTTATACGGACCGAAATGGGGATTGGACCAGCGGGACGGGCTCTTTTGGTGCTCCGGCAGGGGCGAGGGTCGGCGCTCGATTGGGAAAAGGCAAGAAAATCAGGCAGGGGCGATTTTCCACCTTGCGCGACGGGCGCTTTCGAACTATCAGAACCGCACTCGGCGCCAAGCGCGCCTGAGGGCGATTAGCTCAGTTGGTAGAGCGCTTCGTTTACACCGAAGATGTCGGGAGTTCGAGTCTCTCATCGCCCACCAATTTCTTCCTGTAGCTTCATGAACATACTGGATTTGCTGGCTTTCCGCAAGACGGACTGCTACAGAAAGGTTCACGTATGGCGACCAGGCGAAGGAGATGGGTCATGACTGGCCCGTGGCCGCATCCTAACTCCGGGATGTTTTATTTCAGGAAGGTGACCCCAACCGACCTGTGGAATCAGCGCGAGAAACTCCTGGCGATGAAGCTGAAGGTGACTCACGAGGTTCAGCGCTCGCTCGGTACTCGGGACCCCAAGGCCGCTGCGCTGGCTTACAAGCGTGTCAGCCTTGAGGTCGAGGAGATGTGGGCAAGATGGCGGTCGCTTCTTAATGACGCCCCGCTGCGCCTAACCCACAAGGATATCCATGCGCTGGCCGGTCAGGACGCCCTTGCGTTCCTTCGCGCCAAGGAGGCCGATCCGGGGGAGCTTCGTATCTGGCAGGAGCTGGTCAAACATGAGATCGATGCCGAACTATCTAACTGCAAGCCTGGTCCAAGCATTGACAGACAGCGGCTCTTTGAGTTGGGGCAGTGGCTTATGCTCCTCCACCGCTTTGATGCCTTGGACACTATTCGGGGCCTCCTCGAACAGGAACCGAAAGGCACTCCATGCCACCGCGCCCTTGCGTCGCTATATCGGCAGACCGAAGACATCCTCAAGATTTGGGGCGTAGCGCGGGCGAATGAGCTTGTCCGCCAGATGGGTGTGCGGCTGGACGCTGAAACAATGGCTTCCTTGCGCCAACGCTGCGGGGAGCGACTATTGGACGCCCTTGGTAGTCTCAGGGTTCGCTGGGAGGAGGGCGACTACAGTGAGCCAGCCTGGGCTCAGCGTATTCCCCCATACGAAGGTCCCAGACCATCCTCGGAGAAGGCAGCCCCGCCGACTACCCTCAAGCTCACCCTTGAGGACATCGTGGACGAGGAGGAGAAGCGGGGACAGGACAAGACTGCCCTGATGGCCTCTCGGCGCGGCAAGGCCATAGCGACCATCAAGAAGTACCGCCGAATAGTGCTTGAGTTCTCTCGCTTCAGGAAGAGCGAACTGGCGAGCACCGTAACAGTTTCGGAGGTCATGCGCTGGATGGAGGCCCTTCACAAAGGCGGAGCCTCACGGACCACGGTGAGGGATAAAGCGAACACCATAAGAGCTGTCACTCACTGGGGACAACGCCAGACAAGCGGACAGCTTTTCCCCTCTGGCCTCCCTCTGGAGGAGCTTGCCGTCCCGGATCGCGAGGATGTGGACAGTCGGTCCCGCACATACAGCCTTGAACAGGCGGCTACGATCCTCAAGGCATCGCGGCAGGAGGTGCTCGCGGAGAGACGCTGGGTCCCGTGGCTGCTGGCCTACTCGGGGATGAGGGTGGGGGAGGCAGCCCAACTCACCAAGGAGGACTTCGAGGAGATCGAGGGGCATTGGTTCGCTCATGTCCGCTCGGACGGGGACCGCACCACAAAGACCCACAAGTCTCGCAAGGTTCCGCTCCACAGTGCCGTGGTCCAAGAGGGGCTCCTGGAATTCGTCAAGTCGTCGGCATCTGGTCCGCTGTTTCCGAGACGCACCCAGGCGAACCTTTATGAGTGGATCACAGAGACAGTCTTTGCCGGTGTTGCCAATCTTCCTCCCGCCAGCCATGCTTTTCGCCATCTCTTTGAGGACCTTTGCCGACGCTACAGGGTGGACGCCGAGGCTGCTCATTACATCTCGGGGAGGGCGTTCGGTAGGGAGCATGCGGAACTGGCGTCCAGCTCGGCGCGGGGATACGGCGGGTCAGACGTGATGTTGAAGGGCTACGCTGAGGAGCTGGAGAAGATTGTCCAGATCAAGGTTTGATCCGAACCCTCCTCCGTCCTATTCATAGCTCAAGAAGGGTGTCCTTGTTTATAAGAACCGCCTCGACATCGTGCAATGATACGATTTGAGCGCCAACCTTGATGGCTACTATCTCGTCGCCTGCCCACATTGTGAGGTAGCCACCGGGAGCATTGACCTTCAGCTCAAGGACATCAAAGCCTTCCCCACCATCATAGCTGAAAGAGGACGACGTGTTCGCCACGAGGGTGTCATTCCCGCTGTCCCCGAACACCTTGTCTTTGCCGCTGTAGGTGAAAATGAAGTCGTCTCCGGCCCCACCATGGTAGATGTCCGCAGTCGGACGGTCGGGCCTCTTCCCGATGTCGCCCAGCCAATCATCACCTCGGCCCGCAAACACTTCGACGGGCTTGAGGCTGTACAGTACGTCCGAACGCTTGGTCCCGTATAGCGTGAACACCTCATTCCTCCATGATCCGCGATGCACATTCCTGCTGGCGATGCCTTGAGCTGCTGGGAGCTTCTTAACCCGATGATCAGGGCCATATGTGCACGACTCTAGCGGTGATTGGCGATTAAACCTTTACTCGCGTATTGTTTTTCCTTGGGAATCGAATTTCCACCCCTGAGGAGGGGAGCCAAACTCAACTCCCATGTCGATATTATCCAAATTAATAGCCATCGCCTGCATCGCATAGAAAAGCGGTACCAGGTCATAAGCATCTGCGCGTATTTTTCCTTCAGGGGGCAGCTCGTCATAGAGCGCTATCAGTTCCTCAAGCGCCTGGTAGACTCTCTTAAATCCATAGGGGTCGTGCGACTCATAGGGGCTTAACTCTGAAGGAAACTCGATCCCGTTTGTTGTATATGTCCTCGACACAGCTAGCCCGAGGTGCTGTACGAGGCTTTGGTCGGCAAACTTCCCCGCAAGGTCCACTAAGTTTCCAATGTCTCTCGTTTGGCCATACCGGTCGCGGTGCCTAAATACCTCCCTGCTTGTTTTCAAACGCCCTGCTAGACGGAGAACGAAGGCATCAAACCTCCGAATGAGTTCGGCGGATTTCCGCTCTTGTTCTGCCAACTGTAGCAGACCGGTCTGCGCCGTGATTTGCAGCGCCTGGTCTTGAAGCGCAAGACGGGA
The DNA here is from genome assembly GCF_030551875.1 of Fluviirhizobium alvei. Taxonomy (GTDB): domain Bacteria; phylum Pseudomonadota; class Alphaproteobacteria; order Rhizobiales; family Rhizobiaceae; genus Rhizobium_E; species Rhizobium_E alvei. The sequence goes on along the minus strand of NZ_JAUOZU010000013.1, from coordinate 128,025 downwards.
TTCCGAAGCCTCAGTCCGAGTAAGGCGCAGCTCTTCTCTTTGTAGCTTAAGCTCTTTCGACTGGATGAATACCGTGAAAATTAGAAATACAAAGGCCGGAGGCGCGAATGCACCCGCAAGGAAGTCTCCCAGGTCCATTGGCGTCCTGCATGCAAGAAACCTTTCCAAGAACCCTGGGTATGTAAGGCTGTCGCAGTGCCGGAGCTGTGGAATAACCAGCGCAAACACAATTAGAAACCAGAGAGCGACCAAAGACCATGCGATGATCCAGCTTCGATCAAACCGCTTGGCTGTGTTTGAGGCGACCTCCTTCGACATATTTCCTCCAGCCTAGTCCAGACATAACACATCACTCTATTCTCTGGTGGCAGTGTTTCTGCGTCAACTGAAAATTGTGGGACTCATCAAGGCACTTCCGCGGGATCCTGACCCTAAGCCCCGTCACAGGGCACCGCTTGATCTCGTGCGCCTACAGCCGCCCTTGCTTGTCCCACTCGATGCCGAGCCTGATGGGCGGGAGGTGAGCGAATTGTTCTGCCGTAGAGAGGCTGGATGGTGGATGGGGAGGAGGAAGGGCATCCACATCAATCAGTGGTTCGGCCCAGCGCAAGGCCCGCCCTAGTACTCTAAGAATCGCGCTTTGCTAACTCCTGTCGCTTGCCTTCCCAGGCCACCAGCGCCTTCTCGGCCATCATCGGGTGGGCCAATATGCGGTAGACTGTTTGTCTGGTCAGGCCCTATTAGCGGGCACCACGCCGTTGAGCGTAATCTCGTGCTAGACCCCGCCAGTAGGCTCCGCAGGGTAGGTACGTTAGCTCGCCCTTGACTGAGGATGACATCTGTATTTCACCTTTTCGCCATCTCTTTGAGGGCCTTTGCCGCCGCTTCAGGGTGGACGCCGAGGCTGCTCATTACATCTCGGGGAGGGCGTCCGGTAGGGAGCATGCGGAACTAGCGGCCAGCTCGGCGCGTGGATACCGCAGGTCGGACGTGATGTTGAAGGGCTGCGCTGAGGAGCTGGAGAAGATTATGCCGATAGGAGAGTGTTCAAAGTATTATTTCCACTGTCGTGCTGATTTATAGTTTTAAACAGTGTCTCTAAGACACAGGTATTCTTTCTGCTCCGATTGGAATATCGGATATCATGCCAATTGACAGTAATAATCTTAATCCAAGATATGTAATTCTTCGTTTTCCTTTTGGGCGGCCACTTGATTCGAATATGGGAAGTAATTGTGGTGAGACCTTTGTGTGGTCACTTGTGAATCTTTCGGTTTTTTGTAGTTGATTTGCAAAGAATAAAAGACCGACTCGCTCAAGTTTTGCGGAGCTGGCCTCTATGCTTTGAGACAGTTCCAAACGCTCCTTCGCATTTTTGATTGCCTTTGGCTTATTGTTGTCTTTGTTTTGATTATCGGATGGCGGCTTTGGTCCTATTTGAATAACGGATGATTGATAAAATTTATATAGTAATGCGGTTTCCTCGTCACTCAGCTCGCAATAAATGGATAGCAATCTCCGGCGCCAGTATCCCTCTTCGCTCATCCCTTTCAGGCCTGATTCAACGCAAGCTACAATTTTTTCAAGTCGGTCGGGCGAGGTTGCTCTTGCGGCGGCATAAGCTCCATCCTCTATCAAAGCAATACTCTCCGGGTCATTCTTGATAAACTCCTTGATGTGGTGCTCCATTACTTCAACTCGATTGTCAAGCATGCCTAGATACTTCGCCAGACGGTCAACTCGTTGATTGGGAACAAGTTGAGTAATTATCTCACCTATTACACCACCAAGAACTGGTACGAATCCCGCTCCCCCTCGGCCAGCCGCTACGGTATAGTCAATCCAGTTATTGCTGATATTCAGGCGTTCATTGGTTTCTGACATCAGCAGCGTTGCCTAGGTTGCGCAGCCACATCGCGATGCGACGTAGTGCCCGAGAAGTTTACAGTTGTCGCAATATACTACAGCATTTTGCTGTGCCAGTCACCCTGCGGCCTGCCGAGTGATCCTGACCCTAAGTCCCGTCGCAGGGCACCGCTTGATCTCGTGGACCCATAGTCTCCCCTCCTTGTCCCATTGCATGCCACGCTTGATGGGCGGGAGGAGATCCCATTGTTCTGCCGTCGAGAGGCCGGATGGTGGGTGGAGAGGAGGAGTGGGCGGTCCATCAATTGCCTCTACCAGCCCCATGAGCAGCTTCTTAAGCCTCGACCACATTGCGGCCCTCCTTGCTGGCTTCCGCCTCCCGTAGACGCTTTGCTAGCCGACTGAGAGTTGACATCGAGCATCCCGTTGCAGCCGCTATGCTACGCCAGCTTTGGCCGCCTGCAAGGAGTTTCATGATGGCCGCGTTCCGCTCCTCATCCTCTGGCCTGCCTTTATAGTCGCCCCGTGCCTTGGCGCTCTCGATGCCCTGAGCTTGCCGCCGCCGCCGATCCTCGTAGTCTTTCCGCGCAATGGCCGCCAACATGTCCAGCATCATGCCGTTGATGGCCTCTAGGATGCGCGATTGCACATCATCCCGCTCCGCCGTCGCGAGCATCCAGGAGGTGGGCAGGTCTAGGGCAACCACGCGGACTTGCTTCGCCTTGATCTCGGCCTTGAGGCGCTCCCAGTCGTCGGCATTAAGTCGGCTGAGGCGGTCCACCTGTTCGACCAAGAGGATGTCTCCAGGTTCGGAGTCGGTGAGGAGGCGGAACAGTTCGGGCCGCTGGAGTGAGGCACCGCTTTCGTTCTCCGCGTAATAGCCCGCGACCCTAAGTCCTCGCTCTTGGGCAAACTTGGCGAGGTCGGATCGGGCACGGCTCGCGTCCTGCTCTTTGGTACTGGCTCGAAGGTATGCTCGCAGTAGAGTCATGGCATTCAAAGCTCCTTTGCTTCGTTTTAGGTGCTTCGTTATGTCATGCTTCGCTATGGGTGGTCAATGGCATTTTTCGAAGCGCTACTGTAGCGGCCCCACCACGCTTCGCTTCATGCATACCTTATCGAAGCGCATACTGGGTGGAATTCGCGGGTATGCTGCGCGGCCAGTTGGTCCGGTGTCTTCCGTCCCGTTGCCTCAAGGTATTCTGCCAATATCCACCCGTTTTGTTTAGTATATCATTGGGCAACTCCACAATATTCGGAATGTGGTAGTGATTTAGTGTTGATTAGATGAATGTGCGGAATGTGGTAACTATTTATCAATGCCACATTATTCTATTTGTGTAAAGTGGATATGCTTTTGATATATCGATAAAATTTCGATCAACATTGACTTTGTGTCTCGAATACAATAAGGATTGTTCATCGCAGGTTGGCGATTGGTCAAAAGGTTGAAAGGAAGTTCGCAATGTTTACTTGGTCTGAAAAAGTCCTGGCTGCACTCGGTTTCAAGGACGCCTATCTGGAAATGAATTGGAGCAAGTTTTCGTTTTGGCGCGTGGATCGCTGGGAGGAAGGCGGGTGCCGCTTTGTTGACCTCGGGCCGGTCCATCTAGTCTATCAAGCCTAAGTCCGCCCACAGAACTAATCGCAAGAGGCCGCCACGCAAGGCGGCCTTTTTGTTTGTGCGGGTAGCGGGTGCTGTGAAGCCAACGCGAAAACGCCCCACGCGGCAACGTGGGGCGCTTGATGATAGGGGGTGGAGCGAATTCCCTAAGCCGCGTCCGCGACCGTGAACAAGTCCGCAAGCCGCGAATGGAAGTCCGCCAAGGCGCAAGCCCCTTTGAACCTACGAACGGCGCGACCAATAAGGATGAACAAGAGGTCATCGCGGGCTTTGCCTGGCATGGTCAAAGCCTCAAGCGGCAGGCATGAAGTTTTGCCGCCACCGTGCCATAAGGCCCAATCCCCCAATATCCCCGCTTTGGGTCGAATTTCCATCGGAGCCAATTCAGCAAGGATGACCGCAAGCGCTGGCTTTAGAATGAGACTGGCATTATCGATCATGAGCGCGACCATGCCGTCATCCGCTTCTGACGCCTTTTCCACATAGCGTGGCATTCTGCAAGCCAAGGCCATTTCGACCGAGATGCTGTTTGACATTGGATAAATCCCAGATTGCACAAAGCACCTTCGCATAAAGAGGGGCTACAGGTCAATATTAAATAAAAACAATGAGATAGTGTGCATTTCCACAATGTGTATAAAGTGGGGCAATGTGTAATCCTGCACCAATACGCAACCTGCAATGTGCGCAATGTGGAAGCGACCGTAAAGCCACCCGGTGTGGAGTGTGGCAGTATCGAAATGACCCCACCCCAGAGGGGGGAAAGCTCCTCGTCGCGTTGTCACGTTCTAGATGTCGCGTGAGTGACCCCTTGTAGGGCTCCGGGGCGGCTTCGCCTTCGGATGAGACACCATTCATCTTCATCGCAGCCGCGAGTAGCTGCCTCAAGTCCGACCCGATATCCGAACCACCCGTATCGTGATGTCCAACTGTCTGCTCCCCTGCTGTCGGGTAGTGCTCAGGGAGTCCTCTCTCAGCCCTACCGCAAGTCCATCCACCAAGCCCGACCAGAAGCCCACCTGAGGTCTGACCCGATGTCCTCCCCAATGTCCACGCAAAGCTAACCCCGAGCCTACTTGATGCCTGCCGCGCTGCGCTGGAGACACCAAGCAGCTCGTGATGGGGGCCGCAGGGTTAGGAGCGTGAGGTTAGGGTGAGGAGCGGGACCGTGTGGATACGCTGCTGGGGAAGCCGCAGGGTCGGACAGTAGGAATGCCGTTGGGGAGGGGCATTGGGTGGGGACATTGGGTGGGGACATGAGGTCTTGTGGTGAGGATGGTTGGCTTGCTTCAGTCGGCTCAGCCTCCTCTTCATCTTGATCAATCAGTCCGGCACCATGTCAGTCACTTTGAGCACTAAGGCATGCTGAGACAGCATTAGAACCGCAGAGGTCTACCTCTTATGCGGATGAGGAGATGATGGTGACCAATACCTAAAGGGGGAACTAGGGGGCCTTAGTAACTACAACTTATTGTCCCTTGATGCTCACAGGAAGTTCCACTCCTAGTAGTTTCTTGGAGCGCTGCCGCATGATCGCCGCCACATCTTCCGCCTGGCTTCGCGGTGCTAGGACAGCATCATGGAGTGGCAAGCCGACCAGCCCTCGCTCCCTGAGGCGCATCAGGACGGAGACCAACAAGGTTGACTCCAGGAACATAAGTTCCAGCCCCAAGTCCTTCCCGAAGGCACCCCGCAGCCGTGGGTGCTTGTCCTCCATGGCCCTGACCAGACGCTCAGCACTCCATGATGCACCGAGCAATTCCCTGAGGTCAGCATTTAGGGTCTTCATTGGCGTCGCTCGGGAGAGGAGGGAGAGGAGAGCAAGCTTGGCGGCGTCTCGGCTCAGGCCGTCGATCTCGTAAGGGTCCACCTCAGGCAGGGGCAGGCCGAGGAGGCAGTAAGCAAGGTTCGGATAGGCAGACTTGAAGTCCACCTCCGCGATCTCTTCCCCACCGATTGTTATGTCCCGCCTTTCCGCCTTCGAGCACCACAACCAAGGCCCGCCGCCGAATAACCGCCCTCCGAGCGTGAAGCTCTTAGGGTCGCCGCCATGACGCAGGATAAAGTTGCGCTTCAGGTGAATGGGCGGAAGGCTCTTCCCGCGCATCCTGATGTCCGCCGCATTGAGACCCTCGTTGATCGCCTCCATTTCCCTCCGCATCGATATGGTGATGTCGGTGTCCTGATAATCGATGAGGTCTTTCGGAGGCGGCTTGCCACCCAGGGGCTTGGCGTTTTCTCGGCGAGCGTACAGCCAGATTGACTCGTCGCCCTCCGCTCGTCCTAGGTCCGTGAGTTCCACCCCCGCCGCGTCGAGCATGTCTAGCAGCTCTGAGGTTGGCAGGACGGTGGTTGCCCTCCGCCTGTAGGCATACTCAAAGCGCTGGACCAAGCCGCTCCTCTCCATCTGCTGGAGCGTTTCCGAGAGCAGGCGCTTAGGGAAATCGCTGCGGTCATACCGTGTGGAGCCTGCCCGTATCGCTGTGGGAACCGCTAGCCTCGTGTCCGCGTCCTTGAGGGAGACCCGTGCCATCAACGCGAGGTTAGCCAGCACCGTTGAGACAGCCGTCTGTCGCCGCTGCATCGCGTCTGTCCTAGACCAACGAAGCCCCAGGCCGGACTCCAAGCGCCCCCCGATCTGGAGCGCCACGTCTGCCAGTGGTTTTCCATCGCGCGGCTCTAGGTATGGATCGAAGAAGAGCGCCGGAGTGGTGTCTGGCGACCATCGGCTGTCTGCTGTCAAATCCTCCTTCATCGGTCAGCCTCCTCGCGTGTGGACACGAGCATTAGCCTCATCCTCTTCTTTCCGCAGTGTCTTCCAGTAGTCAGAGCCTTCAAGCTCTGGGAGCCTGATCTTGCCCCAGACCCTCGGGAAGCTTAGGTCGAGGTCGGACGCAATGGATGCCTCTCTGGCCCGTTCCAGGCCGAACCGTGCGGCCCTCAGAGCCACCGCCTCAACGTTTTGGGGGTAGGCGGGTTCTGGTTTTACCTGCCGCCACCGCCTCGGGACAGACGCTATGGCCGACTTGAGGTCAACCACCCACTCATGGCCATCATACAGTTTCTGCTTCTTCTCATCCCGGACCCCGTTTCGGGCCACGATGGTAGCCAACAGCGGCATTCCCTTCGAGAGGATCACGATGTCTGTCTCGGGCGTGTCATAGAACTTGATGGCTTCCGCAAGTCCACCCATTCGGAACCAGTCCTGGGTAGGCGCAAGGCCGAACATCGTGAAGACGTGGTGGGGTCTGTCGTCATGATGCCTCGCAATGGCTACCCCTGCCGCCATAAGGAATGACCCCCGTGGGGCAATGAAAGCATTCTGCTCGGTCTCAACGTCGAGATAGACGCGGAGTTGGGACTTTGGGTTGGTCGTCATTGGGAGCCTCTGTGAAGGGAGGGATGATAGTGATTGGCTGCCGTCACTGATCGGATGTGACAAGAGTGCATTTCTATCATGATTGATATGCGAAATACGCATGGCTAAGGAGAGCGTTTTAGCAACGAAAATTGCGCTCTATATTCTATACCAAGCCTATTGTTCTGAGCGGTTGTTCTAAACCTCGCCTATTGTTAGATAGGAGGGGAATTCTCCACATCCTCTCGCCGCTCGCGGTTGGCATCCAGCAAAGCAAAGAGGTTATGGAGGTTCTCGACATAAGGCCCGACCATCGCCTTGTCTGGGAGGCCCTTCGAATTGTGAGCGAAGAACTCAGCGTTCGCTAGGAGCCTGTCCCTGTTCTTGCTGCCTCGACGGAACGCGCCAAAGTCACCGTGGAGCGGCACCATTCGGTTCGCGTAGACACCAAACTTCACCAGCAGGTAGGAGCCCTGCGAACGAAAGTACGGCCCCATCTGGTAGGAAGTCCCTTCAGATGCCTTGACAGCCTTCCTCATCGCATTGGACCCCGGAAGCGCGTCATTGTGCGAGCGGACGAAAACGTACCCGTTCAGGTCCTGGAACTGGTCAGCCTCCACTGCCGTCGCACACCGAGCGACCTCCATAATGATCGCGAACTCGGTGACACTGAGGCGACAATTCGTCCGCCGCTCGGTGTTCTCGGTCTCGGGGTTCGCCTGTCCAATGACAATCCCGAAGTGCGGCTCCCCGTTCTTGTCTTCGAGCCTAACCCACCGTCGAAGCCATCGCGGATGACTGATGTCTCTGCTGGGGAACGCCTCGGCGGCAAGGGTCTCAGGCGTGATGAGGGGCGAATGCTTAAACGAAATGGCGCGTCTCATGGTGTCGATCCATTGTGGCGATGGTGGATGATGGAGATGAACAGGGCGGCACAGCCCCCAAGGACAAGAACGAACTGTGCCGCCCATCCGAGCAGACCGTCATGGTCCGCACGGGAGCTTACTGACTGGAAGGTAGGCCGAGAGACTTGCGGAGCTGATCCCCCGCCGATGTCTGTCCCTTATTGTCGAGGTATTTGGCGGCGGCCTTGTACTTGTGCTGGAGCATGGCGGCCCCGATCTCTGGGTTCTCCATCTGGAGCCGCTTGAAGGCTACCGCACGGTACTTCTGGATGATGCCCTGGATGGCATTGAGACGGCTGCCGAGCTGGCTGGTCTCCCCGTCTGGCATGGCTTGGTAGTCCTCGGTCGAGATGAGCTTCTCCAGGCTTTCCTTGAGGCTCGGACCCTTGTCTTCAGGCTTTGCGGCCAGCTCCTGGTACCTGTCGTAGGCATTCTGGCCCGACTTCAGGGTGATCTCGCGGAGGTCCACGCCGTTGTGCGTTGGCTGTGGCATGGAGATGCCCTCGCTGGTCTCCAGCATGATGCGGTTGACCTCGGCTTCCACCGGGTCTTCCTTCATGGTGGTTGACACCCCGATCCTCCTCGCCACCGGCTCCCCGTAGATGTCACGACGCGGAGGCAGGCCCTGCGAGTACCCAGGGATATCCTTGAGCATCCTATCGAGGAGACTGCGGGCCTCCCTCAGGTATGGGCCCGTGTTGACGTAGCCACGCATGGCTGAAGACATCGGGACCATGGAGCCAAGGGTACTGCCGAGGAACTTCTCCATCTTGTTCTCAGGGTCGCTGAGGGCGTCGATGAGTTGGTTCATGGTGTTACCTCGTTGTGGGCTGGATGTGATAGGCTGCCTGCACCCACCTTGAGGGGTACGGACTGTCGTTGATGAGGGTGAGAGAGCACTCGTCTGCTCGCATCTGGACCGGGAAGTCATGCTCCCCGAAGTGCTTGGGCTGACGGTTGTTGATCTGCTCGGCGATGGTCTTGCGGCCATCATACCGTCCAGCTTCCAGGACCTCTCCACGGGTGTTCTTGATCTGGACCTTGTAGGTGGAGGTCTCCGCGTGTGAGACACGAAGCTTCTGGATCAGGATGTGGTCTGGAAGGGCCGTGCCATCACCACTCTGGAGGTAGAGCTGGCTGAGCCGCATGGACGCCGTGTTCTTGGACCCGAAGTAGAACTTGTGGTGTCCAGCGCGGCACTGGATTTGGACGGTGTTACCATCCACCCAGGTTACCTTGAGTGTGCGCCCACGGACCTCTCCGTCTGTCGGATCGTCGTTCTCGATGGCCACATAGTCGCCTCGCAGCTCGGATGAGACCGTATAGGGCAGGTCAAGGGTTGCCAGGTGGTTGGCATCGAAGGAGGCTCCAGTCTGGTCAACACGATGGTCGAGCCGGATGTCCCTGAACTCTGAGGTGGCCGGGTCGAGGGGGAAACGCTCGGTTACCAACTTGGAGCCTATCTGAATGAGGAGGTAGAGGTTACCGTCGTTTACCGCACCAGCAACCACCTTGTCGGCCCCACCAAACGTCCACTTGTTCCATGAGGACTGGATGCGGTTCTCACCCTGGTTGAACCACTTGTAGACAAAGATGGTCGTATCGTTGCTGGTGATGACCACGGTGGTCTTGGACGCATCGTTCGGGATGATCTGACGCAGGGTTCCACGGATGAAGCGCGGGCAGTGCTCATTGAGAGGCACCTCCCCAATCGGGGTTCCGTTGCGGTAGAGCACCTCGGTCAGCCGTGAGCCATCGCCCACCTTGGTCCCAAAGATGACGCTGGACATCCCAAAGGATGCTGGTCGGCACCTTCCGTCATAGTCGTAGTTCGTGGAAGGGATAACGTCAGCAGTCTCCTCGGTGAGGGCACTGTCACCACTATCAAGTCTGAGCTGGTTGCCATCACCCCAGAAGAACAGCTTTCCACTGGCCGCCACGGTGGACCTGATGACCGTCACCGTGCCTGACTGGATGTCGAACATGATGGGGTCGGTCGCTAGGCGGGTCTGGGCGGTATCAGGGAAGAAGCAGAAGGCGTTCCTCGCACGGGATAGCGCAAAGGCCCCCTCGGTGTTCAGGGACAGACGACCGGAGATGAAGTTGATGGAGCGGATACGCTTCCCCACGAAGTTCGGTGTCTTCGCCGAGTTCACCCCATCGCCGCTGATCCGCGTGTTCCAGACCCCGCGTTCCACCGAGAAGGCATTCTTGGCAACGTTCTTGAGGAGGTGCGGCATCGTGTCAGGGTCAAGCTTGTACTTGATGCCAGGCTTTACGACTTCCTCCCACGACCCCGTGGTCTCGGGACCATCGAACTTGACCCAGTAGTCGTCCCTCTGGTCGGACTTGGAGCCTCGGATGCCGACCACGAAGCCGTTCGGTGCCCGGATCGGGAGGTCTGAGAACTTGCCAATCCACTCGGAGAAGGCGATGAGTTGGGTGTCACCTTCACCGTCCTCGGAGTCCAGCTCCCAGGAAATGGAACTATCGGAACAGGAGATGACAACGTTTGAGCCTCGGGCCGCGAATGTGAACGCAGCGAGAGCAGGCGCTACTTCTGCCTTTTTGATGTTAAAAGCATCGGCAAACTCCCTGGCGAGGACATTGGTTTTGATATACGCGGCATTCCCAGCGTCCGAGTTGTCGGGTGTCGGGTAGGAGGCGATATAGGATGTCCCGTTGACCTTCAGGATGCACTTGTAGGTCGTGCTATAAGACCCAGACCTGAAGTAGAATATCCCCTTGTTAGGGCGGGCAGGTGAAAGGTCCGGTAGCATCTTCACCGTCTTCTGGCGGTTCACGATGAATGTCGTGTCGTCCACCGTCACGGCGTCGAATGCTGTCCTGGCTGGCCCAGTGTGCTTGAAGTAGGCCGACCTCTTCGAGAAACCACGCTTTGAACATAGGGTCCCGGTGATGAGGTTGATGATCAGCATCTCCCCATCCTCAACGAGTATCTTGTAGTGCTCCGTGGAGGAGCGCCTGATCTCGTGGACGAACGGGTCTGTGAAGTTGTAGGTGGTGGTCCCAAGCACCAGTCCACCCGGTCTGGCATGCACCCCGTTGAGCGGGGAGTTGATGCAGTTCTGCTGGGCCTCCATGAAGTGGCTCGGGCGATCCTGCGGGGACTGTTCCGAGACACCTCCGACTAGGCTGCTCAGAGTGTAGACCGGAGGTTTGCCGAACTGTTCCTGCTTGGGGACTTCAACCATGGTCCTGCCCCTTCCATGCCTGCCGAGCTGCCTCGTATTCTGCCGAGCAGGCAGTTATCAGCTCATTGAAATGACCCATTTGCTCACGGACTGCTCCCTCGGATACTCGACCCGCAATGGTGGCTTCGAGAGCATCTGCAAATTGGCGGATGGTTTCGGCCTCAGGTGGTGATGCGCCATAGCTGGCAAGTGTTTTCGGGCGGTAGTCTGTCTGGGTGGCGCGTCTGCGCAGCTCCATCGCGGCTCGCACGTCGGCACCGCAGAAAAGGCTTAATGCTGGGGTCTCGTGGTTCGCTATCAGGATGGTTAGGATGCGGCTATCTCGCCGCGTAGTGGAGGGGCGAAGCTCCAATTGAGCACCAACTTGGAGCAGGAACTCCAGTAGCTGCTGCTGGCTGGCGGACAAGGTGTGACCAGCTAGTGCCGGTGACGCTTTGTTCTTCCCGTTGTGCGGTGTTGTGGTCATGGTTTGGTCCTTGGTTGACGTTGGACATGGCTTTGGGTTCCCCCGGCGCGAACGCCGAGAGAGGTCTCGAAGGATGGGGGTATGTTGATCAGCGCTGCTCCGTGGCAGGGGATAGGTGCGCCTCGCGCTCCACCTCGACGGCGAGAAGAAGTGCTTCCAGGTTGTCCAAGTACGCTTGTACTGAGAAGCCTTCGGGTAGGGTTCCTCCCAGTTCCCGCTCCCGAACCAGACGGCGGACATGATGCTTCAGGAGTTCCACCGCGTCCTTTTTGGGCCGCCCCTCATAGGTCTTCGCTAGGTTGACCGGTCGGAGGTCGGAGCAGTTGTCCAGCATGCTCTCCGCCTCATGCTCGATTGCGGCGGCAAAGAGCCTGCCAATTGGGGTGTTGTCTTGTGCTGCATCTCGGAAGATGAACTTGGCGTAGATGCGGGGGTGCGCCTTGGCGTGATTTGAGTTTGTCGCCACTGAGTGACCGAGCGCTGTGCAGTGAAGCAGCAGGGCAAACTGTAGGGCTGTCATTGTAACAGACACTCGGAGCTTCTTGCCCAGGACGACCGCAATGGTTGGGGATAGTCGGGGGTCTTCGGCTGCCTCCTCAGTGTCTACCAGTGTCCAGGTGGTTGCCCATGCGGGAAGCTGTTGAAAGGCAACATCAGGGTCGGACTTAGCGAGGGCAGGGGTGATGAGATCGGTATGAACCGTGGTTGTCATTTGCGAATACCTTCTTGAACCGTTTCACGACTAGGTGCTACAGGAAGGTATCGGTTAGGCAGCCGACCACTTGTTTATGTTCTCGGGGGATAATGCTTTAAAGCCAATGGCTTGCGGCTATCACCCGGAGGTCTTGGAGGCGTAACGAGGTGACTTCGAGTCTCTCATCGCCCACCATTCCATATATAAAGTCTGTAAGTTAGTATCCGCGCTGATTGCAGATGCGATGCAGGTTAGTGTTACAGTCGAGTAGGTTCGATCACACTTCCTTTCCTCTCGACCTGGCGCTACAGATTTCGGGTCATGCCCATACTCATACTGATTCTACTGGCAATTCTCATCGTGATCGTCGCAGGTCCTTGGGCACTGGGCCTAGCTGTGGCACTCCCTGCCTATCTTGTTTGGGCAAGTGGCATCCTCACATTTCTGTTCTGGGCCGTCATAGTGATCGCTGCATTTTACGCCCTCTATGGCATTGCGATCGCAATGGACGTCGTGACCAGCAAAGTAGGGAGACGAGCCTGCCCCAAGTGTAACCATCGACAAACACCAGATCTCAAGTTCTGCTTCAAATGCAGTTATGAATACCCGGTTGTTCAAGAGACAGATCCCAATGGGCAATAAATGCCAGCGGATCATAATAGGCGGGCTTTGTTGTCGGGTTGTCGCGCGTAGAATCTATGATCCGCGGCCGGGTGACTGCACATGGATTCGGGGTCGAGGAAACACGATCTCTTTTGCGCCTTCGGCCCTTTATTCAGCAAGGATATAGCGTTCGTCAGTTTGAATTGCACCGAGGCCGAGGCGCGCGCCGCCGGCTGGCGCAAGGCACGAACGGGCTGATTGATTTCAGCGATCCTTTCACTGGAGATGGTTTATCGCGACCTCTTCATGCCCGGATTGCCGTTCCAAAACCCGCCGCGCGCGGCCAATCACAATCGTCGTCGAAAGTGCCGTCGCGCACACCGTGCGGCACTCACCCTACAAGGTCGGGAATGAAGCCTATCGTTACGGACTGACGCGCTGGATGGCGGCGACGAGTTTTGCCGGGTCGAAGGGCTTGACGATCCAGCCGGTGGCGCCGGCCTTGCGGGCTCGCTCCTTCTTTTCCGTATCGCTTTCGGTCGTCAGAACGAGGATGGGAATGGCGCGATATTTCTCATCGCGGCGCACGCGTTCGATGAAGCCAAAGCCATCGAGCCGTGGCATGTTGATGTCGGTGACGATCAGATCCGGTGCGGTCAGTTCCAGGGCATCCAGCCCCTCAAGACCATCTTCAGCGCGGATCGTTTCATAGCCGGCGGCCGAAAGCGTGGCATTGAGCATGGCGAGAATGGTTACGGAATCGTCTACGGTCAGGATCTTCTTCACTTCGGGTGCCTCATTGCATGCTTTTCTGACACCCACTTACATTTGAATCGGAACCCGTGCCACCGGAACCCTTTTGCAGCGAGAATGCCGCGTTTACTCTTTGGGAAGAATTCGACCACCGCCGTTAACTCGAAAGTCATAGGTTCGCTCATTTCCCGAGGCGATCATTGGTTCAACGAATATCATATGTTGCAGGGCTTTGAAGCGCCTGCAGCCCATGGCATTTCTTGTGGCACAACAATCGGGGAACGCCAGCATGCGCGCTATGTATTATGAAAAATTCGGGGTCCGGCCGGAGATCCGCACCTTGCCCGATCCGACACCGACCAGGGACGGCGTCGTGATCAAGGTCGAGGCCTCCGGCCTCTGCCGTAGCGATTTTCACGGCTGGTGCGGCCATGATTCCGATATTCACCTGCCGCATGTGCCCGGTCATGAACTGGCGGGAACGGTTGTGGCTGTGGGCGCGTCGGTCCGCTCGTTCAAGGTGGGGGACCGGGTCACCGTGCCGTTCGTGTCGGGTTGCGGGCGCTGCGAGGAATGTCATTCCGGCAACCAGCAGGTCTGCTCGCACCAGTTCCAGCCGGGCTTCACCCATTGGGGATCCTTCGCCGAACTGGTGGCGATCGACTATGCCGACACCAATCTCGTGCATCTGCCGGACAGTCTCGATTTCGCGACGGCCGCCAGTCTCGGCTGCCGGTTTGCGACCTCGTTTCGGGCCATCGTCGACCAGGGCAAGGCGAGGGCGGGCGAGTGGGTGGCGGTGCATGGCTGCGGTGGCGTTGGCCTGTCGGCCATCATGATAGCCACGGCGCTCGGCGCCAATGTCGTTGCCATCGATGTTTCGGAGGAGAAGCTGGCATTTGCGCGAACGATCGGTGCGGTGGCCACCATCAACGGCGCTGCGGTTGCCAATGTCGCCGAGGCGGTGATCGAGGTCACGCGCGGCGGTGCCCATGTCTCGATCGATGCGCTGGGCCACCAGACGACATTTTCCAACTCCATTCTCAACCTGCGGCGTCGCGGCCGGCATGTGCAGGTGGGGTTGATGACGGGTGCCCACGCCCAGCCGATCACGCCCATAGGCAAGATCATCGCCCATGAACTGGAAGTCTATGGCAGCCACGGCATGCAGGCCTGGCGCTATTCGGCGATGATGGACATGCTCGAAACCGGCAAGATTGCGCCGCAGAAGCTGATCGGTCGCCATATCAGCCTCAGCGAGGCGGTCGATGGTCTCGTCAATCTCGACAAGGCCACCGATATCGGCATCAGCGTCATTACCGATTTCTCGGGCTGATCGCGCTCAAAGCGCGTTCTTGAGCAGGCTGATTGAGGTCAGGATCTTCCAGAAGTAGGGAATGCGAGCGCGGGGGGCCGGGCTCGAATGCTGGCGGTAATCTTCGAACACAGACTGCATACGATTGTAGAATGCCGGATCGATGATCATGACGCCATTTTCGCTGTCATGAATGAAACTGCGATGGTTGAAGTTGACCGAGGAGATGACCACCAGTTTCTCGTCGATCATCAACAGCTTGGAATGCAGGACGACGTTCTGGCGGGCATTGAAGTTGTAGATCTTGATGCGATCGGCAAAGCGGTTGACGAATTCCTGGTTCAGCGCCGTCAGCACATCGCCGCCGAGATCGCCCTTGAGGTTGATGCGACCGATGATGGTCACTGCCACGCCGCGAGCGATTGCGCGATCGAACGCGGCATTGAGGGCCGGCGTCATGTGCAGGTAGGGATTGACGATCTCGATCTTCTTGCGTGCCGAATCCAGCATGTCGACATAGAAGGTTTCGAGCTCCGCGCCGTCGAGATAGGGCAACGAAATGAAATGGCGGAAGGCGGTTTCGTCGGCGGCATGACTGTTGCGTCCGGTTAGCGTGAACGGTCGTGCCAGATGCGTTTGTCCATCATCGAGCCAGACCGTCGAGAAATGCGAAACGAGGGTTCGGACGGCGGCATCCCCATGGATTTCGAGATCGAAATCATGCCAGTTCGAATAGTAATTGACCGTCAGGCCACGGTTGCGCCGGTATTGCTGCAGGTTCGGATATTTGGCGAGGTTGGTCGGCTGATCGAACAGGAAGCCATCATGGATGTTGCGTCCACCGATGATCGCAACGCTGTTTGCCGGACGCGCTGCTACGGTGGCCAGGAGCTTGACGTGATGCACCTTGTGGAATTCGGACAGGAATTCCTCGAGATTGGCGCCTTTCGGTGCTTTCCAGCGGTAGAATCGGACCTGAACATTGGGGAAATCGCCGCTAAGCTTTTCGAGCAGATCGCGATCCTTCGGCCGCTCGAGCACATCGGATGTCAGGATGCGAACCGTTGTTCCGCGCGCAGCATGGTGACGGACCAGCCGATCGATCACGCGGCCGGAAAAATCGGCCTTGATGTCAAGAAAGGAAAGAACGATCAGTTTCAGCTCTGGAGCGGCTGAAAAATCGATCGGCGCTTCCGGATCCTGGGCGTCGATGAAGGCGTCGGAGAGTTCCCGTCCAAGCAGCGCCTTGACCTTGGCATTGAAAGAAGGCCGCTCCTCGGTCAGAAACACTGTCCGGCTCGGCTTAAGCGGGCAGGTTTCGGACAGGAAGCGGCGCGCCGAGAGAAGGTCGTCGAGCGAATTCGGACCGTGCGGTCGTTTAGCGGCACAGACATCGAAGCGCGTGTCGATAGAATGCAGGTCAGGATTGAATGCCTCCTGTCGCAGGATCCGGATCGGACGGGTCTTGCCGCCGATCGACAGGACACCGTGACAGGATTTGAGATTGCGCCCCGGTTCGAGATGGGCCGCGATCTTGACGTTCGGGTTCTGCGCATTCGAAACGTCGAACTGATGCCCCTTTGCAATGGTCGTTTTCCATCCATTCTCTATGACCGCCAGATCACCGTCGCAGGTCAGGGTGAGCGCCTGCAGTCCCGGTCCGAGTGCTTTCAGTTCGATTTCGACCTGTCGAGCATCAATGCCGGAAAACGAGAATGTTGCTTCTGTATCGGGCCCATCCGCCTTGAGAACGAGGGTCTGCCGCGACAGGCGCCAGGCCGTATCCGGAATGGCGTAGCGGCCGGGCGCCGCGTCGCTTGCTTCGGGGCTATCGCGCAGGCGCGGTGCGGCGAGCTCCGCGAGCTTCTTGCGTTCGTTTGCACGGGCCTGATCGTCCGGTGGCGAGCCTGGTTGCTTCGAAATTTCGGAGAACAGGCGGTCATGGCGCTGCAGGCCTTCTGCGGCGATCTCGGCTGACAGAAGGCGGAGATATCCGGTCTCGGCAATGTTGGCTGGCTTCGTGTCGCGTACGGATTTTGCAGCCGAGCTGAAAGTGTCGAAGGTTCCGGAGCAACTGGTCAGGAACAGAAGCAGGGCGAATGATCGCGCGATCCTCACTGCTCCCAATAACATCCACCCACTCCGCTACATAGCCTATCGACATGACCCGTCAAAACCGGCAGGCCCGCTGCTAATCGCCTCAAACATAGCCTTGTCATTCCCACCAGATTTGCCATGCGGTATGGAAAGCGCCAAGTGCTTTTAGTGCAGTCCAGCATTCCTTTCCAGACCGGTAACCGCCTTGATGTCAATCAATGCCAATGTTGTTAACCGTGATGTATTCTTGCATCAACAGTGGAGAGCAGGAGGAAATGGGAATGGGCAGGATTTTTGTTTCACTATTCTTGGGTTGTAGCGCCGCCTTGATCGCGGAAAACGCGATGGCGCAGAGTTGTTACGATCTCTGGTATGAGCGCAATGCCATCTACGATGCCAATGGTTATTGTTTCTCGACCCAGCTCGGTATGGACACGTTCGACAATTCGGACTGCTGGACTGATCGCCCGAACTTCAGCCGGGCGGAACAACGCCGGATCGATCAGCTCCGGCGCCAGGAACGTTCGCGTGGTTGTCGCGTCAACAACTAAACGGCTTCAGGCGACAGTCTCGCCACCATCGCAGACAAGGATCTGGCCGGTCACATAAGAGGAGCGGTCAGACACCAGGAACAGGATGGGCTCGGCGATCTCGTCGACCGATGCCCATCGTCCCATCGGCACACGTGCCTTGACATAGGCTTCGATGGCTTCGCGTCCGCCGACCTGGCGGATGAAGGGCTCGTTGAAAGGCGTGTCGACCCAGCCGGGGCAGAGGGCATTGACGCGGATGCCGTAACGGGCATAGTCGCCCGCCATCTGCCGTGTCATGGCAATGACGGCATGCTTGGTTGTCGTGTAGGCGATCATCTCGCGATCGAAGAGAATGCCGGAGCTTGACGAGGTGTTGAGGATAACGCCGGAGCCTGCTTCGCGCATTAGAGGCATCACGACGCGGGCGGCATAGAAATGCGCCCGCACATTGAGATCCCACGAGCGATCGAAGCCTTCGAGGCTGACATGTTCGAGATCGCCTTCCACCTGCGCGCCGGCATGATTGTGCAGGATATCGATGCGGCCGAACCGCTGATGCATGTCAAGGATGGCCGCTTCGAGCGCCTTGTCGTCGGTCACGTCGACGCCATAGGCCAAGGCGCGCCCGCCGGCAGCGGTTATTTCGGCTTCGGTTACCTTCGCGCCTTCGAGATTGCGATCGAACACGCCAACGACTGCACCTTCGCGCGCCATGATCGCCGCACTCGCGCGGCCAATGCCGGAGCCTGCTCCTGTTACGATCGCGACTTTGTCTTGCAGTATCATTCTATTCTCCGTCGGGTCCTGGTCGCGACCTGTCTCGCAGCATGAAGCGGGACAGGCCAATCAGCAGCAGCGAGGCCACGAGCACGCTGGTTGCAATGGCATTGATTTCCGGTGTCACGCCCCGGCGGATCGAGGCGAAGACATAGATGGGGAGAGTGGTTTCCGATCCGGCCACGAAAAAGGCGACGATGAAATCATCGAAGGAGAAGGTGAAGGCGAGAAGAAAACCGGCAAGGATGGACGGCATGATCTGCGGCAGAACGATCAGCCGAAAGGTCGTCAGCGGCGTTGCATTGAGATCGCTCGACGCTTCGACGATGTCACGGCCGAGGCTTGCGATCCGCGCCTTGACCAGCATGGTGACGAGCGCCAGCGAGAAGAGACCGTGCGCGGCGATCACCGACCCATAGCCAAGTCCGAGACGGGGCGGCGTTTCCCCCGGCCAGATCCAGGCCAGAGCCGGATTGAGGACGGAAAACAGCGAGACCAGCGCAACGAGCGTTGCGATGCCGATCACGACGCCCGGCACGACGATTGCGGCGGCGAACAGCCCATCGAAGAGCGCGCGGCTTTTTCCGCCCAGGCGCTCCATGCCGAGCGCCGCCATGGTTCCGAAAACGGCTGCCAGCCCAGCCGAAACAAAAGCGATCAGAAGACTGTTCTGAAGCGCTTCGAGCAGGAAACGGTTGGTGAATGCCTTGCCATACCAGGCAAGCGAGAAGCCGCTGATTTCCGAAGCATTGCGGCCGGCATTGAAGGAGAACAGCACGACAAGCGCGATCGGCGCATAAAGAAACAGGAAGACGGCGGTGACAAAGCTGCGCATCAGAGAAGATCCACCTGTCTTGTTCCGGCAATGCGGAAGGCAATGCGCATGGCGCTCATCAGAACCACGACGACCACGAGCACGAGCGTGACTGCGATCGCCGAGCCGAATGGCCAGTTGCGCGACTGCAGGAAGAGATCGACCAGGGCGTTGCCGATGAAGAAGACCTTGCCGCCGCCAAGCAGCTGCGGGATGAGATATTCGCCGAGAAGCAGGATGGTCACCAGCGCCACCCCCGTCATCACCCCTGGAAGCGAAAGCGGCAGCGTGATCCTGAAAAAGGTGTTGAGCGGCCGCGAGCCGAGGTCCGAAGAGGCATCGAGGAGCCGCCGGTCCAGCTTTTCGAGGCTGACATAGATCGGCATGATCATCAGCGGCAGGTAGCCATAGACAATGCCCACCAGCACCGCAAAAGGCGTGTTGATCAGGCGGATATCGTCAAGCCCGATTATCGAGAGCAGTTGCGGAATGCCGCGCGAGCCGAGGATGAACATCCAGGCATAGGTGCGCACGAGCAGGCTGGTCCAGAACGGCACGACGACCAGCGAGACGAGCAGAAGCCGGTAACGCGGATTGGCTTTGACCGCGAGGAAATAGGCGACCGGATAGGCGATCAGCAGGCAGAGAAAGGCGCCGACCGGCGCCAGCAGCATGGTGTTCCAGAAGGCCGCGGCACGGGTCGGCAAGGCGGCGAACTGGGCAAAGGTGAAGGCCGGCTGATAGCCGCCTGCCTGGGCGCGTTCCCCAAAGGCAAAGACAAGGATCGCGATGAAGGGCAGGATCAGGAAAATGAAGAGCCAGGCTGCTGCCGGGGCCATCAGAGCCGCTGTTACCAACCGTTCTCGACGCGCGTTTAACCGTGCGATCATTCGCATTCATCCTTTGGGCAATCAGAGCGGATAGCGGACCGGAGCGATGGGGTGCATCACTCCGGTTCCATCAGGTCAAGCCGATTTGAACCGTGCCATCAGTTCGGCGCGGTTCGGATCCGTCAGCGTTACCGCGGCACCGAATTCGAGCGGCTTGAGCGCGGCTTCATCCGGATAAACGATGAGGTTCTGCGTGACATCCTTCGGCAGAAGATCAAAGACACGCGAGTCGGTCGTCGGTGCGCCGTTGAAGATATGTTCCTTGACCGCAACGTCCGGCGTCATCAGGTAGTCGAGCAGGGCATAGGCACCCGGCTTGTTCTGGGCATCCTTGGGAATCGCGTAGAAATCGCACCAGATTTCGCCACCATCCTTGCCGAGATTGAACTTGATTTCTGGCATGTCACGGTTCAGCTGCGCCCCGTCATTGGTCCAGCACATGGTCATCCAGGCATCGGTTGCCCGCATCGCCGGCTGATAGTCCGAGTTGATCGCGAAGAGGTGCGGCTTGACCTTGAGCAACAATTCTTCCGCCTTGGCCAGTTCCTCGGGCTTGATCGAGTTGAAACTGTAGCCGAGGGCGACCAGAGCGCTGCCGATGGTGGTCAGCTGATAATCGTGTACCATGGCGCGGCCATCGGCTTCGGTCATGGCAAGATCGAAAAACTCCTTCCAGCTGGTCACCGGGCTCTTCATCTTGGCAGAATTGAAGGCAATGCCCGTAGTGCCCCAGTTTTTCGGAACCGCATAGACTGTACCATCGATTGTGCCTTCGCTGGTGAAGCGGGGATTTTCCGTTGCGCCAGAGAAATTCGGCAGCATCGAAAGATCGAGCGCATCGATCAGGCCGAGCTTCTGGTAGGTGGAAATCGTGTAGTTGGTCGGCACATAAAGGTCCCAACCCGAAGCGCCGGCCTGCAGTTTGGCGAGCATTTCCTCGTTCGAACCGAAGACGTTGACTTCCACGGCAACGCCGGTCTTGGCCGTGAAGGCGTCGAAGGTGGCCGGATCGTGGTAATTCGGCCAGGTTGCCAGTGACACCTTGCTGCCAAGGTCGCCCGCTTGTGCCGGGCTGCCGAGGATACCGGTGCGGCCTGCAAGCACGGTTGCTGCAAGTCCCAGGCCGGTGACACCCAGGAAATGGCGCCGGCTCACCGAACCTCGCTTGAAGCGCATCAGTTCGTCGGCAAGTTTCGCCTGGGTCAGATAACCGTTTTCATTTTCGCTGCTCATGACACTGTTCCCTGTTTTCGTTTGGTTTTCAGTCATAGAATATGCGCGGCGCATCCGGATCGATCTGCAACTCGACCTCCGCACCCGGATCGAAAAGATCGGCGGGTCCGCCCGCAACCCGGTCAGCAAAGACCAGGATGTCGCCGACGCCGGGGACGGAGATCGAGTATTCCGCCGACGCGCCCAGAAAGATCCGGTGCGTGACACGTCCGGTTAATTGTCCCCCATTCGAACCGGCTGCCAGGAGGCGAATGGATTCGGGACGGATCGACAGTGTTGCCGCGCCCGATCTGATTCCGGAAGGCCGGTCGAGCAAGATTGATGCGCCATTGTTCAGGCGCGCTGAGCCTGTCCTGCCGTCGGTGGTCTCGATCGAGACGGGCAGGCGGTTGGTCTTTCCGACGAAATCGGCGACGAAGAGATCGGCCGGGTTATCGTAGATCTCCTGCGGTGAGGCGAACTGTACGATCCGGCCGGCATTCATCACGCAGACCCGGTCGCTCATCGATAGCGCTTCTTCCTGATCATGGGTGACGAGAAGGAAGGTGATGCCAAGTTCGCGATGCAGGTTCTGCAACTCGATCTGCATGGCAATGCGGAGCTTCTTGTCGAGTGCGGCGAGCGGCTCGTCGAGCAGGAGCACCCGCGGGCGGTTGACGATGGCGCGGGCGAGTGCGACGCGCTGCTGCTGGCCGCCCGACATTTCGTGGATCCGGCGCTGGGCGAACTTGCCCAGATGCACCATTTCCAGTGCTTCGCCGACACGGCGGCGGATTTCGGCATCGCTCAGGCGCGGCCTGATCTGCCGCAATCCATAGGCAATATTGGTTTCCACATCGAAATGCGGAAAGAGCGCATAGTGCTGGAACACCATGTTGACCGGTCGACGGTAGGGCGGCACACCATTCATGGCCTCGCCGCCAACCGAAACGGTTCCCTCGCTTGGCTGCTCGAAACCGCCGATCATGCGCAGGCACGTTGTCTTGCCGCAGCCCGATGGACCGAGGAGTGCGACGAAAGCGCCGCGCTCCAGCTGAA
Source organism: Fluviirhizobium alvei (assembly GCF_030551875.1). Classification (GTDB taxonomy): domain Bacteria; phylum Pseudomonadota; class Alphaproteobacteria; order Rhizobiales; family Rhizobiaceae; genus Rhizobium_E; species Rhizobium_E alvei. The sequence goes on along the minus strand of NZ_JAUOZU010000013.1, from coordinate 105,844 downwards.
GATTCACATCGGTTACGGCCGTGACGTCGCCGTAGCGCTTGGTGACCGACCGGAATTCGATATCGAATTCGGACTTGTTTTCCACGTAGGTTCCCCGGGCAGTTTTGTTTTATGCGTCATAAGCCCCGTCTGAAAGAACCTTATCCAGACCTTCACTTTAGGGTATATACCCCAAAAGGGGTATTCTCCTTAAAAACGGCCTTGCTAGGGAGTATGGCGTACCCTTTTTGAGGAGCGTCGCATGCGCGTGGATTTCGATGCCCTGTTTCAATCCATCGATCATCTGATCGAATTGGAGAAGGCAGACGACAAAGCGGTCGGGGCGCCGTTGACCGGGCTTCTGTCGTCGCTCGTTGATTTTGATTTCGTTGTGATTTTTGCCTATCGCGGCGAGCAGCGACCGATCGATCTCTATTCGACGTTCGATCCGCAGCAATATCATGTCTATGTCAGTCTCTATCAGGATGGCCCCTATCTCCTCGATCCATTCTACCGGACAGCCTGCGCACAACAGCAGGGCGTATGGCGCATGCGCGACCTGGCGCCGGACCGGTTCTTCGCCTCGGAATATTACCGCAACTACTATATCCAGACCGGGTTGGCGGAGGAGGTGGGCTTTTTCATCCCGATGGAGGAAGGCGTCACGGTGGTGGTTTCCCTGATGCGCACCGAGGTTCGTGGCGCCTTTCGTCCGCCCGAACTTGCAATGCTCAGAAAAACGGAAGCGGTGGTCGCAAGGATCATCCGAAAATTCTGGGGAAGCCTGTCACCACGATTTGATGCTGCCCAGACGAAAGCGGCAAGAACCGGACAGGGCGGCGCCGTGGCTGAACGCGCATGGGCTAACCGCAATCTCACGCATCGCGAGAAATCCATCATCGAACTGGTCTTGCAGGGACATAGTTCGGAATCGATCGGTTTGCGGCTTGGCGTGGCGACCGGAACCATCAAGGTGCATCGGCGCAATATCTATCGCAAGCTCGGTATTTCATCCCAGGCGCAACTGATGTCGCTTTATCTGGGTAGCCTGAAGTAGAAGACCCGGCACGATGGCCGGGTCCCTGAATGAGCATCTGATCGGATCAGATCAAAGTACCAGATAGTCTGCCTTGAGGTTGTAGATATCGTCGAGGAAGATCGAGAAATCGGCCTTGCCGTCACCGTTAACATCGCCCTTGAGGTAGGAGCCTTCGTCGGTCTTTGCCAGGCGAAGTTCACCCGCTTCGCCTGAGAAGGCCTTGTTTCCGATATAGTCGAAGGCCTGATTGCCCTTGGCGGTGGTATCCGCATCGATGAAATGCAGGTCGATGCTGTCGCCCTGCCACTTCTTGAAATCAGCGACGACGTCTGCAGCCGCATTGGAAGCCGAAAGATGGGCAATGCGGAACTGGAACGTGTCGGCTCCTGCGCCGCCATAAAGCTCGTCCTTGCCGGCGCCGCCGACCAGAATGTCGTTACCGACCTTGCCGTAAATCACGTCATCGCCATCTCCGCCCGTCAGGCGATTCGAGGCTGCGTTACCTGTCAGCGTGTTGGCAAGTGCATTGCCTGTGCCGCGCAGCGCGGATCCGGTCAGTGTGAGATTTTCCACATTATCCGACAGCGTGAAATTGACGCTCGCGGAAACGCTGTCGGTTCCTTCATCAGCGCTTTCGCTGATCGTATCGTTGACATCGTCCACGACATACTGGTCGTCTCCAGCTGCGCCAGCAAGAATATCGGCTCCGGCTCCGCCATCGATGATGTCGCCATAGGCCGTGCCGCGATAGGTATCGGCTCCAGCGCTACCGACAAAATTCTGCGCCTTGGTGCCGAGCAGTTCATAGACCAGATCGATATACTCGTAGCCGGTGACATTGTCGCTATCGAGGTCGACGACCGTGTTTGCCTTCCGGAGGGCGTTGTAGAGCGTATAGACCAGATTGTCGCTGCCGGTGCCATCGCCGATTTCGGCGCTGAAATCGAGGCCGGAAACGACGAGGCCGGAGATCACGCCGGTCAGTTCGCTGCGGACGGTATTGTTATCTTCATCGGTGGTTTCGGTATAGGTCGTGGAGCTGTCATAATAGCCGAGCGTGAAACCGTCCACCGATCCGGAAATGCCGTGACCCTGGCCATACATGCCGTCATAGGCAAGATCAGAGCCTTCCATGAGAACCTGTGCGCTGGTGGTGTCGCCGGAATAGCGGAAACCGACCTGGGTGTCGCCCATATAGGGAATGCCGCCATAGTAGGTGGAGGAACCGGCAGTTGTCGTGCCGGCGCCTTCGGCAATTGCGGCGAAGTAATCATAGATGAATTGTTCGTAGTCGAAGCTTTCGAGCGAAGATGCGTCGATCGTGATATAGTCAGCCATAGTTGTCTCCCCGTGTCTGACGGCAGCTGTTGAGCTTTTGAAGAGGCATGGCTAGGCGCGTCTGGTTCGATCAGACGGCGAGGGCTTTGCCGAATGGATGGCCCCGACCGAAAGAGGGCTCGATCTGGCTCCGTTGGAGCGCTATCTATTAAACATGATTATATCAGTCAACATATATTGCACACGGAACAAAAAAATATGAATGAAAATGTCAGGTAATTGAAGCGAACGATCAGACGGCGACGGGTGCCGTCTGTTCGGATTGCGCGGTCCTGATGGCATTCACAAAACGATGGGCTGCGTCGTGCAGATCGCCGGAATTGTCGATTGTCTCCACCTGGAGACCGATCTGCCAGTCCTGCGTCTGGCGGGCCATGCGGCGCATGATGTCTTCGGCACTCTCGCGTCCCCTCGCTGCCAGACGCAAAGCGATGATTTCCGGGGAAGCCGTCACATGAAGCACAATGAGCTTGTCGTAAGTGCGCGCGAACTCCGCAAGATGTTCGCGCGAGCCGTTGACGATCAGGGATGTGCCCGCAGCCAGTTCGTCCAGGGTTGTCGCAGGGATGCCATAGTTCAAACCATGCGCCTGCCAATGAACGGCGAAGGCGCCGGCTTCCACCATGGTCCTAAACTGCGTCTCGGTGACCGCGATATGATCTTCGGTCACGCCGTCGGATGGGCGGGTGATGACGCGCCGGACAAATCCGATGCGCGAATTGCCCGCGAGGGTCTTTCTCGCTTCGGAGATCAGGCTGTCCTTTCCCGCACCGCTGGGACCGACGACGACGAAAAGCGTGCCGAGCCGATCGAGAGGATCCGTGCTCATCATGCCACGCGCCGCCCCCGGCGCCAGACGGACCGGACCACCGGAACACCGGCATCGTGGCGGATGCGCACGAGATCGGCCCGCAAGCCTTGCCGAATGGCGCCGCGGTCGTTCAGGCCGACCGTGCGGGCGGGTGTCGTGGTGACCAGCGCGATCGCCTCGGTGAGTGGCAAGCCATTTTCGGATTCGGCCAGCACGAAGGGAGCGTGAATGAGACTGAGCGGCACGTAATCCGACGACAGGACATCGAGGATCCGGTTTTCCGCCAGATCGCGGGCCGATATATTGCCCGAGTGAGACTTGCCGCGAACGATGTTCGGCGCCCCCATCAGAACGCTCATGCCGTTTTCATGCGAGGCACGGGCCGCTTCCATGCTGGTCGGGAACTCGGCGAGCCGTACACCATAGCCTTTCGCCTCTTCGACATGGTCGATCGTGGCATCGTCATGGGAGGCGACCGTAATGCCGCGACCGGCACAGATGGCGGCGATCGCATCGCGGTGTTTCTTCGAATAAATGGCGGAAGCTTCCTGCCGGCGCGCGACGAAATGGGCGAAGGCTTCGTCGGACAGGCCGCGCTTGGTCTTGTAGTAAAGCGTGTACTGTTCCATCGTCTGGAACTGGCGCTGACCCGGAGCATGGTCCATCAGCGAGACAAGACGGACCTGAGGATCTTCCTCGAACTCGATGAAATGATCCATCACATCGGCGGATGACACTTCGCAGCGCAAATGAATAAGGTGTTCAGCCTTCAGGCGACCGTCGCGTCCGGCTTCGGCAAGCGCATCTGCCATGGAGCGCATTTCGCCGAGCTCGAAGCCGCCATCCTCGTCCGATCCCATCCGCAGGCAGTCGAAGACAGTCGTGATGCCGGAGCTCGCGATCTGGGCATCATGGGCCTGGATGGCCGCTGTCTTGACCCAGCGCACACCCGGCCGCGGCGAATAATGGGCTTCGAGATGGTCGGTGTGCAGTTCGACAAGTCCCGGAATCAGATAGTCGCCCTCAAAATCCTCGCCATGCACCGACCGGCCGTGATCAATGGCGGCGATCATTCCATCGCGAACCACCACGGTTCCCTCAATCACCTCGTCCTCGAGAACGATGCGGGCATTGGTCAGAATAAGTTCGTTCGTCATCTCAGGCGGTCTTTCTCAATTTGGGCTCGGCGAGCTTTGCGACATGCCGCACCAGAAACGGCGCGCCGCGCTCAGGCTCGATGAAAAGGGCGAGTTGGGAGAATTCGAGTGGTTCGTTGGCGTGGCCGGCGAAATGCCGATCGAGTTCCTGTTGCATGAAGGGCTGCTGCTCGGGCGGAACCGGACCTGTCAACGTCATGTGGAAGCGGAAATCCTCGAACACATAGGGATAGCCCCAGGTACGCAGGTTTTCCCGCTGGCTTTCTGAGAGCTTTTCGGGTTGCCGGCGCGCGATATCGGCTTCGTTCAGGGGGGCACGGAAGGATTCAAGTCGCATCACGGCGGTGTCGCACAGCAACTGCAGCTCGGCACTCCATTCCGCAGGGACCAGGGCGAAGAACGGCCCCAGCCGGCCAAGGACGATCTGTGGCAAGGTAAAGGCCGGCAGATCGGATGCCAACAGATCGAGCGCCTCGACAAGCTCCGCTTCCGTCTTGCCCTCTGCAAGCATGAAAGGCGCTTTCAAGGTGCCGTGAAAGCCGTACCGACGCGGATCGGCCGTGAGTTCCGCCAAAGCCTGCTGGCCGAAATGTTCGCTGGATGGCTGTGCGATCGCAGCGCCGTCAAAAGCATCGCGCCCGAGCCAATGGGCCGCCTTTCGGGTCAGCGGATCGTCTGCCGGTGGCGTGAAATAGATTGCGTAGCGCATTGCGGTTCCATCTGCCTCATCATCTGTCTGGCGGGGCTTAAGGCCCTACTGTGACATTAACGTGAAGCTCCGCCAATAAGACGCGATCTCAATGCATTTGATGCCGTATCGAACAGATAGACGACCAGCAGAATGAGAACGACCATATAGGCCACATTCTCCCAGTCCGAATTGGTGCGCATGGCTTCCCACAGCTTGAGGCCGATGCCGCCAGCGCCGACTGCGCCGATGATGGTGGCCGAGCGGGTGTTCGATTCCCAGAAATAGAGTGCCTGGCTGGCGAAGATGGGGAGAACCTGCGGAATCACGCCGTATCGTTGGACGGCGAGCGGCGAGGCGCCGACCGATTTGACGCCTTCGCGCGGCTTGTTGTCGATATTCTCGAGCGCTTCGGAATACAGTTTTCCGAGCGTGCCGGTGTCGGTGAAGAAGATCGCCGAAATGCCAGCCAGCGGCCCCGGGCCAAAGGCTCGGGTGAAGAAGAGAGCCCAGATCAGCATATCCACCGAGCGGAGAAAATCGAAGAGGCGCTTGGTCAACTGATTGGCGAGGCTGTTGGCGGTGATGTTCCGTGCAGCAATGAAGGCGAGAGGGAAGGACAGAACCATCGCAAAGAGGGTGCCAACGAAGGCCATGACGATCGTCTGCAGGAGCTTGGTCCAGACATCGAGATGCTGCCAGGACGGATTGTAGAGAATGTCGTTGGCGGCGCGTTCGAAGTTGCTCATTTTCGGATCCAGCCGCTCGCCGCTCACCATAAGGCTGGCAACATCGCTTAAGGATTTGCCGAAAAAGACGGAATTGGTGTCGAAGAAGAAATTGGCCCAGCCGAAGAAGCGGTTGCGGATCTTGATCCGGTCCGAATCGATTTCTGCCCAGCCGGTGAGGCCGAAACTCAGGATGATCTTCTTGTCGATATGCGGCTGGCTGGCCCATGCCGGCAGCTGCCCTTTTGCCCTGACCGGCAGATCGTGGCCGAGCGGAATTTCCAGCACGTCGCCCTGATGCCTTATGATCGCAAGCTCGGGCGTCGCCTCGATCGAGGTGCCCGGCGAAAAGGTGACGATCGTTCGATCGACGATCGTTTCAGTGACAGTCTTCGGCGCAGATGTTGGATCGGCAGCCGGCTTGGCCTCCGCCGGCTGTGCCATGAAGCTGATGGTCGATTTCGGTTTGGCGACGGTATCTGCCGCATTGGATTCGACCGTCCGCGTGATCGTCCGTTCGTCTTTTTCCAACCAGTCCGGATGCGGATTGGCGCCGAGTGCGGAATTGTTGGGAAAGGTCACCGTCATGGTTCCATCCGCGCGCAGGCGGATTTCGGGCCGTTCCTCGTAACTCACCCAGTCGGCCAGATAGGCGCCGGCAATATCCCAGTTGGCGCCCTGGAACACTTTTCCGAACGCAAAGAACCAGAAGCTGAACAGAAAGTAGGCGCAGATGGTGGCGATCACGATCGGGATTCTGAGGCGCGACGTCCAGGATTGCTGCACAAGCGCGGGATGCCTTGCGGCAATCAGATCCATGTCATAGCCGTTCATGGTGGTGATTTTCCCGTTCATTGCACGACCTGGAAGGATTGTTCGCCGACGAGCCTGCGTCTCAGCCAGGCGGAAAACTGGTCGACGGCGATGATGGTCAGGAACAGAAGGCCGACGATGGCGAGTGTCTTGGCCTCATGGTCCTGGCTGATGGACAGACGCAGCAATTCGCCAATGCCGCCGCCGCCGACTGCGCCGATGATGGTGGAGGCGCGCACATTGATTTCAAGCCGGAGCAGAAAATAGCTCATGAAGTTCGGCATCACTTGCGGGACAATGGCGAACCAGACCCGTTCAATCCAGTTGGCGCCGGTGGCACGCAGCCCTTCATCGGCCTTCATGTCGGCATTTTCGACAACCTCGAAGAACATTTTTCCGAGCGCGCCGATCGTATGGATCGAGACGGCGATGATGGCCGGAACCGGTCCGAGCGAGAAAATGGCAAGAAAGAAACCTGCGATCACCACTTCCGGGAAGGCGCGCTGGATTTCCATGATGCGACGGACGATTATGCGAACGATCCGGTTCGGCATCAGGTTGGAGGCGGCGAAGAAGCAGAGGACGAAGCCGACCAGGAAACCGACCAGCGTCGCGAAGATGGCGATGTTGACGGTCTCGGCCATCTTGTAGAAATATTCCGGAATGTAGAAGGTTTCCGTCAGATAATAGCGGCCTTCGGGATAATTGTATTTGAAGCTGCCATCGTCATAGGGCGACGGAAGATCGAAGAGGGCGCGGAACACTTCCCAGCCATCGCGCGGTGCCAGACCGCCGATAAAATCGAAGAAATAGGGCAGGCGATCGAAGAACTTGCCGGAATTGCTGTCGTTGGCGAACCAGAGTGAACTTCCGAGAATCGCAAGGAAAACAACAGCGATGAGTGCTGTATAGAGCCGGCGACGGCGAGCAAGCTCACGCCAGTGCATCTCGACCTGACGCCCCTTGTCGCCGAGTTCCGGCGTGAAGGTCGTGGATGACATCGTTTTGGGCTCCGCTCTTTTCGTGAAAACGCCGCCGGACGTCCTGTCCGGCGGCGCGTGAGTGGGTCTTAATCAACCACCGATCGTGGCTTTGCGGGCGTCGATGATCGGCTTGTAGAAATCGACGTTGACTTCAGTAAAGCCCTTGTTTTCGCCGGCGGTCACGGCCTTGAAGCAGGCCGGATCGGTTTCCGGCAGCTTCATCATGTAGTCCTTGAACTTCTGCTTGGATTCGGCGCTCATCGTGGTGCGAACGACATAGGGGCCGTTCGGGATCAGCGGCGAACGCCACAGTTCAACAACGTCGTCCATGTTCAGGATGCCCTTGTCGACCATCTTGCGGAGATTGCCGGAGGTGTAGCCATCCTTGAACTCGCCGACGCCCGAAGCCCAGGTCGTGCCGGCATCGAAGTTGCCCTTCAGCACTTCGAGAACGAGGTTTTCATGGCCGCCGCCGAAACCGGTCGACGAGAAATACTCCTTGACCGGGGCGCCGATGGAGCCCGGTAGCGTGACGAGCGGTACGAGATAACCGGAGGTCGAGTCCGGATCGGCAAAGCCGAGCTTCTTGCCCTTGAGGTCGGCAAGCGTCTTGTAACCCTTGTCCTTGCGGGCAACCATGACCGAATAGTAGCCCATGGAGCCGTCGGTCTGGACAGTCGTCAGCATCGGCTCGACTGCGTTGGCGTTGGCGAGGTAGATCTTGGCGAAGCCGGAAGCGCCGAGTTCGGCGAAATCAAGCGTGCCGCCGAGGAGGCCCTGAACGACGCCGTCATAATCGGCGGCCGGGAACAGCGAGACCTTTTCAACGCCGAGAACGGCCGGAAGCTGATCAACCATGCACTGGTATGACTTCAGTCGGTCGGCTTCGTTTTCGCCACCGAGGATGCCGATACGGAATTCCTTGAGGTCTTCGGCGGCTGCGGCGCCGGCGAATGCCAGTACGGCAACGGCGGCAAGAAGGGTTTTCTTGAGCATGTCAGTCTCCTGTCGGGCCGGATCAGCCGGCATCGGGTAAATCTGGATTTGCCTTTGACGCGGGCGGGCGATCGTCTGACCTCAGACGCCGGCGAGCACGAGCGGACGCAGCGGTCTTTCCCCTGCGGCAACAGCGTTCGCATTCGGCTTGCTGATGGCGGTCGAGGTCATGGATTCATCAATAGCCGACTGATCGGCACCGTAAATTTCGGAGACGGCTTCGGATGTCAGCTGATCCGGTGTGCCATCAAAGACGACACGGCCCTGGGCCATGCCGATGATCCGCTGGCAATAGGCGCGCGCCGTATCCAGCGTGTGAAGGTTGGTGATAACCGTGATGCCTTCGCGTTCGTTGATGTCGCGCAGCGCATCCATGACGATCTTGGCATTCAGCGGATCAAGCGAGGCGATTGGCTCATCGGCAAGCAGCACCTTGGGTTCCTGCATGAGAGCGCGGGCGATGGCGACGCGCTGCTGCTGACCGCCAGAAAGCGTGCCGGCTGCCTGAAGGGCGCTCTGTTCGATACCGAGGCGCTCAAGCGCGGCGATCGCCATGATCCGTTCTTCGCGGGTGAAGAGGTTGAGGATCGAGGTCACAGTCGAGCGATGGTTCAGGCGCCCGAGCAAGACATTGGTCAGCACATCAAGGCGCGGGACAAGATTGAATTGCTGGAAGATCATGGCGCAATCGCGCTGCCAGCGACGCAGTTCGGCACCACGAAGCGTCGAAACCGTGCGTCCGCCAAAGGAGATCGTTCCGGATGTCGGATCCGCAAGACGGTTGATCATGCGCAGGAGGGTTGATTTTCCCGCGCCGGAACGGCCGATGACGCCGACCATCTGGCCGGCGGGAATATCGAAAGTCACATTGTCGACTGCCGTCTTGTCACCAAATCGTCGCGTCAGACCCTTGAACTCGAACATTCCGCCATTTCCCTTTATGTTTATGGGAGCGGTTTATTCGGCTTGCTTGAAGGTCTCGTGTCACTTGCATGACGGTTGGGTGACAAATCCTGTGGTTTGTTGGCCCAAATGAGTGCTTCGCCGTTGGAATTACGAAATCACTCGGATGGCTTGTCAGGAGATGCCCGGTTTGTTGCTATCTCTTCTTCGGTGATGGTCAGAACCCATTCGCGCCAGATGGCTACGAGCAGTGCCATGAGCACCGGCCCGACGAACAGACCGAGGAAGCCCATGGTCTTGACGCCACCGATGAGGCCGAAAAAGGTCGGTAGGAACGGCAGTTTGATCGGGCCGCCGACCAGTTTGGGTCTGAGCGTCTTGTCGACGATAAAGAGTTCGGTTGTGCCCCAGACGAACAGGGCGACGCCTTCGATCAGCGAACCGCTGGCAACCAGATAGGCCGATACGAGCGTGAAGCTTAATGGCGCCCCACCGGGGATCAGGGCTGCAAGACCGGTGAGAAGACCGAGCGTCACAGGCGAGGGCACACCCGCCAGCCAGTAGGCGATGCCAAGGACGATGCCTTCGCCGATGGCGATGATCGTCATTCCGGTGACCGTCGAGCTGATCGTCTGCGGCACGATGCGGGAAACGCGCTCCCAGCGTTCGGGGAGAATGCGTTCGCCGACCTTGTCGAGCTGTCCGACCAGCATCTCGCCTTTGAGATAGACGAAAAACAGTGAAATGAGCATGAAGAGCAGTGTCAAAAGGGCCTGGACCGCCGATGTGCCCGCCGTGATAACACCGCGATAGATGTTGCCGATGTTCGACCCGCTGATCGTTTGAACCAGTTCTCCGAGACCGCCCGGTGTGCCGACATAATGGGTCCAGCTTTCAGCGATCGAGGAACCGATGATTGGCAGTGCCGAAAGCCAGGCCGGTACCGGTGCGCCGACCTTGTTGGCCTCGATAGCCCAATAGACCCAGACCCTGATTTCCTTGATCGCATAGGCCGAAGCTAGGGAAACGGGGATGACGATCAATGTGACGATGAGGAAGATGGCGATCGTGGCGCCCAGCATCCGGCTGCCATTGACCATGGCAAGCAGTCGGCGATAGAGCGGCCAGCTCGCAAAGCCGATGACGAGTGCCGCCAGAACCGGCACGATGAAGCCGTGGAAGAAATAGACGCCGGCAACAAGAACGGCGACAAGCAGAGCGCGGGCGACGGTCACGGGGCCGACAAGTGTAAGACGTCCCGGTTGAGCGCTCGATGCTGCCGATGACGGTTCAATCCCCGGATTCGTTTGCTGATCCTGGTCGTTTTTCATCACCGGCAGATTGGCCATTCTGTTCGTCGCTTTGTTTTTGTTTTCCTTGGAACGGCACCCTATAAAGAAAAATTGTTACGTTCTAACGAAAAATATTGTCGCACGTGTTTCCTGATGGCGAAACGATCCGTTCTGGAGGGTTCAGGCGCCATATTTGTCGAGGAATGCCTCGGCGGAGAGCGACCGGAAATCCGGCAGTGCCTGGCGCAGGGTCATGTGATCCCAATCCCACCAGGCGAGGGTTTCGAACCGTCCCGCGATCTTGCGCGAGAAACGCTCGCGGATCGGCTTGGCGGCAACGCCACCGACGATCATGTAGGGTTCGACATCCTTGGAGACCACCGCTCCGGCCCCGATCGCTGCCCCGTTCCCGATGGTAACTCCGGGAAGGATGGTGGCGCCATGACCGATCCAGACATCATGACCGATCACGATCCGGTGGTCGCGACGCCAGCCGAAAAAATCGTCATCATTGTCGGCATCCGGCCAATAGTCGCCCGAACGATAGGTGAAATGGTGCAGGGTCGGTCGCCAGGTCGGGTGATTGGTGGCATTGATGCGCACGGATGCCGCAATATTGGCGAATTTTCCGATATCCGCGCACCAGATCATACCATATTCCATGACATAGGAATAATCGTCGATGCGGCTTTCGCTGATCCGGCAATGTTCGGCGATCTCGGTATAGGTGCCGAGCTCCGTCTCATGCAACTGGGCGGTCGGATGGATGAGTGGCGTCTCAGAGAGTTTCGGCATTATGCGGCCCTCTTACGTGCCGAGAATGTCGAAACGTCGACAATGCGATCGGCGACGCTGGAACGCACATCCTCGTCATGGAAGATGCCGACAAGTGCTGTGCCGGCCGCCTTCTTCTCGCGGATCATCTCGACGACGACCTGGCGGTTCATCGCATCGAGCGAGGCCGTCGGTTCGTCCAGCAACAGGATCGGGTGATCGGTAATGAAGCCGCGAGCGATGTTGACGCGCTGCTGTTCACCGCCGGAGAACGTGGCCGGTGGCAATTGCCAGAGCGTTTCGGGCAGATTGAGGCGGGCAAGAAGCGCTTCGGCGCGCCTGCGGGCTTCATCCTTGTCTACGCCGCGCGCGATCAAGGGTTCAGCGACGATATCGACCGTCGAGACACGCGGGACTGCGCGGAGGAACTGGCTGACATAGCCGAGCGTTTCGCGGCGGACTTCGAGCACTTTCCGCGGCATGGCTGTCGCGATGTCAATCGCTTCGCCGCGATGGCGAATAATGATCTCGCCGGCATCGACGGCATAGTTGCCGTAGAGCATCTTGAGGATCGAGCTCTTGCCGACGCCCGACGGGCCGCCCAGCACAACGCATTCGCCGGCTGCGGCATGAAGGGTGGCATTCTCGACCACCGGCAGGAGAAGGCCGCCACGCAGATGCATGGTGAAACTCTTCGCGACATTGCGGACGAGCAGAGGTGATTCCAACATGGGGGTTCCTTTCGTCTCAAGCCTGCAGGATCGAGGATACGAGCAGTTGCGTATAGGGTTCGTGCGGATCGTCGAGCACCCGGTCCGTCAGCCCCTGTTCGATGACATGGCCGTCCTTCATCACCATCATCCGATGCGAAATGAGGCGTGCGACGGCAAGGTCGTGGGTAACGATGATCACCGAAAGGCCAAGATCCTGCACCAGTCCGCGCAGGAGATCGAGGAGCCTGGCCTGGACCGACACATCGAGACCGCCGGTCGGCTCATCCATGAACACCAGTCGCGGCGAGGTGACGAGATTGCGGGCGATCTGCAGACGCTGCCGCATGCCGCCGGAAAACGCGCGCGGCTGGTCATCGATACGATCGACGGCGATTTCCACGCGCTCCAGCCAGTCGGAGGCGGTTTCGCGGATCTGGCCGTAATGGCGGGCGCCAACCGCCATCAGGCGCTCTCCGACATTGGCGCCGGCGGAAACGGCCATGCGCAGGCCATCGGCCGGGTTCTGGTGCACAAAACCCCAGTCCGTCCGCATCAGGAAACGGCGCTCGGCCTCGCTCATGCGGCCGATATCGCGATAGGCGCCGTCGCGCATCTGATACTGGATGATGCCGGAATCCGCCATCAGGCGGGTCGAGAGGCAGTTGAGCAGGGTCGTCTTGCCGGAACCCGATTCGCCGACGATCGCCAGCACTTCACCCGGCCAGAGATCGAAGCTGACATTGGCACAGCCGATGCGGCCGCCATAGAATTTCGACAGGCTCATGACCTTCAACAGCGGCAGATCGCTCATTCGGCGGCCTCCTTCAGAATGTCCGTCTGGTCGCCGACATGGCCGTCAGCGCGGCGGGTTTCGCAGAAATCGGTATCGGAGCAGACGAACATCCGCTTGCCCCGGTCATCGAGGATCACCTCATCGAGATAGACATTGCGGGCGCCGCAGAGCGCGCAGGGTTTGGTGAATTTCTGGATCGTGAACGGGTGATCGTCGAAATCGAGGCTGACGACATCCGAATAGGGCGGAATGGCATAGATCCGCTTTTCGCGGCCGGCGCCAAAAAGCTGCAGGGCCTGCGAATGGTGCATTTTCGGATTATCGAACTTGGGGATCGGCGACGGGTCCATGACATAACGCTCTTCGACCTTGACCGGATAGGCATAGGTCGTGGCGATCTCGCCGTTCTTGGCGATATCCTCATAGAGCTTCACATGCATGAGGCCATATTCCTCCAATGCGTGCATTTTGCGGGTTTCCGTTTCGCGCGGCTCGAGGAAGCGCAACGGTTCCGGGATCGGCACCTGATAGACCAGCGTCTGCCCGGCCGTCAGCGTCTCCTCCGGGATCCGGTGGCGGGTCTGGATGATGGTGGCTTCCGACGTCTTCGTCGTCACGGCGACATTGGCAACCTTCTGGAAGAAGGCGCGAATTGACACCGCGTTTGTCGTATCGTCGGCGCCCTGGTCGATGACCTTGAGCACGTCATCCGGTCCGATGATTGCCGCCGTCACCTGGACGCCACCAGTGCCCCATCCATAGGGCATCGGCATTTCGCGGCTTGCAAAGGGCACCTGGTAGCCGGGAATCGCGATCGCTTTAAGGATCGCACGCCGGATCATCCGCTTGGTGCCTTCGTCGAGATAGGCAAAGTTGTAACTGGCAAGTTCAGACATTGTTTCGGTTCCCGACGGGATTTGGAGAGAGGTCGGCGTTTGACTTGATTTCAACGGTTCGGAAAGCGAGCCGGGCGGCGCTGATCGGTTGCTTCTGGATCATTCCGCCGCCTGCCTTGCTTCTGCGTCGGTCGCCTCCTTGCCATGGGCGCGATCGAATTCGCGGCGCATGCGGCGGACGAGATCGAGTTCGGCCTGGAAATCGACATAGTGCGGCAGTTTCAGATGTTCGACGAAGCCGGTGGCCTGGACATTGTCGGAATGGGAAATGACGAATTCCTCATCCTGGGCAGGAGCGACGACATCTTCTCCGAATTCGGCGGCGCGCAGGGCGCGATCCACCAGCGACATCGCCATCGCCTTGCGTTCGCTCTGGCCGAAGACCAGACCGTAACCGCGGGTGAATTGCGGCGGCTGCTTGGCCGATCCCTTGAACTGATTGATCATCTGGCATTCGGTGACCTGGATGCGGCCGACGGAGACGGCAAAACCCAGTTCCGGGATATCGACCTCAACTTCGACTTCGCCGATGCGGATTTCGCCTGCGAAAGGATGAGTGCGGGCATAGCCGCGCTGGGTCGAATAGCCGAGCGCGAGGATAAAGCCTTCATCGGCTCTCGCCAAAGCCTGCAGACGGCTATCGCGATCCAGCGGGAATTCCAGCGGCGTGCGGGTGATGTCCCCGGTCTGGTGGCCGGCGGGCAGGGCGCCGTCTTCCTCGATCAGGCTTTCACCGGCGAGAATCTCTGAGACCCGCATCACCGGTTCGGTGCCGACATCCTTTTCGATCGGTGTGGCCGGCTCATTGTCACCCAGCAGTGATGGTTCCAGTAGCCGGTGGGTATAGTCGAAGGTCGGTCCAAGCAGCTGTCCACCCGGAAGATCCTTGTAGGTGGCCGAGATGCGGCGGGCGACCTGCATTGCGCCGGTGTCGATCGGACGCGAGTAGCCGAACCGGGGAAGGGTGGTGCGGTGGGCACGCAGAATGAAGATCGCCTCGATCATGTCGCCGCGCGCCTGTTTCAGCGCCAGCGCTGCCAGTTCGCGGTCATAAAGAGACCCTTCGGCCATGACGCGGTCGACGCCGAGCGCCAGCTGTTCGACCAGCTGGTCGATCGTAATTGCGGGCAGATTGCGGTCTCCGCGGCGCTTGTCGGCAAGCAGCCGATGGGCATTGTCGATCGCGGCTTCGCCACCCTTGACGGCAACATACATGATCAGATCTCCCGGGACTGGATTCGGGTCGTGCGCGGCAGGCAGACGATGTCGTTGCCGCAGGTGAGGATGAGATCGATGCCGCGCGGATACTGGGCGGCATTGTCAAGCCAGGCCCGTTCGAACTGGGCCGGAAGACCTTCCGGGGCGAGTGTCGTTTCCCCATCGATACCGGGACCGCTGAGCGTCAGCGGACGGCCGGACGTCAGGCTCGAAACTTCATAGACCAGCGTTGCCGAACGATCGGGATATTCCTGGCTGCCCATGGCGAAGGTGGACAGGGACGGCAGGCTGGCACCCTTCTCGATGAAGGCGAAGGAGGCTTCGTCGCGCACATCGGTGATGAGCGCTCCGGCCTGAAAGGCGAGCCAGGACTGGACGCCAGCCTCGATCAGGCGACCGGACATGTGAATCGGTGTGTCGTGATCGCAAAGCGTCAGGGCAATCGCGCCTGCGGCAGCTCCGAGTGGTGCCGGAGGCGTTGCGACCGGATCGAGCCGGCCAATCGTTCCGGGGCGGGACATGCAATCCATGATCGTCTTGAAGACGCATTGGGACTGGTAGACCGGGTCGGCAAATCCGCCTCGATAGGCAACAGAATCATGCGGCATCAATCGTCTCCCCGGACCATGGTGAAAAACTCGACCTTCGTGGCTGCCGTCTGGCGGGCATGGGTGGCATCGGACTGGCTGTGATCGGCGCTGAGGTTTGCCACCAGCTGTGCGATCGCGGTTCTATGGGTCGCCGTCTGGGCAAGCGCGTCGAGAAGTGCGGAGAGTTCCGCCTTGCGACGCGAAAGGCCGAGGCATTGGCCGAAGCCGATTTCTCCGGAGTCCAGACGGATGGTGGCGCGCGAAATCGTGGCCTCACCCAGATTGAACGGGGCGCCGCCGCCACCGATCCGTCCGCGGACCATCACGATCCCGGATTCGGGTCCGCGCACGGGCTCATGGTTTGGAACCGGTGCCATCATTGCGATGGCGTGTTCGAGTTCTTCTTCCGTGGCTCGGGCGAAGCAGGCCATTGCCTGACGCCTTGCTGCCTGTTCTGGCGATTCGCGCATTTGGTTTTGCTGTGGCATTGATCCTGTCCTAAATGTCTATTAGTCTAGATGACTAGACATCTTGAAGGCGGATGTAAGCCGCGGACATGACAGGCATGTGACATGACACAGACTTATGCGATCGATCGGCGCAGCGGCATTTCGGCCTGGCGGCAGATTGCCGACCAGATCAGCCGCTCGATTGCGAGCGGAGAATATGACGCGCGCGGCATGGTGCCGCCGGAAGCGGAACTGGCTGAAAAATTCGGCGTCAACCGCCATACGGTGCGCAGTGCGATCGCCACGTTGGCGGAGGAGGGGTTGCTTCAACCTGTTCGCGGACGCGGCACACTGATTGCCAAGCGGGAACGGCTGGTACTGCCGGTGTCGCGTCGCACGCGATTCTCGAGCGGTCTTGGCGAACAATCGGGCGATGTCGTGATCCGGCTTCTCTCTTCCGAAACGGTCTTGCCCGAAGAAGAGGTTCGTCGCGCGCTGCGGCTCGGCGAAAGTGAAAAGGTCGTGATGGCCAAAACCCTGGGTCTAGCGCGTGACATGCCCATTTCATTCGCGACGAGCTTCTTTCCCGCAGAGCGATTCCCGAACATGGCCGATTCGATCCGCGCGACCGGTTCGGTGACTCGCGCCTTTGCGATGAACGGTCTTGCCGACTATGTGCGCGTCTCGACCGAAGTGATCGGGCGGCTTGCAACCTCGGAGGAGGCAGAACAGCTGAATCTTTCGAATTCCGCCGTCGTTCTGGAGACGATTTCCATCAACGCGGATCTGGACGGCAACCCGGTTCAGTTCGCGCGGACAATCTTCGCCGGGGACCGAATATCTCTAAGGCTTGAGACCGCGCAAGGATGATCCTTCGACGGGATCATGATGGCACGTTTCAAATATATCCTCATAAATTCAATGGGATGACGTTCTTGGGGCGGGAAGTTGGGGCTGTAAAATCAAATTGTCACAAAAGCTGCTTGACACTGATGGCCCGACCCCTTAGACAGCCGCTCACGAACGGCGGCAACGCGGTTCGCAAAGAAAAGCGCGGGTGTAGCTCAGTCGGTTAGAGTGCCGGCCTGTCACGCCGGAGGTCGCGGGTTCGAGCCCCGTCACTCGCGCCATTCTCTTCTTCATTTTGTTTTGTCTGATCGCGGCGCCAAAAGCGCTGCTTTTTTGTTTTTGGCGTTGGATTTCCGGCCGTTTCGGAGCGACCGGGCCGAGTAGGGCGATCCTCTTCGAATATGCACATTCAGCTCGGATAACGGTCTTGACACTGGTTGCCTGACCGCTTAGACAGCCGCTCACGAACGGCGGCAACGCGGTTCGGAAAATGCGCGGGTGTAGCTCAGTCGGTTAGAGTGCCGGCCTGTCACGCCGGAGGTCGCGGGTTCGAGCCCCGTCACTCGCGCCATTCCTTCCTCTTCAATGAAAAGTCATCTCTTTCAAACGCAACCTTGTGCGTTACCCGTTTTGTGCGATCTGCACTGAGAAAAGAGGGCTTACCGGGCCCGCATCCGGACCGGGAGATCGGCCTCGATTTCGCGCCAACCGGCGTCGAGCATATTGTAGGCGGCCTGCATCATGTCGAGGTCCTGAATATTGGAGATGGCGGCAACTGCGGCCATGACGTCGCCGATCGTATCGGCCGTCGTGCCGACCGGGGTCGAGAAGGCCTTCTGAAACTGGGCAGCAGCGTCATTCTGTGTGCCACCGAGCGCACGAAACAGCTCCAGCGCACTTTGAAGGAATCGCTCGCGGCTGTTTTCGAGATCATTGCAGTCTTCGAACCCATGGCGGGCTTCCAACAGCTGGACGGCTTTGTTCTGATACTCGCTCATTCAAAATCACCTTTTGCAATCAAGAGCCGAAGAGTTTCATCAGTTTTTAAAAAACAGGTTAAATCATGCGCTTCGACGTTTGAAAAAATCGATTTTGAAGCGTTGGTCGCCCGATTTTTCCAAACAATGCGACTCAGATTCGCGACAGGCGAACTTGATTCTTGTCCAGAAGGGTAAGGAGCGGCAATTGAGCCGCCAATGAGGCCTCGGCAGGCGCAGGCAATCGAAAAGGCCGGCCCGCCTGTGCATAACCGAATACGACTTTTGTAGCTTCACTTTATGCCGTTCTACCCGCGACTCATCCCGAGAACTGCATGGTTTTGCGCTTGTTTGTCGATCTTGCCATGAATGCGCCTGCCAGGGTGGTGTCATTGCCCGACGGACCGACGGCGCAAATGTGGCGGCAACCCGGCGATTTTAGACACGACGTCTTGCTAATCGGGGATAGCTGCGCTAACCACGACTGCGTTGCAACATCATTCGGCTTGCCGGAGCAGCGTCGTCGCGTGCGACAAACAATGCTGCCGGGCGGGCAGGGACAGATTGAAATGACTGCACTTCTTGGCTCCTATTTGCCGATCGCCATCTTCATTGGCATTGCCCTCGTCATCGGCCTTGCACTGCTGATCGCACCTTTTGCGGTTGCGTTCAAAGCGCCGGATCCTGAAAAGCTCTCGGCATTCGAGTGCGGATTCAATGCCTTCGACGACGCGCGTATGAAATTCGACATCCGGTTCTATCTGGTGTCGATTCTCTTCATCATCTTCGATCTCGAAGTTGCCTTCCTGTTTCCGTGGGCCGTTTCCTTCGGCGACATGGGCTGGTTCGGTTTCTGGTCGATGATGGTCTTCCTCGGCGTTTTGACGATCGGCTTCATTTATGAATGGAAGAAGGGAGCACTCGAATGGGAGTGACATCCGCAAACCAGACGCTTGTGGCTCCTCAGCCCAAGGGCGTGATTGATCCGTCGACCGGCAAGCCGGTTGGCGCCAATGATGCTTTCTTTGGCGAGATCAACAACGAGCTGGCCGACAAGGGTTTCCTCGTCACCTCCACCGATGAGCTGATCACCTGGGCCCGCACCGGTTCGCTCATGTGGATGCAGTTTGGTCTTGCCTGCTGCGCGGTTGAAATGATGCAGGCTTCGATGCCGCGTTATGACATGGAGCGCTTTGGTTTTGCGCCCCGCGCTTCGCCGCGCCAGTCCGACGTGATGATCGTTGCCGGTACTTTGACCAACAAGATGGCGCCTGCGCTCCGCAAGGTCTATGACCAGATGCCGGAGCCGCGTTATGTGATCTCGATGGGCTCCTGCGCCAACGGCGGTGGATACTACCACTATTCCTATTCGGTGGTGCGCGGTTGCGATCGCGTCGTTCCTGTCGATGTCTATGTGCCGGGCTGTCCCCCCACGGCAGAAGCGCTCCTTTACGGCGTGCTGCTGCTGCAGAAGAAAATTCGCCGCACCGGCACGATCGAGCGTTGAGGTGAGTGGGATGACGATTTCCGCACAAGAGCTTTCCACCTACCTGACCGAAACGCGTGGCGCGCTGTTGCTTTCCAACGAGATTGCCTACGGCGAAGTCACGGTTAGCGTGGCGCCTGAAAACTACATCGCGCTTCTGACCTTCCTGCGCGACGATAAAGGCTGTCAGTTCGTCAATATCACCGACCTTTGCGGCGTTGACTATCCGGCACGCGAGAAGCGTTTCGACGTTGTCACGCACCTCATGTCGCCGAAAAAGAACATCCGTTTGCGCGTGAAGGTTCAGGTCGGCGAGGATGAGGCACTGGAATCGGCAACGGCTGTTTATCCGGGTGCCGACTGGTTCGAACGCGAAGCCTACGATATGTACGGCATCCTGTTCTCCGGCCATCCCGATCTTCGCCGCATCCTGACGGATTACGGTTTCGAAGGCTATCCGCTGCGCAAGGATTTCCCGACCACGGGTTATGTCGAGGTTCGCTACGACGATGCTGTCAAGCGGGTCGTCTATGAGCCGGTCCAGCTGCGCCAGGAATTCCGCAATTTCGACTTCCTGTCGCCGTGGGAAGGCACCGACTACGTGCTGCCCGGTGATGAGAAGAAGAGTCAGTGAGAGGAATTTGCACGCCTCGGAAGAGGAAGCAGGTTATTCTCCCCATGATGCTATCTGGAGCGCATCGCGATGACTGAACATAACGTCCGCAACTTTACCATCAACTTCGGACCGGAGCATCCGTCGGCACACGGCGTGCTGCGTCTGGTTCTCGAGCTCGATGGTGAAATCGTCGAACGCGTCGATCCGCATATCGGACTTCTGCACCGCGGCACGGAAAAGCTGATCGAGAGCAAGACCTATCTGCAGGCCGTTCCCTATTTCGACCGGCTCGACTATGTCGCGCCGATGAATCAGGAACATGCCTATGCCCTGGCGGTTGAAAAGCTCCTCGGTATCGAGATCCCGATTCGCGGCCAGCTGATCCGGGTACTCTATTCGGAAATCGGCCGTATCCTGAACCATCTGCTCAACGTGACGACGCAGGCCATGGACTGCGGCGCGCTAACGCCGCCGCTCTGGGGCTTCGAAGAACGTGAAAAGCTGATGCTGTTCTATGAACGTGCGTCGGGCGCGCGCATGCACGCTGCCTATTTCCGTCCGGGCGGCGTCCATCAGGACATCCCGCAGGAACTCGTCGACGATATCGACAAGTGGTGCGATCAGTTCCCGGCCGCGCTTGCCGACATCGACAAGCTTCTGACCGGCAACCGTATCTTCAAGCAGCGCAACGTCGATATCGGCGTCGTCAGCTTGGAAGATGCCTGGGCCTGGGGCTTCTCGGGTGTGATGGTGCGCGGTTCGGGTGCTGCCTGGGATCTTCGCCGCTCGCAGCCATACGAATGCTATTCGGATCTCGAATTCGAAGTTCCGATCGGCAAGAACGGCGACTGCTACGACCGCTATCTCGTGCGCATGGAAGAAATGCGCCAGTCCTGCAAGATCATGAAGCAGGTCTGCAAGCGGCTGAAGACCGACGCCAAGGGCGGCCCAGTGTCCTCGCTCGATGGCAAGGTGGTTCCGCCGAAGCGCGGGCAGATGAAGCGTTCGATGGAAGCGCTCATCCACCACTTCAAGCTCTATACCGAAGGCTACCATGTGCCGGCCGGGGAAGTGTATGCGGCGGTTGAAGCCCCCAAGGGTGAATTCGGCGTCTATGTCGTCTCCGATGGCACCAACAAGCCTTATCGCTGCAAGATCAGGGCTCCGGGCTTTGCCCATCTGCAGGCCATGGATTTCCTCAACCGCAAGCACATGCTCGCTGACGTGACCGCCATTCTCGGCTCGCTCGACATCGTGTTCGGGGAGGTTGATCGCTGATGTCGATGCGTAAGCTCGCCGTTTTCGCTCTGGTTCTCGTTGCTTCCGCTGCGCAGGCTGCGGATGAACAGGAGAACCTGACCGGCGCCAACGGCAGCACGATGACGCAGCTTCTGTCGGAGGGATATGAGATCAAGACTGCCGTTCCGAACGGCAAGCGGGTGATCGTCTTCCTCCAAAAAGATACCAACGCCGCCGCCTGCGAGCTGGTCAGCCTGACCCGCGCTCGCTGCGGCAAGTTAAATTGATAGGGCGTAAAACGAATGTCCGTACGTCGACTTGCCGATGACAGCGTCCAGCCCGCCTCCTTCGCTTTTTCGGAGGAAAATGCGGCCTGGGCGGAAAAGACCATCAGGAAATATCCGGAAGGGCGTCAGCAGTCCGCCGTAATTCCGCTTCTCATGCGTGCGCAGGAGCAGGATGGCTGGGTGACGAAGGCAGCGATCGAAATGATCGCCGACATGCTCGGCATGGCCTATATCCGCGTTCTGGAAGTGGCGACATTCTACACCCAGTTCCAGCTGGGTCCTGTCGGAACCCGCGCCCACATTCAGGTCTGCGGTACCACGCCCTGCATGCTACGCGGCTCGGAAGATCTGATGGCGGTGTGCAAGTCGAAGATCCATCCGCATCCGCACCACCTCAATGCCGACGGCACGCTGTCGTGGGAAGAGGTCGAATGTCTTGGCGCCTGCGTCAATGCACCGATGGTCGCGATCTTCAAGGATACCTATGAGGATCTGACGCCGCGTCAGCTCGAATATATCATCGAGCGTTTCGAGGCCGGCCGTCCGGAAGATGTCAAGCCGGGTCCGCAGATCGACCGTATCAGTTCGGCGCCGTTCGGTGGCCTGAAGACCCTGACGTCGGAAGATGCGGCACCTGCGACAGCCGTTGCGCCGAAGAAGGCCAAGGCGGAAGCGCCGAAGGCCGAGCCGGCAGCTGTCGAAGCAAAGGCAGAGGAAAAGGCTGACGACAAGAAGGCTGATGCGAAGCCTTCTCTGGATGATCCGAACCGTCCCGCCGGCATCGAGAAGCCGGCAACCCCGGACGATCTCAAGATGATCTCTGGCGTCGGTCCGAAAATCGAGGGAACGCTGCAGAGCCTCGGCATCTATACCTTCGCGCAGATCGCGGCCTGGAAGGCCGAAGAACGCGCCTGGGTCGACAGCTACCTCAATTTCCGCGGTCGTATCGATCGCGACGAATGGGTCAAGCAGGCCGAAGTTCTCGCCCGTGGCGGCGAGGAAGAATATCTCAAGGTCTTCGGCAAGAAGCCGCGTTGAAAGGTGAACCATGCTCAAGGATGAAGATCGCATTTTCACCAATCTTTACGGCCACAAGGACAAGTCCCTGAAAGGTGCGATGTCGCGCGGCCACTGGGATGGCACCAAGGCCATTCTCGAAAAGGGCCGTGACTGGATCATCGATGAAATGAAGGCGTCGGGCCTGCGTGGTCGCGGTGGCGCCGGCTTCCCGACAGGCATGAAATGGTCCTTCATGCCGAAGCAGAGCGACGGCCGTCCGCATTACCTTGTCGTCAATGCCGACGAATCCGAACCCGGTACCTGTAAGGACCGCGATATCATGCGCCACGATCCGCATACGCTGATCGAAGGCTGTCTGATTGCGTCCTTCGCCATGGGTGCCCATGCCGCCTATATCTATGTGCGTGGCGAATATATCCGCGAACGCGAAGCGCTGCAGGCCGCAATCGACGAATGCTACGATGCGGGTCTGCTCGGCAAGAACAACAAGCATGGCTGGGACATGGATATCTATGTCCACCATGGCGCCGGCGCCTATATCTGCGGTGAAGAGACCGCGCTGCTCGAAAGCCTTGAAGGCAAGAAGGGTCAGCCGCGCCTGAAGCCGCCGTTCCCGGCCAACATGGGCCTCTATGGCTGCCCGACGACGGTCAACAATGTCGAATCGATCGCGGTCGCCCCGACCATCCTGCGTCGTGGCGCCGGCTGGTTCTCGGCGATCGGCCGGCCGAACAATGTCGGCACCAAGCTGTTCATGGTTTCGGGGCACGTCAATCGTCCCTGCACCTTCGAAGAGGCGATGGGCCACACGTTCCGCGAAATCATCGACTATCATTGCGGCGGTATCCGCGGCGGCTGGGATAATCTTCTTGCCGTCATTCCGGGCGGTGCGTCCTGCCCGATCGTGCGGGCCGAAGACATGGCCGATGCGATCATGGATTTTGACGGCATGCGTGCGGTGAAATCCTCGTTCGGCACCGGCGGCATGATCGTGATGGACAAGTCGACCGACGTCATCAAGGCGATCTGGCGCATCTCGGCCTTCTTCAAGCATGAGAGCTGCGGCCAGTGCACGCCGTGCCGCGAAGGCACGGGCTGGATGATGCGCGTGCTCGAACGCATGGTCAAAGGCCAGGCGCAGAAGCGCGAAATCGACATGCTGTTTGAAGTATCGAAGCAGGTCGAAGGTCATACGATCTGCGCTCTTGGCGATGCTGCGGCCTGGCCCGTCCAGGGTCTGATCCGCAACTTCCGTGCCGAGATCGAAGCTCGGATCGACCAGTATACGCATAATGCGACCGCCCACGGGGCGGTGCTCGAAGCGGCTGAGTGAGGCAATGGTCGGAGCGGAAAAGCAGGGACCGGATGAGACAGGCGGGACAGATCCCGACGCTCTCCTTCGCCTTGCGGAAGCTTCGGCCAAGATCTTTGCCGGTCAGGCTGCGGCCATGACGATGATGACCGCCTTCGGCTTGTCTCTGACGGGCCAGATGGCGGGATTGTTCCTCGGTTCGCTCGACAAGGGCAATCCGGACCGGGAACCGGAAGAATTAAAGGTTGAACCGGATCTTGAGCCGGTTGCCGACAATGTGGTGCCGCTTCGTTCTTCCAGGAAGCGTGCGGCACCGAAGATGGATGATCTGAAGCGCATTTCGGGGATCGGTCCGAAACTCGAAAAAGCGCTCAAGGAAAACGGCATTCTCCGCATTGCGGATATTGCCGGATGGGATGCCGGGCAGGCAGCCGAATTCGATACGCGTCTCGGGCTGGATGGCCGGATCGAACGCGATGATTGGATTGGCCAGGCACGCCGGCTTCTGGGTGATGCTTGAAATACGGATGTGACCGGAAACGGTGACGGACGATAAATGAACAGTCGGCGAGACGCGAGGGGCCATGCCCAGCGGTTTTGACGAAGACTCTGGCTAGACGCGCTGAAAGCGTGAGGCGGGAAGGCAGAAATGGCGAAGCTGAAGGTAGACGGAATAGAAATCGAGGTTCCGGATCATTTCACGCTGTTGCAGGCGTGCGAGGAGGCGGGTGCCGAAGTTCCGCGCTTCTGTTTCCATGAGCGGCTGTCGGTTGCCGGCAATTGTCGCATGTGTCTGGTTGAGGTGAAGGGCGGCCCGCCGAAGCCTGCGGCATCCTGCGCCATGGGCGTGCGCGATATCCGTGGCGGACCGAACGGCGAACTGCCGGAAGTCTTCACCAACACGCCGATGGTCAAGAAGGCCCGCGAAGGCGTCATGGAGTTCCTGCTGATCAACCATCCGCTAGATTGCCCGATCTGCGACCAGGGCGGCGAATGCGACCTGCAGGACCAGGCTATGACCTTCGGTGTCGACGCCTCGCGCTACAGCGAGAACAAGCGCGCCGTCGAGGACAAGTATATCGGACCGCTCGTCAAGACGGTGATGAACCGCTGCATTCACTGCACGCGCTGCGTTCGTTTCACCACCGAAGTGGCCGGCATTTCCGAACTCGGTCTGATCGGTCGTGGCGAAGATGCCGAAATCACCACCTATCTCGAGCAGGCGATGACTTCGGAACTGCAGGGCAATGTCGTTGACCTTTGCCCGGTTGGCGCACTGACCTCGAAGCCGTTTGCCTTCACCGCACGTCCGTGGGAACTCAACAAGACCGAATCGATCGACGTCATGGATGCGCTCGGTTCTGCGATCCGCATCGATACGCGTGGTCGTGAAGTGATGCGCGTGATGCCGCGCGTCAACGAAGACATCAACGAAGAGTGGATTTCCGACAAGACCCGCTTCATCTGGGATGGCCTGCGCACGCAGCGTCTCGACCGGCCCTACGTCCGCAAGGATGGAAAGCTGGTGCCCGCCTCCTGGGGCGAAGCCTTTGCGGCGATCAAGGCCGGCGTTACCGGAACGGCTGCCGACAAGATCGGTGCGATTGCCGGTGACCTCGCAAGCGTCGAGGACATGTACGCGCTCAAGGAACTGATGAGCGCACTCGGTTCGAAGAATATCGATTGCCGCCAGGATGGTGTCGCTCTCGATCCGTCTCTGGGTCGCGCCAGCTACATCTTCAATCCGACGATTGCAGGGATCGAAGACGCCGATGCGCTGCTGATCGTTGGCGCCAACCCGCGTTACGAGGCGGCTGTTCTCAATGCCCGGATTCGCAAGCGCTGGCGTCGCGGCGGCTTCAAGATCGGCGTCATCGGCGAGCATGCCGAACTGCGTTACGATTACGACTATCTCGGCGCCGGCACCGATACGCTCAGCGATCTTGCCGATGGCAAGCTTTCCTTCGCCGAAGTGCTGAAGTCGGCCTCCAAGCCTATGATCATCGTCGGCCAGGGCGCGCTTGTCGGCGAGAATGGCGCTGCCGTCCTCGCTTCTGTTGCTGCGCTTGCTGAAAGCGTCGGTGCGGTTTCGGCCGACTGGAACGGTTTTGCCGTTCTGCATACGGCTGCGTCCCGCGTCGGCGGTCTGGATATCGGCTTCGTGCCGGGCGAGGGCGGTGCCAATGCGGCAGCCCAGGTTGCCGGCATGGATGTGCTCTTCCTGCTCGGTGCCGATGAAATCGACTTGTCGAACAAGAAGGCCAAGCTGACCGTCTATATCGGCTCGCATGGGGACAATGGCGCGCAGAACGCCGACGTCATCCTGCCGGCTGCTGCCTATACAGAAAAGGCCGGGATCTGGGTCAATACCGAAGGTCGGGTCCAGTATGGCAACCGCGCCAACTTCCCGCCGGGCGATGCCCGCGAGGACTGGGCGATTTTCCGCGCGCTTTCGGATGTGCTCGGCAAGCGTCTCGCCTTTGATTCGCTGTCGCAGTTGCGCGCGAAGCTGGTGGCTGAATACCCCCATCTCGGCGAGGACGATGGTATTGTGGCCGGTTCGGTCGACGATATTGCCGCACTTGCGAAAAAACCCCGGGCATTGGCCAAATCGGCATTTGCTTCGCCCGTGAAAGACTTCTATTTGACGAACCCGATAGCGCGCGCTTCGGCCGTAATGGCAGAGTGCTCGGCATTGGCCCGCAACAATTTCAAGGCTGCGGCCGAGTAAGCGCCAAGGGGTAGGGGATCATGGAACAATTTGTCACCACCTATGTCTGGCCGGGCCTGATCATGGTCGCGCAGTCACTGCTGTTTCTGGTAGCGCTGCTGGTCTTCATCGCCTTCATTCTGCTGGCGGACCGCAAGATCTGGGCCGCCGTGCAGTTGCGTCGCGGTCCGAACGTTGTCGGTCTCTGGGGGCTCTTGCAGTCGTTCGCCGACCTTCTGAAGTTCGTCTTCAAGGAACCGGTGATTCCGTCGGGCGCCAACAAGGCCGTCTTCCTGCTGGCGCCGCTTGTTGCCGTGACGCTGGCCCTTGCCACCTATGCCGTCATTCCGGTGTCGGAAGGTTGGGTGATCGCCAACATCAATGTCGGCATCCTTTATGTCTTCGCGATCTCGTCGCTGGAAGTCTATGGCGTGATCATGGGCGGCTGGGCATCGAACTCGAAGTATCCGTTCCTCGGTGCACTTCGTTCGGCAGCGCAGATGGTGTCCTACGAAGTCTCGATCGGCTTCGTCATCGTCACCGTTCTGCTCTGCGTCGGCTCGCTCAATCTGACCGATATCGTACTTTCGCAAAAGGACGGCCTCGGAACGCGGCTCGGCCTGCCGAATTCTTTCCTGGACTGGCATTGGCTGGCACTCTTCCCGATGTTCATCGTCTTCTTCATCTCGGCGCTGGCGGAAACCAACCGTCCTCCGTTCGACCTGCCGGAAGCGGAATCGGAACTCGTGGCCGGCTTCATGGTCGAATATGGCTCCACGCCCTACATGATGTTCATGCTCGGTGAGTATGCGGCCATCGTTCTGATGTGCTCGCTGACGACCGTGCTGTTCCTCGGTGGATGGCTGCCGCCAGTCGATTTCTGGCTGCTCAACTGGGTGCCCGGCATTGTCTGGTTCATCCTCAAGGTCTGCATGGTGTTCTTCATGTTCGCCCTGGTGAAGGCCTTCGTTCCGCGCTACCGCTACGACCAGCTGATGCGCCTGGGCTGGAAGGTATTCCTGCCGCTGTCGCTGGTCATGCTGGTCATCACGGCCTTCGTCCTCAAGCTGACGGGTTGGGCATAACGATGGCGCACAAGTCTGGAATCAAGGAGTAAAGTGATGGCTGCAATTTCCCAGGCGGTACGTTCGCTGTTCCTCAAGGAATTCGTCGGTGCGATTGCGCTGACCATGCGCTATTTTTTCAAGGCGAAGACCACGATCAACTATCCGTTCGAAAAGGGGCCGACCAGCCCGCGTTTCCGCGGCGAGCATGCGCTTCGCCGCTATCCGAACGGCGAGGAGCGCTGCATTGCCTGCAAGCTCTGCGAGGCGATCTGTCCCGCACAGGCTATCACGATCGAAGCCGGTCCGCGTCGCAACGATGGAACGCGCCGAACGGTTCGCTACGACATCGACATGGTGAAGTGCATCTATTGCGGCTTCTGCCAGGAAGCCTGCCCGGTGGATGCGATCGTCGAAGGCCCGAACTTCGAATTCGCGACCGAAACCCGCGAAGAACTCTATTACGACAAGGAGCGCTTGCTGGATAACGGCGATCGCTGGGAGCGCGAAATCGCGCGCAATATTTCGCTCGACGCACCTTACCGGTGATCGGCACAGTTCGATGAGGCCCTGCAACTGCGGGGCACAATTTGGGGATGCGACCGCAGGGCTTGAGCCCATCGGCCGGTATCGCAAGTGGGGCAGGGCGCAAATGGCGGTCCCTGCCGGGAAGAAAAAGGCGCCAAAATGGGTCTGCAGGCTCTGTTTTTCTATCTGTTTGCCTTCGTCGCGGTGGCGTCGGCTTTCATGGTCATCTGGGCAAAGAACCCGGTTCACTCCGTGTTGTTCCTGATCCTGACCTTCGTCAACGCATCGGGACTGTTCCTGCTGACGGGGGCCGAATTCGTCGCCATGATCCTTCTCGTCGTTTATGTCGGCGCGGTTGCGGTTCTCTTCCTCTTCGTGGTGATGATGCTCGACATCGACTTCACCAAGCTCAGGGCGACTGCGCTTGAATACACGCCGGTCGGTGTTCTCATCGGGCTCATTCTGGCTGCCGAACTCGTCATCGTCATCGGTGGTTCGATGTTCTCTCCGAGCGTTGCCAAGAGCGTATCGATGCCGATCCCGGCACCGGAAACCCGGACCAACACTGCCGCCCTCGGCGACGTTCTCTATACCCACTATGCCTATTTCTTCCAGATAGCAGGCCTTGTGCTCCTGGTGGCGATGATCGGCGCGATCGTGCTGACCCTGAAGCACCGCACCGACGTGAAGCGCCAGAACATTGCCAAGCAGGTGGCTCGCTCGCCGGAAACCGGCATGGCGATCACCAATCCGAAGCCCGGTCAGGGCCTGTGAAGTAGAGGCGAAGGATCAGGACCATGGAAATCACACTCGGCCACTATCTCACCGTCAGCGCCATCCTGTTCATGTTGGGTGCCTTCGGAATTTTCCTCAATCGTAAGAACGTGATCGTCATTCTGATGTCGATCGAGCTGATGTTGCTCGCGGTCAACACCAACATGGTCGCGTTCTCCGCATTTCTCAATGACATTACCGGCCAGGTCTTCGCCCTGTTCATCCTGACCGTCGCGGCTGCCGAAGCGGCGATCGGTCTGGCGATCCTGGTGGTGTTCTACCGTAATCGCGGCACCATTGCCGTCGAAGACGTCAACATGATGAAGGGCTGAGAAGGCTATGCTCATCTACAAACTCATCGTCTTCCTTCCCCTTCTCGGTGCCTTGATCGCGGGCCTTGGTGGTTCGTCGATCGGCGCCAAGGCGTCCGAATATGTCACGACCGGTCTGATGCTGGTGGTGGCGGTTCTGTCCTGGATCGTCTTCTTCGACGTGGCGCTTGGCGACAGTCAGCAGTTTTCCGTTCCGGTTCTGCGCTGGATCCAGTCTGGCGGTATCGATGTCGAATGGGCCCTGCGGATCGATACACTGACAGCGGTGATGTTCGTCGTCGTCAACACCGTCTCGAGCCTCGTGCATCTCTATTCGATCGGCTATATGCACCATGATCCGCATCGGCCGCGTTTCTTCGCTTACCTTTCGCTCTTCACCTTCGCCATGCTGATGCTGGTAACGTCGGACAACCTGGTCCAGATGTTCTTCGGTTGGGAAGGCGTGGGTCTGGCTTCCTACCTGCTGATCGGCTTCTGGTACAAGAAGCCGTCGGCCAGTGCCGCCGCCATGAAGGCGTTCATCGTCAACCGCGTCGGTGACTTCGGCTTTGCGCTGGGCATCTTCGGTGTGTTCGTTCTCTTCGGTTCGGTCAATCTGTCGTCGATCTTCGCTGCGGCTGCCAACTATCTGCCGGCTGTGGCCGAGCATGGTGCGGAAGCGGCGGCAACCGGCGAACATGCTGCCGTTGCTGGCGACGTCGTGTTGAACCTCTTCGGTCTGCATCTCGACAAGGCTGGAGCGATCACCGCTGTCTGCCTGCTGCTCTTCATGGGTGCCATGGGTAAATCGGCGCAGTTCCTCCTCCACACCTGGCTGCCGGACGCGATGGAAGGCCCGACCCCGGTCTCGGCGCTCATCCATGCCGCAACCATGGTGACCGCCGGTGTCTTCCTCGTCGCACGCATGTCGCCGCTGTTCGAACTCAGCCACACCGCGCTGATGGTCGTTACGCTGGTTGGTGCCGTGACTGCATTCTTCGCCGCCTCGGTCGGCCTCGTGCAGAACGACATCAAGCGCGTCATCGCTTATTCGACCTGTTCGCAGCTCGGCTATATGTTCGTGGCGCTCGGCGTCGGTGCTTATGGTGCAGCCGTTTTCCACCTCTTCACGCATGCCTTCTTCAAGGCGCTCCTGTTCCTTTGCGCCGGTTCGGTCATCCACGCCGTTTCGAACGAACAGGACATGCGCTACATGGGCGGCCTGCGCAAGCATATCCCCATCACCTTCTGGATGATGATGATCGGCACGCTCGCCATCACCGGCGTCGGCATTCCCGGCACCTCGCTCGGTTTCGCCGGCTTCTTCTCGAAGGATGCGATCATCGAAGCATCCTGGGCCGCGCATAGCCCGCTCTCCGGCTTTGCCTTCACGCTTCTGGTGATCGCGGCCGTGTTCACGAGCTTCTACTCGTGGCGCCTGATCTTCATGACCTTCTTCAACGAGCCGCGCGCTTCGCATGACGTGATGCATCATGTTCATGAATCGCCGAGCGTCATGCTGATCCCGCTTTACGTGCTTGCCGTAGGTGCCGTTTTCGCCGGCTTCGTGTTCCACGATTACTTCTTCGGCGAAGCCTATGCCGAGTTCTGGAAGGGTGCGCTCTTCACGCTGCCGACCAACGAGATCCTCGATCACTATCACCATGTTCCGCTCCTGGTGAAGTGGAGCTCGTTCATCGCCATGGCGCTTGGTCTCTTCGTGGCCTGGATCATGTATATCCGCGCCAAGTGGATGCCGTCCTACCTCGCGAACCAGCACCACGGCCTCTACAATTTCCTTCTCAACAAGTGGTATTTCGACGAGCTCTATGACGTTCTCTTCGTCCGCTCGGCGAAGTGGCTCGGTCGCTTCCTGTGGAAGCAGGGCGACGGCACCGTCATCGATGGTTACGGACCGAACGGCATTGCTGCCCGTGTGGTCGATGTCACCGGTCGTGTCGTGCGTCTGCAGACGGGCTACCTCTACCACTATGCGTTCGTAATGCTGATCGGCATTGCCGCACTCGTAACCTGGATGATGCTCGGGAGTTCGTTCTGATGTCCGGTTGGCCAATTCTTTCCCTGATCACCTTTTTGCCGCTGGTCGGGGTCGTCCTGCTTCTCCTGATGCGGGGTGACAGCGAGGCCGGGCGCCGCAACGTCCTCGTCATTTCGCTTCTGACGACGATTGCGACCCTCGTTCTGTCGCTGGTGCTCTGGTCGTCGTTCGACAATTCCAATGCCGGCTTCCAGTTCGTCGAAAAGGTTGCCTGGCTGAACACGGGTATTTCCTACCATGTCGGCGTCGATGGTATCTCGATGCTCTTCGTGGTCCTGTCCGCGTTCCTGATGCCGTTCTGCGTCATTGCAAGCTGGGTATCTGTCGAGAAGCGCATCAAGGAATATATGATCGCCTTCCTGCTGCTCGAAACGCTGATGATCGGCGTGTTCGTGGCGCTTGATATCGTTCTCTTCTATGTCTTCTTCGAAGCTGGCCTCATCCCGATGTTCATCATCATCGGTGTCTGGGGTGGCAAGGATCGCGTCTACGCTTCCTACAAGTTCTTTCTCTATACGCTGCTTGGCTCGGTTCTGATGCTGCTGGCGATCATGGCGATGTACTGGGATGCCGGCACGACCGATATCACCCAGCTGCTTGCCCACAAGTTCCCGGCGCACATGCAGACATGGCTATGGCTGGCCTTCTTCTCGTCCTTTGCCGTGAAGATGCCGATGTGGCCGGTTCATACCTGGTTGCCGGATGCGCACGTGCAAGCACCGACGGCTGGCTCCGTCATCCTGGCGGGCATTCTGCTGAAGCTCGGCGGCTACGGCTTCCTGCGCTTCTCGCTGCCGATGTTTCCGCTGGCGTCCGACTATTTCGCGCCGTTCGTCTTCTCGCTCTCCGTGATTGCGATCATCTACACCTCGCTGGTGGCGATGATGCAGGAGGACATCAAGAAGCTGATCGCCTATTCGTCGGTCGCCCATATGGGGTACGTGACCATGGGCATCTTCGCGGCCAACACCCAGGGTGTTCAGGGCGCCATCTTCCAGATGCTCAGCCATGGTATCGTGTCGGGTGCGCTTTTCCTCTGCGTCGGCGTCGTCTATGACCGTATGCACACCCGCGACATCGACGCCTATGGTGGCCTCGTCAACAACATGCCGAAATATGCCGTCGCCTTCATGGTCTTCACCATGGCCAATGTCGGCCTGCCTGGCACGTCTGGTTTCGTCGGCGAGTTCCTGACCCTGCTCGGTGCCTTCCGCGCCAACACCTGGGTCGCGCTCTTTGCCACCACCGGCGTCATCCTTTCGGCGGCCTACGCGCTCTGGCTTTACCGTCGGGTGATCTGGGGTGCGCTCGAGAAGGAAAATCTCAAGAAGCTTCTCGATCTTTCGCCGCGTGAACAGCTGATCCTCTATCCGCTGATCGCCCTGACCGTGTTCTTCGGTGTCTATCCGGCTCCGGTATTCGACGCGACGGCAGCCTCGGTCGATCTGCTCGTGAATAACTATAATGCCGCCCTCCAGGCAGCACATGACGTCGCCCTTGCGGTGCACTGACAACAGGACCTTTGCAAAATGACCGTGGAAACATTCATCGCAAGCCTGAACATCTCGGCACCGGAACTGATCCTGGCGATCGGCGCGCTGGTGCTCTTGATGGTCGGTGTCTTCTCGGGCGAACGGGCGGCTGGCGTCGTCACGACGCTCGCCATTCTGGTGATCATCGCCGCAGGCGTCGCTCTCGGCCTCTACGGCAGCGAGGGTACCGCCTATAACGGCGCCTTCGTGTCGGATGCGTTCGCGCGCTTCATGAAGATGCTGTCGCTGGTTGGTGCCGGCGTGGCTCTCTTCATGTCTGCCACCAATGCCAAGAGCGAAAAGATCGACAAGTTCGAATATCCGGTGCTGGTCCTGCTTGCCACGCTCGGCATGATGCTGATGATCTCGGCACATGATCTGATTTCGCTTTACATGTCGCTCGAACTGCAGTCGCTGGCGCTTTACGTGGTCGCGGCAATGAACCGGGACTCGGCGAAATCAACCGAAGCCGGCCTCAAGTATTTCGTTCTCGGCGCGCTGTCGTCGGGCATGATGCTTTACGGCATGTCGCTGGTCTATGGCTTCACCGGCCATACTGGCTTCAGCGAAATCGCAGCTGCCTTGACTGCCGAAACCCGCTCGCTCGGCTTCGTCTTCGGTCTCGTCTTCGTCTTTGCCGGCATGGCGTTCAAGATCTCGGCGGTTCCCTTCCATATGTGGACGCCGGATGTGTATGAAGGTGCGCCGACTTCGGTCACCGCCTTCTTCGCCGCTGCGCCGAAGGTGGCCGCGATGGCGCTTATGGTCCGCACGGCGACCGGTCCGTTCCAGCCCGTCTTCCATGACTGGCAGCAGATCGTCGTCTTCATCGCCATCGCCTCGATGGTGCTCGGTGCCTTTGCCGCGATCGGCCAGACCAATATCAAGCGACTGATGGCCTATTCGTCGATCGGCCATATGGGCTATGCGCTTGTCGGTCTTTCGGCTGGCAATCAGGAAGGCATCACCGGCGTTGCCATCTATATGGCGATCTACATGGTCATGACGCTCGGCTCCTTCGCGGTCATCCTGTCCATGCGCGACAAGAATGGAGAGCCGCTGGAAAAGATCTCGGATCTTGCCGGTCTTTCGACCACCAATCCGATGATGGCGACGGTTCTCACGATCCTGATGTTCTCGTTGGCCGGTATTCCGCCGCTTGCAGGCTTCTTCGCCAAGTATTTCGTCTTCATGGCAGCCATCAAGGCCGGTCTCTATATTCTCTCGGTTATCGGTGTGGTCGCCTCGGTCGTCGGTGCCTACTACTACCTCCGCGTTGTCAAGATCATGTGGTTCGATGAAGCGACCACGGAGATTGCGCGCGTTCCGGCCAGCCTGCGCCTGGTCTTCGGTCTCTCCGGCCTGTTCGTGGTTGGATACATCCTGTTCGGTAGCGTCATCGGTACGGCTGCCGAAGCGGCGGCGATCGCGCTGTTTTGATGGCCAATCGCCTGACGGATGTCGCATCCATCGAGCGCTACCGACATGTCGCGCTCGATGAGGTGGGATCGACAAACACCTACGCACTTGAAAAGGCTCGGGACGGTGACCCGGGCCTTCTCTGGGTTACGGCGCGGCGCCAGACCAGCGGGCGAGGGCGGCGCAACCGGCCCTGGGTCAGTGAACCGGGCAACCTCTATGCGAGCCTCCTGTTGATCGATGTTGCGGCTGAAATGAGCGCGCTTGCATCCCTGCCGCTCGCAGCAGCCCTTGCCGTCCATGATGCCGTATCAGCCGAGTTCGCCTGGGCGCCGGAGCGCGTACGGATCAAATGGCCGAACGATATTCTGCTCGATGGCAAGAAACTTTGCGGCATTCTTCTGGAGGGCGAAACGCTTGCCGATGGACGCCATGCTGTGGTGATTGGCTGCGGTGTCAATATTGTCCACAAGCCGGATTCGCCGCTCTATCCAACCACCACTCTGGCCGAAGCCGGTGTTTCGATCGATGCCGAGGGGCTTCTCGCCCGGTTCATGGTCGCTTTTGCCGAGGTTCTGGCCCTGTGGGATGGCGGGCGAGGCGTGGCTAAGGTCGTGTCCCGCTGGAGCGAGGCGATTGCCGGCGTCGGCAAACCGATCACAGCCAATTTGCCAGACCGTTCGGTTTCCGGCATATTCGCCGGTGTCGAACGTGATGGACGGCTGCGACTGCGGCTCGAATCCGGAGACGATATGCTCATCGCTTCCGGCGATGTGTTCTTTTCCTGAAGTGACGAAAGTGAGTGTGCGTATGGCCGGAACGGAAGAACTGGTATTTCTACCGTTGGGGGGCGTCGGCGAGATCGGCATGAACCTCGCCCTTTATGGTTTCGGCCCGCCGCAAAAACGCGTCTGGATCATGGTCGATTGCGGCGTGTCCTTCCCGGGGCCGGACCTTCCGGGCGTCGATCTTGTCCTGCCGGACATTTCCTTCGTCGAAGCCGAAAAGAAGAACCTTCTCGGCATCTTCATCACGCACGCGCATGAGGACCATTATGGCGCGCTCAAGGATCTCTGGCCGCGGCTGGAAGCGCCGCTTTATGCGTCGGCCTTCACGGCCGGATTGCTCGAAGCGAAGGGCGATTACGAAAAATCCCGCGATGTCATTCCGGTCAAGGCGCTGCATCCGGGCATGAAGGTCGAGGTCGGCCCGTTCCTGATCGAACCGGTGGAAGTCTCGCATTCCATACCGGAAGCGATGTCGCTGTTGATCCGTACGCCACTCGGCAATGTCGTTCATTCGGGTGACTGGAAGATCGATCCCGAGCCGACGCTCGGTCGCACCGACGAGGTGCGATTCCGTAAGATCGGTGACGAGGGTGTTCTGGCGCTGATCTGCGATTCGACCAATGCCCAGCGGGAAGGGGATTCGCCTTCCGAAATGGATGTCTCGCGCAGCCTGACCGAGATCATCCGCAACGCCGAGGGCCGCGTCGCGATCACCACCTTCTCTTCGAATGTCGGGCGCATCCGTTCGATTGCGCTCGCTGCCGAACAGGCGGGCCGCGAAGTTCTTCTGCTCGGCTCGTCCATGCGCCGGGTCGCAGATGTCGCCGATGATCTCGGCATGATGGAGGGATTGAAGCCGTTCATTCAGGAGGACGAGTTCGGCTATCTGCCGCGCGAGAATGCCGTCGTCATCCTGACCGGCAGCCAGGGAGAGGCGCGGGCGGCGCTCGCCAAGATCGCCCGTGATGAAATGCGCAATATCGGTTTCACCCGCGGCGATACGTTCGTCTTTTCCTCGCGCGCCATTCCCGGCAATGAAAAGGCCATTCTTGATATCAAGAATGCACTGATCGATCAGGGAATGATCGTCATCACCGATGGCGAGGCGCTCGTGCATGTGTCGGGCCATCCGCGTCGTAATGAGCTCAAGCGGATGTATGAATGGGTGCGGCCGCAGATCCTGGTCCCGGTCCATGGCGAGGCGGCCCATCTTCATGCCCATGCCGCCCTCGGCCGCGAGGCGGGCATTGCCGACGTTGCGGAGGTGCGCAACGGTTCTATGCTGCGTCTGGCACCTGGGCCGGCGACGATCGTGGATGCTGCTCCGTTCGGACGCATCTACAAGGATGGCAAGCTGATCGGCGACTATGACGAGCTCGGGATCGGTGATCGCCGCAAGCTCTCATTTGTCGGCCATGTTTCCGTCAATGTTCTGCTCGACAACCGCTATGATTTCATCGCCGACCCGGATGTGGTTGCGTTTGGGTTGCCGGCGTTGGACGAGGATGGCGACGATATGGAGGATGTTCTCTATGATGCTGTTCTTGGCGCTGTTGAAAGCATCCCGCGTGTGAAACGCAAGGATCTCGATATGGTGAAAGAAGCGGTGCGGCGCTCCGTTCGTGCGGCCGCAAATGCAGCCTGGGGCAAGAAGCCGGTCGTGACCGTTTTCGTGACCCGGATTGCCTGATCGGTCCTATTGCGGAGGAAGCCATGCCGATTGTTTCGATCATTGCCGAATATTTCATCTGCTGGTGGGTTACACTGTTCATCGTCTTGCCGATCGGGCTTAGAACCCAGGCTGAAGAGCAGAATGTGGTGAATGGCACGGTCAAAAGTGCGCCGGCACGGTTCCGGGCGCGCCGCGTGTTCCTCATGACGACCTTAGTTGCAGCCGTGATTTACGCGATCTGGTTTGTTGCGACGCGTTACTTTGGTCTGAACGCGTTTACCTTTCCACAAGTGGTACCAAATTTCGATTAAGGATTCGGGCAGGCTCATAGAGCTGTCGCAATAGTCATACTATTCGTCGTAAACGGATTTGCGATCGTCGGAAAACAGCAACTCCAGATTCGCGGGCAAAAAAAAACAAGGCATAAAGCCTTGTTTTTTAATGTTTTCGCGTGACCTTTGACCCTTTCGGGGGCTGCGGATAATCGCGCCTTAGATCTCATCCTCCCAAGACTTAACCGCGAAACTTGGCTTGGATTTGAACTCCCTGCCTTATTTATGGCCGGAAACTAGCCCAAGAATTAAGCGCTGTCATCCATTTTTTTGCAAAAATGAGACACCAGGCGAAAAAAAATCCGTTGACTCTCAATTTTTGATAATCTCGTAACAAAAGTGCCTTTTGGCGGCGCGAGCCTGTGAAAAGAAGAACAGCTAGACACTTAAGACGATCGTCGACTGGCATCCTGATCGCTCTGGCTTTCCCCTGAAATCAATGGTGTTGCGGGTTTCTTTCGTTGCCGGAAGCGATTATGAACACTACGAAACTTGTGAAATTCGCGCGATTCCGCAATGGCGCGCCATTCTTCTGGATACGAACATGCGTCTCTCCCGTTATTTTCTGCCCATCCTCAAGGAAAATCCCAAGGAGGCGGAGATTGTCTCGCATCGCCTGATGCTGCGCGCCGGTATGATCCGTCAGCAGAGCCAAGGCATCTATTCTTGGCTGCCGCTCGGCAAGCGCGTGCTCGACAAGGTCAATGCCATCATTCGGGAAGAGCAGAACCGCTCGGGCGCCGTCGAACTCCTGATGCCGACTCTGCAATCGGCAGAGCTCTGGCAGGAGAGCGGTCGTTATGACGATTACGGCAAGGAAATGCTGCGCATCAAGGATCGCCAGGAGCGGTCGATGCTCTATGGTCCGACCAACGAGGAAATGATCACGGACATTTTCCGGTCCTATGTGAAGTCCTACAAGAACCTGCCGCTCAACCTCTACCATATCCAGCTCAAGTTCCGTGACGAGCTGCGGCCGCGTTTCGGCACCATGCGTTCGCGCGAATTCCTGATGAAGGATGCCTACTCGTTCGACCTGACGAAGGAAGGCGCACTGCACGCCTACAACAAGATGTTTACCGCCTATCTCAGAACCTTCGATCGGCTTGGCCTGCGCGCCATTCCGATGCGGGCCGATACGGGTCCGATCGGCGGCAACCACAGCCATGAATTCATCATTCTGGCCGATACGGGCGAATCCGAAGTGTTCTGCCACAAGGATTTCATCGATTTCGACATTCCGCCGGTCGATACCGATTTCGACAGCGTCGATGGTCTGCAGTCGATCTTCGAAAAGTGGACCTCGCGCTATGCCGCGACCTCGGAAATGCATGACGAAGCAGCTTTCGCGGCCATTCCGGAAGGCGATCGGCTTTCGGCTCGCGGCATCGAAGTTGGCCACATCTTCTATTTCGGAACCAAATATTCCGAACCGATGGGTGCCAGTGTGACCGGTCCGGACGGCAAGGAACATCTGGTTCATATGGGTTCGTACGGGATCGGTCCGACGCGCCTTGTTCCGGCCATCATTGAAGCTTCCCATGACGAGAACGGAATCATCTGGCCGAAATCCGTTGCGCCGTTCGATGTTTCCGTCATCAACATGAAGGTTGGTGATGCTGCCTGCGATGCTGCCTCGCTCGAGATCTACCAGAAGCTCGGCAATGCAGGTCTCGATGCTCTGTACGACGATACCGATGACCGTGCCGGCGCGAAGTTCGCGACTGCCGATCTGATCGGCGTCCCGGTCCAGGTCATCGTTGGGCCGCGTTCGATTGCGAGTGGCGAAGTTGAGCTGAAGGATCGCAAGACCGGTGCACGCGAAACCATGAGCATCGAAGCGGCGATCAACAAGATTACGGCATAACACAGACCGAGGATGGGCGAAATCAACGTGGCGAATGCGGATAACAAGGTGAGTGAAGTGGCGTCTTCGCGGCCCTTCTCTACGTTTGAACGGATGGTGGCTTTCCGCTATCTCAGGCCGCGTCGCAAGGAAGCCTTCATTTCGGTGATTGCCGGCTTTTCCTTTGCCGGTATCATGCTCGGCGTGGCGACCCTCATCATCGTCATGGCGGTGATGAACGGATTTCGGACCGAGCTGATCAGCCGCATCCTCGGCATCAATGGTCACATGATCGTGCAGCCGATCGATGGCCCGCTCACCAACTATGCGGACCTTGCGACGAAATATGGTGCGATCGCCGGCGTGAAACTGGCCATCCCGCTCGTCGAGGGCCAGGTGCTTGCGTCAGGCACGGCCTTGGGCAAGACCGGCGCCCTTGTGCGCGGTATCCGCGCCGACGACCTGACCAAACTCAAGCAGGTGTCCGACAATATCAAGCAGGGCGATCTCGTCGGTTTTGCCGCCGGTGATGGCGTCGCGATCGGCTCGCGGATGGCAGCCGATCTCGGTCTTTCGCTCGGGGATAACATCACGCTCATATCTCCCGACGGCGATGTGACGCCGATGGGCGTCAATCCACGCGTGAAGGCCTACAAGGTCTCGGCGATTTTCGAGATCGGCATGTCGGAATATGATGCCTCAATTATCTATATGCCGCTCGAAGAGGCGCAGCTGTTCTTCAATGCCGAGGGGCTGGCGGAATCGATCGAGGTTTTCATCGACAATCCCGACAATGTCGACGAGATGCGGCTCAAGGTCGAGGAGGCTTCCGAGCGCCAGATCTTCATCACCGATTGGCGCCAGAAGAACCGCACCTTCTTCTCAGCCCTTTCGGTGGAACGCAACGTCATGTTCATGATTCTGACGCTGATCGTGCTGGTGGCCGCGCTCAACATCATCTCCGGTCTCATCATGCTGGTGAAGGACAAGGGAACCGATATTGCGATCCTGCGCACGATGGGGGCGACATCGGGTGCCGTCATGCGCATCTTCTTCATGACCGGAGCCGCAATCGGCGTGACCGGGACGCTGGCCGGTGTTTTCCTGGGGGTCGTCGTCTGTCTCAATGTCGAGCGGATCCGCCAGTTCTTCTCCTGGCTCTCAGGAACGACGCTGTTTAATCCGGAACTCTACTTCCTGAGCCAGTTGCCGGCCGAAATGAATCTGGGTGAGACGATTTCCGTTGTCATCATGGCGCTCAGCTTATCCTTCCTTGCCACCATCCTGCCGGCCTGGCGCGCTTCGCGCATCGATCCGGTCCAGGCATTGCGTTACGAATAGGTCGACCCATGGCTGTTGAAGAAGTCTTGCGGCTGGAAGGGGTGGGGCGTCACTATGGTGACGGCGACAAGCGGCTCGACATTTTGAAGGACGCGAATTTTACCATGCGTCGTGGCGAGATGATCGGGCTGGTGGCGCCTTCCGGCACCGGGAAATCGACTCTCTTGCATCTGGCGGGCCTGCTGGAACGGCCGGATGATGGCGACGTCATCATCAATGACCGGCCTTGCGGCACCTTGGCGGATGCCGAACGGACAGCGATCCGCCGGTCGGATATCGGGTTCGTCTATCAGTTCCATCACTTGCTGCCGGAATTTTCCGCGATCGAGAATGTGATGCTGCCGCAGATGATTGCCGGGCTCGGACGCAAGGAAGCGGAAGAGCGGGCAGGGCAGTTGCTCGATTATCTGCGGGTTGGCCATCGCGGCGTTCATCGTCCGGCGGAACTGTCG
The DNA here is from genome assembly GCF_030551875.1 of Fluviirhizobium alvei. Taxonomy (GTDB): domain Bacteria; phylum Pseudomonadota; class Alphaproteobacteria; order Rhizobiales; family Rhizobiaceae; genus Rhizobium_E; species Rhizobium_E alvei. The sequence continues at coordinate 65,070 of NZ_JAUOZU010000013.1, read as the reverse complement.
GGCGGCGAACAGCAGCGTGTGGCGATTGCGCGCGCGGTTGCCAATGCGCCGATCATCCTGCTGGCCGATGAGCCGACCGGCAATCTCGATCCGCATACGGCCCATTACGTGTTTGATGCGTTGGAAGCGCTGGTGCGTCAATCTGGTCTGGCTGCGCTGATCGCGACCCATAACCACGAACTCGCCGCGCGCATGGACCGGCGCGTGACGCTGGACGAGGGCAAGATCGTCGAACTCTGAACCTGTTATTTCAGGGTGAACTTCTGCTCGATGCTGGTGGTCTTGCCGGAATTCTGGTCGGTGAACGTATATTGCAGGACATAGTCTCCTGCAGGGACCGAACTGACATCTAGCGTCAATGGCGTATAGATTTCGAACAGTGGTTCGCGGCTCTCGACCTTGAAATTGCCGAAAGCCTTCTGGACTGCGAGCTTTTCGCCGGTCGGGTTGCGCAGTTCGAAATCGACTGTGAACTGGCTGAAGAGTTCGCCATTGTCATTGGGTTTCCAGGCAAGGCCGACCGGTTCGACATAGGTGATGAGGGATGAACCGACTGGAAATTGGTTTTCCTTCACCCGGTCATAGTTTCCGAACACAACCGGCTTGGCCGTGACGAAAAACGCCCGTCTGATATCGAATGGAATTTTCTCGGAAGCTTTCGACAGGGACGACCGCAGCTTTTCATAGGCTTCGAGCCCATTGCCCTTGTCGAGCAGTTGCTCCGCTTCCGTGGCGAGATCGACAAGAGTGCCAGCGTGAGATGCATTCACCGGCATGCCGATGGAAACGAGTGCTGAAGCTGCGATGACGGCGAAGGTTCGGCCTCGAATGCCATGGGTCATTGCGTGTTCTTTCCGGTTTTGGCGTGAGAATCAATCTTAGCCATTGTGAAGATTAAACGCGCTCTATTTTGGGTCGGTCAAGATTTACTCGCCATCAATTGCTGCGATGCTTGGCAGGCCAAGCCTGTTTTTCGTCGTCAGGCGCGCTGTCAGAGTCGTATTGGGGTCAGAGCTTCCGAAACCAGTCGGAGGCCAACTGCACCGTGCGATCGTTGGATGAAGGCGACAGGGCATCACCGGCCAGCACATGGTGCGACGGGTCTTGGGTGTCGATTTCGGCAATCTCGTTAGGTCCGCTCCAACGGGCGGCGATTGCCTTGGTAGCGACTGGATCGACGACTTCGTCGAGAGGCGAAATCAGGAACAGAACCGGCGTCCTGATCTTGCCGACTTCGGCACCGGCCGCGAGCCTGACGATTTCCGCCATCGGTAACAGGGCCTCGACCGGATAATCCGTTGTCCAGAGAGCCGCCTGCAGGGCATTGGCAGGCTCGAAGCCGCGGCGATCGCCGACAAGGACGTGGGCGATCTGACGAGCGAAGGGCAGGGTGAGGGCGAAAGCCCCGTTAGCCTTGACGCCATAGTTCGGTGATATGAACACTGCCGCATCGATCCGGTCAGCAAATTGTGGATCCGCCAACGCCCATGTGACAAGCGACGCACCGGTGGATGTCGCGATCACGACCACACGGTCGCCGAGCCTGTGGCCGATCTCCACCGCTTCGGCGAGATCGTTGACCCAGTCATTGACTGTCGCTTCACCCATGGCATCAGAATGGCTGCGGCCATGGCCGGCAAGGCGGGCGAAATAGAGATTGGCGCCCAGTGCCTGTGCCACGCGTTCCGGCACCGGCCGGATTTCGCCCGACGAAGCGGAAAAGCCGTGAATATAGAGGAGCGCGACCGGTGTTTTCCGTCGGGCCACCGGATCGGCCCAGAGGATCGATTTGGCCTGGCCCGGTTTGATGTCGGAATATCCCTGTTCCCGTTCGGCGAGGTAGGCATCCAGGTCGCTGCCGATTTTCGACGGGTCAAAGCGCACTGTCGTATCGACCGGTGTTCGCGGCCCGAACAGAAACGCGCCGAGCAAGGCAACGACGATGATCAACAGTCCCCACAGGATCATTCTCTTCCATGCCTTCATAAGCGCCAGCCGAGCGAACCCGGCCCCTCCCGACGTCACCGGAGGCTAGATCGGCAGCGACCGGTTCGCAAGTTAAACTTGCTGCTTCCGTCCTGCGCAGGCCTATGGTAAATCCCGAGCATGTCAGGATTTTTCTCAAAGATTTTCGGTGCCTTTACGGGCGGTTCCAGGGAAACGCCGGCGAAGGCCGAGCAGATGCAGATGATTGGCGACTATCGGGTCATCGCAATCCCGATGCGCGACGGTGCGCAATATCGGCTGGCCGGGCGTATCGAAGTCCAGAAAGGCGAGGAGCTGCTGGTTCGCCGGTTCATCCGCGCCGATCTGTTTGCCAGCGAAGATGACGCCGTCGAGGTTACGTTCCGCAAGGCAAAGCAGATCATCGATCAGCATGGCGCCAGCCTGTTCGGCGATGGGGTCGCGGACCGGACGGTTTGAAGCCAACGTCACCGACGCCTGAAGAGATTGTGCGCAGAAGGCGCAGGTTGGGAGGCATGACGTGAAGATCTTGTTCAGGACTTTGGCCGCTCTGGCCATTCTGGCTGTGCCTGCTCTGGCAGCGGATGTGCCTCCGCCGAAAGTCGATCGCTTCCGGGCCTATCTGATCTACGAAGATACCGGTGAACTGTCCAAGAATCTGGCGAAGGTGGACGACCAGATCGTTGCCAATGATGACAAGGGAACCAGTGTCCAGATGATTGTCGACGTCGTTCTCTCCGGCAAACCGAACCAGCTTTATGAATCCAATCCGGTTCTGCGGGTGAGTGCGCGATCGGATCTCGATGATATCGGAACGCTGGTCGAAAAGGATTATCCGCTGGTCTTCTTTGCCAAGGATGAACTGGTGCGGACCGTCGTCGTCGACCATGCCTGCAACGGCTTTACCATCGATGCCGCCATCATCGATGGCGGCAACAAGGTTTCGGAACTGAGCAAGACCTTCTCGATCACCTGCGGTGACTGATACCAAGCGTCGATGATAGGGATCGATTGCGCCAGAGCGATTTTGGTTTCCGGCGAGGAGAAAACCACAGTCGGACCAGAAGGTCCGGCGCGGATTTTCGACGAAGCCCGGAGGGCAAAAGCGCCCGGTCCTCCGGATGGGCCGGACATCCTTCCCCGACTTTGTCGCAATCCTCGACCGATGCCTCTGCATCGCTCTCCGGTATGCTCCTCGTCGGATGAAGGTGTGCGGTCCTACGCAATCGGTTCATATCATCGACGCTTGGTATGAGCGGTCTGCCGGTCGCGTCAATCCAGAAAATCCGGTTCGCTTTTTTGAAGCAACTTCCTGAGATCGGCGAAGTGGCGATCGGACTGGCCGGGATAATCCTCGATTTCCTGGGCGACCTTTTCGGCGATCTCGTCGGATAGAATCCGCAGTTTCTGTCCGGTCTGCAACGCCTTGATATAGGTCTCGGCTGCCCGTTCGAAATAATACATGCGGTTGAACGTGTCGGCGACATCCTTGCCGATTACCAGCACCCCGTGATTGCCCATGATCATCACTTTGTGCTTCGGATTGGCGAGCAGGCGGGCGCAGCGCTCGCCTTCGTCCTCGAACGCCAGCCCGCCGTAGTCATTATCGATGACATAGCGATCGAAGAAGGTGGCGCAGTTCTGGTCGATCGGCAGCAGACGCGAATCCGCAAGCGAAGCAAGCACCGTCGAATAGATGGAGTGAACATGCATGACGCAGCGCGCATGCGGCAGACGGCGGTGGATCGAGCCATGCAGGCCCCAGGCTGTCGGATCCGGCGCGTCCGGTCGATCCATCGTCTTCGGATCGTTGGCATCGAGCAGCAGAATGTTCGAGGCCGAAATCAAGGAGAAATGGACCTGATTGGGGTTCATCAGAAACTGGGTGCCGTCATCGTTGACGGCCAGCGAGAAGTGATTGGCGACCGCCTCGTGCATGTTGAGACGCGCCGTCCAGCGGAAGGCGCAGGCCAGATCGGCCCGTTCTTCAAAGTAAGGCAGATTGTCGTGACGGGAAATCGTGGAAACGGTTGCGGTCATGTCGGGTCCTCGTAGCAATGGCATCAGGATGCCTTCGGCGCCCTGCAAGGTCAATGATGGCTGCGACATTGCCTGTCCTGTTTGACCGTTCTTCCAGGAATGTGCGTCTTGAGAATATAAACTCAAATTTTGTGTTTATAAACAGAATGATAAAATGAATACCTTACCTTAAATGTCGCTGCTTTTCGAAAAAGAGATTCAGGGATTCAAAGTTCGATAAAGTTTCATGATTACAGATAAATAAAACTCGTAATTCATGTTAAAGATTAGGTGCGGCATTTTCGGTAAAGCCGTATTTGAGCCGGTCGCCCGGCAACCGGTGGAGTCAACGGATTTCGACATTCGGACGATCGATGATCTCTCTTAAGGCAAAGGATGAAACGATCTTCACCACATGCGGCAGGGCCGAAAGCCAGTCGCGGTGCAGCCGTTCGTAATCCTCGAGGTCCTTGCAGGCGACGCGGAGGAGATAGTCGTATTCGCCGGACATCAGGTAACAGACCATGACATTGGGGACCCGCTTTACGGCGGCTTCGAACTCCGTCAACGTCTTTGCAAACTGGCCCGACAGCGAGATATGGACGATGACCATCATCTTGTAGTCGAGCGCCTTGTGGCTGATGCGGGCATAATAGCCTTCAATCACGCCGGACTTTTCGAGAATATCGAGGCGGCGCGAACAGGCGGATGGCGACAGGCCCACGCGTTCGGCGAGATCCGCATTCGAAATGCGTCCCTGCCGGCGCAAGACCGAAAGAATGGCCATATCCATGCTATCGAGTTTTTCCATTCGATGATCCTTCGAAGAATGATGCTAATTGCGCAATAATATTCGATTTTGCGTTTTGGGAAAAGCCAACTTTGCAAGGACATTTCATCGAGGCTCATGTCTAATCGCGCATCGAAAGAAATTTCCAACCGTGCCAAACAAGGGAACATTTGCAATGCGCGTCGGCTGCCCGAAGGAAATCAAGAACCATGAATACCGCGTCGGCCTTACGCCGGCTTCGGTGCGCGAATATGTGGCGCACGGCCACGACGTGCTGATCGAAACCAATGCCGGTTCCGGGATCGGTGCCAGCGATGCCGATTACGTGGCAGCCGGTGCCAAGATTGCCGCCACTGCTGCCGAAGTGTTCGCCTCCTGCGACATGATCGTGAAGGTCAAGGAACCGCAGCCGTCCGAATGGGTGCAGCTGCGCGAAGGCCAGATCCTCTATACCTACCTGCATCTGGCTCCGGATCCGGAACAGACCAAGGGCCTGCTCGCGTCCGGCGTCACTGCCGTTGCCTATGAAACCGTGACCGATGATCGCGGCGGTCTGCCGCTTCTCGCACCGATGTCGGAAGTCGCCGGTCGCCTGTCCATCCAGGCTGGTGCCTTTTCGCTGCAGAAGGCCAATGGTGGCCGCGGCGTGCTGCTCGGCGGTGTCCCGGGTGTTAATCCGGCCAAGGTGGTTGTGATCGGCGGCGGCGTCGTTGGCATTCATGCCGCTCGCATGGCGGTTGGCCTCGGTGCCGATGTGACCATTCTCGATCGTTCTCTGCCGCGCCTGCGTCAGCTCGACGATATTTTCTCCGGTCGCGTCCACACCCTGTTCTCGTCGATCGACGCGCTCGAGAATGAAGTCTTCTCGGCTGACCTCGTGGTCGGTGCCGTTCTCATTCCGGGTGCGGCCGCACCGAAGCTCGTGACGCGCAAGATGCTCTCGGGCATGAAGAAGGGTGCCGTCATCGTTGACGTTGCCATCGACCAGGGTGGATGTTTTGAAACCTCGCATGCCACGACCCACTCCGACCCGACATATGAAGTCGACGGCGTGATCCACTATTGCGTCGCCAACATGCCGGGCGCCGTTCCTGTGACGTCTGCCCATGCGCTCAACAATGCCACCATCTTCCATGGCCTGGCTCTGGCCGACAAGGGCATCGCGGCCATCCTTGCGGATCGCCACCTGATGAACGGTCTCAACGTCCACAAGGGCAAGATCACCAACAAGGCGGTTGCCGAAGCGCTCGGCTACGAAATGCACGAAGGTGCGAAGGTTCTGGCTGCCTGAGCCAAAGCTCAATCTGGAAAACCCAGTCTGGACGCCGGCCATATGGCCGGCGTTTCAGTTTGTGGCGATGACCGAAAGCTTTCCCACTCAATGGAAGAATGCATTTGCTCTTGTGAACATTATCCAATGAATTCGGAGACTGTTGGCAGTCGGTTGTCTTCCAAATGTCTAAAGAATGCAGGATGATCCCTTCCTTACCTTTGGGAGGGTCTCATGGCACGCAAGAAGAGCGCGATTCCGGAGCAGTTCGAAACCGCAACCGGGCTTGATCCGAAGTTCGGACCCGGCGCGAACGAGCATTTGTTCGCACAGGGACAAAACGATGTTCTCTCCGGCGGCGACGGCAACGACAAACTCTCCGGCGGCCTTGGCAACGATATCCTCTATGGTCACTCGGCTGGCGACAGGAAAGACAGCAATGGCTTCATCCTCGCCGACGAAGTTGCCAATATTGGTTATGGTGCGGTCGAGGCCGTGTCGGCGCCGGGCGATCCGGGCTTCCTCTTCGCCTTGTCCAAGGATGACGGCAAGGTCTATCGCATCAATCTCGAAACGGGTGCCCGATCCACTTTCCTCGACATTCCCGACGATGAGATCGGCGACGGCGGTGAACGCGGTGCGCTCGGAATCGCCTTCCATCCCGACTACAAGCAGAATGGCCGTTTCTTCGTTTACATGACCAATGCCGACGGCGCGATCGAGGTTAGAGAATATTCACGTGCCGACGGAGATCGTCGCCATGCCGATCCGGATCCGGTAAGCACCATCATCACAATTCCGCACACATTGGCGAAGAATCACAATGGCGGCTCGATGCGATTTGGTCCGGATGGTTACCTCTATCTTGGCACCGGGGATGGTGGCGGTGGTGGCGATCCGGAGGGCAATGCGCAGGATCGCAACTCACTGCTCGGAAAGATCCTGCGTCTGGATATCAATGGCGACGATTTCCCCGGGCAGGCCGGCCGCAGCTATGCGATTCCCGAGGATAACCCGTTCGTTGGCAAGGCTGGCGCCGACGAAATCTGGGCGCTCGGGGTCCGCAACCCCTGGCGCCTTTCCTTTGATGAAGCGACCGGTGATTTCTATATCGGGGACGTCGGTCAAAGCGCCTGGGAAGAGGTGAACTATATCAAGGCCGGGACCAAGGGCGGACTGAACTTCGGCTGGAACGAGCGTGAAGGTTACGTTGCTTACGAAGGCTCAGTTGCCGATCCTTCGAAATTCACCGATCCGATCCATGTCTATCCGCATGATGGAGACAACGCCTCGATCACCGGCGGCATTGTCTACCGGGGAGATGCGGGTGGGATGCAGGGTGCCTATATCTATGCCGATTTTGTCCAGAACCGTCTCTATTCGTTGAAGGTCGTCAGTGGCGAAGCGGTTCAGGAAGTCAACCGGACGGCGCAGATTCGCGGCGCGGATCTTTCGAATATTTCCTCCTTCGGCTCCGACAGTGACGGCAATCTCTATGCCGTCGGATTGTCAGGGGCGATCTGGCGGTTGACGCCGGGGTCAACGGCTGGCGATGGCGCCGATAAACTGTTTGGTGGCGCTGGCAACGATACGTTCTATGGCGGTGTCGGCGGCGATCATTTGGACGGTGGTGCAGATAACGACCATCTCAATGGTGGGCTTGGTTCGGACCGGCTTACCGGTGGAACCGGCGAGGATGTTTTCGTTTTCAATGCTCGCTCGGGTCGCGATACGATCACCGACTTCGATGCGGTCGGATCAGTGCATGACCGCATCGATCTCAGCGCCCTTGCGGCGATCACCGACCTTACCGATCTCAAGGCCGATCATCTGACAGTCAAGGGTGATGATCTCGTCATCACGGCTGGCGAGGTTTCGATCCGTCTTCTCGACGTTTCCAAGGCCGATCTGGATCGCGGTGATTTTATCTTTGGGTAGTTGCCGATCCATGGGTAAATTTTTGTAAACACGGTTGAACTGGAGGGCAATGCGGGTTCTATGTGTGGTTCCGGCTGGGAGGATTCTGTCGTTCCGAAACGAATGACAGATGCCGTGAAATCTTGAGCGATGCGCAATGGCCTCGAAGGGGTAGCGTATCTGTACTGAGTCCGAGAAGCCATGAAAGCTGGTTCTGACTGATGAGAAACACAATTGCCCTACTGCTCTGTGCGAGCATTCTCGGCTCCTGTTCAGCAACATCCGGGTTTCAGCCGGGTCCCGAGGTCGCTGTCACACCGAATTTCAAGCAGGCGACCCGTAAGCCGGGCACAACCATTGCACCTTCCACACAATGGTGGGCCAATTTCGGCGATGCCAATCTCAACCGTCTGGTAGAGGAAGCTCTGGCCCAAAATCTGACTGTCGAGCTGGCGCGTGAGCGCGTGCGGGCGGCTCGCCTATCCGCCAAGGTGTCGAAAGGAGCCTATTATCCGAGCATCACGGCGAGTTATTCCGACACGCGGTCCGGAACCAGGGTGAATGGCAAGACGACCAACACCTCCTCAAAATCTGCCGGCCTGAATGGTTCATGGACTCTCGATTTCCTGGGAGGGAAATCGACCGCGGATCGCGAGGCCGCCAAGATCGAGGCGCAGAAGGAAGCGCTGAACGGCGCCCGGCTCGACATCATCGCCTCGATGGTCACGGCCTATCTCAACGCGCAAGGGATCGGCCAGCAGCTCGCAATCTCGCGTAAGTCGCTTTCGGTACAGAAGGAAACGCTTGGCATCACAAGGGCGAAGCTGGAAGCCGGTTCGGCCAGCGCGCTCGATTCGACCCGCGCAGCCGCCCAGACCGCACTGACCTCGGCGGACATCCCGTCGCTGCAGGAATCGCGCGAGCAGGCGATCAACCAGATCGCTCTGCTTCTTGGCAAGCAGCCGGCTGAACTCAACAATGTTTTCACCGAGTACAAGCCGCTCAAGCGCCCCAAGGTTCGTTTCTCGGAAGGTGTGCCGGCGGATCTGTTGCGGAACCGCCCGGATATTCGCGAGGCTGAACGGACGCTCGCTGCCGCGGTCGCTGATATCGGCGTTGCCGAAGCCGATCTCCTGCCGTCGCTCAGCCTTTCGGGCTCTCTTAAACTGTCCGGTAGCGATCTGGCGACAAAGAGCTGGAGCTTCGGACCGGCGATCAACCTGCCGATCTTCAACCGCGGCACTCTCAAGGCATCGGTCGATCTCGCCAAGTCCTCGGCGCGTCAGGACTATCTGACCTATCGTGAAACGGTGATTGCGGCCGTAGGCGAGGTTGAAGATGCGCTGGTGGCGCTGAAATACGAACGGGACCGCAATGGCAAGCTCGCGGTTGCCGTTTCCGAGTTGCGCAAGGCAGAGGCTCTGGCCCGCCAGCTCTATACGTCTGGCTCGGCTGAGTTCTCCGATGTGCTGGATGCACAGGATTCGCTCTACTCGGCCGAACTCCAGCTTGCGAGCAGTTCATTGCAACTGGCGGTCAATTATGTCGTTCTCTGCCAGGCGCTCGGCGGTGGATGGGACGGTGACGAGCCGGTCAAGAACGAGAGCTGACAGGCGCTTTCACTGTCTCTTGATAGCAAAAGGCCCGCGGGACCAGGTTCCGCGGGCCTTTTCGTGGATGAGTGATCGCCTTAATGGGCAATCATGACATGGCGGACCACGGTATAGTCCTCCAGCGCATACATCGACATATCCTTGCCGTAACCGGACTGTTTGAGACCGCCATGCGGCATTTCATTGGTCAGCATGAAATGGGTGTTCACCCAGGTGCAGCCATATTGAAGCCGTGCAGTGGCCTGCAATGCGCGCGAGACATCCTTGGTCCAGACCGACGAGGCGAGGCCGTAGTCACTGTCATTGGCCCAGGAGATCACGTCATCATCGGCGCCGAAGCGGGTGACCGAAACGACCGGGCCAAAAACCTCGCGGCGGACGATTTCGTCATCCTGGCGGGCGCCCGCGACAACGGTCGGCTGATAGAAGAAGCCCTTTTCCGAACCGAGCTTGCCACCGGCGGTGATTTCCATGTGGCCAAGCTCGGCTGCGCGTTCGACGAAGGAAGCGACGCGGTCGCGCTGGCGCCTGGAAATGCAGGGCCCGATTTCATTTTCGGTGTCATCGGCCTGATTGTAGCGGATCGTCGAAACGGCGGCCGAGAAATCGGCGACGAAACGGTCGTAGATCTTCTCATGCGCGTAAACGCGGCAGGCTGCGGTGCAATCCTGTCCGGCATTGTAGTAGCCGAAGGTGCGGATGGCGCCGACAACGGCTTCGAGATCGGCATCGTCATAGATGATGACCGGAGCCTTGCCGCCGAGTTCGAGATGGGTGCGCTTTACCGTCTTGGAGGCGGCCGTCAGCACCTTCTTGCCGGTGGCGATGTCGCCCGTGATCGAAACCATGTTGATCTTCGGATGGTTGATCAGATAGTTGCCGGTCGTTTCGCCACGGCCGAGAACGATGTTGACGACGCCTTCCGGAAGCACATCGGCCAGAACCTTGGCGAGCTTCAGGGTCGTCAACGGCGTCTGTTCGGATGGCTTGATCACGACGGTGTTGCCACCGGCAAGCGCCGGCGCCAGTTTCCAGGCCGCCATCATCAGCGGGTAGTTCCACGGCGCGATCGAACCGATGATGCCGACCGGATCACGGCGGATCATCGAGGTAAAGCCGGGCAGATATTCGCCAGCAACCGGACCATGCTGGTTGCGGATCGCACCGGCAAAGAAACGGAAGCAATCGGCAATGGCCGGAATCTCGTCGTTAAGGGCCGCATTGATCGGCTTGCCGCAATTGAGCGCTTCGAGCGTGGCGAAGCCAACCGCATCGGCCTCGATCGCATCGGCAATCTTGAGGAGATAGGCCGAACGCTGGGCGGGCGTCGTGGCAGCCCAGGAGGAGAAGGCGGCTTCGGCCGCGTCCACAGCCGCATCGATCTGTGCGGTCGAGGCTTCCGGTATCTTGGCGACGACATCACCGGTCTTGGGATTGAGAACCAGTTCTTCCTGTTCGGTGCCGGCCACGAATTTCGAGCCGATGAGCATTTCGGTATCCATGTGCACTTCTCCTCGCTTACTTGCCGGATCCGGCTGTCTCCGCGCCGTCCCGTGTCAGATAATAGGCGCCCAGAATGGGCAGGAATGTCACCACGACCACAAGCATGGCGACGACGTTGGTGACCGGCCGTTCGCGCGGCCGGATGAGTTCTTCGAGCATCCAGATCGGCAGGGTCGTCTGCTGGCCGGCAGTGAAGGTCGTCACGATCACTTCGTCGAACGAAAGGGCAAAGGCCAGCATGCCACCGGCGAGCAGGGCGGTGCCGATATTCGGCAGGATGACGTAACGGAATGTCTGGAAGCCGTCGGCGCCGAGATCATAGGAAGCCTCGATCAGCGATCCGGACAGGCGGCGGAACCGCGCCACCGCATTGTTGTAGACGACAACGACACAGAAGGTGGCATGACCGAGCACGATGGTCCAGAAGGAGAAGGGGATCTCCATGATGCCGAACGCCGAGCGCAATGCGATGCCGGTGACGATGCCGGGCAGGGCGATAGGCAGGACCAGCAGCAGCGAGATCGATTCCCGGCCGAAGAAGTTCGACCGGGCCACGGCCGCAGCGGCCAGCGTGCCGAGCACGAGTGCTACGGCCGTTGCGATCGCCGCGACCTGGACCGACAGCGAAAGAGCCTCCCAGACATCCGGGCGCGCCCAGGCTCGACCGAACCATTGCAGGGTGAAGCCGGGCGGCGGCCACTTGAAGCTCTTTTCCTCGATCGTGAAGGCATAGACGAAGATGAGCAGGATCGGTAGTTGCAGGAACAGAAGGCCGAGACCGGCGGCGATCTTCAGGCCGAGAGGGGCTTCGTGAAGACGATCAGAGCGCATCGAAAGCTCCCTTTTTCTTGGCCGCCCAGAGATAGAAGGCCATGATGACGATCGGGACGATCGAGAAAGCGGCGGCGAGCGGAATGTTGCCGGCGGTACCCTGCTGGGTATAGACGGCCTGGCCGATGAAAAGCCGCGACGAGCCGATGATGCCCGGAATAATGTAGTCGCCAAGCGTCAGCGAGAAGGTGAAGATCGAGCCGGCGACGATGCCTGGCAGGGCCAGCGGCAAGAGAACATGGCGGAAGGTTTGCCCCGGCGAACCGCCGAGATCATAGGAGGCTTCGATGAGGTTGGAGGGCACCCGTTCAAGTGCGGCCTGAACCGGCAGGATCATGTAGGGCAGCCAGACATAGACGAAGACGAGAAAGGTGCCGGTGTAACTGATCGATAGCGAATTGCCGCCAACGATCGGCAGGGCGAGATAGGCATCGAGCAGCCAGGACAGCGACAGTTTCTCAAACAGCCAGGAAATGATGCCTTCCTTGGCGAGGATCATCTTCCAGGCATAGATCTTGACCAGATAGGATGACCAGAGCGGCAACATGGCGCCAAGATAGAAGAGTGCCTTCCATTTGCCGCGAGCATAGCGGGCCGCATAATAGGCGATCGGAAAGGCAACGATGGCAGACGCCACCGTCACCAGCGCCGCCATCGTCACCGTTCTGATAATGATGTCGAAATTCGATGGCCGGAACAATTCGCGGTAGGTCGAAAGCGTCAGTTCATATCTCACCTGGCCGGTGAAATCATCGAGCGAGAAGAAGCTCTGCGCCAGAAGGGCAAAAAGCGACCCGATATAGATGATGCCCAGCCAGAGAACCGGCGGCAGCAGCATGAGTGCGAGCAGAAATTTCGGACGCCGCCAGAACAGCGCCGACAGGCGCGAGAGCACGCCGTCTCGATTGGGTGAGGGTTGAGCCAGCGTCGTCATGCGGCATCGTCCAGAAGATGGATGGCGGAGGCCGGGAAATGAAGCGAGATCGCTTCGCCATCGGCTGGCAACGTCGTGCCGGGTACCAGGTTGGCATGCAGCCTGGCGGAACCGACATCGACGGCGATACGGTAGATGGAGCCGAGAAACGAGCGGCTGGCCAAAGTGCCTTCAAGCCGCTTCATGTCGGTGCCCGTCGGCGCTATGCTGATCGCTTCCGGACGCAGGCTGGCCCAACGTTTGCCGGCACCCAGCGTTTCCGTCAATGCGGGCGGCAACACATTCGAGGAGCCGACGAAATCGGCAACGAATTTCGAACTGGGGCGCTGGTAGATATCTTCCGGCGAGCCCGCCTGGACAATGCCGCCATTGTTGAAGACGGCGACGCGATCGGCCATCGAGAGCGCTTCGCCCTGATCGTGCGTCACGAAGATGAAGGTGATGCCGAGCGCCTTCTGCAGGCTCTTGAGCTCTTCCTGCATCGCCTCGCGCAGCTTGAGATCGAGTGCGCCGAGGGGTTCATCGAGTAGCAGCACTTTCGGCTTGTTGACCAGAGCACGGGCTAGGGCGACGCGCTGGCGCTGGCCGCCCGAGAGCTGACCGGTCTTGCGGCTTCCGTAACCGCCGAGCTTGACGAGTTCGAGCGCTTCTTCGGCCTGGCGATGGCGGGTCGGCTTGTCGATGCCCTTGACCATAAGGCCGTAGGACACGTTGTCGAGAATGCTCATGTGGGGAAATAGAGCATAATCCTGGAACACGGTGTTGACCGATCGTTTCCAGGGCGGAACGCCATTGGCGCTTTCGCCAAAGATCTCGATGGTGCCGCCGGTCGACTGTTCGAAGCCAGCCACCAGTCTGAGGCAGGTCGTCTTGCCGGAACCGGACGGGCCGAGCATGGCAAAGAATTCGCCTTCGGCAATATCGAGATTGACCTGGTCGACCGCCTTGACCGCGCCGAAATGGCGCGACACGGCACGAAAGGAAACAGCAGTCGCCATCCTCATACCCCACATATCAGCAATTTGGTTCTGTCGTTGTCGAGACGTTCGCGCATGGCGGGATCCATTCCGGTTTCACCTGCGGTCGTCATTCCCGGGAACTTGTGTTCGCGGGGGAAGGTCGGGGGCCGGCAAGCCAGCCCCCGATCATCATGCTTACTGTCCGCCCATGACGGCGATATAGTCGGAAACCCAGCGGTTATAGGGAACGCAAGTGCCCTGGCTGCATTTGGCAGTCGGCGTCTTCCAGAAGCTGATCTTGTCGAAGTTCTCGAAGCCGTTGTGGGCGCAGCCTTCGTCGGTCAGGAGCGCATTGCCCTTGCAGGCAGCCGGGACGGAAGGAACCGAACCGAACCAGGCGGCGAGATCACCCTGCACCTTGGGCGAGAGCGAATGTTCCATCCACATATAGGCGCAATTCGGATGAGCGGCTTCGGCATGCAGCATGGTCGTGTCGGCCCAACCTGTCGCGCCTTCCTTCGGGAAGACGGAGGCGACCGGCTGCTTGTCGGCTTCGAGCAGGTTTACCTGGAACGGCCAGGAGCTCGAAGCAACAACGCCTTCGTTCTTGAAGTCGTCGATCTGCACCATGGCATCGTGCCAGTAACGGCCGACGAGCGAACGCTGGCCCTTGAGCAGTTCGAGAACGGCGGCATACTGGTCTTCATTCAGCTCATAGGGGTCCTTGATGCCTAGTTCCGGCTTCTTGGACTTCAGATAGAGCGCGCCGTCGGCGATGTAGATCGGACCGTCGAAGGCCTGAACGCGGCCCTTGTTGGTCTTGCCATCGGGCAGGTTCTGTTCTTCGAACACGACCGACCAGCTGTCCGGAGCCTTGTCGCCGAAGACCTTGGTATTGTACATCAGTACGTTCGGGCCCCACTGGTATGGCGTGCCATAATGCTTGCCATCGACTGTGTGCCAGGGAGCGTCCTTCAGACGATCATCGACCGCCGACCAGCTCTTGATAAGATCGGTGTTGATCGGCTGGACCTTGCCGCCGGCGATGAGGCGCAGCGAGGCGTCGCCCGAGGCAGTGACGAGGTCGAAGCCGCCCTGGTTCATCAGCGTTACCATTTCGTCCGACGTGGCCGCGGTCTTCACCGAGACCTTGCAGCCGGTCGACTTTTCGAATTCGGTAACCCAGTCGTAGTTCTTGTCGGTTTCGCCGCGCTCGATATAGCCGGCCCAGGCGACGATCGAAACTTCGCCTTCACCCGGTCCGATTTCCTTGAGCATTTCGGCGGAAACAGCATTGCCGGCAAAGGCGCCAGCCATAAGTAGAGCAGTGGTGGATTTCAGTAAGGCCTTCATCACTCGTCTCCCTGTTGGATTGTTCCCTCCGACATGAAGCCAAAATTTCGGCGTATTCGCAATTTCTTTATTCAGAAACGCGCTTTCGGTTTTTCCGATATCGGATCAGCGATCCCGAACGCCACGGGCTGTTTCGGCGATGCGGAGAAACTCCTTGGCCGCGACTGGCAGTTTCGATCCGCGGCGCCACACTAGGCCGACCTGAACGACCGGGAGCGAGCCGGAGACATCGCGGCTTTCGATTCTGTCGCCTTCCAGCGACCAGGGACGATAGACGAGATCGGGCAGAAGCGCGATGCCGGCGCCGGTGGCGACCAGACTGCGCACGGCTTCGACTGAACGGGTGCGGAAAGCCACATGCGGTTTGGCGCCGAGGGCGGAGAGGAGCTTGCCGGTGTTTTCCTCGATCTCGTCGACCGTCAGCATGATGAGCGGTTCCTGGGTGATGTCCTTGATCGAGATGATATCGGCGGCCCCGAGCGGATGGCCCATGGGAAGCCAAAGCCTGTAGGGCGAGGTTTCGATGATCTCCGCCTGCAGCGCCATACGGTCACGGAGATTGGAGATCGTCATCACCGCGATGTCGAGCTCGCCGCCGATCAGAAGATGTTCGAGATAGGAGCCGTTGTCCTCGATGGCGGTCACATCGACGCCGGGCAGGGCGCGGCGGTAGCGGGCAAGAAGATCCGACAGTACATAGCCGGCCACGAGCGAGGTCACGCCGAGATTGAGCGAGCCCGCCATTTCCTCCTTGGTTTCGCTGAAGGCGTGCCGCGCATCCGAAACCGAGGCGAGGATTTTCGTCGCATGCCTGAGAAAATTATGGCCGTTATGGGTAATGGTCAGGCCGCGCGGATGGCGATCGAACAGGCTGACGCCGAGATCGCCTTCAAGCTCCTTGATCGCTTCGGTGATCGAGGATTGGGAGATCGACAGCATATGTGCGGCGCCGCTGACCGTTCCCTGTTCGGCGACCGCGATGAAATATTGCAACTGACGAAGTGTGAAAGCCATGGTCTCCTGATGCCATGGCTTTCCCCTCTCTTGCAAGCGTTGGTCAAACGGTCAGCACACTTCGCTGAAAGCGCCGTCTTTCCAGCAGAGATAGCGGCTCTTCTCGCCATTCGGTCCGAGGCTGCTGATGTTCCAATCCGGCCCTTCCTCTACGGTCATGAAGGACAGGATGCGGAAGCCGTTCGAAAATTCGATCACGATTTCCGGCAGGCGCCCGAAATGAGAGATGTCCAAGACACGGGAGCCGGTAACCTGATCGAAAGCCGGCTGCCAGTCATCATCATCGCTCCAGCTACCCACCACGATCCTGTTGCCATGTTCTATTCGCCAACTCCAAGACAGGAAGACGCTCATGTCCCCTGTCGGAAATCTGAAAGGTCGGCCATTGCGATGAAATCTGGTCCGGAGGTTCCCGAATTCCAGGAAGCAGGCAGAGCTGTATCCCAGCCAGATGAGGGTGAGTTCCATTCCGCGCAGGCGCAGGCGTTGCGCTTCGAAAAGTGTGTTATCCATCAATTGATCCGAATTGGAGAAGGATGCCGGTCGGCAAAGAGGCCGAGCCGGCTTTTGCTGGATCACCGTTCTCTAAAAATAATGATCGCGAAGCGAGCCGTCATGCCGCCCGGATTTCATGCAGCAGTTTTTGAAACCGCCTCCATGAACCGCAGGGGCATGGATCGTTGCGGCCAAGTTTTTCGACAAGCTCGACGCCGCCGTGAACCTCGCGGATTCCGGTTTTCACATGCGTTTCAGATGGATAAGATTTACGTCTTTTGGACGTGACCTCAAAAGCTCACGTCGTGGAGGGTTTCGATACGCTTGGTCATGGTCGCCTCCTGTGCTTTGCGAACCTTGGTTTTCTGCCACGAGCTGCTTCCGGTTGCAAGGGTGATCGCAGCACTAGTGTTTTTCAAGGCAGGCTGTAGGCGATCACGTGATCGCCTTGCACTGTTGCAAGTTCCCCATGGCCACCTGCCGCAATGACCACGAACTGGCGCCCATCCTGCAGCGCGTAGGTCATCGGTGTCGCCTGACCGCCCGCGGGCAGCTTCGCCTGCCAGAGACGCCGACCGCTGGTCAGATCGAAGGCACGGAAATAGCCATCCTTCGTTGTCGCAAGAAAAGCGAGCCCGCCACGGGTGACGATCGGACCGCCCAATCCCTGCACGCCAAAATCCCGAATGCCAAGATCGACCGGAAGGGGTGACTCAAGATCGAAGGTGCCATTGCGCGACAAATAGGAGATCTTGCCAGTGCGCAGATCGGCTCCGGTGATGAAACCCCAGGGCGGTGCCTGACAGGGAATGCCGAGCGGCCCAAGAAACTGCGCCATTGCAACGCCGTAGGGCGCGCCAATATTGCGCTTGAGGCCGATTGCCGCTTCGGTCGCGTCTTCGGCTAGGGCCGGGATTTCCGACCGCGGCACCAGTCGCGAAGTATAGGCGAGATGGTTGACGGCGCCGAACATGACCTGCCGCGCCGGATCCACGGCGACCGAACCCCAGTTGAAGACGCCCTGATTGCCAGGATAGATCAGCGAACCGCGGAGCGAGGGCGGCGTGAAGCGACCGTCGTAGCGGAGGCGCTTGAATTCAATGCGGCAGGCGAGTTGGTCGAATATCGACAGACCCCACATCGCACTCTCCGAAAGGACGGGCGGATCGTAACTCAACGCTGACGCAGGCTGTGTCGGAGCGGTGAAATCGCCCTCTACGGCGCCGGATGGCGCCTTGACTTCCCTGACGGGCAGAATGGGTTCACCGGTTCGGCGGTCGAGGACGAAGATGTCGCCCTGTTTGGTCGGGGCGACGAGCGCTGGAACGATGCCGCCATCGAACCGGGCCAGATCGATGAGGACGGGTTGTGCCGGCACATCCATGCCCCAGAGATCGTGGTGCACTGTCTGGCGGACCCAGCGATCGCGTCCGGTTTTCAGATCGAGTGCGACGATCGCGGAGGAATATTTCTCGACATAATCGGAGCGTCCCATGCCGATCTGGTCCGGCACCTGGTTGCCCATCGGCACATAGACGAGCCCGAGCCGTTCATCGACCGAGAAGGCCGACCAGCTGTTGGGTGAGTTCGTGGTGTAATATTCGTCCGGAGCGATCGGCCCGGTATTTTCGGGATTGCCCGCATCCCAGTTCCATTCGAGCGCGCCGGTAATCACGTTGAAAGCCCGGATGACGCCGGACTGTTCGTAGATCGATTCATTGTCGGCAACCGCGCCGCCGATGATGATCTTGCCATCGGCGACGGCCGGCGGGGTGGTCGAATAATAATATCCGGCCGGATTGTGCAGCATGCCCTGGCCAAGATCGATGGCGCCGAGTTTGCCGAAATCAGGGCAGGGCAACCCGGTCCTTGCATCGAGTGCGAAGAGCCTCGCATCAGCGGTCGGTAGATAGATACGTGCGGCGCAGGTATCGCCGATCCAGCGACCGGGATCACGGAAATAGCTGACGCCGCGGCAGGTCAGTTCCTGCCGATTGGGATTGCGGGCGACCTTCGGATCGAAACGCCACTTTTCCTTGCCGGTTTCCGCATCGAGCGCGATGGCGATGCTGTGCGGGGTGCAGAGAAAAAGCGTCTCGTCCACCATCAGCGGCGTTGCCTGGAAACTCGTCTTTGCCTCTTCACCCGATCGCGGCAGATCTCCCGTCCGATAGGTCCATGCAACCTTCAGCCGCGCGACATTGCCGGTATTGATCGTATCGAGCGGTGAATAGCGCTGGCCGTATGGGGTGCGGCCATAGGCATGCCATTCACCTTCCGGAACGCGACCACCCAATTCCGGGAAGAGAAACTGCCGGACGGTCGGCAGATTTCCGCTCACCGGCTGTTGCTGGGTCGCAACCCCTTGCGCGATCGCACCAGCCGACAGGAGAAGCCCGAGGGAAAGTATAAGACCACCGCGCCGCTGCGCCATCGCATTGCGATAGGGCCAGTTGAGCCCGTTCCGGATGGGGGGAAGCAGAAGCCAGAGCCCCATGAGCAGAAACAAGCCGAGCCTCGGAACGAGCTGGGGCCAGTCGAACCCGACCTCCCAGAGCGACCAGGCGAGCGTACAAAGCAACAGGGCGCCGTAGATCCACAAGGTGACGGCGCGACGCATGAGCACGAGATAGGCCATCAGCGCGAAAACGATGCCGGCCGCGAGATAGAACAGGCTGCCGCCCAGCATCGCCAGCTGGATGCCGGGGAGCACAAGCGCCAGTGCGATGGCGGAGAAGAGAATCGCGGTCGCGACGAAGAGCATGGAGCGGCCTTGCAGATGGTTCCCGTCATGCCAGATGAGGATCAAATGGCCAGAGGCCTTCTCTTTCCGGGAATTTTCGGCAGGATCAAGGCCTGTCATTCAATTTGCACGACAAGCCATTCCATCAAACCGGCCAAAATGCCGCCGAATGCGGCGCATTTGATGGCTGCACTTGAACAGGATGCGGCAAACATGCGAAAGACGGTCGCCCGCTCCGGAGGACGCTCTTGCCAGCACGCCCAATCGATCATCTGGTTCTACCCGTGACAAATCTTTCTGAAGCTCGCCTGCGATTGTCGGCGATCGGCTTCAACATCGCGGCTGATGCCAGGCATCCGTTCGGAACCGAAAACGCCTGTATCTTCTTCAAGGATGGGACCTATCTCGAGCCTCTCGCTGTCTGGGACCGAAATGTCGTCATGGATGCGCTGCGACGGGGCAACCAGTTTGTGGCGCGTAACAACGCCTACCGTTTCCTGTTCAGCGAGGAAGGGCTTTCGGCCGTTGCGATGGGGACTGGCGATGCCGACCAGGATCATGCCGAATTCGCGCGCCAGGGTCTCGTTGCCGGCGATATGCTGACCTTTTCGCGCCCGATGCGCTTTCCTGACGGTTCCGAAGCGCTTGCGAGTTTCAAACTGGCGTTTGCCAATGATTTCCGTTCGCCCGGGTTCTTTGGTTTTACCTGCCAGAGGATCAACGTTCCCGCAGCTGATCGTTCGGCGCTGGAGCAGCATGACAATGGCGTGACCGGCCTTCGCGGCATCGTCCTGATTGAACCGTGCCCGGATGATTTCTTCGGTTATCTGTCGGCGATCGTCGGCGAGCCAAGCATGATAGGTACACCGGATGGTGCCGTGATCCGAGCCGCCAATGCCGAAATTTCCATTCTGACGCCGACAGCCTTCGGTGACCTCTTCGGCGAGCCGATGGTGGCCAATGAGCGCGGGCTACGCGGCCGGGCGGTCGTTTTCACCGTGGCGGATCTGGCGCGAACCACAGATCTTCTTAAGGAACGACAGATCGATTGTCACACAAGAGATGGAATGATCGTGGTTCCGCACCGGCCGGGCCAGGCAACAACATTCGCATTCGTGGAGTAGGAACATGAGCAAGACCAATTCAACCGTCACCGTCGGTGAGGGCACCAAAGCCGTTACCTTCTCCAATACGGCCCCGCTTGCGCTTATTGCCGGCCCCTGCCAGATGGAAAGCCGCGATCACGCTTTCATGATGGCAGGCCAACTGGCCGAAATCTGCGGCAAGCTTGGCATCGGCCTTGTCTACAAATCTTCCTTCGACAAGGCCAATCGCACCTCGCTTTCCGGCAAGCGCGGCATCGGGCTGGAGAAGGCGCTCGAAGTCTTCGCCGATCTCAAGAAGGAATATGGTTTTCCGGTCATCACCGACATCCATACCGAAGAGCAATGCGCGCAGGTCGCTCCGGTGGTGGATATGCTGCAGATCCCGGCCTTCCTCTGCCGCCAGACCGATCTTCTCGTGGCTGCTGCCCGCACCGGACGTGTCGTCAATGTCAAGAAAGGCCAGTTCCTGGCCCCCTGGGACATGAAGAACGTGCTCGGCAAGCTCAATGACAGCGGCAATCCCAACGTGCTGCTCTGTGAGCGCGGCGCTTCTTTCGGTTACAATACGCTGGTATCGGACATGCGGGCGCTGCCGATCATGGCGGCGATGGGCGCGCCGGTCGTCTTCGATGCCACGCATTCGGTTCAGCAGCCGGGCGGGCAGGGGGCATCCACCGGCGGCGATCGTTCCATGGTGCCGGTTCTCGCACGTGCGGCGGTGGCGGTCGGTGTTGCCGGTCTCTTCGTCGAGACCCATCAGGACCCCGACAATGCGCCCTCCGATGGCCCCAATATGGTGCGGCTTGAGGACATGCCGGCGCTGCTTGAAAAACTGATGGCCTTCGACCGGATCGCGAAATCGTAAGTCATCGAGAATTGCCCGTGCTGCCATTGTTTTTTTGCAGAAACGGGCTATGGGAAGGGCCGGAACCATCTCCCCCGGCCGCTGGGCCAGACAACAAGGCAAGGACTAGGACATGACCGCAATCGTCGACATTTTGGGCAGGGAAATTCTCGATAGCCGTGGCAATCCGACCGTTGAGGTCGATGTTCTTCTCGAAGATGGCAGCCTCGGACGCGCTGCGGTTCCGTCGGGCGCCTCCACGGGTGCGCATGAAGCCGTCGAACTGCGCGATGGCGGTGGCCGTTTCCTCGGCAAGGGCGTGCAGAAGGCCGTCGATGCCGTCAACGGCGAAATCTTCGAAGCCATCACCGGCATGGAAGCCGAAGACCAGATCGACATCGACAATGCGATGATCGAGCTCGATGGCACCGACAACAAGGGTCGCCTCGGCGCCAATGCCATTCTCGGCGTGTCGCTGGCTGTCGCCAAGGCAGCTGCGATCGCTTCCGGCATGCCGCTCTATCGTTACGTCGGCGGCGTGAATGCCCGCCTTCTGCCGGTGCCGATGATGAACATCATCAACGGTGGCGCCCATGCCGACAACCCGATCGACTTCCAGGAATTCATGATCATGCCGGTCGGCGCCGACACGCTGAAGGATGCTGTCCGCATGGGTGCGGAAGTGTTCCACACGCTGAAGAAGGAACTCTCCTCGCAGGGTCACAATACCAGCGTCGGCGATGAAGGCGGTTTCGCACCGAATCTCGCTTCGGCTCCGGCTGCGCTCGACTTCATCATGAAGTCGATCGAGAAGGCAGGCTATCGTCCGGGCGAGGATATTGCCCTGGCGCTCGATTGCGCCTCCACCGAATTCTTCAAGGATGGCAAGTACGACATGCATGGCGAAGGCAAGGTGCGTTCGTCGGGCGAAATGGCCGAATATCTCGCGAGCCTCGTTGCCGGCTATCCGATCATCTCGATCGAAGACGGCATGGCGGAAGATGATTGGGAAGGCTGGAAGATCCTGACCGATCTCGTCGGTTCCAAGTGCCAGCTGGTAGGCGACGATCTGTTTGTCACCAACTCCCGCCGCCTGCGCGATGGTATCAAGATGGGTGTCGCCAACTCGATCCTCGTCAAGGTCAACCAGATCGGCTCGCTGACCGAGACACTCGACGCCGTCGAGACCGCTCACAAGGCCCGCTACACCGCCGTCATGTCGCACCGTTCCGGCGAAACCGAAGATTCGACGATTGCCGATCTCGCGGTTGCCACCAACTGCGGTCAGATCAAGACCGGGTCGCTGGCCCGTTCGGACCGGACTGCAAAGTACAACCAGCTGATCCGCATCGAACAGGAACTCGGCTCGGCCGCTTCCTATGCCGGACGCTCGATCCTGCGCGGCTGATCCTGCTTCAAGACCCAAATCGAAAAGCCGGCCTTCGCGCCGGCTTTTCTTTTTGCGCTGCATTCGGCGCAGCGGCTTATGGTCAACGGACGATTAAGCTTTTTCGTCCATTCTGTCACAATCGTATTGCGTGACAGGCGTATTCATGTGGACCAAACAACATAAGAAGCGGCATTATGGTCGTCTGGTGACGCCGTTGCTGGCTGCGGGCTTCTTCACCTATTTCGGCTATCACTCCCTCAATGGCGACCTCGGCCTGAAAGCGACCGAACAATTCGAGCGTCGCCGCGTCGAGCGCGAGGCGGAGCTTGCCAGTCTCGTCAAGGTGCGCACCGAACTCGAGCGTCAGGTCAAGCTGATGAGCGACGGCTCGCTCGAAAAGGACATGCTGGACGAGAAGGCGCGTTATTCGCTGAACGTTTCGCGCGAGGACGAAATCGTCATTTTTCATTGAGGCGAAATCGGTCGACTCATTGACGGAGCGGGTGCGCCGCAGCATGTTGCGTGCCGCGTCGCAGCATATTAACTTAATTTCAGTTAATTCAAAGAAAATATAGATTCTACAGGTACTTAATTGTAATGTTAGCCATGCATTTATGGCATTGCTGGCAGCGGTTTTATCCCCTATCCTGCGTGCAAATTTGAACCCTGAAGGGAGGATCGGATGGCCACGCGCAAGACCGCGGCGATTCCTGCACGCAAATCTCAAGGCACCAAGGCGCAGAAGGGTGAATTCAAGCCCGGCGCCATTTCCGAGTTCGACAAGGACGAGGAACTCAAGGCCTATCGCGAGATGCTTCTCATTCGCCGATTCGAGGAAAAGGCCGGCCAGCTTTATGGCATGGGCTTCATCGGTGGCTTCTGTCACCTTTATATCGGTCAGGAAGCTGTCATCGTCGGAATGATGATGTCGCTCAAGGAAGGCGATCAGCTGATCACCGGTTACCGCGATCACGGCCATATGCTGGCCTGCGGTATGAGCGCCCGCGGCGTGATGGCCGAGCTGACCGGACGTCGTGGTGGCCTGTCGAAGGGCAAGGGCGGCTCCATGCACATGTTCTCCAAGGAGAAGAATTTCTACGGCGGTCACGGCATCGTCGGTGCGCAGGTGTCGCTCGGAACCGGGCTTGGTTTTGCCAACCACTACCGCAACAACGGCAATGTCTCCTGTGCCTTCTTCGGCGATGGTGCCGCCAACCAGGGCCAGGTCTACGAGAGCTTCAACATGGCAGCACTCTGGAAGCTGCCGGTGATCTATATCGTCGAAAACAACCGCTATGCGATGGGTACGGCGGTTAACCGCGCCTCGGCCCAGACCGATTTCTCGCAGCGCGGCGCCTCCTTCGGCATTCCCGGCATCCAAGTCGATGGCATGGACGTGCGCGCCGTCAAGGCTGCGACCGATGAGGCTGCCGAACATGCCCGCTCCGGCAAGGGCCCGATCATCATGGAAATGCTGACCTACCGTTATCGCGGTCACTCCATGTCCGACCCGGCCAAGTATCGTTCCAAGGATGAAGTGCAGAAGATGCGTTCCGAGCACGATCCGATCGAACAGGTGCGCGCCCGCATTCTGGAAAAGAAGTGGGCGACCGAGGACGATCTCAAAGCGATCGACAAGGATGTCCGCGATATCGTCGCCGACTCGGCCGATTTCGCGCAGGCTGATCGCGAGCCGGATGCGTCCGAGCTCTACACCGATATTCTTCTGTGATGCTTCGATGCGGAGCGGACGACCGGTCCAGCGCCGCTCAGCCAGTCAACCAATTTGGGATCGCCCGGCGGTCCCGACGATACGGGTGAGGAACCAATGCCGATAGAAATCCTGATGCCTGCGCTGTCGCCGACCATGGAAGAAGGCACGCTTTCGAAATGGCTCAAGGGCGAGGGCGATACGGTCAAGTCCGGTGACGTGATCGCCGAGATTGAAACCGACAAGGCCACCATGGAAGTGGAAGCGGTCGATGAGGGCACGATCGGGAAGATCCTGGTCGCTGCCGGCACCGAAAACGTCAAGGTCAACACGCCGATTGCGGTGCTGCTGCAGGAAGGCGAAAGCGCTTCCGATGCCGTCGCCCCGAAGGCGGCTGCCAAGGTGGAAGACGCTCCGACCAAAGCCGAGCCAGCTGCTGCTGCTGCGCCCGTTCCGGCCGCACCCAAGGCTGAAACCGTCACTGATCCGGCAATCCCGGCCGGCACCGAGATGGTGCAGATGACGGTGCGCGAAGCGCTACGCGATGCCATGGCCGAGGAAATGCGCGCCGATCCCGACGTGTTCGTCATGGGTGAGGAAGTCGCCGAATATCAGGGCGCCTACAAGGTTACCCAGGGTCTGCTCCAGGAATTCGGCCCCAAGCGCGTCATCGACACGCCGATCACCGAACATGGTTTCGCCGGCGTCGGCGTCGGTGCCGCCATGGCGGGCCTGAAGCCGATCGTCGAATTCATGACCTTCAATTTCTCGATGCAGGCGATCGACCAGATCATCAACTCGGCCGCCAAGACGCTCTATATGTCGGGCGGCCAGATGGGCGCACCGATGGTGTTCCGTGGTCCGAACGGTGCGGCGGCCCGCGTTGCCGCCCAGCATTCGCAATGTTACGCCGCCTGGTACAGCCATATTCCGGGTCTCAAGGTCGTGATGCCTTATACGGCAGCCGATGCGAAGGGCCTTCTGAAGGCCGCGATCCGCGATCCGAACCCGGTCGTGTTCCTCGAAAACGAAATCCTCTACGGCCAGACCTTCGACGTTCCGAAGCTCGACAATTTCGTTCTGCCGATCGGCAAGGCGCGCATTCATCGTGCGGGCAAGGATGTCACCATGGTCTCCTTCGGCATTGGCATGACCTACGCGGTCAAGGCCGTCGCCGAGCTTGAAGCGATGGGCATTGATGTCGAACTGATCGACCTGCGCACCATTCGTCCGATGGACCTGCCGACGATCATCGAATCGGTGAAGAAGACCGGTCGCCTGGTGACGGTGGAAGAGGGCTATCCTCAGAATTCGGTCGGCGATTTCATTGCCAACCGCGTCAGCCGCGAGGCCTTCGACTATCTCGATGCGCCGGTGATGACGATTGCAGGCAAGGACGTTCCGATGCCCTATGCCGCCAATCTCGAAAAGCTGGCTCTGCCGAATGTCGGCGAAGTCGTCGATGCCGTCAAAGCCGTCTGCTACAAGTAAGAGGGAGGCAAGGTCATGCCCATCAACATTACCATGCCGGCCCTTTCGCCCACGATGGAAGAGGGCAACCTCTCCAAGTGGCTCGTGAAGGAAGGCGACACGATCAAGTCCGGCGATGTGATTGCCGAGATCGAAACCGACAAGGCGACGATGGAAGTCGAAGCCGTCGATGAAGGAACGGTCGCGAAAATCCTTGTCCCGGCCGGCACCGAAGGCGTCAAGGTCAATACCGTGATTGCGGTTCTGGCCGCCGAGGGTGAAGATGCAGCCGCCGCAGCGTCTGCAGGCGGTGCTGCTCCCGCAGCCGCCGCCAAGGAAGCGCCGAAGGCGGAAGCTGCCCCACAGGTCGCAGCACCCGTTGCCGCTCCCGCAGCGGCCCCGGCTGCAGCCCCCGCTGTTTCCCATGGCAATCGTCCGTTCTCCTCGCCGCTGGCGCGCCGGCTGGCCAAGGAAGCCGGCCTCGATATTGCTGCCATTTCGGGCTCCGGTCCGCATGGCCGCATCGTGAAGTCGGATATCGAGAAGGCTGTCGCCAGCGGAACCAGCAAGGCTGCGCCTGTTGCGGTCGCACCGGCATCCGTAGCTTCGGCCGCTGCCGCAGCGCCCGCCGTCAAGGCTATGTCCGACGATGCGGTTCTGAAACTGTTCGAGGAAGGCTCTTACGAGGTCATTCCGCATGACGGCATGCGCAAGACCATTGCCTCGCGCCTGACGGAATCCCACCAGACGGTGCCGTCCTATTTCGTGTCGATGGATTGCGAACTCGATGCGCTGATGAAGCTGCGCGCCGAGATCAACCGCGCAACGCCGATGATCAAGACGGAGAAGGGCGAGGTTCCGGCCTACAAGCTTTCGGTCAACGATTTCATCATCAAGGCGATGGCGCTTGCGCTTCGCGATGTGCCGATGGCCAATGCATCCTGGACCTCGACGGCCCGCATCAAGCACAAGCATTCCGATGTCGGCGTGGCCGTGGCTATCCCGGATGGTCTTATCACCCCGATCATCCGCAAGGCGGAAGCCAAGACGCTCTCGACCATCTCCAACGAGATGAAGGATCTGGCCCGCCGTGCCCGCGACAAGAAGCTGAAGCCCGACGAATATCAGGGCGGCACGACGGCGGTTTCAAACCTTGGCATGTTCGGTGTGTCGAACTTCACCTCGATCATCAACCCGCCGCATGCCTCGATTCTCTCGGTCGGTGCCGGGGTCGAAAAGCCGGTGGTCAAGAATGGCGAGATCAAGATCGCGACCGTGATGACCGTTACCTTCGCCTTCGATCACCGCGTGATCGACGGCGCCCTCGGTGCCGAACTCGCCGCCGCGTTCCAGAAGCATATCCAGAACCCGATGGGCATGCTGGTGTGAGCAGGACAGGGAGCAGGAGTAATCCCTGCTCCTGACCATTCCTAGCATTTGTCGCTTCACTGCGGTGTGGCAATCTTACGTGGCATTAGGAACGTTTGAATGCTGAAAGGCATCTCGCATCAGTCGAGCGGAGTTTGCTCCCGATCCGGGTGGGAGTTGGCTCATGTCCGATAACTTCCAATCCTACGTCTTTGCCGATCCCGCAAACGGTGATTTGTCAGCCGATTTCAGGCGCATTCCTGCTTACCTGATTGCCGAACAGATCATCCTGGACAAGACAAGAGACAACAGTCTTGAAGGTGAAGGCCATATGCCGGGGTCGCAAGCGGAAAAACTGTACACTCAGGACATCGATCGCTGGCGCGAACTGGATGTGAACGGGGTGACATTTCGTTCAGGACGGATTGTGGAAGTGTCGTCCGATCTTGCGGAGTGTCGCTGCCCGCATTGCAACACTGTCATTGATGCTGAGAGCGAGAACTTCGAGGCAGTCTCTGCTGCGCTCGATCGTTTTGACAATGAGGGCATTGATCTGCTTTCGTGCCCTGCCTGTTCGAGGGAGACGAAGCTGTCGGATTGGGATTTCAGTGACGCGCTTGTAGTTGGTCGCCACAAGGTGACTTTCTGGAATTGGCCTCGGCTTAAGCCAGATCTTGCTCACCGGTTCGAACAGATTTCAGGGCTGAAATGCCACTATATCGAGGGCCGAATCTGATGAAAACGATCCTCTGCTACGGCGATAGCCTGACGTGGGGCGTGGATGCGGAAAACGGAACCCGCCACGCCCATGAGAACCGCTGGCCATCGGTGCTGCAGAAAGCGCTCGGCCATGGGGTCCGGGTCATTGCCGAAGGGCTGAATGGCCGCACGACGGTCTATGACGATCATATGAGTGCGGCCGATCGCAACGGCGCCCGCATTCTGCCGACGGTGCTTTCGACCCATGCGCCGATCGATCTCGTGATCATCATGCTCGGCACCAATGATCTGAAGCCGGTCTTCGCCAACAATGCGGTGATTGTCGGTCGCGGCATCGAGCGGCTGGTGGAGATCATCCGTCACCATGCCTGGCCGATGGAAACGGAAACGCCGGAAATCCTGATCGTGTCGCCGCCGCCGATCTCGGAAACCGATCATCCGTTCCTCGGGCCGATGTTCGCCGGCCGGATCGAGGACAGTCATATGCTGGCCTCGGTCTATGCCGATCTTGCCGATGAGCTTGGATGCGGATTTTTCGATGCCGGTTCGGTCGCAAGGACGACGCCGATCGATGGCATCCATCTCGATGCGGACAATACCCGTGCCATCGGCAAGGGGCTCGAACCGATCGTCAGAATGATGCTCGGTCTTTGAAAGGATTGATCAGAATCAAGGAGGCATGACGCGGAGTGTTTAACCTCAAATCATCGTAACGAAGGAGAGGTTACCATGTCGAACACACCGCACGAACTGGCCGCTGAATTTCCGGAATTCGTGAAGCAGATGCAGCATCTGAAATCCACGGATGGGCATTTCGCGAGACTCTACAATGAGTATCACGATATCAACGGACGTATTCATCGTGCCGAAACCGATATCGAGCCGCTTGATGACGTGACTGTCATCGATCTCCGCAAACAGCGGATGCAGCTCAAGGATGAACTATACGGGATGCTGGTGCATCACGAGCCGGAAGCTGAAAAACTCGGGGACTGAGCCCGGCCTTCGCTTCCACTCCATGTGCCAGGTCTCACGGGGTCAAACCGGCCCTGACACAAGGCCAAGGAGTGGAAGCGCCCATGTCGAATAGCTATGACGTCATCATTATCGGTTCCGGCCCCGGCGGTTATGTGACCGCCATCCGTTCGGCCCAGCTCGGCTTCAAGACAGCCATTGTCGAACGCGAACATCTGGGCGGCATCTGCCTCAACTGGGGCTGCATTCCCACCAAGGCTCTTCTGCGTTCCGCCGAAATTCTCGACCATGCCAACCATGCAAAAAGCTTCGGCCTGACGCTGAATGGAACCATGACGGCCGACGTCAAGGACGTCGTCGCCCGCTCGCGCGGCGTTTCCGCCCGCCTCAATGGCGGCGTCGCCTTCCTGATGAAGAAGAACAAAGTCGATGTGATCTGGGGCGAAGCCAAGCTTACGAAGGCCAACGAGATCGTTGTCGGCAAATCCACCAAGCCGGTGATCGAGCCGCAGAACCCGGTGCCGAAGGGCGTGCTGGGCGAGGGCACCTACACCGCCAAGCATATCATCGTTGCCACCGGCGCCCGTCCGCGCGCACTGCCCGGCATCGAGCCGGATGGCAAGCTGATCTGGACCTATTTCGAGGCGATGAAGCCGGATTTCATGCCGAAATCGCTCGTCGTCATGGGCTCGGGCGCCATCGGCATCGAATTTGCCTCCTTCTATCGCTCTATGGGCGTCGATGTGACGGTCGTCGAGGTGATGGACCAGATCATGCCGGTCGAGGATGCGGAAATCTCCGCCTTTGCCCGCAAGCAGCTTGAGAAGCGCGGCCTCAAGATCATCACCGGCGCCAAGGTGACTAAGGTCGACAAGGCTGCCAATTCCATCACCGCCCATGTCGAGACCAAGGATGGCAAGGTGCAGCAGATTTCGGCCGATCGCCTGATTTCTGCCGTAGGCGTGCAGGGCAATATCGAAAATCTCGGGCTCGAGGCGCTGGGCGTGAAGACCGATCGCGGCTGCATCGTCATCGATGGCTATGGCAAGACCAATGTTGCCGGTCTTTACGCGATCGGCGATGTTGCCGGTCCGCCGATGCTGGCCCACAAGGCCGAGCATGAGGGTGTGATCTGCATCGAGAAGATTGCTGGCGTGCCCGGCGTCCATTCGATGGACAAGAGCAAGATCCCGGGCTGCACCTATTGCAACCCGCAGGTTGCTTCCGTCGGCCTCACCGAAGCCAAGGCCAAGGCGGAAGGGCGCGAGATCCGCGTCGGCCGCTACAATTTTGCCGCCAACGGCAAGGCGATCGCGCTTGGCGAAGACCAGGGCATGATCAAGACCATCTTCGACAAGAAGACCGGCGAACTGATCGGTGCCCATATGGTCGGCGCCGAAGTCACGGAACTCATCCAGGGCTTCGTGGTGGCGATGAACCTCGAGACGACCGAAGAAGAGCTGATGCACACGATCTTCCCGCATCCGACCCTTTCCGAAATGATGAAGGAAAGCGTTCTGGATGCCTATGGTCGGGTCCTGAACGCCTGATTGAGTCATTCCATGGAACAAACCGGCACGAGCAGCGTTGTATCTCCATCGTTCACAGAATGTGGGGAGTTATACAATGGATCTGAATGGCGTTGGTTTGCTGGGGGCTATCATTGTCGGCGGTTTCGCCGGTTGGCTCGCGGAAATGTTCATGAAAAGCAACATGGGCATCTTCATGAACATCATTCTCGGGATCATCGGGGCGGCCTTCCTGAACTTCGTTCTGGCGGCGCTCGGCATCTACACGGGGACCGGATGGCTGGTCTATCTGCTGGTTGGTTTCGTGGGCGCGAGCCTGCTGATTGCGATCGGGCGGATGCTCCGTCGCGACTGATCGGGTCGCGGTTGATTTCCAATCGCGTGAGAACTATGTGTCATCGGGCTGCCACACTACGTGGCGGCCCGTTTTTGTTGTTTGGCCGAATGCCTCAGAGGCTGAATTCGGGCCTTCACACCAGGTGGGTGGGAAATTCATGGTAACGATCCTCGACACGACGACGGAAAAGCGGGTGCGGCATCCGGAAAAGGCGCATCGGCCGGACCAGGAGGTGATGCGCAAGCCGGACTGGATCCGCGTGCGCGCACCGGTGTCGAAGGGCTATTCCGAGACGCGCGCGCTCGTCAAGGAACACAATCTCGTCACCGTCTGCGAAGAGGCCGGCTGCCCCAATATCGGCGAATGCTGGGACAAGAAGCACGCCACCTTCATGATCATGGGCGAGATCTGCACCCGCGCCTGCGCCTTCTGCAATGTCGCCACCGGCAAGCCGCTGCCGCTCGATCCGTCCGAGCCGGAGAACATCGCCAAGGCCGTGGTCAAGATGGGCCTTTCCCATGTCGTCATCACCTCGGTCGATCGCGACGATCTCGAGGATGGCGGTGCCGAACATTTCGAAAAGGTGATTCTCGCCATCCGGGCCGCTTCGCCGCTGACGACGATCGAGATCCTGACGCCCGACTTCCTCAAGAAGCCCGGTGCGCTCGAGCGGGTTGTCGCCGCCAAGCCCGATGTCTTCAACCACAATCTCGAAACGGTGCCGGGCAACTATCTCACCGTCCGCCCCGGCGCACGTTATTTCCACTCGATCCGGCTTCTGCAGCGGGTCAAGGAACTCGATCCGACCATGTTCACAAAGTCGGGCATCATGGTCGGCCTCGGCGAAGAACGCAACGAAGTGCTGCAGCTGATGGACGACCTGCGCACGGCGGACGTCGATTTCATGACCATCGGCCAATATCTGCAACCGACGCGCAAGCATCACCGCGTCGTCAGCTTCGTGACGCCGGAGGAGTTCAAGTCCTATGAAACCGTGGCCTATGCCAAGGGTTTCCTGATGGTGGCCTCAAGCCCGCTCACCCGCTCGTCGCACCATGCCGGCGATGATTTCGCCCGGCTGAAGGCCGCGCGCGAGAAGATGCTGAAAGCCTGATCACCCGACTATCCGCGGCTCGGCACCGCCGGGCCGGCCCAAGGGACCGACGCCTGCCATGCCAAAATTCGATACACGACGTCCTGCCAGTCACAGCGCAGACCAGATGTTTGCGCTTGTAGCCGATGTCGAGAAATATCCCGAGTTCCTGCCGCTTTGCGAAGCCTTGACGATCAACAGCCGCAAGGAGCGCGACGGCAAGACCCTGCTGGTGGCCTCGATGACCGTCGGCTACAAGGCGATCCGCGAGACCTTCACGACCCAGGTGCTCTTGAAGCCGGACGAACGGATCATCGAAGTCAAATATATCGATGGCCCATTCAAATATCTCAACAATGTCTGGACCTTCGTCGAAACCGGCCCGGGTCGCTCGGATGTCGGCTTCTTCATCGATTATGAGTTCAAGAGCCGCGTGCTCGGGGCCCTGATGGGGTCGATGTTCGATCGGGCTTTTCGCATGTTCACCGAAGCATTCGAAAAGCGCGCCGATGCGATCTACGGCAAGGCCGCTACTTGATCTTGGCGAGTTCGATCAGCATTTCGAGTGCCACCACAACCGATTCCCGCCGCACGGCATCGCGACCGATATCGCCGAAATTCATTTCGCGGTGGATGAGCTTGCCCTTGTAGTGGCGACCGCCGAAATGGACGAGACCCACCGGCTTGTTGGTCGAGCCGCCATTGGGGCCGGCAATGCCGGTCACGGAAACCGTGATGCCAGCCTCCGAGCGCGACATGGCGCCATGCGCCATTTCCAACGCCACATCGCGCGACACGGCGCCATACTGGCGCAGCGTGATCGGCATGACGCCGAGCATTTCGCTCTTGGCCTGGTCCGAATAGGTCACAAAACCACGCTCCAGCACCTGAGAAGCGCCTGAAATCGCGGTGATGGCGCCGGCAACAAGTCCGCCCGTGCAGGACTCGGCCGTTGCGACCATCACGTTGCCTTCCGTGCACAGGAAAACAACCTCATCGGCCAGAGCGAGAATTTCCTTGTCGAACATCAGTCCTTCCTCCGGTAGGCGACCGTTGCGGTCGCAATCGCTGCAATCCCTTCACCGCGTCCGATGAAGCCGATCTTCTCATTGGTTGTCGCCTTGACGGAACAGCGTTCGAGCTCGATTCCCAGGACGTCGGCCATCGCCTGTCGCATGTCTTGCCTGTGCGGACCTATCTTCGGCGCTTCGGCAATGATGGAAACATCGGCATTCATGATGGTGCCGCCATGATCTGCGACGATTTTTGCCGCATGGGCAAGAAAGATGCGGGAAGGCGCGCCCTTCCATTGCGGGTCCGAAGGCGGAAAATGATCGCCTATATCGCCGGCACCGCAAGTCGCCAGCAATGCGTCGGTCAGCGCGTGCAGCGCGACATCGGCATCGGAATGGCCCTTGAGCTTCCTGTCATGCGGGATGAGAATGCCGCAGAGCGTCACGCCATCGCCTGGCTCGAGCTGGTGAACGTCATAGCCGTTGCCGGTCCGGATGTCGGGTAACATGGTCGATCGCAGCCTCTCGTTGGCCAGCTCGATATCGCGGGCGAGGGTGATTTTCGTATTGTCGGCTTCGCCCGCCACGAGCGTGACGGGAAGCCCCGCCCATTCGAAGATCGAGGCGTCGTCGGTGAAATCCGCCTTGCCGGAGGATGCAGCCTTCCGGTGCGCGTCAAGGATCATCGCGTAGGAAAAGGATTGTGGTGTCTGGGCTGCAAAGAGCCCCTGGCGGTCTACAGTGGCAGCCACCATGCCGTCTGATCCACGCTTCAGCGTATCGGCGACCGGAACCGCCGGCAATACGCCCTGAGATCCAGCCTGCAGGCTCGATGCGACCCGATCGAGCAGAGCCGCGGAGAAAAACGGCCGCACGGCATCATGGATCATGACATGCGACGGATCGGTTTTGGCGAGAGCCTCGAGGCCGTTGAGAACCGATTGCTGGCGCGTGGGACCGCCGTGAACCACGATCGGTGGCGTGTCGAACGTTAGGCCATGGATGGCAGCGGCCAGCAATGCTTGATCGTCCGGATGGATGACAATGACGATCGGGCTCGAAGGGGACCAGGCGCGGAAACGTTCAAGCGTGTGGCGAATGATCGGCCTGTCGCCGATTCGTCGGTATTGCTTAGGACCCTCATGGCTGCTACCAGCGCGTTCACCGCGTCCGGCTGCCACGATCAGGATCGCGATGCCTGCTTGTGATGGTTGGGTCATAATGCGTCGTTCAAACAGTGCTAGCGTTTGACGACTCGCTTTACAGACTGACCTTCGCGAAAGCCAGAGCAACCAGGGACCGAGCCCGCACCTTTTTTCAGCGACACGACGAATCCGCTTGGCAAAGGTTTATCAACTGTCTAAAAATAGTGCATTGTAGTCATGTGCCGTAAAGATATGCAAAACAGCTTCGAGCTCATCCGCCAACCGTTACGCATTGGCCCAGCCGTGCTACGCAACAGGATTATCCTCGCGCCGATGTCGGGTGTCACGGATCTGCCGTTCCGGATTCTTGCGAGCGA
The DNA here is from genome assembly GCF_030551875.1 of Fluviirhizobium alvei. Classification (GTDB taxonomy): domain Bacteria; phylum Pseudomonadota; class Alphaproteobacteria; order Rhizobiales; family Rhizobiaceae; genus Rhizobium_E; species Rhizobium_E alvei. Next base: position 30,586 of record NZ_JAUOZU010000013.1, on the reverse strand, counting down.
ATTCGGTGCCGGAATGGTGGTGACCGAGATGATCGCCAGTCGCGAGCTGGTGGGGAACCGGGCGGAATCCTGGTCGCGTCTGCGATCTGCCGGCTTTGCGCCGCATGTGGTGCAGCTTGCCGGCCGCGATCCCGAAATCATGGCGGAAGCCGCACGCATCTGCGAGGCACATGGGGCCGATATCATCGACATCAATATGGGGTGTCCGGCCAAGAAGGTCATCGGTGGCCTGTCCGGTTCGGCATTGCTGCGTGAACCGGAACTGGCGCTTGCGATCATCAAGGCGGTCGTGGAGGCCGTGAAAATTCCGGTGACGCTGAAGACACGGCTCGGCTGGGACTGGGATAAGATCAATGCGCCCGACATTGCCGCTGCTGCGGAAGCGCTTGGCGTTCAGATGATTACCATTCATGGCCGTACCCGCATGCAATTCTATGAAGGCCGCGCCGATTGGGACCGGATCGCCGAAGTTCGCGCCCGGATTTCCGTTCCGCTTGTGGCCAATGGCGATGTCGATACCGCCGAGGATGTCGGCGAGATCCTGCGAAAGTCCGGTGCCGATGCGGTCATGATCGGTCGGGCGAGCCAGGGACGGCCATGGCATCTCGGTGTCCTTGCAGGCGTATCCACTGAACCGGATGCTGCCGCACGTGCCGCGATCTTCGAACGTCAGTACCGCATGATGCTCGATTTTTATGGGCATGAAGGCGGGTTGCGCCACGCTCGAAAGCACATCGGCTGGTATCTCGACCGGTTGCCTTCGGTAGATCAGAGCCTGCGGCAGGCGTTGCTCGTGAGCCGCGATACCGAAGCCGTGGTGAAAGGCATGCGCGATGCCATCCTTGCGGCCGGCTCCGGAACGGAGCTCGGGATTGCCGCATGAAAGGAAATCCGTTGGAGCGGGACAAGTTGAAATCGGAAAATGACTGGGCGGTCAGCGTCCTCAATGCCATCCAGAATGCCGTCATTCTCGTCAATGAGGACGGCTACATCGCCTTTGCCAACTGGGAGGCGGAATCCTTCTTCGGCGCTTCGGCATCCTATCTCGCCCGGCACACGATCTATGCCTATATTCCGTTCGGCAGTCCGCTCCTGACCTTGATCGACCAGGTTCGCGAACGGCGCGCGCCGGTCAATGAATATCGGGTCGACCTCTCATCGCCGCGACTGGGTGCCGACAAGCTGGTTGATATCTATGTGGCGCCGGTCCTTTCCGAGCCGGGGGCAGTGGTAATCGTGTTCCAGGAAAGGTCGATGGCCGACAAGATCGACCGCCAGCTGACCCACCGGGCGGCGGCACGGTCGGTGACAGGCCTTGCCTCGATGCTGGCGCATGAAATCAAAAACCCGCTCTCCGGCATCCGCGGTGCTGCGCAGCTTCTCGAAACCTCTGTGAGCGATGAAGACCGTGCGCTGACGCAATTGATCTGCGAGGAAACCGACCGCATCGTCTCGCTCGTCGATCGGATGGAGGTTTTCTCCGATGAACGGCCGGTCGACCGGATGCCGATCAACATCCATTCTGTGCTCGACCATGTGAAGGCGGCCGCGAAAGCCGGCTTTGCGCGCCATATCAGGATCACCGAGAACTACGATCCGTCCCTTCCGGCGGTGCATGCCAACCGCGACCAGCTGATCCAGGTATTCATGAACCTGATCAAGAATGCGGCCGAGGCGGTCGGCGATCGTCCGGATGCCGAAATCACGCTGACGACGGCCTATCGCCCCGGCATCCGCATGTCGGTTGCCGGAACGCGCGAGAAGATTTCACTGCCGCTCGAATTCTGCGTCATCGATAACGGACCGGGGATTCCCGAGGATCTGCTGCCGCATCTGTTCGATCCGTTCATCACCACCAAGACCAACGGGTCCGGCCTTGGTCTGGCGCTGGTAGCGAAGATCATCGGCGGACATGGCGGGATCGTCGAGTGCGATCGACAGAACAACAAGACCATTTTCCGGGTGCTGATGCCGGCGTCGCGCAACATTGCGCCGGACAGCGAAGCCTGACCGCAACTGCAAGGGAAACGACATGACTGCTGCCACGATCCTTGTTGCCGATGACGACGCCGCCATCCGGACGGTTCTCAATCAGGCGCTCAGCCGGGCTGGATATGATGTGCGGATCACCTCCAATGCCGCAACCCTGTGGCGTTGGGTGTCTGCCGGTGAGGGCGATCTCGTCATCACCGACGTCGTGATGCCGGACGAGAATGCCTTCGATCTTTTGCCGCGGATCAAGAAGCTGCGGCCGGATCTGCCGGTGCTGGTCATGAGCGCGCAGAACACGTTCATGACGGCCATCAAGGCGTCGGAAAAGGGTGCCTACGATTACCTTCCGAAGCCGTTCGATCTGACGGAACTGATCGCGATCGTCGGCCGGGCCCTGTCTGAACCCAAGCGCCGCCCGCAGCGGCCGGAAGACGACACCCAGGATGGAATGCCGCTCGTGGGCCGTTCGGCGGCGATGCAGGAAATCTACCGCGTTCTTGCCCGCCTGATGCAGACGGATCTGACGCTGATGATTACCGGCGAATCGGGAACCGGCAAGGAATTGGTGGCGCGCGCACTGCATGACTATGGCAAGCGCCGCAACGGTCCGTTCGTGGCGATCAACATGGCCGCCATTCCGCGCGATCTAATCGAATCGGAACTGTTCGGGCACGAAAAGGGCGCGTTTACCGGCGCGCAGGCGCGTTCGACCGGTCGGTTCGAACAGGCGGAAGGCGGCACACTCTTTCTCGATGAAATCGGTGATATGCCGATGGATGCGCAGACGCGGCTACTTCGCGTTCTGCAGCAGGGCGAATATACCACTGTGGGCGGACGCACGCCGATCCGGACCGATGTGCGTATCGTGGCTGCGACCAACAAGGACCTCAAGCAGGCGATCAATCAGGGCCTCTTTCGCGAAGATCTCTATTATCGCCTCAATGTCGTGCCCCTGCGCCTGCCGCCGCTCCGCGAGCGCGCGGAGGATATTCCCGATCTCGTCCGCCATTTCGTGCAGATGACCGAGAAGGAAGGGATGGCGCCCAAGCGTTTCGACAATGAGGCGCTCGATGTGATGAAGGCCTATCCCTGGCCGGGCAATGTGCGCGAACTGGAAAATTTCGTACGTCGTCTGACCGCGCTCTATCCGCAGGACATCATTACCCGCGAGATTGCCGAGACCGAGTTGAAGCCGGATTTCGCAGCTGCACCCGCAGAAAAGCCCGGGAGCAGACCCGGTAGCGTATCGATTTCGCAGGCGGTGGAAGAAAACATGCGCACCTATTTCGCCGAGTTCGGCGACAGCCTGCCGCCCCCCGGTCTCTATGATCGCGTTCTGGCCGAGATGGAATACCCGCTGATTCTCGCCGCCCTGACAGCAACGCGCGGCAACCAGATCAAGGCTGCCGATCTTCTGGGTCTCAACCGCAATACGCTGCGCAAGAAAATCCGCGAACTCGGCGTGACGGTTTATCGCAGCTCCCGGATTGCTTGACAGACCCGGCAGGCCCGTTGCATTTTCGCCACAATATGTTGCTCTCTGGCAACGGCATCTCGTTACGAGAGTCGCGCCTGACATGATGATGCCACATGGCTTCGCCAGAAGCCGTGCGCAAATGTCTGGCTAGAAACATAATCGGGGAAGGCTTTCCATCCTGGAAGCCATCAGAAATCGGAAGTGACATGTCGCTCGGAGGGGATGAAGACGCCCGCCAATTCAGCGAACGCCGCGGTATTTCCACCACGGCTGGAATTGCCGTGGCTGGTGGCGCGCTGGTCGCAGCCCTTGCAACTCTGGCAGTCCTGCTGGGCTTCACGCCCATCGAGCCGGTGCCGCAGGTCGTCATCACGTCCGTCGTCATCAACGCTCTGTTTGTAACTGCGCTCATCGCGCTCGTCGGTTATGAACTGTTCCGGCTTGCAAAAGCGCGGGCTCGCGGGAAGGCGGCTGCGCGCCTGCATATCCGCATCGTCACGCTTTTTTCGGTTGTTGCGATCGCGCCGGCCATTTTGGTCGCTGTCATTGCCTCGCTGACGCTGAATGCCGGCCTCGATCGTTGGTTTTCGAACCGGACCCGCCAGATCGTCGATTCCTCGATCAACGTCGCCGAAGCCTATGTGACGGAAAACGCCAGTTATCTTCAGGGCCAGACGATTTCGATGGCGAACGATCTCGATCGCAACCGCCAGCTCTATGCGCTCGACCCGAACGGCTTTGTCGAACTGATGACGCGGCAGGCCAAGGGCAGGGGCATCCTTGGCGCCTTCATCGTGACGGCAGAGGGAACCGTTCTCTTGAAGGCCAATATCGAGACGGCAAAGCCTTTGCCGCCGGTACCACCGGTGGCTCTGCGGGAAGCGGCTGCCGGCCGGCCAACCCTCATTCCGCCGGGTTCGACCAATCTGGTCGGCGCCATCATCAATCTCGATCAGATCGATGCCTATCTCTATACAATCCGGGCCGTCGATCCCGATGTGATGAAGGCGCTCAATCTGATGCGCGACAATGCCGCCGAATACCAGGCGCTCGATGAAGGCAAGATGTCGACGCAGATCGCCTTTGCGATCATCTATCTCGGCTTTGCGCTCGTCGCCCTTCTGACGGCTATCTGGGCGGCAATTGCCGTCGCCGACAGAATTGTCCGGCCGATCCGGCTGCTGATCAATGCGGCCGACAATGTGGCCGGCGGTAATCTCAATGTCATAGTGCCGGTGCGCACGGTCGATGGCGATGTCGGATCGCTGTCGCGCACTTTCAACAAGATGATTTCGGAAATTCGTTCGCAACGGGATGAAATTCTCGTTGCCAAGGATGAAGTCGATGACCGGCGCCGTTTCATCGAGGCGGTTCTGTCGGGTGTCACCGCTGCGGTGATCGGCGTCGAGGAAGACCGCACTATCACGATCGCCAATCCATCGACGGAAATCCTGCTTGGCCAGGCGCCGGAGAAGATCATCGGGCGCAAGCTTGCCGATGTGGTGCCTGAAATCGATGCGGTCCTGTCCGAAGCGACGATGCGCTATCGCAGCGATTTCCGCCGCCAGATCGGGCTTTTGCGTGGCGGCAAGGAACGGACGCTCAACGTGCAGGTGACCCGCGAGGAATCGCATGCCGGTCGCGAATCCTACGTGATCACGCTCGATGACATTACCGATCTGGTGATCGCACAGCGATCGACCGCCTGGGCCGACGTGGCGCGACGTATCGCCCATGAGATCAAGAACCCGCTGACGCCGATCACCCTGTCCGCAGAGCGTCTGAAGCGCCGCTATGGCCGCCAGATCAACGAGGATGACCGCGCCGTCTTTGACCAGTGCACCGATACGATCGTTCGCCAGGTCGAGGATATCGGCCGTATGGTGGATGAGTTTTCGTCTTTTGCCCGCATGCCGAAGCCGTCGAAGGAACGGGGCGATCTCCGGACAATTCTCAAGGATACCGTTTTCCTGCGCGAAATGGGCAACAGCCATGTCGAGTTCATTCGCGACTGGGGCGATGAACCTCTGATGGGCGAATTCGATTCCCGCATGCTCGGGCAAGCCTTCACCAATCTGATCAAGAATGCCGTCGAGGCAATCGAGGCCATTCCGGAAGGGCAGGTCCGCGATCATTACAAGGTGATGATCCGCGCAAGGGAAGATGTCGAAGGCGACCGGTTCGTCATCGATATCATCGACAATGGCAAGGGACTGCCTCAGGAGAACCGTCACCGGATCCTGGAACCCTATATGACTATGCGCGACAAGGGCACCGGTCTCGGTTTGCCCATCGTCAAGAAAATCATCGAGGACCATGGCGGTCAACTCGAGTTGCATGATGCGCCGACCGATTTTGACAATGGCAATGGCGCGATGTTCCGCATTCTCCTGCCGCGCGCGGCAGAGACGGCGGAGACGGCGGACAAGAAGGTGAGAGTCAATGGCGTCTGATATTTTGGTGGTCGATGACGAACAGGATATCCGCGAAATCGTTTCGGGTATCCTCTCCGATGAAGGACACGAAACCCGTACCGCACACGATAGCGACAGTGCGCTTGCCGCGATTTCCGATCGCGTGCCGCGTCTCGTCTTCCTCGATGTCTGGATGAAGGGCAGCCGGCTGGACGGATTGGGGCTTCTCGACGAACTGAAAAGCCGGCATCCCGAACTGCCGGTTGTGATGATCTCCGGACATGGCAATATCGAGATGGCGGTCAATGCCATTCGGCGCGGCGCCTACGACTTTATCGAAAAGCCGTTCAAGGCCGACCGGCTGATCCTGATTGCCGAGCGTGCGCTTGAGAATTCGCAGCTCAAGAAGGAAGTCAAGGAACTCAAGAAGCGATCGGGCGATGCGGCCGATCTCGTCGGCACCTCGGTCGCTGTCTCCCAGCTCCGTCAGACGATCGACAAGATCGCGCCCACCAACAGTCGTGTGATGATTTTCGGGCCATCAGGCTCAGGCAAAGAACTGGTGGCGCGTCTGATCCACAAGAAATCCAGCCGCGCCAATGGTCCGTTCGTCGCACTCAATGCGGCGACGATCACGCCCGACCGGATGGAGATCGCCCTGTTCGGGACCGAAGGCATGCCGGGCCAGCCGCGGCGCATTGGTGCGCTCGAGGAAGCGCATCGCGGCATTCTCTATCTCGACGAAATTGGCGAAATGCCGCGTGAAACGCAGAACAAGATCCTGCGCGTGCTGGTGGACCAGCAATTCGAAAGGGTTGGCGGTTCCAAACGGGTGAAGGTGGATGTGCGCATCATTTCATCGACGGCTCTCAATCTCGAAAGCATGATTGCCGAAGGCCGCTTCCGCGAGGATCTCTATCACCGGCTGTCGGTCGTGCCGGTGCGGGTGCCGGCGCTGTCGGACCGGCGCGAGGATATCCCGTTCCTTGTCGATATTTTCATGCGGCAGATCTCCGAACATGCCGGCATTCGCGCAAGGCGGATCGGTGACGATGCGCTGGCGATCCTGCAGGCGCATGACTGGCCGGGCAACCTTCGCCAGCTGCGCAACATCATCGAGCGACTGCTCATTCTGGCGCAGTCGGACGGACAGGATAAGCCGATCACCGCTGACATGCTGCCATCCGACGTGCTCGACACGATGCCGAAAGTGTCATCGACCGGTGACCAGCATATCATGACGTTACCGCTGCGAGAGGCCCGAGAAATGTTCGAGCGCGATTACCTGATCGCACAAATCAACCGGTTCGGCGGCAATATCTCCAGAACCGCGGAATTTGTCGGCATGGAACGGTCTGCGCTTCATCGCAAGCTGAAGTCGCTCGGCGTCTGAACCATTCTATCCCATTCTCAATCACCAGGAATTTTCGATGTCGCGCATTGCCTATGTCAACGGAGCCTATGTCCCCCATGGCGACGCCATGATCCATGTCGAGGATCGCGGTTATCAGTTCGCCGATGGCGTCTATGAAGTCTGCCAGGTGCGCGAAGGCGTGATCGTCGATCTCAGCCGCCATCTCGACCGGCTCGATCGCTCGCTTAAGGAATTGCGGATCGACTGGCCGATGCATCGCGGTTCGCTCATCCATGTGATCCGTCAGGTCCTGCGCCGCAACCGCATTACCGAAGGTATGTTCTATCTGCAGGTCACGCGCGGCGTTGCTCCGCGCGATCATGTGTTTCCGGCAGAGGGAACCCGTCCCTCGATCGTCATCACCGCCAAGCGGATTGCACCTTCCGTGATTGCGGCAAAGAATGCCAAGGGGCTCAAGGCCATCACTGTGACGGACAATCGCTGGGATCGGGTCGACATCAAGACGGTCGGCCTGTTGCCGAACGTGCTCGCGCGCCAGGAAGCCAAGGAAAAGGGCGCGCAGGAAGCAATCTATATCGATTGCGAGGGTAAGGTGAAGGAGGGGGCCGCGACCAATGTCTGGATGGTCGACAAGGATGGCGTCCTCCTCACGCGACCGGCAGAGCATGGTATTTTGCGCGGGATTACCCGTACGACGCTCATGGACGTCGCAAGTCGGCTCGGCGTCGAGATCCGCGAACAGGAGTTCAGTCGCGACGAGATGATGAATGCACGTGAAGTGTTCATTACCGCGGCCACGAGCATCTGCCTGCCGATCGTGGAAATCGACGGAAAACCGATCGGGAACGCCCATCCGGGCATCGTAACGCAAAAAATCCGCGAAGCCTTTTTCGAGATTGCGGAAAAGACTCCGATTTGATAGCTGTTCGATCAAGGCAAGCTGCTTGAGGGAGCGGTGCGCTGGGAGGCATCAATCATAATCCGGTGAAACCACCGGCAAAAACCTAAGAAGCGGCGGGGCAAATGGCTGAACGTTCTCAAAATCTGCAAGATCTTTTCCTCAATACAGTTCGCAAGCAGAAAATCTCCCTGACAATCTTTCTGATCAACGGTGTCAAGTTGACCGGTGTCGTCACATCGTTCGATAATTTCTGCGTACTTCTTCGTCGGGATGGTCATTCGCAGCTGGTTTACAAGCATGCGATCTCCACCATCATGCCCGGTTCGCCGGTGCAGATGTTCGAAGGCGAAGACGCGGCCGGCTGATTGCCAGTTTCGAAACCTGTTTTTTGGGCCCGGCGGCTTCCCGACCGGGCTCTTTTGGCATAGAGGTTCGGAGCTTTGGCGGAATTTCCGCCAAAGATATGATGCGGTTTCGGACCTGATTGGGAGATTGAACCATTACCGAAAGAGATACGTCACAGGATTCGCTGGTTCCTGAAAGCGAGAAGCTGCGCGATTCGATGCGCGCCGTCGTTGTCGTGCCCGTGCTTAAGACGGCAGGGCCGGACGACGTGCCGCAGCGCTCGAACGAAAGCCGTCTCGAGGAAGCCGTCGGACTGGCCGGTGCCATCGATCTCGACATTGTTGGCGGCGTCATCGTACCGGTCAACCAGCCGAGGCCTGCGACCCTGATCGGGACCGGCAAGATCGAGGAAATAGGCACGCTGCTCGACGAGGGTAATGCCGGACTTGTGATTGTCGACCACGCCTTGACACCGGTTCAGCAGCGCAATCTCGAAAAGGAATGGAACGCCAAGGTTATCGACCGTACGGGCCTTATTCTGGAAATCTTCGGCCGACGGGCATCCACCAAGGAAGGGACGCTGCAGGTCGAACTTGCCCATCTCAACTACCAGAAGGGCCGGCTGGTTCGCAGCTGGACTCACCTTGAACGCCAGCGCGGCGGTGCAGGCTTTCTCGGCGGTCCGGGCGAAACCCAGATCGAAGCGGACCGCCGCATTCTGCAGGACAAGATCGTGCGGCTCGAACGCGAGCTCGAACAGGTCCGGCGGACGCGCCAGCTCCATCGCGCTAAACGCAAGAAGGTGCCACATCCGATCGTTGCTCTGGCCGGTTACACCAATGCCGGAAAATCGACCCTGTTCAACCGCCTGACCGGTGCCGGCGTCATGGCCGAAGACATGTTGTTTGCCACGCTCGATCCAACGCTCCGGCGCATCAAGCTGCCGCATGGCCGCATGATCATCCTGTCCGATACGGTCGGTTTCATTTCCAACCTGCCGACCCATCTGGTCGCTGCCTTCCGTGCGACGCTCGAAGAGGTTCTCGAAGCCGATCTCATCCTGCATGTGCGCGATATGTCCGATCCGGACAATGTCGCACAGGCGCAGGATGTGCTGCGGATCCTCACCGATCTCGGCATCGAGGATGCCGACAAGGACAAGCGGATCATCGAAGTCTGGAACAAGATCGACCGGCTGGAGCCGGAAGCGCGCGAGGCGATCGCGCAGAAGGCCGAAGCAACGGCGAACACGATTGCCGTCTCAGCCGTGACGGGCGAGGGGGTGGACCGGCTTCTCAACCTGATTGGCGATCGCCTGTCCGGTGTGATGAGCGAAGTCACCGTCGTGCTGCCACCCGAAAAGCTCTCGATGCTTTCCTGGTTCTACGAACATTCGATCGTCGATGCGCGCGAGGATCGCGAGGATGGTTCGGTGAGCCTTGATGTGCGTCTTGCCGAAAACGAGGCGATGGAAATGGAACGCAAGCTCGGCACTGCCAAGGTACCGCCGAAAGCGCCCTGGGAAGATTGAGGCACCCGTCTATTTGCCCGTTGGTACGGCTGTCGTGGCTGTAACGTACCCTCTCCGTCATGGCCGGGCCCGTCCCGACCATCTGCTGCCGCACAATCCGGATCGCAACGTCGCTTGTCTGGCGGGACTTGGCAGATCCTCGGCACAAGGCCGGGGATGACGAACCGAGGGAGGTCTCCTACTCGTCCGTCTTGGCCTCTTGCCAGAGCGCTTCCATCTCGTCGAGCGTTGCGTCGGCAAGCGAGGTGCCTTTTGCCGATAGCGCCCGCTCGATATGGCCAAAGCGGCGGCGGAATTTGGTGTTTGTCCCGCGAACAGCCATTTCCGGTTCCACGCCCGCATGGCGCCCGAGATTGACGGCGGCGAAGATCAGATCCCCAAGTTCATCGGCAATGCGGCCCTTGTCGCCGCTTGCGAGAGCCTGACGGAATTCGCCGATTTCCTCTTCGATCTTGTCGAGGATCGGTTCGGGTTCGGACCAGTCGAAGCCGACCTTGGCGGCCTGTTGCTGCAATTTCAGCGCCTCGACGAGCGCGGGCATGGCGCGCGGAACTGTGCCGAGATGGCCTTCCTTGAAATTCTCGCTCAGGCCCCGTCGGGCGCGCCGTTCTGCACGCTCCTTCTTTTCCTCGGCCTTGATCCTGTCCCACTGGGCCTTTACCGCATCGGGCGTATCGGCCTCCGAGCGGGCAAAGACATGCGGATGACGGCGGATCATTTTGGTCGTGATCGCATCCACAACATCGCCGAAGCCGAATTCGCCCTGTTCCTCGGCCATCCGGGCATGGAAGACCACTTGAAGGAGCAGGTCGCCGAGCTCTTCGCGAAGATCGTCGAGATCCTTGCGTTCGATCGCATCGGCCACCTCGTAGGCTTCCTCAAGCGTGTAGGGCTTGATGCTTTCGAAATCCTGTTCAAGATCCCATGGGCAGCCGGTCACCGGGGTCCGGAGAGCTGCCATGATCTCGATCAGGCGCGTGATATCCTTTGAGGGTTTCATGGCGCTCAGTTCAGCGGAATGGAATTGGCGTCCTTGGACGACTGGTAAAGGTTTGACAGTTCCGCATATTGCGCCTTGATCGCTTCGATGCGCGCCGCAAAACCGGCACGTTCCTCTGCCGTAGTCGTGGCCAGAAGATCGGCAATCCAGGCGCTGTGCCAGAAGGCATTATTGCGGCGGTAACCGCCTGGTTCGAGGCCGAACACTTCCTTGAGGATCTTCAGGTCATGCGGGATCGCGAAAGCATCACGGCTGTCCTCATGGCTGAAGAAATAGAAGAAATTGTCAAAGCCGGCCCAGGTGATTGCCGACATGCACATGGTGCAGGGTTCGTGCGTCGACAGAAAGATCAGATCCCTGGTGTCCGGCCGTTCTCCCAGCTCATAGAAACGCTTGAGCGCGTGGACCTCGCCATGCCAGAGCGGATTTTCGAGTTCGTTGTTGGTTTCGGCGATCACCAGCGAGAGATCGGATTTTCTCAGAAGGGCGGCTCCGAACACCTTGTTGCCAGCGGCAACGCCACGAGTCGTCAGCGGCAGGATGTCGTTTTCCATCACCGAAAGCAGGCGCGACAGAAGATCAGCGGGGGCGTGGTCGAAGTACATGCGGGCTCCGGAAAACAGCGGCGGGAGAGAGCATGTAAGCCGATGTCCCACCGGCTGAAAAGACGTCGAAAGTCGAAAAGGAAACAAAGCGGTGGAAGCACAGGCGGTTTTCCCCCAAATTGCGTTTTGCCAAGCAAGCGCCGGTGGTCGGGCGGATTTCCTCTTTTCCTGCGCATTCCGAGAAAAACAATATAGTCGTTTGGAGAAAGCCGGATTCCTGTTTCTTCATATTTGGCGATTTAAAGACGATAGTGCAGCATCTCCGCAATAGGGTTGCCCGATGAGCGTCCAGGACGAAAAGCTTTGCGTATTCCCGGCCTTTTTCAAGGTCGAGGGAAAGCGCGTCATTGTCGTCGGCAATGGTGAGGAAGCGCTGGCCAAGGTGCGGCTGCTTCTCAATACGCGCGCGCGCATTGGCCTGATTGCCGATCGACCCGAAGCGAACCTGATGTCTCTCGTCATCCAGCGCGATATCGATCACATCGCGCGCGCCTACGAGGCGGGATTGCTTGCCGATGCCGCGCTCGTGTTTGCCGCGACCGGTGATGCCGATACCGATCGTTCCATCGTCGAGGATGCGCGCACCTTCCGCATCCCGGCCAATGCGGTCGATCAACCGGAATGCTGCGATTTCTTCACGCCGGCGATCGTCAATCGCGCGCCTGTCGCGGTGGCCATCGGTACGGAAGGGGCCGGACCGGTGCTGGCGCAGATGATCCGGGCCCAGATCGATCAGTTGCTTTCGCCGTCTCTCGGCAGGCTGGCGCGACTGGCCATGCTTTATCGCGATGCCGTCGACAAGCTGTTGCCGCGCGGTGCTGCCCGGCGGATCTTCTGGCGCCGTTTCTTTTCCGGATCGGTTGCCGATTCCGTTGCAGGTGGTGATCTCTCCGATGCTCGTCGCAATGCGACAAAGCTTCTGAAATCCATGGATGCCGTGGAAGGTCGCATCTGGCTGGTCGGGGCCGGGCCGGGGGCCGAGGACCTTTTGACCCTTAGAGCCCAGCGCGTGATGATGGAGGCCGATGCGATCGTCTATGATGCGCTCGTGCCATCATCGATCGTCGATCTCGGACGTCGCGATGCCGAGCGCTTTGCAGTTGGAAAGCGCAAGGGCTGCCATTCCAAGTCGCAGGAAGAAATCAACGATCTGCTGGTTGCGCTTGGTCGCGCCGGCAAACGGGTCGTGCGTCTTAAGTCCGGTGATCCGCTCATCTTCGGCCGGGCCGGCGAGGAAATGACAGCCCTGCGCAATGCCGGCATTGCTTATGAAATCGTTCCGGGCATCACGTCGGCGCTTGCGGCTGCAGCCGATTTCGAGTTGCCGCTGACGTTGCGTGGCGTTTCGTCGTCGCTGGTTTTCACAACCGGCCACGACCTTTTTGGCGAAACCCTGCCGGACTGGGCCTCGCTTGCGATCTCCGGCGCCACCGTTGCCGTCTATATGGGACGCAGTGTGGCCGCTTCGGTGGCCGAGCGTCTGATCGCCGCCGGTCTTCCGGCTGAAACGCCGGTCGCCGTCGTCGAAAATGCGTCGCGACGCGAACGGCGCCGTCTGCATGGAACGCTGATGGATCTGCCGGGGCTTGCAGAACGCGTCGAGCTTGATGGTCCGGTGATGGTCATTATCGGCGAGGCGGTTGCCGGCGCCAATTTCGAACAGTCTTTGCCGCTCTCCCGCCAGAAGGAAGATGCGGTCGTACTTACGGGGAGCATGAAATGACTTTGCAGGTTCTGACGGCCAACCGGCTGACCGACGGTATCACCGTCTGGTATGCTGCTTCCGGCGATTGGAGCGAATCTTTCTCCGATGCCGAGATTGTGCGCAGCAAGGAAGATGCCGCGCGCCTGGAAGCCATCGGCAAGCAGGCCTATGCGGACAACTTCGTGCTCGACGTCAATCTCATCGACGTGGAGGAGGTCGACGGTCGCATTCGTCCGCAGCGGATGCGCGAACGCATTCGTGCGGAAGGCCCGTCGATCGATTACCTGCCGGCGAATGCCGGCACCGCAGCCTGAGGAATTGAAAAAGCATGTATCGCTACGATGAATTCGACCACGCCTTCGTCGCCTCCCGCGTCGCACAGTTTCGCGACCAGGTGGAGCGTCGCCTGAGCGGTGAAATCGCGGAAGAGGCCTTCCGTCCGCTCCGGTTGATGAATGGCGTCTATCTGCAGCTCCATGCCTATATGCTGCGGGTGGCCATTCCCTACGGTACACTCAACTCGCGACAGATGCGGATGCTGGCGCATATCGCGCGCAAGTATGACCGCGGTTACGGCCATTTCACCACCCGCCAGAACATTCAGTATAACTGGCCGCGCCTGAAGGACACGCCCGACATTCTGGCCGAACTCGCCAGCGTCGAGATGCATGCGATCCAGACGTCGGGCAACTGTATCCGCAATGTCACCGCCGATCATTTCGCCGGTGCCGCTGCGGATGAGGCTGCCGACCCGCGTCCCTATGCGGAAATCCTGCGCCAATGGTCGTCCGTCCATCCGGAATTCTCGTTCCTACCGCGCAAGTTCAAGATTGCCGTAACCGGTGCACCGCATGACCGTGCGGCCATCCAGGTGCATGATATCGGCCTGCATCTCAAGAAGAACGACAAGGGCGAACTCGGTTTCGACGTCTATGTCGGCGGCGGCCAGGGCCGCACCCCGATGATCGCCAAGAAGATTCGTGAATTCCTGCCGGAAGAGGATCTTCTCTCCTACATCACCGCCGTCATGCGCGTTTACAATCTTTATGGTCGCCGCGACAACAAGTACAAGGCCCGCATCAAGATCCTCGTTCACGAGACCGGCGTGGAAAAGCTCTCGGCCGAGATCGAGACCGAGTTCAATGCGCTCAAGAATTCCGAGCTGAAATTGCCGGAAGCCGATGTGGCCTCCATTGCAGCCTATTTTGCGCCGCCGTCGCTGCCGGCCCGCGCGGAAGGCTGGACAAATCTGGCTGCCTGGAAAAAGGCCGATCCGGCCTTTGCCCGCTGGGTCGACCAGAACGTGAAGCCGCACAAGCATCCGGATTACGGGATGGTGACGATTTCGCTGAAGCCGATCGGTGGCATCCCGGGTGACGCAACCGATGCGCAGATGGATCTGGTGGCCGATCTTGCCGAGGAATTTGCCTTCGATGAAATCCGCATCAGCCATGAGCAGAATATCATCCTGCCGCATGTGGCGCTGGCCGATCTCGAGCCGCTTTACCGCGCGCTGAAGCCGGCCGGTCTGGTGACCGCCAATTCCGACCTCATCACCGATATCATTGCCTGTCCCGGGCTCGATTACTGCGCGCTTGCCAATGCGCGTTCGATTCCGGTCGCCCAGGCGATTTCCGAACGTTTCGGTGCACCGGAACGCCAGGCAGAGATCGGCGAACTGAAGATCAAGATTTCGGGCTGCATCAATGCCTGCGGACACCACCATGTCGGCCATATCGGCCTGCTGGGTGTCGAAAAGAAGGGTGCGGAACTCTATCAGATCACGCTCGGCGGTTCGGCGGACGAGCATAGCTCGATCGGCGAGATCATCGGCCGCGGTTTCGAACCGGAAAAGGTCACCGATGCCGTCGAGGTGGTGGTCAACACCTATCTCGGTCTCAGGCTCTCGAAGGATGAAACCTTCCTCCAGGCCTATCGTCGCGTTGGCCCGCAGCCGTTCAAGGATGCGCTCTATGGCGGAAACACCGCCGAAGCCGCATAAGGAAGACAAGAATGACCAAGATTTGGAACGAAGCCGGGTTTGTCAGTGATGATCCCTGGGTGATCGAAAGCGACGAGGTTGAGGCAGGCCAGAACGAAAAGCCAATCCTGCCGCTCGCAAGCTTTCTGGAGCGGGCCGAGGCGGGCGAGAGCGGCCTTGGCGTTCTGATCGCACCGGCCGACAATGTGCGGGCGCTGCAGCCCCATCTCGACAAGATCGCTCTGGTGGCGCTGTCCTTTCCGGCCTTCAACGATGGTCGCGGCTTTTCGCACGCCTCGCTCCTGCGCACACAGCTTGGTTTTGACGGCGAGATCCGTGCGGTCGGCGATGTGCTGATAGACCAGATCCCGCTGATGCTCCGTTGCGGTATCTCCTCCTTCGCGGTGACCAATCCGGTGGCGATCCGCCGGCTGGGCGAGGGCAGGCTGCCCGGCATCGACCTGCATTACCAGCCCACGGCGCGCGATGCGGCCAATCCCGGTTCCTACAGCTGGCGTCGGGTTTCAGGCTCGGTCGCCTGAAATAGGAAAAACGCTATCTTTGGCGCCGGCTATTGATCATGATCAAGGCCGGCGCTTTTCTTTTCCGACATTTCACGCTAAGCGCTTTGCCACAGGAGGCGTAACCGGAATGCCTTTTCTGTTCCGGGCGCTGCGTTGGAATGTGATGCCTTCAAGTCGAGGGCACGCTGTATTATCAGCCTTGTTGACGATGACGAAGCCCAAGGGATCCGACCTTTCATGAACGCCCCAGCATTGAACACCGAAGCCTCCGCGTTGCCTGCAGGCGTCTATGCCGAAACCGTGACTGCGGTTCAGCACTATACCGACCGCCTGTTCCGTTTCCGGATGACGCGGCCTGCCGATTTCCGCTTCCGCTCGGGCGAGTTCGTGAT
This sequence comes from Fluviirhizobium alvei, assembly GCF_030551875.1. GTDB lineage: Bacteria > Pseudomonadota > Alphaproteobacteria > Rhizobiales > Rhizobiaceae > Rhizobium_E > Rhizobium_E alvei. The sequence continues at coordinate 14,344 of NZ_JAUOZU010000013.1, read as the reverse complement.
GATCGGACTGATGGTCGACGGCAAACCGCTTTATCGCGCCTATTCGATTGCCAGCCCGGCTTGGGATGAAGAGCTCGAATTCTTCTCGATCAAGGTTTCGGATGGTCCGCTGACACAGCACCTGCAGAATCTCAAGGTCGGCGATACGGTGCTGATGCGCAAGAAATCGACCGGCACGCTGGTCAATGACGCGCTTCTGCCGGGAAAACGTCTTTATATGTTCTCGACCGGAACCGGCATCGCCCCCTTCGCCAGCCTGATCCGCGATCCGGAAACCTATGAGAAGTTCGAGGAAGTGGTGCTTTGCCATACCTGCCGCGAGGTGGCCGAACTGAAATACGGTTTCGATCTGATCGAGGAGATCAAGAACCACGAATTCCTGGCGGAAATCGTCGGCGACAAGCTCAAGCATTATGCGACCGTGACACGGGAAGATTATCCGTTCCAGGGCCGGATCACCGACAATATCCGTTCCGGCAAGATGTTTGCCGATCTCGGCGTGGCGCCGCTCGATCCGGCGGTTGATCGGGGCATGATCTGCGGTTCTGCTGCCATGCTCAAGGAAATCAAGCAGCTGCTTCTGGATGCCGGACTGACGGAAGGCGCCAACAACAAGCCGGCCGAATTCGTCATCGAGCGCGCATTCGTCGACTGACATTAGTTAGAACGAGGACGGATGGACCGGTCATTTCCCAAATGGCCGGTCTTTTCATTTTTTACGCCGGCCGTCGTGTCAGGCGATGACTTCCTGTTCCAGCATGGCGTCGAGCAATTCGGTCATCGACTTTTCGGCCTCGTCCCCGTGACCGTTCAGCAGTGCGCGGATGACACGCACATGCAGGCTGACGGATCGATCGAGCGACATTTCGTTGGCCGTGGCAAACCAGTAACGCCGGGAATGGGTCTGCAACGACGCCAAAGCTTGCGAAATGAAGGGATTGGGGCAGCATCGTTCCAGGATCTCATCAAACCGCTTGTCGGCGGCGAGAAACCCTTCGAGATCACCGGTCACCGAACATTCCGTCATCGCCTTGGCGCAATCGATGAGGGCATTACGCGCCTCGTCATCGATCGTGTCGGCGGTCTTGCGAACAGCGAGAGGTTCGAGCTGACGGCGTGCTTCGAGAATTTGCGCCGGCTGCCGTGGATCGAGTTCGGCAACCTGGAGCCCGGCGCGTGGCCGCACGGCGATCAGACCTTGCCATTCGAGTTTCTGGATCGCCTCGCGCACCGGCGTACGACCAAAACCGGCGAGCGCAATCAGCTGCTTTTCCGTCACCAGCGAACCGGGCGCCAGCTTGAGCGTCACGATGAGGCTTTCAAGGGCGAGATAGGCGAGGCGGCTTTGGGATTCCGTGCTGTCGCGCATGCTGGTTCCAGTCTGATATATCAGGTTGCGGTATGTCGCAAAATCGCCATCCAGATATCTGATATATCACGAATGTAACAAAGCAAGGGGGTAACCGCTTCCGCAGTGCAAAAACCGGACAATTTGTGTGGATTGCATGCGGAGATCCCGGTTCGTTCAGCGACGGTCCGGGCCTTTGGGTACATTCAGCATGGAAATTGGTGCCCCGTCAGTCGATAAACTGTTCGGCCAGGATACGGTCGGACCAGGAATGGTCGGGGTCCGAGAGGAGGCAGGCGGTTCTATCCAATGCCTGTGCGACGACGACTTTCAGCACGGACTTGACCTCGTTATGGTCGGCGACCGCGTTGACGGGGCGCTTTTCCGGTTCGAGGACCTGGATCTCCACCGTCACCCGATCGGGCAGCAACGCGCCACGCCAGCGGCGCGGGCGGAAGGGGCTAACCGGCGTCAGCGCCAGAAGCGGTGCCTCGAGCGGCAGGATCGGACCATGGGCCGAGAAATTGTAGGCAGTGGAGCCGGCAGGGGTCGACAAGAGAAGACCGTCGCAGGTCAGTTCCGGAAGCCGTTCCTTGCCATCGACCAGCACCCGCAGTTTGGCGGCCTGATAGGATTGCCGCAGCAGCGACACTTCGTTGATCGCATATTCGATACGCTCGTCGCCATTCTCGTCGATTGTCGTCATCCGCAGGGGATGGATGGCATTCTGTACCGCAGCCTCGATCCGCTCCACCAGACGGTCCGTCGAAAACTTGTTCATCAAGAAGCCGACCGAACCCCGGTTCATGCCATAGACGAGCTTGCCGCTGTTGGTCGTGTCGTGCAGCGTCTGCAGCATGAAACCATCACCGCCGAGGGCGACGATCACATCGGCTGCTGCATAATCGACATGGCGATAGAGAGCCTCGAGTTCGGCAAGTGCCTGTTGAGCATCCGGTGCATTCGACGCCATGAAGGCGAGGGTGGGGGACGTACGTGTCATCAATCAACTGCCTGTCTTCGGGATCATAGTGCTACAGCAAATCAGGCCTAGCCAATAGGGCTTTGTTTACAGCAATTTGTCGGTTTGCTGGCAGAGGCAGGAAATTTCATTTGACGATCGATGGCGCAACAGGACAAGCAACCCCTGATCCATCGGACTAGAACGGCGAGATCTGTCGGTCCGTGGCTGGGTAAGATAGGTTTATGTCCGGGAGCAACGACCGGATCGGTTATCGGGTGGAAGGGCCAACATGCGCAAGATCCTCGTCATCGGCATCGGAACCGGCAATCCCGAACATATGACGGTGCAGGCGATCAATGCGCTCAACCGGGCCGATGTCATCTTCATTCCGACCAAAGGGGCGCAGAAATCGGATCTCGCCGAAATCCGTCGTGAGATTGTTGGTCGTTATTCGACACGTCCCGGGCAAAGGTCAATCGAGTTTTCGCTTCCCAAGCGCAATGCGGCCGATCCCAGCTATGTGCGCGGCGTCGATGACTGGCATGCGGCGATATCGGCAATCTACAGCCGTCTCTTTGCTGAGGAACTGCAGGCCGATGGCACCGGGGCCTTTCTCGTCTGGGGCGATCCGATGCTCTATGATTCGACCATCCGCATTCTCGAAAGGGTGCGATTGGCCGGCGACATCGCCTTCGAGATCGAAGTCTTTCCGGGCATCACATCCATTCAGGCGCTGTGCGCCACTCATCGCATCCCGCTCAACCTGGTCGGAAAGCCGGTGGAAATCACGACCGGGCGCCGGTTGGTCGAGACCTTCCCAGCCAGGAGCGAATCCGCGATCGTGATGCTGGATGGCGAACAGGCCTTCGCGAAGATCGATGATCCCGAAGCCGAAATCTTCTGGGGTGCTTATCTCGGAACACCGGACGAGATTGCCATATCCGGTCGGCTCAAGGATGTGGCCGATGAAATCCTGCGCAAACGGGCCGAAGCCCGCGCAAGGCATGGCTGGATCATGGATATTTATCTGATGCGCAAGGGTGCCGATTTCGATGATGAATGAAAGTTGGCTTTCGGGCCGGAGCGGTTGATTTCGCGCAAGGCGGAAAGGCGTGATAAGGAGAATGCCGGTGGCGGATGTTGCAACAGAGGATGATGCCACCATGTATCGGGCTGGAACTGACATGCAAATGCACTGGAACGCAGAGGCGCGGCCGGCGGTTCGACGCGGCGAATGCCCTACGCTCGGAAAGCCGATGCCGACCGGCGATGGTCTGTTGGCACGGCTGAGGACGCGCGATGGCGTTCTGACCCCGCCCCAGTTGCGGGCGCTGGCGCTTGCTGCACAAGAGCATGGAAACGGCATCGTGGAGGTGACAGCGCGCGGCAGCCTGCAGATCCGTGGCGTCCGCGAAGAGACGATTGTGCCGCTGGAACGGTCGTTGAAGGAAGCCGGCATCGAGGCCTTGCCGGGCATTGCGATTGAAGTCGGTCCCTTGAGCGGTCTCGATGCTGACGAATTCACCGACATGCGACCGATCGCAGAGGACCTGCGTGCCGCCATCGCCGATCACGAGCCGCTGCTTGTTCTCGCGCCGAAACTGTCGATCACGCTCGATGGCGGTGGCCGCTATCATCTCGGCGATGTCGCCTCCGACATCAAGATTGCGGCCTATCGCGACAGCGGGGGGCAAATCCGGCATCTGATGTCCGTCGGCGGTGACAACCGGACCGCCTGTCGGCTTGCCATCCTGGAAGAGCGCCAGATCGTCTCCAGCATCATGGCACTGCTCGCATTCATGGCGTCGCGCGGTCCCTCGACGCGCGGCAAGGAACTGGATGCGGCCATGCTCGCCGATCTTTTCCATCCGGATGCGTCGCTTGTCCGTGTCGAATTGCCGACACAATCGCCGGCGCCGGCGGGCAGGGTGGCGACCGACGCAAAGGATGCGGTTCTCGGCCTCGTTCTGCCCTATTGCCAGATCGATTCGACTTCGCTCGCGACACTTGCGGACCGACTGATCGAAATTGATGCGGGCGAACTCCGTTTTGCGCCAAAGCATGGTTTCTTCGTCACCGGTCTTGAAAAAGAAAAGGTGGAAGACGTTGCTACCCTGGCGACTACGCTTGGATTCTGGCTCGATCCCAAGGATCCGCGACAGTCGATCGCGCTCTGTGTCGGCGCGCGCGGATGCGCATCTGCCTTTTATGATACGCACGAAGTTGCAGACAGCGTGCTCAGGCATGCGCAGGGTCTTCTCGATGGGTCGCTGACGTTGCATCTGTCCGGATGCGCCAAGGGATGCGCGCATCCTTCGCGCAGTGCTCTGGCGCTCGTCGGTACGCCGACAGGCTATGGGCTTGTCGTAAACGGCGCAGCTTCGTCGCCTCCCGAACGCTACCTTGTCGCATCTGAGCTGAATTCGGCGCTGGAAGGACTTGCATCTTTGGCAATGCCTTCTAATGAGACGGGACATACCGTTTGCGACCGCCTGATGAAGCTCGGAGCGCGACGGATCGCCGAAGCCCTGCTACTGGAAAAGACATGACCGACTACGACTACATCCGTGATGGCAATGCGATTTACGAAAAATCCTTTGCCATCATTCGTTCAGAAGCCGATCTCAGCCGTTTTTCGGAAGCTGAAGCGGATGTTGCCGTCAGGATGATCCATGCGGCCGGTTCGGTCGATGCCGTCCGCCATTTCGATTTCTCGCCGGATTTCGTTACGAGCGCGCGGGCGGCACTGGCTGCCGGCGCGCCGATCTTCTGTGATGCGCAGATGGTGGCGCATGGCGTTACCCATGCCCGGCTCCCGGCCGGCAACGAGGTGATCTGTACCCTGCGCGATCCGCGCACGGCAACCATCGCAGCCGAAATCGGCAACACCCGTTCGGCAGCCGCCTTGAAGCTCTGGGGCGAACGGATGGCGGGTGCGGTGGTGGCGATCGGCAATGCGCCGACGGCCCTGTTCTTCCTTCTGGAAATGCTGCGCGATGGAGCGCCGAAGCCGGCGGCAATCCTCGGGATGCCGGTGGGTTTCGTCGGCGCTGCAGAATCCAAGGATGCGCTGGCTGAAAACTCCTATGGCGTGCCCTGGGCGGTGGTGCGCGGTCGCCTTGGCGGCAGCGCGATGGCTGCGGCAGCGCTCAATTCTCTCGCGAGGCCGGGCCTGTGAGCGGCGGCGCTGTGGGACGCCTCATCGGCGTGGGAACCGGTCCGGGTGATCCCGAACTGCTGACCGTCAAGGCCGTCAAGGCCATCATGGAAACCGATGTGCTGGCCTATTTCGCCAAGGCCGGCCGGCGCGGCAATGGTCGCGCCATCGTTGATGAAATTGTCCGCGAAGGCACGATCGAACTGCCGCTCTATTATCCGGTCACCACCGAGATCGAGAAGGACGAGCAGGATTACATCAGCCAGATCGGCGATTTTTACGAGCAGTCGGCCAAGGCCGTTGCCGACCATCTGGAAGCGGGCCGCACGGTTGCCGTGCTCAGCGAAGGCGATCCGCTGTTCTATGGATCCTACATGCATCTTCATGTTCGGCTGGCGCACCGGTTCCCGACCGAGGTGATTCCGGGCGTAACGGCCATGTCCGGCTGCTGGTCGCAGGCCGGCATCCCGATCGTGCAGGGGGACGATGTGCTGAGCGTGCTTCCCGGTACACTGTCAGAGGCCGAACTCGGCCGCAAGCTTGCCGATACCGAAGCCGCGGTGATCATGAAAGTCGGCCGCAATCTGCCCAAGATCCGGCGTGCGCTCGCAAAGACCGGCCGCATCAACGATGCCTTCTATGTCGAGCGTGGCACAATGAGCAACACCGACATGCGACGGCTGATCGACAAGGCTGACGATGTGGCGCCCTATTTCTCGATCGTTCTCGTGCCCGGCTGGAAGGCCAAGCCATGACGGGGACGCTCTATGTGATCGGTACCGGGCCCGGCAATCCGGATCAGATGACGCCGGAAGCGCGCCACGCCGTGGAACGCGCCCGCGAGTTTTTCGGCTATTTCCCCTATCTCGACCGCCTATCCCTGCGCAGTGACCAGATCAAGGTGGCGTCTGACAATCGCGAGGAACTCGACCGCGCGAGTGCGGCCTTGAAGAGGGCGTCCGAAGGGATCGATGTTGCCGTCGTATCCGGCGGTGATCCGGGCGTCTTTGCCATGGCGGCTGCGGTCTGTGAAGCGATCGACCGCGGGCCGGAAGAATGGAAGGCGGTTGAGCTCGTCATTCTGCCCGGCGTCACGGCCATGCTTTCGGTCGCGGCCCGGATCGGCGCGCCGCTCGGACATGATTTTTGCGCACTATCGCTTTCTGACAATCTCAAGCCCTGGGACCTGATCGAACGTCGCCTGCAACTGGCGGCGCAAGCCGGTTTCGTGATGGCCTTCTACAATCCGATCAGCAAGGCGCGGCCCTGGCAGTTGGGCAAGGCTTTCGATGTGCTGCGGGCGGAACTGCCCGGATCCGTGCCGGTTGTGTTTGGCCGCGCCGCAGGCCGACCGGACGAGAGGATGCAGGTTGTTCCGCTGGCGGACGCCGACCCGGCGATGGCCGACATGGCGACCTGCATCATTGTCGGATCCGACCAGACCCGCATCATCAAGCGCGAGGGCAAGCCGGATCTCGTCTATACGCCCCGTTTCCATGACGGGGGAAAGGCGTGATCGATCAGGGCGAGGGCGGCTTCGGCGTCAGCGACGGTTTGAACGCCGGGCGGCGGTTGGCGCCCAATCATGATCACCTCAAGCCCCAGCGCTCGCGCGGCGGCAATCTTGCCATAGGTGGCCGATCCGCCCGAATCCTTGGTCACGACAACATCGATCCTCTCTCTGGAAAGCAGAGCCTCCTCGTCAGCCGGATCAAATGGGCCGCAAGCGAGAATGTAGCGGCAATCCGGAACAGTGAGCGGCGGATCGACAGGATCGACGCTGCGCACGAGGTAGGAATGTTGCGGAGCCGCAGAGAAGCGTGCCGCTTCCTGGCGGCCGATGGCGAGAAACACTCGACGTGGTGCCACACCAAGGGCATCGACCGCTTCCTCGACCGATCCCGTGATCGTCCAGCGGTCACCTTCAAGCCTGCTCCAGCCCGGACGGCAGAGAATGAAATGGCACACCCCGCTGCGCGCCGAGGCCGCTGCAGCGTTGGCCGAGATCCGGTTCGCGAACGGATGGGTGGCATCGATCAGAAGATCGATCCTTTCGTTTTCGATATAGGATACGAGTCCATCGACGCCGCCAAAGCCGCCAACGCGGGTCCGGACCGGCAACGGTCGCGGTTCGGCAGTGCGCCCGGCCAGCGACAGGGTCACATCGAGGTCGCTGCGACCGGCCAGCCGTTCGGCCAGGGCCCGCGCTTCGGTGGTGCCACCCAGAATGAGAATATGGGGCTTGTCCATGTCTGATGCCGATAGGAATGCAATGGTACCGGTGACAACGGACGCCGCCCCGCTCAGGTGGCTGACGATCATTGGCATCGGCGAGGATGGTATAGAGGGTCTTGGCAACGAGGCCAAGCGACGGATTGCCGAAGCCGAGTTCGTTTTCGGCGGCAGCCGCCATCTTTCGCTTGCAGCCGAACTCATTCGCGGGGAGGCCGAAGCCTGGCTTAGCCCGCTAGAGGGTTCGCTCGTCCGCATCGAATCGCTGCGCGGGCGCGGGGTCGTTGTTCTAGGTTCCGGCGATCCGTTTTATTACGGCATCGGCGCAACACTCAGCCGCCGCATTGCGGTAAGCGAAATGCTGTCACTGCCGGCGCCGTCCTCCTTTTCACTCGCTGCCTCGCGTCTCGGCTGGCCGCTGCAGGATTGCACAATCCTGTCTCTGCATGGACGGCCTATCGATCTCATCCGGCCGCATTTGCAACCCGGCAATCGCATTCTGGCGCTGACTTCGGATGAAAAGGGGCCGGTAGAACTTGCTTCTCTTCTGGTGGAAGCCGGTTTTCAGCAATCCCGCATCACGGTTCTCGAAGCACTCGGCGGCCCACAGGAAACGATCTCGGAACACTATGCCGAGCGCTTTTCCAAAGACCCTGTTCATTCGCTCAACATTTGCGCTGTCGAGGTCGTTGCGGCGTCGAATGCCCGGATCCTGACGCTCGCAAGCGGGCTGGACGACGTGCTGTTCGAGCATGATGGTCAAATTACCAAACGCGAAGTCCGGGCGCTGACGCTGTCCGCACTTGCGCCGCGAAAGGGCGAACGCCTGTGGGATATCGGCGGCGGTTCCGGTTCGATTTCGATCGAATGGATGTTGTGCGATTCCTCGTTAAAAGCGATTGCCATCGAATCGCATCCCGAGCGGGCGGCCAGAATAAAGCGCAATGCGGCGCGCTTTGGCGTTCCAGCGCTCGAGGTGGTGACCGGCTCGGCACCCGAAGCGCTCGCCGGCCTTGCCGAACCGGACGCGATCTTTGTCGGCGGCGGTGGCAGCGAGCCCAGCGTCATGACGGCTGCGATGGATGCACTCAAGCCGGGCGGCCGTCTGGTGGCCAATGCGGTGACGCTTGAAATGGAACGCGTGCTGCTCGATCTTCATTCGAGCCGCGGCGGCAGCCTCTGCCGCATCGATATCGCGCGCGCCTCACCGATCGGTGACATGACGGGCTGGCGGCCTGCCATGCCGATCACGCAATGGAGCTGGACCAAGCCGCTCCCCGGGAAGGAGATCTGACCATGACCGTTCATTTCATTGGCGCCGGGCCAGGCGCTGCCGATCTCATCACGCTTCGCGGCATGCGGCTTATCCAGTCCTGCCCGGTTTGCCTCTATGCGGGTTCGATCGTTTCACCCGAACTCCTGCAATATTGCCCGGAAGGTGCGCGGATCATCGATACGGCGCCGATGTCGCTCGATGAAATCGAGGCGGAATATGTGCGTGCGGCGGAAGCCGGCCAGGATGTTGCGCGGCTTCATTCCGGCGATCTCTCCGTCTGGAGTGCGGTTGCGGAACAAATCCGGCGGCTCGAGCGTCGCGGAATCAACTATACGATGACGCCGGGCGTGCCATCCTTTGCGGCCGCTGCGGCGGCCCTCGGGCGCGAACTCACCATCCCGGAAGTGGCGCAATCATTGGTTCTCACACGCGTATCGGGACGGGCGTCACCGATGCCCAACCGGGAAACGCTTGAAAATTTCGGCCAGACCGGAGCGACGCTCGCCGTTCATCTGGCGATCCATGCGCTTCCGCAGGTCGTGTCCGAACTGACGCCGCTCTATGGCGCCGATTGTCCGGTGGCGATCGTCGTCAAGGCGAGCTGGCCCGATGAACGCATCCTGCGCGGGACGCTCTCCGATATCGAAGCGAAGGTTGCCGCCGAGCCGATCGAGCGCACAGCGCTCATCTTCGTGGGTCCGGGTCTGGCTGCGGCCGATTTTCGCGAAAGCTCGCTTTATGATCCCGGCTATCAGCGACGTTTCCGCGGCCGCGGCGAATAACGCGGACGAAAGGCAAGAAAAAACCGCCGGAAGCGATTCCGGCGGGTTTTTTCGTGGCGAATGCAATCTGTTTACTGGTGGCAAAGAGCGCCGAACTGGCAGGTCGCCGGGTCGCGGCTGCTCAGCTCGAGGGCGGAAGCGCCAAATGTCAGGGCAACCATCGTCAGGAGCAAAACAAAAATGAACTTCACGGTCTTATCCTCATCTGCGTCTCCGGTTTGGTCGAACCGGGTGAATTCGTTTGTGAGGCGGTAAATCACGGATGGGCTTGGCGAAATTGTGACGCAGAATGGGTCTGAATTGGGCGTTCTCATGCGAGGGCGTTCAAAGAGGGCCTATCTGGCCGATGGAGCGATCTTGCGGCGACAGGGAGCCGGCGGCATGTCTGAAAATAAATCAATGGAATCATATACATAAAGAAATGGTCGATCGGGCTTTCGGCGTTGATCTTCCGTTAACCATAGGGTGAAGAACAGTCTGTTTCGGCACAATCACGTGCCGAAACGGCAAGATCTCTGTCCCAATCGAAATTGGGCATCTCGGTACGGCGATTTTCAGGAAAAAATGCAGGATGCGCCGCCAGAAACAGGGCGCGTCAGCATTCATGAAAGGAAGAGTGGTGCCCCCAGCAAGACTCGAACTCGCGACCCCCTGATTACAAATCAGGTGCTCTACCAACTGAGCTATAAGGGCACTCGCGGGACGAATTAGCAGATTTTCGCGGCCTGTAAAGAGAAGAAGTTGGAGTGGGCCTCTCTTTCCTGTGGGCCGGTGCCAGTTTCAGTCGCCTTTCAGAGCACGGATTCGATGAAGTTGTCGACGGTGCTGGAATAGGTTTGCGATACGCCGAGCTTGGCATTGATGTCGCTCGAACCGTAGCTTTGCTGCGATACCGTGACCGTGACACCCTGCTCTTGGGCGGCCTGTTTGAAGCTGCTGGCGCGGCTGCAGGTATTACTGGCGCTTGATTCTGAGCAGACGATGAGCATCGGCACGCCCGAGGACGCCACGAGATGGGTCGGGGAGGCATCTTCCCAGAACTCGACATTGGTTCCGAAGGCCGTGTCATAGTCGTTCGAGTGATCGGACTGCATGATCGAGGGAATGTTAAGGGCAGGGGTTTCAAGAACCACCGCACCCGCCCAGGGCGATGCACCCTGATCGCTTGCAAGGGAGGGATTGGATGACAGGAGTGCCGCAAGATGGCCGCCGGAGCCAGCGCCCATCAGAACGATCTTGGAGGCATTTCCGCCCCAGTTCGCCGCATTCTTCTGGATGCTGGCAATGCCGAGCGCGATATCGGCAGCCTGGATCAGCGGATCGGATTTCGGCAACAGGCGATAGTTGATCGAGACGAAGATATAGCCTTTCGCCACCCAGTAGCCAGCCTTGTCCTCAGCCACCGAATCATCCTGCTTGTCGCCCGACTGCCAGTTTCCACCATGGATCATGACGATGATCGGTGCCGAAGACCGGCTTGCCGGCAGGTAGACATCGTATTTCTGCGCATCATTGAGACCGTAGGGCACGTCGACATTGACGGTCGCGCCAGAGACACCGGAATAGCCGGAGCGGAAGGCGCTCGTCAGGCTGGAGGATTCGAAATCCAGAAGAGGGTTTGTGGAGGAAGCCTGCACAACGGCGCCCGATGCCATGAGGATCATTGTTGCCACAAGGGCCGTGCGTTTTAGCGGGGCGGCGATACGCATTTACATTCTCCGGATTGCGCGAAGCTCGGTGTTAGGCAAGAGTAGGCACGAGGGAATCCGCCTCGCAACCGGCACTTGGTGAAATGGTTGCATCGCGGTTTCCACCCACCAATTTCGGGAGGCCTTATGTATCATTTTGGGAATCCAAAGGTCACGATTGGCCTTTCCAGGCGGCTGACGACCATGGCTGCGGCTTGCCTTGCCGGCGCGCTCATCGCAAATCCCGCGCAGGCGCAGGAAGATTCGGACGCGGGCGATGATTCCGTCCGGCTGGTCTGCGACGACGGTTCAGAATTTGTCGCCCTCTTCGGCGAGCGGGATGTCGAGATTACACTTGCCGACGGAACCAAGATAAAGCTGCCGGAGAAGCCCGGCGGCGATGATGGTTTCCTCTTTACCAATGGCAAGATGCAGTTGAAGGGGGATGAGGAAAAGGTCCTGTGGATCGTCGGCAAGAAGGCGCCGGTCAACTGCCAGTTCGATCAGGGCCCGCAATATGCGCATTTCGATCAGCCGATCACGGTCGATTCGCAGGATCTGCCACCTGATTCGGCCAATCCGGATATGTCGCCGGTCGTCAGTTGCTACCGGTTTGCGGATTTCATGATCAAGGAAGTGGATCTTGGCGAGAAGGGGGCCGCCAAACTGGCGATCCTACCGCCCAAGGCCGCGTGCCAGAAGGATGATCCTGCCGAAAAACTGATCTCTGGCGACGAAGCGGGTTATTTCCTTGGCGCCAAGGGCAAATTCCTGTTCTTCCAGGCCGCAGATGGCTGGAATGGCGGACTGCCTTTCGCGGTCTATGATTCCCAATCGGCGAAACGTCTGTTCAGCGACAGTTTCGAGGGCGAGGATTTCGTCAATATCGTCACTGACGGGACGAAACTGACAATCGATTTCCGGCGCGTCCATACGGCAAGCTGCACCATGATGCCGGACAACGCCGCCTGTATTGACATGGTCAAGAAGGAAACCGGCCTCGGTGAGGGCATCGCGGTACCCGATTGCAAGGCAAGCTATGACGAGGAAATGAAGCGGACACCGGATTATGCCAAGGAGATCGGTGAACTGCCGAGTGTGATTTCCTACCAGGCCAAACTTGTTTTCGACGGAACCAAGGCGACCGTTACGCCGGAAGCTGGAGAGACCGCCTGCCGCGTGCCGGATTGATGTGCTCTGTCGGGTGCCGCCCTGGCGGCGCCCGACTGATTCCGGACTATGATCTCCTGCTCAGCGGGAGAGATACTGCCGCGCAGCGTAAAGCGAAATCGCAGCGGCATTCGATACATTCAACGACTTGATGGCGCCGGGCATGTCGAGCCTCGCGAGATCATTGCAGATCGTGCGCGTCTTCTGCCGCAGACCCTTTCCTTCGGCGCCCAGCACGAGCGCGATCTTGCTGCCGCTAAAGGTCTGCTCCAAGGGGGCTGGCCCTTCCGAATCAAGCCCGATGATCTGAAAACCAAGACGTTTCAGATCTTCCAGTGCATCGCCAAGATTGGTGATCTGGATATAGGGAATCATTTCGAGCGCGCCGGAGGCGGATTTTCCCATGACACCCGATTCGGTCGGCGAATGCCGTTCCGTCGTTACCACGGCGCCGGCGTCGAAAGCGACGGCCGAACGCAGGATGGCGCCGACATTGTGCGGATCGGTGACCTGATCGAGGACGAGCAAAAGCGGCCGGTCCTTGAGCGAATCGAGCTTGCGAACCGGCAAAGGCTTGCATTCGAGCAGGGCGCCCTGATGGATCGCATCCGGACCGACAATCATGTCGATTTCTTGCGGCGAGCGCATTTCGATGGCGAAAGGCAATCGCTCGATATGCGAAAGATCGAGTTTGGGCAGGGCGTTTCGCGTCACCAGAAGCTTGCGGATCACCCGTTGCGGGTTTTCGATCGCTGCCTTGACCGAATGGAGCCCATAAATATGGACCGTATCTTCGGCAAGCTTTGGCGGCGTCCAGTCATTCTTGCGACCCTGTTGCGGCTTTGCCGCGGAAAGGTTGCCATTTTCGCGCTTCTGATCGCGATGGGCGCGCCGCAGTTTGGCGTAGTGCGTGTCTTTCGGCGTCTTGGTCTTGTCCGGATCGTTCTTGCTCATCGCGATGGTCCCGTTTGCAACAGCGAAAGCGTCTCTGATGAACGCCGGTTTGACTGCAGCTTCTTGAAATGTCGCCTGTTTGTCGGGCCCGGGAAATCTCCGCGAGCGTATCAGGTGCTTAAAGCAGCCTATAGCCCTTAAGAGAGGCGGCGTCACGAGCGGCGCGAAAAAATGACTGAATATTTTTCGCTTTTCGTGTTGACAGGAAACGAGGGTCCGTCCATATAGCCGGCCCATGCCGACCGGCAAAAACGGTCGACAGCCTGGACCGCCCAAACGGTCAGGTACGGTAAGGAAGGGTGCCCGAGTGGTTAAAGGGGACGGACTGTAAATCCGTTGGCTCAGCCTACGTTGGTTCAAATCCAACCCCTTCCACCATCCGTACGAACAGGCAGGCTTCGAACCGGTTCGCGGGTATAGCTCAATGGTAGAGCAGCAGCCTTCCAAGCTGAATACGCGGGTTCGATTCCCGCTACCCGCTCCAAAGCCTCTCAATCAGCTTTAAAAAACACGCATAGAACCTTGTTTGTACGACGATTCGCGTCGACACAGCATCTATCGTGCCGCGGCGTTAGCCATTTCGCAGCAGGCAGAACAATTTTACTTGCGCTTGCCATCCGAAACCTCTAAACGGCAGCGCAATCCGGCCCAGTTCGCGGCTGGCAGGTATTATTTTGATCATGAGGAACCATTCACATGGCAAAGAGCAAGTTCGAGCGCACCAAGCCGCACGTGAACATCGGCACGATCGGCCACGTTGACCACGGCAAGAC
>NZ_JAUOZU010000012.1 GCF_030551875.1 Fluviirhizobium alvei | reverse complement strand
TGTCGGCCACCTCCGAAGAGCTCGCCGCCCAGGCAGAAGAGCTGCAGGCGTCCATCGCCTTCTTCAAGGTCGACAATGCCAGAACGAAGCCGGCCGATCATCAGGTCCGTCGTTCTGCTGCAGCTCCGGTTCGTCCGGCACAGAAGGCAGGATCGGCCCCGATCCGCAAGCCGGACAACAGTGTTGGCGCCCAGCAGGCGCGTGCGCGTGGCTTCGCCCTCGACATGTCCATGGGCGGACCAGATTCCGATGACGACGATTTCAGGGAAAGTGCTTGATCATGGCTGCACCGCAATCAGAATCGCAATTCGTCACCTTCAGCCTGGGCAGCGAAATTTTCGCTGTCCCGGTCGGGGTGGTTCGTGAAATCCTTGACCATGAGGAAGCGTTCAAGATTCCTCATGGTCCGGACTATCTCCTTGGTCTCCGCGATGTCCGCGGCCAGGGCGTCCCGGTGGTCGATCTCAGGCTCAGGCTGGGCATGACCAAGACGGAGAAGACCCCGCATACGCGCATTCTGGTGCTCGACATCTGCATCGGTGAAAAACAGCTTACCCTTGGGCTGGTTGCCGATCGCGTCTATGAAGTCACGCCTTTCCGCAAGGATGAAATCGAAGGCGCGCCGGATATCGGTGTCAGCTGGCGGTCGGACTACATCGCTGGTGTTGTGCGTCGCAATGGCAGCTTCGTCGTGATTGTCGATCTCGCCCGTCTTTTCTCGGATTCCGGTGATGTTCTCGGCGGCCTGGGCCGCCCCGTTCCACAAGTCGCGTAATTGGTTGGAGTAGCAGACCGTGGCAGCAGTACCCAAGTTACAGCCGATAGACGAACGGCTGAGCGATAAGAATTTTCAGACTTTATCTCGATATATCTATGATTACAGCGGCATAAAGATGCCGATCACGAAGATTACGATGCTGGAAGGGCGTCTGCGCCGCAGACTGCGCGCCACCGGAATTGGTTCGCTCAACGAGTATTGCGAGTATCTGTTCAAGCGTAATGGATTGGCGACGGAATCGACCTATCTGATCGATGCCGTCACCACAAACAAGACGGACTTTTTCCGCGAGCCGAAGCATTTCGAATATGTGGAACGGCTGGCTCTTCCCGAACTCCTGTCCAATGGCCATACGAGGCTGCGTATCTGGAGTTCGGCCTGCTCGACAGGAGCCGAACCCTATACGATCGCCATGGTCATGGAGGAGTTTCTCGCATCACGCCGCGAGCTGGACTACCGTATCTATGCGACGGATCTCTCGACCGAAGTTCTGCAGACGGCGCGTCGTGGCATCTATCATCGCGATATGGTGGCACCCGTTCCGGCACGGATGCGGCAGAAATACGTGATGGAGGCGCGCGACAGGACACGCCATGACATCCGCATCGCTCCGAAACTGAGAGCAAGGGTCGGATTTGCGCGGCTCAATCTCATGGATGAAAGCTATCCGGTCGGGGAAGCCATGCACATGATCTTCTGTCGCAATGTCCTGATCTATTTCGACAAGGAAACGCAGGCGAAAGTCCTGACCCGTCTTTGCAACTGCCTGTTGCCCGGCGGCTATCTCTTCGTCGGTCATTCGGAAAGCGTGACGGGGGTTCCTCTCCCGGTCAAGCAGGTGGCCAATACGGTGTTTCGCAAAATCTGAAGGTAAAGATGGCTGGCAAAATCCGCGTTCTCATCATTGACGATTCTGCCAGCGTCCGGCAGGCGCTGACAAAGGTTCTGGAAGACGATCCCGAGATTGAAGTCATGGGTGTGGCGTCCGATCCTTTCATGGCCGCCAAGAAGATCCAGGAGCAGCTTCCAGATGTCATAACCCTGGATGTCGAAATGCCGCGCATGGACGGGATCACCTTCCTGCGCAAGATCATGTCGCAACGCCCCATTCCGGTGGTCATGTGTTCCTCGCTGACGGAGCAGGGGTCCGAGACGCTGCTGCAGGCACTCGAGGCCGGTGCGGTGGACGTGATCCTGAAACCGAAGATCGGGGCGGCGGACTATCTTGCGGATTCCGGGGTGCGGATCCGGGAGGCGGTCAAGGGTGCTGCCGCCGCGCGGCTGGGTGCTGTCCGGCGTGCGACCGCAAGTTCGAGCGCAAGCACGAAACTCACCGCGGATGCGGTGCTGCCGCCGCCGTCCGGTCGCGCGATGGCCAAGACCACCGAAATGGTGGCCTGTGTCGGGGCATCAACCGGGGGAACGGAAGCGCTCCGCGTTATGCTGGAACAGCTTCCCGCCAACGCGCCCGGCATGGTTATCGTCCAGCACATGCCGGAGAAATTCACGGCCGCCTTCGCCAAGCGTCTCAATTCGCTCTGTGAGGTCGAGATCAAGGAAGCGGAGGACGGCGATCCTGTCCTCAGGGGTCATGTGCTCATCGCCCCGGGAGATCGGCACATGCTGCTCGAACGGCAGGGGGCACGCTACCATGTCTCGGTTCGCACAGGTCCGCTCGTGTCGCGCCACAGGCCTTCCGTCGATGTGCTGTTCCGCTCGGCAGCCCGGTCCGCTGGTGCCAATGCCATGGGCGTGATCATGACCGGCATGGGCGACGACGGTGCGCGCGGGATGGCTGAGATGCATGCCGCCGGTGCCTATACCATTGCCCAGGATGAAGCGAGTTCGGTTGTCTTCGGCATGCCGAAGGAAGCAATCGCCCATGGTGGTGTCGACAAGGTCGTGTCGCTGGATCATATCGCGCGCGAAATTCTTTCGGCCGACCGCCGTAGATAGAATTTGACGGTTTCTTAACCATATTTCGGGACTATGGGAGGGCACCATGCGGGGTGCGGTACCGGGCCATGAGTGGCCTCAAACGGCTGTCGAGGACCCCGAATGACCGTCATATCCTTCGCGAACACCAAGGGCGGTGCCGGCAAGACCACGGCTTTGCTGCTGCTCGCAACGGAACTCCTCCGTCGTGGAAACCGTGTTTGTGTGGTGGACACCGATCCCCAGCGCTGGATCAGCCGTTGGTTCGAGGGCGCGAGTTCGCCGCATGACCGTGTCACGCTCGCCACCTATATCAATGCGAATTCGCTTCAGCGGACGGTCGAGCATCATGCGCCGCAGTATGATTATGTGCTGATCGATCTGCCTGGATCGCAATCCCCGCTTTTGGCGACGGCGATCGGACTGTCGAACCACATCCTGATTCCCATTCAAGGCAGTTCCATGGATGCCCAGGGCGGAGCCCAGGTGCTCGAAATCCTCGCCTATCTCAATGAACGCGCCAATATTTCCATTCCGCATTCGGTGGTGCTGTCACGCGTCAATTCGATGATCACGACCCGCGCCATGCTGGTGGTCAAAGGGCTCCTCGCACAGCGTTCGGTGCGCGTTCTCGATACGCCGCTGATCGAACGCGCCGCATTTCGCGATATGTTCGATTTCAAGACCTATCTTCATCTGATGGATCCCGAAAAAGTCTCAAACCTCGACAAGGCGATTGCCAATTCCGCGGCCTTTGCCGATGAGGTCATGAGCCTGGTCGAAAAGAGAAGCAGCCATCTCGCCAATCGCTTCCGCGCTGCTTGATGGCTCTGCGCATGACGTCCGGGGGCGGAAGCCCCCGGCGTACAGGCATTAAAACAGAGCCGACATCAGATCATCATCGTCATCTGCCGAAGTCCCACTTGCAGCGGTTGCCGCCGCGCTTTCGACGACTGGCAGGAATTTCTGGTGAATGACGCGCTCCTGCGCCATCGTATAAGTCTTGTAGATTCGGGCCGAAAACGCGTTGATCACATCGCATCCCGCAGCAATTGGTGCGGTCACACCCTGATCTTCTTCCGCAGCAATCCGCAGGCAGTCATCGATCACGTCACCGAGATCGCTTCGGAAATCCAGCGTGCGGATCGCCTTTTCGATCGATTCGAACACCGACCCGCCCTTTTCGGCAAGCAGGGCAAGTCCACTCGACATTTGCTCGGCCACTGTCTCGATCGCCTTGTGGGCTTCGGCCAGGGGTTCGTCGATCCTTTCAACCCTTCGGTTGTTGTCGATGTTCAGAAGATCGCGCGCCGTTTCGATTTCCTGCATCTGCAGAACGATACCTTCGGCCGGGACTTCGAGCTTGTCGGCAAAGACGCGCAGCTCGCCACTGGCAACATTGACCGAACGTCCGGCGTCACCCAGACGGGTGCAGGCCAGGTTGGAATTGAGCGCCATATAGAAGATGTCGAGCTTGATCTTGCGAATGTTGGCGATGCCGGCAATCAGAGACTGGGTTGAGTCTCCGACGCTGGTAACGACGCGATCGAGATCGCCTGTGCGCTCCGCCACCTTGACCGAAAGGGAAGTCGCCCGCTCGAGGTCCGATTTCATTGTGTCGAAGATCCGGGCATCGGAGGGTTGCCCATGCCCCGCAAGCTCATCGCGTAGCATCAGGACCTGGCTGGCATCGGCGGTGAAGCTCGCTATATTGGCTGAAATGCTCGCGCATTTTTCATTGAAATCGCTGGCGCTTTCCTCGAGTTGCGCGCGAGCGAGGCCCGATATCGCCGCCTCGATGGAGGCTAGATCGCTAGCCGCCATCGTCTTGGTCCCATCGGAAGCCCGGAACTCCGAAAGTGCTGCGAACATCGACATGATATGTTCGATCCGCTGACGGGTGACATCGCCGATCTGCAAGGCGGAGAGCACGGAGGCGATCTTCAGCTGGATCGAGCCGGTAATCTGTTGCAGTTGCTGGGCAGAGGCCGCCATGCGTTTCTGCTGTTCGGCAAGCGCAAGCGAACTGCGGTCCATGCTGGCGACCAGTTCCGGAATGGCCGATGCAAAATCACGGATGACGCTTTCCGAACTCGTATTGGCCGATGCCAGGCGCGTGCGCATGGCGTTCAGCTGACTGCCGAAATGATCGATCTCTGTACCGACCGACTGGATGCGCTCGCGGATTTCATCGGCAAATCCGGAGAATTCCGGGATACCGGCACCGGTGATCTTCACCGTCATGGCGATGGTGCGCAGATAGCGGATAATCTCCTGCATATCCTCGACACGCTTGTAAACGTTCGTGCAAAGGCCCGCGATGCGTGTCAGCGCTTCCTGCTTGCGGCTTGCCGCGTCAGGCAGATCTGCGAGATCATCGACGACCTTGCGCATGCCGTCGAAAACGCGTCTTGTCGCCTCTGGATTCAGAAGATTGACCACCTGATCGAGGATTTCAGTCAACCCCGTCACCGAGTCCATGACGGCGATGAGAACATTGCCGCCCTCCAGAAACGATCGCTCGATTTGCGCCTGGGCGATGGCCAGCTTTCCACTCAGTGCGGATTGGGTCGGGTGGCTGTAAGTATCGATTTTGAACGCAGTGCTCATTATGGTCCCCAATATGTCGAGCACAATCTAATCGAATTTGTCGAAAAACGTGTAAATGCCGCCGGCAAAACTTTTAATTGGTTTATGGAGTCTTACGGCGAGTCTTTTCGGAGTGAGAAATGGATTTTGCCCGGCCGGTGCCGCTTCGTTGCGAAGCCGAATAAAGGTGGCTGGCGAGAAGAACGGGGAGGTCTGTTCTGTAACTCTCCAAAGGGTCAGCGGATCGCAAGAAACGCGATCTCAAGACCGCCGTCCTTGGCAAATGTCTTGTCAACACTCTGAAATGAAAGAGAAAATGGCGCACCCGAAGAGATTCGAACTCCTGACCCCCAGATTCGTAGTCTGGTGCTCTATCCAGCTGAGCTACGGGTGCTTTCGGCGGATCCGATATCGTCGGCCGCGAGGCAGGTCACTAATTCGTTGCGCCGATAATTGCAAGCCTAAAATCCGAAAAAACTGCATTCTTCTGCGCAGGAGTTGGGAAAAGCGTGGCCGCGCTTTAGGCTTCGTCACAAATAAGTTATAAAATTCATATAGATAAGATAATGTTTTCTATTCTGATGCCAAAGTTCGGCGTGATCGAATTTGGTTGGCGCCTCGGCGCCTTGCCGGCAGCAGAATCAAACGGGCGAAGCCAGATGACATCAGTCCGACGCAGGCTCGACGATTGCGTCACAAGTCACGGAATTTCCGCAAGACAAGTTGTGGGTTTTCCTCTAGTTTTGGGGACCAGTAACAACTGTCATCGTACTTAATGGATACCAACGGCAAACCGCTTTCGAACCCCGATCTCGAAATCAAGGTGCGTGGTGAAGACGGCGCTGACCAGATCGCACATTTTTTCGATGCTTGCGGGTCGATTTTTCGTGGCGAACTCGAGCAGCGCGACGAGAATCGTCAGTACAAGGTAAATCTTGCTGGCACGCAACTTGGCCCGCTGGTGCTGAGCAAGGTGCTGATGACGGGTGGCAGCTTCCATTATGAACGGGATTCCCGGCTGATCGCGGCAAGCGGCCTCGATCTGATCTTCGTCCAGATCATCACGCAAGGCAGCGACACCCGTCTGGTCAACGGCGTGGAGATCCGGTCGCGGCCAGGCGATGTTTTCATCGCCGATCTCACCCGGACCATGCGGACCCATGCCGAGCATTGCGGAAATTTCAGCTTTGTCGTGCCGCGGGCAGCCTTTGGTCTGCAAGAGGTTGAGCTTGATCGGCTGCATGACCACTATCTGCCGGCCGAAAGTGCTGCTGCGCGCCTGATCCTCAATCATATCAAGATGGTATGGGCGGCGCGCCACGAGATTGCCGAACAGGAAACCGTGGGCGTGACGACCGCAACGGCTGGGCTGCTTGCGGGATTTCTTTCCAGCGGCGGCTCACGCGGCAATGATTCTTATGCCAGCGCCTCGCGCTATCTGCAGATCTGCCAGTTCATCGATCTGAATCTCGGAGATGCGGATCTCGGACCGGACATGCTGGCCCATCGCTTCAACATTTCCCGCGCCGCACTTTATCGTCTCTTCTCCGAGACCGACGGCGTTGCCAATTACATTCGCGAGCGCCGCCTGCGCTTTGCATTTCGTCGCTTGACCTCGACGGACCGACCCAACATTTCGGCAATCGGTTTTTCGAGTGGATTCGGAAGCGTTTCGAGCTTCATCCGGGCATTCAAGGCAAAATATGGCATAACCCCGGGCGAGACGCTGGAGAGGGGCGCCATGCAATCCATTCCTGCAGCCGGTTCACCGCAGGGCTCCATCCTGCGGTCCTGGATCGAAATTGCCGACAGGGCGGTGTCGGCGTCCTTATAGGTGACGACTGGAGAGACATCTTGCGCATGAAATGAGACGGATTGCGCATTGAAATCTCACGCACCAGCCGTGAGGTCGTATATTTAGTCTCCTTCGAAACATCGGATTGCTGGCGCCGGCTGGTGATCTCACGCGTTGCGAAGGAGCGGTTTGTGACCACTTACGCCGAAATTCAGGCTCTCCTGTCTTCCACCTCCTCCACGACAATCGATCTGTCGGATGACTATGCCTACCTCACGGTCGCTGAGGCGCAGGCCTTGGCCGCGGAGGGCGTGAGCTTTGCTGCCGATGATGCTGTTTCAATTCTTGATACAGCCGATACGGTCGAGGCTTTGAGTGCGTCCGAAATCGAAGCGCTTTCAATACTTGGCGCCAGCGAAATGCTGGCTTCCGATCGCGGTCTGACCCTTTCTCTGGCGCAGATCAACGCGCTGGCCGATGCCGGCATGGTGGCTTCCACCCGTTATGCCACGCTGAGTGCGACGACCGCGGCGGATATCGAGGTCGGTAGCGGATCTGCCTCGACGGCCAATGGCATGACACCTGTCGTATTGTCCGATGGGTCCTGGGTGGTCATGCAGCGAAATGGCGAAGGCATTTATGTCTATGCATTTGACGCTGCCGGCAATGCAACAGGAACGGTCGCAGTCGCAACGGGAGACTCGATCCAGCAGGCTTCGATCACAGCCCTGGCGGATGGAGGCTATATCGTCTGCTGGACCAACAACTATACGTCAGTTTCCTTGAGCCGTTACACTGCAGCCGGCGTTCAGGTCTCGGTTGAAACGATTGATGATGCCGCCTACGCGCAGGATGGCCCAAGCGTCGTTGGCCTTTCCGACGGCGGATATGTGCTAACCTACCAGCAGTTTTCACGCGCAAACGGACAGGAACTGATCGTTGAACGTTTCGACGCGGATGGAAATCCGGTCGGCAGTGCGCAATCCCTGACATCTGCCAACATCTCGGGCTTGGGCTTGGGTTCATTCACCGAGGGGTTGGCCGCAACTCAGATTGTCGAACTCGCAGACGGTAGTATCCTGGTGACATGGATCGATGCCGACAACACAGATGGCTCGGGCTACGGATTGATCGGCCAAATTCTCGATGCGTCGGGGGAAAAGGTCAATGATCTGTTCGTCATCAGCGAGACGACCACCGGCAACCAGTATCTGATGGCGGTCTCCGATACATCAGAGGGCAACTTTGCCATTGTCTGGCGAGATCTTAGTAGCTCAAGCATCGTTGCCCAGATCTTTGATGATCAGGGCAATAAGGTCAACGGCGAGATTGTGATCAGTACAAGCGCCTATGGTCAGATGGATGCGCAGATCACTGCACTCGACAATGGGAATTTCGTCGTCACCTGGACCTGGCTTGCGGTCGACAATCCAAACTCGACGAACGGGCAGCATGAGGGTGTTTTTTCGAAGATCATCGATGCCGATGGCAATACGGTAGCCGATACCAGTGTCGTCAACACGACCACTGTTGGCAGCCAGTACGATCCGCAGACCGTTGCCCTCAAGGGCGGCGGTTATGTCGTCGTCTGGTCGGAAAACATCAGCGGGAGCGACGATGGCATCGAGATCAATGCCCAGGTATTTGATGCCGATGGCAACAAGATCGGCACTGAGATCGAAATCAATGCCGGCGAGAGCGGAACACAGTCTTACCAAAAGATCATTGCGCTACCGGATGGCGGCTTCTCCGTAACATGGTACGATTCTGACAGCGGCAAATACTACACGCGCGTGTTCCAGCACGATTCGGATCTTGCGCTTTTGAGCGGCACAGCATCTGCCATATCCGCCCTTACGACAGCAGATGTCTCGGATCTTGACGCCGTCGGCATTTCGACGATTACGGTCTCCGATGGCGGAGCGGTCTCACTTTCGAAGGAACTAACCGTCAGCCTCTTGAACGTGTCCGGACTGACGATCGATGGCGCGTCTTCAGTCACGCTCGCAGACAGCGGCTCCGCGATTGCTGCGATCGGGGTTACAAGAATCGCAGACCTGACCAATCTGGGCGTTACCGCAGTCAATGCGTCCGATGACGTTGTCTCTCTCACGCTCGAGCAGGCGAGCGCCTATGCCACGGCGGGGCTTGCCTTTGCTTCCGAGGATGTCGTCACGATCACGATCGGGACATCGGACCTACTGTCCCTGTCGGCCAGCGATCTCTCCGATCTGGCATCCATGGGTGCGACGATCTTCGATGTCGCGGGCGATGAACTTGCGCTCACACTAGAACAGCTCGATCTCATCACTGGCCAGGGCTTCTCCTTCGACAGTTCCGATACGCTGACGATCGCCGACAATCAGATCAATGTTTCGGTCCTCACCTTGACGGAAATCGCTGCCCTCGGCGGCCATGGCGTGACCAGGATCGATCTGACGGACGATCCAGACACAACGCCGCTCTGGCTCAGCCTGGAGCAGGCGGAAGCCTTCATCGCTGAGAACATTGTTTTTGCGGCAGACAACAGCGTCACCGTGTCGATGACGGCCTCTGAAGCGCAATCGCTTGATAGCGACGATATCGCCACTTTGGCGGATTTCAATATCGACAGGGTGTTTGCAAGTGGTGCGATATCGATCGACGTCAGCCAGTTCCTTGCTTACCTCGAATATGGAATTGAAATCGATGCCGGCATTGAAGATGTGACCCTTGCCGACACCGGCGCCAATCTCGCCGCCCTCACGGACAGCCAGATCGAACATCTGGCCGATTTCGGGATCCGTGCTCTCGATGCGAGCGATGATCTGGCTGACCTGACCCATGCCCAGCTGCTTGCCCTGCAGGAGATCAGTGCGCGCTTCGATACCAGCGATACGGTACGTCTGGTGGTCGATAGCAGTTCGCTTGCAACAATCGATGCTGATGCTCTTTCCAATGTGGTGAGCTTTGGCGCGACTCTTCTGACGACAGAGGATACGGCACTCGATGTGTCTGCTGCGACTGCCGCCACTGTTGAAGCGGCCGGATTGTTGTTTGCAAGCGAGTACGATGCCCGTCTTTCCGATACCGCGGCCAACCTGATGGCTCTGTCCAGCAACGACCTGACGGACGCCGCTGCCCTTGGCATCGATCTGGTTCGGCTGTCCGACACGGCAGCTGTGATTTCAAATCTGACGACAACAAACATCGAGACCCTCTCCGGCAAGGGTGTAACTCTGATCGACGTCACCGATGGCACGATCAGCATCAGTCTCTTGAAAGCCCAGACGTTCGCTTCTTACGAGATGTCGTTTGAAAGCAAGGATACGGTCATCGTCACCGGTGCGGGTTCCACGTTTGCGGATCCCGACCTGCTCGACCTCTCGGGCCTTTCGGCGCTGGGCGTGGATCAGATCAATTTGTCCGACAATGCGCTGACATTTTCGCTTGCACAGATCGAAACCTACATCAATGCGGGTATCGGTTTCGTTGCCGATGACCTGATCACGGTATCGCTGAGCAAGAGCGAGGCGGACGCACTTGATACGGCAACGGCGGCCAGCTTGCGGAATGCCGGTGTCGACATCATCGAAGCCGGGATGACGGCGAACCAGGTGAAAGCCCTTACCGTTGCCGAGATCGCCGCTTTGGGGGCAGCCGGAATAGATCGTATCGATATTTCCACCAATGCCGTGCTTTTGACATCGGCACAGGTGACGGCCTTTGCCGATGCCGGAATCGATTTCGCCGATGGCGACACAGTGACCGAGCATACGGCGCCGAAACTCGTTGCGGACAAGGCAACCGGCAAGGAGGGCGCATCTGTCAAGGTAAGCGTCCTTGCCAATGACACGGCCTATGATGATCTGTCGCTTTCGCTCTCTGCGGCAACCGTGACATCGGCCAACGGAACGGTGAAGCTCAACAGCGATGGCAGCCTGACCGTGAAATATACGGGCGCCGATATCGACGGCGACCAGTCCGCCAAGGTCAAGATTACCTACACGGCCACCGATGGGCTGGAATCGCGCAATGCAGCCCTCACAGTCACGTTTGAGGCCGTGACCGAAGATATCCTCGGCACCAGCAAGGCAGACCGTCTCACAGGCGGCGCCTATGGCGAGAAGATCAGCGGTCTTGGCGGCAACGACAAACTGTTCGGGTTGGGTGGCAACGACCGTCTCTATGGCGGCAATGGCGACGACACCCTGACCGGTGGCGCAGGGCGCGATGAACTCTATGGCGGAGCGGGCAAGGATACATTCGTCTTCGCATCGGCTTCCGAGATCGGAACATCAAAGGCGGCTGCCGACCTGATTGCCGATTTTGAGAGCGCCAAGGGGGACCATCTGCATTTGTCTGCGATCGATGCGAACGAGAACCGGCGTGGAAACCAGGCGTTCACCTTCATCGGGACCGACGATTTCCACAAGGCCGCCGGCGAACTGCGCTATGAACGTTCAGGATCGAGCACCTATGTCTATGGCGACACGGACGGCGATGCGAAGGCGGACTTCGTGCTGCAACTCAACGGGGCTCTGAAGCTCATCGACGATCATTTCATCTTGTGACCGTTACGCCCGCCATGGTCCCCATTGCCATGGCGTGGGATCTCCTGATCGATGGTGCCATGCTGTCGATCGGGAGATCCCTTTTTTGATCCTGGACTCTCCGACATGTGCGGGTAGGACTTTGCGACAATTCGGCCGGTTGCACCTCATACTGAGGCTCGCAAAGATGTTATTGTCACATAATTCTGCCGGCGCTTTGCATTCACAAGTGTGATCTGGCCGTTGTTTTTTCGCGCTTTGACAGTCGCGCCGCCCATCGGCGTTTTGATCCTGCCGGTGCTCCAGTGTTATTCTGGTTGGAACTGTGATCCTGACAGGAGGAAGCGATTGGCACAGCGGGGGGAACTGGCAAAACTCTGAAAGTAGTTATACAGACCAGGTTCTTAGGCAGGCTGGATTGATTTCGGTCGATAACGTCTTCGCAAGTTTTCTGTCAAACAAGTCAATATTGCGACCAGTGAGTTCTATCACGATATTTGATTTCCCGCGCGACCGTAAATTGCCTCTCCCGACGATGGACCAATTTGGGGATGGCGCTTGTAATTTACGGGTGGCGGCGTTTAGATGCGCCATGCCGAAAGAGGGAATACCCATGAAACTCAGTTATCAAGATGCTGTCCGCACCACCAGCCGAAACAAACTTGCCAAATTTCCAGATCGCGAATCGGGTCGGTTGGAGCCTGTCGCATCGCCTTCATTTGACTGCGGAATTTCGCTGACCGAGGGTGCCCGAGTGATGACCATCGGTAGCTGCTTTGCACGCAATATCGAGGAATATCTCGGGGAAGCCGGCTATGATGTTCCAGTGCTCGCTTTTACCGCACCGATAGAGGAAGCTGGCGCGCGTGAACGCCCGCAAGGGATCCTCAACAAATATACGGTTGCCTCGATCTTTCAAGAAATTCGCTGGGTGAGCGAAATCATTGATGCTGGCGGGTCGGTTTCCTGGGATCTGGTCGACAAAATGGCCTACGAGATGCCGGACGGGCGGTACCTCGACTTGCAGCTATCGAGCCCGGTGGCGGTAACGAAAGAAAGATTCCTCGAACGTCGTCAGCAGATTTTCGACACCCATAAGATGTTTTTCGATTGTGATCTCATCATTATTACGCCCGGCCTTACAGAGGCCTGGTTTGATGAGTTGACAGGCATGTTCATCCAAAACATGCCCGACAAAGCGATGGCTTCTGCACATCCGGGACGGTTCAGCTTCGTCAATATTGATTTTCACCAATGTTACGCAATGCTCAAGGAGTGCGCCGATCTCTTGCTTTCCCGCGGTGCAAAACAGATCGCGTTTACCGTTTCGCCTGTTCCCCTTGCGCGCACGATGACGAGCCAGGACATTCTGATCGCCAACATGTATTCCAAATCGACGATCCGATCGGCTGTAGGTCTGCTCTGCCAGCAGGATGATCGACTTAAATATGTGCCGAGCTACGAACGTGTCATGCTGACCAAGTCCCCATCAGTCTGGAATAACGATCTCAGGCACGTGGCGGGTGGCTTCATTGCCACCATCATCGCCAGCTTTGCTGAGGGCACTGGCCGGGCACTTGACGATTTGCAAACATTGGTTGGACAGTTCAACGCAGCCTTCGATGAAAAGCAGTTTGCTCTTGCGGAGGAACTGTTGAAAAAAATCGGAAGTCGCGCGTCTGCAAGCGGTTTGCCAGAGTTTCACCGGAATGCAGCTAGCCTTTTGATCCGTCAGGGACGATTTGAGGAAAGCCTGAAATTCTGTGAGATACTCAGGAGTTTGCGGCCGACAAAGGCGCAAGGATACACTCTCGCCGCCAAGGCGCTTGGTAAATTGGCACGCAAAGATGAAGCCGCAGCAATTCTAGAGGAAGCAAAGCAAAAATGCGATGCCGCGAGCCAGAAATGGATTGCTCAAAGCCGGACAAGGGATTGATTGCCTCAGCCTGTGAAAAGCGTCGACAACCAATCATCAACAGGCTGCGGACAGATCCGCTGTTTTTCTAGGCGGGTTTGCGTTGTTTGGATTGCTTGATCCTGTGGCGTTTCCACAAGGCTTCCGGCGAACTGCGCTATGAACGTTCAAGATCGAGCACCCACATGTGCGGCGATGGCGATGCGAAGGCGGACTTCGTGATGCAGTTCAACGGGGCTCAGTAGCGCATCGACGATCATGCCATCTTGCGACCGTTGTGCCCGCTATGGTCCCCATTGTCATTGCGTGGGATCTCCTGATCGACGGTGCCATGCTGTTGATCGGGAGATCCCTTTTTTCAGATCCTGCCACTCATTCCGACAGACCGTACGCGCCCCAAAACAAAAGAGCGACGAAAATGGTTCGCCGCTCTTTTGCAATCTATAGTCTCTTCAGACGAAGGAGCCGTCAGGGCTTTATTCCCACTCGATCGTGCCGGGTGGCTTCGACGTGATGTCATAGACCACGCGATTGATGCCCTTGACCTCGTTGATGATGCGGGTGGCCGCACGGCCGAGGAAGTTCATGTCATAGGGGAAGAAATCCGCGGTCATGCCATCGACCGAGGTGACTGCCCGCAACGCGCAGACGAAATCGTAGGTACGGTAATCGCCCATCACACCAACGGTCTGCACCGGCAGCAGAACGGCGAAAGCCTGCCAGATCTTGTCGTAAAGGCCTGCCTTGCGGATCTCGTCGAGATAGACGGCATCGGCCTTGCGCAGGATGTCGAGCTTCTCGCGCGTGACACCGCCCGGGCAGCGGATCGCAAGACCGGGGCCGGGGAAGGGGTGGCGACCGATGAAGCGGTCCGGAAGGCCGAGCTCGCGACCAAGCGCGCGCACTTCGTCCTTGAACAGTTCGCGCAGCGGTTCCACGAGCTTCATATTCATGCGCTCGGGCAGGCCGCCGACATTGTGGTGGCTCTTGATCGTGACCGAGGGGCCGCCGGAGAAGGAAACGCTTTCGATAACATCCGGATAGAGCGTGCCCTGGGCGAGAAAGCTTGGGGCGCCCTTGCCATCGGAGGCAATCTTCTTTGCTTCGTCCTCGAACACTTCGATGAAGAGCCGGCCGATGATCTTGCGTTTGGTTTCCGGATCGGACACGCCTTCCAGTTCGCCGAGGAACTTGTCGGACGCGTCCACATGGACCAGCGGAATGTTGTAATGGTCGCGGAACATCGAGACCACTTCGTCGGCCTCGTTCATGCGCATCAGGCCATGATCGACGAAGACGCAAGTCAGCTGGTCGCCGATTGCCTCGTGGATGAGGATCGCTGCAACCGAGGAATCAACCCCGCCCGACAGCGCACAAAGGACGCGTTCGGAACCGACCTGATCCTTGATCTTGCGCACCATCTCGGCGCGATAGGCTGACATTGTCCAGTCCGACTTCAGTCCGACGATCTTGTGCACGAAATTGGCGAGCAGTTTGCCTCCATCCGGCGTGTGAACCACTTCGGGATGGAACATCGTCGAATAGTAGTGCCGGTTTTCGTCGGCTGCGATGGCAAAAGGTGCATTTTCCGAGGTCGCGATGACCTTGAAGCCTTCCGGAAGTTTGGTGACGCGATCGCCGTGGCTCATCCAGACCGGGTAGGACTTGCCAATCTCCCAGAAACCGTCGAACAGCGGGCTCGAAGCCTTGATCTCAATGTCGGCACGACCGAACTCCGCCGCATGTCCGCCTTCCACCACGCCGCCGAGCTGGGTGCATAGCGTTTGCTGGCCGTAGCAGATGCCGAGGATCGGAACGCCACTATCGAATACCGCCTGCGGGGCACGCGGGCTGCCTTCGGTTGTCACCGAAGCAGGGCCGCCGGAGAAAATCACGCCCTTCGGCTTCAGACGCTCGAAGGCGGCCGCCGCGGAATTGAAAGGATGGATCTCGCAGTAAACGCCGGTTTCGCGGACGCGACGCGCGATCAGCTGCGTCACCTGGCTGCCGAAATCGATGATGAGGATGGTGTCGTGATGGGCTGTCTGGGTCATGGCGAGCCTTTAAAGAAAACAGAGCCTTTTCGCAAGCCCGCCCTGCGCGCGAATCCGGCGTTTAGAGGATTTCGCCGGACAGGATCGCCTGTTCGAGCCGGTTGACGGCGCTTGCCAGTTTTTCGTCAATCACATGCAGATATTCCGTCCAGTCGCCGACATGGCGCAGTTCCGCCTTGCCGTCGGAAATGCCGCGCAATCCGACGAGCGGAATATCGAACGCCATGGTGGCGCGCAGAATGGCGAATGTCTCCATGTCGACCATATCGCAATCGATGCCGTTATAGGCGTCACCCGATATGATGTCGCCGCCGGTGGATAGGGAAGCAGCTTCGATCCCACTAACCCGGAACGGCAGTTCGACGGTGGCGGGGAGATCGAGAAACGGGGTCATCCCCTTCTTAAATCCCAGCGGTGAAGCATCCATGTCTCGATAGGAGACCGAAGTGACCTGATAGATTTCTGTCTGCTCGAGGCGGGCCGATCCGGCCGAGCCGAGCGAGACGACGAGATCCGGACGACGTCCATCGAGAGCGAGTTCGGTAAGCACACGGGTCAGCGATACGGCCGCTTCCACGGGGCCGACGCCTGTCATGACCGGTGTGAAAAGCGTTTGCAGATGCGGGCCATATTCGGCTTCCGCCGCCATGACATAAAGGATGGAGCGACCAGCGACAGTTTTGATACGGTTGCTCATCCTGCGAGCTCCTCACGTCCGCGCAGCACCATTTTGGTGCCTGTCATCGAGGCGATCAGCTTGGCGGGTCCATCGCCGATCGAATAGGCGCGACCGTCGGCGACAATGATGTTGGAACCGGGCTTGGTGATTTCGCCGCGAAACAGAAAACGGTCGCCCTTGCCGGGTGACATCAGGTTGACCTTGAACTCGATGGTGAGAATCGAGGCTTCCGGCTCGATCATCGTATAGGCTGCATAGGTGCAGGCGGAATCGAGAACTGCAGCTATGATGCCGGCATGCAGAAACCCATGCTGCTGTGTGAGTTTCTGATCATAGGACAGTTCAATCTCCACGGTGCCTTTCTGGATCCGTGTCAATTCTGCCCCGATCAGCGCCATGGCGCCCTGATGCGCGAACGAAGTCTCGATCCGTTCCCTGAAATCGTTGTTGCCCTTGTCCAGCATCGTGGTTCCTTTCGCAGGTGCGAAACTGCCACTGCGCCTGCATGATAACAAGCGCGATGTTCCACAACGAGTGTTTTTCTTTCGTCAACGAACCAATCCGGCGCCAATGGAACTTGTCGTCCGGCAAAAATGGCGCCATAGCCGGAGAAACTGTCTCTTGGCGACCCCCTATGCTCGCTGTCGTACAAAATGTCCTGCCCGTCTTCCTGCTGATTCTTGTTGGCTGGCTTCTCGTCGCCTCAACCTATCTGCGCCCGTCCGCCGGCGATGCACTGGCCGAGTTCGTCTTCAAGCTCGCCGTTCCCGTATTGCTGTTCCGGACGCTGGCGGAAGCGGATTTCCACGGTGCCTTTCCCGTCAGGCTCTGGATCGCCTATTTCTCCGCTGTCGCGGTCACCTGGACTGCAGCACATTGTCTGGCCCGTTTCGGATTTGGGACCGATCGGCGCACCGGCACGGTCGCTGGCGTATCGTCGGCATTCGCCAACAATGTCTTCATCGGCCTGCCGCTGGTCGACCGGATCGTGGGCCCGAATGGCCTTGTCGCACTGTCGATCCTGATTGCCATCCATCTGCCGGTGATGATGATCGCAAGCTCCGTCCTCATGGAGCGCGCTGAACGTGGTGATACCGGCAAGGCCATGGACGGGCCCTTAACTCTATTGAAGACGTTTCTGCGCAACATGACGGGCAATCCGCTGATGTTCGGCATTGTGGGCGGTGTCTTCTGGCATCTTACCGGCCTGCCACTGGCCGGTCCGCCGAAAATCCTCGTCGATCAGATCTCGGCGATTGCGGGCCCGGCAGCCCTTATTTCGCTCGGGATGGCCATGCGGCGTTACGGATTTGCCGGCAATCTCGGTCTCGCGGCTAGCGTGTCAGTCCTCAAGCTCTTTGCGCTTCCCGGTCTGGTCTTTCTGGCGGCGCACGGGCTCGGCCTGCGTACGGAATGGATAGCTGCGCTGGTGCTGACGGCTTCAGTTCCCACCGGCGTCAATGCCTGGCTGATTGCCTCACAGTTCAAGGCAGCCGAACCTTTGGCAGCCTCGGCAATTACGCTGACGACGGGAGTGGGGGCGCTGACGGTGAGTTTCTGGGCGTGGCTTCTGACCTGAAGCTGCCACGCCGCCCGGTTTCATAGAGATCCGGAAAGCCGCTCAAGCGGCGTTGGATGCCTGTTCCTGGTTCAGGCAGGCTTCGATCGCCGGCACCGAATCGGATGCTCGCAGGCGGGTCACCAAGTCCTGATCGCGCATAAGGCGGGCGATGCGCGACAGCGCCTTGAGATGGTCGGCACCGGCACCTTCCGGCGCGAGCAACATGAAGACAAGATCGACAGGCTGGTCATCGAGCGCTTCGAAATCGACAGGCGTTTCCAGCCGCGCGAAAACGCCGACGATCCGGTCGAGCGATTTCAGCTTGCCGTGCGGAATGGCAATGCCGCCGCCGACGCCGGTTGAGCCGAGTTTTTCTCTCTGGAGAACGACTTCAAAAATTTCCCGCTCCGGAATGCCCGTGATCTTCGCTGCGCAGGTCGCCAACTCCATCAGAAGCTGCTTTTTTGTCTGCGCGCGAAGCGCCGGAAGAATCCCTTCCGTAAGCAAAATGTCTGCCAAAGCCATTCATTTTGTCCTTTTTCGGCCCGGATCTTCGAGCCGGCGAAGCCGCCGGCTCTTCCCCTCGAAAATTTTTACAGTACCGCTTTAGCTTTTTATGTTTGCCGGGTCGATCCAGCCGATATTGCCGTCGTTGCGGCGGTAGACAATGTTAAGCTCGGCTGTGCCGGGCTTGCGGAACATCAGAATTGGTTCGTCGGTCATGTCAAGCGCCATCACCGCGGAGGCAACCGACATGGTCGAGAGCTTCTTCGTGGTTTCAGCGATAATGACTGGTGCGAAATCCTCGGCCACTTCCTCGACCTCTTCCGCCGGGGAATCGATCACGGCATAGGCGACTTCCTGTGCCGAACGGCTTTCGCCATGATGATGATCGCGCAGCTTGCGCTTGTAGCGCCGCAGACGCTTTTCAACCCGTTCGAAAGCGGATTCAAACGCTTGCTGCGGGTCATTGGCTTCGCCTTCCGCATGAAGGTGGACGCCGGAATCGAGATGGATCTTGCAATCTGCTGAAAAACGCGAACCGGATTTTTCCACGAGCACCTGGCTTGAAAAGCCGCCGTCGAAATACTTGTCGATCGCTTCGTGGATCTTGTCGGAGATCTTCATCCGAAACGCATCGCCGATATCCATATGCTTGCCGGTTACACGCACGCTCATGGTGGTTTCCTTCCTGCAGTCAAAAATGGAAGCCCGCTGTGTTACCTGCGCGGAACGGCTTCCGGCTTCCGGGCAGGCAGCTTTTCAGCGTATATAGGAAGCGGCCTTCGACTTTTTGAGGCTCTCTGAGACCCGTGTAGCCGACCATCCCCCCGGTGACGCCAATGAGCAATTGCCTGCAGTTTATTCCATCATGCTGCCCGATCCAAGCGTTTCATGCTTACGGCCGGACAGTTCGGCCTCTTTCTTTCCGCGCTGCACGTATTCTCATATGGCCGCGGGCTCTATTCGCGGGTCGGTCGAAAGTCAAGTTGCCGGCATGTGGACAACCAAAAAGAACACAAAAGATTTCTAATAAAACGGGTATTCCAGTGCTTGCGTCACAGTCAGGCCGTAGATGCCTTTGCCACGGCGCGCTTTTCGCGCCTGCGTTGCACGGATGAGGGAATGTTCATCGCCTCCCTGTATTTGGCCACGGTTCGTCGCGCGATCTCGACGCCATCCTTTTTCAGAATATCGACGATATCGTCATCGGACAGCACATTGGCTGCAGTTTCCTCGTTAATCAGGCTGCGGATGCGATGGCGGACCGATTCCGCAGAATGCGCCTCGCCGCCCTCGATCGAGGCAATGGAGACGGTGAAGAAGAATTTCAATTCAAAGAGGCCGCGCGGGGTCATCATATATTTGTTCGACGTCACGCGGCTGATCGTCGATTCGTGCATTTTCACCGCCTCGGCCACCGTCTTGAGATTGAGGGGCCGCAGATGGCCTATACCATGCGCCAGAAATGCATCCTGCTGGCGAATGATTTCACTTGCCACCTTGACGATGGTCTTGGCGCGCTGGTCGAGACTGCGCGTCAGCCAGTTCGCATTCTGAAGGCATTCGGACAGGAAGGCCTGGTCGGCCGGTTGCGCAGAAACCGAGGTCGACACTTTCTGGAAATAGTCCTGGTTCACCAGAACCTTGGGAAGCGTATCGGTATTGAGTTCCACCATCCAGCCGCCATCCGGGGCGGGTTGGACAATGACGTCGGGCACGATCGATTCAGAATGGCTGGTCTCGAACCCGCTGCCCGGTTTCGGATCGAGCGACCGGATCTCCGACAGCATGTCAAGCAGATCTTCCTCGTCGACGCCGCAGATTTTCTTGAGCGACGCGAAATCACGTTTCGCCAGAAGGTCGAGATGTGAAATCAGCGCTTCCATGGCCGGATCGAAACGATCCTTGGCCTTGAGCTGAATGGCAAGGCATTCGCTCAGGGAGCGGGCAAATACGCCCGGCGGGTCCAGCATCTGAAGCTTGGTCACCACCGTTTCGATCAGGTCCGGATCGGCTCCCAGCTTGTCATCGATGTCGTGCAGGGAAGCCGGGAGGTAACCGGCATCATCGACCATGTCGACCAGATGGGCGGCGATAAGACGTTCGACCGGATCGCTGACGGAAAACGGGATCTGCTGGGTGAGATGCTCTTTGAGTGTGATCCTGCTCGCGACGAAATCGTCGAGATCGTAGGATTCTCCGCTTTCTCCCAGGCTTCCCGGCATTGATTTCCACTGCTGCAGCAGCTCGGGCGCATCGGCTTTGCGGGGGCCGGCATCATCCTGGTAGACATTCTCAAAGCCGGTATCGAGCGCCTCGGTCAGCCGTTCCGTCTGGCGGCCGCCCAATGGGATGTCACTGTCATTGCTGCCGGTCTCGGCCTGCTGGAACCTGTCTTCACCCGAAGGCATCGGTGCGACGCCGTCGTCGGAGCCGGGCATGGTGACTTCCAGAAGCGGGTTCTTCTCCAGTTCCTGTGCAATGAACTGATTGAGTTCCAGATGCGTCATCTGCAGAAGCTGAATCGATTGCATCAGCTGCGGGGTCATCACCAGCGACTGGGTTTGTCGCAAATGCAGACTGGCGGATAGGGCCATGGCGGACGCGATACTCCCTGATAGGCTGACCGCGGGCGTCCTTCTGTCAAAGGCACAGAGCCTTCAGTCAACTGGCCCAAAAATTGCTTATTAAATCCTCCAGGTCAAGCAATCTTTCGAATGCGCTGGTTTGGCCCGGGAAATCGTCCGCTAAAGGCTGAAGTTGTCGCCGAGATAGAGCCGACGGACATCGGGATTGCTGACGATGTCGGATGCCCGCCCATGCGTGAGAACCTCACCGGCATGAATGATATAGGCACGGTCGATCAGGCCTAGGGTTTCGCGGACGTTATGGTCGGTGATCAGCACGCCAATTCCGCGTCGGGTGAGATGACGGACGAGTTCCTGGATATCGGCAACCGAGATCGGGTCGACGCCGGCAAAGGGTTCATCGAGCAGCATGAAGGCCGGGTCTGTGGCCAATGCGCGCGCAATCTCGAGCCGCCGCCGCTCCCCGCCTGAGAGTGCCACCGCTGCCGACTTGCGAAGATGCGAGATGGAGAACTCCTCCAGAAGTTCGGCCAGCTTGTCCTCGCGCTCTGTCTTGTTCTTCGTGCGCACTTCAAGCACGGCGCGCAGATTGTCCTCGACCGACAGGCCGCGAAAGATTGAAGCTTCCTGTGGCAGATACCCGACGCCGAGGCGGGCCCTCCGGTACATCGGCATCCACGTCACATCGTGCCCGTCGATCTCGATCTTTCCCTGGTCGACCGGAATGAGCCCGGTGATCATGTAGAAGCAGGTTGTCTTGCCGGCACCATTCGGTCCGAGCAGACCGACCGCTTCACCGCGCCGGACGATCAGGGAAACGCCATTGACCACGCGCCTGGAACGATAGGTCTTGGTGATTCCGCGCGCAATCAGCGTGCCCCGATAGCGCTCGAGCTGCTCCGGGGGAATCTGCGACGGGGCGAGTGTGTCATTCGCGCCGGATTTTAGGAAGGGTATCTTCACGAAATGCAGGTCCGGTCAGTTGGTCTTGCGCGACTTGGGATCCAACTGAATGCGAACCCGGCCCCCGCAACTCTCGAGCTTGGCCTCGCCGTTCTTCATCCAGACCGTCAGTTTGCAACCGGTAAAAACATTGGCGCCATCAGCCAGGACGACCTGCTTGCCTTTCAATGTCAGAATTTCCGTGGTCATGTCGAAAGCGCCGGTTTCCCCGCGCGCACTCTGCGTCCCGGAGACAAGCCGGACATTGCCTTTGACCTCGATGCGATCGATGTCGCCACTGTTGCCGCTCGAAATCGAATCGCCGCTACCCTTGTAGTAGACGATCATGTTTGAGGCCTTCAGGTTGGTCGTTCCCTGCGTGACGCTGACATTGCCATCGAAAAGCGCGCGCTTTTCCTGATCGCGTATTTCGAGATTGTCGCTCTCGATCTGGATCGGCTTGTCATTGGAAAGAGCGAGGCCGGACATTTTGCTCGTTCGGTCCTGAGCCGTGGCGGAAACGGCCGACAGGCACAGGAGAGCACATGCCATGGTAGTCAGGACGAAAGAGGGCCTCATGACGGGCGATACCTTATTTTTGAATTTTGCGAACGAGCGCCGGTTCGACGTTCAGCCGAACCTGACCACTGAATTTTATCACTTTGCCCTTATCAGTTATATTCAGCTGGTTCGCAACCATCGACATGCCTTCCGCCTTTATGGCTATCGGCTCGGATGTCGACATTTCTCCCCCTGGAATATCGAGTCGGGCGGACTTGAAATGAATATCGAGCCCTGATGAGAGATTGACGGTAAACGGTTGCGTCAGTTCGAGCCGGTCGTTCGAACGATCAAACTGTGCCGAAAGCGCCTTGACTCTGGCGATGAGGTTGCCGCGGATTGGCACCGACGCATCGATGTCTTCGAGCATGATGTCGTTGGGATTGGCGATATCCTGAAGCGCGCGCGCGGCATTCATGTAGTAGGAAATGCCGTTGTCATTGCGGCCGGAAATGGCGGGTTTTTCCATCACCACCTTGCCATTTTCGATCCTGGCGCCGGAAATCTCGAGATTTTCCGGAAAAAAGCTCCGAACCCAGGAAACGGCGATAAAGCCTAGTGAAATCACCAGCGCCATGATCGGCAGCAGGATTTTCCAGCGGCGAACGCGGCGCGAATGGGCAAGCGCCTGCCCATATTGCGCCGACATATCATGCCGGGCCGGACCTGTGCCTGTTATCGTGTTCATGATTATCCGCTATTTCTGGCCGACATGACCACAACAAATAGGCAAGGCAACCATTAAAAACAATCACCGCCGGCGATAATATGCGTTTGCGTGCCAACGGCGTTCGATTTGACTTGCGTCTTAACCGTTGCGAGCTATCTAGGGTCAAGACCCAATCAGGATATGGAGTATCGGCCATGACCATGAGCGATATCGCGGACCGGCGCCGGATTCGCAGAAAGTTGACTTTCTGGCGCGTGGCAGCCTTCATCCTGATCGCTCTGGTTATTGTTTCGGTCTGGATCGGCGCCAACGGCGGCACCTTGTCCGA
Organism: Fluviirhizobium alvei; assembly: GCF_030551875.1. Taxonomy (GTDB): domain Bacteria; phylum Pseudomonadota; class Alphaproteobacteria; order Rhizobiales; family Rhizobiaceae; genus Rhizobium_E; species Rhizobium_E alvei. Next base: position 193,531 of record NZ_JAUOZU010000012.1, on the reverse strand, counting down.
TGACAGGCAAAGTCCGCATATTGCCCGGATTTCCATCTCCGGCCTGATCCAGGATGATGTCGAGCTTCTCGAACGCATCAACAAGATTGCGAAGAACGACAATGCCAAGGCATTGATCGTTTCGATTTCCTCGCCGGGCGGCACCACTTACGGCGGCGAGGCCATCTACAAAGCCATTCGCAAGGTGGGCGAAAAGAAGCCGGTGATTTCCGATGTCCGCACGCTTGCGGCCTCTGCCGGTTACATGATCGCCATCGCCGGGGATCATATCGTTGCCGGAGAGACCTCGATTACAGGGTCCATCGGCGTAATCTATCAGTATCCGCAGGTGAAGGGACTTCTCGACAAGCTCGGCGTCTCGCTTGAGGAAATCAAATCGGCTCCGCTGAAGGCCGAGCCGTCGCCGTTCCATCCTGCGAGCGAGGAGGCCAAGGGCGCCATTCAGGCGATGGTGCTCGACTCTTACGATTGGTTCGTCTCGATCGTTGCCGAACGCCGGAAACTCGATCGTCCTAAGGCGCAGTCGCTGGCTGATGGTCGCGTCTATACCGGTCGCCAGGCTCTTTCCGCCGGGCTGATTGACAGTCTCGGCGGCATGGAGGCCATCAAATCCTACCTTAAGGAACGTAAGGTCGATCCCGATCTCGCTATCCTGGATTGGGCCGCACCGCGAACCTCTACTCCGTTCCTGTTTGGCTCTGTGGCAAAACAGGTTCTCGATTCACTGGGTTTGAGTTGGCTTGCATCAAGCAGTGCCATCGAAAATCTCAAGGAAGACAAGTTGTTGCTTGACGGTCTAGTCTCTGTTTGGCAGGTTGAAGGCCGTTAAAACAAGACCACATGACTGTCAGAGGGGGCATTCGTGATCAAGTCTGAGCTGGTGCAGATTGTCGCTGCGAAGAATCCGCATCTTTATCATCGCGACGTTGAGAATATCGTCAATGCGGTGCTTGATGAGATCACGGATGCGCTTGCGGCCGGAAATCGTGTCGAGTTGCGTGGATTTGGCGCATTTTCGGTCAAGAACCGCCCGTCGCGTTCGGGTCGCAACCCGCGGACAGGCGATGCCGTGTTCGTTGAGGAAAAGTGGGTTCCGTTCTTCAAGACGGGAAAGGAGCTGCGCGAACGGCTCAATCCCGACCTCGCTGACGAGGAAGATGACGACGAGGATTGAGATCGGCACCGGGCGGAACGCATCGCGACATTTCGCCTTCGCCCGGACCATATTCGTCAAGGCACTTGATTTGCTGTCCGGAACTGTCCAGAGAGTCCCACAAGGCCAACTGCTGACGAAACAATCTCAGGAGACGAGCGCGCCATGGTGATGCGTCTGATCAAAATCGTGATTATCGTACCGATCGCAATATTGCTGGTCGTTCTGTCAGTCGCGAACCGCCATCTGGTGACTTTGGCGCTTAATCCATTCGAGCCGCAGGACAGCGTTCTGTCGGTCTCGCTGCCTTTTTTCCTGTTTCTGTTTGCGGCGCTGGTGGTTGGCATGCTGATCGGGTCGGTAGCGACCTGGTTTGCGCAGGGAAAGCATCGCAAACGCGCTAAGGACGAAGCCCATGAGGCCCGCAAATGGCGGGAAGAGGCGGATCGTCAGCGCAACAAGATCGAGGATGCCACGACGCAGAAGCTTCTGTCTGCGTCGTCACGTTGAGGCTGCAGTAAAAAACTGCCCGCTCAGGCAGAGTCTTTCTCGCTCAGCAGTTCATTGAAATCCTGGAAGAACTGAGCTGCCAGCTTCTTGGCGCTCGAATCGATCAGTCGTGAACCCAACATTGCGAGCTTGCCGCCGATCTGTGCCTTGACGGTGTAGGTCAGAATGGTGCCGTCACCATCTTCAGCAAGCGTGACATCCGCTCCCCCCTTGGCAAAACCGGCAATGCCGCCGGAACCTTCACCGGAAATCGTATAGCTGACCGGCGGATTGAGGTTTTCAAGCGTGACATTGCCGAGGAATGTTGCCGAGACCGGTCCAAGCTTCAGCTTAACGGTCGCAACAAGCTCATTGTCCGATTTCCGCTCCAGGGATTTGCAGCCCGGAATGCATTTGCGCAGGATCTTGGGGTTGTTCAGAGCGGCCCAAACCGTCTCCCGGCTTGCTGCGATACGCTCTTCTCCACTCATATCCATGGAACTCTCCCTCATCTCGTTTCTTATGGATCGACGATCGACATAGCTATGCAGTCTCAAAGCGCTTTGCCAAGAGGTGCAAGGATGCTATTTGAACGCCCTTGTCGCAGATTTGAGAAGAAGAGCAAGCTTGAAGAACAAACAGAGGCCCCGTTCGGGATCGCAGCCTTCGCGGCCCACCACAGCGGCGTCGCGTGGACCGATGGCGAAAGAAGCGCGGGAACCACAGCGGAACGAGCGCAAGCCAAAGCCCGCGGCTTCGGCAACCAGCCCGATCTTCATGGCCGCGCGCACCGGCGATCGTCCACAGGAAAAGGTGCCTGTCATTCTCGAAACCAGCGGCGAGGCGGGCTATCGCCTGCTCGACAGCGGTTGCGGTTTGAAGCTGGAACAATATGGCTCGATCCGGGTGGTCCGCCCCGAAGCGCAGGCACTTTGGCCGCAGAAGCTTGAAGAGCGCGAATGGGCTGCAGCCGATGCCGTCTTCACCGGCGATACCGATGAGGAAGGGCTGGGTCGCTGGCATTTTCCGCATGCGGCCATGGGAGAGACATGGCCTATGCAGCTTATGGGAGTCGATTTCTTCGGACGTCTGACCTCTTTCCGGCATGTCGGCGTCTTTCCGGAGCAGATCGTCCACTGGCAATGGATGGATCAGGAGATCCGTCGTCGCCAGAACCGGCCTAAAGTGCTCAATCTTTTTGGCTATACCGGCGTTGCTTCGTTGATTGCGGCTGCAGCCGGCGCCGAAGTCACCCATGTCGATGCATCCAAGAAGGCAATCGGCTGGGGCAAGGAAAACCAGGGTCTCGCCCGGCTGACGGACCGTCCGGTCCGCTGGATTCTCGACGATGCGATGAAATTCATCGAACGCGAACTCCGTCGCGGCAACCACTACGACATTATCCTGACCGATCCGCCGAAATTCGGACGCGGCCCGGAGGGCGAAGTCTGGCAGTTGTTCGACCATCTGCCGAAGATGCTCGATATCTGCCGGGATCTTCTGTCCCCGCAGCCGATCGGTCTGGTGTTGACGGCCTATTCGATCCGCGCAAGCTTCTACTCCATTCATGAATTGATGATGGAAACGATGCGCGGCAAGGGCGGCCTCATCGAATCCGGCGAGCTGATCATTCGTGAAATGCCTGCGGCTGCCGAGACCGGCCGGGCCCTTTCGACCTCCCTCTTCAGCCGATGGACGCGGCCATGACGCTCAGAAACAGTGAAACGGACAGCATCCGGCCGGGACAGGTCAAGGAAATCACATCGCTTTCCAATCCGATCATCAAGGATATCAAGGCGCTGTCGCAGAAGAAGAACCGCGAGGAAAGCGGCACCTTTCTGGCCGAAGGTCTCAAGCTCGTCGTCGACGCGATCGATGCCGGCTGGACGATCCGGACCCTGATCTATGCGAAATCGGCGAAGGGCAAGCCGATCGTCGATACCACGGCCGCACGCACCATCGCCTCCGGCGGCAGCGTTCTCGAGGTGAGCGAGAAGGTCCTTTCCTCGATCACCCGCCGCGACAATCCCCAGATGGTGGTGGGCCTGTTCGAAGTGCGCTGGAAGCGACTGGTCGATATTCGCCCGAAACACGACGACACGATCGTGGCACTTGATCGCGTCCGCGATCCCGGCAATCTCGGCACCATCATCCGCACGGCCGATGCCGCAGGCGCAAGTGCTGTCATCCTCATCGGCGAAACGACCGATCCCTTCTCGATCGAGACGGTGCGGGCGACGATGGGTTCCGTTTTCGCGGTTCCGGTTGCGCGCGCCTCCGTCGCCGAATTTCTGAAATGGAAGCAGGGCGCGGGCGTTGAAGTCATCGCGACCCATCTCAAGGGCTCGGTCGATTACCGCACGGCCGACTATCGTTCCAGGCCGACAGTGCTTCTGATGGGCAATGAACAGGCTGGCTTGCCCGACGAGCTTGCCGAGGCCGCCGATACCCGGGTGCGGATTCCGCAGCAGGGTCTGGCCGATTCCCTCAATCTGGCTGTGGCAACCGGCATCATGCTTTTCGAGGCCCGCCGTCGCCTGCTCGCGCTGGAGCCGCGGGCATGAGTGCAGACCGTTCCGCACTGTCGCGACCGCTTCTGGCGGCGATTTTCATCCTCTTGCTCGTAGCGCTCGACCAGGTCATCAAGCTGGCGGTGGAACTCTATCTGCCGTTTGGCGAGGCGGTGCCGGTCATTCCCTATCTGGCGCTCTACCGCACCTGGAATGAAGGCGTCGCCTTCTCCTTCCTGTCGGATGTCGATGGCTGGATCATCGTCGTCATGCGGCTTGCGATCGTGGCTTTCATTCTGTGGTGGTGGCGCACGAGCAAGGATATGCCGACGCTGGCGCATTTCGGTTTCGCGCTGATCATTGCAGGTGCGGTTGGAAACATCATCGACCGTTTCGTTTATGGCCATGTGGTGGATTACGTGCTGTTCCACACCGAAAGCTGGTCGTTCGCCGTCTTCAACCTTGCCGACAGTTTCATTACGGTCGGTGCGGTAGCGGTTGGTATCGCCGAGATCTTCCTGCATCGGAATGATACAGGCGGCTCGAATTGAGACTCTGTTAAGGACGAAGGGCAAGGCTTTCGTAATTGCCTCCGTGCTATTGGGAAGGCATGACCGAGCCCAAGCACCTCCAGCATCGCGTTGCGATGGCATTTTCCGCCAGACCTGCCGAGTCCTATGGGGATAGCGGCGGCGCCTTTACCTTGTCCGAACGCGATCTGCCGCCGATCGAGCCTGATCTCGACGAGGCTGCACCGGAAGAAACCAGCCGCCACGGCGTGTTGCGCTACTGGCTGGTGGGTGGCGGCCTCATCGTCTGCGCGCTCGCGCTCGCTGCGGGGATGGATTCCAGCGTCACCCTCCTCGCGGTCTGTGCGGCCGCCATCGGTGTCGCAAGCCTTCTGTTTAGCTTCGCCGAGAAGGTCGAAACCCGGCTTGAGAAGAATTTCGATGAGCCTGTGACACCGGCCATGTCCCCGGTCGTGGCAGCCGCTGCCGATCAGGACTTTGCCGCGCGCGGTGATCTTTTCGCATCGATTCATGATTCCCTAGGCGACTTGACGGTCTGCCGCAATCTGTCCGGAATCATTCTCTCGGCCAACAATACGTTCCGCGATGTCACCGGCGTAAGGTCGCCGGAAGGCAAGACGTGCGAGCAGCTTGGTCTCGTATTTCGCCCGGGTGCGACCGAACATAGCTACGATGTCGAATTGCGGTCCGGGGGCCAGCCGCGCATTTATCTTTGGCATGATGTGATCACGCCGGATCCGCTGCTGGGCGATCTTGTCGTTCAATCCATCGCCCGCGACGTCACGGCAGAGCGCGAAGATGCGCTGCTGCGCGAAGCGGCGAGACGTTCTGCCGAAGAAGACAGTCTGCTGAAATCGCGCCTCATCGCAACTGTCAGCCATGAGATACGGACGCCGCTCAGTGGACTCCTCGGCATGGGGCATCTGCTTGCCAACACTTCGCTGACGGCAGAGCAGCGCAATTACCTCGAGGGTATCCGTCAGTCCGGGACCGCACTTGCCCAGCTGGTCGAAGACCTTCTTGATTTTTCGACCCTGGCTGCCGGTCGCTTCCAGCTGCGCCCGCGCCAGGAAGCTGTGCGGCCGATGATCGAAGGCGTTGTCGAACTGATTGCCAGCCGCGCCCATGAAAAAGGCGTCGAAATCGGTGCGCATATCGCGCCCACGATCCCGGAAATCCTGGTGTTCGACCCGGCTCGCCTGCGCCAGGTGATTTACAATGTCATCGGCAATGCAGTGAAGTTCACCGAGAAGGGTGGCGTTTTCGTCGCTGTCGATCATGTCGGCGGAAATCTCGAGATCGCGGTGAACGACAGCGGGCCTGGCATGAATGACGCCGAACTCAAGCGCATCTTCGGCGAATTCGAACAGGGCGATCTCAGCCGCGCCCGTGAAGGCGGCGTCGGCCTGGGCCTTGCCATTTCGGCACGCATTGTCGCGGAAGCCGGCGGCTCGCTGTCGGTTGAAAGCAAACTGGGTGAGGGTAGCACATTCACGATCCGTATTCCGGTAAAGGCGGAAGGGTTGGCGATGCGATCCGGCCACGAACTGTCGGGTGCCGAAATCCTCGTTTTGGCCCCAGAAGGTCCAGCATCTGGCGCTTTGGTTCGTACGCTGGAAGGCCTTGGCGCCAATGTTCGCTCCATTTGTGATGCAGACGGAATTTCGGATCTCGCTGAAAGGGCGGCAGCCTTTACCGCCGTTATTGTCGACCATCGACTGGATGCGCTTTACTGCGAACGGTTGGCGCGCCATCCGGTCCTCGCCACGGCCAAGCGGATCTATCTCGTCAATCCGGAATCGCGCCCTGCAAAAATGTCCGGAACGAACTACGACAGCTGGCTGATCCGGCCGTTGCGGGAACAGTCGCTTCTCGATGTCCTGACGGGCCGGTTCCGCGGTCTCGAAGCACGCCCTGTCGCCAACGACGATTTCCCCATATTGGCAGCCGAAGCCGAAGAGCCGGCGTCCCTGCCATCTGCTTCCAAGCCGGAACCGAAAACAGGCCTCAACATTCTTGTTGGCGAGGATGATCCGGTGAATGGAATGCTCGCTCAGGCGGCCCTCGAAAAAGCCGGCCATCATGTGCGCCTTGCGACTGATTTCGCCCGGCTGAACGCTTGCCTTTCAGAGAACCGTCCGGATCTTGTCCTCACCGATTTCTCGATGCCGGATGGCACCAGCGAAACCTTCATCGTTGCGCTGCGCCAGGCGGAAGAGGACAATCTGGTGGCCTCGATTCCCGTGATCGTGCTGACGGCTGATCGATCGGACGATGTGCGTCGCCGTCTCCTGCAGGCCGGTGCGGATCTCGTGCTTTTGAAGCCCGCGCCGCCGGATATCCTCATTGCAACGGTCGAACGCCTCGCCGGCTGGCAACATCAGGCAGCCTGAAGGACTTCTATCAAAGGTTTTGATATGACCGCGACTGCGTATCTACGCATGTCATGATCTTGTCTTGAAATTGTGATTATTGGCCGGTGACGAAAAGAGGAGCCGGCTATGACCCTTGAACTCTTGAACCCCAAAGCCGAGATCATGCCACGGATGGAAAATCCGCGCGAACGCGCCATTGGCACGGCTTCCGTGTTGGGCCGTATCGGGTCGCTCGAGACCCGCCTGGCCGTCACTGCAGCCGAAATCAGGGCCGCGCAACTGATTCGCTATCGCGTTTTCGTGGAAGAGATGGGTGCCGAACTGCCGGCGGAAGCCATGCGCGCTGGTCTCGATTTCGACGCCTTCGATGAAATCTGCGATCACTTGCTGGTTCTCGATACCTCGATCGAAGGTGAGCCGGTCGACCAGATCGTCGGTACCTACCGCCTGCTGCGACAGGATGTGGCAGAGCGGCATTCGGGCTTTTACTCCGCGTCCGAATTCGACATCGAGCCGCTTATGGCGCGCCATCCGAACAAGAAATTCATGGAGCTCGGGCGCTCCTGCGTGCTGCCCGCCTATCGGACCAAGCGGACTGTCGAACTTCTGTGGCAGGGCAACTGGGCCTATGCGCTGCGCCATGGTCTAGATGTGATGTTCGGCTGCGGTTCGCTGCCGGGCACCTTCCCCGAAATGCACGCGCTGGCGCTGTCGTTCCTCTACCACAACACGCTGGCCAAAGGGGAATGGAGCGTGAGCGCTCTTGAGCACCTGCATCGCAACATGGATCTGATGCCCAAAGAGGCGATCAATGCCAAGCAGGCGCTGATGGCTTTGCCGCCGCTCATCAAGGGCTATCTGCGGCTGGGCGCCATGATCGGCGACGGCGCCGTCGTCGATCGTGCCTTTGGCACTACGGACGTGCTCGTGGTCTTGCCGATCGAAAGCATTTCCGGCCGTTATCTCAACTATTACGGCGCTGACGCCCAGCGTTTCGCCTGCTGAACATCCACCCCTCCTTCGGCAGGTCCGGAGCCTAGGCAGCAATGCGCGGCTCCGGTATTTTACAAGGCCTCTCCGGTATGATCGCCGGGGAGGTTTCGTCTTTTTCCGGCCAGTGAACCGAGGGAAGATCGGCGAGTTCGCGTTCGCTCATGCGCCGGAACACCGGATCCAGGAACGGATCCGCATCGAACCTCTCCGTTTGAAGAAGTCGCCCGACAGCAGCCGATAGCGAGCCCCGCAGGGCCTCGGTGACAGAAAACAGAAGTTTCCCTGTTGCGTCGATCATGTTCGTTCTCCGGCTGGTCTGGATCAGATGTTTTAGATATTCTCCTTTCTCTGCCTTGCTTCAATGCAGCATTCCAGGCCATCGTTTTAGGAATTCTAAATGCGAAACCTCAACCTCGTCCATCTCAACGGTCTGCGAGCGCTTGAAGCGGTGGGTCGGACCGGCTCACTTCAGGCCGCGGCCGAGGAGCTGGGTGTCACCGCCGGTGCGATCAGCCAGCAGATCAGCAAGGCAGAGGCGCAACTCGGCAAGCAGATTTTCGAACGTCGCCCCAAAGGGCTTGTCCTGACGGCGGCAGGTCGGTCCATGCTGCCCAAGCTTCGTCAGGGCTTTGGTCTTCTGTCGGAGGCGGTGGCGACCGTGCGAGGTGACGATGACCGAACGCTGACGATCTCGGTCGCGCCTGTTTTTGCCGCGCGTTGGCTTGTCCGGCGGCTCGATGGCTTTTTCCGGCTCCATCCGGATATCGATATCCGCATCGACGCCACCAGCCGTCTCATTGACCCGGCGACGTCCGATATCGACCTCGCAATTCGTGTCGGACGCGGGGAGTGGCCGGGCGTCGATGCCGAACTTCTTCTCGCCCAGGAAATTTTTCCGGTGGTTGCCCCTGCGCTGGCGGAGAAACTGAGAGAACCGCGCGATCTTCTTGCGTTACCGGTTGTGATCGATAGCCAGGCGATGTTTGACTGGAGCCTGTGGTTGCAAGCCGCCGGCTTGACCGGCGCCTCGATCAATCCGCGCCATCACCTCAACGAAGCGTCATTGTGCCTGGATGCGGTGATCGCCGGCCAGGGGGTGATGCTTGGCTGGCAGACCCTCACGGTCGATGCCATTCTGGGTTCCTGTCTTTTAGCGCCCTTTCCGATCAGGGCGACGACCGGCTTCGCCCACTATATCGTCACGGCGAAGGGGCGGCGGGAAACCGCCAAGGCCAGGGCATTCAAGACCTGGCTCAAGGCGGAGCTCGCCGAGAGTATGGCGGCGCTTGACGCCGTCATCGGTTATCAGGAGCCGGCATTGTAGGCGGCGAGTGCCGCCATATTGACGATATCACTGTCCTTGGCGCCCATCGAGGCGATCTGGACCGATTTGTCGAGGCCGACCAGCAGCGGCCCGATCACGGTGCAGCCGCCCAGTTCCTGCAGCATCTTGGTGGCGATCGATGCCGAATGGAAGGCCGGCATGACCAGCACATTGGCTGTGCCGGAGAGGCGGCAGAACGGATATTGCTCCATGATGCGCGGGTTCAGCGCCACATCGGCTGCCATTTCGCCGTCATACTCGAAATCGACACGGCGCTTGTCGAGGATCTTGACGGCTTCACGGACGCGTTCCGACCGCTCGCCTTCCGGATGACCGAAGGTCGAATAGGCGAGCATAGCCACCCGCGGCTCGTAGCCGAGGCGACGGGCAAGGCCTGCGGCTTCCTCGGCGATATCGGCCAGTTCTTCCGACGTCGGCATGTCATGCACAGCCGTATCGGCGACAAGCACATTGCGGCCACGGCAAAGCGCCAGCGACACGCCGATGACCCGATGTCCCGGTTTTGCATCGATGCAGCGACGGACATCCTGAAGCGCGGTCGAATAATTGCGCGTGGTGCCGGTGACCATGGCATCGGCATCGCCCAGCGCCACCATGCAGGAGGCGAAATGGTTACGGTCGGTGCGCACAAGCCGCAGGCAATCGCGATGGAGATAGCCCTTGCGCTGCAGCCTGCCATAGAGGAAGTCGGTATAGGCATCGACGCGGGTCGAGGTCCTGGCATTGATGAGCTCGATGCCGGGACGGTTGAGGTCGATCCCCGCCTTTTCCGCCGTCTGGTAGATCTGTTCGTCGCGGCCAAGCAGGATTGCTGTGCCGAGCCTTTGATTGACGTAGGAGATCGCGGCCCGCATGACCTGCTCTTCCTCGGCTTCGGCAAAGACGACGCGCTTGGGCTGGTGGCGAACGCGCTCATAGATGCGCTGAAGCGTGGATGCGATCGGATCGCGGCGGGCATTGAGCTCGCGTCCATAGGCTTCGAGGTCTTCGATCGGCTTGCGTGCGACACCCGACTCCATCGCTGCCTTCGCCACGGCAACCGGGATCGAGGACAGAAGGCGCGGATCGAACGGCACCGGAATGATATATTGCGGCCCGAACCGCGGCCGCATGCCCTGATAGGCGGCGGCAACATCGTCCGGCACGTCTTCCTTTGCGAGCTTCGCCAGCGCCATGACGGCCGCGATCTTCATCTCGTCATTGATAGTGAAGGCGCGCACATCCAGCGCACCCCGGAAGATGTAGGGGAAGCCGAGGACATTGTTGACCTGGTTGGGATAATCCGACCGACCCGTTGCCATGATCGCATCGTCACGAATGCGGGAGACCTCTTCCGGCGTGATTTCCGGGTCGGGATTGGCCATGGCGAAAATGATCGGGTTCGGCGCCATGGATCGGATCATGTCCACCGAAAGCGCGCCCTTGGCCGACAGGCCGAAAACCACGTCCGCCCCCTTGATGGCTTCGGCCAGCGTCCGATTGTCGGTTTTCACCGCATGGGCGGATTTCCACTGGTTCATGCCCTCGGTGCGGCCCTGATAGACCACACCCTTGGTGTCGCACAGTGTGACGTTTTCCGGGTTGAAACCGATGGCCTTGATGAGTTCGATGCAGGCAATGGCAGCCGCGCCGGCGCCGTTGCAGACGAGTTTCGTCGTCTTCAGGTCGCGACCGGTCAGGTCGAGCGCATTGATGAGGCCGGCAGCGGCAATGATGGCGGTGCCATGCTGGTCGTCATGGAAGACCGGAATGTCCATGAGTTCGCGCAGGCGGCTCTCGATGATGAAGCAATCCGGAGCCTTGATATCCTCGAGATTGATGCCGCCGAAGGATGGGCCGAGATAGCGGACGCAGTTGATAAACTCGTCGACATTTTCGGTATCGACTTCGAGATCGATGGAATCGACGTCGGCGAAGCGCTTGAAAAGAACCGATTTGCCTTCCATGACCGGCTTGGAGGCCAGTGCACCCAGATTGCCGAGCCCGAGAATGGCCGTACCGTTGGAAATGACGGCCACCATGTTGCCGCGCGCCGTGTAATCATAGGCAGTGGCCGGATCTTCGGCGATGGCTTTTACCGGTTCGGCAACGCCTGGGGAATAGGCGAGCGACAGGTCGCGCTGGGTCGCCATCGGCTTGGTCGGCGTGATTTCAAGTTTGCCCGGGCGTCCGCGCGAGTGAAAATCGAGGGCCTCCTGCTTTGTGACGGTCGGCATATTACGTTCGGTCTTGTCGTTGGCTGGCATCCTAACTCCCCAGAAGCTTTTGTGGGCTCGTTGTTTTTTTGGTGAGCCCGTTATTGTCATTCATGCATGGCGCACTCTAATGTTCAAGCAACACGCCGCTCAAGCGTCTTTATTGAACAGCCGACCAATTTTGTCAAAGTCAGATATGTCCATCGTGGAAGCGCTCACTGTTGCCCAGCTCGCCTCGGAAGAAAGCCGCCAGACGGCCACTCCGATGATGGAACAGTTCATCGAAATCAAGGCCAACAATCCCGATAGTCTGCTTTTCTATCGCATGGGCGATTTCTACGAACTGTTTTTCGAAGATGCGCTGGAAGCCTCGCGCGCTCTCGGGATCACGCTGACGCGACGTGGCCAGCATATGGGCATCGATATCCCCATGTGCGGTGTTCCCGTGCATGCGGCGGATGATTATCTGCAGAAACTGATTGGCCTCGGATATCGGGTTGCGGTTTGCGAACAGGTCGAAGATCCGGCCGAAGCCAAGAAGCGTGGCGCCAAGTCCGTCGTTCGCCGCGATGTCATCCGTCTGGTCACGCCGGGAACGATTACCGAGGAAAAGCTCCTCAATCCCGGTGACAGCAACTACCTGATGGCGCTCGCCCGCATTCGTGGTGGCGACAAGCCGCAATATGCCTTGGCCTGGATCGATATTTCGACCGGAGTCTTCCGTCTGGCCGAGTCCGATCTGCCGCGTCTGCTGGCCGACATTCTGCGCATCGATCCCAAGGAACTGATCGTTCCCGATACGCTATTCTCGGATCCTGATTTGCGCGGCGTTTTCGATGTGCTGGGTCGTGTGGTCAGCCCGCAGCCGTCGGTTCTCTTCGATTCCAGCACGGCCGAAAACCGGATTGCACGCTACTACAATCTACAGACACTCGATGGATTCGGCGGTTTCACCCGGGCGGAAATGGCGGCGGGTGCCGCGGCGATCGCCTATGTCGAAAAGACCCAGATTGCCGAACGGCCAGCGCTGGGCGCACCCGAACGCGAGAGTTCGGCCTCAACCCTTTTCATCGATCCGGCGACCCGCGCCAATCTCGAACTGGTCCGCACGCTTTCGGGTGATCGCAATGGTGCGCTGCTCAAGGCAATCGATCGGACGGTTACCAGCGGCGGCGCTCGTCTGTTGTCGGAACGGCTGATGTCGCCCCTGACCGATGCCGATGCTATCAACGAGCGACTGAACGCGATCGCCTTCCTTCTTGATGAACCGCGTCTTGCGGAAGAGATGCGGCGGGCACTTCGGCATGTTCCCGATATGCCGCGCGCGCTCTCGCGTCTTGCGCTTGCACGCGGTGGCCCGCGCGATCTCGCCGCCATCCTCAAGGGGCTGGAGGCTGCCCGTGCCATCGCGGCCCTGTTTTCCGGGCTCTATCTCCCGCCCGAACTTGAGCAGGCGCAGCGTGCTCTTGGGGCGGTTCCGGCCGAACTCGAAAAGCTGCTTGGCGAACATCTTGCCGAAGACCTGCCCTTACTCAAGCGCGATGGCGGTTTCGTCAGGGACGGCGCCATGCCTGAACTCGATGAGCTGCGGGAATTGCGCGACCAGTCACGCAGGGTCATTGCCGGCCTGCAATCGTCCTATATCGACGAGACGGGCGTCAAATCGCTGAAGATCAAGCATAACAATGTGCTGGGCTATTTCATCGAGCTGACAGCCGGCACATCGGGCGCGATGACCTCGACGCCGGAAATGAAGGCGCGCTTCATCCATCGCCAGACGACCGCCAATTCGATGCGCTTCACCACGGTGGAACTGTCGGATCTCGAAAGCCGCATTGCCAATGCCGCCGAACAGGCCCTCGCCATCGAACTGGCAGCCTTCGATCGTATGGTGGAGGCCGTGGTGGCGGCCGCCGAACCGATCAAGAAAGCTGCAGAGGCGCTCGCTATCATTGACGTTTCGGCGGGGCTTGCCCATCTCGCCGATGAGCAGGCCTATTGCCGGCCTCACGTCGATGGTTCGATGCGGTTCCGGATCGAGGGTGGCCGCCATCCGGTGGTCGAGCAGTCGCTGCGTCGCAACGCCGGCCCGGCTTTCGTGGCCAATTCCTGCGATCTGTCGCCGGTCGGCGAAGGAAAGAACGGCGGCATCTGGCTGATCACAGGTCCGAACATGGGCGGTAAATCGACTTTCCTGCGCCAGAATGCGCTGATTGCCATCATGGCGCAGATGGGCTCCTATGTGCCGGCAGCAGCAGCAGAAATCGGCGTGGTCGATCGGCTGTTCAGCCGCGTCGGGGCGTCTGACGATCTGGCGCGCGGTCGCTCGACCTTCATGGTCGAGATGGTCGAAACCGCAGCCATCCTCAACCAGGCTACACCGCGCTCGCTCGTCATCCTCGATGAAATCGGTCGTGGCACCGCAACGTTCGATGGTCTTTCGATCGCCTGGGCCGCGGTCGAGCATCTGCATGAGGTCAATCGCTGCCGGTCGCTGTTTGCCACCCATTTCCATGAGCTCACCGCCCTGTCGGAAAAGCTCGCGCGTCTCTCCAATGCCACGATGCGGGTGAAGGAATGGGATGGCGAGGTCATCTTCCTGCATGAGGTCGGGCCAGGTGCTGCCGATCGCTCCTACGGTATCCAGGTGGCCCGCCTTGCCGGTTTGCCTCCTGCCGTCGTCTCGCGCGCCAAGGAAGTTCTGGGTCTCCTCGAAGATGCGGATCGCAAGAACCCGGCAACGACATTGATCGACGATCTGCCCTTGTTCCAGGCTGCTGTGCGGCGCGATGAGCCGAAGCCCGCCAAGAACACCGAACTCGAAGAGGCGCTGAAATCCATCAACCCCGATGAGATGACGCCGCGCGAAGCGCTCGAGGCGCTTTACCGTCTCAAATCGCACCTGGTCTGAAACAACCTTGTCTCAGTCGGCGGTTACCGATGTCTTGACTGTACGACTAAAATCAATCAAGTGATTGATTGATGAATTGAGTGAGACATGTCCGAAACGCCGTCGCCAAGATATCTGCCGCATGATGACCGCAAGCGCGCAATCGCCGCGGCTGCGCGCTCGCTGATCATCGAGAAGGGTTTTGAGGGCCTGCGCACCCGTGAGATCGCCGAAAGGGTGGGGATCAACATCGCGACTCTTCACTATCACGTACCGAGCAAGGAGGCGCTGATCGCTCTCGTGGCGCAATCGATGCGCGACGAATTCGTGGCGCAACATCTCCAGCGCGACCGGAAGGGCCTCACGGCGCGTCAGAAACTGGAAATCGAGATCACCGAATTCCGCGAAACCCGCGACAACAATCCCGAATTGCTGAAGGTGATGGAGGAAATGACGCGGCGTGCAAAGTATGACGACAATGTCGCGCATGAGATTATTCCCCTGCGGATCCGATGGTTTGAAGGCTTTGTCTCCATCCTTGACGAAGGTCGCAACGACGGCAGTTTTCGTCCAGACCTCGATCCGGTCGCCGGCGCCTATCTGGTGATCGGCGCTCTCATCGCAACCGCATCCATGCAAATCGGAAGCGACGATCCGCTGGATCGCGTTTCTGTCGAACTCCTCCGGGCGCTAGGCGCCAATCCATCGGGAACCTGACCATGTCTGCACCACATCCAATGGCCCAAGCCGCTCAACAGCCGCCTGCACCCTATGCCAATCGCTGGATTGCCATGTTCGTGCTGTTGATGGCGAGCTTTATGAACATGATCGACGTCACGATCGTCAATGTCGCCCTGCCCAGCCTGCAGAAAGGCCTCCAGGCGACGGAAAGCGCGATCGAATGGATCGTTGCCGGCTACATCATGGCCTTTGCGCTCGGGTTGCTGCCCTTCGGTCGTTATGGCGACATCGCCGGCAAGAAGCGCATGTTCCTGATCGGCGTCGCTTCCTTCACCATCGCCTCGGCGCTTTGCGGCCTGGCGGTCAACGTCGAAATGCTCATTGTAGCTCGTATCATCCAGGGCATTGCCGGTGCCATCATGACGCCGCAGGTCCTTGCGATCGCCCAGACCATGTTTCCGGCCAACGAGCGCGCCCAGGCTTTCTCTCTTTTCGGCCTGACCGCCGGTCTTGCTTCGGTCGCGGGTCCGGTTACCGGTGGCTTTCTCATTGATGCCAATCTGTTCGGTCTGGAATGGCGACCGATCTTCCTCATCAACATTCCCATCGGCATTGCAGCGGTTATTGCCGGTCGACGCCTGATTCCGGATATCAAGGGCAACCCCAGCCTGAGCAATGACTGGGTCGGCATCGGTATCGCCGCTCTGGCTATTTTCTGCCTGATCTTCCCGTTGGTGGAAGGTCGCGGGTTCGGCTGGCCGGTCTGGTGTTTCGCCATGATGCTGGCCTTCCTGCCGCTGGCTATTGCCTTCGTTCTCTGGGAGCGTCGACAGAAAAGCGTGGGTGGAGCAGAACTCTTGCCTACCGCCTTGATGGCAAACAGCAACTATCTGTTCGGCGCCGCGGCGACTATGGTCTTCTTTTCGGCGATGCCGGGCTATTTCCTTGTGCTCGCGGTCTTTCTTCAGGGCGGTTACAACCTGTCACCCCTGCAGTCGGGTCTGACGACGCTCGGCTTTCCGGTTGGCGTGCTCCTCGCCTCGGCAATTACCGGACGCCTTGGTGGACGCTATCCGCGTCAGCGCATGGTGTTCGGCGCCGCAATGCTGATCGGGTCGATCCTGTTGCTCCGACATATCGTGTCAGGCATCGGTGAGGAGATCATCAAGTCGGACTTCATTCTGCCCATGATCATCGGCGGCATCGGGACGGGCTTTGCCATCGCCCCGATGTTCCAGATGGTGCTCGCCAGTGTGCCGCCGAAGGATACAGGATCGGGATCGGGTGCGCTGCAGGCCATCCAGCAGATGGGCGGAGCCTTCGGGGTCGCCATTATCTCTGAAATTTTCTTTTCGGGGATCGGGCGCAATCTCGCAACCGGCCTGTCCCAGCACGAGGCGTTCAAGACCGCGCTTGAAACATCGCTCTGGTACAATATCGCCTGTTATGTGATTGTCGCAGGGTCTGTTCTATTCCTGAAGGCATCCCAGAGCGCTGGCATCCAGCATGCCGCTCCGCCGATGGAATGACCCTATCGCCGACCGCTGGCGCCTCAGGGCGCCGGCGTGAAGGTGAATTTGTTGATGATCACCTCGACCGGCTTGTCATCGGAAGGCGTCTGTCCGCGAAAGCCCCACAGATTGAAGAAGATCGACATCGGTTTTGAGCCGATCCGGTTCTTGTAGTCATCCGGGCGAAACAGCCAACTGTAGCGTTTGACTGTTTCACCATCCGCATCCAGCAACTCGGTGACATAGAAGACGCGGTCGCGTTTCCAGGTGAAGCGATGAATGCTGCGCGTAACACCTTTGGGGAAGGAAAAGGTCTTGTGGGCGTTTCGGAGGCCCGGTTTGACCGGCCAGACGGTGTAGTTCAGCGGCTTGTTCCGCATATCGCTCCAGCGGGCGAATTCGACGTCGATCTCGTTGGTCGCATCGGGCCCGACATCGGCTGTCGGGTAATTGAAGAAGCCGAAAACGACGTTCTTGTCCTGCCCGCCGATATCACCTTCAAATTCCATCTCGTAGGTGCCGAAACCCAGCCGGCTGACGCTGCGCACCTCGCCGGCAAACCAGCGGTTCTTCTTCTTGGAAAAGCGCAGATGCAGGCGCCCCTTTGTATCGACGAACACCTGCGATGCTGCCCAGCTGTTCGGACCCGGTCCGAGACCGTTGCCTTCCTTGATTGTGAAGTCGTAGCCGGCAAAGCGCAGTTGCTTGGCCTCGGCGGAAGCCGCCAGGAGGCCGAATGTCAGGAAGGCGGACAGGAAAAGGCGAGTGGACACGATCGGCTCCCGGCGAAAGACTGTTCTTTCGCCGGTTATTCGCCTCAAACCTCTCGCGAAGCTGGTCAGGGCACGATAAGCGTGCCGGCACCGCCTTCGGTGAAGAGTTCGAGCAGAACCGAATGCGATGTCTTGCCGTTCAGGATGACCACACCCTGAACGCCGGCTTCGATCGCTTCGATGCAGGTTTCGACCTTCGGGATCATGCCGCCGGAGATGGTGCCGTCCTTGATGAGCTTGCGGGCATCGGCGACGGAAAGTTCCTTGATGAGCTTGCCATCCTTGTCGAGCACACCGGGAACATCCGTGAGGAACAACAGGCGCACGGCATTGAGCGCGCCGGCAATGGCACCGGCGAACGTGTCGGCATTGATGTTGTAGGTATGGCCATCGCGGCCCGGAGCGACCGGAGCGATGACGGGAATCATTTCGGAGCGGGCCAGAAGATCGATCAGCGTGCGGTCGACTTCCACCACTTCGCCGACGAAACCGAGATCCAGAACGCGCTCGATGTTCGATTCGGGATCGGTCACGACCTTCTTCGCCTTCTCGGCGAAGACCATGTTGCCATCCTTGCCGCAAAGCCCGATCGCCCATTCACCAGTCTGGTTGATTAGCGCGACGATTTCCTTGTTGATCGATCCGGCAAGCACCATCTCGACGATCTCGACGGTTTTCTGGTCGGTCACCCGCAGGCCATTCTCGAAGCGGGATTCGATCCCGAGTTTGGCCAGCATGGCGCCGATCTGCGGTCCGCCGCCATGCACGACGATCGGATTGACGCCGGATTGCTTGAGAAGGGCGATGTCGCTTGCAAAGGCCTTGCCCAGTTCCGGGTTGCCCATGGCGTGCCCGCCATATTTCACGACAATCGTCTTGTTTTCGTAACGTTGCATGAAGGGCAGGGCCTGGACAAGCAGACGAGCCTGGATTTCGCTTTCGGATTGGGACATGGGCGGGCCTTTCGGATCGAAACTCACGGCCTCTTTAGCCGAACTTTATGTCGGTTGGAATGATCCTTTTGTGCGGTCGCGACGTAAATGAAGAATGTTTCAAGCGACCAGAACCGTTCAGCACGTGCCGGAAAGCAGGGTCATGCAAGAACTCCCTCATCTCCTTGGCCGGATCGCTCTCGGCGACCGCAATGCATTTTCCCAACTCTATCAGGCGACCTCGGGGAAACTTTTTTCGATCCTGCTCCGTATGCTCAAAAGCAGGGCCGACGCGGAAGAAGCCCTGCAGGAGGTCTATATCCGAATCTGGCGGAATGCCGGACGTTATAATGAGGAAGCCGGTTCTGCCATGGCATGGCTGTGCTCGATTGCCCGTTATCATGCCATAGACCAGCTCAGGGCCCGCAAGCCACAGACCGAAACGCTGGATGAAGCGTTCGACCTGGCTTCGCTCGACCCGAGCCCGGAAGAAAATGCCCAGCGACGCTCCGTGGCGTCCGGAATTGAAAACTGCATGCAGACCCTCGAGGCATCGCGAGCCGATGCAGTACGACGTGCCTATGTCGAGGGTTTGAGTTATCTTGAATTGGCGAATCTCCACGGCGTGCCGCTCAACACGATGCGGACATGGTTGAGGAGAAGCCTGCTGAAACTGCGAGAGTGTCTTGGCTCATGAGCGAACGACCGGAAGATTGGGATTCAAGCCGCGACGAGATCATTTCGGGCGAATATGTGCTCGGTGTTCTCTCCGAGGCTGACAGGCGCAAGGTCGAGGAGCGTATGGCCGTCGACGAGCGCTTTTCCCGTCAGGTTCGCCGCTGGCAGCGCAACCTCAGCCAGTTCAACGAGGACTATCAGGATCAGCCGGTCCCCGCCGATCTCTTTCGCAAGATCGAGGTCCGGCTGTTTGAACCTGCGGTCGATGAGACGAAAACCTCCATGCTTCGCTGGCTCTGGTCGTCGGCGTCGTTCTGGCGCGCGGCCTTCGGCGTCACCCTTCTGGCCGGTGTGATCGGACTGTCGGTGGACAGGATCTCCGCACGAAACGAGAGGCCGGCGCCCGCCATGGTCGCCGAACTTTCGTCGAACGAGGGCGGCCTCCGGCTGCTTGCCTCCTATGATGCATCGACGGGCCTTCTCAACATTTCGCCTGCAGCCCAGCGCGAAACCGCACCGAAGTCACTTGAAGTCTGGGTGATCGGCCCCGACCAGGTGCCGATCTCGGTCGGGATTCTCGCCGAAGGATCCGGCGGAAACCTGAACATCCCCGAATCCTTGCGCCAGAAGGTCAGCAAGGATGTCGTCGTCGCCATCACGCTTGAAACGTTCGGCGGTTCACCGGATGGCAAGCCGCATGGTCCGGTCGTTGCATCCGGAAAAATGCAATTGCTCTGAAAAAAGCAAAAAGGACTGAAACTTTTCCGAACGCCCTCCCGTAACAGTTTTTACCAACCCTGAAAGGGTGGACCACCGGAAGAACCGGTGCGTAAACGAGAGGAAGGAAAACCGATGTCTATCTCCACTACGCTTCGTTCAGGCTTGATCTTGGCTCTGGTCGCCGGCACTGCCGTTTCGGTTCAGGCGTCGTCCAATCCGGAAGTCGGCGGCGCGCCGATGTATGACAACAAGACGATCGTCGAGAATGCCGTCAATTCCAAGGACCACACGACGCTGGTGGCCGCTGTGAAGGCTGCTGGCCTTGTCGACACCCTCTCCGGCAAGGGACCGTTCACGGTCTTTGCACCGACCAATGCCGCCTTTGATGCGCTTCCGGCCGGTACTGTCGATACGCTTCTGAAGCCGGAAAACAAGGATCAGCTGACCAAGGTGCTGACCTGCCATGTGGTTGCCGCCGATGCGATGTCCTCTGCCATCGAAAAGATGATCAAGGATGATGGTGGCATGCACGACGTCAAGACCGTCGGTGGCTGCGTTCTGAAGGCATCCGAAAAGAACGGCATGATTACGCTGACCGATGAGACCGGTGGTACTGCGACAGTCACCATCGCCGATGTGAAACAGTCGAACGGCGTCATTCACGTCATCGACAAGGTGCTTCTGCCGAAGGGCTGATCGGCTCCATCGAAAACGAGCAAAAGGGGCGTTCCGGCTTTCGCCGGGGCGCCCTATTGGTTGATGACGGTGACGATTGCCTGGCGAAGCTCATCGAGCCCGGATGATTTCTCGGACGAAGTCGCGAGGATTTCCGGGTAAGCGGCAGGGTGTTTTGCAAGCAGTGCAGCCGTATCGCGAACAAGCTTTTCGACGGCGGGCGGCTTGATCTTGTCCGTCTTGGTCAGGACGATCTGATAGGAAACGGCGGCCTTGTCGAGAAGCTTGAGCACGTCCTCATCGTTCTTCTTGATGCCGTGGCGGCTGTCGATCAGCACATAGACGCGTTTCAGCGTCGGCCGGCCGCGCAGGTAATCGAACACCAGGGCCGTCCAGGCATCGACCTGGGCTTTCGGCGCTTCGGCATAGCCATAGCCTGGCATGTCAACGAGCGCGATCGGCGGCAGATCGCCCATGTCACCATTGTAGCCATCGGGAACGAAATAGTTGAGTTCCTGTGTCCGGCCGGGCGTATTGGAGGTGCGGGCAAGGCCCGTCTGCTGAACGAGCGCATTGATGAGCGACGATTTGCCGACATTGGAACGACCGGCAAAGGCGATTTCCGCCGGGCCGGCCGGGGGCAGGAATTTCATCGATGGAACGCCGCGAATGAAAATCCACGGTCGATTGAAAATGCCCGCCTCGAGGGTGGTCTGCGTGTTGCTCATGGCCTGTCGTCCCGGATTTTCCTGAGCGAGGGGCATCCGGGTTTTTCAGCGTTCTGTCAAGGGCAGAGGCCCAGGCGCCTGAAACTCAACGCTCCAGACGCTTGAGAAGCGCCAGAACCTGTTCAGAAGCCTGGTTGACCTTGGCGATTTCCCGCAGCGCTCCGGCCTGATCGCCCATGTTGAACAGGCGTGCGGCTTCGATGCCGTGACGATGGACCGCTGCATGCGGTTCCTCGAGCTGGGCAAATTCCTGCCGTCCCTTGATGGTCGGATCGGTGACCTGATAGTACCATTTGCCGAGCCGGCAGTTGTGGTGATCGGACAGTTCGTTGGGCTTCAATCCCTCGCGTCCGATGACCATGTTGGCGAGGCGCTTCTTCCACAGGACATGGTCGGACTGCGCCAGACGGATAATCTTGTTGGGAAGGTTGCAGGTGGCCAGCACGCTGAGCTGCTGCGAAATGGCCTCTTGCGCACTGTCCATCGCATCGACGATCGGCATCAGCGCATCGGCGGATTCGGCAGAATGTTCCGCAATACGTCCGATCGACGTCGCCACTTCCATAGAGGCGGATTTCTGTTGGCGCAGGGCCTCCGCAATATGGGTTGCGTTGTCGGAGACATCCGAAATGCTGCGATCGACGTCGCCGACGGCCTGGCGCAGTTTCGCCATCGCGTTGGACCCTTCGGCCACGGCAGCAGAACTGTTGCCCATGGATTCGACCATCTTGCTCATGCCGCCGCGCAGATCCTGGATGATCTGGCTGATTTCGACGGTCGCCGCGGCGGTACGATCCGACAGCGCCTTCACTTCGATTGCCACCACAGCAAAGCCGCGACCGGCATCGCCCGCTCGGGCGGCTTCGACTGCGGCATTAATGGCCAGAAGGTTTGTCTGCGAGGAAATCTTTTTGATCCCGTCGGAGATTTCGGCAATTCGGTTGGCAAGCGCCTGAATGGAGGAAATCCGCTCCGAGGTTTCGGTCACTGCGCCGGCGATCACGCCCATGCGGGCATCCGACTGGCCGAGCGCTTCCACGCTCGCTTTGACGGCGGCGTTGGCGATCTTCGTGTTGCCGACAATCGCCTCGCCGAATTTGCCGATTTCGGTGGCGGTCGATGCCATCTCTTCCGCAGCGGCCGCAACCGATTGCGATTCATTGTCGACGCCGCGCAGGAAATGCAGCAGGTTTGCCGCCATCACGGCGGTCTCAGTCATTGAAACAGAGATGTTGACGACATTCGAAAGGGAGATGGACCCCTTGTCGCGCACATCGCCGATGAAGCGGGCTAGCCCCTTGGACAGTTGGTCCGAACCGGTCGGAAGCCGCATATAATCGCCACTGCCGGCCTGTTCGATGATCGCCAGGATCTCGTCCATGCCCGCCTCGGTTCCATCAAAAAGCTCGGGGAGGGCATTGGCACTCATGAATTAGCTCCAGCTTCCAATTTGAAAAGTAAAATTCGTGGGAAGGCCGCCCAACGGCTGCCTGCCCTAAGGATAGTTTTAGTTGAGATATGGTTAATCGATGGTTACGCTTTTTGGGATTGCTGGCCTGAAAGCGCAGGTGCCGTCTTGCGGAGTGTCGACGCAAGATAGGCAATCAGGGCTGCAAGTACGATGCCGCCTCCAACCATCGTTTCGATCCCGGGAATTTCTCCGTGGATGATCGCGACCCAAACAGGTCCGAGAACGGTCTCGGCCGTGCCTAAAAGAGCGGCGAAGGCGGACGGGATCAGCCGGGCACCGGTGACGAAGAGCGCCATGCCTAACCCGAGATTGAGGGCGCCGAACACGAAGAGAATTCCGAGTTCTCCGGTCGTAACCGACAGGCTCCCGGCCTGGCTGGCGGCAAAGAGGGCTGCCGCAAAACAGCCAGCTGATGCGCCGGGCGTTTGCCGGACATTGGGAAAACGACGTGTCACGACTGTCGTCATGGCAAAGACGATGGCGATCGTCAGAGCCAGCAGGTTGCCGATCCAGGCATTCGGATAGGTGCTTGCTGCAGCGGTATTCGGTTCGCTCAGCGCTCCGCCGGAAAAAAGTGGCGCACCGAGCACCATGATCGCGACGCCGATGATCACGGCTCCAATCGCGATCCAGGTCGAGGGCGCGATGCGTTCGCGAAACAGGATCCAGGCCATCAGCGCAGCAATGAGCGGAATGCCAGCCTGGATAAGCACCACATTGGCGACCGTCGTATAGCTGATCGCAATGACAAAGCAGGTCGAGGCGGTGGCAAAGCCAAAGGCGACGAGGAGGCCGGGAATGCCCATCGTGCGGTAAAGTGCGAAGGTCTTGCGCGGCCCATCGCGCAGCAGAAGGAAGCCGAGCAGGAAGAGGCCTGCAAACAGAGCCCGCCAGAAGACAATCGTCCAGCTGTCGGAAATCGTCAGGAAGCGCGCAATCGCCCCACCGAAGCTCCAGATGACCGCTGAGAGGAAAACAAGCGTTGCGCCGAGCCTCTCGTGGGAAAGAGCTGTGTTTGCGCCCGCCTTGTCCATCCGGTCCCCCCAAAGACAAAGGCTCCCCGGATGGTCCGGAAAGCCTTGGTCACTAGATATAGGTTATTTTGTAAGGCCGGATGCCGCCAAAAGCGACATCCGTCATTCATGAAATATCCTGACGATCCATTCAGGCGGATGATGGCTTGCGCTTGAACAGGTTCTTCAGATTGTCAAAGAGCTCGATCTTGACGCCATGACGCTTCATGATGATGCCCTGCTGGAGGACCGACAGCGTGTTGTTCCAGGCCCAGTAGATGACAAGGCCAGCGGGGAACGAACCCAGCATGAAGGTGAAGATCAGCGGCATCCAGTTGAAAATCATAGCCTGGGTCGGATCGGGCGGGGTCGGGTTCATGCGCATCTGCACGAACATGGTGATGCCCATGATGATCGGCCAGACGCCCAGCATCAGCGCCTGCGGCGGATCCCACGGAATGAGACCGAACAGGTTGAAGAGCGTCGTCGGATCGGGAGCCGAAAGATCCTGGATCCAGCCGAAGAACGGCGCATGCCGCATTTCGATGGTCACATAGATGACCTTGTAGAGCGCGAAGAAGACCGGGATCTGCAACAGGATCGGCCAGCAGCCGGCAAGCGGATTGACCTTCTCTTCCTTGTAGAGCTGCATCATGGCCGTCTGAAGGCCCATCCGGTCGTCGCCGAACTTGGCTTTCAGTTCTTCCATCTTCGGCTGCAGCGTCTTCATCTTGGCCATGGACGCATACTGGCGATTGGCGATCGGGAAGAACAGCAACTTCACGATAACGGTGGTGCCGAGGATGGCGAGACCGAAATTGCCGAAATAGCGGAACAGCCAGTCCATCAGGTAGAACATCGGCTTGGTGAAGAAGTAGAACCAGCCCCAATCGATCAGCTTGTCGAAGCTTTCGATGCCGTTCTTTTCGCCATAGGCTTCTACGAGAGGAACCTGCTTGGCACCGGCGAAGACGAGGGTCTTGAACGACTTGGATTCGCCTGCAGCGATCGTGTCGGCGGCGTTGGTGCGATAGTCAGCCTGGAAGAGCGGTTGGCCCTTGGTTACATGCGAGAAGTTCGATGTAAATGCTGCGCCCGGCTGCGGAACGATTGCCGCCGCCCAGTACTTGTCCGTGATCCCGAGCCAGCCAGCATTGGTGGCCTCGAATTTGAAGGGCTCTTCCGAAGCATCAGCGAAGGTCTCTTCCTTCAGGTTGCCGTCCATGACGCCGATATAGCCCTCATGCAGAACCCAGGCAGAAGCATGGGTCGGCTGGTTGTAGCGAACGACGCGGCCATAGGGCGCCAATGCCAGCGGCTGTGCCGAACTGTTCTTCACCGAGTCCTCGACGGTGAACATGTAATCCTTGTCCACCGAGATCTTGCGCGTGAAGACCGAGCCGGCCTCATTCGTATAAACCAGCGTGACTGGTGTATCGGCGGTCAGCTTCGAATTGCCCTCGACCGACCATTGCGTCTTGCTGTTCGGCACCGAGCCTGCGGCGCCGGTGAAGCCGAGTTCGACGAAATAGCCGTCCTTGGTGTTGCCGGGGCTGAAGAGCGTGATGATCGGGCTCGTCTTGTCGATCGTCTCGCGATAATTCTTTAACTTGAGATCATCAAGGCGGGCGCCGATCAGATTGATGGAGCCGGTGAGCGCAGGCGTATCGATCGTCACGCGCGGCACTTCGGCAAGCGCCTGGTCGCGATTGATGACGGCAACCGCCGCGCCATCCATGCCCGGTACCGGGGCCGCCGCAATATCCGCTGCGGGCTGTTCGGCCTTCTTGGTCTTGGCGAGTTCGGCCTGCTGGGCAGCTTCGCGCTGACGCTCGGCCTCCATCTTCGGGCCCATATAGAAGAACTGCCAGACGAAAACGATCAACACGGAAAAGACGATCGCGATATAATAGTTACGGTTTTTTTCCATCACTTTTTCCCGATGTCCGTCCCTTGGATTTCTGCCGGCTTGCAATGCGTTCCACCAGCGCTTTTGTCAATTCGTCGAAAGATACCGTCAACGCATCGCGATGCGCGACGATCACATAGTCATGGCCGGGCGCCATTGCAAACTGTCCCGCATGCCGGACCGCTTCCTTGAACCGGCGACGCATTCGGTTGCGCTCGACGGCATTGCCCTGCTTCTTGGTCACCGTGAAGCCGGCGCGCGGTGGCAGGGGCGCGTCCTTGCGATCCAGAACCTCGAGAATGAAAAAGGGGCCACGCCGCCTTTCGCCTTCCCGAACACGCAAAAACTCCGGCCGGCTCTTGAGCCGACCGGCAGTCATGTCTTTTTGATTTTCCGTCATGGTCCTTCGGATCGAAGGTTTTAGGCGGACAGGCGCTTGCGACCACGGTTGCGGCGAGCGGAAAGGACCTTGCGGCCGCCCTTGGTTGCGAGACGCGCACGGAAGCCGTGGCGGCGCTTGCGAACAAGCTTGGAAGGTTGGTAGGTACGCTTGGTAGCCATTTATTTAATTACCGCGGAGTGCGGCCCTTCTTGGATGAGCGTGTTTGGGTTTTCGAACGACACAGCTTTCGCCGCCGAACGGAGTTCCTGTCGAACGTGGCCGGGCTTATAGGGGGGTGGGTCCGGAAAGTCAAGAACGCCTCTGAGCCAGCATGTTGCGCGTCGGAAAGGCTGAAAGGCTATTGTGGAAATTGCCCTTTGGACATATTCGCGCTACCGAATGAAAGTGAAGTTCCGAACCGTTGCAGGTGAATCGCAACAGTCGAACGCGGAGTGTATCTTGACCGACGTCTCACAGTCATCGAACGAACCGGCAGCCACTGGCATTGCTGCCGTGCCGGTAACGTCGCGACTGTCCACCAAGATCCTCGCAATGACTGTCGTCTTCGTCATGCTGGCCGAAATTCTCATCTTCGTGCCATCTGTCACCAACATGCGCCTTGCCTGGCTGAGGGATCGCCTCAACACCGCTGCGGCTGCGGCGATCGTCATCGATGGCCTGCCGCAGGTGGATCTGCCGCGCCCCCTGCAGGAAAGTACCTTGATGGCGACCGGGACGATGGCGATTGCGCTGCATAAGCAGGATATCACCCGCATGATCGTGGTGTCGGAGATGCCGCCGATGGTCAATGCGCAATATGACCTTTCCGAGACCGGCTTCTGGGCCGCCGCGCGTGACGCTTTTCACACGCTAATTTTCGGCGGCAACGATGTCTTCAGCGTGCGGGGACGGATCGGCGAGTCGGAAATGGAAATCGAACTCGTGATGCAGGATGCCGAGCTTCGGCATGCCATGTTCGTCTATTGCCGCGAGATCCTTCTTGTGTCGATCATCATATCGCTCATCACCGCTGCATTGATCTTCTTTGCCATCAACCGCATTCTGATCCGGCCCGTCAGCCGTATGACGGCATCGATGCAGGCCTTTGCCGCGGATCCGTCCAATGCTTCGGCCGTGATGGCCGCACCGCGAGGCAGCGACGAACTGGCCTTTGCCGCCCGTCACCTGGCCCTGATGCAGCGCGATCTGCAGAAGACCATCCGGCAGCAGAAGAACCTCGCCGATCTGGGCCTGGCGGTGTCGAAGATCAATCACGACATGCGTAACATCCTGTCTTCAGCGCAACTGATGTCGGACAGGCTAGCCGATATCGATGACAATGTCGTGCGTGGCCTCTCGACAAAACTGGTGCGGACGCTTGGCCGCGCGATCGGCTATTCCACGGAGGTCCTGTCTTACGGCCGAGCGTCAGAGACGGCACCGCGCCGGTCCATGGTCCTGTTGAGCCCGCTGATCGAGGATGTCGGCGAAATCCTCGGCCTTGGCGGAACCGATATCGAGTTCGTCGTCACTGTCGATCGCAAGCTGGCTGTCGATGCGGACCCGGAACAGTTGTTCCGGGTGATCTACAATCTCTGCCGGAATTCCAGCCAGGCGCTCGAAGGCCAGACGGAACAGCCGCGCCGCCTTGAGATCTCGGCCGAACGGCAGGGGCATCTGGTGTTGATCAACGTTGACGATACGGGTCCCGGCATGCCGCAGAAAGCCAAGGACAATCTGTTTGCGGCCTTTCGCGGTTCGGCCCGGTCGGGCGGTACCGGTCTCGGCCTGGCGATCGCGCGGGAATTGATCGAGGCCCACGGCGGCAGCATTCGCTTGGTGGAAAAAGCTACGCGCGGGACCTGCTTCTGCCTCGTCATTCCCGATAGCCGGGTACTTTGAATTCTGCCTGTCAGCCGGTCCCGTCGGCCGCTTTCGTTACGCTGACCCCATCTTTCTGGACAGCAGGCAAAAGATAACGCGACAGCAGCCAGCAGAAGCTCGCCCAGGACGTGCCCAAAAGCCAGCCACCGATTACATCGGTCGGGAAATGGACGCCGAGAAACACCCGGCTCGTGCCGATGAGCAGCGTCAGGATCGTGGCGGACGCCATGAAAAAGATCCGCAGCTTCATCGATTCCTGGCTGCGCGACAATAAGGCTGCGAGTGTCAGGTAGGTCACGGCCGAAACCATGGCATGCCCGCTTGGGAAGCTCATGTCATGGACATCAACGAGATGCGGCACGACATCCGGCCGCGCCCTCGCCACGCTGATTTTCAGGAAGGTGCTGAGACCCCAGCCGCCCAGAATGGATAGAAGAACGAAAAGCGCCGCCGGCCGCTGACGGATAACGAGCAGGTATAGAACGACGAAGGTCGTGAGCAATGTCAGCACCGTCGTCCCACCCAGTGCGGTGATATCGTTAAAGGCAT
Organism: Fluviirhizobium alvei; assembly: GCF_030551875.1. Taxonomy (GTDB): domain Bacteria; phylum Pseudomonadota; class Alphaproteobacteria; order Rhizobiales; family Rhizobiaceae; genus Rhizobium_E; species Rhizobium_E alvei. The sequence continues at coordinate 165,145 of NZ_JAUOZU010000012.1, read as the reverse complement.
GCGCAAGCCAGGCAGGACCGATCGGGGTTGCCAGATCGCCGGCCTGCCGCAGGCTGAGGAGAATGGCTTCATCGAAGGCACGCGTATCGCCCTCGTTGATTTCCGAAACCAGCATCAGGGCGAGGAATGCACCCGCCGCAATCAGCCCCACTGTCAGATAGGCGATTGGCTCGTAGCGGCCGAGCCTGTTCCAGACGAAGCGATGGGCGTGACGCATAGTATTCAGCAAGCGGTATCTCCTTTGTTCGATGCTCAGGATATAGGCCGCGCGACTGCCAAATCCAGTGGGTCAGTCATCGCGTCGCATGGAGGCTGGGCCAACCAGACGATCGAGGATAACAGAAAGCGCATCGCGCCAGTCTGGCAGCGTGACAGCATGGACCCGCGCGAGCTTTTCGGTGGAGAGCCGGGAATAGTGGGGCCGCTGCGCCGGCGTCGGATAGTCGACAGTCCCAATGCGCTTTACATGGACCCGCTTGCCGCCGCGCTCTGCCAGCCCCGAGAAGACCGCCTCGGCGAAATCTGCCCAGGAAGCATCCGGTCCGCTCGCGCCAAGATGGAAGATGCCTTCGAGCTTCGGATCGTCCTTGTGGTCGGCGAGGTTGCGCGCCACCTTCAGAATGGCATCGGCAATATCGAGCGCCGAGGTGGGCGCGCCAATCTGGTCGGCGACCACGCCGACTTCATCGCGATTTTCCGCCAGACGCAACATGGTTCGGGCGAAGTTGGCGCCGAAAGGGGCATAGACCCAGGCCGTGCGCAAGATGACCGCCCGAGCACCGGATGCGAGCACGGCAGCCTCGCCGGCGAGCTTTGATGCGCCATAGACGCCGAGTGGCGCCACCTTGTCATCTTCCAGCCAGGGCGAGGTCTTGCTGCCATCGAACACATAGTCGGTCGAGATGTGAATGACCGGCACGTTGAGGCGGGCCGCGGCCGCCGCAATCCCTTCCGGACCCCGGGCGTTGACTGCATATGCAAGCTCTGCCTCGCTTTCGGCCTTGTCGACCGCCGTATAGGCGGCGGCAGAGACGATCACGTCCGGGGCTAGTGCAGCCAGCAGTTCGAAGGCGTTTTCGGGATCGGCAAGATCGAGTTCTGGTCGACCGATCGGCAGGATCTCCGCACCGGCCGCGGGACCGCGCTCGATGAGGGCCGTAACGACCTGGCCGCTCTTTCCCGTAACGACGATGCGCATGATCATTTCTCCGGTGTCAGCACGCCGAGGCGCTCGCCGGAATAGACCCGATCGCGAAGCGGCCGCCACCAGGCCTCGTTTTCGAGGTACCAGGCGACGGTTTTCTCGATGCCGGTCTCGAAGGTCTCCTCCGCTCGCCAGCCGAGCTCCGTCTCGAGCTTGGTCGCGTCGATGGCATAGCGCGCATCATGGCCCGGCCGGTCCGTTACATAGGTGATGAGATCGGCATGCGGATGGTTCTTCGGTGCGAGACGGTCCAGTATAGCGCAGATTGTCGTCACCACATCGATGTTGCGGCGTTCGTTGCGGCCGCCGACATTGTAGGTCTCGCCCAGTCGACCGCGGCTGGCGATAAGATGCAGCGCCTTGGCATGATCCTCGACATAGAGCCAGTCACGGATATTCGATCCGTCGCCATAGACCGGCAGTGGTTTGCCATGCAGCGCATTGAGAATGACGAGCGGAATGAGTTTTTCCGGAAAATGATAGGGTCCGTAATTGTTGGAGCAGTTGGAAACGATCGTCGGCAGACCATAGGTGCGGCCCCAGGCAATCGCGAGATGATCGGAAGCCGCCTTCGATGCGGAATAGGGTGATGAGGGATCGTAAGGCGTCGTCTCGGTGAATAGGCCGGTGGCACCAAGCGAACCATAGACCTCGTCCGTCGAGACGTGGAGAAAGCGGAAGCTCGCCTTGTCTTCTGCCGGTAGCGAATCCCAGTAACCACGCGCCGCCTCGAGAAGCGTGAAGGTTCCGATCACATTGGTGTGGATGAAATCGGCCGCACCGGTGATGGAACGGTCGACATGGCTTTCTGCCGCCAGATGATAGATCCGGTCGGGGCGGAATTGCGCGAAAGCATCGCGCACGACAGCGCCATCGCAGATATCGGCCTGCAGAAACCGATGGTTCGCATGACCTTCAAGGGGCGCAAGATTCGCAAGATTTCCGGCATAGGTCAGCTTGTCGAGCGTCAGAACTTCGCAACCTTCCGTCAGCACAAGATGGCGCACGAGGGCCGACCCGATGAAGCCGGCTCCGCCGGTAACGATGATCCGCATCACTATATCCTTCTTCTGCCAATCCTTGCGGCCCGCTCATGAGCCCTGTTCAGTCGAACATTGGCCCCAGTGCGGCGAGCGTCGGCTGCTGTCGGTCTTTCCCGGAAAGGACCGCAGCCTCGGCTTCAACCGGCCAGGCGATGCCGAGGGCGGCATCGTTCCACAACAGGCCGCGATCATGCTCCGGGCTGTAATAATCCGTCACCAGGTAAGCGAGTTCGCAATCGTCTTCCAACGTGCAGAAGCCATGCGCAAATCCGGATGGGATCCACAATTGCCTGCCGTTTTCGGCGCTGAGTTCGACGGTGATATGCTTTCCGAACGTCGGAGACGACCGGCGCAAATCGACCGCAACATCGAGAACGCGGCCGCGCGGGCAGCGCACCAGTTTGCCTTGCGCCCGGGGCTCAAGCTGGAAATGCAGGCCCCGCACTGTGCCCCTGGGCTTGGAATAGGACTGGTTGTGCTGGACGAAATGAATATCGCCAGCGGCCTTGCGGAACAGATCTTCCCGAAAAACCTCGGAGAACCAGCCTCTCTCATCCCCATGTCGCTTGGGCGTGACGAGAAGCAGGCCCTCGATTTCCAGAGTTTCAAATTGCATGGCGCCGACATTCCCCCGACTCAGATCGTTCTGGCAGGGTCTTAGCGCAAATCTGCCGCCAAACCCATGCCCGAAACGTCTTGTCTGTGATGCAGGCTCAAACAGATATCCGCAAGGTTTTCCCTTGCGGGTTCCATCAAGCGGCCTTGAGCTGGTGATATTCCTTGATCGCCACCATCTTGATGGCCGGATACCGTTCGGACTCGTAGCGCAGCGAGAAGGAATCCTGCGCCATGAAGACCGGATCGCCATCGAGATCGCGGCAGATGTCACCGCGGCGGGCGGTGATGAACTTGTCGAGATCACCGGGCTGGTCGGCCGAAATCCAGCGGCAGACGGAGAAGCGGCTCATTTCAAAGGAGACCGGCAAACCATATTCGGCTGACAGGCGTTCCTTGAGAACATCGAGCTGCAGGGCACCGACGACGCCGACGATTGCCGGCGAACCATCTTCCGGCGAGAAGAGCTGCACCACGCCTTCTTCTGCCATCTGCTGCAGCGCTTCCTTGAGCTTCTTCGCCTTCATCGCATCTTCGAGCCGCACGCGGCGCAGGATTTCCGGCGCAAAGTTCGGCACACCCTGGAAAACCAGCGATTCTCCTTCGGTCAGCGTGTCGCCGATGCGAAGCGTTCCATGGTTGGGGATGCCCACCACATCGCCGGCGTAAGCGGTGTCGGCGAGCTGGCGCTGCGAGGCGAAGAAGAATTGTGGTGCGGTCAGTCCGATCAGTTTGCCGGTGCGCGCGAGTTTCGCCTTCATGCCGCGTTCAAGCTTACCGGAGCAGATGCGCGCAAAAGCAATGCGGTCGCGGTGGTTGGGGTCCATATTGGCCTGGATCTTGAAGACGAAGGCCGTCATCTTGTCTTCGGCCGCATGAACGGTTCTCGTATCTGCCACCTGGTCGCGCGGTGGCGGCGCAAAGTCGCCGAGCGCATTGATGAGGTCGCGGACACCGAAATTCCTGAGCGCCGAACCCCAGAAGACCGGCGTCATATGGCCTTCGAGAAAGGCTTCCTGGTCGAAGGGCTTGCAGGCTTCTGCCGCCAGGTTGACCTCGTCGATGAAGGCTTCCTGCTCGTTCTGCGGCAGCCGGCTTGCCACGGCTTCCGGGCCGTTGACCTTCTTGGTCTCGGCCTCTGTATCGGATCCACGCGCTTCGTTCGTCGCCAGATGATAGCTGCCGCAGAATGTCTTGGAACGGCCGATCGGCCAGGTCACGGGTGCGGTATCGAGCGCCAGCTTGTCTTCGACCTCATCAAGAATCTCGAACGGATCGCGGCTCTCGCGGTCCATCTTGTTGATGAAGGTGATGATCGGAATGTTGCGCATGCGGCAGACTTCGAACAGCTTCAGCGTGCGCGGTTCGATGCCCTTGGCGGCATCGATGACCATGACCGCAGCATCGACAGCCGTCAGCGTACGGTAGGTATCGTCTGCGAAGTCTTCGTGGCCGGGCGTATCGAGGATGTTGAAGACATTGCCTTCATATTCAAACGTCATCACCGAGGTGACGACCGAGATGCCGCGTTCGCGCTCGATCTTCATCCAGTCCGACCGGGTCTGGATACGGTCCTTCTTGGCCTTCACTTCGCCGGCGAGCTGAATGGCGCCACCGAACAGCAGCAGCTTTTCGGTCAACGTCGTCTTGCCGGCATCCGGGTGGGCGATAATGGCAAAGGTGCGGCGGCGGGAGATCGCCTCGGCCAGTTCTTCGGTCATCACGAGAAAATCCTGTTGAGTGGCTGCCTTCTAGCCAGTCGGGCGGCTAAATGCAATTGACCGGCATGGAAGAAACCGCAACAAGACCGCATGAGCGAAAAAACATCACCCGCCCCCACCCTTGGCATTGTCCGGCTTCCGCATGGCGAAGGCATGGCCCTGCCGTCCTATGAAACGACCGGTGCGGCAGGAATGGACCTGCGTGCAGCCCTCGCCGAAGGTGCCCGGATGGTGCTGGCTCCCGGCCAGCGCGCGCTGGTTCCCACCGGTTTCGTTTTCGAAATCCCTCAAGGGTTCGAAGCGCAGATCCGCCCCCGGTCCGGCCTGGCCTTCAAGAATGGCATCACCTGCCTCAATGCGCCCGGCACGATCGATAGTGACTACCGTGGCGAAGTGCAGTTGCTGCTGATCAATCACGGTGCTGAGGATTTCGTCATCGAACGCGGCATGCGCATTGCGCAGATGGTGATTGCCCCCGTCGTGCAGGCGAGGGTCGAGGAGCGGGCACTTGCCGGCACGACGGACCGCGGCGCCGGCGGGTTCGGATCGACCGGCCTTCAATGACCGCGTTCCCGGATCTTACGTTCCGGGAGGACTATTTCGCCGATCCGGCAGGCTGGGTTGCGATCAAGAGCCTGATCCTCGACATATTCGATGTGGATATCGCCCCGCTCGATCGCCATGGCAGCTACGATCCTTCCTGCATGCCATCGGCCTATTTCGATGAGGACGGCAACTGCGTCGCCAATCTCACGGCATTTTCGATGCCGATCATCCTGAACGGGCGCGTCATCCGCGCTACCGGTTGGCAATCGGGTGCCGTACGCCCGCCCTATCGGGGACGAGGCCTTTTTCGCGATCTGATCGAAAGGACTATCGCGCGTTGCGAGGCCGTCGGTTTTGAAGCGATCCTTCTCTATACCGACAAGCCCGGCCTCTATCAGCCGCATGGATTTCGAATGATCCCGCAATATCGGTTCGAAGGGCAGGCACCAGCACCGATCGTCCCGGACGCGCTTGTCAGGCAGCTAGATGTCAGGAATGTCGACGATGCGGCCCTTGTGACCCGCATGCTGGCCGAACGGATGCCCGTGTCTGGGCGTCTTGCCGTTACAGAACAGGGGCGGATGTTCCTGCTCAATTGCCATCTCGTCGATGATGTCCGGCTGACATTGATCGAAGAACGACAGGCGCTCGTTGCCTGGCGCCTGGCCGCAGATGGTGTTCCCGAGATCCTCGATGTGGTGGCACAACGATTGCCGCCGCTTGCCAGTCTGATGGCCGCAATCGGAAAACCAGCGAGCCGCGTCCGGCTTTTCATCCCGCCTGACAGGTTGGACTGGACGGGCGAGGCCTTGCCGGAAATGGGCGAGCAGGTGCTGATGATGCGCTCTGCCGCTCATTCGGAGCCTGTTACCCCATCCTGCCTATCTCCGATGGCTGAATTCTAAAACGAACAATCAACATGCATCCGTAAATAATACGGAATACGTTACTTAACGCAAATGAAAATTCGGTCTATTGCCCTTTTTGTCCAAAAACAATATGAAAGGCGTTTGATGTCAGAGATGAACAGTTTGCCATGACCATTGCCACGCTTCTCACCTACTCCCTCGCGCTATTCGTTGCCGCGATCATTCCTGGCCCCGGTATCACGGCGCTCGTTGCGCGCGCCATGGGGGCGGGTTTTACCGACAGTCTTGCAATGGCATTCGGTCTCATCCTGGGCGACATGGTGTTCCTCACGGCCGTCGTTCTCGGACTGTCTGTCGTCGCCCAGACGTTCGGCGCGCTCTTCATGGTGATCAAATATCTGGGCGCAGCCTATCTCGCCTATGTCGCCTACAAGATCTGGACCGCCGGGCTCGTAAAAGCTGAAATGGCGGCGGGTCCCAAACGGTCGCCGATCCATTCCTTTCTCGCCGGCCTCTTTGTGACGCTAGGCAACCCGAAGGCGATGCTGTTTTACGTTGCGCTGGTGCCGACGCTTGTCAGTCTCGATACGCTGACCGTTACTGATTATCTCCAGTTGCTGGCCGCGACATTTGTGGTGCTGGTACTGGTAACCGTACCTTATATTGCCCTGGCCTCGCGGGCGCGCGAACTTTTCCGCCATCCGGAACAGCTGCGCGGTCTCAACCGCGTTGCCGCGACCTTTCTGATGGGAACGGCGGGCTACATCGCTCTCCGGGCGTGATTTGGAAGAATATTCTGGTTTTGCCTGAACTCTGGATGAATTTTCCGGCGCGACTGCTGGAAGCGTGGAATTCTGTCTGGAAAGATTGCCGGATACGCCCTACCTTCGCCCAAACGAATAGGGAGAAACATCATGGCTGACACTAAGAAACCGGGTCGCGGACGCGTTTACGGCTCCATCATCGAGACGATCGGTGACACGCCCATCGTACGGCTGGACAAGCTGGCCAAGGAAAAGGGCGTCAAGGCCAACCTTCTCGCCAAGCTTGAATTCTTCAACCCGATCGCCTCCGTCAAGGATCGTATTGGCGTCGCCATGATCGAATCGCTCGAAGCGCAGGGCAAGATCACGCCCGGCAAATCGACGCTGGTCGAGCCGACCTCGGGCAATACCGGGATCGCACTTGCCTTTGCCGCCGCAGCAAAGGGTTACAAGCTTATCCTCACCATGCCGGAAACCATGTCGATCGAGCGCCGCAAGATGCTGGCGCTGCTTGGTGCCGAACTGGTGCTGACCGAAGGCGCCAAGGGCATGAAGGGCGCGATCGCCAAGGCCGAGGAACTCGCCGCAACGCTGCCGGATGCCATCATCCCGCAACAGTTCGAAAATTCGGCCAATCCGGAAATCCACCGCAAGACGACGGCGGAAGAAATCTGGAACGACACCGATGGCGGCGTGGATATCTTCGTTTCCGGTATCGGTACCGGTGGAACTATCACGGGCACCGGCCAGGTGCTGAAGGCGAAGAAGCCGTCGGTCCAGGTCATCGCTGTCGAGCCGGCGGATTCTCCGGTTCTTTCCGGCGGCAATCCTGGCCCGCACAAAATCCAGGGCATTGGCGCCGGCTTCGCCCCGGCCATTCTCGACCGCTCGGTCTATGATGAGGTGGTGACGGTCAGCAATGACGAGGCTTTTGCCAATGCGCGTCTGGTTGCAAGGCTCGAAGGTGTGCCGGTCGGCATTTCGTCCGGCGCGGCTCTGACCGCAGCAATCAAGGTCGGCCAGCGTGAGGAAAATGCCGGCAAGACCATCGTTGTCATCATCCCGTCTTTTGCCGAACGCTATCTGTCGACGGCGCTGTTCGAGGGACTCGGCGGCTGACGCTTCGGTCGTCATCCCTCGACGTCCTGTCGCAGGATCGGGGGAAGGGTGATGGCGACAAATTTCAATCGAATGCTGATCATCGGCAATTGCGGGTCAGGCAAGTCCTGGCTCGCTCTGAAGCTCGGATCAAACCTTTCTCTCCCGGCCTATCATCTTGACAATCTGCACTGGGAGCCCGGCTTGCCGGGCGTACCACGCGACAAGCAACTGGCATTTCAGGACACCAGAACGATCGCCACATCGCCCGCATGGCTGATCGAGGGTGTGTTCGGCTGGTTGGCTGAAGCTGCGCTCGAACGGGCTACGGCGTTGGTCTGGATCGATTTGCCAGTACCGGAATGTCTGAAAAACATTCAAGCCCGTGGTCCTCAGAATGGTGAGAACCAAACCGCCTTCGAAGCGTTGCTCGCCTGGACCGCCGATTATGAACAGCGATCCACCTCCACGGGACACGCCGCCCATCGAGACCTCTATACACGATTTTCAGGCGCCAAGTTCCGCCTCGATCATCGCGAGGCCGTATCAAAGTTTGCCGATCAATCGATCTGATGCCCAGACGATCCTGATTGCCGTTTACGCAGCACTCTGCAATCGCTCGCCCGCCAGGCGATAGGAAATCGCTTCCGCCAGATGGATGCGACCGATCCTATCGGCCTCGTCTAGATCGGCTATGGTGCGCGCCACTTTCAGGATGCGGTGATAGCCGCGGGCGGAAAACTTCATCTTGTCGGCGGCATCCTTGAGCAGTTGAAGCGCAGCCGGATCCGGATCGGCGATCTTTTCAATGAGCGCCGTCGAACAATGGGCATTGGCGCCAAGCCGTGGATGGCCGAGCGCGATGAACCGATCCCGCTGGCGTTCGCGGGCGCGGGCAACGCGCGCGGCAATCACCGCACTCGGTTCCGCCGGCATCGGACGCAGCAAGTCATGAGCCGAAACGGCCGGAACGTCGATCCGGATATCGATCCGATCAAGCAGGGGGCCGGAAATCCGCGCCTGGTAGTCGGCGGCGCAGCGTTGACCGCGGGCACATTGATGGCCGGGCTCGCCCGCCATGCCGCAACGGCAAGGATTCATCGCTGCCACCAGCTGGATGCTCGCCGGATAGGAAACATGGTGATTGGCACGCGCAATCACGCATTCGCCGGTTTCGAGCGGCTGGCGCAACGCGTCAAGCGTCTGCGGATTGAACTCCGGCAGCTCATCGAGAAACAGGATGCCATGATGGGCGAGCGAAGCCTCGCCGGGGCGGGCACGCAAGCCGCCGCCGACGAGCGCAGCCATGGTGGCGGAATGGTGCGGCGCCCGGTAGGGACGGTGGCTGGAAAGCTTGCCGCCCGCGAGCTGACCGGCCAGCGAATGGATCATCGACACTTCGAGCAGTTCGCCGGAGGTCAGCGGTGGCAGAATCGAAGGCAGACGTTGCGCCAGCATCGATTTCCCCGATCCGGGCGGTCCGATCATTAAGAGGTTGTGTCCGCCAGCCGCTGCCACTTCAAGTGCGCGCTTGGCACTTTCCTGTCCCTTGATATCGGCAAGATCCGGCAGATTGGCGGGGCTCGGGCGAATGGCAGGTTCCGGCCGGCTCAGCACCTGGGTTCCGCGAAAATGGTTGGCGAGGCCAACGAGGCTACGTGGCGCCAGAATGTCGATCTCCGACCCTGCCCAGGCAGCTTCCGGGCCGCTGTCGGCGGGGCAGATCAACCCCTTGTCGAGCGAATTGGCAGTGATGGCGGCGGGCAACGCGCCGGCCACAGCGGCAATCGTTCCATCAAGATTGAGTTCGCCGATAACGAGGTAACTTGCCAGCGCATCGGAAGGAATTGCCCCCAGTGCAGCCATCAATGCAAGCGCGATCGGCAGATCGAAGTGGCTACCCTCTTTCGGCAGGTCAGCCGGTGCCAGATTGACGGTGACCTTCTTGGGCGGAAGCGCGAGCCCGGAGGCATGCAGGGCGGCCTGCACCCGTTCCCGGCTTTCGGCCACTGCCTTGTCCGGCAGGCCCACGATATGCATGCCGATCTTGCCGGGAGCGACCATCACCTGCACATCGACAGGCACGCCATCTATCCCCTGGAATGCAACCGTTCCGACCCTCGCCACCATGCCCCGAAACCCTTCGCCTGGCCGCCGCAACGGGCGGATACACGTGTAATGCGGTTACGGATTGCAATTAAGCATGGAAAAAGGAATAAAACAAGAACAATAATCGAACAAATGCACGATTGACGGGAAGTCTGGTTGTGGGAGGTTGTGGCGCCGGAACAAATCAAGCCTACCCGGCGCTCGCCATGCTTGCAACGCGTCAGGCGCGTTTCTTCTCCACCGCATCCCAGAACAGGCTGGCAATATCGGCGCCGCCGAACTTCTTCACCTCGCGGATGCCGGTCGGCGAAGTCACGTTGATTTCGGTCATATAGTCGCCGATCACGTCGATACCGACCAGAATGAAGCCGCGTTCACGCAACGATGGGCCGATACGGGCACAGATCTCGCGCTCGCGGTCGGTCAGCTCGGTATGTTCGGCGCGGCCGCCGACATGCATGTTCGAGCGTGAATCCGTTTCGGCAGGCACGCGGTTGATGGCGCCGACGGGTTCGCCGTCGATGAGGATGATGCGCTTGTCGCCCTTGCGCACCGCCGGCAGATATTGCTGGGCGATATAGGGTTCGCGGAACAGCTGGCCGAACATTTCGAGCAACGAGGAGAAGTTGCGGTCATCGCGCGAGGAGTGGAACACGCCGGCACCGCCATTGCCATAGAGCGGCTTCAGGATGATATCGCCCATTTCGGCACGGAAGCGCGCAATTTCGCTCACATTGCGTGTGATCAGCGTCTTCGGCATGAGGTCGGCGAATTCGGTAACGAAGATCTTCTCCGGGGAATTGCGCACCCAGTTCGGATCATTGACCACCAGCGTCTTCGGATGAACGCGCTCGAGAAGGTGGGTGGAGGTGATATAGGCCATGTCGAAGGGCGGATCCTGGCGCAGGAGCACCACATCCATATCGGCAAGATTGATCCGCTCGGCCGGAGCAAGCGTGAAATGATCGCCCTTGACGTCGCGAAGCTCCATCACTTCGGCCTGCGCATAGATTTCGCCGTCGCGCATGGAAAGCTGGTTCGGCGTGTAGTGGAACAGCCGGTAGCCGCGCGCCTGTGCCTCAAGGCCCATGGCGAAAGTGGAGTCGCCCGTAATGTTGATGGTGGACACATGGTCCATCTGTATGGCGACATTCTTGATCCGGGCCATGCAAGTCTCCGCGTGTGGCTGTGGGCAGGGTCTGCCTGATTTAGGGCCTGGACCTGCGCATGGCAAGGGAGCTAACGGCCGGTAATGCCCGCAATCCGGCAGGTGATCAATTCATGGTCCGAGAGCGGTCGGCCCTGTTCATCCACTGCAGCGACGATCGAGGAACGATCGATGTCGAGGTCGCGGCTCAGGAACCAGTCGAGCTTCATTGCCCGTTCAGGAAAGCGGCTGATCAGGCTGGCGCGGGTCGTCATCCGCGTCATGTCACCACCATGTCGTCGATATCCACGCTCGAAGGCGACCGGAAACAGGCCCTCGGCCTCGAAATCACCCTCCATGCGATTGCCGGTGTTCATGTCGCCGCCGATCAGAACGGGGAGTGCGGGGAAGTGGGCGTCGATGACATCGAGAAGCGCTTTCACCTGCCACTCCCGGTAGGGGGCGGTCACGGCACTTTCGAGATGAACCGAGACAAACAGGATCGGACCGTCCTCGCTTTCGATAGTGGCGCCGACAGCGCACCGTTCGCCGATGCGCGGCTGGTTCGGGTCGTGGTTGCGCCACAGGCGTTCGCCTTCAAGACGGATCATGAAGGGTGCATGCAGGTTGGCTTTTGCCAGCAGCGCATTGCCGTGAAACCCAAGCGCATTGAAGCTGTCGGTGCAGAGATCGCGCTCGATCGGCGAGCCCAACCCCAATTCGATGAATTCCACCCCGTAGGAATAGGTCATGTCGAGTTCGCGAGCGAGTTCGGCGCTCGTGTGCCTCTGTCCGGTCCGGGCCATGCCGCAATCCATTTCCGACAGCAGCACGACATCCGAGCGGGTTTCCGCAATCCTTCTTGCGCTCGCCTCGACGAAAAGGCAGCGCTCGAGGTTCCAGGCCGAAACCGTGATGGGAAAGGAAAGGGCTGCGGACTTGCTGGACGAACCATCCGTTTCGACCAACGACATGGCCGGAAGCGACGCCATCAGCGCATCATGCGCTTCGATCGTCTTGTCCTTTGCATCGAGACGGGACCTGAGATCGGCGGGAGGGGCCGGAAGCCGGTTGGTCGTGGTGGTCAGCATGGGAATTGATCCGGATATTCATTGGGCGCTAGCAGGCGCACTAATTGCCGCGCGTGACGTCGATGTGACAGCGGAGATCGGCGCATGGTCAGACCATGTCCTAGAAGGCATCTAGAAAATGCTTCGGAAGCCGGAAGGGTGAAATGGCGATGATATCATAGCGAAGGGAAAGCGAAGACCCATCCGGCTGGCGGGAGAGCCAGGCGAGGCTGGCATTGTGAATGCGCCGCTGTGATTCGCCCGTCACCGCGGTAATGGCCCCATCGGTCGTGGCGCGTGCCTTGACTTCAACGAAGCAGATCAGGTCCCGTTTGCGGGCAATGATGTCGATCTCGCCGGCGCCGACGCGGAAATGCATGGTGACGATCTGATACCCCCTGAGAATCAGAAAGGCAGCCGCGACATATTCGGAAATCCGGCCCCTCTTCAGCGCTTGACGCCGTTTGCGGGTGCCGTCCTCCATCGTCAGGTCGCCTTGAGATCGAGGAGCCGCTGATAGAGAACCTTTCGCGGTTCGCCCGTTCGGCGCGCCGCTTCCGTGGCGGCCTTTGCCGTCGGCATCGTGCGGGCGAGTTCGAGAAGCAGGGCATCGACATCTTCAGCCGCCATTTCCTGCGCTTCGGGAGGCGGGGCGATCGCCACCACGATCTCGCCGCGTATATTCTCCTGCGCCGCATAGAAATCGGCCAGTTCTGCCAGGCTACCGCGACGGAACTCCTCAAACGTCTTGGTCAGTTCGCGGCACACGCAGGCCGCCCGTTCCCCGCCCAACACCAGGGAAGCATCCTCAAGGCTTGCCGCGAGCCGGTGCGGGCTCTCGAAATAGAGAAGCGTGCCGGGAATGGTGCCGATCTCGGCCAGCCGGTCGCGGCGCGCCTTCTCCTTCTGCGGCAGAAACCCGGCGAAGAAGAAACTGTCGCTCGGCAGGCCGGAGGCAGAAAGCGCCGTGATCACCGAAGAGGGGCCGGGTATGGGAAAGACCCGGTGCCCGGCCTCGATTGCCGCCTGCGCCAAACGGTAACCCGGATCGGAAATCAGGGGTGTGCCGGCATCCGAAACGATGGCGACGGACAGGCCGCGGTCGAGATCGGCCAGAAGCCGTTCGCCGGCATCGCGCGCATTATGGTCGTGATAGGCGATGGTCCGCCGGCCGATCGCATAGCGTTCGAGAAGAACACGCGTCACCCGCGTATCTTCCGCCGCCAAAATGTCGGCTGCGGCAATGGTCTCCAGCGCCCGCAGGGTGATGTCGGACAGATTGCCGATTGGTGTGGAAACCAGATAGAGGCCCGGCTCCAGCGGTCTGGCAGGAATTTCGAGCGTACGGATACGGTAGCTCTTCGATCCGGCTCCGTCCTTGGCTTCGCTCTCCGACACGTTAAGACCCTTCCTGTCGCTTCAGGCCCTTATGGGCAAGGGATCGCGGGAGTGCAAGAGCGTAAATTGGTTGATGGGTTCGGCTTTTCTCTTGCGCATCCGTCCCGCTTTCTGCCATTTTGCCCGTCCCGCCCTCCGGGAATGAAACCCCAGGCGCAGAAGTACAGAAAATCGGTAGGGATCATGCGTATCACACTTGAGCGTTCCAATCTGTTGAAATCCCTCGGTCACGTCCATCGCGTGGTCGAGCGTCGCAATACGATCCCGATCCTGTCGAATGTTCTGTTGCGGGCCGAAGGTTCGAGCCTGATGATGAAGGCGACCGACCTCGATCTGGAGATCACCGAAGGCGCTCCGGCCATGACCGAACAGGCCGGTGCGACGACGGTTCCGGCGCATCTGCTCTATGAAATCGTCCGCAAGCTGCCCGATGGTTCCGAAGTGGCTTTGACGACCAATGCCGAAGGCACGACCATGAGCGTGTCGTCCGGCCGTTCGAAATTCTCGCTGCAGTGCCTGCCCGAGAGCGATTTTCCCGATCTGACGGCCGGGACCTTCAGCCATGCCTTCAATATCAAGGCGGCTGATCTCAAGATGCTGATCGAGCGCACCCAGTTTGCGATCTCGACCGAGGAAACCCGTTACTATCTCAACGGCATTTTCCTTCACACGGCCGAATCGGGCAGCGATCTCAAGCTGCGCGCCGTCGCAACGGATGGTCACCGCCTGGCGCGCGCCGAAATCGAAGCGCCGTCTGGCGCGGAAGGCATGCCCGGCATCATCATTCCCCGCAAGACCGTGGGCGAAATCCAAAAACTGATCGAAAATCCCGAAGCGATGCTGCGGTTCGAAGTGTCGGATGCGAAGATCCGCCTGTCTTTCGGCGAAATCGTTCTGACCTCGAAACTGATCGACGGCACCTTCCCCGATTATCAGCGCGTCATTCCGACCGGCAATGACAAGGAGATGCGGGTGGATTGCTCGACTTTTGCCAGCGCGGTCGACCGCGTCTCGACCATCTCGTCAGAACGTGGCCGTGCCGTCAAGCTCGCGCTTACCGATGGCCAGATGGTGCTGACCGTCAACAATCCCGACTCCGGTAGCGCCACGGAAGAACTGGCTGTTTCCTATGAGGGCGATCCGCTCGAGATCGGCTTCAACGCCAAGTATCTTCTCGATATCACGGGTCAGTTGAGCGGCGATGATGCGGTCTTCAAGCTCGCTGATCCGGGTTCGCCGACGATCATCGTCGATTCTTCAGGCAATGATGCGCTCTACGTTCTGATGCCGATGCGCGTCTGACTGAGATTGTCTTCGAATGTATCTTGAAGCCAGTGCGAGCGATTGCGCTGGCTTTTTCGTAGCATCCGTGGCCCGCGCGTTAACGTTGATTAAAATAATTAAGGAATTTTGCCGGCCAAGGCCATATCTGTCTTGCTTTTACCTTTTTTTAGGGCGCACAAGAAACTTAAGAAATTATAAGGGAAATGGATAATGGTCGCTCGTCTCAAGAGTCGGATTGCAACAAAATTCGATGATGAGATCCGATTCCTCAAAGGCGTGATTGCCGGACCGAAAACGGTTGGCGCCATCATGCCGACTTCGGCACGGACTGCCGATCGCATGGCCAGCATCATCAATCCAAATTCCGGATTGCGGGTGCTTGAACTGGGCCCAGGAACCGGTGTGATCACAAAGGCCATCCTGGCGCGCGGCGTGAAACCGGAAAACCTGGTTTCAGTCGAATATTCCGCCAGTTTCGTCAGCCATCTCCGCGAGCGCTTCCCCGGTGTCCAATTCATTGAGGGCGATGCCTTCAACCTCGCCGAAACGCTGAAGGACTTTGAAGGCGAACAGTTCGATTGCGTGATTTCCGGCATCCCGCTTCTCAACTTTCCCATGTCCAAGCGCGTGGAATTGATCGAGGATCTTCTGGAGCGCATTCCCGTCGGGCGCCCGGTGGTGCAGTTTTCCTATGGGCCGGCCTCGCCGGTGGTCGCAAAGCCCGACAGCTACCAGATCAGTCACTTCGATTTCATCATGCGGAACATTCCCCCGGCGCAGATCTGGCACTATCGCAAGACCGTTGGATGATCCGTGTTCGGCTTCTATGTCACCCATCCGCAGGTGATGATTGATCCGTCGGTTCCTGTGCCCCGTTGGAGCCTGTCTCCACTGGGTAAGGCAAGAGCCGAAGCGGCCGCGAAAATGCCATGGGTCGCGAAACTGGGGCGGATCGTCGCCAGTGAAGAGACCAAGGCGATCGAAACGGCTGAGATAATGGCGAGACGTGCGGGTCTCTCCGTCGAAATCCTTCCCCATAGTGGCGAAAATGATCGCAGCGCCACGGGCTTTCTCGTTCCCGCCGAATTCGAAAAGGCCGCCGACCGGTTTTTCGCCTACCCATCTGACAGCTTCAGGGGGTGGGAGCGGGCCTGCGATGCTCAGGCAAGGATCGTCGGGGCCGTCGACCGGCTGCTTTCAAATCATGATCCCGACATACCGATCGCGATTGTCGGTCACGGCGGCGTGGGAACGCTCCTCAAATGCCATCTCGGAGGGGTTCCGATCGCCAGGGATCGTGACCAGCCTGCGGGTGGTGGCAATCTCTATGCATTCCGTCTTGCAGATCGTTCGCTTGCATGCGACTGGAAACCGTTCGATGAATGGGAAGGACCGGAAAAATGGATGCCAAAGACCGTCTGATTGTGGGCCTGGATGTACCGACGGTGAACGATGCCGAAACCGTCGTTCGCGAACTCGGCGAAACGGTCGATTTCTACAAGATCGGCTACCAGCTCGCATTCGCAGGCGGCCTGGAATTCGCGCGCGATCTGGCGAAGGATGGCAAGAAAATCTTCCTCGACATGAAACTGCTCGACATCGACAACACGGTGGCGAGCGCGGTTGAGAACATTGCCAAGATGGGCATGACCATGCTGACGCTGCACGCCTATCCGAAGGCAATGCGGGCGGCGGTGGAAGCCGCGCGCGGCACCGATCTCTGCCTGTTGGGCGTTACGGTCCTGACATCGATGGATGAAACCGATCTGATCGATGCCGGCTACGAATATGATCCGCATACTCTGGTGCTGCGCCGCGCCGAACAGGCCCGCCAGGCTGGAATGGGCGGTATCGTCTGTTCGGCAGAAGAAGCGTCCGCCGTTCGCAAGATCGTGGGCGCCGAAATGGCGGTGGTGACGCCCGGTATTCGGCCGGCTGGCGCCGACAAGGGCGATCAGAAACGTGTCATGACGCCGGCAGAGGCAATCCGCTCGGGCGCCAGCCATCTGGTCGTGGCAAGGCCGATCATCCGTGCTAGCGATCGGTTGGAGGCAGCGCGTTCCATCCTTGCCGAAATCCGCAACGCAGCCTAGGTAAAGAAACGAGTTCCTACCAACAGGAGAAGATGATGCCCAAGGGCTACTGGATCGCTCGCGTCGATGTTCGTGATGCGGAACGCTACAAGGATTATGTTGCAGCCGCCAAGCCGGCTTTCGAAAAGTATGGGGCGAACTTCCTCGCCCGCGGCGGCAATTTCCATCGTCTTGAAGGCCAGGTGCGCGCCCGCAACGTTGTGATCGAGTTCCCTTCGCTTCAGGCTGCGCATGATTGCTACTATTCGCCGGAATATCAGAAGGCTGCTGCCATACGGCAAGAAGTCGCGGATGCGGAAATGGTGATTGTCGAAGGCATTTAATGCCTTCACCTTAGCGAGAGATTCGGCTAAGGAACGAGCACTTGGCGGGTAAAATCAGGAGCTGATATCATGGCGCTGTCCAATATTCCGAAAACCGTGACGATCTTCGGCGGTTCGGGTTTCCTGGGGCGCCATCTGGTGCGGATCCTCGCCAAGCGCGGCTACCGCATCCGTGTTGCGGTTCGTCGTCCTGATCTGGCTTTCCACCTTCAACCGCTTGGCAATCTCGGGCAGATCTCG
Source organism: Fluviirhizobium alvei (assembly GCF_030551875.1). Classification (GTDB taxonomy): domain Bacteria; phylum Pseudomonadota; class Alphaproteobacteria; order Rhizobiales; family Rhizobiaceae; genus Rhizobium_E; species Rhizobium_E alvei. The sequence goes on along the minus strand of NZ_JAUOZU010000012.1, from coordinate 147,621 downwards.
CTCGTGCAGGCCAACCTGCGTTATCGCCAGTCGGTCGATGCAGCCGTTGCCGGGTCCGATTATGTCATCAATTGCGTTGGCCTTCTGCACCAGTCGGGCCGTAACACGTTCGATGCAGTACAGGAATTCGGCGCTCGAGCGGTGGCGGAAGCGGCGCGTGCCGCAGGTGCCAAGCTCACCCATGTTTCGGCCATCGGCGCTGATGCCGATTCGGCTTCGGCCTATGGTCGCACCAAGGGCAAGGCCGAGCAGGCTGTGCTTGCGATCATGCCGGATGCCGTGATCATGCGTCCGTCGGTCATGTTCGGCCCGGAAGATGATTTCTACAATAAATTCGGCGCCATGGCCGCGCGGTTCCCGTTCCTGCCGCTCGTCGGTGGCGGCATGACGCGCTTCCAGCCGGTATCGGTGGATGATGTGGCGGAAGCCATTGCCCTGGCCGTCGATGGCAAGGTTGAGGGCGGCAAGATCTACGAACTCGGCGGTGCCGAAGTGAAGACCTTCAAGGAAATCCTCGAGGACATTCTGCGCATCACCTGTCGCGAACGCCGGCTCGTATCGATTCCCTTCTTTGCCGCATCGGTGATCGGTAAGCTCAATGCGCTCGTTCCATTCGTGAAGCCGATGATCACAGCCGATCAGGTGACGTTGCTCAAGAAGGACAATGTCGTATCCGAGGCTGCGATCCGTGAAGGCCGCACGCTCGAAGGGCTCGGCATCCGTCCGTCGCTCGCGGCAGCCGTGCTGCCCGCCTATCTCGTCCGCTATCGTCCGGCCGGCCAGTTCACCCGGAGCGGTTCGGAAGCCTGATCGGGGGTCCCATGAGCTGGTTGCCGGAAGGAATGACTGTCCTTCCGGCCCTGTTGCTCATCGTCGCCAGCTTCTTCACATCCATGCTCACCGCTTCCTTCGGTATCGGAGGAGGCCTCGTGCTTTTGTCGCTGATGACCTATGTCATGCCAGTGGCGGCGCTGATCCCGGTCCATGGAGCTGTGCAGTTCGGCTCCAATGCCGGCCGCGCGTTGCTGCAAAGACGTTTCATCGCCTGGCGCGAACTCGCAGCCTTCGTTGCCGGCGGTGCCATCGGGGCCTTTGTCGGCGCGCATATGGTCATCCGTCTGCCCGATTCCTGGCTTCAGCTCGCTTTGGGCCTCTTCATCCTGCTGGTGACATGGGCAAAACTTCCGAAGGTCGATCGGCTTGGCCTGGGCCTGTTTGCCGTCTCGGGCGCGGTGACGACATTCCTCACCATGTTTCTCGGCGCCACAGGCCCGCTCAATGCCGCCGCGTCCGAAAAGACATTTCCGGATCGTCGCGTCATGGTGGCCACGCTTGCCGCGCTCATGACCAGCCAGCATATTCTGAAAGTGCTTGCCTTCGGCGCCGCCGGCTTTGCCTTCTTCCACTGGTTGCCGCTGGTGGGACTCATGATTCTCACAGGCTTCGCCGGAACCAAGCTTGGCCTCATCCTGCTCGGAAAACTGCCGGAACAGGCGTTCCGAACGATTCTGCGCTGGATTATGACTGTGATCGCCATCGATATGGTGCGACGCGGCCTTGGCGCTTTTTGACCGTGTCGGAGTGCGAGTTGCACAAATGCCGCACACTTTAACTATACTTCATTAACTGCATATTCAGCTTCGATCCTTTATTGATAGTCGGCCTTTGACTGAATAGAACGCGGCCTGTGCCTCGTGGACGGTCAGAACGCAGGGGCGCGTGGCAATTCAGTTTCAGGGGAAAATTATGGGTAAATCGATAGCGCTGATCTTCGCTTCCGCGGCGCTCGTCATTCTGGCCGGATCTTTCGTCGCGCCGCGTACCGTGGCCGCCGACAACGTCAAATGCTCTCCGGCCTACGGCGTCGATCCTTGCTCGATCACGGGCTCGACCACCGCCAGCGAATAAGGCTAGCTTCCGGAATGAGACGACCAGGGCCGCTTTCGCGGCCCTTTGCATGTCAGGGATAATAGTAGAGGCCGGCAAGCCCGGCGATCCCGATGATGATGCGCCACCAGGCGAAGGGTGCATAGCCGCGACGCGAGACGAAGGCGAGCAGCGACCGCACCACGATCAATCCCGAAATGAAGGCGGCAATGAAGCCGACGCCGATGACCGTCACATCGTCGAAACTCAGATCCTTGCGATTCTTGATCAGATCGAGCGTGAAGGCGCCAACCATGGTCGGCATGGCGAGGAAGAACGAAAACTCCGCCGCCGAGCGCTTGTCGGCCCCCATGAGCAGCGCACCGACAATGGTTGCGCCGGACCGCGATGTTCCGGGAACCATGGCCAGGCACTGGCAGAGGCCGATCTTGAAGGCAAGCGATGGCGGATAGTTCATCACGTCGAAATAGCGCGGCTGCAGTTTGAGCTTGTCCACAGCAAGCAGGATGATACCGCCGCCGATCAGCACATAACAAATGAGAACGGGCGTTTCGAACAGCACGGTCTTGATGAAGTCGTGCGCAATCGCCCCGATGACCGCCGCTGGCAGGAAGCCGATCAGGATCGAGAGCACGAACCAGCGCGAGCGTGCGCTCGTCGGCAGCGTGAGCGCGATATCAAGCAGTTTGCGGAAATAGACCAGCAGAATGGCCAGGATGGCGCCTAGCTGCACGAGAACGGCAAAAGTGTTGCCGGGCGATTTGAAGCCGAGAAAGTGGCTCGCAAGCAGAACATGCGCGGTCGAGGAGACCGGAATGAATTCTGTCAGGCCTTCGATGAGGCCAAGCACCAGGGCGCTGAACAGCGATGGGTCTTCCATGGGAATCTCTTGTCGGAATGATCGGGTTGAAGATTGAACGGCATGGGAATGCGAGCGTGAAGCATCAACATCGTGCGGCGCTTACGTCATGCTCGTTCCTCTCGGAGGTCGCCGGCGAATCGGCAGAAGCGAATGCGAGTAGCTATATCGACTTGACATATTGCGTGGCCAGACGCCAATGAAGGAATTTCAATCCCTGCGTCGCAGTCCGGAATCATTATGCCAATCCTTTATCATCATCCCATGTCGACAGCCTCCCGCTTCGTGCGGTTGATTTTCGCCGAATACGGTTTCCAGGCGGAACTGGTCGAAGAGATGATCTGGGAAAAGCGCAAGGACTTCCTGGCGATCAATCCCGCCGGCACACTTCCGGTCTATGTCGACGACAATATGCGCACGCTCTGTGGCGCCACGATCATTTCTGAGTTCATGGACGAGACGTCCGGTGTCCTGAAGCGCGATCGCCGCCTGTTGGCAGAAGACCCGTTCCAGCGCGCGGAAATCCGCCGCCTCACCGAATGGTTCCTCTTCAAGATGGAGCAGGACGTCACCAAGCCGCTCGTACGGGAGCGGATCTTCAAATTGCAGATGACGCCGGAGCAGGGCGGCGGCGCCCCCGATTCCAAGGTTCTGCGCACGGCACGCAACAATATCCGCCAGCATATGCGCTATCTCGCCTGGCTGGCCGGAACCCGCAAATGGCTCGCCGGCGACCGGCTGTCCTATGCCGATCTTTCGGCCGCCGCCGCCATTTCCGTGCTGGACTATCTCGGCGAGATCGACTGGTCTGACGCCCCGCAGGTGAAGGAATGGTACCAGCGCTTCAAATCGCGCCCGAGCTTCCGTCCGCTGCTCAACGATCGTATCCGTGGCGTGACGCCGGTTCCCCATTACGCCGATCTCGATTTCTAGTCCCATGGCGGGAGAACGGTCGACGTCGGAGGATAAAGTCTCGAGACTGACCGGGTTCGTCAAACAGTGCGCCTCAGAGGCGGGCTTCGATCTCTGCCGCATCACCTCTTCCGATCTCGGACCGCAGCCGGGACTCGATCTGGCGCGCTATGTCGCCAATGGTCATCACGGCACTATGTCCTGGATGCAGGAGACGCTCGACCGGCGATCGAGTCCGCGTGCACTCTGGCCGGATGTTCGCTCCGTCATCATGCTGGGGATGAATTATGGCCCGGAAAGCGATCCGCGAGACATCCTGGCGCGGAAATCGCAGGGCGCCATTTCTGTCTATGCGCAGAACCGCGACTATCATGACATCATCAAGGGCAAGTTGAAGGAGATCGGGGGGCGTTTTGCAGCCCGCTGCGGCGAGGAGATCAAGGTGTTCGTCGATACCGCGCCGGTGATGGAGAAACCGCTTGCCGCAAACGCCGGTCTCGGCTGGCAGGGTAAACATACGAACCTCGTCAGCCGCCAGTTTGGCTCCTGGCTCTTTCTCGGCTCGATCTTCACTACGGCCATTCTCGATTTTGACGAGGCCGAAACCGATCATTGCGGTTCCTGCCGGGCCTGCCTCGATTCCTGCCCGACCAGCGCCTTTCCCGCGCCCTACCGCATTGATGCGCGGCGGTGCATTTCCTATCTGACGATCGAGCACAAAGGGACGATTGCGCCCGACATGCGCCTTCTGATGGGAAACCGCATCTATGGCTGCGATGATTGTCTCGCAGCCTGCCCCTGGAACAAGTTTGCCCAGGCGGCGCGGGAACTGAAGCTGAAGGCGCGCGTTGACCTTCAGTCGCCTCAGCTTGCGGACCTGTTGCAGCTCGACGATGCCGGTTTTCGGTCGTTCTTTTCCGGTTCGCCGGTAAAGCGGATCGGGCGGAACCGGTTTGTGCGGAACTGCCTGATCGCAGCCGGAAATTCCGGCGATATCCGCCTCCTGGAGCGCTGTCGTCAGCTCCTGACGGATCCTTCGGGTGAGGTGCGCGGCATGGCTGCATGGGCCGTGTGGCGACTGGGTGGTGAAACGGCACTCTCTTCTGAGAGGCGTTTGTTGTTAAATGAGAGCGATCCGGATGTGATCGCCGAATGGACGAGATGTGGAGTGAGTGCATGACCTTGACCATCCTGGGTGCCGGCTTTTCCGGCAAGGCCATTGGCCGTATCTGCGCTCCGGGCTTCTCGCGGATCGCAGGCACGACCCGCAGCCAGGCAAAGTTTCCGACCCTAGCCGCAGCCGGGCTGGAGCCTTTCGAATTCGACGGGCTGGTCATCACGCCGGAACTCAAGGCAGTTCTCGGGGAAACCACCCATCTGGTCCAGTCGATCGCGCCGCGGGAAGATGGTGATCCGTTCCTCAGGCTGATCTCGGATCTGCGGTCCGTCATGCCGAAGCTGAAATGGGTCGGCTACCTCTCGACAATCGGCGTCTATGGCAATCGCGATGGCGCCTGGACCGATGAAACGTCCGAACCGACACCCCTGTCACGACGCTCGCGCGAGCGTGTCGATGCCGAACAGGATTGGCTGGCGCGGGGCGCTGCCGCTGGAATTCCCGTCGCCGTCCTGCGCCTGTCGGGCATCTATGGTCCGGGTCGCAACCCGCTCCTCAATCTCGAGAAGGGAACGGCGCGCCGGATCGTCAAGAAGGATCAGGTCTTCAATCGCATTCGCTGCGAGGATATCGGGCGGGCGACCTCCTTCCTGATCGAGCGGAATATGGGAGGCATCTATAATGTGACCGACAGTCACCCGTCACCCTCCCAGGATGTGGTGGAGTTTGCGGCGCGCCTCATGGGTGTTCCGGTTCCGCCCGATATTGCCTTCGAAACGGCCGATCTCAGCCCGATGGCTCGCTCCTTCTATGGTGAAAACAAGCGTGTTTCGAACAGGAAACTGCGCGATCTCGGCTTCGAATTTGACTATCCGGACTATGAAAAATCCATTCGCCAGATGTGGGAAGAAAAGGCCTGGCGCGGGGTCGATGGAGATAAAGGGGAATAAATTCCTCGGATTTGCGGGGTAGATTCCGCAAAAATGGCCGGTAAATGAAAAGTTAAGAGAAAAATATTCGCATTTTTTGTGATTGGCGACCGAATAATTTCGCGTGACCGAACGTTGGTGCTTACTTCCTGATTCCAAAACAAAAAATACCACAAGTTGCAGTAGGATTCACGGCCTTAAGATCATGTTACATTAATGAATGTAATATCGCGTGATCGTTTAAGGCAAGATTTTGCCATTTTTCGCCCTAGAACCCCACCAGACAGAAAAAACCACTGGTGAAGGTGCCCTATTGAGAAAACTATCCCGAATGGCAATTGCCGCTGCAGCCATCGCGACCTCGTCGCTTGTGTTGAATGATCAGGCTGAGGCGTCGGCGGGTTGTGGCGGGGCGTCCTGGTATGCGCTCCACTCACGAACCGCCTCTGGCGAACGTATGAACCCGTCCACGCTGACGGCCGCGCATCGCTCGCTCAGGTTCGGCACCAAGGTGAAGGTCACCAACCGCAACAACGGCCGCAGTGTGATCGTCCGCATCAATGATCGCGGGCCATTCATCCGGGGCCGCGTTCTCGACCTGTCCCGTGCAGCCGCCCATCAGATCGGCATGGTACGTTCGGGAACCGCAAAGGTCTGTTTCCAGATCGTCAGCTGAATTGGAACGCCTGAAAGCCTTGCCCTCGAGCCCAATCGCGGTTACGACGCCATCCAGATTGATGGAGAAGATGTATGCGACTGGGCGGGCGGCTTTCCGCAGCGATCGAAGTTCTGGGTGATATCGAAGCACGGCGTCGGCCGGTGGCCGATGCCCTGAAGGACTGGGGCCTGTCGCATCGTTTCGCCGGCTCCGGTGATCGGAGCGCGGTCGGCAATATCGTCTATGATGCGCTGCGGCTCAAACTGTCCCATACCTGGCTGATGGACAGTGCCGATCCTCTGGCTCTTGGCTATGCGGTGATGTTCAGGCAGTGGGGAATGAGCCCGGACCAGTTGGCCGCCGAGCTTGATGGCGACCGCTTTGCGCCGGCGCCGCTGCCCGAAGAAATGGCCGAGGCCTTTGCAACACGTCGGCTTGCGGATGCGCCCGACCATGTGCAGGGCGATGTGCCCGATTGGATCGTGCCGCATTTCGTCGCGAATTTTGGTGGCAATTGGCTCCGCGAGGCACAGGCGCTTGCCCTGCGGCCATCGCTCGATCTGAGAGCAAATACGCTCAAGGCCAACCGCGACAAGGTTCTCGCGGCGCTTGCGGATCAGGGTGCCCAGCCATCGGCGCTGGCGCGGCAGGGCATTCGCATTCCCTCCGGGGAAGGTCCATCGCGTTTGCCGAATGTCACGGCCGAGCTTTCGTTCCAGAAAGGCTGGTTCGAGGTTCAGGACGAGGGATCGCAACTGGTTGCAGATCTGGTCCTGGCCGAGGATGGCGAACAGATTCTCGATTATTGCGCCGGCGGTGGCGGCAAAACGTTGGCGCTGGCCGCCACCATGCACAACAAGGGACAGGTCCACGCCTTCGATGCCGATCGCAAGCGGCTCGCACCGATCATTGAGAGACTGAAGCGCGCAGGCACCCGCAATGTGCAGGTTCACGAGCATGAGAAACAACTCGCCAATCTCGCCGGCAAATGCGACCGTGTGGTCGTCGATGCCCCCTGCACCGGCACCGGCACCTGGCGTCGTCGCCCCGATACGAAATGGCGGCTGACGCAAAAGAATCTCGAGGAGCGGATCGGCCAGCAGGCGGATGCGCTTGCCAAGGCGAGCCGCTATGTCCGGCCCGGCGGCTTTTTGACCTATATTACCTGTTCGGTCCTGCCGGGTGAAAACCAGGGACAGATTGCCGATTTCCGTGCAAAAAATCCGGAGTTCGAACTGGTTTCCGCTCTCGATGGCTGGAAGCGCCTGTTCGGCGAAAAGGCCGCAACGCCTTACAGCCCTGACGGCCTCTCCCTGACCCTGTCGCCGGCTTCGACTGATACGGATGGCTTCTATTTTGCACTTCTTCGCCGCAGGGACTGAGGGTAGCCACGCGGTGCGACAAACTGGATAGTTTGACACCAGTTTCATTCTGAGTCATGACACGCCGAACCATTTGTCTGAAAGGGGACTGTCATGACCAGAAGCCGCCGCGCAAGCCTGGCCTTCCTGTTCGCAACTGCAACCGTGCTGTCGTCAGCGGGTTTTGCATCCGCAACAACCGATCCGGTTTCTGTCGTCAAGACCTATGTCGAGATCGGACATGCCAAGTACGAGGATGCGCTGATCACGGCCAAGGCGCTCGACAAGGCAATTGATGCGCTTATCGCGAGCCCGTCGGACGCCACACTCAAAGCCGCCCGCGAAGCCTGGATCAAGGCTCGCGTCCCTTACCAGCAGACGGAAGCCTATCGCTTCGGCAATCCGATCGTTGACGATTGGGAAGGCAAGGTGAATGCCTGGCCGCTCGATGAGGGCCTGATCGACTATGTCGACAAGAGCTATGGCAGCGAAAGCGACGAAAACGAGCAGTATGTGCTCAACGTCATCGCCAATCCGAAATTCTCGATTGGCGGCAAGGAGATCGACGCTTCGAAGATCACGCCGGAACTGCTGTCGGAAACGCTGCAGGAGGCTGGCGAAACCGAATCCAACGTCGCTACTGGCTATCACGCCATCGAGTTTCTGCTCTGGGGTCAGGATCTCAATGGAACCGGTCCTGGCGCCGGCAACCGGCCCTATACCGATTTCGACAAGGCCAATTGCACTAATGGCAACTGCGATCGCCGCGCCGATTACCTGAAAGCGGCATCCACCTTGCTCGTGTCGGATCTGACCTACATGGCCAATGCCTGGGCACCGGAAGGCGAGGCAGCCAAGGCCGTGCTCACTGCCGAGCCGCAGAAGGCGCTGGCTGTGATGCTCACCGGCATGGGTTCGCTCTCCTATGGCGAACTGGCGGGCGAACGCATGAAGCTCGGCCTGCTTCTGCATGATCCGGAAGAGGAGCATGATTGCTTCTCCGACAACACTTACAATTCGCATCTCAACGATGCGGTCGGCATCGCCGGTGTCTATCGCGGCAGCTATGTCCGCGTCGATGGTACCAAGATCGAAGGTCCTTCCCTTTCCCAGCTCGTTGCGGAAAAGGACGCCGCTCTCGACAAGGAAATGAATGCCAAGCTCGACACGACCCTTTCGGCCATGCAGGCGATGGCCAAGCGCGGCGAAACGGTCGAGGCCTATGACCAGATGATCGGCGACGGCAACAAGGACGGCAATGCGACGGTGCAGGCCGCGATCGACGGGCTGGTTGGCCAGACCAAATCGATCGAGCGCGTCATTTCGGCGCTGGGTCTCGGCAAAATCGAGCTTGAAGGTTCTGACAGCCTCGATAATCCTAACGCGGTGTTCCAATAAACGAGGGGGAGGTCTGGTCTCTGTCGGGCCTCCACCGCATATGCGATCGATGAAAAAGAAAATCGTGCCCGGCTTGGCCATCGGCCTAGCCGGGCTCTTGTCAGGCCTACTTGCCGGGCCAGCCCTTGCGGACGGTCTCGGCGAGCGGGACGACCTGACCCCGGAAGAACGGCAGAAGGTTGAGCGCGTGATCGCGCCCGCCGTCGATTTTTCCAAGGCAGAACCGTTCGAGGCAATGCAGGCGGGTGCCGCCACCAGCATCGAGACGCCGGATCGGCAGGCCTTCTCCTATTTCTCCGCCAATCTCCCCGAAGCGGCCGTTTTCGATTTTCGGCTGGGCAACGCGCTTTTCCGCAAGATCTGGGTCCCGGCTCCGTCATCGACGCAGGCATCGGATGGGCTCGGGCCCTTCTACAATGCCCGCTCCTGCGAGGCCTGCCACCGCAATGACGGGCGCGGCCATCCGCCGGAGGGCGCCGAGGATGCGACCTCAATGTTCCTTCGTCTCGCAAGGGCACCGCGCGACGCGGAGGAACGCCAGGCCATCAAGGACGCAAAGGTCCTTAACTTTCCCGACCGGATCTATGGCGGCCAGTTGCAGGACAAGGCGATTGCCGGCTTTGCCCCGGAAGGCCGGATGCAGATCCGTTACGAGGATGAGCCGTTCCGGTATCCGGATGGTACGACGGTAACGCTGCGGAAGCCGCACTATCAGGCTATTGACCTGCGCTACGGCCCGCTGGAGGCCGACGCGACCGTCTCGCCGCGCATGGCGCCGGCCATGATCGGTCTCGGACTGATCGAGGCGATCGCCGACGAGGATCTGCAGGCATTGGCCGATACCGAAGACAAAAATGGCGATGGCATCTCCGGCAAGCTGCAGCGAACGCGGGATCTTTCGGGTCAACCCGCGATCGGCCGGTTTGGCTGGAAGGCCGAGCAAGCGACCATCGAGGCGCAGTCGGCCCACGCCTTCCTCGGGGATATCGGTATTTCCACCCCGATCCTGCCGGCAAATTCCGGTGACTGTACGGCACTGCAGCCCGATTGTATGGCGGCTCCCTCCGGCGAACAGGCCCGGCTTGGTCCCTCAGAAGCTCCTGATCCTGTTCTGTCGCTCGTGACCTTCTATTCGAGACATCTGGCCGTTCCCGCTCGCCGCAAATCTGGCTCGCCGGATGTGCTCGCTGGTAAGCAGGCCTTCTATCAAAGCGGCTGTGTCGCCTGCCATCAGCCCAAGTTCGTTACCAGCAAGAGCGTAACCGACAAGGCTCTTCGCTATCAGTTGATCTGGCCCTATTCGGATTTTCTGCTGCATGACATGGGTGAGGGCCTGGCCGATGGTCAGGTCGTCGGTCTTGCCACCGGAAATGAGTGGCGTACGCCGCCGCTCTGGGGTATCGGACTGACGAAGGTCGTCAGCGGCGCAGAATTCTATCTTCATGATGGAAGGGCGCGCAGCCTCGAGGAGGCCATTCTCTGGCATGGCGGTGAGGCTGCCGCCGCACGACATGCTTTCGCCAACCTTCAGGCTGAAGAACGCGCAAACTTGATCCGTTTTCTGGAGTCCCTGTGATGAGAATTCATTCCGCGCTGGCTGCCATCCTGCTTGTGCTGGGGACCGCCGTCCCGTCTTTCGCACTCGATGAGGCGGTTGCAGGGAAGGTGATGGAAAAGGCCGTCGATCAGTTCATCAAGCCGGGATATGCTCAGTTTCATGCATCGGCAGCGACGCTCGCAGCGGAAACCGGCAAATTGTGTGCCGATCCCGATGCAGCCCAACTGTCCAGGGTTCAGGATGCTTTCACGAAAACGGCCAAGGACTGGGCCCGGATCGAGATCGTCCGCCTGGGCCCGGTGCTTGAGAAGAACCGTTTCGAGCGGGTCCTGTTTTATCCCGACCGCAAGTCGATCGGCATGAAGCAGGTGCAGGCGCTTCTGGCCAAGCCCGATGATGATGCGACGGATCCGGCCAAACTCGCCACCAAGAGCGTTGCGATCCAGGGGCTGGGCGCCTTCGAGTTTCTGTTTTTCGGTTTCTACCCTGAAGGGCTGATCGCGAAGAAGAACAGCTTCCATTGCCGTTATGGCCTGGCGATCGCCCGCAATGTCGAGACGATTGCCGCCGATCTCGACCGGATCTGGTCCGAACCCGAGGGCGTCCAGAAGGACTGGAAACAGCCCGGTCCGGCCAACGCGCTCTATCGCGATCATGCTGAAGCAATTGCCGCGCTCATCGGCGTCCATGTCCATGGCGTCGAATATGTGCGCGACCAGCGGATCAAGGCCTTCTACAAGGGCAAGAATGGCAAGACCCTGCCTAAGGCTGCGCTGTACTGGCGATCGGCAAACACGATGCCGGTCATCGCCGCCAATCTCGCCGGGCTCGATGATCTCTGGAAAGTCAGCGACATGCGCTCGCTTCTGGGCGAAGACGCCGGTTCGCTCGCCGATGCAGTGGAGTTCGACTACAAGACGGCGCGTCAGGCGGTCGAAAAGCTCATTCCACCCTCGCGGGAGGCTTTGGATGACAAGGCCTATCAGAAACGGCTGGAATTCATCGAATTCACCCTCAAGGATGCCATCGCCCGCATCGACAAGGATGTCGCAGGCACGATCGGCCTCGGCGCCGGCTTCTCCTTTGCGGATGGCGACTGAGATGCGGCTCATCGCTCCGATCAGCAAGCGGTCCTTTCTCAAGGCCGCGGGAGCCAGCTTTGCCACCCAGCTTCTTCCGCCCGCCGCTTTCGCGCTCGAGCGCACGGAGGCAATCTTCGCGGCGGCCTTCATGACGCCGCAGGAAAGCTATGGCGTCGCGCTTCTGTCCGAGACCGGCGACGAGATTGCCCGCATCGATCTGCCCGATCGTGGCCATGATGTCACTTTTGATCCGGTCTCGCGGCGAGCGGTGGCATTCGCACGCCGGCCCGGCACCTTCGCACTGGTGTTTGACACTGTCTCCGGCGAGACCGTGAAGCTGATCGAGGCGGCCGAAGACCGCCATTTCTTCGGCCATGGCGCCTTCTCGCCCGATGGCAAGCTGCTCTATATCGCCGAGAACGACTTCGACAATTATGCCGGCATGATCGGCCTTTACGATGCACGTGCGGATTTCCGCAAGGTCGGCGAATTTCCCGCCCACGGCATGGATACGCACGATATCCAGATCATCGAAGGTGGCCGCTATATGGCGATCGCCAATGGTGGCATCAAGCAGCATCCCGACCAGGGTCGCGCCAAGCTCAATCTCGACCATATGGAGCCATCGCTCGTCATCGTCGATCTCGCACAGGGCCAACTGGTTGAAAAGCAGACCCTGCCTGAAGAGATCAGGCAATTGTCGACCCGCCATATGGATATCGATGCGAAGGGTGCCATCTGGTTCGGCTGCCAGTTTGAAGGTGCGCGTGACCGTCGCCCCCAGCTGCTGGGGCGGTTCCGCCGTGGTGAGGCCTTCTCGTTCCTCAAAATGCCCGAAGATGTGCTCGATGGCTTTGACAATTACATTGGTTCGGTGATGGTCAACCGGGAAAATGGTCTGGTTGCGGTCTCCTCGCCCAAGGGTGGGCAGTGGGCGGCCTTCCATGTGGAGAACGGCCAGCTTGCCTTTCGGGAAAAGATTGCTGGCGTCTGCGGTCTGGTGCCGGAGGGAAAATCCTTCCTGCGGTCGACGGAAAACGGTAACTTTGGCAGCAAGTCGATGCCGCTCGCCTGGGACAATCATATCACCCGACTCGTTTGATTGCTCAGGCGTTGACAGGCGATCGCAAACCGATGAAAGCTTAAACCGACAAGGTTATCGGTATTGCAATCACTCGGGAGGATTGAGCCATGTCGATCTATGACAGCCTCGCAAATACACCGTTCAATCTCGATGAAAAGGCCATCACCTGGGTTCGCCGAACGTTTACTGGCCTGTCACTGGATGAGAAGATTGGTCAGATCTTCGTTCTGCTTATGATGGGAAAGGATCAGGAAGAATTTGACCGCATAAAACGGCTCAGCCCGGGCGGCGTGACGCGCTTCTACACAGCTGATCTCGACTATGAACGCGCTGTTCTCGAGGACATGATCGAGGCCAATCCGGTGCCGCTTATCATCACTGCCGATCTTGAGGGTAGCCGCCATTCTTTTGCCTTCGGTACCCCGGTACTCGGTCAGCTCGGCCTCGCCGCCGTCGATGATGTCGAGGCGACGCGCGCCTCCTCGGCGATTCTGGCGCGCGAAGGCAGGGCCATGGGCGTGACCTGGTCGTTTACGCCGGTCATCGACATCAATGCCGCCTTCCGCTCGGCGATCGTTGGTACCCGTGCCTTCGGCTCTGATGTCGAGCGTATCGAGCGCCATGCGCTGGCGCATATCGCCGGCTTGCAGGCCAATGGTGTAGCCGCTACGGTCAAGCATTGGCCGGGCGAAGGCTTTGATGATCGCGACCAGCATCTGGTCACCACCATCAATCCTCTGTCGATTGACGAATGGATGGCGACATTCGGGCGTCTCTACAAGACTATGTTCGCAGCCGGCGTGATGTCGGTTATGAGCGCCCATATCGCCTTTCCCGCCTATATCCGTTCAAAAATGGCCAATGCCGGGCTCGAGGCCTTTCGCCCCGCCTCCGTTTCGAAGCTCCTGACCACGACGCTCTTGCGCGAGGAGCTCGGCTTCAACGGCATCATTGTCTCGGACGCATCCGACATGGCGGGTCTAGGTGCTTGGGATCATCATCTCGTCACCAAGCCGGAGATTATCGCCGCCGGCTGCGATGTCGTGCTGTTTTCCAATACACCGGAAGAAGACATGGCTGCGGTGAAGGCGGCCGTCCTCTCCGGTCAGATCACGGAGGCCCGGCTCGAAGAAGCTGTGGTGCGGGTTCTGGCGCTCAAGGCCAAGCTTGGTTTGTTTTCGAAATCGGATGTCCTGCCGCCAGCGGCGGAGGCGAAGACGGTTCTGGCCGCGGCAGAGAGTGCCGCAACCTCCAGGGCCATCATCGCCCGTTCGCCGACACTGGTGAAGGATGTCAAGGGCCTGTTTCCGCTCGATCCGGTCAAACACCGGCGGATCCTGTTCGTCGATGGCGGGATTAACCACCCACTGATTTCTGTTCCGATGAAATTCGTGTTGCCGGATCTCTTGCGCAAGGAAGGCTTCGAAATCACCGTTGATAACGCCGAGATCAAGCCATCGCCCGACGATTTCGACCTGGTGCTCTATGCACTTGGAGACGAATCGCTCCTGGTGCGTAGCCATATCTTTCTCGATTGGCACAAGCTTGGCGGCGGCGGGCTCTATCGCACCATGCTGAGAACCTGGACGTCGATCCCGACGGCGATCATCTCCTTTGGCCATCCCTATTATCTCTATGATGCGCCGCGGGTGCCGGCCTATATCAATGCCTATTCGACGATGGACAGCGTGCAGGAGGCGGTGGTCGAGTGCATGATGGGTCGCAAACCGTTCAATTTATCTAGCCCGGTCGATGCTTTTTGTGGCCTTGAGGATGCGCGTTACTGATAGCCACCGATTCTCTTGATCGAGGCCAGCATGGCATCGGCATGAACAAGCGAAATGCCGGTGGCATTCAACATCTGCGGCAGGATCATCCATTCCAGCGTCCAGGCGGCGCCTGACCGTTCTTGCTCGTGAACAAGCGATTGGTGAAGGCCGGAAAGCTGGACCGCGTTGAACCGCGCCAGCGCCACCAGCACCTCGGCACGCACCGGGTTCTGCTTGTGCGCCATGGCCGAGGAGCCGCCGCCGCCCGATAGAGCGATTTCGGCCATTTCGTTCTGGGCCATCAGGGCCACGTCCTGGCCGATCTTGCCGAAAGCACCCGTAACCTTCGACAGCCAGTTGCCGAGATCGGCAATCCGGTCGCGCGCGGCATGCGGCACATAGGTTGGCACGCCAAGGCCAAGACGCCGGGCAAGCGAAATCCGGACGGCATTGATTCTGTCGCCGAACTTCTCGGAACTGCCGGCGGCGCCGGCGAGGCTGACGACGAGAACGCGCTCGCGGATCATCGGCAGATCGTCCTGCGCGCGGTCGACCAACCCCTTCCAGACGGCAAGCCGGTTGGCCACCGATATCGGGATCGCCGCCTGCATGCGGGTTCGACCCATCAGGTCACGATCCCCGAAATTGGCAAGAAGACTGCCGAGCCATTTCGAGATCGCCGCGAGGCGCGTCTCGTAAAGATCAAACAGCGGCTTGAGCTTCAGTGCCAGCGCCGTGTCGATCACATCCTGCGAGGTGGCGCCGAAATGCAGGCTGTCGCTCGCAGGCGCCCCGATATGGGCACGCATCTGCTTGACGAAATCGGCCGGCACCACGCCATCGCGCAGGGCGCCGATCGCCAGCTGGCTGCGGTCCGGCGCGAAATTCGCGCCGGCTTCCGCAATCCGGTTTGCCGCCTGTTCCGAAATCAGCCCATGTTCCGCTTCGCTGATTGCCAGCGCGATTTCGAATTCGCGCATAGCGCGGATATCGGCATCGGTGCCGATCATCCGGGCCGTTTCATCATCGATCAGCAATGGGCCGAGGAACCCGGCAAGCAATTCCGTCATGTCACACCCGTTCGAGACCCACGGCGATGCCCTGGCCGACGCCAATGCACATGGTGGAGATCGAATACTTGCCGCCAGTCAGCGCAAGTTGCAAGGCCGCCGTGCCGGTAATACGGGCGCCCGACATGCCCAGTGGATGGCCGAGTGCGATGGCGCCGCCATTCGGATTGACGCGGGAATCGTCATCAGCGATGCCGAGCTCGCGAAGCGTAGCAAGCCCCTGGCTGGCAAAGGCCTCGTTGAGTTCGATCACGTCGAGCTGTTCCTGCTTCAGCCCAAGCCGGGCAAGAAGCTTTGCCGTTGCGGGTGCCGGGCCGATGCCCATGATGCGCGGCGGCACGCCGGCGGTGGCACCGCCGAGAATGCGGGCGATCGGGGTCAGACCATATTTCTTCGCAGCCGCTTCCGAAGCGATGATGAGGGCAGCCGCGCCATCATTGACGCCAGAAGCGTTGCCGGCGGTAATGGTGCCGTCGGCGCGAACGATCGGCTTCAGCTTGCCGAGCGCTTCCATGGTCGTGGCACGCGGATGTTCATCCTTGTCGACGACGATCGGATCGCCCTTGCGCTGGGGAATCGTCACCGGCGTGATTTCCTTGCCGAGACGCCCGTTGGCCTGTGCTTCGGCAGCTTTCGCCTGCGAACGCAGGGCAAAGGCATCCTGGTCCTCGCGATTGACCTTGTAATCGTCAGCGACATTTTCGGCGGTTTCCGGCATCGAATCGACGCCATACTGCTTCTTCATCAGCGGATTGATGAAGCGCCAGCCGATCGTCGTGTCCTGCAGTTCCATCGACCGCGAGAAGGCGCTGTCCGCCTTGCCCATGACGAAAGGAGCCCGGCTCATGCTCTCGACGCCACCGGCGATCACCAGTTCGGCTTCGCCGGCCTTGATGGAACGGGCAGCCGTGATGATGGCATCCATGCCGGATCCGCAGAGGCGGTTGATGGTTGTGCCGGTGACCTTGACCGGATAGCCGGCGAGCAGCAGCGACATGCGGGCAACCGAGCGGTTGTCTTCGCCCGCCTGGTTGGCGCAGCCGAAGATGACGTCATCGATCGCTTCAAGGTCGAGCGAGGGATGGGCCTCGGCAAGCGCCTTCAGCGGAATGGCGCCGAGATCATCGGCACGCACGGCAGAGAGCGAACCGCCGAAACGGCCGATCGGCGTGCGCACATAGGCGCAGATATAGGCTTCAGACATGATGTTTCCTCAGAGTTTCGGCACGACGAGATCGGCAACGGGACCATCGACATGCAAGGGGGCGCCGGTCATGGCCTGCAATTCGTCCATCGTCATGTCGGCCAGCTTCTCGCGGACGACGAAACGGCCATCGACGATATCGATCACGGCATGGCTCGTATAAACGCGGGTGATGCAGCCGACGCCGGTCAGCGGGAAGGTGCATTGATCGACCAGCTTGGGCTTGCCATCCTTGGTCACATGTTCGGTAATGACGACGACCTGCTTGGCGCCATGTACAAGGTCCATCGCGCCGCCAACGGCGGGAACGCCCTTGGAGCCGACGCGCCAGTTGGCGAGGTCACCGTTCTGTGCGACCTGGTAGGCGCCGAGAATGGCGACGTCGAGATGGCCACCGCGCACCATGGCAAAGCTGTCGGCATGGTGGAAGAACGCAGCCCCCGGCTTCAAGGTCACGGCCTTCTTGCCGGCATTGATCAGGTCCCAGTCTTCCTCCCCCGGCGCTGGCGGTTCGCCGAAGTTGAGAATGCCGTTCTCGGTATGGAAAATCGCCTCGCGGCCCGGCGGCTGGAACTTGGCGACCATTTCCGGGAACCCGATGCCGAGATTGACATAGGCGCCATCCTGAATGTCCTGGGCTGCGCGCCAGGCGATCTGGGCGTTGGAAAGCTTGATGTCTTCGCGTGTGTTGACGGTCATGCGTAGGCCACCCCGGCTCGAATGAGCTCTTCTTCCTGTTGCGGATTCTTCACTTCCACCACGCCATTGACAAAGATGCCGGGCGTGATGACCTGTTCGGGATCGATGCCGCCCGCCGGCACGATGGTGGAAACCTGGGCAATCGTCCGGGCTGCGGCCATGCACATCAGCGGATTGAAGTTGCGGCCGGCCTTGTTGTAGGTGAGGTTGCCGTGCGTATCCCCGACATGGGCCTTCACGATGGCGAAATCGGCCTTGAGCCAGCGCTCCTGTACATAGGACCGGCCTTCGAATTCGGCGATCACCTTGCCATTGGCGAGCTCGGTGCCATAGGCGGTCGGTGTATAGAAGGCCGGAATGCCCGCGCCACCGGCACGGATACGTTCGGCAAGCGTCCCCTGCGGCACCAGTTCCAGCTCGATTTCGCCAGCGAGATAGCGGTCGGTGAAAGCCCGCGGATCCGACGAGCGCGGAAACGAGCAGATCATTTTCTTGATCATGCCGGCATCGATCATCGCCGCGATACCGATACGGCCGTTGCCCGCATTGTTGTTGATGACGGTGAGCCCCTTGGGGCCCTTGTCGATCAGAGCATGAATGAGTTCGATCGGGGCGCCTGAGCCACCGAAGCCACCGATCATCACGGTGGCGCCATCACCGATATCGGCGACCGCCTCCTTGAGGCTTGCAATCGTCTTGTCCATCAGATCCTCCGTTCCGGATGCGTGCAAATGCAATCCGGCGATGGTGGAAAGCCTAAGCAGGAATTGGCTCGACGGCAATGGTTTTGTGCGTTATATGAACTTTGTTCGAATATCGCACAAAATGAGGCGAGAATGACGGTCAAGGAACGCGATGTCATGGGAGGCCTGCTCAAGGGTCTGAAGGTTATCGAAGCCTTCAGCGCCGAGCGGCCGCGCCTGTCGATCTCGGAAGCAGCCGAGATAACGGATCTCGACCGCGCAACGACCCGCCGTTGTCTGCTGACGCTGTCGGAATCAGGCTATGCCGATTACGACGGCAAGTTCTTCACGCTGACGCCGCGCGTGCTGCGGCTCGGCACCGGCTGTCTCGCTGCCATGCCGCTACCACGCATCGTCCAGCCGGTGCTCGATCGTCTCAGCCAGGAGATCGGCGAAAGCACGAGCGTGTCGATCCTCGATGAGACCGAGATCGTCTATGTCGCCCGCGCCGCCCAGCGCCGTGTCATGTCGATAGCGCTGATGCCCGGCTCGCGCCTGCCCGCCTACTGCACTTCGATGGGTCGGGTCCTGCTCGCGGCATTGGATCCGGCGGAGGCCAGACGGCTGTTCGAAGCCTCGTCCCTTGAAAAGCGGACGGAGCGTACGGTGACCGATATCGATGCGCTGATGGCTGTGCTCGCAACGGTACGGAATGACGGCTATGCCATCATTGATCAGGAGGTGGAAATCGGGTTGCGTTCGATCGCAGTGCCGTTGCGCAATGCGCGCCAGCAGGTGGTTGCAGCCTTGAATGTCGGATTGTCGGTGGGGGTAGAACCGCCGTCTGTCCTTGTCGAACGCTACCTGCCGGCGCTTGGAAAGGTCAGCAGGGAACTGGCGTCGATGCTGAGTTGAGCGGCGCCCCGAAGGGCGCCACCGGTTTTTACATGTCGAAGAAGATCGTTTCCTTGTCGCCCTGCAGGTGGATGTCGAAATGGATCGTGTCTCCATCCCGACGGCCGATCAGGGTCGGCACGCGCACCTTCAGTTCGATCATGTTGAGGATCGGGTCTTCGCTGTTGGCCTTCTCCTCGTCGGAGAAATACATGCGGGTATGCAGACCGATATTGATGCCGCGTGCCACCACCCAGAAGGTGATGTGCGGAGCCTGCAGGCGCGGATCGCGATCGCGGAAAGGCGTGCGGCCCGGCTTGATCGTCTCGAACACGAATTCGCCGGTATCCATGTCGCCCGGGCAACGGGCCCAGCCGGTGAAGTTCGGATCGGCCTTGCCGCGCGTTTCGGTCGGGCTGGGGAACAATCCGTCCGCATCCGCCTGCCAGATTTCCACCAGCGCATCCTTGAGCGGCGTGCCGGTGCCGTCATAGACATGGCCGCGAATGGTGATGCGCTCGCCCTTGGTCTTGTCATTGGTGAGCGGACCCGAGCCGAGATCCTTGTCGAAGATGCCGTGGATGCCGGTAAAATTCGGCGTGCAGCCGATATGCACGTAGGGGCCGGCGGTCTGGGAAGGGGTTTCCTTCAGGTAACCGAGAGACTGTACCATATCAGTTGCCCTCCTTGCGGTTTTCGAACAGGGTCGAGCGGCGGCCGCGCAGAACGATATCGAACTTGTAGGCGCGCATATCCATTGGAATGGTCGCGTTGAGATCGAGCGGCGCGATGAGCTGGTTGATCGCCTCTTCGGACGGGATCGTCTTGACGATCGGACATTTCCAGATCAGCGGATCGCCTTCGAAATACATCTGGGTGATCAGGCGCTGACCGAAGCCATGGCCGAACACCGAGAAATGGATGTGTGCCGGACGCCAGTCATTGACCCAGTTCATCCACGGATAGGGGCCGGGCTTGATGGTCTTGAACCAGTAATAGCCATCCTCGTCGGTGATGGTCCGGCCGACGCCGCCGAAATTCGGGTCGATCGCGGCAAGATAGGTTTCCTTCTTGTGGCGATAGCGCCCGCCGGCATTGGCCTGCCAGAATTCCACCAGCGTGTTGGGCACACCGCGGCCCCGTTCATCGAGCACGCGGCCATGCACGAGAATGCGCTGGCCGATCGGCATTTCGCCCGGCTTGGCATAGTTCATGATCAGGTCGTTATCGAGCTCGTTGAGCATGTTGTGGCCGAAGACCGGGCCTGTGATTTCGCTCTTGGTGCCTTCGAACGACAGAAGGGCGCGTTGCGGCGAGCGGGTCACGGATGTCTTGTAGATTTCCGTATAGGCTGGCGGGTGCCATTGGCGATCCCGAGCGAAAAACGCGCCTGTCTCAGGCATCGTGTTTTTCATGGTCCTTCCTCCTAGGGTTAAGCGGTTGCTTCCATCTCTTCCAGCACATTTTTTATGATCTTGATGGCATGGTTGGCGGCCGGAACACCGGCATAGATCGCCACATGCAGCATGGCTTCGCGCAGGTCTTCCTTGGTCGCGCCGGTGTTGGCCGTGGCGCGTACATGCATGGCGACTTCGTCATAATGGCCGAGTGCCGCCAGAAGCGCGATCGTTACCATCGAACGCTCGCGCTTGGTCCAGTTGGGCCGCGACCAGACATGACCCCAGGCCGACTCGGTGATCAGCGTCTGAAAGGGCTCGTCGAACGGGGTCTTGTTCTTCTCGGCATTGTCGACATGCTTGTTGCCGAGCACGGATCGGCGCGTCTCCATGCCCTGAAGGAAGCGGTCGCTGGGCTGATCTTTGCTCGACATGGTGCCTCTTATCCTTCGGAAATGAAATCGGTCAGCAGTTCGGCAAGCGCCTCGGGCTGTTCGACACAGGGAATGTGGCCGCATCCCTCGATGATCTCGAATTCCGCATCGGGAATGAGCTCGGATGTCGAGCGGACAAGATCCGGCGGCGTCGAGCCGTCCTGGTCACCGACGATGCAAAGCGTCGGTACCTTGATGCTGCGAACGAGATCGGTGAAATCGGCATCGCGAATGGCGGCGCAGGTTCCGTTGTAACCGGCCACCGGCTGTCGGATGAGCATGTTGCGATATCCGACGAGATCGATCGCGCGCTTGTCGCGGAAGTCTCTGGTGAACCAGCGTTCCAGAACTGCGTCGGCCATCGGCTCGATGCCATTGGCGGCAATCGCCTCGATGCGGCCGTTCCACATGTCCGGTGTGCCGATCTTGTGGGCGGTGTCGCACAGGATGATCTTTTCGACGAGATCCGGCCGCTTCTTGTAGACGCCCTGGGTGATCAACCCGCCGACCGAAAGCCCGCAGATATTGGCCTTCCTGATGCCGACATGTGCCATGAGCGCGATAAGATCGTCAGCATGGTCCTCGATCGTATAGGGAGCTGCACCGACATCGGACAGTCCATGGCCGCGCTTGTCATAGAGCAGGATCGACCAATCTTCGGTCAGTTCATCGATCAGCGGCAGCCAGATCCGGAAATCGGTTCCGAGCGAATTGATGAGCACCAGAACCGGCGCCTTGGGCGATTCCGTCAGATATTCGTAATGCAGCACATTGCCGTTGATCTTGGCGAAAGCCATGGCGTGATCCTCTTCCTGATCTTTGAATAACGGATGAATTTCGTTCGGTATAATGATATTTACGACCAAACACATAACCAAGAGATTATGCATTGGATCATCGAATCAAGTTCCGACACCTGCAGACTCTTATAGAGGTTGCGCGACAGAAAAGCGTGGGCAAGGCGGCTGACGTGCTTTCGGTCACCCAGCCGGCAGTAACCCGCACGATCCGCGAGCTGGAGGAAATCCTCGGCGCCGAACTGTTCGAGAAGGATGGGCGCGGCATCCGCATTACCCGGTTCGGAGAGGTGTTTCTACGCCATGCGGGCGAGAGCATTGCGGCCATCAGGCGTGGCGTCGAATCGATCGCGCAGGCGCGCAACTCGATGGGCCCACCGATCCGGATCGGCGCCTTGCCCACCGCATCGGCGAGTTTCATGCCCGATGCGGTGGCAGAGTTCATGCAGGCCGGCACAGGCAGTCCCGTGACCATTGCGACGGGAGAAAACCGCTGGCTTCTCGATGCGCTCCGCACCGGCGATCTCGATCTCGTCGTTGGGCGCCTGGCCGCACCCGAGCGCATGACCGGCCTGCATTTCGAGCCGCTTTATTCGGAAGAGGTCGTCTTTGCTGTCCGGCCGGATCATCCGCTGCGCGGTCGCCGCCAGTTTTCGCTCAGTGAACTCACGGCGTATACGGTGCTGATGCCGACGGCAGCCTCCATCATCCGGCCGTTCGTGGACCGGCTCTTGGTGACCAATGGCATCCCGGATCTCGCCAATGTCATCGAGACGGTATCGGACAGTTTCGGCCGCGCCTATCTCGCGCGCAACGATGCGATATGGATCATTTCACGCGGTGTCATCGCCAATGACCTCGCGACCGGGCAACTCGCCACCCTCGATATCGACACGTCCGAAACCAGAGGTGCCGTTGGCCTGACGTTGCGCGCCGATGCCGTACCCAACCTGTCGCTGACGATCATGATCAATACCATTCGCGAACATGCGAAACGGACGGGCAGGGGCCTTTAGGGTTCTGTCTTCAAACCTCAGACGCCCCGTCGTGCATCGAGCGAAATCAGCCCGGTCCCATTGGCCGCAACATACAAGAGCCCACCTGCGATGGCGAGATCCTTCATGAAAGCCTGAAAATCGACAATATCCGCAAAGTTGTGATGTCCGATCAGTGCTGCGGATAGGGTGAAGGCAGCAAGAATAGGTGCTGCAATTATCACCCGATAGCCCAAAAAAATGGCAATCCCGCCCAGCAATTCAACAAAAATCACAGGCCAGACTAGGATGCTAGCAAATGGAAGTCCTACCGATTGAAAGTAGGAGATTGCTACATCGGCGTTTTGCAACTTCCACAATCCGGCCTGAATAAAGATTGCCGAGAGAAGCAACCTTCCAAGCAGCATCAGAATGCTTGGCATCGTCATCACTCCATTGAATGTGAGTGATCGATTATCCAGTTTATGACAAAGATCAAGAGCTAAATAAGGAATCTGTTTCAAAATTCGCTGATGCGAAAGGCAATATAAACCAAGCTGACAGCAATGACCCAGAGAGCAACTCGTCCCCAACGCGAATGTCTTGCCTCCGAACGACCGATTGCTTCGGCAGTACTGGCGTCGAAACGGAAGCCGTTTTCAGCCATTGCCGAAATCTCATAAGACATTTTTTCGGCTCTGGAGGCGAGATCGGGCATGGCTTCGGCCAGCCGGAGTGCGGCCATCAACCCGTCCTTGAGATCGCCAGCAATGCGCTTGGGGCCGAGATTGTCGCGAATCCACCCGCCGACAACGGGTTCGGATGCTTTCCACATGTTGAAATGCGGATCGAGCGAGCGCGATACGCCCTCCACCACCACCATGGTCTTCTGCAGCATGATGAGCTCGGGCCTGGTCTCCATGTCGAAGAGTTCGGTGACCTCGAACAACAATGTCAGCAGTTTCGCCATCGAGATCGTGTCGGCCGGCTGGCCGTGGATCGGCTCGCCGATAGCGCGGATCGCCTGGGCGAACGAGGCGCGGTCATGATGGGCGGGCACATAGCCGGCCTCGAAATGAACATCCGAGACGCGACGATAATCGCGCGTGATGAAGCCGAACAGGATTTCGGCGAGAAAGCGCCGTTCCTTCTTGCCCAGGCGTCCGACGATGCCCATGTCGACGGCAACGATCGTGCCCTGGGGATCGACGAAGAGATTGCCCTGGTGCATGTCGGCATGGAAGAAACCGTCGCGCAGCGTGTGCCGAAGGAAGGATTGCATCAAGGTCTGCGCGAGCTGCGGCAGGTCATGGCCAGCGGCCTTCAACCCTTCGACATCCGACATCTTGATGCCGTCGATCCATTCCATGGTCACGACATCGCGCCCGGTCCGCTCCCAGTCCACCTTGGGCACCCGAAAGCCGGGATCCTCCTTGGTGTTTTCGGCGAGTTCCGACAGCGCTGCCGCCTCGAGCCGCAGATCCATCTCGATCCGGGTTGTCTGCTCGAGCGTGCGGGTTACTTCGACCGGCCGCAGACGGCGGGACGGCGGGTGGAAACGTTCCTGCAGATGCGAGATCAGATATTGTGCCTCGAGATCCTGGGCAAACCGTTCGCGAACACCGGGCCGGATGACCTTGACGGCCATCTTGCGGATCTCGTCTCCATAGGCCACCTCAGCCGGATGCACCTGCGCAACGGATGCGGCTGCAATCGGATCGGCAAACTCGACAAAAAGGTCATCAACCCGGCGCCCCAGCGAAGCCTCGATCTGGCTCGCGGCCAGAGGCTTGGGGAACGTCGCCATCCGGTCCTGCAGCAAGGCGAGGTCGGCGGCGAAGTCGTCGCCCACCACGTCGGGCCGCGTTGCCAGAAACTGGCCAATCTTGACGTAGGAGGGGCCAAGCCGCTCGACAGCACGGGCAAGATTGTCCGATCGCGCCCGGTCGCGTGAACGATTGCGGGCAACAAGGCCGGCTGCTGCCTGAGCCATGCGGGCGGGCAGCGGCATTCCCTCGGTCGGCAGGGCGGAAATCACCCCTTCACGAGCCAAGACCCAGCCGAGCCTGACCAGGCGATAATAGGCACTGATGGTGCTCATGCGCTCAGATCTTCCATCCGGAATGCAGCGCCGCAATGCCGCCGGTAAAATTGGTCCAGGTCACGCGGCCGAAACCTGCGTCGCGGATCATGTCCGCAAAATCCCGCTGATTGGGAAACTTCCGGATCGATTCAACGAGATACTGGTAAGGTTCGGCATCTCCGGTCACGGCCTTGCCGATCCGGGGAATGGCCTTGAACGACCATTCCTCATAGATCTTGTCGAGAACCGGCATGTCCACGTCGGAAAATTCGAGCACGAGCAGGCGTCCGCCGCGCTTGAGTACGCGATAGGCCTCGGAAAGCGCCCTGTCGATCCGCGGCACGTTGCGGATGCCGAAGGCGATCGTATAGGCATCGAACGTCTTGTCGGGGAAGGGCAGTTCTTCCGCATTGGCCTCGACGAAGGTCAGGTTGGGGCGCAATCCGTTCTTCGTCGCGCGGTCCTCGCCGACGGCAAGCATCGAGCCGTTGATATCGAGCACCGTGGCCTGAGCCTGACGGTTGGAGGCTTCGATGATCCGGAAGGCCACATCGCCGGTCCCGCCAGCGACATCCAGGATTCTGTAATCGGGCGACTTGCGGGGGTTGAGCGCGGCGACCATGGCACTCTTCCAGGCACGGTGCAGCCCGGCCGACATCAGGTCGTTCATGATGTCGTAGCGCTTGGCCACCTTGTGGAACACGTCGTTGACGAGCGCCTGCTTCTCGCCCTGTCCGACTTCGCGGAAACCATAGGAAGTTTCCATTCCGCCATCGGCGCCGGTGCGCGTCGCTGTCATGTCTCTACTCCAACATCAAACTGTCTTGCGGCGCGACAATAGCGGATTGGCTCGGGCGATGCCATATGTGCACTGCGCAAAAAGGTCGCGGGGACAAATAGGCCGCAGCGGCTGCATTTTCGGGCAAGCATCACCACATATTCATAGAATCAACATGGTCGCGGCTATTCTTAACAAAATGGAAACGACCGGGGCTTAAAACATCTTGCCAGGATTTGTATGAGTACCGAAGCCATGAAAACCGCTGTCAGGGCCTTGAAATTGCGGCCGCTCCTGTCTGCCATCGCCTTGTTGTCGCTCGGCGTCGTTGCAGGCTGCACCTCTTCTGCGCTCGATATCGAACCGGAGACGACGATTTCGCCTGCGCTTGCCCGTCAGATCAAGGCCAAGGGCTTCAAGGAAACCGATCCGGTTCTCGTACGGATCTTCAAGGCGGAGAGCGAGCTCGAGATCTGGAAGCGCAAGCCGACAGGCGAATATGCGCTGTTCAAGACCTACCCGATCTGCCGCTGGTCGGGAAAGCTCGGCCCGAAGGTGAAGAATGGCGATCGCCAGGCTCCGGAAGGCTTCTACAATGTCAGCCTCGGCCAGCTGAACCCGGAATCGCAATATTGCCTGTCCTTCAATCTCGGTTATCCGAACCGGCTTGAGAAGGCGCTCGGCCATACAGGCGAAGCGCTGATGGTTCATGGCGCCTGCTCATCATCGGGTTGCTATGCCTTGACCGACCAGGGCATGAGCGAGATCTATCCGGTCGTGCTCAAGGCGCTGCAGAGCGGCCAGAAATCCTTCCAGGTTCAGTCCTTCCCGTTCCGCATGACCGAGGCGAACATGCGTCGCCACGCCGGCGATCCCAACATGAAGTTCTGGTACACGCTGAAGGCGGGTTACGATGCCTTCGAAAGGACACGCCGCGAACCCGTCGTCGGCTATTGCGCCGGACAATATGCCTTGAATCTACCTCAAGGCAGCGAGCCGGAAAGCCCGTTGGGTGAATGCCCGGCCGGAACCTTGATGTCCAGCCAGCAGATGCCACTCATGTCGATGCCCGCGAGCGTGACGGCCTATACCTATTCCGACGGCGGCATGCACAAAAGCTACCGGATTCTGCTCGAGCGCTATGGCGCCAAGCGCATGGCGGCCAAGGTCTCGACCACGAAATATCCCGTGAGCCGTCCGGAAGCGGCGCTCTCGGATCCTTTCGATCCGCTCTGAGCGCAAGATCAGGCCGGTGGCATATGCGGATCGGTCGCAAGCGGCGTCCCGGTCCGGTCGCGCGGCAATAGGATCGTTATCGCCAGCGCGATCGTTACGGCCAGGCAGATTAACATATAGAGAAGCCAGTAGCCGTTGGTGACGCCCGTCAGTAGGCCGCCGAGATAATTGCCGGACGTGGCGCCAAGGCCGGAGCTGACCAGCGTATATCCCATCAGGCCGGCGGCAGCCTTTGGAGAGAACTCGCGCGACAGCCAGGCGGCAAACAGCCCCCAGATGGCATTATAGGCCATTCCGAAACCGATCATGGATATATAGACCGGCAGTTCGAGCGGCAGTTTCCAGGTAATGAGGCTGGCCATGAGCAGAACCGCAAAGGCGAGAACCAGCGAGCGCTTGGCGCCGATGCGGTCTGCGAGCAATCCGAAGACCAGCCCTCCCACCATGCCACCGAGACCGATCGCCGACCATAGCGCAGTCGCGGCCGGCATCGACCAGTGATGCAGGTCGCGAAACAGGAGCGTCAGATAGGTCTGGAAGGGGTGGAACGACAGACCGGTCAGAAAGTTCAGGGCGATGATCAGGAAGGCAGGTGTCGTCAGGACGGAGGAAGACCGTTCGCTCGCATGCGGTTCTGCCTTCGGCGCTGCCGGGCGGTGCGAGAAGGTCAGGAGGCCGATCGCCAGAAGCAGGGCCGAAAGGGCGCCGCAGGCGATCCAGACCGAGCGCCAACCATAGGCGCCGATCAGAAGCGGTGCCAGGAACCCGAGAAGGAACACGCCGTAGGCAAGGCCGCTTGCCATCAGACCAAGCGCGAGCCCCTGCCGGTGCGGCGGGATGATGGTCTGGGCCAGGGGCACCATCGCCACCCAGCTTGAAGCTGCCATGGCGCCGAGGATGAATAGCAACCCCATCAACTGCCAGGCGGCAGTCGCAAAGCCGGTCAGGACCATGGCCACCGCTATGATGCCCTGCGCCAGAAGCAAGGTCGTTTTCGCCCCGATCCGTGGCCAAACGAAGCCGACCAGCAGCGATGCGATGATGGTCCCGGCCTGTGTCGTCCCCGCAATTGCTCCGATTTCGTTGGGTGTCAGGCCGAGCGCAGTCCGCATATCCGGCAGAAGCGTGCCGAAGAGATAGATCCCCATTCCATAGGAAGTGGCGATGAAGGCGGTGAGGAGTATGGTAACGCCTGCTGCGGCTTTCGTCATGGTGATCACGGAGATAAGAAGAGAGGTCAGGAGGGGCAGTATGGGCCGAGGATCTTTCGAACGCTCTTTCGAAACCGCAGTCCAAGCGCCTATATACGTCTGTAAGGAAAATGTCTCGGTCGGCTTTGATGAGGGCAGATCGAAACGGAAAACAGGAGCAGCAATGCCGGAATTGCCAGAGGTCGAAACGGTCAGGCGTGGCCTTGAACCGTTCATGCAGGGCCGGCAGATCGAGACGCTGGTGCTCAATCGTGCGGACCTGCGTTTTCCCTTTCCTGCCGATCTCCGTCAGGTCGCCGAAGGGCGCAAGGTCGAGCGGTTGGGGCGGCGGGCAAAATACCTTCTGATCGAACTCGAAGGGGACGCGACCATCATCGCCCATCTCGGCATGTCCGGCTCCTTCCGTATCGATGAGGATGTGCCAGGCCAGTTCCATCATCCGCGTGGAAAGGATGCTGCCCACGATCATGTGGTTTTCCATCTCTCGGGTCAGCAAGGTCCCGTCCGCATCACCTACAACGATCCGAGGCGGTTCGGCTTCATGGATCTTGTCAGAAGCTCGGAGATCGATCGTTATCCGGCATTTGCGGCACTTGGGCCAGAACCGCTCGGAAACGCGTTGTCGGCCGACTATCTGGCGGAACGGCTCTCTCGCAGCCGCCAGCCCCTCAAGTCGGCACTGCTGGACCAGAGCGTGATTGCCGGGCTTGGAAACATCTATGTCTGCGAAGCACTTCATCGCAGCGGTCTTTCGCCGCTGCGGATTGCATCCAGCCTCGTGGCCGAAAATGGCTCTTCATCCCCAAAGCTCGAGGAACTGGCGCGCCAGATCCGCGTCGTTATCGAAGAGGCGATCGAGGCGGGCGGATCGTCGCTCCGCGATCATATCCAGACCGATGGTTCGCTTGGCTATTTCCAACACCGGTTTCGCGCCTATGACCGTGAAGGCGCTGCCTGCATAACACCGGGATGCAAGGGCACAATCGAGCGGATCACGCAGTCGGGTCGTTCAACTTTCTTTTGCGCCGCATGCCAGGAATGATGGTTTTGCCCCATGGGACCGTTCGCCTTGGCAGGGAGGCGAGCGAGACAGGGCTACAGGGCGCTCCGGCTGCAGAATCTTTCATCCGGATGATTGACGCCGGGCGGCTTAAGCGCTATACGCGCCCCACAGATCGAAGGGCCTTTCGGCTTTTCAGTGCGCTCCCTCATTGCCCTGCATTGAGGCCGCCCGCCAGAGGGCAGCGGCACGGGGCAGGTTGGATAAGGTTTTTATAGAGAGGCATACATGGCCAATACAACTTCGGCGAAAAAAGCGACCCGCAAGATCGCCCGCCGCACCGCCGTCAACAAGGCGCGCCGTTCGCGTGTTCGCACCTTTGTTCGTAAGGTCGAGGAAGCAATCGCTTCCGGCGACAAGGCTGCAGCTGAAGCCGCTCTGCGTGCGGCCCAGCCGGAACTGCAGCGCGCTGCCACCAAGGGCGTTCTTCACCGCAACACGGCATCGCGGAAAGTCTCGCGTCTTGCCTCTCGCGTGAAGTCGATCGGCGCCTGATATCAGGTTTTGAAATTTTTAAAATGGCCTGGCGTTCGCGCCGGGCCGTTTTGCGTTTCTTCAAAATTTTAACATATTTTCAGTTCTTAATCTTTTTCAAGATTTAAGGATGACATAAAAAATACTGCAATTTCAATTAGTTGCGAGAGGTGCCCTTTGGCGACAGTGGCTGCCGTAGCGGCAGTTTGTCACAAAGGAGAGTCAAGTGAATTTTTTATTTTTTTTGGGAACAGCGCCTTCGATGAGGCAAAAAATCGAATCTCCTTGATTCACAAGCGATTCTTTTTTTGGGGCATGCGACCTTGGAAAGTCGCACCGAAAGTCAATGGCCTTCTCTTAATTTTGAGTAAAAAACACCATTGATTTGGGGCTCCGATCTTGCCTAAATGAACTCGGAAAGGGCGTGAGACGGATCGTCCAACGAGACCAAAAAGGCGACGATCATGGCTTGTTTACCGATCCATATCAGGGACTGTTTCTAGCTTTACAATTCTCATTGACGAGGTTGAACACGAGGGCTTTGCGCTCTCCGTGCGGGACATTCTGTTTAATCGGAGGTTGTGGCAACCAAAAGCCCGCATTGCCCGGGCAGACCGAAGGGTCGAAGGCAATGACTGGAATAATGGACCGACGAGGTCCTGCGATGCATCATGGGGA
The DNA here is from genome assembly GCF_030551875.1 of Fluviirhizobium alvei. Taxonomy (GTDB): domain Bacteria; phylum Pseudomonadota; class Alphaproteobacteria; order Rhizobiales; family Rhizobiaceae; genus Rhizobium_E; species Rhizobium_E alvei. The sequence goes on along the minus strand of NZ_JAUOZU010000012.1, from coordinate 117,335 downwards.
TGATGCGTTTCGGGAAGGTCCATCGAAATGAAAAAACGACAGAGCCCGCAAAGGGCCTGCCATGCAAGAATTCAAAGGCGGCGGAATGCACATGAACGTATCAGAATCGAGCGCATTTTCTCATCGAGGAGATGCAGCGACGACGGCCAAGCAGACGATGGATGCCGAAGGAGGGGATAGCGGCATGAAACATGACGCCCTGTTCGAGCGTTTCTCTGCGAAGCTTAAGGCGAAAGTGGGTCCGGAAGTCTTTACCAGCTGGTTCGGCCGGCTGAAGATCCATTCGGTATCCAAGAGTGTCGTGCGGCTTTCGGTTCCCACGACCTTCCTGAAGTCCTGGATCAACAATCGTTATCTCGACATGATCACCGGCATCTTCCGCGAAGAGGATGCCAATATCCTGAAGGTCGAAATCGTGGTCCGTAGCGCGGCCCGCTCGAACAGACCGAACATGGATGAGGCGGCAATGCCGGTCAGCGAGACCTCGGCCCAGCCGCAGGCCAGCCGCAAGCCGTCCAATTCCGTGGCATTCCTCGGCCAGCAGTCTGCCCAGTCGGCACAGCCTGCCCGGCAGGCATCGCACAGCCCGCTGTTTGGCTCGCCCCTCGACAGCCGCTACACGTTTGCCAGCTTCGTCGAAGGCGCTTCCAACCGCGTCGCTCTTGCTGCTGCCCGTACGATTGCAGAATCGGGTTCGAGCGCCGTACGGTTCAACCCGCTCTTCATTCATTCGAGCGTCGGTCTCGGCAAGACTCACCTCTTGCAGGCTATTGCCGCCGCAGCGCTCTCCAATCCGCGCAACCCGCGGGTCGTCTATCTCACGGCAGAATATTTCATGTGGCGCTTCGCGACGGCCATTCGCGACAATGACGCGCTGACGCTGAAAGACTCGCTTCGCAACATCGATATCCTGATCATCGATGACATGCAGTTCCTGCAGGGCAAGCTGATCCAGAACGAGTTCTGCCATCTTCTGAACATGCTGCTCGACAGCGCCAAGCAGGTGGTGGTTGCCGCCGACCGCGCGCCCTGGGAACTGGAATCGCTCGATCCGCGGGTCCGCTCGCGTCTTCAGGGCGGCGTGGCGATCGAAATGGATGCGCCGGATTTCGATATGCGGCTTGAAATGCTCAGGCAGCGTCTGGCGCAGGCAAGACAGGACGATCCGGGCCTTGAAATTCCCGACTCGATTCTCGAGCATGTCGCGAGCAACGTCACGGCTTCGGGCCGCGAACTGGAAGGCGCTTTCAACCAGCTGATCTTCCGCCGCTCCTTCGAGCCGGATCTGACACTCGATCGCGTGGATGAGCTTCTTGCCCATCTCGTTGGTGCCGGTGAGCCGAAGCGGGTCCGCATCGAGGATATCCAGCGCATCGTCGCCCGGCACTACAATGTGTCGCGCCAGGAGCTGGTCTCCAACCGGCGTACCCGGGTGATCGTCAAGCCGCGTCAAATCGCTATGTATCTGTCGAAGACGCTGACACCGCGCTCGTTCCCGGAAATCGGTCGCCGCTTCGGCGGTCGTGACCATACGACCGTGCTGCATGCCGTTCGCAAGATCGAGGAGCTTCTGTCCGGAGACCAGAAGCTGTCGCAGGAAGTCGAACTTCTGCGGCGACTCATCAACGAAGGCTGATCGGATTCGGGGGCGCGCATGGCTCTGGCCAGTCTTGCCATGTATGACATGGCGCCCGCCGTTCGTTCTGCCAACGATGCGCTCTGGTCGGTTGTCCGCGACCGGCTGAGAGCGGAGGGCTTTTCAGCTCCGGAGCGACTCAATCACGATATCGGGCATGAGGCAGCGTGGCTTCAGCCCGATCTCGTTTTCGCGCAAACCTGCGGCTATCCTTTCATCATGCAGCTGCGTGGCCGGGTGCGTCTCATCGGCACTCCGCGCTATCGCTTTGCAGGCGGATCCGGATCGGATCGGGCCAGTTTCGTGATCGTCCGGGACGAAAGTGTATTTTCCTCGGTCGAAGCGCTGCGCGGTACCAGAGCCGCCATCAATGACCGGATGTCGAATTCCGGCATGAATCTCTTGCGGGCCCTTGTGGCGCCGCTTGCCGTGTCGGGCCGTTTCTTTTCCGATGTCCGCGTCACTGGCGGCCACCTCGCATCCATGGCCGCAGTGCGCGAAGGCTTGGCCGATGTGGCGGCGATCGACAGCGTCACTTATGGACTAACCGCCGTCCACGATCCTTCCCGCGTTGCCGGGCTTAAAATTCTGGCCGAAACCCCGGCCGGTCCCGGTCTGCCGATCATTACGAGGCTTGATGCCAGCGATGCGGAAGTCGCGGTACTCCGCGCCATTCTGCCCGAGATCGCGACTGATCCGATCCATGCGGCCATTGCTGCGCCGCTGGGTCTTATCGGCTTTGATCTGCTGAGTGAGCCAGCCTATGAGAGGCTGGCTCTCTTGGCAGAGCAGGCGTGGGCGCTCGATTATCCCGAGCTTGCCTGATCTGCTGTTGCCATCGTTGGGTCCAGAACCGGTATCACGGATGCGGCCTGATGGTCCGGATGGACTGGCCGGTGATGCTGCCGGACAAAATACCGTCGCGCCACTTCGATGTAGCCGTCATATATGAGGCCGCCGTTCAGCGCGATGAAATCTGCCCGATGCTTCCGGTACAGGGCAGGGATTCGGTACCAGGCCAGCTGCGGCAGGCTGTGATGCACGATGTGGAGATTGTTGTGCAGGAACAGCAAGCCGAAGGCGGGCGTATTCTCCACGATCGCTGTCCGCTCCTCCTTTGTGCCGGCATATTGATGCTCGGCGAAGGACCGCAACCTTGAGAAGGAAAGCCCGGCATAGGCGAAGGCGACCAGATAGAGCCAGAGCGGCATGGCGCAAACGACCATGACCCAATAGAGCACGGCGGCCACACCGAGAGCATGGCGGAACCAGAGCCCGGCATGGCCGAAGTCACCCCTCAGGAGGCGGTTGGCTTCTGAGCCCCAGAGTGCTGCGAGGGCAATGAAGGGGCCGATGAGCAACCGCCCCGGCAAGGTATTGTTGGCCGCAGTGATCATTCTGCCGAACGGTCCCATCCGCTGCCAGGCCGGACCGGTGAGATAGTAGGATTCGGGATCCTCGATCGGGTCCGTCAGCCATTCGTCGCGGTGATGCTGAAGATGCGAGCTCTTGTAGAGCCGGTAAGGCAGCCAGAGCGAGATCGGAGCCCAGCCGATCGCGTCATTGATCCGGCGGATGCGGGTCGGGTGTCCGTGCAGCACTTCATGCTGCAGCGAGCCATGCCAGGCAATGATCCAGCCCCCAGCCAGAAACAGGAGGAGAAACGGGATCGATTGCCAGAACCAGGTGAGAAGAATCCAGGAGAGATAGATGAAAAGCGCAAGAAAGAGCGTAGGCCATTCGACGGAAAGAAACGACTTGCTTCTGCCCAGAGCGGCCGGCTCCACGAAATGAGGTGCCGACATGTGGTTTTTGACATCACAAGAGGGAAATCAGGTTCTGAACGCGGAGAGCGGGATCGTCCTGGCGCTACCTAGATTCATCGCGATAAAAATCGATTTGCGGATTGTCGTCAAGATGGTCTTGAAATCACTTGAAAAAGATCAAGCAGCGAGATCGGCAACCACGGCATCGAGGATCAGCATGCCGCTTTGGGTGCAGCGCAGCCGCGAATTGCCAAGCCGCTCGATGAAGCCCTGATCGAGCAGGAATTGTTCGCGATCGGGGTCGAGATCGCGTCCCGAAAGCGCTCTCCAGCGCGCAAGATCGAGCCCTTCACGCAGCCGCAGACCCATGAGCAGCATCTCATCGGCCTGTTCTTCGCGTTCCAGAAGATCCTGCTCCACCATTCCGTGGCCCTGTTCCGACACCATGGCAAGCCAGGCTTCGGGATTGCGCTCGGTCGCAGTCGCGAGTTTGCGCCCCGCCGATGTCAACCGGCCATGCGCACCGGGACCGATGCCCGCATAATCGCCGTAGCGCCAGTAGGTCAGGTTATGGCGGCTTTCGGCGCCCGGAACGGCGTGATTGGAGACCTCGTAGGCCGGCATGCCGGCGGCTTCGGTCACGTCCTGGGTTAGTTCATAGAGTTCGGCGGCTGTATCCGCATCCGGCAGATTGATCTTGCCATTCCGATGCAGGCCGAAGAAGGGCGTGCCTTCCTCGATCGTCAACTGATAGAGCGATAGATGATCCACGGCCAGATCGATCGCCTGCCGCAGTTCCCGGGCCCATTCGTCCTGGGTCTGGCCAGGGCGGGCATAGATCAGGTCGAAGGACATGCGCGGAAAGATGTCGCGTGCCAGCCGGATCGCCTTCATCGCATCGGCAACGTCGTGCAGGCGTCCGAGGAATTTCAGGTCGCGGTCGTTAAGTGCCTGCACACCCATCGAGACCCGATTGACGCCAGCGGACCGATAGCCGCGGAACCGCTCCGCTTCGACGCTCGATGGATTGGCCTCAAGCGTGATCTCGATCCCGTCGGGAACGTGCCAATGCCGTGCCACGCCGTTGAGGATCGCATCCACGGTTTCGGGCTTCATCAGGGAAGGCGTTCCGCCACCGATGAAGATCGATGTAACGGTTCTCGCACCCGAAAGCGTCCGCATGGTGGTGATTTCACGCAGGAACGCCGCGACATAGGCCTCCTGGTCGATCGCGACATGGCGGACATGACTGTTGAAATCGCAGTAGGGGCATTTCGCTGCACAGAAGGGCCAATGGAGGTAGATCCCGAAACCGGGCTCGCCCGTATCTGGCAAGAGCGTCGCCTCCTTCGTCATTCAGCGGATTCCAGGCAGGTTTCGACGAACAGCTTGAAGGCGCGGGCGCGGTGAGACAGGGCGAAGGCATCGCCCGGTTTCCAGCCATGCTTCTGCTCGGCAGACATTTCCCCGAAGGTCACGTCATAGCCTTCCGGTTCGAAGATCGGATCATAGCCGAAACCGAGCGAGCCACGTGGCGGCCAGACGATATGGCCTTCGACCTCGCCACGGAAAATCTCTGTATGACCGTCCGGCCATGCAAGGCAGAGTACGCTGACGAAACGACCGGTGCGCTGGTCGCGGTCGGTCGCGCCCTTTTCCTGGAGTGCGGTCTCAACCTTCTCCATCGCCATGCCGAAATCACGGGATCCATCGGCCTTTTCGGCCCAGTTTGCAGTGTAGACACCCGGTGCGCCACCAAGCGCATCGACCGCGAGGCCGGAATCGTCCGAAAGCGCCACCATGCCCGCAGCTTCTGCCGAAGCGAGCGCCTTGATCCTGGCATTTTCCTCATAGGTGGTGCCGGTCTCGTCAGGCTCGGCAAAGCCGAGCTCGGCGGCGGATTTTGCGGTGAAACCATACGGTCCGATCAGATCCTGGATCTCGCGGATCTTGCCGGCATTGTGACTGGCGACCACGATCGTCCTGGTGTCGAGTTTGCGCATGTTCGGTCCTACGTTCAAATGTTCCAGATCCGTGCTTCGGCAAATTCGAGCGAATTGCCAGCCGGGTCGCGGAAATAGAGCGACCGGCCGCCCTTCGGCCAGTCGACGATGGATTCAATGGCGATTCCGGCCGATGTCAGCCGCTCTTTCCAGCGCTCGATACCGGCGGCATCGCTTCGAAAGCAAAGATGACCGGGACCGCGCGCACCATGGGCGGGAACGGCGAGTTGGCCGGGCTCGTGCGGCTTCTCTGTTTCCGCCGGATTGAAGATCAGCAGAATGCCGCTGCCACAGCGGAAAAACACATGCCGGTTTGCGGCGCGGCTGATCTTTTCAAGTCCGAGAATTTTTCCGTAGAACGCCTCGGCGCGATCGAGATCATCGACATAGAGTGCCGATTCCAGGATCGCGTCGGGAGCGTTGACGGTCTCCATGCCTCAGCCGATGGCCTGCTTCTGCAGGGCAACGAGTTCGGCGATACCGTTCTTGGCCAGGCCCATGAGCGTCAGGAGTTCTTCTTCGCTGAAGGGTGCGCCTTCGGCTGTCCCCTGGATCTCAACGATGCCGCCCGAACCGGTCATGACGAAATTCGCATCGGTTTCGGCCGAGGAATCCTCGAGATAATCGAGATCGATCACGGGCTGGTTGGCAAAGATGCCGCAAGAAATGGCGGCCACGTGGTCCTTGAGGACCTTCTCGACCTTAACCATGCCGCGCGATTCCATCCATTTCAGACAGTCATGCAGAGCAATCCACCCGCCGGTGATCGCGGCGGTGCGGGTGCCGCCATCGGCCTGGATGACGTCGCAGTCGACAGTGATCTGGCGCTCGCCCATCGCCTCGAGATTGACGACGGCGCGCAGCGACCGACCGATGAGACGCTGGATCTCCTGCGTGCGGCCGCCCTGCTTGCCGGATGCCGCCTCGCGGCGCATGCGCTCGCCGGTCGAACGCGGCAGCATGCCATATTCTGCCGTAACCCAGCCTTTGCCGGTGTTGCGCAGCCATGCCGGCGGCTTTTCTTCGACGCTGGCCGTGCAAAGAACATGGGTGTCGCCAAACTTCACCAGGCAGGAACCTTCGGCATGCTTTGAGAAGGCGCGCTCGAAGCTGATCTTGCGCATCTGATCTGTCTTTCGTCCGGACGGGCGCATTGGTTCCTCGCTTACTATTTGTCTGTTTGCAGGGGTCATAAGCGTCTGCGGGCGATTTTGCAAAGGAAAAGGCTGGAAATTGCTTTTGCGAAACCACTGCGAATTCCTATATTCTGGTGTTTCGGAAGCCATACTGATCCGGGAATGTGATGTTGAAGAAAGATGGGAACAATGCCCTGCGGGGCCTGGACGAACGTTCCGGCGAAATCTTTCGCCGGATTGTCGAATCCTATCTCGGCAACGGTGAGCCGTTGGGCTCCAGATCGCTGTCGCGGCTTTTGCCAATTTCGCTGTCGCCGGCTTCGATCCGCAATGTGATGAGCGATCTGGAAGATCTGGGTCTCATCTATTCGCCGCATATTTCCGCGGGCCGCTTGCCGACACAGCAGGGATTACGCTTTTTCGTCGATGCTTTCATGCAGGTCGGCGATCTTTCGCAGGACGAGCGCCGCGAGATCGAACGCCAGATGCGGCCGGATGGACGGGATGTGCCGGTGGAAAATGCCCTCACGGGTGCGACCCAGATGCTGTCGTCGCTCTCGCGCGGCGCCGGCCTCGTGATCACGACCAAGAGCGACACGCTGCTCAAGCATATCGAATTCGTTCGCCTGTCGCCGGAAAAGGCTCTCGCAGTGCTGGTGGGTGACAAGGATGAGGTGGAAAACCGCATCATCTCGCTTCCGGCCGGCGTCACGGCCTCTCAACTGGCAGCGGCGGCAAACTTTCTCAATGCGCATCTGTCCGGCCTGACGCTGAGCGAGGCGCGAGGCCGGATCGACAGGCTCAAGGAGACGATCCGTAGCGAGCTCGATCAATTGTCGCGCGATCTGGTGGAGCGCGGGCTTGCCATCTGGTCGGGCGCCGAAGAGGATGGCAAACCGGCCCGCCTCATCGTTCGCGGTCGATCCAACCTGCTCGATGGTCTGGAAGGCGAGGAGGATATCGAGCGGCTGCGCCTGCTGTTCGATGATCTCGAGAAAAAGGAATCGCTCTCCGACATCCTCAACCTTGCCGAAGGCGGTCAGGGCGTTCGCATCTTCATCGGTTCGGAGAACACGCTCTTTTCGCTTTCGGGTTCGTCGCTGATCGTTGCACCCTACCGGGACAGCGAGGAGCGGATTGTCGGGGCCGTGGGCGTGATCGGCCCGACGCGGCTCAATTACTCGCGGATCGTGCCGATGGTGGATTATACCGCCCAGTTGATCTCGAAACTGGCGGGAAAAATCTGACGAAGGCGGCCATTCGGCCCTAAGATGGTGTCTGCCTGCGACATCGATGCGGTTGCAGGCGATCGGATGTTCAGATTTTGCTTGAAACACTTGATTTTTTCGCCTCAAGCATCGATATCCCGTGCAAATCCAATAAACGGAAAATGCGGAGACCGAGATGACGGACGAAAATAAGAGCCCAGATCAAACGGACGCAAATGAAAAGGTAGCGGATGCCAGCGCGGACACCGTGACGACGGAAGCCGCAGCGGAAATGGATCCCGTCGAGCTTCTGAGAGCCGAAAACGCCGATCTCAAGGATCGCTATCTGCGTCTTGCTGCCGACATGGACAATCTGCGCCGGCGCACCGAACGCGAGATCAAGGATGCCAAGACCTATTCGGCAGCATCTTTTGCGCGTGACATGCTGTCGGTTTCGGACAATCTGCGTCGGGCACTCGATGCCATTCCGGCCGAAGCCCGCGCCGGAGCCGATGCCGGCTTGACGGCGCTGATCGAAGGCGTGGAAATGACCGAACGTGCGATGCTGTCGGCGCTGGAGCGTCACGGCGTCAAGAAGATCGAGCCGAATGGCCAGAAGTTCGACCCGAATTTCCATCAGGCCATGTTCGAGGTTCCCAACACCGAACTGCCGAACAACACCGTGATCCAGGTCGTGCAGGATGGCTATGTCATCGGTGACCGCGTGCTGCGGCCGGCGATGGTTGGCGTGTCGAAGGGTGGCCCGAAGGCCGAGACTGCAAACGGCGCGGCTGAAGCCGCCAACTGAGCCGTCTACGATTTCTCAGGCAACGACGGGGGCCACGATCGAATCGATGGCCCTCGCTGCATCTTGCGGGGCGAGCTTGACCTGCAGGCCGCGCTGCCCGCCATTCATGAAAATGAAGGCGTGCTCCATCGCTTCGGCTTCGATGACGGTCGGAACCGTCTTCTTCTGGCCGAAGGCCGAAATACCGCCTACCACATAGCCGGTCGCCTTTTCGGCCTGCGCCGGCTTCATCATGTTGGCCGATTTGCCCTTGAAGGCGGCGGCGAGCTTCTTCATCGACACTTCCCGGTCGGAAGGCACCACGGCACAGACGGCCTTGCCATCCACCTCCGCCATCAGCGTCTTGAGCACGATCGACGGCGAAACGCCGATGGCTTCGGCAGCCTGAATGCCGATCCGGTCGGCATCCGGGTCATAGTCGTAGGTGAGCGTTTCAAAGGCGACGCCCGCCTTCTGCAAGGCCTGCGTTGCCCGGGTCGATTTCGACATCACTTCACTCCGAACAGGCTTTCATAGAGATCCGGGCTGAAGCCGGCTGTCAGTGGCCCCTTGTCTGGGTCGAGGATCGGGCGCTTGATCATGGACGGTTCCCTCTGCATGAGCGCGATCGCCTTTGCCGCATCGAGCCCCGCCTTGTCTTCCTCGGAAAGCTTGCGGAAGGTGGTTCCGGCCCGATTAAGCACGCGCTCCCATCCGAGCGCATCGACCCAGCGCGCGAGCGTATCCTGATCGATGCCCTCTTTCTTGTAGTCATGGAAGCGGTAGGAAACGCCGTGCTGATCCAGCCAGACGAAGGCTTTTTTCATCGTGTCGCAATTCTTGATGCCAAAGATTGTCGTCATGCTCATGTTTTTTCGCTGTTCGCAAAGGGTTGAAATCTCGCTTTGTCGCGCCGGGTAACAGCCAGCGAGCCTCAGTCGGAATGTCGGTTTTTAGCTCTTCTTAATACGTCGGGACTATAGTGCCAAGCGCCCGTTATGGGGCGCAAGGAAGTTGAATGGACACGATTGAATATCAGTCGTTTATTCTGCCTGTCATGATGCTGGCCGTGGCAACGACCTGCCTGGCCCTGTCGCGTCTTGGCTTGCAGGCGGCGCTGCAATGGGGCCTGGGCTTCGGCCTGTGCGCTCTCGGATTTCTGTTTCAGATTCCCTTCGAGCATGAACCCTTCGCGGTCGTGTTGTCCGATGTCTCTTTCGCTTTCGGCTATTTCTTCTATGGGCAGGCCCTGCTGGTTCATTTCGGTCAACCGACCGCACAACGGATCCGGCAGTGGATTCTTCTGGCCTATATTCCGTTCGAAACCTTCGTGGTGTTCGCCTTTGGCGATGCGCGTATCCAGGTTCTGCTGAACGATCTTGTGGTCGCCGTCATGCTCGGTCTGCCGTTGCTAGACATTATGCGCAAGGCGCGTTACCGCGACGAGCGGGCATTGGTGATCACGTCCAGCCTGCTTGTGCTTGATGCATTGACGCGGCTGTTGATTTTCGGCCTGCTCGGCGCACTCATCCAGGGAACCGAAACCTTTTCGGTCGAACTCTACTTGAGCGTCGGCGAACTGATGGCAGGCGGGCTTGGTGTTTTCTTCGCCCTGTCGGTCATGGGCTCGCTGGTCATGCGGGTGCTGAGGCACTATCGCGATGCCGCAGAGCGCGATCCTTTGACGGGATTGTTCAATCGCCGTGGCTTCGAGAGCCAGATCGAAGCCCTGACGGGCGATGAAATGCAGGCAGGTGTCATCATGACCTGTGACATCGATCATTTCAAACAGGTCAATGACAAATTCGGTCACGCTGCCGGTGACCGGGTCATCGCTGGCCTGGCGCATGAACTTCTGCGTTCTCTGCCGCCGCATGCCATCTCGGCTCGGTTTGGTGGCGAGGAATTCGTGGCCTTCGTTCCCGGCGCAAGTCTCGCGGAAGGCGGGTTGATCGCTCACACAGCCCGCATGCGTTTTTCGACCCGTGACTGGCGGCCCATCGGCATCAATCGCCAGATCACCATCAGTTTTGGCGTTGCGTCTGCGGCGTCGGTCGAGCAAAATGCGATGAAAGCGGCGCTGGCGATCGCTGATGAGTGCCTCTACGCCGCAAAAGAAGCGGGTCGAAATCAGGTCGTGCTCGAAGGGGGCGTGTTCGAAGGCACTATGCAGGACGATCGCTCCCGCAACAGACAGACGGGCAGCAATGGCCGCGCAGGCTAGGGCTGCGATCTTGCGTAAATCGTCAAGTGGGCCGCGCGACGCATAAAGACCCGGTACCCAACTGGATTCACAAACCCGGCTCAGGCACCTGATAGGTCCAGACCCGAAACGATTTCAGAATGTGCGGGCCAAACGAATTGATCAACGGAATATCGGCCGCATCGCGCCCACGGGCCACCACAATCCTGCCGATTCGTGGCGTATTGTTGCGGGGGTCGAACGTGCGCCAGGCGCCATCCAGATAGACTTCGATCCAGGCGCTGAAATCCATCGGATCCACCACCGGCACACCGATGTCGCCAAGATGCCCGTTGACATAGCGCGCCGGAATATTGAGGCAGCGACAGAAGGCCAGGGCAAGGTGGGCGAAGTCTCGACACACACCAACCCGCTCCTGAAAAGTCTCAAAAGCCGTCCGGGTGGATCGCGCTTGCATGTAGTCGAAGTGGATATGGTTATTCACGAAATCGCAAATCGCCTGCACACGCCCCCAGCCGGGATTGATGTTGCCAAACATATCCCATGCGACCTGACTGAGGCGATCGGTTTCACAGTAACGGCTGCCGGTCAGGTACACGAGGCAATCATCCGGCAAATCCCATACGGCGAGTTCACGTGCCAGCGGCAGATAATCGTCCAGCTTTCCGGAATCCCAGATCGTTGCATCACCCCAGATCGTCAGGTCGCCCACTGGTGCCACGAGCCGTCGGCAGCGATTGCCAAAGAGGTCGAGGTAGGTTGAGGTTGCAATATCGGGATTTGTGAAGGTTGTCTCTGGGACACGAATATCTGCTGCCCGATCCTGGTGGACGGAGAGCAGACAGACCAGCGCTGTCGGCTGCTGGCAGGATAATGTCATTTCATATCCGTATCGGATGAACATGGCGTGCCAATCAGTGAAAATCAGTCGCAGTCAGGGTGAAGACGTTGCTGCGCCCTCTGGAATAGGCCTTCTGTGCAGCATCGTAGATGGAAGTTCGGTGACGATCAAACGCAGACAGCAGGGAAGCCTCGACGGCCTCGGCCTGGGTCGGAGGTGAGCGCATTCCGGCGATCGCCTCCGCTTCGACATAGAACCGGATTTCGAACATGCCGTCATGACCCGAAAAGCGGATGGCTTTGCGGACCTCGTCATAACTGCGGCTTGCATTGGGGAAAGCCAGTGCCATGATCAGAACGCCTTCGGTGAAAGAGGCTTCGGCTGCGTGAACCGTATGATCCCCGCCTTCTGGTGTGCGGCATGGTGCTGGTTGAGAGACAGCATACCCCGTGTGGCGGAATCCTTGTTCAGTCCCGTGAGCCGTTCACCCTCGATGACAGCGGGAACGCCGCTGAAAACGTGATAGACGGTCCAGGATCGATCCATCTCGATGCGGCGACCAAACTGGAATTCATCCATGTTGGGGCCGACGGCGCCACCTTCGTTTTCCCAGGCGCAGATTGCGGCGCTCGGAAACTTGCGGAGAGAAATTTTGGTGTTGGCGGTCATGATGATCCACTCCTTCTAAACACATTCCCGGCCAGGAAAAGCGCGGCCAGGCGACCTGGTTTCAATGCTTCGGCTTTGTGCCTTTTTCCTTGCCTGTGGCGGCAAGCTTCACCTGGCTGCCGAAGGTGGTCTCCGGCACGGGAGCAACCTTTTCCTTCTTGGGCTTGCGAACCTCGCGATTGCTTTTCTTTTGACCCTTAGCCATGACCGAAAGTCTCCGTGAGAAGTGTGGAGCCAGAGCGTGACTGGCGCGAAACGGCGGGTTCCACCAGATCCTGCGTCACGACCCTGTCGAAATTTTCATTGTCACTGCGGATGCGATATTGCAGCACATCGCCGGACGCGGGCAGTGCTGCGGTGATGTGGTAGATCTCGGCCGGATGTCCGACGGACATCGGCAGGCCGCGCCTAGGCTTCACCGTCTGCCCGATCACGTAAAGATGGGTTGCTGCTCCATTGGTCATGGGGCGTCGGTTGATTTTGTGTTTGCTATGTATGGTCATGAGTTTTCATGGTCCTCTTGCAATAGGTTGTGAAGGTCGCTCATCGCGATCGGCACCATCTGTTGGGATGTGCTCACCGAACCGATGGCGGGAAGAAAGATGAATGCGCCGGTTCGATGCCAAGCGAGACGGCTGGCGACTTCGATTTGCTCCTCGTCATAGTCGATGCGGTAATCGCCGGCAGGGAGCGGGGCTTCAAATGCGGTCAAACGAAAGGGCGAAGCGAAATGCGCGATCGTCTGGGTGCTGCGCGTCAACATTTCGACCTCCATTGGATTGAAACGGTTTGGGTTGGCGGTCTCGCGGGAGCCGGAATGCTGCATCATCCGGCCATCGAAGGACGGCATCAGTCAGGACAGATCCGACTTTGAACGAAATGTGATTGCTGCCGTATACGCAGCATACAGTCTTTTTGAGAGTTCGGGGGTAAAGGCGGGTCTCTGACACCGCAGAAGCCAAATCGGCCAAATCAACTCAATTGAAATATGGGCTTTTTCTCTATAAAATGCAAGGGAAAACGAAATAAAAGCAAAAATGTATTCGATTTCATTTGCCGGGAGCGCAAATAAATTGGCGGAAAATAAAGGGAATAACCAATAGAAGTGACGATATATAATTTCTATCCTCGCTTTGAAGGGGGAGGCGCAAGGAATCTGGAAATATTTCGCCGAAATCCGGGGCTTTATTCAGCGTTCTGCCTGGCTTTAAGGAGCTGGCTTTCTTCGAGGCAAACGGTGTCGGCTGTAGGTGCCCCCAACGTTCCGTTGCACTGGATGTCCACGATCCTGTGGTCGGTGGAGACACTGGCGTCACGGCGAAGGGCGCCACCGTCAATTGCATCGCCGGATTTGCGTCTTATATCATCGTCATGCGGGAATGCTGGTGGAGCTAAGGAGGATCGAACTCCTGGCCTCTACATTGCGAACGTAGCGCTCTCCCAGCTGAGCTATAGCCCCACGGCCCGATTGTCGCGTGAGGCGCCAACCGTGCCGAATTAATAGCATGAGTCTTGCAGATTTCAACGATTTCCAACCGGGTCGAAACGCGATTTACCACGGTCTGCGGATGGTTTTTACTTCCGCCTGAAAAGCAGCTAGGAACGGTGCGCGCTTGATGTTCAAGGGAGATTCGGGTGGCTGCAGCATTTGGTACTTCGGGCCTGAGAGGGCCGGCAATCGATTTTACCTCTGAACTCTGCAAGGCCTATATCACCGCCTTTCTCGAGCGCTGTGCCGATGAAGCTGAAGAAAAGACCGCCTATGTCGGCGCTGATCTGCGCGATTCCAGTCCGCGGATCGCCGGCCAGGTCATTGCCGCAATCCGTGCCATGGGCTGGCAGGGCGTCTGGGCCGGCAACGTGCCGACGCCCGCGCTAGCCGCCTATGCGATGGCACGCAAATGCCCGGCGATCATGATCACCGGCAGCCACATTCCCGAAACCTATAACGGCATCAAGTTCTATCGGCCCGATGGCGAGTTCCTGAAAGAGGACGAGGCGCCGGTGCGCGAGCGCGCCGAAGCGATCATGGCAACGGGCATTCCGGCCGAAAGCGCCGAGACAGGCGAGGCGGATCCTGCGATCGCCGAAGCCTATGTGGCGCGCTATGTTGATGCTTTCGGCGCCGGCGCGCTCAACGGTTACAGGATCGGCATCGATCTTCATTCGGCGGTTGGCCGCGATTTGACGGTGCGGATCTTTACGGGGCTGGGTGCCGAGATCCATCCGTTCCGGCGGGTGGAGAGGTTCGTCGCTGTCGATACCGAGGCGCTCGATCCCGAAGATATCAGGCGCTCGCGCACCATGATTGCCGAACATCAGCTCGACGCAGTGATCTCCACCGATGGCGATGGTGACCGGCCGCTGGTGATCGATGGAACCGGCCGCCAGATCAATGGCGATGTGCTTGGCATGCTGACCGCGAAAGCCCTCGGTGCCCGGACGGTGGTAACGCCGCTCTCCTCCACCTCGGCGATCGAACAATCGGGCTGGTTCGCCAGGGTCGATCGTACCCGCATCGGCTCTCCCTACGTGGTCGCCGGCATGGCGGTCGGCGAGGACCATCCGGTAGTCGGTTTCGAGGCCAATGGCGGTTTCCTGCTGCAGGATGCCATTGATCTTCCAAATGGCAGGCTCGATCCCTTGCCGACGCGCGATGCGATCCTGCCCGCGGTGTCCGGTCTGGTTCTGGCGCGGCAACAGGGCAAGACTCTCGCCGAACTGGTGGCGACATTGCCGCCCCGGTTTATGAAGGCGGACCGCGTCAAGGACGTTCCGGCCGACAAGGCGTCGGTGTTCCTGAAATCCATGGAGACATCGCGGGATGCGCGTCTGTCGTTCGATGCGCGCATTGCCGATCCGAAAGCGGTTTCAACGCTCGATGGGGTGCGCATGGAGCTCGATAACAGCGATACGGTGCATTTTCGCCAGTCCGGCAACGCACCCGAAATGCGGCTCTATATCGAAACCGGCGCGGCAGAGACGACCGAGGCGCTGCTCGGCGAACTGATGGTAAAACTCACCGCGCAATTTCACGGCTGAAGGAGCAGGTCCATGGTGGCGACCATCCGCGATGCAAGACCCGGAGATCTCTCCGAATGGATGCCGCTCTGGCAGGGCTATTGCGAATTCTACGGTGTCGAAATCGAGCCGCAGATCACGATGGCCACCTGGGCGCGCATTCTCGATCCGATGTGCGAACTGACCTGCCGCGTGGCGGAGGTCGGCGGCAATATGGTTGGCTTTGCCCATCACCATACGCATCTGACGACCTGGGACACGCGCCCGGTCGCCTATCTCGAGGACCTGTTCGTCAGCCCGACGGCACGTGGTCTGCGGGTCGGGCAGGCGCTGCTCGATGACCTTCTGGCGCTTGGCCGGCAAAAGGGCTGGGCGTCGGTCTACTGGATCACGGCGGAAGACAACGAAACCGCCCGCCGGCTTTATGACCATTATACCAAGCGCGACCAGTTCGTCCGCTACGCGATCACGCTTTGACAGGATCAGACCTGCGCGGGCAGTTGCCAGTCGATCGGCGCCATGCCGTGTTCCTCGAGGAAATGATTGGCCTTGGAGAAATGCCGGCAGCCGAAGAAGCCGTTATGGGCTGACAGCGGCGAAGGGTGCGGCGCTTTGAGGACCAGGTGCTTCGTCTGGTCGACGAAGGCCGCCTTTTTCTGGGCATAGGAGCCCCAGAGCATGAAGACGGCGGGATCGGCCTGCTCGTTCACCCGAGCGATGACGGCATCGGTGAATTTCTCCCAGCCGCGGCCCTGATGCGAGGCGGCAAGCGACCGTTCCACCGTCAAGACGCTGTTGAGCAAAAGAACACCCTGGTCCGCCCAATGTTCGAGATAGCCGTGCTTGGCCGGTGGGATGCCGAGGTCCGACTGCATTTCCTTGTAGATGTTGACGAGCGAGGGCGGAATGCGGACGCCGGGCAGCACTGAGAAGCAGAGTCCGTGCGCCTGACCGTCCCCGTGATAGGGGTCCTGGCCGAGAATGACCACTCTGACCTTGCCGAGCGGGGTGAGATCGAGCGCCCGGAAATATTCCGAACCTTTCGGGAAGATCACCTTTCCGGCCTGCTTTTCCGCCTGCAGGAAGCTCTTGAGGCTCGCCATGTAGGGCGCGGAAAACTCGCCCGCCAATGCCGCCTTCCAGCTTTCATCCAGTTTGATCGTGTCTGCCATGGTCCGTTCCCTTCGCCATGAGCCAAGCGGATTGCTTTCGCCGGCACAAGGCCAAAATTGCATTCTGCACAGCCGGTTCCATTTCCGCCTTTTTCCTGACGGGATTGCGCGGGCATCCGTAGCCGAAATCGGCTAAACCGTTGCCGACAAACGAGGGAACGCTTCATGAAAATCACCGATGTCAAAACCTGGGTCGTTGGCAATCCGCCGCCGGGCGCCGGCGGGCGTTATTTCATTTTCGTGAGGCTGACGACGGATTCCAATGTCGTCGGCTATGGCGAAGCTTACAATGCGACATTCGATCCGCACCTGACGGCAAAACTGATCGAGGATTGCGCCGAACGTTACCTGGTTGGTCGCGATCCGCATGATATCGAGAGCTTCTTCCGCAATGCCTATTCGTCCGGCTTCACGCAGAGGCCGGATGTGACGATCATGGGCTGCGTATCGGCGCTCGAAATGGCCTGCTGGGACATTATCGGCAAGGAAGCCGGCAAGCCGGTTCACAAGCTGCTCGGTGGTCTCGTCAATGAACGGATCCGCACCTACACCTATCTCTATCCGAAGAGCGGCTCGGTGGTTCCGGCGGAGATCCAGGGCAAGAATGTCTATAATGATCCGGACATGGCCGCCGCGACCGCTCTCGAATATGTCAAGGAAGGCTTCACCGCGCTCAAGTTCGATCCGGCAGGCCCCTATACCATCTATGATGGGCACCAGCCTCGCCTCTACGATATCGATCTCTCGGAACGGATGGTGCGCGCGGTTCGCGAGGCGGTTGGAAACAGGGCCGATATTCTCTTCGGCACCCATGGCCAGTTCACAGCAGCCGGTGCACTCCGGATGGCGCGTGCGCTGGAGAAATACGATCCGCTGTGGTTCGAGGAGCCGGTGCCGCCCGATATGCCGGAAGTCATGGCGCAGGTGGCCCGAGGAACGAGCATTCCGGTGGCGACAGGCGAACGCCTGACCACCAAATGGGAATTCGCACGCGTGATCGAACATCGCGCCGCCGCCATCCTGCAGCCCAATCTCGGACGTTCTGGCGGGTTGCTCGAAACGAAGAAGATCGCGGCGATGGCCGAAGCCTACCATATCCAGGTGGCGCCGCATTGTTATTGCGGCCCGATCGAGGCTGCGGCCAACATCCAGCTCGCCGCGACCTTGCCGAACTTCCTCATTCTCGAGGCGATCAAGACCTTCGACGGCTTCCACGAAACGTTGCTGAAGAAGAAGATCGTGCTGGAGGAAGGCTATGTCATCCCGTCGACCGAGCCCGGTCTGGGTGTCGAACTCGATGAAAGCGTCTGTGACGCGCATCCCTGGTCGGGAAGCCAGCTGCATCTCGGCATGGTGCCGACACCGATCGATCTCTGCCCGAAAGACTGAGATCAATCCCGCAGCGACTGCTTCAGATAGTCGATGAAGAGCCGCACCTTGGGGCTCTTCGATCGGCGGTCGAGATAGCAGGCGTAGAAATCGAACGGCTCCGGATCGATCCGGGGCCCATGGGTGCCGGTGAAGAGCGGCACCAACCGGCCGCGATCAAGATGATCGCCAATGATGAAGCGACCGAGGCGGGTGATGCCGACGCCGGCGATCGCCATTTCCACCAGCGCATCGATATCGTTTGCCATCACAAAGGATTTGAGTACTGGCGTTACGCGCACGCCATCGACGTTGAAACTCCAGCGCAACTGCCGCCCGTCGACAGGGAACCTGAAGGTCAGGCAATCATGATGGCCGAGGTCGTCGGGAATGGATGGCCAGCCGCGTCGTTCGAGATAGGACGGGGCTGCGCAGAGGAACATCGGCTCGGTCGAGACTTTTTGCGCGATCAGACCCGGCTCCAGGAGAAGGCCGAACCGGATGGATATGTCGATATCTTCGCTGACATGATCAACGCTGCGATCAGCCAGGATCAGTTCCACCGAAAGTTTCGGGTGCATGCTCGCGAAACGACCGACGATGGCCGCAATCCGGTGACGGCCATAGGCGACCGATGCGGCGATCCGCAGCCGGCCGGTGGCTTCGCCCTCCCGCTCGGAAATCTCTTCCGCTGCAGCCTCCAGACCGGCCACGAGCGGTTTGATCCGTTCATAATAGGTGGCACCAGCTTCCGTCAGGCTGATCCGGCGCGTGGTCCGGGTCAGCAGCAACACGTTCAGCTCGTTTTCGAGCCTGCGCAGTGACTGGCTGACGGCGGCGGCGGTTACGCCCATCTTTCGTGCGGCAGCGGCGATCGAACCGCATTCGACAGTGGTGAGGAAACTCTCGATCGAGCGAAACTGGTCCAAGATCGATCCAATTCATTAGTTTTGATTGCGAATATACTAAAAACTATAAATCTTATCTGTGTGAATGGCGAGCGCTATCTGAACACCGTCACAAGGAGCAATCGATCATGAGCAAACAATCAAACACGGGTTTCGGCATTCCGGCCCGCTTCACCCCAATCGTCTTTTCTTTCTACATGGCCCTCCTGATGTCGCTCTTCATGTGCTTCGTCATCGTCGCCATCAATAGCGGCCTGTCGGGAGACTATCTGGCCCGTGTTCTGCACACCTGGCAGATCGCCATGCCGACAGCATTCTTCGTGGTTCTGACGGTGCGGCCTCTGGTGATGAAGCTCGTAGCGCTGACGGTTCGTCGCCCGACCTGAATGCGGCCTTCGCGAGCCGGCTGCAGCCGCCGCGACAAGCCCAATGCTGGAAACCCGGCCCCAGCATTCCTATCTGTCATTCGAACAGGATGCGAAAGATGATGATGACAGACCGTGACAGCCACCGATTGGACCGCAAGCTGGATTCCCTATCCGGCCGGCTGCCATCGTGGTTGTCATGGTTTTTCGATGCGATTCGCAACCCGCGCGCCCGCATCATCCGCATTCCGCTCGGTATCCTTCTGGTGATCGGCGGCTTCCTCGGCTTTCTGCCGGTTCTGGGTTTCTGGATGGTGCCGCTGGGGCTGATTTTCCTGGCGCAGGATTTTCCGCGCCTGAGAAGGCCCATCCGTCATGCCATTTATTGGGTGGAGCGCCGTTGGCAGAAATACAGGCGCGGCCGATCCAGGCCATGACGAAAGCCGAGCGGCAGGCTTGAAACTCCTGAATTCGGCGGCTTTCGCAGGCTCTGATCTTTACACTTTTACCGGTTTCATTGTATGCGGGCGGCCATGAGCACAGAAAACCGCATTCCTCTTTCCCATATCCGCAATTTCTCGATCGTGGCCCATATCGACCACGGGAAATCGACCCTTGCCGACCGTCTGATCCAGACGACGGGCGGGCTGGCCGATCGCGAAATGAGCGAACAGGTTCTCGACAATATGGAGATCGAGAAGGAACGCGGCATCACCATCAAGGCCCAGACCGTGCGTCTGCACTACAAGGCCAAGGATGGCGAGACCTACATCCTCAATCTCATGGATACGCCCGGCCATGTCGACTTCGCCTATGAAGTCTCGCGGTCGCTCGCCGCTTGCGAAGGCTCGCTGCTCGTGGTCGATGCCTCGCAGGGTGTCGAAGCCCAGACGCTCGCCAATGTCTATCAGGCGCTCGATGCCAACCATGAAATCGTGCCCGTCCTCAACAAGATCGATCTGCCGGCCGCGGAACCCGACCGTATCAAGCAGCAGATCGAGGATGTCATCGGCCTCGATGCGTCTGATGCGGTGATGATTTCCGCCAAAACCGGCATTGGCATTCCCGATGTGCTGGAGGCGATCGTCACGCGTCTGCCGGCCCCGAAGATCGGCGATGAAAATGCGCCTCTCAAGGCCATGCTGGTCGACAGCTGGTATGACACCTATCTCGGCGTCATGGTTCTCGTCCGCGTCATCGACGGCGTGATGAAGAAGGGCCAGATCATCCGCATGATGGGAACCGATGCGAAATACGGCATCGAACGGATCGGCGTGCTTACGCCGAAAATGGTCAATGTCGATGAACTCGGCCCGGGCGAGGTCGGCTTCATCACCGCCTCGATCAAGGAAGTGGCCGATACCCGCGTCGGCGACACGATCACCGATGATCGCAAGCCCACGGCCGAAGCGCTGCCGGGCTTCAAGCCGGCCCAGCCGGTCGTCTTCTGCGGTCTCTTTCCGGTCGATGCCGCCGACTTCGAAGATCTGCGCGCCGCCATGGGCAAGCTTCGCCTCAACGATGCTTCCTTCTCCTTCGAAATGGAATCGTCCGCCGCGCTCGGCTTCGGCTTCCGTTGCGGCTTCCTCGGCCTGCTGCATCTCGAAATCATCCAGGAACGTCTCGAGCGCGAGTTCAACCTCGATCTCATCGCCACCGCCCCCTCGGTCGTTTATCAGCTCACCATGACCGATGGCAGCGAACGCGAACTGCATAACCCGGCCGATATGCCGGATGTCGTCAAGATCAAGGAAATCCGCGAACCGTGGATCCGCGCCACGATCATGACGCCGGACGATTATCTCGGCTCGGTCCTCAAGCTGTGCCAGGATCGCCGCGGCATCCAGGTCGAACTCACCTATGCCGGCACCCGCGCCATGGTGACCTATGATCTGCCGCTCAACGAAGTCGTGTTCGATTTCTATGATCGCCTGAAGTCGATCTCGAAGGGTTATGCCTCGTTCGACTATCACCTGACGGATTATCAGGAAGGCAACCTCGTCAAGATGTCGATCCTCGTCAACGGCGAGCCGGTCGACGCGCTTTCGATGCTGGTCCACCGTTCGGCAGCGGAAAAGCGCGGTCGCGACATGTGCGAAAAGCTCAAGGATCTGATCCCGAAACATATGTTCAAGATCCCGATCCAGGCGGCGATCGGCGGCAACGTCATTGCCCGCGAGACGATCTCGGCACTGCGCAAGGACGTGACGGCCAAGTGCTACGGCGGCGACGCCACCCGCAAGCGCAAGCTGCTCGACAAGCAGAAGGAAGGCAAGAAGCGCATGCGGCAGTTCGGCAAGGTCGAAATCCCGCAGGAAGCCTTTATTGCGGCACTGCGGATGAGTGACGAGTAGGCTTGCGACTTCGACGACCTGAGGTATACTGCGCCCCAGGAGAAATAAATGCGACAGCGCGCGAGCAATTCAGGCAATGCCAGGAACTCGGTTGATCATTCGACGCGTGATGGTGCCGATATCGACAGCGCGCGTCTTGCGCAGCATGAGAATTGGCTGGCAGAAAACGCCGAAGCCATCAGGCGCGAAAATGAGCATACCGAACAGCACGGTTTGCCACTTGCGGATCTGCGGCAGTTTTAATGCCTCGGTTTCATGTCTATCGCCTGCGGCGTGATGACACTCTTTTACTGGATCTGCAGGCCGATCTTCTCGATGTGTTGAAGACAAGAATTGTGGCGCCGCTGATCCCTGTCGATCAGATGCCGTGGGCCATTGCTCACCTGAATCCGCATTTCGAGGTTGCGGGCAAGCAATATGTGATGGCGACACAGCGCATGGCCGCAATCAGCACCTCTGAGATCGGTCCCTATGTTGCTGATCTTTCTCAGCAACGTGATCGCATTGTTGCGGCAACGGATTTCCTGTTTCAGGGGTTTTAAGAGCCTGCCTATACCGCCGGAAGGGCGGCATTCCGCTGACCGCGAACCAGTTCGATGACGTTGACCGCAACCAGTCCTCCTGCTGCGACAGCATGCATCAGGATGCGCGGATCAAGCAGGTTGCCGATCGCCTGACCAAAGCCGAAAACCAGACCGATCCAGACCAGCGCCGCTCCGGTTGCCACAATCAGATGCTCCGGACGGCCTGACAGCGCAAAGAGATTGAAGATAATGACCGCTACAACAAAGGCGCTCGCGGCAAGCGACCAGACGAAAACGTCCGTGCCCGGTGTGTAGAAAAGAAATGTTCCGACCGAGTGACCGAGGCCGCTGAGGCCCAACAGGATCGCGAAGGCGTAACGGGCAATTTTCATCCATTGTCTCCCATAATCAGACGTTTGTAGTTTTCGAGCGCACCGCCCCAACCATTGTCGCCATCGAGGATGCCGCGCGTGCGGACAGTATCGCCGCCCAGCGATGCGAGCTTGCGATGTTCGAATGTCACCTTCGTCCGTCCGCCGCCGATTTCCTCGAAACGAACGGATACCTCGGTGCGCACGGTCGGGTCATAACGAAAGCTGGAATCGATCTGCCAGAGCATGAGGGCGCCATGCGGCGGATCCCACTCAAGAACCACGCCCCAATCGCATTCCTGGCCGTTCCGATCGATCTCATACCAGCGGCCGCCGACCCTGGGCTCGACAAAGAGGTTGCCGCGTTCTCCGCCCGACAGCGTGTGCGTCTTTGGGCTCCACAGATGCATGTTATCGAAGAAAGTAGAGAAGGCGCGCGCTATCGGAGCGCGGACCACAAATTCCTTGCGGATGGGGGCCGGGTCAATCTGTCGCATCTTTATCAGTCACATCCTCGAAACTGTCCTGATAGGCCGCCAGTGCGCGGCTCCAATGTTGGTCGAGCCATGCCCGCATTGCTGCGAGCCCAGCGGGATCTATCTGGTAGACGTTGCTGGCACCGGAAGGCGCAAAGCGCACCAACTGGGCCTGGCGCATCAGTTTCAGATGATGGGAAACCGCCGGTTGGCTTATTCCCAGCACTTTGGTCAATTCGACAACGGTCGCCGGTCCCGCCGACAAATGTTCGACGATCGCCTGTCGGTGGACGTCCGCAAGGACCTTGAAGCGCGCTGAATCATTCATGGATTTAAATCATCCAAATATTTGGATGAATGTCAAGCGCCGGAATCTGGCGATCTTACCATCAGAAGTCGCTCATAAACCGAAACCCCTTATTCAGACTTGCGCCCTACTGTAGACCCATAGGCATGACAGACGGGGATGGCGATGAGCGCCGTGACATTGGAAGACGTTGAGCGCCAGATCGGGCGTCGGGCGGTTGTCTTCCGCTTCCAGCAGCAAATCGAGAGACTGTTCGTCGAGGACTATGCCGCCAACCGTTCGCGGCTGGCGCCGCTCTGGGCCCTCATTGGCCTTGCCATGTACCTGTTCCAGCTCACCGACGACTATAACCTGACGCCGGATGTCTTTCCCGAACTCTTGGTGGCGCGCGTCGCCATCTTTGCACCCGGTGCGCTCATCGGGCTGGCTCTTGTCATGCGAAAGACCTCTGCGATCCGCTACGATCTTCTGACGCTCTGGACGGGCGTCGTCGGTTCGTTTCTGCCGATGGTTATTGCCAGCGAAACCCATGGTGGCAACCTCTTCACCTATCAGAACGGCAATGTCGCGGCCCTGATGTTCTTCGTCATCGTCCTGAGGCCGCGTTTTCCGGTCGCCCTCCTGGGCCTGACGCTGATGACCACCATCCATACGGTGACGATGGCGGGAAAATTTGATGATCTCACCTATTCGAGCATCCTCTCCTTCGTGCTCACCGCCGCCGTCTTCATGGCCGCCGGCGCCTATTATCTCGAATATACCGACCGCATGAATTTCCTTCACCGCCTGCGCGGAACCTTGCTGCAGGACCAGTTGCGCTACAATGCCGAGCGGGATGAACTGACCGGACTTCTCAATCGCCGCAGCCTCAATCGCTTCAGCGAAGAACATTGGGCGCCCGGCAAGCAGCCGCAAGCCATTGCGGCCATCCTGTTCGATATCGATCATTTCAAGCTGTTCAATGATCGCCACGGCCATGTCGAGGGCGATGGCTGCCTGCGCGAGGTCAGCCGTTGCGTGGCATCGCTGGTGGGAGATCGGGGCAAGGTCTTCCGCTATGGCGGCGAGGAAATGCTGGTGTTGGTGCCGGGTGTTGATCTCGGGGAGGCAGCCGATCTGGCGGAGCGGATCCGCCATGCCATCGAGGCGCTGCATATCCGCAACGGTGGAACGGCGACATCGCCCTATGTGACCGCCAGCCTCGGCGTCGCCGCCAATGGCTCTTCCGGTACATTCGATCATCTGCTGGAGCGGGCAGACAGGGCGCTCTATGGTGCCAAGCATAATGGCCGCAATCGCATCGAAGTCGATTGCGATGATCAGGCGATCCCCGACGACTTGGGTACAGAGATACGGATCGCTTGATCCTGCAAGCCGAGCCGTATCCGGCGGCCTTGCTTCGTCCCCGACTGTCTATTACACATTTTAGAGATGTATCGTGGCAGGCGAGAAATCGCGCGATTGGGAGTGAATGCAATGCACAAGTTCAAGATCGTGAAGGCAGCCAACAAAGAGTTCCGCGTCCAGTTTCTCTACAACTCCGAAATCATGATCTGGTCGGAGAATTACAAATCCCGCGCCAGCGCCAAGAACTGCGTGGAATCGGTCAAGAAGAATGCGCCCGCGGCTGCGACTGCCGATCTTGCGACCGGTGAGGCCGCCAAAGGCTACCGTTTCGAGCTTGCTGAAGCCAAGAATGGCGAAACCTTCGTCCGTTTCGTTGCAGCCAATGGCCAGACGATGATGCGTTCGGAAACCTATTCTGCCAAGGCAGGCGCCAAGAACTGTGTTGAATCGGTGAAGAAGAACGCGCCCGGCGCCCCGGTGATCGACGAAACCGGCGATTGATCGCGTCATGGCGGTAAACGACGCCACACTCATAACGACGCGCGGACGCATCTATCTGTCGATTGTCATGGTCCTGATCGCGCTGGTCATGGGTTTTGCCGCAAGCGGTATTCTCTACAAGGTCGCGGGCAACAGCCTGCGATCTTCAACCGC
Organism: Fluviirhizobium alvei; assembly: GCF_030551875.1. Taxonomy (GTDB): domain Bacteria; phylum Pseudomonadota; class Alphaproteobacteria; order Rhizobiales; family Rhizobiaceae; genus Rhizobium_E; species Rhizobium_E alvei. The sequence goes on along the minus strand of NZ_JAUOZU010000012.1, from coordinate 92,219 downwards.
GATGGGACGAATTCTTTGCGGTGAAGGGCAGAAGATCGATCATACCACCGGCAGCAACGGCAAGGGCATCCGCATGGTCTGCCTCGATGCCACGGGCACGGAGGTTGGGCCGCGCAACAACCTCATCGCGGTCAAGCTCGCTCTGCCCTTCTTTATCCTGATTGCGGTTCCCGGCCTGTGGTTCGCCTGGACCGCGAAGCTTTATGGCCGCAGGGTAAAAAGATGATCAGCCGGCTTTGGCGCGCGCGGCCTTGAGGCGTGCCATGGCTTCTGGCGGCCACACCGTTTTCGCATCGTAATAGCCGTCGAATGTCTGCGCGTTTGCCGGCAGCCCGACCCATGGCAGCTTCGAGCGGGTATAGATGTGCACATCCGGAACGAGGTCGCCGCCATCCGCAAGCGTGGTGATGCGGACGAAACGCAGCCAGGGCCGGCCGCCATAGTCGCTCCAGAGCGCGGTCTGGCAAGTGTCGCAGCGGTAGATGTCATGCGGATAGCCGCTGTCGGTCCGCATTCTTGTCGCAACAGGCTCACCGTCAGTGATCTCGAGACATTCCGTTTCGATCATGCCGTTGAGGGCAAAGGCCGATCCGGTCTGGCGCTGGCAGTCGGTGCAATGGCAGCAATGAATGAACATCGGTTTGCCGTGCATCCGGAACCGCACCTGGCCGCAGAAACATTGTCCATTGTAGATGTCTGACACCTTCACCTCCCGATTCCCCATGAAGAGACGCTAACGCGGCCATCGTCCGTCGATCAACCGGCAAGTGCGTGATGCCTGTCGTTATGGAGAAATAGTTGGACAATCGTCGCGTCGCTGATTGTGCTTGGCGCGGGCCTCGGTCATATCCTTGCCTCGGGAAAACCGGTTTGAATTCTCCGCGATTCGGCTCCTGCCCGCGCCGATGCAAGTTGATGGACAGGTAATGAAGAAAATCTTGGTCACCGGTGGCGCCGGCTTTCTCGGCGCCCACCTCTGCGAGAGACTGTTGGCGGCCGATGCCGAGGTGACATGTCTCGACAATTATTTCACCGGCAATCCCCGAAACATCGCTGCCTTGCAGAGTTCGAACCGGTTTCGGGTCGTCGAACAGTCGGTGGTCGAGCCGTTTGATGGCGAATTTGACGAGATCTACAATCTCGCTTGTCCGGCTTCGCCGGTCCATTACCAGATGGACCCCGTCTATACGTTCGAGACCTCCATCCTCGGCACGATCAACATCCTGAGGCTCGCCGAACGCACCGGCGCCAAGGTGCTGCAGGCCTCTACGTCGGAAGTCTATGGCGATCCGCATGTGCATCCGCAGCCAGAAACCTATTGGGGCAATGTCAACACCATCGGCATCCGCTCCTGCTATGACGAGGGCAAGCGTGGCGCAGAGACCTGCCTTTACGATTACCAGCGCTCGCGTGGCGTCAATGTCCGGGTCGCCCGCATCTTCAACACCTATGGGCCGGGGATGCATCCCGAAGACGGGCGCGTCGTTTCGAATTTCATCATCCAGGCATTGAAGGGCGAGGATATCACCATTTATGGCGATGGTGGCCAGACGCGCTCCTTCTGCTACCGCGATGATCTGATCGAGGCGATGATCCGGCTCATGAATGCACCGGACCATGTGAGTTTTCCGGTCAATATTGGCAATCCGGGTGAGTTCACCATTCTGGAACTGGCCGAAATCGTTCTGGAAGAGACCGGCTCACGATCGAAGCTGGTCAATATGCCACTGCCGGAGGACGATCCGATGCAGCGTTGCCCGGATATTTCCCGGGCCAAGGAATATCTCGATTGGGAACCGCAGGTGCCTCTGCGGGAAGGCTTGCGCCGCACGATCGACTATTTCCGCAAGGTGATCTGAGCTCTTCGGATGAGAGGCCTAATGCGCCTCCCTTACAGCCGGCGCGCGATCTCGGTGATCACCTCGAAGGCCGTTTCCATATCTGCACGGGTCATGTCGAACTGACCGGCCTGAAAGCGAATGGCGATCGCATCATCGACGCGGGTCTGGGTCAGGTAGATGCGACCATCATCATTGATGGCCTGGACAAGCGCGATATTGTGCTGGTCCGGCGCCGTCTCGTGCTTGTGGCGGAAGGAGAAGAGCGACAGAACCGGTTCGGTCACGATCTCGAAATCGGGTTCGCCGCGCAACCGTTCCGCAAGCTCGACAGACCAGGCGACATGATTTCGGATCATGCCGCGAAGGCCTTCGAGACCATGGTGGCGCATGAGGAACCACAGTTTCAGAGCCCTGAAGCGGCGACCGAGCGGTACCGACCATTCCGAATAGTTGATAATTCCGTCATGGCCATGCGTCTTCAGATATTCCGGCTGGATCGCGAGCGTACGCACCTGTTCGGCAGGCGTCTTCAGGAACTGCACCGAGCAATCGAACTGCGCGCCCAGCCATTTGTGCGGATTGAAGACGATGGAATCGGCCGCATCGATACCTTCCCAGAGTGCGCAGAATTCGGGGCAGATCATGGCCGATCCCGCCCAGGCGGCATCCACATGCAGATACAAGCCGTGTTTCTGCGCAACTGCCGCAACGTCGCCGATCGGATCGCAGGCGCCAACCGAGGTGCCGCCGACACAGGCAATCACGCCGGCGGGGAGAAGTCCCGCTGCACGATCGGCTTCGATTGCGCGATCGAGCGCCTCTGGGTCCATGCCCTTCAGCGGCCCCTTTGTCGGGATACGGACCAGATTGGCCTGCCCGACGCCCGAGATCCAGATCGCCCGGTCGATCGAGGTATGCACCTCCTTGGTCGCATAGATGCGGACCGGCGCATGATTGGCCAGGCCGTCCGTGTTGCCCTTCCAGCCAAGGGCACGTTCACGCATGACGAGAACGGCAGCAAGCGTCGCCGAAGAGGCCGAATCCTGGATCACGCCGGCAAAGCCGTCACTCAGGCCTAGTGCCTGCCGCAGCCAGTCGAGCACGACCGTTTCCATTTCGGTGGCAGCTGGAGATGTCTGCCAGAGCATGCATTGGGCAGCGACGGCGGTCACCAGATAATCGGCGATGACGGAAACAGGCGCTGCATTGGCCGGGAAATAGGCAAAGAAGCGGGGATGCTGCCAATGTGTCAGCCCGGGCGGGACGATCCGTTCGAAATCGGCAAAGATCGTTTCCATCGGCTCGCCAGCTTCCGGCGGGCTTTTTTCTATCTGTCCCGCAATATCGCCCGGCTTCGTCTGCGCCCGTACTGGCTTCTCACCGACTGTTTCGCGATAGTCTGCACCCCAGTCGGCAGCACGATGTGACCAATGTCTGAAATCGGAGATATCCATGGTGACCCTCGATAGTTTACATGTTCACTGATCCCGCTGGCGGCCCTTGTCAAGGCTGTAGCAACGGAATGGGGCGCCCCAATTGCGGACGACAAAATTTTCATTCCGGTCAACAATCCAGTAGTCGAAAAAATTCGGCCATGGTAACAATCCGTTCCGTTGGCGCGCCGCCAACGTATTGTGGGGACAATGATTTCATGAAAAAGCTGCTGTCGCTGGGCCTTCTCGCCCTGTCGCTCGTTGCTGCGGGCACCTCCTTCGTTCAGGCCGACGAAGTTACCTTCTCGATCCGCAATAGCCACCCGAATGCGGTCGAGGTTGAGCTTTACAGCCAGGATCGCAACCATGTCTGGCCGGGCGGTGGCGAAATCTATCTGTTCGATGACGGCGAAACCAAGGAAATTCCGCTTTCGTGCGAATCCGGTGAAAAGATCTGCTATGGCGCCTGGATCTCGGGTGATCGCGAAACCTATTGGGGCGTCGGCCCGGACAACCAGCAGAGCTGCACCGATTGCTGCTACACCTGCGAAGGCGGCAAGACCGAGACGATCGATCTCGTCGAGTAGTCCATTCGGTTGATTGTGTTCGAAAGGCCGGCGCGGCAACGCGCCGGCCTTTCGTCGTCTCGTGGCTTGACCCGACAGAGGGATGCCAGTATTTAGAATTATTCTAAAAAGAGGCGCCCCATGCTCACTCGGTTGTTCGGCAGTTCGAAACGTTCCCTTTCCTCGCTCTCCGAGCAGGAAGTCCTTGCTCTGGCAATTTCCAACGAGGAAGATGACGGGCGCATCTACATGGCCTATGCCGATGCGCTGCGGGCGAGCTATCCGAATTCCGCCAAGGTTTTCGAGGAGATGGCGGAAGAGGAAAGCCATCATCGCCAGATGCTGATCGACCTTCATGTCGAGAGATTCGGCCCGCGCATCCCTCTGGTTCGACGCGAACATGTGCGTGAATTTCCCGAACGCAAGCCGGACTGGCTGATCCGCGAAATTCCGATTTCCGAAGCGCGCGAACAGGCGCAGGCCATGGAAGCCGCCGCCGAACGCTTCTATCAGAATGCGGCATCACGCACGACGGATGCCTCGACCCGCAAACTTCTTGGTGATCTCGCCCTGGCTGAAAAAGGCCATGAGAACCTCGCCCGCCGGCTGGGAGAAATCCATACGCCGGATGATGTTCGACGCGAGGAAGATCAAACGGCCCATCGTCAATTCGTGCTGACCTGGGTCCAGCCGGGTCTCGCAGGCCTGATGGACGGCTCCGTCTCCACGCTCGCGCCGATCTTCGCGGCTGCCTTTGCGACCGGCGATACGATGCAGACCTTTCTCGTCGGCCTGTCCGCCTCGGTCGGTGCCGGCATTTCGATGGGCTTTACCGAAGCGGCCCATGATGATGGCGTGATCTCCGGACGTGGATCACCCCTCAAGCGCGGTCTGGCTTCCGGCCTCATGACGGCCGTCGGCGGTCTCGGCCATGCCTTGCCCTACCTCATTCCGGACTTCGTGACCGCAACCGCGCTCGCGATTGCCGTTGTGTTTGTGGAACTCTGGGCCATTGCCTTCATCCAGAACAAATATATGGAAACACCCTTCTTCCGGGCCGTTCTGCAGGTCGTGCTCGGTGGGGCGCTGGTTCTCGCTGCCGGCATCCTGATCGGCAATGCCTGAATGCGAAAATGGGGCCAAACGGCCCCATTTCATAACCCCGGTCGGGCGCCGGAATGTCTTGAGGATCAGTCGACCGAACCGACCAGCAGTTCGTCGGCATTTTCGATCGTCACCCAGCGGCCGCTGTTGAAGGCAGCCTGGCGCTTCAGATAGCGGTAGGGTGTCTCGTTCCAGAGCTTCACTTCGTTTTCGAGATTGTCGAGGATGAAGTCGCCTTCGGAGGTCCGGAGCGTGAGCACGGCATGGCCTTCGCCATCCGGCTTGCGCACAACGGTGATCAGCAGGGACGAGGCTGAAAATCCGCGCTCCATCAGTTCCTTGCGCTTGAGAAGCACGAAGTCCTCGCAGTCGCCGGCATCGGTCGGATAAGCCCAGACTTCATCGCGGCCGTAGATCTCCATGTCGGTCACCGGCATGATTTCGGCGTTGATGCGCGCATTGACCTCGCGCACGACGTTCCAGCCATAGTCGGTGAGCTTCGGCGCAGCCGTATTGGTGGAGCGGACCGAGCATTCGTCGCGATGCAGCTCGCAGAACTCGTAATGGCCGATTGGCTGCGAGGTTACGGCACCTGTCTGCATGAAACGGGATGCAGCATTTGCAGGGCCCATCCACCCTGCAAATACGATCAACGCCACCGCTGCGGCCTTGTTCATTCGTCCCGACATCATGCCCAACCCTTGCAATTCTTAACAAGAAGTTAAAGAGCTTTCCCGGGGGCAAGTCAATCGTTAAGGAACCGTTAACCTCGACTGTTCCTGAATATGGTTAAATTGTGTCTGGCGATTGTGCGTGCGTCACAATTCCATCGACGGCGCTCAGCATCCGCTCGATATCCTGCGGCCTTGAGAGGCGGTGATCGCCGTCGCGTATCAGCGTCAGGATCGCATCGTCTGCGACGATTTTCTCCATGATTTTGAGGGCATGCTGGAAGGGAACATCCGGATCCGCCATGCCCTGCAGAATATGAACCGGGCAACCGGGTTCAATCAGGCCCGTCATGGTGAGGTTCCTGCGACCATCCTCGATCAGGGCGCGGGTAAAGCGATTGGGTTCGTTCGAATATTCTGAAGGCTCTTCGAAATAGCCATTGTCTGCCAGCGATTGCCGTTCCCTGTCGGTCAGGTTCGGTTCGATCAGCGCCGCTGTAAAATCCGGCGCAGGCGCGATCAGCACCATTCCGGCGAGCTTTCGATCATTCGTGCCCTTCAGGATTTCAGCAAGCCGCAGCGCGATCCAGCCGCCCATCGACGAGCCGACCAGGATGAGGCGCTTGCGCCCGAAACGGGTAATGACGGCGAGCGCTTCTTCGAGCCATTGCGAAATCGTGCCATCGGTATAATGCCCGGAAGAAGCGCCATGCCCCGAATAGTCGAAGCGCAGGCAATGCAGGCCCTGCCTGGCTGCATGGGCTTCGAGCTCGACCGCCTTGGTTCCGCTCATGTCCGATCGATAGCCGCCCAGCCAGACGAGGCTGAGATCACCCGCCGGCGCCTCGCTCTCGATGACGGCAATCTGCCGCAGGTTGGGTTCCTGACCGACATCGATATGCATCATCTCCTGGTCTCCGCCTTGAACAATGGTCTGGAATCGCCGCCAAGCCGGTCCTATATCGAGATTTCCGATGATGATTTGTCGAAAAATCCGTGCTAATACTTCGCACCCGGCCAATCGGCGATTGCTTTCGCATGGCGCTGATGGCAGATAGAACCCCGTTTGTAAACCACTAGGAGAATACGACCATTCGCAGACCTTTCAAGGCAGAAGGCCCGACCAGGGACGGCCCGCGTTCCAACCGGGAAATCCGCATTCCGCGCATTCAGCTGATTAACGCAGAAGGCCAGAACCTGGGCATCGTGCCGACCGATCAGGCATTGGCCATGGCTGAGGAAGCGGGTCTCGACCTCGTTGAGATTTCGCCGAACACCGAGCCGCCCGTCTGCAAGATCCTCGACCTCGGCAAGCTGAAGTATCAGACCCAGAAGAAAGCGGCCGAAGCCCGCAAGAAGCAGAAGATCATCGAGATCAAGGAGATCAAGATGCGTCCGAACATCGACACCCATGATTATGAGGTGAAGATGAAGGCGATTCAGCGCTTCTTCGAGGAAGGCGACAAGGTCAAGGTCACGCTCAAGTTCCGCGGTCGTGAAATGGCGCATATGGAACTTGGCATGAAGCTTTTGCTTCAGGTGAAGGAAGATACCCAGGCAATCGCCAAGGTGGAAGCCGAACCGAAGCTCGAAGGCCGCCAGATGATGATGGTGCTGGCGCCGAAGTGAACGGCAGCCTGACCGATGTTTTTGCAACCGCCCGTGAGCCTGCTCCGGGCGGTTTTTCTTTGCTGATTGCTTGCTGACAGGGCGGCTCAGCTGTCTGTCAGCAGACCTGTGTCAATCTCCATTTCACGGTCGAAGGACATCGGCCTTGGAGGGATGGATCGGAAGCCTGAGCGCACCGGTCACAACATGGAGATCTTGATATGACGTTGAATCTGACTGCCGCTGCCCGCCGCGCCATCCTGGCATCCACGGTCGCCTTCGCATGGCTTGTTTCGCAGCCAATGATGCCGCTCGGGCTCGATAACGGCACCTCGGCGGCTGCCCGCGAAGCCCATAGTGGCGGCAAGCACGATGGCAAGCATGGTGGCAAGCACGAAGGCAAACATGCCGGCAAGGACGACAAGGGCGGCAAGAATGGCAAGAACAAGAGCCGCAACCCGAAGAATGCGAAGGACGACAACGAGGACGACGACAACGATTCCTTTCATGACGAGTTCGACGATAGCGACGACGACATGAATGATGACGACAATGGCCAGGACGACAATGGCCAGGACGACGATGGGTCGGACGATAATGGCCAGGATGACGATGGTTCCGACGACAATGGTCAGGACGATGATTCCAGCCATGATCTCGATGACGACCATGGCACCCACCAGAACCGTAACAAGAGCCGCAATGGTGGCTGAAGGACTGCGATCACGCCGGATTCCCCATCCGGTTTGATCGGTAAGGTCCTTTAAAATCCATCGCCGCCGCCCGGATTTCAAAGGACCGGGGGCTCGCCTTCCCCAAGGCGAGCCTCTTCCTTTTGCCATGGACGGATCGGTATGTCGGATCTACTGTTGGAAGATCTGTTTCCGGAGTGAGGAAGAAATGACAACGCGGCGCCTGCTTCTGCAGCTGATGCTGTTGACGGCCCTGGTTAACGCAGTGCCGGCCTCCGTCTATGCACGCGATGGCGGCGATAGCGATGGTCATGGCGGTGATGACAACGGCGGTGACGACAATGGGGGTGACGATAACGGCGGAGATGATAACGGCGGTGACGACAACGGAGGGGATGACAATGGCGGCGACGACAAGGGCGGCGATGATGACGGTGGCGGCGATGATGACGGGGGAGACGATGATGGCGGCAAGGATAATGGCCGTCACGGGCTCGATCAGAATGATGCGCTTGCCGCAAAAGAGCGTGGCGCAATCATTCCGCTGAAGTCGGCACTGGAAATCGTCAGTCACAAGCATGACGGCAAGGTCATCGATGTCAAACTGACACGCACATTCAACCGTCCCTATTATCAGGTGAAGATCCGCAGCAAGGAGGGCGTCATCCGTACGGTTCGCCTGGATGCCCGAACGGGTCGATTCGTGTCTTTCCTGGGGTTTTGAAACATCATGCGCATCCTTCTTGCGGAAGACGATCAGTCGATTGCAGCGCTTCTCAAGCGGCAAATCGAGGAAGCCGGTTACCTGGCCGAAATTGCAGCAAGCGGCCCGGAGGTGTGGGAGCTTGGCGAAACAGGAGATTATTCCGCAATCATTCTCGATCTCGGTCTGCCGGGTATGGATGGTCTTTCCATTCTCAAGCGCTGGCGCCGCACGGGCGTTGAAACGCCTGTCCTGGTTCTGACGGCGCGCGGCTCCTGGATGGAACGGGTTGACGGCTTTGAAGCCGGCGCTGATGACTATCTGCCCAAGCCTTTCCGGTCCGAGGAACTGATTGCCCGCCTGCGCGCGCTCCTGCGTCGCTCGGCCATCCGTTCCAACCCGGTCATCAGGGCCGGAGGCTTCACGCTCGATGAAGCGGCAAAACGGGTCCTCTATGAGGGGCGTCCGGTCGAAGTCAGCCCGATGGAATACCGGCTTCTTGCCCATCTTGCCGCCCATAAGGGCGAAACGATCGCTGCCATCGATCTCGCGGCCCATGTTCAAGGGCGCGATGACGACACGGCCAAGAATGCCGTCGAGGCCATGGTTGCGCGGCTTCGCAAGAAGACCGCGCCGGAGGCCATCGAAAACCGTCGCGGTTTCGGCTACTGCCTGCGTGACGAGGCGCCATGATAAGGTCCTTGCGCTTTCGCCTGGCCGTCGGTGCCTTTGTGGCGATCGCACTGTCGCTGATGACTGTCTGGGCCTCTCTCAGCCGCCTGTTCATTGATTATGTCGTCGGTTCCTATCGCGAAGAGATGACGGTGCTCTCGGATTCGCTCGCGGCCGGCGTGGTCGTCAAGGATGGCAAGCTGGTCCTCACCTCGACGCCTTCCGATCCCCGGCTGTCGCTGCCGGCTAGCGGGCGCTACTGGCAGTTCGAGGCGGCGGGGCAGGTGCCGGAACGCTCGCGGTCGCTCTGGGATACGGTCATTTCGACCGGGCCGCCTTCATCCTATGGTGCCGGCCTGTTCACCGAAGCCACCGGCCCGGATGGTGCCAAAATTCTGGTTCTCGAGCAGAAATCATCGCTGGGCGAGGGCAAGGATGCCCACAGCTTCGTCATCCGTACGGCCTTTCCGCTTGTCGAACTCGAAAATGCCCTTCAGGCCTACCACGGCCAGCTTGCCCGCATGCTGATCGTCACCGCGCTCGTTCTGGCCGCCGCCGCCTTCATCCAGGCTGCGATCGGCCTCGCACCGCTCGGGCGGCTGCGGCGGGAAGTGGCGCGTATCCGCGCTGGTGAAAGCGCAGGCATCCGTGACGAGGGGCCGGCAGAAGTCCGGCCGCTGGTGGGGGAAATCAATCTGCTGCTGGCCGAGCGGGAAACCGCGGTGGAACGGGCGCGAGCGCGGGCATCGGATCTCGCGCATGGCTTCAAGACACCGCTGACCGTGCTTTCGCAACTGGCCGAACGCATGGAGCCCGAGGCGGCCGATATGGCGCTGCGGCAGGTCGAAATCATTCGCCAGCGTGCGGACCGTCAGTTGCAGGCCGCAAGACTCGGGGTCGAACAGATGGCCTCGACCGATCTTGGATCGCTGATCGGCAAGCTCATTCATGTGCTCAGACCCGCCACCGAAGCGCGTGCGGTTGCCTGGCGCCTGCAAACCGATGGCAATCTGTCCATCCAGGCCGATCCTGCCGATCTTGCCGAGGCGATCGGTAATATTCTCGACAATGCCACCAAATGGGCGCGTTCGGAGATTTCGATCCGCGCTGAACGCGACAGGGATACGATTCTCGTGCTTGTCGGCGATGACGGGCCGGGCGTCGAAGCATCCGCCTATGCGACGATCTTAGAGCGTGGTGTCCATGCCGATGGCGAGGAAGGCGGTTCCGGCCTCGGACTTGCCATCTCGCGCGATATTGCCGAAGCCTATGGCGGCAGTCTGACTTTCGGAAAATCGACGCTCGGCGGTCTCGAAGTCAGGCTCGCGTTTCCGGCCAATCCTGTTCGCCGGTCGAAGCCCAGTCCTGCCTGATCGCGCCCTGTTCGGGCCGGTTGCCAGAGCGCTGAAAAGATTCCTCCGCGCACCGGTTGCGCTTTGTCGGCCCTGCGGTTATAAGCGCCCGTCCGAACGGTCCGGCAGGGCATGCCGTGGCCGTTCTTCACGCTCGAAACGGATCTCGTCAATCTGTTTCACACAATTGAGAAAAACGGAGTAGCAAAATGCCCAAGATGAAGACGAAATCGTCTGCCAAGAAGCGGTTCAAGATCACCGCGACCGGCAAGGTGAAGGCCGCCGCCGCTGGCAAGCGCCATGGCATGATCAAGCGTACCAACAAGTTCATTCGCGACGCCCGCGGTACCATGGTTCTTGCTGAACCAGATGGCCGCAAGGTGATCAAGAATTATCTGCCGAACGGTCTCTGAGACTGCGGTTTTTGTTGTTTTAAGGAGATCATGAAATGGCACGTGTAAAGAGAGGCGTCGTCTCCCGCGCCAAGCATAACAAGGTTTTGAAGGCAGCCAAGGGTTTCTACGGCCGCCGCAAGAACACCATCCGCGCTGCGAAGGCTGCCGTCGATCGTTCGATGCAGTATGCAACGCGCGATCGTCGCGTCAAGAAGCGCAATTTCCGCGCTCTGTGGATCCAGCGCATCAATGCTGCCGTCCGCGAGCATGGCCTGACCTACGGCCGCTTCATCGACGGCCTCAACAAGGCTGGCATCGAAGTCGACCGCAAGGTTCTGTCGAACATGGCGATCACCCAGTCGGAAGCTTTCGGCGCGCTCGTCGAAGCCTCCAAGAAGGCTCTGTCCTACCTGAAGGACAAGGGCACGACCAACGAGTTTGAAAGCGCGGTCAAGTAAGCCAGCGCTTCCCAAACGAGCATCTTTATTGGGAAACCCGCGCTGGCAGGGCTGGCGCGGGTTTTTCTTTACCCGCCGCGATCGCAATTCAGTGAGCAGCATCGATGTCTGATCTCGACCAATTGAAGACCTCCCTCCTGGCGGACATTGCCGCCGCCGCAGACGAACCGTCGATCGAAGCCGTTCGCGTCAACGCGCTCGGCAAGAAGGGTTCCATTTCCGAGCTTCTGAAGACGCTGGGCGTCATGAGCCCGGAAGAGCGACAGACCCGCGGTGCCGCGATCAACCTCCTCAAGAACGAGGTGACCGAAGCGATCACCGCCCGCAAGGCGGCGCTCAAGGATCAGGCGATCGCCGAACGGCTCGCCCGCGAAACCGTCGATGTCTCGCTGCCGGTCCGCTCCTCGCCAGCCGAACGCGGCCGCATTCATCCGATCAGCCAGATCGTCGATGAAATCACGGCGATCTTCGCCGACATGGGCTTCTCGATCGCCGAAGGTCCTGATGTCGAGACCGACTATTACAATTTCACGGCATTGAACTTCCCCGAAGGCCATCCGGCCCGCGAGATGCACGACACCTTCTTCCTCCAGCCGGATGAGAAGGGTGAGCGCAAGGTACTGCGCACACACACGTCGCCGGTGCAGGTGCGCACCATGGAAGCACAGAAGCCGCCGATCCGCATCGTCATTCCCGGCAAGACCTACCGGCAGGACAGTGACGCCACCCATTCGCCGATGTTCCATCAGGTCGAAGGCCTCGTCATCGACAAGACCGCCAATGTCGGCCATCTGCGCTGGATTCTCGAGGAATTCTGCAAGGCCTTCTTCGAGGTCGACAATGTCGTGATGCGCTTCCGGCCGTCCTTCTTCCCCTTCACCGAACCGTCGTTCGAGGTTGATATCCAGTGCGATCGCTCGTCCGGTCCGATCGTCAAGTTCGGCGAGGGCAAGGACTGGATGGAAATTCTCGGCTGCGGCATGGTTCACCCGAACGTGTTGCGCGCCGGCGGTCTCGATCCTGATGAATATCAGGGCTTTGCCTGGGGCATGGGGCTCGATCGTATCGCCATGCTGAAATACGGCATGCCGGACCTGAGAGACTTCTTCAATGCCGATGTGCGCTGGATGAGCCATTACGGTTTCCGCCCGCTCGACGTGCCGACGCTGTTCGGCGGCCTGAGCGTGTAAGGAGGATTAAGAGATGAAATTCACACTCTCCTGGCTCAAGGACCATCTGGATACCGATGCCACGCTCAACGAGATCTGCGAGCGCCTGACCGCGATCGGCCTCGAAGTCGAGGATGTCGATGACAAGGCGGCCTACAAGCCCTTCGTCATCGCCAGGATCCTGACGGCGGACAAGCATCCGGAAGCCGACCGGCTCAAGGTTCTGACCGTTGATGCCGGCGACGGCAAGCCGGTACAGATCGTCTGCGGCGCTCCGAATGCGCGCGCCGGCCTCGTTGGTGCACTCGCGCGTCCCGGCACCTATGTTCCGGGCATCGACGTGACGCTCTCGGTCGGCAAGATCCGCGGTGTCGAAAGCCACGGTATGATGTGCTCCGAAAAGGAGCTCAACATTTCCGACGACCATAACGGCATCATCGATCTGCCCGAGGATGCGCCGGTCGGTACGTCCTTCGCATCTTACGCGGGCCTTGACGATCCGGTCATCGAGATCAACCTGACGCCGAACCGTCCGGATTGCACGTCCGTCTATGGCATTGCCCGTGATCTGGCAGCCTCCGGTCTCGGCACGCTGAAAGCGCCGAAGGCGCCGGCTTTCAAGGTCGAAGGCGAAACCCCGCATGAGGTCAAGCTCGAACTCGAGGAGCATCTCTGCCCCGGTTTCGCCTATCGCCTCGTGCGCGGCGTCAAGAACGGCCCGAGCCCGAAATGGATGCAGCAGCGGCTGCTGGCCATCGGCCTGCGCCCGATCTCCGCCCTCGTCGACGTCACCAACTACATGACCTTTGACCAGGGCCGACCGATGCATGTTTTCGACGCTGACAAGGTCAAGGGCGCGCTCGTTGTGCGTCGGGCAAAGGAAGGCGAGGAGATCCTCGCGCTCGACACCCGAACCTACAAGCTCAACCCGAACAATGTCGTCATCGCCGATGACAATGGTGTCGAATCCATCGGCGGCATCATGGGGGGCGAACATTCCGGCTGCGATGAGAACACGGTCAATGTGCTGATCGAGTCCGCTCTCTGGGATCCGATCAACATTGCCAAGACCGGTCGCGGCCACGGCATCATCACCGATGCCCGCTACCGTTTCGAGCGTGGGGTCGATCCGGAGTATATGGTCCCGGGCCTCGAGCGTACCACCGAGCTGGTGCTCGAAATGTGCGGCGGCGTCGCCGCTGAAAAGAAGGTCACAGGCTACAAGGGTCATCAGAAGAAGATCGTCGATTTCCCCTATTCGGAAGTGAAGCGTCTGACGGGCCTCACCGTCTCCAATGATGAGTCGCGCCAGATCCTTTCGGCGCTCGGTTTCGAGATCCTTTCGGGCGATGACAAGGCAGCCAAGGTTTCCGTGCCGTCCTGGCGCCCGGATGTCGATGGCAAGGCGGATCTCGTCGAGGAAGTCATGCGCATGCATGGCGTCGACAAGATCAAGCCAGAACCGCTGCCGCCGACCCGCTCGGTCAATGGTCGCATCCTCACCACGCTGCAGATCCGCACCCGCTCGGCCCGACGTGCGCTTGCTTCGCGCGGCATGCTGGAAGCGGTCACCTGGTCCTTCATCTCCGAAGAACAGGCAAAGCTCTTTGGTGGCGGCAGCGCGGCCCTCAAGCTCGCCAACCCCATCGCCGCCGATATGTCCGACATGCGTCCGTCGCTTTTGCCGGGCCTTCTGTCTGCTGCCCAGCGCAATGCGGATCGCGGTTTCGGCGATGTGGCAATTTTCGAAGTGTCCGGTACCTATGAGAACGACCGGCCGGAAGGCCAGCGTCGCGTCGCGGGCGGCATCCGCCGCGGCACCGCTTCGCTCGCGGGCGCAGGCCGCATGTGGGCAAATGCCACCAAGGGTGGCGGCAAGCCGGTCGATGTCTTCGATGCCAAGGCCGATGCGCTTGCGGTTCTGGAAGCCTGCGGCATTCCGATGAGCAATGTCCAGATCGAACAGGGCGGGCCGGAATGGTACCATCCCGGTCGTTCCGGAACCATCAAGGCGGGCCCCAAGGTCATTCTCGGCACCTTCGGTGAATTCCATCCGAAAACGCTGGAAGCGCTGGATGTCTCGGGCACGCTCTGCGGCTTCGAGATCTATGTCGATGCCCTGCCGGAACCGAAGAAGAAGGCCACCCGCACCAAGCCGGCGCTGGATCTCTCGCCCTTCCAGATGGTCAAGCGCGACTTCGCCTTCGTTGTCGAGAAATCGGTCGAGGCCGGTGCCATCATCAAGGCGGCAACGAGCGCCGATCGCAAGCTGATCACCGGCGTCACCGTCTTCGATGTTTTCGAAGGCGCATCAGTCGGGGAAGGCCGTAAGTCGGTCGCCATCGAGGTCTCCATCCAGCCGGCAGACCGGACGCTGACGGATGAGGATTTCGAGGCCTTGACGGCCCGCATCGTTGCCAATGTCGAGAAATCGACCGGTGGCAGCCTGCGCGCCTGATTTCGATCGATGCAAAGTTAAAGCCGCCGGATGAAACCCGGCGGCTTTTGCATGTCATGAAGTATAAGTGGGTAGCCGGAGCGGCCCTATCTGGTCAGGCGCTCGCTTCGTTCAGCTGCTGCATCTGCTCGGCTGAAAGCTCAAGGGTCCCCGCTGCGATCAGGCTCTTGATCTGGTTGAGCGAGGTCGCGGACGCGATGGGCGCTGTGATGCCCGGCCGAGCGGCGGCCCAGGCGATGGCAACGGTGGCCGGACTGGTTTGCGTCTCGGCAGCAACCGCATCGAGTGCGGCCAGGATTGCCATGCCGCGCGGTGTAAAATAATCACCGAGATCTTCGCCGCGCGCGCTGCCTTGCAGGTCTTCCGGCTTGCGGTATTTGCCGGTCAGAAAGCCGGAGGCGAGTGCGAAATAGCTGATGACGCCGATCTCTTCCCGGATGCAGAGATCGGACAGCGCACCATCGAAACGGTCGCGGGCATAGAGATTGTATTCCGGCTGCAGCACATCGTAACGCGGCAACCCGGCGCTTTGGGCGGCCTCAAATGAGGCGGCCAGCTGCTCCGCATCGAGATTGGAACAACCGAATGAGCGGATCTTGCCCTCTTCCTTCAGGCGCGCGAAAGCCGAAAGCGTTTCCTCATAGGGCGTCTCGGCATCCGGCGTATGGGCGAGATAGAGATCGACATAATCAGTTCCGAGGCGCTTCAAGGATTCGTCGATTGCCTGCCGGACCCGGGCTGCAGAAAGCCCGGTCTTGCCTTCTCCCATGTCGAAGCCGACCTTGGTGACGATCGTGACTTTGTCGCGGGCGACAGATCCTCGTTTCAGCCAGTTGCCGATGATCGTTTCGGACTCGCCGCCAACGTTGCCCGGCACCCAGGACGAATAGACATCGGCCGTATCGATGGTGTTGAAACCGGCTTCGAAAAAGGCGTCGAGCAGATCGAATGACGTCGTTTCATCCGCCGTCCAGCCAAAGACATTACCGCCAAAGACAACCGGCGCGATCGAGAGACCGGTGCGGCCAAGCATGCGTTTCTGCATTCCATACTCCCCTGTTTGGCCGCGAACCTAGCAGGCCGTCGTCAGGCCCGCTACGTGCTTTTGGAGTATTCAGCGATTGGACATTTTCGCTATGGCCTCGCTGTAGCGTGCACCTGCCACTTTTTCCGGCGAGACGATCGATCCCAGATGGGCTACGTCTGCTTCTGTCAGGATGATCGAGGCACCTGCCGCATTACTCTCCAGATTGGCGATCTTGGTCGTGCCGGGAATGGGCACGATAAAATCGCCCTGCGCGAGCACCCAGGCAAGTGCTAGCTGTCCGGCAGTCACGCCCTTGTCTTTCGCCATCGTTTCCAGCGCCGCGACGAGCGCGAGATTGGCATCGAAATTCTCTTGGTCGAAGCGTGGCAGGCCGCGACGGAAATCGTTGGCGCCGAGTGCCGAAAGATCCTTGAGCGCACCCGTCAGCATGCCGCGGCCAAGCGGCGAGAAGGGCACGAAGCCGATGCCGAGTTCGCGGCAGGTCGCGAGCACGCCATTGGTTTCCGGATCCCGTGTCCAGAGAGAATATTCGCTCTGGATGGCGGCGATCGGGTGGACCGCGTGTGCCCGGCGGAGCGTGGCGGCGCTCGCTTCGGACAGGCCGAGCGCCTTCACCTTGCCTTCGCGCACCAGCTCCGCCATGGCGCCAACGGTTTCCTCGATCGGAACGTCGGGATCGACGCGGTGCTGATAGAAGAGGTCGATGACCTCGACGCCGAGCCGCTTAAGCGAGGCTTCTGCCACCGCGCGTAGATGTTCCGGCCGGCTGTCAAGCCCGGATGGCCGCGCCGCTCTGGCCTCGTCTCCAATGGTGAAGCCGAACTTGGTCGCGATCTGCACCCGATCGCGATGCTTCCGCAGCCCCTGTCCGACCAGGACCTCGTTGGTGAAAGGCCCATAGACTTCGGCCGTATCGAAAAAGGTGATGCCGAGTTCGACTGCGCGATCGAACAGTCGCTGAGCCGCCTTTTCATCAATGTTCGTGCCATAGGCATGACTCATGCCCATGCAGCCGAGACCGATGGATGACACGATGAGCTCTTTGCCGAGGTTGCGTCTTTGCATGTCCGTCTCCTGTAATTCGGATGATGGCGCCAGGATAGAGCGTCTCTTCTTCAGCGATAAGTCGTGCAATTCAGTGCAAACTGTACTATCTGTTAGAACAATGGATCGTGTGCAATTGTCTCAACTGGCTGTTTTTCTCGCGGTGGTCGATCATGGCGGGTTTCGCCGCGCAGCCGAGGTTCTAGGCATCGCTCCATCAGCCGTCAGCCATGCGGTGGCATCCCTTGAAGAGGGCCTTGGAATACGTCTCCTGGCGCGGACGACGCGCGCCGTGACCGCAACCGAAGAGGGGCGTCGGCTTCTCGAAACGCTGAAGCCGGCGCTTGGGGACATTTCGGCCGCGGTGGAAACGCTTGCCGATAGCCGCCTAGCACCGGCAGGGCCGTTGCGCATCACCTTGCCGCGGCTGGCGGCAGATCACGTCATCGTCCCGCGCGTTGCCGAATTTCTCGCGCTCTATCCCGAAATCGAGCTGGAACTGGCGATCAACGATCGTTTCGAGGATATTGTCGAAAAGGGTTTCGATGCGGGCCTGCGGCTGGGCGAGCATCTGGAAGACGATATGATCGCCGTTCGTGCCTGCCCGCCGATCCGGGGAGCGGTGGTGGCGACGCCAGCCTTCTTCGAGCGCTATGAGCGGCCAGCCCATCCCGAGGACCTCTTGCGTTTTCCCTGTATCCGCCGGCGCTTTTCCAGTGGACGGATCTACCGCTGGGAGTTCGAGAAGGATGGCAAGGAACTGGTGGTCGATATCAAGGGGCCGCTCATTCTCGGCGACGACAGGCTGGTCCTTTCGGCCTGCCTCGGCGGCACTGGCATCGCCTATCTCTTCGAACAGAGGATCGAGGACTATCTCGAAGACGGGCGTCTGGTCCGCGTTCTCGAAGATTGGTGCCAGCCGTTTGACGGGTTCTACATCTACTACCAGACACGGCGACAGATGCGGCCGGCGCTGCGGGCCTTTGTCGATTTCTACCGGATCTGATCGCGCAAGCGTCAGACAGAACCGAGGATCTTGCGCATGCCGCGGATCGGCTTCATCTCTGGCTCGATCCAGTTTTCTGGCTGCCGGTTGAGGTCGTTGGGCATGGCGGGAAGCGGCAGGTCATTGAGCCAGAGCCACACCCGCATGCAGAACCATGCATCCTCAAGCGCGCCGTGCTGCTTGCCGCGTGTCGGTAAGCCCATATGGTCGAGAACCTTGTCGAGGCCGCCCGGCAGATTGTGCTTTCGCTTGTAGGCCTTGAGCGTGCAATCGAAGCGCCGGTCCGCGAGGGTGAGGCCGGCGATGGCAAATTCCGTTTTCAGGAACCGTTCGTCGAAGGCCGCATTGTGGGCAAAGATCCGGCCTGCGCGATCGAAGGGCTCGACGAGGCTTTCGGCATGATCGGCAAAAAGCGGTTGATGCTTCAAAGTCCAGTCGTCATAGCCATGCACGGCTGCGGCGAACGGGTTTGAGGGTCGGCCTGGATTGAAGATCAAGTGGCGACAGGAGGTCGCTCCGGTTTCAAGATCGAGCTCGACCATGCCGAGGCTGATCACCCGGTCTTCGCGGGTCAGGCCCGTCGTTTCGGTATCGACGAACAGAAGGATGTTGTCGCGATCCATCAGGATGAAATCCGCATCCGGTAGCGAACATGCCCGTCGGTCTTCACATAGGTGTCGTAGAGCTTCCGAGCGGTCGTGTTGCCTTCGTCCGTATGCCAGTAGAGGCGTGCCCAGCCATTCTTGCGGCAAAGCTCGATCAGGTCGTCGATCAGGGCACGGCCGATGCCATGGCCGCGGAAGCGCTCGACGAGAAAGAGATCTTCGAGATAGCAATCCTCATTCTTCACCCAGGTCGAGGGATGCGAAAGATGGATCGCAAATCCGGCCATCTCCCCGTCCTTGATCGCCAGCCGCACCGACATCGGTGAGGCCGGGTTCATCAGCCGGGCCCAGGTCGCCGCCGTCACATCGTCGGCGAGATCAACCTTGTAGAAGGCGAGATATTGGGACCAGAGATCGCGCCAGCCGGCTTCGTCTTCTTGTGTCGCATCGCGGATGGTCAGGCTCATGGTGGCTCCAATCGAAATTTGCAGCATGAATAGGCAGCGACCGGCATTCGGGCAAGCAGGAATTCACCTGTCGTCCTGAGGTACGTCCGTCAGCGGTGGCGTTGCAATGAGACCGTTCGATGCTATGGTCGGCAAAACAGACAAGGGAGAGAAACATGCTGCGCTTTGGAATTCTGTCGACGGCCCGGATCGGGCGCGAGCTTGTGGTGCCGGCAATCCAGGATGCGGAAAACTGCGTGGTTACGGCGATCGCATCGCGCAATATCGACAATGCACGCGCGATGGCGGACCGTTTTTCGGTACCGCATGCGTTCGGGTCCTATGACGAGATGCTGCAGTCGGATCTGATCGACGCGGTCTATATTCCGCTGCCGACGTCGCAGCATATCGAATGGAGCCTCAAGGCGGCGGAAGCCGGCAAGCATGTGCTGTGCGAGAAGCCGATTGCGCTCAAGGCCGACGAGATCGATCAACTGATTGCCGTCAGGGATCGTAAGGCGGTGGTGATATCGGAAGCCTATATGGTCACCTATGCCCCGGTCTGGCGGAAGGTGCGCTCGCTGCTCGCCGAAGGTGCGATCGGCCGGTTGCGCCATGTGCAGGGCGCCTTCACCTATTTCAATCGCGATCCCGGCAACATGCGCAACATCCCGGCGCTCGGCGGCGGCGGCCTGCCCGATATCGGCGTCTATCCCACCATGACGACCCGGTTCGCCACCGGTCAGGAACCGCTCAGGGTCCAGGCGGTCACCGAGCGCGATCCGGAATTCGGCACCGATATCTATTCCTCGGTCAAGGCAGATTTCGGTACCTTCGAACTCACCTTCTATATCTCGACCCAGATGGCGGCGCGTCAGGTCATGGTCTTCCATGGCGATCAGGGCTTCATCGAGGTGCGCTCACCCTTCAATGCCGACCGTTATGGCGCCGAGGAAATCGAACTCACCAACCAGCGGCACAATGAATCGCAGATCTTCCGGTTCCAGGACAGCCGCCAGTATAAATGCGAGGCCGAGGCCTTCGCACGGGCAGCACTGGGTCAGAAGGAAGAAATCGTCACGCTGGAAAATTCCCGCGCCAACCAGCGCTTCATCGATGCGATTTACCGCGCATCCGACAAGGATGGCTGGGAGACGATCTGACGATTACTTCTGGAAGACGAAGCGCGAATAGCCGGTCCAGGAAAAAGCCATTGCCAGAAGCGAGGCGATGGCGATAGCCACCAACGGTGAAAGCGCTGGTACCAGCAGCAGGATGCCGGCATAGATGCCATAGTTCAGCACGGCAGAAGCGATGCCGACCGAGGAATAGCGCGCGCCTTCCACCACCAGCGGAAAACGGCTGCGCCCGAAGGTGATTGCCCGGTTGATGGACCAGGTGACAAAGAGCGCGAAGGCAATGGCCAGAATGCGGGCACCGAACGGGCCGAGTGGCGTCACGTAAAGAAGAAGCGCCAGCATTCCGGCATCGGCGGCAAATCCGCTGGCACCCGCAACGAGGAACCAGAAAAAGCGCTTCACGCCGCGCTCGCCTGGCGGGCCGCTTCGGCGCTCACCTCACCATCGGCAAAAAGCTGGATGGCGCCCCGTGTCGTGCGCGTGGCCGAGAGCGCTGGCAGGTCCATATAGTGGATGCGCAGGAGTTCGGCGCGCGAGCGGGCGAGACTGTCGAGAATGATGCCAGCGGTGAAGATCATCACCGACATGGTCAAAAGCACCAT
This sequence comes from Fluviirhizobium alvei, assembly GCF_030551875.1. Classification (GTDB taxonomy): domain Bacteria; phylum Pseudomonadota; class Alphaproteobacteria; order Rhizobiales; family Rhizobiaceae; genus Rhizobium_E; species Rhizobium_E alvei. The sequence goes on along the minus strand of NZ_JAUOZU010000012.1, from coordinate 71,207 downwards.
CGAAAGAACCCAGGTCGGCAATTTCGGCACGAGCCCGGTCTGGAAATATTCGATCAGCACCGGCGTCATGAACAGGAAGGACGCTCCGGCAAGCGCGCTTGCGATCAGAAGATAGAAGGCGAAAGGCCGCGTCTCCTTCATCAGCATGGCGAACATGAAGAGGATCTTGCCGCCGTCCTTGAAGGTCGAGAGTTTCGAAGTCGAGCCTTCCGGCCGGCGCCCATAGTCGAGTTCGATTTCGCAGACCGGCAGTTTCAGCCGCGAGGCATGGACTGACATTTCGGTTTCGATTTCAAAGCCGTTCGAGACGGCCGGAAAACTCTTCACGAACCGGCGCGAAAAGGCGCGATAGCCGGAGAAGATGTCGGTAAAATCCTTGCCGAAGATCGAACGATAGAGCCGGTTGAACATCATGTTGCCGAAAGCGTGGCCCTGGCGGCCGGCATCGCGCGTCACGTCGCGGCGAGTGCCAACCACCATGTCGGCCCGTTCGGTCAGAAGCGTGTTGATCAGGGTTTCGCCATCTTCCGGCGCATAGGTGCCGTCGCCATCGGCCATCAGATAGATGTCGGCCTCGATATCGGCAAACATCCGGCGAACGACATTGCCCTTGCCCTGACGGCGTTCGCGAAACACGGTCGCGCCAGCAAGGGCGGCCCGCATGGCCGTATCGTCGCTCGAATTGTTGTCATAGACATAGATCCGCGCGGTCGGCAGTGCCGTCCGGAAGCCGCGCACGACGTCGCCGATCGTCAGCGATTCGTTGTAGCAGGGGATGAGCACGGCGATATCGTAGCTGGCGTTCATGTCTTTCATCCGGATCCGGCCGATTATTCGGCTCGCGTCGAGCTGGCCCGAACGGGCTTTACTCTTTCTTGAGAGGGTTACGACTAGCTTTTCTCGGCGATAGTTTTAGCGCGGAAGAGTTTCCCGATGATGAAAATCGAAGCGGAATCGGGCGAAAGCGCCGGTGGATTGATTTCGTGGTTGCCAAAGACGGATGGGACGGCTGGTCTGACCGCAAGACTGTTCTGGCGCTATGTGCTTTTGTTTTCGCTTGCGGCAGCGCTCTGGCAGGTCGTCGCCCATTTTGTATCCTTCAAGGATTATCTCGGTCCGGATCCGGACGATTCCATGCGGCTGGTGGAGATCCGCGATTTCCTCAACGGGCAGGGCTGGTTCGACCTCATGCAATACAGGCTCGGCCCGGAGGGCGGGACCCTCATGCATTGGTCGCGCTTCATCGATCTGCCGATAGCCGCCCTGATCCTGTTCTTTCAGCTCTTCACCTCCGACGCCCTGCTGGCCGAAAAACTGGCGGTCGGCGTCTGGCCGGTGCTTCTCATCCTGCCGCTGATGGCGGCGATGGGGCTTGCCTGCTTCAGGCTTGGCGGCAGACATGGCCTTCTCATCGGTCTTGCGCTTCTGCTGATGATGCTGGCCGCGATTGTCCGGTTCCGTCCCGGCGCCATCGATCATCATAATGTACAGCTCATCCTCGTCGTCGCGATTGCTGCGTTTCTTATTGATCCGCTGGCGCGCTTCAGCAATTTTTTCGCTGCCGGGGTCGCATCTGCCCTGGCGATGGCAATCGGTGCGGAGACGACGCCCTTTGTGGCGGTCGCGGCCCTGTCGGTTGCCCTGCTCTGGGGCATCCAAGGCGAACGTTATCGCAATGCCGCGATCGGCTTCGGTCTGGCCTTTTACGTTTCGGCGTTGCTCGCATTTGTCGGAATCGTGCCGGCAACTCTTTATTCGCAAGTCACCTGCGACACGCTGTCGATCGGCTATCTGAGTCTCGTTGTTGCCGGTGGTTTCCTGCTCGCAATTGCCTCAATGTACGTGTCGCGGGCTTCGCTTGTCGTTCGCTTCGCCTCTCTGGCGGTTATCGGCGTTCTGGTCGCAGTAATTGCTGTGAAGCTCGCGCCGGAATGCCTGCGCAGCCCGCTGGACAGCCTCGATCCTCTCCTTGTGGCCTTCTGGCTGGACGGGATTACCGAAGCGCAATCGATCGTCAGGGAGGCGATCAACAAGCCGGCAACGCTCGGCGGCTTCTATGCCGTCGGTCTCTTGGCCATGGTCACCTGCCTCTACCGCATCCTGAAAGCAGAGAACCGGCTTGCCTATAGCGTGCTGTTTGCCTTGATTGGCGTCTCCTGGCTGGTCGCGGCGGTCCAGATCCGCGGCAGCCTGTTCTCCAATGTTCTCGCCTTCCTTCCGCTCTCGGCGCTGATCGCCGGTCTGCGCGCGCGTTACATTGCCGATCGCGCCAACAGCCGCGCGGCACTCGCTTTCGTGTTTGCCGTGCTGGCGAGCCTTCCCTCGGTATGGACATTTTCAGGCGCGCTTGCCAGCAAGGCATTCGGCAGCGCAAGCGAAGAAGCCGCCGCTGACAATGCATCGGAAACCGATCGACAGACCTGTCCTTCGAAATCGGCACTGCAGGCCATGGCGACCCTGCCGCCGGGCCGCATCCTTTCGAGCTCCAATCCGGGTTCGCTGATCCTGCGCTATACGCCCCATTCAGCCCTGACCGGCAACTATCACCGCAATCAGTCGGGCATGGTGGCGGCCTTGAAAATGGAAATGGCCGCTCCGGATGAGGCGCTTACCATGATCCGCAAGTTTAAGATCGATTATGTCCTGCTCTGCGACGGCGACGGGCAGGTCAAGGCGCTGCGCGAGCATTTCCCGGGCGGTCTGGTCGGACGCATTTTTGCCGGAGAGGTCCCGGTATGGCTCGAGGCGATCGATCTTGGCAACGACCCGAAAATCAAATCGTTCCGAGTCACCCTGCCGCAATAGCTTTTTTGCAGCACATCGGGTCATGGCAACGGCACGGCCCTTGCGGCAAGGCTGACTGCGGAGGGTCTGAAGCCGTAGAGTGCAAGCTCGTCATACCAGCCCTGGGCAAAATAGTTGCCGGCCCCATCGCGTCCGAGATAGGCACTCGCAATGTTGATGGCGAGCGGCGATGTGTCGGAAACCGCCGCACCGCCATTATAGGCCCCCGCTTTTCCAGCGGCGTTGCAGCCGACCGCCATACCGAAAGCCGGCAAGGGCACACTTATCGCCGCCACCTGAAGGTAGCCGGATGACACGCCAAGGCCAATGGAGGTCTGCGATGAGTTGATCCCGACCAGCCGGTCATTGGTGCCCAATCCACCGATCAAACGGCCTTGACTGCCCCAGATTCCCTGCCCGCGAATGATGGCCCCATACTGGCTACGCCCCAGCAAGGCTGTCGATCGCGGACCGAACTGGCAAAGATCGGCCGCCCTTGTGCTTGCCATGCCGCTCGACAGGATCGGTGAACTCGCACGCTCTCCAGTCGTCAGATTCGGCATGGCCAGACGCAGGGTGAAATCGACCGGGGTACCGATCGTTGGTGCAAAGTAGAGGATGTGGCTTGCCCGTGCAGCGTTGGATGGCGATGTTACGGCAAAACTCTGCCGCGACAACGTGTTGCCGACCAGATTGCCGATCGCCGAGACGGATTGCGAAAGATAGGCTGAACCCGCATCGAACCAGCCGGCGCCAATCTGGAGTGCCGAAGCGCTTAGCGACCCGGCCAGAAGCGACAGGAAAGCTGAGGCGACATATTGTGTGCTTGCCGAACAGGCCAAACCGCCTGCTGCGCAGGGGCGCAGGCGAAAGGCTGCTGTGGGCGTGCCGGTCATCCTGAGATCGAGGTAGGACAGGACGCCGCTCGTGCCGCGCCCAATGACTTCGATGGTGATACCGGCCGTATCGGCCGTGTGGCTCCATCCGGTGGGCAGCATGCCTCCGGAACCGATGATGCCGGCCACGGCAGTTGTCAGATCCGTCTGGCATCCGAGTTCGGTCGCCGGTCCCTCGAGCAGCAATTGCGGTTTGCCGTTCGTATGGTCGAAGCGGGGATTGTCCGCCGAAGCGGATCTCAGGATGCCGCCGGCATCCCAATAGGTCGCGGTGCCCGCCCGGCTAAAGGTGAAAACATCTGAGAACCGACATTCCTGCATGTTGCAGAGTTCGCCCGGACTGGCAGAGGCGATACCGGCGGCGGGAGGTTGCAACAGCGCGTATCGTCCTTGGCGAAAATTCGCTATCGCCGATGGTGGCAGGCTTTGTCCGCTGTCTATTCCCTCGGCACTGTAGCCAGGCGCCCGCCACCAGGGCGCTCGGACGGGCGACGTCGGCGATAATCGCAGCCCCAGCATCAGACGAGCCCCACAATATCGGTTGCGGTGGTCCCGGTTGCGAGAATCTTGGTGACCCTTATCGGCAGCAGCGTACCCGAGGCGATGGCCGTAAATGTGGTATTGCCACCGGAAGCCATGGTCACGGACAGGTTCCCACCGACCCCGATATAGAGCGCGCGCGTGGTCTCGCTCACCGGGGTTGTATCATTCGGAGAAATGGCGAAGGCATGCGTCGCCGGTCCGGAAAGGGAAGGTGATGTGGTCTGGAAACGGTCTGCCATGCTTATCTCCTGAAAACTGACAACGCCCGATCATCCCCTGATCCTGAATGGCGGGGATGTACGTTGCCGTTTTGAGGAGGATCAGCGTTTGGTCAGTCGCAGGCGAATTCCGTTTTCCGAGCGCAGCGTGAGCCGTGCAACGGGCCGTGGAATATGGCCCTCAACCGGCGCAACCCGGTAGTTATGAGCAATCACCGACAGGATGATGGCCGCTTCCTGCAGCGCAAAGGACGCACCAAGGCAGACGCGCGGTCCTTGGCTGAACGGCATATAGGCGCTGCGAATGGCGTCCTTTTCATCCTCGCGGGTGAAGCGATCCGGATCGAACATGTCCGGGTTTTTCCAAATCTCGCGATGGCGTTGCATCAGCCAGAGCGAGATGAATATCGCGGATCCCTTCTTGAGATGCTTGTCGCGCATGATCTCGGGAACCGTGACGTCGCGCGGCACGAAGGAGACGGGCGGATAAAGGCGCAACGTCTCCCGGAACACATCGCGCGTCAGCCGCAGATGCTTGAACTGCGCCGGGCGGAAGTTGCCATCGGAGAGGAAGGCGACTTCGGTTTCGGCATGCATGCGCTCCTGGATCTCCTGATCCTGCGAAATCAGATAGAGCGCCCAGGAAAGCGCGCTTGCCGATGTTTCATGGCCGGCGAGGAACATCACCGCGATCTGGTCGATCAGTTCCTTTTCGGTGAAGCGAGAGCCATCGCCGTCGCGCGCATCGATCAGCGATTGCAAAATGTCCTGCGGCTTGATGGCCGGGCTGGCTTCGAGCTGTTCGAAACGCTTGCGGACCATGCGGGCCAGCGGGCCGCGAATGTTGCGTGCATGGCGGATGGCGCGCAGGCGGGGGATGGAGAGAGCCTGCGGCAGCCCGGCCATGTTCCAGACGCCGTGGATATAGGCCAGTTCCTGATAGTGGTTGAAGGCATCGAAGATCGATTCTGCATCTTCCGGCGGGATCGGCTCGGAGAAGATGGTGCGGAAGATGATGTCGGCGGTGACATGGGTCATCTCGAAATCGATGGCGACCTCACGACCGTCCGCCACCTTGTCGAGCCGCTCTTTCATCGCTTCGGCCGCCTGCATCATCAGCGGGAACACTTCCGAAATGCGGGCAAATTCGAAGGCCGGGTTCATCATCCGGCGCTGGCGTTTCCATACTTCGCCGTTGGAGACGAAGACGCCGTTGCCGAGAATCTGGTGCAGGATCGTCCCCATCAGATCGCTCTTGGGGTAGCGGTCGACATCCTCGTTGAGGATCCGGTCGACAATGTCTGGCTGCGTCAGGAAGTAGAAGCGGCGACGGGCGCCGGCAAATTCCCCCATCTTCATCGAGTAGCTGCGTTCGAACAGGACGTCGAGCGACGAATGCCGTCCCTTGATCACGCGGGTAAGCGGGGAGGGACGTGTCTTGCGGATAAGCGGCATGGGTCCGGTGATACGGGCCATGATGTCAGTCCTTCTTGAAGAAAGGTTTGCTGCTGGGTCGGGCATCATAACGATCCCGTGCCTTCTGGGTGCCGGCAATCAACAGCACGAAATCATAGAGATCGGTGTCGAGCTGCGGATAGTCGGGGGCCTGGAGATAGTAGAAATGCATGAGCATGCGATAGAAACGTGCGGCATTCATATGCTCTTCGGAGAAGATGCGATGAAACTGTGCGTTCAACTGCTTGGGCATGCCCTCCGGTCGGTCGGGCAGGAAGTCGAGCACATTGACCATCGCAAAGCAGGCGCCATCCGGCGGCGAGGAGAAGTCGAGCCAGCAGAAATCCGGAAAGCGGACATAGCGCGCAAGCTCGTCGTGATACCAGGTGCGTTTGCTTCGGTAGCCGATCATCGACTGGGTCTGGCCGAGCGTGATGAGGGCAAGGGGGGAATCCTTGCCGCCCCATTCGGGGCGCCGTTCGAGGACGCGCGATGCGACGATGGTGGCAAGCGTCGTACCGAAGCTGTGGCCGATGATCAGGGCTTCGTCCGGCTTCCCACTGTCGACCGTTTCGATGATATGGTCGACCATCTGGTTGAGCCGTTCATCCAGTCCCGAAACATGATCGCGTGACCGGATCATTTTCTCTGAGAAGAGGCCGATCCGGCCATTCCAGTCCGGCTTGTAGCGGTCCATGTTCCTGCGGATCCAGTAGAGCCCGTAGGCGCCAAGACCGATGAGCGCGAGGGCGATCACCTTACCGATCGGCCCGGGAAAGAAATAGAGGCCCAGCAGTCCGATCAGCGGCAAGAGCACGCCCAGCCCATGCAGGAGCGCGGTAACCGCAGGCGCAGTCATCACAACGGCGATCGGCCAGCTTTCGCGAATGGTCCGGAAATAGACGCCGGCAAACATAAGGCGAAACAGGCCGAAGAACGATTGCAGATAGATCATCCAGTCGCGCTTGTCCCAGTTCTGCCGGATGATGTCGTCCCACTGCAGAAAGTCGAACTCGGTTTCCGTGGGGCCGGCGGGAAGTTCGCCCGACACCGTCCAGCGGCGAACGAGTTTGCCATGGTTCTTGCGCGCGCCCGTCTTGACCGAATGACCGGATATGGCGCTCCATTTGTCGGTCTCGGTCTGAATGTTCTTGTGCAGGAACAGCACGCCCCGCGGATCGAAACCGCTGATGAAGAAAACCTGCCGGCGAAACGGCTTGGTGTTGTTGTCCTGCATGTCTTTTCCAATCGAGGCGGCGGAAAAGGCGAAGGGCCGCCAGGTTGACGTAAGGCAAGGCGCGGGCGCGCTGTGCTGCGAGCGATTGCCTCCCTTAGCGGAAAAGACCACTTCCGTCCATGACAAGGGTCAGGCAACATCAACAGTTGCGGGTGAGCCGGAGCGGTGTTTTGACGCGGCTTTACACAAGTGTTGTTGAAGGGGCCGCCTGGTAATTCTGTTCAACGGCCGGGGAAATTGCCAAAGTTACCGCATGAGCAACTTCTTTGAATCTGATTCGCCTTCCAACGTCGCCGAATACACGGTTTCGGAACTGTCCGGTTCGATCAAGCGGACCATGGAAACCACCTTCGAACATGTGCGCGTTCGCGGCGAGATCTCGGGCTATCGTGGACCGCATTCGTCGGGCCATGCCTATTTTGCGCTCAAGGATGATCGGGCCCGGCTCGAGGCCGTGGTCTGGAAGGGAACCTTCCAGCGCCTGAAAACCCGTCCCGAGGAGGGAATGGAGGTGATTGCCACCGGCAAGATCACCACCTTCCCCGGATCGTCGAAATATCAGATCGTCATCGAAAGCATGGAGCCGGCCGGTGTCGGCGCGCTGATGGCGATGCTTGAGGAACGAAAGCGCAAGCTCTCCGCCGAAGGTCTGTTCGATGCGGCGCGCAAACAGGTTTTGCCCTTCATGCCGAGGGTTATCGGCGTCGTCACCTCGCCGACCGGGGCGGTCATTCGCGATATTCTGCATCGGCTTTCAGATCGCTTTCCCCTGCATGTGCTGGTCTGGCCGGTCAAGGTACAGGGCGAAGGATCGGGCGAGGAGGTCGCCAATGCCATTCGCGGCTTCAATGCGCTCGAACCCGGCGGCGCGATCCCGCGTCCGGATCTGCTCATCGTTGCGCGCGGTGGCGGTAGCCTCGAAGATCTCTGGAGTTTCAACGATGAAATCGTCGTTCGGGCGGCGGCTCAATCCGATATTCCGCTGATCTCCGCCGTCGGCCATGAGACCGACTGGACGCTGATTGATTACGCGGCCGATGTTCGGGCGCCGACGCCGACGGGGGCCGCCGAAATGGCGGTACCGGTCAAGGCAGAGCTTGAAGCGCGGCTGGCCGATCTCTCCGCGCGCCTGTCGGGCTGCATCAATCGCCGGATGGATCGCGACCGTCAGAACCTGCGTGCGCTGGCGCGCGCGCTGCCATCGATCGACCAGCTCCTCGCATTGCCCCGGCGCCGTTTCGATGAGGCCGCAAGCCGGCTCGAGCGTGGACTGGAACTGACAGTGCTCAACAAGAGGCGCGTTCTTGATCGGGCGACCGCCGATCTGCGCCCGGATGTTCTGGCAAGCCGGATCACAGACCGGCGCCAGCGTCTCCGGGATCTCTCTGTCAGGGCCGAACGCGTTGTCGAGCGCAGGCTCGACCAGTTGAAGGCGCGCGTTGCCCGTTTCGATACGGCGCTTGCGGCGCTACCGGTGCGACTGGCAGGGGAGGCGGCCCGCAATCGCGACAGGCTTCAGGGGCTGGCACGGCGCGGTGATCTCGCCGCCGGCATGATCCTCAACGGTCACCGGCAGGCTCTGGCGTCGCATGATCGCATCCTCCAGTCACTTTCCTACAAGAATGTGCTCAAGCGCGGCTATGCAGTGGTCCGCGGCGAGGATGATCGCATCCTGACCTCGGCCGAGGCAGCGGCGACGGAAGCCCTGCTCTCGATCGAGTTTTCCGATGGGCGCCTCTCCGCCTCGCCCGGCACGACACCATCCGAACCACAGCCGAAGGCGAAAAAGACAACTGCGCGTCCGTCGCGACCGGAAAGTGGTGGCCAGGGTTCGTTGTTCTGATCATTGGGATATATCACAATGCGCATACTCGTAGTGCTGGCTCACCCGCTTGCCGACAGTTTCGCAGCCTCCGTGGCAAGGGAAACCGTTGAAGGTCACCGGGCCAAGGGCCACGATGTCGATCTGCTCGATCTCTATGCCGAGGGTTTCGATCCGGTTCTTTCGGTGGCAGAACGCGGCAGCTACTTTTCCGAACCCTTTGACGATTCAGCCGTCCGCCCTCTTATCGAGCGGATAAAATCAGCCGATGGCCTGGTGCTGGTCTTTCCGCAATGGTGGTTCAACATGCCTGCCATCATGAAAGGCTTCATCGATCGGGTCTTCGCCCCCGGCTCGGCCTTTGCCATGGATCCTGCCACCCAGAAACTGATTCCGGGTCTCGGCAATCTGCGCTTCTTCCATGTGCTCACCACCACGGGCTCGAAATGGTGGGTGGTGAAATTCTATATGGGCGATCCGGTGCGGCGTATCCTCAAGCGCGGGGTCGTTGCCTTTTGCTGCCCGCAGACCCGCTTTCGCATGATCAGTCTACATGACATGGACCATCCTTCGGAGGCGAAGTTCAAGGCCCATCTCGACCGGGTCAGGCGTCTGGCGCACTCTGTCTGATGGCATAAGCCCGGGCGCGATCGGTCGCCGCCTTCAGTCCGTCGACAACGGCCTGTGGCAACCCGCCATCCATCATCGCTTTCAGCCCTGCGGCGGTGGTGCCGCCATAATCGTAGAATTCGCGCACGATCGCGCCGGGTTTCGCCGCGCCAAGGGCAATCGTCGTGCCGGCGCCGAGCATAAGCTGGCGCACTGCCATTTCGGCAATTTCCGGAGCGATGCCGCGAGCGATTGCATCGCCGATCATCGCATCGGCCATCAATGCCGGCATGGACGCGCCGGAGCCGGTGAGTGCGGTGAAATAATCAAGATCCTCCTCGCGCGGGATCTCGATCGTCTTGCCCGATGCCGCGAAGAAGCGGGTGGCGATATCGCGATCGCTCCCGGTCACCGCTTCGGTGGCAAACCAGGGCGTAAAGCCCTGTTGCCATTCCGCACAGGCATTCGGCATCGAACGGATAACGCGATCGCTGCTGTAACGAGTGGCGAGATCGGCCGCCGGAATGCCGGCCATGACCGAGATGATGAGCTTGCCTCTGAGATCGAGTGTCAATTGATCGAGATCGCCCGGCCGCACCGACAGGATGACGACATCGCTCCCGTCAGCCAGGGTCTGATTGTCGCTCGTAACCGCAATCGCCGGCCAGGCCTCAAAACCCGATACGGCTCCCTTGCGTGACGACAGGATCAGCGCCGCCGGATCGATGATGCCCTTGGCCAGCGCCGGCCGCAGAAGCGCCCCCGCCAACCAGCCGCCGCCACCGATGACGCCAATCCGCAAGCTCATGCCCATTCGCCCTTGCGCATCACGGCAACACGGCGCCCATCCTGATGGATACCGTCGATATCCACTTCGCCCGATCCGATCATCCAGTCGATATGGATGAGGCTGGAATTGCCACCCTGCGCCGCAATCTGTTCGGGCGAAAGCGACGCGCCATCGACGAAACATTTCGAATAGCACTGGCCCAGCGCGATGTGGCAGGCGGCATTTTCATCGAACAGCGTATTGTAGAACAGAAGGCCCGAAGCCGAGATCGGCGAGGAATGCGGCACCAGCGCCACTTCGCCGAGACGGCTCGCGCCCTCATCGGTTTCCAGCACCTTCTTCAGTACCGCCTCGCCCTTCGAGGCCTTGGCTTCGACGATACGGCCAGCTTCGAAGCGCACCTGGATATTGTCGATCAGCGTGCCCTGATGCGAGAGCGGCTTGGTCGAGCTGACAACGCCTTCGACCCGGTGCGCATGCGGCGTGGTGAACACTTCCTCGGTCGGAATGTTGGGATTGCAGGTGACGCCATTCTTGGCCACCGAGGCACCGCCATGCCATTCATGCCCATCGGCCAGGCCAACAGTGAGGTCCGTGCCGGGACCGCTGAAATGCAGTGCGGCAAAATTCATCTCGTTGAGCCAGCTCGAACGGCGATGCAGCGCTGCATTATGCTCCTTCCAGGCGGCCACCGGATCGGCCACATCGACGCGGCTTGCGGCAAAGATCGCGTCAGCGAGCTTGCGAACCGCCACCTCTTCGCTGTCATCGGGGAACATCTGCTTTGCCCAGGATGGATTGGGGTAGGAGACGATGTTCCAGTTGATGTCGAAATTCGAAATCTTCTCGAGAGCGGGCTTGTAGGCCGTCGACATGGCCCTGTTGGCGCGCGCCACCTTGGCGGGATCCTGCGCGGCCAGCAGCATCGGGTTGTCGCCCGAGATGGCCAGTCTGGCTGCACCGGATGCATAGGCCTTCGCCATGCCCTCATAGAGCCAGGATGCCGCGCGATCGAACGTATCGTCCGCCGCATTCTCGTAACGCGCCAAGGTCGCGACCTCGTCGTTATAGAAGGCCGTGACCAGCCCGCCGCCGGCGCGATAGGCATGTTTGGTGATCAGGCGAACCAGCGGCACGGCCGCCAGCGGTGCAGTGATGACGAGATCCTGCCCCTTCTGCAGGTCGAGTCCGACCTTGACCGCGACTTCAGCCAGCTTTTCCAGTTTGCCCTGATCGATAATGTCCGACATGCCATACCTCATTTGTCCTGATGGCGGAGTCTTGGCCGATTTGCCGGCCTTTGTGAAGGCCGATCGCCGGTTAACCCCGCTTGGCCTTTCCTGCCGGTAAAGATTGCGGTTTTGATGGCACTCGACTAACGTCGCGCCGCAATCACACCAGACGGCAGGAAAGCGTCATGGCTCTCGTCGACAAGAAGATTCTGCTCATCATTTCCGGTGGGATCGCCGCCTACAAAAGCCTCGATCTGATCCGTCGGCTGCGCGAACGCGGCGCGCGGGTCGTCCCGGTCATGACGAAGGCGGCGGAAGAATTCGTCACACCGCTCGCCGTCGGTGCTCTGGCTGCCGAACGCGTCCATACCGAACTGTTCGCCCGCGATGACGAGGTCGATGTCGGCCATATCAGGCTCGCCCGCGAATGCGATCTCGTGCTCGTCGCGCCTGCAACCGCCGATCTGATGGGCAAGATGGCCAATGGCCTCGCCAATGATCTCGCTTCGACCATTCTCCTGGCCACCGAACGACCGGTCCTGATGGCGCCGGCCATGAACCCGAAAATGTGGTCGAACCCGGCCGTCAGTCGCAATGCGTCGCAGCTACTGATCGACGGCGTTCATTTCATCGGGCCGATGCGCGGCGAAATGGCCGAAAGCGGCGAGGCAGGCACCGGGCGCATGGCCGAACCGCTCGACATCGTCGCCGAAGTCGAGACTTTGCTCGACAATCGTCCGAAGCCTCTGGCGGGCCGCAAGGCCATTGTTACGTCTGGCCCCACCCATGAGCCGATCGATCCGGTGCGTTACATCGCCAATCGCTCCTCTGGGCAGCAGGGGCATGCCATCGCCGCAGCACTCGCGAGCGCCGGTGCCGAAGTGACGCTGGTCTCCGGGCCGGTGACAATCCCCGACCCGAAGGGCGTGCGTACGATCCACATCGAGCGGGCCGAGGAAATGCGCGATGCTGTGCTGGCCGCCCTGCCGGCCGATATTGCGGTGATGGTCGCAGCGGTGGCGGATTGGCGGGTCGCGGCTCAGGCTGGCGAAAAGATCAAGAAAGATCCCGATGGTGCGCCGCCTGCGCTCGCGCTGACGGAGAATCCCGATATTCTCAAGACGGTCGGCCATCATGCGGATCGACCGAAGCTGGTGGTAGGCTTTGCTGCCGAAACCCAGAATGTTCATGAGAATGCGGTCGCGAAGTTGAACCGCAAGGGCGCCGATTTCATCGTTGCCAATGACGTCTCGCCCGAAACCGGCATCATGGGCGGCAGCCGCAATCAGGTGAATATCGTCGGCCGCGACGGCATCGAAGCCTGGCCGGATATGGACAAATACGCTGTGGCCGAAAGGCTGGTCGCTTTGATTGCCGAAAAACTCGCCGCGATGTGACCGATCTCTGCGACGGCTTGGCGTAATCGCTATTTGGCCGCCCTTTGTATGCCGTCATTCGCCTCCGTCTCCGGGCCGAAGACGTGAACATCAAGGCCCTCCGGCCCGATCACCACCGCACTTCCGTCGGGAATCCCCACCCAGTTGGCACGGTCGTCATCCAAGGGCTCGGAAACGAGACAATAACCGCCCGCAGCCCCCATCGGTGCGGCATAGAGCGTTGGCGCATGATTTGTGGTCGCATAGCGCACGGCAAACAGCCTCTGGCCATCCGACACCGCCGAGGTGAAACGGACATCGGGCACGAGCCCGTAATGCTCCGCCAACCGTTCGATGAAGGAAATCGCCTCGCGCAAGGCCACGAGCGGTTCGCTTTCGAGGCCAAAATGCAGCGCCAGCAGGAAGATCAGCTCAGAATCCGTCGTACCCTTGCGGGCGGCATAGAGATGATCCGGCAGAAGATTTTCGATCGGCCGGCGCAACTTCTCGAAATTGTCGACCTGGCCATTATGCATGAAGGACCAGCGGCCATGCACGAACGGATGGCAATTGTCGCGGCGGGTGGAGCCGGAGGTCGCGGCACGAACATGGGCGAGGAACAGCGGCGAGCGGATCTGTCGCGCCAGGCTTCTGAGGTTGCAGTCCGACCAGGCCGGCAGAACATCGCGGTAGAGACCCGGCGTTTCGCGTTCGCCATACCAGGCAATGCCGAACCCGTCGCCATTGGTGGCGGTCTTGGCTTCGGTGGCGGAATGCGATTGGGTGATCAGCGAGTGGGCGGGCGAGGAGACGATATCCTCGAGATAGAGCGGTTCTCCGCGATAGGCTGCCCAGCGACACATGGCGTCGTACCAATCTTCAAACACAACAGATGCTGCGAGCTTCGATCATCCCGAAGCATGGTTAATAATGGGTAAATTCATCAAACTGTCACGTAATTTTTTGCGTCGCAGCAGAAAATTCTGTCGCCGTACGTCTCGTGGCTGGCAACATCCGGTGAACGATCTGTTCTGATTGTCCGATGCTGTGCGACAATGCCCGAACGCTATATAGTGGCCTTCAACAACCGGAAACCGAGGAAGGCCCATGTCCATTCGTCCCGTCAAACAAGAATCCCGCGCCATGCCCACCATGGAAGGGGCAGGCGTGCATCTGCATCGTGTGTTCGGCTTTGGCGATCCGTCGCTGACCGATCCCTTCCTGATGATGGATGATTTCCGCAACGACGATCCGTCGCGTTACCTGCGCGGCTTCCCTTGGCATCCGCATCGCGGTATCGAGACGATCACCTATGTCCTGGCCGGCACGGTCGAGCATGGCGACAGTCTCGGCAATCACGGCACGCTGGGTGCCGGCGATGTGCAGTGGATGACGGCCGGTAGCGGCATCATGCACCAGGAAATGCCGAAGGGCGATTTTGCCGGCAAAATGCATGGCTTCCAGCTCTGGGCCAATCTGCCCTCGTCGTTGAAGATGACCTCGCCGCGCTATCAGGATGTGAAATCCGCCGATATTCCGCTGGTCATCGATGATGACGGTACGGCGGTGCGCATCATCACCGGCAATTTCTGGGGCAAGACCGGCCCGGTCGATGGCATTGCGGCCGAACCGGTCTATCTCGACATTTCCGTGCCGCCGGGCAAGCGCAAGACCTTCCCGGTCGACACCTACCGCAAGGCCTTCGCCTATATCTTCGCCGGTTCAGGCACCTTCCGCGATGCTTCCAAGCCGTTCGGCGTGCGGGTGGAAAAGGAAGTCAACGGCGAGGAACTCAATATCCGCGATCTCTCCGGCAACCGGACGCTGGTGGTGTTCGATGGCGGCGATGAGGTGACGGTTCAGGCGGGCGACGAAGGCATCCGCTTCCTGCTCGTTTCCGGCAAGCCGATCGAGGAGCCGGTGGCCTGGCATGGCCCGATCGTGATGAACTCGCGCGAGGAAATCATGCAGGCCATGCGCGAACTGCAGAACGGAACCTTCATCAAGTCGGATCACTGAGTGGATTGATGGTCCCGGTGCCGAACTGTGCCGGGACCTCCTGTCTCAAACCTTGTCGAGACCGAGATAGGCGCGGACTTCGCGCCGGTAGGTTTTAGAATGTCCTGTTCGCCATCGACAATGCAATAACACGTTTTTGCTCAACTGCTTCCAAACATGCGCTGTCTTGCACGTGCCTCGTAGGCGATTTATCCACATAAGGCAGAGCAGCCTTGAACATGAAATGCCGATGGCCTACCGATATCGCTGTCGAAACCTGTAGCGGAATCAGTTGCCATGACAGACGCAGAAGAAGGCCGGAATTTGGAGGCCTATTTTTCTGAGCGCTTTTACCAACGCCATTACAGCGGATATTCGGTCTATCGGCGGGGTGCTCTTAAGCATTATCTGTCTGAAGGAGAGCAGAATGGCTACTCCCCCAATGGCTATTTCGATCCGAAATGGTGGTCGCGGGAGTACGGCGTCGAAAAGAGTGGACACGACAGTATTTTCGAAAGCTATTTAACGAACTATCGGAATACGATTCCGGGAGAGGACTATTCGCTTATCTTTAACAGTTGTTTTTCTGATGAACGAGAAATGGCCGACGTTCTTGCGGCAGGAGGCAGATCAAGAAATGGCTTGTTTGATTTCAGCTTCTTGCTTTCGCAGAATAAAACTGATGCGCGAGCGCCGGACCCGATCGCTTTGTTTTTGAGACTTGCTGGCGAAGGATACAATGTAAGTCCAACGCGCTTTTTTGACAGTAGATTTTATGCGTCGGAATATCGTGATGTCGCCGAGGCGAAGGTAAATCCATTCGTTCACTATATAAAGAATGGTCTGTTCGAGAATCGAAAGCCCTGCGCTTTTTTAAGGTGCAGGAAAAATTTCTCCGAGATCAAGAACAAGGCTCATTTCCTGTCTTCAATTCGTACGCCGTCCGAGCTTTTCGAGCTCGATGGGCGCTATGAACTGGATGGCTGGGATATCTCGGCTTTAGGCCAAGGGAGCCGGGTTTTTACGGCCGTCAACCACTTCTTTGGCGAGCCGCAACTTTCCGGAATTCGCGATTTTGAGAAGATGATCGAGGTTTATGCGGCCTATCTTGAGGGTGAAAGATGAAGTTCTCCATTATAGTCCCCTGCTATAACCAGTCTCAATATCTGTTTGGAGTGATTGATAATATTGCAAAATCAACGCAGCATGACCATGAGGTGATCATCATAAATGATGGATCGACAAAGCCTCGCACTGTGGAGATGCTTGAAAAACTATCTCCTGCGGGGAGCCATCAACATCTGGTTAAAATCAATCAGGAGAACATGGGGTTGGCCAATACGCGCAATGTAGGGCTCAACAAGGCGCGCGGCGAATTCATTCAGTTTCTCGATGCTGATGATATGTTGGTTGCCGGCAAGCTCGACCGCCAGGCTGCTCTCATGGATCGGGAAGAGCTCGATATTGCAATCGATGAATATCTGATTGGTGATGAAAACCTTTGTGAGTTCCGAAATGGGGATCACAAGCTCTGTGACTATGTCCTCACACTTGAAAACATAGCTTTGGAATGGGAACGGGGAATGAGTATTCCGGTTCACTGCCCTCTTATCCGGAGAAGTTCGCTCGGAAACATTCGCTTTGGCTCCGACATGCGGGCAAAGGAAGATTGGCTTTTCTGGATGTTGTTTTTCGCGGAACCTCGTCGCTATGCATTCACCGGAGTGGTTGGAGCCATATACCGGGTGCATGCCTCATCAATGACGCGTTCTGACAACAGGAGTAACGGGCTCCAGTGGCTGAAAGCGATTGAAAAAAGTCGCATCTTGCTTAGTGATGGGTTTGGTGATGGCGAAACTAGTGCTGCGATCAAGCACTTTAACGATTTCTATTTAAAGCATTACTATATAAATGATGGAGCATTCAATAAATCATTATTCGGAAACTACCTTAGAAATATTGTAGAGGATAGATAAATGCCGAGTTGCTCTCTTGTGATACCCGTGTATAATCATGCGGAATATCTTTCGCAATGCATTGACAGTGCCGTCAACCAGCTGAATCCATTTGATGAGATTGTCATCGTCGATGACTGTTCGCCTGATCCGCGCGTGAGCGACATTCTGGAGAAATACCAAGGCATCTCCAGCATCAAGATTTTCAAAAATAGTGAGAATCTCGGAATAACCGGTACGCAGAACTATGCTCTGTCGCTCTGCAGTTCCGAGTTCGTCGCGTTTCTTGATTGTGATGACTATCTTCACCGGGAAGCGCGTGCCGGGTTCGACGCCTACTACAAAGTCAAGGTGGGAGATTACTATTTTTCGAACCGTATTGAATTCAACCAATCCGGCATGTCGAGAAAAGTCGATGTATCCAGTCAGATCTATGAATATAATAGTCTGACAGAATGCTTGCTTGAACATATGGTTGCAAGCCATTTCAAAGTGATACGCCGTGAGACGCTGCTTTCGATTGGAGGATTTCCTGCGAATTCGGATGGTGTTCAAGACTGGGTTGTCGCTGTGAATATCATCAATGATGATAACGCCGTGCACATTGGCGAGTACATCTACTATCACAGGATTCACGCCAATCAGACGACCGGTCAGGACAGTGTGCGTTATGTCAATGTCGTGAATGGGGAACGTGAACGTCTTTTGGAGCTGAGGGGACTTAAGCGTTCGTTTCGGCGTGAAGCTGTGACGAAGCTGGCCTGGTTCTTCAGTCGGGTGGAAAACTTTCCCCGAGGCGCCTTTGTTCTGGATGAGGGCGTGATGGAGCCCTGGGTCGCCTCCACATTTGCGGCTCGTGGCTCCTGTCCATCTGCGTTGCTTATCTATTCGCCACACCACCATAAGTTCATCGCGCAAGATTTCTATCTATGCAGATCGCTTGGCATGGAGAACGTGATGCTTGTTGACAGACGTTCGCCGGATTCCATCGCGACAACGAGGTGGGCAAGTGCATTCATGGATCACATCGTCTGTTTGGATCCGATCGCGCGACTGGCCATCGAGCCCTGGGTCGCTGACAGATCCAAGCTGATTGATTCAGGGGTTGGGGATATTATTGTGCCTTCTTCAGCTCCTCGAGTTGCGACTCCAGAGATTTGACATGCTCCCAAAGATGGTTGTTTTGGATCTGCTTTTGGGCCCAGAGAGCTGCCGACATCTCAAGTAGGTCGTCGAATGACATCGTGTAGTTGCCGGCTCCTTCGGCTCGTTCGTATGGGCCAAATAGCGGGTCGCCTTCTAGTCTTCTCCCTAAATAGCTATCCGCCACATACAAATTGCTCTGATAAAACAATTCCATAAGTTCGGACATCTCGCTTGGAAGAGTAAGTTTAGGGCCTGTCGAAGGGATTTTTCCACCATTTGCGCCAAATTGCCTCGCCGTTGAGATAACTGCCCGTTTTCCACAACAGGAAGGTATTTGTTCAGCAGACGAAGGAATTCTATTTTCCTTGCATCGAGGCGGGCGTTCTCAGATTGAGCCATTTTTTCAACTAGATTGTCGTCAATCGACGTAACCTTGCAGAAATCTTTTACAATATCATTTCGGACTTCATCGTTGTATATTCTTATGATAAGATTATCTTTGCCGAATATGCCAGACCATGTATCCAAAATATTTCTGTAGTCAAATCTTTGAAGTGCAGTCCTTTCGTCTGGATTTGAAATTGGATTTACCCACCCTCCGCGAACCGCAGTTGAGTACATTGAAAGGGCGACTTCGTCTTGTCTTCTAAGATAAACAATAACTGATATCTTATCAGAAAAACGGGACAGTAGCGCCTTCAATCTTGCAATTTCGTCTTTGTCAACTAATCGACTGGATAGGTGTTCACTTGAAAAAACGACTTTTTGGAATTGTTTTTTTGAGAGCTGCTCAATTAAGTTGCGCTCGTAATTTGAGCGGAACGGTTCGGTGTCTTCCGCCCTCGTAAGCCCCGCCATGATGCGAACAGTGTCATCTGATGTTTCATCCTTGGCATAGGCTGCGAGCTCCAGATGGCTTTCGACATCGTATGTAAGTGGGTATAGCACATTATGCCGCGAAAGCTTCTCTCTGCTCGCGGCAAGGCATTTCTGGAGATATGTGGTTCCCGTATTCTCGAGGCCTATATGAACGTAGGAATGAGGTGCCGCCATGTAAGAGCCTCAGTTGTAGGGACGCGCTTTAAATTACCGGAATGTCTCTTACTTCTATTGAAATCAAGTGGGTATTTAGCGCAAATGAAAAGATCTCCTGCCGATTTCGCTCGTAGCCTGCAAACATCGATAATGGGTGCCTTCAACGGTTTTTGTAGAGGTCGAAGCGAGAAATTTTTAAGTATCGGAGCTGCTAATGAGTTTCGCACTGTTTCAGTTAGGCAAGGCGCATTCTGATCGTATCAAGGTCGAAAAGAACATCTGGGTTGATCCGAGTAGTCTTCGGCTTACGAGCGCTTCATTCATCGAATGTCCAAGTGCCCCGGTCGCTGGTGTTTTCTCTGGGCTGCCTGGGATACAATTTGGAGCTTATAGTTATTCTTGGAGCCCGATCACGGTTCACGTGAGTAGGGTTGGGAGATATTGCTCGATTGGCGGAAGAGTCGTGTTTGGGGACCATGAACACCCGACGAATTGGTTGACGACTTCCAACATACCTTGGGATCTTGAGTTTATTACAGGAGCGCACGCAAAGCGAAAAAACCCAGCCTTGAAACCGCACGCCTACAAATCGAATTTGGGACCGATTGAAATAGGCCATGATGTTTGGATTGGTAGTCGTAGCTATATCAAGCGAGGGGTTAGAATTGGTAACGGAGCAATTGTGGGTTCTGGTGCGGTCGTCACAAAAGATGTTCCAGCCTTTGCGATAGTCGCCGGAAATCCGGCCCGCATCAAACGGTATCGCTTTGAGAACGACGTCATTGAACTGATCGAGAATTGTGCGTGGTGGCAGTACGACTATGCGGAAATCGGGAATGAGGATTTTTCGGATCCTGTTCAGGCCTGCAAATCGATATCCAGGCGCGTTGAATCTGGGGAGATTAAGCCTTTTTGCCCGGACCGTTTAACTGCTGAATATCTCCAGGAGCTCGTAGAACGGTCATCGTAGCCTAATTCCTATGCTACGCCCGCTCACCCCTCGACGCCATTGGCGATGGCCCAGCGCATATATTCCTTCAGCAACTCCTTTTCGAACCGCCGGAAGCCCCGAAACATCTGCGCCTCGGCGGTTTCGAGCGCCAGAAGCGCTTCCGCTTCCATCGCACGGCCGCGTTCGGTGAGGTAGATCAGCGTCGAACGCCGGTCTTTGGGGTGGCGCTGGCGTACGATCAGCCCGTCCCGCTCCATGCGGGCAAGTGTATTGGCGAGCGTTGCCTGTTCTATATCGAGCCTGTCGAGCAGCGCGCGCTGGCTCGTGCCATCCTGCTTCCAGAGTTCCATCAGAACCGGATATTGCCCCGGGGAAAAGCCGATGCGGGCCGCTTCGGTCGAAAAGGCGCGGCTGAAGCTCCGGGCCAGGAGGCCGGAGAGATAGAGAGCCGAATCCTTGTTCGTTTGGTCCATGCCACATAGTGCCGGGGGCTGTGCGGTTCGACAAGAAAAATCGCAGCAATTTTGACGATGAAAACCGTTCTGCGCACCATAAAAAACCGCCCCGCTTGTGAAAGCAGGGCGGCAAGGGGACGCAAAGAGTGGACAAGGACCCGGAGAGGGATTGGGCGCCTTGTCCGAACCTGGTTGGCGGGGGACGGGCCAGATCCAGGATGATGACGGCCACTTGGGGACCGGCCGTCAGTGATCAACATGTGAGCGTGCAAATGTGGCTGTTCAAGGGACAGCAGAATTACATTTCTGTAATCTTCAACCGGTCGCGCCCGGCCGGATCACGCCCTTGCGCAGAATAATGTTGCCGTAGAGCCTTGGCTCGGAGGACTGGATCACGGCATAGGCCTTCTGGACGCGATTGTAGAAGTCGGCTGGCGCCAGTGGCTCGACCACCTGATCGGGCACCCGCCGGCCGCAGATATCGATCATGTCCTGGTGGACGGGGTCTCTTTTTTCGAGGTCGGTCTTCACCGTGGCGCGGAAAATCGCGCGATCGACGAAATCGTCAATCGGCAGCACGGACAGCACCGCATCAAGGATGCGCGGCAGATCGTGTCCGTCGGCCCGCACCAGCCGCCTTGCATGTTCCGCTCCGGGGTAATTTCCGTCGACGATCGCGATCTCGTCTCCATGGCCCATGGCACGAAGAACGGACAAAAGCTCTGGGCTCAATAGGGGGTCGAGGCCAATCAGCATCAGGTCATCTCCTTGAGCAATACGCTCTGATCGATGTGGTAGCGCGAAAAAAGCGGCAGGCTTGCAGCGCCAATGGCGCGCGCCGAGGAGCCGACAAGACCTTCCTCGATCATGGGTCGCTCGATGCCTTGAAGATCAAAACGTTCGAGAGACCGGCGTGCCGCATCGACGATTTCGCGCCGAATGTCGGCCGAAAAGCCGCCATCGATGATCACCGCTTCAAAATCGATGACCGAACAGACCGTCACGGCGGCATAGGCGAGCGTTTCGCCGGTTTTTGCGATCCATTCCGTCTTGGTAGCGCCGAAATCGTCCCAGTTCTCCGGCGTCATCCAGATGGAGGACGGGTCCTTCTTGGCCTGGATTAGCATTTTTTCGAGCTGAACCACCGAGGCATGATCGATGAGCTGCCCTGAAAGTCCATGCGCATCGGTAAAGGGCATCGAGCCGAAGGCGCCGGCATTGCCTGTTCGGCCCGGATAAAGCGCGTGATTGAGAACCACGCCGCCGCCGATGAAGGAGCCAAGGAAGAAATAGGCGAAATCCGAATATTTGGGTCCGTGTCCGAAGGCGAGCTCGGCCGCACAGGCCGCGGTCGCATCATTCTGCAACAGGACGGGAAAGGGCAGCGCCGCATCGAGCATCGCTTCGATATCGGCATCGCGCCAGGCATCCATATCCGCTTTCGGCGCGCCGACAGCCTCTACCCAGTTCCAGAGTTCGAAGGGCAGCGCCACTCCAAGACCGGCGATGCGGGCCTTTTCGGCATTGGTCATGGAGGCGAGGATCTGGTCGCAACCGCGCTTGGCAAAAGCGATCACCCCCTTGGGCGTCGGGTAGGGATAGGCCTCGTGCACCAGTTGTTTCACGCGGCCGGTAAAATCCGCCAGGATGAGATCGGCGCTGCGACGACCGATCTTCAGGCCAAGCGAGAAAACGCCGTCCGGATTGAGGCTCATGGGAATGGATGGCTGGCCGACCTTGCCGCGCCGTGGTTCGCCGCGGATCAGAAGTCCGTCCTGCTCGAGTGCCCGCATGATGACGGACACGGTCTGGGCTGAAAGACCCGTATGCCGCGCAATCTCTGCCTTCGACAGAGTCCCATGCCTGCGCACGAGGCTCAGCACCAATCGTTCGTTATAAGCACGGACGCGTGTCTGGTTCGCGCCGCCCATCAAGCCCGCCACTCCGGAAAGTGCGGTTGCCGTCATTTCGTTCGCCATGCCCCGTTCTCCTCCCGGGCAGTGCTACATCAATCGAAGCAGAGGATGCCACATTTAATTAATAAATCAATTGGAATTATTTATTGACATGACGACGTTCTAATGCTTTCTTATGGGCAGCGGTCGGGAAGGGCTGGAGGGTCCAACCGACGGCGGCAGTTGAAGCTGCCTTATGAGGAGCCGGTTCATCCGGAGTTTGATATTTCCTTGGGAGGAAACGATGAAAAAATCGATGATTGCTGCATCCATGGGCGCTCTTGCTCTGGGCCTCGCCTTCTGCGGCAGCGCCAAGGCTGACGGCGTGTCCGCCTGCCTGATCACCAAGACCGATACCAATCCCTTCTTCGTCAAGATGAAGGAAGGCGCGACCGCCAAGGCCGCCGAGCTCGGCGTCACGCTGAAGTCCTACGCCGGCAAGGTGGACGGCGATTCCGACAGCCAGGTCGCTGCAATCGAATCCTGCATTGCCGACGGTGCCAAGGGTATTCTCCTGACGGCTTCCGACACGAAGGCGATTGTCCCGACCGTGAAGAAGGCGCGTGACGCCGGCATTCTCGTGATCGCGCTCGACACGCCGCTGGAACCGCTCGATGCAGCCGATGCCACCTTTGCGACGGACAACCTTCTGGCCGGCAAACTGATCGGCCAGTGGGCTGCAGCCACCATGGGTGAGGGTGCCAAGACCGCAAAGGTCGGCTTCCTTGACCTCACGCCGTCGCAGCCGACGGTTGACGTTCTGCGCGACCAGGGCTTCATGATCGGCTTCGGCATCGACCCGAAGGATCCCAACAAGATCGGCGACGAAGATGATCCGCGTATCGTCGGCCATGATGTGACGAACGGCAACGAAGAAGGCGGTCGCACGGCGATGGAAAACCTTCTCCAGAAGGATCCGGACATCAACGTAATCCACACGATCAACGAGCCGGCTGCTGTCGGCGCCTACCAGGCCCTCAAGGCCGTGGGCAAGGAAAAGGATGTTCTCATCGTTTCGGTCGACGGTGGCTGCCCGGGCGTGAAGTCGGTGGCCGAAGGCGTGATCGGAGCGACCTCGCAGCAGTATCCGCTGCTGATGGCATCGCTCGGCATCGAAGCGATTGCAGCTTATGCCAAGGATGGCACCAAGCCGAAGCCGACCGAAGGCAAGAACTTCTTCGACACCGGCGTGGCGCTCGTGACCGACAAGCCGGCCGAGGGCGTGCCCTCGATCAGCGTCAAGGAAGGCACGGACAAGTGCTGGGGCTGATGCCCATCTGCATTTAGACTTGAAGAACACCATGATAATGTCATCATGGACTAACGGAAGGGCGATCTTATCGCCCTTCCAGTAGGTTTGCGCATAGAGGCCACAGGCTTCGAAACCCGCGGACGGCGGGGCGCATTCCGAGTTTGGGAACCACGCGACGGACCTGTCCGCAGACGAAAACAACCGTCAGGACGGCGCGTTAGGGGGTGGAGACACAATCATGGCCAGCATCCAAGAATTTGAAAAGGTGCTCGACAAGAGCGACACTGCTGTCGCGCATTTCGAGGATCGTTCGGCGCTCCGGCGCATTCAGCATTTCCTGCATTCGACGCCAGCGGCGGTGCCGTTCATCGTCCTCGTTGCCGCGATCCTCATCTTCGGGATCTCGATCGGTGGCAAATTTTTCTCGAGCTATACGCTGACTTTGATCCTGCAGCAGATCGCCATCGTCGGCATCCTGGGTGCCGCCCAGACGCTGGTGATCCTGACGGCCGGTATCGATCTGTCGATCGGCGTCGTCATGGTGGTTTCTGCCGTGGTCATGGGCAATGTGGCCGTGACCTATGGCATGCCTGCGCCCGTTGCGGTTGCCGCGGGTCTCGTGGTCGGTGGCCTATGCGGTATCCTCAACGGCTTTCTGGTCGCCAAGATGAAGCTGCCGCCTTTCATCGTCACGCTCGGCACATGGTACATCGTCATGGCGTCGAATTTCATCTATTCGGCCAACGAAACCATCCGTGAGGCCGATGTGACCGCCGCCGCCTCGATGCTGCATTTCTTTGGTACCAGCTTCAAGATCGGATCTGCCGTCTTCACCTTCGGTGTGATCCTCATGGTTATCCTCGTCTTGGGCCTCTGGTATGCGCTCAATCATACTGCCTGGGGGCGCCATCTCTATGCGGTGGGCGATGATCCGGACGCTGCCGAACTCGCAGGCATTCGTGTGGATCGGGTCCTGCTCAGCACCTATGCGCTGGCCGGTGTGATCGCTGCCATCGCCGCCTGGGTCTCGATCGGGCGCAACGGATCGATTTCGCCTTCAGCAGCCGTGACCGACTATAATCTGCAATCGGTCACTGCAGCAGTCATTGGCGGTATCTCGCTCTTTGGTGGCCGCGGCTCGATCCTCGGCACGCTCATCGGGGCGATGATCGTCGGTGTAGTCTCGATGGGATTGAACATGCTCGGCGCTGACCCGCAATGGAAGGTCTTCCTCACCGGCACTCTCATCATCTCGGCCGTGGCCGTCGACCAGTGGATCAGAAAGGTAGCAGGCTGATGACACAGGAACCCATTCTTACCGCCCGTGGCCTGGTCAAGCGTTATGGCCGGGTCACCGCTCTCGACCAGGCTGATTTCGATCTCTATCCCGGTGAAATCCTCGCGGTGATCGGCGATAACGGTGCCGGAAAGTCATCGCTGATCAAGGCGATTTCCGGAGCTGTGACGCCCGATGAAGGCGAAATTCGCCTCGGTGGCCAGCCGGTACAGTTTCGCTCGCCGATGGAAGCGCGCAATGCCGGCATCGAAACGGTCTACCAAAATCTTGCTCTGTCACCGGCGCTCTCGATTGCCGACAACATGTTCCTCGGCCGTGAAATCCGCCGGACGGACATGCTCGGCAAGATGTTCCGGATGCTCGACCGTCCGAAAATGGAAAAGATTGCCCGCGACAAGCTTACCGAACTGGGCCTGATGACGATCCAGAACATCAACCAGGCGGTCGAGACGCTTTCAGGCGGCCAGCGTCAGGGGGTCGCCGTTGCGCGGGCCGCGGCCTTCGGCTCCAAACTCGTGATCATGGACGAACCGACGGCAGCGCTTGGCGTCAAGGAAAGCCGCAAGGTGCTGGAACTGATCCTCGATGTCCGCTCGCGCGGCCTGCCGATCGTCCTCATCTCGCACAACATGCCGCATGTGTTCGAAGTGGCGGATCGCATTCACATCCATCGTCTGGGAAAACGTCTCTGCGTCATCAATCCGAAGGAATATTCGATGTCGGATGCCGTGGCGCTGATGACCGGCGCAATGAAACCTCCCCAAGAAGCAATAGCGGCCTGATACGATCCAGGAGATGCGGCTGCGGGCGACCTTCGTGTCGCCCGCTTTTTTTTGCCAATAGCGCCGCATCCGCTTGGTTTGCGATCAAAACTCCGGCGCGCGGTTGCGTCTCCGGATCTCTGGCGCTATTGGCATGCGCACATTCCTTGCGGTGGAGGTTCAGAATGACATCGATCACGATCCGGCGCCCCGACGACTGGCATCTGCATCTGCGCGACGGCGACATGCTCAAGGGCGTTCTGCCCTACACGGCCGCCCACTTCGCGCGCGCCATCATCATGCCCAATCTCGTGCCGCCGGTGGTTACCGCCGCCGACGCAAGCGCCTATCGCGACCGCATTGTCGCTGCCCTTCCGGATGGCATGCGCTTTCAGCCGCTGATGACGCTCTACCTCACCGAAGGAACTGATCCGGACGATGTCGAGCAGGCGCACCGGTCGGGGCTCATCACCGCCGTCAAGCTTTACCCGGCGGGTGCGACGACCAATTCGCATTCGGGCGTGCGCGACATGACCAAGGCCATGCCGGTTCTCGAGCGGATGGCGAAGATCGGCCTGCCGCTCTGCGTTCATGGAGAAGTGACGACCCCGGACGTTGACATTTTCGACCGCGAAGCCGTCTTCATCGAGACTGTGCTCGACCCGTTGCGGAAGCAACTGCCAGAACTGAAGGTAACGATGGAACATGTAACGACCAGGGAAGGGGTCGATTACATCATGGGCTCATCGGCCAATCTCGCCGGCTCGATCACCACCCATCACCTGATCATCAACCGCAACGATATTCTGGTCGGCGGCATTCGCCCGCACTATTACTGCCTGCCGGTCGCCAAGCGCGAACATCACCGTCAGGCACTGCGCAAGGCGGCCACATCGGGGAATGCGAAATTCTTCCTTGGCACCGATTCGGCGCCGCATGTGGATCCACTCAAGGAATGTGCCTGCGGCTGTGCCGGCTGCTTCACGTCGATCAACACCATGTCCTGCCTGGCGCATGTCTTCGAGGAAGAGGGCGCACTCGACCGACTGGAAGCGTTCGCCTCGCTCAACGGGCCGGCCTGGTACGGTCTGCCGGCGAATGAGGAGAGGATCACGCTGGTCAAGCACGAATCGGCAGTGTCCTATCCGGCCCGGATCGAAACCGGGGCGGGCCCGGTGACGGTGTTCGATCCGAAGTTTACCTGCTACTGGGACGTCGCCTGACGGACAGTTTCAGTCTTTCCCGATTTCGATTGCCAGCGCGTGCAGCCCCTCGTCGAAGCCGAATTTCAGGGCATCATTGATCGCCCGATGCTGGTTGACGCGGGAAAGGCCCATGAGTTTCGGGCTGGTGATACGAATGCGGAAATGTGTCTGGCCGGTTTCGGCCGCCTCGCGGTTGTGGCCGGCATGGTGCTGGCTCTCGTTGATGACTTCAAGTTGCATTGGTGCAAATTCGGCCTGAAGTGCGGCGGTGATCCTGTCCTGAAGCGTCATGGTCTCTCTTTCAAAAAAAGGGGCCCACAAAGCCTGTAACTTTCCTGATTGTCAATTCTTGAAGCGCGAAGTCTCAAATCCCATAATGGTCCCATGAAACTGGATTCCAAATATTTCGATTCTATCCGCACCCGGCGCAAGGCCACCCGGGCGGAAGAGCCGCCGCAGAAGCCGCGCTGTCAGTGGGACGGCTGCGAGCAGCCTGGCGTTCATCGTGCGCCTGTCGGCCGCAATGCCGAAGGCCAGTATTTCATTTTCTGCTTCGAGCATGTGAAGGAATACAACAAGGGCTACAATTATTTCTCCGGCCTGTCGGACAATGATGTCGCGCGCTACCAGAAGGAAGCGATCACCGGCCATCGCCCCACCTGGTCCATCGGCGTCAACAAGAATGCCAAATGGGGCCCGGCGCAGAACCAGGCCCGCGCCGGCGCTGCCAAGATGCGTGATCCGTTCGGCTTTGCCGGTTGGCGGATGAATGAAAGCCGCCAGCAGGAACCCCGGCAACGACGGCTCAAGCCGCTCGAAACCAAGGCATTCGAAACGCTCGAACTTCCGGCCAGTGCAACGTCGAGCGACATCAAGTCGCGCTACAAGGAACTGGTCAAGAAACACCACCCTGACGCAAATGGGGGCGATCGTGGCTCTGAAGAACGCTTCCGGGCCGTGATTCAAGCGTATCAGTTGCTCAAACAGGCTGGCTTTTGCTAGAAAGCCGCGATAGGAAAAACCAGTGATTTTCGGTGGCCTTCCCCAGGCTGCGCTGGAGAAATGATGACAAAGATGGATCTCGAAATAGCCAAGCTCCCCGACACGACCGTTTCTGTCAGGGAGGTGTTCGGCATCGATAGCGATATCAGCGTGCCAGCCTACAAGGAAACCGACGCCCACGTCCCCGATATCGACCCGGACTATCTGTTCGATCGCGATACGACGCTCGCCATTCTGGCTGGCTTTGCGCACAATCGACGCGTCATGGTGTCGGGCTATCACGGCACCGGCAAGTCCACCCATATCGAACAGGTTGCCGCGCGCCTGAACTGGCCCTGTATCCGCGTCAACCTCGACAGCCATGTCAGCCGTATCGATCTCGTCGGCAAGGACGCGATCGTTCTAAAGGATGGCAAGCAGGTCACCGAATTCAAGGACGGCATCCTGCCCTGGGCCTACCAGCACAATGTCGCGCTTGTGTTCGACGAATATGATGCCGGTCGCCCTGACGTCATGTTCGTGATCCAGCGCGTTCTGGAAGCCTCCGGTCGCCTGACGCTGCTCGACCAGAGCCGTGTTATCCGTCCGCACCCGGCTTTCCGCATCTTCGCGACCGCAAACACCGTCGGCCTCGGCGATACGACCGGTCTCTATCACGGCACCCAGCAGATCAACCAGGCCCAGATGGACCGCTGGTCGATCGTGACCACGCTCAACTATCTGCCATTCGAGCATGAGGTGAACATCGTCGCGGCCAAGGTCAAGGAACTGTCCGGCAATGAAAAGGGTCGCGACACGGTTGCCAAGATGGTGCGCGTTGCCGAACTCACCCGTGCGGCCTTCATCAATGGCGATCTGTCGACCGTCATGAGCCCGCGTACCGTCATCACCTGGGCCGAAAATGCAGCGATCTTCGGCGATGTCGCTTTTGCGTTCCGCGTGACCTTCCTCAACAAGTGCGACGATCTCGAGCGTGCGCTGGTTGCCGAACAGTATCAGCGTGTCTTTGGCGTCGAGCTCAAGGAAAGCGCTGCCAATCTGGTTCTCGGAGCCTGAGGGGTAAGACAGAATGGCCGGTGCAGGCGACAATTCGAAGGCGAGGCCAGGCGCTCCGGTTGATCTGGAGCCGTTTCGTCGTGCATTGACCGGCTGTATCCGCTCTGTCGCCGGCAGTTCGGAGGTGGAGGTTGCCTTCGCCAACGACAAGCCCGGCATGGCTGGCGATCGCATGCGGCTGCCAGAGTTGTCCAAGAAGCCCGGTCAGCACGAACTGGCCGTTCTTCGCGGTCTGGGCGATTCCATGGCGCTGCGCCGTGCCTGCCATGATGAGCGCATCCATACGCAGTTTGCGCCGCAGGGCGAAGATGCCCGCGCCATTTATGACGCCGTCGAACAGGCGCGCGTCGAAGCCATCGGTGCCAACCGCATGGCCGGCATGGCCAAGAATCTCGGCTCCATGCAGGCCGATAAATATGCCAAGTCGAATTTCCGCGCGATCTCCGAACGGTCGGAAGCGCCGATCGAAGAGGCGATGTCGCTGTTCGTGCGCGAGGCTTTGACGGGTCAACGACCGCCGGAAGCGGCAGGCCAGGTGCTTGATCTCTGGCGCGAATTCTTCAGCGATACGGCCGCCAAGGATATGGGCTCGCTGAAGGACGCGATCGAGGATCAGGAAGCCTTCGCCCGCATCGTCCGTACCATGCTGTCATCGATGCATCTCGCCGAGGATATCAGCGAGCAGAGCCAGGAGCCGGACGAGCAGGAAGAGACGACGGACGAGGAACAGCCGCGCAGCCAGGAAGAGAATGAGGATGCCGCCGAGGACGAGGCTGGCACCGAGGAAGCGCCTTCCGAAGAAAACCAGTCTGCCGACGAGCAAATGGAAGAGGGCGAGACTGACGGCGCCGAAATGTCCGACGACGATCTGATGGAGGAAACGGACGACGATTCCGAGACCCCCGGTGAGGTCAAGCGTCCGAACAATCCGCTGTCCGACCTCAACGAGAAGGTCGACTACAAGGTCTTTACCGTCGAATTCGATGAAGAGATCTCTGCCGACGAACTGTGCGACGAAGCCGAACTCGATCGGCTGCGTGCCTTCCTCGACAAGCAGCTTGCCCATCTTCAGGGCGCGGTCGGCCGGCTAGCCAACAAGTTGCAGCGCCGCCTGATGGCGCAGCAGAACCGGTCCTGGGATTTCGATCTCGAGGAAGGCTATCTCGATACCGCTCGCCTGACGCGCATGGTCATCGATCCGATGCAGCCTCTGTCCTTCAAGATGGAGCGGGATACGAATTTCCGCGACACGGTCGTGAGCCTGGTCATCGATAATTCCGGCTCCATGCGCGGTCGCCCGATCACAGTTGCGGCTACCTGTGCCGATATTCTGGCACGCACGCTTGAGCGTTGCGGCGTGAAGGTCGAAATTCTCGGCTTCACCACCAAGGCCTGGAAGGGCGGTCAGAGCCGCGAGAAATGGCTCGCCAGCGGCAAACCGGTTGCGCCCGGTCGCCTCAACGATCTCCGCCACATCGTCTATAAATCGGCGGATGCGCCCTGGCGTCGGGCCAAGCGCAATCTCGGCCTGATGATGCGCGAAGGCTTGCTCAAGGAAAACATCGATGGCGAGGCGCTGATCTGGGCGCACAATCGTCTGCTTGGCCGGCCGGAACAGCGCAAGATCATGATGATGATCTCCGACGGTGCGCCGGTGGATGACTCCACGCTGTCGGTCAATCCGGGCAACTATCTCGAACGTCACCTGAGGGCGGTCATCGAGGAAATCGAGACCAAGTCGCCTGTCGAACTGCTCGCCATCGGCATCGGTCATGATGTCACGCGCTATTATCGCAAGGCGGTTACCATCATCGATGCCGACGAACTGGCCGGCGCTATGACAGAACAGCTGGCGGCCCTGTTTGCCGATGAAGCGGAGGCCCCGCGGGGCAAGGCGCGTCGTCGCGCCTGAATATCTGCCGTTCCGACAGTCAACGGAAGGAAACGCCTTGTTGAGACGGAAAGCCTGGGCTTTGGCCGCTTTTCTGCCGTTCCTGGTGTTTGGAGCGACCTATCCGGTCGCCTTCGGTTATCAGGCCGGCAAGGACGGTGTGGAAATTCCGGTCAAGTCGATGGTGCTCGACACCTTCAAGCAGGGCGCCGGGCCGCGCTTCGGCAAGCTTGAGTTTCTCGGCGGTCTGGTGATGGCCACCACGGGCGGCGAACTGGGGGCGATCTCCTCCATTCGGCTTCTGCCTGACAGAGAACATTTCATTGCGATCATGGATACCGGCCACTGGGCGACGGGCCGGATCGAAAGGGATCCGCAGGGGCGTCTGAGCGGCATTGGCACGTTTGCGATCCACACGATGGTCCCCGATACCAATAGCGCCAGACAGGACCATGAAAGCATGGATGCCGAGGGCATGGTGCTTGCCAGAGACCGGATCTATGTCAGCTTCGAGCGCGATCATCGCATCCTCGCCTATCCCTATCCCGGCTTTGAAGATTCTGCCCCTGTCGCTTCCGAGAGGCCGGTCACGGGTGGAGTGAAGCTGCGGGGCAACGGTGGAATCGAGGCGCTGCTGGCCGCGCCGGCGGATAGCGCTCTGGCCGGTTCCCTGTTTTTCGTTGCCGAGCGCACCTATGATGAGAAGGGCAACTTCGTCGCCGGCATCCACTCCGGACCGCTCAAGGGCAATTTCCGCGTCAGGCGCAGTGGCGACTATGATGTCACGGATGGTGTCGTGCTCGATGACGGCACCTTTCTGCTGCTCGAACGCAAGTTCGGTCTGAAATCCGGCATCGGCATGCGCATCCGGCGATTCTCGATCGCCGATGTCAAGCCGGACGCGCTGATTGACGGCGAAGTCCTGCTCGAAGCCGATTTTTCGCATCAGATCGACAATATGGAGGGGCTGGATGCCTTTCGGACGGACGATGGTGCGCTGCATCTGATCGTGACCTCCGACGACAATCACTCCCTGCTCGAGCGCAATCTCATGCTGGAATTCAAGCTCCTCCAGTAAAAAGTCGCAAAAGGGCTCGAAACGGTGGGTTTCAACGCTGGAACGCCAACCGATTCACAGTAACCAAATCGATAAGATTGATCTGCTACACTTCGCGACGATAATCTTGCAGTGCAGCATGATTCTTCATGACTTTGGCGGGGCGGCATCATGAACCATTACGATCTCGTGGTAATCGGCAGCGGTCCGGCAGGCCGCAGGGGGGCAATCCAGGCGGCGAAACTCGGCAAGCGGGTTCTGGTCGTGGAAAAAGGAACGCGGGTCGGTGGCGTGTCGGTTCATACCGGCACCATTCCTTCGAAGACGCTGCGCGAAACGGCACTCAATCTCACGGGCTGGCGCGAACGCGGCTTTTATGGCCGTTCCTATCGCGTCAAGCAGGAGATCAGCGCTGAAGACCTGCGGCGGCGGCTTCTCATCACGCTCGACCATGAGGTCGAGGTTCTCGAACATCAGTTCGCCCGCAACAGGGTTCACCACATCAGGGGCAAGGCCACCTTCATCGATCGCGATACGATCGAAATCGAGAAGGAAGACGGCGAGACGATGCGTGTGGGCGCGCAATCGGTATTGCTGGCCGTCGGCACGAGACCTTTCCGGCCGGACTCCATTCCCTTCGATGGCAAGCAGATCCTCGACAGCGACGATCTTCTCGACATCACGGAGATTCCCCGGTCGCTGATCGTCATCGGCGCTGGCGTCATCGGCATCGAATATGCGACCATCTTTTCGGCACTCGACACCGCCGTCACCGTCGTTGAGCCGCGCAGCACCATGCTGGATTTCATCGACAAGGAAATCGTCGAGGACTTCTCCTACCAGCTGCGCGACCGCAACATGAAACTGCTTTTCGGCCAGAAAGCCGAAAAGGTCGAAAAGGATCCGGCTGGCCGCTGTCGCGTGACGCTCGATAACGGGCGCGCCATTTCCGCCGACATGGTGCTTTACGCCGCCGGCCGCATGGGAGCGACCGACAGTCTCAACCTGTCCTCCTGTGGGCTTGAAGCCGACAGCCGCGGCCGCATCAAGGTCAATCCCGAGACCTTCCAGACCGATGTGCCGGGAATCTATGCCGCCGGCGATGTCGTCGGCTTTCCGAGCCTGGCATCGACATCGATGGAGCAGGGCCGCATCGCCGCCCGTCATGCTGTCGGTGCACCGGCATCCGATCCGCCGCAGTATTTTCCCTACGGTATCTACGCCGTGCCGGAGATCTCGACCTGCGGCCTGACCGAGGAAGAGGTCAAGGCGCGCGGCATTCCCTATGAATGCGGCATCGCCCGGTTCCGCGAGACCTCGCGCGGCCACATCATGGGCCTCGACAACGGCATGCTGAAAATGATCTTTTCGCTGAAGACGCGACGTCTTCTGGGTGTCCATATCGTCGGCGAAGGCGCGACCGAACTGATCCATATCGGCCAGGCGGTTCTCAACCTGAAGGGCACGGTCGATTATTTCGTCGAAAACACCTTCAACTATCCGACCCTGGCCGAGGCCTACAAGATTTCCGGCCTCGATGCCTGGAACCGCATGGGCGAACTGCACCAGCACGTTGCGGCTGCCCAATAGTTTATCGGACTTCAGTCGCTGATCATCGGAAAGCCGGGGAGACCCGGCTTTTTGCATTTCGTTGCGGTGCGAGTGACCGGGTGTCCGAAAGCACCGGATGAGACTTGGCAATCGTCAGAAAAAAGACCACTCTCTCCTGGCGAATAAAACATGCCCTTCTTTCGTTCAGTTCAGGAATAGCCGGCGAGCATGTGCCTTGCCAGTATGATCATCTTCAATTGGGGGATTCCAATGAACTTCACCGAAGCCGTCACAACCGTCATCACCAAGAAATATGCCGACTTCAACGGCCGCGCCGCACGTTCCGAATTCTGGTGGTTTGTTCTTTTCAACTTCATCGTGTCTGCCGTACTTGGCCTGATCGACAATATGGTCTTCGGCATGCCCGCGCTGCAGATCCTCTTTGCTCTGGCACTTCTCATTCCGGGTCTCGCCGTCTCCGTTCGCCGTTTGCACGACAAGGGCAAATCCGGCTGGTGGATCTTTATCGCGCTCGTGCCGATCGTCGGCCCGATCCTCTTGATCTACTGGTATGCAACAGCCGGGGAGCCGCAGGACAATGCCTACGGCGCACCCGTCGCCTGAAGCCCTCAATAGATCGTATCAAAGACGGCGTCCGATCCGGGCGCCGTTTTCGCATGTCTGGTCCTTGACGAAAGACAATTGCCGTTTGGCATCGATACGCCTTCCGGCTAATGGCCCGACCGTGGCGCTGATGCTATGGTTGCATTGGAGGACGACGGGAGGAGTGTCCATGATCCATCGTGGTGGAAGGCATCAGCCATGCTGATTGCCTTGATGACGGATATCCATGCCAATCGCGAGGCGTTCGAGGCCTGCCTGGCGGCAGCGGCGCGCGCGGGTGCCGAAAAGCTCGTCATTCTTGGCGATATCGTCGGTTATGGGGCTGATCCCGAATGGTGTGCTGCCAAGGTGAGGGATCTGGCGGCCGCAGGTGCGGTCGTCCTGCGGGGCAACCACGATCAGGCCGCAGCCATCGCTGACACGGGCATGAATTCTGTTGCCAAGATCGCAATCGACTGGACGAAGAACCAGATCGATTCCGGACTGCGCGATTTTCTCGCGCAACTCCCCCTGCAGGTGGCCGAGGAGGATCGGCTCTATGTGCACGCCGATGGCTCTGCCCCTGATCGCTGGCGCTATGTGCGGGATATCGAGACCGCAGAACGCCATTTCAACGGCACGTCCCAGACGGTGAGTTTCTGCGGCCATGTTCATGTGCCGGCCCTCTACAGCCTCGCCGGCACCGGCAAGATCACCGCCTTTTCCCCGGTTTCCGGCATCGCCATTCCGCTTCTGCCGCAACGGCGGTGGCTGGCTGTTGTCGGTTCAGTCGGCCAGCCGCGCGACGACAATCCTTCGGCTTCCTGGGCGCTTTATGACACGACAAGCCGCAACCTCACATTCATGCGCGCTGCCTACGATGTGGAGAAGGCGGCGGAGAAAATTCGCCAGGCGGGCCTTCCGGATGCCCTTTCCTCGCGCCTCCTGAAGGGAAGGTGACGCATGGCCAACCGCAAAATTGCGCCTGGCGCGGAAATAGATGGGTTCAAAGTCGGCGAGCTTATCCATTCCGGCGGCATGGCCCGGCTGTGGTCGGTGACGCGACCTGATATCGACTTCCCAATCCTGATGAAGGTGCCGCTGATCGGGGAGGGGGATGATCCGGCCGCGATCGTCTCTTTCGAAATGGAGCAGATGATCCTGCCAAGGCTCGAAGGGCCGCATGTGCCGCGCTTCGTCGCCAATGGCGATTTCGCCGTCCAGCCCTATATCGTCATGGAAGTCCTGCCGGGAAAATCGCTTTATCCGATGATCGAGACATTGCCACGCCCGCCGGCGGAAGTGGCGGCGCTCGGCGCAAAAATCGCCATGGCGCTTGCGGATCTCCATCGACAGCATGTCGTCCATCTCGATCTGAAACCGTCCAACATCATGTTCCGCGACAATGGCGACGTGGTGCTGATCGACTATGGTCTTGCGCGGCACAACGATCTGCCGGACCTGATGGATGAGGAGTTCCGTCTGCCCTATGGCACGGCGCCCTACATGGCGCCCGAGCAGGTTCTCGGCAACCGCAGCGACTACCGCAGCGATCTCTTCGCCCTGGGTGTCCTTCTCTATTTCTTCGTCACCGGCATTCGTCCCTTCGGCGACCCGCAGAGACTGAAGGGTCTCAAGCGCAGGCTCTGGCGCGATCCGGTGCCGCCCCGCGGTATAGACCGGCATATTCCGCCAGCCTTGCAGGAAATCATCCTGCGTTGCCTGGAGGTCAATCCGCTCTGGCGCTATCCGACCGCGGCCCAGCTGGCCGTCGATCTTCAGTACCTGTCGCAGGTGAAGCTGACCGCCCGCGCCGAAAAGATGCGACAGGACCCGCTCTCGACCGTTCTGCGTCGACGGTTCAATCCCGAGCCGATCGAGATGGCAAAGCCGAAGGAATCGAAGAACCAGCTATCGTCGGCGCCCATCGTGGCTGTCGCCATCGACCTCAAGGATAGCGCCGCCGATCTTGCCGATCTGCTCAGGCTGACCACCAGCCGTATCATCGAAAAGACGCCGAACGCCCGCATCGCCTGCATCAACGTGTTGAAGATCAACCGGATCAGCCTGGATGCAACGCTGGACGAGGAAGGCAACAACATCCACGTCCAACGGCTTGTGGAACTGAAAGCCTGGGCGGCGCCGCTCGGACTTGCCGAAGGCGCAATCACCTACCATGTCATCGAGGCCATCAAGCCGGCAGATGCCATTCTCGAATATGCACGCGAGAACTATGTCGATCACATCGTCATGGGCGCCCGCGCTGCCTCCACGATGCGGACGCTTCTCGGGTCGGTTTCGGGCGAAGTCGCGGCCAATGCCCCCTGTACGGTGACGGTGGTTCGCAACCGGGCAAGGCCAGGCGAATAGGCTTTCGGGCCCCAGGGTTCTATCGATTGCCTTGCGCAGATCACTTGTCCACGGCTCCGCCCTGCGATGACGGCTCACGAGGCGGCATCGGTTCCGGCAACGGGCGAGGAGCGGTAAAAGTCAGAAGGCGGGTGGTTTCCATCAGGATGTCCAGAATGGCAGTGAACATGGCGTTTCTCCTTTCGCCAGTGTTATCTGCCGGTTGCGGCAGCGGCTCAAACGACTATAGTCGACGCCTCGGATAACTTGAGGTTATGGAAGCCATGAAGCGCGCCCGCCTGCCTTTGACCGCCTTGCGCGCCTTTGAATCCGCCGGCCGGCTTGGCGGCTTTTCACGAGCGGCGGAAGAGCTTCATGTGTCGCAGGCGGCGATCAGCCGCCAGATCCGCGAACTCGAGGGGCTTATCGGCCAGCCGCTCTTCACCCGTATTCATCGCGGTGTCGTGCTGACCGAGAAAGGCCGCGCGCTGCTCTCCGAAGTGACGCAGAGTTTTGATCGGATCGATGCCGCTCTTTCGGATGCCGGTGCGCAGTTGTCCGGCTCGGTGAAAGTCAGTGCCGAGCCCACATTCGCAGCCCTCTGGCTCGCTCCCCATATTCAGGAGTTTCGCCATAGTCGGCCCGAGATTGAAGTCGAGATCGACGCCGATCCGCGCCTTGTCGAGTTTCGCGGTGGCGCGTTGGATCTCGCTATTCGCCACAGCCGCGGACCGACTTCCTGGCCGAGGGTCGAGGCAATGCCGCTACTCGACACACAGTGCCGGCCGGTGATGAGCCCGGCCTTTCTGGCGCATCGTCGATTGGCGCTGCCCGGTGATCTTGTGAAAGCACCGCTTCTCCATGAAGAAAACCGCAGCGGCTGGAGCGATTGGTTCCGCAGCATCGGCGTCGAGCCGCCGACGGAAAAGGGCACGGTGTTTGCCGATGGCGGTATGGCGCTCTCGGCGTCTTTGCGCGGCCATGGTGCGGCACTCTTCGATCCCCGGCTGATCGACGGCGAGCTCGCCTCGGGTGCGCTCGTTGCGCCGTTCGCAGCGGAGGTCAATTGCGGAGCCTATTTTCTTATCGCCAGGTCCTTCGAAGCGCTTTCGCCGCCCGCGCGCGCCTTTGTGGATTGGATATCTGCGGCTTTCACAGCCTCCTGAGTTGGCTCCGCTTCCCACAGCCCGCCGTTCCTGCTAAGCGCGGTCAGTCCACCCGAGCAGGAGCCAGCCCATGTTTTCCAACGCCTTCAACGAAAAGTCCACCATGGCCAATCTGATGGCGAAGATGCTTTGGGAGATCCGTGCAGTACACTTCCGGCCGGAAGAGCCCTACAAGCTGGCATCCGGCATGATGAGCCCCGTCTATATCGATTGCCGCAAACTGATCTCCTATCCCCGGATCCGCTCGGCTGTTATGGATTTCGCTGCCGCGACGGTTCTGGCGGAAGCCGGGTTCGAGCAGTTTGATTGCGTCGCTGGTGGGGAAACGGCGGGCATTCCCTTCGCTGCTTTCCTCGCCGAACGCCTGTCGCTTCCGATGATCTATGTCCGCAAGAAGCCGAAGGGGCATGGCCGCAATGCTCAGATCGAGGGTGAGATGAAAGAGGGCGCGCGGGTTCTCGTCATTGAAGATCTGACGACCGCTGGCGGCTCCATGTTCACCTTCATTGATGCGATCCGGCAGGCCGGCGGCATCGTCGATCACGGTATGGCCTTGTTTTATTATGGGATCTTTGAGGCGGCCGAAGCGCGTTTTGCCAATGGCAAGGTCAATCTCCATTACATTGCCACCTGGCGCGAAGTGCTGGCGGTTGCGAGGCAACAGAGCCTGTTCTCGTCGGAAAAACTGACGTCGGTCGAGGCCTTTCTCGATGATCCGCTTGCCTGGTCGGCGGCCCATGGCGGTGTAAGCGAACTGCCCGTGTCCTGAAATGCGGCTTTTCGGACCGCTTCGCTGGGCGAAGCGGTCCAAATCTATTGATTTTCTTAACCGAAATACGATTTATAGAGAAAAGGCGGAGGCAAAACCTCGGCTCAGACGATTGCGTACCTGGAAGGACCGGATGTACCGCGCCACGACACGACAGATCGAAGTGACGGTCGAGCCCTATTATCTGGCCGAGCAATCGGATCCGGCAGACAGCCGCTATGTCTGGGGCTATCGCATCGTCATTGCCAACCATTCCTCCCATACTGTCAAGCTGATCAACCGCTATTGGAATATCACCGACGAAAATGGCCAGGTCGATGAAGTCACCGGCCCCGGCGTCGTCGGCGAGCAGCCCGTTCTCGGACCAGGCGATTCCTACGAATACAACTCCGGCTGTCCGCTGGATACACCTTCCGGTGTGATGTTCGGGCACTACCAGATGCTTGGCGAAGACGGCGAACTGTTTGACGTTGTCATTCCGGCTTTCTCTCTCGATACACCCGGTCTGCAGCGTACGCTCAACTGACAACCCCGGTCAGTTTCGACAAAGATTAATTATCCGTTGACAGGTTGAGAATTGTCACGCTTACTGAACGTATATTCAGTACGCAGTGCATTTCCACAATTCCATCAATCTGTTCGAGAGGGTGTCATGAGCCGGATCAAGTTCATCGATCAGTTGTCGCAAGGAAAGATCAGCCGTCGGGATGCACTGAAGTGCGCCGCCGCCTTCGGTGTCGGTTTTGCGCTCATGCCGAATGTCGGCGCTGCCGCAGAGCCGCTGACCTGCATGGAATGGAGTGGTTATGATGCTCCGGATTACTTCAAATCTTTCGTGGACAAGCACGGAACGACCCCGAACTTCTCCATTTTTGCCGGCGAACCGGAAGCGCTGGCCAAGGTACGCGCCGGCTTCGCAGCCGATGTCATGCATCCTTGCAATTATTCTGTCGGCCTCTTCGTTGATGCCGGTCTGACGCTGCCGATCGATACCGCGAAATTGTCGAACTGGAAGGATGTCTTTCCCGCGCTGCAGACTGCCGAAGGTGTCATGTCGAACGGCGAGGTTGTCATGGCGCCGGCCGACTGGGGCAATTCCTCGATCGTCTACCGTCCGGATCTGATCGGCGATGCCTTCAAGGATGGCGAGAGCTGGGGCATCTTTTATGACGATGCCTTCGAGGGCAAGGTCTCGATGCTCGATGATCCGCTGGCAATGGTGATCGGCAAGATGGTTGGAGGGGCAAAATACGAGGACGCCTATCTGATGTCGGGCGATGCGCTTCAGGCCGCCAAGGAACTCGGTGCCAAGGCGGTTCGCAACAGCCGCTTCCTGTGGGCCGATCCGACGGAGCTGCAGCAGGCACTGGCTTCGGGCGAAATCGTTGCCGCCTATGCCTGGAACGACGCCGTCAAGAACCTCTCGGCGCAGGGCATTCCCGTTGCTTTCGCCAAGCCCAAGGAAGGCTATTTCACCTGGTTCTGCGGCATCAGCATCCTGAAATCGGGCAAGGCTGATATCGCTCTGTCCTATGATTTCATTGATGCCTGGCTGTCACCGGAGACCGGCAAAACGCTGATCGAAGGGTCTGGTTATGGCCATG
Source organism: Fluviirhizobium alvei (assembly GCF_030551875.1). Lineage (GTDB taxonomy): Bacteria > Pseudomonadota > Alphaproteobacteria > Rhizobiales > Rhizobiaceae > Rhizobium_E > Rhizobium_E alvei. The sequence continues at coordinate 31,186 of NZ_JAUOZU010000012.1, read as the reverse complement.
CCAACATGAAGTCCTTCGCGGCGGCCGATCCGGCAAGCATCAAGGCCATGGGCATTGTCGATCCGGTCGAGCATATGAAGAGTGCCACCCTGTTCCGGCCGCAGCCGGCGGCGATCGTGGCAGAACAGACCAAGGTGTGGGAGGAGATCAAGGCCCTGAAGTTGTGAGCGGTGCCATGAAGCTCTCATGGTCGCCCCGCAACTCCGAACTGGCCCGCAATCCGCTCGGCGCCAGCGTGGCCATTCTGGTAACGCTGGTACTTCTGGCGCCGCTGATGGCGATGGTGGGTTTGAGTTTCATGCGGCAGGACGGATTTGCGCTCGATACGTCCTTCACGCTTGCGAACTACAGATCACTGATCGAACCTTCTGATACGGCTACAGTGTGGATGGGGATTCCCTTCTATCTGAAGAACCCGGTCCCTCTGATCCTGCTGATCAAATCCATATTCATGTCGCTGATCGCCACGCTGGGCGTCATTCTTGCTGCCTATCCAATGGCCTATTTCCTGGCCTTCCGGGTCAAGCGTTACAAGGTCATGTGGCTCATCCTCATCACCATTCCGTTCTGGACCAGCTACCTCTTGCGTGTCTTTGCCTGGAAGATCGTGCTCGGTTTCAACGGCGCCATCAATTCGGGCCTGAAAAGCATCGGCTTGATCGATCAGCCGCTCGAATTCCTGCTCTACAATCCGGTTGCGGTCATGCTGACACTCACCCATGCCTGGGTGGCGTTCGCCATTCTGCCGATCTACGTCTCGCTCGAAAAGATCGACCGTTCCCTGCTCGAAGCCGCCACCGATCTCGGCGATAGCCGCTGGAGACGCTTTCGCCGCGTCACCCTGCCATTGTCGATGCCGGGCGTTGTTTCCGCCGCGCTCCTCGTCTTCATCCCGACCGTGGGTGATTATGTGACGCCGACACTGGTCGGCGGACCGGGTGGCATCATGATCGGCAATGCCATCCAGACCCTGTTCTTCAAGCAGAACGATACGCCAATGGGTGCAACGATCGCCATCGTGATGATGCTGGTCGTCGCCGCTGTCGTCCTGCTCTTCCTATGGGCGATCGGCTACCGCAAGATGATGCAGCGGGGATTGAGGACATGAAACGGAGATTTCGCTTCCTCACACTTTATGCGGTTCTGTTCCTCGGGTTTCTTTATGGGCCAACGCTGCTGTTGCCGCTCTTTTCCTTCAATGACAACACGTTCGCGATCTTCCCGCTCAAGGGTCTGACCCTTCGCCATTATAGCGCCATGGTCGAAAACCATTCGATGACCGATGCGCTTGTGAACAGTCTTGCGGTCGGCTTTTCCTCAGCACTCCTCGCCACCGCGCTCGGTTTGCCGTTGGCCATTGCCCTGACGCGGAAGCTGCTGCCTGCCTCTGGTCTGCTTCTCGGCACAGTCATGCTGCCGCTCGTGGTTCCAAGCATCGTCTTCGCGATCGCATTCCTGATCGTTCTGGTTCGCGTGTTCGGCATGGACCTGTCGCTCGGCGCCGTTGCCGCCGCGCATGTCTTTCTCTGCCTGCCATTCTCGGTGATGGTGCTGATGTCGAGCCTCGAAGGGCTCGATCGCAGTCTGGAGGAGGCCTCGCGCGATCTCGGCGAGACGGCGTTCGGCACCTTCAGGCGAGTGACTTTGCCGCTGATCTTTCCGGCAGTCATCTCGAGCTGGCTGCTCTGTTTCATCACGTCGTTCGATGAGTTCGTCATCGCCTTCTTTCTGTCCGGCACCAGCCCCACCCTGCCGGTCTTCCTCTATGGTCAGCTGCGTTTTCCGGCCAAGTTGCCATCCATGCTCGCGCTTGGGTCGGTCATCCTGCTCGTCTCATCCGTTCTTGTCGTCGGCTCGGAAGTCATCCGCCGGCGCTGGGCGGCACGCATGAGCAGTCCCGAAACGCTCTGACCCGTCGCCCATTTCACATAAGGAGATTATCTATGTCAGTTGCGGACCTTATCCTGATCAATGGCAATATCGTCACCATGGACCCGTTGACGCCTGCAGTTGCGGCGCTCGCGGTTGCGGGTGGCCGTATTGTCGCGCTTGGCAGCACCGAGGAGATGAAAGCGCTTGCCGGACCGCAGACGCGTGTGGTCGATGCCGGCGGACGGCTGGTTTTGCCTGGCTTTCAGGACACGCATATTCACCTGCAGGATTCCGGCTGCGATTACGGCACCAATGCCAATCTCGATGCCGCCGGTTCGATCGACGAGCTCAAGGAAACGCTCTCCAGTTTTGCCGCAACCCATGACGGCCCTTGGGTGCGCGGCGTCGGCTGGTACACTGGTATCTTCACCGAACATAATCTCGACCGCCATGTTCTGGATGCCGCCATTCCCGACCGACCCTGCTTCATTCTCGCCTCCGACGGGCACAATGCCTGCCTCAATTCCAAGGGCTGCGAGGCGATCGGTCTGGTCAAGGGCACCGAGGATCCGTTCAATGGCCATTTCGTGGTTGATGCCGACGGCGTGCCGACCGGAATGCTGTTCGAGGAAGCTGTAAACTGGGCGACCAACCGCATGCCGGAGGTAACCGATGAAGAATATGCCGCCGGCGTTCGCTACGGCCAGGCGCTCTGCAATCGCCATGGCATCACCGGCGTTCTTGACGCCCTCGTGATGGAGCGTCATGCGCGGGTCTACAGGAAGCTCGCCGAAGATGGCGAACTGACCGTCCGTGTCTGTGCCACTGCCAAAGTCTTCCCGGAAGAGGCGACCGCGGACGCGCTGGCTCGTGTTGAGGAACTTCGTCGCAGCAACGATCTCGAGATGTTCCGGATCCACTCGGCCAAGTTCTTCCTCGATGGCGTGATGGAAAACCGCACCGGCGTGATGATCGAGCCCTATAGCGATGCGATCGGTGGTAACGCGCCGCTAATGTTCGGCCATGAGCAGGTCAAGGAACTCTTCACCGCCTTCGATGCGGCACGGTTCCAGATCCATGTCCATGTCATCGGGGATGGCGCCGTCCGAGCCGCCCTCGACGGGCTGGAAGCGGCGCGCGACAAGAATGGCGCCTGGCCGAGCCTGCACCAGCTGGCCCATATCCAGTTCATTGATCCGGCCGATATCCCCCGTTTCCGCACGCTGGGAGCCGTCGCCAATGTTCAGGCGCTCTGGGCAAGAAACGAACCTTCAGTGACCGACGTGGCCGTTCCGATGGGTGGCCCTGAACGTTCGCGCTGGATGTACGCCTTCCGCTCGCTCATCGATGCGGGCGCGCAATATACGCTTTCGAGCGACTGGGGTGTCTCGACCCTCAATCCGTTCAAGATCATGGAAACGGCAATCACCCGCCAGCCGCCGGCAAAGAACGGCGCGGTGGAACCGTTCCTGCCGCAAGAGCGTCTGACGCGTAAGGAAAGCGTGATGGGTTACACTGTCAATGCTGCGGCAAGCGCCTGGCGGGCGGAAAGCACCGGTTCGCTTGCGCCGGGCAAATATGCCGACATCATCGTGCTCGACCGCGACATCTTCACCTGCGATGTCTATGACATCGGGGATACCGAAGTGCAGCTGACATTGCTCGGCGGACGCGAAGTCCACCGGGCAACGGGCTTTACTGGCTAACTCCGAATTCCTCGGGCTTGAACAGGTAAGCCGAAGAGCAGAATTCGCACGCGACGCGGATCTCGCCATTCTCGATCGTGGAGGTAATCTCCTCGGCCGTGAAGCCGGCGAGCACCGAACGGATCTTTTCTTCCGAGCAGCTGCACCGGTCATGCACCGGCTGCGCGTCATAGACGCGGACACCGCGTTCGTGGAATAGGCGATAGAGCAACCGCTCGACACCAAGGTCGGGATCGGTCAGCTCTTCGGCGCCCACGGTCGCTGCCAGCATCTGGGCTTCCGCCCAGGTATCGTCTTCCTCGTGCGCCTGGCTTCCGGTATCGCCATCGCCGCCATGCAAGTCGGGCTGGCGCATCCGTTCCGGTGCCTCCGGCAGGAACTGCACCACCATGCCGCCGGCACGCCAGCGGTGACGCGGCTTGCCTTCGGCATCACGATCGAACAATTCCGCCGACGCCAGCTTCACCCGGGTCGGGATCTGTTCCGACTGGCGGAAATAGACCGCTGCAGCCTCTTCGAGCGTCTCTCCATCCAGAGCCACGATGCCCTGGTAGCGACGCATGTCCGGCCCCTGGTCGATCGTAAAGGCGAGAACGCCCTTGCCGAGCAGTTCGTGCGGCTGGATGCGGCCTTCGGCTACCGCCTGATCGAGAGCCTCCTGGTCGAAGCGCGCATAGCCGCGCACGCCATCGGGCGCCGTGAAATCGGCGACGAGAAAGTTCACCGGACCGTCCGACTGGGTCTGGACAATCAGCTTGCCTTCGAATTTCAGCGACGTGCCGAGAAGAACGGTGAGCGCAATTGCTTCCGACAGAAGCCGGGCAACCGGGGCAGGGTAGTTGTGCCGGGCCAGAATGGCATCAACAAGCGGTCCGAGGGTCACGGCGCGGCCACGAACGTCCAACCCTTCCACCTGGAAGGGCACGACGCGGTCATCGCCAGCAAGCCCGGTCTGGGCAATTTGATCTTGATAGGTCATGGGGAGATCCTGAAAATGACAAAGCCGGCCAGATGACCGGCTTGCCCGTTGAGCCTCAGGTAATCGGTTTTACGCGGATTTCAAGCGCCGATGGCGCCGAGGCACCAGGCGAGAACCGATTTCTGGGCATGCAGACGGTTTTCAGCCTCATCGAAGACAACCGACTGCGGCCCGTCGATCACCTCGTCGGTCACCTCTTCGCCGCGATGGGCCGGCAGGCAATGCATGAAGAGGGCATCATCCTTGGCCTTCTTCATCAGATCCTTGTTGACCTGGAACGGCATGAAGACATTGTGCCCGCGCGCCTTGTGCTCCTGGTTCATCGACACCCAGGTATCGGTGATCACGCAGTCGGCTCCATCGACCGCGCGGTCGGCATCGTGGCAGAGCATCACCGAGCCGCCATTGTTGCGGGCCCAGTTGAGATATTTGTCATCCGGCTCAGAGCCGAGCGGAACCGCCATGTTCATCCGGTAGCCGAAGCGCGCCGAGCCCTCCACCAGCGAATGAAGGACGTTGTTGCCATCGCCCGTCCAGGCCAGCGTCTTGCCGGCGATCGAACCGCGATGTTCCTCATAGGTCAGGATGTCGGCCATGATCTGGCAGGGATGGGTCGCATCCGTGAGCCCGTTGATCACCGGAACGGTGGCATGTTCGGCAAGTTCCAGCAGGCGGTTGTGATCGGTGGTTCGGATCATGATCGCATCGACATAGCGCGACAGGACTTTTGCCGTGTCGCCGATCGTTTCGGCGCGGCCAAGCTGCATTTCGGTACCGGACAGGAACAGCGTTTCGCCGCCGAGCTGGCGCATGCCGACGTCGAACGACACGCGGGTCCGCGTCGAAGGCTTTTCGAAGATCATCGCCAGCATCTTGCCGGCCAGCGGCTTGTCGGCAGTGCCGGCCTTCTGGGCAGCCTTTCGGGTTTTGGCATCCTCGAGGATGGTCCTGAGTGCCTCCGCGCTGACCGCAGAAAGATCGAGAAAATGTTTGCCGGACGTCATGACGCCATACCCCTGTCTCTTGTCCCTCGTTCCGGTGTCACCGGATCGATATTCCTTACCCTCTGGCAGCTTTCAGCTGCTCGGCGGCCTGTTCCAGTTTCTGGAGGCCGAGCCGTGCTTCTTCCGCCGTTGTCGTCAGGGGCGGAAGAAGGCGCACGACATTGTCGCCCGCCATCACGCTCAGCATGCGCTCGGCGCGCAAGGCCTGGATGAAGTCCGCTGCCGGTACCTTCATCTTGATGCCTATCATCAGCCCTTCGCCACGGATATCCTCGATGACATCCGGATAGCGGTCCTTGAGCGATGCCAGACCCTGCCGCAGCACGAGCGCGATATCGTTGACATGCTGCAGGAACCCTTCCGAAAGAACGACGTCCAGCACCGCATTGCCACAGGCCATGGCGAGAGGATTGCCGCCATAGGTCGATCCATGCGTGCCGGCCACCATGCCGGAAGCAGCCTCCTCGGTAGCCAGGCAGGCACCCAGCGGAAAGCCGCCGCCGATGCCCTTGGCGATCGCCATGATATCCGGGGTAATGCCGGCCCGTTCATGAGCAAAGAGTTTGCCCGTGCGGCCAATGCCGCACTGAACCTCATCGAGGAGCAGAAGCAGACCCTTTTCGTCGCAAAGGGTACGTACGGCCCGCAGGAATTCGGTCGAGAAGGAGCGAAGGCCGCCTTCGCCCTGAACCGGTTCGAGAAGAATGCCGGCGGTCTGGTCGGTGATGGCAGCCTTCAGCGCATCCATGTCCTCGAAGGGGATCTGGTCGAAGCCGGGCGCCTTGGGTCCGAAACCGTCGATATATTTCTGCTGGCCACCGGCGGCGATCGTGGCGATCGTACGGCCATGGAAGGCGCCTTCGAACGTGATGATATGGTACTTGTCCGGATGCCCCTTGGCATAGTGATAGCGCCGAGCCGTCTTGATGGCACATTCCAGCGCTTCTGCACCGGAGTTGGTAAAGAACACCCGATCGGCGAATGTATTGTCGATCAGGCGTTTCGCCAGCTTCTCCTGGCCTGGCGCCTGATAGAGGTTGGACATGTGCCAGAGCTTGTCGGCCTGCGCCTTGAGCGCTTCCACCAGATGCGGATGCCCATGGCCAAGCGAGTTTACCGCCACGCCGGCCGCGAAATCGAGATAGCGCTCGCCATCTTCGGTGATCAGCCACACCCCGTCCCCTCGCTCGAAGCGCAGGGGAGCGCGAGCGTAGGTTTCGTAAAGGGGGCTGGCTTCCGCCATGGGACTTCTCCTTGTCGTCTCTGTCACCGGTCTCGGGTCGCGGATCGTGACAGTTATGCGAATGCATGAAATCAAAAAGCCGCCTTTGCAGGCGGCAGCGGCACTATTGTCATTTAGGCCGCTTTCGTCAACAAAAACCCGCATTTTGCCTGCACTTTGTCGCATAGCAGGGCATAGAAGCCACCCGTTCCTGATGGGTCGAATTGGTGGTTGACAGATCAATCTTGGGGATAACTCGGAATTCGATTCTCGCAGATTCCCTCGTCCCTTGTCAGGGAGTCTCCGGCTCTCTAGGTTAAGAATGAATTGCTAGACTGCATGCGGCGGAACTAGTCACCAACAGTATCAGCGTCGAAAACTTCGGCCCTTTCCGGAGTGTGGTGATGGATTCCGTCAGAAGGAACCAACGATGGATAATACCCAGAACTGGACTGAAGACCGGGTGGAACGACTGAAGAAGTTGTGGTCCGAGGGCTTGAGCGCCAGCCAGATCGCGGCACAATTGGGCGGCGTCAGCCGCAACGCGGTCATTGGCAAGGTTCACCGGTTGAGCCTGCCGGGTCGCGCAAAAGCAGGTGGCACCACCTCTGCCCGTCCGCAGAAGCGCGCAAGCGTTTCCCAGCCGAGCCGGCCCGCTACCTTCACCCCGCGCACTGTCACGCGGACCGTAACCCGTTCGGCTGGTGCGACCATGCTGAAGGAAGAGGTCGAGGTCGAAGTTCACGAGCATCTCGAGATGGTCGTCGACAACAATGTCGTGGTGCCAATCTTCAAGCGCGTGCCGTTGATCCGCCTTACCGAGCGGACCTGCAAGTGGCCGTTGGGCGATCCGCTCAAGGACGATTTCGCATTCTGCGGCAATGACTCCCCGGATTCATCGCCCTACTGCACCTACCATCAGAAGCTGGCCTACCAGCCTTCTGCAGAACGTCGCCGTCTTCGCTGACCGGCGCAAATCGATCGACTGCAAAAGGGCCGGTTTTCCGGCCCTTTGCTTTTGCAATCCTATTTTACAAAATCGGGGCCAAAACCCAGGATCTTGTCATCGATCTTGCCGATGACCTTCTCGTCCTTGCCGGTATAATCCAGTGATGTCAGGATGTGCCGAATGACGTTGATGCGGGCGCGCCGCTTGTCATTGGCGCGAACGACGGTCCAGGGCGCATGCTCGCTGTGGGTTTCCTTCAGCATGCGGTCGCGCTTTTCCGTATAGTCACCCCACTTGTCGAGCGCGGCAATATCCATCGGTGAGAGTTTCCACATCGTCAGCTTGCTGTGGCGGCGGTCGTGGAAGCGCTTGAGCTGCATTTCCCGACCGATATTGAGATAGAATTTGAAGAAGTGAAAACCTTCATCCACGATCATGCGTTCGAAGCGCGGGGTGTTTTTGAGAAATTTCTCATATTGTTCCGGGGTGCAGAAGCCCATGACGGGTTCAACGCCGGCCCGGTTGTACCAGGAGCGGTCAAACAGCACGAATTCACCCTTGGTCGGGAAATTGGCGATGTAGCGCTGATAATACCATTGGCCGGCTTCGGTCTCCGTCGGCTTGGAGAGCGCAACGACGCGGGCACTGCGCGGATTCATGTAGGCGTGGATGGAGAAGATCGTGCCGCCCTTGCCGGCCGCATCGCGCCCTTCAAAGAGGCTGATCACGCGGGCCCCGGTTTCCTGTTGCCAGATCTGCACCTTCACCAGTTCCTCCTGCAGATGCTCGAGCGTTTCCTCATACTCGTCTTCGTCGAGCTTCTTGTCGTAAGGGTAGCCGCCGGATTCCAGCGCATGGTCATCGATCCAGTCCGGCAGCTTGGGGTCGTCGATGTCGAACAGCCGCTCCTTGCCGTCGATCTTGAGCGTCACTGCGCGCGATTGCTGCTGTTGGGCCATGCGATCCTCCTTCATGCCGGGTCAGGTCTGTTGAAATGGACATATCCTTCTTGTGAATTCAAGCGCAGCATGAAAGACCTGTAATATTCATGTCATAGGTTGAAGGTGTGACACGCACACCGAGACGGATATTGCTGATGTATGCCAGGCTTGCCGAATGGTTCCAAAGAAACGTGCCGACGCTCCTGGCATGGCTGGCCGTGGTTCTGATCGCACTGGCCTTCGATCTCGACGCGATTTTCATCGCTGTCATCAGCCTGCCGATCCTGTTGCTTCTCCTGGCGCCGCAGCGGCGGCAACCGGCGCCTGTCTCTGTGGCACCCATCGTTGTTCCGGAAAACGACCCTCTGGCAGAGGTGAAAGCCGCTTTCGCCGGTTTCGACAGTCCGGCCTACCTGCTCGACCCGGAAGGCAATGTTCTCTACCAGAACAAGTCCGCCGTCGATGCGTTCGGCCGCTTCCAGATCGGTCAGCACCTTTCGTCCCTCATTCGCCTGCCGGCTGTGCTGGATATGGTCCGCGGGGTCCTGGCGACGGGATTGTCAGGCCAGACGGAATATTCCGGCGGTCTGAAAGCCGACAGTGTCTATCAGGTGCGGATGATCCACGCCTCCGACGAGACGGTCGGCGCCGATTTCTACGTCCTGATATTCCGCGATGTCTCCGAGGCACGGCGCATCGATCGCATGCGCACCGATTTCGTCGCCAATGCGAGCCATGAACTGCGGACGCCGCTCGCCTCCCTGCGCGGCTTCATCGAAACCCTGCAGGGTCCCGCCCGCAACGATCTCAAGGCGCAGGACAAGTTTCTGCCGATCATGCTCGAGCAGGTGACACGAATGAGCCGCCTGGTCGATGACCTGATGTCACTGTCCAGGCTGGAGCTCAAGGCGCGTGTCGCCCCCGACGAGGAGGTGGCGCTTGCTCCGCTTTTGGGTTCGGTCTGTGATGCGCTACAGCCTTTGGCCCGCGAACTGGGCGTCACGATCGAGCGACAGCTTGGCGAAACGACATCCTCCGTTCGCGGGGATCGTGATGAACTGACGCAGGTGTTCGAAAATCTGATCGAGAATGCCTGCAAATATGGGCAGGAGGGCGAGCGTGTGATCGTGTCGCTTGGCACCTCGGCCTCGGGCGATCCGGAAGTTTCCGTCACCGATTTCGGACCGGGGATCGAGCCGCAGCATGTGCCGCGCCTCACGGAACGGTTCTACCGCGCCAATATCGAAAGCAGCCGGTCGAAAAAGGGGACCGGGTTGGGTCTGGCGATCGTCAAGCATATTCTGACCCGCCACAAGGCCCGGCTCGCCATCCGTTCAGAAGTCGGCAAGGGTTCGACATTCACCGTCTATTTCTGAAAGCCGTTAGGTGCCGGGCAGAAACCGGATGCCATAGAGCTTGATCGCGCCGCCTTCGCCGTTGAGATCGGTGTTGATGACGATCTTGCCACCCTTTTCAGGCGCCAGCGTCCGGTCGAATGTCACCCGCAGCAGGTTGTCGGTGCGGTCCGTCGTGACTGTGAAACGGTGGCGTCCGCAGCCGCCGAGTTCGGCAAATTCACATTGCACATAGATCTGGGCCGGCTTGTCGCCGAGCGCGCTGACGGTCAGGGCAAGCGTAGAAGATCGACCGACCATATCCTGCAGGATCGAGGCCGGCACGTCGATCAGCACGTCCCCGTCCTGGTCCGGCGCCCCGGATGCGATCGTCACCGCATCGCCATCGCCATCTTTCGTCGTGCCGATTTCGGCATTCGCCCGCGCGACGACCGAATCCGCATCTTTCGGATTGAAGACCTCGATCCACTCGCCCGAGAAACCGCGCATCGGATCGAGTGCGGATTTCTTTTCCGCCGGATCGAAGCTTTCGCTCTGCAACTCCTTCGGCACCAGGTCGAATTCGCCGGAGCCCTTGAGGGCCGCATCCAGCATGCCGGTCGCCCAGACCCACCAGAACGCGCCGCCGATGGCGCCGAACAGCACCACATAGACGAACATGGCTACGAAAAAGGAGCTGGCGCGGCGTCCGGCCGAGCGCACCTTTTGCGGCGTCCTCGCCGCTTCGGGCGTGCCCGGCGCGCTCCAGGCAGGGCTCTCATCTTCGTGTAACATCGATTTGGGAGTATCATCCCGACGCATGCTGAGGTTCGACAACGAGCCGTCGTCGCCGCTCACGTGGCCCACCGGCCTGGCGGACGGTTCAGCAGACCTGTCGACTTGCGGCTCCGGAGCCTCTTCGCGAACAGATTCCGGTTGGGACAGCGGCTCATCCGGCGACCCCAATTGCATTCCTGGATCCAGATCATCGGGCTCGCGGTCAACGATCACCTTTTCCAGCCGCGCGATCGAGCGCAGCCGTTCGAGTTCTTCATCCTCGATCAGGCGAATGGTGGCTTCGAGGCGCTGTCGCTGCCGTGCGACCTGCTCGAGATCCTCGATCTCCTGTTTGCGAAGGCCGGCGTCGAGCGCATTGCGTGCCGACTGGTAGATACGCGAACGGATCTCTGGGTTGGAACGCTCTGCACGCTCCAGCGCATTCCTGATCGCCTGTTCCAATCCACTCAAGCCGGTTCGCCCTTCACTGCCCGCCCATTTCGGCGTCCTGTCTATCCGGTAACCATTCGTTGGTCGCATGGCAAGCATGCCGGAAAGCTGGCCAGCAACTCTCCCCGATAATCTGCCTGTCGGTCCAGTCAGGCTTTTTCATGACGTAAAAAATTCAAGGTTGAACAATTTGCCGGAAAATGTCTTGATGCCGCAACCGGCGCATCATTCCATCGTGCGTCATGCCATGCGACGGCTATCAAGGTTTCGTCGATGGCGCCTTATATATACGAAACCGTCGAAATGGATCGAACATGACTTTGCCCGCCATTCTCAAGGACCGTCTTCGCCTGCCGGTCGTCGCTTCGCCGCTGTTCATCATCTCTCATCCGGAACTGGTGATCGCCCAGTGCAAGGCGGGCGTCGTCGGCTCGTTTCCTGCGTTGAATGCCCGCCCCGAGAGCCAGCTGGATGACTGGCTGGCCGAAATCACCGAAACGCTTGCCGCCTATGATGCCGCCAACCCGGACAAGCCGTCGGCACCGTTCGCGGTCAACCAGATCGTGCATACGTCCAACAAGCGGCTCGAACACGATCTCACCATGTGCGTCAAATACAAGGTGCCGATCGTCATCTCCTCGCTTGGTGCTGTCCCGGAAGTCAACCAGGCCATCCATTCCTATGGCGGCATCGTGCTGCATGACGTGATCAACAACCGTCATGCCAATTCCGCCATCCGCAAGGGTGCCGACGGGCTGATCGCGGTGGCAACCGGCGCCGGCGGCCATGCCGGTCGTCTGTCGCCCTTCGCCCTGATCCAGGAAATCCGCGAATGGTTCGAGGGACCATTGCTTCTGTCGGGTGCGATTGCCAACGGGGGAGCCATCCTCGCCGCCCAGGCCATGGGCGCCGATCTCGCCTATATCGGCTCGCCCTTCATCGCAACGCCTGAGGCGCGTGCCGTCGAGGCCTACAAGGAGATGATCGTTTCCAGCAACGCTGACGACATCGTCTATTCAAACTATTTCACCGGAATCCATGGCAACTATCTCAAGGGGTCGATCGCCGCGTCGGGCCTTGATCCGGCTCATCTGCCGGAGGCAGATCCCTCCAAGATGGATTTCGAGAAGGCTTCGTCCGGTCCCAAGGCCTGGAAGGAAATCTGGGGCGCCGGCCAGGGTATCGGCGCCGTCAAGAAGGTCGCGCCGGTCTCCGAACTGGTCGATCGCCTCGAGCGTGAATACAACCAGGCGCGTGCCAAGATCTGCGGCGCCTGAGCCCATCCGGGCCGGGAGAAAAGTGCATCTCCCGGCCTGAAAATCCTGATCGACGGTCTTGCAATCTTTCGTCTTTGGCGTTACAGCCCCTGCCACGCGCCGCCAAAGCGGTTTGCGTCAGTGCCGCTTTAGCTCAGTCGGTAGAGCACATCATTCGTAATGATGGGGTCACGTGTTCGAGTCACGTAAGCGGCACCATTCACTCTTTACAAACTCCCCTTATTCCTGCCTGCTGAAATCCGCACGGCTATTGCGCGACTTAGGTCGGTTGGCAAGCGGTGGAATGAGGTTTGCGAGGCCTCTATGTTGAGAAGCTCCGGTCCAATTAGTCAGTGGTCTGCGAGACGCCCGATATCGTTTCCTTGGTTCTTTTACCCCTGCTTTGAGAGACAAGTTCGAGATCGTGTCTCTGGGTTAAGCCGTCTCAAGTTCGCATATCTAAATCATTGATAATACAATTCTTATCAGTCATCGTACGTCGCAGACAGATGGGAAGATTTCTTGCGTTCAAGATGGCTATAAGCGCACACGCGATGCAGATTCCCATCCTTGGATTCGCTCGCTTTGCCCGCCGCCTTGGACGTTGTTACCGTATGGCAATCTGTTCCGTGCCGGCACGTTATGGCTAAGCCTCTGGTCTGATCGCTCGGCCTTCAAATCGGCTGCCGCCAGCGGTGGTCCAGGCCGAGCCAGAACGCTGTTTCCCGCGACGCGAAGTCTGACGCACCGATCCGGATCAGTTTCCGCTGCGTTTGGTGAAGATCTGGCCGATCTTTGCATCGCTGACACCGACACGGAGGGCGGCGGCGGCATCATTGCCAATCTCAGAGACGCCGTCCCATTCGCGTTCGGACCGTGCAACCCGACGAAGCGGGCGCCGTTTGCATAGGTGGGTAATCCCTCCGCAAACTAACGGGGTTTAAAAGTAGAGTTTTCTCACAATGATTTTGGAGAAGATTTCTATGAAGACATCACGATTTAGCGACGCGCAGATCATGGCGATCCTGAAGCAGGCCGAAGACGGCGTTCCGGTGGCGCAGTTGTGCAGGGAGCACGGCATGAGCGACGCAAGCCTTTACAAATGGCGGCGCGGCTGGGCGGCATGGATGCGTCCATGGTGGCGCAGATGAACAGTATGGAGGACGAGAACCGGCAGCTGAAGAAGATGTATGCGGAACTGAGCGTGCAGAACGATCTCCTGAAGGAGGCGCTCGGAAAAAAGCGCTGAGGCCATCCCAGAGGAAGGTGATGGCCATGCAAGCGGTTCAAGATCATGACTTCAGCGTAGGGCTGGCCTGCCGGACGTTCTCGGTCAGCGAGACGTGCTATCTCTATGGGCGCAAGCTCGGCAGCGAGAATGAAGACATATTGGACTGGTTGCTGCGCCTGACCACGGCGCACAAGGCATGGGGTTTTGGGCTGTGCTTCCTTTATCTGCGCAATAACAAGGGCTTCACCTGGAACCACAAACGGGTTTACCGCATCTATCGCGAACTGGAGTTGAATCTCAGGATCAAGCCCAGGATACGTCTGGTGCGGGAGCGTCCCGAACCGCTTGCTGTGCCCGTGCAACCCAACCGGACCTGGTCGATGGACTTCATGGCCGACCAACTGGCCGATGGCCGCTCGTTCCGGACCCTCAACGTCATCGACGATTTCGACCGCGAAAGGCTTGGGATCGAGGTCGATTTCTCGCTGCCAGCCGAGCGGGTCGTTCGGTCGCTGAACCGGATCATCGAATGGCGGGGCAAGCCGGAGACCATTCGGGTGGACAATGGGCCGGAATATATCAGCGGCACGCTGTGGACGTGGGCCGAGAAGCGCAACATCACAATCAACCATATCCACTGGCAAGCCCCAGCAAAGCGCCTACATCGAGCGCTATAACAGGACAGTCCGCCACGAATGGTTGGGGTGCTTTATCTTCGAGACAATCCAAGAGGTGCAGGATCACGCCACTCGCTGGCTCTGGACATACAACAACGACCGACCCAATATGGCCATCGGCGGCATAACGCCGAGGCAGAAACTGAAAATGGCAGCTTGAATTCTACTGATCGACCCCGTTAAAAACGGGGAGATTACCTTTGACGAACAGCTTCACATAGATTGGTGGGATCAGCCGTACGTCGTGCCCGTGACCTTGCGCGAACCGGCTCCAGAAGTGGCTGGTGACACAGGCTTCCATCGCCACGATGCCACGGCGGCGACTGCTCACTAAGTAACTGCTGCAATCAAGCCCGAGACAGTACCCGGTTGAATAGCACCGTACCGCCGCGATCCGTTCCACAGACCTGGAAGCTCCGCTTCGCGAGGTCGATCGCAAGAATATGGACCGCTGTCATCTGCCTCTCCTTCCTGAGCGCCACCATGGCGCTGAGCGGGCATCATACGCCGATGCCGGCCGGAGGGGGGCATCCACCCCATCAGTTCAGTTTGTGACTGGCCCCGTTTTGCAGAGGCACGCTAAATCAGCTCCGGCTGCCCACCCCACTTAACTCATCCCGGTTCGGTTGGCTCGGACATTATCCGGACAACGACGTTGCAGACTTTGCCTGCACCGGGAAAATCGATGCTGTTGCCTTCGATCATCGTCCCATCGACAAGAATTGCGTCCTGGCCGCCAGCAGGTTCGCTGCGTCTTTCGAGAAGGATCTCCAATGTTCCCGACGAACCGGCAATCGTGGCCTTGGCCTGTTGCCAATAGCTCGGCAGGCAGGGCGCCAGTGTGATGCCACCCTGTCGTGGGCGAATGCCGAAAATGCCGTGAATGGCCAATTGCCACATCCAGCCGGCAGCCCCGGTATACCAGGTCCACCCGGCCTGTCCGATCTTGTCCCCGGTGCTGAGAACATCCCCGGCGATCACATAGGGTTCGCCGCGATAGCGCGTGGCACCTGCGTGTTCCCGGGCGCTGCGGATCGGGTTGACCAGGTCGAAGATCGCATGAGCGTCGTCCCCCAGCCCCATGGCAGTATGGGCCAGGCCAAGCCAGGCGGCGGCGTGGGAATATTGCCCACCATTTTCGCGCACGCCCGGCGGATAGGACTGGATGTAACCGGGATTCTGACCGGACCTATCGAAGGGTGGGGCGAGAAGCCTGACAATCCGGTGTTGCCTGTCAACCAGATGAGCGCGCGCCGAAGCCAGTGCCTGTGCCAATCGGGCCGGCTCGGAACCTTTGGCGAGCGCGCCGAAGGATTGCGCGATACTGTCGATCTGGCACTCAGTGTTTTCATGAGAACCGAGAGGCTGATGATTGTCATCGAAGGCGCGGAGATACCAGGCGCCGTCCCAGGCCTCGCGATCAATCGTCAGGCGAAGCGTTTCAGCTTTCTCGGTCCATTCGTCCGCAAGGTCGGTCAGCCCCATCCGGCGGGCAAGATTGGAAAACTGATCGGCACAAATTGCCATGAACCAGCCGAGCCACACGCTTTCACCGCGTCCCTCGTCGCCGACCCGATCCATTCCATCATTCCAGTCGCCAGAACCCATCAGCGGCAGACCGTGGATGCCGACGCCCGATGCATGTTCCATCGCACGCCGACAATGTTCGAGCAGAGTGCCGCTTTCCTGTCCAGGCCCAAAGAGGGCATAGCGGTCGTCTTCATCGGCATGAAGCGGAGGCGCACTCAGGAAAGAGACGGTTTCCTCGAGAATGGCAAAATCACCCGTCGCTTCAACATATCGCCCGGTGGCATAGACGAGCCAGAGCAGATCATCCGAGCATCGTGTACGGATACCCCGGCCGGCCGGGGGATGCCACCAATGCAGGACATCGCCCTCTTCGAACTGCCGGGATGCGCAAGACAGGAGATGCGCCCTGACCCTCTGCGGCTCGATCATCAGCAAGGCCAGCATGTCCTGAAGCTGATCGCGAAATCCATAGGCTCCACCTGCCTGGTGGAACCCGGCTCGCGCCTGGACGCGAGAGGCCAGGACCTGCTGCAGCAGCCACCGATTGACCAGGATATCAAAGGCCGGGTCGGGCGTCTCGACGGTGACGACGGCAAGTCGGGCGCGCCAGAGCGCTTCGTTGGCAGCCAGCGCATCGCGAGCCCTGCCGACATGAGCCCAATGGCGGGCAAGCGCAAGCGCTTCGTCGACATTGTCTCCTTCGCCCAGCACGAAGACGAGATCCTGCGTGGCGCCCGGGCGGATATCGACATGGACCTGATAGACTGCGCAAGGGTCGGCAGAACGGGTGACATTGCCGTCAAGGCTCCAGGCTGCCAGTCCCGCAGGATGGGTTGGGTCAGCCACAGGACCGAGGAAGCTCGTGCGATCGGCAGTCAGGCTATGGGGTGGGCGGCTGCTGGTGAGAAACGCAACCTTGCTGGCGAATTCGGCGTTCCAACCATTGCGCGCAAGCAGGGCATTGTGGTCACGGGCATAATCGCAAACCACATGGGGTCGCGAAATGCTCGCCATCGCACCCAGCAACCATTCGGCATAGTAGGTTGCGGTAATGCGGCGGTCCATCTCGGTCAGGTTCCGCAAGCTGAGCAAGACGATCTTAACCGGCGCATCCGGCGGTACGAAAACCGAGAGGGTCTGTTCAAGTCCCTCGCTTGAACTGGTCCAGGTCGAAATACCGGCGCCATGACGCACAATGCAGGGCTTGCCGCCGCCCGCCGGCAAGGGCGTGGTGGTCCAGACATTGGCGGACTCTTCATCCCGCAAATAGAGAGCCTCACCCTGTGGATCGAGGAGCGGATCATTCGACCAGGGCGTCAGGCGATGTTCGCCGCTGTTGACAGACCAGGTGAAGCCCAGGCCGGCCTCGGTGACGATCGTTCCGAACATGTCGTTACCAAGCACGTTTGACCAGACGCTCGGGGTCGTTTCCCCGGCCGTCGTTGCAATCAGATAATCGTGGTTATCGGCGGCAAACCCGCCAATCCCGTTCGAAAACAGGCGTTCCGGAACATCTGCGGGTGGCGTTGCGGGCAGGAGGGGTGGAACGCTGACCGGCACAAAACGGGGTGCCCGGTCCCACACCGGCAAGGCAAGGTCAACCGCATCCCGCAATCCGGCGGCGGCGCCATTGACGATGACGCGGGCGAGTGATTCCAGCATGATCATGTCGCTGTCGCTGACTTGATCACGATTGAGAAAATGGAACCCGCCCGGAAGCCCCAGTCCGTCTGGCAATCCGGCTTCACTCATAGCCAGAAGCAGCTTGTCGCGAACCGGTTCCTGGTAGCTTGCCGCGCTGTCACTGAGCACAACGATGTCCGTGCGAAGACCCCGCACTTTCCACCAGTGGTGCACGCGCACCAGCTCGGCGAGCAGCGTCGCCTCGACGGCCTGGTTTGATCGGATCAGGATCATGGGCCAATCGCCGGACAATCCGAGCCGCCACAATGCCGATTGAGCAAAGAAGTCCTGCCTGTTCAGAATGGCGTTCGGTGATGGTGCTGCGTGAGCATGGGCCACGGTATGGCAGAGCGCCTGGGCATCGGCGAGCACATTGCTGGTCAGTCCGATCCGATGGGCAGAGAGTGCGGTTGCATGCATGGAATCGGCAAACACCCAATCGAGCGCCGCCGGGCTGGCAAAGCGACCTGCCGCCTCGAGTGCGAGGCTCGGCGTTTCGGCGGCAAGCGTTATGAAGACGAGGTCCGCCTTGGCGCCCGGTTCAAGCGTCACGCGGGCACGCAGGGCCATGATGGCGTCCAGCGTCCAACCGGACTTGCCGCCGAGTGGAGCACAGGAACCGATGGGGCGCACCGAATTGCCTTGCCGGCCCAGAAACGCCTGCCGGTCAGTCTCAAAACCATCCTGGATCACATTTTCACTCCAGGACATCAGACGATGCAGGAGCACCGGCGGATGGTCTTCCGGTCGCCGTGGCTTTCGAACAAACAGGAGACTGCCAGTGGCTTCGTCCCGCTCGGAATGAACGAACAGTTTGGAGAAGGCTGGGTGGCGCTCGTGTGAAAGCGGTGGAGCCAAAACAATCTCGGCATAGCTCGTGAGTTGCAGATGGCGAACCCGGTTGCTGTCGTTGGAAATGGTCAGCCGGCGGATCTCGACATTTTCCCCCGCCGCGACCGTGATTTCCATGCTGATTGTCACGCCATCGCTATGCTCGTGGATCTCTGCCTTGTGTCCATGGAAAACCAGTTCCCGGACATGTCCGTTGGCATTGGCGCCAAAGGTCCAGACGTCATCGTTATCGGCATCGTGGACATAGAGGCGCCCGTCACCCGTCCGGTCAAGTGCATCGCCGGCCCAACGCGTGAGTGACGTGTCTCCGAGCCGGAGCGACCCGCTTCCCCTCGACGTTATCCAGCTCGCGAGGTTGCCATTGCCGAGCATATGAAGCTGCTCGCCGAATGTTTCATCGGGACGCCAGCCGTGCAGGGGGGCGACCGGATAGTGCTCGAGCGAAAGCGTCTCGTTTTTCGTTTCAGGCAGGATCTCGGGCGTGAACTCCCACGGAACCCGTTCCTGCAGCAAGAGTTCGATCGCGCGCATGCGCGGCTCGCTGAGAAAACGCCTGACCATGACATTGTTCATCAAGGCATTGGCAATCGCCGTGATGATCATGCCCTGATGATGGGCCATATGGGCGTTGACGGCCACGAAACTTTGGTCTTTGGGGCAGCGATCCGGCGTATAGTCGATCGCCTCGAGAAAGCCGTAGACGTTGGAAAAGCCCAGCCTATCGATGCGGCGCAGATTGTCCGTTGCCTCTTTCGGTGCGACCGCAAGCGACAGCGCGCTTGCATAGGGCGACACGACATAGTTGGCGGACAGGTCGCGTTTCAGACCGAGTTCCGGAATGCCGAAGGCCTGATACTGGTAGTGATTGCTCACATCCCGGGCAGCAAAACCGGATTCCGAAACGCCCCATGGCTGGTTGAGTTTCGCGCCATACTGACGCTGGGCCACCACAGCGATCCGTTCGCTTTGCCCCAAAAGCCGGCCGGGTTCGCTTGGAAGGAGCAGAGCGGGCATGAGATATTCGAACATCGACCCGTTCCAGGACAGGATCGACAGGGACCCGGCGATTTCGGTTATCGGGCGGCCAAGATGAAACCAGTGTTCGACCGGCACATCGCGCTTTGCAATGCTGAAATAGCTTGTCAGACGTGCCTCGCTGGCAAGCAGGTCGTAATGATGGTGGTCAAGGCGGTCTGAGCCCAGATTGTAGCCGATGAAGAAGGTTCGTGTCCCCGGATCATAGAGAAAGCCGAACTCCATCCCGTAGGCGCGTGCATCGGCTCGCAGGGCCAGATTGTTCAATTGCCCGATCAAAAGGCCCACTTCGTTCCACGACGCGTTCAGGGCCTTACCCATCGCGTCCTGCCATTCGATCGCCTGATGATCGACGGGTCGAAGGTCTGCAAGCCGTTCGCGCGCCAACGCCAAGGCTCCCTTGATTGCCGAGAGAGCGGTTGAGCCATTGGGCAGACTTTGAACCAGGCCATCCATTTCGCCGATATCAACCGGCGCAGACTGCAGGAGGTTCTGCCAGGGGAAGAGCGCGAGAAGGTCGCGCTCCATCGAAGCCAGATGGTGGCCGGTGCGCTCGATCCAGATGTTGAGCGGGGTCGCGTTGAAACCGGGCGTCGCCGCAATGACCTCGCTAAGCAGCGATTGGACTTGCCGCCACGGACCTGCGCGAAGCGCATGAAGTTGCTCCGCCCATTCGCGCGGATTGGCCTCGAGCGTTGCGGTGGCGCTCAACATGCGCGTCAGCGCCGCTTCAACGGGCAAGACCCATTGCGGAGGCAAATTGCCGGCGGCTTCGCTCAGGAGCCCGACCACATCCGCAAGCCCGGCCCAGGCACGAACGCCGATCGCCGGCATGTCAACGGCATCGAGGCAACCTTGCTTCAGTGCCAGCAAACTGACTGCAAGGTTGCCGCTGTCGACCGCAGAAACATATCGCGGTTCGAGGGACTTTAGCGTTCGGGTGTCGATCCAGTTCAGCATGTGGCCCTTGCAGGTCTCGAGCTGGTCGAGCGTGTCACTGAGCGCGGTCATGCGGGCTGCCAGATCCCGCAAGCCGATGTGGCCGAAGTCATGCGCAGCCAGTGTCGAAACCATCAACATGCCGACATTGGTCGGCGATGTGCGATGTGCAATCTCGGCATGGGGCTGGCCCTGATAATTGTCGGGCGGCAACCAATGGTCTTCCGCACCGGCAAAGGTCTCGAAGAAGAACCAGGTTTTCCGGGCAACCTTGCGAAGGTAAAGCCGGTCGTCGGCATCAAGCTGTTCGGTGAAGTGCGGCCGCGGGCGCCCGATGAAGGCGGCAATGGCCGGTGAAAACAGCCACAAGGCAAGAAGCGGCAACGCGCCCAACAGACCGTATGGATCGATAATCGCCAACACCAGGCCGACCGTCACGGCCAGAATTGGTGCCGAAATCATTTCGCGCCACAGTGCCCGATCGGCTTTGCCGATGTCGGTCGCCACATGGGCAGCACTGGTCCATTGCAACAGATTGCGACGCGTGATGCCAAGTCGCCAGACCGTCGTGACGATCGACCGAACAGAGATCGCGGCATCATGCGCCATGAAGATCACCGCCAGCAACCAGCGCCCGGCATGGTCAAGAAAACTGCGCAGTGCGCTTCTGGTCGAGCCTCGGCGACGGCCCAGCGCCAGGCCCGTCACGAGTTCGGTGAACAGATAGGCTCCCGGGGCCGCAATCGTCATGAACGTCCAAAGGATGGTCGAGCCCGGCAGGGCGATCCAGCCGGTCACGGCAAATGCGACCAAGCCAGGCGCAATGAGGCTTCGCCTGAGATTGTCGAAGATCTTGAGACGGTCCAGGCCTGAGAGCGGGTTGGGGACCATACCAGCGGAACGGGACGGAACCCTGGGCATGAGCCAGGGCAGCAACTGCCAGTCGCCGCGCATCCAGCGCAGGGCCCTGAGTGAGAAGGCGAGGTAGTTGGGTGGGAAATCCTCATAGAAGACGACATCGCTCACGAGCGCTACGCCACCATGAAGTCCCTCGAACAGATCATGGCTGACCAGAGAGTTTTCCGGCACCACACCGGCGAGCGATTTTTGAAAGGCGGCGATGTCGATGATGCCCTTGCCGATGAAGACGCCTTCACCGAAGAGATCCTGATAGACGTCCGAAACGGCACGGCTGTAGATGTCGATCGAGGTATCACCGGTGAACAGACGGGTGAACCATGAGCGATCGCCGGCTGCAGGAGAGATCTCCACCCGAGGCTGAAGAAAGGTAAAGCCGTGTAGCGGCTTGCCCTGGCCGTTACGGAAACGCGCCGCATTCAGCGGATGCAGGAAGGTGCCGACGAGACGATTGACGGCCCCCGGAGGTCCGACCGTATCTGCGTCCATTGTAACGGCATAGCGGGCGGTCGAAAGGGTCTTGGCGGACCCTTCGCGCAATTTGAAGTCAGACGCCGGATGGCCCGATAGTTCCCCAATGAAGGCCTCCAGCTTGCCGCGTTTGCGCTCCCAGCCCATCCAGCGGCTCTCCGCCGGGTTGAACCGGCGCGCCCGATGGATCAACCCGAAGGGGACGGTCAGCGGGTAGCGCATATTCAGTTGGCGGATCCCATCGACAAGGGCCTGCTCGATCGCAATATCGTCCGGCATCGTCTCGCGATCGGCGTCGGCAAAGTCGCTCAGAACAATGATCCGGATCATGGGTTCCGGATTGGAAAGCCAGTGCATCTCCAGTTTTTCAACCAGAGGACCGACTTCCTTGGCGCGGCGAAGGATGACGGGCATCACCAGCACGACAGGACAATCATCCGGAAGACCGGCATCCACATCCATTTTCGGCAGCGTTCGGGTCGGAACAATATGCGTCACGATGAACTGCGTGATCATGACGGAAAGGATTGAGGCCGGTATCAGCGATACGATGAACCCGAGAAGCCACATTGGCCATGACGCATGCAAATTCGCGAGGATCAGGCCGGGTGCGAGGAGCGATAGAGCGAAGAACAATCCCATGCATGAACCATAGAATTGTCCGGGCGAGCCAAGAACAAGGCGCTGGACACGGGCTTGCCGTGACGGACGATAGCCGATCGCCTCTTCGATTTCAGCGCGCCCTTCTGCCACAAGCCAGCATCCGACATGGCCCCTCCGTGGGTCGGAGGCGTGAGCGCGGGCACGGTCAAGTACGGTCATGGCGACCATGTCTTCTTTCGCGCCAGCTCCGTCCGCCAGCTCCTCGATCACACGGCGGTAGCTGTCACGCGTCGAGAAATCCATCGCGCCATAGACGCCAGCGGGATCGTCCCTCAGGATCAACTCAACCGTACTGACGGACTCGAAAAAGACTTTCCAAGAGGTCGTGGAAATGGAGATCAGGGCAGAAATGCCGCGCGAGACCCGCTCCGTGGGCTCCATGTCGCTCATGGCCGGCATGATCGGGCTCGGGCCGAACGGGGCGGGCTTCTCCGGTGCAAGTTCGGCAAAGGAAAGGGCTACGATTTCAAGGCATGCCAACCGCAGCATCGCCGGAAATGCCCACAATTCCGCAATGGTGAGGCTTGAGCCATTCGGGCTTTTGCGGATGAAATCGATCGTCGCGGACAGCTCGACCTGCATGTGTGCGGCTTCGAGCATTTCATAGGCCAACCCGAGAACACGGGGGGCATTGCCCTGCTTTTCCCCTGTCAACGGCGGCAACCGGCGGTAAAAGCTCCTGGGCATGTCGTCCTGGACCTGCCGGATCGCGCGACGCAGATGGAATTCGTTGTCAAGCATCCATTCATTGGCCTTGGCCGCCGGATGGGGCAGGGTAATGTGAAGATCGCGCAATGTGCTGAGCCAGACAATCATGTCTGCCGCATGCGTCCAAACCGGAACCGGCGATGGCCCTGCGCGCCGTCTCGATTGCATGCCTGGCCGGATCCGGTTGTCATCCTCCGGCTTCTTAAAGGCCGTTTCGCCGCCGGTCAAAGGCCGGCACCAAGCGGTTGGCGCAAATCCGATGAATCCAGGGCACGTCCGGCATTCGAGACCATGTCGGATGCCCTGTCGCGCACCAGCAGCACCGGGATCTCGGTATGGGAAATGAGATATTCAGCGACACTGCCCAATGTGACGCCCGGATGGCTTCCAAAGCCGGTCGATGACAGCACAATCAGATCCGCGCTGTCTTTGCTCGCGACCTTGGCCACCGCATGTCTGGGATCATCGCTGGCAAGCAGGTGCGAGGCGTGGTGGCCATTTCCCTCCGGAAGCCAGGATTGGATCCGTTTGAGATAATGCGCCCCAACCCGCTCGCCGCGCTGGCTCATCCGGTCGGACGAAGCTTGAGTTTCAGGCTTGACTGTACGGGTTCCCGCTGGATCGACTTTGTCGGATGCGGCATGGACCAGCACAATGTTGGAATGATGGGCCGTGGCGACCGCGACCGCAACCGGCAGGGCGCTTTCTGCGCGCGCAGATCCATCCAGGAGCGTCATGATGCGCCTGTAGGAAACCGGATGGGCGGACGGATGGCTTGCGGGAACCAACAGCACCGACCCCTGTGCCATTTCGGCAACCCTGAGCGCAGTCGAGCCTGGAGTCGTTGGCGTGCCATTGCGGGTGCTGCCGGTGCTGAGCACAGTGAGGTCAACGCCGTTTTCGCGCACATAGTCGCAGATCCGATTGCCGGGCACGCCGTCATCGATAATGACCTGGTGAACCAGTTCGCCGAATGCGGCGGCGTTCGCCCGAACCTCTGCTTCTGCCAGCCGGTGTTGCATGGCCCAGTCGACGGGATCGGTCGGCGAGGCTCGAAGGCCAGTCGCCTCAATCACCCGGATGACTTCCAGTTCGCAACCGATCGCCTGTGCAATGGCGACAGCGTGGGACAGGGCGGCTAGCGACGCGTAGGAACAATCCACGCAGGCAAGGACTTTGCTGAAGATTTTTGGATCGCGAGCCTCATGCTCGCCGGAACGCTGTCTTGGGCCGATTTCGAAACTAGCCAAAATCCAAACTCCTTTATGAGGTTAGCAAAGCGAGAAGCGTTACATATGTGTCAGCTTTTTGATTTGAGACCTGGGAACGAAGGCTGCTCAGGCCTTCGCAGGGTGGCGTCCCATGCTCTTGAGAGACAAGGCTTGCGCTCTCTGCCGGGCAGTCGAAGGTCGGCCTTTCGGCCGGCCTGAACTGGTTTCATCAGCGATAGTAGCAACGCTGAACCTTGTTGCGTCCGATATAGCAATGGCGGCGGTTATAGTGCCGGCGAGGGACGACGACGACCGCAGTGACGGCTGGCCTGACGATCAGTGTGGAACGACGGGGACCGTCCGTTGCGGCGACCACGCAGGATGTCAGGGATAGTGCCGTCAGCGTTAGAATGATGATCATTTTCATGGAACAACCTGGTCTTTCCGGCACGCGTGAAACCATCGTGTTGTATCGGTGCCGAAGAGGATTAGAGCGTTCCGGGACGGCGACGAACAGACTCGGCTTATACTCACAGCCGCGGGGGCACGGCCCGGCCAAGCGGTCGAATGCGATCCGCGGGCTCTGGCTCTGTCGCGATTGACAGTCCTGCCAAACAGGCACAGTCTGGATACCCGCAGGCTGCGGACAAGCATCTGCAGGCCACGCCCATCTATGGCGAGCCTCTACCAGGCACGCCGGGCCAACCGGAGGCATATGCATGGTTGAGCCTGTCAAGATGGACAAGAGGTCGTTGAGCCGCCCCCGTGCCTCGAAGAAGGTGCCTCCCGCCGGTATTATCGCGATCGGTGCGTCAGCGGGTGGGCTTGAAGCGTGCAAGAAGCTTTTGGCAGGCGGACCGCCGCTCTCGGATTTTGCCTTCGTTCTGGTGCAGCATCTCGATCCCCATCAGGAGAACCTGCTTGTCGATCTCGTGAGCCATCAAACCCGCCTGACCGTGGTTGAGGCCAAGGACGGTGCTCCATTGGAAGCGGGTTTCCTGCATGTCATCCCGCCCGGTCGTTTTCTCACCGTCCGTTCAGGCCGCATAGCGATTACCCGCCCGGATGATGCCAAGGCGGTGCGTATGCCCATCGATGTGTTGCTGGCATCTCTGGCAGCCGATTGCGGACCGTCCGTGACAGCTATCATCCTTTCCGGCACTGGAACCGATGGCACCGAAGGATGCGCCGCCCTGCAGAAGGCAGGAGGCAAGGTCTTGGTGCAGGACCCGCAGGACGCGGCATTCCCCGGCATGCCGCAAAGCGTTATTGCGAGCGGCAATTTTGACCAGATCGATACCGCTGATCATCTTCTGAGGAGGATATTTGACCAGTCGTCCGGCCGCAGTTCCGGAGATCTGAAAACCCTTGGCGCGATTATCAACCATCTGCGCCGGCAGACCGTGCATGACTTTTCGGATTACAAACGGGGCACCATCGAACGTCGTGTCGCACAGCGAATGGCCAGCCACGACCTGGATGCCGGCGATATGGAAGCGTATCTCAACATTCTGAAAAAGGATGCGATCGAGACCACGCGCCTGGCCAACGATATCCTGATCCATGTGACGGGATTCTTCCGCGATCCCCCCGTATTCGATGCGATGTCCAGATCGGTCATTCCCGAAATCATCGACCGGTGCGCGACCGATCACACGATCCGTGTCTGGGTCGCCGGATGTTCAACCGGAGAAGAAGCCTATTCGATCGCCATCCTGTTCCTCGAATGTTTTTCAGCGCGAAATGGTGTGCGCCGGCTACAGATTTTTGCCTCGGATGTTGATTCAGAGTCCGTTGCGCAGGCAAGAGCCGGGTTCTATCCTGCCAGCATTGAGGCGGATGTTTCCGCCGAGCGCCTGCATCGATACTTCGTCAGGGAGGGAGCCGGCTACCGTGTCACAGCCGAGTTGCGCGATTGCGTGATCTTCTCGGTCCAGGACCTATTGAATGATCCGCCTTTCTCGCACCTTGATCTCATCTCCTGCCGAAATGTCCTGATCTATCTTACGGCCGACGCGCAGTCGAAACTGCTGTCGATCTTCCATTTTGCGCTCGCGGATGACGGGTTGCTCTTGCTGGGCAACGTTGAAACCGCCAACGGCGCAAACCGGCAGTTTGATATCGCCATGAAAGAACTGCACCTCTGGCGCCGAACCAAGACCCGGCGAAATGCGGTCGCGGGATTTGAACTGAGACAGCCGCAGAATGTGAAATCAGCCAGAGCCGCAAGGCAGTTGACGCCCCTGGCAAGCCTTTGCCAACGGCTGATAACCGACCATTTCGCACCGGCTGCCGTGCTGATCGATGAATCCGGTCAGATCCTCTATTCCATCGGACCGATCGACCGCTACCTGCGCGTTCCGACCGGATATCCGAGCCACGATCTTCTGGCCATGCTGGAAATCCATCTGCGCGCCGACATCGCGACATTGATCGAGACGGTCGTAAAATCCGGGCAAAAGGAACTCCTTGCCTGCGCCCAACCGCGGCGGGACGATGTGTCGGTCGTCTTTGATGTTCTCGTTCTGCCCGTCACGCAGAACAGTGAACCGATGGGTCTTGTCTGTTTTGTCGACCGGAAGCCAGTGTCCAGCGCGACTTCCGACACGGCGCCTCCTTCCAGCCTTGTCAGGATCAATGCGTTGGAGCGCGAGCTCGTGGCAACGCGTGCCGAGTTGCAATCGACCATCAACAATCTGGAACAGGCGAGCGAAGAACAGCGCATCATCAATGAGGAAGCCCTGTCCTTCAACGAGGAATATCAGTCGACCAACGAGGAGCTGGTTTCCTCCAAGGAGGAACTTCAGTCTCTCAACGAGGAACTGACTGCGCTCAACACGCAGCTGCAGGAAACGCTGGAACGCCAGCGCACCACCTCCGACGATCTGCAGAATGTTCTCTATAGCACTGATGTCGCGACGATCTTTCTCGATATCAACCTCAAGATCCGTTTCTTTACGCCGGCAACAAGAACGATCTTCAACATCATCATCTCTGACATCGGCAGGCCTCTCAGCGATCTGAAATCGACTGCCCCGGATGAAAGCCTCATAGACGACGCCCATGGCGTTCTCGAGGACGGACAACCCCGGGAGACCGAAATAAGGACCCGGCAGGGAACCTGGTTCATCCGCCGGATATCCCCCTACCTTGCCATGGAGAAGGATCTTGAAGGGGTGGTGATCACATTTTCCGACATCACCGAACGCAAGCATATTTCCGAGGCTCTTGAGGCGGCAAAGAAGCAGGCTCAATCCGCCAATGCGGCCAAGTCCCGGTTTCTCGCCGCCGCCAGCCATGATCTTCGCCAGCCGCTCCAGACCCTGACATTGCTGCAAGGGTTGCTCGCGCAAACAGTCAAGGATGAAAAGGGAGCAAGCCTGGTCTCCCGCTATGGCGATACGCTCAACGCCATGTCCGGCATGCTCAATACGCTTCTCGACATCAACCAGATCGAGGCCGGTACGATCAAGGCAAGCTACACGACCTTCGAAATCGGCCCTCTGCTGGAGACGCTGCGTTCCGAATTCGACCTTCAGGCGCGGGCGCTCGGTTTGCGTCTGGTCATGGTTCCCTCCAAGCTTGTGGTCACCAGTGATCGTGCCCTTCTGGGGCAAATGTTGCGCAATCTCCTGTCCAATGCACTGAAATATACGAAAGCCGGAAAGGTTCTTTTCGGGTGCCGCCGCAGAGGCCAGGCGGTGTCGATAGAGGTCTGGGACACCGGCATCGGTATTCCCGAAAGCGAATTTCTTGCCATCTTCGACGAGTTTCATCAGTTGGACAATGGTGCGCGTGAACGCAGCCGCGGCCTCGGCCTGGGGCTTTCGATTGTCAAGAGACTGTCCGAAATGCTCGGGCACAAGATCGAACTGCGCTCCCTTGCAGCCAAGGGCTCGGCGTTCGGTATTCTGGTGAATGTGAATCACGATTGCGGCGCAGCACCGCCGGAGGTCAAGGCCGGGTTGCGCCCCAGGCCGGTGCCGGCCAACACGGGGAAGCGCCCCATCCTGCTGATCGAGGATGATCCTCAGGTTCGCGAACTGCTTGTCGAAATTCTGACATATGACGGCCAGGATGTTGTCATCGCCGACGACGGGCATGCCGCCATCCGCATGGTGAAAGCGGACGCGGTGCACCCCGCCATGATTATCGCGGACTACAATCTGCCGCTTGGTCTGACGGGTCTCGCAGCCTCGCTCGAGATCCGCGCCATCCTTCACAACGAAATCCCTGTCATGATCCTGACCGGTGATATCTCGACGGCAACGATCAAGGAGATCTCGGCGGTTGATTGCCTGCTGTTCAACAAGCCGGTCCATACGGTGGATCTTCTGGGAGCCATCCGCACCTCTTTGGCCAAAACCGGCGCACATGACGCGGCCAGGGAGCGCGCTACCTCAGCACATGATAATACCGAAAGGTCCCCGAAGGTTTATGTGATCGATGATGACGAGGCTGTGCGCGAGGCGATCCGTACCGTGCTGGCAGAAGCAGGCTATACAGTGCTGACCTTTGACAGCTGCGAGGCCTTTCTGGCCGATTATGCAATGGGCGACACGGGCTGTATTCTGGTCGACGCCTATCTGCCGGGATTATCCGGACTCGATCTGATCCTTGCCCTCAAGAAGCGCGGCGACCCCATTCCATCGATCATGATCACGGCCTACAGCGATGTCAGTCTGGCCGTGCGCGCAATGAGGGCAGGAGCGGCCAATTTCATCGAAAAACCAGTCGGGCGGGCCGAATTGCTCTCCGCTGTTGCAGACGCCCAAGCCCAGGCGGCGGATCAGAACATGGTCGTTTACAAGCACGAGGATGCCGTTCGGCGCATGGCCGGACTGACCGAGCGCCAGCGTCAGATCATGACCCTCGTTCTGGCGGGTCATCCCAACAAGAACATCGCTGCCGATCTCGGGATCAGCCAGCGAACGGTCGAAAATCATCGCGCTTCGATCATGAAAAGAACAGGCTCGAAATCGCTGCCTGCGCTGGCGCGGCTTGCCGTAGCTGCCGGAAGCTGAACCGGCCCATTACATCCTTTGCGTATTTTCCGACTCTGGCGGCCGTCGTTCCAAACCTGCACGGTCAGATCCGGTTCTCCATTCGACGGAAGCACCTATGGGCCTATCCATCGGCCAATCCATAGAGAACTGACCCGATTTGGGCGAACAGAGAAAGGAACCATCATGAACAAGGATCACATCAAGGGCGCCATCAAGCAGGTTGAAGGCAAATCGAAGGCTGTCGCTGGCAACCTGATCGGGAGCCCCAAGCTGGTCATTGAAGGCAAGACCGAGGCGGCCGTTGGCAAGGTCCAGTCCGCCGTTGGCACCCTCAAGGACAAAGTCAAGAAGTAACCACAGGCCTCTGGCCGGGATGTCATCGTCCCGGCTTGAGCAGCTTCCAAAAAGCTCGATCCGAAGCAATCTGACAAAGGATTCCCCCATGTCTCTCGGTACCATCCTCCTCATCATTCTCGTTCTGGCGGTGATCGGCGCTCTGCCCAGCTGGTCCCACAGCGCATCCTGGGGTTACGGCCCGAGCGGTGGCCTCGGTCTGGTTTTGATCATTATTCTGGTCCTCATGCTCATGGGGCGCATCTAGAAGCGTCGGCTTTGGTATGAGACCAGCCGGACGTTCGACATGGTTCTCGGCGGTGCGCTGACCAAGACAAAGCAGCGGGTCGTGTGTGGACGACCCCGGTTTGGCAAGAAGATTTTTTGACGGCTGTCTGCGGACGAGAAATTCCTGCTCCAAATTTTGTGGAGCGCACAATTGATTCTGAATTCCATTGCCGAGAAGTTGAAGCGCCAGTCGAAGGATGACTTCAAAGGACGGCATTTTGAAGCTTGGCTGATTGTGCAGGCGGTGACCTGGTATCTGCGCTATCTGTTGAGCTACCGCGATCTGGAAGAAATGTTCCGCGTGCGCGGCTTCGAGGTCGACTACAGCACCATCAATCGCTGGGTCCTCGCCTATGCACCAGTCATCGAGAAGAGGCTGCGCCCGTTCCGCCCACCGCATTGGGGTTCAGTCCGAGTTGACGAGACTTATGTCAAGATCCGCGGCAAGTGGCGATACCTGTACTGTGCCGTCGACAAGCACGGAAACCCGATCGACTTCCTGCTGACCGCAAAACGCGACCTCGATGCCGCGAAGTGTTCCTTTCGAAAGATGCTCAGGGACGAGCCGCTGCTATCGCCGGGGAAGATTGGCGCCGATGGACCCAACACGTTTCCGTCAACGATCAAGACGGTCGCCGATGATGGGCCTTTGCATCTTGTTACCAAGCATCTGCAGCAAGGCATCGAGAGCGACCATTTCCGGGTGAAGAAAAACATGCCGAAGATCAGCGGCTTTAAATCCTTCAGGACGGCATGTCGAACAATCGCGGGTTTCGAAGCAATGCTGTGGCTGAAGAAGGGCTTCGGCCTCACCGGCGATTGGACCGTTAATGATCAGAACGATCTGCTCGCGCACCTCTTCGGACTGCAAAAGGTTAACAAAGCATGAAGGATGGCGTGAGAGGGGCCATTTTGACTCGGCAGAAAGTGTGCAACACGCCCCTTCCGAAGGCAAGAGTCCGGCAGAAACTTCCATGCGCCATCGGCGTCGGTTTTCCGTGACGTTCAACAACAGCTCTCTCGAGTCTCCTGCCGTCGCCACCGGGATTCCACCGAGCGCCGATGATCGCGACCGATTGCGTTATCCTCCGGACATCTTCGAATATCCGCGCCGCCCTATTCCGCTTCGATCGGATTGCGCAGGACGCCCA
>NZ_JAUOZU010000011.1 GCF_030551875.1 Fluviirhizobium alvei | reverse complement strand
TCCGGCTATGGACGTTTCGGCGGCAAGGCTGCCATCAACGAGTTCACAGAACTCCGCTGGATCACAATCGAAGATCCCAACCAGCATTACCCGTTCTGAGCATAATTTGACAAAATCGCTCTGAACCCCTATGTGAGCGGCAGGGACGGAAACCCCTGCCGCTCGCAGTCCTTAAGGACATGGTGAAGTTTCCCAATTTCGGATCTGTTCCATCTCGATGGCATTCCGGTCATTGGCAATGCGGGCCCCAATATCTCAGTTGCGAATGCCGGAAAGAGGATCGTTATGGCTCACATGGCCACGCTTCCTTCACTGGAAGCATTGAAAGAGCAGGCAAAACGCCTGCGAGAAACGCTTGCCCGACAGGGTTCCGAGATCAACCACTCCAAGGCGCTGGAATTGCTTGCCGGCCAGTTCGGCTTCCGCGACTGGAACACGTTGCATGCCGCTGTCGGCAATCGGCCACCGAAGCCGGTTCTGGCGATCGGCTCGAAAGTGTCCGGTCATTATCTCGGCCAGGCCTTCACCGGCGAGATCATCGCCATTCAGGCCTTGACCAGCGTTCACGGCAAGTATCGGGTGACATTCGATTTCGACGAGCCCGTCGATGTCGTGACCTTCGAGAGCTTTTCAGCTTATCGCAAGCGGGTCACCGTGACGCTCGACGAAGACGGCCGTACCGTCGAAAAGACCTCGAACGGCCGGCCGCATATGGTTCTGGCATGAACTCATCGTTGATTGTGGCCACCCCTGTCTGCTGAGAGCATTGGGGGTGGCATATCCACCATTCAGCCGTTCGGCTTGCCGGTCTTCTTCTTGCGCGGGCGATCGCTTCCGGTCGGTTGATCCGGACGACCGCCAGGCTTGCCCCAGGATTTGCCGGCTGGCTTTCCCTTGTCACGCGGAGCTTGCTCGCGCGGCGGCTTGTCGGCGAAACGATCGCGTGATGGCTGATCGTAGGAGCCCGCTGCAGCGGCGTAATCTGCCTTGCGGCTTTTCTTCTTCGGAGCGGCTGCACCGAAATCGCTCGCGGGTTCGTTGAACTTCTTCTTGAAGTCGCTCTTTTCGCGCGGCGGCCGATCCTGGAAATCACGCGAGGGCCGATCGTTGCTGCGCTTGCGATCCTGGAAGGCAGGCTTGTCGGAGAAACGCGGTGCCGACGAACGGCCTGCCGACGAGAAATCCGGTGCCTGGTCCAGAAGGGTCACGCGCATGCCGCGGTCCAGCGTGCGCTGCGGACCGATCGCCATGAGGAAGGTTTCCGCGCCATCTTCTGTCAGCTGCACGAAGGTTTCTTCCTGCATCATCTTGATCTGGCCGATGGCGCTCTTGGTAATGTTGCCCGAGCGGCAAAGAACCGGGATGAGCCAGCGCGGTTCCGCATTCTGCTTGCGGCCGACCGACAGCGAAACCCAGACCGAACGACCGAAATCCTCGTTGTGGTCGCGGCTGCTCTCGGTGCGCGGTGCGCGTTCCGGGCGTGCTTTCGGGCCGTTCAGCACATAGCTCACATCAGAGAGATCTTCGGGAGCAGAATGGCCAAGCCGATACTGGCGGACAAAAGCTGCTGCGATCTTCTCGGCGCCATGGGTTTCGATGAGGCGTGCCACGAGATCGGCTTCATCCTCTTCGACACTGGCGGAAAAAGCCTCATGCTGCATCAGGCGCTCATTGTCGCGCAGATTGACATCGTCGGCGCTCGGTGGGCTTGCCCATTCGGCGTTGAGCGATGCCGCCTGGAGCAACCGTTCTGCTTTGCGTTTCTGGCTTGTCGGCACGACGAGTGCGCTCACGCCCTTGCGACCGGCGCGTCCGGTTCGGCCCGAGCGATGCAGCAGGGTTTCGGGATTGGTCGGCAGATCGGCATGGATGACCAGTTCGAGGTTGGGCAGATCAATGCCGCGGGCTGCCACATCGGTGGCAATACAGACACGGGCACGACCGTCGCGCATGGCCTGTAGCGCATGCGTGCGTTCCGACTGGCTGAGTTCGCCCGAGAGTGCAACAACCGTGAAGCCGCGGTTGTTGAGCCGCGCCGTCAGATGGTTCACTGCCGCGCGCGTGTTGCAGAAGACGATGGCGTTCTTCGCCTCATAGAAGCGCAGAACATTGATGATGGCATGGTCGCGATCATTCGGGGCAGCAACAAGGGCGCGATACTCGATATCGCCATGCTGCTTCTGCTCGCTCTGGGTGGAGATGCGAACGGCATCGCGCTGATAGCTTTCGGCCAGGCGTGCGATGGATTTGGAGACGGTCGCCGAGAACATCAGCGTCCGGCGATCTTCCGGCGCTGCCTCGAGAATGAACTCGAGATCTTCGCGGAAACCGAGATCGAGCATCTCGTCGGCCTCGTCGAGGACGACAGCCATGATCTGGCTGAGATCGAGGACTTCGCGGCTGATATGGTCGCGCAGGCGGCCCGGTGTGCCGACGACGATATGGGCGCCGCGTTCAAGCGCGCGCCGCTCGGTGCGGATATCCATGCCGCCGACACAGGAAGCGACGGTGGCGCCGGTCTTTTCGTAGAGCCATTCGAGTTCGCGTTGCACCTGCAGCGCCAGTTCACGCGTGGGCGCGATCACCAGTGCGAAGGGAGAACCGGGGCGATCGAACCTCTGGCGTCCGGCCAGAAGCGTGGGTGCGAGCGCGAGGCCGAAAGCCACGGTCTTTCCCGAACCGGTCTGGGCTGATACGAGTGCGTCGGCGTCAACGAGCGCCGGATCCAGCATGGCCGTCTGAACCGGAGTCAGTTCGGAATAACCGCGTTTTTCGAGCGCGACGGCAAGGGCCGGCTCAATGCCTTCATAATTGTTCATTCTTGCTCTTTCGGATGGTGCAGATTGGGCAAGGAGACCATGCCATCTGACGGAACGGGCGCGAGGCGCGGCCCAAGTCTGGCCGCCTTATTAATGTGCAAACGGCCTCTTGTCGAGTGCGTGTAACGCATGTCTTGTCTGCAAGGCGCACTTGGCGTCAGAAACGGTTACCGTTTTCGACCGCGAGCTTTTTCAAAGCATCGGAATCCGGTCGGTAGGCTTTTGTGGCCTCGTCCCAACTGTAGGTGACCCTGATTTCGCCCCTGGCTTCCTGCGGCGGGACTTCGCTTCCACAATCCTCGCCGGTTGGTGTGATCATATCGGTCACAAAAACCGTGATCGGTGCATAGGGCCTGGCCTTGGCCGGGTTGGATGCAAAGCGGATTTCCTGATTGTGCTCCGCCGCACAGGTCCGGTCACTCAGAAGCGGAATCGTATCGATATGTTCGATCCGGTCGTTGCGGACCAGCAGCATCGAATAGCTGTTGTAGGACTGGTTGGAGTTGAAATGCGAACTCATGGTGAGGATCACATCCGAACCATCCGCCACCGAGAGCGTCGCCTGGTCAAAGAAATAGGTGCTTTCATCGAACCCGACATCGACGGCATCGAGAAAGTCGTTTCTGATCCCGGCGTCATAGAGTGCGAGAACTGCAAGACCCTGTGCTGCATCTGCCGCCTGGGCGAAATCGAACAGCACGAGGCGGCGTTTCTTGCCATCGGCGTTCATGATCGTGGATGCGATATCGAACAGCCCGTAACTGTCGGCGTCCTTGCTCTCGAATTCCGCACCGCCGATATGGCGGATCTTTGTTCGGGTCTTGCCGACATAGCCATTCTCCACCGACTTGATGTCAGGCACGAAGCGCTTGGCAAGATCGAGATAGGTGGTGATCCCATAGGCATTGACGGCCTTGTCGGGATTGTTGAACTCGACATCGGCCGCTTCGGACGAAGCAGGGCCGGATAAGGCAAGACTTGCGCCGATCACCAGCATCCTCAGCAAAGACTGTCGCATGCCCCACTCCGTTTGCCCCCGATGAAGATATCGGAAGCATTGCCAACATCAACCGGAATCTCCGGTCCATCGGGCCAAGGCTTGCGCATATGTTCACTCTATGTTCTTATGTGTGCAACCCGAGGAGACGATGATGCAGAAACATGGAACCTTTGCCTGGAATGAACTGATGACGGCTGATCTCGAGGCCGCCAAAGCCTTTTACGCCAGCGTTGCCGGATGGACCTATCAGGACATGCCGATGGACGATGGCTCCTATACGCTGGCCTTCGTTACGGGCGAGACGGTTCCGGTCGCTGGCCTGATGGCCTGGCCGGCGGATCAGGCCGGGAGCAACGACTGGTTTGCTTACCTTGCCGTTGACGACATCCGTTCGGCCATCCAGACCGCGACCGTGGCCGGCGGTGTGGTCGAGCGCGAGCCCTTCCAGATCCCGGGGACCGGCTGGATTGCGATTGTCAGCGATCCGGCTGGTGCGATGATCGGTTTTCTTGAGCCGGCGCCGATGAATTGATGGTGTTGGTTCAGGCGCTGATATCGATGACGCCGCAATCGCCGGCTTCGGAGGCAAAGGCGAGGCGCTTGCCGGATTTCGACCAGCTCATGGAGGTGATGGCGCCCTTTCCGGGGCGACGCAACAGCGCTTCCTTCTCGTCGGCCAGCCGAACACCGAGGATCATGCCGTCGATATAGCCGATGGCGAGAACCTCTTCGTTCGGATGGAAGGCGACGCTGGTCGCCATGATGTTGGCGCGGGTGCCGAGTTCGAGCGGCGCTTTGCCCATCGGGCCGTCCTTGGCGGAAAAGGGCCAGACGATGGCCGCTGGCGCGCCCGAGGATGCGAGCCATTTGCCCTTGACCGACCAGGACGTCGACTTGATCTTGGCCGGGTAGCCGGTCATGCGCATGTGGCGCGCTTCTTCGCCGGGCTTGCCATCGAGCTTCCAGCCATGCAGCGCATTCTCCTGCATGGCAGTGACCAGAAACCGGCCATCGGGCGAGAAGGTCACCTGATTGTGAGCGCCTTTCCAATCGAGATCGACCGGAGCGCCATTGGTTGCCACCCATTGCAGGGTCACACCATTATAACGGGCCAGTGCGACGCGCAGACCCTTCGGGGCAAAGGCCAGGCCTTCGATCGTCCGTTCTTCGGTGAAATCGCGCGCTTTGCCATCGCTGGTGACGACGGTTGCGGTCTTGCCATGGGCAAAGCCCACCGCGCCCGAAGGACCGGCGGCAACCGCCATGATCCATTTGCGCGGCGCTTCGGCAACGAGCTTGACGCTGCCATCCGCCGAAATGCGGTTGATCTTGCCGTCTTCGCCTCCTGTCAGAAACGAGTTGGTCGCGCTGTCCAGTGCCGTTGCGAGAATGCCCTGATGCGCCGCCTCAGTCTTGTGACCCATGTCGAGACGGTGGATCTCGCCGGACGAGGCGACGAAAAAGGGTGTCTCATCGAGAAAATGCGCGGCCAGCACATGGCCTTCGAGGTCAAGCGGGGCGACGGTGGGCATCAGACATTCAACCTTGGTGCGGGCCGAGAATTCCGCCTGACCAAGGTTCCGGTCATCGGCATCGGCACAGGATTTTCATTCTCATCAAGTTCATAATTGTAGACGAACCACTTGTTCCAATTAGCGTGAAGCCATGACGTTTCAAGCGATAATTTGCCTTCGCCCTGACTTTCCTTCGGTGCATAGAAGAGCGGCATCCCGGCCTTGTAGCCTTTGGTAATCATCAAGCCGAGCTTTTGATCGTACCCCCAGAGTTCATAGATCAAGAGATCGACGGGCCGCGAATCCGGGCCGATTTCAGGATGGTGCGGCAAACGAATGACATCCCCCCGCCACAAGCTCGTGTCGCGGAGGTCTGCAAGCGGCGTCCATCGCCGCGTCGAAATGCCTCTGGAAGACCAGGTTTCGGTCAAGCCGCCTCGCAGGCCTTGAAGCTTTCCTCGATCTTCTTGCGGTCGAGTTCGCGGCCGATGAAGACGAGGCGGCTTTCGCGCTTCTCGCCTTCTTTCCACGGGCGCTGGTGATTGCCTTCGATGATCATGTGGACGCCTTGGACGACGTAGCGTTCGTCATCCTGTTCGAAGGCGATGATGCCCTTGAGGCGAAGGATGTTCGGGCCCTGAATCTGGGTGATCTTCTCAATCCAGGGGAAGAACTTCTTCGGGTTCATCTCGCCACCGCGCAGCGAGATCGACTGAACCGTAACGTCATGGATCGCAGCCGGCGCATGGTCATGGTGGTGATGATCGTGGTCATGATGGTGGTGATCATGATCATGGTGGTCGTGATCGTGGTGATGATGGTCATGATCGTGATGATGATGGTCGCAATCGGGACCGCAGGCATGGTCTTCATGGCCATGTTCGAGGAAATGCGGATCGTTTTCCATCGCGCGTTCGAGATCGAAGGCGCCGACATCGAGGATCTTCGAAAGGTCCACATTGGAGCGCTGGGTATGATAGATCCGGGCCGAGGGGTTGATCACGCGAACAATGTCTTCGATGCGTTTGACCTCGGCGGGTTCGACGAGATCGGTCTTGTTGATCAGAACCACATCGGCAAAGGCGAGCTGGTCTTCCGCCTCGCGGCTATCCTTGAGGCGCAGCGGCAGATGCTTGGCGTCCACCAGAGCCACAACGGCATCGAGCTGGGTCTTGGAGCGGACATCGTCATCCATGAAGAAGGTCTGGGCCACCGGCACCGGATCGGCAAGGCCGGTCGTCTCGACGATGATGGCATCGAAGCGGCCGGGGCGGCGCATCAGGCCTTCGACCACGCGGATCAGGTCGCCGCGCACGGTGCAGCAGATGCAGCCATTGTTCATTTCGTAGATTTCTTCGTCGGATTCGACGATCAGATCATTATCGATGCCGATCTCGCCGAACTCGTTGACGATCACCGCATAGCGCTTGCCGTGGTTTTCCGTAAGGATTCGGTTGAGCAATGTCGTTTTGCCGGCGCCGAGATAGCCGGTCAGCACGGTTACGGGAATGGGCTTTTGTTGAGCGGTATCGGTCATGATGGCCTCGATGCAAAGGCGGGCGTCACTGCGTCCGGATGAAGATCGTCCTCATATAGGAGATCATGCCGGTGAGATCAAACGTGGCAGCAGAAGATTTCGACCGG
Organism: Fluviirhizobium alvei; assembly: GCF_030551875.1. Lineage (GTDB taxonomy): Bacteria > Pseudomonadota > Alphaproteobacteria > Rhizobiales > Rhizobiaceae > Rhizobium_E > Rhizobium_E alvei. Next base: position 11,250 of record NZ_JAUOZU010000011.1, on the reverse strand, counting down.
TGGGGCAGTCGGTCTTTCATGTTTCGGAGGGTTCTGTCCGGTCGACCGGATGCAGCCGGGACAGATCGAAGCGAGCCATATCACCCACCAGTTCCACCAGGCCGTTCACAGCATCGGCGATCAGTTTTTCCCCCTTTGCAGCGCTCGCCCGGCTGGCATGGCCTGCAGCGCCATCCGGGTTGAGGTCGCGCATCATCCAGCCGAAGGCGTGCGGTCCGTAGGCTCTCAGATGCTTGAACTCGCGCGCGAAGACCTCTTGTTCGGATGGAAAATCCCGTGCCTTGCCCATGTCGACCTGATCGGGAGCGAGCGCCAGCATCACCGATGTCTCGATGGCGCCGCCATGGATGTCGAAAGCCTTGTCGGCGGGCGAAACGATCGCGGGATCGATGCCGAACCGCGCCCAGTGGGTGGCCACGCACAGCATGTTGAAACGCACGCGCGCTTCTGTTGCCACCACCGTCAGCAAGGGTGAATTGCCGCCGTGGGCATTGAGCAGCAGTAGCTTGCGGATGCCGCTTTCATTCAGGCTTTCGGCAATGTCGAGCCATCCTTCGATGGCTTGCCGATAGGAAAGCGAGCGGGTTCCAGGTCTGTCCGAATGCTCGATCGAATAGCCAATCGGATCGGCTTCGAGGAAAAGCATGGGCAGATCGGCCGGCAAGGACTTTGCAAGCCGTGTCGCAATGCCTTCCGCAATGATCGTGTCGGTTTCGAGCGGCAGGTGCGGGCCATGATATTCGTGGGCACCCAGTGGCAGCACGGCGATGGTCATATTTGCGGTTGCGAATGGTTCCGGTCCGTTCATTTGCAACTCTCCCCTTGCCTTCGGTCGCGTCCTTACGCATACATAATTTAAAAATTTAAATCAAAGCGCCGGGACGGGAATGGCAAAGAAGGACAAGCAGAAAAAGCGCGACAAGTCCGCCAAGGAGAAGCCGGAAGCGGAAAAGGCCAAGGATGGTCCGGTTCCCGGCGAGCTTCTGAGCGACCTGACCCGTTCGGCCCGCTCCATGCGCACCTTTCTTACCAACTCGCTGGTTCATAGCGGCCTCTATGCCGGACAGGACGGCGTGATTCTTGCCCTCGATGGCGAGGAAGGGCTGACAGCCGGCCAGATAGCCACGCGGCTGGGCGTCAAGCCGCCCACCATGACCCGGACCCTTTCGCGCATGGAGGCGCAGGGTTTCGTGCGCAAGCTTCCCGGCGTCGCCGATGGGCGTCTCGTGCGTGCGGCGCTGACCGAGGAGGGGCGCAAGCATGTCGCCGCTATCCAGCTTGCCACCAAGGCTACCGAGGCAATGGCCTTCGAAGGTTTAAGCGAGAAGGAAATCCGGCAATTCGGGAGGATTTTGCGTCGGATCAACCGCAACATGGCCGGAAAACCGGGTGTCGAGGACGGTTTTGGTGAATAAAGACAAAGATGACGGGTGTGATAGTTGCGGCTTCAAGCAATTGTGATACCTCAATTGTTTCAGGGAGACGGCAGGAGTGCAGATTGTTCGCAAGGAACATGGGCAACCTGCCGAAAGGGGAGAGTGAATGGCCCAGAAGGTGAAGTTGTCGACGATCGCCGAAACGCTTGGCGTTTCCACAGCGACCGTTTCGCTTGCGCTTCGCGATAGTCCGCTGGTCGCCGTATCGACGCGTGACCGCATCAAGGAACAGGCGCGCGCGTTGGGCTATATCTATAACCGCCGCGCGGCCAGCCTCAGAACATCGCGTTCCGGGATCATCGGCGTCATCGTGCATGACATCATGAACCCGTTCTATGGCGAAATCCTGAAGGCGATCGAAAGCGAACTCGATCGCAGCCAGTATACGTTCATTCTCTCGAACCATTACGATTCGGTCGAAAAACAGCGGAATTTCATCGAGACGATGCTGCAGCTCGGTGGCGATGGCATCATCATGTCGCCGGCCATCGGGTCGCCGCCTGAAGATCTGGAACTGGCAGAGGAGAACGGCATGCCCGTCATTCTCGTTGCCCGTACGATCGATGGCGTCACCTTGCCCGGTTTCCGGGGTGACGACAGTTACGGGATCTCGCTTGCGACCAATCACCTGATTTCGCTCGGCCACAAGGTCATTGCCATGGTGGGCGGCACGGATCAGACATCGACCGGGCGCGATCGCTATCAGGGTTACGTGAACGCCCTGCGCAAGGCCGATATCGAAGTGCTGCCCGATCTGCGCATTCCGGGACCCCGGACAAGGCAGGGCGGTTTCGAGGCGGCGGTTCACTTCCTGTCGCTGCCGCAGAAGCCGACGGCGGCTGTTTGCTGGAACGATCTGGTTGCGATCGGCCTGATGAACGGGATCGCGCGCGCCGGCCTTGTTCCGGGCGTCGATATTTCCGTCACCGGTTATGACGATCTCGAGGAGGCGTCGATTGCCACGCCGGCGCTGACGACCGTCTGGAACGGTCAGTCGGAGGTCGGCCGTCTGGCAGCGCGGGCCTTGCTCGATAGGCTCGCGGGAAGCCATGACCCGGATGGCCTGCATCTGATCAAGCCCGAGATGCGAATCCGTCAATCGACCGGGCCTTTGAAACCGCGCCGCTGAGGGAGCATCCATGACCACCATTCTTCTGATTGGCCGGGTTCATCCGCGTGTCCGCCAGAGGGTCGCCGAACGGTTCGAGATCATCGAGATTGCGAAGCCAGACCCGTCCCTCGTCACACCCGAGATTGCGGCAAAGGTCGTAGGGTTGGCCTCCTTCAACGCCATGCCGGCTGCCATGATCGATGCGCTGCCGAACTTGAAGATCGTCGCCAATTTCGGCGTCGGCTATGATGGCGTCGATGCGCGCCATGCCGCCCAGCATGGCGTGATCGTCACCAATACGCCGGATGTGCTCGATGAGGAGGTTGCCGATACCACCATCGGCCTGCTGCTCAACACGATCCGGCTTCTGCCGCAGGCGGAGAACTGGCTGCGCGCAGGCGAATGGGAAAAGACAGGATCCTTCCGCCTGTCGCCTCTGTCCCTGCGCGGTCGTCATGTCGGGCTTTATGGTCTAGGCCGGATCGGATTGCAGATCGCGCGTCGACTCGAACCGTTCAATGTCAGGATCAGCTATCACACCCGCTCGCAGCGCCCGGATGTCAATTACACGCATTATCCCTCGCTCGCAGCGCTTGCGGAGGCCGTCGATACGCTGATCTGCATCGTGCCGAAAACGCCGGAGACGCGCCAGACGATCAACCGCGATATCCTGGAACGGCTCGGCAGCAACGGCGTCCTCATCAATGTGGGACGCGGCTGGACGGTCAGCGAGGACGATCTGATCGACGCGCTTTCCCGCAAGGTGATTGCCGGCGCCGGCCTCGATGTGTTCGAAGACGAACCGCATGTGCCATCCGCGCTCATGACATTCGACAATGTTTCGCTTCTGCCGCATGTGGCTTCGGCTTCCGTCATCACGCGCAATGCGATGGCGGATCTTGTGGTCGATAACCTGATTTCCTGGTTCGAGAAGGGACAGCCTCTCACGCCGGTTCCGGAAACGCCGTTTGCCGGCAGATCCGATGGTTAACGCTCCGGCCCGATGGTAAGTTTCCGTTAAGTTCTCGGGCGCATCATGCTCCTACGAGGTGTCGACCGCCGTTACCGGTCGCCTTTTCGAGAAGGAGCGGGCATGAGAAAACGTACCATCGCAGCTTTGTCGGTCGTGACTGTGGCCGGCATCTGGATTGCTTTTTCCGGAGGCGCCGACAGGATCGATCCGATCATCTCCGCCTCGACGACGCCATCCGAGAGCCAGGATTTTACCATTTCCAACATGCAGAACGGCACTGCCTGTCTGTTGACGCGCAGCAAGCGCATTTCATTCCGCTCCAACGGTATGCAGGCCGAAAGCGAATGCGATGCCGTCTGGCCCGGTCTTGCGACTGCGCGCAACTGGACGCAGAACGAGGATGGAACCGTTGCCCTGACCGATATGAGCGGCCAGGCGATCGTGACGCTCACCATCGGTGATGGAGTGGATTATGTTGCGATGGAACCCTCGAACGCGGTGCTCGCTGTGGCCGCCATCAACTGATCGCTACCGAAACGCCCATTAATGGCTGTCCATGGCCGGTGTCGCGGGCTTCGGCTTGGTCAGGAGCAAGGTCAATAGAACCAGCGACGCGAAGAGACCCGTCAGCAGAACGAAGACATCGATGAAGGACAGCATGTAGGCCTGCTGTTGGGCCATGCCGTAGATCTTCTTGATCGCGATGGCCGCACCATCAAACCCGGATGCATTGTACTTTGCCGTCAGGTTGGCGATCATCTCGGTCGCTTCCGGATTGCCCGGATGAACATGTTCGGCCAATTGGGCGTAATGCACATGGGTCTGCCGGGTCAAAACCGTATTGATCAGCGCCAAACCCACGGCACCACCGAGATTGCGGGTCAAGTTGTAGAGGCCGGAGGCGCTGCGGATACGGTCGAGCGGCAGCGTGCCGAGCGCGACATTGTTGATCGGCACCATGGCGATCATCATCGAGGCGCCGCGCAGGATCTGCGGGATGATCAGTTCGTCGAAGCCCCACTCGGCGGTCATCTTGCTCATCGTCCAGGTGCCAAGCGAAAATCCGGCAAAGCCGATCATCATCATCACGCGCGGGTCGAGCTTGCGCGACATGATGCCGGCAACTGGCGCCATCAGGAACATCGTCAGTCCCGAAACGAACATCGTTTCGCCGATCATCAGCGAATCGAAGCCGCGAATGCGTCCGAGATAAAGCGGATAGATGTAGGTCAGGCCATAGATGCCGATGCCCATGACGAAGGAGAACATCGAGCCGAAGGCGAAGTTGCGATTGGCAAAAGCACGCAGGTCGACAATGGGAAACGGGATGGTGAAGGCGCGGTGAAAGAAGATCAGGCCGCCGAGAAGCGTTGCGACCGTTCCCAGCGCGATATGGCCGTCATCGAGCCAACCCTTGGCGTTACCCTCTTCCAGCACATATTCGAGCGAGCCGAGAAAGACGGCGAGGGCCGCCAACCCGATCCAGTCGAATTTCTTCATCAGGCTCATTTCAGGCTTGTCGAAATCAATGAGCGACCAGGTGGTGATCGCGACCAGAATGCCAGCCGGGACATTGATGAGAAACAGCCAGTGCCAGGACATGGCATGCGAGATATAGCCACCGACCGTCGGCCCGATCGTCGGGGCCAGTGTGGCAACAAGGCCGATGATGGGCGAAACGACAGGCCGCTTCGATGGCGGGAAGACAGTGAAGGCAGCCGCAAAGACCGAGGGGATCATGCCGCCGCCGATAAAGCCCTGAATGGCACGGTAGATGATCATCTGATCGATGTTGGTGGCGGTGGCCGCAAGCGCGCTCGCAGCCGTGAAACCGGCGGCGGATACGGCAAACAGCACGCGCGTGGAGAGAATCCGCGCCAGCGTTCCCGAAAGCGGGATCATGATCACTTCGGCGATCAGGTAGGATGTCTGGACCCAGGCGATCTCGTCATTGCTGGCGCTGAGACCCGCCTGGATTTCCGCAAGCGAAGCAGAAACGATCTGGATGTCGAGGATCGACATGAACATGCCGAACACCATCGCGAAAAAGGCGATGACACGGCGAACGGGAACCGGTTCCTCTTTGACTGCAAGAGGAATGGCTGTCGGCTGGGCGGTGGCGGCCATGGGCCGATTCCTTCTGTCGGGTTGCCGTTCAATCGGCCTTGGCGACATGCACCGGATTGGTGCCTGTGCGGCTGTCGACATCGACGACGACGCTCAGGCCGGCGCGCAGCCTGCCGCTGTCGAGTGCTTCCTTCGGCAGTGCGATGCGGACCGGAAGGCGCTGGATGATCTTGGTGAAATTGCCCGTGGCATTTTCCGGCGGCAGCAGCGAGAAAACTGCGCCCGAGGCCGGCGAGATTGATTCCACCGTTCCTTCGAGCGGCTCGTCATCGAGCGCATCGACATGGACGCGCACCTTGGCGCCCGGCGAAACATGGGCGATCTGGGTTTCCTTGAAATTGGCCTCGATATAGAGCGCCTCAACCGGAACCAGTGCGGCCAGACGCTGGCCGGGGGTGACAAGATCGCCAGCCTGGACGCCGAGATTGCCGACGACGCCATCAAAGGGCGCCTTGAGCACGGTGAAGGAAAGATCGCGACGTGCCTTGTCGAGCTGCAGTTCGAGCGAATGGATGGTGCTTTCGGCTTCCGCGCGCTGGGCAATCACCACAGCAATATTGGCCTCGGCCGCACCAATGCTCGATTCGGCGCCGGCGAGATTGGCGCGGGCCTGATCAAGAGCGATCTGGGCATTGTCGCGCGAGGCAACCGTGCCGACGGACTTGGCTTCGAGCTCGCTGGCACGCGATGCAGTCAATTCCGCTCCACGGACAACGGCTTCAAGCGCCGCCTTCTGCGCATTGGCCTGCGCGAGCGTTGCCTTGGCGGCATTGATCTGGGCGTCAAAACGCTTCAGCGCCAGCTTCTGCGTGGAAATCTGTGCTTCTGCCTGTGCTGCCGCGATCCGGTAATCGCCATCATCGAGCGTCACCAGCGGGTCACCTGCCTTCACATGCTGGTTGGCAACCACATCAACGCTGCGCACATAGCCGGTGACCTTCGGCGCGATGTTGGTGATGTCGCCTTCGATATAGGCATCGTCGGTGGAAACGATGAAGCGGCCTTCGGTCCACCATTGGTAACCGTACCAGCCGGTACCCGCGAGAGCTGCGAGAAGAATGACGGGCAGAACCAGCTTCGGCCGCCGACGGGAAGCGCCAGCGGCCGAAGTGGCGACGGGTTCGGCGGAGGTTGCCGCAGGGGAGGCGGCCGCAGGCATTTCTGTCGCGCTTTCCGAAGTTCCGTCGCTGGAGGATTCGACGCGGCGAAGAGAAACACTATTGGTGGGGGACTTGGTCATGACAATTCTTTCGCCTATCAATCGAACCGAACGGTTCAGTTCGATTTGACATACTCACTTTTATGACGCATATCAAGTGCGATCGAACCGGATGGTTCGAAATAAATTAACAGTCGTCATGGGAGGCAGAGTTGAGTGACAGCATCGAAGGCGCGACCACCGCGATTCCGCGACGGCCGGCGGCCGGTGAGGACCCTGCCAAACGGGAGCAGATACTCGATGGCGCGCAATGCGTCTTCTGGCGAATGGGTTTCGATGCCGCCAGCATGAACGACATTACCCGCGAAGCCGGGGTCTCCAAGGGGACGCTCTACGTCTATTTCGAGAACAAGGAAGATCTGTTTGCGGCGATGGTCGATCGCAACCGCATGCGAATCGTGAACCTGATCAGGGAAGCGCTGGAGGGCGATCTGCCGCTCGAAGAGACCCTTCTCAGGTTCGGGCGCACCTTTGCGACCCATCTCTGTTCCGACAAGGCAGTCAAGGGTGCGCGAATGGTGCTGGGCGTCATCGACCGCATGCCGGCACTCGCCAACCGCTTCTTCGCGACAGGACCGAACAGTGGTCCCATGCTGCTTGTGAGCTACATCGACCGCCATGTGAAGATGGGCGATCTGGCCGAAGGGATCGACAGTACGATTGCCGCCCGCCAGTTCGCCGAACTCTGTATGGCAGGGCTGTTCCGCGCGCGGCTCTTTGGTGCCATGCCGACACCCCCGAGCGAGGAGGAAGTTGAGCGCACGGTGCGTTCTGCTGTTTCGATGTTCCTCAAGAGCTACGGACGAAACCAGCCGGTTTGAGGTTCCGCCAAGCAGCTTCGTCTTGACCTTCCATCGGGAATGTGGCCTAAGGCAGCCCGAACGGAATTGCCCGGCAGACCGTGAATTTTCCGCCTTCCGGGTCGATTTCAACGCTCATTGCATTTCCGTCTGCCGGCGCTTCCAGCCAGGAGCCGCATGGCCGGCGGTTTTGCCCGTTGCTCAATGGACTTTCGCTCATGACCAAATCTGGCGTCCGCGTCCGCATCGCACCCTCGCCGACCGGCGAGCCGCATGTCGGCACCGTCTATATCGCGCTCTTCAACTACCTCTTCGCCAAGAAAATGGGCGGCGAGTTCATCCTGCGCATCGAAGACACCGATGCCACTCGCTCGACGCCGGAATATGAGCAGAAAGTTCTCGACGCCCTCAAATGGGCGGGGCTCGAATGGTCGGAAGGTCCCGATGTCGGTGGTCCCTATGGCCCCTACCGCCAGTCGGAGCGCAAGGATATCTATCGTCCCTTCGTCGAGAAGATGGTCGCCGATGGCCATGCCTTCCGTTGCTTCTGCACGCCCGAGCGGCTTGAAAAGATGCGTGAAGCCCAGCGTGCCGCCTCCAAGGCGCCGGGCTATGACGGTCACTGCCTCAACCTGACGGCCGAGGAAGTTACGAGCCGCATGGCGGCCGGTGAACCCTCCGTCGTGCGCATGAAGATCCCGACCGAAGGTTCCTGCGATTTCCATGACGGCGTCTATGGCGATGTTTCGATCCCGTGGGATTCCGTCGACATGCAGGTTCTGCTGAAGGCCGATGGCATGCCGACCTACCACATGGCGAATGTGGTCGACGATCATCTCATGAAGATCACCCACGTTGCCCGCGGCGAAGAGTGGCTGGCTTCGGTGCCGAAGCACATCCTCATCTACCGCTATCTCGGCCTTGAACCGCCGAAATTCATGCATCTGTCGCTGATGCGCAATGCCGACAAGTCGAAACTGTCCAAGCGCAAGAACCCGACCTCGATCTCTTACTATTCCGCGCTCGGCTATATGCCGGAGGCGCTGATGAACTTCCTCGGCCTGTTCTTCATCCAGATCGCCGAAGGCGAGGAACTGCTGACGATGGAGGAACTGGCGGAAAAGTTCGAACCCGACCATCTCAACAAGGCCGGCGCGATTTTCGATGTCCAGAAGCTTGATTGGCTGAACGGTCGCTGGCTGCGCGAAAAACTCTCGTCGGAGGAATTCCTCGCCCGCATCTTCACCTGGGCATCGGAAAATGATCGCCTGACGGAAGGTCTGAAACTGGCCCAGAGCCGCATTTCCAAGCTTGGAGAACTGCCCTCGCTTGCCGGCTTCCTGCTTGCCAACGATGTCGGCCTGACGCCGGCTTCCTTTGCGGGTGTGAAGACCACCCCGGCCGAAACGCTCGAGATCATCAATGCTGTCCTGACCGATCTCGAAAAGATGCCGGAATGGAACGTCGAATCGATCGAGGCCGAGCTTCGCGCCGTTGCCGAACGGATGGGCAAGAAGCTGAAGGTGGTCACCCCGCCGCTGTTTGTCGCCATGTCCGGCAATCAGCGGTCACTGCCGCTCTTTGATTCCATGGCGCTGCTTGGCCGGTCCGTCGTTCGCCAGCGCCTCAAGGTCGCCGCTGGTGTCGTCGCCACCATGGCCGCCAACGCCTGATAGAAAGCCAGAAACATGTCCGAACCCAAGAACCAGCAGGCCACTCTTTCTTCCGATGCGGCCGAAGTGCGTGCCCAGAAGCTTGCCATTCTGCGCGAGAAGATCGGTGACGTCTATCCGGCGCATTTTCACCGTACGATGACGAATGCGGAACTGGCGGAGAAATATGAAGGTCTCGAGCCGGATACCGAAACGGCTGACGAAGTGACCGTGGCGGGCCGCGTCTATTCCTCGCGCAACTCCGGCATGTTCATCGATCTCAGGGATGCATCCGGCAAGATCCAGATCTTCTCCCACAAGGACACGACGCCGGAAGAAGCCCGCGAGCTTCTGCCGCTGATCGATCTTGGCGACATCATCGGCGTCACGGGCAAGGTGCGCCGCACCAAGCGCGGCGAACTGACGATCAATGCCGAAACCATCACCATGCTGACGAAGTCGCTGCTGCCGATGCCGGAGAAGTGGCATGGCGTTTCCGATATCGAGCTGCGCTACCGCAAACGCCATCTCGACATCATGACCAATGAGGAATCGAAGCTGCGCTTCCTGCAGCGTTCGAAGATTCTTTCGGGCGTGCGCCGGTTCATGGAAGGCGAGGGCTTCCTCGAAGTCGAAACGCCGATGTTGCAGACAATCTATGGCGGTGCGACGGCCGATCCGTTCAAGACCTTCCACAACACGCTGAAGATGGACATGTATCTGCGCATTGCGCCAGAACTCTATCTCAAGCGCACGCTGGTGTCGGGCCTGTCCGACAAGGTGTTCGAGGTCAACCGCAATTTCCGGAATGAGGGTGTTTCCACCCGCCACAATCCGGAATTCACGATGATGGAGTGCTACTGGGCCTATGCCGATTACGAGGATATCATGGGCCTCGTCGAACGCATGCTCGAGACGCTTGCGCTTTCGCTTTATGGCACGACCGAAGTGGCCTTCGGTGACAAGGTCCTGAATTTCAAGGGCCCGTTCAAGCGCGTGGCAATGCCCGATGCAGTCAAGGAAGCGACCGGTATCGATTTCCTCGCCATCAAGACGGATGAGGAAGCGCGCGCTGCTGCCAAGGCCGCCGGCTTCGAAGTTGAAAAGGACTGGACCTGGGGCGAATGCCTGGCCTTCATCTTTGAAGAAAAGGTGGAAGGCACGCTGATCCAGCCGAGCCATGTCACGCACTTCCCGAAGGATATCTCGCCCTTTGCCAAGGAAGTGCCGGGCGAGCCGCGTCTGGTCGAGCGTTTCGAAAGCTATTGCAACGCCTGGGAAATCGCCAATGCCTTTTCCGAGCTCAATGATCCGGAAGAGCAGCGCCGCCGCATGGTGGAGCAGCTCGAACAGGCGCATGCGCGTGGCGAAAAGGACAAGCAGCTGGACGACGAATTCCTCGATGCCATCGATCAGGGCATGCCGCCGGCCGGCGGTCTCGGGGTTGGCATCGATCGCCTGATCATGCTGCTCACCAATGCGCCGTCGATCCGGGATGTCATCCTGTTCCCGGCCCGCCGCAACAAGGTGGATTGAGCCTGTCTCCATAGACTGAAAAAGGCGGCTCCGAGCCGCCTTTTTCTTGCCGGGAATTTAGTGTGCCGGTTTGGGTTCCGTTTGCCCGCCATGGTCCGCCGGAGCAGCGTGATCTTCCGCTGGTGCTGCGTGATCCTCGGCAGGCGCGGCATGATCTTCTGCGGGAGCCGCATGATCCTTCGCTGGTGCTGCGTGATCCTCGGCAGGCGCGGCATGGTCCTTCGCCGGTGCAGTATGATCCTTTGCAGGCGCTGCGTGATCTTCTGCAGGAGCCGCATGGTCTTCTGCCGGGGCGGCGTGATCTTCTGCCGGGGCGGCGTGATCTTCTGCGGGAGCGGCATGATCTTCTGCGGGAGCGGCATGATTCTCTGCCGGCGCAGCATGATCCTCCGTCGG
>NZ_JAUOZU010000010.1 GCF_030551875.1 Fluviirhizobium alvei | reverse complement strand
TGATCTTCTGCGGGAGCGGCATGATCTTCTGCGGGAGCGGCATGATTCTCTGCCGGCGCAGCATGATCCTCCGTCGGTGCGGCGTGGTCCTCTGCGGGGGCCGCATGACCTTCAGCAGGTGCTGCGTGCTCGCCGGATGTATCGGCGGCGGTTTCACCATGTTCGGACGCCGGCTTTTCTTCTGAGCCACCCAGTCCGATCATTCCAAGCACGCTGTCGAGGAAACCGGGTTCTTCGGCGGCAGCTTCCGCCGGATGTTCGCCTTCCTTGGCCGGCTCGCCATGGTCGGCTGCCTTGTCGCCCTCAGCGGGTTGCTCGCCATGGGCATTTTCCTTGGCAGCCTCGCCATGTTCATTGGCCGGTTTGCCATGGTCGTTGGCTGCCGGTTTGGCCTCGTGGCCTTCCTTCTTCTTTTCGCCGTGGGCGTTCTTGTCGGCTTCCGCATCCTCGGCAGGCTTTTCGGGCTCGGCGCAATCCACCTTGTCCGGGGCGTCCTTCATCTTGCCCATCATCTTCTGTACGTCTTCGAGATCGAGCGAAACGCGATCGCCGTAGAACCGGCCTTCAGCCGTCGGTTGGCCGTCGAAGTAGCGAGCGACGAAAGGCGACTTCATTTGCGGCAGATAACGCGGGTTCATGGCAATCAACACTTCCGCGCCGATGGCGCGGCCACGCATTTCCGCCCGGGTTGCCGGGCCCTTTGCGTCGAGAACGTTCACCTGGATGAGGTCGACCTGGTAGGCTTTGGCCGCGAGACCGGCAATGCGAAGCGCTGTCTTGATCCGCATCTCGCCATCGGCGTTCTCCATGCGGATATATTTCCGCAGCCAGAGCCGCCGGGCCGGGGTTTTCAAGACCATGGTCTGGATCGTGGTGCAGGCTTCGCCAGCCACGTTTTCGGCGGGTTTGCCCATGATTGCATCGGAGCCGATATAAAGTGCTGCCGCACCTGTTCCTCCGAGAAGCACGGTCATGCCAAGCACGATGAACAGAAGCTTTCGGGAAAGCCGAATCTTGGGTAGGCCGATTTTCAACTCGAGACTCCGTCGTCGTGCCCAGATGATCGGGTCAGACCCGCTTCACGCCATTATAGGCGGCAGCGATTGCCGAAGATTTAACGGAATCGAGACGATGTTCGTTAACGACAGACGCGGACCATGCGTTTGGAGATGCGTCCATAGCCATCGGCCACCGCGACCTTGCGCATCACGCAGTTGGCGCTTGGCTTCTTGACGTACCAGCCACGCTTTTTCCAACCGGCTTCACTATCGACCTGCATTGCTAGCAGGATAGGCAATACGAGAACTGTGGTCAGAAGCGGCTTGAACATAAGGTCCCCTCAATATTTCCTTGTTGGGGGGACAATAGCGTCGCGATGAATACTGCGCTGTTCCGGATGAAACAGCCGGAAGTGCTGTCTGGATTGGTGCTGCTCGGCGGTCGATTCCGCCGAGCAGGGGAGGGTCTGGTTCTGTTCAGCTCAGCACGAAGGACCGCATTGAGATCGAACCCAAATCAATCGTGTCGTTGAAGAAGCTGACTTTTTCCTTCTCGTCCATCACGGCAAGCGGATAGAGGATCGGCAGAAAATGTTCGACAGTCGGATGGGCTAGTGCGGCGGTGCGGCCAAGGCTACCGGCGTCCAGCACCTTGCCGATATCCTTGTTGCCGATCGCATCGGCCATATAGGCATCGAACTCGACGGCCCAGTCGAACTTCTGGCCGTCAAAACTCAGCGCGCGCAGATTGTGAACGATATTGCCGGAGCCGATGATCAGCACACCCTTCTCGCGCAGCGCCTTCAGTTCCTGAGCCAGCCTGAAATGATCGGCCAGACCTTTCGACAGGTCGAGCGACAACTGATAGACCGGGATATCGGCCTTGGGAAACATCTGGATCAGCACCGACCAGGCACCGTGATCAAGGCCCCAGCGCTCGTCGGAATGGGCGTGGCTTTCTTCCAGCAACTCGATGGTGGCCTGGGCAAAGTCCGGGGCACCGGGGGCATTGTACTGCTGGGCGAAGAGTTCCGGCGGGAAGCCGCCAAAATCGTGAATGGTCTTGGGGTTGGAGCCGATATGGACGAGTGTCGCGCCTCTCGTCATCCAATGGGCGGAGATGACGAGGATCGCCTTAGGCGTCGGCAGTTCCTCGCCCATCTGTCGCCAACTGCGGCTATATTCATTGTCGATGATCGCATTCATCGGGCTGCCATGGCCGACGAAAAGTGCCGGCATGCGCGGTGTGTTGGGAAGGGAAGCGAATGCGTTGGAAAGCGATGCCATCTTGATCTCCGGCGGCCAACGGGCCGCATCTTCTGGCATCAAGATAGGTGGTTTGGAATGTTCACGAAAGGGTGGAGATGATCGACAAATCGTTCACTGATTTGAGCATTTTCGGTCGGTGTACATGCTGGGCTTTACAGGCGAAAAGCTGAGCGTCCACCAGGACCAATTGTATATGCCCGGTTTGGGCGTGGTTTCTACAATGAGCTCGGCGTGATATTCTGAATATTCGCGCGAGACCATGGTCAGAGGTGTCATGTCGAACAATGAGGTGATCTGAGACTGGCCGCTTTCGATACAGAAATGGGTGTCCTTTGCCAGCACCTCAGCAGCCGGAAGTACCTTCGCGCCGTAATAAAGGCTGACCCCGAGCATGATCGGGACGCCGAGAGCGTAGCCCGGCAAATAGTTCCCGAAGGCTCTTGTTGAACCGCGGCGACGCAAGTGAAGAAATGCGACGAGGGCGAGGATACTTGTGCCCAGAAGCACCGGTATCAGGATCGTTCCTGGGTAGCGTGCAAAGGGATGCTCCATAAGAAGCAGGAATGGCGCAGAAAGCCCTGCAAGGAACCAATAGAGGGCGTCAGATAAACGTTTGCGTTTGTCATCATTCGCCACAAATGGAATGAGGCAAAGCCTGAAAATGCCGTGGATCAGTGGGATAAGAATGAAAAGTAAGGCCGCGAGTGCTGCAGATGTAAGGAGGATGGCATAGGCAATATTGCCGCTGCCATACTGGGCTCTGATTCCATCGGCAATAAGCAGCATGGCCACGGCGTAGATCAGGACTGCCAGCGAAAAGAGCCATTTCATCGGCGCGGATAGCAATACGATGAAATAGACAATGGCGAGTGTCGCCACGAAATAGATCAGCCAACTGTAATTGACCAAAGTTCATGCCCCAAATGAAACGGGCCGGCAGAGCCGGCCCGATCAGGTTGCGCCTTTAGATTGAAAGGCACATATACTTGATCTCGATATAATCCTCGATACCGTATTTCGAACCTTCGCGACCCTGGCCGGATTGCTTGATGCCGCCGAAGGGCGCGACCTCGGTGGAGATCAGGCCGGTATTGATGCCGACCATGCCATATTCCAGCGCTTCGGCCACCCGGAAGATCTTGGACATGTCCTTCGAGTAGAAGTAGGAGGCCAGGCCGAATTCGGTATTGTTGGCCATCTCGATGACCTGCTCTTCGGTTTCGAACTTGAAGAGCGGAGCCACCGGTCCGAAGGTTTCCTCGCGCGCCACAAGCATGTCGGTGGTCACGCCGGTCAGGATCGTCGGTTCGAAGAACAAGCCACCCTTTTCGTGCGGCTTGCCGCCGGTAGCCACCTTGGCGCCCTTCGATACGGCATCCGAAATATGTTCCTCGACCTTGTCGACAGCGGCTCTGGTTATCAGCGGGCCGGCATTGACGCCAGCTTCGAAACCATCGCCGACCTTCATGGCAGAAACCTTGGCGGCCAGCTTTTCGGCGAAGGCGTCATAAACGCCGGCCTGGACATAGAGGCGGTTGGCGCAGACGCAGGTCTGGCCGTTGTTGCGGTATTTCGACACCATGGCGCCTTCGACCGCAGCATCGAGATCAGCATCGTCGAACACGATGAACGGCGCATTGCCACCCAGTTCGAGGCCAAGCTTCATGATCTGGTCTGCGCCCTGGCGCATCAGGATCTTGCCGACATTGGTCGAGCCGGTGAAGGTCAGCTTGCGCACCTTGTCGTTCTCGGTGAATTCCTTGCCGATCGACGAGGAATCCTTGGAAGTGACGACGTTGAAGATGCCGGCCGGAACCCCGGCACGCTCTGCCAGAAGCGCCAGCGAAAGCGCCGAGAGCGGCGTTTCGGCGGCAGGCTTGGAGATCATGGCGCAGCCCGCAGCCACGGCCGGCGCCATCTTGCGGGCCAGCATGGCGTTGGGGAAGTTCCACGGCGTGATTGCCGCCACGACACCGATCGGCTGCTTGATGACGATGATGCGCTTGTCGGGCTGGTGGCCGGGAATAGTATCGCCATAGACGCGCTTGGCTTCTTCGCCGAACCACTCGACATAGGAGGCACCATAGAGGATTTCGCCCTTGGCCTCGGCCAGTGGCTTGCCCATTTCCATGGTCAGGATGGTTGCCAGGTCATCGGCATTGGCGACCATCAGTTCATAGAGCTTGCGCAGGACGCCAGCGCGTTCCTTGCCGGTCTTCGCAGCCCAGATCTTTTGGGCCTTGTAGGCGGCATCGATGGCACGGGCAGTCTCGGCGCGATTCATGTCCGGCAGGGTGGCGATCACGTCGCCATTGGCTGGATTGGTCACGTCGAAAGTCTTGCCGCTGTCGCTCGTGGCAACCCATTCGCCAGCGATCAGCGCCTTGTCGATGACCAGAGACGGATCCTTGAGCTTCGACAGGAGTGCGTTCGAAATCGGCATAGATCAAGCCTCCTTGGCGCATTCGCGCAGGGTTTCCTCGAGAATATCGAGGGCTTCGGCGAATACGTTGTCCTGAATGGTCAGCGGTGCGAGGAAGCGGATGACATTGCCATAGACGCCGCAGGTCAGAAGGATGAGGCCCTTTTCGAGCGCCTTTTCACGCACCTTGTTGGTGAAGGCGGCGTTCGGCTCCTTGGTGCCCGGAATGTTGAATTCGACGGCATTCATGAAGCCCGGTCCGCGAATGTCAACGATCTGCGGCACGGCTTCGATCAGCGACTGCAGGCGCTGCTTGAGGCGGTTGCCGAGCGAGGTTGCGCGTTCGCAGAGCTTTTCTTCCTCGATGATGTCGAGCACGGCATTACCGGCTGCAACGCCAAGCGGGTTACCGGCATAGGTGCCGCCAAGACCGCCCGGTCCCGGTGCATCCATGATGTCGGCGCGACCGGTGACGGCCGCGATCGGCAGGCCGCCGCCAAGGCCCTTGGCCATGGTGGTGATGTCGGCGACGACACCGGTATGTTCCATCGCAAACAGCTTGCCGGTACGGGCAAAGCCGGTCTGCACTTCGTCGGCGATCAGCAGAATGCCGTGCTTGTCGGCGATTTCGCGCAGCTTGACGAGCAGAGCCTTCGGCGTTTCATAGAAACCGCCTTCGCCCTGTACGGGTTCGATGATGAAGGCTGCCACGCGGGCCGGATCGACATCGGCCTTGAACATCTTGTCGAGCACGCCGAGCGTCTCTTCAACAGAACCGCCATGCAGCTCGGCCGGGAACGGAACGTGGTAGACATCCGGCATCATGGCGCCGAAGCCGACCTTGTATGGAACAACCTTGCCCGTGAGCGTCATGCCCATGAAGGTGCGGCCGTGGAAAGCGCCGGTAAAGGCGATTACGGCCGGGCGGCCGGTGGCGGCGCGGGCGATCTTGACGGCATTTTCAACGGCTTCGGCACCGGTGGTCACGAAGATGGTCTTCTTCTTGAAATTGCCCGGCACGGCATCGTTCAGGCGTTCGGCGAGCCGCACATAGTTCTCGTAGGGAACCACCTGGTGGCAGGTGTGGGTGAAGTGATCGAGCTGGTCCTTGACAGCAGCGATCACCTTCGGATGGCGGTGACCCGTGTTGACGACGGCGATACCGGCGGCAAAATCGATATAGCGGCGGCCCTCGACATCCCAGATTTCGGCATTCTCAGCCTTGTCGGCATAGACTTGCGTGGTGACGCCAACGCCGCGCGAAATCGAATCGGATCTGCGGGCGGCAAGTTCGGTATTGAGCATGGAAACCCCCGGGGTCTAGGTGCTGGATGGAATTCTCGGCGAGCCGGAAGCGTTATGGCTTCGGCAAGTTCGAAAAGATTTTTTGCATTTTTACTGTAACTTTGCAATATGGAAGTTGGGGAGAATTTGTAGAGACGGGTGAAGCAGGCGCCCGGTGGAGCCGGAACGGACAGGTGGCCATATGCAAGAGCAGATTCGGTACAAGATTGCGGAGGCGGCCCGAATGGCAGGCGTTTCGCCATCGACGCTCAGACTCTGGGAGAGCCAGGGGCTTGTCGATCCCGTCCGCACTGAGTCTGGGCAACGGCTCTATGAGGACAGCCATATCGAACGGCTGAAGAAGATCAGCTATCTGCGCAGTGAGAAGGGTCTGAATCCGGCTGCGATCCGCGAGAGCTTAGAGGATGATCCCGTCGCGGACAATGGTCCAAGACCGGTCTCTCAGTCTGTTGCCGCAGCCGAGGCGCCGATCGGCCACAAGATCCGCCATCTGCGGCGTGAAGCCGGCAAGACGCTGGAAAATGTCGCCAATGCCACCGGCATTTCTGTTTCAATGCTGTCAACATTCGAGCGCACCTCGCAGGGCCTGTCGTTCACGGCGCTACATCAGCTCGTGAGCCATTTCGGCACGACGATTTCCATTCTCAGCGGTCAGGAAGATCGCGGGACGGGCGAATCCCTGATCCGCAACGGCCAGTGGGCAAGCTGGCCCTCGACCTCGTCGGGTGTGGCGATCCAGGTCCTGTCGGAAGGAAAGAACCAGATGGAATGCCACCGGTTTCAGCTGGCGCCGGGGGCCTCGAGCGAAGGCGCCTATCAACACATCGGCGAGGAATTCATCCATGTTCTGAGCGGCAGCCTCGAGATCGTGCTCGATGGCGACCAGTTCTTCGAACTGGGCGCCGGCGACAGTTTTTATTTTGAAAGCCGGCGGCCGCATTCCTGGCGCAACAGTTATGCCGGTGAGACGGTGCTGCTCTGGATCAATACGCCACCGACGTTCTGATGCGCGTGTGGCAATCGCCTATTTTGCATAGTCTGCCCGATTGATGCCGTGGCGCTGGAGCTTGTCATAGAAGGTCTTGCGGGCGATGCCGAGCGCGTTGATCGTTGCCTGAACATCGCCGCCGGTTTCCTGCAGGGCCTTGCGGATCTGATCCGCTTCGAAGGCTTCGATACGGTCTGAAAGGGTTGGCTGGTCTGTCGTCACAGTTTGTTGTTTTTCTCCCTCGGGTTCAAATGTCTCGAGCCCGAGCACAAACCGTTCCGCGACATGGCCGAGTTCGCGGACATTGCCGGGCCAGTCCCTTCTCATCAGGCCATCGAGGAAGCCGCGCTCCATCCGGGGAAGGTCGCGATTGAAGCGACGGGCCGCCTTTTCCGCGAAATAGGCAAACAACAACGGAATATCGTCGCGGCGATCGCGCAAGGGCGGGATCGTCAGCGTCACGACATTCAGTCGATAATAGAGGTCTTCGCGAAAATCACCGCGCTCGGTCGGGTTGCCAAGGTCCACTTTGGCGGCGGCCACAACGCGAAGATCGACAGGGCGAACCTCGTTGGTGCCCAGTGGTGAGACTTCCCGCATTTCCAGAATGCGCAGGAACTTGACCTGGGTAGCGGGCGGCATGCTTTCGATCTCGTCGAGAAACAGGGTTCCGCCGGACGAATGCTCGATGCGACCGATGCGCTTTTTCTGGGCGCCGGTGAAGGCGCCGGTTTCATGGCCGAACAGTTCGCTCTCGATGACGCTTTCGGGCAGGGCACCGCAATTGATGGCGACAAAATTGCCTTTCGAACGGTGCCCGAGCCGGTGGAGCAGACCTGCCACCACTTCCTTGCCGCTTCCCGTCTCGCCGCGAACCAGCACATCGACATCGGTGTCGGCGATCTGTCTCAGCGTATGACGCAGACGCTCCATCGCGAGGGTCTGGCCGATCAAGGGCAGGTCATCGGCGGCGCGTTCGACCTGCTGGCGAAGATTGCGGTTTTCGAGGACCAGCCGCCGTTTCTCCATGGCTCGGCCAATGCTCTGCAGAAGCCTGTCGGTTGCGAAGGGTTTGGCGATGAAATCATAGACGCCGTCATGGATGGCCTGGACCGCCATGGCGATGTCGCCGTGGCCGGTGATGAGGATTACCGGCAGATCGGCGTCGCGCTTGCGGATTTCGGAAAAGAGCGTCAGGCCATCCATGCCCGGCATTCGGATGTCGCTGACAAGGATGCCGGGGAAATCTGCCGCGAGGCTTGCAAGAGCCTCGGATGCCCGACCGTAGGTCAAGACCTCATAGCCCGCAAGCTCCAGGGTCTGAGCGGTCGCGTGCCTGAGATCGGCATCGTCTTCTACCAGCGCCACTTGACCGATCGTCATACCGTCATGCCTTTCTCAGATAGACATCGAACGTGGCGCCGTCGGTGCTGCTCGCGACCTCGATCCGGCCACCGAATTCCTTTGCGATCTCCTGCGAGATCACCAGCCCCAGCCCCAGGCCACGTTCCTTCGATGTATTGAAGGGCGAGAAAAGCTGCGCCTGCACCTCTTCGCTGAGGCCGGGGCCATTGTCTGCAACGCGAATACAGACCATCTCGCCGATTGTGACAGTCTCCACCCGAACACGACCCTCTGGCCGCTCTGCAAGCGCTTCGAGTGCGTTCTGGAACAGGTTAATGAAGATCTGCTCCAGCCGTATCCCTTCGCCCAGCACCATCAGGTCCGGGTCCGTCCGCTCGATCTGCAGGGCTTCCATGCGGCCGGAAAAGCGGGTGCGCAACAGCAGGGCGGCTCCTTCAAGGACCTCCGTCAAGCGTGTCGGACCGACGCGCCCATGGCCCTTGCGGGCGAAATTCCGCAGACCGTCCGTTATATCGGCGATCCGCTCGGTCAGCCGCGCGATCGCGGCAAAGTTCTCGGTCGCTGCCTCATTTTTCCTGCGGGTGAGAAAGATCGCGCCATTGTCTGCATAGGCACGAATGGTGGCGAGCGGCTGGTTGATCTCGTGGGCGACACCTGCACTGACCTGACCCAGAATAGCGAGCCGGTTGGCTGCCACGAGATCCTGCTGCACCCCTTTCAGCTTGTGTTCCGTGCTCTTGTGGCCGGCGATCTCCGCCTCCAGTGCGTCGCGCGCTTGCGTGAGATCTTCGGTCCGCTCCCGGACGCGTCGCTCCAGTTCGGCCTGGATGCGTGCGGCTGTCGTCAGGCGTTCCTGTGACATCTGGCGGCGTCGGATCAGGATCGCGGAACCGGCAAGAACCGGTATGAAACCGGCAAGTGCGAGAAACATCGTCTGGCGAGCGCGGGAAGCCATCTCGGCATCGGTGGCGAGCAGATAATGGAGGCTCCATGGCGTCGAGGGAACCGCAAGCGTGAGATGCAGATAGGTATCTTTATGGTTCAGGCCGGGCAGTGCCGCACGGGTCAGGCTCAGGTCGCTGCCGATCGCTTCGTCCACCGGTAACGGCAGATAGTGCAGATCGGCCTGACCAAATTGCATGCTGTTGCGCAGGGCTGTGCGCTCGGCAGCGGGCAGCGGAACCAGGGTGTTGAACCTCATGGCCGCCAGGCTTGAAATGAGAATGATGCCACGCTGATCGGAAATGAAGGTGGCGCGGCCGGTTGCCTGCCACCTTGCTTCAATCCCGTCGAATTCGCTTTTCACCACCACGATGCCAAGCGGTCCCCGGGTGCCATCAACGCGACGGGACAGGTAGAGGCCAGGCCGTTTGCTGACGCTGCCGAGCGCGAATTCCTCGGCCCGTCCATCGCGCATCGCATCGGAGAAATAGGCGCGGAAGCTATAGTTGTTGCCAATGAAACTCGTCGGCTCCCGCCAGTTGCTCGAGGCGATCGCCCTGCCGTCAGGACCGATGACGTAGATAACCGACGCCTGGCTATCGGAGACCAGTCCTTCCAGCTTGCGGTTCAACCGGTCTATCTGCACGCCGCTGCGGCTCGACAGGGCGTCTGCGACTTCCTTGTCGAGTGACAGGATCAATGGCACCGCGCGCGGACGCTCGAGGGCCGCCTGCATCAGGGCGATTTTCAGTTCGGCATCACTTCTCGCCTGCTCGACGAGGTCCGCCAGGGCAAGCGAGCGCCCATAGTGCCATCCGATGGTTCCGACCAGAGCCGCCAGAACGAGCGACAGGGCCATCAGCCACAGGCGAAGCGTCCGGGATTGGGTCTGGGTCGGTGCAAAATCGTCAACCTGGTTCATGGTGGCATTGTGTGGATTTCCGCACATTGATCAAGGGAAATGTGCGAAATTCCAGACATACGGCGGTGTCTTCCTACTGCATCTAAAAATAATCAAATAATATCATATTGTTATAAATATGGCAAAAACTGGCACAAGGTTTGCGAACAGATGTCCAGACGGTCGTGAGACCGCCTTTGTTCAACGAACGTGCCCCGGGAGACCAGGCTTTCTGGTGGGGCCCCAGTGGAGGATATCATGGTCGCGCCTGCTGCAATCGCCGAACCCCGCATCAAACTGCCTTTCTATCGCCAACTCTATTTTCAGGTCCTCACGGCAATCGCGCTCGGGATCCTGCTCGGACATTTCTATCCCAAGCTCGGCGCCGATCTGAAGCCGCTTGGCGATGCCTTCATCCGGTTGGTGAAGATGGTCATCGCACCGGTGATCTTTCTCACGGTCGCCACCGGCATTGCCGGCATGGCTGACCTTCAGAAGGTAGGCCGCGTTGCCGGCAAGGCAATGCTCTACATCCTCACTTTCTCCACATTGGCGCTGGCAGTCGGCCTCCTGGTGTCCAACATCGTCCAGCCGGGTTCCGGCATGCATATCGACGTGTCGACGCTCGATGCCAAGGCCGTTGAAACCTATGCCGCCAAGGCGCACGAGCAATCGATCACCGGCTTCCTGATGAACATCATCCCAACGACGATCGTCGGAGCCTTCGCCGAAGGCGACATTCTGCAGGTGCTGTTCTTCTCCGTCCTGTTCGGGGTTGCGCTTGCCATGGTGGGCGAACGCGGCCGTCCGGTGGTGGATTTTCTGCAGGACCTCACGGTTCCGGTGTTCAAGCTCGTCTCGGTTCTGATGAAGGCAGCCCCGATCGGCGCCTTCGGCGCCATGGCCTTCACCATCGGCAAGTATGGCATTGGCTCGATCGCCAATCTCGCCATGCTGATCGGAACCTTCTATGTCACTGCGTTCCTGTTCGTGGTCGTCGTTCTTGGTGCCGTCGCCCGTTATAACGGCTTTTCGATCTTCGCCCTCATCCGCTACCTCAAGGAAGAACTGCTTCTGGTTCTTGGTACCTCCTCTTCGGAGGCTGCGCTTCCGGGCCTGATGCACAAGATGGAAAAGGCTGGCTGCAAGCGCTCCGTGGTCGGGCTCGTGGTTCCGACCGGCTATTCCTTCAATCTCGACGGAACCAATATCTACATGACGCTGGCGGCACTTTTCATTGCCCAGGCGACCGATATCAACCTGTCGCTTGCCGATCAGATCCTGTTGCTTGCCGTCGCCATGCTGTCATCCAAGGGGGCGGCCGGCATTACCGGCGCGGGTTTCATTACACTCGCTGCCACATTGTCGGTCGTACCGTCGGTGCCGGTTGCCGGCATGGCGCTGATCCTCGGCGTCGATCGCTTCATGTCCGAATGCCGCGCCATCACCAACTTCATCGGCAATGCCGTCGCAACCGTGGTCGTTGCGCGCTGGGAAGGGGAACTCGATCGCGACCAGCTCGCAGCCGCACTCGGCGGCCAGCTTCAGCCTGAGGCGATCGATCTGATTGAGCCGATGGCCCAGCCCGCCGAATAATAGAGACGTTGCGCTGAGAAGGGCGGGGTTTGCGAACCTCGCCCTTTCTTCGTTGGACCGGGTCGCCATTCCTAGGTGGGAATGGAGTCGAGCCCTTTACGGTCCGTCAGGTTTTTCAGGCACATCCTGTTTCAGAGCATCGCCGGCGACGTGTCGTCGGGTTTGTACAGTTTTAACAGAATTCCGCGTGCACGACGGCTCCGTGCTTCGATGGCGCCCGGTTCCAGGACTGGAATCTGTCCGGTGACCCGGCGTATCTGCAAATCGCCAATCAGCAAACTCAACCAGATTTCTGCGGCCTCTTCTTCCCGTTCCAGTTTCAGAACGCCGGAGGCGGAAGCGCGTTTGAACAGGGCGCCCACCAGCGGTGCGACAGTATCGCGACCGGCGCCTGCCAGCGCTCGTCCGAGATTCCCGCTTCCATCTGCGACAGCCGCCTTGTTGAGAGCGATCGCGCGCGGCCCCGTCAGCATCGATAAAAGGCGCTGCCCGACAAGATCGAGCATTGCCAGTGGTTCGCCATCGTCCTCGGTGCTTCCGGCCAACAGGGCCTTGATCTCGTCTGCGTTGCGTTCGACCAGAGACCGGAACAATCCGACCTTGTCGCCATACCAACGATAAAGGGTCTCCAGTGAAGCGCCGGCCCGTTTGGCGACTGCCTGCATTGTTACCGCTTCAAACCCGCCTTCCTCTATCAGCCTGTAGGTCACATCCTCGATCTGGCGGAGCCGTTCCTGTCGTTTTTCCTCGCGCATCGTTTCTTCCAATCCTCGCTTGACGAAAGCCGTAATTCAAATTACGTATTCGGTCAAACGTAATTACAATTACACCTTCAGGAGACGCTTATGTTTGGATCGAAAGCGGCGGAAGCCTCACTGACAACCCTGATCATCGTACAGACCGTCATGCTCGGTGCGCTTTATGCGGGCGTGCCGCCGCATCCGCCGCAGTCGACGCCGCTTTTCGCAATGGCGCCCTTTCTCGCGCTGGCGATTTCGCTTGCGGCAGCAGCATTGATCTTCAGGGGCGCGAATTCGCGCATATTCGCATGGTTGGGTGGTCTGGCGGCAATCGCGGCGCTGGTCTCGTTCGGGCCGCAGAAGTATTTTGATCCCGCAATTGGCGGCATCTGGCCTGCCGTGGTGGCGGGCCAGGTGTCTGCAACTATTTTGCTGGTATCGATTGTGCGGGAAAACAGGCGCAAGCCTCAGGGCGAAGCGCCATGAACAGGCACCGCCACCCATAACCTTTAAAGAAGCTCTGGCCGTCAGGCGGCCTTGCGGCTCGCCATATCCAGCATCCTGGCGCCGGTCGGCACCAACACGCCGGCGGCGCCATCGAGCCACTTGTCCTTGAGTTCGAGTGCCAGGAAGCGTTCGCGCGCAAAGGGTCCGGGCATCATCAGGGTGGCGGCTTTATCGATCGAGAAGCCGAAGCGCTCGTAATAGGGCGCATCGCCGACCAGCAGAATGGCGCCATGGTCGCGCTTCTTTGCCTCGAGAATTGCTGCCCGCATCAGGGCGCTGCCGATACCCTTGCCTTCGTGTTCAGGGTCAACAGCAAGTGGTCCGAGCAGCAATGCCGGCACCGCATTTCCCTGAAAGGTCACGCCCGCCTGGACATGCCAGAGGCGAACCGTGCCGATGACATGGCCTTCGCTGTCGCGGGCGACCAACGACAGGCCTTCAGCCGGTACGCGGTTGCGGCGGATCTGTTCGGACGACTTCTTCTTGCGGCCCGCCCCCATGGCCGTATCCAGCAAACGCTCGCGGGCTACGACATCGGCGGGGGTTTCCCGGTCGATGCGGAAGGCGGCTTCTTTTTTCGGCGCAAAGAATGCGCGCATGGATTCCAGAACAGCGGCCATCTTGGCCTCCCAGAATGTTGAATGGCTGCAGTGGGCGGCGCAAGCAGGCGCGCCACCGCAACGACCGCTCGAGGCGGTTAGACGACGATCATTGTGGGTCGCGCTCCGACTTCCGCCGGAGCTGCAAATCAGATGACGTAGGCCTTGAGCGGCTCGAAGCCATTGAAGGCCACGGCCGAGTAGGTCGTCGTATAGGCGCCGGTGCCCTCGATCAGAACCTCGTCGCCGATCGTCAGCGAGATCGGTAGCGGATACATGTTCTTCTCATAGAGCACGTCGGCGGAATCGCAAGTCGGACCGGCAAGCACGCAGGGCTCCATGGCGTCGGCGTCACGCACGGTGCGGATCGGGTAACGGATCGCTTCGTCCATGGTTTCGGCGAGACCGCCGAACTTTCCGATGTCGAGGAACACCCAACGATGGGCGTCATTGTCCGACTTCTTCGAGACCAGCACCACTTCGGCCTTGATCACGCCGGCATTGCCCACCATGCCGCGACCCGGCTCGATGATCGTTTCCGGAATATGATTGCCGAAATGCTTCTTCAGCGCGTCGAAAATCGCCCGACCGTAAGCCTCGGAGGACGGAATGTCCTTGAGGTAACGGGTCGGGAAGCCGCCGCCCATATTGACCATCTTCAGCTCGATGCCGCGCTTGGAAAGCTGCGTGAAGACGCGCTTGGCATCGGCCAGAGCCGAATCCCAGGCATCAAGCTTGGTCATCTGCGAGCCGACATGGAAGGAGACGCCGTAGGAAACAAGGCCGAGCTGATGGGCGTAGACGAGAACGTCCACAGCCATCTGCGGCACGCAACCGAACTTGCGGCTCAAGGGCCATTCGGCGCCTTCGCCATCAGTGAGGACGCGGCAGAACACGCGGGCGCCGGGGGCAGCACGGGCAATCTTCTCGACTTCCTCATGGCAATCGACTGCGAAGAGATTGACGCCAAGCGCATGGGCGCGAGCGACATCCCGTTCCTTCTTGATCGTGTTGCCGTAGGAGATCCGGCTCGGAGTCGCTCCGGCATTCAGCGCCATTTCGATTTCGGCCACCGAGGCGCAATCGAAGCTGGAGCCGAGGTCCGCCAGGAGTCGGAGGATTTCCGGGGCCGGGTTTGCCTTGACGGCGTAGTAGATCTGGCTGTCGGGCAGGGCGTGGCGGAATGCCTTGAAGTTGCCCTTGACGACGTCGAGGTCGACGATGAGGCACGGACCATCGGGTCGTCGGGTTGCGAGGAAATCGCGGATGCGCTGAGTGGTCATGACCTAGTCCTTCCAAAATCCAGAGCGAGTACATCCATCGCCGGAACCGGTAACCGGCCACGGACGGGACAAGCGAGATTTCGGCATGCGCAAAACCCTCAGGAACCAGCCGGTGGAGACACCGGAACCCGATTGGTGCGACATGCGCTCGAACGGCCGCCGCAAGCGGCGAACATTCTTGAGATCTGCCTTGGATTGGAGGGAGTTCCCAACCGCACTTCCGGCAATGAAGGTGTGCCTCTTCAGTAACCCCGGCTGATGGAAAGCCGGCAGACACCAGAAAGGCCCGCACCGTCGTTGCTTCAAGATGTCCTCGCATTTTCCGGTTGGCCGGAATAGCGACTGGAGCGGTTAGGTCCAGGTACCGTACCGATAACCTCACCTTAGGGATCAATCCCAGTTCGAGGGTCGGCGGACACCCACAGGCACGTGCGACTTTGGGCAAGCCGTGAGATAGGGATATTCGTCGTCACAATCAAGATTTTTTTTGCCCACTGTCGAAAAAAATCGGGCATGGTAAAACACTGGCGCTGCGCCGTTTTCTGGCATTTTTGTGATGGGGTTACATGGACACTCTGACCCGGATGAGGGCTTTCATCGATGTCGTGGATGCGGAAGGCTACTCGGCAGCCGCCCGCAAGCTGGGTCGCTCCAAGGCGCTTCTTTCGAAATATGTCAAGGAGTTGGAAGATGAGCTCGGCGCGCTGCTGCTCAATCGAACGACCCGGCAGTTCTCGTTGACGGAGGCTGGCCATACCTACTATCGGACCGCGTCCGAGATCCTGAAGGAGATCGACAATCTCTCCGATCTCGTCCGCGAAGGGGCAACCGACCTCAAGGGCCGGATCCGAATCACGGTGCCCCGAAGCTTTATCGATGCCGATATCGGCCGTTCGCTGATCGATTTTTCAACCGAGCATCCCGACATCACGCTTGAGATCATCGCCGAAGACCGATTCGTTGATCTCATCGAAGAGGGTTTCGATGTTGCCATCCGCATCACGCGGCTCGAAGATTCCGGCATGATCGCCCGCAAGCTCTGCGATTTCGGACTGCTCTGCTTTGCCTCGCCCAAGCTTCTGGAAACCCATGGACCAATCGAGCGGCCCGATGATCTCGTGAACATTCCCTGCATCGTCGATACCAACGGTCGCTATTACAACAACTGGCGTTTCGAACTTCCCGATGGCAGCAGCCAGACCGTCGCGGTCAAGGGTCCGATCGAAGTCAATTCGCCGATTGCCTCGACGCGGGCGGCAATTGCGGGTCTCGGGGTTGCGCTCATTCCCGATTTTGTTGCCAAACCCAAGACCGAATGCGGCGAGCTCACCACCATTCTGGCCGATTACATGCCCAAGGGCGGCGGCATTTATGCCATTTATCCGCATCGCCGCTATCTGCCGGCGAAAGTGCGTCGTTTCGTCGATTTCCTGCATGGCTGGTTCCGCAAGAATGCCTGACAGATTGCCGCATAGGATCGATTGTCGGAATTTGGACTCAATCTTGGTCGAAGAGAAACCAAGCGAGAGGAAGAACGGGAAATGTTGAGAATCTTGTTGCCGACCGTTTCCGTACTGGCGTTGATGCCTGCGGTTGCGCAGGCGCATCCGCATGTCTTCGCCGATGCGAGGCTGGAGATCGTGGCATCCTCCAGCGGCACGATCGAGGAATTGCACAATATCTGGCGGTTCGACGAAGTCTTTTCCTCCAGCGTGCTGATGGATTTCGACAAGAACACCAATCTCAAACTGGATCCGCCGGAGCTCGAGGAGATCGGCAAGACCGTTCTCGCCTCGCTCGAGGAGTTCAGCTACTACACAACGCTGACGGTGGATGGGAAGAACATCGCTGTCTCCAAGCCCGATGTCATCCATGTCGATTACAAGGATGGCCAGCTCTTGATGTTTTTTGCCATCAAGCCGGCAGCCTCGATGCCCCTCAAGGGCAAGCTGACCTTTGGCGTCTATGATCCGACACTCTACGCATCGATCGACTTTCCGAATGACAGCGATGTGGTGCTGATGGGTGATTTCAAGGGCTGCAAGTCTGCAGTCGTCCGCCCCGATCCCGATGAGGTGTTGAAGGAAAACCAGGCCAACCTGACCCAGGCCTTCTTCGATGATCCTGCCGGAACCAACATGTCGAAGCTGTTTGCAACGCGCATGGAGATCTCCTGCTGATGTCGGGACGCTGGCGCAAGGGACAGTGGGCAAGGGTGATGCTTGTGGGTTCCTTGCTGCTCGGAACCGCAGTCGCTGCCCATGCGCAGTCTTCTCTCGGACTGGGCAACAATGAACCGGGTGCGGGTCCGCCTTCCAGCTTCATCATGGCCTATATGCCGTGGCTGCAACCCGTGCTGACCTTCATCAACGCGAAGCAGCAGGAATTTTACCGAGCACTTACCGGTGCGCTCAAGGCGATGCGCAGCGATGGCTGGCAGGTCTGGTGGCTCGTGGGCCTGTCGTTCCTTTATGGGGTTTTCCATGCCGCAGGCCCCGGACATGGCAAGGCCGTGATTTCATCCTACATGCTTGCCAACGAGATCGAACTCAAGCGCGGTGTCGTGATTTCGTTTGCATCCGCCTTCATGCAGGGCCTGACAGCGATTATCGTCACCAGTGCGGGTTTCCTCATCCTGCGCGGGGCGACCATCAACATGACCGATGTGTCGAAATGGCTGGAGGTCGCGTCCTTTGGACTGATCACCGCTTTCGGCCTCTATCTCCTTGTCGCGAAGATCCGCTCGCTTTTCCGCAGTTCCGCACCTTCGATGCAGGAAGCGGAACTGGCCGTTGCCGGTGCCTCGCTTGGTGCGGCTGCCGTACACGATCACGCCGGCCATGGGCATATGCGTCTCAACCATCGTGATGCGCAAGGTCATAACCATGGCGCCGGTGAAGTCTGTGCGACCTGCGGTCATGTGCATGCGCCAAGCCCGGATTTGGTTCAGGGGGATCGTTTCTCGCTTGCGGATGCTTGGGCGGCCATCACGGCGGTCGGGCTGCGTCCCTGCTCCGGCGCACTTTTCGTCCTCACCTTTTCCTTCCTGAACGGGCTCTATCTGGGCGGGGTGGTCTCGGTGATCGCGATGTCGGTCGGTACGGCGATTACTGTGTCGATCCTCGCGACGATTGCCGTCACCTCCAAAGGGTTTGCGCTCCGTCTGGCTGGCGATGGCTCAGCGGCTTTGCGCCTAGGCCATGGGATTGAGATTCTGGGAGCGTTGGGTGTTGTTCTCTTCGGCCTGCTTTTTCTCGCCGCCTCGCTGCAAATTGGCTGATTGATCAAAAAGTGCTGGAGCTTTTCGGGGCGTCGTGACATTCAAGTCGGCCCAAAGAGGAGCTAAAGTATGACTATTTCTCTGCATTCCGTTGCCGCACGTTCCATCCTTCCGCGTCTGAAGGGTCTGTCCGAGGCGCTCGCCAGCGCCGAAGCCCATTGCGCAACGCATGGCATCGAC
Source organism: Fluviirhizobium alvei (assembly GCF_030551875.1). GTDB lineage: Bacteria > Pseudomonadota > Alphaproteobacteria > Rhizobiales > Rhizobiaceae > Rhizobium_E > Rhizobium_E alvei. The sequence goes on along the minus strand of NZ_JAUOZU010000010.1, from coordinate 196,147 downwards.
CCGGCCCTCTGGGTTCAGGCGCGCCTGGCGCCGGATATGTATCCGCTCGCAAGGCAGGTTCAGATCGCGTCCGATCATGCCAAAGGGTGTCTCTACCGGATTGCGGGGCTGGACGTGCCTGCGTTGGCCGACACGGAGACGACATTTGCCGAATTGCGGGATCGCATCGCCAGGACTGTGGACCTCTTTGAGGCGGTGGATGTGGCTCGCGTCAACGGCCGCGATGACATGATGCTCGAGGTCAGATATCCCTGGGGCACACTCGATTTCACCTCCGAGGATTTTCTTGTCGGCTGGGTTATGCCGAACTTCTATTTTCATGTGACCACCGCCTACGACATCCTGCGTCACCTGGGTTTGCCGCTCGGCAAGCCAGTTTTCATGGGTCGCAGCATCGCTGAAGTTCTCCGTAAGCCAGCCTGATCCTCTGATCGTTTGACGGTACCTTTTGCTGTTGTGCCGTCGCTTGAAAGAAAATGATTTACGTACCTCAAAATCTGGGCTAAGAGCGCTGCAGGAGGAATTCATGCGTCCAACTGTACACGATCTGGCCCAATCTGCCGGTGTCAGCCTGGCGACGGTGGACCGCGTGCTCAACAACCGACCCGGGGTCAAGGCCAGCACCCGGTCGCGCGTCGAGGAAGCAATTGCGCGCATCGGCTTCGTGCGTGATGTCGCAGCGGCCAATCTCGCCAAGGGGCGCATCTATCCGCTCACCTTTGTGGTGCCGTCCGGCGACAATTCCTTCATGGTCTCCCTTCGACATCAGATCGAGGAGGCGAAGACCCGCTCGATCGCCGAACGCACTGAAATCGTGATGGTCGAAGTTCCGGCTTTCGATGCCGAAGCACTTGTTGCTGCCTTGCGGGCTCTGCGTAACGATCCTCCGGCAGGTGTGGCTGTGGTTGCGGTCGATACGGAGGAGGTGCGCCGCGAACTTCTGGCGCTGAAAGCCAGCGGCGTTGCGATCGTCACGCTCGTCTCCGATCTCGAAGGTTTCGACCGAGATCATTTTGCGGGTGTCGACAATCTCGCAGCCGGTCGCACGGCCGGCAGCCTCATGGCGCGCTTCCTGGCCGGCAAGACGGGGAGGATCGGCGTGATCGCTGGCTCCATGCTCGTGCGCGACCACCAGGACCGCCTCATCGGATTTCGCGAGCGTCTGGCGGAGATCAATCCGTCGCTTGTCATTCTGCCAGCCGAAGAATGCCATGACGATCCCCACCGCGTCGATGCGGCCGCGCGACGTCTCCTTGCGGAAGCGGAAGGGCTTGTCGGCATCTACAATCTCGGTGCGGGCAACCGTGGTCTTATCGCCGCTCTCTCGTTGATGCCGTCCGGGCCGCGACCGGTCGCGATCGCACATGAACTGACCGACCATACCAGAGCTGCGCTCGAGGGCGGCGTCATCGATGTCATTCTCAATCAGGATGCGGGCCATGAGGTGCGCGCGGCGATCCGGGTCATGAAGGCGAAATCCGACGGGACGCCGGTCATCGCAGCGCAGGAACGCATCCGCATCGACATCTTTCTGAAAGACAATTTGCCCTGAAAGGGCAGGGAGGAAACATGTATCTCGGGCTCGATCTCGGCACATCTGGCGTCAAGGCCATGTTGATGGACGATGGCCAGCAAATCATCGGCTCGGCGACCGGGCATCTTGATGTCTCACGGCCGCATCCGGGTTGGTCGGAGCAGGATCCGTCGCATTGGCTGCGCGCTACGGAGGAGGCGATCGGCCAGCTCAAGCAAAGCCATCCGAAAGAGCTCGCTGCGGTTCGCGGCATTGGCCTGTCCGGCCAGATGCATGGCGCAACGCTGCTCGACAGCAACAACCAGGTGCTGCGGCCCTGCATCCTCTGGAACGACACGCGATCCTATCGCGAGGCCGCCGAACTCGACGCCGATCCACGCTTCAGGGCAATAACCGGCAATATCGTTTTCCCGGGTTTCACGGCGCCCAAGCTGGTGTGGGTGAAGAACAATGAGCCGGATATCTTCGCCAAGGTCGCCAAGGTTCTGCTGCCCAAGGACTATCTTCGCCTCTGGCTTTCCGGCGAGCATCTTTCGGAAATGTCAGATTCTGCCGGCACGAGCTGGCTCGACACCGGCAAGCGTGCCTGGTCGAGCGAGTTGCTTGCCGCGACCGGGCTTTCGGTTGAGCAGATGCCGAAGCTGGTCGAGGGCACTCAGCCGGCTGGAATCCTGAGAGGTGAACTCGCAGCTAAATGGGGCATGGGAACCGGTATAGTTATTGCCGGCGGCGCGGGCGACAATGCCGCATCGGCCTGCGGCATGGGAACAGTTGCCGAGGGCGCCGCTTTCGTCTCGCTTGGTACTTCGGGCGTGCTTTTTGCTGCCAACGCGTCCTATCTGCCCAATCCTGCGAGTGCGGTTCACGCCTTCTGCCATGCGCTTCCCAACACCTGGCATCAGATGGGGGTCATCCTCTCGGCAACCGACGCCCTGAACTGGTATTCCGGCATTGCCGGCGAGAGTGCTGCGTCGCTAACAGCGGAGTTGGGGAACGAACTTCAGGCACCGGGCTCAGTCACTTTCCTGCCCTATCTCTCCGGAGAACGGACACCGCACAATGATGCTGCCATCCGTGGCGTCTTTACCGGTCTCGGTCATGAATCTTCGCGCGTCGTTCTCACACAGGCCGTGCTCGAAGGCGTCAGCTTCGCCATCCGCGACAATCTCGAAGCCTTGAAGAGTGCTGGCACCACGATCGGGCGGGTTACGGCGATCGGTGGCGGTTCACGGTCGCGCTACTGGCTGAAATCGATCGCGACCGCGCTTGATGTTCCCGTCGATATTCCCGCCGACGGCGATTTCGGGGCGGCATTCGGCGCTGCCCGTCTCGGTTTGATTGCGGCGACCGGTGCGGATCCTCTTTCGGTCTGTACGCCACCGAAAACGGCTGAAACCATCGAGCCCGTCGCCGCCCATCGCCCGGCCTATGAGGCTGCCTATCAACGCTACCGCAAACTCTATCCCGCCATTGCCGGTCTCGCCGGCTGAAACCAAACGGAGGAAACACCATGACAACCGGATTTTTCGGCAATATCCAGAAGATAAAGTATGAAGGGCCTGCGAGCACCAATCCGCTGGCCTACCGGCATTATAATCCCGATGAAATCGTGCTGGGCAAGCGCATGGAAGATCATCTGCGGTTTGCCATCGCCTATTGGCACACATTCGTCTGGCCGGGTACCGATCCGTTCGGCGGTAACACGTTCGAGCGTCCCTGGTTCGACAATACGATGGCGGCCGCCAAGCTGAAGGCTGATGTCGCCTTCGAGTTCTTCCAGCTGCTCGGCACGCCCTACTACTGCTTCCATGATGCCGATGTGCGTCCGGAAGGCGCCAATTTCGCCGAAAATACCCGCAATCTCGAGGAAATCGTCGACTATTTCGCGCAGAAGCAGGCCGAAACCGGCGTGAAGCTTCTGTGGGGCACGGCGAACCTCTTCTCGCATCGTCGTTACATGTCGGGTGCGGCGACCAATCCGGATCCGGATGTGTTTGCCTTTGCCGCCGCGACGGTGAAGACCTGCATCGACGCCACCAAGAAACTCGGTGGCGAGAACTACGTGCTCTGGGGCGGTCGCGAAGGTTATGAGACGCTGCTCAACACCAACCTGCGCCAGGAAATGGACCAGATGGGCCGCTTCCTGACCATGGTGGTGGATTACAAGCACCGCATCGGCTTCAAGGGCACCATTCTCATCGAACCGAAGCCGCAGGAACCGTCGAAGCATCAATACGATTACGACGTTGCCACCGTTTACGGGTTCCTGAAAAAGTATGGGCTCGAAAACGAGGTGAAGGTGAATATCGAGCAGGGACACGCGATCCTGGCCGGCCATACGTTCGAACATGAACTGGCGCTCGCCAATGCGCTCGGCATCTTCGGTTCCATCGACATGAACCGCAACGACTACCAGTCCGGCTGGGACACCGACCAGTTCCCCAACAATGTGCCGGAGATGGCGCTCGCCTATTACCAGGTGCTGGATGGTGGCGGCTTCACGACGGGCGGCACCAATTTCGATGCCAAGCTTCGTCGTCAGTCGCTCGATCCGGAAGATCTGCTGATCGGCCATATCGGCGGCATGGATTGCTGCGCGCGCGGCCTGAAAGCTGCAGCGAAGATGATCGAGGACAAGGCACTGTCCGGTCCGCTCGATGCCCGCTATGCCGGCTGGCACAATACCGAAGCCCGCAAGATGCTCGATGGCGGTTACACGTTGGAAGAGGTCGAAAGCTGGGTTCGCGAGACCAATGTCAATCCGCAGCCGAAATCCGGCAAGCAGGAACTCTTGGAAAACATCGTCAATCGCTACGTCTGATTGAAATGGGGGCGGCGGTCCTTCGATCGCCGCCTCTTTCACCCTGCCTGAACGGGATGACCTATTTGCCGCTGCGCGGCCGGCTGACCGAGTTGCGGACGATGAGATCCGGCATCAGCAGGAATTCCGTTTCATCCGGGTGTTCATTTGCCAGCAGTTGCAGGAGAAGCGCCATCGCCTGACGGCCGATCGCCGTCCGGGGCTGGCGAAGGGTCGTCAGGGTCGGATTGATGAAGGTCGCCTGTGGAACATCATCGAAACCGGTGACGGAAAAATCGCGCGGAATATCATAGCCGCGTGCGGTCAATCCCAGCATGACACCGATGGCCGTCTGGTCGTTCACGCACATGAAGGCTGTTGGCAGCGTGTCGCGCATGAACAGTTGCTCAAGCGCCAGCCGGCCGCTTTCGATGGTGCCATCGCCTTCGAGAATGATGCGGGCGGACTGCGGAATGCCGGCTGCGGCCAGACCCTCCTCATAGCCTTCGCGCCGACGACTGAAGGCCAGTCTCGTCCGTGAATCGCCGATGAAGGCAATGCGACGATGGCCTTCGGCAATCAGAAGATCGATCGCCTTACGCGCGCCAGCGACATCATCCACGCCGACATACGGAATGCCGCCGTTGAAGACGGGTTCGAAGACGCCGACGCTCGGTGGCAGCCTTGCGGTCATGCTCTGGTGGCCGAACGGCAGAATGCCGGTAAACAGGATCATTCCGGCGGCCTGGTTGGAATTGAGGAATTTCAGATATTCGAGGCCGCGTTGCGGTTCGTTCTGGGTATGGCCGATCAGCACGCCGTAACCGTGTGACCGTGCTTCGTTTTCAAGGCCGACCAGAATGCTGGAAAAGTTCGGATCGCCGATATCGGGTGCGACCACGAGGATCATGTTCGAACGACCCAGCCTCAGGCTGCGGGCCATGGCATTGGTCGTATAGCCGGTGATGGCAATCGCCTGGTTGACTTTGAGCCGCGTCGAATTGGCGACCTTCTCCGGCGTATGGATGGCGCGCGAGACCGTCGCGATCGACACTTCGGCAATCCTGGCGACGTCTTCGATTGTTGCCGGCGAGGAATTCGTCACTGCTGTCAGCCTTGAGGTCGTGTTGCAGTCGCGAAGTTACACAGACTGACCGGCAGGTCAAATGGGACTGGCCGGAAAATCCACCAATGTCATGAATGTAAACCTTTACATCAATCATGTAAAGGTTTACATAACGGCATGCGGATGGGAGCCGCTGGGGAGGATTTCATGAAGCCGGAGGCTGTCGACGGTGCGCGCACCGTTCTGGCTGCGAAGCGAATCTGCAAGTCATTCAATGGCGTGCAGGTGTTGTTCAGTGTTGATTTCGATCTCAAGGCTGGCGAAATCCATGCTTTGATGGGTGAAAACGGAGCCGGCAAGTCGACGCTGGTCAAGATTCTCTCCGGTTTCGAACAGCCTACTTCGGGCGAGATCCTGCTCGACGGCAAATCCGTCAAACTGCCGGCGAATGGTGCCGCAGAAGCGCTCGGCATCGTCATCATTCACCAGGAATTCAATCTCGCCGAACATCTCACCGTTACCGAAAGCCTGTTTCTCGGGCGGGAGATCACGCGTTTCGGGATGCTCGATCGCAAGCGCATGCGGGCGGAAACGCGCCGGGCGCTCGATCTCCTAGGCTCGCACGTCAACGAAAACGCGCTCATCAGCTCGCTGTCGGTCGCTGACAAGCAAATGGTGGAAATTGCCAAGGCCATCAGTCGGGATGCGCGGGTCGTCTTCATGGATGAGCCGACGGCGGTGCTTTCCCGTGAAGAGACGAGGGTTTTGTTCGAGCAGGTCCGCAAGCTTCGCGATGCCGGCACAAGCTTTGTCTTCGTATCGCACAAGCTCGACGAAGTGATGGAACTGACCGACCGCGTCACGGTTCTGCGCGACGGACAATGGGTGAAGACCGCGCCGACCGCAATGCTGGATGGCGAGGCGATCGCGCAATTGATGGTCGGTCGCGAGCTGTCGAGCCTTTATCCCGGCAAGCGGGAGCCCGATGTCGATGGTGAGATCGTCCTGTCCGTCCGCGGCCTGTCGACCGGTTTCGTCAAGGATGCCAGTTTCGAGGTGCGCAAGGGGGAGGTTCTGGGCTTTTCGGGCCTGATTGGCTCCGGGCGCACCGAGCTCATGGAGGCGGTGGCGGGTCTTAGGCCGCGCGTTGCCGGCGATGTTCGCATCAACGGCGCGCCAATGGCATCGGGCGATGCGCTTTCCGCCAATGCGCACGGCCTCGCCTACATGACCAAGGATCGCAAGTCGAAAGGCCTGTTGTTGAATGCCGGCATGACGGCCAATCTCACGCTGCAATCGCTCGAAAGGCACAGCCGGCTCTTCTATCTCGATCCGAAGAGCGAAGCGGAGGCCATGACAAGGGCAAAGCGCAGATTCGATATTCGGGTACGCGATGCCAACATCGTTGCCGGGCGCATGTCGGGCGGCAACCAGCAGAAGCTGCTTCTGGCCAAGGTCATGGAGACCGAGCCGCAGATCATCATCATCGATGAGCCGACGCGCGGTATCGATGTCGGCACCAAGCAGCAGATCTATCATTTCATCGCGGCACTGGCGCGCGATGGCCATACGATCATCGTCGTCTCCTCGGAAATGCCGGAAGTGATCGGGCTTTGCACCCGGGTCGCCGTCATGCGGGAAGGGCGGATCGTCGGCATGCTCGAAGGGGAGGAGATCTCCGAGCGTGAAATCATGCGCTATGCGGCCGGTTTGAAGAAACAGGATGCGGCCTAAGGCCACGCCCTCAAACAGAGTTCGGGTGAAGGACGGGAACGGAACATGACTGCCCAGGAAGAAATGGCCGCTCAGGCCAAGCCGGCACGGAACTGGAAGGATATCGATCTCAGGGCCGTCGCGCCTTTTGCTGCCCTGATCCTGCTTCTGATCGTCGGGGCGCTGGTCAATCCGAATTTCATCGGCCTAGCGAACCTGGCGAATGTTGCAACGCGCAGCGCGTTTATCGCCATTATCGCCGTCGGTGCGACCTTCGTGATTTCGTCCGGCGATCTCGATCTTTCGGTGGGTTCGATGGTGGCCTTCGTTGCCAGCCTCATGATCATCTTCATGAATTCGGGCGCCATTGCCGATCCCCATCTGATGCTGGTGGCGGCTGTCGTCTTCACGCTCATTGCCGGCGCGGCCTGCGGTCTCGCCAACGGTCTTATCACCACGCTTGGCAAGATCGAGCCGTTCATTGCGACGCTCGGTACCATGGGCATCTTTCGCGGCCTGACGACCTGGCTGTCACAGGGTGGAGCGATCACGCTCAAATCGCCGGAATTGCAGACAATCTATCGCCCGGTCTATTTCGGCTCGATCCTTGGCATTCCGGTGCCGATCGTCATCATCTTTGCCGTGACGGCTGTCGCCGCCTTCATTCTTTACCGGACCCGCTACGGGCGCCATGTGGTTGCGGTCGGTTCCAACCGCGATGTCGCCCGTTATTCCGGCATTACCGTCGATCGGGTCCGTACCATTGCCTTTGTCATCCAGGGCCTCTGCGTGGCGATTGCCGTTCTTCTTTATGTGCCGCGCCTTGGCTCGACATCGGCCACCACCGGCATTCTCTGGGAATTGCAGGCGATCACGGCGGTGGTTGTCGGCGGCACGGCGCTCAAGGGCGGCGCGGGCCGGGTCTGGGGCACCATCTGCGGCGCCTTCATTCTCGAACTGGTCGGCAACATCATGCTGCTGTCCAACTTCATCAGCGAATATCTGATCAGCACCATTCAGGGCTCGATCATCATCATTGCGATGCTCGTCCAGCGCTCGCTGGTTCGGAAATCGTAGCAGGGATCGGGTCAACGGGTCGCCCGGTTCGGAGGAGGAAAGACCCAGAAAGCAAGGGAGTGAGAAATGTTTAAGAAGGTATTGGGAGCGGCATTTCTGGCCGCAGCCCTCGCGACGACCGCCATGGCTCAGGAAACCAAGACCATCGGCGTGTCCATCCCGGCCGCTGACCATGGCTGGACTGCCGGTGTCGTCTATCATGCCGAGCGCGTTGCCGAACTGATCCGCAAGGAACATCCGGATGCCAAGGTCATCGTCAAGACCTCGCCCGATCCGGCAAGCCAGGCCAACGCTGTGCAGGACCTTGCCGTTCAGGGTCTCGATGCGCTCGTGATCCTGCCGACCGACCCGGACCAGCTTGTCAACGCCATCAAGGAAGTCAAGGCGGCCGGTACGTTCGTCACCATCGTCGACCGCGCGCCGTCCGTGCTCGACAATTCGGTGCGTGATCTCTATGTAGCCGGCAACAATCCAGCCCTCGGCGAAGTCGCCGGCCAGTACATCAAGGCCAACACGCCCGATGCCGAAGTCGTCGTGATCCGCGGCATGCCGATCCCGATTGACCAGCAGCGCCAGGATGGCTTTGACAAGGGCATTGCCGGCTCGAACGTGAAGGTTCTCGATCGCCAGTTCGGCAACTGGAACCGCGACGATGCCTTCAAGGTCATGCAGGACTATCTGACCAAGTATCCGAAGATCGATGTGGTCTGGTGCCAGGATGACGACATGGCTGTCGGCGTTCTGCAGGCCATCGAACAGGCCAAGCGCACCGACATCCAGTATGTCGTTGCCGGTGCCGGTTCGAAGGACATGATCAAGCGTGTCATGGATGGCGACAAGATGATCCCGGTCGACGTTCTCTATCCGCCGGCAATGGTTGGCACCGCCATGGAACTGACGGCCGCCGCCATCTTCAACCAGGTTCCGGTTCACGGCACCTATACGCTGGATGCGACGCTGATCACCAAGGACAATGCCGCTGCCTACTACTTCCCCGACTCGCCGTTCTGAGCCGGAATTCCCGAAAAATCTGATCTGCCCGGCTCGTCCGGGCAGATTTTGTATCGACCATGATTGGTCGTTGACACTCTAATCGATTGAGATAAACCGTTACGGCAACGTTGCAGGTGACGTTAGGGAGGGATTTCATGAAGACGATCAAGGGACCGGCATTGTTCCTGGCGCAATTTGCAAGTGACGAAGCGCCGTTCAATTCCTGGAAGTCGATTACCAAATGGGCAGCGGATATCGGCTACAAGGGCGTGCAGGTGCCGTCCTGGGATGGTCGCCTCATCGATCTCGCCAAGGCCGCCGCCTCGAAGGATTATTGCGACGAATTTGCCGGCATCGCGCGCGAGAACGGCGTCGAGGTGACCGAGCTTTCGACGCATCTGCAGGGCCAGCTCGTGGCCGTTCATCCGGCCTATGATGAAGCGTTCGACGGATTTGCGGCACCGGAGGTTCGTGGCAATCCCAAGGCGCGCCAGGCCTGGGCGGTCGAGCAGGTGAAAATGTGCCTGTCTGCCTCGAAGAATCTCGGGCTGAATGCCATGGCTTCGTTTTCAGGAGCTCTGTGCTGGCCATTCCTCTACCCCTGGCCGCAGCGCCCGGCCGGTCTCGTCGAGACCGGTTTCGATGAACTTGCGCGCCGCTGGCGTCCGATCCTCGATCATGCCGAGGAAAGCGGTGTCGATGTCTGCTACGAGATCCACCCCGGCGAAGACCTGCATGATGGTGTGACCTTTGAGATGTTCCTCGAACGGGTCGGCAATCATGCCCGCGCCAACATGCTCTACGATCCTTCGCATTATGTGCTGCAATGCCTGGATTATCTTGACCATATCGACATCTACAAGGACCGGATCAAGATGTTCCACGTCAAGGACGCGGAATTCAATCCGACCGGTCGTCAGGGCGTCTATGGCGGGTTCCAGTCCTGGGTAAACCGTGCCGGCCGCTTCCGTTCGCTCGGTGATGGCCAGGTGGATTTCGGATCGATCTTCTCGAAGCTCACGGCCAATGATTTCGATGGTTGGGCCGTGGTCGAATGGGAATGCTGCCTCAAGCATCCCGAGGACGGCGCCCGTGAAGGTGCGGAATTCGTTCGCAATCACATTATCCGCGTCACCGAAAAGGCGTTCGACGATTTTGCCGGCGGCGGAACCGACGAGGCCGCCAACCGCCGCATGCTGGGAATTTAACCGGCTGCGGAAAGGGCGTCGATATCGCCGGTTTCAAGCGCCGACATTTGGCGTTCGATCCTGGCGATATCCCAGTCCCACCAGGCAATGGCGAGGAGCTTGTCGACGATATGAGGCTCGAAACGCATTCGGATCAGTTGTGCAGGATTTCCCCCGACAACAGCATAGGGTGGGACATTGCGGGTCACGACCGATTGTGCCGCAATGATCGCGCCATGTCCGATCGTCACGCCGGGCATGATGGTGGCGTTATGGCCGATCCAGACGTCATGACCGACGATCGTGTCGCGGCTCGGCAGGTCGGGATAGCCTTCGGGATTGTCGAGACGGAGAATCCGGAACGGATAGGTGGTGAAGCCCTCCATCGGGTGGTTCGCCGAACTGGTAATGAAAAAGGCGCCTCGACCGATCTGGGAAAATCTGCCGATGACAAGCTTTTCCCGGCTGGTGGGGTAGAGATAGGGCGCGAGCAGGGACGCGGTCTCTTCGAGCGGACGCGCGTGGCTGAAATAACTGTATTCGCCGGCTTCAATCCGCGGATGCTTCACCGCATTCCTGAGAAAGATCGTTTCCCGGTAAGGCGTCCCGTCCTCGAGGGTGATGGGATAGATGCGGTCCGGATCGGGAAAGGGCATGATGAGGCCTTGGTTGATTGCTGTTGTGTTGACGGAAAGCGTTCGGCTTCAGGATTGCCAAGGCTCTAGAATTTCAAACCGATAAAAGCAACGAATGGAAGGGAGAGTTGGTCATGGCCATTGAAGGAACCACGGAAAAGCGCGAGCCGCGCATTCGGCTTGGCATGGTGGGCGGCGGCTCGGGCGCCTTTATCGGTGCGGTTCACCGTATCGCGGCTCGCATTGACGATCACTACGAACTGGTTGCCGGCGCGCTCTCTTCGACGCCGGAAAAGGCGCGGCAGTCGGGTGCCGAACTCGGTCTCGCCCCGGATCGTACTTATGATGATTTCCGCTCGATGGCGATCCGCGAAGCCAAGCTCAAGAACGGTATCGAAGCCGTGGCGATCGTAACACCCAACCATATGCACTACCCGGCCGCCAAGGAGTTCCTGCGCCGCGGTATCCATGTCATCTGCGACAAGCCGCTGACATCGAACCTGGCGGATGCCAAGAAGCTCTTGAAAATTGCCGAGGAATCGGATGCGCTGTTCGTCCTGACGCATAACTATACCGGCTATCCGATGGTCCGCCATGCGCGCGAGATGATCCGCAACGGCGATCTCGGCGAAATCCGGCTCGTCCAGGCCGAATATCCGCAGGACTGGCTGACGGAAGCAGTCGAGAAGACCGGTGCCAAGCAGGCGGTCTGGCGCACCGACCCCAAGCAATCGGGTGCGGGCGGCTCGACCGGTGACATCGGCACCCATGCCTACAACCTCGCCTGTTTCGTTTCGGGTCTTGAACTCGAGGAATTGTCGGCCGACGTCCATACCTTCGTGGAAGGTCGCCAGCTCGATGACAATGCCCATGTGATGCTGCGCTTCAAGGGCGGCGCCAAGGGCATGTTGTGGTGCAGCCAGGTGGCGCCGGGCAATGAGAATGGCCTCAAGCTTCGTGTGTACGGAACCAAGGGCGGCATCGAATGGGTGCAGGCGGATCCGAACTATCTCTGGTACACGCCATTCGGTAAGCCCAAGCAGCTGATCACCCGCAACGGTGCCGGCGCCAATGCCGCGGCCGGTCGCGTCAGCCGCATCCCGTCCGGCCATCCGGAAGGTTATCTCGAAGGGTTTGCGACAATCTATAGCGAGGCGGCTCGAGCGATCCATGCAAGACGCAAGGGGTTGCCGGTCGATCCTGCCGTCATCTATCCCACCGTTGCCGACGGGGTCAAAGGCGTGGCGTTCGTCGAGGCCTGCGTTGCCTCTTCGCGCCGTAACAGCGCCTGGGTCAAGGTCTGAAAGCTGCGGCTTGCAATTGAAAGGGAGCGGAGCTAGTAATGCTCCGCTCTTTCATTATAATCGATTGAAATTCGATCTGTAACCTTGCAGACGCACCGGGAGGCCAGAATGGATCCGAAGAAGCTCGCAGCCCGCTTTCCGGGCGATTTTGTTTTCGGCGTGGCTACCGCCGCGTTTCAGATCGAAGGCGCGACCAAGGCCGATGGCCGCAAGGCTTCCATCTGGGATGCCTTTTCCAACATGCCGGGCCGGGTGCAAAATCGTGACAATGGCGATGTTGCCTGCGACCACTACAACCGGCTGGACCAGGATCTCGACCTGATCAAGGAACTGGGTGTCGAAGCCTATCGTTTCTCGATTGCCTGGCCGCGCATCTATCCGGATGGAATTGGCCCTCTCAACGAAAAGGGCCTCGATTTCTACGACCGGCTGGTCGACGGATGCAAGGCGCGTGGCATCAAGACCTTCGCGACGCTTTATCACTGGGATCTGCCGCTGGCACTGATGGGGGATGGCGGCTGGACATCGCGCTCGACGGCGCTTGCGTTCCAGCGTTATTCGCAGACGGTCATCCGCCGGTTGGGTGATCGGCTCGATGCGGTCGCCACTTTCAACGAACCCTGGTGCTCAGTCATCCTGTCGCATCTGCTCGGCATTCATGCCCCGGGCGAGCGCAACATGGAAGCGACGCTCCATGCCGCCCATTACACCAATCTGGCGCATGGACTTGCGGTGGAGGCGATCCGCTCGGAAGCGCCGAAGCTGCCGGTCGGCATCGTTTTCAACGCCCATTCCGTGATCCCGGCATCGGATAGCGAGGCCGATCTTGCGGCTGCGGTCCGCGCCAAGGATTTTCACAACGGCTTGTTCTTTGGCCCGATTTTCAAGGGCGAATATCCCGCGCCGCTTCTGGAGGCGCTCGGCCCGATCATGCCGAAGATCGACGATAGCGACATGAAGACCATCTCGCAGAAGATCGACTGGTGGGGCCTGAACTATTATACTCCGATGCGCGTCACCGTCGATCCCGATCCGGAAGCCATCTATCCGGCCCATATCCAGGCCCCGCCGGTTCACTCGGAAAAGACTGATATCGGTTGGGAGATCGATTCCTCCGGCCTCAGCCTGCTGGTCAAGGATCTCTATGCGACTTATGACCTGCCGGAATGCTACATCACCGAAAACGGCGCCTGCTACAATATGGAGGTCGGTCCGGATGGCGAAGTGGATGACCAGCCTCGCCTCGACTATTACGTTGACCATCTGGGTGTCACGGCCGACCTGATTGCGGAGGGCTATCCGTTCCGGGGCTATTTCGCCTGGTCGCTGATGGACAATTTCGAGTGGGCGGAGGGCTACAAGATGCGCTTCGGCCTCGTCCATGTCGATTACGAAACCCAGGTTCGCACCGTCAAGAAGAGTGGAAAGTGGTATTCCGCACTGGCGCAGGAATTCCCGAAGGGGAATTTTGCTGAAACCCGCGGTGAGGTGTCCGTCTCGTAATTAGATCTAGAACAGAGTGTGATACTTTCGCTTGCTCTCATTGAGCCTTGTTCGTTCTTGCTAGCTGACGTCGGCGGGCGGTCATTTTCCGGCCGTCGCGAAAGTTGAGCCCAAGCAGCGTAAATTGAGTCATGCCGCCGATTAGTTCGATGACCTGCAAGAGGTAGAAACCGGAATCGTATTTTTCAAGCGTGGCCCAGTAATAGAGCACAAGAGCGCTCGGCACCATGACACAGACGCCGTTGATGGCGATTAGCTTCATCCTACTCTTCTTTGCTTCCGTGATGCCGCCTGTCCGACCTTTGTATAGGCTGGCACCAGATCCACCAGTTACGGCCATGGTCACGATCAATAATGGCATGGTGTAGATGATGGTCGTTTTCACAAGTAGAATCGCCGCATGGTCCAGTAAAAGTTCGCTTGCTACGGTGGATAGCATGAATAAGGACACCAGCGCCAGTGCAATGCTGCCAGCGCTTGCATGAATCAGGGGCTTCATCATTCACCTATGATTTCGGATCAGTTGGGTCCACGTCTGCTAGACGGGCTTCGATGGCGGTCAGGCAATACATCGCTTTTTCCAGCAACTCCTGCTCGAGCGGATCTGAGAGTGCTTCGGACCATTTGCTGTAGCGCTCGCTGATTGCCGAGTAGGCGCGCGTGCCTTCATCTGTCAGCGCGTAAAGCGGTGAGCGCTTGTGACGTGGGTTCGGCCTGGAAGCGAGCAGACCGTTTGCCTGCAGCCGGTCGACCTGTTTCTGTGCGCCTTGACGGGTCATGCCCATCTTCCCTGCGATATCCGGCACTGTTTGGGCTGCACCGGAAAGAGCGATAGCACCCAAGACCTGCCAACGGGCACTCGTCAGCCCGAGGGGCGCTGTCAGAACATCGCCGTCTTGTAGCAGCTTTCCATTGATCCGGAATACCGTGAGCAAAAGTTCGGTTAGGATTTCCGTCTTGACTAGTTGTGTCATTATGCATCCTCCATATGACAACTAGTTGCCATATAGACAACTAGTTGTCAATATGTGTTGGATACAGAAAAGGCGGGTCTAAACCCGCCTTCTGAGAAAATTATCAGCCAGATTGCCTCAGAGCACGCTGACAACAGCCTTTGCCAGATCTTCGAGTTTGTCTTCCTTCAGGCCGGCGACATTGAAGCGGCTGTCGCCGACCATGTAGATGCCGAACTTTTCCCGCAGGGCATCGACCTGTGCCTCGGTGATTCCGAGACGCGAGAACATGCCGCGGTGATCGGCAATGAAGTCGAAACGGCTGGAGTTGGACTGCTGGCGCAGCGCTTCCGCAAAGCCCTTGCGCAGGTTGAGCATGCGCGAGCGCATTTCCTCAAGTTCCGTCTTCCAGGCTTCGTAAAGGGCCGGATCTTCGAGCACGATCCGGACGGCAGCAGCGCCATGGTCCGGCGGCATCGAATAGAGGACGCGCGTTACCGACAGTGCCTGGCTGCCGGCGATCTTGGTGGCTTCCGCATCCTTGCCCAGAAGCAGAACAGCGCCGACGCGATCGCGATAAACGGCAAAGTTCTTCGAGCAGGAGGAGGCCACAGCCATTTCCGGGACGATGCCGGCGAGGAGACGCACCGACGCGGCGTCTTCATCGAGCCCGTCGCCGAAACCCTGATAAGCGAGGTCGACAAAGGGGAAAAGGCCGCGTTCGACGAGCAGATCGGCCACGATCTTCCACTGGTCCAGCGTCAGGTTGGCGCCGGTCGGGTTGTGGCAGCATCCATGCAGAAGAATGGTGTCGCCCGCCTTGGCGCTCTTCAGCCCTTCGATCATTGCTTCGAACCGGACAGATCCGGTCGCGGCATCGAAATAGGGATAGGTGGCGGTCTTGAGGCCGGCAGCATGCACGATCGGTGCATGGTTGGCCCAGGTCGGGTCTGACAGCCAGACGGTCGTGTCGGGGCGGGCCTTCTTGAGAAGTTCGGCGATTGTGCGCAAAGCGCCCGAGCCGCCAGCGGTCTGGCAGGAGAAGAGACGGTCGGCCGAAACGCTGTCGGCGAAAACCAGCCTGATCATGCCCTTGTTGAAGCCATCGTCGCCGCCCATGCCGACATAGGTCTTGGTGGTCTGGCCGTCATAGAGGCGCTTTTCCGCTTCCCGGACCGCCTTCATGATGGTCGTCGCGCCGGTCGCGTCCTTGTAGACGCCGACGCCGAGATCCATCTTTTCGGCGCGGGGATCGTTGCGATACATCACCGACAGGCTGAGGATCTTGTCGGGCGGGGCGAGGGTGAGGCTTTCAAACATGGTCTTACCTTTGTGGCTCTTAGCCGAGATGGGACTGGCCGCGTGACTTGGCGAGAGCGATCTGCTTTTCGCGGTCACGGTAGCGTTTGCGGTCTTCGTCCGTATGCACCTCGATGCAGTGCGGACAGGAAACGCCGGCCTCGTAGGCGGGCGAGACCAGGTCTTCGGCGGTCAGCGGATAGCGGCAGGCGCGGCAAAGGCGGTGGCCGCCTTCGCGCAATCCATGTTCCACAGAAACACGCTCGTCAAAAACGAAACAGGCGCCTTCCCAGAGGCTTTCCTCCTCCGGCACGTCCTCGAGATATTTCAGGATACCGCCCTTGAGGTGGTAGACCTCGTCGAAGCCCTGGTCCTTCATATAGGCCGTGGCCTTTTCGCAGCGAATGCCGCCGGTGCAATACATGGCGATCTTCGGCTTGTTGTGCAGGCCGCTATTCTCCTGCACCCAGGCCGGAAATTCACGGAATGTCTTGATATTGGGATCGACGGCGCCCTTGAAGATGCCGATCGCGGTCTCGTAATCGTTGCGGGTATCGATCAGGATCGTATCCGGATCGGTGATCAACGCATTCCAGTCCTTGGGATCGACATAGGTCCCGACCACTTTCAGCGGGTCGCAATCCTCGACCCCCATCGTGACGATTTCCTTCTTAAGCTTCACCTTCATGCGCAGGAAAGGCTTCTTCGATGCCAGGCTTTCCTTGTGCTGCAAGCCTTCAAGTTCCGGCTGGGCGCGCAGATAGGCAAGCACGTTATCCAGCCCTTCGCGCGGGCCGGCAATGGTTCCGTTGATCCCCTCGTGTGCCAGAAGCAGCGAACCGACGACGCCATTGGCTTCGCAGAAGGCCTGCAGGGGCTCGCGAAATTCGCGGAAGCGGGCAAAAGGAACGAAATGATAGAGGGCCGCGACGTGCCACGGCGCGGCTTGTGAAGTCGAAAGGGAGGTCGGATCTGCGCTCATGGCCGGGGAAATAGCGCCTTTGACCGGAAAGCGCAACGAAAACCGCTGCGCTTTTGGTCGCATTGCATGGAGTCAGATGACCGGTTCCATGGCCTTGAGGATCGCGTCGGCGTCGGCCTCGCTGATCCGGACGAGACCGTAGCGGAAAGCCTGTCCCCAGGAAGCCTGCCCGCGTGTGAGTTCGAGCCGGTCGAGCAGGGGCCGGATGGGGACATCGCGTGTCGGCAACCAGTCGACATTGCGACGGTGGGGGATGAAACCATCCCCCATGTCGAAGCGATAGGGTTCACCCTCCCTGGCGATACCGGCGGCGGTGAAGGCTTGCACCCGGTCCTTGCCGCCAAACGTCTGGGTTGGGGAATAGTAGAACACATGATCGCCAGCGTGAATGCGCCTCAGAGGCGCCGCCTTGCCGTGGCAAACCTGCATGAAGCCACCAGCCTTGCCGCGGGCAACATGGTCCGCCGAGGCGACCCCGATCCAGGCGCTCATGGCTGGTTCGCCGGGCTGAAGACGCGCAGGCGGTGGCCATCGGGATCCGCGGCGGTGAAGGTCCGGCCGAAATCCATCGTCGTGGGCACCTGCAGGATGGCAATGCCGCGATCCTGCCATTCGCCGGCGATGCGATCCACTTCGGCATCGGATTGTACGGGCAGCCCGAGCTCGAAGCCGCCGGCAGGTGTGGCTGCGGGTTCGACATTGTCCTTCTTCCAGAGCCCGAATTTCAGGCCGCCGGGCAGAACATAAAGAGCAAATCCCGGGGACTGTTCGACAGGATTGGCGCCGAACAGCTGGTTGTAGAACTGGCTTGAGCGCTCCACATCGGCAACATAGAGCAAATTGAAATTGGGGGTCATGGTCGTATCCTTTCGCGCCGGTCCTTGTGCCGGCAAGCAAGGATCTATCGACACATGCTGTCAGTTTTTGTCAGCATTGGTTTTGAATGCCGCATCCGGAATGCCCGAGGAGCGCTTCCATTCCTTGAGAAGCACGGTCTTGCGGCGAGGATAGCGCTTGTCCTCGCTTTTGATGGCGCTGATCCGGTCGGTGCGGAAATGGCGAAAATCGTTCCGCAATTCGCACCAGGCAACGACCATGCGGAGCTTGTCGAAATAGCCAAGCGCAACGGGCCAGATCCGGCGCTCCGTCAGGTTGCCGGCCCCATCCGCATAGGCGATGTCGACAATCCGTTCGAGGCGGATCGCCCGCCTTATTTCGGCGAGGTCCACCTTGTCGGGCACCTGGCCGGCCGTCGAGCCGACGAGCAGGCTGGTCGCGTCGAGCCGGCTCTTGAGATCCTCCGGGACAACATCGGCGATTTTTGCCAAAGCGTGGCTGGCAGCCGATGCCAAACCGCTATCGGCACGACTGGCCACCCAACGGGCGCCCAGTGCCAGAGCTTCGAGTTCGTCTTCGGTGAACATCAACGGTGGCAGCAGGAAGCCGGGCTTGAGAATGTAGCCCAGCCCGGGCTCGCCTTCGATATCGGCTCCCTGGGCCTGCAACGTGGCGATGTCGCGATAAAGCGTACGCAGGCTCACGCCGAGATCGCCGGCAAGCGAGGCGCCGGAAACGGGGTAACGGTGACGGCGCAGGATCTGCACCAGATCAAGAAGACGACTGCTGCGGGACATGTCCGATCCTTTGCACGCCATCCTGCCAAAAACTGTCAGCAAAGGAAATGGTGTTTCTGTCTCGACAAGAGTGGTCAATGGATTTATGACTCTGAATTCAATCGGTTTAAATTCGAAGGCGCCGGGAGCGCCATCCAATCTCGGAGATCGCAATGACCAGCAAGACCGACAATCTCCTGGCAACGCTCAAGCTTCAGCCCGTGGTGCCCGTCATCATCATCGACGATGCAAAGTCAGCGGTCCCGCTGGCGCGCGCCCTGGTGGCCGGCGGCCTGAAAGCCATCGAAATCACGTTGCGCACGCCGGCCGCGCTCGATGCGATCAAGGCAGTTGCCGATGAAGTCGAAGGTGCTGTTGCCGGTGCCGGCACGGTTCTCGATGGTCGCCAATGGGATCTTGCCGTGAAGGCGGGCTCCCGCTTCATCGTCTCGCCCGGTGCTGGAACTTCGGTCCTCGATGCGGCCGACCAGAGCGATGTGCCCCTGTTGCCGGGCACTGCGACGGCCACCGAGGTGATGACCGTGCGTGATCGTGGCTATTCGGTCATGAAATTCTTTCCCGCCGAACAGGCCGGTGGCGCGCCCTATCTTTCGGCCCTGTCGTCGCCGCTCTCCGGCATCCAGTTCTGCCCGACCGGCGGCATCTCGCTCAAGAATGCCAAGGACTACCTGTCGCTGCCGAATGTCATCTGTGTCGGCGGTTCCTGGGTTGCGCCGAAGGCAATGGTAACAGAGGGCAACTGGGACGGCATTACAAAGCTTGCGCGCGAAGCCTGCGAGTTGCTGGGCTGAGAAATCGAAGCTGCAAAGATGTTCTGTAATCCGAACATCGCCCCTTTGTAATATTGTCGCATTGTTCCTATCTTCTGGGCGAACCCTAGACTTGCCCGAAGGAGGCCCTGATGTTCGACGCGAAGAAGCTGCTGGATCAATTCCTTGGTTCGCAAGTGCCCGGTGCTGGCGGAACGGTGAAGGATCGTGCCAGCCAAGTCGGACAACTGGCGAAGGACAATCCGTTGGCGGCAGGAGCCATTGCCGCCGTGTTGCTGGGTACCGGTACGGGTCGTCAGCTCACCGGCTCGGCGCTCAAGCTTGGTGGCCTAGCCGCGATCGCTGGCCTCGGCTATCAGGCCTACAAGAACTGGCAGGCCGGCCAGGCGCCTCAGCCTGTCGATCCGGCTGCTCCGGCGGGCAATGGTCCCGAACTCCTGCCTGCTCCCTCGGGTAGCGGTTTCGGTGTCGAGGATGAAGCAAACAATGGCGATTTCGCCGTCACGCTCGTCCGCGCCATGATTGCTGCCGCCCGCGCCGACGGTCATATCGACGATGCCGAACGCGAAGCGATCCTCGGCAAGGTGAAACTTGCGGGGCTGGGTGCCGATGCGGAAGCCTTTCTCGCCGCCGAACTCTCCAATCCGGTCGATCTTGATGCGATCGTCGGTGCGGCTGTGACGGAGAGCCAGAAGGTGGAGCTCTTCACCGCTTCCCGTATTGCGATCGATCCCGATACCCGTGCCGAGCGTGGCTATCTCGACCTTCTCGCCGGTCGGCTCGGTCTCGCCGATGCGCTCGTCGATCATATCGAAACGACGGTGGCCAGCGCCAAGGCCGTCTGATAAGACAGTTCGAAACAAGATGTCGAACCGGTCGGCGACGAACAAGGCGCCGGCCGAAACTAATGAAGCGTGCCATGGCCGAAGACTTGAAAAACTGGAAACCCCGTCCTGCTCCGCAACCGGTTGCACTGGAGGGGCGCTATGTGTCGCTTGAGCCTTACGATCGTGCCAGCCATGCGGAAAGCCTGTGGAAGGCACTCGGCGCAGAAGGCACCAATGCGCTTCTTGCCTATTTTGCGGCTCCGGATTTCGCCAACTCCACCGAATTTGCCGATTGGCTCGATACGGTGCAGACCAAGGGCGGATGGCTGACCGAAGTGTTCCGCGACCGCAAGAGCGGCGAAATCGTTGGAATGGCAAACTACATGCGGGCCGATCCGGCCAACGGTGTCGTCGAGGTGGGTGGTGTGGCCCATGGCCCGGCCATGGCCCGTTCGCCGCTATCGACCGAAGTCCACTATCTCATGGCGCGCCATGTTTTCGAAGATCTCGGCTATCGTCGTTATGAATGGAAGTGCCATAACGAGAATGCGCCCAGCAAGGTCGCCGCCGACCGCCTCGGCTTTTCGTTCGAAGGCGTTTTCCGCAAGCACATGATTTCGCGCGGCGCCAATCGCGATACCGCCTGGTATGCCATGATCGATGACGAATGGCCGGCGATCAAGGCCGCTTTCGAAGCCTGGCTCGATCCGGCCAACTTCAATTCGGATGGCTCCCAGAAAGTGTCGCTCAAGGCGCTTCGTGAAACGAACAAGGGTGAGTGATGCCAATGGCTGCCGACAATCAGACCCGTAACAATGCGATTGCCGCCGCCATCATCCTGGCGGTGGCCTGTGCCGGCCTCTATTTCATGCCGTCGATCGTGCTGTCGCTTGGAAAGATCTCGCCGATTCTGGGTTTTGCCGCTGGCGCTGCGATCATTCTCGCCTTTTTCGGCGTGTTCTGGCTCCGCTCCCGTTTTCGCCGCTGATGTCGAAAGCGTGAGAGGGGCGTTCCAGTCTCTCACGGCGAATTGACAAAGCGTGTGAAACTTTCGCGGGCAATCCGGCGTATAAGGCGTGACAGCCAGTCAGGAGGGCCTCGCGATGCCAAGCTACAAGTTCCCCCGCGTTCCGACGTCGGAAATCACCAGCCATGGTGTCTATCTCAATCGCCGCACCTTTGTGACCGGGGCGGTGGCTGCTGGCCTGATCGGCATCGGAAACCAGCCGGCGGACGCAGCACTTGCTGCCAAGGCATCGAACTACAAGGTCAGTGATCCGCTGACCCCGCGCGAGGATGCCACCAGCTATAACAATTTCTACGAATTCGGCACCTCGAAGTCCGATCCAGCGGCCAACTCCAAGGACTTCAAGCCGCGTCCCTGGACCATCAAGGTGGATGGCATGGTTGGCAAGCCGCTCGAGTTCGACATCGACGATCTGATGGCGAAAATGGCGCTCGAGGAGCGGGTCTACCGGTTTCGTTGCGTGGAAGCCTGGTCAATGGTGCTGCCCTGGACGGGCTTCATGCTGGCCGATCTGATCAAACAGGCCGAGCCGCTCGGCAGCGCCAAATATGTCGCCTTCCGGACTGCCCAACGCCCGAAGGAGATGCCAGGTCTCGATACATTCTATCCGGTGCTCGACTGGCCCTATCGTGAGGGGCTGCGCCTGGATGAAGCCATGCATCCGCTGACCATGCTGGCTGTCGGCATCTATGGCGATCTCTTGCCCAACCAGAATGGCGCGCCGGTGCGGCTGGTCGTGCCGTGGAAATACGGCTTCAAATCCATCAAGTCGATCGAAGCGATCACGCTTGTCGAAACGCAGCCGGTGACGGCCTGGAACACGGCGGCACCGCAGGAATATGGCTTCTACTCAAACGTCAACCCGACGAAGGACCATCCGCGCTGGAGCCAGGCCAGTGAGAGCGTCATCGGTTCCGGCGGCTTTTTCGGCGGCAAGAAGCGTCAGACCGAAATGTTCAACGGTTATGCCGACGAAGTCGCCTCGCTCTATGCCGGCATGGACCTGCAGGTCAATTACTGATGGCCACCGCGAACGTTCAGCCGGTCGATCTGCCAAGACGCATCAATCGCGCGCTGGCGAAAGTGTCGCCTTGGGTGATCTATGGCGTCGGCCTCATCCCGGCGGCATGGTATTTCTATCTGGGTGCTACCAATGCGCTCGGTGCCAATCCCGTCCAGAGCTTTGAACATCTGCTGGGCGAATGGGCGATCCGTTTTCTCATCCTGACCTTGATCGTGACACCGCTGCGGGAGCTGACCCGCGTCAATCTCGTCCGGTTCCGCCGCGCGCTCGGACTTCTCGCCTTTTATTATGCGCTGATGCATCTGGCGACCTATGTCCTGCTCGACAGAGGGCTGGATCTCGGGGTGATTGCCACCGATCTGATGAAGCGACCCTATATCATCATCGGAATGACGGGATTTGTCGGGCTTCTGGCGCTCGCTGTCACATCGAATGCCGCCTCGATCCGCAAGATGGGCCGCAACTGGACGCGTCTGCACTGGGTAATCTATCCGATCGCCCTTCTCGGCATCACCCATTATTTGATGGCCGTGAAGAGCTGGCCGCCCCGACCGCTCCTCTACCTTGCCATAATCAGTGTGCTGCTTGGTTATCGGCTCTTCCGCAGGATGCTGCCGAACATCATTCAGCGGCGGGCAGCGGCATAGGCCTTCACGGCCTCGCCGAAAGACTTGAACAGGCGAGCGGACGTTTCGTCGCTTTCGACCCAGTATTCCGGATGCCACTGGACGCCGACGGCAAAGTTCTTCGCATCGATCACATTGACGGCCTCGATCGTGCCGTCATCGGCGACCGCCTCGATCGCCAGTCTCGGTGCAGCCTTGCCGATGGCCTGGCGGTGCAGCGAATTGACCTGGAATTCGCCGGTGCCGAGAATGCTCGCCATGCAGCTGCCTTCCTTGACATGAACGGACTGCCGGATCGCATACATGCGGTCGCGCTCGGGCACATCCGGTCGGCGGTGGTCCCACTTGCCCGGCTGTTCCTGGATTTCGGTCTCCAGCGTGCCGCCCAATGCCACGTTGAGTTCCTGGATGCCGCGGCAGATGGCAAGAAGCGGAATACCGCGATCAATGGCGCGGCGGATCAGTTCCATGGAAGTCGTGTCACGGGCGCGATCGAACGGACCGTCGGCTTCGTTGACGGGCTTGCCATAGAGTTCGGGATAAACGTTCGATCGCGATCCGGATACGAGGACGCCATCGACCCGGTCGAGAATGGACTCGATATCGTTTCCACTTTCAAGCGCGGGCACGACGATTGCTGTTGCACCGGTGCCCTTGACCACGGCATTGACATATTGATGGGGCGTTGCGTGCCAATTGTAGCCATCCAGTTCGCGAGTGTCGGCGGGAATGGCAATAATCGGTGCAGGCATCATGAACTCCGGAAAATCACTTTGGTGGCATACAGATGGCCAACCGAACTTGCTGCGTCAACCATATTTAGACATCGCAGCGGCTATTAGACAGAAGTCTAATACAAATTATCCGGTTCGGCTTGAAAGCGAAGTTTTAAAATGTTTAACTCGCTTCGTACTGCGGGGGGGAGAACAAGCAGTGCATCAAGCGGCTCCTCTCTGTCAATTTCCATTCTGGGAGGACTTTATGGACCGTCGTTCATTTTTCAAGAAGGCCGGCACGGCAACCCTTGGCGCGGCCGCAGCTACTACGCTTGCAGCGCCCGCGATTGCCCAGCAGAATCCGAAAATTTCCTGGCGTCTGACCTCTTCGTTCCCTAAGGGGCTCGACACGATCTATGGCGGTGCGGTGGATATCGCTGACCGTGTTCGCGCCATGACGGATGGCAATTTCGACATTCAGGTCTTTGCCGCTGCCGAAATCGTCCCCGGTCTTGAAGCAGCCAATGCTGCCGGCGCCGGCACGGTCGAGATGGCACACACCGTTCTCTACTATTACTATGGCAAGGAACCGGCCTACGCTTTGGGTGCAGCCATTCCTTTCGGCCTCAATGCCCGCATGCAGAACGCCTGGTACAATGCCGGCAACGGTCAGACGCTCGTCAACGAGTTCATGGCAACGCAGAACCTCTATTCCTTCCCGGCCGGCAACACCGGCGTGCAGATGGGTGGCTGGTTCCGCAAGGAAATCAATACGCTCGACGACCTCAAGGGTCTGAAGATGCGTATCGGCGGTCTCGCCGGCAAGGTCATGGAGCGTCTCGGCGTCGTGCCGCAGCAGATCCCGGGCGGCGACATCTATCCGGCGCTTGAAAAGGGCACCATCGATGCCGCCGAGTGGGTCGGCCCTTACGACGACAACAAGCTCGGTTTCGCCAAGGTCGCGAAATACTATTACTATCCGGGTTTCTGGGAGGGTGGCCCGGTCGTCCATGCGGTCATCAATCTCGAGAAATGGAACTCGCTGCCGAAAAACTACCAGGCGATTCTTGAAGCCGCCTGCGCCCAGGCCAACGCCGACATGCTGGCCAAGTATGACGCCCGCAACGCCGTTGCACTGAAGGAACTCGTGGCGGCCGGCGCCGTGCTCAAGCCCTACAGCCAGGAAATCCTGCTTGCAGCCTATGACGCGGCAATTGCGACCTATGCGGAACTGTCGGCCAAGAGCCCGCACTTCAAGAAGATCTACGACGACCAGTTGGCATTCAAGCGCGATGCCTATCTATGGGCGCAGATCGGCGAATATACGTTCGACACATTCATGATGATTCAGCAGCGTTCCGGCAAACTCTGATATCATACGAAGGTCGTAGAGATGCTCCGGGTGCACTCACCCGGAGCATTTTTCATTTTCGTGTCGCATATAATCGTTTTTATGACGTTTGAGGGTTTTCGCTGCATTGCGATTCCCTATTGCTTTGTGTAATCCCGGATGGCGTCCGGGCTGGATTGTCAGGGTTTTCACCTGATCCAATCCTGGCCTGTTGAAATGGCTGGCGTTGCAATTTGCTTTGGGGAGACTTTAATGGCTGAACATCATTCCGGACCGGTGGAAGTGGGCGCTTCCATGGACTATGCCGAGCACGAGAAGACCTATAACGGCTTTCTCAATGCCGCCAAATACGGCACGATGGCGCTGGTCATTTTGATGATCTGCATGGCCGCCGGTTTCTTCACCAAGGCTGGCTTCTTCTTCTCGACGCTGCTCTTCATCGTCCTGAACGTGCTTGGCTTCTTCATTCTCTGATCATGGCTTGATCGATCGCGGCCGGACCGATGTCTGGCCGGGTGAAGCCTGATCGGGACTATTGTTTGGGAGAAAATCGTTGACCAGTTTGGTTTTCGTGGCCCGGGAGGTTGACCCCGGCGAGCCGCGCGTTGCGGCGTCACCTGATACGGTGAAAAAGATGAAGGCGCTCGGTCTCGATGTCGTCATCGAGGCGGGAGCGGGTCTATCCTCCCGTATCCCGGATGCTGACTATGAGAAGATGGGCGCGCGGATCGGCACGGCTGCCGATGCAAAAGCCGCCGACGTCGTTCTGAAGGTTCGTCGTCCGACGGATGGCGAAGTCACCGGTTACAAGTCAGGCGCGGTCGTCATTGCGATCATGGATCCCTATGGCAACGAAGCAGCCATCGAGACCATGGCCAAGGCCGGTCTTTCCAGCTTTGCCATGGAGTTGATGCCGCGCATCACCCGTGCCCAATCGATGGACGTTCTGTCGTCTCAGGCAAACCTCGCCGGTTATCAGGCTGTGATCGAT
The DNA here is from genome assembly GCF_030551875.1 of Fluviirhizobium alvei. Lineage (GTDB taxonomy): Bacteria > Pseudomonadota > Alphaproteobacteria > Rhizobiales > Rhizobiaceae > Rhizobium_E > Rhizobium_E alvei. The sequence goes on along the minus strand of NZ_JAUOZU010000010.1, from coordinate 170,135 downwards.
GCGGCTGCCGAATATGACCGCGCCATGCCGATGATGATGACGGCAGCCGGAACCGTTCCCGCTGCCAAGGTTTTTGTCATGGGTGCCGGCGTTGCCGGTCTTCAGGCCATTGCGACCGCGCGCCGTCTCGGCGCCGTGGTCTCGGCTACCGACGTTCGCCCCGCTGCAAAGGAACAGGTTGCCTCGCTCGGCGCCAAGTTCATTGCGGTCGAGGATGAAGAGTTCAAGGCTGCGGAAACCGCAGCCGGTTACGCCAAGCCGATGTCGGCTGAATATCAGGCGAAGCAGGCAGCCTTGGTTGCCGACCATATCGCCAAGCAGGATATCGTCATCACCACGGCGCTCATTCCGGGCCGCCCGGCGCCGCGTCTCGTCAGCCGCGAGATGCTGAAGTCGATGAAGCCCGGATCGGTGGCTGTTGACCTCGCGGTCGAACGCGGCGGCAACATCGAAGGTGTCGTTGCTGGTGAAGTGGTCGATGTCGAGGGTGTCAAGGTCATCGGTCATGCCAATGTGGCCGGCCGCGTTGCTGCTTCCGCGTCGCTGCTTTATGCGAAGAACCTCGTGACCTTCCTGGAAACGATGATTTCCAAGGAAACGAAGGACCTGGCTCTCAAGCTCGACGACGAGCTCATCAAGGCGACAATGCTGACCCATGGCGGCGCTGTCGTGCATCCGAATTTCGGCGGCAGCAAGGAGGCTTGAGATGGCATCGGAAACACTCAACAAGGCGCTTGAAAATCTCGATCAGGCCGTCAGCGCCGTCCAGCAGGCCGTTGCAACCGAACCGTCGATCGCTGATGCCGCACATGCTCTGTCCGGTGGCGTGATCGATCCGTTCGTTTTCCGCCTGGCGATTTTCGTCCTGTCGATCTTCGTCGGCTACTATGTCGTCTGGTCGGTTACGCCTGCGTTGCACACGCCGCTGATGGCTGTGACCAACGCGATCTCGTCGGTGATCGTCGTCGGTGCGCTGCTTGCGGTTGGCCTTTCGGCTGCCGGCTGGGCCACCGGTTTCGGCTTCGTGGCGCTGATCCTCGCTTCGATCAACATCTTTGGCGGCTTCCTGGTCACCCAGCGCATGCTTGCCATGTACAAGAAAAAAGAAAAGTGAGGGCGGCCTAGATGTCAGTCAATCTCGCAGCCTTCCTTTATCTGGTCTCCGGCGTGCTGTTCATCATGGCGCTGCGTGGCCTGTCGCATCCGGCAACCAGCCGCAAGGGCAATACCTACGGCATGGTTGGCATGGCGATCTCGATCGTCACCACGCTGCTGCTTGCCACGCCGTCCGTTCTGGGCTGGGTGCTGATCCTCGGCGGTCTTGCTGTCGGTGGCGGTATCGGTGCGGTCATCGCCCGCAGGATCGCCATGACCTCGATGCCGCAGCTTGTCGCCGGGTTCCATTCGCTCGTCGGTCTTGCTGCCGTGCTCGTCGCAGCCGCCGCACTTTATGCCCCGGCTTCCTTCGGTATCGGCGAAATCGGTTCGATCCATGGTCAGGCGCTCGTCGAAATGTCGCTGGGCGTGGCGATCGGCGCCATCACCTTCACCGGCTCGATCATCGCCTTCCTGAAGCTTGACGGTCGCATGTCCGGCAAGCCGATCATGCTGCCGATGCGGCATGTGATCAATCTTGCGATCGCTATCGCCATCGTGCTGTTGATCGGCGTTCTGGTCGCGACCGAAAGCCACTTCGTCTTCTGGCTGATCGTGCTGCTCTCGCTGGCCTTCGGCGTGCTCCTGATCGTTCCGATCGGTGGCGCCGACATGCCGGTTGTCGTCTCGATGCTCAACTCCTATTCGGGCTGGGCAGCGGCAGGCATCGGCTTCACGCTCGGCAACCTGGCGCTGATCATCACCGGCGCTCTTGTGGGTTCCTCAGGCGCCATCCTCAGCTACATCATGTGCAAAGGCATGAACCGGTCGTTCATCTCGGTCATCCTCGGTGGCTTTGGTGGCGATGCGGCTGCCGCTGGCGGTGCGGACAATTCGGACAAGACGGTCAAGCTCGGCTCTGCCGATGACGCGGCCTATCTGATGGCGAATGCGTCCAAGGTCATCATCGTGCCCGGTTACGGCATGGCCGTTGCCCAGGCCCAGCATGCGCTGCGCGAAATGGGTGACAAGCTCAAGGAAGCCGGCGTCGAGGTCAAGTATGCCATCCATCCGGTGGCAGGCCGCATGCCCGGTCACATGAACGTCCTGCTCGCCGAGGCCAATGTGCCCTACGATGACGTGTTCGAACTGGAAGACATCAATTCCGAGTTCGCACAGGCTGACGTTGCCTATGTTATCGGCGCCAATGACGTGACCAACCCGGCCGCCCGCGACGACAAGTCCTCGCCGATCTATGGCATGCCGATCCTCGACGTCGACAAGGCCAAGACCTGCCTGTTCGTCAAGCGTTCGCTCGGTTCGGGTTATGCCGGCATCGACAACACGCTGTTCTACAAGGACGGCACGATGATGCTGCTCGGCGACGCCAAGAAAGTCACCGAAGAAATCGTCAAGGCCATGGCCCATTGATGCGATAACGATCCGCATAAATCGATAAAGACAGGAGCCCCGTCGGTTTGTCCGGCGGGGCTCTTTCGTTTCAGCCCGCGAAACGCGAGAGCCTGTAGGGTGCGAGCATCGGTTCGTCCTCGCCGGTCAGGATTTCCCGAGCGGCGATCTCGCCAATCGCCGGCGCCAGCGTCACGCCGGAGTGGGTTATCGCGATATACAATCCAGGCCCATTTTCTGCACAGCCGAGAATGGGGAAACCGTCCTTTGGCATCGGCCGATAACCGATGCGGAAATTCCGGTATTCGAGGAGCGCGCCGGGTTTGAGACGACGCAGGAGATCAGCAAACAACGTTCTCGCGGTCTGTTCAGGATCCTCGCCCGGATCGGTGCCGTTGAAGGAGGTCGCGGCAACGATCGATCCATCGGCGGCCTGTCGCATCTCCATGCCGGGGGCGACGATGATGTGATTGAGGAGCGGCGGGGCAGGGTGCGTATCCATCAGCAGGCCGGGAGAAGCCTCCATCGGTATCGTTATGCCGATCGCGGCGGCAAGAGCAGCGGTCTCTGCGCCGGCCGCCAGAACCACCTTATCGGCTTCCTCAATCCCAAGTTCGGTTTCTACCCCGCAAATCCTGCCATCGCGCAGGATCAGACGCTTGACCGACTGATTGCGGGTGACTTTGGCGCCCTTTCGTTCGGCATCGGAAAGAAACGCGAGTGCCGCCTCGTGCGGTTCGATCATGCCCTCCTCGTCGATCTTCAACGCCCAGTCGGGGAGATCGGCAAGGTTCGGTTCGAGCCGGATGATCTCGTCGCGATCGATACGGGCAAGGCCGTAACCCCAACTGCCATGCTCTTCGGCGAAGCGCGTCAGACCTTCCGGTTCGAGATCGTAGCAGATCGATCCGTTCCATTCCGGATGAAGGCCGGGAATGCGTTCGGCCAGGTGTTTCCAGCGGTCCATGGACCGGCGGCGAAGATGGAAGTAGGGCTCGGGATTGCCCCAGTTGGCATTGATCCATGCAAAGGAATTCGGGGTGGCAACGCCACCGGGATCGCGGCAATAGATGCTGGTTTTGGCGCCGGCATCCGCAAGATGCCAGGCAATCGAGGCACCGATGATGCCGCCGCCGATAACGATGATGTGGGGAGAGTTCATTTACATGTCCGCCTGCTATGACAGGCGGACAATAGGAGGCGGCTGCCTGGTGGTCAATTCACCTGAACGGCGCCGCGTGTGCGGGCAACGCCATCGCGGGCCGGCTGGTATTTCGGATCGAGCGACAGGGCGTGCGAATAGGATTTGTAGGCCCGCTTCAGTTCGCCGCGACGTTCATAGATGAGCGCCTGGTTGGCCCAGGACTCCGCCAGTTTGCCATCGAGCTCGATTGCATGGTTGAAATCGGCAAAGGCATTGTCGTCGTCATTGAGGGCGACATAGGAGATACCGCGACCGTTATAGGGTTCGGCGGAGTTCGGCGACAGCGAAATGGCGGTCGAGAAATCCTCGATGGCGCGCTCGTGGTTGCCGCGCCGCTGGAAGATCAGGCCACGACGATGGTAGGCGCGCGGATCGGTCGTATCGAGCCCGATCGCCTTGTTGAAATCGTTCATGGCGGCATCGAGCTGGTTGGCGTGGTAATAGATGTTGCCACGGCCGATATAGGCGACGTCATAACGCGGATTGAGCTGCAGCGCGGTGTTGTAATCCGAGAGCGCATTTTCCGGTTCGCCCATCAGACGATAGATGAAGCCGCGGTTCGCATAGGCTTTGTAGAAGCGGGGATCGAGCTCCAGAGCCTGATTGAAGTCGCCAAGGGCGCGCTTGTATTCGCCGGCGCGACCATAGGCGGAGCCGCGGGTATTGTAGCCTTCAGGGTCACGCGGGTTCGATTCGATCACTGCCGTCAGCGAGGCGATGTTCTCCTCGGTGCCCTGTTCCTTGTTGATGCGAATCGTGTCGGTCGTGTCGGTGGTATTGCAGGCAACGAGAAACGTCGCCATCGCAGCGAAGAGGATGCCGGTCCCAAGCGATCGCAGGGACAGTCCCCGTGCACCCTTTTCGGAGGCGATCAGGCTCTCACCAGTAACTTCGACCATGATTTCAATTCTTTCCGCACGCCGCCTTTCGAAGCAGCACCCCAATTTAAAAAGGCGGTGGCGAAATAAAATCGCCCCCGCCAGCATTCACATCAGATTTCGTCAGAAAGACGGCAGATCAACGAGCGGACGTGCGACCACCGGCAACCAGGCCTTCGCGCTGTGCGCGCTTGCGGGCCAGCTTGCGAACGCGGCGAACAGCTTCAGCCTTCTCGCGAGCCTTCTTCTGCGACGGCTTTTCGTAATAGTCGCGCATCTTCATTTCACGGAAAATGCCCTCGCGCTGCATTTTTTTCTTGAGCGCGCGAAGAGCCTGATCAACATTGTTGTCGCGAACCAATACCTGCACGTGAATCCCGATCCTTATCTTGAGTTGGTTCCCCAGGTCGATGCACAGTTGCCGGCCAGAGAAAAACATAATTCATCGCGCTCAGCCGCAAGAGCCAAGCGATTGGGAGATGCCGATAGCAGATGATGCCCGGCAAGTCCAGACCCTTCGGTGGTTTTTCGTGTGAAATGCATGGTCGGCGTGGGATTGGACCTTCGCCGAAATATGGTGCAAAAGCGTCGCAAAGAAAACGTTGTTCGTGTCGTAAATCTGCGAATTGATGGCATCTACGCCGGCAATTCGCCGCTTGGAACTGGAGTTAAGCGGATGCGCAAATATTCGGTCTTCGCCGTGGCACGGGAAGCCCTGAGGGGGCACACGGGTTGGGAAAAGCAATGGACCTCGCCCGAGCCGCGCAAGGAATATGACGTCATCATCGTTGGTGGTGGCGGACATGGTCTGGGCGCTGCCTATTACCTTGCCAAGGAGCACGGCATCACCAATATCGCGGTGATCGAAAAGGGCTGGCTCGGTGGCGGCAATACGGGCCGCAACACCACGATCATCCGCTCGAACTATCTCTATGAAGAGAGCATGGATATCTATGAACATTCGCTCAAGCTGTGGGAAGGCCTGTCGCAGGAGCTGAACTACAACGTCATGTATTCGCCGCGCGGCGTCATGATGCTGTCGCACAACATCCATGACCAGCAGAGCTTCAAGCGCCACGTCCATGCCAATCGTCTCTATGGCATCGACAACGAGTGGCTGACGCCCGAGCAGGCAAAGGCCTATTGCCCGCCGCTCGATATCTCGGCGACTGCCCGTTATCCGATCAATGGTGCTGCTCTGCAGCGCCGTGGCGGCACTGCGCGCCATGACGCGGTGGCCTGGGGCTATGCGCGTGCGGCATCCGATCGCGGCGTCCATATCATCCAGAATTGCGAAGTGACCGGCATCCGTCGTGGAGCCGATGGCGGCGTGACCGGTGTGGATACGACGCGCGGCTTCATCGGCGCCAAGAAAATCGGTGTGTCTGCCTCCGGCCACAATTCGGTGATCATGCAGATGGCCGGCGTGCGCGTGCCGCTGCATTCGACGCCGCTGCAGGCGCTCGTTTCCGAGCCGCTGAAGCCGATCTTCCCCTGCGTCGTGATGTCGAACACCGTCCATGCCTATATTTCCCAGTCCGACAAGGGCGAACTGGTCATCGGTGCCGGCACGGACCAATACAATTCCTATTCGCAGACCGGCGGCTTGCAGATCATCACTCACACGCTCGATGCCATCTGCGAGATCTTCCCGATCTTCCGGCGCGTGAAGATGATGCGCCAGTGGGGTGGCATCACCGACAACACACCCGACCGTTCGGCGATCCAGTCCAAGACCCCGGTCAAGGGACTCTATGTCAATTGCGGCTGGGGCACGGGCGGCTTCAAGGCGACCCCGGGTTCGGCCAACCTGTTTGCGCATCTCATCGCGCGCGACGAACCGCACAAGCTCGGCGCCGGCCTGACGCTCGACCGATTCCGGTCCGGCCGTCTGATCGACGAAGCGGCTGCCGCGGCCGTGGCGCACTGAAGGCGAGGATTAAACGATGCTTCTCATCTATTGCCCCTACTGCCAGGAAGAGCGCTCGGAGCTCGAGTTCCGTGGCGCCGGCGACGCCCATATCGATCGCCCGCAGAATATTGCGGAGATCTCGGATGAAGCGTTCGAGGAATATTTCTTCCTGCGCGACAATCCGAAGGGCCTGATCTACGAACGCTGGCGGCATATCCATGGCTGCGGCCGCTTCTTCCGGGCCATTCGCCATACCGTAACCGACAAATTCGTAATGACCTACCGGCAGGACGAGCCCAAGCCTGACCAGGCCACCGTCGATGCCCTGATTTCCGCCAAGGGAGGCCAGTCATGAGCGGCGCCAACCGTATTGCCGGCAAGGGCCGGCTGACCCCCGCCAAGACCGCGCGGTTTACCTTCGATGGCCGCTCGCTGTCGGCGCTGGAGGGTGACAGCGTCGCCTCGGCCCTGCTTGCCAATGGCATTCATCTTGCGGCCCGTTCGTTCAAGTACCGTCGTCCGCGCGGCATCCTGACCGCCGGTCCGGAAGAGCCGAATGCGCTGTTCGACATTTCCCGCGATGCCGGCCGCGCCCAACCGAACGTACGGGCGCCGGCGCAGGAAATCTATGACGGCATCAAGGTGAAGTCGCAGAACCGTTGGCCGTCGCTGTCCTTCGATATCGGTGGCATCAACAATTATCTCGCGCCGTTCTTTGCCGCCGGCTTCTACTACAAGACCTTCATGTGGCCGAAACAGGCCTGGAAGTATCTGTTCGAACCGGTGGTACGCGAAGCGGCCGGCCTCGGCGTGGCGCCGAAGGAAACCGATCCGGATCATTACGCCAACCGTTACGCCCATTGCGATGTGCTGGTGGCGGGCGGCGGCATTTCGGGTATTGCGGCAGCACTCGCTGCGGCCGATACCGGTGCGAGCGTCATTCTGGTCGATGAACGTCCGGAACTCGGTGGTGCCCTCTATTATGATACATCGGTGACGATTGACGGCATCGACGGTTTCGAATGGGCCCGCCGCATGACCACCAAGCTCTCGGCAATGCCCAACGTGACGGTGCTGACCCGGACGACGGTGTTCGGCTATTATGCGCAGAACTTCATCGGCCTTGCCGAACGCGTGACCGACCATCTGGCAAGCCCTGACCGTAACGCACCGCGCGAGCGGCTGTGGCAGGTCCGTGCCAAGCGGGTGATCATCGCGACCGGTGCGATCGAACGTCATATGGTGTTCCCGGGCAATGACCGTCCGGGCATCATGCTGGCATCTGCCGCCCGCACCTATCTCAACCATTACGGCGTCGCAGTCGGCTCCAAGATCGGCGTCTATGCTGCCCATGATTCGGCCTACGAGGCTGCCTTCGACCTGCACGCTGCTGGCTGCAAGATCCAGGCGATCGTCGATTATCGCGACAAGCCGGGTGAGGCCGTGCTGGCCAAGGCCCGTTCGCTTGGGATCAACGTCATGGTCGGCCATGCGGTGATCGGCACCAAGGGAAGCCTCCGGGTCTCCTCGATGACGGTTGCACGACGCGGCGCCAAGAGTGGCGAAAAGATTGCTGTCGATGCGATCCTGATGTCGTCGGGCTGGACGCCGTCGGTGCATCTCTTCTCGCAGTCGCGTGGCAAGCTTGCCTTCGATGCCGAACATCAGCGTTTCCTGCCGGGCACCTATGCACAGGATTGCCTGTCTGTGGGCGCCTGCAACGGCACTGACGGGCTGCAGGCTGCGATCGAGGAGGCAATCGGTGCCGGCGAGTTGATGGCAAAGGCCGCCGGCGCTACCGGAAACTGCAATGTCACGATAGCCGCCAGCCAGGCGTTCGAATGGACCGGCGGCATGGTCGGCTCGGCGGACGGTGCCGGACCGGATGACCTGTTCGCCAAGGCGTTCGTTGATTTCCAGCACGATGTCTGCGCCAAGGATATCCGCCTTGCCGTTCGCGAAGGCATGCATTCGATCGAGCATATCAAGCGCTTCACCACCAATGGCATGGCCACTGACCAGGGTAAACTGTCGAATATCCATGGTCTGGCAATTGCTTCTGAAGTGCTCGGCAAGCCGATTCCGGAAGTGGGGCTCACCACTTTCCGCGCACCCTATACGCCGGTGACCTTCGGTACGCTGATCAACCATTCGCGCGGTGCGCTGTTCGATCCGGCCCGCAAGACGCCGATCCATGCCTGGGAAGAAGCGCATGGTGCTGTCTTCGAAGATGTGGGCAACTGGAAGCGTGCCTGGTTCTACCCTAAGCCGGGTGAAGACATGCATCAGGCGGTCAATCGCGAATGCCGCACCGTTCGCGAAGTGGCGGGCATCTTCGATGCCTCCACCCTCGGCAAGATCGAGGTGGTCGGTCCGGATGCCGCGACCTTCATGAACCTCATGTACACAAACGGCTGGGATACGCTGAAGCCCGGTCGTTGCCGCTACGGCATCATGCTGCGCGAAGACGGTTTCGTCTATGATGACGGCGTTGTCGGTCGTCTTGCAGAGGATCGCTTCCACATCACCACCACGACCGGCGGAGCGCCGCGCGTGATGAACCATATGGAAGATTATCTGCAGACGGAGTTCCCGCATCTCAAGGTCTGGCTGACCTCGACCACCGAACAATGGGCGGTGATCGCGGTGCAGGGTCCGAAGGCGCGCGAAATTCTCCAGCCGCTCGTCGAAGGCGTCGATCTGTCGCCGGAAGCACTGCCGCATATGAGCGTTGTCGAAGGCAAGCTTAAGGGCATTCCGATGCGCCTCTTCCGCATGACTTTCGCCGGCGAACTGGGTTTCGAAGTCAACGTGCCTGCCGATTACGGTCAGGCTGCCTGGGAAGCGATCTGGGGTGTGGCCGAGCCGATGGGCGCCTGCGCCTACGGAACGGAAACCATGCACGTGCTGCGCGCCGAGAAGGGCTATATCATCGTCGGTCAGGATACGGACGGAACCGTTACGCCTGACGATGCCGGCCTTTCCTGGGCCGTGGGCAAGAAGAAGACCGATTTCGTCGGTATTCGCGGCATGAAGCGCCCCGATCTGGTGCGTGAAGGCCGCAAGCAGCTCGTCGGCCTCCGGACCAAGGATCCGAAGGAAGTGCTGGAAGAAGGCGCCCAGATCGTTGCCGATCCGAACCAGCCCAAGCCGATGACCATGCTCGGCCATGTGACGTCCAGCTACTGGTCGGAAAATTGCGGCCATTCGATTGCCATGGCCCTGGTGGCCGGCGGCCGCGCCCGCATGGGCCAGACCCTCTATGTGCCGATGCCCGACCGTGTGATCGCGGTCGAGGTTTGCGAAACCGTATTCTTCGACAAGGATGGAGGCCGGATCAATGTCTGATCAAACCCAGGCACTTCGCAAGCCGGCACTGCCCGGCAAGATCGGTGGTTCCGCCACGGTGCGCCTGACGCCCGTGGGACCGGCGGCGCGGGCTTCGCTGCGCGCGCCGCAGGAGGCGCTTTCGGCTCTCTCCGGCGCACTCGCGGTGCAATTGCCGAATGCGCCCAAGACCTCTTCGGCCAGCAATGAGCGGCATGCTCTGTGGATCGGCCCGGACGAATGGTTCCTGATCGGGCCCGACGGTACCGATTTTGTCGGACTTGCGGCGAGCTCTGGCGTGCTGCATTCGGGGGTCGATGTCTCCCATCGCAATGTCGGGATCATCGTCTCTGGCCCCGGTGCCGCAGCAGCCATCAATGCCGGCTGCCCGCTCGACCTCAGCAATGCTTCCTTCCCGGTCGGGGCCTGTGCCCGCACGGTACTCGGCAAGATCGAGATCATTCTCTACAGGACCGAAGACGATACCTACCGTGTCGAATGCTGGCGGTCATTTGCCGAATATTGCTTCGGCCTGCTCGGAGAAGGCGCGATCGACGCGCACTGAAGACTTCTAAAACGCGATAAGGCTGGCGTACTCAGTTGCGCCAGCCTTTCCATTGGACCCAGCGGCCGTGAAAATCGGCGCGTCCGATCTCCTGCTTTTCGCCGGTTGGCCAGATCTGCAATGTCAGTGCAGCGCCAGGCGACTGTCCGTCGGCCTCCATGGCCAGATGGGCGAGGGGATGGGGCTCTGTCGCCTTTTCCCCTGCCGTTTTGATGAGCCTCTCCCCTTCGGCTCGAGCCGCTTCCGGCAGATATTGCCAGGCAATCGAATGATAGATGACATGGACTGTATTTTCCGGGCTTGTCCCGAGCCTTTGGCGCAGAAAATCCAGCGCATCCTGCTTGTCCACGCCTGCCGCCTGTTGCCGCGCGATTGCAAGCGCCTGTCTTGTCCGATCGAGCCGGTCCGTCTGATCTGCCCAGATATAAGAGAGTAGCCTTGTGCACTGGTCTGGATCGTTCGGATCGATCGGGTTGAGATCGCAGCCGGCGCGTTCAACGATGGAGATCGGTGCGACGTCGGGAGGCGGACCGTTCCATTCCGGCGTTATGCGGACCGCGCTGTTGGGATTTCCCCAGGAAAAGCCACCAAACGCGTAGCCATAGCGATCCCAATGGAGATTGAGACCGGCGCTGGCGCCAATCTCGCTCATGCGCAACGGTAAGGGAAACCGTTTGGCAATGGTGAGAAAGCCGGGCAACAAAGCGCCGGATCGCCGCACTTCGTTTGTCTGTGGGGCCGAACGCAATCTTTCGCAGATGAAGCCAGCATGGGTTTCAAACGCCGCAAGAAGGGCGGAGGCCAATGCCTCATCGATACCATCCTCCGACCAATGTGTTTCAGGCGGATAGAGGGCTGCCAGTGCGGGTTCGAGACCTTCCAGCACCAGGGCGTGCAGCGAGCCTGCAAGGCGAAGCGGAACCGAATCGGCTGCACCTGAAGGGTCTCCCGGCCAGTCGAGGACGGTTCGGCCGACTGGTGTTTTCCGATCGAGACGCTCGGCGAACAATCGGCAAAGCGCGCCGGTAAAGGGCGATCCAAGGGCAGAACAGGCGTTCGCCTGCTGGATGAATGCCTGCCGGACGGACTGTTCATCAGCCATGCGCGGATCCTTCGGCGAAGAAACTTCCGTCATCGACCGCCCTGAAGATCGAAACAGAGCGCGGTGCCACCGTCATGCCGCTGCCGATGACGGCATGCCAGCGGCGAGCGCCACCGGGCAGATGGAACATCTTTGCTTCATGCTGGCGGTTGAAGAGAACAGCCAGCAGCACCGCCTCGCAGCTATGACGGTCCTGGCTTCTGAGAATCATGGCCAGATGGCCATTGCCGGGGGCCTCCCAATCCGCGACCGATTTGATGTCCCCATGTGGGGTCAGCCAATGGACATCGCCATTGCCGTTGAGAAATCCGATCTCGGAAAAGACGGAATAGCGCGCACGAATGACAGCCAGCGTTTCGACATGATCAAGAAGATCGACATCGGCATCCTTCCAGTCGAGCCAGGTCAGCGCGTTATCCTGCGCATAGGCATTGTTGTTGCCTTTCTGGGTGCGGCCCATCTCGTCACCGGCGGTGAGCATGATGGTGCCGCGGCTGACGAACAGGGTTGTCAGAAGCGCCTTCACGTCATCGGCGCGGCGGGCCAGAACGCTCGCCTGATGGGTTTCGCCCTCGACGCCGTTGTTCCAGGAATGATTGTCATCATGGCCGTCGCGATTATATTCGCCATTGGCTTCATTGTGCTTGTGTTCGTAGGCGACGAGATCGGCGAGCGTGAAGCCATCATGCGCTGCAATGAAATTGACGGTGCGGGTTCGGCGCGTGCTCGTTGAATGGAAGATATTCGACGAGCCCGACAGAACGGTCGCGAGATCGCCGACCTTGCGTTCGTCGCCGCGCCAGAATTTGCGCATCGTGTCGCGCGCCCAATCGTTCCATTCGAGAAAGACGGGCGGAAACCGGCCGAGCTGGTAGCCGCCGGGGCCGACATCCCAGGGCTCGGCGATCAGAACCCGGTCAGCCAGGACTGGATCATCCTGGAGGGATTGAAGAAGCGGGGCGTCAGCGGAAAAGCCATGGTGGCTGCGACCCAGAATGGGGGCGAGATCGAAGCGGAAACCATCGACGCCGGCATGCAACACGAAATGCCGCAGGCTATCGAGCACGAGATCGCGTACGACCTTGTGATCGCAGGCGAGCGTATTGCCGCAGCCGGTATCATTGATCAGCCCGCCGGGATGGCCGTGCGGGTGGCGATAGTAACTGAGACTATCCAGACCTCGCATGGAGAGGGTCGGTCCGGCATTGTCGCTCTCGCCCGTATGGTTGAAGACGAGATCGAGGATGGTGCCGATGCCATGGGCGTGGAGTGCGGCAACCGTATCGGCAAGTTCGCGGACTCCACCCGGGCAAAGCCGGGGATCGAGCGCCATCAGGGCGACGGGATTGTAACCCCAACTGTTGGAGAGGCCGAGCAGCGGCAGATGACGTTCGTCGATCCATGCGGTGATCGGCATCAGTTCGATGGCACTGACCCCGATCCGTTTGAGATGGGCAATGACGGAAGGGTGGGTGAGTGCTTTCACAGTTCCGCGTTCGCCGGCGGGAATATCAGGATGGCGCATCGTGAAGGCGCGGACATTGATCTCATAGATCAACCCACCCTGGTGAAACAGCGGCGCGCGGTGTGGCAGCGTCTGGCAATCCGTCACCAGAGCTTTCGGCACGAGATCGGCCGTGTCGACGCCATACTCAGACAGGCGAGGGTCATAGTGAAACGGCCGGTCGAGCTCGACCGAATAGGGGTCGACAAGCAGTTTGGCGGGGTCGAACCAGAAACCGCGATCGGGATCGTATGTGCCTTTGGCGCGATATCCATAGCGGCTGCCGGCATGGGCGCCCTCGACGAAGAGGTGCCAGAGGTGGTCGCGACCTTCCTCCATCGGCAGGCGGCAAAGCTCGTTTTTGCCTTGATCTCCGAACAGGCAGAGTTCGATGCTCGTGGCATGGCGCGAGAAGACGGTGAATGTGGTGCCTTCCGGTCTGATGTCGATCCCGGGTTTTCTCGCGGTCATGTGGGGTCCGTCTATCGTTTACGTATGTGGTATCGGCAAATCACAGCCTGAACCAGATCTGCTGAGAAAATATGAAGATGTGGTGCGGGCATGTCAGGCCACAGATTTTCGATAGTTGACGCTAGACCGACTAGTTGGTATGGTCGAGATCAAATCCGGAATGCAAGGATTGCGATGGATGGACGAACGCCTGCCAGCACGCGACAGGATCATCGATGCGGCGATTGCCGCAGTCCGGATGCGCGGCTATGCCGACACAACGGTTGATGAGATCTGTGCTGCCGCAAAGGTGAGCAAGGGAAGCTTCTTTCATCATTTCAGGAACAAGGAAGACCTTGCTCGCGCGGCCATCGATCATTGGAACCGATTTACCGGCGCAATTTTCGAGCAAGCGCCATACCAGCAGGATCCAGACCCTCTCAACCGACTGCTCGGCTATATCGATTTTCGAATGGCAATTCTCGATCGTCCGGTCGAAGAGTTCACCTGCCTGCTGGGGACGCTGGTACAGGAGATCTACCAGACCCATCCGGCGATCCGGACCGATTGCGACGATGGCATGGCCTCTCACATTGCGTTGCTGATGCGGGACATCGAGGCGGCCAAGGCAATCTATGCGCCGCATGCAGATTGGGACGGCGGGAGTATCGGCTATTTCATCCAGTCGGTGCTGCAGGGGTCGTTCATATTCGCCAAGGCGCAAGGGGATGCGGCCGTTGTCCGCTCCAACCTTATACTGCTTCGGCGCTTTATCGAAAGCCTCATGTCCAATCCGGAACATGAGGAAAAGAGGAGGAGAGACTGATGCCCCAGACCATTCGCCTGCACCGTGTGATCAAGGCTCCCCCCGAGCGGGTCTATCGCGCCTTCACAGATGCCGATGCCATGTGCAAATGGCTGCCGCCGCACGGATTTACAGGCCGGTTCGAGCATCTCGATGCGCGGGTCGGCGGCACGTTTCGCATGTCCTTCACAAATTTCACCAATGGGCAAAGCCATGCTTTTGGCGGCACCTATCTCGAACTCGAAGAGGGCAAACGGCTGCGTTACAATGATCGTTTCGATGATCCCAACCTGCCGGGCGAGATCGAGGTGACGGTGGAGTTGACGCCGGTCTTCTGCGGGACGGATCTTAAAATCGTGCAGGCGGGTGTGCCCGATGTCATTCCGGAGGCGGCCTGTTATCTCGGCTGGCAGGAATCGCTCAATCAGCTCGCAACCCTCGTTGAACCGGAAATCAACCAATAGGCCGCTGCGATGCCGTCCAAGATTACGACCGTCGATCAGTATGTCGAGAGCCTGGCCGAGCCGGCACGGTCCTTGATCGCGGAGATCCGTGCAATCCTGCGCCAGGCCGTCCCTACGGCGAAGGAGCGGATCGGTTACGGCATGCCGGTGGTGCAACTACCCACCGGCTATATCTTCTACTACGGTGCCTGGAAGAAGCATATCGGGCTTTATCCGATCTACCCGGGCACCGATGCTTTCGAAGCAGCAATCGCGCCCTATCGCGACAGGACCCACACAGTGCGATTGCCCTTTGACCGCGAAACGATCCAGACCGTCGTGCCGCTCGTCATTGCCGAGCGGCTGCGGGCTTTGCCACCCTCCTGACGCTCAGGTTATGACGCTCGGTTCGGAGCGACCGGTGCGCACCTTGATGCCGGCAATCTCGTCGGCAACCGCGATCAGATCGGCAAGCGCCGACTGTGTCTCGAGGTCATGGCGCGAGGCGTCCGGTTCATAACGTTCGATATAGACGCGCAAGGTCGCACCCGACGTGCCGGTGCCCGAAAGACGGAACACGACGCGGCTACCTCCTTCGAACAGGATGCGGATCCCCTGGTTCTTCGATACCGACTGGTCGACCGGATCGAGATAGGCGAAATCGTCTGCCGCCTGAACCTTCAGATCCCCGAAGCTCTTGCCCGGCAGGCTTGAGAGCTGGTTGCGGAGATTGTCCATCAGGCCATTGGCGGCGTCGCTATCGACTTCCTCGTAATCGTGCCGCGAATAGTAGTTGCGACCGAAAGCCGCCCAATGCTTGGTGACGATGTCTTTGACGCTTTCCTTGCGCACAGCCAGAATGTTGAGCCAGAGCAGAACCGCCCAGAGCCCGTCCTTCTCGCGCACATGGTTGGAGCCGGTTCCTGCCGATTCTTCGCCGCAGATGGTGGCGAGGCCTTCATCGAGAAGGTTACCGAAGAATTTCCAGCCGGTGGGCGTCTCATAGATGCCGATGCCGAGCTTTTCAGCAACGCGATCGGCCGCACCCGAGGTCGGCATCGAGCGGGCGATGCCTGAAAGACCGGAGGCATAACCAGGTGCCAGATGCGCATTGGCGGCCAGCATCGCCACCGAATCCGACGGGGTGACGAAGATGCCCTTGCCGATGATGAGGTTGCGGTCGCCATCACCATCGGAAGCGGCGCCAAAATCCGGTGCATTCGGCCCCATCATCTCGTCATAGAGATGCTTGGCATGAACGAGGTTGGGGTCGGGATGGTGGTGGCCGAAATCCGGCAGGGGAATGAAGTTGCGCACCGAACCTTCTGGCGCGCCCAGGCGGCGTTCGATGATCTCCTTGGCGTAGGGGCCGGTGACGGCGCTCATCGCGTCAAAGGCGATGCGGAAGCCGCCGGCAATATGCTGGCGGATAGCATCGAAATCGAACAGCGTTTCCATAAGTTCGGCATAGTCGGCAACCGGGTCGACGATTTCCACCTGCATGCCGTCCAGCTCGGTCAGACCGACCTGATCGAGATTGATGTCGTCTGCATCGGAGATCTTGTAGCTGTCGATGACCTTCGTGCGGGCATAGATGGCATCGGTGATCTTCTCCGGCGCCGGGCCTCCGTTGCCGATATTGTACTTGATGCCGAAATCCTCGGTCGGTCCGCCAGGATTGTGGCTGGCCGACAGGATGATACCGCCGAACGCACCATGCTTGCGAATGAGGTGGGAGGCTGCCGGGGTCGAGGTGATGCCGCCCTGACCGACCATCACACGGCCGAAGCCGTTGGCGGCAGCCATCTTGATGGCGATCTGGATCACTTCACGGTTGAAATAGCGCCCATCGCCGCCGATTACGAGCAGCTTGCCTTCAAAGTCTTCGAGACTGTCGAAGATCGACTGAATGAAGTTCTCGGCATAGTTCTTCTGCTGGAAATGCGGCACCTTCTTGCGCAGGCCGGACGTGCCTGGCTTCTGGTCGGAATAGGGCGTGGTGGTGACGGTCTTGATCATGGTTCAGGGAACCCTTGCGAGAAGCTTCTGGTAATGGCTGGAATACTGGGTGGCACTGGCCGCCCATGTAACATCGGATTTCATCGCCGCCTTCTGTATCTGCAGCCAGGTCTTCTGGTCGGCAAAGAGGCGGAATGTGCGGCGCAGCGCCTGCATGAAGCCGTGGGCGTTGACCGGAGAAAACTGGACGCCGGTTGCGGCTTTGGCAGCAAGTGCCGCACCATTGGCATCGATGATCGTATCGTTGAGGCCTCCGGTGCGGGCCACGACCGGAATGCAGCCATAGCGCAATCCATAAAGCTGCGTGAGCCCACATGGCTCGAAACGCGACGGAATGAGGATGGCATCTGCGCCGGCCTGCATCAGGTGCGAGAGCGGCTCATCATAGCCGATCCTGACGCTGATACGGCCAGGATGACGTTCTGCCGCCGATGTCAGGCTGTATTCGAGACCGGGATCGCCATTGCCGAGCACGGCCAGCATGCCGCCATGCGCCGCGATGAAATCGGCCGCGCGGGCGATCATGTCGATGCCCTTCTGCCAGGTCAGTCGAGAGATGACGCAGAAGAGAGGCCCACCATTGTCTTCAAGCCCAAAGGCCTTGACGAGCGCCTTGCGGTTTTCGCCTCGGCGCTTGAGATTTCCGGCATTGAACGGAGCCGCAATCAGCGCATCGTTTTCCGGATCCCAGATCTTGTCATCGATGCCGTTGACGATGCCTGCCAGTTCCGAGACGCGTTCGGCGATCAGGCCCTCGAGGCCCATGCCGAACTGCGGATCGAGCAACTCTTCCGCATAGGTCGGGCTGACGGTGGTCAATTGCCAGGCGGTTCGGCAGCCGCCCTTGAGGAAGCCGACATCGCCGTAATATTCGATCCCGTCGACGGCGAAGGCTTCGGGCGGAAGCTGGAGCCCGCCAAACACTGTCGGTGCGAACTGTCCCTGGAAGGCGATGTTATGGATCGTCAACATCGAGGGCGTGGTGGCACCCGCCGGGGAATATTTGAGATAGACGGGTGTCAGCGCCGCCTGCCAGTCATGCGCATGAACGATATCGGGTCGCCAGGACGGATCGGCGCCATTGGCGATTTCGCTCGCCGCCTTGGCAAGCGCGGCAAAGCGGCGCCAGTTGTCGTCATGATCGCGCCCGTCCGGTCCGGCATAGGGGCCGCCGGGCCTGTCATAGAAGGTCGCACAATCGATGACATAGAGATCGAGCCCGGCATGGCGCGCCTTGAGAATGCTGGCAGGCGCGCCGAGCAGATCGGGCAGGTCGGCGATCTTGTGGGCATCCTTGAGCTGGGCGAGAACCGAAGGATAGCCCGGCAGGATCGTTCGCATGGCGATACCGAGTGGCGCCAGTGCGAGTGGCAATGCACCGGCGACATCCGCAAGGCCCCCGGTCTTGATGAGCGGAAAGACTTCGGAGGCGACGGAGAGAATGTTCATGTCAGGACCCTAGTTTGTCGATCATGGCCTGGGTAACCAGGCAGATGCCACTTTCGGTAAGACGGAAACGCTTGGCATCGAGTTCCGGATCCTCACCAACCACCAGACCTTCCGGAATGATGACGCCACGGTCGATCACCGCATTCTTGACCCGGGCATGCCGGTTGATGATGACTTCCGGCAGCACCACCGCATGGTCGAGTTGCGAATAGGAATTGACCCGGCAACCGGTGGACAGAAGCGTGCGGTTGATGGTGGCACCGGAGACGATGCAGTTGCCGGCGATCAGCGACGAGATCGCATGGCCGCGACGACCGTCGACATCGTGAACGAACTTCGCCGGAGGGGTGATTTCGGAATAGGTCCAGATCGGCCAGTTGCCATCGTAAAGGTCGAGTTCGGGCACGATATCGGTGAGATCTATATTGGCCTGCCAGTAGGCATCCACGGTTCCGACGTCGCGCCAATAGGCCTGCTTTTCGCTTTCGGCACGCACACAGGATTCGGCGAACCGATGTGCCACGGCCTTGCCGTTCTTGACGATATGCGGAATGAGGTCCTTGCCGAAATCATGCGTCGAACTGGGATTGATCGCATCTTCCTGCAGAAGGTTGATCAGGAACTTGGTATGGAAGACATAGATCCCCATCGAGGCCAGCGCGAACTCCTCGTTGCCGGGGATGCCGGGCGGATTTTCCGGCTTCTCGACGA
Organism: Fluviirhizobium alvei; assembly: GCF_030551875.1. GTDB lineage: Bacteria > Pseudomonadota > Alphaproteobacteria > Rhizobiales > Rhizobiaceae > Rhizobium_E > Rhizobium_E alvei. The sequence goes on along the minus strand of NZ_JAUOZU010000010.1, from coordinate 151,261 downwards.
AATCGATGATCACATCCTTTTCGTCGACATGCATGACGCCGAAGCCGGTTGCTTCCATGCGCGGCACTTCCAGGCAGCCGATCGTAACATCGGCACCGGAATTGACGTGCTGTTGCAGCATCAACTCATAGTCCATCTTGTAGATGTGGTCGCCAGCGAGAATGACCATATATTCGGTCTTGAGCGGCTCGATGATGTCGATGTTCTGGAACACGGCATCGGCGGTTCCTTCATACCACTGGCTTTCGGAGACACGCTGCGAGGCCGGCAGGATGTCGAAGCTTTCGTTACGCTCGGGGCGGAAGAAGTCCCAGCCACGCTGCAGATGCCGGATGAGCGAATGGGCCTTGTACTGGGTGGCCACGCCGATGCGGCGGATACCGGAGTTAAGCGCATTCGACAGGGCAAAATCGATGATGCGGGTCTTGCCGCCGAAATAGACGGCAGGCTTTGCTCGCCTGTCCGTCAATTCTTTCAGCCGGCTGCCGCGGCCGCCAGCGAGAACATAGGCCATGGCGTCGCGCGCCAGCGGTTGCAGTCTTCTTTCAGCCATTGTCGTCCTCCCTTTTTTGTCAGTCTGCCAGTTCCAGCCAGATGGTGGCAAGCGGCGGTATGATGCAATGTGTCACGATACGTCCCCCATCTTCGCGATAGGCCTGTACTTCACCGGCATTGCCTTTGCCTGATCCTCCATAGACATCGGCATCGGTGTTGAGAATTTCGCGCCAGCGGCCTGTGGCCGGCAATGGCAGCGTATAATAATCACGCACGACGGGCGTGAAGTTGGAGACGATGGCAACCGGCTTTTCCCCCGGAGCCTTGCGGATCCATGCATAGACCGAGTTTTCCTGGTCGTCGGCAACCATCCACTCGAAGCCGTCGCCTTCGCAGTCGCGCGCATGCAGCGAAGGCTTTGAGCGGTAGAGATGGTTGAGATCCTTCACCAGCCGCTGCATGCCCGAGTGATTGGGATAATCGAGCAGATGCCAGTCGAGCGAGCGGGCTTCGGACCATTCCGCCCACTGGGCGAATTCCTGGCCCATGAACAGGAGCTTCTTGCCCGGATAGCCCCACATGAAGCCATAGAAGGCGCGCAGATTGGCGAACTTCTGCCATTCGTCGCCGGCCATCTTGGCGATCAGCGATCCCTTGCCATGCACCACCTCGTCATGGCTGAGCGGCAGCACGAAATTCTCGGAATAGGCATAGAGCAGGCCGAAGGTCAGCTCGTTGTGATGGTGTTTGCGGTATATCGGATCGCGCGCGAAATAGGCGAGCGTGTCGTGCATGAAGCCCATGTTCCACTTGAAGCCGAAGCCAAGGCCGCCTTCATGCACGGGTGCCGATACTTTCGGCCAGGAGGTCGATTCTTCCGCAATCGTCATGATACCCGGATGCGACCCGTAGAGATGGCGGTTCATGTCTTTGAGGAATTCCACCGCATCGAGATTTTCCCGCCCACCATACTTGTTTGGGATCCATTCGCCTTCCTTGCGGGAGTAGTCGAGATAGAGCATCGAGGCGACGGCGTCGACGCGAATGCCGTCGACATGGAACTTCTCGGCCCAATAGAGCGCCGAATTGATGAGGAAGCTTTTTACTTCCGTCCGGCCGAAATTGTAGATGGCCGTGTTCCAGTCCGGATGGAAACCGAGGCGCGGATCCTCATGTTCGTAAAGTGCGGTGCCGTCAAAGCGACGCAGCCCGTGCTGGTCCATCGGAAAGTGCGCCGGCACCCAGTCTAGCAGCACCGAAAGCCCTGCCTTGTGGGCGCCATTGACGAAACGGGCAAACCCTTCCGGCTCGCCGAAACGGGCAGTCGGTGCGAAGAGGCCCGTGGTCTGATAACCCCAGGATGGGTCATAGGGATGTTCGGTGACCGGCAGGAACTCGATATGGGTAAAGCCCATGTCTACACAGTAGGGGATGAGGCGATCAGCCAGTTCGTCCCAACTCAGGAGGGTATCTCCGTCGCCGCGCTGCCATGAACCGGGATGCACCTCGTAGATCGAGATCGGCTGACGGCGGGCATCTACGGAGGACCACCATTCGCGATGGGCCTTGTCGTCCCATTCCTGCTCGATCTCGGATGTGGTCACGGAAGCCGTTTGTGGGCGAAGTTCCGATCGGCGGGCAAAGGGATCGGCCTTCAGTGGCAGCAATGTGCCATCCTTGGCGAGGATCTCGAACTTGTAGGCTTTGCCGGGATCGATGTTGGGGACGAAGATTTCCCAGACGCCGGTGTCGGATCGCAATCGCATCACATGGCGGCGGCCATCCCACTGGTTGAATTCTCCCACCACCGAAACGCGGGCCGCGTTCGGGGCCCAGACGGCGAAATGAAAACCGTCGGCGCCTTCGTGATGGATGGGGTGGGCACCCATGCGATCGAACAGCCGCAGATGCGAGCCCTGGCGGAGATAGTAATCATCCATCGGGCCGAGGACGGGGCCAAATCCGTAAGGATCCAGCACGTCCCAGCTGCCGCCGTCATTGCTGGCATGGTAGCGAAGCGGTTGCCTGCGGTCGATCGCGACCAGACCCTCGAAAAAGCCGGCGCCGTTGCGACGGGGAATGTCCCCGGCCGGGCTTCCGTCGAGCGTGAAGGCCGTGACCGTCTCTGCGCCCGGAATGAAGGTTCGGGCTACAAATCCGTCGCCGAACGGGTGAACACCGAGGACGGCGAAAGGATTGGCATGGACGCCGGAAATCAAGGCGTCCACTTCTTCGTTGAAAATGCGGAAGTCGGCCGGTGCCTTTGCTTCCTTCGTCTTTGCTGGTTTGGATTTTTTGGACAGATCGGGCAAATCGCTGTCCAGCGCCTTGTCATCCTTGCCGGATCCCTTTGTGCGCTCGGACTTGCCCTTGTCTGCCATTATCCCGCCCTCCAGATTTCTTTTGCATATTGCCGGATCGTTCGATCCGACGAGAACCAGCCCATGCGGGCGGTGTTTCTGATGGCTTTTGCGTGCCAGCTCTTCTCATCGGTCCAGATTGCGTCGACCTCGCGCTGAGCTGCGGCGTAGGCGTCGAAATCGGCGGCGACCATGAACCAGTCATGCTGGTAGAGGCCATCGACAAGGCTTGTGAAGCGGCCCGGATCGTCCGGGGAAAACACGCCGGATGCGATGGCGTGCAGCGCCTGCGCCAGTTCGCGGGAATTCTCGATGATGGCGCGCGGATTGTGACCTTCGGCGCGAACCTTAGTCACCTCGTCCGCCGTCATGCCGAAGATCTTGATATTCTCCTCGCCGACCCAGTCGCGCATTTCGACATTGGCGCCATCGAGCGTGCCGATGGTGATCGCGCCATTGAGACCGAATTTCATGTTGCCGGTACCGGATGCTTCCATGCCGGCCGTCGAGATCTGCTCGGAAAGATCGGCAGCCGGAACCAGAATTTCGGCCAGCGACACGTTGTAGTTCGGCACGAACACCACCTTGAGAAGGCCACGCACTGCAGGATCCGAGTTGACCACGCGTGCTACATCGTTGGCAAGCTTAATGATCAGCTTTGCATTGTGGTAGCTCGGCGCCGCCTTGCCAGCGAAGATCTTGATGCGCGGGACCCAATCCATTTCCGGATGCGAGCGCATCTGGTCATAGAGGGCGACGGCTTCGACGATGTTGAGAAGTTGGCGCTTGTATTCGTGGATGCGCTTGATCTGGATGTCGAACATTGCCGAAGGGTCGAGCTTGAGGCCGAGCCGGCTCTGGATCACCTGCGCCAGACGAACCTTGTTGGCGCGCTTGACGGCGGCGAACTGCTTCTGGAATTCCGAATCATCGGCGTAGGCATCGAGCGCCTGCAGCGCCTCGGTATTATCGAGGAAGTCATCGCCGATCGTATCGCGCAGAAGCCTGGTGAGGCCGGGATTGCACTGCATCAGCCAGCGACGCGGCGTAATCCCGTTGGTCTTGTTGTTGATGCGATCAGGATACAGCTTGTGGAGATCGGCAAAGACGGTCTCCTTCATCAGCTCTGTATGAAGGGCGGAAACGCCATTGATCGAATGCGAGCCGATGAAGGCGAGGTTACCCATGCGCAGGCGGCGATCGCCGCTTTCATCGATCAGCGAGATGGCGCGGATCTGCGCATCGTTGAAACCCTTTTCCTTGCGGGCCGACAGCAGGATCTTGGCATTGATGCCGTAAATGATCTGCATATGGCGCGGCAGAAGGCGCTCGAACAGTGGCACCGGCCAGGTTTCGAGCGCTTCGGGCAGAAGCGTGTGGTTGGTGTAGGAAATCGTCCGGCGCGTCAATTCCCAGGCATCGTTGAAATCGAGGCCATGGACGTCGCACAACAGACGCATCAGTTCGGCGACCGAAACGGCCGGATGGGTGTCGTTGAGCTGGATCGCAACCTTGTCCGGCAGGTTTTCCAGCGTGTTGTACTGCTGCATGTGGCGGCGGAGAATGTCCTGCAGCGAAGCCGAGGAGAAGAAAAACTCCTGGCGCAGGCGCAGTTCCTGGCCGGCAGGTGTCGCATCGGCCGGATAGAGAACACGGGCCAGGCTTTCCGCCTTGTTGCTCTCACGCAGCGCCCCGATATGGTCGCCGGCATTGAAGGCATCGAGCAGGATCGGGTCGATCGGCTGCGCGGTCCAGAGGCGCAGCGTGTTGACGCGGTTGCCGCGCCAGCCGACAATCGGCGTATCATAGGCGACGGCGATCACGCGTTCGGCCGGCTTCCAGACATAGCGTGCATCGCCATCCGGTGCGAGCGCCGATTCGACCGTGCCGCCGAAGCCGACTTCGTAAGCGCTTTCGCGACGTTCGAATTCCCAGGGATTGCCATGTGCCAGCCAGGTTTCGGGCAGTTCCACCTGCCATCCATCGGCGATCTGCTGGCGGAAGAGGCCGTGGACATAGCGAATTCCGTATCCGTAGGCCGGAATATCCGTCGTCGCCATCGATTCCATGAAGCAGGCTGCCAGGCGACCGAGGCCGCCATTGCCAAGCGCCGCATCGGGCTCCAGGGCTGCGACGATGTCAAGATCGACACCAAGCGATGCCAGCGCATCGCGAACTTCTTCCATGAGCCCGAGGTTGGAAACGGCGTCCCGCATTAGGCGGCCGATCAGGAATTCCAGCGACAGATAATAGACGCGCTTGCCGCCCGATTCATAGGTCTTGCGGGTCGAAGCCATCCAGCGGTCGATGATGCGATCGCGAATCACCAGAATGGTTGCCGTCAGCCAGTCGTGCGGTTTGGCCGCCTTGGCATCCTTGCCGATACGATAGGTCAGGCGCTCGACGATATCAGCAGCAAGAACTGCCGGATCGGAGCGGCGCGGTTCCGGAAAAGGGATATCATTCTGCGTGTTGGAATTGATCATCTGTCGCCATCCATTCTGCGTTGTTAGGGCCCATGGGAGGTGAGCCCTGCGCCCCCCGGTGAAGATTTGCATCGTTCAATGGCGCTTGCAACGGTTTATTCTGCACTGCGGGAAAAAGCCGATGGCGATCGAAGGCCGGTTTTTCAGCTCCCGGCTCGCCTGTTCTGCGGATCGTTCGGCTTGCTCCCCCCTCAGCAACAATATCTAATTTAAATCGATTTAATGTCAAACGAAAAAAAGCCCGCCGATCGATCATCGGCGGGCCAGGATGTGCCAGGCAGGCGGGGTATTACTGTGTGAGGCGGGTGGCGGTCTGGGTGGCGCGCTCGCCGATATATTCGAAGGCGGCATTGAGATCGTCGGCATTCTCGGCGGCGAAATAATGTGCCGAAGTGGTGGCGCAGTAGCTCAGCAGAGCCTGACCGCGCGACGGCGCCATGAAGGCGACCGAATAGACCTCGATGCCGGCAGTCCGTGCCTTGTCGCACCATTGTTTGGTGGCCGTATCCGCTGACGTATAGTTGTTGTCGCCATCGGTCATGAACACGATGTATTTCGAGGGAACCTGGCCATTGGTGGCGGCATGCGCGCTGTCTTCGCTGGAGGCTGCGAGCGCATTGTAGGCGGTCTTGAAGGCTTCGGTCGAATCCGTGCCGCCGGTGGCCGTCAGCGCGGAAATGTAGCTCTTGGTGTGGGTCTCGCCCCAGGTCAGAGCGATTGGCGACTGCATGGCGGAATTGTAGGAAACGGCCGCCGTGCGGACGAGCACGTTGGACGGATCGGCGCTCGCCAGTTGGGTCATCAGATTGGTCGCGGCCATACGCAGCGCGGTGATCTTGTCGTAATAGGTGTAGCAGGTATAGGTGCGGCGGCCATAACGGCAGGTGTAGCTGCCGGATACGGTGTTGGTATATTCGGCCATAGAGCCGGACCGGTCGAGCACGAGATACATCGACAGGGCATTCTTGCTCTCCGTCGTCGACTGGGTGACGCTCTTGACCGTCAGGCGCGAGCCGCTTTTCCCGAGAAAGGAAGCGAGCGTCGAGTATTTGACATCGTAACAGGTGGTAACCGAGACGTCGTACTTCTTCGATGTGCCGATCGTCGTTGCCTCGTTAACCGTCACATTGGTGCAATCGCCGAAATTGAAAGGCGTTTCCTTCTCTTCCTCGCTGTCGGTATGGTTGGCCATCTGGCCCTTGATGAAATCCACGGCCATCACTTTCGCGTTGGTGACCGTGGTCTGCTTGTTGGCAAGCGCCGCAGCGGCGGCCAGTGCCGCGGCATCGGCGGCGTTTTGCAGGGCCGCCTTGGTTGCGATCATCTTGGACGTGTCGAGGGCGATGCCGGCGGCGGCCAGACCGACCGGGAGCAGGAGCGCGCCCATGATGGAAAAGTTGCCGGCTTTGTTTCGAACAAGGCGGATCAGGCTGGCGGGGAAGCGGGCATCAATCGACATGGCCATGTCTCAACATGTTGGTATTGAACATGAAACAGAGGTTAACAGCCAATTATTGGTTTGAGGTTTCTGACCGGTCGAAAGTTTGAATAAAGTCTTAACGACTCTGTTCCTCAGGCCTTAACCGGCGCGACGTCGACCGATTGCAGCGTCGTATGTCCACCATAACTCTTGAGGATGCCGATCACCGGGGCGACATCGGCATAGTCGCGTCCAAAGCCGGCGCGGATATGGTCGCTGCCCGCCATCATGTTGTTAGTCGGGTCCCACTCCATCCAGCCGGTCGAGCGACCGCACCATACACGCACCCAGGCATGCATGGCATCGGCGCCTTCCAGACGCTCCTTGCCGGGTGGCGGCAGGGTTCTCAAATAGCCGCTGACATATCCAGCCGGTATGCCGAGGGCTCTCAGGGCCAGGATCATGATATGGGCGAAGTCCTGGCAGACACCCTTGCGAATTCGGAATGCCACTGGAGCCGGCGTATCCACCTTGGTGGCGCCAGGCACATAGGTGAATTCCGAGTGAATTCGGGAGCAGATTAGCGTTGCCACTTCCCGCAAGCTCATTTCCGGCGTCACAAGCGAACGCGCCCAGGCCGCAATTTCGGGAGAGGTCGGCAGCCGTGGGCTTTCGGGCAGGAAGTGGTGCGGCGATTCCGGCTCAAGTGTCCAGCAGCCGGAAATCTCCTCCGCGACCTTGTTAAGTGCCGGAGAGAAATCGGCCTGCAGAACCGGGCTCTCGACCTGCACGCGTGCCTGCATGCGGATCTCCATCGTCTCATGCGGAGCGCGATAGTTGATCTCGACGGCTGGATTGCCGAAGAAATCGATGAAATCGCTGCGTTCCTCAGGGGTCGGATGGAAGGAGATGGAGCCTGCGATCATGCGCTGGATCCCGGGCAGGGTCAGTGGCTGCACGCGCACGACATGGCGGGCGCCGGAAACCGGCACCTCGTAGCCATAGCCGATCTTCATCGTCACGTCATAAAGCATGGTTCAGCCTATATAGGTGCGCGACAGAAGATCGGAAAGCCGCTCCATCTCAGCCTCGAGCTGGGTGTATATGTCGCCGGTCATGCCTTCCGGCGTCATCAGCGCCAGATTGGAGTGAAGCCGCATCGCCTCGCGATAGAAGGAGGACATCTGGCCATTGACGATGGCATTCGGCAACTGTTCGACCTGGGTGCGGATCTCGTTGAGCTGGAACAGGATCGAGCGCGGATTGAGCGGATCGAGCGCCAGGAGGTCCGTGACCGTCAGTCGGGCTGTCGCGACATTGTAGCGGCGGCGGTGGGTCATGACACTGTCGCCAATCTCGATCAACATGTCGAGGGCGCCGTCGGGTGCATCCGGGCCGGAAAGATGTCCCAGCAGCCTGGACATGTGCAGACCACGCTCGAGATAACGGCCGATCGACAGGAAGCGCCAGCCGGTGAAGCGGTACATGTTTTCATGCACGAGACCCGCAAAGCCTGCGAGTTTCCGCAACAATACCGTCATTGCCGATGTCGCATCGTCTCCCGGCTGGATCTTGGCGCGGAAATCGCGCGCGGTCTTGGCGAGATCATTGAGCGCCAGCCAGCCATCGGGAGAGAACCGGTCGCGAATGTTCGAGGCCGAGTAGAGGGCGCTCGAGATGTTCATCACCAGGCTCTCCGGCACCGTTTCCTCGGTGTCGATATCGAGGGCGGCGAGATAGGCCGAGACATTGGCAAGCAGCGGCTGGTCGCGATCGGCATATTCGGCGAAACGGCCGTGCCAGGCGCGCAGTATGCGCAGTGCGCCTTCGGCCCGTTCGATGTAACGACCGAGCCAGAACAGGTTGTCGGCGGCACGGCTTGGCAGACTTCCCGGCATGTTGCGGGTGAAGCTTTCTTCCGGTGGCAACAATGTCGACCATTTGACGGGTGTATCGGAAACTATCCAGACGTCGGCGACAGAGCCGCCCTTCTGCATGGCGATTGCCGAGACATCCTCGCCAGCCCCGATGCGGGCGTAGCCGCCGGGCATGATCTGCCAGCCATCACGCGTGCGGGCGGCAAAGACGCGCAAGCTCATCGGCCGCGGCACAAGCTTTCCATCGACGAAGGCCGGCGTCGTCGAGAGCTTGACGATCTCCTGGCCGACCAGACGATCGCCTTCGCTTTCAAGGCGCTTGAGAAACGCCGCCTTCTTCTCCTTGAGTGCCGATGCCGGCAGAGATTCACCACCATCATCGAAGAAGGGCAATCGTGAGAAAGCCGGACCGATGACCATCTTGTCGAGATTGCGGGCAACGTGCTCGCGTTCGGCCTTCTGGCCACACCACCAGGTGGCGACAGATGGAATCTTGAGATCCTCGTCGAGCAGACGGCGACAGATGGCCGGCATGAAGGACAGAAGTGCCCGCGTTTCGAGAAGACCCGATCCGAGCGCATTGACGATCGTGACGGAACCCGACCGCAGCGCCTGGACCATGCCGGGCGTACCAATCTGCGAACTCTGGTTCAATTCCAGCGGGTCGGCGTAGTTTGCATCAAGACGGCGCCAGAGCACGCTGACCGGCTTGAGACCTGCAACCGTGCGGACCATAACCTGGCCGTTGACGACGGCGAGATCCTCGCCTTCCAGCAGCATGAAGCCGAGATAGCGGGCAATGTACGAATGTTCGAAATAGGTCTCGTTGGCCGGACCCGGGGTCAGAACCGCGATCCGATCATCCGTATGGCGCTTGTGCCCCTGCAGGGCATCACGGAAACTTCCAAAGAAGGAAGCGAGCCGATGCACATGCGTTTCCGCATAGATGTCGGAGAAGGCACGCGTGGTGGCCACGCGATTTTCGAGTGCGAAGCCCGCGCCTGACGGTGCCTGGGTCCGGTCTGCCAGAACCCACCATTTGCCATCCGGCCCACGCCCGATCTCGAAGGCGACGAAATGCAGGAAATGACCGCCGGCAGGCTTCAGCCCGGCCACTGGTCGGAGATATTCCGGATTGCCGGCCACCAGCGCCGGCGGCAGGAAGCCCTCCTGCACCAGCCGGTTTTCAGAATAGATATCGGCGGCGATCTTCTCCAGAAGTTCGGCACGCTGTTTGAGCCCGTCAGCAAGGGCGAGCCATTCCTTGTCGGCGATCAGAACCGGCACATGGCTGAGTGGCCAGGACCGTTCCGTGTTCGGCTGGCCGCCATAGGCGCGATAAAAAACGCCGGCATCGCGCAGATAGCGGTCGGCCTTTGCGACACGGCCGGCCAGATCTTCCTCGCTCATGCGGGACAGCGAATGGAGGAAATGCGTCCAGACTTCGCGCACGCTTCCGTCCGGCGCCAACATCTCGTCGGCGGCTCCGGCCAGCGGCTGGTAGCCAAACTGCATCTCCGGCGGGCTCTCCTCGATCGGCTGCCCGCCTGCTTCACTTCCCGCCATTTACACTCCCGGTGGACGTCTGAGGTCGAGGGTCAATGGAAATTCCGGATGCGGCGTCTCGGGCCAAAGCTGGTAGCGTCCGCCCGTATGCCCCCAGGGTTCGAAACGGGCCAGTCGACGTGCCTGCGCTTCATATCCATTGATCGGGAAGGTTTCATAGTTGCGTCCGCCCGGATGGGCAACATGGTAAATGCAGCCGCCAACAGCCTTTCCCGTCCATTTGTCGTAGATATCGAAGGTCAGCGGCGTATTGACCGGCAGAACCGGATGCAAGCCGGATGGCGGCTGCCAGGCCTTGTAGCGGACGCCGGCGACGGCGACCCCACGGGTCTGGGTGTTCTTGAGCGGAACAGCGCGACCATTGCAAGCAACGGTAAAGCGGTCCGGATTGGTGGTTTCAAGCCTGACCTGCAGGCGTTCGATCGAGGAATCGACGAAACGGGCGGTGCCGCCGATCGTCCCCTGTTCACCCGTGACATGCCAGGGCTCGAGAGCCTGACGCAGTTCGAGCCGTGTGCCTTCGAATTCCACCTCGCCATAGAAGGGGAACCGGAATTCCAGCTGTGCCTCAAACCATTCCGGACGGAAATGAAAGCCATGGCTTGCCAGATCGGCGAGCACGTCCATGAAGTCGGCCCAGACATAGTGCGGCAGCATGAAGCGATCATGCAGCGTGGTGCCCCATCGGGTGAAGCTGCCGTCGAGCGGAGACTTCCACATGCGGGCGATCAATGCGCGGACCAGCAACTGCTGCGCCAGGCTCATGCGGGCATCCGGTGGCATCTCGAAACCGCGGAACTCGATCAGGCCGAGACGGCCGGTCGGTCCGTCCGGCGAAAAGAGCTTGTCGATGCAGATTTCCGACCGATGGGTATTGCCCGAGACGTCGACCAGCAAATTGCGGAACAGGCGATCGACCAGCCAGGGCAGGGGCGGCGCGCCGCGACCCGGTGCCGGGACCTGCGCAAGCGCGATCTCGAGTTCATAAAGACCGTCGTGGCGCGCCTCATCGATGCGCGGCGCCTGACTGGTCGGACCAATGAACAGGCCCGAGAAGAGATAGGAGAGCGACGGATGCCGCTGCCAGTGCAGAACCAGACTCTTGAGCAGGTCCGGTCGACGCAGGAACGGACTGTCGTTCGGCGTTGCGCCACCGACCACGACGTGATTGCCACCACCCGTGCCGGTATGCCGGCCATCGATCATGAATTTTTCGGCCCCGAGGCGCGACAGGCGTGCCTCCTCATAGACGGCAGCGGTGATCTCCTTGCAATCCTGCCAGCTGTGGGCCGGATGGATGTTGACCTCGATCACGCTGGGATCGGGTGCGACGCGGATGACATTCAGCCGCTCGTCATGCGGCGGCGTATAGCCTTCGATATGGACAGGCAGCCCGAGGGCGGCTGCGGCACGCTCGGCCGAAGCGAGCAGATCGAGATATTCTTCGAGTGCTGCCGTCGGCGGCATGAAGATGCAGAGGCGGCCGTCGCGCACTTCCACAGAAATCGCCGTGCGGACATGGCCGCCGATTTCCTCGTAGCTCTGCGTCTGTTGACGTTCGCGGGCGATGTCGCTCTGGAAGGAATGTTCCGGCATGACGCGACCCTTTTCGGTCGAGAAGTCCGGCAATGGCGGCTTCTCGATCGTGGGATCCGTCGGGTTGATATAGGGATACCAGGAGGGAGAAATATAGGGCAGCGTATTGAGCGGCAGGCGGAAGCCAACCGGTGAATCGCCGGGGATGAGGTAGAGGCGGCCTCGCCGCGTGCGCCATTTTTCGCTGACCCAGGAGCGGCCGGAAACGCGGGCCTGCCAGGCCTGGACCGGTAGAACGTAGCCGGCTGGCGTCGTCAGGCCATTGGCAAACACCTTGGCGATGCGGTTGCGCTCTTCCGGATCCTTGAGCTTGGAGTTGGCGGGGTCGACATTGTCCGGCAGGTTGCCTTCGCGGATGATCCATTCGGCCGGATCTTCATAGGCCGGAATGACATTGTCGGTTTCGAGATCCAGTTCGACGGCAATTGCCTGCAGGAGCTTCGCCGCATCCTCGTGTGTCACGTCATGGTCGGCGGTTTCCTTGGCGATCAGCGCCTCGTCCTTCCAGACCGGCATGCCATCGCGCCGCCAATAGAGCGAGAAGGTCCAGCGCGGCAGGCTCTCGCCGGGATACCATTTGCCTTGCCCGTAATGGAGGAAGCCGCCGGGCGCGAAACGATCGCGCAGGCGTCGGATGAGGTCGTCGGCGAGGCCGCGCTTCATCGGGCCAACGGCAGCCGTGTTCCATTCTTCGGACTGGTAGTCGTCGATGGACACGAAGGTCGGCTCGCCGCCCATGGTCAGACGGACATCTTCGGCCTCCAGATAGGCATCCACTTGCTCGCCGAGCGCATCGAGATGCTCCCAGCTGTCCTGCGGGAAGGGCTTGGTGATGCGCGGATGTTCGGAAACCCGGAACACCTTCATGTCGAAGTCGAAGGTTGTTTCCGCTTCGCCGAAATAGCCGCCGGAGATCGGAGCGGCATTCTTGTAATGCGGGGTGGCCGCGAGCGGGATATGGCTCTCGCCGGTCAGGAGGCCGGATGTCGGATCGAGCCCGATCCAGCCGGCGCCGGGAATATAGACCTCGCACCAGGCATGCAGATCAGTGAAATCCACCTCCGTGCCCGAGGGTCCATCGAGCGCCTTGATGTCGGGGGCAAGCTGAATGAGGTAGCCGGAGACGAAGCGGGCAGCATAGCCGAGATGGCGCAGGATCTGCACGAGCAGCCAGCCGGAATCGCGGCAGGAACCCTTGCGGGTCGAAAGCGTTTCCTCCGGCGTCTGAACGCCGGGTTCAAGGCGAATGACGTAGCCGATCTCGTTTTGCAGCCGTGCATTGAGCTCAACCACCATGTCGACGGTCTTTTTCTTTTCGCGGTCGATCGTCTTGAGGAAGGCTGCAAGCAGCGGGCCGGGTGTCTCGGGTTTGCGGTAGATCGACAGGTCTTCAGCAAGTTCTTCCGGATAGTCGAACGGCCAGAACTCGGCCGATTCCTCGACGAAGAAATCGAACGGATTGTAGACCGTCATGTCCGCTACGAGATCGACCTCGATCTTGAACTCGCTGACCGGTTCGGGAAAGACGTATCGGGCGAGATAGTTGCCGTATGGATCCTGCTGCAGATTGACGAAATGCGGCGACGGCGAAATGCGAAGCGAATGGCTGAGGACTTTCGTCCGGGAATGCGAGGCCGGCTTCAGTCGAATGATCTGCGGACCGAGAATAACGGGCTTGTCGTACTTGTAATGTGTCAGGTGATAGATGCTGGCCTTGATGGACATGTGATGCGGCTGTTCCCTGCATTTTAGTTGCGGTGAGTTTGTGCAATGCAAACCGGGAAAGCAAGCGGTTTTGACCTTTGGCAGGACAAAAGCGACCCAGCGACGATAAGCAGTCCCCGCATTCTCCGTGGGTTGCCGAGTGTGTATACATTGAAGTGCAAAACCATCGCATCGAATGGCGGAAATACCCCTTCTTTAAGGAAATTCTTGACAGAATGTATACAGCATGTACTTTGAGGCAGCCAAAGGGAGGAGGCCAGGATGGACAAGCCGACATTTCCGCTGAATGCGTGGTATGCTGCAGCCTATGACGTCGAACTGAAGCGGGCGCTGCTTCCGCGGACGATCTGCAACAAGAAGATTGTTCTCTATCGCAAGGAAAACGGAACGCCGGTGGCGCTTGCAGATGCCTGCTGGCACCGGTTGGTGCCGCTGTCGCTCGGCAAGCTCGAAGGCGACAATGTCATTTGCGGCTATCATGGCCTCGAATTCGACGATACCGGCCGCTGCGTCTATATGCCCTCGCAGCATACGATCAATCCGTCGGCCTGCGTGAAGTCCTATCCGGTGGTGCAGAAATACCGGTTCATCTGGGTCTGGCCGGGAGATCCGGCGCTGGCCGATCCGGCGCTCATTCCCGACATGCATTGGAACGACGATCCCGAATGGGCAGCCGATGGCAAGCTGATCGAAGTGAAGTGCGATTACCGCCTCGTCGTCGACAATCTTATGGATCTCACCCACGAGACCTTCGTGCATGGCTCTTCGATCGGCAACCGTGCCGTCGCCGAAGCGCCGTTTGAAGCGACCCACACCGATCGTTATGCGCTGATTACCCGCTGGATGGAAGATATCGATCCGCCGCCATTCTGGAAGAAGCAGTATGGCAAGCCGGGCAAGGTCGATCGCTGGCAGATCATCCGGTTCGAAGCGCCCTGCACGGTTACCATCGATGTCGGTGTTGCCGAGGCCGGGACCGGCGCGCCGCAGGGCGATCGTTCGAAAGGCGTCAACGGCTACGTGCTCAACACGATTACGCCGTCGACCGACAAGACCTGTCTTTACTTCTGGGCATTTGCTCGGAATTACGATCTGCATAACCAGGCCCGGACGCACGAGTTGCGCGAAGGCGTGTCAGGCGTGTTCCGCGAAGACGAGATCGTGCTGGAAGCGCAGCAGCAGGCCATCGACGCCAATCCGGATCACCAGTTCTACAATCTCAACATCGATGCCGGCTCGATGTGGGCGCGAAAGCTGATCGACCGGATGATCGATGCGGAGAACCGTCCGCGGATGCAGGCGGCGGAATAGGGGCGGCCTGATGGAGAGCGGCTCCCCCCGGCAGTCGACGAAAGCGCTTCTCGGCCTGCGTGACCTTGTCCTTAGCGGCGAGGTCGAGCCCGGCGAGCGCCTGTCCGAAGTGGTTCTCGCGACCCGTCTCGACGTGTCGCGAACGCCGCTCAGGGCTGCGCTGCAGCGCCTGGAACAGGAAGGATTGATCGAGGCGATCCCGTCTGGCGGTTTTGCCGTGCGCCGCTTCAGCCGTGCCGATGTGATCGATTCCATCGAACTCCGCGGCGTGCTGGAGGGAACCGCAGCGCGTCTTGCGGCAGAGCGCGGCGTTTCGGCTCCGCGTCTCAAGGCCATGGCTGCAATCGTCGGCAAGCTCGATGCGATCCTGGGGGGCGGTCCGCAAGCGCTCGATTTCGAGCGTTATGAGGAAGTGAATGCCGAGTTTCACAATCTGCTCGCCGAGCTTTCCGGCAGCGATGTGATCCGTCGCGAGATCGGAAGGGTCACGAGCCTGCCCTTTGCGAGCCCGAGCGCCTTCATCAACCAGCAGGTCGATATTCCGGCCTTTCGTCAGTCGCTGGTCGTCGGGCAGGCGCAGCACAAGGCTATTCTATCCGCCATCGAACAGAGGGAAGGCGCTCGCGCCGAAGCACTTGCGCGCGAACATGCGCGCCTGGCGCGGCAGAACCTTGATTTCGTGCTGGAGGAAAAGCCGGACCTCCGGGGGCAGGTTCCGGCTCTGGCGCTTCTGGCAATCTGAAACAGTCAATCGGGGAGGAAACCGATGCGATCGATGCTGATCTGGCAGAAGGCCAGAGTGATCCACATTGAACCGGTGGCGGAGGATGTTCGTGCCGTGACCTTTGCCATCGAAGGCGAGGTTCCGGCCTACGATCCCGGTTCGCACAGCCAGATCCGGGTCAAGATCGGCGCGCTCGATGCCATCCGCACCTATACCGTCGTGCCATCGGAACCCGGCACGCTCCGGATCGCGGTCAAACGCAATCCGAACAGCCGGGGCGGCTCGGCCTATATCTGGTCGCTTGCGATCGGCGACGAAACGGAAATGACCATTCCCGAAAACCGGTTCGAACTGTCCTGGCGGGCCTCGCACTATCTCCTGATCGCCGGTGGCATCGGAGTGACGCCGATCTATGGCATGGCGCGGGTTCTTGCCGAGCGTGGTCAAAGCCTCAGGATGATCTATGGTGCCGCGCAACGGTCGCAGATGGCCTTTGCGGATGAGCTTGCCGCATTGCTCGGTGACCGGATTGAGTTCTTCGTCCAGTCAGAAGGTCGCGCATTCGATCTGGCGGCCGAGATCGCTGCCCTTCCAACAGATGGCGAAGCCTATGTCTGCGGGCCGCTCGGTCTGCTCGAAGCCGTCAAGGCGGCCTGGGCGGAAGCAGGGCGCGTGCCGAGCCGTCTGCGCTATGAAGTGTTCGGCGACAGCGGAAAGTTTTCCGAACTGCCCTTCGAAGTTGAGATCCGCACCACCGGCCAAGTGGTGGGCGTGCGTTCCGATCAAAGCCTGCTTGAAGCTTTGCTGCAGTCCGGCGTCGACATGGTGTTCGACTGTCAGCGTGGAGAATGCGGCCTGTGCGCGGTCGATATCGTCGAGACCCAAGCGCCGGTCGATCATCGCGATGTCTTCTTCTCCGGCAGCGAAAAGCAGGAGAATGCGCGCATGTGCGCATGTGTGTCGCGGCTGGTTGGTGGGCGGGCCGTCATCGATACGGGCTATCGTCCATAGGCCTGTCGGCCCAATCGCAAGCGCCTTCCAATTAGCGCTTGCGCCATCCCGCTCGATCGGTCAATCTGTTCATGATTGAACGTTTGGGAGGATGGAAATGACGACCGAAACCATGCGCGCGCTGGTGCAGCTTCATGATGGCTATTCCGGCCGTCAGGAAGGGCCGCAGATCGACCGGCTCGAACCCTATGTCATGATGCAGGAGATCGCGGTGCCAGAGCCGGGTCCCGGCAAGGTCCTTATCAAGGTGGCGATGGCCGCGATCAATCCGTCCGATCTGCATTTCATCAAGGGCGAGTATGGCCAGCCGCGGCGCAAGGGCGTGCCGGCCGGCTTCGAGGGCGTTGGTACAGTCGCCTCGGGCAACGGTGCCTATGCGGAAAGCCTTGTCGGCAAGCGGGGTCGCCTTCACGGTCGGTCTTGATGGTTCCGGCACCTGGGCGGACTATGCCGTGACCGATGCGGTGAACTGCATTCCGGTGCGGCCAGACATGCGCGATGAGGACGCCGCGGCCCATGTCGTCAATCCGCTGACAGCGATGGCGATGTTCGATCTCGTCGAACAGAGCGGAACCAAGAGTTTCGTGATGACGGCCGGTGCGTCGCAGGTTTCGAAACTGATGCTGTCGCTTGGTCGCGAAGCCGGGATCAAGCCGATCGTGACCGTTCGGCGGTCGGATGTGGCCGATCATCTCAAGGAACTGGGTGCGGCCTATGTTCTGGATGAGACATCGCCGGATTTCATGAAGGAATTTGCGGCGGTCTCGGCGCAGGAAAAACCACGCATGCTGATCGATGCGGTGGCAAACCAGATCTCCGCCGACCTGTTCTTCGCGATGCCGAACCGCACGCAATGGCTCGTCTATGGCAAGCTCGACATGAGCGCAGTTGATATGACGCGGATTGCGACGCTGGTCTTCACCGGCAAGACGATTACCGGCTTCTGGCTGGTCGAATGGTTCCGCACCACGCCGCCGGAGCGTCAGATGGCGGTGATCGCCAAGGTCCAGGAACGGTTCGTTTCCGGTCTCTGGACAACCGAAGTCAGCGATATCGTGCCGCTGGGCGAGGCGATGGCGGCGATGCCCGTGGCGCTCAACCGCCGGGCCGGCAAGGTGATGATCCGGCCCTGAGATGTCCGTTCATCCGAATGTCGGCCAGGGGCGCTGCGGTCCGCGCAGCGTCTCGTAGGCATGCGCCATGCGCAGGACGCCGAGATCATCGTAACGGCGCCCGATGATCTGCAGGCCGATCGGTAGCCCGTTGGCGGTATAGCCGCAATTGACCGAAACGGCCGGCTGGCCGGACATGTTCGCCGAGACCGTGAAGCCGATATGTTCGAAGGGACGTTCCGGATCATGGATCGGCGAGGCCAGTTCTGCCGGGAAGGCCGGCATTGGCGATACCGGTGACAGAATGAAGTCGAAAGGCGCGGTCGCCGCAAGTGCTGCATCGCGCATGGCTTCGATCTGCGAGAAGCCATGGAAGACGTCGGCGCCGGAAAGCGGCTGGCCGCCCTCCGCCCAGGCGAGAATATAGGGAAGAACGCGAGCCCGGCGTTCCGGTTCCAGCCTGGAAAGATCGGACCAGGAGCGGGTGCGCCAGAAGCGGTCGAGCCCGTCCAGCATCGTTCGGGTCAGGAACGGAGCGACCGGCTCGATGATGGCGCCCTCATCGGAAAACGCTTTCGCTGCAGCTTGGATTGCAGCGCGCACCTCCGGTTCCGGATCGGAACCGATACCGGCATCGAGCCAGAGGCCGATGCGTTTGCCGCGCAGCTCGGTTGAGAGATTTGTCCAGGCGAGCGACTGGTAAGGCAGGCTCAACGGATCGCGATCGTCTGGCAGCGACAGCACCGCCATCAGATGGGCGGTATCGGAGACGGTCCGGGTCATGGGACCCGCGACGCGGCCGATATAGGTCGGGTCGATCGGGATGCGGCCGAAGGAGGGTTTGAAGCCAACCAGACCGCACCAGCCCGCGGGTAACCGGATCGAGCCGCCGATGTCGGTTCCGATGTGAAGCGGGCCGTAGCCGGCGGCACCGGCCGCTGCGGCGCCGGCACTCGAACCGCCGGGATTGAGCGCTGTGTTCCAGGGGTTGCGGGCCAGAGCGTGGAAACTCGAAAGGCCGGAGGAGAGCATGCCGTAATCGGGCATGGTGGTCTTGGCAAAGATGATGGCACCGGCTTCCCGGCTGCGCGCTGCCGGCGGTGCATCGCGTTTCGCGGGAGTAAGGGCTGTGGCTGCCGTGCCGAGCGGCACGGGCACGCCTTCCGTCGCGATGTTCTCCTTGATCGTCATCGGGATCCCGTCAAGCGGTCCGACCGGTTCGCCGCGTTGCCAGCGCGCCTCCGATGCTGCGGCTTCCGCAAGGGCTCGTTCCGGCTCGAATGCCCATAGCGCATGAAGGTGCGGTTCACTTACTTCGATACGGGAAATCACATCCGCCATGACATCGCGCGGGGAAAGTGTGCCGGCGCTATAGGCTTCGAGCAATTCCGTTACGGAGCAATCTGCGGGTCTGGTCATGAGAGATCCTTTCATCGCGACGATCTTAGCGATTTTTGTCCGGGACGCTATCAGCCTTGCAGGGAGCTTCCTGTGTGCTGTGCAAATTCGCAGTGGAATGAAATTTCCATATTGCTAGAATTCACGGCAAATTCCGATGACAGGACCCTATCCATGAATGAGTCGAGCGCCCCCGCCACCATTCCGGCATTCGAAGAGCGATTGCTGGAACTTGCTGATCGCCTGCCCAAGCGTCTCAGGCAATGCGCGGAATTCGTGGCGGCGAATCAGGATCGGATCGCAGTATCGACGGTGGCCGAAATGGCCGAAGGTGCAGGGGTGCAGCCATCGGCCTTCATGCGCTTCTGCCAGATCATGGGCTTTACCGGCTTTTCGGAAATGCAGCGGCTGTTTCGCGATTCCTATGTCGGCGGCTGGCCGGATTATACGACCCGTCTCGACCATCTGCGGGAAAAGGGCGGTGAGACCGGTGGCGGCCTGCTTGCCGAATTCGTCGAGGCGGGTCGCGCCTCGCTTGAAGGCCTGCTCAAGACGGTGGATCTCCAGGTTCTCGATGAGGCTGTCGCGACCCTGTCGTTTGCGCGCGTGATCCATGTCATCGGCATGCGGCGTTCCTTTCCGGTTGCGAGCTATCTTTCCTATGCTTTCGAGAAGATGGGCGTTCCGGCCGTGTTGCATAGCGGGCTCGGTCGGCTCGACAATCAGAATGCGATTGTCGAGGGCGATGCGGTTCTTGCCGTCACCTTCTCGCCCTATGCGGTCGAAACCATGGATCTGGTCGAAAAGGCGATGGAACGTCAGATCCCGGCCGTTGTGTTGACCGACAGTACCGTCAACCCGCTGCGCAAGGCAGGCGCGCGCCTGCTGGCGGTTTCGGAAGTGGATTTCGGCGCCTTCCGCTCCCTCTCGGCAACGCTCTGTCTCGCCATCACGCTGGCCGTCGCCATCGGAACGCGGCGTCTTTCTGAATAAAATTATTGGAAAATGAAAAAATAGAATATATAGTCCATATTCAGAATGCGAGCGTCAGTAGCGGCTCTCGGATCGGAGACCTTGCAATGCGACCAAACGCTCCGCAAGGGTGGGGTGGAATATGGAGGAGCCAATGGCGCTCGGCGCAAAGTCACTTGACCTCATCACGATCGGGCGATCCTCTGTCGATCTCTACGGCGTGCAGGTGGGTGGCCGTCTCGAGGACATGGCGTCCTTCAACAAATATATCGGTGGATCGCCGACCAATATTGCTGCCGGTACGGCGCGTCTCGGCTTGAAATCGGCGCTGATTACCCGGGTCGGCGACGAGCATATGGGACGGTTCATCCGCGAGCAATTGCAGCGAGAAGGTGTCGATGTCCGCGGCGTCGTGACAGATCCGGAGCGGCTTACCGCACTGGTTCTGCTCGGCATTCGCGATGACAGGCAGTTTCCGCTGATCTTCTACCGCGAAAACTGCGCGGATATGGCGCTTTGCGAGGACGATATCGATCCTGACCTCATCGCTTCGGCTCGCTGCGTCTGTGCGACCGGAACGCATCTCTCTCATCCGCGAACCGAAGCCGCCGTTCTGAAAGCGCTTCGCCTGGCGCGCGAAACTGGCGCCCGGACGGCGCTCGATATCGACTATCGCCCCAATCTCTGGGGTCTTGCCGGCCATGATGCGGGAGAAAGCCGCTACATCGAATCCACCGCCGTGACGACAAAGCTGCAATCGACGCTATCGCTCTTCGATCTCATCGTCGGCACGGAAGAGGAATTCCATATTGCCGGTGGCACGACCGATACGGTGTCGGCCTTGCGGGCCGTGCGCGCGGTTTCCAAAGCCGTCCTCGTCTGCAAGCGTGGGCCTCTGGGCGCGGTGGTGTTCGAGGGCGAGATCCCAGACAGCCTGGACGATGGCACAACCGGCGAAGGTTTCCCGATCGAGGTTTTCAATGTTCTGGGGGCCGGCGACGGCTTCATGTCCGGGTTGCTCAAGGGCTGGCTGACCGACTGCGACTGGCCGGAAAGCCTGAAATATGCCAATGCTTGCGGCGCCTTTGCCGTATCGCGGCATGGCTGTACGCCGGCCTATCCCAGCTGGGAGGAGTTGCAATACTTTTTCCGCACCGGGATCCGGGATCGCGCCCTGCGCAAGGACCGGGATCTCGAACAGGTTCACTGGTCCACCAATCGAACCATCGACTGGTCCGCCATGCGCGTCTTTGCCTTCGATCATCGAATGCAGCTCGAGGCAATGGCGGAGGAGGCTGGCGCCGATCTCGACCGCATTGGTGCTTTCAAGGAACTTTGCCTCAAGGCGTCTCTTTCGGTATCCAAGGGGCGGCCGGGCTACGGGATCCTGTGTGACAACCGTCTCGGACGCCGGGCGCTTCAGGCAGCCAGCGGATCGGGTCTCTGGATCGGTCGTCCGGTCGAATGGCCGGGATCGCGGCCGCTGACGCTGGAGCCCGAACTCGGGCCTGATTTCGGCGGGCTCGGGGAATGGCCGCTCGAAAATGTCGTCAAGGTTCTCTGTTTCTACCATCCTGATGATCCTGAACCGCTGCGGCTGGAGCAGGAGGCGACGATCGTGCGGCTCTTTCATGCCGCAAGGCGCAACCGTCTGGAAATGCTGCTGGAAGTGATCCCGTCCAAGGTCGGTCCAACCGATGACGATACGGTTTCGCGCATCATCGATCGCTTTTACGCGATTGGTGTTTATCCCGACTGGTGGAAGCTCGAACCGATGAAGACGCTCGGCTCCTGGCGGAAGGCATCGGCAGCGGTTCGCCGCAATGATCCCTATTGCCGTGGTATCGTTGTGCTTGGTCTCGATGCGCCGGAGGATGAGCTCGCGGAAAGCTTCGCGCTTGCGGCACGCTTCGAACTGGTCAAGGGTTTTGCCGTCGGGCGTACCATCTTCGGGGAAACGGCCAGGCGCTGGCTGGCCGGTACAATCGATGATGCGGCAGCGGTGGAAGAAATGGCGAGGCGCTACGAGAATCTCTGTGCGATCTGGAACCGCGTGCGGGGACTGACCGAAGAGGCAGTCAACAGCTGAGACGTCGGCAAGCGGCAGCGCAAAGCGCTTTGTCCGCTGCCGGGAGGAGGAATGAAGTGAAGACGATCCGTTTGACCGCCGCGCAGGCCATGGTGCGTTATCTCGCGAACCAGATGAATGAAGATGGCGAGACGTTCATTGCCGGCGTCTGGGCGATTTTCGGCCATGGCAATGTCGCGGGCATTGGCGAAGCGCTTTACGGCGTGCGCGACCAGCTGCCGACCTGGCGCGGACAGAATGAACAGTCGATGGCGCATGCAGCCATCGCTTATGCCAAGCAGCGCCGCCGCCGCCGCGCCATGGCCGTTACCTCCTCCATCGGTCCGGGCGCATTGAACATGGTCACGGCGGCGGCGCTTGCCCATGTGAACCGGTTGCCGGTGCTTCTGATTCCCGGCGATGTGTTTGCCGATCGCGGTCCCGACCCGGTCCTGCAGCAGATCGAGGATTTCGGCGACGGCACCGTCTCGGCAAATGACTGCTTCAAGCCCGTCAGCCGCTATTTCGATCGCATCATGCGGCCCGAACAGTTGCTGACAGCCTTGCCGCGTGCTTTCCGGACCATGACCGATCCGGCCGATTGCGGACCGGTGACACTGGCCTTCTGTCAGGATGTTCAGGCCGAGGCCTTTGATTTTCCCGAAAGCTTCTTCGCACCCAAGGTCTGGCGAATCCGGCGCCCCGAGCCCGATCAGGCGGAATTCGCGGCGGCGCTGGCGGCACTACGCGCAGCCAAAGCCCCCGTCATCGTTGCCGGCGGCGGCGTTCACTTCTCAGGAGCGACGGAGACCCTGCGTTATTTTGCCGAGAGGCACCGGATTCCGGTGGTCGAGACACAGGCTGGAAAATCCGCTCTGTCGTGGGAGCACGGGTTGAATTTCGGCCCAGTCGGCGTCACGGGTGCGGAAAGCGCAAACGCCGTCTCCGAGAAGGCCGATCTGGTCATCGGGGTCGGTACGCGCTTTCAGGATTTCACGACCGGGTCCTGGGCGCTGTTCAAGAATCCCGACCGGCGCATTCTGGCCATCAATGTTCAAGCCTATGACGGCGCCAAACATGACGCGATCCCTCTGGTGGCGGATGCGAAGATCGCGCTTGAGCGTCTGTCGGACGCCCTGGGTGACCATGCGTTTACCGCACCTGATCCGGCTTTGCGTCAGCAGTGGTTTGCGAGGGCGGATGCCGTAACCGCTGCGCCACAGGATACCAACAGCCTGCCGACCGACATGCAGGTGATCGGCGCCGTTCAGCGTGCCTCGCGTGACAATACCGTCGTCATGTGCGCGGCAGGAACCATGCCCGGTGAGCTGCATCAGCTGTGGAAGGCGAAACTGCCTCTCTCCTACCATATGGAATATGGTTTTTCCTGCATGGGTTACGAGATCGCCGGCGGCCTCGGCATCAAGATGGCGGAACCCGACCGCGATGTGATCGTGATGGTGGGGGACGGCTCCTACATGATGATGAATTCGGAACTGGCAACGGCGGTCGCCATGGGCGTCAAGATCACCGTCGTCATCACCGACAATCGCGGCTACGGCTGCATCAATCGGCTGCAGATGGGGACCGGCGGCGCCGAGTTTAACAATCTCTATGCGCATACCAACCAGGCCAATCCGGTTGCGATCGATTTTGCTGCCCATGCTGCTGCCATGGGAGCCAAGGCAAGCAAGGTTGCCTCAGTCGCCGAACTTGAACGGGCACTGGATGCGGCACGGGAAGCGACCGAGCCGACGGTTATCGTCATCGATACCGATCCCTATCCGACGCCGGATGCCGGCGGTTACTGGTGGGATGTCGCCGTGCCCGAGGTTTCCGAGCGCGCCGAAGTTCGCGATGCGCGCAGCCGTTATGAATCCGCTCTCAAGGAAAGACGTTGACCATGATCCTCTACGGAACCAACCCCATCGCCTGGTCGAATGACGATGATCGCACGCTCGGTGCCCATATCAGCCTCGCACAATGCTTGGATGAAACGGCGCGGATCGGGTTCGACGGGATCGAAAAGGGTCACAAGCTCCCGACCGATGCGGCGGGCCTCAAGGCCGTGCTCGAACCGCGCGGCTTGCGTTTTGTCTCCGGCTGGCATTCGCTCAATCTGCTCGTCAATTCGATCGAGGACGAAAAAAAGGCGATGCAGCCGTTTCTCGATCTTCTGAAGGCGATGGGCTGCAAGGTCATCATCGTCTGTGAAACGTCGAACGCCATCCACGGCAATGATGATGTGGCGCTCGCCGACCGTCCGGTTCTCTCCGATAGCGAATGGGCTTCCTTCGGGGCTGGCGTCGAGGAGTTGGCCGCCTTTTCCGCAAGTCAGGGCATCAGCCTCGTCTATCATCATCACATGGGAACCGTGGTCGAAACGGAAGCAGAGATCGACAAGCTGATGGAGCATACCGGTCCGCACGCGAAGCTTCTGCTCGACACCGGTCATTGCTATTTCGGTGGCGGCAATCCGGAGGCCGTTGCGAAGAAGTACATGCACCGGGTTGGCCATATCCATGCGAAGAATGTGCGTCCGGTCATTGCCGATCAGGTCCGGAGCGAGAAACTGTCCTTCCTCGAAGGCGTTCGGCGAGGCGTGTTCACTGTACCGGGTGACAGCGAAGGCGGTGTCGATTTTGCACCGGTGCTCGCGGTCGCTGCCGAACATGGCTACGAAGGCTGGCTGGTGATCGAGGCCGAACAGGATCCCGACAAGCGCAATCCGTTGGAGTATCAGAGCCTGGGATTGCGCTCGCTCAAGGCAATGGCGAAAGCCGCCGGTCTCGACAAGACAAGTGGCTGACCGGAACGGCAGGGAGATGACCATGACAGGCAAACTTCTGCGCAAACCGACCGGGGGCAGCGGCAAGGTGCATGACATCACGCCGGAAAATGCCGGATGGGGCTATGTCGGTTTCGGGCTCTATCGCCTGAAACCCGGTGAGACGGCCAGTGAAGCGACAGGTTCCACCGAAATCATTCTGGTGCTTGTCGAAGGCAGGGCGGAGATTTCCGCCGACGGTCGCCATTTCGGCGAACTTGGCGAGCGCATGAACGTGTTTGAAAAAACGCCACCGCATTGCGTCTATGTGCCGGCCGGCAGCACATGGTCTGCCGTTGCGACCAGCGAATGCACGCTGGCCGTCTGCAGCGCACCTGCATTGCCGGGTCGTGAAGCGCAAAGGATTGGTCCCGAAGGGATCACCCTCGCAGATCGCGGCAAGGGCGCCAATCTCCGCCATGTCCATGCCATTGCCATGGAGGATCGCGATGTGGCGGACAGTCTGCTGGTGACGGAGGTGTTCACGCCGCAAGGCAACTGGTCGTCCTACCCGCCGCACCGGCATGACGAGGACAATTTCCCCGAGATGACCTATCTCGAGGAAACCTATTATCATCGCCTCAATCCGGCACAGGGTTTCGGCTTCCAACGCGTCTTCACCGAGGATGGAACGCTGGATGAGACGATGGCGGTCAGCGATGGCGATGTGGTGCTGGTGCCAAAGGGTCACCATCCCTGCGGTTCGCCCTATGGCTATGAAATGTATTATCTCAACGTCATGGCCGGGCCCTTGCGCAAATGGCGCTTCCAGAACCATCCCGATCATGACTGGATCTTCCAGCGCGACAAGGGGTGAGAGTTGACGGTTCTCTCAGGGCCGGCCGGTAGATGCGAGGTCGAGCGCGGCCTTGACGCCTGCCGCATAGGTGCGCCCGACCTTGAGGTCCGTTCCATCCATCAGCCTCAACGACCAGCTGCCGTGGCGATCCTGCAGGATCTGACTGACGGCATCGCGTCGCACCAGGCTGCTGCGATGGATGCGAATGAAGCCATGCGGCGCAAGCCGTGCCTCCATGGTCGATAGATTGTCGGAAACGAGGTGCGACTGGCCGCCACAGAACAGCCGCACATAATCGCGTTCGGCCAGCAGGTAATCAACCGTCTCGATGCCGATGCGATGCTGGATGCCGCGGTTCTTGACCCAGAGCGTGCGCGACGGCGCCTGGCTCTGGCCGAGCGACTGCCTGAGATTTGCGATCGTCGACAGGAGTTCGGCGACCTGGTCCTGCCGATTGCGGGCGAGGATGGCCAGACGTGCCCGTTCGATTGCATGCGCCAGACGGGTGGGGTCGACCGGTTTCGTGACATAGTCGATCGCCTCGGTCTCGAAGGCACGCAAGGCATGCTGGTCGAAGGCGGTGATGAAGACCACGGCAGGCGACATAGAACCGAGCCGGTCGATGACCTCGAAGCCGTCGCCGCCCGGCATCTGGATATCCAGCAGCATCAGGTCGGGCTCGAGCCTGTTGGCCTCGGCTACGGCGGAAGCCACATCGACGGCTTCGCCGACAACTTCCACGTCTCTCAGTGCGCGCAAAAGACGGATGATGCGCCGGCGGGCAATCTGCTCGTCGTCAATCACGAGAACCTTAAGAGGAATGTTCGTCGTCATGTGCGAAACGGCATCCTGATCTTGACCCGCACACGCCCTGGCCCCGACCCTTTGCCAACGATGCACTGCGCCGAACTGCCGAAGCGGGTTTCGAGGCGCTTGCGAACATTGGCGAGGCCGAGACCCATTCCGGCCTTTTCATCGTGGTCTTCGCCGGGTACCGAATTCTCGATCCAGACCACGAGCGTTTCGGAGTCTGCCTGTGCGGCTCCGATGATCAGAACCGCCGGGCCCGGCGTGCGCGCAATCCCGTGCTTGATGGCATTTTCGACCAATGGCTGCAGGATCAGGCTCGGGACCAGTGCATCGCCAACATTATCCGCCATTTCCATCTCCACCGTCATTCGATCCGAAAAGCGGGTTTCCTCGATCTTAAGATAGGCGAGTTGCAGATCCACTTCGTCCGCCAGACGCGTGTCGCTCATCGGGTCGAGGGCAAGCGTGCGACGCAGGAAACCGGCGAGCCCGAGCACCATGTCGCGGGCGGGCATCATCTGGCCTTCCTCGACCAGACCGGCGATCGAGTTGAGCGTGTTGAACAGGAAATGCGGATTGACCTGATATTGCAGCGCCCGCATCTGCGCATGCAAGGCTTCCTCGCGCAAAGCCGCAAGCCGTCGTTCGCTCTCCCGCACCTGCGCATTGTACTGGAGTGCCAGATAGAGGCAGGACCATCCG
Organism: Fluviirhizobium alvei; assembly: GCF_030551875.1. GTDB lineage: Bacteria > Pseudomonadota > Alphaproteobacteria > Rhizobiales > Rhizobiaceae > Rhizobium_E > Rhizobium_E alvei. The sequence goes on along the minus strand of NZ_JAUOZU010000010.1, from coordinate 124,002 downwards.
AACAGTTCCGATGTGGTGAAGATGACCACCTGGGCGAAATATTCCGGATTGAACGGCGCGGGTTCCGGCCAGACAAAGAAGATATGCAGCCCCCAGTCGATCAGGCCCGAAATCGGGGCTGCCGCCAATGACAGCACACAGGCAACAATCGCCTTCATACCCAGCGGCCGGTTGCGGAGACGCCAAAGGACGAGGGTGATGATGGCGGCCAAGGCCGCATCGCCGACGATGGCAACCAGCTTGCCGGGAGCGGTCCCTACCGGGTCGAAACCGGCCAGCCCCCAGACGATGCTCGAAACGATGAAGAGCGCCAGCGCGAAGGATGCCGCAAGGATTACCACCTCACGACTGAACGCGGAGCCGGAGAACGGGATCGCGTTGGCAACAGGATGCGTGTCTGTAAAGAGGTGCTTCGTGGTCATGGTCGAATAATCGCTATCCCGCCGGTTGCTGTCGAGCGGCGTTGGTCGGCTTTTTCCGGTCGTTGGTCGAAAAATACGGCCGTTCATCCGCACCTCACCGCCATTCGACGGAAGCAGCTTGCTTGGGTGCCCGGCTCGGGGAAACGTCCGCCCAATCCCGGCGGGGGCGTCAGTCGGCACCCCGACATGTCCAAGAATGTTCAGGAGGCCCGACCCATGGCGACCCTATATGGAACCACAGCAAATAACAGCGTCATCGGCAGCACAAGCTCCGATGTGATCTATGGTTATGCGGAGGGGACCTTCCCGGAAAACGAGTTTGGCAATGACTATCTGCGTGGCGGTGCCGGTAACGATCGGCTCTATGGCGGCGGCGGCAATGATACGCTGGTGGGAGACGAGGGGAGCGATACCCTTTACGGTCACGACGGCGATGACCTGCTGTTGGGTGGCGAGGGCAACGACCAGTTCGATGGCGGTGCCGGCAATGACACGTTCGTCATCACCGACAGCAAGTATGACGGGTTCGACGGCGGCCTCGGCACCGATACGATCAGGCTGGATGACCATATCGCTTATCAGTATCTCGCGTTGCCGCTGACGAAAGCTGTCGAAACGCTGGATCTCAACGGGTTCATTCTTTCAGGATCAGCCTATGGCGATGAATTCGATCTCTCGGGCCTCGTGACATTCAACTATGCGGGAACCGTGATCGATCTTGGCGAAGGCAATGACGAATTCATTGGCTTTGCCGGAGCGGATCATGTCCGCGGCGGCAATGGAAACGACACGCTTGCGGGCGGCGGCGGCAACGATGTCCTGTCCGGTGGCAACGGTTCGGACAGTTTCGATGGCGGGGCCGGCAAGGACCTTTTTCTGATCGATGACGATAACTCCGATACGTTTCTTGGCGGCGACGGGTTCGATCGGGTGCGCCTTGAAGGTGCGAGCGTTCGTTATCGCCTGATCCTCGATGCGGCTGCCGGTGTCGAGCGTCTGGAGCAGGCCGGTTTCGCACTGAACGGGACCAGTTCGGGCGACATATTCGATTTCTCCGGATTGAGCGCGCTGGTTCTCAGTGGTCCGACGATCGATCTCGGTATCGGCAACGACACCTACACGGGTTTTACAGGCAGCGACAAGGTCAACGGCGGCGGCGGCAGTGACACACTTCGCGTCGGCGATGGCAACGATACGCTGATCGGCGGCTCGGGCAGCGACCAGCTCTATGGTGAAGCCGGAAACGACCTGTTTGTCATCGGCGATAGTGCCGATGACAGCTACTGGGGTGGTAGCGGCAGCGACACGATCCGGCTTGGCGAGGCTGCCGTCCGGTCGACCTTCTCGCTCGATACCGATGCCAGCATTGAAAAGCTGGACCTGTCGTCCTTTCGCCTTTCCGGTTCAAGCCTGTCTGACCGGTTCGATCTCAGCGGCATTTCGGTTCTGGATGGCAAGAACCGGCTGATCGATCTCAACGGCGGCAATGATGTGTTCCTTGGTTATGCCGGAGCAGACAAGGTGTTCGGCGATAGTGGCAACGACACGTTGACAACCGGAAACGGTGACGACGTGATTGACGGCGGGACGGGTGCTGACCGGATGAATGGCGGCAAGGGCAACGATATCTATACGGTTGATGACGGCCTGGATCGCGTGATCGAGCTCGGTGGTGCCGGCAATGATACGATCCGCAGTTGGACCACCTATACCTTGGCATCCAATGTCGAAACGATGATCCTGCTCGGGAACGATGGCATCAATGGCAAGGGCAATGGTCTGGCAAATGTGATTTCCGGAAATGCCGGTGCGAACGGTCTCGCCGGTGCCGGTGGCAACGACACAATTTCGGGGCTGGACGGCAATGACCGGCTGGCAGGCGAAATGGGTGCCGACAAGCTTTCAGGAGGGCGCGGCAACGATCTCTTCCTGTTCAAGACAGTTGCTGACAGCACTGTCAGTGCCTTGGGTCGGGACACGATCCTCGATTTCGGCGGCGCCGACCGGATCGACCTCAGTACGATCGATGCGAACAGTGGACAGGGCGGAAACCGCGCCTTCACCTTCATCGGCACAAGGGACTTCTCAGGCGCAGCCGGGCAATTGCGTTTCGAGGCCAAGGGGGCCGACCTGCTCGTTTATGGTGATGTCGATGGCGACGGTTCGGCCGATTTTGCGATCCAACTCAACGGCGTCGAGAGCCTGGTGAGATCGGATTTCATTCTCTGAACGGGCCACGAGTATGGGGGTGAGCGCACAGCCGATGCATCTCGGATGTGCGCTCTTTCTTGAAACGGAGAAGCGAGGTCAGGCTGCGGCCTTGAGGATCGTCTTCAGGCTGTCCTGATCAAGCGGCACCGGATTTCCGCCGGCGCTCGGATCGACGACGCCCATCGCGGCGACCCGGTCGATATCGATCGACGTCAGGCCCATGGCCGACAGGGTATCGGGAATTGAGAGGCGATGGCGCAATTCGATGATCCAGTCCATTACCCCCGTCGCGTCCGGACGCTTGAGTTCGAGGAAGCGGGCCATCAGCGCCAGCTTGTCAGAAATTGCCGGCCGGTTGAAGTCGATCACATAGGGCATCAGAACTGCGTTCAGGAGCCCGTGATGGGCGTCATGCAGGGCCCCCAGCGGATGCGCAAGCGCATGGATGGCGCCGAGACCCTTCTGAAGCGCCACGCAGCCCATGCCTGATGCAATCAGCATCTGTCCGCGCGCTTCGAGGTTCGTGCCGTCCTCGACCGCAATCGGCAGCCATGTCTTGATCAGTCGCAGCGCATTGAGGGCGATCCCTTCCGCCATCGGGTGGAATGTCGGCGCGCTGAAGGCTTCGAGTGCATGCGACAGCGCATCCATGCCGGTGGCCGCCGTGATATGGGCGGGCAGACCGACGGTCATTTCGGGATCCATCAGCACGATGTCCGGCATCATGCGGGGATGAAAAACGATTACCTTCCGCTTTTCGCCCTCATGGGTGATAACCGAAGAGCGGCCAAGTTCCGAACCGGTGCCAGCCGTGGTGGGGATTGCAATCACCGGGACCAGACCGGTCGTGCTTGCCCTTGTCCAGTTGTCGCCGATATCTTCGAGATCCCACATGGACACCGTCTGCCGGGCCATGAAGGCAATGGCCTTGGCGGCATCGAGCGCGCTGCCGCCACCGAGTGCCACGACCAGATCATGGCCACCGGCTTTGAAGGCTTCGACGCCATCGGCAACATTGGTGCCGGTCGGGTTGGGCTTCACGTTGGCGAACAGGCTGGTTGAGAGGCCCGCGGCACGCAGAACGTCAAGGGATGACTGGACCGGAGCGAGATCCTTCAAGCCGGCATCGGTGACGACGAGCGGTCGTGAAGCGCCAAGCTCGCGCACCATGGCGGGGAGTTCCCGAAGGCGGCCATTGCCGAAGCGGACGGCGGTGGGAAAGCTCCAGTTGCTGGATCGCGTAGCGGTATCGACAGGCATGGGATGAACCTTGAATGGTTAGCTGGGAGAATAGGAGGACGACTGGCGTTTGAGGGCGCGCCGGCGGAGAATTTCGGCGGCAACGACCAGCACCAGCGCGGGAACGAGATTGAGGGTCGCCAATGCCGGATAAATAGGCGAGGAGCCGACCGCGATGCCGCTATAGACGAAGACGGGCAGGGTGCGCGCTGTGCCGGCCAGCGAATAGGAAACGTAGAAGTTGCCCCAGGACAGGAGGAAGGCGAAGACGGCGGCCGAAAAGATGCCTGGCCAGAGAAGCGGGAAGGTCACTTCCCTGAACACTTCCCAGCCGCTGGCACCAGCATCGCGCGCCGCATCTTCAAGCGTATCGTCAAAGCCATAGACCTGGACCGCGACGATGACGAGCGCAAAGGGCGTGATATAGACGACATGGCCGATCACGACGGTCACAAGGCCTGTCGAGAAGCCGAGCCAGTTTCCGAGCACCGAAAACCACAACAGCATCACGACACCGAGCAACAGTTGCGGAAAGAGCAGCGGCGCGAAGGTGATTGCCCGGAAGGCAGCCTGAAGCCGGAACCGGTAGCGGATCCAGGCGACTGCACCCGCCGTGCCGAGGGCAGTGGCGAATAGGGTGGAGATGGCCGCGACCACCGCGGAATTGATCACGGCCGGAAAGAAATCCGGCTTGCGGATCAGTTCGCCATACCATTCGAAGGAGAAGCCTTCGATCGGTAGTGTCAGCACCCGACTCGAGGTAAAGGAGAAGGCAACGAGGGTGGCAATCGGCAGGTAGAAGAAGAGCAGCAGCAGAACGACGCTGCCGACGAGTGCCGTATCGATGGCGACATTCTTGAAACGTTGCGACATCAGGCAGCCCTCTTCGTTGTCCGGCTGGCCAGGACCGCCGAGACCGCGAGTACCAGAGTGCCGATGGCGATGAGAACGATGGTCAGGGCTGCCCCGAGCGGCCAGTTGACGCGCGTTTCGAAACTCTGGCGGATCAGCTCTGAGGCGAGCGGCGAGGTTCCTCCACCCAGCACTTTCGGTTCGAGGAAGGCGCCGAGGCTCAGAACGAAAACGAGGACGGCTCCGGAATAGAGACCCGGTTTCGATAGCGGCAGGGTGATCTCGAAGAAGGCGCGCAGGCGTGAAGCACCCGCATCATAGGCAGCTAGGAGCAGGTCGCGATCGATCCGCACCAGCGACAGGTAGATCGTGAACATCGGATAGACGACGAGATTGTAGACCATGCCGATCATAGTGCCGGAGGGCGAGAAGAGCAGATTGAGCATTTCGGGCGCAAATCCCACTTCCATCAGCAGCCAGTTGGCCACGCCGCTCTTGTCGAGCACGAGAATCCAGCCGAACGTCTTGAGCACGGCATCGGTGAGGAAGGCGAAGATGATGAGGATCTGGATCTGCGCATTCCAGGTTTTGAGCCGCGTCGCCAGCGCATAGGCGGCGGGAAAGGCGATGAGCACGCAGAGGATGACGCAGATCAGTGCCATCACCACCGTCCGCCACATGATTGTCCAGTAATGCGGCTTGGAGAAGACTTCCGTCCAGATCTTCAGGTCCCAGGTCCAGTTCAGACGGTAATACTGCGTGGTCTGAAAGGTCAGGACCAGCGTCATCACAAGCGGAATGATGAAGAAGATGATAATCACGATGGCGAGCGGCGCCACCGTTGCGACGAGTAGCGGATCTTTCCAGGATTTGTTCTCGATCTTCATGTTCACTCCGACAAAAGATAGGCGTGAGCGGGATCGAAGCCGATCGTGACGGTATCGCCGACATTGGCGGGAAGAATGATCGAGCCGGGCAGGTCCATGACAAGCGGTGCCGCCATGCCCTGAACGCGGATGCGATACTGGGTAGAAGCACCCTTGATGAAATATTCCTCGACTTCGCCCTTCATCGTCCAGAGCCTTTGGTCCGGTTCGCCGGTGATGAAGCCGATGGTTTCGGGCCGCACCAGAAGGGCGGTGCCGTTTTGGGTGAGGGATGTGGAGACATGTTCGGTGGCCATGGTGGTGGCGTGACCGGACACAAGCGTCGAGGAGACCGATACGCCTTCGGCCCTGTTGCCCACCACCTTGACCGGCAGAAAATTGGTTTCGCCGATGAAGCCGGCCACGAACATGTTGGTGGGGCGATAGTAGATGTCGGCCGGTGTACCGATCTGGACGACATGGCCGGAGCGCATGACGCAGATCCGGTCGGCCAGCATCATGGCCTCCTCGAGATCGTGGGTCACGAGAACGAAGCTGGTGCCGAGTTCGCGGTGTAGTTTCTTCAGTTCCGCCTGCAGCGATTTCTTGAGCTTGGCATCGAGAGCGCTCATCGGCTCATCGAGAAGAAGCACCGATGGCTGAGAGATGAGAGCGCGGGCAAGGGCAACGCGCTGCTGTTCGCCGCCCGAAAGCTGCGTAGGATAGCGATCGAGATATTCCGGCTTGAGATGCATGAGATCGAGCATGCCGCGCACGCGACGATCGATCTCGGATCGATCGACCTTCTGCAATTTCAGCGGAAAGCCGATATTGTCTCCGACCGTCTTGTGGGGAAAGAGCGCCAGCTTCTGGAACACCATGCGGGTTGGCCGCGATGCTGCGGGAACGCCGGCCATGTCCTGCCCCTGGATCTCGAGGCGGCCGCTGGTCGGGTCTTCAAAACCGGCCAGGATCTTCAGAAGCGTTGTCTTGCCGCAACCCGACGGGCCGACGAGGGCGACGAATTCTCCTGCTCCGACCTGAAGCGACACACCATGGAGGGCGCGCGCCGGACCGTAGTCCTTGATGATTTCGACGGCGTCGATGACGGGGCTAACCAAGCTCTCGATTCCTGATTTTTATTCATGGCAATGGGCGGGTCGCGCAAGGCGCGCCCCGCCGTGTGATGTTGGGCCGGCTCAACGCGCGGCGAGTTCTTCCTGCCAGATCGCCAGCATGTCGTCGATGTTCGGTGCCACGGTGTGGAACTGGCTGTTGTCCCAGGCCGTCCACATATAGTCCATCTGCAGCGCCTTTCGCTCCTCTTCGGTGAAGAGGGCCTCGGCCTTCTGGTTCGGCACCAGGTTGCAGGTGGCTTCGGTGATGGCCAGTTTCTTGGCGACATCGGCCGAAACGATGTATTTCAGGAAGTCGGCCGCGACCTGGGAATTCTTGCCATTGTCGATGAGGCCGGTGGCTTCCATCCAGATGATGCCCTGCTTGAGGCCACCCTTGGGCTCGGGAACGATCGACTGGATATAGTCGTGACCCTTCATGCGCAGGGCGGAGGTCGCGTAGGTGCCGCCGCCGATGAGCGCCCGGAACGAACCGTCGATCAGGCCCTTCTGCGCGACCGCAAGGTCGGCAACGATGGCGCGGGTGTTCTTGAAAGCAGCGCGCAGCACTTTGCGCACTTCGTCGAGGGCGGCCTGGTCGAGTTCCTCATAAGGATTGACGCCGGCATAGAGTGCGAGCGGCATGATCGGCCAGTCACCCCAATCGAGCAGGCAAATCTTGTCCTTGTAGGCGCTGTCGAACACGGGAGCGTAGCTGGACCAGGTTTCGAGCTTGTCGAACTTGGTGTTGACGGTCGGGCCGACCCAGCCCCAGCGCGTGGGGAGGCCGGTGGCCTTGCCTTCGAACTGCAGCGGCGCGAAGGGTGAGCGGAACTGCGGATAGAAATCGGCGAACTGGGCGGCGAAGTCGTTCTCGTCGATGAAGCGGCAGAACCCGGCCGGACCCATGCGCTGGATCCAGGGGCTGTCGGATGAAACCAGATCGAAATCGCGGAAGGCGCCGGCGGCAAGCTTGGCAAAACCGCCTGCCGAGTCAGTGATCAGGTCGATCGAGACGGTCGCATCCTTTTCCTTCTGGAACGGTTCGAGGATGTTGGGCGCGTTATAGCCTTCCCAGCACATATAGTTGAGGCTTTCGGCGGCCTGCGCGAAGCGCGGCAGCCCGAGCGCGCTTGCCCCTGCGGCCATGCCCATGGCGCCCATGCCTTTGAGCACCGTGCGGCGGCCCAATCCGCTCCCCATGCTGATATTTTCTGTTCCCTTTGTCATTTTCTTTCCTTCCGTTCTAAGCTGTTTGCATTCTCTTCCGGTCAGACGACGCCGAGATAGCGCCGGATCTCCCACTCGCTCACCTGTTTCTGATAGGCGGAAAACTCGACCCGGCGGCTTTCGACGAAACTGTCGACGAAATCGTCGCCGTAGAGCTTGCGGGCGATCGCGCTCCTTTCAAGCCGGTCGGCCGCTTCCCAGAGGTCGCGGGGGAAGCTCGTCTTCGGATCTTTGGGCGCGAGGTAAAAATTCTCGGCGCTGCTCGGCGGCGGTTGGATCCCTTCGCGTATGCCTTCAAGCCCGGCACCAAGGAGAAGCGACAGCGCCAGATAGGGATTGGTGTCGGCAGAAGGCACACGGAACTCGACGCGCGTCGCTTCCGGCTGATCGTTGATCACGCGCACGGCGGCGGTGCGGTTCTGGACGCCCCAGTTTGCCGATGTCGGCGCCCAGGCGCCCGGCACCAGCCGCTTGTAGGCATTGACGGTGGAAGAGCACATGGCGAGAAGTTCGGGCATGTAGCGCAACAGGCCGCCGATGAAATGCAAGGCGGTCTGGCTGAGGCCGTCCGGATGGGCCGGATCGGCAAAGACGGCCTTGCCGGCCTTGTCGCGCAGGGAAATATGCAGATGTCCCGATTGGCCCGAGAGGTTCGGCGACAATTTGGACATGAAGCTCACGGTCTTGCCGTTGCGGGCAAAATAGGCGCGAGCAAAATTCTTGAACAGGAACGCATCGTCGGGCGATTTCATACCCTTTGCGTAGGTCAGCGGTGCCTCGAAACAACCCGGCCCGAGTTCTGTATGGATGGCATCGAGCCGCACATCCATCCGGTTCATCGTCTGTTCAAGGCCAGCGAGGAGATCGCCGTGGAGCGCCGATGTTTGCAGCGAATAGGTGCGATTGCCCTGCGCGAAGTGCGTCAGGTCGCGATAGTCTTTTGCCCTGAGGCTCTCGGCGGTCTCGTCGAAGACGAAGAACTCGAACTCGAAGGCTGAAAAGACATCGAAACCCAGTTCCGCCGCCTGTGAGATCTGCTCGCGGCAGACATTGCGGGGCGAACGGCGACCGAAATCGCCCTCGAAATCGGCAAGGCAGAGGGCCGCGTTTTCGGCGAAAGGATAGGAGCGTATCGTTTCGGTATCGATCTTCGCCGGGCGGTCGATGAAGGCACCGTCACGGAACGTGTTTTCGGCGATATCCCAGAAATAGAGGACTTCGCAGAAAGGATAGCCGCTCTTTGCGAGCTTGGCTGCCTTTTCGGCGGAAACGAGCTTGTCGCGGAACTCGCCTTCGGGATCGACCACGCCGATGTGAACGGCGCGAGCGCCGAGCGCATCGAGAGCGGATGTGAAATCGTCTGTGTGTTTGTCTTTTGGGGCCATATCATGCATCTCTGTGTCTCTGGACTTTAGGGGCGTCCTGGAGGCATGAAAATATCCCGATGGGGATAGATCGATAGGCGGCAGTTCGGCCCGAAAGGGTCGCTGCCGCGACGTGGAGAAGGTCTGAACGTGGACAAGAATTTCGCGGGCTGGAACCTGGCGGTCGCAGAGGCGGTGACTGCGGTAGGGACACCCTCATTCGCCAGTTTGCTGGAAACGGCACTCCGCACGATCCTGGATTTCGATATCCTGATGGTCTTTGCCTATTCTGGATCGGAGCGACCGCTTTGTCTCTATCACAATATCGATCCCGTTCGGGCTTCAACCGTCATCGACGCCTATGCGTCCGGTCCCTATCTCCTCGATCCCTTCTATGCTGCAGCGATTGATCCGAAAGGTGCAGGCGTTCGACGGTTGCGTGACATGGCGCCGGATCATTTCTATGCGTCGGAATATTACCGGCAACATTATGTGCTCACCGGCATCCGCGACGAGGTCGGCATCGTCTGCAAGCCTTCCAACTGGACCGGCCTGGTGGTGAGCTTCACCCGTCCGGTCTCGTCATTGGCCTTCGGGCGGCGCGATCTGAAAGCAGTGAGAGATGCCGAGCCTTTGCTGCGCCTGCTTTCGGAGCGGCATTGGGCCGGCAAGCGCGGTGCGGATGACGCTGTCGTGACAGGGGACGATCCAGCTCAACGCGACCCGATCAATGCGACGCTCTCGAGCATGACGAATGGCGTTCTGACGCCGCGCGAGATCGAGATAACCGCGCTCATCCTGCGCGGGCATTCCAATGCGGCGATCGCCCAGCGTCTCGGCATCGTGACCGGAACGGTGAAGATCCATCGCAAGAACATTCACCAGAAGCTCGACATTTCGAGCCAGTCGGAACTGTTTGCCCTGTTCATCCGCGCAATCACCAACCGGTTTCCGGTGATGGCGCGGTCGGGTTCGTGACGTCTGGGATTGTTTGGCGAGATGGTGGGCGTGACAGGGATCGAACCTGTGACCCCTTCGGTGTGAACGAAGTGCTCTCCCGCTGAGCTACACGCCCATCTCTTTGAAAAACAACGAAAAACATTGTTCTGCAGCGGAATTCGGCCGGGGATAACAGTTTTTCCGGCTTTATGCAAGTGTCGTCGATAAAAACTGTTATGTGCGTCTCGACTTGATCCCGAGACTAGCCATGGCTTGTGCGCCATGCATGGCTTCGGCCGTGGCACGCAGGATCTGGATTGCGGCGCCCTGTCCTGCCTGCAGGTCTTTCAAGGCCGTAGAGACCGTATCGTCGATCACCATGGCCCGCTTTTCGACGGGGACCGGTTTGCCGAGCAGAAAGCCCTGCAACTGGTCACAGCCTGCGGCGGCCAGGAACAAGGCCTCATCGATGTTTTCAACGCCTTCGGCCACGACCTGCATGCCAAGTCCGGCGCCGAGTTCGACGATCGAGCGGATGATGACCGGTGCACTGTCGGATTGGCCGAGATTGCTGACGAAGCTGCGATCGACCTTGATCGTATCGAAGGGAAAGCGGCTGAGATAGGAGAGCGAGGAATAGCCGGTGCCGAAATCATCAAGGGCGATCGAGAAGCCGGCCGCCTTGAGGCGGGCGAGGGTTCTTTCTGCGCCCTGATCGTCGTCGATCAGCACGCTCTCGGTGATTTCGAGCTCGATACGGCTCGGATCGACAGCGTGACGACCCACGATTTCCGCCAGCTTTTCGACGAAACCATCGCGGCGGAATTGCAGAGGCGAGACATTGATGCTGACATGCTTGTCCTCCAGCCCGCGCTGTATGATCCGGCAGGCTTCGGCAATGACCCATTCACCGATCGCGATGATCTTGCCGGATGCTTCGGCGACCGGAATGAAATCGGCGGGACTGACCATGCCGCGCTCCGGGCTGATCCAGCGCAGAAGGGCTTCGTAGCCGAGAATGTTCGCCGTGCGCGAATCGATCCTAGGCTGGAGGTAGAGCTCGAATTCTTCGTTCTCGATCGCATTTCCGAGCGCCGTTTCAAGCTCGCGCCTCTTTTCCACGAGCGCATCCATGCCGGGTCTGTAGATAGCCCAGCGATTGCGGCCGCTGTTCTTGGAGTGGTAGAGCGCGATATCGGCGAGCGCGAACAGCGTTTCACCGTCATCGGCATGGTCAGGACACCGAGCCATGCCGATCGATACGGAGCAGGGGATCTTTTCACCTGAAGGTGTGGTGACCGGTGAACGGAATTCGCTGACAAGACGATGTCCGAAATCCGATAACTGGCTTTCGAAATCGGTGTTGCTGAGGATCACGGCGAATTCGTCGCCACCAAGGCGCGCGACCAGTGCCCTGGGTCCGGCAAGGGCCTTCAGGCGCGCTGCGGTTTCCCGGATGACGGCATCGCCTGCCTGATGGCCATGGATGTCGTTGATATCCTTGAAACGGTCGAGATCGACCAGAACCAGGCTCGAATGGCCGCCGGCGGCAGCAATGGTCGAGCGAATTTCAAGTTCGGCATTGAAGAGCGCCCGGTTTGGCAGGCCGGTGAGCGGATCGTGCTGTGCAAGATGGCGAATGCGTCGCTCGGCTTCCTTGCGCTCCCGGAGATCGATCAGGCAGACAACACGGGCCGCCGCGTTGCGATAGGTGATGTCACGCCCGCGAACCTCGACGGGAATCTGATCGCCATTCGCGCTGACAGCCAGGGTTTCGAGCGCAGTGTCCTCTGTCGAAAGAAGCGCCTCGCGGACTTTCTCGCGCTCCGAAGGCTCGATCAGGTCGAGCACATCGATCCCGATAAGCCTGTCGATGGGTTGGCCGAACAATTGCGCCATCTGAAGGTTGGCATCGATGATGGTGCCTTCGCGATGGATGAAGATCGCTTCGAATGTGGCGTTCGCCAGCGCGGCGACACGCTCCTCTTCCTCGCGGTCGCGCTTGAAATTCTCCATTTCGTGGCGAACGCGTTCCTGCTCCTGGATATCGTCCATCAGCCGGTTAAAGAGCGCTGTCAGCTTTTCGGCGTCGCCACCGGTCTCCACTGGCAGCCGCCGGCTGAGATCGGCCTTGCCGGTCAGGAGGTCGCTGAAAGCATCTTCGACATGGCCGACGCCAAGGCGGGTATCATGTTCGGCAATGTTGAGGCCAATTTCCTCATCGGCGCTGGAAACGCGGATCTTGCCTGTCTTGGCAAGGATCCAGAAGAAGGCATAAGCGAGGGTGAAGGACCAAACGAAGTTGAGGGCCGAACCGCCGAGCTGGACTGCAAACTGAGAGAGACGATCGCCTGTGGGGAGATTTTCCACCGGCGCCAGAACAGCCAGCAAAAGGGTGCCAGCGACGCCGCCGAAAGCATGAACGCCGATTGCACCGACCGCATCGTCGATCTTCCATCGGCGCTCGATCCAGTCGATGGCCCAGAGCGAGATACCGGCGCCGGCAGCGCCGATGATCATCGCGCCCATGGGATTGAGGACCTGGCATCCGGCCGTGACGGCAACAAGACCGCCCAGCATGCCGGTGAAGGGTTTTTCAGGAAGGATCACACCATTCTTGTGCCCGATCAGATAACCGACGCAGGCGCCCACGCCTCCGGCCAAGACGGTATTGAGAATGATGTGGGCGATTTCCGGTGTCGCATGCAGCGTTGAACCACCGTTGAAGCCGATCCAGCCGAAAAAGAGGATCAGCGCACCTGTGGTGGACAGAACAGGCGAGTGGCCGTTGATACGAACCGGTTTGCCCTCGGCATTGAACCGACCCGACCGGGCGCCGATCACAAGGCAGGCGGCAAGCGAAATCCAGCCGCCAGTCGCATGGACGACGGTTGATCCGGCAAAATCGACGAAACCGGCATTGGCGAGAAAGGCGCCGGTATTGGGAGCGAGCGCATTGCCCCAGGCCCAATGAACGAAGATGGGGTAGATGAGCCCGGAGAGAACCAGCGATCCCGCAACATAGGCGGACAGCTTCATCCGCTCGGCAACGGCGCCCGAAACGATTGTCGCGGCCGTACCGCAGAACATGACCTGAAAGACGAAGAAACCCTGCTCCCAATCGGTAAGGTTGGAAAGCAGGAGGAAATTCAGATTGAAGCCGACGGGCAGCCAGGAGGAACTGCCGAAGGCAATCATGAAGCCGATCGATGCAAAGGCGATAATACCAAAAACGAAATCCAGCAGGTTCTTCTGCGCGACATTGATGGAGTTTTTCGACCGCACCATGCCCGCTTCGAGTAGGAGGAAGCCGACCTGCATCATCATAACAAGGCTGGCCGTCATCATCAGCCAGGACAGGTCAAGGTCCTGTTTCAGGGCATAGGTCTTGCCGTCGGTGGCAAAAGCGGTCGATACCGATGCCAGAAAAGCCAGTAAGAAGCCGGAAACCGCGATCGTGCTCAAACGTGCAATGATTGATCTACGCATCAAATGCCCCACAATTTACCCTTTGTGGTACGGCATGAGATTTAATTAAATATTTAACCGACGACACGAAATGTCGTGTATCTAATTGATAATACGAAGTAAATTCGGAAACGCTGGCGCAAAAGCGTGCATTTGATGTTTTTTTGCGCAGATTGCGCCAGCGTTCCTATCAAGCGTTTTCGAAGCCCTGCAACACGCCGACGGCATTGACGCCGATTTCGGCCACGGCATAACCGCCTTCCTGCACGAACAAGGTCGGCAGGCCCAGCTTGCGGATCCGCTCGCCGATTTTGGGGAAATCCTCGGTCTTGAGCTTGAACTTGGAGATCGGGTCCTTTTCGAACGTATCGACGCCGAGCGAAACGATCACAACGTCCGGACCGTAGTCGACAAGCTTGCGGCAGCCATCTTCGAGAGCCGCAGACCAGCTTTCCCACGTGGTTCCCCAGCGCATCGGATAGTTGAGGTTGAAGCCTTCCCCTTCACCCTCGCCCTTTTCGTCGGCATGGCCGAGGAAATAAGGATATTCCTGCATCGGATCGGCGTGGAAATTGATGACCTGGACATCCTTGCGGCGGTAGAAGATTTCCTGGGTGCCGTTGCCATGATGATAGTCGACATCGAGGATTGCAATCCGAGAAGCGCCCTGATCGAGGAACCATTGGGCAGCAACGGCGGCATTGTTGATATAGCAATAGCCGCCCATGAAACCGGCGCCGGCATGATGCCCGGGCGGGCGGCAGAGAGCATAGGCGGTGCGTTCGCCGCCCTTGACCAGATTGGCTGCCGTCAGCGCTACGTCGTGGGACGATTTCACCGCATCCCAAGTGCCCTCGACGAAGCCGATGCCGGCATCGAAGGAATAGTAACCGAGGGCGCCATCAATGAATTCCGGCACCACATCGCCGCGCAATCCGCGGGTGGGCCAGGTGAATGGCAGGGCGGTTCCGTCGCGCCCAGCTTCCTTCCAGCGTGGATAGACGGTTGGCAGGAAATCGAGATAGTCCTGACGGTGGACGCGGCTCGCCGAGGAGAGATCGTATTCGTCCGGACCAATGATCGGGCCGAGCCCGACATCGATGATACGATCGTGGATATATTGCGCCCGCGACGGCTTTTCGAACGCCGGAACGATCGCGCCTGCGACAAGTTCAAGCTGGTTGGAATGGCCGAGATGGCGGGGTGAGAAGACGGTCTTCATGATGGTTTAGGTCCGTGATGGCGTCTGAAACGGGAATGCCCCGCCGCTCGGAAGAGCAGCGGGGCATCAGAATGGTCCGGTTACTTCTGCAGTTCGGTCCAGATCTTGGAGTAGATTTCCTGGATTGCCGGTTCGCACAGACGCATGAACTCGGCTTTCGACTTCATGTCTTCCGGAACGTTGAGTTCGGGAGCACCCTTCATGTCGGCCGGCATGAAGGCGTCAGAGCCGGCAATGCCATTGGCATAACGGGCGAAGGCCGAGATCATCGCAGCGTTTTCAGGATCCATGATGAAGTTCTGGAACAGCTTGGCGTTCTCGACATTCTTGGCTTCCTTCAGGACAACAACGTTGTCCGACCAGTAGGTGAAGCCTTCCTTCGGATAGCCGTAATGGATCGAAGCCTTCTGCAGGCGCTGGCGCAGGGCTGAGCCGTTCCAGTCGGACGTTGCCGAAATATCGCCGGCGACCATCTTGTCGAGCGAGGCATAATCCATCGAGATCCAGTTCGGCTTGGCGGCAACGAGAAGGTCGCGGGCCTTCTTCAAAACGGCCTTGTCATTGGTGCACCAGTCACCGCCGACATATTTGATCGCGGCATAGATGACATCGTTCATTTCCGGAACGACGTTGACCTTGCCCTTCAGCTCGTCAGGGGTTTCGAAAATGATGCCCCAGGTATTGATATCACCCTTGTAGACGTCGGTATTGACCGAAACGCCGACCGTGCCCCACTGCCACGGAACCGAATATTTGCGGCCCGGATCGAAATCGGGATTGGCCCATTCCGGCATCAGGTTCTTGGCATTCTCCATCTGGCCCGGATTGGTTTCTTGGATCAGGCCTTCGGCAATCCAGATCGGCAGGTGGCTCTGGCTCGGCATGGCGATATCGAAGCCCGATCCGCCCTGGCGGACCTTGGCGAGCGCGGTATCGTTGGAGTCATAGTCGGTGATCGTGACCTTGACGTTGTATTTCTGTTCGAACTTCTTGATCAGCTCGGGGTTGGTATAGTTGCCCCAGTTGTAGATATGCAGTTCGCCATCGGCATGTGCGAAGCTGACGGACGCCAGCAGCATACCCGCGACTGCGAGGATTTTCCTGCCCTGTTTCATCGTACGGTTCCCTTTCCTTGTTTTAGGCCTGTTTTCTGTTGATGAAGAAAAAGATTGTGACGGCGGCGATGCTGAGAAGCAGGAACACCGCCGAGATCGCGTTCACTTCCGGCGTGATCGCGCGGCGGATCTGACCCAGCATATAGGTCGGCAGCGTATCCTGTCCGCCGGACTTGACGAATTCGGTGATGACGACGTCATCGAGCGAAATCACGAAGGCCAGCATAAAGCCCGCGATGATGCCCGGCCACAGAAGCGGCAACGTGACATGCCGGAAGGCTTTCCATGGCGTGGCATAAAGATCGGCGGCCGCGCGTTCCAGCGTCAGATCCATGTTCTCGAGTCGGGCCCGGATGGGCAGATAGGCAAAAGGAATACAGAAAGCCGTATGCGCCGTGATGAGATAACCGAGCCCCGTATAACCGGTCCAGATCTTCACCCGCGAGAAAAAGATCAGGAGTGCTACGGCAGTCACGATTTCCGGCACCATCAACGGCAGGTTGATGAAGGCATATTTGGCGGTCAGGCCGCGATAGCCTTCGGTTCTCGTGGTGGCAATAGCCGCAAGTGTTGCGACGATGGTCGCGACCACTGCGGCAACGGCTGCGATCTGCAACGAGCGGATCGAAGCATCGATCACTTCGCCGTTCTGGGCCGCTTTCTGGAACCAGCGCCAAGACAGACCCTGCCAGTTCGAAAGATTGTCGCCGGCATTGAAGGCGAAGACGACGAGAACGACGATCGGCAGATAAAGCGCGAAGAAGGTGAAGATCGCAATTGTGGTAAAACCGGTCTGGCGGCGGATGTCGAATGATCTAGCCATGGGCTTTCCCCGCCGAGCCGGAATTACGGATATAGGCGATGAGGGCTATCATCACGATCGCCATCATGGTGATCGAAAGCGACGCACCGAGCGGCCAGTTGCGGCCCTGGCCGAACTGCAGTTCGATGAGATTTCCGAGCATCATGTTCTTGCCGCCACCCAGCATGTTGGGGGTGACATAGGCGCCGAGCGACGGGATGAAGACCAGGATGGAGCCAGCAATGATGCCCGGCTTGACCAGCGGAATAACGATCTTGGTCAGAACCTTGAACGGCGTCGCATAGAGATCGTAGCCGGCTTCGATGAGGCGGAAATCGATCTTTTCCATGCTGGCATAAAGCGGCAGCACCATTAGCGGTAGATAGACATAGATCATGCCCACAAGAATGGCGCCATCCGTAAACAGCATCTGCATCGGGGATGCGATGAGGCCGAGCTTCATGGCAACCGTGTTGATCAGACCACCCGAGCGGATGACTTCGAGAACGGCGAAAGTGCGGATCAGAAGGTTGGTCCAGAACGGAATCGTGATCAGGAACAGCCAGAGCTCGCGGGTTTTCGCCGGTCTTGTGGCAATGAAATAGGCGGTTGGAAATCCGAAGATCAGCGTCGCCACCGTTGTCACCAACGACAACTTCACCGATCTCAGGAAGATGTTGAGATGGGCTTCGGCGATCGACAGCGTGTCATCGAAGATGTCGCGCTCGAGGATCACGCTGGTCCAGGCGTCGGTGGAAAATTTCCATTCGACATCGCCATAGGGCCCCGGCGTCAGAAAGGAATAGACGACCACGATCAGCAGCGGGCCGGTGGCGGCCAGCAGGATGATCACGAGAGCCGGCATCGAGAGCAGCCAGCGGTTCATGATATCCCGGCGGCGTTCCCGTTCGATCAGATTGTTCTGGGTGCTCATGTCAGCCCCTCAGGATCCGGATCGCAGCCGGCGCGAAGGCGACCGAAGTTTGATCGCCGACGGAATAGCTGCCGACTTCGTCCGGCCTGTTCTGCTGGCGCACGGTAAAGAGCGTGCCGTCCGAAAGGCTGACGTTGAAATAGGTGTCGGTGCCGAAATAGATGATGTCCTTGAGCGTACCCGTGAGGGCGGCTTCGGCACTTCCGACCGGAACCAGACGTGCATGTTCCGGGCGAAGCAGCACCGTTACCTCTTCGCCCACGATGAGGTCCGCCGAGGCCGGTACGGCTAGATTGGCAGCGCAATCCAGGGCAACGGAAGCGGTGTCGCTGCCGAGGCCGCTCACCTTGCCCTTGAGGAAGTTGGTTTCCCCGATGAAATCGGCGACGAAACGGTTGGCCGGTCGGTCATAGATTTCGCGCGGTCCACCGACCTGCAGGATCTTGCCCGCCGACATGACCGCGATCCGGTCCGACATCGTCAGCGCTTCTTCCTGGTCGTGCGTCACGAAGACGAAGGTAATGCCGGTTTCCGCCTGAAGCCGCTTCAATTCGATCTGCATTTCCTTGCGGAGTTTGTAATCGAGCGCCGAGAGCGGCTCATCGAGCAGCAGCACTTTCGGATGTGGCGCCAGTGCGCGAGCGAGGGCCACGCGCTGCTGCTGGCCACCGGAAAGCTGGCTCGTTGCCCGCTTGGCGAATTTTTCCATCCGCACCAGCTTCAGCATTTCAGCGACACGAGCCTCGACTTCGGAGGCCGGGCGCCCGAGCATCTTCAGCCCGAAGCCGATATTGTCGGCCACCGTCATATGCGGGAAAAGCGCATAATTCTGGAAAACGGTGTTCACCGGCCGTTTGAAGGGCGGCATGATGGCAATGTTTTCGCCATGCAAAAGCAAATCGCCGGCCGCGGGAAATTCGAAACCGGCGATCAATCTGAGGAGGGTTGTCTTGCCGCAACCAGATGGGCCCAGCAGAGTGAAAAATTCGTTCTGTCGAATGGCAAGGTTGGCTTCATCGACGGCGGTGACGGCAAATTCGCCATAACCGTAGGTTTTCGTAATTCCGCGAATCTCGATCGCGTTCAATCCAGTCATTTAAACACGCTTGTTTTTGTTTCAGTTCCCTGTGGCCTAAGATGACCACAGGGGATGGAAATTGACAACGGGGATTCCGAATTTCCGTTCAATATTTTTCATCAAGAAGAAAATGTTACAAATCCGCCGCAGATAACGAGGTCAGGCCGGATGCGGTCGATCTCGCCCGGGTCAGTCGCTTCGATGTCCGCGCTCAACATCGTGACATCGGCGAAAAAGCCGGGCTTGAGGCGTCCCTTGCGATCTTCCGCAAACTCCGAATAGGCGCCTTCCGCCGTATAGGCTTCGATCGCTTCATGCAGCGTGTAGCTTTGGTCCGGATCCGTTTCGGCCCATTTCTTGCGCGTCACAGCCGCCTGAATGCCGAGGATCGGATCGATGGGCGAGACAGGCCAGTCCGAGGCGAACGGGATACGGGTGCCGGCATTCTTGAGCGTCCGCCAGGCATAAGCGTAGGGCCAGCGCTCGCGACCGATCATTGACACGGTCGGCTCAAGCGGCATGCCCATGGCGCCGGGCGGGTGCGGGGGCTGCATCGAGGCGATGGCGCCCAGTGTCTTGAAGCGGCCGATATCGTCGGGGTGGATGACTTCCACATGTTCGACGCGATGACGGCTGTCACGCTTTCCGTTGGCTTTCTCAGCCGCCTCATAGCCGTCGAGGACCGCGCGGACGGCGCCGTCACCGATCGCGTGAACGGCGATCTGCAAGCCGCGGCGGTCGATTTCGATGGCGGCCGCCTTCATCGCCTCGGGGGTGAAGAGGCTTTCGCCGCCCGTCGATTCCGGATTGTTGGCATAGGGCTCGACCATGATCGCGGTCCAGCTCTCGAGCACGCCGTCATAGAACATCTTCACCATGCCCGAGGTGAGATAGTCGCTCTTGTAGGTCTCGGCCATCATGGAGGCGCGATCAAGGATCGAGAGCGGCATGAAGTTCTTGAGATGGAAGGGAATCTTGACACGGACCGGCAGGCGGCCGTCGCGCTTCTCGATCTCGGACAGAAGTTGCAGCTGGTAATGATTGCCGTCCATGCAGATGATGGAGGTGAAGCCGTGGCGGGCACAATAGTCCATGCCGCGGCGCATGACGGCTATATCCTTTTCGAACTCTTCCGGCGAGGGGAACGGATCCGGCTCTCCACCCATCAGTCCGAGCCGATAGCGATCGAAACCCGATGCGGATTGAATGGGGCCGAAAGCTTCCATCTCGCGCAGTTCGCCATTGGCAAGTCCATCATCGCCCATGACGATCTCGTTGCCCGGCCCAAGTTCGCGGCCATGCAGAATGCCGGCCAGCTCCAGTGCCTTGGTGTTGGCCCATGCTGTGTGGTGGTCATAGGCGAACATCACGAACGGGCGGTCCGGAAGGATGGCATCGAGATGGTGGCGGGTCATACGCTCATCTTCGCCAAGGATCGTATATTCGGCGCCCTGGGCGTAGAGCAGGATTTCATCGGGATTGGCGGCTGCGTAGTCGATCACGGCTTCCTTCAAAGCCGCAAAGCCCTTGACACCGGTCAGATGCAGATGGTCGAGCTCGGCCGCACCCGAGAAGAGATGCATGTGGTTTTCGGAGAGGCCCGGGATAACGGTCTTTCCTTCCGCATCGATGACACGGGTCTCAGGCCCGGCAAGGCCTGCCAGTTCTTTCGCATTTCCAAGAGCGGCAATGCGACCATCCTTAAGAAGGATGGCTTCGGCGCGCGGCCGGTCGGGATCCATGGTGAGGATGTTTGCGTTGGTGATGAGAATGGGAGCGGGGGTGGCCATGAAATGACTCCGGTAGAAAATCATGAGGGATTGCCGACGCCCGCCGGGAATATAGACGGGCGGGCGCAGGCGGTCTGATTCAAATGCGCGCCAGATAGGTGCGGTAATCGAAATCGGTCACGGTTCGCAGGAAAGTCAGGGCTTCCTTGCGCTTCGTATCGGCAAAGAGTTTCTGGTACTGGCGGCCGAAGATATCGCCGATGAAATCGGAAGCGGCAAAGGCTTCGACCGCGGTCAGGAAATCATGCGTGAGCCTTTCCGGGTTTTCCGGGCCCGACGAAGGGGTGGTTTCCGGGCCGGGATCGAGGGTCTCTTCGAGGCCAAGCAGCATACCGCCCAGAATGGCGATCAGCAGGAAATAGGGGTTGGCATCAGCGCCGGCAACGCGATGTTCGACGCGGGCGCCGGGACCGTCCTTTTCCGGAATGCGGATGGCGGTGCCGCGATTGCCATAGCCCCAATCGACATGAATGGGCGCAAAGGATGCCGGCTGGAAGCGGCGGTAGGAATTGGCGTAGGGAGCAAAGACGAGCTGGGCTTCGCGCATCGTCTTGAGCATGCCGGCCGTGACCGATTTCAACAATGTCGGCTCGCCGCCCTTGGCATCGAGAACGTTGTTGCCGTTCTTGTCGATGAGACTTGCATGAACATGCATGCCGGATCCGGCCTGATCGGAATAGGGCTTCGCCATGCAGGTCGAAATCAGGCCGAAGCGACGGGCAGCCTGCTCGACGGCGCGCTTGAGATAGGTGCAATCATCGGCCGCAGCCAGCGCATCGGCCTTATGGTTGAGGTTAATCTCGAACTGGCCGGCACCGAATTCCGACGTGGTGGCATCGGCGGGCAAATTCATGGCCGCGGCAAAACCGCGCACGGTCTGCAGATAATCTTCCATCCTGTCGGAGGCATCCATCTCGTAGAGCTGGAAGCCATTCGGCCGGCCCATCGAAGTGAGCGGCGCCGGCGGCATCGGAATGCCGGTCTCGCGACTCTTGCCGTCCATGACGTAGAATTCGAGTTCGGTGGCGACGACTGGGGTCAGTCCGAGGCGATCGAAACGTTCGAGAAGTGCTTTCAGCATGCCGCGCGGATCGCAGAAATGCCGGGTACCGTCGAGATTGTGCATGGTGGCGAGCACCTGGCTAGAGCCGGAAGGTGCCCAGGGCATGGCGACGAGCGTATTGCGGTCCGGCATCACCGCGCCATCCGGATCACCTAGCGTCAGCGAGATCCCGGTGAGATCGTCATTGTCATCGCCCCAGATGTCGAGCGACTGGGTGGAGGCCGGCAGACGTACCGCGCCTTTCCAGATCTTGCTTTCCGCATCGGGAGGAATCTGCTTGCCGCGCAGGCGGCCATTCATGTCGACGAGCAGGATTTCGATGCGGGGCGGCAGGGCGAATGCGCTGGTCGCGGCTGCCGTGTTTTGTTCAAGCATGATTGGAAAAACTCTTCAAAATGGAGCCAAAATGGGACTGACACGCAATTTTGCCGCCGGTCCCTTGCCAAAATCGTTCGGCAAGGTCATTTTCGTAGCCGAATTCACGCCGCCTTTCAATCAGGCAGAAAAGGGACGACGACGCGCAAGCCTGTGCGCGAAGGAGGTCTGCGTCCCGCATTTCCAGGAGTGTATATGAAATGACGACCAACACAGCTGCGCTTTCGAACATCGGTGCGCTCGACGCCGCCCATCATCTTCATCCGTTCACGCATATGGACAAGCTGAACGAGGGCGGAACGCGTATCATCCAGCGTGGCGAGGGGTCGCTCATCTTCGATAACCAGGGCAAGAAGTATCTCGATGCTTTTGCCGGCCTCTGGTGCGTCAATGTCGGCTACGGCCGCAAGTCGATTGCCGATGCCGTTTACCAGCAGATGAATGAACTGCCCTACTACAACACCTTCTTCAGTTCGACGACAACGCCGACAACCCTTCTCGCACAGAAGGTGACGGCGCATGCCGGCGCGAAGATGAACCATGTTTTCTTTACTAATTCGGGCTCTGAAGCGACCGATACCTGGTTCCGCATGGCGCGCGTCTATTGGGCCGCCAAGGGCATGCCCTCGAAGAAGCAGGTCATTGCCCGCCGCAACGGCTATCATGGTTCGACGGTCGCAGGCGCGAGCCTGGGCGGCATGAAATACATGCATGAACATGGCGCGCTGCCGATCGAAGGCATCCACCATATCGGCCAGCCCTACTGGTATGTCGAGGGTGGTGATCTCACCCCGGCCGAATTCGGGCTCAAGGTCGCCCAGGAACTCGAAGCCAAGATCGAGGAACTGGGCGAAGACAATGTCGCAGCCTTCGTCGCCGAACCGATCCAGGGTGCCGGTGGTGTCATCGTGCCGCCGGAAAGCTACTGGCCGGAAATCGCCAAGATCTGCAAGGCGCGCAACATCCTTCTGGTTGCCGACGAAGTGATCTGCGGCTTCGGCCGTACCGGCAGCTGGTTCGGGCACCAGCATTTCGGCTTCGAACCGGATCTGGCACCGATCGCCAAAGGTCTGTCGTCCGGCTATCTGCCGATTGGCGGGGTGCTGGTCTCCGATCATGTTGCGGATGTGATCCGCAGCGTCGAATTCGCCCATGGCTACACCTATTCGGGGCACCCGGTTTGTGCTGCTGCAGCGATCGAAAACATCCGCATCATCGAAGAGGAAAAGCTGGTCGAACGGGTGCGAGACGATGTCGGTCCTTATCTCGCCAAGGCGCTTGCAAGCCTGCTCGATCACGACATGGTCGGCGATGTGCAGTCGGTCGGCCTGATGGCCGGTATCCAGATGGCGGCCGACAAGAAGACGCGCCAGCGGTTTGCCAAACCCGATGAAGTCGGCACCTGGGTGCGCAATCATTGCTGGTCGAACGGGCTGATCATGCGCGCCACCGGCGACCGCATGCTCGCTTCGCCGCCGCTCATCATCACCCATGAAGAAATCGACTTCCTGGTTGGCACGCTACGCAATGCGCTCGACGCGGCCTGGAAGGAGCTTCGCTGATCGAAATCCGGCGGCGGGCGCAGGCCCGTCGCCATCCTGCCTTTTCGGATCCTGCCATGAAATTCATCCATTTCACCGATGTGCATCTGGTTCCGGAAGGGGAGACGCTCTGGGGCATTGCGCCTTTGCCGCGGCTTGATGCCTGCCTTGCCGATATCGCGACCCATCATGCGGATGTGGCTTTCGTGGCGATTACCGGCGATCTTGCCGAGCGCGGCGACAAGGCGAGCTATGCTCTACTGGAGACGCGGCTGGCGGAATTTCCGTTCGAGACGCATCTGATCGTCGGCAATCATGACGATCGCGAAAACTTCCGTTCTGCAAGCCCCGAACGGCCCGTCGATGACGCGGGCTTTGTTCAGTTCGGCTTCGAGAGGGACGGCAAGGTGTTTCTGTTCCTCGACACGCTCAAGGGACCGCCGTCCTCGGCCGGCCTTTATGATGCGCCCCGGCGCGAATGGCTGAAAGGCGAACTCGAAAAGGCCGATGGCAAGCCGGTCTATCTCTTCATGCATCACCCGCCGTTTCCGATTGCCCATCCGCTGATGGATCTGATCATGCTCGATGAGCCGGAGGCGTTCGCAGCCCTGATTGCCGGCTATGACATTCGCCACATTTTCTTCGGGCATGGACATCGCGCGGTGTCAGGCGTCTGGCGCGGCATTTCCTATTCGGCCCTGCCGTCGCTCAATCACCAGCTGCCTTTGGTGGGCGGATCGGTTGAAACGGTATACAGTGTCGAGCCGCCAGCCTATGCCGTCGTTCATATCCTCGACGATCAGATCGTCATCCACAACGATTGCTTCCTCGACCGGCATCCGGCAGCGATGGCCAAGGATGCCGAGCGCGGCAACTGGTACTGATCCATTCCATCATGGGCGGTGCAGGAACCGGTTGAGGTCAGCGACCTTGCCGCAGCCGATCTGGGCCATGGTTCCCGAAAGCTCTTCCTTCAGGACGCTGATGAGATGCGATGGTCCGGCATCGCCGATCGATGCGGCATAGATGAAAGGCCGGCCGAGAAAGACGTAATCGGCGCCAAGCGCCAGCATGCGGGCGATATCGAGGCCGGAGCGGATGCCGCCATCGGCCATGATCAGCGCATCCGGGCCGAGCTTGGCACGGATTGCCGGCAGTTGCTGAGCCGCCGTCGGGGCCGCATCGAGCTGGCGGCCGCCATGGTTGGAGACGATGATGCCATCGGCGCCGGCCCCCAGATAGGCAGAAGCCTCTTCCGGATCGAGAACGCCCTTGACGACCAGCTTGCCTGGCCACTGGTCGCGAATGCGTTTCAGCCTTTCGAGCGTGATGTGCCCCGACAGGACCGAGCCCAGGAACTCGCCAAGGCCCGTGATCGACAGGCCCTTCGGCGCATAGGGTTCGAGATTTTCGAAATGCGGGATGCCGAAACGGGCGAGACGCAGGAGCCAGGCCGGTCGCAGCGCTGCGTCACTCACCGTCTTAACGCCGATCTGTGGCGGCACGGACAGACCATTTCGTATGTCACGATCACGCCGGGTCACGGCAGGGATGTCGACTGTGACGACCAGCACCGCATAACCCGCCTTGCGAGCCCGGGAAATCATGTCGGTTTCCATGGCCGGATCGTTGGGCGGATAGAGCTGGAACCAGCCATGCGCGCCGGCCAAGGGCTTCATGGTCTCGATCGACCGCGTGGCATGGGTCGAAAGCGCATAGACGATACCATGGGCTTTTGCCGCCGAAGCGATGATCGGTTCTGCACCCGGCCAGATCAACCCGTTCAATCCCATCGGCGCCACGCCGAAAGGCGCGGAGAGTTCTTGGCCAAACAGTCTGGTCGCGATATCGGGTGTCCCGGTTGCCGACAGATAGCGCGGCATGAGTTGGGTGCGACGAAGATCGGCTTCGTTGCGGGCGACATTGTCTTCCGGCCCGATGCCGCCGATCAGATATTGCCAGGCGAAATCCGGAATACGTTTGCTGGCCTTCGCCTTCATGTCGGCGATGGAGGGATATCGTCTGGCATAGTCTGGCATGTTGGGACCCTGTTGCTGCGCGATCGCGCGTGGTTACGATTAGCTCTCGGTCAATGAATATTGGCAAGTACGCTGGCTTCAAAAATTTGCACTAGCCAAGCTCGAAAATTAAATTATACATCTGTAGAATAAGGTGACAAGCCGACCAAGGGGACATTAATGATCAGCACCGGCATGTATCTCACAAAGCTTCTGGAAGCCTACGGCGTCGACACGGTTTTCGGCATTCCCGGTGTCCATACGGTCGAGCTTTATCGGGGACTTGCCGGAAGCGGCGTGCGTCATGTGACGCCGCGGCACGAGCAGGGCGCCGGGTTCATGGCGGATGGCTATGCGCGGGCCACGGGCAAGCCAGGCGTCTGTTTCATCATCACGGGTCCCGGCATGACCAACATCCTGACAGCCATGGCGCAAGCCTATGGCGATTCGGTGCCGATGCTGGTGATTTCGACCGTCAACAGCCATGGCCGCATGGGGTCCGGCGAGGGCTGGCTGCATGAGTTGCCCGATCAGCAGGCGCTGGTCAGCCAGGTATCGGCCTTCTCGCATACGGTCAACCGGCCGGAAGAACTGGCGGCGGTTGTCGCGCGGGCCTTTGCCATCTTCGAAGGCAGCAGGCCGCGTCCGGTCCATATCGAACTGCCGATCAATGTCATGCTCGCGGCGGCCGATCACCTGCCGGAGCCGGTGCGGGCGCCCAGACTTGCGCGGCCCGCCATCGCCGCCAGCGAAATCGCATCGGCAGCCAACCTCATCGAAACAGCGCGCCGTCCCGTCATTCTTTGTGGCGGTGGCGCCCGACAGGCCAGCATTGCGATCCGTACTCTAGCCGAACGGATCGACAGCCCTGTCGTCATGACCACCAATGCACGCGGCCTGCTGCCGCCGGATCATCCGCTTTCCGTGTCGATTTCGGCCAGCATGCCGGCGACGCGGACTCTGATTGCCGAGGCAGATGTGGTTCTGGCGCTCGGCACGGAACTCGGCCCGACCGACTACGACATGTATGAAGACGGTTTCTTTGGCATTCCCGGCAAGTTCATCCGGGTCGATATCGATCCGGGACAGATCATGCGCGGGGTTCTGCCGACGCTTGGAATAGTCGGCGATGCCGAGACGGCAGCCGTGATGCTGGCTGAGCGCCTGTCAGTGAAAGAGGCCGATGGAGCCGCGCGCGCGCGCGCCGCAAACGAAGCCGGGCTGCGCGAACTTTCAGGCGCCATGCAGGGCGATATCGAAATCCTAAACCGTTTGCGGCAGGCCCTGTCGGATACCGTTTTCGTGGGCGATTCCACCCAGCTCGTCTATGCCGGCAATCTCGGATTTGCTGCGGCTGGCCCCGGCAGCTGGTTCAATGCGGCAACCGGTTACGGAACTCTCGGCTATGGTTTGCCGGCAGCGATCGGCGCCAAGCTGGGTTGTCCGCAACGTCCGGTCATCGCGCTGGTCGGGGATGGCGGTCTGCAGTTTACGATCGCGGAACTCGGCTCGGCCATGGAAGCCCGGACGCCTCTCATCCTGCTGGTGTTCGACAACAAGGGCTACGGTGAGATCAAGTCCTACATGGTGTCGCAGAACATTCCACCGCTCGGCGTCGATCTCTACACGCCGGATCTGGCCTCTGTCGGCCGCGCTTTCGGCTGGAATGTCGAGAGCGTCAATACGCTCGATGGCTTGATCGGCGCGGCGCAGGCGTCGTCGACTGCTGTGCTTCCGACCATGATCGTTTTCGGTCAGGCGGTGCGGGATGAGGCGACCGTGGTCGCCTCGACCGCATGATCATTCTGTTGCCGGCCGGCGCCAGACGACGATGCGCGGGTTGAAGACCTGCACAATCTCGCCATGCTGGTTCAATGTCTGGCATTTGAGCGTCACCATGCCGCGGTCGGGTCTCGATCGCGAAGGCGCAATCTCCACCACCTCGCTCAAGACACGTAAGGTGTCCCCGGGGAAGGTGGCTTTGGGCCAGGAGATTTCGCCGCCGGCGCCGATGAGGCCTCGCGCGAACGGAACGCTTTCCACCATCAGGCGCATGCTGTTGGCCGCCGTGTGCCAGCCGCTGGCCGCCAGCCGGCCGAACAGGCTACCGGCAGCCTCCTCTTCATCCAGATGGAAGAACTGCGGGTCATAACGACCCGCAAATTCCTTGACCTCATCGAGTTCCATCCGCTGTTCGCGACTTTCGAAGCGCTGACCGATGGAAAGGTCCTCTAGATGAAGATGGCCTTTCGGCCAGGGTCTCTCGAACGTCATCGCCCGATCAGCCCGCCATGTCGTCGGGCGAAGTGCGGGCATATTCGTCCAGAACGATCTGTCGGATTGCCGTCTTGAGAAGCTTGCCGGTGGCAGTATGCGGCAGTTCGTCCACGACGATCACGTCATCCGGAATGCTCCACTTGGCAATCTTGCCCGTATAGAGATCGACCATGTCGTGGCGGGTGAAGCTGTGGCCCGGCTTCAGGACGACCACCAGCACCGGACGCTCGCTCCAGCGCGGGTCGGGCTTTGCCACAACGGCCGCTTCCTTGATGGCCGGATGTGCCTGGGCGATGTTTTCGAGTTCGATCGAGGAGATCCACTCGCCACCCGACTTTACGACATCCTTGGTGCGGTCGACGATCTGCACGAAGCCGTCGGTATCCATGGTCACGACGTCGCCGGTGTTGAACCAGCCCGGCTTCTCATGGGCGCTGCTTTCATCCATGTTGTAATAGCCTGCGGCGACCCAGGGGCCGCGCACCATCATGGCGCCGAAGGCCTTGCCATCACGCGGTATGGGATTGCCGTCCGCACCTTCGATGCGGAACTCCATGCCATAGACCGGACGGCCCTGCTTGGCTTCCAGCATCAGCTTTTCTTCCGTCGAAAGCGCCTCATGCTTGGGCAACAGCGTAGCTGCGAGGCCGACCGGGCTCGTTTCGGTCATGCCCCAGGCATGACGAACCTTGACGCCGAGGCGGTTGAAGCGGCTGATCATGATGGGCGGCGAAGCCGAACCGCCGATGGCGACGCGGTTGAGTGTCGTAAACGTCTTGCCATGGGCATCCATCCAGTCCAGCAGGCCGAGCCAGACGGTCGGAACACCGGCGGTAAAGGTCACGCCTTCGGCTTCGAACAGGGCATGCAGACTGGCACCATCGAGGTTGGGGCCGGGCATGACCAGCTTGGCGCCGGTCATCGGCGCGGCGAAGGGAATGCCCCAGGCATTGACGTGGAACATCGGCACGACCGGCACCACAGCATCCGATGCCGAAACGCAGAGGACGTCCGGCATCGCAATCGCCATGCCATGCAGCACGCTCGAACGGTGCGAATAGAGAACACCCTTGGGGTCGCCCGTGGTGCCCGATGTGTAGCACAGGCCGGACGCGGTATTCTCGTCGAATTCCGGCCAGTCGAATACGTCCGATTCACCGTCGATCAGGGTTTCGTAGCAGACGAGGTTGGGCAGGATTTCCGACTTCGGCATGTGGGCTGCGTCGGTCATGACGACGACGGCCTTCATGCCCTTGAGGTGATCGGCGAGCGCTTCCAGGATCGGCACGAAGCTCAGATCGGCGAAGATCGCCTTGTCGGCCGCATGTTCGATGATGAAGGCGATCTGCTCGCGGAAAAGGCGCGGATTGATCGTGTGGCACACGAAGCCCGAACCCGAGACGCCGTAATAGAGCTCCATATGACGATAGCCGTTCCAGGCCAGCGTACCGACGCGATCGCCGAATTCGAGGCCAAGACGGGAAAGCGCGTTGGCGAGCTTGCGGCTGCGGCGCGCCATATCCGCATAGGTGTAGCGGTGGATCGGCCCTTCGACCGTCTTCGACACGACTTCCGTCGTGCCGTGATAGGTTTCGGCATGCCGCAGGATCGAAGAGATCAGAAGCGGCGTATTCATCATCATACCAAGCATGTCATACCTCCCGGGAGACGTTTTCAGAAAAGATCGGCGTCGAGCGCCATGATCGAGCGGCTGCCGTTGGCGATCGAGGCCGCAAGGCCAATCGTCTGCGGCAACATCTTGTCGGCGAAGAATTGCGCGACCGCCTGCTTGCGGCGGGCAAGGGCATTGTCCTTGTCCTGCGTTGCCGCTGCCATGCGCGTCCACATCCAACCGAAGCTGACGAGCGCGAACAGGCGCAGGTAATCGGTCGCTGCCGAACCGGCGGCGGCAAGATCGGCGCGGGAAGCGAGGAGCGCCTTTGATGCGGTTTCGAGGCGCTCAAGCGCTTCGCCGGTCGCATTCGCAATCGTGGGAACTGTCGCCTTCGCCTGGTTGAGATCGGCGCGGACCATCGCGAAGAACCGTTCGGCAAGAGCGCCATCCTCCATCGTCAGCTTGCGACCGACGAGATCCATCGCCTGAACACCGTTGGTGCCTTCGTAGATCTGGGTGATGCGCGCATCGCGGACGAACTGTTCCATGCCCCATTCGCGGATGAAGCCATGACCACCGAACACCTGCTGGGAAATGACCGCAGTCTCGAAACCGAAATCGGTGAAGGCAGCCTTGACGACCGGGGTCATGAGCGCGACCATTCCGTCGGCCTTGCGGCGTTCCTCGGCATCGGGATGCCGGCTCGCCAGATCCATCTGCATGGCCGTCCAGATGGCGAGGGCGCGGGCGCCATCGATGAAGGAACGACCGGTCAGCAGCATCTTGCGCACATCGGGATGTTCGATGATCGGAACCGGACCTCGGCTGCCATCGGCCGAACGACCCTGCAGGCGCTCGCGGGCATAGTGGGCGGCTTTCTGGTTGGCGGCTTCGGCGATGCCAAGGCCCTGGATGCCGACAAAAAGGCGTTCGGCATTCATCATCGTGAACATGGCATTGAGGCCACGGCCGGGTTCGCCGACAATCCAGCCGACGGCGCCGTCATAGTTCATCACACAGGTCGGCTGCGCATGAATGCCCATCTTGTGTTCCAGCGAGCCGACCGACATGCCGTTGCGGGCACCGAGGCTGCCATCCTCGTTGACGAGGAATTTCGGCACCAGGAACAGGCTGATGCCCTTCACGCCCTTCGGGGCATCCGGCAGGCGTGCCAGCACGAGATGGATGATGTTGCCGCCGAAATCCTGATCACCGGAGGAGATGAAGATCTTGTTGCCCTTGATCTTGAAGCTGCCGTCGCCGACCGGTTCGGCGCGGGTGGTCAGAAGACCGAGATCGGTCCCGGCTGACGATTCGGTCAGGGCCATGGCACCGGTCCATTCGCCTGAAATCATCTTGGGCAGATAGGTTGCCTTGAGTTCCTCGCTGGCGTGATGCTCGATCGCCTCGACGGCGCCGCGCGTGAGGCCGGGAAAGAGACCGAAGGACAGGTTTGCCGAGGAGAGCATCTCGTCGAGCAGGATCTGCATGACGCGCGGCAGGCCCTGGCCGCCGAATTCGACATTTCCGGACAGGCCACCCCAACCGGCCTCGACGAAGGCCTTGTAGGCCTCGGCAAAACCCTTGGGCGTCGAGACCACGCCATTTTCGAGCCTCGATCCTTCTTCATCACCGGACCGGTTGATCGGCTCCAGAATACCGGCGCAGAACTTTCCGCCTTCTTCCAGCACGGAAATGGCGAGCTCGGCATTCACCTCTTCGTGGCCGGGCAGCGCCTGCATGAGATCATCGAATCCGAGCACATCGTTGAGCAGAAAGGCGATGTCGTCGATCGGGGGCGTATAGGTTGCCATCTTGTCTTTCCTCGGTTGCGAGCGTCGTCCGGTCCGTAGGAGCGGACCGGCCTGCGATATCAGTTGCGAAGCGGCTTGCCGGTCGCCAGCATGTGCTGCACGCGGGCGATGGTGGCGGGTTCCGCAAAGAGTGAAATGAAGGCCTGCCTTTCGAGCGCGAGAAGATCGTCCTCGGTCAGTGGGCGCAGCGGATCGGCCGATGGCCCACCTGTCAGAAGGGTGGCGAGAACTTTGCCGACCACGAGGTCATGGACCGTTGCACGTCCGGCAAGCGCTTCACTTTCGATAATGTTGATGATTGCAGCGGCGCCAGAGGGACCCGGCAGGGCAACGACCGGTGGCTCCTGCGGAACGTAGCCTTCGACCAGCGACAGTGCCCTGGCCTTCGCATCGGCCAGCAAACGGTCGCGGTTCATGGTGATCCCGTCGGTCGGGCGGAGGAAGCCGAGCTTGCGCGCCTCGAAGGCGCTGCCCGAGACCTTTGCCGGAGCGATGAGGTTGAACGCTGCCATCGCAGGGGCGACCGGTCCACGAACCGGACCTTTGGCGGCGTAGGACCGGACCAGCATCTCCTTACAGCCACCCCAGCCGGGAACGACGCCGATGCGGGTTTCCACAAGGCCGGTCGTCAGTTCGGCATGAGCCTGGATCGCATCGCAATGGAGCAGAATTTCGCACCCGCCGCCGAAAGCAAGGCCGGAAGGTGCGCCCACCACCGGGAAAGGAGCATATTTCAGCGCCTTGAACGTGTTGTGTCCGAGGTCGATGAAGGATCCGAGCGCTTCTGCGCCGCCTTGCTCGACGGTTTCAAGGAAAACGCGCAGATCGGCGCCCGCACTATAGACCGGCGAGTCCGAGCCGATCACCAGAGCCTTGAAGCCGGTTTTGACATCCTCGATCGCCTTGCCGATAGCCTCGAGCAGTTCCTTCGAGAAGGTGTTCATCTTGGTGCGGAACTCGAGGCAGGCAACGCCGTCGCCCAAATCCCAGAGCGCTGCCGGACCGTAATCGGCAACCGGTTGGGTCGCAAGCTTCAGGTCGGCAATGGTGATAACACCTTCGCCGCGGGCAACCGGCCGGAAGCTGCCATCGGGCAGCAGGCAATTCAGGCGACCATCGATCGTCGCATAGAAGCCGCCTTTTTCGGTCGCCAGCGTCAGATAGGCGGGAACAGCCTTACCCTTAGCTGCGAGCCGTTCGGCAAGCCAGGCGGCGCCGAGCCGATCGACCAGTTCGAACGGACCCTGCTTCCAGCCATATCCGGTGCGCATGGCATCATCGATGGCGTCGGGACCATCGGCGATTTCCGGTACCAGCGAGGCTGCGTAGGCAAGCGTGATTTCCATCACGGCGGCTGCGTATTGGCCGCCGCGTCCCGCATGTTCCATCAGCGCCCTGGCATCGCCGCGGCTTTCTATGAGGCTTTCGGACTGGACGGCCTTCATGGGGCGGTAGTCACCAGTCACCAGATCGGTAATCTCGCGGCTCTTGCGGTCCGCCGACAGTTTGACGAAGCCCGCGCCGCTTTTACGGCCGATCCGGTTTTCGGCGATCATGCGGCTGATCAGCGACGGCTCGGCTTCAAAGGCATGGACGGCGTCCGTTTTGGGCAGAGCGTTCTGCAGGCTGCGGATGATGGTCGGCATCAGATCGATGCCGACAAGATCGAGCAGGCCGAAAATGCCGGTCGAAGGAATGCCGAACGGCTTGCCGATCACGGCATCGGCTTCCTCGACGTCGAGACCGAGGCGGATTGCCTCGTTCTGGGCGACAACCATCCAGAAACTGCCGATGCGGTTGGCGATAAAGCCGGGCGTATCCTTGCAGGCGACGACGCATTTGCCGAGCGTACGATCCCCGAAATCGGAGATCGCGGCGGTGATGCCCGGGCGCGTCTTCGGCCCCGAAACGACTTCGAGAAGGCGCATGATGCGGGGCGGGTTGAAGAAATGGGTGATCAGGAAATCAGCCGCAAAGGCATCCGGCAACCCGCCGACGAGGGCAGATAGCGGAATGGTCGAGGTGTTCGACGAGACGACCGAGCCCTCTTTTCGCACGCCATCGATGGCGCGATAGAGCGATTGTTTGATCTCGAGCTTTTCGGCCACCGCCTCGATGATCCAGTCGGCATCGGCGAGAAGGGCAAGATCATCGGCGGTCGAGCCGGTGCGGATGCGCTTGGCGAAACCCGCGTCCATGAAGCCATTGGCCTTGAGCTGGCGCTCGACGCCGGCATCGGCGAATTTTTTCTCCATGTCGAGCAGCACGACGTCAAGTCCGGCATTGGCGAGATGGGCAGCGATGCCCGAGCCCATGACGCCGGCGCCGATGACGCCGGCTTTTCTGATCGCAATCGACATCATGCGGCCTCCACGACCATGGCGATGCCCTGACCGCCGCCAATGCACTGGGTGGCAAGGCCGTAGCGGCCGCCGTCCCGCTTGAGCAGGCTCGACGCCTTGCCGACGAGGCGGGCACCGGTGGCGCCGAGCGGATGGCCGAGCGCAATCGCACCGCCATCGCGGTTGAGGCTTGCCGGATCGATTTCGAGGTCGCGGCAGCAGGCGAGAACCTGGGCGGCGAACGCTTCGTTCATCTCGATGACGTCAAGATCGGCAGCGGAGATCCCGGCACGCTTGAGCGCCTTGCGGGTGGCTTCGACCGGGCCGATGCCCATGATTTCCGGTGCGCAGCCGGCAATGGCATAGCCGGCGATGCGGGCGAGGGGCTTCAGGTCATGCCGCTTCACGAAGGCTTCCGAGCAGACGAGCGTCATCGAGGCGCCGTCGGTCAGCGGTGAGGAATTGCCGGCCGTGACGCTGCCGTCGGCCTTGAAGGCTGTCTTGAGGCCGGCGAGCTTGGCCGGATCGGTTTCGCGCGGGCAGCCATCGGTCGTGACATCGCCGATCGGCGCGATTTCCTGCGCCAGGCGGCCATCGGCTCTGGCGGCAAGGGCTTTTTCCTGGCTCGCCAGCGAAAAGGCGTCCTGTTCCTCGCGGCTCAGCGAATAGCGATCGGCGAGATTTTCCGCCGTCAGGCCCATATTGAGGAAGGCGATGCGCTGGGCGTCGCTCCAGGCCGGATTGGGCATCGGGTTGAAGCCCATCATCGGCACCCGGCTCATGTTTTCAACGCCGCCGGCGATGAAGGCATCACCGGCGCCCATGGCAATTGCGCCTGCGGCCATCTGGATCGCCTGCATCGAGGAGCCGCACCAGCGATTGACGGTAGAGCCGCCGACCGATTGCGGCAGGCCGGCATTGAGACCGACGCAGCGGGCGATATTGAGCCCCTGTTCACCTTCCGGGAAAGCGCAGCCGAGGTTGATATCCTCGATTTCGGATGCATCGAAGCCAGCGCGGGCCATCAGCGCCTTGAGCACGCCGGTGGCAAGATCATCCGGACGGACGCCGGCCAGGGCGCCGCGATAGGCCGGAGCAAAGGGGCTGCGCAGGTAATCGACGATGTAAGCAGCAGACATGGGGCTCTCCTGGTTCGAATTCGGTTACATGTTGGGGTAATTGGGTCCGCCGCCGCCTTCGGGTGGCACCCAGGTTATGTTCTGGGCCGGATCCTTGATGTCACAGGTCTTGCAGTGAACGCAGTTCTGCGCGTTGATCACGAAGCGGGGATTGTTTCCATCCTCGTCGCGGACCACTTCGTAGACGCCGGCCGGACAGAAGAGCCGCGCCGGTTCGCCATAGAGCGGCAGGTTTTTCGCGATCGGAATGCTGGGATCGGCAAGACGAAGGTGAACCGGCTGGTCTTCCTCATGATAGGTGTTCGACAAGAACACCGAGGACAGCCGGTCGAAAGTCAGGATCCCGTCTGGCTTGGGATATCGGATCGGGGTGACTTCCGAAATGGGTTTGAGGCTCTGATAGTCGGGCTTCTTGTGCTTCAGCGTACCGAAGGGCGACAGGCCCGTCAGGGTCTGCAGCCACATGTCGATGCCGCCCAGACCGACGCCGACCATGGTTCCGAACCGCGACCACA
The DNA here is from genome assembly GCF_030551875.1 of Fluviirhizobium alvei. Taxonomy (GTDB): domain Bacteria; phylum Pseudomonadota; class Alphaproteobacteria; order Rhizobiales; family Rhizobiaceae; genus Rhizobium_E; species Rhizobium_E alvei. Next base: position 88,656 of record NZ_JAUOZU010000010.1, on the reverse strand, counting down.
GCGGCTTGACGTTGCGCACCGGCTTGAGGTCGCGCCCGATGGGCGAATTCTTCCAACCATCATCGTAGCCTGCAACCGTATCGTTGGCTCGACCATCAATCAGGGCGGCATGAATGGCGTCCGCAGCCTGGATGCCGGAATGAATGGCGTTATGACTGCCCTTGATGCGCGGCACATTCATGAAACCTGCAGCGCAACCGGTTAGAACGCCACCGGGGAAGGCGAGTTTCGGCACCGACTGCCAGCCGCCTTCGGTAAGCGCCCGGGCGCCATAAGCAAGCCGCTTGCCACCTTCGAACGTGTCGCGGATGGCCGGATGGGTCTTAAAGCGCTGGAATTCATCGAAGGGCGACAGTGTCGGATTACGATAATCAAGATGCAGGACGAAGCCGACCGTCACCAGATGATCGTCGAAATGGTAAAGGAACGAGCCGCCGCCCGTCTTGATATCCAGCGGCCAGCCGAACGAATGCTGCACCAGCCCCTTGCGGAACCTGTCGGGCTTGACCTGCCAGAGCTCTTTGATGCCGATGCCGAACTTTTGCGGCGAGCGGCCTTCCGTCAGGTCGAAACGGGCGAGCAGTTGCTTGGTGAGGCTGCCGCGGGCGCCCTCGGAAAAGATCGTGTATTTGGCGCGCAGTTCCATACCCGGGGTGAAATCTGCCTTGGGCTCGCCATCGCGGCCGATACCCATGTCGCCGGTGGCAATGCCGGCGACGGCGCCTGTTTCGTCATAGAGGATCTCGGTAGCAGAAAAGCCGGGATAGATCTCGACGCCGAGCGCTTCGGCGCGGGCGGCCAGATAGCGGACGACGGTGCCAAGCGAGCCGATGAAATTGCCGTGATTGTTCATCAGCGGCGGCATCAGCATGTTCGGCAGGCGGATCGAACCTGCCGGGCCCAGGAAATAGAAACGATCGTCGGAAACTTCCGTCGTCAGAGGGCGATCGGCATCCTCGCGCCAGTCCGGCAACAGGCGGTCGAGGCCAGAAGGATCGATGACGGCGCCAGAGAGAATATGCGCGCCGGCTTCCGAGCCCTTTTCGACGACGACAACAGAAATGTCGGATCCGGCTTCGAGCGCGCATTGCTTGAGGCGGATGGCGCTTGCAAGCCCCGCTGGCCCCGCGCCGACAATAACCACATCGAATTCCATCGATTCACGGTTTTGCTCGCTCATCCTGTCCTCCTCTGACGGACGGGTATGTACCAAACGATTGTTACAATTTGCAAGCCCAATCTTTACCGGTACCGCCAAGCCGGTGTAAGGCATTGGTCGTATGTGGCAGGGCCGAGCGCCCGAACCGACATGCGGGATGACCGGGGGGACCATGACGGACAATCATGACAAGGAAATGGGGCAGTCGCCGAACGGACGTTTCGGGATCGCCCTCGCCGCGAGCGATCTCAGCGAGCGCCATCGCGATATCCTTGAAGCAGCGGCGGCGCTGTTTGCCGAACGTGGCTATGCCGCGACCTCAGTGAGGGATATCGGCGAGAAGGTTGGTCTTCTTGGGGGCTCTCTCTATCACTACATCAAATCCAAGGAAGCTCTGTTCGTTCGCATTCACGATGTTGCGCTGCAGGTGGCGGGCGACAGGATCCAGACAGCGATTTCGGGCCTGACCGATCCTTGGGAACGGCTGGAGGCAGCCTGCGGGACCATGCTGGAAATCCAGCTCGATCCGAACTCGCTGACCATGCCGCTGATGAATGATTTTGCCTCAACACCGGCCGAAATCCGGGATCGGCTGGTTGCCAAGCGCGATACGTTCGAACTGATCTTTCGCGATCTGATCGATGATCTGCCGCTGCCGGCATCGTTTGATCGTGGCGTCTATCGTCTGCTTTTGCTGACGCTGCTCAACAATGTCAGCAGCTGGTACAAGGAAGGGCGCATGGGGCCGCGCGACATTGCCCGGCAGATCGTCGGGATCTTCCGCCACGGGGGCTGAAACGCCGATCCGTTTTCAGGGCGCCGGGAATGGTTCCGCCAGTCGCGTATCATGGCCGTGATCGGCCTGATCGTGGTGGGCGACAAGCATCTCGACAACCCACATCATCGCGTCATCGCCGGAATTGATGGCATTCCACTGGATCACCTCGCGGATTGGCGGGATCTCGGTCGGCACTTCAACCAGCCGCAGGGGAAGATTCTGCGCCGCCAATTGACCATGGCGCGCGTGCAGGGTCGCGATACGACGGGTTCCTGCCACGAAATAGGGCAGCGTCGCATGGTTTGAGGTGGTGATGTCGATGGTCCGGCTCTGGCCGAACCGTCCGACAAACCAGTCTTCGAAGGCCGGTTGGCGGCCATTGGAGAAGCGCACCGTCACATGCGGGAAGCCCAGATACTGATCGAACGTCAGCCGGTCGCCGATCTCCCGGTTTTCCGCCGCTGCGATACAGACATAACTGTCCTCGAACAGTAGTCGGGTCGGATGTTCGGGTGACAGGTAGAAATCCGGCATGATCAGGAGATCGGCCTCGCCGCGGTCCATCGCCTCGAGCGGGGACAGGCTCACCGGCAGGATCTCGAAGCGCATGGAAGGTGCGATCTTGCCGATCGCCCGCAGACCATGGCGCAGTGAGACCATCGAAACATAATCCGATGCCATGATGCGAAATCGTCGTGTCGATGTTTCCGGATCGAAATCCGCATCGCTCAGCACCTTGCCTTCGATCTGCAGCAGGATGGAGCGGATCACGGGAGCAAGTTCGAGCGCGCGCGGCGTAGGAACGAGGTTTCGTCCGACCTGGACGAGAAGATCGTCGCGAAAATGCTCCCTCAGACGAACGAGCGCGCTTGAGGCAGCCGACTGGCTGAGATTGAGGCGCTCCCCGGCTCTGATCGTATTTCTCTCCGCCAAAAGCGCGTCGAGTGCCACCAAAAGGTTCAGGTCCAGTCCGTGAAAGCGCATGCGATCCTCCAATGGAGATAATCTACCCGAAATGCAAATAGGTGCAACCTGAACAATTCGTTTTTCGGGATGGCGGCTCAAGGCTAAACAAAAGTCAATTGTGCAGGAGGGTGCACAAGCCAGGAGGACCATCATGACCATGACCAATACGGCCGGCGCGCCAGCGGTGCGCGCGGGCAATTTCCAGGGAACCTTGCTCGCCCTGCTTTCGCTCGTTTCTGTGGCTGCCGCTCTTTTGCTGGCGCCGGTGCTGCCCTCGATGGTGGCGCATTTCTCCGCCGATCCGGCAGCCGAACAAAAGGGCCTGATGGCGCTCGCCATCCCCGCACTCGCCGTTGCCATTTCGGCTCCTCTCTGGGGTCGCATCGTCGATGCGATCGGCCGCAAGCGCCTGTTGGTCCTTTCGCTCGCCTGTTACGGGTTGATCGGCGTGGCGCCGGCATTTCTCGAAGACCTTGGCATCATCATCGGTTTCCGGATTGCCCTGGGCATCGCCGAAGCCGCCGTCATGACTGCGAGCACCACGCTCATCGGTGATTATTTCCGTGGCGCCGAACGGGAGAAATGGCTGGTCTTCCAGACTGCGGCAGCCTCTGTTGCCGGTATCTTCTTCCTCGCGCTCGGCGGCATTATCGGTGATGGTGACTGGCGCCATGCGTTTTACGTCTATCTTCTGGCGCTTGTGGCCGTGCCGCTCTGCATCATCTTCCTCGATGAGCCTTCCGTTCATGCCCAGGATGAAGAGCCGAGCCGTGGCTTCCCGTGGCGCCGGGTCAGCGGGCTCTATATCGCTGCGCTGATGGCAAGCATCATGTTCTTTCTGTTGCCGATCCAGGTTCCGTTCCTGCTGACTGCGATCGGCTACAGCGCGCCGATGATCATCGGCCTGACCAATGCCGCCGGTGCAATCGCTGTTCCACTTGGCGCCGGATTGTTTCGCATGCGTTCGTCCAAGCCATTCTGGCAGAACATGTTCCTCGCCTTCCTGTTGATGGCGATCGGCTTTGGCATCGTATCGCAGACGACCAATTACGCGCTCCTGCTCGCCGGTATCGTCGTCGGAAGCCTCGGTGCGGGTGTTGCGCTGCCGCTGATGCTGACGGCCATCATGGAACGCCTGCCATTCGACCAGCGCGGTCGCGGCACCGGGGGCTTCCAGACCGCCTTCTTCCTCGGCAATTTCGTGAGCCCGATCATCGTCATCGCTCTGACGGCGGCCGGCGCCGGCCTGTCGGGAAGTATCGGAATCATAGGCATCGTGGCTCTTATTCTGGCTCTTGCAGCCATCGGACTGCGGTTCCAGTCACGCTGAGGAAATGGTTATGACTGTAGTGAAGAATGTATTGGTGGTTGGCGGCGGTATCGGCGGCCTGTCCGCAGCGGTCGCTCTCAAGCAGAAGGGTATCGACGCGGAAATCGTCGAACTGAACGAGCGCTGGCAGGTCTATCATGTCGGGATCATCGTTCAGGGCAACTTCCTCGTCGCCATGGATGCGCTCGGCGTAGCCGACAAGTCGATCGAAGCGGGCTTTCCTTACGAGGGAATCCACCACTGCGATATCGATGGCAACCGCCGCTACAGCCAGCCGCCGATCAAGGTCGGCAGCGCCAAATACGCCGCCAATCTCGGTCTCACCCGGCCGGCGCTGCACAAGATCCTGACGGACGCTGTTCGCACCCAAAACATTCCTGTGCGCCTCGGCGTGACCGTGAAGGACATGGTGGAGGGACCCGATGGCGTTGCCGTGACGTTCACCGATGGTACGAGCGGGCGTTACGATCTCGTCATTGGTGCCGATGGCGTCAAGTCGCAGATGCGCCGGCGCCTGTTCGGCGAGGACTACAAACCCGCGTTCACGGGTCAGGGCGTGTGGCGCTACAACATTCCACGCCCGGCGGATTTCGTTGACATGGAACTCTTCCGCGGCAAGCCGGGTGCGACCGCAGGCCTGGTGCCGCTCGACGAGAACTCGATGTATATCTTCTACGTTGCTGGAGAACCCGGCAATCCGCGCTTTCAGCCTGAGACGCTTGCCGACGAATTGCGCAACCGTCTTGAAGGTTACGGCGGCCTGATGGCGAAAGTTCGCGAACAGATCATCGACCCGGCACTGGTCGTCTATCGTCCGCTCGAAACCCTGCTGATGCCTGATCCCTGGTATCGTGGTCGCGCGATCCTGATTGGCGATGCCGCCCATTCGACCACGCCGCATATGGGGCAGGGTGCTGCATTGGCCGTCGAGGATTCGGTCGTCCTGGCAGACGAGCTCTCAAAGGCGAGTTCGGTTGAAAGCGCGCTTGCAGCCTTCATGCGGCGCCGTTTCGACCGGGTGAAGACCGTTGTCGACAATTCGATCCTTCTCGGCGAGGGCGAAATGAACCCGGAAATGAAAGTCAACGTGCCGGAAGTTTACGGCCGTGCCTTTGCCGTGCTGGCCCAGCCGGCATGAGACCTGCATGACAAGGACAGAAGATGTTTTTCTATTTCCCCAATAACTATGTCTGGAATCTCTCGGTCAACATTGCCATGATCATGGGCGCCGAGATTGGCGAGATCGATGAGATGTGCAAGCCGCTGGTCGAGATTTCGACCCGTGGCGACGACGAGGGGACGCAGGCCTTCCTCGCAGCCTGGAATGCCATGGCTGACAAGCTGGTCGCCCAAGCCGACGAAGACATGCGGCTGAACCGCAGGTTCAGCGCCGCCCGCAAGCACAAGCGCGCCTCAATCTATTACATGATCGCCGAGCGCATGCAGGCCCATGGTTTTGCGCCGCGATTGCAGACCTATCGCAAGATGCTCGACAGTTTCTCGAAATTTGTCGAATTGAATGGCGAGAACTGCCAGAGAGTGGAAATTCCCTACGATGGCGGGGTGATCTCCGGCTATCTCACGCTCGCGCCGGCAACGGCTGATGGGCCGGCGCCAATTCTCGTGCATGTCAACGGTCTCGATAGCTGCAAGGAGATGCTTTACCTTCCGGGTGCGCCCGAAGGTCTTGCACGCCGTGGCGTCTCGTCGCTCTGCATCGACCAACCCGGCACCGGTGAAGCGCTGCGCCTGCACGACATGAAGGCCGTTTACAACAGCGAACGCTGGGCTTCGAAGGTGGTCGACTGGCTTGAGGCGCGCGACGATGTCGATCCGTCGCGGATCGGTCTCTGGGGCATTTCGCTCGGCGGCTATTATTGCCCGCGCGCCGTGGCAATGGAACCGCGCTTCGCGCTCGGCGTCGTGTTCGGCGCCAACCACAACTGGGCCGAGGTCCAGGAAAAGCGGTTGCGTCGCGAAGGGGATCGGCCGGTGCCGCACTATTGGGAGCATGTGCGCTGGGTTTTCGGCGGCGAGACGATCGATGAATTCATGTCGATTGCATCGAACATGCACCTTAACGGCATTCTCGACCGCGTGCGCGTGCCGTTCCTGGTGACGCACGGCATCAATGACCGCCAGATCAGCCTCGACTACGCCCACCAGACCTATGACCAGCTGGTCAACAGCCCGAAAAAGGAACTGAAGATCTTCGATCGCGAAACCGGCTGCATCGAACATGCCGGCGCCGATACCCAGACCTACGGTACCGACTATATCAACGACTGGGTGGCCGAGACCTTTGCCGAAATCAAGGCGGGGAGATATCCGCGATGAATTCGGGCTCCGAAGCGCAGGCCATCCCCTTTTCGATCGGCAGCTTTTCGATCTCCGGCAGCCCCTCCTTTCCGGCTCTCGTCTTCGATGACGGCGCCGCTGTGCCGCTGGCGTCCGTGCTGCCTCTGGCGGGCAAAAAGGGGATCCGGCTGACGGGAACCGACAGCGTGCATGGCCTGCTTGCGGACTGGGACTGGAATTTCGCCTGCCTGTCCGAACTGGTCCGCTGCCTGGCTGAGGATGATGATGCCCGCGGTCATCGCGGCGGCTTCATGCCTGAGGAATTTCTCAAGGCGGGCAAGCTGCTCACCGGTCCGCGTCAGGTTTTCCGCCGCTCTTCGACGGATGGTCGCGTCTCGTCTCTGCCGCATGTGGTGATCGGCCTGCCTGCCGATCCATTCTTCATGCCGGAGGATATGCGCGACAGCCGGCCCGTCTTTTCGCTTGGCCTCGTGATCGGTCGCATGATGCGGAATGTCGACGAGACCGAGGCGATGGGCGGAATCGCCGGCTATTGTCTCGCGACCGAGATCGCCAGCGAGAATGCGGACGAGACGTTCGACCGGCTCGGCATTCCCGGAACGTTGCCGCTCGGACCGCTGCTCGTTCCACGGGCGTTCGTATCCGATGCAGCGTCCCTCGAATACCAGCTCGGCCTCAACGGGCCGCCGCTTGAACGCGGACGGTTGGGCGACCTCGTCCAGGGCATCCCCGCGCTCGTCGCCTCGCTCTCCCGCCGCACGCTGCTTTTGCCGGGCGACGTGCTGGTTCTTGGCGGCAAAAGCGATTTGATGTGTCAGCCGCTTCAGGATGGCGACATTGTCGAGGCTGTTGCGACCGGTCTCGGCCGGCAGATGATCAACATTCAATGCAAGGAAGGATAGGAACATGGCCATCATTGGTATCGAGTCCCTGATCTATGGCGTTCCGGATCTCGCTGAATCGACCCGGTTTTTCGAGGATTTCGGTCTTGTGCTCGCAGAAAGCGACGAGACATACTCGCATTTCCAGCTCGATGAAGGATCACATGTGGTACTGCGCAAGGTCGATGATCCAAGCTTGCCCAAGTCGGTCCTGCGCGATTACGGCGTCAAGGAAGTGATCTGGGGTGTCGACAAGGCGGAGAACCTCGAAAAGCTGGTCGCTTCGCTTGCCGTGGATCGGGAAGTCCGCCGCGATGCTGACGGGACAGCCCATTTCATGACCGATTGCGGTCTGGCCATGGGGCTGCGCCTCTACGAACGCAAGAAGGTGGTCTATGCGCCCGATCCGCTGAATGCGCCGGGTAATGTTCATCGTCTCAACAATTCCCGCAAATGGAAGACGCGGGCGCGCCCGAAGACGATCACCCATGTGGTCTTTGCGGTCGAGGATTTCGTCAAGAGTTTCCGTTTCATGGAGGAACGGCTGAATTTCCGTCTCTCCGAACATCAGCTGGGTTTCGGCATTTACATGCGCTGCGATGGCGCCAATGACCATCACAGCCTGTTCTTCCTCGATCAGAATGCTGCCGGTGCACCGGGCTATCCGGTCTTCCACCATGCCAATTTCGGCGTCGAGGATATCGACGAGATGATGATCGGTGGCAATTACATGACCCGCAAGGGCTGGACCTACGGCTTCCTCGGCACCGGGCGTCACCGTATCGCATCGGCACTCTTCTGCTACATCAAGTGCCCGGCAGGCGGAGAAGCGGAATATGGCGCCGATTCCGATTACCTCGATGATGGTTATGTGCCGCGCGAGTGGAATGCCCTCTTCGGAACCCAGATCTGGATGACCAATCCGCCGGCTTTCATCGCCAATAATCCGCCCGAATGGATTGTGCGGTATATGCCCGAAGGATTCCCGGCCCATATCCGTTCGAAAGCAGATCTGCCGCCACCGCCACCACGCGGCCCGGCACCCGCTGGAAATGCAAACGCATGAGCCGGCGGTTTATCGATATCTCCGTGACACTGAAGGCCGGGATCGCCTCCGATCCGCCCGGCCTGACCCCGAAGATCACCTATCTCGATCATGATTTCGGGGCCAGGGAATTCGAGCAGATGGCCGGCGTGCCGGTTTCGGAGCAGCTCGAGGGCAAGGGCTGTGCCTCCGAACGCTGCGAGATCACGACCCATGTCGGGACCCATCTCGATGCGCCTTGGCACTATCATCCGACGATGAACAATGGCGAACGCGCCTGGACCATCGACGAGGTACCGCTGGAATGGTGCTATGGCCGCGGCGTCAAGCTTGATTTCCGCGACAAGCCGGATGGCTATGTCTGTACGGCCGCAGATGTGGAGGCGGAACTGGCCCGTATCGGTCATGACCTGCAGCCCTTCGATATCGTGCTGGTCAACACGGCGGCCGGCGCCCGTTATGGCGAGCCGGATTTCGTCGGTCGTGGTTGCGGCATGGGGCGCGAGGCCACGCTGTACCTCACCAGCCGGGGCGTCCGCGTGACCGGGATTGATGCCTGGAGCTGGGATGCGCCCTTTGCCTATACGGCCAAGAAGATCCGCGAGACCGGCGACTATTCGCTGTTCTGGGAAGGGCACAAGGCCGGGGCCGAGCAGGCCTATTGCCATATCGAGAAGCTCAGCAATCTCGAGGCGCTTCCTGCAACCGGCTTCATGGTGAGCTGCTTTCCGGTCAAGATCGAGGGGGCTTCTGCAGGTTGGTGCCGGGCGGTCGCAATCATCGAGGATTGAGGCCGTTAGCCATTTGACAAAATTCAGGCTCCGGTCGGCAGGCCGGAGCCTTTTCCTTGGCGCTGAACCGTGGCATGAAACGGAAAATTCACTATGCCTTTGAGCTCAGTGCACAATGTCGACAGATACGAATGACTTGATCGCCGCCATCTATGCGGCGACTTTGTCTCCAAACGATTTTGCCAAGGTTCTGCATGATCTCGACACGATGCTGTTCGATGGCGAAGTCGCGTCCGATGCGGTGTTGAGCGAAGCGACCCTCTCTCATATCGGTGTCGCACGGAGCATTCAGGAGCGGATCGGCCGCACGACCACGGAAGAGCAACGGCTCGCCGCAATCGTTGAATCGGTCCCGAACCCGACCTATATCCTGTCCCGCTCCGAAGTCATGTTGGCCGGTAACAACGTTGCCCGACGCAAGTACGGAGCTTTGCCGGCAGTCCTGAGTGATCTCATCACACACAAGGATGTCCTGCGACAGCTGCGCGACTATTTTCGCCGCGGCGAAGTGGGCCAGCCATTGGCGATCGCGGGCCAGATCGCTTCACTGCAGACCAGCCAGACGAGCGTTCTCGTGAACCGGATCGATCCGTCCATGGCGGGCGGAGATCCAGATCTGTTCCTGCTGTCGATTGTCGATTTTGGATTTGATGGACGTGTGACCGAGCTGTTTAGGATCGCGCACGGGCTTACGCCTGCCGAAACGCAGGTCGCGGTCTTGCTCGCCAGTGGATTGCGACTGGCAGACATTGCCTCTGAACGCGGCGTTTCTGTCGAAACCGTCCGAACCCAGATCAAAACCATCAAGAACAAGACGTCCGTCCGGGATCTGCCCGGCTTGGTGCGACTGTTGTGTGGCTTCACGGCGACCCTTGTCGCACAGGCCGGCCAGAATGGCGGTTCAGGACAGGTTTTTTACAAGGTTCGCCGGCAAGTCACGCTCCCGGACGGGCGCAGGCTCGACTATCTTGAACAGGGCGCACCTGACGGTCGTCCAGTGCTTCTGTTTCACAATCTTCCTTATGGTGCGGAATTGTCAGAAGCCGCGCTCCAGCAGGCACAACTCGATGGTTTCCGCTTCATCGCGCCCTATCGCCCGGGGATGGGCCTGACGGATCCAGCACCGAAATCATCTCCGGAAATGTTGCTTGATCTTGCTGCAGCGGACTGTGCGGAATTGTTGCGGCATCTCGGGATCGCCAATACCATCGTGATGAGCCATGCGGCTGGTTCAGCCTTTGCGCTGCGCTTTGCCAGTCGGGATCCGGACAAGGTCAGCCGCATGATTGCGGTTTCGCATGTGCCGATCTGGCGTCCACACTGGATCGCTGACATGCCGCAGCGGCAACGTTTCGTAACCCGTCTTGCCCGCCATTTTCCGCAGGTGCTTCCCGTCGTCGCCTGGGCCATGATTACCTGCATGGAAAGCCGGCAGGTCAACGAGTTCGTTCGTTACAATTGCCGCGACGGCAAGTCAGACGCGAAGGCCGTCGAAAGCCAGGAAACGATTGACCTGATTGCGAAGGGTTCGATCTATGCGTTGCATAAGAGCGTTGCTTCCTTTTCGCTCGAATGCCTGATCGCCCAGACGGATTTCGTTGCCGAGGCGCGCGCCTGCCGCCACAAGTTCCATATCCTGCATGGCGAGGATGACCAGATCATCAGGCTCTACAAAAGCCAGACCTTCGTGGATGAGGTGCCCGGCACCACGATCGAGACCGTGCCGGATGCGGGCCAGTTGCTTTTCTTCAGCCATTGGCCGCGGCTGTTTTCCGCACTCAAGACGCCGCCGATGTCATCCACGGCGTTCGCGCGTCTCAGCGCCCTGGTCTGAAGGCTGATCTAGGGCTTTCCGTTTCAGCGCGCACTGGTGGCCTTTGCGACATTCAGGAGCCTGAGACGCCCGACATGGCCGGTGCCATCCTGAATATCGGCTGTGATGGCTTCCTTGAGTGCGACCGCATCGCGACGCTTGATCGCCTCGATCGCTTCCCCATGACGGTCGACCTGATAGCTCTGGTCGAGATGAGCGACCGCTTCGCGCATGAAGGGGCCCATTCGCAGCCAGACGGATTCGATCAGCGGCAACAACACGAAGGACGGCCGTACATCATACATGCAGCGGTGGAAGGCGAAATTGCGTTCGATTCCGAGTTCGATATTGCCGTCCTCGTAGGCTTCGTCGATCTTGTTGTCGAGCGTCACCAGTTGCTCGATCCGGATATAGTCGATGAAATGCATCGCCCGCTCGGCGGCCACCGTTTCCAGTGCAATCCGGGTGGCGATCAGTTCATCGAACCGGTCCGGGCCGATGTCGGGGACGCGAACGCGCCGATTGTCGAGATATTCGAGCGCACCATCGGCGATCAGCTGATCGAGGGCTCCCCGTACAGGCATGGTGCTGACGCCGAGGCTTTCGGACAGGCCCGAGATCGTAACGGGCTGACCCGGCGGAAAACGGCCGGACATGATGGCGCGGCTCAATGACCGATAGACCCACTTCTTGGTGGATTCGCCCTTCAGCTTGGCTTCGCTGCTGACCGAAATCTGTTTCGCGTCCATCGGGTTCGTCCGTTTCCTCTGCCCAGCGCATCTTCGAAATTCGCCTTAGCACAGCAAATGTCGATTTGCAGTGATTTCGGTGATTTACAAATTTGATCATATCTATTATGAATATGATCAAATTATGGGTCCGAAGCCAATTCGGGCATTGGGGGTACAAATGCACTGCTTCATGAAGGTCGACGAAGGACCGCTAGCCAAAGGCTGAAGCATGCCCATGCCGCAACACAGTCGGCATATCCCAACCCAATTCTTGAACATTCAGGGAAGCCCCGACGTCCTTGCGTCGGCATGGCTGTCCCAAATGATGGTGACCTATGATTGATGAACAGGAAGCGCGCGATTTTCTGGAGCGGAATCCGGATGTCGAGGTGCTGGAAGCTTTCGTGATTGATGTGAACGGTGTTCCGCGCGGCAAGTGGATCCCGCGCGAACGTGCCGTCGAAGTGCTGGTCAAAGGCATGGCGATGCCGCGTTCGGTCTGCGCGCTCGATATCTGGGGTCGTGACGTCAACGATGCCGGTCTTGCCGAAGGGACGGGCGATCCGGACGGGATCTGCCGGGCGGTTCCCGGCACCCTCGCCCGTGTCGGCTGGCTGAAGCGTCCGACGGCCCAGGTGATGCTCAGCATGCAGAATGCGGCGGGCGAGCCTTTCTATGCCGATCCTCGTCAGGTGCTGGCCAATGTCCTGTCTCGTTTCGAGCGCATGAAGCTCCGGCCTGTCGTGGCAACCGAGCTCGAATTCTACCTCATTGACCCGGTGCGTTCGGCGCTTGATCCAGTCCGCCCGCCCAACACGCGGGAAGGGCGGTGGCATACCGGGCAGACCCAGGTTCTTTCGATTTCCGAACTGCAGGATTTCGAAGATGTGTTCAGCGAAATCGCTGCGGTTTGCCGCGCTCAGGGCGTGCCGGCTGATACGACACTGCGTGAAAACGGACCCGGCCAGTATGAAATCAACCTCAACCATCTGCCCGATGCGATGCGCGCGGCCGACAATGCGGTGCTGCTCAAGCGGATCGTCAAGGGTGTGGCGCGCAAGAATGGGCTCGATGCGACCTTCATGGCAAAGCCTTACGGCACCCAGGCCGGCAGCGGCATGCATGTCCATTTCTCGATGATCGATTCTACTGGGCAGAATATCTATGCCGACGAAAATGGTCCCACCGATGCGTTGATGCATTCCGTCGGCGGTTTGCTGCGATACATGCAGGAAAGCACGGCCATTTTTGCGCCGCATGCCAATTCCTTCCGTCGCCTGACGCCGAGCGAGCATGCGCCGACCTATGCATCCTGGGGCATCGACAACCGTTCGGCCGCTGTCCGGGTGATCAAGGCAGGACGCTCGGCGACCCGTATCGAACATCGCGTGGCCGGTGCCGACACCAACCCCTATCTCGTTCTCGCGATGATCCTGCAGGCGGCCTATATGGGCATGGTCGAGAAGTTGCAGCCGGGCGGGCCGATCACCGGCGATGACCATCCTTCCGATATGGAGCCGCTGGAACGCAGCTGGCACGCAGCGGTGCAGAATTTCGCCGAATCCGGCTTTGCCTTTGCAGCCGTCGGTCCGGAGTTCCGCCAACTCTATACAGCCTGCAAACGCCAGGAACTGCAGGAATTCGCTCTCAGAGTCACCGACGTCGAATATGACGCTTACATCAGGACGGCTTGAACATGAACGTTGCAGCAAATCACGAAAACCCCGGTCATATCGCTTCCTGGTATGCCGCCACTGCCAACGACAAACGGATCCGGCCAGAACTGGAAGGAGCTCTCGAAGCCGATATCTGCATCATCGGTGCCGGGTTCACAGGCATCTCGGCCGCACTCGAACTGGCCGAGAAAGGCTTCAGCGTCGTCGTGCTTGAGAGCGAACGGATCGGCTTCGGCGCGTCCGGGCGCAATGGCGGCCAGATCGTCAATGGCTACAGCCGAGACTTCGAAACGATCGAGCGCCGCTTCGGTCCGGAAACCGCCCGCAAGCTCGCCCTTATGTCTCGCGAAGGCGGTGACATTATCCGGGAACGGGCGCGCAAACATGCGATCGATTGCGATGTGCGCGACGGTGGCTTCTTTGCCGCCTTTACGCCCAAGCAGATGCGCGAGTTCGAAACCGTCAAGGCGAGCTGCGAAAGCTACGGCATTTCCGGCATGGAAATGGTCAGCAAGTCGGATCTCGGTCGCTATGTCAGCAGCCAGCGCTATGTCGGCGGCATGATCGATACGCGCGGCGGCCATATCCATCCGCTCAACCTCGTTCTGGGCGAGGCCCGTGCAGCCGAAGCGCTCGGCGCGCGCATTTTCGAAAAGTCCCGCGCGGTTGCCGTCGATCTCAGCGGCAAGCGCCCGCTGGTGAAGACCGCGCGTGGACGCGTGGAGTCCCGTTATCTGCTGGTATGCGGTAATGCCTATCTCGGCAATCTGCTGCCAAAGATCACCGAGCGGATGATGCCGGTCTCAAGTCAGGTGATGGTCACCGAAAAACTCGATCCGGCGATGCTCGATCGCATGTTGCCGGCCGATTACTGCGTCGAGGATGCTAACTATGTGCTCGACTATTATCGGCGCACGGCTGACAATCGGCTCCTCTATGGCGGCGGGATCGGTTATGGCGGTCAGGATCCGGCCGATCTGACTGGGATTATCCGGCCAAACATGATCAAGACCTTCCCGGAACTGGCCAACACCAAGATCGACTATGCCTGGAGCGGAAATTTCGCCCTGACGCTGACCCGTATTCCGCATGTCGGTCGTCTCACCGATACGGCCTATTTCTCGCATGGCGACAGCGGGCATGGTGTGACGACAACCCATCTGCTCGGCAAGATTCTCGGGGAAGCCGTGGCCGGCCATGCCGAACGGTTTGATGTCTGGGCTTCGTTGCCGAGCCTGCCGTTCCCGGGTGGCAGAGCCTTCCGCGTGCCGCTGACGGCTCTCGGCGCCTGGTGGTACGGTCTGCGCGACCGCCTCGGCGTCTGATATCCGTCAGATCCTGCTCCGCCGCTTCAGAGCGGCGGGGTGCGTGGTGGCGCGGTCCGACGCGAACCAGTGGCCTCGAAGGCTGCGGCAAGGGCGAGAAGCGCGGTGTCGTCATAGGCGCGGCCCGCAAAGGTCAAGCCCACCGGCATGCCGATATCGGCCATTGTCCCCATTGGTACGGTGACCGTCGGAATTCCAAGATGGCGGATGGCGAGATTGCCATTGGCGACCCAGACCCCGTTCCGCCAGCCTTGATCGGCGGAAGCCGGATTGACATCCATGTCGGCTGGCCCGACATCGGCCACGGCCGGGAAAATCACGGCATCAAGTCCGCGCCCTTCCATCCATTGTTCGAGATCGATCCTGCGTGTGTCCTCAAGTCCACGCACGCCTGCTTCCATATGCGGGATCGCGGTAAAGGAAGCGTAGGGATGTTCTCGCACCTGGTCCGGATAGTTCGGCAGAAAGTCATCGAAGCCCGTATAGCGGTCGGGCAAAGCGCCTTGCGGATGCGGAAAGATCAGGCTTCCATCGACCTTGGCAAGCGTTGACAGCGCCGGATCGCCATTGGCGGCCAGAAAGTCGTCCCAGGCCCAGGCGGATAGATCGAGAAGTTCCTTGTGAAGGAATTCCGGGCTGACCAGACCGCGCGTCAGGATCGACGGCGCGCCGGGACGGTCGGATTCGTAATTGCTGACGGCCGGGAAATCGACCTCGACGATGATTGCGCCCGCTGCCTCCAGGTCGGATCGCGCCTGTTGCCAGAGAGTAAGGACGGAGGCGCGGGTTTCGATCGGCTTGCCTGTCGCGCCGCCAATGCCGCCGGTCGGGTTCGTACCGGCTTGTGGATCGGCATTGATATACATGCGCGGCACGCCCAGACGTTTTCCGGCGAGCTTCGCGCGTGCTTCGACCATGTTCTTTGCGGCCAGCGCAGGATAGGTCTCCGGTCTCACTTCGGATGCTTTCGGCAGGCCCACCCATGGCTGGGCGCGCCAGAAGTCGCCGCGCGTGTCCGGGTCATCGGCGACGATGATGTCGAGCACTTCCAGCATGTCCGCCAAGCTGCGCGTATGCGGTACGACAACATCCATGGTGGGCACAAGCGGCCAGTTGCCGCGTACCGAAATGACACCACGCGATGGTGTGTAGGCGCAGAGCGCATTGTAGGAGGCGGGTGCCCGCCCGCTCGACCAGGTTTCCTCGCCAAGCCCGAAAGCGCCGAATGAGGCGGCCGTGGCGGTTCCCGATCCATTGGACGAGCCGGATCCAAAGGCGCTTGTCAGCCACTCGGCATTGTAAGGGCTTTCCGCGCGACCATAGACGCCGCGCTGCATGCCGCCATTAGCCATGGGTGGCATGTTGGTCAGGCCAAGACAGATGGCTCCTGCCAGACGCAGCCGCTCGATGGTGAAGGCGTCGCGCTGGGCGACGAGATGTTCGAAGGCGGGGCTGCCAGCAGCAGCGGTGAGGCCACGCACCAGATAGCTGTCCTTGGCCGTATAGGGTATGCCATCGAGCGGCGAGAGGATCGCGCCGCGCATGCGCCGGTCGTCGGATGCCTTCGCTTCGGCGAGCGCATCCGGATTCATCACCACCATGGCGTTGAGCGCCGTTGCCGTGCCGGGGACATCATAGGCCGCGATGCGTGCCAGATAGGCCTCGACAAGTTCGACGCTTGTCACTGTACCCGCCTCGAGTGCCGCGCGCAGTTCGGCTATCGATTTTTCAACGACATCGAAGCCGGGCATGATCAGCCTGCCTGTCTGACGGAGGGCTGTTGCTGGGTGATGCAGTGAATGCCGCCACCACGGGCAAAGATCGGCCGGGAATCGATCGTCACGACCTTCCGACCCGGATAGGCCGCTTCGAGCACGTTGCGCGCGGCTGCATCGGTCTTCTCATCGCCGAAGCCACAGGCAATCACTCCGCCATTGACGGTGAGATGATTGACATAGGAATAATCGACGAAGCCATCCTCATCGCGTATTTCCGTCGGTGCATCGAGATCCAGGATCGTCCAGCGCCGGCCTGCGGCATCGGTGGTGGTCTCGAGGAGTGCGCGAATGTCGCGCATGACCTGATGGTCCGGATGATCGGGATTGGGCTGGCGATGAAGCAGCAGCACCCCCGGAGAAGCGATCGTCGCAACGATATCGACATGGCCCGATGTGCCGAAATGTTCGTAATCGCGGGTCAGTCCCCGCGGCAGCCAGATCACCTTCGTGGCGCCAAGTGTGCGTTGCAGCTCAGCCTCGACGCGCTGTCGGTCTGCATAGGGGTTTCGACGCGGATCGAGCTGAACCGTTTCGGTAACAAGCACCGTGCCTTCGCCATCGACATGGATGCCGCCGCCCTCGTTGACGAGCACGCTCGACACCAGTTCGGCTCCGCTGTGGGCGGCGATGAAGCGGGCGATTTCGGCCGACTGTTTCCATTCGGCCCAGCCGTGGTCGCCCCAGCCATTGAAGATCCAGTCGACTGCGCCAAGCAAGCCGGGCCGGCTGTCGTCGACGACGAAAGTCGGGCCGAAATCGCGCATCCAGAATTCATCGAGCGGCGCCTCGACCTGCTCGATGTGGCTGCCGAGCATGCGGCGCGCGCGTTCGCGTTCAGATGGATCGACGACCATGGTGACGGGTTCGAATTCCGCGATCGCATGCGCCACATCCGTCCAGGCCTGATAGCCGGTCTGCTGCCAGGCTTCGCCTTCGCCGAGTGTCTCTCCCGCTCTGGGGAATGCCATCCAGGTACGATCATGCGGGGCAGTCTCGGAGGGCATGCGCCAGCTCATTGCGGCTTTCCTTTTAAACGCGGTGGCTACCGGCTGGATATCCAGCCGGTATGGTTTTGCTTCACTTGGTCAATTCTGTCCAGATGCGGGTGTAGATTTGCTGGACATCGGCCGGGCAGGTCACCTGGAAATGGGCCGCTGACTTGAGTTCGGCCGGGATATTCATTTCCGGCGCATTCGGCAGGTCCTTGTCCATGAACTTGTCCGAGCCCTTGATGGCATTGCCATAGCGCGTGTAGTTGGAGATCAATGCCGCATTTTCCGGTTCCATGATGAAGTTCAGGAAAAGCTTGGCATTTTCGACATTCTTGGCATCGGCCAGAATGGCGACATTGTCCTGCCACAGCGAGAAACCTTCCTTCGGATAGCCATAGGCGAAGCCCGGATTCTCACCGCGGATGCGCATGGCGGCGCCCGACCAGAAGACCGAGGCATTCAGGTCTTCCTTGATGAATTTCTCGAAGCTCGCATAGTCGATCGAGGCCCAGGATGGCTTGGCCGCCATCAGTTTGTCGCGCGCGGCCTTCAGAATTGCCTTGTCGGTGGTGCAGGGTTCTCCGCCGACCGAGCCGATCGCCATATCGATGACATCGTTCATCGAGGGAACGACATTGATCTTGCCCTTCAGTTCTTCCGGCGGATCGAGGAAGATGGCGGAGGTATTGAGATCGCCTTTGTAAACCTTGGTGTTGACCATGACGCCGGTCGTGCCCCAGACCCACGGTACAGTATAGTGGCGGCCCGAATCCCAGGCAACATCGACCCATTCGGGATCGACATTCTTGAAGTTCGACATCTGATTGGGCTCGCTCTTCATGAGCAGGCCCTTTTCGATATAGATCGGCACGACGGAGGCCGAAGGCACCACGATATCGAAGCCATGACCGCCGGCCTCGATCTTGGCCATCGCCTGTTCGTTGGAGTCATACTCAGTGAGCGTGACCTTCACGTCATACTTCTGTTCGAACTTCTTGATCATGTCCGGCGGCGTGTAGAGGCCGAAATTGAAGATGTTGAGCTGGCCGGCGGCAAGCGCGGGCAGGGCGGTCGCCATCAGAATGGCGGTGGTTGTGGCAAGTCGGGATGCGTATTTCATGGCTTTCTCCTCTGAAAGTTCAGTTTTTCTTGCGTGTTGCCACCCATGACCCCGCCACGATCAGCACGCTGATCAGAAGAAGAAGCGAAGAAATGGCGTAGATCTCGGAGGTGAGGTTTCGGCGGAGTTCACCCATCAGATAGGTCGGCAGCGTTTCCTGACCTGGCGATTTCAGGAAGTCGCTCATCACGAGGTCATCGAGCGAGACGACGAAGGCCAGCATGAAGCCCGCCATGATGCCGGGTGCCAGAAGCGGCAGCGTCACGCGCCGGAACGTGTAGAAACGGCTGGCATAGAGATCGGCGGCGGCTGTCTCGAGGCTCAGATCCATACCTTCGAGGCGCGCGCGGATCGGCAGGTAGGCAAAGGGAATGCAGAAGGTCGTATGGGCCGCAATCAGAAAGCCGAGCCCGGTATAGCCGGTCGCTTCCTTGATCTGGCCGATGATGATCAGGAGCGCGATGGCCAGCACGATTTCCGGCACCATCAGCGGCTGGTTGAGGATGATGTGGATGATGCCTTCACCCTTGAGCCCTTCGCCGCGCGTCGTTGCCAGCGCCGCCATGGTTGCCAGCAACGTGGCAATCACAGAAGCCGTCGTTGCCAGAATGAAGGAATTGACGGCTGCATCGAGAAAAGCTTCGTTCTGAAACGCTGCGGCATACCATTTCAGCGACAGGCCTTCCCAGTTGCCGATCACCTTGCCCTCATTGAACGAATAGGCGACGAGGATCACCATCGGAATATAGAGAATGATGAAGCAGGTGATGGCGAGCAGTGCCGCGCCCGGCAGCCGTTTGACGTCGAAACCGCGCTCAACCATGGTTGCGCTCCTTCTTGCCCGACGTGATTTTCGTGTACCAGATCAGCGCCACCAGCACGAGCAGGGTGAGCGTTATGGCGAGGGCAGCGCCCAGCGGCCAGTTGCGGCCCTGGCCGAACTGCATTTCAATGAGGTTTCCCAGCATCATCGACTTGCCGCCACCCATGATGCGCGGCGTCACATAGGCGCCGAGGGAGGGGACGAAGACGAGGATGGAGCCCGCAATGATGCCCGGCCGAACCAGCGGCAGGATCACCCGACGGAGGCAATAGAGGCGCGAGGCATAGAGATCGTAGCTCGCTTCAGCGAGCCGGAAATCGAACTTCTCGATGGCTGCATAGACCGGCAGCACCATCAGCGGCAGGAACACATAGGCCATGCCGAGCAACACGGCGAAATTGGTAAACATCATCTGCAGCGGCTCATCGATGATGCCGAGAGCGAGAAGAATGCGGTTGAACACACCTTCCGAGCGGATCATCTCCTGGACGGCGATGGTGCGAACCAGAAGGTTGGTCCAGAAGGGTATGGTGATGAGAAACAGCCAGAAGCCGCGCTGCCCTGCCGGACGGGTCGCGATGAACCAGGCCGTTGGCAGGCCGAAGATCAGGGTCAAAAGCGTGGTCGCCAGTGACAGGCCGATCGAGCGCATCAGGATTGTCAGATGCGCGTCCGAGACTGTGACCGTATCGTCGAAGATATCGCGCTCAAACAGGACCGAGAACCAGCCGTCGGTCGAGAAAATCCACTTCACATTGCCGAAATCGCCCGGCGTCAGAAAGGAATAGGCGAGGACCACACCGAGCGGCAGGATCGAAAACAGCATGATGACGGTAACGGAGGGGAGCGCCAGCAGCCAGCGGCGCCAGGTTTCGGCAGCATTCATGCCTCAATCTCCGTATCCGCAATGATCCGGAGTGCTTCGGTTGGCAGTGCGATGTTAATCGTCGCGCCCTCGGCGAAGGTGCGGTTGCCATGGAGCGCATTCTGAATACGGGCGACCAGTTCGGTCCCGTCAGTCAGCGTCAGGTAGACATGGGTGTCGGTGCCGAAGAAGACGAGCTGCTTGACCTTCGCCGTCACGTTGATCGCTTCAGGCAAATGCGATGACAGCGCTACATGTTCGGGGCGGATCATCAATGTGAGGGCGCCGTCGGTTGCGCCCGGAAGGTGGGTCCGGCTCCCGCCGAGGATAACTGAACCGCCCGAAGACTGAACGGTCAGAAAGTTGGATTCGCCGATGAAGCCCGCAACAAAGCGGTTGGCCGGCCGGTCATAGAGCTCGCGCGGGGTGGCGATCTGCTGCACCCGGCCACCGCTCATCACCGCGATCCGGTCCGACATGGTGAGCGCTTCTTCCTGATCATGGGTAACGAAGATGAAGGTGAGGCCGGTTTCTCGCTGGAGGCGCTTGAGTTCGATCTGCATATCCTTGCGCAGCTTCATGTCGAGCGCTGAAAGCGGCTCGTCGAGCAGCAGGATGCGCGGCTTGGCCACCAGCGCACGGGCCAGTGCCACGCGCTGTTGCTGGCCGCCTGACAGTTCCGAACTTTTGCGATCCTTGAGATGGCCGAGTTGTACCAGCTTCAGCATGGCATCGACGGCGGGCGCGATCTCGGTGCGTGGCCTTCCCTGGGCTTCCAGTGCGAAGGCGACATTCTGGCCGACTGTCATATGCGGGAACAGCGCATAATTCTGGAACACGGTGTTGACCGGGCGCTGGTTCGGCGGCATCCGGGCAATATCTTTGCCGTCGAGAACAAGGGCGCCGCCGCTTGGGCTGGAGAATCCTGCTATAAGCCTGAGCAATGTGGTCTTGCCGCAGCCGGACGGGCCGAGGAGGGTGAAGAACTCGCCTTCCCCGATGGTGAAGTTGACCTCATGCAGCGCGGTCACCGCGCCGTTACCGTAACCGAAACGCTTGGATAGTTCACGAATGTCGAGCATCTGCCTCTTGTCCCCAAAGGTCTGCGATATGAGTATTGACAAAATATCTTTAGTCAATAAAAAATTTAATCGACATAAATATTTTGCAGTGAAAAGCTAATGTCCGAAACTTTGAGCGACGAAAATCAGGCCGAGCAGGGCCTCCGGAGCCGCAAGAAGGCCAAGCGACGTGACGAGATCATCGGCGCGGCACGGACACTTTTCGCACGGCAGGGCATTGATGCCACCACCATGGCCGACATTGCCGCCGCCGCCGGCATCTCGGCGCCGACGGTGTTCAACTATTTCGGTTCCAAGGACGGCATACTGATCGCACTGATCAGCGAGGGGACGACTAAGGCGCGCGAAGATGATCGCGATCTTCTCTGGCAGGATGGGCTCGATCTCGGATCAATGCTTGTTGCCCTGTTCGTCCGGGTTTCGGGCCGCACGCTGGAAATCGCGGGCAAGCGGGTCTGGCGTTACGCGGAATCGGCCGCCATCCGCCATCCAGAGACCGAGCTGGCCGCGGAGTATCACAGCGTATCGCGGGCGTTGGTGGGTGTGCTGGTCGAGTTTCTCGCGACCATCGATCTGCGTCTGAGGGCCGGCGGCGAGGCTTCGACCGAATATCTCGGCCAGTTGCTGCACGATGTGTGGATGCCCTGTTTCATCAATCTCATAACGGACGAGGAGCAGACCCTCTCGGAACACGAGGCGATCTTGAACCAGCGACTTTTGCCGCTGGTCCAGTTGCTGTTCGACGATGGCTGTCTCTCGTCTCCCATCCGCAAAGGACCGAATGCATGACTGCCTCGCTGATCTTCCTCAATGCCCGCGTGCTGACCATGGATGAGGCGGCGCCGCGGGCGCAGGCCGTCGCCATCGGCGACAATCGCATCCTTGCCGTGGGTGACAGGGAGGCGGCGATGGCTCATGCAGATGAGTATACACGGATTGTCGATTGTAACGGCGCCACTCTGATGCCCGGCTTCGTCGAAAGCCATCTGCATCTCTTTTCAGGAGCCTATGGACAGACGCTACTGCAATTGGGCGATATCAAGGGCTATGATGCCATGAAGGCTGCCGTCGAGGCCTTTGCCGCTGCCAAGCCTGACGAAGGACTTCTTTTTGCCCAGGGTGCTGACTACGAGATTCTCGGCAAGGGAACGCGGCTCGACCGCCATGCGCTCGACAGCATGTGCCCCGACAGACCGCTGGCCGTCATGGCCTATGACTTCCACACGCTGTTTGCAAATACGGCCGCGCTGAAGGCTGCGGGCCTTCTCAATGGCCGCGAGCTGCCGGTGGGCAATGAAGTGGTGATGGGCTCCGATGGTCTTGCCACCGGCGAATTGCGTGAAAAGTTCGCGCTGTTGCCGGTGCTGGAACTGCGGACATCCGGCGGCCGCGAAATGTTCGGCATGTCCGGCCTCGAACCACCCGTGACGCCGACGCCTGCCGAATGGCGCGAAGATATGGAAACGTTGAAGTCCGGCATGCGCTTTGCCGCCTCCAAGGGCATTACCGCGATGCACAATATGGATGGCAACCGCCACCTCATGGAACTGCTGCGCGACGTGGAGAAGGAAGGCGGCTTGCTGGCCCGCATTTCCGTGCCCTTCCATCTGACGCGCGAAATGGACCTCTCCGAACTCGACCGTGCTTCGGCAATGACTTCAGATTTCACCGGTGACACGCTCACCTGCGGTCGGGTCAAGATTTTCATCGACGGTGTGATCGAAAGCGGTACCGCTTCCATGCTCGATGACTATTCCGACCGGCCGGGCCTGAAGGGCGATCCGATCTTCGATGCCGAAAGCTTTCGCCGGGCAGCGATTGAAGTGGATCGGCGCGGCCTGCAGATTGCGGTCCATGCGATCGGTGACGCCGCTGTTCGCATTGCGCTCGATGGTTACGAGGCCGCCCAAAAGGCCAACGGCAAGCGTGACAGCCGCCACCGGATCGAGCATATCGAAATGATCGATCCCGCCGACATTCCGCGCCTGGCCGAACTCGGCGTGATCGCCTCCGTGCAGCCGCTGCATGCGCCCGTGGGCGAAACGCCGACCAGCCGCAGCATCGGTGAGGCACGGGCACCCTACGCCTATGCCTGGCGGATGCTGGCCGAGGCCGGCGCCACGGTCGCCTTCTCGTCGGATTGGCCGATCGTGCCGATCGATCCGCTTCTCGGTATCCAGACGGCCCTGACGCGCCAGCCGCATCTGCCAGGCCTGCCCGACCAGCGGCTGCCGCTCGATCAGGTTCTGGCCGCCTTCACCCGCAATGGTGCCTATGCCGGCCACATGGAAGACAGAACCGGCAGCCTGCGCCCCGGCATGTTCGCCGATCTGGTGCTGCTAACGGACGATATTGAAGCCACGCCCGCAGAGCAAATCGCCGGTCTCGGCATCCGCATGACCGTCTGCAACGGAAGGATTACCCATGAAGCGTGACGATCTCGAACTCGACATGACCGCGCTGGGGGCGAGCCAGACGATCGGCACGCCCGGCATCCGCAAGGCCATCGTCATTCGCGCCGATATCGGCCCGGCGCTGGAATTTGCCACCACGCAGGGAACTGTGCGGGCAATGTTCCCGATTGTCGGCGGCGAGGCGAGGGGCATCGGCTGGTCGGCGAAGATATTGCCGGGCGGTGCCGATTTCGCCAACCGCCTGCCTGATGGTTCCTATGCGATCGAAGCGCGCTATTGTCTCGAAATGGACGATGGCACACCGGTTATGGTGACCAATGCCGGCAAAATGGTGCTGCAGGCCGACGACAGCTACTTCGGCCGCACGCGCGCTGTTCTGGAGGTGCCGGACGGACCGCACCGCGCGCTCGGCGATGCCGTTTTCTTCGGTACGGCGCTAGCCGAGGCCAACGATCCCGATCATGTCTATATCGAGCTCTGGGAAGCGCCGGTCTGATCCGGCTCCGACCATCTGGATGCAAAAAACAGGCGGTCGGGTATCAACCCGGGTAACGAGCCCATGGTGACCTCTTTTCGGATGGTCGCTGGTTGGACAATGAGAAACGGATGAGTCGGCGCTGAACGCGTTCCGGCTCTCTCCGCATGTTTCCATGTTGCCACGCTGGATCCGCCCGCCAGTATCCGAAGCCGAAATCTCTCAGCCGATGCCAGAAAAAGGAAAAATCCCCGTTAGGGGATTTCTCAACATATTCAAGAAGAAGGATGGTGGGCGTGACAAGGATCGAACTTGTGACCCCTACGATGTCAACGTAGTGCTCTCCCGCTGAGCTACACGCCCATCCGATGGCGGCGCATAGACCAAAAAACCGTGCGCCGGTCAATAGACATTTTTGCGCTTCGGCTTCTTTTTTGTCCGCGCCGCCGCGCAGGCACTGGAAATCCAGGCTCAGGCCGCCAGCATTTTGTTTACTTCATCCACGAGATCGCGGAGATGGAACGGCTTGGAAAGCACCTTGGCATCCTTCGGCGCGTTCGAATCGGGGTTCAGGGCAACAGCCGCAAAGCCGGTGATGAACATGACCTTTAGATCCGGGTCGAGTTCGGTGGCGCGACGGGCCAGTTCGATGCCGTCCATTTCCGGCATGACGATATCGGTCAGCAGAAGCGAGAAGGGTTCCTCGCGCAGCCGGTCGTAGGCGCTGGCGCCATTGTCGTAGGAAATGACACGGTAGCCGGCCTTTTCAAGGGCCTTCACCAGGAAGCGGCGCATGTCGTTATCGTCTTCTGCGAGAAGAATCTTCTGGCTCATTGTCTGTCTTCACCCATTTCGTGTCCGTAGCAAACGGAATTCGGCTTGGAGCCTAGCGGCTGCGGGGTAAAAATCCGGTGAACAGGCGCGAGGATCAACTGAAAAAGTGACCGCGGAACCGGATTTCCCATGGGCGCCAGTATGGACTTGGTCCGCCCCTGCTGGCAACATGCCAAATCAGAACAGAATGTTTGGAATTCAGAAAGGGCAGAATGATCTGGGATTTCCGGGAGGGGGAACTATTCGAAATCTGGGAGCCGGCTGAACAGCGCCTGCCTTTCGTTTTCAATTCCCCGCACAGCGGCCGGACCTATCCCCGGTGTTTCGTCGAGAATTCGCGGCTGGACCAGTTCGCGATCCGGCGATCGGAAGATCACTTTGTCGATGAATTGTTCGGCTGCGGTGTCGATCTTGGCGCGCCGATGCTGACGGCGCGGTTTCCGCGGGCCTATGTCGATGTCAATCGCGAACCCTATGAACTCGATCCCAAGATGTTCGATGGCCGGTTGCCGCCCTACGCCAATACCGGCTCCGTGCGGGTTGCCGGTGGGCTTGGAACGATTCCCCGTATTGTTGCCGAGAACATGGAAATTTACAGGCATCGGCTGCCGGTCGATGAGGCACTGTCGCGGATCGAGATGATCTACAAGCCCTATCACAATGCGCTCCGCAAACTGATTGCGCGCACCCATACGCGGTTTGAACGTGCCATCCTGATTGATTGCCATTCGATGCCGGGCAATATTCGCCTGTCGGGAAGCGGCATCCGCCCCGATTTCATCATTGGCGATCGCTATGGAACATCCGCATCCGGCGAACTGTCGCGTCTGGCGCTGCGTTTGCTTGAGGATCAGGGTTTTTCGGTGGTCCGCAACAAGCCTTACGCCGGCGGCTTCATCACCGAACATTATGGCCGCCCGGCCCGTGGCCTTCATGCCCTGCAGATCGAGATCAATCGCGCCCTCTATATCGATGAGGCGACACTGAAGAAGAAGCCCGAATTTGCGCTGATCGCCAAGATGTTGCGCCGGTTTTTCGAGGATTTTACGTCGGAAGCGACATCCTCGGCCTGCGATCTGTCGCTTGCGGCAGAGTGAAATCCCAGACCTTGCTCCAAAAAAGAACCGCGCCTTCAAGCGCGGTCAAGTCTAGGGAGGAAACACCCAAGGAGGGCATTTACAGCCGGTGAAGACTGTAGATAAACGCTACTGCTGCACTGCAAAAAAGTCAACATGATTGACATAATCAGCGGAACTTTTTTTGCCTCTCCGGAAAATTCCCCGCCCCTTCCGCCAAAGGCTTGATTTTTTGTCCATTCCGGGTCTTTGGAATGGCTTTAGGACCAACGAGGACCATGATGCTCCCTGACCGCGCTTTCTTCGATCGTCTCGCTGATGCCGCAAAGGCCGAGACCCTGCCGCGTTTCCGTTCCGGACTGGATGTGACGGACAAGGGTGGCCAGTACTATGATCCTGTCACAGAGGGCGATCAGGCTGCCGAGGCGGCCATCTGCGCGCTGATCGAGGCGCATTTCCCCGATCACGGTATTCTCGGTGAAGAACATGGCTCGAAGGGGCTTGATCGCGATTATGTCTGGGTCATCGATCCGATCGACGGAACCCGCGCCTTCATTTCCGGCGTTCCCGTCTGGGGCACGCTGATCGGCCTCTATCACAAGGGGCGCGCCATCATGGGCCTGATCGACCAGCCCTTTACCGGCGAACGCTATTTCGCAGACGGAACGAAATCGACCTATCGCGGTCCCGGCGGCGAGCGCATCCTCAAGACCAGCGGCTGCAAGGAACTCGCCAAGGCGAAGATGTTCACGACATCGCCGCATCTGTTCGAAGGTCAGGATGAAGTGCGCTATCGCACCGTTGAAAAGGCTTCGCGGCTGTTTCGCTACGGAACCGATTGCTATGCCTATGCGCTGCTCGCGGCAGGCCATGTCGATCTCGTGGTCGAATGCGCCCTGAAGCCCTATGATGTCGGCGGCATCATTCCGGTAATCGAGCAGGCCGGCGGTGTGATGACCAGCTGGGACGGCGGTCGACCCGAGATGGGCGGTTATATCATTGCGGCCGCTACGCCGGAACTGCATGCGGAAGTGTCTGCGATCCTCAGATCCTGATCGCGACCGCCCTGTCAGTCACCCGAAAAGATCATCGGGTCTGAATCCGAACCCGGCAGGAAGGCGGCGATGGCCGCAAGCGCCTGGTTGCGGAAGAGATCACGCTCCTGAAGGAGTTCGTGCTCGGCACCCTGGATGGTGACGAGCTTTCCGGCCCGGAACTTCTGTGACAGTTCCTCGAAATGGCGATAGGGCACGATCCGGTCGCCACTGGGCGCTAGGATCAGGCATGGGATGCGGATCTTCTTGAGATGGTCGAGCGTCTGCACCTCTTCGATCGTGCGCAGCATTGTGCGGATCCAGCGGGCCGTCGGCGGGCCGAGTGCCAGTGAGGGCCAGGTCCGGGCAAGTGTCTCGTTGCGGGCGAACCGCTGCGGATCGCTGGTCAAAACGTTGTTCTCGAAGGTGCGATAGGGCCTGTCTTTGCTGAATTGAACCCAGCCGAAGCCGGTCCAGGTTGCCAGGCCGGAGAGGAACTTCATCAGGCCGACCGACGCGCCGAGGCCGGTTGCTCCGACAAAGGGTGCGCAAAGCACCATCCGTTCGATGCGGTTTTCGAGGTGCGGTGCCGATTTGAGCGCGATCAGCGAGCCCATCGAATGGGCCAGCACAAAGAACGGCAGCTTGGCATCCGGCAGCACGATCTTCTCCAGGAATGCGTCGAGATCGCGCTCGAAATCCCGAATGTTGCGCGCATGTCCGCGCCGGTGGTTCTTCAGGTGCCGGTGCGATCGACCCTGTCCTCGCCAGTCGAATGTGGCGACCCAGAGCCCCTGCCGGGTCAGATCGCGAATGGTTTCGAAATATTTCTCGATCGATTCATTGCGTCCGTGCAGGAGTACGATTGTTCCGCGCGGCACGGATGCATCGCACCGGAACACGGCATAGCGGAGCTTTGCGCCGTCATGGGACTCGAAAAAACCGGAAAAATGATTGTCCGGAATCGGATTGTCTGGCGTGGCATGCAGTATGTCGGTCATGCTTGCAATCATCGGGCCCGGTTGGTGGAGGCGGGATCTTTCAGGTTCTGATCGACACGACTTAGCACGATTCGAAGGCGGTTCGGAATTTCGGAAAGATGGCAGGAATGACTGTCGAGGGGCATGACCGTCATTCCTGCCAAAAAATAGCCGGTGCGGAAGGGACATGCGCGCCGGCTCGGGAGGGGACCTCCCAATGGTGCCAATATGCGACAGGGTGCCTGAACCATTGCCGAATTCGACGTTCATCCTGCATTCATCTGATTTCGCAGGGCGATCCCTTGAAAAAGACTTTCGACCTTACCAACTGAATTGCACGAGGCGCCGAGATCGGGCCTCGCCAGGGAAGCCGGGCCTGATGGTCAGGACGGCGCATCCCGCCAAACCGCAAACGTTGCTCTGAAGGAGGACACCATGCGTCACGTCGATTTTTCTCCCCTTTACCGTTCCACTGTTGGTTTCGACCGTCTTTTCACGATGCTCGACACGCTCGGCCAGCCCGAACAGCCCGCCTATCCGCCCTACAACATCGAGCGGACCGGCGAGAACAGCTATCGGATTTCCATGGCCGTGGCTGGCTTTGATGAAGCCGAGCTCGCGATCGAACTCAACCAGCATGTGCTGACGGTCAAGGGTGCCAAGGGCGAAGAGCCCAATGCCGGTGAAGTGCTCTATCGCGGCATCGCCAAGCGCGCCTTCGAACGTCGCTTCCAGCTTGCCGACCATGTGGAAGTGCGCGCCGCCCATCTTAAGAACGGCCTCCTGCATATCGATCTCGTGCGCGAGATTCCCGAAGCGATGAAACCGCGCCGTATCGAGATCGTCGCCGCCCAGAAGGCGGAAGCGCCCAAAGCGATCGAAGCCCAGCTGATCAACTGATCGCGGCCCCTCGGAATGTTCCTGTCATGCCCTCCCGTACCTCCGGGAGGGCTTTTTCATGAAAGGCGCATCAACCGGTCGAGGGAAAGTGCGCCACCGCCTTTTGCCACGAGCGGCAGAAGCACGCCGATCCACAACAGGCGCTGATCAAGGATGACGGCATCCGGAAACCGGTCGAATAGGTTCCCGATCGTTGCGGCATCCACCTGATGGAAAAGCACGTCGACCAGGCTCTGGACCAGGATGAAGCCGATCATGCCGACGCTGGCCAGACGGGTGAAGAGGCCGAGAACGATCAGGATTGGCAGAACCGCCTCCGCATAGGTTCCGAGATAGACGATCAGGCCATAGGGGAAGATGGAAATGGCCGTGACATCACCGCCGGCTGCCTCCACCGCCTGCGGCACGATCTGGTAGTAGGCGCCGGGTTGGATGCTGAACAGGCCGCCGAGCCCCGGCCCGACCTTGGTCATGAACGAGTTCAGGTAATAGGGCAGCAGCACAGCCAGGAAAATCAACCGCAGTGCGATGCCGAGCGCCCAGCGGTCGGCCTGATGTTCGAGGGTGCCAAAGACAACGTCATGCAGCGACCGAACAGTTTTCATCATCTGTCTTGCTCCTCATGGAGGATGAAGGATTGGAAGCAACCGGCCTCGAATGCCATTTGCAACAGCCCAGCCAGAGGTAGGGCCGGGTCGATTGCCATCGCACGGCTGCTGGCTTCGCCAAGGGGCGCTCCGTCTGCAAGCGCGCCGAATAGGCAAGCTGCCGCTCGATCGAGATGCCGGATCTCGACGTCGCAGTCCGGTCGCGTAATGAGCACCCATTCGGGGACAGAAGGGTCAAACCCATCAAGAGGGCTGCGGCTGCGATCGCGGGAAACGATGCTGACCGCGCTGAAGCGGAATTCGGCAATGCGCAAGGCCGGGTGCGGCGCAAATCGCAGCCTGGGCAGAAGATCGGCCGGAATCCCGCCGAGGGCAGCAGGATCAAGGGGGGCCGCATCCGCTTCATGATAACAGTCGAGCCAGAGCCTTTCGAGACGCGCGACATCGGCAAGATAGGGCAGGTCTGATGCCGGGGCGAAGTCTGCAATGAAGTCGGCAAACGTCGCGCCATAGGTGAAGAGCAACGGTGAGGTGGGCGGGTGCGCTCGCAGATAGAGCGCCGCCATGCCGCCAAAGAAGGTCTCGCCAACGAGGTTACGCACGGTGGGAAAGATGGCGCCCAGGGCCTCAATCAGGCTCGCCGTCACATTGTTGCGATAGACGGCGTAACGTCGGTGCATCGGGCCGCCAGACGGGCTGCGAAGCCCGACCGGGAGCGTGGCTTCCGGATCGACAAGCCCGGTGGCAAATGCAGCCTGACCGGTTTTACAGGATAAAGGATCAGCCATGGCGCATCCCGATCTGGCTTTGTGCTGCGAGGTGATCAAGCCAGGCATCGGCGCGTTGGGCCTCCTTGCGCAGGATCGACCAGTCGGGAACATCATTGTCCCATTCGATCAGCGTTGGCAGAGGGCCGGTTCGCCGGATGACGAACGCGAACATCTCCCAGACCGGGTCGGCGACGGGTCGATCATGGCTGTCGATCAACAGGGGCGCGCCGTCATCATCCAGATCTTCGGCATGACCGGCCAGATGGATCTCCTCGACCAGATGCAGCGGGAATTCGGTGAGATAGCGATAGGGATCGTAACCGTTATTGGTAGCGGAGGCCTGGACATTGTTGACATCAAGCAGCAGCCCGCAGCCGGTGCGCGCTGAAATCTCGGTAATGAAGGTGGTTTCGCTCAGGTCCGAGGCTTCGAAAGCGACATAGGTCGAAGGGTTTTCGATTAGGATGCGGCGGCCAAGCCGTTCCTGGACCTGGTCGACATGCCGAACGACCTGCGCAAGCGTGCGCTGGTTGTAAGGCACGGGCAGGAGATCATTGTAGAAAACGGTCTCATGCGTCGACCAGGCAAGATGTTCGGACACAAGCGCCGGTTCATAGAGGTCGACGACCTGGGCGAGGCGGTTCAGATGTTCGGGATCGAACCCCTGTTCGGAACCGATCGAGAGGCCGACGCCGTGGACGGATAGCGGAAACTCGCGCCGCATCGCGGAGAGAAGGCGGTGCGGGTGCCCACCGGCGCCCATATAGTTTTCCGCATGCACTTCCAGAAAACCGATTCGGAATTCATCGGCAAGGATGGCTTCCGCATGTTGCGGCTTGAAGCCGGCGCCGGCACGTGGGCCAGGCGCAAGATCGGGAAAACGGCCCGCGCTGAAACCGGGGCCTTTGGTGACAGGGGAACTCATGGCGCACCTCCTTGAAAAAAGGCGCCCCGGCCGGGGCACCCTCTATCCGTACCTTTGGTCGGATCAGGCCGGGACGTCGCGGGTCAGGGCGTCAAGCGAGCCCTGTCGATCGCCGGGCAGCATCATGGTCGTGCAGGTGCCCTTGGGAACAAATTTCCAGGAATTGCCCTGGTAATCGACCTTGGAGGTGCCGGCGCAGGTGGTGCCCGGACCAGCCGCGCAATCGTTCTTGCCAGCCATGGCGACGCCGAAGCACTTTTCGGTTTCGGCGGCGGCGGCCTGTCCGGGGGCGAGAAGGGCGGTTCCCGACAGGGCAAGGGCAAGCGCGCCAAACAGGGCGGATGAAGCTGTGTTTTTGGTTTCCATGATCGTTCTCCTCAGAGGTAAAGCCGCCGTCGGGCGGACCGGTTGTTTCCGGTGAGGAGAAGGTGACCGATAGGCCATTCAATAGGAAATCAAGTTGCCGCCATAAATCTTGCGGGATCGGTGATGCGCCGTGACAATGAGTCACGCTCGCGTGAGATGCCGTGAATTTTCGCGCAAAACTAGAGTGCCATCGAAAAGTTCACGATATCCTCGGGGCGGGTCGCATAACTGGTGATGAAGCGGCGGATCTTCTCACCGGGTTGGACGAGATGCTCCATGCCGATAGGCGTATCCCAATCGTAGAAGCGGGCGCCGGCTGCGCGGAGCCGTTCAGCCAGATCATCCGGCATGATGATGAAGACCTGGCTTGACCCGGTCTCCCAGGCGAGGCGCATGGTGCTTGATGCACGGACCAGCGCGACCAGTCGTGCAGCCATTTCATTGGCATGATGGGCAAGCTTCAGCCAGAGATCGTCACGCAGCCATGCATCGAACTGCGAGGAAACCAAAGCGCTCTTCGAAAAGAGATTGCCGGCACGCTTGCGCAGGTGCGGCAGGTCGATGCTGTTTGCCTGATCGAAGACGATCACCGCTTCCGCACACCAGCAGCCATTCTTGGTGCCGCCCAGCGATAGGAGATCGATACCCGCTTTCCATGTCATGTCGGCAGGCGTGCAGCCAAGTGCTGCCACGGCATTGGAAAAACGGGCGCCATCCATATGGACCTTTAGACCGTGCCGATGAGCGATCTCGGCGAGGGCGGCGATCTCCTCGAGACTGTAAATGGTTCCGGCTTCGGTGACCTGCGAAAGCGACAGCGCCATCTTCTGTCCGACATGGACATCGTTTGACGGAAAGCGGGCAATCGCCTGTTCGAGAGCGGCAGGATCGATCTTGCCCATCTGTCCCGGAACGCTTGCGACCGGAACCAGTTTGGCGCCTCCGGTCTGGAATTCGACGGCACCACCTTCATGATGAATGATATGGGCTTCCGAATGGCAGAAAATGACGCCACCCGTCCGCCGGCAGGAGGCCAGTGCGAGAGAGTTTGCGGCGGTGCCGGTCGCCACGAAGAAGGCTTCGACCTCGCGGTCGAAAAATCGGCTCAGCTTACCCGCGACCTCGCAGTCATAATCGCTTTGGCCATAGGGTGCGTGTAAGCCGGCAGATGCCTTGAGAATGCTCTCGGCGATGAGCGGGTGGGCGCCGGGCCAATTGTCGGATGCGAAGATCAATTCCGTCTTCCTTTTTTCGGTTTTGGAAGCCTCTGTTCACAAGGGTGAAAAGAACCTTTCAAGCGCGTAGATTCAAGCTCATATATCAGAAATCCGTACCGTTTTTTTATGTTGCGGTCTTGCAGCTATTAATGCTTTCTGTCATAGAGCCTATGAATAGGACAGTCATGCTGTCCTATTTTTCTGCGTGGATCCTGAAGGCCGAAACGGTCTTTCAAAAAGCGGTCCGGCTCCGGATGCGTAGGGGAAAACGCTGGAGCAGAAGCCGAAGGTTGCATAGAGGCCGAATGGCCCGAATATTGCAGCCGTTCAGGAAAATGCGCCGTAAGGTTCTCGCGAGTCTCTGGCATGCGGTCAGGGCTGGCGATTGGCAAGGGATGCCCGATTGGGCCATGGCTGGAGGATATGAGATGATGGAACAGACCCCATCGACCGTTTTCGATGAAGCGCGCAGTGCCGGTCAGGCCGCGACGACGAAAACGCCCTCTTTCAATGCCGGCTTGCCAGAGAAACAGGGTCTTTACGATCCTGCAAACGAACATGATGCCTGCGGCGTCGGTTTCATCTGCCATATGAAGGGCCAGAAGTCGCACCAGATCGTGCGCGATGGTCTTTTCATGCTTGAAAACCTCACCCATCGCGGCGCCGTCGGTGCCGATCCCTTGATGGGTGATGGTGCCGGTATTCTGGTGCAGATCCCCGACCGGTTCTTCCGTGAGGAAATGGCGGGCCAGGGTGTGACGCTGCCGCCGGCTGGCGAATATGCGGTCGGCTATCTCTTCATGCCGCAGGATGAGGCACAGCGTGCCCATATCAAGGGCATTATCGCTGAAGTCGTCGCTGCCGAAGGTCAGATCCTGCTCGGCGACCGCGCCGTGCCGGTTGACAATTCGTCGCTCTCCAAGGCGCCGGATATCGCGGCAACCGAACCCTATCACCTGCAGATCTTCATCGGTGCGGGCGAAGGCGTAAAGGACAATGCCGAATTCGAACGCCGGCTGTTCGTTTTGCGCAAGGTCATTTCCAACCGCATCTATGCGGAGACGGAAGGTCGCGACAACGGCTTCTACATCGTGTCGCTGTCGACCACGACCGTGGTCTACAAGGGCATGTTCCTGGCTTACCAGGTGGGCGCCTACTACCGCGATCTTGCCGATCCGCGCTTCGAATCGGCTGTCGCGCTCGTCCACCAGCGCTTCTCGACCAACACCTTCCCGTCCTGGAAGCTGTCGCATCCCTACCGCATGGTTGCGCATAACGGCGAAATCAACACGCTGCGCGGCAACGTCAACTGGATGGCGGCACGTCAGGCTTCGGTCTCTTCGCCGCTCTACGGCGATGATATCTCCAAGCTGTGGCCGATTTCCTACGAAGGCCAGTCGGATACGGCCTGCTTCGACAACGCGCTCGAATTCCTCGTGCGTGGCGGTTATTCCCTTGCGCATGCCGTGATGATGCTGATCCCGGAAGCCTGGGCCGGCAACCAGTTGATGGCGCCCGATCGCAAGGCCTTCTACGAATATCATGCGGCACTCATGGAGCCGTGGGACGGACCGGCAGCGGTGGCCTTCACCGATGGCCGCCAGATCGGTGCAACGCTCGACCGTAACGGTCTGCGTCCGGCCCGCTATATCGTCACCGATGACGATCGCGTTATCATGGCGTCGGAAGCCGGCGTGCTTCCTGTGGCCGAAGAGCATATCGTTCGCAAGTGGCGCCTGCAGCCCGGCAAGATGCTGCTGATCGACATGGAAAAGGGTCGCATCATTTCCGACGAGGAAGTGAAGGCTGACCTGGCGACCGCGCATCCCTACGGCGACTGGCTCGACAAGAGCCAGCTGATCCTTGAGGATCTTGATCCGGTCGAGCCGCGCGCACTGCGTCGCGACGTCTCCCTGCTCGATCGCCAGCAGGCGTTCGGCTATACGATCGAAGATACCAAGCTCCTGATGTCGCCGATGGCGACGACCGGCCAGGAAGCGGTCGGATCGATGGGCACCGATACGCCGATCTCGGCCATGTCGGACAAGTCGAAGCTGCTCTATACCTATTTCAAGCAGAACTTCGCCCAGGTGACCAACCCGCCGATCGACCCGATCCGCGAAGAGCTGGTGATGAGCCTCGTCTCCTTCATCGGTCCGCGCCCGAACATTCTCGATCATGCGGGTGCTGCCAAGGCCAAGCGTCTCGAAGTGCGCCAGCCGATCCTGACCAATGGCGATCTCGAAAAGATCCGTTCGATCGGTCATACCGAGGACCGGTTCGACACCAAGACGCTGGACTTCACCTATGATGTGGAGCGCGGCGACGAAGCCATGGCCGAAATGCTCGATCGCCTGTGCGACCGTGCCGAAGCGGCTGTGCGCGCCGGCTACAACATCATCGTGCTGTCGGACCGGCAGATCGGTCCGGATCGTATCGCGATCCCGGCGCTGCTCGCAACTGCAGCCGTGCATCACCACCTCATCCGCAAGGGGCTCAGAACCTCTGTCGGCCTGGTGGTGGAATCGGGCGAGCCGCGTGAAGTGCACCACTTCTGCTGCCTGGCCGGTTATGGCGCCGAGGCGATCAACCCCTATCTCGCCTTCGACACGCTGATCGACATGCACAAGAAGGGCGAATTCCCCCAGGAAGTCAGCGAAGAGGAAGTCGTCTATCGCTATATCAAGGCGGTGGGCAAGGGCATCCTCAAGGTCATGTCCAAGATGGGCATTTCGACCTACCAGTCCTATTGCGGCGCCCAGATCTTCGATGCTGTCGGCCTGTCTTCCGAGTTCGTCGACAAGTTCTTCTTCGGAACCGCCACCAAGATCGAAGGTGTCGGCCTTGCTGAAGTCGCCCGCGAAACCGTCGCCCGTCACGTCGCCGCCTTCGGTCGCGATCCGATCCTCGCCGCGACGCTGGATGTGGGTGGCGAATATGCCTTCCGTATGCGCGGCGAAGCCCATTCCTGGACGCCGGATGTGGTGGCCGAGCTGCAGCATGCCGTGCGCGGCAATGCCGAGGACCGGTTCCGGGCCTTCTCGAAGCTGGTCGATGAATCGGCTGTGCGGATGAATGCCATCCGTGGCCTGTTCGACATCAAGATGGCGGCAGAAAGCGGCCGCCAGCCGGTCGACATTTCCGAAGTCGAACCGGCTGCCGATATCGTCCGCCGCTTCGCAACCGGTGCGATGTCGTTCGGCTCGATCAGCCGTGAAGCACATACGACGCTTGCCATTGCCATGAACCGGCTCGGCGGCAAGTCGAACACCGGCGAAGGCGGCGAAGAAGCCGAACGCTATCTGCCGAAGCCGGACGGCTCGCTGCCGCTCGAGCGCTCTGCCATCAAGCAGGTCGCTTCCGGCCGTTTCGGTGTGACGACGGAATATCTTGTCAATGCCGACATGCTGCAGATCAAGGTCGCGCAGGGTGCCAAGCCCGGCGAAGGTGGTCAGCTGCCCGGTCACAAGGTCGATGCCACGATCGCCAAGACCCGTCACTCGACGCCGGGCGTGGGCCTGATTTCGCCGCCGCCGCATCACGACATCTACTCGATCGAAGATCTGGCGCAGCTGATCTACGACCTCAAGAACGTCAACCCGGCTGCCGATATCTCGGTCAAGCTGGTGTCGGAAGTGGGTGTCGGTACCGTTGCCGCCGGTGTCGCAAAGGCCCGTGCCGACCATATCACTGTCTCGGGCTATGATGGTGGTACCGGTGCATCGCCACTCACCTCGCTCAAGCATGCCGGCAGCCCGTGGGAAATCGGTCTGGCCGAAACCCAGCAGACGCTGGTGCTCAACGGCCTGCGCAGCCGCGTGGCACTGCAGGTCGATGGCGGTCTCAAGACCGGTCGCGACGTGATCATCGGTGCTCTTCTTGGTGCCGACGAGTTCGGCTTCTCGACCGCGCCGCTGATTGCTGCCGGCTGCATCATGATGCGCAAGTGCCATCTCAATACCTGTCCGGTTGGCGTTGCCACCCAGGATCCGGTGCTGCGCAAGCGCTTCAAGGGCACGCCCGAACATGTGATCAACTTCTTCTTCTTCGTGGCCAACGAAGTGCGCGAACTTCTGGCCGCCATGGGCTTCCGCAGCCTCTCCGAAATCGTCGGCCGCTCGGAACTGCTCGAGAAGAACGAAGCGATCGAACATTGGAAGGCCAAGGGCCTCGATTTCTCGCGCCTCTTCCACAAGGTCGAAGCGCCTGAAGAAGCGATCCGCTGGACCGAACGGCAGAAGCACCCGATCGACGATATTCTCGACCGCAAGCTGATCGAGGCGGCGATGCCGGCGCTCGAATACAAGCAGCAGCTGACGATCGAGACCGAGATCAAGAATGTCGACCGGTCCGCTGGTGCGATGCTCTCAGGCGAACTGGTCAAGCGCTACGGCCAGAAGGGACTGAAGGACGATACACTGACGGTGAAGCTCAAGGGCACGGCCGGTCAGTCGTTCGGCGCCTTCCTTGCGCGTGGGATCACCTTTGATCTCGAAGGCGATGGCAACGACTATGTCGGCAAGGGTCTGTCGGGGGGCCGCATCATCGTGCGTCCGCCGGCCAACACCCGCATCGTGCCGGAAAACTCGATCATCGTTGGCAACACGGTGCTCTATGGCGCAACCACCGGCGAATGCTATTTCAACGGTGTGGCCGGCGAACGTTTCGCCGTGCGTAACTCTGGCGCGATTGCCGTCGTCGAAGGCGTCGGCGACCATGGCTGTGAGTATATGACCGGCGGTGTCGTGGTGGTGATCGGCCAGACCGGCCGTAACTTCGCCGCCGGCATGTCGGGCGGTGTGGCCTACGTGCTCGACGAGAGCGGCGATTTCGCCAAGCGCTGCAACATGGCGATGGTTGAACTTCAGCCGGTTCCGGAAGAAGACGAGCTGCTCGAAAAGCTGCACCATCACGGTGGCGACCTCATGCACAAGGGCATGGTGGACGTTTCCGGCGACATGACGCGGCATGACGAGGAGCGTCTGTTCCAGCTGATTTCCAACCATGTGCATTTCACAGGGTCGGCACGCGGCAAGGAAATCCTCGACAACTGGGCAAGCTTCCGTCCGAAATTCCGCAAGGTCATGCCGGTCGAATACCGTCGTGCGCTTGAGGATATGGAACGCATGAAGATGCAGGATGCAGCCGAATGAGCAACGCGATCATCGTCACCACGACCAACACGTTCGAAGGGCGTGCTATCGTGGACTACAAGGGGATCGTGACCGGAGAGGCTATTCTCGGAACCAATATCTTCCGGGATCTGTTCGCCGGTATTCGCGATCTGGTTGGCGGCCGTTCGGGTTCATATGAACAGGTTCTTCGTGATGCGCGCGAAACCGCGCTTCGCGAACTGCGCGAGGCTGCTGCTGCACTGGGTGCCAACGCCGTTGTGGGCGTTGACATCGACTATGAGACGATTTCCACCGGCTCCAGCGGTTCCATGCTGATGGTATCGGCATCGGGCACGGCTGTTGTGGTTCGGTAAAGGGGAGAGATATGGGCAAGGTTACGGGTTTTCTTGAGATCGACCGCCAGGTTGGCAAGTATCAGCCGGCTTCGGATCGTATTCGCCATTTCCGCGAATTCACCATTCCGATGTCGGATCAGGAAGTGGTCAAACAGGCCGCCCGCTGCATGGATTGCGGCATCCCCTTCTGTCATGGTCCCACCGGTTGCCCGGTGCATAACCAGATTCCGGACTGGAACGACCTCGTCTACAACAACAAGTGGGAAGAGGCGATCCGCAACCTGCATTCGACCAACAACTTCCCGGAGTTTACCGGTCGTGTGTGCCCGGCGCCCTGCGAGGAAGCCTGCACGCTGAACCTCGAAGATATTCCGGTGGCGATCAAGACGGTCGAACAGGCGATTGCCGACAAGGCCTATGAAATGGGCTTCATCGTGCCGCAGCCGGCAACGGTGAAGACCGGCAAGTCGGTGGCCGTCATTGGCTCGGGACCGTCCGGCATGGCGGCAGCCCAGCAGCTTGCCCGCGCCGGTCACGATGTGACCGTCTATGAACGCGAATCGAAGCCGGGCGGACTGCTGCGCTACGGCATTCCGGATTTCAAGATGGAGAAGAACTTCATCGATCGTCGTGTCGACCAGATGCGCGGTGAGGGCGTTCATTTCCAGTGCGGCGTCAATGTCGGTGTCGATCTGCCGATCGAGAAGCTGCTCGCCGATTTCGATGCGGTTCTTTATTGCGGCGGCTCCGAACGTCCGCGCGATGCCGGCAT
Source organism: Fluviirhizobium alvei (assembly GCF_030551875.1). GTDB lineage: Bacteria > Pseudomonadota > Alphaproteobacteria > Rhizobiales > Rhizobiaceae > Rhizobium_E > Rhizobium_E alvei. The sequence continues at coordinate 49,341 of NZ_JAUOZU010000010.1, read as the reverse complement.
CCCCGGCGTCGACCTTGCCGGCGTTCACGATGCGATGCCCTATCTGGTGCAGCAGAACCGTCGCGTCGGTCGCGAGAATATCGATAGCGTTGCCTGGGCTTCAGCGCCGATCCTGGCTGGCGGCAAGCATGTCGTTGTCGTCGGTGGTGGTGATACGGCTTCCGACTGCGTGGGCACAGCCTTCCGCCAGGGTGCCGTGCGCGTCACCCAGCTCGACATTCGCCCGATGCCGCCGGAAAAGGAAGACAAGCTGGCCGTCTGGCCCTACTGGGCAACGAAGATGCGGACGTCCTCTTCGCAGGCCGAAGGCGCAGTTCGCGAATTCCAGGTCGCGACGCTCGAGTTCGTCGGTGAAGATGGCGTCCTGACCGGCGTGAAATGCTGCCAGGTTGACGAGCGCCGCAAGCCGATTGCCGGCACCGAATTCATCATCAAGGCGGATCTCGCTTTCGTGGCAATCGGTTTCTGCGGTGTGCTTACGAATTCGGTCGTCAACGAACTGGGCGACAAGCTGGAACTGGTGACCGACAAGCGCGGCTCGACCAATGTGAAGGCGAACGAGCAGGATTATCAGACGACCGTGCCGAAGCTCTGGACGGCGGGCGACGTACGTCGCGGTCAGTCGCTGGTGGTCTGGGCGATCCGCGAAGGCCGCCAGGCGGCGCGAGCGATCGATGAATCCCTGATGGGCGCGACCACACTGCCGCGCTGAGGGCAGAGACAGATGCCCCGGTTCGCCGGGGCATTTTTGTAACGATCGATTTGGGGCCTGACCGTTCTAGCCAGCCGGCTCGACTTTCGGTGGCGTTGCGGGCCTGATCGCAAAATCATCGACCCGGCCCACCGGAGCGTCGACCGTTTCACCCTTTTCGATCAGGCGATCACGCGGACTATTTCCCGACGATTTCGGAATGAGTGCATCATCGAGCAATGCTGTTGATCCGTCCAGTTCGGGATCGGCGAGATTGACGGGTGGGACCACCTTGATATCCGCGATGTCCGGCGCCGCCTTCACGGCCTCGGCGGGCGTATCTGTTGTCCCCGGCAAGGCAATTGCCGGCATGGTGGCCACATCCGCTAGGCTGCGGATCGATTTCTCCAGATAGAAGGCCATCTTGCGCTTGCCGGCACGGGTCAGGCTCAATCCATCCGAGCCACGCAGTCGCACCGGCTGGCCGTTGATATCGGAGCCGGTGGCAATGAACTTGCCATCCTCATCGGCAAACCCGTCCCAGATGTCGATGAATGTCGCGCCGGTCATCTCTACCCGCGAGCGGTAGATGTTGTTGAGCGCTGCCGCATCCGTACTGAGCGAGTTCGACTGGAACGAGGGCAGGCCGGTCCAGATAATCGGCACCTGCCGGCTTCTGGCGACCTCGAGGAGCTTGTCGATGCGCTTCTGGTACTCGTTCTTCCAGGCGTCCGACTGAAACTTTTCCTTCGTGCCCGCAATCGCAATCTGCTGGCGGTCATTGGCGCCCAGCATAACCACCACCACCTTGGGCTTGATCTCCTCAATGTAGGTAGAAAGTGTCGCTGGCCAATCGAGATGGTCGGTACGCGCAAGGCCGGACGATCCGTCGGTTTTCTTTTCGATGACGATGTTCGGATCGGTCGCAAAGGCCGTCACCAGACCATCTGCGAGGGCTGATGCCATGAAATCACCGACGACGATGACCTTCCGGGCATCGGGAAGTTTCTCTACGGTGCCAGGGGCGTCGGCCGTAGTGACCGATTGGACCGAATTCCGGTTGCGTGGCTTTTTCTTCCTGGGTTTGGTGTCTGTAACGTCCTGTTTGCGCTTCTTGCGTCCGCCAAAGAAGAAATCGATGATGGAGCGTCGCTCCTTGATTTCCTGCGCATGCGCAACGGGGACCTGGAAAGGCGGAGCCATGTCGCCCAAGAGAAAGGCGATGGCGAGGGTTGCTACGAACACGCGCGGCAATAGCTTTCCCCTGATGGCCAAGGCTCCGTTCCTCCCGAATGAAAAGGACCGCTGAAGGTCACCGATCAGCGGTCCATATGGTGGCGATTATAAGGCGGTCGGCCTTAGCGGCGCAAGGCCTTGAGCAGTTTGGCGGAGGGTTCGCCATCCGGTGTCATGCCAAGCTGCGACTGGATGGCAGCGATTGCAGCCTTGGAGCCGGAGCCAAAATTGCCGTCGATCTCGCCGTCGTAATAGCCGAGCGTCTTCATGCGTTTCTGCAATTCGAACTTCTGCTTGATGTCGAGTGTTCCTTCCGGACGCGGCCAGGCGAGCTGCATGCCGCCATAACCGGCGATCTCGTCGGCAAGCAGACCGACGCCGAGGGCATAGGAATCGGCAGCATTGTATTTCTTGATCACGAAGAAGTTCTTGGTCGCCAGAAAGCCGGGGCCGTTCTCGCCAGCCGGCAGTTTCAGCGTGGCGCGATCATTGCCGTTCTTGAAGCCCTTGCCATTGGGACGAACGAAACCGAGTTCGGCCCATTCGGCAAGCGTCTTGGTCTTGCCAACGAACTTGTCGGCATTGGCGGGCGGATTGACTTCATAACCCCAGGTCTTGCCGGGCTGCCAGCCATTCTTCTTGAGAAGATTTGCGGCGGTGGCCAGTGCGTCCGGCACCGAACGCCAGATGTCGGCATGGCCGTTTCCATCGGCATCGAAGCCGTAGATCAGATAGGAGGTGGGAATGAACTGGGTGTGACCCATGGCGCCTGCCCAAGAGCCGGTAAAGCCTTCCGGCGATACATCGTTGCGCTGCAGGATCTTGAGGGCAGCGATTAGCTGCGTGCGGGCAAATTTGGCGCGCTTCTTGTCCGCATAGGCAAGCGTTGCCAGTGCGCGCGGCACATTGTGCAGGCGATCGGGCTTTTCGAGAACCGCGCCGTAATTGCTTTCCATCGACCAGATGGCGAGAAGAATATGCCGGTCGACACCGAAATGGCGTTCGATCGCTTTCAGAGTGCGCTCATGCTGGCGCAACATGTCGCGGCCGACGCCGGACGTGTAGGGATTGACGCGGCTATCGAGATAATCCCAGATCTGGTGCTTGAATTCCGGCTGATACGCCGCCTTCTGCAACACGGCCGGATCCGGCTCGGAAATGCCCTTGAACGCCTTGCGATAGGTCTTTTCCGTGATGCCGGCTTTGGCGGCAACGGGATAAAAGGCGTTGATCCATTTGACAAATGCGTCGTCCGCGCGCGCCTGCGGAGCGATGGCGAACGTCAAAGCGAATGCCAAGGGGAGAAGGCGCGAAGCGATGCGGTTTCCGAATGTGTTTTTCATGGCTTCATTCCGGCTTTTGCAGGTTTGATTTCCCGGGATCATCCCGGTCGAGATCGTCAACTTACAGAAACGAAGTCAACAAAGTCTTTACCATGGAAAGACCATAAGGTCACGCTTTTAAGGAAAAATAGGAATTGCCGGCTAAGGCAAACCGGATACAACAGTTTCATGATGAAACATGGAGGTGATTTTGGCCAAGGGTAAAGTAAAGAAGGCGGTTTTCCCGGTCGCCGGGCTCGGCACACGATTCCTGCCGGCAACGAAGGCGGTGCCGAAGGAAATGATGACCGTCGTCGACAAGCCGGTGATCCAGTATGTGGTCGATGAAGCGATCGAAGCTGGCATCGAGCATTTCGTGTTCGTGACGGGTCGCGGCAAGGGAATTATCGAAGATTACTTCGATATCCAGTTCGAGCTCGAGGCAACGCTCAAGGCGCGAAACAAGAAGGCCGAGCTCGAAATTCTCGGTTCGCTTCTGCCGAAGGCCGGTGCCGCAAGCTTTACCCGCCAGCAGGAACCGCTCGGTCTTGGCCATGCCGTCTGGTGCGCCCGTGATATCGTCGGCAACGAGCCCTTCGCGCTGCTTCTTCCCGACATGATCATGAAATCCGATATCGGCTGCATGAAGGGCATGGTGGATCTCTACCAGGTCAGCGGCGGCAATGTGATCGCGGTCGAGGAATGCGCGCCGGAACTCGCGCACCGCTACGGTATCGTGGCGCGTGGGGAGGATATCGGCGACGGTTTCCGCATTACCGGGATGGTGGAAAAGCCGGCGCCGGGCACGCAGCCGACAAACTTCTTCATCAATGGTCGCTATATCCTGCAGCCCGAGATCTTCTCGATCCTGGCGACGCAGGAACGCGGCGCCGGCAACGAAATCCAGCTCACGGACGGGATGCTGAAGCTCCTCGCGCAGCAGGATTTCACGGCCTATCACTACAAGGGCCAGACGTTTGATACCGGCGCCAAGGATGGTTTCATCATGGCCAACGTGGCGTTTGCGCTTGACCGTCCCGATATCAAGCATCTGGTCGAACATGATCTGAAGGCTCTGGTCGCGGCGCTGAAATGACCGCCTGCGGGCATCGGTGGAGCCTTTGCATCGGTGCCCGAAGCTTTTGCGATTTTAGCGTTTCAGCGTCAGGCCGAGGCCGGCAATGAAATTGTTGGTGGTCGTTGCCTTTGCCTGGCGGGTATTCTCCCAGGAAACATCGGCATTGAGGTCCAGCGAACGGGAGATCGACCAGGTCACGCCGGCTCCGGCTGTCGTGACATACTGATTGGCTGCACTGGCCAGATCATAATCGCGGTAAGTTTCCGAAGCCGAAAGACGTCCCTTGATATTGTCGAAGATCGCCTGGGTCAGCGCCATGTTCGCCGTATAGGCGACCGAGCCCGATGCGCCCGCGGTGGTCGAAGGCTCGATCGAAGTCTTCAGGCCCATTTCGACATCTGTCCCGCGCTGCGGAGACCAGGTGAGGTTGCCATCAAGCGTGAAGGCGTCGATGGCGCTGAGGCGACTGTCCTCGAAGTCCGCGAGCGCATAGCCTGCGGCCAGTTCGCCCTTCAGCTTCTCACCGAAATCGGCGGCCAAGCCACCTTTCAGCGCATAGAGCATGGAATCGCGCTGGTAGCCGAGGCTGTCCCTGGTCTCGTCGTAAAGCGTTTTTGCAGTCGAGACTTCAACGAACGGCATGAGCACGGGTGACAGATCGTATCCGAGGCGGCCACGAAGCGTGACGGTATTCTGGTTGCGGTCCGATTGATCGAGACTGGTCCCATTGGCCAATTGGGCCGGCCCATAAGTCGTCCGGCCGAAATCGACGCCGACCGTGCCGCGCAGCATGCCGAAATCATGGGTCAGGTCGCTGCCAAGGGTGAACTGATGGACCTTTGCCTGCGAAATGGCATTGGCGATGGCATTCGGATCGCTGACATCCTCCTGGCTGAGGTCATAGCCCGCCTTGAGATTGGCGATCGTATCGTTGGAGATATCGAGGCGCAGGTTCGCATCGATCTTGCCCTCGGGATCGTCCTTCTTGTCGCCGCTGAGCGTCTTCTGCCAGTTGCCCTCTGCATCGATCCGGAGTTCATGGGTCGACCAGTCGGATGTCAGGGATCCCTTGAAACCACTCTGAAGATAGGTCCTGGTGCTCGTCTTGTTGCCGGTCTGATCGCGCTCGACGCCGACCGTTTCCGTGATCGCTGGACGCAGGACGAAGCTACCCACGGCAATGCCCGGCGCCTCGTCGGGCGGGGCAGGTCGGACCTTGAGTTCATCGACAGTCAGCTCCCGTCGGTTCTCTCTCAAGGCTTCATTGGCGACGGGCGCGTAGGGATCTTCCTGCTCGAGCGGTTCAAGCGTCGCAGTGTCGGGGGACTGGTCATCCACTTCCGTTTCGCTCGCATTGCTCGCGTCGTTTGGCTGCTTGCCGGACAGGCGCAGATCCGTCGTATCGTCGACTGGCGATTGTGCATTCGCCACCGACTGCAACGAGGCCATCGCAACGCCGGCAGCAAGCAGCAGCCGAAACGTTTTGCGCGAGGTCCGTGAAGAGGCGAGGCGTAAAAGCATGGGTAACCGGGATCAAATCCGCTCAATGATTACTCATTGGTAAAGGAGCAAGGTTAAGCAAAGGTTTCCAACCGTCGATGGCGCTCCGGATTTTCCCCAGGATGCGCACCTTTCAATCGGTTCATTGAAAATCCCGTCTGGACAGGCGAAAAAGAAGGAGTAAACGGGAGCGATGACAGGAAATATCGCTCAAATGCCCGAAAACAATGCCGCGCGCTCGGCACTCCGCACCTTGCGCGCCGAAAAATCTGGCCTCGCCGATCTCGAAAAGGCGCTGAGCAACGGTCTTGCCGAACCGTTTGCGCAAGCCGTGGAACGGATTGTCGGCCTCAAGGGCCGTGTTGTGGTGAGTGGCGTGGGCAAGAGCGGCCACGTTGGCGCCAAGATTGCCGCAACCCTTGCATCGACCGGCACACCGGCTTTCTTCGTCCATCCTGTCGAGGCCAACCACGGCGATCTCGGCATGATCACGCCCGACGACGCGATCGTTGCCTTGTCCTGGAGCGGCGAAAGTACCGAACTGCAGGGCATCATCGCCTATTCGCGCCGCTTTTCGATACCGCTCATTGCAGTGACCTCCGGCGAGAGTTCAACTCTTGGACGTGCGGCGGACGTTCTGCTTTGCCTGCCGAAATCGCAGGAAGCCTGCCCGCATGGCCTGGCTCCGACGACATCGGCGCTGATGCAGCTTGCGATCGGCGATGCGCTTGCTGTCGCGCTTCTTGAAGCGCGCGGCTTTTCCGCGGTCGATTTCCGCACCTTCCATCCCGGTGGCAAGCTCGGAGCCATGCTCTCGCATGTCAAGAATGTCATGCATACGGGAGACCGGGTTCCTCTGGTGCCCAAGGGCACTTCGATGCCTGAGGCCGTTTCGGTTCTCTCGCACAAGCGTTTCGGATGCGTCGGCGTTGTCGACGATAGCGGCCGGCTGTGCGGGATCGTGACAGAAGGCGACATGGCGCGTAATCTGGCGCGGGATCTGTCCGTTCTCAATGTCGATGACGTGATGACGCGCGATCCCAAGACCGTGCGGGAAAATGCGCTGGCCACGAGCGCCATGGCGCTATTGGAGCAGCACAACATTTCCGCGCTGATCGTCGTCGATGACGAGCGCCGCCCGATCGGGATCGTGCATTTCCACGATCTCTTGCGGGTCGGCGTCGCCTGATCGGCTTAGGCTCGTCGGCTCATATCGCTTCGACCTTGAGATCGCTTCCGCTGGAACCGACCACTTTCACGCGGGTGCCTGCGGGTGCGTCAGCGCCCTCGACCATCCACATCGTATCGCCGATCCGGATGCGTCCGCGACCATTGACGATCGGTTCATAAAGATCGGCGGTGCGACCGATCAGGCTCTCCGTACGGCGGTTGAGGGTTGGCTCCTCATTGGCATTGCCATGCCGAAGCAGCCAACGGCGGCCGATGAGAACGCTCACAACGGCCAGTCCGGCAAAAACCAGCCATTGAACTTCCCAGTTCCACCAGTCGGCAGTCCAGAGGAAATTGGAGAGTAGGCCGGTCGCAAGCGCGGCAAGCCCGATCCAGACCAGAACGTTGCCCGGCACCAGGATCTCTGCTGCGAGGAGGATCGCACCAAAGATCCACCAGGCCCATGGCCCCATTTCGCGAACGAGCGAAGCGATCATGACTGGTTTTCCGGATTGGGACGGATAACAAACGGGTTCGGCGTTGTCGCTGTCGAGGGGACGGCGGAACCGGTGTTGCGGGTAGTCGGGCGCGGCGTGGTCGGCGTCGAACCGCCATTGTCGCCGAAAACTTCCTTGGCGATTGCCCCAATGCCGCCCAGCGAGCCGATCAGCGACGATGCTTCGAGCGGCATCAGCACAATCTTCGAGTTGCCCGCCGTCCCGATGGACGTCAGAGCTTCGGTGTATTTCTGGGCGACGAAATAGTTGAGCGCCTGAACATTGCCGGCCCCGATGGCCTGCGAAACCATCTGGGTTGCTTTCGCTTCGGCTTCAGCGAGACGTTCGCGGGCTTCTGCCTCGCGGAACGCGGCTTCGCGTTCGCCTTCGGCCTTGAGGATCGCAGCCTGCTTGGCGCCTTCCGCCTTGAGAATCTGGGCGGCGCGCAGTCCTTCGGCTTCCAGCACCTGGGCGCGCTTTTCGCGTTCGGCCTTCATCTGCCGCGCCATGGATTCGACCAGATTGGCCGGCGGCGTAATGTCCTTGATCTCGACGCGGGTGATCTTGATGCCCCAGGGATTGGCCGCTTCATCGACCGTGCGCAGCAGTCGTTCGTTGATCGTGTCGCGGTTCGACAGAAGTTCATCGAGATCCATCGAGCCCATGACCGAACGGATGTTGGTCATGGTGAGGTTCAGCAGGGCTTGGTTGAGGTTGGAGATCTGGTAGGCGGCCTGTGCGGCATTCAGCACCTGATAGAAGGCGACGGCATCGGCCTTGACGCTGGCATTGTCCTTAGTGATGACCTCCTGCGTCGGCACATCCAGCACCTGCTCCATCATATTGAGCTTGGCGCCAATCGTGTCGATGTAAGGGATGATCAGGTTCAAACCCGGATGCAGTGTGCGCGTATAGCGCTTGAAGCGCTCGACCGTGTAATTATAGCCTTGAGGCACGGTCTTGATACCGGCGATCAGTGTGGCAACCACCAGCACGACAATTGCGATGACCGCGATATCGAGACCCGACAAGGAATCCATCTTAGCTCTCCCGTTCAAAGACCGGGCCTAATGCCCGGTTCTTCCCTAATACGATAGGAGCGCCATTTTTATTTGCAAGTGACGACGGAAATACGGTGGTCGAAACGATTTCCGCCGCGTGGTTATACCCACCCCATCAATTCGCGACGAACCTGAGCCTCAAGCACGTTGATCCCGTCGGAACTGTCGTTCAGGCATGGAATGTGCGTGAATTTCTCACCGCCATGATGGTGGAAGATTTCACCGGCTTCGCCAGCGATTTCCTCCAGGGTCTCCAGGCAGTCGGAAACGAAGCCGGGATTCATGATCGCGATCCGCTTGATGCCCTTACCGGGCAGCGCTTCCATTGTCTTGTCGGTATAGGGCTGCAGCCATTCTTCCGGTCCGAAACGCGATTGGAAGGTCACCATGAACTGGTCCTTGCTGTAGCCAAGCTTTTCGCGCAGCAGACGGGCAGTCTTCAGGCAATGGCAGTGATAAGGGTCGCCGGCCTTGAAGTAGGATTGCGGGATGCCGTGGAACGAGGTGACGAGAAGCTGCGGTTCCCAATCCAGCGTCGCCAGATGGGCCTTCACCGAATTGGCCAGCGCTTCGATATAGGCCGGGTCGTCATGATAGGGTGGCACCGTCCGTAGCGCCGGCTGCCAGCGCATAGCCTTCAGCGCATCGAATGCCTTGTCATTCACCGTTGCGGTGGTCGACGCAGCATATTGCGGATAGAGCGGGAACAGCAGGATCTTCTCGCAGCCCTGATCGGTGAGATTCTTGATCTTGTCCTTGATCGATGGCTGGCCGTAGCGCATGCCCCAATCGACCACGACATTCGGCAGATCCTTGAGCCTTTCTGCCATTTTTTCCGCCTGAGAGCGGGTGTAAGTCCTGAGATAGCTCTCGTCGCGATCCTTGTTCCAGATCGCCTCATAGGCCTTGCCGACCTTCTGCGGCCGCCGGTTGAGAACGATGCCGAACAGGATCGGATACCAGAAGAATGGCGACCATTCGATCACGCGCCGGTCCATCAGGAATTCCTTCAGGTAACGGCGCATCGATTTGTAATCGGTGCCATCCGGTGTTCCGAGATTGACGAGAAGGACACCGACCTTGCCAAATTTTACGGGCGGATGATCTGCGGGCAGCATGCTCATGGGCAATTCATTCTCTTCTTTGCAAGATCTCTTTTACGAGCATCCCGCAGTTTTGGATCTTTAGGCCGCTTATAAAAGCAAATGGCGGCCCGGGGAATGCCCGGACCGCCCATTCGATGCGTCAGATCGGCTCACTTCGCCGGGATGACCAGTTCCTTGCCGATGGTCAGGTGACGGGGCTTGGGATTGCCATTGGCTTCGGCAATCTTCTTCCACATCGCGCCTGCACCATAGAACTGCTTGGCGAGGTTCCAGAAATTGTCACCCTTGACGATGACATGCTTGTTCTCGGCACCGGCAACCGCAGGCGGCTGGGTCGCCACTTCGGTCGAGGCCTTCGGCATTTCCGGTACCTTCACCTCGGCAGCCGGCTTGGCTTCTTCGACCGGCTTGGCAGCGGCGGCCAGTTCAACGATGCGGCCATCCAGATAGGGCTTGTAGGGCGAATTCTTGCTGATATAGGCGGCAACCGTATCTTCCAGGCTCGGCCCGAAATCGTAGGGGTTGATCGCCTTTTCCGCAAAGACCTTGTAGCCGTCGCCGCCGCCGCGCGTGTAGTTGTTGGCCACGACGCCATAAACCTTGGCCGGATCGATCGGAGCATAGCCGCTCGCGGTCTTGACCTGAACGTCGCTGACGCGGCTGCCGGCAGGCTTGGATGCATCGAAGCTGAACTTGAGGCCCGAGACCTGCGGGAAGCGTCCCTTGCCTTCCTCGACCTGCGACACGCCGCTTTCGAGCGCTGCGACCACGTCCTCGCCCTTGAGCTGGAAGGTCGCGATCGTGTTCTGGAACGGCAGCACCGTCAGCACTTCTCCCATCGAGACATCGCCGCCATCGATGGAGGCACGCAGGCCGCCACCATTGGCAAAGGCGATCTCGATGCCCTGATCCTTGACGCGGTCAAGCATGGCATCGGCCACGAGGTTACCCATGGCGCATTCGCGGGCGCGGCAATTGTCACGCGAGCCGTCGATCGGTTCTGCGGATGATCCGATCACCTTCTGCTTCAGGGCTTCGATCGGTGCGCCAAGTTCCTTGACGCGGGCCACATAGGCCTCATCGGGCTTGACGGTGGCATCGAGCAGCTTCGGTTCGCCGGTGGCCGACTTGACGACACCATTGTCATCGAACACGACCTTCAGTTCGCCGAGATATTTCGAATAGGCATAGGCTGTAACGATCGGAACGTCCTTGCCGGACGGATCCTTGACCATGGTCGGGTAGGGACCGGCCGCATTCTCGTCCTTGTTCGACAGAAGCGTATGGCTGTGGCCACCCACGATCACGTCGATACCGTCAACGGCGGCTCCGATCTGCTTGTCGCGCGGATAGCCGACATGCGAAAGCAGCACGATCTTGTTGATGCCCTGGGCTTCGATTTCCTTGACGGTCGATTTCAGGTAGGTGATCTCGTCCTCAAACAGGATCGCCGGGCCGGGCGAAGAGGTTTCCGGCGTATCGGTCGCGAGAACAGAGAGGATCGCCACCTTCTGTCCGCCAACATCCTTGATTTCATAAGGCTTCAGCTTGCCGCCGATCGGCGAGCTCGCCGGTGCCATGACATTGCCCGAGATGATCGGGAACTTGGCCGCGTCGATGAACTTTGCCAGTTCTTCCGGGCCATCGTCGAATTCGTGGTTGCCGACAGCCATGGCATCAAAGCCGATGCCATTCATGAATTCGGCGATCGCAGCGGTCTTGTACTGCGAATAGAAGAGCGAACCCTGGGACTGGTCGCCGGCATCGAGCACCAGGACATTGCCCTTGGCGCCGGTGATGGCATTGCGAGCAGTTTCGATCGCAGTCTTCATGCGGGCGATGCCGCCGAAGCACTCGTTCTTGCCTTCCTCTTCAGCCGAGCAGGTCGAATCGAACTTGTTGATGGCTTCGATTCGCGAATGGTAGTCGTTGATATGAAGAATATTGAGTTCGTAGTCGGCGAAGGCCGAACCGGCGGAGATCGCCAGGGCGGAGGCACCAAAAAAAGCCACGCGGAGGTAACGGTTCATCACAGTCTCCCTTTCGTCAGTAAACAATCAAGATGCGTTTAGCCCGGCAATGTGACAGGCAGTTTGCCGTGGGTGGCCTTGGCCACCCTTTGCGGCATCAGCGAACAACGACCGAATTCGATTGCCGCTTGAGAACGAATTGCAGACCGGAATCGGCGGTGCAGTTCAACTGGTCCGGCGTCACCATGGCGCAATTGACCTTGGATTGCTTGTTCTGCACCAGCGAGGTCAGGCTGATTTCGTAGAGATTACCCGATGAATTGATATAGGTGCCAGACGCAAGAAGCTGGTTCGAGCCATCCGTCGTCCTTGTGTTGAAACTGCCGGCCTGGAAGGTCGAGATCAGGCCGTTCGGATCAGTCCAGGTACCCTCGATGGAGGTGGCCGCCGGCCGGTTCGGCTCGGGCAGGGGGCGTTCCCGCTCGGTGGTGCAGGAAGCCAGTGCCGCAGTGGCGACAATGAGGGGAATGGCAAAGTACTTCATCAATTTCTCCCGTCGGCGCCGGCAGGCCATTCGCCTCAGCCCCGCCTTGTGTTCGATCGGCAGTTTGCAGCCTTTCGAAAGTGAAAGCAAGGGTTTGAATGGTCCAGCACACAACTGCCGGGAAAGGCACCCCGCGCATTGGCGCGGGGTGAAAGATCGAATTCGTCCGATCAGCGGACGAGGATGTTGCGGAACTGCCAGGGATCGTTTTCGTCGAGATCTTCCGGGAATAGACCCGGGCGACCATCGAGCGGCGTCCAGTCGGTATAGTGACCTTCCACCGGGCCGAGATAGGGCGACTGTACTTCCAGGCAGCGCTTGTAATCCATCTCGTCGGCTTCAACGATGCCGGCTTCCGGATTTTCGAGTGCCCAGACCATACCTGCGAGAACGGCGGAGGTTACCTGAAGGCCCGTCGCGTTCTGGTAAGGCGCAATGCGACGGGTTTCCTCGAGCGAAAGCCGCGAACCATACCAGTAGGCGTTCTTTTCGTGGCCATAGAGCAGGACGCCGAGTTCATCGACACCATCGACCAGTTCGTGCTCGTCGAGAACATGCAGAACCGGCTGCGCATTGCCGCCATTGCCGAACATTTCATGCAGCGACAGCACCGCATCATTGGCCGGATGGTAAGCGTAATGGCAAGTCGGACGGTAGGTTACATCGCCATCCTTGTCGCGCACCGTGAAGAAATCGGCGATCGAGATGGACTCGTTATGGGTGACGAGGAAGCCGTACTGCGGGCCGGGCGTCGGGCACCAGGTGCGAACGCGCGTGTTGGCGCCGGGCTGCTCGATATAGATCGCTGCCTTGGAGCCCTTCTTGTGCTTCTTGGCGTTCTTCGGCATCCATTTTTCGTGGGTGCCCCAGCCAAGCTCGGCGGGTTGCAGGCCTTCGGAAATGAAGCCTTCGACAGACCAGGTGTTCCAGAAAGTGTTGAATGGCTTCGGGTTCTTGGTGCGCTGCGTATCGCGCTCGGCAATATGGACGCCCTTGACGCCCACTTTCTTCATCAGCTTTGCCCAGCCTTCGCGATCGTCCTGTGCCGGTTCATCGAACTTGAGGCCGATTTCATTGGCGAGGTTGACGAGCGCCTGCTTGACGAACCACGAGACCATGCCGGGATTGGCGCCGCAGCAGGAAACCGCCGTCGCGCCACCGGGGCTGCGCTCCTTTTCGGCCCGCATGCTTTCGCGCAGGGCGTAGTTGGTGCGCTTGGCATTGTCCATGTCCTTGTCGAAATAGAAGCCGAGCCAGGGCTCGACGACGGTATCGATATAGAGTGCATTGTGCTTGCGGCAGAGCTTCATCAGATCCACCGAACCGGTATCCACCGACAGGTTGACGCAGAAAGCCTGGCCTTCGCCTTCGGTCAGCAGCGGCTTGAGGAGAGACTTGTAGTTCTCCTTCGTGACATGGGCCTGGATATGGCGGACACCATGCTTGGCAAGAAGCTCGGCCTCGTCGTTACGAGGATCGATGACCACCATCCGGCTCTTGTCGAATTTGAAGTGGCGTTCGATGAGGGGCAAAGTACCACGTCCGATCGAACCAAAGCCGATCATCACGATCGGACCGGTGATTTCGCCATAAACCGGGTAGTTGGCTTCTGTCATTTTGGGCTGGGTCTCCTATTTGCACAAATGTGTAGGTTCACTAAACACAGTTTGGCGTCATAAAAAAGGGGAAAAGGAGAGAGGCGAAGGGATGTGCTGCCTTCGAACTACAGCCTTCTTGTCTCAAGCGGTCGCGGTCGGACCCGGTTCTATCCTCTCAGATATTCGACCAGTTTGTCCTTCTTCTTGACCATGCCCTTGTAGCGCAGCTGCTCGGGCGTGAATTCTTCCAGCTTGGCGGCGAGCGCCAGCGCAAGATCGCGACGATCGGGCTGGCCGGCGAGCAGGGTCAACGGATCCTGGTAGATCCGGATCGTAAACAGGATGGCGCCGGTTTTCGGCAGCCGTCTGAGCGTCTGGCGCTCGACCCGGATGAAATTGTTGGCGGGATTGAAGTCGCCGCGATCCGCGCGGGCGCCACGTTCCGGCGGCCAGAACAGTTCGCCTTCCGGATAGATCGACCAGTTGAGGCGGGCAGCCGGCAGATCCGGCTGCAGATTGTCGAAGATGCGATTGATCATCATCGCGTTGCGGGTGCCGCCTTCAAAGCCCGGCACATGGGCATGAACGCCCTCCATCGGCAGGCCGGCCTTTTCCTTCAGTGACCAACCGGACGGAAAGGCGACATAACCGGCGGTCACGTTCCAGCCGTCCGGCTTCTTTTCCAGAACCACGAGATCATCGGCGACGATGGAACCGGCCGTCAGCAGGGGCGCGACATCGGGCTCATGAAGCGCAACGGACCGATCGAGAAAGCGGATGGTCTCATCTTCCCGGCGATAGAGTTCGGGATGTTCCCCGGTGAGATGCTCAACGAGCAGGTCGCGCGCTTCGGCCTGCGCCTCGCGTGATCCTTCTACCTCGCGGAAAATGTCGTCGCGGTTGGTTTCGAGCAGGCGGTTCTTCTCGTCGAGATAGGAGAGAAGATCGCCATCGGGCTCGATCCATTGTTTCGGATCGATGGCCGAAAGCCCGATGCTGAAAGGTTTGAGAGGCAGGGTAAAGGGCTTGTATCGGAACGGATCGCTCATGGTTTCGTCCCATCGTCTTTCAGAGCATCGAGACCCGCGACCGTGGTCGTGAAAGCGACTTCGACAATGTCGTAGTCGGCGACATTTCCGGTGACGAAAGGATCTTCGGCCAGAAAAGCCTCGATTTCCTGGCGCGGGCCGCGGGCGAGGATGACACCGCCTGTCCGCGGCACCTTTCGGCCGGATGCGAGAAACCAGCCCCGCTCGTAACCCTGTTTCACCCATTCCATATGAGGTGTGCTCAACGGCTCCACCTGTTCGAGCGGTACTTTATAGGTCACGGTCAGGATCAGCATCTTGGACTTTCAGGCAAGGATGGCGGGGATCAGGCCTCTCAGCGAATTGCCAAGATAAAAAGGTCGGCCGGCAATGTCATCCGGTTTGATTGCGGCGACCCGTGCCTTTTTGGCGCAGATGAGGCTCGTGCGCAGGACGCCCGCCAGGCATCCTGAGGAAAGCGGCGGGGTCAGCAACCGGCCGTGCCCTTCATCGACGAAAAGATTGGTGATCGTACCTTCGCAAAGCTCACCCTTTTCGTTGGTCAGCAGCACCTCATCGGCCTCTTCGGGCGAATATTCCGCGCGTGCCGCCTGATAGCGGGCCCGATCCGACGTCTTGTGCCGGAGTTTCGGATCGGACGAAGAGAGCCGGGTGTTGCTCGCGATCCGCGCGCGCCAGGTCTTACCTTCCGGCAAGGAAGCAAAGGGGGCCGAGGTCATCTCGTGACGACCATCGGGGAAAAGCTCGAGACGCAGTCGCAGGCTGGATGCCGCAGCCGCCGCGAGGTCATCGAGTGCTGCAAGCGCCGCATCAGCGCCCGGAAAGCCGAATATGCGTGCGGAGTTGGAGAGACGCGCCCCATGCAGGTTGCGACGGAGAATGCCCTGTCCGGGTTCGTAGCGCATGGTCTCGATGAGGGAGAAAGCGCTCATCGGCCGATCTCGCGGTCACCGACAGCGAAGCGTGCCTTCAAGAGGCATTCGGCATATTCGTCTTCGGCGTTGGAATCGAAGACAATACCGCCGCCGACATTGAAGATGGCCCGGCCATCGTCATAGAGCGAAAGCGTCCGAATGGCGACGTTGAAGCGCATGGTTCCATCCGGCGCGATGAAACCTATCGAACCGCAATAGGCGCCACGCGGACCGGCCTCGAGATCATGGAGGATTTCCATGGCCCGCAGTTTCGGCGCGCCGGTGATGGAGCCGCAAGGGAACAGTGCGGCAAAGATATCGCCGATCGTCAGGTCGGGCAGAAGCTTGGCGCGAACGTGGCTGACCATCTGGTGGACGGTTGGATAGGTCTCGACCTCGAAGAGTTTCGGCACGTCAAGCGTTCCGACTTCGGTGATGCGCGAGATATCGTTGCGCAGGAGATCGACGATCATCCGGTTTTCGGCCTGCGTCTTGATGTCGGCCTTCATCGTGGCGATGATTTCGGCATCTTCGGCTGCACTTTGGCCGCGGCGCGCGGTCCCCTTCATCGGATGGGTTTCGATATAGCCGTCCCGTCCGACGCGGAAGAAGAGTTCCGGAGAGCGCGACAACAGGATCGGCCCGCCAAGATTGACGAGGGCTCCGTAATGGACAGGCTGTCGCTCGATCAGTGACCAGAAGGCGGCGATCGGATCGCCTTTCCATGTGGCGTGGACCGGCATCGTCAGATTGGCCTGGTAGCAATCGCCCTTGCGCAGGTGCCCATGCAGCCGGTCGAAACGTTCGCGATAGTCCTCAAGGCTCCATTCGGCCCGCGGCGCTTCCAGGAACGGTTCGTTTTCCATCCTCTGCCGGGGTACGCCCAGCGGATGTTCAAAGGAAGGGCCGGCGAAAACGCCAAAGGCCATCAGCGGCGTTTCGAGCCGCACCGGCATCCGTCGCTTCAGCTTCTCCTCGAACAGAAAGCCCGCTTCATAGGACATGAAGCCTGCGATCCATTTGCCGTCCCGTCTTGCCTGCTCCAGCGATTGAAGGCCGTTGGTGAAACCTTCTTCATCCCATGCCACGATCAGCCGTTCCGGATGGACGAAGGCAAGCGTTTCGTCCTCCCGGTCATCGCGCAACAGCACGAAAGGTTCTTCTGGCGTCATAGGTCCTTCCTGATGGCGAGGCTCATGCCTCCCTATCAAGCGCCTCAAGTTCGTCAATCAGCCCTTCGATCATCGACAGGCCCTTGTCCCAGAACGACGGATCGGTGGCATCAAGGCCGAAAGGCTTGAGAAGGTCGGCATAATGCTGGGTCCCGCCGGCGCGCAGGAGCGCGAAATACTTCTCCTGGAAGCCTGGTTCCGCCTTGGCATAGACGGCATAGAGCGAATTGACGAGGCAATCGCCAAACGCATAGGCATAGACATAGAAGGGCGAATGAATGAAGTGGGGGATATAGGTCCACCAGTTCTCGTAGCCTTCCGAGAGCCTGATGGCCGGCCCGAGGCTTTCGGCCTGCACCGCCATCCACATTTCGCCGATTTGTTCCGACGTCAGTTCGCCTTCCCGGCGGGCCGTATGCACGCGGCGTTCGAATTCATAGAAGGCGATCTGGCGCACGACCGTGTTGATCATGTCCTCGACCTTCTGGGCGAGCATGGCCTTACGTTCGGTCCGGTCCTTCGTCTTGGCGAGAAGGGCGCGGAAGGTCAGCATTTCGCCGAAGACGGATGCTGTTTCGGCAAGCGTGAGCGGCGTTGCGCTCATCAGTGCGCCCTGTTCGCCGGCCAGCACCTGATGCACGCCATGGCCAAGCTCGTGCGCCAGCGTCATGACATCGCGCGGTTTGCCGAGATAATTGACCAGAACATAAGGATGTGCCGAAGGAACGGTCGGATGGGCGAAGGCGCCCGGCGCCTTGCCGGGGCGGGCCGGCGCATCGATCCAGTTCTCGTCGAAGAAACGACGGGTGATGCGCGCCATTTCCGGGTGAAAATCGTGGTAGGCCGAAAGGACGGTGTCCTTCGCCTCCTGCCAGCTGACCAGCTGTGACGGGGTTTCCGGCAAGGGCGCGTTGCGATCCCAATATTCCAGCTGCTCCATGCCGAGCCATTTCGCCTTCATCGCATAATAACGATGCGACAGTCGGGGATAGGCGGCCTTGACGGCAGCGGCCAAGGCATCGACCACCGGCCCCTCGACGCGGTTGGACAGATGTCGGCTGTCGGCAATGTCGTTGAATCCATGCCAGCGGTCGGAAATTTCCTTATCCTTGGCGAGCGTATTGGTGATCAGCGTGAAGATGCGGACATTGTCCCTGAACACGCCGGCGATCGATTGCGCCGCCCTGGCGCGCAGATCGGCATCCGGCTCCTGCAGCTTGTTGAGCGCCTCTTCGAGCGCCAGGCTTTCGCCATCGAGCGGAAAGCGAAGGGCCGCCATCGTTTCATTGAAGAGCCGGTTCCAGGCGCTCGCGCCGGTCTGGCTCTTTTCCAGGAAAAGCTGCTCGGTGCGGTCGTCGAGCTGGTGCGGCTTTTCACGCCGGAGATCCTCGAGCCAGGGGCGATAGTGGCCGGCTACCGGATCGTTCGTCATCGCGCCTTCCAGCGCGGCATCATCGATGCGATTGAGTTCAAGCCCGAAGAACAGAAGGTTGGAGGCCATGTCGGTGATCGCGGCACTGGTATCGGCAAAGAACTTACCGTTCGCGGGATCCGTCATGTCTCCATAATAGACGAGGCCGGCATAGGAGCCGATGCGGCCGATCAGATCTTCCAGGGCCTCGAACTCCTTCAGGGCCTGGCCCAGACCGCTGGTGCCGGTGGCCTTGCAGGCCTCAGGGAGCCTCCCCTTCCATTTGTCCCGGAAGGCTGCGGCATCGGTGCGGGCACGGGCGAGGTCGCCGAGGAAGGCTTCACCATCGCGCGACGGATAGAGATCGCCGAGGTTCCATTGCGGAAGATCGGAAAGCTCCACGGGACTGCCGACCGCTTCGGCTGCGGAATGCATCTGCTTCGGATCGCATTCGTTGCTATGAAAGAAGGGGCGGATTTTCATGATCTTTTCCTCGCAATTCCGGGTCGCCCTGTTTGATGCGGCGATCGTTAAAATGCAAGCATTTCTCAAAACAGGATTTTCAAGCCTCTGTGTCAGGGTAGCTCACACAACAAGAACAACAGGGAGACTTCCCCTTGACCACCCATGTTTTGCTGATCGATGACGATCCCGTCCAGCGGCGCCTTCTCAAGCATGCTGTCGAACGGATCGGGCATGTTCCCCATCTCGCCGAAAACGGTCGCCAGGGGTTGGAAATGCTGGCGAAACACGGCGACAAGATCGGCGTGATCATTCTCGACCTGATGATGCCGGAAATGAATGGCATTGCCTTTCTGAATGCCTTGCGCGAGCAGGGCACGGAAGTTCCGGTGATCGTTCAAACCGGGCAGGGCGGCATCGAAACCGTCGTCATGGCGATGCGTGCCGGCGCATTCGATTTCGTTGTGAAACCGGTTTCGCCCGAAAGGATCGGCTCGGCGATCACCAATGCGCTTAAGGTCGACAATGGCCAGGGAAGCCGGTCGAGTTCCCGCAATCGCAGCGGCGTCATTCGCTTCGATGACATCGTGGCGGTCAGTCCGGCAATGGCCCGGGTCATGGAATTGTCCCGCCGCGCCGCCCAGTCCGATATTCCGGTGGTGCTGGAAGGAGAATCGGGCGTCGGCAAGGAAATGGTTGCCCGCGCCATCCAGTCCGGCAGCGAACGGGCTGGCAAACCGTTCATCACCGTCAATTGCGGTGCCATTCCGCACAATCTGGTCGAAAGCATCCTGTTCGGCCATGAAAAGGGTGCCTTTACCGGTGCCACTGAAAAACATATCGGCAAGTTTGCCGAAGCCGACGGTGGCACGCTCTTCCTTGATGAAATCGGCGATCTGCCGCTCGAAGTGCAGGTAAAACTTCTGAGGGCGATCCAGAATGGCGAAATCGAGACGATCGGTGCGCGCCGGCCGCAGAAGGTCGATGTGCGCCTGATTTCGGCGACCAACAAGGACCTGATCGCTGCCGTCAAGGCAGGTGAATTCCGCGAGGACCTTTATTATCGCCTCAACGTCTTCCCGATCACCATTCCGGCTCTGCGGCGCCGCAAGGAGGATATTCCGGTTCTGGCCCGCACTTTCGTCGAACGGTTTGCCGCCAGCCAGAAGCTTGCCCGCGTGCCGGAACTGACACCGGCTGCCATGGCGCTGCTGACCGCCTATGATTGGCCGGGCAACATTCGCCAGCTCGAGAACACGATTTTCCGCGCTGTGGTTCTGGCCCAGGACGATCAGCTCAACATCGGCGATTTCCCGCAGATCGCCGCCCAGATCCCGGGCTATATTGCTGCCGACGGCGAAAGCATCTTCTCCGGCAAGCGCGATGTCGTCACTGCCCCCAGTCTGGCGGTGTCGGACATGCCCGAGGTCTATCCCGATTTCGGTGGTGCCTTTGCGACGCCTGTCGGGGTGAATTATCCCGGCGCTTCCAAACCCGTCGCACAGACTGAAGGATCGCTTGCGGCCATCGGTGAGGATGGTGAGGTGCGGCCGATTGCGGAACTGGAGGAGGAACTGATCCGGTTCGCCTTGCGCTTCTATCGTGGCCAGATGAGCGAAGTTGCTCGCCGGCTCGGCATCGGTCGCTCGACGCTCTATCGCAAGCTCAAGGATTACGGCATCGACCCCGACAATCCGCTCAAGCAGGTGGAGCCCGAAACCGCCTGAAGGTGATTCGCCTTATTGCAACTGCCCGCCGATTTCAACGGCGGGCTTTTTGCGTTTGCGTAAAATGCACCCGATTCAGGCTGTTTCCGTTGACCTCTGTCATGGCGGTTAGGACAGTCCGGTGCAAGTGTAGAGATCCAGGTTAAGCAAAGGATCTGGCGGCGATTCGAAGAAAGTGCTGGAAAACAGCGCTGGATTGGGGTTAAAGCCTTGCCTTGGTATGAAAGCCTGGTTGGCGTTTATCCCTTGTTAGTGCATTGTTCACTATATTCAGGGGTAGGAACGCCAGTAACGCATTTGCCATCGTCTGACCGTAATTGACCTGCATGAGGCAAATTGGGACACGATGGCCAGCGGACGGGGATCGAGTTGTATCGTAACGAAGACACCAATAACCGGGCAAGTGCTGCGGCTGTGACGCTGGGCGCTATGTTCAGGAAGGCGATGGTTGGTCTGAAGATGGCAGTTCCTGCCGCGCTTCTGGCTATGGCCTTCATGGTGCCGGGCGCCGAAGCTGCCCAGACCAGAGCCTTGAAAATCTACCACGTGCATTCCCACGAAAAGGCGACCATCGTTTTCAAACGCAATGGGCGCTATGACCCGAAGGGTCTGAAACAGCTGAATATGATCCTGCGCGACTGGCGCAAGAACGAGCCGACCCGCATGGACCCGCGGCTGTTCGACCTGATCTGGGAAGTGTACCAGAAGTCCGGATCGCGCGATTACATCCATGTGATCGGCGGCTACCGCTCTGCCGGCACCAATGCCATGCTGCGTTCACGCTCCAAGGGCGTGGCCGAAAAAAGCCAGCATATTCTCGGCAAGGCCATGGACTTCTATATTCCGGACGTGCCGCTGCGCAAGCTGCGCGAAATCGGCGTCAAGTTCCAGGTGGGCGGCGTTGGCTTCTATCCGACGTCGGGTTCCCCCTTCGTCCATATGGATGTCGGTGGCGTCCGCGCCTGGCCCAGACTGCCGCGTCGTGAACTGGCTCGCCTGTTCCCGGATGGCAAGACCCTGCATCGGCCTGCCGAAGGCGGAACCATGCCGGGCTATGCCGCAGCCCTTGCCGATTACCGCAAGCGGGTTGATGCCGACAGTATCCTGGTTGCCGGTGGCGGATCCAAGGAAACGGATAGCGATAACCGTCGCAGCAAGAGCCTTCTCGCCGCCCTGTTCTCCGGTGGTGACGAGGACGAGGAAGAAATTGTCGAAGCTTCGACCCAGATGGCAAAGGTCGAGGAAACCAAGCCTGCCCGGGAGGCCAAGCAGAAGCCTGAGCCGATCCTGACGGCTGCGGTTGACGAGAAGGACCTCATCAACGCTCCGGTTCCCGGCATTCGCCCGACCTACGAAAGCAGCGACTCCAAGCTGCAAACCGCACTTCTGTCGCAGAAGACAAACCCTGCGGAAGAAGCGATGCAGGCGGCTCTGGTGCCGCAACCGGACCCTGCGCTGGTTCCTGAGGCTAAGAAGGAAGAGTTCGTCAATCTGGCAACTGTCGCCGTTCCGGTTCCGCAATTGCTCGGTGCTCGCAAGCGGCCCGGCGACAGCGAGGCTGTGATCGAAACAGCCTCTGCCGAACCGGATGCCCTGAAATCGGCCATGGTACCGATGCCGATCGAGCGTCCCGCAATCAATGTCGCCAAGGCTGAAGATGTTGATCTGCCGGAGGCCGACGTGAAGCCGGAAGAGATCGCAGCTCTTGCTGCCGAGACCGGCCCTGCCGCGGACGACAAGGAAACCGACACCGACGAGGTTGCCGGCATCATCGACAGCCTCGATGCAGCCGACGCCAAGGACAGTGCCGACAATGGGCTGGCTGAAATGGCGGCTCTCGATGTGCCGAAACAGACGCTTACCCGATCGATCACGATCCCGAACGAGTTGCGGACCAGCGATGCCGAGCCGGTGCGTGACGTGAAGAAGGGCGGCCGTCCGAAAGCGAAGACCCTGGTTCAGAAGACCGATACCAAGAAGCCTGGCAAAGCCAAGGAACTGACCGGCAACCTGATTGCGAAATGGGCAATCGACAAGGGTCGCGTGGATCAGATGGCCAAACCCGTCAAGGCCCCGCGTTTTGTCGCCAGTGCCCTGACCCGTCAGCCTGACGACGCTTATGCTGCCGGTTTCAACACCAAGATCGATCCTGCCCGGTTTGGCGGCGAGGGCCTGTTCGGCAACACGCAGTAATCCGAGCCACCAGAGATCAGAAACGAAAAACCCCGTCCCGATCGATATCGGGACGGGGTTTTGATTTTGCACCGTGTGCGCTGAAGCTCATTCGTCGTCCGGCGGACCTTCGATCATGCCGAGCGCCATGAGATAGGTTTCCAGGATGGCTTCCTGTTCCATTCGCTCGTCCTTGTCCTGCTTGCGGATGGAAATGACCTTCTTGAGGATCTTGGTGTCGAAACCCGTGCCCTTGGCCTCGGCATAGACATCCTTGATGTCGTCGGCGATCGTCTTCTTCTCTTCTTCCAGACGCTCGATGCGCTCGATGAAGGACTTCAGTTGATCGCGCGCGACACCGTGTGCATCTGACATGCGTCCTGCTCCTTTTCTGATTCCACTCGGTTGATTGGTCGGATCACGTGCCGCGAAACAGTCGTGAGGTCAAGCCTTTTCCGCTGTTCGGCGGCGGCCTGTTTCAGCCTTCCTTCGGACGGTTGCGTTCGAAGGCAGCCTGTTTTTCGGGGCTTGCATCGAACTGGTAGCGGGCCTTCCAGTCTTCGTAGGGCATGCCATAGACATGTTCACGCGACTGGTCCTTGCTGACATCGAGCCCGGCAGCCTTGGCGGCGTCGAGGTACCAGTTCGACAGGCAGTTGCGACAGAAGCCAGCGAGGTTCATCAGATCGATATTCTGCACGTCGGTGCGCTCGCGCAAATGCGAAACCAGCCTGCGGAAGGCTGCTGCTTCCAGTTGGGTCTGTTGCTCGGGTGTCAAATCGGTCATCGCAGATCTCCTTTTTCAGATCGTGGGACTGGTGTCATAGGGACCGGTCCGCGACGGATAGATCTTGTATTCATGCAGCGTGGCGTCAGCATTCATCTGCTCGAAAATCGGTGCAAGGCGCCGGCTCCAGGCTTCGACGCCGGCTTCATCGCCGATGAGGTCCTGCCGGACCTCGAGCAACGCATGCGGGATACCGGCGCGCATGCAATGCTTGTACATCGTGTCCCCTTTGAGGGCACCGTCATAAGGTTCGTTGTCACCGGTGACGATGTCGGATTGGGCTTTGAGTGCTTGCAGCAGCGCCGTGGGCGCGCGCGGATCACTGTCCCACAACACGCCCGCATGCCAAGGCCGAGCCGTACCCTTCCAGGTGGGCGTGAAAGAATGCAGTGACAGAACCAAGGGCGCCCGTCCGCTTTCCTGGTCCACCGCTTTGATCAGTGCGGCCACCGCATCGTGGTAGGGGCGATAGTAAAGATCGACCCGGCGGGCGGCCTCTTCGGGGGCAAGCGGGTGATTGCCCGGAATGATGGCGCCATCGGAAATTTTCATGATCAGCGTCGGATCATCCGCTCCGCGGTTCGGATCAATCAGAAGCCGGGAAAAGCAGCTCATGACAGCAGGAGCATTCAACGTTGCCGCCAGCGAGCGCAGCAGCGGTTCTATACCGATGTCATAGGCGATATGACGGTTGAAAGCGGAGGCCGGCAGACCGAGATCGCCATACTGAGCCGGGAGGCGGTTGGAAGCGTGATCTCCGAGCAGAACCAGTCCAAGATCGTTGCGACCGGAGATGACTTCGAAGGGGCAAAAATCCTGCATTGACATAGTTTTCTCTCTTTTTTCTGTCTTTGCATGTCATCTTGCCCGTTTCAAGGCTGGCTTGTTGAGAGTTGCTTAAAGCAGGCCTATTAAAGAAATGGGAAGCCGTCCGAACTGGGTCGGCGGGTCTCGGCGGGGCCCCTCATGGGGTCAGAACGCGCGAAACGCGTCGATATAATCGATTAGAATTGCGTTGACATTCAAGTTTTGCCAGCGCACAAAGCAACAGGCATGTGGGAGCCGTTTGGAACATCATGCGAATCGTACTGCACGAACCGAAAAACACTGAGCATGGACGCATGGAATCGAAGCGCAAGGTTAGCGCCCAACGGAGCAGGCGCTCTGCTGGCGGCATGCTGGCAGCCCTTTTTCTCGGCGCAGGCTTGTCTTTTGCGATAGCTCCCAACGAAGCCCATGCCGAATTCCGAGTGTGCAATACGACACAAAATCTTGTTGGAGTCGCGATAGGGTACCGTTCGAAGGATGGCTGGGTATCCGAAGGCTGGTGGCAGATTCCTGCCAGCGGTTGCGCCACGCTGATCGAGGGCCAGTTGCAGTCGCGCTACTACTATCTCTATGCCGAAGATGCCGCCCGTGGCGGCCGGTGGGCGGGCAATGTCAACATGTGCGTTGCCGAAAACGAGTTCAAGATTACCGGCGTTCAGGACTGCTTTGCCCGCGGGTTTCAGCAGTTCGGCTTCAAGGAATATGACACCGGGCGTCAGGGCAGCTGGATGGTTCAGCTGACCGATATGCCCGCTCCACAGGAAAGCCAGAATTGATGAAGCGAGACCGTAAAGTCAAAATCCTTGCAACGCTAGGCCCTGCCTCTGCCGAAGAGGACATGATCGCCAAGCTGCACGAGGCCGGAGCCGATCTGTTCCGCATCAACATGAGCCATTCGAGCCATGACATGATGCGAACCCTGATCGGTCGCATCCGGGCCGTCGAAGCCCGCTCGGGCCGTCCGATCGGCATTCTTGCCGATTTGCAGGGACCAAAACTTCGCGTCGGAAAGTTCGCCAACGGATCGGTTGAACTGAAAGCGGGGCAGACCTTTACGCTTGATGATATCGACGAACCCGGCAACGAAAACCGCGTGTTCCTGCCTCACCCCGAAATTCTCGAATCCGTGCAGCCAGGACATCGTCTGCTGATCGACGATGGCAAGCTGCATCTCCTGGCCCAGGAGTGTGATGGTCACCGGATCGTCTGCACCGTCGTCTCCGGCAACAAGATTTCCGACCGCAAGGGTGTCAGCCTTCCCGATACGTTGCTTGCGGTCGGCGCGCTTACCGAGAAGGACCGTTCGGATCTCGATGCGGTGCTGGCAACCGGCAGCGTCGACTGGGTGGCCCTTTCCTTCATCCAGCGCCCAGAGGATCTTGCGGAAGTCCGCAAGATCGCCCGTGGTCGGGTCGGCATCATGTCCAAAATTGAAAAACCGCAAGCCATCGAGCGGATCGAAGAGATCATCGAACTGTCGGATGCGCTGATGGTTGCCCGTGGCGACCTCGGCGTGGAGATGCCGCTTGAGGCGGTTCCGGGCCTGCAGAAGCAGTTGACGCGCGCTTGTCGCCGGGTCGGCAAGCCGGTTGTGGTCGCTACCCAGATGCTGGAATCGATGATTTCGGCAGCCGTGCCGACTCGCGCCGAAGTGTCTGACGTTGCGACGGCCGTCTTCGAAGGCGCCGATGCGATCATGCTTTCGGCTGAGTCGGCGTCGGGCCAATATCCGGTCGAGGCGGTTTCGACCATGGCAGCGATCGCGCGCACCGTCGAGCGGGATCCCTACTATTCGAACATCATCCACGCACAGCGCCCGCAGCCGGAACCGACCGGCGCCGATGCGATTTCGCTCGCATCGCGCGAAATTGCCGAAACACTGAAGCTCTCGGCGATCGTCTGCTATACGGCGTCGGGCAACACGGGTTTGCGCGCTGCACGCGAACGGCCCTCGGTGCCGGTTATCGCGTTGTCGCCGATCATCGAAACAGCCCGGCGCCTTTCCGTGGTCTGGGGCATGCATTGCGTGGTTACTGAAGACGCTTCCGACCTTGACGACATGGTCAACCGCGCCTGCCGCATCGTTCATGCGGAAGGGTTCGGCAAGCCGGGCGATCGACTAATCATCACAGCTGGTGTGCCGCTCGGCACGCCTGGCGCCACCAACATGCTGCGGATCGCCTATATCGGCTCCGACGGAATGAGCGGCGTCTGATCAGCTACGGCGATGTCCCGATCGGGATATCGCCGCTTCCGCCACTTGGAGTGCGAGTTCAAGGTCGCTGGCTTTTCCGGCGACCTTTTCTATTGCGGCAATGGCAAGATCGGTAACGATATAATCGGGCTTGTGCCCCAGTCCCCTGACTGTGACGAGCTCGGCACCCGGAATATCGCGTTTCAATCCGCGTGAATGGATTTCTTCGTAAACAATGTCATCGCTGTCGCCGGTGATGATGACCGTGGGGGCCGCAATCGTGCTGTAGAGCGGGTGGATCCGTTCGACATAGTCCAGCAGGTTGGCGACATCCCGCGCATTGTTGAGGAAGTTCCGGGGCCTCAGAACCAGCGGGATCGCGGCCTTGTCCATGTAGCCCTTGGGCACGGGATTGGGATGAAAGACGTGCTCGATGCCGGCGCGCATCTGCAGCAGGCCAGCCGGCAGCGTCAGTGTGTGGCAGAACAGCCAGCCGATGACCGGAACATTTGCCAGCGAGTAATACCAGTCGATGCCGCCCGGCCAAGGATGGGTGGCAGGCGCCAGAAAGACAAGGCCTGCGACCTTTTCGGGATGGCGCAGCGCCAAGCTGGCAGTGATGGCGCCGCCGAACGAATGACCGATGACGATTGCTTTCTCGATGCAGCGTTTTTCCATCAATCCGGCAATCAGATCGGCCTGACCATCCGGTGTGAGGCTGCGCTTGCCGCCACGCTCTGAATAGCCATGTCCCGGACGGTCGATGAACAGCAGATCCGCCCGCCCTTTCAGTTGGCTGCCGAAGGCGCAAAGGAGATCCCTGAGATTGCCGCTGGCGCCGTGGATGAAAAGAAGCGGGGGCAGATCCGCACCTTCCGATGCGGGCATCAGCAAGCTGTTGAGCTTTGTCCCGCCAACGTCGATCTGTTCGCCGGGGTTCGGATAGCGCGCTGTGATGCGCCGTGCTTCCCAGGCCGTGTAACTGGTCGCGATGGCAAGAAGGACGAAGGCAACGGTTAGCGTTCCTTCGAGAAATGCGGCGAGGAATGTCATGGAGCAGTCGGGTCCGGCAATCGTCAGGTCTTTTGGCCGACAAGCTTGTCGATGAGTTCGAGCGATTCCTTCTGCGCGTCCTGATCGGCAGGGTAAAGCTTGAGATAGGCTTGCCAGGCTTGAAGTGCCTGCGCGTCGCGGCCGCTATCTTCCAGCATATTGGCCAGTGCAGACAGGGCGTTCAGATGGTGCGCATCGAGCGCGAGCACATGGGCGGTGTCCGCCATCGCCTTGGGAAAATTGCCCATGAGATAGTGCACGGTTGCCCGGCGGTTCCAGCCATCGGCAAAATCGGGCGCGAGCAGGGTCACCTGATCGAGGAAATCGAGGGCGGCGCCATATCTCTGCTCCGAAACGGCTTTGTCTGCATTGCCGATCAGCATGTCGATGGTCGCGCTGCCGGACTGGGCTTGCAGGCCCCGGATCTGATCGGCGAGGGTTTTCGCCTGTTCCGAATTGCGCTCGCGGGACAGTTTTCCGAACAGGGAGGCAAGCTGGGAATCATCGGGGGCCAGCGGACCTGGCTCGGCAGCAATCACCGGCTTGGGCGCCGAAGAATCGCTGTTGGCAGCCATCCCGAACGAGGGGATCGCCAGGATTAGGCAGAAAGAAATGGCAGATGCAAAAATACGCATGGCGGGCATGGTAGCCCGCCAGCGGAAATAATCAAACAAAATCGGCGCGACCGATCCGCCGGGCAATCAGCCCTGGCGAGCCTTGTAGCGCGGGTTCAGCTTGTTGATGATGTAGATCCGGCCCTTGCGACGGACCAGACGGTTTTCCCGGTGACGAGCCTTCAGGGCCTTGAGCGAGTTCTTGATCTTCATTTTTCTGATCCGCGACGTTTGCGGGAAAGGCCCCGCGACATTGACACTCAAAGGCGCGCCACTCTTTGAAAGGGCGCGCCCAAACTTTGGACAGGCATGTAACGGCAGACTCGGTTGCTGTCAACCGCTCTAGCCGGGATTTTCAGGGTCAACATCATGTTTTCCCGCAAACAAAAAGCCGGTTGACCCGGCTTTTTCACCTTCAATCATCTTTGATGGCCGCGATCTTACTGACCGCCGAAAGCCGTCTTCAGGAGCGAAAGCTGAGCCTGAACCGAATTCTGGTTGTTGGCCGTCATCGCCGGCTGTTCGTCTGCGCGATAGATTTCGCGGTCGAGAACGGCAACCCGGTTCTGAAGGCGGAGCGACTTCTCCACCAGATCACGGAAGCCTTCCGGAAGCTCGCTCCAGCCCGGAGCGGTGCGATCGACCGTGAACTGGTCGAGACGAACCTTCTTCTTTTCCGAAACAACCTGGTCGCGGGTCATTTCGCCATTGTTGACCGCGCGCTGCAGAAGGAGCCAGGAGGCAACCTGCATCAGACGGGTGGTCAAGCGCATGGATTCAGCCGCATAAAGCACCGATGCCATCCGCGGCAGAGCCTTGGAAGCCAGACGGCCCGGGCCGTCGAGATAGCTTGCCGTATCTTCGACAAGTGCCATGCCTTCGGCATAGAGTGCCTTGAATTGCTGCGAAGAGGCAGCACGATCGGCAAAGCTGATTGTATTGGCACCGGATTCAAGCATCTTTTCTTCCCATTCACGCAAGACAAGTGAAAAAAGCAGGGCCTGTTCTGGCCGTTTTTGTCAAGCGGATGATGCTCCGAGACCCACAATCACGCAAGTCGATTCTTAAAGAAGGGTTAATCTCCACAATTCGATTTAAATATCCGGGAAAACTCGGGTTTGATCGCCATAAAAAAAGAGCCGCGGAAGCGGCTCTCAAGGTAAAACAGGGAGAAAAATCAGACGCTCTCCAGCGATGGAATTGGCCTGAATCCGGAAGCTCCGGATATCAACAGTAATAGAGTAGAAAGGTTAACCGACGGTTACTTTGATGAGGCCAGAACATGCCTGGTGTCATCAACCCGATGAGGGATTGCGCCATTGTCGAGCGGAGAATGGCAGGACGGGAAAGCGGATAGCTGCCCGGTCTTCAATTCCTGACAAACTTCATTTAGGTTCTGAACTCAATTCGGATGCGGCCGAGAAGGAATGAAACGAGCATGGTGTTCTCAGGTGGTGCTAAAAACGAGAATGATGTGAAACCATCAGTTCACGGACGCACGCTGTCCAGTCCGATGTCCTATTTCTGGACGATGATCATATTCCTGATCCTTGCCGGCTTCACTGCGGCGATTCTCTTTCGCCAGGCGCATGCCGCTTTCATTGCCAATCCCGGTCTCAACGGCCTGATTCTGGGTGTATTGGCGGTCGGCATCCTGCTCGCCTTCAACCAGGTTCTCTCGCTTAGACCGGAGGTGCGCTGGTTCAACTCCTATCGGGCCGCTGGCAGTACAGAAAAGGCGGGCCGCGAACCGGTAATGCTTGCCCCGATGCGGGCCCTGATGGCTTCGAGCCAGTCCGGGGCAATCTCGACAACAGCCCTGCGGTCGATCCTCGATTCGATTGCCGCCCGCCTCGATGACAGCCGCGACACGACCCGCTACCTGACCGGACTGCTGGTGTTCCTCGGCCTGCTCGGCACGTTCTGGGGCCTGCTCGGTACGATTGGATCGATCAATACGGTGATCCAGGGACTGGATCCTGGCACCGGTGAGACGGCCGATATTCTCAACACGTTGAAGGAAAGCCTGTCCGCACCATTGCAGGGCATGGGCACGGCGTTCTCGACCTCGCTCTTCGGCCTGTCCGGATCACTCATTCTCGGCTTCCTCGACCTGCAGGCCGGTCGCGCACAGAATCGATTCTATACCGAACTTGAAAACTGGCTTTCTTCCGTCACCGATGTGTCGTCGGATTTTGCTCCGGCTGTGGTGGAAAACCTGGCTGCGGGATCGGCCGAAGAATTCAAGGCGCTGTCCGAACATCTCGCACGGCTCAGCCAGGAAGGCGGTTCCAACCAGCGGTCGACTGCGGCGATGGCAAGCCTTGCCGAGGGCATTCAGGGGCTGGTTCGCAACATGCGTACCGAGCAGCAGATGCTGCGCGACTGGATCGAAGCCCAGCAGGAGGAATCCAAGGCCTTGCGGCGGACGCTTGACAAGCTCACCGACAAGATTGGGGGCCAGTGATGGCACTCCGGCGCCGCGGCAAGGAGCGGACCATCGATTACTGGCCAGGATTCGTCGATGCGTTGTCGACGCTTCTGCTGGCAATCATGTTTCTGCTCACGGTTTTCGTTCTCGGCCAGTTTCTGCTGAGTCGCGAAATCACCGGCAAGGATGAAGTGCTTGCGCGTTTAAACAGTCAGATCAATGAACTGACGGAACTGCTGGCGCTCGAGAAGGGCGGCAAGCAGGATCTCGAGGATACGCTTGCCAATCTGCAGGCGCAGCTCAACAGCAGCGAGACTGAACGGTCGCGCCTGCAGCAACTGCTCGACAAGGGCAGCGGGGCATCAGACAGTGCCAATGCCCGCATCGGCGAACTGACCGGCGAACTTAACAAGGAAAAGGAAATCAGCCAGCAGGCGCTGAGCCAGGTCGAGCTTCTCAACCAGCAGATCGCCGCTCTCAGGGCGCAGATCGCTGCTGTCGAAGAGGCGCTGCAGGTCTCCGAAGCGAGGGACAAGACGTCCCAGGCCAAGATTGCCGATCTCGGCCGCCGCCTCAACGTGGCGCTTGCGCAACGCGTTCAGGAGTTGAACCGCTATCGCTCGGATTTCTTTGGCCGGCTCAGGGAAATCCTCTCGGATCGCGAGAATATTCGCATCGTCGGCGACCGTTTCGTCTTCCAGTCCGAAGTGCTCTTCCCGTCCGGCGCGGCGGAACTCAACGAGGCCGGCAAGGTCGAAATGGCCAAACTTGCCCAGGCGCTGCTCGAACTCGCCAAGGAAATACCGCCCGAAATCAACTGGGTCCTGCGCGTGGATGGCCATACCGACAATGTTCCGCTATCTGGAAACGGTCGCTTTGCCGACAATTGGGAACTGTCTTCGGCGCGGTCGACATCCGTGGTCAAATATCTGATTGCCCAGGGCATTCCGGCCAACAGGCTCGTGGCGGCAGGATTCGGTGAATTCCAGCCGATTGCCGAGGGTGACAGTCCGGAGGCGCGCCAGCAGAACCGCCGGCTGGAGTTCAAGCTGACGGAGAAGTGACGCAAGAGGGCTTGATCGTCATTCGCGGAGAAGGGCGGTGATCAGGATGATCGCGATCATCGCCACGGCTATTTTCCAGAAATCTTTTCGGCGCCTCAGGCCGGGAAGGCCAATCGGCCTGACCAGATGCAAGACCATCAAGACAATGGCGATGGCCGAAAGGATTTTCGTCAATTCTAAAGTTCCCGCCGCTTCATGCCATTAAAACGGCCCTTTTGATGTTCTACTAGCGCATCTCGCTGGTTGGAGGAAGCAGGCAAATCGATTAGAATTGCTTCGTTCCGAGACCCAATGTCCTCCAGCACAAGACCAACTCCGCTGCATTCCCTGAAATCAGACGGAATTTGCAATGCACGAAGCAGAGACTGCTGATGAAACATAATCTGATTTCCGTTCTGGCGCTTCTCACCGGAACCCTGTTCCTCTACCTGGGCAACGGCTTGCATAGCCTGCTGATGCCGATGCGCGGAACGGCAGAAGGCTATTCGGAGACTGTGCTCGGCCTGTTCGGAACATCCTGGGCGGCAGGTTTTGTGCTCGGCTGCATCTTTGCCCGGCAATTGGTGAAACGGATGGGGCATGTGCGTGCCTTTTCCGGCTTCATTTCCATCATCGCGATTACGGCGCTCATGACCGGTATCATTATCGAGCCGACGGCCTGGATTCTGTCCCGCGCTGTGACGGGTTTTGCGACTGCCGCAACCGCAATGATCATCGAAAGCTGGCTCAACGAGCGGGCCAGCAACGAGAGTCGCGGCATGATTTTCTCGCTCTATATTTCGATCACGCTCTTGGGAATTGTCGGTGGCCAGATGATGGTGGCCTTCCAGGACATCAATGGTTCGATCCTGTTCATGATCGCCGGCATCTTCTATTGCGTTGCCATGTTGCCGACGCTGGTTTCGACGGCGCAGTCCCCCAAACCGCTCAGCGAAGTGAAGCTCGATCTCGTTGGCCTTTATCGCAATTCGCCCGTTTCCTTCATCGGTATTCTGCTGGTCGGTATTGCCAACGGTGCCTGGGGCACGCTGGGGGCGGTTTTCGGCGCCAAGGCTGGACTTTCGACGGGCGATGTCGCGCTGATGATGACGATCACCATTTTCGCCGGCGCCGCCATGCAGATGCCGGCGGGCCGGATGTCCGACCGCATGGATCGTCGTTATGTGCTGGCCGTTCTTTCGGGAATCGGGTGGCTTGCCGGTATCCAGATGGCGATCGTTCATCCGCAGAACAGCATCGCGCTCCTGATTCTGGTCGGCATCTACGGGGCTGCTGCCAACGCGCTCTATCCGATTGCGGTTGCCCATGCCAACGACTTTGCCAAACCATCCGATTTCATGAATGTTTCGGGCGGGTTGCTGCTCCTATATGGTATCGGTACGGTCATCGGCCCGACGCTGGGAGGTCCGGTCATGGAACGGTTCGGGCCCTACGCGCTCTTCGGCGTCACCGCGACGGCGCACGGGCTCATCGCGATCTATGCGATCATCCGTTCTCGCTTGCGAGCGGCAATCCCGGTCGGTTCGCGTGAAGCCTATTCCACCGTCTCGAGCGGCACGCCGACCACACCTGAAAGTCTGGCCCTTGACCCGCGCTCGCAAGCCACTGACGGTGGCATCAGAGATGGAAAAGCGGAGGCTGCGGCATGACGTTGGAAGAGGATGATCGCCCGAAGCGTAAATTGTCCCATGAGATCGGCTCCGATCTTTCCCTTCTTTCCGTAGGGGAATTGAGGGACAGGGTCGGCTTGCTTGAGGCCGAGATTGCCAGGCTTCGGAGCGAAATCGATCGAAAATCATCGAGCCGGTCTGCGGCAGAAGACCTGTTCAAGAGGTAAGGCATGAAGCCGATCAAGGATGGGCGGCCGCATCGAGCGGTGGTTTCCCAGTTCATCGCCCATCCGCGACTGATGCTATCCGCATTGATCGGCGTCGCAACCTATCTCCTGGCAGGACCACAGTATGGAGAAGCCGCGCGGCTGCTGATCGGTTGGAATATCGGCGCGCTTTGTTTCCTCGCCATGATGCTGCAAATGATGTCGCGTTCGACCGGCGATGTCATGCGGGCGCGTGCTGTCCGAACCGATGAGGGACGGTTTTTCGTCCTGTCCCTGTCTCTGATTGCCGTCGTTGTCAGTCTGGCTGCGATCGTCATGGAACTGAGCCAGATCAAGACGCCAGATTCGGAGAACTGGCTTTTGCATGTCGCCCTGGCCGTGCTGACGATTTTCGTTTCCTGGGCCTTCATCCAGGCCATTTTTACTGAACATTACGCCCACGAATTCTACATGCATTGGCAAGATGGCCGCAGGATGCCGAACAGCGAAGGCGGGGGACTTGGTTTTCCCAAGGACACGAAGCCCGATTATATCGACTTTCTCTATTTTACGGTAACCATCTCGGTCGCCAACCAGACTGCTGATGTTATGATCGAGTCACGGCCGATGCGAATAGTCGTGCTGGTCCATTCCGTGATTGCCTATTTCTTCAATGCCGCGGTGTTGGCGCTCAGCATCAATATTCTCTCGAACAGCGTTTGACTGCGCCTTTTCATCGAGCAGAACTATTCATCAAGCTTGACCTGGGTGATCCCGGTCTTGATAGCCGCAAAGGCGGCTGCAAGGCCAGACCGATCGGGGACCGGAATGAAATGGGCAGGATTCGTCGCGCACTTCTCAAGGAGTGCGCTGGTCTTGGAATTACTCTCCTCAAGCAGGATTGTGTAGATTTCCACTCCATCCGCCTTGGCATTCGTGCAGGCTTGCAGCGTCTTGGCATCCATTGCTGCAGTGGTCACCGTTGCATCGTTGGTGGTAATGCCGTCCAGCCGGCCATCGACCAGAAAACCGAAGCTTGTATAGGCCGAGCCGAGGGCGCTTGTCGTGTGGCCGAAGAAATTGGTTCCATCTGTCAGAAGAACCATGATCTTGTTCAGGCCTGACGTGCGGGCAGGGAGCCCTTCAGTAAACGGTACGTTCGGCGAAAGCACGCGCCAACCCCAGGCGGCACCTTCCAGAATATTGGTGTTTCCGGCGGCGACCAGTGCATCGATGGCGGATTTGACTTTGGTGTAGTCCGAGGTCAAAGGCGTAATAGCCTGTGTTTCGCACATGAAATTGGGGCCCTTGGCCGCATGATAATTCGAATAGTATGCAGATGCAGAATTGTCCTGGGTAACGCTTGCCCAACTCTTTGCCGATTTCGCCCATTCGGACAAAGTCGTTGGCTTGCTGGTGTAATTGACGCCATAGCGGGTCCGGCGTTCGTTCCAAGTCTGTTGCCGGATGGTTGCCGGGGAATCGGAAAGCCATGAGTTCATGTAGTAATAAGAACCGGGTTCGTCGGCTGCAAAGGTGGGAATGAACAGCGTGTAGGGTTTCGATGCATCCGGCGCCGTGTCAGTCACGGCATAATCCACCCCGTTCACCTTTGGACGGGATTCGATGCATCCCTTCCAGGTGTGGCCAAGGTGGGAATAGAGCGCGAAGCGGCTAACGTCTGCGCCCAGATCCTGCTGGGTAATCGGTGATTGTCCGAGCGCGTCGATCCAGTTCGCTGGGGATTGCGTTACCTTGCCGTTGGACATGATCGCTCCATATTGCGGACCAACATTGACAAAGGTTGCAAAAGGAACCAGGGCGAACTTGAGATTTTCGGTTGCAATCACCTGTTTGTCGAGATCATCGACAAGGGTCTTGGCTGCGGCCTTCATGGCGTTGAGCTTGCCGCCCTCCATTGAGCCAGTCGTATCAAGAACAAGGGCAATCTCGAATTTTGTCTGCGCTACATTGGCTGTAGCAACCCTTGTTACATAGAGCTTCTTGATATCGAGAATGGAGAGAAAGGTCGTCGGCAGGGTGGCCTGTCCGGTGATTTTCACCGTGGAGGTTGTTCGGGACAGGTTGAGCTGAAATGCTTGGCCTTTAAAATTTGCGGCGATGAGCTTTTCGGCGCGAGAAAGAGCTTCCGTATCACTCAAGCTTTCGGTCTTTTGCGCTATCTGCAGAGCCGCGGCATCGACCGCGGTCTGAAGCTGATTGCCCGTGTTGTACTGTCGGGCGAAGTCGATCGCGACACCGATCGAAATAACCATCGGGACCAGCAACAAGGCAAACATCAGTGCAAAGTTGCCGGAGTTCGAGGTTCCAAATCGGGTGATGATTGAGTTTTTTGATTTCATAGACTGATCAATTCATGCCAATGCAATATTTGAAACGTACATCATACATTAGTTAATAAATATGTATTAATGTATAAAAAATAATCAATTGCATATTACATGATCAAATTTACGAATTGTCAGTTTTCCTGGACCGAACGCGTCTGGTTTAGTCGTGACCTCCGTTGCCGTTCGCAGGGTTTCGCCTTATGGAGATCCGATTGAAGACGGGATCGAAGCATGACCGCAAAATCTCTGAAGGCGCAGCTGCGGCAGGAGCGCCTGGCGTTGCGTGACGCCATACCGGCTGATGCCCGGATCGAAATGAGCCTCGCCATGGCGGATCTCGCCGGCGATGCGATCGATATTGCGCCGGGGGAGATCGTTTCTGGCTTTTTTCCGATCCGCTCGGAAGTGGATATTCGGCCGCTCATGCACCGGCTTGCGGCGCGCGGTGCTAAGCTGGCCTTGCCGATCGTACAGGATCGCCAGACCATCGTATTTCGCGAACTGGTGGCCGGTGCCCCGCTGGTCGATACCGGGTTCGGCACGACAGGTCCGGGGCCGGAGGCTGCCGTTCTAGATCCATCGCTGCTTTTAATGCCGCTTTCGGTCTTCGATGATCAGGGTAACCGCATCGGCTACGGCGCCGGCCATTATGACCGGGCAATCGCACGCCTGCATGCGAAGGGCATGAAACCGAGGCTCATCGGCATTGCCTTCGATTGCCAAAAGATCGATGCGGTTCCCGCCGAACCGCATGATGTTCCCCTTGATGCGATCCTGACCGAAAGCGGTCTCAGGCAGTTCGAAAGGAAAGAAGCATGAGGCTGTTGTTTCTCGGGGATATGGTCGGACGATCCGGTCGTCAGGCGGTCTGGGATCGGTTGCCGGGCCTTGTTTCCGACCTGAAACTCGATTTCGTGATCGTCAACGGCGAAAATGCCGCCGGCGGTTTCGGCATTACCGAAGATATCCTGATTTCGACGCTCTCGGCCGGTGCCGATGTTGTGACCACCGGCAACCATGTCTGGGACCAACGCGAAGCGCTGGTGTTTGCCGACCGGCAGGATCAGTTCTTGCGGCCGGCGAACTTTCCGCCCGGTACGCCCGGCAAGGGGTCTGGTCTCTATATCGCTCGCAATGGCGCGCGCGTGCTGGTCGCTAACATCATGGGACGCGTATTCATGCATCCGGATCTCGATGATCCGTTCAAGGCCGCGGAAGTCATTCTGGACGCCTGCCCGCTCGGCGAGCAGGCCGATGCGGTGATTTTCGATTTTCACGCGGAGGCGACCAGCGAAAAGCAGTGTTTCGGCCATTTTGTCGATGGGCGCGCCAGCTTCGTCGTCGGTACCCACACCCATGTGCCGACTGCCGATCACCAGATCCTCAATGGTGGTACGGCCTATATGTCGGATGCAGGCATGTGCGGCGACTACGATTCCTCGCTCGGGATGGAGAAGGAAGAGCCACTCAACCGCTTCCTGAGCAAGGTGCCGCGCGGTCGTTTCGAGGCCGCAAACGGTCCGGCGACGATCTGCGGTGTCGGTGTCGAAATATCCGATCGGACAGGATTGGCGGAAAAGATAGCGCCGCTTCGGCTCGGTGCGCGGCTGTCGGAGACCGTTCCGGATTTCTGGCGATAGGGTCGGACCGGAAGGTTCCGGCCCTTGCGGAAAAGCGCTGACCCTCTTGAATGCAGGGCAGCCAGACAATATAAGGCCGCATCCTAGACATCAGACAATCTGCAGGGGTGCCATGGCCGGCCATTCACAGTTCAAGAATATCATGCACCGCAAGGGTCGCCAGGATGCGATCCGTTCCAAGCTGTTTTCGAAGCTCGCGCGCGAAATCACGGTGGCGGCCAAGACTGGCCTTCCTGATCCGTCCATGAATGCAGCGCTTCGCCTGGCGATCCAGAACGCCAAGGCCCAGTCGATGCCGAAGGACAATATCGACCGTGCGATCAAGAAGGCATCCGGTGCCGATGCTGAAAACTACGATCAGGTTCGCTACGAAGGTTATGGTCCCGGTGGCATTGCCGTCATCGTCGAAGCGCTGACCGACAACCGTAACCGCACAGCGTCGAATGTGCGCTCCACCTTCACCAAGGCGGGCGGCGCTCTCGGCGAAACCGGCTCGGTTTCCTTCTCCTTCGATCATGTCGGCGAAATCACCTACAAGCTTGCGGCTGGCGATGCCGACAAGCTGATGGAAGCCGCGATCGAGGCAGGTGCAGACGATTGCGTATCCGACGAGGATGGCCATACGATCTATTGCGCGTTCGAAGCGATCGGCGAAGTTTCCAAGGCCCTCGAAGGCATTCTCGGCGAAGCTGAAACCGTCAAGGCGATCTGGAAACCGCAGAACACCATTACCGTCGATGAAGAACGGGCGCAGTCGCTGCTGAAGCTAACCGATACGCTCGAAGACGATGACGATGTCCAGAATGTCTATACCAACATGGATATTCCCGAAGAGGTCATGGCCAAGCTTTCGGGCTGAGACGCCGTCTTTTAACTGAATGACGAACCGCCAGCGATCCGGTCGCTGGCGGTTTTTTATTGTCAGTCTCTCGTCGGAGCAAAGGCCGGCAAAGCCGCAAAATGTTCGAGGGAGCGGATGCGGGCGGCAAAATCGTGAACCGGCGTCGAGACGATCAACTCATCGATGCTGGTCTCGGCAATGAAGGTATCGAGCGTCGCAGCCGCGGTTGCCGGCGAGCCGACGATCGCATAGCGCAACGTGTGCTCGACATTGATCCGCTCCATTTCGGTCCAGATCGCATCCATATTGTCGACTGGACGCGGAAACAGGCCGCGATTGTTGCGGCGCAGGTTGATGAACTGCTGCTGCGACGACGTGAAAAGGTATCGGGCCTGTTCGTCTGTGTCGGCAATAACCCCCATCACGCCTGCCATCACGTAGGGTTGGGCGAGCGAAGCGGACGGCTGGAAACGGGAACGGTAGATATCGATCGCCTCAAGCAGCATGTCGGGTGCGAAATGCGAGGCAAACGCATAGGGCAGGCCGAGGGCCGCAGCGAGATGGGCGCTATAGAGGCTTGAGCCGAGAATCCAGATCGGCACCTCGGTTCCGTAGCCCGGAACGGCAAGTATCTGGCCCGGCTGCGATGTTCCTAGATAGGCTTGCAATTCGACGATATCATTCGGGAAACTATGAGCTCCGGCTTCGAGATCGCGGCGAAGAGCACGCGCCGTGCGCATGTCCGTTCCCGGTGCTCGGCCAAGTCCCAGATCCACCCGGCCTGGAAAGAGATGTGCCAGCGTTCCGAATTGCTCGGCAATCACCAGCGGCGCGTGATTGGGCAGCATGATGCCGCCGGAGCCGATACGGATCCGTTTGGTTGCGCTGCCGATATGGCCAATCAGTACCGCGGTCGCCGCGCTGGCGACGGCCGGCATGCCGTGATGTTCGGCCAACCAGTAGCGCTGGAAGCCGAGCTCCTCGGCGCGGATGGCCATGGCGCGGCTATTGGCGAACGCATCCGAAATGGTGCTGCCTTCCGCCACGGTGGCAAGATCGAGAATGGAAAAGGGTATCATGAAGAGACTCGGAATTGCGAATGTCAGCTGCAGGTGGGGTCTAAATCTCCGGAATCAAGGTCCACGGACAAAGGAAAGCCCCCGATTCCCAATCTCTGCCCAGAGCCGCCTCAGCGCGGCGGACGTTCTCCGATCCCTTCGACAACAATGCGGATGATGTGTCTGATTTCATTTTCAGCGAATTGCCCATTGCTCAGGGCCGAAAGCATCGCCTGACCATAGATGCCGAGGAGCACGAGTGCCATGAAATTGGGGTTCTCATCCTTGCGAATGATACCCTGCCGCTGCCCGAGAAGCAGGATGTCCCTCACGAGCCCCTGGAAGGAAGGCCGGTCTGTCGGCGGCTCATTGGTTGGCCTTTCGGCTGGGGAAAGGGCTAGCCTTGCAAGCGAGGGGTTTGCCAGACACCAGCGCGCACTGTCGAGAAAGACGCTTTCGAGCAACAGAAGCACGTCTTCGTCGGCCTCTATCCGAATGCGATAGGGCGCATCAGCGGCCTCCACGCGCGCGATGAGTTGCCAGGCGATTTCGTCCTTTGAGGCGAACAGGTTGTAGACCGTCTTACGGGTCAGGCCCGCTCGCACTGCGATCTCCTCAACGGACGTTGCAGCCAGGCCTTTCTCGCGAATGGCTGCATCGGCAGCATCGAGAATGAGGTTGCGGGATCGTTGCGTTCTCTTTGGGATTGTCATAATTATACATTAGTGTAAAAATACACACATGTAAAGATTTATGAGGAATCCGCATGCTAAAGGAGTTCGGTCCGAATATCTGGATTGCCGATGGGACCGTGGTCACGGCCGCAGCCGGTTTCCATTATCCCACCCGCATGGGGGTGATCCGGCTGGCCAATCACGATCTCCTCCTCTGGTCGCCGATTGCCTTGTCGGATGAACTCGGCGCCGAAGTGGAGACGTTGGGCACGGTGCGCTATCTGATTCCGCCGAATGCGCTCCATCACACATTCCTTGGTGACTGGCAGCGGGCTTATCCCAGCGCCCTTGTCTATGCTCCGCCCGGGCTGCGGGAGAAACGCAAGGATATCCGGTTCGACGCGGATTTCGGCGATGGTCCGGTCGCCGCCTGGGCAGGGGAGATCGATCACGCGATCATGTGGGGCAATCGGATCACAACGGAAGTCGTCCTGTTTCACCGCGAAAGCGGGACCGCAATCTTTACCGATCTTATCCAGCAACTCCCGCGCGGATGGTTTAAAGGCTGGCGGGCGCTTGTTGCCCGGCTGGACCTGATGACCGCTGATGAACCTGCGGTGCCACGAAAATTTCGCTTGGCCTTCACTGACCGTCAAGCCGCGCGGCTATCTCTGGAGACCATTCTGGCATGGCCGACGCAAAAGGTGATCATAGCCCATGGCCCTCCGATCATCGAAGACGGCCAATCCTTCCTGCGTCGAGCGTTTCATTTTCTATCACGTTAGGCGGCGATTCCGCTGCACTGTCTGGACGTAAGATACTGACCCGGACGCGAGCAAGCGCGGTGTCAGGCTGATCTTCGCCAGGCGGATGGTTCGTGCTGCGCGAACTGGAACTGGCCGATCCTGCCATTCATTTCACCGGCCTCCTGAGCCAACTGGTGCGTCGAAGCGGTGGTCTCCTCCACCATTGCGGCATTCTGCTGCGTCATACTTTCGATCTGGCCGATGGAGCTATTGATGTTCCTTAGCGTTTCGGCTTCCTCACGTGTCGATTCCATCATGCCGACGATATGGCGATTGATCGATTCGACATGAGTGCCGATCGCTTGCAGGGCCTGTCCGGCTTTCTCGACCAGCGAGACACCTGTGTCGACTTCCGCCGTCGATTTGGTCAGCAGTTCCGAAATCTCCTTAGCCGCCCTGGCCGAACGTTGGGCCAGTTCGCGCACTTCCTGGGCGACGACGGCGAAGCCCTTTCCGGATTCGCCCGCACGAGCAGCTTCGACCCCTGCATTCAGCGCAAGGAGATTTGTCTGGAAGGCGATTTCGTCGATGACCGAGACGATCGAATTGATCTCTTGCGACGAAGTCTGGATTGCTTCTATCGCCTTGATCGTCTGTTCCATGATCTGAGCCGAAGCGCGCGTGCCGTCATTGGCATCCTTGGCAATCTTGGTTGCCTGCTCTGCACGCGCCATCTGCTGTCTGACGGCTTCGGTAATATGGCTGATCGCGGACGCTGTTTCGCTGATCGCAGCCGATTGCCGTTCGGTCCGTTCGGCCAACTGATCTGCCGAACTGCGCATTTCCTCGGTACCGGCCTTCACAGCGTTCGAATTGTGGCTGATTGCGGTGAGCGCGTTGGCCAGCTGCTCCACCGATGCATTGAAGTTCACGCGCAGTCCATCGAGTGCCGGCGGAAACGACTGCTGGATCTGGTAGGCGAGATCGCCGCGCGCAAGCCTGTTCAAGCCTTCCCCCAACATGGAAACAACCGACTGGAGACTGTCGGATTCTGCTCTCTGCTGGTCAGCGCGTGCTTGTCTTTCCTTCTCGTCAGCAGCACGAAGGGTGGCGGTCTGGGCTTCGAGCTCGCGTTGGTTGACAAGGGACGAACGGAAGCCCGCGAGTGCGCGTGACATCGTGCCGATCTCGTCATGACGGTTTTCGCCTTCGATCCGGGTATCGAGGGCCCCGGACGCCACGGCCTCGGTTGCCTTTGCAAGCCGTCCGAGGGGAGCGAGCATGCGGCGCAGGACGAATCCAGAAATTACTGACGTGATGATGAGAACGATTGCCCCGGCCGCTGCCAGAAGGAACGCGATTTGGAGCGTGCCCGATGCCAGTTCGCTGTCAAGGATGCTCTCTGCGATCAGAAACCGCTCTGTACCAACCGATACCGGCATATTGAAGCTGGTCGCGGCGCCATCCGTACGATCGAACTGTGCGACGGTCATCGCGGCATCGGCAAAGGCCGCGTCCCGGAACGTGAATGCTGCGGGATCGAGTGCCACGAGCTTGCCGGCGGCATCCGTGCTGATGACAGTTCCATCTGCGGAAATGATGCTGGTCTTCGCCGAACTATCCTTTGCAATGCCCATGGTCATGATCTTGCCGATGGCATCATCGCGAACCTGAAAGATGAAGATGCCCCGCAACTGGCCAAGATTGACGAGTGGAATGGCGACGTAGATATCCGAACGCCCGGTGGTCGCATTCACG
Organism: Fluviirhizobium alvei; assembly: GCF_030551875.1. Classification (GTDB taxonomy): domain Bacteria; phylum Pseudomonadota; class Alphaproteobacteria; order Rhizobiales; family Rhizobiaceae; genus Rhizobium_E; species Rhizobium_E alvei. Next base: position 6,806 of record NZ_JAUOZU010000010.1, on the reverse strand, counting down.
GAAAGACCGGAAAACACGGCTGCGACATCATCGGTCTGAGCCTTGGCGACATTGGCTGTGGTTTGCGCAAACACCTTGCCAAGGCTGGTCTGGGCCAACTCCGGTGCGGTCGCGTTTTCGCCGAAGTTTTCAAGCTTCTTGTAGGAGTAGATGACGTTTCCCTTGCCATCGAGCATCAGCATGTCGCTGAAATGGGTCGCCGGTAGCAATTTGGCGAGTTCCGGCTGTAGTTCTTCATGTGCCGAGTAATAGTAGCCGCCGGGCCCTTCCGGCTTGAGGAGTTTTTCCCGCTCGTCGGCCGGGTTTGGATTGCCAGTGACAAAGAATTTCTGAAGCTCGGCCTTTGCCGCGCCGGGTGTCTTGTCGAGCGATTTCCATGCGCTCTTGAGATTGACCATCGCCTTGCCGAGCGTTTCAATCTTGGCGATCGAGGTGGCCTGATCCTGGATGATGTCGAATTCGTTCTCAAGATTGGCAGCGCGGAAGGTCAGGACGCTCTGCATCGCCTCCCTGGTCTGGTCGAGAAAAATCCTGTCGGAGCTGCTGTAGCTCAAAATGGCAAGCGCGCATATGGAAAGGAAAACCATACCGAGAAATATCGCGATAACTTTTGCCTGCATGGATTGAAACAGCTTCGACATGGACGTCTCTCATTCAGCGTGATCGTCACGGCTTTGCGCGGCTTTGCCGGTCGCGCCTCGATTTTGGCAAATCCGGATGCGAGATCTGCGTTGTGGGATTCTTCGCTAGAGTGCTTAATTAGCGGTAAAGAAATAAAGCGCGCTTTGCGAGAAATCTTTGTCCTGCAACAAGGGGCGCTTGCGTGCGTCAGCAGTTGGCGATCCTGAACTGCACGCCCTATACATAACGACATGAACAACCTGATTCGCATCATCGGCATCGATCCGGGCCTTCGCCGCACCGGCTGGGGTATCATCGAGACGCTTGGCAATTCGCTGAAGTTCGTCGCATCCGGCACCGTGACCTCCGATGACAAGATGGATCTGGCCTCCCGGCTCTGCCAGCTGCATGATGGTCTCGCAGACGTGATCCACAGCCACAAGCCGGACGAGGCTGCCGTCGAACAGACCTTCGTCAACAAGGATGCCGTGGCAACGCTCAAGCTCGGCCAGGCGCGTGGCATTGCCATGCTGGTGCCGGCGCGGGCCGGTCTCCCGGTCGCCGAATATGCGCCGAATGCAGTCAAGAAATCCGTGATTGGTGTCGGTCACGGCGAAAAGCAGCAGATCCACATGATGCTCAAGGTGCTGATGCCGAAGGCGACATTCGTCGGCAACGATGCCGCCGATGCGCTGGCGATTGCCATCTGTCATGCCCATCACCTCGGCGGCGCGGCAAGCCGGCTCAAGGCGATGGCGCGCATCCAAGGCTAGTTTGTTCTTGACCTGTTCTCGTCGGCATGCATAGTCCAGCGGCTGAACCAGGCATTTATTGATCTCATTTCCAGGCGCGAACATGATCGGCAAGCTCAAGGGCACTATCGAGGAAATCGGCGAGGATTACGTGCTCGTCGATGTGCACGGTGTTTGCTATGTCGCCCATTGTTCGGCCCGGACGCTGTCGCGGATCGGGTCCGCCGGCGAGGCGGTGGTGCTTTTCATCGAGACCTATGTCCGCGAGGACCAGTTTCGCCTGTTCGGTTTCCAGACGGCGCTCGAACGGGAATGGTTCCGGCTGCTGCAGATCGTGCAGGGCGTCGGCGCCAAGGTCGCGCTCGCCATTCTCTCGACCCTGACGCCATCCGAGCTTGCCAATGCGATTGCGCTGCAGGACAAGACGGCGATCTCGCGTGCGCCCGGCGTTGGCCCCAAGGTTGCCGTTCGCATTCTCACGGAACTCAAATCCAAGGCGCCCGCTTTTTCCGGCGACATGTCGGGTTCGATCGGGCTCAAGCAGGAACTTGGCGAAGGTGTCGCCGCAGCTCCGGTGGCGGATGCGGTGTCGGCGCTCACGAACCTTGGTTATTCACGTGATCAGGCCGCCAGCGCGGTCGCCGCGGCGTTGAAAACGGCGGGTGAGGGTGCCGACAGTGCCAAGCTGATCCGGTTGGGTCTGAAGGAACTGGCCCGCTGACGGGCGTTTGCAATCCGGCGGCAACCTGTTAAGCGGAAAGCAGGTACCGCCGACGGCATGGATACGAATCGATGAATGGTCCCAATCCCATCCTGACGCCGGAAAAGCGCGGCGAAGATCTCGACAGCGCCTTGCGCCCGCAATCGCTCGATGAGTTTACCGGCCAGGCGGAGGCGCGCGCCAATCTGAAAATCTTCATCGAAGCGGCGAAAAACCGTGGCGATGCCCTCGATCATGTGTTGTTCGTTGGGCCGCCGGGCCTCGGCAAGACGACGCTGGCGCAGATCATGGCCAAGGAACTCGGGGTCAACTTCCGCTCGACCTCCGGTCCGGTCATTGCCAAGGCCGGCGATCTTGCCGCACTCCTGACCAATCTCGAAGAGCGCGACGTGCTGTTCATCGATGAAATTCACCGCCTCAATCCGGCGGTCGAGGAAATTCTCTATCCCGCGATGGAGGATTTCCAGCTCGATCTGATAATCGGAGAGGGGCCTGCTGCCCGTTCGGTCAAGATAGACCTGTCGAAGTTCACCCTCGTTGCGGCCACGACCCGCCTCGGCCTTCTTACCAATCCGCTGCGGGATCGCTTCGGGATTCCGGTTCGCCTGAATTTCTACACGGTCGATGAACTCGAGCTGATCGTTCATCGCGGTGCCCGCCTCATGGGTCTTGGCATGACGAGTGAAGGGGCGCGTGAGATCGCCCGCCGAGCCCGCGGCACGCCGCGTATCGCCGGGCGCCTGTTGCGCCGGGTGCGCGATTTTGCCGAAGTGGCCAAGGCAGAGGCCGTAACCGCCGAGATTGCCGATATGGCGCTGACGCGGCTGGATGTCGATTCGATGGGTTTTGACCAGCTCGACCGCCGCTATTTGACCATGATCGCCACCAATTTCGGTGGCGGGCCGGTGGGTATCGAAACCATTTCTGCCGGGCTGTCCGAGCCGCGCGACGCGATCGAAGATATTATCGAGCCCTATCTGATCCAGCAGGGTTTCATCCAGCGCACGCCACGGGGGCGCGTGCTGACTGGGAACGCCTGGAAGCATCTCGGTCTCAATCCGCCCGCCAATCTCGTCGCCACCCAGTTCGGCCTGTTTCAGGACGAGGAATGATGCTGACCCGGCGTGGTTTTCTGAAATTCGTCTGGCGGATGATGCTCGCGGGAGCCGCTGTAACAACCTATGCCACCGGTGTGGAGGCGATGGGGACGCCCGACGTCACCACCTTTCGTCTGACGCCGAAAGGCTGGACGCCCGGATTGAAGCTCAGGATCGTCGCTCTTGCCGATTTCCATGCCTGCGAGCCCTGGATGGATGCGAAACGGATCTCAAAAATCTGCGCGCAGGCCAACGCGCTCGGCGGCGATGTGATCCTGCTTCTGGGCGACTACGTCGTTGGGCCCAATATTGTGCTTGGCCGCATTGCGCCGGAAGCCTGGGCAGGTTCGCTTGCGCAACTGGCGGCCCCTCTCGGCGTCCATGCGATCCTCGGCAATCACGATTATCACGACGATGCCGACTACCGCCGCGACTTCATCGTTCCGACCGCAGCCGAGCGGGCTCTTGATGCCGTCAACATTCCGGTGCTCGTCAACCGGGCCATTCGACTGGAAAAGGACGGACATGGTTTCTGGCTGGCCGGCCTCGGCGACCAGATGGCGACGGAACCGGTTACCTTTCGCCGTGGCATCGATGATCTCGAAGGATTGCAGCGGCAGATCACGGATACCGATCCCGCGATCCTGCTTGCTCATGAGCCGGACATTTTCCCGCAAGCCGGTGGCCGGTTTTCGTTGACACTTTCGGGCCATACGCATGGCGGACAGGTGAACCTGTTCGGCTGGCGCCCTGTTGCCGCCTCGCGCGGATCACGGATCTATCCGGTCGGACACTATCATGAAGGCGGGCGCGATCTCGTGGTCTCGCGCGGACTGGGCTGTACCGGAATGCCAGTGCGGATCGGTTCCTGGCCGGAAATCCTCGTCGTGGAACTGGGGTGAATGATGCGAAAAATGGTGCGGATCGATGCCGATCCCAATCTCTTCAACTACCGGATCGCAGGGCTTGCCCTGCGCAATGGCCATCTGCTCGTTCATCGTGCCACCCACGAACCCTTCTGGACCTTGCCCGGCGGGCGGGCGGAAATCGGCGAAGATTCGCGCGAAACGCTCCGGCGCGAGATGGTTGAGGAGCTGGAACACGAGACCGAAATCGGCAACCTGCTCTGGGTGGTGGAGAACTTTTTCTTCTTCGACAATCGCCGCTATCACGAACTCGGTTTTTACTATCGCATGGCAGTGCCCGACAGTTTCCCATTCGCTTCAGGAGAGATCGTTCATCGCATCGCCGATGGTGGCAGCGACCTGGAATTCAAATGGGTGCCGGCGAATGAAGCAAGCCTCTTGGCGCTGCCATTGCAGCCGAATTTCATTCCCGGTCGTATCGCAAATCTGCCGATCGTGACCGAGCATCTCGTCTGGCATGAGACCGTACCGGAAGGCTGAACATGACGACGTCGTTTGAGTTTCCGCTCAGTGGCCGCATGACCGAACAGGGTCATCAACTGGTCCAGCGCGTCTATTACGAAGACACCGATTTTTCCGGTGTCGTCTATCATGCGCGCTACCTGCACTTTCTCGAGCGCGGACGGACCGATTTCATTCGCTGTCTCGGCATCGAGCAGAGCAAATTGGCCAACCCGGAAGAGGGCGAGGCGCTCGTCTTCGTCGTCCACCGTATGGAGATCGACTTCAAAAGCCCGGCGAGGATGGACGACATCCTGAGCATCACGACACGCTGCGAGAAAGCCGAAGGCGTGAAAATGATCCTGCAACAGGAAATCCGCAGGGATGCGACCCTCTTGATTGCGGCTCGGGTCATCATTGCCTGCATCAACGGCAATGGCCGGCCCCGGCGACTGCCAGCGGACGTCGTTTCCGCCCTTGTAGAAAATTAATCCTGTTACCTACGATACACCGACCGCATAAAATCGCTGCCATAAACGTTTCCAAGCCGAGGATGAAAGCGACGGCTGGTGAGGCGCGGGAACGATGCACAAACTGATGATCATGACTTTGGTGACGGCCGTTGCAGGCCTTGCGCTCTATAGTGCTGCGCCCGCCGAACGCCTGCCGCTGACCGAACTCGCCCGTACGACAACCAAATCGGAATGCCGGATCGTGAGCGACATGAAGTACGATTACGAAGGCAAACCCTACATTAAAAAAGTCCGCATCTGCGCCTGAACCCCCGTTCGCAGTCGCAGCATGCATGAAGCCCGGTCCGCCGCCCTGCAGGACCGGGCTTCGCCTTTTTAAACTCGGTCGGATGATCGGGAAAGCGCGGTCCATGGCAACCGATGGATATGTCGATCCCTGGTGCCTACAAAGTAGGTGGGCGCCATGTGCTCAAGCCCACAGGCCGGAACAGGGACAGCTCCCTTAAGATCGAGTATGGCCCGGGGAAAAGTTTATCCTGTCGCGAGGCACAGACCGCATCTTCTATATAGCGTTGATCCGGTGAAAGCGAAAGGGCTGTTCCAGCGAATATGGATCAATCGACCGAAGCCGGTGCATTGATCTTGGCGGCAATGGCCTTGACCTGACTTGCGAGCTCGCCCAGCACAGCGGCCACGTTCTCATCATTCTTTTCAGAAACGGCAGCCATGCCGTCGCGGCTCTGGCGAAGCTTGTCGATTTCTGCTTCCAGGCCCGTCAGGCGGCGGTTGGCGTCAGAGAGTTCATCCATCACCATGATGGCCGCCATCACGGTCAGCCGCAGGTCGCCGATTTCGCCGAACTGGCCCTTGAGATGGGTGACATAGCGATCGAAATTGTCTGCCAGACTGGTGAGATGGGCTTCCTGGCCTTCCTCGCAGGCCATGCGATAGGCCTTGCCGTCAATCGTTACCGTTACCTGCGCCATGTCGAATTCGTTTCCGATCCTGCTTGCGATCAGCGGTCCAGAACCGCTCTGATCGTTTCCATCGCCGTTACCAGCCGTCTGGAAACTTCGCGATTGACCTCTTCCAGCCGGTTGGCGCGGAATTCGGACTGGTCGAGTTCCTGACCAAGGCGCGAGCGGTCGGCATGGATGCGCTTGACTTCTGCCTCGAGTTCGGCGGAATCGCGTTCTCGATCAAACCGGGCTTCGATCGCCCGGTCGAGCTCCGCCAATGCCCTGCGCAGTTCTTCCATTGCCAAATTGACCATTGCGCCTGCTGGCATAGTCGTCAATGTCCATTTCGATCGAATCGGTACCGGTCCGGCCGGACCATCCTCAAACCGATAGTATGGGAAGCTTCCGCCTGTCGTCAATTGACCAAAGCAACGCAAAATCAGGCAATTCTGTGGAAGAGTTGCAGCATCGCATTGCCGCCGGAAATCCGGACCAGGATCATCTTACGTGATGAATGGATAAATTCTTGGATTGGGTTGCCCAAAGCCGGTTGCTGTTTATTGACTCCCTTGCCTTAACTGCTATGTGTCCCCCAGCTTTGAGAGCCGTAGCGAATAACGGCCACAGATCTCGGGAGAAGGCGACAATGAGCGCACGTGAACAGCATGATCGCATGGCGAATGCGATCCGGTTTCTTTCCATGGACGCCGTTGAAAAGGCGAATTCGGGCCATCCGGGACTTCCGATGGGGGCGGCCGATATTGCCACGGTGCTGTTTACGCAGTTCCTGAAGTTCGATCCGAAGGCGCCGCTGTG
>NZ_JAUOZU010000001.1 GCF_030551875.1 Fluviirhizobium alvei | reverse complement strand
ATCGCCGGTCGTATAGCTGTTGACCAGTGTCTCGGCGCCGTTCTTCGAACCACTGGCATTGTAGCGCTGCTGATAGATGCCGAGGCCCGAACCATCCTGCCCCTTGCTTTGCCAGGTCACCAGCCAGCCGCCATCGTCGAGCGCTGTCACGCGCGCATTTGACTGATCGCCGGTCGTATAGCTGTTGACCAGTGTCTCGGCGCCGTTCTTCGAACCACTGGCATTGTAGCGCTGCTGATAGACGCCGAGGCCCGAACCATCCTGCCCCTTGCTTTGCCAGGTCACCAGCCAGCCGCCATCCTCGAGCGCGGCGATGGATGCATTTCGCTGATCGCCGGACGTATAGCTATTGACTTGCGTCTCGGCGCCACTTTTCGAGCCGTTGGCACGGTAGCGTTGCTGATAAATGCCATAGCCCGAACTATCCTGCCCGTAGCTTTGCCAGGTCACCAGCCAGCCGCCATCGTCGAGCGCTGTCACAGATGCATTTTGCTGCTCGCTGGTCGTGTAGCTGTTGACCTGCATTTCGGCGCCACTCTTCGAACCACTGGCACTGTAACGCTGCTGATAGATTCCATAGTCCTCACCATCCTGCCCGTAGCTTTGCCAGGTCACCACCCAGCCGCCATCCTCGAGCGCGGTAACGGATGCATAATGCTGATCGCTGGTCGTGTAGCTGTTGACCTGCATTTCGGCGCCACTCTTCGAGCCGTTGGCACTGTAGCGCTGCTGATAGATGCTAAAGTCCGAACCATCCTGCCCATAGCTTTGCCAGGTCACCACCCAGCCTCCGTCCGAGAGGGCGGTAACGGATGCATCAAACTGATCGCTGTTCGTGTAGCTATTGACCAGAGTCTCGGCGCCGCTTTTCGAACCATCGGCACTGTAACGTTGCTGGTAGATGCCATAGCTCGAACCGTCCTGCTCAAAACTCTGCCAGGTCACCACCCAGCCGCCATCGGCAAGTGCGGCGACGGGTGAACCACTCTGGTCGCTAGTCGTATAGCTGTTCACCCGCGTTTCGACATAATTGACATGGTTGCCGGGATCATCGACCGCAGTGACATCGAAAGTGATCGTGTTGGGCGATGTGGAATAGCTGCCGTAACTGTCCACGACATGGAATTCGAGACTGTCGAGCCCGGCGCCATTGTCATCGGCCTCCGGCGTCCAGACCAGTTTGGAAAGATCGCCGACCGCAATCGTGGCATCGGCTTCGACAGTCTCACCATCAAGCTTGAGGGTGCCGGTCTCCGGCAGGCGGGTGATGATGACCGAGGCGAGCGTATCGCCATCGCTGTCAGAAAAGCCGAAATCATCCGCCTCGAATGTGTAGCTCGTGTCCTCATCGAGCGTGACTGTGAGATCCTGAGCCGTCGGATCAATCATCGAACGGCGCTCGCCCTTGGCATTGAACCGCTGCTGGTAGATGCCGGAATCGCTGCCATCCTGGCCCAGGCTGGTCCAGCTCACCACCCAGCCGCCATCGGCAAGTGCAGTGATCGAAGGCGAGGTCTGGTGGGATGTCACCTGGGTCGTGACCAGCGTTTCCGGCCCGTAGGCCGTGCCGTCGTAATGATAGTGCTGCTGGTAGATGCCGTAACCATCGCCATCCTGATTGGCGCTGACCCAGACGACAATATACCCGTGAACACCGGTAAGCGAAGCAATGGCGGCGGCGCTCTGGTTGCCGGTTGTGGTGGTGTTGACCAATGTCTCCGCCCAGGCGACGCCGCCGTTGGCGTCAAACACGCTCCGGTAGATGCCGGTGCCGTCGCCATCCTGATTGGCGCTTTCCCATGTGACAGCCCAGCCGCCGCCATAGGATGTGACGGTCGGCGCGGACTGGAGATCGTCCGTCGTGCTGTTGACCTGCAATGGCGAGGTAAGAGCGGAGCCATCGGCCTTGTAGATCTGCAGATAGATGCCGCTTCCGTCGCCATCTTCGCCATAACTGGTCCAGGCGATCGCGAACTTTCCGTCCGCCATGGTTGTAACACTGGGCTGGTACTGGTCGCTGGCGGTGGTGCTGTTCACAAGCGTTTCATTGCCGACTTTGGCGCCATTCTCGTCATAGCGCTGCATATAGATGCCGGCGCCATCGCCATCCTGGCCGTCGCTGACCCAGGTGACGACCCAGCCGCCATCATCGAAGGCGGCAACCGAAACATCATGCTGGTTGTCCGCAGTCGCACTGTTGACACGCACTTCGCCATCCACCGCGACACCCAGAGAATTGTAGCGCTGCTGATAGATACCGGTCAGGTCGCCGTCCTGGCCCTCGCTCTCCCAGGTGACCAGCCAGCCGCCATCGGCAAGTGCCGTCGTCGATGGCAGATCCTGGAAACTGGCGGTAGTGCTGTTCACAAGCGTTTCGGAGCCGACGGTGGCGCCGAACTTGTCGTAACGCTGCTGGTAGATGCCGGTGCTCGAACCATCCTGATTGTCACTTGCCCAGGTCACTACCCAGCCGCCATCGGCAAGTGCGGTGACTGAGGATGCAGACTGGTTTGAGGCCGTATGCGTATTGACCAGCGTTTCGACAAAGGTTGCCATGAAGTTCCCCGGAATTTGCCAATGGTTAATCAGTCATGAAAATCGCATCGTTCGTTAGCCGAGCGTTCAAAATCCATCAACCAACCCTGATGTGCCAAAGATCATATTTTCTGCAACTCGGTCATCACCAAAACTGGGTATGCGGAGAGCGGGATCGCAAGGCGAAGTCAGGGTGCAGACCGGCCAATCGTCTCTCGCGCACGGTGAAGGCATTTCGCCTCGACGTCTAAATGGCCTGTTTTTTGCTTCATGTGACGCATGAAAATATCGCAACTGAACACACGGATCGAGCAGACCTGGGACCGGATTTTCGGCACCCTCGATCGCGACGGCCAGCCGCTCAACATCCAGATCCGCCGCATGATCGTCGAAGCCATCGAAACGGGTCTGCTGGCGCCAGATACGCGGCTTCCCTCGTCGCGGGAACTCGCCGTGCGCCTTGGCATCGGTCGCAACACGGTCACGGCTGCCTATCAGCAACTCATCGACGAGGGCTTCCTCGCAGCGCGCCAGCGTAGCGGCATTTTCGTCCAGAAGATCACCAGGCCGGCTCTGACACCACCGTCGCCGAAGCGGGCTGCAGACTGGTCCGGCCGGTTTGCAATCAAGCCATCCCGGCTCGCGCAGATCACAAAGCCGCGTGACTGGCGCAGCTATCCCTACCCGTTTCTGTCCGGCCAATACGATCCGGGCCTGTTTCCCACCAACAACTGGCGGGAGGCGGTGCGCGTCACATCGAGCGTCCAGGAAATCCAGGTCTGGGCGGCGGACATGATCGACGACGACGATCCCGATCTGATCGAGCAACTGCGGATGAAGGTGCTGCCGCGTCGAGGAATCCTCGCCCATCCCGGTGAAATCATCATCACCCTTGGCTCGCAGCAGGCTCTTTCGATGATCGTCCATCTGTTCATCGGGAGGGATACGACGGTCGGTCTCGAGGATCCCGGTTATCCCGATCTGCGCAACATGGTAAAACTGAGCACACGCAAGTCTGTCTTTCTTACCAGCGATGCCGACGGGCTGGTTCCGGACGAGGCCTTCGCACGCTGTGACATCGCCTTCCTGACCGCGGGCCATCAGTGCCCGACCACCACAGTCATGCCGCTCGAAAGACGGCGCGATCTCGTGGAAGCCGCCCGGCGGGACGACGTTCTGCTCGTTGAGGACGACTACGACGCCGATCTCTCGATCGAAGCGGACAGCGATATTCCCTCACTTCGGAGCCTTGGTGGCGGCGGCCACATTATCTACGTTGGCAGTTTCTCGAAGGTCCTCGCGCCCGGCCTCAGGATCGGCTACGTCGTCGCGCCAAAGCCTGTCATCGACGAATTGCGGGTGCTGCGCCGATTGATGCTCCGCCATCCGCCGACCAATAACCAGCGGTCGCTGGCGGCCTTCATCGCGCTTGGGCACTATCGCCAGCACCTGGCCCGCGCTGGAGAGGCGATCCGCGAACGCGCCACACTGATCGCGCGGCTCCTGCCTGTCGTTATGCCTTCTTGCGTTTTCCACCGCGGCGATGGTGCGACGAGTTTCTGGATTGAAGGACCGCCGCTGTTCGATGCACGTCCGGTTGTCGAGGCCGCCCGCGCGCAAGGAATCCTGATCGAGGCGGGCGACATCTTCTTTTCCGATCCCGCCCGAGGCCGGAACATGTTCCGGATCGGCTTCAGCTCCATCGCAACCAACCGCATCGAGAGCGGCATCGTCCGGCTGGGGGCGATCGTCGAGGATCATTGTCGCCGCGCCGCCGCTTCATATTGAGCGCAGCGGGGAACCAGAACACAGTATTGATAGGACCAGCCGGGATAACCGCTTCCTGGCGAACTAGGTCGTGTTACAACATCTGATCAGCCCCCGCGCAATCGGACATCAGACGACCCTTCCGTGCGGCGAACATTTCTCAAGGAAAGGCGAGGCCGAATGAACGTTGTTACACAGCCCAACGACATCCGCGACGTGATCGAGGCTGATCGCGCCCATGTCTGGCACCATCTCGTGCAGCACAAGCCGTTTGAAACCAACGATCCGCGCATCTTTGTCGAAGGCAAGGGCATGCGGCTCTGGGATGCGATGGGGCGCGAATATCTCGATGCCCTGTCGGGCGGCGTCTGGACAGTCAATGTCGGCTTCGGCCGGACGAGCATTGCGGATGCGGTGCGCGACCAGCTGGTGCAGCTCAATTATTTCGCCAACTCCGCGGGCTCGATCGCCGGAGCAAAATTCGCCGAACGGCTGATCTCGAAAATGCCGGGCCTCAGTCGCGTCTATTATTCCAATTCCGGCTCGGAGGCCAACGAGAAGGTCTTCAAGATGGTGCGGCAGATGTCGCATCGTCACCATGGCGGACGCAAGTCCAAGATCCTCTATCGCGAACGCGATTATCACGGCACCACGATCGGAACGCTGGCCGCCGCCGGCCAGCCGCAGCGGCGAGAGCAATATGGCCCGATGCCGCCCGGCTTCGTCGAAGTGCCGCATTGTCTCGAATATCGCGGCCAATATGGCGATATCGACAATTACGGCGAGCGGGCAGCACTTGCGATCGAGGAGGTGATCCTGCGGGAAGGTCCCGACACGATTGGGCTTCTGTGCCTTGAGCCGGTGACGGCCGGGGGCGGCGTCATCGTTCCTCCGGCGGGCTACTGGCCGAAGGTGCAGGAGATCTGCCGCAAGTACGACATCCTGCTGCATATCGACGAGGTGGTTTGCGGGGTCGGCCGCACCGGTCTCTGGTTCGGTTACCAGAATTTCGGCATCGAGCCGGATTTCGTTACCATGGCCAAGGGCGTGGCCTCCGGCTATGCCGCGATTTCCTGCACGGTGACCACCGAGAAGGTTTTCGAGATGTTCAAGGACGATCCCGAGGATCCGATGTCCTATTTCCGCGACATCTCCACCTTCGGCGGCTGCGTGGCAGGCCCGGCGGCGGCACTCGAGAACATGCGCATCATCGAGGAGGAAGGCCTGCTCGACAACACGATCGCGATGGGCGAACGGCTCAGGGCCAACCTCCGCACACTGATGGAAAAACATGCCGTCATCGGGGATGTGCGCGGCGCCGGCCTCTTCTGCGGCGCCGAACTGGTGGCAGACCGCAAGACCAAGGAGCCGGCGCCCGAAAAGATGGTGCAGGCGGTGATTGCCGATTGCGCCACGCAGGGCGTCATCATCGGCGCCACCAACCGCTCGCTGCCGGGATACAACAACACGCTCTGCCTCGCGCCGGCGCTGATTGCCAAAGAAGCCGAGATCGACACGATCACCGATGCGATCGGCAAGGCGCTGACGCGGGTGTTCGGCTAGGAACCACACCGCGACACCGGCCCCGTTCGGGGCCGGTGGCTTATGTTGGCAAGATGCCGCTCTGAATATGACGTCCTTTCCGATCGCGCACCAATCGCACGGAGAGCGGATCCTGCACAGACGGGCCCCAACGCGTTTCTTCCGTCAGAGCCCTGCCCTGCTTCAATGTCTTTGCGCATCCGACCTTCCGCGCATCCAACCTTCCGCGCGCGCTCTTTCATGCGCTCGCCTTTCGGCCAATCTTCAAAAAAAATCGTCCCTGCCTGTCACAAAGGCGCCGCCCGCTCGTCCTCATGTCAGGAGGTACGAACATGAAACCCATCTTGATTGCGCTTGCGGCTTTCAACGCTTTAAACGGTACCGCGATGCTATTGGCTCCCGATCTCTGGTACAGGCTCGTGCCGGGCGCAAGCGATACCGGGCCGTTTAACTACCATTTCATCGCTGATATCGGCATCGCATTTCTTGCGTCCGCTCTTGGTCTGGGCATGGCGGCCGTGCTGCAGGCGCCGGCGCGCAGAGCCGCATTGGCCCCGGCTGCTCTGTTCCTGGGTGGTCATGCCACCCTCCACCTGTCGGAATTCGCTCACCATCCAGATTCCATCCTGCGCGACATGCTGCTCGTGGTCATCCCGGGTCTGCTTCCGATACTGATACTGGCTCTCGACATGAAAGAGAAATCGCAATGATAAAGTGGCTTGTTGGACGCAATCTGCGCGCATTTTCAAACAGGTATGACTATGACACCGGCTACATGCATGAGGTGCTCGAAGTCGATGCCGGCGCCATTTTAAAATTGGCCCTTGCGCGAAGTTTTCTCGGCCACGCGGGTACCCTGCCAGCCGCGGTCTGGCACGCAGCCAGGCTCCGCGCTACACTCGCTGCTGATTGTGGCCCCTGTCTTGCCCTAGCAGTGAAGATGGCCGAGGAAGATGGCATGACCAAAAATACGATCGCCGCAATCTTGAAGGGCAATGTCGTCGACCCCGACCTGCAATTGGCCATAGTCTATGCGGATGCGGTTGTGGCCAACCGGCCCGAATATCTCGCTTCGATTCAAGAGGTCCGGGAGAGGTTCGGCATGGCAGGACTCAACGGCCTGTCCATCGCGGTTGTCGCCGGCATGTTCTATCCGCTTTACAAGCGCGGGCTTGGTCACGCGACCACCTGCCTGCCGGTCTTGATGGCGCTCGAGGCCCCATGATCGACAAGACGCAAATTGAAACCTTTGTTGCCCAGAGGCCACGGCTCATCCGGCTCGCCTACCGCTATCTCGGCTCCGTGACGGATGCCGAGGACGTGGTGCAGGATGCCTGGTTGCGCTTTACTGAGGCTAAGGACGTGCGGTCGCCGCCAGCCTTCCTGTCGACCATCGTTACACGGCTATGCCTCGACCGCCTGAAATCGGCCGCCTACAATCGCGAGGAATATTGGGGACCCTGGCTGCCTGAGCCGCTGGTTGACCCGTTCAGTCCCGGCGAGGAAGCCGCTCTCGACATCTCCTTTGCGGTCATGCGATCGCTCGAAACGCTGACGCCGGAAGAACGGGCGGCGTTCTTCTTGCACGACCTATTCGATATGCCATTCGTGGATATTGCCAAGGCTCTCGACAAGACTCCACAGGCCTGTCGCAAACTCGCACAGCGTGCCCGCGAGCGTGTTCAGGCCGGCCGGAGGCGCTTCCTGCCAGATGCTGCACGACTTCAGACCTTTCTGGACGCCTTCCAGACTGCCATGGAAACGAGCGACCACTCGCATCTTCGAGCCCTGCTGGCCAAGGATGCTGAATGCATATCCGATGGCGGCGGCAAAGTGCTTGCGGCGCGCAACATCGTGCGGGGCGCGGACCATGTCACGCAGTTGTTGGTCGGTCTCGGGCGCAAGGTTGCAGGCAGCAATCAGGCAGTGGATTTGCGGCCTGCGGTGATCAATGGCGGACCGGGAATGCTACTCATGCTCGACGGCAGGCTCGACATGTCTTTCAGCTTCGACCTGGATGAAACTGGCGCGATTGCGACCTTTTACATGGTCAGAAATCCCGAAAAACTCACCCATCTCCAGTAGCACGTTCGTCTAGTCACGTTGCGCTGCGGTCACTCGACTACAGGCGGCCTCATCGGAATTAACGTGTGTTGCCTCATGCTCGATGGATCTGGAACGGTGCCCAGGACTGGCTGACCGGCATCACTTCGAGACTGTTGATGTTGACATGGGGTGGCAGTGAAGCAACCCAATAGATCGTTTCGGCGATATCTTCGGGCTGCAGCGGATTGGCGCCGGCATAGATCCGATCATAGGCGGCCTGGTCGCCACCGGTCCGTACCAGTGAAAATTCGCTTTCCGACAGGCCGGGTTCGATCGAGGTCACGCGCACGCCCTTGCTCGACAGGTCGCTGCGCAGCCCGAGCGAAAACTGGCGTACGAAAGCCTTGGTACCGCCATAGACATTGCCGCCGGGATAGGGCCAGCTCGATGCAATGGAGGCGAGGTTCACCACCAGGCCGCGACGGGCGATCAGGCCGTCGAGCATCAGCCGGGTGATGGTTACGAGCCCGGTGATATTGGTATCGATCATCGTCTTCCACTCGTCGAGATCGCAGTCCTGGGCCGGGCCGGTGCCGAGCGCCAGTCCGGCATTGTTGACGAGAACATCGATTTCGGCAAAGGAGCCGGTCAGTCCGGCAATCGCAGCGGCTGTTTCGGCCCGGTCGCGAATATCGAAGCAGAGCGCTAACGCCCGTTCCGGTCCGCCCAGGTCGCTTGCCAACCGCTCGAGCCGGTCCCGGCGGCGGCCGGTCAGAACGACGTTCCAGCCTTCCCGCACGAACCGTTCGGCGGTTGCCTTGCCGAAGCCCGATGTGGCACCGGTGATGAGAGCGGTCTTCGGCATAAACTGTCCTTTCGTGGTCCAAAAAATTTGAAATCGGTCAGGCGGTCGCGATCGCGACGATGGTCTGGATGAAGCCGATCGCCGCGATCAGGACAAGCCCGATCGATGCAACCCGGTCCCAGACAGCGGGCGGCAGGCGGTGCGACAGAAAATAGCCGATCGCAAAGCCCGCCAGCGTCATCGGGCAATAGATCGCCAGCAACCGCAACAGTTCGGCATCCACTGCGCCCATATAGGCGCGGCTGCCGAGGGTGAAGATGTCGATGAGGCCAAAGAAGACGGCGAGCGTGCCACGAACCTCCTCGCGGCGAACGCCGCCTGCCAGCAGCCAGGCCGCGATCAGCGGCCCTCCGACGGCAAAGGCCGACAGAAGTCCGCCGGTGAGAAAACCGATCATCACGCCAAGGACCCGATGCGCCAGCCAGCCCGGCGGCTGCCGGACAAGCGCCGTGCAGGCCGCCAGCATGATGGTCGCCGAGACCAGGATGCGCGCCACATCGCCATCGAGATGGGAAATGAGCAGGCTGCCGCACAGCGCGCCGACAAGGCCGGAGATGATCAGGATCCGCGTCACCGGCCAGTTGATGGGACTGCGCCCCCGGTCGACGATGGTGAAGGCTGTCAGCATGATGTCATTAACGAGAATGAACGGCACCATGCCGGTGGGCGAGAAGAGGCTTGCAAGCCCGAGTGCGGCGACCAGCGCATAGCCGAACCCTGTGACGCCACGGAACATCGCCGCAACGATCGTGACCCCGCCGATGACGAATGCGTCCATCCCCGTCTCCTGTCACTGCCGGGGACGATGTCGCAACCCGTCTCAGTCACCAAGACATAACTTTGGCCGCTCCGGGTCGACAGGTCCAGAATCAGACTCTGATGGTGCCAGCCCGGTTTTGACCGCCGCCATGCTTCCGGATGTCGGAAAATCTCTGGAAAATCAGGAAATTCTTGGCCCGCGCCTCCTCTTGCGAGGAACGGACCGCTCTTTTCGACATCAATTCTGATCAATTGAAGATCAGTCTGCCGATTTTCAGATCGGGATAATGATGAAAAAATAGTCATTCGCAAAAGTAATATTGAATTTCTTTCCGGACACTTCCGATGAGGCAAGCATCCACGAAAATAGTCCGTTGTCAGACTTTGCCATCATGCTAGCCTCACTTCAGAAAAGTGGCGCCAAAGCCACAAGGGGAATAAATGGATCTTAAGAGTTTTCGCCCAGTTTCTGGTCTTGATCTTCCGCGTTTTGCCGGTATCGCCACCTTCATGCGCCTGCCCCATATCGGGCTTGACGATCCCAGACTTGTCGATGTCGACATCGGCCTTATCGGCGTTCCATGGGATGGCGGCACCACCAACCGGCCCGGCCCGCGCCATGCGCCACGCCAGTTGCGCGATCAATCGAGCATGATCCGGTTCGAAAATGCCGTAACCCGCATCGTTCCCTATGATCTGGCACGCTGCGCCGATCTTGGCGATGTTGGCCCCAATCCCGCCGATGTCGCCGATACCCTCGCCCGCATCACCGCTTTTTACGATCAGGTTCGCGACAGGGGCATCACGCCCTTGAGTGCGGGCGGCGATCATCTCTGCACACTGCCGATCCTGCGGGCGCTGGCCCGTCACAGGCCCCTCGGCATGGTCCATTTCGACAGCCATACCGATCTCTACAAGTCCTATTTCGGCGGCTTTCTCTTCACGCACGGCACGCCGTTCCGCCGCGCGGTGGAAGAAGGTCTTCTCGATCCGGCCCGCGTCTGCATGATCGGCATCCGAGGTTCGGCCTATGATTTCGAGGATCGCGATTTCGCGACTGCGGTTGGCATCCGGGTCATCCCGATCGACGAATTCCATGCACGCGGGGTGGAAGATGTGATGGCCGAGGCACGGTCGATCGCCGGAACCGGCGAGACCTATGTCAGCTACGATATCGATTTCATCGATCCGGCTTTCGCACCGGGAACCGGCACGCCGGAAGTCGGCGGCCCCAACAGCTACCAGGCCCTTCAGGTGGTGCGTGGGCTGCGTGGCCTCGATATCGTCGGCGCCGATCTCATGGAAGTGTCGCCGCCTTTCGATCCGACCGGTGCCACCGCTTATCTCGGCGCCAATGTCCTTTTTGAGCTGCTTTGTGTCCTTGCCGAATGCAGGGCACGGAAAACCGCGTCGTAGAGGCCGGCAACAAGGCCTCACGTACGAAAGACCAACCCCGACCAACGAACTGGGAGCATGACGATGACTATTTTCAAGGCGCCTCTGTCGAGACGCAGCCTTCTCAAGTCCACTGCCGCCGGTGCCGCCGTTCTGGCCGCGCCCGGGATCATTTCATCCTCCGCGCTGGCCTCCTCCGGCGAAGTGAACTTCACCGGCTGGGCCGGCTATCCCGGCATGGCCGAGAAGGTGTTCCCGGCCTTTGAAAAGGCCACCGGCATCAAGGTGAATTTCACCGAGCAGCCCGATCAGGACACGATGTTCGCGCAGGCGAAAATTTCGCTCGAGACCGGAACCACAGACGTGATCGAGCCGACGCTCGACCGCGTGTCGGCATGGGCTTCCAACGGGTTGCTGCAGGGCTGGGATGTCGGCAAGCTGGCGCTCGACAACTATGCGCCGGGCCTGGCCGACGGCTCTGCCGGCGAGCGCGCCACCATCGACGGAGCAAAGCTGTTCGTTCCCTCCGTCTGGGGTACCGAAGCACTCGTCTACAGCAAGGAAAGCTACAAGGGCGAATACGGAACCGCAAGCCTGGGCGACCTCTTCAGTGCCGGCAACCAGGTAACCGTGCGCGGCCATTCGGCAATCGCGGCCATGGGCCGCTGGCTCGACAGCCAGGGCAAGCTGCCGAAGCCGTGGATCGACGGCTACAAGGACGAGAAGACCATGGTCGAACTGTGGGACATCGCACTTGCCGAAGCCATCAAGGCGAAGGGCAATGTCGTGCAGTTCTGGAGCGGCGAGAACGAAGCCCAGGCCGCCTTCCGCACCAATGGGGCGGTGCTCGGCCTTTGCTGGGATTCCACCGGCTTCAACCTGGTGAAGGAAGGCTACGGCTATATCGCGCCGAAGGAAGGCGCTTTTGCCTGGAACCAGGGTCTCGTGCTGATGAAGAGCGCCAAGAACATCGAGCAGGCGCACGAATTTGCCAAGTGGGTTTCGACCGCAGAAGGATCGGCTCTCTGGGCGACCGCCTTCTCGTCCAACCCGGTCGGCAAGGGCGGCATCGATCTCATGGATAAGGCTGTCTCGGACTTCTACAAGGCCAGCTTCCCGGGCGACGCACTCTCCAAGCTCTACTGGTGGCCCGATCAGGCAGCATGGTTCCTCTCCAAGCGCGGCGAATATGCCGACAAGTACAAGGCAGCCTGAGCCACGCCCCCATCGCGCCGGACGCCTTCCGCGTCCGGCAAGCTGGTGGCCGGACCGGCCGCCGGCATCACCGGCCCGCATGGGCTCCGATGGGCGACAAGCAGACGAGTTTCTTGCATGAGTGCCAGTATCGAACTTCAGAATGTTTGTGCGGATTTCGGCAGTTTCCGCGCCGTCGACAATGTCTCCCTGTCGATTGGGGCGGGCGAGTTCTTTTCCTTCCTCGGCCCTTCCGGATGCGGCAAGACCACCATATTGCGAATGGTCTCGGGTTTCATTTCTCCAACCTCGGGCACGATCGCGATCGGCGGCAAGGACATGCGCGACCAGCGGCCGAACCAGCGGCCGACCGCACTCATTTTCCAGAATCTTGCGCTCTTTCCCCTGATGCCCGTCTGGGAAAACATTGCCTTCGGATTGGAAGCGCGCGGCGTCGACAAGGCAACACGCCGTAAGCGTGCCGAGGAACTTCTGGCGCTGGTGGACCTTCCTGGCGCTGCCGACAAGGCGGTGAGCAGCCTGTCCGGCGGGCAGAAGCAGCGCGTGGCGATTGCCCGCGCGCTTGCCGTCGAACCCTCGGTCATGCTGCTTGACGAACCGCTGTCGGCGCTCGATCTCAAGCTGCGCCAGCATATGCGCGCCGAACTGCGCGCGATCCAGAAGCGCACCAACGTCACCTTCATCTACATTACCCACGACCAGGGCGAAGCGCTCGCCATGTCCGACCGCATTGCGGTGATGTCGCATGGCAAATTGCAGCAGGTGGCGCCGCCTCGGGAGATCTACAATCATCCGGCGAACGGTTTCGTCGCTTCCTTTGTCGGCGAAAGCAACATTCTGCTCGGCAAGACAGTTGCGAGCGGAGATGGCGTTGGCGAATTCTCGACCGCAGTCGGCACGTTCCGGGCCCGGCTCGGATCCGAGGTCAGCGCGGATTCAAAGCTCTATGTCCGGCCCGAAAATCTGAGGCTGGAAGCGATATCAAAAGATCATAACTCAATTCCGGTGGAAGTGACCGATATCGCGTTTGAAGGCAATTTCATCTCGGTTCGCACGGTCGATGCGACCGGTCACATCCTTGTGTCGGAAATCCGCAACGATGGCGCCGATGCCGTGCCGGAGAAAGGCGCCAGACTGTTTGCGAATTTCGATCTCGACAAGGCCTTCATTCTCGTTGACGAGGCAAAAACCAGCGCGGTGGCCTCATGAAGGATCTCCTCGCCCGCTATGGCGCCGGCCTGACCTTCCTGATGTGCGCATTGGTGCTGTTCTGGCTTCTGGTGCTGGTGATCTTTCCCAATCTCTATCTGTTCGAGAATTCCTTCCGACCCTATCTGCCGGTGCAGGAGATCGGTGGCCCGAAGGATATCTACACGCTCAAGAACTACATGACCTTCTTTGAGAGCCCGATCCATATTTCGGTGTTCCTCTGGACGGTCCTCTATTCCTCCTTCACCACCGCCATCTGTTTTGCGATTGCCTATCCCCTCGCCTTTTACCTGTCGAAAAGAGCTTCGCCGCGCAGCGTGCCGACGATTTTCCTGCTGCTGACGATTCCGCTCTGGGTCAGCGAAATCATGCGCTCCTTTGCCTGGTTCATCATCCTGTCGCTCAAGGGTCCGCTCAACTTCACGCTCCTCAGCCTCGACCTGATCGAAAAACCGATCCGCTGGATGACCGGCTTCCGCTCGGTCATGATCGGCCTTGTCTATACCTACGTTCTCTTCATGCTGTTTCCGATCTACAATTCGATCCAGTCGCTCGACAGCAGCCAGATCGAGGCTGCGGAAGATCTCGGCGCGCCGGGCTGGCGCATTCATTGGCGCGTGATCCTGCCGCATGCCAAACCCGGCATTGCCTCGGGCTCGGTGATGGTCTTCATGCTCTGTGCCGGCTCCATTCTGGTGCCGACCCTGCTCGCCTCGACCAACTCGCGCTGGTTCACCGAGATCATCCAGCAATGGATGTTCGAGTCACTCGACTGGAACACAGGTGCGGCCTACGCCTTCCTGCTGCTCATTCTCTGCACTCTGTTCGTCACCCTCGTCATGCGGCTTTTCCGCGTCAAACTCTCCGATATCGCGAAGTGAGGCGGCCATGAAACATCGTTCCGACTGGCTCTTCCGTCTCTATCTGGGGGTCTTCCTCGCCTATCTTCTGTTGCCGCTGGTGGTAATGGGTGGCGCTGCCTTCAATGACACCCGGTTTCCCTCCGTGTTTCCCTGGGCAGGCTTTACCTCCCACTGGTTCGTCGAACTCTGGCAAGACACGCGGCTTCTGAACGCATTCAAGAATACGCTGCTGGTCGCGCTTGCCGTCGTCGCCATTTCGGTGCCGATCGGCACCGCAGCGGCGATCCTGGTCAACAGCATCGGCGGGACCCTGCGCTCGGCACTTTACGGGTTGATGGTGGCACCGATCCTGACACCCGGCGCCGTAATCGGCATTTCGACGCTTCTGTTCTGGAACCGGCTGTCGGTCCCACCCGGTCTGCATCTGTCGGTGTTTGGCCAGGTGTCCTATATCGCCGCCTTCGTGATGCTGCTTGTGCTGGCGCGGTTGCAGAGTTTTGACCGATCACTCGAAGAGGCCGCCCTCGATCTCGGCGCCAGCCACGCGATGGTGCTGCGCCGGGTGCTGTTGCCGCATCTCTATCCGGCACTCGGTGCCGGCGCGGTCATCGCCTTTTTCCAGTCGATCGAGAATTTCAACGTCACGCTTTTCACCCGCGGGCCCTATGACACATTGACGGTCTATGTGTTCTCGAAGGTGCGCAGCGGGATTACGCCGACCATCAATGCGCTGGCAGTCATCCTGATCGCCGCCACCTTAGCCGGCGCGCTTGCCGTCGAATGGCGTCGTCGCCTCGCCGCACGCAGCACCAAACGACTTGCCTGATTGCGCTCGTTTTCTATCGGTGTGTCAGGCTGTTCGGAGTTGTTCACCTCTCGCCTGTCTCATTGAGCGCGTTAAAGCCTGACCTGAAGCAAAGCTTCAAAGCGCCTCTCAACGATTCCGCCAAGAATAGCCATCGCCAGGAAATCAATCCCGCGTAACAAGTCTGTTTTATTTGATTTTAAAGCAATGGCTGGGGCGCCTGGATTCGAACCAGGGGATGGCGGTACCAAAAACCGCTGCCTTACCGCTTGGCTACGCCCCAACAGCTCAATCGGCGCAAGGGCCGGAGCAAATCGTGCGCCTGATTAGCAAAGCCGGGCCTAAGCTGCAATCGCCTCAAGGGATTTTTTTCCACAGGGCCAAACAGTCCGCGCCGTCTTTGCCGGCTCGATCGTTTTTCCTTTGCCTGCCGTGCTCTTGGGCGGTACGAAGTTGATGACAAGGGAGAAAAGCATGCCAGGATTTGCCGCCAGACCACCCGCCACCCCAACGCTCCTTCTCGATGATGCGGTCGTTCGCATCACGCGCTGGGATTTTCCGCCCGGTGCCGATACCGGTGTGCACACTCATGGCATGGGTTATGTGGTGGTGCCGATGACCGATTGCGCCATGCTGATCGAGGAAGACCAGGGCAACCGCGAGGTCGATATCGCCAAGGGTGCCGCCTATCGCCGCGAAGCCGGCGCCACCCACAATGTCGTCAATCGCGGCGATGCGCCGATGAGCTTCATCGAGATCGAATACAAGTGAGCGAAGAACCGGAATTCCGGCGCGATTTCGATCCCGCCCATGGCCGCGCCGTGCCGGTGGCGCCGGGGGTCGAACGGGTGACCGTCAACAACCCCTCGCCCTTCACCTTCCATGGCACCAACAGCTATATCGTCGGTGACCGGTCCGTCTGCGTCATCGATCCCGGCCCCGACAACGAGGCCCATCTTGATGCACTGATGA
The DNA here is from genome assembly GCF_030551875.1 of Fluviirhizobium alvei. Taxonomy (GTDB): domain Bacteria; phylum Pseudomonadota; class Alphaproteobacteria; order Rhizobiales; family Rhizobiaceae; genus Rhizobium_E; species Rhizobium_E alvei. Next base: position 578,612 of record NZ_JAUOZU010000001.1, on the reverse strand, counting down.
CGGCACTCAAGGGCCGCGAGGTGACCCATATCGCCGTCTCGCACACCCACCGCGATCATTCCCCGCTTTCCCGCCGGCTGAAGGAACTGACTGGCGCGACAATCGTCGCCGAGGGGCCGCATCGGTCTGCCCGGCCGCTGCACAATGGCGAGGTTAACCCCTTTGCCGAAAGCGGCGACAGCGATTTCGTGCCCGATCTGGCACTCGGACACGGCGACCGGATCGAAGGCGACGGCTGGGTGCTCGAAACATTGCTGACGCCCGGCCACTGCGCCAACCACGCCGCCTTTGCGCTGGTCGGCCAGGATATCGTCTTTTCCGCCGATCATGTGATGGCCTGGGCTACCTCGATCGTCGCACCGCCGGATGGTGCCATGGCTGATTACATGGCGTCGCTCGACATGCTGCTCGAACGCGACGACCGGCTCTATCTGCCGGGCCATGGCGGGCCGGTGGAGGACCCGCGCAGCTTCTGCCGCGGCCTGCGCACCCATCGCCGCATGCGCGAACGCGCCGTGCTCGACCGGATCCAGAAGGGCGACCGCTTCATTGCCGACATAGTGAAGGTGATCTATCGCGACACCGATCCGCGCCTGCATGGCGCCGCCGCCCTTTCGGTGCTCGCGCATCTTGAGGATCTCGTGGGCCGCGGTGCCGTGCTCTGCGACGGACCGCCCGCGTTAGCAAGCCTCTACCTGCCAGGCTGACAAAGCGAACCGGGATCTCCCGGTCAATCGCCGGCAATGCCGAGCAGTTCGGCATCGAGCGCGCGCAGATAATCGCGGATGAAATCGGCACCGGTGCCGAGATCGTGGTGGCCGTAACGGGCCTCCACCCGGATATCGACCAAAGTTGTTTCGGCCTCCTCGCGCAGGCGGATGACGATATCCTGCCGGAAACCGAACAGAAACGTCCGCCGCTCGCCCTGGATATAGGCATCCCCCGGCGGCAGCGCATTGACCTCCGGTCCGACATCGTCCGGACGCGGCATCGGAATGGGGATCTTGTCGATCAGATCGGGCACGGCGCCGTCATCCGGCTTGGCGGCGGGTTGCTCAGGTTCGGCGGTCAATTCAGGTGCGCCCGCCTCTTCGGTGATCGTCATGCCATTGTCGATCGCCACCTTGCGCGCCGCCGTATAGACGCGATCGAGCGCGCCATCATAGCGGCGACCGGTGAGATCGCGATAGGCGCTCGCCTGGGCGGTGCGTTCGGCCGTGGTCACCGGCAGGCGCGCACCCATCCAGGACTGGTCGGCGCTCACGGGCTTCAGCCATTGCGGCGGATCGGCGATATCGCTCGTCACATCGTAAAGCGGCGGCAGCTTGAGGAACAGGCCCGCAGCGACCGCCGCCGGCACGAGCGCCACGAGCGATAGCGTGAGCGCCTTGATGGAGGCCATGCCGCCGCGCGCGCCACGGCGCCAGAGCGCGGCAATGCCGACAAGGGCGAGATAGGCGCCAACAGAGGCCAGCAGTGCGGCTACGGCAGCGATGGCGATATAATAGGGCGTGGACAGAAAGCCGAACCGGTGCGCACCCCAACTGAGAAGCGCGACGAAGAAGGATAGAAGCGCCATCTTCTGGCCGCGATAGGCGGCATGCGAGACGGGACGCTCGTAACGGACTGTCATGCCATGCTCTCCGGCGCTTAGCGATTCAGGCTCTCCGCGACCATTCCTGCATAGGCCGCTTCGAGATTGGCCGCAATGGCAGCGGTGGAGAAGAGCGCACAGCTCGGCAGGCCCTCGACCAGGCGGGTTCGGATGGCGGACAGGGCCTCACGATCTCCGGCGAGCGCGACGGCACGATCGATATAGTCCGTCATACTGTCGGTCACCATATCGGCAAGGCCTGCGGCCGTGACGATGGAGGCGCCGACGCGCCGCGCGAATGTGTCGCCTTTCAGCGTGAGAACCGGAAGGCCGGCCCAGAGCGCATCGCTGGCCGTCGTATGGGCGCCATAGGCGAAACTGTCGAGGAAGAGATCGGCCAGCCGATGGCGGGCGAGATGCTTCGGCTTTGCCAACCGGTCGGCGAAGATCACCCGCTCGCGTGCAATGCCGTTGCGAACGAAGGCATCGGCGATGTTCTCGGCGGCGGCGGCATCGGTGCGGAAGAGCCAGAGAACCGAACCCGGAACGCGGGCAAGAATGGCGCTCCAGGCATCGACGAGTGCTGCATCGATCTTGTAGTTCATCGAGAAGCAGCAGAAAACAAAGGCGTCGTCGGGCAGGCCGAAATCGGCGCGGCGCACAGGATCGGCGTCGATCGTCTGGCGATCGTCATTGGCCTGGTAGCAGCCCGGCAGACGATAGATCTTCTCCGAGAACAGCGGCTCGCTGCCCTTTGGCGCGATGATATCGTCAACGATGATCCAGTCCATGAATTCCGCCCCCATCGAGCCGGGGAAGCCGAGGTAATTCACCTGCACGGGGGCAACGCGCGCGGCCAGCAGTTCGCTGCGGGCATGGGCCGTGTAACCGGCGAGATCGATGACGATGTCGAGATTTGCCGCTCGCATGCGGCGGGCGGTCTCGGCAAGATCGAGCGTGCGCACATCCTCAAAGCGTTCGACGGCATCGATGATGCGGCTGCGGTAGGAACTCGCATCGTCGGGTCCGGTCGACCATGCGGAAATCTCGAACCGCTCGCGATCATGCGCCTCGAAGACGCCGGCCATCAGTTGCCCGATCGGATGTTCGCGCAGGTCCGGCGATAGATAGCCAATGCGCAGGCGGCGGCCTTCGATCGGCTGCCGCTCCGCATCGAACGGTCCAAGGGCACTTGCCCATCTCAGCGTTCTCTGCGCAATCGAGGCCGAATAGGTTCTGGCAACCCGCAACTGCCGTGCCGGATCGACTGTCATGCTGAGGAGCGAAAAGGGCGACGGCGCATCATTCGGGCGCTTCGGGAAATCGGGCGCGTCGATCATCGCTTCGAGCCTTGCCTGATCGGCTTCGAGGCCGGCCCAGTCGCAAAGCTTCCGGCGCAATGTAATCAGCGCGGCGAGCGTCCGGGCACTCTGCGGCCGCAGCGCGACGGAACGGCGAAACGCCAGGCGTGCTTTCAAAAGATCGCCGGACTTTTCCAGGCTGTTGCCGTAATTGAACCAGGCATCGCCATGATCGGGGCGCGCGTCGGTCGCCTGCTGGAAGAGCGCTCTTGCCTCCGCAAGTTGCCTACGCTCCTCGAGCAGGGTGCCGAGATTGTTGGCGGCATCGGCCTGGCGCGGGTCGAGCGAAAGCGCACGGCGAAACTCCGCTTCCGCCTCGGTTATCCGGTTGAGATCGAGCAGCACCCGGCCGCGGCTGGACACGAAACCCGCGTGATCGGGAAACGAACCGAGGGCAGCGTCGAGGGTCGCAAGCGCGCGCTCCGGCTGTCCGGTCTTGGAATAGGCCGATGCCAGTCCCTGCCAGGCCGGCTGCAGGGTCGGAGCGGCGCTGACGAGTGCTTCATAGAGGGTCAGCGCGTCGGCAAAACGGCCGGCTTCGTTATAGGCATGGGCGAGATTGTTGCGCGCCTCGATGGACCCGGGTGCCAGACGAACGGCCTTTTCCAGTGCCGATATGCCCTCGCCGGCCCGGCCGGACTGGCAGAGTGCCACGCCGAGATGATTGAGGATCATGCCGTTGGTCGGCGCCAGCATGACGGCCCGGTTGAAGGCTTCGATGCCCTTGGCGATATTTCCGACCTGCAGATGGCAGACCCCGAGCAAGTGGGCCGCTTCCGGGCTGGTGCGGCCCAGCCGGGCGGCTTCTTCGGCAATCGGCAGCGCCTCGGCGCCTCGGCCCTGAGAGAGCATCTGGCCGGCTTTTTCGAGCAGCGCGCGAAGATCGGGACCCGGCGCTGGCCGCATGTCCCTGTTCTGGGACCCCTTGCTCTGGGGAATGAACTTGCCGCCGTTTCCCCTGCCGTTCCCTGCCATCGTCTTCGCCTCGCAATGCCTGTCCTAATTGGCGGGAGGCAACATGGAACCGGTGGCCTTGTCAACGCGGTTGCTCCCCTCGCCTCAAAATCGCCCAGCTTATGCAGGACTTTGACGGATGGGTGGGGCGATCAGATCAGGATCTCAATGGAGTGTTGAGAATGCAAATCGACAAAGCCGTCGCCAAGGCACCAACCGAGGCAACACCCAAGGTCGCCGCCCAATCCGGCGCAGAGAACGTGCTGGATGTTGCGGAACTGGCGCTGGCGCTCGATCTGAGCCTCGAAACCCATCCGATCTTCGTTGAAGCCGTCAAGGCTGCCATTCGCCCTGCGCGCGGTGAATTTCTGTTTGAACTTCCACATGGCAAACCCGGCGCCAAGGGTCGCATTGCCGCCATGCGGTTTTCCCTCGCCAACAGCCACGAACCGCTGATCCTCTTTGCGACGCTGGGCGATGACGGGCTCGAAACAGCGCTTACGCGTTTCGAGGAGCAGCCGGAACATTTGCAGAGTTTCGCGCAATCCTTCGTCTCGGTGTTCGAGACGTTCGGAGCCGGCAAGACGCTGACCCACTGAGGACGCGAATTTCCGCCGGCACCCGCTTGCCTAGTGCCGACCCGCAGCGTAATGCGTCGTCATTTCCAACCAAGCCGCCCGGCTGAGAGACGACGCCCTTCCCATGACCGCTCCTTCGCAAGACAAGATGGCCGCAGCCCAATCCGCGCGGCCCGCTTCCGATATGACGCTCGGCATCATCGCCATGCTGGGGGCGGCGGCGGCCATGAGCATTTCGCCGATCCTGGTGCGGTTTGCCGATGTGGGACCTTTGGCGAGCGCCTTCTGGCGCGTGGCGCTGGCGATGCCGGTTCTCTATCTCTGGATGCGGGCAGAGGAAAGCCAGCCCGGCAAGGCGAAGGGCAAGAGCTGGTCACTGCCGATCATCCTCTCGGGCCTTTCTTTCGCGGGCGATCTCTTGCTCTGGCATCTGTCGATCATGAAGACGACAATTGCCAATGCCACCTTCTTCGCCACCATGGCGCCGCTCTGGGTGGTGATTTTCGGCTGGCTGCTGTTTCGGCACGGGGTGAACCGTCCAACCATGATCGGTCTGGCCCTCTGCCTTATCGGCGGCGGCGCGCTCGTCTCGCAGAGCCTGTCGATCAACCCGGCCCAGGCGCTTGGCGATGCGCTCGGCATTGGCACCGGTATCTTCTTCGGCCTCTATTTCCTCGCCGTGGGGGCTGCTCGCCGCGACACGGGGGCTGCGCGCGTGACCTTCGAGATGAGCGTCATCACCATCCTCATTCTGGGAGCCGCCGCTCTTGTGGTGGAAGGCGATATCCTGCCGAAGGGAATGGCGGGCTGGGCCGTGCTCCTGGCACTTGCCCTTATCAGCCATGCCGGCGGCCAGGGTCTTCTTTCGGTGGCGCTCGGCCGGCTTCCGGCAACCTTCTCCTCGCTCGTCATCTTCCTCGAAGCGGTGGGAGCTGCCATTCTCGCCTGGATCCTGCTCGACGAACCGATCTCACTCCTGCAGGCGATCGGCGGCGTGATCATTCTTTCCGGCATCTGGATTGCACGTCCAAGAAATTGAGCCAAATATAAAGTTACAACTGCTCTTGGCAGTAAGTCGCGCAAATCGCCCGGTCTCCGGCAATATTTGCGTCCTCTTGGTTTGACTTATGTTAATAATGTATTTACCAAAATAAAGCGGTCAGTTTGGCGCCCATTTCATGGAACGCCCCGAACAATCGCGTGGTTGAACACGGATTGGGAGGGGCAGATGGCGCTCTACGTCGGCAATGAAACTCAAGACAATACTGTCAGCACTTTCACGAATTTCACCCCATTGGTAGTCGGGCTCAAGGGCGGCGGGTTTGCGCTTACCTGGAACGTAAATGACTCAACCATTTACACCCGCACATTCGCCGCCGACGGAACAGCGAACAGCACAGACGAGACGATCGTTGTCACCAACGGTGGCAACTACTATGAGATGCTCAGTGGCGTGACGGCGCTGTCGAACGGCGGCTACCAGCTGGCCTGGACATCGCTGGGTGGCGATGGCCAATATTACGGTGTCCGCCAGCAGTCGTTGACCGACGAGGGAGATTTGTCCGGTTCGCTGAGCGTCGTCAACTCCTACGCGCCGGGTGGACAGACCGATGCAGATCTGGCTGGATTTTCGGGCGGCGGGTGGATCGCGGCCTACACTTGCTGGGGATATGGCGCCAACGGCAGTTATGCTATCACCTGGCGTGCATTCGACGCGGATGGCAATGCAAGAACGCTCAACGGCAGCAGTGAAGACACACCTGTCAACCAGACAGGCCTTGGCGGGGAGTCCGACGCGCATATTGCGGTGCTCGAATCTGGTGGCTGGGTCGTCACATGGACCACGGCTGCGGTATACAACGATCAGCGGCCGGGTGAACTCAATGCCGTCTGCCAGCGCGTCTACAATGACGACGGAACACCGCTGACCGACGAACTCCGCGTCAATGTCACTACCGAAAACCGGCAGGCAGGTTCGGATGTCGCAGCCCTTTCCGGTGGCGGTTATGTGGTGACCTGGCAGTCCGAAGGCGGGCAGGATGGCTCGGGTGCTGGTGTCTACCAGCAAATCTACAATGCCGCTGGCACCGCGCTGTTCGATCACGACCTTCTGGTCAATTCGACGGTGACGGGCGAGCAATGGGAAGCCTCGGTGGCAGCGCTGAACGATGGCGGCTGGGTGGTTGTCTGGAAATCCAATCACAACGGAACCTATGACATTTTCCAGAAGGTCTTCGCGGCCGATGGCACAGTTTTGGAAGACGAAATGCTCGTCAGTTCCACAACTGGCACACAACGCGAGGCCGCAGTGGCTGCACTCGAAGATGGCGGCTGGGTCGTGACCTGGCGCGGCGAAGGACAGGTCGAGGGAGAAACCAACTCAATCTTTCACCGCCAGTATGGTTTCACCTATGAAGCCCCCTCCGGTTTCGACAAGACACTGAAGATCAAGGAAGATGTGACCCAGACCCTCTCGGCCAACTATTTCGGCTTCTCCGACGATGACGGCAATGCGATGAAGGGCGTCATCATCTCCAGCCTGCCCACCAAGGGCGTCCTCAAGCTCAATGGCGTTGCCGTGACGACCGACCAGATGATCGATGCCGCCGATCTCGGCAACCTCACCTATACGCCGCCCGCCAACGCGTTCGGAACCGGACTGGCAAAGATCGGCTTCAAGGTGGTCGATGATGGCGGCACTGCCTATGACAGCGTCGATACCGATGCGAGCGAGAATTTCGTCACCTTCAACATCACCGATGTCGTCGATGTCTTTAACGGCACCAATGGCAACAATACGCTGACGGGCACGCAAGGTGCCGACCGTTTTCTCGGCATGGGCGGCAATGACACGCTCAAGGGCCTTGGCGGCATCGACACATTCACCTTCCGGACCGGTGATGACAAGGACAGGATCATCGGCTTCGACGCCGTCGGCTCTGACCATGACATCATCAATCTCGCCGGCTTGAACTCGGTCACCTCCTGGAACGACCTCAAGAACAACCACATGACCAGGTCCGGCGCCGATGTGGTGATCAATGGCCTCAATGGCGATACGATCACGCTTTCAGGCGTCAAGCTCACCGATCTCGACAAGGGCGATTTCGTGCTTTGAGTTGGGGTGGGCATTAGCGTTATCGCGTTGGCTCGCCCATCCCCGGCAGATTGCATGCGTCTTTCGCAACGAAGCCGCTTTGTGCCAGGAGCGGTCATGATCCAAGTCCTTCTGTCTTGACGGTGAATTTTGCAAATTTCACAATCAAGAATGCCATAGGGTAGCGGGATTGAACGATATTCTGCCGAAGGGAATGGCGGGCTGGGCCGTGCTTCTGGCACTTGCCCTCATCATTCTTTCCGGCATCTGGATCGCGCTTCCGAGAAATTGAGCCAAATATAAAATTACAACTGCTCTTGACGGAAAATCACGTGATTTGTCCGGTCTCGGGAAATATTTGCACTTGGCTACATTTGACATCTTTTAATATTGTATTTACCTAATTCTTGCGGTCAGTTTGGCGTCCATTTCATGGATCGTCCCGAACAATCGCGTGGTTGAACACGGATTGGGAGGGGCAGATGACGCTCTATGTCGGCAACGAAATTCATGACAACTCTCTCTACACATCCTACAATTCAAGCCCAAAGGTCATCGGGCTAGCCGATGGCGGTTATGCGCTTGCCTGGAGTCATTCGAGTAGGACAATCTACACCCGCGCCTACGACGAGAACGGTGTCGCCTATGGGGATAGTGAAGGTGTTGCGGTTGTGACGGCTGGCGGCAATGCCTTTGGTCTTCCGATCACCATTGCCGCCGTTTCCGGTGGCGGATACCAGCTCGGTTGGTCCACCTGGCTCGGTGACGGCGATCACTATGGCGTCAACCAGATATCGCTCGATAGCGAGGGAACGGTGACCGGCAGCAGCAGCGTGGTCAACAGCACCACCGCCAGCGCGCAGGACTATCCGGCCATGGTGGGCACGTCCAATGGCGGCTGGCTCGCAGCCTATACCAGCTGGGGCGCTGGCCCGAGCGGAGGCTATGCGCTGGCTGTGCGCGGCTTCGATGCGAATGGCGACGCCATAACGCTTGCCGGCAGCACGAACGAATTTCTTGCCAACGAGGATAGGACGATCTCGCCGTCGAACGCCAATATCGACGTTCTCGCCAGCGGCAGATTCGTGGTGACGTGGGACTCTTACTACAACGGTCCGGGCAGCGACGATCATTATGAGGTTCGCCAAAGGGTTTTTGAGGCAAACGGCGACGCGGTTACCGACGACTTGCAGGTCAATGTCTACACGACCGGCGTCCAGAGCAATTCCGATGTCACGGGCCTGAAAGGCGGCGGCTATGTTGTTTCGTGGCACGGGCCCGGCTCCGCGGATTCGGACTTTGGCGTCTACCAGCAGGTCTTTGATGCCGATGGCGTAGCCTTGTTCGAGACGGACCAGCTTATCAGCACGAGTACCGGTGGCCAGCAAAGCGAGACATCGATCGCGGCGCTCGATAACGGCGGCTGGGTTGCGGTATGGACCTCCAACCATGGCGGCGACTACGAGATCTACCAGAAGGTCTTTGCTTCAGATGGTTCAGTGCTCGTCGATGAAACCGTGATTGCATCGACAACGTCAGGGGAAAAGTCTCAGCCGAATGTCGCCGCCCTTGAAGATGGCGGATGGGTTGTCACCTGGAGCGCCTACCAGCAGTTCGGCGCCGAGAGTACGTCCATCGTCCACCGACGCTTCGGCCTGACCAACGAGGCACCGGAAGGTTTCGACAAGACGCTGAAGATCAAGGAAGATGTGCCCCAGACACTGTCGGCCAACTATTTCGGCTTCTCCGACGATGACGGCAATGCGATGAAGGGCGTCATCATCTCCAGCCTGCCCACCAAGGGCGTTCTCAAGCTGAATGGCGTTGCCGTGACGACCGACCAGATGATCGATGCCGCCGATCTCGGCAACCTCACCTATACGCCGCCCGCCAACGCGTTCGGAACCGGACTGGCAAAGATCGGCTTCAAGGTGGTCGATGATGGCGGCACTGCCTATGACAGCGTCGATACCGACGCGAGCGAGAATTACGTCACCTTCAACATCACCGATGTCGTCGATGTCTTTAACGGCACCAATGCCAACAATACGCTGACGGGCACGCAAGGTGCCGACCGTTTTCTCGGCATGGGCGGCAATGACACGCTCAAGGGCCTTGGCGGCATCGACACATTCACCTTCCGGACCGGCGATGACAAGGACAAGATCATCGGCTTCGACGCCGTCGGCGCTGACCATGACATTATCAATCTCGCCGGCTTGAACTCGGTCACCTCCTGGAACGATCTCAGGGCCAACCACATGAGCAGGTCCGGCGCCGATGTGGTGATCAATGGCCTCAATGGCGATACGATCACGCTTTCAGGCGTCAAGCTCACCGATCTCGACAAGGGCGATTTCGTGTTTTGAGTGGGGTGGTGCGCACGGCTATCGCGGCGCGATGGCGCAGCACTGTGCATGCGCTTTGCCGGATGTGATTGGTGTACGGCGACAAGAAGTCGCTGTTTCGTCCGGTATAGGGATCAGGTTGATCTTATGGTAGATGCTGGCCATAGGGAGTGATCCGGGGTCCTCAGCCGCAATGAACATTGTTATCCTGCCAGGACTGGATGGAACCGGCAAACTCTTGTCAGAGGCAGGAGAACTGCTCTCCCCGGCACATATGGTCTCGATCGTACGTTATCCGGCCGACCTGAGCCGATATGAAGACCTGCTGCCGTGGGTCGAAAACACTCTGCCCGAGGATGACTTCCTCATCGTTGCGGAGTCCTTTTCCGGCCCACTCGCAATCATGCTGGCCTCGAGAAAACCAATCGGCTTGAAAGGATTGGTATTTGTTGCGACGTTTGCGAGAACGCCCGTGGCATTGCCTGCATTCCTGACCTACGCGGTTGAAAGGATGCCCATCAAATCTCGGGCGTTGACGTGGTTGGCGCAGCCGTTTCTGATGGGAAGATGGTCCGGAAAGGAATTCACAGCGACGTTCCGACAGGCAATGACCTTCGTCCCGGCCGCGACAATTGCGCGACGGCTGAGGGAAGTTCTGAAGGTCGATACCCTCGAGAAACTGCACCAACTGGATGTTCCTTTCATTTATCTCCTGGCGACAAACGATCGGTTGGTGCCATCACGAATGTCGCTTGATTTTGACCGCGCCCCCGGCGCGATAATCGCGATTGAAGGCCCCCACTTTTTGTTGCAGGCGAACGCCCCGGACTGCGCGCGGCATATTTTGAGTTTCGCGGCTCGTTTCAACTAGATCGTGCAGCGCCGTATCAACCGTCCGGGCTTTGAGCTTTCATACGACCAGTTTGCTGGGGGGCTGAACACCGACCTCCCCATTCCTGATTGTGCCTGTGCGGCAGCGCGCTTTGTGACAGGGGTCAGCAACTCCACATAGAAATTGAAAATCGCCGCGTGACTTCCAAGGCCGAACGCCGCTAAGAATAGGCGATTACGGAAGAAATAAGTATTGAAGAGGAGTTTTCCATGGATTTGGATGAGGATTTGCAGCGTGCGAACGACTATCTGAAAAAAGGTCTTGTCGAGCAAGCCGTTGAAATTCTTCACCCCATTTTAGCAGAAGAGGGACGCAAAGCGATTGCCGCCTACTGTCTTGGTGTCTCCTATGCGCTCAACACCGAATACAAAAATCTCGAACTGGCGAAACACTACTACGCAATTGCGGAGAGTGAAGGCCATCGGATGGCCGGGTACAAAATTGCAGGTATCCTGCACAGAGAAGGAAGCCTGAAAGAGGCATTTCTGGCGTACAAGAGGATATATACTCTCAATCCTTCTGCGGCCTACTGGTGCTATCGATTGGCAAAGGAAAACAAATTTGAAGACTATCGCCTTTACCTCAAAGCGGTCGTCGATAGCGGTCATGTGCTCGCTATCAGGGACGACATCCTTGAGCAAATCAAAGGAAGAGATGGTTTGGGAGCTGTGTTTCGGGCGTTTCTGCGGATCTTTCCGATGTTGCGCTATGCGAAAGCTGCGGTTTCGAATGAGGCGGAAAGTCTCTATCGATAACAGGCACCGGTGGGATGATACCGGTCCAAGACCGTCCTTTCCCATCGCGAAAGCCATCGCCCAGCCAGCTTTTGCCTTGGCCTACCGTCGCCCACTCCTGATCGTTGCCTGCTCCAGCACGCTTGGCGTCGACAACAGCGCAGCGCGATGCGGCTGTCCCGCGTCAAATCCCGTCTGGAAACCAGATTCCCCGAGCGAGGATGTTGCCCATATTCGGGCGAACATGATTTTTCTCGATTTCATCAAAGGAAATCGCGCGGATACTGGCTATAGCACAGGGCTCCCTCGCCCATTCCGGAGAACCCATGACAATCACGCGCGCATCTGCTTCATCGATTGCCGTTACGCCCCAGCCCATCCTGCATAGCGGCGTCGGGTTTTCGAAATTGACCCAATAGGTCATCACGGATTTCTGCCACTCCTGATCGTCGCCTGCGCCGCCGCGAGTTTCGCGATCGGCACGCGGAAGGGCGAGCAGGAGACATAGTCCAGTCCCCACTGTTCGCAGAAATTGATCGAGACCGGGTCGCCGCCATGTTCGCCGCAGATGCCGAGTTTCAGGCCCGGACGGGTGCGGCGGCCGCGTTCGGCGGCGATCTGGATCAGTTCGCCGACGCCGTCGAAATCGAGATTGACGAAGGGATCGCGCTCGATGATGCCCTTCTGCATATAGGTCGGCAGGAAGCTCGACGCATCGTCGCGCGACATGCCGAAGGTGGTCTGGGTCAGGTCGTTGGTGCCGTAGGAGAAGAATTCCGCCACTTCGGCGATCACATGGGCGCGAAGCGCCGCACGCGGCAGTTCGATCATCGTGCCGACGAGATATTCGATCTTCATGCCGCTTTCATCCATCACAGACTTGGCAACGGCATCGATACGGGCCTTGACGTAGTCGAGCTCGGCCTTGAGGCCGACCACGGGCACCATGATTTCCGGCACCACGGCCGCACCGGTCCGGCGCGCCGCCTCGACGGCGGCCTCGAAGATGGCGCGCGCCTGCATCTCGACGATCTCCGGATGCGAGATATGCAGACGGCAACCGCGATGGCCGAGCATGGGATTGAATTCGTGCAGCGCATCGATGCGTTCTCTGAGATGCACGGCCTCCATGCCGATGCGGGCGGCGACCTCGTCGATCTCCTCTTCCGATTTCGGCAGGAATTCATGCAGCGGCGGATCGAGAAGGCGGATCGTGACCGGCGTGCCATGCATGATCTCGAACAGTTCGACGAAATCGGCGCGCTGCATCGGCAGAAGGACGTTGAGCGCCTCGCGGCGCTCCTCGATCGTCTCGGCGAGGATCATTTCGCGCATCTGGTTGATGCGGTCGCCTTCGAAGAACATATGTTCGGTGCGGCAAAGGCCGATGCCTTCCGCGCCGAAGGAGCGGGCGGCGCGCGCATCCGACGGGGTTTCGGCATTGGTGCGCACCCGCATGCGGCGGATCTTGTCGGCCCAGCCCATGATCTTCTCGAAATCCGGCGACAGTTCCGGCTGCAGCATCGGCTGCAGGCCCTTGAGCACCTGGCCAGACGAGCCATCGATGGAGATGATGTCGCCTTCGCTGAGCTTGAAGCCGTGGCCCACGAGTTCGTGATTGCGCATGTCGACACGCAGGTTGCCGGCGCCGCAGACGCAAGGAATGCCCATGCCGCGCGCAACCACCGCCGCATGGCTGGTCATGCCGCCGCGTGTGGTGAGAATGCCTTCTGCCGCATGCATGCCGTGGATATCTTCCGGGCTGGTTTCGGTGCGCACGAGGATGACCTTGCGGCCTTCCTTCTCGGCAATCAGGGCCGCCTCGGAGGTAAAGACGATCTCGCCTGCTGCCGCACCCGGCGAAGCCGGCAGGCCCGAACCGATGATTTCGCCGCGGGCATTGGGATCGATGGTCGGATGCAGCAGCTGGTCGAGGCTCGACGGATCGATGCGATCAACCGCTTCGGCCTCGCTGATCAGCCCTTCCGACACCATGTCGACGGCAATCCGCATGGCGGCGCGCGCCGTGCGCTTGCCGGGACGGACCTGCAGCATCCACAACTTGCCACGCTCGATGGTGAATTCGAGATCGAGCATATCCTTGTAATGCGCCTCGAGCCTGTCGCAGACGGCGGTGAATTCGGCGAATGCCTCCGGCATCAGCTTTTCGAGCGAGGGCTTTTCGGAACCGGTCTCGATGCGGGCCTGATCGGTGATCGATTGCGGCGTGCGGATGCCGGCCACCACATCTTCGCCCTGTGCATTGACGAGGAATTCGCCATAGAGCGCGCGGGCACCTGTGGAGGGATTGCGGGTAAAGGCGACGCCGGTGGCCGACGAATTGCCGAGATTGCCAAACACCATGGCCTGGACATTGACGGCCGTGCCCCAATCGTCCGGGATGTTGTGCAGCATGCGGTAGGTGATGGCGCGGTTGTTGGTCCAGCTCGAAAAGACCGCGCCGATGGCGCCCCAGAGCTGGGCCATCGGATCCATCGGGAAGGACTGGCCGAGTTCCTCGTCCAGCATATCCTTGTAGCGGGCCACGACACCCTGCCATTCGGCCGCCAGCATTTCGGTGTCGAGCGCGCGGCCAAGACGCGCCTTCTCGTCATCGAGGATCTCTTCGAAAATGTCATGGCCGAGCCCCATGACGACGCCGCCATACATTTCGATGAAGCGACGGTAGCTGTCCCAGGCAAAACGCTCGTCGCCGGTGTCGCGGGCGAGTGCCACGACCGTATCGTCGTTGAGGCCGAGATTGAGGACGGTATCCATCATGCCGGGCATGGAGACGCGGCTGCCCGAGCGAACGGAGAGCAACAGGGGCTGGTTGGCGGAACCGAACTTGCGGCCGGTCTGGATCTCGATCTTCTGCAGGCCTTCGACGACCGAGGCTTTCAGCCCATCGGGAAAATGGCGGCCTTCGACGAGAAAGTGATTGCAGGCATCGGCAACGATGGTCAGTCCCGGCGGAACCGGCAGGCCCATCAGGCACATTTCCGCGAGGTTTGCCCCCTTGCCGCCCAGCCTCTCGGCGAGATCGGCCCGCCCCTCGGCCTTGCCGGCACCAAAATTATAGACCCATTTCATGATTCCGGCCCTCACCCCGCGCGGAACAGCATTTCTCGTTGAGATCACTGCTATCTCATTCGCAGCATTTTGAAAACAGCATCGAACAAGAAAATGCTGCAATGCACAAAGGGCGTCGCATAGGCTAAGCAAGTCCCGAGGCATCCGGTTCGTGCAGTGCCGGTTGCGCAGCCAGCGCCAAGCAAAAATGTCCGATGAGATCAGAAGGCCTTTGGAAGCCCAGCCTGCTTCAGAGTCTCATTGGCCGTATGCCGTGACTTCACGCCATGATCGACGGTGAAATAGCGCTTGGTGATCGGACTATACCAGATGTCGTGGTCACCCTTCCCATGCCGATGGAAGGTGCAGCCTGCCTTGGACAGAAGCTCGAGCAGTTCCCTGAGATAGCCCGCCATGGGATTTCAAAAACAGGGGTTGGGGATCTTTGCCAGATGCTCTGCCATGAAATGAACGGGGATTTCCGGCAGATCGGATGTGACGCCGTTCAACTCGAGAAGGTCGGAAATCGCCGCCAGAGACTTCTGCTCTAGCAACTCCAGGGTCTCCGCCTCGACGGCCAACCCGTCAATATCTGCGCTCGAGGCGACCCACACGCGCGCATCCTCATCCCAGTAGGCACGAACCAGGATCGAATGATGCTTCATTTCCGTTTCTCCCGCTCATAGCAGATTGCAAAAGCCGACCGCCTGCCCGCGACCCAATACGGTTGGATTATGCACCGAATATAGGCGCTTTCAAACCGGAATTCATGATCCTGCGGCTCAAAGGTCTCTCCGCATCGAAAGGGCGCCTTCGTGGCCATGCCGCGACGGCAGGAAAGCTACCCCCGATCAAACACCGTCACCCGCACGATCCGGCCGGCATCGTCGAAGTCGGTCACTTCCTCGCCATTTCGGCGGATGACCTCTCCCGTTGTCCGGTCGGTGGCTTCAAGCCGCCAGACCGAGCGCACCGAACGATCGCCAAGCTGTTCGACGAGATCATCTTTGGCATGCTGATCGGGAAAGCGGGCGAAATAGTCGCGGAAGGCCTTGAGGATCGCCGCACGACCACGCGTCTCGCCGCCGAAGCCCGGCGAGACATAGAGCGCATCCTCGGCAAACATCGTCTCGATCGCCTCGAAATCCAGCCGGTTGATGGCGTCGTGATAGGCAATCAGGGCTGCAACAGGATCGAAACGCATGGCCTGCCTCACAGCAGGCCGTGGGCGGCCAGATCGGCCCTGAGCTTTTCGGCTCCGCTATAGTGGATTGCCTGCCAGCCAAAGGCGCGCGCAGCCTCGATATTGGGCAGGCTGTCATCGATGAAGAGCGTGCGCTCGGGCACCAGGCCGAAACGTTCGGTGTGAACGCGGTAGATTTCCGGATCCGGCTTGATCAGGCCGACGCGGGCCGAGACAGTGACACCCCGCGGCAGGGTCAGGAACGGAAAGATCTCCTGCGCCTGATCGAACGTATCGTCAGCGAAGTTGGTCAGCATCGTCACATCGCGGCCTTCATCGATGAAGCGCTTCAGGAGCGTAACACTGTCGTCATAGGCGTGACTGACCATCTCGTGCCAATGTTTGCGGAAGGCGCGAATGCGCTCGGCCTGGTCGGGATGGCTTGCAATGAGAAGCGCTTCGGCCTCGGCCCAGGTCCGGCCGCGATCCTGCTCGATGTTCCAGTCATGGGTGCAAACATTATCGAAGAACCATTTCCGATCGACCGGATCGGGAATGATCCGCGAGAACGGGATATCGGGATCATAGTGGATCAGCACGCGTCCGATATCGAAGACGATATGGTCGACCGGGAGGGGCATGGAAGGTCCTTTCATTTCTGTCTTTTCTCGCCGATAGCGACCGCAATTGCCTTTTTCATGACAGTTGGAAGCGCCTGGCCTTCAAGATTTGCGACCGGCTCCCACCAGCCGTGATCGTCTGAGGCCTCCATAACCTTGGCGAAATAGATGGTGAGGCGCAGTTGGAAATGGGTGAAGACATGCGTGACCATTCCCTTCTCCTGCCAGTCGGCCGCAAAGGGAGCGGCCTCCGGATCGGTGGCGCCATCCTGCCTTGCTGTCCAGTCCGTCGTCGGCACTTCGGTCATGCCGCCGAGCAGACCCTTTTCGCCCCGCTTTCGCAGAAGCACCCTGCCCGCGTCGTCAAGCGCCACGAAAGCGGCCCCCAGCCGGACGGGCTTCTCCTTCTTCGGAGCCTTGAACGGAAAGGGTTCTGGATCGCCCTGCGCAAAAGCGCGGCAATCGTTCCGCCAGGGACAGAAGACACAGGCCGGACGGCGCGGAGAACAGACGGTGGCGCCGAGATCCATCATCGCCTGGGCAAAATCGCCGGGCCGATCCTGCGGCGTGATCGCATCGAGACAGGCGCGCATCAACGGTTTGGCGGCAGGCAACGGCATCTCGATGGCAAAGACCCGCGAGATCACGCGCTCGACATTGCCATCCATGACGAGCGCCCGTCGATTGAAGGCGATGGCAGCGATGGCAGCTGAGGTATAGTCGCCGATGCCCGGCAGGCTCGCCAGTTCTTCGACCGTATCGGGGAACTTGCCGCCGAAACGGTCCACCACCTCTTCGGCGCATTTGATGAGATTGCGGGCGCGGGCATAGTAACCGAGCCCGGCCCAGGCTTTGAGGACTTCCTCCCTGTCGGCGGCGGCAAGATCGACCACTG
Organism: Fluviirhizobium alvei; assembly: GCF_030551875.1. GTDB lineage: Bacteria > Pseudomonadota > Alphaproteobacteria > Rhizobiales > Rhizobiaceae > Rhizobium_E > Rhizobium_E alvei. Next base: position 561,284 of record NZ_JAUOZU010000001.1, on the reverse strand, counting down.
TCGGCCAGACGCTGATGAATTTGAGGAAATAGGCCTTCACGGCCTGGACGGTGGTCTGCTGCAGCATGACCTCCGACAACCAGACGAAATAGGGATCGGGCCGGATACCGGCCGCATGCATCTTGGGATCGACGCGCCAGGGCAGTTCGCGGTGATGGCGATCATACCAGGCGAGCAGCAGCGAGGCTTCGGGGCGGGTCAATTGCGACCGAGGTGTCAGTGTCATGGTTGCCGTTTCGAGGGAACGCGATTATCTAGGGCGTAACAAGCTTGGCCTCGGTCCGGAAGTCCCTAAATGACATTTCACAGGAATGGAGCGATTCAGATCTCGGAAGCAGCCAACCGGCTGATGGATCCTGTGCTGGCGCGTAAGGCAGGCATCAACACGGCGCTGATCGGCTCGTGGGATGAAATCGTCGGCACCGACTTCGCCGATTGCACCCGCCCGGAAAAGATCACCTGGCCGCGACGCAATTCGGAAATGGCAGGGGAAGAAGCTCGCGTTGAACCCGGCGTGCTGACGATTGCCTGTGAAGGGGCCCGAGCGCTCTTTCTGGCCCATGCCCAGGGGGAACTCATCCAAAGGATCAATGGGTTCTTCGGCTATCCCGCGATCCGGCAGGTGCGGATCGTCCAGAAGCCCGTGGCAGTGCAGCAGAAGTATCGGCGCAAGCCAAAACCGCTCAATGCCGCCGAAAATGCCAAGCTCTCCTCGATGACAGGCGAGATCGAACATGAAGCCCTGAAGCAGGCGCTCGACCGGCTCGGCCGCGCGATCATCGGGCGCACCAAACGCTGAAGCGGTTCACGACAGCGACAGTGGAAGCCTTTGGCTCGTCACAATTGTTTGAACAGATGACCGGGCTGGGCGCTTGCAGCGCGACCGGGCAACGTATATCCAGAGGCGAAATTTCGCCCATTCGAGGACTTTCCATGTTGCTTACCCGTAAAGATCTTCTCAAGCGCCTCGGCGCCGGCGCCGCTGCCGTTGCATTCGCCTCCACGCTGGCCGCCTGCAGCGATTCCTCGGAAAAGGAAGCCAAGAAGGAACCGGCAGCCGAAACCAAGACGGAGGCTCCGGCCACAACGCCGGCTGAGACCAAGCCGGCATCCAAGGTCGAGCTGCCCAAAGCGGAAGGTTCGGTCGATGTCGCCAAGCTGATGGCGCCCGGCGCCCTGCCGGACGTTTCGATCGGCAAGGCCGACGCACCGGTGACGATCGTCGAATATATGTCGATGACCTGCCCGCATTGCGCCCGCTTCCATACCGGCACGTTCGAGGCGATCAAGACCAAATATGTCGATAGCGGCAAGGTCCGTTTCGTGCTCCGCGAATTCCCGCTCGACACCCGCGCGGCTGCGGCGATCATGCTGGCGCGCTGCGCGCCGGAAGGCCAGTATTTCCCGATGGTTTCGGCGCTCTTTGCCAGCCAGATGACCTGGGCGACCGCCGAAGACGGCAAGGCCGCCCTTCTGCAGATGTCCAAGCTCGCCGGTTTTACACAGGAGAGCTTCGAAGCCTGCTTGACGAACCAGAAGCTTCTGGATGATGTGAACAAGGTGCGGGATGCGGCGTCCAAGGAATTCGGCGTCAACTCCACACCCACCTTCTTCATCAACGGACAGCGTTATACTGGGGAAATGAGCGTTGAAGAAATGTCGGGTCTCATCGACGCCGCTCTTTGATCCACCGTTTGATTGCATGACGGGCGGCGCCTTCGGGCTGCCGCCTGTTTTGTTTTGCGGAAAGCTGATCACGCCCTCTTTCAACGTTCGTGGCGCAAACCCCTCCCCAACCCCTCCCCACAAGGGGGAGGGGCTTAGCTGGCTGCTCCAGCGCCACCCGAAATCATCCTTTCGCCTTGCTCAAAGGTCTGTTTGGGCCTGCGAGGGCAAAGCCGGGTTAGCCCCTCCCCCTTGTGGGGAGGGGTTGGGGAGGGGCATTGAACGCCGAAAGCATTTGGTGAATGGTCTAGCTATCACCAGCGATATGGTGGCCGCATGAAATTCACCAAACTGCGCCTGACCGGCTTCAAATCCTTCGTCGAACCTTCGGAGTTCCTGATCGAGCCCGGCCTGACCGGCGTCGTCGGGCCGAACGGTTGCGGCAAGTCGAACCTGGTCGAAGCGCTGCGCTGGGTGATGGGCGAGAATTCCTACAAGAACATGCGCGCCTCGGGCATGGATGACGTGATCTTCTCGGGCTCGGGTCAGCGTCCCGCCCGCAACACGGCGGAAGTGGGCCTCTTCATCGACAATGGCGAGCGCCGCGCACCGGCCGCCTTCAACGATGCCGACGAATTGCAGGTGAGCCGTCGCATCGAACGCGAACAGGGATCGGTCTATCGCATCAACGGCAAGGAAGCGCGTGCGCGTGACGTGCAGCTTCTGTTTGCCGATGCCTCCACGGGTGCTCGCTCGCCTGCCATGGTCGGCCAGGGCCGCATCGGCGAACTGATCCAGGCCAAGCCGCAGGCGCGCCGGCAGTTGCTCGAAGAGGCCGCCGGCATTTCCGGCCTGCATTCGCGCCGTCATGAAGCGGAACTCAGGATGCGGGCGGCCGAGACCAATCTCGAGCGGCTGGAAGATGTGACCGCGACGCTTTCGAGCCAGATCGAAAGCCTCAAGCGCCAGGCGCGCCAGGCCAACCGGTTCAAGCAGCTTTCGGCCTCCATCCGGGCCGAAGAAGCCAAGCTCCTGCATATCCGCTGGGCGCAGGCCAAGCAGGCCGAAGGCGAGGCCGAGAGCGCGCTCAACCAGGCGACCAACGATGTGGCCGAAAAGGCGCAGGAGCAGATGCAGGCCGCCAAGGACCAGGCGATCGAAGGCCTGCGCCTGCCGGACCTGCGCGATGCCGAAGCACGAGCCGCCGCCGCCCTGCAGCGCCTGACGATCGCCCGCACCCAGCTTGACGAGGATGCCAAGCGTCTCGACAGCCGCCGGCAGGATCTCGAACGCCGCATCGCCCAGCTTTCCGCCGATATTTCGCGCGAGCGCCAGCTGATCGCCGGCAACAGCCGCATGCTTTCTGCGCTTGACGAGGAAGAGGCAGAGCTGCGCCAGATGCTGGAAGATGCAGCCGAACGCGCCGAGACGTTGGCCGAAACATTGCGCGACGCCACCGCCGATGTTTCGGCGGAAGAGGCAGCGATGGAAGCGCTGACGGCCGAACGTGCCGAGGCTGCCGCCAGCCGCCAGCAGCTTGAACGGTTCCTCGCCGATCTCTCGCAACGCAAGCTCAGGCTCGAACGCCAGCGCGAGGAGGTTCGCGCCGAGCTCGACCAGATCGACATCAAACTCGCCGCCCTGCCCGATCCCGAAGAGAGGCGCAGCGATCTCGAAGGAGCGGAAATCGCCTATGAGGATGGCGAAGGGCGCCAGGCCGAGGCCGAACAGGCACTCGCCGATGCTCGGACACGCGAACTCGAAGCACGCAAGCCGGTCGAGCAGGCTCGCGCCCGGCTGCAGATGCTGGAAACCGAAGCCCGCACGATCGAAAAGATGTTGGCCGCCACCGGCAGCTCAGCCTTTGCCGCTGTCGCCGAACGGATCACTGCCGCCCGTGGCCTCGAAGCCGCCCTTGGCGCCGTGCTCGGCGAAGATCTCGATTCGGCGCTTGATCCGGAAGCGCCGGCCTTCTGGTCGATGCCGGGACCGGCCGATGCCGATCCTGCGCTGCCCTCCGGCGCCGAACCGTTCGGCAACCATGTGAAGGCACCGCCGGAACTCGCGCGCCGACTGGCGCAGATCGGTCTGGTCGACGATTCAACCGGCGAACGGCTGAAACCGTTTCTTTCGACAGGCCAGCGGCTGGTGACGCGCGAGGGCCGCGTCTTCCGCTGGGACGGACACGAGACCAAGGCGGGTGCCCCGAGTGCGGCAGCCCTTCGCCTGCAGCAACGCAACCGGCTCGCGGCTCTCGAGGCCGAGAGCGAAGAGGCACGCTATGTGCTCGAAGAGGCGAGCGAGCGGCAGGAAGCGGCTGCCCTAGCAACGCGCGATCGCGAGATGGCGCTCACCCATGCCCGCGACGGTCTGAGGCTGCTCTCCCGCAAACTTGCCGAAGCCCGCGAGGCGCTGGCGGAGGCGGAGAAGGCGAGTGCCGATCTCACCCGCCGCAAGGACGTGATCGTGCAACAGGCCGACACGATCGAAACCTCCCTCGAGGAACTGACCATTGCCGAGGAGGATGCGCGCATAGCCCTTGCCGAGGCGCCCGACCTGACCGGCCTCGAGTTCCGGCTGCGGCAGCAGGGTCTGCTGGTGGCGGAAAAGCGCATGGCACTGGCCGAAGCACGCGCCGCCCACGAGGCCGAAACGCGCGAGAACGAGGCGCGGCGCCGGCGGCTGACGGCAATCGCCTCGGAACGCCAGCTGTGGCATGAGCGCGAAGCCTCTGCCGCGCATCAGATCGAGACGCTGGTCGGCCGAGAGGAAGAAGCACGCATCGAGCTTGAGGATCTCATGGCCGCGCCGGAAGAGTTCGAGGAGCGCAGGCGCGCCCTCGTGGCCGAAATCGGCAAGGCGGACGCCGCCCGCAAGGCCGCTGCCGACCAGCTGGCGCTGCAGGAAAACAAGGAACGCGAAGCCGATCGCCGCGCATCCTCAGCGCTTGCTGCCCTTGCCGAAGCGCGCGAAAAGCGCGGCCGCATCGAGGAACGGCTGGTTTCGGCCCGCGAATGGCGGATTGCCCAGGAGGTCCGCATCCGCGAAGTGCTGAGTTGCGCGCCGCACGAAGTGTTGCGGCTGACGGGATTGGCGCCGGATGCTCCCCTGCCTGACATTCGCGGCATCGAGATCGATCTCGAACGGCTGAAGATGGAGCGCGAAAGGCTGGGTGCCGTCAACCTGCGCGCCGAAGAAGAACAGGCTGAACTCAGCGAACGGCTCGAGGCGCTGATCAAGGAACGCGATGATGTGATCGATGCGATCAAGAAGCTGCGTTCGGCGATCCAGAATCTCAATCGCGAGGGCCGTGAACGGTTGATGGCCGCCTTCGATGAGGTCAACAGCCAGTTCAAGCGGCTCTTCACCCACCTGTTCAACGGTGGAGAGGCGGAGTTGCAGCTGATCGAGAGCGACGATCCCTTGGAAGCGGGGCTTGAAATTCTCGCTCGCCCGCCCGGCAAGAAGCCGCAGACGATGACGCTGCTTTCCGGCGGCGAACAGGCGCTGACCGCCATGGCGCTGATCTTTGCCGTGTTTCTCACCAATCCGGCGCCGATCTGCGTCCTGGACGAAGTCGATGCGCCGCTCGACGACCATAATGTCGAACGCTATTGCAACCTGCTCGACGAGATGGCCTCCACCACCGAAACGCGCTTTCTGGTGATTACCCACAATCCGATCACCATGGCGCGCATGAACCGCCTCTATGGCGTGACCATGGCCGAACAGGGCGTTTCCACCCTCGTGAGCGTCGATCTGCAAACTGCTGAACGACTGATTGACGCGGCTTGAGGTGCTGTTTTCTTTTGCCTGACCCTATCCATGCCCGGCAGCGATCCGCCTGATCCAGGCTTCGAGGAGATCGCTTGCCGGTTTGCGGTCGCGCCGGTCCGGCACCACGAGATAGAACGCTTCCTTCGGCACCATGGGCGTGCCGCCCAGGGTCACCAGCCGGCCTTCGCGCACGAGATCGCCGGTGTTGGATTCCCAGCCCAGCATTACCCCCTGGCCCGAAAGGGCGGCCTGCGTGGCCTGGATATAGTTGGTGAAATAGCGGCCGAGCGTGCGGTTTTCCGGCAGGTTGTTGAGGTCGAAATAGTCCTTCCAGGTCAACCAGCTGCGGTCGCTGCTGCGGACATGGAGAAGTGTCGCCCGTAAGAGGCCGGCTTCGCCACCGATTTCGGCGGCGAGATCGGGACTGCAGACCGGCACCACCCGCTCGTCGAACAGCTTGACGATGCGGCCATCCTTCCAGTTGCCGGTGCCGTAGCGGATGGCGAGATCCATGCCCGGCTGGAATTCGGGCGAGCCGGGCGTGGTCATAACGTTGACGGCGATATCGGGCTGTTCGGTGTAAAAACCGGCCAGACGCGGCATCAGCCAATAGGTGGCGGTGCCGACCGAACAGGCGATGGTGACCGATTGCCCAGCCGCCCGGTCGAGATTGCGGACTTGTTCGACAGCTTCGGCGATGCGATCAAGCCCCTCTGTCACGCCGATCTGCAGGATGCGTCCCGCCTCGGTGAGTGTCGCCGGTCGCGTGCTGCGATCGAGTAGCCTGAGCCCGACATAATCCTCCAGCGCCTTCAGCGCCTGACTGACAGCCGGCTGGGTGACATTGAGCTCGGCTGCCGCCCGCTGGATGTTGCCGGCACGCAGCACCGTCTCGAACACGGTCAACAGCCGCAAGGGGGGCAACAGGCGATCTGGCATCATAACACCATGCTTATATTAAATTTAACATTTCCCATATTCTCCCTAACCGAAATCGGAATTATCGTCCAGATATCAGCAGGCGATTGGTAAGTGCGCCGCAACATTACATAAGTTGAAAAGGAATGAATTCATGGACGCTCGCGTCACCAACCCCTCGGCTCTCACGTTGAAGGAAAACGGCCTTGAGGTTGCCCTGCCCAACGGCAAGACCGGCTATTTCAATTATTACTGGCTGCGCGACAATTGCGCGAGTTCGTTCGACAGCCAGACGCGCGAACGCGTGTTCGACATTTTCCATCTCGATGCGGCGCCCAAGCCCGCGGAAGCAGCAATCGAAGACGGCGCGCTCGCGATCACCTGGGCCGGCGATGGCCACAAGAGCCGCTATGATCTCGCCTGGCTCGGCCAGTATAGCGAAGGCAAGGTGCGCCACGACCCGGCCGACCTGCCGCGCCGCGCCTGGTATTCAGACCATTATCCGGATATCGCCCGTTTCGACCATGCGACGCTGATGGCAGACAAGAAGGCGGTGGCCGCCTGGCTCGAGGCAATGATCGTCGAAGGTGTTGCGATCGTTACCGCGATGCCGGACAGCCATGAGGGCCTGACCGATCTCGTGCGCCTGATGGGCCATGTACGACCGACCTTCTTCGGCGAATATTTCGACGTCAAGACGCATATCAAGCCGACCAACCTCGCCTACACTGCCAAGGCGCTCGAAATGCATACCGATACGCCGGCGGAAGACGTGGCGCCGGGCGTGCAGTTCCTGCATGTGCGCGCCAACAGTGTCGAGGGCGGCCAGAACCTGTTCCTCGATGGCGTTGCTGTGGCCAATGATCTGCGCGAACAGTTCCCGGACGATTTCAAGCTGCTGTCGGAAACCGAGATCCCTTATTACTGCGAGCATGACACCTATGACATGCGCTCGCGCCAGCGGGTGATCGAACTCGACCAGCATGGCGAAGTCTCGGGCGTCACGATCAGCCAGCACATGGCCGACATTTTCGATCTCGACCAGGCCTTCCTCGACAAGTATTACCCGGCCTTCTGCCGCTTCGGCCGCATGCTGCAGTCCGACAAATATCTGATGCGCTTCCGGCTCGAAGCCACCGAATGCATCGTGTTCGACAATCACCGCATCGTGCATGGCCGTTCGGCCTACTCGGCCACCAGCGGCGACCGCTACCTGCGCGGCTGCTATGCCGACCGCGGCGAAATGCGCTCGACCTACCGCGCGCTGGTCTCGGAAGGCCGTTTCAAATGACGGGCGATCTTTCGGGCGACGACCTGATTCAGCTGCGCATCGATCTCGCCGCCGCCTTCCGGCTGGCGGTCGAGTTCGGCTGGCATGAATCGGTCGGAAACCATTTCAGCGCTGCTGTCTCAGCCGATGGCAAGACCTTCCTGATGAACCCGAAATGGAAACATTTCGGGTCGATCCGGGCCAGCGACCTGCTGCTCCTGAATGCCGACGATCCGGACGTGATGACGGGTCCCAATGCGCCGGATGCGTCGGCCTGGACCGTACATGGCACGATCCACCGAAAACGGCCTTCGGTGCGGGTGCTCCTTCATTGCCACCCGCCCTATTCGACGGCTTTGTCGACGCTGAAGGATCCGACGCTCAAGCCGCTCGACAACAACACGGCGCGTTTCTTCAACCGCACCGGTGTCGATCTCGGCTTCGGCGGCATTGCCGACGAGGATGCGGAAGGCATGCGGCTCGTGCAATCGCTCGGCAATCACAAGACGCTGATGATGGGCAATCACGGTGTGGCCTGCGCCGGCCAGACCGTCGCCGAAGCCTTCGAGGATCTCTATTTCTTCGAACGGGCGGCGCAGACCCAGATCCTGGCCTATTCGACCGGTCAGCCGCTCAATGTGCTCTCCGACGAGGTCGCCGAAAAGACCGCCGCCGGCTGGGACGATTATCGCGGCATGGCATTCGAGCATTTCGCCTATCTCAAATCGCGTCTCGACGCGACCGATCCCTCCTACAAGGATTGAATGCCATGACCCTCTTCGTTCGCGACTTGCCCCATTCGGATACTGTCAACGGTTCGGTTGTTTCGAGCTGCAGCGATTGCAACGCCTGTTCGGAGGGGGCCGGATGCCTCGATTGGAAAGCGCTCGCGGAAATCGAAGGCGTCACGCTTAAACGCCCGCAGGCGGAACGGCCCGGCGAACGCCGGTAACGGGCAGATAGATTTTGTCCGGCTTCGGGGACGCAATACGAGTTGAAGCGTGGTGAACTCTTCTCCCCAGCGGGGAGAAGGTGGCGCGATAGCGCCGGATGAGGGGGATTGCGGCGAAGTGACAGGTGTCTGGAGGGCTCCCCCCCTCATCTGTCCTTCGGACATCTTCTCCCCGAGGGGAGAAGAGCCATCCAACCGAATGCTTCTGCTAAACCAGTCCACCGCCCCGGTTTTGCGGCTTCCTGACAGATAGAAAACACGGCCCGGAGCGCTTTGGCGCGGTCCGGGCCGAGTGCCTTTCCGGGACTGGAGTACGAAACCGGATACGGCAGAATTGAGGATGGGGAGACGGCCTGGAGGTCAGCCGCCCGCCTCGCCCATGCCCTTACGGATGATGGCTCTGAGATCATCGATCGGGCGCAGGGAAGAGCCCTCCTCGAAATGCCAGAACGTCCATCCGTTGCAAGCGTCAAGTCCCTGGACCTTTGCCCCGAGACGATGAATGGAACCGGCCTCGCCGTTCGCCGTCAGCGTGCCATCGGCGCGCACGATTGCGGAATAGCGGCGACGGGCATCGGTCAGAACCTGACCCGGCTTGATGAGCCCGCCCTCGACCAGGGAATTGAAAGCAACACGCGGTTCGGCCTTCTTGCCGGTCATGACCGTCAGTTCGGCCTGGGCCAGCGGCTCGACCGCCTCGATACGGGCGCGTGCCGCATCGATGTAATCCTGTTCGCGCTCGATGCCGACAAAGTTGCGGCCAAGGCGTTTGGCCACCGCTCCGGTGGTGCCGGAGCCGAAGAACGGGTCGAGCACGACATCACCCGGCTTGGACGAGGCCAGCAGCACGCGGGCGATCAATGCTTCCGGCTTCTGTGTCGGATGCACCTTCTTGCCGTCACCGCCCTTCAAGCGTTCGCCACCCGAGCAGATCGGAAACAGCCAGTCCGAGCGCATCTGCACATCGTCGTTGGCCGCCTTCATGGCATCGTAGTTGAAGGTGTAGCTCTTGGCCTTGGAATCGCGGCTCGCCCAGATCATCGTCTCATGGGCGTTCTGGAACCGGCGACCCTTGAAATTCGGCATCGGATTGGTCTTGCGCCAGACGATATCGTTGAGGATCCAGAAATCGAGATCCTGCAGCGTCGCACCGACGCGGAAGATATTGTGATAGGAGCCGATGACCCAGATGGTGCCATGCGGCTTCAGCACCCGGCGGCAGGCGAGCAGCCAGGCACGGGTGAAGGCATCGTAGGCCTCAAAACTTGCAAACTGATCCCACTCGTCGTCGCAGGCATCAACCAGGCTCTGGTCCGGACGATGCAGCGCGCCACCGAGCTGTAGATTGTAAGGCGGGTCGGCAAAGATCACATCGACGCTCTTGTCGGGCAGCGCTTCGAGCGCTGCGACACAATCGCCCTTGATGATGGAGTTAAGCCAGGATTGGGCCGGAAGACCGGACAAGGCCTCGCGGAGCGATAGGACAGCCGCCATGTTCATACTCACCGTTACACTGGACGCATTTACTGGCTGTTATGGTTACCGATGTTGGTTACCAAAGGCTGAAGGATTTTCCCGGTTCGGGAAAAAAATCAAAATATGCAAGCGTAAGCGGTCTTCGATCCTTGCCTGGGTGACGTTCACGTTGGCGCTAGAAATGTTTCCTTAACCCTGATGACAGGTGTTGCGTTTCAGAACGATGCAAATTCATCGATTTCATCGTTATTTAACAACGACTTTGTTAGGTGGATTGAAATAACGACCGACATTTTTCGGCAAGAGACTGGCAATCAACGGCAGATCGATGAGCAAGTTGGCACCCCCGCTCCTGAACCCGCAGACCGGAGGAATTCCGGTCAAGCGTGCGCCTATCGACAGCTGGCTATCCATGCATGTTGTCGTCGGCGTGGCCCTGATCCTTTTGATCTCGTCAACGATCGCCAATTACTTTGTTTCCCGCGCAGTTCAACGCACGACAATGGAGACATTGATCTCCAGCACCACCATCATCGCGCGCAATATCGGCCTGCATCTCAACTCGGATCTTACAAAACCGCATCAGCCCAATCACCGCCGTTCACGGTCTCAGTTCGATATCGAGCTCTATGACATGTCGACCGCCCGCGATGCCTTCGCGCGATCGGCTGCCGAACAATTGCGGCAGGATCCGACCAGGGTCATCCACCGGGTCCTGAATGGTGAAAACGGGCGTCTCCTGCGCCTGATCATCTCCGTTCCATCCGCAACTGGCCATTCGCGCGCCATGCTCGAAATACGCCGTGATGTCGATCGTGACCTCGCGGCTGTCGACAAGATGCTGTCGCGCCTGATGTGGTTCCGCAACCTCTTTTCGCTGGTGATCGTGGCCGCGCTGGCCTGGTTGAGTTTTCAGACCCGAAAGCGCCAGAAAGACCAGAGGCGACTGTTCGACCATGTGACCACCATGGCCTATACGGACAGCATGACCGGGCTTCTCAACCGTGGTCGCTTCATGGAACTGGGCCACCGGCTGGCGGCGGGAAACGGTCGCTACTTCGTTCTCGTGATCGATGTCGACCATTTCAAGGAAATCAATGACGAGTTCGGCCATGGCGCCGGCGACGCCGTCATTTTCGAAGTCGGTCGACGTCTCTCCGGCCTCGTCGATGGCGCCCATCTTGTCGCACGTCTCGGCGGCGACGAGTTCATCATGGCCGGCCGTTTGCACATGCCAAATAGCAACCCGGTCGCACTGGGACGTTCCGTTGTCGAAACACTCGCGCAACCACTGCCCTATGGCAACCATAACCTCTCTTTCAGCGCCAGCGTCGGCTGCGCCATATCCGAAACAGGCGAAGATCTCGATTCCGTCATCCTGAAGGCGGATGAGGCGCTCTATCACGCCAAACAGCAGGGCCGGAACCGCTGCGAACTGTTCAGCGCCGAGTTGCAGCAATGCCGGCTCGAACGGCGCCGCATCGAGAAGGTGCTGCGGCAGGCGCTGGCGAACCGCAGTTTCGAACTGCATTATCAACCGGTTGTCGATGGAGTATCGGGAGAAATCCGTTCGTTCGAGGCACTTCTGCGGCTGAAGGATGGTGAAGGCAACCTGATTTCGCCGTCTCTCTTCATCCCGATGGCCGAAGACCAGAAGCTGATCTGCGCGATCGGCGAACAGGTGCTCCATGAGGCGATGCGCTTTGCCGCAACCTGGCCGGAACATGTTTCCGTCAACATCAACCTGTCGCCGCGCCAATTTGCGCCTCAGGAAAACAATGGCAGCCCGCTTTTGGCGATCCTCGAACAGGCTTTGAGGGAAACCGGCATCTCCCCGCGGCGGGTTGTGCTTGAGGTGACCGAAAATGTGCTTCTATCGGAAAGTCCCGACATCATGAGCCAGCTCGAGGCGATCCGCGCACTCGGCTTTCGCACCGCGCTCGATGATTTCGGCTCCGGCTATTCCAGCCTTTCCTATCTCTGGAAATTCAAGTTCGACAGTCTCAAGATCGACCAGTCCTTTGCCAAGGCGTTCAGCTCGCATTCCTGCAATCTGGGCGAGATCGTTCGCTCGATCACGACGCTCGCGCAATCGCTGCAGCTCGATGTCGTGGCAGAAGGCGTGGAGACGGAAGAGGCCGCCGAATTCTTCTGCCAGAATGGCTGCAATGCGCTGCAGGGCTACCTGATCAGCCGGCCGCTGCCAGCCACCGACGTCGCTGCCTTCATCCTCAGGAACGCCGAAAGGGCGCATGATGCGCCCCTCCTTGCCTTTGCCGGTTGAGTAGACCCCGTTCAGAGCAGGAAATCCGATCCCAGAAGCTCGGAGACACCATCAAGCTGGATGCGTGAATCCGCCTGGCGATCTCCATCGAGATCGATCGCCACCAGCATATTGCCGCCATTGTTGGCGGTTGCCCGGATCTCGCCGCCCGAACCGGTGAAGCGGCCCTCGCCGAGGAAGACGAAGATCTGATCGCCATCGATTTCCGGAACCGTATCGATCGCAGTCAGGTCGAGCCGGTCGCCTGCGGTAAAATCGGTGATGACATCACGTTCGCCGCGTTCCAGGCCGCTGTCGGTGATGGACGTGAAAACGAACGTATCATTGCCGGCCAGACCGGACATGATATCGACGCCACCGCCCGCCTCGATCCGGTTGTCGGTGAAGGAGCCCGTAATCGTGTCGTTGAAGCTGCCGGTCAAGATGTTCTCGATGTCGCGCACAAAGCCCTGGTCAAGCGTGATGGCGGTGGTGAAGGAGCCGCCGAGTGTTGCCGTGACGCCGACTTTCAGGCCTGACATATCGAGCGTATCGATACCGCCGTCCCCATCGATCGTATCACCGCCGATGCTGTAATGGAACGTATCGGCACCTTCGCCGCCATTGAATGTGTTGCGTTCGCTGTTGCCAAAGAATTCGTCGTCAAAAGCGGTGCCGATGACTTTTTCGATCGAGCGGAGCGTATCAGTGACCGCAACCCGAAACGGCGTCCCAGGTTCGGTGGAGATCGCCCGGCCATCGCTGCCACGCTCCTTGAGTTCGACGAAAAGCCGGGCGCTGAGATCAGCAAAGCTCGCGGTGTCGATCCCTTCGCCGCCATCCAAGAGATCGGAGCCGGTGCCGCCAATCAGAAAGTCGTCATTATCGCCGCCCGAGAGCGTATCGTTGCCTTCCCAGCCTTCCAGATGATCGCGCCCCGCTTCGCCGCGCAATTCGTCATTGCCGGAAAATCCCAAAAAGCGATTGTCGCTGCTGTTGCCGACCAGGCGATCGCCAAAGCTGGTGCCGGAGAGGTTCTCGATCGAAATCAGCACATCGCCCTGCGCATCACCGCCGCGACCGATCGCGCCGGTTGACGATGTCGAGGATGCGAGAGCGACATCGACACCGGCACGCGAACCGAAATAGGCAACGGTATCGGTTCCTGCACTGCCATCGAGGATATCGGCGCCGGCCGCGCCAAGCAAAACATCGTTGCCAAGGCCGCCCCAGAGATCGTTGACGCCGCTCGTTCCGCTGATCACATCATCAAAGCGCGATCCGTCGACATTTTCGATGCTTTCGAGACTGTCGCCGATCACATCGGAAAACCGCGGCGTATCGAGGGCGTAAGTGCCGTACTGCAGATTGACATGGACGCCGGCGAGCGAATTGTCATAGGCGGCCGTATCGATGCCATCGCCGCCGATCAGCCGGTCGCCACCCTTGCCACCTTCCAGCCGGTCATTTCCGAAACCGCCATTCAGCAAATCGTTGCCGTCGCCGCCCTGTAGCGTATCGTTGCCGATGTTGCCGGCAAGAATGTCATCGCCTTCGCCGCCGGCGAGAAAATCCTGACCGGTTCCGCCGAGCAGCACATCGAGATCGTCGCCGCCATCGAGCCGGTCGTCACCGCCGAAGCCAAGCAGGTAATCATCGCCATCGCCGCCGAAGAAGCGATCGTTGCCACCGTGAAAAAGCTGGGTTCCGAAGGACGGGAAGCTGACTTCGAGATTGTCGGGAACGGAATTGCTGATCAACAGGCGACCACTGTCCGTGAAGCGCGACGCCGTGAAGATCGCGCCGAAATTCGGTTTGAAGCCGACCCAGGTCACATCCATGATGACGTCATCGCCAGCATTGCCCTCGATCGTGTCGTTGCCCTGCGCGCCCTTGAGCTCATCACCAAACCGCGAACCCAAAATCCTGTCGTTGCCCTCATGGCCCCATTCGTCGACGGGACCGCTTGCATTGCGCTTGTCTATGAAAAGATTGGCCATTTCGATCTCCATCCGATTGGTGCGACACATATGCGTGTCCGATGAAGTGACCATAGCTTCGGTCTGCCGGCACGCCTGTTCCGCGGGAAACAGGGCGATCGAATAAATTGGCCGGCTCATACGTCCGCGCGAATTCGATCAATTCGGCTGATTTCAGATCAGGCGTTTATTGATTGGACGATCGAAAATGAGCGCGGCATCCTGCAACCGAACAGGAGACGGAATATGCTGAAAATCTATGGCGTCTATCAATCGCGTGCATCGCGGAACTACTGGATGGCACTTGAGCTCGGGCTCGCATTCGAGAGCATCCCGGTCATCCAGGCGCGTCGGCTGGATGAGCCTTTGGCCGAAGATGCGCCGATCAATACGCGCTCACCGGATTTCCTCGCCATCAATCCCAACGGCCATATCCCGACCATCGACGATGACGGGCTGGTTCTGTGGGAATCGATTGCCATCAACCTCTATCTCGCCCGCAAACATGGTGGGCCGGTCGGCGCGCAATCGATCGCCGAAGAGGGGCAGATGCTCAATTGGTCCTTCTGGGCTGTCAACGAAATCGAGCCGCATTCGGTCGAGATCGTGCTCACATTCGACAACGGCCTCCAAGAGACGCCGGGCGGCCGCGAAAAGATTGCAGTCGCCAGCCGCCTGCTCAGAAAACCGCTCGCCATTCTCGAACAGCATCTCGGAAACCGGGACTGGCTGGTCGGCGACCGCTTCACCGTTGCCGATCTCAACGTCGCGGAAATCATCCGCTATGCCTGGGAAGTACCAACGTTGTTCGAGCCCTGCCCGCGTGTTCGCGACTGGTACCTGCGCTGCCATGAACGTCCGGCCTTCAAGGCCATGTGGGAGACGCGCAGCCGCGAGGGGTGAGGTGCAGGTCAAGCTTCACTGAAGTCTGTGGACCCTCTCTACGAGACACAAGACATCGATCATAGCTACCTAGCAAATGAACATAAGTCAAAAGCAAGACTAAAACGATTTTCCCTACCATCAGGGATTGAAGATTGCTTTTCTCTGCAATATGACTCCGCATTAGATAGGGATTCTGATGCGATCAGCTGATCGACCGGCAAGCAATGCCAGTTGGCTGTAGTCTTTTGAATCTGGTCTCATTTCAGTATATCTCAATTGCCTTAAGAGCGATCTTCATGACGGCACCAACTGCAAACAACATTATTGTGACACTCAATCCCGACGACGGAGATCCCAATAACCTTCCGGAATATGCAAGCTTTACCTTGTCGGAGGAGTTGATTGGCTTTGCCGACGCGGATGGCGATTATCTCAAATGGGTTTTCTTTGGCGACAACATCCTCACCCCCTTCGAAAGGCTGCTCGTCTCCGGGGACCAGTTGAAGAGCGCCGGCTACATCCGGGTGGTTTTCTACGACTCTTCTAACGAGGCCGGTTTCTTTGACATCATTACGGACTATCTGAACATCGCTCCAGAAGGTATCGACGGCAACGTTAGCCTGTTTGAAGATCAAGGCTACACGTTCAGCGTCTCCGATTTCGGCTTTTCCGACGCCAACGGTGAGGATCTGAAGGAAATCATCATCACGTCGCTGCCAACTGGCGGCCTGACGCTCGACGGAGGTGCGGTATCTGCCGGACAACATATCGCCGCCGATAATATCTCCAAGCTGGTCTGGACTCCCAACACCAACGAAAACGGCGATGAACTTGCCTCCTTCACTTTCCAGGTTGTCGATGACGGCGGCACCTGGAATGGCGGCGTCGATACCGATCAGACCGCCAACAGGTTGGTGCTGAATGTTACGGCCGTCAACGATGCGCCGACCGGCTATGATCAGACTTTTTCGATTGCGGAATCCGGCACTTATACGTTCAGTGTGGCCGATTTTCCGATCGACGATCTGGAAGGTAATGCGCTCCTCGGCATCAGCATCACCGGCATCAGCGACAAGGGCTATCTGACACTCGACGGGAATGCGGTTTCGGCCGGTCAGTTTGTCGATGTCGACCAGCTTGATCTGCTTGTCTGGCATGGCGACGCAAATACTTTCGGCGACAATATCGCGGCTTTCGATTTCAAGGTCATCGATGACGGCAGCACCGACAACAATGGCTCCAACACATCTGCCAACCTATATTCTGTCAACTTCGATGTCGCGGGCACTCCCGACAAGCCGTTGACTTCTGACAGGAGCATTGACCTCGTCGAAGACCAGACCTTTCGTCTTTATCAAGGTCTCTTTCCTTTTGGCGATCGAGATGGAGACAGTCTCTCAGCCGTCATCTTCACCGACATTCCGACCGGCGCGCGTATGTTCCTTGATGGGGTTCGCGTTGAGGAAGGCGAAACTGTCGACATCGATGACATACGCGCCGGCAAGGTGACCTTCGTCGGTCCGGCCAATTTCAGCGGCTCGGATCCGGCTGTTCTGAAGTTCCGGGTGGTCGATAATTCTGCTTCCGAGCTTCAGTCCGACGAAGCATCGATCTCCATCACCTATGCCCCGATGGAAGACCGGCCCATCGCCGCCAGTGACAAGTTCGCGATCAACGAGGGCGCCGCAGCACTGCTCGACGTGCTCGCCAATGACGGCGACCCTGACGGCGACACGCTGTCGATCGACAGTGCCGAGGTCTTTGCGGGCGATGCAGCGGTATCCATCGTCGATGGAAAACTGCAGGTGAATTGGACCGGCCGCGACCTCAAGGCTGGCGAAAAGGAAACGGTGATCGTCAATTACAGCGCTTCGGACGGCAGCAACCTCGACGAGGCGCTGGCTGTGATCACCGTCCAGGGCGTGACCACCATGGGCGCGGAGATCAAGGGCAATGCCAAGGGCAATACGCTCAATGGCACTGCGCTCGGTGAACAGATCCTGGGGCTTGGCGGCGCCGACAAGCTATCGGCCGGCGGCGGCGATGATTTTCTGTTCGGCGGCACCGGCGGAGACCGGCTGACGGGCGGCACTGGCATCGATACCTTCGTGTTCGAGGCGAAGTGCAGCAAGGACCTCATCACGGATTTCGGCTCTACAGGCGAGGCCGACGTCATCGACCTGAGCGCCATCGACGAAATCGCCAACTACCGGGACCTGATCCGCAACCATCTCACCTACAAGGATGGCGATGCGATCATCACGATCAGCAAGACCGATGTGATCACGCTCGATGATGTGCAGAAGGGCGAGCTTTTCGCCGCCAACTTCCTGCTCTGACGGGCATCTCCATCCTGCCACTGCCTGCACGCGGCCCGAAAATTCCGGGCCGCGCAAACGGGTCCCTGCCCGCTCCATCCATGCCAGGGTCAAGACAGCGACGGTTGACGATCGCTGCACGAACCTGCACGTTCAGGCGGCGACGCCCGGAACATCCTTGAGATCATACCAGACCGGGATGCCACGTTCGTTGGCGATCTTCACGTCATTGTCGGCGCCTTTCGAGGCACCTGGCAGGCGCAGCACGCCCTCGCAGAGCTGCAGCAGGCGATGCGCCGTCGGGTGGAAGATTTCCTCATAAAGCGCATCGCCAATGGTCTTGCCGCCCGCTGCATGCCAGACCGGCAGCGCCACCCATTCCCCGATCATCGGCACATGACCGGCCTTGAAGAGCGCGTGCGAAGGCGCTTCGAGCCGTCTGAGATTGTCCGCCATTTTCTCCGGATCATCCCCGGTGCCGGAACGGTAGGGTCCTGCAATCAAAATCAGCATGCTTTTCTCCTGTCAGTGTTGCACGATACTGCATGAATTGCACGTTAATTCACGTATTGCAATACTGATTTAAATTTTCGTGTATTTTCGTGCAGAAACGGATGACTTGATTTCAGATCGGGATCGCCGCCTAATGCAGCGGACGCGAATAAACCGGTGCTTACGACCGTGATGCTGTCGACAGATTTTTTGAGGAAAGACACGTGAACGAGACCGATCTGAGCCGCCTGCGTGATGCCGGGATCATCGATGACGCCAAGCTCGCCGAAATCCGCGCCTTTCTTTCAGGCGCAGCCGGGGCCTCTACTCCTGCCAAGGCTCAGGCTTCGCCGCCGGTGCGGTTCGATCTCACCCATGTCCTCTGGTATGCCGGTGCGCTCATCATCATGGGGGCGATGGGGCTCTTCACCACCGCCGCCTTCGGTGCCATGGGCGGCTGGGCGCTCTTTGCCTGCGGGCTCGCCTACGGCATCGTGTTCGGCTTCGCCGGCGACCGCATGTGGAAGAAGCCGGGCATGCGGACGCCCGCCGGCCTGATGATCGCGATTGCTGTGTCGATGGTGCCGCTTGCGATCTATGGATTGCAGGATGCGTTGGGGCTCTGGGCGACGGAATTCGGCGATCCCGGCCAATATCGCGATTTCTTCAATTGGGTGAATGGCAGCTGGCTTTATATGGAGATCGCCACGATCATCGTGGCGGCGCTGGCCGTGTGGCGCTATCCGTTCTCCTTCATTTTGCTGGTCGCGGGCATTGCGCTCTGGTTCATGTCGATGGACCTCGCCATGTGGTTCACAGCCAAGCCGGACGGTTTCGATGAATTCGAGATGCGCCGGCAGATTTCGCTGTTCTTCGGCATTGCGATGATCTTCGCTGCCTGGGCAATCGACATCATGTCACGCCGCGACGGGCCGGATCTCGCCTTCTGGATCCATATTTTCGGCGCCATGGCCTTCTGGGGTGGCCTGTCGATGACATCGGGCGGCACCGCCTTCACCAAGTTCCTCTATCTGCTCATCAATGTCGGGCTCGTCGGCCTGTCGGTCTTCCTCGGTCGCCGTGTCTATGCCGTGTTCGGTGCGCTCGGCATTTCCTTCTATCTCGGCGACCTCGCCTACAATGTCTTCAACGATGTGATTCTTTTCTCTTTCGCGCTTTCGGCGATCGGGCTCGGCATCATCGGCATCGGCCTGTTGGTTCACCGCCATAGCGCCTCCATTGCACGGACCATGGACGGGCTGGTGCCCGAAGCCCTGCGCTGGGCACGGCCCGAGCGCGCGCGGACGAGTTGAGTTAGGCTGGTGTGAAAGTACCTACGGGTCGTTGATGATCTGCAGACAGCGTTTCACGGTCCGGGGAATGCCGGCGCGGCGCAGCATGGCGAAATGTTCCTCCTGCGGCAGGTCCGGCGCAATCGTCGCCCTTGCCTTCTCCACGGCATCAAGGAAACTATCCGACCGATCACCGAGGAGCCCGAGGAAGAAGCTATCCGGCATTTCCGCCCTCACCCCAAGCGGTTTGAGGCGACGGACGGGGAAATCCTTCAGATTGAAACTGAGGATAAGGCCCGCACCCGCATGAACGGCTGCGGCCAGCACATGCTCGTCATCGGGATCCGGAAGCCCGAACGTTCCCTCAAGCGCCTCGTGGCCCGAGGCGATATAGGCCGGAGCAGACAGGCTTGTGATAAACCCCTCCCGCGCCGCGCCATCGAGCGCACCGTTGCGCACGAGACCGGACGCGCATTCCTCGATGATCCGCACACTCCAGAGCGGACGGACAAGCCCGGTTGAGGCTTGCGCCAGCAGCAGTTCGCGCAGGCGGGTGCGGTAAAGCACATTGGCATCGATGAGGATGCGCGGCGGCACGGAAACCTCAGCGATCGGAGGTTTCCCAGCGCGGATTGATCCACGGCACCTGGTTGGAGCGCGGCAGGCGCGGCTTGCCGAGAATATGGTCGGCCGCCTTCTCGCCGGTCATGATCGAGGGGCCGTTGAGATTGCCATAGGTGAGGCGCGGGAAGATCGAACTGTCGGCGACGCGCAGCCCGTCGATGCCGATGACCCTGGTATCGGGATCGACAACCGCCATCGGATCGTCCTTCGACCCCATCTTGCAGGTGCCACAGGGATGATAGGCGCTTTCGAGATGCTCGCGGAGGAAAGCATCGATCTCGGCGTCGGTCTGCACCTTTTCGCCCGGCTGGATTTCCGGCCCACGGAAATCATCAAACGCCTTCTGCGAGAAGATTTCGCGGGTCAGGCGCACGCAATGGCGGAACTTGATCCAGTCTTCCTCATGGCTCATGTAGTTGAAGCGGATGACCGGATCATCCATCGGATTGGGCGAACGCAGCGTAACGCTGCCGCGCGATTTCGAATGGTTGTAGCCGACATGGACCTGGAAGCCATGGCTCTTGGCGGCCGCCTTGCCATCATAGGAAATCGCCACCGGCAGGAAGTGGAACTGGATATCCGGCTGCTTGACGCCGGGAGCCGAGCGCACGAAGGCGCAGCTTTCGAACTGGTTCGACGTGCCGAGGCCCGTCTTGGTGAAGAGCCACTGCGCGCCGGCCACCCCCTGCCAGAACCAGGGCAGCCAGGAATAGAGCGAGACCGGCTTGGTGGAGACCTGCTGGAAATAGAATTCCATATGATCCATCAGGTTGGCGCCGACGCCCGGACGGTCGAGCTTGACCTCGATGCCCATTTCCTTGAGATGCGCCGCCGGGCCGATGCCGGACAGCAGGAGAAGCTTGGGCGAATTGAAGGACGATGCCGAGACGATGACCTCGCGGTTGGCCTTGACCACCTCGATCTTGCCGCCGCGTTCGATCTCGACGCCGATGGCGCGGCCATTCTCAATCACCACCCGGCGGGCAAAGCAGCGCAGAAGCTCGACGTTCGGACGCTTCAAGGCTGGCTTCAGATAGGCGGAGGCAGCCGACCAGCGATGACCCTTGTGGATCGTCTGCTCCATCAGGCCGAAGCCTTCCTGCTTTTCGCCGTTATAATCTTCGGTGGTTTCGAAACCCGCCTGGCGACCGGCTTCGACGAAGGCGCGCACGAGCGGATTTTTCGCCGGGCCACGCTGGACATGCAGCGGACCATCGGTGCCGCGCCAGCCATCCTGTCCGCCCTTGGAATTCTCCTGCCGCTTGAAATAGGGCAGCACATCGGCATAGGACCAGCCGGTAGCGCCCGCCTCCGACCAACTGTCGAAATCCTCGGCCGAACCGCGGACATAGACCATGCCGTTGATCGAGGACGAACCGCCGATGACCTTACCGCGTGGTGCCGTGATGCGGCGGTTGTTGAGGTTCGGCTCGGGCTCGGAGAGATAGCCCCAATTATACATCTTCATGCTCATCGGCCAGGCAAGCGCGGCCGGCATCTGGATGAAGGGCCCGACATCCGAACCGCCATATTCGAGCACCAGAACGGTATTCTTGCCATCCTCCGACAGTCTCGACGCCAGCGCGGAGCCGGCGGAGCCTGAGCCTACGATGATGAAATCAGCTTGCATGGTCATGTACGGTTCCTTGTCGCCCTGTCAGTGGAGGGTATCGCTAACAGTTATATCATTGCGTGAATTATTGCCCGGAGCTATACTCCGGTCATGAAACGCGTCACCTACTCCAAGGCCGCCGAACGAAGTCTCAGCCGGATGCAGCCAAAACGGCGACAAGCGATCCGAGACAAGGTCGATGCCTATGCGAGGGGAGAGGCGGTCGATATCAAGAAGTTGGTTGGTTCCGATAACTACAGAATCCGGGTTGGACAGGACCGTGTCATCATTAACGACCAAGGGCTTGTCGTCATGGTCATCGATGCCGGTCCACGCGGCGGAATCTACAAGGAGTGACACAGAATGGGTAATATTCAGCGCCTCACGCTCGACGGTAAAAACTATGTTCTTTTGAGCGAGGATGATTTCGAGGACCTGATCGATGGTCTGAAGGCGGATGCAATCAAAGCCCGTATCGCTGCTGGCGAAGAGACTTGGCCGGCAGAACTTGTCTATGAACTGTTTGAAACCGACAGCCGCATCAGGACTTTCCGCAAATATCGCGGTATGACCGCGAGCCAACTGGCCACCGCTGCCGGTATTTCCCAACCCTATCTGTCGGACATCGAAACCGGCAAGAAGACTGGCTCTGTCGATGTGCTCAAGCGTATTGCGATAGCGCTCAAGGTCGATCTCGTTGATCTGGTGGCTTCGGAGCAGGACGATCAAGCATGAGCGATCCGAAGACGCGCGAGCGCCGGTCGCCACCGGGCGATAAACAGCTCTCTCTGGAGAGAGACTGCCGCAATGGCTATGGCGAGAACAGCAAGGCATCCCGGAAAAACATTCCTCTTTTCAAAGCTCAGTCGAACCGGCGCGGAAGACATGGCGCCAGGATTGCTGTGAATGCGATGCTGGACGACGATGCTTTGCAGGCCGAACGAATGCTTCTGCTTGCCGATCACAAGGCGTTGAAACCGGCCAAACGCAAAGATCCTGACCGCCCACTTGGTGAAACGCTCGCCCGGAAAGAAAAGGCCTTGCGGCGTGAATGAGCCAAGCTGCCGACGGTCTCGACGCCAGCGCGGAGCCTGAGCCTACGATGATGAAATCAGCTTGCATGTTCATACCCTGCCTGCCTTTTGTGTGGCCGCCTAATGTGGGGTTTTACCCCTCACCAACTTCGGCCAAAGGTTCGCTGCGCTTCACCTGGCCTTTTTGCCCTCGCACGGTTCGCGCTCCGGCCTTGTTCGCTCAAAACAACATTGTTGTTTTGTCCGGCTT
The DNA here is from genome assembly GCF_030551875.1 of Fluviirhizobium alvei. Classification (GTDB taxonomy): domain Bacteria; phylum Pseudomonadota; class Alphaproteobacteria; order Rhizobiales; family Rhizobiaceae; genus Rhizobium_E; species Rhizobium_E alvei. The sequence goes on along the minus strand of NZ_JAUOZU010000001.1, from coordinate 538,477 downwards.
CGCCGGCCTCTGCCAAGCCTCTCCCGCAAGGGGAGAGGTAAATCCGCGGTACCGCCTCAACCAACTCGAAGCCGCACTTGCGGCACCCTACCTCTCCCCTTGCGGGAGAGGATAGCAAGTCCGCAAGAGGCAAAGCCGATTGCATGGACGCGCTTGGTGAGGGGTGCTCTACCTAATCAATACGGCGCCTCGCACTTGCCCATGGCGACATAGACCGTCTTCAGTTCCGAATAATGTTCGATGGCAGCGAGCGAATTTTCGCGACCGAAACCGGACTGCTTGACGCCGCCGAAGGGAATTTCGACCGGGCAGAGATTGTAGGTGTTGATCCAGAAGGTACCGGCCTCGATCTGGTCGGCCATGCGGTGGGCGCGGGCCAGATCGGCGGTAAAGACGCCGCCAGCGAGACCGAATTCCGACGCATTGGCGCGTTCGACGACTTCCGCTTCATTCGCGAAATCCAGGACGCACATGACCGGCCCGAAGATTTCCTCGCGCGCAATCGTCATGTCGTCCGTGACATCGGCAAACACGGTTGGCTGGACATAGCAGCCTTCAGCCGAAACCGAATTGGGAATCGAGCCACCGGTGACGAGTGTGGCGCCTTCGGCCTTGCCCTTTTCGATATAGGCGAGGATCTTTTCCTGCTGGGCGCGGTTGATGACCGGACCCATCTGGGTCGCCTCATCTTCCGGATCGCCGATCAGGATCGCTTCGGTGCGGGCTTTGAGCCGGGTCAGGAACTTGTCCTTGATGCCCTTCTGAACGAAGACGCGGGTGCCGTTGGAGCAAACCTGGCCGGTCGAATAGAAATTGCCCAGCATGGCGCCGGAAATCGCGCTTTCGACATCGGCATCGTCAAAAACGATCATCGGCGACTTGCCGCCGAGTTCCATCGTCACATGCTTGAGATGGCCTGCAGCGGCTTCCGCCACCTTGCGGCCGGTCGGCACCGAGCCCGTGAGCGACACTTTATTGACATCGGGATGATTGACCAGCTGCGGGCCGGTGGAGCGATCTCCCTGGATGACGTTGTATAGCCCCTTAGGCAGACCGGCCTCGATGAGGATCTCGGCGATCTTGAGCGCACCGAGCGGCGTGTTTTCCGAAGGCTTGAACACCATGGCATTGCCGCAGATCAGCGCCGGCGCGCCCTTCCAGCAGGCGATCTGCTGGGGATAGTTCCAGGCGCCGATGCCGACGCAGACGCCGAGCGGAATACGTTTTGTGTAGGCCCAGTCGCCGCCGAGCGGAATATGCTCGCCATTGAGGGCGGAGGCCGCGACGCCACCGAAATATTCGAACGCATCGGCACCCGAGGTCGGATCGGCGACGATCGTTTCCTGGATCGGCTTGCCGGTATCGAGCGTCTCGAGTTCGGAGAGCTCACGGTTGCGTTCGCGCATGATCTGGGCAGCGCGCTTGAGGATGCGACCGCGCGCCGTCGGGCTCATCGCCGCCCATTCCACCTGCGCACGCTTGGCAGAGGCGATGGCGCGTTCAATGATCGCCGGCGTGGCGGCATGGAGACGCGCGATCACCTCACCGGTTGCGGGATAGACGCTGTCGAAAGGGGTGCCGGCAGTATCCTCGACATACTCCCCATCGATGAAATGGCTGGCTTTGGGCTGTGCGCGCATCGTCTACCTCGGTCTGGAATGGTTTCGGGATGGTCCCCTCAGCCTAGCATATAGCCGTGACATTGCGACGATACCGTTTTTGCCGGGGCCAGATTCCGTTCCGTTTGCGACACGAAGGCTTCGCTAGCGAAACGATGTCGCTTTGCCGCATCGAAATCCGGGCGAGAAGGGTCTAAAATCCGCGCCGGATCAGAACGGATTGGATTCGACATGCAGATTGCCGAGAGCCGCACAGGCAAGACGATCGTGATCGATGGCGTCGCGCTGCCCGACATGCTGGACGAGGCGATGATCCGGGCGGTTGTGCATGGTTTCTACGATGCCATCCGCAAGGATGACCTTATCGGGCCGATCTTCGCCGCCCATATTCCGGATGCGGACTGGCCGCGCCATCTCGACAAGATGAGCGATTTCTGGTCGGCAACGCTGCTTCGCACCGATCGCTACGATGGAAGGCCGCTGCCGCCGCATCTTAGCCTTGATGGTCTGGGGGAAGCGCATTTCCGTCGCTGGCTCCTCCTGTTCCGACAGGCCGTGCGCCGGCTTTGCCCGCCGGAAGTGGCGCAGCTGTTCGTCAACCGCGCCCTCAGGATCGCCCACAGTTTCCGGCTCGCGATCGCCTTCCATCATGGCGAGGATACGATTTCGATCGCACCGATTTCGGAAGAAGAGATCCGGGTCGATTGACCCGGTTCAGTCAGAACAGAAAATCGCTTCTGTCGAGTTCGTTGCGGTCGACATCGACCAGGCGCAGGCTATCGGAGCCGGCGCGGATGACGAGATCGTCGCCATCGACGGTGAGATGCGCCTTTACGTCGAAGAGATTGGAGGTGTTGGCCCAGCCCGAGAGATCGATACGGTCCCTGCCATTCTCGAAATCCAGGATCTGGTCACGCCCATCGCCATCGCCGAAAATGAAGATGTCGGCATTAGCGCCGCCGCGCATCTTGTCGGCACCGGCATGGCCCCAGAGATGATCGTTGCCATCGCCGCCCCTGAGAATGTTGTTGGCGACATTGCCTTCGAGGCGGTTGTCGAGCCCATTACCGTTGCCATCGATATTCTTGTTTCCGATCAGGAAAAGCTGTTCGACATTGGCGTTCAGATCATAGCTGACGGTTGAGAAGACACTGTCGCGCCCGGCCCCGAACCCTTCGATCAGCTGCAGGCCGGCTTTCGAGGTGAGAAGCGTATCACCACCGCCACCGCCATAGATATTGCCGAACATCTTGCCGCCGCGGCCATCAAAGCTGTCGCTGCCAAGGCCAAGCCTTACATCGCCCTGGATCTCGCCGGAATTGACGAGAACATCCGAGCCATCACCACCGGTATAGGCCATATCGTCACCATCGAGCAGGCCGCGATTGACGATACGGATATACTCATTGTCGGCGGTCGAGGCGTTTATGGCATCGCCCGTCGACGAGATCACGCCGCCATCCCGATTGACAAGGGCTGTGACACCCGATGGACCCGAGAGCAGATTGCCGCCAAAAATGAAGACGGCCGTATCGCCGCCGATCGAGCCGAAATTGGAGATGGTGGAACCGACATTGCCATCCATATAGACGCCATAGCCATTGGCGATGGCGCCAAAAATGGCGCCGTGATTGACCAGCGACTGCGACGTGCCGAACAGTTCCACGCCGTAAAACCCTTCAACGACACCAGACGTAGCGATGCCGATATCGGTGTTCGAGCCTTCCGCCAGGATGCCGGCGGCCTGATCATCCATCGCACTGCTGGCTTTGACGAAACCGGCAATGTCGATCAGGTTGGAGGCCGCGCCGCTCGTTTCGTGTATCCCATCGGCTGCGCCGGAATTGATCACGCCGCTGGAGCGGACCATCCAGGTGTCGGCCGTCGTCGAAATAGTCCAAGTGGTGGTGATGGTGGTGGTGAGCTGATGCAACTGAAGGGTCATGTCGTCTCTCCTCTTGGGGTGACGGCATGTTCATCGCGGGGCTCTGGTTCCGCAATTACCCTAAAAGGGTCCTGTTCCCCGGGGAACAGCACGATCGGCAATCGGACGCAACTCCTGCGGATGCTGTTTGAGATAGCTGATCAGGTGGCGGCGTTTCTCGGTGCCGCGTCCCGGAGAGGATCCGTGCCCGAGCGCGCGACCCATCATGACCTGAGGCGCGCGATCGGCGACGCGGTCATAGATCAGCTTCCAGGTGCGCTTGACGGTATTGATCGAGAGGCCGAGCGTTTCGGCAATGTCATCATCGGTCATGGCATCGCAGGCGAGTTCGAGCAGCGCGCGTTGTGCGGCGGAGAAACGGATGATCGGCGGGCTGTGGGCCATCAGTTGGGCGGTGATCGAATCGGGAAACAGCGGTAGATCGTCATCGCGGCGGCGGTGCGTCACCACAAATTCGACACCCGGCAACGGATAACGCGCCACTTCCCGCATGCCGGAACTGATGAGAACACTGGCGACCGGCTCGGGATCCTCCCGGACGATCTGTCGAAGATTGAAGCCGGAATGGGCCTCGACGAAATGCGCGATGGCCCGCGCAAGCAGCGCGCGGCAGTTGGGATCATCCGGATTTTCATAGCGATGGGCGAAGCCGAGAACCATGAGGTTCAATCCCTCGCCCCCATTGGCGGCGGCGATCTCGGCTTCCTTGAGCAGAAGTCCGTCTTCACCGGAGCAGACGCGGCCAAGCATGTCGAGCGCGCCCTCGGGCCGACCGGCCTCCATCAGCGCGGCGACGGCACGATCCGTGACAAAGGCACTGAAGCCGACAGCCGACAGCAAGATAGAGCCGTTATCCTGGCCGTGAATTTCCTCGATCATGCCACCGCGCAATGAACCCGCGCGGAGGTGACGGGCAACCGGTTCCGCCCATAAAGTGGCCCCCACATCGCGACGCCAGAGGAAACATTCGAGAAAGCCCAGAAGCGCCAGGGCATCTTCGGGTCGCGCCATTCGCCCGCGGATGGCAACCGGGCCCTGCATCCGCTCAAACGCCAATCGACACCTCCAGAGCCGCCGGAAAACCAACGCAAGCAAGACCTTTCGCCGCTCTATTGTCAACTCATACCAAGCGTCAAGAAAGCAGTCGGGAAGAAAAACTAAAGTCGAAAGGGATTTAACTGTGCATACGCATGAAAAGTGAGAGGAAATTCGAAACAGACCTATCGTTTTTTCTGTTTATACAAGGTGGCGATGGCGCCACACATGGTGAGAACCACGTGTGGCGCCCCGGGATCAGAACTCAGTGGACGATGGTCACCATCTCGGCCTGGAGCTTCTTTCCTGCCTTCTCATAGGCCACCTTGACCTTCTCGCCGGTCTTGATGCCCGGATCCTTGAAGTTCACCGGCAGGACGAACTGGTCGCCGTTCTTGAGCGTGAGCGACTTGCCCGCGACATAGGACTTGACGGTACCGGTCATCGACTGCGTCGCAGCATAGGCGGCAGGAATGGCAGCAACGGTGGAGAGAACAACAACAGATGCAAAAAGAGCGCGCATGGCACTATCCTCTTTGATATCTACCGCACGAAAGGTTTCGATGGCCGTGCGGGGTCGACTGGAAACGTCTGAAACTGTCGCGTCGCACGTTCTGTTTTTCGTGCCGGCTGCTTCCGTTTCCGAGGATGATTTCTATTCGGTTTCTCTATTTTCTCAACTTAATTATTTTTAACATGTTCTTATTTTGTATTCATCTATATTTAATATTTACTATTCCTATCCTTGCCGCAATTGACCAAATTCGCCGCGATTGCGGCGAATTATTGACAGATGGCAGATTGCGACAAATTCACTCGCCGCGCGGATAACGCTTCTCGCCCTCGAGATTGTCGAGATTCATGTGGTTGCGCATGTAGCGCTCGGAAGCCTTCTGCAGCGGCTGGTAATCCCAGGGGAAATAAGCGCCGTTGCGCAGCGCTTCATAGACGATCCAGCGGCGCGCCTGGCTTTCGCGCACCTCGGCATCGAAACGGGCCATGTCCCAGCGGGCCGCGCGTTTGGCCCGGAAGGTGGCCAGAATGTCGGCGTGGGCCGGATCGTTGGCGAGATTGTTGAGCTCGTGCGGATCGTTGGCGAGATCGTAAAGCTGCTCGGGGTCGAGTGCGCAATAGACATATTTCCATTTGCCTTCGCGAATGCCGACCAGCGGCGCGTAGGAGGCTTCGGCGGCATATTCCATAAGCACCGGCTCGGTGCGTCCCCTGCCCTCGAGCATGCCCTTGAGGCTGACACCATCGGTCCAGGGCATGATATCGGCAATGTCGATGCCGGCGAGATCGCAGAGCGTGGGGGCGACATCGAGATTGGAGGTCGGGGTTTCATGCCGGCCGGCGGTGACACCGGGACCGGCGATCATCAGCGGTACGCGCGCCGAGCCCTCGAAGAAGTTCATCTTGAACCAGAGACCACGCTCGCCCAGCATATCGCCATGGTCGGAGCAGAAGAAGATCAGCGTCTCATCGAGCATGCGGGTGCGCGTGAGCGTATCGACAAGTTCGCCGACCTTGTCGTCGAGATAGCTGATATTGGCGAAATAGGCGCGGCGTGAGCGGCGGATATCTTCCTCGGTGATGTCGAAGCTCGCATAGTCGCAGGATTTCAGGATCCGTTCGGAATGGGGATCCTGAAAATCGAGCATGCCGACCTCCGGCAGCAGATGCGGGCAATCCTCGTAGAGATCCCAGTATTTGCGGCGCGCGACATAGGGATCATGCGGATGGGTGAAGGAAACGGTGAGGCACCAGGGACGGCGGTCGGCGTCATCGTTTTCACGCGAAAGCTGGTAGATCTTCTGGTTGGCGAAAAAGGCGACCTCGTCGTCATATTCCATCTGGTTGGTGATTTCGGCCACGCCGGCGCCGGTGACAGAGCCCATATTGTGATACCACCAGTCGATCCGCTCGCCGGGCTTGCGATAGTCCGGCGTCCAGCCGAAATCGGCCGGATAGATATCGGTGGTCAGCCGTTCCTCGAAACCGTGCAGCTGGTCGGGACCGACGAAATGCATCTTGCCGGAAAGGGCGGTGTAATAGCCGGCGCGGCGGAGATGATGGGCGAAGGTGGGAATGGCCGAAACATATTCGGCGGCATTATCATAGACCCGGGTGCGCGAGGGCAGCTGGCCAGCCATGAAGGAGGCACGCGCCGGCGCGCACAGCGGCGAAGATGTGTAATTGTTGGCAAAACGCGCAGACCGGGCCGCAAGCACCTTCATGTGCGGCGCATGGAGAAACTCGGCCGGCCCATCGGGAAAGAAGGTGCCGTTCAGCTGATCGACCATGATGATGAGAATGTTGGGACGAGCCATTGGAGACCTCCTGCCGCTTTTGCATTTCCGTTTCGGTTCAAAGACTGGCTTTCGTTGGGTCGGAAACCGATCCTTCGATCTTGCCATTCGAAACCACCTCAAGCAACCTATTGACTATGCATCCGCCCGGCTGTGAAGCGGCAGATTTTCAATGGCGGACCAAAGGATTTCTTATGGCTGAACATCCACTCGATCTTGGCTGGCTGCGCATCTTCGCCGAAGTGGGCAAAAGTGGAAACCTGACGGTTGCCGCGGAACGGCTGAAGCTGACGCAACCGGGCGTGAGCTATCAGATCCGGCGGATCGAGGAACAGCTCGGCGTTCCGCTTCTCATCCGCCATCATCGCGGCATCGATCTCACGCAGGAGGGCAAGCGGCTGCATGCCCTGGCACTCCGACAGGTCGAGGAAATCGACGCGCTCGCCCGCGAGATCCGCGGCACCCGGAACCGTCCGACGGTCAGGCTTCACACCGATTATGCCTTCGCGTCCCTGTGGATGATGCCGCGCATGCAGTCCTTCCGCGATCGCCATCCCGAAATCAACCTGCAGATCATCGCCACCCAGAACCCGGCCGTGCAGGTGAAGGAGACCGATGATGTCTCCGTCACCTTCGGAAGCCGGGCGGAAGCGGGTCCCGGTGCGATCCTGCTTCTCAGCGAACAGGTGACGCCGGTCTGCGCACCGGGATTTGCGGCCCGGCTCACGGAAAATCCCACTATGGCGGATCTCGCACGCACGCGGCTGATCCATCTCGACAATGCCGCCGCCTCCTGGTTCGACTGGAGCCATTATTTCCTGCAACTCGGACACCAGCGGGCGGGAAATCGTGACGAGGGAGACCTGAGCTTCAATACCTATTCGCTGGTGATCCAGGCGGCGATCGGCGAACAGGGTGTGGCGCTCGGCTGGGCGGGTCTCGTCGATCCGCTGATCGAAAGCGGCGTTCTCGTGACTGCCGGACCGACGATTTCGGCAGAGGATCGCGGCTATTGGCTCGTCGCTTCGCCCCGCAAACAGGCTTCGGCCGAAAAGCTTGTCACCTGGCTTCTCGATCACCAATCGCATTGATTGCAGGCTTGAAAACGACACACTCCGTCACAAAAGTTTCATATGCGAGAAACGTTTTATTGAAGATTATCAAACAGTTTTGGCGGCAAACGCTTTATGAATTTTCTTTGGAGCATTCATGCAGACCGCTTCCGAACGCATTGCCTTCCCGATCCGCTATGCCGGTGAGAAGATCCTCACCCTCGGAAAGGCGGTACTCGATTGCGCTTTCCAGCCGATCGTCGAGGTCAATACCGGCGCGGTTTTCGGTTATGAATCGCTGTTGCGCGGCCATGACCGGCTCGATTTTTCCTCGCCGCTCGAGCTGATCGACCGGGTGGCGGAAGGCGGTTTTCTGCTGCAGCTCGACCAGATGATGCTGTCGCGGGCGCTCGCCAAGTTCGCCTCGCTGCCGCATCACCGCTCCACGACCCTGTTCATCAATCTCGATGCGCGGCTGATCCCGGACGGGCTGCAGATGGTCGAGACCCTGCTCAAGCATCTGCGCAACCACGCAATCCCGCCCTCCTCCATCTGTTTCGAACTGTCCGAACGGTTCGACAATACCGCCATCCCGCAGTTCGAAGCGCTGATGCTTCGCCTGCGCCAGTCCGGCTTCAAGATCGCCATCGATGATTTCGGCGTCGGGCGTGCCGAGTTCAAGCTGCTGTGCGATTTCCCCATCGACTATCTGAAGATCGACCGCCATTTCATCGCCGCCATCGATGAATCGCCGAAACGGCAGCATCTCGTCCGCAACATCGTCTCGATCGCGCACACGCTCGGCATCAAGGTCATTGCCGAAGGGGTGGAGACCGAGGGCGAGTTTCTTGCGGCCCGCGAATTCGGCATCGACATGGTGCAGGGCTATTACATCGCCCGCCCCTCGGTGAATATCGACGACCAGAAGCCCTGCTATCCGCATCTCAAGGACCAGTCGAAGCGACGCGTTTCCGGTCGCTCGCTCGACGAACTGCTGATCCTCAAGCAGATCGAAAACCTGCCGACCGTCTTTGAGAACGATCCGGTCGAGAATGTCTTCGAGATGTTTCGCCAGAATCCGGGCCTGAGCTATTTCCCGGTGCTGAATGTCAATGGCGAGCCGCGGGGCATTATCCAGGAAAACCAGCTCAAGGAATATATCTACCACCCGTTTGGCCGCGATCTATTAAAGAACCGCGACTATCTCAGGCCAGTCTCCTATTTCGCGAAGGCAGCACCGATCATTTCGGTCGATTCCGATACCGACGACCTGATCACCGCCTTTGCCAACATGGAAGGCTGCCACTGCGTGATCCTGACCGAGAACATGCGCTACAAGGGCATCATCTCGGCGGCATCGCTGATCAAGGTGCTGAACGAAAAGCAGCTCAAGACGGCGCTCGACCAGAACCCGCTGACCGGCCTGCCCGGCAATCTCGCCATTCTCGATTTCCTGCGTAATGCCTGCAAGGATGGCGACCAGCCGCGCTATCTCTGCTATTGCGATTTCGACAGTTTCAAGCCGTTCAACGATCTTTACGGCTTCCATGCCGGCGACCATGCCATTTCACTGTTTGCCGCCCTGCTGCGTCGCTATTTCTTCCATGACAGCGAGTTCATTGGCCATGTCGGCGGCGACGATTTCTTCATCGGGCTCGATGGCCATTCAGAGGAAGAGATGCTGCATCCGCTCGGCCGGCTGCTCAACGATTTTGCGACCGATGTGCGGGAACTCTATTCGGACGAAGACCGGGCCAACGGTTATGTTCTCGGCCATGACCGCGAAGGCAACGAACGGCGGCTGCCGCTGATGCGCTGCTCGATCGGCGTGCTCGAAATTCCCGAAGGCGTGGTGATCTCCGATCTCGACCGGATCAGTGCCGAGATCGCGCAAGTGAAGGCAGGCGCGAAATCGAGCCCGTCGGGCCTGTGCATTTCCCGCTTCGGCGGACCGGTCTGCATCAACTGCTGAGGTCCGGCGCGACAGATCGATTGGCAAGGCAGCAAGCAGGCTCTATACCGGTCGAACCGAAAGCCGACCGCACGGAGTTTTCATGATGCTGCCCGCCGACATGCGCTTTGTCGATCTTCCCCAACCCGGCCCAGCCGAAAACATGCGGATCGCACGCGGACCGCTGCCGGTGCCGAAAGCCGGGGAATTGCTGCTGCGGGTGGAGGCCGCCGGCGTCAACCGTCCCGATATTGCCCAGCGCCTGGGCACCTACCCGCCACCGGCCGATGCGAGCCCGATCATGGGGCTGGAAGTGGCCGGTGAAGTGGTGGCGATGGGCGCGGATGTGACCGGCTTCAAGCTTGGCGACAAGGTCTGCGCGCTCGCCAATGGCGGTGGCTATGCCGACTATTGCACGGTGCCGGCCGGACAGGCCTTGTTCTGGCCAAAAGGCTATGACGCGATCCGCGCCGCCGCCCTGCCCGAGACCTTCTTCACCGTCTGGGCCAATCTCTTCATGATGGCGGGGCTGAAAGACGGCGAAAGCGTGCTTATCCATGGCGGTTCAAGCGGCATCGGCACGACGGCGATCCAGCTCGCCCATGCGATCGGGGCCAAGGTGTTCACCACCGTCGGCAACGAGGAGAAGGCCGAAGCCTGCCGTGCGCTCGGCGCCGATCGCGCCATCAATTACAAAACTGAGGATTTTGCCGCCATCATCCGCGAGGAAACCCAGAAGCGCGGCGTCGATGTGGTGCTCGACATGATCGGTGCTGCCTATTTCGACCGCAACCTCGCCTCGCTCACCCGCGACGGGCGGCTGTCGATCATCGCATTTCTCGGCGGTGCCGTGGCGGACAAGGCCAACCTCACCCCGATCATGGTCAAACGGCTGAGGGTGATGGGCTCCACCATGCGACCGCGCACCGCAGACGAGAAACGCGAGATCCGCGACGAACTTCTTGCAAAGGTCTGGCCGCTGATCGAAGCCGGTACTGTGGCGCCGGTGATCAACCAGGTGTTCGATTTCACCGAGATCGTCAAAGCCCACCAGCTGATGGAATCCTCCGCCCATGTCGGCAAGATCGTGCTCAAGGTGGGGTGACGAGGCGGCATAAGCAATGCCAGTCGCAAGTTCGATCGAATGGGAGAGGACGATGAACGAGCAACTTGATGGCATGCCGAACCCGATCAGCGTCGAACGCATCGGTGATCGGGAACTCGCGATCACACAGATATTCGATGCGGTTCCAGAGATTGTCTATGAAGCCTGGAGCCAGGCGGAATTGTTTCGGCGCTGGTGGTTTCCGCGATCGGCTACCGGCATTTCCCTGGAAAGTTGCGAATTGGATGTTCGCTCAGGGGGAACCTATCGGCTTGAGTTCCGGTTCGGCCCTTCAGACACCATGGCCTTCCATGGCAGATATCTCGAAGTGGTTCCAAATGAACGGATCGTCTGGACCAATGACGAGGAAGAAGGCGGTGCGGTAACGACGGTGACCTTCGCGGCACAGGACACGAAGACGCGTCTGAACTTCCATGAGATCTATCCTTCCCTGCAGGCGCGAGAAGAGGCAATGGAGGGCTCGGCAGCGGCCTTGCCGGAGCAGCTCATGCAACTGAACGAACTGCTTGCAGGCCTCGGAAGCCAACCCCGGACCTGAATTCGTTGCGGACAGCCTCCCTCACCCTCCCGACCGGAACCGGTAGCCGATGCCGGGTTCGGTGATGATGAAGCGCGGGGCGAGCGGATCATCCTTGAGCTTTTCGCGCAGATGCTGGGTATGGATACGCAGGCTCTGATGACTTTCGACAGCGCGGCGGCCCCAGACATCCTTCATCAGCTGGCCATGGGTGAGCACCTTGCCGGCATGGCGGGTAAGCGCGATCAGCAGCTTGTATTCGATCGGCGTCAGCCGAACTTCCTCGCCGGCCAATGTCACGCGGCGGGCGGCATAATCGATGGAGAGATCGTCCAGAACGAAGCTAGAAACCGGGGGTGAACCGGTATCCGGCCTGCGCCTGAGCGCCACCTTGATGCGGGCGGCCAGTTCGGCGACTGAAAATGGCTTGGTCAGGTAATCGTCGGCGCCGTTTTCCAGTGCCTCGACTTTCTGCGCCTCGGCGTCGCGGGCCGACAGCACGATCACCGGCACCTCGCTCCATTCCCTGAGATCGCGGATGAAATCCTGGCCGTCCTGGTCCGGCAGGCCGAGATCGAGAATGACGAGATCGGGCTTGCGATCGACGATGAGCCGGCGGCCGCTGGCCGCATCGGCTGCCTGCAGCACCGTATGGCCATGATCGCCAAGGGAGATCTCGAGAAAGCGGCGGATCTCCTTCTCGTCCTCGATGACCAGGATCAACTGTCCCATGAGGCTTCCTCCTTCCAGACCGGCAGCGTGAAGAGGAAGGTCGCACCCGGCAGTTCGCCGCCATTGCGGGCCCTTATCGTGCCGCCATGCGCCTCGACAATGCCGCGGCAGATCGCAAGGCCAAGGCCGGTGCCCTTGCGGCTATGGCGATCGCCGGTGCCGGAGCCGATGCGGAAACGTTCGAACACGGTCTCGATCTCGCCTTCCGGCACGCCCGGACCATCATCGCTGACACCAACTTCGACCATCTCGCCCACCCGTTTCAACGACACCACGATGCGCCCCTCGTTTGCCGTATGGGCAATCGCATTTTCGATCAGGTTGACGACCACCTGCTCGACCAGCGCGCCATCGATATCGACGAGCGGAATGGTGCCGACCACCACGGTGCCGATATGGCGGTCGCCGCGGGTTTCGGCAAGCCGACCGATGGCGGCGCCGAGAATTTCCTGCAGCATATAGGCGTCGCGGTTGAGTTTCAGGCCACCTGAGGCAATGGCCGCCACCTTGAGAAGATTGGCAGTGAATGTCTGGAGCTGGCTCACCTGCAGCGACAGGCTGGTGACCTCGTCGAGCGCTTCGCGCGGCAATTTCCGTCGCATGCGCATGAGATTGGACACTGTGCCGCCAAGCACGGTCAGCGGGGTTCTCAGATCATGCGAAAGCGAACTGATGAGCACATTGCGCAGCTTCTCGTTTTCGCTTTCGGCCCGGCTCTTAGCCGCCTCGTCGGCCTGTTTCACCCGGATGACGGCGCCAGCGACGAGCGTGGCGGCCATATCGAGCCAGAGCGGATCGAGTGCGGCAAAGGCAGGGGCTGCAACCCGGTCGGCTGCCAGAAAGCCATGATTATCACCATCGACCTCAAGCCTCTGCAGAAGAATTCCGTCCGAGACAGCGCCTTCGATCGCCATCGTCGCCGCGATGATGGCATCGCGATGGCGTTCGCCGCCCTGCCAGAACCGCTCCCATCCCCCCTCCTTCGGCAGATGCAGGCTGATGTCGCAGCCGAGCGGACCGGAGAGATGGCGCACCATCGACTGGTGGATTTCGGCGAGCGTCCGGGTCGCGGTGAGGTCACGCGAGAGCGCAAGCAGCCTGCGCGTTTCGGCTTGTTCGCGACGCGCGAGCGCGATCGAACTGACCACCGGCCGGGCGATGCCGGCGGCGGCAAGCGAGGTGAGGAAGAGGAAACTCAAGGTGAAATAGCCCGAAGGCCGGAACACTTCGAGCGTGTAATAGGGTTCGACGAACAGGAGATTGTAGGCAAGCGTGCCGACAAGCGTCGAGAAGAGCCCCGGCCCGAGGCCGAGGCGCAATGTCGAGAATACGGTCGCCGTCAGATAAAACAGCGCCACATTGTCGGGATCGACATGATCGCGGAATGGCAGGCCGACGAGCGAGGCGACGAGCGTCGCCAGTCCCGCATAGAGATAGTTGCCGAACCGGTGGCTGCCGCCATCGCGCATGCGATCTGTCATTCCCAGGCTTCCCGTGGCGGAGAGGTCCGCCGCTTCGGACTAAATTGCCACATGCGCCCCCAGTTCCACAACCCGGTTGGAGGGCAGCCGGAAGTAGTCCGACGGATCGGAGGCAATGCCGGACAGCGCGATGAAGAGCTTGTCCTGCCAGGCAGGCATTTCCGAACGCGCGCTCGGAACCAGCTTGCGATGGCCGAGATAGAAGGAGGTGGTCATGATGTCGAACTTCAGGTTCGCGCGCCGGACATGCCCGAGCGCCTGCGAGACGTTCGGCGTATCCATGAAGCCGAAGAACAGGGTGACGACGCTGAAACGATCCGTCAGCCGTTCCACCTCGACCCGCTCTGCGACCGGTACGGTCGGCCGGTTTTCGGTGCGGATGGTGAGGATGATGTTGCGCTCATGCAGAACATGGTTGTGCTTGATGTTGTGCAGCATGGCGCTCGGCACGATCGTGGGATCGGCGGTCAGGAAGACGGCAGTGCCGGCGGCATCGTTGGGCGCGTGGCCGCTGGTTTCCAGCGCGGCGATGAAATCCTTGAGCGGAATGGCATTCGCCCGCACCTTTTCGGTGAGCATGGCCGAACCGCGCCGCCAGGTCCACATGATGACCACGGCGAGGCCGGCAATCAGCACCGGCACATAGCCGCCATCGTGGATCTTCAGGAGATTGGCGGCAAGGAAGGTGAGTTCGAAGGCGGCCAGCGGTACGATGAGGGCAAGTGCTGCCGGCAACGACCAGCGCCAGCCGACACGCAGGAAATCGAAGAACATCAGGGTCGTGACGACCATCGCACCGGTGACCGAGATCCCGTAGGCCGTGGCGAGCGCATCTGACGACTGGAAGATCAGCACCAGAAGCATGACGCCGAACAGCAGCACGCCATTGACCATCGGCAGATAGATCTGGCCGGTATCGGAAGCCGACGTATGGGTGATTTCGAGCCGCGGCAGGAAGCCGAGATGGATGGCCTGAGAGACCAGCGAGAAGGCACCGGTAATCACGGCCTGGCTGGCAATGATGGTGGCGGCGGTGGCAAGCACGATGGCCGGAACCAGCGCCCATTCAGGGAACATCAGGTAGAAGGGGTTTTCGATCGTCGCCGCATCCTGCATGACGAGCGCGCCCTGGCCGAGATAATTGAGGATGAGGGCCGGATAGACGATCGCCAGCCAGGCGAGCTGGATCGGCTTGCGGCCGAAATGGCCAAGATCGGCATAGAGCGCTTCCGCACCGGTCACGGTCAGGAACACCGCACCCAGCACGACGAAACCGGCATAACCGCTATGGGCGAAGAAGATCACGGCTTCAATCGGGTTCAGCGCCTTGAGGATGGCGGGCGCCTCGATGATATGGGAGAGGCCCGCCACCGCCAGCACGAGGAACCAGACGAGCGTGATGGGCCCGAAAGCCTTTGAGACCGCCCCGGTGCCACGCGATTGAACCGCAAAGAGCGCAACAAGAATGACGATCGACAGTGGCAGCACATAGGGCGACAGCGCCGGGGTTACGAGCTTCAAACCTTCGACGGCCGAAAGCACCGAGAGTGCCGGCGTGATCATTGCATCGCCGAGAAAGAGGGCGGCGCCGATGAGGCCCATCAGGAACAGAAACCTCGCCCTTCCAGCCGACAGGCGATGCGCCAGAAGCGCCAGCAGAGACAGGGTTCCGCCCTCGCCATTGTTGTCGGCCTTGAGCAGGAAGAAGACATATTTGAGCGTGACGATGATCGTCAGCGTCCAGATCATCAGTGAGATGATGCCGGTGATTTCCTGCATGGAAACGCCATCGCCGGCGACAGGCCGGATGGCCTCGCGGAAAGCATAGAGCGGACTGGTGCCGATATCGCCGTAGACAACGCCGATGGAACCGAGGGAGAGAACGAGCAGGCGCTTGACCGGAAGATCGGCCGTTGCTGCCGTTGGTGTCGAACTGGACATGATGAACCCATGCTGAAAACGGACTGGCAGTTTACTGCCAGCCTCATTGCCATAGGCTCATCCGCATCTCGGCGGCATAAAGGTTCGCGGCGGGCGTATAAAGATTCCGTAAAGAGACGGATCGCCCTGCCCGTTCAGTGCTTGTCGACGAAGCCCCTGATGCCGGCCCGGGTTTCTGCAAAATCCATATTGTCGGCCATGCGGCCAGCTGCCAGCTGATAGGCGCTGTCGATATCGAGTTCGGCCTGGCGATAGAACAGATCCTTGCCGAGACCGATGGCCTGCGGCTCCTTGGCAGCAATGGCGCGGGCGGCATCCATGACCGCCTGGTCGAGATCTTCCGAGGCGAGTGCCGCATTGATGAGGCCGATTTCCTCGGCGCGTGGCGCCAGGATGAGCCGACCGGTGAGCGCCATGTCGAGCGCCTGCTTGGGGTGGATGGCGCGCGATAGCGCCACCGAAGGGGTGGAGCAGAACAGGCCGAGATTGATGCCGTTGATGCCGAATTTGGCAGAGCGGACGGCATAGGCGAGATCGCAGGTGGCGACGAGCTGGCAGCCGGCGGCAACCGCCGCCCCCTGAACGCGGGCGATCACCGGTTTCGGCAGATGGCGAACCGTTGCCATCAGGCGGGCGCAGCGCTCGAAATGCGCCTTTTGCCAGGCATGTTCCTCATGGCCGAGCATTTCCTCGAGATCATGGCCGCCCGAAAAGATCTTGCCGTTGGCGGTGAGGATGACGACGCGGACCGCATCGTCGTCGGCCGCCGAACGGAGTGCGGCTTCCAGCGCATCCATCATCGCGGCCGAGAGCGCATTGCCCTTGTCGGGCCGGTTCAGCGTGATGGTAGCGATGTGATCGGCCACCGAATAGAGGACGATGTCCTGATTGGTCTCTGTCATGTCAGCCTGCCTTGAACTGGTCGCGCAGCTTGAATTTCTGGATCTTGCCGGTCGAGGTGCGCGGCAATTCGGAGAAGACGAAGGCGCGCGGCACCTTGTAATGCGCCAGATGCTGGCGGCACCAGTCTTTTAGCTCCTCTTCGGTCACCGTCATGCCGGGCCGGAGCTCGATAAAGGCGCACGGTGTTTCGCCCCACTTCTCATCCGGCTTGGCGACGACGGCAGCATTGGCAACCGCGGGATGCTTGTAGAGCGCATCCTCGACCTCGATCGAGGAAATGTTTTCGCCACCGGAGATGATGATATCCTTGGAACGGTCCTTGAGCTGGATATAACCGTCGGGATGCATGACACCGAGATCGCCGGAATGGAACCAGCCGCCGGCAAAGGCCTCATCGGTGGCCTTCTTGTTCTTGAGATAGCCTTTCATCACCACATTGCCGGCAAACATCACCTCGCCGATCGTCTTGCCGTCGCGCGGCACCGGCTGCATGGTTTCCGGATCGATGACATCGAGCCGGTCGAGCGCCGAATAGCGCACGCCCTGGCGCGACTTCTTCTGCGCCCAGGCCGACTGGTCGAGCGCATCCCACTCGCCCTGCCATTCGTTGACGACGGCGGGACCGTAGGTCTCGGTGAGGCCGTAGAGATGGATGACATCGAAACCGGCCTGTTTCATGGCGGCAAGCACGGCTTCCGGCGGCGGGGCGGCCGCTGTCATGAAGGTGATCTGGCGGTCGATCGCACGCTTCTCCTCGGACGAGGCATTGAGGATGATCGACATGACGATCGGCGCACCGCACATATGGGTCACGCCATGCTTTTCGATCGCTTCATAGATGGCGCTCGCGCGCACCTGCCTCAGGCAGACATGGGTGCCGCCAACCACCGAAAGCGACCAGGGGAAACACCAGCCATTGCAATGGAACATCGGCAGCGTCCAGAGATAGACCGCACCGTTCGGCATACCGGATGTCAGGATGTTGCCCTGGGCGAGCAGATGGGCGCCGCGATGGTGATAGACCACGCCCTTGGGGTTGGAGGTGGTGCCTGACGTGTAATTGAGCGAGATCGCATCCCATTCGTCATCGGGTCCGCGATAGGGATGGTCTTCCCGGCCTTCGGCGAGTAACGCCTCGTAATCGAGCGTTCCCAACCGTTCTCCGGTCTGCGGATAGACCGGATCGTCATAATCGATCACCAGCGGCTTGACCGTGCAAAGCGACAGCGCCTCGCGGATGGCCGGCGCAAACTCGCGATCGGTGATCAGCACCTTCGCCTCGCCGTGATCGAGGATGAAGGCGAGCGTCGCCGCATCAAGACGGGTATTGAGCGTGTTGAGCACGCCGCCGGTCAGCGGAACGCCATAGTGACATTCGATCATCGCCGGTGTGTTAGCGAGCATGACGGCAACCGTATCGCCGCGCGCCACGCCACGGGCCGCAAGCGCAGAAGCAAGCCTGCGAGACCGCAGCCTCAGTTCGCGATAGGTTTCGCGGTAGCTGCCATGGACGATCGCCACACGATCGGGGAAGACATCGGCGGCACGCTCGAGAAAGGTGAGCGGCGTCAGTTGGGCAAAATTGGCTTCATTGCGATCGAGATCGCGATCATAGATCGTGCTTGGCATGCTGGCTCCTCCCAGTTCGCGCCGTTTATACAACCGTGAACCGCTTTCTGGAAAGGGAACTAAGGTCGAAAGAGCCAGATCCCTGCAGAGGACCTATGCGGGTTTGACGATTGCGAAAAGCGGGCCGATCGTGTAGGCAGCCCGCAAGTTCAAGAGGCGGCGTGGTCGCATGGCGAGGTATTCGTCCAGCCACACGGCCCAAAGCGCTCTCGGCAGTCCGATTTCCAGGAAAACAAATGTCCGGCTTTGACCTCATTCTTTTTGATTGCGACGGCGTGCTCGTCGATTCCGAAATCATCGCGGCAGAAGTGGAATCCAAGCTGTTGCGGGAAGCCGGCTTCGAGATTTCGGCCGAAGACATGTGCATCCGTTTCGCCGGCATGGACTGGAAGAACATTCTGCTGACAGTCGAGCAGGAAGCGGAACTGCCGCTGTCGGCAACCTTGATCGACAAGTCGGAAAAGCTGCTCGACCGCACGCTCGGCCAGCGCGTGAAGATGATTGATGGCGTGCGCTATGCGCTCTCGAAGATCACCGAACAGCGCTGCATCTGCTCGAACTCCTCCAGCCACCGGCTGGACCTGATGCTGACCAAGGTCGGTCTCAAGCCCTATTTCGAGGGCCATATCTATTCGGCCAAGGATCTCGGCCCGGACCGCACCAAGCCGAAGCCGGATATCTATCTGCATGGCGCCAAAGCGTTCGGGGCAGAGCCGTCACGTTGCCTGGTGATCGAGGATTCCGTCCATGGCGTCACTGCAGCGCGTGCGGCCGGAATGCGGGTGATCGGCTTCACCGGCGGATCGCACACCTATCCCACCCATGCCGACCGGCTCACTGATGCCGGCGCCGAAACGGTGATTTCCCGCATGGTAGAACTGCCGCAGATGGTGGAAGCGCTCAAAAGCTTTACCGAGCTCGCCTAACCTTCTTGCGTCTCATCCAATAGTCATCGATGTCGGTCCGAAGGCTGCGGGCGTCAGCCTTTTCCCACCCATGCGGTCCGGCGCGATAATAGGCGATCACATCGAGTGGCAAGATCCGGTTGCTGACGCCAATCATGATATCATCCGGGACGATGGTCTGGCGGCGATAGATTTCGCGCTGGGGGAACTGGATCGCGCCGAGCACATGATCGATCAGCTCGACGCAGTAGAGCTTGCGGTCATCGTCCGAGTTGAAATGGAAGTCGAACTTGGTTCCGAGATGTTCGAAGAAGGCGCGCCCCACCTTCTGGCGGGCAGCCCGGCAGCTGTAGCGCGGCCTTAAGATGACGACCCGGTCAGAGCCGAGCACATCGATGGGTCTCGACAGATGCACGCCCTTCTGGTCGGACTCGATCATCGTCTTGCCGTCACGGATCGCCTGGTGGAAGGGCACGACGGCCTTGTCGTTCCAGATGCCGAGGCGCTTGAGATCGGCCTCGCCGCCGAGATAGGCGGCACCATGACTGAAAAGCCCGGGAATCGTATAGCCGCTCAGCCGTCCCTTGTTGGCAACGACGATGATGTCGAGGGGCCTCAGCCTCGACTGCATCTCAGCAAGCGCCTGCGGTTCTTTCTCCATGTAGCCCTTGCGCCATTCGACGAGGGCGACCGTGCGCCCGACCAGAGGCGCTGCGGGCTCCAGCACCCGGACCAGCCATTTCGGATAGGGTTCGAGCTTGCGGCAGCAGGGTGGCTCGGTCTTGACGATTTCCGGTCTGGCGGCGGACTGCCTGGAAGCGGTCTGGCTGCAGGCAGACAGAAGCGCAGGCAAGAGGATCGCGATCGCCAGGATATGCAAAATCAACAGGAAACGTCGCATTCGCCCCACATCCTCCGGCCCTGTCCGGGCCCGATCCCCCACCGTATCGCCATCATAACACCGAGGCGGAAAATTCCCATTGCGCCAAGGTTGTATTGACCACTCACCTTTGCCTACATCGCTAGCGTCAGAGCGGCCGGCTGCAGGTTCAAGGCGACCGAACGGATCTCGATCGCTTCGCCATCGATTTCCGCCGAAAGGCTCATCATACCGTCAGCACATTCGATCGTCATGCTGCGGCCCCTGACATGGATGACATCCGGATTGCGGAAATGGGTGCCGCGATAGATCCGCCCGAACTGCAAAAGGATCTTCCAGCGCGCCATGGCCGGAATGATGACGATATCGAAGAGCCCGTCGTCGGTCATTGCCATCGGCGCAATCTTCATGCCGCCGCCGAAACGCGGACCGTTGGCAACCACCGCAAGCGTGACCTCGTAGAGGCTTGCCTCGCGCCCTTCGACCGAAAGCCGCATGGCAACGGGCTTGTAGGTCGCAAGACCGATCAGCGAATGGACGAAGAACAGGGCCCGCGCCGGCAGGAAAGGAATGCGGCGGGCGCGATTGACGCGGCGGGCGATATGGCCGGATACGCCGAAAGAAGCGATGTTGTTGAAATAGCGCGGTGGTTCGTTGCCTATTTCACCATCGAACCGGATTTCCCCGGCATCGATTTTGCGCGTTTGCGGCCATTTTATCCGTTCGACCCAGGCTTCGGGCGAGCCGGCGGAACCGAACTGGCTGGCAAAATCGCAACCGCGACCGGTGGAAACGAAAGCCAGAGGCATATCCGGCCGAGCCGACGACAGAATTCCGCTCACGCATTCGCTGATGGTGCCGTCACCGCCCATGGCGACCACAAGTTCGTAACCCTCGCCGGCCGCAGCGCGAGCGCGATCGGACGCGTCGCCCGGCGCCCGCGTCCGATAGAGATCGACGGTCCCGAAGCGGCGCCTTAGCGCATCAACAACACGATTTTCGCTGCGTGCACCCCGTCCCCCTCCAGACACGGGATTCACGATCAAGATCACTGCCACTCGCCCTCCCCCCGAGGTGAGCCTTACTTTGTATTGTAGGGACCCTCGTCAATGCCGGCGAACAGACGCGTGAGACCGGTGGCCGGTCCGCTCAGCACGACATTTTCCTTGGTGAAGATGAACTGCGTCGCCGCATTCTGGCTTGGCGGAATGGTGACTTCGAACTTGCTCAGCTCCGAGTAGAGCGTGGCGCTGCCATCGGTGGCGGCAACGCGAATCGGCAGCGTGTAGGTTCCCGGTCCGCCGGCGGGTCCCGGAACGATGCGACCATGAACGACGACGGTGACGACGAGACCTTGATCGGTCTGGCGGCATTGACGGGTGGTCTGGTCGAGCGTCGCCTGGACGACGAGCTTTTCCGGATCGGCAAGACCATCCGGGCCTTTCTTGGTGCCCTTGGCATATTGACGGTAGATCGCGGTGCCTTCGCGAAGATAGACGAACGGGCAGGCGCCCTGAACGATCACCGGCTTGTTGGGATCTTCCTCAACCTTCTTCTTGCCGCCGAGACCGAGATTCATGCCATCGGTGGCACTGCAACCGGCAATCAGCGACACAGCCGCCATGGAAGAGAGAAACCGGATAAAATTTCGCGACACCATAACGCTCCACTCTTGAATACGGCACTGCACGGAACCGTCGAAAGACCCTTCCGAGACGACAATTCGGGCCTTTTCACGACCGCTGAAATCGGTCTATACCAGCGACCGGATAAAAAATCGATTGGAAAGCGGAAAGTTTGCGCCGAAATCCTCCGGCTTTGACAATGGCCGCAGAGACCGGGCGGGCGAAGCGGACCCGATGGCGCGATGAAGATCGGCAAGGGAGAATGAAATGCCCCGGGCGACACCGGCCACCGCTGCCCGGACGCTTTCTGAACACCCTTTCACACCATTGAATGCTAGAGGTTTTTGAAGAGAAAACCTGAAGAACTGAGGTTTGCAAGTGCAGTATGTTTCTACGCGGGGCGAGGCTCCGAACCTGGGTTTCATCGATACGCTGCTGACGGGTCTGGCGCGCGACGGTGGGCTTTATGTGCCGAAATCCTGGCCGCATTTCAGCAAGAAGGAAATCCGGGCGCTGCGGGGCAAATCCTATGAGGAGATCGCCTTTGCCGTGCTTTCGCCTTTCGTGGATGGCGAAATCGACGATGCCGATCTCAAGCGCATGATCGGCGAGGCCTATGCGACCTTCCGGCATCCGGCGGTGGCACCGCTTGTGCAGACCGGGGCCAATGCCTTCATTCTCGAACTGTTCCATGGCACCACGCTCGCCTTCAAGGACGTGGCGATGCAATTGCTCGCCCGCCTGATGGACCATGCACTGGAAGTGCGCGGCGAACGCTCGACCATCGTCGGTGCGACCTCGGGCGATACGGGCGGCGCTGCCATCGACGCTTTCGGCGGTCGCGACCGGACCGACATCTTCATCCTCTTCCCGCATGGCAAGGTTTCGCCGGTGCAGCAGCGCCAGATGACCACCTCGGCGCATGCCAATGTGCATGCGATTGCCGTGCGCGGCACGTTCGACGACTGCCAGGACCTCGTGAAAGCGATGTTCAACGATGTGAAGTTCCGCGACCGGATGCAGCTTGCCGGCGTCAACTCGATCAACTGGGCCCGCATCATGGCCCAGATCGTCTATTATTTCACCGCCGCGATCTCGCTCGGCGGACCCGACCGCAAGATCTCCTTCACCGTTCCGACCGGCAATTTCGGCGATATTTTCGCCGGTTACGTGGCCAAGCGCATGGGCCTGCCGATCGGAAAGCTGGTGATTGCCACCAACGACAACGACATTCTCGCCCGCACGCTGAAGACCGGCCGGTACGAGATGCGCGGCGTTGCCGCCACCACCTCGCCTTCGATGGATATCCAGATCTCCTCGAATTTCGAGCGGCTCCTGTTTGAGGTCCATGACCGCGACGCCGGCAAGGTGCGGCGGCTGATGGAAAGCCTCAAGCAATCGCAGGCCTTCGAGATCGAGAAGGATGCGCTTGCCGCCATCACGCGTGATTTCAAGGCCGGCAAGGTCACCGAAAAGCAGGTCGCCAAGACCATCAAGGAAACGCTCGAAGCAACCGGCTATCTCCTTGATCCGCATACGGCTGTCGGTGTTCACGTCGCGGCAAAACATGAAAAGCCGAATGCGCCGATGGTAACGCTTGCCACCGCGCATCCGGCCAAGTTCCCCGCTGCGGTAAAAAGCGCTTGCGGTATTGATCCGGCGCTGCCATCGTGGTTAGCTGATCTGATGCAAAGGGAGGAACGCTACGAAGTGCTGGATGCGGACATCGAGACGGTGGAATCCTTCATCGCCCGGCATGCCCGGATTTCAAGCTGATGCGGGCGTCTTGATTGGTGATGAAAGTTGAGTTGACGAAGCTGCCCTCCGGGCTGACGGTCGTAACCGAGAATATGCCGCATCTCGAAAGCGTTGCACTCGGTGCCTGGGTCAAATCCGGATCGCGCAATGAAGCCGCCGATGAGCATGGGATCGCCCATCTGCTCGAACATATGGCCTTCAAAGGCACGGCGCGGCGCACAGCCCGCCAGATTGCCGAGGAAATCGAAAATGTCGGCGGCGAAGTCAACGCCGCCACATCGACCGAGTCGACCTCCTACTATGCACGCGTCCTGAAGGACGACATGCCGCTGGCTGTCGATATCCTCGCTGACATTCTCACCGAGAGCGCCTTCGACGAGGAAGAGCTTGAGCGCGAGAAGAATGTCATCCTACAGGAAATCGGTGCCGCCAACGATACGCCCGACGATATCGTCTTCGACCGTTTCTCTGCCGTCGCCTTTGCCGATCAGACGATCGGGCGCCCGATTCTCGGCTCGCCGGAATCGGTCCTGTCCTTCACGCCGGAACAGATCCGCGGCTATCTCGATCGCAACTACCTGACCGACCGCATGTTCGTGGTCGCGGCCGGAGCCGTCAAGCATGACGAATTCGTCCGTGAGGTCGAGCGCCGTTTCTCCGGCCTGCCGACGAGCGCCTCCAACTCGATCATTTCCGAGACGGCCCGCTATACCGGCGGCGATGTGCGCGAGACCCGCGACCTCATGGATGCCCAGGTGCTGCTCGGCTTCGAGGGCAAGGCCTATCATGCCCGCGATTTCTACTGTTCGCAGATCCTTGCCAACATTCTCGGTGGTGGCATGTCCTCGCGCCTCTTCCAGGAGGTGCGCGAATTCCGCGGCCTCTGCTATTCGGTCTATGCATTCCATTGGGGCTTTTCCGACACCGGCGTCTTCGGCGTTCATGCGGCAACCGGCGGTGAGAACCTGCCGGAACTGATGCCGGTGATCATCGAGGAACTGCGCAAATCCTCCGAGAACATCCGCCAGGAAGAGATCGACCGCGCCCGCGCCCAGATCCGTGCCCAGCTCTTGATGGGCCAGGAAAGCCCCGGTGCCCGCGCTGGCCAGATCGCCCGCCAGATGATGCTCTACGGTCGCCCGATACCGAACGGCGAGCTGATGGAGCGTCTGGCCGGCATTACGGTGGAGCGTCTGACGGATCTCGCCGGACGCCTGTTCTTCAATACGGTGCCGACGGTCTCGGCCATTGGGCCGGTCGATGGACTGGCTTCTATGGACGAGGTGGTGAAATCTCTCTCCAGCACAACGCCGCCGGTCCACCGGACGGCAGCCGAGTAAATCGGCCCGTAAAGGCGCGGAACGAACGGAATGGCAAGATCGGTGTTCGGTTTCCTGTCCGCCAGGAACAGTCCGGCAGAAGTGATTGCCGGGCCCGATCATTATTTCCGGCTGCCGCGCAATACCGATTACCGCGCCTGGTATCGCCAGCGCAGCGAAAGCCGTGCTTTCCTTGAGCCATGGGAACCGGCCTGGAGCAGCGATGCCCTGACCGAAAGCCATTTTCGCACGCGCGTCATCCGTGCCCGCCAGGAGTTTGAATCCGGCCTTGCGATGCCGCTTCTCCTGTTTGCCAAGGACAGCGACGAGTTGCTGGGCGGCCTGACGATCGGCCATATTCGCCGAGGTGCGGCCCAAAGCTGCATGATCGGCTACTGGATGGGAATCCGTCATGCCGGCAAGGGCCACATGTCGCAGGCGATCGGCATCGCGATCCAACATATCTTTTCCGGGCTTGGCTTGCACCGGATCGAAGCTGCCTGTATTCCGGACAACGTGCGATCGATCCGGGTACTTGAAAAAGCCGGATTCCGCCGCGAAGGTTATATGACCGACTATCTGAAAATCCGGGGCGAATGGCGTGACCATCTGCTCTACGCCCGGATCGACAAGAAGAACGACAACGCCGGGGCCGGAAGCACTTGACCTTTTGCCTATCAGACCATGGCTTTCGCCGGACGATGTTGCTCGGCGCCCGCCACGTCCTGTTGATCCTGCTTGCTCTTTTCTGCCTGTTCGGCGTTGGACATGCGCTCGAACCCGTGAAGATTTCGCGGGACGACAAGGCGCTCGACCTGACGGCCATTGCCGATATCTACGCCAACCAGGGACCCGCCATGCAGGTGTCCACAGCGGCCGGTGCCGATGGTATCGTGCGCCGGATCGAGGTGCGCGCCCAGAGCGAGGGGCATAGCGGCGACTGGGCCGTCTTCGCGCTCGCCAACGTTTCGGACGAGCAGCTGGAACGGCTGATCGTGGCGCCGCACTACCGGCTGGTGAAATCCGGCCTGTTCTGGCCCGATCTCGGTTCCGAACGCATTCTGTCGATCACGCCATCGGAAGGCTTTGCGCTCGACCGCGTCGAGAGCAACGATGCCGATGTGTTCTCGATCACGCTCAATCCGGGCACCGTGATCACCTTCGTCGCCGAGATCACCTCGCCGAACCTGCCGCAGCTCTATCTCTGGGAGCCGGAGGCCTACAAGGATACGGTCAACGCCTTTACGCTCTATCGCGGCATCGTTCTCGGCATTGCCGGCCTGCTGGCGGTGTTTCTGACCAATCTCTTCGTCATCAAGGGTACCTCGATGCTGCCGGCGACGGCGGCTCTGGCCTGGGCCGTGCTCGGCTATGTCTGCGTCGATTTCGGCTTTCTCGAGCAGCTGTTCGGCGACAATACGCTCGACGAGCGAATATGGCGCGCGGGTGCGGAAGTGGCGCTCGCCGCAGGCCTGGTGATCTTTCTTTTCACCTATCTCAATCTCAGCCGATGGCACGCCAACCTCGCCTATGCGACGCTGGCCTGGGTGCTGGGACTGGTAACGCTTTTCGGCGTTGCAATCTACGATCCATCGATCGCCTCGGGCATTGCGCGGCTTTCCTTCGCGCTGACGGCGGTGGCCGGTATCTTCCTGATCGTCTTTCTCGGCTTCAACCGCTATGACCGGGCAATCCTGCTGATCCCGTCCTGGCTGGTCATTCTCGCCTGGCTGTTTGCTGCCTGGCTGACTGTCACCGGTCAGCTCGACAATGACATCGTGCAGCCGGCGCTCGCTTTCGGGCTGGTGCTGATCGTGCTGCTGATCGGCTTTACGGTGATGCAACACGCCTTTGCCGGCGGCGCCTACCAGCAGGGCCTGTTCTCCGATCTCGAACGGCAATCGCTGGCACTTACCGGCGCCGGCGACACGATCTGGGACTGGGACGTCTCGCGCGATCGCGTGACGACGATCCCCGATATCTCGCTCAAGCTCGGCACCGTTCCCGGCGCCCTGCACGGGCCGGCGCGCAACTGGCTGCCGCGCCTGCATCCCGACGATCGTGACCGTTTCCGGGCCACGCTCGACATTCTGCTCGCGCAGAAGAAGGGCCGCCTCTGCCATGATTTCCGTCTGCGCGCCGAAGACGGCCAGTACCACTGGCTGGCCATCCGGGCACGGCCGGTGCTGGGCGGCAATGGCGAGATCACCCGCTGCGTCGGCATTGTCGAAGACGTGACCGAACAGAAGAACATGATCAACCGGTTGATGAACGATGCGTTGAGCGACAACTTGACCGGATTGCCGAACCGGCAGCTGTTTCTCGATCGTCTTCAGTCGCTTCTGTCACTTGCTTCGACCGATGATGACCTGCGGCCGACTGTGCTGGCGATCGATATCGACCGATACAAACAGGTCAACGATTCGCTCGGCATCGCGGCCGGCGACAATATCCTGATCGCGCTGACGCGACGGCTTCGCCGCCTTCTCAAGCCGCAGGATACGCTCGGTCGTCTCGCGGGCGACGAGTTCGGCATCATCCTCGTCTCCGAAACGGCGCCGCATCGCGTGGCGGATTTTGCCGATGCGGTTGCCAAGGCGATTTCGGTGCCGCTGAATTTCGCCAATCACGAAATCATTCTCACCGCATCCGTCGGGGTCGCCACCTGGAGCGAACAGGCCACGAACGGCGAAGGCCTGCTCAACGATGCGGAACTGGCGATGTACCGGGCCAAGAAATCCGGCGGCAACCGCGTGGAACCGTTCCAGCCTGCCTTCCGCATGGCCGTTTCCGACCGGCTGCAGCTCGAAAGCGATCTGCGCCGCGCCATCGAGCGCAGGGAACTGTCAATGGTCTATCAGCCGATCGTGCGGCTGGACGATGCCGAAATCGCAGGATTCGAGGCGCTCATGCGCTGGGACCACCCCAAGCGCGGTAACGTCCCGCCATCGGAATTCATCCAGCTGGCAGAGAACTCCAATTTCATCAGCGAGCTTGGACTGTTTGCCCTGGAGCGCGCGACCTCGGACCTGTCGAACTGGCTGATCCAGACCGGCGACATTCCCTTCTTCGTGTCCATCAATGTCTCGAGCGCCCAGCTGGTGAATTCCAACCTTGCCGACGATGTGCGGCGGGTGCTGAACCAGGCCGGGTGCCCGGCAAGCCGGATCAAGCTGGAACTGACCGAAACGGTGGTGATGGACAATCCGGAACAGTCGCGCCTCGTGCTCGACAAGTTGCACGATATCGGCGTCAGCCTGGCGCTCGACGATTTCGGCGCCGGCTATTCCTCGCTCGGCTACCTGACCCGCTATCCGTTCGATACGATCAAGATCGACAAGATGCTGGTCAACGACCAGTCCGACAAGCGCGACGTGCTGCTGCGCTCGGTCATTTCCATGGCCGCTGAAATGGGCATGACGCTGGTGGCGGAAGGGATCGAAACCGAAGACGATGCCGAAATGCTCGGCCAGATGGGCTGCCATTACGGGCAGAGCTACCATTTCGGCCCGCCGATCGGCACCGATGCGGTGCTGAAAATCCTCAAGGAACGTTTCCCGCTCACCCGAACCGGCTGATTCCGGATAGGGTGCAGCAGCTGAGGCTTCAGCTGTGGCCGACTTCCATCGACAGCATGGCAGGGTGAATGCCCATGAGGGCCAGTGCCCGATTGTATTTGCCGTCGAGATCGCGATCGAATATCAGGCTCTCGTCCGCCGGGCAGGATAGCCAGCCATTGGCGGCGATTTCGCTTTCCAGCTGACCGGCCGACCAGCCGGCATAGCCGAGCAACAATGTCGCCCGGCTCGGTCCGCGTCCGCGCGAAATGGCACGGATGATATCGACGGTCGCCGTCAGGCAAAGCTCGTCGCTGACCGGGATTGAGGATTGCGTGAGATAATCGTCCGAATGGAGCACGAAGCCGCGACCGGTTTCGACCGGCCCCCCCTTCTGGATCGGGAAGGAGCGCGTCGTCTCTGGCACCATGATCGCATCATCCTCGCCGATCAGCTTCAGATGCAAAAGGATATCGACGAAGGAGAGCCGTTGCGGCTGGTTGATGATGAAGCCCATGGCGCCATCGGTCGAATGGGCACAGATATAGACCACCGCACGGGCAAAATTGCTATCGGCCATCCCCGGCATGGCGATCAGGAACTGACCGTCAAGGAAGCCTCGCTCGCCTTTGCTTTTCAACGACTGAAGATCCACCATGGTTCACAGCCTATCAATTCATGGTGAAATGAAAAGAGCCAGATGCGGATTGCCCGGTTTTTTCATAGAAGAGCCGTAATCTCTGCGCGCTCTGCAGATCCCGTTTGAATGGAAAGTCCGATGAAGTCCAGTTTGATCCGCCTGCTCGCGCTGCTGCCCCTTGCCACCGCCCCTTCCGTTCCGGCGCTTGCTGCCGACAGTGATTGGGTGGTCTCGGACGGCGGCCGCATGCGCATCGCCGCCTTGAGCCAGAGCAACGAGGGGCAGGTTCAGGCCCTTCTCGATATCGAGCCGGCACCGGGCTGGAAGACCTACTGGCGCAATCCCGGTGACGCCGGCATGCCGCCGGAAATCGATGGCGCGGCATCCAAGAACCTCAAGATCCGGTCGCTAGCCTTCCCGGTGCCGGAATTTGCCGAGGACGCCGATGGTCGTTTCATCGGCTATCATGGTCCGGTGCGTATCCTGATCGATTTCGATCAACCCGCGTCGGCACCCTCGACCCTCGATGCCAAGATCCTGATCGGCCTCTGCAAGGATATCTGCCTGCCGGTTCAGGGCGAATTCCGTCTGCCGGTGACGTCGCGAACCGAGACCGAACAGGAGAGCCTGACTGCGGCAGCCGCCCTGCTGCCGGCTGCACCGGCAGCGGATTTTTTAGTGACCGCAACCACGCCGTCCGCCGATCGCACATCGGTGACGTTCGACATCGCGCTACCATCCGAGGCCAAGCCCGAATTTGCGCTGGTGCCGGAACCGGGCCTCAGGTTCAGCCACAAGGTTGCCGTGCAGCAAACCGGGACTGCGTTGCAACTCACGGTACCGGTGAAGAAATGGCCGAAGGACGGCAAACCGGCGGAGCTGACGCTGCTGGTGAAATCCGGCGAGCGCGCCATCGAGACGAAGATCGCCCTGCCCTGATCCGAACATCCGGCGGCAACGTAAAAATTCGCGGCGAGATAGAAGTGGATGACTGCAAATGTCGCAAAGCCGCACTATATTGACCTTCGTCAAGACATTTCGAGGAAAGGACATCACGTGACGATTGCCATTGGAGACAAGATCCCGGCCGCCAAGCTCAAGGAAAAGACCGCCGACGGCGCGGTCGATCTCGAGATCGGCGATCTGCTCAAGGGCCGCAAGGTCGTTCTTTTTGCCGTTCCCGGTGCATTCACGCCCACCTGCTCGCTCAATCATTTGCCCGGTTATCTCGACAATCTCGATACCTTCAAGGCGAAGGGTGTCGAAGAAATCATGGTCGTGTCGGTCAATGACGTGCATGTGATGGGCGCCTGGGCGAAGGCAAGCGGTGGCGAAGGCAAGATCCGCTTCCTCGCCGACGGCAACGCCGAATTCGCCAAGGCTCTCGGTCTCGAAATGGACCTGTCAGCCGGCGGGCTCGGCCTGCGTTCCAAGCGCTATTCGATGCTGATCGAGGATGGCGTGGTCAAGCAGCTCAATATCGAGGATCAGCCCGGCAAGGCCGTGACCTCTGGCGCCGAAACGCTGCTCGGCCAGCTCTAATCGCCAAAGCCCCGCCAAACAACCTTGCCCGGAAGTGTACTTCCGGGCATTTTGCATTGCGGAGGCCCCATGGTGATCGAAGACCATCCGGAGCGACGGATCAGTGCCGAGTTCCAGCAGCTTGCGCTGGAGTTCATCCGGGCTGATTCCGAACAATCCGCACCGAAGGCACTCGTCGACAGATTGGTCGGGCTGATCGCAGACTGTCGCGCCGACGATGTGACTTCGATCCAGTATGGCTTTCGACGGCATTATTGGCCGGCCCCGCGGCCAAAGCGTTTCGGAATGGCCCTGAGACAGCTCCTGCGCCATGCAACCGCACAAGCAGGTGACGAGAGCGATGTTCAGAACCTCGCCTGGCTCCGCATCTTTTCCGGCAATGGCTATCGGCGGGAAGAGGCGCTCAAGCAGATCGACAGCGCGCCACCGGGCGCGGCCTTTCTCGCCGGTCTTTTTCTCCGATTGCATGATCATGTCGGAGAGGTGCGGTTGGCGGCAGAGGCCTGTTTCGAGCGGGTCGAGCCAGTCATTTCCGACCAAATGGTGCTTGCGAGCCTGCCCTTCTATCTGAGGCGCCGGGCCCAGTGGCAAAGTCAGCCGAGCGTGGCTCTGCCTTCGTGGCTCAAGGCTCGGAAGGCCGTTCGAGCGGAGCTTGTGACGTGGCTCAAGCAAGGCCGGGAGGGGTTCCTGCCGCGCTTCTTCCGTTCGATCCTCGCGACCGATCTGGTCGATGATCACCTGGAAGAGATTGCACTTGAAGCCTTTCATCCGGCATTGCGGGCGCGTGCGGCCGGGGTGCTGATGACCGGCCGCGTCGACAATATCTGGGGCTGGGAGACCTATTCCATCAGCGATAGGCTCGGGGCGACCCGGACTCGCTTTTCGACGAACCTGACCCGCCCCTATGAGCATCCGGTCGATCGCGAGGCGCTCATCCGGCAACTGTCGCGGGATCGGTCCCTCACCGTTCGCAAGGTGGCGCTTGACGGGTTCATCCAGAATATCGACCGGATCGTGGAGCCGGCCGGAATTTTGGCTCTCTATTCCGGCGAGACGAAAGGCGCGCTCATCGAGCGGCTCGACTATATCCGGCGTAGGCTTGGCCCTACTTGCCCGCCGTGATCAGGATCAGGACCGTGAACATGGACGGGACGGCAATGAGTGCCGGAATGATGATGGCCGGATAGCCGAAGGTGGCGATGGCGAGCAGCCAGACGAGCACCATGTTGATGAGGAAAAGCACCTTCGTATTGGCGCTGCCGAGCGCGGCTTCCTTGATCATCCAGCCGAGCACGGGAATTCTGTAAACGACAGCGGCGACCATTTTCTCTCCTTTATCAGTGTTTTAATGGTCGATTGAAAATCATCAAATATGACGGGCGTCAAAATGACAGAAGCGCGCAGGGCGAAAATGTCGCAGCCCTGCGCGCCGCCGTGATCAGTTCTGGTGATGCTTGTGGGCGTCGTGTTCGCTCTTGGCGGCTTCGCCATTGGCTGGACCGACAGCGAATTCGACGGCAATGTCGCCGGCCTTTTCGAAGGTGAGCACAGCCTTGATCTTGTCGCCTTCCTTGAAGGGAGTGGAGACGCCCATGAACATGACATGCAGGCCGCCACGCTTGAGTTCGACGGTGCCGCCGGCCGGAATGACGATACCGCCGGGCACTTCGCCCATTTTCATGACGTCGTTTTCGACCTTCATTTCATGAAGCTGGATCATCTTGGCCGCGTCGGAACTGACCTTGATCAACCGGTCATCCGTCTTGCTGTGGTTGGTGATGGTCATGAAGCCACCCGCCACTTCGGCCCCTTCGATCATGGCGCGCGACGCCGGATGATGGATGTCGAGATCGCCGAGCTTGTAGTCATGGGCAAAAGCGGCAACGGCGCTGAAGGCAACGAGGAGCGAGGCGAACAGGGTCTGCGTGAGTTTCATCATGGATGTTTCCTTTCAAGTCTATGATTTTGCCCCATAAGGGAGTTTGCGGAGATCAGTTGAGTACGCGGCGAACGAAACCGACGCGGGTGAAGAGGATGAGATCGAGCGCGAAGATGGCCAGGAGCGTCAGACCAACGAGCGGAAAGGCCAGCGACAGGAACAGCATCAGGAACACCGCCCCCTTCCATTGCGGCATGTCAGCCGGCATCGGCGGCGGTGCGAGACGGAAGGCACCGGCCGGACGCCGCATCCACCACATGACGACGCCACTGACGGCAATGAACAGAATGGCGGCACAGAAGACCGTGTTCAGCACCAGGTTCCACAATCCCATGCGGCCCATATGCAGCGGAATGCCGACGGCCATCGCCTTTGCGGCCACCGAATAGTCCGGATAGCCGACTTCGGCAAGGATCTTGCCGGTGTAGCGGTCGACATGGGTGGTGCGGTCTGCGGTCGGGCTCACGGTATCGCCATCCATGGAATCGGCGGAGATCGTATAGACCCCATCCTCGCCCGACGGGAGATTGATCCGATATTGTTCGTTGAAGCCGATTTCGCGGGCGAGTGCGGCGACCGTATCGAGATTGACCGGCAACCCGTCGGCAATGCCCTTCTTGCCAGCGTCGCTACCCGAGACCGGCATCTTCGTCTGCTCGAGGCCCCACGGCACTTCTTCGAGCGCACCATGGTTCATCGAGGCATGGGTCTTGTCCGACAGCGGAACATTGTCCCACTTCTCGGCTGGAAAAGTGCTCCAGGCCTGGACGAACTTGCCGCCCCAGATGCCGGCCCAGGACAGGCCCGACACGAGAAACAGCATCAGGATGATCGAGGAATAGAAGCTGACCGAACCGTGCATTTCCTTCCACCACTGGCGGCGGCGGGCAAAGATGTTCGGCACCAGCATGGCGCGGAGCGACTTGCCGTTGCGCGGCCACCAGAGATAGAGGCCGCTGGCGAGCAGGATGAAGCCGAGACCGGCGGCAATCTCGATCAGCCGGTCGCCCAGATCGCCGAGAAGCAGGGTGCCATGGACATCGTCCGCCCAATAATACCAGGTATCATCCTTGACAACGGAGGCGAGAACCTTGCCGCTATAGGGATCGACGGCGACAAGATGCGCCTTGCCATCGACATTGACCTGGAACATTGCCGCGGCTTCCGGCGTGCGTGGCGCGACATACATCTTCACCTCGCCGCCGGGCAGCGTTTCCTGCGCGGCCTTGGCCTGGGCGATGACGCTGATCGGGCTGTCGGTCGCCACGACCGGGTGGGCCATGCCGAGACGGCTCTCGATGTTGTTGTCATAGAGCATGATGATGCCGGTGATCGCCAGCACGATGACGAACGGAATGACATAGAGGCCGGCATAGAAATGCCAGCGCCATGCGGCGAAATAGAATTTCTGGGAAGCGCCGCGATCTGCTGCCGCTGCCCTGTTTTCTTCGATCGTGACCAAGCTAGTCCCTCCTTGCTGGTCTGGTTGTTCAGGCTGTCTTGGCGACAGCTGTGGCGCCGGACGCCTCGAGAAGGCGCGGCATGTCGCGGATGGTCACCAGTTCTGGCCGCGTGAAGTCGATCAGACGATCGCGCTTCATCGCGTTCAGGCAGCGGCTGACCGTTTCCACCGTCAGGCCCAGCCAGTCGGCGAGGTCTGCGCGGGTGGGATAGAGTGTGAACGCCATCTGCAGGCGGGCGCGGCCGGGCCGGGCAAATTGCCGCGACAGATCGAGCATCGCGGATGCGACGCGCTCCATTGCCGTCTTGCGACCCAAGAGCAGCGCATGGTTCTGCATGCGCCAGAGCATGGTCGACAGC
Source organism: Fluviirhizobium alvei (assembly GCF_030551875.1). GTDB lineage: Bacteria > Pseudomonadota > Alphaproteobacteria > Rhizobiales > Rhizobiaceae > Rhizobium_E > Rhizobium_E alvei. The sequence goes on along the minus strand of NZ_JAUOZU010000001.1, from coordinate 504,251 downwards.
TCGTCCTGCAGGTTCTCGCTGCTATCGGCCGCGATGCGTTCGAAGGTCGAGATCGTCAGCGATTCGGCGATGGTGCCGTTCGGGCCAAAGGCGCAGAAACCGAACAGGCGGCCCGGACCGACAAAATCAACAATCTGTCGGCGGCCATCGGGGAGATACTGGCTGAGCGCCAGACAACCGCTCGTCAGGCGGTAAAAGCCGCCCGCTTCCTGCTTGTCGAAGCAGAAACTCTGCCGTGCGGAGAGCGTCTGCTGGAAGCGGGCGCGGGGTGCCGGGGCGGCCGGCAAGGGAAGTGCGGGCGCTACAAAGGCCTCATTGTGGGCAAGTAACAACATGGATCTGTCCCGGTAGCGGGTACCGGAGGACGGACATGCCGTTCACGGTCCCGAAATCGATGTCAGGTCTGGCCGAGAGGGCACAGGCCGGTTCAAGCGATTGCGGGAGCGACAGGTGGTGCGCGCGGGGCGGCGCTGGGCGGGAAAATCAGGCGGTGGAACTGTTCCGGCGCAACGATCGCCAGCCGGCCGAGCTCGATCCGGACGATCTCGCCATCCGTTTCCGACGGAAGCGGCATGGCGATGGAGGAGGAAAGCCGACAGGCTTCGCAGCCGTGATCGACCATCTTCTTGGCCGCTCCGTCTTCCTCGGCACCGTAACAGATGACCGGCGCAGTGCCATCCGGCAGCGTATAGGCTGCCACATCCGTGGGTTCGACCACGGCGGCGTAAGGCGCATGGGAGAATCCGAGCGACAGCAGAAGTGCCACGCACATCATGCGCAGCCAGAAATGCCATGTTTTGGCTTTTCTCATCATGCCGGACGGAATTCCCCTTGGTCGATCCGCAATCCCTAGCGCCGCGCGCGATAAAAAACAATGCGACATTTCGCAGGTTGTCAGCCTTTCAACGGCGCTTCCGCGGACAAGGCTGGAAGGATTCTTCCAAACCATGTGGAGAACCTATCAGTGTTTGAACGATTTTTATCAATATTATCAATTGCTTTGCAAACGGCTTTTGTTGATTGCCACCTTGTATTCGGCGGCCAATCTTCATACATAGTCGCTTCGTTGATGACGGCCCGCGAGGTTGGCCGTCGCCCCCGTCCCGAGGAGGATGCGCGTGGACATGTCCTTGAACCTTTCCCCAAAACACCAGGGTCACAGCGCTGCCGAGCGGTTCGGCATCATCGAGCGACCGGACCTGACCTGCACGCCGGCCCTGCTCAAGGAGACCGCGCATCTTTACGAACGGGTGAAGGATGTGATCCCGGCGATCGAATGGCCGGTGCATGCGCCTTACGTGTTCCACATCAACCGGCTCAAGAAAGAGCGCAATGCGGTGATCCTGGCGCACAATTACCAGACGGCGCAGATCTATAATTGCGTGGCCGATATTGTCGGCGACAGCCTGCAGCTTGCGCGTGACGCGACGCGCGTCGATGCCGAGGTGATCATCCAGGGTGGCGTGCATTTCATGGCCGAGACCTCAAAGCTGCTCAATCCCGAAAAGACGGTGCTGATTCCTGATTCGAAGGCCGGCTGTTCGCTGTCGGAATCGATCACGGGTGCCGATGTGCGGCTTCTCAAGCAGCGCTATCCGGGCGTACCGGTCGTCACCTACGTCAACACCTCTGCCGAAGTGAAGGCGGAAACCGACATCTGCTGCACCTCCGCCAACGCGGTGAAGGTGGTAGAGAGCGTCGATAGCGATACCGTTCTCTGCATTCCGGACGAATATCTGGCGATGAATGTCGCCAACCAGACGAAGAAGAAGATCCTGACCTGGAAGGGCCGCTGCGAGGTGCATGAGCGCTTCACGGCGGAGGAACTGCTGGCCGTGAAGGCCGCCGACCCATCCGTGGAAATCATCGCTCATCCGGAATGCCATCCGGATGTGATCGCGGTCTCGGACTTTGCCGGTTCGACATCCGGCATGATCGACTATGTGAAGAGCCATCATCCGGCCAGGGTGCTTCTGGTCACCGAATGTTCGATGGCGTCGAATATCCAGGCGTCACTGCCGGATGTCGAATTCATGAAGCCCTGCAATCTCTGTCCGCACATGCAGCGGATCACGCTCCCGACGATCCTCGACAGCCTTCTCATGATGACTGAAGAGGTTCTGGTGGATCCGGCGATCGCCGATCGTGCCCGGCTCGCCGTGGAGCTGATGATCAACCTGAAATAGGGCCCTGCCCTTCCCGCCGGAGGCGGGCCGACATGACGAGATCGCAATCGGTACCGGAAACCGCAACCGGAATCCTGATCGTGGGCGGCGGGCTGGCCGGGTTGTTTGCAGCGCTCAAGCTTGCGCCGCTCCCCGTGACGGTTCTGACCACCGCTCCCCTGGGCGAAGGTGCCTCTTCGGCCTGGGCGCAGGGCGGCATTGCCGCGGCCATGAGCGTCGACGACACGTTCGACAAGCATGTCGCCGACACGATCGAGGCCGGCGCCGGCATCGTCGACGAGGACGTGGCGCGTGCCGTCGTCAGCCAGGGGCCGGACCGTATCCACGATCTCCTGGCGCTCGGCGTTCCGTTCGATCGCGATCTCGCCGGCAAGCTGATGCTGTCGCGCGAGGCTGCCCATTCCGAGCATCGCGTCGTGCGCGTAAAGGGCGACATGGCCGGCCGCGCGATCATGGCCGCTCTCGTTGCCGCCGTGCGCCGCACGCCATCCATCACGCTGATGGAAGAGTTCGAGGCAGAAGAACTGATCGTGACCGACGGCAAGGTGCGCGGCGTCGTGGCCCGCCCGGCAATAGGATCTGGCCGCGAGCGCATCGCCTTGCATGCCGCAGCCACCGTGCTCTGTACCGGCGGTATCGGCCATCTCTATGCCGTCACCACCAATCCGGAACAGGCCTGCGGCGAAGGGATCGGCATGGCGGCGCGGGCCGGCGCCCTGATCGCCGATCCGGAATTCGTGCAATATCACCCGACCGCGATCGATATCGGCCGCGATCCGGCACCGCTCGCGACCGAAGCCCTGCGCGGCGAAGGCGCCCATCTCGTCAATCGCGCCGGCGAGCGGTTCATGCTGGCGCTGCATCCGGATGGCGAACTGGCGCCGCGCGATATTGTCGCCCGCGGCGTCTTTGCCGAAGTGATGAGCAATCGCGGCGCCTTTCTCGATTGCCGGACGGCGATCGGTAGCCATTTCGCCGAAGAGTTTCCCTCGGTCTATGCTTCCTGCATGTCGGCCGGCATCGATCCCGTGACGGCGCCGATCCCGGTCGTGCCGGCGGTTCACTACCATATGGGCGGCATCGCGGTGGATCTGAATGGCCGCACCAGCCTGCCCGGCCTCTGGGCTGCCGGCGAGGTGACCGCCACCGGCATTCACGGCGCCAACCGGCTCGCCTCCAATTCGCTGCTCGAAGCCGCCGTCTTCGCCGCCCAGATCGCCAGCGACATTGCCGCTTCCCTCTCCGACAAGGCCGGACCGATCGCGACCAGCGCCCTGCCGGACAATGTAGCGGACCCCACGATCACCGGTGAAGCGGATCGCATTGCGCTTTTGCGCCAGACCATGAGCGCCGATGTCGGCGTCATCCGCAATGCGGAAGGGCTGAAACATGCGCTGAGCGTGGTCGCCGCACTGGAAAAGGAACCGGCAAGCGCGAGCTTTGCCAATATGCTGGTGGCGGCAAAGCTGATTACCGCGGCAGCCTGGCTGCGACGGGAAAGCCGCGGCGGCCATTTCCGTTCCGATTTTCCCAAACCGCTCGGCGAGTGGAAGCACCGGACCTTTCTGACGCTTGCCGAAGCGGATGCCGCGCGCGAGAAGGCGCTTGCGCCGCGCAACGCTGCCTGAACCAAGGAGACGATGATGAGCGACCTGCTGCTGCCGAGCCTTCCCGATATTCTGGTCGAAGGCATGGTTCGCAATGCCCTGCTGGAAGATTTCGGTCGTGCCGGCGACATTACCAGCCAGGCGACGCTTTCGCCTGCCATGCGCGCGAGCGCCGAAATGAACAGCCGCGAGGATGGCTATCTTTCGGGCATGGGATTTGCGGCAATGGCGTTCCGGCTGGCCGGCAGTGATATAGCCTTTACACCGCTTGCTGCAGATGGCGAACGGGTGTCAAAAGGCCAGGCCATTGCGCGCATCGAAGGCCCGGCGCGTGCCGTTCTGGGCGGCGAACGGGTGGCCCTGAATTTTCTTATGCACATGTCGGGCATCGCCACCTATACGGCCCGCTTCGCACGGGAACTCGAGGGCACGCATGCGAAGGTGACCTGCACACGCAAGACGCTGCCGGGGCTCCGGATCGCCGCCAAATATGCCGTGCGCTGCGGTGGCGGTTCCTCGCACCGACTCGGGCTCGACGATGCGATCCTGATCAAGGACAACCATATCGCCGTCAATGGTTCGGTCAGCGAAACCATTCGCAGGGCGCGCGCCTTTGCCGGCCATCTCGTCAAGGTCGAGGTCGAAGTGGATGGGCTCGAGCAGATGCGCGAGGCCCTGACCGCTGGACCAGACGTGATCCTGCTCGACAATATGGGGCCGGACCTTTTGGCCGAAGCCGTCGAGATCAATCGCCTGCATGCCGGACTTTCGGAGAAGGACTATCGGGGTTCGCAAAGCCGCATCAAGCTCGAGGCATCCGGCAACGTCAATCTGCAGACGATTCGCGCGATCGGTCTTTCGGGCGTCGATTATATCTCGACCTCGAAAATCACCATGGCCGCTCCGACGCTCGATATCGGCCTCGATATCGGAATCGGGTGACCAATCGAACGGCGCGGTATCCGGTTGCAGCGAAGTAAAACTTCGCTGAATAAATGATTGCGGAACAATAAGATCTCTAGACCATTGAAGTTTTAATACTTCAGGTTGAATATGCACATATTCGATTCATCAAATGATTGGGTAAAGTCTGCTAATTAAGAATTTGGCAATAGTCAGAATTCTAGGTCTGTCGCATATCGAATTGCCGCGGCTGACCCATGTCTTATATCATCTCCTGCATTACGACCTCTCACAATCCCTGGCTCGTGCTTGTGGCGGCGCTGATCTGCTTTGCCGGCAGTTGGGCAACGGTGGGGCTTTTCAGGCGGGGGCGGCTGGCGCGTGGCAGTGAAGCGATCGGCTGGCATTTTCTGACGGCGACAGCCGCGGGTGCTGCGGTCTGGTGCACGCATTTCATCGCCATGCTAGCTTACCAGCCGAGCGTGAATGTCACTTTCGATCCGGTTTTGACGATCGTGTCCCTGCTGGTCGTCATGCCGGGTGGATTTGCCGGCTTCATGATTGGCGGCGCCCTGCCCTATCGCTGGGCCCCCTCCCTCGGCGGTGTCGTCGTGGGCCTCTCTGTGGCCGCCATGCATTACACCGGCATGGAAGCTTATAAGATCAACGGCATCGTCGAATGGGACAGCCGCGTCGTCATCGCTTCGGTGGTGCTCGCTGTCATACTCGGCGGGATTGCGCTGCATGTCGCCTCGCTTGACCACCATCTAAAGACCAAGCTTGCGGCGACCGTTATCTTCCTTCTCTCCGTTGTTGGCCTGCATTTCACCGGCATGGCCGCGCTCCGGATTACCCCGATGGCCGTGGGGCTGCATTTCGTTGATCCCGATGCCATGCGGGCCATGGCGATTGCTGTGGCACTCGCCGGCTTCATCATCGTCGGCGCCGCAATTTCGAGCTATCTGATCGACGGAAAGACGCGGGCGAAATCGATTACCGATCTCAGGAAGATGGCGCTCAGCGATGGTTTGACCGGCCTCTCCAACCGCGCGCATTTCCACGAAATTCTCGACCATTCGATCGACGAGACAGCCAGAACCGGACGAAAGTTCGTCCTTGCCGCGATCGATCTCGACCGCTTCAAGGAAATCAACGACGTTCGCGGCCATTCGATCGGCGACCTGACATTGGTGCTGCTTGCCGAAAGAATGCGTGAATTTGCCGGACCCGGTGTTCTCGTCGCCCGGGTCGGCGGCGACGAGTTCATGCTGCTTTTGCCGTCTGGCAATCGCGCCGACGCCATGAAGCGCCTTTCCAGTCTTCGATCCGAACTCGTTAAGCCCTTTGACATCGACGATTTCGAACTCTCCGTCGGTGCCAGTATCGGTGCCTGCCTCTATCCGGACGATGCCTCCACCAAAGACCTCCTGATCAACAATACCGACCTTGCGCTCTATCGCGCCAAGGCAGAACCGACAGAGAAGATCTGTTTCTTCGACCAGGAGATGGATGAGGCCGTCCGCAAACGGCGGGCGCTGGCAAACGATCTCAGACAGGCCATCGCCAACGACGAACTCGAACTCCACTATCAGGTCCAGAGTTCGGTGCTGACCGGTGAAATCACCGGCTACGAAGCGCTGCTGCGCTGGCGCCACCCGCAGCGCGGCCTTGTGCCGCCGATGGAATTCATCCCGCTTGCCGAGGAAAACGGCCTCATCCTCAAGCTCGGCGAATGGGCGCTACGCGAAGCCTGCCAGCAGTTCGCCCGCCGCGACCCGCCGGTCAAGGTTGCCGTCAACCTGTCGCCGATCCAGTTCCTGCATCCGAACCTTGCCAAACTGGTGAGCGATATTCTCGATGAAACCGGGATGCCGCCGCACTATCTCGAACTGGAACTCACGGAATCGGCCATCATCGCCGACAAGGCGCGAACGCTTGCCATTCTCGAGCAGATCCGCAAACTCGGCGTGACCTTTGCGCTGGATGATTTCGGCACCGGCTATTCGTCGCTGGAAACGCTGCGTGCCTTCCCCTTCGACAAGATCAAGCTGGACAAATCCTTCATGGATGAGGCTGCCGAAAGCCTGCAGGCGCGCTCGATCATCCGGGCCGTGCTTGCGCTCGGCAAGAGCCTGGGCATTCCGGTTCTGGCCGAAGGGATCGAAACCTACGATCAGATGAACATCCTGCGGGAAGAGGGTTGCGACAATGCCCAGGGCTACCTGCTCGGCAAGCCGGCACCCTATTCGGTAATTTCTGATGATCCGGCCAATTATGCGACCAGGCTGCGGGCCATCGCCCGTCAGTCCGCAGCCTCAGAAGCGGGACGGACGAGGGATCAGAAAGACACCTTCGCCATCGTCGCCCGGTGATCGGCCGGCCAGGGCGTAACGACGATATCGGCCTCGGGTTTCTTTTCGCCGACGATGCCGGCGGAGAGAACCTTGAGGTTCTTCGCGCGACCGAAGGTGAAATCGATCCGGTCGTGATGGTCATCCTTGGCGGTCGGTTCTGACGTCGGTGTCCAGGTCAAGGCCGGCTTGGCGGCGACATCCGGCCAGGCCGTGCGGAAAAGATCGTGAAATCCCCAGCTCTCGATCCGCAGTGTGGACGGATAGGCAACGACCATCGGCTGCAGCCCGGCCTTGACGGCAGCTTCCGTCCAGTCGAGATGCGATGGCTCGTTGAAATCGCCGAAAATGAAGGCGGCATCCGAACCCGAAACAGCCTTGAGATCTGCCTCAAGGAGGTCGAGCGCCGGGCCACGCGCCTTTTTCGCCGCCTCGACGGCCTCCGCCGCCGTTTTCAGGAACGGGGCCGGGCCGTACTCGATGTTGAGCAGCTGATAGGGCTGATAGGGAAAATCCGTCAGATGGATATTACAGGCTGCGACCCTACGCCCATCCACTGCGATTTCGACACAGAGATCGTTTTTGGTAGCCTTGCCGATCGGATAGCGGCTCAGAATGGCATTCGCCCAGACGGCTGGGTTGGACGCCGACTGGTCGTAATAATGATAGCCGAGCGCCTTGGCGATATCGGCGGCGACCGATTTTCCGGTCGGCACGCAATTGTCGGCGTCGCAGGGATCGGGTTCCGGCTTGGTTTCCTGAATGCCGATGATATCCGGATTGACCGCCTTGATGACAGCGACGGTTTCATCGACCGGTTTGTCGGCATTGGCACCGCCGCCCCAGATATTGAAACTCATGACCGTGAGATCGGTCGCTGCCGCCGGAAGTGCGACTGATGCGAGAAAAAGCGAAAGAAGAATGGACTTGCTGTTCATGGACCTGCCCCCAAATGCACGCCTATGAAGGCACAGGTCCATGACAGTCGCAAGACGCCGCTTGTGCAAAGCTATACGCTCGCCCAATTATTTCCGCTTGTAGGGTTCCATCGCCAGGCGCGCGAGTTCGTCGCAGCGTTCGTTTTCCGGATGTCCGGCATGGCCCTTGACCCAGTGCAGCGTCACCTTGTGCACCTGGCGGGCCTCATCCAGCGCCTGCCAGAGTTCGGCATTCTTGACCGGCTTCTTGTCGGCGGTCTTCCAGCCGTTTTTCTTCCAGCCGAAGATCCATTTCGACAGACCATCCTTCACATAGGCGCTGTCGGTATAAAGATCGATCTCGCACGGGCTCTTGAGCGCCCTCAGCGCCTCGATCGCCGCCATCAGTTCCATGCGGTTGTTGGTCGTGTCCGGCTCGCCGCCCGACAGTTCCTTCTCTATCTCGCCATAACGGAGAATAGCGCCCCATCCGCCCGGCCCGGGATTGCCAGAACAGGCGCCATCGGTGAAGATATCTATATGCTTCATGCGCCCTCTCCAGCCATCAGGCCATATTCGGCCGGAGACACCACCGCCTGATGGAAGCGGAGCTTGCGCAGATATTCGAGCGGATCCTTCTTCGTCACCATGGCACCCGGCGGCGTCATCAGCCAGTCATAGAGGCGGGTGAGGAAGAAGCGCATTGCAGAACCGCGGCAGAGCAGCGGCAGCGCCTGTGTTTCAGCGGCCGAAAGCGGACGCACCGACTGATAGCCCTCGATCATCGCCATGCCCTTGGTGATGTTATAGGACCAGTCCTTCTCGAAGCACCAGGCGTTGAGGCAGATCGACAGGTCGTAGGCGAGGAAATCGTTGCAGGCGAAATAGAAGTCGATCAGGCCAGACAGCTTGTCATCGAGGAAGAAGACATTGTCCGGGAACAGATCGGCATGGATCACACCCGCCGGCAGATCCTGCGGCCAATGAGCTTCGAGATGGGCAAGCTCAGTGGCAATTTCCGCCTTCAGGCCCGTCTCGACCTCATCGGCACGATCTTCCGACCGGTCCCAGAGTGGCCGCCAGCCGGAAACCGACAGGGCATTGCGCCGTTTGAGCGCAAAACCTTCGCCGGCCAGGTGCATGCGCGCCAGGGCCTCGCCGACATCACGGCAATGGCGGGCTTCCGGCTTGCGCAGCCACATGCCTTCCAGAAAGGAAATCAGCGCGGCAGGGCGGCCGGCAAGCTCGCCCAGCTGGGCACCATCCTTGCGGGCAACCGGCAGAGGGCAGGACAGGCCGCGGTCGGCCAGATGCTGCATCAGGCCGAGAAAGAACGGCAGATCATTGCGATCCACCCGCTTCTCATAAAGCGTCAGGATATAGGGCGCCTTGTCAGTATGGAGCAGGAAATTGGAATTCTCGACGCCCTCGGCGATGCCCTTGTAGGACATCAGGTTGCCGGCATCATACTCGGCCAGGAACGCCTTGAGTTCGTCTTCTGTAATATCGGTATAGACTGCCACGAGGAGAATCCCTGTTATTCCGGTTGCGGCAACGACTAGCGCGACCAGCGACGAAGTGCCAGTCCCTCCACGACACGAAGCCCGGATTTCATGCGCACGTGGATATTCCTGCTCGCGTTTTGTTTCGTACGGCAATTGAGCGTACATATGAAAAAAGAGGTGACGACCATGCGAAGCTTCGATGACATTTGTGCTGCGATTGACGAGCCCAATGATGCGCGCATGAATTTCAGGACAAAGGCCCGGATCAAGGCAACGATACAACGCGCGGCGGCCCTGTCCGGCGTCGATGACACGGCCTTTACGATCAATGCCGCCTATCGGTCTGCGCTTGAGACCATTGCCGCCCATGAACGGACTTTTCTCGAAACATCGGACCATGAGGCCTTCTTCAGCGCGCTAGACAATCCGCCAGTGCCATCCGACAGATTGAAGGCCGGGTTCGCGCGGCACACCAAGACCATCGTTTCGCGCTGATGTCGAACGAAGGCGAGAGGCGCTACACGGTTGAGGCGCTGGACCCCTCTCGGCATGACAGGACCGGTTTTGCCTCCGGGGTCGACAAGGTCGACAATTTCCTCCAGAAGACGGCCAACAAGCTGACGCGGGCGGACAATCTGCGGGTCTATGTGATGACCGATGATAGCCGGACCATCATGGGCTTCGACGCCATCAACAGCCATTCGGTGGATTATCGCGACCTGCCGGCGAAATTCGCCCGCACCCGGCCCGGGCATGGGCTCATTCCAGCTGCTTTCATTTCCATGATAGGAAGGGACGTGCGCTACCGCGGCCAAGGCTTTGGCGGCGACCTTCTGATCGATTGCCTGCAGCGCATCGCGCGGATCGCAGATCAGATCGGGATCGCGGTTGTGATGCTCGATGTGCTGGATTGTGGGGATGAGGCCCGAACGGCGCGGCGTAAGGCGCTTTGCGCCAGCTACGGGTTCATGCCGCTGCCATCAAACCCGTTGCGAATGTTCCTGCCGGTGGCGACGATCAGGGCTGCGATGGATGGCAACAGCCCATAGGGCGCACTTTCACCCGTTCACCCAGGCCATGTCCTCGTGGGTGAGTTCGATATGGCGGAGTTCGCGGTTGACCGGGAAATGCTCGTTTTCCTCGGCCATTTCGGCGAGCTCGACGGTCGCATCATAGCGGTCGCGGAAGGCATCGATGATCTCGTTGACGATCACTTCCGGTGCCGATGCTCCGGCAGACAGGCCAACGGTCCGGAGCGGGCCTACGGCATCCCAGTCGATCTCGGCGGCGCGCTGGACAAGCACAGCCTGTCGGGCACCGGATTTGAGCGCCACTTCGACCAGACGTTTGGAATTGGAGGAGTTGGGCGCGCCGACGATCAGGAAGAGATCGCAACCGGGGGCTGCCAGTTTGACCGCCTCCTGGCGATTGGTCGTCGCATAGCAGATCGATTCGGCTGCCGGATCCTGCAAGTTGGGAAAACGCTCCTTGAGCTTGGCGATCACCCCTTCGCTATCCTCGACCGACAGCGTCGTCTGGGTGACATAACCGAGCTTGTCCGGGTCGGGCGGCATGTAGCGAGCCGCATCCTCGACCGTGTCGACAAGCGAGACGGCGCCTTCGGGCAGCTGGCCCATGGTGCCGATGACCTCGGGATGGCCTTCGTGGCCGATGAGGATGACATGGCGACCCAGCCGCTGGTGACGGAGCGCCTGCTTATGCACCTTGGACACCAGCGGGCAAGTGGCATCGAGATAGAAGAGATTGCGCGCAATCGCATCGGCGGGAACCGATTTCGGCACGCCATGCGCGGAAAAGACGACCGGCTGGGCGCGATGTTCTTCCGGAATCTCGTCGAGCTCCTCGACAAAGATCGCGCCCTTGGCCTCAAGCCCCTCGACCACATAGCGGTTATGCACGATCTCGTGGCGAACATAGACCGGCGCGCCATAGGCCTTGAGCGCCAGAACGACGATCTGGATGGCGCGATCAACCCCGGCGCAGAAGCCGCGCGGAGCGCAAAGACGGATGGCGAGCGGCGATTTGGTCATCATATCCTCATGAATTCGTCGTCACCTGCGGCGAAGGTGCTGTGCCGCAGCAATCGAGATCCAGATAGGGATTGGCGAAGGCGACAGTAAGGCCGAGCGCGATGATTGCCGGCAGACCCTGGATCATCAGGATGCGTCGGGAGACGCTGTAGGCGCCATAAAGTGCGGCAACGATGACGCAGGAGAGGAAGAACAGCTTGAGATCGAAGGCGAAGAAACTGCGGCTTTCGATGAGCGCCCAGACGAGGCCGGCGACGAGAAAACCGTTATAGAGCCCCTGATTGGCAGCGAGGACCTTGGTCAGTTCCGCCTTCTCCGGCGTGTTGCGGAACGCCTTGAGCCCTGCCGGCTTGGTCCAGGCGAACATTTCGAGATAGAGGAAATAGGCATGCAGGAGAGCGACCAGTGCGATCAACACTGACGAGACGATATACATGCGAATTTCCTCCTGCGGGTCGAATTGATTTTCGACAATTGCTCTATCGCGCTTTGCGGCGGATTGCCAGCACCGAGACGACCAGAAGGGTTGCAGCCAACCCGTACCAGGTGACGGCATAGCTCAGATGATTGTTCGGCAGCTCGACCTGGGTGACGCCGCCCTTCGGCCAGCCACCCGGGTTGGGCGTCGCATCGGCATCAAGAAAGAAATGCTCGAGACGCCCTTCCGGAACATTGGCCGCCTTGGCCATGGCGGCAAGATCCTTCCAGAAATAGAGCCGCTTCTGCGGTTCGTTCTCCGGCACCAGCCAGGACGGTTTTTCCGCGAGTTCGCGTCGATAAAGCCCCTTCACATCCACCTCGCCCGCAATCTGACCTTCGGCACGCTTGGCGGGATCTTTCCGATCTTCAGGCACGAAGCCGCGATTGACGAAGAGAACGCGGCCTTCCGCCATGATCAGCGGCGTATAGACATGGTAGCCCACCTGCCCGTCATGGGTGGCATAGAAATATTGCTCGCCGGCATGATCGAACCGCCCTCTGACCGTCAGCGGGCGATATTCGGCTTCCAGATCCGGCTTCGGCATCTGCGAGAGGGCATGGAGCGAGATCGGCGCGGCATGCCGCATCGCCTCCATCTTAGTAATCAACGCCTCCTTCCACTGCAGGCGCTCGACCTGCCAGGTGCCAAGCGAGACAAGGATGAGGAAGGCGATGGCCAGCACGAGATAGGTGCCGATGCCGACCTTGCGTTTTGTCGAACCGGAATCAGCCACGATCGATCTCGCCCTGCCGGGCATTGTTTCTATACTGGAGGGCGATCAGCAGCGCCTTGAGCACACGCAGCAGCCAGAGGCTGAGACCGACCGCAAGCGGAATCCACAGAATGAGATGGAGCCAGAGCGGCGGATTGAGGTTGATCTCGGTCCAGAGCGCCAGACCAACGACGATGAAGCCGATGATCATGATGACGAAGACGGCGGGACCATCGCCCGAATCGGCGAAGGAATAATCGAGCCCGCAGGCGGAACAGCGCGGCTTGATCGTCAACAACCCGTCGAACAGTTTGCCCTGGCCGCAGCGCGGGCAGCAACCGGTAATGCCGGCCTTGACCGGGTCGACGGGCGGATAAAGCGCCTTGTCATCTGTCATGTCATTCCTCGCATCCGACCTCTTCCTGTCGTTCGGCCGGTTTCCTTGTCACCCTCGCATGACAGGCCGGGCGATCGCAACCCGGCGGACTGTCGCACAAGTCAACTCAGCATTCAGCCGCTGATGACCTCGCGCCATTCGGGGTGACGACCCACTTGCGCCTTGAAAAAAGGGCAGAGCGGAATGATCTTCCAGCCACCCGCGCGCGCCGCCTCGACAGCATGCTGAGCAAGCGCCTGACCGACGCCCTGGCCGCGATAGATATCGGGAACGGCTGTATGATCGATGATGATCAGCTTGGCAGACGCACGCGAAAAGGTCATCTCCGCTTCCTGACCGGGATTGCCGGTGAAATAGCGCCCGCCCGTCGGGCCGTCTTCGCTCTGAATATCCATTGCTCTCCCTTCCGGAAACGAAAAAGGGCGATCGCTGGCGATCGCCCCCTCTATAGTCATGCCACGGAAATCAGCCGTGGGCCAGCGGCGCGCCCCAGCCACCCCAGATATAGATGGAGAAGAACAGGAACAGCCAGACGACGTCGACAAAGTGCCAGTACCAGGCGGCAGCTTCGAAGCCGAAATGGGCCTTCGGCGAGAAATCGCCCGCGGCAGCCCGGATCAGGCAGACCAGCAGGAAGATGGTGCCGACTAGCACGTGGAAGCCGTGGAAGCCGGTGGCCATGAAGAAGGTGGCGCCGTAGATCGATTCCGAGAAGGCGAACGGTGCATGCATATATTCGTAGGCCTGAACGAAGGAGAACAGGACGCCGAGCAGCACGGTCAGAACCAGACCCTGGATCATGCCCTTGCGGTCATTGTGCAGAAGCGCATGGTGCGCCCAGGTGACCGTGGTGCCAGAGAGCAGCAGGATCACGGTGTTGTAAAGCGGCAGATGCCAGGGATCGAGAACCTCGAGGCCCTTCGGCGGCCACTGGCCACCGGTGAACTCGACGCGGCTGGCCTGGATGGCTTCGGCCGAGAAAAGCGAAGCGTCGAAGAAGGCCCAGAACCAGGCAACGAAGAACATCACTTCCGAAGCGATGAACATGATCATGCCATAACGCAGGTGCAGCGACACCACGCGGGTATGATGGCCCTCATGCCCTTCCTTGATCGTATCGGCCCACCAGGCGCCCATTGCGTAGAGCGTGACAACCAGGCCGACCACGAAGATCCACGGGGTTGAAAAATTGGCGCCGAACAACATGAATTCCGCACCGTGGACCCAACGGAACAGGCTGACAAGCCCGAACATCAGCACGAAGGCGCCGAGCGAGGTCAGGACCGGCCATGGGCTGGGATCGATGATGTGATAATCGTGTTGCTTTCCGTGTGCACTCGCCATGTCTAATTCCCCGGCTATTGACCCCTGCGGGACCGCCTCCCCGGCGGTCCGGATGTTAAAGTTGATTGCCCTTGTCCTTGCGGATTGCGGCATTTTCCGCGACCGGCTTCTGCTTGTCGCGGCTATAGAATGTGTAGGACAGCGTCATGACCTTGATGTCCTTCGTTTCCGGCGTATTGACGATTTCCGGATCGACGAAGAAGGTCACGGGCATATCCCGCGTTTCGCCCGGCTTCAGCGTCACATCGGTGAAGCAGAAACATTCGAGCTTGTTGAAATAGGCGCCAGCCGACATCGGCGTCACATTGAACACGGCCTGGCCGGTTTCCTCGGTCGCCGAATTGTTGGTGACGCGGAAATTCACCTGGATCGTCTCGCCGATGCGCGGCTCGACCGCACGCTCGACCGAGCGGAATGTCCAGTTGAGATCGCCTGCGGTGTTGGAATCGAATTCGACGCGGATCGTCTCATTGAGGATCGTATTCGATGCCTGTTCGACACGCTGCGTGGTGCCGTTGTAACCGGTAACCTTGCAATAGAGTTCATAGAGCGGCACGGCGGCATAGCTCATGCCCACCATTGCGGCAACGAATGCCACGCAGGAAGCCACGATGACGCCATTGCTGCGCGCCTTGCCCTGTTCGACCTTGCCGCTCTCGATGTTGCTATCGCTCAATGCAAAGCTCCCGGAGCCATCTTGATGATGGTAATCGCATAGAAGATCACCACCAGAACGCCGAGCGTCACACCAATGGCAATGTTGCGGTTGCGGCGCGAGCGCCGCTGCAATTCGTTCAACTGCACTCTATCCATACTCATACCTCCCAGAGAATATTGGACCAAAGGCTCGCTGCGAAATGATCAATCATCAGCAGCGAGAAGATCGCGAACAGGTACAGGATGGAGTAGCCGAAAAGCTTCTTGGCCGGAATCATGGCCTTGTCCCCCTCCGGCATGCGGCGACAGAGCAGCGCAAACCAGACAAGGCCGAGACCGAGAAGCGTTGCGACGACGCCATAGACCGGCGACGCGAAACCGAGAATAGTCGGTGCTGCGCCGCAAAGGGCGGTCAGCACGGCATAGATGAGGATCTGGTCCTTGGTCACCTTCTCGCCGGCGAAATTCGGCAGCATCGGCACGCCGACGGAACCGTAATCGCGCATCTTGAAGAGGGCGAGCGCCCAGAAATGGGCCGGCGTCCAGAGGAAGATGATCAGGAAGAGAACGATGCTCTCAACCGAAACGCCACCGGTTACGGCTGCCCAGCCGACCATGGGCGGGAAGGCACCGGCCGCACCACCGATAACGATGTTCTGCGGCGTCCAGCGCTTGAGCCACATCGTATAGACGACGGCGTAGAAGAAGATCGTGAATGCGAGCAGACCGGCGGCGACCGCATTGGCGACGATACCGAGGATGCCGACCGAAAAGCCCGACAGCGTGATGCCGAAGGCTAGCGCTTCGCCCGGCAGGATACGGCCGGCCGGAATCGGACGTGACGCCGTGCGGGTCATGACCGCATCGATATCGGCATCGTACCACATGTTGAGCGCACCGGACGCACCGGCGCCGACAGCGATACAGAGGATCGATACGAAGGCGATGAAGGGATGGATATCGCCGGGCGCCAACACGACACCGGCAACCGCGGTGAAGACGACGAGCGACATGACGCGGGGCTTGAGAAGCGCAAAATAGTCCCTGAACGTCGCCTCGGAAATCCGCGGGGCGTCGTTTGCCGTTCCTACCTGTTCGCTTTCGATCAATGCCATGTTGCTGGTACTCTTCAACGTCCGGAATGGAAGCCGCCCGGTGGGCGGCTTCCGAATTCAAATCACTTGATGCGCGGGAGCTGTTCCCACTGGTGGAACGGCGGCGGCGAAGACAGCTGCCATTCCAGCGTGTCGGCACCTTCGCCCCACGGGTTGTTGCCAGCCACGCGCTTCTTGATGAAGGCTTCGATGATGCAGATGAAGAAGATCGCAACGCCGACGACCGAGATGTAGGAGCCGATGGAGGAAACATAGTTCCAGCCGGCGTAAGCATCCGGATAGTCGATATAGCGGCGCGGCATGCCGGCGAGGCCGAGGAAGTGCTGCGGGAAGAACACGAGGTTCACGCCGATGAACATAACCCAGAAATGCAGCTTGCCGAGGAATTCGGAATACATGTAGCCGAACATCTTCGGGAACCAGTAGTACCAGGCCGCGAAGATGGCGAACACGGCACCGAGCGACAGAACGTAGTGGAAGTGGGCAACCACATAGTAGGTGTCATGGATGACGCGGTCGAGACCGGCATTGGCCAGCTGCACGCCCGTCACACCGCCAACGGTGAACAGGAAGATGAAGCCGATGGCCCAGACCATGGGCGTGCGGAACTCGATGGAGCCGCCCCACATGGTGGCGATCCAGGAGAAGATCTTCACGCCGGTCGGAACCGCGATGACCATGGTGGCGAACACGAAGTAGCGCTGGGCGCCGAGCGACAGGCCGACCGTGTACATGTGGTGGGCCCAGACGATAAAGCCGACGGCACCGATGGCAGCCATGGCATAAGCCATGCCGAGGTAACCGAACACCGGCTTCTTCGAGAAGGTCGACACGATGTGGCTGATGATGCCGAAGCCCGGCAGGATCAGAATGTAGACTTCCGGGTGACCGAAGAACCAGAACAGATGCTGGAACAGGATCGGGTCGCCGCCGCCTTCCGGAGCGAAGAAGGTGGTGCCGAAGTTACGGTCGGTCAGAAGCATGGTGATGCCGCCAGCGAGAACCGGGAGCGACAGCAGAAGAAGGAAGGCGGTGATCAGCACGGCCCAGGCGAACAGCGGCATCTTGTGGATGGTCATGCCGGGTGCGCGCATGTTGAGGATCGTGGTGATGAAGTTGATCGCACCAAGGATCGAGGAGACACCGGCGATATGAAGCGCGAAGATCGCCAGATCAACGGCCGGTCCCGGCGTGCCCGAGGTGGAGAAAGGCGGATAGAGCGTCCAGCCACCGCCGACGCCATGGCCGCCGGGCGAACCTTCGGCAAACATCGACAGGACCAGCAGCAGGAAAGCCGGCGGGACGAGCCAGAAGGAGATGTTGTTCATGCGCGGGAACGCCATGTCCGGCGCACCGATCATGATCGGGATCATCCAGTTGGCGAAACCGCCGATCAGCGCCGGCATGACCATGAAGAAGATCATGATGAGCGCATGCGCGGTGGTGAACATGTTGAACATCTGCTTGCCGGCATCGAGCGCATTGCCCTCGGAAACGCCGTACACCATCTGGGCGAAGCCGTGGAAATACTGGATGCCCGGATCCTGAAGCTCAAGACGCATCATCACCGACAAGAAGCCGCCGATGACGCCCGCGAAGATCGCGAAGATCAGATAGAGAGTGCCGATATCCTTGTGGTTGGTCGAGAAGAACCAGCGCGCAAAGAAACCGGGCTTGTGGTCATGATGCGCATCGTGCGCGTGATCATGACCGGCTGCGGTATGTTCGGAATGTCCAGCCATTGTGGTCACTTTCCTTGAATGTAATTTCAGTTCGCGCTGTCGGCGACGTCCACCGTGCGCGGCGCGTCGACTTCAGCCATCAGGCCCTTGTTGGCCGCATCGAGATCGGTCCCAGCGGCAGCGAGCCACTTGGCATACTGCTCGTCGGACACGACACGGATGGCGATCGGCATGAACGCATGGTCCTTGCCGCACAATTCCGAACACTGGCCGTAGTAGATGCCTTCGCGCTCAGCCTTGAACCAGGTTTCGTTCATGCGACCGGGAACAGCATCGACCTTGATGCCGAAAGCCTGCAGGGCGAACGAATGGATCACGTCGGTCGGATCGGCGGTAACGATCATGCGCACGGTCTTGCCGACAGGAACGACCATGTCGTTGTCGACCGCGAGAAGACGCGGATACTTCGCCATGTCTTCCTTGCCGTACTTTGCCCGCTCGGTTTCGGCCAGCATGACCGAATCAAAGCTGACCGGCGTCTCGGTCGGATATTCGTAGGACCACTTCCACTGGGTCGCGATCGCCTTGATCGTGACATCCGGCTTTTCCGGAATGGTCAACTGCGCCGTCAGAAGCTGGAAGGACGGAATTGCGAAGAACAGCAGGATGATGACCGGCCCAACCGTCCAGATCACTTCGATCAGGGTGTTGTGGCTCGTCTTGGACGGAACCGGATTGGCACCGGCGCGGAACCGCACCATCACGATGACGAGCAGCGCCAGAACGAGCAGAGTGATCGGGATGATGAACCACAATGTATAGTGGTTAAACCAACGAATCTGCTCCATGATCGGCGATGCCGCAGCCTGCAAATCGACCTGCCATTCTCTCGGCTGGTCGGCAAGAGCGCCCGAGGCGGTCAAGATCCCGACCGATGCCGCGAGCGCTGCAAGAACTTTGTTCTTCACGAATGAATCTCCCCAAGTGTTTGATCAGGATCAAACGAAACCGCAGAATCCCTGCTATGGTCTTCACTTAAAACCACAGTTTCGACCATGCCGCAACAGCCTCAGGGGCCGTTTCATGCGGCATTTTTGCGCATTGTCAAACTGCGCCACAAAAAAATCACAAGCATTTATAACGCACTGCACAATGATTCCGGTCGTGCTTTCGCCGCACTCGCGCTCTAGAAACATCAACAGATTGCGTTCCCGCGGTTCCATTTCCGGCCCCGGTGATGATATCTCTAGGCCAACGATTCGATCCCGAGGTATTTATGGGCACATGTGTCCCCCTGCGCTGGCTCGCACTTCCCGTTCTTGCCGGACTTCTCCTTTCCACTCCGGCCGGAGCGCAGGAGAAGCCGGGCACAGTCAAATCCAACCATGGCGCATGGTCGATTGTCTGTGACAAGCCGGTCGGTTCTTCGACGGACCAATGCGCGCTGATGCAGAATGTGATCGCCGACGACCGTCCGGAAGTCGGCCTTTCGGTGGTTATTCTGAAGACGGCGGATCGCAAGGCGCGCATCCTGCGCGTTCTGGCACCCCTCGGCACTTTGCTCTTTAACGGGCTGGGCCTGAATGTCGACGGCAACAATCTCGGCCGCATCTATTTCATCCGCTGCTTCTCGGACGGCTGCTATGCCGAAGTCGAAATCGACGACAATCTGATGAAGGTTCTGCGGGCCGGCAAGATCGCGACCTTCATCATCTATGTCTCGCGCGACGAGGACGGGATCGGCATCCCGATCGACCTCACAGGTTTCGGTGAAGGCTACGACGCCCTGCCCTAAGCGTCTGGCCTTGCCTTGTGGTGACCGCCCGCCTAAATGAAACAAACCGAGTTTCACCAGCGGGCGCCTGGCGCCCTGAAAGCGCATCCATGAAGACCGATCTCCTCTCCAAATTCGACATCAGCGCCGCGAATGTCGAAACGCTCGTATCGGAAACGCTGCGGGGCGCCGAGGATGGAGAGCTTTATCTCGAATATTCCGAGTCCGAATCCCTGACCTTCGACAATGGTCGGTTGAAGGGTGGCAGCTTCGGCACCGACCAGGGTTTCGGCCTGCGGGCCGTGTCAGGCGAAACGGTTGGTTACGCCCATTCGGGCGAGATGAGCGAAGCGGCACTGAAACGCGCCGCCGATGCGGTTTCGGTTGTGGTGTCCGGTCGCGGCGGCACCTATGCGGCAGCCCCTTCCGGCACCAACCGGCAGCGCTACGGCTCCGACAATCCGATCGGCGCCCCGACATTCGAGGAGAAGGCGGCGCTGCTCGCCGATATCGATTCCTATCTGCGGGCCAAGGACAGCAAGGTCCGTCAAGTCACGGCCTCGATCACCGCTGCCTGGAAGGTTGTTGAAATCCTGCGTGCCGATGGCCAGCGCTATCGCGATGTGCGGCCGATGACGCGCTTCAACATTTCGGTGGTTGCCGGCGATGGCGATCGCCAGGAAAGCGGCAGCTATGGCATTGGCGGCCGCAAGCCCTTCGCCGATTTCCTGATTGGCGACAGCTGGAAGACGGGCGCCGATGAAGCGCTCCGACAGGCGCTCGTCAATCTCGAAGCCATCGATGCGCCGGCGGGCACCATGGATGTCGTTCTCGGTTCCGGCTGGCCGGGCGTCATGCTACATGAGGCGGTCGGCCACGGTCTCGAGGGCGATTTCAACCGCAAGAAGACGTCGGCCTTCGCCGGCCTGATGGGGGAAATGGTCGCCGCGCCCGGCGTGACGGTGGTCGATGACGGAACGATCGATCTCGCGCGCGGCTCGCTGACCATCGACGACGAAGGCACGCCATCGGCCTATAATGTGCTGATCGAAAACGGCAGGCTTGTCGGTTATATGCAGGATCGCCAGAATGCCCGGCTAATGGGCATGAAGCCGACCGGCAACGGTCGCCGCGAATCCTATGAGCATCAACCGATGCCGCGCATGACCAACACCTACATGCTTTCCGGTAGCCAGACGCCGGAGGAAATCATCGCCTCGGTGAAGCGCGGCCTCTATGCCGTTGCCTTCGGCGGTGGCCAGGTCGACATTACCTCCGGCAAGTTCGTGTTCGGCTGCACGGAAGCCTATATGATCGAGGATGGCAAGATCACCGTACCGGTGAAGGGCGCCATGCTGATCGGCAACGGTCCGGAAGCCATGCGGCGCATCACGATGGTCGGCAACGATTCCCGTCTCGATACCGGCGTCGGCAATTGCGGCAAGGCCGGCCAATGGGTGCCGGTCGGCGTCGGCCAGCCGCATCTGCGCATGAACGAAGTGACCGTTGGCGGCACCAAGGCGTAAGGGTTCCAACGGCCCTTCATCTTCCCAGCTCACCTCCCCACCCTCATTTCTGGCTGTTCCCCTCCCCAACCTCATTTCTGACTGTTCCCCTCCCCAACCCCTCCCCACAAGGGGGAGGGGCTTAACCTCGCCGACCCGTTTCGAACCAACCGATCTGTCCGGTCAATGGCTTCATGAAACAGACGGTCCAGCATCCAGAACGCGAGGAGTTGGGCAGGGGCGTCGCGGCTTCTTAGCCCCTCCCCCTTGTGGGGAGGGGAAAGCTCTGAACTCGAAAAGAATGACGGAGACGCCGGCCTCAGGCTGGCTGAGTGCCCAATGCCTTGTCCTTGATCTCGCGGAATTTTGCCGAGGCTTCGGCGAGCTTGCGATCCCAATCCGGGTTCGGCACCTGGCCTTCGATGGTCTTGAAATAGACATCCATTAGCGCAGCAATCGCGAAAGGCTCGAGAACCGCCGCCTTGAAAGCCCAGGCAAAGAGGATGGCGCCGATGAAGGACCAGCCCGCCATGTCGCCGGGCATGACGTAGAAGAGGGCCGCTGCCGGACCGAGGAACAGGATAAAGACGGCAATCGCCAGCACCCAGAGCATGATCGCCAGCCAGATGGCATTCTTGATCATGACCTTGCCGTTCTGGGCATAGAGGACGAGCCCCTGTCGGGCGCTTTCCCACGGATTGCCGCCGCGGCGAATGTTATAGGCAAGAATGATTTCATCGACATAGGTCAGCGACAGGCGGATGACGGTGTTGATGAAGCGCACAAGACCATCAAGGCCGGGGATTGGCAGGATCATGGCAATGCCGCCCAGCAATCCGGTGATCGCGCCGATGACACCCTTGATCAGCTGGTCGAGCGCGAAAAGCAGATTGGCTTCGCCGAAGCGCGCCGTCACAACTTCGCGGGCATGGGCGATCTGGCCCTTGCCGTCCGGCAGGTCGCGACCGTCTAGCAGTTCCACCATCACGGCGATATGGCCGGCCTTGAGGATGTAGAGCAGGTATTCGCGGATCCAGTAGACCCCGAAGGAGACAAAGCCGAAGCCGATGATCCCGCCCCAGACCGAAAAGGCTGCCGGATCATCCGAAATATGACCGACACCATAGCCGATCCCCGCGCCCGCACCGGTGGCGATCAGATAGGCCAGTGTGATGCCGAAATAGACCACCATTCGCATGAGGATGAAAGGCAGGGTACGGACCATCAGCCCGATGGTGTTGCCGATCGAAAAGTCCCAACCCATGCGCGCAGTCTCCGGTTGTTCGGTTGTCAGATCCAGAATCGTCGCTTGATGTGGCGCCAGGCGCGCATGATGCCGCTTTTCTTCCAAGGCGTCGAGGCGTTGCGCATGCGTTCCGCAGACCGATCGCGCCAGGTTGCTATTGCGGCGATATCTTCGAGACGATCGATGTCATAACAGGCATAGAAGGTCACCCCCTGCGGAAAAAGCCTGCCCTCGGGGTGGGTTGGCCGGAGATACGATCGCAGGGCACGGCTAGCCGCTCTTTCAAGCGCCAGGAACCAGGGTTCCGACCGGTCGAGTGCCACCTGCCCGCGCGCGTCTGCGCCGCTGTCGCGAACCAGCGCCTCGATCTCGGCGATTTCGGCCGGGCTGTGGCAATGTTCGAAACGGCGGGCGAACATCAGTGACTTGTCCTCGGTATAGTCACCGAGATGACGCGCCAGGAGACGGATATATTCGGTCAGTTCGACCGAATAGCTGCTGTTGGCCGGACGGGTCCGCTGCGGCTGCATGCCATCCAGACCGAGAGCATGAAGACAGAAGCTCGTGTAGAGATCGGCACCGCTTGAACGGAGCGCCTCATAATCCAGCACAATGAGATCGAGCTCGGGACGATCGATGATAGGCTTGAGCTGCACCATCGCATTGAGGTTGGCGGAACGCAGAGCCTTGTCGCAATTGGCGGCGACGAATTCCGGCAGCGAATGGGTTCGACCTGTCTTGACGGTTTCACCCCAGACCGAATGCAGCAGGCTCACCGGATCCCGCAAAGTATAGACGATCATGGCACGGCTTTCTCCGAAAGTGCGGGCCAGGAAGCCGTAATCTTCGGCCTCCCAGGTACGGAAGGCTTCCGACGAGAGAAAGATGTTCGTGCCAAGCTTTGCGGCCTTGCGGGCAGCCCGCCTTAGCCGATCCACCATAGGCCCCTGCCCTTTTCGGATCTCGTCGCGTGACGCCGCAACATCGTGATGGGCGCTCTGCACGCCGAGCGATACCTGCGGATAGAACCAGCCACGCCGGATCAGTTCGGCACGGTTACGGTGGAAGTTGTTCTGCAGATAGGTGGTTCCGGTTTTGCGCGGACCGACATGGATCACGAGCATCTCTTCTCCCCCAAGAAAGCGTTCAGCGGAAAAGCTTGAGGAAACGGCGCCAGACGATGAGCCAGAAACGGGTCATCGCAGCTGTCATCACATGCAGACCGCTTGGCCTGAACTTCCAGGCAATCGTGCCGACGAGGCGACTGACCTCCGACGTTTTTAAGAGCTCTTCCTCATCGTAATAAGCGAATTCGACCTTGCCATGCAGGAACAGGCCCTCGTCTCCCGGCGCCGGATGGATCTTTGCACGATAGCGCCTGAGAAGCTGCTCTTCGATGCGCTGCAGCTTTGGCGAATCGCGATCGATGACGAGTGTCCGCCGCGCAGCTGGAACGGCAGCGATGGTCGAGATGATCTTCTGCTTCATCTCCGTACCCAGCATATACTTGAACAGCTGGCCGATCTTGACGGATGAAGTTTTGCCTTTTCCGTCCATGCGCTTGAGGACAAGCCGCATGAATTCGGTCAGTTCGAGCGGTTCGCGCTCGTTGACTGCAGCACGATCGACCATCTCGAGCGACGGCACGCCAAGAACATCCTGCGCAAAAACGTCGAAGATATCGCGTTCGCCCTTTCGGATCCGATCATAGGCGAGCAGAGTCAGTCGCGCCTTGCGCATTCGGGCGAAGCGGGCGATTTCCTTTCGCGGATCGAGAAGGCGCACACGCCCCGGACGCTTCCGCTGGCGCTGGACAAACTGCGGGAATGTGAGGGTCGTCCCCGACTTCACCTGTTGCGCCCAGAAGGAATAGAGCAGCGAAACGGGATCGCGCAGACCATAGACGATGTGCAGATCAGGTTGTTGCAGGTGTTTCTGCAGCAACCTGATCTGGCTGGGCGTCCAATGACGAAACCCCTCGGACGACAGGAGGATGTTGAGGTTCCTCGCCTTGGCCCGTTTGCCGATGCGGATCAATTCCTGCACCTTGCGACTGTCCGGCTGTTCGATCTCGCGCGGATTGTCCGACAGGTCATGATGGGCGATGCGGACACGCTCGCCGGTCAGCGGATAGAGCCAGCCGGCGCCTTCGAGCGCCGTGACATTATGGTGGAAATTGGTCTGCAACCAGGTCGTCGCCGTCTTGTGCGGACCGACATGCAGAAGAAGCATCAGAAGAGCTCCGTCTTGGCAATCCTGATCCCAAAACCTTCCAGACCGACATAGTGGCGTTCACGCGACGACAAGAGCCGGATCGAGGCGATACCGAGATCCTTGAGGATCTGTGCACCGAGGCCGATTTCCAGCCATTCGTTTTCGCGCGCCTGCGCCTGCTCGTGGTTTTCGCGACCATGGCCGATCTTGCGATTGTGCTCGACCGAACCGACGCCGACCGAACCTTCGCGCAGATAGACGATCACACCGCGCCCCTCTTCGGCAATCCGGGCGAGGAAACGATCGACCGGACGGGTGCCGCCGAACACATCGTCGGCAACATTTTCCATATGCAGGCGGACCATGACGTCCTCGCCGTCACGGATGTCGCCGAAGACGACCGCCATATGCTGCATCGGATCCCAGGGCAGCGAGTAGCTGATCGCCTGCGCCTTGCCATGCGCCGTCGTGATGGCAAATTCGCTCTGCCGCACGATCAGGGTTTCCTTGCGCTGGCGGTAAGCGATGAGATCGGCGACGGATACCTGCTTCAGACCATGCTTTTCAGCGAAAGCCGTCACCTGCGGACCGCGGGTCACGGTGCCGTCGTCATTGACGAGTTCGCAGATCACGCCGACCGGCGGCAGACCGGCAAGCCGGCAGAGATCGACAGCGGCTTCGGTATGGCCCGAGCGCATGAGTACGCCGCCTTCGCGGGCGACGAGCGGGAAGATATGGCCGGGGCGAACGAAATCGCCGGCCGAGACATTCGGATTGGCGAGGTTTCGCACCGTCAGGGTACGATCATCGGCCGAAATGCCAGTGGTGGTTCCGTGCTTGAAGTCAACCGACACGGTGAAGGCGGTGGTGTGCGCCGAATCGTTTTCCGCCACCATGGCGGTGAGGTTGAGGCGCTTGGCCTCCTCGCGCGGCATCGGGGTGCAGACGATGCCGGACGTATGGCGAACGATGAAGGCCATCTTTTCCGGCGTGCAATGGACGGCAGCGACGATCAGGTCGCCTTCGTTCTCGCGGTCATCGTCGTCGGTGACGACGACGATTTCGCCTTTCTCGAAGGCACGGATCGCGTCTACGACGCGCTTCTGATCATAGGCCATGTAATCGTCTCCCAGATTTCAATCGAGACGGCCGGTCTGGCCGCGGTCTCGCAGATAATGATCGGCAATGGTGCAGGCAACCATGGCCTCACCGACAGGAACCGCCCGAATTCCGACACAGGGATCGTGCCGACCCTTGGTCCGCAGCATGACCTCGTGCATGTCGGCGTCGATCGAGCGCCGCTCGGTCAGGATCGAGGAGGTCGGCTTGACGGCAAAGCGGGCGACGATCGGCTGGCCGGTGGAAATGCCACCGAGGATGCCGCCGGCATGGTTGGAGAGGAAGACCGGCTTACCATCAGCGCCGATCCGCATTTCGTCGGCATTTTCCTCGCCGGTAATTTCAGCAGCAGCAAAGCCGTTGCCGATCTCGACGCCCTTTACGGCGTTGATCGACATCAGGTTGGAAGCGATATCCTGGTCGAGCTTGGCATAGATCGGCGCACCGATGCCGGCCGGCACGCCCTCGGCGACGACCTCGATCACGGCGCCGATGGAAGAGCCCTTCTTGCGGATGTCCGAAAGATACTCTTCCCAGACCGGAACGATTTCCGGATCGGGCGCGAAGAACGGATTGCGGGTGGTTTCGGCCCAGTCCCAGTTGGCGCGGTTGATCTTGTGAATGCCGATCTGCACGAGGGCGGCGCGGACGGTCACGCCCGGAACAACCTTGCGGGCAAGACCGCCGGCGGCCACACGCGCAGCGGTTTCGCGCGCCGAAGAACGGCCGCCACCGCGATAGTCGCGAATGCCGTATTTGACGTCATAGGTATAATCGGCATGGCCCGGACGATACTGGCGGGCGATTTCGCCGTAATCCTTCGAGCGCTGGTCGGTATTCTCGATCAGCATCGAGATCGGCGTTCCGGTCGTCACATAGGTCTCGCCATCCGCCTCGGGCATGACGCCCGACAGAATCTTCACCTGATCATCCTCGCGGCGCTGGGTCACGAAGCTCGACTGGCCCGGCTTGCGCAGGTCCAGCCAATGCTGGATCTCCGATCGCGTAAAGCGAATGCCGGGAGGGCAACCATCCACCACGCAGCCGAGAGCCGGGCCGTGGCTTTCTCCCCAGGTGGTCACGCGAAACAGATGGCCGAATGTATTGTGCGACATAGGTGGCTTCCAGCGGGCCGGCTTGGTTTCCCGGCAATGACGGTTGGCGGCACTCATAGTGCCTGTCGTCATAAAAATGAAGCGAGAATTGTGTTTTTGGCTGGCATCGAAGGGACAGCCGCCCACCGGAGGTTCGGCGCACCGCGTCGGAACCCGATCAAGGGCAACCGGCGATCGCAATGCGACCTTGCCAACGGATCTGTTCCTGTTAACACTTTGGGACTGCAAAATCTCTTTTCGAGAAAAATTTCGCCACATTCGGGGATGACAAGGTGACCAACAAGAAAATTACGAAACGTCAGGTCAAGGGAACAAAAATGCGCTTTCTGGTCGCTCTATTTCTGGGTGCCGCATTCCTGATGCAGCCATTCAATTCCTTCGCCGAGAGCGGAGATACCGAAGGTGTGATCCAGGGTGTCGACGAGGACAGCCTCAGCCTCGTGCTCGATGATGGCAAGAAGTACCAGGCGCCGGAGGAATTCAACTTCGACGGACTGAAGAAGGGCGTGAAAGTCGTGGTTTTCTACACGGAAACCGACGGCAAGCGCGTGATCAACGACCTCCAGATCGTGGAATAAAATTTCAACCAAGGCTTAACGCGCACGCCATAGGATTATCTCCTCACGATGCGATCGCGGAAAGTGACCCATGTTGAAATCCATCAAGGCGCTCGCGCGTCCGCTCGTCAAACGCAGCATCATCACGGCAGGGCTGGAAGCCGCGAGCCTTCTCAATCTCGCAGGCCTCTTCGAAGGGATGCGTGGCCGCGGCGTGATTTTCACGCTGCATCAGGTCAGGCCGGCGCCATCGGGTGATTTTCAGCCGAATGACATTCTGAGCGTAACGCCGGAATTTCTCGATACCGCCATCCGGACGCTTGCCGCACAGGGCTACGAATTCATCGCGCTGTCCGATTTGCGCACGCGGCTGGCCTCGGACAATATGCGCCCCTTTGCCTGTTTCACGCTCGATGATGGCTACTGCAACAATCGCGACCATGCGGCACCGGTCTTCCGGCGACATGGCGTGCCCTATACGATCTTCATCACCCGCGGCTTTGTGGAAGCAACGCATTCCATGTGGTGGGAAACGCTCGAAGCGCTCCTGAGACAGAGCGACAAGCTCGCCATCGACTTCAGCGACGGTCCGGTGCGATTGCCAACGGTGAGCACTGCCGACAAGCGGCTGGCCTTCGAGCAGGTCGCCGGCATCGTCAATCGTTCGAATGAAGCAGAGGCGGTTGCGGCACTTGATCGCGCGGCCCTCGCCACCGGTCTTGATCCGTTGCAATTGACCCGCGACCTGACGATGCGGGCCGATGCGCTTCAGTCGCTGCTTGCCGACGGGCTTTGCAGCTATGGAGCCCATACGATCAGCCATC
Source organism: Fluviirhizobium alvei (assembly GCF_030551875.1). GTDB lineage: Bacteria > Pseudomonadota > Alphaproteobacteria > Rhizobiales > Rhizobiaceae > Rhizobium_E > Rhizobium_E alvei. Next base: position 475,989 of record NZ_JAUOZU010000001.1, on the reverse strand, counting down.
GCGGCCTTGCCCGGCTCGATGCCGACGAAGCCAAGGAAGAAATCCGCAGCTCGGCAGCGCTGGTGCGTGAGATCAGCGGCAGGGAGGCGATCGCATTTGCCTATCCCTACGGTGACCAGCGTTCGGTATCGCCACGCGAACGGGCGATGATTTCAGCCTCCGGGCTGGCGATGGCCGTGACGACAAGGCCGGGCGTCCTGACACCTGACATGATGGCGGACATGACGGCCCTGCCCCGGATTTCGCTTAACGGACTTTACCAGAAGGCGCGCTATGTGCGCGCGCTTGCCTCCGGCATTCCCTTCCGCCTGATGGGCTGATCAGGGATATTTGCGCACCTTTTCCCAGCCTTCGCCGGCGCGGATGAATTCGATCCGGTCATGCAGGCGGAAAGGCCGGTCATGCCAGAATTCGATCGAAACCGGATCGAGCCGGAAGCCAGACCAGTGTGGCGGGCGCGGAATGGAGCCGATGCCGAATTTCATCGTATATTCAGCCACCGCCTTTTCAAGCGCAAAGCGGCTTTCGAGCGGGCGCGACTGTTTGGAAGCCCAGGCGCCGATGCGGCTGCCGCGCGCCCGGCTATCGAAATACTCATCGGCTTCGGCATCGCTGACCGGTGCGATGGCGCCGCGGATGCGCACCTGACGTCGCAGCGATTTCCAGTGAAACACCATGGCGGCCTTGCCCTGGCCCAGAATCTCCTGCCCCTTGGTGCTTTCGTAATTGGTGTAGAACACGAAGCCCTGCATATCGAAGCCCTTCAGCAGCACCATGCGGACATTGGGCATGCCATGCTCGTCCACCGTTGCCAGCGCCAACGCATTGGGATCGTTGATTTCCGAGGTTTCCGCGTCCTTGAGCCATGTGCCAAAAAGAGAAAATGGTTCGTTCTCGTCGGTAAAGTCACCGGTTCTTAACTCATTTTCGCTCATGATCTGCCAAATGCCCTTTTCTGTTCGAGTATCGTCAGGCGTTAACCGTTGCGAGACATAGCAAAGCAAAGACCCGGCCAAAAGCGATTTGTTGCCCCTGCATGCGGTTGGATGCTGGTGGTGGCCGGCGGGGTTGCGCTTTCTGGATGCATGGGCGGCGGCATGGATATTGCCGGCATGGATTCGACGGACAAGAATCTCGTCACCAATGCGATCGCGACGAATCCGGCAACCGCATCCGACAGCACGTCGGATGAGAATACGATCCGCAATGCGGTGAGTTCGGCAGATCTTTCGAAGAATGCCGGAACGCCCATTCCCTGGGCCAATCGCTCGACCGGCAGTGCCGGCGTGATCAATTCGATCCGGGAAGAGAATAACGGCAGCTATGTCTGCAGACTGTTTGAAACCACGCGCCATTCCTACCGTGGCATTTCCAAATTCTCCGGTCGGGCCTGCCTGGTCGGAAGCGGCGAATGGCAGATCGTGGAATTTCGTGAAATTGGCTGAAGCCGGGATGATCCCGCACCGCTTTTTGAGCGGTCACTTGATTGAAACCTGTTGGACTATTTGACGTGTTCCGGTGAGTTTGATGCGGGATCCCTATTACATTCTTGGTGTGAGCCGGTCTGCCGACCAGCAGGAGATCAAGGCTGCCTGGCGTTCGGCTGCCAAGGAACTGCATCCTGACCAGAATCCCGACGACCCGCTGGCGGCCCAAAAATTCGCTGAAATCGGCCAGGCCTATGATCTTTTGAAAGATCCGGACAAGCGCCGGCGTTACGACGAGGCCCATGCCAAGGCACAAGCCGCTGCCGCCTCCGGCAAGCCCCAGCGTGAACAGACCTTCATGGAACGTCGCGCCGAAAAGGCGCGGGAGGAAGCCGAAGCCCGCGCAGCCGAGGCGCGCGCCGCTGCCGCTGCCGCTGCTGCGGCGGCTGCCATGCATCCCGATGCCGGCGAAGCCGAACTGCAACAGGCAGAAGATGTCGTCGCCCGCATTTTCGGCACCCGTAAAAGCAGCTGGCAATCGGCACAATCCTCCTATGGCCAGGCGCAATATGCCCAGGCGCAAGCGGGCCGGGCACAGGCTGGCGCCCAGTCGCAAGCCCAGGCCAGCGCAGCCCGTCAGGAGACGTACCAGAGCCAGCGCGACCATGCGCACGGATTTAACGACCGCGGCCCGGATGATTCCGGCGAGCCGCGTCCCTCGCCTGCCCGCGATCTTCTTTCCTATCTCGTCAAGCGCCTGACGCGTCAGGTGCCGCCGCCGGACAAGGCGCCGGACATGCATGTCGACGCCTGGGTGTCGATCGAGGACCTGATCAACCGCATCAATCCGAGCGTCACGCTACCCGATGGCAAGATGGTATCGGTTCCGCTGCCGGAGGATGCGACCGAAGGATCGATCGTCCGTATCGAAGGCTATGGCCACAAGCTTCCCAACATGAAGCGTGGCGATGTGGTCGCGCGGCTTCGTGTGAAGAGCCACAGCTGGTATCGGGTGGATGGAAACGACCTGCGCACGGTGCAACGGGTCGATATCGAAAATGCCGTGCTCGGTTGCCAGACCGTAGTCGAGACGCCGAAAGGCGAGGTCAAGGTCGATGTGCCGCCCTGGACCGGTTCCGACCATACGATCCGCATTGCAGGCCATGGATTGCCGCGCGGCGGCGGCGGATTCGGCGATATGATCGTGGAAATCCGCGTCATGCTGTGGGATCATCCGGATCAGAAAGTCATCGATCTGATGCGCTCGCTTCGCGAAGGTCTCTTTCTGTGACAGAGCGGTTAAAGTGCCTGTGAATAATCGCTCAGGGCACCCTATTCTGCATCTCCACGAAACACCAAATCTTGCTTTTGCTAACATTTGATGATGTGAGCGGCGCTTGAACCGCCGCGCGCCCTGTGCCATAGGCGGACGTTGTTCTAGTTCCAGGAGGGTTTCCATGGTGCAATCTGGCGGATTGATGGCTGGCAAGCGCGGCGTCATCATGGGCGTGGCCAACAACCGGTCCATCGCCTGGGGAATCGCGAAAGCCATTCATGCCCAGGGCGGCGAAATCGCCTTCACATACCAGGGTGAAGCTCTGAAAAAGCGCGTCGAGCCGCTGGCGGCCGAGATTGGCGCCATCGTGGCCGGCGACTGCGACGTCTCCGACGAAGCCTCGATCGATGCGGCTTTCGCCGAGATCGAAAAGATCTGGGGCAAGATCGATTTTCTCGTTCATGCGATCGGCTTTTCCGACAAGGACGAGCTGACGGGTCGTTATGTCGATACGACGCCCGACAATTTCGACAAGACCATGCGCATTTCGGTCTATTCCTTCACCTCCGTTGCCCGTCGCGCCGAAAAGCTGATGACCGATGGCGGTTCGATGCTGACGCTGACCTATTACGGCGCCGAAAAGGTGATGCCGAACTATAACGTCATGGGCGTAGCCAAGGCCGCGCTTGAAGCGAGCGTGAAATATCTCGCCGTTGATCTCGGCCCGAAGAACATCCGCGTCAATGCGATTTCGGCCGGCCCGATCAAGACGCTTGCCGCCTCGGGTATCGGCGATTTCCGCTATATCCTGAAGTGGAACGAGTATAATGCGCCGCTGCGTCGCACCGTCAGCATCGAGGAAGTCGGCGATGTCGGCCTCTACATGCTGTCGGACCTGTCGCGTTCGGTGACCGGTGAGGTCCACCACGCCGATTCCGGCTACCATGTGGTCGGCATGAAGGCCGTCGATGCTCCGGACATTTCGGTGGTCAAGGAGTAACAGTCCGGCGATGCCCCTGACACATTTCATCATCCGTCACGGGCAGACAGACTGGAATGCCGAATATCGCCTGCAAGGTCAGCATGATATTCCGCTCAACGATCTCGGTCGCCGGCAGGCGACCGGCAACGGCGAAAAACTCGCCGACCTTGCTGGCGATCTTTCCCGCTACGACTATGTTTCGAGCCCGCTTGGCCGGGCGCGCGAAACGATGGAACGGCTGCGCGAAGCGGCTGGGCTTGATCCTTCCACCTACCGGCTTGAGCCACGGCTGGTCGAAATCTGCTTCGGCGACTGGGAAGGCAAGACGACACGCGAACTTGCCACTACCGATGCCGACAAGCTCGCGGAACGCGAAGCGAACAAATGGGATTTCGTACCGCCCGGGCGTCTGGCCGAAAGCTACGAGATCCTGTCCTGGCGAGTGGGATCCTGGTTCCGCTCCATCGAGCGCGATACGGTCTGCGTCTGCCATGGCGGCGTGGTTCGCTGCCTGCTCAAACTGACGGGTGCCTATTCAGCCGAGGATGCCGCCAAGCTCGACATTCCGCAGGACCGCATTCTGAAGATCGAAGGCACAAACGCGACCTGGATGTGATTTCGGCTATCTGGCAGGCGAAAGCCTGACGCCGGAAAAACCGTCAGCGGCAATCTCGGTACAGAAATCACGCCAGGAACAATCCGCACAGGCGGCTCTGAGCGAGCCATCGGCGAAGGCGGCACGCAAGGCCGCGATCCGCACCGCATCAAGCGTGACAGGCTCATTCAAAGCCAGTTCCGGCAACAGTTCGAGGACCGAAAGCAAAGCCACGCGGTCCATCGTGCGCGTGCTTTCAAGCGAACAATCGTGATCGGAAATCGCCCGGCAGGCTTCGGTGAAGCCGTTGCAGATATCGTCCGGACCTTCTGACAGTTCAACCGGGCGACCATTGGAAATCGCCGCGACGATTTCGCTCATATTGGCAACGAAAGCGGGCGTATAGCCATAGCCGCGATAGGTGAGGATGCACAAAAAATGATGCCCGCGCAAACGCACGGGCACCCTCGTTTCATCGGTGTTGGCTGGACGATCAGCCACGGACCAGATGTGCAATGCCGGAGAGCGCACCGCGGGCGATCACGATCGCAAGGGCTGCCTTGACGAGATCGATCGCGATGAACGGGACGACGCCGACGGTAAAGGCAGCCGAAAGGTTTTCAACCAGCGTCGGCTGGCCCATGAAGGTCGAAAGCCAGGCAACACCGCAGGAAAACATGACAACTTCGCCAATCACGACCGCGATGGCGGCGCCGATGAAACCGCGCGCAAAACCGCGATCCACCAGATAGCCGATGATGGCGGCCTGGAAGAAGAAGCCAACCAGATAGCCGGCGGACGGGCCAAGCGGCATCAGGGACTTGAACTGGGCGAACACCGGCAGGCCGAGCGCGCCTTCGATCAAGTAGAGACCGACGGTGGCCATGGCGAGGCGGAAGCCGCAGGTGAGGCCGATCAGTATCACCGCGAGCGTCTGCAGGGTGGTCGGAACCGGCCAGCCAATCGCGATCTGCGACAGGGCGGCGAGGAACAGGCTGCCGCCGACGGCAATTGCCGCCTTACGAGCAAGGGTCGAGCCCAGCATTGTGTCGAGCGTCTGCGCGCCCTGGTTCAGCGTGAGGTTTGCCATCGGATATCTCCCCTTCCAAAGCATTAACCATGGCTCTCTGTCACAAACGCATGCCAACTTGTCAATCGCACTTATTAGAGCTTTCCGATTTACGAGGCGCGAGGGTCGGTCCAGATGGACCTTGGCGAGGTGACAGGCTATATCCTCACCATGACGACACGGCTTTACGAACATCCGATCTTTCTCGAACATCTCGTGCCGGAGGGGCATCCGGAACGACCGGACCGGCTGCGCGCGCTCAATGCGGCGCTGGAACATGAAAATTTCTCCAAGCTTGAGCGGATCGAGGCGCCTGTCGCCAATGAGGATGCCGTTCTTCTGGCCCATCCCGAATCGCATCTGTTTTCGGTGATGCGATCGATGCCGGAAGAAGGTTTGTCCCAGGTCGAAGCCGATACCTATGCCTCGCCGGCCAGCCTCAAGGCCGCGCTGACCGCCATCGGCGGTGCGATGGCTGCGGTCGACGATGTGTTTGCCAAACGGGCCGACAATGCCTTCATCGCCTGCCGCCCGCCGGGGCATCATGCCGAGCATGACAAGGCAATGGGCTTCTGCTTCTTCAATACGATCGCCATAGCCGCCCGCCATGCGCAGAAGGCACATGGAGCTGAACGGGTCGCGATCGTCGATTTCGATGTCCATCACGGCAACGGTACCCAGGATATTTTCGAGCGCGACAAATCCGTGCTGTTCTGCTCGACTCACCAGATGCCGCTTTATCCCGGCACCGGTGCCCGCGACGAGACCGGCGTCGGTAACATCGTCAATGCACCGCTTAGGCCCTATTCGGATGGTGCAAGCTTCCGGGAAGCAATGCGCGACCGCGTGTTTCCCGCACTTCACAATTTCCGACCAGATATCCTGCTGATTTCCGCCGGTTTCGACGCGCATCACCGCGATCCGCTTGCCCAGCTGAATTTTACCGGTGACGATTTCGACTGGGTGACGGCCGAACTGATGGAAATCGCGGGGAAATATGCCTCCGACCGGGTCGTCAGCCTGCTTGAGGGCGGCTATGATCTCGAAGGGCTGGCCGAATCGGCGGGCCTGCATATTTGCCGATTGATGAAGGGTTGAAGATGGTGGACGCGACCGCAAAGAACGATGTCAGCGCACTGACTTTCGAACAGGCCGTGGCTGAACTCGAAACCATCGTCTCGAGCCTGGAACGTGGTGACGTGGCGCTCGACAAGTCGATCGAGATCTACGAACGCGGCGAAGCGCTGAAGAAACATTGCGAAGCGCTGCTCAATGCCGCCGAAGCAAGGATCGAGAAGATCCGTCTCGACCGCAGCGGCAAGCCGACCGGAGCCGAAGCGCTCGACCGGGAATAACAGATCCAAAGCCGCTGCCGGTTCGGTGTGTTCCACACATAAAAACCGGGAGTGGCAGGGGAACCACTCCCGGTGCTGGGGGCATGCTGAACAGATGCGTCGATCAGAAGACGCTGAGGCGGCGGCTCTCCTGGTCATCGCGAGCCTCGCGGCTTGCAACGATGATCGAGGAGGCGAAGGTCGCCACGAACATTCCGCTGATCAGGACGGCAAAAAGGCCAAGCGCGAAATCCATGCTCTTCTCCTGATCCGGTTGAGCCGCGTAAGCGGCGTTTACTCTCAGCCCTTCTAACGGGCGAGGACTTTCATTTATTCGGTGAGGCTAAACCACTTCGGCAACCCGATGAGTGGATCATGCCAGCAACTCGTTTCACCCCTGTTGCCAAACATGGTGAAGAAAAAATCAATCGGTAGAAAACTTCGGCCGGCAAATAATACCAAGCGTCGATGATAGAAACCGATTGCGTGGGACCGCACACCTTCAACCGACGCGGAGCATACCGGAGAGCGATGCAAAGGCATCGGTCGAGGATTGCGACAAAGTCGGGGAAGGATGTCCGGCCCATCCGAAGGACCGGACGTTTTTGCCCTCCGGACTTCGTCGAAAATCCGCGCCGGACCTTCTGGTCCGACTGTGGTTTTCTCCTCGCCGGAAACCAAAATCGCTCCGGCGCAATCGGTTTCTATCATCGACGCTTGGTATAAATGCCAGGCGCAGCATCTGCCGCACCTGGCATAATCTGTTCATTGAATTGTGGGCTCAGACGAAAAAGTCGGCGTCTGTGATCTGGTTCTTGTGGACGTTCTCGATAATCATGGTCGTCCCGTCATAGGTGATGACGAGATCGTCGCCGACATTGACCCCATGCTGCTTGACGAACTGCAGATTGGTCAATTCGGTATCGACAGCGAGAATAAGTCCATCGACACCGTCCTTGAAATCGCGAACGATTTCCTTGTCGCCATTGGACTTGAAGTAGAAGCCGTCCGCGCCAATACCACCGCGAAGAATATCGTTGCCGGCGCCTCCCCAGAGCGCATCGGCCTGACCGCCGCCGTTGAGCTTGTTGTTTCCGCCGTTCCCGAAAAGGACGTTGGCATCGCCATTGCCTTCGCCGTTGATATTGGCGTTGCCGGTCAGGTAGAGCTCTTCGAAATTGGCACGCAATGTCCAGCTGGCACTCGAATAGACACTGTCACGGCCTTCGTTTGCGAATTCATCGATTGCAACTTCGGTTGCGCTGTCGACATAATAGTCATCGTTGCCATCTCCTCCATAGACGGTTGCGCTGACCGTACCGCCACGATTGACGAAAATGTCATCGGCATCGCTGAGAATAGCGCCGTAGCTGATCTCACCGAAATTCTTGAACGTGACGCCACTCTTGGCGGCAGACATATCGACTGCTTCGTTGCCGGTGATCGTGCCGTAGTTGATGACCGTGCCACTATCCGATCCGAGATAGATACCTGCATTGTTGGTGCCGCCGGAAATTGTTCCACGGTTGATGAAGGTGGTGTTTTCCCCCATGATGTTGACGCCATACTGCGCCCCCGAAATATCACCGCGGTTGACGAAGCGGCTTTCGTCGCCGCCGAGATAGAGACCGCTCAGCGTCGTCCCCTCGATGGTCCCGGAATTGGTCGCCTTTTGGCCGTCGCCATAAAGAACCAGGCCGGCGGAGCCTGTAATGCTTCCGGTTTTGGAAATCGTAAAGCTGTCTGCCGCGCCACCGCCAGTGCTGTAATCGCCGACAATCATTCCGGTGCCGGCGGAAACAACGTCGCCCGCAATGGAGAAGGTACGGCCGGTCACAGATGCGGCGGCAAAGATTCCAGCATTGGAACCGCCGACATTAACGATGACGCCGTCATCCAGGAGGTAATCGGTATTTGCGGTATTGGCCGTGACAGTAGAGGATGAATTGGTGATGTGAACTTGCGCCATGATGGAACCTCTCTTCGTGTCGCAGAATGTGTGATGTTCTTTTCACAGCAGGACGCTTCAATCGTGTTTCGTATTCTTCGCATTTTTGTTTCATTTGTTTCAGAAAACCCCGGCGGGGAGGCTCATCCCGCCGGGGTCGCTTTCTGACCGTCTGGTTGCAAAGGGGATGGTCAGAAACTGAAATCGGAGCGGACTGCTCCCTTAAGCGGGGCTTTCTTCATTGGCACATGAGCCTCAAAGCAACGCTGGAGCAACGATCTAACCGAACAGGAAATCGCCGGCGTCGAGTTCGCCCTTGGTGACGCCTCGAAGGATGATCCAGTCGTCACCGGCATGGATTTTCACGCCATCGTCCAGCACCTCGAGATGGTGGCTTTTCAGGTCGTTGATCCCGGTGATCGCCTTCCAGCCACTGAGATCGAGCTTGTCGAGATCATTCTCGAAATCGAGAATCACGTCATGCCCATGGCCGGTGGCGAATTCGAACAGATCCGCGGCCTCGCCACCGGAGATCTTGTCGCTGCCGCGATTGCCGGCAATGGTATCCGCGCCGCCCTCCCCCTTGAGAAGGTTGTTACCGCCATTGCCCGTGATCTCATTGTCCTGATCATTGCCGACAGCGCGATTGTTCTTTTTGCCCACGAGCACAAGATCTTCGAAATTGTCAGCCAGCGTCCAGGAGATCGCGCTCCGGACCGTATCGTCACCGCCACCGAAAGACTCTCGCAGCGTCGTTCCGGTAGCCGAGATGACGAACGTATCATTGCCGACGCCGCCATCAACCAGACCCGAATGCTTGCCGCCCTTGAAGACGAACGTGTCGTTGCCGCCCGAAAGCCAGACATCGCCCAGAAGATTGCCGCTATTGGTGACACGGTCGCCGGCATTGGTGAGATACATGGCCGAGTACTGGCCCGCGATAACGCCCCGGTTGACGATCACGGCCCCCTCGGCCGCATCGCCGGTCAGGTAGATACCGTGGATACCTGCGATAAAGCCATCATTCGTGACATTCACATCCGGCCGTCCGTTGATTCCGACGCCGGTTGCCGTGATCTGGCCTTCGTTTTCAATGGTCGCGGCATCATTGGCAATGATGCCAGTCTGGCCAGAAATCACACCGGCATTGTGGATCTGATGGCTCTCGCCATAGGCAACCAGAGCCGTGCCCTTTTCGGATCGAACATAGCCGGTTTCACCGATCTCGAAGCTGCAGGCTTCGACGGGCGCATTGTACTGGCCACCCATGATGGCCGCTTTCGCACCCTCGACATATCCATTGATCAGAAAGGACCGGCCGGTGAGCGTGCCGCTCAGCGTGATGCCATAATCGACGCCGTCCACCTTTTCATCGGAACGGAGGATGTATCTTGTGTTGGCCGTATTTGCCTGAAACTCGGCGCTTCTGTTGCCGATGAAATAGTTCGCCATGGATATATACCCTTTATCTGGTCCTGGGCATTTCGATGCGCTAATGTTGCGGCCGCGGGCTTGATGGCGGCGGCGCGACCAGACCTGAGGTGAACAGATCGGGTGACAGCGACCGGAGACGAGCAGCCTTCTCATCAAGTCCGTTGCGTTGGATAACGGGAGGCTCGAACCCGGGCTCAGAGCGATGCGCCGCCTCGCTCCGCGCATGCCAGAGCAGCAGCACGAAAAGAGCGAGTGCCAGGATGGAAACCGCAAGCGACATGAAGGCGATGAGAGCCAGCAAGCTCGCCACACGCACGGCCGATTGCGCATTCGCAATTTCGATCATCGACTGTGGCATCGACACCAGTAGCGGTTGCTCGGGCCTCGATTGGGCTGCGCTGCGAACCGCATAGGTCCTCAAATTGCTGTTGGCGGCCACGCGGACCGCACAATCGGGTTTGGCAATCACCCGCGTCATGGCTGATAACATGTTCATTTTCGTTCCCCTTGCATTGAAGTCAGCATAGGTTCGCTTTGTTTCACCTCAATTTCGAATTTTGGGGAGTTTGTTTCAATTGTTTCAGCGGTGACCGGTTTTCGCCAATAAGCTGTCAGGTTCCATTCCGTATTTGCGAGGAGCCTGGGGAGATGGCCAGAGCCTGGTCGGTCGTCGGCGCGGGAACCAGGCGCGGTTTCCACCGCATCAATGGCATGGCGCCACGACTGTCATGTTCCTGATACAAAGTGCGGCTAATCCGGTAGCAGAACGTACCGGTCGCCCAGGCTCCCGGTACGGCAAAGTCTTGAGCCGGTCATCCGGCCTCATGAACCTGCGAAGCGCCTGTCTCCCTGCCAGGTGCCACAGCTGGCATCCGGCCTGCAGCTGCGGGCCGGAATTGCCGCTTTAATACACTACCGCTTCACACTCGGGGATCAGACTACGAAATCACTCGAGGTCAGATCCGCCTTCTTCATATCTTCGATCGTCAGCGTGTTGGCACCAAAGGTAATGACGAGATCGTCACCGCTGACGCTGACATGGTCCTGCTTGAAGGTTGCGAAGTTGGACAGATCGACACCCTGCAGCAGAATATGGTCGATCCCGTCTTCGAAGCCGCGGACGCGGTCATCGCCCCCGGTCTTGCTGAAAACGAATATGTCGGCGTCCGTGCCTCCGATCAGCAGATCGTCACCGGCGCCGCCATTCAGCCGATCCGATCCGGCCTTGCCGACAAGACGGTTGTCTCCCGCATTGCCGATGATCGTGTTGTTAAGTGCATTGCCGGTTCCATCCGTATCGCTGTTGCCGAGAAGCGCCAGTTTTTCGAAATGTTCCTTGAGCGTATAGTCGACCGTCGACTTGACGAGATCGTCGCCCTGCCCGGCATTTTCGAAGATGCGGGTCGCGGCGCGGTCGACAATATAGACGTCATTGCCATCATCGCCGTAAACATCGGCCTTGAGTGTGCCGCCACGATTGTCGAACTGGTCCTTGCCGCTTCCCAGGAAGACCGTGCCCTTGATCGTACCATGGTTGATCAGGATTTCCCGGCCTGAATCACCATGGAAGGAGACGCTGGCCGACTGGATCAGACCGTCATTGACGAAACGACTCGACTGGCCATCCACCGACGTGATGCTGATGGCCTCATAGGTGCCGTTGATGATGCCGCTTTCGGCATTGTGAAGTTTCAGGTGGTTGCCTTCATAGACAAGACCATATCCGGCTGCAATGACACCGGAATTCTCGACGGTTGCGAAATCGGCCTTGACCACGAGCGCATTGGCGGCGGCGGCAAGCCGGCCGGCATTGGAGAAGGTGGCATTGTCGCCAAACAGGCCGACACCGTTGTTGCCGTCGACAATACCTGTCTTGCCAACCGTGATATCGGCATTGGCGCCGTTTGAATTGATACCATAGGACGCTTCGCCATCGACGAAACCGTTCACGACGATTTTCGAATTGTTATAGGCGTTGCTTTCGTAGATGCCGTTTGACGCAGCGTGGATGCTGCCGAAACGCGAGATGATCCAGCTATCGCCAGAGGCATCAACCGAAATCGTGGAATTCGTGGATCCGCTGAACACATGTTTTGCCATTGTCTATTCTCTCTCCAAGCGGGTTGAGCGCTGACCGGCAGAGGCCGGGATGCGCGGGCTTGGCGCTGATCTAGAACAAATGGCAGATGTTTGTGGTCACCCGGGGAACAGGAGCGGAAGGCGCATCAGCATAAGCGCGCCAGTCTCAAACGCGCCCGGAGGCGAGCACACGGGCCCAATCCGGGCGACCGCGTTGCTCCGCAAGCCTCGCCATTGCCGCATGGTCGTAGCGGATCTTGCGGAAAGATGGCAGCCAGTCGCCATCGACCCTCTCGATCACCGCATAAGCGGCATGCGGGGCTCCGGCCTCGACCTTGTGATAGTTCGAGCGGCCATCATCATAACCGGGACAACCGACACTGCCGGGATTGACGATCAGCCGACCACCGGAAATCTCGATCAGGCGCGGCACATGCGAATGACCGCAGAGAATGAGCGATTGCGGAATACCCTCGGCAATGGCTTCGATCTCGTCCTGTTCCTTGAGGTGCACGATGCCGTTCGTCACCGTTTCCAGCCAGTAATAGGTGTCGCGCTGAGGCGTGGCATGGCAGAGGAACACGTCATCGTTCCAGACCCGGCTCATCGGCTGGTCGCGCAGCCAGTCGAGATGGTGGGGCTGAAGCGTCAGCATCGCATCGGCTTCCCAATCGCCCATCGCCTCGGGGGACTGTTCGAGCAGATAGCGATCGTGATTGCCGAGAACGCAGGTCATGGCGCGTGCCATCAAAAGCTCGGCCGTGCGGCCGGCTTCGAGCGGACCGGAAAAGTGATCGCCCAGATTGATGATCTCGGTAATGCCGAGCCGATCGATATCGGCAAGCACCGCTTCAAGGGCAGCCGCATTGCCATGAATGTCGGCGATGACGGCGAAACGCAAACCAGGCACCGCCTTCAGCTGCCACGATAGGTGGAATAGCCATAGGGCGAGATCAGCAGGGGCACATGGTAATGGCCCGCCACTTCGGAAATGCCGAAACGGATTGGAATGAGATCGAGGAACAGCGGATCGGAAAGCTTGAGCCCGGTCATCCGCAGATAGGCGCCGGCATGGAAGAGCAGTTCGTATGTGCCCTTGCGGAAATCCTCGCCGGAAAGAATGGGGCCACCATCAATACGCCCGTCGGCGTTGGTGCGCACGGTCCTGATATACTCCTTCACTTCCTCATTGATGCGGAAAAGATCGATCATCATGCCTTTGGCGGGAATGCCGAGAGCCGTATCGAGAACATGCGTGGTCAGACCTGTCACAGCTGGAACTCCGGGATCACATAGGGTTCAGAGAAGAAATGCTCCTCGAGATTATGGCCGGGGCCGGCACGGTCCACAACAAGAAAATCGCTGACACCACCGATCGCCATCAACGGATGATGCCAGACATTGGCGCGATAATTGACGCCCTGATCACCCCGCGCCAGAAAGACGACCGGCTGGCCCGGCTTTCCACCTTCGTCTTCGGCAACAACCACCAGCCAGGGCCGGTATTGCAGCGGATGAAAGCTCTGGCTGCCGAACGGGTGCCGTTCCATCATATCCACAGAATAGGGGAAGCGGCGTGGCTGACCGCGGAAGATATTGAGGATGACCGATGCCCCCTCGCCCAGCGTTTCGGCAGTTCCCAGCGCATGAAACCGCTCGGTGGTGCCGCCATTGATCAGCCGCATGGTGGCAGGATCGGCCTCAATGACCTGACCGAAGGGCTTGAAGGCGTCCTGCGTGAGCGGGCGTATGGAAAGTTCCTGCGACATGGTGTTCCTTGCTGATACGGATGAGGTGATCATCCATTGCCCCGGTCAAAACGAATCCGGGCGTCCTCGATTTCATCCTGATGCGAAAAGGCCCATTTTCCAAGAGCCGTCACGGGTTCGCGGAGGGAATGGCCAAGCGGCGAGAGCGCATAGACGACCTTGGGCGGAACGCTGTCGAAGACCGTGCGCGTAACCAGCCCATCGCGCTCGAGACCGCGGAGCGTGAAGGTCAGCATACGCTGCGAAATGCCGTGGACGGCACGCTTGATTTCGCCGAACCGGTGCGGACCCGATGCGAGGATCAGCACCACCATGACGCTCCACTTGTCGCCGATGCGGGAAAGGATGGAGCCCGCCAATCGACAATTGTCCGAACCAATATGGCGGCGGATGGCATCCTGTCCCTCCCCATCTTCGCGTTCGGATGATGGTAACATCAATGTGCCGTCTTGCATGGATCGGTCGTGCCTTTAAATAGGTATCGGTATCAAATTTATACCATTGTTCGGCAGCCAACAAGGATGCCCAAAACCCATCTTCTGAAGAGGATAAAAGAGTGACCCTCAAGCTCAACATCATCATCGGCAGCACCAGACCCGGTCGCGTCGGCCCCAAGATCGCCAGCTGGTTCAAGGACTTCGCAGCCTCGCACGGCAAGTTCGATGTCGAACTGGTCGACCTGGCCGATTTCAACCTGCCGCTTCTCGATGAGGCTGCGCACCCCCGTATGCAGAAATACGAGCATGAGGCGACCAAGCGCTGGAGCCAAAGTGTTTCGGCTGCCGATGCCTTCATTTTCGTCACACCGGAATATGATTTCTTCCCGCCGGCCTCGCTGGTCAATGCCGTGCAATGCCTGCTTGTCGAATGGGGCTATAAGCCGGCCAGCGTGGTCAGCTATGGCGGCGTTTCCGCCGGTCTTCGTGCGACCCAGGGCCTGCGTCAGTTGCTCAACAACGTCAACATGATGCCGATTCCGCAGACGGTTCCGCTGCCCTTCTTCCCGAATTTCCTCAAGGAAGACGGTTTCCAGCCCAACGACCAGGTGATCGAGGGTACGACGCTGATGCTGAACGAACTCCACAAGTGGGCCGGCGCCCTGAAACCGCTGCGCGGTTAACCTCCTGGAGCCAAAGGCGCCGGATCATCCGGCGCCCCTGCCTTTTGCCAGGTTTATTGCCAACCGCGACGCTGGGCCCGGAATTCCCATGGCGTGACCTGCCCATCCTTGTCGGTGTCGGCTGCCTCGAAGCGAGCCTTGCCGGCTGCGATGAATTCGGCCTTGGAGACCTTGCCGCTCTTGTCGACATCCATTTCACCAAAGCGGGCCTTCTTGCGATCCTGCATCATTTTCTGGCGGGCTTCGTTCTGCCCGAGCTGCGGCCCCATGCGAACGGCCATGAATTCTTCCATGGTCAGTTCGCCATCGTCATCAGCATCCATGGCCGCATAGACGGATTCGACCTGGTCGGCTGCCTCATCGGCGCTGATGATACCATCATCGTTGCTGTCGATGGCGCCGATCCGGTCCATCATCGCCTGACGACCGGGACCGTTTCCGCCGCCCCAGGGGCGCCAGTTCTGATTATCCTCCGCCATCGCCGGTGCGGCAACGAAGGCGGACAGGATCATGGCTGCGAACAGTCTTTTATGTTTCATGGCTAAATCCTCCTTGTGGATGAATTCAGCTTATACATATTATTTTTTCTATGTATGATTCAGATCAAGCAACGAAAACGGCGCCGGGTTGCCCCGGCGCCGCTCAAGATCAATTGGTCGGATCCGATCAGGCCGCAGCAGAAGCGGCGGTCGGGACTTCCGAAATGGTCTTCAGAACCTGCGAAGCGATCTGGTATGGGTCGCCCTGGGAGTTCGGACGACGATCTTCCAGATAGCCCTTGTAATCGTTCTTCACGAAGGAATGCGGGACGCGGATCGAGGCACCACGGTCAGCAACACCATAGGAGAACTGGTTCCACGGAGCGGTCTCGTGCTTGCCGGTCAAACGCATGTGGTTGTCCGGACCGTAAACGTCGATATGCTCTTTCCAGTTCTTGGCGAAAGCAGCCATGAGAGCTTCAAAATAGGCCTTACCGCCGACTTCGCGCATGAACTTGGTGGAGAAGTTGCAGTGCATGCCCGAACCGTTCCAGTCGGTGTCGCCGAGCGGCTTGCAATGCCATTCGATGTCGATGCCGTACTTTTCGCACAGCCGCATCAGCAGGTAGCGTGCCATCCAGATTTCGTCGGCAGCCTTCTTGGAGCCCTTGCCGAACACCTGGAATTCCCACTGACCCTTGGCCACTTCGGCATTGATGCCTTCGTGGTTGATTCCGGCAGCGAGGCAGAGATCAAGATGCTCTTCAACGATCTGACGGGCGATATCGCCAACGTTCTTGTAGCCGACGCCGGTGTAGTACGGGCCCTGCGGAGCGGGATAACCTGCATCCGGGAAGCCGAGCGGACGGCCGTTCTTGTAGAAGAAATATTCCTGTTCGAAACCGAACCAGGTGTCCGGATCGTCGAGAATGGTGGCACGGCTGTTGGACGGATGCGGGGTAACGCCATCCGGCATCATCACTTCGCACATGACCAGAATGCCGTTCGAGCGGGCCGGATCCGGATAAAGCGCAACCGGCTTCAGCACGCAATCGGAGCTGCGGCCTTCTGCCTGATTGGTCGACGAGCCGTCGAAGCCCCAGTAGGGAAGCTCGGCAAGCGACGGGAAGACATCGAATTCTTTGATCTGCGTCTTGCCGCGAAGGTTGGGAACCGGGGTGTAACCGTCGAGCCAGATATACTCGAGTTTATACTTCGTCATTGATCGTCTTTCGTCGTTATCACGTTGAACACAACCCGTCGGAATGCGGCAGCAGGACCAGCGATCAAGACCGCCGCAGACAGATGCCTCCTTCGATGCATATAGCGTGCCAGATTCAAAATAGGCCTCGCGCATCTACAGGAAACCGACAGAATCTCTCGCGGCTGCGACCAACCGCCACGGGATTCACAGGCGGACCGCAAGGATTCCGTCTCACACCGTCCGAGTCTCGCAAAAACGACAGCCTAAAAAACGCTCACCTGGCAATTAGCAGGTCCGAATGCGACTGCGCTGCCTATTATTTAATCTGCCACTGAACTTTTTTCAGGCATTCAGAATATTCCCCATGCAATCAATCTTGAAGTGTGCTACAAAGATACCATCTTTCGAAAATCAGAGAAAAAACGAGGAAACAGAGCTATGAAAGCCAATACGCACCAAGGTTCAGCCCAGATAATTCCTTTTCCTGGTCGATTTCGTGACGGAAATCGCGAAAACCGCGAATTTTCGAATTTTTCCGACGCGAAATCTACAACCCAGATTTGCGCGGAAGCCCTCGACGGAAACTGGTATCACAATGATGCGATCAAGGACGCAGCCAAGCCGCTGAACTCCTGATGACACGTGAATACCAATCCGCTTCAGTCCGAAGGCAAAGGCAGCGCCAAGGCGCAACTTCTGGCACGATATTCGTTCTGCCCGACCGGGCCCTGAGCATTCGGGCAGAACAGTAAGAATTCACTTTCCGTCATTTTGCTAATATTTCGGAAAGGTTTCCCGCTTACATTCCAAATTCGTGATTTACGCGGTTTGCGTTTGAAAAATCCGCAAATCTATTATTTTTGAATCACAAGAACTCGTTATTCCATTATCAACCAATCCTTAGCCACCAGCCGCGATTGTCGGAGCACCCTGGTTCGGCATGAGGCCTGTTCATCATCGAGAATTCCGTCTCGACAGCAGAAAGATGAACGGAACCGGCGACACTGTTTGCCGAGGACAAATGAAAAACCTAAAAATTTCCAGACAGCTTTTCCTGCTGGTCGGCGCGATGATGCTCGCATTCGCCGCCGCCATTTTCTTCCAGATCCGCTCTTCGTCGAATGCGATCTATTCCGAACGGTTCGACATGCTGCGCACGCAGGTTGAATCCGGCCTGTCGGTACTCAAGGCATTCCACGACCGCGAGGTTGCCGGCGAAATGACCCGCGAACAGGCGCAAAAGGCCGCCTACGCACTGTTGAGCAAGGTGAAATTCGAGCCCAACGGCTACCTGTTCGGCATGGACTACGATGTCGTGCAGGTTTTCCATCCCAATCCCAAGAATGTCGGCACCAAGCAGAAGGGCCTGCCGGACAAGATGGGCAACATGTTCCGCGACCAGATGGTTGACAAGGGACGCAATGGCGGTGGCATTACCGAATATTACTGGGAAAAGCCCACCAACCCTGATGGCGACGTCTATCTGAAGGCCGCCTATACGAAATCGTTCGAGCCCTGGGGCATCATCGTCGGCACCGGTGTCTATATCGATGACCTAGAGGTGCAGGTGAACGCCATGGCCAACGAAGCGATCGGTATCGGCCTGGTCATTGCCGTGCTGGCGCTTGCCTCGGCCTGGTACGTTATCCGCGGCATTTCCAAACCGCTTGCCGATATCCACCATGCCCTCACCCGCGTTGCCGATGAGGATGTTGCGATTGCCATTCCCCATACCGGTCTCGGCAACGAAGTCGGCATGATGGCACGCGCCACGGAATCGCTGCAGCAGAAGGTGCGCGAACGCCATGCGATGGAACGGCGCCAGGAAGAGCAGCAGCAGCAGCTCGATCGCGAACGCCAGGCCAATGTCGACATGCAGAAGGATGAGACCGAACAGCAGGCGCTGGTCGTCTCGACCATCGGCCGCGCTCTCGAACAGCTGGCACGCGGCGACCTGACCGTCCGATGCGACGATCTCGGCCGTAAATATGCGACGCTGCGCGACAATTTCAACGAAGCGCTCGGCCATCTCGAAGCGGCCATGGGCCGTGTCTCCGCCAAGGGTGTCGATATTGCCGGCTCCAAGGACGAGATCCGGCGCGCCTCCGGCGAACTGTCGCAGCGCACCGAACGCCAGGCGGCCAATCTCGAAGAGACGTCGGCGGCTCTCGACGAACTGGCCGTGGCCGTCCGCCACACGGCGGAAGGCGCTCAGGAAGCCGCGAACCGGGTGAACACCATCTCCGGCGAAGCCAACCGCTCCGACCAGGTGGTGGCGCAGGCCATCGGCGCCATGAGCGGCATCGAGAAATCCTCTTCGGAAATCTCGAAGATCATCGGCGTCATCGATGAAATCGCCTTCCAGACCAACCTTCTGGCGCTCAATGCCGGCGTCGAGGCCGCCCGCGCCGGCGAAAGCGGCAAGGGTTTTGCCGTCGTCGCCCAGGAAGTGCGCGAACTGGCTCAGCGCTCCGCCGCTGCCGCCAAGGAGATCAAGGAACAGATCTCCAATTCCTCGAGCCAGGTGCAGAATGGCGTCCAGCTGGTCGGCGAGGCCGGGGAAGCGCTCAAGCGTATCTCCGACCAGATCAAGGCTGCGAGCGATATCGTCACCAAGATCGCCCATTCGGCGAGCGAGCAGGATACGACCCTGCGTTCGATCTCCTCGTCGATGAACCAGCTCGATGCCGCCACCCAGCAGAATGCCGCCATGGCAGAGGAAACCACCGCCTCCGCCGAGACGCTGGCCAACGATACCGAAGAACTGCTCAACCTCATCCGCAGTTTCAAGGTCTCGTCGAGCTCGCAGGGCAGCCAGCTCGGCCATATGGCGCAGCGCATGCGCATGGCGGGATAAGCCCGGCACTTTAAAAATCAGCACCACTCAACCGCCGGCGGAAACGTCGGCGGTTTTTTGTTGCAGGCTGCCGGCATCGCGGGCGTTGGAAGTGCCTCGCTCTTTTATGACGACCCCTCCCCCTTGTGGGGAGGGGTTTATTCTTAGCCCATGGAGGAGTTAATCCTCAGGCAACAGCTTGCGCCCGGAAACACACGGACGTGCCGCACTACATAAAACTTTTTCCTGAACGATCGTATAGAATCGCTTGCCAGAGGTGCGTCCGATTTGCCAGTCTGGTCCCATAATCACACTCTGGGGGACAGAATGGACCGCGCGACATTTACTGCAAATCTTTTCAGGGGCGCCGATCAGCGCCAGAATTTTCAGACGATGAAGGACATCTTTCCGACCTCGACGATGACGCCATCGCCGACACCGGCCCCCTTTGCCGAGGGCGACAGGATCACCCTGCCCGACCAGCATCTGTTCGAAGGAAGCGCGCGCAATTCTGCCGATTTTCTCGCCGCCACCGATACGATGGCGCTTCTGGTTTTGAAGGATGGCAAGGTCGTCTATGAAAACTATGCCGACTGGGGTGGTGCCGACAGGCACTGGATGTCGATGTCAGTGGCGAAAAGCTTCATTTCCGCCACCATGGGCATTGCGGTCGATGAGGGCCTGATCGGGTCGATCGAGGAGAAGGTTACGGACTATCGGCCGGAATTTGCGGGTTCTGCCTATGACGGCGTGCGCATCAAGGATGTGTTGCAGATGTCGTCCGGCGCCCAGTGGAACGAGGATTATTCCGATCCGGAATCCGATATCGTGCGCTTTGCCACCGTCATGGCCTCGGGTTCAAGTTTCGATGGCTTTGCGCCGACCTTGCCGCGGGCGCGCGAACCGGGCAGCTTCAATCTCTACAATTCCACCGACACCCAGGTTCTTGGCATGGTGCTGACCAAGGCGGTCGGTCGGTCGATCACGTCCTACATGCAGGAAAAGCTCTGGCACCCGCTCGGCATGGAAAATCCGGGCTACTGGATCACTGACGATTTCGGCATGGAAATGGCCTTCGGCGGCCTTAATGCAACGGCGCGCGACTATGCCAAGATCGGCGAACTGTTCCGCAACAAGGGGATCGCCAATGGTCGCCGCATCGTTTCAGAAGACTGGGTCACGGCATCGGTGACGCCGGATGCGCCGCATCTCATGCCGGGCGACACCGGCCTTTCGGATTCCCTGCTCGGTTACGGCTATCAATGGTGGGTGCCGGAAGGCGATGAGGGCGAGTATTCCGCCATCGGCGTCTATAACCAGTTCGTCTATGTCAATCCGACGCGCAATGTTACGATCGTCAAGCTGTCCGCCAACCAGAATTACGGCGCCAGCAACGACGAGAAGAGCTACCGCGAATTCGAGACCTTCGCGCTTCTGAAGACAATTGCGCACAGAACCTGAGCGACCTGCGGCGTGCCGCAGGACTTGACTTTGGTCAGGTGGCTGGACTAGGACCGGACTTGCCGAAAAAATTTCAGGCTGGTCCGGTTATTCCAGTCCTTGCATCCGCAAGATCTAGTCGCTCGACGCGAACCCACGGCGCCTCCTTCATTTCGAAACCGGGAGGCGCTTCGGATGCTCCCAATCCCTGGCGTCTCCCCAAAAAATGGAAAGACACCATGGTACAGAAACGCACAATGATTATCGCGCAGATCCTCATCACCGGCATGATGGCTCTTATCATGTCCGGCATCATGAGCATGATTGCAATCGGCCCCAACGAAATCTGGCTCAAGGCCTGGCCGCACCAGTTCATCATCGCCTGGCCGATTGCCTTTATCGTCACCCAGTTCGTCGGCCGCTTCGGCTTTTTCCTTGCGGGCAAGATGACGGGTGCGCAGGCGCATTGACCAAAGACCGGGCCCGCAGCAACCACGCCCGCGGACCCGATTAACCGATCGAGGACCACGGGTTTCTGGATTGCCATTCGGCATGCAGCCTTTCGCGCTGACCGCGGAAGGTTTCATCCAGTAGATCGCATTCCGATATCCGATCTGTGCGGAAATGGCGGAAATCTCCACGCAACTCGCACCATGCGACGAGAATGACGCTTTCGACATAATAGACGAGCGCGATCGGCCAGACGATGCGCTCAGTGCGGCTGGCTTCGGCGTCTTTGTAGGCAAGAGAGAGTTTGGTTTCCCGCCGGATCGCCTTTCGCAACAGCGAAACATCGATGGTCGATGCTGGTACGGCATTCCAGCGCGACACATGCAGATCCGCCCGGTCAAGCCGCCCACCGAGCCTTTCGGCCAACATGTCGTCGATCTTCACGCGGGCGCTGGCAGCGGCGGTGCTCAGTCCCGTATCGCCTGTCCGGCCCAGCAAGGAAAGGCCGACCATGATCGACTCCACCTCATCCGGCGTGAACATGAGGGGAGGCAATTCATAGCCTTCGCGCATGATATAGCCAATGCCCGCCTCGCCTTCGACGGGAACCTTCATGGCCTGCAGGCTGACAAAATCCCGGTAGACAGTTCGTGTGCTGACTTCCAGCAACCGCGCGATCTCCGCAGCCGTCAGCGGGCGGGAGGCACGCTTCAGCAGCCGGATGATTTCAAACAGTCGCGTCGACCGACCCATCTTATACGTCCTGTACAGCCACCCGCCCGAAAAGCGTTTCCGTTTCAACATAGGACTGCTGACAGGCCGTGTCAGCAACCGCATTCTATCCTGCCCCTCACACAAATATTGAAAGAGGAGCCGCAATGCAGGAATTTGAAACCAGATCGGTCCGGATGGAAACCATGCAGCTTCTCAGGGTGCAGGCGCCCTGCGAAGATGTCGAACGGATCATGCGGGGCGTGGTGGCGATCACGCCGCTCGTCATCGGGCATTATGACAGCAATGCCTTTCAATCCAGCGCAGGCACGGAACGCTACCGCCCCCTGGATGGCGCTGCAGCAGGTGCCGAACCCGGCGTGCGGCTGCGGCCAGGCGTGGTGGAACTCTCGTTCGAGCTTCCTTGCGACCGGCTGCTCGTCGAGCAGGTGGTCGAAACGATCTTCCAGCTCCATTCCTATCAGGAGCCGGTCATCCGGCTTGAAACGATTCTGGCGAGCCGCTCGAAAAATCTCGATGACAGCGCAAACCCGAACCGCTGGTGGAACACAACCGGCGACTGGATGCAAAGGCGGCCAGATCGGACGGCCGGCACATGAGCTCTTCCCGCTACCAGATTGGCCTTTTACTCGTCTTTGCGTCGGCCGTCGCCTGGAGCCTGGCCGGCTATTTCACCCGGCTGATTGAACTCGACAGCGGAACCATGCTGGCATGGCGAGGCATTTTCGGCGCCTTGGGCATCATGACCGTCATCGCCATTGGTCAGGGTCGTGACCTCTGGCAGCAATTCGCCGGCCTTCAAATGTCGGGCTGGCTGTTTGCCATGATTTCCGCCGCCGGTATGATCCTGTTCATCACATCACTTGAACGAACAACCGTCGCCCATGTTTCGATCATCTATGCGACGGTTCCTTTCCTCGCTGCAGCATTGGGATGGATCGTTCTGCGGGAGCGTCCGTCGCGGGAGGCGATCTTCACCAGTCTGGCCGCCCTGGCCGGTGTTGTGATCATGGTCGGGGCCAGCGGCGAAGGCAGTGTTGCGGGGGATATCCTGGCATTCGGGATGACGCTTTCAATGGCGGCGATGATGGTGATCGCCCGTCGCATGGACGCGGCGCCTGTGCTGCCGGCGGCATGCCTGTCCGCGCTCCTCAGTGGTCTCGCCTGTTGGCCATTCGGCGCCCCCATGGCTGTGACGAGCCAGGACTTGCTGCTCCTGGCCCTGTTCGGCCTCGTGAATTCGGCGGCAGGCCTTATCCTCTTCACGCTCGGAGCACAGCGTCTACCGGCCATCGAGACCGCTCTGATCGGTGCGCTCGACGCTCCTCTCGCCCCCTTCTGGGTCTGGCTCGCTTTCGGCGAAACACCAGGTCCTGCCAGCATCACCGGCGGCCTGCTCGTCTTTTGTGCCGTCGGCATTCACGTCACGCGCGAAGCCAGCCGAAAGAAGGGCCTTGCAACCGATCGGAGCCACTGAGCGGGCACGCCGGAAGTGAATTTTTCTGATATCATTCTGTTCGGGCTCAAATCCACGACTTGAGCCCGACAGTCGTCAGGCTTGTTTTGTTCCAATCAGTCGCAGGCGCATCGTACCGCCATCCGGATGCATGGCATAACGGACATGGGTGACGGGGCCGATTTCGGCGACATCAGCTCCCTCGAAATTATGGATCGTGTCGGCAGCGAGTTTCTTGCGGCCGAGAATCGGCTTCCACTGTTCGGAGGCAGCAATTTCGGCGTCACTTAGCGTATCGCCGAGATCGGGCAGATAGGCGCCGAGCAGTTCGCAGGTGTCGGGGAAATTGCCCTTGTAGAAATGGGTGTCGACCGTGACCTTGCGGATGATACCGGCATGGCCGAGGCGGATGATCGCCCAGTCGTGTCCCGGCCCGCGGCGGCGCTTGGTTTCCCAGCCATCGCCCATATTGTTGCCGCGACCCGGCTCAAGCATCTTGTCGGGATGGCCGTAATGGGCATCCGACCAGGCGAGCGACTTGCCGCCATGGAAGATGTAGCCAAGATCGATTTCTTCACCAGCGCCCACACGTGACCAGTCGAAGGCGGCAGTGCCATAGACCCTCAGACGTGCGACACCGCCATCGGGATAGATATGCAGGCGGATATGGGTCCAGACCCGGTCGCGATCGGCATTTTCGAAAAAATGGTGCGACGAGGCGCCGAGCGGCGCCTTGGCGACCAGTTCGGTCCAGAGGGCATCGTCGTTCGGGTCGGGATCACCATCCGGGCTATAGGCGGCCTCGACCGAGGCGAAGGGCGGATAGTTGCCTGTGAACCAGTGGGTGTCGATATCGAAACCGGCGATGCGCCCTGCCATGGCAAGACGGATGACGGCGTGGTCATGGCCAGCGACGCGCTTGCGGCGGCTTTCCCAGCCATCCATGTATTTGCCATTGTCATCATAAAGGGCCGGATCGAATTCCGGCAACGCATCGGACAACATCCGCGACAGGGGCGCAAAAAACTCGTCGGTCGCAAACAGGGCACGGGCGCCGAGGCGCGCGGATGCAAGGTTGACGGCGCCGGCTGCGAAAGCCGGCAACTCTTCGGTGCCGATCATGATCATTGTCAGAATTCCATGGCGTTGAGGCGGAGCGTGGCGATTTTTTCCACCTGATGGCAGGCAGTTTCGAACTCCACCGCGTGAGAATGATGGATGCGATTTTCGAAGGCATGCAGGATCTCATGCCGGTCGAGCCCTTTCACCGCGATGATGAAGGGAAAACCAAAACGGGCGTGGTAACGGGTATTGAGATCGGTGAAGCGGGCAAATTCGGCCTCCGTCAGCCGATCGAGCCCCGCACCGGCCTGCTCCGCCTTGCTGTCGGCGGTCAACTGATCTGCGACTGCGAGTTTGCCCGCAAGATCGGGATGGGCCTTCAGGACAGTCAGACGCTCTGCTTCGCTTGCGGCGCGAAACTGTTCGCAGAGCATTCCTGCGACCGTTTCGGCATCGAGCTTTTCCGGCAGTGGCCCCTTGTCGAAAGCACGTTCGGCGATCCAGGGCGAATGTTCGAAAACGCCGCCAAAACGCGCGACGAACTTTTCCCGATCCATGCCGGCCTCCCTGGATGCAATGCTGAATACCCGCAAAGTTATAGGACAATGGCACGAAAGAACAAGGGGCACGTGAGGCGTCAGCACTGTGCCAAGGTTAAATGGGATGGCTTTGCGTAAGTTTCAACATACATTTCATCCCGCACCGGGCTCCGAAAATCCTTATCTATATTACTTTTACGAAATCTGACCCCGCTTAAATATTGATCGTTGGAAAGATTTGAAAATGCTGACAAAATCGATTTTTATAGATCTATAACTTAGAAATTGCCCAACAAATAAGCAGATTCACTACGATATATCACCCCTCAGAATCCACAGTTCAAATTTACGGCTTGTTTAAATTCGAATATTCAAATTTTAAGGGAAATGTAGAGAGGCCACATGAAAAATCTAACTGTTTCGCAAAAGATCTTCCTCCTTGCCGCGATGGCCATCACCATCATGGCAAGCGCGATGGTTTACCGCACTTTCGAGGCAACGGAAGCCATTGTTGCCGAGCGAAAGACCATGCTGGTCGGAATGAACGATGTGGCCGTCTCCATTCTTGAACAATATCACAAGCAGGAAGTGGCGGGCACGATGACGCGGGAGGCGGCCCAGAAGGCAGCAATCACCGAAGTCATGGCCCTGCGGTATGGCAAGGAAGGTTACTTCTGGATCAATGACCTCGATGGCATCATGGTTGCCCATGCGATGAAGCCGGCGATGAATGGCAAGAGCCAGCTCGACCTCAAGGATCCGAACGGGGTCTATATTTTCCGCGAAATGATCAAGGTGGCCAGGGAAAGCGGCGAAGGTTATGTCGATTACTGGTGGCCGAAACCGGGCAACGAGGATCCGGTACAGAAATATTCCCACATCAAGGCCTATGCGCCGTGGAATTACATCGTCGGCAATGGCGTCTATGGCGACGATATTGCCGCTATCCAACGCCAGGCCATGATCCAGACGGGGCTGATCATTCTGTTTGCCGTGATTGCCAATATCGGCTGCGCATTCGGTATCGGTCGGTCGATTTCCCTCCCCCTCAACAGGCTCAAGGATGTAATGGCTCGCGTCGCCCACAATGACACGAGCGAAGCGGTCCCGCATGTCGATCGCGGCGACGAGATCGGCAAGATCGCCGGTGCATTGGTTCTCCTGCGCAATTCGATGATCGAGCGCCAGGAACTCGAACGCAACAAGGATGCCCAGCAGGCAGCGATCGACGAAAGCCGTCGCCGTACCGAGGACGTCACGCGCGCCAGCCACGAAAAGCAGCAGGCTGTGGTGGCGCGCTTTGCCAAGGCATTCGAACAGCTTTCGGGTGGCGACTTGACCGTGCGCATCGACGAACTGCCGGGCGAATATCGCAAGCTCGGCGACGATTTCAACATGGCAATCGGCAATCTCAGCGAAACGATGGCCCGGATTTCCTCCTCAACCGGCACGCTGACGCGCTCGATCGACGAGATCAATGTCGCAGTCGGGCAGCTCTCGACCCGCACCGAAAGCCAGGCCGCCAATCTCGAGGAAACCGCCGCGGCGATTGCGGAAATCAGCAAGACCGTTCGGGACTCCGACACCAACATCAAGACGGCCCGCACGATGGCAAGCGAAGCCAAGACCGATGCAGCCACCTCCGGCGGCATCGTCAACCAGGCGATCGAGGCGATGGGGCGGATCGAGAATTCCTCGTCGCGCATCGGCGAAATTATCGGTGTGATCGACGAAATCGCCTTCCAGACCAACCTGCTGGCGCTGAATGCCGGTGTCGAGGCAGCGCGCGCCGGTGAAGCCGGCAAAGGCTTTGCGGTCGTTGCCCAGGAGGTGCGTGAACTCGCCCAGCGTTCGGCAACCGCTGCCCGCGAAATCAAGGCGCTGATCAACGAATCCTCAAGCCAGGTCGGCGCCGGCGTCGAACTGGTCGAAGCCACCGGCAAGGCCCTTTCCGGCATCGACCATCACGTCATCGGCATCAATGACGCCATCCTGCGCGTCGCAGCCCTCGCGCAGGAACAGTCGGCCGGCATCAGCGAGATCAATACCGCAATCAACCAGATCGACCAGATGACCCAGCACAATGCGGCGATGGTGGAAGAAACAACGGCAGCGACCATGACGCTCGCCGCGGAAGCGCAATCCTTGCAGGAGCTTCTCGCCGCCTTCCGGATTGGGATGCCCTCGCAACAACAGGCCCATCGCAGGGTTGCCTGAAGAACCGGATAGCACCAACTCAAACGGCCCCTCGCGGGGCCGCTTTCATTTCAGCAAAAGCGAGATTGCGTTCTTGTTCAGACTTGGAAATCCGCGCTCGTCACCTGCGTGGAAATGACGCCAACCAACGTGATCGTATGGCCGCCGCCGAAATCGACGAGCGTATCGGCACCGCCGTTAGCGGACTTGATCGTGTAACTCATCGATGCATCGATATCGATATAATCCTGGGCAAGGTTGCCGCCAACAGCATCGAAATCCTTGATCACATCCTTGCCATCGCCGGCATGGAAGACGAAATGGTCGGAGCCCGCCTGGCCATAGAGGATGTCGTTGCCCTTGCCGCCTTCGATATGGTCGTTGCCGGAGCCGGCCTTGACAGTATCCTTACCGGCACCGCCATAGATCTCATCTGAGATTAGGGAGCCGATGAATGTGTCGTTACCCTTGAGCGAGAATTCGTAGGCCGCTTCCACGCCACCCGATTTCAATACCGAAGCAAATGCCTTCGCGTCAACGCTTGCATTTTCCAGCTTGAGCAACGGCTGCGTATTGCTGGCCGAAAAGGTAACATCTGTGATAGTGCCGGCTGTAATGACGCCGAGCTTGTTGACGGCCAACTGCGAGCCTTCAATCTTTATCTTCTCCCCGCCATCCGCATCTGCATAAACGACGACATTCGACTTTGCGCGCTCGAGGGTAAGCGCGGTCGAATTGTAGAAATTGTCGAGATCGCCGTACATTCCGATACGGCTATAGAAGGTGATCTTGGCCATTGACTTCTCCCAGAAACAGCAGATTTGACACTCGAAGGGGCGCCCGCTGAAAGGATCGCCATTCTTGAAAGGAAGAGGTAGTTCAAGATTTATTCATGGTCAAATCAAATAAAAGACCCGAATAAACTCCTGCGGACTGTTTGATCGCCACACAAATATCAATTGCATGAAAAGTTGGCGCCCCAATATCAAGTATCGATGCACCTCGCCTGCCGTCGTTCGATATCGGATGCCAAGTGAATTCGTAGAGCACTTTGTCACCCTGGCTTGTGAAACTGGTGCCAGTGACGGGCGATATCGATCCTCCTCGGGATCCAGACCTTGTCATGCGACAGGACATAATCGAGAAACCGCTTCAGGCTTGCCGCACGACCCGGCCGCCCGACAAGGCGGCAGTGCAGGCCTACCGACATCATCTTCGGCGCGCCTTCCTCCCCCTCCTGCCAGAGCGTGTCGAACGTGTCCTTGAGATAGGTGTAGAACTGGTCGCCGGAGTTGAAGCCCTGCGGGGTGGCAAAGCGCATATCGTTGGTTTCGAGCGTATAGGGAATGATCAGGAACGGCTTGTTGTTCGGCCCCGGCACCCAGAAAGGCAGGTCGTCGGAATAGTTGTCCGATGAGTAGAGGAAGCCGCCCTCCTCCATCACCAGCCTCAGCGTATTGTCGGACGGCTTGCCCTGATACATGCCATAGGGGCGCTCGCCCGCAATTTCGGTATGCAGCCGTACCGCCTCGAGAATGTGCTGGCGTTCGATCTCTTCCGGATAATCCTTGTATTCATGCCAGCGATAGCCGTGCGATGCGATCTCCCAGCCGGCTTCTTTCATGGCCGCCACCGCTTCGGGATTGCGCGCCATGGCCAGCGTCACGCCGTAGACCGTTACCGGAACCTTGAGCCCGGTGAACATGCGGTGGAGGCGCCAGAAGCCGGCGCGGGAGCCATATTCGTAGATTGATTCCATGTTGAGATTGCGCTGGCCCGGCCAGGCTGCGGCGCCAACGATTTCGCTCAGAAGATTCTCGGAGGCGGGATCGCCATCGAGAATACAGCTTTCTCCGCCCTCCTCATAGTTGATCACGAACTGGACCGCGACATTGGCGCCGCCCGGCCATTTCGGATCGGGACTGTTGCGGCCATAGCCAACGAGGTCGCGGGGCGTGGAAATATCAACGATCATGGGAGCCTTCCTTCACTGCTGCAGTGCGAAAGCTAGAAAATGGCGGCACGTTTGTCGAGGCCGTTCATGGATAGGCAAGCTACAGGTCTTTCTCCATCTCCACGAGATGACCTTCCATTGTGAAGCTTTCCGGCAGGTCGCCCAGCCCGCGACCGCAAAGACTGTCGATCACACGCTCGGCCAGCCGGTGCGCGACGCCGAAGGAAATCTTGAAGCCGCCTGTCATGGCATGAATGTTGGAATGTCCGGGCACCGGGCCGATCATCGGATCGCGGCCGATCGCCTTGGGACGGATGCCGGCCCAGCGCTCGACCACAGGCGCTCCCCGCAGCGCCGGGATCAATTGCCTTGCCCGCTCGACAACCCGGTCCAGACCGGTATCGGTCGTTTCCGGATCGTCATAGCTGTTCTCCGAGGTCGAGCCGACGGCCACGCGTCCGCCCGTATGCGGCACAATATAGACGCCATCGAGAAAGACGACCGGAAGCGCCGGATCGAGATCGGCCGCCAGAAGGGCCGCCTGACCCTTGACGCCCTGCCCGAGCGGCTTCGGAAGCGGGGGCAGCAGTGTTTCCAGGATCGGGAAGCTTTCGACCCCGGCGGCCAGAACCGCTTGCGCAAAAAGAAGGGTCGTCTCCTTGCCGTCGCTATTCTTAAGGAGCGCAGAGCCCGCTTTGGCATCGATCCGGATCAATTCGCACTGTTCGAGAATACTGGCCTGGCGTTGCGCCTGAAGCCATGTTCTGAGCAATCCGGTCAACGCGCGCGGGTTTGCGCGGGCGGCAAGCGTATCCTCCACATAGCCGGCGGTTGCCAGGTCAGGCGCAACATAGTCCGCAATTGGCGGAACGTCTCCAACATGCCAGAAGAACCGACCCGATGGCTGGTTCCAGTTCACGAGCGCATCCTGTTGATGCCGTTCGGCGATCGTCCGCAAATGCGGCTTGGGAAGCGGAATGATGCGGCCCGATTGACGGTAGCGCGCACTCAGGCCCGTTTCGGCTTCCAGCGGCGCCAGTTCCTCTGCGAGCGCGGTCAGCGCATCGAACTGAAACTGTTTCTTCTTGTCCCAATTGTTCGGCATCCATGGAAAAAGCGCCCCGAGCAGGCCGCCGGATGCGCCCGAGCCAATCCTATGCCGATCGACAATCGTTACCGTCAAGCCCGTCTGCACCGCCTTGACCGCGGCCCACAGCCCCATGATGCCACCACCGACGACCAGCACATCCGCAGTCGATTGACCGATCGAGAAAAGCGCACTATCGGCTGGAGGCATGGACGAGGACATTGAAAAACCGCAGGGACTGGCGCTGGAATGGATCGAGGGCGATATGCCCTATTCGACCACATTTGGCGACCATTTTTATTGCCGCAGCGATGGACGCGCCGAATGCGGTCATGTGTTTCTAGCCGGCAACGGCTTGCCGGACCGTTGGCAGAATGGCGAACCTTTCCGGATCGGCGAACTGGGTTTCGGAACCGGGCTGAATTTCTGCGAGACTTTTAGGCAGTGGCGCGATGCAGGATCGCCCTGCCCGCTTCACTTCACCTCCTTCGAACTCTTTCCGATGGATAGTGCGACGATCGACAAGGCGTTGTCGCGCTGGCCGGAGATAGAGGCCGAACATCGCGCACTTGTCGCCGCCTGGCCCGATCGACGCGAAGGTTTGATCCGGATCGATTTTGACGACAGGCTTCGCCTCGATGTGGTGGTCGGCGATGCTGGCGCCAATCTTGGCGAAAGCGATAGCCTGTTCGATGCCTGGTATCTCGATGGATTTGCGCCCTCGCGCAACCCCGCCATGTGGTCGGCC
Source organism: Fluviirhizobium alvei (assembly GCF_030551875.1). Classification (GTDB taxonomy): domain Bacteria; phylum Pseudomonadota; class Alphaproteobacteria; order Rhizobiales; family Rhizobiaceae; genus Rhizobium_E; species Rhizobium_E alvei. The sequence continues at coordinate 444,773 of NZ_JAUOZU010000001.1, read as the reverse complement.
GAACTGATGCAGGCCGTCCATGATCATACCGCGCCGGGCGGCACATTTGCGACCTATGCGGCGGCGGGATTTGTCCGTCGCAATCTGCAGGCGGCCGGCTTTGCGGTGGAGCGCCCGCCCGGCTTTGCGGGCAAGCGCGAAATGCTCAAGGGCCGGCGTGCCTGACGCGCGCAACCGGCCCAAAGGCATCAGAAGCTGAAGTCGAAGAAACTCAGTTCCGTCTTGTCGGTGTCTTCGAGGATCAGCTTGAAGGCACCCGAGGTGATGACGAGATCATCGCCCGACACCGTCATGTGATTGCGCTTGAGATCGGTGAAGGAATTGATGCCGCTCACATCGGCGATATCGATATGATCGATGCCAGCCGTGAAATCCAGAATCCGGTCCTGACCATCCCCTGATGCGAACACGAACTTGTCGGCGCCATAGCCGCCGGTGAGCCGATCGTTGCCTGTCCCACCTTCAAGCGTATCGGCGCCGCCGTTGCCGAACAGCCTGTTGGCGCCGGAATTGCCGGTAATGACATTGTCCTTGACCGTGCCCTTGCCGGTGAGGCCCGAAGAGCCGATCAGCGTCAGGTTCTCGAAATCGGTTTTCAGCGTGTAGTTGACCGAGGATTTCACCTCATCGATACCTTCGCCAGCCTTTTCAAACAGGACCACATCGGCGGAGGAGATGATATAGGTATCGTCGCCGTTTCCGCCCATGACGGAACCGGTGATCGAACCATTTTCACCATCGAACGTATCCTTGCCGGCGCCCATGGAAACATCGCCGAACGCCAGGCCGCGGTTCTTGAAGGTTTCGTTGCCGCTCCAGCCGTAGAAAACGAGATTGTCGGCGGTAATCGAGCCGAAATTCGTCACCTCGGTGACCTCATCGGTGTAGCTCTTCACCGTGATGCCATTGCCGGTGACGGTGATGCTGCCGGAACCATTGTTGATGATCGTGGTTTCGCCGATCGCGACGATACCATCGACATCCGATTGCGCCGACGGATGGGCCTTGATCATGCCATCGTTGAGAATGGCGTTGTTGTCGCCGTCGGAATAAATGCCGGTGCCATAGACATTCATGATGCCGGCATTGGAAACGGACTGGTCGTCGCCGAACAGCTCGACGCCATACCAGCCATTGATCGAGGCATTGCCGCCGACCGTGACCTCAGACCCGGTTCCCTGGATCGCAACACCGGCGGAGCCGTAGGAGATCGCGGTGATCGAGCCGTTCACCTCAACGAGATTGTCATGATAGCTGCCGCCCTCATGGATACCATGGCCATCAGGATTGTTGATGCTCGACCCTTCGGCGAGCGTCCAGGTTTCATTGTTGAGATAGACCTCGTACTGGTCATTGTAATTGTTCGGAATGGTCTTACCCATCGGAGCAGCCTCTGAAAGTTTGGTTCGTTGGCATTCTTTTCACGCGCGACTGTTTCAGCGCGATTTCGCGAAAACGGGATTTTTGTTTCAAACGTTTCAGCGACGGCGGTGGCCAGAATATCTTCCAACTGGAACGTCATGCCGACCCGATCAATAAGCCCGACGGGGAGGCTCATCCCGCCGGGCTTTCAACATGACACCCGGAGACGGGGCGCCATAACTTATCCGAACAGGAAATCGTCCGAACCGATATCGGCCAGTTGCTCGTTGTCGATAAAAAGCACATCGCCATGACCGAAGCGGATCACGACGTTGCTGCCTTCCTGCTTCATATGGCCGGAGACATCATCGTAGCTGTCGATGCCATCGAAGGTCCGAAGATCGATCTGGTCGAGCCCATCGGTAAAGTCAGTGATATGATCCTTGTCGAAATTCTGCCGGAACACAAACAGGTCCATCTGGGCGCCGCCGGTCAGCTTGTCGTTTCCAGCGCCCCCGATCAGCACATCCATGCCGTCCATGCCAAAAAGCTTGTTGGCACCGATATTGCCGGACAGTTTGTTGGCGAGCGCATTTCCGGTCGCGGAAAGATCGTTCTTGCCGATCAGCGCAAGATTTTCAAAATTGTCGCCCAACGTCCAGGAGACAGCGGAGCGAACGGTATCAAGGCCGCCATTTGCGGTCTCGTAGAGCGTCGTCAGACCGTTATCGATGATGTAGGTATCGTTGTTGTCCCCGCCGGCCACCTGATCACCGACGGTACCGCCGCGACCGTCAAACACATCGTTGCCGCCACCGAGATAGACGCCGCCCGACAGTTCGCCACGGTTGCGAACGATCTGCGTCGTCAGGCCTTCGAAGACATGAATGGCGGATGTCGTACCGGTGATCTTGCCGGTATTGATGATTTCGAGCCTTGTGCCGGTTTCTCCGCCGGACATGATGCCCATCTCGCCACCGGTGATCTCGCCATGATTGACGATAACGGCGCGCTCACTCGAATAGCCTGCCGCGCTGATCCCAAATTCGCCGCCGGTAATTTTACCATCGTTGACGACACGCTGTGCACCACCAAGGCTGATGCCGTAGCCGACGACGGAGATTGTGCCGTCATTGATAACGCGCCCGCGATCGCTCATCGTCGCAATCCCGACCATACCGGAAATCGCGCCATGATTGGTGATGGTCTGGCCGTTGGCGTAGTTGGTAATGCCATAATAGCCAGAAATGTTGGCACTCTTCTGGATGACTGCGTTCCCACCGCCGAGACCCGAAGGGTTGCCGATGGCGATGGCGATACCCTCGCTCAGGCTGGCATTGATGTTGCCTCGAATATCGAGGTTTCTATTTTCATGATCCGAGGTGGCATTGATGCCGTAGTCTTTCCCGGCAACCACAATATCTACATTTTCAGCCAGAACGAAATCGGTGTTGGCTTTGTACGCCTTGAAAGTCGTTTCACGGTCTTCGGATATAATAATCTTGGCCATCTGAGCCTCCGGGCAATCGAATTGGCGGCAAGCTATGAAGCGATTGTTTCATTTCTATTTCTGAAAATTGTTATCTTGTTTCCAGCAATACAATGTCGAAAACCGGATGATCCGCACACGAAAAACGCGTTTTTTTGTTGCGAAACACGCTTCGTCGATGCAATCAATACAGCGATTGACTGCGACCATCCCGAACTGGTGGGCTGAGCTTTGCGACCGAGAAACCCTGTTTCAATTGTTTCAGTTGTTTCGGTGAAGCCCCGGCAGGAAATAGAATTGACCGGCCAGCCGTGTTTTTCGCAAACAGGATGAGACGTGAAGCACTCCGGGATCAAGACGGTGTCCAAGGACAGCTCCCAACCGTCTATGCCAGGGTGCAAGGAGAAGTGAACTTGGCCGAACTGACAGACAAACCATGCATCATCATTGTCGATGACGAAGAGCATATTCGCGAAATGGTGGCCGATTATCTGAGCGGCCAGGGATTTGCCACCCACACCGCCAATGGCGGCACTGAACTTGACCATAAAATGGCGCAACTCTCGCCAGCGCTGGTGCTGCTCGACGTCAACATGCCCGGAGAGGATGGGCTTTCGATTGCGCGGCGCCTGCGCGCTGCCAGCGACGTGGCCGTGATCATGGTAACGGCGGCAGGCGATGTGATCGACAAGGTCGTCGGACTTGAGATCGGTGCCGACGACTATGTGACAAAACCCTTCGACCTTCGGGAACTGAAGGCCCGCATCCGCGCCGTGCTGCGCCGTTTCGAAAGCGGACGCCGACCGATGGCTTCGGCGCAGCCGGAACAGGCTGCCGCCGAGCCAGCCGCGGCATTTGCGCCCGGCACCGAACTCGTCTCGTTCGGCAAGCTCTATGTCGACCGCAGCGGTCGTCGGCTGATCAATGCCCTGGGCGGCGAGGAGCCCGTGACGGCGATGGAATTCGATCTCATCGAGGTCTTCCTGCAGAACCCTTACCGGGTCCTGTCGCGCGACCGGCTGCTCGATCTGGCCCATCGCAAGAATGATGATCCGTTTGACCGGTCGATCGACATTCGTGTAACGAGATTGCGCAAGAAGATCGAAGAAGATCCATCCAAGCCGCAGACGATCAAGACGGTCCGTGGCGCAGGATATATGTATTCGCCCGGGAAAAAGAACTGATGGCCACGCCTTTTGACCAGCACGCTCAGGCCGCAAGCGGCGAAGCGGACCGCGACGATCTCGGCGCGGCTTCCGATGCCGATCTTCTGCTCGTGCTGTTCAACAGCCTGCCCAATCGTGCCGTGTTTCTCGATACCAATCTGGTGTACCGGCTCGCCAACCAGGAATTTCTCGATTTCGTCGGCCTTCCGGCGGAAAAAGTGATCGGCAAGACTGTGGCCGAAATTCTTGGACCCGAGATCGCAGCCGATTATCTGCCGGATCTGGAACGCCTGAGGCATGGCCAGGTCGTTCGTTGGGAAGGCTGGGTCGACTTTGGAGGGCAAGGCGCCCGGTACATCCAGGAAGTCCTGACACCGTACAAACGAGGCGCCGATGGGCCGGTGATCGGCTTCGTGACATTCGGACGGGATATTACGGAACTGAAACGGCGCGAAGCCGATCTTGCCGAACAAGTGCGGATTCGCACCGAGAGTGACGCGCTGCAGAAGGCGATCGTGCAGACATCGCTCGACTGTATCATCATCGTCGATGGCGATGGCAAGGTAGTTGATTTCAATCCGGCCTCGGAAAAACTGTTCGGTTTCGATCGGTCACAGGCAATCGGCCGCGAGATCAGCGAGCTGATCATTCCGGAGCGCTATCGCAAGCAGCATCTTGAAGGCATGAGCCGCTACATGGCGTCGGGCCAATCGCGCGTTATCGGCAAGCGGGTGGAGCTTGAAGCCATTTCCGCCGATGGCCGTACCATTCCTGTCGAACTGGCGCTGTCGGACGTATCGATTGGCGAAACCCGCTATTTCACAGCCCATATCCGCGATCTTTCCGCCGTCAAGGCAGCCCAATACGAGATCGAACGCCAGCGCGAAGCCCTTTATCAGAAGGAGAAGCTTGCGGCACTCGGGTCGCTGCTCTCCGGCGTCGCGCACGAACTCAACAATCCGCTTTCGATTGTCATCGGCCAGGCGATGATGTTGCGCGAAAAGCTGGGACGCGAAGCGGACCTTTTGCCGGAGGCGGCCGATTTTGCCAACCGCGCCTTCAAGATCGAGAATGCGGCCAATCGCTGCGCCCGCATCGTCAAGACCTTCCTCGCCATGGCGCGCCAGCGCAAGGCCGAGAGAACCGATATCTCGGTCACCAAGGTGATCGAGGATGCGATCGAGCTTCTGTCCTACAGCCTGAAATCGAGCGGCGTCGAGGTGAGCGTCGAGACGCAGCAGGGAGTTCCCGAAACCCGTGCCGATGGCGATCTCATCCATCAGGTGCTGGTCAATCTGATCGTCAATGCGCGCCAGGCGCTTGAGGAAAAATCGTCAAGCAAGCGGTTCATCCGGATTTCGGTCGACCATGATGGCGATACGATCGTGGTCAGGCTGCGCGACAATGGCCCCGGCATTCCGGCAGGCATCCGCAGCCGGGTCTTCGATCCTTTCTTCACCACCAAGCCGCAGGAACACGGCACCGGCATCGGCCTTGCCGTCTCACGCGGGCTGATGGAAGCCCATGGCGGCACGCTCGAACTGGCCGTGCCGCAGCCGGAAGAAGGCGCCGAGTTCGTCATTCGTCTGCCTGTGACCCAGAGCGACGACCCAGTGGGCGATTTCGGCGTCGGATCCGATCTCAGCAAGAAGAAGCCGGCACGCGGCGCCGTTCTCATTGTCGATGACGAGCCTGAGCTAGCGGAACTGATCTCCGACATGGTTTCGGCGAGCGGGTTTCCGACGATATGCGCCCAGAGCGGCACCGCCGCACAGACGATCCTGTCCAATCCGGACCAGCCGATCGAAGCGATCCTGTGCGACATCCGCATGCCCGACGGCGATGGACCGAGCCTTTATGACTGGCTTTCGGCCAACCGTCCCGAACTGACGATGCGGATCGGGTTCATTACCGGCGACACGCTCGGCCCATCGGCCGGACGGTTTCTGGCCCGCACGGGTTGCCCGGTCATCGAAAAGCCGTTCACACCAGATGATATCGCCCGCGTTCTCGAAAGCCTTCAGGCGCATTCCTGACCAAACTCCTATGGTCAGGCCGCTTGCAATTGACGTTTGCAAAATCCGCTGTTCCCCGGGAAACAATTGAAACAATTCCCCTTCTTTTCAGAAGCATGGAAGAAACAAGCGCCCCTCATAACGGTCTCACGCACCGACAACGAGGAACGCATCATGAATGAAGAAACGATCACCCTCCTGCAGAAGAGCTTCCTGGAGTTTTCCAAGGGCAAGGAAGAATCTGCGGCTCTTTTCTACGAGCGGCTCTTTGCCCTCGATCCCTCACTCCGCAAACTGTTCGTTCATGTGGAGATGAAATCGCAGCAGACAAAGCTCATGGCCGCGCTGGCATTGGTGATCAACAATCTGCGCGATTTGTCCGGCGTCGTTCCGGTACTGGAATCGCTTGCTTTGCGCCACATCAATTACGGCGTCGAGGATCAGCATTACAAGACAGTCGGAACGGCACTCATTCAATCGATGGCGCTGTTTTTCGGGCCTCGCTTCGATGTGGCGACCCGGGAAGCCTGGGTGACAGCCTATGGTGCGGTCAGCCAGGTCATGATCGATGCGGTTCATCGCAGCAAGATGGCGGGCCAGGCTGCCGAGTGAACCAACTGCTCTATGATTTGCGGGCGGGGACGGAGGGCCGGTGCGAAAGCGCCGGCCTTTTCCGTTCAGGCAAACAGAAAATCAGTCGCCTCGAGCGCCGCCGGGCGCACATCCTCGATCATGATGGTAGCGCCATCATCAAACGTGATCAGACTGTTGCCGCCATCCCGTGACAGATGGGTCTCGAGATCGGCAAAATCCGTTATCCCGGCGCTTTTGGCGATCGAGATCCGATCCTCGCCAATGCCGAAATCGGCAATCACATCATGGCCTTGGTTTCGCGAAAAGATGAAAAGGTCGGCGCCGCCGCCACCGGTGAGGTGGTCGTCACCGCGTCCGCCGGTCAGGCGATTGGCCGCGATATTGCCGGTGATCTCGTTATCGCCCGCATTGCCGGTTCCGCCGATTGCCTTGCCGCCCTTCAGCTCCAGCACTTCGAAATTGGCGCCAAGTGTCCAGGATATCGTCGACTGCACGGTATCGCGACCGGCATTTACCGCCTCACGAAGATCGACCGCGATTCCGACGACATAGATATCATTGCCCGCCCCCCCTTCGACACGGCCCGAGACCTTCCCCTTGAGCGAAGAAAACCAATCGTCGCCACCGCCCAATCGCACATCGCCGAGAATGCTGCCGGTGTTGAGAATATGTTCCGAGCCGGATTTCCCCGTGATCGCCAGGCCGGATGAGGCCGAAACCATGCTGCGATTGGTGAAGGCCGTTTCGCCAGTGGCGCTAATCTGGATTGCGGCCGCCGTCTCCGAACGACCGATGATCTCGTTGGTGTTGGTCACCGTGGCATCATTGCCTGAGATCACCAGCGCCACCTTGCCCTGAAGCAGAGCCTTGGTGGTCACGATCGCATCATCGCCCGAAACCTTGAGCGCGGTGTTGCCCCTGATCGTTGCATAGTTGGTCAAGGTCAGGCCGTCGCCGCTTGCCTCGATGCCATATCGGCTACCCGAGATCCTGGTCGTGTTGGTGAGGATCGCTTCGTCGCCCGTGAGCACGACCGCCGTGGCTTTGTCCGATGAAAGCGTTCCCGTGTTGGTGAGGATGGCGCCGGATCCGCTCAAGGTCACAGCATTGCCCGCCGCCCGCAGGCTGGCATTGTTGGTGATGTGGGCATCGGCACCGGAGGCGATCAACCCGCGTCCGGAGAGCGATTGCAGGCTGGCATTGTTATTGAAGACGAAATCCGCCCCCGATGCGACGATGACGTCCAGCCTTGCGCGCATCGAGCCCTCATTGTTGTCGATCCGGTCGCCCGGCCCGCTCGACTGGATGAGGGTGCCGGCGCTTGAGCGCAGAATGCCGTCATTTTCGATCGTGTTGCTGCCGCCTTTGAGCATGAGGGCCGTCGAGCTCGTCGTGATCTGCCCGAGATTGAGGAGATCGACACCACCGTCGAGCGCTTTCAGACCGATGCCTGCGCTCCTGATTTCACCGGTGGCCTCAATGCGGATCGTTGTGTTGCTGTCATCCAGGCTGCCATTCCCCAGCACGAAGCCCGTGCCGGATGTCGCCTGAAGCAGACCCTTGAGATAGAAGCTGCGACCGCTCACGGATGCCGAAGCATCGATGACCGGTCCGGATGCCGAGACGGTCACGCCGGGATCGAGGATGTAACGACCCTTGCGGTCGGCAATGATTGCACTGGTGATGAGAACGGTCATGGTCTCTCCTGTTGGAGATTCCATAGACCAATTTGGCTGCGTCGAGGTTAATGACGCCTCTCAACCGACCGATCAGGCATTGCCGGAAGCGAGCGCAAACAGGCCCGCAATCGTTTCTGTCTCGAGCTCGACGAGCCAGAGATCGGAATCGAAACGGCCTTCGCGTGCGATCAGCGCATCGACCTCCTCGCCGGGCACCCGTTCAAGGCGCAGCTCGAACCGGCGGTCATCGCCATCTTCTTCGCTCACGAGGCTTTGCGGGGCCGGGCCATAAAGATCCTCAAGCCCGTCCCGATAGCGATGGCGGATGAAGATTGCCCCGGCTTCCGGCGACCCGTGCCGTTCGATGGCAGCAAAACCTCCGTTGGAGAACACGCGGCGCACGAGCGCGGAGACGAAGAATTCGGATGTGACACGCATGGTCTAACGGATAGGTGGAAGGCGGCCGCCTGTCAATTTGCGGCACTGTCGCAGGGTCAGACGGCGCCGATCGATTTCAGCTTGTCGAGCAGCTTCTGCGAAGGTTCGCCGGTCACCGGCATCCGGTAGCTCTTCTCGAACGAGCGGATGGCCGCGCGCGTCGCCTCGCCCGCGATCCCGTCGACCTTGACGCCCTTGTAAGCCATATCCGCCAAGGCCTGCTGGATCTTCATCACCAGAGCCGGAGAAACAGGCTTCGGCTGCGGAATGGCGACCGCGGGCATGTCGTTCGACTCGTTGATGAGTGCGGCGACATCATCCCCGGCGGGCTTGGTGCTCGCGGTCTTGTCATAGGCGGGGCGATCTTCCGGCAGCACGGCGACATTCTTCGACGGTTTCGACAGACGATCGAGCAATGCTTGCGAAACCTTGCCAGTCGGCTTCAAGCCTTCGGTTTCCTCATAAAAGGCAATCGCGGCCGTGGTGTGCGCACCTTCCAGCCCATCTGCCGGACCATTGTAGAGGCCGAGATTGGCCAGTTCGCGCTGGATGGACCGGACCAGTTCGGATGGCTTGGCTGCCGGAGCGGCCGGCTTCGTTACCGCCGTTGACGGATCGTCCTGGCGCTCGATGCGGAATGTGGTCACACCCGGCTCGTCCTCGACATCCGATTCGGCGGGAGCAGCGTTCATGGCTACGTCGTTCGGCGCGGTTTCCTGCTCGTCGATCATGCGGGTCGCCAGAAGCGGTGCCGGATGGTGGCGCGGCTGATACCAGAGCGCATTGGCGGCAACGAAGGAGAACACCACCACGAAGGTTCCCACACCCGCAAGAAGACGTGGATGGCGGCCCATCAGCCCGAGCAAGGCCTCGCCCAGCACGACAATGCGCGCGGGCTTCTTCACCGGCTTGCGGCTATTGGGCCGTTCAGGCGATTTTCGCTTCGGCTGTGCCATGGCGATCCTCTCCCGCGGGGTTGGACGAAACGGGTTCAGTGGTGAGACGCGGCGGGAAATCGAAACTCTCGGAAGCCTCATCGGCTTCGCCATCGCTCGGTACCGTCACAGTGATGACCGTTCCCTTACCCTCTTCGCTCTCGATACGGAAGGTGCCGCCATGCAGACCCACAAGTCCTTTGACGAGCGCGAGCCCGAGACCGGTCCCTTCATATTGACGGGTATAGTCGTTCTGCACCTGCATGAACGGTTTGCCGATATGGACGAGCTTTTCCGGCGAGATGCCGATGCCGGTATCGGAAACCGACAGGACCAGATTGCGCCCCTCGATCCTGGCATCGACGGTGACGACGCCGCCGGATTCGGTGAATTTGATGGCATTGTTGACCAGATTGATCAGCACCTGCTGAATGGCGCGACGGTCGCCCACCACCTCATCCAGTCCGCGCGCGACGCGAGCGGCCAGCGTGACGTTTTTCTTGCGGGCCTGCAGGCCCAGCATTTCGTCAACCGTGTGGATGGCCGCAGCGATCGAGAAGTGTTCCTTGATCAGTTCGTAACGCCCAGCCTCGATCTTGCTCATGTCGAGCATGGTGTTGACGACGGCAAGAAGGTGGTTGCCGGACTGGTTTATCAGTTCGACATATTCCTTCTGGCGTTCGTTTTCGAACTTGCCGAAATATTCCCCGATCAGGATATCGGAAAAGCCGAGGATCGCATTGAGCGGCGTGCGCAGTTCGTGGCTTACGGCTGCCAGAAAACGTGTCTTGGCATCATTGGCCGAACGGGCTTCGAGCATCCAGTGGCGCACTTCTTCGTCCAGCGCCTGCTGTGCGGTCAGATCGATCGTATGGGCGAGGAATCCGGAAAGGTTGCCGTCGCCATCGCGTTCCGACACCAGCCGGCAATGCACGGGCGTGAGAATGCCGTCGCGTCCCGGCAGCGTCATCCGGAAATGGGCTTCGGACCGGTTGGCGCCCTGACGTAGCGAATCGATCGCCTGCAGCCAGGAAAGCCGGCCGGTCACATGGATGCAATCGAGAAAGGCAGACGGCGCCAGATGGCCCGCAAGGCCGAAGCCTGCGCAACCGGCTCCGGTCGCCGACAGGATCTGTCCGGACGCATCGTGGCGGCTGACAAGCCCGTCGAGCCCATCAAGCAGAAGCTGTTCCGAAGCCGGCCGCACCGGAGGTGCAACCGAACTGACAGCCAGGGGCTGGCTCTGTTTCGGATTGAGCATGGAGAAGCCGGCACAGCCGATGAGGCAGGAAGCGAAGGAAACGAAGGAGGCAGGCAGGACCAGAGACCAATCGGCGCCCAAAGCCAGGGCGATCGGGAGCGTGGCAACAGCAGCCGTCGCAGACAGCGCAAAATGGCGCTGACGAAACATGGCCCGGTCCCGCTTCGGGGTCTGCCGTTCGTCCGCGCGCATCAGCATCATGCCAGCGATTTTACTCTTTACACTCAACGCAACCAGCCTTTGTCTCAGGCGTAACTTATCCTCTGCAAAATCGCATTCCCCGCTTAAGGAAAGGATAAAATTGGACCGCCGAGCCGGCCAATGACGCCCGGTTTTTCCAGAAATCAGACAGTTTCGGCGAACTTCGTTATTCGTGGTTAACACCGTGTAACTGCTTGCCAAAACGGAATTTTCCGTTCTCCGTTAACATCCGTGGCAGCGGCTTTCGCTGCAAGTTCCGGGCTTTCCGGCAAAGCGGTTGCCGCAATGATTAACGACAACCGGAACAGTTTGAATCAAACCTCATTCGAATTTGTCGAAAATGCCGAAAACTAGAATTTGATGTGTATTTGAGTCGGATTGCATGAATTACCGGAAGGAGACATTTGCAGATCACCGCTAGCTTGGCATCAACGACGGGCAAATGACCGCCGAGACCAACGAGAGCCCCCAAGGGCCGCTAAGACAGGCTAGGCAAGACAATGTGGTTTCTCATTCGTGCTGCATTCTGGTTTTCTCTTGTGCTGGTGATGCTTCCGATCTTCGACAAGGAAGCCGCCAGCCGGCTGGAACAGGAAAAAGGCGTTGAACTGACCGATGCTCTCGGCGCTGCCGCCGGTGCGATCTCCTATGTATCCGATCTCTGCGCCGAGAAACCGGATGTCTGCGTGAAGGGCGCTGAAACCGTTTCCAGCCTTGGCAGCAGGGCCCGCGAAGGCGCCCGCATTGCCTACACCTATCTCGACACCCAGTTTTCCGAGGACAAGGAACAGCCGCGAACCGATGACGTGACGACCGGCACCGTTGCCGCCGACCAGAACCAGGTCTTCGTTCCGATACCGAGCCCCCGCCCTCGCCCCTGATTTTACAGTTTACCCTGCCTGCCCTCCCGTCATTTTGACGCGCCGGAAAGCCCCGCTTTCCGGCGAATTTTTTATTTTTGCCGGGATCGATGCTTCTCCCCAGTCGCGAAACGGTTGCTCTTGTCGCAAAGAGCCCCTATCTGTTGCCGCAACAGGACCCGGACCATGACAGACCTCACCCAGATACTCGACGACTTTGAATTCCTTGAAGAATGGGAAGATCGCTATCGTTATGTGATCGAACTCGGAAAGGCGTTGCCTGACTTGCCCGCGAGCGACCGGACCGATGACAACAAGGTGCGAGGCTGTGCAAGCCAGGTCTGGCTCGTCAGCGAAACGGGCGACGGCCCCGATCCGGTCATGACTTTCCGCGGGGATAGCGACGCCCATATCGTGCGCGGTCTGGTGGCCATCGTTCTTGCAATCTATTCCGGCCATCATGCCTCGGAAATCGTCAAGCTCGATGCGCTCGAAACATTCGGCAAGATCGGGCTCGTCGAACATCTCTCGGCACAGCGGGCCAACGGGCTGCGGTCGATGGTCAAGCGCATCCAGTCGGAAGCTGCCAACCGACTCTGATTATCCTATCGTCGCTTGGTATGGATCACCGATTGCCGAGATCAGGCCGATAGCCCTCCCCACCCCAGGTGTGGCTGCGCCGTGCCGGCTTCGCCGGCGGGCAATAATGCCGGTGCAACTGCATCAGCGCCGTCCGCAGCATCAGCTTTGCCGATCGAGCGGGCCATTGCCGTTCGCGTTCCACGGTTTCCAGCCCCTTTTCGAAACAGCAGATATCGAGTGCCACGCCGGCAAGGTCCGGACCCATCGCCTCGACGGCACCGTTGACGCGGATTCGCGCGGCAACGATATCATCCGAAAGCGGGCTCGCCATCCTCTGGCCCGCCGGTGGCCGCCCGGCCAGCCGTGGCGCATAGGTCATCGTCATCTTGGGCTGCAGCCCAGCAAACTGGAAATCGCGCGCCAGCCGCTCTCCGGCACGGATCGCATCCGGATCGAACCAGGGCGTGCCGGCTTTGTTCTTGAGACGCGCGAGCTGGGCAAGCGGCGATTCCGCGAGATTGACCGTCACATGCAGGCTTTCGCCATCGTCGGAAAGCGTGCGCTGTTCGGACTGGCGATGCTGGTCAAGAAAGGCTTCCTCGCGCGTCGCCATCCAGCGGCGCAGGAAGGTTCTGGCTTCAGCTGTGGCCACAAGCCCTGTCTCGTCGGATCGAACCAGCCCGTCGGTCATCGCCAGATCGATGAGAGCGCGCGAAAAGATCTGGCTGCGGCTGCCGACCTCCACCAGAACACGATCCGGCCGATCGGCCGAGCGATGGGTGCCACTTGCATTTCCGAGAAACCGCAGCAAACGCGCCAGGTCACCCTTTTGAGAATTGCGGGGTTCCTTCATCGACCCACCCCCTGCCATTCGGAATTGGTCGCTGACAACATGCCCTCGACAATTCGCTCGATAACGGCGACAAGCGCATCGTAGCCGGCGCTGTCTCGACGGTCCTCCACCCGTGCGCAGGCATGGCCGACTGTCGTTCGGTCGCGATGGAAGCACAGTCCGATATCGGTGAGCGTCAATTGTAGAACGACATGGCAGACATACATGGCGATCTGCTGAATGTGCGCATGGGCAAAGCGCCGGTCTCGCCCCTCTGCCGGTCCCATCAGCAGCCCGCAAATCTCCCCGGTCAGAACCGCGACCATGCGGGCAGCCGCCCGCCGTTCAAATTCGGCGGCCCGGATTGGGGAGGCCGCAATCCCGTGGCGACTTGATCCGCCGCGCCGCTTGCCCGTGGATGCAGGCGCGCTTTGGTCTGGACGCCTTTCTTGCGAATAGGTTGCCACTACGTCCCAGGGGGCTTGTCTTTTTCGGGCGGACAGGAAAGGCTGGACGAATAGACCGGATCGCGACGACATTAATGCCTCCATCAACTAATAGGTATATATTCCTATGATAGCGCGCTTGTTTGCGCGAATGAAGCAACTTTCAGCAACCTTAAACTGTATTTTCGAATGAAACGTTAATTCTGAAATTATTTAGGATTATTTTCTCAAACAAAAATGGCGGCCGAAGCCGCCATTTTTCATCCAGCAGATCTGTTTCAGGCGCGCTTCTTGCGGCCCTGACCGAGACCCATTTCCTTTGCGAGGCGCGAGCGCGCTTCGGCATAGGCCGGGGCAACCATCGGATAATCCGGCGGCAAATCCCACTTCTCGCGATATTCTTCCGGGGTCATGCCATAATGGGTCATGAGGTGGCGCTTGAGCGACTTGAACTTCATGCCATCTTCAAGGCAGATCAGGTAGTCGTTATGAACCGACTTCTTGACCGGAACCGGCGGCTTCGGCTTTTCGACGACCGGCGCCACGGCTTCCGGCGACGAGGTGTTCGACAAAGCCGTATGTACATCGGCGATCAATGCCGGAAGATCTGCGGCCGGAACGACGTGGTTGCCGACATAGGCAGAAACAATTTCCGCGGTCAGTTCGACAAGCAACTCCTTGTTGCCTGCGACAGTGGTTTCGATCATCTATTCTCTCCTGATTGATCTACTTGCCCTGCTCCGGATGCAATCCGAAGCGATCAATGCAGAGCGCCGACACAAGACCTGCCCGTTGAGCTACCCCTAGCCTCCCGGACATGCCTGGCCTCGAACCGACCACCTGAAACGTTACATTTGCCAACAACTTTGCCCGGAAATCTTGGATTTCCACCGCAAAGAACCCCACGGCATAACATATACATTCCAAATCTGAATCAACATTCAGGCTCTACTGTGAAGGAATTATCACCTTTGCCCAAATTGTCCAAGAATAATTTTTAACCCGTAAGATTTCCGGAAATGTCATAAAGGAAATAGAGGCGCCAAGGCGGCTCGTTCCCGGGAATTTGAACATTTGCTTGTATAAGTTTATGAGAATTACAGCCGAATTTCGTCTTGAAATCTGCCGACAACAGGCAATCCGGCAAAAGCTGGTGTAGACGGAATGGTGCACGACTTAGAGTATTCGCAAATAGAATCTTTCTGGAATTGATCACTCCGTGCCGTTTTCATCCAGATTCCTTGTCCGGGCACCCGACTTCAGCGCGGCCTTGGCAAGCAGATGGGCCGACACCGGCGCTGTCAGGACCAGAAACAGAATGGTGCCCAGGCATTTGATCCAGATCGTCGCGTCCCCGGACTGGATCGCAACCGCGATCAGCGCCAGACCGGACCCAGCTGTGCCCGCCTTGGAGGCGGCATGCATACGTGTGAAGAGATCCGGCAACCGTACGATGCCGATGGCTGCGACGAGCGCGATAAGCGCTCCGGATATGACGAGAACCACGACCAGGATGGAAAGAACGGTTTCCAGCATCGGCTACCTCTGCTCGGGCTCGTTATTGTCGGGATCGCTATCATCCTCGGCGCTCGGCTTTGCGATCGAAAGGTAGCGGGCCAGCGCAACCGTGGCGAGAAAGCCGACAAGGCCCAGTGCGAGAGCGATGTCGATATAGAGTTCATATCCCGTCTTCACCGCCTGAAGCGCGATCAGACCGATTGCGATCGCCACCAGCTGGTCGAGTGCCAGGGTCCGGTCGGCGAGCGTCGGACCGATGATGACGCGAATGCAGGTAACGATGAGCGCAAGGATGAGGATGACCAACGCCACCGTCAGGCCATGCTGCAGGATCGGATCGCTGATGATCATTCGAATGCCTCCCGGATCAGCCGTTCGAACCCTTCGGAAATGTCGCGCCGTGCGGCATCCGGATCCGGACAATCGATCGCATGCACGAGAAGCGACTTGCGATCATCGGCAACATCGACCGTCAAGGTGCCGGGTGTGAGCGTGATGAGATTGGCCAGAAGCGTGATTTCGAAATCTGTCTTCAGGTTCACCGGATGGGTGAAGATGCCGGGATAAAATTTCAGGCTTGGCGACAGGACCAGCCGTATGACGCGATAGACCGAAATGGCGAATTCTCGCAGGAAGACGACGAACAGCTTCAAGATCCGCCACAGACGGCGACCATAGCGGAGTTTGCCGCGCCCAACCGGAAAAAGGCTGACGACGATGGCGCCGAGGACCAGACCGACCACAAGACCGGTGGCCGACCATTGTCCACTGACCAGCATCCAGAGAATGGCAAGGCCGAGATGTGCAAACAGCATCGTCATGCGCCGGCTCCCGGAAAGACCGAACGCATGTATCCGGAAGGATCGACAAGCCCCTCCGCTGCCTGCCGGGCAAGGACCATCAAAGGCTCGGGCCAGAGGCCGAAGCCTATTGTCAGTGCAACCAGAAAAACAAGCGCCGGGATCGTGCCTGCGGGAGGCGCGAAGGGTTCGAGCGCAGTCTCTGCCGGGCGCCAGAAGCCGAGGATGAAGATGCGGCCGGCGGCAAAGGTGGTGAGGAAGCCAGAGAGCAGGATTGCTCCGGCAAGCCAGCCATGGCCGGTTCCAATAGCCGCCGAGACGAGCTCGGCCTTCGGCCAGAAGCCGCTGAAGGGCGGCAGGCCCGCGACCGACAGAAACAGCATCAGTGCCATGGCCGAAAAGCCGGGAGCCGCAGCATAAATCCCTCCCATGCGGGCGAGATCGAATCCGGCGAGACGGCCGGCCATTCCCGCCATGAAATAGAGTGCGGCCATCACCACCATCGAATGCAGTCCGTAGAAAATCACGGCTGACAGCGCCTTTTCACCGCCGATCGCCAGCCCGGCCAGCATGATGCCGATGCCGCTGATCACCATGTAGCCGAGCGCCCGCCTCATATCCGCCTGGGCGATCGCCCCGAGGCCGCCCACCACGAGCGTGGAAATCGCCACGAAGGCGACCAGACCGTTGAGGCTGGCGCCGTTCGCCGGCAGCAGCATGACGAGGACTCGCAGCAAGGCATACACGCCGACCTTGGTCAAAAGGCCGCCGAACAGCGCCGACACCACAATCTTCGGCGTGTGATAGGAGGCAGGCAGCCAGAAATTGACCGGAAAGGCCGCGGCCTTCATCGAAAAGGCGAGGAGATAGAGCGTCGCCAACGTCCCCAGTGGCAGGTTTGCGTGATCGACGCTCGCGCGGCTGGCGATATCGGCCATGTTGAGCGTGCCGAAGATCGCATAGAGATAGCCGGTCGCAATCAGGAACAGGGTGGTGCCGACGAGATTGAGCAGCCCATATTTAACCGCACCATCGATCTGTTCGCGGCTGCCGCCGAGAATGAGCAGGCCAAAGGACGAAATCAGCAACACTTCGAACCAGACATAGAGGTTGAAGATATCGCCGGTCAGAAAGGCCCCCGAGACACCCGCCATAAGGAACAGCACAAACGGATAGAAGCCGTGGCGCTGCCCTTCCGGCCCGACACTGCGGGCGCCGTAAAGGGCTGCAGCCAGCGCCACGAGTGCGGCCACCAGGGCAAAGCTGGCACCCAGAAGGTCGACGGTAAAGGCGATGCCGAACGGTGGCAACCAGCGGCCAAGCACCATCGTGGCCGGCCCTTCGGAAAGGACCCGGACAAGCAGCAGCGCATCGATGACAACAAGTGCGGCAAGGGCAAGGAGCGCGATCGGCGCATGTAGCCCGATCCGCTTGCGAACCATCGCCAGAAGCGCACCGGTGAGCAGGCAGAAAACGACCGGCAGGATGACAAGCCAATCTGCGAGCGCCGGCTGTGGCACATAGACGGCGGCCAGATCGATATCGGTCGCGGCCGCAGCCAGCGGATGGAACAAGGACATCATGGCCATATCAGTAATCCACCGGCGGCAGATTGCTTTCGGCCGGTTCCGCAAAACGCATCGTGTTGGTGTCGTCGGTCCGGAGCGACTGCCAGCCGCGATAGGCAAGCACCATCAGGAAGGCGAAGAAGGAGAAGGAGATGACGATCGCGGTCAGGATCAGCGCCTGCGGCAGCGGATTGGCCGCCGTTGCAGGAAGCGTCTCGCCAAGCGTGATCACCGGCGGCACTTCGCGGGTCAGACGACCCGAGGTGAAGAGCAGCAGGTTGACGCCGTTGCCGAGCAGCACGACACCGATCAGCACTCGAATGATGTGAGCCGACAGCATGAGATAGACGGCCGCGGCAAAGAACAGTCCGGTGAGGAGGACGAAATTGAATTCCATCAGTCCTGCTCCCTTTCCTCAAGCGCCAGAAGAATGGCCGAAAAGGCGCCGAGAACCACCAGATAGACGCCGATATCGAACGACATGACCGTCGAAACATCGAGCCCACCACCCGGAAGCGGCAGATGAAACCAGAGGCCGGTCATGAAGGGCACGCCGTAGAAAAGCGAGACCATGCCTGACAGGGCCGAGAGCATCAGGCCGGCAACGGCAATCGACATCGGGTGGAAACGGATCAGGCGGCGTCCGGCAGCCGGCCCGGATGCAAGCGCATAGAGGGCAACGGCCGAAGCGGCGATCAGACCACCGATGAAGCCGCCGCCCGGCGCATTGTGGCCACGCAGCAGGATGAAGATCGAAAAGATCATCATGAGTGCCGTGATGAAGGGCGTCAATGTTCTCAGGATGACGGATTTCATCGGCTGCCCTCCCCGTTCCGACCGATCGTCGGCGCCGGTTTGCGCAGGCGGATGAGCGCCAGGATCGACAGACCGGTGATCACCACGACCGCGATTTCGCCCAGCGTATCGGAGCCACGGAAATCGACGATGATCACATTGACGACATTGGCGCCATGCGCGAGCAGTTTCGAATAGTGGCTGAAGAACTCGGTGAGCGCGGAATTGAACGGCACTTGCACGGCCCGCAGCAGGTAGAGCGCAAACCCGAGGCCGCAGGCAATCGCAATCGTTCCATCGAGCAGTTTCTGCCCCGTCGGGCGGTGATCGGTGGTTTCAAGCCTGAGCCGGGTCATGATCAGAGCCAGGATGACAACCGACAAGGTCTCGACCATGAACTGGGTGAAGGAGAGATCCGGCGCGCCGAACATCAGATAGAGAACGGCGACGGCAAATCCCTGGATACCGAGCGAGACGATCGCCGTCAGGCGCGTGCGGGCAACGAGCACAGCGACAAGGCCGATTACCGCAATCAGCATCATGCCGGCCTCATGCAGTTGCGGCCACGCCAAGGGTTCGGGAAAGGAAGGCCATTCCCCGAAGGCAGCCATCGGCACGAGAAGTGCGGCGGCGATGATGATGAAGGTCGCCGTGAGATATAGTTCCAGCCGCCCCGGCTGCAGGATCCGGGTGATGCGGACGCTGAGATGGACGAGAGCCGAGACGAACTGATCGAAGCCGCGATCCGGACCCCAGCCGATGGCCCGCACGATACGGTCCGCAAAGGCTCGCACGGCATCCCTAGTGTAATAGATGAGAGCGCCGGCTGCGATGGTGAGAAGCGACAGGATCAGCGCCAGGCCCCAGTGCGGCACCACGGAAATTTCTACCGCCAGCGGCGCACCGAAGACGGCTGACGCCATGGGCGAAGAAAGGAAATGGTGCTGAAATGTTGAGAAGAGGCCGAACAGAAGGCCCGCTACAGCGAGAATGACCGGGCCGGCCATCAACAGTAACGGTCCGTCATGGGCATGTTTCGGTGTTTCGCGCCGGGCTCCGAGGAACGGTCGCAGGGCAACGGTGAATCCGGCCGCGAACATCATCGCATTGCCGGCGAATGCCGCCAGAAGCGCCAGAGCGATCGCGGGCCGTCCCTCGATGAGCGCGGCATAGATTTCTTCCTTGGCGAGGAAGCCGGTGAAAGGCGGCAGGCCACCCATGGACAGAGCTGCAAGCAAAGCTGCGGCAAAGGTGAGCGGCATTGCGCCTCTTAGACCGCCAAGCCCGGAAAGCTCGCGCGTTCCTGCTTCATGATCGATCACGCCAGCCAACATGAACATCGCGCCTTTAAACAGCGCATGTGCGATCAGATAGAGGACCGCCGCCTCGACCGCCTTTTCACTTCCGATGCCGACAAGCATGACCAGAAGGCCGAGCGATGCAACGGTCGTATAGGCCAGAATGAGTTTGAGATCGGTCTGCCGGAGCGAAAGAAAGGCGCCGATGACAAACGTGACACCGCCAAAGAGTGGCAGGGCCCATTGCCAGAGTGCCATGGTTCCGAACAGCGGGAAAAGCCGCATCAGGAGATAGACGCCCGCCTTGACCATGGTTGCCGAATGCAGGAAGGCCGAAACCGGTGTCGGCGCCTCCATGGCGTTCGGAAGCCAGAAATGGAACGGAAACTGGGCCGACTTGGTGAAGGCGCCGACCAGGATCAGCGCAAGCGCCACGACCGCCTCGGGTCGGGCGAGAATGGCGGGCCCGTTTGCAATCAGCGCCGAGAGCGTCGAGGCACCACCGATCTGGCCAAGCAACAAGAGGCCCGCGAGCAGGAACAGACCGCCGCCGCCGGTAACCAGCAGCGCCTGCAAGGCCCCACGACGCGAGGCCGCCCGCTGGTGGTCGAAGCCGATCAGCAGGAACGAGGTGATCGATGTCAGTTCCCAATAGACGAACAGCATCAGGAGATGATCGGACGCCACCACGCCAAGCATCGAGGCCGAAAACAGGAAGATGAAGGAGAGAAACCGCCCCTGTTGCGGATGCCCCTTCAAATAGGCTCCGGCATAGAGAATGATCAAGGTTCCGATACCTGAGATCAGGAGCAGGAACGTCAAAGACAGTCCATCGAGCCGCCATTGGTAATTCAGCCCGAGCGAAGGAGCCCAGGCAAACCCGCCCGAGAGCACCGTTCCAGCGCCATTCTCGATCATGGTTGAGAAATAGAGTGCGAAAGGCAGGGCCAGAAAACCCGCGAGCAACCAGGCGGCGCGATGACCCAGAATGCGGACCAGCAGCGGTGCAAAACCGGCCCCCGCCACAGGCAGGAAGAGGCTCACAATCATTGCAACGTTGAAATCAACCAATATGTCTTCCTTTCAATCCTGCACCCCATGGATAGGGTCTTGAGCGATTGAACGCCAGCAAAAACGGCCACCCGAGCCTGAACAGAGCCTGTATTTCCACGATTTTCGGTGCGTTTTCCGGCCTCGTTCGCTCAGGATCGCAGTGGTTTTTGCGCCTTTCAGAATTGACGGATTGCCAAAACGGGCTGGCAGCACCATTTATAGGACCAAAGGAGAAAGCCATGACCAAGACCAGCCATGAAGACGAATGGACGCATTGTCTGACGCCGGAACAATACCGTGTAACTCGTGAAGGCGGGACCGAACGTCCCTTTACCGGTCCCTATTGGGACAATCATGAGACGGGCATCTATCGCTGCGTCTGCTGCAAGACGCCGCTTTTCTCATCTGACACCAAATTCGATTCCGGTACCGGCTGGCCGAGCTATTTCCAGCCCGTGAATGCAGGCGCGGTGAAGGAAGTGCGCGACACGTCCCATTTCATGATCCGAACGGAAATCCGTTGCGCGGAATGCGATGCCCACCTTGGCCATGTGTTCCCTGATGGCCCGCCACCCACCGGGCTGCGCTATTGCATCAATGGACATGCGCTGGATTTCGAAAAGAGCTGAGCCTTGAGCCGTCGTCACGCAGGGGCGGAGACGACGGCAGTCAGCACGGCGACGTAGTGGACGCCGGCTGCGGTCACCACGAAACTGTGCCAGATCGCATTCTGGTACCGCAATTTGTCCCAGACGTGGAAGATGACGCCAGCCGAATAGATGATGCCGCCGATCAGGATCAGCACGAGGGTCGACACCGACAGGATCGTGTAGAGCTTCGAGACCAGCATCAACCCGCTCCAGCCCATGGCAAGATAAAGCAGGATCGACAGGCGATCGAACCGCCCGGGATAGACGCATTTCAGAAAGACGCCGAAAAACGCGACGGCCCAGATGCCGATGAGGTTTGCCAGGATCAGCGGATCGGGCAAACCTGCCTGCAGGAACGGTGTGTAGGTGGCGGCAATCAATACGAAAATCGCGGAATGATCAAAACGCCGCAGGATCCATTTGACAGGAGATACCGGCCAGATGTTGTAGGCGAACGAGATTCCAAGCGACGCCAGCAGTCCGAGACCATAGATCCAGGCGGACGCCAGCGCACCTGCCGTTCCCCAGACCGTCGCATAGAAGATCAGCGCCGTAACGGCAATAAGTGCGGCAACAACGCCAATGCCGTGGACAATGCCATCGGCAATAATCTCATATTTGTCGTAGCGCCAAGGGATGCCGTGAAAGCGAGTCATACGTAGTTCCGGATAATCTGATTGTTGCTCAGGAAACCACGGGATTATGATCGCATCAAGACAAGAATCGGTAAATGGCGGTGGGAAAATCCGTCGCTGCTGCGACGGATCGTCACTGAGCCCGAATGCATTGCTCGCAAATCGCGGCATGCGGCACGAGCTTCAAGCGAGCTTCGGCAATCGGACCACCGCAACGGGCACAGGTTCCGAACGTGCCCTTCTCGATCCGGCCCAATGCAGCTTCGACGGCGCGCAATTCGGCAAGACCCGCCTGCCCCATGCTCTCCAGCACCTCATCATCTTCCAGCTCGACGGCGCGCTCCTCGCTGTCGGCACTCGTTGGCTCATCGAGATCGGTTTCGATCTGGCGCAGCCGGCCCTGAAGCTCTGCCTTGCGGGCGATCAATATGGACTTGTAGTGGTCGGTATCCGGCATCATCAATCTCCTGCAATGGTTCCGGCAGTGACCGGAACCATGGGCTCCATCTCTCAGCGATCCACGAGGACCGAGCATTTCGCGTGGCGGACGACACGATCGGCGGTCGCGCCCAGGAGATAGTTGCTGAAGTCCGGGCGATGCGAAGCGATGATGATCAGATCCGCGCCGAGATCTTCAGCCGCGGCCAGAATTTCGCGCGCTGACGAGCCGACCCGCACCTGGATCTTGGCTTCGGTCCCGCAGGTCTGGTTGAGTTCCTTCAGCTTGACATCGGCATCCTTGACGGCGTTTTCGATGAAATCGACCGGAAGATCGATCGCCAGATAGCCCGGCACGGCTTCTGCGATGTTGAGAAGAATGATTTCGCCGCCTTCATCGAGCAGGGCTTTGGCCTTGCTCAGGATCTTGGCCCCCTTCTCGAGCTGCCCCATATCCACCGGCACGATGATTTTCTTGTACATGATCTGTCTCCCACTGCTGCCGACAACCGGCTTCGCAACATTTGACCCAATCTAGGGTTCAGTTGCCCGTCCCCGCATTGATTGAAATCAATTCGGCGGCCGGTTGTAGACATCAGGCATGGAGTTGGACACCGGCTGCGGCGATCCGTTCGAGATCCGTCCGGTATTTTGCCTCATAGGCCGCCAAAAGGGCGCTGTCTGTAATCTCAAGCCTCGGATTCGGTTCATCGAACTCGAAATTGCGCAGGAGACGCGCCATACGCTCGCGCTCCCCTGCAGAGAGGAGATCCTCAAGGGCGGCCATGACCTTGAGTCCCTTGGTCGTCAGGGACGGCAGAACATCGCGCCGCAACTCATCTTCCGGAATGTCGAAGGTCATGCCCGGCGCCAGGAGTGAGACGACCCGTGCCGGGTCATCGCGAAACCAGTCATAGGTCCAGACCGTGACATTTTCGGGCCCGCAGGCCTTTGCAATGGACATGATGATTTCCGCCCAGCCGGGGCCGGACGGAGGAAACTTGGCGAGATAGCGTTCGAAACTCGGCGCCTTGCCCTTGGAGGCCATCTGCAGCCAGGACGAGGTCAGATAGTCCGGATAGCGGCGGATGCAGAAAAAGAAATGCGCTTTTCGCGGCGCCACCAGTTCGGCAAGCAGCTTGGCGCGGGCGCCAGCGAAACCATAAAGACGGCCGGTCCAGTAGTTGGCCGAAATGAGACCGGCTAGATTCTCATCCGAAAGGATGAAGGTTTCCCCTTGCTGGCGCTCGGCGATCACAGCCTGCAGGCGCCGGCGCAGATAGGGTCGGACAATGAAGGAAAACAACCGGTCGAAATAACTCAGATGATCGAACCGGCGCGTGAACTGCTTGCGCAGGATCCAGATACCGACAAAATCCACACCACCTTTCGCCAACCGCTGCCGGTTGTCGTAGAGCAGGCTCTGTATGAAGGTCGTCGCCGTCTTGTGCGCGCCGAGATGGATGTGAAACGTCATTTTCGCAAATTCTGACGGGTTCAACGCCGTCGCAGCTAATATTCTGCCGGCGCCCGGCACCTCCGCCCTGGATATGGCGAGCCACACCCTTCAAGAGCATTTCACATCACATGGGGACCGGATTTATAGATCCGGTCCGGTCAATAGTCCATTAGGCCTTGGGTTCGGTCGCATTCGCCGCCTTGGCAGCCATCGCGGCCTTAACCTTGGCACGCAACTCTTCCCGCTCTGCCTTCAACGCCACCAGCTTGGCCTTGAGATCGGCAACTTCCTGTTTGATTTCCTTCAACCGCTTGCGGGGGGCTACGCTCTTTGCCACGAGACTGACTCCTTGGTGTTTGGTTTTCGTTGCGCAATATGTCAGCACATTCCGATATTGCAATTGCGCAGCAGCATCGCTAAACGCTCTATAGAAAAGAGTGCCGAGGAGCAAGTGGAACAAGCTCTCGCACGGCCGGGAACGGAATAGGTGTCAGCTTGCAGGCTATGATCTTTAGCAACTATTCTTAGTTGAAATACATAGTATTGCACAGGTATTGACATTACAGGCAGGTGGAAATGTGCATATTGGTATTCTGTGCATGCACTGAGAAACAGCTAGGGACAGCAAACCGCCTCAATCGCCTGGGATAATTGTAAGCGATTAGTCCCACGATCATTATCGCGTTCGAAAGACTTTGGGAATCCATGGCTAAAATCACCTTCGTAATCCTTGCCCATGAAAATGCCGATCAGGTTGCGGAATCCGCTGAATTATTGACGAGCTGGAACCCGGACGCCAATGTGGTTATCCATTACGATCTCAACTCGTCTTCCGAACAGTTTAACCGTCTGACCGAGCGTTTCGCAGGCTCCGGTCAGGTGCATTTCGTCAAGAAACGGATCAAATGCGGCTGGGGTGATTTCAGCCTTGTCGATGCTGTCGTCCGTGCGCTAAGGGTTATCCGGGAAAAGAACATCGCCTGCGACAGGGTCATGCTGGTATCGGGTGCCTGCATGCCGGTCCGCCCACTCGCCGAACTGTCCAGTTTTCTCGACCAGCACCCGAACACCGAGTTCATCGAAGCCTTCACATCAGACTGGATCGTCGGAGGGCTCCGCAAGGAGCGCTACCAGTATTGGCATTTTTTCAATTTCCAGAAGAACCACAAGCTGTTTAACGCCCACTACAACATTCAGAGGAAGATCTGGCCGAAGCGTAAATTTCCCCGCGGCCTGGAGCCACGGTTTGGCTCGCAATGGTGGTGCCTGAGCTGGGAGCTCTGCGAAAAAATCCTGAAATATGTCCAGAAGCATCCTCTGGTTTACTTCTTCTTCTCGACGACTTGGATTCCGGACGAAATGTTCTTCCAGACCATGGCGCACAAATTCTCCGGTTCGCACCATATCGCCAACCGGAACCTGACTTTTTTCTATTTCAACGAATGCGGACGACCCTATACATTCCTCGATGATCACATCGAGTATCTCAAGGATCTGCCTTTCTTCTTCGCCCGCAAGATCTCGCCGCATGCGAAAAAGCTGAAGGCCAATCTGAAACAGGTCGCCCTGCAGCCGGCTCCGGAAAAGACGGTCGAGATCGCTCTTGGCGAACGTTATGTCTTTCCACTGAAAAAGCTTCTGGCGGAGCAAACCCCGCAGGCAAGCTACTTTTCCCGCAGGCTTTTCCAGCCAAAGGGAAAATCACCGTGGGACGATATGCTGGCAGCCTGCCCTGACAGTTTCGTCATCCTGCACGGGCCGCCGCAACTGACCCGCAAGGCCGCGCAGGTGCTTGCTTCGAATTCGCAGCTCGAAGTGCTCGGAAGGCTGTTTGGTCCCGGCCATGTCGAATTCGGATCGGGCCGGACCAGGTTCAAAGGCCTCAACAGCCAGGATCATCTGATCCGCGATTATGACCCGCCGACCTATTTCCGTCGCGTGCTCGATCGTTGCGGAGGCCTGCCTGTGTTCGAGCTCGCTCCCGGTGACAATCCGGCTGCTGAGCGGGCTTTGCTCCAGAGCCAGAATGCCATCGTGCTGCCCATCGTTCCCGTCGTCCCGGATGATGTCGCTTGGAAATTCTACTGGATCCTCTCCAGCGATCCGACGATTGCCTATCGCAAGAACAAGGATCTGGCCTACAAGATGAAGGGCTTCACTTCCCGTATCAGCCAGTTCAAGAGTCTCGTCGAGGTAGCCTACTCCTGCCATTGGTCGGAGTATCGTACACCGATTGAGACGTACCTGAAGAAGGCGCAGGAAGTGGAAGCACCCACGCAGGAGGATTGGTCTTCGCGGCTTATTCTTCAGCATGGCACAGTCGCCGGCAGTCTGGCAGCAAGCCACCCAGCCATGACTGACGCTTTTCATTCAGTCGACTACAGCGAGCATACACCATCGGTTGACGACTGGAACCGTTCTGTCGCGGAAATCGGCAATGAATTTGCGCCGCGATGGAAGATCCTGCGCCTCAGCCATCGTGTCCATTTCTAACTCGGCGTCATCGACCCGCAAGGCACCCAACAAGGTCTATAGACAATGAGCGACTTGAGAAAATATTACAGCGTACTTTTTAAGCGCTATCTGGTTATGCGTCGGCACAGGAAGGAACTGCGGATCAGCGTCGACAAGACGAAGAAGATCCGTTCGAGCGATATCCTGCTCGTCATGTGCCTGCGCAACGAACTGACGCGCCTGCCCTTCTTCTGCGATTACTATCGCAAGCTCGGCGTAAACCATTTCCTGATCGTCGACAACGATTCCACCGACGGACTGACTGACTGGGCCAATGAACAACCGGACATTTCCGTGTGGCACACGAAGGCAAGCTACAAGGCTTCAAAGTTTGGTATGGAATGGTGCAACTACCTTCTGACGCGCTATGGGATGGGGCATCTTTGCGTCACGGTCGACCCGGACGAGTTCCTGGTCTATCCGAAAATGGAAACACGCTCCCTCCGCGACCTGGGCGATTTCATGAAAATGGAAAAGCGGGAGGCTCTCCAGTGCGTCATGCTGGATGCCTATAGCGACAAACCGCTTCAGGAAACCATCTACCGCAGCGGACAGAATCCGTTCGAGGTCTGCCCGTTCTTCGACAAGGACGGCTACATCCAGACCGTCAACTACAATGGCGGCATGTTTACTCAGGGCGGTCCGCGCATGCGGGTTCACAATGCCAAACATCCGCAGAAGTCACCGGCTTTGAACAAGACACCCGTCGTCTGGTGGGGGCAGAATTTCCGCTATACGAGTTCGATGCACGATCTTATGCCGGCGAGACTTGTGCGCCCGGACGGTGTGCAGCCGGCGATAACCGGCGCCCTTTTCCACTTCAAGTTTTTCGCCAGCCTGACCGAAAAGGCGGCAGAGGAAATGGCGCGCAAGCAGCACTATGCTGGCGGCCAGGAATATCGAACCTATCTGGATGCCGACAATCCCGTGCTCTACGAACCGGGTATTAGCGTGCGGTACGAAAACCCGGAACAGTTGATCAGCCTGGCGCTGATCTCGCGCGGCAATTGGCTTTGATGTCTCGGGTCCCGCCACTTGAACTGGGCAAACCGCTCAAAGCGGTGCTTTTCCAGTCAGCCTATCGTGACAAGCCCTGCTCAGCGCGTTAAAGGCCTGTCCCTATGAAACAGGCACGAGTTTGTGCCGACGATTGCTAAGGAGAATTCCGTTGCTTTACTTTCACAAGCAAAAGCTCGTGATCCTGACCCAGCCCAAGACCGGAACAACGGCCTTGCATGAGGCCATTGCCTCGGAAGCGTCGATCGCCTTCAATACACCTCCGCACATGAAGCACATGACCTATGCAAAATTCATGCGCATGCTCTCCGAATGGATCAGCCAGGGCGATCATTTCCCGCGCAAGAAATACACGTTCGTTTCGGTGATGCGCGAGCCTGTCGAATGGTTCGGCAGCTGGTATCGATACAATCGCCGGGATTCGCTCGCTTCCGAAAATTCGAACGGTAACGCCCGTTACACAGGCAATATCAGTTTTAATGAATATCTGGAGGCTCTGCTCCTGCCGAAAGACGAAGCACCGGCCTATGCCAAACTTGGCGGCCCTTGCTCCATCGCACTCGACAAATCCGGGGCAATCGGCGTCGACAGACTGTTCCGCTACTCGGATCTCGACCAGATGGTCGATTTCGTCGCTGAAAAACTTGGTCGCTCCATCACCCTTGAAAAGGCGAATGTTTCCGAAAAAATGGCTCTCGAAGCGGAGGAAGCGACACTTGCCCGAATCAAGGAAAAGTTCGCCTTCGAATTCTCGGTCTATGAAGGACTGAAGCCGGACGGTACGGTCGGCAAGGAGATCAAGGCGCTTCGATCCGAAGGCAAACAGGGGCGTTGAGCTTTTGGCTTCGGCTGGAGATACCTGCCGTAGCCATACCGAAAGATCTTCCGGCATCTCGTGTTGTCAACAGCCTGCATTGCCTGCTCCCTGTACAACAGACCCGGGTTCGTGCATTAGTGCGCTTCCCGTTACGACAGTCCGGAACCGCCGCCCAACCGGCGGAATTGCGTTTGCAGAGAAAGCCGCAGACCGGGTCTGGCAACCGGATTGTGTGGTGCGTTATTGAGGTGAATGGAATGGGATTGCCGCATTTTCTTTGTATTGGCGCTCAAAAGGCCGCGACTTCGTGGCTCTTCGTCAATCTGCAGCGACACCATCAGATCTGGATGCCGCCGGTCAAGGAACTGCATTTTTTCAATCATCTGTTCGTACCTGAAAACAGATCCTGGACCGGTTACCACATGCGCCAGGGAGCGGCGAACGCGCTCAAGCATCATGTGAAAAACTCCGAGAATATCGATTTCCAGTTCGTGCGCTATCTGGCGCGGATGATGGAAGATACGTTCACCGAGGAATGGTACCGCGCGACCTTCGATCGGCCTGGCGCACGTGGCAAGGTCCTCGGCGATATTACACCGGAATACTCGACTCTGCCGGAGGAGGGTATCGATTATGTCCGCCGTCTGCTCGGCACGCCGAAGATCATCTACATCATCCGCGACCCGGTCGGCCGTGCGCTTTCGCAGCTTCGCATGAATCTCAGCCGCCATCCTCAAGACAATATGCAGGAGGCGGATTGGCGCGAAGCTGCCCAGAACTGGGACATTCTCAACCGCGGCGATTACAAGTCCTACATTCCGCGCTGGAAGAGTCGTTTTGCGGAGGCCGATATGCTGTTCCTGCCCTATGGCGATGTCGCCAGCGATCCGGTGGGCGTGCTCAAGCGGGTGCAGGAGTTCCTCGGGCTCGAACCCTTCAAGTCATTCGAGCGTACCGACGAGAAGGTTCACAAGACCAAGAGCGTGTCAGTTCCGGCCTATGTGCCTTCGCTCTATTCTGAGATTTTTGCCGATCAGGTGAAGTTTATCGAGAAGGAATTCGGCACCGATTTCCTTGCACGCACCAAATAACGCCCAGTCGACGATTTCAACAGATTGGTCATCCATTATGCGCCGCGATCATCGCGGCGTTTTATTTGATGAAAACGACGTTCGGGAAACGGACTGAAATCTCTTCCAGATCCTTTCGGTAGGCGTCCTTAAGCGACGCAGTCATATCGGCCGAAAGCGGGTCGAATGCCTTGTAGAGATCGCCCTTCGGCAGGATACGCGATACCGGGCCGATTGTTTTTCGCACTTCCTCTGCCGGCAGGATTTCAGCAAGCGTCTCGAACACGTCCATGGCTGGCGCAGAAAAGGATTCGCGCACTGGGCCGTCCGGCGTCTGCAGCTCGGATGCATCAAAGCCGATCATCTGTGAGAAAATGGTGTTTTCAAGTGTTCTGAAGCTCGAGAAATCCCAAAGAAACAGGCGAGCCGTCGGTGCTGCCTCAACAACGTCGGAAATTACAGTCAGCCAGGAAAACTCTGATTTCTGATAAAGCTCGAGAAAATCGGCGAATTTCATGAATTCCCGGTGCCGGATATATTCCGAATACATGGAGACGACAAAGCCGGCGTAATCGCGCAGCGCCAGAAAGATCTCGGGATTGACGACGCCCGTCAGCCGGCAGACCTTGCGGATACGGGTTTTGGCCTGTGCATAGAAGACACCGGACCGGACGAGATTGCCGGGAGAACCCAGCATGTTCTCGTCGGACATGATAACATCCTGGCTGGAGATCGAAGCGCGCAGCCGCTTTAAATAGGCTTTCTCGCGCAGTTCGGGATCATTGAGAATAGAGGTGAAGTTCTTGCGGAACTTCGCGAGGGGATCGTAGCGAATGCCCCTTTCCGCCAGAAGATCGACATTCAGCGCAAGTTTTGCCTGCATGTAGGTGGTGGCGGTCTTGTGCGCACCGATATGCAATACACTCCTGGTCATGCAATCTCCGAAGCCTCATCATTTGCCCTACGCTCTAATACGGGCAAACCCTTCGATCAAGCGCTTATGCCAAAGGCCATCGATCAGAACGATCAGCGCCCCGTCAGCCGCCGCCAGGCACGAAGCCAAATGGGTGATTTTGCCCTTCTTTTCGGACTGGAATGGCGTTTGCGATCCGCGATTGCCGCACCAAAACTGGCAAATAGCGGCTCGGAAAACAGCCGCGGCGCTGCGGGCGCCGGCGCCCCGACCTCACCGAGGCCTGGCACCAGTACCGGCGACCACCGATAAGCGACGACGGTATCTGTCGGAGAGCGAATGGGCGTGACCGTCACCGTCTGGAATTCGCTGCTGCCTGACATCCTAAGTTCCAATTGCCCTGCCCCGTAAAGAAGAGGGCCACACAGGCAAAGTAGTTGCAGATCGACCGGCAACGTCGTTCCTGGGTCGTAGGGTTCCGTGCAGAGAGATGGCCCCAAAACGATATAGTCTGCGCCATGCGACCGCGCGAGCTTCTCCAATTGAGGTCCGTCCGGCAACCCACTCATTTCAAGTTGGACATGCTGCGAGGCCAGCGACAGCAGCGGCCGCAGCAGCAGACGATCTTCCGTTGTCGCACCGATGGCAAGCACATGTCTCGTGCCTCGACCTATATCCGTCAAGGGCGCCGGCTGTCGCGCACGCCGGTCGAAGCCCACCATCAACTTTCGCAGATGCTTGAAATTCTGCGCTGCTCGGAAATAGCCCCTTTCCTGCCGCCGCGGATGCCAGAGATGAACCAGATGCAGGCCCCGTGCGAATGCCTCCAAGCCGTAAAGCGCGAAGAAAGGTCGGAACCCCCAATAGTGTCGGACGCCATTGTTGCGAAAGTCTTTGAAATAATCATGCGGTCGCGGTCCGAGCGGTGCCAGTGTCGAAAGACGGTGGAGGATATCGTAATCCTCGGCGCCATGGCCGGAAAAGGCCTTGTCGTGACCACCGACCTCAAGATAATGGCGCCGATTGATGACCATTGCCGAACTGCCATAAGCCGTCGACTGGATGGCATCTGTTGCCTGTTCCGCGGCGTCAACATCAATCCCTTCGAAGAGGTCTTTTCCCTTGGTGGCCGTTTCAAGCCAGCGGGACGTTGCTTCCTCGGTCAGAAAGAGAACCGGGACACAGAAGAACTCCCAGCCTTTGCGAGCCAGTTGCCTGCGCACGACTTCTGCGTGGATGGCACGGTACATTGCTTCGGTGCCGCAGAAATCGATATCGTTGAACATGATGACAGGCTGTCTGGCATTCTGGACGCCGAAATCCCGGGCATGACCGATGGAGAAAAGCGGATGCGGTGCCGGATGGCGACACACCGATACTCCTGCCTTTTCGAGCGAATGCAACGGGCCCGCATGCGCATCCTCCGTGCCATAATCGGAAATCAGGATATCATAGAGGTCACGTGGCACAATGTCGCAAAGACGGGTGAGCCTCTGCTCACCCTCGTAGGTTCGCCCGGTCAGGCGCAGAGGAACAATCAGCGTTATACGCGTATCAACATCCATGAAACGATCGACCCGAGCAAGATTTCCCGTCTCTATCCAACTTGCAGCACTGGTGCAATGTCCCGCAATGCGACAGCGCTGCGACCGATCAAACGATAGAGGTCGAAAATCATATTGTTGGCGCAATCGAAATGTACTAACTTGGCTTAATAGGGACCGCGCTGCACTGGGAGCGGAGATCGCTTGGGGAAGAGAACATTCCTTCCTGAAAGGTCCTTACGGTCTCATGTACGCCAATTCCGCGAACACGTGATCTTTGGTCTAATTAAAGGACTGCCGGTCAGCCGGCACAAATGGATTCATCGAATGACGGTTTTTGAACCCACCTCGTCGGGCAATGACAGCAGCAACGAACCTATCAAATTCACAGCCAGCAAGGACGAGCGTCGGGCCGAACGGCAGCGGCGGCGGCTCGAAAAAGCGATGCTGGCAAGCGCTGCTCCAACCGCATCGACGGCTGAACCGGAGCCGCCACTTTTGGATCCTGAACTGAGCGTCGCGGGCGAACCGAACTTCCAGAAGCGCGAACGGCTGACAAGCAAAATTTCCTGGACGTCGGTCTCCTTCATTCTGCTTGTTATCCTGCCGACCATCCTGACCGGTCTTTATTACACAGTCATTGCCAGCCCCCAATATGAGGTCGAGGCGCAGTTTTCCGTCCGAGGGTCGAACCAGTCGTCAATTGCGACGCTGGGACTGGGCGCCATTCTCGGCAACAGCGTGCAATCTGGCGATTCCTATATCGTTGCCAGCTACGTGCAGTCCCTGCAGCTCATTCGCGATGTGAAATCCGAGCTCAATATTGATCTCAGGTCCTTCTACGCGCGCCCGGGAATCGACTGGCTCTATCGCATTGATCCGAACATGCCTCTCGAGAAGTTCGCTGACTATTGGGCTGACATGACGGAGGTGAGCTTCAACTCGACCACCGGCAACACGACCCTACTTGTCTACGGCTTCACGGCAGACGATACCAAGAAGATCGCCGATGCTGTGCTGAAAGTGTCGGAAAAGCTAGTCAACGATCTGTCGGAAAGCTCGCGCCAGCAATTGACAGTCGTGGCTTCCAAGCAGGTCGACCGGGCCGAAGATCGGCTTCGCAAGGTGCGCGAACAGATCCGCCGGTTGCGCACGCAGGAAAAGGCTTTTGATCCGGCCCAGATTGCCGCGCTCGAAGGAACACTGACTTCCTCGCTGGAAAGCCAGTTGTCCGGTCTCCGCTCGCGTCTGTCGGCCCTCCTCAAGTCGGTATCGAAGGATTCGCCATCGGCCGTCGTTCTGCAGCGCCAGATTGATGCCCTGGAGCAGCAGTTAGAAGAGCAGAAATCAAAACTCGGCACGCCCGATCCGAAGTCCAAGGCAACTGACCTGGCAGGCGATTCCAATCTGGCGGAGGTGCTGAACAAGTTCGAGGAACTGACCGTCGAACAGGGATTCGCGACGCAGGCCTATACGACCGCTCTCGCCGCATTCGAAACGTCCCTGGCAGAAGCGCAAAAGCAGGAACGCTATTTCGCGACTTTCGTCGCGCCGACCAAGCCGGAAATCGCGCTCTATCCGATGCGGCTTCT
Organism: Fluviirhizobium alvei; assembly: GCF_030551875.1. Classification (GTDB taxonomy): domain Bacteria; phylum Pseudomonadota; class Alphaproteobacteria; order Rhizobiales; family Rhizobiaceae; genus Rhizobium_E; species Rhizobium_E alvei. Next base: position 411,232 of record NZ_JAUOZU010000001.1, on the reverse strand, counting down.
CGACAGCTTCATCGCCTTTCTCGTCTATGTAGCGCTCTGGCTCGTGTGCCAGTTCCTCTACCGGTCCTTCCGAGACCACGCAATCTAAGCGTCGGGCAATCGATAGGCTCTGATATGGCAATGGATTCAGTAGGACGCCACGCAATCGGCCTGTGGGATGGTGCCCGGATGAATGGCCGGGTACTTGTTGCATTGATTTTCAGGGACTCGGCGCAACGTTTCGGCGATGGCCCTGCTGGTTATATCTGGACGCTCGTTGAACCTTCCATGCTGATTGCAATCATGCTGGTCATGCGTGTCTCGATCAAGAATTACACGCCGGCATTCGGCGAGAGCTCTATCATGTTCCTGCTGACCGGGTTGCTCGCCTATCGCATCTGCCGCAACACGATCAACAAGGCTAGCCGCGCGATCATCGCCAATCGGCCGCTTTTGGCCTTTGGGCCGGTCAAGCCGATCGATGTCGTGTTCGCCAAGACGATTGTGGAATTCACGATCTGGCTGATCGTGCTGACGATTTTCTTCTCTGCCGTGCGGCGCATTCTCCAGCAGGAAGTCATCACCAGCTTCCAGGGCTTCGTTTTGGCTCTTTTGGCAATGTTCTATTTCTGCCTGGCAATGAGCACCTTCAATGCCACGATTGGCGCACTCTTGCCGATCTGGAAGAGCATCTGGAGAATCATGTCAGTGCCGTTGCTGCTGACTTCAGGCGTGCTCTATGTGCCAAGCACGATGCCACCCGAAATGTTGTCCGTGATCCAGTGGAACCCGGTGCTCCATTGTGTTGAAGCGCTTCGTTCCGCCTCCTATCTCGACTATCTGTCGATTTATGACCCGGTCTATCTGTTCTCCTTTTCGACAATCACCTTGCTGCTGTCGCTGATTATCGAGATGCTGTTCCGCAAGGAAATCATAAGGTCACGCGATGACGGCGAAGAAGATGAGGAAGAGCTGTGATCGATATCGAGAATGTCGGTAAAGCCTTTCGCAAAAAGAGCGGCGAGATCACCTGGGTCTTCCGTCATCTGGATGCACGTTTCCAATACAATACCAATATCGGCATTCTCGGAGCATCGGGATCGGGCAAGACTACGCTCATCAATCTCATTACCGGCAATGAGACGCCCAGCGAAGGGCGGATCGTCAAGCGCGCCAGCTTTTCGTGGCCCTACAGTTTCCGCGGCAATGTTTCGGCAAAGCTTTCCGGTATCCAGAACACACGCTTTCTCGCCGAAGTGTACGGACGCGATTTTGGACAGGTGCATGAGTTCATCTGCGACTTTGGCGAGCTCGGCCGTGTCATCGAATTGCCGATGCGGCGCTGGACCCAGGAACAACGCAATCGCTATTCGGTTTCTGCGCTGCTTGGAATGGGCTTTGACTGCATCGTGATCGATGACGATATCGCTATTGGTGATGGAGCCTTCCGGCGGCGCGTGGTCCAGTTCTTTGCCGACAATCGTGATGAAATGTGCATGATCATTGCGACCGCAGACCCCAGCTTTCTGCCACGCTTCTGCGATGTCGGCGTCGTGCTCGATCATCGTGGGCTGACCGTGGCACCTTCGATCGATGCCGCAATCGAGCAATATAATCTCGGCAAGCGCGCGATCGCCTGAGGAGCTCTTCTGACGTCAAACGTCAGCCTTTCCCAAGCTGCGCGCAGACCGCCGAGATGAAATTTCCCCTTTGTTTTCAGATTGTTGAAGTTTTTTCTGTCGCCATCACATTTTTTTTACACAAGAGGCTTGTGCTTGGGTGGGGGCTGGTCTATAGAGCCCTCGCTGGTCACGGAGTGTAGCGCAGCCTGGTAGCGCACCTCGTTCGGGACGAGGGGGTCGAGTGTTCGAATCACTCCACTCCGACCAGCTAAAATCTCCCGAAAATCTGTTTTCCCTACATGGACGTCGGTGTCGTTTCTGACCTCACCGAACAGGCAAACGCTTTGCGTCCTGTTGCTTCAACTCATCCATATCGGCAAAAAAATAGACGCGTTCACACGCGCCTCAAGATCAATTTGATTTGATGGAACCGGCCGCCATCGTAACAGCGGCCGGGAAGATTACAATCAGGCTGCCTGATGCAGACGATTGTTGAATAGCGGACCGCTGCTGGCCTGGTTGAGTGCCTTGGCAACAGCGAGCACGGCCAGATCGGCCAGCGGCTCGATGATGATCACGCTCATATAGGCAAGGCCGAAGCTGCCGATCGATGCGAGATTGGCAACCGTGAAGCCGTGACCATAGAGCGCCCAGAAGGCGACCCAGGCAACGATGCCGCCCTGATAGGCGGTCGACAGCGCCAGTGCCTGCGAGTATTTCAGATCGACATAGGCAGTCTTGGCCGGAATGATCCGCTTGGCCAGTGCGCTGATGGCCCAGAGCGGAACGAGCAGTGTCGTGACGTTCATGCCATATTGCGGCAGATCGAACGGCGCGAAGAACACACCCTGGATCAGCAGGCCAAGCGCCAAACCGATGGCCGCAGCACCGGAGCCAAACAGCAACAGCAGGGTAGAGCCGAGAATCAGGTGCACTTCCGATACGCCGACCGGCTGGTGCGGGAAAATTTCAAAAAAGCTGAAAACGAGTGCAGTGGTAATGACGCTGCGCATGACGAGAGCGGAAACACCGCCGTTGGTCTTGATATTGTCATAGGCCATCTTGCCGACAAGACCAAAGGAAGCCACCGCCGTGGCATAGCTCAGAGCGATTTTTGCGCCATCAACGACGCCAGGTTCGATATGCATGAGATCTCCTTTCCGCGCCCTCCGCGCGGGATGTGAGCATGGGCAAAGCCCGGTTCCGGCGATGACAGGTCTCCTGGCTCACGTATTCCCGGCATCCTGGCCTTGCGGCCGCCTGGCGAAATCCGTTCACAGTTGCGGGGGCAGCCGCGGTTTCGGTCCCCTGAGGGTCGTCCTCACCGCGTTCCCTTTTTCATCCTTCCGAGTCTTCGGCACGGAAGGAACCATCGTCGGTTACAAAATAGACCAGAGCCGCTTTCAAAGTACATCGAAAAGCGACGTCGAACGGGACTTTTCAACCAAGGTCGCGCCCAGTGCCTCAGCCATGAAGGCCCGGCGCCTCATGCCCCGTGCGGGCGACATATTCGGTATAGCCGCCTTCATAACGGTGAATGCCATCCGGCGTCAGTTCGAGAACGCGGTTGGACAGTTCGCCGAGGAAGTGACGATCGTGGCTGACGAAGAGCATGGTGCCTTCATAATCGGCGAGCGCCTTGATCAGCATTTCCTTGGTGTCGAGATCGAGGTGGTTGGTCGGCTCGTCGAGCACCAGGAGATTCGGCGGATCGAACAGCATGATCGCCATCACCAGACGCGCCTTCTCGCCACCGGAGAGCACCCGGCATTTCTTTTCAATGTCGTCGCCGGAGAAGCCGAAACATCCGGCAAGTGCCCTGAGCGGGGCCTGGCCGGCGCGCGGGAAATCATGTTCCAGCTGTTCGAGCACGGTCAGGTCGCCATCGAGCAGATCCATGGCATGCTGGGCGAAATAGCCCATCTTCACGCTCGCGCCGAGGCTGACAGTTCCCTGGTCCGGTTCGGTAGAGCCTGCCACCAGCTTCAATAGCGTCGATTTGCCAGCCCCGTTGACGCCCATGATGCACCAGCGCTCGCGTCGGCGGATCTGGAAATCGAAACCGTCATAGATGACGCGGCTGCCATACTGTTTGTGAACGTTTTTAAGCGTGACGACGTCTTCGCCCGACCGCGGGGCCGGCAGGAATTCGAAGGCGACGGTCTGGCGGCGGCGCGGCGGTTCAACGCGTTCGATCTTGTCGAGTTTCTTGACGCGGCTCTGAACCTGCGCTGCATGGCTGGCACGTGCCTTGAAGCGTTCGATGAACTTGATTTCCTTGGCGAGCATGGCCTGCTGGCGCTCGAACTGCGCCTGCTGCTGTTTCTCGTTCTGGGCGCGCTGGCCTTCGTAGAATTCGTAATTGCCGGAAAAGGTGGTGAGATTGCCGCCATCGATTTCGATGATCTTGTTGACGATGCGGTTCATGAATTCGCGGTCATGCGAAGTCATCAACAACGCACCATCATAACCACGCAGGAATTGTTCGAGCCAGATGAGACTTTCGAGATCGAGATGGTTCGACGGTTCGTCGAGCAGCATCACGTCGGGTCGCATCAACAGAATACGGGCAAGCGCAACGCGCATTTTCCAGCCGCCGGACAGCTTGCCGACATCATTGTCCATCATCTCCTGCGAGAAGGAGAGACCGTCGAGCACTTCACGCGCCCTGCCCTCGAGACCGTAGCCATCCAGTTCCTCGTATCGGGCCTGGACTTCGCCGTAACGTTCGATGATTTCGTCCATCCGGTCCATCTGGTCGGGATCGGACATCGCGGCTTCGAGTTCGCGCATTTCCGCTGCGACTTCACTGACCGGTCCGGCGCCCGCCATGACTTCCGAAACCGCGCTTCGGCCGGCCATTTCGCCAACATCCTGATTGAAGTAGCCGATCGTCACGCCCTTATCGACCGAGATCTGGCCTTCATCCGGCTGTTCGTCGCCAGTGATCATGCGGAAAAGCGTCGTCTTGCCGGCGCCATTGGGTCCGACAAGACCGATCTTTTCGCCCCGGTTAAGGGCGGCACTGGCTTCGATATAGAGAAGACGGTGGCTGTTTTGCTTGGAAATATTCTCGATGCGGATCATCAGCGGCGGTCCAGATGTTGTGCAGTGCGACAGGCTCGCGCCTCTGGTAACCGTTCGGTCGATTTTGGGCAAGCTGCCAACCGATGACAAGTATCGGAGTGACAATGTTGGCCAGACATCGGATAGAAGATCGCCGATCGCTGAAGCGTTCGATAAGAAGAAGCGAAAGCGGGCTGATACAGATAGATGTCGCCGTATATTTTTTGCCTATTGTCATTTACATCGTTTGTTTTGCGGTATTTATCAGCTTATAAAACAATTTAGCCGCCAAATGTGACATCTCGCAACAAACATTCATATTCTGGTAACGCATAATTTAGTTTTCGCGCACATAATGGGTTATCTCAAAATCCGTCCCCTGATGCCGCACGACACAGGATCGATACCAGAGGAACATCCATGCGCAGACCATCAATCAAGACGACCCTGGTTGGAATTGCCGCCGGCATTGGTGTCATTTTCTTCCTGTTCACCACCTTCGCCATGAATGGCATGAACAAGCTGAACGGCAGCACGGAGGAAATCGCCCAAAACTGGCTGCCGAGCGTCGCGACCGTGAGCAAGATCGACTCGGAGTTCCTCAACTATCGACTGTCCCTCACCAAGCATGTGCTTTCAACGACCGAAGAAGAGATGCGCAAGCAGGAGGTGGAAATTGCAAACCATGGTGAGGGAACGGACAAGGCCATCGAAGCCTACGTCCCTCTGATTTCGTCCGACCGCGAGCGCGAGATCATAAACGTGCTCAAAGCCGACAAAGCCAGATACAGCGAAATGGCTGCGCAGATGCTTGATCTGTCAAAGCAGAACAAGAATGACGAGGCCAAACAGTTTCTGAACCTGCAGCTGGCACCGCTCGGCGTGGAAATGGGCAAACGCGTAGCGGAACTTATCGAGATCAATATGCGTGGCGCCGCAAATGCCAAGTCTGCAGCTTCAGCTACGTTCGAATCGATCTGGTTCGCATCGATCGTGATCAGTCTGGTCGTCGCTGTAGTGCTTGTCGCGACCATTCTCTTTATCATCCGGGGCGTTGCCAATCCGATCAACCGCATCACGCAATCGATGAAAACATTGGCCGGCGGCAATACGGACGACGCAATTCCCTTTGCCGGGCGTGCAGACGAGATCGGCGCCATGGCCGGTGCAGTCGAGATCTTCCGCCAGGCGGCACTCTCCAACAAGCGGCTTGAGCAGGAAGCGGAAGGCAACCGCAGCCGCGCAGAAGCCGAACGCATCGCCACCCAGGAGCGTGCCGAGGCGGAAGCTGCCGAGCGCCTGCGGATCGCAACAGCCGGGCTCGCTTCGGGCCTGAAGCGCCTTGCCGCCGGCGATCTCGCCTTCCAGCTCAACGAAGCTTTCGCGCCTGATTTCGAAGCGCTGCGACACGACTTCAACAGCTCGGTCCGTCAGCTCAGCGACGCTCTGGGCTCGATTTCGACCGGGATCTCGACGATCGACAACGGGACCCGCGAGATCTCGTCCGGTGCGCAGGATCTGTCCAAACGCACAGAACAGCAGGCTGCTGCCCTTGAGGAAACGGCTGCGGCTCTCGATGAGATCACCGCCAATGTGACGAATTCGTCCAAGCGCACCGAAGAAGCCCGCTCGGTTGCCAACCAGGCCAACCTCAGCGCGGCCCAATCGGCGGAAGTCGTCAGCAAGGCCGAAGTTGCCATGGGCCGCATCGAAGCCTCGTCGCAGCAGATTTCCAACATCATCGGCGTGATCGACGAAATCGCCTTCCAGACCAACCTGCTGGCGCTGAATGCCGGCGTCGAGGCGGCACGCGCCGGTGAAGCCGGCAAGGGCTTCGCGGTCGTCGCCCAGGAAGTGCGCGAACTGGCCCAGCGCTCGGCGAACGCCGCCAAGGAAATCAAGGGGCTGATCCAGAACTCCTCGCAGGAAGTCGGCACCGGCGTGAAGCTGGTTCGCGATGCCGGCGAGGCCCTGAAGACGATCGGTGGCTATATCACCGAGATCAACCAGCATATGGAATCGATCGCACTGTCCGCACGCGAACAGTCGACCGGCCTTGCCGAAGTCAATGGCGCGGTCAACCAGATGGACCAGACCACGCAGCAGAACGCCGCCATGGTGGAGCAATCCACGGCAGCATCTGCAAGCCTTGCCATGGAATCGGAGCGGCTTCGCGATCTCGTCGGCCAGTTCAAGCTCGATATGACGGCGAGCAGCAGTGCCGCGGCTTTGCGCCAGACAGCCCGGGCCATGGCGCAGCCTGTCCGCCAGTCGACCCCGGTCGCATCGTCACGCACTTCGCGACCGCTGAAAGTGGCATCGGCTGCAGCTTCGCATCAGGGCGGCGACAGCTGGGAAGAATTCTGAGAAATCAATCCTCCCGACTGATACTCCCCCCGGTCCTAAAGGCCGGGGGTTTTGTTTTGAGAAACCGTTTGACGTCGGTATGAGCGGCAAAATAGCGTGCGGGCAATCAAGGAGATTATCGATGATCCGCACTGCTCTTTTGTCAGCCCTTGCCCTGTCCGCCAGCCTGCCGGCCTATGCCAATGACACGACCGCCGAATTGAAAGCGGGAGGGCTCGTTTTTACCCGCAGCGATTCGGTGACCATGGAGGAGGAAAGCCTGTTCCTGTCGCCCACCGAAGTGCGGGTCGATTATGTTTTCCGCAATGCATCTGACAAGGCAGTCGATACGATCGTTGCCTTCCCGATGCCGGCGATCGAAGGCGGGCCGGAGATGAATGTCGATGCCGGCAACGTGGAGGACGACAATTTCATGGGCTTCTCCGTCGTCCAGGACGGCACACCCATCTCGCCCGAGATCCAGCAGCGTGTCTATTCGGCCGATATCGACATGACCGGCGTTCTGGCGGATGCCGGTGTTCCGATGAACCCGATGGCCGAGCGCACCCATGCGGCCATTCTCAAGCTGCCGAAGGAAACGATCACCGACTGGTTGACCCGCGGCCTCATCATCGACAGCAGCTACGATGACGGGACCGGCATGAAGCTCGATTATTCACCAATGTGGACGCTGAAGACAGTCTATTGGTGGAAAACCACATTCCCGGCCGGCAAAACCGTGAAGGTTACGCATCGCTACACGCCGAGTGTCGGCGGCACCGTTGCGACGACCTTTCTGGACGGAGACGGCAAGCCCGAGGGCGAACGGTACGAGGAATACAAGACGAAATATTGTATCGATGATGCGTTCGTGAAGCTCGCGCAGAACTCCCACGACGCGATGATGAACAACAAGCCGTTCCTGATCGAAAACTGGATGTCCTACGTGCTGACGACCGGCGCCAACTGGTTTGGTCCGATCGGCAAATTCACCCTGACCGTCGACAAGGGATCGCCGAAAAACTACATCAGCTTCTGCGGCACCGGCGTCAAGAAGATCGGGCCGACCACCTTCCAGATGACGGCGACCGATTTCTATCCGGAGCGGGATATCGATCTTCTGATCCTGAAGCCGACCGATGCTCCCTGAGGGGAGCATCATGCGTCTTAAGAGCGGATATCGCTCTATTCGGCGGCGCCGACATTAAGGCTTTTCTGGCCGAGCGCACCGAAGACCGTTGAAACGATGCCCTTGTGATCAAGCCCGGCCATGGCATTCATGGCCTCGGGCTTGGCCTGATCCATGAACGTATCCGGCATCACGAGCGGCCGCACCTTGAGACCATGATCGAGCAGGCCTTCGGTGGCGAGATAGTGCAGAACATGGCTCGCAAAACCGCCGACGGCGCCCTCCTCGACTGTCACCAGCACCTCGTGAGTGGTCGCGAGCTGGCGGATCAGATCGTGATCGAGCGGCTTGGCGAAACGAGCATCGGCCACTGTGGTAGACAGGCCCGCGGCATCCAGTTCCTCGGCAGCAGCCAGGCTGTCGGCCAGCCGCGTTCCGAAAGACAGGATCGCCACCTTCGAACCCTGCTTGACGATACGACCCTTGCCAATCTCGAGGATCTCGCCGCGTTCGGGCATTTCCACGCCCACACCCTCGCCGCGCGGATAGCGGAAGGAAATCGGGCCCGCGTCATAAGCCGCGGCCGTGCGCACCATATGCTTGAGCTCTGCCTCATCGGCAGCCGCCATCACCACGAAACCCGGCAGGGTCGCGAGATAGGTCGTATCATATGAGCCCGCATGGGTCGGCCCGTCGGCCCCGACATATCCCGCACGATCGATGGGGAAACGGACCGGCAGACCCTGGATCGCCACATCATGCACGACCTGATCGTAGGCACGCTGCAAAAAGGTGGAATAGATCGCCACGAAGGGCTTGTAGCCTTCCGCCGCAAGACCGGCCGCAAAGGTCACGGCATGCTGCTCGGCAATACCGACATCGAAACAGCGATCGGGAAAGATGCCGGAGAACTTGTCGAGGCCGGTGCCAGTCGGCATCGCCGCCGTGATCCCGACGATCTTCTCATCGTGGCGGGCTTCCTCGATCAGCGCATCGGCAAAGACCGAAGTATAGGCAGGCGCATTCGGCTTGGCCTTGGCCTGGGCGCCTGTGATGACATCGAACCGGTTGACGCCGTGATACTTGTCGGCAGCAGCTTCGGCCGGGGCATAGCCTTTGCCCTTCTGGGTCACGACATGAATGAGCACAGGGCCATTGCCATTGTCGCGCACGTTGCGCAGCACCGGCAAGAGATGTTCGAAGGAATGACCGTCGATCGGGCCGATATGGTAGAAGCCGAGTTCTTCGAAGAGCGTGCCGCCGGTCACATAGCCGCGGGCATGCTCGACAGCGCGCGTGATGGCACGGTCGACCTTCTTGCCGAGATAGGCGGTGAGCTTCTTGCCGATCTCGCGGAAGCCAAGATAGGTGCGGCCCGAGGCGAGACGCGCCAGATAGGCGCTCATTGCACCAGTCGGCTGGGCGATCGACATGTCGTTGTCGTTGAGGATCACGATCAGCCGTGCATCGAGTGAGCCGGCATTGTTGAGTGCCTCATAGGCCATGCCGCCCGACATGGCGCCATCGCCGATGATGGCGATGACATTGCGCTTGGAACCATCCATTTCAGCGGCAACGGCCATGCCGAGCCCGGCCGATATCGAGGTCGAGGAATGGGCAGCCCCGAACGGGTCATATTCGCTTTCGGCCCGTTTGGTAAAACCTGAAAGGCCGCCTTCCTGCCTGAGCGTGCGGATACGATCGCGCCGGCCGGTCAGGATCTTGTGCGGATAACATTGATGCCCGACATCGAAGATCACGCGGTCACGCGGCGTATCGAACACCTTGTGGATCGCGATCGTCAATTCGACCACACCGAGGCCGGCGCCGAGATGGCCACCGGTCTGGGACACCGCATCGATCATTTCGGCGCGGAGTTCCGCAGCCAGCTGCGGCATATCGCGATCTTCGAGCTTACGCAGATCCTCGGGGTACTTCACCTGGTCGAGAAGCGGCGTTTCGGGCAGTTTTGTCACTTTTAGGCCTGTCTACCGGACTGTCGGGATTTGCCGGCGTTTTATCCACTCATCAGCCTTTTTCAACCGCAAAGAACGCGAAAATTAAGGCGATACTGTTTAGAGTACCGCTTTTGCCCCGACAGGCCAAGTCACAATCCATTTATACCCAGCCTCTGCTTCAGGCGATGGCCGTGCGGATCGCGCGGACTGCGGCGAAGGTCAGGCGCGTGCGGGCAATGTTGAGGAAGTCCGGCCAGCTCGACAGTTTGACGGCGGCGAACTGCGACTCCTGGTCCATATAGAGCAACTGGCCAAACACGCCGCGCGCCATCAGCGCCGGCCGGTCGACATCATCGATCCAGAACTGGTTGTGATAGGCACCCTTCGGCAATGCCACCCGGTAATCGGGCCCGAAGATCGCATTGTTGCCGCCCTTGCGCGTTCTTTCGATAAAGGACGCCGGCACGATCTGACGGCCATTGAAGCTGCCGTTGTTGGTGATCATCTGGGCGAACCGGCCATAGTCCCGCAATGTCGCATTGAAACCACCATCGGCCAGCGCATAGCCGCCGCGATCGACGGTAAAATAGGCATCCTCTTCCGCTCCCAGCGGGATCCAGAGATTTTCGCTGACGATATCAGCGAGCGCCTTGCCGGTTGCCCGCTGCATGGCAAAGGCGAGCACATCGGTCTCGATCGAGCGATAGCGGAAGCTTTCGCCATGCTCGCATTCCTTTTCCGTGAGCGTCTGGATGAATTCCCACATGGTCAGTGGCCAGGACGGATCTTTCGGCTCTTTCCAGCCGCAGGCGACATCGACCTTGGCCATGTGCGAATCTTCGGCCGTATAGGTCTCGTCGAACAGGACGCCAGAGGTCATGTCGAGCACATGCTGAAGCTTGGCGCCGGCATAGGCGGTCTTTTCGAGTTCCGGCAGATACTCGGTCACCGGCGCTTGCGGATCGAGAATACCGCGTTCGATCAGACCAGCCGATGCAGCAGCCGTCACAGATTTGGCGACAGACTGCGACAGATGCGTCGTATGACGACGCATGCCGTTCATGTAGATTTCCAGCACCACCCGACCGCGATGCATGACGAGGAACCCATCCGTATAGGTTTCGGCCAGCACTTCGCCGACAGTCCATTCCTTGCCATCGTGGTTGAAGCGGATGTTCTCGATATCGTCCGGCGCCTCGCCCAGATTGGAGGGCTGTCCGATCCCTCTCCAGACGCGAGTGGTCGGTGTCAGATCGCGAACATTCTGAAACGTCCAACGATTGTAAGGGCCGAGGTCCCAGCTCGCGCGCGGAATGATCGGAGCACCCGGTTGACGCGGGTCACGGAGTTTCTGGCTATCAGGCATGGGTGATTTTCCGGTTTTTGGCAGGGTGTCACAAACCTACCCGGTTTCAGCCGCTGGGCAAGGGGACAAATTCCTCTTCGTCACCCGGCACGATATCGAAGCGGCCTGTGCGCCACTCTTCCTTGGCCTGTTCGATGCGCTCCTTCGAGGAAGAAACGAAGTTCCACCAGACATAGCGTTTGGATGCCATGGTCGCGCCGCCGAACAGCATCACATGTACTGGTCCCGGGCCCGCCTTGAGGTCGATCACATCGCCGGGCCGGAAGACCAGCAACTGGTCTGCTTCATAGTCGGTTCCCGAGACCGAAAGCGTGCCGGAAAGAATATAGGCGGCGCGTTCTTCGGTTCCGGCGGGGAAGAGGCAGGTGGCGCCGGCTTCGATGTGAAGATCGACATAGAGCGTATCGGAAAGCACCGGCACCGGCGCCTTGAGGCCAAGAAAATCGCCGATCACCACACGGCCGGACACGCCATCGTCGGAAAAGGTCGGCAGGGCTTCGGCGCCGACATGCTGGAAGGCCGGGTCGATTTCCTCATGCCCATCCGGCAGCGCGATCCAGGTCTGCAGCCCGGAAATCGAGAGCGGTTTGCCGCGCAGCTTTTCCGGCGAGCGTTCGGAATGGACGATGCCGCGTCCGGCGGTCATCAGGTTGATGTCGCCCGGTCGGATCACCATGCCGGTGCCGAGACTGTCGCGATGGGTGATCTCGCCGTCGAACAGATAGGTGACGGTCGACAGACCAATATGCGGATGCGGCTTGACATCGAGCGCTTCGCCGGCCCGCAACAGCGCCGGCCCCATGCGATCGAAGAAGATGAATGGCCCGACCATGCGCCGCTTGGCGGTTGGCAGCGCGCGACGCACTTCAAAGCCGCCGATATCAGACGAACGCGGGATGATGAGTTGTTCGACCTGATCGATGGCGCGGGAATCACCGATTTCCGGATCTGTGCCTGGAAAGAACGACATGGAAGGCTCCTCACACTTGCTGCATCGATTGATCCGGCTGGATCTCGGCAAAGGGTAGAAGCCGGCAGACGCCTTGGCAACCGCGCATCCGTCGAACAGTGCGATCGTTCATCAGCAAAGCGCATGGCAAGGATGCGGCCTTCCGGCCGCATTCCAATCCTCCATCGATGTCGGAATGCCGTCACGCGCGCCGGCGCACGGGCTCCTGCCAATGGCTGACGGACTTGGGTGCGACGCCCAGCCGGAACTGGCTGACCCGATCCTTGAGCTTGGCAGCCTCGCCGGCAAGCAGCGCGCTTGCGGCGGTGGACTGTTCCACCATGGCGGCATTCTGCTGCGTCATCTGGTCCATCGCATTGACAGCGGCATTGACCTCACCGAGGCCGGTCGCCTGTTCCTGCGAGGATGTCGTGATGCTGTCCATATGGTGACGGATCGTCGCGATGTGGCTTCCGATCATGTTAAGAGCCGCACCGGCATCGCGAACGAGACGAACGCCATTGCCCACTTCGGTCGAGGAGCGGTCGATGAGACCCTTGATTTCCTTGGCGGCGTTGGCCGAGCGCTGGGCGAGCTCGCGCACTTCCTGTGCGACGACCGCAAAGCCCTTGCCGGCTTCGCCGGCGCGCGCGGCTTCCACACCGGCATTGAGCGCAAGCAGGTTGGTCTGGAAGGCGATTTCGTCAATGACGCCGATAATGTTGGAAATGGTCTTGGACGAATCCTCGATGCGCTGCATGGCATTTTCGGCATCGGTGACGATCTTGCCGGATTGTTCCGCATCGGCGTTAGCGGTGATTGCAACATCGCGCGCTTCGCGCGTCAGCCCGTTGGCGCCCTTCACGTTGGAATTGATTTCCTCGATGGCCGCCGCCGTCTGTTCGAGTGCCGCCGCCTGCTGTTCCGTCCGGCGCGACAGTTCATCGGTACCGGCGGCAATTTCACGCGTACCGTCATCGATGATCGACACGCTGTCGCGGATGAGGATCAGCGTTTCGCTGAGCTGGGCGACCGAGGCATTGAAATCCTGTCGCAAGCCTTCGAATTCAGGCGCAAAGGGCTCCTCGAGATGGAAGGCGAGATCGCCGCTTGCCAGCCGGCGCAGACCGGATGCCAGACCCGAGGTCGCGATCGTCAAGCGCTGCTGCGCTTCCCGCTCTGCCTGCTCCTGCGTCCGCTGACGATCAGCCTCCACCATGCGGCGGTTGGCTTCAGCCTCTTCTTCAAGCTTGCGATTGCGGATGAACGCTTCGCGGAACACATCGAGCGCACGCGCCATGTCACCGATTTCGTCGCGGCGACCCGATGCATTCGAGCTGATGTCGATATCGCCATCGGCAAGCGCCTTGGTATCGCGCGCGAGTGCCCGCAGGGGGCGGATGGCGGTGGCCCGGAGAATGAAGGTCAAGATAAGCAAGGCGATCAATGTCGTAATGCCGCTATAGATCAGCTTTTCCGTGATCTCCGCCTTTGCATTGGCCAGGTCCGGCGCAAGATCGACAGCTGCGCTATAGGCTCCGACGATTTCGCCAGCGTTGATGCCCATTTTTTCGGTGTGACAGGCCGCGCATTTCGCATCCGCCGCCGTGCCCTGACCCAGAACGACCGGCCGCGTGATCCGCAGTTTTTCACTGCCCATCACCACCTGCGGCTTCAGCTCGGAGAGGGTTTTCTCATCGATCGGATCACGGGGTCCTTCGACATCCATCTCGCCGGCCGCCTTCTGGTATTCGATCACCTTCGGCGCCATCACCAGCCAGAGTTCCACGCCCTTGCTTTGGGCGGAGAAGCTTTCCATCGTGCCGTCAAGCGTCGCGATTGCCGGATCGCCATCGGCAGTCTGATCGCGATTGAGCATGGCATTGACGTGAACCGATTCCAGCATGTCGAGCGCGGCATTGCCCCGACGTTCGGCATTTTCTGCCATTTCTCGTTTTTCGGCACCAATTTCGAACCAAAGGCTGCCGGCGAGAATCGCCAGCAGGACGAGGGTTACGCCGCCGATGATCTGGGTGGCGAGCGGTAGGTCACGCAATTTGGAAATCATGGATGGTTTGTCCGGCGACGTTCGAATTGATGAGATGCAACTTTTCGCCATCCATAATATGCAATTCATTAAGGAAGAGTTTGCGGTTGACGTAACGTAAAGAAAAAACGGCAACGTTGCAGGAGAAGAGGTCAACCTGCCCGTTTCAACCGATCCGGCTCCCCTTGCTTTGCTGGGGCGCCCGGGGCATGTATCCCGGATGAACGATAAAACGCCCGCTCCGATCCGCCTTGATCAGTTGCTCACCGACCGCAGCCTGTTTCCGAGCCGCTCCCGGGCTGCCGACGCGATCCGGCGCGGCACTGTCCGGATCGATGGACAGGTCGCGACGAAACCCGGCCAGATGGTTTTGCCTGATGCGGCGATCGCGATCGATGACCCGGCGCAATCTTATGTTTCCCGCGCGGCCCTCAAACTTGTGGCCGGACTTGACGGGTTCTCTCTCTCGCCCTCGGGCCGGCGCTGTCTCGATATCGGAGCCTCGACTGGCGGCTTCACCCAGGCGCTGCTTGAGCGTGGCGCAAACTCGGTGATCGCTATTGATGTCGGCCATGGACAGATGGACGCGAAAATCGCATCCGATGAACGTGTCACCAATATCGAAGGCCTCAATGCGCGCGCCCTCACCCGCCAGGACATTGGCGAAGGGCCGGTTGGTGCCGTTGTCTCCGATGTGTCCTTCATTTCGCTGAAACTGGCACTGCCGCCGGCTCTTGAACTGGCCGACAGAGGTGCCTGGTGTCTGTTGCTGGTAAAGCCGCAATTCGAGGCCGGTCGCGAGGCGATCGGCAAGGGCGGCATCCTGAAAAAGCCTGCCATGGGCGAAAAGATCGCCCAGGATATGGCGGGATGGCTGAATTCGCTTGGCGGCTGGCGTTCGATCGGTGTAATCCCCTCTCCAATTTCCGGCGGCGACGGAAACCAGGAATTCCTTTTGGCCGGGATGAAAGAATGAGCACCGAGACAGTCACGATCACCGCAATCGGCGCCGAAGGCGACGGCATTGCCCGCACCGGCCAGGGTCCGGTGTTCATTCCCTTCACGCTTCCGGGCGAAGAGGTGGCCATTGCGCGCGTTAAAAATCAGGGTACGGCCATGTCCTGGTCGAAACTGTCCGATGACCGGGTCGCGCCCAGCTGTCGGCATTTCGGCCCCGAAGGTGCGGGCGGCACCTGCGGCGGCTGTTCGCTGCAGCATTGGGCAGATTTGCCCTACCAGTCTTTCAAGCGCGATCTCGTGGTCTCGGCTCTCGCCGCGCGCAGGATCGAAGCGGACGTCGCGCCACTCGTTGCCTGTTCTGCCGGCGCACGTCGCCGCGTGACCTTCAGTGCGAGACTGACCGAGAAAGGTCTGGTCCTGGGCTATATGCAGGCGGGCAGCCATCACATCGTCACGATCGAGGACTGTCCCATCGCAAGCCCGGCCATCATCGGCCGACTGGCCGGCATCCGCCGGATCGCCACCGCGCTTGCAACCGGCTCGGAACCGTTCCGGATCACGGTTCTCGCCACGAAATCGGGACTTGATCTCGATTTCCTCGATCTGCGCAAGCCGGATGCCCGCAAGCAACAGGCGGCTGTCGACCTCGCCATCCAGGAAAAGGGCATCGCCCGCATCTCGCTTGGCAGCGAAGTGCTGGTCGAGCCTCAGAAACCGGAGCTGGATTTCGGCGGCATTGCCGTGATCGTGCCGCCCGGCGCCTTCGTGCAGGCTTCCGAGCATGCAGAAGCAGTGATGGCCGAGCTGGTCGGCGCCCATCTCGGCAAGGCCAAGCGCATTGCCGATCTTTTTTCCGGCTGCGGCACCTTCGCGCTCCGGCTAGCGCGCAAGAGCGCGGTCCATGCGGTGGAATTCGATGCGCCGGCGCTTGCCGCGCTCGATCAGGCGGCTCGCCGCGCGCAGGGGCTGAAGCCGGTGAGCGTTGAACGGCGCGATCTCTTCCGCCGTCCGCTGCAGCCGATGGATCTCAAGCAGATCGATGCGGTGGTGTTCGATCCACCGCGTGCGGGAGCCGAAGCGCAGGCACAGGAACTGGCGCGCTCGAAGGTGGCGCGGATTGCCGCAGTTTCCTGCAATCCGGTCACGCTTGCACGCGATCTCGAGATCCTGATTGCCGGTGGATACAAACTAAAATCGGTGACGCCGATCGACCAGTTCCTCTGGTCCGGCCATGTCGAGGCCGTGGCCTTGCTGGAGCGTTGAGCGCGTTTTCAGTGCCGCGCCTGCCTCGGCGAGATGCCAAAGCGTTTCTTGAACGCACGATGAAAATGGGATGCGTCGCGGAAACCGGCGCTCAGAGCGATGGCCTCGATCGTGCGACCGGAAAACGTGCTGTGCTCCAGCCGGTCGCGCACGAGATCAAGGCGGGCCTCGAGTTGCCAGCGGCCGAAGGTGGTGCCTTCAGCGGCAAAGCGCGACTGCACCGTTCTTGCGCTGCAGCGCAGGAGGCGCGCCAGATCCTCCAGTCTGAAATCCGCGACGGATAAGTGCTGACGGGCGACTGCCTTGATCGTGGCAAGGTCGAGGCAGCTATTTTCGCTCGGGCCTGCGGCAACATTCTCGGCGATCCGCGCAAGCAGCGCCGTCACGGGCCGGCTCATCGTGCCGGCCAACATGATCTCACCCGCGCCCATCGAACGACACATGAGCCGCATCTGGAGTTCGAGACTGCGGCCAAGCTCGGTGGTGGCTATGGCGTGATTGATTTTGGCGATAACGGACTGATCGATGGACAAACCGAGGCACTGACGATCAAGGCGCAACGAATAGAGCCGCATTCGCCGTTCACGCTCAAAATCAAGGTGAAATGGACGGGCGTTGTCGAGCAAAAAGGGTCGTCCGGCGGCGACGCGCCAATCTTCGCCGACATGGCTCGCACCATAGGCCGAAAATTCACTGAGATTGAGAAACAGGCTCTCCTCCGGTCGGCGACGCAATTGCAGCGCACCGCGATCGGCCATGTGACCCGGCGAAGCAATGGAAGCCAGAACGCCCTGCGACAATGCCACGGCCTTGAACTCGGCATCGAACACCCTGTCGTCGGGCTCAACCGGCTGAACGCCAGCATAGACATCGCAGATCGCGTCACAAAAATAGTCGAACTTCCGCACATCGTTGATCGCGGCAGTCGACATGTCCGCCAGAGGTACGGCGACCACTTCACCTGTGACCATGATTTTTCGCCTCCAGCCAGAGCCCTCCCCCGGCAGCCGCGGTAACGTATGTGCCGGTACGTTCCGGATCAAGAGGAGGAATTGATGTCCCAGACCAAACCGGCATTCGTCTTCATCCATGGCGCCTGGCACGGCGCCGCTACCTGGGCGAAGCTCTTGCCGCTTCTAGAAGCGGCAGGCCATATCTCTATCGCTATCGATCTCCCCGGCGCTGGTGCGCATGCCTCAGTTCCGGCATCGCATGCCGCAAAACCCTTCGACGCCACAGCCTTTTCAACCGAGCCTTCACCGAATGCCGCAGTGACTCAGGCCATGCGCACCGAAGCCGCGATCGCGGCGGTCCAAAAAGCTGCCACGCTCGGCAATGGCAAGGTGGTGCTGGTCGGCCATTCGCTCGGCGGCATCACGATCTCGCCGGTCGCCGAAGCGGTGCCGAACCTGCTCCATGCAGTCGTCTACCTCACGGCCTTTCTGCTGCCGCCCGGGATGCCGGCCGTCGCGATGATCCAGCACGACAGTATGAAGGCGGCGCTGGTGCCAGGCCTCTTCATGGCTGATCCGGTTGCCGTCAGGGCGCTTCGCATCCATGCCGGAAGCGAAGATCCCGACTATGTTTCCCGCATGAAGGCGGCCTTCTTCGGTGATGTCGCGGATGCCGAATTCAGCGATTTCCGCAGGACGCTTCACTGCGACGAGCCAGTACAGGTGGCCTTGCAACCCTCCGCGATCACGGCGGAGCGTTTCGGCACGGTGCCTCGTCATTACATCCACTGCGATGAGGACCGGGCGATCACGCCGGAGGGGCAGGCATTGATGGTGGAGATGACGGATGCGGCGATCGGCGGCGCGACTGTTCAGCACCGGCTCGCAGCGAGCCATTCGCCGTTCCTGTCGCAACCACAGGCGCTTGCAGAGCTGCTGGCAAAAATCGCCGCTTAGGATGCTCGCCTATTCGGATCCGACGCAGCTTCCTGATAGCTGATCATGCAAATTGCCGGAGCGGAAACGCTCCGGCAATCTATGTCTAAGCCTTATTTCTTGCGGCTCATAAAAGCCTGGAAGGCGGCGGCCGCTTCCTTGGATTTCAGCTGGTTGTTGAAAATCACCAGCTCTTCCGACATGCGCGCATGGATTTCTTCCACCGAACCCTTGAGCAGCCGACGCGACAGGAGCACGGCCTGGCGCGGACGGTTGGCGAGATCGAGTGCGGCGGCCAATGTTGTCGCCTCGAGTTCTTCTTCGGAAACCACCTTCCAGATGATTCCCGCCTCGCGGGCTTCCGCGGCGGAGAAGCCGGTACCGGCGACGAACATGGCAAACGCGCGCTGATGACCCATGATGCGCGGGCCAATCAGGCTCGAGGCCGCTTCCGGAACCAGCGCGAGATCGGTGAACGGTGCCTTGAACAGCGAGCGGGGCGTCGCAAAGGTCATGTCGCAATGCAGGTTCATGGTCGTGCCGATGCCGATCGCCAGTCCATCGACGCCCGAGAGCAACGGCTTTTCGAACTTCGCCAGCTCGAAGATGAACTGCTGCACGCCTTCGCCCTGGCTGGGATCGAGCGCGATCGCCATGAAATCGGCAAGATCATTGCCGGCCGAGAAGCTGCCAGGAACGCCGAAAATGACCACGGCGCGGACGCTGTCATCGCTGCCGGCATCCACGAGCGCCTGCGCCATGCGCTTGTACATGTCGCGCGTGATCGCGTTCTTCTTTTCAGGCCGGTTCATGCGGACAACAAGAACGCCCGGATGCGCATCGCTGCGCTCGATCAGAATATGGTCGCTCATTTGCTGTTCCTTAAGCAAGGGCTGCACGGGCTGCCGCAAGGCTTTCCGCACCATGGATGACGCGGTCCTTGAGGGCCGCAGTTTCGGACAGAAGGTTTTCGGCCGTGAAGCGGGCGAGCGCGATACGGGCATCGTCGCGACCGTCGGAGGCATCGGCAAGCCCACCGCGCGCTAGGTAGGCGCCCGTCAGGGTGAGGCCGAACAGGCGCTGATAGGGCGTGGCGCCAGCCAGCGCTTCCACCATTTTGCCCTCGCCGAGCGTTGCCAGCATCCATTCGGTGGCTTCGGTGAGTTCCGCCACTGCATCGGCGAGCTTTTCGGCAGTCTTGCCGAAACCCGGGCGGTTGGAGGCACGGACCTCTTCGACCACATCCTTGATTTCATTGATGAAGGCACGGACGTGATTGCCACCCGATTGCGGCAGCTTGCGGCCAATGAGATCGATGGCCTGGATGCCGTTTGTGCCTTCGTAGATCGGAGCGATGCGGCTGTCGCGCAACAGGCGCGCAGCACCGGTTTCCTCGATGAAACCCATTCCGCCATGAACCTGAATGCCGAGCGAGGCTACCTCGACACCGCAATCGGTGGGGAAGCTCTTGGCGATCGGCGTCAGCAGATTAGCGCGCTCTTCCCAGAAACGGCGCGTCTCGCCTTCGGTGGCATGTGCCATGTCGATGGCATGCGCGCAGGCATAGGTAATGGCGCGCGAACCCTGCGTCAGCGCCTTCATCGTGACCAGCATGCGCTGGACATCCGGATGTTCGATGATCGGGCTCATGCCTTCGCCCTTCCAGCCCGGAGCGCGGCCCTGGGTGCGGTCATTGGCATACTGGATCGCCTTCTGGGTCGCGGCTTCGGCAATCGCCACGCCCTGCATGCCAACGGCGAGACGGGCATTGTTCATCATCGTGAACATGCAGGCGAGCCCCTTGTTCTCCTCGCCGATCAGATAGCCGATCGCGCCGGGTTCGGAGCCGAACTTGCCGTCGCCGAAAATCATCTGGCAGGTGGGAGATCCATGAATGCCGAGCTTGTGCTCAAGCGCGTGAACATGAACATCGTTGCGGGCGCCAAGGCTGCCATCGTCATTGACGAGGAATTTCGGCACCAGGAACAGCGAAATGCCGCGCGAGCCGGCGGGCGCATCCGGCAGGCGCGCGAGCACCAGATGAATGATGTTGTCGGTGAAATCGTGCTCGCCATAGGTGATGAAGATCTTCTGGCCGAATATGCGGTAGGTGCCGTCGTCGCGGCGCTCGGCCCTCGATTTCATGACACCGAGATCGGAACCCGAATGCGGTTCGGTGAGGTTCATCGACCCCATCCATTCGCCCGAGATCATCCGCGGCAGATATTTGTCCTTGAGTTCCTGCGTCGCGTGCGCCTCGATCGCCTCGACCGCGCCGATCGTCAGTGTCGGCCCGAGCGTGAAGGCCATCGAGCCGCCGTTCCACATTTCGAGCGTCGCCACCAGCAGCATGTGCGGCAGGCCCTGACCACCGTAATCCACCGGCGCTGTCAGCGAGTTCCAGCCACCTTCGGCCCAGGCCTTGTAGAGGGCGGGCCAGCCTTCCGGTGTCTTGACGCCGCCATCAACGATGCGGGCCGGCTGCTTGTCGCCGATATCACCGAGCGGCGCCATCTCGTCGGTGGCAAAACGGCCACCTTCCATCAGAATGGCATCCACCAGATCCTCGGTGAGATCGCCGAGTTGCCCCTTCTTGAGGGCGGCATCCATGCCCACCACATGTTTGAGGGTAAAGAGAATGTCCTCGACCGGCGCCTTGTACATGCGTTCGCTCCTCCGCAAAGCTTATCCCGGCCGATACTAGGCATCGGCCATGGGGAAATCCATACTCCGTTTGGTTATGTGCAATAATTTATGTTTACGTAAACGTCAATAAGATCGACATCCGCGCTGGAAAATCCACAGTCCGACACGATGGGGCGGCGTGACATAAAATCTTTGCAAAACCGTCATGGTTCGCGCCTAAAGACGGGCAACCGAACCCTTCTGCGTGCGCTGCATGGAACTGCCCGTTTCCGCCATTCCCGGTTTTGTCTGGGCCCATCGTTTTCTTCCGCAGACCGGACGCTCCGAACGGCTGCCGGCGAATGTGACCTTGCCCACCCTGCTTGCCGATGACGGTTTCATCTGGCTGCATCTCGGCCTTTCGGATGCGCGCGTTCCCGCCTTTCTCGAACTGGTGCCGGGATTGTCCAGCGAAGCCCGCCAGGCGCTCACAAGCCGGGATGCGCACGCCTCGCTGCATACTTCACCTGATCTCGTCTGCGGCACGATCGTCGATTTCCAGCGCGGCTTCGATGAAATGACATCGGATATCGGCTGGCTACATTTTGCCGTCAACGAACGCATGATCATCACCAGCCGGCTGCATCCGCTCAGAAGCGTCGATCAGGCCCGTCTGGCAATCGAACGGTCCAACCGTATCCTGCGCCCGATCGATGTCTTTTCGGTGCTGATGGTCGAGTTCCAGAAAACCGTCTTCTCGCTCGTGCTGGAGATCAACGAGGAACTCAATACGATCGAGGATTTCGTCTATGAGAATGCAGTGCGCGACGAGACCCACAAGCTGGCGCCGGCGCGCCGGACGATCGTGCTCCTGCATCGGCATCTGAGAACCGAGCTTGCCCATCTGCGGCGGATCACCGCTTCGGATGAGGATGAGGTGCCGGCCGGCTTCGACGATGTCGCCCGCAAGCTGAGCGAGCGGATCGAGACGGCCGAGCGCGACGTGTCCTCGCTACAGGAGCGTGCCCGCCTCCTGCATGAAGACATCGATTCCAAGGCGACTTCGGAGACCAATCGCCATCTCTACATCCTCTCGCTCTTGACGGCCTTCCTGATGCCGCCGACGCTGGTGACGGGCTTCTTTGGCATGAACACAGCCAGCCTGCCCTTTTCCGAGGCGATCGGCGGCACCTTCTATGCCGTCATCCTGATGGCGATTTCGATGCTCGGTGCCTGGTGGTTGCTGAAGCGGGCCAGAATTCTCTGAGCGGACACGCAAACAGTTGAATGGGCTGAGAAACACCGATACTCATGGATGAGTTCGCCTGTTGCCTGCCCCGGAATTCCCATCATGTCTCTTGAACGACGCCTCGCAGCCATTTCCGCCTTCGCCATTGCGCTCACCCTTCTTGCCAGTGGCTTCCTGCTCCTGTCCGACAGCCGCGCCAATATGGACCGGGCGGAAACGAACGAGATCGAGGCAACGGCTCAGGTTCTCTCGGCTGCCATGGCCCAGGCCGAAAGCATGGTGCAGACCCAGGCAGAACTTGTGGCGCACGATCCGGAGGTGGCGCGCCTGATGGCGGCGGCCGACAGGCCCGCTCTTCAGGCAAGAATGAAGCCGGTTCTCGATATCCTCCGGCAGGAAGCCGGCATGGATGTGCTGCATTTCCACAGCCGCGACATGATCTCGTTCCTGCGCGTCTGGCAGCCGGAGGATTTCGGGCAGGATCTCGCGTTGTTCCGCCCGATGATCCTGGCTGCCAACAAGAGCCAGAAGCCGCAAAAGGGACTCGAGATCGGCCTCAAGGGGCTCAGTCTGCGCTCGGTCTCGCCGATCCTCGATCAGGGACAGCTGGTCGGTACTGTCGAGACCGGTCTTGATCTCAAGACGCTGCTCGATCAGGCCAAGGCCACGACCGGCGCAGAATTTGCCATTTACATCGCGCCGGAAGCCTTTCCGGATGGCAAGGGCGGGTTCGCCGTCGCCGGCGGTCCTCTCAGGCTTGATGCGAGCACCAACCGCGCCCTGTTCAACCAGCTCAACCTCGAAGGCCTGATCTCGCTGAGCCGGGCTGCAAAGAGCCAGGTCCACGCATTCAATGGTGCCATGCTCGGCATGCTTGGCCAACCGCTGCTCGATTTTTCGGGCAAGATGATCGGCACGCTGATCGTGGTCAAGGATGTGAGCGCGCTGGAAGCGAGCTTCAAGGCCACGCTCATTACCGTCGCGGCCGTCGCCCTCTCCGGCCTGGTGCTCTGCTATGGCATCTTCATGGTCGGCATCCGCGCCTTCGTCATCCGTCCGCTGGAACAGTTGGCGCGCGAATGCAGGGCCGGCAGCATATCGGATGCGACCTCCAGGCTCGTCGCCTATCTCGGCCTTCATGAAGTGGCGCTGAAACGGCATTCGGATGCGAGCGACAAGGAGGAAGACAGTCGATGACCGTGCTTTTTCCAAAAGCGTCATGGATGGGGCTGTTCATGGCGGTCCTTTTTCTTTTCATCGCGATTGCCGGCCGTAATCCCTCCGTCGCCGCAGAATCCGCGCCAGCAGCAGCCATTCCCGTCGGCATTCACCTGCCGGTCAAGGTTCACCTGTCGGCCCGCATTCTCAACATCGCAAGACTGTCGGAAACCGACAGCGAAGTGACGGCCCGCATCGAATTCACCTATCGCTGGCAGGATCCCGCGCGCGCCTTCAAGCCGCTCGATACCGGCACCTATCGGCAGGATTTCTACGGCACCGAGGCTGAACAGGCGCTGTCGCATGGCTGGGCGCCGGGTTTTGTCGTCGGCAACCAGATCAGCGAGCCGAGGAGCCAGACGATCGCGCTATCGGTCCAGGCCGATGGCACGGTCACGATGATTCGGCAGATCGAGGCGGACTATCGGGTGGCGATCGATCTTTCATCTTTCCCGTTCGACAGCCAGAAACTGTCCTTCCAGATTTCGACGCCGCGCTATGATGCAAGCCAGGTGATTTTCGCCATCGATGACCGCGACCGCGAACTGTCCGGCATCGCGCAAAGCCTGTCGGCATCGGACTGGCGATCCGGTGATCTGACCTTCCAGCTTTCGCAAACCTATGGCTGGAATGCCAAACCGTTCTCGAATGTCACCGTCACCGCCGAAGTCAGCCGCACGTGGCCGCGCTATCTGCTGCGCATCTTTGTGCCGTTTGCCGCCGTCGTTTCGGTCTCGATCTTCATTCTCTGGGCCCCGGACCGGATGAAGGTCGATCCGGCCGGCATCATCTATTCCGCACTTCTGGCGCTTGCGGCCCTGAGCTTCAGCTTCGAATCGAGCTTTCCCGGATCGATGTCGGTCAATTCGCCGATCGCCTTCATGATCTCGATCGGCTATTTCTATCTCGTGCTGACGCTGCTCGCGCACCTTGCGATGATCTACGGCAATCTCGAGCGCCATACCGGCAATCCCTATCTGGCGCTCGAGATCCGTCGTTCCATGCGCTTTGGCCTGCCGACGATCTTCACCATCGTCTGCATCTGCGCCGTCATCCGCCTACTGTAGTCGGATCAGATCTTGTAGACCTGACCGGTCTGGCCGCCTTCGATGCTTTTCGAATAGGCGAGCGCAGCATCGGCGACCGGAACAGGCTTGAAGCCGCGGAAGAACGGTCCGTAGCCTTCCATCGATTCAACGAACACGTTGGGGCTGATCGCATTGATGCGAATGCCGCGCGGCAGCTCGATGGCCGCGGCCTTGACGAAGGATTCAAGCGCGCCGTTGACGAGGCTGGCACTCGAGCCAAGCCGGATCGGATCATAGGCGAGAATGCCGCTGATCAGCGAGAAGGAACCGCCATCGTTGAGAGATGCCGTGCCTTCCAGCACCAGATTGACCTGCCCCATCAGCTTGTCCTTGATGCCGACCTGCATGAGATCAGCCGTCATGTCCGACAGCGGGCCGAAATGAACCTTGCCGGCGGTGCAGGCAATCGCATCCACCTTGCCGACCTTGGCATACATGGCGCGGATACTGTCGATATCCTTGATATCGACATTGACATCGCCTGAACTGCGCGAGGCGGTGATGATGTCATGGCGGCTCGACAGTTCACGAACCACTGCCTGGCCAAGCGTGCCGCTGGCGCCGATAACGAGAATTTTCATATTGATGCTCCCAGTCTGTTCCGGACCGGGAGAGTAGCCAAACTGCAAATCTATTCCAGCGCGAAAGCTTCATTCTGCCTTCAATTTTATTCAAGGCTCGATCAGAACTCTTCCCAGCCTTCGGTCGAACCGCCACCGGAAGCTTTCGCCACCGCCATTCTTGCCGGCGCCGGATGCGACGACATCGCTTTAGCGGAAGGCGCGGCCATGCGGGCATGGGTGGCACGCAGACCGGCAACCGGATTGTTCGCAGGCACATCCAGTCGGAACTGGTTGACGAGATCGCGAAGCTTGGAGGTTTCGTCTGCGAGCGTGGCGCTGGCGGCATTGGACTGTTCGACCATCGCCGCGTTCTGCTGCGTCACCTGATCCATCTGCGAGACGGCGCTGTTGACCTCTTCGAGATCGCTCGCCTGCTCCTTGGAGGATTTGGCAATCGCCTCCATATGTTCGTTGATGGATACGATATAGTCGCCGATCGTTTTCAGCGCCGTGCCCGCATCGCGTACAAGGCGAACGCCGCTATCGACCTGCTGCGACGAGTTCTGGATCAGATCCTTGATTTCCTTGGCAGCATTGGCCGAACGTTGCGCGAGGCCACGCACTTCCTGGGCCACGACGGCAAAGCCCTTGCCGGCATCGCCGGCGCGGGCTGCCTCGACCCCGGCATTGAGCGCCAGAAGGTTGGTCTGGAAGGCAATTTCATCGATGACGCCGATGATCTTGGAGATTTCCGCCGAGGATTGTTCGATGCGGCGCATGGCGTCTTCGGCATCCGTCACGACGACGGCAGAACTCGCGGCACTCTCGTTCGCACGCGCTGCAACGTCACGTGCTTCGCTCGCCCGTTCGGAGGCCGATGCCACGTTGGCGGTGATCTGGCCGAGTGCGGTCACCGTCTTGTCGAGTGAAGCCGCCTGCTGTTCGGTTCTGAGCGACAGATCGTTGGTTCCTTGAGAAATCTCGCTGGTGCCGCCATCGATGGTACCGACGCTTTGGGAAATGGCCGCAAGCGTGCGTCCCAACTGCTGGACGGATGCGTTGAAATCGCTGCGCAATGCCTCGAATTCGGGGGAGAATTCCTGCGTCAACTGGAAGGCCAGATCGCCGCTCGCTAGTTGCTTCAAACCATCGGCGAGGCCGGAGGTGGCGATACGAAGCCGTTCGGCAGCAGCGGCTTCCGCCTTGCGCTGGGTATCGATCCGCTCCTGTTCGGCACGCTGGCGCGACTGTTCGGCCTCCACTTCGAGAGCCTTCTTGCTCTGAAGTGCGGCACGGAACACGCCGAGCGCCTTGCCCATGGCACCGATTTCATCGTTGCGATCCGCAGCCGGCAGGTCGCAATCGACATCGCCGGCGGCGAGCCTGTCCGTGGCTCCGGCGAGACGGCGCAACGGCTTAAGAACGGTCATGCGCAACAGCAGCATGATGACGGCGAGCGTGACCGCCAGCGTCAGGAAACCTGCAATGGCGCGCTTCTGCACATCGGCATACCAGAGCGAAATCTGTTGGGACATGTCGATGGCGGCGCTATAGACGCCAAGCGGTTCGCCTGCGGTGATGTTCATCATGCCTTCGTGGCAGCCGGCGCAGCGTTCATCGGCGGCCGTGCCGGCACCCAGCACGACCGGTCGCGTCAGCCGCAGCATGTTGCCCGACACTTCGCGCTCGCGGGTGAGTGACGTCAACGTGCGGCGGTCGAGTTCATCCTTGGGCGGCAGGATTTTCTGGCCGTTTTCCTTCTGGAACGCCTCGACCTTCGGCGCCATCACCACCCATATGTCGATATTCTGGTTGGAATGGGAAAACTGCTCCATGGCGCCATCCAGCGTGGCAATCGCCGGATCGCCATCCTCGATCTGGCCCCGATTGAGCATGGCCTGGATGTGAACCGCCTCCAGCATGTCGAGCGCAGCATTGCCGCGCATCTCGCCATTGGCCTCGATCCTCTCCCATTCGGCGCGCAGGTCGTTCGATACCTTTGCAACTTCACCCAGAACAAGCACGACCGCAACACTGATCAGGATCTGAATGACCAGTGGCAACCTGAGAATTCTACGCACCATGGAAATGCTTCCGCCGAAGTTCGAGCCAGCATGCGGTGCGGAAAACCACACGCGCAAGGTTAACAAAGGCTACGAAGCAAACGTATATTTTGTATAAATTCGGCACCCCGAGAAACCACTCCCTTCTTGACATAAGCAAAGTCCTGAGCGGTTTTGACGAACTATTCTTGCAACAGACAATGGACCTCGGTGAAAAAAACGGTTCATTCAAATTTTAACGAACCGATGAACCGCATATTCAAGATGGTTTCGTAGCATGCCTGCAATCCAGAGGCGCGAAGGGACACCGACCAATGGCCATGCCTGTTACGAAAATTGACGAAACCATCAGCAATCCAATGTTCATCGCGAAACGCGCCGAGGACGTGGCGCTCGTCGATGCACCGATCAAGGCGGAATGGATCGTCTCCGGCAACCCGAAGGCCCGCGCCGGACTGCATTCGCCGTCGCTCGACGGGGGTGCTGCGACCAACATCTGGGATTGCACTGCCGGTTCGTTCTGGTGGACCTTCTACAGCGAAGAGACGGTCATGATCCTCGAAGGCGAGGTACGCGTCACCAGCGAAGCCGGCGAAACGCGCGTACTCAAGCCCGGCGACATCGCCTATTTTGCTCAGGATAGCCGGGCGCTGTGGGAGATCGAGCGCTATGTGAAGAAGGTCGCCTTCTGCCGTCACAAACCGTCCAACCCTGTGCGCAAACTTCGCTCGGCACTCAGGGCGCTCAAGTCAACGCCAATCAAGAATATGGTTTCGGTGAGGCTTCTGGCGACGATCGGCGTGGTCCTGCCACTCTAACCTCAGAAATGCCCCTGAATTTTGCCTGATAGGAACCATGATCTGGTCTTAACCATTCAATAACCATCTTGTCACACGATGTTGACGAACATCGGATAGGGTGGCCATGAGAAGATTTCTTTCTACAGCACTCGCAGTCCTGCTGGTCGGATTTTCGCCGTTTGCCAGCGCGGAGGACCGCGAGCCCTGGAAAGACAGCCGCAATGCGCTGGTGATCGACGCCTATGAGATGAACATCATCGAGTGGGACAAGCTCGTGAAGAACAAGCGTGTCGCCGCCTTCATCTCCAAGGCGTCGGACGGTCTGCCGGAAGTGTTCGACTGTTCGCGTCCACACAAGGGCGACACGACTGCCCATTGCAAGACGATGTGGCGCAAGTATGCCGTCAGCCGCGAACTTTACCAGACAAGGCGGATGCTGGCCCGTGCCAATGGTCTGCTCTGGGGCGCCTACCATCTGGCCCGACCGGGCAACCCGGTCGACCAGGCCAATCATTTTCTCGATTATGCCGAGCCATCCGCCGACGAACTGATGGTGCTCGATATCGAAAGCCTGGACAGCGACAAGTTCATGTCGCTTGAGGATGCCGAGATCTTCGCCCGCCATATCAAGGCGCGGACGGGGCGCTATCCTGTGCTCTACACCAACCACGACACGGCAAGGCACATTGCGGTGCGACGCGACCAATACCGGCTTCTGTCGCGCTTGCCGCTCTGGTATGCCCGCTACAAGCCCGAGATCAAGGGCGTCTTCCCGATGGGCAACTGGGACAGCTATTTCCTCTGGCAATTCTCTTCGGCGGCGAACTGCGGCTCCAAATCCTGCCCGATGCGGATCGAGGGGACGCTTGACGATATCGACATCAATGCTGCCGCGATGGCCAAGGCCGAGCTTGCAAAACGCTGGTCGGAGGGTGCGCTGGTGCCGGAAAAGCCACCGGCACTGCAATATCTTGTCAGTGTTTCCGGAAGTCTGGTGGCCGCCGCCTTCTCAGGTTTCCATATCAAGCCGTTGGCACGGGATACGAGCACGCATCCGGTGGTGACGGCGCAGAACTACCAGGATCTCTGAAGCTTGCCTCACGCGGTGTCCGAAGAGACACGGACGATGACCGCAGAGGGCAAGCCTCGGGAAACCATGACCGCATAGCCTGTTCCTGTTTTCCGCGTAGACGAGTGACATGATGCAGCAGCCGTCCCCTTCCAAGCAGACCGAACGCACCAGCCTCCGCTATGTGGTGGAGGAAAAACGTACGGTGCAGGCACCCAAGCAAGCGATCCATTCGGAATTCCTGCGCACCGGGCGCATCGATCGCAACCGCCCCAACTGGTCGATCGAGGAAAAGCGCTATCTCACCTATGAAGAGGTCGCGGCACGCACCGGGCGCGTTCTCACCGTGGCGGGGGAGAAGACCCACCAGCGGCTGAACTCGTTTCACAAGTCGATCCAGTTCCCGAAGGTCATCTTTCACCGCACGCTCAACGGAACGCCGCATCTCGGTTACTGCCATGTCACAGCGGCGAAAACGAAATTTGCCGAATATGACGAAGTGAAGTGGGCCTTCTACATCGCCAATTTCTTTGCCGAGATTGCCGCCGACGAGTTGCAGTTCGAAAACATCAACATGCGGGCCGAACGGATGTATTTTGCCGTCGCCGTTCAGAAGGACATGGAAGCCAAGAAGCTTGCCATCGACACGAAAGTGCGCGGCAACGGTATCCTGTTCCGTACCCAGGATCCGAAAGAGGCGCTGAAGAATGTGCTGATGCTGGGGGCCAAGCACGAGACGCTGCGCAAGATCATCCGGGCGCTCTGAAACTAGGGTCAAGACTCAATCCGGTTCCGGGCGTAGCGCCTTTCTTGGCAAGTCCGGCCGCACAGGATATAGGCGTCAGCAATCCGGCCAGGCGGGCGGAGGACCGAACGACGCGGAAGGACCATGGCCGACATCATCACCATCGCAGACGAGCCGGAGCGGGCTCTTGATCGTGCCTGCCAGGTGCTTGCCGAAGCCGAACCGGTGGCGATGCCGACCGAGACGGTCTATGGGCTGGCCGCCGATGCGACCAATCCGGACGCCATTGCCCGCATCTATGAAATCAAGGGACGCCCGCGTTTCAACCCGCTGATCGCCCATGTCTCGAACCTTGAAATGGCTGAGGCGCACGCCACCTTCGATCCGCTCTCGCTTAAGCTCGCGAAAGCCTTCTGGCCCGGCCCCCTGACGCTCGTGCTGCCCTTGAAGCCGGAGAGCGCAATTCATCCGCTCTGCACTGCCGGGCTTTCAACGGTTGGCCTGCGCTGGCCGCGCGGTTTTGCGGGTGATCTGATCGCCCGCTACGGCAAACCGCTTGCCGCTCCTTCGGCCAACACCTCCGGCCGCATCAGCCCGACATCGGCCGAACATGTGGCCGCCGACCTTGGCGAAAAACTGCAGTTGATCCTCGATGGCGGTGCGGCGGGCGTCGGTGTCGAAAGCACGA
This sequence comes from Fluviirhizobium alvei, assembly GCF_030551875.1. GTDB lineage: Bacteria > Pseudomonadota > Alphaproteobacteria > Rhizobiales > Rhizobiaceae > Rhizobium_E > Rhizobium_E alvei. The sequence continues at coordinate 380,550 of NZ_JAUOZU010000001.1, read as the reverse complement.
TCATCAAGGTGGATGCGCAGGGCGTGCATCTGTTGCGCCCCGGCGGGCTCTCGGTTGCCGCAATCGAAGCGGAAATCGGCCAACCGGTTCTTCGCTCCGAACATGCCGCCGGCGAAGCGATTGAAGCACCCGGCATGCTCGCGAGCCATTATGCGCCAACAGCTTCGGTTCGTCTCAATGCAGGCACCGTATCCCGCGACGAGGTGCTGATCAATTTCGGCGACCAGCCGATTGCCGGCCGGGATGAAGCGCGCGCCATCTTCGAACTCAGCAAGACGGGCAACCTGCGCGAGGCGGCCGCCAATCTCTTCTCAACGATGATCAAGGCCGATGCGGTCGGCGCCGGCCGCATTGCGTTTGCACCCGTTCCGGATCAGGATCTGGGCGAGGCGATCAACGACCGGATCAGGCGCGCCGCAGCACCGCGCGGTGAGGAGGATAGCCAGCATGGATGATCTGTTGCGCGACCGTTTCATCGCCATTGTAGGCGCCCGCAACGCCGTGACCGATCCGGATGCACTGGCGCCGAGGCTTGTCGAAACGCGCGGGCTTTACAAGGGCGCCTCGCCCTTGCTGCTCAAGGCCGGCTCGACGGAAGAGGTCGCCGCCATCATGGCTCTTGCGACCGAAAGCAAAACGCCGATCGTGCCGCAATCGGGCAATACCGGCCATGTCGGTGGCCAGACGCCCAGACCGCAGAGCACGGACGTGCTCCTCTCGCTCGAACGGATGAACCGGCTGCGCGAGGTGGACCTCGCTGCAAACACAATGACGGTGGATGCCGGCATGGTGCTTGCGCGTGCTCAGGAGATTGCAACCGAACACGACCGGCTGTTTCCCCTGTCGCTCGGCTCGCAGGGCTCCTGCCAGATTGGCGGCAACCTTTCCACAAATGCCGGCGGCACCCAGGTTCTCGCCTATGGCAATATGCGTCAGCTCTGCCTCGGGCTGGAAGTCGTGCTGCCGACCGGCGAAATCTGGAACGGCTTGCGCAAATTAAAGAAGGACAATACCGGCTACGATTTGCGTGATCTCTTCATCGGCGCAGAAGGCACGCTTGGGGTGATCACCGGCGCGGTTCTCAAACTCTTTCCGCGTCCGCGCGGCCGCAAGGTGGCATTCATCGGCCTCGACAGTTCCGAACAGGCGCTGTCGCTGTTCGAGGAGGCTGTCTCGATCTGCGGCAATGCCCTCACCGGCTTCGAACTGATGGTGCGGATGGGCGTGGATTTCACCATCCGCCATATTCCGGGCGTGCGCGATCCTCTCGCCAGTCCTTATCCCTGGTCGGTGCTGATGGAGATCTCGACCTCGGACAGCGAAGCGGCAGCCGATGCGATGATGGAAACGGTACTGGGCGATGCCCATGCCAAAGGCCTGATTGCCGATGCGGCGATCGCTTCAAGCGAAGCCCAGGCCCGCGCTTTCTGGCACCTGCGGGAAAGCATGTCGGAAGCGCAGAAGCCGGAAGGCGGTTCGATCAAGCATGACGTCTCCGTGCCGGTGTCAGAAATCCCTGCCTTCATGGCCGAAGCGGAAGCGGCGGTTCTTGCTGCGGTCCCCGGCGCGCGCATCTGCGCCTTCGGGCATCTCGGCGATGGCAACATCCATTACAACATTTCCCAGCCGGTCGGCGCCGACAAGGCTGCCTTCATCAACCGCTGGCGTGAGGTCAACGCAATCGTCCATGCGTTGGTGCTCAAGCATGGCGGCTCGATTTCCGCCGAACACGGGATCGGCCAGCTCAAGCGCGACGAACTCGCCGAAATCCGGCCGGCGATCGAAATCGACCTCATGCGCCGCATCAAACGTGCCTTCGATCCGGCCGGCATCATGAATCCGGACAAGGTGGTGATGTCCTCATGAGCGAACGGATCCGTGCCAATCTCCGGCTGACCTTTCCCGGCAAACGTCCTTTCAGCCATGGCAAGGCGGAGCTTCTGGAACTGATCCGCGAAACCGGTTCGATCCGGCAGGCCGCGCAGAAGATGGATATGTCCTACCGGCGTGCCTGGCTGCTGATCGACGAGATGAACCATATGTTCCGCGAGCCGGTGGTCGATGCCCAGCATGGCGGCAAATCCGGCGGCGGCACCGCTCTCACCGCCTTTGGCGAAGCAGCTCTCGAACGATTTCGCGCGATGGAGATGAGAGCGGTCGACGCGATTCGGGACGATCTCGACTGGCTCGCCAGCCACGCGACCAACAAGAGCGAATAGGTTTTTTCAGGATCCCGCGTTCGGATCCTGTCCGTGAAAGACGCTCATCGAATCGACCGTGGCAGCCTTGAACAGTGCATGGACCATCAGCCCTTCCTTGAGGCCCAGGCGCTCCATCGAGAGCAGCGTGATCCGGGCGACCAGCCTCTGGCCCGCGCAATCGATCGTCACCAGCACATGGGCGCCATCGCGACTGATTGTCAGGATCCGGCCTAGCAGATGGTTGAGCGCACTGATTTCCTCGGGGCGATTGAGCGCCAGCATCACATCCGTTGCCGGTATTCGCAGCCGGACGATGGTTCCAACCGGAAGATCGATCGGTTGGAGCGTGAGGATATCCTCCCCCAGTTCGGCGATCGAAAGGCCGTAATAGTCTTCATGCCCCACCAGCCGCGCCTCTATGATTGATTGCGGCACCATGGCATCCGAGAGGCCCGCAACTTCCGGAAAGATCTCTGCCGGCGCACCCTGAGCGACGACACGTCCATGATCGATCAGCACCACGGCGTTGGACAGCCGCGCCACCTCGTCGATCGCATGGCTGACATAGATGACGGGAATGCGGACGATATCGCGGATCCGTTCGATGTAGGGCAGGATCTCGAGCTTGCGCGGCCGGTCGAGCGCCGAAAGCGGTTCATCCATCATGATCAGCCGCGGCGCCGCAAGCAGTGCCCTACCAATCGCCACGCGCTGTTTTTCGCCACCCGACAATGTTGCAGGCCGGGCATCGAGCAGATGGCCGATACCGAGAAGCTCGATCACTTCGCCCTCATCCAGCATCGGCTCGCCTTTCGGCGCGAAGAAGCGGCCATAGCGCAGGTTCTGCCTTGCGGTAAGATGCGGAAAGAGCCGCCCCTCCTGGAAGACGCAACCGATGCGCCGGCGGTGGGTCGGAACGTAGAGGCCGCTCGCCGTATCGATCCAGGTCTGGCCGTCGAAAAGGATTTTTGCCCGCTCGGGACGTGCAAGCCCAGCGATGATGCGGACGATCGAGGTCTTGCCTGACCCGGAAGGTCCGAACAGCGCGGTGACGCCGGCGCCTGCCTCGAAAGCCGTTTCGAGGTGAAAATCACCCTGATGATGATCGATCATCACGGAAATCATCGACCTGCTCCGATGCGCCTGGCAACCGCGCGCGATACGAAACCGGACAGGAAGATGGCGCTGAAGGCGATGCCGATCGACAGAAGTGTCAACCGCCAGGCAGTACTTTCGCCATCGGGATCCTGCAGGGCGGCATGAATGGCCGAGGCAAGCGTCTGGGTTTCGCCAGGAATCGCCGAGACGAAGGTGATGGTGGCGCCGAACTCACCCATTGCACGGGCGAAGGATAGGACCATGCCAACGACGATGCCGGGCAGGCTGAGCGGCAGGGTGATGGTGAGAAAGACCATGATTGGGCTGGCGCCGAGCGTCGACGCCGCCTGTTCGAGCCTTGTATCGATCGCTTCCATCGACAGCCGGATCGATTGCACGAGCAGGGGAAAGCCCATGACGGCGGCGGCAAGTGCGGCGCCTGTCCAGCGGAACGAAAAGACCAGACCGAAGGCGGAATCGAGAAAGCCGCCGAGAATACCTTTGCGACCGAAGGCAATCAGCAGCAGGTAACCGGTGACGACTGGCGGCAGGATGAGCGGCAGCGACACGGCCGCTTCAAGCAGGAACCGGCCGGCAAACCGCCCGCGGGCCAGGATAAAGGCGATGGCGATGCCGAACGGCAGACTGATGGCGACCGCCAGCCCAGCCACTTTCAGGCTGAGCGCAATCGCCACCCATTCTTCTTCGCTGAACCCCATGAAGCCGGATCAGGTCCCGGCCAGAACGGTGAAGCCGGCATCCTTGAAGATGGCCTGGGCTTCCGGCTCCTTGAGGAAGGACACGAAACCACCTGTAGCGCCGTTGGCGGACGCCGCAACCGGTGCCACCGGATAAACGATCGGCTTGTGGCTTTCCTCGCCAAACGTATCGACGACCTTCACGGACGCATCAGCCTTGGCATCCGTCGCATAGACGATGCCAAGCGGTGCTTCACCGCGGCTGACGAGTTGCAGGGCGGCGCGGACATTGTCGGCACCGGCGACTTTCGGTTCGACCGCCTTCCAGACGCCATAATATTCAAGCGCTTCCTTGCCATATTTGCCGGCGGGAACGCTTTTCACTTCACCCATGGCAAGCCGTCCGTCGCCGAGCGTTTCGGCAAGCTTGAATTCCTTGCCGATCTTCAATGCAACGGTCGAATCCTTGGCGGCCACCAGAACGAGGCGATTGCCCAAAAGCGTAACCACCGATTCCTTTTTCACCAGCTGCTTCTCGACCAGATAATCCATCCACTTGAGATCGGCCGAGAGGAAAACATCGGCGGGCGCACCGGCTTCGACCTGCTTGGCGAGGGCTGAACTGGCGGCGAAGGAGATAACGACCTTGGTGCCCGTCTTCTTCTCGAACAGGGCGGCAACCTTGTCGAGCGATCCCTTCATGCTGGCGGCGGCGAACACAGTCAGCGTTGCGTCGTCCGCAAAGGCCTTGATGGGCGAGAGGCCCATGGTAGCCGCAGCGGCCATGGCAAGGATGAATGATCTACGGAACATCAGTTTCCTCCGGATTTCGTTATATCCAGATGGATATAACGATCGTCAGCAAGTTACAATCCCCGACGAAGGCAATTCTCAGCCCTTCAGTTGGGCAATGCTGAGAAGCGTGGTAGCGCTGATGGTGCCCGTGCTGTTGAACAGCGACATGACGGGATCCGTGTCGGACTCATTGGCAAGATCATACATGGCCGTGAACCGGCCGATGAACTTCTCGAGCTTTTCCGGATCCTGCATTTCCTCGAGATCAAGGAAACGTTCGACAAGCGCCTTCTGCTTGTCGATATCCATTGTCGACATTTCCTCGGGCAGGCTGAACGCGGTCCGGAACACCTCCAGAAGTGCCGTATCGCCCAGAATGTCGTAGGCCGTGTTGATGTCCGGCGCCATGCGCTTGAAATAGAGCGCAAGGCGGGCACCGGCGCTGTCCTCACCCGTTTGTTCTTCCAGAGTCTGGCGCAGATAGAGATATTCAGTGTTCAGTTCGCCAAGCCTTGTCTGAACACTACCATCGCGACGAATGATGTTGCCCTTGGTATCGAAGTTGAACGAGGCGACGATTTCCACAAAGCGGTGGTCGTCCTGCTGGTTCACGAAGCTTTCCGGGTCCTCGAGATCGGACGCAAAGATCTGCTTGAGGAAATCCTTGCTGACTTCCTTCGGGTCAATGCCGTTGGCTTCCAGCACGAAATTCACCAGACGCTTGTTATCGAGCAGTTCGGAGACTTTCGAGATATTCTGGATGTTCTCGGAATAATAGCTTGCTTCCTCGGTCGCCTTTTCCTTCTGGTCCTCGTTGCCGTAGCGCGTCTTGAGGATGACATAGTCCTTGGCGGTCTGAGTGATCTGCAATTGCGACTGAGCCAGTTGTGGCGCGGTCTTTTCGCCATCTGCATCGAAATTGAACGCCGCAGCCAGGCTGGTGAACCGCTCGTCCTTCTGCAAGTTGGCGTAGCTGGTTGGATCGTTGAGATCGCTTGTCAGCGTCTTTTCGATGATGCTGTCCTTGGTCGTATCGGGATCGAACCCGAATGCGGTCAACACGAAATCATAGAGTTTCGGCGTCCCTTTCAGTTCCTCGATCGAATCCATGCCGCCGATCTTGGAACGGTAATAGGTATAGAGATCCTCGTCCTCGGCATCCTGTTCATCATCATAGCGGGCCATATAGAGGCTGCTGGTTGCGGATGTCTGGGTGGATGTCTGCGCGGTCCCCCCGCTCGCGATCGAGCCGTCCGTTTCGAAATTGAAGGCTTTCGTGAGCGCTTCAAAGGCGGAGCCGCCGAATGTGGTTGCGTAGTTCCCCGGATCGCTGAGGTCCGATGTCAGGATGTTCTTGATCGAACTCTTCAGCGTCACGTCCTGAAGATTATAGGCCACCTTTATATAGTCGAGCATGCGGCTGTCGCCGACCAGTTCGTCGACATTGGTGATCGAACCGATCTTGCTCTCGAAATAGTCCTTGTTCATCTCGGCCGCGGCCTTGACCATATGGGACGGCACATTGAACGTGTAGGCTTGGGTCACCGTATGGGTCTGATCAGTCGTCTGGACCGCGGTGCCGCTGTCGAGCTTGCCTTCGGAATTGAAATTGAAGGCGTTGGAGAAGGCTTTCAAGGCGTTCTTGTTGGCCACGGCGAGCGTGTTGACATAACTCGCCGGATCGGACGTATCGCTGGTCAGCACTTTCGTCAGATGCGTCTTGTCCCAGTATTTCGTATCCAGTTCGAATGCTTTGAGCACGTAGTTGCGCATGCGCTCGTTACCGAGCAGCTGATCGACATTGGTGACCTTGCCGATGTTGGCTTCGAAATAGGCCGTTTCGGCAACAACCGACGCCTCTTCGTCCTCCAGCATCTGCTTGTGGCTGTCGATCACGCTCTCGATCTGTTTCGACGTCTGGACGATCTTCGTTTCGGACGAAGACTGGAAGGCACTGGCAAACTTCTTGTAGCGGTCGTCAGTCAGGCGGTTGGCAAAGGAAGCCGTGTCGGTGAGATCGCTTTCAAGCACCTTCTTCATGAAGGCCTTGGCATAGGTCATATCTTCCAGACCATAGGCCTTCATCGCATAGGAATAGAGGCGGTAGTTATCGAGAAACTCCTCGACCGTTTTCACCTTGCCGATGTTTTCCTTGTAATAATCGGCATCGCGGCTGACTTCGTTGGTAGACCGAAGCCGCTCCAGCTGGGTTTTCATATCTCGATTGACGAGATTGTAGCTCAGAAAAGTCGAGACCATTTGCGTTCCTACCAATAGCTTTCAAAATTATAACATCGAAGTCTTATCCGAAGCTTACTTGGGCTCGGCACACGCGCTCGCCAACGTTCACCTTTCGAAAACCTAATCGCGAGGCGAATTGATAACCATCTGACGAGGCAAACTTTTCTTAACCGAGAATGTTAAGCGCCCTCGAAGGGACCCTCGCCTATCGTTCAGTCACAAGAGGACAAAAGTCCCGCAACGAAGAGCGTGGCTCTCAAGAAAACAGGGTCTGAAAATGCCGAACACCGAAAAGCAGCCCGCCTGGGCAAGTGATCTCCTGCGGCTCGATCCGGGCTTGTTCCCGCAGCAACTGAGCTACAAGCTGGCGGATTCGTCCGACATCGTCACGGTCACTCTCGATGAGCGCGGCGCAGTCATGCGCCGTCCGCTTCCTTCGAGCGGATTGCCGCTGTCGATTGCCCTGCCTTCGCGGCTTTTCAAGGGCGTCGCAGCCCGCGCCATCGATCATGGCAATGGCGAAGTAACGGTGACGCTGGAGCTTCATCACGACGATCCGTCACTCTGCATTCCGCTGCTGGTCGCTCACGATCTCTATGATATCGCCGCCGACTGGCGCTCCTGGTCGGAAGCCTATGGCATCCCGATGCTGATGATCGAGGCCGACGGGATCGCCCACGAACTCGATGAACATCTGCTTTCGAGCGCACGCCGGCCCGCCAAACCACGCCGCCGCTATTCCTACTTCGCCGATCGTCGCCCACGCTTCCTCGTCCGCCGCAAGACCGGCTCGCTCGGCATCAGCCTGAAGCTCGATGGTCGACAGATCTTTCCGCGCGATTAGAGCGTAGATCGACCTGATTGAATCATTCTGCGACAAGGAATTTTTGTCAGGATCAAGGTCTTTGCCGAGAGCATACCTATAGGTACGGTCGATGGCAAAGACCGCAGAGATTGGCAAAAATTCATTTCGCCCATCGGGCGGCCGCTTCGCTCTTGCGAAGCGAAAGCACGCCCGACTTTCATAATGCGCAGATTTGCGTGAGCAAATCTGCGGTGGGTTGGCTGAAACTGGCTTCCCGCAACGTCGAGCGACTTGGCTGTATGCGACGGCTACAGCACGCGCCGCTCTCCTCGCGGATAACCAGTTTGAGCCAACAGAATTGTTTCAATAAGGCCGATCTACGCTCTAAGGGCAACGAACACCGCATACACAAATGGCGCCTTCCGGCGCCATTTTGCATTTCTTCTCTGCCAATCGTTTAAAGATCGAAATTGGTCGTGGTGAGCGTATGAACGCCGTCCAGCAGGATTTCCATATCGGCAGTGCCATCCCCATCCACATCGAGCTGGATCGTGGTCGTTGATGCATTCTGGACGTATCGGACTTCTGCCTGGCCGGTCGAATTGAATGCGGACGAGCCGATGAAATCGAAGGTATCGGCAGCCACAAGATCCTTGAGGTCGAAGACATCATCCGAAATCGAGAAGTCGGTGATGAAGTCGGCATCCGTGCCGGTGCCCGCATCGCTCTCGCTCGAATAGACAAAGATATCGTCGCCATCACCGCCCGTGAGCGTATCGGCACCGGCGCCACCGATGAGGGTATCGTCACCCATGCCACCGCGAATGATGTCATTGCCATCGTTGCCCTTCAGCAGATCCTGGCCATTACCACCGTTTATAAGATCGGCGCCATCGCCACCGTAGATGCTGTCAGCCCCGGCGCCGCCCTGGATCGTATCGGCGCCTGCGCCGCCACGCAGAATGTCGTTGCCTTCGCCGCCGTCGATATCGTCAGCACCGTTGCCGCCATCAATCGTGTCGTTGCCGATGTCTCCGGACAGGTCGTCGCTGCCGTCGCCACCATCGATTTCATCTGCACCATCACCACCGGAGATCGTGTCGTTTCCATCGTCGCCGGTGATCGTGTCGGTGCCAGCGCCGCCGGTCAGTTGGTCGGCTCCCAAACCGCCGGAAATCGAGTCATTACCATCCCCGCCAGAGATCGTGTCGCTTCCGGCATTCCCGGACAGGATGTCATTTCCACTGCCACCGCTGATCCAATCGCTGTCGTCCCCGCCCTCGATCGTGTCGATGCCTGTTCCGCCCGTGATTGAATCATGGCCGGTGCCGCCGAAAAGCTCGTTCTTTCCGTCGGTCGCCGTGATCACGTCATTGCCGTCGCCGGCATAGACCACGTCGTTGCCGGTGCCGGCGGAGATCGTGTCATTGCCCTCGCCGGCCTTGATAAGGTCGTTTCCGGCGCCGCCATCGATCCGATCCGCATCTTCGCCCCCGGTGATCGTGTCATTGCCGAGGCCACCATAGAGCGTGTTCTTGCCGTTACCGGAGGCGATTTCGTCGTCGCCGTCACCGCTGTCGATGTAATCATTGCCGTCGCCTGCCGTGATGACATCATCGCCAGCATCGCCATTGACGGTATTGTTACCGTCACCCGCCTTGATCGTATCGTTTCCGGCCCCGCCTTCGATATCGTCCGCGTCAGCGCCACCGGTGATCACATCGGCACCCAAGCCGCCGATCAGGGTGTTCTTGCCATCGCCGGCAGTGATATCGTCATCGCCGTTACCGCCATCGATGACATCGTTGCCATCACCGGTAACGATCGTATCGTTGCCGGCATCGCCATTAACGGTGTTGTTTCCGTCACCGGCCTTCAGCACATCGTCATCATCGCCACCATCGATGACATCATTGCCGTCACCGGCCGTGATGGTATCGTCACCGGCACCACCATTGATCGTGTTCTTGCCGCCGCCAGCCGTGATCGTGTCATCATCGCTGCCGCCGTCGATGACATCATTGCCGTCACCAGCCGTAATCGTGTCATCACCGGCACCGCCGTTGACCGTATTGTCGCCCGCACCGGCATCGATCGTATCGTTCCCAACACCACCGGTGATCGTATCGCTACCGGCACCGCCCGTGATCGTATCATCACCTGCGCCGCCGGTCAGCGTATTGGCGCCGTCTCCGCCGGCGATCTGGTCGTCGCCTTCGCCACCGTCAACGACATCATCGCCATCGCCGACGGTGATCTTGTCGTCTCCAGCCTCGCCATTAACCGTGTTGTTACCGTCACCGGCATCGATATCATCTTTCCCGTCGCCGCCGTCGACCACATCGTCATCAACGCCGGCGATGATCGTGTCCGCACCAGCGCCGCCATCGATCGTATTCTTACCGTCACCACCGTCGATCGTATCGTTGCCGTCGTCTCCGGAAAGCTTGTCGTCGCCATCACCGCCATAGAGGCTGTCATTGCCGGCGCCGCCCTTGAGAATGTTGGCTTCGTCCGTTCCGGTAATGGAATCATCGCCCGACGATCCCTCGACATTCTCGACCGACTTCAGCGTCACGATGCCACCGAAGTTGCCCATGTCGTTTTTGCCATCGAGCTTGATGGTGAAACCGTTCCCCTTGTCGAGAATCAGCCAATCTTCGCCGTCGCCGGCATCGACAACGGTCGAACCCGCTTTGTACCCCCCTGTCGGCGAAACCGTATAGATCCGATCATCACCACCATTGAGGTTCAACGACCTATTGAAACCGTTGAGCGCAACTTTATTGTCCTCATCGCCGAGCGAGGGACCGTCGCGGGTTTGAATGTACCAGTCTTCGAGCACGGGCTGGTATTCGACAAAGTCCCGCCCCTCGGGCAGGGGCATTTCAAGCGCTTCATTATCGAAAGATCCAGACGCATTGCTTCCATCGGAATCGTCGCTTTCCGCCTCGGCAGCCGTTTCGCTTTCGCTATCGTCGGAAGCCGCGGCAACAGTCGTTGCCTCATCGCTCACAGCATCACTGTTTTTCGATGAGGAAGCTGCGGCTTCTGTCACGGACGGCTCAGCATTCAGGACCGAATCCACCAGTTCGGTGAGCGATTCGGTCAGCGACGCGGTCAGCTGCAACTCATCATGGGCATCCGAAAGCGTTGGAAACTGGCTGAAATCGAAACTGTCGATTTCCAGAGTTTCCAGGAGATCCGCGAGCCAATCCACGCCGTTATCCTCGGCCAGGCCAGCGAAATACGGAATCTTCAGCAGCGTCGCCATAAGATTGGAATCAACGGCCATGCCAGTTTCAACTCCCAAAAAGTCCAAATCAGTTAAGCGTTTCTTTCATAGGCTGTAAGACGAGTCAAACCCGCACGCGTAACAAGAGGCCTACTTCACAATAGAGTTGTTCAGGCGAATGGCAAAGCTGCAACAAGTCCTGCAAACAAGACCGCGCCAACTCGGTTGTTGAATTTAAACAACGCCAGACATTGCGCCGCATCATTTATGTCGAGAATGAGAATTTGCCAGGCAAAGAGCGCCAAAGCGACCAATAATCCGATCCAGGCGGGGAATCCGACCCCAGCCGATGCAAAGGAAAAAGCCAGCATCAGGACGGCAAGACCATAGAGTGCGGACAGCCAGTACTTTGTGTGATCGCCAAACAGACGCGCCGTTGAACGCACGCCAATCAGCGCATCGTCTTCCTTGTCCTGATGGGCATAGATCGTATCGTAACCGATCGTCCAGAAAATGGCGCCGACATAAAGAAGAAGCGCGGCGAAGGAGAGAGACCCGAATTCTGCTGCCCAGCCCATCAGCGCCCCCCAGGAAAAGGCGAGGCCAAGAAAGAATTGCGGCCAGTCGGTGAAGCGCTTGGCGAAAGGATAGATGGCTACGACGGCAAGCGACAGGATGCCGAGGAAAATCGAAAAGCCATTCAGGCAGAGAAGCACCGCCAGACCGGCGAGCGCCTGCAGGGCGAGGAAAATCTTGGCGGCGTTGCGGCTCACCCGACCGGATGGCAGGGGGCGCGAACGCGTGCGGGCAACGCTCGCATCGATTTCGTGGTCGACGAGATCGTTATAGGTGCACCCCGCCCCGCGCATCGCGACGGATCCGACGAAGAACAGCAGGAGATGCCAAACGAACCGTCCGAGCGAGAAGGCGTCCAGGCTCGCGGCTGCATTTGCGGCAAGCGCGGCCGACCAGAAACAGGGCCACATGAGCAATTGCCAGCCGATGGGACGATCCCACCGCGCGAGCTGGGCGTAGGGCCACAGCAGCCGCGGCAGAATGCGATAGACCCAGTTGGTCGAAGGCGCGTCCAGAACGCGGCCGGTATCTGTCGAAGTCGTGCTCATGCCTTTCGAATGGACGCAAAAGCGCCAGACGTCAAGCGCACGGCACCCGATCAGGGAATGGTGAAGCCGAATCGGTAGCTGGCCGAAAGACCGATGAGGACTTGGTTGCGCGAACCACGCTCCTCAACAAGCGGCGCATTGGCTGCCGGTCCCATCAGACGCTTGTATTCGGCGAACGCGCCCGTCTCGATCTTGTCGGTCGCCTTCCAGTTGATTTCGGCGGCGAGACCGAGCGATTCGAGGCCGGCACCCGGCTTGTATTTTTTCAGGCCGGAGGCCTTGGATGCAGCCGCATCGACGCCATAATAAGCCGTCATGTAATCCTGCGACGCGATCGTCATCCGCGGACCGGCAGAGATCCGGATATCGGGCGTCACATCGGTGAAGGCATCGGCAGAGAGATCGGCGACGATCCCCTGGTGGCTGCGAATACCGTGGCGCACTTCGGCGCGCAGACGCATCCAGTCGAGCGGATAGGCTTCGGCAAATGCACCGAGTTCCACACCCAGCTTCACCGGCTTCAAACCCTTGAGGTCGTCGGAATCATCGCCATTGCGCGGCATAACGAGCTTGCCGGTGGCGCCAACGCGGATGGAACCGGCGTCATAAAGCGACAGCGACGGATTGTCGTCACGTGCCGAAAACCGCACGACGTTGCCTGCCTTTCCCATGGAAAAGAGCGGCTTGGCCTGGAAAAGATAGTCATTGTCCCCGCGATAGCGTGGCGCCGTGAAGGTCGTGGCACCTAGTTTCACATACCAGTCACCGGACCACCAGGCATCGCCGGCGGACGCGGCAGTGGTGGATGCAAGCAGGGAGCCGATCGCAAGGGAGATAAGAAGACAGGAACGCAAAACACACCTCATATGTGTAAACGAAGCAATCCGAAAAGCGATTGTATCGATACCGACCAGAAGCTGTAGCTCTGAATGGTTACCGAATCTTATACCGCTTCTCCTTGAAACCGGATCACTATGAAACAATCCATCTCGAAGTCCAGCCCGGCAGGTGGCGTTAATGGCAGGCGGCTTGACCTTTGCAGCCTCGACCCTTAACGGAACCGCATCGATATACAAGGAGGCGGAAATGCGCGTATTGCTGATCGGTTCGGGTGGACGCGAACATGCTCTGGCTTACAAAATCGCCCAGTCGCCGCTTCTTACAGAGCTTTTTGCCGCCCCGGGCAATCCGGGTATCGGACAGTTTGCCGAAATTGTCGACCTGACGATCGAGGACCAGGAGACCGTGGTAACCTTCTGTCGCGACAGGGCAATCGATTTCGTCGTCTTCGGGCCGGAAGCGCCGCTGGTCGCCGGCCTGTCCGACCGGCTTCGTGATGCCGGCTTCAAGGTATTCGGCCCATCCGCTGCCGCAGCACAGCTCGAAGGATCGAAGGGGTTCACCAAGGATCTTTGCGCCCGCTTCAGTATTCCCACTGGCGCCTATATGCGGTTCAACAATGCGCCGAAGGCCAAGGCCTATGTCCGCGCCCAGGGTGCACCGATCGTCATCAAGGCCGACGGACTGGCAGCCGGCAAGGGCGTGACAGTCGCCATGACAGTCGAGGAAGCGCTGGCGGCAATCGATGATTGTTTCGAAGGGGCGTTCGGTTCGGCCGGGGCCGAAGTGGTGGTGGAAGCGTTCCTCGATGGCGAAGAAGCGAGCTTCTTCGTGCTCTCGGACGGTGTGAATGTGCTGCCGCTTGCTTCCGCACAGGATCACAAGCGGGTTGGCGATGGCGATACCGGCCCGAACACCGGTGGCATGGGCGCCTATTCGCCGGCGCCTGTGATGACCGACGATATGGTTTCCCGCACGTTGAAGGAGATCATCGAGCCGACCGTTCGCGGTATGGCGGAGATGGGCCATCCCTTCAGCGGCGTGCTGTTTGCGGGCCTGATGATCACGGCCAAGGGTCCCGAACTGATCGAATACAATGTCCGCTTCGGCGATCCGGAATGCCAGGTCCTGATGATGCGGCTGAAATCCGATCTCTTGGAACTGCTGCTCGCAACCGCCGAGGGTCGTCTCGATACGGCAACGGCGGAATGGCGCGAGGATACAGCGCTGACCGTCGTCATGGCAGCACGCGGCTATCCCGGCAGCTATGCCAAGGGCAGCGCAATCCGCAACCTGCCGGCCGACAGCGATACCGCGAGAACCTTCCATGCCGGTACCAGAATGACGGAGACCGGGCTCGTCGCCAATGGCGGTCGCGTTCTCAACGTCACGGCTCTCGGCGCTTCGGTTTCGGAAGCGCAGGCGCGCGCCTATGCTGCGGTCGACAAGGTGGATTGGCAGGATGGTTTCTGCCGCCGCGACATCGGCTGGCGCGCCATTGCCCGCGAGCGCGACGGCAACTGATTAACCAGCGCTTAACCAAAGTTCGTGACCCAAGTTTAAGGCATCCCCGTTAGTCTTCCGGAAACGGAATTCTAGGGAGGGTGCGACATGCGCCTTATCGTGTGGACAGGACTTGCGATCGCGCTTGGCGGTCCGGCTTTCGCGCAGCCTCAGGAGCGCGGGAACCTCGCGCCTGACTCCAGCATCGAAACGATTACATGTTCAGCCTGTGCCCCGCTGGAGGAAAAAAAGCCCGAGGGCGTTCCCGAAATCGTACTCGCACCGGGAACACAGAAGGTTGAGACCCGCGAAATCAACGGCGAACTCAAGGTTTTCCGGACCGAAGCCTGGCTGGGCGGCTCGCCGGTGACCTATGTATCGAAAGCGCCGCCCGCGATGCAGGCAGAATTTGAAGACGAGAGGGCAAAGGAAAACGCTGCCGCCCATCCGGCTGACAACGCGCCTGCCGATGCAGCGCAAGTGAATGACGGCGATGCCATCGACATCAATGCCAAGACGTCAGCTGTCGCCGCGACACCGCCCGAAGCCGGCAAGGAGATCAAGGTTGAGGCCCCGAAAGCTGCCATGTTTGACCCAAGCAAGCTCGAATTGCGGCTGAATTGATCTTTTCTAGCGCTCAAGAAAGAGCGCCAGTTCATTCAGCCGTGCTGGACTGAAGACAGGAATTCCAGCCTTTTCAAGCAGCGTTGCGGTGACTCCGCGGCCGATATGCCGTTCGGCCGAAAAGCTTCCATCATAGATAAAGCCCGAGCCGCAGGAGGGGCTGCCGTCGATCAGCAGGGCAGCAACGCAACCGTGCTCGCGCGCGAAGGCAAGAGCCTTTTGCGCACCTCGAAGAAATCCGGAACTGACATCGAGCCCGTCCCGGTCGATGACACTGGCCGATCCATCGAGCACGTCGGAACCGTTGCGGCCATCCGCGATTTCGGCCGGTGCGCGCGGCACGGCAAAGCCGCCGGCCATTTCGGGACAGAAGGCCAAAAGCCGCCCCTCGCGTTGCCATTGCTCAAGCTGCGGATGAGAAAGAGGCTTGGCCTTGCCATCGTAACGCACCGCTTCTCCCATCAGGCAGGCGCTGACAAGGATGCGTTTCATCACTTGCCCGTCCGGCGCAGATGTTCGTCGAGCCGCGGCATGATCTCGATGAAATTGCAGGGCATGTGGCGATAGTCGAGCTGGTCGCGCAGAATGCCATCCCAGGCATCGCGGCAGGCGCCGGGCGATCCCGGCAGCACGAAGATATAGGTGGCATTGGCGACGCCGCCCGTGGCACGCGACTGGATGGTCGACGTGCCGATCTTCTCGTAGGAAACGCGGTGGAAGATCGCCGAAAATCCATCCATGACTTTTTCGAAAAGGGGCAGCAGAGCCTCCACCGTCACATCGCGACCGGTAAAGCCGGTTCCACCTGTTGTGATCACCACGTCGATCTGTTCGTTCAGCGTCCAGTCGCGCACCTGATCGTGGATCGCCTGACGATCATCGGGCACGATGGCGCGCGCCTCGAGCCGGTGGCCGGCCTCGGTGATGCGCGCCACAAGCGTGTCGCCGGAACGATCATCCGCCAGTGTCCGGGTATCGGACACCGTCAGCACCGCAATGCCGACCGGAATGAAAGGTCGCGCCTCGTCAATTCGTCCCATCGTCGGTCTCCGAGCCGGTTGTTGCCGGCTGGATGTACCATTCCGGATGCTCTGCCTCAAGCTTACGCGCAGCCCTGAGGCATTCCGCCGCCGTGCGATAAAGGCCGAAACAGGTCGCACCCGAACCGGACATGCGTGCAAGCAGCGCCTCGGTGGCAGCCAGTCGTGAAAGCACATCGGTAATCTTCGGCTCTATCGAACAGGCCGGCGGCTGCAGGTCGTTGCGTGCCGCTACAAGCGATGCAATCCAGTCCGCCAAACCCGCCCCCTCCCCCGGCAAGACAAGCGGCGGGTTGGTCTTGCTTGAAAGATTGCGGAAGATGACCGGGGTCGAAACTTCGACAAGCGGGTTGACGAGCAGAAGATGAAGAGGCGGAAACCCGGAAAGGAGGCGCAGATCTTCGCCGATGCCGCGTGCGACAAGCGGCCGGCTTTCCACACACATCGGCAGATCGGCTCCCAGAGGCAAGCCGATCGCACAAAGGGTTGCCGCATCGAGCCCGAGATCCCAGAGCCGGTTGAGCCCCCGAAGTGCTGCGGCCGCATCGGCTGAGCCGCCACCGATCCCGGAAGCGACAGGCAGGTTCTTTTCGAGATGGATATGAACAGCCGAGGCCGCTTTGCCGCGCGCGATGGCGACCGCCCGCAATGCATCGCGTGCCCGCAGCACCAGATTGCCGCCTTTGGGCGCCGCATCGACCGGCAGGGACGCTCCAAACCGGCCCGACAGCGTCAATCCGTCATCGGCCGCCGGAGAAAACTGCAACCGATCCCCGGCATCGGCAAACACGACCAGCGAATCGAGCAGGTGATAGCCATCGTCGCGCTGTCCCGTCACATGAAGAGCGAGGTTGATCTTGGCGCTGGCGAATTCCGAAACCGTCACGAAACCAAACCCCGGGATCAGGGCTTGGCGGCCGGCAATTTCAGCATCTGACCGGGCTGGAGAATATCCGGATTGCGCTTGAGACCGGGATTGAGATCGATGATCTCATGATAGCGCTGGCCATCGCCCAGAAGATCGCGCGCAATGTTCCAGAGCGAATCGCCCTTTGCGACCGTATGTTCGGACTGGCCGGTCGCCGTCTCGTCTTCCATGTCGTTGGCGCTTTGCGGCGCGGCCGGGACCTTGTCGTTACCGGCAACTTCGGTCGTCGATGCCTTCGGCGCTTCAGCCTTGGTCGGCAGTTCCGGCAGGCCCTCGCGGATCTTCTTTTCGATCTTCGGCTGCTCGCCGGGCTCCGGCTTCAGTTCGATAGCCGTGCGCCACTGGAAGATCGCCTCCAGCTTGCGGCCGACGCGCCAGTAGGCATCGCCCAGATGGTCGTTGAGCGTGGCATCCGCCGCCTTGAGTTCGACGGCCCGCTCCAGTTCGACAACCGCATCGTCAAACCGGCCGAGGCGGAAATAGGCCCAGCCGAGCGAATCGACGATGTAGCCGTCATCCGGCCTGAGATCGACCGCCTTGCGGATCATGTTGAGGCCTTCGTCGAGATTCATGTTCATGTCGACCCAGGAATAGCCGAGATAGTTCAGAACCTGGGGCTGGTCAGGGAAGAGCTCGAGCGCCTTCTTGAAATTCGGCTCGGCAAGATCCCACTTCTTCAGGCGCTCATAGGCAATGCCGCGCTGGAAGAAGACCGACCAGTCCGTCCGCTTCGCAATAGGGCCGACGACCTCGACTGCCTTGTCATAGACCTTGGCCATTTCGGCATAATTCTTCTGGTCCGACAGGAAGCTGCCATAGGCAATATAGCCACGCAGGTCCTTGGGATCGGCAGCGACGGCTGATTCCAGATGCGCCTTGGCTTCGGCGATCTTGCCAGTGTTGGCCAGATTGAGGCCAAGCTGCAGTTCGGCAATACGGCGCAGCGGCGAATCCGGTGCCACCTGACTATACCATTTGATCGCCCGTTCGGGCTGTTCCAGCCCTTCGGCGAGGCCGCCGAGAAGGACGGCGGTATCGGCGGCAGGATCCAGCGCATAGGATGTCACGAGATAGAAAGAGACGATGTCCTGGGCGCTTTGGCGGTCCGGTGCGTTGGTGAGCGACTGGTTGAGCGCGCCGCCAACGGCAAAGAGGACCGAAGCCATGCCCTGCTCGACCGTCTTGACGGCAAGCTCCGGCACCTTGCCAGCTTCGATCTGCTTGCGGAAGGCCTGCAGCGGCATGTAGTTGGGCGCGAAAGTCTCGCCGGCAGAAATCGCATCGAGCGCCTTCTGCTTGTTGCCTGCCTTGGCCTCGATGGTCGCAAGCGCCATAACGGCCCGCATGTAGAGATCGCTTGCGGCAGATCCCTGTTCGCGATCGGCAACCGTTTCGCTGAACTTGCGGCGCGCTGTGTCGATATCGCCTGCAGCAGCGGCAATCGCACCCGCCGAATAGTTGCGGAACACGGCGTACCAATCCGGCCCTTCGAGATCTGCGGCAGCGGCAACGGCTTCCTTGACCTTACCTTCGCCGAACTGGCCCCAGGCCGCGATCAGGCTATTGACCATGCGGTCGAGCTCGTTCGGCCCATCATACTTGAGAAGATCGTAGGCCTTCTTGTAATCCTTGGTGCGGATGCCATCGATGGCGCGGGCGATTGTGGCGATGCGGGCGACAGCCGGATCATCCTTCAGGATATCGGCTTCCTTGACGCCTTCATCGAAGCGGCCGCCCATGAACAGGCTGACCATCAGGCGCTCGCGCACCTCGATATTGTCCGGCTCGTAACGCAGGGCCGTACGATAAAGCTGGACGGCCGTGTCGTAATCGTAATCGTTGTCGGCGGTGCGCGCTGCCAGGATGGCGCCTGAGAATGTGTCGACCGAGGCCGCATCGAAGACGGTTGCTGCTGCCGGCTTTGGCGCCTCCGGCGCCTTGTCTTCGGCTCTTGCGGTGACGGACATGACCAGCAACAGCCCAATTGCGGTACCAAGACGGAAGCGGCCGGTATTCAGGAACGCCATTCTCAAGCCTCTCATTGATGCGCGGATGCGCAAATCGCTTCGGCACTAAAGATCATAATTCAGCCACCCTCACAAGGCGGGAGCGGCCGCGATGCGGAACACAAGAACGGCCGTTAGCGGTAGATCGTGGCAATCAGTTGACGCGATCGATGCAGAAATCGATGACTTCCATCAGAGCGGCCCGCCAGGGCGATGCCGGAAGCACGGCCAACGCGTCGCGCGCCATGGTGCCATAGTGGTTGGCCCGCGCGATCGTATCGGCAAGCGAACCATATTTGGTGATCAGGCCCATCGCGCGTTCGAGGCTGGCATCGTCGTTCTGGCCGCCTTCGATGGCTTGACGCCAGAAGGCCCGCTCCTCCTCGTTGCCACGGCGCCAGGCCAGAATGACCGGCAGCGTGATCTTGCCTTCGCGGAAATCATCGCCGGTATTCTTGCCGAGATCGGCCGTCTTGCCACCATAGTCGAGCACATCATCGACCAGCTGGAAGGCGAGACCGAGATTCATGCCGTAGGAGCGCAGGGCGGCGCGATCGGCCTTGCTGGTGCCGGCAATGATCGGGCCGACTTCAGCGGCGGCAGCAAAGAGCGCCGCCGTCTTGGCGCGGATGACCTCGAGATAATCATCCTCGGTCGTTTCCATGTTCTTGGCGACCGACAATTGCAGCACTTCGCCCTCGGCGATCACCGTCGCAGCGGTGGCGAGAACATCGAGCGCTTCGAGCGAGCCGACTTCCACCATCATCTTGAAGGCCTGCCCAAGCAGGAAATCGCCGACGAGCACGCTCGCCTGATTGCCCCAGAGGATGCGGGCGGTCTTCTTGCCGCGGCGCATGTCGCTCTCATCCACCACGTCATCATGAAGAAGGGTGGCGGTGTGCATGAATTCGACAGAGGCTGCGAGCTTCACATGGGCTTCGCCGCGATAGCCGAACAGATTGGCGGCAGCAATCGTCAGCATCGGCCGCAGCCGCTTGCCACCCGAGGAAATCAGATGGTTGGCGACTTCCGGAATCATCTGGACGTCGGAACCCGCCTTGGCAAGAATGAGCTGGTTGACACGCTCCATGTCACCCCGCGTCAGATCGACGAGCGGCTTGATGGAAGCCTGTTTGTTCTTGTTTTCGTCAAGCGGCACAACAACGCCCAAGGCTAAGACTCCTGTACTTTTCTCGGGTCCGACCATAAAAACAGCCAGCTTGCGCGGCAAGAGGCGAATTGTCCCGATCAACGGAAAATGACGAAAAGAAGGTGAAATCTTGATCGAAATCATCCGGACCAACGATCCTGTGGCGCTTTCCTTTGCCGAAAGCCTGTTGAGAGATGCCGGCATTCATTGCCTGATCGCCGATCAGGCAATGAGCATTCTCGAAGGCTCGATCGGCATGTTGCCCCGGCGTCTGCTGGTGGAAAGCGATCGCGAAACCGAGGCGCGGCGACTGCTGACCGACGCCGGCCTGGGTGCGGAACTGCGCCCATGACGGTGACGGAGACGATCGACGCCTTTCATTTCGGCGTCTTCCATGTGCTGCAGCCGAAGGGGCGCGGCCACCGCTCCGGCATGGATGCGATGCTGCTTGCGTCGATGGTCGAGGCGAAAGGCGCCATCAGGGTCGCAGACCTTGGCGCCGGCGCCGGCGCTGCCGGCATGGGTGTTGCCGCCCGCCTTGCCGATGCCGAAGTCTGGCTGGTCGAAAAGATGCCGGAAATGGCGGACTATTGCCGCCGCAGCGTTGCCCTTGCCGAAAACGCAGCGATTGCGGACCGGCTCACCGTCATCGAGGCGGATGTGACGCTCAAGGGCCGGGCGCGAGTGGCGGCCGGGCTTCCCGACGATCATTTCGACCATGTTATCATGAACCCACCCTTCAACAATGCCAGTGACCGCAAGACGCCGGATGCGCTCAAATCCGAGGCGCATGCCATGCATGAGGGGCTGTTCGAGGCCTGGATCCGCACTGCCGGCGCCATTCTGAAACCGGGCGGCCAAGTTTCGCTGATTGCGCGGCCGGAATCGATCGCCGAGATCATCGATGCCTGCGGCAAACGCTTCGGCGGGCTTGAAATCACCTTCCTGCATCCGCGGCAGGGCGATGCGGCCATCCGGCTTCTGGTCAGTGCGGTCAAGGGCTCGCGGGCGCGGCTGACCATCCGCTCGCCCATCTTCATGCATGAGGGCGAAAGCCATCGCTTTCTGCCCGATGTGGATGATCTCAACAATGGCCGCAGGGCCTACGGACGGATCGTCCGCAAGCAGCAGCCGTCGTAAGCCATTGGCCCCGCGCTTGCGTTTCGGGCCTGGCGCACTACATGACAGTTCAGTTCAAATACGGATAGACCATGCTTGACGCCCTCAAACGGCTTGTTCCCAAGAAATTCCGCCAGTCGAAAACCGTCATTCCCGTCGTGCGCCTTTCCGGCGTCATTCAGTCGGGCGGCAGCGCGCTTCGCCCTGCGCTCAACCTGCAGAGTGTCGAGAACCGGCTGAAGAAGGCCTTCGACATGAAGAAGTCGCCGGCGGTGGCGATTGCGATCAATTCGCCCGGCGGTTCGCCGGTACAATCGCGCGCCATCTTTCTGCGCATCCGTGATCTGGCCCGCGAGAAGGACAAGAAGGTCATCGTTTTCGTCGAGGATGTGGCCGCGTCTGGCGGCTACATGATTGCGCTTGCCGGCGATGAGATCATCGCCGATCCGACCTCGATCGTCGGCTCGATCGGTGTCATTTCCGGCGGCTTCGGCTTTCCGGAGCTGATCAAGAAGCTCGGCATCGAGCGACGCGTCTATACATCCGGTGAAAACAAATCGGTGCTCGATCCCTTCATGCCGGAGAAGGAGAGCGACATCGCGCATCTCAAAGCGCTGCAGGCCGACGTCCACAAGATATTCATCGACATGGTCAAGGAGCGCCGTGGCAGCAAGCTCGCCGACGATCCCGACCTCTTTACCGGCCTGTTCTGGTCGGGCGAACGCGGGCTGGCGCTCGGTCTCGTCGATGGGCTCGGCGATCTCCATAGCGAGTTGCGCAAGCGCTATGGCGACAAGATCGAAACCGAGGTGATCGGCACGCAGAAGGGCTTTCTGGGCCGTCTGCTGGGTGCCTCGCAACCGGCTGCCATCGGCATCGGCCTGGCACAGGGGCTCGTGGATACCGCAGAAGAACGTGCATGGTGGGGGCGTTACGGCCTTTGATGCGCTTATCCGCTTTCCGCGGACGCATTGCATTTGCCTGATGGCGCTTTTCGCGGAAAATGGCTAAATCTACGCTGGTCTATCTGGGGAGTTGGTGGTGGGACTGTCGAAAGTCATTTTCGTGCTGGTGGTGGCGATCATCGGCTGGGTTGTCTACAAGAAGTTCGTTGCCGATGCGATCAAGCTGGCGCGGCGCAATGAGGAAAAGCGCAAGGCCACCGCCAACGGCGCCTCCGGCACGCTGGTTCAGGATCCCGTGACCGGCGAATATCGCGTCAAGCGGGCTGATGAGGCGTGACGCCCGAGGGTCAAAACTCAATCAATTTTCGGTCTCCGTGAGCCGGCGATAGGCAAGCTCCTCGTTCAGCCACTCTTCGTCGGTTGCGGTCATCTGGCGGCGCACCCGTTCGGCCATGTCGCCCAGCGTATCGGTCGTATCCCGCGCCTCGGCAAGCAGATGGGCGATATAGTGCGATAGCGAGCCGAAGCCGTGCAGACGGACCTGACGCTCGGCAAAGCTCCGCAAATCATCCGGCAATTCGATTGACAGTGTCTCGGGCATCGGTCTCTCCCGCAGTGCAACCAAATCCTAATGGAAAGCCGGTTGACAGGCAACCAAGCGTTTCGACGGTCGAAAATGCATCGCCCCGACAAGGCGAGGAGTACCAAAGCTCTTGCCCTTTCCTCTTGACCCTTGGCGCCGCGCATGGCACCTGTCCGGCGCAATTCGACCCCTTTCCGGAATATGACGATGACCGCAACCGTCCCGCCCCATATGGATCCCAAGCGTTCCTTTCAGGCCCTGATCCTGACGCTGCACAATTACTGGGCCGACAAGGGTTGCGCGGTGCTGCAGCCTTACGACATGGAAGTGGGTGCCGGCACATTCCATCCGGCAACAACGCTGCGCGCGCTCGGTCCGAAGCCCTGGAAGGCAGCCTATGTGCAGCCGTCGCGGCGCCCGTCGGACGGTCGCTATGGCGAAAACCCCAACCGCCTGCAGCACTATTACCAGTATCAGGTGATCCTGAAGCCGAACCCGTCGAACCTGCAGGAACTTTATCTCGGTTCGCTGAAGGCGATCGGGCTCGATCCGCTACTGCACGATATCCGCTTCGTCGAGGACGATTGGGAAAGCCCGACACTCGGCGCCTGGGGTCTGGGCTGGGAATGCTGGTGCGACGGCATGGAAGTCAGCCAGTTCACCTATTTCCAACAGGTCTGCGGCATCGAATGTTCGCCGGTCTCGGGCGAACTGACTTACGGTCTGGAACGCCTCGCCATGTATGTGCAGGGCGTCGACAATGTCTATGACCTGAACTTCAACGGCCGCGAAGGCGACGAGAAGATCAGTTATGGCGATGTCTTCCTGCAGGCCGAACAGGAATATTCGCGCCACAATTTCGAGTTCGCCAACACCGAAATGCTGCATCGGCATTTCGAGGATGCCGAACGCGAATGCCAGGCGCTGCTGGCCGCAGGCGCACCTGCCGAATCCGACAATATCAAGCTGCACAAATGTGTCTTCCCGGCCTATGACCAGTGCATCAAGGCTTCCCACGTCTTCAACCTGCTCGATGCGCGCGGCGTGATTTCGGTGACCGAACGGCAGAGCTACATCCTGCGCGTCCGCACGCTGGCCAAGGCCTGCGGCGAAGCCTTCCTGCTGACCGATGCCGGCGGCGTGAATTGGGACAAGGCGGGCTGAGCCCAACTTGCAATCAAGGCGCGAATCTTCTTAGGTACCTGCAGGGACCTTGGGGGCATTTGTGTCGGATAACGAGTTGCAGCGGCGTGCTTCGCTGATCGGCAGGGTACGCAGGATCTTCGCGGTGATCGCCGCGTTGTCAATGTTCGGGATTGTGATCCATATCGGCATGATCGCAATGATGTTGCTGGGTGGGCCCGAGGCGCTCATTCCTCCCAACTCTCTGCCCATCGAACCCAATGTGTGGCCAAGCGTGGACGAGGTGACTTTTCTCGCCCTGTTCCTGCTGTTGGTCGCGGCTGGGCTCCTATGGCTGGTATGGCTTTTCCTTTCGATGCGGTTTGTCCGCCGGGCTGGCGGCCGCACCAGGTTCAGCCCGTGGATTGGGATTGTCTATCACTTCGTTCCCGTGCTGGGTCTCGTCATGCCGATGCTCTTGCTCGATGAACTCGAAACAGCACTCGAAAACCTTATCAACAAGGAATCGGTGAACCGCAGCGTCCAGGGCTTGACGACAGGCGCGGTGACAAAGCTTGCGATGATCCTCCTCGTGGCCGCTGGTTCTATGGTTGAGGATGCCAATTCCGGGCAGCAGTATGCGGTTGCGCTTTTAACCGTCGCCGCAGGTAATCTGCTGATGCTTCTGGCCCTGTGGTTATCCACCCGATTTGCTTTGAAAATGGAATTGTTGCAGCAGGCCATCGCTGGTCGGCTCCAACCAGATATTCCGGAATCATAACATGCAAGACGCATATGATCGTTTTCAATCGGTGTTTCGCATGCGGCAACATTCTCGATGGCACTTTGGCGGGTGAATGCTGATCAACATGCCGATTGAGGCGCGAGTTTTCCATCGCCCCAATTCGGGTCCACTCAAATCAGATCGCTTTCCTTGACGCCCAGCTCCCAGACAGGCTTGAGCGTCGGGAAGGCACCCGTCGGCAGCTGACCGGCATAGATCTGCAGGCAGCGGCGCATGCCGGCGGGCTGAACGGGCTGCATGGCTACCGCATAGTCGAAGAACAACACGGCGAAGGCGAAGATGTTGATCATCAGAGCAAGCGGTTTCATGGCGGGCTGTCCGGTTGGTTTCAACTTGAAAACCAGGATGCGCCGCAAGCACGATTTCTTCAGTTTCCGAAGTGACAGAGACGAAGAATGAACAGGTGCTGATGCAAGAAATTCTCTCTGGCGGTCGCATGACTTTTGTCATCTGAAACGTTAGTCTCGGAAAGGCAGGAATACCGGAGGGGCGCCATGTATTACATCATCGCAGCCGTGGTCGTCGTCGCGATCATCATCTTTCTCTATAACGGGCTCGTCCGCGCCCGGCAGATGGCCGAGGAGGCCTGGTCGGGCATCGATGTGCAGCTCAAGCGGCGTGCCGACCTGATCCCCAACCTGATCGAGACGGTCAAGGGCTATGCGGCGCACGAAAAGACCACGCTTGAACAGGTTGTCGAGCTGCGCAACCGGGCCCAGGGCGTGCCGCAAGGCGATGTCGCTGCCCGCAGTGCCGCCGAGGGCATGCTCAGCCAGGCGCTCGGCAAGGTGTTCGCGCTTGCCGAAGCCTATCCCGATCTCAAGGCGAACCAGAATTTCATGGAACTTCAGCGCTCGCTCGAAGGGATCGAGGGCGAATTGCAGATGGCCCGCCGCTATTACAACGGCTCGGCACGCGAACTGAACATCAAGGTCGAAAGTTTCCCGGGCAACCTCATCGCCGGCCCGTTCGGCTTCCGGAAGAAGGACTATTTCGAAATCGAGAACCCGGCCGACCGGGCCGTTCCGACCGTCAAATTCTGAGACCTGCCATGGGCAAGTTCCTCCGTTTCCTGCCCCTGCTCTTCCTGCTCCTGGCCGCTTTACCGGCGCGCGCGGACGAGCGCATCCTCTCCTTTCATTCGGTGATCGAGCTTGCCAAGAGCGGCAAGATGACGGTGACCGAAACCATCAAGGTCAATGCCGAGGGCAGCCGGATCCGCCGCGGCATCTATCGCGATTTTCCGCTGACCTTCGTTGGCGACGACGGCGCCACCCACAGGGTGGATTTTTCGCTGCTTTCGGTGGAACGCGATGGCGCGCCCGACGACTACCATACCGAAACCATCGATGGTGGCATCCGCATCTATATCGGCAAGGAGGATGTTTTTCTGGAGCCGGGCGAGCATAGTTTCCAGATCACCTACGAGACAGGCCGGCAGATCCGCTACTTTCCGACCCATGACGAACTGTTCTGGAACGTCACCGGCACACGGTGGGAATTTGCCATCATGGAAGCGTCTGCCACCGTGGTGCTGCCGGACGGCGTGAGGCCCGAAGCCACGACCTTCTTCACCGGACCGGAAGGCGCCACGGGCAAGAAGGCCCGGGTGATGGAAGAGGATGGCGAGGTTTTCTTTGCCACCACCTTTCCGCTCAACGTCAAGGAGGGGCTGACCATCGGCGTCAAGTTCGCGAAGGGCGCCATCGATCCGCCATCGGAGGAGGATCTTGCGCGGTGGCAGATGAGCGACAGCTGGAATATGCTGCTGGCTATCGGCGCCTTTCTCGTTGTCCTGCTCTATTATGTGGTGAACTGGTTCCGGGTCGGCCGCGATCCCTCCAAGGGCATCATCGTGCCGCGCTGGGATGCGCCGGAAGGCCTGTCGCCGGCTCTCGTCAACTATGTCGCCAACAAGGGTTTTTCCAACGGCGGCTGGACGGCCTTTGCCGCATCGATGGTCGATCTTGCCGTCAAGGGCCATATCAAGCTCGATGATGTCGGCGAGACGGTGACGCTGAGCCGGACGCCGGACGAACCGAAAGAGGCGTTGCCGCCCGGCGAAGACACGATCTACAACTATCTTCGCAGCACCGGCGCCTCCTTCGCCATCGCCAAGGCCAACGGGAGCCGCGTGCAGAAGCTTGGCGAGACGTTCAGGAGCGCCATCGACAAAGATCATTCCGGTCGCTACCACCGCTACAATGTCGGGTCGATTGCGCTCGGTATCATCCTGACCGTCCTGGCCTTCGTGGTGACGATCGTCTTCGGCCACCAGAGCGAAGCCATGCTTGGACTGACGATCGTGCCCTCCATCGTCTTTCTTGTCGTGGCGATCTTTTCGTCGGTGCTGGGGGCCACGGTCATGTCCTCGACATCGGCTGCCCTGCGCTTCTTTGCCGGGGTCATGCTCGCCATCTTCTGGCTGGCGCTTCTTCTGGTCATCGGCACGTCGGTCGTGCTCGCATTCGAGATGATCCAACAGAAGAGCGACCTGATCGCGCTCGGCTTTACCGGCGCGATGCTGATCATCGCCGTTTTCTTCACCACCATCATGGGGGCGGCGACACCGCTCGGCCGCAAGCTGCGCGATGGCATCGAAGGACTGAGGCTCTATCTGACGGTGGCTGAAAAGGACCGCATGAACATGGCCGGTGCCCCGACCATGTCGCCGCAGCATTACGAGCGGCTGCTTCCCTATGCGATGGCGCTCGGGGTCGAAAAACCATGGTCCGACGCATTTCAGTCCTGGCTAGATAAGGCCGGCTCCGCTGCAGATTATCAGCCAAACTGGTATCACGGCGCCTATGACCACGACCGTTTCGGCGAGCGGATGGGACGCTTTTCCTCCTCGCTCGGCTCCACCATCAGCGCCTCGTTGCCACCACCGCCGAAAAGCTCGTCCTCGGGCTTTTCTTCGGGCGGATCATCCGGCGGTGGCGGCGGCGGTGGCGGCGGCGGCTGGTAGCCGGTCGCGCGCCATTTTCGCGGCCGGGATCAGAATTCGAGACCGGCCGCCACGCGGTTTTCGATCCGCAGCACCAGACCCTGGATCTTGGCCATCAGGACATCGAAATCGATGGGCTTGGTCATGTAATTGTCGGCGCCGGCCCGCATGCCTTCCAGCATCTTTTCCCGATCTGCAAGCGCGGTGAGGAAAATGAAAGGCATGTTGGAGAATTGCGGATAGTTGATCTGCAATTCGGCCAGAAGCTCGATGCCGTCCATTTCCGGCATGGTGATGTCTGACACCACGATATCCGGCCGGTGCCGCAAGATCTGCTCGAGGCCCTCCTTGCCGTTGGTCGCCTGCAGCACCCTCAAGCCGGCATCCTGCAATTCCTCGACCAGCAATTCGCGGACATCGATTTCGTCTTCAACGCAGAGAATCGTAATCATGCTGATTTCCTTTCTTCTGGTTCGATCGAACGGAATTGTTGCGACGCCGCTTCGTTGCCCATCTCCGTGGGCGGACCGGCAATCGGAAGCACGAGGGTGAAATTCGACCCCTTTCCCCGCTCGCTTTCCACCCGCACATCGCCGCCATGAAGATCGACGATCTGCTTGATCAGGTTGAGCCCGATGCCGGTTCCGGCAATTCCGGTGGAGGTACGGGCCCTGAAATAGAGCGAGAACATTTTCGGCAAGTCGTCGGCATCGATACCGACTCCGTGGTCGCGGAAGGAAATGCAGGCATGGTCGCCTTCGCTCCAGCCGGTGATCTCGATGTCCGTTGCGTTGGGAGAATATTTCACCGCATTCGACAACAGGTTGGTGATGGTCTGGCGGATGCCGAGCGCATCGCAGCGGATCCTGGCCGGCAGCCTGTCGAGATCGAGATGAATGCGATGCCGGCTTGAAAGTTCACTTTGGCGCGATGCCACCTGTTCGACCAGCGACCGGATCGCACAGTCGCCAAGCGTGAGTTCCATCTTGCCATTGGTCATGCGGCCGGCCGACAGGAAACTCTCCATAAGTTCGACCATGCGGGCGACCGATGCCCGGATCTGCCCGGCCTTTTCGCTCAGGAATTCCCGCTCGACTTCCCCCTTGCGGCGCAGAAGCCTTTGGGCGGCACCATCGATGATCGTCAGTGGTGTCCGGAATTCATGGCTCGTCATGGTGACGAACTGGCGTTGCATGGCATTGATCTGCTTTTCATGCTCGAGCGCCTCTTCGAGCGCCCGCGCCTGCGCCTTGATTTCCAGCGTGCGCGCCCTGACCTGCTCTTCCAACTGGTCCCGGTGACGGATCAGTTCCAGTTCCGCCTTCTTGCGGATGGTGATATCGGTGTAGCAGAGAATATAGCCGCCGGCTGTCAGCGGCTCGGCACGCACGGCCAGAACCCGGCCCAGCGCGTTCATCCGCTCGAAACTGTGGGGCAGGAAAAGTCGCGCGTGATTGACGCGCTCCTGCACCAGCGCGTCGATATTGCCGTCGCCATATTCGCCGCGTTCGGCATTGATGCGGATGAGGCTCTCGAAGCTGGCGCCCGGAGGGAAGGCGTCCGGCCTCACATCAAGAAGATCGTAGAGATTGCGGTTGGCAATCATCAGCTCGAGACGATGATCGAAGACCGCGATTCCGCCCGGGAAAGCTTCGAACGCAGCCTGGAGAATGCCGAGCACCTTGCGCTGTTCTTCGGTGGTATCGACCACGACTTCCGCCAGGCACTCACCCTTCTCGCCACGAAGCGAGATGACCTTGACCGTGACCCGATAGCGGCTGCCATCGCGGCGAACCTGCACCGTGTCGAAGGTTACGAACTTCTCGTGCCCATGCAGGACCGGCTCGATCAGCCGCCGGTAGTCGCGCAGCTGCATTTCCGGCTTAAGCGACAGTGGCGTCATGCGGATCAGCTGGTCCTCGCGATAACCTGTCTTGATCGATGCCGTACCATTGGCGCGAAAGATTTCGAGCGTCGCCGGATCGAAGAGATAGATTTCGTCCGTCGAGATTTCGACCAGATCGGCAAATTGATGATCGGCGTCAGCCCGGCGGCGGTGCAGGACGATATCGGCCAGATCGTCGACCAGCAGCTTCAGGACCTCCATCTTGTCGCTATCGATGCGATGCGGGCTGTTTCCGATGAACAGGACCGTTCCAAAGACCTTTCCACTTGCGCGTTCCCGCAAAGGCAGGAGATAGGCCCGATCCCGGATTTCCTGGCTCATGGGGTTCACAAGGCCAGTCTGCGGATCATAGGTCAAAGGGATCGAACGCCAGTCAGCCTTGGTTTGGAACAGGAGCTTGTGCTGTTCGCCATAGGGCGTTTCGTTGAAAATGGCTGCACAGGGGCCGAGATCGAATTCGCGGGTGGCAACGATTTCGCCCAGAACGCCCGCGAGAACCTCATCGCGGCTGTTTGCGCCATGCATCCAGCGCAGCATCGCCCTTGTGGTGACAAGCGCCCAGACCGGCACCTTGTTCCAGACTGCTTGCGGCATAGGGGCCTCCCTGCAGTTCGTTCGGACGTCTAACATTAGAGGTTGCGCACTAACAAAGCCTGCCAGCGACGGCTAAAATTTTAGACGTGCCGCTTTTCTCTTCGGAGAGCCGGAACGGCGCATGCAATTCCAGCATGACAAACAGTGCGGAACTTGCTAGGTCCGGCGCAGTTTTTCAGACAGTCCCGAAGGCCTAGACCCATGCCCGATCTTCTCATCGAACTTCGCTCCGAGGAAATCCCCGCCCGCATGCAGCGCAAGGCGGCAGGCGACCTCAAAAAGCTTGTGACCGATGCGCTGGTCGAGGCCGGCCTGACCTATGAGGGCGGCCGTGAATACTGGACGCCGCGCCGGCTGACGCTCGATATCCGCGGCCTTACGGCACGCTCCGCCGACAGCGTGGAAGAGAAGAAGGGCCCGAGCGTGACGGCGCCGCAGCAGGCAATCGACGGCTTTCTGCGTGGCGCCGGCCTTGCCTCGATCACGGAAGCGGAAACCCGTACCGACCCGAAGAAGGGTGATTTCTATGTCGCGATCCTCAAGAAGCCGGGCCGCGCTGCCGAGGAGATCATTGCCGAGGTGATGCCGCGCATCATCCGCGAGTTTCCCTGGCCGAAGAGCATGCGTTCGGGAACGGCCTCTTCGCGCCCGGGCGCGCTGCGCTGGGTGCGGCCACTGCAATCGATCGTCTGCACCTTTGGCAGCGAGCATGAGGAAACCAGCGTCATCCCGTTCGAGATCGATGGCATCGTGGCATCCAACATCACCTATGGCCACCGTTTCCATGCGCCGGAAGCCATCACCGTCAAGCGCTTTTCCGATTATGTTTCGAGCCTCGAGGCCGCCCGCGTGGTCCTCGATGCGGAACGCCGCAAGCAGATCATCCTCACCGATGCCAAGAACATCACCTTCGCAGCTGGTCTCGACCTCGTCGAGGATGAAGGCCTGCTCGAAGAAGTATCGGGCCTCGTTGAATATCCGCATGTGCTGATGGGCGCCTTCGAGGAAGATTATCTCGCCATTCCGGGCGAAATCATCCGGCTGACCATCAAGACCAACCAGAAATGTTTCGTGACCCGCAAGCAGGGCAGCGAGGAACTCTCCAACCGCTTCATTCTGGTGTCGAACATTTCCGCCCATGATGATGGCCGCGAGATCATCCATGGCAATGGCAAGGTGGTGCGCGCGCGCCTCTCCGACGCCAAGCATTTCTACACCCGCGACCAGATGGACCTGCCCGATCTCGCCGAACTCGAAGCCTCGGCAAAGAAGTTCCATCTCGATCTCACAAAGCCGCTCGACCAGCGTATGGCGAAGCTCGACCATCTCGGCGTGACCTTCCATGCCCGTCTGGGCAGCCAGGGCCAGCGCGTGGCCCGGATCCGCGATCTTGCCGCACAGCTCGCACGACAGACAGGGGCCGATGCCAGCCTGGTCGATCGCGCCGTGGTGCTGGCCAAGGCCGACCTGCGCACCGAAGCCGTGGGCGAATTTCCCGAATTGCAGGGGCTGATGGGCCGTAAATATGCGATTCTGCAGGGCGAAGATGCCTCGGTGGCCACCGCCATCGAAGACCATTACAAGCCGCAGGGCCCGTCTGACCGCATCCCCACCGATCCGGTGGCCATTACCGTGGCGCTCGCCGACAAGCTCGACACGCTGACCGGTTTCTGGGCGATCGACGAGAAGCCAACCGGCTCGAAAGACCCCTATGCGCTGCGCCGTGCAGCGCTGGGCGTCATCCGCATTCTGCTGGAGAATGGCATCCGCCTGCCGCTTCTTTCGGTTACCAATGATCGCGACCTGCTCTCCTTCTTCCATGACCGGCTGAAGGTCTATCTGCGCGACAATGGCAAGCGGCACGATATCGTCGATGCCGTGCTTTCCGGCGATGCCGATGATCTGGTGACGGTGAACCGCAAGGCCGAAGCGCTGGCCGCCTTCATCGATACCGAGGACGGCAAGAACCTGCTGGCCGGTACCAAGCGCGCGACCCAGCTTCTGGCCGCCGAAGAGAAGAAGGGCACAGTGATCGGCGCGACCATCGATCTATCGCTGCTGAAGCTGCCGGCGGAAACCGGCCTGCATCAGGCGATCGTCAAGGCCAGCCAGGATGCCCGTTCGGCCATCGAGGCCGAAGATTTCGCGAGCGCCATGGAAGCGCTCTCCCGACTGCGCGCACCGGTGGACCAATTCTTTACCGATGTGCTGGTCAATGACGAGGATGCCGCCATTCGTGCCAACCGGCTGGCGCTGCTTTCCGCCATTCGTGCCGCCACGGCAACGGTTGCCGATTTCTCGAAGATCAGCGGCTGATAGCCGGAGCAAGCGGTCCCGCACAGGCCGCATCTATTTACCACTTGCGCAACGGCTCAATGGCCGTTGCGGATCACCCAGGCGGGGATGATTTCCGACCGCAAGGTACGGACGGGCCTGCCGTTGGCGAGCGCCGCAAGCCCCTGCCCCGCGCCTGCCTTCGACGTGGCCTCCCGCTTCGGCAACAGGTAACCATGCTCCAGGCGCCCCGGACGGCGAAAGAGCCGCTTCAGCAACGGATGGCGGAAGGTTCGTGACGGTGAGAACCGCGCCGGTGCCTTGGCGACCATCGCATATTCGGCGATTTCCTCGATCCAGCCGGCTTGCGGCCGGGCACCCGGTTCGAGAAGCAGAAGCCATTCGCCGCGGGCCGAGCCCAGGAGTTCGGCGAGATTCCAGTCGCTGATAAAGCGGCAGCCGGCAGCATCGGCCACACGAGCGGAACCGTCGCGCGAACCGTGATCAAGCACGATGACATCGCTCACCAGACCATCGACGGCACCCGACACCAGAACGGCGAGCGTATAGGCCAATTCGGGCTCGTTGTCCCGGCATTCCAACAAAACAGTCAGCATTCCTTACCTTTAACGGAAGGTTTTCCAAAAGGCGAGTCGGCATTTTGTTCTTGCATTGTTCTATTTTTCGCGTTAGGAAAATAATCACGAAGAGGCGCTCGAGTCGCCTCGCTGGAGCTGACCATGATCAACATGTCTCTTTCCAGGCAGGCGGCGTTCGCCCCTGCCAACACGGCGGATATTGCCGATGCGCTGCTCAAGGAAACCGGGCTTCGGATCGAGGTCGACCGGCGTCGCGGCCGGGCTGCGGCCCTCAACCCGGCCGGACGGTTCGAAAAGCGCGAGCATGAGAGTTTCGACGATGGCTGGCAGACGCTGGAAACGCTCGAACCATTCAAGACCGACGTGCAGGTGGAAAAGCCGCGCGCCATCATTACCCGCAACGAAAGCCCGGATATTCCCTTCGATCGCTCGATCAATCCCTACCGGGGTTGCGAACATGGCTGCATCTACTGCTTTGCCCGTCCGACGCACGATTATATGGGCCTGTCGGCGGGGCTCGATTTCGAGACCAAGCTGTTTGCCAAGCCGGATGCGGCACGATTGCTGGAACGCGAGCTTTCGAAACCCGGCTACAAGGTCAAGCCGATTGCGATCGGCACCAACACCGATCCCTACCAGCCGATCGAGAAGGAATGGCGCATCATGCGGCAGATTCTTGAAGTGCTGGACAAGGCCAACCATCCGGTTTCGATCGTCACCAAATCGGCGCTCATCATGCGCGACATCGACATCCTCTCCTCAATGGCGGCCCGCGGTCTTGTGAAGGTTGCCCTGTCGGTGACGACAATGGACCGCAAGCTCGCCCGCCTGATGGAACCGCGCGCAGCAACCCCTGCCCGGCGTCTGGAAGCGATCCGCGCGCTCAACGAGGCCGGCGTTCCGGTTGGCATGATGATCGCGCCCGTCATTCCGGCGCTCAACGATCACGAGATCGAGCGGATCCTCGATGCGGGTGCGGCGGCAGGCGTGCAATCGGCCAACTATATCCTGCTGCGGCTGCCGCTCGAAGTCAGTCCGCTTTTTCGCGACTGGCTGCTGCGCCACTATCCCGATCGTTACCGGCATGTGATGAGCCTGATCCGCTCGATGCGCGGCGGCAAGGATTACGATGCCGAATTCGGCAAGCGCATGAAGGGGGCTGGCCCCTATGCCTGGCAGATTTCGCGCCGGTTCGAGCTCGCCGCCAAGCGTCTCGGCATCAGTCGCGGTCGGAGCCTGCAACTGAATACAGACCTGTTCGTGCCGCCGAGCGGCCAGGGCGTGCAGCTTTCCCTTCTCTGAACGGCAGCAGCCGGCACCGTCCGCCACCTGTGCCGGCCCATGTCCTGCGACCCGGAAATCGCCCCATTCCGGTCGCCTCCCCGGATCATCCGCCATGATCCGGGGCTTGCAGCGGATCGGGGGAATGTGCCAGTGATTCCGCATGAGCCGGCGCATTCCCTCCGATTCCCCTGATCTGTTTGCGAACGCTAGCCCTGACGGGCCGAGCTTCCGCTTTGAAGAGGCCGCGCGTCTGGATGGTTTCAGGATCATCGCAGGGACGGATGAGGCGGGTCGGGGGCCACTGGCCGGTCCGGTTGTCGCGAGTGCCGTCATTCTCGATCCCGCCAATGTTCCCGAAGGGCTCAACGACTCCAAGCAGCTATCGGCTGAAAAGAGGGCCCAGATCTATGACGGGATCCTCGCAACGGCAGACGTGGCCGTCGTGTCGGTGAGTGCCGCAACGATCGACCGAACGGATATCCGCAAGGCGAGCCTTCTTGCCATGCGGCGTGCGGTGGAAAGCTTGACACGGCGCCCGGATTTTCTGCTCGTCGATGGACGAGATGTCCCACCGGGACTGCCCTGCATGGGCCGGGCCGTGATCAAGGGCGACGCCCTTTCGCTTTCGATCGCCGCGGCATCGATCGTCGCCAAGGTGACGCGTGACCGGATGATGGAAGAAGCCGGCCGCCTTTATCCGCGCTACGGTTTCGAACGTCACGCCGGCTATGCCACTGCCGAACACCGAAAGGCGATCGAAAAATTCGGCCCCTGCCCGATCCACCGGATGAGCTTTCGTCCCCTCCGGCAGGGTTGAT
Organism: Fluviirhizobium alvei; assembly: GCF_030551875.1. Taxonomy (GTDB): domain Bacteria; phylum Pseudomonadota; class Alphaproteobacteria; order Rhizobiales; family Rhizobiaceae; genus Rhizobium_E; species Rhizobium_E alvei. The sequence continues at coordinate 345,306 of NZ_JAUOZU010000001.1, read as the reverse complement.
GCGACAGACAATGACGGTCCTCGGCTTGCACCAGATGCCTTCGCTCTGTATCGCTATGATGTTCGGTGCCCTTAGGGGAGAATCGGGAAGCCGGTCAAAATCCGGTGCGTGCCCAACGCTGTAGAGCCGACCGTATCGCCTCAGGCCACTGCATCATGCGGGAAGGCGGCGAATGCGGGATGACGCTGAGCCAGAAGACCGGCCGAACAGGATAGCCCTCAGGCACGGACAGCCGGCAGGGTGCTGCAGCCAGGGGTCTTACGATGCAGCCCAATACCGAAAGCCGCGCGCTTGCGGCCGCCAGTCCGTTTTCCAGCGACGAGCGCAACGCCGTCTATCGTGCCATCCATACGCGGCGTGACGTGCGGAACGAGTTTCTTCCGGATCCGATCGATCCGGATATCCTCGCCCGCCTGCTCGAGGCGGCACATGCTGCGCCCTCTGTCGGTTACATGCAGCCGTGGAACTTCATTCTTGTTGAAGACGAGGCCAATCGTCGCGCGGTCCACAACCTATTCTCCAAGGCCAACATTGAAGCTGCGGATCGGCTCGTCGGTCAGCAAAGGCTCGATTACCTCGCGCTGAAACTGGAAGGGATTCTCAAGGCGCCGATCAATATCGTCGTTACCTGTGATCGCAAACGCGGTGGCGACTTCGTGCTCGGCCGCACCCATAACCCCGAGATGGATCTCTATTCGACCGTCTGCGCCGTGCAGAACTTCTGGCTGGCGGCGCGAGCGGAAGGGATCGGCGTCGGTTGGGTCTCGATCTATGACGATGAGGCCCTGAAGGCCCATTTCGGGCTTCCGGATGGGGTGGAGATCATTGCCTATCTCTGCGTCGGCAAGGTGGACCAGCTCTATCAGCGCCCCGAACTGCAGGTCAAAGGATGGCGCGACAAGATCCCGCTCGAAAAGCTGATCTTCAGGGAACGCTGGCCAGAGCAATCGCATGTGCTTGGCTTCTACCGGGAAATCGCCTGCAAGAACCCCGCAAGAGGCTGAAACGAAAAGGCCCGCCACGAGGGCGGGCCAAATCTCAGACCTGATCGCTCGATCAGTTCAGGCGGGTCTTCACCTGCTCAAGCGATGCCTTGAAGAGATCGTCGCCAACCTTACCGACATTTGCGGCAATCAGCTTCTCGGAAGCCGCGACCGCGAGGTCAACGGCCGCAGAGCGAACCGCGCTGACGGCATCTGCTTCAGCCTGGGCAATCTTCTGTTCGGAAAGAGCCGTACGACGAGCGACGAATTCCGCAGTCTTCTGGCGGGCTTCCTCGGCGAGAGCATCGGCTTCGCGCTTGGCAGCGGCCACGATCTCGGCGGCTTCCTTTTCGGCTTCCGAACGCTTCTTCTGATATTCGTTCAGAAGCGACTGGGCTTCTTCGCGCAGCTTCTTGGCTTCATCGAGTTCCCCAGCGATCTTGGCAGCACGCGCATCGAGCGCCTTCGCAACCATCGAAGGGACCTTGATGTAGACGGCACCGGCGAGGAAGATCACCAGAGCAACGGTCGCCCAGACCTGGGCCCACATTGTTGCATCCATAGTCATGCCCTCCGATCAGCCTTTGACAGAATTGACGGCGGCAGCGGAATCGGCGGCGCTTACGGAAATACCCGTCAGGCTTTCAACGATTTCAACTGCGGTTTCTTCAGCAACCTTGCCGACATCTGCCAGCGCGCTCGACTTGATCGAAGCGATGCGCTCTTCAGCGGCAGCGATCTTCTTGGCCAGATCGGCTTCGAGCGAAGCACGCTCGGCATCGGCCTTGGCCTTGGATTCGTCGCGGGCTTCAGCAGCAATGGCAGAGGCCTTGGAACGGGCGGTTGCCAGTTCCTGCTCATACTTGGCCACGACGGCATCGGCTTCGCTCTTCGCACGATTGGCTTCCGCCAGATCGGCAGCGATGCGCGATTCGCGCGTTTCCAGCGTCGAAGCGATCCGCGGTGCGATGATCTTCGAAATCAGGTAATAGAAGATACCAAATGTAATCGCCAGCCAGAGAAGCTGGGAAGGATAGCTTGACGGGTCGAAGGGCGGAAATGCCCCATGTTCGGCGCCTGTTTCGCTGTGCGTGGTCTGAGCAGCGTGTGCGTCGGTCGCGGCAGCTTCCTGAGCATCCGCAGACTCGCTCACCACGGCGGTCGTTGACAAGGCATAAGCCATCGTCACAAACATTCCTGCCTCCTGGTCGAGGAGATTGATAGAAATCAAACTGGGTCACGGCCGAAACCGCGACCCAGTTTCTTTTCGGAAAGATCAGCCGAACAGCGCCAGAAGGGCGATGAGCAGCGAGAAGATGCCGAGAGCTTCGGTAACGGCGAAGCCGAAAACGAGGCGGCCGAACTGGCCATCAGCGGCAGACGGGTTGCGCAGGGCGCCGGCAAGGAAGTTGCCGAAGATGTTGCCGAGACCGAGGGCTGCACCGCCCATGCCAAGGCAAGCGATACCTGCGGCGATGTATTTTGCTGCTTCCGCTTCCATGTGATACTCCTTCGAATGGTTGTTGCGGCTACGGACTGGCGCCCGAAGACGCCGGTTGGTTTGGGCTTAGTGACCCGGATGCAGGGCGTCGTTGAGGTACATGCAAGTCAGAACCGCAAAGACGTATGCCTGCAGGAAGGCGACGAGGAACTCAAGACCGGTCAGGCCGACCGTCATGGCGAGCGGCAGGATAGCGCCGGCCCAGCCAACTGCACCGAGCGCGCCGAGCGAACCGACGAAGCCAGCGAAAACCTTGAGCGTGATGTGGCCGGCGAGCAGGTTCGCAAAAAGACGAACCGAGAGGCTGACCGGACGCGAGAAGAACGAAATCACTTCGATGGCAGTAACCAGCGGCACGAGAATGCCCGGAACGCCCGACGGCACGAAGAGGCCGAGGAAGTGAAAACCATGCTTGTAGAAACCGTAGATCACCACGGTCAGCATCACCACCATCGCAAGCGCAAAGGTGACGATGATCTGGCTGTTGACGGTGAAGAAGCCCGGAACCATGCCGAACAGGTTCGAAACGAGCACAAAGAGGAAGAGCGAGAACACCAGCGGGAAGAACGTCATGCCAGCCTTGCCGGCGCCATCCTTCAACATGTTGGCGATGAATTCGTAGGTCAGTTCGGCGAGCGCCTGGGCGCGACCGGGAATGACGGCCTTCGGCGACGAAGCCCAAAGGAAGAAACCAGCAGCGACAACCGTCGTCAGCGCCATGAACAGGGCGGAATTGGTGAAGCTGACATTCACGCCACCGAAATCAAGCGGCACGAGGGGATTGATATGGAACTGGTGGATCGGGTCAACTTTGGTCGGATCGCTCGCCACTTTAACGTCTCTTTCGCTTTCAATCCCAAACCTTGGCAAGCAGGCGCTTACTTCCGGTCTTTCTTTTTCAGTTCACCCAGCCTGTCGACCGGATGCTGCGACTTCACTACACCCGCCGACCGCATCACATTCAACACACCCGAGCAGAAGCCCAGAAGCACGAATGCAATCAACCCGAAAGGCCGGGTCGGCGCAACCAGATCGAGCAGGTAGCCTATCGCCCCACCCACCAGAATGGCCGCCACGAATTCGGAAGAAAGTTTCATTGCCTGAGAATAACCGGCATTCTTGCCGCCCTTCTCCGCCTCTGCCTTCGCTTCCGGATCCTTTGCCGCAGCCAATTTGGCCTCAAGCTGGTCCTTACGTCTATTCAGGCTGTCGTCGTGGTGATCTGCCATACGCACCCCTTTTCGGCGCTGCCATATCTCAAGAAACCCCTGAGAACAAGCCATCAAAAAGGCTAATTAGCGCTGCCGATCCCCCGTTCAAGCCGGGCGCAACATAGTTTCACCGCCAAGCTTAGTCAAGGCTTGGGGACAACATATTGAATTGGCATTTTTGGAAGCGATTTCAATAATTTATTGGCAACTTTACGGAATCTCGGCTTTTGCGCTGCGTCAACAGGCGCCGGCTGGGCGTTTCGGCGTGCCAATAGCGGCGAAATCAGGTCCAGCCGCCCCTATATGTGCGATAGAACACGTGCAGGCCGATCTTGCCGACTTTCTTCATGGTCCGCGCCCAGGGCGGGCGCACATAAGTGGCGTGGTAGTGGGTGGAATCGCCGACTTCCTTGAGATAAATCTTGCCGGCGGTGACGGCGAGCGCGATCTCCTTGGCGACCTTGAACTTGCGCTTGGACCAGACAATGTCGGGGATACGGTCGCAGGCAAAGGAGAACTGGCAGCGGTTGCGCCAGTCTTCATTCTGGTAGACCACGCCGCAGATCGTGTTCGGGAATGTCGGATTGCGTACCCGGTTGAGAACGACCTGCGCGACTGCCGCCTGTCCTTTCAGGGGCTCGGTGATCGATTCGAAATAGATCGCTTCGGCCAGGCATTTCTGTTCTTTTTCTGTGAATACAGAGGCCGGCAGAACATTGGTGGCCCAATCGTGGCTCTTGCCTTCGATCTCCGGCACGAAACGTTGCTTGGCTGTGTCAGTGAGAATCGAATCAAAGGGCGAGATTTTCGCGTAGTCCGGTGTCGGATCGATATAGGCGGTCGCAAGGCTGTCTGCCTTGTCATTGTTGACCAGAGAGGCGATTTCCACCGGAACGCCATAATCCTTCGCCTTCGGCTTGAAGCGATGGAAGGACATCGCAATCTCCATCTCCTTGCCATTCAGCTTCGGCTTGGCAAAGGCCACCTTCTGTTCGCCGAGACGTTCGGGAACCAGCAGGCTGGCGCGGCGATCGAGAATCGAACCGGCGGTAAAATCCTTCGGCGGCTGCAGGAATTCCTGCGCGACGATGCGGCCTTTCTTGAGACTGCGGGTAACGCGTTCCTCATCCGGTGTCGCCGGTACCGGCTTCTCGGAATTGGCAAGCGCGATCCGACGTCCGTTGGCAAGCACGATACCGCGACCGGCGGGAATGCTGGCCGTCGCCATCGGATCATTGAAGACGAGTTCTTCGGTGTGAATGGAACCGGCAGCGGATGCGACGATGAAGTTGCGCCAGCCTTCCGGCGAATCTGCCTGCCCCATGATCAGGGCCGAAATATCCGAGCGCGCTGCGGCATCCGGAAAACCAACCAGCACGCCAACAGCAAGAATCGCAGGCTTGACCCAGCCAGTGCGAGAATGGAGGGCGACGCGGGATGAGAATGAACGTTTCGACACGGACACGCTACTCCAAACAGACGGACGAGAAACAGTGTCCGCTAACATGAAGTATTAACCTTGATGATTGGTTAATCGCCGGAATTGCACCCTCTTGCGCAAAGGGCGCCTTGCCGGCGCCCTTAACTGAATTCGGAAATGGTCGTTTTTCAGTCCGAAATCAGACCGAAACGTGGGCGCCGAGTTCCACCACGCGGTTTGCCGGAAGACGGAAGTAATCGGACGGGTCCGTTGCGGCCGAGGCAAGCGCGATGAACAACCGGTCCTGCCAGGCCGGCATGCCGGAATTGGCATCCGGTATGAGCTTGCGGCGACCGAGATAGAAGGAGGTCGACATGATGTCGAACTTCAGCCCGGCCTTGCGGAGATGCGCCAGAGCCTGCGACACATTCTGCGTCTCGAGATAGCCGAAATTCAGCTCAAGCAACTGGAAATGCTCGGAGATCCGCTCGATCCTGCCGCGATCCTCGGTCGGCACGCGGGGCCGGCTCTGGGTCTTGATCGTCAGGATGATGTTCTGCGAATGCATCACATGGTTATGCTTGAGATTGTGCAGCAGGGCCGCCGGCGTCGAGGTCGGATCGGAGGTGAGGAAGATCGCGGTTCCCGGCACCTCGATCGGCCCGTGATCGCTCTTCTTCTCGATCGAGCGGACGAAGGCATCGAGCGGAATATGGGTGCGTCTGGTCTTCTCGAACAGAATCCGGGTGCCGCGCCGCCAGGTCCACATGATGACCACGAAACAGGCTGCAATCAGCACCGGCACATAGCCGCCATGGTGCAGCTTCGTGAGGTTCGAGCCCAGAAAGATGGATTCGATCACGAAGAGCGGCGCAATGAGCAGAAGGGTCCGGAACAGGCTCCATTTCCAGAACAGCCGGATGAAGTTGTAGAGAAGGATGGTCGAGACGACCATATCCCCGGTCACGGCGATACCATAGGCAACCGCGAGCGCTTCGGAGCTCTTGAACATCAGCACCAGCGCCATGACGCCGAACAGAAGGATCGTGTTGACCGCCGGCAGATAGATCTGGCCGGTATGGGCTTCGGACGTATGGTAGATTTCCATGCGCGGAAGGAAGCCGAGGTTGATGGCCTGACGGGCAAGCGAAAACGCCCCGGTGATGACAGACTGGCTGGCGATGATGGTCGCCACGGTGGCAAGAAGGACGGCCGGCAGGCGAATGCCATCCGGGAACATCAGGAAGAAGGGATCGGCCAGCGCTGCGGGGTTCTGCAACACCATGGCCCCCTGCCCGAGATAGTTCAGCGTCAGGGCCGGGAAGATCAGGCCGAACCAGGCGAGCCGGATCGGCAGTTTCCCGAAATGGCCCAGATCCGCATAGAGCGCTTCTGCGCCGGTCACTGCGAGGAAGACCGAGCCCAGCACGATGAAACCCACCAGACCGGAATGAAAGAGGAACCAGACGGCATAATAGGGATTGAAGGCGATCAGGACCGAGTAATCATCCTGGATATGATAGATCCCCATGCCGGCGAGCACGAGGAACCAGAAGGCGGTAATCGGTCCGAAAAAGGCCGACACGGCGCCAGTGCCGCGCGATTGCACGGCAAACAGCAGCACCAGGATCACCACCGAGATCGGCACAACATAGGAATGCAGCGTCGGCGTGACATATTTGAGACCTTCGACCGCCGAAAGAACCGAAAGGGCCGGCGTGATCATGGCATCGCCCAGAAACAGGGCCGCACCAATCATGCCGATGATGTAGAGCACAGAGCGCCGCTTCTCCGACACGGACTTGATGACCAAAGACAGAAGCGACAGCGTGCCGCCTTCGCCGTCATTGTCTGCCTTGAGCAGAAAAATGACATATTTGATGGTGACGATAATGGTGATGGTCCAGAAGAACAGCGAGATGAGCCCGATGATCTCGAACCGGTCCACGCCATCATGCGCAACCGGACGCAGCGCTTCGCGGAACGCATAGAGCGGGCTTGTGCCGATATCGCCATAAACAACGCCGACCGAGCCGAGCGCGAGGGCGAGAACACGCCCTGTCGTCATCTTGCCGCCATGGTCGCCGGAATGATCGTTGGATGCAGACATGCGTTGTTCCTGGCTCAGAGCCAGCCTTTCCAGCGGAAGAAGAGATAGGGAATAACAGCGGAGAAGACCATCAGCAACAGGGAAGCTGGATAGCCCATCATCCATTGCAACTCCGGCATATGGACGAAGTTCATGCCATAGACGGAAGCGACGAGCGTTGGCGGCAAAAAGACCACCGAGGCGATCGAGAAAATCTTGATGATGGCGTTCTGCTCGACATTGATAAGTCCCAGCGACGCATCGAGCATGAAACTCAGATTGCCCGAGATGAAATTGGCATGTTCGGCGAGAGACTGGATGTCGCGCCCGATCGAGCTGCTCAGCGCATGGGCTTCGGAACAGTTCTGAACTGCCGGTACGCCACCGAGGAACGAATTCAGCCGCGCCAGCGAAACCAGACTGTCGCGCACTTTCGAGATCAGCCGGTGGTGGTGCGCGATTTCGACCAGCAAGCCCTCGAGCGTTCCTGCTGCTCGGCGTTTTTTGCCTTCGCCGCCATCGCCGAAGATGCGCACCAGCAGGCTGTCGCTCTTGACCTCTGCCTGCTCGAGAATTTCCGCAGTCCGGTCGGTAATCGTTTCCAATAGACGAGTCAGCGTCAGTGCCGGGTTGCGAAGCTCGCCCTGTAAGCGTCCGGCGGCATGGGCAAAGAGCGTGAAGGAACGCGGATCGTCGTAGCGCACCGTTACCAGGCGGCTCGCTGTCAAGACGAAGGCAACATCGGCGAGCACCGGCTGCGCCGAATCCGCATGACAGATCAGGGAGCCCGTTAGATAAGTGGTGCCATTCGTGCTGTAGAGACGGCTTGAAGGCTCAATGTCCCTCAGATCCTGCCGGGTGGGCACATCGATGCCGGTCAGGCGCTCGGCATACAGATCTTCCTCGCGGGTCGGGCTGTTCAGATCCAGCCAGAACACATCATCGGGCAAAGAATCGACGCGCTGATCGACCGACAGGACGATCGCTTCACCGTTGGAACGGTAAGCCTTCATCATCAGGCAGGAGCCCCATCAAGGATCATCATGCGCCTGGAATTCCCGTCCCCTTCAGGAAGCAACATCGGTTGCGATCATCTGACAGGCGAGTCCGAGACTGCCCATCATGGTCGCTGATATCGCTTAAATCGAGGCAACAATCAAGACAAGAATAGTGCAGTGCAACCGCATGCCGCCCGGCTCACGGGCGGCGATCCTGATACATTGACGCTTTGGCCGCCTCAATCGAAAACAATGCGCGGAGCGGCGGGCGTCGATGCCTGACGGCTGGAGAGCGCCTGCCAGACCTTGCCCGCAATCTCACGATAGGCGCGGGCATGAGGTCCTTCCGGTTCGGAAACCGTGACGGGTCGACCCGAATCAGAGGTCTCCCGGATCGTCATGGCGAGCGGCACTTCGCCGAGGAACGGAACACCGATCTTCTCGGCCTCCTGGCGGGCGCCACCATGCCCGAAAATATCGTGGCTGGTGCCGCAATTGGGGCAGACGAAATGGCTCATGTTCTCGACGACGCCCAGCAACGGGATCTCGACCTTGTTGAACATGGTGATCGCCTTGCGGGCATCGATCAGGGCCAGATCCTGCGGCGTCGAAACGATCACGGCGCCAGAGAGCGGCACCTGCTGGGCCATGGTCAGCTGCGCATCGCCGGTTCCGGGCGGCATGTCGACGACCAGAACATCGAGTTGTCCCCAGGCCACTTCCCGCAGCATTTGCAGCAGGGCCGACTGGATCATCGGGCCGCGCCAGATCATCGCGACATTCTCATCGACGAGGAAGCCCATCGACATGGCCTTCAGGCCATAATTCTCCATTGGCTTGATCAGCTTGCCATCGATCTGCTGCGGTCGGCCGGAAATACCGAGGAGGCGCGGAACGGAAGGACCGTAGATATCGGCATCCAGAAGCCCAACCTTCAAACCCAGCGTCTGCAGACCAAGCGCAATATTGATTGCCGTCGTCGACTTGCCGACACCGCCCTTGCCCGACGCCACCGCGATGATGTGCGTCACGCCCGGGATGCCGGGTTTGGCAGCCGGTGCACCACCTGCAGCCGGCCCGTGATTATGGGCATGTGCGGCGGGACGGCTGACGGGAGCGGCAGCGCCGCCCGCCTTCTTGTCGGCGGTCAGGGCTGCAAAAGCGCCCTTCATGCCGGGCATTTCCTTCACCACCCGTTCGGCGGCGAGGCGGAGCGGCTCGAGTTCCTTGGCACGTTCTGCCGGGACGGTGATCGAGAAATAGGCCTTGCCATCGGAAATGAAAACATCGGAAACCAGACCGAGATCGACGATGTTGCCGTCCATGTCAGGACCGCGAACGGTCTTCAGTCGTTCCAGAATCTGTGCGCTTGTTATCTCAGCCATGTCCCATCCATCCTGTCGGCCTCTGGCAACCTTTTCCGCTACGCATCCTGATATACGGTCGCTGTTGAGGTTACGCATTGCAAGGCGGCGCTCGAATCCGTTCGCCTTCGTGCTGATCTAGATAGTGGATATGTCCGGATGCGCCAACGGCAGCGACCAATTATATCGGTTTTGGCCCGTTCTGGCCTGCTGCCTATAAAACGAAGCCGCCTTTCACTCACCGAAACCGTGGCAGACCACGTGACGACGGGAGTAAAAGGCGGCTTGCCTTCAGATCGCATCCTTCGTTGGGATGCTTGTATAGTGGCCCCCTCTGGACCTGCCCTAAGTAAGCAGGAAGCATGCCAAGTTGTCCACTGGTGATTTCTCTCGTGATTTCAGCGACATCGAGATTTTCACAGGAAAGGCCTGCGTATAAAAGCGCCAACGGAACAGGCACTTTTTTGTGCAACGTCTGAAAAACGCGCATGAAAAACCCGCCCGGCAGGGCTGCGGGCGGGTTTTACCGGCAAGCGTCTCCTATGATCCGGATAGCCCGAATTTCATGGAGCGGGGTTCGCCATGCCAGAATCGTTATTCCGGAAAGTTCACGCACTGGGAAACAAACTAGCGTTATCCGTTTTGAAATATATCCCCCACTTGGGGTATGGATTGAAAAAAGGCTTCAATGGACGATCACAAAAAAGTGAACGCAGCGCTATCCGCCTGGATCGGCTCGGTATTTGACCTCGCAACCGAAGGCCTCGTAGCCGCAAAGACAAGCGATTTCTCCGGCTCTTAAGAAATGATTCCGGTCCGCAACGCCTTGGCGACAGCCTGGGTTCTGTTGACGGTATCGAGCTTCTTGGTCGCCCGATTGAGATAATGATTGACCGTATGTTCCGACAGACCGAGGATTTCAGAAATCTCGGCGCTTGTCTTTCCAGCTGCCGTCCAGTTCAGGCAGTCGATTTCGCGCTCGGTCAGTTCATCGCCGGCCCGCATATCCTTCCGGCTGATCTGGTAGAGCCTGTCGAAGACAGATGTACAGATCATAAGAAGTTGCATCAGCTCATAATCCGTGAACGGCTCCCGATCCCCGGAAAAACCGATCGCGCCACGATCCCCACCCGGATCCGCCACCGGGAAATAGGCTCCGCGCGGCATATTGTAGTGATTGAAAAGCTCCGTGACGGTACCAAAACTGCGATCCTGAATGCTGACGTCAACATCGTTGGTATCATAGCGGAAGGGAACAGAAGACTGTTTGATCTTCTTGATAACCGGACTGCTTTGCAGAAGCCCCGAAGCATCATATTTCGATAAAAGTTCCGCAGGCCAGTTTGTGATCACGGAAACGGATTGAAGTTCCTGGGTCGTCGCACCAGGAATCCGGAAGACGATAAAAGCTCGTTCACAAAAAAGCTCGGCTACCTTTTTCAGGAACCGAAAAACATCAAACTGTGTGGCAAGGCCGCCGATCTCATTCATCAAGGCGAGATGGTCGACTGCTGCACTCTCTATATTGTGTACCATATCACTTTCTTTAACGGTGAAATTCGGACACTGCCAGCATGCCTGGCCAGATCCGATTACCGTACCCTATTTTCCCGTCATGTATGAGGCGTCACAAGCCCGGATATCAACACAATTGCCCCCGCGAGATATCCAATACGACATTCTACGCGACATGAAACGTTTTACACGTTCAGAAATCGCAGTTTTCTCATCGATTCGCCAGTGAAAGCCCTTTCAGCCGTTCGAAAACGCAATGTGCGACATGGTCGACCCAATATCAATAGGCTTTGGTCCGTTTACAAAGGAAGCCCAAGCCTTTCCTCGCTCTAAAAGTATGATTTTTAACGCTCAAGGGGCTTTTCGCTCCCTCGGTTCCCCTTTATACACTGCGAGGAAATCAATCGCCGAGGAGAGGAACCGGGGTCTTGCCGACCGCGGGAAACCGCTGGCGACCGGGGTGGAGAACGGCAATCATGGCAAACCAACCGGTGCGCTATCCGGACCTGGAAAACGCCAGCATCCTGATTACAGGCGGAGCGTCCGGAATAGGCGCAGCGCTTGTGGAAAGTTTCTGTGCCCAGGGCGCGCGCGTGGCCTTCATCGACCGAGATCGGGAAGCCGCCGAACGGCTCTGCCGCGCTATAGCCGAGGCCGGGCTGGCGAGACCCGCCTTTCATGCCTGTGACCTGCGCGACATCGAGCGCCTTCGCGCGATTGTCGACATGGTCGCCGAGGACCAGGACGGTTTGCGGGTTCTCGTCAACAATGCCGGTTTCGACGAACGCCATGACTACCGGAATGTCTCGCCCGATTACTGGGATGACAACCAGAACATCAATCTCCGACCGGTGTTCTTTTCCATTCAGGCGGCAGCGCCGCACATGAAGGCGAACGGGGGCGGATCGATCATCAGTTTTTCCTCGATTGCCTATATGATGAACCTGCCGGGAATGCCCTCCTATCTCACCGCGAAGGCGGCGATCATTGGATTGACCAAGGGCATGGCGGGAGAACTCGGGCCCGATGGCATTCGCGTCAACGCCATCCTGCCGGGCATGGTTTTGACGGAGCGGCAGAAACGGCTCTGGATCAACGACGAGGCCGCCGCTAGCCATCGTGCGCGTCAGTGCCTTGATCGTTCGCTTGGCCCCGAGGATATGGTCGGACCCTGCCTGTTTCTCGCATCGAATGCGTCGTCGGCCATCACAGCACAATCCCTGATCGTCGATGGAGGCTATATGTAATGTCGGAATTTCGCTTTGCTGCGGTGGATTGGGGCACGTCGAGCTTTCGGCTCTGGCTGATGACTGCGGACGGCCGGGTGCTGGGCGAGCGCCGGTCTCACGAAGGCATGACCAGCGCCCGCGAGAGCGGTTTCGCTGCGGTGCTCGACAGCCATCTTGCCGCTCTTGAGGTCGCAAGCGATCTTCCGGTCCTGATCTGCGGCATGGCCGGCGCGCGCCAGGGCTGGCAGGAGGCCGGTTACATCGAGGTTCCCGCCGCACTGGATGCGATCGGACAGGCCGCCATACGCATCGAAAAGACCGAACGCGATATCCGCATTCTGCCCGGCCTCTGCCAGCGCCAGCCATGGTTCGATGTCATGCGTGGCGAGGAAACCCAGTTGCTTGGGGCCATTGCCGGCGGCCTGCCCGACGAATGCCTCGTCGTGATGCCGGGCACCCATTCGAAATGGGTGCATATCCAGGCAGGGCGGGTCCAGACCTTCTCGACCTTCATGACGGGCGAACTGTTCGCCGCCATTTCCGGCCATACGATCCTCAGCCATACGGTCAACGGGTCTTCCGGGGCAAAGGCAACGATGCCATGCTTCGCCGATGCCGTGCGCCGAAGCGTCGCCAGCCCCGCGCGTCTGACGCAAGCGCTTTTTGCCATCAGGGCACAAGGACTTCTGGCATCTGTTTCGCCCGAAGAGGCGGAGGCCACCCTGTCCGGCCTGCTGATCGGCGAGGAAATTGCCGGCGGTCTCGGCATGGCTCCGCACGGGCTGCCTGTAGCGCTTGTCGCCTCAGGCCGCCATGCCGAACTCTACCAGGCTGCGCTTACCGCAGCCGGGCTCAGCCCGCATATCGTCGATGCCGATGCCGTCGTCCAGACAGGATTATTGTCTGCGGCCCGCACCATCTGGCACAAGAACTGAGGATGACCGATGACCGACCGCATTCCCTTTCCCCCGATGCGCTATCCGCTGGTGGCGATCCTGCGCGGATTGAAACCGTCCGAGACGCCCGCGACCATCGAGGTTCTGCTTGAGGCCGGGTTCCGGGCCATCGAGATCCCGCTCAACTCGCCCGATCCGTTTCAGTCGATCGAGCTTGCAGCGAAAATGGCGCCGGCCGATGCGCTCATCGGTGCCGGTACCGTTCTGACGATCGAGGATGTCGAGCGGCTGGACCATGCTGGCGGACGGCTGTTCGTGAGCCCGAATGTCGATGCGCCGGTGTTGAGCCACGCCGTGTCCAAGGGCATGGTGACGCTGCCGGGTGTGTTTACTGCGACCGAAGCGCTTCTGGCCGCCCGCTGCGGTGCCACCGGGCTCAAATTCTTCCCGGCGTCGGCGCTCGGTCCGAGCGGCATTACCGCCATTCGCGCCGTGTTGCCACCGGATCTGATGATTGCCGCAGTCGGCGGCGTGTCGGATACCAATTTCGGTGACTATGCCAAGGCGGATATCCGCGCTTTCGGCCTCGGCTCCAGCCTCTACAAGCCCGGCATGGATCCGTCCGAAATCGCGCGCCGCGCCAAGGATACGATTGCCGCCTATGACCGCGTTTTCGGAGGCTGAAATGGTTGAACTCACAGGTTACAATGGACGCATTCTCGATCAGACCAGCCTCTATCATGGCGAGGGGCCGACCTATGATCCGATCACGGATACGGCCTGGTGGTTCTCGATCTTCGATTGCCAGCTGCATGAGCTCAATTTATCGACCGGCCGCAAGGTGGTTCACACCCTGCCCTTCATGGCTTCGGTGCTGGCGCGTATCGACGATGCCCGCCAGCTGATCGTGTCCGAACATGGGCTGCATGTGCGTGATGTGGCCACCGGCGCGCTGGAACTGGTGACGCCGATCGAGCAGGACAAGCCGCACATGCGCTCAAACGATGGCCGCTGCCATCCGTCAGGTGCGCTCTGGTTCGGCACCATGACCAAGCATGGTGAAGGCCGCAAGGGTGCGGGCGCCATCTATCATGTACTGCAGGGCAAGGTGACCCTGCTCTATCCGGAGATTTCCATTCCGAACGGCATCTGTTTCTCGCCCGATGGTTCGACCGGCTATTTCGTCGATACGATGGACAATCTCTACAAGAAGGTGACGCTCGATCCGGCAACCGGTCTGCCCACCGGCGAACCGACGCTCTTCTCCGATGAAAGCGGCGAAGCGGGCGGCGTCGATGGCTCGGTTTGTGCTGCAGATGGTTCGATCTTCAATGCGCGCTGGGGTGTCGGCGAAATCCAGCATTATGCGCCGGATGGACGCAAGATTGCCCGCTACAAGCTGCCGCCGAAGCAGACCACCTGCCCCGCCTTCATCGGCAAGGAGGCAAACCGGCTGCTGGTGACGACCGCGCGCGAAAATCTCAGCCTCGAGGAATGGCAGGCCGATCCGGAAGCGGGATATACCTATTCGCTCGATATCGGCATCAAGGGCGTGTTCGACGCCGCCTACAGGCTTTGACCGAAGCAGGAACTACTGCAGCTCCTTGCGGAATTCGTCGCGACGATCATGGATGCTCGCGATGACCTTGCCCATGGGGATACCCATGCAGATCAGGGTCGCCTCGGAGAGCTGCAGGCTGGCCTCGATGGTTTCAGGAACCGCCGTCGTCACGCCCAACGCATAGAGATGGCGGGCATGGGTCGCGTCGCGGGCGCGGGCGACGATCGGCATGTCCGGCCGCATGGCGCGCACGAAATCGATGACGTGATCGGTCGTGTGATCGTCCTGCACCGTCATGATCATGGCGCTCGCCCTTTCCAGCCCACAGGCACGCAGAAAGTTCGGATCGGCGGCATTGCCGAAATAGACACGATCCGATCTGCGGCGTTCGCGGGAGACCAGTGCACCTTCGGAATCGATCGCCGTATAGGGAATGGAATGACGCTCCAGCAGGCCGGCCACCACCTTGCCGACCCGACCATAGCCGACCACGATGACATGATTGTCGATAGTATCGGGCTGGACTTCGAGCGCCGGATCGAAGCGGGTTTCCGACCGGATCCTTGCGACCAGACGTTCGGCGAGGTTGGCGATCAGCGGCAGCAGCGCCATCGAGACGGCAACGGCGGTGAGAACAATGGCCGTCTTCTCCTGGGTCAGGAGCCCGGCTGAAACACCGGCGCCGAGCGCGACGAAGGCAAATTCGCCGCCCGGAGCCAGGAGCAGCGACAGTTCGATCGATTTCAGCATCGGTACGCCGAAGCTGCGCGACAGCGGCACCATGACGACGGTCTTGATGAGGATCATCAAGGCAACTGTCATCAGGATCTGAAAGGGTGCGCTGGCAAAGAGCGCCAGATCAATCGACATGCCGACGGTGAAGAAGAAAACACCGAGCAACAGGCCCTTGAACGGTTCGACGATCGCTTCGACGGCTTTGCGATATTCCGTTTCCGACAGGAGCAGACCGGCAACGAAGGCGCCGAGTGCCATCGAGAGCCCGAAGAGGGAGGCGACGAAACCGGCGCCAACAATGACGAAGAGGATGGCGGCAAGGAAGACTTCCGGCGAGCGCAACGAACCGACGAGACGGAAGAGCGGCCGGATGAAGACACGTCCGAGCAGCACGATGACAGCCAATGATGCGACGGCCTGCAGAAGGGCCATGCCGATGCTGGCAGCCATGTTCGTCGTCGAACCGGCCGCCAAAATGCCGACGAGCATCAGGAGTGGAACAACGGCGATATCCTGGGCGAGCAGAACCGCAAAGCTCGTGCGGCCGATGATCGTCGCCATGCGCCGCTTGGCCGCCAGGATTTCGATCACCATCGCGGTCGACGAAAGCGAAAGACTGGTTCCGACAAGCAGCGCCGGCACCATCTCCAGGCCCACCAGCCGGGCCATGAGCGTGAGGGCCGCCGCTGACAGGACGATCTGCAGAAAACCGAGGCCAAAGACGAGCCGCCGCAGAGCAATCAGACGCGAAAAGGACAGTTCGAGCCCAATGAGGAAGAGGAGAAAGACAATGCCCAGTTCGGCAATTGCCGACACATTTCCGGGCTCGACGATGGTGAGCCAATAGAGAAAGGGAAAGGTATCGAGATGCGACCCAAGGCCCATCGGGCCGAGCAGGGCTCCGAAAGCCAGATATCCGATGATGGGATTGACGCCGATGCGGCTGATGACCGGAACAAGTACGCCGGCGGTGGCCAGCACGATCATCGCATCGCTATAAATTCCAAGATTGACCGATGAAGCCAAGTCCGCCCCTACCGCACCATCGAGACCGAAACAGTCCTCGTTATGTCACGATAAGCGATTCGGGCCGGCTGAACAGGTCCGGCCCGGGGGAAGTGTCGATATTCGAGTAGAGATCGATCAGGCAGCCTTGAGGCTGGCTTCGTCAAAGCCTTCGAACATACGCGTCAGATTGAGAAGGCAGATGATCTCTTCCTGATGAATGATGATGCCGTCGGAATATTCCCCGACGCCAATCGCGCGAACATCCGGCATCGGCTGGATCGTTTCGGCCCCAACGGTCAGAATGTCGGAGACGCGCTCGACGACCAGACCGATCGCCATGCCTTGAACTTCCGCGACGATGATGGCGCAACGCTCGTTGGGATCGATGCTCTTCATTCCCAGTTTCAGCGCCAGATCGATGATCGGGATGACCGAGCCACGCAGATTTATGAGACCGACGACTTCGCGCGGTGCATGCGGCAGCGGCGTCGCCACCGAGTAGCTGCGGATTTCGCGGATCGAGGTGGTTTTCACGCAGAAGGCCTGTCCATGCAGGCTGAAGGCCATCAGTTCCAGCAGTTCGCCACTACCGGCATTCTTCGCAAATTGCGCATTCATCGTCCAACCTCGATCCCTGTCTTGCAATTGGTCCGGTCATTGATGCCGGTCTTGAGGCAAGCCTGCGCCCAAGCATTTTAACAAGGCTTAAAATGCCTAGGACCGGTCCGGTATTCTTCCGGGAATGGTTAGCGATTTACGACGAATCAACGTTAAGAACGGCGCCCGACAGGCCGTTCTGCGTGACCTGTTTCCGAATGGGGCAGAAGGCGCTCTGTCCGGCACGGCTGCCCGGATGTGAATTTGAGAGGAAACGTCACGAAACGCTTGCACCGAACGGATGCTTGGGGCGAAAGTCCGGCAAAATCGAGGAGGCATGATATTGGCTGAACGGACCAAACCGGCGCGGGAAGATTTTCGCGTGTTCCGACCGCTGCAGACCCGCTGGTCGGACAACGACATCTATGGCCACATGAACAATGTGGTTCATTACAGCCTGTTCGATACGGCCGTGAATGGATATCTGATCGAGCAGGGTGTGCTCGATCCGCACGGGGGCGATGAGGTGTTCCTCGTCATCGAAACCGGGTGCCGTTACTATGCCGAGATGGCCTTTCCCGATCACATAACGGCCGGTCTGCGGGTCGCCCATCTCGGCAACTCGTCGGTCAGATATGAAATCGCCCTGTTTCGCGGCAATGAAGAGACAGCATCCGCAGAGGGGCATTTTGTCCACGTCAATGTTGGCAAGGCCGACCGGCGGCCAAAGCCGATCGGCGAGGCGACGCGCCGTATCCTGGAGGCAATGAAAATCAGCCCATGACGGCGCCGGCGGCGATGGCAAACTCCAGAAGCGCCTTGTCGCCTCCATCGGGTCCATCGAAAGCCAGCCCGACCGGCATGCCCTCGGCGGTTCGCCCGGCCGGCATCGAGATGCCGGGAATCCCCGCCGTCGAACCGGGGCCCGTATTGTGGATCATCGCAAGAAAGGCCGGGACCAGTCCGATTGTGGGCAGATCGACGAGATCCTGATCGAGCGGCAGAGCCGGCATCGGAACCGTCGGGAACGCCAGTGCCGTAAGCTTGTGGCGATCGAACAGGTCCTGATAGATTTGCCGCAACGCGGCGCGGTGAACGAGAAGGGCTTGCTGATAGCGTTCTTCGCTGATCGGGGCGGTCTCTTCGAGCAGCGGCTCGAGCGTCTCGCGCACATCGACGCTGGCGATCTGGCCGATCACATCGGCAAGCGTGACGCCGGGCGCATAGTGCTCAAGATAGAGCGCAAGGTCTCGCTTCGTTTCGTAAAGGGCAATGTCGAAGCTCGCGAGGTCATAGTGTTTCGCAAGATTGCCGATCTCCACATCCACCAGTTCCGCACCGGCCTGCTGCAGCCGGTTAAGAGCGGCGCGACAGATCGCGGCGGTTTCCGGCTGGGCGACCGACCAGAAATAGGTGTCGGGGATACCGATCCGCTTGCCAGCGACACTCACTGACGTCTCGATCGTCTCTCCGGTCATGATCGTGTGCAGAAGCGCCAGATCCCCGGCATTGCGCGCGAGCGGTCCTGCCGTGTCGCGGGTGCGCGAAATTGGCACGATCGCCTCGCCAGGCCAACGACCCACCGTGGGACGAAAGCCCCAGACACCACAAAGGGCCGCCGGAATTCGGACCGAACCGCCGGTATCCGTGCCGATCGCGACCGGCCCCAGACCTGCGGCCACGGCAACGCCTGCGCCGCCGCTCGAACCGCCGGCCGTGCGGTTGGGATCGGTTGGGTTGCGCGGCGTTCCCGAGAAGGGATTGATGCTTGTGGTGCCCCAAGCCAGTTCGTGCATGGTGGTCTTGCCGAGAACGATCGCACCCGCCTCTCTCAGGCGCGTGACAAGCGGTGCATCGGCGGCCATCACCGGCTTGGCGAGTGCCGGAGTGCCCGCAGCATTGGGGTAGGAAGCGACCGCGATGTTATCCTTGATGGCGACCGGGATCCCATGCAGCGGCCCGAGGCTGTTGCCGTTCAACCGCTGTTGGTCGGCCGCACGCGCTTCGGTCAGAACGGTCTCGGGGTCGATGATCGAAAAGGCGTGGAGGCCGGCGTAATCGTCAATCCGGTCAAGCAGCCGTCCGACAAGCTCGACGGCGCTGACATGACCGGCCGCGAGCGCATCGCGAAGTTCCGTAAGGGTTGGGGACTGCGCCATGTACGACACTTTCTCGCAAGCTTTTCAATGCGGAAAGGCTAGCCTTTGCCGAAGGGAAAGAAAAGATGCGGTACACAATGCCAACAGAATCCTGACGGGTTTGCGAAAGCCGGCTAGAGAAAGCACACGGCCCGCAGGGGCCGTGCGATTTTCTCGGATGAACAGGCTGCGAAAGATCGGCTGGTGCTGGTCTCAGCTCTTCAGAGCGTCGAGGCCGGCAAACAGGTCCAGCGCTTCCCGGTTGGCAAGCGCTTCCTTGTTCTTGACCGGCCGGCCATGGACAACCTCGCGGACGGCCAGCTCGACAATCTTGCCGGATTTGGTGCGCGGAATATCGGTGACCTGCAGCACCTTGGCCGGCACATGGCGCGGCGAGGCACCGGTGCGGATCTTGGTCTTGATCTTCTTGTCGAGTTCGGCATCGAGCGTCAGGCCCGGCGCCAGACGCACGAAGAGAATGACCCGTACATCATCATCCCAATCCTGGCCGATGCAGATTGCCTCGACGACTTCATCGAGCTGTTCGACCTGGTTGTAGATTTCGGCCGTGCCGATGCGGACGCCACCCGGATTGAGTGTCGCATCCGAACGACCGTGAATGATGAGGCCGCCGTGATCAGTCCATTCGGCGAAATCGCCATGGCACCAGATATTGTCGAAACGCTCGAAATAGGCCGCCTTGTACTTGGCATTGTCCTTGTCGTTCCAGAAGCCGACCGGCATCGAAGGGAAGGCGCGGGTGCAGACAAGTTCGCCCTTTTCGCCCCGCACCGGACGACCTTCGTCATCCCAGACATCGACAGCAAGGCCGAGGCCGGGGCCCTGAATCTCGCCCTTCCAGACTGGCTTGACCGGATTGCCAAGCACGAAACAGGACACGATATCTGTACCGCCGGAAATCGACGCCAGCTGCACATCGGGCTTCACGCCCTCATAGATGAAGGCGAAGCCTTCCGGCGACAGCGGCGAGCCGGTCGAGGTGATCAGCTGCAGATGGCTGAGATCATGGGTCTTCAAGGGCTCGATGCCGCCCTTGCGGACTGCATCGATGTATTTCGCCGACGTGCCGAATACGGCGAACTTTTCTTCGGCCGCGTAATCCCACAGAACATTGCCATTTGGCGCGAAGGGCGAGCCATCGAACAGGCAGAGCGTGGCACCGGTGGCGATGCCCGAGGCGAGCCAGTTCCACATCATCCAGCCGCAGGTGGTGAAATAGAACAGCCGGTCGCCATCCTTGAGGCCGGAATGGAAGCGCTGCTCCTTCAGATGCTGCAGCAACGTGCCGCCGGCCGAGTGAACGATGCATTTCGGAACGCCGGTCGTCCCCGACGAGAAGAGGATATAGAGCGGGTGCGAGAAGGGCAGCCGCAGATAATCGATCTTGCCGGCGTCAAAGGGCGCGATGAAGGCTTCGAGCGTGCGGCCATCCTCAAGTGAAGTCGCAAGCGCTTCGGCATTGCCGGCATAGGGAACGACAAGCACGGGGGCGCCGAGCCTGGGGGCCACGGTGCGCACCTTGTCCGACACATCCTGGAGCTTGCCGTTGTACCAGTAGGCATCGCAGGTGATGAAGAGCTTCGGCTCGATCTGGCCGAACCGGTCGAGCACGCCCTGTTCGCCGAAATCGGGCGAGCAGGACGACCAGATGGCGCCGAGCGAATTGGCCGCCAGCATGCAGGCGATGGTTTCCGGCATGTTCGGCATCATCGCCGAAATACGGTCGCCCTTGCCGATGCCCATGGCCTTGAAAGCCTGCTGCAGCCGCGAGACCATGGCGTGGAGATGATCCCAGCTCCAGCGATAGGAGACCTTGTCCTCGCCACGGAAGATCAACGCATCATCGCTGCCTGTCTTCCAGAGCATGTTTTCGGCAAAGCTCAGTTCCGCATCCGGGAAGAAACGGGCTTTCAGCATGTCATCGCCATCGATGAGGCTGCGTTCGCCCTTCTCGCCGATCACGCCGCAATAATCCCAGACGGCCGACCAGAAGGCGCCGCGATCATCCGTCGACCAGCGATGGAACGTGTCATGATCGGGAAGCGTCACACCATATTTTTCCGCACACCAGGTCCGGAACTTGGTCATCGGACTGTCCGCAATCTGCGCGGCGGTTGGAGCCCAAAGCGGTGTGTTTTCCTGCATTACGAAAGCCTCCCCAATTTTGGGAGGAAGGTGTAGCCAAACTTTCGCTGCACTGCAACAGGTCAGCGGCAAATCTGGTTCCCGCTACGGGAGCAGGCAATTGTTTACCAATTTTCGCTAAAATTCGAACGGTCCATTGAATGGAGTCCGAACGTGGGTCCCTTTTTTACCGGTCTCGTCAAGCTGGTGACAGCCTCGCTTCTGGCCGGCGCTGCCTTGAACTTTTTCGGCCTGTCGGCGGATAGCCTTCTGGCCCGCATCGGCCTGACCCCGGCCGAAGCCTGGGATCTGACCCTGCGTTTCATAGCCTGGGCAGTGCCGAACATGCTGCTCGGCGCCATTGTCATCCTGCCGCTCTGGTTCTTCACCTATCTTTTCATTCCACCGCGCGGCGGTGTGGACGACTGATCCCCAACTTCGTTTTTGGTCAGAGGCCGGCGATTGCCGCCCTCTCGTCGCGCTGGCGCTGAAGCTCCGCACGCTTGGTGGAGATCGACGCCGCGATGACGCCAAGCGTCACGAGCCCGATCAGGATCGAGCAGACGGCATTGATTTCCGGCGTCACGCCGAGACGGACCTGCGAATAGATCTTGATCGGCAGCGTCGTCGCCCCCGGACCGGTGGTGAAGCTGGCAATCACCAGATCGTCAAGCGAGAGCGTGAAGGCGAGCATCCAGCCGGAGACCACCGCCGGCATAATGAGCGGCAGGGTGATCTTGAAGAAGGTCTTGACCGGTGGGCAGCCGAGATCGAGGGCGGCTTCTTCAAGGCTCATGTCGAAAGTCATCAGGCGCGACTGTACGACGATCGCGACATAGCACATCGTAAAGGTCGTGTGCGCGATGATGACCGTCACCAGGCTGCGATCCAGCCCGATGGCGACGAAGAGCAGCAGCAGCGACAGGCCGGTGATGACTTCCGGCATGACGAGTGGCGCATAGACCATGCCCGAGAATAGAAGCCGGCCCGGAAAGCGGCCGAACCTGACGAGCGCGAGTGCCGTCAGCGTGCCGAAAATGGTGCCGAGCGTGGCGCTGAGGATACCGACGCGCGCCGTTACCCAGGCCGCACTCATGAGCCCTTCGTTGGACCACATTTCCCGGTACCATTTCAGCGAAAAGCCGCCCCAGACGGTCACGAGCTTGGACTCGTTGAAGGAATAGACCACCAGGATGAGGATCGGGATATAGAGGAAGGCGAAGCCGAGCGTCAGGATCACCGGATCGAATTTTGCTGGTTTCATCGTCGGATCCTCACGCTTTCTGCTGCTGGTTCTGGAAGATGGCGATCGGCACCACCAGAAGCAGAAGAAGGATGACGGCGACGGCGGAGGCCAGCGGCCAGTCGCGATTGCCGAAGAATTCGGTCCACAGCGTCTTGCCGATCATCAGCGTGTTGGAGCCGCCCAGAAGATCCGGGATCACGAACTCGCCGGTAATCGGGATGAAGCAGATCATGGCGCCGGCTACGACGCCGGGGATCGACAGGGGAAAGGTGATCTTCCAGAAAGCCTTCCAGGGCGGGCAACCGAGATCGCTGGCCGCTTCGAGCAACGTTCCATCCAGCTTCTCGAGTGCCGAATAGAGCGGCAGCACCATGAAGGGCAGGTAGGAATAGACGATACCGATGAAAACGGCCGTCTCGGTACGGAAGATCTGCACCTGATCATCCGGACCATAAAGGCCGATGGTCTGGAGCACCAGCGTCAGCAAGCCTTCCGGCTTCAGGATGCCGATCCAGGCATAGACACGGATGAGAAACGAGGTCCAGAACGGCAGGATCACCAGCATCAGAAGCGTCGGACGGATGGTGGATGGCGCGCGTGCCATGGCAAGCGCCACCGGATAACCGATCAACAGCAGCAAGAAGGTGGAAATTACCGCAATTCGGAGCGACGAGAGGTAGGCGCTGTAATAGAGCGGATCTTCGGTGAGGAAGAGATAATTCTCGAAATCGAGTTGCGAGAAGAAGTCGCCAATCGCCGAAAAACCCTCGAAGACGGGGATATAGGGCGGCATGGCGATCGCCGTGTCCGAAAGCGAAATCTTGAAGATGATCGCGAACGGCGCCAGGAAAAACAGGAGCATCCAGAGATAGGGAACGGCGACAACCAGCCACCGGGCCGGATTGGATTTGTGTGGTGCGACGGTATCCGACATCAGAGTCTCTCCTATCGCGTCAGGACCATGCCGGAATCGGCAGACCAAGTGAGCCACACCTTATCTTCGATGGTGATCGGCCGATCCACCAGACGGGCAATGTTGGCCTGGGCGGCACGGAATGTCTTGCCATTGGCGAGCTTGACGATGAAGACGGAGAAATCGCCGAGATAGCCGATATCCCAGACTTCGCCGGAGATCGCATTTGCGCTGGTATCAGCCGGAGCCTCGGTGGAGATGCGCACCTTTTCCGGACGGATGGCAAAGGCGACATCGGCCCCGGCAGTGGCATCGCAATGGCCCTGCTCGACCTCGACCTTGAAATCGCCATCACAGATGACGGTCGCCCGGCCACCCTCGCCGCGCGGTTCGAAACCGGCCAGCTTCCCTTCGACGATGTTGATGTCGCCGATGAAATCCGCGACATAACGGCTGTTCGGCGCCTCATAGATTTCCGCCGGTGTCGCGACTTGCATGATGATGCCGCGATCCATGACCGCGATACGGTCGGACACCGTCATCGCCTCTTCCTGGTCGTGGGTGACGATGAGGAAGGTCAGGCCGAGATTCTGCTGGATATCCATGAGCTCGAACTGGGTTTCCTCACGCAGCTTCTTGTCGAGCGCGCCGAGCGGTTCATCGAGTAGCAGCACCTTCGGGCGTTTGGCGAGCGAACGGGCAAGCGCCACGCGCTGGCGCTGGCCACCCGAAAGCTGGCTCGGCTTGCGCTTGGCAAACGGTTCGAGCTTGACGAGTTTCAGCATTTCCTGGACGCGGGCGTCGATCTCGCCCTTCGGCAGATTGTCCTGCTCGAGCCCGAAGGCAATGTTCTTCTCCACGCTCATATGCGGAAAGAGCGCATAGGACTGGAACATCATGTTGGTCGGTCGCTTGTAGGGCGGCACGCCGGAAATATCCTTGCCCTGCAGCAGGATCTTGCCTTCGGTCGGCTCTTCGAAGCCCGCCAGCATGCGCATGAGGGTCGTCTTGCCACAGCCCGACGGACCGAGAAGAGAGAAGAACTCGCGCTCGTAGATATCGAGCGTCAGGTTCTTTACGGCGACGAAATCGCCAAAGCGCTTGGTGACATTTTCGAACCGAATGAACGGCTTGACCGACGGATCGGTCCAAGGAGAGAATTTACGTTTAACCGGCCCCAGTGACTTCGCCATGGTCCCCATCCAGATTGATTGTTGCCCGAAACCAAAAAGAAACCGGGCAAGTGCCCGGTTTCAGGATTGTCGCGATCCGGTCAGCTACCGGTCTTGATCTGTGTCCAGACCCGGTTGAGCACGCGCTGCTCCTTGGGTCCATAGGGCGAAATGGTGAAGAGATGTTTGGTCGTCTCTTCGTCCGGATAGACCGACGGATTCTTGATCACAGCCTCATCGAGGAACTTCTGCGAAGCAAGGTTGCCGTTGGCATATTGAACATAGTTCGACGCCTTGGCGATCACTTCCGGCTTCATCAGATAGTTGATGAAGGCATGGGCCTCGTCGATATTCTTGGCATCGGCCGGGATCGCGAGGTTGTCGAACCACATGTAGGTTCCTTCCTTCGGGATCACGTAATCGATGTTGACGCCATTCTTGGCTTCTTCGGCGCGGGTCTTGGCCTGCAGGATATCGCCCGACCAGCCAAGCGTGACGCAGATATCGCCGTTGGCGAGATCATCGATATAGGATGAGGAGTTGAAGGTTTTCACCGAGGAACGGATCTTCGAATATACTTCACCGCCAGCCTCGAGATCGGGAGTTTTCTTGCTGTCCGGATCCTTGCCGACATAGTTCATGGCAATGGCGAAGGTCTCGTCGGATGCATCGAGGATGTTGATGCCGCAGCCCTTGAGCTTTTCGGCATTCTCGGGCTTGAAGAGCACATCCCAGCTGTCGATCTTCACATCGCCGAGCGCGG
The DNA here is from genome assembly GCF_030551875.1 of Fluviirhizobium alvei. Taxonomy (GTDB): domain Bacteria; phylum Pseudomonadota; class Alphaproteobacteria; order Rhizobiales; family Rhizobiaceae; genus Rhizobium_E; species Rhizobium_E alvei. The sequence continues at coordinate 319,822 of NZ_JAUOZU010000001.1, read as the reverse complement.
CCTTGACCTTGTCGACATTGTAGCCGATGCCGGTGGTGCCCCACATGTAGTTGACGGCATATTCATTGCCCGGATCATACTTGGCGAGGCGCTCCATGATTGCCGGCCACATGTTGGTGAGGTTCGGCAGTTTGGACTTGTCGAGCTTCTGGAAAACGCCAGCCTGGATCTGACGGGCCAGGAACGGGCCGGTCGGAACGACGACGTCATAGCCGGAACCGCCGGCCAGGAGCTTGGTTTCGAGAACTTCATTGGAGTCGAAAACGTCGTAGACGACCTTGATACCGGTTTCCTTGGTGAAATCAGCAAGGATGGATTCATCGATATAATCGGACCAGTTGTAGACATTGACGACCTTGTCAGCCGCCTGGGCACCAACAACCATCGCCAACGAGGACACCAGGCCGAAGGTGAGACCAAGCATCTGTTTTTTCATGATTTTTCTCCTGTAATGCCAACCTTTTGATGTTCTTATATAGGCCAGCGTTCCGCACTCTGGAAACAGATTAGAAAGGATTGAGGCAGGCGACAACTAAAAAATTCGGATTCTTTTCAAGCGCTTCATTGAAAATCGAACACGGAGAGGCCGGCAACCATTTCATCGAGCCCGAGGGGACGCGTGAGCGGCGGCTCCGCCCGGGCAAGACAACCCGGCCGTTCACAGAGCCTGCAGGCTGTTCCGATCTTGAGCACAAGGTCCGGACTTTTCGAAAGATGCTGACCATAGGCTATCTCGCCGGCGAAGGCGGCATCGCATCCGATGAGAAGAGCCGTTCGGCGCACACGCTCCTCAAAACCCGCCATCGGTCCTTCGAGTGTTCGGGAGATCAGCAGATACTGCGTGGCATCCGGCATCTCGGCGATCTCGGCAAGGATCTGGCCCGGCGCAGCAAAGGCGGCATGAATGTTGAGCTTGGGACATTGGCCGCCGAACCGGGCCTGTGGATATCCATTGGCCCCTGCCCTGCGGATCCGGTTGCCCGCAATATCGATTTCGAGCGAGAAAAAGGCTATGCCCGTCATGCCCGGCCGCTGCAGGGATGTCAGCCGATTGGCGGCCTGTTCGAAGGAAACGCGAAAGCGGGCGCAGAGAATGCCGATATCATAGCGCGCGCGCAGGGCAGCGGCATGGAAGGCACCGTAGGGCATCATCAGGGCCAGCGCCGCATAGCGCGCGAGTTCAAAGCGGGCGATGCGCCGCGCCTCGCCCGAGGAAAAGCCCAACTCGTCGAGCGTCGCAACGATCTCGTCCTTGAGCGCGATCTGGCAGGCCTCCTGAGCGATCTCGCGCAACTGGTCGTGCGGATAGAGCCGCTCGGACAGGAAAAGCCGCATCGAGTGGCGATCATAGCGCCGTCTCAGGTTCGGCATGGCATGAACCGGCAACGTTCGCACCACGATGCCGTGCTCGTTCTTCAGCCAGGTCCGGATCGCGCCCGCCAGGTCCTCACCCGGCTGCAAACGCTCATAGAAAGCCTCGGCGGCCGCATCGATCAGCGCATGAAAATTCGGCCGGCTCTCGAAACGGGAGCGCACCTCGTCGATCGGCAGCTTGGCAGCCGAGATGGAAGCGTCATGGCCCGCTTGCGCCAAAAGCCCTGCGAGATCCGTCAGACGGGCCGCCTGCTCCTTGTAGGCGCGATAGAGCTTGATCATGCCCTGGGCGGCATTCGGTGCGGCTTCCGAAACCTCGATCAGTTCCTCGCCTCCGGGAATTTCGCCAACCAGCAGCGGATCGGTAAAGATCTCCTTGAGCTCGCTTGCGACCGATCCGGTCTCGCCCTGCAGATCCTCGATATCGATCTTGTAAACCGAGGCGAGCTTGAGGATGAGCTGGACGGTGAGTGGACGCTGGTTGCGTTCGATGAGATTGAGATAGGATGGCGAGATGCCCAAACCTTCGGCCATCGCCGTCTGGGTGATGCCGAGACCGTTGCGAATGCGCCGGACCCGCGGGCCTGCAAAGATCTTCATCTCCGCCATTTGTAGATCCTTTTACAAAACGCCGCCGCAAACGAGATTTACAATTTTTACTTTTTTACACGCCCGTTTTGTCAAAGACAAGACAGCATAACTCGAATGCATCGATCAGAATGCGCATTTTTCTCGCCTTTCTCGCGATGCAATGTAAAAGAATAGACATCGAAGCAACCAAGCCAAACGCATCTGCGACAGCTCTGGAGGAGACGAAAATTGGTTATGACTGATTTTTACAAATCCACACGAGTGGCCAGAGACGAGCAGTAGGCAACAGACAATGCCTTCCCAGCCAGACTGACGGCGGAAGGATCCCGGATTTCAACAACCCCTGCAGAATAAGAGGAGAAATGCCATGACCCCACAGACCCGTGTCAAGGAACGCGCCGAAGAACAGGCTTCCGCAATGTCGGCCGAACAGCAGGCTGCCATCCGCATGATCGCCAACGATCTGCACCGCCTCAACCATTCGGTCATGAAGGCCGTCGATGCCGGCGTTTCGGTTGAACTGATCCGTTCCGCCCGCCATCACAACGAGGGCAACTGGGGCGATCTCCTGATCCCGGTCGTGGTCACGCAGGGGCAATAACACCCCTTCGCCGGTCTGGCCGGCAAGTTCCTGGAGCCCGGGCCGGCATGCCCGGGCTCTTTTCATTCGGCCATTGACGCAATCCATGTGCTTGGCGAAAATCGCGTTTTCAACAGGCGGTATTTTCGCGATGCATGGTCCGGGCAGCTTCCGCAAAACCATCCTCTTCTATTCGATTGCTCTCCTCATCAGTTGGTCCATCTGGGCGCCGCTCGTTGCCTTCCGGCTGGGCTATGGTCCGGAAGTCGCTTCGGAACTGCATCTGATCGGGAGCCTGGGGCCGGCGATCGCGGGTCTGATCCTGCTTGTTTTTCAAGGCGGCATGACCCGTGCCGACTGGGTGCGTTTTATCTGGTCCCCTGCGTCGCTGCCCTGGCTGATCCTCGCGATCCTGCTGCCGGTCGCAATCGGTGCGGCGGGATTGCTGGGGCAGACCCTGATGACCGGAACCACACCCGATCTCGGCAGGTTTCTGACATCGAAGGAGTTTCCGACCTATTCCGCCGTTGCGCTGATTGCGGTTGAACTGGTCTTCTACGGCTTCGGAGAAGAGATCGGCTGGCGCGGCTTTCTCCTGCCGCTGTTGCTGCGCCGGTTTACGCCGCTCTCCGCCTCGCTGGTCATCACCCTGCCCTGGGCAATCTGGCATCTGCCCCTCATTCTCAGCAACGAAACCTACCAGTCACTCGGGGTAGCCGGTCTCTTCGGCTGGCTCATCAGCCTCCTGACCGGGTCGCTACTTCTGACATGGTTCTATCTGAAATCCGGCCGCGCCGTTCTGGTCGTCGCCGTCTTTCATGCCGCCATCGATGTCGTTATGGTCAACCCGGTCGTCGACACGCTCGGCATCAACATCATGGGCGCTCTGGTGACAATCGCCGGCTTTGCCGCCGGCATCAGCCTCTACCGGCTGGGCAAACGCAAGCAATCTGCTGCGTGAGGTCAATCTGTCACCTGAGACCGGGCGTCACCGCTCATTCGCACCCTTGCCGGCGATGATCCGGTCGCGAAGTTTTTCGATCCGGCTGATGCGGGTCGCCGCAGCCTTGGCTCCTGCCAGATTGATCACATAGCTGCGCTGCCGCCCCGGGGTGAGGCTGCGGAAGGCGTCGGCCAGTTCCGGATCGCTATCGAGCGCATCGACAAGTTCATCGGGCAGAGCAAGATCGATCTCTTCTTTCGGCGGACGGATGCCAGCCTCAGCATAGTCCATCGCTTCCTTTAGATAGAGCCGGATCATCGGCTCCAGGTCGGTGACCTTTTTGCTGGCCGTAAAGCGAAACATGTCTGGATGGCGCGTGTTCTGCCCCTGCTTCTCGAGCAGGCCTTCGGGATCCTTCATCAAGGCCGCGTGGAAGAAATTCAGGCGAAAATCGCCGCGCAAGGCGCCGATCAGGGCAATGTTGCGGCCGGCATGCATATAGCACGGATGGCCCCACTTCACCGTTTCGACAAGGCCCGCGCTTCGACAGATGCGGCGCAGTTCGTTTACCCCCTCGCTCCATTGACGGACCGAACAGTCCGGCGTGGCAAAACGCTCGCATCGCCCACAGCCTTTGGTGAAGAAGTCTTCGATTTCGGTAATCATCGCTTTCTCCTGCTCCGTGCCTATTGTGCCCGGCTCGGCCGTCTTCCCGCAAAAAGATCCGCGTGATCCTTGATGAGGCGAACGATGCGATCGGACAGAATGCGGATCTCCCGGCGCGAACGATCGTCACTGTGCGTCACCAGCCACTGCCGGTGTCGAAGTTCGACAATCTCGCCGCCTGCCCGTTCCAGCATCGGATCGAGATCGCCAACAAAACAGGGCAGCACCGCGACACCGGCACCAGCGCGCACAAGATCCAGCATCGAGCGCGGCCGGTCAACCGTCACCGCGATATCGTTGCCGCGATGCTGATAGGGCCAGCGCAGGTAATTCGAAATGGCATTGTCTTCGTCGACCGCGATGAACCGATCGTCCTTGCCGGCATTTTTCTGACGATAGGCGGCATAGGCGGTTTCGCCGAGCGATCGGGAGGCAAGGTTCGGTTCCTCCGGTGCGAAGGCCCGGATGCCGATGTGGTTTTCACGATGCGACAGCTGGGCGCGTCGCTCGCCGACGGAAAACTCGATGCGGAAGCGATCGCGGTCGGTCACCAGCGCCTTGAAATTCTCCATCAGAAGCCAGCCGACCCAGGTGCCGAGGGCGATCCTCACCGTCACCAGACCGCCGCCCTCCTCGCGCCAGGCCTCGACGCGACGCACCGCCGCTTCCATCTCGCGCAGCTCATCAAAAAGGATCTGTCCATCCGGCGTCAGAGTGTAGCCGGTCTGGCTGCGCCGGAACAACGGGCAGCCGATCGACTGTTCGAGTTCGAGGATGCGGCGCCCTACCGTAGCGGGGCTGAGACCGAGCTGCGCGCCGGCGCCTGTCAGGCCACCGAGGCGGGCGACCGCAATGAAAACCTGATAGGCATCCCAGGGTGTGTTTTTCATAGTTGAAAAACATAGGGCATTCTTTGGCCTATGTGAAAAGAATTCTGCAGGATAACTTTTCTCTGCAGCACCGGTTGTACCGGTCTTCCAAATCCATCTTCGACAATCAGAAGCCGGTCAGTATCGCTGACCCGGAAAGGACAATCATGTACGAAACACTCGCCGCCTTTCTGCTCGTTCAGTATTTCCAGCAAGAGCGCCAACAACACAGGACGCAGGATCAAATGACAGAAGAGCGCCGGCCGGTCTGGAACTGGCGCCTGATCCGCCTGCCTCGCCCCGCTGACAAATGAAAGAGCCCCGGCAGAAAACTGCCGGGGCCCGATCCGATTTTGTTGCTGAGGGCGTCAGACGTTCAGAAGCAGATATTCGCGCTCCCAGGGGCTGATCACCTGCATGAAGGTCTCGAACTCGCCACGCTTGACGCCGGCATACATGCCGACAAACTCGCGGCTGAACACTTCCAAGAGCGCCTCTTCGTTTTCCATAAGAGAGACACCCTCAAGAAGACCGCGGGGCAGATCGACAGACCCTTCGTTGGCGGTTCCATCCGATGGGGGCGTCGGCTCCATACCCTTCTGGATGCCAAGCAGCCCACAAGCCAGCGATGCCGCCAGCGCCAGATAGGGATTGGCATCAGAACTCGGCAGGCGGTTCTCTACGCGCCGCGCCGCCGCATCCGAGACTGGGACCCGGAAGGCTGTGGTGCGATTGTCATATCCCCAGGCATTGTTGACGGGGGCCGCCATGCCCGGCGTCAGACGGCGGTAGGAATTGACGTAAGGCGCCATCATCACAAGCGTGCTCGGCACGAAGGCCTGCATGCCGCCGATGAAATGGAAGAACTCCTTCGACGGCGAACCGTCCGGGTTGGAGAAAACATTCTTGCCGGTCTTGGCATCGACCACGGACTGGTGAATGTGCATGGCCGATCCGGCCTGCCCCTGCATCGGCTTGGCCATGAAGGTTGCGTAAATGCCGTGGCCGAGTGCTGCTTCGCGGATGGTGCGCTTGAACAGGAACACCTGGTCGGCAAGCTCGATCGGATCACCGTGACGCAGGTTGATTTCGAGCTGCGCCGGACCTTCTTCATGGATGAGCGTGTCGATTTCCAGGCCCTGAGCGGCGGAGAAATGATAGATATCGTCGATCAGTTCGTCGAACTCATTGATACCGGCGATCGAATAGCCCTGGCCACCCTGGATGGAGCGTCCCGACCGACCCTGCGGCGGCCGCAGCGGATAGTCCGGATCATCGTTCTTGGCAACGAGATAGAATTCGATTTCCGGCGCCACGACCGGCTTCCAGCCGCGCTCCCTGTAGAGCGACACGACGTTCTTCAGCACATTGCGCGGCGTGTAGCTGACGGGCTTGCCCTCGGTATCGACGATATCGCAGATCACCTGCGCCGTCGGATCCGTCTCCCACGGCACGACGGACAGCGTAGACAGATCCGGCATCAGCTTGATGTCGCTGTCGCGCGAATCGTAGCGGAATTCTTCGGTCTCTTCGGGATATTCACCCGAAATCGTGTGCCGGAAGATGGCCGAGGGAAGCGCCAGCGACGTATTCGATGTGAATTTCGACGTCGGCATCATTTTTCCGCGCGGCACGCCGGCGAGATCGGGCGTGATGCATTCGATATCCTCGATACCGCGGGCGCGAAGCCAGGCGGCAGCCTCTTTCCAGTTATCGACACCACGGGCACGAGCAACAGCAGGAGATGGTTTGGGCGGCAAGTTGGTTGTCGCTTTTGTAGTCCTGCTATGCGCTTTTTTGGCTGCCATGATGCACCGATTTGTTGTTGATAACGGCGCGATCATACCCTTTCCGGGTCAATTGGCGAGGGGGCCGCCAGTTTATTTGCCGACAAATACGCCAAATGGTCGCGATAAAGACAAATTTTACGACTTGGCTTCATCCTGACTTTGCCTCAACAAGGAGCATCATCATGCATGAACGCCCTTCCGCCCCGACCCGTGCCAAGGCCGTGGCGATCGCCCGCAAAAGCGATGAACGTCTGCAACAGCGCCGCTTCATTCTTACCCTGACAGCGACAGGTCTTGCCCTTGTCATCATGATGAGTCTTGCGCCGCTCGTGCTGCGCTGATCAAGGATCGCCGAAACCGTCAGTCGGCATGACCTTGATAGGCCGTGCCGTACTTTGGCACGCGAGCGATCCTTGCAAATAATATTATTATACCGTTTTCTGCAACCTATCGCTTACCTTATTTTAACAGCCTCCCCGCACAATCCTGCACAATGACTCGTTCTGTCAGCCTGAAAGGCCTTTGCAGCAGTTGGTTTTGACTGCTGTTGAATGGGCTTCGGACAACCAAAACGAGCACGTCTGTTTCGGAGGGGTAACGGCATGAATATTGATCGAATTTTGTCTCGTTTCAGAATCCAGACCAAGGTTCTGATTTTCATTCTGCCATTTGTCATCAGCATTTCAGCGGTGGGCTTCACTGGACTTTACGCCTCCGGTCTTCTGCAAGGCCGCATGGAAATCTCCAACAGCGTTCTGCAGTCGCTTTCCGGCTTCCGGGATGCGTCCGATGCGATGGGACATTTCCTTGAAAACACGACCCCTGAGAACCGCGATGCTGTGGCAAGTCAGTTGCAGACACAGCGCGGCAACCTCGACAGCATGCTCAACCAGCTCGCACCGGATGCAGAGGGCCGCGCCGAACTCGAAAACACTTTGAAATCGGTCGATGGCGTGAGCCAGCGCATTGACGATCTCTGGAAGCTCAACGAAAGCGAAATGGCGTTGCGGGCCCAGATCCAGTCCGGACTGGATGTGATCATCGCCCAGCAGGGTAAGGTCGAAAAAGCGGCCAACCAGATGCAGAAGGACGTGCGCAACGAAGAGAATGCCGCCAAATCCATGCTGCGCCAGGCCGACACGATCACGGCGGCTGCGACCTACCTGACCGGTGTCGCCACGAATTTCAACAAGCAGAAGAGCGCGCCGGAAAAGTTCGATTTCATCGCCGGGCAGATGAAGGAACTCAACATGCGCCACGAGATCCTGACCTCGGCGCTCCCTGCCAAGAACAAGGCGGTCTCAAAATCGCTCGGCAGCGTATTGCAGGCGCTTGCGGACATCATCAAGGCAGGCGACAAGAGCGATGCGGGCGTTTCGCAAATCTCGATGAAGCTTTCCGGTTTCCGCCAGTTGTCGGTCTATCTTGGTCTCGCCGCCGGACAGAAGATGAAGGAAGCTACGCAGAAATTTTCCGAGACCGATACTCCGCTGATCAAGGCGGAAGGCATTCTTGCAGGCTCGAACCGCATTCTGCGCACGGCCTACAATACCCGCATCAAACTCGCTCGCTTCATGCTGGATCCCAACGAGGAGAATGCCGGCATTCTAGGACAGGATCTCGTGCTCCTGCGCCGAGATGTTGATGGACTTTCGCGGGCATCGTCTGACGTGGCTTTCATTGCCGAAGCCGGCAAGACCCTCCTTCCTGCAATCGAGATGATTGGAAAGGCCAGCCAGGAACTGGTGAAGACAAGCCAGCAACGGCAGGAGCAATTTGCAGCGGCCGGCAGTGAGATCAATGGAATCTGGCAGCAGTTGACCGCTTTTGCCGAACTGCAGAAGAAAAGCGCCGGAGCCGAAAGGGAAGACGCCAACTCGATCTCGCTCGGCGCTACCGCCATCGGCATCATCATTGCCATCTTTGCCGGTATCGGCCTGGTCATGACCTTCAAGGGACCGATTGGCCAGATTACAGCGGCCATGCGCCGGCTTGCCGATGGCGCACTCGATACCAGTATCTCCGGTGAGGCCCGCGTCGACGAAATCGGCGAAATGGCCCGCGCGCTCGGTGTCTTCAAGCAGAACGCGCTGTCCAAAATCGAGATCGAACAGCGTAGCGAAGCCGAGCGTCGTGCCGCCGAAGAGGAGCGCCAGCGCAACGACCGCGAAAAGATGGATGTCGATCGCCAGATCGATTTCGCCGTCGATGCTCTTGCCGCCGGCCTTGGCCGCCTGTCGCAGGGCGATATTTCCGAAACCATCGAAACACCGTTCTTCGGTCGTCTCGAACAGTTGCGCAACGATTTCAACGTCTCGCTGCTCAGGCTGCAGGATACGATGAGCCAGATCCGCGGCAATGCCTCGATGATCCAGCGCAACACGATCGAACTGTCGGATTCCGCCGACGAGCTTTCCAAGCGGACCGAACAACAGGCCGCATCGCTTGAGGAAACCGCAGCTGCCGTCGAGCAGATCACTGTCACCGTTAAATCGTCTGCCGAGCGCGCAGAAGAAGCCAACCAGATTGTGGCCGACACGAAGAAATCGGCCGATGCTTCGTCGGCGGTCGTTGCAAGCGCGATCCAGGCCATGGGTCGGATCGAAGATGCCTCGGCAAAGATCGTCCAGATTATCGATGTGATCGATGAAATCGCCTTCCAGACCAACCTGCTCGCGCTCAACGCGGGGATCGAAGCCGCGCGCGCGGGCGAAGCGGGCAAGGGTTTCGCCGTCGTCGCCCAGGAAGTGCGCGAACTCGCCCAGCGTTCGGCTTCCGCTGCCCAGGAAATCAAGAGCCTGATCGATGCTTCGAGCACGGAAGTCTCGTCGGGTGCTCGTCTGGTGCAGCAGACTGGCGAGGTCCTGTCCGAAATCTCGCAGAAGATCGTCAATGTTTCCGAGCGGGTGGAAATGATTGCAATGGCCAGCCGCGATCAGTCCAATGCGCTTGGCGAAGTCAATTCGTCTGTCAACGAGATGGACCAGATGACCCAGCGAAACGCAGCCATGGTGGAAGAAACCAATGCGGCCACTCGCCAGCTTGCCTCTGAGGCGGACACGCTGATGATGCTGGTCGAGCAGTTCAAGCTTTCCGGCCAGGGTTCCGTTTCCCCGCGCACGTCCTATCGCGCGGCCTGACCGCGTCGGATCCTGCTGCGGGTAGCCCCGACCGTTACCCGCAGCATATATTGCATTTCAAACAATAGACAACCTTCAGTTTATAAAAACTCCAATTTATTGATTTCGGCATTAGTGTCGAATTAACTTGAAGATGTAAATCTGCTGACAATTGAAACTGGACCTCGGGGGGAGTTCAGGCGCATTGGCCTTCAGTCCTACTGATACCCTTGCGACTAAGTGGTCTAGTGAAACAACTTTACCGCCAGAGGTCGCGCGCGATGAATATTGATCGCATATTGTCCCGTTTCAAGATCCAGACCAAGGTCCTGATCTTCATCCTGCCTTTTGTCATCAGCATTTCGGCTGTCGGCCTGACAGGGCTCTATACATCCGACCTGCTCGAAGGACGCATGGAGATTTCCAACAGCGTTCTGCAGTCCCTTTCAGGGTTTCGTGACGTTTCATCATCGATGAGCGCATTCCTCGAGGATACCAACCAAGAAACGCGAGCGAAGGTATCGGACGAGCTCAAGCAACAGCGCGCTATCCTGGACGAAACGCTGGGCCAGCTTCCCAAGGGGGCTCAGGGTCGCGAAGATCTCGAAAAGGTCCTGACGTCTGTCGATGCCGTTGCCTCGAAGATCGACACGCTCTGGGAGCTGGACGAGAAAGAGACCGCGATCCGGACCGCCATCACCGACAATCTCGCACTGGTGACCGATGCACAGAAGAAGATCATAACGGCCGCGACGCGCGTACAGGTGAATGTCCGTGTCGATGAAAACAGCGCAAAGACGCTGCTTTCGCAGGCCGATCAGATCAACGCCACATCGGCATTCCTGACCGACATCGCCAAAAAATTCTCGACGCAACCAAGCCCGGAAGCCAAGTACGATTTTGCGAAGGCAAACTTCGACGAGATCAAGAAGCGGACGGGCAAGCTCAAGTCCGTGCTGCCGGAAAAAAGCAAATCGATCTCGAAGACGATCGAGGCAAACCTAGCCGCTCTTACCGGCATTCTCGACAGGAATGACAAGTCGGATGCGACGGTTTCGGAACTGTCGGCCAAGATCAATGCCATGCGGCAGACATCTGTCTATCTCGGCCTTGCCGCAGGCCAGAGGATGAAGGAAGCATCAGACAAGTTCGCCGAACTCAAGCAGCCGTTGATCAAGGCCGAGCGCCTTCTGACCGGCAGCCGCAAGGTGGTGGAGGATGCCTATGCGATCCGCATCAATCTCGCGACCTTCATGCTCGAGCCCAACGAAAAGAACCGCGGCATCCTTGCCCGCGATCTGGGCGAGATGAGCGCGCACCTCAAGACGCTGGTGTTTACGGCTGAGGAAGTGAAAGCCATCTCAGAGACTGCCACCAAACTCGTGCCTGTCATCGATGCCATGGGCGCCGCAGCCAAGGAGCTCGTGAGTGTCAGCGAGCAGAGGTTTGAAAAATTCTCCGCTGCCGGTGCAGAAATCGATACGATCTGGCAGCAGCTGACCACGTTCGCCGAACTTCAGAAGCAAAGCGCCGGTGCCGAACGGGAAGACGCCAACTCGATCTCGCTCAGCGCCATGGCAGCCGGTATCATCATTGCCATCTTTGCCGGTATCGGCCTGGTCATGACCTTCAAGGGACCGATTGGCCAGATTACAGCGGCCATGCGCCGGCTTGCCGATGGCGCACTCGACACCAGCATTTCCGGTGAGGCCCGCGTCGACGAAATCGGCGAAATGGCCCGCGCGCTCGGTGTCTTCAAACAGAACGCGCTGTCCAAAATCGAGATCGAACAGCGTAGCGAAGCCGAGCGTCGTGCCGCAGAAGAGGAGCGCCAGCGCAACGACCGCGAAAAGGTGGATGTCGACCGCCAGATCGATTTCGCCGTCGATGCTCTTGCCGCCGGCCTTGGCCGCCTGTCGCAGGGCGATATTTCCGAGACCATCGAAACGCCGTTCTTCGGTCGCCTCGAACAGTTGCGCAACGATTTCAACGTCTCGCTGCTCAGGCTGCAGGATACGATGAGCCAGATCCGCGGCAATGCCTCGATGATACAGCGCAACACGGTCGAACTGTCGGATTCCGCCGACGAGCTTTCCAAGCGGACCGAACAACAGGCGGCATCGCTTGAGGAAACCGCAGCTGCCGTCGACCAGATCACCGCAACCGTCAACACGGCATCCGAGCGTGCTGCAGAAGCCCGTACCGTCGTCGCCCAGGCCAAGCGCAATGCCGACAATTCGGCGGCGGTCGTTCAGAACGCGATTTCGGCAATGTCGCGGATCAAGGACTCGTCGGATCGTATCGCCCAGATTATCGATGTGATCGACTCGATCGCCTTCCAGACCAATCTGCTGGCGCTCAATGCAGGCGTCGAAGCTGCCCGCGCGGGCGAAGCGGGCAAGGGTTTCGCCGTCGTCGCCCAGGAAGTGCGCGAGCTCGCCCAGCGCTCAGCAAAGGCTGCCAAGGAAATCGGCGAACTGATTGCGACCTCGGTTACCGAAGTGTCAACCGGTTCGCAATATGTCGCCGAAACCGGCTCGGTGCTGACCGAGATTTCGCGTCAGATCGTCGATGTGGCCGGCCATGTCGAACTGATTGCCACTTCGGCACGGGAACAGGCCGCATCGCTTTCGGAAGTCAACTCGACCGTCAACCAGATGGACCAGGTGACCCAGCGCAATGCCGCCATGGTGGAGGAAACCAATGCGGCCACGCGCCAGTTGGCCGAAGAGGCAGACACGCTGATGCAGCTTGTGGCCGCCTTCAGCATCGAACGCGAAAACGGCAATCATCGCCGCCACGCAGCCTGACTGCGACGACACGGCAGGCTGTGCCGGCTTGCCGCTCGCACCGGTTTCAGGTTAGACAGAACGCGCCAGCAATGGCGCGTTTTTCGTTTGCACGCCCTTCAGGGCAGTGAGGTGAGCCATGCCGATGCGAGGAGGTGGAAGCAGAATGTTCCAGACCCGCAGCCGGCAACCCGCAAACCGCCGCAAACGCAGATCCCAGGGGCTGAAGGCGCTCGTCTGGGCGCTCGCTTTCGTCGTCAAACAGTTCTTCAGCGATCTCGACCGCAGGGCGGGACTTTTTGCCATGAAAATCGGTCTCCGCGCCCCGCGTGACGGCGAAGGCCGTTGTCGCCTTTCGATGTGAACCCATACGGCCGGCCGATGCATTGGCGGGTCAGACATGTTCCTCAACGAAAGGCAGTTCCATGGCTTGGCAAAGCCCCATTTCTCCCGGCATTTCCTGGTATGAAGATTCCGTCGGCGATCGTCCGACCTACCCCGCTCTCGATGGATCGACACAGGCCTCGGTGGCCATCATCGGCGGCGGTTTCACCGGCCTGCAGGCCGCCTACCATCTCGCAAAGGCAGGCGTCGATGTCATCCTGATCGATGCCAACCGCTTCGGCGATGGCGGATCGGGCCGCAATGGCGGCCAGCTCGGTACCGGCCAACGCTGGTGGCCGGAAGAATGCGAAGCCGAGTTCGGTCTCGAACGGTCGCGCGCCCTTTTTGCCATGGGCGAAGCGGCCAAACGGCATCTGCTCGATTTCTCTGCGTCCGAGAATATCGATATCGAATATCAGCAGGGACATATGATCGTGGCTCACAAGCCGCGCTATGAAAAGGCGTTCCGTGAGAATGCATCGATCGCCGCCGAGCGATACGATTATCCGCACCTGCATTTCATGGAGCGCGAGGAGACCGCATCGCGCGTGGGATCGTCGCGGTTTCATTTCGGCGTCTATGACCGGGGCACCGGCCATATCCACCCGATGAAGCTGATCGTGGGACTGGCAGCCGCTGCCGCTCGCGCCGGCGCCAGGCTCCATGAGATGAGCGCGGCCAAGGCGATCCATGCCGAGGGTGGCAAGGTCCGAGTCGAAACCGCACGCGGGACTATAATCGCCGACAAGCTGCTGCTCGCCACCAATGCCTATACGAAGGGTCTCGAGCCCGAAACCGCGGCGCATGTGATGCCGATCGGCTCCTTCATCGGCGCGACGCCGCCGCTCGATGCGTTTCCGAAGATCATCCCGGGCGGCGAATCGGTGGCCGATTCGCGGTTCGTCGTCCGCTATTTCCGCAAATCCAAGGATGGCCGTCTGCTGTTCGGCGGCCGCGAGGCCTATACGTCCGACAGTCCGAGCGACATTACCAGCCATATCCGGCGGCAGGTCGCGGAGATCTATCCGGAACTGAAGGATATTCCCTTCACGCATGGCTGGGGCGGCTATGTCGGCATCACCATGCCGAGGCTGCCTTTCGTGCGCCAGGTCAAGCCCAATGTTACCGTTATTGGCGGCTATTCGGGCCACGGCGTCATGCTCGCAAACTATTGCGGACGGCTCTATGCAGAGATGCTGACCGGCAAGGCAACCGACCTTGAGCTCTATCGCTCGTTCAACATCAAACCCTTCCCGGGAGGCCAGACATTCCGGGCACCGTTGCTGTTTCTGGCGCTGACCTGGTTTGCGATGATGGACCGGATCTGATCGACCGGCTGGCGGAGCCGCGGCTTTCGGCAGCGGCTTCGCGGATGCAAAAAAGGGTTGTTCGCTGGCGGCGGGTCTGATATCTTTAAATCGATTAGATTGCGAAATCGAAATTCGAGTATCAACCGAGAGATCGCCATGAGCAGCCAGATCATTCCCGTCGATCCATTTGACTATGTCGTCTTCGGCGGCACGGGCGACCTTGCCGAGCGCAAGCTTCTGCCTGCCCTTTATCATCGTCAGGAAGCAGGCCAGTTTACCGAGCCGACGCGGATCATCGGTGCTTCGCGCAGCCCGATGAGCCATGACGACTATCGCAAGTTCGCCCGCGTGGCGCTCGAGAAATTCCTCAAGCCCGGCGAGTTCAACGAGGAATCCTTCGCCAAGTTCGCCGCACGGCTGTTCTATGTGTCGGTCGATGCGGCATCCGAAAAGGGCTGGGACGAATTGCGCAAGCTGCTCGATGAGGGCAAGGAGCGTGTCCGCGCTTTCTACCTCGCCGTAGCGCCCGCGATTTTCGGCTCGATCAGCGAAAAGATCCGCGACCACAAGCTGATCACCAAATCGACCCGCATCGTGGTCGAAAAGCCGATCGGCCGTGATCTCGCTTCGGCACTCGATCTCAACGACACGATCGGCAAGGTCTTCAAGGAAGACCAGATCTACCGTATCGACCATTATCTCGGCAAGGAAACGGTGCAGAACCTGATGGCGCTGCGCTTTGCCAATGCGCTCTATGAGCCGCTGTGGAATTCCGCCCATATCGACCATGTGCAGATCACGGTGGCCGAGTCCGTCGGGCTGGAAGGTCGCGCCGGTTACTATGACAAGGCCGGCGCCCTGCGCGACATGGTGCAGAACCATATCCTGCAGCTTCTCTGCCTTGTTGCGATGGAAGCGCCCTCCTCCATGCATGCCGAAGCTGTGCGCGACGAAAAGCTGAAGGTGCTGCGTTCGCTGAAGCCGATCGACGCGTCGAACGTCGAGAAAATGACAGTGCGCGGGCAATATCGCGCCGGCGCTTCCGAAAAGGGCGCCGTCAAGGGCTATCTCGACGATCTCGAAGCGCCCTCCTCCAATATCGAGACCTATGTCGCCATCAAGGCCGAAATCGGCAACTGGCGCTGGGCGGGCGTTCCCTTCTATATTCGCACCGGCAAGCGACTGGCCTCGCGCGTTTCGGAAATTGTCATCACCTTCAAGCCGATCCCGCATTCGATCTTCGACAGTTCGGCGGGGCGTATCGGTGAGAACCAGCTGATCATCCGTCTGCAGCCCGATGAGGGCGTCAAACAGTCGATCATGATCAAGGACCCCGGACCGGGCGGCATGCGCCTGCGTGAAGTGTCGCTCGACATGAGCTTCGCCCAGGCTTTCGATGCCCGCAATCCGGATGCCTATGAGCGTTTGCTGCTGGATGTGATCCGGGCCAACCAGACGCTGTTCATGCGTCGTGACGAAGTCGAGGCGGCCTGGCGCTGGATCGACCCGATCCTCAAAGGTTGGGAAGAAACCGGACAATCCGTCCAGGGTTATACGTCGGGCACCTGGGGTCCGAGCCATTCCATCGCGCTCATCGAGCGTGATGGCCGCACATGGCACGAATAGGTGAAGCATGGCGCATCAATTGAACAGACTAGCTGACAAGGAAACGCTGGCTTCAGCGCTTGCAGACCGGGTCAGCGCCGCCCTTGCCGAAGGGATTGCCGCCCGCGGCAAGGCGTCGATCGCGGTCTCGGGCGGGTCGACCCCCAAGGCTTTCTTCAAGGCGCTCTCCACCCGCTCGATCGACTGGAGCCGCGTGACCGTGACGCTTGTCGACGAACGGTTCGTGCCGCCGGACAGCGAGCGCTCTAACCATGCGCTCGTCAGAGACAATCTCCTGCAGAATGCTGCAGCGGCGGCTGAGTTCGTGCCGCTTTATCATGCCGGCGGCGATGCCGCACATTCGGCAGCGCTAGCGAGTGAAGCTGTTGCAGCCATCGGCTATCCGTTCGATGTCGCCATTCTCGGCATGGGCAATGACGGGCACACGGCTTCCTTCTTCCCGGGCGGCGACCGGCTGGCAGAAGCCCTGTCCATGAAAACGCCACGCGGCGTTATTACCATGGAAGCCGAAGGTGCCGGCGAGACGCGGCTGACGCTGACTTTTTCCGCGCTCCAGGATGCGCGCCTGCTGGTGCTGCATATCGAGGGGCAGCAGAAAATGGACGTGCTCGAACAAGCGCTGGCGGGCGGCGATGAGCATGGCCCTTTCCCGATCGGCATCGTGCTTGAGAATGTTCCGGGCACGGTAGAGATTTTCTGGGCGCCCTGAGGCACCCCAATGGCCTGATTGACGAGGCGAGCGCCCTTCCCCGGGGCAACGCCTGCTTGGCGGCATGGACCGCCGGACCAGCGAAAGGAAAGCATTATGGCAGCCAACAGCACCATCGCAGCCATCACCGCTCGCATTGTCGAACGGTCGAAGCCCTCGCGGGAAGCCTATCTCGGACGTATTCGCGAGGCCGCCAGCCGCGGCCCGCACCGCAGCGTTCTTGGCTGCGGCAACCTCGCGCACGGGTTTGCCGTCTGTTCCCCCGCCGACAAGAGCCTGCTTGCCGGCGACAAGGCCCCCAATCTCGGCATCATCACGGCCTATAACGACATGCTTTCGGCGCACCAGCCCTATGAAACCTATCCGGAGCTCATCCGTCAGGCGGCGCGCGAAGCCGGTGGCGTCGCGCAGGTGGCCGGCGGTGTTCCGGCCATGTGCGACGGCGTGACCCAGGGCCAGCCCGGTATGGAACTGTCGCTGTTTTCGCGTGATCTCATTGCGATGTCGGCCGGTATCGGCCTGACCCACAACATGTTCGATGCCGTGGTCTATCTCGGTGTCTGCGACAAGATCGTCCCGGGTCTGGCGATCGCGGCGCTGACCTTCGGCCATCTGCCGGCGGTTTTCATCCCGGCCGGGCCGATGACCTCGGGCCTGCCGAACGACGAGAAGGCGCGGGTTCGCCAGCTTTTCGCCGAGGGCAAGGTCGGGCGTGACGAATTGCTCGAGGCCGAAAGCAAATCCTACCACGGACCCGGCACCTGCACTTTCTACGGCACCGCCAACTCCAACCAGATGCTGATGGAGATCATGGGCTTCCATATGCCCGGTTCCTCCTTCGTCAATCCGGGCACGCCGCTGCGCGAGGCTCTCACCCGCGAAGCCGCAAAACGCGCGCTCGAAATCACCGCGCTCGGCAATGAATATACGGCAGCCGGCGAAATGATCGACGAGCGCTCGATCGTCAACGGCGTTGTCGGCCTGCATGCGACCGGTGGCTCGACAAATCACACGCTGCATCTGGTCGCCATTGCGCGGGCAGCCGGCATTCACCTGACCTGGCAGGATGTGTCAGACCTTTCCGATGCCGTACCGCTTCTGGCACGGGTCTATCCGAACGGGCTGGCCGACGTGAACCATTTCAACGCCGCCGGCGGCATGGGCTTCCTGATCCGCGAACTGCTGAAGGGCGGCCAGCTGCATGACGATGTGCGCACCGTGTTCGGCCAGGGTCTCGAAGCCTATACGGTCGAGGCGAAGCTGGACGAGAACCGTCGCGTGCTGCGCATGCCGGTTCCGGAAGAAAGCGGCGACCCCAAGGTTCTGACCAGGATCGAAACGCCGTTCCAGCAGTCCGGCGGGCTTAAAATGCTTTCGGGCAATATCGGCACCGGTGTGATCAAGATCTCCGCCGTGAAGCCGGACCGGCATCTGATCGAAGCACCCGCCAAGGTGTTCCATGACCAGGCTGAACTCAACGCCGCCTTCAAGAATGGCGAACTGACAGGCGATTTCGTTGCCGTGGTGCGCTTCCAGGGACCGAAAGCGAACGGCATGCCGGAACTGCACAAGCTGACCACCGTGCTCGGCATCCTGCAGGATCGCGGCCAACGCGTGGCACTTCTCACCGATGGCCGCATGTCCGGCGCATCGGGCAAGGTTCCCGCGGCCATTCACGTAACACCGGAGGCCAAGGACGGCGGGCCGATCAGCCTCATCCGCGAGGGCGACATGATCCGTCTCGATGCGGAGAACGGCAGTCTGGAGCTGCTGGTCGATGCTGCGGAACTTGCCAGCCGCACGCCGGTGACGGCAGACCTCTCCCACAACGAGTTCGGGCTCGGGCGCGAGATGTTTGCAATCTTCCGCCAGATGGCCGGACCGGCAGACCAGGGCGCGAGCGTGCTGTTCTGATCATGCCGATCCAGATCCGGCGCGCAAAAGCCAGCGATATCGACAGGATCATGGAAATCGAACGGCTGCCGGGCTTCGAGGCTCTGGTCGGCCGTTCGGCACGGTCCATCCATGAAACACTGGTGGACGATCCGACGCATGCCTATCTGCTGGCAATCGATGATGCCGACAAGGTGGTCGGTTTTGCCATCCTTCGGGATATCGGCAGCGAACAGGGCAACATCTACCTCAAGCGCATCGCCATGGCCGAAACCGGCAAGGGTCTCGGCTCCGCCTTTCTCGACCTTGTGCTGGAATGGGCCTTCTCGCTGCCCGGCGCCCACCGTGTCTGGCTCGATCATTTTGCCGACAATCATCGCGCCCACAGTGCCTATGAGAAGGTGGGATTCGTCAGCGAGGGATTGATGCGTCAGGCCTACAAGCTGCCGGACGGCAGCCGCGCCGATCTCGTGATGATGGCGGTTCTGAAGCCAGAATGGTCTCTGAAAAACAGACTCTGATCAGACCATCGTGGCGCCGAACTCTGCCAAGGCCCCGATGATGCCGCGCATGGCGAGCCCCTGCTCGGTGAGTTCGTATTCGGTCGTCGGTGGATTGGTCGGAAAGACGCGCCGGAGAACAAGCCCCTGCGCTTCGAGATCGCGCAGACGCTGGGCGAGAATGCGGGGCGAAATGCCCTCAAGGCTTCGCTGCAACTCGCTATAGCGCTTCTTGCCGGAGAGAAGATCGCGGACAACCAGCAGGGTCCATTTGCCATCCAGAATGTCGAGCGCGCGACGGACGGGGCATGCCACCACGCATGGCCCATCGGCGAGATTCTCAAGGAGCTCCGTCCCGGACATGCTTGATCTCCAGAAAAGTTTCAACTTCACTTTTGGTAACTACTTCACTTTATATAGCGCTCGCTTTAGCTGATGTCACGTCAAACATAGGAGACTGACATGCTGAAACTGCTGCTGCGCCTG
The DNA here is from genome assembly GCF_030551875.1 of Fluviirhizobium alvei. Lineage (GTDB taxonomy): Bacteria > Pseudomonadota > Alphaproteobacteria > Rhizobiales > Rhizobiaceae > Rhizobium_E > Rhizobium_E alvei. Next base: position 300,193 of record NZ_JAUOZU010000001.1, on the reverse strand, counting down.
ATCGGAACCATCCAGATCGTTCTTGGCCTTGCCTATCTTTTTGCACCCGATGCATTCCTGGCATCCATGGGACATTCGATCCCGCCAGCCGATATCCATTATCCGCTCGCCATGCTGGCCTCTCGGTTTCTCGTCTATGGTGCCGGTTTCTGGCTGGCGGCGGCAGCACCCGAAAAGAACCGCCTTCTCATCCGGCTCATGGGTGCCATCCAGCTGGTCGATCTGGCCGCCGGCCTCTATTTCACCGCCAATGGCACCGTTGCGCTTGGCTTGACTGCCTTCCCGATGTTCAACGCGATCTGGATCGGGCTTGTTACCTTCTTCTGGCCACTCCCGCGGCAGGCGGTGTGATCATGTCGAAACTCTCGGCCTACCTGTTTGATTGGCTGCAGCATTCCGATTGCTATCGGGAGATCCACGCGGCAGCGATTGCCGCTGCCGGTGCGCCGGAAGGCAGAGGCTGGCTCGACATCGGTTGCGGCCCAGGTGCGCTGGCGATCCACGCAGCCGTCAGCGGATTTGACGCATGTGGCTATGATCCCGACTCCGACATGATCGACCGCGCCAAAGCGCGCGCTCGATCGGCAATGGTTTCTGTGAAGTTCGGTCAGTCCGGCCTCACGGATGCCGTCGATTGCGGCATCCGGGCCGAGGTGGTTTCCGCCGCCTCGCTGCTGTTCGTTCTTGCAGACAGGGACGCGGCATTACGTGACCTGATGAAGCTCGTCGCACCGGGCGGGCTGTTGATCTTGATCGAGACGACACGGACAATGACACCGGCCAACGCCCTCGCCCTTTTTCTGCGCCGGTTCCGTCATCCCCGTAATCTCGGTCTTCTGCTCTGGGGGCTGGTTCGCGGTGGCAAGGCCATCGATCTGGAGCCGCTGATCGTAAACCTGCCAGTCGCCAGCCACACCACGCATCATGTTCTCGATGGGATGGTGACGATTTCGGTTCTCAGAATGGCCATGCCTGCCGGCATTGCCCTTGACGGGGCTCGACAAGTCGCGGAAAACCACCGAAGCAAAATGGAAATGCTGGATGTGGACCCGCCAGACCTTCTTTCGGCGCGCAAACGCGCAGGACATTCCGGCGATCATGGTGATCGAGCGGCAGGAAGGCTATGAGCATCAGGTCGGGCGCTGGAGCGAAGACGAACATCTTCACAACATCTCCAGGCCCGGCATTCTCTATCTCGTCCACGATGATCCGGCGACCGCAAAGCCGGTGGCCTTCGCAGCCCTGACCGGTCTCGGCCAGGCTGGCGGCGAGATCCGCATCAAACGTCTGATTGTTTCCAAGCCGGGCAGGGGGATCGGCGGCCGCTTTCTCGAAACCATCGTCGAAATGGCATTCGAGAACACGACCGCAGAGCGGGTTGCGCTCAATGTCGCGTCAACCAATGAAGAGGCGATCCGCTTTTACGATTCGCACGGCTTCAGCCGCTATGCGATCCAGCATGCCGCCGGTCGCACGCCGGCTGGCACTTTGGTCAATCTCATTCTCATGGCTCTGTCGCGGAACGCTTGGGAAGCGATCCGCGAGGAAGAACAGAACGATTCCTGATCAGAATTTAGGGACCGGCTTGCCGGCCTTGCGATAGGCGGCAATGACGGTATTGGCCATCAGCATGGCGATCGTCATCGGCCCGACACCACCCGGAACCGGGGTAATGGCGCCGGCAACCGGTTCACAGGATGCGTAGTCGCAATCGCCGACCAGCTTGGTCTTGCCTTCACCCTTTTCAGGCGCTGCAACGCGGTTGATACCGACATCGATGACCGTTGCGCCGGGCTTCACCCAGTCGGCCTTGACCATTTCGGGGCGGCCGACGGCCGCGACAAGAATATCGGCAGTGCGGCACACGGCGGCCAGATCCTTGGTTCGCGAATGGGCCGTCGTAACCGTGGCATTGCGCGTCAAAAGCAGTTGCGCCATCGGCTTACCAAACAGGTTCGAACGGCCGATGACAACGGCATTGAGACCGGACAGGTCTTCGCCACGCACGTTGCGGACGAGGATCAACGCGCCGGCCGGCGTGCAGGAAATAAGACCGGTCTCGGTATCGCCGGTGGCGAGCTTGCCGGCATTGACGACATGCAGGCCATCGACATCCTTTTCCGGCAGGATCGCCTGGATCACCGGCTCGGAATCCAGGTGCTTCGGCAGAGGCAACTGCACCAGAATGCCATGGATCGTGGGATCTGCATTCAGATCGGCGACCAGAGCCATCAGCTCTTCCTGGCTGGTTGCTTCCGGCAGCGAATACTGAACCGACTTGAAGCCGCATTCCTTGGCCATCTTGCTCTTGGAACCGACATAGGCCTGGCTCGCCGGATCGGCGCCGACAAGAATGACGGCGAGGCCGGGCGTGACGCCGGTTTCTGCCTCGAGTGTCGCCGTTGTGGATTTGACTTGCGCGATGACGGACGCTGCCGTCTCCTTGCCATTGATTACCTGCGCCACCGGCTTATCTCCCATCAATGTTTCTTAAGATGCGGCGATCCTACCAGCAGCCTTGCGGCGTGTTTGTCTCACTGCGTCCTGATGCGGCGCATCTAATACCAAAGATCCCCGATAAAACCATGGGAGGCCGAATGATTTTCCAGCCGTAAGCCATTTAACCGCCGGCCCGCCGCCGTTCCTGCATCATCATCGCCACCCGCTCGCGCATGTTGTCGAGATCGGCGGTCAACTGCACCAGTTCGGCCTCGTCGCGCCGAACGGCTGCAGGCACCGGCTTTGCGGTTTCAGGCCGGGCATAGCGACGGATCTCGCTTGCCGAGACGGCAATATCATCGGCGATCGACCGGAACGCCGAGATCGCTTCCTGCATGACGGCATACATGGCCACCAGTTCGGATGTCTGCCCCTTCGGCAGAACTTCCCTGGCGAGGCCCTCTGGCAGAAACCGCTGTGCCGCAAGCCCGATCAGCCGCACCGCTTCGGCAAACTTGGCGAAATCGTCCGGAACGTTGGGAGCTGGCGCATGATGATCGGCAGCAAGCGGCGGCGCCGTCATTGCCACCCGCGCAGCAGGCCGGGAATGAGCCATGTCCGGCTGAGGGCGGTTGAGAGCAGGCTGGTGATCGACGAAGCTCGTTCGGGCGGATTGTGCAGGATGGGCGACCGGCCGAACGGGTTGCCGCAGATTATCCTGACGACGCAGGATGGTTTCGAGCTCGCTTGCCAGGGACGATGCCGGCTGACGTTCCGGCGCCATGGCAAACTCGTCCCGTTGCTTGTCCAGTCGTTCGTCCGCCAGACGTGCCTCGAGCATGCGAAGACGCTCCTCGAGCACAGAAAGATCCGCTGACGGCTGCTCCGCAGCTTCGCGGTCCGTCAAATAGTCGAGAAGAGGACGACGTTCCATGGGCAACCTGACCGGATTGGCAACCGCGCCCCGGCCGAAATGCGGCCGCAGCGACAGGCAATTGTTAACCAAATCTAGTAGCGCCGCCTTAACAAGTGGTTAACTCGGCACCTTGCGTCGGGGCGAAACCGGTAGCCGCGGGCGATCCTGCATGGGCGGCTTGGGCTTGACGCGATCGACAAGCCTACCGGCATGAAGCCGGGCGGCATGCGCAAAGATACGGCCAAGGAAAACCGGACCGCCGACGAAATAGCGTCCGGCCAGGCGGCGCGGTTCCTGCAGCACCCGGTAGAGCCATTCCACACGGTACTTGCGCACCAGACGCGGCGCCCGCGGCACGATGCCGGCCATGAAATCGAACAGCGCGCCGACCGAAATCACCAGGCGCGCATGTTCGGGGCGCACGTAACGATCCACCCAGATTTCCTGTTTGGGCGTGCCCATGGCCACAAGCAGAATATCAAACTTCTGCCTTGCGACATCCGCCATGATTGACGGCGTTTCCTCTTCGGTGAAGAAACCGTCATGGACGGCGACGAACTCATGCCATGGCGCATGACGAGCGAAAGCATCGCGCGCTCCGGACAAGGCTTCAGGCCGCGCTCCGATCAGACCGATGCGCTTCGGTGTCGCGATATAGGTGAGCAGTGCCGGTACGAAATCCGTGCCGTTGAGATTTGCCGGGAAACGGGAGCCGTTGGTGAGCATGGACGCGATGTCCACACCGATACCGTCAGGCAGCACGAGATGGCGTTCGAGCGTCTCGCGGTAAGCGGGATCGTTGAGCATGACATTGCAGTTATGGGCATTCAGAAAGGATATCACCGTCTGGCCGATGGGCATATCGACCAGGGCACTGACAAACATGAACGCATCCGCCCAATCCAGATCGCAAACAGGCAATCCGAGAACCGGCCTGTTGGAACTGAATACCGCCATGCTGGAAACGATATTCATCACATTCTCCCGTGCGATGGCCGGCTTGTTCTGTTATGTCCGGCCAGGTATCGACGTTGAACGAGCAAGTCCCGTACCGCGGGGGCGATATCGGACTGGCTCAGGCATCAACGCCCTATGTCGAGAGAATTACCGCAGACAGCTGAAACGCCATTTAAGTCATTCATTCAAAAGCATTTTCTGGAATTTACGCTTGATTAACCGAGCGCTTGAAAGCCTTTCCTTTTCAGCGCGTTAGAGGAAGCGCGGACGCGCGATCACAGGAAATTTTCCGAGAAAAACTGTGCCGAATGGATATTTCGCGGCGGCTCCTCCGCAATGCGTTCCAATTGCAGACAGGCCAGGAGGTTTTCGGCGTGCCATTTCGAAACGCTGGCGCTCTGAAATGACGCACGAGCAAGAAAAAGGCCGGCGCTGGGTTTCCAGCACCGGCCTTCCTGTTAAGAATTCAGATACGTATTGATAGGACGTGCTCTAGTGACCGCCCTCTTTGGCAGCGTCTGCTTCAAAGCCTTCCGGCAGCTTTTCGTGCGCGATCTTCTTGGCGGACTCGCCAGCCTTTTCCGGATCGGCCTGCAGTGCATCCTTGGAGATGTAATCGATCTGCTCGATCACCACGTCCATCACCACCTCGGATCCGAGACGGTGATTGATGGTCTTCTTGAGCTTTTCCTTGAAGCCGGCGAGATCGAAGTTGCGGCGATCGCCAATACGGATGATGCGATCGCCGACGAGCACGGTATAGAGCTCGTCCGTGATGATGGGCACCACCGGAAGCGTGATTTCCGTGAGCTTCGTCTTGTCGGCGATATAGGAGGTTCGGGTCAGGAAATAGCCATCGACCTTGCCGCCCTGAATGACGGGAAAGGTCGTCAATTCGCCGCGAACGAACTCCTGGATCGCCTTTTTCTTGGCTTCCTCGACGGCCGGATCGGGTGGCTGCGACATCTCAATGGAGAAATAGACCGCCCCAAGCGCGACGATCGCCACCCAGACACCGGTAAGGACAAGCTTCAGCATCAGTTCTCGCTATAGCGGAATTGTTCCTGGGTATAGGTGCCGTCCGCTTCCCGCTCCTGCGCCGCATTGCGAAGAATATCGGTCACCGTGCGCACGGCATTGAGATGCGCCTCGAGCTTGCGCGCATTCAGCATAAGCTTCCCCTTGAGGAATTTCATGTGGGTCGCAAATCCTTCCGGAAACTCGCCGGGCTGGGTATCCCGGCACAGCATCGTCAGTTCGTAAAGGCACCGGCTCTTGTGGGCATTGGAGGCCTTGATATCGAAACGGGGATCGCTGCCGAGCCGCTCGTTTTCATTGTCGATGATCAGTTCCAGCCTCCCCAGCACGGTCTTCAGTCGAATATCCTTGAATGCATCTTCCGATGTTGCCGCCGCCATGGCATGTCCTCGTTCTTAAATCTTTGTCCGCCGCTAAACTCAAACCCGGTCTGTCCGCTTCTGCTTCTGATCACCAGGCAAAAGCGCATCAAGCGCCTCCAGCTGGTTCCGCTCGATCAGTTGCGTGCGAACATGCAGGCGCTCGCCGCGCGCCTTGTCTCTGCTCTCACGTGCATCCTCAACGGCTGTCGGGCCGTTCTTGGCAAGATGCTCGGCAATGCCGACGCCGCCATCCTTGGCAATCGCATTGCCCAGATGTTCGGCCAGCATGCCTTTCCAGATTTCGCCGGCCGCACCCTTGCCGTAGATTTCCTGGCTGTCTGGGAGCATGCTCTTGATCATGCTCTGGAGCACCATTCCCTCGAATTTGCGATAGGTTTCCGGCACAGCCTTCTTCTCGGTCAGATGCTCGGTTGTGCGCGATGCCTGATGGCGACCGAGCGTCACATCGAATCCGCGATCGGTCCCGGAAAGCCGTTGCGCTTCGCTGGCGGCCTGACCTGCCTTGAGTTTTGCCTGCGCCATTTCGACAGCAGCCGGGTCAGCTGCCTTGAGCACGTCGAGAACGATATCGCTGGGAGGTTGGATCGCCATGAAATTCCGCCATTCTTTTGCATGAAGCGCCAAATGATCATCTGCTGATAAGCTTGACCGTGGCTTGCGAAAGCTAATTCGCCGCTAGTCCTGATCGTCGATCATCATGTAGCGCTGGTCGACGATGTCGTAGATGGCATTGTCTTCTGCCTCGCGATTTTCAAGTTCGCGCGCATCCTTCATATTCTCTTCGAGTCGGTCGGCCTTGGCCTTTTCGCGCATGATCCGCGCCTCGTGGGTTCGCTGCAGACCTTCAAGCTGCTGATCGCGGATCGTGAGGCGGCCGATCTGGTTCGAGTAAAGACTTGCGAAGATCTGGTGCACCGGCTCGAGCGAACCGATCGCATCGACCACTGCATCGAGATTTTCCTGGATCTCGCCACGCGCCCGGGTGGTGTTGGCCAGTTCGATCTCGGCCATCTGTTCGATCTGCCGCTGGACCTTGACGAGCCGCTTGAGTTTTTCCGAACGGGTTTGCGGCGCCATTATCGCACTCCGAAAATCGGGCCGAACGCATCGGCAAACAGCGAGAGCAAGGCGGCAATGCCGAGATAGAAGAGGAACAAGCCGCCGAGCACCATATAGGGCGTCGAGATGAAATAGACCGGAACGATCGGCGCCAGCTTGTTGATGAAGCCGATCGCGACGTTGAACAGCACATTGAACAGAATGAAGGGGCTCGCAAGCCGGAGCATGACGGTAAACGTCGCCGCCAAAGTATCGACGAGCGTGACGAGCGCCTTCTGAGGATCGAAAACGATGCCGGGCGGCAGGGCTCTGTAGGAATCCCCGATCGCGATGAAGAGTTGGTGGTGAAAATCCAGCATGAAGAGGACCATCAGCCCAGCGAAAGACAGAAGATTGGTCAACTGCCCTTCGCTCTGGTCTTCAAGCACATCGCCGGCGGGCGGCGTATTGAGGCCGATCATCATGGTGACGACCGTACCGAGAAACTGCAGGCCCAAAGCGAAATAGCGCGTGATTAGCCCGAGCACCACGCCGACCAGGGTTTCGACGCCGATCAGACGGGCATAATCGGAGAGGCCGGACTGGATCTGCGGATAAAGGCTCTGCCAGTTGCCGGGCAGCATGGCGAGCGAGATGACGACCGCCAGGATCAACCGGATCATCATCGGCACGCGCGCAGTCGAAAAGCCGGGCATGACCATCATGCATCCGCCGATCCTGCAGAAGGAGGCGAAGGCTGCCATGACCAGGCCTTCGGGATCCTCGATCATGAAATGGTTCCGAGGATCTTGATTTCGATGCCCTTGGCCAGTTCGACATGGGACAGGACCGGCAGGGTCGCAAAGAGCCGTTCGATGATCATCCGCACATAGGAACGGGTTTCCGGCGAGGTCACCAGAACGAAGGGCAAGCCGCGATCGAGATATTCCCGCACAACCTTGGTGGCCTGTTCGGAGAATTCCTCGAGATGGCGCGGATCGATGTCGAATTCGACGATCTCGCCCTTCGCATCGCGCTTGATCGCCTGATGGAACACCATGTCCCACTTGTTGCCGAGGCGCAGCACGCGCAGGAGGCCATTGTCGGAAAGATCGCCGCAGATCTGCTGGGCCATGCGCACGCGGACATGTTCGACGATCTGTTCCGTCTTGCGCATATGCGGGGCGAGTTCTGCCACCGCTTCGAGAATGAGATGCAGGTTCCGGATCGAGACGCGTTCGGCCAGCAGGAGCTTGAGAACGGCCTGGAGGCCGGAATAGGACATATGCGACGAGCAGATTTCGTCGGCCAGCTTCTTGTATTCGGGATCGAGACGATCGATGAGGATCTTGACGTCCTTGTAGGACAGAAGCTGCGGCAGGTTGTTGCGGATCACTTCGGACAGATGCGTCAGAACGACCGAAACGTTATCGATCGGGTGGAAACCTTCACGCTTGAGTTCCTCGGTGAAGGTTTCGATGACTGATACTGCCGGCATGCCGAATGCAGGTTCGCGCACATCGTCGCCCGGAACCGTCGGCCGGCGACCGCCGCCGGTGATGACCAGTACTTCGCCGACACGCAGCAGATTGGACGCGACCGTCGTACCGTGGATGCGGATATGGTAGGCCTTGTCGGGGATCGACAGTTCGTCGGAGACCTTGATTTCGGGCACGACGAAGCCGTACTGGCCGGCGAACTTCTTGCGCATCTTGCCGACGCGGAAGGCGAGTTCCTGATGGGCTCCGAGAAGGCGCGTCGAAACCTGCTTGCCGAGGAGGAGTTCGATTTCCGGCGTCTTGAGCGCGTGCTTGACCGAATCCTTCTCCTGATCCTTGACCTCGGAGGCCTTACGATGTTCCTCGGCCTGCCGCTTGACCTTGTTCTCGGCCTCGATGCGGCGCGGGATGGCCCAACTCGCAAAACCCAGCGCGCCACCGAGAGCGGCGAACGGCAGGAAGGGCAGACCCGGAACCAGCGCCAGAACCGTCACAAGGCCGGACGCAACGCCGAGTGCGCGCGGATAACCGGCCAGCTGATCGACAACCGCCTTGTCGGTTGAACCCGTCTGGCCGCCGCGGGAGACGAGCAGGCCGGCTGCGAGCGAAATGATGAGCGCCGGCATCTGGGAGACAAGACCGTCGCCAACCGACAACTTGACGAAGACATCGGCCGCTTCGCCGATTTCCATTCCATGGCGGAAATAGCCTATGATGATGCCGCCGAACACGTTAATGGCGGTGATGAGAAGACCGGCAACGGCATCGCCGCGGACGAACTTCGAGGCACCGTCCATGGCACCGAAAAAGGAGCTTTCGTCTTCCAGTTCCTTACGGCGACGGCGTGCTTCCTGCTCGTCGATCATGCCGGCCGAAAGATCGGCATCGATCGCCATCTGTTTGCCGGGGATCGCATCGAGGGTGAAACGTGCGCCGACTTCGGCGATACGCGTTGCACCCTTGGTGATGACGATGAAGTTGACGACAATCAGGATCAGGAAGACGATCAAACCGATCACGAAATCGCCCGACATGACGAGGCTCGCAAAGCCTGCGATCACATGTCCGGCAGCTTCGTGGCCTTCGTTGCCATGCGAGAGGATGACGCGGGTCGTGGCGATGTTGAGCGCCAGGCGCAACATGGTCGCGATCAGAAGGATGGTCGGAAACGATGAGAAGTCGAGCGGCTTCTGGATCCACAGAGCAACCATGAGGATCAGAACCGAAAAGGATATGGAGAATGCCAGCCCAAGGTCGATCAGGAAGGCTGGAATCGGCAGGAACAGAACCGACAGTATCGCAACGATACCGATCGCGAAGCCGATATCGCGCCTGTTCGATGCTATTTTCGGAACCACCAGGGACTGTACATCAGCCATACTATCGCCTCTTCATGAGCCGCACACGTTCATGGAAGTTTTAGCGATCGAAGCTTGCGCGAAGGGTACCGGATAACGAAAAGGCGGCGACTAGAAACCGCTCTGCACCCGCGAAAAGATCATGTTGGTGAAGATGGAAATCTGCGAGCCAATGAAAGGCGCCGAGATGGCGACAGCGGCCATCACAGCGAGGATTTTCGGCACGAATGTCAGGGTGATTTCCTGAACCTGGGTCAGCGCCTGAAGCAGCGCCACGACCACGCCAACGATCATGGCCGCGATAACGGCCGGGCCGGAGGCAGCAAGCACGGTCCAGATCGCAGCCTGGACGATATCGAGAGCATCGGCCTCATTCATTGTGCTTGCGCCCTGGACCCGGTCGCGGGTCTATCAACTGTCTTTGTCTGTGTCGGTATCAGTGTCGGGTGTCTTGCCGACGGTGATGCCCGTCTGAACCACGACCTTGCTACCGTCTTCGAGAATAGCGGTCAATCCATCGGAGTTGATCTCGACAGACTTCACCACGCCGCTGGTCTCACCGTCGGCAGAAGTAATGTTCTGGCCGATCAGGGACGATGCCTGGGAAAGCGTCGTCTGCTGGATGAGGCTCTCGAGATTCGAGTTTATCTTGATGTTCTGCTCGACAACCGAGAAGGATGCGAGCTGCGACATCTGCTCGGATGCATCGAGCGGATCGGTGGGATCCTGGTTCTGCATCTGGGTGATGAGAAGCTTGAGAAAGCTCTCGTAGTTCAGCGCTGCACTTGCCGCATCGGTCGAAGATTCGCTGGTCGTCGTATTGGTGGTGTTCGTGGTGTTGGTCGTATTCGTCGTCTGGGTCGCAGCCGCGGCCATCGCCGAAATTGCACTTATTGCCATGGTGCGATCTCCCTGCGGATCTGTTCGCGAACAGCCGGTGTGATTTCCTGCGCCGAAAGGATCTTTTCTTCCGTCGGGTAGAGTGCCCGGATCGCCTTCAATGCGTCGAAGGGGCGTCCGGAATTGACGATCGCATCGATCCGCTTCAGCTCTGCCAGAACACTCTCGTTGTGGAAGCAATTGAGCAGCATCAGGATCGACTTGCGGAACATGATCAGCGACTGTTCCGCACCTTCCGGATTGATCAGCATCATCTGGACGATGAAGTAGAGCTGCTTGAGCGGCGTATTGGCCGCCTCGGGCTGCAGGACGTGATTTTCGAGAAGGAACGTCACGTCATTCAGGAATTCGATCGCAACCTTGCGGTCGACCCGAAGAACGGCTCCATTGATGAAGATCCGCTCGCCGGATTTGAGAGAGATGCGCAAGGTACTTTTCATTTCAGTCCATCCCTGATGATGGTGATTATGTCGGCAATGCCCTGAAAGTTTTCGGACTTTCTCAGACGGATGCGTTCGATCTCCTTGAGAACCCAAATTCCGATCGAAATGAGGTCGGCCCTCAGATCCGTCGGCAACTGGTTTTCAGGACTACGCAGGTCATCGATAAAGGCAATCCACACCCGGCGGGTGAAGAACAGGGCTTCTACGGCTACGGAAGAATCTCTTCCCTTGCCGGCTGCGGCATGGAGCATGGCGATTGCCTTGTCGAGAACCTGTATCTCTCGCTCTTTGGCATCGGCGACATCATCCGCCATAATTTCTGCATAGGAAAACTGGTACATTCAGCCCCTCATACTCCAGTCATTCTCTGTAGCGTAAATCACGATCCTGAACCCAGGCTTACGCTTCAGAATGGCCGCTCCCCCGCATGTCACGCCCGATCACGCGAAAGAGCGTCGTCTTTAAAGCTCGTTCACCAGGCTCAGCTCGGAAATCCGCGCTGTCAGATTATAGGAAATTTCCATCTGATTGGTGAGAGCTGTGATTCTGGTCGATGCTTCGTAAACATCGATCCCTTCGAGATCGTCGAGGTTGAGCTTGACGATATCAATCTGGCTGCTCAACGCCTCATTGGCGATCGAAACGCGGTTTTCAGACAGGCCCAGCTGGCTGCGTTCGTTGTCGATACCGTTGATCGCCTGCCCCATGTAGCTGATGGCCGCATTCGACACGATAGCACGCGCATCGCTGGTCAGGCTCGTATTGAGCAATTCCACGCCGATCACCGAAGCAAGCGCGAGATAGCGAAAGCCGTTCGCATTGATCGAACTCGATGTCTGCACGACTTCCGTCTGCGAAATGCGGCTCGTCATCGGCGTGTCGGATGCTGTCGACCAGTTGGTGTTCCAGTCGGACCCCATGAAACTGGTTTCGAGATCATCAATGAAGGCCTGCAAGTCCGCCGGCGCAATGGTCTGCGCTGCCGGATCAGTCTGCGCAAAGCCGAAGGTTGACAGGAATGCGTTGTCGAAAAAGGATTTCGCACCTGCTTCGTCGGTAAAATAATCCATCACCGGCTTGGTGTCGGTATTGATACCAGCAAACAGATATTCGCCGTTGACCGAGGTATTGCCTGCATCGGTGAACTGGTCGATGACGTCTGTCAGGGTGCGAACGGCAGTGCTCAACTGCGTCGAATCTGTGGAACCCGCCAGCGCAACCAGGGTGTTCAATCCGGTCTGGGCGGAATCCGCCATGGTTCCGAGTGCCATCTGCGCCGACGAGAGGCGCTGTGTCACGATGGAATTGGTCGAGACCAGATTCTCCATCATCGACATGTCGCGATGCAGATTGAGGCTGCGGGCCGTCGTGGCACCGAGTTCCGTACCGACATCGTACACCTGGCCGGTGACGATTTCCTTCTGCGTCTGCAAAAGGTCCTGCTGCACCGAATTGATCGTGGAGCGCATGTTCGATTGAACAGCCAGATTCGAGATAAACGATGTTTTCATGAATAATTACCCCACGATCGACAACAGAGACTGGATCATCTCGTCGGCTGCCGCGACCAGCTTGCTGGACGCCTTGTAACTCTGCTCGAGGTCGAGCATCAGCGACATTTCCTCGTCGAGGCTAACGCCCGTCGTGTTGGAAAGCGCTTCTGAAACACGAGAAAGCTGGGCAGCCTTGGTTTCGTTTGCCGCTGCGCTTTCGGAAATCAACTGCGAAAGCCAACCGACCGACGAGGTGGCGAAATCCCCAATCGTCGCTCTTGTGTCGAGCAACGTCGCATCGTCAAAGTCGCGATCCGTCTGGAAGCTTGCAACAATTCCGTCCAGCAGGGTCGAAAAGCCGGCATCGCCATCGGTATTGGCCAGATAGTCGGCCGAAGCGATACCGAGCCCGTTGACGTCATAACCGCCATCTCGCAGTAGGGTCGGGTCGCCGCCGAGCGATTTGATGAGGTTCGGATTGACCATAATCTCAGCCGAGAGGCCCTTCACGAGGGTCCCCGTCGCGGGCAATGTATCACCGGCCGCATAGCTCTGATAGGAAAACAGGCCCGGAATGTCGTCGAGCAGACCAGCCTGATCCTGCTGCGCGAACATTTCGACAAGTCCGCGTGCAGTCTCGTCCAATTGGGATTGATAGGTGGGAATGACGCTGTCACGAACCTGCAGGAGCGCCTGCAAGCTGCCCTTGGCCGTCGTGTTGCCGTTCTCCCCGATCGACATGGCCTGACCATCAATGATCAGCGGATTGCCGTTTACGCTTGCATCGTAGGAAGCATTGGGAACGAACATGATATCGCGCGGCCCGCTGTCGAACAGCATGGTGCCATCGCTGGTGTAGAGAACCATGTCGTTGTCAGCGCGGGTGAAGGAACGAACGCCGACGATTTCGGAAATCTTCTTCAGAAGCCCTTCGCGCACATCCATTTCATTGTTCACGTCCTTGCCAAGCGCCGTGCCGGCCTTGATCGCGCTGTTGGCATCGCCGAACTGCTTCAGGAGGCCTTCGAGTTCCGTGACTGCATGATCGATCTCCTGATCGATTTCGGCACGCATCGTCTGAATAGACGACGAAATCTGGTTCAGCGAATTGGCAACGTCAATAGCACTCGACACCACAGTCGATGCCAGCGTCGATTCATTCGGCTTGGTTGCATAGGCCTGAAGGTTGTCGCGGAGCGTCGCGATATAGGTCGAAGGCGATGTCGCAAAGCTGTTGCCGCCCAAAAGCGACTGGATGTTTTGCAGCTTGTCCTGGAGAGTGGACTGCGCTTCGGCATCCGCTGTCGAATACATGGTCTGCTTGACCAGACCGTTGTCGTAACTCCGCTCGATGGTCAGTTTCTGACCACCGGCGGAATCGATCGAAAGGGTTCCAACACGGCGCGAATAGTCCGGATTGGAGGCATTGGCGATGTTTTGCGCCAGCGCCGACGATTGAAGTCCGGTATTGGAAAAGATCGTCTGGGCCGTGTTGATAGCCGATGCCAAAGACATGTATGAAACCCCTTACCGCAATTATCTCTTGAGGTTGACCAGAATTTCCATCAGGTCCGAACCTGTCTGGAAAACCTTGGAGTTGGCGGTGTAGGTGCGCTGGGATTCGATCATCGTCGTCAGCTCTTCAGCAAGATCGACGGTTGAGCTTTCAAGAGCACCGGAAATAATGGATCCGAATCCGCCGCTCTGGGCGAAGCCGAGAATGACAACGCCGGAATCGACGCTCTGCGAATAGATATTTCCAGACATGACGTTAAGGTTGTCCGGGCTCTCGACGGTTGCCATCGCCAGACGGTAGATCGGCAACAGATCACCGTTCTGATACTGCGCGTAGACAATCCCGTCATTGGAGATCTGGATCTGTTCAACTTCGCTTGGGGCATTACCGTCAACCGAAGCACTCTGGACCGAGAAGTCGTAGGCGAGCTGAGTCATGGACGAGAAATCGAAGGTGAACTCTTCCATGTTGGTCGGCGTGCCAGCCGGCAGCACAAGGCTTGCCGCCGTCGGATCCGTCAGGGAGCCGGTGGTCGGATCGAACTCCAAGGTCATGCTGTTGAGGAGACCATCACCACCATACGGGAAACCGCCGGAGGAAGCGTCACGGTCTGCCGCGTTGTAGACCGAAACCTCCCACTCGTTGTCCGCCGTCTTGGTGAAATAGATGTCGTAGAGAACCTCGTTGCCCAGCGTGTCATAGGCCTTGAGCGAGCTCTTGTGGGTAAATTCAGAGGTGTTGCTGTTCGCAGAAGCCAGGTCGCCCGTTACGATATCCTCGCCGGAATCGAGGTTGGCGACGAATGTGCCAAGAGTCGATGCATTCGCAACGAGGGAATCCGTGCCAACCGTCACAGGCTCCAGACCTGCAAAGCCGTTCACGACCGGTGTCGGCACTTCTTCGGTATAGGGATAGCCCAGCAGCTTGTAGCCAGCCGAGTTGACGAGTTCGCCAACCTCGTTCGGAACGAAAGATCCAGCGCGCGTCATATAGGGCGTGCCGGTTGTGTCTTCGACCACGAAAAAGCCATTGCCGTTGATGGCCAGATCAGTCGTAGAGGAGGTGTAGGTCAATGCGCCCTGCTCGGAAATTCCGTGCCGGATATCAGTCTGGACAGCGCCCGAATTGTAGTTGCCGGAAAAGCTCGGCAACAGCAGCGAAGAGAACTCCGCCGAT
Source organism: Fluviirhizobium alvei (assembly GCF_030551875.1). Classification (GTDB taxonomy): domain Bacteria; phylum Pseudomonadota; class Alphaproteobacteria; order Rhizobiales; family Rhizobiaceae; genus Rhizobium_E; species Rhizobium_E alvei. The sequence continues at coordinate 285,037 of NZ_JAUOZU010000001.1, read as the reverse complement.
GCAGCCTTATATCCGGTGGTGCTGGTGTTGGCGATGTTGTCCGCCACTGTGCTCAATCGGCTGGCCTGGGCATTCATGCCCGACGAGCCGGTTCTCATCATTCCGTAAAGGCTCATTTCGGATCCTCGTTTCCGTAGTCATCACAGAATAGGAAGCGGGCCTTGCCTGAAACTGTTTGTGGCTGGAAAATTAACAAGTTCCAGCCACTCCGGCTTCACGCCGGCTCGCATCCGCCCATCACTGCCAGTTGATGCAGTAACCAAGGAAGCGCTTGGAATCGATCGGGTCGAAACCGAGGCGCTTGCGCAGCTTTTTGCGAAGCTTGCTGATGTGGCTTTCCACCACATTCTCCTCGACGTCTTCGTCGAAGATGCCATAGATGGCATTGAAGATCTGGGTCTTGGATACGCGGCGACCGCGATTGGCCACCAAATATTCCAGGATCCGACGCTCGCGACGCGGAAGAGGGAATACCTCTCCGCTGATCTCCGGATCACGACCGTCCGAGAACACCCGCACCGCACCAATGTCGGTGTAATTGGTCGTTGCACGATGCCGCCGCCGGATCGCCGCAGCCCTTGCGAGGATCTCGCGCGGGTGCACCGGCTTGCGAACGACATCGTCCACACCACAATCAAAAAATGCAAGTGTCATTTCGAGGGAAGGCGAATCAGAGACCGCGATAACCGGGGCCTGACTTCTGTCACGAATCGCTTTTGGCAGATCCAGGGACAGTTCTGATTGACCTATGAGAAAGGCTTCGACAGCATCAATATCAGTGTCTGCAGCCGTGTTGACCCACTCGCCGAATTCACTTGGATCGAACCCCGTAGAGGGTACGCCTTCGCGAAAGAAAAGTGAGGTATATCCATCCTTTACGAGCGCTCGCTCGTCTACCACTACGATCATCGTCCGCCTCCGAATCAGTGTAGTGTTTCCAACGCTCTATGAGTACGAATCGGATGAATCGGTCACAACTAGGCGAATTGACGTACTATAATTAACAGTTGATTAACTTTTTGGTGGCGATTTGCACAATATATTGTGGCATGCGTCAAAATGGGACACAATTTTTTTCGATCAAACGTTAAGATATGGTTAACCGCGGCTTTACCCCCTCTTGACTCGCTGCGACCTTCACAGATTGGCCACAATGAATCCAAGGCGAGCAACAACCTTAGGTTAATATACCATTAGTTGCGGCAGAAATCGGAAGCCGCGGGCGTCCATTGCCCGTATCCCGTCGCCACGAGGTTCGCAATAACGCGGCAGACATAGCGCTTCTGCGCTGGATCGTTGTTCGGACCGGCATGATAACGAGCCACAGCCATGGTCCAGGTCACATGTTTGGCATGCAATTGCGCTAGAAATTTCGCGGCATATTCGACATTTCTGCGTGGCTCGAGCATCTCTTCGACCGACCGGAAATTCTCTCCGTGAAAGTGGTGATTGATCTGCATGCAGCCGAGATCGATGAGTTTGGCACCCCGCAATCTTGCCTGTTCGAATTCGCTCACAGCTTCGGTCGCAGACCCGGTGAAGAGCGCCTTGCCCTCGACATTGAGAGCCCAGGGCTGCAACGATCCCTTGCGTCCGGTTTCGGTCAGACCGACCGAATAGAGGATGCCTTCCGGGATCCGGTACTTGATTGCAGCTGCTGAAATTTCACGCTCGCAGATGCCCGTCGAGGCTTTAGCCTCAGAGGTAAATGTCGCTGCTATCGACGCGGCCAGACCGATCAGAGCCAACAGGGCTGGACGGTGTGTTGCGGGTCGCTTCATCATCCTGGCTCGTCGATTGGCGGGCATAGCTTGCATCTCGTTCACGCGATTGTTCACCCTGGCCCTGACGATCCTGGCCCAACTGGCTACGGCCATCCTGGCTCTGATCGGCATCGTTCTGCGCCGATTGCGACAGTTGAACCGTCACGCTGTCGATTGAGAAACCCTGGTCCTTCAGCGCCTGCAGAATACTGTCCTTGTCGCCGCTCAATTGTCGATAGGCCTCGACGGTCTCGACCTGAACCTGCACCGTCAGTTCGTCGCCCTTCAGGCTCAACGAGGCGACCATGTTACCGAGATCTCCAGGGTTCATCTGCAATTTCAGGGTATTGACTTCCTGAACGGTCTGGCGATCGAACGGATTGTCGCTCGTAAGAGCGCTGAGTGCCTGGTTCCAGCTGACATCGGATTTGGCCGCCTGGGCAAGCGCATTGGCGTTCACATCCGTAGTGAAGCCGAGATAGCGTCGTGCCTCGAGCACCGCAATCGAATCCGACGTGTTGGCGTTGCCTTCCGTCTTGACCAGCGTCAGGCGCTGATCGGCGTCAGCCGTCTCGATACGGCTGTTTGCGGGAAGATCGCCATTAAAGGCGAGATCAACCGGGTCCTTGGCATCCGTCTTGTCGCTCGGCATGGCGACCGCCGTATCGTCGACCGCGGTTTTGGCTGCAACAGCGCTGACGCCTGCCTTGGAGGACTTGTCAGCTTTGCCGTCGGACGCATCCGCAGTTCCGGCTTCCGCCTTCTTTTCATTCATTCCGAGAGCGGATGCGAGTTCGCTCATGACGGCTTCATTGGTGCCCTGCCCCTTGACGGCAGCCTCAACAGGCTCACCATCCGACTTGGTCACATCAACGGTCTTGGTCTTTTCAGTCGATTGTTCACCAACCGTCTTGTCATCCTTGTCGCCGGCGAGTAACCGCTTCAGCAGATCTGCCGGACTTTCACCGGAGATAGCCGCGTCCTTTGCAGACTTGCTTTCGCCATCCGCCTTGGTGTGCTTGGCGCCGGTCTTCGTCGTTGCATCCTTGGAACCGATCTTGCCGTCCGCGACCGGATTGCCAGCCGCCTCGCCCGCATTTCGCAGAACCTGACCGCTGGTCTGCAACGCCGCGAGAATGGCAATACGATTGCTGATGCGGGATTTCGGCTGCGCATTGGCCTCGACTTGGGTCTCACCGACGCTTGCGCCGTCAGAGGCCGCATCGACTTCCTTCGAACTGGCCGCATCCGCGTGGCGATCGCCATGGGGTTCGGAACCTGTCGCCTTGTTCACAAGGTTTTCGAAACTGTCCTGCTCGTCTGCCGCGGCATCGTCGCGTGACTTCTTCGATCCCTGATCCTTGTTCTGCAACGGCGCGGACCTGGCCGGCACTGCAGTCGTGATGGCATTCTGCTCTATCATTTTCCGCCGCCCTCATCCGACAGCAGCGCATCGATTTCCTTCAACTTGGAGCGCCCTGCGCTCACAAAACCTTCCGCTGCCTGCAAGCGCTGATCCAGAGCCTCACGGTTCGGTTCAGGCTTCTCTTCGGCCAGTGCGCCGGGGTCGGCGCCTTTTGGGGGAGTGTTTGGAGAAATCGATGCCGTTTTGCCGGCATCAATGATCTTCTGAGACATCATGTCCCGATATTCTTTGTCGACCATAGTGCGTCTGACTTGCGTCAGGCTGGCTTGGTCAGGCGGCTGGAGCACCTCGTCTGCAACCACTTTCGCCGCCTCACGCAAGAAGCGATCCTTGGCCGACAGATCGGCATCCGGGATCTTCGACAGTCGATCCAGCACATTGTTGATGTTGCCGCCAGACAGGTTCACAAGCCCGGAATAGAGTTCGGCCAGCGCGAGCTGTTCCTTGTCTTCCGGCAACGATAAGCCACGCGCCTCTTCGGCTGCAAAATCGGCCAGAGGCTTGTTGCCATCGATCGCCGAACGTCGCGCAAGCCTTAAATAGATCTCGCGCTGTCGCCGACGCTCGATCATCGACAGAATGGCCCGGATATCATCGTGGGTGAGCTTGCTCTTGGAATCGGTGGCAATCGAAACGAAGATGTCGGCAAACTGCGATGCGTAGGGCGACGTCATGAAACGTCGGGCATAGCGCGTCGCATAATCGAGCGATTTCTTGATCTCACCCTTCTTGGCGGTAATCGCCAGGGACCGCCTGAGCGCCGCCTCCTCGACGATCGTGCCGGGTGCCGCCACACGCGCCCAGTCGAAATATTTGAGTGCGACGTCGGTTTCCTTCTCCATCAGGGCGTTGGCGCCGATAAGGGCGATATAGGGCCCGATCGCCTCGTTGCGATATTCGGGCACCACTTCCTTCAACTGCTTTGCCGCTGTCGCACCTTTGCCCGCGAGATACCGCCGCAGAACCGCCGTGACACGATTGTCGAAATTGCCCTGGATATCCTTGTTGGCCAGCACATCCAGAACATCCGGATTACCGCCGCTCATGGCGTAGATCAGCGCGGCATCGACATTGCGCGTATCTTCGAACACGCTCATGTCGACTTCCCGCAACCGGCGATCGATTTCGGCCAGCAGAAAGCGCTGCATATCCAGCGCCTTCAGATCACCGGCAATCACCTGATCCTGAATATTCTGCAGCGAACGCACCATCTTGTAGGGCGGGTTGTCGCCCAGGCTTCCGTCTGCCCGGGCTTCCAGCGATGGCATCACTGCAAGGCATAGCGCGCCGACGCTGAGAGCCCGGCGCACCAGTCGGATCGCCATCTCAGCCTCCCTGACCCTGGATCAGAATTTCGATGCGGCGATTGCCTTCATCGAAAGGCTTGTCCGGGAACTTCAGGCGATGATCGGCAAAACCGGAAACCTGGGAAATGCGCTTTTCATCGAGACCGCCGCTGAGCAGCATGAAGTAGGCACTCTGTGCGCGATCGGTCGAAAGGCGCCAGTTGTCATAAGTCTTGTTCTTGAAGGGCCTCGCATCGGTGTGACCGCGAATGGCGATCTGTCCAGATTTCTCCTTGAGCGTCTTGGCGATCTGCTGGACGGCATAGACCGTTTCCTTGGTCGGAACCGAAGAACCGACATTGAACATCGGTGTCTTGATCTGATCCGAGATGCTGATGAGATAGCCCCCTTCGGCAGGGGTGACGATCAGACCTTCGGCGAGATATCCGGCCTTGCCGGCAATGGCCTTGCGCAGTTCGCGCTGCATTTCGCCGGCCTTTTCTTCTGCCGTCATCGGCTTCTTTTCGGCGACATCCTTGCCATCCTTGGCCTGATCGGATGTGCCGTTCTCTGCCTTGTCCGTCTTGCCGGATTTGTCCTTGTCTGTGTGTCCGGCCTTGTCCTTGTCTGTCTTGCCGAGCTTTTCCTCGTCGGTCTTGCCGTCCTTGGAAGCGACCGCATCCTTGATTGTCTGGCCTTCGCCAGGCATCTTGTCGCCGCTCTCCTGCTCGCCGGAATATTTGTCACCCGAGGGCTTGTCGCCGGTGAAGGGAGAATCGGTGTTTTCACCGCCTTCGATCGCACCATCACCCGGAAGACCGCTGATTTCGGCCTGCGTGTCACCCTGATTGGCGGGCGCCGTGCGCGAAACCTCAACCTGCTGGGTCCAGAAATCCGGATCGAAGGGATCGCGATAGGCTTCGCCACCTTCCGCACCTGTCCCCGGACCTGCATCCTGCGCGCCGCCATCGCCCTTGATCGAGACGTTGGCCTGATCCTGGGTTTCCTGGGCAATTTCTGCAATCACGGCATAGGGGTTCTCGAAGTAATCGGCATCGGAGAACTTCGCCTCCTGGCCGACATTTTCGCCGAGATCACCACTTTTCTGCTCGGAGGCTTCCGTCGCCGTATCCTCAGCCTTCGACTCCGCCTTCGTCTCTTCCTTCTTCGGCTTGCTGTCCTTCTTCGGATCCTGAATGCCTTCGGAAGGCGGACTCGTGTCCGTCAGCTTGATCGGATTGAAATAGCTGGCAACGGCGGCCTTCGTCTTCTCATTGGCGGCATTGACCAGCCACATGATGAGGAAGAAGGCCATCATGGCGGTCATGAAGTCGGCGTAGGCAATCTTCCAGGCACCACCATGGGCGCCGTCATGACCACCGCCATGACGCTTGATGATGATGATCTCGTGTTTGCCATGATGATGGCTTTCGCCTTCGCTCATTCCATCACCTCAGATAGGGATCTCGACCAGCTCGAAAGCCGCGTCATGAGGATCGTATCGTTGATTTCCACCGTGAGATCGATGGTTTCGGCCGGGACATGGCGGACTTCGGCGCCTTCCTGGCCCAACAGATCCTTGAGTTTGAGATAAAGCGATTCCGGGCCCTTCACGACTGCAGTCGTCGCCTTTGTGTCGCTCAAAGTTTTACGCACCAGTTCGGCGAGATCCTTCACCGCCTTGTCTGCGAAACGACGCTCGATCAGCGGCAGGATGACTCTCAAAACCTGCTCCGACACATTCTGGCTGATTGCTTCTGCCATCTCGCGGAAGCGCTGGTGGATAACCGCAACGGTTTCATTTTCATGGCGCGCGTGCAGTTCTTCGAGATCGGCCTCGTTCTGGCGCTGGATGCGATCGAGGATCTCGCTCTGCTCGGCCTGGAATTCCTGCCGGGCCTTCTGATAGCCTTCGTCGCGCGCGAGTTCGCGTTCGGCGTCGAGGTCGATCGTAGGTGTATCGGGCAGGCTGAAATCGAGTTCAGGGAAAGCATTGCCGGAAAGGCTCGGCAGAATCTCTCTCTCGACCGGTACGATCGGCTCCGGAGAACTGAAATCTTTCAAATATTTAGCCAACATGGCATTCATAAGTTTCGCCCCGGCTTCGTTTGTCAGGCAAAGATAGATCTAAGCCTATTTTCATGCAGGAAAGGCTAACGGCCTAATCTTGCGCGAAAATGAATGCGTTGGGCCGCATCAGGGCAATAACACGGCCCAACCTTGCCCAACCGCGCCGATGACCGGCAGCACGGGGGAAACAACAATAGATGTTGGGAGGCCGATTCATTTCGGCAGAGGCGGTGTGATACCAGCCTTGCGAGCACGAGCGGCGGCCCCTTTTCGGGTAGTCATGGTCCGCCGCCCGGCGATTCAGCCAGCGCTTACTTGAAGAGCTGGAGGATGTTTTCTGCGTTGGAATTCGCGATCGACAGCGACTGGATGCCCAGCTGCTGCTGGGTCTGCAGGGCCTTGAGACGCGTGGATTCCTCGTTCATGTCAGCATCGACCAGGCGGCCGATACCCTTGTCGATCACGTCCATCAACGTGGCGACGAAGTCGTCCTGCATATCGATGCGCATGTTGATCGAACCGAGCGTTGCCGCTGAATCGGTCAGAGTGCCGAGCATTGCATCCACAGCGGAAATCATACCGTCGATCTTGTCATCGCTCGTCGAAACCGAGAGCACGATTTCCGAACCGGTTGCCGCGGTCGCCGAACCGGCATCCAGGAGGAAGTAGGAAGCGGTTGTCGTGGTGGTACCGTTCGGCTGGGTGACAGTCACATCAGCGGTCAGAATGCCGAGCTGTGCATCGTCTGCATCAATAAGGGTCGACGTCGACGTGTCGAATTCGAGGGTTTCAACCGCAACCGTGCCATCAGAAGCGCGGTTGAAGGAACCGACCATTTCGACTGTGGTGGGCGGGACGCCAGTGTCGTTGTAGAGCCAGTTCTCGCCGGAGAAGGATGCCGATTCAGCGATCGACTGCAGCTGGTTCTTGAGCTCGCGCAGTTCTTCGTTGATCTTCACCTTGTCGACACCCGGTTCGCGGGCAGCGACCAGTTTGGCCTTGATTTCGGTGACAACATCGATTGCGGATTCAAGACCGGTGTAAGCGGTGTCCGTCTTTGCAGCGCCGAGGCCGAGTGCGTCCTGCACGGTCGACAGAGCCTTGTTGTCCGAACGCATGGTCGTTGCGATGGACCAGTAAGCAGCGTTGTCGGATGCGGTTTCGACCCGGTAGCCCGAGGAAATCCGCTGCTGCGTCGTATCCATCTTGTTGTTGATGTCGCGAAGGGTCTGCAGGGCCGCCATTGCGGCTGCATTGGTCATGATACTGGTCATCAGAATAGGCTCCGATAGGAGTGCAAAATACATTCCGGAGTCTGAACCGGCGACGGCAGAACCGCATCATGCGCTCAGTCACCTGTTTGCCCTGGGTGACATGTCTGCCTTCCTTTAATGTATGTAAACTCTTATGGTTAATCAACGGTTAATTGGGAAAAACAAAATTAATTCAACATTAAAGAAACAGATGTCGCTACATAAGCGATTAATTTTTCCGGCATTTTTTTCAATGCGATAGATTCGGGATCCAGGCGATTCCGCAAATTCGCCGAAAAACCGATAGAAAAAAAGAAAACCGCCGGCTGCATGGAGCAGCCGGCGGCTTGGATTTACGGTCCGGTGATTCGCTCTTAACGGAAGAGCGAGAGGACGTTTTCGGAGTTCGAGTTCGCGATCGAGAGCGACTGGATACCGAGCTGCTGCTGGGTCTGGAGAGCCTTCAGCTTGGTCGATTCTTCGTTCATGTCGGCATCGACGAGGCGGCCAACGCCCTTGTCGATCACGTCCATGAGGTCAGCAACGAAGCTGTCCTGCAGCTCGATGCGCATGTTGGTCGAGCCGATGGTTGCAGCGGCGTCGGTCATGCTCGAGAGCATCGATTCAACGGCGGAGATCATGCCGTCGATGGTTTCCGAAGTCGTCGAGGTCGACAGTTCGATCGCGGTACCGGTAGCGGCAGTTGTCGAGGTGACGTCGAGCAGGTAATAGGAAGCGGTCGTCGTGGTGGTACCGTTCGGCTGAGTGACGGTCACATCGGCAGTCAGCGTGCCGAGGCTTGCATCGTTGGTGTCGATCAGGGTCGAAGAGGCCGTATCGAACTGGAGGATACCGACGGACACGGTGTTGTCGGCAGCACGGTTGAAGGAGCCGACCATTTCAACGGTGCCGTTTGCGGTGGCGCTGTCGTTGTAGAGCCAGTTTTCGCCCGAGAAGGAAGCGGATTCGGAGATGGAAACCAGCTGGTTCTTCAGCTCGGTCAGTTCCGAATTGATCTTTTCCTTGTCAACACCCGGTTCGCGGGCAGCGACCAGCTTGGCCTTGATTTCGGACACAACGTCGATCGCCGAATTCAGACCCGTGTAAGCGGTGTCCGTCTTGGCAGCGCCGAGGCCGAGAGCGTCCTGAACAGCCGAAAGGGCCTTGTTGTCCGAACGCATGGTCGTGGCAATCGACCAGTAGGCGGCATTGTCAGAAGCGCTTTCGACACGGTAGCCCGACGAAACGTGGTTCTGGGTCTTTTCCATCGACTGGTTGATGCTGCGCAGGGTATCGAGTGCGCCCATTGCAGCGGTATTCGTCATAATGCTCGTCATGGTGGTCCTGCCCCTCTTGCACGGGATTACTATTAAGGGACATTCCGGGATGCAGTTACCGGCAACGGCGGATGGCCATCATGCCAGCTGACGTTTTTTCCAGTCAGCCCGTCCGTTTCTATGACGCCAACTAAACACCCCCATGGTTAAAGAAGCTTGAAGAGGTTCGAAAAAATAATCAGTTTTTTTATCCATAGTTCTTAACCATTGAAAACAAACAAAAAAACCGCCCGGTCAAACCGGGCGGCCTCATGTTCGTCAGGATTGACCCTGTGCTTAGCGGAAGAGCGCCAGCACGTTGTCGGAGTTCGAGTTGGCGATCGAAAGCGCCTGGATACCGAGCTGCTGCTGGGTTTGGAGAGCCTTCAGCTTGGTCGATTCTTCGTTCATGTCGGCGTCGACCAGGCGGCCAACGCCCTTGTCGATCACGTCCATGAGGTCGGCCACAAAGCTGTCCTGCAGCTCGATGCGCATGTTGGTCGAGCCGATGGTTGCGGCGGCGTCAGTCATGTCCGAAAGCATCGAGTCAACGGCGGAGATCATGCCGTCGATCGTGTCATCGGTCGTGGAGGTGGTCAGTTCGATCGCATCCCCGGTCGCTGCAGTGGTCGAGCTTGCATCGATCAGGTAGTAGGACGCGGTCGTCGTGGTCGTGCCATCCGGCTGGGTAACCGACACGTCCTTGGTCAGCAGGCCGAGGCCAGCATCGTTGGTGTCGATCAGGGTCGAGTCAGCGGTGTTGAAGCTCAGCACGCCAACCGAAACAGTGTTGTCGGCAGCACGGTTGAACGAGCCGACCATTTCAACGGTGGTGTTCGCCGTCGTACTGTCGTTATAGAGCCAGTTTTCGCCCGAGAAGGAAGCGGATTCGGAGATCGACTGCAGCTGGTTCTTCAGCTCGGTCAGTTCCGAATTGATCTTTTCCTTGTCAACGCCCGGTTCGCGGGCAGCGACCAGCTTGGCCTTGATTTCGGTCACGACGTCGATCGCCGAATTCAGACCCGTGTAAGCGGTGTCCGTCTTTGCAGCGCCGAGGCCGAGAGCATCCTGAACGGTCGAAAGAGCCTTGTTGTCCGAACGCATGGTCGTGGCAATCGACCAATAGGCAGCGTTGTCGGAAGCGGTTTCGACGCGATAGCCACTGGAAATGCGGTTCTGCGTCTTTTCCATCGACTGGTTGATCGAACGCAGGGTGTCAAGTGCGGCAATAGCCGAAGTGTTGGTGTTGATGCTCGTCATTGGGGTTGTCCCTTAAATACGCGTTACAGAGAGGGACATGCCGGACTGTTCTACCGGCGATGACGTTTCGGCTTCATGCCAGAAGGCCCCCGTTCCCCGGCAGGCCTTCACGTCTCTCGTGGGGGGAGTATTGGTCCCCATTCATTGCCGATATCTTAATTCTGGCCGGGGCGCACGGATGCTGCAATTTTATAAAAAACAAAAAATGAATCGCCCGTCCCAATATGGAACGGGCGTTAAGTATAGTTCTTTTCAGCTCGTTAGTGTTAACCGAACACCGCAGATCGGTTGCTTGCCATTTGCAGCGTCAACTGAAGGATCTGACGAGACTGCTGACCAGAAGATTCCATCCGTCGATGAGAACGAAGAACAAGATCTTGAACGGCAGCGAAATCGATGTCGGCGGCAGCATCATCATGCCCATCGCCATTGTGATGGTTGCGACGATAAGGTCGATGACCAGAAACGGCAGCACGATGAGGAAGCCGATTTCAAAACCGCGGCGGATTTCCGAGATCATGAAGGCGGGAACCAGAACACGCAGATCCACCTTGCCATCGGAAACGGCAGGCTGGCCGCGTTCAGCAGCAATATCGGCAAAGAGCTTCAGATCCTTGTCGCGGGTGTTCGCCACCATGAACTCGCGGAACGGCTCGGCAATGCGCTGTACCGCCTCGGCTTCGGTAATCCGCTCTTCCAGCAGCGGCTGGGCCCCGTCGTTCCAAGCCTTCTCCAGAGTCGGTGACATGACGAAAAAGGTCATGAACAGGGCAAGGCTGGTCAGGATCATGTTCGATGGCGTCGTCGCCAGGCCCATGCCCGATCGCAGGATCGAGAATGCGATGATGAAGCGCGGGAAACTCGTCACCATCACCAGAATGCCTGGCGCGACCGACAGAACGGTGAGAAGACCGAAGGTGCGGATGATCCAGGATGCGACTGAGCCGCTGACCGGCGTATTGAGCACATCGGCCGTCGTCTGCTGCGCGAAGGCATCTGCCGACAGGCCGAGAAGGGCTGTGGTCATGACAAGGGCCAGCAGGCCTATTTGGGTAAACCTGGTCATTGGATCACAAACGCCCTGATAAGGACATTGCTCACCTTGCCTTCGGTCAGGATGTCGGCTCTCTCTTGCAGATCCGATTTCAGGAACTGAAAGCCGCGAGGTCCTTCGATCTGTTGCAGGGTCACGGTCCTCAGATACATCAAGATATCCTGATGGACGGCTTCGGCGATTTTCTCGTCCGGTTTTTCACGGAACATCAACGCCACTTCAAGACGGACCCAACGATCGGCCGGGAAGGCAAGATTGGAGGTAATCGGCTCAAGCTGGACAACACCGTTTTCCTCCGTGGCGAGGTGTGGCAGCCCCTCTTCCTTCTTCTCGCCGCCTTCGCCCTCTGCAGCAGGCGCCGGTTCCGGCTTCTTTTCCACGGCCGGGGCCGGTGTAACCTGCTGGGCCAGCATGCCACCGAGGAACCAGCCGCCGCCGCCCGCAATGGCGGTGAGTACCGCAACGATCGCGATCGTCGGAACGAGGGTCGATTTCTTTTTCGGTTGCGGCTCTTCGGTTTCGAGCAGGTCCGTCATGTTTTCACCTGCCGGCCTGGCCGGCTCTCATGTCTCAGAAAGGACTGTAGATATCGACGAGTTGCTGACCCACCGGCGGGTTCTGCACTTCTGTCAGACGACCGCGGCCACCGTAGGAGATGCGGGCTTCGGCGATCTTTTCATAGGAAATCTTGTTGTCGGCATCGACATCCTGCGGCCGGGCAATACCGGCGAGATTGAGGACGCGCAGTTCCTGGTTGACGCGCACTTCCTGCGAGCCGGAAATCAGCAGATTGCCATTGTCCAGGACACCGGTGACGACGACCGCAAGCTGAAGGCTCAGTTTTTCAGAGCGGTCGATCGAACCATCACCCTTGGTGTTGGTGGAACTGCTGAGCGAGTTATCCGAGTTGATGGGCAGGCCGAGAACCGAAAGGTCGGTCTTCTGCGAATATTCATTCGTCCGGCTGCGGTCCGTCGTATTGGCGAAGCTCGCCTCGTCATCGATCGAAATATTGACGGTCAGAATGTCGCCGATCTTGAGGGCGCGTGCATCTTTGAAGAGCGCTGCCTTCTGGTCACTCCACAGCGAATAGCCGGTCGCCATGTTCTGTGGCTGTTTCGGATAAAGCGCGAGCTCGGACTTCTGAGTAAAGTTCAAGCCGGCGCCGATCGGACTCATGGCCGGGGCGCGGTTGACTTCCTTGATCGTCTGACCGGAACAACCAGCCAGCAAAGCCGACGCTGCAAGTGCGGCAAATTTCATTTTCATGTAGGATTCCTTGCACTTGCAGCCGAAATGATGGCGGTGACCGTTGCTGCGGTCTTCGGTTCCATTTCCGACAGGATCAGCCCGGACTGGCGAGCCGACAGCTTCATGATAATGGCCGATGCCAGGCCGGGATCAACCATGGCCAGGCGAGCGGCAGCCGCATCGGGCGCCATGGTCTTGTAGATATCGACAAGACCGGCTTCGGCCATCTTGAGGAAATCATTGCGCTGCTTCAGCCAGGTTTCGTACTCGGTCTTGCGCTTTTCGAGAACGGCGATGCGTTCGTCGACCTGGGACTGCAATTTGTCGAGTTCGCTTTTCTGCAACAGATAGCGCTCGTCTCGGGCGGCATCGGCAATGTTGGCGCAGAAGGCCTTGATTTCTTCACGGGCCGTTTTCGGCGGCGCCTTCGGCTGATCTTCCGCAAGCGCGCCCGAAATCGACCCGGTGAGCAGAAGGAGGATCGGCAGCGCCGTGTTGCGGATGATGCGTACCATGCGCGTTTGATGATGGATCATTGCAGGACCAGCTCCGCGTTAAGGGCACCCGCCGACTTGATCCCTTGCAGGATGGCGATGATGCCGTCCGGCTTGACGCCGATGGAATTGAGACCGGAAACAAGCGTCTTCAAGTTGGGACCGGAAAGGATCGCCACCTTGCTGTTTGCCTGTTGAGCGATGATATCGGTCGAGGGCTGCACGGCCGTCTCGCCGTTCGAGAAGGGCAAGGGCTGCACCACTGTCGGGTTTTCCGACACCTGCACCGTCAGGGTTCCGTAGCTGACCGCAACCTCGGAGATGCGGACATCGGCGCCGATCACGATCGTTCCCGTGCGCTCGTTGACGACGACCTTGGCTGGCGTATCGGTTTCGACGGTCAGGTTTTCGATTTCGGCCATCAGTCGGGCGAGATCGGCCTGGCGCGGCTTTTCGACCACCACTTCCTGGGAATCGTTGAGCGAAGCGATTGCGCCGCCATAGGCTGTCGCCGAATACTGGTTGATCGCGTCCGTCATCCGGACGGCGGTCGAGAAATCCGGGTTGCGCAACTGCAGCACCAGGTTAACCGAATCCTTGAAGCGCGACGGCAGCGGCTTTTCGATGATGGCACCGTTCGGCACGCGGCCAGCCGTTGCAACGCCCTGCGTCAGCTGCGCTGCATCACCGCTGGCCGAAAAGCCCGAGACGATGATCGGCCCCTGCGCGACGGCATAGATCTGGCCATCGGCACCTGTGAGCGAGGTCATGACCAGCGTGCCGCCGCGAAGCGAGGTGGCATCACCGAGCGAGCTCACGGACACATCCATGCGGCTGCCGGGGCTGGCAAAGGGCGGCAGATTGGCCGTGACCATGACCGCCGCTATGTTCTTCGACCGGTTTTCGCCGCCCTGCGTGGAAATGCCGAGATTCTGCAGCATGGCGCGCAGCGACTGTTCAGTGAAGGGCGAAGAGCGCAGACCATCGCCCGTGCCCTGCAGGCCGACAACGAGACCATAGCCGATCAGCTGGTTGTCGCGACCAGATTGCAGCGAGGCAATGTCCTTGATGCGGGCGACAGACCCTGCCTGTGCGCCCGAAAGCGGCGCCAGAACCAGCAGGATCGACAGGAAAAGAGAAAATGCAGATTTCATTTCTGCTCCACCAGAACCGTTCCGTCCTGCATGACCGTGCCCGAGATGATGACGCCGGTATCGGTATTGCGAACCTTGATGAACTCGCCGGTAATCGCATCTGCTAGCGGCGTGCCGGCAGCCGTGATGCGCAGGCCGCCCTGGTCGTAGACGAGGACGATCTTGTCACCGCGCTTGAGCGTGTAGGGTTGGCGAAGGGAGGAAACCATGATCGTACGGCCCGGCAGCAATGTGCGCGTCGTCACCATGCCGCGAACCTCGTCCATTGCCTTGGCATAACCACCCATGAGCTTGGGATTGGTCACCGGCACCGACTGGATCTTCGAGGCATCGATTTCTTCGCCCGGATAGATGATCTGGGTCGGCACGATGGCGAAGCCGAGATCGCCGGCCCAGGCCGGAACGGCGAAGGCCAGCCCGGCCATAACGGCCAGAGCTGACTTGATCGACTGCATTTTTGATCTGCTGGCGGTGGCAAACGTCATGTTTGGCCCTCCCCTTCCCTTACCGCATGTTCTTGGAAACCGTGGCTGCCATTTCGTCTGCGGTGGTGATAACCTTGGAGTTCATCTCATAGGCGCGCTGGGCGGTAATGAGCTGGGTGATTTCCTTGACCGGATCGACGTTCGAGCCTTCCAGATAACCCTGCTGGATATAACCGTAGGACGGATCATCCGGCACGCCGACGACCGGAGCGCCCGAGGCAGAGGTTTCCTGGAACAGGTTGCCGCCGAGTTCCTTGAGGCCCGCTTCGTTGACGAAGTTGGCGATCTGCAACTGACCGAGCGAGGTCGTGGTCGAAGAATTGCCGATCGTGGCAATAACTTCGCCGGAACGGTTGATCGTCACCTGCGTGGCATCGACCGGAACAGTGATGTTCGGAATGACCTTGTAGCCGTCAGCCGTCACCAGATCGCCGTCTTCGTTCTTGTTGAAGGCGCCGTCACGCGTATAGAGCGTCGTTCCATCCGGCGCTTCGACCTGGAAGAACCCGCGCCCCGAAATGGCGAGGTCGTAGCTGTTTCCGGTTTCAGTAAAATCGCCCTGGGTGTGCAGGCTGCGCACGGCCACCGTGCGCACGCCGAGACCGATATTGATACCTTCCGGGATCATGGCCTGGTTGCCGCTGTTCGGCGTTCCCTGGGCCCGTTCGCTTTGATAGAGCAGATCGGAAAACTCGGCACGGGCGCGCTTGTAGCCCGTCGTGTTCATGTTGGCGATATTGTTGGATATCACCTCAAGATTGGTCTGCTGGGCATCCATACCCGTGGCAGCGATGGCAAGAGCTCTCATCTTATTATCCTTCAGATCTGCATCTTGACGATATCGAGGTATGCCGCGACGACCTTGTCCCGGAATGCCATTGCTGTTTGCAGCGTCTGGTCCGCTGCCATGACCGATTCAACCACTTCGCGAACGCTGGCCTTGCCGAGCATTCCGTCGATCGATTTCGTTTCCGCCTGCTTGATATTGTCCACGAACTTCGACGACAGATCTCCGATGTAGCTGGCGAAGCTGGCGCCGGCCATGTCAGCCTGGGCGGCCGGATCGAGCCTGTTGGTTTCGGAGGCATTTTCCGCCGACTTGAGGGCGGAAGCGATGGATGTACCGTTGAGTGCCTGGATTGAATCGATCATGACGGGTTCTTCAGAAGGTCGATGGTGGAGCTGATGAGATCATGTGTCTGCCGGATCGACTGCAGGTTCGCCTCGTAGGAACGATTGGCTTCGCGCATGTCGGCCATTTCGACCAGGATGTTCACATTCGGATATTTGACGACGCCCTTGGCATCTGCCGCCGGATTGCCCGGATCGAACTCGGTGGTAAAGGCCGTGCGATCGAGGCCGATCTTCTTGATTTCAACCGTCTCGATGCCGGAGGAACGATCGAGAATTTCGCCGAAGGTCACGGTCTTGCGCTGATAGGGGTCTGCACCCGGTGTGGTTCCGGTGGACCGTGCGTTGGCGAGGTTTTCCGAAACGACCCGGAGGCGCACCGATTGCGCTTCGAGGCCGGACGAGGAGACAGCGAGGGATGCGTTCAACGGATCCATGGTCAGCCCTTCCGAACGGTAAGAAGAATCATTTTATTGAAAGCTTTGACGACACCCGTGTTGAGGTCGTAATCGCGCTTGATCATGCCCTCCTTGAAAAGCTCGTCCGACAGATCGACCGAGTTTCCGGAAAGCTGGGCCGCGGCACCCTTGTTGTCCTTGGCTTCAACGACGAAGCTGTCGGAGGCGGAATCCGTGAAATGCATCGGATTGGTCGCCGCCATCGGGACATTGGTATTGTTGAGAATGTAGTCGAAGGGAGAGACATCCTTGGCCCGAAAGCCAGGCGTGTTGGCGTTGGCAATGTTGCCCGACACCACGCTTTGCCTGACCGTCAACCACTCTGCCTGCCGTGATGCGAGATCGAATAACTTCGTCGGCTGGATTGGGTCCATGGTCACATCTCTCCGTCTTCATGACTTCACCTGAAACCTAGAGAGATAATCTTGCGCGGGACTTGCCCAGTTTCACTGTTCCTTGCCGTTGGAACCGTAGATTTCGCCGCGATCGGTAATGATCACCCAGCGGCCGCTGCGCTCCTCGACACTCGCCACTTTCGACAGGTCCGGCAGGCTCGATCCGACCTCGACGACATAGATTCCCGTCTTGTCCTCGATCATGGCACGGCCGTTGGCGACATGAAGCAGATGAAAGTCCACGGGCGACGCCGGGAAAGGCTGCGCGTCGGCGGAAGCCGGATCCTCTTCCGGATCCTGCTTGGCGTTCGGAACCGTTGCGGTCTTGATATCGTCAGGCACGTCCGGCTTGGCGGAATCCTCGGCCTTGCCGCTGCTGGCCGTTTCCGGCGGCGTTTCCAGCGGACGACCCGTCCAGCTCGCGATCCCCTGACCGGACACGAGCGCCCTGAGATTTGCGGTAAACTGGTCCTCGTTGAAGAAGACATACCAGGGAAAGAATGCAGCAGAGGCCGCCAGCACGCCGCCGGCGATGCCGAGCATACGGTCGCTGATGACCGGCTTGCTCTTCCTGGCTTTTACAGGGCGGATCGGATCTTCTTGCTCTAGGTCGGTCATTGTCTCTGGCGCCCCGTCATAGGCTGACCCTGCTGGTTCTGCTGGGCTGCCGATCGCAATGCGGTCGCAAGATCGGCAAAGGCATCCCTGGCGGGCTTTTCGGAAGGTGTCTGTTTCAGGGTTTCATAAATCACCGGCACCTGCTTGATCGCCATGTCGAGATCGGGATCCGAACCGGCGCGGTAGCCGCCGATCAGGCGCAGGTCGCGGGTTTCTTCGTATCGGTGAATGAGCGACTTCAGGCGCGAGACCAGTTTCTCCTCGTCCTGCGTCCAGGCCTTGCGGGCGAGACGAGAAATCGAGGCCAGAGGATTGATCGGCGGATAACGCCCTTCTTCGGCGAGCGACCGGTCCATCACGATATGGCCATCGAGAATGCCGCGGGTGGAATCGGCGATCGGGTCGTTGTGATTGTCACCATCCACCAGGATCGAGATGATCGCGGTGATCGTTCCGGTGCCTTCCGGACCCGGTCCGGCACGCTCGAGCAATCGCGGAAGTTCGGTAAACACGGAAGCCGGATAGCCACGCGCAATCGGCGGCTCGCCGGCGGCGGTCGCAACTTCGCGGATGGCATGGGCAAAGCGGGTTACGCTGTCGACGATGAGGAGCACATTGTCGCCCTGATCGCGGAAATGTTCGGCGATCGTCATCGCCGAGAGCGGTGCCATCTTGCGCAACATCGGGCTTTCGTCCGAGGTTGCGACGACGGCAATCGATTTCTTCATGTTTTCGCCGAGCGTATCCTCGATGAATTCGCGCACTTCGCGGCCACGCTCGCCAACAAGGGCGATCACGACCTTGTCAAAGGCTTCCGCCCGCGCCAGCATCGACAGAAGCGTCGATTTACCGACGCCAGACCCGGCGAAGATACCGAGGCGCTGGCCGAGGCAGAGCGGCGAAAAGATATCGATCGCCTTCACACCGGTCCGAAAACCTGTCTGAACGCGCTGGCGGCTCATGGAGGGCGGAGCGATATTGCTGATCGGCCTGCGATCATCGCCGCGATCGAGCGAGCCCAGGCCGTCGATCGGATCGCCGAGAGAATTGATCGTACGGCCGAGCCAGGCATCGGTCGGCGCCAGACGGAATGCACCGCGGCGAATGATCATATCGCCGATCCCAATAGGCTCGCCCGGCTCGATCGGGCAGACGAAGGCAATATCGGGCTCCACGCGCACGACTTCGCCGAGATGGATTCCCGAAGGGCTCTGATGGGCGACGAAATCGCCGAGCCGCACATGGTGCGACAGACCCGAGACGGTATAGTGACCGGCAGCGATGGTCTTGACCCGGCCTGCCGGCGCCACGAGTGCTCCGGGCTCGGAGTAACGAGCGATCAGGCGCGAAACTTCGGCCAGCCGGGGATAGGATTCCAGCGGCTGTTCCAGGACCTGTTCATCCTCAATAACGTCCATCGGCTGACATTCCCTGCGAGCGTACGATCTGGATTGAAAACCTGAAAACCGGCGCATCGCGCAGCGCCGGCAGGTCAGCCATCATCAACGGGCACCGCCCAGCGCCTTTACCGCGTCCGAAATGCTGGTTTCGCTGTCGCGCATAAGCTGCGTGACATATTCGAAATTGCGCGACACGGTGATCATCTGGGTCATCTGCTGGATCGGATTGACATTGGCCTGTTCGAGATAGCCCTGCGCGACGCCGATATCAGCCCGGTCGACAACCGGCTGCGGCTGCTCGTTGGGGATGATCGCCGAATTGCCGACGCGGGTGAAATTGGCGCCGATATTGGCCTCAAACAGACCCAGCGTGGCGACCGGCTGGTTGTTCTGGTAAAGAACGCCATCGGCAGAGACTGTCGGAGCACCGGCATTGCCGTTGATCTGGATCGGCGCGCCACCGGCGTCGAGCACGGGGTAGCCCTGGAGGGTCACCAACTGACCGGTCTCGAGAACGGAGAAGCGACCATCCTTGGTGAGAGCCGGACCCTGCGGCGTATCGATCGAGAACCAGGCATCGCCGCGCACGGCAAAATCGAGCGGGTTTTCGGTCTGGACGAGGGCACCGTTGGCGGTCGAAAGATATTCCTCGCCGGTGGAGACATAGTCGACCTTGGTGCCCTCGGCACGGGTCATGACATCGTCGAACTTCATTTGTGTCGCGCGAAAACCCACCGTATTCATGTTGGCGAGATTATCGGCGATCGTGTTCATCCGACGCTCGAGAGAAATCTGCGATGACAGTGCGACGTAAATTCCTGACTGCATTCCGGTTTCGTCCCTGATCCCGCCCGTTCATGTGCGGTCTGTTGCCGATGTTGCCGTGGCCGGCACGCCTGGGAACATAATGGTACCGCAGGCTATTGAGGCGGAATGTCGTCGCATTCGCTTGTGCGAAACTGTCGGGAATTTACGGTTTTTTAACCCGATGTTAACCAGCCTCACGCAAGCCTATAACCGTATTCCGTTTTCATCAGACAGTATGTCCCGGGCTGTGCCAAATGAACATTATCATTGGATTGGTTATCGTATTCGGTTGCATCATTGGCAGCTTCATGGCCAGTGGTGGTCATATCGACGTTCTCTGGCAGCCCTATGAATTTATCGTCATCGGCGGCGCCGGTCTCGGCGCCTTCATTGCCGGAACGCCGATCAAGGTGATCAAGGATTCGGGCAAGGCCATCGGCGAAGCCTTCAAGAATGCCGTTCCCAAGGAACGTCACTATCTCGATACGCTCGGCGTTCTCTATTCGCTGATGCGCGATCTGCGCACCAAGTCGCGCAACGAAATCGAAGCCCATATCGACAATCCCGATGAAAGCCCGATCTTCCAGACGGCTCCTTCGGTTCTGAAGAACAAGGAACTGACGGCCTTCATCTGCGACTATGTGCGCCTGATCATCATCGGTAACGCCCGCAGCCATGAAATCGAAGCGCTGATGGACGAGGAAATCCAGACCATCGAGCATGACAAGCTGAAGTCTTATCATGCGGTCCAGAACATGGGTGACTCCTTCCCCGCGATCGGTATCGTGGCCGCCGTTCTCGGCGTTATTCACGCCATGGGTGCCATCACCGAACCGCCGGAAGTTCTCGGTCACCTGATCGGTGCGGCTCTCGTTGGTACCTTCACCGGTATTCTTCTGTCCTACTGCGTGGTCAACCCGCTGATCTACATGATGAAGGCGGTCCGTACCAAGCAGAACCGGCTCTATGTCATCGTCAAGCAGACCCTGATTGCCTACATGAACGGCTCGGTTCCGCAGGTGGCGCTCGAATATGGCCGCAAGACAATCTCCTCCTATGAGCGCCCGTCGATCGACGCGGTTGAACAAGAAATGATGAACCCAGGTGGTGGCGGCGAAAAAGCCGCCTGACAAGTGACGGGATAGCAATGACTGCTGCAAACTCGATGATGGAATCGAAACTTCTTTCACTTCTGACTGGCGAACTTGGCAGCCAGCATAAAGTTGCCAAGATCAGCGCCGATATCGGCCATGTGCTTTCGACCTTCCTGAGCGACCTGATTGAGCTGGAAACGAAGCTCAATTTCAAGTTCGCCTATGACGGCTGCGTGACCGGGCTGAAAAGCGAACTGATCCACGATCTCGACGAATTCCAAATCCTCGTCGATGGCGAGCTCAAGAACTGGAGCAACGACTTCACGATCGCCTGCAACACCCAGGTGACGACCGCCATGGTCGAATGCATGCTGGGTGGCGACCCGGAATCGATCGTGGAACCGGAGAGCCGGCCCGCATCCGCGATCGAGCTCGAAATGGCGCCGATGTTCATCAACAAGATCGCTCAGGTGCTGAAGTCGGCCGTCAATGCCCCCGGCAATTACGAACCGATCCTGACCAAGCCCTACAACGCTGAAAACCGCCCGAAGCCGGATGATGGCTATGTCGACATGTATGCGACCACGATTCGCATGAAGGTCGAATTCGGCAACATGGTCAGTGAATTCTCCATCATCGTTCCGCAGAAGGCGCTTCTCAAGACGGACGTCAAGGTTCCGATGCCTGCGATGTCCGCCAACCGGACGCCGGAAGGCTGGGCGGAAAAGATCCAGGAAAAGGTACGCAAGTCCGACGTTCGCGTCGAAGCCCGCATCAACCTGACGCCTCTCAAGCTCGGAACGATTTCACGCCTGCAACCCGGCGATGTCATTCCCTTTCTCGACAGCGGCGATGTCAGCGTCGAAGTCTCGGCCAATGGTCGCGAACTCTATCGTTGCGAGTTCGGCCGGGCTGGCGAGCAATATACCGTGCGCGTTCGTGACACAGCGACCACGGAAAAATCATTAATACAGCAACTCATTGGCTGAGCGCATGGCGGTAAAAGCCCTGCGCAAGTTTCAACTGGGATAAGTTCGTCATGGCAAAGAAAGCAACCTCAGCAGCACCCAGCCTCGAAGCTGACGACAAGGCCGGAGAACTCGATCAGGCGATCGACGATCTTCGGGGCGTCCTCAAGGCTGACAAGGAAGGCGACAACGCACTCGGCGGCGATTTTGCCGCTGATTTCGGCGCAACCGATGATGCCGGCGGCTTCGGCGGCGATTTTGGCGGCGAGATTGGCGAAATCGGTGGTGATTTCGGCGGCAGCACGGATTTCGGCAACACGGATTTCGGCGGCTCCGACCTCGGCGGCGGCATGGATTTCGGCGCAAGCAGCGATTTCGGATCGTCGAGCATGCCGGCGAGCGAACCTGGTAGTGCGCTTCACGCCAATCTCGACATGATCATGAATATCCCGATTGATGTTCAGATCATCCTCGGCGAAAGCCGGATGCAAGTTTCGACCCTTATGGGTCTTACGGAAGGGTCGATTATCTCGCTCGATCGCAAGATCGGTGAACCGGTCGATCTAATCGTCAACGGACGTCTGATCGGACGTGGAGAGATCACTGTACTGGAAAACGACGATACACGTTTCGGCATCAAGCTGCTTGAGGTCAGCCCAGCCGGGAAAAAATGAATTTAGCCGCTAACAACCGGAATGAATCCGGGGAGGTGTCGAGATGTTTGACTTCGACAATTTTGGAGAGAGTGCTTCCAGCAACCTGAAGGCCCCGGAAAAAGCCGCGGCCGTTCTGCTGGCGATGGGCCGTGGCGTTGCCGGTCGGCTCCTCAAATATTTTACCCAGGCCGAACTGCAAACCATTATTCAATCCGCACAGCATCTTCGTTCCATTCCTCCGCATGAGCTGATTGAACTCGTCAACGAGTTCGAGGATCTGTTCTCCGAAGGCACCGGCCTCATGGATAATGCCAAGGCCATTGAGGGCATCCTCGAAGAAGGCCTGACGCCGGACGAGGTGGATGGCCTGCTCGGCCGCCGCACTGCATTCCAGGCACTGGAAACCTCGATCTGGGATCAGCTCGAAAATGCCGATCCGCAGTTTGTCGCCCGTTATCTTCTCAAGGAACATCCGCAGACGATCGCCTATATCCTGTCGATGGTTCCTTCTTCGGCCGGGGCACGCGTTCTCATGGAAATGCCCGAAAGCCGGCGCGCCGATATTCTCAACCGTACCGTCAAACTCAAGGATGTCAGCCCCAAGGCTGCCGGCATTATTGAAAACCGCGTCATCGAGATCCTTCGCGAATATGATGCCGAGCGCAACTCGACCGGCACCGTCAAGGTCGCGGAACTGATGAACGAGCTCGAAAAGAACCAGGTCGAGAACCTGCTCGATTCGCTGGAAGCGCTCAGCCAGGAAGCCGCACAGAAGGTTCGTCCGAAGATCTTCCTGTTCGAAGATCTGCTGGCCATGCCGCAGCGCAGCCGCGTCGCGCTCTTCAACGATATTTCCGGCGATGTTATCACCACAGCGCTGCGCGATTCGCCGGTCGATATCCGCGAAGCCGTCCTCTCCTCCATCGGCGCACGTCAGCGCCGCATGATCGAGTCCGATCTTTCGGCTCCCGCTTCCGGCATCACCGCGCGCCAGATCGCGATTGCCCGCCGCTCGATTGCCCAGGAAGCCATCCGACTGGCAACGAACGGCCAGATCGTGCTCAAGGATCCGAGCCAGTCCGAAGCTGCCTGATAGGCTGATGCTGGTGGAATCACCCGTTCGGGGATAGTGTGGACCTTTCAATGTCCATCTATCCCCGTTCTGCGTTCTACCGGGGCTGATCGAAATCCCTGAAAGGGGCCGCAGTGTCTGATTCTGCAGACAAGGAAAGCAAAACAGAAGCGCCAACACAGAAGCGCTATACCGATGCGGCCGAGAAGGGTAACGTCCCCTTCTCGCGCGAAGTCACGGTCTTTGCCTCGACCCTCGGCATCTACATCTATCTTCTGTTCTATCTGCCGAGCGGCGTGGCCTCGCTGTGGGAATCTCTGCGCGATCTGTTCGAGAAGCCGGACCAGTGGCGGTTTGAATCCGGCCCCGACATCGTTGCTCTCTTCATGCGGCTTGCGGGCGAAGCTGCGGTCATGGTCGTTCCCGCTTTCGTGCTGATGGCTATGTTCGGGGTCGGCTCGTCGGTCCTGCAGAATCTGCCGAGCCCGGTGCTCGATCGTATCGCGCCGAAATTCTCGCGCCTCAATCCGGTCGCCGGTTTCCAGCGCATCTTCGGCCTTCCGGGTCTGGTCGAATTCGGCAAGTCGCTGTTCAAGGTGCTGGTGGTCGGTATCATCATCGTCATTTCCCTACGTGGCGAATTCCTGACATCGCTCGACGCCATGTATGCCGATCCGCAGTTCCTGTTGAGCCGGCTGACCTCGGATGTGAAGGTCGTTCTCATCATCATTCTGATCGCGTCCGCAGCGATCGGTATCGCCGACTATTTCTGGACCCATCACCAGTGGTTCACCGAACTCAAGATGACCAAGGAGGAAGTGAAGGAAGAGCGCAAGCAGCAGGATGGCGATCCGCTCATGAAACAGAAGCGGCGCTCCTTTGCGCGTGATCTGGCGCGCCGCCGCATGATTGCCGCTGTGCCCCGCGCCACGCTCGTGATCGCAAACCCGACCCACTATGCCGTAGCCCTTCGCTATGTGCGGGAAGAAGACCCCGCTCCCGTGGTCATCGCGAAGGGCGCCGATCTCATCGCGCTCAAAATCCGTTCCGTTGCCGAGGAAAACGGCATCCCCGTCTTTGAAGATCCCCCCCTGGCGCGCTCCATGTTTGCGCAAGTCTCGGTGGATAGTGTGATTCCACCAGTTTTCTACAAGGCAGTCGCTGAGCTCATCCAGCGTATTTACGCATCCAAGACCAGGCCAAGACGGACTCATTGAGATCAATGAAAAAAAGCACCCACTCTCTTGAACGCGAGCGGATCGTCGCCGAAGCGATGCGTCCAGTGGCAACCGAACTTAGAATGATCGATGCAGCGGATCTGGTGTCACTCTTGCGGTTCGAACGCTGGGGCAGCCTCACCGATCTCGTCAGTTCCGCGGCGGAGCTCTATTTCCTGCCGGGAACGGTGCGCTTTGCCACCAGTGGCGAATTCCGGCTGGATTGGGATACGAAACCGGAAATCCTGCTTGATCTCGAGATCAAGCCGGATGGCGTTACGATCTATGCGCAACTGTCGCTCACCGACGATCAGGCCGGCATCGATATCAACCATATTGCCTTTCATGAACCGACCTCGGATCCGGACGAGGAAACCCGCTTTCTCGAAGATACGCTTTCAAAGGCACGCTTCGTGGTAACGCCGCGCAAGCCGCAAGCGATCCAGAGCGATAATCAGGCGATGTAGCCTTGCCGGATCGCCTTCGCGATCGCCTGGATCCGGTTTACCGAATCCAGCTTCACGGTTGCTGATGCGAGATAGGCGTTGACCGTGTGAACGGAAAGGCCAAGTTTCGCGGCAATTTCTTCGCTGACCAGCCCGTCACCCGCCAGCTGAAGACAGCCGATTTCACGGTTGCTCAGCACCTCATCGGGCGCCGAGCGCCTTTCATCGAGAACAAGCAGATCCATCATCAGCTGATTGCTGCGCAGATGCAGGTCAAGGATGACTTCGCTGGTCAGATCGAGATAATTGCCGACAAAAACCGTATAGCCATTGCCCATCGAGCCAAGCCTGACGGGGAGCGCCACACCGCAGACCGGCAGAACGCGCTGTTTGATGCGGGTCACGAAACCGGCAAAATCCGGCGTCTCGGCCGTCTGGCTGTCCTCGCGTCCATTCCACATCAGTGGCGTTGACGAAAGCTCCAGATGATCGAGCAGGGCCTGGCCGTAATGGTCGAGAATGGCCGTTGCACTGACTTCACTGTCGCTGGCGAAATTATCGAGAATGCAGGAAAGCTTGCGGCGACTCGCCAGGCCGGAATTGTTCGTCTTCAGGACCGCGAAGTAGCGCGCATGCGCAAACCGCTGCATGGCCACGAGGCGCGGAAAGAAATCGGAACGACTGACGGGGCGGGACTGTTTGCGGCTTTGCTCGACTTGCACTTTCATGACGACCGATCCCTAAACCAGATTGTTGCGAACCGCATAGGCAATCGCTTCGGACCGCGTTCGGGTGGCAGTCTTGCGCATCACGCTGGTGATGTAGTTATTGATCGTGTTCTTCGAGATGCCGATGATGGTGGCAATTTCATCCGATGTCTTGCCTTCGGCGATCCAGTAGAGACATTCGAGTTCGCGTTCGGTCAATTCCAGTTCGCGTGTGCTGCGGACGCTGTCATTGAAGAGAAGGCTCGCGAAATAGCTCGTCAACAGCGCCGTCTCGCGAAGACGCTGCTGCGACAGGATCATGTCGGCTGGGCAGAGCAGCATCAGGCAATAACGGCTGCGGCCGGCGGAAAAGATCACCGAGCAAAACTGGCGGCTGGCGCCATAGGGCAGAATGGTTTCGTCGGGCAGCATCGAAAAGGTAGGCGTGAGAACCGAGAGGCACTTGTCCAACTCAGTCGAGCGCGACATCGCGGAGATAATATCGACGCCGCTCTTGCGGACCATGTCGAAGGGCCAGTTGGAGGAGACAATATTGTCGAGGACATTCTCGTTGCTGAGTTCGTGACGCGCCAAAAGAAAGCCGACCGCACCGACATATTCCGCCAGAAGTCCCAGCCCGCCGGTTATATCCTGGCAGTCGGCCTTCTGGGCCAATCTGGTGATGATCTGTTCTGTCGTTATCAGCCTATGCGATACGCCTTTTGGCACATCGCCAGAGCTCTCCACATTCTCACGTTTCGCACTGGTCGCCATACTGTCCCACTTCACATCGCCAAGGAGTCAAGATTCTACCCAGTTACGTCAGTTGCCCCTTTGTTCAGATACAAAGACAACATGCACCGATGTGATCATTAAGAATTGTGCTGATTCGACGTTGAATTCAAATCTATTTTTTAAAATAGTGAACTATTTCGAATATTTAGCATATGCAAACAAAACAAGGCACACCTGCTCCACTTGTAAGAGCAGGTCGGACAACGCTTAATGCGCCATCTCTTTATCTTTTTGCGCCAAAGTTGGCGCTCGATGTGAAGTCTGCCGGATAGACTTTCATCTCTGATAAATCACACCATATCAGAAGCAGAACACATTTTAACCGCAAGCGAACCGATTTGCAAACCGGCGGATCCTGTCCTTCTGACACGCCTGTACGAAGACAAGTCGCAGCCGATGCCACAACGGCTCCGCATCTCACGGGAGAGATTGGCAAGCGTTATCCCCGTTCCTGAGGCAAACGAAAACGCCGGCTCTTGAGGGAGCCGGCGGTTCATTCGGTATGCTGCGGTCGAGCCGATCAGGCTGCTTCTTCGCCTGCCGCCCATTTGCGCAGGATCTTGGCGGCGCGCTCTTCGCTTATATCGACCATGCGCTGCAGTCTCCGCTCCGGGCCCTCCTTGACCTTCTTGGCCATGGAGCCATCGTCGTTCATCGTCAGGAGGTCGTCGGCGGAATCGAAGCCGAAGTCGGAGCCGAAGCCTTCCATCAGCGCACCGCCACCGCCTTCGCCCATGGCGGGCGGCGAGAAGTCGGGCAGTTCCAGGCCAGCGGTCTCGCCGAGCGGAAGTGCACCGGGAGCCCCCATGCCTGCAGCCGCCATTTCGGGACCACCGATGGCCTTGATTAGCGGACGGAAGCCCATCCAGACGATCAGGAAGGCGACGACGACGAAAGCGAGCGCATTGATCATGGAGCCCATGTTGCGCATGAAGATGTCGATGAAGCTATCGCCGGCTACGCTGTCCTGCAGAAGCTGGTTTTCCATGAAGGCAACTGAGCTGACATTGACGACGTCGCCGCGGGTCGAATCCAGTCCGGCAGCTGTGGTCACAATCTTCTGCATTTCAGCGATGATCGCATCATACTTCGCCTGATCGAAGGGTTCGCCGACCAGCTTGCGGACGCGATCTTCGTTAACAACCACGGCAACCGACAGCTTTTCGACCGTATAGCCGTTGCGCACGGTGGCGACGGTCTTGCTGTTGATTTCGTAGTTGGTCTGCTCTTCCTTCTTGTCGTTCTGATCGGTCGACTTCGGACCAGCACCGCCTTCAGGCGTTCCTTGCGGGACGTTCTGTTCGACCGTTGCTGCCTGATCGGCGCTCACCTGTTCGGACTTCTGGTTTTCCTTCGTCACGCGAACCGAACGCTCGACCTTGGATTCGGGATCGTAGATGGTTTCCTGAACCTGCTGCGCGTCGGTGTTGAGCTTGGCCGTGACGGAGGCACGGAAATTGTCCATGCCGAGGAAAGGCGCCAAAGCCTTGTCGATGTTGTTTTCAAGCTCGAGCTGAACATTCTGGGCAATGTTGAGCGAGCGGTTGAGATTGGAATTGGTCGGATCATCGCCCGAGGCCAGCAACTGGCCGGCGGAATCCAGGATCGTGACGTCATCGATCGCAAGGCCAGGAACGGCGGCAGCGACCAGATGACGGATCGAAGAAGCGGCCTGACGACCCGTCGTCTGCGATGCCCGGATCATGACCGATGCCGAAGGCTTCTGCTCAGCCTGACGGAACGAACCGCGATCGGCCATCACGATATGAACGCGGGCGGCATTGATACCGTCGATCGTCTGGATGGTGCGGGCGATTTCCCCTTCAAGGGCGCGAACCCGGGTGACTTCCTGCATGAAGGAGGTCAGGCCGAGCGAGCCGACATTATCGAAGAGTTCGTAGCCGGCATTGGTGGAGCTCGGAAGGCCGCGCTCGGCAAGAAACAAGCGTGTCTTGCCAGTCTGTCCCACCGGAACCTGGATGGACTTGCCATCAGCGCCGACTTCAAAGTCGATGCCGCCTGACGACAGGGCCATACTGATCTGATTGAGATCGGACGTTTCGAGCCCGACATAGAGCGTTTCGAAGGAGGGCCGGTTTACATAATAGGCCCCACCGAGAACAAGGCCGACGATGAGCAGGCCGATTGCTCCAAGAGCGGTCAATCGCGCCATGCCCAGATTGGACAGGTTTTTCAGGATTGCCGTAAGCTGATTCAACAGATTCATTCTGTTCCCGCGCGTTGCTGTGCCGAGCATTGGTCAGGTATCATTACCCGCTGGCGACACTATTCCCTGAAACTTGCGCGAAGGTTTTCAGGGAACGCAGGAACAGACAAAGAAATCGTCGATCAGACGACCTCAGAAGAGGTCGAAATCACCGGCCGCACGGCTGAGCGGCTGGGAATGGCCGTGGCGCTGGTTACCGCCAAGCGCCTTCTGCATGTCGGCAAGCTTCACAAGGTTCAGTGCCGTCGTGACATCGACCAGCATTGCGGACGGGATTTCCGACGTGATCGTATCGATGAATTCGGCAAGGCCGCGCGTCTTCTGAACTGCAAGATCGATGCCCTGCAGAACCATCAGCCGGTCGGCGGCAGGCAGTCCTTCGGCACCATGCGCATTCGCCAGGAACGGTTCGATCCGCTCGATCAGATAGGCAACATCGTGCAGTTCAGACACGACACGCATGAGAACGTCCGGAAGAGCTTCCTCGAAAGCGTCGTTGCTGTGATGAATGCTAGGCGGCATTAGGAACGATCCACTTCTCAGAAGAATTCGATTGAGCTTTCGGCCGGCTTCGGCGGAGCAACCGGACGGATTTCCTGCTGTACGGTGCGCTGCGTTTCGGCACCGGTCAGCGCGTATTGGCGGGCGCGGCCAGAGACAGGCCAGAATTCGAGTTTGCGTCCGGCATCGCCGCCAGTGGACGACCCCAGGACGTTAATCCCTTCGTCGCGGAGGAAACGCATCGCGAATTCGGCGTTTTGCTGGCCGACATTTGAGAAGGACGCGATCGTTTTCGCTCCACCGAACACCTTGGCTTCGAGCCGGTCTCTGCGGGCGCCCTGCTTGAGCAGGCCGTTGATCAACAGTTCCATGAGATGCACCCCATAGCGCGAGGCATCGCCACCCTGCGCCAGCGTCTCGGCGGACCCTGGAAGCAGAAAGTGGTTCATGCCGCCGATGCCGGCCACGGGATCCCGCAGGCAGGCAGCGACACAGGAGCCAAGAACGGTCGACAACACGACGTTGGGATCGTTCGAGACTTTCCACTCGCCCTGGATGACATGCACTCTCTTGAAACCGTCAACCAATGTCATTTGAGCGATCCAAAAACAGCCTCGATAGCAGCCTTCATCTTTTCAATGGTGAACGGCTTGGCCAAGACGTTGTTTGCACCCATCTGGGCCGCCTTCTGCACCAGCGCGCGATCGCCCTGGGCCGTCAGGATGATGAAGGCCGCCTTCTTGGTCGCCGGGTTGGACCGCACGGCCTGAAGCAGGCCGAGACCATCCATCTTCGGCATGTTGAAGTCGGAGATCACCAGGTGATGCGGCTGCTGCGCCATGATCTGCGCACCCTGCATCCCGTCACCGGCTGCCGTAATCTGTTTGAAGCCGAGTTGCGTCAGCGCATCGCTCAACAGAAGGCGGCTCGTGACCTGGTCGTCCACGATGAGCACTTTGATTTTTTCCGCTATTGACATTTTAGTCGCTCCCTTCTCTGCGGGCGGCTGTAAGTTTCAGCACTTCTTCTCCGATCGCGTTCAACGGCAACTGTTGTTCGACAGCACCGAGTTCGAACGCGACCCGAGGCATTCCATAAACTACGCAGGTCTTTTCATTTTGACCGACGGTACGAGCGCCTGCATGGCGCATCTTCAACAAACCGGCAGCGCCGTCGCGCCCCATGCCGGTCAGGATGACACCGACCGCATTGCGACCGGCGATTTCGGCGACCGAATCAAACAGTACATCCACCGACGGTCTATGACCATTTACCGGTGGTTTGTCGATAAGACGACAGACCGGCGCATGCGGGTTGGCCACGATCATATGCCGGTCCCCGCCGGGTGCGAGGTAGATCCGGCCGATCTCGAGGCGCGCATTGTCGGTCGCTTCCTGCACCTGCGGCGCACAGAGGCGGTTCAGCCGCTCGGCGAAACTCTTGGTGAAGGTCGCCGGCATATGCTGGGTAATCACTGTCGGCGGGCAGTTGGGCGGAAAGCCCTTCAACACTTCGATCAGCGCTTCGACGCCGCCGGTCGACGAGCCGATTGCTACGACCTTGCGGCCGACGCGGTAATCCGTCGAGACGTTGACATTGGCCGCGGGAGCTGCCCGCAGCGGCGCCTGACGTCCTGCCTGGAACCGCGTGCCCGACTTTGCGGCAGCCTTGACCTTGTCGATCAGTTCATGGAAGGGACGCGTATCGCCCGGTGCCGGTTTGCTGATGCAATCGAACGCACCGATTTCAAGCGCCGTGATCGTCGCTTCGGCTCCACGGTGGGTCAACGACGATACCATGATGACCGGCATGGGTCTGAGCGTCATGATCTTCTCGAGAAACTCGAGACCGTTCATGTTCGGCATCTCGATATCGAGCGTCACCACATCGGGATTGAGTTCCTTGATGGCGGCGCGCGCTTGCATGGCATCGCCGGCCTGGCCTACGACATCGACATCGGGATCGGAATTGAGCACAGCCGAGATCAGGCCCCGCATGGTGGGCGAGTCATCGACGACGAGAACGCGAGCTGGCGCCATCAACCTTTCCTTCCACCTGATTTGCCGATGTATTTGTAGGTCGTGATGCCGGTGTTATCGAAATGGGCCTTCGCCTCGCCGCTCACACGCTCGGAATGACCGATATAGAGATAGCCTCCCTCCGGCAGCAGTTCCGAAAAGCGCGACCAGATGCGCATCTGCGTCGGCTCATCGAAATAGATGACGACGTTACGGCAGAAAATGACATCGAACTTACCCTTGAAAGGCCAGGCGGCCATGAGGTTGAGTTCGTTGAAGGTAATTAGACGCTTCAGTGCATCGACCACCTGCCATTTCGGCTTGCCGTCGACGGTCACTTCACGGAACCATTGCTTGCGCATCTGCGGACTGACGGTCTCAAGAGATGAAACGTCATAGGCGCCGAGACGTGCGGCAGCTAGGATCTTGGGATCGATATCGGTCGCCAGGATCTTGAAATCGTAATCTGCGATGTTCGGCAGCGCGGTGATCGCAGTCAATGCGATCGAATAGGGCTCCTGGCCATCGGATGAGGCCGCAGACCAGAACCGCACGCGACCGCCAGCCTTCAAGCGGCTGATGACGCCGGGCATCACTTCGTCACGCAGATGTTCGAAATGGTGGTTCTCGCGGAAGAAGCGGGTGAAGTTGGTGGTGAGGAACGACAGCATCTCGCGACGTTCGGCGGCACCGGCAGGAGATGCAACCAGATCGCAATATTCACGGAAGTTCCTGAGGCCTAGCTGCCGAATATGCTTCGACAGACGCGAATAGACCAACGAGGCCTTCGTCTCGTTGAGAAAAATCCCGGCATCCGAATAGATCATCTGCGCAATTTCGGCGAGATCCCGCCGCGTCAGCGGAAATTCTCCGCCGGCGAGGATTTCGTCCTGATTGCGTCTTTGATCAATGGCAGGGTTCATGTTCACGCGGCTTCGCTTTCAATATCGGGGAAGATGGCTTCCAGTTCGACCAGGCAGATCATGCGGTTCTCGATTGCAATGATGCCACGGGCAAAAGAGCGCTCGAGATCCGACGCCACTTCGGGCGTCGGCTGAATGTTATCGTCGGTAATCGTCAATATATCGGAAACTGCATCAACCAGCAGACCGACAATCTTGTCATGCACCTGCGCGACGATGATGACGTGGCGCGCCGTCGGCTGGGCCGGTTTCATGCCGAGCCGAGCGGAAAGATCGATGATCGGAAGCACAGCGCCGCGGAGGTTTATCACGCCCATCATGTAGGCGGGCGTGTGCGGCATTGGCGTCGCAGGCGTCCAGCCGCGGATTTCACGGACAGCCATAATGTTCACGGTAAATTCCTGATCGCCGATGCGGAACGCGATCAGTTCGCGTCCCCCTTGCGATATGGCTTTTGCAGTGTACGTCATGAGTGTTCTTCCTGCTTCTCACCTATCTGTCAGCCTGTAGCGGCCAACGCATTGTCCATCTTCAGCGATTGACCGCGCGAGGCGGCAACCACGGCATCGACATCGAGGATCAGCGCCACGCGGCCATCGCCGAGGATGGTTGCCGCAGCGATGCCCGGAACGTGGGTGTAGTTCGCTTCAAGGCTCTTGATGACGACCTGGCGCTGGCCCTGGATCGCATCGACCATAAGCGCGCGCTGGCCGCCACCTTCCGATTCCACGAGCAGGGCAACACCGTCGACCGGGTTGGCCGGCTGGCCGCGGAAGTTGAGGATGCGACCGACATCGACGAGCGGGCAGAATGAATTGCGGATGGCAATCAGCTTCTGCGACGCGCCGAAGGAGTGGATCGAGGAGGCTTCCGGCTGCAGCGTTTCGACGATGGCCGTGAGCGGAACCACGAGCGTCTGGTTTGCAACCGTCACCACCATGCCATCGAGGACGGCGAGCGTCAGCGGCAAGCTCATGGTGAAGGTCGAGCCGTGACCCGGGCGCGAATGGATCGAGATACGACCGCCGAGTGCCTGGATCGAGCGCTTGACGACGTCCATGCCGACGCCGCGTCCGGATACGTCAGTGATCTTGTCGGCCGTAGAGAAGCCCGGCATGAAGATCAGGTTGTCGATTTCTTCATCCGACAGATTGGCATCGGCCGGGATGAGATCGTTGTCGATCGCCTTCTGCTTGACCTTTTCGCGGTTGATACCGGCACCGTCGTCCGAGAGTTCGATGACGATACGGCCGGAACGATGTTTCGCGGTCAGTCGAACGGTACCATCCGCCGGCTTGCCGACAGCGGCACGCTTTTCCGGCGATTCAATGCCGTGGTCGACCGAGTTGCGGATCATGTGCGTCAGCGGCTCGGCGAGCTTGTCGATGACCGTCTTGTCGACTTCGGTGTTTTCGCCTTCGGTGATCAGTCGGACAGACTTGCCCACCATGTCGGCGACTTCGCGAACGATACGCGACATGCGCTGGAACACCGGCTTGACCGGCTGAGCGCGGATGGCCATCACCGAATCCTGGATCTCGCGGGTGAGCTGTTGCAGCTCCTCGAGACCCATATTGATGCCTTGGGTGCCGGAATTGTCGTTCTCGATCACGCTCTGGGCCAGCATGGCCTGGTTGATGACAAGCTCGCCCACCAGGTTGATCAGGCGATCGACGCGATCGAGGTCGACGCGGATGGTCGGTGTTGCACCGGCCGAGGCATCGGTCTTGGCGGCGGCAGCCGGAGCTTCCTTCTTCTCGACCGGAGCGCGCGCCGAGCTCGAAGCCTGGCTGACGACAGAGCTAGCAGTGGCGGCGGCTTCCTGAGCAGCCTGTGCGGCCTGTTCGAGGCCGTGGTCGCCGGAATGGTCGTCATCCGATTCCATCGACATGACCGGCTCTTCGTCCAGCATGCTGAGATCGAAGGGAACCGGCTGCATTGGCAGTTCTTCGCCCGCAGCGGCGGTTTCTTCGGCTTCGCCTTCGTTCAGCGCCCGAACATCAAGCTCGCAATCCCATTCGGCGAATTCGAAAACCTGACGGATCCCTTCCTCGCCCTTGTCGGTCTTGATCCAGACCTTCCAATGGAAGTAAGCAGCTTCCGGATCCAGCTGATCGAGCGTCGGCAGGCTCGACATGTCGCAATGGATGCTCATGTCACCAAGGCGATGAAGGTCGCGTAGCAGCAGCGCCGCATCATTGCCCTTGGAATAAAGATCCGATCTCGGCTTGAAAATGACTTCGTAGGTCGGAAGCACCTTCTCCTCTTCGGCATCGCCGAAATCATCGAAGGAGAACGGGATCGGCTGGAACCCGCTGTCATCGGTCGGGGCCGGAGCCGCCTTTTCGACCACCGGTTCGGGCGCCTTGGCTGCTGCTGGCTTGGCAGCCTTGGGAGCCTCGGGAACCGGATGACCGCCCGACGAGACGGGCTCTCCGTTCGCCAGCGCCTCGAGGTCCTTGACCAGACCGACGGTGCGGCTCGGATCGACCGAACCGCCTTCGCGTGCGGCAACGGTCAGGTCGGCGAGCACGTCCGCCGACTTGAGCATGACCTTCATGACGTCTGGGCCAGGATCCAGCTTGTTGGAACGAACGCAATCCAGAGTGGTCTCGAACACATGTGCGAATGCGACGAGGTCATCGAGGCCGAAGGCCCCGGCGCCCCCCTTGATAGAGTGAACGGCACGGAACACGGCGTTGACCGTTTCAGAGTCCGTTTCCCCATCATTCATCTTGAGGAGACCGGATTCCAGTTCAGCGAGCTGCTCTTCGCATTCCTGGAAAAAGATCTCTTTGATTTCGTTCATATCCATAGGAATAGTTCCCGGTTCAGGCGGTTACACGCTCGATCGCATCAATGAGCTTTGTCGGATCGAATGGCTTGACGATCCAGCCGGTCGCGCCAGCCTGGCGAGCACGGTTCTTCTTTTCGGCATCGCTTTCCGTCGTCAGGACGAGGATCGGGATCGCCCGGTACTTGTCGTTGCGGCGAACGCCTTCAATGAAGCCGAAGCCATCAAGACGCGGCATGTTGATGTCGGTTACGATGACGTCCGGATTGCATTCTTCCAGAACTTCGAGGCCTTCGATCCCGTCTTCGGCCTGAATGGTCTCGAAACCCGCATTGTTGAGGGTGACGAGAAGCATGTTCCGGATCGTACGGGAGTCATCTACCGTAAGTACCTTTTTCTTCATTTCCTGCTCTCCTTTGCCAGCAGATGATCGTAGTTGACGCCGATGAGCTGCATCGTCTTGCTCATGGCGTCGGAAACATTCTCGATTGTGAAGTTTTTCTTTTCTTCTTCCCAAGTCTTTGCCGCAGACATCAGCACCTGCACGCAGAGTGCGCCGACACGCTCGACCGCCGAGGCATCGATCGTGACATCGCTGCCTTTGAGAGCCATCAACTTGGTTTGCAGTGCAGTGGCCTCATTGAGATCCAGCACCTTTTCAAGGCTCAGTTTCTTGGCTGCACCTGTCTTTGCGCTCATGAATTCAATCCTTTGTTTGCCGGAACGGATCTGGCTTGAGGTCTGGTTCTGGTTCCCGAAAGCGTTTCCTGGAAGCAGCATTCGGTCATTCCCTGCCAGCGGCGGAAACGGCTGTCGTTCCAGGCATCCTCGTGTTTCATCGACTTCATCCGAACGCCCTCCCCTCATTGTGCTGGAAGGGATCTGAACCGATCAGGCGATTGTCACGGTTTTCAACCGCACGCGCGCTGTGGGCCTGTTCGCTCGCCGGTGCCATCGCCCGCACTGCCTGCGGGATGACTTGCACCCGCGACCGTGGTGCTTCAACCGGGCGCTCGATCCGGAACGAGCGGATCTTGTCGCCAAGTTCGAGGATGACGGTGGCGAGATCGTCGGCATCCGCCTTGGCATTGCCTGCCAACTGGCTTGAGGCGTCGAGATCGATCGCAGCGGTCGCAGTACGGCGCGAAAGCTCGGCCACACCTTCTGCGGCTTCGCTTGTCTTGTCGGTGAGCCCGATGACCGCATCATTGATGGCACTGACCTGGGCGACGATGTCGCCGATCGCATTCTGGGTCCGACCGACGGTATCCACACCGGCCTCAACCTGAACCTTCGTCTCGCTGACGAGGCCCTTGATCTCGCGTGCGGCTTCCGCCGATCTCTGAGCCAGTGCGCGAACTTCCTGGGCGACGACCGCAAACCCCTTGCCCGCATCGCCAGCGCGTGCGGCCTCGATACCGGCATTGAGTGCCAAGAGGTTGGTCTGGAAGGCAATCTCGTCGATGGTCCCGATGATCTGGCCGATCTTCTCGGCCGACTGTTCGATACCCGACATCGCGCTGATGGCTTCGCTGGCGACCTGGCCGGATGCTTCGGCAGCCTGACGGGCCCTGCGAGTATCGGCGGCTACGGCCGAGGCGCGGCCGGCTGTCTCGCGGACATGATCGGCAAAATCGGACAGTTCGGACGCAGCCTGCGAGACGGCACGTGCGCCCAGGCGCGACCGGTCCGCCAGAGAGGCGGCGCCAAGCGCAATGCGGCTCGTTGTCGTTGCCGCGGCTTCGCTTCCCGTCCTGGCATCGGCCAGCGACAGCCGGATTTCGGAGAGCGCTTCATTCAGGCTCTCGACGAGATCGGCATAGGCTTCCGGCGCCTCGATCGGCTGCGAACCGGTGAAATCTTTCTGGCTGAGATGTCCGACGGCCTGGCTCAGTACCGCGCGCGCCTCGTCCCGCAAGGCATCGCGTGTCTCGACCAGCGTCTGCTGATGGGCGAGCCGGCTTTCGTTGAAACGGAGCGAGACGGCGATCTCGAGATCCACCATCACCGCACGCACCACGGAACGGGCAAGCTCGACCGCCTTGGCGGCACCCTTGCCGCCCGAACGGAACCAGCCCTTCGGCCAATGATCCTCGATGATGCCGGCGATGATCTGTTCGAGAACGACGGCGTGTCCGGCGATGTGCCAGCGCGGATCGAGCCCGATGCGGCTTTCGCTATCGGACAGGACCTTGACGCGCTCTGCATAGAGCGTGTCGAAACGCGCATCCGTCAACACATCCCAGTGCGATTGCTGGAGATCGTGCAGACGCTCGATCTGGGCTTCGCTGACAAAGTTGCGCGACGCCTCTGGATAGGTCTGAAGACGATGAAAAAGGTCTCTGAGGGCGAGTTTGATATGGGGAAGAAGCTGGTTGCGACTGGCTCTCACAAGATCCGTCGAAGCCTGGTCCAGACCGGCAAAGCGAAGGCGACCGGAGAGGCTACCGCCCTCTCGCCTTTCTCTTTCTGCCGATGTGTTCGCCTCAACCAATTGCGGTCCCCGTCCAAACGCAAGACGCCAGTCGACGGACTGACATGTCCCCTGATAATCCCCGGTCCGGAACGGTTCATTCTGCTTTCGCAAGGCCGTCCCAAGCCACCTGCTGCATGAAGAAATCCGGACTTTGACCGGTACGGCGAAGCGGCTTCATGCCTATGGATTCACGGAAAACCCCATTTCGACGTGACCTAAATTCTTATGGTTAATTCCTTGCTCGAAGGTTAACGTTCGGTAGAAACACGCGGTTTTCAAAAAATAAACGGGCTTACACAGATTGGACCGGTCGTCGCCAAAAAGTTGAAAATGCCGGCTCGCGCAAGCCAGACACAAGACTGTCATGCGACATTTGACGGGCAGAGATGACGATGTTGTCAATCGGGGTGAGAGCAATGATTGTTCTTGGAATGAGCGCAATGCTGATCGCATCAGTAACACTGACCGCTGTTTCACTACTCGTGAGCATTGATTTCGGACGGAAATCGGCGCCGAGCGCAGTGTTCTGATGTAAACCAGGCCGACTGCCGGCTTGCGGGAAAGGCAAGAGGCGCGTGGCATCTGGCGATGCCGGATAAACGCTGCCCTTGACTTCGGCACTGGACAGCATCGACCGGAATCGTCCATTCAAGTGACTTGGGTCGGCTGCTGGCCGGCCCATTCATGCATTCAATCCCTTTCACGCCCCTTCGAAGTCAGTCGAACCTCATGTCTTTACAGTCCGTCCGGGCCTTTTTCGCCCAGAATGCACCCGATATTTCCGTCATAGAACTCGATGTCAGTACCGCAACCGTGGACATGGCGGCCGCCGGCCATGGTGTCGAACCGGGACAGATCGCCAAGACGCTCGCAATCCGCATTGGGAATGAAACCGTGCTTATCGTCGCCGGAGGGAGGGCACGGCTCGACAACAAGAAATTCAAGGCGATCTTTTCAACCAAGCCCCGAATGCTGCCGCTCGACGAGGTCGAGGCTGAGACCGGCCATCCGGTCGGCGGTGTCTGCCCGTTCGGACTTGCCAGACCATTGCGGGTCTTCTGCGATCTGTCGCTGCGTGCCTATGACGAGGTCGTTCCTGCCGCCGGCGCCATCCATGCCGCCGTCCGCATCGCACCGGATCGTATGGCTGCCTTGACCAACGCCGAATGGCTCGATGTCTGCGAATAGGAGTTGGCGATGAAAACCGAAATCAACCCTTCATCTGTCCGCAAGCCGTTCGGCCAGTATAATCACGGCCTAGCCGTTCCAGCCGGTGCGCGGCTTCTCGTCACCTCCGGCCAGCTTGGCATCCGGACGGACGACACGATCCCGGAGGATGTCGAATCCCAGGCCGTGCTCTGTTTCGAAGCGATCAAGGCCATCCTCACTGAGGCGGGGATGGGATTCGAAGATGTGATCCGGATTTCGGCCTTCGTGACGAAGCGGGAAGATTTCCCGATCTACATGGCGGTGCGTGATCGTTATACAAACTCGCCACTGCCGGTTTCGACGCTGATCATCGTCTCGGGCTTCACGCGTCCGGAATTTCTGGTCGAAGTCGAAGTCACCGCCGCCAAAGTGGATTGAAAGGCGCGGCTTGATGCGCGCCTCCCTCAAGCCTTTTCAGAACCGTTCCATGCTCGATTTGACCTTCGCAAGGAAGGCCGCGCGCGTTTCCGGCGTGCAGTTGTTCATGTCGTAATGGGCGAGGAAGGTGACCGGCGATATCGGATTGATCTGGGCGCGTAGAACACGCTTGACGATCTTTTTCGGCGGATTGCCTGCCACCCAGGCCCGGAACGGTGTGGCGCCATAGGTGAGGACCGCGCCCAGCTTGCGGATATGGCGAAGTTTCGACTGCACCTTGCCATTGACGAGCTCGAACGAAATACCGGGAACCCAGACCCGGTCGAAATAGCCCTTGAGCATGGCGGGCCAACCGAAGTTCCACACCGGCGTGACGATGACCAGGCCTTCGGCCGCCTTCAGGCGATCGCAATAGGAACCGATCAGCTTCGTGTTTTCCGGATAGTCGTGATAGACGAGCCTGTCATGACGCGACATGACCGGATCGAAACCCTCCGCATAGAGGTTGCAATCGTCGACTTCATGGCCGGCGGTCTTGAGCGCTTCGATCGTCTGCTTGTGCAGAGCGGCACCGAAACTCGATTCCACCGGATGGGAATGCAGAACCAGAACGCGCATCAGGCCACTCCCAGCGCTTCGAGACCCGGGAACAGATAGTTCTGGCCCGACTTGAAATCGAAATCCGGGTTTTCCCAGGCGATCATCTTGCCGGGATTGAGCAGGCCCATCGGATCGGTTTCCTTCTTGAAGGCCAGTTGCACCTGGTCGGTCTGCTTCATGCCGCCTTCTTCGAGCGTGTAACGGTGCGGATTGAAGATCGGGCAACCGTTCTCTTCATGCAGCCGCATAATCTCTTCCAGCCGCTCCTTGGTGGTGAAACGCACAAGCGGCAGGCCTGCGCACTGGATTTCTCCGTTGAAGCGGATGAATTCGAGGTGACCCAGCACTTCGTCGCCGAACATTTCGACCATCTTGCCGACCTTCTCGACATGGTTCGGGCTGGCATACTGGACCTGCAGATAGGTGAAGTTCGGATCGACCTTGAGCGCACGCAGGGTCGTATGGTTCCAGGCCAGTTCGTAAGCATGGGGAATACCCTTCATGCTCTCGACCTTGTCGGAGCGGAAGACGATCTCGGCCTTGGCGGTGCGGCAGAAAGCTTCGAAGGCATCCATGGCAAAGGGTGCGACAACCACGACGGTGACCGACTGGCCCTCGCGGATCCAGGGCTTGTGGCGGGTGAAGTAGAGATGCGGCACCGGTGCCGAGATCGGAGCGAGTTCCTTGATGAGGATGCCGTTCTCATGCGCAAGCGCATCGGCAAACCGGACCGAATCCATGAAATCGTCATGACCGACCAGCACATCCACCCAGTCATAAGCCGGGGCGAGCGGCATCTCGACTTCGGTGATGATGCCGTTGGTGCCATAGGCATGGCTGACCTTCTGAAGATCGCGGCCGGTGAGTTCCAGCACGCGGGGCTCGGCTTCCATCGTCACGACCCTGAGGCGGATGATGTTGCCGAGATCGCGCAGACCGCCCCAGTGGATGGAACCGACGCCACCCGACCCCCCGGCAACGAAGCCGCCGATCGTGGCGGTCTGGTTGGTCGAAGGATGGAAGCGCAGTTCCTGGCCGGAATGGGCGCGCGTCTGCTTGTCGAGGTCGGAGCAGATGACGCCCGGTTCGGTGATCACCCGACCGGGATGGATTTCCTTGACCTTGTTCATGCCGGCCAACGACAGGACGATACCGCCGGAGAGCGGCATAGCCTGGCCGTAATTGCCGGTGCCGGTGCCGCGGGCGGTAACGGGCACGCCATGGCTGAAGGCCACCTTGAGGGTGCGGATGACCTCTTCCTCGCTGGTCGGCGAGACGATGAGATCGCCGGTCACATTCTCGAGTTCACCCTTGAGGATCGGCGAATACCAATAGAAATCGCGGCTCTTCTGCTTCACCAGAGCCGGATTGTCTTCGATGGCAATGCCTTCAAGTTCCTTCTTGATCGCCTCATAATCGGCCATGGTCATGCTCCAATGATTGTATCGAGTTCACGATAGTCCGGCAGTTGGCGCTCGAGGGCGGCGCCTGAACGCAGGACGATGCGGTCCATTTGCGGACGGGATAGAAATTCGCTCCAGCGGCGAGCGCTGAAGAGCACGAGATCGGCGGGCTGGCCGGTCGCAATCATGCCGACATCCGGGCGCCCGAGGATCGCAGCCGGGGATTTGGTGATCACGCGAGCCGCCTCATCGAGCGGATGGTCGAGATGCAGGATGCGAACAGCCTCGCGGAACACCTCGACCGGATCGAGATCGCCGTAGGCATAGAAGGGATCGCGGGTATTGTCGGAGGAAACGGCTGTGGCGACACCGGCGGCCGTCAGTTCCTTGAACAGGGTCACGCCACGCCAGCGCGGCGTGCGCCCCGCATAACGATCCTGCAGATACATGTTGCACATCGGCAGCGAGACGACCGAGAGGCCGGCGCGCGCCACCACATCGATGGTCGCCTTGGCGACATCCTCATCCTGACGCGCAAGCGAGCAGCAGTGACCGACGGTCACGGCGCCCTCAAAGCCCAGCCGTAGCTTGGCTTCGGCAATCGCCTTCAGGGTAAGGACTTCCTTGTCATCGGTTTCATCGACATGCAGGTCGATATCGAGTCCTTCATCCGCAGCCGTCCGGAACAGTTGTTCGAGCTGAGCTTCGAGATCCGGTCCCATGCGGGTGACGCCGCCCAGCAGACCGCCATGGGTTTTCACGGTCGAAACGAGGTCGGCATAGAAGGCCTGATCCACCATCATGTCGAGCGGGAAGAGCGCCACCGCCTGCAGATCGACGCGGCCCTTCCATTCCTCGCGGAGCGCCGAAAAGACCTCGAAGGAGATCCGGTGTTGCGGGGCGATCGAATCGAGATGGGTGCGGATGAGGCGCGTGCCATGGTTATAGGCGGTGGTGATCGAAAAGCCCATGCGGGCGGCGACGTCCGCGGCTGACCAGTTCGCCATCCGATCCGCCATCACCGCATCGAGCGCGCCCATGAAGGTCCCGTCGGGGTTGGGCTTGCGATCCCAGATATGGCCCTTGTCGAGATGGGTATGCATATCGGCGAAGCAGGGCCAGACCATGCCCTGTCGGAGATCCGTCACCGGAAGGTCCGGGTCCACGGTCGAGCCGGCCGGCAGGAGTTCTGCGATCTGTCCGTCGCGGACCAGAATATCGCAAGCGACCAGTCCTTCCTTCGTTGGAAGGGAAGCGAGCTCGGGCGCCAGGGTTACGGGGACGGTGGCATTTGCCAGCTTGTAGCTGGTCGATGCGGGCGGCGTCATGAAGGAAGGCAGCATCAGTTTTCCCTTTTCACGCTGCTCTCGTGCCAGCGGTGCAGGACCAGCCAGGACAGGTACGAGGTGACAGCGAAGATGATGACGCCGAGCGCCGACAGCATGATGAGCGCGGCAAACAGGCGTGGAATGTTGAGGCGGAACTGCGCCTCGAGCAGCCGGAAGGCGAGACCCGAACCGGCGCCTGCCGAACCGGCGGCAAATTCGGCAACAACGGCGGCAATCAGGGCAAGACCGCCACCGATCCTGAGGCCCGTCATGAAATAGGGCTGCGCTGCCGGGATCTTGAGATACCAGAGCGTCTGCAGTGGCGTGGCGCCATAGAGTTCAAAGAGATTGAGCAGATTGTGGTCGACGCTCTTCAGGCCCTGCACCATGTTGGACAGGATCGGGAAGAAGGCGACGAGAAAGGCGCAGATCAGGAGAGCCACCTGCGTCGTCGGCGCATAGATGAGGATCAGCGGTGCGATCGCGACAACCGGAGTGACCTGCAGGACGACGAGGAACGGATAAAAGGCAATCTCCGTCCAGCGCGACTGCACCAGAAAGATGGCAAACCCCACACCGCCGAGAAGCGCCAGGAAGAGTGCGATGAGCGTGATCCTCGCCGTCACCAGCAGGGCGGGAAACAGGGTTCCCCAATCCTTGACCAGTGCCACCGCAACGGCCGAAGGGCTTGGGAGAATGTAGGTGGGCGTATTGGCGGCCCAGACATAGAGCGCCCAGATACAGATGATGATCGCGAGCACGCAAAGCGGCACCAGGATGCGCAGCACGAGATCCCGCGAGACTATGGCGGATTGGTTTGGCTGACCACTCATCAATGTTCCTCCCCGTCCATGGCTTCGTGCAGCGACCGGGAAACGATCTCGCAGGCCTGCCGATAATCCTCCGACGTGCGATATTCTGCCGTCCGGGCAATCTCTGTATGCAGGGGAAAATCGGCATGGACCCGCCCCGGCCGCGCCTTCATCACCACGATGCGGCTTGAGAGATAGGCACTTTCGAACACGGAATGGGTGACGAAGATGACCGCGATGCCTCGTTCTTTCCAGAGCGCCAGAACGTCGTCGTTCAGTTTCTGGCGGGTAATCTCGTCGAGCGCGGCGAAGGGCTCGTCCATCAACAGGAGCTTCGGCTTGGTGACGAGCGCACGCGCAATGGAAACGCGCAT
Organism: Fluviirhizobium alvei; assembly: GCF_030551875.1. Lineage (GTDB taxonomy): Bacteria > Pseudomonadota > Alphaproteobacteria > Rhizobiales > Rhizobiaceae > Rhizobium_E > Rhizobium_E alvei. The sequence goes on along the minus strand of NZ_JAUOZU010000001.1, from coordinate 241,418 downwards.
CTTCATGCCGCCGGACAGTTCGCGCGGATAGGCCTTCTCGAAATCGGCAAGACCGACGGTGGCAAGCGCCTCGCGGATCTGCGGCGCGGCGGCCTTTTCCGGCACGCCCCTGAGGCGCAGCGGCAGATAGACATTGCCGAAAACGGTCTGCCAGGGCATGAGCGTCGGCTCCTGGAAGACGAAGGAAATATCGCCCTCCGGCAGGCCCCTGGAATTGATCTTGGAGGATGGCCAGTCGATTTCGCCCGATGTGACGCCGCCAAGACCGGCGATGATCCGCAATGCCGTCGACTTGCCGCAACCGGAGGGTCCAAGCAGGCTTACGAACTCGCCGGGTTCGACCGAGAGGTTCATTCCGGTCAGGGCAACCGTGCCGCTGGAGAAGGTCTTCGTCACATTCTTCATCGTGACGAGCGGCCGCTTGCGCGCTGTGGCCGGTGCGGACTGTTCCGATACGCTCATGAAATGGCTACCTGAAAATGGAGAAGTGCCCCGCCGGTTGGCGAGGCACGAAGGCAGGTTACTTCTTGAGATTGAGGCCGACGCCCTTGCAGACGAACTGGGTGGTGAAGGCCTTCTTGTAGTCGGTCTCGGCCTTCATGACCTTGATCTTGACCAGCGTATCGAAGAAGGCCTTGTACTTCGCATCGGTCATGCAGCCGATGCCCTTGTCGAGCGCCTCGCCCGATTCCAGGATGCCATATTCCTTCATCTTTTCGATGGAATAGGCGATCTGACCATCCGTCATTTCCGGATTGTCCTTCTTGATCAGATCGTTGGCAGCCTTGTTGTCGCCGTAGAGATAGTTGTACCAGCCTTCGATGGTGGCATCGACGAAGCGCTGCACCAGTTCCGGCTTGGTTTCGACCAGTTCGGTGCGGGCCGCAATGGTCGTCGAATAGGGCGAGAAGCCGGCATCGGCGAGCAGGAACACCTTCGGCTTCCAGCCGGCTTGCTTTTCCACTTCATAGGGCTCGGAGGTCAGGTAACCCTGCTGGGCGGACTTGACGTCGGCAATGAACGGCGCCGGGTTGAAATTGTAGGGCTTGTACTGCTCGTCCTTGAAGCCGGGGAAGCTCGCCTTCATCCATTCGAAATAGGTGAGGTATCCGTCCTTGCCCATGAGGATCGTGTCGAGCTTGGCGAGATCCTCGAACTTTTCGATGCCCTGATCCGGATGCGCCATCAGGATCTGCGGATCCTTCTGGAAGATCGCGGCAACATCCATGATCGGGATGCCCTGCTCGACGGCCGAGAGTTCACCCATGCCGCCACCCATGTAGAAATCGATCTTGCCGGCGATCAGCAGAGCGCTGTTGGCGGCATTCGGCCCACCCTGGACGATCGTGACATCGAGACCATACTTCTTGTAGGTGCCATCGGCCACGGCCTGGTAGAAGCCGCCATGTTCGGCCTGGGCGAGCCAGTTCGTGCCGTAGGTGACCTTGTCTTCGGCGCGTGCAGCCTGAGCGAAGGCAATTCCAAGGCCGAGTGCGGCCATCATCGCTGTCGATTTCAACAGATTGCGCATCTTGCGTCGTTCCCCTTGATCTTTATGGCGCGCCGGCATTGACGCCCACTCAGGCCAATTGAGCGCTTGAAATGCGCTTTGAAAAGCATCAAATTTCGTGCGCAACGCTGCCTTTTTTGCACCGCGATGCGTTCGCACAAAAGAAAGGCAGCATATTTATGCATCACGCACATTTTTTAGGCTCGAACACGCCATGCTGCACTCACGAAAGCTTCTTTACATCAACGAAATCGCCCGCAGCGGCTCGATCCGCAAAGCGGCCGCACGACTGAATGTCGCCTCTTCGGCGGTCAACCGCCAGATTCTGGCACTGGAAGAAGAGATCGGCGCGCCGATCTTCGAACGCTTGCCGCGCGGCCTGCGCCTGACGGCGGCGGGCGAACTCTGCATCGAACATATTCGCGAGGTTCTGAAAAACTACGAGCGGCTGGAAGCGCGCATTCGCGGCCTGAAAATGCCGCAGGCCGGCAAGGTTTCGATGGTGGCAACCGTTGGCCTGGCCGCCGGCCCGCTGCCCGAGATCATGGCGCGCTTCATCGAGGCCAATCCGCGCGTCCGCATCCGGATCCGCAACGATGGCGGATCGACGACCGTCACGCCGGTGATTTCGGGCGAAGTCGATATCGGCCTCGGCTTCAACATTCCGGCAACACCCGGCATCCGCACGCTCGCCAATTTCGACATTCCGATCGGCGTCGTTCTGCCCCCGGGCCACAGGCTGGCCGAGGAGGAGCGGATCAACCTCGCCGATGTGGTGCAGGAGCCGCTGGTGCTCGCGCAACCCGGCACCAGTCTGCGCGAGGCGATCAACCTCACGCTCGCGCCTTTGCCGATCCCGGTCGAACCGCTGCTCGAAACCAACTCGACCGAAATGCTCAAGCATCTCGTCATGCATGGAACGGCGCTCACGCTTCTCAACCCGCTCGATGTGCTGCCGGAATGCCGGCGCGGGGCCCTCATCTACCGACCGCTTTCCGACCCTTACGTCCGGCACCAGCCGATGAAGCTCTTCACCCGCGCACGGGCGCCGCTCGATGCCGCAACCAGCCTGTTCGTCGAATTCCTGCTGTCAGAACTCGCCGAGATGGTGCGGGAAGTTCAGGGGCGAACCCCGTCGGCAACAATTACCGATCAGGACACAGCGGGAGGCGAATAGAGATTGGCGAGCGGATAGTTCGTGATGTCTTCCAGCAGCTGGACGAAACCGCGCGCCGTATGTTCTGCAATCAGGCGCCCCTTCTCGACCGTTGCCTTTGAGGCATCGCCGACAACGCCGTGCGGGTTGAGATCATGGGCGATCCAGGCCAGCGAGTGCGGCGGCAGCGGCTGCAGGTAACGAGTGTTGGCCTTCATCCACTCCGCTTTCGAGACGAAGTTTTCAGCCTTGTCCATCTTCACGAGATCCGGACGGAAATAGAGCATGATCGAGGTTTCCACCTCGCCGCCATGAATGCCGAACGAATGTTCGTGTGCGCTGATCAGCCCCTCGGGCGAACCGAAACGGCCCCATTGGGTGGCAACCACCGCCATCTGGAAGCGAACGCGGCATTCGCGCGATACGATCGACATGATGTCGAGATTGCCGCCATGAGAGTTGACGATGACCATCTTGCGGACGCCCGCTTCCGAAACCTTCTGGCCAATGGCCGTCCACATCGGGATCAGCAGTTCGGCGCCAAAGGAAAGCGTACCGGGACCATGGATATGTTCGTTGGCCTTGCCGATTTCCTGCGTCGGCAGCACCAGTACATCCAGATGCTCGGGCAGAATTTTCCGCACCTCCGCGATCATGCCGTTAGCGATCGTCACATCGGTGGAAATCGGCAGATGCGGACCGTGCTGCTCGGTCGAGGCAATCGGCAGGATCGCGATCGTCCGGTCTGGATCGAGATTGGCGAAATCCGGGCTCGTCAGTTCGTTCCAATAGAATGGCTTGCCCATGCCCGATCCCTCTGCAATTGATGACAGGCTTGTGATAGGGCAAGAAAAGCGTACCGGAAAAGCATCAATTTCCGCCCGCACCGATGCCTTTTTTCGATCAGCTCGCCAAGGCATGACGCGTCGCGGGTGCTACAGAACTTTACAATCGCGCAAAATCCTCGAAACAAGCTTTTGATACACATCAAGGTAGCGGCAGTCGTGATCGAAGACATTCCTGAGACTTGATGGCGCCAATCTGCAGAACGGCCGCCAAAGATGACGATTGCTCAAACGGTTTTTCAAGACGCGACACTTGCGAGACCGGACCAGACTGTCGCGAGGATCCTTTGATGAAAAAGCCTTTTCGTTTCATCCTGTTGCTGGTCATTCTGGCGGCTTTCGCCGGCGGCGGCTTTTGGTGGTACAGGCTGAATGCCGAAACCGATCCGCTTGCCGGGATCATTTCGGCCACAGCGACCAAGAGCGATATCGAAGTGGCTGTCCTTGCCAGCGGTTCGCTGAGGCCCGTCAAGCTGGTAGCGGTTGGCGCGCAGGTTTCCGGGCGCGTCACCTCGCTCAAGGTCAAGGTGGGCCAGACAGTCAAATCCGGCGATCTCATCGCGGAAATCGACAACCTTACCCAGACCAACGCGCTGAAGACCGCCGAAGCCTCGCTTGCTGCCAGCGAAGCGCAACTGGATGAGAAGCAAGCCTCGCTCGTCTATGCCGAGGCAGCCTTGCAGCGCGCAGGCTTCACGCTCGCCCGCAATGCCACCTCGCGTGACGCCTATGAGTCGGCCGAAGCGACCGTGAAGAGCACCAAGGCACAGATTGCGGCCATCGACGCCCAGATCGTCGAAGCGCGCGTCGCCGTCGATTCCGCCAAGGTCGATCTGGGCTACACGCGCGTCACCGCTCCCATCGACGGAACGGTGCTTTTGGTGGTCACCCAGGAGGGCCAGACCGTCAATGCGAGCCAATCGGCCCCGACGATCGTCGTGCTCGGACAGATCGACCGGATGACGGTGCGGGCCGAAATCTCGGAAGCAGATGCGACACGGGTCAAGCCGGGCCAGGATGTCTATTTCACCATTCTGGGCGACCTGACCAAACGCTGGGATGCGAAACTGGCCTCGATCGACCCGGCGCCGGATTCGCTGCGATCGGATTCGGAAATCACGACATCGACGAGCACGAGTTCATCCAGCAGTTCGTCCAGTTCGACCTCGAACGCAATCTACTATTATGGCCGTTTCGATGTGCCGAACCCTGACGGCCTGCTGAAGACCTACATGACCGCACAGGTTCATATCGTGCTCGGATCGGCAAAGAATGTAGTGACGGTTCCGGCGTCTGCGCTGCGCGCGCTCGATGCCGAAGGCCATGCCAAGGTGGAGGTGATCGCGGCGGACAAAACGATCACCACACGCGATGTCGAAATCGGCCTCAACGACAAGACAAAGGTCGAGATCCGGTCTGGCCTGAAGGAAGGTGAACTCGTCGTCTCCAGCCGGGCATCCGGCACTTTCGAGAGCGAACGGCCGCGCGGCCCGATGGGAATGTGACCATGACCCAACCCTTGATTTCCCTGCGCGGGGTGGGGCGGGAGTTTCCCGCCGGCGAAGGCACGATTGCGGTGCTTCAGAATGTCGATCTCGATATTGCTGCCGGCGAAATGGTGGCGATCATCGGCCCTTCCGGTTCCGGCAAATCGACACTCATGAACATCCTCGGGTGCCTCGACCGTCCGAGTTCCGGCGAATATCGGGTCAGCGATCGCCTGACCTCGACGCTCGATCCTGACGAACTGGCGGAACTGCGCCGCGAGCATTTCGGCTTCATTTTCCAGCGCTATCACCTGCTGAGCGAACTGTCGGCACTCGGCAATACCGAAATTCCGGCGATCTATTCGGGCCTGTCGTCTGCCACACGGCGCAAGCGCGCCACCGACATGCTGGTTCGTCTGGGCATGGGCGAAAGGTTGCAGCACAGGCCGGGCCAGCTTTCGGGCGGCCAGCAGCAGCGCGTCTCGATTGCCCGTGCGTTGATGAACGGGGCCGAGATCATTCTCGCCGACGAGCCGACCGGAGCGCTCGATCAGAAAACCGGCGAGGAAATGCTCAAGATCCTCGAAGAACTGAATGCGGAAGGGCATACCGTCATCATCGTCACGCATGATCTGTCGATTGCCAAACGCGCCCGGCGGATCATCGAGATTTCCGATGGCAAGATCGTTGCCGACCGGCCCAATATCCCCACCGTTTCCAGCGCGCCGCCGCAGACCTCCGCCCAGGACGAGCCGCTTGCCGGTCGCAAGGGCAACATGTTCCGCATTGCCTTCGACCGGTTCGGCGAAGCGTTCAAGATGGCGCTGCTGTCGATGAATGCGCACCGCCTGCGTACCTTTCTGACGATGCTTGGCATCATCATCGGCATTGCCTCGGTGGTGGCGGTGGTGGCGCTCGGCGCCGGCTCGCAACAGATGATCCTCGCCAACATTTCCCAGCTCGGCACCAACACGCTGGAAATCTTTCCCGGCAAGGATTTCGGCGATGTCCGCTCCGGCAAGGTGCAGACACTGGTGCTTTCCGATGCGGAAGCGCTGGCGCGCCAGCCCTTTTCCGCCGGCGTAACGCCAACGGTTTCCACCTCGCGCACGCTCAGGATCGGTTCCATCGAAGCCACGGCTCTCGTCAATGGCGTCGGGGTCGATTTCTTCGCCGTGCGCAATGTTGTGCTGGATCGCGGGCGCTTCTTTGACGCCGACAGTGTCAGCAACATGGCGCAGGAGGTCGTGATCGATGATACGACCCGCAAGACGCTGTTTCCCAATGCGGAAGACGACCCGCTTGGACAGATCATTCTGATCGGCAAGGTTCCGAGCATCATCGTCGGCGTCTCCAAGCCGCAGACATCGGGTTTCGGCGGCAGCGGCAACCTCAATGTCTATCTGCCCTATACGACCGTGCAGACACGCTTTACCGGCGACCAGACGCTGAGGTCCATCCTGCTGCGCGTCAATGACAATACCGACACCAAACTTGCCGAGGAAGCAGCAACCAATTTCCTGCTCGAACGCCACGGCACCAAGGACTTCTTCACCTTCAATACCGACGATATCCGCAAGACGATCACCGCAACGACCGAAACCATGACGCTCTTGGTCGCCGCCATCGCCGTCATATCGCTGGTGGTGGGCGGGATCGGCGTCATGAACATCATGCTCGTCTCGGTTTCCGAGCGGGTACAGGAAATCGGGGTCCGGATGGCCGTCGGCGCGCGGCGCTCCGACATCCTGCAACAGTTCCTCACGGAAGCCGTGCTCGTCTGCATCGTCGGAGGCATTCTGGGGGTCGCGACAGCCTTGAGCATCGGCGCTGCCTTCTCCTTCTTCACCTCGTCGGTCAGCTTCATCTATTCGATACCCTCGATCGTCTGGGCCTTCGTCATCTCGACCATGATCGGCATCATTTTCGGCTTCCTTCCGGCCCGCAGTGCCTCGATGCTGGATCCGGTCGTGGCGCTGACCCGTGGATAAGCGTGGCAAACAGTTGCCGAAAAGATCGGTTCGGCGCAGTCTGTCCTTCTTGGGAGGACAGGATGGTTGACGATCGGGCTTTACCCTGGGAATTCAGACCCGAGCGGGCGGCGCTTATCGTGGTCGACATGCAACGCGATTTCGTCGATGCGGGGGCGATCATGGAAGTGCCGATGGCGCGTGCGATGGTGCCCACCATGGCGCGGCTGATCACCGCCTGTCGTGCTGCATCCGTGCCCGTCCTCTATACGCGTCATATCCTCAGCGATGATTTCGACATTTCGCCGCTGGAAGTGGCCTATCAGCCACATCTCAAATCGTCCGGCATGCGGGAAGGAAGCCGGGGCATCGAGATCGTCGATGAACTGAAGCCGCAACCCGGCGACATCATCATCGACAAGCATCGCTATGATGCATTCTACAACACCCGGCTTGAAACCGTCCTGCGCACTATTCGCGGTCCGGGGATTGTCGATACCGTCATCATCATCGGGACAGTCACCAACATCTGCTGCGAATCCACCGCTCGCAGCGCATTCATGCGCGATTTCAAGGTCGTCTTCGTCAGTGATGCCAATGGCGGGCTCGATGAGGCCAGCCAGATGGCGACCCTTTCCATCATCGGAAAAGTCTTTGGCCGGGTTCTCGACACGGATGCGGTGATTGCCAGTCTCGCGGCAGAACCGACCGCCTGACCATCGCGCCTGCACACAAAAGTAACCTTCTTTTTCAAGGGTGCTTTCGCGCCAATCGCGGTTAAGCGGTCGTTAAGCCCGATCGGGCATCGTGCGGCAAGAAACGTCCAGGTGTGCCAATTTGAAATCGCAGGGTAGACAGCGCCAATCTTCCATCCAGTCGGAGTTTCCGGGCGGAATGATTGACGATGCCCCGTTTGACGTTGCGATCCTGCAGCCGGATGGCAGCTTCAGCTATTGCAACAGGCACCTCGCAGCGCGCGCGCTGTCGATTGGACGCGCCAACCCGACCGGCATCTTTGCGCTCCTGCATATCGAGGACCAGACAGCTTTCTCGCTTGCCATGACGCAGTTGCGACTGTCCCGGAAACCGCAGGTCGCCGAAATCCGTTTGCCGAATGAAACGGGAAGCTGGGTCTGGATGGCGGCGAACCTTTCCATTCGCGCCGAGAAGGGTGCCGAATCCATCCTTCTCCAGTTAAACGATATCGACAGTCGGAAACGGGCAGAGGAAGAGCGTAAAAGTTGGGAGGAACGCTGGAACAGCGCCCTTGTCAGTTCGCAGCTCGGTGTCTGGGACCATGATTTCAAGACGGGCGTCTTCTACTATTCCGACACCTGGAAAACGATGCGTGGATATCACGTCGAAGAAGTGATTGACGCCTCCTTTTCGAAATGGCTCGAGACCGTCCATCCCGGCGACCGCGACTTTGTGATGGAGCAGGTGGAACGCCAGAATTCCGGCGAAGATCGCGTATCGATCTTCCAGTATCGCGAACGCCACCGGGCTGGCCACTATATCTGGATCGAATGCCGCGGCGCTGCAATCGAATGGGACGAAAACGGTAGGCCAACCCGTATCGTCGGCACCGATGCCGATGTGACAGCCTATAAGGAAACCGAGGACCGGCTCTCACAGACATCGCGCCGGCTCGAACTTGCGATCGACGTTTCCAATATCGGCGTTTTCGAAACCGACATCGAAAGCGGATCGACCTTCTGGGATGATCGCCTGCTGGAGATCTATGGCAAGACCGGTCAGCCGAACCTGCAGCCGATCGCAACCTGGTTTGAACAGATCCACCCTGATGATCTTCCGAAGGTCAATGAGGCGATCGCCGAACGCGATCCGAGCAATCCGATCTTTTCGCATGAATACCGGATCGTGATGCCGGACGGTTCGATCCGTTTCATCCGGGCCCGCGTGCGCCCCTTCATCGATGGATTCGGACGCCGCAAGAGCATCGGTGCCAATTGGGATGTGACCGAAGACCAGATGATCCGCCAGGAACTGGAGAAGGCGAACCGGCTGGCCGAAGCGCGCAATCGTGAACTGGAAGCCGCCAAGGCCCGCATCGAGCATGATGCGCTGCACGACTTCCTGACCGGATTGCCCAACCGCCGCTATCTCGACGAAGTGATCAGCAAGCGCACGATCATGAATGTCGCCCGCGAGGGGCTGGCGATCCTGCATGTTGATCTCGATCGCTTCAAGCAGATCAATGATACGCTCGGCCATCGGGCAGGCGATGCGATGCTGCAACATGCGGCACGCGTTCTGCGCGACTGCACCGGCCCGCAAGATGTTGTGGCCCGCATTGGCGGTGACGAATTCGTCGTCGTTACCCCCTTTACGGGTTCCTCGTTCAAACTGTCGCGCCTGTCGGACACGATCATCCAGAAGATCCGCGAACCGGTCAATTTCGAGGGACATATCTGCCGCATCGGCGCTTCGATCGGCATCTGCCAGGACGAGGACCCGGCAGCCGATCCGCGGCAGATGCTGCTCAATGCAGACATCGCGCTCTACCGGGCCAAGCGGTTGGGTCGTAACCGGTTTGATTTCTTCACGTCCGACATCCAGGCGGAAGTCATCAACACCAAGAAAATGTCGGACGAGGTTCTCGAAGGGCTGGAAAAACGCGAGTTCATCCCCTTCTACCAATTGCAGTTCTGCGCCCGATCACTGAACGTTGCCGGCGTGGAGACCTTGGCGCGCTGGCGCCATCCGGTACGGGGCCTTCTGGCACCCGCCTCTTTCCTGAGTATCGCCGAGGATCTCGAAGCAGTTGCCGCAATCGACAGTTCCCTGATGGAACAAGCGCTTTCGGATTTCCAGCGCTGGCGCCTCGACGGCGTGCCTGTGCCGAGGCTTTCGGTGAATGTTTCCGCCAAGCGGCTGAGCGACCCCAATCTCGCCCAGGAACTCGAACGGTTCGCGATCGAGCCGGGCACATTTTCCTTCGAGCTGCTCGAGACCATCTTTCTCGATGATTGCGACCCTGTCGCCATCCGCAATCTCGAAATGCTCCGCGCCGCCGGGATCGATATCGAAATCGACGATTTCGGCACCGGGCATGCTTCGATCGTCAGTCTTCTGACCGTGAACCCACAGACGCTGAAGATCGACCGCGAACTGGTTCGCAGCATCGGCGAGTCCGACAAGCAGCGCAAACTCGTCGGCTCGATCATCGATATCGGACGCTCGCTCAACATTCGCGTGCTTGCCGAAGGGGTCGAGACGCAGGATCACGTTCGCATCCTGCGCGATCTCGGATGCGATTTGCTTCAGGGCTATGCGCTTGCCCGGCCGATGCCTTTCGAGGACATCAAGAGCTACATCGCAAAGAACGGGTGGCGTTGAGGTCTAAGCGGATCAATCCTGCATGAAGCCAAGCAGGCGGGCCGCATTGTCCTTGAGGATCAGCGGACGCACCTCATCACGAATGTCGATCTTTTCGAAATCCGACAGCCAGCGTTCCGGCGTGATCATCGGCCAGTCGGAGCCGAACAGCATCTTCTTTTTCAGGATCGTGTTGGCATAGCGCACGAGGATCGGCGGGAAATATTTCGGAGACCAGCCGGACATGTCGATATAGACATTCGGCTTGTGGGTCGCGATCGCCAGCGCCTCTTCCTGCCAGGGGAAGGACGGATGGGCGAGGATAATCGGCATGTCCGGGAAATCCACCGCGACATCGTCGATATACATCGGGTTGGAATATTTGAGCCGCATGCCGTTGCCGCCGCGCATGCCGGCACCCACACCGGTCTGGCCGGTATGGAAAAGCGCAATGGCGCCGCTTTCGGCAATCGCCTCATAGAGCACATAGGCCGAGCGATCATTCGGGTAGAAACCCTGCAGCGTCGGGTGGAACTTGAAACCCTTGACGCCGAACTCCTCGACCAGCCGGCGCGCTTCGCGGGCGCCCATCTTGCCCTTGGCGGGGTCGATCGAAGCGAAGGGAATGAGCACGTCGGAATTCTCCGCCGCCAGTTCCGCCACTTCCTCGTTCTTGTAGCGGCGGTATCCGGTCTCGCGTTCGGAATCGACCGGGAAGATCACGGCCGCGATATTCTGGGCCCGATAATGCGCCGCCGTTTCCGGGATGGTGGGCGGATGCCGCCAGGGCGCGCCGAAATAGAGCGCCATCGACGCCTGCAGATCATCGTAACCATCATCGGCATGGCAGCCGCAGGGCTCTTCAGCATGCGTGTGAATATCGATGGCGCGGACCTTGGCGAGATCGATCATGACATCCTCCCGAAATGTTATGGGATATAATTATTTCAGCTCATGACAGACGTCAACCGGAAATGGCGGCCGCTCACCGTTCCAGCGCGTCGAGCGCGCGATACCAGGTGACGAGGGCCGTGACGCCGATGCGGCGGAACCGGTGAAAGGCGATGGGCGCGATCGGCGTGACCGGAAACGGAAGCATGTCCGGCCCGCCACCTTGAAGATAATCGACGAGATGCGGGGCGGCGGCCGTCATCAGCGCCACGCCCCTGCCCTGGCATCCGACCAGGGTGATCAGCCCCGGTTCCGGTTCATGGATATGCGGCAGATGATCGGGTGTCATGGCGACGCGACCGAACCAGCGCCGTTCGATCGGAAGGCCTTGCGTCGCCGGAAACAGACGCCGCAGGGCGCGTTCAAGATGAGCCCAGTCGGACGGTGAGCGCGGCAGGCTCATGCGTCCGCGACCGCCGAGAACGAGCCGGTTGTCGGCGGTCTTGCGGTAGTAGACGAGGATGCGGCGGGAATCGGACACGGCCTGCTCTTCGGGCAGGATAGCGCGCTCAAGGGTTTCGGGAAGCGGTGCGGTGGCAATCTGAAACGAATGCAGCGCCACGAGGCTCTGCTTCAGGCCGGGAATGAGGCCATCACTATAGGCATTGGCGGCGACGATGACCTTGGCTGCCGAAACCGTGCGATCCTGATCGAGCGAAAGGTGCCAGCGGCCGTCACGCCGGCGCAAGCCCATGCAACGGGTTCGCTCGCAGAGGATGGCGCCAGCGTTTGCGGCGGCAATCGCCAGTCCATGCTGGAAGGCGAGCGGATTGATCACTCCGGCGCGACGATCCCAGAAGCCGCCGAGATAATTGTCCGTGCCGATCTTGCGGGAAATCGCTGCCTCTCCGAGCATGGCGACATCGGCGCCGGCATTGGCCCATTGGCGGTGACGCTCGGTGGCCATGGCCAGCGCCTTTTCCGTATGGCAGGCCTGGATCCAGCCGTTGCGGCGATGGGGCACCGCCATGCCTTCCGCGCCGATCAGATCGAACACCCGATCGGCGGTGCTGGCGGCAAAGGACAGCAGGCGTCCGCCCGCATTCTCGCCCAGATTGGCGAGGATCCATTCCGGATCCTGCTTGATGCCGGGAATGACCTGGCCGCCATTGAGTCCGGAAGCGCCCTCTCCGATGCGGCCGGCTTCGAAGAGCGCGACCGACAGACCGCGACGCGCCGCAGATAGTGCCGCCGAGAGCCCGAGAAAACCGCCGCCGACGATGGCAAGATCGACCGACGCCGGGATCTTGACCGGCTGCGGTACAAAACGGCGCGTCAGACCTTCGGTCCAGATCGGGGTGCGAAAGGCGGGATCGTTCACGTCAAACTCCGTGGCAGCGATCCGGCAGAAAACTCAGATCGAACGTGTGGCGTAGGCTTTCAATACGTCATGGAGTTCCCGGTCGATCGTCAAGCCGGATTTGAGCATTTTGTTACGGCTTTCCACCCTGCGTGCATTCGGCAGCCGGGCGCCGGACTGGGCCGTGATCGATGCGATCAGACGCTCGATCTGTTTTTCGAACAGGCCGCCGGAGAATACCTTCGGCTCAAGCGCGATGAAGAATTGGCCGGCACCGACGGGAAGTCCGTCATTCTCCGTCATCGAGCCCATTTCGACGCCACGATTGGCACCCGCGACCGCTGCGCAGAGCGCTTCGACGATCAGGCCCCAGCCGAAACCCTTGTAGCCGCCAGCCGGCGCCATCGAGCCTTCGAGCGCCTTCTGCGGATCGGTGGTCGGCTTGCCCTCGCGGTCAAGCGCCCAGCCTTCCGGAATGACGCGGTTTTCCTCGGCCGCCCGCTTCACTGCCGTCCAGGCAACGGTCGAGGAGGACTGGTCGATGAGGAAGGCCACGCGCCCCTTGCGGCCGGGCACGGCAAAGGAAACCGGATTGGTGCCGATGACCGGGTTGCGACCGCCGACCGGCGCCATGGCCGGCACCGAATTGGCAAAACCGAGCGCCACCAGCCCCTGTTCGGCAATCTGGGCCGTATGAAAGCCGAGCGTGCCGGCATTGTAGGAATTGTGAACGGCCATCGCGGCAATACCGTGATCCTGGGCGGCGGGAATGAGATGGGCGAGGCCCTTCTCGATCGCCGGATGGGCAAAACCGTTCTTGGCATCGACGCGGAAGGCCACGTTGGTCATGCGCTTGACCACCGGCGTTGCCTTGCCATCCACCTTGCCTGCCTGCACATGCTCGCAATAGACCTTGAGCCAGTGGAAACCGTGACCGTCGAGACCCGCGAGTTCCGTCTCCAGCACCGCATCGGCGAGGTAGCGGGCATTGCGCGCCACCGTTCCGGCCCCCACGAGAGCATCAAAAATCAGATCGGACGCCTGATCGGCGGTCAGCTTGACGGGTTTGGACATGGTATTTCCTCTTCTGGCGACGGCGTGATGGCAGATTAGCGGTCTCGCCGCAAGGTTTCACGCTGCTTCCCGACATTTACGATCCGCAACCATTCCGGACAAGAATGTCTACCGACCGCCGGAATGCGCATGGATTTGGGATCTGATGACGCTTTTGAAGCTGGAAAAATCCAGCGGAAAGCCTCAGATTCGCTCTAGACATTTATGTACACAAACATAAACTCGGCGCAGCAACGGATGGAGTGGAACGTGAAGTCGCATTACAAGGTCGTGGTCATCGGTGGTGGCGTCGTCGGCACCGCCATTCTCTACCATCTGGCAAAATATGGCTGGACGGATACGCTGCTCGTGGAGCGCAACGTTCTGACCTCGGGCTCGAGCTGGCATGCGGCCGGCGGCTTCCATGCGCTCAACTCAAACCCGAATGTGGCGACCCTGCATGCCTATACGATCGACCTTCTGAGCGAGGTCGAGAAGGAATCCGGCGTCAACATTTCCATGCATACGACGGGCGGCATTTCCTATGCCTGCAATCCGGACCGCTGGGATGCGCTCAAGGCCTCGATCCGCGTCTTCCAGTCGACCGGGATCGATGATGTGCGCCTGATCGGGGTCGACGAAATTCTCGAACGCTGCCCGATCGTCAAGCCGGACGGCATCATCGGCGGCCTGTTTGCCGAGCGCGAAGGCCATATCGATCCGTCTGCCGTCGTCCATGCCTATGCGCGGGCGGCGAAAAACCGTGGCGCCTCGATCGTCGAGAAGAACCGGGTACTCGAACTCAACCAGCGTCCCGACAAGAGCTGGGACGTTGTGACCGAACAGGGCACCATCAATGCCGAACATGTGGTCAATGCCGGCGGCCTCTGGGCCAAGCAGGTCGGCCGCATGGCAGGGCTCGAACTGCCGGTCTCGCCGCTCGAACATATGTATCTCGTCACCGAGGCCATTCCCGAGGTCGCCAAGCTTGGCCACGAACTGCCGACCATGGTCGATCTCGACGGCTTCTCCTATCTGCGCCAGGAGCAGAAGGGCATCCTGATCGGCATATACGAGACCGATCACCGCCACTGGAACATGGATGGTGCGCCCTGGGACTACGGCTTCGACCTGATCCAGGAGGATCCCGACCGGATCGAGCATGAGCTGACGCTCTCCTACGAGCGCTATCCGGTGCTGGCGGAAGCCGGGATCAAGCGCTGGGTCAACGGCGCCTTCACCTTCACGCCGGACGGCAACCCGCTGGTCGGCCCCGTGCGCGGCAAGGACAATTACTGGGTCGCTTGCGGTGTCATGGCCGGCTTCATGCAGGGCGGCGGCGTCGGCAAGGCACTGGCCGAATGGATGATCCTCGGCGAGCCGGAAGACGATATTTTCGGCATGGACATTGCCCGATACGGCCAGCATGCCTCCAACCGTCAATATATCAAGGAAACGACCGGCCAGTTCTATTCTCGCCGCTTCGTGATGAGCTACCCGAACGAACAGCTGCCCGCCGGGCGGCCGCTGAAAGTCTCGCCCTCCTATGACCAGATGACCGAAGCCGGCGCGCGCTGGGGCGTTTCCTGGGGGCTCGAAGTGCCGCTCTATTTCGCACCGAAGGACTATGTCGAAAACCCGACGCTGCGCCGTTCGAGCGCCTTCGATATCGTCGGCGCGGAAGTGCGCCATACGCGTGAAAAGGCAGGCCTCATCGATATTTCCGGCTATTCCCGTTATGAGGTGAAGGGGCCCCAGGCGCAGGCGTGGCTCGACCATGTCTTTGCCTGCAAGATCCCCAAGCCCGGCCGTTCGGTTCTCGCGCCGATGCTGGCGCCCAACGGCAAGCTCAAGGGTGACCTCACGATCTTCAACTGGGGCGACGGCAGCTACTGGATCATGGGTTCCTACTATCTGCGCGAATGGCACATGCGCTGGTTCGAAAGCCACCTGAGCGAAGGGGTCGAGGTCAGCGACATTTCCGACACCTATGTCGGCTTCTCGCTCTGCGGTCCCTTGGCACGCAAGGTGCTCGAACGGACGACGGCCGACGATGTCTCGAACGAGGGCTTCAAATTCCTCGCCTGCCGGACGATCGATGTCGGGCTGATCCGCGCCAAGGTCGGCCGCATGTCGGTGACAGGGGAAATGGGCTACGAGATCAACTGCCATGCAAGCCAGCATAGAAGCCTGCGCGAAACGCTGTTGAAGGCCGGTGCCGATCTCGGTCTTAAGGAAGTGGGTTTCGGCGCATCGCTTTCGATGCGGCTTGAAAAGAGCTACGGGATCTGGAGCCGGGAATTCACCCAGGGTTATACGCCGCAGATGACGCTGTTCGATCGCTTCATCGATTTTACGAAGCCCGATTTCATCGGCCGCGACGCTGCGCTGCGCGAAAAGGAAACACAGTCGGCGCGCCAGCTGCAGGTGACGCTCGAAGTCGATGCCACCAATGCCGATGCTTCCGGTTACGAGCCGATCCTGAAAGATGGCAAGCTCGTCGGTTACGTCACGTCTGGCGGTTACGGCCATACGATCGGCAAGAGCCTTGCGATGGCGCTGATCGATCGGGAGCTGGCGGTTCCGGGAACCGAATTGACGACGTTCATCGTCGGCGACGAGCGGGCCTGCCGGGTGATCCCGGCCTCGCCCTATGACCCCGAAGGCAAGGTGTTGAGGATGTAAGATGCGGTCCCTGTCCGCGATACCCCTCACCAAGCGCGACCAGCGATCGGCTTCGCCGATCGCGGTCTTGCTATCCTCTCCCGCAAGGGGAGAGATAAACCCGCGGCAACGCCGATCTTGTGGCACCCTACCTCTCCCCTTGCGGGAGAGGATACGAAGGCCGGGTGAGCGGAACGCGAACCCCTGGCCGAAGTTGGTGAGGGGTAAAAGAATTTCAAAGGTTTTCCCATGACCCGTCATTATTCCGCCCTCTCCCTCATAAAGGAAGGGTTCAACCACCAGAAGGGCTGGCAGAAGGCCTGGCGCTCGCCGGAAGCCAAGAGCCGCTATGATGCGATCATCATCGGCGGCGGCGGCCACGGGCTGGCGACCGCCTACTATCTGGCGAAGAACCATGGCATCACCAATGTCGCGGTGATCGAAAAGGGCTGGCTGGGCGGCGGCAATACCGGCCGCAACACGACCACGATCCGGTCGAACTATTTCTATCCGGAAAGTGCCGCCCTCTATGAATTGTCGCTCACCCTCTACGAAAACCTGTCGCGGGACCTGAACTACAACATCATGTTCTCGCAGCGCGGCGTGCTGACCATGGTCCATTCGCGCGGCGAGATGGAAGTTGCCGCCCGCCTCGTCAATGCCATGCAGATCAACGGCATCGATTCCGAACTGCTGACCGTCAGCGAGATCCGCAAACTGCTGCCGCTCTACGACCTGTCGCCGAATGCGCGGTTCGAAGTGCTGGGCGGCGTCTGGCAGGGGCGCGCGGGTTCGGCCCGCCACGATGCCGTGGCCTGGGGCTATGCGCGGGCGGCTGACCGGCTCGGCATCGACATCATCCAGAATTGTGAAGTGAGCGATTTCCTGATCGAGAATGGCGCCTGCAAGGGCGTGATGACGGCGAAGGGACCGATCCGGGCCGATGCCGTCGGGCTCGCGGTTGCCGGCCATTCCTCGGTTCTGGCCGGCAAGGCCGGTTTCCGGCTGCCGATCACCTCCTATACGCTGCAGGCCTGCGTTTCCGAACCGGTGAAACCGGTCCTCGACTGCACCGTTCTGGCGCCGGCGACCGGAACCTATGTCAACCAGTCGGCCAAGGGCGAATTCGTTATCGGCGGCGGGCTCGACCGGGTGCCATCCTACCAGCAGCGCGGCAACCTGCCGGCGCTCGAGACGGTGATCGCCGGGCTGCTCGAAATGTTCCCCGCCCTCGGCCAGTTGAAGCTTATGCGGCAATGGGGTGGCGTGGTAGATGTAACGCCGGATTCCTCGCCGATCATCGGGGAGAGCCCGGTGAAGGGCCTCTATCTCAATTGCGGCTGGGGCACAGGCGGCTTCAAGGCCATTCCCGCGGGTGGCGTCATGCTCGCCCAGCTGATGGCGACGGGACGCCATCACGACCTGTCACGTCCGTTCGATCCCGATCGTTTCCGCACCGGCCGGCTGATCGACGAAGCCGCCGGTTCCGGCATCGCGCATTGAGGAGCATCCGATGCAGACTTTCCCCTGCCCTTTCTGCGGCCCAAGGCCGGAAACCGAATTCCACTATGCCGGCGATCTCGGCAATCTGCGACCCGAAGGCTTCATGGATGTCAGTGACCAGACCTGGTCGGACTATCTGTTTGCGAAGCATAACCGAAGGGGCGAAAGCGCCGAGATCTGGAAGCATCTGACCTGCATGGAAGTGTTCACCATGACGCGGGACACGGTCAACCACCGGGTTCTCTCCTCCCAGGCCCTGCTCGGCGAAGGAGAAGGCGTATGACGGCGAGACGACTTCCGACCGGTGGAACCATTAACCGCGACCGGCCGCTTCGCTTCACCTTCGATGGCAAGGACTATGTCGGATTTGCCGGCGATACCATCGCCTCGGCGCTGATTGCGGCCAACCAGCGGATCATCGGCCGCTCCTTCAAATATCATCGGCCGCGCGGCTTCTTCGCCGCTGGCAGCGAGGAACCCAACGGCGTCGTCGATGTGATGGTCGATGGAAGGCTCTCGCCGAACGAGCGCGCCACCATGGTCGCTCTGCGTGAGGGCATGGTGGTGCGGTCGGTCAACGCCTCACCCACGGCCGAGGCGGATCGCAAGTCCTTCCTCGACCGCTTCTCGCGCTTCATTCCCTCGGCCTTCTACTACAAGACCTTCATCTTCCCGAACTGGCATCTCTATGACGGTTCCATCCGGGCCATGGCCGGGCTGGGCACGATCGATCCGGACTGGCGGAAGGACGCGCCTTCGCGACAGATCAACCAGTCCGTCGATCTGCTCGTGGTCGGCATGGGGCCGGCGGGGCTTGCCGCAGCACTCGCAGCAACCGGCGAAGGCAAGCAGGTGATGCTGGTTGACGAACGCTCCGAAGCAGGCGGTGCCGCCCGCCATCACGATGCCGAAGTGACGATCGACGGACTGACCGTCAGTGACTGGATCGAGCAGACGGTCGCAATCCTCGGTGAACGTGGTGCCCTGCTTCTCACCAATACCACCGCCTTCGGCATCTACGACCATGGCCTTGTCGCCCTCAACCAGCGCCATGGCGACGGCCAGCCCGATACGCTCTGGCGGGTCCGGCCGCGAGAAACCGTGCTCGCCACCGGCGCAATCGAGCGCCCGCTGCCGTTTGCCGAAAACGACCTGCCGGGCATCCTGTCCGTCGATGCGGCCCTCTTCTATCTCAAGCGCAAGGCGATCCTGGTCGGTGAAACCATCGTGCTTGCCACCAACAATTCGGCAACCGATGGCGCAGCGTTGGCTTTGGCCGAAGCGGGCGCAAGCGTCACGCTGATCGATCAGCGTTCGCAGCGCCCGGTCCTTTCGCATCCGCGGATCCGGCTGTTTTCCGGTCGCCGGATCACCGCGGCGAAAGGCAAAAGGGCGGTCGGCGCCGCGATCCTCGACGATGGAACCGAGATCGCCTGCGATTGCCTGCTCGTTTCGGGCGGCTATACACCGACCGTACATCTCTACAGCCAGGCCAAGGGCAAGCTCACTTTTGACGAGAGGCTGCAAGCCTTCGTACCCGAGGCGACGATCGACGGGATCCGGGTGGTCGGCGCGGCTGCCGGTGCGATGACGCTTGCGGAGATCCTCAAGGACCGGACCATCAGCGCAACGACACCTTACGAGATGGAAACCGCCTGGCCGGAAGCGGGCAAGAAGGGCCGCATCTGGATCGACTATCAGCATGATGTGACCGCCAAGGATGTCGAACTGGCGGCGCGGGAGAATTTCATCTCGGTGGAACATCTCAAGCGCTACACGACGCTCGGCATGGCCAACGATCAGGGCAAGACCTCGAACATGAACGGGCTGGCGCTGATGGCGGCGATCACCGGCCGTTCGATCGCAGAAACCGGCACCACCACCTACCGGCCACCCTTTACGCCGGTTTCGTTGCAGAGTTTTGCCGGCAGCCGCTCGGGTCCGCTCTTCAATCCGGTGCGCCGGCTGCCGCTCGAACAGCAGCATCGTGCGGACGGGGCCGTGTTCCTCGAATATGGCGGCTGGTTGCGTCCGGCCTATTTCGGCAAGGGCGTGCCGGACGAGGAAATCCGCCGCGAGGTTCTGGCCGCCCGGCAATCCGTAGCGCTCTTCGATGGATCCACCCTCGGCAAGATCGAGGTGATCGGTCCCCAGGCCGCCGAATTCCTCGATTTCATGTTCTACAACACCGTCTCGACGCTCAAGCCGGGCCGGTGCCGCTATGTCTTCATGCTCACAGAGACCGGTGTCGTCTATGACGACGGCGTCGTCGTGCGCCTGAGCGACAACCATTTCGTCGTCTCCTGCTCCACCAGCCATGTCGCTGGCGTCCATGCCGCGCTCGAAGACTGGCGGCAGGACCGGTTCGATCGCAAGAAGATCTTCATCCACAATGCGACACCCAACTGGGCCACGCTGACAGTGACAGGACCACGTTCGCGCGATCTCATCGACGCGAGCGGCATCAAGGCCGATCTTGACGATGCGAGCCTGCCGCATATGGCGATCACCGATGGCTATTTCGGCGCCGATGCGGTTCGAGTCGCCCGCGTTTCCTTTACCGGCGACCGCTCCTACGAAATATCGATCCGGGCGGACAGGGCCGAAACGCTCTGGGGGCATCTGAAACAGGTGGGGCGCGGTTTCGATGCCTGCCTGATGGGTTCGGAAGCGCTCCTGCTGCTGCGGGCGGAAAAAGGCTATCTCATCGTCGGCAAGGATACCGATGGCCTGACGCGGCCGAGTGACCTCGGCCTCGATGGACCGCTCAAGAACAAGACGGTCGAGTTCGTCGGGCGGCGCTCGCTGATGATGGAGGCCGCGCGCGACGAAAACCGCCAGCAGTTCGTCGGGCTCGAGGTTGCCGATGGCGGCGAGATGTTGCCGGCAGGCGCCCATAGCGTCGAACGGTTATCCGGACGGCACCGATCGACCGGCTATGTGACATCGAGCTATATGAGCCCGACGCTCGGCAAACCGATCGCACTCGGGCTCGTCGAACGTGGCCTGTCGCGCATGGGCGAGATCATCGATATCCGCCATTTCGGCACCATGCGGAAGGCCAGGATCGTCACCCCCTGTTTCCTCGATCCCAAGGGAGAACGGCTCCATGCGTGATCTGCGCGAAGAGGATATCCGCATCCGCGATCTTTCCGGCAAATGGTCGCCGGTACCGCATTGGGCAACCGCTGTCCTGAGCCGCACCGGATTCAAGGTTCGGTCGATCGCTGGCCTCACCCAGCATCTGGTCAGTGGCGATCTCGACGCCTATGCCGCACGCGATGGTGCGATCGGGACGGGAACGGGTGCGCTCGGGCTAACGGCGGGCGACCGCTACAGCTTGCGTCTTGCCCGCGATCGCATGTTGGCGATCGGCGCGCCGCCGGATCTGGCCCGTGGCGGCTGGCATGACGACGGCTTTGCTGTGACCGACATGTCGGCAGCCTACCATGTCTTCGAGATCGACGGGGATGCGACCGACGACCTCCTGGCCGAGGCCCTGTTGATCGACCGGCGCAATCCGGGACCGAGTGCCTCTGTGCAGTTTGCCGCCACACCGGCGATCCTCTATCGGCACGAGGTCGAAAACCGTCTGCGACTGCATGTGGAACGGGGGCTTGCAGCCTCGGTCTGGACCTGGCTGGAACTGCGCCGATGAATACGGTGACAGAAGCATCCGAAGCCGGCCGCTCGACGCGCGAGGACTGGCTGCGACTGGCCATCCGCACCCTGATCGATGAGGGTATCGACCAGGTAAAGGTGCAGGTACTGGCGCGCGAGCTCGGCGTGTCGCGGTCGAGCTTCTACTGGTTCTTCGAAAGCCTGCCCGACCTGCACAAGCAGCTGCTCGAACATTGGCTGCGGATCAATACCGGACCGATCATCGAACGTGCACTGAGGCCAGCGCCGCACATCATTCGCGCCATCCTCAATGTGTTCGAATGCTGGGTGGACGATCATCTGTTCGATCCGAAACTCGACATGGCCGTCCGGCTTTGGGCGCGCCGGTCGGAGACCGTCCGGGCCGTGGTTGAGCAGGCCGACAGTCAGCGGGTCGATGCGATCGCCGCCATGTATCGCCGTCATGGCTATGAGGAGGGCGAGGCCTTCATCCGGGCCCGCGTCCTCTACTTCACCCAGATCGGCCAATATGCGCTTCTGATCGATGAAAGCCTCGAGGTGCGCCATTCGCGCCTAGGCCATTATCTCAAGTGTTTCAGCGGGCTGGAGCCGGAGGAAAGCGATATCGCCGATTTCTACCGTTTCACCTTCGGACGGCCGCCGGAGCGACCATCCGGGTCCTAACGAGTTTGCCGCATGGGGTTCGGTCAGTATCCTTCCTCGAGCACGCGCGCGAGCATATCGGCAAAATAATCCGCGCCCGCCCGTGACAGGCAGAGCGGCGGCTTGATCTTCAACACATTCAGGTAATCGCCGGTCGGCTGCATGATGACACCGAGATCGAGCAGCCGGTCGCAGATCCGCGCCGTCTCGATCGTGGCCGGCTCCAGCGTCTGGCGGTCGCGCACGAATTCGAGGCCGAGATAGAGCCCCATACCATGCACCGCACCGACAATTGCAAAGCGCTGGCCGAGCGCTTCAAGTCGGCTGCGCAAATGATCGCCGATATCGCGGGCATTGTCCTGCAGCCGCTCGTCCCGCATGATATCGAGCACGGTCTGGCCGACGACACAGGAGACCGGTGAACCGCCCGCCGACGAGAAGAAGTAGCCTTCCTTTTCCAGGCTGTCGGCAATGGCACGGCTGGTGATGACCGCGCCGAGCGGATGGCCATTGCCCATGCCCTTGGCAATGGTGATGATGTCGGGTGTCACGCCCTGCTCGTCGAAGCCCCAGAAATAGTGGCCGAGGCGGCCATAGCCGACCTGCACCTCGTCGGCGATCGTCACGCCGCCGCGTTCGCGAACCATGCGATAGACTTCCTTGAGATAGCCCTTGGGCAGCGGAATGCCGCCGGAATTGCCATAGACGCTTTCGCAGATGAAACCGGCGAGCCCCTCTTCCTTCGCATCGATGGCGGCGAGCGCCTTTTCCGCAGCGGCAATATAGCCCGCAGCCGAATCCGGTCCACGAAACGGCCCGCGGAACGTGTTGGGCGAGGTGATTGCATGTACCCAGGACGGCCGCGTGGTCAGCGCCTGCGGATTGTCGGCAATCGAAGTCGAGACAGCATCGGAGGCGACTGTCCAGCCGTGATAGGCTTCGAGAAGGCAGAGCATGTTGCGGGCGCCCGAATGGGCCCAGGCCAGTCTCAGCGCCAAGTCATTGGCTTCCGAGCCCGAATTGACCAGGAAGACCGTATCGAGACCCTCCGGCGCGAGATCGGCGAGCCGCTTGGAGAATTCGGCAACACCGGCATAGTGGAAGCGCGAATTGGTGTTGAGCAGCGACCATTGCCGCCCGACCGCTTCTGCCAGCCTCGGATGACCATGCCCGAGAATGGTGACGTTGTTGACCATATCGAGATAGGTACGGCCATCGACATCGTACATTTCCTCGCGGAAACCGCGCTCGATCTGCGGCGGCCTGCGATAATAGTTCTTCTGCGGCTTGGCGAAATGCGCCTGGCGACTGGCCAGCAGTGCTTCGCTCTCGCTCGCCGGCGCATTGCAATCAAAGCCGAGGATGGTCGCTGGCGATGGGCAGAGCGTGGACCAGGCTTCAAACTGGTGCGGCTTGACGAAGTGCAGCGGATCGATTGCCGGATCGCGGCAAAGCTGAACCGTAACGAGCCCTGTCTCGCCGACCCGGCCGATCTCTACACCGGCCTCCAATCGGCTGCCGGCGGCGTGACCGGACGTGACACCTTCGAGCCAGAGCGCCAGATCGCCGCCGACCAACCGCAGTCCCTTCGCCGTTGCTTCCAGCGCACCGGCGAAGGGAGCGGCGATGATCGAGGATTGCGGCAGTGCCAGTTCCACGAAGAGCGCGGTCGTGGCCGGAATATCGGGCGAAAGGCCCGCCGTTTCGGTGAGCCGGCGCTCGCCGTAGCGGGTGGCAGCCATACCGGTTTCCGCAACGGCATCGCGCAGGATGGCCCTCGCCTGCCCCTCGGTTCGCCAGTTGCCGTTCTTCAACGCCGGCGACAGCGTATCGAGCCGGGCGATCGCGATCCTCGCCGGATCAATTTCGGGAAACAGCCGATGGTCGGCGGTCACAACAGCTGCCTCCGCTTCCATGCCGGCAGCAGCAAGGATGGCCGCTTGCATGACCGCAATCGGCGTTGCGCTCGCAACCTCAAAGATCACCCGCTCATGGTCGATATTGCCGAGCACATAAGCATGATCCGGTTCGAGCGACAGCTGCAGTTCGCTGGAGGCAACGAGAACCGCGGCACGCTGGACGATTAGCGGCCAGAGCGCCTTGAGTTCGGATACCGTCAGCGGATGCACGGCGTGGAATGCCTTGACCGCCGGCAGGATGAAGAAGGGATCGCCGCCGGAATGGTGCAGGAGGGCGGCGCAGGTAACGGCAAGATCGGCCACCAGCCAGCCATTCATCAGATCGCCGAAATCGATGATGCCGACCGGTATCGGCACCCCTTCGGCATCGAGACGGGCGACGACATTGTCGTCGGTAATGTCATGATGGATCGGCTGGATGCGGAGACCATCGAGGTGGGGCGCCACAGCCTTGCTGGCCAATTCGAGGGCTTTGGCGATCCTGCCCCGCGTCTCGGCCGATGCGATGCCCGGCAAGAGATGCGCGGCCACCTTGTCGGCATGGCGAAGATCCCATTGCAGATGTCGGTCGAGACCGGGATGGCGAAAATCCTCGAGGCCTCGTGCCACGCGCGCGCAGGCCGCGCCGAGGGCTGCGACGGTTGCTTCGGGCAGGAATCTGCGCCGGGTCAGCGGTTCTCCCTCCAGATAGCCGAGGAGACGGACATGGCAGCTCTGGCCGTTGACGATGGTGGTTTCGATTTCGGCGCCGGCATGCGTCTTTCCGACGGTCGGTACCTGGAGTGAACCGATCCGCCCCGCCAGCCGAACCATGGCCGCATTCTGCGCTTCGAGTTCCGCCCGGTCATATTCGGCGCGGCAGATCTTGAGAACGAAGCGACCGCGGCCACACTCGATCAGAAAGTTGCGATCCTGCTGGCTACCGAGTTCGCGGATATCGCCTTCGATCCCATAGAGATCACGGGCCAGACGTTGGGCATCTTCGATCGCGATATCGGGACGCGGCAGTTCGGCACGGCTGAGCGCGGCATGATCGGACATTCTTTTGCTATCTCCTCGGCGACCGAATGGGTTCGGCAGCAATTAATCCGAGAGAGGCCGCAAATTCAACTGATGGCGATGAAGGATCGTCGCTTTGCCTTGAAAGCGCCCGTGGCTTTCTCTAAAGCTCGTGGCATCGCCACCCGCCGGTTCGCTCCATGGTCAAGTCGCAACCTAAAAAACACGGCGGCCTGTTCTTCTGGCTGGTCTTTATCCTCATCACCGCGGGTATCGGTGCGACGGTCCTGCTCGCCAACAATCATCGCAACCTCGATCTTCTGCTGGTCTGGACCGGTCTGGCGCCCGAACGGCAGATGGTCATCCCAAAACCGGGCAGCATCAAATCCTTCAAGGGCAAACGGCTGGGTTCGGTTGCCGTCATGCTGCCCGGCGGCATGTTCGCCGAATTCATCGATACCTGGCAGGGCACATTCGTCCGCTATAGCGACATTTCCGGCAAGGATCTCTGCGATGATTTCCGAGCCTTCGGCATTGAAACCACCCAATGGGGTCCGGGCAGCTTTGCCCGCAAGATTTTCGAATGTTCCTATGAGACGAGCCTTGCCAATGCCGCAAACCCGGATTCCCCGTCCACCTTCTTTCTGATGATCAAGGGACCGGAGAATGGCCCCTTTCAGTCCGTGCGTTTCAAGATCGCGATCAGCGACGCTGCGCAGAAGCAGACATTGACGCGGCTGGCGCAGATCGTCATCGCCCGCCTGTCCGAAACCACCGGCTGGCGCGAACTCGGCGACCAGGGTGTGCAGGTGGGGGCCCTCAAGCCTTTCGATGCCGAGAATTTCGGCTATGTCGTTCATTTCACGAGAGAATTCTCGGGCGACAGCTACAATTTCATCATCCGCCAGGACAAGCGCAACGCGATCGAGAACCGCACACGCGGCTATTTCGATCGATCGACCTTCTTCCCGTTGCCATCGGAATTTCGCGACGCTGGCCGTTGACGCGAAAAAAGCAGACGCGACCTTGAATACATAGTTACATCACTATATATACGACCTGTGCCACCGAGAAGGGCGCAGGTCGGCTCCTCAAACACCGACCAGAAGAACAGACTGGAGACGACATGACCGAGTTCACACCGTTCCTATCCCTTGCAGGAGGCGCCTTGATCGGGCTGGCTGCCACATTGCTGATGGCATTCCACGGACGCATTGCCGGCATGACCGGCATTCTCGCCGGCGCCTTACCTCCCTTTGCCGCCGATTGGGGCTGGCGCGTCGCCTTCCTTGCCGGTGCGATCCTGTCGCCTCTCGTCTATCAAAGCCTCACGCATGCCATTGCGATTTCGGTTCCGCTGACGCCAACGGCCCTCATCATCGGCGGACTGATCGTCGGCGTTGGCGTGACGCTTGGATCGGGCTGCACCTCCGGCCACGGCGTGTGCGGCATTGCCCGGCTTTCGCCACGTTCGGCGATTGCGACCCTGACCTTCATGGCGACGGCAATCATTACCGTCTTCGTCATCCGGCATGTGATCTGAGGAGGCGACAATGAAATATGTTTCCGCTCTCCTGATCGGTGCCGTCTTCGGTCTCGGCATCGCGATTTCCGGCATGGCGAACCCGGCGAAAGTGTTGAACTTCTTCGATCTCGCCGGCACCTGGGACCCGAGCCTCGCCTTCGTGATGATCGGCGCGCTGGCTGTTGCCATGCCCGGTTACGCGCTGGTGTTCCGCAACCGGCAAAAACCGACATTTGAGGCCGCGTTCGACGTGCCGAAGAACCGTTCTGTCGATCGTCGGCTCCTTGGTGGGTCGGCACTCTTCGGCATCGGCTGGGGCATTGCCGGCTTCTGCCCCGGTGGCGCCATTCCCGCACTCGGCCTGCTTGACCAGGAAACTGCCCTGTTCCTCATCGCCATGACCGCAGGCATCGTGGCAACCCGATACGTCTTGCGCGCCCAGCGCGCCGCAACCGCCAACCTCTAGCGAATGGAGATTGAAATGACGCTGCCCTTCACACCCGATACGACCGTCAAACCGGAGGTCTTCTCCTTCTTCGACAAGGCGACCAACACGATCTCCTACATCGTGAAGGACCCTGCCTCGAGCGCTTGCGCCGTGATCGACAGCGTCATGGATATCGATTATGCGGCGGGCCGCATTTCCTACGAAAGCTCCGACCAACTGATCGCCTTCATCACCGAAAAGGGCTGGACGCTCGAATGGATTCTCGAGACCCATGTCCATGCCGACCACCTTTCGGGTGCGCCCTATATCCAGGGCAAACTCGGCGGCAAGATCGGCATCGGCGACAAGATCACCGTCGTGCAGGATACGTTCGGCAAGGTCTTCAACGAAGGTACCGAATTCCAGCGAGACGGTTCGCAGTTCGACCGCCTGTTCGTTGATGGCGATACGCTTTCGATCGGCGGACTGACGGCCTATGCCATTCATACGCCGGGTCATACGCCGGCCTGCATGACCTATGTGATCGGCGATGCCGCCTTCGTCGGCGATACGCTGTTCATGCCGGATGCCGGCTCCGCACGCGCCGACTTCCCCGGTGGCGATGCGCGCACGCTCTATCGTTCCTCGCGCCGCGTGCTGGAACTGCCGGACAAAACCCGGCTTTTCATGTGCCACGACTATGGTGCCGACGGAAAGCGCGAAGTCCATTGGGAAACCACCGTCGGCGAAGAGCGCCTTCACAACATCCATCTCAAGGATGGCACGAGCGAAGACGAATTCGTGCGCATGCGCGAAGCCCGCGATGCGACGCTGGCCATGCCGCGGCTGATCATCCCGTCGCTGCAGGTCAATATGCGCGCCGGCCAGATCCCGACCGACAAGAGCGGCCGTCCCATGCTCAAGGTCCCCGTCAACGCGCTCTGAGCGTTGCTGGTGCCAAATCAAAGGATGAATTGAATGTTTGATTTCCTGTTCAAGAAAAGGAGCCCCAGGAAAATGTCTGCCCGCCCCATCGACAATTCCTATCACGTCACCGGCCAGATCAACCCGGAATCGGTCGCCTCCATCAAGGATGCCGGCTATTCGATGATCATCTGCATGCGCCCGGACAATGAAGGCTTCGGCCAGCCGGCCTTTGCCGAAATCAAGGCCCAGGCCGATGCCGCCGGCATTCCGGCCCACTATCTGCCGGTCGTCCCCGGTAGCCAGCCGATGCCGCAGGCCGCCGAACTGAAGAAGCTGCTCAAGGGCACGTCCGGTCCGGTTCTCGCCTACTGCGCCTCCGGCAATCGTTGTGCCATGGTCTACCAGCTGTCCCAGCAGGTCGGCTGATCGACTGATCACTCCCCCGCCGGTGCTGGCATCGGCGGGTTTCATTCTGGACCGGATCATGACAGTGCTTTCAACCACGGGCCTCGCCCGCTATTTTCCGGTTCTCGACTGGGGCCGGCGCTACAATCGCCGGCTTCTGACGAGCGACATGATTGCGGCCGTGATCGGCACGCTGATGCTGATCCCGCAATCGCTCGCCTATGCGCTTCTGGCCGGCATGCCGCCGGAAACCGGGCTCTATGCCTCGATCCTGCCCCTGCTGATCTACGCGATCTTCGGCACGTCGGGCCCGCTTGCGGTTGGTCCCGTCGCCGTGGTCTCGCTGATGACGGCGAGTGCGGCCGGCCAGATGGCGGCAACCGGCGGCATGGACCATGTTTCGGCGGCGATTGCGCTTGCCTTCCTGTCCGGCATCTTTCTGGTCGCGGTCGGCATCTTCCGGCTCGGTTTCCTCGCCAATTTTCTCTCCCATCCCGTCACTTCCGGGTTCGTCAGCGCCTCGGGCATCCTGATCGCCGCCGGACAGGTGAAATATCTGCTCGGGATCAAGGCCTCCGGTGACACGTTTCTTGGGATCGTGGAATCGCTCCTTGCCCATATCGGCGAGACCAGCCTGGTGACCTTGGCAATCGGCGCATCCGCGACGATCTTCCTGCAATGGGCGCGCAAGGGCCTGAAGCCGGCACTGGTCAGGCTTGGCATCGCAACCGGTCTGGCAGGCAATCTCGCACGCGCGGCGCCGGTTGTTGCCATGGGGCTGACGACGCTGCTGGCCTGGGGGCTCGATCTCGAGAAGATGGGGGTCTGGCTAGTGGGCACTGTTCCGCAGGGATTGCCCGTCTTCGCCCTGCCCGCTTTCGACCTCGCCCATTGGCTCGATCTCGTTCGCCCGGCCATCCTGATCTCGATCATCGGTTTCGTCAGTTCGGTATCGGTGGCCCAGACGCTCGCCGCCAAGAAGCGCGAAAAGGTGGTTCCCGACCAGGAACTGATCGCACTTGGTGCCGCCAACATCGCATCATCCATCTCGGGTGCCTTTCCGGTGACCGGCGGCTTTGCCCGCTCCGTCGTCTATTACGATGCCGGCGCCGAAACCCCGGCTTCCGGCGCCTTCACCGCACTCGGTATTGCGCTCGCAACGCTGACACTGACGCCGCTTCTCTACTACCTGCCGCAGGCGACGCTGGCGGCGACCATCATCGTTTCGGTGATCACGCTCATCGATTTCTCGGTGCTGAAGAAGGCCTGGTCCTATTCCATTGCCGATTTTGCCGCCGTGACGCTGACGATCGTCGCGACCTTGGTTCTGGGTGTGGAAATCGGCATACTCGCCGGCGTCACCCTTTCCATTCTCCTGCATCTCTACAAGGGATCACGCCCGCATATGGCGGTGGTTGGACGTGTGCCCGGCACCGAGCATTACCGCAATGTGCTGCGCCACAAGGTGGAAACCTATCCGGAGATCCTGACGCTCAGGGTCGATGACAGTCTCTATTTTGCCAATGCCCGCCATCTCGAAGAAAGCCTGAGCGAGATGGTGGCGGACCGGCCGGAAGTAAAGGATGTCATTCTTCTCTGCTCGGCCGTCAATGAAATCGACCTCAGCGCGCTGGAATCGCTTGAGGAGATCAATCGGCGCCTCAAGGATGCCGGCGTTCGTCTGCATCTGTCCGAAGTGAAGGGTCCGGTGATGGATCGGCTGGAGAAATGCAGTTTTCTCAAGGAGATGACCGGCCAGGTCTTTCTGACCCAGCATCAGGCGATCGCCAGCATCCGCGGCGTCGAGAAGGACGCTCCCGATCGGTCGAGAGCCGAGGAGGCACCGATCGAATGGTATATATGACGGCCTGAAACGGGACAAAGCGACGGCGGTAAGGTTTTGTTCACTCCATTTCAGGAATGCTCCGTGGAATTTGCATTTGTTAGGGCTCGGTTGCGCAAATCTCGTCCATGATCGGTCATCGACTCGCTTTCGACCGGTAACCCATGCTGGATTTGAAAACCGCCTACCTGTTCTCGGCCTATGTGAACCTTTTCATAGCGGCGACAGTCACCATTGGCTGGTTGCGCAGCCCGAAGAAGCGTTCGATTCGCCACTGGGCCATGTCCAGCTGGTTGAAGATGATGGCCAGTTTTGTCTCCGCACTCGGCATCTTCGGCTTGCCCTATATGGCGCCGGACCTCGGCGGGCTGTTCTTCCTCGCCTCGACCGCTTTCATGTTCATGGGTTTTGTGGATTTCTACGGTTTGCGCAACGGTCGTGGCTCAAGCCTGGCCGTCAGTGCCGTCACCATCGGTCTTTATGGCCTTTGTCGCATCACCGGTATCGTGCCGACGGGAGGGACCGCGCTCCTGCTCCTTGGTGCATCCATCAATCTCGGCATGACCTCCCGCGTGATCCGGAATGGAATGGCCGGAGAGAAGCTGCCTTCGCGCAAACTGGCCTCGTTCTTCCTCGCCTGCTATGCCGCGGCCTGCATCACCGTCATCCCGTTTGCGCTCTTGAACCCGGCGGGATCAGCCCAACGCCTGATCGACGCCTGGTGGCTGCAGGCCAGCCTCGTGCCCCTGATGCTGTCGAACATGGCCGCTTACCTGATGATGCTGGTGCTCAATCTCGAGCGCGCCACGGAAGCGCAGCGGAAGCTTGCCAACTACGACGCGCTCACCGGCATCCTCAACCGTCGCGCCTTTCTGGAAGCGGCGGAAAGCAAGGTCGCAGGCGGCGGTGCCGTCGCGGTCATCGATCTCGACCATTTCAAGCGCATCAATGACACGTTCGGCCATCTCGGCGGCGACCAGGCGCTCGTGCATTTTACGGCGCTCGGCAACGCGATCCTGCCGGGTGATGCCATTTTCGGTCGCCTGGGCGGCGAGGAATTCGGCCTCTTCCTGCCGGGCTTCGATCGCGATGCGGCGCAGGCGGTCCTCGAAGAGCTGCGGAAGCGTGTCGAAGCAACGGAGATCGATGTCGCTGGCGCCCGACTGACCTTCACCTTCTCCTGCGGCTTCATCATTGCCGACAATCCTGAACGCGACCTCGATGCCTGGATCGCCGATGCCGATTGCGCGCTCTATGCCATCAAGAATACCAGCCGCAACCGCGTGATGCCTTTCGAGCCGGCTGCGCTTTTGCGCAATCACGCACTTCTGGCCAAACTGAAGGCACGCGACGATTCCGATCCCATTGAAGCGCAATCGGCCTGATCGGGCCGAAACCGCGCATCAAATCCTCTCCGAGGCGCAATTTCTTGGCGCCGCCCCTTTCATTTTTCGAAAAAAGCCCATACACCACGCAGCCATGAACAGGGTGCAGTCGAGCATATCCCTTCGAATTACAGGCCCGGCCTTCCGCGCGATCTAAACGCTTGCGGAGGGTCCGGGTTTTCGCGCTTGATAGCGCACTTTCCACACTGAGACAGTTCCCTGACGCGTCCTCGACGAGCGCGCAAGCAATGGCCGGATCATGACCGACACGACTGACAAGAACGACTATTCCTCGACCCTCTACCTGCCGCAGACGGATTTTCCGATGCGCGCCGGCCTGCCCCAGAAGGAGCCGGAAATCGCGGCCCGCTGGAAGGAAATGGGCCTCTACAAGAAGCTGCGTGCCTCAGCGAGCGGCCGCACCAAGTTCGTCCTGCATGACGGCCCTCCCTATGCCAACGGCAACATCCATATCGGGCATGCGCTCAACAAGGTACTGAAGGACACGATCACCCGCTCGTTCCAGATGCGCGGACGCGATGCCAACTACGTGCCGGGCTGGGATTGCCACGGCCTGCCGATCGAATGGAAGATCGAGGAAGCCTATCGCGCCAAGGGCAAGGACAAGAACGAGGTTCCGGTCAACGAATTCCGCAAGGAATGCCGTGATTTCGCGCAGAACTGGATCAACATCCAGTCCGACGAATTCCGCCGCCTCGGCATCGAGGGCGATTTCGACCATCCCTACACGACCATGAACTATCATTCCGAGGCCCGGATTGCCGGCGAGCTTCTGAAGATTGCCATGAGCGGCCAGCTCTATCGCGGTTCGAAGCCGATCATGTGGTCGGTCGTCGAGCGCACCGCGCTCGCCGAAGCGGAAGTTGAATATCACGAGGTCGAAAGCGACACGATCTGGGTGAAGTTCCCGGTACGGTCTGTTGTACTCGATAGCGATCAGCAAACTGATCTCGGCACAGCCTCCATCGTCATCTGGACGACCACGCCCTGGACCATTCCGGGCAACCGGGCGATCTCCTATTCGTCGCGGATCGAATATGGTCTCTACGAAGTCACTGCAGCGGCCAATGATTTCGGCCCGCAGCCGGGCGAGAAGCTGATCTTTGCCGACAAGCTCGCGGCAGACCCTTTCGCCAAGGCCAAGCTCGAATTCAAGCGCCTGCGTGCTGTTTCGGCGGATGAGCTTGGCGCCATCACCTGCGCCCATCCGCTGGCTGATCTCGGCTACAGTTTCGCCGTGCCGATGCTCGATGGCGACCATGTGACCGACGATGCCGGTACCGGTTTCGTGCACACAGCGCCCGGTCACGGCCGCGAAGACTTTGATGCCTGGATGGCGAAGGCCCGCGAACTGGAAGCCCGCGGCATCTCGTCGAAGATCCCCTTCACCGTCGGCGATGATGGTTTCTATACGGACGAAGCCCCGGGTTTCGGCCCCTCGGCCGAAGGTGGCGCAGCCCGCGTCATGGATGACAATGGCAAGAAGGGCGATGCCAACAAGCGCGTTATCGATGCGCTGATCGCCGCAAACAACCTCTTCGCCCGCGGCCGCATCAAGCATGACTATCCGCATTCCTGGCGCTCCAAGAAGCCCGTGATCTTCCGCAACACGCCGCAATGGTTCGTCTATATGGACAAGGACCTCGGCGATGGTTCGACGCTGCGCACGCGCGCGCTTTCGGCGATCGATGACACCCGCTTCGTGCCGGCCGGCGGCCAGAACCGCCTCCGCGCCATGATAGAACAGCGTCCGGACTGGGTGCTGTCGCGCCAGCGCGCCTGGGGCGTGCCGATCTGCGTCTTTGCCGACAAGGACGGCAATGTGCTGAAGGACGAGAAGGTCAACCAGCGCATTCTGGCTGCCTTCGAGGCCGAAGGCGCCGATGCCTGGTTTGCCGAAGGTGCCAAGGAGCGTTTCCTCGGCAACGAGCATGACGGCGACAAGTGGACCATGGTGACCGACATTCTCGATGTCTGGTTCGATTCCGGTTCGACGCATGCCTTCACGCTCGAAGACCGTCCGGACCTGAAATGGCCGGCCGATGTCTATCTCGAAGGGTCCGACCAGCATCGCGGCTGGTTCCATTCCTCTCTGCTCGAAAGCTGCGCCACGCGCGGCCGCGCGCCTTACGATGCCGTCATCACCCATGGTTTCACCATGGCCGAGGATGGCCGCAAGATGTCGAAGTCGCTCGGCAACCAGGTGTTCCCGCAGGATGTGATGAACCAGTCGGGCGCCGACATTCTGCGTCTGTGGGTGATGAACACCGACTACTGGGAAGACCAGCGCCTCGGCAAGACGATCATCCAGACCAACATCGACAACTACCGCAAGATCCGCAACACGATCCGCTGGATGCTCGGTACGCTGGCCCATGACAAGGGCGAGGACATCGCCTATGCCGATCTGCCGGAACTCGAGCGGCTGATGCTGCATCGCCTTGCCGAACTCGACCAGCTCGTGCGGACGGGGTACGACGATTTCGACTTCAAGAAGATCGCCCGCGCGCTCACCGATTTTGCCAATGTCGAGCTCTCGGCCTTCTATTTCGACATCCGCAAGGACACGCTCTATTGCGATGCGCCGTCGAGCCTGAAGCGGCGTTCGGCTCTCTTCGTCATCCGCAAGCTGTTCGATTGCATCGTTCTGTGGTTTGCGCCGATGATGCCCTTTACGACCGAAGAGGCCTGGCTGTCGCGCGATCCGAATGCGGAATCGGTCCATCTCGAGCAGTTCCCTTCCATCCCCGCCGAGTGGATGAACGAGGCGCTTGCGGAAAAGTGGAAGAAGGTGCGCGCCGTTCGCCGCGTCGTCACCGGCGCGCTCGAAATCGAACGCAAGGACAAGCGGATCGGCTCGTCTCTCGAAGCCGCACCGGAAGTCTTCATTGCTGATGCCGAGCTGATGGCAGCGCTGGACGGGCTGGATTTTGCAGAAATCTGCATCACGTCGGATATCATGCTGAAATCCGGCGAAGGTCCGGCCGATGCCTTCCGGGCTGACGACGGCGCCAAGGTCTCGGTTGTGCCGACGCTCGCCGAAGGCCGCAAATGCGCCCGCTCCTGGAAGATCACCAAGGATGTCGGGTCCGATCCGGACTATCCGGATGTCTCGGCCCGTGATGCCCAGGCGCTGCGCGAGCTGGCTGCCGCCAAGTAACCTGAGGGGCCGGGGTGGCGAACGCCCCGGCCTTTCTTGACAAAGGCCATGGACCGATACGCTTTTCGGCTCAAAACCTTTGATCGTCGCCGGAAAGAATTGCGCTTTCCAACTGTCTCCGGTAAAGCTGCCTGAAATTGGCCGAATTCACGCGCTATGGCGTGAAGATCGAAGACAGACTCGCGCGTTGTTGCGGGAAAGGTTTTAAAGGCATGGCAAGTGTGTTTCGCATGGCAGGCGGTGTGACGGGACTGGTAGCGGTGGCGACCCTTCTCTCCAGCTGCATGGGGCCGACCTACGGCACCGACAAATCGTCCGGCGAGCAGCTGATTACCGATCTTGGCGAGTCGTTTGCATTGTCTCCGGCCAAGCGGCCCGAGCCGATCGCCTACCAGCCGCGCGGCAGCCTCGTGAAGCCGGCCGACCCGACCGCTCTCGTTGCGCCGCAGAAAAGCCTGGCAAGCAAGGACAATCCGCAGTGGGTCGAAAGCCCTGAACAGGCGCGTGCGCGCCTGAAGGCGGAAGCCGACGAGAATGCCGACAATGGCAGCTATCGTTCGCCGCTGATGGTCGCCGTCACCGAAGGCAAGGCCCTGACGCCGGAAGAGCAGCAGAAGGCCTATCGCGAAGCGCGCGCCATTCAGGATGGCCGTTATTCCGACCGCCGCCGTTTCATGAGCGATCCGCCGCTGGAATATCGCAAGGTCGACGATCCGGCTGCGCTCCAGAACCTCGGCGAATCCGAAGCTGCCAAGGAAAAGAAGCGCATGAAGGATGCCGCTATCGCCGGCACCGGCAAGCAGTGGTGGCAGGTCTTCGACTGATGCGAATGCTTGATCGCGGCTTCCTCTCCGTCTTCGTCGCGATCCTTTATTTCTTCTGCCTTAACACGCCCGGCGCTCTTGCCGGGTCTCTTGCGGGCAAAACATACATCATCGAAATGTCGAGCTCACAAAGCGCGAGCGGCTACGCCGAATATCTCGTGCCGCCGATGGTGCGTGCTCTTGATGCCGCCGGGCTGAAATCCAAGAATGGACCGGGCGCGGATCTCGTCGTCAATCTTGTTACAAATTCCGATGTCGGACAGTGGATGAAGACCAAATCCGGTCGCGAATGGATCTATACGGTCCGCATCACTGCCGGCATCAGCCGCCCGTCCTATTCGATCCCCTATGAGGGTACGCCCGAATTCGGTGCCGAACTGACGCTGCTGACGCCGAACTCAGATCGCGAAGACGAGCTCGCCTGCATGATCCGTCTTGCCGTGGAAACAGCAATCGCACATTACAAGCCCGTCGGCCGCTACAAGGCATCGGGCCAACAATGCCTTCGCCAATAGATTGCATTAACTGAATTGAAAATAGTCAAGGGCTGTGGAAAACGTCGGATATTTTTATCTGACGCTAAAAAACGCAGCCGCGGTGAGTTTCTGTTAACTTTCTCTCTCCTATTGTCCCGACATGTTCAAACCGAGCAGGAAAACCGCGGTCAAAGCCAGCGTCGTCGCAGTCGCGTCTGCGGCAGCGTCCTGTTCGATCGTGCTCTTGATCGTGCCATTCCTAGGCGGTCAACCGGATGGTCCCGGTTTCTGGATGAGCGTTCTCTGCCCGATCCTCGTCGGTTGGCCGGCAAGTGCCTGGCAGTTCCACCAGAGCGAGCGGCTGGCGATCGCGCATCGCGAACTGCAGATCATGCATGAGACACTCGACCAGATGCATGTGCAGCTTTTGCGTTCGCATGCCGCTCTCGAACAGAAGTCGCGTTACGATTCGCTCACGGGTGCCCTCAACCGCGAGGCGTTCCTGACCATGCTCGAAGCGCAAAGCCGGCTCGACCGCAAGGGTGCGCTGCTTTTCATCGACGCCGACAATTTCAAGAAGATCAACGACAGTTTCGGGCACCAGACTGGCGACGAGGCTTTGGCCGGCATCGCCCGTGCCGTGCGCACCTCGCTGCATGACAGCGATTTCTGGGGCAGGATCGGCGGCGAGGAGTTCGCAGCCTTTCTCGATGGTGTCGGCGAAGCGGAATGCGAGTTCATCGCGGAATCGATCCGGCTGGGCGCTGCAGCACTCGATATCCGCAAGGATGGCGCGCGCGTTCCTGTTACGCTCAGCATCGGCGGGATCATGCTCAAAGGCGCCTTCAAGGTGAATGAAGCCGTCAGCGAAGCCGACCGGCGCCTCTATCGGGCCAAACGCAACGGACGCAATTGCGTTGTCATGCGGATTGAAGAACCCGACGCAGCCAAGGACGTCGCAGCTGCCTGAAATCAATCAGCGCCTTTCGCGGAAAAATGTCCTGAGCATGGCCGCCGATTCCGTTTCCGCAAATCCGGAATAGACGTCGGGACTGTGATGGCAGGTTGGCGACTGGTAGAAGCGAACACCATTTTCCACCGCCCCTCCCTTGGGATCCGAGGCTCCGAAATAGAGTCGACGAATGCGTGCAAACGAAATTGCGGCAGCGCACATCGGGCAGGGTTCGAGCGTCACATAAAGATCGGCGCCGGGAATACGTTCGCTCGCCTTGGCGTTCGTCGCGGCGCGGATCGCAAGAATTTCGGCGTGGGCTGTGGGGTCATTGAGCTCGCGGGTGCGATTGCCGCCGCGACCGATCACTTCGCCATCCAGCACGACGACAGCGCCGATCGGCACCTCGCCACGGGCAAAAGCAGCCTCCGCTTCCGCCAAAGCCAATGTCATGAAGCGATTTGCAGGCGGCAAACGGCAAATTCCTCTTAACCCGGACCCTCTCACCTGATAGGAGAGCTTCAAAGTAGAGGCAAGCACAAATGAAAGATACCAAAAAACCCGGTGCTGGCGGTCGCAAGACTTTCCGGGACAAGACATTCCGGGACAAGCCATCGGACGGCGACCGGCCGCCGCGCAAGCCGCGCGAGGACAGGTCGGAAGGTTCCGGGCGTTCAGAACGGTCGGCCGAGGCGCGTTCATCGGCAAAATTCGGCAAGCCGGCTTCCGACAAGCCCCGTGCTGACAGACCCTATTCCGACAAGCCGAGGTCCGACCGGCCAAGGTCAGACAGGCCGCGCACCGATGAAGCCCGGTCGGAGAAGCCGCGTTCCGATAGGCCCAATTCTGACCGGCCCTATTCCGACAGGCCCCGCAGCGATCGTCCGCGCGCCGAAAAAACCGGCTTCGGTCGCACCGGCGGCGACAAGCCACGCAATCCCGATCATCTGGTCGTGGCTGGCGAAGGCGAGCGTATTTCCAAGATCATGGCGCGCGCCGGTGTCGCTTCGCGGCGCGATTGCGAGCGCATGATCCTCGAAGGCCGCGTTTCACTGAATGGCAAGGTACTGACGACGCCGGCGGTCAACTGCCAGCCATCCGATCGTATCGAAGTCGACGGCAACCCGATCGGCGCCATCGAACGCACCCGGCTGTGGATCTATTACAAGCCTGCCGGGCTTGTGACGACGAATTTCGATCCGGAAGGCCGCCCGACCGTGTTCGACAATCTGCCGCCGGAACTGCCGCGCGTCATTTCGGTCGGCCGCCTAGACATCAACACCGAAGGCCTGCTGCTGCTCACCAACGATGGCGGCCTTGCCCGCATGCTCGAACTACCGTCGACCGGCTGGCTGCGTCGCTACCGCGTGCGCGCCTATGGTGCCATCGACCAGGAAAAGCTCGACAGCCTCAAGGAAGGCATTGCGGTCGAAGGCGTTCTCTATGGGGCCATCGAGGCAACCCTTGACCGTGCCCAGGGCCACAACAGCTGGATCACGATGGGTCTGCGCGAAGGCAAGAACCGCGAGATCAAGAATGTGCTGGGCGCTCTCGGGTTGGAAGTTAACCGGCTCATCCGCATCTCCTATGGGCCATTCCAGCTCGGCGAACTCGAGGAAGGCCAGGCTGTCGAGGTGCGCAGCCGCACCCTGCGCGACCAGCTCGGACCGCGCCTGATTGCCGATGCCAATGCCAATTTCGAGGCACCGATCATCAACCAGGTCCAGCCTGAAAAGGTCGAGGAAGAGCCCGCCGAACGCGAAGCCCGTCCGCGCCGCGAAAGCCGCGAAGAACGGCGCGAACGCGATCTCGCCCGCATCGACACGCAGCCACCGCGCGAACGCAAGTTCGATCGCGACGGCAAGCGCGATGACGGCGAGCGTCCGGCAAAGGGTGAGCGTGGTTTCGAGAAGAAGCGCGAACCTCTGCGCGCCGGCACCCGTACCGCCAATGTGTGGATGGCACCGGGCGCCAAGCCGCTGGGTCCGAAAAAAACCAAGGAAGCCGAAGTCAAGGCGCGCAAACGCAAGGCAGCCGAGTTGAAGGCGGCCGAAAGCGGCGAACGCGACGGCAAGGAAGGCCGGTTCCGCAAGTCCGCTTCCCGTCCGGCACGCTCCGGAGATGACCGCAAGGGCGGCGGAGATCGTCCGAACAAGCCATCCGGCTCGAGACCCGGCAACGGTTCGCCAAAGGGAGGCCCGAAGCGCGGTGCGGATCGTCGGCGGTGAGTTTCGTGGCAGAGCGCTGAACGGACCCAAGAGCAATGCGATCCGGCCGACCACCGACCGGACGCGCGAAAGCCTGTTCAACATCATCAGCCACACCTATCCGGAAGCGCTGGTCGGCAAGCGGGTCATCGATTGCTTTGCCGGGACCGGGGCCATCGGCCTTGAAGCGATCTCGCGCGGGGCGACGCATGCGCTTTTCATCGAAAACTCGGTGGAAGGCCGCGCACTTCTGCATGCCAATATCGAGACGCTGGGACTGCAGGGCAAGACGCGCATTTTCCGGCGCGATGCGACAGACCTCGGACCGGCTGGCAATATGCCGCCATTCGATCTGCTCTTTGCCGATCCGCCCTATGGCAAGGGTTTGGGTGAGAAGGCGCTCGCCGCAGCCGACGCCGGCGGCTGGCTGAAGGAGGGTGCGCTGGTGGTTCTTGAAGAGGAAGGCTCGGTCGATCCGATCGTCGGGACGAACTTCAAAAGGCTCGACGAGCGAAGCTTCGGCGACACCCGCATGCACTTCTACAGCTACCAACCGGGTCAGAAACG
This sequence comes from Fluviirhizobium alvei, assembly GCF_030551875.1. Lineage (GTDB taxonomy): Bacteria > Pseudomonadota > Alphaproteobacteria > Rhizobiales > Rhizobiaceae > Rhizobium_E > Rhizobium_E alvei. Next base: position 201,719 of record NZ_JAUOZU010000001.1, on the reverse strand, counting down.
CTAGGGTCAAAACTCAATCAGGATTTGGAGCGTGGTATGTGGGAAAATCGTTCGGTTTTAGAAGCAGATTCGAAGATGGATCGAACATCCATCGAGAATCTGCGACGCCAAACCGGGCGATTTTCACCATATCCCTTCGGGACGCGGCGGATTTTGGCTCTGAATGCGTCGAAAACCCTTTGTGGAGTTGGGCTCCACGGCAGGCTTTTCTCCTGTTCAGAACCAAAATCCGTCTCGCGCCACGCCCGAAACCTGATTGAGTCTTGACCCTAGGAGCCTGGCATGGATGCCGAACCCAACGCCTCGACACCGACGATTGCCCTCGCGCTCGGCGGCGGCGGGGCCAGAGGGCTCGCGCATATCCATATCGTCGAAGCGCTCGATGAGCTGGGTCTGAAACCGGTTGCCATTGCCGGTTCCTCCATCGGCGCCATTATCGGCGCCGGCGTTGCTGCCGGGATGAGCGGAAAGGACATCCGCGAATTCACGCTGAAAACCGTGGGAAATCCACGCGAAGTGATGAACCGAATCTGGTCGCTCAGACCCAATTCCGTCCGAGAAATGGTCACCGGCGGTTTCCGGTTCGGCCAGTTCAACCTCGAACGGATCCTCAAGGCCTTCATGCCCCCGGCATTGCCGGAAACTTTCGCGGATCTCTCGATCCCGCTGAAGGTGACGGCGACAGACTATTATGGCCAGGCGGGTATCCTGATCGAAGAGGGAGAGCTTTTTCCGGCCTTAGCAGCCTCCGCTTCCATTCCGGCCGTCTTCATGCCGGTCAAACATGAGGGTCGCATCCTGATCGATGGCGGCATCTATAACCCGGTTCCGTTCGAATATCTGTCCGGTCTGGCGGATATCGTCATCGGGGTCGATGTCGTGGGCGCGCCGGTGGGTGAGGATCAGCAGATGCCGAACCGGGTGGACAGCCTTTTCGGGGCCTCGCAACTGATGATGCATTCGATCATTTCAATGAAGCTTGAGGCGCACCGGCCCGACATTTTTCTTCGACCCGATGTTGGCCGCTTCAAGGTGCTCGATTTCCTCAGGGCCGAGGAGGTGCTGAAAACTTCCGAAGCCGTGAAGGATGAGCTCAAGCGCGCCATCGATGCCGAGATTACTTTTCGCGCGCTGCCGGCCGAAGGCTGACCGCCTCCGATAGGGAGAAGCGGGCCGCAAGTCTGCCGCCCGCTCCTGAAAATCACTTCTTTAGAAGATCGCGGATTTCCATCAGAAGCTTGACTTCATCGGACGGTCCCGGTGCCGGCGCAGGTTCGGCGTCCTTCTTCGGCATGAAACGGCTAACCAGCTTCAAAAGCATGAAAATGCACCAGGCGATGATCAGGAAGTTGATGATCACGGTGATGAAGTTGCCGTAAGCGAAAACCGCCCCCTGTTCACGCGCCGCTGCAAGCGAGGTGGCCGTGACCTTGCTGGAAAGCGGAATGAAATAGTTCGAAAAATCGAAGCCGCCGATGATGGCGCCGATGATCGGCATGATGAGATCATCGGTCAAAGACGATACGATCTTTCCGAAAGCCGCGCCGATAATCACGGCGACAGCGAGATCAAGCACATTGCCCCGTGCAATGAAGGCCTTGAATTCGTTTAGCATCCCTTACTCCTGTCTGGATTGCCCCCGGCCAGATATTAGCAGTAACTTCTAGAATTAATAAATTGAAAACAGGGGATCCGGGCGAAAACTGCGGGACGATGTAACAAATTCTTGGCTTTCCACAGGTCGGGTCGATAAGATCCAGGATGCCGGTGCGCTTGAGCAGCGCACGTAGGCAGATGCGGACGGGGGAGCGCATGCTTTCAGGATGGCTGGTATTCGGTGCGGCGATTGCCTACCTGGCAATGCTGTTTGCCGTGGCCAGCATTGGCGACCGGCGCGCCAAGACAGGCCCCGCGGCCGCCCGCAGCCGGCCGGTGGTCTATGCCCTCAGCCTTGCGATCTATTGTACGTCCTGGACCTATTTCGGCGGCGTCGGTCTGGCTGCCGAACGCGGCTTCGAGTTCACCGCCATCTATATCGGCCCGATCCTGATGTTCACGCTCGGCCTGCCGCTGATCCGCCGGATCATCGACATTGCCAAGGCCGAAAAGCTGACATCGATCGCCGATTTCATCGCAGCCCGGTACGGCAAGAATCCGATCGTCGCCTTCACTGTCGCGATCATCGCGCTCGCAGGCGCGGTGCCCTATATCGCGCTCCAGCTCAAGGCCGTGTCGACATCGGTCGCGGCACTTGTCGATACATCGGGCTACACGATCGGACTCGATTCCCACCAGTTCATCGACCTGCCGCTGCTGGTGTCGCTGTCGCTTGCCTTCTTTGCGGTTGTCTTCGGAACCCGTCATGCCGATGCGACCGAACATCAGGACGGGCTGATCCTTGCAATCGCAACGGAATCGCTGGTCAAGCTGATTGCGTTCCTGACGCTTGGCATCACCGTCGTCTTTTTCATTTTCGACGGGCCGTCCGATCTCATCAGCAAGGCAGCCGACCATATCCAGGCGACTGCAGCGCTCGAGCATCACACGCCGATTGCGCGCTGGATAACCCTGATCCTTCTTTCGGCCTTCGCGGTGATCATGCTGCCGCGCCAGTTCCATGTCACGGTGGTCGAAAACCGCACGCCGGGCGAATTGCGCCTCGCCAGCCTGTTCTTTCCGCTCTACCTGATTGCCATCAACATCTTCGTCATTCCGGTCGCCATCGGCGGTGTCATCCAGTTCAATGGCGGTGGCGATGCCGATCTCTATGTGCTGACGCTGCCGCTGATGGCAGACATGCCGATCATTACGCTGATTGCCTTCATCGGCGGTTTTTCGGCTGCCACCGCGATGGTGATCGTGGCCTCCGTTGCGCTGGCGATCATGATTTCCAACGATATCGTGATGCCGTTCCTGCTTCGGCGCAATCTGGTCGGCGCGCGCAATGGCAACGAGGATCTTGGCGCACTGGTGCTGATGGTGCGGCGCGGCGCCATCTTCGTCGTGCTCATGCTGGGCTATGTCTATTATCGCGCCGCCGGCTCGTCGAATGGCCTGGCCTCGATCGGTCTCATCGCCTTTGCTGCCGTCTCGCAGATGGCGCCCGCCATGCTCGGCGGCCTGTTCTGGCGTCGTGCCAATGCGCGCGGGGCAATTGCCGGGCTCGTGACCGGGTTTGGCCTCTGGCTGTGGCTGCTGTTCATACCCAGTCTCGGCTGGGTCAATGCCTCAAGCGATGTCGCGACGGTTCTGACGAGCATTCTGCCGTTCGGCTATCTGTTCGCCGGCCCGGAATCCGACCCCTTCATCGTGGCCGTCTCGATCAGTCTGTTGTTCAACACGCTTGCCTATATTCTCGGCTCGCTGTCGCGCAATCTGAAGCTCGTCGAACGCCAGCAACTGGCCGCCTTCCTGCCGCAGATCAGGAGCAGCCGCCCCCTTGTGCGCGGCTGGCGGACCAACCTGACGGTCGGCGATCTGAAGAAGGCGATCGGTCGCTACCTCGGCGATGAACGGATGGAACGTTCCTTCACCTCGTTCGAATATTCCTCCGGCCACAAGCTCGATGACCGGCGCTATGCGAGCGCAGAACTTCTGAATTTCGCCGAACAGCTGCTCGGTTCGGCAATCGGCTCGTCCTCGGCGCGCCTTGTTCTGTCGCTGACCATGCGCCGGCTCGATGCACATCCGACCGAAACCGCGATGCTGCTCGATCAGGCCAGCGAGGCGCTGCAGTATAACCAGGGCGTTCTGCAGACCGCGCTTTCGCAGATGGACCAGGGTATTGCCGTTTTCGACAGCGAAAACCGGCTCGCGATCTGGAACCGTCGCTTTCGCACCCTGCTCGACCTGCCTGAGCAGGCCGGACAGGTGGGCTTTCCGCTTAAATCCATCATCGAGATCGTCTCCAGCCGCACCGGTTTCCCGGAAAGCGAACAGAAGGTGGTGATGGAGAAGATCCTCGCGCTCGACACCCCGTTTCTGCTGCATATGGATGGCGGCGAACGCATCATCGAACTGCGCTCGAACCCGATGCCCGACCAGGGCTTCGTTACGACGCTGACCGATATTACCGAACGCGTGCGCGCCAGCCGGGCGCTCGAGGAAAGCAACGAGACGCTCGAGCAACGTGTCAGTGAACGAACGCGCGAACTCGTTCGCGTCAATACCGAACTGGCGGAAGCGCGCGCCTCCGCCGAAGAAGCCAATATCGGCAAGACGCGCTTTTTCGCCGCCGCCGGCCACGACATCCTGCAGCCGCTCAATGCCGCGCGCCTCTATGCGTCGTCGCTGGTGGAACGGCTCGGCCATTCGGCCAATTCCGATCTCGTTCTCAACATCGATTCCGCGCTGGAATCCGTCGAAACCATTCTTGGCGCCGTGCTGGACATTTCACGGCTCGATACGGGGGCGATGAAACCGCGCTTCTCGACGCTGGTGCTTGATGATTTCCTGCGACGCATTGAAACCGATTACCAGCCGCTTGCCCATACCCGAAACCTGGAACTGGTGGTGCTGCCTTCGACGCTCAAGGTGAGGACCGACCCTACCCTCCTCCGGCGTCTGGTGCAGAACCTCGTTTCGAATGCCATCAAATATACGTTGAGCGGCCGCGTGCTCGTGGGTGTCCGGCGGCGCGGCAACGAGGCATGGATTCAGGTGCATGATACGGGCATCGGCATTCCGACATCGAAATTCCGCACCGTGTTCAAGGAATTTGCCCGTCTCGATGAAGGGGCCCGCACCGCATCAGGTCTTGGCCTCGGCCTGTCGATCGTCGATCGCATTGCCAAGGTGCTCAATCATCCGGTGGAACTGCAAAGCGTTCTCGGAAAGGGCACGGTGTTCCGGGTGCGGGTGCCGCTCGATCTCAGTGCCTCTGTGCCGCAAGTGACGGAAAAGACCCCGAGCCCGCAGCCTATCCTGCAGAAACTCGATGGCGTACAGGTTCTCTGCATCGACAATGAAGCTGCCATTCTCGACGGCATGCGGCTGCTGCTCGAAGGCTGGGGCTGCCAGGTTGGCACCGCCGACAGTCTTATGGCAACCGGCACCGTCATCGAAGGGCGCCAGATGCCACAGGTCATCATTGCCGACTATCATCTCGATGACGGGACCGGGATCGAAGCCATCGCCGGCCTTCGCCAGGTTTTCGGCGATCTGCCGGCGATCCTCGTGACCGCCGACCGTTCACCGGAGGTGCGGGCCGCCGCCGAGCGCGACAATATCGTGCTACTCAACAAGCCAGTGAAGCCGGCGGCTCTAAGGGCAGTGCTGACACGGCTTGCCAGCCTCGCGCAACTCGCTGCGGAGTAGTTGCCAAGCGTCGATTGCCCTTCCCTTCCGGCTGCGAATCCGCGAAAATGAATCCATGACAATCAGGCTCCTTCCCGAAACGCTGGTCAACCAGATTGCCGCCGGCGAGGTGATCGAACGCCCCGCCAGCGCGGCCAAGGAATTGATCGAAAACGCGATCGATGCCGGCGCCAGCCGCATCGAGATTGCCACCGCCGGCGGTGGCAAGGCGCTTCTGCGCGTCACCGACAATGGATCGGGCATGCAGCCTTCCGATCTCGAACTCGCCGTGCAACGCCATTGCACCTCCAAACTCGACGAGGGTCTCGACAATATCCGCACCCTGGGTTTTCGCGGCGAGGCCCTGCCATCGATCGGATCGGTGGCACGGCTGTCGATCACCAGCCGGCCGCGGAATGCGGATAGCGGTGCCGAAATCACGGTCACGGGCGGCAAGGTGACGCCAGTGCGTCCGAGCGGCGCCAATCCCGGCACCATTGTGGAAGTACGGGACCTGTTCTTCGCCACGCCGGCGCGGCTCAAGTTCCTCAAGAGCGAGCGTGCCGAAGCCGGCGCCATCACCGAAGTGGTTCGCCGCATGGCGATTGCCTTTCCGCATATCCGTTTCACGCTCTCGGGATCGGATCGCTCAACAATCGAATTTTCGGCGACGGGTGCTGACCGGCTCGCCCGCATCGCTCAGGTCATCGGCAAGGATTTCGAGGAGAATGCAATCGAAATCGATGCCGAGCGCGAGGGCGTTCGCCTCACGGGCTTTGCCGGCCTTCCGGTCTTCAACCGCGGCAATGCTGCCCACCAGTTCGCCTTCGTCAATGGGCGCCCGGTGGCCGACAAGCTGATCGCCTCTGCCCTGCGCGGCGCCTATGCCGAAACCGTTCCTTCGGGACGCTTTCCGGTCGCGGTTCTCGATCTCGCGCTCGATCCGGCGCTAGTCGATGTGAATGTGCATCCCGCGAAATCGGATGTCCGGTTTCGCGATCCCGGTCTTGTGCGCGGGCTGATCGTCGGCGCCATCCGCGAAGCGCTCGCCCGCGATGGCGATCGCTCCTCCACCACCGCAGCACGCGCCATGGGTGCCGCCTTCCGTCCTGACAATTCCGGCGGCCCGTTCCGGCCCTGGTCGGCGGCCACCTCGCCCTCGCGCCCCTTCGCTTTCAGTCCCAGCCGGCTTGAAGTTTCCGAGCCAAGGCAGGCCAGTTTCAGCACCGTCGACAGACCTTCGGCGCGGATGCATGAGCCGGCACCATCCGCAGATCTGCCTGCGGCAGAGGCACCTATCGCCACCAACCACCTGCTGGGAGCGGCCCGCGCGCAGCTGCATGAGAATTACATCGTCGCGCAGACCGGCGATGGCATCGTCATCGTCGACCAGCATGCCGCGCATGAACGCCTGGTGTTCGAGGAAATGCGCAAGGCGATCAGCAACCGGGCGCTGCCCTCGCAGGCGATGCTGATCCCGGATATCGTCGATCTGCCGGAAGAGGCGTGCGACCGGCTGATGGAACATGCAGAAAGCCTGAAGCAGCTGGGGCTGCATTACGAGCGGTTCGGTCCCGGGGCAATCCTCGTCCGCGAAACGCCATCGATGCTGGGCAAGATCGATTGCCAGTCCCTGATCCGCGACCTTGCCGACGAAATCGGCGAATGGGACACATCCCACGGCCTGCACCAGCGGCTGGAACATGTCGCCGCCACAATGGCCTGCCATGGGTCCGTCCGTTCGGGACGGCGCCTGCGCATCGAGGAAATGGATGCGCTGTTGCGGCAGATGGAGTCCACACCGGGCTCCGGACAGTGCAATCACGGCCGCCCCACCTACATCACGCTCAAGCTTTCGGACATCGAACGCCTCTTCGGCCGCAGCTGAAAGCGCTGGCAATTCGCCACTGGCGGCTTTATACCGCTTATACCAAGTGTCGATGATAGGAACGGTCTGGGACCAGGCAGGGCTGAGCGATGATGAACCGGTTTGAAGGCAGTGGCAGCCGCGAGGCGAAGATTCGCTATCTTGATGGCGACTTCCACATTCTGCTGCCCGGCGGCTTTGTGATCTGTGCCATCACCGGCAAACAGATCCCGCTCGACGAGCTCAAATACTGGAGCGTCGACCGTCAGGAGCCCTATGCCGATGCGGCGGCCTCCCTTGAGGCGGAAAAGCGCGCCGGAACGCTGCCAGTCTGATCAGCCGGTGCGACGCTTCCGGAACGATGCGATGGCCTGGTCTATGATCTGGCCGGGTACGGACGGGGAATCGAACGCCATTTCGACGTCGACGACCACCAGCTTCTCCAATAACCGCTCGGCAATGCCACCCTCGCCCTGCAGCCGGGCCGCATCCTTGGCCGTGGTGACGATCGTGAGCCCTTTCGCTTCCGCCACCGCCAGGATCTCCTCCATCTCGTCGGCGCTCAGATAGTAGTGATCACCAAACGAGCGGGTCTCGACGATCTCGGCGCCAAGCCCGCGGACGGTCTCGTAGAATTTGCCCGGATCGGCGATACCGGCAAAGGCGAGCACTTTCTGCGAAGCGATCCGGTTCGGCTCGACAGGACGGATTGCTGCCTCGAAGACCGGTTTACCCGAACGGGCGGCACTGCGAATGAAGGGATCGGCAGCCACTCCATTGCCGACCTTCAAAAGTGCCGTCGCGAAGGAAAGTTGCAATTGCGTCGGCGCCCTGACCGGACCAGCCGGAATGATGAAACCGTTGCCGATCCCGCGCCGCGTATCCACCACCATTAAGGCATAGTCGAACAGAAGGGCCGCACTCTGGAAACCGTCATCGAGCAGGATGAGGTCGACACCTTCCTCGATCAGACGGCGTGCACCTTCGACCCGGCGGCGGGAGATGACGACCAGCGCTTCGCGGGCGATCAGCAACGGCTCATCGCCGACATCGCGCGCCCGGTGATGGTGTGGATCGATCACGGTGGTCCGGTCCATGGTGCCGCCATAGCCGCGGCTGAGCACGCCCACCTTCAGGCCTTTGGCAGCGGCAGCGCGGGCGAGCGCAATCACCGTCGGGGTCTTGCCTGCGCCACCAACCGTGAAATTTCCGACGCAGATGACCGGAACGGGCATCGGCAGGCGACGGGCACGCTTCAGCCGTCGCCCTGCGACGAAGCCGTAAAGCTTTGCGATCGGCGCGAGCAGCCAGGCTCGCCAATCCCTGTCCTTCCACCAGAATGGTGGTGCTTCTGATACCATGTCCCTGTCCGGTCGCGTTCCCCTCGCCGCGCCTGGTCCCTGCTCGGGCTGCGGCTCCGCATGAGCGCGATCAAAACGCGAAAATCATTGATAATGCAAGGCGCTTCCTGCCGAAAGCCGGCTCAGGCGGCCTCAAGCTCGTCGAGAAGCGTGACAAGATCATCGACGCCGTCGATCACATGGTCGGCGATCGGCTCGAGATGTTCGCGTGTGCCGGTTCCACTCAGCACGCCGACGGCGAGACCCGCAGCCGCATTGCGCGCCATGTGCAGGTCGTGGGTATTGTCACCCACCATCAGAACCTGCCCGGCCGGCACGCCGGTTGCTTCGGCAAAACCATGGATCATGCCCGGGCCCGGCTTGACGCCATGACCGCTGTCGTAACCAGCGATATAATCGAGCAGCCCGAGAATGCCCTTGCTTTCCGCCATCAGCCGGATCGATGCCTCGTTGTCGGACGAGGCAATGCCGAGCTTCAAACCGCGCGCCTTCAACCGGGTGAAGAGTGTGACCAGATCGGTCAGAGGCACCGCATCGGCGGCACCTTCAAAGAAGAAACGATCGAGTGCGGTGGTAAGATCTGCAAGCGCGAAAGGCGCACCATGGTCGATCATCGCCCGGGCGATCTCGCCGGTCGAGGAGGCTGCAAACAGACTGTCGGGCACGACGCGGCCGCTTTCGGGATCCATGCCGCAGGCCTGCATGAGACGGTTCGCCAGCGCCTGATCGCCGTTGGCGGCATAAAGCGCCGCCCGGCGATTGACCGGCTCCCAGCTGCGATCGAAATCGAGGAGCGTTCCATCCTTGTCGAACAGGACAGCGGCAATCTTTGTCATCGGATCATTTACCCGAATTTTCCTGCGATGGATTTCTCGGCATCAGCCGCGCCTTCATCGTCAGAGGGTTGATATAGGGATCGAGCCCGCGCATGGTCTTGGACAGGGCGCCGCGCATCTGGTGAACCGTCTGCAGTCCGGCATCGATCATTGCATGGCGCGCCGGCTCGTTGGTCAAAAGATAATAGACGCCCTTGGCCAGCATTTCGGTGTCGCGCACCATGCGCGCCGAGCCGTTGCGTGCCAGCATCTGGTAGCTGTCCCTGAAGTTTCCGACATGGCCGCCGGACAGAATGGCGCAACCCATCATCGCCGGTTCGAGCGGGTTCTGTCCGCCGGACGCCGTCAATGACCGGCCGACGAAGGCAATCTCGGTCAGTTGCAGATAGAGGCTCATTTCGCCGATCGTATCGCCGAGATAAACGGTCGTATCTGGCATGATGGAATCGCCGCGGCTGCGGCGCGCCACGACCATACCGGCATTGTTCAGTGCCTCTTCGATCTCGTCGGCGCGCTCGGGATGTCGCGGCACGATAATGGTCACGAGATCGAGCCGCGACGACAAGAGCTTGTGAACGTTGGCGGCAGCGATTTCCTCACCATCGAAGGTCGAGATCGCTGCCCAGGTCGGACGGTCGCCGATCTGGTTGCGAAGCCGTTCAAGAACAGCCGCATCGGCTTCCGGCAGACCGCTCTCCGCCTTCAGGTTGCCGGAAACGAGCACCGGAAGTGCGCCGAGTTCCTGGTAGCGGGTCGAATCCAGTTCCGACTGGGCGATGACGAGCGCCAGGTTTTCGAAGAGCGCCGAGGACATGCTGCTGAACCGCGACCAGCGCCGATAGGAGCGATCCGACATGCGGGCATTGACGAGGATCTGCGGAATATGGCGCTCGCTGAGCGCCATGATGGTCATCGGCCAGATTTCCGATTCCGCAAAGAGCGCGAGATCCGGCTGCCAGTAGTCGAGAAAGCGATCAAGCGCCGGCTTGAGATCGAGCGGCACATATTGATGGATGACGGAGGGTCCCATGCGCGACTGGGCGAAGCGGGCCGAAGTGACCGTTCCGGTGGTCAGCAAGACCGTAATGCCGCTCCTGCCGATCTCGCGGATCAACGGCACCATCGCATTGGTCTCGCCGACGCTGGCCGCATGAACCCAGACCAGCGGCCCTTCCGGCCGCGGCGCACTGGCATAGCCGTAACGTTCCGACCGTCGCGACCGTTCTTCCTTGCCGCGCGCCGAGCGCACTGCAAGCGCAGCCGTAATCACAGGATAGGCAGCAACGCCCAGCCAGCGATAGGTGGCCAGGGCCAGACGCGCCCTCAAGCCCATCATCGGTCAGATATCCCTGCCGCTTGAGGGATCAATGCTTGTCACCGGTCGGGTCGAGCAGCTTGTGCATATGGACGATGTAATAGCGCATATGGGCGTTATCGACCGTCTGCTGGGCCTTGGCCTTCCAGGCCATGTGCGCACTCGCATAGTCGGGGAAGATACCGACGATATCGAGCGCGTCGAGATTGTTGAATTCGGTGGAATCCAGCGATTTCAGTTCGCCGCCGAATACGAGATGCAGCAGTTGTTTCGGACTATCGGTCATCATTCTTCCCCTGAACATTGGCCGCCCATGATGCGAGCAGCCGTTAATGTTTTTCGGTTCCGGGCACCGGATGCCTATGAGGCGACATCGTTACCCTGTCAGATCGCGGAAAGCAAAGCCTTCAGCGCTTGATCATCGGCTGCAGCCACAAGAATGTCATGGCGTGGCAACGGCCGGTTATAGACGGGATCCTCACCCCGCAGGTCTGCAAGCCGCCCACCGGTATTGGCCAGGATGAGATGGGCTGCAGCAAGATCCCAATCATGCGCATTGGCCTTGACCAAGGTGGCATCGAGCCGACCATCCGCAATCATTGCCAGCCGATAGGCGAGCGAAGGCGCATTCTTGACCCGCTCGACCTCGGCAGGCAGGGCGGCGGCAAATCTGCGCAACAGATCCTCGGCGCCGCTGATGCGTCGGATCGCACCCGACGATGGACGAACCGGCAGAGGAACGCCATTCTTCTCCACCCGGCCATCCGCGGTTGCGACATAACATTCGTCGAGGGCCGGCGCATAGAGCACACCCGCGACAGGCAAGCCGTCATCGGTGACCGCTGCACTGACGACCCAGGTCTCCTTGCCATTCATGAAGGCGCGGGTTCCATCGATCGGATCGATGATGAAGACGCGGCTGCGGGACAGGCGCTCGGGCGCATCCTCGCTTTCCTCCGACAGCCAGCCATAGTCGGGCCGGGCCGCCATCAATCGATCCCGCAGAATATCGTTGGCGGCATGGTCGGCCGCCGTCACCGGCGACGTGCCCTCGTTCTTCCACCAGATCTTCACATCGTTGCGGAAATAACGCAGCGCCTCGCGGCCGGCCTCCCGGGCCGCCGTGACCAGAAGGTCGAGATCCTCTTTGTCGATCGCATGCTCGCCTCTGGGCGATGTCATCAGCATAGAGTTCCGTTTCTACTTGCCCGCAACGGTCATGTTCTCGATCAGGATCGTCGGCGCTGCAACACCGAAGTTGCGGTCGATATCATTGGCCGGGGTCATCGCCATGAACATGTCCCGCATGTTCGAGGCCAGCGTGATTTCCGAAACAGGATAGGCCAGTTCGCCATTCTCGATCCAGTACCCGGATGCCCCGCGCGAATATTCCCCGGTCACGATGTTGGCACCATGACCGATCAGTTCGGTGACATAGAAACCATCTTTGACCGAGCGGATCATGTCTTCCGGCGACATCTCACCCGGCTCAAGCGCCAGATTGGTCGATGAGGGCGAAACAGAGTTGCCACCCCGGACGCCACGTCCGTTGGTATGCAGGCCGAGTTCGCGGGCCTGCGATGTGGCAAGGAACCAGTTTTTCAGGATGCCGTCCTCGATCATCAGCAGCCGCTCACCGCGGACACCTTCGCCATCGAACGGACGCGATGACGAACCACGGACGATCTGCGGATCGTCGCTGATTGTGAGCCCGGAGGCGAGCACCTGCTTGCCCATCATATCCTTGAGGAAGGAGGTCTTGCGCGCAATGGCCGCACCATTGATCGCACCAGCGATATGGCCGACGAGACTGCGGGCGACGCGCGGATCGTAGATGACGGTCACACCGGTCGCGGTTGGCACCTTGCGCGGATTAAGCCGCCGCACCGCCCGTTCCCCTGCCTTGCGACCAATCTCCAGCGCCGGATCGAGATCGGCATAGTGCAGACGGGAGCAGCCTTCGTGATCCCGCTCCATGCCGGTTCCCTCACCGGCAATCGCGCTCACGCCTCGACCGAAACGGGTCGCCATATAGGCGCCGGAAAAACCGGTCGAGGTCACGAGAACGAGGCCACCCATCGAGGCGGAGGCCCCTGCGCCCGCCGAGCGCGTGACGCCCGAAATGGAAAGCGCGCCCTCTTCGGCTTCCTTGGCGGCGGCGGTCAGTTCAGCCGAACTGACTTCGGTGGGATCGAAAAGATCAAGATCTGCGTGCTCTCTGGAAAGATCCGCCTTGTCTGCTAGACAGGCGAAGGGATCTTCCGGCGAAGCTTTTGCCATCGCGACCGCACGTGCAGCAAGTTCGGCGAGGTCGAAGCCCGGATTGGCCGACACGCTTGCCACCTTGCGGCCCACGAAGACACGTAGCGAGAAATCATCGCCTTCGGAGGAGTCAACACCTTCAACCTGCCCCTGTCGGACAGAAACCGACCGGGATCGCGACCGGACCGCGACCGCATCGGCTTCGGTTGCACCAGCCTTCAGCGCGAGATCGACAAGTTCGGAAGCGCGCGACAGCAGCGGACGGGAATCGATGGGTTCGGACATAAAAGACCTTTCTTTTGTTCCCATTTATTGTGCGCTTGCAAAATCATCAAGGGTTACAATACTGAGGGCGGGATTATCCCGCCCGGAACCGCTTTCATGTCGCAATCGCACACTTTGTTCAACGAGGCCATCCTTCTGCTCGGAGGTGCCGTGGTAACGGCGCCGCTGTTCAAGAAACTCGGCCTCGGCACCGTGCTTGGCTATCTCGCGGCGGGCGTCGTCATTGGACCGGTGCTTGGCCTGATCGCAGAGGGGGAAGAGGTTCTTTCGGTTGCTGAACTGGGCGTCGTCCTGCTTCTCTTCATCATCGGGCTCGAACTCAAGCCGGCCCGCCTCTGGCAGATGCGGCGGGATATATTTGGCCTGGGTACGGCACAGGTTCTGTTGACCGGCTTTGTGCTCACCCTGATCGGCTGGCTCTCCGGCCTCGTCGCATGGCAGGGTGCCGTGGTCGCCGGTTTCGGCATCGCGCTCTCGTCGACCGCCTTTGCCCTGCAGATTCTGGAAGATCGCGGCGGGCTCAACACGCCTTATGGCCAGAGAGCCTTTGCCGTTCTGCTGTTCCAGGATCTGGCAATCGTTCCGCTTCTCGCCCTGACGGCCTTCATCGCGCCCGGCAATGACAATCACGGGTTCGATCTTGTCGGTATCCTGGTGGCCATCGGCGCTATCCTCGGCCTTGTTCTGACGGGTCGGTATCTTCTCAATCCGCTTTTCTATGTAATCGGCCGCACCGGTGCGCGCGAAGCGATGATTGCAGCGGCTCTGTTTGTGGTTCTTTGTGCGGCGAGCGTAATGGAACTCGCAGGCCTTTCGATGGCGATGGGCGCCTTTCTCGCCGGCCTGATGCTGGCGGAATCCTCGTTCCGGCACGAACTCGAAGCCGATATCGAACCGTTCCGCGGCATCCTGCTCGGCCTGTTCTTCATGGCGATCGGCCTCTCCCTCAATCTGTCGATCGTTCTTGCAAACTGGAAGATCCTGCTCGTTGCGGTGCCGGTGATCATGGTGGTGAAATCCGCCATCATCTACGGCCTCTGCCGGATTGCCGGTTCAAGCCACAACCATGCGCTCAAGACCGGCTTCCTGCTGGCGCAGGGCGGTGAATTCGCCTTCGTGCTATTTACAGCGGCGGCCGGGGACAGGGTGTTTTCCGGCGAAGTCGCGTCTACCCTGATCGCCGTCGTCACGTTGACGATGGCGCTGACGCCGCTCTATTCTGCGGTGCCTGCACTTCTCATCCGCCCGGAAAAGCGGGAAATCCTCGAGGAGGATTTCGAAGGCGCCGATGCCGACGTTCTGATGATCGGCTTTTCGCGTTTCGGGCAGATCGTCGCGCAAATCCTGCTTGCCGGCGGACGGACGGTGACAACACTCGACCATTCGGCGGAGCGTATTCGCCAGGCTTCGCGGTTCGGCTTCCGCATCTATTTTGGCGACGGAACCCGCAAGGACGTTCTGGTGGCCGCCGGCATCGAGAAGGCCAAGATCGTCGCCATCTGTACCAACAAGCAGGAAATCACGGACCAGATCGTCGATCTCGTCCAGGCGGAATACCCGGATGCGCGGATTTTCGCGCGCGCCTATGATCGCGGCCACACGCTGGCGCTCCGGGCCAAGGGCATCGAGTATGAAATTCGCGAAACCCTCGAATCCGGATTGACGTTTGGTCGCAAAACGCTTGAAGCGCTCGGTGTACCGGACAGCCTCGCCCAGGAAATCACGGACGATGTCCGTCGTCGCGACGAAGAGCGGCTGGCCATCCAGGCGGTGCAGGGAATTACGGCCGGCCGCGAAATGATCCTGACCAAACCAGTACCGGAACCGCTGGTCAAGCCTGAGCGAAATGCCGCCGAATGAGCAAATGCTCGTTGCATTTCCGAACGCGACATAACCGCCGATTAAGCCTGAATTAACAATCATCTGCGATCTATTAGCGAGCTTGAAATGAAAGCGGGCCGGTTCGGTCCATTCAGCACCGCAGGCAGGGGAATGCGCTGGATAGCCCCACTATAGCCTGCCGTTCCCGCTTCAAGACGGATGCCAGCATGCTCCACGCCCCCTGACACAGGATCACCTGCAATGAGTGATGCAGCGTCGTTCGACGCCATCCTGCAGTACAATATGCTCGAGGTCTTCTGCGAAGCCCTCGGTGCGGCGATCCTTGTCACCGATCGACTGGACAATATCGTCTTCGCAAGCGCGCGCCTGCTGCAATTTTTTCCCTTGCGCGAAAACGCAATCGAGCCCGGCAAGCGGGCCCGCGATCTCTATGGCGCGCTCTATGATGCGGGTTGCCGGATCGGCAATAACTACGGGAAGCTGGAGACACCGCCGAACCGAAACGACTGGATCGGCGAACGCATTGCCACTTCGTGGAAAGAAAGATCGGACTCGATCGAACGCTACGGCGCCGATCGCTGGCTGCATTTCGTCAGCCGTCGATTCTCTTCCGGTATCGGTTTCACCGTGCTTCAGGATATTTCCGAACACAAGAAGAAGGAACATCTCTGGCGCGCCGAAAGCGAACGCGTTCGCATCACGGAGGAGATCCTCGACACCCTGCCTGTCGCAGTCGCTGTGAAAGACCGCAATCTTTCCTTCGTTGCGGTGAACCAGGAATTCTGCCGCCTTCACGAGACCACGCCCGACGTTGTACTCGGCCGCAATGTATGGGATTTCCTGGATGCCGAAACCGCAGGCGTGATCGAAAAAAGCGACTGGCAACTGCTTTCGGCCGGTGGCGACCATACTGACAAGGTCGAGATCGAACGCCCGAATGGCGACAAGACCGAGATGCTTCGCATCGGCAGACGCATCGGCAAACCCGGCAAGCACTACATTTCCCTGACCTTCTCGCCAACGGAAACGCCTTCCGATCGTGCATTTAGCGTGGCGCCAACGCGTGGGGATGAGGCGAATTTGCGGAAACGTCCGGAAACCGGATCCTTCGACGCCGCAGGTGATAAGGCAGGTCAAACAGTTGCGGACCCGAGACAAAAAGCGAAGAACATCCTAATGGTCATCGGGAACACAGAGGCTGCACCCGAATTGCCAGTGATCGCAAAACGGCTTGGAGCGGAAGCCTGTGTTCTTGAAAACGCCCGGGAATTGGCTGCCTTCCTTCCCGCCGCCCAGGCTGCCGGAATCCAGATCGACCTCATCCTTCACTTTGCGGAAGACAGCGATAGTGCCAAAGTTGCTGCGGCCTCGGGTGTCAGAACCATCGCACTCTCCGATACGGATGAAAATCTCGTAACCATGATTTCAAAGGCCTTGGACGCTTCGGACGAAACGATACCGGCGCCTGCGAAAGACCTCGCCCCGCCCCCGGGACGGCCAAGCGTCGTCAGGGAAATGGTGCCTGTCGATATTCTTGCGATCGAGGACAATACGATCAACCGGATGGCGCTCGAGCAGATTGCCGAAAGCCTTGGTTTGTCGATTGTGCTTGCGGCATCCGCTGAAGAAGGATTGTTGGCAAGCCGGACACAGCAGTTTTCGCTCCTCCTCGTGGATCTGACCCTGCCGGATGCGACGCTCGGCGAGACGATCAACAAACTGCGCGACACGGCGAACGCGAGGGAAGCACCGATCGTCGCCATGATCCCGCATGATTCCGAAGACGAGCGCAAGGCCTGCAACGATGCCGGCGCCAGCGCCATACTTACCAAACCTCTCGATCCAGAAGCGCTTGATCGGGCCTTCAGGCAACTAGTCCTCAACGTTGTTGCAACCTCGTCAAAAAGGACGGCAGCCTGATGCAAGTCAGCCCGACTATCAAAAGCACCAACGGTTTGGCTGAAAAATAAGGGTGAGAGGAAAGGCTTCTATTAATCTTTGAGGACGACCTTTGGACCGACAATGACATGATGCCCAGGATGCGAATGAATGATAGATGACGGTGACATTTTGCCAGCAAGCCAGACCGACTTGCAGGCAATGGCCTATACCGATCCTCTGACTGGACTCGGAAACCGTTATCGACTGCGCGAGAAGCTCAATCACCTGATCAGCGAACGCGCCAGCGATCCTGCGCCTTTTACAATCGGCATTGCAAATCTCGATGGCTTCAAGCCTATCAACGATCTTTTCGGACCATCGAGCGGCGACCAGATCCTCTGCCAGGTCGCCCATCGCCTGAAAGCCTGCATCCCGGACGGCGCGACGGTCATCCGTTATGATGGCGATGAATTCGCTTTCCTGTTGCCGCTGGTTTTCGAACGCCGTTCGGCCGAAAAGATCGGGCAGATGCTGAAAGAGGTGCTTTCGGCGCCTTACGATCTCGGTGACCGGAATGTGAGGCTGTCGGCCTCGTTCGGCTTTGCCATCCACCCGTTTGCCGGAGCGACATTCGAGGAACTGATCAAGAGTGCCGAGACGGCGCTTTATCGATCCAAGCGACGCGGGCGCGGTCAGATCACCGTCTATTCCAACGAAATCGCCGAACAGATGAAGCGCGCCACGCAGTTGGAGCAGGCCCTGCGCAATGCCATCATCGCCGACGAGGTCGATGTTCATTTTCAGCCGATCGTGGATCTGAAGACCGATACGGTCGTCGGGTTCGAGGCGCTTGCGCGCTGGATCGACAAGGACCTCGGCTTTGTCTCACCCGCGGTCTTCGTGCCGTTGGCCGAAGAGCGTGGCTTCATCGACGCGCTTTCCGAAGCTCTTTTGCGCAAGGCCGCCGAGGCCGCCCTCTCCTGGCCGAAGGAGCTGTTCCTGTCGTTCAATCTGTCGTCCGCGCAACTGATGGATCCATCGACGGCCTTCAACATTCTCGCGATCATCAACCGGACCGGGCTCGATCTCAACCGGCTCGAGCTCGAGATCACGGAAACGGCGATGATGACCGATCCGGAAACCGCGCAGAAGATCGTTTCCGAATTGCGCGCGGTCGGCGTCAAGATCGCGCTTGATGATTTCGGCACCGGCCAGTCCAGCCTTGGCCGCCTGCGCGACTTCACCTTCGACAAGGTCAAGATCGACCGCGCCTTCGTCTGCCGCATCACCTCGGACAGCGCCTCGGAACATATCGTCAAGGCGATCATCACCATGTGCCAGGGGCTGGAACTCGAAGTGGTGGCCGAGGGTATCGAGGATTTCGCCGAAGCCTTGAAATTGAAGTCACTCGGCTGCGGCATGGGACAGGGCTATTTCTACGGCAAGCCCGCCGATGCCGAAGCGGCTCTGCGGTACATCGAGGAGAAATATCTGCTCGTCGATGCAACCAACATCGGCAGCATGCTGTAGGTCTTTCCGTCAGTTGCTGCGGAATTCGAACTCGAGGCTACTGCCCTTTGCCGGTCGATTGGCACCGATAGATTTCTCATAACGCAGCTCGCCGCCGACCCGCACACAGGAACTGGTTCCCGGAACCTGCGTGAAGCCGGTTCCATAGGTCTCGCAAACATTCACCGCCGGCGCCTGGTCATAGGCATCCGGAACGACTGCGTTTTCCGCGCGCAACGGCGCGGCAAAACCAAGCGCGATCAGGCAAAGCGGGAGCAGACGGGTTCGAGACATGGCATTCGCCTTCCGGGACAATGGGCCGAAACACAATCACCATACACTCGACGTCGATCCTGGCAAATTGATGGCCGGGCGCGGACCTGCGCTTTTATCCGCCCTGGGCCAGAAGCCAATCCCGCACCCGCTGGGCAGGCATGCTCAATTCGCGCGAACGTGGCCAGACAACATAGAAGGCGCCGCCCGTATGATAGGTGTGGCTCGTGACAGGCAACAAAGCCCCTGAGCTCAACTGGCTTTCGAGAAGATGCTGCCAGCCAAGCGCAACCCCCTGCCCTGCAAGGGCCGCCTGGATGACCAGCACATAGTCATTGATTGCCAATGGCCGCGAATGCGGCTGATAGGAAACGCCGGCACTCTGGAACCACTCCTTCCAGTCACAGGCCTCACGCACCGGCTCATCAAGATGAATCAGGCGCAAGCGGGCCAGCTCCGAAGGTGACTGCGGCAGTCCGTTCTGATCGATGAAGGCAGGGCTGGCGACGGCGGTGACGACTTCCTTTGCCAGGAGTGCCGCATGATACTCCGGCCAGCCGGACGGATCGCCGCCGCGAATTCCGAGCGGAATTCCTTCCTCCTCGAGATCGAGATCGCGAACCGAGGTCTGGATACGGAGATCGATATCCGGCAGGTCCTCGCGCAGTTTCGGGATGCGCGGCAGCATCCACATGGAGGCAAAGGCGGTCGAGGCCGAAAGCGTCACATTGGTTTCGCGCCCCTTCACCCGCATCGCTTCCGCCGATTTCTGGATTCGCGCCAGCCCGGCCGAGACATCGGCATGAAAGCGGGCGCCGGCTTCGGTCAGTTCCACCGCCCGATGGCTGCGATTGAAGAGCGGCACCCCGAGCTGGGCTTCGAGGGTGCGAACGGCATAGGACACGGCGGCCTGCGTCATGCCGAGTTCGGCGGCGGCACGGGTGAAATTCTCATGTCGGCCGGCTGCCTCGAAGACGAACAGGGCCGAAGCCGACGGAAGGAGCTTTCGATAGCTTTGCATAAGGAGAATTTATATATAGCCGCGAAAAATAGGAAGTCTACAAAATGCATTTGGGTCTTTAGTCTCTCAACCACATTGAGGAGACAGGCCATGACGACGACCGCCGAACCGACCGAGCCGACGACGACTGCAAAACGCGAACGGCCAAAGCGCCGGACGCCCGGTGCCCGGCCGGTCGGTGTGCCCTATATCAACCGCCAGATCCCGCCCTACGACATTCTGTCGGAGGAAAGCCTTGAGAAGATCGAGGCTACCGCCGACCGCATTCTGGCCGAAATCGGCATCGAGTTCCGTGATGACGACGACGCGATCGCGCTGTGGAAAAAGGCCGGCGCCAAGGTTGATGGGCTCAAGGTGACTTTCGAGAAGGGGATGTTGCGCGAAATCGTCTCCTCGGCACCGGCGCGGTTTACCCAGCACGCCCGCAACCCGGCCCGGTCGGTCGAGATCGGCGGCGGTTCCGTGGTCTTCTCGCCTGCCTATGGTTCGCCCTTCGTGATGGATCTTGATCGCGGCCGGCGTTACGGCACGATCGAGGACTTCCAGAATTTCATCAAACTCGCTTATTCGAGCCCGTGGCTGCACCATTCCGGCGGCACGATCTGCGAGCCTGTCGATCTGCCGGTCAACAAGCGCCATCTCGATATGGTCTATAGCCATATCAAATATTCCGACCGCGCCTTCATGGGCTCGGTGACAGCCGAAAGCCGCGCCGAAGATTCCATCGACATGGCCCGCATTCTGTTCGGTCGCGATTTTGCCGACCAGAATTGCGTCATCCTCGGCAACGTCAACGTCAACTCGCCGCTGGTCTGGGATGGCACCATGACCAAGGCGCTGCGGGCCTATGCCCGCGCCAACCAGGCCGCCGTCATCGTGCCCTTCATTCTCGGTGGCGCCATGGGACCGGTGACCAATGCAGGCGCCATCGCCCAATCCTATGCCGAAACGCTGGCGGGCTGTGCGCTGACCCAGCTCGAACGCAAGGGCGCGCCGGTGATCTTCGGCAATTTCCTGTCATCGATGTCGCTTCGCTCCGGTTCGCCGACATTCGGCACCCCAGAGCCGGCTATCGGTTCGATGGTGATCGGGCAGTTGGCACGACGGCTCAAACTGCCGCTGCGCTGCGCCGGCAATTTCACCAACTCCAAATTGCCCGATGCCCAGGCCATGCAGGAAGGCGTGATGTCGATGATGTCGGCCATCCATTGCGGCGCCAACTTCATTCTCCATTCGGCCGGCTTCCTCGATGGGCTCCTGTCCATGTCCTACGAGAAGTTCGTCATGGATGCCGATTTCTGCGGCGCGCTGCATGCCTATCTCAAGGGCGTGGATGTGGATGACAATGCGCTCGCCTACGATGCTTTCGAAGAGGTCGGACCTGGCAGCCATTTCCTCGGCTCGCAGCACACGCTGCGCAACTATCAGACAGCCTTCTGGGATACGACGCTTTCGGACAACGAGCCGTTCGAGAAATGGTCGCAGGAAGGCGGATCGACCGATATGGCCATCCGTGCCAACCGTCAGTGGAAGCAGACGCTCGCGAGCTATGAGGCACCGCCCCTCGATGAGGCGATCGATGAAGAACTTCGCGATTTCATCGACCGCAAGAAAAAATCGATGGACGACGCCTGGCATTGAGCCAAGAGATACCCCTCACCGAGCCCGTCCAGCATTCGACTTCGTCTCATGTGGACTTGCTATCCTCTCCCGCAAGGGGAGAGGATACGAAGGCTGGGTGAGCAGTTGCGAACCCATAGCCGAAGTTGGTGAGGGGTGAACAATGATACCGAGAGCAAGACAATGACAAACGATCCTCTTCTTCAGCCCTATCAGTTGCGCCACCTCACGCTCAAGAACCGGATCATGTCGACCGCACATGAGCCTGCCTATTCAGAAGATGGCATGCCGAAGGACCGCTACCGGCTCTATCATCTCGAGAAGGCCAAGGGCGGCATTGCCATGACCATGACGGCCGGTTCGGCGAGTGTCAGCCGCGATTCCCCGCCTGCTTTCGGCAATCTCTATGCCCACAAGGACGAGATCGTGCCCTGGCTCAAGCGGATGACGGACGATCTGCATGAGCATGATTGCAAGGTGATGATCCAGCTGACCCATCTCGGTCGCCGCACGGGCTGGAACAAGGGTGACTGGCTGCCGGTTCTGGCCCCCTCGCCGGTGCGCGAGCCTGCCCATCGCGCTTTCCCGAAAGAAATCGAGGACTGGGATATCGAGCGCATCGTCGCCGACTATGCCGATGCGGCCGAACGCATGCAGGCCGGCGGTATGGACGGGATCGAGTTCGAAGCCTACGGCCATCTGATGGACCAGTTCTGGTCGCCCGCCACCAACAGGCGCGAGGACGAATTCGGCGGCAGCCTCGACAACCGGCTGCGTTTTTCCAACATGGTGATCGACGCCGTGCGCAACCGTGTCGGTCCGGATTTCATCGTCGGCATCCGCATGGTGGCTGACGAGGATTGGGATATCGGCCTGTCGCGCGCGGAAGGGGTGGAGATTGCCCGCCGGTTCGCCAAATCCGGCAAGATCGATTTCCTCAACATCATCAAGGGCCATATCGACCACGATGCCGACCTTGACGAGGTGATCCCGATCCAGGGAATGGCTGCCTCACCGCATCTCGATTTCGCAGGCGAGGTGCGTGCGGCGACGAAGTTCCCGGTGTTCCACGCTGCCCGTATTGCCGATGTGGCAACCGCCCGCCATGCAATCGCCGAAGGCAAGCTCGATATGGTGGGCATGACGCGCGCGCACATTGCCGATCCCCATATCGTGAGTAAAATCCGCGCCGGTCGCGAAGCGGAGATCCGCCCCTGCGTCGGCGCAACCTACTGTCTCGACCGCATCTACGAAGGTGGCGAAGCGCTCTGTATTCACAATGCGGCGACCGGTCGCGAGGCGCTGGTGCCGCATACGATCACGAAGTCCGATCGGGGCGCGCTTTCCGCTGTCGTCATCGGCGCCGGCCCGGCCGGGCTGGAGGCGGCCCGTGTGCTGGCCGAACGAGGTCACCGCGTCGAGGTTCTGGAAGCGACCGGCGAGGCTGGCGGCCAGATCAACCTGATGGTGCGCAATCCGCGCCGCAAGGAAATGATCGGCATCATCGACTGGCGGTTGGCCGAGCTCGATCGACTGGGGGTCGGCATCACCTATGACTGTTATGCCGATGCGGATGAGGTTCTCTCGCGCACTCCCGATCTCGTGGTGGTGGCGACCGGCGGCATACCGCAAAATCCGCCGCTTAGCGAAGGCGACCATCTGGTTACATCAAGCTGGGATATTCTGGCCGGAACCGTAAAGCCGGAAGGCCCGGTGCTGCTGTTCGATGACAATGGCAGCCATGCGGGCATGAGTGCGGCGGAAGTGATTGCCCGTGCCGGCATTGAGCTCGAACTGGTCTCGCCGGAACGGTTCTTCGCGCCGGAGATCGGCGGCATGAACCATGTGCCCTATGCGCGTGCCTTCGCCCGGTCGACGGTTCGCGTCACCATCAACACGCGGCTTCTTTCGGTGCGGCGCGACGGCAATGGGCTCGTGGCGACGCTCGGTTCGGATTACGATCGGCAGGCGCGGTTCGAACGGCGCGTCGCGCAGGTTATTGTCGAGCATGCGACCCAACCCAATGACGAACTCTATCGGGCTTTGAAGCCGCTTTCGCGCAATCTCGGTGCGGTGAGCTACAAATCCCTCATCGCCCGCCGGTTTCCGCTCGAAGCGCGCAATCCCGATGGTCGGTTCGAGCTCGTGCGGATCGGCGATGCTGTTTCCAGCCGCAACATCCACGCCTCGATCTATGACGCTTTGCGGCTCTTCAGCCTGTTCTGAGGGTGAACCGGCTTGACGGTCGGTTGCCGAAGCAGACAACCTGATGATCAAACAGATCAAAGGGATCCACTGATGCCGCAATTGTCCGATGCACCATCGATCGTCATTCTCACCGGCGCCGGCATTTCGGCCGCATCGGGGCTTGCGACCTTTCGCGACCGGGGCGGCATCTGGGCGCAGGTCGATTATCGCGAGGTGGCGACGCCGGAAGGGTTCGCCCGCAATCCCGCCAAGGTTCAGGATTTCTACAATTTCCGCCGTCGCGAGGCGCTGGCTGTCGAGCCGAACGACGCCCATCATGCGCTCGCGCGTCTCGAGCTGGCCTGGCCCGGCGACTTTCTGCTGGTGACACAGAATGTCGATGACCTGCATGAGCGGGCAGGTTCAAAGAAGCTCTTGCACATGCATGGCGAACTCAACTCCGTTCTGTGCCTGAAATGCGAGAGCCGCCACGGCTGGCGCGAGGATATCGATGCTGCGGCGACCTGTCCGGCTTGCGGCGGCACCGGAACCCTCAGGCCTGATATCGTGTGGTTCGGAGAAATTCCCTACCATATGGACCGGATCGAAACCGCTCTGGACAAGGCTGCTCTTTTCCTTTCGATCGGCACCTCGGGGACTGTCTATCCGGCGGCAGGTTTCGCCGAAATGGCCCGTCGCGCCGGCGCCCGCACGATCGAAATCAATCTGGAAGCCTCCGGCCGTGGCAGCCTCTTTCATGAATGCATCACGGGGCCGGCGACCGACACCCTGCCTGCCTTTGTGGACCGCCTTCTCGCCGACCAACAATGAACGGCGATTGACGTGAGCTTCAAATAAACTCATGGGATTTTGCAACCGAACCGCGCTATCAAGAGTGCAAATCGGACCGGAGACCCACATGACATTTCTCGATACGCTCAGCCCTCAGGCCCGCAATGCACCCGAAAGCGGTATCGTGGAACTGGTGAACTATGCGCGCAACCGCGACGGTCTCATTCCGCTCTGGGTCGGCGAAGGCGACATATCGACGCCGGATTTCGTCAAGGATGCAGCCATCGCCTCGCTCAATGCGGGCGAGACCTTCTATACCTGGCAGCGCGGCATTCCCGATCTGCGGCGCGCGCTCTCGGATTATTACGCCCGCCATTTTGGCGTTCGCCTGCCGAGCGAGCATTTCTATGTGGTTGGTTCAGGCATGCAGGCGATCAAGCTCGCAATCGAGGCGGTGGTCCCGGCCGGCGACGAGGCGATCTATCTTTCGCCCGCCTGGCCGAACTTTGCTGCCGCGCTCGAGATTTCCGGTGGCCGTGCGGTCGCCGTCGAACTGGAATTCGGCCATGGCCGCTGGAGCCTCGACCCTGACCGTATCCGGGCCGCAATTACGCCCCGCACCCGTGCCCTCTTCATCAACACGCCGTCGAACCCCACCGGCTGGACCGCAACGCGCGAAGACCTGGCCGAGATCCTCGCGATCGCCAGAAAACACGGGGTCTGGATCATAGCCGACGAGATCTATGCGCTCTATCATTACGAAGGCGGACGGGCGCCCTCCTTCCTTGATGTGATGAGCGCAGATGACCGGATCCTGTTCGTCAATTCCTTTTCCAAGAACTGGTCGATGACCGGCTGGCGGATCGGCTGGATCGTTGCACCGCCGGCGCTTGGGCAGGTGTTCGAAAATCTGGTGCAATATGCCACGTCCGGCGTTGCCCAATTCATCCAGCAGGGCGCGATCGCCGCGCTCGACCGGGGAGATGATCTGGTCCGGGCCAATTTCGATAAGGCAAAAACATCGCGCGACATTCTCTGCGATGCACTGATTTCCACCAACCGGGTCGAGACGCTGAAACCCGATGGGGCGCTCTATGCCTTCCTGAAGATCGACGGAATCGACAATTCGCGCGACATTGCCTTCCGGATCGTCGATGAGGCCGGTGTCGGACTTGCACCGGGAACGGCCTTCGGTCCGGGTGGATTGCCCTTCCTGCGCGCCTGCTTCCTGCGCGATCCGGCGAAAGTGGCGGAGGCCGCGGATCGTCTGGCGACATTTATCCGCAAAATCTGACCTTTCATCCAGCCCGCCGAAAGCTTCACGGTCCAAAATCATCGGAGGTGGCGCCCGGATGCGACGGGCGATTCGACAGGTGGGGTAACGGATGAAAGCGGTCATTCTGGCAGGCGGGCTCGGTTCGCGACTCGCCGAAGAAACGCAAACCCGACCCAAACCGATGGTCGAGATCGGCGGCCGGCCGATCCTCTGGCACATCATGAAAATCTATTATGCCCATGGCATCCGGGATTTCGTGATCTGCTGCGGCTTCAAGGGCTATATGATCAAGGAATATTTCGCCAATTACGGCCTGCATATGTCGGATATCACCTTCGATCTCGCCGCCAACCGGCTGGAATTCCACCGACAGAATGCCGAAAGCTGGCGGGTGACGCTGGTCGATACCGGCGAAAACTCGATGACCGGCGGCCGGTTGAAGCGCGTTGCCCCCTATCTGCAGGGTGAGGAACATTTCTGCTTCACCTATGGCGACGGTCTGTCAAATACCGACATTTCCGCCACCATCGCCTTCCACAAGGCGCATGGCCGCAAGGCGACCGTTACCGCCGTGCGCCCCCCTGCCCGCTTCGGCGCCCTGCGCTTCGAAGGCGATGACGTCACCGGCTTTGTCGAGAAGCCGGAAGGTGAAGGCGGCTTCATCAATGGCGGCTTCTTCGTTCTTTCGCCCGACATCATCGATCGGATCGATGGCGACGCTACCAGCTTCGAGGCCGAACCGCTTTCCAGTCTGGCTGCCGATGGCGAACTCAAGGCCTGGTTCCACGAAGGTTTCTGGCAGCCGATGGATACGCTGCGCGACAAGATCCAGCTCGAAAATCTCTGGAATTCCGGCAATCCGCCCTGGAAAGTGTGGTGAGCGCGGTGGGCTTCTGGCAGGGAAAACGTGTTCTGTTGACCGGTCATACCGGCTTCAAGGGCTCGTGGCTTTCGCTGCGGCTCGAAGAGGCCGGCGCCGAGGTGCACGGTCTGGCGCTGGCACCGGATACCGAGCCCAGCCTCTATCGGCTCCTTCATTCCGGTCGATCTGACGGGCCGGACATTGTCGAAATCCGTGATCGCGACGCCGTAGTGGCCCGTATCAAAGCGGTGCAGCCGGAGATCGTCTTCCACTTTGCCGCCCAGCCGCTCGTGCGGGCCGGCTATCGGTTGCCTGTCGAGACATTCGAAACCAATGTGCAAGGCACTGTCCATCTCCTCGATGCGCTGAGGGAAGTTGCTGCGGTCCGTTCGATCGTCGTGATCACCACCGACAAGGTCTATGAAAACGAAGAGACCGGCAAGCCGTTCGTCGAAACCGATCCGCTCGGCGGTCATGATCCCTATTCTGCCTCAAAGGCTGCGGCCGATATCGTAACGGCCAGCTATCGGCGATCCTTCTTTGCGGCAAAGGGCATCGGCGTTGCCACCGCGCGCGCCGGCAATGTCATCGGCGGCGGCGATTGGGCAGCCGATCGGCTGATACCGGATGCGGTGCGGGCCTTTACATCCGGCCAGCCACTCGACATCAGGCGACCGGAAGCGATCCGGCCCTGGCAGCATGTGCTCGAACCGCTGCATGGTTACATGGCACTCGCCGAGGCCTTGTGGGCAAATCCAGACCTGGCCCCTGCCTACAATTTCGGCCCCGATCCGGAGAATGCCGCAACCGTCCGAACCGTGCTCGAACTCTCCGCACGGCACTTCGGCGATACCGAAATCCGCTGGGGCGACGGGCAGGAAGGTCCGCACGAGGCGGGTTATCTTATGCTCGACAGTCACCGCGCGCACATGGATCTCGGCATCCGGCCGCAGTTTACGCTTGTCGAAACGCTGGCACGGACCTGGACCTGGTATAGCCGCTGGCAGGCGGGAGCAGATGCAAGAAGCCTCTGCCTCGATGACATCCGGGCCTACCGCTCGCTCGCCAATCCTCCGGGAGTTCCGGCATGAGCGGTCGTTTCGAAATTGTGCAGGAACCGATGGAGGGACTGAAGCTTTTGCGCCGCAAACGCTTCGGCGATGAGCGGGGCTATCTTTCGCGCCTGTTCGATGCCGAGGACATGAGCGATCTCGGCTGGCGCGGCGGCGTGTTCCAGATCAACGAAACGGTGACAAAACGGGCCGGTACGGTTCGCGGCATGCACTACCAGCACCCGCCCTTTGCCGAAGCGAAGCTGGTGACCTGTCTGGCCGGACGGGTTGAGGACGTGGTCGTCGATATCCGAGCCGGATCGCCCACCTTTCTCAAGCATTTTTCGGTCGAGCTCAGCGATGACAATGCGCTTTCGCTTCTGATCCCGGAAGGGTTCGCGCACGGCTTCCAGACACGCGTGGACGATGTGCGGATGATATACGCCCATTCGGCGCCCTACCGTCCGGAAGCAGAAGGCGGCCTTCATCCGCTCGATCCGGCGCTTGCCATTGCCTGGCCCATCGCGATCGAGGCGCTATCCGACCGCGATCGCAGCCACGCTCCTCTCGAATTCGATTTTCCCGGAGTGGTCCTATGAAATGCCGGCATTGTGGCGGTACGGCGTTCTGGCCGTTTCTGGATCTCGGCACCGCGCCACCTTCGAACTCCTATCTGGCCGAGGAGGCGCTGGCCGGCCCCGAGCTCTGGTATCCGCTCGTCATCCGCACCTGCCAGGCCTGCCTTCTTACCCAGACCGAAGATTTCGCCTCACGCGAGACGTTCTTTTCGGAAAGCTACGCCTATTTCAGCTCCTTCTCCTCGTCCTGGCTCAACCATGCCGAACGCTACGTTGCCGATATGCGGGCGCGATTTGGTCTTGATGCCAGTTCGAAGGTGGTCGAAGTGGCTGCCAACGACGGTTACCTTCTGCAATATGTGAAAGCAGCTGGCATTCCCTGCCTGGGCGTTGAACCCACGGCGAGCACGGCGCGGGCCGCGCGCGACAAGGGCATTCCGATCGTTGAGGATTTCTTCGGCACCCAACTGGCGTCCAAGCTCGTCGCCGAGGGTCATGCCGCCGATCTGACGGCGGCCAACAATGTGCTCGCCCATGTGCCCGACATCAACGATTTCGTTTCCGGCTTTGCGATCCTGCTCAAGCCGGAAGGCGTTGCCACTTTCGAATTCCCCCACCTCATCAACATGGTGCGGGAGAGCCAGTTCGATACGGCCTATCACGAACATTATTCCTATCTCTCGCTGACGGCCGTCGATCGCATTTTCCGAGCCAATGGGCTGACGGTGTTCGATGTCGAAACCACCCCTTGGCATGGCGGCAGCCTCAGGGTCTTTGCCTGCCGCACTTCGGCTCAAACAAGGCCGATGCAAGCATCCGTCGGCAGAATGCTCGCGATGGAGCAGGAAGCCGGCATTGGCGAGCAATCGTTTCATGCGGGCTTTCAGGAATCAGCAGCGCGGGTGCGGGATGCGTTTTTGACCTACCTGATCGATTGCCGTCGCCAGGGTCTCAAGGTGGCCGCCTATGGGGCGGCGGCCAAGGGCAACACGCTTTTGAATTTCGCGGGGATCAAGCGCGACCTGATCGCATTCGTTGTGGACAAGAATCCCGCCAAGCAGGGCTTCTTCCTGCCGGGCAGCCGCATTCCCATCGTCGATGAAACAAGGCTTCGGGCCGACAAACCGGATAGGGTGGTTATCCTGCCATGGAATATACAGACCGAGATCATCCATCAGCTTTCCTATATCAGCGATTGGGGTGGGAAGTTCGTGACAGCGGTACCGACGCTGAAGGAACAGGCGGCGCCCGGGAAAGCCTGATCAAGAAGGTGGAGCCGGTGGCGAAAACCCCCGAGCACAGATTGGCTGACAATGGCTGACCGACCACGGCTTTCGGTTTGCGTACCTTCGCGCAATCGACAGCCCTGCTTCCAGCAGACCATCCTTGATCTGATTGCCTCCGACCGCAGCAATGTGGAATTCGTCTTTGCCGACAATTCCGACGACCCGTCGGTGATGAACAGCTTTGTCGGTGCGATTTTCGATCCGCGCATCGTCTATCTCCCCTCCCTCGACCGGGTTCTGTCGATGAAGGAGAACTGGGAGCGGACGGTTGCCCGTGCGACCGGCGACTGGATCAGTGTCATCGGCGATGACGACTTTCTCGACCTCAATCTCTGCGCGCTGATCGAACGGATCGAAACCCAGTATCCTGGCGTGGAGGCGATCGGCTGGAACCGTTCGGCTTTTGAGTGGCCCGAGGCGCGAACGGTGGAGCGCAGCGGCCCGGTCACGCTCGTCAACCGCGTCCGGCCGATGCCGGTCGAGCGCATGTTCAACAGCCTTTTCCGCTGGGCAGGTGCAACGCTCCTGCCGGCCTGCCCTTTCGGCATCTACCATTCGGCAGCCTCCAGGCGCGTCATCGATCGCATCAGGGCGCGTTATGGCGAAAACCTGTTCGAGCATCCGGTGGTGGACTACGACTTCTCCCACAAGCTGATCCATCTCGGCGCGTCGCTGGTCTATGTCGAGCGCCCGCTTTCGATCCTTGGTGTCTCGAACGCCAGCAATTCGGCAGCCGCCAACGATCCGGACCGGTCCCGCGACGTGATTGCCGCCTATCGCGCCGAGAATGGCGATCGTTATGAACAGGAGGTTCGCGCGGCCGGCTTTCCCTTCGGCGGCAGCGCCAGCAATGCAGCCAACATCATGGCCGCGCAATTCTGGTTCAAGCACCACTACGGCATCGAGATCGATGGCTGGCAGGAGAACTTCCTGCGCTGCCTCGCCAACGAATGCCGGTTGCGGGAGAACAGGCAATCCTTCGACGAGATGCTGGCGCTTTGCCGGGATGGTCTGTCGCGATGGGAAGGCGGACGCTTCCTTGCCGGATTTTCACCGAGCTACCAGGAAGAGCATGGCACGATCGCGCCCGGTGGCCTGCACGGGCATGTCCTGAGGGTAAATCAGGCCATCGGCGGTGCTGCGACACCGGCAGACTTCCTGTCGATCATCCGCCAGATCCTGCCCGCCATGTCCGAACTCGACTTCACCGACGGCTGATATGCGGCGCAGAAAGCCTCACGAAAGGACCGGTGGCTAGGCTCTGCGAAACGGAGCTCCATTGATGATGACGCCTACGCTTTCGATCTGTGTTCCCTCGCGCAATCGCCAGGTCTATTTCCAGCAGACGATCAAGGCCCTGGTCGCCTCCCACCGCCCCGATGTCGAATTCATTTTCACCGACAATTCCGATGATCCATCGGTGATGAACGAATTCATCGAGCCTTATCTCGCCGATCCGCGTGTCAAATATATTCCGACCGGCGAACATATCCGGCCGATGATGGAGAACTGGGAAGTCTCGGCGGCCCGGACGAGCGGACGCTGGATCACCTTCATCGGCGACGACGATTTCATGGATCCCGAAGCCGCCGGTCTGTTCGCGCGCATCGAGGCCGCCGATCCGAGCGTCGATGCCATCGACTGGTCCAAGCTCAATTACTTCTGGCCGGACGAGGAACGCCGGGCGGTCTCGCAGCCGGTTCTGTTACAGACGGAGATTCACCGCGTTCCGAAATCCGTCCTGCGCGAACGGGCCTTCAAATGGCAATCGGCCCGCCAGGTGGTGGTCAGCGGTTTCTCGATCTATCACGGTGCGGTTTCCCGCCGCCTGTTCGACAAGATCCGCACCCTTTATGGCCGCCAGTTCGAACATCCGATCGTCGACTATGACAGCGTGATGAAGATCATCATGAATGGCGAGAATTTCGTCTTTTGCCGGCGGCCGCTGTCCGTTCTCGGTGTGTGTCCGCTCAGCCAGTCAGCCGCACTTGGCAACCGCGACAAGGCCGACAAGACCCAGGCGGACTTCCATAAAGACCATGCAATCTCGATGGATGACTGGGATTGCTACTCTGACTTCCCGTTCCGCTCCCGCCATGGCGTTACCGCCTGCATCGGTATGGTGCATCACTGGTTCTCGCGGACCTACGGGCACGATTTTTCGGGCTTCGAGGCCAATTTCGCCGAAGCCTGCGCCCACCAATGCAACCAGTCGCAGGATGAGCATCAGTTTGCCCTGTTCGAGAGCGCCTATCGCGAAGCCTTCACCTATTGGAAGGGCGGGCGCTATCTCAAGCATTTCAAGCCGGAATTCCGCAAGGCGGCACCCCAGGAGCCCTTCACCGGCTATCTCGAGCCCAATCTCTATCTGATGGAACGGTCGCGCTGGACCCGCACGGCAGGCGATTTTTACCGTCTCGCCGCCGGCATCATGGTTCCGCTGCCTACACTCGAGATCAATCTCGAACTCAAGGTTGACGAGCGTCCGCTCGATGCGATCCGGGCCGAACGGCGGGCCGCCGGGTTGCGCTGAACCCGGCCAAAACGCTCGGCAACAAAGTTGTCCGCCTCGAAGCGGAGATGGCTGAAGCGTGGTAGCACTTCTCCCCAACGGGGAAAAGGTGGCGCGACAGCGCCGGATGAGGGGGATTTGGGAGAAATGCCGGAGACGAGGGATACCCCCTCATCTGTCCTTCGGACATCTTCTCCCCGCTGGGGAGAAGAGCGAGCGAACAGTGTTCCCCTGCCAAACCAATCCAGCCTCAGTTTGTAGCGCCCGCTTAGACGCGCTTCAGGAAACCATCCGGCGAAGCGGTGATGGTGATCTTGTGTTCGATGACATGGTCGATCTTGAGATCGAGCTTTTCGCCGTCGCGGGCGGTTCGTCCTTCGCTTTCGAGCCGCTTGAGATATTCCCACACTGCCGTCTTGGGATTGTCACCCTTGCCCCAGGGGCGGTCGTTGCACATCTCATCGGGCAGGTCCTCGACGCCGGTATCCCAGACTACGCAATAGGAACCCTTCGTTACATAGGGAGCATAGAGTTCCAGCTCGTGCAGCACATGCTCGTGCGTATGGTTGGAATCGAGGAAGACCATGATGCGATCATAACCTTCCGCATGTTTTGCGATCTGCTCCATGACCTCATCGGAAACGGACGAGCCCTGGATCAGTTCGATCTTGTGGCGCATCGGATGGGCATCGATGGCGGAGCGGTTATGGGCGCGGATATCGATATCAACGCCGACGACTTTGCGGCGCGAGGCTTTCGGATCAAGAACCGAACCGGACTGGACGGCATCGCAATAGTCGAGCAGTGCCAGCATCGAGGCCGAAGTTACGAGCGAGCCGCCATGGGCGATGCCGGTCTCGATGATCAGATCCGGCCGGCAGGTCCAGATGAGTTCCTGGATCGCATAGAGATCCTGCGGCACCTGAATGACCGGGCGGCCGAGCCAGGTGAAATTCTGCGCATAGCCCTTGCGGATCGATTCCCGCACCCAGATGTTGCTGAGGCCGATAAAATCGCGATCCTCGCCGATCTTGCGGATATTGTCTGCGACGAGATTGCGGAAATGTTCGACGGGATCCAAGGCAAGTCTCCTTTGTTCAATCGACCCAGGCATAGAGCACCGTTTCCATGAGCTGCGGCGAATGGTGACGCAGGGCGAAACGGTAGTCCGGCACGAGTGATTTGAGATAGTGGCTGATGGTGGGTATGTCGGTCGGATAATGATAGACGCAGATGGCAAGGCGCGGTCGATAGGTCGCGATGGTGGATTTCGCTCCTTCGAGCAGATCCATTTCCATGCCTTCGACATCGGCCTTGATGAAACTCGCGCGCGCACCGGCCAGATAGGCGTCGAGGCTTTCGATCCGGATTTCGGTCGATCCCTCGCCATCGAGCGCCAGGCTCGTCATGTGGCCGCTCTGGCTTTCGGCCCGGGCAACGCCCGAACGCGCGCCGAGAGCCGCCGGCACGATTACGATACGGTCGTCGTCGAGCGCCCATTCCGCCTTCAACCGGTTGACGCGCAGGGCGAGTGCTTCGCGCTGTTTCGGGCCCGGCTCAAAGGCGATCGCCTTGCGGAAGATACCGTAATGGGCCCAGATGAAGCGTTCGAGACTGTCGCCGACATAGGCACCGGCATCGACATAGATTTCCGGCTCAACGCCAAGGAAGGGCGGCAGGCAGAAATACTGGTCGCGATCGAACGCTTCCTGCAGATAGCGGCGGTCACCGGTCAGCATGGTGGCGAGGACAGCGCGCAAGACACGCTGCGAACGATCGTCTGAAAGCCCGTCGTGATGCAGGGTTTCGAAGGCGGCCATTTGCCGGGCCGCCCAGAAGGCATCACAGGATACCGACGGAAGGCCAAGCCCCGCGAGCATGGCGGCCACAGCCGGAACGGCGTGACGTGCGGCGATGAAGGTGAAAGCCGGTCTTTGCTCCGCCAGATGATCGGATGAATAGACCGGCGTCCCATCGAGATGCGTACCATCGAGCGCCTTGTTGCCATCGAAGCAGCTCTCGATCTCGATGCCCAGCATCTTGAGCTGCGGCAGAGCCCAGCGTCCCAGGAAACCCATGCCATAGAGTGCTGCCGGCACCTTGCCGGCAAGCACATCCGCTGGAACCTTCGCGAGACATTGCTGCGACCAGGAGCCGATTTCTTCCCAGCTTGGGATCATGCCGACCACCTTTCTGCCGGGATGGCATAAAGGACGGCGCCGGTGCCGCACCAGCTGTGCAGCCGGAACAACAATCGATAATCCGCAAGATGTTGCGTCAGCCAATGCGCTGTCCGCCAGAGCCCGTCAGCATTGTGATAGACGGTCGCAGCGATGACCGGCCGATGGCGCGTCAACGTCTCGACACTGCCCTTGAGGGCTTCGAGTTCGTGGCCTTCAAGGTGCAGCTTGACGAAATTGGGGGCAAGAGCAAGCGAATCCAGCGGAACAACATCGGTCCAGATCGCTCCATGCTCTGAGATCTGCGAGGCGTAGCCCGCGCCCGAAAAGAAGCGCTCGCGGCCCGCCTTCGAGCCGAGTGCCAGCGGGTGAACCTTAATTCGATCCCGCCCAGCGAGCGTCTGAAGTCGCGCGTGCAGATGCACCAGATTGTCCGGATCGGGTTCGATGGCGACGATCTCCTCCCAGCGGCCCTGCATGGTCTGATCGAAAGCGGCAATCGTATCGCCATGGTGGGCGCCGCAATCGAGATAACGGGGATGATCGGGCAGAGCCGCGAGAAGTTCCGGAATGAAGAACCGGTCGCTGCCGGTCACGGGGCCAGCCTCGAATGTCCATTCCACCCGCTGGCGGCGCCAGGCGATGAACTGCAGCAGATTGGCGCGTGAGCGGTCATCGGCAAGGGTTGTAAGTGCGCGATCGATCTCTGCACAATCCTCGGCGCTGAAGGGTTCTGCGAACCAGCCGTTCGCGAGCGGATGGCGACGACGATTGCGTTCGAAATAATCGTAGAAGGGCGAGACATGGAGAAACCCTCTCGCCTCGAGGTCCCGTTCGATCGGCCGATAAGGCGCGGTTGCCACCGTCACCAAGAGATGATGCGATGCCTTAAGCGCTGCCGGCACCTCGTCGGGATGAAAGAGCCTGATCCCGCTCCAGACAGGATCTGCCTCCAGGGCCGCCGCATTGCGATCTACCGCAAAACCGATTTCGATCCCTTCGGATGTCAGGACACCGCGAGCCATCCGGCCGAGATTTCCCGCACCATAGAGTGCGATCGGCAGGTTGGCATCCGTTGCTGGGATATTCGGCTCGCCGGCAGAGATTTCGGCTAAAAGAGCGCGCGCAGCGGCAACATCCATCGGGCCGGCAACAGCTTTATCCGTCACCCGCTCCAATCTGGACGCCTGCAATGTCGCGTATTCAGGCATTATAAGCCGAATCCCCCAAGATATCCCTCCATCCATATTCCCCGCACGCTTGCCCGTGGCTATTGTCGCCATCATTCGAACACTTCTGTTCGGACAAATGGCGGAGCAACCGGGTCTCACATCCATGAAACAGGTACTGATCACCGGCGCATCCGGCTTTGTCGGCCGGCAGATTGCACGCTCTGTGCAAGCACGGGGCCATCGGTTGACGCTCGTGCTGCGTCCCGGCCGGTTTACCGATATCGGCATATCCGACGATCAGGTTCGCATCATCGAAACGGACGATCTGTTCGCCGAAAGCACCGCATGGTGGCTGGAGGCGCTCGCCGGCATCGATACCGTGATCCATGCCGCCTGGTCGGTGGTGCCGGGACGCTATCTCGACAGTCTCGACAATATCGATTGCCTGGTTGGTAGCCTGAGGCTGGCAGAAGCAGCCCGCCGGAACGGGGTGGCCCGCTTCATCGGCGTCGGCACCTGTTTCGAATATCGTCTGCCCAACGAACGGATTACAGTCGAGGCGCCGCTCGGGCCCGTCACTCTCTATTCGACAGCAAAACTGGGGCTCTACGAGCAGTTGGAAATCCGGTTCAAGGCGACCGCAACATCGTTTGCCTGGGCGCGATTGTTCTATCTTTTTGGCGAAGGTGAGCATCCGACCCGGCTTTTCCCAACATTGCATCGAAAGCTCTCGAGCGGAGAGCCGATGCAACTAAGCTCTGGAGACAAGTTGCGCGACTTCCTTGATGTCAGAGAGGCAGGCCGGATGATCGCCAGCCTTGTGGAAAATGGTCAGGAGGGACCGGTCAATATCTGCTCCGGTCAGGGTGTCACTCTTCGGGAGGTTGCCGAGACAATTGCCGATCGCTATGGCCGCCGGGATCTGCTGGCGTTCGGCTCGCAACCGGCGCATCCGCGCGATCCGATGGCCGTGGTCGGCATTTCCAACCTCGCCTCAACGTGAACGAATAGAAAAGCCCGCCGGCAGGACCGGCGGGCTCGATTTGACCTGGATAATATCGGGCGATCAGGCCGAACGGCGACCGTCGATGGAGATCGAACCTGCACCGTTTGCGGCCAGTACAAGGAAACCACCAGCGATCATCAGGTTCTTCATCATCATGAGACCGTTGAACATGGTCAGCATGCCGTTGGCTTCAGCCGGGAAGCCCGGCATTTCGATGGCGCCACCATGGAACACGAGGCCGGTGAACACGCAGAAGGCAGCGAGGAGATAAGCGGCGATGCGGGTCTGGAAGCCAACGAGGACGGCGAGGCCAGCCACGAGTTCGAAGATGCCAGCCAGATAGGCAAGAGCAGTCGCGGCCGGAAGGCCAGCGCCGGTGATCATGCCAGCAGTCATGCCGGGATCGGTCAGCTTGCCAAAGCCGGACATGATGAAGACGAACGAAAGAAGAATGCGTCCGATGAGAATGACGATGTTGTTGGCCATTGGAAGCTCCATGGGTTTGTCGTGTTTGCGATGAGACCAATAACCATGTTTTATCCGTCCATCATAGACCAGCCCAAGAACACATATTGTCAACATTGAGTGAACGATCTTCCGTCGCGAACAGAGAGCGGATCACTTGCCATTCGTCAGTTACCTCCCTATCTGACTGTGGCTCAGGCAAACCCGCTCTGCGCTGTTCCAAGGACAATTTCCGATGGCTGATCTCTCTGCATTCGCCGTAACCGGTCGCTGGCCGGCGAAAAACCCCGATATTATCCAGCTCTATTCACTCCCCACCCCGAACGGGATCAAGGTTTCTGCTGCACTCGAGGAAGCCGGTCTGGCCTACGAGCCGCATCTTGTCGATTTCGGCAAGAACGACCAGATGACGCCTGAATTCCTATCGCTCAACCCGAACAACAAGATCCCCGCGATCCTCGATCCGAACGGGCCGGACGGCAAACCCATCGGCCTGTTCGAATCCGGCCTTATCCTGCAATATCTGGCAGAGAAATCCGGCAAGCTCATGCCCGCAAGTGCTGCGGAGCGCTACGAGACCCTGCAATGGGTCCATTTTCAGATCGGCGGACTCGGTCCGATGTTCGGCCAGCTGGGTTTCTTCGTGAAGTTTGCCGGCAAGGAAATCGAGGATCCGCGTCCGCGTGAGCGCTATATCGGCGAAGCCAAGCGCCTGCTGGGGGTTCTGGAAGGCCGTCTCGAGGGCCGTGACTTCATCATGGGCGATCAATACACGATTGCCGACATCGCGATCTGGCCGTGGCTCCGGACATTGACTGGATTCTATGAGGCTGGGGACCTTGTGGGCTTCACCAACTATCCGAAGGTCGCCGCCTATCTGGATCGGACCGCCAATCGTCCCGCAAGCCTGAAGGCTGTGAATATCCCCGCGCGGGATTGAATTGACCAGAGAACAGCGGGGCGTCTTTAGTGGGCGCCCTGCGGATCCAGTTGCAGTCTCGGGTAGATGAAAACGCCCTTGATGCTGTTTATATGATCTTCGAGATGGCTCGAGGATTCCCCAACGCAGAGCACTGGTTGCCGGCTCTGCTGGCCCATGATGATCTTTGTCGAAAAGCAGAAGGATGACGGCGAGGACGATGCGTGTTCCAGCAGTTCAAGAATGCTGACACGATCCCCAGGCTCATAGCAGCGCAACAGGGTCAACAGGCCACAATCGGCACCCGATACCAGCCCGTGCAATCTCTCGCTGACATGGCCAAGCTGAAAAACGCCGTTCGAAAGATCGCCAACCCAATGATCAACGATGCAGAACTGATCCAGAGCAGGCGTCATGCCGGAGTCCGTCGCGAAATGAGGCATAGCGGCCGCCGACGACACCTTTGCTTTGGAGATGAGGAACACTCTCTTTATCCCGCTTCAAGACTATCTGGCATCACAAATAAACTATTCGGATTTGCAGCTGACGGCCAAACGCTCTAGCTGAATTCCTCCACCCAATCTCAGCGCGTTCTCCGCAACTCCATTTGGGTGCCCCAATCTGGAACGTATAAAACCTATACTGTAGCGAACGACGACAGAAAAGCAGCGCTTTGATTCTGACCGCATTGTTTATAAAGCGTTTTCAACCAACAGCAATAGTTTGTTGTTCAGTTTTTTTATAATTTGTTAATCAAACCTGGACAGGAAAAAGTGTGCTGCCAGCATAAGGCGAAAGCATTCCGAACAGCGATGTTTTCAACCAGCGCAGAAGAATATCATTCGAACACCCTTATAAGTATTTTTTCTCAACAGACTAGCGGCGTCGAGATGCAACGGCGTTGTTGTGGAACTTGCACCGCGTAAAGATTTCGCACCGCTCAAACGCTAAATCTCCAAGCATCAGGCAATGCACATTCTTCTTAGGGTTGCATTTTATTTTCGAAGAAAAAACATTTCCTCACGCATAGCGAAAATGAAATACGACGCGATAATCTCCATGGTTGCAAATGCGGGTCAGGCAGATAAACAAGCTATTGCATTTATTGCTATTTTCGAACCCGCACAACTCACAGCGGCGAAAGCTGCAACTTGACTGCCAGTTCGCGGCACGAAAAAAGGCGGCCCGGAGGCCGCCTTTCTCAATCCAATCAGCTTACGCCGATGACTTCATGTCCATGCCGCACCTTCAGGCCGGTTACGGCCTGAAGCATCTTAGTCGATGGGCGGTCTTATGGACCCTGATGTTATCGGCTGACGCCGATTACATCATGTCCATGCCGCACCTTCAGGCCGGTCACGGCCTGAAGCATCTTAGTCGATGGGCGGTCTTATGGACTTTGATGTTATCGGCTGACGCCGATTACATCATGTCCATGCCGCCCATGCCGCCCGGCATGCCGCCGGCCATCGGAGCATCCTTCTTCGGCAGCTCGGCGATCATGGCTTCAGTGGTGACCAGCAGACCGGCAACCGAAGCTGCGTCCTGCAGCGCGGTACGAACAACCTTGACCGGGTCGACGATACCCATGGCGATCATGTCGCCATATTCGCCGGTCTGGGCATTGTAGCCGAAGTTGTCGTTGTCCTTGTCGAGGATCTTGCCAACAACGATGGAGGCTTCATCACCAGCATTTTCGGCGATCTGGCGGCACGGAGCCTGCAGAGCGCGACGGATGATGTTGATGCCGGCTTCCTGGTCGTCGTTCGCACCCTTGACAGTGATCTTGGTGGACGAACGCAGCAGAGCGGTACCGCCGCCCGGCACGATGCCTTCCTGGACAGCAGCGCGGGTCGCGTTCAGAGCGTCGTCGATGCGGTCCTTCTTTTCCTTGACTTCGACTTCCGTCGAACCGCCGACGCGGATCACGGCAACGCCACCAGCGAGCTTGGCAAGACGTTCCTGCAGCTTTTCGCGGTCGTAATCAGAGGTGGTTTCTTCGATCTGTGCCTTGATCTGGGCAACACGGCCTTCGATGTCGGACTTCTGGCCAGCACCATCGACGATCGTGGTGTTTTCCTTTGTGATCGAGACCTTCTTGGCGCGGCCGAGCATGTCGAGCGTAACCGACTCGAGCTTGATGCCGATGTCTTCGGAGATCACGGTACCGCCGGTCAGGATGGCGATGTCTTCGAGCATGGCCTTGCGGCGGTCGCCGAAGCCCGGAGCCTTGACAGCAGCGATCTTGAGGCCACCACGCAGCTTGTTGACGACGAGGGTCGCAAGAGCTTCGCCTTCAACATCTTCTGCGATGATGACGAGCGGCTTGCCGGTCTGAACGACAGCTTCGAGAACCGGCAGCATGGCCTGGAGGTTCGAGAGCTTCTTCTCGTGCAGAAGCACGAAAGCGTCTTCGAGGTCAGCCACCATCTTTTCAGCGTTGGTGACGAAGTAGGGGCTCAGGTAGCCGCGGTCGAACTGCATACCTTCAACGACTTCGAGTTCGGTTTCGGCAGTCTTGGCTTCTTCAACAGTGATGACGCCTTCGTTGCCGACGCGCTGCATGGCTTCAGCAATATCGAGACCGATCTGCTTTTCGCCGTTTGCGGAAATCGTACCAACCTGGGCGACTTCTTCAGAGGTGTTGATCTTCTTGGCCTTGGCCTGGAGATCCTTGACGACTTCAGCAACAGCGAGGTCGATACCGCGCTTGAGGTCCATCGGGTTCATGCCGGCAGCAACAGCCTTTGCACCTTCGCGAACGATGGCCTGGGCCAGAACGGTCGCGGTGGTGGTGCCGTCACCGGCAATGTCGTTGGTCTTGGAAGCAACTTCGCGCACCATCTGGGCGCCCATGTTTTCGAACTTGTCTTCGAGTTCGATTTCCTTGGCGACCGACACGCCGTCCTTGGTGATGCGCGGAGCGCCGAAGGACTTGTCGATGATGACGTTACGGCCCTTCGGACCGAGGGTAACCTTCACTGCGTCTGCGAGAATGTCGACGCCGCGCAGCATCTTTTCGCGCGCAGTACGGCCGAACTTGATTTCTTTAGCTGCCATTTTAAAAACTCCCGGGCTTCAGCCCATTGGTGAATTTCGTTGATGTGGTGAGAATGGGCGGCCAATCAGCCGATGATGCCCATGATGTCGGATTCCTTCATGATCAGGTAATCCTCACCATTGAGCTTGACTTCGGTGCCGGACCACTTGCCGAACAGAACGCGATCGCCAGCCTTCACATCGAGGGCAGTCACGTTGCCCTTGTCGTCACGGATACCGGTGCCGACGGCGACGACTTCGCCTTCCTGCGGCTTTTCCTTGGCAGTGTCCGGAATGATGATGCCGCCCTTTGTCTTTTCTTCGGATTCGACGCGACGAACAACGACGCGGTCATGAAGCGGACGGAAATTGATGCTTGCCATTGTCTGTTTCCTCGATCAAATGACATTCCAGGTTTTGACCCGGATGGATTGTTTGTTAGCACTCCCCTCATGCGAGTGCCAGCGCCGTGGATTTAGGGTCGCCTCCTGGCAGAGTCAAGGATAACCGGTCGAAAATTTTTGCAACAAGGTGAACATCGGTCGAGACTGCAGCGAACGCGCAGACCCATCCTTCGGCTGTTACATGGTTCGGACAGTCCCGTGCGGTGGAGCGCATAAACAATCATGACGATGGAAGAACGTCCCCAACCGGCAACGGCCCCAAGTCTTTCCGAAGCGACCCGCGTCTGGGCCCGGATCGGCCTCTTGAGTTTCGGCGGGCCGGCCGGTCAGATCGCGCTCATGCATCGAGAACTGGTCGATGAGCGCAAATGGGTTTCGGAAAGCCGGTTTCTTCATGCCCTCAATTTCTGCATGCTTTTGCCGGGCCCGGAAGCCCAGCAGCTTGCGACCTATATCGGCTGGCTGCTGCATGGCTGGCGGGGCGGCGTGGTGGCCGGAACGCTTTTCGTTCTTCCCGGCTTTCTCGTCATTCTGCTGCTGTCGACCCTTTATACGCTCTTTGGCGAGACCTCGCTTCTGGCTGGCATCTTCTACGGCTTGAAGGCCGCCGTTCTGGTCATCGTGGTCGAA
Source organism: Fluviirhizobium alvei (assembly GCF_030551875.1). Lineage (GTDB taxonomy): Bacteria > Pseudomonadota > Alphaproteobacteria > Rhizobiales > Rhizobiaceae > Rhizobium_E > Rhizobium_E alvei. The sequence continues at coordinate 159,992 of NZ_JAUOZU010000001.1, read as the reverse complement.
GCCTTGCTCCGGGTCGGCCGTCGATCGCTGAAGAGCACGCTGGCACGCTTTCTGGCGTTGGCTGCCTTTCTCGCGCTCTTTCTGTTTTCGACGCCCTTCCCGCTTGTGATCCTCACGGCGGGGCTCATCGGTTTATTCGTCTCACGCGCTCGGCCGGGTCTTATTGCAGGCCCCACCGGCCATGGATCGGCAAGCACGGACGATCTTGCGCCGCCAGCGCCGGCGAGCCTGAGTGGAGCCTTGAAGACCATCGCGATCTGGGGCGGGCTCTGGCTCCTGCCCTTCCTGGTGATTGCTATCCTGTCGCCAGGCGGGGCTTATGCGGAAATCACCGCTTTCTTCTCAAAAATGGCAGTGGTTACCTTTGGCGGTGCCTATGCGGTGCTTGCCTATGTCGGCCAGCAGGCGGTCGGCCATTTCGGTTGGCTGGCCCCCGGAGAAATGCTGGACGGGCTCGGGCTAGCGGAAACCACGCCAGGACCGCTGGTCCTGGTGCTGAGTTTCGTCGGTTTTTTGGCGGGTTATCGCAATCCGGGCCTTCTCTATCCGCTCGGCGGCGGATTTGCCGGTGCGTTTCTTGCGACATGGGTGACCTTCGTCCCCTGCTTCCTCTGGATTTTTCTCGGCGCCCCTCATATCGAAAAGCTGCGCAACAAGCCGGCGCTCAACGGTGCCCTGACCGCCATATCCGCAGCGGTTGTCGGTGTCATCCTCAATCTGGCGATCTGGTTTTCCCTGCATGTGCTGTTTCGAGAAATGCAGGCCGTTGCCCTTGGGCCCTTGAGACTGGATCTGCCGCTGGCGTCCAGTCTCGATCCCTACGCTCTCGTTCTTTCGGTCGTGGCAGGCTACCTGCTCCTCCGGCTCCATTTGAGCATTCCATTGGTGCTTGGCATCTGCGCGGCTGCCGGGCTCGCAATCCTGCACTTTTCAGCTTGAAGCGATTGCCGCGCCTTGAATTGGAAAGGGCACCCTTTGACGAGTGCCCTTCCGACCGTCAGGTGTTTTCAACGATCTCTACCGGAGCCTCGGCAGTGATCGCAGCCTTGCGACGGGCCCGCCAGTCCCCGAGAAAGAGCAGAATCGGAGCGGCGATGAAGACCGATGAGGAGGCTGCAATGAAGATGCCGAACACCATGGGAATGGCGAAACTCTCGACCGCACTGCCACCCCAGATCGCCATCGGCAGCATGGCAAGGAATGCCGTCGCCGAGGTATAGAGACTGCGCGCCAGTGTTTCGTTGATCGACAGATTGATCAGGTCCCTAAACGGCATCGCCTTGTATAGGCGCATGTTTTCGCGCATGCGATCATAGACGACCACCTTGTCATTGACCGAATAGCCGACCAGCGTCAGCAGTGCCGCGATGGCCGTAAGATTGAAATCCAGCCCGGTCAGGGCAAAGAATCCCACGGTCTTCGTCACATCGAGAATGAGCGTTGCGATTGCTCCCACGGCAAACGGCCATTCAAACCGCCACCAGATATAGACGAGCATGGCGAGGCTCGCGAGAATGACCGAGATGATGCCGGCAGAGGCGAGTTCGCCACTGACTTTCGGCCCGACCACTTCCGTTCGCTGGATCTCGGAGGTCGGATCGATCTTGACGATCTCGGCCTTCATCCGCTCGACGGCCTCGGTCTGGGCACTTTCGGGGCCAGGCTGACGCTCGACACGCAGGAGGATATGATTGCGGTCGCCAAATTCCTGCAACGCGACCTCTCCCAACCCGAGCCCCTCAAGACCGGAGCGAAAGGCTGCGAGATCGGCGGCGTCTTTCGTCGAGACCTCGATCTGGATCCCGCCCTTGAAATCGACACCGTAGTTGAGGCCGGGATTGAAGAAGAGGATGACGGAGGAGATCGACAAGAAGGCTGAGACGCCAATGCCGAAGAAGCGGGCTTTCATGAAGTCGAACCGCGTTCCATCCGGGATCAGCCGGAAGGGCATGAGCGGCTTTATCTCGATCGTCTTGAGCTTCCTGCGGCTGGCAATCGCGACCATCGCCACGCGAACGACAGAGACTGCGGTAAACATCGAAATGGCGATGCCGAGCCCCATCGTGACGGCAAAGCCGCGCACCGGGCCTGACCCGAACCAGAACAGCAGCACCGTTGCGATCAGCGCCGTGACATTGCTGTCAATGATGGTCGAATAGGCCTTGTTGAAACCCTGGTCGATGGCTGCGAAGGCACCTTTGCCCTTTCGCGTCTCCTCCCGAATACGTTCGTTGATCAGCACGTTGGCATCCACTGCCAACCCGATCCCCAGCACGATACCCGCAATGCCGGGCAGGGTCAGGGTTGCTCCCACCAACGTAAGGCCTGCGAAGGTGAGGATGACGTTCAGCGCCAGCGCCAGCACGGCGAGCAGACCCCAGGCACCGTAAAGCGCGATGATGAAGCCCATGACGAGCGCAAACCCGACGAGACCGGACAGAATGCCCATCTCGATCGCATCCGAACCGAGATCCGCGCCCACCGTTCGTTCTTCGATGACCGTCAGCTTGGCTGGAAGCGCGCCGGCGCGCAGAAGCGCCGAGAGCGTGTTGGCCTCCGTTACGGTGAAGCTGCCGGAAATCTGGCCGGCGCCGCCGGTGATCGGCTCGCGGATGACCGGAGCGCTCAGGACCTTGTCATCGAGGACAATGGCGAAGGGGTTGCCAATGTTCTGACGGGTAATCTCGGCGAACCGGCGCGCGCCCGTCTGATCGAAGCGGAAACTGACGACCGGCTGGCCATCCTGCGGATCGAAGGCAACGCGTGCATCCGTCAGTCGGTCACCGGCCAACTGAACCCGCATGTCGACCGGATAGTCGCGGCCCTGTTCGTCCTTGAGCATACGGACGCCGGAAGCGCCCGGCTGGCCAAGCATGTGGAAGCTCATCTTCGCCGTCGAGCCCAGCAGCGCTCTCAGGTTCGATGGATCCTGTTCGCCCGGCAACTGGACCAGAACGCGATCAAGACCAACACGCTGGATGGTCGGTTCGGCAACGCCGACCTGATCGACACGCTGGCGGATGATCTCGAGGCTCTGATCGACAGCGCCGCTCAGGCGGTGGGTAATGCCCGCCTCTGTCGGACGCACGGCGATGGTGCCATTCGCCTGGCCAGCCACCTGAAGATCGGCTTCGGCAGCCATGGCGCCGAGCGCGACCTGGTTGGTGAGCTTGTTGAGTTCGGCGAGCGCCTTGTCCCGGTCCTGCGGGTCGGCAAGCGTTACAATCACCGCTTCGCCGCTGCGCCGGACCGAAGCCGGATTGATCTTGCTATCCCGCAGATTGCTGCGGGCCTCCTGCGCGAGATTTTGCAGCCAGTCCTCGATGAGGGCCGCACGATCGACCTCAAGCACCAGATGCGAGCCGCCACGGAGATCAAGACCGAGCGACACCTTCTTGTCTGGCAGCCAGCCGGGCCAGCGATCCAATGTCTGCTGGGGGAGAATATTGGGAAGAGCGACCAACAGGCCGACAAGGATGACGACCAGATAGGTCATCACCTTCCAGGGTGAATTTTTCAATGTATGTTCCAGTCAAATTCGGGGTCGCATGGCAACGTGGCCCTGAAGCGATGGTCGACATCGCTCTCAGGATGTCCGGTTCACCAAGGGACCGATCATCAAGACAAGCCGCAAATGCCATTGCGGCGATGAGGATCAGCAGGAACGGGCCGGCGGCGCGCGCGGTTGATAGGACGAGGTGACGGCAAACGCATGGTCATCATCGCCAGCGGGAGTGCGATAGGGAACAGCGACCTGCGCGACCTGCCATTCGGCGGAATGCGGCAACCAGCCATCAGGTCCACCAGACCATCCCGCTTTGGCAAGGGTCTTGCGCTCCGGCGAGGAGAAAGTCCGCAACGCATCCCAGCGCGACTGGAGGACATGGGCGGCGGAGGCGGGCATCGCCGACATCGATTGTCGGGAGGCAGGTGCAGTCTGCTCCGGCACAAGAGCGCCTGAGAAGAACAGGAAGACGAGCAGCAGCAATGCCTGGCCGGCTGCAAGGGCAAACCGTACCGGGCTAGTCTGTCTTTCTGCCGCGCCTTCTTCGCCCAGCACCAACCGTCTCCATAAGCGCCCGACTGATCCGGGCCATGTTCACCTTTAACATTCCAATATGGGTGTGTCGCGCCGAATAACCCAGCCTGTCGCGCAAAAAGCCTTGATTCATCGGTCTGGATCGCGCATCCGAAGTCTGGGCCGATGCTGATCGCGCCGAACCTCGTGGATCTTCAATGGCATCTGAAAAGAAAACCGTCTCCGCATCTGCCGGCAAAACCTTTGCGACCATCGTCAATCTCTGGCCCTACATGTGGCCGTCGGATCGGGCGGACCTCAAATTGCGGGTGGCGCTGGCCACATTGTTCCTGATCCTGTCGAAACTGGTGCTTCTGTCGGTTCCCTACTTTTTCAAATGGTCGACCGATGCCTTGAGCGGCGGCCTCGATCCGCTCAAGAATCCCCTGCCCTACGCGCTCGGCGCCATCACGCTGGTCGCGGCCTACAATCTCGCCCGCGTCATCCAGGCCGGGTTCAACCAGTTGCGCGATACGCTCTTTGCCAGCGTGGGCCAGCATGCGGTGCGCCAGCTTGCCTACAAGACCTTCCTGCACCTGCACCAGCTTTCGCTACGGTTTCACCTCGAGCGCCGCACCGGTGGTCTGTCGCGCGTCATCGAGCGCGGAACGAAGGGGATCGAGACGATCGTCCGCTTCGTCATTCTCAATACCCTGCCAACCCTGTTCGAACTGTGTCTGACCGCGGTGATCCTGGTCTGGACCTACGGCATCGCCTATTTTGCGGTGACCGTGATCATGGTCGTCGCCTATGTAACCTTCACCATCAAGGCCAGCAACTGGCGGATCGATATCCGCCGATCGATGAATTCCTCCGATGCCGAGGCCAATTCCAAGGCAATCGACTCGCTCCTGAATTTCGAGACGGTGAAGTATTTCGGCAACGAAGCGATGGAGGCCAAGCGCTTCGACCAATCGATGGAACATTATGAAAAATCGGCCACCCAGGTCTGGACCTCGCAAGGGTTCCTGAACTTCGGCCAGATTGTCATCTTCTCCATCGGCATGATGGTGATAATGACCATGTCGGCGATCGCCATTCGCAATGGAACCCAGACGATCGGCGACTTCGTCTTCATCAATGCGCTTCTGATGCAGCTTGCCTTGCCGCTTGGCGTCATCGGCTTCGTCTATAGCGAGGTGCGCCAGGGGCTCGCCAATCTCGAACATATGTTCGACCTTCTCGACATGGACCCGGAAGTGGTGGATGCAGCCGATGCCAGGCCGCTCGCTATTGATCGGGGTGCCATCTCCTTCCGCGACGTCCAATTCGCCTATGATCCGGCCCGCCCCATCCTCAAGGGGATCTCGTTCGACATTCCCGCCGGGCATACGGTTGCCGTCGTTGGCCCATCCGGCGCTGGAAAATCCACCCTGTCGCGGCTGCTTTACCGCTTCTATGACATCCAGGACGGCGCCATCACCATCGACGGGCAGGATGTGCGCTCGGTCACCCAGACCAGCTTGCGTGCAGCCATCGGCATGGTGCCGCAGGATACGGTGCTGTTCAACGACACGATCGGCTACAATATCCGTTATGGCCGCATCGATGCCAGCCAGGCGGAGGTCGAGCAGGCGGCGCAGATCGCCCAGGTCGATCAGTTCATCAAGACCCTGCCGGACGGCTATAAATCCATGGTGGGCGAACGGGGTCTGAAACTCTCCGGCGGCGAGAAACAACGGGTGGCGATCGCTCGCACCATCCTCAAGGCGCCGCCGATCCTCATCCTCGACGAGGCGACCTCGGCACTCGACACCCGCACCGAGCAGGATATCCAGGCCGCGCTCGACGAAGTGTCGAAGAACCGCACCACGCTCGTCATCGCCCATCGGCTCTCGACCGTCATCCATGCCGATGAGATCATCGTGCTCAAGGGCGGCACGATTGCCGAACGTGGCACCCATTCGGACCTGCTGGCCCAGAATGGCCTTTATGCCTCGATGTGGAACCGCCAGCTCGAAGCCGCCCGTGCCGAAGAACAACTGAAAGAGGTTCGAGCGCGCGCCGAACTGCCCTGATTTGCTCTTTCGCACCGTGATTCGGCTCTGACCCCGGCCCGTTCGAGCCGGCCACCAGCCGACGTTTTTCCCGATCGAACAGCGATCGAACCGCCATCCAAACGCCTGATCCGCCTGCCTGCCGGGCCCAGTTTCGCACCAGTTGCCATTCCTAGACCCGTTGTTTCCGACAAACAGGATAACGATAATGGCAGTTCTTGGCCTGACCAAAACCGTTAGCAGCCTGTCAGCAATTGCCGGCACAGCTTACACGGATCAAATCACCCTCACGGCAGCAGTCGAGGGCGGAAAGCTCGATCTCAAAGGCGGCTACGACATTCTCCGCCTCGCAGCTTTCGACAACACAATCACGGTCCTCAACATCGAGTCGATTGTCGGCAAAGGGGGCGATGACAAGATCATCTTCCGCAGCGCGCTCACCCAGGGGAACATTCACCTCGGTGGCGGCGATGACAAGCTCATTCTGTCTGACTATGGCGCAACGGCGACAATCAGCAATATCGAGACGGTGATCGGCGGCGATGCGACCGAGGTCCTCTATTTCAAAAGCGCGGCCAAAGGGGTGAGCATCGATCTCGGTTCCGGCAACGACCGGCTTTTCCTGGACGATGCCGGCAGCACGATCACCGTTGCCAATGTGGAAACAATCAATGGCGGCAACGGAACCGATATCGTGACCATCGAGGGAGCCTTCAATGGCTATATCAACCTCTCCGGCGGGCAGGATCGGCTGACCTTCGGCGATTCCGGCGTGACGGCGAGGCTCAGCGGCGTTGAAACGCTGGTTTCCGGCGCCGGAGATGACCAGTTCACCATCATGACGCAGGTCACGAAATCCACGTATGACGGCGGTGACGGCGACGGCAACGACATCCTGCGCCTGGGAAACTTTGCCAATACGCTCACAGCCAGCAATTTCGAAACGATCTACGGCGGAAGTGCCGACGACGTCATCATCCTGAAAACCGCCGCGAAAGGCGGGCTCATCTCCCTGGGTGGCGGGCGCGACCAGCTGACGCTCGCCAACTACAAGAACTCCGTCAATGTATCGCTCGTGGAAACCGTCATCGGTGGAAGCAAGGCCGATACGGTGGTTTTCACCTCCGCCATGGTCGGTGGTCTTGTCGATCTCAAGGCCGGCAATGACGCGCTTTACCTTTCCGATCTTGGCGGCACCCTGACCGTGAAGAATGTGGAAACAATCATTGGCGGCCTCAAGAACGATACGATCACGCTTGGCAACAAGGCGACCGGTGTCTCGATCGATCTTGGTGAGGGCCGGAACAAGCTGGTCCTCGGCAACTTTGCCAACAGCGTCGACGCGGTCAATGTCGATACGGTCCTCGGCGGCAACTCGTCCGATATCGTGGTCCTGAAGGCCAGTATGACGGGTGGCACCGTCTCACTCGGTGCCGGCCAGGATACACTCTACATGGCGGATGGTGGCAACACGATCACCCTGCAGGATGTCGAAACGATCTGGGGCGGTTCGGGTGACGACACGGTCACCATTCGCGGGACGTCCCTGAAGGCCACGATCGACCTTGGCGATGGTGATGACACGCTCACCATCACCGCTAGCGGAACAACGCTGGCGGTTGCCAATGTGGAGACGATCAAGGGCGGCGCCGCAACCGACCATATTACGCTGGCGAACGCCGTCACCGGCTTCTACGCCAACCTTCAGGGCGGAACAGACACGCTGAACCTGGCGGCGGGCTACAATGAGCTGACGATCCTCGGCATTGAAACCGTGACCGGCAATTCGGGCAAGGACACCGTGACCTTCGATGGCGTGGCCGCCTCCTACCTCGATCTGAAAGGGGGCGGAGACCTCGTACAGTTCGACCAGCTTGGCGGAACCATCACCGCTCTCAACATCGAGACCATTCTTGGCAACAGCGGCAATGACAATGTCATCCTGTCGGGAACGGCCAGCGGAATTTTCATCGACCTGGGCGAAGGGATCGACACCGTCACCCTCTCGAACACCGCGTCGACCGTGACACTCGCAAATGTGGAGACGATCACGGGTCTGGCCGCTGCCGACACGGTTTTCCTGCAAGGGTCCTATGTCGATCTCTATGTCGATCTCGGGCGTGGCAATGACAGGCTGGTCCTTGATGATGACGGCACAACCGTGCGCATCAGCAATGTCGAAACCGTGACCGGCGGCGACGGCAGCGATCATCTGCAACTGGTCGGCGCCTATGCCAGCGGATACTTTGACCTCGGCGCCGGTGACGATCAGGTGAGCATCGGCGATGCCGGCGCGACCATTACCATCGTCAATGTCGAGACCGTTACTGGCGGGACCGGAAGCGATCGGGTCACCATGGTGTCAGGCAACGCCTATCTTTCCCTGGGGGACGGTATCGACCAGGTCACGTTCGGTGACAATGGCGTGACGGCAACCGTTCTCGGTGTCGAGACGGTCACCGGCGGTAGCGGAGACGATGTCCTCTATATCGATGAGGCATCGAGCGGTATGTTCGTGCGTTTGCGTGGCGGCGATGACACCGTTGTGATCAACGCACTCGATATCACGGTCACCCTGTCGACGGTGGAAACGGTCATCGGCAGTTCCGGCGCCGATACCGTCCTGTTCCAGGACGGGATCACCAGCGGTCGGATCGATCTCGGCAACGGGCTGGATACGCTCCGGCTCGCCAATGCCTACAATTCCATTTCGGTGCTCGACACAGAGACAATCTATGGCGGCAACCTGTCTGATATCGTCACGCTCGAGAACGCGCTCGAAAACGGCTATGTCGATCTCGGCGGTGGAAATGACCTCCTGGACATCTCCGCCGGCGGCGCCACGTTGACCGCACTGCGCGTTGAAACCCTGATCGGTTCGGCGGGCGACGACGTCATCACGATCGGCAGTGCCATTGCCGGCGGCACCTACGATCTCGGAGAGGGTGAAGACAGGCTCGAGTGGAGCACGGCGGGCGTCACGATCAATCTCTCTGATGCCGAATATGTAACGGGTGGGGATTTTACCGATTCCGTCACCCTGCTGACGGCATTCTTCAACGGCATGATCGATCTTGGCGGCGGATCAGACCGTCTGGCTCTCGCCAGTTATGACAATACGGTCACTATTGGCAATATCGAGACGGTGACCGGTGGTAGCGGCGATGACAGGATCATCGTCGAAAACGCCGCCATGAACGGTATCGTCAATCTCGGAGCGGGCAACGATGAATTGTTCCTCTCCAATTTCGGATCTCTCGTTACGGTCCTGAATATCGAGACGATTGTGGGCGGAACCGGGTCGGACCGCGTTGTTTTCAATAGCATCGCCAGCGGTGTCCATATCGACCTTGGCGATGAGGCCGACCGGGTGCAACTCGGCAACTTCGTGAATACGATCACCGTCACGAATGTCGAAACCGTGGCCGGTGGTTCGGGTGCCGATCATGTGACGGTGGAAGGCGAAATCTATGATGGAACCTTCAATCTCGGCGGCGGACAGGATATCCTGACATTTGGAGCCACGGCCCAAGCCACCGTCAGCGGCGTCGAGACACTCTGGGGTTCGGGCGATGACGATACAATCACCTATTCAGGCTCGATCTCCAACGCCTATATCGATCTTGGCGGCGGCGAGGACTACCTGATCCTGAACAGCGCATCGACGATTACTGCAATCAATGTCGAGAACATCACCGGAAGTGCATCGACGGATGTCATCTACCTGAGCGGCAACAAGAATACGCGAATCGATCTCGGATCAGGCTCCGATACGATCTATATGGGGTCTGGCATCGACAAGGTCACAGGGGCAGCCGGAGCGGATACGTTCGTGTTCACGTCGGTCAGCCAGTCGACCGCCGCAAGCACCGACGAGATTACCGATTTCACCGTCGGTTCGGATGTCCTGAAGTTCGAAGGCTTGCTCGCCGGCACCTTCAACTATCTCGGCACCACACAAACCTGGACCAGCAACGGCAACTCGGAAGCCTATTTCCGTGCCGCCAACACCACGCTTTATGTCGATACGAACGGTGACGGCAGCGCTGACATGGCAATCAAGCTCACCGGGGTTCAGGCGGCAACGTTGACGGCAAACGATTTCCTCTGGACCTGATCGGAGCCGACAATCCCGGTCCGGCGGTGTGCGAGAATGTCACCCGCCGGACTGTTTTATGGCTTGTTTTCGGCGCCGGCTTTTGCGAATTGAGGCTTCGCGAAATTCTGGAGTGGAAGAATGGCCGAACGGATCGAACGCCTTGACGAGGTTTCGTCGCGCTACGACGTGATCCTGTGCGATGTCTGGGGCGTCTTGCACAATGGCGTCGATGCCTTTCCGCATGCGTCCGTTGCGCTTTCTTCGGCCCGCAAGGCGGGTCTCAGCGTCATCCTCATCACAAACTCCCCCCGTCCGGGTGAAAGCGTGCGCCACCAGCTCGATCTGATCGGGGTAACGGGCGACGCCTATGATGCGATCGTTTCCTCCGGCGACGTGACCCGCAAGCTGATCGCGGAAGGTCCGAAGTCCATCTTCTTCCTCGGGCCGGACCGGGACATGAACCTTCTCGATGGTACCGGCGCCAGGCCGGTCGAGGAGGAGAATGCCGAGGCCATCATCTGCACCGGTTTCTTTGACGATGAGGTCGAAACGCCCGAAACGCACAGTGCCCTGCTGAAGCGTCTTGCCGATCGCGGCCTGCCGCTGATCTGCGCCAATCCCGACCTCGTGGTCGAACGCGGCGAACGGCTGATCCCGTGTGCGGGAGCAGTCGCGGCCTATTACGAAACGCTGGGCGGCAAAACCCGCATTGCCGGCAAGCCGCATGCGCCCATCTATGCTGCGGCGCTCGAACTCGCCCAGGCAAAACGCGGCCCGGTTGCCGACGACAGGGTGCTCGCGATCGGAGACGGCATGCCGACCGATGTCAAGGGCGCTCTCGACCGTGGCCTTGACCTGCTCTACATTTCGGCCGGCATTCATGCCCGCGATTACATGTTGGGCGGCATGACCGATGAGGCAGCGCTTTCGCGCTTCCTGGAAAGCCATGACGCCGATCCGCGCTACTGGATGCCGCGACTGGCCTGACCGGAAAGGAGCCCTTCCGTGACCGTATTTCACCGCAATGAGAGCAAGGGCGAACTTCCAGCCAAGCTGAAGGGCGGCGTGATTGCCATCGGCAACTTCGACGGCGTTCACCGTGGCCATCAGGCAGTTCTTGGCCGCGCGCTGGAGATCGCCCGGTCGCAGGGCCTGCCATCGCTTGTGCTGACGTTCGAGCCGCATCCGCGCACGGTCTTTGCGCCGGACAGGCCGGTCTTTCGCCTGACACCGGCGAAGCTGAAGGCGCAACTGCTCGAGGCGCTTGGGTTCAATGCCGTGATCGAATATCCGTTCGATCGGGAATTCTCGAGCCGCTCAGCCGATGAATTCGTCCATTCAGTGCTGATCGACTGGCTCGGTGCGCGCGAAGTGGTCACAGGCTTTGATTTCCACTTCGGCAAGGGCCGCGAAGGCGGACCGGCCTTTCTGCTCGCATCGGGGGCCGCCAACGGCTTCGGTGTGAGCCTGGTCGATGCTTTCCGCGATGAAAATGCAGCCGTGATTTCCTCCTCGCGCATCCGCGACCTTCTCGCCGAAGGCGATGTCAGCGAAGCGGCAGGGCTTCTCGGCTATCGGTATACGGTCGAAGCCGAGGTCATCCACGGCAAGAAGCTTGGCCGCACACTCGGCTTTCCGACCGCGAACATGGCTTTGCCGGCAGAAGCAAGGCTCAAGCCGGGCATCTATGCCGTGCGCTTCCGCCGGGCAGACGGAACGCTTTATGATGCCGTGGCAAGCTTCGGCCACCGGCCCACGGTGACGGATGCGGGCGCTCCCCTGCTTGAAACGATGCTGTTCGATTTTTCGGGCGATCTTTACGGCGAGGTCTGTTCGGTTTCCTTCTTCGGTTTTCTGCGCGAGGAACTGAAGTTCAACGGGCTCGATGCGCTTGTCGAACAGATGGGGCGCGACGTGGAAGAAGCGCGTGCGCTTCTTTCGGGCGTTTCGCCCCTCAGCCCGATCGATGCCAGCCTCTGTTTTTCAAGTGATCTGAAATAAAGCAAAGCCTCGCGTAAGTTCGCGTCCCTATACACCGGTTCAGGCAGCGCATGCGGCGAGGCAAACTACCCCGCCCCGGCTGAACGAGCATGGAGGGACCGCCTTCCCGGCATGCTCCGATACCGTGTGCCTGCCGGTCCTTTCTTGAGGCGGAGACGACGATGGCGAAGCTTTCCATTCTGGTGCCGGTAACCGTTCGAGACGAGCCGCCAAAAACGCTTCTTTCCCTTCTGGCCGAACGGCCTGCACCTGACATCGAGATCCTGGTCGCCGCTGAAGCGGAAACGGCTGAGCGCCTTGATCTCGCGGCACTTGGCGTCATCGATAGCCGCATCCGTATCGTTACGTCGCCCGCCACTCTGAAGACCGAGCTGGCGCTCTGGTCCTTTGCGATCGAGGCAAGTCGCGGTGACTGGCTCACCCTCATCCGACCGGCAGACATGATCGACACGCAATTGTTGGCCATTGCCGATTTCGTATCCGGCAAGCTTGGACTGGTTGACGCCATCGCCTGGAATGCGCTGGCAATCAGCGCCGATGCGGAACCCGGACGGTCTTCCTCGGTCGCCATACCGACCAAATTCGATCTCGCGGAACTCGACAAGACCGAGATGCTCAAGGCCTTCTATCTCTGGGAAGGCGCCGGCAATCTGCCCAAGATGCCGTTCGGTCTCTACCACGGCCTGCTGCGGCGCGAATTCTGCCTGAGCGTTGACAGATCGATCCGCGAATCCGGCCGCCAGCACGACCTGCCGCAATGGGAATGGGCGGCACGGACCGTGCTGATGAGCGAGAAACTGGTTTTCTGCTCGCGCCCGCTTTCAACAATCGATGGCAAGACCTATCGCGTGCCTCCGACCTACATGACGCGCGGAGATTTTCCCTTCCATGGCGGCATCGGGATCACGGCGGCCTTGGCCGAAATTCAGTTCTCGGTCTTTGCTGAAATGGGCGCGCTCTGGAGCGGTTCGCAGGAGAATTTCGTGCGTGCCTGCGTCTATGACTGCATGACAGAAAGCGATCCCCAGCGGTTCAACGACCGATGCAACGCCTATTACGCGGCGATCCGCCAATGGGAGGGTGGCCAGCATGCCGCGCTCTTCCGTCCGCAGTTCGTCGGCGAACGCGTACCGGATACAAGACGGGGACTGAATGGCAATCTCCTGTTCGTCGACCGGCACATTGCCGGTGCCCGAGATGCCCAGGAATTCTACGATGTGATCCGCAATTTTCTGGTTCCGATCGGCATCGTCTGCGGCAAGCCGGCCGAGACACCGGCGGCAGCAGCCTGAGCGGATCAATCGTCCCACTCTGCCGGATCCGGAAAGGCCGCCCGGAAATGGGCGAGGCTACCCTTGGAGCGCCGATCATCCCCCTCACCTTCGTCGACGAGCGTTTCGCCGGGAAGGATGCGCGTTGCCCTATACCAATCGATTGGCCTTGAACCGATCGCCGGCGTGAAGGCGTGCGCCCGCTTGGGCAGGCGCGCCAGGTGTTCCCAGAGGGCCGCAAACCGTTTCGCTGCCTGCACCGGGGCATGCGAAAGCGCAATCTCATCCATGGCGGACTGCCCCACCCTTTGCAGCAATTGCGGATCATCGATCAGCCGATCGATGATCGCCGAACATTCCTCGATGGACGATGCGATGAAGCCGGTCTGGCCCTGACGGACGATTGCACATTCAGCAGGATTGGCGAGCACGACCGGCACAAGGCCAAGCGACATCGCTTCGATGAGCGCATTCTCGCCGGTGCCGTAATGGTCGGGCCGCAGTGGATAGAAGAAAATACGCGCCCAGGAAAGTGCATGAGCGGGATCGCCCGTCATTCCTTCAAGCATCACACGGTGCGGATGGCGCATGGCAGCGGCGGCCTGTGCGACTGCGCCGTCGGGTTCGTATGCCCCCCAGAGCCTCAGGCGGGCCTCGTCATGCTGAAGCGCATCGATCGCGGCAAAGATGCCGGGATGCATCTTGATGAAATCGACGGTGCCGAGATAGCAGAGATTGCCGGGTGCAGCCTCCGGCGGGCGGGGCGGCTTGGCAAAACCAAAGGCGCCGCTGATGACGGCAAGACGATCGCGCCTTTCCTGCGGCAGGTCTCGGAATTGCGGCAGTTCCAGCGAGGCCGGCGTCGTCAGCACGAAACGATCGGCTTCCGCTACCAGACCCGGTGCGATGACGGGAGGAAACAGGCCCGAGATATGTGACCAGAACAGGCTGCGCATTTCCGGAAACCGGGTGCGCGCCAGACATTCCAACAGACGCGGATGGTTCCAGAACTCGAACTGGACGATATCGGCGTCGACGCATCGCTCGGCGACTTGATCGAGCTCCCGGGCGATTTCGACTCGATGGCCCGCCGCCTCGATCGCCTCCGCATAGCGGTTGTCACGCGGCTGTTCGAGCAGGAGATAGTGCTGCCGGTAGGGTAAGGGCATGGCGGCCGCAAGCGCGGCATGGGCCTTGCCCACACCGCCGCCCAGATGGGCCGTGACATGCAGGATGTTCATTCAGCGGCGACTTGCGGCAACCGGCGAACGCCACCCGGAGCCGGGACGGACGGATTGAGCTTGACCTTGGCGCGGAACCGCTCGAGCAGCATTTCGCGGTGATCGTCGATATTGTCCGGCAGGCAGTGGGTAAGCTGGCCGCAATTGCCGCAGACCTGGTTTTCGCAGCGACGCCCTTCGAGATGCTGGAGCCGGAGCGCATTCATCTTGTCGGAATTCCAGATCTCCTTGAGCGGGGTGGTGCGCACATCGCCGATGATGAGCTTGCGGCCCCAATCGAGGAAACAGGAGGAGACGAGGCCATCGGCATTCACGCTCATGGCATAGAAGATATAGGGGCAGGTGTCGGTCGGACGCAGTTCCTGCTGATAGATGCCGACCTCGCCGATCTTGATGCCGGACCGTTCCTCGACATTGAATTCCGGCCAGCAGGGAGCGAAATTCTCGATGAAAATGCGATCGCAATGATCACCGAACGTATCGAAGAATTCCTGGCGCTGCGCTTCGGTAATCAGCTCGCCAGGGATCTTGATCGAGATCTCCATGTCGCCCTTGTTGTCGTAGAGCCATTTGACGCCTGCGACGAATTTATCGAAATCGAAATTGAAGCCGGTGAACTGCTGATAGGTTTCGCGCGTCATGCCATCGACGGAGATATTGATCTTGTCGAGCCCGGCTTCGATGACTGGTGCGAGCCGTTCCGGTGTCAGGAAGGTGCCGTTGGTCGTGGTATCGATGTAATCGACGTAACCGCTGTTCTTAGCATAGCGGATCATGTCTGCGAGCCGCTTGTTGAGGAAAGGCTCGCCATCCTTGTACATGCGCAGCACCTTGATCGGCTTGCCGAAGGCAGCGAGATCATCGATCGTCTTGGTGAAGACCTCGTATTTCATCGCGCCCTGATAGCGGCCGGTCTCGGCGATCAGTTCGCGATGACCGGTGGGGCAGAAGGTGCATTTGAAATTGCAGGAACTGGCCGGATCGACAAAGACGATGAAGGGCGTTTCGATCGGGATCACCGTTTCGAGCGGTGTCCGGCCTTCAAGGTTAATTCTCGGCTTCAGGGCTGCTTTCATGGATCGGGTCTCTCCTGGTACGGTTCGGCTCAAAATCCGAATCGTCCGATTTCACGGTTCCTTGCAGCCTGCATCTAGCCATCGAAGGGTGGAGCGAGGCTGGAGAGGATGCTTCAGATCAATGAGGGCAGATCTTGTCTTCCATTGACCACGCGAATGATCTCGACCCTTTCGATCAAACCGGCATCGCTGTCGGGAACGGTCCGATAGAAAATCACAAAGGGATACTCGACCAGCATCCTGAAAGCAGGCCGGATGTCAGTACGACGAATTCCCATACGCGGGTGTTCACACAAGAGGCTCGCTCTGGCTTCAATACGAGCAAGATAACGTTCCGCCGCCGCGGGTTGCTCCATTCCGATATCGACGTAAAGCTTGATCAGATCCGCCCGCGCTTGCGGTGACCAGAAAAGCTTAACGGCCATTCGCGATCGCTTCTCGAAGCCTGTTGCGCGCTTCGTCACGCAATTCACTGAAATCCATTGGCTGGGCTTTGCCGCTGGCTATACCTTCGTCCCAGAGCTGCCCCATCTTTTGGACGTCAGCCTCTCTTGCTTCCCGCTTCTCCTGCCAGACATGCATAGCATCGCGCACAACATCGCTGGCATTCGCATATTCACCGGATTCCACCGCCTGCCGCAGCAGGTCTGCCTGCTCGGCAGTGAGTGCAATACTGAGATTTTCAACGGTAGGCATCACAAGACCTCACTCGGTAGCCGATATTAACATCGTCCATGTGCGGTCGCAATCAACAGCGGTTAACGTAGAGGCAACAACTGGATGCTTTTCTCCTCGCGTCGGACTGGTGACTTCGGGTCCTGCGCGAGGATTGCAGAAATCCAGCGGACCAATCGAGGAATGGCCTCTATTTCCGCCTGATGCCGCCATCGAGGCAACGCCTCAACGCTGACAGTTCCCGCTCTCAGGTAAAGGCGTTCATGGGGAACATTCTGGTTCGGCGGCCAGAAATAGGCGTCAAACAATAAAGATCCATGCGAGCGGATCAGATGACAATCGATCTCTACGCCTGCCGCGACAAG
Organism: Fluviirhizobium alvei; assembly: GCF_030551875.1. Taxonomy (GTDB): domain Bacteria; phylum Pseudomonadota; class Alphaproteobacteria; order Rhizobiales; family Rhizobiaceae; genus Rhizobium_E; species Rhizobium_E alvei. The sequence goes on along the minus strand of NZ_JAUOZU010000001.1, from coordinate 143,189 downwards.
CGCATCCCGAACCATTGTCGGCTTCAAGATGAAACCATAACCTTTGGGGATTTTGCCCGTTTCGGACGTGAATTCGAAGCCCATCGCCAATAGCCCACTGCCCGCCTCAAACCGCAGCCTTCACCCTGGCCACGATTTCGGCGATCCGGCCATTGCCTTCATGTTCGGCCCGGCGGGCGCGGACAAGGCAGGCTTCCGAGCGCAAGATGACGCCGTCAGAAAGGATCTTGAGATGGTTGGCCTTCAGCGTTGAGCCGGTCGAGGTGATATCGACGATGATATCGGCCTGGCCGGCGGCGGGCGCACCCTCGGTCGCGCCGAGGCTTTCGACGATCCGGTAGAGCTGAATGCCGTGCTTGGAGGAGAAGAACTGCTGCGTCAGCCGCCAGTATTTGGTGGCGATTTCCAGACGCCGGCCGTGGCGAGCGCGGAAATCCGCCGCGACATCGCCCAGATCGGCCATCGTATCGACATCGAGCCAGATTTCCGGCACCGCGACAATGACATCGGCATGGCCGAAGCCGAGACGGACGGAGAATTCGGCCTTGCGGTCGGCTTCCGCCAGATCCTCGCGCACGAGATCTTCCCCGGTGACGCCGAAATCGATCGAGCCGGCGCCGATTTCGCGCGCAATCTCGGAGGCAGACAGAAAGGCGATCTCGATATCGTCGACGCCTTCGACGCGGCCACGATAGGACCGGTCGTTGCCGACGGCGACAATCTTCATGCCGGCGCGTTCGAAAATCGCCGAAGCGTCGTCCTTCATCCGGCCCTTGGAGGGAAGAGCGATGGTGATCATCCGTTTGCTCCCTTCAGCGCCGCAATCCGGTCGAGCCAGAGCGCAAATCCGACGGCAGGAATATGGTCGGCGGCGCCCAGAAGGGTCAGCATACGGTCATAACGACCTCCGCCGGCCAGAACCCGGTGGTCGCCGCGTTCGGTCACTTCGAAGACGAGGCCGGTATAATAATCGAGCGGACGACCGAAAGCGGCCCGCCAGGTGATATCGGCCAGCGGCACGCCGGCGTTGGAAAATGCCGCAACGCGCGCATCGAACCCGGCGATTGCCTTTTCGAGCGGCAGATTGGCAGCGCGCGCGAAATCGGCCAGCACGCCGGGCGCATAGCGCAGGCTGACATTGATCGACAGGAATTCCTTGAGCGCATCGAGCTTGGCGGCATCGAGCGAGGCACCAGCCAAATTGCGCTTTTCCTTGAGACGGCGGACGATTTCCGCCGGCGAACGGCTGGCATTGGTGAGATAGCCGGTGCGTTCCATCTCGGCAGCAATGTAGGCGGTGAGACCTTCGTCATCGCCGGCAGCAAGAAGTGCCTCCACTTCTGGCGCCAGACCGGTCACGGCTTCGGGTTTCGCAAGCCTTGTGATCATCGCATCGAGCAGTTCGGTCTGGCCGAAGGCCTGGATCAGGCGCCGCTGCCAGCCGACGGGCAGGCCAAGCGCTGCCACCACCGCCTCGAATACGGCCTGATCGCCGATCGTGACCGTGAAGGCACGACCGGGCAGGATACGTTCGACGCAGGCGAGCGCATCGGCAACGGCACGGGCATCGGCGCCGGCAAAATCGCGCTCACCGAGATCCTCGATGCCGGCCTGATAGAATTCATTGGCGCCCTCGCGGCGCTGGCGGAAGACTTCGCCCAGATAGGAATAGCGCTTCGGGGTGCCGGTGGCCGTTTCGATATGGCGGAGGCAGACGGGAATGGTGAATTCCGGCCGCAGGCACAGGCTCTCGCCGGTTTCGCTCTCGGTGAGGAAAATCCGCCGCCGCAGGTCCTCGCCCGCCATATTGAGAAAGGGTTCGGCCGGCTGGATCACCGGAATATCGACGCGCTCGGTCCTGAGTTCGCCGAACAGCGCCAGAAGATCGGCCGCAAAAGCGGGGCTGTTGATTAAGGGCATGACAGGCTCCGTTGCAAGTCACCCCTCACCAACTTCGGCCAAGGGTTCACTCCGTTCACCCGGATGCACGCCTTCGCGCGGGCCGCGCTCCGGCCTTCTACACTCAAAACAATTTCGTTGTTTTGCCCGGCTACGCCGGTCGCTGCGAAGCCTCTCCCGCAAGGGGAGAGGTACGGTGCCACATTTGCTGCCCTGATGGAAACGCGACGCTGCAGCAGGCCTACCTCTCCCCTTGCGGGAGAGGATACGAAGGCCGCAAGAGGCGAAGCCGATTGCATGGCCGAAGTTGGTGAGGGGTAAATCAGGTAACCCGGCATCAGGCACCCTGTTTCCGATCTTCCGCCTGCGCGGCCAGCATTTCACGGACCTTGGTGACAAGATCGGCTTCCGCCACCGTCACCTGTGCCACGCGCGCCTCGCGCCAGGCGACATTGTCGGTGATTTCGCCGGACAGGCGCTTGCCCTCGATGAGATCCTTGATCTGCACCACGCCAGCCTCGCGCTCGGAAGAGCCCTGGATGATGGCGAGCGGCGAGCCACGGCGGTCAGCATATTTCAGCTGGTCACCGAAATTCTTCTTGTTGCCCTGATACATTTCGGCGCGAATGCCGGCATGGCGCAGCTCTTGCACCATTTTCTGGTAACGGCCGAGGCTTTCGGTATCGCGGTCCATGACGCAGACGACGACCGGGGCGACAACCTGATCCGCACCGAGCTTGCCGAGATTCTTGAGCGCCGTCATCAGGCGCGAGACACCGATCGAAAAACCGGTGGCCGGCACCGGCTGGCCCATGAAGCGCGAAACGAGACCGTCATAACGGCCGCCACCACCGACCGAACCGAACACAACCTTCTCGCCCTTCTCGTTGGTGACGTCGAAGGTGAGTTCAGCTTCATAGACCGGGCCGGTATAATATTCGAGACCGCGAACGACGGACGGGTCGATCTTGATGCGATCGATGCCATAACCAGCGGAACGCACAAGGTGCCAAATCGTCATTAGCTCATCGAGTCCATCTACAGCACCCTTTGCCTCGTGGAAAGATTGCTGCATTTCATCGAGAATGTACCAGTCTGAAAGATCATTGTCGGAGACATTCGCGGGAAGTGATTTGCCAGCATCAACTTCGATGGACACAGCGGCGGCCGTTGAAGCGAAGCTAAGTATCCTCCCAACTTGCTCGTCGTTCAGCCCCGCGCCCTTGGTGAAGTCGCCGGATTCATCCTTGCGGCCGGCACCCAGCAGCAGCTTGACGCCTTCGGGACCGAACTTGTCGAGCTTGTCGATGGCGCGCAGCACCGTCAGGCGACGGCCGGCATTTTCTTCGCCACCCAGCCCGATCGCTTCCATGACGCCATCGAGAACCTTGCGGTTGTTGACGCGGATCACGTAATCGCCGCGCTTGATGCCGAGCGCTTCGAGCGTGTCAGCCATCATCATGCACATTTCGGCATCGGCCTGAACGCCGGCTGCACCCACCGTATCGGCATCGAACTGCATGAACTGGCGGAAACGGCCCGGGCCCGGCTTTTCGTTGCGGAACACATAGCCCGCGCGATAGGTGCGGTAGGGAAGCTGGATTTCCTGGAAATTTTCCGCAACATGACGAGCGAGCGGTGCTGTGAGATCGTAGCGCAGGCTCATCCACTGCTCGTCATCGTCCTGCAGCGAGAAGACGCCTTCGTTGGGGCGGTCGCTATCGGGCAGGAACTTGCCGAGCGCATCGGTATATTCGAACAGGGGCGTTTCCACCGGGTCGAAACCGTAGCGTTCATAGACTTCGCGGATCTTTGCCGTCATCTCGTTGACGGCGCGAATGTCGGAAGCCTCGCGATCAACGAAACCGCGCGGCAGGCGGGCCTTCAGTTTCTGCGGTTTCTTGGGCTTGTCATTCATGGCGGCAATCCGGAAATGGCGGGTTTTCTTGGTGGGGTTGCTCTAACGGATCGAGGCGAATGCGGCAAGCGGTAAAGATGGCGTCTGCCGCCTTGCGGTTATGGCGGGGCTGGCTTCGGACGAGCGATTCTGGCAGGAAGGGCGCTGAGGGAGACCGGCATGATCGAAATCGTCACTTTGCCCGAAATGGTCGCAATCGGCATCGACATCAAGGCGCGATGGGAGGAGTTGCACGAAGCGGTTCCGGCCGCCTGGGCACGGCTTCATGCCGCCGGGACCGGAGCGCAGAGCTTTCTCGAAGCGTCGCTGGGCCATCATGACGGAATTCACCACGAACTGGTCGGATATCTGGCCGCCGGCAAGAGCGAAACGCCGGACGGCATGGTGCGGATCGTGATTGCCGAACAGCGATATCTCAAGCTGCGCCATGAGGGGCCGCTCAAGACAATCCCGCAAAGCTACCGGCGCCTTTATGATCACGGCGAACGGATGGGGTTGCGGCTGACCGATTTCATGCTCGATTTCGGCTATCGCGCCGGATTGCCCGAAGGCCCGCACGAACTCTATGTGGCGCTTGCCGCCGAACCGTTGCAGCTTGGCGGCTGACATGCTCTCCGAGGCGCTGAACTTCGCCGCGACATATGCCGCAGGCCCGCGACGTATCTCCAGCGAAATCAACGGTTCGGTGATGTTGCGGGCCCGCGCCGAACGGTGCGCGCTTTCCTGGAAGGCGCATGAGGAGCAGTGCCACGCCACCATCGGCGAGGCCATTGCCGGGCTTTCGTCCAAACGCACGGTCGCCATTCTCGGCTCCGGCCTGTTGCGCGACACGCCGATTGGGCTTCTGTCGCAGCAATTCGAGCGGGTTCTGCTTTTCGATCTGCAGCATCTCGCCAGCACGCGGCTCTGGACGCGCCTGAGAGGTCTTGGCAATCTCTCTTACGTCTGGCGGGATCTCTCGGGCTTCGAGGAGTATCGTGCGACCGGCCAGCCGCCGCGCCCGCTGGCCTTTCTCGAAGCGATCGCCGATCTCGACTTCGTCATCTCGGCCAACCTCCTGTCACAGATCGGCGTCGGCGTCGGATACCGCTTGAAGGCGGGCATTGCCGCCCCGACCGACACGCTGCCAACGCTGATCCGGGCACATGTGGACGGGCTTTCGGCGCTTAACTGCCCTGCCTGCCTGATCACCGATATCGCTTACGAGGTGCGCGACCGGACGGGCAGAGTGCTTGAACGCGATGACCTGATGCAGGGCGTGACCCTGCCGGACGCTGATCGAAGCTGGGACTGGACCGTCGCCCCGTTCGGCGAACTGTCGCCCGATTATCAGGCGGTCCACCAGGTCAAAGCGATCAGGCTGCCACAGGCCGGCCGGGCACCAACGCTTCCTTGATCGGCACATGCACGACGAAGGCGAAGAGGCCGAGAGCGACGCCGAGCCACCAGACGACATCATACGAGCCGAAATGGTCGTAGAGATAACCGCCCATCCAGACGCCGAGGAACGAGCCGATCTGGTGCGAGAAGAACACGATGCCGCCCAACAGGCCGAGATGGCGGGTGCCGAACATGATCGCAACCAGCCCGTTTGTCGGCGGTACGGTTGAAAGCCACAAGAGACCCATGACGGCTGAGAAGATGATCACCGAGACCGGCGTGATCGGCATGAGCAGGAAGATCGTGACGACGATCGAACGCGCCAGATAGATGAAGGCTAGGAACCAGGGCTTGGAATAGACCTGACCGATGGCGCCCGCAGCAAGCGAGCCTATGATGTTGAAAGCGCCGATCAGCGCCATGGCGATCACGGCATAGCGGGCATCGATGCCGATATCGAGCAGATAGGCCGGGAAATGGGCGGTGATGAAGGCGACCTGGAAACCGCAGACGAAGAAGCCGGAGACCAGAAGCAGATAGGAGCGGTGACCGAGCGCTTCCCGCAGCGCTTCGCCCACGGTCTGCTGGAAAGCGGCCTGGCTCTGGCTGCCGGACTGGGCATTGCCGCGCAGCGGAATGGCGAGGATGGGAATAAGCCCCATCAGAAGCGCCATCACCATCAGGCCTTCACGCCAGCCGACGGTGGAGATGAGGCCCTGCGCCAGAGGTGCGAAGACGAACATGCCGGCTGAACCCGCGGCCGTGGCGATGCCGAACGCCATCGAACGCTGCGACGGTGTGACGTTGCGGGCGAAGGAGGACAGGATGACGCTGAAGGACCCCGCAGCGATGCCAAGCCCGATCAGCACACCGCCACCGAGATTCAGGAGTGCCGGTGAACTCGGGTTGGCCATCAGGAGAAGCCCAGCCGCATAGAGAATTGCGGACATGATCAGCACCTTGGCAGTGCCGAACCGATCGGCAAACGCGCCGAAGAACGGCTGTCCGATGCCCCAGAACAGGTTCTGAACCGCCATGGCAAACCCGAAGGTCTGCCGGTCCCAGCCGGTATCGGCAAGCAGCGGCAGCTGGAAGAAGCCCATGGCCGAGCGCGGCCCGAAGGTAATCATCGCAATCAGCGATCCGGCAATGATGATCGCCCAGGGCATTGTGGGGCTACGGGTGGCAGTCGACATCAGATTCTCCGTCAGATAACGGCTCGACCCTAAAACAACGGAGGGCCGGAGCAAAACAAGTTTTGCTCATATCAGCTCTTACGAAAATTGATTGATGGCAGGATCAGCGCCGTTTCAACGGCCAACCTTCCGGGTGGGTTTCGAGAACCTTCGCCGCATCGCCGACCGTGACCAGCCCTTGAGCGCGCGCAACAACATTCCAGCCGAACAGAACACCGGCGACACGGCGATCATCCGACATGCGGATGCGGCGCATGGCGGGCATCGGGTCAGGTCCGCCACGCTCGCCCGTCATTTGATCCTGCGTGGTCATGATGCAGCGCGCGCAGGGCTTGACGAGATCGAAGCGAATGCCGGCGATCTCGACCGCCGCCCAACGATCCTCGGCAAAGGGCTCCGGATGTTCCAGCACGATGTTGGGACGGAAACGATCCATGCCGAACGGTTCCCCGCCCAGCTCAAGCGCAGCGGCATTGAGTTCGGCGAGCGAACCGGTGGTGGTGATCAGGATCGGATAGCCATCGGAGAAACCGGTCATGACGCCCTCCCCGGCCCAATCCGGGCTACAGATGCGGTTGGTCTTGCGATCGGCATGAACAAGCCGCACCGGACGGTCAATCCAGACGCTGAGTTCGCGGTTGGCGGCGTCATCCGCGAGCGCTGCCGAAACATGCGAATTCCAGACGACGACATCGAGGCGGCGATCCGGCTCGAACCGCGCGCGGAGCACATCATCCCTCCCGACCATGGAAAGGTCCAGCCCGTCGCGATCTTCGACCGCAACGATACGGGCGAGGCTTTGCAATTCGCGCTGGGTGATGAAGCGACCGTCCGGATCGACAACCATGTATCGGCGGTCACCGTCCAGCCCCCAGGCGCCCACATGCGCCTGTCCGAGATCGATACCGCGACCGCTTTTCAGCGGATAGATATGAAGCGAAGCAATCTTCATCTGTCAGATCTCATCGAGAAAGAGGTCATAGAACTGCTGCAGCCGATCGTGGCGTTCGCGGGCGATGCGGCGCCCCTCCCCGGTCTGGAAGCCGTCGGCGAGTTTGAAGAGTTTGACCGGAAAGTGATCGAGCGAATAGGCCTTGTCATCGAGCGGACGCCGCTCGGCTTTGGGGTCAAAAGGATCATAGAGGCCGGAGGCCATGCGTCCGCCGACATAGAAGCAACGGGCGGCGCCGACCATGCCGATCGCATCGAGACGATCGGCATCCTGCAGGATCTTCGCTTCCAGCGTCTCCGGCCGGATATTGGCGGAAAAGCTGTGCGCCTCGATGGCGTGGGCGACGGCGCCAATCTCGTCCGCTGGCCATCCCAGCCCCTCGAGAACCGTGCGGGCCTTGTCTGCCGCCAGACGCGAGGCCTGCGCACGTAGGGGCGAATTCTTCTCGACCGCCACGCAATCATGCAAAAGCACGGCGGCGGCGAGTAGCTTGAGGTCTCCGCCCTCCTTGGCCGCAATCCGCATGGCATTGCTGAACACCCTGAGAATATGAGCGATGTCATGGGACCCGTCATCGGTATCACAGGCGTATGGCAGGAGGGGGCGCGCAATCTCTTCGTGAGGTGCAAAGGCCGCGACCAGATTTTCCGTGAGCATTGTCCTATCCCGCCCTTGTTCCGCTGGCATGTTCGTCCCCTCGACGACCGATACGCCCCTTCCAGAGTCCGATGAGATAGGTCCGGGACGGGGCTTCGATCGCCGCATAACTGAGGGCTGCGACACAATAGGCGAGGACAAGCGAAAGAACGAGCGCCGGCAGAGCGCCGAGCATCGTTGCAAACCAGGTCATCCCCAGGAAAAGCACCGGCAGATGCAAAAGGTAGAGGGAAAAACTGATTTTGCCGATATAGGCGAGCGGCCCCACCCCAAGCAGGCGATCCGGAAGCCGGGAACCGCCAGCACAGAGATAGACGATCACCGCCGCGGTCAGAGATGGCGCCAGCGAGTAGCTGCCCCAGAAGGGAATTCCGGTGGGAAAGAAGGCGCGGCCGAGGAAAAAGAACAGCAGGAGACCAATAGCAGCCAACCCCGCGAACAGGCCATCGGCCGGCAGCAAGTTACGCACGTGCAAGCGCCCGGCAATGACGCCGAACAGGAAGAAATGCAGTTTGGACGGCAACAGGATGCCGGGACCGGGAAAGCCGAAGAAGACGGAGACCACCAGTGCAATGACGGTGACGATCGGCACCCAGGAATAGCGTTCGGGCCGTTCGATCCAGAGCCAGATCAGCAGGAAATAGAGATAGAACTGGATTTCGGGCGGGATTGACCAATAGACACCGGACGAGCCGAGCATGATCACATGCCGGACCATCTCCTTCAGCCCGATGATGGGATAGATATAGTCGGTGCCGTAGATCGCCGTCAGCGCAAACACCACCAGCAGGGAAACGAAATAGACGGGATAGATGCGCGCCAGCCGGTGCACCATGAAATCGGCGGCATTGAAGGGGCGCTGGCTATAAAGTGCCGCCATCAGGAAGCCACTCAGGCTGAAGAAGAGCGCGACCGCCTCATCGCCGACATCGACATTCAACCAGTAGGCTTCGACCGGATAAAAGAAACGGATATGGGCGAAGACCACGGCAGAGGCCGCAAGTCCGCGCAGACCGTCCAGACTTGCGATGCGCGTTCGTTCGGCCATGGAGAATCCTGAAAAATCCCTCAAAAAAACAGGGCGCCCGAAAGGCGCCCTGCACTGTTAGGTCAGCCTCCGGCAGGCGTCAATTGGAACCGGTTCCGGCCACTTCGTTTCCTGCCGTCGTGGTTTCCGGCTCCTTCTCGAGGCCCGTGAGAACCTTCTGGTAGAAGCGTCCGATGCCGATGAGCGCGATGCCGAGACCGATGAAGGAGAGGACGCGGTAGAGACCTTCGAGATTGCTCATATCGATGAGGAAGACCTTCACCACCGCAATCAGCACCAGCACCGCGGAGGCGATGCGGATGCTCTTGGCACGGAAGCGGGTTCCGAGCACCAGAAGCACGATACCGAGCAGCAACCACACGACCGAATAGGCATAGAGTTCGGATTGCAGGAAACCCTTCCATTCCGCAATGCCCTCGCCGTGGAAGACCCGCCGGACCGACAGCGAGACATAGCCGAACAGGAGCAAGGCACCTGTCAGCGCCAGCGCCAGCACGTAAGGATAAGGCCTGCGACTGCGGGCGAAGAGAGCCGCCCCGCCATAGGCGATGCCCGGCAGCAGATAGGCAAGGAACAAAAGGTTGAAGAACGGAATGCGTCCGGTCAGTTCACCCGTGAAATAGGGGTTGAGGGCGCCGAAATGCGCAGCCAGTACCGAGATCATGGAAATGACGCCGACGATCATCGAGCCCGTCCGGAAGACGATGCTGGGGCGGCGCAGATCAAGCGCCATCAGGGTGGCCGAGGCACCGATAGTGAGCAACGTATAGATGGCCTGTTCGGCCAATGTCGGCGTCGCACTGTCGAGCACACCGCCATTCATGGCATGGCGGACGAGGATGCCGAGCGTCAAGAGCGCAAACAGGCTGGCGAGCGCCTCGAGCACATTCCTGAGACGATCATCGTTGCGGCTACGGACGAACCAGGCCGACAGGATCAAAAGCACGGTCGGGATGCCGTAACCGACCAGAAGCGCGTTGAAAACGGGCGTCTTGCCGAGATGGTCCGGCCCGACAATGGTCGGTTCCCAGGCGATGCGTCCAGCCACGAACAGGGCCGAGAGGACCATGCCCCAGGGCAGGCTCGGCCAGTCGCGCAGCCGGATTGCCATCAGATAGGCAAAGCCGAGGAAGGCGACGCCAAGGGTGGTCGTCACGCCATCAGTCGTCACGACGAGCAAGAAAACGAGGGACGCCCATGAGGCTGCCAGCAGCAGGTCGCGGCAGAAATCGTAGCGACCGGCATTTTCAATCCCGCCATGGAAGACCTGTGCGCCAGCCAGATAGATCAGCGCCAACACGAGGCCATAGGCTCCGAACAGCAGGTCGAAACTGTAGTTGCCGAACAGGAAGAAGGACACACCGCCAAGCAGGAGCGGCGTCACGGTGCCGATTGCGGTCCAGGCGGAAACAAATCCACGGTCCCGGTCACGGAAGCGGAAGCCGACCCATTGGGCGAGGAGTGCAAAGACGAGACCGAGGCCGAGCGCCAGATTACGGGCAACGGTCGGCTCGACAATATTGACCATCAGGGCCGGATCAAGCGTGCCATAGCTGGTCGAGATCGCCTGCTCGGACATGGCGCGGAAGCCGCCAAGGGCCGCAAGCGCGGCGAAGATTGCCGGATAGATCGCATAGGTGCGGCTTGCCCCGAAAAGCGCCAGCGCCAACACGAGCGCCAGGAAGCCATATTCGGCATGTCCAGTATTGGCGAAGCCGAACTCCATCATCAGGATGCTCGCGGCCAGCACGCCGAAGGATGCCGTCAGCGTGCTTGCGATATGTCGCGGAAACATCAGACGGGCAACCGTATCGCGATCCTGAGGCGACTGCTCGGCGTTGCTGTCGAGGGGCTCCGACCAGCGGCCGGGCCAGATGAAGGCAAGGCCGGCAATCATGATCAGCAGCGGCAGCGTCGCCGGCGGAACTTCATAGAGGCCAAAACCGGAAACATAGGCAATGACCCAGAGCGACAGGCCCGCATTGGCGAGTGCGGGCACAACACGCCATTTACGCACCTTGGATGCAAGGCTGGTCGCGATCCAGGAGACCGACAGGAAACCGAACAGCGCCCAGGGATTGGGAGCCTCGCTCGATACGAGCGCCGGCGAAACCATCGAAGCGAGAAGGCCCAATCCGGCCAGGGCCTGACCGTGGATCAGCGACAGTCCAATAGTGCCGAAAGAGATGATGCCCAGAAGAACGAAGGCGGTTGCGGGGCCAAAATAGCCGTAGAAGGCGTGGGCGACATAGGTCGCGCCCATGAGCGTGATCGTTCCGGCCGCCGTCAGGATGCCGGGAATCATCGCATTCTGGAAGGCATTGTTCACCAGCGGTTCGGTGCGGCGGCGCACCCATTCGCCCGCAGCCATCAGAACGAGGCCGAAGAGCGCGGCAAGCGACAGCCGCACGGCCGGGCTGACCAGGCCCTGTTCGATCGAATACTTCACGGCGAAGATGCCGGCAAAGGCGAGTGCGATGCCCCCGACCCAGACGGACCAGCGGGCCGCGAGCATCGATTCGAAACTCTCGCGCTTCTGTTCGGGAACGGGCGGCGACTGTGAAAGGACCGGTTCCGTAAGCAGATCCTCGGCCTCTGGCGTAACCGCAGCGGCTGCAGCCACTTCAGGTGCATCGATGGTCTGCAGCTGCGGTTCGGCCTGATCCGGCAGGCTTTCGGCGACCGGCACATCCTGAGCCACCTCGACCTCATCCGGTGAGACGGCAGGCGCTGCGGGCGCGATGACCTGGCCGTTCGCCAGTCCGGTTTTCAGAGCCTCGATCTCCTTTCGGAGCAGACCGAGTTCGGCCTCGCTGCGCATGCGCAGCCCCTTGACCGAAGAAAGGGCGGCAATGGCCAGAACCACTGCGATCAGCGCGATCAACTCGAACATTCTTTAAGCCTGTCTAATACTTGGATCCGCTTTCAGATCCTCTTGTAGCCACTACGTTTGACCGTCATGTTTTATTTACAAAACGGTCACAGAGGCGTCACCTGTCGACGGGTAGATACGGCCATTCATCAAAATCCCTCTATGCGAAGGAGACCATCATGGACCATTTCGACAACCGGGACAACGTGTCGAACCATCAGACACCCCAGGATATTCGCGAGGCCCGGGAAGATTTCGGCCGCAACTGTTCCACCAATCCGACCATGGGCGACATCATCAATCGGCGCTTTTCGCGCCGCGGCTTCATCGGCGGTTCGCTCGCCGTAGCCGCGATTGCCAGCACTGTCAGCCCGCTTGCGCTGATGCTGGCCGACGAGGCCCGCGCTGAAGACGGTTCAAGCTTCGGATTCGACGAGATCGAAGCCGGCGTGGACGAAACCCACCATGTCGCCAAGGGCTATGATGCAGACATCCTCATGCGCTGGGGCGACAAGATCTTTGCCGACAGCCCGGATTTCGACCCCGCGGCCCAGACCGCCGAAAAACAGACCCGCCAGTTCGGCTACAACAACGACTATGTCGGCTTCGTTGCGCTCGACGGCAATCCGGATCACGGGCTGCTGCTTGTCAACCACGAATACACCAATGCCGAACTGATGTTCCCCAACTGGGCCAAGATCGGCAAGAAGATGGAAGACGGCAAGGAAGAAGATGCCGTCATCATGGGCGACTATACCAAGGAACTCGTCGATATCGAAATGGCGGCCCACGGCGGCACCGTCATCGAGATCCGCAAGGTCAACGGTAAATGGCAGCCGGTGCTCGACGGTAAATATAACCGCCGCATCACGGCCAACACCGAAATCGCCATTTCCGGCCCCGCTGCAGGCCATGACCGTCTGAAGACCAAGGCAGACCCGACCGGAACGAAGGTGTTCGGCACCTTCAACAATTGCGCCGGCGGCGTCACCCCCTGGGGCACCTGGCTGATGGCCGAAGAGAATGTAAACGGCTATTTCGGCGGCGAGCTGAAGGACGATCACCCCGAGCATGCCAACTTCAAGCGCATGGGCATTCCGGGTGGCGATTATGCCTGGAGCAAGTTCTACGACCGTTTCGATGTCGAAAAAGAGCCGAACGAAGCCAACCGCTTCGGCTGGGTGGTCGAAGTCGATCCGATGGACCCGACATCCGTTCCGGTGAAGCGCACCGCACTCGGTCGCTTCAAGCACGAGGGAGCGGAATCGATCGTCAACAAGGATGGCCGCGTCGTCTTCTATTGCGGCGACGACGAGCGCTTCGACTATGTCTACAAGTTCGTGACCAAGGGCACTTTCAATCCGAACGATCGCGCCGCCAACAAGAACCTGCTCGATGAAGGCACGCTCTATGTCGCCCGCTTCAACGAAGATGGCACGGTGGACTGGCTGTCGCTCATCCATGGCGAAGGACCGCTGACAGCGGAGAACGGCTTCAATTCACAGGCGGATGTCGTGATCGGCGCCCGCAAGGCGTCCGACCTTCTGGGCGCCACCAAGATGGACCGGCCGGAAGACGTGCAGCCGAATGCGAAGACCGGCAAGGTCTATTGCATGCTCACCAACAATTCCAAGCGCAAGGACGAGCAGGTCGACAAGGCCAATCCGCGCCCGGAAAACAAGTTCGGTCATATCATCGAGATCACCGAAACCGACATGGATTTCGCCTCGACCAAGTCGACCTGGGACGTGCTCCTGAAGTGCGGCGATCCATCGGTTGCCGAAGTGGGCTCCTCCTTCTCGACCTCGACGACCGCCAACGGCTGGTTCGGCATGCCGGACAATTGCGCCATCGATGCCGAAGGCCGGCTCTGGGTGGCGACCGACGGTAACAGCAAGAAGGCGACCGGCCGTACCGACGGTATCTGGGCCGTCGAGACCGACGGCGACCTGCGCGGCACCTCGAAACTGTTCTTCCGCGTGCCGGTGGGTGCGGAAATGTGCGGCCCCTGCTTCAATCCCTCGTCGGATACGTTCTTCGTCGCTGTCCAGCATCCGGGTGACGCCGGCCTGCCGACCTTCGAGACGCCTGCCACCCGCTGGCCGGATTTCAAGGACGCCATGCCGCCGCGTCCGTCCGTGGTCGCGATTACCAAGCAGGGTGGCGGCAAGATCGCCTGATCTTTCGCGTCCTCAGTTGACTATGTTCCATGGGCCGCCGGCTTCTGCCGGCGGTCTTTTCGTTCGGGCAAAGGGATCACAGACGTTTGAGCCTCGAAATTTATTCGGCCAAATCTGAAAGCCTGTTCCCCAGAGAACAACTGTTGTTTCCCGCAGCTGTCATTCTCCGTCTGGTTGTTACTCCAGAAGGAGACGGAGACATGAGTTACACAGCAACAAACGAGGATACCGTCAATACATTCCTCACCGGCTCACAATCCGGTATTGCGCCGATTGTGCTTGCCAATGGCGGCTGGATCCAAGTCTGGCGATCGTCCGGAAATCCGGATGAAAGCGGCACCGGCATCTACATGCAGCGCTTCAATGCTGATGGCGAAGCGATCGGTGGCGAGCGCCATGTCAACACGACCACCACCGGTTCACAGCTCTTCCAGGAGGCAACAGCGCTTGCCAATGGCGGCTGGGTGATCGGCTGGACCTCCTCCTCCGGCGCCGATCCGCTCGACGACGGCGTCTATGTCCAGCGCTACAATGCCAATGGCGTGGCTGTCGGTGGCGAGGTGCTCGTCAACACATCGACCGAGGGATCGCAGAGCCTCAACGATGTCACAACCCTTGCCGACGGCAGCTGGATCGTCTCCTGGGAGTCGGAAAATGGCGACAGCGACGGCCAATCCGTCATGATGCAGCGCTTCGCCGCCAACGGGTCGCGGATCGGCGGCGAGGTTCAGATCAACTCAACAGAAACCGGCGATCAGACCGAAGCGCGGATCACAGCGCTGGAAAACGGCGGCTGGGTGGCCAACTGGGGTGTTCTCGAGCCGACCAGCGGCTTTACGTCGATCGAGCTCATGCAACAGATCTACGACGCGAATGGCAACAAGGTCGGTAGTGAAACGCAGGTCAACGGCACATTCGAGGGCACCGAGACCCATTTGCGCGACGTCACGCTGATCGGAAGCAACCGGTTCCTCGTCACCTGGGTGGCGCGCGATGTCGATGGCGATACGGAAGCCTCGCAGGATTACGGCATCTACCAGCAACTCTACAAGACGAACGGCGTCGCAATCGGCGATGAAACGCGGGTCAACACAACAACGGAAGGCTTCCAGGCCAACAGCGCCACGGCCGCCTTGAGCGATGGGGGCTGGCTGACGGTTTGGCAATCGAGCGATGGAAGCCGATCCGGTGTCTTCGCCCAGCGGTTCGATGCAACCGGCCAGAGGATCGGCGGCGAAACCCGGATCAACACGACGACGGAGGGATCGCAGGAAGGGCCGATCGTCGTTGAAGCTTTGGCCGATGGGGGATGGGTGATTGGCTGGAGTTCGGTGGACCAGGACGCAGCCGATGCCGTCGATCCCGATACGATCGGTCATTACGGCGTCTATTTGCAGCGCTTCTCGATCGATGGCGAAGCCGTTGACGGCGAGTTTCAGGTGCATCAGTCGATGACCAAGGACCAGCATTCGCTCAGCCTGACGGCTTTGGATAATGGCGATTTCATAGCCAGCTGGCATTCGCAGCACCGGGATGGCGATACGTCCGACATCATGCAGCGGATTTTCCGCTACGAGGCAGACACGTTCACCGGAACCGACAGCGCCGACACCCTCACCGGCACCTTGCTTGACGATATTTTTGTCGGCAAACGCGGCAACGATATCTATCGGATCAACCATGTCGACGATGCCGTCCTGGAACGCAGCAATGCCGGCCGGGACACGCTGCAGGCATCGATCTCGGTCAATCTGTCAGACTATGCCAATGTCGAGTCGATTGAACTGACGGGAACCGGCGCAATCAATGGCAAGGGCACTGACATCGCCAACAGCCTGACCGGCAACGGTGCGGACAATGTGCTCACCGGCCTTGGCGGGGTAGATACGATCAAGGGCGGCAACGGCAAGGACAGGATCGACGGAGGCCGCGGTAACGACAATCTCGAAGGCGGCGGCGGGTCCGACACGTTCATCTTCCGCACGGGCGACGATGCGGACACAATCACCGGCTTCAGTGCCAAAGGCACTACTCATGACGTAATCGACATCCGAAATCTGGGAAGCGTGGCAAACTTTGCCGATCTGAGGAACAACCACATGGAAGCGTTCGGCAACAACGTGCTGATCGATGGCGGCGAAGGCGATACGATCACGCTTCTCGGCGTCCGGCTGCGGGATCTCGACAGTTCGGATTTCCTGATCTGATCAGGCGGCGGGAAGGCGCTTCAATCCGCTCAGCACGGCATTGACCAGCCCTTCCCGCGCCATAGCATAAGCCGATACCCGAGCTCGATCGACAGGATCGGCATCAAGTCCAGGAAATCGAGCGAGGTGGGTCAGAACAGAAACTGGTTGGCGGTTAGCGTTATCGCATCATCGAGGACGATCATGAAATCGGCCGTCGCATCGCCATTCGTATCGCCATACACGAAAGTATCGGAGCCGCTCTTTTCGAACCGGACCTCGCCTGCATGTTTGGTGAAATTCTTGGTGCCTATGAAAACAAAGTCCTGAAGACCGGTGGTGATCGTATCGGCATCCATGCGCCTGAGGTCGATCTTATCACCCTCGGCGATACTGAAATCGGTGATGACGTCTGCTGTGGATTTCTTGCTGCCTGTGTCCGACTGGGAGAACATGAAGAGATCAGCTCCGCCGCCACCCGTCAGAATATCCTTGCCGCCGAGGCCTGCGAAATACTCATCGTAGTTCGAGCCGACCAGTTTGTCGGCACGATCGCTGCCTTCAAGCCTGATGACCTTGAACTTCACGGTGAGCGTAACGTAGGTGCCCTCGGTGAAGGCGGCACCGCGCCAGTCGATGAAGACCCTGTCGTCAGCAACCTTGATATCCGACTTTGTAAGGCTCTGCATGTTGGTCTGCAACTGAACACCGACGATCGGGTTCAAAGCATCATATTTATCGGAAAACTGGAATCCGTTGGCCTGATAGCGCGTGAAGACACCGATATCGTTGAAATCGATGAATATCTGCGTGTCGGAGAAATCCACCGAAAAGAAGCCGCCGTTCCGGGAAGCCGGAATTTCGATGCCACTGTTGACTGTCACATCGCCCCAGAACCAGGGTGAATAGATTGATGTCTGGAAGCGGTACTCGGCGAAAATTTTTCTGGCCAGAAAGCCCATGATCAAACTGTCTATTCCAATGCAGGCTTCGCCTGCATTGGCTTGGCCAAACCATAAAAATACAACTCAGCCGCAGGTGCAGCCGAAAGTTGAGGAAAGCCTAAAATCCCATCCTTTACAATTCTTTAACAAATGGCTGCGCTTTTTCGGGGCCTGCGAGGTAAAAGACTGGCCTCATTCCAGCAATTTATCGAAATCCGCCAGCACCGAACGCACGAAACCCTCGCGAGCTGCACTGGGCTCGATGCCGCGCGGCTCATAGACATGGCGCGAGAGGAAATATTGCGTCAGCCGAAAAGCATCCATCAGTCCATCCGGTTTGGCGGCCTTGTTTGACGTCGGCTTCAGAAAATCGGGCAACACGAACATCTTGTCATGATAGGGCAACCCGGCCTCGCGACAGACCGCACGACCGGATTTCGGCGAGACATAGAACAGATCCTCACGAGAACCGGTCGCCGCGCACTGGGCGAGATCGAGACCAAATCCGAGATCATTGAGCACGGCGAGTTCGAAACGGACATAGAGTTCGCCCGCTTCGGCCGGCGTTTGTAAATGGTCCAGAACCACATCGAGCATTTCAAACAGATGCGGATGCGGATCGCGCTCCGGCAATAGCCGCAGCAGGGCCGCCAATGCCTGCACGCCGTGCAGGCTGGCCGCACGCTCCATGAGTTGGGCCGCGCGATAGCTGATCGGCTCCATCGAAAAGTTGCCGAGATGCTCGTCAAGCCGTGCGCGCCAGGTCACATCGACCAGATTGCCGGGCTGCAGCAACGCAGCCATGGTGCGCGACTTGCCATTGCGCACCATGCCGAGATGGCGGCCGCGCGTCTGGGTCATCACTTCGGCGATGACGCTGCTCTCGCCGTGACGCCGGACGCCCAGAACGATGGCACGATCGCTCCAATCCATGGGTGGTTCAGCCTCCCGCGGCCTTCGGACGGCACCAGCAGCCGGGCAGATGGTCATTGACGAGGCCCATGGCCTGCATGAAGGCATAGACGGTCGTCGGTCCGACGAAGGTCCAGCCGCGTTTCTTGAGATCCTTCGACAGGCGCGTCGAGGCAGGCGAAACCGGATTGGCCTTGAGCCAGGTCAGGTCGATCTCGTCCGGTCGCTCGCCCGGCAGCGGTGCAAAACGCCAGAAATAGGCATCGAGCGAGCCGAATTCGTCGCGGAGCGTGATGGCACGCTGAGCGTTGTTGATGGTGGAAACGATCTTGCCGCGATGGCGCACAATGCCCTTGTCTTCAAGCAGGCGGGCGATATCGGCGTCATCGAAACGAGCCACCGTCTCGAAATCGAACCCGGCGAACGCCTTGCGGAAATTCTCGCGCTTGCGAAGGATGGTCAGCCAGGAGAGGCCCGACTGGAACCCTTCAAGGCAGATCTTCTCGAACAGCCGGATATCGTCATGAACGGGATAGCCCCATTCATTGTCATGATAGTGCATATAGTCATCGAGGCCGCCATACCAGAAGCAGCGATTCTGCCCGTCAGGACCGGCCAGCAGACCATTTGCCGTCATCTTCATCTTCCGCAAAACTGATTTGGCTGAGCTTTACCACCGCCTAACCATATTTCCAAACCGGCTGGTAACCCTGATGAAAGGTTTCCCGGTTCGGTAAACGTTTATCGTTACCGCGTTTACCATTCGCTGATGGCGGCGGCGGCATCATGACCCGGAAATTCTCATTCCGGTGTTTGTAAAGAGTGTGCCGATGAAGAAGATGCTGTTTTTCGCCTCGCTCGTGCTTGGCCTTGCCACAACCGCCATGGCCGGCGACCGTTACCGGACCGTGCGGCCCGTGATCATCGAATCCGGTCTTGCCGGCCAGTGGATGCTCCAGCTTTCAGGCCCGGTGCGCGGGCAGATCGTCCGACCTGTGGAACGGAGCGCTGTCACAGACTATCGCCAGGCTCGCCAGCGCGTTGCCGCCATGCCGCGCGTGGCCATCGACCCCGCAACCCGGGTCCAGGCCGTCGCTTACCGGCCCGATGCCCCCTCCTACGACAAGATCGACCCGCAATTCCTGCCGCAGATGGTCGCCTACGAGACCAAGTACAAGCCCGGCACGATCGTCATCGACACCAACAACCGGTTTCTCTATCTGGTGATGGGCGACGGCAAGGCCCGCCGCTATGGCGTCGGCGTCGGCAAGCCGGGCTTCGAATGGGCCGGCGAACACAAGATTACCCGCAAGGCCGAGTGGCCGGACTGGCACCCGCCCAAGGAAATGATCGAGCGTGAAGCCGTTAAGGGCCATTTCCTGCCGGCGCGCATGGATGGCGGCGAAGCCAACCCGCTCGGCGCGCGCGCCATGTATCTCGGTTCGACGCTCTACCGCATCCACGGCACGAACGCGCCCTGGACGATCGGCTACGGCGTTTCATCCGGCTGTATCCGCATGCGCAACCAGGACGTGATCGACCTCTACGAGCGCGTCAAGGTCGGAACGCGGGTCATCGTCATCTGACCGAAGCAAAGCTCAAGCAAAACCGCCCCGCATTGATGCGTACACAGGATTGTGAACCGCCGGCAACGGCGGTTCTGTTTCATTAGAACTTGAATTCTCCGGGATTCCGTCTAGTTTTCAGCACAGTTCATTGGGGGAACAACGATGAAAAACAAAATTGCCGCCCTGTCGGTTGGTCTTCTGGTCGCAAGTTTGGCGACTGGCGCGTTCGCTTTTTCGCCGATTGCCAAACCGGTAACCACTCCAGCATCCGATGTTACGCTCGTCGCCATCACCAAGCCGGTTCCGGAAAAATACAAGCGCAAGGTCGTGCGGCTCGAAACAGATGAAAAGCCCGGCACGATCATCGTCGATACCAACAACAAGTTCCTCTACTATGTCGAAGGCAAGAACAAGGCGACCCGCTATGGCATCGGTGTCGGCCGTGAAGGCTTCGGCTGGTCGGGTGTCGTGAAGGTGCAGCGCAAGGCCGAATGGCCGGGCTGGACGCCGCCGAAGGAAATGATCCGCCGAGAAGCTGCCAAGGGCCACATCCTGCCGGCCTATATGGAAGGCGGCATCGACAATCCGCTCGGCTCTCGTGCACTCTATCTCTATCGCGGTCGCGCCGATTCCGGCTTCCGCATCCACGGTACCAACCAGCCCTGGTCGATCGGCCAGAACATGTCGTCGGGCTGCATCCGCATGATGAACAAGGATGTCGAACATCTCTACAAGCGCGCCGACATTGGTACCAAGGTGATCGTCGTCGGCCCCGGCAACCGTCAGGGCAAAGTCAACTACCAGGACAAGGGCGTCGATTATCTGCGCCAGCTTTTTGCATCCTTTGAATGATCGATTGCGGGCCGCCGGGTGAAACGGCGGCCTGTTACCCCTATTGCCAAATTGCCGCAGCCTGTTTTTTCTACCCTGAACTCGCCTTGCCGCCATGGCGCCTGACCGCGCTTTCCACTATGGTGCGGAGCATCTGCATGATGCAGTGGTCTTGGGGTGGGGCGCACCATGAAATCTCGCGCGAATTTGCTTTTGGGTATCGCGTTTGCCAGTTTCGCAAGTACTGCCTTCGCCGAACCGGCCTTGTCAATCTATGGCGGCTACCAGAGCGTCGGGCGCAGCAGCGTCTCGGTGACGGACGGAACCCATTTCAATACGGACTGGGAGGGAAAGCCCTTCACGATGCCACCCTATTGGGGTGTGCGCGGCACCTGGTGGATTGACGATCTGCAGGATGGCAATTTCGGCGTGGCGATCGATTTCAGCCACACCAAGGCCTATGCATCCGCGCGAACGCTTTCGAACAAGAAGCTCGGTTGGAGCCATTTCGAGTTCTCCGACGGTCTCAACCTTGCAACTGCCAACGTGTTTTATCGCTATCGCGATCCGCAGCATAACTGGACACCCTATATCGGTGTCGGCATCGGCGCTGATATCCCGCATGTCGAAGTCGATCGCAAGAGCGGCAGCACCCGGAACTATCAGCTGGGTGGTGTCAGCGGCCAGTTGACGGTCGGCTTCGATTACAGGCTGACGGAACATTTCTCCGCCTTCAGCGAATACAAGCTCAACTATTCGCGAGTCGATGTGGATATCGATTCCGGTGATCGTCTGACCACCAATCTCATGACGCATGCGATCAATGCGGGCATCACCTATCATTTCTGATGGTGATGGCCTTCAATCCGCCGAACAGGCAATCTTGCCGCTGAAGGTTCGCGTCTCGCCGCCTTCGGTGCGCGGGGAGATATCGAGTTCGTAAGTGCCGCGATAATCCGCCTCTTCGACCGCCTTCGTCTTGATGATGATGCGGACGCGCGCGAAATTGTCTGCTTCACCGGCCGACTTCTGGACATTGAGCCGCACATCCTCGCCATCCCACCAGCGTTCGGTGATATTGGCGTCCGCGATGGGAAAATCGAGGAGTGACGGCGGCAGGTCGAGCCGTTTGTCCTTGAGCGCAAAGGCGCCCTCGATGCCGAACCAGGGACCAGTGCCATCGCGGCTGGAGACGGCCTTCACATGGAAGGCGATGTTGGAATCCTCGGCATCGCACCAGACACCGCCGGTTGCCCAAGCGGATGACGGGAGAAGACATAGAGCAACAAGGCTCAACCGGCGGAACATCCGATACTCCCTTCGAAGACCTTGGCCTGATCGGGTTCCGGTCCATCCGGAAGCGGTTCGAACTCGAGCCTGTAGCGGCCGGAATAGGCGAAATCCTCGTCTTCGGGCTGGGTCGCCTCGATGATGAGCTTCACGGAGGCGAAATCAGCGCCCTCAGCCTCGCGATAGATCATCAGCTTCAACTGCTTGTCGCGCATCCATTGCTGCTTGATATCGCTGTCAGCCAGCGCAAACCTGCGCAGCGCTTCGGGTGACTCCTTCACCTTCGACTGAAACTCGCCGCGCGTCTGGAACAGGCCGCCGATATCCGAATAGGAAAACAGCGCTTCAAGCTCGAGTTTCATGTTGGCATCATCGATGGCGCAGCCAAGACTTCCCGTCGCCATTGCCGCGCCCGGCATCATCATTCCTGCAAAGGCCGCGAGAAAGGCCATTCTCACATTTGTCATTGCCATGCTCCCTGTTTGATGCGCAAACGGGCCACCGGCCGTTTTTATTTGAGCTTGGCCGGTTTTCTTCCGCCATAGGCCCAATTCAGAAGCTCGACTGTATGAATGACCGGCGTCGCCGTGCCAGAGCCGATCTGGGTGATGCAGCCGATATTGCCGGTCGCGACGATCTCGGGCCGGACCGCCTCGATATTGCGGACCTTGCGCGCCTTGAGTTCGGCCGAGATCTCCGGCTGCAGCATATTGTAGGTGCCGGCAGAGCCGCAACAGAGATGACCTTCGGCGGGTTCGCGCACCGTAAAGCCGGCGCGGCGTAACAGGGCCTTGGGCTGAACCGTGATTTTCTGGCCATGCTGGAGCGAACAGGCTGCGTGATAGGCGACGAACTCACCTCGCGGTTCCTGCTCCGGCAGACCGATCCGGTCGAGATATTCGGTGACATCAACCGCCAGAGCCGAGATCCGCTTCGCCTTTTCGGCATAGGCGGGATCGTGCTTGAGCATGTGGTGATAGTCCTTGATCGTCGTGCCGCATCCCGATGCGGTGATGATGATGGCATCAAGCCCGCCGCGATCGATCTCGCCGATCCAGGCATCGATATTCGCACGGGCGCGGGCATGGGCTTCATCCTCGCGGCCCATATGGTGGACAAGCGAACCGCAACAGCCCTCGCCTTTTGCCAGCACCACCTCGATGCCCTGCCGGGTAAGAAGCTCGATCGCCGCCTCGTTGATGGCGGGTTCGATCACCGGCTGCACGCAACCCGACAGCATGGCGACGCGCCCCTTGCGAGCACCTTTCGGCATATGTGTTCCCGGTACAGCCGAGGCCGATTTCGGCGGCAGATCGACCGGCGCCAGATCCAGCATGGCGCCGAAGGGGCGCAGGGATGGAACCCGGTTAAGCAAGGGCGCGAAGGGGCGACCCAGCCGCGCGAGCGTCATGGCAAAGCGGAAACGGCCCGGCGACGGGATGAAGAAGGCCAGAAGGTTACGCTGCAGCCGGTTCAGGAAGGGGCGGCGGTAGGTCTTTTCCACATGTTCGCGGGCATGATCGATCAGATGCATGTAATCGACCCCGGACGGGCAGGTCGTCGTGCAGGCAAGGCAGGAGAGGCAGCGATCGACATGCAGCGCCACCTTTTCATCCGCCGGACGATCGTTTTCGAGCATGTCCTTGATCAGGTAGATCCGGCCGCGCGGACTGTCGAGTTCGTTGCCGAGCGTCACATAGGTCGGACAGGTGGCGGTACAGAAACCGCAATGGACGCATTTGCGCAGGATCGCCTCGGCATCGGCGGTCTTCGGATCGGCCAGTTGCGCCAGCGAGAAGTTGGTTTGCATGAATTCTCTCCTCGGGCCTCAGCGCGCAACGCCGGTATAAAGGGCTGCACGGATATAGAGCTTGTCCTGTTCGGGGATTTTGGCATCGACGAGGGCTGCCCGCCCGGCGGCGGTGATCGACAGGTGGTTCTTGCGCGGCGTCTTTTCCGAAATCGGGCCCCAGAAGCTCGAAGGGATGCGGCGTTCGAGTTTCAGCAACCGTTTGGCCAGAAGGGCGCGCATGTCCCGTGTCAGCGGCGGCTGGTCATCAGAACCGACGATCATGGAGTCCTGCTCGGACAACAGCCAGAGCAGAGCCCGCTGGCGGCGAGTGGCGGGCGGATGGGCAAGCGGCCTAATCGCGGCGCGATAGCGGATCTCGTCATCGAACCGCTTCTGTGCTGCCTTCTGGGCTTCCGCAGCGGCGGGGTTGAGCGATGGACCTGCGAGCCGTCCCATCAGCCCATCCTTCCCGGATTGAGAATGCCGGCCGGATCGAAGGTCTGGCGGATCCGCGCCGACAATGCCGCAACGGCAGGCGCTTCGGGTTCGAAGACCGCGACCGACTGGCGGTTGGCGACGGAGGCCCGCACCAGTGTGGCATGCCCGCCACCAAGATGGCGAATGCCTGCCCGCAACATGTCCGCTTCCGGTTCGGCTTCCATGCGCAGCCAGAGCAAACCGCCCTGCCAATCGTAATAACCGTTCAGGCCTGTCTGCATCCTCAGGCCCGACAAAAGCTGGTGGCCGGCTGTCGGCGCCACAGAGACGCGCCAGACCGGGCGCGTGCGACCATCGGCGCGGAAGGGATGGACGTCGCGGATCTCCTGCCAGAGGCGGCTCGAAAGATCCGGTTCGAGCCGCGTCAAGGGTGCCAGCGCACCGATGAGAGCTGCCAGTTTTGCCGCGCGTTCCGCAACCGAAAAATCGGGGCCCTCAAGCCGCAGCAGAATGGCCGAACCTTCCGGCAGGGCGCCATCGACAAACAGGCGGCTGCAACTTTCCGGCAGGAAGGCGGCACCCGACACGTCCGACGGTGAAGCATTGGCCGCAGCCATGATCCGGCAGGCCGCTTCATCATCGAGACCGGAAAGAACCAGCGTCGTCTCGGTCTGCGGTTGCGGCAGGACCTTGAACGTCACCTCGCTCATGATCCCGAGCGTGCCGTAGGAGCCTGCCAAGATCTTGACGAGATCAAGCCCGGTAACATTCTTCATCACCCGGCCGCCGGCATTGACGACCTCTCCCCGACCATTGACGAAACGAACGCCCAGAAGATGGTCGCGCGCCGCGCCCGCCGCCATGCGGCGCGGGCCGGAGAGGTTGGCGGCGAAGATGCCGCCGATCGTCGGCTCGCCTTCAGAGCCCATCAGGGCCCGCCAGTCTCCCGGTTCAAATGCGAGATGCTGGCGATTGGCAGCAAGGGCAGACCTGATCTCGGCAAGCGGCGTGCCGGCCCGGGCGGTCATGACCATTTCGGCGGGATTGTAGGCCGCAATGCCCGACAGTGCGCGCGTCGAGACGGTTTCGTCAGCCTGAACGATACCGCCGAGGTCACGGCGTGTGCCGCCGCCGATCACTTCGAGCCGGCGGCTGTTCGCAGCCGCATCGCGAATGCAATCGACGAGTTCGTTTTCGTTTGCCGGAACGATCATGCCTTCACCCGTCCCTCGAGCGGAAAAACCTTGGATGGGTTGAGGATCCAGCCCGGATCGAAGGCGGCGCGCAGCCGCATCTGCTGGTCGAGATCGATTTTCGAATATTGATGCCGCATCAGATCCCGCTTTTCGATGCCGACACCATGTTCGCCCGTCAGGCAGCCGCCATGATCGACGCAGAGCTTGAGAATATCGTTGCCGGCGGCTTCCGCGCGGGCGCACTGATCCGGATCGTTGATGTTGTAGAGGATCAGCGGATGCATGTTGCCATCGCCGGCATGAAAGACATTCGCCACCCGAAGCCCGTAGCGTTCGCAGATCTCGTAGGTGCCTCTCAGAACATTGGTGAGTTCGGAAAGCGGCACGGTGCCATCCATGCAGATATAGTCGGCAATGCGGCCAGTGGCGCCGAAGGCGGATTTGCGACCTTTCCAGATTGCCGCCGCCTCCATGGCTGACTGGCTTTCCTTGACAGTGGCGACGCCATGCCGGCGGGCGATCTCGATGATCGCGCCCAGCATGCGCTCCATCTCGGTTTCGGACCCCTCGACCTCGACAATCAGCAGTGCTTCGGCATCCATCGGATAGCCGGCATGGGCGAAGGCTTCGCAGATCTCGATTGCCGGCTTGTCCATGAATTCGATCGCGACCGGGATTACGCCGGACCCGATGATGTCGGAAACGCAGGCGGAGGCCTGTTCGGCAGAGGGAAAACCGAACAAAACCGGCCGTGCTCCCTCCGGCTTGGCAAGCAGCCGCACCGTTGCTTCCGTGACGATGCCCAATTGGCCTTCCGAACCGCAGACAAGACCCAGCAGATCGAGCCCGCCAGCATCGAGATGCTTGCCGCCGAGTTCGATGATCGTGCCGTCGAAGAGAACGAGGGTCACGCCGAGCAGATTGTTGGTCGTCACACCATATTTGAGGCAGTGGGCACCACCGGAATTCATGCCGATATTGCCGCCGATCGTGCAGGCGAGCTGCGAAGAAGGATCAGGCGCATAGAAGAAACCTTCCGCAGCAACAGCATCCGAGATCGACAGGTTGGTAACACCGGCCTGGACCCTGGCGACCCGGTTGGCGAAATCGATCTCGACGATCCGGTTCATGCGCGTCAGCGCAATGACGATGGCATCGGGTTGCGGAATGGCGCCGCCCGAGAGCGAGGTGCCGGCGCCGCGCGGCACCACCGGAATGGAATAGCGGGCACAATATTTCAGGAGCGCGGCCACTTCTGCGGTCGTTTTCGGCAGAGCGACGGCAAGCGGCAGGTTGCGCACGGCGATAAAGCCATCTGTCTCGAAGGGAACGAGCTCGTTTTCAGCGCTGACGATCGCATCGCTGCCCAACAGATCCACAAGATCGGCAACGATCGTCGAGCGGCGATCGAGGATCGTCTGATCCGGCGGCAGGAAGGCCAGGGTTCCGCTCATGCTCATTCTTCCTCATGGAGGTCGGGAAATATCGAAATACATTTCATACGCGGTCCCGGCGGCGAATTGAAGATCGGGGCGCGGAAAGATATCTTGCCTATTCAGGAACAAATCGACATCATTTATTGTCCAGAATTGAAAAGACATGACGAACCTCGCCGATCTCGAAATCTTCACCCATGTCGTGGCCAGCGGATCGATGTCGGCGGCGGCCCGCGAACTCGGCCTGCAGCCCGCCATCATTTCCAAACGCATCAAGCGGCTCGAGGAACGGTTGGGCACCCGCCTGTTCCAGCGGACGACCCGGCAATTGTCGCTCACGGAAGCGGGCGAAGGTTTCCACGAGCGGGTTCTGGCTGCCCTTGCCGGCATCGAGGAAGCGGAAGCCTATGTCGCCGGCCGATCCGGTGAGGTGCGCGGCCGGCTGAAGATCTCGGCGCCAACATCCTTCGGCCGCATGCATATTGCCCCGCATCTCAAGACCTTCTTCGATCTCTATCCGTCGGTCACGGTGCATCTGGTGCTCTCCGATGCCTTCCAGGATATCGTGGCGGAAGGGTTCGATCTCGCGATCCGGATCGCCGAGCTTGATGATTCAAGCCTTGTTGCCCGCAGGCTTGCCCCGGTCCGCCGCATTCTGTGTGCCGCGCCGGACTATATCGCCCGCCATGGCATGCCCGAGACGATCGAAAGCCTGTCCGAACATGTCTGCCTGCCGGCGCACAACAATGCCCATTGGCACCTCATCGGACCTGAAGGGCTGGTGACGCTGAAACCCGAGGGACCGCTGACCACCAATTCGAGCGAAGTCATTCGCGAAACCGTTCTCGCAGGCCTCGGTATTGCCCTGCGCTCCACCTGGGATATCGGTCCGGAACTGCGATCGGGCGCGCTCGTGCAGGTGCTGCCGGATTATGAAGGATCCTCACGCGTCGGGCTTTTTGCGGTCTATCCCAGCCGCCAGCACCTGCCGGCCAAGACGCGCGCCTTCATCGATTTTCTCGTCGATCTCTACGGACCCGAACCCTATTGGGATGCGGGTTGAGTAAATTCAGGCCAGTGGAACACGCTGCCAGAAGCCGAACTTGCGCGGATGGCGGGATTGCAGGCCGATCACGAAATCGGCGTGATCCGGTGGTGCGCCAATCCCCTGAAGGTGAACAGACATTCCTGCAATCCGCTTCAGATAGCCAGCGGCGGCCTCATAGGCTGCCGAAATCCCGCGATCGAGAATGTTGCTGATCAGCGCCCGGTAGAGAATGACGGCCGATTGCGGATAATCGGTTTCCAGCGCCTCCGTCGCCGGCAGCAGCAGTTCGTAGTGACGACCATCCCATTCGCCGGCATGGCGCTCGACCAGGGACGCAGCCTTGTCGAGTTTCGGCCACGCGACAAGGAAAGCCAGCGCCTCATAGATCCGATCGCTTTCGAGTGCTGCCGCAATGGCCCGGTCGGTCTCGTCGAATTCGGCGAAATCATCGAGCCTGGCAATATAGCGCCGCAACACATCGGCATCGAACCCATCGAGGAACACCTGCCAGCGCAGCGCCTGCGCCTCTTCGCGTCGCTTGAGATGATCGAGAATATCGGCTTCCAGCAGCCGGCGTTCCTTCTGTTCATAATCGGGGCCAACCATGACGGCGAGGCCATGGACATGCAGGATGCGTTTTGCGGCGGGCGGCTTGCGCACCCATTCAAGCGCTGCTTCAAACTGCCCTTCCCGCATCAGGAGACTTGCGACAGCCATCGTATCCTGCCGATCGGCCGGCTTGCGGGCTTCGAGCCGCACGAAGCCATCGACATCGCCGTTTTCCTGATAGAGGCGCTGCAGCAGGCGCGAGACGCCAATGGTGCGATCGGGAGCCGCCAGTTGCGGCTCCAGAAGATCCTGCCAGGCGCGCGCTGCCTTACGGTTCAATCCCTTGATCAGACGCGAATAGAATTCCTCGCTTTCGCCATAACGATCTTTGGCGCGGGCTGCCTCGATCGTCGGCACGAGCTTGAGCTGGTCGTCCTCACCCATCGCCAGGATCAATGTCCCCGCCGCCGTTTCCGCATCGGCAAAGACAGCGATCAGCCGCGCGCTGTCGGAATTGAGGCGCTTTTCGAAACTGTCGCGCATACCGGCAAGCCGGAGCAGCTGTTCAACCGCAAGCCTGGTGTCGGCTGTGCCAAGCTCTGCCTCGATCGTGCGGATCAGGCCAGTCAGCTCAACGGTCAGATCCTTGGCCCGCGGCCGGTTGATGGAGGTCTTGGCCCTTTCTAGGAGATCCAGCCGCTGGCCGATCATGCGCGCGACCTCCTCCTTGCCAGCGGTACCGGCAAGGGCGGTTTCAAGCCGTGCCTTCAGCGGCTTGTTGGAAGCAGCTTCCGCAAGCAGGATCTCGACCAGCTTGTCGAGCCCGAGCTCCGCCAGGCTTTTGCGATCCAGCCTGATTTTTGCAGTCTTGGCCATGGCTTTCTACCGAATGGAATTGTCGTCGAGACTTAACGACAACGACAGGCGGAAACAAGCGGATGCCAATCAATGATCGCCATGGCTCTTGCGGATCCGACGTACCACCAGCCACACGGCCAGAACTGCGACGGGCACGAA
The DNA here is from genome assembly GCF_030551875.1 of Fluviirhizobium alvei. GTDB lineage: Bacteria > Pseudomonadota > Alphaproteobacteria > Rhizobiales > Rhizobiaceae > Rhizobium_E > Rhizobium_E alvei. The sequence continues at coordinate 113,880 of NZ_JAUOZU010000001.1, read as the reverse complement.
TAGACCGGTGAGGACCGACGTATCGATGGCGCTGAATTCGTGGCCGATGGCCTTGGCGAGATAGCCGAACAGGCCGACCACGTAATAGGAGATCGCAGCGACGGAGAGGCCTTCCACGGTCTGCTGCAGGCGCAATTGCATCTCGGCACGCCGGTTCATGGTCTTGAGTAATTCGCCATTCTGCCGTTCGAGCTCGACATCGATCCAGCTGCGGACAAGGCCTGTCGCCCTCGTCAGCTTGCGCGACAGGTTGGCCTGCCGTTCCTCGATCGACCGACAGGTGCGCATAGCCGGTGCCAGCCGGCGTTCGAGAAAGAAGCCCAGGCTTTCCGATCCCGGCACCGACGATTCCGCAAGCGTCTGGATCCGCTCGCGCACGATATCGTAATAGGCGCGCGATGCCCCGAACCGGTAGAGCGAGAGCGCGGCATTGGCCTCGAGATCGGCGGCAAGCCGGGTGATCTCGGCCAGAATCTGATCGCCGGCCTCGCGCGCTTCGGCCTTCATGCGCTGCGTCACCGAGGTCAATCCATCTTCGATCCGCCGGATTTCGGTCGACAGCGTCTGGGCAAGCGGCAGGCCAAGCATCGCGAGCGTCCGGTAGGTCTCGATATCAAGCAAGCGCTGCACGAGTGCGCCAGTCCCGGCGTTGGTCAGCCCTCTGTCGATGACGAGGATCTGGGTCAGGCCATCGCCGTTCTGGCGGAAATCCGTATAGATCGAAGCCTGTCCGTTCTTGACCTCTGAATGACAGAGGCTTGCCGGATCGAAATGCTCGATCGCCTTGTCCGCCTCGGCATCCGGCTTGCGGATCTCGATGCGAATGCCGGAGATCAGCGACCCCGGCGGCTTGAAACCGTCACCGAACGGATGGGCCAGGATTTCGCCGCCGAACCGTTCCGGTAATGGCCCGTCCCAGAACCAGGTCGAGAATTCTGTGTGGCGCTCCCAGCGCAAGGTACCAGGCCCCCAGGCCATGGCGTGATGGCGTGCGTCGCGGGCCGGCGGATTGACGCCACGCTGGCGCGCAAGTTCGGCGATCACCGCATGATCGACGCCCGAACCGCCATCGCTCATGAAGGCCAACTGGAGGATGACGCGCGGTGACGGCACGAGCACATAGGGCCGCGCATGGATTTCTCCCAGCGCGCGCGCCCTGTCCGGCATCGTCGGAAATGAAAATGCACCACCCGTCATCGATTCCCCCTGCATGTCCCCACCTGATCTTGACGTTTGATATCTTGGCAGACAACGAGCGATTTGACGCACAGGCAAAAAATGCATCGCCAAAGTGGATAATTTAATTGACCACTTGGCGAGAGCCGTCTATCAAGCGCGCAGAACCCTATGAGGCCGGGCATGTCAGGACCCTTCACCCAGATCGATCACGGCCGCACAGCGGACGAGGCCGTCCGGCAGATCGAGATGCTGCTTCTCGAAGGCGTCCTCGTGAGCGGCGACCAGTTGCCGTCCGAGCGGGATCTGGCAGAACAGCTCGACATATCGCGCCCGGTGCTGCGCGAAGCCCTCAAGGTTCTGGAAGAACGCCAGCTCATTGTCGCCCATCACGGGGGTGGAACCTATGTGGCAGATCTTGTCGGACAGATTTTCTCGCCGCAGCTGACCGAGCTGATTGCCAGGCATGACATGGCGACGCGCGACTATCTCGAATTCCGCAGGATGCTTGAGGGAGAGGCCGCCGAACTTGCCGCCCTGCGGGCGACCAACGCCGACCATGTACGGCTCGAGACGATCCTGGAACGCATGGCATCTGCCCGGGCGTCCGGCGATTTCGTTGCCGAAGCCGAAAGCGACATCGAGCTGCACAATGCCATCGGCGAGGCGGCACACAATATCATCCTCATGCACACGCTGCGCTCATGCTATCGACTTCTGAGTCTCGGCATCTTCAACCATCGCAAACTACTCTTCGATCAACCGGACGCGCGTGAAAGATTGTTTCACCAGCATCACGCCATCGTCGCTGCGATCCGGTCCGGTGATGGGCCGGCTGCTCGAAAAGCTGCAGAGGATCATATCGACTATGTGGCCCAGACGGCCGCAGAAACCGCGCTGGCACGCGAGCGGGAGCGCCTTGCTCTCCTGCGTGCTGCCCAAAGCAACATCCGAAACAACAGCCGCACCGTCACATCCAGAAAGGGACCCCGACCATGAGCCTGGATTCAATCCTCACCATTGCCGAAATGAAGGAAAAGGCGCGTCGCAGCGTGCCGAAGATGTTCTTCGACTATGCCGATTCCGGCGCCTGGACGGAAAGCACCTATCGCGCCAACGAGGATGATTTCAGCAAGATCAAGCTTCGGCAGCGGGTGCTGGTGGATATGACCGGCCGGTCCCTCGAAACCACCATGATCGGCCAGAAGGTGGCAATGCCGGTGGCTTTGGCGCCGACGGGACTGACCGGCATGCAGCATGCCGATGGCGAGATGCTGGCCGCCAAGGCGGCGGAAGCATTCGGCGTTCCCTTCACGCTCTCGACCATGAGCATCTGCTCGATTGAGGATGTGGCCTCAGTGACGAAGAAGCCGTTCTGGTTCCAGCTCTATGTGATGAAGGATCGCGAATTCGTCGAAAACCTCATCAACCGCGCCAAGGCCGCCAAATGCTCGGCGCTTGTGCTCACGCTCGACCTGCAGATCCTTGGCCAACGCCACAAGGACCTGCGCAACGGGCTTTCGGCGCCGCCGAAATTCACCCCCAAACATATCTGGCAGATGGCCACCCGCCCCTTCTGGTGTCTCGAAATGCTCAAGACGCAGCGCCGGACTTTCCGCAACATTGCCGGACATGCCAAGAATGTTTCGGACCTCTCTTCCCTTTCCGCCTGGACGGCAGAGCAGTTCGATCCGCAATTGTCCTGGAAGGATGTGGCCTGGATCAAGGAGAAATGGGGTGGTCCTCTCATTCTCAAGGGCATTCTCGATGCCGACGATGCGCGTGCCGCCGCCGATTCCGGTGCCGATGCGATCATCGTCTCCAACCATGGCGGCCGCCAGCTCGATGGCGCCCATTCCTCGATCGCCATGCTGCCGAAGATCGTCGAGGCGGTTGGCGACAGGATCGAAGTGCATCTCGACGGCGGCATCCGTTCCGGTCAGGACATTCTGAAAGCCGTGGCGCTGGGCGCCAGAGGCACCTATATCGGTCGCCCCTTCCTCTACGGTCTTGGAGCGGGCGGACAGGCCGGTGTGACGCGAGTGCTCGAGATCCTGAAAAAGGAAATGGACATCACGATGGCTTTGTGCGGCAAGCGGCTGATCACGGAGGTCGATCGCGGCATCATCGCCGCTTAACCTTTCGTTGAAATATCGAAAGGACCGGCACGACCGACCAGGCAAAGTCGTTCCCGGTTTGACGCGTTTCTGACATGATTGTCATGTTATGAAGCGTCTCATCCGGGAAATTGACAACCATCTCGCTCACCCACTCTACAACCTTGGGTCAGGCAACGAGTTCATTTGGCAATTCCCAAAAACGTGCCATTCTTTAGCGAAGAGTGGAACGACATCTGATTCGCAGAACTGGGGGATTGTAAGCCAAAGGTGACCATTTTTTCGTCCATTTCCGAAGCCATGCGACTGATGTTCCGGCGCCCCGTCCGTTTTCAGTTTGCTGCATTGTGCTATCGCGTCGGCGGAGAAGGCGATACGCCCGAAATCCTGATGCTGACGAGCCGGGATACGGGTCGCTGGGTCATTCCCAAGGGCTGGCCGATGGGCGACAAGCCGGGTTTCGAAGTGGCCGAGCGGGAGGCGCTCGAAGAGGCTGGCATTACGGGCGAGATTGAACGGGAACCTCTGGGTTATTTCGGCTATGACAAGGGACTGGATGACGGGCTGGTCGTTCCTTGCCGCGTACAGGTCCATGCGCTGAAAGCCACCGGCAGCGTGGAAAAATACAAGGAAAAGGGCAAGCGCCGGCTGGAATGGGTTAGCCCTTCGCTTGCGGCCGAACGCGTTCGGGAACCGGAGCTCAAGCAGTTGATCCGGGAGTTTTCCCGACGTTTTGCCAAGGCTGCCTGATAATTCCGATTGCGGAAGCACGTTCGCCGATTTAGAGCGGAGTTCTGGCTGAACGCCCAGACAGTAGCAACCCTTCTCCCACCAGGATTTTCCGCAAACCAGAATGAGCGACCAGCCAAAGCCGACGCTTGACAAGGATCTCGACAAGCTCGACCTGATCGAGACGGGAACGCGCTCGGTTCTGGCTCGTTTCGTTGCGCCCGGCTTCGGCCTGATCTTCCTTGCAGCCGCAACGATCTTTGCGGCCCTCTCCGCCGCCGAGAGCCCGGAAGTCCTCGTCGTCGTGGCCGGGGCGGCCATCGCGGCCTACATGGCCATGAACATCGGCGCCAACGACGTGACGAACAATGTCGGGGCGGCTGTCGGGGCCCGCGCCATCAGCCTTGCCGGAGCGCTGCTGCTCGCAGCCTTTTTCGAGATCGCGGGCGCCATCTTCTTCGGCGGCAATGTCATCCAGACAGTAAAGAGCGGTATTCTCGAAGCCAGTGCCATCAGCTCGTCCGGTCAGACGATGCTGATCATGATCGGCGCCCTGCTCGCAGCCAGTCTCTGGATCAACATCGCGACCTGGATCAATGCGCCCGTTTCGACCACCCATTCGATCATCGGCGCCATCATCGGCGCGACCGCTGCGGAGGCCGGTCCCGATGCGGTTGCCTGGCAAACCGTCAGCGAAATCACACTGGGCTGGCTGATCTCGCCTGTCCTCGGCGGCCTGATCGCGGCCGGGCTGCTGTGGTTCATAAAGGAAACCATCCTCTACCGGGAAGACAAGATCGCCGCGGCCAATCGCTGGGTACCGGTGCTGCTTTCCGCCATGAGTGGTGCCTTTCTGACCTTCCTGCTTCTGCTGGCAGCCGAAAGGCATGAGGATTTCAGCAACTGGCACGCCCTGGGCATCGGTGGCCTCGGGCTAGTCATCAGCTATCCGGCCTACCGGGATCTCGTGGCGCGCCAATCGCGCGAGCTCGAAAACCGCAATCAGTCGCTGAAGATCCTGTTCCGGTTGCCGTTGATCTTTTCGGCGGCACTCATGTCCTTTGCCCATGGTGCAAACGATGTTTCCAATGCCATCGGTCCGCTGGCGGCCATCGTCGAAGCCAGCGGCATCCAGACATTTACCAGCAACATGGATGCGCCTTTCTGGGTGGTCTTCATTGGCGCGCTCGGCATTTCCGTCGGGCTTCTGCTGTTCGGCCCGCGCCTGATCCGGATCGTTGGCAGCCAGATTACCAAGCTCAATCCGTTCCGGGCCTATTGCGTTTCCATGGCATCTGCCATCACGGTTGTCGGGGCATCGCTCGCCGGAATGCCGGTCAGCTCGACCCATGTTGCGGTCGGCGCCATTTTCGGTGTCGGCCTGTTCCGCGAATGGTACACGGCGCGATCGGCCAGACGCAAAAGCTATATCGAAGCCAAAGCCGCCTCGCTGGACGCGTCCGAACCGGGAACACCGCTCCTGCCGCTGCCGCGCGTCTCCTCCAGCGAAAGCGAGAACCAGCGCTATCGTTTTCTCGTGCGCCGTTCCTATCTATTATCGATCCTGGCCGCCTGGGTCGTGACCGTGCCACTGTCGGCATTGCTCGCGGCAGGGCTCGTCGGCCTGTTCCATCTGTTCTTCGCCTGAGGCTTTTGATGCGCGCCAATTTCAGAATGCAGAGACTTTTTGTCGATGCCGATCTCAACCTTGGGCGTCCGATTGCTGCCGATGACGACCAGCATAATTATCTGCGTAATGTCCTACGGTTTGAGGATGGCACCGACATTCTCGTCTTCAACGGTCGCGACGGCGAATGGCGCGCTACGCTGTCTTCCCCCTCGCGAAAGAAGACCGAACTGACACCGGTCGAATTAACCCGTCCGCAGCCTGCCCCTTCGGACCTACATTATCTGTTTGCACCGCTGAAGGTAGGCCGGATGGATTATCTCGTGCAGAAGGCGGTCGAAATGGGCGCCGGTGTGCTGCAGCCTGTGATGACCCAGCATGTGCAGGGCAAACTCGGTTCGATCGATCGCGTCAAGGCCAATGCGATCGAAGCGGCAGAACAATGCGGTATCCTTGCCATTCCGGACGTGCGCGAATTGCAGAAACTCGCCAATCTGCTGGAAGACTGGCCGCAGGATCGCCGGATCATCTATTGCGACGAGGGCGAGGCGACCAACAATCCTGTCGCCGCCCTGAAGTCGATCGAGGAGCGGAAATTCGCTCTTCTCGTCGGACCCGAAGGTGGCTTCTCCGAATCCGAGCGACTGCTTCTGCGTTCTCTGCCCTTTGTGACCCCCATCCCTCTCGGTCCCCGGATCCTCAGGGCAGATACTGCCGCAGTGGCAGCATTTGCCGTGATCCAGGCCACGATTGGCGACTGGGAATGATCAGCCGAATTTAACCGAGGTTCAAATTGATTTCGCTTGCATCGTTCATAATTCCGGTTCAAGCAACGTCTCCCGGCGGCTCCGGCAGCCGGCTCAGAACCCAGATATAAGAGTTCCCATGGCCCGCGATACTACCGACGAAACCCTTGTCACCGGACTTGATGATCTGACCGCCTATCTTGCCGAGGGCTCCAAGCCCGAAGAGCGGTTCCGCATTGGAACGGAGCATGAGAAATTCGTGTTCTTTGCCAAGGACAAGTCGCCGGTGCCCTATCACGGCGATGCCAGCATCCGCAGCCTGCTCGAAGGTATGCAGAGCCGCCTCGGCTGGGAACCGATCATGGATGGCGAAAACATCATCGGGCTCGGTGAGCAGCACGGCATGGGCGCGATCTCGCTCGAGCCGGGCGGCCAGTTCGAGCTTTCGGGCGCGCCACTGGAGAACCTGCACGAAACGGCAAAGGAAGCCAAAGAGCATCTCGCTGTTCTCAAGACGATTGCAGACCCGATGGGTATCGAATTCCTCGGCATGGGCGGCAGCCCGAAATGGCGTTTCGACGAGACGCCGCGTATGCCGAAATCGCGCTACGGCATCATGACCAACTATATGCCCAAGGTAGGAAGCCGTGGGTTGGACATGATGTACCGGACCTGCACCATTCAGGTGAATCTCGATTTCTCATCGGAAGCGGACATGCGTCGCAAGATGCAGGTGAGCCTGAAGCTGCAATCTTTGGCGACGGCGCTGTTTGCGAGTTCACCCTTCACGGATGGCAAGCCGAACGGGCTGAAATCCTGGCGCGGCGACATCTGGCGCGACACCGACAATGCCCGCGCCGGCCTGCTGCCCTTCGCGTTCAAGCCTGATTTCGGCTTTGGTGATTATGTCAAATGGGCGCTCGATGTGCCGATGTATTTCGTGGTGCGCGATGGCCGTTATCACGACTGTACCCACGTCACGTTCCGCCAGTTCCTCGCCGGCGCCCTGAAGGGCGAAATTGCCGACTGGCAGCCGAACATGGGCGATTGGACCAACCATCTTTCGACGCTCTTCCCCGACGTTCGCTTGAAGCGCTTCCTCGAAATGCGCGGCGCCGATGGCGGCCCGCTCTCCCATATCGCGGCGCTGCCGGCTTTCTGGGTCGGCCTGCTCTATGATTCCGCAGCACTGGACGAAGCCGAACAGCTGACGAAATCCTGGCAGTTCGATGAGGTGGAAACGCTGCGCAATGCCGTTCCGAGCCAGGCGCTTTCCGCAGCGTTCCAAGGGCGCAAGCTTTCCGAGATCGCCCGCGATGTGCTGGAAATCTCAAGCCGCGGACTCGCAAACCGCGCAGTGAAGAACGAAGCCGGCCATGACGAACGTATCTATCTCCAGCCTCTGGAAGAGATCGCGGCTTCGGGCCGGACGCTCGCCGATGTAATGCTGGACGATTTCCAGGCCCAGGGTGGCGGCGATATCGATCGCCTGTTCAGTTCTTACCGCTACTGACCGAACCAGCGCTGGTTGATCGGCGCTGTTTCCGACCATTTGTTGCACCATTTGTCCCTCGGCTGCGAACAGAGCCGAGCACTCGACCAATTTCCTGTTTTTTCGCGCGATTTTGCAGATATAGTGGAAGAACAGCAAAGTCTTGCAGGGGAAGGACGCCACATGTTGCCGTTGTACGAAATGATGATGAAGGCCCAGAACGGCAATGCAGTTGGCGAAATGGCCAAGCAGTTCGGTCTGGCGCAGGAGCAGGCGATCCAGGCAATGTCGGCATTGATGCCGGCCTTTTCCTCCGCGCTCAAGCGGACAGCGGCCAATCCTTACGATTTCACCCAGCTCATGACTTCGGCTGCCAGCGGCAACTACATGAAATATTTCGAGGATATGAGCAAGGCCTTCACCCCGCAGGGTGTTGCCGACGGCAATTCCATGCTCAAGGCAATCTTCGGTTCCGACGAGGTTGCCCGGGCGGTCGCGGCACAAGCCGCCCAGGTTTCCGGCATCGGCAAGGATATCTATCGCCAGATGATGCCGGCCATCGCCAATGCCATGCTCGGCGGCATCCTCAAGCAGATTGCCGAGCAGTTCCAGGCCGCCGGTGAGGCTGTGGCCGCCGGCCGCACACCCGAACTCGCCACCAAATGGATGCAGGCAGCCGGCCTGATGGAAAAGCCGAAAGAACCGAGTTTCGAAAATCCGTTCCTGAAATCCTTCCAGGCATTCATGGGCGCCGGACTGCAACAGCCGATGGCAAGCGGCATGGCTTCGGCCTCGAACCCCTTCCTGCAGATGTTCGAGACCATGATGAAGGCATCCTCGCCCGCTCCTGCGCCTGCCCCGAAGGTCGAGCCAAAGGCAGAGGCGAAGGTCGAGGATCCGACCGCCTTTTTCGGCCAGCTGTTCGAAACGGGAATCGAAGTCCAGAAAAGCTACCAGAAAAGCCTGGACCAGATTTTCGACGGCTATCTCGCCAGTCTGAAGGCGATGGACAAGCCCAAGAACTGATTGGCTTATAGGGCCGCTCTCCGGCCCTACCTCCCTGTCCCATTTCAGGATTATCCACTGGCTTCGAACCCCGGCTTTTGACTTCTTTTGCGTCTTTTCGGGACTGCACTTATTCGCCTGGAGCATGGCTGATATGCATTTCTGCATGGCCAATTTGATTTTGCAGTGCAGGAAAACAAAATAACCCGGAACTTGCCGTATTTTTGTGCGTTTTAAGAGCTTGAAGGGGTGTCAATAGCTCCGCAACGCAAATGCGAGGACGGTGAACATGCAGTTAATCGATAGTGACTTTGTAAAGCACTTAGGTTATCAGAATTTCACACGGCCCTCCAAAAATCCGAATTCAGGCAAATGGTTATGCGTCCTGCAGAAATGACTGATGTGCTTGCTGTGCCCGCCGGCCTGATCGACCGTGCGACCCCGGCCGCCAATGCGGCTGTGTGGGAGCGCCGTCAGGCCGAGTTTCGCGCCGCTGCACTGCAAAAACCGTTTCAGATGGCGCTGAAACGGGCAATGGACATTGCCGTATCCGCCTCGGCCCTTCTGGTTCTGGCGCCGTTTTTCATGCTGATTGCGATTGCCATCAAGATCGAAAATCCGGGCCCGGTTTTCTTCACCCAGCTACGCTGGGGACGCGGCGGCAAGAAGATCAAGGTCTTCAAGTTCCGTTCCATGCGCACTGATCTCTGCGACTATTCCGGCGTTGCCCAGACGACGGCAAACGATCCGCGCGTGACCCGGATCGGCGCCTTCCTGCGCAAGACCAACATTGATGAACTGCCGCAGCTCATCAACATCCTGACCGGCGATATGTCTCTCGTCGGCCCGCGCTGCCATGTTCCGGGCATGCTGGCGGCTGGTCAGCTCTATGAAGAGCTCGTCGAGACCTATCACCTGCGGCATCTGGTGCGTCCGGGCCTGACGGGTCTGGCACAGGCGAACGGCTTTCGCGGTCCGACCGATCGCGAAGACCTGGCGCGTGGCCGCATCAACCACGACCTTGAATATATCAGGACCTTCTCGATCCTGCTCGATGTCAAGATCCTCGTGAACACGTTCGTGCGGGAAATCCGCGGCGGCACCGGCTTCTGAGATGATGACAGGGCGGGCAACAGTGGTTGTCGCCGCCCTGCTGCTCTCGAGCCTCATCCACAATTCCGCACTGCGCGCGGAAGAACAGGTGCCCTGGACCGAAAAGCCGGTTCGTATCGACCGTTCGAAGCAGACTTTCGAACGTCTTCCCCCTCGAGAGATGCAAACCGATCCGCGGCAGTGGCTGGTCGTTCCTGCGCGGATCGAAGTGATCGACGGCGTGTCCTTTGCCTTCTCCAACAAGACTTACCGTCTCGCGGGCCTGAAGTCGATCGATCGCAAACATATGTGCAAAATGATCGAAGGCGGTCGTTGGGCTTGTGGGCGCATGGCGGCGATCTTTCTCGGCAATCTTGTGCGCGGCAAACGCCTTCTTTGCGAGATCAACGAAGGACCCGAGATCGTCATGCTCGACAATTGTCAGGTGCCTGGCAAAGTGATTTCCGAGGCTGTTCTCAAGGCCGGCTACGCCTGGAGCTCAACCGACCACGGAGGCTCGCCAGCCGAAGCCTTTGCCAAGGCCAACGGGGTCGGGCTTTGGCGGAACCCGGCCTGCATGGACAAGCCTGACGCCTGCTGAAAGTTTTTCATTCCACATTTTGAAATGCCGGTCCTCGGCTGTGGGGCCAGCGTGTTTTGAACCAATTTCGCACCGGCTTATGTTGACAAGTTTCCTCATGTTTTATAGTTGAGTTCAGAACTCATGTTTAAGAGGATTGTTCCATGGCTATCACCATCCAACTCACCGACGCCAACAATGATGGCAAGGGAATCAACTTCGCCCAGTATCTCGCCAAGTACGAAGCCAACTTCGAGAAGACCGGCTATGGCTCCTTCTCGCAACCGACGACAGAGGATGGTTTTTCGGCGAAGGACTATGTGACCTACGATGAGGATACAGGCCAGAGCGTGATCTTCGAATCCGGATCCGACGACTGGACCTATGATCTTTCGACCCACGTGATCACGGGTTCGCTCTCCGCCATCCAGTTCGGTTTCAACACCACCGAGAATGAAGAGACCGAAACCTATACCAATTCGGCCGATGTTCGCATTACCGGGCTCGACATCAACTCGATCACCACATCGGGCGGTACCCTGATCAATGACCTGATGAATTCCGAGACCAGCAGCCTAGTCGCGAAGCTGATGACGCAATCGATCATCTTCAAGGGTTCGTCGGGCAGCGATGTGCTGGCAGGCTACAGCAAGAACGACCAGCTTTTCGGCAATGCCGGCAATGACAAGCTTTCGGGCGCCGGCGGCAAGGATACGCTTTCCGGCGGTCTCGGCAGCGACAAGCTCTATGGCGGCGATGGCAATGACAATCTGAACGGCGGTGCCGGTGCCGACTATCTGGACGGTGGGCTTGGCGTCGATACGCTGACGGGTGCCGGTGGCAAGGATACGTTCTTCTTCAACAAGAACTATGGCCGCGATACCATTACCGATTTCCAGGCTGGTCGCGCCCATGCGGATGTGATCGCCTTCGACGACACGATCTTCGATTCCTATGCGGATGTTCTGGCCGCGGCCAAGAATACCGATGATGGCGTGCTGATCAGCTATTCCGGCGGCAAGCTGCTTCTCGAGGACCTGACGATTGCGGACCTGCACAAGAACGATTTCGATTTCGTCTGATTAGCCGAAATCCAATACATCAAGGGGTGCCACCGGCGCCCCTTTTTCAGGTGTGCTTTTGCCCGCGAAGCTGAACAGGGTGCTGCGGCACTGGGAAGGGCTAGTTTGGCACGAGCATACGGTTGGCTCGCTCTTCTCCCCTCGGGGGAGAAGATGTCCTAAGGACAGATGAGGGGGGCCTTCTTATCCAACTGCTATTTCTGCGCAATCCCGCTCATCCGGCGCTATCGCGCCACCTTCTCCCCGCTGGGGAGAAGAGGCCACCACGCTTCATCCTCATTGCAGATCCCAAAAGACGGACAGTCTTGCAGCGACCTGGCAAAAACACTCCTCCATCGGAAGGTATTCAGCCGGCAAGCTGTGGCAGAATGCGGGGCATGCCATCGTCGCCGAAGCTGACGGATAGCCTGCAGCCATAGACCGTTTCGAGATTGTCTTCGGCAAGCACCAGGGCGGGGGAACCGGCGGCGTGCAATCGGCCGGCCTTCATCATCACCACATGATCGGCGAACATGGCTGTCAGGTTGAGATCATGCATGACGGCGATGACGCCACCGCCCCTTTGCACGAATGCCCGTGCCAGCGTCATGATGGCGAGCTGATGCTTGACATCGAGGCTTGCCACCGGCTCATCGAGCAGCAGCCAGCGGGCGCGACCATCATGGGTAGAGGATGCGATCTGGCAGAGCAGACGCGCCATATGCATGCGGGCCTGTTCGCCACCGGAAAGCTGGGTCGCGATCCGGTCACCAAATCCGTTGAGATCGACCGCCTCCAATGCTTCATCCATGATCCGGTCCGCTTCGTTGCGAGAATGGACCTCACCGGCAACGATGCCCATTTCGAGGATCTCACGCACCCGAAACGGAAAGCCGAGGCTTGTGGATTGTGCCAGCACGCCGCGCTCGCGTGCGAGCTCCTTCGGCGAGAAGGATGCGAGATCGCGGCCTGACAGGCTGATGCGCCCCGAATAGGAACGCTCGCCGGAAATGGCGCGCAACGACGAGGTCTTGCCGGAACCGTTGGGGCCAATCACGGCCGTCAGCTTTCCGGGCTCGGCCTGAAAGGTGAGGCCGGAAACGACGGAGCGCCCCGCAAGCGTCACCGACACATTTTCAAGTTCGATCATGGCTTTTCCTTACATGATCCGGCCGGATCGTCCCTTGAACAGGATCCAGAGAAAGAAGGGCGAACCGATGAGTGCCGTCAGGATGCCGATCGGCAGTTCCGCCGGAGCAACGATGGTGCGTGCCACCATGTCGGCGACGAGCATCAGGCTGCCACCCAAAAGGGCGGAGGCCGGCAAAAGGAAACGGTGGTCTGGGCCCGAAGCGATACGGATCAGATGCGGCACGATGATACCGACGAAACCGATCGCGCCGTTGAAGGCGACGGCAGCGCCGGTTGCTGCGGCAACCAGGATGATCGACACCCGTTTGAAGGCTTCGACATGGATGCCCATGTGGAAGGCGGCCGCTTCACCGAGCGTGAAGGCATTCAGCCCCTTCGCCAGAAACGGCACCACCAATATTGCCGGAAGCACGACGAGTGCGACGATTGCCGTCTTGTCCCATGTCGAGCCGGCCAGGGATCCCATGCTCCAGAAGGTGATGTCGCGCAACTGGTTGTCATCGGCCATGTAGATCAGAAGGCCGGTGACAGCCATGGCCAGAGCGGCAATCGCGATACCCGCGATCAGCAGGGTCCCGATCTGGATCTGTCCTTCCGACGCGGCCAGACGATAGAGGATGAAGGTTACGACCAGACCGCCGGCAAACGAAAAGAACGGCAGGGCGAACATGCCGAGCAGAAGTGCGATGGGTGCCAGAAGCGTTTGACCGAGAACGATGAAAGCGACTGCACCGAGGCTTGCGCCGGCCGAGACGCCCAGAACCGTTGGATCGGCAAGCGGATTGCGGAACAAGCCCTGCATCACGGCGCCACAGACCGACAGGGCCGCACCGGTTACAAAACCCATGAGCGCCCGCGGCAACCGGATGTCGATCACCACGACACGATCACGCAACAACAGGCCGGCATCCTCCGCGCTCACGGGATGAACGAGGGCGGACAGAACATTAAGGACCGAGGCCGCACTGGCTCCGGTGGTGATCGACAGGATCAGCATGGCGGCCGAAAGAAGCGCGAGAAGTGCCAGTCCGAAGCCGCCCTGCAGGTACGAACGCCAGGTCAGAGTTGGCCTACCCGGTTTCAGCACTCCCATACCACTTTCGATCGTCATCGATCAGCCGCCGTAGAGAGAGGCTGACAGCTGGCGGATCGCATCCGCCGTCCGCGGGCCGAAGCCGAGAAGCGGCATGCCGGGCAGACGCAGGATGGCACGGTTCTTTCCGGCCGGAGTCTGGGCAATCGCGGGATGGGCGAGAATTTCCTCGTCCGATGCCCCCATCGGGCCGCCGGTATGCATCATCAGAATGAAGTCAGGCTTTGCGTTGATGATGGCTTCATCATTGAGGGGCTTGTAGCCCGAATAATCGCCAACCGCATTCAGCCCGCCTGCGAGTTTCACGATGCCGTCCGCAGCGGTATGGGCGCCGGCCGCATTGATCTTGCCGCCTTTGAGCGACAGCACGAACAGAACGCGCTTGCGCTTGGCGTCTGGAATATCGGCAACCGCCTTGCGGGCCGCATCGATATCGGCGCCCACTTTCGCAGCCAGTTCTTCGGCCTTCTCATCGGCACCCAGGGCCGCACCGACGGCGCGGATCTTGGTCAGGATCGCCTCGCGATCAAATCCTTCCGGGATCGTTACGGTCGGGATTGCCGCCTTCTTCAGAACCTCAACCGTGGTCGGGGGACCGGAGCCCTCGATCATCAGGATGGCAGTCGGATTGACCGAGAGCACGCCTTCCGGCGACAGGGCTCGCATATAGCCGACATCGGGCAATTTCATTGCCGCTTCCGGAAAGGTGCTGGTCGTGTCGCGCGCAACCAGCTTGTCGCCATAGCCGAGATCATAGACGATCTCGGTCACGGCTCCACCGACGGAAACGAGCCGGGTCAGGTCCAGCGGCTTCTTGTCCTCGGCCCAGACGTCCGCTCCCATGCCGAGGCAAAGGGCCAGGAGGGCCGGCAGAAGCCGGCGCCGGATTTTCAACTGCATCATGTATTTACCCTCAGGCTGCGACGGCCTTCGAACCAGTGGCGAGGCTTTCGATGAGCGAGCGCCACTCGGCCATCTCTGCATTGCCTTCCTTGCGCTTGCCGAAGAACTGGATGATCATCTCGCCATCGGCATCATAGGCTTCCAGCGACGTGACATGACCATCCTTGGTGGGCTTGCGGACAGCCCAGGCTTCGGCAATCCGGTCAGCGCGCAGGTGCAGATGGAAGGTCGGATCCATGACGTTGAGCCAGGGCCCCATCGTCTGGATGTTCTTGACCGGTCCGGTATGGATCTGGACGATGCCGCGGTTGGCGACAAAGCACATGATATCGAGACCCTTTTCGGCAGCCTTGGCGAAAAACTCGTTTGCCGCATCCTCGGAAAGCTTCCATGCAAAATCGTCGCCGACGGAACGCACAGCGGCCTGGCGATCGACATCAAGCTTGCGCAGCAAACCAAAGAATTCATGCGTGTCGGTCATCTTCGACCAGGAATCGCGCAGTTCGGCGACATCGAAACCTTCGGTGCGGCCACGATTGAGCTTGGTGAAAGCTTCGGCGACGAATTCCTGCGACTGGTCTTCGAGACGGAAATCCGCAACGATCCGCTCATAGGCGGCGACATCGGACGCCGGGCGCAGATGAACCTTGTGGATCGCCTCACCCGACTTGTCGAAATATTGCAGGCTGCGGCGAACCTGATCGCCATCGGTCTTGGTGACAGCAAAGGCATGCGCCCAGACCCAGTTGAAGATGCGCAGGTCGATGTTTTCGCCAAGCGTGAGCGAGGTTTTCTCGCCGACCTCGATATTCTCGTAGACGCCGATCTTCTCGTGCACGGCATTTTCATTGCGGCTGAGCGCCATGACTTCACCGAGTTCGGGCGCGCGGGCGAGCAGTTTGTTGGGATCGGCATCGATACGAATGGCGGTCAGACCACATTCCGCAGCCACCAATGCTGCTTCAGAAATGCCAAGATTGGCCGCGATATCCCGTTCGCGCAGTTTTGGATTTTCGGCACGGTAGGCGCGGATTTCTGCCGGAGTGACGTTGTTCGTCTTCATATCTTCCAATTCCTCTCACTGGACCCTTTTGATGGATCACTTGTTCAAAATGAGTTTGCCCTGTTTGGTGATTTTCATTCGGTAATCGGCGCCTGCATGGCGGATGACGATCTCGCGACGGCCTGCAAAGAGCGTCGCCGTATCGTAATCCGGCACCTCATCGACATGCCCGGCGCGAACCTCACCTGAACCTGCCGGCGATACCGTCATTGCCCTTGCCTGTTCCCGTTCCACGATCATTTCATCCCGTTGAAAACCGCTTTCATTCTTGACTTCGTTACTCATATTTCATTATTGACGCAATACCAGACTGAAAAAGACAAGTTATTTTTCTGGCGTAAAACGCGATCCATAGAGGCAGCCGCAGCCATGGCGACGATCCCGGCACATAATGAAGCCCGCCCTGCAGATGCGCCCCGTTTTCGCGCCGCCAATTCGAATGATGCCGCGCGCGCCCGGATAAGGCACGATTTTCAGAACGTGCCGGCCTGTTCCTTTGCGCGTGGTGACGGTATCTCGCACTATCTCGGGGTCGAAGCGCATATCGGCACCTTCCCGGAACCACCAACGAAAGCGCCAGCGAAGGGCGCCGAGGTTCCTCCGGTCGCCCATGAGGCCGAGGAGCCAGGCGACCGTCTCATTCCACGGCTGATGCGCGACGGCTTTTCGCTTTCGACCTTTTTGCACATCGTCGTGGCAATCGCGCTTGGTCTGGTCGCCATTGTCATTCCAGAGGAAGCGACGGAACTCGAAGGCGTGACCATCGTCACCATGGTGGTCGAAGGAACAGCAGAGGCCGATGCCGAAACCAAGGGCGAGGCCGTGGCCGAGGAGAAACCGGTTGAAGAACCGGTCGTCGAGGAGCCGAAACCAGTCATCGAGATGCCGCCCTTGCCGGAGCCGATCAAGCCAATCGAAAGTGCGCAACTTTTGGACATGTTGCCGATACCCGCCCCGATCGAAGAGCCGACAGGGCAGCGGGTGGAAGACATTCTGACGTCGACGACACCGGCGGAGGCGAAAATCGATGCGAAGGCTCAGCCGATTGCCGCTGAGCCGGTCGAGGAAAAGAAACCCGAACCGGCCGTGGCAAAGGCAGAGCCGGTGATCGAAAAGAAGCCGGAGCCCGTCAAGTTGCCGGAGGTCAAGCCGACCGAAACCAAGGTGGAGCCGGAGAAGAAGCCCGAAGTCGTCGAGAAGCCACGCGAAAAAAAGCCCGACCCGGTCAAGACCGAAAAGAAGATCGAAAAGAAAAAGAAGGTCGAGAAGAACCGGACGAAGGGCAACAAGGGCGAAAACCAGGCGCGCGCCAAAAAGGGAGAGACCGACGCCCGGAACAAGGGGGATGCCCGAAGCGATGCGTCGCTCGGCAATTCGAACAACCGGGAAAAGGGCAACGCGGCAAAGAGCAATTATGAAGGGCTGGTGCAGAAAAAGCTGCAACGCGCCAAATCGCGGGTCCGCAATCCCGGCAAGGGCAGCGTTAGCGTTGTATTCACCATCACGACGAGCGGTGGTGTAAGCAATCTCCGCGTCAGCAAGAGCTCAGGCGATGCGGCTGTCGACAAGGCCGCACTTGCCATCGTCAACAAGGCGGCCCCCTTCCCGGCCATTCCTGCCGAAACAGGCAAAAAGACCTGGTCCATGCGGGTTCCGATTACGTTCAAGTGAAGATTTTTACGTATTCCCGGATTGCACAAAGTCAAAACCGCAATCCGGAAATGATAAAATTCGAGCCATCAAGTAAATCGGCCTTTAACCACCCCGTTTAGTTAATCCTTATGTCCTTTCGGATATGGTCTGTGCCAATCCGGAATAAAGATCCGTGCAAAGAACCTCGAAAGACGGAAGGAAACAGGGATGAACAGCAAAATCCGCGAACTCTTGAAGAAGCATGGTGGATTGTCGGTCGATGCGGCGGAACTGGCAGACAATGCCGATCTCTATGCCGCAGGACTCTCCTCCTTCGCATCCGTGCAGCTGATGCTGGCACTCGAAGAGAATTTCGACGTCGAATTCCCCGACAATCTGTTGAACCGCAAGTCGTTCCAGAGCATCGAGGCGATCGAGCGTACGCTGTCCACCATCATCGACAATCGCGAGGTGGCATGATGAACATCCCGGTCAAGACAGCCAGCGGCTCGCTGGCTGAGCGGGCATCACGCGTTGCCGCCGTTGCCAAGGCCCATGCCGATTTCGTCGACAAGAACGGCTGCTTCCCGCAGGCGGCGATCGACGCCATGAAGGCCGAGCGCCTGATGTCGATCCAGATCCCGGTGGAACTCGGCGGCGAAGGCGCCACCACGGCCCAGATCACCGAACTCTGCTCGATCATCTCGCAGGCTTGCGCCTCGAGCTCCATGATCTTCTCCATGCACCATATCAAGCTTTCGAGCCTGGTCGAACATGGGATGGAAACCGAATGGCACCGCGACTTCATGCGCCGTATCGTTGCCGAACAGCTCCTGCTCGGCTCCGCTACCACCGAAGGCGGCATCGGCGGCAACCTTCGCAATTCGCTCTGCGCTATCGAGGTCGAAGACGGCATCTGCCGCCTGACCAAGGAAGCGACGGTGATTTCCTATGGTCTTCAATCCGATGCGATCCTGATCACCTCGCGCGCCCACAAGGATGCGGCCACCACCGATCAGGTGATGACGGTTTTCCTGAAAGACCAGTACACGCTCGAGAAGACCCATGACTGGGATACGCTCGGCATGCGCGGCACCTGCTCGGAAGGTTTCCTCTTCAAGGGTGAAGCCCCGGCCGAACAGATATTCCCGCAAGGTTTCGCCGAAATCGCGGCCCAGTCGATGCTTGCCAACTCGCATCTTCTGTGGAGCGGGGTCTGGTATGGTATCGCGGTCGATGCCGTCAATCGCGCCCATTCTTTCGTTCGCGCCGCCGCGCGCCAGAAGCCGGGCACCGTTCCGCCGGGTGCGCTACGACTTGCCGAAGTTTCCAGCCAGCTGCAACTGGTGAAATCCAACATCGTCTCCGGCCTCAAGGCCTATGAAGAGGCAAAGAAGGACGAGGAGAAGCTTTCCTCCGTCGGCTTTGCGATCGAGATGAACAACATCAAGATCGCTTCTTCCGAGATGATCCTGACCATCATCAACCATGCCATGCTGATCTGCGGCATCCTCGGCTACAAGAATGGCACGCCCTATTCGCTCGGCCGCCATCTTCGCGATGCCCATTCGGCGCAGCTGATGATTTCGAACGACCGCATCCTCGCCAATTCTTCCAACATGCTGCTGATCCACAAGCAGAACACGAGCCTTTCGGAGTAATCGACATGGATATGCAGGTTTCCTTTCTTGATCGCCTTTTTGATTCCGGTCTTCTGATCGATACCGGTGTCGACGGCCTCTATGGCCGCTCGGGCCAGTTCGAAGATGTCATTGCCGCCTTCGAACGCCTGATCGACAAGGTTGGCGGTGCCGATGGCGCCGAGGCGATCCGCTTTCCGCCGGGCATGAACCGCGCCTATTTCGAAAAGAGCGGCTACATGAAGAGCTTTCCGCAGCTTGCGGGAACCGTTCATTCCTTCTGCGGCAACGATCATGACCATGCCGGTCTGCTGCAGTGCCTGGAAGAAGGCGGCGAATGGACCAAGGACCAGAAGGCGACCGACATCGCGCTGACGCCGGCGGCCTGCTATCCGCTCTATCCGACGGTGGCAAAACGCGGCCCGCTGCCGATGGAAGGTGGTCTCTTCGACCTGCAGTCCTATTGCTTCCGCCATGAGCCCTCGAAGGATCCGGCCCGCCAGCAGCTGTTCCGCATGCGCGAATATGTCTGCATGGGCACCGAAGACCATGTCACTGCCTTCCGTCAGACCTGGATGGATCGCGGCGTCGAGATGATGAAGTCGATCGGCCTCGATGTCGAGATCGATGTGGCGAACGACCCGTTCTTCGGCCGCGCCGGCCGTCTGCTGGCCAACAACCAGCGCGACCAGAATCTCAAGTTCGAACTGCTTATTCCGGTGACCTCGCAGACGAAGAAGACCGCCTGCATGAGCTTCAACTACCACCAGGATGCGTTCGGCCAGAAATGGGGCCTCAATCTCGAAGATGGCGCCGTTGCCCACACGGCCTGCGTCGGGTTCGGCCTCGAACGTATCGCACTCGCGCTCTTTGCCCAGCACGGCCTCGACGTGAAGCTCTGGCCGGATCATGTCCGCAAGGTTCTCTGGGGCTGAGTGGCATGACGGCAGTCTTCCCAACGCTTGATCCGGCGCGTTATCAGCCGCATCCGCTGCATGATGCCGAACGGATCTGGCCGGAGACCAACTGCTATGTCGATCTCTGGATCGAGGTCCTGAATGCTTCCGGCCTGCCGCCGGAAGCCATGCTGGGCTTCACCGTGACGCAGGATTTCGAAGGCGACCAGTTCACCTTCTTCAAGGTGCCGCTGGAAGATCTCGAAAGCCTCTACGGCATCCGGGTGACAGAACTGGCGATCTTCGACGATGTCGAAAGCCATATCCGCACCCAGATCGATCGCGGTCGCCTGTGCCTGGTCGAAATGGACAGCTATTTCATGCCCGATACTCGCGGGGTGAGCTATCAGACGGAACATGGCAAGACCACGGTCGCCATCAACCGTCTGTCGGCTGAGGAGCGCCAGCTGGACTATTTCCACAATGGCGGTTTCTTCCATCTCTCGGGCGAGGATTATGACGGGCTGTTCGGCAAACTCTACCCGGAGGGCGCACCGCCGTTCCTGCCCTATACGGAGTTCGTCAAGTTCGCCGACACGAAGCCCGACGCGGCCCGGATGCAGGCAACCGCGCTTGACCTTCTCCGGCGCCATGTCGCGCGCATGCCGAATGCCAATCCGGTTGCAGCCTTCGCGAAGGTGTTTCCGGAACAGGTCGCAGGCATCGCGGAACGTCCGTTCGGCGTGTTCCACAAATATGCCTTCAACACGCTCAGGCAGCTGGGCGCCAATTTCGAGCTTGCAGCCAGCCACTTCCGCTGGCTCGAGGAGACCAAAACCTCCGAAGAACTGGCTGCAGCCGCCATTCGGATTGCCGAAACGGCGAAAACGGCGCAGTTCCAGCTGGCGCGCGCCATCACCCGCAAGCGCTTCGACGGGCTTGCGACGACTCTTGATCCGGCGATCGAAGCATGGGACCACATCGCCCGGGAATTGAAGCTTCGATTCGGCTGAATCCAGGCACATGGTGACGTTGAAGGGCCTTCCACGAGCGATCGCGGGAGGCCCCTGCATTCGATCCTCCGGATCGTTGGGGTAGAGCAATGATGCAAGCGGAACGGCATTTGGCCACCAAAACCGAAATCGCCGGCGACTGGTCGCTGGTCGTGACCGATGCCGGCGCCTGCGGCAAACCCTCCGAACTACCCGAAAAGGCACGGGCCCTCGCCGCTCCGGTTCCCGGCACCGTTGCCGAAGCGCTGGAACGGGCCGGCCGGTTCGACCGCACCAACCCGATTGCACTGAACGATCGCGATTTCTGGTACCTCGCTGCCATTTCCGGCGAGCGTCCCGGTCCGGTGCGATTGGTCTTCGAAGGGCTGGCGACGATTGCCGAAGTCTATTTCAATGACGAATGCGTGCTGAAGAGTGCAAACCAGTTCGCCGCCCAGGAAGTGGCCGTGACCTTGACCGGCGAGGACAGGCTGGCGATCTGCTTTCGAGCCCTCAATCCGCAGCTGAAGGCGCAAGGACCGCGGGCGCGCTGGCGTCCGCAGATGATCACGCCGCCGGGGCTGCGCCTCATCCGCACCACGCTGCTCGGCCATATGCCGGGATGGTGCCCGAGCATCGACGTTGTCGGCCCCTATAGGCCGATCACGATGGTGCGCGAGGACGAAGGCAATCTCGACAATCTCGAAATCCGCGCCTGGCTCGATGCCGAGGGCAAGGGCGTTCTGGACGTCTCCTTCGGCTTCTCCGGTCGGGCAAGCGATCTCAGGCTCAGCTGTGCCGGCTGGACAGCGCCGGTGCTGATTTCGGAAGAAGGACGCCTGACGGCCCGTGTGACCATTCCGAACGTCAAGCCCTGGTGGCCGCGCAGCCATGGCGAGCCGACGCTCTATCCGGTTACTCTCATCATCGATGACGTTCCCCATCCGCTCGGCGTCACCGGTTTCCGAAATATCGCGTTCGACCCCGGCCAGGATGGCAAGGGCTTCGGCATCGAGATCAATGGGGTGCCGATCTTCTGCCGGGGTGCCGTCTGGACCAATGCCGATATCGTGCGCATGCCCGGAGGTCGTGCCGATTACGAGCGCCATCTCCGGCTGGCAGCAGACGCCGGCATCAACATGATCCGCGTCGGCGGTACCATGACCTACGAGAGCGCGGAATTCTTCCGGCTGTGCGACGAACTCGGCATCATGGTCTGGCAGGACTTCATGTTCGCCAATTTCGACTATCCGGTCGCCGACCCGGCCTTCGTGGAAGAGGTCCGCAAGGAAGCGCGCTGGCTGCTGACACAGAGCCAGGGCTCGCCTTCGCTGACGGTTCTCTGCGGCGGTTCGGAAATGTACCAGCAAGCATCGATGCTGGGTCTGCCGCAGAAATACTGGGCCGGACCGTTGACGGAGGAGATCCTGCCGCAGGAGTCGGAAAGCTTGCGGCCGGATGTGATCTACGTGCCGAACTCTCCGTTCGGCGGCGCCCTGCCCTTCTATCCCAACGAGGGGATCGGCCACTATTACGGAGTCGGCGCCTATTGCCGACCACTCGAGGATGCAAGGCGCGCCAATCTCAGATTTGCCGCCGAATGCCTCGCTTTCGCCCATGTGCCCGAACAGGCCACACTCGATGCGCATCTCGCCGTGCCGCCCGTGCATGATCCGAAATGGAAGGCGCGGGTGCCACGCGATCGCGGTGCGTCCTGGGATTTCGAAGATATTCGCGATCACTATCTCGGCGATCTCTACGGCTTCGATCCGGCGCGGCTGCGAAGGGAAGATCCGGGCCGCTACCTCGAATTTTCCCGTGCGGTGACGGGTGAGGTGGTCGAAGCGGCCTTCTCCGAATGGCGTCGCCCCGGCTCAAGCTGCAGGGGCGCGCTGGTCTGGACCCTGCAGGATCTGCTGCCCGGCGCCGGCTGGGGCATCATCGATGCGACCGGGATGCCGAAGCCGGTCTGGCATGGCTTGCGCCGCGCCTTCCGGCCAGTCCAGGTTCTCTTGTCCGACGAGGGCACGAACGGTCTCGACGTGCATGTGCTCAATGAAAGCGAACAGACACGGTCGCTGACCTTGCAGCTTTCCTGCCTCAAGGGCGGCATCCAGCCTTCCGTGAGTGGTAGCCGGACGATCGAACTTGCACCACGCTCCAGCCTGACCCTGACGGCAATCGAACTGTTCGGCGCCTTTTTCGATGTGACCTATGCCTTCCGCTTCGGTCCGCCTTCCCACGACGTTACCGTGGCCCGGCTGGTGGATGCAGCGACCGAGGAGGAACTGTCCACCGCTTACCATTTCCCGCGCGGCCGGATGGCAGCGATGCAGGAAGCGGTGATTGAAACCGAGCTTCTCAAGGATGACGATGGCTGGATGCTGAAACTGACGGCCAATCGCTTCGCCCAGAGCCTGTCGCTTAATTTTGAAGGATATCTGCCGTCCGACAATTGGTTCCATCTCGCGCCAGGTCCGGCGAAGATCATCCGCCTTGTTCCCGAAGGCGCCAATCCCGAGGTCACGCCCACCGGCACCCTCGGGCAACTCGGAAGCCGCGTGCTGCAAAGTATCTAACGAAACGCGCCGGGGTTGGCGTAAAAGCCCCGGCGCGTCGCCTGATGGATCGGTTGGGCCGATCGCTCAAGCCAGGACGAAGATATCATCCGCAGAGAAGGTCGCCGCCGTCAGCCCGACGATCAGGGTCTGGCCGGAATTGTCGAAGCTGATCTGCATTTCGTTGCCGTTGGTTTCGATGTCGTTGTTGGCGACGATCAGCGCATACCATTCCTCGGCGGTATCGACATCGCCGAAGGCATGGAACAATAGTTGGTCTGTGCCATCCACGAAGTCCTTGATTTCGGTCGATGCCGCCAGCGTTCCATCGGCAAGCGATCCGCCCGAACCGTTGTAGTTGGCCCCGACATCGAAAAGATCGGCACCCGATCCGCCGGTCATGGTGATCTTCAGCGAAGCGACGGAAAGCGCCACCAGCGTATCGGCATCGGCGCCGCCGTTGAGATTGCCTCCATCGGCACCGGCGGTCAGCGTATCACTGCCGGCTTCGCCGTAAAGCATGCCGTAGAGCCCGTCGCCCTCTGCGCCGTCCGACATGTCGTCATCGCCATTGCCACCGTAATAGTTGCCGGATGTGCTGATGGTGAAGACATCGGCGGCGGTGCTGCCGCGCACGGATTCGATGTTGCTCAAACTATCGACAGAACCGCCCGTCTTCGTCACTTCAAGTACGAATGTGTCGGCATTGACCGTCACGGCGCTGGTAAAGAGGGTGTAATCCGCGAGGTCCCCCGTGCCATCGCCTCCATCCAGCGTGTTGGCGCCATCACCGGAATAGAGCGTATCATTGCCACCTCCGCCAATCAGCTGATCGCCGCCGCCCACGCTGTCGCCAACAACGTTATCTGCATAGAGTTTGTTGGCAGCACCATTGCCGGTCAGGATATTGGCGAGCGCATTGCCGGTGCCGTTGATGGCCGAACTGCCGGAGAGCGTCAGGTTCTCGACGTTTACCGACAGGGTATAGGTTACCGTTGAATAGACGCTGTCGGTTCCCGCATCGGCATTTTCGGTGATCTTGTCGATGGTGCTGTCGACCCGATAGGTATCGTCACCCAGCCCGCCCAGCATCCAGTCGTTGCCGGTGCCACCGTCGAGACTATTGTTGCCGTCATTGCCGGTGAGCTTGTTGGTTTCCGCATTGCCGGTGCCATCGACATTGGCCGAACCGGTCAGGACCAGGTTCTCGATATTGGCAGCGAGCGTAACCGAAAATGCAGCCATCACCGTATCTGTGCCGCCACCGACCTGCTCGGTGGCCTTGTCGCCGGCATCCGCGAACATATAGGTGTCGTCGCCTGCCTTTCCGGCCATGGTGTCGTTGCCGGCACCGCCATCCAGCACATTGTTGCCGTCATTGCCGGTCAGCACATTGTCGAGCCCGTTGCCGGTCGCGTTGATATCGGCCGTTCCAGTCAGGACCAGTTTTTCGACATTGGCTGTCAACGTGTAGGAGATGCTGGCACTGACGGTGTCGGTGCCTTCGTTGGCCAATTCGCGGACCTTGTCATTGGCGTTGTCGACAATGTAGCTGTCATTGCCGGCCTGCCCCAGGAGCGTATCGCCTCCCAGGCCTCCGTCGATGAGATCGTTGCCGTCGCCACCCTTGATCGTATCGGCGCCGCCGTTGCCGAACAGCTTGTCGTTTCCTGCCAGCCCGAGAATGAGTTCAGCGATGCCACCGCCCGTCAGGCGATCATTGCCGGTTGTACCGCGGATTGTCTTGAGTGCCATGCCCGTCTCCCCTGAGGCCGGCATCCCGCCGAACCGTTGGTTGCTTCTAACAGCGGCAAGCTGACAGATCGCTGACGGCGCCCGTCAGCGACATATCAAGCCCATCCGACCCAATGCAGAAACATGCAAACGCCTCAGCTATCGGCCATGTAGATGTCGGCCGCCGAGAAAGTGGCAAGTGTCAAACCTGCGATCACCGTGTCGTTCAAGCTTCCGCCCGGTGCGATATGCAGGCCATCGGCGTCATCTGAAATGGCATTCTCCGAAGTCAAGACCGAATACATTTCCTCTGCGGTATCGACGTCACCAAACCCATAGAAGGCAAGAAAGTCCGTGCCGTCGACAAAGTCCGTGATTCGGGCGACTGCCGTCAGCGTGCCGGCAGTGGCGAGCGCGGTGGATTTCTCGATATAGAACTGGTCGGCATCGGCTCCACCCGTCATGGTCACCGTGCCAGCACCCCCGGTCGCGAACATGCGATCATTGCCATCCCCGCCATCGAGGTTGCCTCCATCAACGCCTCCTCTCATCACATCGTTTCCGGCGTCCCCGTAAAGATGTCCGAAGAGCCCGTCTGCGGCGATGGAATCGTACATCGAGTCCGCACCGCCACCGCCATGGAATGAGCCTGCATGGCTGATCTTGAACTCGTCATAGTCGGACGTGCCACGCCCGGATTCGATGTTGGTGAGGCTGTCTGTGCCATAGCTGTTGAACTTGTAGACGGTGGCTGACGTCTCGAAGGTGAAGCGGATGCGGGTTGCCGTTTCAGAATAATCCGCGATGTCGTCACTGCCGTCTCCGCCATCCAGCGTATTGTCGCCGCGATCGGAAAAGAGCGTGTCATTGCCGCCGCCACCATGCAGCTCATCGCCATCCCAGAACGTATGGGCATAAAGCTTGTTATCGGCTTCGTTGCCGGTGATGATATTCGGATCGCTGTTGCCATGCCCGTCGATGGCATCTGTCCCGATCAGCGTGAGATTTTCGATGTTGCTCGCCAAGGTGAAGGTGACCGAAGCGAAAACAGTATCGGTTCCCTCCAGAAACCCTTCCTCGATCTGGTCCCCGGCATTGTCGACATAATAGGTGTCGTCGCCCAACCCTCCCGACATCGTGTCGGTTCCGGCTTTGCCATCCAACACATTGGCGCCGTCATTGCCGTGAAGGCTGTTGCCCAACCCGTTGCCGGTGGCAGAAACATCTCCGGTTCCAGTCAGCCACAGGGTTTCGACATTGGCTGCGAGGATATGGCTGATCGAGGCGTAGACCGCATCTTCACCGGATGCTGCGCGCTCCACGACGACATCCCCGGCAATATCGACATAGTAGGTGTCGTTACCGCCCTTGCCTGCCATTCTGTCGGCGCCGCTAAGACCATCGATCGTATTGCTCCCGGCATTGCCAGAGATCTGGTTGGCAAGCGCATTGCCTGTGGCGGTCAGATCGGCGGAGCCCGACAGGACCAGATTCTCGACATTGGCTCCCAGGGTATAATTGAAGCCAACATAGATCGTGTCGACACCGGCGCCGACCCCCTCGCTCACCTTGTCCGTCAGGCGATCGATGAAATAGGCATCGTTACCGGCGCCACCGAACATCCGGTCGGCTCCCAGACCTCCATCCAGACGATCATTACCGTCTCCGCCATCCAGCCGGTCTGCGCCTCCGTTGCCGTAAAGCTTGTCATTGCCACCGAGCCCGATCAACCATTCAGCGATTGCGCCACCGGTCAATGTGTCACGTTTTTCGGTGCCCTTGATTTTCTTCAATGTCATGCCATCCTCCCGTTTCAATTGTGAGGACTTGTCTGGCGACGACCAATGGCTTGTTAAGAGATTGGAGCTATGGTCGATCCCGTCCAACAAGCGCCATGATCCAAGCATTGCACATTCGCTGATGCCAGGCGTTGACCCCCATCAATGAGAGGTATGAAACCTTGCGGCATTTCGTTGCATCGCTGATGATGAGTTTGGTGCTCAGCGCCCAAGGCGCGGCTGTTCTGGCGTCGGAGGGTTGTTTCCGAGGCATCAACCTGTCAGGCGCAGAGTTCGGCAAGCCCGACGGTCTGGTCAACAAGGACTACACTTGGCCTTCGAGCGACACGATCGGCTATTTCGCCGGCAAGGGGTTCGACACCATTCGCCTGCCCTTCATGTGGGAACGCCTTCAGCCGAAGCTCGGGGCCGACTTCGATGCAGCCGAATTGAACCGCCTCAGGGAAAGCGTTGCGCTGATCCGATCTTTCGGAATGCGGGTCATCCTCGATCCGCACAATTATGCCCGCTATCATGGCAAGGTGATCGGAACCGCATCCGTGCCGGAAAGCGCCTTTGCCGATCTGTGGCGCCGGCTTGCCGAACTCTACAAGGATGACGATCAGGTCATCTTCGGGCTGATGAACGAGCCCTACCAGATGCCGATTGCGCAATGGCTTTCGGCCGCCAACGCGGCCACGGCCGCGATCCGGACAGCTGGCGCGAAGAACCTGGTGCTCGTTCCCGGCACCGCCTGGAGCGGAGCCCATAGCTGGATGGTGCCGATTGATGGCGAGCCGAACGGAGTTGCCATGGCCCAGATCGTCGATCCGGGCAACAATTTCGCCTTCGAGGTGCACCAGTATACCGATGACGATTTTTCCGGAACGAAGGACAATTGCAACCGAGTTTCGGATGCGACGAAGGCGTTGAAGGATTTCACCGGCTGGCTCAAGCAGACAGGAAACCGTGGTTTCCTGGGCGAGTTCGGCGTGCCGGCGCCCGACCAATGCGTCAGGGGCCTCAAGGACATGGTCGATGTCGTCGAGGAGAATAAGGATGTCTGGACTGGCTGGACTTACTGGGTTGCCGGCGACTGGTGGCCGGAAACCGAAATGCTCAACATCCAGCCCACCAAATCCGGCGACAGGCCGCAACTCGAAGGGCTGAAGGCTGCTCTCGGCGATTTTTCCGCCGAAGGAAAATCCTGCCCGGCGCTGGATCGCTAAGGCTCAATCCGCTCTTCGTTTCTCCACCATCCGGCGGATGAAGGATTTTGTCTCCGGGAACTGGATGGCCGAAACCGTGCCTAGGATGAACCACATGAGCGAACCGGTCTTGATCGAATAGAACGAGTTCGAGATGACCATGATCAGCAGAAGATAGATGGTCATCATACCATGAAACTGCCTGCCCTTCTCGCTGCGGAAAGGCAGGAAGACATACATGGCCCAGAGGCCGATGAAGCCGAGCAGGCTGAATTTCGTAAGTGTATAGGCGAACCCGGAATCGGCTGTGAACTGGTCGGTGGTCTCATAGCCGAAGACAACCCCGGCCGACAGGTTGGTAAGAATATGGGCTGTCGCCTGAAACCGCCCCCCGATGTCATTCGGACCGCCATTGGTGCCTGTCACCAGGCCGAAGATCGTGATGACCGCCAGGAACAGAAACGGCGTGATCAGCCAGAATGTCCGCGGGACCAGCGGCAGGAACGGCCGTGCGATGGTAATCAGGATGCAGGTGAAGAGCCCGAAACGGGCATCCGCCAGCGTGATCATCGTCAACGCGGCAGCAAACAGGAACCAGCGCGGCTTCCAGTTCTGCCGGAACAGCGCCCACGAATAAAGGATCACACCGAAATTGCCCATCGACACCGGTTCGAGGAACACCGAGGAAACACGGTGCTGGCCGAGGAATGGCAGGATGGTTCGGGGTTCCGGGCGGTTGCCCGAAATGAACAGGCCGCGCGTGGCGCCATAGCTCTCCTGAAGCGAAACCGTACCACGGGCGATATAGTAGCCAAGCACATTGAAGAAATCGAGATAGAGATCGAGCAGGAAATACTCGAAGAGCGCAATCGGCAACGCAATGGCGGCAGCGATCACCACCAGACGATCGGCCAGAGCCAGATCCCGGACGCGGCTGCCGAGCGTATAGAAGACCACCGGCACGAGGATATCGCGGATCGCCTTGATGTCGGTCGCGCCCCGCAGCATGAAGAGCAGCAGCATGAAACTGATGAAGATCGCCAGGAATAGGTAGAAGCCGGCGCGCCGATCCAGTGCAGCCAGAAGGGCTGAACCGGTCACGGCCATTTCCATCAGGATCACATGCGTGTCGCTGACCGGCATGATGCGCGTGTTGACGAAGCAGAGAAACAGGTTGAACACCAGCCCGCCGAGTACGCTCGCAATCGTGAGGAACCGCAGGAAACCCAAAACGGGCGATCCTTCGCCCTGCCGGACGCCGGATGACAGCTGGCTGTCGAAGGTTATGGCCATGACGCGTCCCTCACGACTGTCAGGCGGCGCGGCCGCTCGAGATGGTGCCAAGCATGCGGTCTTTCCACGGGTCGAGCGAGGCGACGAGATTGCTGACTTCCTGCGGCTTGCTGTCGGCCGAGGTAAGAACGAAGATACCTTGGGCCTTGTCGAGAAGCTCCAGCAACTGCCGGCGGGCATCCTCCGCACCGGCATCGATCAGCACCACATCGGCCTTTCCCGAGCGGCCGACGAAATGGCGGAATGTCGGTGCACCAGCGTTGCGCGCTCGCATTTCATGCGAGAGACGTTCGAAACGCAGCCGGCTGCCCGATATCGCCTCAACACGTTCATTGCCATGACCGGATGAGTAGAGAACATTCTTGTTGCGGCGGTAAAGAGCATTTGCAAGCCGAGCGACCACCGCTTCGCCGTCATTGTCATTGTCCGCCGAAAGAAACAGGATGGTGGGCATTTCCTTGGCCGAAGCCAGGGAGAGGATCCGCTCTGCGGCGCCATCCATGCCCATTTGCGCGATCGCAGATGAGGCAGCCGGTTCAGCGACACGGATGGAAGCGGGCGCTGCCGCCGGAGTCGGCACCGCCTGAGCTGCGTCCGAGGGTTGGGAAGGCTCGGTCAAATCGGCTGCACTGCCGCGACCAAACAGCTCGTTGAAATTCTCCCGCAGCACGGCGAGCACACTACCGACGGCAATGCCGAACAGGCCAGCAGCAGCTATGATCAGGAGCTTGGCAAGCGAGGACCCGCCCCCCAAGGCTACGGCCTTGGTGATGATGCGGGAATTGTTGATGTTGACCGCCTGGTTCTGTCCCAGCTCCTCGGAACGGGACAGGAAGGCCTTGTAGAGAGCCCGCAGCGTATCGACCTCGCTCTGCAGCTCACGCGCCTTGATGCCTGCCTCGCTGACATTGTTGGAGGACTGGGTCAGCGTATCGAGCCGGGACTGCAGCATGTTCACGTTTGCCTGGCTGCGATCCACCGCATTCTTCAGCGACTGGCGAATGCGGGTGAGCTCCTGCTCGATGGCACCGCGCATGCCTTCCACCTGCGAACGGGCAGCACGCATCTGCGGGTGATTGGCCCCCAGAGAGGAGGCAAGTTCGTTGGCGGTCGAGACGAGATCGGCATAGCGCGCCCGCATGGTGCCGAGTGCCGTCGAGTTCAGCGCTTCCGGGATGCCGCCAGCTTCGATGGAGCCGACCGTGACCGCCTTTGCCTGATCGTAGCTTGCGAGTTTGGCGCCGAGCTCGGCGCGCGCGGTGATCAACTGCTTGTTGACACCTTCGACCTGCTGGTCGATCACCAGCCCCTGCTGACCGGTCGAGACGATGCCCTTTTCGGCCTTGAATTTTTCGAGTTCGGTTTCCGCCTTGCGGACCCGCGCAGCAAGGGTTTCGGCCTGCAGTTCGAAGGCACCACTCATGCGGCTGGTGGCTTCGCCACGCGCTTCATGGATCTTCTTGAGAAAGACGCTGGCGATGGTGTTGACGATTTCGGCGCCCTTCCTGGCATCGACATGCTTAAAGGTGAGTTCGACGACGAAGGACTGTCCGGCGCGCTCGACTGCCAGCCGCTTCTGCAGCGAACTGATTGCGGCTGCCTTTGCCAGTTCCTTGTCGGCGGTCGATCCGGCATAGATGAACGGATCCTTGGTGAGATCGAGCCTGTCGACAACCGCACCCAGAATTTCGCTCGATTGCAGAACATAGATCTGGCTTTCGAGAATTGCAGCATCCTGATTGGGAGCAGACGGATCCGGCGCAAGCTTGCCCTGTTCGGCGGCCAACCCCTGCGGATCGATGAGGATTTCGGCGACAACGGGCGTGGTCGGCTTGACGACAACCACATAGGCGGCCGCAAGGCAGACGAACAATACCACTGGAACAATGACATAGAGCCAACGTTTCAGGATAATACCCGGGAGACTGAAGATATCCATGGACGCCTGCTTCCCTCGATCGCGCCTCATGGCGTTGCGACCTTGATTTCGATTGCCGGAGAGACGCCGGCATTCCGGTTTCGACATTGGCAAAACATGGTTAACGACCGGTGAATTCTCAGCGCTACACCAGATCTTAAACTTTAGCGTCAAAGCATGCGGAATCCTTCCATGCTTTCCGTCCAGCAGGCGTTCGATGACCGAAATTTCCGATTTGGCAGGCCGCCCCGGCAGAAAGACGCTTTCCATGCCCCTCATTGTCCATGTGGTGCGGCAGTTTCATCCCAGCCGTGGCGGGCTTGAAGATGTGGTCGCCAATCTCGCGCGGGAAGGGCAGAAGGCCGGCTATCGCATTCGTATTGTCACCCTCGACAGCGTCTTTTCCGATCCCGGCCGCAAACTTGCCGAAAGAGAAACCATCGACGGGCTGGAGGTCATCCGGATTCCCTGGCGCGGTTCCAGCCGTTATCCGATCGCCCCGAAGGTTCTCGGCAGCATTCGGGAAGCCGATCTCGTCCATGTCCATGCCATCGACTTTTTCTTCGATTTCCTCGCGCTTACGCGCCTCTTCCACCGCAAGCCGATGATCGTGACGACCCATGGCGGCTTCTTCCACACCAGGCGATTTGCCCGCATCAAGGCGATCTGGTTCCAGACCCTCACCCGCCTTTCAGCGTCCCGCTATGATCGGGTCGTCGCCTGCAGCCAGTCCGATACCGAACTGTTCGAGAAAATCGTCAGCCGTGGCGTGGCCTGTATCGAGAACGGGGTCGACACCAACAAATTCAGGGATGCGTCCGCAAAGTCGCCGTCCAAACGGATCGTAACCATCGGCCGTTTCTCCTCGAACAAACGGCTCGACCGGATGATTTCGGCCATGGCGGCACTCGTCCGCAAGGATCCGGACTGGCACCTCGACATTGTCGGCGTGCCATCGGACCAGACCGTCGCCGATCTCGAGACCATGATTGCGGCGGAGCGAATTTCCAATCATGTTTCGGTTCACTGCAATCTCGAAAATGATGCGATCCGCACCCTGATCGGCCAGTCTTCCTTCTTCGCATCCGCATCTGAATATGAAGGGTTCGGGCTGGTCGCCATCGAGGCCATGAGCGCCGGCCTTCTTCCCGTGCTTGCGGAAAACGAGGCCTATCGCGCGCTGGCTGCCAAGCATGACAGCATCAGTCTCGCTGACTACGAGCAACCTGACGCCGTGGCGGATGTGTTCCTGGCGCAATGGAACGGACTATGCGCTCATGTCGATCAATCGAGGACGCAGGCGATGCAACAGGCGGATGCCTATTCCTGGTCAACCGTGGCGGAACAGTATTTCGCCATCTACCGGTCTGTCCTTGGCCTGCGCTGAAAGCCTCCACCCAGGATAAGGCGCATAACTCAACCAGCCCTCATTTGAGGGCCAGCGCCTTCACCTCGTCGACGAACCGCTGACGGACACGCGGCGGCGTCAGATTGTGATCAGCATTCGCCAGCATCTGAAGATGCACATTCGGATAGCGTCGTAAGCGTTCTCCGCCAGCTCCAAACTGGAAATAGAGATGTTCGAGCCCCACATCGGCCTCGCTATACATGATGGAAACCGGAACATGGCGTTTCGCATAGGTATCGAAGGCCGAGCGGACTTCCGCAGCGACGCTGTGCTTTCCGGGCAGCTTCATTAGGATCGGGGCAAAGCGGAAGGACAGACGCCGCCCGAGCGCGATCGTCATGTTGCGCAATGCAGCGCGGATGTTGACCTCACCGCGCAGAAGTCGCCAAAGCGTCTCCTTGCGCACGAACCGCTGGCCATAATCGTTCAGGCTACGCGGTACGATCGACACATCTTCGGGAACGATCTTGCCCGGTTCCCAGAAGAAAACGAAAGGATTGACGCTGACCACGGCCTGCACGCGCTTGTCGGCAAGGCCGGCGCGGAAGGCGACATAGCCGCCGCTGCAGCGACCGGCGATCATCAAGGGCCCGTGACGAAGGCTTTCGAGGAAATTCAACGCCGCCGAAGCGTCCTCGTTCTGACCGTCGGAATAGAGAACGCGATCCGG
Source organism: Fluviirhizobium alvei (assembly GCF_030551875.1). Lineage (GTDB taxonomy): Bacteria > Pseudomonadota > Alphaproteobacteria > Rhizobiales > Rhizobiaceae > Rhizobium_E > Rhizobium_E alvei. The sequence continues at coordinate 80,317 of NZ_JAUOZU010000001.1, read as the reverse complement.
CTGGCCCGGTCGCGGTGGACTGTCCGCAACATTGGCTGAATCGAAACGCAGCGAGAGAATACCCTGGCGGGCGAGATCCCGGGCCAGATCGGCAATGCCCCGTCCCCAGCCTGAATGGCGGTCATAGGCGGTGGACAGAAGCAGCACCGAACGCCCCCGAATTTCGCCTTCGGGTCGGCAGACGATGCCGGAGAGATGGTCGTAATCGCCAAAACGGACCGGTTGCTCGACAAAACCGTCGCCGGTCAACTGCTGGTCACCTGCGGGCAACAGAGCACGAAGATCCGTGGGGAGCGATAGCATATCGGCCCATTCGATGACCCGCTCCATCATTTCCCGCGGCTCGCGCGCCGTCAGCGGCATGGTCATGAGAAGATCGTAGTTGAGATATTCTTCCTGGATCACCTCGGTGGCTCCACCTTCGCGCAGCGCATCGGCGAGTGCCAATTCAGATACCCGATGTTGGCGCTCGAGAATGAGGTATCTTGAGGCCGTGGCTGTTTGCGGCGCCGCAAGATTGAGCGCCTTGACCTCCTGCGCCACCTTTGGCGGCATGATCAGGCCGGCAATCGATATCTGGTCCTGGAATCGATCGTCATCCTTGAGCCCAAGATCCTCATAGATGAATTTCGCGCGAAAGCCGATTTCCCGCAGGTAGGTACGGCCGCTGGTGACCGGAGCGAGCATCGCAATGCCGCTGACATCCTCGATCCGCGCAGCCGCGCGATGGGCAAGCGTGGCACCGAGACCGTGGCCGATCAGAACCAGCCTGTTCCGGCGACTCAGCGACTTCAGTTCAGCGGCGGCGGCGACAATCGAATCTTCCCAGGCGGCAAGGCTTTCGACGGACATGACGTCAGCCGCAGAATCGCCTGTGCCGGGATAGTCGAAGCGCAGGCTCGGATAGCCGCGGGCAGCAAGACGCTCCGCGAAAATGCGGATGGACTTGCGAACGCACATTTCGTCATAGCCCCAGGGGCTCACGAACAGGATGGCGACGTCCCTTGCTGTAGATTGCGCTTCTTCAGGCTGATAAAGACCGATGGTTTCATCAAAAGTCACACCGATGCCCGCCGCACGGCCAGCACCTTCGACCTGCTCCTCCGACAGTGAAACCGGGTTGCTTTCCATGAATTAGTCCTCCTTGATCCCGGCGGCCATGGCGCCTGGCGCCACGAAGCCGAGAAGAATTTGGGCCCAACGGGCGATCGGATTTGGCAGACGGTTCAAACCGCCGACAAGGACAAGCGCATCTTCGACCTCGACAGCCTTGAAGATCCTGAGCGCTACGACATAGACGACGGCGCCGACGGCGATCGCCACGACCAGACCTAAGCCGCCATTGAGAACCTCAAGACTGAGCCAGGCGGCCAGCGCGCAGGTAAATGAAGCAAATGCGACCTTGGCGAGGCTGAAATAGAGCTTGTTGAATTCGGACCCGAACCGCAAAAGCACGATCATCATCACGCACATGGCCAGGAAGACGACGATGCGGGCGAATGCCGCACCCTCTCCACCGAAGAAAGGCACCAGCAGGAAGCATCCGGCGACCATGATGGCGCTGGCGGCGATGGATATATAGAGCCTTTCCTTGGTGCGATCCATGGACAGGAGATAGAGGCTCAGCGTCTGCATGAAGGCGGCTCCCGGCGCGGCAAGCGCAAGCAAAGCCACGGTGAGACCGCTTTCGCGGAAGGGCGCACCGAACACAACGGTCACCAGTTCGGTCGCGATCGCAGCCAGGCCGAAACTGACAGGCAGGGTAATATAGGACAGGGCCCGCGTAACACCGGCTATGACATCGGCCGACAGTCCGCCACCACCGTTTTCATGCCGGCGCTCGGAATAATAGGGCAACAAGCTGCCGGTCAGCTGAATAGGGATCTGCAGAGCCATATTGGCGAGCGATAGGCCGACAGCATAGAAGCCGACGATCTTCACAGACCAGAACTGCTGCAGGAACAGAAGTTCGATGCGATTGAGGAAGATTGAATCGACGATGAATTCCAGCGAGATGATGAGCGAAGACGTAGCCAGGTAACTGCGTGGCACGTCGCAGCGGTCGCGACGGGCAAAAATGATCGGGGCCGTGGCGACAAACAGGACGAACTGGCCAAGCGCATAGCCGACAAGCGCGCCTTCGACACCATGGGTAACCGCACCGACCGAAACACCGGCAACCTGAAAGAGTGAGACCAAGACAGTGAGCTTGAAGAAAGTGCCGAGTTTCTTCTCGCCGATCAGATAGAATTTGCTGAAAGAACCGATCGCCTGAATGACGAAGAGAAACGCCGTCACCAACGCAACAGAAGGGGCGGTTTCCGCCCAATGATATTCTTCCGAGGTCAGGAAGAATATGGCGTAGAGGATGGTCAGTACCAGGGTTGCAAACAGGGTCGGGGTCAGAAGGACGGCCGAAAAGCCCTTGCGTCGCTTTTCGTCATAACCCTGCGCCTTCAACTGCGGCAACATTTTCAGGAGCATGACGCTCGATCCCAGTTCGGCGATCGAGGCTCCGGACATGACGAGCCAGAGCGAAAAGGCAATGATGCCGTTGCCTTCCGGACCCAGGAGGCGTGCGGTGATGATTGTGGATGCAAAGCCGGTCACCAGCAGCATGAGACCAGCGAGCGCGTTCAGAAGCGAATTGGCGAGAATTCCATTGGCCATAGGCTTGCTCTTGTTTATCCGTTACGGCCTGGATGGGCAGCGCGATGTATAACATTGGTCAACCGGTCGGATCTGAGACTGGCCGACTGGGTCTTCACAAGCGCGCGCAATGCGGTTTCGTAGGTGTTGGCGGCGAGATAGGATTTGAGGAACGCCCGCGCACGGACAGCTTTCGCCTTGGCGCCTGCGGGGTCCTGCGCAATGGCTGCCAACTGTTGAGCGGCATGATTGCAGTCCGCATCAGCCCAGCGCGCGTGAGCAAGATGCGCGAATTCCGGATGATCATCCACCACAGGGATCAGATTGTAGCGCGTGTTCCAGGTGTTGGCGGGATCGCAGAAATCCACCGTGCCGGACCATCCGGTTGAAACCACCGGCGTTTCATGAAGAATGGCTTCGGCAACGGTCAGCCCGAAGCCTTCGGAACGATGAAGCGACAGGTAAGCATCCGACTGGCGGATAATGCCCTGGATCATCGAAGATGGCAGCCGATCGGTGACAATCTTCACATCCGGCATGCCTTCTGTTTCCGCCAGCAAAGTGCGAAGCGCCTCATCCGTCGCCGGATTGCCGCTCGCCTTCATCAGCAGGAAACTGTTGGAATGCTGTGCCCGGAAAATCTGGAAGGCCTTGATGACGGCCTGCGGATTCTTACGATTGATCGAGGAGCCCGCAGAGAAGACCGAGCTGACGAGGAAGGCATCCTCAGGGATCGAGAACCGGCAGCGGATCGCATCTTCCGCCGTCTTTTCAGTAACGGGATGCGGAACCACCAGCACCGGCCGGTCGGTATGGCGCGCCAGTGCATCGCGGGTAAAGACCGAGGGGACGAAGATTGCGTTCATATAGCGGAACGCGTTCTTCCATTCGGACGGGATTTCCTCGAGTTCCCAGGCCCAATAGCCGATGTTGAAGGCACGAGCGAATTTGCCAAACCCGATCGATGCCACGGCACGCGGCAACATCGGCGGATTGAGATGAAGGATACGGCTCGTCGCCGCCTTGGCACTTTCGCGTGGCCTATGCCAGCCGATTGCCTCGGGCGATTCCGGATCGGTACTGACATCGCGCAGCCGGATGGGCAGCCCGCTCGATGCGAGGGCATCCGCGCAAAGCCGGGCGGATTCTCCAACGCCTGCCGACATGGACAGATAGCCGACCACCTCCAGCGGTCCGGACGGATCGAACTCCATCGGGGACCGCGGGATGAGCCGCTGAAGCACCTGCGCCCGGAACAAACGATATAAGCGTCTCACATCCAGATTTCCTGTTGAACCGTTAGGACGCTAATCCACAGTCGTTATGGAAATCTGAAATTATGCAAATGACCGGTCCTTGTGCCAGACCGATGCAATTCATCGTCAAGAAAAGATAAACGCCCGGTATGGGCATACCGGGCGTCAAATCATTCAGTCGAGCGGATGTCAGTCGCTCAACGTATCGAAGAAATCCTTCATCTTGGCGAAAAAGCCTGTTGATTCCGGATTGTTATCCTTCGACGAAATCTTCTGGAATTCTTCCAGAAGCTCGCGCTGGCGCTTGTTTAGCTTCTGTGGCGTTTCCACCATGATCTGCACATAGAGATCACCGGTCTGGTGCGAGCGCAGAACCGGCATGCCCTTGCCCTTTAGGCGGAACTGCTTGCCGGTGGGCGTGCCTTCCGGAACAGTGACGCGCGACTTGGTGCCATCGAGCGTGGAAATCTCGAACTTGCCGCCCAGCGCCGCCGTCACCATCGGGATCGTGATGGTGCAATAGAGATCGGCACCGTCGCGCTTGTAGAAGGAGTGCGGCTTGACCGACATGAAGATATAGAGATCACCCGACGGCCCGCCACGAAGACCGGCCTCCCCTTCGCCCTGAAGGCGAATGCGGGTACCATCTTCGATACCGGCCGGGATATTGACCTGCAGCGAACGTTCTTCGGTCACGCGACCCTGGCCATGGCACTTGGTGCAGGGATCGGCAATGGTCTGGCCGCGGCCCTGGCAGGTGGGGCAAGTCCGTTCGATCGAGAAGAAGCCTTGCGTCGCCCGCACCCGGCCCGAGCCATGACAGGTGGCGCAGGTTGTGGGTTTGGTGCCGGGCTTGGCCCCGGTTCCCGTACAGACATCGCAGGTGATCGACGAGGGAACGCGGATCTGCGCCACCTTGCCGGCAAACGCTTCCTCGAGCGAGATTTCCATATTGTAGCGCAGGTCGTCGCCGCGCTCGCGGCCCTGCGAAGCGCCACCACCTCGCCGACGACCGCCGCCCATCATTTCGCCAAAGATGTCTTCGAATATATCGGAGAAGCCACCGGCGCCGAAACCGGCACCACCGCCGGGCCCGCCGCCCATTCCACCCTGTTCGAAGGCGGCATGGCCGAAGCGATCATAGGCCGCGCGCTTTTGCGGGTCCTTGAGCGTTTCATAGGCTTCGTTGATTTCCTTGAATTTCTTTTCGGCGGCCTCGTCACCCGGGTTCTTGTCCGGATGCCATTTCATGGCAAGCTTGCGAAAGGCGCTCTTGAGCTCCTTCTCGTCCGCCGTTTTGCTCACACCGAGCGTATCGTAAAAGTCAGCTTTTGCCATATCGGGTCCAAACGGGCCTTATCCCGCGCACTCACGCCTATGTCCCGCGACTGGCCCTATCGATTTCAAACCAGCGCGGGAGAAACCGGCGCATCACACATTCACGGAAGTGGAAAGGCCTGCAGGTATTCCTGCAGGCCCGATGGATCAGCCTCAGGCCGACTTCTTCTTGTCGTCGCTGACATCTTCGAAGTCAGCATCGACGACGTTGTCGTCGTCCGAACCGGCGGCGCCCGCTGCGCCACCTTCCGCCTGCTGGGACTCATACATGGCCTGGCCGAGCTTCATGGACACTTCCATGAGGGTCTGGGTCTTGGCCTTGATGTCTTCGGCGTCGGCATCGGCAGAGGCCACGGCCGTCTTCAGAGCTTCGATCGCCTGGCTGATCGCGTCGCGATCTTCCTGGCTGACCTTGTCACCATAATCCTTGAGCGACTTCTCGGTCGAATGGATCAGGCTTTCGGCATGGTTCTTGGCTTCGACCGACTCGCGACGCTTCTTGTCGTTCTCGGCGTTGGCTTCGGCGTCCTTGACCATCTTTTCGATATCGGCGTCAGACAGACCACCCGAGGCCTGGATGCGGATCTGGTGCTCCTTGCCGGTGCCCTTGTCCTTGGCCGAAACGTTCACGATACCGTTGGCATCGATGTCGAAGGTGACTTCGATCTGCGGCACGCCACGCGGTGCCGGCGGAATGCCGACGAGGTCGAACTGACCGAGCAGCTTGTTGTCGGCTGCCATTTCACGTTCACCCTGGGCAACGCGGATGGTCACGGCCTGCTGGCCATCTTCGGCGGTCGAGAAGACCTGGCTCTTCTTGGTCGGGATCGTCGTGTTGCGATCGATCAGACGGGTGAAGACGCCACCGAGCGTTTCGATGCCGAGCGACAGCGGGGTCACGTCGAGCAGCAGCACGTCCTTGACATCGCCCTGCAGAACGCCGGCCTGGATGGCGGCACCCATGGCGACGACTTCGTCCGGGTTGACGCCCTTGTGGGGTTCCTTGCCGAACAGCTGCTTGACGACTTCCTGCACCTTCGGCATGCGGCTCATGCCGCCAACGAGAACGACTTCATCGATCTCGGCTGCGGAAACGCCGGCATCCTTGAGGGCTGCCTTGCAGGGCGCGACCGTGCGCTGAACCAGATCATCGACCAGGCTTTCGAACTTGGCGCGCGTCAGCTTCATCGTCAGATGCTTCGGACCCGAAGCATCGGCCGTGATGAACGGCAGGTTGATTTCGGTCTGCTGCGAGGAGGAGAGCTCGATCTTGGCCTTTTCGGCAGCTTCCTTCAGACGCTGCAGAGCGAGCTTGTCATTCTTCAGCTCGATGCCCTGATCCTTCTTGAACTCGGTCGCAAGATATTCGACCAGACGCATGTCGAAGTCTTCACCGCCGAGGAAGGTGTCGCCGTTGGTGGATTTCACTTCGAAGACGCCATCGCCGATTTCGAGAACCGAAATATCGAAGGTGCCGCCGCCAAGGTCGTAGACGGCAATGGTCTTGCCATCCTTCTTGTCGAGGCCGTAGGCCAGTGCTGCTGCAGTCGGCTCGTTGATGATGCGGAGCACTTCAAGGCCGGCGATCTTGCCTGCATCCTTGGTGGCCTGACGCTGGGCGTCATTGAAGTAAGCCGGGACGGTGATAACGGCCTTTTCGACCTTTTCGCCGAGATAGGCTTCGGCCGTTTCCTTCATCTTCTGCAGGATCATGGCCGAGATCTGCGACGGCGAATAGCCGGTGCCGCGGGCTTCAACCCAGGCGTCGCCATTGCCGGCCTTGGTGATCTTGTAGGGAACGAGACCCTTGTCCTTTTCCACGGTCGGATCTTCGTAGCGACGACCGATCAGGCGCTTCACAGCAAAGACGGTGTTTTCAGGATTGGTCACGGCCTGGCGCTTCGCGGGCTGGCCGACGAGACGTTCGCCGTCTTCGGTGAAAGCCACCATCGAAGGGGTCGTGCGGGCGCCCTCGGAATTCTCGATGACGCGGGCATCCTTGCCATCCATCACCGCTACGCAGGAATTCGTGGTTCCGAGGTCAATACCAATAACTTTAGCCATTTCACTTCTCTCCTCTAAGCAGGTTGCCAGGACCCATGTCGGCGTTCCAAGGCATCCCCCGTATGGATGGTTTCATTCAGATTTGCCGGACCCCAGGGCCCGTGCCGATGACGGACATATAAGGAGGCGTTTTTGCCTCTGCAAGGCGTTAATACCGCCAATTTCCTGCAAATTTTCACATAACTTGCCATGCCGCAACATGCAGCATCGGGGCCACCGCGGTCAAAAGCCGCGCAATGGCTGCGGTTACTGTTGCAGGATGACGTCGAGCAGCGTGCCCTTGGACTTCGGCTTGGGCTCGGTCGAGCCCGTTGCGCCTACGTCCATGGGCGGAACCAGGCCTTCGTCGGCCTGTCCTTCGCTGTCGCGAATGACCTGATCGACCGTTGCCGGCGGGATCGGTGCATCTTCGGTCAATGGTTCCACCGGACGGGCCGGCCTCAGGCGCGCATCGTTGACCGGCTCGCGGGCGGGAGCCTTTTTCGTATCGGCGGGCTTGGGCTCGTCACCACCCAAGGCTTCGCTGATCATATCGAAAAGGGTTTCGCTACTGTCAGCGGACGGCTCCTGTGCCGGGCGATCCGGCTCGGTCGTCCCCCCACCCAGTCCGGGAAGCGGCGATGGGGCAAGCCCGGCATGGGCGGCGATCATGAATTCGCTCCAGGTCTTGGCTGGCAGACCGCCACCCGTGACCTTTTTCATCGAATCGCCGTCATCGTTGCCGAACCAGACGCCGGCGACGAGATTGGTCGTGTAACCGACGAACAGCGCATCGCGGAAGGATTGTGTGGTTCCGGTCTTGCCGGCGGCCTGCCAGCCCGGAAGCTTGGCATTCTTGCCGGTCCCGTTGGCAATGACACCCACGAGCATCCGGTTCATCTGGCCGACCACCTTTTCCGACAGAACCTTGGGCGGCATGTCAAACGTGCTTTCGAACAGAACCTTGCCATCGACCGTGGTGATTTTCTGGATGATGTGCGGGGTTGCCTTGAAGCCGCCGTTCATGAAGGGCGCATAGGCGGCCGTGAGTTCGACCAGCGTCGTCTCCGACGTGCCAAGCGCGATCGAGGCATTGTCATTAAGTTCGGATTCGATGCCGAGGCGACGCGCGAGCTTGGCGACATTCTGCGGGCCCGCCTCCATGACGAGCTGGGCTGCAATCGTGTTCAGCGAGTTGGCGAGCGCCGAGGCAAGCGTTACCTGACCGCGATATTTGTTGTCATAATTTTCCGGCGTCCATTTGCCGATCCGCACCGGCGCATCGTTGCGCACCGAATTCGGCGACAGGCCCTGTTCGAGGGCAGCTGCATAGACGAACGGCTTGAAGGCGGAACCGGGCTGGCGCTTGGCCTTGAAGGCACGGTTGAACTGGCTGTCGGCATATTCGCGACCACCCACCAGCGCCCGCACTGCTCCTGTGCCGTCGATGGCAACCAAGGCCGCCTGGCTGGCATTCAGCTTCTTGCCGTCCTTGTCGAGCGAGGCCTTGATGGCCTTTTCGGCCGCCTTTTCCAGCGTACGGTCAATGGTGGTTTCGACGATGATATCTTCCTTGAACTCACCCACCAGCTTGGGCAGTTCATCCATCACCATGTCGGCAGCATAATGTTCGGCACCTGACCAGAAGCTCTTTGCCTTCGGTGGCGTTGCAGAGGATGCGGCAGCCACTTCCTCCTGCGTCACATAGCCCTGTTCTTCCATGGCGGCGAGAACGAGCTTGGCACGGTCCATCGCACCCTTTGGGTTCTTGGCCGGCGACAGGGCGGACGGCGCCTTGAGAAGCCCAGCAAGGATCGCCGCTTCGGTGAGATTCACGTCGCGCGCCGATTTGTTGAAATAGCGCCGCGAGGCTGCCTCGACCCCATAGGAATTGGATCCGAAAAAGACCCGGTTGAGATACATGGCAAGGATCTGATCCTTGGAATATTTGCTCTCGAGCCAGAAGGCGAGCAGCACTTCCTGGACCTTGCGCTCCAGCGTTCGCTCGGGCGTCAGGAACATGTTCTTGGCCAACTGCTGGGTGAGCGTGGAACCGCCCTGAACCATGCGGCCCGCCATGACGTTGCGGGCCATGGCGCGGGCCAGGCCGATCGGGTCGACACCGAAATGGCTGTAGAATCGCCGATCCTCGATCGCCATCACCGCCTGCGGAATGTAGGGCGACATGGAATCGAGCGACAGCGCCTCGCCCCCGGTCGAGCCGCGATTGGCCAGCAGTTCGCCGTTAACATCAACGATCTTGATGTTCGGCGGCCGGTCGGGCATTGCCCAGCTTTCGGCACTCGGCATGCGCGAGCCATAATAGAGAACCAGACCAGCAACCGCGATACCACCCCAGAGACCGAGGACAAAGGTCCAGTAGGTCAGGCGCCGGATGAGGGAGAAGAATCCACCGCCGGACCGGCGCGAGGATCGCGAGCGCGACGCGGATTTCGATGATTTGGCGGGCTTGCTCGAGCGGCCGCGTGTCACGCGATCCCGCGGATCAGCGCGCAGATCACCACTGCTGCGGGACCTGCTGGAGCCTTCGAAGGAAGGTTCGATCCGCGTTCGGGATTTTTTCTTGTCCGCCATTGACTGGGATTATGCCTTCCATTCGTCCGACCTGTCCTGCGGTGGACTTTAAATGTGGCGATTTAAGGGGGCGTTAATAATAGTTCGGGGCAGCCTGCGATACTGAAGGCTGCCCCGAAATTCTCAAGAAAGCAGTTCTCAACTCGCGGAAAGAACAACCAATTCGTCATCCGCGTCGAAGATGATCTTTTCGGACTTGAGAGGATTGATCTTGACGCCGAATGCGCCGCTCGTGGTCGGCACACGCCGGCTGCGATAACCGATGGCGGTTTCACCTCGAACCATGGCTGCGACCGTCAGCGTGTAGAAATCGATCTCGATACCGGTCTTCACATAGTTGGCCACCGGCTTGATATAGAGCTCCGAGCCGTTCTCATCGAGCAGGCTGCCGAAGATCCGCGACATATATTCATTCTCGGCCGCCTGGGCGAGCATGAGGCTGACCAGCTTGTTGCTGACTACGAAATCATCCGCCCGGCTGACTTCCGCTAGCTCGCGGTTCCGAACGTCGATCATCTCGCTGACCACATTGGTGCGGCGGCCCTCCGTTTCCGAGATCTTGCGCAGATGAAGAAGCGTCACGAGCGTCTTTGTATCGGCAGCCTGGGGAGCGAGATCTTCATTGTAGCCGAGAACCAGAACATGGTCGTAGCTGATGACGTCGAGGTTGCGCAGAACGGTCCGTGAAGAGGAATCGGCGCGGTGGCATTCGATCGTCAGGTTGTTGTTGGCGAGTTTGATGTCGGAGACCAGTTCCTCGAGATCGTCCTTGTCGGCGACGATCGTCAGAAGCGAGCCGGGTGCGACGAACCGCGACAGTTCGCTGGCAATCAGCGGCGCACGCTTGTTCCAACCAAGCATCAGGGTCCGCTCGGTTCCGATCGTCGCATCGGGAATGCGGTGGATGAGCGAGGAATCGATCTTGCCCTGGAAGGGCTTGATCACGATCGCATCATCATCTTCCGCGATCAGAACGATCCGCTCGCCTTCGGCCACGCGACGCTGGCGGTCCGGGTTGAGCTCGACGGTGCCCTTCCCGTCGACAATGCCGATGAGGGTCGAGCTGTCATAGGACATGGCGACTTCGGCATAGGTCTTGCCGACAAAATCCTTCGCATCGATCGTGTAGATTTCCGAACCGTCGAAATCGAGCAATTCGGTATAGACCGCGCTCAGACCTGGTTGCCGGCTCGAATGCACCACAATGCGGGATATGAGATCGTCGGCCAGAACCAGCTGCACCTCGTCGCCGCCGACAATACCGGCAAGCTCGGCATTGTCCGGATCACGGATTTCCGCAGCGATCCGATATTTCTGCTTGCGGCGGCTTGGCCCCTGGGTCAGTGCGAGAATGGTCTTGATGACGGCAGAATCGGGATCATCGTCCTCCGGTGACAGCACGATGATCGAGCGGGAGGCGTTCGGATTGGCGATCGACAGATCGTAAAGATCGGTCGGATCACCAGAGCGGCAAATGATCTTGGTGTTGCGCAGATCGCCAACCTTGTCGGCAATCTCGTCTTCCATTTCCACCTTGTCGCGGTTCGCCATGATGACGATGCGCGGCCGCTGGCGGCTTTCGTTGGCGATGACCAGTTCCGAAATCACGTCGAAGATCGACGACGACCAGTTGTAGATGATCGTATGATCCTTTTCCAGAATCTTGGAACGTCCCTTGCGCAGCTCATCGAGCTTGCTTTCGATACCGGAGCTCAGAATACCGATAAGGGTCGAGAAGACGAAGATACCGGCCAGCGTCACGACGAGCATCAGCAGGCGGAAATCCCAGCCCGTATCGGCCCCAAGCGCACCGGCATCCATGGTGCGCATCAGGGATTGCCAGACAGCTTCTGCGAAGGACAGGGACTGACCGTCATCCTGGGCAACGCCGGTGAGCGCAATGATGCCACCGAAGACCAGGATAATGACAAGCGAGATGATGCCGAGCCAACCGATCAATGCGCCGGTACCGGCGGACATCGTGCGGTCGAACCAGTAACGGAGCCGCGCTCCGAGACCGGGTTTACTGTTCATTCTGTCCCCCATCCGCCATATCAGGCAGGAAACCGTTAAAAACGCGCCCTTATAATCATGTTACCTGGCTAAATTAAAGCGGCATTTTCGCACGTTTGAACGAAACCTCACGTATAGTTACCTTCGCCCGCCCGGAAGAGCGAACGAAGGCAATCGGGAGGGTTCTTGGCCAATCAGTCGGCCAGTGCTGCCATGATGCGGATCCAGGAACGGATGCCCTTGTGGAAGGAGGTCAGGTTGTATTTCTCGTTTGGCGAATGAATCCGGTCATCGGCAAGTGCAAAACCGACCAGCAAGGCTTCCATTCCCAGCATCTTCTGGAAATCGCCGGCAATGGGGATCGAGCCACCCATGCCGATCATCACGGCCGGTTTCGGCCATTCATCCGAGAGCGCGGATTTCGCGCGATTGAGAAGTGCGGAATCGTAGGGCAGCTGGATCGCCGGCGATCCGCCATGCTGGTGGAACTCGACCCGGCAATCGGCGGGCAGCTTCGACTGGACATAGGCGCGGAACGAGGCGCGGATGCGATCCGGGTCCTGCTTGCCGACCAGACGGAACGAAACCTTGGCCGAGGCTTCGGCCGCGATGACCGTCTTGAAGCCTTCGCCGGTGTAGCCACCCCAGATGCCGTTGACTTCCGCCGTCGGCCGGGCCCAGGTGAGTTCGAGAACGGATCGGCCCTTTTCGCCCGAAGGAACCGAAAGGCCGATGGCGCCCAGGAACTTCTCCGTGCTCATGCCGAGCGTTTCCCAGGAGGCCTTGATCTGCGATGGCGTCTCCTCGACGCCGTCATAGAAGCTTTCGAGCGTCACACGGCCGGTCTCGTCATGCAGCCCGGCCAGAATGTCGCTCAGAATATGGATCGGGTTTGCTGCCGCGCCGCCAAAATAGCCGGAATGCAGGTCGCGGTCCGCAGCCTTGATGGTAATCTCCTCCCCCACCAGACCGCGCAGGCCGGCGGAAATGGCCGGCGTCTCGGCATCCCACATCGATGTATCGCAGATGAGGGCAAAATCAGCCTTCAGTTCGGCGGCATTGGCTTCGAGGAACGGCTTGAGCGAGGGCGAACCGGACTCTTCCTCACCTTCGAACAGGATCGTCACCCGTACAGGGAGAGCTCCGTGAGTTTCCTTGTAGGCGCGGCAGGCTTCGACAAAGGTCAGCAACTGGCCCTTGTCGTCCGACGTACCGCGACCGGCAATCACGCGCTGGCCATCGCGTTCGATTATCGCCGGATCGAACGGATCGCGTTCCCAGAGATTGAGCGGATCCACCGGCTGAACGTCATAGTGACCGTAAAACAGCACATGCGGCGCGCCTTCCGAGCCGGCGGCGTGATGGGCGACCACCATGGGATGGCCTGGCGTATCGCGGACCGAAGCCTCGAAGCCCAGCGACTGCAAATAGCTGACCAGCCATTCGGCCGCCGTGCGGCAATCGGCCTTGAAGGCCGGATCGGTCGAAATGGATTTGATGCGGCAGAGATCGAAAAGCTTCTCGAGGCTCGAATCGAGATTGGCATCTGCCTGGGTCAGTACGGGAGCGAGTTCGGTCATCGACATATCCTGATGCTGCATTCGGTGTGATTTGGAGAGGACCTTACAAGACTTCATGGTGAAATTCCGCCACTTTTAAAATTCATTTCTGTGGCATTCTCTCCTCGGTTGAGGAGGACCATCATGATTTCAAGACGTAAACTTTTGACAGCTTCAGGCATTCTCGTTGCAGCCGGCGTGGCTGGCACGCTTGCCGCCCCCACCATCCTGCGCCGGTTCATCGATACGACCGACGTTCCTGTCGGTTTCGATCTCACCGAAGCCGAACTGCAAAGAGCCGAGGAATTCCTGGCGAACCATCCGGCGATCGACAGCCACGCCCATCCGGGCAGGACCTTCGTCAAGGGGGCCTCCAACCTGACCATCAAGCTCAAACTCTATCAGGCGGCAGGCACGTTCGAAGACGAGGTCGTCGCGGATATGGTGAAGGGCAAGATGTCTGCGGCGGCCTTTTCCGCCGTGGCCGATTTTCCCCTGCTCGATTCGCAAGATGGCGGTCTCGTTTCGGTGCGGCCGTTCCTGCCCGGCGAAGCCATGTCCTATTATCGCGAGCAGGTTGCCAATCTGAAGGCGCTTGCGTCTCGCGGCCTGATTTCACTCGCGCTCGAACCGGGCGACATCGAGACGGCCCTGAAGGCCGGCAAGCCCGCCGGCCTTCTCGCGGTCGAAGGGGCCGATTTCGTCGATGACGATCCGTCCAACATCGCCAGATCGGCAGAGGATGGCGTCCGCATCATCACGCTCGTCCACTATCTGTCGGGCGGCCGGATCGGCGACATCATGACGGCACCGCCGGTCAACAAGGGGCTCACGGATTTCGGTCGCGCCGTGGTTCAGGAAATCGAAAAGAGCCGGATCATTCTCGACATTTCGCATGCCGACGAGAAGACCGCCTTCGACACGCTTGCGATCACGACCCGCCCAGTGATTGCCACCCATACCCACATTACCGGACTTGGCATCGGCAGCGCACGATTCATCTCGAAGGAACTGGCAGGCAAGATCGCGGACAGCGGCGGTTTCATCGGCGCCTGGCCGGCCGGCTTCGGCATTGCAACGCTCGAAGCCTATCTTGGCCGCATCGAGCAGTTGATCTCTGCAATCGGGGACGATCATGTCGCCATCGGCACCGATATGGATGCCAACTACAAGCCGGTCTGGGAGACCTATCGCAAGACGCCCATGGTGGTGGCGGGCCTCTTCAAGCGCGGACATTCGGAGGAGCGGGTCGCCAAGATCATCGGCGGCAATTTCCTGCGCGTGTTTGGCGAGATACGGGGTTGAGATGTTTTCAAATCGATTGAATTACCCGTTGCACCGTCGGCAGATTCCGATATAGGCCTATTCTGATAGCTTACGAGACGCAGGCCAGCGAAGCGGAGTGCACCGGTGCAAAAGCAGACCATCGCCCTGATTGCCCATGACCAGAAAAAAGACGATCTGGCCGACTTCGCCTTCATCCATCGCGACCTGCTTAAGGGATACAACATCGTCGCAACGGGAACGACGGGCGGGCGCATTCTCGATGCCTGCCCGGAGCTTTCCGTGCGGCGGATGAAGAGCGGTCCGCTCGGCGGCGACCAGCAGATCGGCGCCATGATTGCCGAGGGCGAGGTCAGCATGCTGATCTTCTTTACCGATCCGCTGACCGCCATGCCGCATGATGTCGACGTCAAGGCGTTGATGCGGCTTGCAACCGTCTATGATATTCCGATGGCCCTGAACCGGGCGACAGCCGAGCGGCTGTTTCAGAACATGACCAATTCCAGGACGTAAGGCCGAGGGCAATGGCAAGATCTTCCGACGAGCATTTTTCCTTTCCGATCCTGATAGGCGATATCGGCGGTACCAACGCGCGCTTTTCGATCATCACCGACCAGCATACGACTCCACGCGATTTCCCGATCATCCAGACCGCCAACTATGCGACGATCGATGAAGCGATCCAGGCGGGCGTGCTCGACAAGACATCGGTGCAACCGGTCTCGGCCATCCTGGCGGTCGCAGGTCCGATCCGCGGCGATGAAATTCCGCTCACCAATTGCCCCTGGGTGGTCAAGCCGCTCGACATGCTGGCCAATCTCGGCCTGTCCGACGTCATGATCGTCAACGATTTCGAGGCGCAGGCGCTTGCGATCGCTTCGCTGGGCGACGAGGACCAGATCCAGATCGGCAGGGGCGAGAGCCTGCAGGGCCACTCCAAGGTGGTTCTCGGCCCGGGCACCGGCCTCGGCGTTGCGGGCCTCGTGCATGCCCGCCATGCCTGGATTCCGGTTCCGGGCGAAGGCGGCCATGTCGATCTCGGACCACGCAGCGATCGCGAAAACGAAATCTTTCCGCATATCGAACGGATAGAGGGCCGTGTGTCGGCCGAACAGATTCTCTGCGGCCGTGGGCTTCTCAATCTCTATCGCGCGATCTGCGCTGCCGATGGCGTCGCCCCGATACTCACAGATCCCGCCGAGGTTTCGACCAGCGGGCTTGCCAATGAAAACAAGGCCGCCGCCGAAGCGATCCGGCTGTTTTCCACCTATCTCGGCCGTGTTGCCGGCGATATGGCGCTCGTTTTCATGGCGCGCGGCGGGGTTTATCTGGCCGGCGGAATTCCGCAGAAGATTCTGCCTGCACTCAAGGGACCGGAATTCCGCGCCGCCTTCGAGGACAAGGCACCGCATGGCTCGCTCATGCAGTCCATTCCGACCTTCGTCGTTACCCATCCGCTCGCGGCTCTGGCCGGGCTGTCGAGCTACGCGCGCATGCCTGGTCGTTTCGGCGTGGCAACGGAAGGCCGGCGCTGGCGGAAATGACTGTTCAAACCGGTGCGCAAGCGATATGAGGCAGCCGTCTGAGACAGGAAGTCATCGTTGAGCGTAGAAAACCGGAACAAGCAGCATGTCGACCGCAACGCCTTAATGCCGTTGATCGGGCGCGTGTTTTCGGAGAACTGGCGCGCTCATCTCGGCGGTTATCTGTTTGCGATCGCCTGCCTGATCGGTGTCGCCTCCTCGACGGCCTTTACCGCCTGGATTATGGAATCGGTGGTCAATGAGGCGTTGACCAACAAGCGGGCCGATCTCGTCGCCATTATCAGCTTCGGCATTTTCTTCGCCTTTGCCCTCAAGGGGTTCGCCTCTTTCGGTCAGGCGGTCACCCTGTCGAAAATCGGCAATGCCATTGTCGCGAATTACCAGAAGCGGCTCTTCAGCCATCTGATGGCGATGGATGTCGGCTTCTATTCGGAATCGCGCTCGGCACGCGTCTCCTCGACCGTGGCGCAGAATGTCACCGGTATCCGCGATACGCTGAACCTCGT
The DNA here is from genome assembly GCF_030551875.1 of Fluviirhizobium alvei. Lineage (GTDB taxonomy): Bacteria > Pseudomonadota > Alphaproteobacteria > Rhizobiales > Rhizobiaceae > Rhizobium_E > Rhizobium_E alvei. The sequence continues at coordinate 63,530 of NZ_JAUOZU010000001.1, read as the reverse complement.
CATCACATCTGTCGCGCGTGATGCGGTGACGCTCGTCGCGCTGATCGGCGTGATGATCTCCAAGGATCCGCTTCTGACGCTGATCACCTTCGTAGCGACGCCGCCGATTTTCATCGCGTTGCGTCTGGTGGCACGCAAGATGCGCTCGGCAACGCGCGATTCGGTGGAATTCAACGCCCATGTGACCGGCGCGATGCAGGAAACGATCCAGGGGCTTGCAATCGTCAAGGCCTTTACGATGGAAGACCAGTTGCGCGACCGCGTCAACGCCCTGATCGAAACGGCGGAAAAGCGCGCGAACCGGATGGCGCGGCTTTCGGAACGCACGGCCCCCCTGACGGACAGTTTTGCAGGCGCCGCAATCGCTTCGGTGGTTGCCTACGCGTCCTGGCAGACGATCGCCAATGGCCAGATGCCGGGCGCCTTCATCGCCTTCATCGCGTCCCTTCTGCTCGCCTACGACCCGGCCAGGCGTCTGGCAAAGCTGCAGGTGCAGATGGAAAGCGCCTATGTGAATGCCAAGATGATCTATGACATTCTCGACACGCCGCTGCCGATGCCCGAAGCGCCCGACACCAAACCGCTTGCGGTGACTGAGGGCCGGATCGAGTTCCGCAACGTCACGTTCGGTTATGGCGACGAGCCCGTGCTCCGGAACATCAATTTCATCGCCGAGGGCGGCAAGACCACGGCCTTCGCCGGCCCTTCGGGTTCCGGCAAATCGACCATCATCAGCCTGGTGCCGCGTTTCTATGATCCGCTCGAAGGCCAGGTGCTGATCGACGGCCAGGATATCCGCGACATTACCAAACATTCGCTGCGCACCGCGATCGCCTATGTATCGCAGGCACCGCTGCTGTTCGAAGGCACGATCCGCGACAATATCCGTTACGGCCGCCCGGATGCGACCGATGCCGAGATCGAGGAAGCCGCACGTCTGGCTTACGCGCATGATTTCATTCTCGCCTTGCCGAAGGGATATGACACGCCGGTCGGCGAAGCGGGCTCCAACCTCTCCGGCGGCCAGCGGCAACGGCTGTCGATTGCGCGCGCGCTCGCCCGCAATGCGCCGATCCTGCTGCTCGATGAAGCCACCTCGGCGCTCGATACCGCCTCCGAGCTGGCCGTGCAGAAGGCACTCGACAATGCCATGAAGGGCCGGACCGTGCTGGTAGTAGCCCACCGCCTCTCGACAATCGCCAATGCCGACAAGATCATCGTGATCGAGAATGGCGGCATCGTCGAAGAGGGCACGCATGAAACGCTTGCGCAGGTTCAGGGCGGTCTTTACGCTCGCCTCAACCAGCTGCAGGTTCGCCAGTAACGATCGCATGAGGGCATAACCGATGAGCGAAGACATCAAGATGGTTGTGATCGCGGGCGCAGGCGGCCGCATGGGCCGCGCGCTGGTCAAAACCATTCACGCAACCCCGGGCATGAAGGTGCATGCCGCTCTCGAACGGCCGGGCTCGCCTCTGCTGGGACAGGATGCCGGCGAACTGGCCGGCGTCGGGCCGATCGGCGTTCCCCTGACCAGCGATCCGCTTGCTGCATTCCTGAAGGCCGACGCGGTTATCGATTTTACATCGCCTGCCTCCACCGTGGAGATGGCGGCGCTCGCCGCTCAGGCCCGCATCGTGCATGTGATCGGCACCACCGGCTGCTCGGCGGAGGACGTCGAAAAGATCAAGGCCGCCAGCCGCCATGCCCGCATCGTCATGTCCGGCAATATGAGCCTCGGCGTCAACCTGCTTGGCGTTCTGGTGCGCCGGGCTGCCGCCGCACTTGAAGCCGCGGACTGGGATATCGAGGTGCTGGAAATGCACCACAACAAAAAGGTCGATGCGCCATCCGGGACGGCGCTGCTGCTCGGCGCGGAAGCCGCCAAGGGTCGCGGCATCGATCTCCTCGCCAATGCCGTAAAGGTGCGCGACGGCCATACCGGTGCCCGCGAGGCCGGATCGATCGGCTTTGCGACCCTGCGCGGCGGCGGCGTGATCGGCGACCATTCGGTGCTGTTTTCGAGCGACGAGGAAATGATCACGCTTTCGCATCGCGCCATGGACCGGGCGCTGTTTGCCAAGGGCGCGGTCACCGCAGCGCGCTGGGCCTTCGACAAGAAGCCGGGCTTCTACAGCATGCTCGACGTGCTCGGCCTCGACTGAAATTCTGAACGAACCGCAAGGGAGACTTTGATGAGCGGAACGCTGGTACTCGTCCGGCATGGACAGAGCGAATGGAACCTGAAGAACCTGTTCACCGGCTGGCGTGATCCGGATCTCACCGAACTGGGCCTCAAGGAAGCCAAGGCTGGCGCCGACGCGCTGCGCGACTATGGCATCACCTTCGACATCGCCTTCACCTCCTCGCTGCAGCGGGCGCAGAAGACCTGCCAGATCATTCTCGATGGCGTCGGCCAGCCCAATCTCGAAACCATCCGCGACGAAGCGCTCAACGAACGCGACTATGGCGATCTCTCCGGCCTCAACAAGGACGATGCGCGCGCCAAGTGGGGCGAAGAGCAGGTCCATATCTGGCGCCGTTCCTATGACGTACCGCCGCCGGGTGGCGAAAGCCTGAAGGATACGGGCGCCCGCGTCTGGCCCTATTACATGACCGAGATCCTGCCGCGCGTGCTCAGGGGCCAGAAGGTTCTGGTCGCAGCCCACGGCAACTCGCTGCGTTCGCTTTTGATGGTGCTCGACCGTCTCGACCGCGAGAAGATCCTCAGCGTCAACCTCGCGACCGGGGTGCCGATGGTCTACAAGCTCAATGCCGACTCCACCACCGCTTCCAAGGAAGTGCTGGGCGACATGTCCGGCGCCCATTGACGCGACAGCGGGGTGGCGGACCCTGTCCGCCCTCCCGCAACGATCAGGTGCAAGAGGACAGGCCGATGCCAGAAGCAATCCGGATCGAAAATGCGTTCCTCACGGTCGAGGTTTCTCCATTGGGCGCCGAGACCCAATCGATTGTCACAAGCGATGGGCGGAGCTGGCTCTGGCATGGCGATCCGGCCTTCTGGGCCGGACGCGCGCCCATTCTCTTTCCGATCGTCGGAAAGGCCCCGTACGACCGCCTGACCATCGGCGGCGAACCATTTGCCATGAACCAGCATGGTTTCGCGCGGCGGAGCACATTTGCCCTGATCGAGCATTCGGGCGATTTCTGCCGCTACGAACTGGCAGCCAATGACGAGACGCGCAGCCAGTACCCTTTCGATTTCCGCCTCTCCGTCGAGCATCGCCTTGAGGGTGCAAAGCTCACCGTATCAGTGACGGTAACAAATCAGGTTGAAACGTCGATGCCGTTCGGTTTCGGCTTTCATCCCGCCTTTGCCTGGCCGCTGCCGGGTGCCGAAGGCCATCATCACCATGAAATCCTGCTCGACAATGGCGCAGAACCAGCGCTCTCGCGGCTCGAAGGCGGGTTGCGTCGCCCGGCGCTGTTGCCCTCCCCCTTCCGCAAGGGGCGGCTGGCCCTCGATCCGGCGCTGTTTGTCGAGGATGCGATGATCTTTCCGGAGGGTGCAGGATCATCGCTGATCTACCGGGCCGAAGATGGTCCCGAACTCCACTTCACATTCGAGAATCTGCCCAATCTCGCGCTCTGGACCAAGCCGGGCGCGCCCTATCTCTGCATTGAGCCCTGGCACGGAACCGCACCGATTATAGGCACGGGCGCTGCGATCGAAGATCGCCCATCGACGCTTGTGCTGGGCGCGGGCGAGAAGAGCCGCTTTGCCTATTCGGTGACGTTTCCGGCGGCCTGATCCGTCAGCCTTTCGCCGCTTCCCAGCCCAGCATGGCGCGTTTGCGCGTCAGACCCCAATGATAACCGGTGAGCGCACCGGATTTGCCGATCGCCCGATGGCAGGGAACCACGAAGGAGACGGGATTGCGGCCAACCGCAGCACCGACGGCACGCGAGGCCTTGGGCATGCCGATGTTCGTTGCGATATCCGAATAGGTGCACAGCCGGCCGAGCGGAATTTCGAGCAACTGTTCCCAGACCCGGATCTGGAAATCGGTGCCGATCAGCACCACACGGAGCGGCTCCTCCGCCCGCCAGCGCGCCTCATCAAAGATGCGACCGGCATAGGGAGCGACAGCCGCCTCATCGGCATGAAAGATCGCTTCGGGCCAGCGGCCCGTCATGTCGCGCAACGCTTCCTCCTCCTCGCCCGGATCGGCAAAGGCAAGGCCGCAGAGCCCACGGTCGGTGACCATCAGAAGCGCCTTGCCGAAGGGGGATGCGACGAAACCGTAGCGGATATCGAGCCCACGCCCATTGGCCTTCCATTCGCCCGGCGACATCGCCTCATGCGTCACGAAAAGATCGTGCAGGCGACCGGGGCTCGACAGGCCGAGTTCGAGCGTCGTTTCCAGTAACGGCAGGTTCTCGTCCCTCAGCAAGCGCTTGGCATGGTCGAGCGTGACTGCCTGCAGGAACGCTTTGGGTGACAGGCCGGCCCAGCGGGTGAACGTCTTTTGCAGTTCGATCGGATCGCGTTTCATTCGACCCGCGATAGACTCGAGTGACGGCTGGTCGCGATAATCTTCTGTCAGCATGGCAATGACACCCGAGACGATGCGATAATCCTCATCCGCGGGAATGATTTCCTTGGCCTTGTCGAGCGTGATTTGCATGGCAATTGTCTCCTAGAGCCTTTCCGTGCCATGGAACGAAAAGAGGCGCCACCCGTTTCTTGGCAGGATCAGATCCTGCGCCGAACCGTTGCCAGGGCCCGCTGCAGCGCGGCGGCAAAATCCTCCCGCTGATCACGATGAAGGAAGGCGCCGATCCCCGTCCGGCGGCCCTGCCCAACCACGGCCATCGCCTCGATGCCATCGTCCTTGCGGTCGATCTCGAGCCGGGCCCAGAAGGGATTGTAGCGGCTCTCGCTCATGCGTCCTTGCGGGGAAATCTTGCGGATCGTCAGTTCGGTGCGCGAAACGGAGACCTGCTCTCGCGCACGTGCGGCGCGATTGTTGAGATAGAAGGCACCGAACAGCAGCGCGAAATCGAGCCCGAAGAACATGGCTACCGGCAGCGCGCCCGTTGCCAGGAAGAAAATGACATTGATAAGCGACAGAGCGAAGGCAAGGCCTAGTACCACGCGCAAGCCGATCGGGCCCAGAGATCGGTAGGGCCTGAGCTCGGCCTCGAACACGGGTTGGGTGTTGATCGCGAACGCGTCCATCTCTATCGTCATGGTGCCAGAATACAGGGATTCCATGACAAAGCGCAAGAATGATCCGACAGCAGCCAAGCCGCTGAAAACCAGTGCTTCGGGCCGTCGTCGCAAGAGCCTTTACAGTCAAGCGGATATCGAAGAGATTTTCCGCCGTTTTTCGGTCCAGCGCCCCGAACCGAAGGGGGAGCTTTTCCACACCAATCCATTTACGCTTCTTGTAGCCGTGGTACTGTCAGCCCAGGCCACCGATGCCGGCGTCAACAAGGCGACACGTCCATTGTTTGCCGTCGCCGACACGCCGGAAAAGATGGTCGCCCTCGGCGAGGATCAGATCCGCGACTATATCAAGACGATCGGGCTCTATCGCAACAAGGCCAAAAACGTCTTCCTGCTGTCTCAGAAGCTTCTCAGCGATTTTGGCGGCGAGGTGCCGAAAACACGTGACGAGCTCGTTAGCCTGCCCGGCGTCGGTCGCAAGACGGCCAATGTGGTACTCTCGATGGCCTTCGGCATCGCGGCACTCGCCGTCGACACGCATATTTTCCGCATCGGCAACCGGCTGCATCTCGCCCCCGGCAAAACGCCGGATGAGGTGGAGGACCGTTTTCTGGCAATCATTCCCGAGCATTATCTCTTCCATGCCCATCACTGGCTGATCCTGCATGGCCGCTATTGCTGCAAGGCGCGCAAACCGGAATGCGAGAAATGCGTGATTGCCGATCTCTGTCGTTACGAGGCAAAGAGTTGCGATGTGCCGGCAGCGCTCGTGGAATTGCCGGCGCAGATCATCTGACGACGAGCCTCACCGTTTTGCCAGCGCCTTGTTGAGATGCACCATGAGAATGGCGGCAAAGAGCGGCGTCAGCAGATTGAGGATCGGGATGAACAGAAAGAGCGCCACCACGAAGCCTGCCACCAACACTGTTCCGGCATTGGCGGCGCGAAAGGCCCGCGCCTGATCCGCACCCAGAATGCGACTGGCGGCAAATTCGAAATATTCCCGCCCGAGTAGATAGCCGTTGACCAGAAAGAAGATGATGAGGTTGACGCCCGGCACGAGCAGCAGCAGAAGCGCAACCAGGTTCGCGGCGACCACGATCAGGAAGAAGCGCAGACTCGACAAAAGCGACTGGGACAGCGGCAACGCCTTGCCAGGCGCATCCTGGGCATAATCGCGCTGTTCGATGATCTCGGCCGCATCATCGAGAAAGAGACCTGCCATGATGGCGCTAACCGGCGCAATCAGCATCGCAACGGCTGCCGCCAGCCCGAACGCGGCGACGAACCCGGCCACCACCGTCAGCCAGCCGGCCCATTCCGGTAGCCCGGTCAGATAGGTTTCGATCACGGGCCCGAACCAGGTGACAAACATCTCGCGGACGAGAAGCCAGAGAGCGACCAGCGCCAGGATGGTCAGGCCGAGCACTTTCCAGAAAACCCGACGGATGGCCGGCGAAAAGACATCGGCAAATGCCCGCAAAGCCGCTGTAAAGATCATCCTTGCCGTGCTCCTTTTTGATCGGGATGTTCGAATGGACAGACAGGCCCTATGTCGCGATCAGTAGCGGCAATTGCAAGGCGGCTTTTCTTGAGAAAATCGCGGTGCTATCACCTGTCGCATGAACACATTGCCTGATCCCGCCAAGCCCCGAATCGTCATTGTCTATTGCACCCAGTGCAACTGGCTGCTGCGGGCAGCATGGATGGCGCAGGAACTTTTGCAGACATTCGGAGACAGTCTCGGCGAAGTCGCGCTCGTGCCCGGGACCGGCGGCCATTTCGAAATCAGCGTCAACGGCCAGTCGATCTGGGAGCGCAAGCGCGATGGCGGCTTTCCCGGCCCCAAGGACCTCAAGCAGCGCCTGCGCGATGTGATCGAGCCCGACCGCGACCTTGGCCATCTCGACCGGAACGCCTGATCTTCATGAACTCAAAGACCGAACGAAAAAGGCCGGATGCAACGCACCCGGCCTTTTGGTATTCAAACCGTCAACCGATCAACGGAACGGCGAATTGCAACGCTTGTAGTAACCGTCATAGGACAGGAACGTATCGGTTCCCGGGTTGTAGGACGCATAGCGGTTGAGGCACCAGCGAACGTGGCGGCTCATGCCCTGGCGGACCACATAGCGCGGCGCCGGACGGATGACGACACGCGGAGCGACCCAGACGCGCGGACGATAAACGACACGCGGCCGAACGACGACACGCGGGCCCCAATAAGTCCGACGGCAACCCCAGCGATTGCAGACCACGCGCACATCGGTCACGTCAGTCTTCTTCTCGATCTTCAGCGGCACGGGAGCAAAAGGAGCAGCTTCAGCAACCGTTACCGGAGCGATCGTCGCAAATGCCAAGGCGGCGGACATTGCGAAATTACGAAATTTTGACATTTCTTTATCCTCTCTTGGTTCAAGAGCTTTCGCTCTTTTCTGTCCCTTGCGTTGAACGTTTCTTCTTTCGTTTTTATTCTTCATAGCACATCAGAACCCGCAAATATATGTTTTTAGCCAAGTCCGAGATGTGGTTTGCGCTTCCTAGGCGCATATCATGCCCAATTTGCGGCGGCGTTGACAATCTGGTTTTCAAATTCTTTTGCCGATCATTCATGACCGGACGAATCATTCAATGCCCGAATGGCAAGATTGTTCCCCGTCTTGAAGCGTTTTTTACAGGATCGGATGACACCGCCATCAGCCTATCCTTATGTTTTTCATAAATTTTCTCGAAGACCGTCCGCTTTCTCCAAAAAATCGACAACAGTTTTGCAACAAAGCAGTTGACAGGCGAAGGGTGGTTTCGTAAACGCTCCCTCGCTGCCCAGATGGCGGAATTGGTAGACGCGCAGGTTTCAGGTACCTGTGCCGCGAGGCGTGGAGGTTCGAGTCCTCTTCTGGGCACCATTTCCCTTTTATAACAAGACGTTACGATTGTCAGGCCGGTGCCTTGACGACTTACCGCGGAAGCGGTTCAGGCCGCATCGTCGTATTCACCAAAACGCAAAACTCACCCCGATCGACGTCACGCAAGCGTGAGCATCGCCATCTTGACCTTCGTTTAAAAACGGTCATCGTAGCGCCGCCGGCGAGCGCTACTGGATTGCGTCTCCCTTCTATTCGAATTGCGGCACGGTTTCGGTTCGGATAAGCCGTCACAGCGTGCCTCTTTCTGGCAAAATCCGGACTGTTCGGCCCCGATGTGCGGCCGGGCGGGAGTATGAACCTTCATTTCGGCACAGTTGGTGCCCGCAGGACATTCCATGCTGATCAAACGCGATTTCTATATCAACGGCGCCTGGGTGGCTCCGACCGCCCCGCGCGACTGCCAGGTGATCAACCCGACCACGGAAGAACCGTGCGCCATCATTTCGCTCGGTGACCAGACCGATACCGACAAGGCTGTTGCCGCTGCCAAGGCCGCCTTCCCTGCCTGGGCCGCGACGCCGCCGGCCGAGCGTGCCCGCATCGTTGCCCGCATTCTCGAGCAGTATGAAAAGCGCCTGCAGGAATTCGGCGAAGCCATTTCGATGGAAATGGGTGCACCGATCGATTTCGCCCTGTCGGACCAGGCGACCTGCCTACCCTGGCACACCAACAACTTCCTCAAGGCCTTCGAGGAAATCCAGTGGATCCGTCCGCTCGGAGCGCATGCGCCGATGGCCGCCGTCGCCCAGGAGCCGATCGGTGTCGTCGGTCTCATCACGCCGTGGAACTGGCCCGTCAACCAGATCGCGCTCAAGGCAATCCCTGCCATGCTCGCCGGCTGCACCTGCGTGCTGAAGCCGTCTGAAGAAGCGCCGCTGAACGCGATGCTGTTTGCCGAGTTCTGCCATGATGCCGGTGTTCCGGCAGGCGTGTTCAATCTCGTCAACGGCGATGGCATGGGCGTTGGCTCCCAGCTTTCGACCCATCCGGATGTCGAAATGATTTCGTTCACCGGTTCGACTCGCGCCGGCCGCGCCATCTCCAAGGCGGCAGCGGAATCGCTCAAGCGCGTGATGCTCGAACTCGGCGGCAAGGGTGCGAACCTCGTCTTTGCCGATGCCGACGACAAGGCCATCGAACGCAGCGTCCGCCGCATGATGGAAAATTCCGGCCAGTCCTGCAACGCGCCCTCGCGCATGCTGGTCGAAAAGAGCATCTATGACGAAGCCGTGGCCAAGGCCGTTGCGGTTGCTGAATCGATCAAGGTCGGCCCGGCGCACGAGCATGGTTCCCATATCGGCCCGGTGGTCAACAAGCGCCAGTGGGACCAGATCCAGGGCTACATCCAGAAGGGAATCGATGAGGGCGCGCGCCTCGTCTGCGGCGGTCCCGGTCTGCCGGAAGCCTACAATCGCGGTTACTACGTCAAGCCGACCATCTTCGCCGATGTGAAGCCTGGCATGACGATCGAGCGCGAGGAAATCTTTGGACCGGTGATGGTGATGATCCCCTTTGAAAACGAAGAGGAAGCCATCCAGATCGCCAATGACACGCCCTATGGCCTGACGAACTATGTCCAGTCGTCCGACCCCGCCCGCGCCAACCGCGTCGGCCTCAAGCTGAAATCCGGCATGGTGGAAATGAACGGCAAGCCGCGCGGCGCCGGTTCGTTCTTTGGTGGCGTCAAGCAGTCCGGCCGTGCCCGCGAAGGCGGCGTCTGGGGTATCGAGGAATTCCTCGAATCCAAGGGCATCTCTGGTTACGATTTCTCGGCCTGATGCGAGATATTGCTGGCGGCTCCGCCGCCGGCAATCGTCAGATTTTCGGCAGATCCACCTTCAGGTAGAGCGACAGCGCCTCGATGACCATGCGATGGTCCTCGATCGACGGCAGGCCCGACACCGTCACAGCGCCGATGACACCGGTCTTCTTGACCCGGATCGGAAAACTGCCGCCATGAGCGGCATAGTCCAGCGGATCGAGACCCAGTTCGGGCCCCACCTGCCGTCCCTTCGCCGCAAGCGTTTCGCCGAACATCAGCGATGATTGGTGAAAGCGCAGCACGATATTGCTCTTGCGGCGGAGCCAATGGTCGTTGTCGGGCGAAGATCCGGGCATTGCGGCATGAAAGAGGGTCCGGTCCGGCGTACGGATGCCGATGACCACCGGCGCCCTTCGGCCACGCGCGATCGCATAGATCGCCGAGCCCAGATCAAAGGCCGCCTCTTCATTGAAGTTTGGGAAAGAGGCAATCGTTTCCTGCTTGGCCATGATGGCCATGCGTTCTTCGTGGGTCTGCGTCATGCTCAAAGCTCCTCCCGACCTTCTGGCCAATCGATCCAGTCCTGGATCAGGCGATAGGCGACCGCCCCGCTCACAGGTACAAAAATGTCTTCGGGGCTTTCGCCGGCAATCATGGCCTTCACCTCGTCGCGGGTGAACCAGCGGCAATCCTCAAGCTCGGCAGTGTCTCGCGCAATATCGAACGTCTCGGCCCGGCCATAACATCCGATCATCAGCGAAAAGGGCATCGGCCAAGGCTGCGAGGCATGATAGCGGACGCTTCCGAGCTCGATGCCGGCCTCTTCGAACGTTTCGCGACGGACGGCATTTTCGATCGTCTCACCCGGCTCGACGAAGCCGGCCAGACAGGAATACATGCCCTCGGGGAAATGCGGCGAACGGCCGAGCAGGCAACGATCGCCATCGACATCGACCGCCAGCATGATGACGACGGGATCCGTGCGGGGGAAATGCTCGGTGCCGCAATTGTTGCAGGTCCGCTTGTAGCCACCCGAGCCCAGCCGGGTTTCGCCGCCACAGCGCCCGCAATAGCGCGCCGAACGATTCCAGGAGATCAGCGCCGATGCCTGGGCAAACTCACCCAAAAGGCTATCGGACAGCAGGGCCTCGCGCATCAGCGTGCGCCCATCGGCAAATTTCAGATGATCGAAAGCCGTCTCGGGATCGATACCGACCGGGACGGCCACGCGCGGCTCGCCGTTTTCTTCGTAGCCCAGCAGGATGGCATTGTCGAAATCCGGATCAAGGTCGCGCAACTCATAGGGCGCAAACAGCGGATCCAGCACCTGCTCTTCATGCTTCATCACCAGCTTGCCGCGCGCGAAGGCGAAACAATGGACCTTCTCATTCTTCAGCGCCAGTTCGACGCAATCATCCGTCCGGTGTTCGGATTGGCGATCGAGGCGATTGCCGGCAAAAGCCACCAGGCTCGAGGCTTCGGGATGCGGCGAAAGAACATCGAAAAGAGTGTGAGCCGCCATCAAATCCTGTCCATCAACATCGATTTCATTTTTTCGGCCTCTGCTGGGTCATAGGGTTCGCGGGTGCCGAATCCCCAGACCGGCCCGGGCCAGTTCGGATCACTTTCATAGCGCGCTATGACATGGACGTGAAGCTGGCGAACGATATTGCCGAGCGCGCCGATATTGATCTTGGTCGCACCGGTTGCCTGTTTCAGTGCTTTTGCAACCAGATCGGTCTCGAAGACCAGCATGGTCTGGTCGAGCGGTGTCAGTTCGTGCACTTCCGTGATGTCTGGGCGTTGCGGCACAAGAATGAACCAGGGCCAGCGTCGGTCGTTCATCAGACGCAATTCGCAGACACCGAGCCGCGTCACAGGCAACGTGTCATTCATCAGTCGCTCATCGAGCCTGAAATCGTTCACCAAACTCTCCCGTCATATTTTTATAATCTCGTTGGGAGATATATTTCCAACTTTGTCTTGCATTCGCAACTGATATTGACGATATGGAGCTCGGGAGGCTGGTGGTGGACGCGCCACTCGCCAACCGGGTCAGGTCCGGAAGGAAGCAGCCCCAACGAGCTACGGTACGGGTCATCGTGCCGGCCTCCCACCCTCTTCGCCTTTACGGCAACGAAACCCGGCGTCAGGAGTTTCCCTTTCCGAGCGATCCGGCTAGTCTTGAAGTCGATGAAGCGCGACGGGACCATGACAGACATTAGCAAAACAGGCGATCAGACTTCGGTGACAAAACCCGCCTACCGGGTGCTGGCACGCAAGTACCGTCCGAAGGATTTCTCCGATCTCATGGTCGGCCAGGAACCGATGGTCCGAACGCTGACCAATGCCTTCGAGACCGGGCGTATCGCACAGGCCTACATGCTGACCGGCGTCCGCGGGGTCGGCAAGACCACGACGGCCCGCATTCTCGCCCGCGCACTCAATTACAAGACCGATACGATCGACCGGCCAACAATCGACCTGCGCGAACCCGGCGAACATTGCCAGGCCATAATGGAAGGCCGGCATGTCGACGTCATCGAAATGGACGCCGCCTCGCATACCGGTATCGACGACATTCGCGAGATCATCGAGCAGGTGCGCTACCGGCCGGCAACGGCGCGCTACAAGGTCTATATCATCGACGAAGTGCACATGCTTTCGACGGCGGCTTTCAACGGGCTTCTGAAGACGCTCGAAGAGCCGCCGGAACATGTGAAGTTCATTTTCGCGACGACGGAAATCCGCAAGGTTCCCGTCACCGTGCTGTCGCGCTGCCAGCGTTTCGACCTGCGGCGCATTCCGGCCGCCGATCTCGTCGGCCTCTTCACAACCATTGCCGGGAAAGAAGGCATACAGGCGGAAAAGGAAGCGCTGGCGCTGATCGCGCGCGCCGCCGAAGGATCGGCCCGCGACGGTCTTTCGCTGCTCGACCAGGCAATCGCCCATGGCAACGGCCATGTGGAGACCGATACGGTGCGCGGCATGCTGGGTCTTGCCGATCGTGCCCGCATCGTCGATCTGTTCGGCGAAATCGTCAAAGGCGATGTCCAGGCAGCTTTGCGCGAATTCTCCAACCAGTATGAGGCCGGCGCCAATCCGGTCGTCGTTCTCACCGATCTGGCCGATTTCACCCATCTCGTGACGCGACTGAAATACATTCCCGAATCGGCCGACGATGCTTCGCTGAGCGAGATCGAGCGGATCAAGGGAAGCGAGTTTGCCAATTCCGTTGCGGTCACCACGCTTTCGCGCATCTGGCAGATGCTGCTCAAGGGCATTCCCGAAACAGAAAATGCCGCGCGTCCGTTCGGAGCTGCCGAAATGGTTCTGATCCGGCTCGCGCATGCCAGCACGCTGCCCTCGCCGGAGGATGCCGCACGCCGGCTCACCGAAATGATGGAGCAAGGCGGCGGCGCACCGATGCCGCGGCCCGGTGGCGGCGGTGCGGGTGGAGGCAGCACGGCTCAGGCCGTCATGCAGCCTTCGCGGACGTTCGAGACCAAATCGGCCCCATCGAACGGGCCGACGGCGATGCTGCGACCGGTACCCGATAGTATGCCACGGCCCGCTGAACGACCGGAAAGCCGGGTCGAGGAGCAGCCGGCTCCGAAGGTTGCCATTCGCAGCCTCGCCGACATTGCCAATATTGCCGGCGAAAACCGTGACATGAAGCTGAAGGCGCAGATCCGTCAGTTTGTCCGGCCGGTGCGGCTCGAGCCCGGCAAGCTGGAAATCACGCTTTCACCCGATGCGCCGCGTTCGCTCGTCGGCGAAATGTCATCGCGCCTCAAGGAATGGACCGGCATCAACTGGCTGGTGATCCTCAGCCGCGATCCCGGCGGCCTGACGCTGGTCGAGCAGGAAGCCAAGGAGCGCGACGGTCGCGTGGCCGATGCTCGCGCCGATCCGGACGTGGCAGCCATCCTGTCGCGCTATCCGGGCGCAAAGATTACCGACGTGCGGATAACCGCGACTGTTGATGATTTGGACAATGAAGATGGAACGACCGAGCCCGATATGCTCGATGACGATTCCGACAAGGAGTAAGCGATGAAAGACATCATGGGAATGATGGGCAAAGTCAAGGAAATGCAGGCCAAGATGGAGAAGGTCCAGGCCGAGATTGCCGCGATGAGCATCGAAGGCAAGTCGGGTGGCGGCATGGTGACGGTCGTGCTCGACGGCAAGGGCCAGATGACCTCGATCAAGATCGATCCGTCGCTGTTCAAGGAAGACGATGTCGAGATTCTCGAGGACCTGATTGTCGCCGCCCACAAGGATGCCAAGGACAAGGGTGAAGCGCAGGCGCAGGAAAAGATGTCCGCGCTGACCGCCGGCATCCCTCTGCCGCCCGGCATGAAGTTCCCCTTCTGATCATTCGAAGCGACGGTTCGGCCAGGGATTGATGCCCTCGCGCAACCATAAAAGCGTATCAAGCCAGAAGCCGGCGGCATGACGGGCGCGGAACAGGTCGAAATGACCGACCGTTTCCAGTCCGAGGTCGCCGGGCTCCAGCATGACGGACGTGCGTTCTGATCCTCTATAATAGGAAAGCGCACGCCGGACGGCGGGTTCGGTCGCAAACTCGTCGTCGGACACGGTGATCGCCAGAATGGGGGCATCGACGGATGCGAAATGCGCCCTGAGCCTGTCCCGCTCCTGTTGCTGCAGGTGTTGTTCGATCGCCCTGCCCCGGAACGCCCATTCGAGAGCCACCCCGCGTGGCAGATCCTCGAGCCAGCCCAGACGCCGGCCGGGAAAATAGCCGAGAGCGAGCGAAAGCGCGGGCATCACCAGATGCCACTTCAGAAAGAGGCCTTTTCGTTTCGCAACATGATAATCCGGCCAATAGGCAAACTGCGCCCCGACAGTCAGGATACGGTTGATGCTTGCGGCATTGGCGGCATAGCCCGGCAGGAAGCCGCCGATCGAATGGCCGACAACCAGGAGCGGCAGATCGGGCCGCGCCTTGCGCATATGGTCCACGACCGCCGCAAAATCTCTTTCGCCCCAGTCGCGCCAGCGAAAGCCAGAGCCACGCAAGCGGTCCGGGCGGGATAGGCCGATGCCTCGATAATCGTAGGTGAGCACCGTGTAGCCATGCTCTGCCAGGAAACGGGCATAGGCATGATAGAAGCGCGACAGGACGCCGGTGGCGCAGTTGATGATCACCGCACCCTCATCGGTTCCGCCGGATTGCTTCCACAAATGACCACCCAGACGAACGCCATCGTCACACATTATCTCGACTGCCCGTGGCTCCATGCCCTGCTCCATCATTTCGTTTTAAGGATGGCGTAAATCATCCCTTGTGTATACTCACTGGGCGGTATACTTTTGGCCATGGCCGAACTTGAAACCCGCGAAAAGATCGTCGCTGCCGCCAACCGGTTGTTTTATCGGGAAGGCATACGCGCCGTCAGCGTTGATGCGGTCGCGGCGGAAGCCGGCATCACCAAGCGCTCGCTCTATTATCATTTCAGGAGCAAGGACGATCTCGTTGCCGCCTATCTGGCCTATCGGGACCAGCCAAGCCTCGGCGCATTCCGGCAATGGTTCGAGAAGTCGCACGGCAATATAGAGGATCGGATCGCCAGCCTGTTCGAAAGCCTCGCCGTCAAGGCAACGAGCCCGAAATGGAAAGGCTGCGGCTTCCTGCGCACCTCCGTCGAGCTGGCAAGCATGCCGGGCCATCCGGCCATCGTTACCGGCATCGCCCACAAGAAGCGGCTTGAAGCCTGGCTCGAAAGCGTGCTGGCTGATGCCGGCATTTCGGAGCCCGCTCCGCTCGCACGACAGATCCGGCTTCTCATCGACGGTTCCTTTGCCGTGGTGATGCTGCACCGGGACCCGGCCTACATGCGGGATGCGGCAGATGCAGCGCGATCGCTGGTGGCAACCGCAGCCCGGAACGCTTCGGCCTGAGACTTGCCTTGACTGCCAAAGTCCGCATAATCCGACCATTGCGGGAGAACGACATGACCTTGGCATCCCTGGCACTTTTTGCAGCTGCGCTGGCTATAGCGGCCGGTTCGCCGGGCCCCAGCATCGCGGCGCTGATTGCACGCGTGCTGACGCGCGGCGCGGGCGACGTGCTGCCGTTTCTCGCCGCCATGTGGGTCGGCGAGATGATCTGGCTGTCCTTTGCCGTGCTCGGTCTCGCTGCCATTGCCGAGTCGTTCCACTATATGTTCCTGGCGATCAAATGGGTCGGCGTTGCCTATCTGCTCTATCTGGCCTGGAAAATGTGGGTTGCCCCGACCGATACCCAAGGTGAGGCATTGCCCGAAGCCGGTTCAGCACGGAAACTGTTCTTCGCCGGGATGACCGTGACGCTCGGCAACCCCAAGATCATGATGTTCTATATCGCGCTTCTGCCGACAATCATCGATCTGAACGCGGTGACAGTGGCCGGATGGGCCGAACTCGTCGCCGTCATGTTCTTGGTGCTGATGGCCATCGACCTTGCCTGGGTGCTTCTTGCCTCAAGAGCGAGGCTGCTGCTCAAGAGTAGCCGTGCCATGACCTATGCCAACCGCACCAGCGCCGGGTTGATGGCGGGCGCGGCGGTGGCAATCGCGGCGAAATAGGCTCAGCTTTCGAGCAGATCCCGGATTCTGCTATTGATCGGTGTGGACAGATATTGTGCGCGCTCCTCACCCGTGAGCTTTCGCCCAAACGTCCGCAGCAATTCAGGCATGGTCAGCCGCACTCCGGCATAGGCTGTATATTGGACAGTGTCTCCGGCCGAAAGCGTCCCGGACTTCAGAACCCGCGCATAGGCGCCTGGCCGCGCCGCCTTCGTATAGCGCTTGACGAACTGGGGATCGCCCATCCTCAGGGCAAAGGTGGCGCAGGGAACGCGCGCGGAGGTGATTTCCAGCAGCACATCGCCGATCTCGAAACGATCGCCGACGGCGAGATCACGATTGGCGATGCCGGATATGACCAGGTTCTCGCCAAATGTTCCAGGCGCGACCGGGATGCCCAGTTCGGCTTCCCACCAGGCAAGATCCTCAGCACTTTCGATATAAATGGCCTGTTCCGGCCCACCATGATGCTTGCGATTGAGGATCTTGTCTCCGACGATTCCCTCCCGGTCAACCATCACGGACGCTGTGACCGGCTGTTTGAAAATGCCGGTCCGGGCCGACTTGCGGCTAGGTGTCGGTCGTGCCTCGCCGATGCAGACAGCAACAAGTTTCATGGCAGTCGCGCCTCTTGGTGATTCACAAGCATGGTCGTTATAGGCTAGATACGAACCATGGCAAAACGAGTCACCGGCCCCGAAATCGAAAAACTCATCCAGTTGCTGGCGAAAGTGCCGGGGCTTGGACCGCGCTCGGCGCGACGGGCGGCGCTGCATCTCGTCAAGAAGAAGGACCAGTTGCTCGGCCCCCTGTCGAATGCCATGGCCGACGCGCACCAGAGAGTGCGGATCTGTTCCTGCTGCGGCAATGTCGACACGATCGACCCCTGCACGGTCTGCACCGACGAGCGGCGCGACCATTCGGTGATCATCGTCGTCGAGGATGTTTCCGATCTCTGGGCGCTGGAACGCGCCGGCGCCATGAATGCCGCCTACCATGTGCTGGGCGGTACGCTTTCGCCGCTCGATGGGGTCGGTCCAGACGATCTCAACATCCGCGGCCTGATCGAGCGGGTTTCAAGCGGCAAGGTTCGCGAGGTGATCATCGCCGTCAATGCGACCGTTGAAGGCCAGACGACCGCACATTACATCACCAATCAGCTCGCCGGGCTCGATATCAAGATCACCCGTCTTGCCCATGGTGTGCCGGTCGGCGGCGAACTCGACTACCTGGATGACGGAACCCTGACAGCAGCGCTCAGGTCACGCACCGCGATCTGACTTCGGAGAGACGCATGAGGATTTCGACCAAGGCACGGGCGCTGCTCGCTTCAGTTCTGTTGACAGGAATTTTGGCCGCACCGGCTGCCGCCGCATCGAAGGCGAGCGTCGAAAAGGCGTTCCAGGGCTGGATCGAAACGGAAATCTGGCCATTAGCCAAGGCTGAAGGCATTTCGCGCCGGTCCTTCGAGCGCGCCTTTTCGGATGTCGCCATCAACTGGAAACTGCCCGACCTGACACCGCCCGGCGAAAAGCCGAAGAAGAAGCGCAAGCAGAATCAGGCCGAGTTCTCGACACCCGGTCCCTATTTCGACGAAAAACGGCTGAGCGGGCTTGCCGCCACCGGTCGCCAGCATGCCGCGGCGCATGCGCGGCTTCTCAAGAAGATCGAGAAGACCTACGGCGTTCCGGGAAGCGTCGTGCTTGCCATCTGGGGCCGCGAGACCGGATATGGTCGCGCCAAGATCACCTCGTCGGAAATGGATGTGCTGGCAACGATGGCCTTCATGGGCGACCGCAAGGAACTGTTCCGCAAGGAGTTGCTCGCGGCCCTCCGGATGGTCGAAGATGGCATTGATCCCCGCATGATGAAGGGTTCCTGGGCCGGCGCCATGGGGCAGCCGCAATTCATGCCCTCGTCCTATCTCAAATATGCGGTCGATTTTGATGGCGACGGTGTCAAGGACATCTGGAATTCGGTGCCGGATGCGCTGGGCTCGATTGCGAACTATCTCGTGCTCAAGGGCTGGCAGGCACATCGCAGCTGGGGCTACGAAGTATCGATCCCGGCCAATGTTTCCTGCGCCCAGGAAGGTCCCGATCTCGCCCAGCCGATCAAGGCCTGGGCCGGGCAAGGCATCGAGCGCATAAGCGGCAAGGATTTTCCGAAGTCGGAGCTGAAAGCCGAGGGGATGATGCTGGTGCCGGCAGGGCGGCATGGGCCGGAATTCATCGTCACGCCGAATTTTTACGTCATCAAGGAATATAACAATTCCGATCTCTATGCGCTGTTCATCGGCAATCTCGCCGACAGGATCGACTATGGCAGCGGCGCTTTCGAAGGCAGCTGGGGCTCGGTCGGCCATATGTTGCGATCCGATGTCGAAGCCATGCAGAAGCGTCTCAACAAGAAAGGGCACGACGTCGGCAAGATTGACGGATTGCCCGGCTACAAGACGCGCCGCTCGATCGGACGCTGGCAGGCGGAGAACGGCCTGAACCCGACCTGCTATCCTGACGAAGCGCTGCTCGCCAAGATTCGCTGAGGTTGGAACGGCGTGAATGCCTTTCCATGCCTCGCAGAAATTGTCATGTTCTGTTTGTTAATTGTTTAAAAAGCATATGCAATTACCTTCGCCTAATAAACAAGGCGTCCCCCAAAATGAAAATTCCCCTTCCGAGTTTCGGATCTGACTCCCGGGCCATGCTTGAGGCTCTGGATCGTTCACAGGCGATCATCGAATTCGATCTCACCGGCAAGATTCTGCGGGCAAACGAGAATTTCTGCTTGGCAATGGGATATCGCCCGGATGAAATCATCGGCCAGCACCACCGGATGTTCGTCAAGCCCGAAGAGGCCGCCAGTCCGGAGTATGTGCAGTTCTGGAGCGGACTTGCCTCTGGAACCTATGAGCAGCGCCAGTACAAGCGCGTTGGAAAGAACGGTCGCGAAGTCTGGATCGTCGCGTCCTACAATCCCGTCTTCCGGGGGAAGAAACCCTACAAGGTGGTCAAGATCGCCTCGGATATTACGCAAGCGAAGCAGGCAAGCCTTGAAAACAAGGGTAAGATCGAAGCGATATCCCGCGCTCAGGCCGTTATCGAATTCGAACCCGACGGAACGATTCTGACGGCCAATAGCAACTTTCTGGATACGGTTGGCTACAGACTCGACGAGATCGCCGGTCGTCACCACCGAATGTTCTGCGACAAGGATTATGTACAATCCTTCGAGTATAGCGAATTCTGGAAAAAGCTGGCCAAGGGCGAGTTCCTGTCGGACCAGTTTGCACGCATCACCAAGAGTGGCGAAAAAATTCACATACAGGCCACCTACAATCCGATCTTCGATGACGAAGGCAAGGTGTTCAAGGTCGTCAAGTTCGCGGTCGACATTACCGGCCGCGTCAAGGCGGTCGAAACGCTCGGAGCCGCGCTGGAGCGGCTGGCGGATTGCAACATTCGCATGACGCTTGACGACCCGTTCATTCCCGAGTTCGACAAGCTTAGAAACGACTTCAATACTTCGATCGGAAAGTTCCAGGAGGTCCTTGCCCAGGTCCTGGTGGAGACCGGAGGGTTGAACAGCAACAGCCAGGACATGAACGACGCGGCCTCGAGCCTTTCCGTCCGGACCGTGCAGCAAAAGGCAGCGCTGGAACATACATCGGCGGCACTCGACCAGATCGTCGCAACCATGCAGCAGGCTACCGAACGCACCCAGGAAACACGCTCGCTGGTTCAGGACGCCCGCAAAGCGGCAATCGAATCGGTCAGCGTCGTCGGGGCGACCGTCTCCGCCATGGAAAGGATCGAAAAGGCCTCGTCGGAAATCTCGAAGATTACCGGCGTCATCGACGAGATCGCCTTCCAGACCAATCTCCTGGCGCTGAATGCGGGTGTAGAGGCGGCACGCGCAGGCGAAGCCGGCAAGGGTTTTGCTGTCGTCGCCCAGGAAGTGCGCGAACTCGCCCAACGCTCGTCCCGTGCGGCCAAGGAAATCTCCCAACTGATCAACAACTCGAACAACGAAGTGAAAGAAGGCGTCCGGCTGGTCGGCGCAACAGGGGAAGCGCTCGAAAATATCGAGAATTTCGTGGTCTCGATCGACAACAATGTCGATGCAATCGCGACTGCTGCAGTCGGGCAGGCCACCAGCCTCAACGAAATTCGATCGGCGGTACAGCAACTCGATGCAATGACCCAGCAAAATGCTGATATGGTTGGAAAAACATCCTATATCAGTCAGGCATTGGCGACCGGAGCGGCCAAGCTTGCCGAACTCGTCAACACCTTCAAGCTCAATCGCCGCAAGGCAATTCGCGAGCCTGGCAGTTCTGCCGCAAACGCGACGCCCCGGAGAGCTGCCTGAGGGCTGACGTTCTATCGCTTGCATTCCGGCGGTTTGCAGCTTATATACCGATCCAAATTCTTGATCATCTGATGAAGAGTGGGCCCGCAAGGACCCGCTCTTTTTTGTTAGGCCAAAGGCCGGGAACACCACATGAGCGAAACGACTGCGGTCGAACCGAGACTGGTAACCGAAACGGGCGTCGATGCGCGCGTTGCGGCGATCATCGAACCGATCATCCTCGACATGGGCTACCAGCTCGTGCGGGTGAAGCTTTCCGGACAAAATGGCCTGACATTGCAGATCATGGCCGAACGCCCGGACGGAACCATGACCGTCAATGATTGCGAAAAGCTGTCGATGGCCATTTCGCCGGCGCTCGATGTTGAAGATCCGATCGACAAGGCCTATCATCTGGAAATGTCGTCGCCGGGCATAGACCGGCCGATGGTACGCAAGGGTGATTTCCGCCGCTGGTGCGGGCATCTGATCAAGTTCGAGACCTCGATCATGGTCGAAGGACGCAAGCGCTTCCGCGGCAAGATCGTCAGTGTCGATGACAACGGCTTCGTTCTCGAGCGCGACCAGCCCGCCTATGGCGAAGAGACAATGGTTACGATCCCGTTCGATACCTTCGCCGAGGGGCGGCTCATTCTGACCGATGACCTCATCCGCGATGCGCTCAAGGCAGACAAGGAAGCCCGCGAAGCAGCGGCGAACCAGAATTTCGAAGACGAAGGCGATGACGCCTGAACGAAAATCCGCCTGAGGGCGATTATCGACAAGACTTGACCATCAGCATGGAGACAAAACGATGGCAGTGAGTGCAAACCGGCTTGAACTTCTTCAGATTGCCGACGCGGTTGCGCGCGAAAAGTCGATCGACCGCGACATCGTGCTTGCCGCAATGTCCGATGCGATCCAGAAGGCCGCCCGCTCGCGCTACGGCACGGAGTCCAACATCAAGGCCGACATCAACCCGAAGACCGGCGAGATGAAGCTGCAGCGTCTGCTCGAAGTCGTCGAGCATGCCGAAGACTATTCGCGCGAAATTCCGCTGCTTCTGGCCCGTGACCGCAACCCCGATGCGCAGATCGGCGACTTCATTGCCGATCCGCTGCCGCCGATGGATTTCGGCCGCATCGCCGCCCAGTCTGCCAAGCAGGTTATCGTGCAGAAGGTGCGCGAAGCCGAGCGTGACCGCCAGTTCGACGAATACAAGGATCGGATCGGCGAAATCATCAACGGCACCGTCAAGCGCGTTGAATATGGCAATGTCATTGTCGATCTCGGTCGTGGCGAAGGCATCATCCGCCGCGATGAAATGATCCCGCGCGAAGCCATGCGCCCCGGTGATCGCGTCCGCGCCTTCGTTTACGACGTGCGTCGCGAACAGCGCGGCCCGCAGATCTTCCTGTCGCGCACCCATCCGCAGTTCATGGTCAAGCTCTTCACCATGGAAGTGCCGGAAATCTATGACGGTGTGATCGAGATCCGCTCGGTCGCCCGCGATCCGGGCTCGCGCGCCAAGATTGCCGTCATCTCCAACGATTCCTCGATCGATCCGGTCGGCGCCTGCGTCGGTATGCGCGGTAGCCGCGTCCAGGCAGTCGTCGGCGAATTGCAGGGCGAAAAGATCGACATCATTCCGTGGTCGAACGATCCGGCAACCTTCATCGTCAACGCCCTGCAGCCGGCGGAAGTGGCCAAGGTCGTTCTGGACGAAGATGCCGAACGGATCGAAGTCGTGGTTCCGGATGAGCAGTTGTCGCTCGCCATCGGCCGCCGCGGTCAGAACGTCCGTCTGGCCTCGCAGCTGACCGGCTGGGATATCGACATCCTCACCGAGGCTGAAGAATCCGAGCGCCGCCAGAAGGAATTCAACGAACGCACCAAGCTGTTCATGGACTCGCTCGATGTCGACGAAATGGTCGGCCAGGTCCTGGCTTCCGAAGGCTTCGCCCAGGTCGAAGAACTCGCCTATGTCGATCCGTCGGAAATCTCGTCCATCGATGGTTTCGATGACGAAACCGCCGAGGAAATTCAGAGCCGCGCTCGCGAATATCTCGAAAAGCTCGAAGCCGAAATGGATGCCAAGCGCAAGCAACTCGGCGTTTCCGACGATCTTTACAAGATCGAGGGCCTGACGGCGCAGATGCTGGTCGTCCTCGGCGAGGACGGCATCAAGACGATGGAAGATTTCGCCGGCTGCGCTGCCGACGACCTCGTCGGCTGGACCGAAAAGAAGAACGGCGAGACCAAGCGTTTCGAAGGTCTGTTCTCGAAGTTCGACGTATCGCGCACCGATGCCGAGGCCATGGTCGTTCAGGCACGTCTGGCCGCCGGCTGGATCACCGAAGAAGATCTCGCCAAGGAAGCAGAGGCTGAAGAAACTGAAGACGACAGCGAAAACGGCTGAGGCGAAGGCCGGCACGGCCCCTGCGGACGACACCGGTGCGGATGACGCACCGGTGAGCGAACGCATGTGCATCGTGACAAGGCAGCATGCCGAGCCGGATCAGTTGATTCGGTTCGTGGCGGCGCCGGACGGATCGGTTGTCGCCGATCTCAAGCGTAGTCTGCCGGGCCGCGGCTGTTCTGTGTCCGCCCGGCGCGACCTTGTCGAGAAGGCCATCAAGAAGAACCTGTTCGCACGGGCTCTGCGACGCGATGTCACCCCGGCGCCAGATCTCGCCGACCAGTTGGATCGGCTTCTGGTGCAGAATCTTGCCGGCATGATCAACCTTGCCCGCAAGGCCGGTCAGCTCGTGTCCGGCGCGACAAAGGTCGACAATGCCGTTCGCTCTGGTGAAGCCGTTGCGGTTTTCCATGCAACGGATGCGGCCGATGATGGTGTGCGCAAAATCTCCCAGGCCCGCAAGGCTTGGTCGATGATGATGGACGAAGAGGAAGATATCCCCGTCTTTCGCCTGCTTTCTTTCGAAGAAATGCGCGAACTGATGGGCGATAATGCATTTATCCATGCCGTGGTGCTTGCAGGGCAGGCCGGTGAGGGTGTAGTGAAGCGCGCGAAACTGCTCGAAAGCTATCGTGGCGGCGAGGCATGACATTGGCATTTGACAGCAATTGCCACGATTATTTGAAGGCGAAGGGCGCCTGCGCATGATGTAGGAACGCTCTGGAAAAACGGGACCGGAATGACGGACAACAACGACGACAAGACACTGCATGTATCGGGTAAGAAGACACTGACGCTCAAGCCGTCGGGCCTTCAGCAGGGTACGGTGCGCCAGGATATGGGGCGCGGCCGAACCAAGGCCGTCGTCGTGGAGACCCGCAAACGCCGACCGCATCGTCCGGAAGACGACAAGCCACAGCAGGCCCCCGTTCAGCAGCAGGCACCGCAGCCGGTGCGTCCGCCGCAGCCGGCCCAGCGCGTTCAGCCGCCGGTTCAGCAGCGCGTTCAACCGACGGAACACCGTCGCCCGGATTCGAACCGCCAGGGCAATGTGCTGAGCGACCTTTCCGCAAGCGAAATGGAAGCACGCCGCAGGGCACTTGCCGAGGCACAGATCCGCGACGCCGAAGAGGCTCGCATCCGCGCCGAGGAAGACGCTCGCCGCGCCAAGGTTGCCGCTGAAGAAGCTGCACGCCGGGCCGCGGAAGAAGCCGCCCGCAAGGAAGCCGAGAAGAATGCTCCGGTTGCCGAAGCACCGGTTCAGGCCGCCGAACCGGTGAAGCCGGCCGTGGTGGAAACGCCGGCCATTGCTCCCGCTCCGGTCCAGGCACGCCGTCCGGATTCGCGCCCTGCAGCTGCACCGACTCCTGCCGCGGCTCAGCCGGCTCGGCCCAACCTCAGCCAGCCTCCGCGTGGTCGCGGTCGTGCCGAGGACGAAGAAGAAGATCGGTCCGGCCGTGGCGGTGCGCCGCGTGGCGGCAGCAAGGTTCCGAACCGCGTTGAAGTTCCGAAGCCGACCCGCAAGGTCGACGACAACCGTCGTGCGCCCTCCAAGGTGATCGTGAGCGGTGATGATGATGATGGCGGCCAGCGCGGCCGTTCGCTGGCTGCGATCCGTCGCCGTCAGGAAAAGTTCCGCCGTGCCCAGATGCAGGAAGTTCGTGAAAAGATTTCCCGCGAAGTCATCCTGCCGGAAACCATCACCATCCAGGAACTCAGCCAGCGCATGTCCGAACGTGCGGTCGACGTGATCAAGTTCCTGATGAAGGAAGGCCAGATGATGAAGCCGGGCGACATCATCGATGCCGACCTTGCTGAACTGATCGCCGTTGAATTCGGCCATACCGTCAAGCGCGTCTCCGAATCCGATGTTGAAGAAGGCATCTTCAACGTTCAGGACGAAGCCGAGGAAATGCTGCCGCGTGCGCCGGTCGTCACCATCATGGGTCACGTCGACCACGGCAAGACCTCGCTGCTCGACGCTATCCGCAATGCAAATGTGGTGGCTGGCGAAGCCGGCGGCATCACCCAGCATATCGGCGCCTATCAGGTCGAGAAGAATGGTCACAAGATCACCTTCATCGACACGCCGGGCCACGCCGCATTCACCGCAATGCGCGCCCGTGGTGCCCAGGTTACCGATATCGCGATCCTCGTGGTTGCGGCCGATGACAGCGTGATGCCGCAGACGATCGAATCGATCAACCACGCCAAGGCGGCGGGTGTTCCGATCATCGTCGCGATCAACAAGGTCGACAAGCCGACTGCAAACCCGCAGAAGGTCCGCACCGAACTGCTTCAGCACGAAGTTTTCGTCGAAACCATGGGCGGTGAAGTGCTCGACGTGGAAGTGTCGGCCAAGACCGGCGCCAACCTCGACAAGCTGCTCGAAGCCATTCTGCTGCAGGCGGAAATTCTCGATCTTCGCGCCAATCCGAACCGGACGGCCGAAGGTTCGGTGGTGGAAGCCAAGCTCGATCGTGGTCGCGGTTCCGTCGCCACTGTTCTCGTGCAGAAGGGTACGCTGCGTCCTGGCCAGATCATCGTTGCCGGCGACCAGTGGGGCCGTGTCCGCGCGCTCGTCAATGATCGCGGCGAACATATCAAGGAAGCCGGTCCGGCCATGCCGGTCGAAATCCTCGGCCTTCAGGGCACGCCACAGGCAGGCGACAAGTTTGCCGTGGTCGAGAATGAAAGCCGCGCCCGCGAAATCGCCGAATATCGCCAGCGTCTGGCCCGCGAAAAGGCGGTTGCCCGCCATGCAGGCCAGCGTGGTTCGCTCGAACAGATGATGACGCAGCTCACTGCTGCCGGCGTCAAGGAATTCCCGCTCGTGATCAAGGGCGACGTGCAGGGCTCGATCGAAGCCATTGCCGGCGCTCTCGACAAGATCTCGACCGGCGAAGTCCGTGCCCGCATCGTCCATTCGGGTGCAGGCGCCATCACCGAGTCGGATATCTCGCTCGCGGAAGCTTCGAACGCGGCCATCATCGGCTTCAACGTTCGTGCCAACCCGCAGGCGCGCGATGCGGCCGAACGGGCCGGCATCGAAATCCGCTACTACAACATCATCTACGACCTGACCGATGACGTGAAGGCTGCCATGTCCGGCCTCTTGCCGCCGGAACGCCGCGAAACCTTCCTGGGTTACGCGACGATCAAGGAAGTCTTCAACATTACCAAGGTCGGCAAGGTTGCGGGCTGCCAGGTTACCGAAGGCAAGGTCGAACGTGGCGTCGGTGTGCGCCTGCTGCGCGACAACGTTGTCATTCACGAAGGCAAGCTCAAGACCCTCAAGCGCTTCAAGGACGAAGTCTCGGAAGTTCAGGTCGGTCAGGAATGCGGTATGGCCTTCGAGAACTACGAAGACATTCGCGCCAACGATGTGATCGAATGCTTCCGCGTCGAAATGATCACGCGTTCGCTTTGATCGATTGCTATTCGATCTAATAGAAATGGCGGCTCAGGCCGCCATTTTTGATTCCCAAGTACTCAATCCGGCATTCCTTTCGCGATTCGCCGCCCTCGTCGCCGCTCATAATAAGAGCTTGTTCGTCCACCTAGCTTCTGCACACATCACGACACCGAACCGAAAGATGTCGGTAGCGATCGCAGTGCGAATGCTGCGGCGCAAGCTTCTAACAAGCCTGCCGCGCTAGAGGTCCCTTCCGACAGTTCGACATGATGAAGGAAGGCCTATGGTAAAGGCACGCACACTCTCCAGCCCGGGAACGCCGCTTCGCTACGACGCAGGCAACAGACTGGTCTCGGTGTCCTTTGAAAGAGATCCGTCGGAATATGCCGATATTCTGCTGACAGCGGATCGCTTCACGCAACCTGGCCGCAAGCTGCGTTTCTGGCAGGTCGCGTTGAGTGCACTTGGTGCCGGCTCCGCAGTTGGTCTCGCCATGGAAGCCTATCGCCGTTTCCTGCTGCCGGATCTCGTCGATACGGCCATCATCCCCCCGCTGCCGGTCGTCGTCTTGCAGTTCCTGCCTTTCGTCCTGCTGATTGTCGCAGCGGCACTCGCCCGCTCCTGGTATCAGCACGGCAAGAAGCGCCGCGCCCTTATCGCCCAGTTTGCACCCGATCAGTTTATCGACATCGACATCTATGAGAACGGTATCGAGGCAAGCCATGGCGATATCATCACCTGGCTGCCCTGGACTTCGGTTCGCGAAGTGGCCCAAGTGAAGGGACGCATTGAAATCATCGGCGAAACCTTCGTCACCTACCTGCCGGAACGGGCGTTCCCCGATACAGCAAACTTCCGCATGGCGGCTGCCCAGATCGAACTGCAATTCGGCCTGTCGCGCCCGGCACCCGCGCCGGCTGCACCTGCAATCGTGGCGGCTGCGGAAACCGAAGCGTCTTCCGAGCAGGAAGCGGCCTGATACCGGGTGCAAACACCTCCCGCTCTTGACCTTTGGAGATAAAAGGTTCATTGGACCGCGCTTGACCCGCGGCCAATCCGGGCCGTTCCATTGGAAGACAAATGACCAAAGCCACCACGTCTGCACCCTCCCAGCGCATGCTGAAGGTGGGTGAGCAAGTTCGCGCAGCCCTGACACAGATCCTGCAGCGCGGCGAAATCATCGATCCGATCATCGAGGCGACCGTCGTCTCGATTTCGGAGGTGCGCATGTCGCCGGATCTCAAGATCGCGACGGCCTATGTGACGCCGATCGGGATCGGCGATCACAATGCGCTGGTGGCGGCGCTCAACAAGCATGCCCGCTTCATTCGCGGCAAGCTCGGCCCCTCGCTCCGGCAGATGAAATATATGCCGGAAGTTCGTTTCCGCGATGACACAAGCTTTGAGAATTTCCGCAAGATCGATGAGTTGCTGAAATCGCCGGAAGTGGCGCGCGACCTCGATTCCGAACAAGAAGAAGACAAAGACTAAGCATGTCCAAACCGAGAAAACCGAAAGGTCGGCCGATTTCCGGCTGGCTGATCCTCGACAAGCCGTTCGATTTCGGCTCCACCGAAGCCGTTTCAAAGATCAAGTGGCTCTTCAAGGCCCAGAAGGCTGGCCATGCCGGTACGCTCGATCCGCTCGCATCCGGCATGTTGCCGATCGCGCTCGGGGATGCGACGAAAACCGTCCCTTACGTGATGGATGGTCGCAAGATCTATGAATTCGCCGTGGCTTGGGGCGAGGAACGCTCGACAGACGATCTCGAAGGCGAGGTGACACAAACCTCCGACGCCCGTCCGGATGAAGCGGCGATCCTCGCCATCCTGCCACGCTACACCGGCACGATCGAGCAGATCCCGCCGCAGTTCTCGGCCATCAAGATCGCCGGTGAACGCGCCTATGATCTGGCACGCGAAGGAGAGACGATCGAAATTCCC
The DNA here is from genome assembly GCF_030551875.1 of Fluviirhizobium alvei. Taxonomy (GTDB): domain Bacteria; phylum Pseudomonadota; class Alphaproteobacteria; order Rhizobiales; family Rhizobiaceae; genus Rhizobium_E; species Rhizobium_E alvei. The sequence continues at coordinate 34,924 of NZ_JAUOZU010000001.1, read as the reverse complement.
GCGCGCGAGGTCGAAATCCATCGGTTGACGCTGCTGCGGGCCGACAAGGACCGGGCCTGGTTCGAGGTCGAATGCGGCAAGGGCACCTATGTCCGTTCGCTCGCACGCGATTTCGGCCGCGATCTCGGCTGCTACGGCCATATAGCTGAACTGCGCCGCACCTATGTGGCGCCATTCGATGAAGACAAGATGGTCCCGCTCGCAACCCTCGTCGCGCTTGAAGAGATCGAGGACCAGGACGAGCGTCTTGCCGCCCTCGACGCCTATTTGATCGATACGACCGAGGCCCTCTCGCAGTTGCCGCATCTCGCCGTCACCGATGATCAGGCCCGCCGCATCCGTTCCGGCAACCCGATCATCCTGCGCGGTCGCGATGCCCCGCTTCCGGCGCCAGAAGCTTACGCGACGCTCAAGGGCGATCTCGTGGCGATCGGCGCCATCGAGGAAGGCGAGTTCCGGCCGAAGCGGGTGTTTGGGTAACCGATCGCGATTTCCCGATCCGGTTCGTTCAGACCTTGTCAGATGAGTATCGTGGACATACTGATGTTGTTTTCAACCTCAGGTGAGAAATGGCACTCGGTCGCGTGGTTTATGTTGTTGTCGTCATCTTGCTCGGCGTGGCATCGATCAGCGCCAATGCATTTCCGATGGAAACAGGACTTGTTATCCTCTTTGGATGTCAGTCTCTGATGCAGGTTTTGACCTTCCCGTTAGGCTTCATTGCAAGTCTTTTTGCGGGAGGTCTGATCTATTCAGGTGTTTTCACGCCCTTGGAGTCCCTGCTGTTCGCCACGCCGCTTTTTGCCGGGCTCGGATATTGGCAATGGTTCCATCTGTTGCCGCGGATTTATGGTCGGGCTCCGGACCCGACCCAGACTTCATGAACCGGGATACCTGCGCTCTCAGCGAGCGTTCGGATGAACATCCCTGCGCACCCCTTCCCTTTCATGACAATTTCGTTTATAGGCCCGGCAGGTTTGCGGTACTCCCGCTCCTGATCACTGGCCAAAGCTGGACGACATCCCGGCTTTGGGCGTCTAAAAAATCCCTAACCGAAAGGATCACCCGATGTCGATCACTGCAGAGCGCAAGGCAGAGCTCATCAAGAAGTTCGCAACCGTCGAAGGCGACACCGGCTCTCCGGAAGTCCAGGTTGCCATCCTGACCGAGCGGATCAACAATCTGACCGAGCATTTCAAGGGCCACAAGAAGGACAACCACTCGCGTCGTGGCCTTCTGAAGATGGTTTCCAGCCGCCGTTCGCTTCTCGACTATCTGAAGAAGAAGGACGAAGGCCGTTATCAGACCCTGATCGGCGCACTCGGCATTCGCCGCTAACATTAAACGGCGGAGGGGCACCACCCTTCCGCCGCTTTCTTTCGTGCCTCTTTCAGGCACAGACCCGAACCGGATAGGCCGGCAAGGGTAGTCAACCGCCCATCATGGGGCAGGATTGCAGCATGTTTCCGGGTCCTTGCGGCCCAAAGGCACGAAACCTGCCGCTGTCTTGCCCGTGATGAGCCCAAAAACGTCAAGCGCGACCGGCCGAATGGTTCGGCTGCGCACCGAAGGACAAGATATGTTTGAAACCCACAAGGTTGAAATCGAATGGGCAGGTCGCCCGCTCATTCTGGAAACCGGCAAGATCGCCCGTCAGGCTGACGGCGCCGTGCTCGCCACCTATGGCGAAACCGTTGTTCTTGCCACTGTCGTTTCCGCCAAGGAACCGAAGCCCGGCCAGGACTTCTTCCCGCTGACCGTCAATTATCAGGAAAAGACCTACGCCGCCGGCAAGATCCCGGGTGGCTACTTCAAGCGCGAAGGCCGTCCGAGCGAAAACGAAACGCTGGTTTCGCGCCTGATCGACCGCCCGATCCGCCCGCTGTTCCCGGATGGCTACAAGAACGATACCCAGGTCGTCGTCACCGTTCTCCAGCACGACCTCGAGAACAATCCGGACGTCCTGTCGATGGTTGCCACCTCGGCAGCGCTCACGATCTCCGGCGTTCCCTTCATGGGTCCGGTCGGTGGTGCACGCGTCGGCTATATCAACGGCGAATATGTGCTCAACCCGCATCTCGACGAGATGGATGAATCGAGCCTCGACCTCGTCGTCGCCGGTACGTCCGATGCCGTTCTGATGGTGGAATCGGAAGCCAAGGAACTCAACGAAGAAGTCATGCTCGGCGCCGTGATGTTCGGTCATCGCGGCTTCCAGCCGGTGATCGATGCGATCATCAAGTTGGCCGAAGCTGCCGCCAAGGAACCGCGCGACTTCGTCGCTCCGGATCATTCCGCACTCGAAGCCGAAATGCTGAAGATCTCGGAAGAAGAACTGCGCGCCGCCTACAAGATCACCAACAAGGCCGCCCGCTACGCGGCTGTCGATGCCGTCAAGGCAAAGGTGAAGGCGCATTTCGTTGATGCCGAAGGCAACTCGACCTACCCGTCCGACGTGATCGGTGCCGTGTTCAAGGAACTGCAGGCCAAGATCGTTCGCTGGAACATTCTCGACACGAAGAGCCGCATCGACGGCCGCGACCTCTCGACCGTTCGTCCGATCGTCGCCGAAGTCGGCGTCCTGCCGCGCACCCATGGTTCGGCCCTCTTCACCCGCGGTGAAACCCAGGCGCTCGTCGTTGCCACGCTCGGCACCGGCGAAGACGAGCAGTATGTCGATTCCTTGACAGGCATGTACAAGGAAACCTTCATGCTGCATTACAACTTCCCGCCCTACTCGGTCGGTGAAACCGGCCGCATGGGTTCGCCGGGTCGTCGCGAAATCGGCCATGGCAAGCTCGCCTGGCGCGCTGTCCATCCGATGCTGCCGGCCGCCGAACAGTTCCCCTACACGCTGCGCGTCGTATCGGAAATCACTGAGTCGAATGGCTCGTCGTCGATGGCCACCGTTTGCGGCACCTCGCTCGCACTCATGGATGCCGGCGTTCCGCTCGCCAAGCCGGTCGCCGGTATTGCCATGGGCCTGATCCTCGAAGGCGACCGCTTCGCAGTCCTCTCCGACATTCTCGGTGACGAAGATCATCTCGGCGACATGGACTTCAAGGTTGCGGGCACTGCCGACGGCATCACCTCGCTGCAGATGGACATCAAGATCGCCGGTATTACCGAAGAGATCATGAAGGTTGCTCTGGAGCAGGCTCAGGGCGGTCGTACCCATATTCTCGGTGAAATGGCCAAGGCCATCAGCGAAGGCCGTTCGCAGCTCGGCGAATTCGCACCGCGCATCGAAACCATGACTATTCCGGTCGACAAGATCCGCGAAGTCATCGGTTCGGGCGGCAAGGTCATCCGCGAAATCGTCGAAAAGACCGGCGCCAAGATCAACATCGAAGACGATGGCACGATCAAGATCGCCTCGGCCTCCGGCAAGGAAATCGAAGCGGCCCGCAAGTGGATCCACTCGATCGTCGCCGAGCCGGAAGTCGGCCAGATCTACGAAGGCACGGTCGTCAAGACCGCAGATTTCGGCGCTTTCGTCAACTTCTTCGGCCCGCGTGATGGTCTCGTGCACATCTCCCAGCTCGCTTCCGAGCGCGTTGCCAAGACCTCTGACGTCGTCAAGGAAGGCGACAAGGTCTGGGTCAAGCTCCTGGGCTTCGACGAGCGCGGCAAGGTTCGCCTGTCGATGAAGGTCGTCGACCAGGCCACCGGCAAGGAAATCGTTGCTGAAAAGAAGAAGGAAGCCGAAGACGCCGAATAAGCGCTTCGACCCTTTTCATCCATTCAGGGCGCGGGCATTCTGCTCGCGCCTTTTCATTGAGAGCCGACCATGAGCCGTGATGCCGTCAAGACCCTGTTCCACCCTTTCGCAACCCTGACGCTGACACCTCCGCCTGCGGGCGAAAAGGTGCTGTTTCTCGGTGCGGAAACCGGTTTTCAACTGCCCGAAGGCTTTGAGGCCCACATCCTCGCGGTTCAATCCTTCCGGCCGCTCCATCTCGCGCTGGAACGCCAGGGCATGGAAGCGCAACCCTTCTCCGAAGGCAGCGACTATGATGCCGCACTCATCCTGATGAGCCGCCATCGCGGCCTCAACGAGGCCTATCTTGCCGATGCGCTGGAACGGGTCCGCGCTGGCGGGCTGGTGGTCGTTGCAGGATCGAAAGAGGATGGCGTCCAGTCGCTTCGCAAGCGTCTCACCGCCCTCGGGCTCGATCTCGATCATCTGGCCAAATACCATGCGCAGGCCTTCTGGTTCCGGACCTCAGGCGACAGTGCGGCTCTGCTCGCCAGCCTCAAGCCGGCTGAGACGGTGGTTGCCGGCCAGTTCCGCACCCTGCCAGGCATGTTTTCACATGAAGAGATCGACCCTGGTTCCGCATTCCTCGCGCGCTATCTGCCCAAGGACTTCCGCAAGGATGCCGCCGATTTTGGCGCAGGATGGGGCTATCTGACCTCTGAGCTTTACGCGAAGTCGCCCGCCGTGGCGTCGATCGATCTCTATGAGGCCGATCATCTGGCGCTGGAAGCGGCCCGGAAGAACATCACCGCGCTCCATCCCAGCCTGCAGACACGCTATCATTGGCACGATCTTGCGCGCGAGGAGGTCAAGGCCCGGTATGATCTCATCATCATGAACCCGCCCTTCCATGAAGGCCATGCGGCAGAGCCCGGTCTTGGCCAGGCCTTCATCAAGACGGCGTCCAAGGCGCTGCGGCCCGGTGGCGAATTGTTGCTGGTCGCCAACCGTGGCCTTCCCTACGAGCCCATTCTGGCGGCAGAGTTCAAATCGAGCGGCGAAACCGCACGCAATGCCCGTTTCAAGGTCTTGTGGGCGAAGAAGTAAGTCGTGGTTACCTTAGCGTGAACAAATGCTTCCTTGACCTTGCCGGTCGGGACAAGGCTCAATCTGCTCTTGAGCTCAGATCCACCTCCCGCCGGCAACGTCTTCTGCGATTTTACAGCGATTATCCTGAGGATGATCCGGCTGAAGCCTTGCTCAAAGATGTCAAAATTGTGTGATGGCATAGCGGCTCTTCTTTAGACTTTGAAATTGCTCATGAATTGCACAGGAATAATTTTCGGCTTTTTCTGGACAGTCGGCACCAAAGCGCATAATTTAACTGCAGATGCCATTTAATTATCCTCCGGCGCCAAATCATGCCTAAAGAAACTGCCAGCGACAAATATTCCGCCGCGGCCGGATTGGCTTCGGCGATTGGCGACTGCGCGGCGACTTATGGCATCGACATCAATCCCATCTGCAAGGCACTCGATCTCGACCCGAGCACATTCTCCGACCTGACCGGACGGATCAGCCTTGATCGCCTGTGCCGGCTGATGGAGACCTGTGCATTGATTGCGAACGATGAAGCTTTCGGGATCAAGTGTATCGATTATTTCAAGCCGGGCTCCTCAGGTCCTCTCGGCTACGGATTGATGGCGGCACCGACCGCGCTAGACTTTTTCCGCTTTATGGCCGAGCATCAGCGCTTCGGATCGGAAAAAAGTTACTCGAGATTTACAATCGACGCTTCAGGTGCGGAAATCGTATCAACTTATTCTCCACTGATCGTGAAGCGGGATCAGTATGTCGATATGGCCATCGGCCTGATCATGGCCCGGCTACGCGCGATCCTCGGCACCGCCATCGATCTCGTCGAAGTCGGCCTGGAACGTGCCAAACCCAGGAATCTCGCAATTTTCCGCGAAAAGATTACCCGGAAGGTCTCGTTCGGATGCCGACTGAACTCCGTAAGGCTCCCTGCAGAACTGTTTTCTATACGCAATCCACATGGCGACCAAAGGCTGTTCCAGTTGATGGATCTGCAATGTCGAGCGTTGTTGCCGAAACAACCGGATGAACGCGATTTCACCGAGGATCTGAAAGAGTATCTTTTAACGCGAATTTCAGACTACCAGGTCAACCTTTCGGACGCGGCTGACTATTTCCATGTTTCGGAACGAACGCTCCAGCGTCGGCTTGCCGAAACCGGAACCAGTCTCAACGACCTGCGCGATGAGGTGCGCCGTGAATTGGCTGAAAAGCTCCTGACCGACAGCGACCTCAGTGCAAGTGAAATTGCACTGCGACTTGGCTATTCGGCGCCGAGTGCATTTACCCGCTCCACCCTGCGCTGGTTCGGCAAAACGCCTCGCGAAGTTCGGCGGATATCGACTGCAACAAATGGCTGAAACGGCCTGCGGGCCCGTATTGCGTCGACAATAAGGCAAATATTTTAAATCGATTTTGATGACGCATCTAAGCCAGCGTGACGCAATTTAACATCAGCTGATGTTTTTGGCGCGCGATGTGAATGCCAAATGACCCAATTTGAGGCATAAGCCTCACCAATCTCCGAGCGAGGATAAAAATGTAACCGGGTGGTGTGAAGCCACACGGCAACCAGCCTCTGATCTCGCTCTTGGCGCGAATAGACGTAGACACCAAACCGAACGGCAATGGGAGTAGTCGACGGAAACATTGTATCGGAATGACGATGGTTCTGAATGGAAGACAGTACAAGGTCGAGAATGTTGATTACGGCCTGACGCATATGGAACTCGAATGCCTGAGGCTTACTGCACATGGCGTGAAGGCCCAGGAGATCAGCCAGCAGCTCAATGCCAGCGAGAGAGAGATCGAAATTCTGCTCTACTGCGTCGAGCGAAAACTGAATGCAAGAAACCGGCTACATGCGGTTGGTATCGCTGTCGCCAAGGGCTTGATCGGAATTGAATTGTAGCAGGGTCGATTCCGGTCGGGTGCTGCAAGTGCCTTTATGAACTTTGCCAGTAGCGCGTCCTCCCGCGCTCTCTAGTTTCAGAAGTCCGAAGGCGGCGGACCACTTGCAGCACCAACAAAAAGGGCGTCGTGCATGAAGCGCGACGCCCTTTTCTATTGTTTGTCCTCGCCTCTCCGATCAATCCTGATCGGCACGCCCAAGCGCTTCGAGCGTCGGCATGGAGGTGATGTTGTAGCCGGAATCCACATAGTGGATTTCGCCAGTCACGCCCTTGGACATGTCCGACAACAGATAGAGGGCCGAGTTGCCGACATCTTCGATAGTTACAGTCCGGCGCAGCGGCGAATTCTTCTGTTGCCAGGAGAGCATGGCGCGCGCATCGGAAATACCGGCGCCGGCCAGCGTGCGGATCGGTCCGGCCGAGATCGCATTGACCCGAATTCCACGGGGGCCGAAGTCCGACGAAAGATAGCGGACGGATGCCTCGAGGCCAGCCTTGGCAACACCCATCACGTTGTAGTTCGGCATCACGCGCATCGAGCCGCCATAGGTCAGCGTCAGCATGCTGCCGCCTTCGCCCATAAGATTGGCAGCCCGTTTGGCGACTTCGGTAAACGAGAAGCAGGAGATGACCATGGTGCGGACGAAGTTGTCACGCGTCGTATCGGCATAGAGGCCCTTGAGCTCGTTCTTGTCCGAGAAGCCAATGGCGTGAACCACAAAATCCAGTCCGCTCCAGCGCGCTTCAATGGACGAGAAAACCCGATCGACGGATTCGATATTCTCGACATCGCATTCGAGCAGGAAATCGGAATTGACTTCCGCAGCAAGCGGACGGACCCGTCGCTCGAGAGCCTCGCCCTGATAGGTGAAGGCCAATTCCGCGCCCTGTGCCGCCAAGGCCTTCGAAATGCCCCAGGCTATCGAATGGCTGTTGGCGACGCCCATGATCAGGCCGCGCTTTCCTTGCATGAGACCGTGCATTAAATCACCCGTTGAAACGTTCGAAAACGAGGGTTGCGTTGGTACCGCCGAAGCCGAAGGAGTTCGACAGAACGGTATCGATCTTGGCATCGTCGATGCGCTTGCGAACGATCGGAACACCTTCGAATTCCGGATCAAGCGTCTCGATATGAGCGCTTTCGCCGATGAACCTGTTCTGCATCATCAGGATCGAATAGATCGCTTCCTGCACGCCAGCAGCGCCAAGCGAGTGGCCGGTCAAAGACTTGGTCGACTGGACATGCGGGATTTCGCTGCCGAACACTTCGCGGATGGCGCCGATTTCCTTGCTGTCGCCCACCGGTGTCGATGTACCGTGCGTATTGATGTAATCGACCTTGTTCTTGACCGTGGAGAGAGCCTGGCGCATGCAGCGAATGGCGCCTTCACCCGACGGAGCCACCATGTCATATCCATCCGAAGTGGCGCCGTAACCGGTCAGTTCGCAATAGATCTTGGCGCCGCGCGCCTTGGCATGTTCCAGCTCTTCCAGAATGAGGACGCCCGCACCGCCGGCAATGACGAAACCGTCGCGGTTGGCGTCATAGGCACGCGAGGCATTGGCCGGCGTGTCGTTGTATTTGGAGGACATCGCACCCATGGCGTCGAACAGGTTCGACATGGTCCAGTCGAGATCTTCGTGACCACCGGCGAACATGACGTCCTGCTTGCCCCACTGGATCATTTCGGCGGCATTGCCGATGCAATGCGCAGACGTCGAACAGGCCGACGAGATCGAGTAGTTGACGCCGTGGATCTTGAACCAGGTGGCGAGCGTGGCCGAAGCGGTCGAGGACATGGCCTTTGGAACCGCAAACGGTCCGATGCGCTTCGGCGAATTGTTCTGGCGAGTGATGTCGGCCGCTTCGACGATCTGGCGCGTCGACGGGCCACCCGAGCCCATGATGATGCCGGTGCGCTCGTTGGAGATATCCTTCTCCTCAAGACCGGAGGCCGCGATCGCCTGAAGCATGGCGATATGGTTCCATTGGCCACCCTGCGAGAGGAAACGTGTCGCGCGGCGGTCGACCATGCCCGTCACGTCGAGGTTCGGCTGACCCCAGACCTGGCACTTGAAACCGTGTTCAGCGAAATCCGGCGAATGGCTGATGCCCGATCGCGCGCTACGCAGGGATTCGGTTACTTCGTCGGCATTGTTGCCGATCGATGACACGATGCCCAATCCGGTTACAACGACACGTCTCATGGTAATTCACCTTCAGTGATTAACGTTATGCGGCAGAGCGGAAACTGCTCAGGCCGCCTTGTCCTTCGACAGGCCGACGCGCAGGTCGGACGCCTGGTAAATCAGCTCGCCATCTGCCTTGAGCCAGCCGTCTGCGGTTCCGAGAACCAGACGGCCACGCATGACGCGCTTGAAATCGATGCCGAATTCCAGAAGCTTCGTATGAGGACGAACCATCCCCTTGAACTTGACCTCTCCGGTGGAGAGCGCCATGCCGCGACCTTCTTCTCCGAGCCAGCCGAGGAAGAAGCCGGTCAACTGCCACATGCCATCGAGGCCAAGGCATCCCGGCATGATGGGATTGCCTTCGAAATGGCAGGGGAAATACCAGTCATCCGGGCGCACATCATATTCCGCGCGGATATAGCCCTTGTCGAAAGCGCCGCCGGTCTCGGAAATGTCGGTGATACGGTGAACCATCAGCATCGGCGGAAGCGGCAATTGCGCATTGCCGGGCCCGAACAGTTCGCCATGGGCACAGGACAGAATTTCCTCATAGCTGTAACTGGATTTCCGTTCGCTCATCTGAGGATACTCCCTGTCGTTTCCCGTTCGTCTCGCCTTGGCCCATTGCGGGCATGCTTTGTTGTTGCCGCCAATATATGATGCCAAGGCAAAAAGCCAACCCAAATAGCAGCTTTCCTGGGGCCGACCGCCGGCAAATGTCGAAAACCTGTTGAAAGCCCGAACCTGAGACGGTATATCGTTGACAAAAATACTCTTATTTTTCGCGAAGCTAGGGCAGAAGGTTTATGACCGCTGACAACATGATCAAGACAGAGGCGAGATTGCGGCAGGTGGGGTTGCGGCCCACCCGGCAACGCCTCGCCTTGGCATCGCTCCTGTTTGCCAAGGGCGACCGGCATCTGACAGTGGAAGAATTGCATGCCGAGGCGGCCGATGCCGGCATCGATGTGTCGCTCGCCACCGTTTACAACACGCTGCACCAGTTTACCGAAGCGCGGATGATCCGGGTGCTCGCAGTCGAAGGCAGCCGCACCTATTTCGACACCAATGTGTCGGATCACCACCACTTCTTCATTGAAGGCCGCAACGAAGTGCTCGACATTCCGTTGTCGAACATCGCAATCGCCAATCTGCCGGAGCCCCCGGAAGGCATGGAGATCGCCAATGTCGACGTGGTCATCCGGCTGCGTGAAAAGACGGTGTGAGGCAAGGCCGCTTTAAGGCGGCCTTTGTGCCCTCGTTGGTCACCCCATCAGATCATCGGGATTGCGGCCTGGTCTTCTCTTGTAAACCGGGAAAGTCCAGCCAAACAGCAGCGCTCCGCCACGAATGACGAGAGCCGTGGCCATGGCCAGCGCAAAACAGGCCCCCTGCCCCAGACCGAACGAAGAGGCGAGCGTGTATACGCCAGCGCCTGCAAGCGCCGCCGAAACGTAGATTTCCGGCCTCAACAGCACGGAGGGTTCGCCGGCGACGATATCGCGCAGAATGCCGCCAAAGGCCGATGTCAGCATGCCGGTGACAATGGCGACGACCGGCGATCCGGTCACCGCGAGCCCCTTGGCGGCGCCGAGCGCCGCATAGGCTGCAAGACCGACCGCATCGAGCCAGAGCAGCAGCCGGTAGCGCGATTCAAACAGATGGGCGGTGAAATAGACGAGAATGCCGGAACCGAGGCAGACGAGAAGGTAGTTCGGGTTCTTGACCCAGAAGACCGGCAACTGGCCGAGGATGACATCGCGGAAGGTGCCGCCGCCGATGCCGGTAATGGCCGCCAGAAAGACGAAGCCGACCATATCGAGCTGCTTGCGGCTCGCAGACAGAGCACCGGTTGCCGCGAAGACGGCGATGGCCAGATAATCAAGAAATTCCAGAATCGTCATGCGCTTCTCCCTCCCCGGATCTGCTCAGGCCGACTGCGAAATGTCAATTGCCGCGCAACCTTGCCATGTTATCTGTTGAAAATCACGATTCGCGTAGCACTTGAGGCAAGATCATGAAGCGTTTTCTGACGGGCTTGGCACTGATTGCCGGCATGCTTGCCGCTTTCCCGGCTCAGGCGGCGGATGATGCCCTGATCCAGCGCGCAACAGAACGCGAAAGGGCGACTTTCGGCCCGGCCTGCGGCGAGATGTCTTTCCTTCCCGAGGCCTTCATCGTCGGCGATTTCTCAAAGGATGGCAACGACGATGTCATCGTCAATGCTGCTGTCGTTTCCTGCGGCGGCGCGATCGGTTCGGAATGCAATGATTTCGGCTGTCCCTTCCGCATTTACGTTCAGGCCGACGATGGCAAACTCAACTATGTCACCCAGGTGCGGGCGTTCGACATGAAACAGGGCTACCTTTACGGCATCCGCAATCTGAAGTTCCGTATCAAGGGCAAACATTGCCAGAAACTCGGTCGCTCCAGCTGCACCATCATCACCCGCATCGAAAACCGGGAACTGGTGACGATCGCAACGGAATAGGGTGCCAACTTGCTTAGAACTCTGATCTTCGCATCGCTGCTTCTTTTTCCCGCATTCGGTTGGGCCGGCGACGCGGTCGCCGTCATCGACCAGGAAAAGCTCAAGCTCGCCGCCCGCTGCGAGACATTGTCCTTTTCCGAGGATTTCGTCACCCTCGACGATCTAAACTTCGATCAGGTCGATGACGCGGTGACCCATGGTGGCGGCGTTATCTGCAACGGCAAGAAGGGTCCCGAATGCACCATGCTGGGCTGCCCGTTCCGCGTCTATGCGGGACAGGACAATGGCGGCTTTCGTCTGGCTGCTGAAATAACCGCCTTTTCCTACCACGCCGGCTATCGCTATGGCGTCAAGGTCATCCAGTTCCAGCTCGCCGCGATGCATTGCGGCAAGACCAGCCTGTCGCCCTGCACGCTCACCACCCGGCTGCATGGCAACCGGCTCGAGATCATCTCCAAGGAGTGATCCCGACCCTTCCCCGATCAGGGAACCAGTTCGCTGTTGCGTCCCGAAAAATAGGCGACGAGGAGCGCCAGCCATTCCCGTGCCGCCGTGGACGTCAACTGGCTGTTGAGGGTCGGCTGCGTGAAATCAATCCCGAGTTCGACATGACCGCTCGCGCGATAATCCGTCGGCCAGGGCGTCAACGACAGTCTTTCGGTCCGGAATAGCGCCATGGCGCGCGGCATATGGTAGGCGGAGGTGATGAGCAGGCAATCCGCGAGCTGCTCGCGTTTGAGGATGGCAGCGGTTTCGGTAGCGTTTTCAGCCGTATTGCGCGAGCGGGTTTCGACTAGGAGGCGAGCCGGATCGATGCCCATAGCGCTCAAGAAATCGCCAGCCAGTTCGGCATCGCCGCGATAGGTGCCCGAGAAAGATCCGTCGCCGCCGGAAACCAGAATGCGTGCTCCTGGAAAAAGTCGCGCCAACCTTGCCGTCTCGATGAAGCGATCGGCCGACTGGTTGACCTCAAAGCCGCCGCGCCCCGCCGTCACCTCGAGATCGAAGGCGCCGCCAAGCACGACCATGCACTGAACATTGGCGGGCAATTCAGGGCGCTTGTAACGTGCTTCGAGGACCTGAAGGCCCCAGGCTCCGACTGAGGTAAAGAGCGTGCCGAACAGGAGAAGCACGGCCAACGAAAGAATGGCGCCCGCCAGTCGGACGCGCCGCAGCATAACGAGCAGCAGCGCGGCCAGAATCATCAGGAACGTGAGGGATAGCGGCTGGACCAGCAGCCATCCGATTTTCCCGATCACGAACATCCGTTACTAGCCCGATCAGCCGCGACCGAAGGTCGGGTTGGTTGCCGCTGGCTCGGCAGCAGCCTTGCTGCGCCGCATCCAGGCGAACAGGACAGCAAGAACAAGGCCGCCAGCGATGATGCCGATGGCCAGCAGCGGCCTATAGGCAAACCAGCCGACCGCAATGACCACCGGCCCGATGATCAAGGTCAGGACCAGAGCAATCAAGGTCGTTCCGCCGCGCACGATCGAGCCGACAAAGGGGATGATATCGCCGATCACGCCCAGGAAGCCGAACAGCATCTTGAAGCCGATGAACAGAGCCAGAAGACCACCGGCACGGATCAGCCAGGTGATCATGGTATTTTCGGCCTGAGCCTGTTCGAACATGGCAGCCGCATCCTTGGCGCCGGGCGCGCTCAGAAGAATGCCGCGTCCATTGGAGGATTTGAAGTTTTCGATCGTATCGCCCTTTTGCGCACCGACAAAGCTGGCTTCGGAAAGGTCGGACCGTTCGAAACGTACGCGCATGTCGCCGATCTGCGGCGACGTCGAGGAGATGCCGATATAGAGATCCCCCTGGTTGATCTTCACCGGCTTGGTGGTGGCAATGACTTCCGCGATGCGGATCGCATCGCCCTCGGTCATGGCGATCCGCTGCTCGTTGGCGAGAGCGGCAACCCGCTTGCCATCGATCGTGAAGGCGCCGACGCTTGCGGCATCGACAACCGTCTCATTGTCTTCGATGGCGAAGGGCGGGTTCTGATGGCCTGTCGGCACCTTGAAATCCGACGAATCGACCGGCGTCGTGCGCCATTCCTTGGCATAACTATAGACCGTGGTGGTTTCCTCGCTGCCGCCGACATTCTTCTCGGTCTTGCTCTCGGATTTCTCGACCCACTGATACATTTCCACGTCGCGCGTGATGGCAAGGGCACCTTCTGCATCGACGCCGAGGTCGCTGTCCGACACGGTACCAAGCGCCTTCACCGGCCCGGTGATGTGGACCAGCTTGCCCTCGTTGGCCGGATCGATCTTCGCGGAATCGATAGAGACGACCAGGCCCGCACCTTCCACCAGCGACCGATAGGTCTGGATGGCGCGTCCTTCATTTGTGAAAAGGAAGTAGAGCGCCGCCAGCAGAAGAACAACACCGATCAAGACCTGCCAAAGCGCATTCTTCATGCGCGTGAACCACGATGTGTGGGTGGTTTCCGTAAAACTCATCTGAGCCCCCTCAGTTCGAACTGCATTCCCTGATTTCGGCGCAACCAGCCGAACCTTTCAGGACAGTTCTAAAACGTCCCATATCCACAGGCTATTCAGTCTGGCACAAATATTTCGCTTTTCTAAATCCGTATCAGGTGAGTGGCGGCTTGCGGTCCGCCCAGGGCGCAGCAAGCTCAAGCTGTCGGGCCAGCGAAAACAGTGTCGCTTCATCGCCGAAACGGCCGACGAACTGCATACCGATCGGCAGTCCGGCCTTCGACCAGGCCAGCGGCACCGACATCGCGGGTTGACCGGTCACGTTGAACACGGCCGTCCAGGGCATGTACTCATAGGTCGTGGCGGCGAGTTCCTTGACGATGCCAAGCCGCTTGAGAATGAAGCCGCCATCGATCGCGGCCATGATGCGGATCAGCCTTTCTTCCGACGCCGATGGCGCCAACTCACCGACCTTGATCGGCGGGCGCGCCAGAACCGGGGTGAGCAAAACATCGCAGGTCTCGAAGAAATGGCCGATCCGGCGCGCCGTTTCGAAAAGCCGGCGGGAGGCCCGGGCATAATCGGCGGCAGAGAGGCCCTTGCCCACCATACCGAGGCCAATCGTCTGGGGATCGAAATCGGCGGCGCGGATGGAGGTGCCTGCCGCTTCCGCCGTCTCCTCGATATCGGCGCGAAGTTCCGCGGCCAAAACCGTCATGAAATCGACGGAGAATTGTTCGCGATCGATTTCGGGCGCCGTTTCGATGATTTCGTGACCGAGGCTGTTGAGAAGCGCAACGGTGCTTTCAAACGCCGCAACGACTTCCGGGTCGACCGACTTACCCATCATCGGTTTGCAACTGACGGCAATCCGCAAGCGGCCCGGAGCCCAGCCAACGGATTCGAGGAAGGAACCGGTAAAGGCGGGCGCATGATAGGGCGCGCCGATATCCGGCCCGTGGGTGACATCGAGCAGGAGTGCGGAATCGCGCACCGTCCGGGTCAGGGCATGTTCGACGGCAAACCCGTTCCAGGCTTCGCCAAACAGAGGTCCCAGCGGCGTGCGGGCGCGGGTGGGCTTCATGCCAAAGAGACCACAGGCGGAGGCTGGAATGCGAATCGACCCGCCGCCATCGCCGCCGCTCGCCGCCGGAACCATACGGGCGGCGACGGCTGCAGCGGATCCGCCAGAGGATCCGCCGGGTGAGCGAGACAGATCCCAGGGATTGCGCGCCGGACCGAGCGTACGGGATTCGGTATAGGGTGTGAGGCCGAATTCCGGCGTGTTGGTCTTGCCCACCATGATGAGGCCGGAAGCCCTGAGACGCCGGACAAGTTCACTATCCGCGGAAGCCGGGACATTTTTCCAGAAGCGGTTGCCGTTCGAGGTCGGCACGCCTTCGAGCGTTGCCAGGAGATCCTTGAGAAGAAAGGGAACACCTGCAAGCGGGCCATCGCCAAGAGGACGGGTCGCTTCCTCGCGGGCGCGATCGAACAGGGTCGTCACGACGGCATTGAGCGCCGGATTGTGCTTCTCAATGCGCGCGATGGCCGCATCGACCACTTCGATTGCCTGCACCTCGCCTTTGCGGATCAGGTCGGCAAGGCCCATGGCATCATGGTTCTCAAAATCGTTCAACATGGATCGGTCCCCTTTTTCTGATTGGGTATCACGATCTGAACAGCAGGCAAAGAAAAAGCCCGCCTCGAAAAGCGGGCTTCAAAGACTGATCCAACAGCTGGATTACTGAGCCGGAACCGGCAGCGGCGCATCCGACTGGCTGTTGATATAGGCCATCAGGTTGGCGCGCTCGTCGTCCTTCTTAAGACCGGCGAAGCCCATCGCGGTGTTCTTGATATACTTCTTCGGCGCGAGCAGGAACTGATTGAGATGTTCGAAGTCCCAGACCTGCTTGCCGCCTTCGGAGAATTCCTTCATGGCCGCAGAGTAGCCGAAACCTTCAGCCGAAGCGATCGGACGACCGACGACGCCATAGAGATCCGGACCAACCTTGGCGCCGGCGCCCTTGGCAATGTTATGACAGCTTGCGCACTTCTTGAAAACGGCTTCGCCCTTGGCGGCATCGGCCGTTGCCATCAGCTGGGCAACCGGAACGGCAGCAGGAGCTTCTGCACCCGGAGCGGCTTCGCCAGCGGTCGCATCTTCAGCCGCGATCGCAAAGCCCGGCTTTTCCGGCACTTCCGAATGGAACAGGCTCTCAGACGCGATCGATACGGACATGAGGACGAATACCGTGCCAAGCAGAGCGCCCACGCCCATATTCACATAAGAATTCATTTCGCAAAGCTCCCCTTGCTGCCGGAAGCCCTCCGGCCCATCTTGAAATCGCGCGGAACCTATGTCTTTTGGGCTAAAAGTGCAACAGCAATTCCGCGTCCCCTGGTGAGACTAATTGACACTTTTCAGGTGGATTTTGAAGGCCCCACGATGATTAATCCGACTTTAGAAAACACGATTGTTCTTATTCCCGCGCGAATGGCCTCAACCCGCCTGCCCGGCAAGCCCCTTGCAGACATTTGCGGCCTGCCGATGATCGTCCAGGTGGCCATGCGCGCGCGCGAAGCCAATATCGGCCGCATCATGGTTGCCGTCGACCATCCCGACATTCTGTCTGTCGTGACAGCAGCCGGTTTCGAGGCTGTCATGACCCGCATCGACCATCAATCCGGCTCCGATCGCATCTTCGAAGCGCTGACGCATGCCGACCCCGAGGGCAAGGCGCAGTATATTGTCAATGTGCAGGGCGATCTGCCAACAATCGAAGCGGAAACGGTGCGCGCAGCACTGCGACCGCTTTCCAATCCTGCGACCGACATTGCGACCCTGACGGTGGAAATCACCCACGAGGAGGAGAAGACCAACCCGAACGTGGTCAAGATCGTCGGTTCGCCGATCGGTGAAAGGCGGCTGCGCGCACTCTATTTCACACGCGCGACCGCTCCTTACGGCAATGGTCCGCTCTACCATCACATCGGCCTTTACGCCTACCGCCGTGAAGCGTTGCAGCGATTCGTATCGCTCGCGCCCTCGACGCTGGAGAAGCGGGAATCGCTCGAGCAGTTGCGGGCACTCGAGGCGGGCATGCGCATCGATGCCGAGATCGTTGACTCGGTGCCGCTTGGGGTCGATACTCCCGCCGACCTCGAAAAGGCTCGAACCATGCTTGCCGGGCAGAAACAATAACAAGACGAACAGGGCGGATTTTTCCCGATGATTACCACCACGAACCGCATCGCCTTCCAGGGTGATTTCGGTGCCAATTCCGATATGGCCTGCCGCGACCAGTTTCCCTGGTTGACCCCACTGCCCTGCCCCACTTTCGAAGATGCCTTCATGGCCGTGGAGAATGGCGATGCAGATCTTGCCATGATTCCGATCGAGAACACGCTGGCTGGCCGCGTGGCGGACATCCACCGCCTGCTGCCGGAATCGCGCCTGCACATTGTCGGCGAATATTTCATGCCGATCCGCTTCCAGCTCATGGTTCTGCCAGGTGTGACGGCGGACGAGATCAAGACCGTCCACAGCCATATCCATGCGCTTGGCCAGTGCCGCAAGATCGTCCGGTTGAATGGCTGGAAGCCGATGGTTGCCGGCGACACAGCGGGCGCCGCCAAGCTCGTTTCGGAAACCAGAGACCGTTCGATGGCTGCCCTCGCACCGCGACTGGCGGCCGACCTCTATGGCCTCGATATCCTGCAGGAAAATGTCGAGGATTCCGACAACAATGTCACGCGGTTCGTGGTTCTTGCCCGCAAGGCCGAGGTGCCGACGCGGGCAAGCGCCGACGAGAAGATCGTCACGACCTTCATTTTCAATGTCCGTAACATTCCGGCTGCACTCTACAAGGCCATGGGCGGTTTTGCCACCAACGGCATCAACATGACCAAGCTCGAGAGCTATCAACTGGGCGGCAAGTTCGTCGCCACCCAGTTTTATGCCGATATCGAAGGTCATCCCGAGGATGAGAATGTTCGCCGGGCCATGGAGGAGTTGAAATTCTTCTCGACCGAAGTCAGGCTTCTCGGCACATATAAAGCGCATCCGATGCGCGACGAACTGTGAGGTGATGGAATGATTTGCGTTTTCGTGCAGCTACAGTGCCATCCGGGCAAGGCCTACGACGTCGCCGATCGCATCTACGAACGCGAGATCGTATCGGAACTCTATTCGACCAGCGGCGAGTTCGATCTGCTGGCGAAGATCTACGTGCCGGAAGGTACCGATATCGGCCATTTCATCAATGGCAACATTCTCGATATCGCGGGCATCTCGCGATCGTTGACGACCATGACGTTCAAGGCATTCTGACCGATTGCGGCCAGTAGTCGGGGCGCTTCAGTCGCCCCGCCTCTTCTTGTAGACCCTCCAGTCATACTGCATTGGCGGCCTGGTCGATTCGAAGGTCACCGGACCATCCGCGCATCGATAGATGCGAACCGGCATGCGGCCGCGTGGCGGATCTCCCCACTGCAGGCGGCGGATATGGGTGGTGCAGTCGGCATTGTAGCGATCATCATTGTCGATCGGCGCCTTGACGCCCGGAAGATCCTTGAACGGATCCTTCGGGCGGACCACCTTGCGGAAATCAATCTGATCGGCAGCTGCCGTCTGTGGAAGCAGTGAGGCGGGCGCCACCAGGGCCAGCGCGATCAACAAGATTTGCTTTGTCTTCATCATACATTCCTGCAGGCGCATCTGACGCGCGCACCAAATCTATCATTTCGCAGCCGATTCGACTAAGAGGCAAAGACAGCCAATTGCGGGAATGAATGATGACGACAACAATCCGACTTCACAAAGGCGATATTTCAGCCGAGGCCGCGGCACTCTATACCGGTGCGATCGCGATCGACACCGAGACGCTGGGCCTCATTCCGCGCCGTGATCGTCTCTGTGTGGTGCAGCTGTCGCCGGGCGACGGCAGCGCCGATGTGATCCAGATTGCTGCTGGCCAGAAGGCGGCTCCCAATCTGGTGGCAATGATGGAAGATGCCGCGCGGCAGAAGATCTTCCACTTCGGTCGTTTCGACATCGCCGTCCTGTTCCAGACCTTCGGCGTCACCACGACATCGGTTTTCTGCACCAAGATCGCCTCGCGTCTCTGCCGCACCTATACGGACCGGCATGGGCTCAAGGACAATCTCAAGGAATTGCTCGATATTGACGTTTCCAAAGTCCAGCAGCAATCGGACTGGGCAGCTGAAACGCTCACGCAGGCACAGTTGGAATATGCAGCGTCCGACGTGCTTTATCTGCACGCCCTGCGCGACAAGCTGATCGGTCGGCTGGAACGCGACGGTCGGATGGCGATGGCGGAAGCCTGTTTCGAGTTTCTGCCGACCCGTGCGAAGCTCGATCTTCTCGGCTGGGAAGAAACCGATATCTTCGCCCATAGCTGATCGGTTCGCCGCACCGGCACGAAAATTTGCCATAAAATCGGCCGCTGAAACGTCTCTTCTCGGAATCGTCGGATCCAATCGGCGATTCCGTTGTCAATTACAGCCAGAAGAGCAGCATGTCCGAGCCCGACCGTTCACAGCATGAAACCGGCCCGTTCCTCGAACCGCTTCGACTTGCCATCCGCACGCAGTTGCTTCGCCTACCCTGGTGGCTGTCCGAATTCCTTCTTTTCGGGTTGAAACAGGCCTGGGCCTGTCTATTTGCGGCCAGCCTGCTCACGCTGCTGATTTTGAGCAAACTGGTCTGGCAGCCGGATTGGCTTCTCAATCGCTATGACTTTTTGTTCCTCGCAGCCCTCTTCCTGCAGGGTCTATTCCTGTGGTTGAAGCTCGAAAGCCTCGATGAAGCCCGGGTGATTTTCGTCTATCACGTGGTTGGCACCATCATGGAGATCTTCAAGGTCAAGATGGGATCCTGGGCCTATCCCGAACCGGCGATCTTCCAGATTGCCGGCGTGCCACTCTTCTCCGGCTTCCTCTATGCGTCGGTGGGGTCCTTCATGGCCCGGACCATCCGCATCTTCGACATGCGCTTTACCCATTATCCGCCGAAGGCCCTGACCTTTGCGCTTGCGCTTGCCATCTACACCAACTTCTTCACCCACCATTACATCGCAGACATGCGCTATCTCCTGTTCGTGGCAACGGTGGTGATCTTCTTCCGGGTCCATATCCATTTCACCACGGATCGCACGACACTATCGATGCCGCTAACGATGGCAGCCTTTCTCTCTGCGATCTTTCTGTGGGTGGCGGAAAATATCGGCACGCTGACGGGAACCTGGATCTATCCAAGCCAGAAGGTATGGCACGTCGTTTCCTTCGGAAAACTCGGTTCCTGGTATCTCCTGCTTTATGTGAGCTTCGTGCTGGTGACGCTGGTTCTCAGTCCGCGCGCACCAGACCGGGATGCGTCCGGCGCCTTCAAGGGCCGGAGCGTTTTCGGCTGGCTCCGAGTCTAGCAATGACCGCACCCGGAATGCCGTAGCGCGCAACCACGTCACGACCATTTTTCAAGCCGCAGATCTCGCGCTGAATGAAAAGGGCCTGAACCGCCTCGGCCGCGGCATCCAGCCGGTCTTCCCGCTCGATTTCTGGACAATCCTTCAATCGTTCGAGTGCTGCCTCGGCCTTTAGACCGGCACGACCCAGACTGTCGGCCCGTTCCGCCATGAGTTCATACTCAAGAACGCTGAGAGGCGCCTTTCCGACAGCACTCTCGTGATAGGATTGCGGCGGGCGCAGGCTCATCGACACCTCGTTTAACCACTCGTTTACTATCCTTAAATATTATCAGGAATCAAGAATGGCTATCCCGGTGCGATGATGAGAGGCACCGAGCGGAACTGCAGGATCAGCCAAGGGCCGCATGAGCGACCTCGTGTCCTCCCAATGAGCCCTTGTCATAGCCAAGCAGGTTTCCGCATGCCAAGCCCCGTGACAGCGACTGCATCATCATCCGCCTCCAATGCGATCCGCGTGCAAGCGGGCGTGGGGGGCGTTCTCACAGCGAATGCGCAGCAGGCCGAGCCGAGCCTCATCCGCGCCATCGCAGCTGCCGCACTCGATGACGAGTTGGGCGGCAGCCTGCTCGCGCATCTGAAAATGCTGCCAGCCACAACCAACAACCGCACCGTGATCGAGGATCTGATGCTGCGGGTCGGACTTGTGCTGAAAATTGCCCGCATGAAGGATGAGGCGATCGACATTCTCCTTCAGCGCATCGTAACGACGGTTGAACGGATGCCCGCCACAGCCTATCCGGCGATCGAGCTTCGTGCCGGGCTCAAGGCGCTCGGCGTCAGCCTGCCTGAACTTGCTGCAGCAATCCGCAATCCCGATACGGCACAGGCAGCCCGGCTCGCAGCAAGAGTCGAAATGCCCAATGCCACGCCGGCACGTTCGGCAGCGACCGCCGCCATCGCCAGTTACCTGCAACCGGAAGCGCGGCCGGCAGCCTCGGATAATGCACTTGCCATGCGTGGCGACAACCGGACTCTCGAAAGCCGGCTTGGACTCTTCTCGGAAAAGGTCGCCATTCCTCAGCCTGTCAACCGCAACGACGATCCGCGGCAGTTGCAGCAGCATTTGAAGACCATGTTCGAAGCCGGTGAGACCAGACCGGTTTCTCGCGTTCAACTGAGCGAAGCCAGCCTGAGCCCGCGAACGGAACCAGCCACAGTCGAAGAGGGCGAAATGACGTCAGCGAGCCAAACTGCAAAGGCTTACCAGGAGATCCCGGCCGTCTCGGAGAACAAGCGCCCCGAAAGCAAAGCAACAGAAGCACGGATCCAACCTCAGGCGCTTCAGGACACCGACCAGAGCGAACGGATCGCGGAGACGGACAAGCGAACAGACGTAAAATCAGAACGCCGGGACAACTTGAAGTCCGACGCTGGCGACAAACGGCTCCAGACCCTTTTGACGCTCAAGGGAATTTCGGAAGTCATTACCCAGGTGATCGATGCCGTTACCGATAGCTCCGTCAATCGCCTGACGGAACAGCATGCGCAAATGAAAGCGGCCAGCGTACCGCAACAGGCTATCGTGCTCTCTTCCGACGAGGCGATCGCAGAGGCCGATCCAATGAAAACCGCCGGCATCACAAAGGAACATGTGGCCGAGCCGCTTGCGGTTTCGGACAGCGCCGATGAACTGGCCAGCGAACAGCGCCTGATACAAGAACGATCAACTCCGACCGCGGGCACGGCCGCTACGACCTCGTCGTCCTCGACGGACCAGGAGGCCAGAGTTCTGGCGGGTAACCTGCCGGGTCAACTGGTTCCTTTCGCCGTGGTCACTTCGACCCCGGCCCGGGAAGCCTTCGTCGCCGAAACGCGGGACGAGGATGAGGCCCGCGATGAAACTGACGGTGACAAAAATGGCGACGAGCAGAGCGAGGGTCGCGAACGCCGCCGGCCGCGCGATGCCTATGATGCCATCCACGATCCGGTCGAAGAGGAAGACGGGTTGAAAATCACCCGCGATTCAACCGATGCCGATCGCGCCTTTGCCTACTACCAGCGCCTCGGTGGCTTCTGATCCATGAGACGGTAACGCAAAAGCCCGGCGCGAGGCCGGGCTTCAATGATTCTATGTCTGCGGCAGGATCAGAACGTACGCTCGAACCGTACCATCAGAAGCCGATCTGCTGGTTCATCTTTCGGCTTCGTATAGCTGCCTTCAAGCATGACGGAGAAACCGGGAGCAGCCGTCCAGACGACATCGGAGATCACATGCCACATACCATCGTCATAATACTGCAAGTCGGTGGCCAGCGTAATGGAGTCCGTGACCTTGGCTGAAACGCCACCAATCATGCTGAACCCGTCATAATGGAAGTAGCGGTTTGCAAAATTGTCAGAATAGAGTGCCAAGAGTGCGAAACCGAACATCCCGACCTGTCCGGACAGCTTCGCCTTGACAGCAAGTGAATCCAAGGATTCGTCGTATCCGAGACCGGCGTAGGCGGTGTAGTCCCCGAATTTAGTCGAAACACCACCCGAAACGTCCGGAATGTACTTGTGGTTATCGTGCATAAGCAAGTCAGAATCGGTCTGATTGGCGTCGTTGTCGAGCGAGATCCAGGCCTTGGTCGCACCGAATTCAGCTGTGTAGCTAATATACTGAGCGGACTGGAAACCGTAGTTCCCACCCCAATCGGTTACGCCACCATATCCGAAATATCGCGTCCATGGATTGTCGAACGAACCGAATTCGAGACCGCCGATGCCGAAATAGTAAAAGAACCGCACTTCGTTGGTGCCATTATCAACCTGGTCGCCCTCGAGGCGCAGCCAGCTATAAACCGTACCCCAATCCGAATCGTTCTTGGCCTCTACTTCAAGACGGGCGCGAGAGAAATGAGAGTAATAGCCGTTTAGGTAGGCCGGCTCGGCTTTGAGATAGCTTTTTTCATAGCGGAACAGTCCGCCGATCTTCAGGCAGGTTTCGGTGCCCGGGATGTAGAAGAAGCCCGTACCGTAGGCATCGCAGACCTTGACATATTCCATGGGTTCCGGCTCGGCAGCGACAACAGCGTCGGCAGCCTGAGCGCCAGTTACCACTGCCAGAGCAGCGGCTGAGCCGAGAAGAAGGCTCTTGATATTCATGTGTGACCTCCAGTCATATCTTGGATCCTGGGCTGGACATCTTGTGGTGCCGGACGGCACGCCCCTTTGTCGTCCGTTATTCTGAGTCCTCCCCGCATCTTGTTCTCGATTGAACAGTCGATTCGAAATGTGGAAAGTCCATCAGACATCAAGGCGCGCACAAGCTTACGCGAGCCTTGTTTTTCAGGCGAAATGACCAGTGGTTTCTTTCAATTCGGGGTTTTTTGCTGGTACGGCTACGGATATTGAAGTTCGAAATCACGAACTTGTTCCCAGAACCGCAGTTACGGCGGGTTCTACATTCTGAATTCAATCAGTCAGGGACAATTTTCCATCGGGTGGTTCGGCTGTATTGTCGGGGAAACCGTCTGTTTTCTTGTCATCAGCGAAGT
The DNA here is from genome assembly GCF_030551875.1 of Fluviirhizobium alvei. Taxonomy (GTDB): domain Bacteria; phylum Pseudomonadota; class Alphaproteobacteria; order Rhizobiales; family Rhizobiaceae; genus Rhizobium_E; species Rhizobium_E alvei. The sequence continues at coordinate 11,094 of NZ_JAUOZU010000001.1, read as the reverse complement.
GCGGAACTGGAAGACCAAGAAGGCGGCAGCCTGGCCTTGACCGCACATGAAAAACCCGCCGGTGTTGCCACCGGCGGGTTCAGATTTTCAGCAAACCGGAAAGGCTTATTCGCCGCCGCGGTTCTTGAGCGCTGCACCGAGAATGTCGCCGAGCGAAGCGCCCGAGTCGGACGAACCGAACTGTGCGACGGCTTCCTTCTCTTCAGCGATTTCCAGAGCCTTGATCGAGAGCTGAACCTTGCGGTCCTTCTTCGAGAAGTTAGTGACGCGGGCGTCAACCACCTGGCCGATCTGGAAGCGCTCGGGGCGCTGTTCGTCACGGTCACGCGAAAGGTCGGCACGACGGATGAACGAGGTCAGCTCTTCGTGGTTGACGAGCTTGACTTCGATGCCACCATCGTTGACGCCGATGACTTCGCACGAAACGACGGCGTTCTTGCGCAGGTCGCCGGAAGCGGCGGCATCGCCGACGGCATCCTTGCCGAGCTGCTTGATGCCGAGCGAAATGCGTTCCTTCTCGACATCGACGTCGAGAACGACAGCCTTGACGACGTCACCCTTGTTGAACTCTTCGATGACCTGCTCGCCCGGACGGTTCCAGTCGAGGTCGGACAGGTGCACCATGCCGTCGACATCGCCATCGAGGCCAATGAACAGGCCGAATTCGGTCTTGTTCTTGACTTCGCCTTCGACGACCGTGCCAGCCGGATGGGCGTTGGCGAAAGCTTCCCACGGATTTTCGAGGGTCTGCTTCAGGCCGAGCGAGATGCGGCGCTTGGACGGATCGACTTCGAGGACGACCACATCGACATCCTGCGTCGTGGACAGGATCTTGCCGGGATGGACGTTCTTCTTGGTCCAGGACATTTCGGAGATGTGGATGAGGCCTTCGATGCCCGGCTCCAGCTCAACGAATGCACCGTAGTCGGTGATATTGGTGACGGTACCGGTGATCTTCTTGCCGACCGGGTACTTGGCACCGATATCGCCCCACGGATCGGACTCGAGCTGCTTCATGCCGAGCGAGATACGGTGGGTTTCCTGGTTGATGCGGATGATCTGAACCTTGACCTGCTGGCCGATGGACAGGATTTCCGACGGATGGTTGACGCGACGCCATGCCATATCGGTCACATGCAGCAGGCCGTCGATGCCGCCGAGGTCCACGAACGCACCGTAATCGGTGATGTTCTTGACCACGCCTTCCACGACCTGACCTTCTTCGAGGTTCTGCACGATTTCCGAACGCTGTTCGGCGCGCGACTCTTCAAGAACAGTACGGCGGGAAACGACGATGTTGCCGCGACGCTTGTCCATCTTGAGGATTTCGAACGGCTGCGGAACATGCATGAGCGGGGTGACGTCGCGGATCGGACGGATGTCGACCTGCGAACGCGGCAGGAAGGCGATTGCGCCGTCGAGATCGACGGTGAAGCCACCCTTGACCTGGTTGAAGATAACGCCTTCAACGCGTTCGCCGGCTTCGAACTTGGCTTCGAGCTTGATCCAGCTTTCTTCGCGGCGAGCCTTCTCGCGCGACAGAACAGCTTCGCCCATGGCGTTTTCGATGCGCTCGACATAGACTTCGACTTCGTCGCCGACCTTGAGCGTGCCGTCCTTGGCCTTGGCGCCGAATTCCTTCAGAGCGATACGACCTTCGACCTTGAGGCCGACGTCGACGATCGCCATGTCTTTTTCGATGCCGGTAATGATGCCCTTGGTGACATAGCCTTCGGCGAGATCAACCTTGGAAAAGGATTCTTCGAGGAGGGACGCGAAGTCCTCCTTCAGGGAGTTTGCTGCGGACATTGGTTCTCCAAACGGGCGGCACGCAATTGCCGCCAAGCGCCGAGGGTTAGTGTTGATCCGAGGCTTTTTGCATTCCTGCCCTTGAAGGGCAATCCGGCGCGGGGAACGTCATCAAGCCTTTTCGAGGGCCGCGTCGATAATCCTGCGCGCTGCCTCGAACGCGGCCTCTATACCCATTTCGCTTGTATCAATCAAGTGCGCATCTTCCGCGGGTTTGAGCGGACTGTCGGCACGCCCCATATCGCGTTCGTCGCGGCGACGAATATCGTCAAGGACATCATCGAAAGATGCCTGGGCGCCACTTAAGAGAATCTCCTTGAAGCGGCGATCCGCCCGCACTTCCGGTTTGGCGGTCACATATAGCTTGACCTCTGCATCGGGGCAGACGACCGTTCCTATGTCGCGACCGTCAAGAACGGTTCCCGGCGCCCGGTGCGAGAATGTGCGCTGCGCATCAACGAGTGCGCGCCTGACTTCGGGCATGACCGCGATTTTCGACGCCGCCTCGCCGATCGCATGGTCGGCCAGAACATCGCGATCAAGCTGCGCAAGATCGATGGCTCGGGCGACATCGACCGCCTCTGCCGGATTATCGAGCGGCAGACGTGCTTTCAGGAGAGCCTGCGCGACAGCCCTGTAGGTCAAACCCGTATCGAGATGATGGAACCGGTAATGATCGGCGATCTTGCGTGACAGGGTGCCCTTTCCTGCAGCAGCTGGCCCATCAATGGCAATGGTCGGCATTTCTTTTCCCGATAGGAGGACTCAGGGGCTCAATATGACGAATTACATAATTTAATAGTCCGTGAAAGCAAAGCAATTGCGGCATACAAAATCACTGTCGGTGTTTAAAAACGCCGACAGTGTCGCATAGGCCATACAAGCCCACCGCGGCTTACGAACAACTGCGCAGTTGCCGCGCATAAGTGTAGGTGATGTTCGCAAACCGCTTCGCCGCGCTGCGGGCGGCGCCGGAGATCCGGCCCTTCGCATAGGCTTCGTTGCCGTCATGATAGGCAAGATAGAGTCGGTAGGGATCATTGAGCGCGATGCCATTCCGCAAATGCGTCTTGCGATGATACCAGCCGACAAAATCGACGGCGTCATCGAAATCGGATCGCTTGGCGAAGTAATGGCCGGTTTCGCGTTTGTAGCGGCTCCAGGTGCCATTCAGCGCCTGTGAATAGCCGTAAGCCGACGATGGCCGCTTCCAGGGGATGATCCCCAGGATCCAGCGCCGTGGCGGACGTGCATTATGCTTGAAGCCGGATTCGACATAGATGGTCGCCATCAGCACCGAAACGGGAACGCCATAGCGACGGGAGGATTTTTCGGCAGCCCGTTGCCAATTGTCGAACAGCCCGTCGCGCTGTTCGAAAACAGCGCAGGCATTGTTGATGGAATGGGGCACGGAGCCACAGCCTGCCAGCAGCAGAAGGACAGCGAAAAATACAAAACGCATCGCGGAAACCTCGTCTTCCGCTTTATTTATAAAAGGTAAATCTTAAGGGAAGGTTTTTATCGATCGGCAATTTGCCGATGCGAACCTGTTTGGCCAGCGCGCGACCTGTCAGGCTTCCGCCATCCAGCGCAGCGCCTTCTTCACTGAGGGGCGCTCTTCCATGCGGCGTTTGAAATCCGCAATGCGGGGAAGTGTTTCGATATCGACGCCATCGGCTTTCAGCCAGGTGGACACGACATAGAAATAGGGATCAGCGACGGTATATTGATCTCCCATGATCCATGGGCCACGCAGCATGTCATCTTCAACCAGGGCCATCGCTGCTCCCATAGTCTCCGGCACCTTGCGCTTCATATCATCGAAGGAGGATTGCTCGTTGGCCCAGCGGCTGCCGCGGCGACCATGGGCATGGGCAACATGAACGGTCGAGCAGAGATAGGCGTTGAAGGCCTGCATCTCGGCAAAGGCAAATGCATCGTCGAGAGGCGCGAGCCGGCTTTCCGGGAAGCGCTGTGCAATGAAGGCCAGAATGGCAGGGGTCTCGGTAAGGATCCCACCTTCGGTAGCCAGTGCCGGCACCCGACCTTTCGGATTGATCGCCAGATAGTCCGGCTGGCGTTGGGCGCCAGAGCCGAGATCCACCTTGACGACCCGATACTCCGCTCCCGCCTCTTCAAGCGCGATATGAGAGGCGAGCGCACAAGATCCCGGCGAGTGGTAAAGTGTCAGCATCGTCTTTCTCCCAAGCGGCACCAACTGCCTTGACGTAGTTCTAGGATGTGGAATCCCGGCCTGCAAGATAGGGTAACGGCCAATCGCTGCGGCTAGCGGTCCGGACGAGCCATCCGGGCCAGAACGATTGCGCCGATTGCGACCAGAATGGCAATGGCCGCATACTGGATCACGTGAAATCCGTCGAGATAGGCCGATCGGGCCGCCGCCACGAGTTGTTCGGCAAATGCGGCGGGAAGCGATTGCGCCGCGCGAAGTGCCTCGCCGAGCGAATGACCGGGATCGATCTGCATTCCGGATGGGGCAACAAATGTGCGGATATAGACCGCCGTCATGATCGAGCCGAAGAACGCCACCCCTAATCCGGCACCGAATTCGAAACTGACCGATTCGATACCTGCCGCGGCACCTGCGCGTTCTTCCGGCGCGCTCGACATGATCGCATTGGTGGCAGCCGACATGGTCAGGGCATGGCCGCCTGAAATCACCGCCAGAATGACAAACAGCTCCCAGCCCACACTATGCAGGTCGATCATCGAAATGGCGACATAGCCGATGATTGCTACAGCAATCCCGATCGCCGCCGTCTGCATGGAGCCGATGCGGCCATTGAGATAGCCGCCGATCGGCCCGAAAATGACGCCAGCAATCGGGAATGGCAGAAAGGCAAGTCCGGCCTCGAAGGCGCTCAACCCGACCACCATCTGCAGATATTGGGTCAGAAAGAGTTCGAAGCCGATTAGTGTCATCGATGTGAGGATCGCGGCAAAGACGGCGGTGCGAAAGATGCCGATGGCAAACAGCCTCAGATCCAGCAAAGGATGTTCGGCCGACAGTTCCCGGCGCACGAAGAGGATGAGTGCCGCCAGTCCGACAAGCAAAGCCATGACCGGCACGAGCGACAGAAAATCGCCATGGGCCGCTCGTTTCAGCGCATAGACGACAGCGAGCACCCCGGTGAGACCGAGAAACGGCGACAGTGGACTGATGGCATGGCCAAGGCCAAGAATGCGGTTCGGGATCAGCCGCGAAAGAACCGCCGCCAGCCCGAGCGCGACGGGCACATTGACCAGGAAGAGCGAGCCCCACCAGAAATGTTCGAGCAGCAATCCGCCGATCACCGGACCGGACGCGGAGCCAGCTGAAGCCAGCGCGCCCCAAAGCCCGATGCCCACCGCCCGCTGCTTCGGATCGTCAAACAGAATGCGGATCAGCGCCAGCGAGGACGGCACGATCATAGCTCCGCCTGCGCCCTTGAGCGCCCGTGCGGCGATGAGCATTTCCGGCGACCAGGAATAGGCTGCCAGGGCAGATGCGACGGCGAAGACAAGAAGTCCGACCAGCAGCATTCTCTGATGCCCGAACCGGTCACCCAGCGGGCCCGTCAACAGCACCAGACCGGCAGTGACGAAGGGATAGATGTCGACGATCCACAGCATTTCGATTGCATCGGCGCCCAGCGCCGTCACGACGGGCGGGATGGCGACATAGAGGATGGTCGCATCGATGGTCACCGGCACGAAGCTGAGACAAATCAGGGCAAGCTGGAGCCACTGTCTGGTTCTGTGGGCGTTTGCGGCTGACATTGTCTCTGGTCCTGCGCTAGACTGGTATCGGGATCACTCGAATGATTCATGTATAAATCCGACCAGTCGGTTTGAAAAGAGGTTTCATGGGCCGAAAACGGACCATAGACAGAGACGGCATACTCGATGCCGCCGAAGAGTTGACCCGGGAACAGGGGGCAGCGCATCTCAGTCTCGATGCGGTCGCTCGCCGCGCAGGCATTTCCAAGGGTGGGTTGATGTACAACTTCCCCAGCAAGGATGCCCTGATCGCCGCGATTACCGAGCGCGATCTTGGCCGTTTCGAGAGCCTGCTTGCCGAAAAAGCCGAGAGAATCGGCGAAAAGCCCTATGCGACCCTCCTCGCCCGCATCGAAGCAACCGAAGAGGAAAGCCCCGAAACGCTGGCCAAAGGCGCCTGTCTTACCGCCACGCTGGCGCAGACGCCCGAACATCTCGGCCCGATCCAGAAAGCCTATGGCGATGAAATGCTCCGCTATGCACCAGAAACGGATGGCGGACGACGGGCCCGGCTGGCCATGATTGCCGTTGAGGGCGCCTTCCTGCTCAGAGGTCTTGGGCTGATGGAACTGTCAGAAGACGAATGGCGATTGATCTTCGCCGATATACGAGCGCTCGTCCCGGACGCCTGATCAGGCGCGCCGACGGGCGAGCCAGACGGAATGGCCGCCGCAATCCGGATCGTTCGGCACGAAATCCACGATATCGAAGCCAGCCCTGTTGAGGAGGTCTCGATATTCCTCCGGCGCGAGGCTGGCATGGTAGAGCTGCCGGTCCGAAAGCCGGCCGATTGCCTCGCCCTCCTCCGGACCGCTTGTAAACATCAGCGCGGCACCGGGCCTTGCCAGTTTTCCAAACAGCGGAACCACGGCTCGCTGATCATCGAATGACAGATGGAAAAAGCTGTCCCAGGCGATCAGGCCCGAAAAGGGGGTTTCGAACTGCATCGTTCGCATGTCACCCACCAGCCATCGCCCTTGCGGAAACCGTGCACCGCAGCGTTCGATCAGCGGAGCGGAACTGTCGATCCCGGTGACGGATCGGCCCTGCGACAGAAGATAGGCCGCAATGGGTTCACCGCCGCCGCAGCCGATATCCAGAATATCGGCCGACGCATCACAGAGAGTCAGAAACCGGTCGAGCCATGCCTTCTCGAACAGAGACCTGCCACGCGTACGGTCCCATTCGTCGGCGTGGTCCCGATAGATCGAGACGATGTCGCCAGCCAGATCAACCATGGTCGATCAGGCCTCGATCTTCGCTCCAAGACCAGTCATCAGGCCCATGAATTCCGGAAACGAGGTCGCGATCATGCGGCTGTCGTCAACCGTCACCGGATGTTCGGAAGCCAGGCCCATGACAAGGAAGCTCATGGCAATGCGGTGATCGAGATGGGTCTTGACGGCCGCGCCAGATCGATTGCCAAGCCCCTTGCCCGACGGAACGCCGCGGACGGTAAGCGAGGTTTCGCCTTCATCGCAATCGACGCCGTTTAGTTTCAGGCCAGTTGCGACCGCGGCAAGGCGATCGGATTCCTTAACGCGCAGTTCCTCAAGCCCTGTCATCACCGTCTGGCCTTCGGCAAAGCAGGCTGCGACCGCCAGCACCGGATATTCGTCGATCATCGACGGCGCACGCTCAGCCGGCACCTCGACACCCTTGAGTTCGGAATGGCGGACCCGGAGATCGGCCACATCCTCACCGCCGGCAGTGCGGGGATTGAGGATTTCGATGGACGCGCCCATTTCCTGCAGCGTCAGGATAAGCCCGGTGCGGGTCGGGTTCATCAGCACATTTTCGATCACCACATCCGAACCTGGCACCAGAAGGGCGGCAACCAGCGGGAAGGCGGTGGACGACGGATCGCCCGGAACGTCGATCACCTGGCCGGTCAGCTTGCCGCGGCCTTCCAGGCGAATGGTGCGGACGCCGTCGGCGTCGGTCTCCACCGTGAGGTTGGCACCAAAGCCCTGCAGCATCTTTTCGGTATGATCGCGGGTCATTACCGGTTCGATGACCGTCGTGATGCCCGGCGTATTGAGGCCGGCCAATAGCACGGCCGATTTGACCTGGGCAGACGCCATCGGCACACGGTAGGTGATGGGATTGGGTGTTTTCGGCCCGTGCAGCGTCACCGGCAGCCGATCACCGGCCGCGGACTGGACCTGCACACCCATTTCACGCAGCGGATTGAGCACACGCCCCATCGGTCGCGACGAAAGCGATGCATCGCCGATGAAAGTGGAGGAAAAGTCATAGACGCCGACGAGACCCATGGTCAAACGGCAGCCAGTCCCGGCATTGCCGAAATCGAGCGGGGCTTCCGGGGCCAGCAGGGCGCCATTGCCTGTGCCCTCGATGATCCAGATATCGCCATCCTTGCGGATCTTGGCACCCATGGCCGCCATGGCCTTGCCGGTGTTTATGACATCCTCGCCCTCGAGCAGACCCGTGATGCGGGTCTCGCCGGAAGCCAGGCCGCCGAACATGAAAGAGCGATGGGAAATGGACTTGTCGCCGGGAATACGGACCCGGCCCTTGAGGTCCTCGGATTTCCGGGCGGTGGCCGGACGGGGGGCGCCACTATGCGACATCAGCTCATCCTCGATACGAAACGATTGAACCGGTGGAGCAGCCGGGTTGGCCGCCGCCTTGCCGGCCGCTGGCGCTGGTTATCACAATGCTTTTTCGAGGTCATCCACCGTCGGCTGAAAAAATGCGCCCGATCCACTGCCTGCAAGCGCACATAAGCTTTGACAGACGGGGGCAAGATGGGTAAGGGGGCTGCTACTTTCGATTTCGCTGCCGGACAGCCTGGCTCGGCCCGCGCCGGCATGCACAACCAAGAGGTCCTCACGTGGCAAAACCCGAGCTTGGCACGAAGCGCATCGATCCGGATACCGGCAAGAAATTCTACGACCTGAACCGCGATCCGGTCGTCTCCCCCTATACGGGCAAGTCCTATCCCCTCTCCTTCTTCGAAGAGACCTCGGCGACAGCCGTAATGGAAAAGGCCGAGGATGAGGAAATCGCCGAAGTCGATGCAGAAAACACCGAAATCGAACTCGTTTCGCTCGACGAGGCCGACGAAGAAGCATCCGGCGGCGAAGATCTTCCGGATCTCGGCGACGATGACGTCGATCTTGGTGACGATGACGACGATACTTTCCTCGAACAGGACGAAGACGAAGAGGACGACGACATGTCGGGCCTGATCGGCGTTTCGTCCGACGAAGACGAAGTCTGATTTCATTTGGTTTTCCGGGCCGGTAAAAAAAAACGGCCCGGACGCAATTTCCTGCTTGCCATTCCGGGAAAGCGGAAATATACACCCGGCACCGACGCGGAAGCGACCGGTAACCACCTCCGGAAACGGAACGGATGGGGCTATAGCTCAGCTGGGAGAGCGCTTGCATGGCATGCAAGAGGTCAGCGGTTCGATCCCGCTTAGCTCCACCAAATTTACTTCCCAGAACTTGCTAAAACTGCACTGCTCCAAAGAGACCCGACATTTCCGTGGGTTAGCGCCTGCGGTCTCTATATCACCACCAGACGTCTGCCGATATCTCCTCTTTTTCCGCCCATTCCCGGCCACAGTCTCTGTCGGCCCTCACCTGCGTCCACTAATTTTGGCTGGTGGTCGTTTTGGTCTGGATACGTCCGCCTGCAATGCGAGCAGCCCGCGCCTTGAAGACACGGACTGTGGATGATCGTTTGGGAATGCGTTGCGGTATTTTTACCCGCCGAGCAGCGTGGCCTGCTCCGCCCAGCTTGCAGGAATGTCCACCAGCCTTGAGAGCGTGCGGACGGTGAGATCGGCAGGCTGACGCCCTGAGAGAATCGATTCGGTCAGCTGCGGCGACAGGAAGGCCAGCGGCAGAATGCGGCTGATATCGGCGCGATGCACACCGAGCTGATCGGCGAGTTCGGCGATGGAAGTGGCTGAGCCATTGGTGAGGCGGTTGAGATAGACATGCGCCCGGGCGATGAGATCGACGAGCGCCTGATCCGGTTCACGCCCGGCGCCTGCTTGAACCACCATGCGCATCTCGACGCCGCGGCGCTTCATGGTCATCGGCACGGTGATGGTGGAGGTTTTGTCATCCTGGGGATTGTTGGTTTGATCGCGCCTTGTTGATCTTCGGGAATCAAGGCCTTGATCAGCGCGTCGCGGTTGATGTCGAATCGGATGTCGCTCGGAGCGACCGTGATCGCCTTGAAGATCAGGCGGATGCTATCGCGGCGGCGGAACGGATCCGGCGAGGCGAGATCGTCCTTGAGAGTGGTGAGTCGCGTCAGGGCCTCAGCGATGGCGTTTCCGGCTCCCGCCTGTTCCAGCCAGGTCGAGATCAGCGTGGCATTCTCAAGAACGGCGGTGGCCTGGCTGAGCGCGATGCGCTCGAACTCGTCGGCTGGAAGTCTCCATCCGTCCCTTCTGCCCCTGGAGTTCTTTTGCAGGCGATGGGAGAGATAATAGCGATAGCGTCTCAAACCCTTGGCCGCGCTTGAGGGGCTCAGGCGATCGCCGGTTTCGTCATAGGCGATGCCGTTGAGCAGATGGATGTCGGGCGCGCCGCGTCCGCGACGGCCCACAGTACGGATCTCGCTGATCTCGGCCTGGACCGCATCGAAGAGATCCTGGGACACAATTGCCTGTTGCTCCCCGTCATGGAGGCGTCCCCTATGGGTGAACTTGCCGATATAGGTCGGGTTGGAGAGAAGATAGCGCAGCTGGCCATGGGTCATGGCCCGCCAGCGACGCGGCGTCTCCATTTCGGCATTACCCATCGCATAGGATTCGCAGGCGGCGTCGATCTCATGCTTGACGGCGCTCACCGATTTGAGTTCGAGCACGCGACGAAAGAGATAGCGGACATAATCGGCGTCGTCTTCATCGACCTCCAGCTTGCGATTGTTGCGACGGTAGCCGAGCGGCACGCGGCCGCCCATGAACATGCCCTTTTGCTTGGAGGCGGCGATCTTGTCGCGGATGCGTTCGGCGGTGACCTCGCGCTCGAACTGGGCGAAGGACAGAAGGACAGAAGGACATTCAGCGTCAGGCGCCCCATCGATGTCGTGGTGTTGAACTGCTGGGTGACCGAGACGAAGGACACAGAATGGCGGTCGAAGACATCGACGAGTTTGGAGAAGTCCATCTGCGATCGGGTCAGGCGGTCGATCTTGTAGACGACGACGATGTCGATCCGCCCTTCGCGGATATGCTGGAGCAGGCGCTGGATGGCCGGCCTCTCCAGCGTGCCGCCGGAGATGCCGCCATCGTCGTAGAGATCCGGGATCAAACGCTATCCGAGGCTCGCCTGCGAGGTGATGAAGGCGGCGCAGGCTTCGCGCTGGGCGTCGAGCGAGTTAAAACTCTGATCAAGCCCCTCCTCGCTCGATTTGCGGGTGTAGATGGCGCAGCGCAGTCGGCCTGCTGCCGGTTTTTCGGACGCCGAGTTAAGCTAATCCCAGTTTGTTTTCAAATTCCATCGGGCTGAGATAACC